>NZ_CP069359.1 GCF_016864375.1 Microvirga sp. VF16 | reverse complement strand
AATGGCGCGCCCGAAAGGATTCGAACCTCTGACCCCCAGATTCGTAGTCTGGTGCTCTATCCAGCTGAGCTACGGGCGCCTAGCCAGAGCACCTAGCTTATTATTCGCGAGAATGGAATAGCTCTTACAGCCAATAATTGGAACTGCACCCAGGACTACTCTGCGGCAGACCTAACAGCCAATGTGCAGCTCCGTCGAAGCCAAGGGCGTTGCTCCAAACGCTTCGGGCACGTCCCGCCGCCTATAGAAGCTAATCGAAGGGATTGCATCACTTACCCGTGGTACAAAGCGCCGGGCGATTGAAGGTCACCATCGACCATTCAGAGCGGATTTCCATTTTCCCTATAAGAAGTTCCAAGTTGAAGCTTCCAGGTTACCTAGCGGAACAAAGATGCTCGGGAGAAGCTCGGTAAGGGTATCGCAGCCCCCTTGCTCAAAGCTGCCAGTGGATAAGACGCTTGTCCTACCTCTTTCGAGTCGTTGACGCGGCCAAGCTTATGTTCCCTATTTGTTCTCGGATGCGGCAGCATCCGGAACCCAAGGTCCCGGCCCGTCGGCCGGCGGCCACCCCGTCCACCCTGGCCGCCTGCGCGGCGGCCGGGCACATGGGGATTCGTGCGAGGTATGCGTCCCATGAGTTCATCACCACCCCGTAGTCCCGCTCCGCCCGTCCGCCGGTTCGAGGGCGCCAAGACCACAACCGCCATCCCGGCCCGCGACCGCCATGTTCTCGATGCCCTGATCGTGGCGTCGCTGGACCCGGCGGTGCGGGCCATCGCCCCGGCGGATTCGCTGACCATCAGCCTCGATGGCCTGCCGGTCCAGCACGTGCCGGACTTCCGTCTCCAGACTGACGGCCAGGAGATCATCGTCGACGTCTACCGGCCGTCGCGGGCCAAGGCCGCCCGCACCCGGTTCGAGGCCGTCGCGCAGGCGCTCGCCAGCCAGGGTATCGCCTACGAGTGCCGCGAGCCGACTCCGATCCATGGTTCGCCGCTGGTCATGAATGCGAGAAGCGTTTGGGGCTGCCGGCATGCGTCGGTCGCGGCCGCGGACCAAGTCGCGGTGCTTGCCCTGCTCCGGCAAAGGAGCCCCCTGCCGTTGGCCGAAGTCGCCCAGGTTGTGCGTGCGGGCGACCCTGTGTCCAGCATCCTGGCCCTGGTCTGCCGCGACCTCGTCGAGGCGGACCTCGCGGCCGGACCACTAGGGCCTGACACCCCGATCCGGCGGCGCCGTCTTCCGCCACAGTCCCGAGACGTGGCTTCTGCCCGACCGGGGGCCCCCAACGGAGGTAATTGACGGGCTCCCACTGTGTTCTCTATTTGTTCACTGATAAGCACCGCCGCCGGATGATCTAACCGGACTGCGGTCGACCCACCCGCAGCACGGCTGCGGGCCCAACGGGGCCATGAGCGCCTCCCCGACCCGTCCTGGTTGCCCGGACGCCCTTTCCGCCCTGTCGGCGGCACGGCCCTGCAGAGGGCCCTAAGCAACATCTCATTCGCGCCGGCCTTGGCCGCGCCCCGAGAGACCGGACGGCCGCCCCGCGCGAGCGTGGACCGATCCCTGATCCAGACCATTCCGGCGTCCCGTGGGGTGCCGGTCCCTTCCCGGCAACACCGGCGAGGTCCGTCCGGCGCGCGCTGACGCACGCCTGGGCGCCTCGCCACCACGAGGTTTTCATGGACGACACAGAACGCGATCCTCTTTTCGATTTCGATGACTTGGCGGCGGAGCTGCCCGAGCCGACTGCGCCGGAGCGGCCACCCGCCACTGGCCTGCTGCCGGCCACCCGGACCCTGGCCCGGTATGCCGTCGACGCGGCCCTGACGCCGGCGCTCCGGCGGCGAATCGCCGGGGCGTCCCCGCTGGCGGTGGTGGTCCAGGGGCCCGACGCCTCCTGGGTTGAGCCGTTGCGCCTCGCCCTGTCCGCCCTCGGGGAGTGGGACCTCGTCAAGACGCGTTCCGTGCCCGCCGACCCGCGCGCGAAGCCCAACGTCGGCAACGACGAGGTGGCGGCCGTGCTGGCCCGCGGCGGCCGGGTGCTGGGCATCTCCCATGCGCCCGACAAGCTCCCGCCGGCGCTGGTCGCCGCCGCCGACCTGCGGGTGACCATCAAGCCGCCGGACCGCGCGGTGCTGCGGCGTGTGATCCGGCGCGCGACTGGCGCCGCGCCGCGGCGGATGCCGGCGGGCCTCAGTCTGCTCGATCACGACCTAATCTGCGCGGCGGTGCGGACCGGCACGTCGCCGCAGTCGTGCGTCACCCGGCTCCAGGCCGCCGCCGGGGCCTGTTCCGGCGCCGACCCGGCCCTGGCCGACGCGCCCCGTCTCGCCGACCTGCACGGCTACGGGGGCGGCGATGGACTGGTGCCAGAACCTGTTGCGCGATCTCGCGGCCTGGCGGGCGGGCGCGCTGCCGTTCCAGGCGCTGGACAGGCGTTGTGTGTGGGCGAGCGAGCCCGGCTGCGGCAAGACCACCCTGGCGCGCAGTTTGGCCAAGGAAGCCGGTTTGGGCTTCGTGGCCACCTCCATCGGCTCATGGTTCTCGGACAGCGCCGGGTTCCTGGACAGCGTCATCAAGGAATGGCGCAACGTGGTGGGCCGCGCCGCCGCTCACGGGAATTCTATCCTGTTCATCGACGAGTTGGACGCCCTGCCGGACAGGCGCACGGTCGGTGACCGCAACAGGGACTTTTGGAATGCCCTGTCCTCCCAGATCCTCTTGGACACCGATGAATCGTCCAATTTAACCGCGGGGCTGATCATCATCGGCGCAACCAATTTTGCGGAAAGGATCGACCCCGCGCTCGTCCGGCCCGGGCGCCTGAACCGCATCATTAGGATCGAGAAGCCCGATCTTGCGAGCCTGGCCGGGATCATGCGCCTGCATCTGGCGGGCGACCTGGCTGACAGCGACCTCGCCCCGTTGGCGCAGCTCGCGGCCGGCGCCACCGGGGCCGACGTGGCGCTGTGGGTCAAGCGTGCCCGCAGCCGGGCCCGGCGCGCCGGGCGGGCGATGCTGCCGGAGGATGTGACGGCCGAGATCCGGCCGGCGGACACGCGTTCCCCGAGGCGCTGCGGCGTGTCGCCATCCATGAGTCGGCGCATGCCTGCATTTCGGAGCGGGTCGGCGCCGGCACCGTGCATGGCATCACAATCCTCGACCGCGAGGGCGGGGCCCATACGCTGACCCAGGCGCCACAGGATCCCATCCTTTCCCGCGCTGACGTCGAGCGGCTCGTGCTTGTGGCCCTGGCCGGACGCGCCGCGGAAGAGGAAATCCTTGGCTCGGCGACAAGCGGCGCCGGCGGGAGCTCAAGATCGGACCTGGCCATCGCCACGGCGCTGCTTGCCAGCGCCCGCGCGTCGCTGGGGCTCGGCGAGACGCTCGCGTACCGCGCCTCCCCTGAGCAGGCCCACGCGCTCTTGGCCGTTGATCCGGAGCTGCGCCGCACCGTCGAGGCCCAGCTCGCCAGGCTCTATGGCCGGGCCCGGGCGCTGGTGCGCCAGCACCGCCCCCTGATCGAGGCCGCCGCTGACGTCCTCGTGGCCGAGAAGCACCTGTCCGGCGCGGACTTCCGCCGGCTGTTCGCCGCCTACACCCGGGCGCGCAAGGCCGGGCGGGTGCGGACCGGGGGAGGCCGCCATGGATAAAAGGATCCTGGAGGTCGCGGCGCGCCTCGCCGCTGTCCGCGAGGCCCTCGGCGCCCGGCAGACGCGGGGGTGGTGGTCCGCTTCCCGCTGGCCCGCGCCCGCGCGAATCGGGGCGGCGGCGGGAGGGAGCCATGAGGCCGGCCCTCATGCCCGCGGGCTGGGGCCTGCGGCGTCGCGCCCCGACCGCCCGCGGGTCCAGCGACGCCGGTGCCGGCGGAAGGATCCGGATGGGCGTTGATGCCCCCACGCCGGGGCCCGTGCCTCCCTCGGCGGCGCTGGCCCGGGCCGCAGGAGCCGAACCGGCGTCGGAAGGATTGGAGCGCCTTTCCTTAGGCGACCCGCAGGAAGGATCTTCTGTTCTAACCCATTGCAGGGAAGGTATTTTTCGGTGCGCCGGCCCCTTGCCAAAAGGCCGGAGACGGGTCTTGCTCGGAGGCGCCGATGGCTGACGGGGATGACGACCCGCCGGCCCGCCGGTCCCTCGGTCCCGGCGACGTGATCACCGAGGCCGAGGCCTACGCCCGCTTCGGCCACGTGCTGGAGGACAAGGAGCTGCGAATCGCGCGGCAGCGGGGCCGGATCGGCTACCTGCGGCGCAAGCGGCAAATCTTCTACCGCGCCGACGAGGTCGAGGCCTACGTCCGGGCGGTGCTGTCGGAGGAGTACATTGCATGCCCAGAGCCAAGACTGCCGCCCCTGACCCCGCCGCCCAGCCCCCCATCAAGGGCTGCGTCTGGTGGCACGGCCGCTACGGGGTCAAGAAGGCCCCCGGATCCAGCAAGTGGTCCCGCTGGTGGTACGACCCCACGCCCCGGGGCAAGAACCGACGCGGGCAGGTGTGCCGTAGAAGCCTTGAAACAACTGATCTCAAAGCCGCCCAGGACAAGGTGATCGCCCTGGTGCAGGCGGAGGGCGGCGATCCGGCGGCGCTCGCGCTCGACCCGCTGCTCGCGGCCATCGTCGGGCGATTCGTGGCGCTGGAGGAGAAGCGGAAGTACTGGACGCCGAAGCTCCAGATGCTGCTGCCGACCCTGGAGGCGGTGTGCCCGGACGTGACGCTGTCCGGCCTGTCGCCGGGAATGCAGAAGCGGATGATCCGGCACCTGGCGCAGCGCTACACGCCGTCCTCGATCCACCTGCCCATGGCCCTGGTCTCGGCGGCCGTGAACTGGGCCGCGGACCCCGACGACGACAACCGGGTCCAGTCGCGCTACCGGCCGAAGGTGATCAGCAGCGTCAAGCAGATCTGCAAGGTGCTGAGCGCGCCCCGGCCGAAGCCGCGCAACTGGCATCCCGAGGTCGAGGACATGGCCCGGGTGGTGGCGGCGTTCTGCGGCAACGAGCCGATGCTGAGGTGGTGCCTGATCGCGCTGACCTTCGGCGGCCGGTCCGTCGCGGTCCGCAGCGCCCGGCGCAGCCAGCTGCACGGGCGCGAGTTCGACACCCAGCCGCCGGACCGGCCGGAGTCGGACAGCAAGCGCTACCCGGTGCTGCCGGTGCCGCCCTCGGCGCTGAAGGAGATGCGGTCCTGGCCCGAGGAGGAGTGGGTCGGCATCGGGTCGACCTGGATCGCGGACCAGCTGACCCGGGTGCGGGATAAACTCGGGCTGCCGAAGCTGGTGCCGGGCTCGTTCCGCGACTTCGTCAAGACCACGCTGCGCGAGGCCCACCTGGACTACGGCGTCGCACCGGTGCCGCGCGAGCAGCGGCTCATCTGGCAGGGGCACGCCCCGGCCGACACCGACAGCCGCTACGGCCGGCTGGCGCCCGACTTCGTGCTCCACGCGGCCATCGCCATGGAGGCGCGGCTGCGCCACCTCGACGCCCTGTCGGGCGGGGCGCTGCTCCCGCACGGCCCCGCGGAGGGCGAGGACAACTGGCTCCTCCGCCAAGCCGCCGCCAAGGCCCGCGAAAATCCGCTTGTGTGGCAGCGGCTTACGCAGGAGCGGCGACTACCATTCGGAGCCTCCGTTGACGGTTCCCCTCTGGAGGAGCCGGATTTCGACGGGCTGAAAGCGGGGAAAACGGTCGAAATTGGGGGTGTTCGGGGGACTTTCCGCCAAATCTCCGCCAAGCCCCTCTGCTGTCGCCTGGACGACATTTTCGAGCCGACGCTGGGTGACGTCATCCAAGCATCGGGATCCGAGGTGCTCCGGCTCGTTCCCAACGATCCGGGAAGCCTCGTTTCCTCGCCGATCCTGTTCGTCCAGGATCAGAGGAACTTGATCAAGCAATAGAAAACGAATGCCGCCTCACTAGCTTGCTCTTCATACTCAACGCATCGGGCGGCATTCTCATTTGCATCAATGTTAAGGGCTACCCTCGCATCTCACTGATGTGGCGGGTCAAACGGATCATGGCTTCGATGGCCCCATCTGCCGCCGTGGGGGAGTCCTCTCTTGGCGGCCACTCGCCCTCAGGGTCGATCAGGACCTTAACTACATAGGACAGCATTTCTGCGGAGAAGCTATCATCGGCCAGAGCAAGAAGCTCAAACGTCCGTGCAATCCTAGAGGCCGTGTCGGGGTGCGTCGAGCTTTCACCATGGGGAGAGAGCTCAAACTGCGCAACCCAAGTCAAGCCAACAAAAGTTGCCAAGGCACGCCTTTCCAGTTCAATCTCAGGTGGTTTAGGCTTGGTCCCAAGCAGACGTCCAGCCTCTGCAGAATAATCAGCCTTGATCAGGTTGTTGGCGAATTCATCCGCCTCGAATTCCTGTTGCTTGTTATGCTCGGGGATACCGCGTCTGCTCTCGTGGTGGTTCAGTACATGATGCCCGAGTTCATGGCGCAATATCCAGCCGAGGGCACGCAAGAACAGTTCATTACCTGCACGCTCTGATTCAGATGTAGCTGAGGTATCAGGCAGCGGAGCCCAATCAACCCACTGATCAAACTTATTCTTCGCAAGCCTTAGCGAAAGTGTGAACAGATGAAGCCCAACCTCCACCTCGCCGGCAATTGGGAGCGTCGGGGGCGGAGCGCTTGCATCTGCAGCCCGCTGAGCCTCGAACATTTCCCGCCCGATGCGTATGACCGCATGGGAGAATGCCCAAAGACTAGCTAAACCGTTCCAAGTCACCCAGACTCGCGATGGATCTATGACTGCAGCGAACTCAGCCTCGTGCCTCTTGAGGTTGAAGGATCGTGCCATGATAGCCAAGGGGGTCGTACTCTCTTCGACCTGCGCCTCCTGGCAAATTTCTTTATACAAGGCGTCGATCTGAGGACGAAACTGCGAGAAGAGAACTTCAACGTAATCCATGGAGTGGGCGAGCTCTTAAAGGCCAATCTGGTGTTCGGAATAGCTTTGCAGCTTGGGGGTTCCAGCGCCTCTATAGATATTATGTCATCAAGAAATCTGTCTCATGAATTTGGCACACGCATCGCGTTTATTTTGAAGGCTTCATCGACCTGAAGCTTTGGGGCGGCAAGTGCTCTTGAAGCCTTGGGAGCAGCAAAGCGCCTTTCTTCAGAACTACCGCCATTGCGCCAATGATCCGATACCTGATCGTGGTTGCCGTGTGCTCCACGAGAGTGCTACACAGGGTGCCTGCAGGCGTCGCTAAGTCATTGATACTCCATGGGTTCGCGAAGATTTTGCGGTGTCTCCCCCTCTCCGCCACCCCTGTAGCGAAAACACTGACATAAAAGCCTACATTAGCCTGCTTTGTTGATTTACCCCAACATGCACCCCAACGTTGAACACGAGATTAGAAGCTGCTCGGTGCAACTGCTCTCTTGCGTGCCTGTGCCTCACGGTTGGAACTCATGTCTTACGTGGGTATCCGTCGATAACCCTATCAGCTTCTCTGTGTGTAATGACACGTTGAAAGTTAGCAAGCCTGGGATCTGAAAGCGCTTCTGTGCCGCAGAGGATGACGGTCGTCCATTCATGATGCGGGTTCAGCGTCGGCCGCGTATTGTACGTCGTTGCAAAACACGCTGCACGTAACGGGTAAGCCTCCGGCTGGCCAAAGCTGAAGGCTTCATTCGGATGCTTGAATTCGACGTGTACAGCAAGGATTCGATCCAAGCTGTTTCGGAAAAAGAAAATGGCGTCAGATTCAAGTCCTTTGCTGCCTTCAATTCGGCAAGTGCAGCGACTGTCCCGCCCGCACCAGTAATTTGCCCAGAATGGCTGCTTTGTCTCCTTTGTACTCCACCGCACCGCTCGTTGCTCATCAATGAGAACGCTGGACTCTGTGAAGTCCGCTTCAGCAAGCGTGCCACGGATCAGCCAATCTCTGACAGCTTGTGACGCGAAAACACTGGCAGCAATTGCGTCAAGATAAGGTTGTGCTTTCCCTGAATAGGCAGGCAAGGTGCAAGGCTCCGTTCGGGCTGAGATACCAGATTAGGCTGCAGGTCCGGTCCGATCGGCAGGTCGTTTCAGACAGCGCCATGTTGGTATTGCTGATTCGGTGGCATAGGTCAGGTCCAAGGAAAGTACCAACGAACCTTCTGGACGCAAACGGAGGATATCGGGCATCGCCGGAGCCCAAGCCGCGAGCTTTTCAGGGTTTCATTTATCTTCTGGACGGTGTCGGCCTTCCTAGATGAACGATCGTAGTGGATAGATTTACTCCAAACACAAGGGTCATCACTCCTCTGCTCTGTCCCATCGACCGCCTCATTGGTGCGCACGTGGTGCGCACGGAAGGAAATTGCAGCAACATAAAAGCTGAGCAGAACCCCCGGGAAATACCTCCTAAGTAGGTCGCCATAAGACTTGCGACGCGGGAGCTGCGGGTGTTTCCTGGGGAGCATGCAACACCATGATCACTCTCCCGGGACGTGGCTCGACGAGGCGGATCGCAAGCGGCTTGCCGCAGCGCTTGCCGGCGCCCGTGAGGCCCGTGTGTATCGCCGCCTCGAGGCGCTGCTATTGGTGGCCGAGGGCCATTCTATGGCCGAGGCGGCCCGCCGCTGCCGGGTCAACCGCTCCAGTGTGCATCGCTGGCTGGTGCAGTACCGGGCCGAGCATGAGGCCGCGGCACTGATCGACCGGCCGCGCAGCGGACGTCCCCGTCGTCACCCGAGGCTCACGCCGCAGCGGCTGGCGGCGGCCCTGGCACGTGACCCGCGCCGCTGCGGCTACCAGGCGACGAGCTGGACGGTGCCGCTGCTGGCGCACGATCTGGCCGCCAAGGGCCTCGCCGTCAGCCCCCGCACCCTGCGGCGCCGGCTGCACGAGGCCGGCTATCGCTGGAAGCGGCCGCGCTATGTCTATGTCGCGCGCGCGGCTCATCTGGCGCAGAAAAAAGGGGCTTGATCCGGCGCCTGAAGGCGGGCTGGCACAGAGGCGATCGGCTGCTGTGCCTCGACTGGACCCTGCTGCGACTGTTTCCGCCCCTGCGGGCGATGTGGGCGCTCAAGGGTACCCAGGCGATCGTGCCGATCACCGGCCGCAATGCCAAGCGGGTGCTGTTTGGGGCGATTGACCTGCACAGCGCGCGCCGGCTGGTGCTGGTCCGCCATCGCGCCGGTCAGGCCGATGCCCAGGCGTTCCTGCGCGTGTTGCGGCGCCACTACCGGGGCGCCGGCTGGCTCTGGCTGCTGACCGACCGGGCGAGCGCCCACACCGCGCCGCAGACCCAAGCCCTGGCCGCCCGGCTGCGCATCCGGTTCGTGTGGCTGCCCCGGCAGGCGCCCGAACTGAGCCCGATGGATCAACTCTGGCGCGAACTCAAGCGCCTGGTAGCGGCCAACCGGCAGGCGGCGTCCATCGATGCTCTGGCCGCCGAGGCCGCTGATTGGGTGCTGACGCTGACGCCGCAGCAGGCGCGCCGCAAGGCCGGCATGGCATCCAAACACTTCTGGCTCAGAAAGCTGTTGCAGAACTTTTGGCGACCTACTTAGAATGCTTATCTCATAAGCATTCTAGGTGTGGTGAGCGCGCTGGGACTCGAACCCAGGACCCTCTGATTAAAAGTCAGAAGTTCTCCGGCTGCCGTAGCAGGCCAAGTCTGGCCTACCGCAGCTGGTGCAAGAGCACCATGGTTTAACAGAACAGTCCTCCAAGGATCTTTTGCACGCCCCACCTCATTGGAAGACCAGACAAGGATACGGGGCGAACGCGATGAGCCTCACCGGCGCAGTGAGGAAATGGCTGGGCGCACTCATCCGGATGCTGGGCATCGCTGCCCGGCCCGTGCAGGAGGCGCAGGGCGAAAGAGGCGTGGTCATCCAGCCCTACCGCGGATACGGATCTCGCTCCGAAGTCTTCCTGATCGGTCGGGTATTCCGGCAATCGAGCCCGCACTCGGAGACCGGCCGAGGAGACCTCCTGACGAACCTGCGCGATATCGGTCGGCGCCTTGCCCGTCGCGCGATCTCCGGCGCCATCGTAACAGCCCGGTTCTATGGAGCGGAGGAAACCGTCACCACCGACAAGGACGGCTATTTTCGGGTCCATCTCTCCCCTGCCCTGCCGCCACCGCGCGACCGTTCGTGGCACACCATGGACCTGGCCCTGCCGCAGCCCCATGCGGTTCAGGCGCAAGCTCAGATCTTCATCCCACCGGCCAGCTGCCGGTATGTAGTCATCAGCGACATCGACGACACGGTCATGGAAACGGGCGTGGCCAACAAGCTCAGGATGCTCTGGCGCCTGTTCGTCGAGGACGCGCAGAGCCGGGTGGCTTTTCCCGGGGTCGGGGCCTTGTACCGGGCCTTGCACGCCGGCGCCTCCGGCGATCAGCAGAACCCCATGCTCTATGTCTCACGCGCTCCCTGGGGCATCTACGAGGTGCTGGAAGAGTTCTTCGATCTGAACGGCATCCCGATCGGCCCAATCCTGTTCCTGCGCGAATGGGGTGTCTCCTGGACACGTCCGCTGCCGCGCAAGGCCGAGGACCACAAGCGCGAGCTGATCCACAACATGCTGGCACTCTACAGTGAGCTGCCCTTTGTTCTCATCGGCGACAGCGGGCAGCACGATCCTGAGATCTACCGTCAGACCGTCGCGGAGCATCCTGGCCGGGTGCTGGCAGTCTACATTCGCAACGTCTCCCGGGATCCTGGGAGGATCAGAGAGATTGAGGACCTCGCCAAGGCCGTGGCGGGCGCGGGCAGCAGCCTGGTGCTGGCGGCCGACAGTGTGGCGATCGCGGAGCATGCCGCGAGCCTTGGCCTCGTTCCCTCAGAGACGGTTTCCGAAGTCCGAGACGAGCGAACGGCTACTGGTCAGATCGAGCAGGAGCTGCCGACCTACGGCGTTCAGCGGTCTACTCCGATGGGAACGGCTGAGGCCGTAGCGCAGGGTGACTTGCAGGATCTGATTGAGACCGGATCCGAGCCGATGCCACCCAATGTGATCGTCGAGCCGGAGGCGCGGGAGCAGCCCAAGCAACCCTGATCGGATGTGAGTGTCTGCGGGCTCAAGAGGTCAACCTCCAGGCTGTTGGAACCTGAGCCGTTCCCAACCGTCCCTTGTACAGCGCGTTACGGCCTCGCGCCACGATGGTACGCTTCTCTGCGGGGTCAACCGACGCTGGCAGTCGTGGCTCTGCCAGGCACCACTGTCTTAGCTCGATTGCAGCAAGTAAAGACAGAAGCGATTCTGCTCATCGCACCAGAACCTGATAGGTTGCCAACCGGCTTGGCTTGCTAAGTTCTGGAATGTAGCAGGATCATACTTATACGAGGTGTCCGTGTGGATGCTCTCCCCGACCTCAAACGCGATTGGGACCTCCCCAACCTGATACATCAATGCTTTGGTAGCAACCAGATGAGCCTCAACGCGAAACGGGTTATGCTGCACGCGGGCCTCGTGGCGGAAATCACCGGGATTGAACGCAGTGCCGAGAAGGCGATTGAGGTGGACCAACAGATTCTTATGCAACTCCGCCATAAGGCCATCAGCCTGGCCGTAGGCGCGCAACAGGCTTTGTTCATCACGATTGGGATCGGCTCCAACCAGAAACCAACTCGGCCCAATGGTCTCGCGGGCTCGCGTCAGAAAGGCGACGGCGCCTGCAGGATCGAAGTTGCCGATTGTAGAGCCTGGGAAGAACCCAAGGATCGGACTTGCCCCACGCTGGATCGGAAGGGTGATCTGCTTCGTGTAATCCGCGCAAACCGGAGAAACCTCGATCCCCGGATAGTCCGCTGCAATTCGCAGTGTGGCAGCTTCGAGATACTCACGTGAGATGTCGAGCGCGACGTACCGCGTCGGCGCAGTGAAGGCATCGAGCAGTATGCGAACCTTGTGGCTTGCTCCGCTGCCAAACTCGACGATCGTGGCTCCAGACCCAACCAGGCTGCCAATCTCCTCAACCCTCGAGCGCAGGAGAGCACCCTCGCAGCGGGTGAGGTAGTAATCCTGCGTGTGGCAGATGCGGTCGAACAGGGACGAACCCGTCTCATCCCACAGGTACTTGCCGGGAAGCGTCTTCTGGGCACGAGACAGACCGCCAAGCACATCACGCAGCACCTCACTACGCTCGATCAATCCGGCCTCCTGCGTGAGTATGGTCATTGATGGGGTTTCCGCCTTTAGTCTCTGTCGAGCGTGCGCCTCACCTTTGTGGCCAGCTCAGCATAGATGAAGGGCTTCTCGATCACGTGCATGCCAAGGTCCAGACGCCTTTGGTGCACAACAGCGTCTGAGGTGTAGCCCGTGGTAAACCCGTTTGTGCAACGACAATTTTTGTGTCCGGCTAGCGCCGACTACGATGTCCGGCTTTTTCGCGCGGGCTTGGGCTGATGAAGGCGGCGCCGCACGTTAGGCTTGAGTGCGTTCCTGACGTCCTTGTCCGTGAGCGTCAGGTCGAACCATTCCGGATCAAAGTGGCCGCCGCACCAGACCCGGGTCTCGGTGTGCTCGCGATCATCCGGATCGGCCATGATGGCGAGAAAGCGCTCATAGCCACTGACGCCGCCCACGTCTTCTGGCGGCCTGGCACGGGCTCCTGCGATGCAGGTCCCAAAGCGAGGGGGCGTATCGAGGGCCAGCAGCTTCTCGATCTCCACGGTGTGCAGCCAACTGTCTCCGAAGTCATAGAGATAGGTAAAGCATGTGCCCGGCTCCCGGTCGAAGTCGCGCAACCGCACCTCACGCTCGTCGAACACGCGCGGGTCATCCTCGAAAGCCCCGTCCTCGAGCAGTTCCGGATCGCCATAGCGCAGGCCACCAATGTGGAACTCGTGCAGGTGGTAATCCCACCAGTTGAACGCCGCCTGTATCGCAAGGTGCAACTGCCCCAGGTGCCACGTCCACGGCACCACCAGCCGTCGCCACACGGGCGGGTCGATCTCGGCCAGCGTGATCTTGATCTGGAGGGCGTTGGGATCTTTCCAGGACATGCCCCAGTGGACCCATCACCGGCGGCGGCGTCAACTAGCTGACCGCGTCCAACGACAATTAGACAGCGGCGCTCTTGGCCTCCGCCGCGGTCCGGCGCCGGTAGCTCTCGGTGTTGAGTTCCAGAATGGTGGCGTGGTGAACCAAACGGTCGATCGCCGCGACCGTCATGGCGGGATCCGGGAAGATCTGGTTCCAGGTGCTGAAGGGCTGATTGCAGGTTGTGATCAAGGAACGCCGTTCATAGCGCTCGGCGATGAGTTCAAATAAGACGCTGGTTTCCGCCTGATCCTTGCGCACGTAGCCGAGATCATCGAGGATCAGGCAATCGAAGCGGTCGAGTTTGGCCAGGGTCGCCGGCAGGCTCAGATCGCGCCGGGCGGCTTGCAGCTTCTGGACCAGGTCGGTGGTGCGCGTGAACAACACCCGCTGGCCGGCCTCAATCAGGGCCGTGCCGATCGCCGCGGCGAGGTGCGTCTTGCCGGTCCCAGACGGGCCGAACAGCAGAATGTTGGCGCCCTGGTCGAGCCAGGCATCCCCGTCCGCCAGAGCAAGGACCTGCGCCTTGCGTAAACTCGGCACTGCGGAGAAGTCGAAGGTCGCAAACGTTTTGCCAGGGGCAGGTCGGCCTCGGCGAGATGGCGGGCAATCCGTCGACTGTGCCGCTCATGGATCTCGTGCTCGCACAGGACAGCCAGGAAGCGAGCCGATCCCCAGCCCTCCGCATCGGCCCGGGCGCCGATCTCCTGCCAGAGCCGCGAGATGGTCGGCAGACGCAAGGTGGTGAGCAGGACCGGCAACTTCGCCGTGTCGACCGGCGGCGCAGCGGATGAGGATCGGGTCATGGTGCGGTCCCTTCTGAAGCGGCGATGGGATCGACAGGGATCAGGCTGTCGTAGACGCTCGGATCCGGCGCCCTCACATGAACCACCGGCGCCTGGACATTCAACGGTCCGGCCACGACGGCCCGGGCCTGGTCGAGATCCGGGAGCCCACCGCCGGCGAGAACGCTCGCGAGATGATCGGCCAGTTGGGCCTCGCAGGCGTGCGTAGCAGCCAGATGCAGCAGGCCGACATAGACCCGGCACGCCTGTCTTGGATCGAGCCTGGCATCAAGAACCTCCCAGGCCCGTCGGAAGGCGGTCTGCGGGAACAGATCCTCCCGGAAGACTGAGTGCCGAAAGGCCTGCGGCTTCTTCACGAGAGCATGGACCAGATGGCGGTAGTCGACGACGCGGACACCGGGACCACCGCGTTTGAAGTAGCGGCGTGGGACGGTCAGCACCGGGGTGAGGCCGAGATGGCAGACGAGACGATCATCGTAGATATGCACCTTGAGCCGACAGCCGACGAGGCGCGAGGGCACGGTGTAGAGGACATTGCGCACCGAGATCGTGCCGGAGCGTGTGACGGTGACCGTTGCCACCGAGTAATCGCTGGTGCGAAAGCGCGGCAGAGGAGCCAGCGCCTTGCGCTCGATGGCAAGCGCCGCCTGCACGGCTGCGTTCTTGCGCATGGCGTAGTCCTGCAGAAAGGCCTGATAAGCCTCCAGGTCGGGGAAGTCTTTCGAGCCGCGCAATTCGAGAGCTTCGCGTAATCCGAGCTTGAGATGGCCATGGGCGGCTTCGACCGATCCGTTCTCGTGGGCGATGCCGGCATTGTTGCGGGTCGGCTGCAGACCGTAATGGTTGCAGAAGGCAGCATAGGCCTTGGCCTCGTCCTCGCGCTCGGCGAGGTTGCGATAGGCGGCCGAGAGCCGGTCGGTGCGATGCTCGTGCGGGACGCCGCCGAGCTGCCAGAGCGCCTCGTGCAGCCCTTCGGTGAGAGCCGTGAAGCTCTCACCGCCGCAGATCGCTTTGATGAAGCGCCAGCCGGAATAAGCGAGCCAGAAATGGTAGAGCAGATGCGGGAAGGGCTGGCCGGCGATGGTCACGTCGAGCTTGGCGCCATTGGTGAAGTCCGAGAGAGCCTGCCGGCCGGGCGGATGCTCCTGTCGGAAGATCAGCTCGCGCTCCGGTCCCTCGGTCGCCCGCCAATGGGCCACCCGCCGCTGCAGCGACCGCAGATGGCCGTCGCCATAGTGCCCCGGATGCAACCGCTGCAACTCTTCGAGCAAAGTAGTGGCCCGGATCTGGGGCGCGGCCTCGAGCATCGGCACGAGTTCGTCGAGCCAGACCTCGGCGAAGGGATCCGGACGCGTCCGGTAGCGACGCCCCTCGCGCTGGCTGGGAAGAACCGGGTCGGCTTCGATGCGCCGGCCGGTGCGTTCACTGAACCCGGCCGCGCTGACGCGGCGGCCTGAGAATATCCGTCCTTGCGTGAACTCATGTAGCGCCTGACCTGGCGGTCGGTGACGTGAATGCCCGGCATCAGCCTTCTCCCGCAATCGCGGGAAAGATTGATGCATCTCACATCAAACCGGCCATCTCTGTCGTCATCAGGCGGCCATCATAATTGTCGTCGTTCACCCCGTTTCCTCAACACCTCTACCCCGCCTCATCGAGCACCTTGCGGCCGGTGGCCAGCGACAGGCCAAAGTGCTTGGCCACCTGAGTGGGGGCGACACCTGCCACAAGAGTGGCCCGCACCGCCTTGCGCTGTCCCTCCTGCAGCGGGGAAGAGCCCTTGGCAGATCGCAGGGGTCGGGCTTGGCTGGTGCGTCTTGGAGCCAGCCGATCCAAGGACGCTCTGGCCTGTGTCGCCGCCGTCTCCAACTCCGGCCGTCGGCCTCTGCCCTTCTCCAGCCGGCGCTGCACTTCCTCGACGAGTTGGGCAAGCTGCTGGGCCAGCTGAGCGTCGGACAGGCTGGCAAGCGCCGGTGGCTTGGCCGAAACAGGAGCCGGTTCGGACGCGGGGGTCGGGATGGTCAGAGTGTACTCGAACAGGTCGAGCGTGCGCGGTGAAGAACCCTTGTGCGGCATACAGTTTATATAGGCATCAGGCGGTGCTTCCCCAATACTCCGTGACCCGTCATATTGCGGCTCTTAGCGGGATTCTTGCTCCTAGAGGGAGATGCCCGCGGGAACTTTGAGCGAGCCAAAGACCCCCAGCCACTCAGAGGTTTGATCCGAGCAAGACACAGGGTCTGAATTCGAAGCTGAATGATCAGGGTGATAGCAACGCATATGGGCAAGCGGCAGTCATCACCGTCACCGATAGCAGATCATTTTCTCCTTCAGATCGGGATCCGCTCAGTTATCCTTGGCGGAGGCGAACACTGACTGAGCGGAGGCATTTGATGCGAGTGCCGGCAATCGTGCTGATGGGCATTGTCCTATCAGGGATCAGCGCAAGATTTGCTCCTGATTGAGCGCCGGCATTATCAACCAAACGCAGCTTTCCCTTGGAGGCACAAGCTTTGCGTGAGACTCTGATTGCGACATCAGCAGTGGGAGCGGGAGGTCGCGATGGAAGTGTCTGTGTGCGAGGCGCTGTTGGACATCACCACGATGCGAGACATGGTCACAGCCTTCCAGAACGAGGATCATTGTCGGCGTCTGATTGAGGCCATGGTCTGGCCCACGGGACGGGTTTGCCCCGCCTGCGGCTATCGCCGCTCCATTGCCCTAATGAGCCGGGAGAACGGGAAGCGAGCACGACCCGGGCTCTACCAATGTTCGAGCGGTACCTGCCGGTTTCAGTTTACCGTCACAACTCGCACACCGCTGCACGCGACGAAACTGCCTTTGCGGACTTGGCTCTCTGGCCTGTGGCTACTGCTGCAATCCGACAAAGGCGTCTCCTCCATCCGCCTGGCAGAGGCGCTCGGCGTCAGTCAGCCGACAGCTTGGCGCATGGGCCATGCTCTGCGCCTGATGGTCGGACGCGAGCACGCCCTCGGTGGGGTGGTCGAGATCGATGGGCTCTATCTCGGCGGCAAACCGCGGCGGGATCCGAACTATTCTCCACCAGGTCGTGGACGCAAAGGCCAGCCTAAGACCTTGAAAACGCCGGCGCTTGTGGCCGTGCAGCGGCCGCCCGATTTGAGCCCCGGCGCACCCGCTGGTGAAACCCGAGCCGCAGTGATTGAGGATCTATCCGAGTCCGAGGCTGACCGGGTTCTCACGGAAGCCGTCGAGCCCAGCGCACATCTGATGAGCGATGAATGGAAAGCATTTGTGTCTCTGGGCAGCGCGTTTGCAGCCCACGATACCGTCCACCATAAAGCGCGTGAGTATGCCCGTGGTCCGGTTCACATCAACTCGGCGGAAGGCTTTAATGATCGGGTCCGCCGCACCGTCTCAGGCGTGTTCCATCACATCAGTCCGCATCTGGCGGATCTTTACTTCAACGAGATCGGCTTTCGCTGGTCGCAACGGGTCGTCACAGGCCAGGCACCCCGCCGCACCCGCAAAGGGCGTCAGATCACCAAGACCTTATGGGCACGGATACCGCCTGCCTTGCAGCTCCCGGCGGTGTTTCGCTTCGCCATTGGACGCGAGATGCGCCGGACGAAAGCCGGTGGCATCGACCTTCTCTCGAAAGTAGCTGTCTTTGGTTGATAATGCCGGCGCTCAATCAGGAACAGATCTTGCGCTGGTCCCAATACAGATTGTGAGTCAGACGCTCTCTTCGGCCTCAGGATCGATACCACCCTCATCGGAACAGCGGTCCCACAAGAACCCACTGACTGGCCCGTTCGTCTGAATCACACGCCGGTCCCAGGCTGCGGAACGGGATTAGCTCCTGTCCCCAATCAGCGTAAGATGGCATGCCTCATTCGGGCCAGCTCAATCGAGGATCTGCCGACATGAAGCCGATGACGGAAGTGCACCTCGCCATCCTGCGCCGGCACATGGTGGACGTGATCGCGCTTCAGGCTGATCTCATGAGCGAGGAGATCGGCAAGGCCACCCTAGGGGAGCGAGTTCTCGACGCCATGCGGCAGGTGCGGCGCCACCTCTTCGTGCCGCCGGAGCTTGCGGCCATTGCCTATCACGACACCCCTCTGCCGATCGGCTTCGACAAGACGGTGTCCCAACCGTTCATCTGCGCTCTCATGACAGACCTGCTCGATCCACAGCCTTATGAGGCCGTGCTCGAGGTTGGCACTGGCCTGGGCTACCAGGCTGCCGTTCTTGCCGAACTCGCCCGCCAGGTCTGGACCGTCGAGATGGTCGAGGAGTTCGCCAGCCATGCAGAGGCCCGTCTGTCACAACTTGGTTATGGGAACGTTGCCGTTCGGGTGGGTGACGGCACCCGCGGTTGGGTCGAGCATGCGCCCTTTGACAAGATCCTGGTCACAGCCGCAGCCGAAGTGCCTCCGACGGCCTTGCTGGATCAACTCGCCCCAGGAGGGCGTATGGTCCTGCCCCTCGGCCCTGAGGACATCCAACAACTCACCGTCATCGACAAGGCCGACGACGGGCCGATTAGGACGCGAACCGTAATCCCGGTGCGGTTCGGCATCCTGGAAACTGTGATCTGAGGAAGCATCGTGAGCAGGCCAGGGCCTCTGATCCGTGGGCGGACGGCCGAGCCGATCCCAGGATGCGGGTGTCGCAGGAGATTGCTGCAGAACAGGTGAGCATCAATGGGATTGGCCGAGGACTATATCACCCGTGATGCCACAGCACTGGCCGATCTCGTGCGGCACCGGCAGGTCAGTCCCGCCGAACTCGTGGAAGCCGCGATCGCGCGGTTGGAGCAGGTAGAGCCGAAGCTGGCCGGAATGGCGGAACGGACACTGGAGCAAGCCTTTCGGGCTGCCCGTGAGCCCCTGGCGGACGGGCCATTTGCCGGTGTGCCGTTTCTGCTCAAGGACAACATGCACGTTGCCGCCGGCATCCCGTATCACAACGGCAGCCGTATCTGGCGCGGCTGGGTGCCGCCGCGGGACAGCGAGATGGTCCGCCGATTCAAGGCCGCCGGTCTGATCATCCTCGGCAGCACCAAGGTGCCCGAGCTCTCCCTGACGCCAGTGACCGAGCCCAGGCACTTCGGCCGCGCCAACAACCCTTGGGCGCTGGACCGCACCACGGGCGGCTCATCGGGAGGATCGTCGGCTCACGTTGCAGCCCGCTCGGTGCCGATGGCCCATGCCACCGACGGAGGCGGATCGATCCGGATCCCGGCGTCCTGCTGTGGTCTCTTCGGGCTCAAGCCCACCCGTGGACGAACTCCGAATGGTCCCTATGTCGGCGAGGGCTGGCATGGCGCCGCCATCGGCCATGCAGTGACCCGCAGCGTCCGCGATTCTGCCCGCCTGCTGGACGCAATTACGGGCCCTGATCTCGGCGCCCCCTATGGCCTTGCTCCGCCTGCACGGTCCTTTGCCGAAGCCGCGGCAGGACCGCCGGGACGGCTACGGATCGCCTTCAGCTCCCTTGCTCCCAACGGAGCCCCAGTGGACCCGGAGTGCCGGACGGCGGTGGAGAATGCGGCGAAGCTCTGTGGCGAGTTAGGCCACCATGTGGAGGAGGCCGTGCCTGGTGTGCCGGAGGATTACTTCAGCTGGTTTCTGATCGCCTTTCTGGCAGCTGTTTCGCAGGAGTTTGCCTTTGCGGAGGAGATGACCGGCACCAGACCGCGGCGCAGCGATGTCGAGGAGAGCACGTGGCTATGCCGCGAGTTGGGACGGGGCTTCTCGGCCGCGGAGCTCTCGGTCACGCTGGAGCGGCTGCATCGGGCCACGCGTCAGATTGCCAGGTTCTTCGAGACTTATGACCTGCTGTTGACACCGACGCTTGCCCGCCCTCCGGTTAGGCATGGGGAACTCCACCCGAGAGGCCTTGAGGCAGCCCTGCAGGTCTTGGCCGCCCGCCTGGGTGTTGGCCGGTATCTGCGTTATGGCTCTCTCCTGCAGCAGGCAGCGGATCGCGCGTTCCGGTTCATGCCGTTCTCACCGATCTGGAACATCACTGGGCAACCAGCGGCCAGCCTGCCGTTGCATTGGACGGCTGACGGATTGCCTGTCGGCGTGCAGGTTGTCGCGCACTTCGGACAGGAGGAGTCCTTCTTCTCGTTCGCGACGCAAATCGAGCAGGCTTGCCCCTGGAGCCATCGTCTGCCGACAGCAATTGCCGACATCGGCTGATCTCAGCGTCTGATCAGGCCGTGACTGAGTTAACGCGACACCGTCGAGTTAAATGGATGGTCGGGGCGGTGGTAAGATACCGCCTGCATCGCTAATCCAAGCGTCCATTCATCGATCTATCTGCCGCATCCGTGATAGAATCGGTTCACATCCAGCCTGCGCTGCCGGAGCGGCCTCACCTTTTTGTGGATTGTTCCTCCACTACGTAGGAGCGGATTCGCGTCCGCCCGTGGCTGTGATCGCGTCGACCGACAGCGGATGGCTCTGAACTGCCAACGGGCATCTCTTCGCCGCTGGGGACCAGTCGATCCTCGGTGGTCACGTTCGCGGTCGATCCGGAAAGGGCGTCATCCGTCGACACGCCAGACCAGCCCTCCGCCCGCCAAGCATCGGCGCGTTCATCCAGGTCGATGGTACCCTCGTCGTCGAGGATACCGAGCACACGCTCATACTGCTCATCACTGGCGTTGACCGAGATCAGATAGCCCCCGCGGCGCAGACCCTCGGCATAGGTGTGCCGATCCTCGTCAGGCAGAAACCAACCACCCAGAGCGCCCCAGAACCCGCGCGGCTCCGTGCGCTGGGCCGCGCCGGGATCGTCCGGTGGGTCGCGCTCGTCGCCAGGCATGAAGCGAATGCTGTCGCGGGACATGCCGGCATCGATCAGGCGTTCAATTGCAGTCTCGGCATCGCTCCGGCTGTCGAAGAAGGCTGTCACCAACTTCTGGGACGATGCAGAACTTGAACCCGGGCTGGATGTCATCGATCTGTCTCCTTCGCATTGATGAGCGAACCATCCGAAGCCTCACATTCCTGAGCCCGTGGCTTGGTTCGCGACAAAGGGTTGCCGACCGGGTCAGAAGCTGTTGTTCGTATGGCTTGCCGCCTCGACCCCATCACGAGCGGAAAAGTGTCGGGTTCGACGAACTGCTCGCGGAGCCGGCTGCCAGATTTCCGTCCCTCTCGGGCGCTGGTTGGAGCCGGAATGCCACTGAAGTCCCGTGCCAGAGCTGGCTGCTCGGCGGCCAAGCAGCCAGCCGATGGCACAGCCCAACGCGCCAATGGCAAGCACGGTCATGAGCGGGTGCTCCTGCACAGGCCGGCTCATGGCTTCGGTGCCCTGCTGGTAGTAGCGCTCGGCCTCCGGCAGATACCGCCTGCCCTGTTCCATGTAGGTCTGACTGCGCCGGTAGAGATCGCGGGCAAGACCAGAGGCTTGATTGACTGCCGATTGAACGCTGTTGTTTCCGGTTCGGCCCTCTGGGCCCTGACCGGGTGGCGTGGGTACCTCGTTCAACGCCTCGGGCTCACATTCGGCCGCGACACTTTTTGATGCTGATGTGGTCCAAGCAGGCGGATCGCTGGCAGGGAAACTGTCATCAACAGCATCGTCCACGTGCCGCTGTTGGATCGACTTTGGCTCGTTGTCCGCATCGACCGGACGCTTCTGATCGATCTTCTCGTCAGGCATTGGAAACCTCCATCCACCTGTACAGGGCAATGAGCTCTCAAGACGGATGGTTCCGATTGGTTTGCGACCGCCGGAAGGACGCCCTCAAGGCTAAATCGCAGATTGTGGGGGTGCTCAGCCGGCATAGATTGTGAAGCGGACATGGCCCTGAGGGTCCGGACTGCCCTTTCCGTTCTATAGGTGTTACACGATGCCCCAGGCGCGGTAGCGGGTGCGGCCGGTGAGCTCGCGCGGCAGCGCCCCACCGAGCTGCGCCAGCATCAGGTCGATAGCCTTGGGCGTGACCTTCAGGAGCTTGGCTCCGAGCGGCCCCGTCACCAACGGACGCGACAGAAAGAGCTCGACCAGTTCCGGCAGCTTGGAGTTGCTGCGGGTCTTGGCCGTGACCCGGCTCATCAGCTCGCGCGCCAGGATCAGCCGGTCGAGATCCTTGTGGGCGATCGCCAGCGCCTCCTCGAGCACCCGGCAGAAGCCCTCGAGCTTCTCTTCGGCCCCTTCCCGCCCCTGCGGCCGGAACTTCGACTGCTTGAAGCCGGCCGCCAAGGGCAGCAGGTGATGGGTCAGCCCTCGCGCCCGCAGGATGGCGGCCGCCATGGTCAGGCCGAGCCACGGCAGGCGGGTGTAGAGGTTGAGATCGAGCCAGGCCTGCCAGGCGACCGCCGCGGCCGCGACCGCCGGCCAATGGGATGTCCGTTTGATGAGGTCGAGCCACAGATCTTCGTTTTCGGCTTCGTCCTGATCCGGATCGTAGACCAGGTGCGAGCGGCTCTTCGGCAGCGGGGTTTCACCTGCCAGCATCTGGTTGGTGCGGTCGAGCAGGGCATCGATCTCGGCCAAGTGCGCGGCCCAGGGATCGGCATCGTTGGCAAAGGGTGGGTAGGCCTCCTCGTCATCCGGATCCGGCTTTGCCTTCCTCCGAGAGCTTTCAGGGTTTGCTGTGACGGGACCGATGCCGCGCAGGGCGGCCAGTCCATCAATCGAGATTGGCCACGGGGCCTTTCTGGCCATCGCTGTCCGACGGGCCCGAAGGGCCGCCGCCGCGCGGGTGAGCTCGTGGGTGGGATGGCGCACGTCCATGCTGGCGTCGTGCAACACCAAGTCGCCGACATCGACGAGGTGGCCGTCGAGGATCAGGGCGCGCACCGCTTCGGTCATGTCGCAGCGCGATTGCCAGCCGGCGGCCAGGCCCGAAGCCTCGAGCCGGGCATCGAAGCGCAGCACGCTGATCGTGATGGTCTCTAAGCGCCCGGCGACGGTCTCCCATGGCAGCTCCGGCAGAGCGTAGGTGCGCGGGACCAACCGCTCCTCGTCGTAGTCCCCTCCCCTGCTCTCGAAAGCCACGCTTTCACCCTTAAGCTAAGTTGTTGATCTCGGATGGTATAGCTTGACAGGAAGAAGCGAAGCAAGGCCTCGCTACGTCATGGTATGAGGAAACCCGACATTCCGCTAAGCAACGTCTACAATGAGGGCGAATTCCACCGCCGGCGAGTTCTTTTTGGAGCCCCATAGCGGCTGATACAGACACGCAATGAAGGCAGAAGCTATTGTTTCTTAAGCCATTTTTCCGGACGGCGGGATAGCCCTTTGCTCGCCGACCAGTTAACAAACTGGCTTCAAAGACGTCTTCAAACGATCGGTTGCTCATAGCTTCAGAAATGGCACATTTGAGCCGTTTTCAGACTGTTGAGCACGAGCCTTCAACCACCTGTGAGGAGACGCTCTCGAGTATTTTAGCGCCGCTGTTTCCCAGCAACTATCTGCCGCCCGAACCGTAGTGCCGTATCCGCAATGTTATAGCTCTGAGAGACTGTAGCCACGGCCGCAAATGGCCAGATGGGGCTATCCGCAGACATTGTACAACAGCGGTCTCTACTGGTGCGTTGACAGGCTGCACTGGTCTTGCTTCGACGCACCTAGAGCACTAGATATACGCCGAGCGTTTCGTATATCATGGAGCAGATAATGCAGGTAGCTAAATGGGGGAACTCCCTTGCTGTCCGCCTCCCCTCAGCCGTCGTCGACGCGTTGAAGCTGAAGGAAGGCGACGACATCGAAATCGTCGTTGCTGGATCGCGCTCCTTCGAGGTCTCAAAAGCCCCTGATGCGGCCGAGACCCTCGCGCGCCTGCGGCGCTTCCGTGGCCGCCTCCCCGCTGGGTTCAAGTTCGATCGGCTTGAGGCCAATGAGCGGTAAAGCCTTTCTCGACACCAATGTCGTCTTGTATCTGCTGTCTGAGGATGCCGCCAAAGCTGATCGCGCCGAGGCTCTCCTGGCTTCGGGAGGCACGGTGAGTGTGCAGGTCTTGAATGAGGCTGTGAGCGTCATGACCCGAAAGCTCAAGATGGATCTCGACGAGGTCCGGGAGGTCTTGGCTGGAGTACGGCATTTCTGTGCGGTCGAGCCGATAACCACCGATACCCATGATGTGGCGCTCAACGTCATGAAGCGCTACGGCTTCTCGATCTATGACAGCCTAATTGTCGCCGCAGCCGTAAGTGCCGGCTGCGAGACCCTCTTTTCGGAGGACCTGCAAGACGGTCAGCGAATTCAGGACAGTCTAACCATCGTAAATCCGTTCAAGTAAGGGATCAGCTCGGTCCGTTTAGTTGAGCCTGAAGCGAGTTCCAAGGTTTCTCCGACGATGAAGGCCCCCTCCCCTCTCAAAGCCAATCTGGTCGGATACGCCCGCGTCTCAACGGAGGACCAAGCCACGGATCCTCAGACGGACGAACTCCGGGCCGCCGGCTGTCTTGTAATCCATCAGGAGTTCGCCTCCGGCGCTTCGCGCAGCCGCCCCGTTCTGGCAAGCCTTTTGCGCAGCATCCAGCCGGGAGAGACACTCGTCGTGGTCCGTCTCGATCGACTGGCGCGATCGGTGAAGCACCTCCTAGAGGTCATCGAGCAGCTGGAAGCCCGCAGCGCGTATTTCAGATCCCTGCGCGATCCGATCGACACCACTACACCACAGGGCATGTTCTCTCTTCAGGTTCTGGGAGCTGTTGCCCAATTAGAGCGGTCTCTTATTGCCGAGCGGACCAAGGCAGGTATCAAAGCCGCGGCCCGGCGTGGAAAGCTGCCAGGCAACCCCGGCTTAAGAGCCCGCGATCCGATTGCAATTCGCAAGGCAGCGGCGGGCTGGTCTCACGCTCATCTCGAAGAGGTTCTGGAAACTCTCGACACTTGGCTCCCTGCTGTCCGTCGTCTGCGCCCTGAACACACCTGGGATGATGTAGCACGTATCCTCAACGCTTCAGGCCAATCATGGACAGCAGAGCGATTACGTCGAACCACCAAACGTCTAGTGAAGGAGGGCCTGGCCGAAAAGGCGCTCTTGACGAAGTCCCCTCCCCGGTTGCCGAGCGAACGCCTTCTGACACTCGTCGCTGGCATTGCCATAGCCGCGCCTGAGCTAACCCTACGTGACATCGCAGCCCAGTTGGAAAGGATGCGAGAGCGGGCTCCTCGTGGAGGCAGCAGATGGTCCGCTTCGTCTGTAAAATCGCTTCTCGACCGGGCCAACAAGCTCGGATTAACTGCCAATGGCGAGGTCTCTGGCTAGGCTTATATTCAACCCCTCACCAATCTGCATCTGACTCGTCGAAACCTGAAAGTTCGGCGGCGAGTTCGTCTAGCGCCCGATCCAATGCGCTCCGCTGCCTGCCACTTTGACTGGAGCGACCAGCCCCCTGCCCTATCCGTGCCAATCGTCGCTTGACGGTCCTAACCCCTCTCACGATCAGGTGCGCAAGCTCATCGTCGCCTAGCTCGTTAACCATATCTTCGATCTCGTGGCGGCTTGCCCGCTTTGCCAAAGACGTAAGCGACAGGGCCTTTACAGGCTTCTCCTCGGGAGTGCTTCTCGGGATAGGAGGGGTTAGACGCTTGGCGGCGGCAGGCTTGGGTGGTGAGGCTCCGAATAGATCCCCCTGCCTCCCGTCCCAGGATTGTCGCTGCCGCGTCGGGCCCCGTCCCAAAGGTTGGCCTCCCCTGCCCTGCAGGAAGGTAAGGCGGTCAACCCGCTCCTGGATCCACGATCCATCCCGCCCTCATGGTCTTTACTATAACCGCGTGGGCAGGTCATCGATCCAGCTCCGCAGCGGCCATCGACGCGACCTCTAGATCAATAGCTGCCAAAGGACTACCGTCGCTCAAGAACCACTCAGCCGATAGCCCAGTCCAAGCTAGGATCCAGCGTAGTAGCCGTCGCCGCTCCAGCCCTGCGGCAGAGGTGACGAGCTCCAGACGACGCGCGAAGCGGCCGGGCATAGTTGCGACCGGGTGTGTAGGATCCGTCAGATCGGGGTTCGTAAAGATATTGGCGAAGTCGAAACCGCGCTCCCCGACCAAGCGCTTCGGGTCAATGGCGAGCCAGCCGCGTGCTCCGAAGTCGAGCACGTTGTCGTGGTGCAAGTCACCGTGCAGGACTCTGACTTCGCGGGGCTCAGCCAGCAGCGCACTAGCCGCTTCAGCGCAGCGTACCAGAATGCCCCCATGCGTGGCGGCTGCCGGCTCTAGGTCGCGAAACCAAACCATCAGTGGGATCAGGTCAGGATGCGGCTTCGGCCTGGGGGCGTGGAGGCGGGCAGCAGTAGCACACAGAATGCGGCAGGCTTCGTCATCGCGGCCAGACCGGGCCATTTCAGCGAGAGAGTCCGAGCCGGTAGCACGCTCCAACAATAGGGCTTCATTATCCCGAGCCAGAACCCGCGCTGCGCCTTCTCCGTCCCACCATTCCATCAGCACGCCGCCGAAGCGCTCGTCTTCCTCATGGGATATCTTGAGCATGGCGGGCTCGCCTACCTGTGTTACCGGCAACAACCGAGCGGCTGGGGTGGCGATAGGATCGCCATCGGGAACCAGGTTCCAAAGAGTCAGGTAGGGCTCAAACATCGGTCAGACATATCACAGCGTATGGCCGCTTAGCAGACGTCGGCCGCTTCGGATGGTGGGTGCGAAGCGCCAGATTCTATCCACGAATAGAGCAGGTGAGGACTTGTCGGTTGTCCGCGGACAACTAGGCACCGTACATCAGGTTCGTCCCGCTGCAACAAGCGCGCCCGAGATTTTTATTTCATGGGGTGTCCGCGGACACTCCATGGCTCCGACCCATTCCACACTGGGTCCGCCCTTTAAGAAATGGCGGTTTCCACACGGCTCCTTTCGGTCGGTTGTCCGCGGACAACCAATCTCCCGGTCGAAGCTACAGCACGATGGATCCTACACAGGACAAGACCATTCCGTTCGCTTAACTCTCGTTTAGGGACGGCGGTGGAATAGGGTAGGGGGTATCCGCCGGCGCCTTGATTGATGAGTTGTCCGCGGACAACTACACTGTCCCGCCGATCTCACTTCCGATCGTACCTACGACCGAAAAGGCTCCCAGACGTTCTCCTTCAGACACTCAAAGTCGTGTTCTGTGGACTGGCTGCCGGTAATCGCTCTCTCGCGTCCGGTGCCTACTACGCGCAACCCGGAAATCGCTTTTGGTCGGCCCTTTCTCAGGTAGGGCTGACAACTAGGCACCTCCAGCCCCACGATCTTTTGGAATTGCCCAAGTTCGGCATTGGCTTAACCGATCTCGCAAACAAAGCATCCGAAACCGCCACCGGCCTCGCGGATAGCGACTACCACATTGGGTCCTTCGCAAGACGGATGGCCCAGTGCGGATCCAAGATCATTGCCTTTAACGGGAAGGAGGCCGCGGCCAGGTTCCTCCAGTGCCGAACGGGGAAGAAACCTTCTGGATTTCAGCTCGAACGGGTTGGGAAACCGCCGATCTATGTCGTTCCATCAGCGTCAGGGATGGCATTCCATTAATGGCAGATTGCACCACCGTGGCGTGAGCTAGCGCGGGCAGCCTCCATACTATGCCACCTGAAGGAAACAGCTCATTAACCATATATCTTCACTCTCACTTAGCGACGCCGCTATGGCGCAACCACACAGTTGCTCGCACCGAGAGTAGAGCTGCACTTGATGGCCCAGAATGGGTTGTCCGCGGGCAACCGGCAGCTGATGTTCAACCGGCGCAGTCGATGAGAATGCCTCCCGCAGCCTGGCCGGCGCCTTTCTGAGAGGGGCAGTGTCCGTCAAAGAGGGGAGGGGGGCGGTCACCGCTGCCTCCAATTCTTCGCTTCCGTCGAGGATATTTCGACCCATTCAGCTCACTTGAGCAAAATTCGAGGGTGCTATTAACCGGTTCTTAACCTCCCAAGGGCGTACTGAAGTCAGCGCAGATTTACCGATCTAGGGCCAATTCCGCGCGGAAACGCAAGGAACCGTACATGACAGCAGTTCAGCAGCCTTCATCCATTCCTGTAATCCCACTGGCTCTCGACACCGCTTCCAATAAGCAGCAGATCGTCCTTGACGCCGACATCCTCGCGAAAAAGCTACAGGAACACACCCAGAGGATCTTTCCTCCGGTTGCGAAGAAGGCCATCCGCCGCTTTAGCTCAAGCGAAGCCTCGAAATTCTTAGGCATTCATGAGGGCTATCTCCGGCAGCTTGCGGCTGAGGGCAAAGCTCCCCTCCCAGAGATGCAGCCAAATGGCCGGCGGACTTTCTCGATTGAGGAAGTGAACGCAGTCCGAGAGTTCCTCGAAGGGGCAAAGTCAAACCGCCGTTACATCCCTCATCGAGTTGAGGGCGAGAAGCTCCAAGTCATTTCGGTCATCAATTTCAAGGGCGGAAGTGCGAAGACGACAACGACGGCCCACTTAGCTCAGTATCTTGCTCTTCGCGGTTATCGCGTGCTCGCTATCGACCTAGACCCGCAAGCCAGCCTTTCGACACTCTTCGGGAACCAGCCGGAACTCGACGTGCGGGACAACGAAACGCTGTATGGGGCAATCCGGTTCGACGAGCATCGCACCCGGATTGAGAACATCATTCGGTCGACCTACCTCCCGGGCCTCCATTTCATCCCCGGCAATCTCGAACTCATGGAATTTGAGACAACCGCACCTGCCGGAAGAAACTCCAAGATCTTCTTCATGCAGATTCTGGAAGCCCTGGAGTCGGTGGACCAGCACTACGACGTTGTCGTCATGGATTGCCCACCGAATCTCGGTTACCTGACCATGGCGGCTCTATGCGCTGCAACATCGCTTCTTGTGACAGTTCATCCGCAAATGCTTGATGTGCTGTCCATGGCTCAATTCCTTAGGATGGTTGGCGAAGTCACGACCACTCTTGGAAGGCACCGCAACGACTATGACTGGCTACGCTACCTTGTTACTCGATACGAGCCGAGCGATGGTCCTCAGAACCAGATGGTTGGGTTCATGCGGTCTCTGTTCGGACATCGCGTGCTGCAGAACAGCATGCTGAAGAGCACTGCGGTTGCGGATTCTGGGATCACCAAGCAAACCTTGTACGAAGTAGATCGGACCAAATTCAACAAGGGTACTTATGACAGAGCTTTGGAGGCCTTGGACCTCGTTAACGGCGAAATCGAAGATCAAATCCGTAAAGCGTGGGGGAGGCAGTAATGGCGCGCAAGAATCTTATTTCCTTTGGGAACGATGAAGCTGATGGCTCGCCCAGCGCGAACCTTGGGACTGCCGGAGCACCCGCTCCCAACCCAGTAGGGGAACTTCAGGCCGAGGCCGCTGCTGCAATTACCGGTGATCGTCCTCTCGCCGACCGGCCACTTGCTGATCGGCCACTAGCCTCTCGTCCTGTCGCAGACCGTCCACTTGCAAGCAAAGTTACTAGCGAGCAGATCGCCGTGCTCCCAACCAAGCTTCCATCTCTCAACACCTCGCCTCTTCGAGCAATGAAAGAAGCTGTCGACTCTGTTGGTCGCGTTGAGGAACTTGAGGAACAGCTTCGAGCTGGTCAGACGATTGTCGATCTCGATCCTTCCGAGATTGATGCGTCGTTTGTTCCTGATCGAATGGCCTACTCAGACGACGCTCACAAAGAGCTGGTTGCAGCCATCAAGTCTGAAGGGCAGCAAGTTCCGATCTTGGTGCGGCCACACCCTGCGCACTCTGGACGGTACCAGGTAGCCTACGGCCACCGCCGACTTCGAGCGATCAAGGAACTCGGTATAAAGATCAGGGCCGTCGTTCGCGAACTCACTGATGAGCAACTCGTCGTCGCTCAAGGCCAAGAGAACAATGCCCGCACAAACCTGAGCTTCATTGAAAAGGCTCGTTTTGCATCACGCCTGGAGGAGCGCGGCTTCCGGCGGGAAGTAATAATGCAAGCACTTTGCGTCGACAAATCCATGCTTTCAAAGATGCTCTCAGTCGCAAACGCAGTTCCCAGTCACATCATCGATGCAATCGGCCCTGCACCGAAGATCGGCAGAAGGAAATGGGAAGACCTTTCCGGATTGATCAAGCCACGCACCATTGACAAGGTTCGCAGTGCAATTGAGCGTGCCGAGAAGGCGGGCAGAGACAGCGATGCCATTTTCGAAGCTGCGTATAGAGCACTAATTACAAAGGAATCTGGCTCAAAGCCTGAAACATGGACTGCTCCCGACGGCGCACGTATCGCGAAGATTTCAGTTACGGAAGATAGGTTCTCTCTGGTGATTGATCGGAAGGTATCACCAGAATTTGGGGACTTTCTCAAATCGCGCCTAGAAGATCTCTACAGCGAGTTCCAAGGCGCCAAGCAAGCTTGATCAATGCGCGCCGGCGGGCAGTTGCGTTCGACTGCTCTCACTCGTGAACAAGCAATTATCGACCACACTCCTAGACAGATTGGAGCAATCAGAAAGTGGGCTCGTGGGATACCGACCAAGACGGCAGCAGGGGAGGGTACCGAACTTGGAGGGCCTGCTATCGAAAAACGGGCTTTTGTACAAAGTCAGAAGACGGGTGAAAAGGATCGTTTGAAAACGTTTCTCGAGTCATTTTGTTAACCCATCGGGGAAGGAAGGACTTCTCACAAGCGTGTCAAAATGGCTTAAAATAAAGGCTTCTGCAGCCATTCAGCGCCTTCGGTGCTCGTTAAGGCAGTTCCAGACCGGCTCCCCAGCGGCACCAATCTCAACCTCTGCAGATGGCGCTTTGCAGAGTGCTGGAATGTCTCACCCTTCGTCGTAGCAATGCCTTGCTTCGCTTCTTCCTGCTCAGCTATAGCTTCTGTGATCAATCACTTAGCTTGAGGATGCAAGCGTGGCTTTCGAGAGCAGGGGAGGGGACTTTTACGACGAGCCGTTCCTGGCGCCCCGCACTTACGATTTGCCGGAGCTGCCGTGGGAGATCATCGCTGGGTGGCTGGAGCCGATCACGATCAGCATCCTCAGGTTTGACGCTCGCCTGGAGGCCTCCGGTCTGGCCTCTGGCTGGCAGTCCCGCTGCGACATGACCGAGGCGGTGCGGGCTCTGCTGCTCGATGGCCATCTCGTCGATGTCGGGGACCTCGTCCTGCACGATGCCGGCATGGACGTGCGCCACCCCACCCACGAACTCACTCGAGCCGCTGCCGCCCTGCGCGCCCGGCGCACCGCCACGGCCAGGAAGGCGCCGTGGCCGGTCTCCATTGACGGCCTCGCCGCCTTGAGAGGGATCGGCGGTGTGGCCGAGGACACCAGCGTCCGCTCGAAGGGCAAGAAGCCGAACCCGGACGATGAGGAGGCGTATCCGCTCTTTGCCAACGATGCCGATCCGTGGAAGGCGCACTTTGCCGAGATCGATGCTTTGCTCGATCGCACCAACCAGGTGCTCGCCGGCGAGACCCCGCTGCGCAAGAGCCGCTCGCACCTGGTCTACGATCCGGACCAGGATGAGGCGGAGGCCGAGGACCTGTGGCTTGATGTGGTCAAGCGCACCAGCTCCTGGCCAGCCATCGCCGCAGCCGCAGTGGCGTGGCAGGCTTGGTTGGATCTCAACCTCTACACCCGCCTGCCCTGGCTCGGCCTGATCATGGCCGCATCCATCCTGCGCGCCCGCGGGCTGACGCACCATCTGCTGCCGCTCGCGGCCGGGTTCAAGCAGTCCAAGTTCCGGCCGCAGGGGCGGGAAGGGGCCAAAGAGAAGCTGGAGGGCTTCTGCCAGGTGCTCGAGGAGGCGCTGAGCCTCGCCCACAAGGATCTCGACCGGCTCATCCTCGCCCGCGAGCTGATGAGCCGGGTGACCAAGGAGTGCCGCAGCAACTCGAAGCTCCCGGGATTGGTCGAGCTGTTTCTCTCCCGCCCGCTGGTGACGGTGCCGCTCGCGGCCAAACTGCTGAAGGTCACGCCCAAGGCCGTTGACCTGATGCTGGCCCAGCTCGGCGGCGCCTTGCCACGCGAACTCACCGGCCGCACCCGCTACCGCGCCTGGGGCATCGTGTAGAGCCCACCACGGCAGGCGATCTTGCGTGCCTGCCCAATGGATCGAACCGGCATTCGGACAGTTATGCCGATATCGTGCTGAGGCCTGCAAGCAGACATGCTCTGACGCGTTGGTCACAATGCCCCGAAACCCATCAGGAAGGTCGGAGGGGAACGGTGAAAGGGATCACACTGCGCTCACCCGGCGGACTCGAGCGGCTCAAGTTGACCGAGATGCCCGATCCTGGCACCCCCGGCCCTGGCGAGATCCGGGTCAGGGTTCACGCGAGCTCGCTCAACTACCATGACTACGGCGTCGTGAGCGGACGAATGCCAACCGCGGACGGCCGGATCCCGATGTCGGATGGAGCGGGCGTGGTCGAGGCGGTGGGGGAGGGCGTGACCGACTACAGCGTTGGCGATCATGTCGTCTCCTGCTTCTTCCCGGGCTGGCACGAGGGTCCGCCAACCGTTTCCGATTTCTCGACCACGCCGGGTGACGGGGTCGACGGCTATGCACGACAGGTGGTGGTGCGACCGGCGACCTGGTTCACCCAGGCACCCAAAGGCTTCAGCCACGCCGAGGCGGCCACTCTCACAACCGCCGGGCTGACCGCTTGGCGTGCCCTGGTGGTCAACGGCGGGCTCAAGGCAGGCGATGTCGTGCTGGTGCTCGGCACGGGCGGTGTCTCGATCTTCGCCCTTCAGATCGCGAAGGCGATGGGAGCGACCGTCATCGCCACCTCGTCCTCCGACCAGAAGCTGGAGCGGGTTCGGGCTCTGGGCGCCGATCACACGATCAACTATCGCCAACACGAGGATTGGGGCATCCGTGCACGCGACTGGACCGGCGGACGCGGTATCGACCATGTGATCGAGGTTGGTGGGCCGGGTACGCTGGCACAGTCGATCGCAGCAGTGCGGGTTGGCGGGCACATCGCGCTGATTGGCGTGCTAACCGGCCGGGCCGGCGAGGTGCCAACCGGTGCCCTGATGGCGAAGCAGGCCCGGCTTCAGGGGCTGATTGTCGGCAGCCGAAGCCAGCAGATGGTCTTCGTGTACGCCCTTGAGGCCACAGGTCTGCGGCCGGTGATCGACCGCAGCTTTGGGCTGGTCGAGATTGCCGATGCCTTCCGGTACGAGGAGTCGGGAGCCCACTTCGGCAAGATCTGCCTCGAATTCTGAGTCGTCCTGGCTTGTACCTTGTTCGATCGGCTGAGAAGGCTCCGATCATGGCGTGCGAAAATCTCGTTGCCCGGTGTTTCATGGACGAGCAAGCCCCGCTCGCTGTCCCTGAATTGAATCGCGAACGCACGCTCAAGTACCTCGAATGATGCTATCGGCACGGACTGTCCTGGGATGATGCCAAGCAGCAGATTCAGGAATTCCTGCAACAGCGCGGTGTCCCGCACCAGGGCATCATGCGGCAGCTCGCTCTCGCTAAGCCGCTCCTGCAGCCGTGGCTCGATTAGGAGGGGGCGGAGCAAGGCCCTCCAAAGCCTACGCTGCCTTCCAATGTGGGATGCCAACGGGGTAGGGGAGCCAGCCTGATCCAAAACGCCGTGATGCTTGTTGGTCCGAACGATTCCATCGGAATCTCCTGTTCGGTTGATCCTGCGCTAAACTTCGATCCCGTAGCGAACCGTTCCAAAGGCAGAAGCATGCCGTCTGTTCCTGGATTTCTGCCGTCCACGCACGCTCCGCTCTTTCGCAATGGCCCGTGGCCAGCGGGGTTGAAGCTGGCGATCCGCGTAGCTGCCCTGCCAGCGCTTAGTCTTGACGCAACCCGGTGGGGCTTGTGTGGCGGCTTGACGTTCCTGACCCGTGACATCGTCGAAGCCGGTCAGCCGCAGCTGTGCGCCCAGGATCCAACTCAGATCCCGCTTGCCTTGGCCCAGCATCTGCTCCGACGCCAGATCGAGAGTGTTAAGGGAGCTTCAATGATTACACGCTGGATCACGTCTATCTGGCAGCCAAACGACGCGACGGGGTTGTGGGGCAGGAGCCTGGCCCAGGTGACGATCACCGAGTCTTCCGCCATCATGCAGGAGATCGATGCTGGCCGACTATGCCCAATTGGCCTTGTTACCGCGCGCCGGTGGATTCCCTGGGACGTGTTCAAGAACCATGTCGTGCTGGTCTGGGGCTATGACTGCGACGGAGACCAGTTGACACTCTATATCTACGACAGCAACTTCCCGGGCCGGGACGACATCACCGTTCGCCTCAATCTCAGCTCCAGAGGTTCTGACAGGCAAATCACAACCAACGGAACGGATGGGCCGACGGCAGGCTCCATTCGGGGCTTCTTCCGACTGCCTAACTCTTGTTGGATTGAGAAAGCAGTGCTGGAGAACGCCGATGCCTTGGCGTCGCAAGCGTTGGTCAGGAATTCATCAGTAGAAGGAGCCGCTGACTTTTAATCAGAGGGTCCTGGGTTCGAGTCCCAGCGCGCTCACCAACAGCATCAAAGGGTTACCGGCATCAGCCCTTTGAACTGTTCCTTCCCGTGCGCACCACGTGCGCACCAGTGAAGCGGCCCAAAAACGTCAGAGCAGAGGAATCATAATCCTTGTGTCGGGGTGTCGGGGGTTCAAATCCCTCCTCCGCTACCATAGGCCCAAGGCCATTTCTGGCATTCTCGCGAGTTGCCGATCTGAGTCGGAACCAAGCTGGTACCAACTGGCTCGCGCCAAAAGGCGGAAAATCCCCCTTTCTGAACACCGCCCCGAAGGATTGAGCACTCAATTCCTGTTCGGGTGATTCCCAATTCTCTCAGCGAGCGTGGCTGGTCGCAAAGGATCAGTCTCGAAACTCCCGATCAGCCCTCATCCAAGCTGCTGCATCTATTCCCTGTTCCTAACGTCGTTTCGCGGCGCCCAGTCCTTCCGGATGATGCTTCGTCTAATCTGCACTACCTTCCAATCCTACGAGGCGAAAGGTTTGAGCCCGTGTGGCCGAGTGGATTGAGCCGTCTATCCTTGGTGCTCGCGCTGCATCTCTGCCTTGGGGACTGAACGTGCTAAACATAGCCAATGGAGACCTCTGTCGCGCCTGAGGGCATTCGGACCTTCGTCCCGCCGCATCCGGATCCCGCCCCGGAGAACCTCTCGCCGCGTCAGCTCGCCTCGCTGATGCGCACCAACAACCTGCGGGTCTGGTCGCAGCGGGCCTATGAGGAGGAGGTTGTCGTCCGCCGCTTCTTCGGCCGCTCCTCGGTTTTATTCAATGCCCCCGAGGCGATCCGGCATGTTCTGGTCGATCACCCGGAGACCTATGGCCGAACCCGCGCCACCCTCCGGATCCTCAAGCCGCTGCTCGGGGAGGGGCTGTTCACCAGCGAAGGACCTGCCTGGCGGCATCAGCGGCGCACCCTGGCGCCAGCCTTCACGCCACGGTCGGTGGAGCTTCTCATTCCTCATATCCGGTCAGCCACGACTGAGATGCTCGGTAGCCTCGCCGCCACTGAGAAGGAGCGGGTGGATCTCTTTTCCATGATCCAGCGCCTGGCGCTGGAGATCGCCGGCCGCACCATGTTCTCCCTCGAGATGGGACGGCGTGGCCCCGCACTGCGGGACCAGATCATGCGCTATGGCCAGCGGCTTGGACGACCACATCTGTTGGACTTTGTGGTTCCGATCGGCCTTCCCACACCCCACGATCTGGCGCGGGCTTGGTTCCGGCGTGGCTGGATCCGGCTGATCGACCAGATCATGGCCGAGCGGCTGACGGCCAAAACCCATGCGAGTGGTCCGCGCGATCTACTCGACCTGCTTATGGCGGCTCGCGATCCGGAGAGCGGGGAGGGGTTCTCGCCCAGCCAGCTGCGGGATCAGATCGCCACGATGATCCTGGCCGGGCACGAGACGACCGCCGTGGCACTGTGCTGGTCGGTGTATCTGCTGGCCCACCTGCCGGAGGTGCAGGAGCAGATCGCCCAGGAGGCCGCGGCAGTGCTGCCGGACGGCGGGGCGGAGCCACAGCTTAACAAGCTGACCTACGCGCGGGCGGTGCTGGACGAAGTTATGCGTCTCTACCCGCCAGCCTACGTGATCGTCCGGGCAGCCCGCCAGCCAGACGAGGTCGCTGGGATTGCGATGAAGCCGGGCGACCTCGCCGTCGTCTCACCTTGGGTGCTGCATCGGCACCGGAAGCGCTGGCATGATCCGGACGCGTTCGTCCCGGAACGCTTTCTGTCCGGTGCATCGGCAATAGACCGCTTCGCCTACCTGCCCTTTGGCGTTGGGCCACGTGTGTGTATTGGCGCTCACTTCGCTCTCACGGAGGCCACCCTGGTGCTGGTCGAACTCATGCGCTCGTTCCGGCTCGAACTGGTGACAAGTCGACCGGTCTTGCCCGTCGCGGTGGTGACCACCCAACCCGATCACGCGCCGCTGTTCCGCCTGCGACCCCGATAGGCATCGGCCGGGATGATGAGCTTTCCGGCGTCGGATAACCCTCTACGTCGAAGAGTAGATACCAGCTGAGAGGAGGAAGTCATGGCAAGAGCCACCAAGTCGGTTAGCCGAGCCCGCACGACGGAGCGGGGAGCTTCCAAGAAAGGCACCGGCAAACGAGCTGCCACTCGAGGAACGAGCGCGGAAAGAGGTGCTTTGAAACGAGGAGCCGCCAAGAAAGGCGCGACTAAGCGGGGATCTCGGGGCGCAGTCGAAGTTAAAGGCTGGACCATCAACTTTGTCTCCGGGGAGTCACTCCAGCTCGAGGCGGATGCCGTGAGCATCGACAATAGTGGAACGGTGACGTTCTCGCTGTTCGGGAACGACGTGCTCTACGTCTCCGCTGCCAATTACAATTTCATCATGGAAACGAGTGAGCCTCTCGAGAGCAGTGAAGAAGGTGGAGAGGAGTTTGAAACCGATCGATAGGCCAATGTTGTCAGATCAAGGTGTGCGTGGACGGTAACTCGTTTCTCCACCCGGCAGATGACGTGGCACTCCGACCATGCCCCTTGGCTCTCCCCGTCGGATTTGATGGGACGGTGAGCGGCACGCGTTCCACCGCGCCAATGAGACAAGTGAGTATAGCGCCGCCAGTGCAAGGAGGGACTTAGCGGCGATGATGACTGCGGCCGGAAATATTCTTGAACACGTCCGCCGCGATACGGTGGACGAGGAATTCACGGAGCTTGTTGCCGCGGACGGTGTCAGGATCGAGCGCATTGTCTCCACAGGGCAGGCAAGCCCACCCGGGTTCTGGTACGACCAGGAGGCGTCCGAGTGGGTGCTGTTGCTCTCTGGATCCGCTGGCCTTCTGTTTGAGGGCGAACCCACTCCCAGAGAGCTGAAACGAGGGGATTACCTGCTCATCCCGGCGAGGAGACGCCATCGGGTGGAATGGACAGACGCGACGGAGCCGACGATCTGGCTTGCTGTTCACTATGGCTTGTTGCCCCGCAGTGAGTCGCCCAAGACCTAAAGCAGCTCGACACACTCATTAAAGCGCTTTTGAGATCAGTGTAGGGCATAGCCGGCGTGCCTGATCCAGCCTTTGGCATCTTTTGCGGTGATGGTGTCGAGGGCTGGTTTGAGTTCCGCCTCCAGGGCTTCGAGAGTGCGTGCGGCTTTCGCCTTGAGCCGCTCTTTCATCTTGGCCCAGGCGTGCTCGATCGGGTTGAACTCGGGCGAATAGCGGGGCAGGTACAACAGCCCGATCCCGGCTCGGGCGAGAAGCTCTGTGACTTCGGTGGCATGGTGCGGGCGCAGGTTGTCCATCACCAGGATCGCATCCGGCTTCACCTGCCGGAGTTTGGGCACCAGCACCTGCTCGAGATAAGCCAGCAGCACGCAGGTCGAGGTCGACGCCTCGATGCTCATCGTCGCGATCAGGCCCTCACACGCGAGGGCTCCTAACACCGTCAGCCGCTGCCAGGAGCCAAGGGGAATGGCCCCATAGGCGCGCTGACCACGCGGCGCTCGCGCATGGGTGCGGGCCATCTTGGTCGTCACGCCGCTTTCATCCAGGAACACCAAGCGTTCCACAGGAAGCGCGCTCATCTGCTGGCGATACGCCTCGCGCTCGGCGGCAACCTCGGGCCGATCCTGCTCGGCCGCCCGAAGGGTCTTTTTTTCGGACGCAGCTTAAGCCGCTTGAGCGCCTCGCAGATCACCGCCAGACACACCGTCACGCCGGTGCGCTCAGCCAGGCGCTCGCGATACTCGCGCAGCAGCGCGTCATTGTCCTCGATCACGAGCTGACGCAGCACCGCCAGAGCCGCCGCATCCAGGCGCGAGGGCACACCGCCGCTGTGCGGCTTCGCAGCACGCCGGCCTTCCTCGCGCTCCTGGCGGCGCCAGTTCGACACGGTGGCCGGGCAAACCTGGAAGCGGCGGGCGATCTCGACCTGATGAAGGTCGCCGCGTTCGCAGGCGACCAGAACGCGCTCACGCAAATCAGCGGAATAGGGCTGGGACATGGCTCGCCTCCCGGGCCATATCCCAATCAACGCACAGATCACCCAAATGGATTCAAGCCCAGATCAAAAGCGCTTTAGGTGCCTAGCCTCGCTCCATAGGAGGGTGAGCGCCTGAATGCCAAGCTTTGCTGGTAGCATCAGGTGGGTGGGAACGGTCGCAAGAGAGTCCCAGAAGGTTTGTGAGACCAGACCACAGCGATAGGAGTGAAAGAAGGGGAGACTTACTCTGAATGCTCTGTAAGCCATATATGTTTCATCCGGTGCTCCCGATGAAACACCAAAGAACCTTCCCCAGCCTTTGCGGGCACGGCATCTGAGGCGTATAATTTGCGCACAAGAACGAGTGTTTCCGCTGCCCTGAGTTGTTGCCCCTGTCATTGAGTGTAGAGGGCAGCGCCCCGGCCCACCTTAAGTGGCCACGCCGCTCCTGCTCGGGTCGGCAGGAACATTGACCTCGGCCCGGAGCAGGCGACCTCAACTTCAGGAGGACGCCATGTCAGACTTCGACCGCAGGTCCGCCCTTGCCATCGGGTTGCTCGGAGCATCCGGGCTCATTCTGCCGGATCACGCCGCCGCCCAAACCTATGGCCCCACCGAGGGCAAGGAGCTAACAGAGGGCGTCAGGCAGATTGATCTCGGCGAGCGGGAGTCGTCGATTCCTGCTTACAAGACGGTCCGTCTGCGTGACATCGTTCTGCAACCCGGTGCCAAGACGAACAACAACATGATGATGAACGACATGCTCTGTCACATGACCGAGGGGGAACTCGCGGTGATACAGAACGACAAGCAGTTCACGGTCAAGAAGGGCGACGTGTGGACCTGCGCCAAGGGTATCTCCACAGAAGGCACCCAGAACAAGAGCAATGCGGTCGCGATCATGAGAATCATCGACCTGCTGACCGCATGAGTGATCGGATGACGGCACTGCGACACGGCTGACGGATGAGGACACCGCCCGCATCAAAGGTCATCGCGAAACGCTCATCGCGTGCCTGCAAGAGCGTTATGGCTATGCTCATGATCGGGCGCAGCGGGCGGTTCGAGAGCGGGAGCACCACCTTTCGACCCCACACAATATGGCGCGGGACTACCAATAGCCGTCTGGATCGTGCTCGATGAATGCTGGCTGTGCTCCTGGAGGACCGACCAGTGAAGGTGAACTCAGACCTGACGATATGACCAAGGCGGCGTTGGCAGTGCGGTAGATTGGCCGGTTAACACAGGTGATCGTCAAGCTTGCCTGTTCAGGCTAGATTCAAGCCAGATGGGTGAAGGCTCGTCGGATGACCCAGCAGGCTCATGGCAAGCCACTTGCCCTCATCTTGGAGGACGAGGCCCTGATCGCGCTCGATCTCCAGGACGAGTTGCAGGATGCAGGCTACGAGGTGGCTGGCCCCTTCACCACCTGTGCTGCTGCCCTGGAATGGCTCCGGACCCAGACGCCCGACACCGCGATTCTGGATGCGGCTCTGAAGGATGGTCCCTGCCGCGAGATCGCTCTTGAACTCGCGCGGCGCGAGGTGCCATTCCTAATCTACTCGGGCCTCAGCGAAAACTGCCAGCTTCTGGCGGACTTTCATCATGTGCCCTGGATTGAGAAGCCCGCTCCGCCTGCCGTGCTGGTCGAAGCCTGTCAGCAGCTTGCAGTCGGGCGTCCCTAAACTCTTCTGGGGAAGGGGTCGGATTGGCCCGAACTCGCGCTCATGTCGCCCGTTCTCATCACCGTGGTGGCGTGAGTAGCCGTCGTGACGAACGAACAAACGTCTCGCCCGTGGAACGAGAGTGAGCGGCTGGCTGCCCTGCGCAGCTACCGGGTGCTCGACACGCCGCCCGAGCCTGAATTCGACGATCTGGCACAGCTTGCCACACGCGTCTGTCAGGCCCCGGTCGCCCTCATCAGCCTTATTGAGAATGATCGACAGTGGTTCAAGGCCGAGGTAGGCTTCGGTCTTCGCGAAACGCCGCTGGACCGCTCGATCTGCGTGAGCACCATTCGTGGCGCGGGCCTGACCGTGATCCCCGACCTGACCCAAGACGCGCGGTTTGCCGCCGATCCGCTGGTGGCGGGCAGGCCGCACCTGCGCTTCTATGCCGGGGCCGTGCTGGAAACCCCATACGGTGTACCCTTGGGCACCCTGTGCGTGCTCGACTATGTGGCGCGCGATCTGACCGACGATCAGGCTTTTGCCCTCAAAGCCTTGACGCGGCAGGTCATGTCGCAACTGGAGCGACGACGGGTCATTCTGGAACAGGGTGAGGCCCTGGAGGTCAGTCGCAGGATCGAGCAGCGGCAGGCTCTGCTCGTGCGCGAGCTTCACCACCGCGTGAAGAACACGCTGGCAACCGTCCAGGGCCTCGTCGGAGCCACGGGTCGGTCCACCGGCAGCTTTGACGAGTTCTACCGCTCGTTTTCCAACCGCATCATGTCTTTGGCGAAGACCCACAACCTGCTGACCGAGGACTATTGGCAGACGGCACCGCTGCGGGAAATCGCCCTCAACGAACTCAAACCCTTTGCGGAAAGCCGAGTGCCGCGCTTCATGCTGATTGGCCCACGCGTTGAATTATCGGCTGATCTGGCGGTCCCAGTCGGCATGGCACTCCATGAACTGACCACAAACGCCGTCCGGTACGGGGCTCTGTCGGTTCCGACTGGATATGTCCAGGTCCGGTGGCGCATGAGTGAGGCCGAGGGTGCGAGGAGGCTTCATCTCGACTGGCGGGAGTTCGGCGGTCCTCCGGTGAGCAAGCCGCAGCACCAGGGCTTTGGCTCGATGCTCCTGGAGCGGGTTCTGCCGATGCAGTGCAATGCCGAGGTGGAGGTTCACTACGACAGCGCGGGATTGCGGTTCCGGATGGATGCGCCGCTGGTCGAGCGACGGCTGGTGCCGGATTATTGAGGCTATGTCGGATGAGAGCGTGTGGCCATGATCAGCCTTTGGCTTTCCTCCGCACACCCGATGCCGCTTTCTTGGATGAGCGAGTCTTGGTCGAGGACCGAGACTTCGGTCGCGTCATCTCATTCAACATCGCCTTCTGCTGACGGTGCATCTCGGCTGTCCAGAAGCCACGAGCCGCCCCAGCCCAGGTATTTGCTGCACTCAACCAGAGACTGAGCCACGGGTTCTTTGCCATGTTGAACTCGGCCTCCAACAACGTTGTGGGTGTCATCTCTGAGAATTGCTGAACCTGGGTGAGGCTTCGGAACCATCCGGCATTCCTCACTTCTCTCATTCACATGGGCCAGAGGAGCATTCGCGCTCCTCTGGGTTACCGCTGCACCGTGCGAGTTGACCTCATCTAACGCTCAGATCGGCCAGTAGTACGGGGCTCGCCAGTAGTCGTGCAGTTCCCGTTCGCGCTCCCGGTCGGACCAGTCGTAATCATCGCGATCCCGGTAGAAGGTCGGAGCGCCGCGTAGCTGCTCTTCGGTGATGTCCGTGCGGTAGCCGCCCAGGCCAGTGTCGTAGGTCAGCTTGCCCCACGGGATGGTGTGCTCGTCCTCGCCCATGCCGAGGAAGCCGCCGAACGACATCACCGCGTAGGCGACCTTGCCGCTCACCTTTTCGATCATCAGGCGCTTGATCGAGCCGAGGTGGTTGCCTTGCGGATCATACACGGCAGTTCCCTCAACCCGATCACTCTCGACCAAGGGCTTGCCAGTCATCTCTCCCGATGCATCGGTGCGAGTTGTCGTATCAGTCTGGGCCATCACATCCTCCTTTGAAAAGTGTTCGAGTGACCTTGCTGCTTCCTGTGCGCTGGTGCGCACATCACCACCGATGGTGGGTGTCACCCTGCGAAGCATAGTCGCGTCTGGTTCGGGCATAATCCGGCACGCGCCTGTCCCGGTTCCGCTTCTCGCCATGGATCACCCAGGCCAGGGCATAGCCGATGGCTCCAGCGACAAGGAGCGAGAGCAGTGGGTTCCCGGTCGTGTGACGGGTGACGAGCCTTTGAGCCTCGCGAGCATAATGCTGAGCCTCGGGATGCTGCTCGCCTACCTGCCGCACGTAGCGCTCGCCCCGGCTGTAGACAGTCCCGGCAACCTCGGATGCAGTCCCGGCGACATCGTTGAGCGCCTCCCGGACCTGATCAAGAACGTGCTCGGTGGCATCTTGCCCTGGACTGATTTTCTGGTCCAAGCCTGATGCGGGAGAAGCCGCTTGACCATGAGGTCCTGCGCCCTTGGTGATGGTCACGGAGACCGGATCGCTCGTCGGGAAGGTCTCCTCAATGGCATGGTCGAGCCTCGCATCGAGGTTCTCCTGCGAGTTCTCGGGCAGCTTGTTATCAGGAGGACACCCCGCAGACTGAGGCTCCGCCCTGTCAGAAATGGGTTGGCCGCTGATACCGGATGTGTTCACCATACGAGCCCTCCAGGACACTCAAAGCAGGTTTGCGGCAACCTGTACCGATGGTAACGCCAAGGCGGCGAGTGCCGTTCCGGGATGTCTTATGTGAAGAGCTTGGCTAAAGGGCAGGGATCAGTTACGGCTTTGGGCGATAATAAGTTGGTACGAGTGGAGGAGCCGGATGATTGGGGTGGCTACCGATATGAGACATCCGCGTTGATAAGGCTCTCCAGGAGCATCGCACTCTCAGGCTTCCAGATCGCAGAGTTCAGGCTCCCTGAGTGCGCTTGGTGATATGCGCCCGATACGCCGCTGCTGATTTCAGGGTGATCGTGCCAGCGTCGGTCAGCTTCACGATCTCGGCTTTGGCCCGCCGTGCCGTCTGTGTGGTGTAGGACGGCTTCAGCGTGACTTGAATGCGACTGGCGATGTGTCGTCGGTACGCGCTGGCCTGCCGGGGATTGATACTCTTCTTAGCGACAAGCTGATCCAATTGCTCATAGGCGCGCTGGGCTTCTGTGGGGGTGTAGCTCTGCTTCTTCTCGAACAAAGGAATATCCTTTCGGTGAAAAACCGGGCCATTTGGGTACTGGCCTCAGTTATTTGCAGATGGCCTCCTATCTTACTACACAGGCTGTTGCCGCGCCTAGAAGGGGAGAACTTCATGGCCATGAAGTATGTCATGCTCAAACTCGATGGCGGCGAGTTGCTCCCGCTGCTCTTCCCCGAATTCATGCAGCACTCGCACATGGCGCAATCTGTACCAGCCACAGTAGTGAGTGCGGGTCGCGTGTACCTGGAGGATGGGAAGATCGTTGCCCGTGGCGCATCAAGCTCACCGGATGTCTATTCACGTGAGGAGGATAGTGGGATTATTCAGGCATATTTTGATGGACAGAATGTTATCCAGCAGATGCCTTAATCCTCCGCAAGAGGGGCCATTATGGGCCGGTCGGTCCCGATGCCTTTGACAGCGAGGGTCCGCTCTGGTGCAGTGATCTTCCAACAGGAACAGGCAATGGCCGCACCTAGCACCTCATCCCTCCAGGACACCTTCCTGAAGCATCTGCGCGACACCAAGCTTGAGGTGACGATGTTTCTCGTGAATGGGATCAGGCTACAAGGCCAGATCAGAGCGTTCGACAACTTCACGGTCCAGCTTGTAAGAGACCATGGTACGCAGATCGTTTACAAACATGCCATCTCGTCCATCCATCCGGTGGAGTCCGTCGAACTAACGGACCCAACGTCATCCGGGTAGGCCAGCCCTCCTCAGACCCTCTTGGAGACGCGACTCAAGTCCCACAAGGAAACTTCCGACCACACAGAGGACACTTTCTGCCTGCTGTCCAATAGGTACAATAAACGCGATATATCCATCTGACAGGAACTCGCATGAAAAAGGTGCGTAAGCTCTACGAAAGCTCAAGCGGCGACCGCTGGTACTTGATTGCAGACCCTTCAGGCGCTGTGTTTATCCGTCATGAAGCCAATGTGGCGTCGGGAGGGCAAGTGGAACATGAGGAGATCGCGGCTTTCCTGGGACGCGGCGCAGGTCTGGAACAGCAGGAACTGCTCCGGTTGATCGGAACTCTTGTCGAGGAGAACTCTGCCCACGCGTGACCCTTCTGTGAGAGCGGGATTGAGTTGGTGATCGTGAGAATCTCTGGGCGAGGCCGATTTGACCTCCGAGCAGTACCGCGCCAACTGGAACCTACCAGCGGATTACCCGATGGTTGCGCCGAACTACGCCAAGGCGCGTTCCGAGCTTGCTAAGACCATGGGGTTGGGTCAGCAGCGCAAGAAGGGTGCGGCTCCGGTCGAAGCACCTGAAGCCACCGCTTCCACCAAGGGTCGCCGCACGAAGAAAGCTGCCTAATCCATTCGGCCAATAGGTGGGTTGGCCGTCGCCGCTCAGATGGATTCCGATAAACCCGGTGCTGGCCCGCATCGGGCTTTCTTTCGGCGCTTGTCCGATGCTTGCGCTGCGATCATCGAGCGCTCGGCATATCCCGCTTTGCATGCCCGAGAGGCATGAGGCCAGATTTGAACATGCTCCGAGTGAGTTGGTGGAGAGCTAACAAATTACTCTGCCCGAGCGGGTTCTTGTGGTGGACCAAAGTTGCCTTTGAGACGGCTGTCTCGGCCTCTTGCCACAGCGAACAGACAATCTTGTAGTTTCGCCACAAAGTCGCTTCGGCGATCAGTCTCACTCCTAGCGCAGGAGAATGGCAGCCCACCAACCCAAGCCGATACAGACCATGACGGCTGTCCAATTCAGGATGCGGTCGATGACGCTGCTTGCAGGAGCGATCCCGATACCATCCAGCTTCGGAGGCAGGTCTACGGGCATGGCATACCCCCTAGTGACGTGAGACCTTCAGAGGGTGATCTGGCTCTGCTTGCACCTTCTTGATTTGCATTTCGTGAACGATGCACTCGGCTGCGCTCGATAGCGCCCTGATCCGGTATTGAGACCCGTGCGATGTTTCAGGCAGCGCCTGAACAATCACGTATGTATCGGGATTGGCTCGCCTGGGATGGGCCGGGAGAACCGTCTGACCAACCTGGAACTTGTGCGCCATGGGACACCTTGCCTCGAAAACCTCACTGGTACTCGCGCTCGGACTCAACCTGTAATGGCCGCTGATGATTGTTGGAGCCGTCGATGACGGGCTCAGAGCGTAAGGTGCTCATCCTTCCGGCCACCATCCATGTGGCGGCACGTTCTCACTTTTCTTACCCCATGTAAACAGCTTCGCTAAAGTTCGCGCCTCCTGCTACACTCCCGTTCACGAGACAACAGTCTCAGCGGCCTCTGTTCAGACGTAATATGCTGCGAGATTGGGTCTCTTCGAAAGGCACGATGTGTGGTGTGCAGATGATCGAACTCTGCCATCCGCCAAAACCTCTTCAGCAAGCGCAGGCGCTTGAGCATTGGGCCGAATGTCGCGAGCGGGCTGTTGCGAGGCTTGAACTTAAGGTCAAGCTACTGGAAGATCAGCATCAAACGGATGAGGCCACCCGCCTGCGGTCTGCGGCCCGTTACCTGCGCAACGCTGCGCTCCGCGAGCGAGTTCACGCCGCTGAACTGAGGCGAGTGGCTCAGCGATAACCCACCACTCAGATCGCTATCCCCAGAAGCTTGCATAGCTTGCCCTTTACCGCATTTCACTTGAGGTGCTGGGCGAGGTGCTTGTTCATCTCGAACATGCTGGCTTTGTTCTTACCTCCGAACACCGCCTGAAGCTTCTCGTCCGCCATGATCTCACGCTTGTTCTGCGGGTTCTGAAGCTTGTGTTTCTTGATGTAGTCCCAGACCTTGCTCACCACCTCCGGGCGCGGCAAGGGAGCCGCGCCGACAATGGCAGCGAGTTCCTGCGATGGCTCTAACGGCGTCAGGAAAGCAGAGGCTGTCTCCTTAGCCGCACTCTTGCTTGCTTTCACCCGTTCGTCCGGTTTCTCAGGTTTTGAATTCGGCATGTGATCCTCCACCTTGAACAGCACCAGGGACGATTTCACATGGAAACTGCGGCCTGGGAGTGTTGGAGTGCGGCCTGCATCAGACGATCCGGGCCAAGATCGTGCCGGTTCTCCATCTGCAACAGCGCTGCCAACTGGGTACGGGCTCGGTTGACCCGGCTTTTGAGCGTGCCGACCGCGACACCGCAGAGAGCCGCTGCATCTTCGTAGGTCTTGCCTTGCTCAGCCACCAGGAGAAGGGCTTGATGCTGTTCTGGCGATAGCTGCGCCAGCGCCTGTTGAAGGTCTTGCAGCATCAAGTGATGCTCCTGCTCAGGATAAACCATCAGGCGTCTGGCATAGCCGCCGTCCGGGTCTTCAATCTCCCGTCTGTGCTTACGATGCTCTGAGTAGAAGCTGTTGCGCAGGATCGTGAACAGCCATGCCTCCAGGTTGGTGCCGTGTTGGAAATGATCCAGGTTCGCCCAAGCCCGTAGGACCGTACTCTGCACAAGATCATCACTCCGGATCGGATCGTGGGTCAGATGCAGCGCGAACGCCCGCAGGTGGGGCAAACAGGCGGGAAGTTGATCGCGCACATACTTCGAGCGACGGCCCGCGCGAACCTCCTCAACAAGCGCTAGGTACTGCGCGTGCGGGAGCGGATGGATGCGACGGAGCCGCGCCAGCTTGCGCCGTGCAGACCGACAGTGATCTGTCTCTTTGGGAGCGGAATGGCTGTCCTGGCGAGCGGCTTGGGTCATGGCCGTGCTCCACCTTGGCTACAGCTTTACCATACACCTACGGTTGCCCATCAGCCAGCCCATTCGGTCGCGACCCTGGAGTCTGCTGGCGGCTTGACCCGTTACCGGGGCAAGCGCACCATTGATCATACAAGCCTCGACCCATGGAGGCTGTCATGGCTGAACAAGATGACGATGTTGCCCTGATCCGCCGCTGGTTTCAGAAGCTCCAAGTCTGCGTTCAGACGGTTGATTTCGTGGGCTCCCGCCCGCTCGTCGCCGACGACATCATCACCTTTGGCACCTTCGCTGCCTTCACTGTTGGGCGGGAGGCAACCGAGCACGAGCAGTGGCGTCACGTCTGGAGCCATATCGACCAGTTCCGGTGGCGTCTTGATGACCTACGCACCCTCGTGTCAGCCGACCGCCTCACGGCAGTCGGCATGGCGGTGTTCGAGTCCACCGGCTACACTGAGGCAGGCAAGGCGTTTGATCGACCCGGACGAGCGACCGTGGTGCTTGGGCGGCAGGCTGTGGGCGAGGAGTGGGTGGCCCAGCACACGCACGTGTCGCTGTTTCCGGGCACCCCCGCTCGCTCCTTCGGCACCAAGAACGATAAACCGCCTGCGTTTTGAGCACCACTCGGCTCTGAAGCTTGCTGCAAGGGTGTTGCTATGATTGGCCGAACTTACAACGTGCCGTTCCTCTGCACCGGCAACTCAGCCCAGTCGATCCTGGCGGAAGGCATCCTGCGCAAGGACGGTAAGGGGCGCTTCCGGGCGTATTCGGCAGGCAGTCAGCCCAAGAGTACAGTCAATCCGCTGGCCCTGAAGGTGCTGGGCGACCACGGCTATCCCACAGACGGGTATCGCTCGAAAAGCTGGGACGAGTTCGCGGCTCCGGGAGCCCCTGTCATGGATTTTGTGCTCACCGTCTGCGACAGCGCGGCTGGTGAGGCATGTCCAGTGTGGCCAGGACATCCCTCAATCGCCCACTGGGGTATCGACGATCCAGCCGCTGTCGAAGGCTCTGATGCTGATAAGGAGCAAGCCTTTGTTCGCGCCTTCCAGTTCCTGAAGGACCGGATCGGCACATTTGTCCAATTACCACTGGCGACCCTTGATCGGTTCACGATTGGGACCCGGCTTCAGGCCATTGGCCACGTGCAGGGAGCAAGCATTGTCCCGGCGAGTGGGGCGGCCCCGCATCACACGTAAGCAAGGGCTGAGGTAGGGGCTCTGGTCTAACGAGCAAAGTTGGAGTGGCTGGGTGAGCTTTCTGGTTTCAAGCCAGGATAGGCTCGGGCGTGAATGGCGAGCGCTCCACCAGCAACACCCTGGCTACCGCTCCAACCGACCGCAACTCATCGAGAATGCGCTTCAGCGGTTCCGAAGCTGCTGCTTGCCGAGCTTCCTCCAAGGTGTGGAACTCCAGCATGGTGAAGGTGTCGGGGCTTTCCTGATTGGCGGTGCGGTACGCGACGAAGGATACCGCTCCCGGCATTTTCAGAAGCTGACCAATCCAGTCCCAGACATGCCGGTTGTAGTTGTTCCAGTTCTGTGTGTCGGACGGGCGGTCATACTGGAGCATGACATAAGCCATGGGCCACCTCCGGGGAGCTTGCACTACGACAGCGCGGGCGACTGATTGTTCATTGTTCGGACGCGCTCTACCAGATCAGCGACATCATCGCATCTGGAATTTCCGGTTGCACGGTAGGGGCTTCTACCCAGACCTGATCGCAAGCACGTCAATCACAACAACAGCAGTCATCAGGATCAGCGCGATCAAGGTTTAGGAGAGCCTTACATGAAGCCCAGGATCACCGCCCCACAAAACAAGAACGCGAGACCAGCAACAACGAGCGCTTCGTTCTCAAAAGAAACGTAAGACTTGAGTCTTCTGAACATCAGGCCCTCCTCATCTCACGGAAGTATACGCCGTCCCCAGCGGCAAGGATATGTCCGTTGTCAGCTTGAAAACGGTAAAGCTTGGGTTGCTCTTGCAGATCAGGCAGCACCTACCGTCATGGCCAGCCGGTAGGCCGCGTCGGAGGTCCCAAACACTGTCGCACCACCATCCGAGTGTGCCGGGAAGCTGCATGCTGGATCAGAAAGTGTATCTCTTTCCGACAGCCGAGGGAGCGACCACCGGCTCGCCGAACGCTTGTGTCAGAGCCATGATCGCCCGCCACCCAGTGCAATGGGCGGCGGCAATTGTCGTCAGGCCAAACTCCCTCATGCCCTCGACTGTCTCAGGGATGATCTTCTCGTTCCCACCCGAGAGGTGGAAGCCGCCCACGACGGCATGGAGCGGCACACCGGGAAAGCAGTCTTTGGCATGCTTGAGAACATTGACCACTCCCGCATGCGAGCAGGCTGTGAACACGACAAGGCCCTTGTCCTTCACGTTGGCGGCGACCCAGCGCTCGTCCATGAGCAAGGGATCAGGCTCCCAGCCGCCATCTTCCGTTTGCCGATGCTGTCCCGGAAAGCCATGCTCGAAGGCCGTCACGCGGGGAATTTCGCCGCTCACATAGAACATTTCCTCTGCGAGGCTTTGCGGCTCCGTTGCGTTGATTACCTTCGCTCCATGGCTCGTCAGGGCCTCAACGCTGGGGATATCCTCCATCAGCCGCATACTGCCATCCGGCTGCTTCATGGCACGGGTCGCGTACATGCCGGGATGAGCATAGAACGGGACCGGCTGCCCACCATTGCGCTCCCGGATGAGGTCGAGCGCCCGCAGCATCCCGCCCGCATGATCCCAGTGGCCGTGGGAGAGAACAATTCCCTCGACAGTGCCGAGATCGACCCCAAGCCGAGAGACGTTGCGCGCGAAGACATCCTCCTCTGGCCCCGTGTCGAAGAGGATGGTGTGCGTTGTCTCGCCACGATAGGCGGTGATCAGGCATGACAGACCATGGGCGGCACAGCAAATGCACCGACCAGACAGCCGTTTCATCCCCTTCCGCCACAGATAGCTCCATTCATTCTCGACATAGCCTGGAACGGTGGACAGGCTGTCGGTCACATTATCTACGAGGACGTGAACCTCAACCCGATCAACTGGATTGGCATTCTCCATGACGCTCTCCCGCCCTTTTGGGGACGCCATTGCGCCCAGACCTGCGCCATCCGAAACGAAGAGAGCGATGACGCGTGGTTGGCCTAAAGCTACTTGTTGGTGTTCCAGATGTCGGTCGCAAGCTTCCAGTCAGCGCCGACCTTCTCCCAGACCACCACATACTTGCCGGTGATTTCCTGTGATTGCGACCCTTTTGTCCGAAGAGAGAAGGTCCCGATCTCGCGGGCTGCGTTGCTTCCGAGCGGCTTCACGTCCACTGCTGTCAGCTTGATGTCGCCAATCTGCTCGGCGGCGGATTTCCAGAATGTCAGGATCGCGTTCCTGCCCATCACCATCTCGGCTCCAGGCGGCAAAACGGCGGCATCGTCCGTGTAGTGGGCAGCGACTGCCGCAATATCCCCAGTGTTGAAGGCGCTGGTGAACTGATCGTTCAGGTTTTGAATCGTTGCCTTATCCTGCGCCTTGGCGGAAACCGGCAGGCACAGACAGGCAGCAGCAAGGAGGGCGTACACGCGCATGATCTGTCTCCCGGTGCAGTCAGGGGCATCATACCACTGCTGGCAAGCGCCGCCACCGAAGCCTGATGTACCCACTTGGGATGAGGTGTTTCCCATCGGCTTGATATAGCTTCATGCTTCAGTTGCTGAAACAGGAGGAATCCGATGGCCGGGAAAGCGCGTATGCGACCGTCATTCAAGAAGCACACCCGCCGCTACAGGGAGGTGATTGCCCCAGCCAAGACGCTCGAAGGACAGAAGAACCTTGCCAAAAAGCGGCGCTACGCTAACCGGCACGGTTAGCCGAGCACAAACCCTTTCAGGTTCTTCAGAGCTTTATCGCGCCGCTCGATGTGATCCCTGGCCCGCCGCTGCATCTCCACAGTGCAGCGGCGAGGCCCATCGACCTCTTGCTGATGGGCGTGTCAGGCCAACAAGGGTGCAGGGTCGGGGTTCCCATATGGCACTGCACTGTTCTCTAGCAAGGGTCACCATTAGCGAACGCATTATCGGCGGAACTTTGAGGTCGAGCACCGAGCGTCACGCCAGACGCTCTTTCGGCGTGAAGCTACAGCATCAGTGTCATCAAAAAGCCAGGGTATCTGCTCTTGATCTTGTCATGAGCAAAGCCCCGAGACGCCCGAGCCAACGTAACGACCTCAGACAGCAGGATGGCGGGGCTGGCGCGCAACGGCCAAATTCCACCACCCGCAAGTCGCGCGCCGCGTCGAAGAAGGCGAACACGGTTCTGGACTCCCTGAGCGCTGAGATACCCAACGAGGTCCGAGAAGGACCGGAAGGGAACACCGTCTCCAGCCTTCCGCTCGAACAGGGCGACGCGCTTGCCAGAGACGGCAGTCTGGTCGCTGAAGGCAATCAGAACGGGCCGGATCAGCAAAGCCCACACAGCAGGATTGGAGGCGAGGTCGAGCAACCGGTGCAGACGATCCCATTGGCGGATGGTCTCGCTTTAGCAGAGCCCAATCAGGACGTTGCAAGTGGTCAGCCCCAGCCCAGCGAAGCGGTGGCGATACGAGCTAATCAGAGGCAAGAGCCAACTCAGCATCACCCCGTGGTCCGTGACCTCAAGTCGGACAGCCGTGAGGATGGTAAAAGCTCAATGCAAGGGAGAGCAGCACACAGGACTCAGATGGGCCAGCAGACGAATGGGCGAGCAAATCCCATCTACATCCTTGCCGCCACCACCCTTGGCATCCCGGCTGTGCTGTTGATCCCGCTGATCGGGACGAACCCCGGAATCCAGGAGGGGACCTTTACGACCGTTCTGGGCTTTCTTCTGCTCTCGGCCTTTGTCACGGCAGTGGTGTTCGAGATCAAGCGGCTCGTTGATCAACCGTCTGAGGAGCACCACCACTGACAATCCGCGATTGTCAGGCTAGCACATCTCGGACTTATCCGGATCGGCCATAGCCGTTTGAATCAGTTCCTGCGAACCGGGTGCCGCCTCGCACCGGGTTTCCTTTGTCACGGCGTCGGTGACATGTATGCCGGGATGATCAAGCAAATCCAGGATCGACTTACATCGTCAAGTAAGCCGATCAGTAGCCTTGATTTGGAACTACATACTTGATCCCCAACTTCACGCGGGCTCCGTGTCGATGCCCGCTTCTGCCAAGTCCTTGAACCCGCCGATGTTGAACACGGCTGTGTAGCCCATTTCCTGAAGGGTCTTGCCTGCCAGGGCAGAACGGCCACCGGAGGCACAGTGCAGGAGGATAGTCTTGTCCTTCTGGAACGCTGTGTTGTGGTATTGGCTTTCCGGGTCGGCTCGAAACTCCAGCATCCCGCGCGAGACGTTCACCGCACCTTTGATCCGGCCCGTCTGCTGAACTTCCGTAGGATCACGCACATCCACAATCAGCACATCCCCAGACCGCATCTTCTCCGCCGCTTCGGCGGGAGACAGCTTGGGGACAGTAGAGTTCGCGTCCGCCAGCAGGTCCTTGACATTCTTGACCATCATTTCCTCCGACTTGTGTGCTGCCAGGAAGCCGTGAGCAAAGGTTCCGCTCCGAAGGAATTCCTGTCAAGGTATGCAGCGGGATCATGCTCGGAATGGCACAGACAGTCGCAAGGAAGGTGGCGGGGCGCGCTCTCCCAACCAACCTTGACAGGAAGGAAGCCTGCAAGTCAGCAGGAAGTCCAGAATAAGCCTGTAGATATTGGCTTCATGCAAAACATTTCTGTTGTGTCGGATTCTCAACAGACGAGCTTGGCCACTCTGCGTATCGTGGCGGCCAAGAATAAACCAATAATTCCAGGGAGAAGCGCATGATCGACAGCAGACTCTCACAGCCGCTTCCGAGCGACGCGTCACCCCCCGTATGTATGCTCCCGATCTGCCGCCTTTGCTGCAATCGTTGCTGGCGACCTTGGCTGACATCAACTTCGCCTATGAGCGCGAGCGCGACAAGCTCAGCACCAGCACGAGAGATATGAACCTCAAGATACGCTTGCTGGAGAAGCTCAAGCAGCACCATCGCCAGCGGCGCGAACCTTACCTTCAACAACTCGCCATCCTACAAGAGCGCATCCGGCGCATGTGCTGATGGGCTCACTCTGTCCGAGCAAGCAAAGCCCATGACCGAAAAAGAAATCGAAGTCGTTGCCGAGGAGCTTGCCAAGAGCGGTGACGCGTCCTGGTATCCAGGATGCGTGCAGGACCCATCATGCGGCTTGTGACGGACCAATATCGTGAACAAGCGCGTGCGGTCATTGCAGCCTTGGATCATCTCAGGACCAGTGGTGACCCCTGGCAGTCTCCCGGCCCTCGGATGGACGGATCACCGGAAAGCACCCAACCCGGTTCGATCAGTGATGTTCGGCCCGGTGCGACCCTCATCTATCGTCCTCCAGGAGACCAACGGGCGTATCCCTGCCGCATCGTGGAAATCCAGGGGGATCGCGCTTACTTGGCTCCCATTCTCCGGACATGCGTTGGATGGGTGTCAATCGAGCGGCTCCAACCATCAGCCGGTAAGACGGTCCCGGATCACTAAGAACAGCGTTTGAGCGACGAGTTCACTTGCTCACCGGAAATCACATGTCGCAAACACGAGGGGCAAGGCTTATCGGCATCGGATCAGGCGGTCTCCTGTACACCGCTCACGTCTCCCGCGCGTTTCAGGTCCGCTTGTTCTAACGTAGGTGAATGAGCTTTTGAGCCGCCGTGGGTAGGCTTGCCGCTCATGGGCATGACCTACCAACGTGTTCCCAACGTGTTCGCGTTGACACCGGCAGTGCCGATGAGGAGGGCCTGCTCGTGCTGCGCGACAACAAGCTCGTCGCGGTCCTGGTCCAAGTCTCCAATGAGATCGGCGACCCTGAGCTTCGCAATCAGTGGTTTCTGGAGGCGGGCTTCGGGCCATGTCTGGGGCGAGGGCGTGGACATGGCGTGTTCGGCAGCCTCGCGGCGGCAGCGGCTTGGATACAACAGGCTGTTACCGAGGCCGACGCAAGACGCCGCGCCTGGGTACAGCGTCAAGCCGAGCTTCGGGCACGACGGAGGCCAAGATCGGTTGGAGGGCGCGTGATGTCATCTTCTCCCCTCGATAGCAAGACGATCCTCTTGGTGGAGGATGAGCCGCTGGTGCGAATGTTCATGGTCGATCTGCTCCAGGAGGAGGGCTACCGGGTCCTGGAGGCCGCCCATGCCGATGAGGCTCTGGGACTTTGGTGCAGAATTCAGATGTGGGCCGCGCTGCCCCCGACATCGGGCTCAGGTGATGCGCTGGGATACCGGCATGCCAAGGCGGGTCATGACGTTGATGACCTTGCAGCCGGCCGCGGCTTCGGCCTTTTGCATAGGCAGAGCCCGAGCGTGGAGACGGCGACCAATCAGGGTTTTGTAGCGCATCATCGCCACCTCGCCCAATGACCGACAACCGTAGTTGACCGCCTTCTGCCAGCCGAGACGCCCGCGCGCCTGGATCATCTGGAGGTGCCGGTCTCGCTGGGTGGGCGCCGTCTCGGCCGTGTTGCTCGGCACTGCCGTTGACCGCGGTGGGATAATCACAGCCGCAGCAGGATCCCGCTCGGCGATGGTACGGTAGACGGGCTCGCCATCATATGCGCCATCAGCCGTGACTGAAGCGATTGGGCTTGAGATCTGATCCAGCAAGGGACCGACCAGCGAGGCGTCCCCATCTTCCGTGGTGGTCAGCTCTGAAGCGAGGATCTCACCGGTATCGGGATCAACGGCGAGGTGGAGCTTGCGCCAGGTCCGGTGCCCTTTGCCGCCATGCTTCTCGCGCTGCCATTCGCCGGCCCCAAATACCTTCAGACCAGTGGAGTCGATCACCACGTTCACCGGCCCGCGTGCTGTGCTCAACGCCTTGGCGACACTCAGGTCGACGCTGCGGCGCGAGAAGGTGGTGTGATCCGGCACCGGCAGATCCAAGCCGAGCAGACGCAGGATCGAGGCCAGCATGCCTTCGGTCTGGCGCCACGGCCGGCCAAACGCCAGCCGCAGCATCAAGCCCGTCTCGATCGCAATCGCGGAGTATTGCTGCGGTCGGCCCCGACGGCCGCTGCGGGGCGGTGTCCATGCGGCCATCGCCCCGGGTGTCACCCACACGGTCAAGTCACCGCGCCGACGCAGTGCCGCATCGTACTCCGGCATTATAAACCAAACACAGCAATTCTGGAGATGGGATCGCTTTCTCGGATCTTGGTTTGACGCATTTCGTGCCCAACCGCCTGAACCGAAGCACCGGCGGTGTGATGGAGCGGCAATAGCCGAAGGTGAGGCAAATCCGCCTTATGCCAGACCATCGCCGCAAGCAGATGCCATCAATGGTCCTTATCTTGGAGGTCCTTATCTTGGAACGCCCTAGCCATGTCCGACATGGTAGTGATGCTCGCCACCGCCGACCACGAGGTCAGAGCCTCGCACAAAGCCATAGTTCCCAAGGAAAAGCTGTCTTTGGTTTATAATGCCGCCGAGGTTTATTGAACAGACCTTGCATGCTCCCCAGATGGCTCGATGCGCCGCAGCGCGGATGGGCGAGGCTGACCCGAATGGGCCTCAGGTCAGTGCCGCTCATGTTGGGCAGCCTACCACCGCCTTTCGGCGTATCCACGAGAAGGCGTAGGTTGCAGGACGGAACGGGGTGATTCCCTCGTCGGCGTATCCCCGATTGCGCTCCTTCAGACATCATCCCTTCGTGCTAGGAACTCCATCCTGAAAGCACGAGGGATGGGCAATGTTCGGAAAGGCTACTGAGACGGCTCAAAAGGTGAAGAAATCTTCCTCGCCCCAGATACCATCGGTCGAGCAACCCGTAAGGAACGACAGCGACTTGGCCGTCAGCCTGAACGGCGAGGCCACCGCGATAGGCGAGAACACATCGGCTGAAGCGACCCTATTCGGACATGCGTACGACAGGGGAATCGTCCAGGTTTCCTTCGGTACCGCGTGGCTTGCCGCCGCATCGGTGTCATCAGCCGGGCAGCCAGCCTACGCCTCAACCAACGGCTACGTCGGGTTCGCCGGGGCGGACTATTCATACACCTCGACCCAGAAGTTGACTGAAGGCGGAGATGGCCCCAGTGGGTCGTGGTCTGTGGAACGGTCGCAAACGGACTTTGTCGCCCTGAACGTCGTGGGCTGGGATGTCCAGGGCGGGTCCGTCGACCGCTACGCTGAAGCGAATGTGGGCACAGGTCAGCAGATTCCGGCCGTCGACGGCAACGTGGCGCGCTTCAAAATTGACGCGAAGGCGTACGGTGACGATTCCTTCGTGCACGCCGACAGCATGTCCATGGCGATCGATGGATTCTCGTCCAGCACGAACACCGCAACGATAGGGGTCGGCAGCGCATTTGCCGGGACGAGACCCATCCTTCGCGGGTCTGGCAGCGACATCATTCTTGCTTCCGACGTCGACACATTCATCGACGCTGGAGCGGGGAATGACCTCGTCACGACCGGAAAGGGAGACGACTGGATCATCGCGGGGGCCGGCAACGACCTGGTCTTCACGGGAGGGGGGAACAACACGGTCCTCGCCGGGACCGGCAACGATGCCGTCACAGCCGGGAACGGCGATGATTGGGTCTTCGGCGGAGACGGCAAGGACGTGATCGCCGTCGGATCCGGCAACAACATCGTCAATGGCGGGGAAGGGAACGACACGATCGTCGCGGGCGGCGGGGATGACGTGATCATCGGCGGCATGGGCAAAGACGTGATCTCGACAGGGGACGGCCGGAACCTCATCCGGATGGGCCTTGGAGGCTCGGAAAGCGACGGGGACGACGCGATCACGACGGGGCGCGGGCTGGACCTGTTCTTCCTCGACGGTTCCTTCGGGCGCGATACGGTCTGGGGCTTCGCGACGGGGCAGGGTGATCGACTCGTGGTGCAGGACGGTTCCGATAGCTCTGCATCGATTGCGAGGTCCAAGGGCGACTCGCTTGACCTCGTCATCACCCTTGGCAGCGGAAAGACGGCATCCGTCCTGACCCTGGACAACTTCTTCAAGTGCAATCCCTGGTACGCCTCTCCATCCTCGAAGGCGGCGTTGACCACGGCACAGCAGGAAGTGATTCGTCAGGACATCTTCATGGATGGGGCCGACGACCCACTGGCTGATGCGTCCGGCGAGTACTTCGCGATCGGCGACTATCTGGGACTCTTGGGTTGAACGCCTGGCCGCCGAGGATTCCTGATGCCCATACAAGGTTAGGATGCCGCCGGATAGTAATCATCGCGCCTGACCGCGTTCCGGCTGATCGATTTCTCATGATCGCGTCCTGATAACTATGTACCTGCACGCCCCAAGGACCATGCTGGCCATGACAGGCAGGGACTGGGCTTATGCCCGCCGCGTGGACGCAATACTTCGGGCGTACTGGTGCACATGGCGGTCCCTCCGTACGCCTCCCGGCGTATGGTGTCGGCAGGATTCCCATACGTCTTCTTCCCCGACGACCTGACATGAGACTGCCTTGGAGAGAGGCCGGAAACCAAACTAGGGTGCTGACGTCCATTCGAAACAACCCGGCGACGAGTCCGTGGCGTGAAAGGAGGAAGGAAATGGAAGCTCCCGAACCCAACGAAACCAACGGTTCGGCAGTTGCGGTCGTCGATTCGCTGAGCCTCAGGAGAGCCGGCCTGATGGCCTTTCTTGAGCCGTGGGCAGGGCCGCTCGGATGGTCCCTTCACCCCTTGAGCGGCGAAGACTTGTCGCAGGCTGCGCAGTATCGGATGTTCATCATCAATCTCGGCTCGCGACCCGTCTCCGATCCCGATCACTTTCTATGGATCGAGGGACTTTGTAAGCAGGGTCTGCGGGTACCCTATGTCATCCTTTCGGACCGGAACGAACCGGAGGCGATGATTGCTGCCTTCGAAGCTGGAGCGAGCGGTTTCATACCGACGAGCACGAGTCCTGATCTTGCGTTCCATGCCCTCACATTCGTTGCACACGGCGGCACGTTCTTCCCGCCATCAGTCCTCCTTTCCTTCGGGCAGGAGAAGGGGAGGGATGCATGGAACAGATTGCATCCTACGGCGCGTCGGCCAACCACACTGACGTGAAGATCGCCGATTAGGCACCATGATCCAGGGATGTCCCTTGGATGGCGATGATTTGTGCCACGGTGTTCCTGGACTGCCGGAATCGCTGTCGCTTTCGGGCGCAGGATGAAACCGGAAATGGGAAATGTCATACAATTGGCCAGGCAAAGTTGCCTACAACCCAATGCGGGGCCGTGCCGAATCAAGTTCAAGCAAGCTTCATGACAGGTCACGGTCGCTTCAACAGGTTAGTCAGCGACGGAAATACTCGGAAGATGTTCTCGCATCTCCAACGCGTAGTCCCAAAGAAGGAACATACCCCCAAAGGATTCTTGTGGCTACGCTGTTGGCGCTATACAACCGCGATCACCTCTCAAAAGTAAAACGATTCTAAAATAAGGCCCACGGCATCCGAAGGGCTATCCCAACTCGCTTCCGGTCGATTCAAGAAGAGTCCAATGAAATGGGGAAGGGAATGCCGAATCACGTTCTTGGCCTTACGGAACATGGGGATCGCAACGTTGCCCTGATCGATGACATGGAGATGCGCCGAGCGGGCCTTGCCTGCCTCCTGGAGGATTGGATAAAGGCCAACTCCATTGTGCTTGCGACCTTTGCCTCGCCTGTGGCGTTAGCAGAATCCGAGGGAGGCGACAGCTTCCGGATGGTGATCATGAGCCTCGGCGGAACTATGGTCGATGAACCGTTAGTTGCTGCCGGGATCGAGCAGATCCGGGCGTTGGCGCCCCAGGCCAGCTTGGTCATCCTATCGGACCACAAGGACCCGGGGCAGATCGTGGCGGCGTTCCATTCGGGAGCTCAAGGATACATGTCCATGGGGACCGACCCAGGCGTCGCGCTCAGGACGCTGGGCTTCATCCTGTGCGGGGGCACATTCTTCCCGCCTCACGCGCTGGCCGACCTGTCGCAGGCCTCCGCCAAATCTACCGGAGCGGGCGCACGAACGAGCTCACGTTCGGGCAGTCCGATCACGGTGCCGGGAGGGCTGACGTCGAGGCAGCGGGAGGTTCTGGACTGCCTCCGCCACGGGAAGTCGAACAAGCAGATCGCACGCGAGCTGAACATGCAGGAGGCGACGGTCAAAGTGCATATTCGCCAGATCATGCGGAGACTCGGCGTCAAGAACCGGGTCCAGGCCGCGATCGAGGCAACCCGGTTGGCCGATGCGGCACAGACGGAATCACAAGCGGAACTGGAGAGTGCCGACACGGATATCTCTCCAGCAGTCCAGACTGTCGATAAAGGGGCGACGTCGCCCTCTACTCAACAGATTGGCGATGCAGCGCCACTAGCGACCCTGTCGCCGACCTATGGGTTTCATCTGAAGAACGGGTCTCCGTTGCTCGGACGTCCCAGGGTGCCGTCCAAGCATTGACGCTTGGAGACTGCTGGGGCCGCTCGCCTACTGGCGGGAAACGTTCAGTTGAAATGGATTGATGTGACGAAGGAGGCCGGCTTGCACTTCCTCGAATGGACCACGAGCCTTGCACAAGTCTTGCCGCGAACCCTGTCTTCGCTACCGATCCCCGTCCTTCTCGGCATCCTGGCCGCCCCGGTTGTCTTGGCCGGCCTCTCACGCTCGGGCGTGGGGACAATCGGGGCGGGCATTCTCACGCTGCTGACCTTTGTGCTGCTGGCGCAGGGGGAGGCCAGCGGGTACGGACTTCCACTGCTTGCCTATTCAGGGGCGCTGCTCGTGGCGATGAACGGCTTCGAGGCGGCAAACAGGAGGCGAAATCTGGATGCCCAGAATCAGGAGATCGAGCGTCTGCGGAACGAGACGCGGACCTTTCTCGACGCATTGGACCGTCGTGCGCAGATCGTGGACATGATGGCAGCGAATGGTGCGGAGATGAAGGTTGCCGGCGAGGGAAACAGCGAAGGCGCAGAGCAGGTCAACTGACCCAGTGCCTGATCCCTTTCGGGAGCGTTCATGATGCCCGACAGGTCGGACCTGATCGCGTTATCCGTTGCCGCATCGGCGCCCTGTTGCACCTGTCTCCCAATGTTCTATGAGAAGCTCGAATCTATACTCGGCAAGAATCTTGAGCTGGGCGTTCTGCTTCCTCAGGCAAGCGATGACCTTCAGGAGATCTGCACGGTCCATTTCATCGACCCGCATGGGTCCATGATCGGTTTCGAATACATCGTGTTTCGGGCAGCCGGTATTCCCTTCCCCTGCCTGCTTCCGTCATCGCTAGTCCCCCACCAATCCAATCCCTGCCGATTGTTCATTGTCGACGAACGCGGCGACTGACATGACAAGCAGGGATGACCGTTTTCCAAAAACATATCGATGGAAGGGACGCGCATTGCGGTCCGTGGCGCGTGATCCCCATGTGGAGTCCCATCAGCCGATCATGATGATTGAACCCAGCGTTACGCTCGACATCTGGTCCTCGACGGCGAGCGCGAACATGTCGACCTCGATGACGGCGTTGTCCGCGAATGCTTCGAAATCGGCATCGTACACGGCGACATTGCCATCGAACGGGATGCCCGAGTCGCTCCCGCAACCACAGGGGTCGTAGTCGGCGGGATCCTGAACCGGTGGAGTTGCCCCCGCTGTTGCCGGGATTCCCTCATCCACGACCTCGTCGGAAGGGGAAGGAACGCTTATTCCTGATTCGTCGATATTCAGCGCGTAGAGGTAGTCGATGGAGGAGGAGATGGCGGTCGTGCCATCAACCTCCTGGTCGATGGTCGATGAGTCATAGCTCAGGCTGAACGACCAGTCCGCTCCGCCGATCAGTTCAACCGAACCCGTCGCTGACGCGTAGGACTGTCCCCCCGATGTCGCAACGGCTTCCGTCGTCAACGACACTTCGGCCGATGTCGCGACCGCGCCGGCGCTGATATGTCCAGACGCCGACACGGAGGAGAACGTGTCCTCGCCGATCGCGGTCGCGTCGGCGCTGACCACCGCGCCGAATCCGTCCGAATTGGATTCGATCGGACCCGTCGATACGGTCGCGGAGACAGCGTAGGTATCGACGAGCGTGCTGGCCTCTCCCGATCCGTCATCCGTTCCGGTCTCACTTACGCTGGCACTCAGGTTAAAGCCTCGATTGATGGTCATGTCCGTCAACCTTCAGGTTCGTGATGGCGCGAATGTAACAGCCGTGCCGACGAGAGCGCGGGCGCAGAAGCGGTGCATGGCTGCAATGAAGGTGGTGCTGGGTTTGCTTGCCCCGGGACTACGCCAATCGGCGGTGAGTACGGGAAACCACGGCTCATCCAGTCGGCGCGACAGATGGACAGGTTCGGAAGGCGTATCCGGATCGGGGGCTTAGGGCCGTGCGGCCGCCGGCAGCCAACCCTAAGCACATTGGCGCTTAGTCCTTGTGCGCCTTTGCGATCGGAAGCTCTGCGGATCTACAAAGCAGGCGTTGGACGGATCCAACACAACAACTGGAGAATACCATGAGCTGGACTTTCCCTGGCCATAACGACGGCGAAGAATTCGAACTTGAGATCGACGTCTCCAAGGATTTCGAGGTCTTCGTCGACGTCGACTTCGACACCGAGACCTCGTACGACAGCTACGTCGACGTGGATTCGTACATCGACGTGTGCGTCGACATCGACGGCAACCAGGTGACCTTCAACCTCGACGCCCAGGCGATCGGCGACGACGGCCTGGTGGACTCGACCGTGACCGCCATCGCGACGGACGACTACGTCAGCCTGACGATGTCCGGCGTCGTGGCCGTGGCCTGACACCGCTTCGGGCCGATCACCGGATCGCCCGATCGTGGGGCCTCGGGATTCCGCTCCCGGGGCCTTTTTTACTTGCAGGTCTCGACCGACGGACCGGCGGTGCCGGAGCGGGCGTGCCGGATTCCTGCCCGACCGAAAGGCAGGGGCAACGGAACGCGCCACTCGGCGTCCCACCAGAAGGTCGCGATCCCGGACATCGGCGTAGCGCCGACAGGACCGCGCACCTTGAACGTGCAAGGACTCGCTGGTCCTTGGCAGGTGCGGATGGACGGGCGGGTCTGCGTACGCCTTTCGGCGGATGGGCGTAGCGCGCAACCGGGGCGCATACGCCTGATGATGGCTAACCTCATAGCGCCGTAGATAGGCGCCGAGGCCGGCCCCTAAGATGCCCCAGAATTTTTTCTTGCATGCCGCAAAGGCGATGAGGGAAGCGAGCTATGGCAAAGAAAGTCAAAGTGGTGAGCAAGTCGTCCGGCGACAAGGCCAGCGATGCGGCGGTAGTCCCGAACCCGGCCCCGGTCACGGATGAATCCTTGGCCTCGGCGGCCGCCCCGGCACAGCGCCTGTCCTCGGTCGCGGCGGTGCAGACGTTGGCCGTGCCGACCTACCAGGACGTCGTCCTGAGCGATACGGCCAATACCCATCAGGTCACGGCGGATGGGTCGTTCAGGGTGCGGGGCAACGGGGGCAACGACACCATCACGGTCGCGGCGGGCACCACGGGAGCCGATTACCTGGACGGCGGGACCGGGAACGATCGCCTCACGGCGGCGGCAACGGACGACATTCTCGATGGCGGGGTCGGCAACGACACGCTGAGCGGCGGGGCCGGCAACGACACCCTCATCGGAGGCGCCGGAGCGGACTCCCTCGTCGGCGGTGACGGCATCGACACGGTCGACTACTCCGCCTCGTCGGCCGCGGTCTTCATCACGCTCCCGAGCAACCCGAACATGACCGCGCGGGGCAGCGGCGGCGACGCGACCGGGGATGTTCTCTCGGGTATCGAGAACGTCACGGGTTCCGCCCACAAGGATACCCTCACCGGCAACGGGCTGGCCAATCGCCTCGTCGGCGGCCTGGGCGACGACGTCGTGCGCGGCATGGAAGGGAACGACGAGCTGTACGGCGATGTGGCGGGCGATGATTCGCCTGTCGGCGGCAACGACATCGTCGACGGCGGCAACGGTGACGACACGCTCCATGGCGGGGGCGGCAACGACACGCTGCTCGGCAGCTTCGGCAACGACAGCCTCTACGGTGGAGCCGGGGACGACATGCTCAACGGCGCGAACGAGGACGACCTCCTCGACGGCGGCATCGGCAGCGATCAGCTCTATGGCGGCATCGGCAACGACACGTTGGTCGGCAGCGACGGCGCTGACACCCTCAACGGGGCAGGCGGCAATGATCAGCTCCAGGGGGACGAGGGCAACGACGACCTCAACAGCGGCGACGGCGACGACACCGTGCTCGGCGGCACCGGGAACGACACCATCATGGCCGGGGCCGGCAACGACTCAATCGATGGCGGTGAGGGCGACGACACCATCAACGGAGGCTCCGGTGCTGACACCATCACCGGCGGCGCCGGCATCGATACGGTCGACTACACGGGCGGCGGTGCGGTCGGGATCGACCTCGGCAACGGCGCGGTCAGCGGCGCGGCTGCCGGCGACGTGCTGACCGGCATCGAGAACGTGATCGGAAGCGGAGCCGACGACATCATTTTCGGGGATTCCGCCAACAACGTCCTCACCGGAGGGGGCGGTGCGGACCGCCTGGTCGGCCAGGGAGGCTTCGACACCGCGGACTACTCGGGATCGGGCGCGGGCGTGATGATCCAGTTGAATGCCACGGCCGAGGATCCGACCGCCGCCGGGACCGGCGTTGGAGGGGATGCGGCAGGGGACCAGTTGCAGCTCATCGAGCGCGTGGTGGGGTCGGCCTTCGCCGATACCCTGCTCGGAGGCGGGCTTGACGACGTCCTCGTCGGCGGTGTCGGGGCCGACGTCCTCACCGGCAATGGCGGACGCGATACCGCGGAGTACTCCACCTCTTCGGCGGGCATCAGCATCATCCTGGACGCGGCGGGGACGACCATCGGCTCCGGCGGCGAGGCCGCAGGGGATCAACTGACCGGGATCGAGAGCCTGATCGGTTCGGGCTTCGGCGACACGTTGGGCGGAAGTGCCGACGGGAACCGTCTCGACGGCGGTGTCGGCAACGATCTCCTGATCGGCAGCCAGGGTGGCGATACCGTCATCGGCGGGGATGGCATCGATGCGGTCGACTACTCCGGGTTTGCGGAGGGTGTCTCCGTGCGGGCGACGACGACGGCGGAGACGCTGGCGAGGCTCAACGGCAGCACGGTCGTCGACATCATCAGCGGCGTCGAGAACGTGATCGGCACGGATTTCGGGGATGTCCTGTTCGGGACCGAAATCGGGAACCGATTGGAGGGGCGAGGCGGCAACGACCTCTTTCACGGCGGGGCAGGCGCTGACGTCCTCATCGGCGGCGACGGCACGGACACGGCGAGCTATGCCCAGTCCGGGGCAGCGGTCACGGTCGACCTGAGCATCACCGGACCTCAGGTCGGCGGTGATGCCGCGGGTGACCTGCTCAGCACGATCGAGAACCTGGTCGGATCGGCGTACGGCGACCTCCTCATCGGTAACGACGGCAACAACCAGCTCGACGGGGGAGATGGCAACGACGTCCTCAGGGGCGGCGCGGGTGTCGACACCATGTTCGGCGGCAACGGCATCGACACGGTCGACTACTCGACATCCACGGCCGCCGTCGGCGTCGGACTCTCGAACACCTTCACGCCGACCTCGGGTTCGCTGGGACAAGGCGGACATGCCGCGGGCGACTTCATCTCGAGTTCGATCGAGAACATCATCGGATCGAATTTCAATGACACCTTGCAGGGCAACGTCGTGGCCAACACACTCATCAGCGGAGGCGGTACCGACGTCCTGCGGGGCGGTGGCGCGGCGGACATCCTGGTCGCGAACGGGGCAACGCCAGGAACCTCGGTCAGGTCGCTTTACGGCGAAGGGGTCGCGAACAACGGAACCGCGGGAATCGACACGTTCGTGATCCAAGCGGGCGCAAACTACATCCTCGATTACCAGATCGGCGAGGACATCGTGGTGGATGCCAGCTACAGCGCCGTGCTCACCACGTTCAACAGCGCCTATGCGCTCCGATTGAACGGAGCCGACTTCACTCTCTTCGTCAATCTGGGCACCAATCTCGCGACGGCTCAGCAGGCTGCGGCGTACATCACCCAGAACGACATCTTCATCGACCCCAACTTCGACTTCATCGCCTGAGGTCACAGCGGGAACGCCTCGGAGATGCATGAATGGCGATGAAACGATCCACGGCGCAGCGGCGCCAAGCAACCGACCTACAGCAGGCGCTCGCCGCCTGCCGTTCCACCGCATGGGTGCTGGCGGGGTTCAGCCTGGTCATCAACCTGCTCATGCTGACGTCCCCGCTGTACATGATCCAGGTCTACGACCGGGTCCTGACCTCGGGCAGGCTCGAGACGCTGGCCATGATCACCCTGATCGCGGCCGTGTCCCTGATGCTCCTCGCGGCGATCGACACGCTGCGGTCGACCGTGACGGCGCGCATGAGCATCTGGTTCAACGACCGCCTGGGCCCGGTCGTCCTCGAGAATGGCGTGCGCGCCAGGCTTCTCGGAGAAGGTTCGGGCGGGCAGGGGCTACGCGACATCTCCCAGATCCAGGCGTTCATGGCATCGCAGGGACTGACGGTGTTCTTCGATGCCCCGTGGACACCGGTCTTCCTGCTCGTCATCTGGGCATTGCATCCGACACTCGGGATCATGGCGGCGGGATCGGCCGTGGTTCTCCTGGGACTGAGCGTCGCCAACGAGTATGTCACTAGGAAGCCGAACGCCACCAGCAATGTGGCGCAGATCGCGGCCTCGCAGCAGGCCGAGGCAACGATAAGGAACGCGGAGGTCGTCAGGGCCATGGGCATGCTGCCGATGCTCACCGAGCGCTGGCGCCGGACCAACCAGGCGGCCTTGATGGCGACCCTGCGGTCGGCCGAACGGGGCGGCATCCTGCTGGGGATGACAAAGTTCGTCCGGTACTTCGTGCAGACGGCCATCCTCGGCCTCGGCGCCATGCTGGTCCTGAAGAGCGAGATCTCGGGCGGTGCGATGATCGCCTCCTCGATCCTGCTCTCCCGTGCCCTCGCCCCGGTGGAACTCGCGATGACCTCATGGCGCCACTTCGGCAACGCGCGCATCGCCTACGCCCGCCTCAAGGCGCGGTTGCAGGCGTTGCCGCCCGAGAGCGAACGCATCCGCCTGCCGACCCCGCTCGGGCATCTGAGTGTCGACCATGTCAGCTACGGCCCCGCCAATGCGAAGGCTCCGGTCCTGCAAGGTGTCTCGTTCAATGCCAGGCCGGGCGAGGCGATCGCCGTGATCGGTCCATCGGCCGGCGGCAAGAGCACCCTGTGCCGCCTGCTCGTCGGGATTGCCCTGCCGAGCGCGGGCAAGATCCGCCTCGACGGCTCCGAGCTGGGACATTGGGATCCCGACCAGCTCGGCCAGCACATCGGATACCTGCCACAGGACGTCGAGCTGTTCGCGGGGACGGTGGCGGAGAACATCGCCCGTTTCCACCCCGACGCCGACGATGACTCCATCATCGCCGCCGCGACCCTGGCGCATGCCCACGAGATGATCCAGCAGCTCCCGGAGGGCTACAAGACGCAGATCGGCGATGCCGGCGCGAGGCTCTCGGGCGGGCAGCGTCAGCGCATCGGCCTTGCCCGCGCCATCTACGGCAATCCGCGGCTGATCATCCTCGACGAGCCGAACGCGAATCTCGACCAGGCGGGCGAGTCCGCGCTGGCGGCGGCCGTGAGCGAGCTGAAGGAGCAGGGAGCGGCCCTGATCATCGTCGGCCATCGGCCCTCGACCCTGGCACAGGCGACCAAGGTCCTGCTGCTGCGCGACGGAAAGGTCGAGCTCTTCGGGCCCCGCGACGAGGTGCTCCAGCGCATGCGTGGGGCGAGCACGGGCGGGAAGTCGACCCCGGTCCCGATGCACAAGCCGGCCGCCGTTGCCCGGCATGGCTTGGCCGCCGTGGCTTCGGCATTGCAAACGACCCCGGATGAACCCGATGCGACACGCAGCGATGCCTCATAGGCGGCAGACGGAGCGGACGGCGCAATCTCTTGTACGAGGCAAATGACGGATGAGCACTGGACAGCTTCTTGCGAACCCGAATGAACGGCAGGTCAGGTGGCTCCGTTCCGCGCGCGCTGACGATGCCGCGTCATTGCGGGACGGCATCCGCCGACCGATCCGGGTCGCCTTCGCGTTGAGCCTGATCTACTTCGTGGGCTTCGGCGCGTGGGGCGCCGTCGCGCCGATCGCGGGTGGCTCGGTGGCCCCGGGGGTCATCAGCCCCGACGGCAGCCGGAAGACGGTCCAGCACCTGGAGGGCGGGATCATCGGCAAGCTGCTCGTCCGCGACGGCGACGAGGTGAAGGCCGATCAACCGCTTCTCGTGCTCGAGAACATCCAGCCCAAGGCGACGCACGACATGCTCGCGTCGCAGTACCGGACGCTCCTGGCGACCGTCCTGCGGCTTGAGGCCGAGCAGGCCAACAGCGCGACCTTCGCGGTCCCGCCGGAGTTCCAGGGCGACATGAAGGACGCCAGGGCGGCGCTTGTGATCCGTGCCCAGGGCGACCTGTTCAGGGCGCGCCGGGAAACCCACCTGGCGCGGAAGCGCGTCCTCGCCCAGCGCATCGAGCAGCTCGAGGAGCAGATCAAGGGGTTCGAGGCCCAGGCCGGGAGTGCGGCCCGCCAGTTCGCATTGATCTCCGAGGAACTCGAGGGCAAGGAGGAACTCCAGCGCAAGCAGATCATCGCCAAGCCGGAGGTCCTGCGCCTGCAACGCATGCAGGCCGAGATCGATGGGCGTCGCGGTGAGTACCTGTCCAACATGGCGCGCTTGAGGCAGCAGATCGGCGAGACCCAACTCGAGTCCCTGTCGCTCGATGCCGAGCGGTCCGACCAGATCGCGTCCCAACTCGTGCAGGCCAGGGCCGAGCTGGCATCGGTGCGCGAACGCCTCTCGGCCAGCGAGGACATCCTGAAGCGCACGGTGGTGACGGCACCCGTCTCGGGCAGCGTGGTGAACATGCGGTTCACGACCGAGGGCGGCATCGTACGCCAAGGCGAGGCGATCCTCGACGTCGTGCCATCCGAGGATGCCCTGCTGATTGATGCGCGGGTGCCCGTGGTGGACATCGACGTCGTTCACGAGGGGCTCTCGGCCCAGATCCACCTGTCGGCGTTCTCGAGCCGCGGTTTGCCCCGCATCGAGGGAAAAGTCCGTTCGGTGTCGGCGGACCGGGTCATCGACGAGAAGGCGGGTCAGGCCTATTACCTGGCGCGGGTGGAGGTGGACCGTGAGCAGCTCCGCCGCCTCGACGCGAGCCTCGAACTGGTTCCTGGAATGCCCGCCGAGGTCATTATCGTCACCCGCGAGCGGACGATGTTCCAGTACCTGTTCGAGCCGTTCTTCGACGCCTTCCGCCGCAGCTTCAGAGAGGTGTGATCGGATGTTGATTACGTTGGCACTCCGTCTTTGCGAATCCATGTGCCGCACGAGGGCGTCCATCCTGGTTGCGATATCCACCCGGAATCAGTTGAAGCCCGTTCGGACCGAATGCGGCATCCCGGTCCGGCCCTGCCCGCAGGGAGTTCCGTTCTCCAACAAGAATGTCGGAGCAAGAACCATGAGGGACCGAGATGGAGCTGGATGACCCGTTTCCGTTACATTTGTTCACCAAGACCGTGAGGGAGTCGATCCTGGACGAGTTCTCCGGTCGGAACCCGAGTGCCAGGGACATTCTCAGCATTCCCGAACATGAGTGGCTCAAGGTTCCGGGGATGGGGCCGAAAACGCTGACGAGGATGTACGAAATCATCGTCCCTTCCGGCACCCGCAGGGAGAATGGCGGTGGCAATGGTGGGGAACGATGGACAGACACCGAACTTAGGGTCAAGTTCCATCGGCTTGCCGACCAGCATGAGAACATCCAGAGGGAACTCGCGGAGATGCGGCCCGAACTGTCGATGATCGCAAGAGAGTTACGGCTACGGGTGAGTCGAGCTTCAGGAAAATATCCGCGGGATCATGATTGTTGATTGCTATGATGCCATGGCCCGATGTGGTTGGAATGGTCTTGGCAGGGTCGCTCACGTTGACCTCCTTTTCGCCTGCCCCGAGGGGGTGATCCGTGTGTGCCAGCTCTCAAGGCATCCCAGACCGATCAGCTCACGGGATTGCCGAACTGCCGCCAAATCCTAGGACTGCTCGACGAGGCGCTCGCCGCCAACGAGGATACGGGATCCGGCTTGTGCGTTGCCGTGATCGACATCGACCACTTCAAGGCTATCAACGATGCCCATGGGCACGAGGCGGGCGATGCCGTCCTTGAGCATTTCGCGCGCTCCTGCCGAGAGAAGGTGCGGGCCCAGGATGATCTGGGCCGGACCGGCGGCGAGGAATTCCTGCTGCTGATCTTCCCCCGATTGCGCGGACACCGGGTTAGTTCATTTTCCGCTCGGCCTGTTCGGGTGTGAGATACCCGAGCGCCGAGTGGATGCGCTGCCGATTGTAGTAGCTCTCGATATAAACGAACAGGTCCCGTCGTGCCTCCTCGCGGGTCGTCCAACGACGCTGATGGACCAACTCGACCTTCAAGGAATGGAAGAAGGATTCCATCGGGGCATTGTCATAGCAGCAGCCGGTCCGGCTCATCGATGGCTTGGCGCCCATGCGAGCCAGTTGCTGGGCATACGCCTCAGCCGCGTATTGGGCGGATTCAACCGGTCGTCGCAACACCAACGAATTGGAGATTGCAATGACCGTTGGTAAGCGCGCATCGGATCGATGCACCCGAGAGAAAGAGCGTTCCCCAGGGCGTCCATCGGCATGGCAGCGTGATGAGCGCGTCCGTTTCTGGCAAGCTATTGCCTTGGGGCGTTCGAGCGAGGAGGCTGCGTTGGATGCCGGAGTATCCGCCCCGCTCGGTCCACGCTGGTTTCGAGGTGCAGGAGGAATGCCACCGACACATCTGGCTCCATGGGCGAAGCCGCGAACGGGGCGTTATCTTTCCTTCCGAGAACGGGAGGATATTGCACTGGAGCTTGCTAAAGGGGGGTCAGCGCAAGATCTGTTCCTGATTATACGCCGGCATTATCAACCAAAGACAGCTACTTTCGAGAGAAGGTCGATGCCGCCGGCTTTCGTTCGGCGCATCTCGCGTCCAACCGCTGAGCGGAACACGGCTGGAAGTTGAAGTGCAGGCGGTACTCTCGCCCACAAGGTCTTGGTGACCTGCCGCCCCTTGCGTGTGCGACGGGGTGCTTGGCCCGTGACGACACGCTGCGCCCAGCGAAAGCCAATCTCGTTGAAGTAGAGGTCCGCCAAATGCGGACTGATGTGATGGAATACGCCTGAGACGGTGCGGCGGATCCGGTCGTTGAAGCCCTCCGCCGAGTTGATGTGAACCGAACCACGCGCATACTCGCGAGCCTTATGGTGGACCGTGTCGTGGGCCGCGAAGGCGCTGCCAAGGGACACAAACGCCTTCCACTCATCGCTCATCAAATGTGCGCTGGGCTCGACCGCCTCCGTGAGAACCCGATCGGCCTCAGACTGCGAAAGGTCCTCAATCACCGCTGCCCGAACCTCGCCAGATCTTGCGCCGACGCTCACATCCGGCGGCCGCTGCACGGCCACGAGTGCCGGTGTTTTCAAGGTTTTCGGCTCACCTTTACGTCCACGGCCGGGTGGAGAATAGTTCGGATCCCGCCGCGGCTTGCCGCCCACATAGAGGCTGTCGATCTCGACCACACCATCAAGGGCGTGCTCGCGTCCGACCATCAGACGCAAGGCGTGGCCCATACGCCAGGCCGTCGGCTGGCTGACGCCAAGCGCTTCCGCCAGACGGATGGAGGAAATCCCCTTGTCCGACTGCAGCATCAGCCAGAGGCCAGAGAGCCAAGTCCGCAAAGGGAGTTTCGTCGCGTGCAGAGGTGTGCGGGTCGTGACGGTGAACTGAAACCGGCAGGTGCCACTCGAGCATTGATAGAGTCCGGGCCGTGCTCGCTTCCCGCTCTCCCGGCTGGTCAGAGCGATAGAGCGGCGATAGCCACAGGCAGGACATATTCGACCACCGGGCCAGACCATCGCCTCGAGCAATCGCCGGCAATGGTGTTCATCCCGGAAGGCTCTCACCATGTCCGGAACGGTGATGATCCTCGCCAGCACCTCGCGTACAGACAGATCCATGCTGACCTCCCGATCCCGCTAACGATCACGGGGTCAGAATCTCACGCAAAAGCTTAGCTGCAAAGGAAAAGCTGTCTTTGGTTGATAATGCCGACCTGCGATATCAAGGATCCGAACCAGAACATCAACTGGACCACGCCCGAGGGCGGTGGCGGGCCGAATTACGTGAATATGTGAGCATTCTAGTACACCTCGGGAGACGATTGAATGGATAAGGTTTACAGCGATGCGCGTGCAGCGCTGGCCGGCGCGGTCAAGGACGGCATCACCATCATGGCGGGCGGCTTCGGCCTGTGCGGCATTCCGGAGACGCTGATCGAGGCAATCCGTGATTCGGGGGCGAAGGGCCTGACCTTCATCTCCAACAATGCGGGCGTGGACGGCATCGGCCTCGGCCGCCTGCTCGAGACCCGCCAGATCCGCAAGATGATCTCCTCCTACGTGGGCGAGAATAAGCTGTTCGCCCAGCAGTACCTCTCCGGCGAGCTGGAGCTGGAATTCAACCCGCAGGGCACGCTGGCCGAGCGCATCCGCGCCGGCGGCGCCGGCATCCCGGCCTTCTACACCAAGACCGGCGTCGGCACGCTGATTGCCGAGGGCAAGGAGGTGCGCGCGTTCAACGGCGAGCAATACGTCATGGAGACCGGCCTGTTCGCCGATATCTCCATCGTCCATGCCTGGAAGGGCGATCGGGAAGGCAACCTCGTCTACCGCAAGACTGCGCGCAACTTTAACCCGATGATGGCGACCGCTTCGCGCCTCACCATCGCCGAGGTCGAGCATCTGGTCGAAGCCGGTGAGATCGACCCGGATGGCATCCACACGCCGGGCATCTTCGTCAAGCGCATGGTGCATGTGCCGAACCCGGTCAAACACATCGAGCAACGCACGACCCGCAAGCGCGCCGAGGCCGCGCCTGCCGGAGCAGGAGAGGAAGTCTGATGGCCTGGACCCGTGACCAGATGGCCGCCCGTGCGGCCAAGGAGCTGCGCGACGGCTTCTACGTCAATCTCGGCATCGGCATTCCGACGCTGGTGTCGAACTACATCCCGAAGGGCATGCGCGTGCAGCTGCAGTCGGAGAACGGCATGCTCGGCATGGGCCCATTCCCCTATGAGGGCGAGGAGGACGCGGACCTGATCAATGCCGGCAAGCAGACGATCACCGAGCTGCCGACCACGAGCTATTTCTCGTCTGCGGATTCCTTCGGCATGATCCGCGGCGGCCATATCGACCTGTCGATCCTGGGCGCCATGCAGGTGGCCGAGAACGGCGATCTCGCCAACTGGATGATCCCGGGCAAGATGGTGAAGGGCATGGGCGGCGCCATGGATCTGGTGGCGGGCGTCAAGCGCGTCGTCGTGGTCATGGAGCATGTGGCCAAGGCCAAGGACGGCTCGGAGGATCCCAAGCTCCTGACGGCGTGCAACCTGCCGCTCACCGGCACCGGCGTGGTCGATCTCGTGATCACCGATCTGGGCGTGTTTGCCATCGACAAGAAGGGCGGCACCGGCATGACCCTGATCGAGCTCGCCGACGGCGTCACCCTCGATGAGATCAAGGCCAAGACCCAGGCCGAGTTCAAGGTTGCGTTGAACGGCGGCCAGCGATGATATGGCCTAAGGTAGGCTGTTCCATCGTTGGCCTTCTCGAAAATGTGGATCAGCTTTCCCGAATGTCGCCTTCTGGCACCCCCGGACCAAAGAGCTTGGTCTGCTTTGGCGCCTAAAAGCCGACCTTTGTCGAGCGACCGGAATGTGAATGTCTGACCCAACTGGGCTCTTCGAGACCATTCCGTTGCCGTCCTCGTCGCAAGATTTGAACTGTGAGCCTGCTTGGATCGTCCTTGTCATAACACTCTATGGACCGGCGCCTGCCGCCCGGCATACCTTTGCAATCCTTCTTAATCAACGAGGCGGCTTCCGGCCCGGGAGGTTTCAATGAAGCGATCCGATAAAGTCATCATCAGCTGTGCGATCACCGGATCCATCCATACCCCGAGCATGTCACCCTATCTGCCGGTCACGCCGCAGCAGATCGCCGAGAGCGCCATCGACGCGGCCGAGGCCGGTGCTGCGATTCTTCACCTGCACGCCCGGGATCCGCAGACCGGCCGGCCGACGCAGAGCCCTGAGGTGTTCGGGCAGTTCCTACCGGCCATCAAGGAGGGCTGCAATGCCATCGTGAACATCACCACTGGCGGAGGGCTCGGGATGTCACTCGATGAGCGTCTCGCCGCGGCCAAATGGGCGCAGCCCGAGATCGCCTCGATGAACATGGGATCGTTCAACTTCAACATTTCGGGTGCCAGTGGGCGCATCGCATCGTTCAAGAACGATTGGGAAAAGCCCTATCTGGAGATGACGAAGGACTTCATCCTGTCCAATACGTTCGCGCAAATCGAGCGGGGAATGACCGAACTTGGCGCCCTTGGCACCCGCTTCGAGTTCGAGTGCTACGACGTTGGCCACCTCTACAATCTCGCCCATTTTGCCGATCGTGGGCTCGTGCAGCCGCCCTTCTTCGTGCAGGCGATCTTCGGGATCCTCGGCGGCATCGGGCCTGAGCCGGAAAACCTTATGCACATGAAGGCGACCGCCGACCGCCTCTTCGGGAATGACTACTACCTCTCCATCCTGGCCGCCGGCCGCCACCAGCTGCCGTTCGTGACCATGGGCGCCATCCTTGGCGGTCACGTGCGCGTGGGCCTGGAGGACAATCTCTATCTGGGCAAGGGCGAGCTCGCGCCATCCAATGCCGACCAGGTCCGTAAGATCCGCCGCATCCTGGAAGAGCTCTCCCTCACCGTCGCAACTCCGGACGATGCGCGCAGTATGCTCCAAACAAAAGGACCAGATTACACTGCATTCTGAGCGAGGTGGCTGAGCCCGGCGGCCAACGGGCTATCGCAGAAGAGACGGCGGCCATACAGGCCCCCAGGCACTTCGCCGCCAATGCAAGGTGCGAGGTTGTTGCCCGCCTTTTCAATCGTTCCCATGCATGCCTAAGATGGATGTCCTAAACAGGGAGGAAACAATGAAGACGCGTTACGTTCTCAGCGCTCTGGTCGCTATAGCCCTGACAGGGGCGGCGCAGGCGCAAACCTCTGTCAAGTTGGGCGTCCTGAATGACCGGTCCGGGGTCTACTCGGACCTGACCGGCGAAGGATCGGTGATCGCGGCGCGTATGGCCGCTGAGGACTTCAAGGCCTCCGAGAAGGGCATCAAGGTCGACATCGTCGCGGCAGACCATCAGAACAAGCCCGACATCGGTGCCAGCATCGCCCGGCAATGGTACGATCAGGAGGGCGTCGACGTCATTCTCGACGTCCCGACCTCGTCCGTGGCGCTCGCCGTGAACGGCATTACCCGGGAGAAGAACAAGATCCTGATCAATTCAGGCGGCGGCACCTCGGACCTGACTGGATCCCAATGCTCGCCCAACACCGTTCACTGGACCTATGACACCTGGGCACTCGCGAACGGCACCGGCAGTGCAATGGTCAAGCGCGGTGGGGATACCTGGTTCTTCGTCACGGCCGATTATGCATTCGGCCACGCCCTTGAGCGTGACACGGCGGCCTTGGTCACAAAGGCCGGCGGCAAGATTGTCGGCACGGTGCGCCATCCCTTTCCGGGCCAAGACTTCGCATCGTTCCTGCTGCAGGCGCAGTCATCGGGAGCCAAGGTGATCGGTCTTGCGAATGCGGGCGGTGATTTCACCAACACGATGAAACAGGCGGCGGAATTCGGAATCGTCCAGGGCGGCCAGAGCCTCGCCGGGCTCCTCGTCTTCATCACCGATGTTCATTCGCTCGGTCTTCAGGTGGCTCAGGGTCTGGTCATGACTGAGGCCTTCTACTGGGATCAGACTGACCAAACCCGGGCCTGGGCGAAGCGCTTCGCCGACAGGAACGGCGGCAAGATGCCGACCATGGTCCATGCGGGCGTCTACGCTGGCGCGCTGCATTACCTCAAGGCTGTCGAAGCTCTGAAGGGCAAGGACACGGCGAAGGTCATGGCCAAGATGAAGGAGATGCCGACCGACGATCCGCTGTTTGGCAAGGGCATGATCCGTCAGGACGGTCGCAAGATCCACGACATGTATCTGTTCGAGGTCAAGAAGCCAAGCGAATCCAAGGCGCCTTGGGACCTATACAAGCATCTCGCCACGATCCCGGCCGATCAGGCCTTCCGGCCCCTGAACGAAGGCGGCTGCCCGCTCGTGAAAGGCTGATCGCAGCAGTTGCAGACGGGGCCGGGTAACTCTGGTCCCGTCTGCTCACGGAGCCATCCAAGATCGCTCGTCACGACGAGAGACCGCTTCGGCAATGGAAAGAGGCAGCAATGGATTTAGGTATTCAGGGTTTGCGCGTTCTCGTGACCGCGGGCGCCGGCGGTATCGGCTTGGAGATTGCCAGGAGCTTCGTCCGTGAGGGCGCAAAGGTGCACATCTGCGACGTCGATGATGCTGCCTCCTATGGACATCTAAAGTGAGAAAATGCACCGCTCATTGTCTTACTATTGATGTCCAGACCCATTAGAAACCCGATACTCTCATTCCAAGATGTCAACTGACACGTGCCGTGCTTCATCTCCATTTCAGCGACAGATTGTCGACCGAAATGACATGGTAGACTTCGACCGACACCGGCTCATCAGGAGACGCAGTGGCCTTCGCGGCAACTGCCTATGCTTCCAAGGATGTCTAGGTGCAAAGCTAGGACGCTTGATACCCGCCGAAAGGCGATGATAGCACGCCGTTGTTCGAATTTGGCCCATTTGACTTTCGTGTGGAAGCTATTAGGTTGCCCCACGTCATGTCGCGCTTCGCACGCTTCCGTCGCTGCCTGCACCGAGCAGGAAAACTAATCGCGGGCCATTAGCCCCGAGCTCGAAGTGTTTTACCCGAGCTCGGGTGCTGAAGATCCTGATCCTTCCGCCCATTCGATAGCGTCGGTTGTTAACCGTCTGGATCCTGGCATATCAGGCATTTCTTTGCTCTGCCCTCTTCTCGCTTTGCCATGTGATTCGGGGCATCGCGCGGCCTTTGCATCCGTATCCATCGACGGATAAGCGATTTGCCACTTCTCCAGGTAGCTCTTCTGACACGTTCGTCCGCGGGCGCTCGCATCGCAACTTTTTGATCGCCGCTCCCGAGGGGAGGGTGAGAATTATGGATAAAAATCGAGATGAAGTACGAGCCCTGGCCGATTTACGGTGGGATCAATGGTCCCGTCGTCATGATTGGTTTCGGATCAATTGGAAAAGGCATGTTACCGCTGATCCAACGCCACTTCGAGTTCGAGAAGAAACGATTGTTCGTCGTGGATCCCAATGATGCCTACCGGCCCATACTCGACGAGAACGGCATTCATTTTGTCCATCAGGGCTTGACCCGCGACAATTACCGAGATGTGCTAAAGCCCCTTCTGACGGAAGGCGGCGGTCAAGGCTTCTGTGTGAACTTGTCGGTGGACACGTCCTCGCGTGACATCATGGAACTCTGCCGGGAGATCGGCGCTCTGTACATCGACACAGTTGCGGAGCCTTGGGCCGGATTCTATTTCGACAAGAGTGCAGGTCCGGAAGCACGCACAAATTACGCGCTGCGCGAGATCATCCTTGATGCCCGCCGCCACAACCCCGGCGGAACCACAGCCGTGTCGTGCTGCGGCGCCAATCCTGGGATGGTCTCATGGTTGGTGAAGCAGGCCCTGCTCAACGTCGCCAAGGATACCGGTCTTGAGCACGAAGAGCCGAAATCCCGCGAGGATTGGGCGCGTCTCATGCAGCGTGTCGGCGTGAAGGGCATCCATATCGCCGAGCGCGACACGCAGCGGGCGACCTCCGAAAAGCCGATGGGTGTGTTCGTAAACACGTGGTCTGTAGAGGGTTTCGTATCGGAGGGCCTTCAGCCGGCAGAACTCGGTTGGGGGACCCACGAGACATGGATGCCGGAGAACGGGCGCACCCATGATAAGGGCTGCCAAGCGGGGATCTATCTGCTTCAGCCTGGCGCTGATACCCGCGTGCGTTCTTGGACCCCGACTGCTCAGGCACAGTATGCCTTTCTGGTGACCCACAACGAAGCCATCTCGATTACGGATTTCTTCACGGTGCGTAAGGACGGCAAGGTCGTCTACCGGCCCACCTGCCACTATGCTTATCACCCTTGTAACGAGGCTGTCCTGTCGCTGCACGAGATGTTCGGAAAAGCTGGGCGCGCCCAGGATAAGTTCCACATCCTTACCGAGAGCGAAATCGTCGACGGTATCGATGAATTGGGTGTTCTCCTCTACGGCCACGGCAAGAATGCCTACTGGTACGGCTCGCAACTTTCCATCGAGGAGACCCGGAAGCTGGCACCGAACCAGAATGCGACCGGTCTTCAGATCACGTCCGCCGTGCTGGCCGGAATGGTCTGGGCCTTGGAAAATCCGGATGCCGGGATCGTGGGGGCGGACGATATTGACTTTCGCCGCTGCCTTGAAGTGCAGACGCCCTATCTTGGGCCAGTGATTGGCGTCTACACCGATTGGACGCCGCTTGATGGCCGTCCGAGCTTCTTCCCCGAAGATATCGATATCTCGGATCCGTGGCAGTTCCGGAATGTGTTGGTGCAATAGGCATCGGTGCCGACCTTGAGGGCGCTCGCCCTCGAGGCTCATTGCATCCAAGGGCCGCAAGCACATCGACGGCCGGTGCGGCTAGGATCGAACGGTTCTCGAGTCGGTGGCCCGAGTTGCCTATGCTGACCGGCTGAAGAGCTGCTAGCTGCAAATTTCCTGCCGAATCGCGGTGCGCAGCATCCGCCTCGATAATCTCCGGTCGAGCACAGGCAGCTCCGAAAAGCGCATGAGGGGGCGTATGAAAGTCGCGCCGTCAACTACACATGACCGACACGGGATCACTGGCGGGGAGGTTTCTTCCAGCGCCGAGTCGAGCCTTCGGTCGAGATCCGCTGGGTTGTTGGTGGTCGCGTCGATCACGTCGTGACGCATTGGCCTGCGCTCAACCGGCGTGGTGCTCAATGCGGGATTGCCGTGGGCTGTCCGAGTTTCAGTACGTTTCATCATCTTCTCCATCGGTTGTGCCTGTGGAGGGCAAGCATTGTGGGCAGGCACGACATCCCCGGCGTGATGTCTCCCGCGGAGACGGCCGCCACGAGCGGGTACAGACGCAAGGGGCTGCGACCCTCATGGCAGCGATCTCCTGGACCTCGGGGCGCCTTGCCCTGCGCGGCACCCTTGGAACGTGTCCCAGGACACCCATGCGGCGAAGCCGAGAACCGCCATGCCGTAGATGCCGAGAACCCTCCCGGACTCGATTATCATCGCCCCAAGGGCGCCGAGCACCAGGCACACGCCACCGAACAGGATGGCAGCCATGAGGATTGCACGAAGGCGCGTCATCGGATTGTCCTCCGGGATCACGAAATGGAGCGACGTCGCAGGATCATCCGGTCTTGAATCGACCGGATCCCCGGCGTGTTCTCGGCGGCAACCAGGATCGCCTCGCGTTCGGCCGCCGAGTCCACAAGCCCGGCAATGTCCGCGTTCCCACGGTGCACCGAGATGTGGATGAGCCGGTGAGATGGCGTCAGCCCCTTCACGCGGGCCATCAGGTCCCGCAGGATGATGTCGTCCGTGAGAGGGTCGGCGAACAGGGGAGCGCGGTGGCGCGCCACCGCCTTGACGAGATCGCTGCGGCTGACAATGCCGACGAGAACGTCTCCGCGGACAACGGGAAGCCGCTTGAGATGCCGCTTCTCCATGACGTCGGCGACGTCCGCGAGCGTCATGTCCTCGGTGGCCGTGACCACCTGCGATGTCATGACGTGCCGCGCCTTGCGGCCGTGAGCCCGGACGTAGTCGGATGCCTCCGCACTGATGTCGGCAAAGACCTTGGCCAACCGGGAACGCCGGCGCTGGGTGCCGATCTCGGCCCGGCGGATCAGGTCGCCCTCGCTGACGATGCCAAGAAGGCTTCCATCGGCGCCGACCACCGGCACGCCGCTGATCCGCTTGCCGGCCAGCGCGCCGGCGATCTCGCTCACTGGCGTGGCCGTCGAGACGGAGACCACGTCGCGCGTCATCACATCCGCGACGGTGAGCGGGGGCGGTGCCTTGCCTACGGGTGGAAGCTGCGACTTGCAGCCCTCGCCGTGGGGCCCGCCCTGCGTCGAGCGGCCAAGGGATTCCCGCCTCAGGCGCCACGGCAACAGCGTGATATGGCCGTCGCCGTCCGGAACGGGCGATGGGCCAAGGGCCAGCGATGGCAGCAGGTGCGGCGACAGCGGCTCAGGTGAGCGGCGACAGCTTGTGGTCATGTCTTCTCCTCCGCGCGGCGCAGCATGCAGAAGGCTGAGAGACGATCCTGACGGGGCGCATGCCGCGCCGGCCCCTCAAAAGGGGCGTCATCGGTCCGAGGGTTGTTCAGGAGTCGTCATGGCCCCGAATGGCGGCCGCCGCGATGGGGCAGGCCGGCCTTCGGGGTTCAGTGGCCTGCTTGGAGGCGACCCGCGCGAAGGTTTGAAAGGTGACACAGCGTAATCATGATGTCTTTGATGTAGGTACATCCTGGACGAAATCAAGTATTGAAAGCTGCTTCGAAATGTCCGTGGAACCAGTAGATGAATTCGCGGCGACCGAAGAGTATGCATGACACGCCTCGGGCGATCATTAGAATCGTTCCTTGCTGGACAGCGTGTCGAATACTTGCCTCGGCTTCGTCTGCCTCGCGGAGAGTTGCTGAATGCCGGGCGTCAGGGACGATAGGGATGCGCCTTCGCCAACACGGCGTGCGCGGCCCTGATCCAGTGCCTGAGCCGACCCGCATCCTGTCGGTTGAACGCGGCGCGCCGCTTGAGGTCGTCAAAGGTGTCGTCACGGCAGACCCGCTTGAACAGCTCGCGGGCCAGCGCCTCGGCGGCCGTCGGCACGCGCGCCATGGTGCGCTGGCTCGACAAGCGTTGTGCATGACTGGACATATCGCTCTCCTTCACATGATGACAGGTGCCGGCTGCACCTGGCATCTGCGTGCCTGATGCAGCCAGCAGCCTCTCATCGTGCGCCTGCTGGGTGTATTCCCGCGCAATGCGGCTCACGGTGCTGGGACTCAGGCCCAGGCGGATCCCGATGGTGGCGTAGTTCAGGCCCTGCGCCTTGAGTGTCATGATGCGCTCGGTCCGCTTCCCGGTCTCGTCCCGACGCCTGGCCCGCTCCTCGGGCGTGGTGACCCGGTAGCTCAAGGATCTCTTCTTCGATTCTTTGCTCATTGCACTCTGCCGCACCGCAGCTCCCGATCTTCGACGTCACCATGGGCTGGCCAAACCATGTTTCGACGGCGCGCGGTCGCGACAGGCGCATCGGACGCGTCGCAGATCAGCCCATGGCTGAGCCAACGTGCAAGCACGGTGAACAAGGCATCGCATGGGACGTCGATGCGCCCGGATCTCGGCCTGGTTGAACGTCGGATAGGTTTCATCACCCCGGGCCCGCGCGTCTTAAGCGCCGGACCGCGGGGTTACTGGCCTGCGACCAGGGTTCCGGCGCGGCAAAGGCCGCGATGATGTCTCGGAAACGTCAACATAACGCAGCAAGCTTAAGACGGCGGGACGCTTTGTCAAACGTTGCCTTCTGTCGCGGCCCTCAGCCTTGACACTGGAGTTGGCGCAACCGACATTGATGAGGTCATGCCCACGATCCGTACCGTTTCCGCTCTGCGCGCAGGCCGTCTCAAGACGGGATCCTGAGCCCCGGACGTCCTTAGTCCGGGGCTGATTGGCACACGGCAAAAACCCGAACAGCCATAAGCTCACTGTCATCCATCGCGTGGATTGATCCGGCGCGTGCGGGTTTCCTTGCAAATACGATCAAAGCGTCAGGAGCGGCAGCCTCGCTGAGGTTGCCGAATGGTGAGGTCATGTCCATCGCATTCCTTGCAACCTTCATCGCGCTGACCGTTGCGCAACTCGTCTTCTGGGATAGCCTGGGCAAGACGTTCGGCTACGCGGCGTCAATCAGCATCATGGGGCTTTGCGCGTCCATCACGCTGATCCTCGCGGCCTATGTCGCCGCGACGCACACGTCCCGTCCGGGCAGGAGCCTGTAGGTGGGATTTCCACGAACCCGAAGTGCATGAACGATGGCGAGACAACGTTCGCTTTCCCGCCGCGGCCCCTGCACACGACAACAACAACGACTTCGTCGAGCCAAGGCTCGCGACAGGAGGGTGATGATGCTGAGGCGCGTGCGTCGGGCCGTCTGCAGCATCTGCAAACGCAGTTTGCCAAGGGCTGCGGCCCGGTGCCCTTGGTGTTCCTATGGAACCGATGAACCGGCCAGACCCAACACTCCACGACGTCCGGACGACAGGCACCCGCTGCGGTCGATGAGGCGCGCGCCTCATCAGGAGAATTCTCACCGCGCGATCCCATGAAGGAGGCACACCCATGAAGCCAAGTGACGCAAGCAGAGCGATCAAGATCAACGGTACCAACATCGACCTTGGTGAGGCCCTGCCTCATTACGTGCAGGAAAAGCTCCTGCATGTCGCCGGAACGTACTTCGGGCGCTTGAACCATGCGACGGTTGGGTTCACGCGCGATGGGCACTCGTACTGCTGCACCATTAACATCCAGGTGAGCAATCTCAGGATGATCATTGCCGAGGCGTCCGCCAGCGGCTGCCATCAGGCGTTTGACCTGGCGCTTGGAAAGGTCGACAAGCAGCTGCGCCGAACGAAGCGCCGGATGATCGATGCCACCCGCGGCCAGATGTCGGCCCCGGCGCTGGCTTAAGCCTTTGCCGGGCCGGAGGATGCCTCCGGCCCGGTGCGACGCTAAGGCACCTCCACGCCAGCTCGCTTCGTATCGCTGCTTTTGCCTCACTCTCATGACGGGCTCTGGACGCGTTCGCGCGCTCGGGTTGATGAACCACGCGGATGACCTGCAGCGTCCGCCGTACACCCGTGGCGCTGCGCCATTGGAACGACTGCCCCTCAGCCAGGCCGATCAGTGCTGCGCCGAGCGGCGACAGCACGGAGATGCGCCCCGCGCCGGCATCCTCCTCGCCCGGATAAACCAGCATCGCACGCCGGACCTGGTCGGTGATCCCGTCGCGGAAATCAAAAACCGAGTGCATGGAGATCACGTTCGCAGGAAGGCCGGCAGGACTCACCACCCGTGCCCGTTCGAGCTCCGCGGCGAGGACCTGCGCGGATGGTGGCGCCCTGCGGATCCGCATGCCAGCCGAGGCGATCCTCTGCAGCCGGAGATGGTCACTCGAAGAAACGGTTGGGGTAACGCGGGATGAGGACAACTTATACTCCTGAAGCAGATATCGTCCAGGCGGACCAGGTGCCTGGACACATTCCGGGATCAGCCGAGATCCGGATCGGGGAGCCGTTCATCGGCTGATGCATGATTGCTGGTTGGCAAGAGCTCCCGGGGCAAGACAGGCGTCTTGCACCCGGCTCAGGAGCCTGAGGCGCAGCGGGTCGCGTGGATGTCGGTGGGATGAGGGGTAACGAGCCTTGGCATGGTGTGCTCACCATAGATTGAATCGGCACCAGTTCAAGCGAATGGCATTTATGCGTGGGAGTAATTGCACGGCGATGTGTCGTGGGACGGACCTTAAGGATAGCCGCCTGTGTGAGCTTGAACTTACCGCGCTGACAAGCGTTGCCTTAACGTCATGAATGCACGCTTCCTCATGCAGCACATGCTGTTCCGGACAGGACCTCTCCAAACGGGCGCGTAAGCCCGGGCGGCGCACGCCGCCCGGGGCAGTTGTCCGTGTCCTGTTCCTGAGAATGTGAGGCGGCCCAAGATCCGGCCGGCATTGATGATGGCACCCACCATGATGGCATCCCTGATTTCTCCTGCGCGCATGATCCCGCGCCTGCGCGCCCGCGACATTCGGCATGTTGTCGACGAACTCGCCCGTAGTGCGGCGGGATCGACTTTGAACAAGGACATGGTCCGACACGCGGTTCTGGAGCGTGGCCAGGCGTCTACCTTCGGCTTCGGGCGCGGCGTCGCGATCCCGCATGCTGCGATCCCCGGCCTCGACAGCCCCCTCGGCGCCTTCGCGCGTGTGAAACCTGCGCTGGACTTCGGTGCCGCGGACGACATTCCCGCCGATCTCGTGTTTCTGCTGCTGAGCCCTGATGGTGATGATCCCATGCATTTGCGGGCCTTGGCTCGCGTGGTGCGCCGGTTGCGTGACCGCGATGTTGCGGCGCGTCTCAGATCCGCGAAGGATGCGGAGGCCATCCACGTCGTGCTGACGAGCGATGCTTGGCGTGAGCCCGATGATGAACGTGGGACAGGACATACCGCCACACTGCGCGCCGGCGATTTGACAAACACGGCAATGTGTACCAGCATCAGCGTATTATGTTGAGCTTTGCACAATATCATCGCGGCCTGCACCGGTCAGGTAACCTCATCGCGGGCCAGTAGCCCCGAGCTCGACGCGTATCCGCGCCCCGAGTTCGGGGCACTGCAAGATCCCTCCATCTTTGCAAATCTTGTGAGGCCGGCTGCTGAGGCATCCGGTGCGGCGGTATGCTTTATTGCTCCTTCAGGCTGGTGTTCCGCTTGGCGGAGCACAACCGATTCCTGGCGGCGGGCGCCGAGCCCGATCTGCCGGCGGAAGAGTCGTATCTGGAGCTGGGGCCCATTGCGCCCGAGTTCCTGACGCGGACGCTCCGACCAACCTCAGCTTCACCCCCATCCGGCGCAAAGGAGGCCGTGTCATACACCAGTCCCCGAACGAACCGACATCCAAGCCCGACCCGCGCGGAGAGGAGCTGCCGGGCGGAAAGGTGGTCCAGCCGACGCCGCGGCGCCGGCCCGCGCCGGAGAGGCTCCCCGATCCGCCGCAGGGCGATGACGACGATCCCGGACCAAGCGCCGCATGACCAGCGCTGGCGTCCACAACAGAACAGGAGACCAGAGATGACGAAGAGAACCACTGGCGGCGCCAAGCCCCGCATCACCCTGACAGCAAATGACCACGAGAAGCTCTCGGTGCTCGCGAACGCGGCCGCGCATACCATGCCCGAGATCGCAGCCGAGCTCGCCGATGAGCTCGACCGCGCGCACGTGCTGCCCAAGGGACGCCAGCCCGTCGACACCGTCTGCATGGGCTGCGAGGTCGACTTCCGCGACGACACCACCGGTCGGGTACAGACGGTAATCCTCGTCTACCCGAACGAGGCCGACATCTCAAAGGGGCGCATCTCGGTGCTCACGCCCATCGGCACCGCCCTGATCGGACTTTCCGTCGGCAAGTCGATTGATTGGACCACGCGCACCGGGGACTCCAAGCGGCTCACGGTGCTGCAGGTGCGTGAGCCTGCTGCCGCGGAGCTCCAACCCGCGTAAACGCGCATGCCTCGTGCACACCATACGACCAAGACGCCACGCGGCCCTTGTCAGCCGCGTGGCCCACCCTTGCATTGCAACCGGCAGAAGTCCTGCCAACGGAGAACTGAATGGCCGAAACCAGCCGCCTCAGCGTGATTGCCACCCCCGCCATGCGCCCGGCCGCGCATGGCTTCGAGGGCCGTCCCCGTCACGCTGACCGGACAACACCTCTCGCAATCCTCCCCCCAAACCATGCGCCGGCCAACGATGGTCGCCTCGACCATTTCATCAAGCGCGACGGCATGCTGTTTGCCGGAACGCACGTGATCGTCGATCTCTGGCACGCGACGAACCTGGACGACCTGCAAATCGTCGAGCAGGCGCTGCGGGACGCCGCCGCCCGCGCCGGCGCGACGCTGCTCAACATCGATCTGCACCATTTCACGCCGAACGGCGGCATCTCCGGCGTCGCGGTCCTTTCCGAGAGCCACATCTCCATCCACACCTGGCCCGAGATCTCCTACGCGGCCGTCGACGTCTTCATGTGTGGCGCCGCGCAACCGCACAAGGCCATCGAGGTGCTCCGGGGCGTGTTCCGGCCAGGGCTGGTCACGCTCGCCGAGCACAAGCGGGGAGTGATCCTATGACGTGGTTTCATGAAAAGCTCTATGAGCATCACGCCCAGAGGCTCTCCATCGATACCACGCTCTATCATTGGCGGACCGAGTTCCAGGACGTGCTGATCTTCGAGAACGCGATCTTTGGCAAGGTGCTGGTGCTTGACGGCGTCGTGCAGCTGACGGAGCTTGATAACCACATCTACCACGAGATGATCGCACATGTGCCAATGGCGGCCCACGGCTCCGCGCGGCATGTGCTCATCATCGGTGGTGGCGACGGCGGTACGCTGAAGGAGGTGCTGAAGCATCCCGTCGAGCGGGTCACCCTGGTCGAACTCGACGGCGAGGTGATCGACCTGTCACGGCGATACCTGCCCAAGGTCTCGGATGGGGCCTTTGCCGACCCGCGAGCCAACGTGCTGGTGATGGACGGCACACGTTACATCGCGGAAACCCAAGAGAAGTTCGATGTCATCATCATCGACTCGACGGACCCGATCGGACCGGGGGAGCCGTTGTTTACGGCGGCCTTCTACCGGGCTTGCCGAACCCGCCTTCGTCCCGGCGGGATGATTGTGGTCCAGAGTGGGGCTCCGTTCTTCCAGCCGAAGGAACTGGAGACGGTGTGCGGGCGCCTGGCTGCATCCTTTGCCGGGGTACGGCCCTACTTGGCTCCTGTCCCGACCTACGCCGGCGGCATGCTGGCGCTGGTCGCTGCCGGCGAGTCCCGCGATGCATTGCGTCCGCCGGTCAAGGTCCTTCGCGAGAGGTTTGAGCAATTGCAGGGCCAGACGCGCTATTACACGCCCGAGGTGCACCGGGCGGCATTCACGCTTGCTCCATCGTTCGAGCCGGCCTCGCTGCGCGATGATCCAATGCCCGTAGGTTTCCTGAAAACAGGATCCTGATCCCCGCGGGCGGCGGTGGCCGGTCAGGCGCCGCCGTCCCGGGGACATCGCCGGGCTGCTTTTCAGATCATCATGGCTCCGCCCTCGTTGCGGAGTCCGACAGGAGGATACCATGACCACCGTTCCGCCATCGATGGCGAACCCGCTGCGCGAGATCAATCCACCCAAGTGGCCGTGTCCACGCGGCTATTCGCATGCGATGGCCGGCACGGGCACCTTCGTGTTCGTCGGCGGGCAGATCGCCACCGACAATGCGGGACGGGTGACGACCCTTGGACTTGTTCCTCAGGCACGCCAAGCCTTACGGAACCTCAGGACAGTCCTGGCTGAGGCGGGCGGGGCGCCTGAACACATCGCGCAGATGACCTGGTACGTACTCGATATCGATCAGTACCGGGCCATGCTGCGGGAACTCGGTCTGGTCTACCGCGAGATCATGGGCCGCCATTATCCGGCAATGGTGCTGGTGGAAGTCACGGGACTGGTTGAGCCGGCTGCCATCGTGGAGATTGCGGCGACAGCCATCCTTCCATCGGGTCGCCCGCTTGCCGCGGACGACCGCCCGACGAGTGAATCGATCCCCCACGCCCAGAGTTCGGGGCGGCTGACGACGGAGGGCCGCTATGAATGACGTTTTGAAGCTGCCCCCGATCCTGATGCCAGCCCGGGACCATAGCCGCCTGATGCAGACGGCACGGGAATTGGCGGAGCAATGCCATCCGCTCGCTGCGCCGCTGCTGCAGGAACTGCATCGGGCGACCGTATGCCCTGCGGATGAGCTCCCGGACGATGTCGTGACGCTGAATACGTTCGTGACATACCGGATTGGCGGTGAAGACACGTCGGACAAGCGCATGCTGATCCACCCGGACGACGGCATGTGGCCGCCGGCCGAACTGTCGGTCCTGACCCCGGCCGGCTTATCCCTTCTCGGGCTGCGTGCCGGCCACCGGATGCCCTTGATTGGTTCAACCGGAACACCGGATGTCTGTGTCGAGGTCGAAGCCGTCGGGCCGCGGGTGACCGGCGCCTTCGTGCCGCTTGGAACCGCGCCCCCGGATGGCACCGGCGACAGGTGGACCTGATGCGGGTTCTGCTCACGCGCCCAGCGGGGCAAGCCGAGGAGCTCGGGGCGGTTCTCTCAGCCCATGGCGTCGAGTGGCTTGGCGAACCGCTGTTGAGGATCGTCCCGGTCCCTTGGGATCCCGGCGTCCTCGCGGGCAGGGCGGCGCTCCTCGTCACCTCCGCCAATGCATCGCGGGAACTGCTTCGGGTGCCGAGTGTCCGTCGCGATTATCCCGTCTTTGCCGTCGGGCCGGCCACGGCGGCGCCGCTCCAGGCCGCTGGATTCTCGAATGTGCAGGCTGCCGGTGGAACCGCTGTGAGCCTCATCGCCCATATCCAGCGTCACGCCGATCCACAGGCGGGGCGGCTGCTTCATCTCAGCGGCCGCGACATCGCGCTCGACCTCGGCACCGGCCTTGCCCCAGCCGGGTTCGCAGTCGACCGGGTGGTCGTTTACCGGGCGGTTGCGGTGGAACGCCTCAGCCCGGGAGCGATGCACGGGATCGCTCAAAGCCGCATCCATGCCGCCGTGTTTCTATCGGCTCGGACGGCGGCGGTGTTCTGCAGCCTCATCATTGCATCCGGTCTCGTGGACGCCTGCGCCCGCATGACGGCAGTCGCGATCAGCCGCAAGGTGGCGCAGGCGCTGCAGCCGGCGGGTTTTCGTCAGGTGGTCGTCGCCACATCCCCGAGCAGGGATGCTGTCCTCAAGGCCATTCTGCGCCTGGGTACGGAGGATGCCTGACACGCCACCGTGGTCCTGAAGCGGCCCGGTCTGATGTCGGCTCGCTCGATCGTTCATTCCCGAGTATTGCGATCGCCAGGGTGCCGTGGGGTTCCTGAACGAATGGCCACTTGATAGACCAGCAAACAGGCCAGGATAAGCACGAGGGAAGAAAGTACCTGGCTCATCATCTCAGGTCCTCCATCCATGATCCGGCAGACCCAGGACCGCAGTCCGGCAGGCATCCGCCTCCTGCCTGCCCGCACATCAACGGCAAGGATTGGAGTTCATCGGACGCACGGGACGGTTTTGGTGATTTTGCTTGAAGGGGCGTCATGACAGTTCCCTCCATGGCTCGACGAAGCGTCCATGCGGCTGATACAGGACGCGGAGTAGGGTCAGGCTGCGCCACTCCTTCTCCGTCCGCCACGTGATCGATTGCCTCTCGCTGAGGCCGATCAGCGCCGCGCCTTCCGGCGACAGCACGGAGACGCAATCGGCTTCCCCGTCATCCTCATCGGGATAAACCAGCGCGGCACACCGGACATTCCAGGTGACGTCATCGCGGAACTCCAGACGCGAGTGCATCGTGGCCACGGACGGCGGAATGGCGCGAGGTGTCAGGACCGTCGCACGGATCAACTCGTCGGCAAGCATCGTTGCCGCAGGGCGGTCGTGATGACTGGTCAGGCCGAAGGATGCGAGAAACGCGAGCCGGTCATAGTCGCTCGTCGAGATCGTTACGGGCGGACGGATGTCTTGCTTGATGATCATGTCTTCTGCTTGCCTCAAGCCCAAGTGATACCACCAGGGATGCGGGTTACCATCCGCCCATCGTCCAGAAACCGGAGGCCGATGCCTTCCACGAACACCTCATGGACCTGTCCCTCTTTCTCAACGAACGACATGCGATCGCCGATCCGCAGGCCGAGGAGCGCCGTTCCCAGTGGTGTCGTCACAGAGATCTCGGCGCCGGTCCAGATCAGATCTTCGGGATGAACGAGCAGGTGCGCCCGCGATTTCGGATCGTCGTCGATGCGATAGATCACGCGACAGTTCGTGGAGACGACGTCCTCCGGCAGCACCGCCGGATGACAAACTTCTGCCCGACGCAGTTCGGCGAGCAGGAAGTCAGGTGTTTGGGGATCATGCTTCTGCCGCATCATCACGGTGAACAGCAGACGGTTATAGTCGTTGGTCGCGAGGGTGATCGGGGGGAGCTCGTGCTGCGTGTCCATGAATATCTCCTCAGGAACAGTCATTCTGCACGAGGCTCAGACGCACTCCCGCAGGATGAACGGACGCGACCGACCGATATGCGCCAGGTAGCGCATGCGACGGTTCGACGATGGATGGAGAAAGACTTCATGTCCCCGAGCCCCGGCGACCTAAGCGGTCCAGCCGGATCTCGGGCTTACCCGCCTGCTTTGAGGCAGCCCCCGTGCACCAAGAGGCGGAGATTCTTCACGAGCATGATCATGACACCTTCAAGATAGCCCCGTTGCCCGCGAATGCAAGCTTGCAGGCGACGCATGCCTCGCTCCGGACCTTTTTGCTGATTTCTCGCCTCTGCTTCTCGAGATCAGCACTCCCTCGTCAGAGGATTGCTCCTTTGGATGTGGCGGTTTCCGGACCCAGTTCAGGGCGTGGACGGGCCGTCAGTTCAACAGCATCGGAGGCTCCAATCCCTGTCATGCAGAGGAGACCCACGATCGTCCCGTCAATGGCGTCCGGTGGCAGTTCACCTTTCGTAAACGCGAGGGCCACCCCGACGATCGCATGTGATGTCATCCTCCACGTCAGGTCTAGGCCTGCCGTCCTGGCGGCCGTTCCCCTCTGCCAAACCAATCGATCCGACATGCAACCGTCCCCGCTTGACAAGCACATTAATCAAAATTAATGTTTCGGATAACAAGACGATGTTCTGTTAGACGAAACATCCGGGGCCGACCTGAGACGCGCGGCGGTCAGGCAAGGGGCGTCAAAGGCACTCAAAGGAGCGCTCTCGCCAGTCGAAGATCACAGATTGGCAGTGTTCGAAGTGCAACAATCGTAATTCAGTATGCCCTAGTTAAATTGGAGGAATTCATGAGTTTTCTCTCGCTCAGTAACTTCGATAACAAAGAACAATGGCGCGTCTACAACAAGATCGCCTGGCGGCTGATGCCGTTTTTGCTTCTTTTGTACATCATATCCTTCCTCGATCGCGTCAATGTCGGCTTTGCCAAATTGCAAATGTCGGCTGATATCGGGTTGAGCGAAGCCGCTTATGGGATTGGGGCTGGCATCTTCTTCCTCGGCTATTGCTTGTGCGAGATTCCGAGCAACCTGCTGTTGCAGCGCTTCGGCGCAAAATTCTGGATCGCCCGCATCATGGTGGTCTGGGGCATCATCTCGACCGCGATGCTGTTCGTCCAAACGCCGTGGCAGTTCTATGGCATGCGCTTCCTGCTTGGCATCGCGGAGGCTGGCTTCTATCCCGGCATCATTCTCTATCTGACCTACTGGTATCCGGCGCGATTGCGTTCCCAGATCTGCGCCATCTTCTTCCTCGGCATTGCGCTGTCCGGGATCATCGGCGGCCCGCTGTCCGGCTGGATCATGAATACGTTCGCCGGCCTCTATGGCCTACACGGTTGGCAGTGGCTGTTCCTGCTCGAAGGGACGCCGGCGATCATCTTCGGAGTCGTGAGCTATCTCTATCTCGATGACGGTCCGGCTCAAGCGAAGTGGCTGACGGCGGGCGAAAAGGCGCTCGTGGTCGGCGAGCTGGAAGAGGAGAACCAGCGCAAGCTTGCCGCCGGCGTCGGGCACAAGTTCAGTCATGCCATCAAAGACGTGAACGTCTGGCTCTTGGCGTTCGCCAACTTCGCGCTGCTCTCCGGCGTCTACGGCGTGTCCTTCTGGATGCCGCAGATCATCAGGGATCTCGGTGTCCAAGACTTCCTGATGAACGGCATTGTCACCGCCGTTCCCTATGCCGTGGCCTGTGTCGGCATGATCCTCATCGGCAAGCACTCGGATCGCACCGGGGAGCGCAAGTGGCACACGGCGGCTTGCGGGGTGCTGGGGGCCATCGGGCTCGTGTTGAGTGGCGTCTTCGCGCAGCAGCCCATCATCTCATTGCTCGGCCTGTCGCTTGCCATGACAGGGGCGCTGGCCGGGTTGGCCGTCATGTGGGCGCTGCCGGGGATAATCCTTACCGGTGCCGCCGCCGCCGCCGGCATCGCCCTGATGGCGACCGTCGGTAACTTCGGCGGCTACATCGCGCCGATCACGCTGGGCTTGGTCAAGCAGGCCACCGGTCACCTCGAGTACGGGCTCTACACCATGGCCGCAGCCATGCTCGTCGGCGCGGTCCTGATGCTGCTCCTGCCCACATTGCGCAGTCCCACCGTTGTGGCCGCGCCGGTGGCCGCCGCCTGAACCATCCCAAACGATCGCGCCAGCCGGACTCCTCCGGCTGGCTGCCTCATTTGAGAGCCTCAGCCATGATAAGAGCAACAACCACCCATCCTCCCTACGGCCATTCCTGCCGCGCCTGGCCGGGTGGCGGCAGGTCGAAAAGCCTGAGGGCCACTGGACAGCCGCCCTTGCTTTTCATGCCCCCCGGCCGGCCGGACAGGGCGGGCAGCCTGGCGACGCGCGGCAACCTCCCCGTGCTCGACGACCTGCGGTTCGCCCAGCTTGCGAATTATGGAGCCATCCCGGACAACTATCCCCGGCCGCATCCCGAACAGCCCCTGGCCTGGCCGGAGTGGATGGGATGGGCCGCCCTGGCCGTCGCCGTCGTGGTCTTGGCGCATGCCCTGATCGCGGTCACGTGATCCGTGCCGCATGCGCCGGTGCAGTTCGGGCTTGGCGTCGCGTCAGCGGTGAACGGAATAGCCAAGCGCATGCGAGATGGCTTGTCCGGCGGCAACGATGCGGCGGATCTGCTCGTCCGAGGGGTGCTCAGGGACGAACTGGATCGAGTCGACGACGCTGATTGTGCCGATCAGATCTCCCGACGCATCAAAGACTGGTGCCGCCAACGCGTTCAAGCCAGTCACGGCCTGGTTCGGGGCAACGGCCCAGCCCTGGGCCCGCACCTGCTGGATTTCCCTCTGCAACACCTCCGGATCGACCACAGTGTCCGGCGTCATCATTTCCAGATTCGGCCCGATGGCCGCGGCACGCAACTGGTCGCTGCCAAAGGCAAGCGCGATCTTGCCTTGAGCGGAGCTGTGGAAATGCAGCAGCGACCCCGGCTTGACGCCAATTTCGAAAGCCGATTTGCCGGGGATGGTGGCCAGCACCCTGACGCCCGCCGCTTCCACCTGCGAGACGACGCAGGAAATCCCCAGAGTGTCGCGCAACTCGCGAAGGATGCCTTGGGCAGCCTTGGTCAGATCGAAGTTCTCAGCAACCGAGACCCCCAAGGTCAACAGCCGCGGTCCCACCCGATAGCGGTCCGTGTCGGCCGATTGCTGGATGTAACCTTCCTGCACCAGCGTGCGCAGATGCCGGTAGATGCGGCTCTTGGTCGTTCCCAGCGCCTGCGCCAATGCGGTCACGCCGACCGCTTTGCCCTGCTCCGCCAGATATTCAAGGATCCGCAACGCCAGCACGACCGCCTGCACGCCGTCTCCGGTAGCCTCTCCGCTGATACGCGGCATCTTCGATCTCCATTCTGTTCAACACGACGTTCATACGGGCGGACCCGATACGAGACCGATGTCAAGCACGAAAGGCTTGACTCCCGGCGATATTAAATCTATTTGTTGCGGTATTCAATACGGCGTTTCGTTTAACGAAACAACAATGGGATGAGACAGCCGATGACGCCGGCCATATCTGCCTCTGACACGTTCCGTCGCCGCCTGCTTGGCAGCGAGCACCTGATCGGGACTTTCATCAAGACCCCCACTTGTCATTCGATCGAGATCCTCGGCGGCGTCGGGTTCGACTTCGTCGTGATCGACGAAGAGCACGCCCCGTTCGACCGCAGCGCCATTGATGTCGGACTGCTGGCGGCCCGTGCCGCGGGCACCGCCGGGCTTGTCCGCGTGGCGCAGCCGACGGCCGCCAACATCCTCTCGGCGTTGGACAGCGGCGCAGCGGGAGTGCTGGTCCCCCACGTCTCCTCGCCGGCTAAGGCGAAAGACATCGCGGAGGCATGCCGTTACCGCGGCGGCCGCCGCGGTTTCTCCAACTCGCCGCGCGCCGGAGGCTACGGCGCCCTGTCGATGTGGCCCCATGTCGACGCCGCCGACGCCGCGACGACAGTCATTGCCATGATCGAAGACCCGGAAGCCCTCGACTGCATCGACGCGATCGTGGCCGTCGAGGGGATCGATGGGATTTTTCTTGGACGCGGCGACCTGACAGTCGCCCTCGGTGCCGATGCGATGGATGCGCCGGCGGTGCGCGCGGCGATCGAACGGGTGACCCAGGCGGCCCGGGCCGCGAGGAAGCCGATCTGTGCCATGGCGGGCAGCACCGCCGACGCCGCTGCGTTGCAGGCGCTGGGCGTGACCGCCTTCATCGTCGCCTCCGACCAGGGTTTCCTGCGTCAGGCGGCGGCCAAGGCGCTGACCGATTTTGCGGTCCTGGCGGCCTGAGCTGAACCAGGACAAGGCACTCGCCGGCACGGCGAGCCACCACACACGGAGAAAGCGACATGTTTGATCCAACCGATCCACGCGCCAGCCTCAGTTCATCGTCCCCGCCGATTGCGCTGCCGGGAGAATTCGCGGCGGCGGACTATGGCAGGTTCTATGACGAGGCGCCGCAGGAGAGCACGCCGCAGGAACGGACCTGGTATCTGCGCGGCCAGAACTTCATCGTCGCCTACACCCTGGCCCAACCGGGTGCCGTGCTCGGCCGCCCGAGCCAGCCTGACGAATACATGGCGCTGATCCCGCGCGCCGAAACGACGGTCGAGGTGAGCGCCGGCGCGGAGGCGAGGACGGTGAACGGTCATTCCCTGATCATCGTGCCACCAGGCGAAAGCCGGATCATTATGCCGCAAGGTGGCGAGATCGTGCGCCTGTTCACCACACGCTCGCCGGATCTTGTGGCCAAATGCGCCAATGCGGCGTCGTACCTCAACCCGCGGGCCAACATCCCGCCCTTCGAGGCGTGGCCCGCGCCACCTGACGGCTATCGCATCCGCTCCTACAGCCTGGACGTGCCGGCTGAGCCCGGCCGCTTCGGTCGCATCTTCCGCTGCACCACGCTGATGGTGAACGTGCTGGATCCGCAGCAGGGCCCGCGCGACGTGACAAAGTTGTCCCCGCATCACCACGACGACTTCGAGCAGGGCTCGCTGGCGCTGCAAGGCACCTTCACCCACCACCTGCGCTGGCCCTGGACCCCCAACATGAACCAATGGCGGGAGGACGAGCATGCCATCCTCGCCTCGCCGTCGCTGACGGTGATCCCGCCCCCGGCGATCCACACGTCGCGCGGCATGGACGCGGGGATCAACCAGTTGGTCGACATCTTCTCTCCGCCGCGGCTCGACTTTTCCGCCAAGCCCGGCTGGGTGCTGAACGCCGACGACTACCCGATGCCGACCCCGTCAGCCTCGGCCGCGTAACGCCAGCGGCCTTCGACGGAAGCCCGGAAAGGCGCACAATCAAGGAGCCGAAAAGCCATGACGCAAGGTATCATCATGACCAAGTCGATTGACGAGCGTATCGCCGACCTCTTGCAGGGAGCGATCGACCCGCACGTTCACAGTGGCCCGTCGATTGCGCCCCGCGGCGTCGACCACCTGGAGCTGCTCGAGCAGTACTCCGCCGCAGGCGTCGCAGCCGTCGTGACAAAGGATCATGATTACAGTGGCGTCATGACGGCTGCCCTCATCACCAAGCACCATCCTGAACTGCGTACGAAGATTTTACCCAGCATCGTGCTGAACAATGTGGTGGGAGGATTCAACCCCTACGCCGTCGAGCACACAGCAGCGATGGGTGGCAAGGTCGTGTGGATGCCGACCCTGGCGGCGGAGAACCACCTGCGCTGGGAAAAGACGTCGAATTGGGTTCACCCGGCCTCCACCCAGAAAATGCGGCCGGCCGTGGGCATCCCGGTTCTCGACAACACCGGGACCGTGCGGGATGACGTCAAGGAAGTGCTGGATGTCGTTGCCAAGAATGACATGGTGCTGGCGAGCGGCCATCTTCACGTGAGCGAAACGTGGCTGGTCTTTGAGGAGGCCAGGCGGCGTGGCGTGACCAAGTTCGTGCTGACCCACCCTGAAGATATCGTCGACGCCTCCATGAATGACGTAAAGGGGATGGCCACGATGGGCGCCTTTGTCGAGCACTCGCTCTGCATGTTCGTGGAGGGGTCGAAATTCAAGACATGCTCGGCCGAGGACCTGCGTAAGCACATCGACGCGGCCGGCGTCGATCAGACCGTGCTGTGTTCGGATCTGGGCCAGACTGGGACGATCACCCCACTCGAGGGATTGCGCAGGGGCATCAGGCTTTGCATCGATCTCGGCTACGACGACAAGCAGATCCGCAAGATGGTGTCGTCGAACGCGGCGCGGATGCTTGGGCTTTAGATCCATGGCTGTGCAAAGGGCGATAGCGTGGGCCGCGGCTGACCCACTGCTCTCGTAGCCAGAGTGAGACCGTCAACCTCGCCGTTCTCCATATTGTGACTCTGGGAAAACTTATCGCGGATTGGCTTTGTCACTTCCTAAAGGTGTCTCATTTTCCCTCTTTTCGTTTGTTGGCCGGCTGATCGTCACCCTGTGCGTCAAGCAGGAATCCATGGAGAGGATCACCCATGAACAAGGTATATGTTGATGCGCACTCCGCGCTGGCTGGGGCTGTTAAGGATGGCATGAGCATCATGGCCGGCGGCTTCGGCCTGTGCGGCATTCCGGAGACGCTGATCGAGGCGATCCGTGATTCGGGGGCGAAGGATTTGACCTTCATCTCCAACAATGCCGGCGTGGATGGCATCGGGCTGGGCCGCCTGCTCGAGACCCGCCAGATCCGCAAGATGATCTCCTCCTACGTGGGCGAGAATAAGCTGTTCGCCCAGCAGTACCTCTCCGGCGAGCTGGAGCTGGAATTCAACCCGCAGGGCACGCTGGCCGAGCGCATCCGCGCCGGCGGCGCCGGCATCCCGGCCTTCTACACCAAGACCGGCGTCGGCACGCTGATTGCCGAGGGCAAGGAGGTGCGCGCGTTCAACGGCGAGCAATACGTCATGGAGACCGGCCTGTTCGCCGATATCTCCATCGTCCATGCCTGGAAGGGCGATCGGGAAGGCAACCTCGTCTACCGCAAGACTGCGCGCAACTTTAACCCGATGATGGCGACCGCTTCGCGCCTCACCATCGCCGAGGTCGAGCATCTGGTCGAAGCCGGTGAGATCGACCCGGATGGCATCCACACGCCGGGCATCTTCGTCAAGCGCATGGTGCATGTGCCAAACCCGGTCAAACACATCGAGCAACGCACGACCCGCAAGCGTGAGGAGACAGTCTGATGGCCTGGACCCGCGAACAGATGGCCGCCCGCGCGGCCAAGGAGCTGCGCGACGGCTTCTACGTCAATCTCGGCATCGGCATTCCGACGCTGGTGTCGAACTACATCCCGAAGGGCATGCGCGTGCAGCTGCAGTCGGAGAACGGCATGCTCGGCATGGGCCCATTCCCCTATGAGGGCGAGGAGGACGCGGACCTGATCAATGCCGGCAAGCAGACGATCACCGAGCTGCCGACGACGAGCTATTTCTCCAGCTCCGATTCCTTCGGCATGATCCGCGGCGGCCATATCGACCTGTCGATCCTGGGCGCCATGCAGGTGGCCGAGAACGGCGATCTCGCCAACTGGATGATCCCGGGCAAGATGGTCAAGGGCATGGGCGGCGCCATGGATCTGGTGGCGGGCGTCAAGCGCGTCGTGGTGGTCATGGAGCATGTGGCCAAGGCCAAGGACGGCTCGGAGGATCCCAAGCTCCTGACGGCGTGCAACCTGCCGCTCACCGGCACCGGGGTGGTCGATCTCGTGATCACCGATCTGGGCGTGTTTGCCATCGACAAGAAGGGCGGCACCGGCATGACTCTGATCGAGCTCGCCGACGGCGTGAGCGTGGACGAGATCCAGGCCAAGACGGAAGCCGAGTTCAAGGTCGCCCTGAACGGTGCCTAGTCCAACGCGGCCCGAGCTTGGTTCGTTGAATACACATTATGGGTCATCTTTGGGACCTGAGACAGCTCGCTTCAGTATCGAAGCCGTCGTGCGATATCGGCTGTCTGAAAAGGCAGAATGCAAGGTTGCTGGCACTGCAGGCGCGTATGCGAAGGGAATCGGCGACCGGCAAGAACAGCGAAAGGACGCAGCCTGCTCAGAATCGACGCAGCGCTTAACCACGATGTTGCGTTCCGTAGCGGGAGCCGCCATGAAGGCTTCCCAGCGGCAAACTGCATCGAGTCAACAAACACACAGGAGTGAGATCAATTGCATGCAGCCTCCATGCTGGACCAGGCCCTGACACGCCTCGACGAAGCAGCCCGGCACCTCGACCTCGACGCGGACGTTCTCGAAAAATTGAAGTACCCGCGTGAGACCACCAAGGTCCGTCTGATGATCCGCATGGATGACGGCTCGCGCAAATCCTTCATGGCCTGGCGCTGCCGCTACGACGATACCCGCGGCCCGACCAAGGGCGGCATCCGCTTTCATCCGGACTCGACCATGGAGGAGGTGGAAACGCTTGCCTTCTGGATGACCTTCAAGTGCGCGGTTTTGAACCTGCCGTACGGTGGTGGCAAGGGCGCCGTGCAGGTCGATCCTCACACCCTGTCGAAGGCCGAACTGGAGCGTCTTTCCCGCGCCTACATCCAAGCCTTCTCCAAGATCGTCGGGCCCGACCGGGATATCCCGGCACCGGACGTTTATACCAATTCCATGGTCATGGGCTGGATGGCCGACGAGTATGCCTCCATCGTGGGTGAGGCGACGCCGGCGGTGATCACCGGCAAGCCCATTGCCCTTGGCGGCTCGCTGGGGCGTGACGATGCCACCGCCCGCGGCGGTTATTATCTGGTTCAGCGCCTGGCCCTGAAGCTCGGGCTGGAGTCGGGAGCACGGGTAGCGATCCAGGGCTTCGGCAATGCGGGCCAGCATATCGCGCGCCTGTTGGCGGCCAATGGGTACAGCATCGTGGCGGTCTCGGACTCGAAGGGGGCGATCCATTGCGCCTCCGGGCTCGACATCCAGAAGTTGATGGTCGGCAAGAGGAAGGGATCCGTCACGAGCCTTGCCGGGACTGACGGCATCTCCACCATTCCCGCCGACGATCTCGTTTCGGTCGACTGCGAACTGCTCGTCCCGGCCGCCCTGGAGGACATGATCCATGAAGGCAATGCTCCCGGTGTAAAGGCTCGCGTCGTTCTCGAACTCGCCAATGGCCCGCTCACGCCCGAGGCCGACAAAATCCTCGCCGCCAGGAACATCGTCGTTCTGCCGGACATTTTGGCGAACGCGGGAGGTGTCACCGTTTCGTACTTCGAGTGGGTGCAGAACCGGCAAGGCTACTACTGGCCCGTCGAGGACGTGCATGCACGGCTGAAGACGATGATGGAGCGGGAAGGGGACGCCATCTGGGCGCTTGCCCAGGACAGAGGCATTCCCCTGCGTAGCGCTGCCTACGTGCACGCGCTCTCGCGGCTTGCGGGCGCCATCGAGGCCCACGGCACGCAGCAGTTCTTCACCAGCTGACGTCCGAGTCGACACCATCATGAAACCACCGCCCCGATTGCGGGGCGCGGGTAGCCCGCGGCGTCAAAACGGCGCTGTGGTCAGTCTACCACGCGCCCTGTCGAAGCTCGGGTTCTGCTCGCGCACGCAGGCCGAAACCCTGATCACCGAGGGACGCGTGTGCGTCGACGGCCGGATTGTCCGCAACGTGACGCTCCGTGTCGATCCCGCACGCGCTCGCATCACCGTCGATGGCCAGCCGGTCGCGGCCGAGCGCAAGGTCTACCTGATCCTCAACAAGCCGCGCGGCCTGGTCACGACCCGCGACGATCCACAGGAGCGGGCAACGGTCTACGACTGCCTGGAAGGGCTCGACCTCCCATTCGTTGCGCCCGTGGGTCGGCTCGACAAGGCGAGCGAGGGCCTGCTGCTCATGACCAACGACACTCGGTGGGCCCAGCGTGTCCTGGATCCCGCGTCGAATGTCGAGAAGGTCTATCACGTCCAGGTTAACTGCTTGCCGGGCGAGGACATGTTGGAACGGCTTGAAGCAGGCATGGAGCTCGACGGCGAGCGTCTCGGCGCGAAATCAGTCCGCGTGCTCCGTGCTGGTCCCCGGACCGCATGGCTTGAGGTCGTCCTCAGCGAAGGTAAAAATCGCCAAATCCGTCGCCTGCTCGGTGCGGTGGGAGCGGACGTGCTTCGCCTTGTCCGGATCGAAGTCGGCGGCCTGCAATTGGGGGAGCTGCCAAGGGGCGCGGTCCGGCACCTCACGCCCGCTGAGAAGGCGATGTTGGATGTTCCAGTCCTTGCCTCCTCCAGCCTGTTCAGGCCTCGGCCAGCGGGGTCAATCCAAGGTCGTTGATCTTGGCCCGGACCTCTGTGATCGAGCGCTTCAGCTTGAGGCTGATCACCGAGGCGGGCGCCCCTTCCCTGACCAGGGAAATCAGCGCTTGGACGGCTTCATAGGACCAGTAGGACTCGGTCGGGTTCATGATCTCCTCCAGCTATGGGCCACGTTTCCTCAAGAGATAGGATGGGGCATGGGAAATCCAACGGCTCGGGCTCATCCGGATACGGCAGCCGGATAGAGGATCCCGTTGCCGGACGGGTGGGCTCCAGGCGTGACCGACGCCGGCTCGATCTTGCCGGGACCAAGGACGTGGAACACCGCATGGCCGGAGGCGAGCAGGTAATCGGCGATGATCCGGCGATGGCAGCGCCACCACACCGCCTCGGCGCACATGATCGCCGTGACGCTCCGGCCGCCCAGGTCGGTCAGGCGGTCGAGCCCCTCGCGAAACCGGCCCGTCAGGGCGTAATCGGCATAGTTACGAAAGCTCGTGTTCTCCCAATACGCATTGGGTGAGGGCTGAACCAGATGCTGTTTGCCACGCAGCCCGCCGAGTTCGGCGATGTGCTCATACCCGATCTGGTAGCCGGCAAGACTCTCGGGCAGAACATCACGGTTGAACTGCGGGTTCGCCCGGGAGCGTGGAACCGTTCGAACATCCACCACAAGAGCGACTTGCGCCTCGCGGAGCAGGTCCACGAATTCCGCAATGGTGCGGGTGGAGTGCCCGATGGTGTAGAACGGGTTTGCCATGCCGGTCAGTGGGGGCTCGGAGGTGCGGTTGCATCCGCCAGCTTTTTCTTCAAATCTCTGATCTCCTCGAACCGGCTGGTCACGTCCCGCATCACCGCGGCGAGGCCCTGCATTTGTCCCCGCTCGTCCTTGAGCGGCACGATGGTGAACTCCAGCGAGATGCGTTGGCCGTCCTTGCGGATGCCCGGCACCGACAGGAGGTCGCCTGCGCCGTAATGGCTCTGACCGGTTGCCATGACGCGGTGGAAGCCGTCCCAGTGGCGCGGGCGCAGGCGCTCCGGGATGATGAGGTCGAGCGATTGCCCCAGCGCCTCGTCGGCGCGATGACCGAAGATCCGCTCTGCGGCTGGGTTCCACACGCGGATGATCCCTTCGCGGTCCGATGCCACCACCGCGTCGGCGGCCGCGGGGACAATGGCGTCGGCCACAAGCCGGGTCAGATCCATTTCAGGCTCCATCAAGTCCTCGCCGAGTGGAGCATTTGGATCAGGCTCCCCGGTCCGAGACGGCGACCCGGTGGCGGTAGACCATCTCCCACCCGCGCCAGCCAGTGTAGAGCAGGAGGAGAACGACGACGAGCGAGATCAGAAGCCCCATGGGCAGCACGGCGGCGTCGCCGGCCTCGTAGCGGCGATACCAGTTCCAAAAGGAGAGGAGGACCACAACCACATTGCCGAGCATGTGGTGCCAGGCCGCCGACAGATCGCGGGTGCGCCGGTCACCCAGGAAGTCGGTCAGACCAGCAACAGCTGCGAGGGCCGCCATGACGAGCGCGGCGCCCAAGAGGTAGAGCGAGGCCGTGCTCCAAGCGCTGTTGCCGGTGTTCCAGAAGAGCGGGTCACACACGAGGGTGGCCACGAGAAAGGCGACTGGGAACGGGATCAGCATAGGGTGCAGCGGATGTCCGGCAATCTGTGCGGTGCTTTGGGGATTGCGGTCTCGTACAGGGTTCTCGGCTCGCATGGCATTCTCCTCGTTCAGCAGGAAGCTCCGCAGTAATTTTGCCCCTCATCATCCAAAGGTGTCTCGACCCATTGGTGGCTTTGGGCCGGCAAGGATCGTCGCGACGTCCAATGTCCGACGCCCGTGATGCTTCTGTCCTTGACACGGTCATTCTTCAGAGAGCTCCGACAAGCCGAGCCGTTCCAACACGGTCTCCGTAATCCGGGCACAGCGGGCGCCGGCGCACGGGAAGACATCACTCACGGCGGAGGACAGGGTCCGGTCGAGGGACTGACGCAGGAGATGCCGGGCACGGTGGAGCCTTGTCTTGACTGTCTCCGGGCGAAGGGACAGGTGGGCGGCGGTCTCCGCGATGCTCATCTCCTCGATGTCTCGGAGGACAAAGACGATGCGGAAGGGCTCGGGCAGTTCGTCCACGGCGCGTTCGAGCAGACGCCGCACCTCGGCTTGGGTGGCGGCGGCTTCCGGATCGCTGTCCTGGCGGGCCGACGGCAGGTAGATCACGCGGGCTCCCCCTTGGTCGTTGATGGCATCGATGTCCTTCAATCCAACGGTAAGGCGCCGTCGTCGGAGTCGTCCGAGTGCCTCATTGAGCGCAATGCGGGTGAGCCAGGTCGAGAGCTGCGCCTCGCCGCGGAAGCCGTCGAGATGGGTGAAGGCGCGAACGTAGGTCTCCTGAACTACGTCCTCCGCCTCAGCATCATCGTGCAGGACGCCGCGGGCAACCCGGAAGAGCCGACGGTTGTGCCTCTGCATGATGAGCCGGACCGCAGCCCCGTCCCGGCTTCGGGCCAACGCCACCAGCGCCCCATCATCAAGCCCGTCCAACCGTGTTGCCGCGACCGTTGCCGTCTGCATGGCCAAGCTCCTGTTGCTGCCTATTAGATGGGACATCCGGACAAAGGTTCCCGGGCCAAAGACGGGATGGGCAGGTCGTCTCAGCGCGGGCGCTGGGAAGGTGGGAGCGGCCGAAGCATCTGCGTCGGGGCCACCGCCTCCGGACCGGTAGACTGGAATGCGGAGCCTGATCCGTTCTCCAGGCTGACGTGGAGGTGACGGTGGATGAGGGGGAACACCACCCCCATTGCCAAACCCCAGAGCAGTTGAGCCAACAGCAGTCCGGTGGCCGGATAGCCGCGCAGGATGGGCTGGTCCGGTAGCCATTGCAGCAGCGGGACGGGCCCGAGCATCCAGAGGACGAAACCGAACGCCATCCCGAAGAGCCAGCCTCCGCGAGGATCATTGGCCGCTCGCTGGAACAGCCAGCCGTACAAGATCCCGCCGAGAAGCATCAGGCCGGCATAGACGAGACCGGCAGCCCCCGCGGACGTGCCGATAGCTCGGGCAGGTGCATCCAGGGACTGAAAGCCGGCCAGGACCGACAGGGCCGGGATCGCTGCCGACACGCCTGCGATGGCCCCTGCGAGAAGCGGCCGTTGGGTCGGACCGGCATCGAGGCCGTGGGCCTGCAGCATCCTAAGCATGGAGCCTCACCTTTTGTGCTGCGACCTTCGACGCTTCGTCCAGCACCGCCTCGATGGATGGCGCCTCGCTGAGGTCGGCCCCGAAGCGCCGCACGAGGTGCTGGTAGGCGAGGCCAACGGTTCGAGGATCGCGGTTGAGGTCGAACAGGCCGACAGGATTGACGTTGCCGAGCGGCTCCCGCAGCGCAATGTCCCAGTCGACCTGATCGGTCAGTGAATACCATGTGAAGCCGACAACTGGCACACCTGTCTGGCGGATGAATTGTACGTTGTGCCACTGGCGCCAGAGCCAGCGCGGCCCGTCGCGGGCGTCCATGCGGTTGGTCTCGGTGTGCATCATCGGCCGCCGATAACGGCGGTAGTACTGACCGGCAATGGCATACCAGCCGAACAGCTCGCCTAGCGCCTGTGCATGGCCATTGCTGTCAATGAGCTTCTCGTTCCATTCGTAGTAGTCGACCCCGAGGATTGCCCGCCTTCGCACATCCTGCTGCATGAACCAGGCATATTCCTCCGCCGGCATGCCGTGCTGGAGGAGATAGGCGCGCGTGTCCTCGTGCAGGGGCCTCGCGTATAGGAGATCCAGCGGCAGGAAGCGACGCTCGTTCTCGAAGGCCGCAATGCGGCGGATCTCGGGATCGGGACAGCAGGGCTGATAGAACTCGCCGCTCTCGCTGTTGACGAACACGGCATCGGGATGCTCGGCCGCTATCGCCTGCATCATCAGGACGTTGGCTTTGGCGAGATGGCGCACAGCCGTGACGAAGGCGCGCTCGTCCCGGCATTGCTCGTTCCATAACCCTTCGAGAGCACTGAGCTTGGCGCACACGTACATCTCGTTCACGGGGGTGTAGAACCGCACCCAGGGATAGCGTCGGACAAACGCCCGGGCATAGTCAGCAAGCGCCTGCGGCACCTCCGGGTTCTGGAAGTTTTGTAGCCAGTCCGGCAGGCCGAAATGGCACAGGTCCATGATCGGCACGATGCCGAGCCGCTGCATCTCGGCGGCGACCTCATCGAGGAAGGCCCAGTCATAGAGGCCAGCGCCGCGATGGATCAGGTGCAGGGGAGGGCCGTAGCGCAGGTAGCGTAGGCCGAGATCCCGCACGAGGTGAAGGTCGGTGCGCCAATGGCGGTAATGGCCGCAGGCCGCCATCTGGTCCATGCGCCACCGCCCGCCCTCCAGGGTGGGGTAGCTGCACTCGATGCCGGTGGCGAACATGAACCTGTGCTCGACCGGATCGGGAGCCAAATTGGAGGATGGATGTGATCTGACAGGCGGGCGGGTCAGGCGTAGGGAACGGTTTGCCGGCAAGCCGACAGGCCGGGTGTAAAGCAGGCCCAGCACGGTGCCCCAGATCAGATGGCCAACTGCGATGGAGAGCGGCTCGTGCGCCCCGCCGCCCAAGCCGAACAGGCCGGATGAGGGCATCTCGCCGCTTTGGACGAGCGGATGCATGAGGTCGAACTGCGGATGCATGATGAAGATCGCCAGGGGCATCGGCACGAAGGCGAACACCAAGCCCTGCAGGGCAGGGCGCAGCGGCAGGACGGACCAGAAGAAGTAGGCGTAGAACACAGCCCAGATCGCGCCGACCAACAGATGCAGCAGCATGCCGGCCAGCCAGGCCTCCCATGCCGGCGCATGGGGGAGGACCAAAGTCCCGAGCGTCATGACAAGGTCAAAGAACGGCACGCCGGCCCAGATCAGCAGCCGGGCAACGATCTCCCAGGCGATGGCTCCCGCCATGCCGGCGAGAACCGCCTTCGCGTAGGCAACTGAGCGGATCATGGCGCCCTCATCTAGGTCTGTCAGGGGCCTCGGTGGCTGACCATTGGATCGGCGGGAGTCCAAACGGTTCCCGCCGCTGGCGGAGGCGGCATCTATGCGGGCCTGACGATGCCGCGGCGCATGATCTCGGCGACGGACGGGAAGGCCCGGAGGGCGATCTCGGGGATGGGCTCCCCGCCGGCCACTTGCCCCGACGGGTCGGCAGCGGGAGACCTGTCCGGTTGACCGACGATGATCCGCCCCACCATGCCGGCATGCTCGTGCGGGACGCAGAAGAAATCGTAGACGCCTTCATCCTTGACCGTGACCGAGAAGCTCTCGCTCGGCAGCAGGTAGTCCGAGTTCCAGGGCTCGGCACCCTCAGGGATACGCAACGGGCGCTCGAAGTTCTTCGGATGGTAGGCTGTCGCGGTATGGGAATTCCCCGGGTCCAGGTTGACCCAGCGGATCGTCTGACCCGGCTTGATGCGAAGGCCAATCGGATTGAACCAGACCTGCGAGCCGTCCGCATTGCCCTGCATCCGGATTTCGACTGCCTCAGCGGCGAGTGGGAGCCGGGGCCATGCGAGACCGGCGAGGAGTCCCCCGCCGATCCGCAGGATATGTCTGCGCGAGACCATCACTTCGCGGCCACCCGCTGCTCGTCGGCCTTCGGAACGTGCCACAGGACCACGTGAGCATGGGGCTTCTCGACACCGGGATGCCCAGCGTTGAAGTAGACGTCGACATGATCGACCTTGCCGCCGGGCGCGGAAAGATCGTCGAAGCGCTTGTCCTTGTTCGAAAGGTCTTCAATGGGCAGCATGTAGACCGTGCTGACGAGACGCCCGTCGCGGTCGTAGGCCAGGAACGGGCCGGCCGGCAGGGTTTTCGGATCGACGTAGAGCTGACCAAGCCCCGGCAGGAAGTCGGGTATCTTCACAAGTTCGCTCACCTTCTTATAGGCGCCTGTGGGCGGCGCCTTTTCGACCTGGTCGGCGCCTAGCGCCGGCAGGCTGAAGGCGGCAGCCAGGGCGAGTGTGGCGAAAGCAATTCTCATGACATCCTCCGGTGACGCGCCGGATCCATCCGCGGCCCGCGCGTCCCCATTGGATGGGGGCAACCCCAAAAGGTTCCCGGCAGAAGCAACCGCGCCCCGGGGCCAACCATTTTGCTACACCACCAACCGGCTCCAGGATCCATACCTCTCCCGGATCGGGCCACGGCGGATGCTGAGTGCTACAAGGGCGGCGCCGCAGGCGACGCTGGCTATGGTTGCCGTCATGCTTGCCCCGTAGATGAACGGGGTGGCGAACAGCGCGAGCCCAAGCGGGATATTGAGGAATCGTAACGGCCTTGCGACTTCTGCCGCAGCAAGCGAGATCACGGTCAGGACAAGCGAGCCGATCAAATGATCGGAGTTTGCCATGCTGCCTTCCGCCCCGAGCGTGATGGGTGTGAACAGCAGGGACAAGCCGACCAGTCCCGAGAGGGCGAGGTTCCATGGCAGGCTGACACCTCCGCTCACCATATCCTTGATCACGGTGCCGGGTGGTCTGGCAAACTCATCGGCAGTCGAATCCGTGTCCTGTGCCTCCTGCATGTCATCGGTGTCGCCCAGGAGGAACACGCGGAGCGCGTTCCGGCCCCTCTTCATCCGGCGGCGCATGAACTGGAACGTCGCGATCATCTCATCGAGAGAATAGGGAATCTGGACCAGGATCGCGGCGGCGCCGATCAGGGCGATGATGCTCCAGGTGCCGATGACGATCGGCTGGATGATGATGAACACAATCGAGACGACACCCAGAGGCGCGATCATCAGGCCGAAGAGGATCACCAACCAGGGCATGGTGCGCCAACGGCATCGCGAGCCGACCAAACCGGTGAGGATCTCCAGCAGGTAGGTGTAACCGCCCAGCGCCGCATCAGACACCGGCCATGCCGTCGAGACTGGTGAGGTGATGATCTCCTCGGTTCCGTTCTGGGGATCGGAAGGCGCACCGGAGAAGAAAGGATCCCAGACATCAGGGATGTGACCGAGCTGGTAGGCTGCCAGGTAGCGTGAGACGTAGAGGCCAACGAGCGCCAGGATGATGATCGGCAGGCGCTGCACCCAACTGGATGGGTTGTAGCTCCAGTCGGGCGGCATGGTTGGCCCGGTGAGTGCGGCGACGGCTGAGGACCCGGGTTCGGGCTTCGTTCCGACAGCAAAGGCGAAGATCAGGAAGCCGACAAGCGTGTCGGAGAGATAGGCGGCGGCACTTTGTGTCGAGAACAGGAAGGGCATCGCCATCACGGCTGCGCCAATGCCCGCACAGATCCAACGGGCCCACCGCGCCCGCCAGGACAGGGCCGCCGCCGCGAACACGACGAGGGCGCAGCCCAGAATGATTTCGCTCCAGCGCAGGAGTGGCTCCGGAACATCGATCAGCACCGGCTGGGTGATGAGCCAGGTGCCAAGACCGATATTGGCAAAGTGCGCCCAGCGGTTGGCACGATGCTCGGATTCGATCTTCGCGCTGTGCCGGGCGCTCACCTCGTCCGGGTTTTCCCCCAGATCGGCCGCATCGCTCAGCCAGGCCGGGGGTGTGACCCCGTTCGCCTTGTACCATCCGGCTGGATCCGATTTAAGGGCATCGGCAAGCCTTGGCAGCTCATCCTTCAGCCGGTGCCTGGGCTCCCATCCCAGGAGCTTGCGAGCACGCCCGACGTCGAGAGCGTAGTGATCATCGGCCATGGCGACCATGAACGGCTTGATGAACGGCTCCTTGCCTCCGTCGATCAGGTCCGGGATAACCGGCTCCAGCTCATCCTGCGCCCAGACCCCGGCAGCAGCCACGATCTTTGGCAGACGCAGCGTCGGCCAGTTGTCTTCGCTGTGGAGGAGCCGGCCGAGCTCGTCCTGGAGCGCCTCATATCCAACAGCATCGGCCTCACCGATCAAAATCTCGGTATGGGGCGGCAATGCTTCGCGACAGTCAACGGTACGACGGAACGCATCGAGCATGTCCGCCCGGTGCAGCATGGCTTGTCCAACGAGCGTGCTGCCGGAGTAGAAGTGGCTCTGGAAGTTGCGCTCGTAGACGCTCGCGATTTGCTGCGCCATCGTGGGCACCGTGGTGTGCTCGTCATAGACGCCGGCCAGCCTCAGAATGACATAGGGGATCTTATTGTGCTCCGCTCGGATCACTTCCTCGGCTGCGGCTTTCGATTTGGGGTAAGCCCAGCGCGGATCAATCGGCTGGCGTTCGTCGATCCGCTCGCCGGGACGGCACGGCGCATGCACCAGCATCGTGCTCGAATAGACGAACTGCTCGACATCAAACTCCTGCAGGGTACGCAGAAGGCGGCGGGTGCCCTCGACCGTGACGGATTGATAGAGAGGGTGATCGTCACCCGTAAAATCGAAATAAGCGACAAGGTGGATGACACTGGCGATGCGTGACCCGAAGATGTCGCGGAATTTGCGGAACGCCAATTGCATCGACGCGTCGGAGGTGAAGTCGACTGGGATGACCGGGAAGTCGGCCCCTTCCGCGACACGGTCGAGACCAACGGTGCGGTAATCGCGACCGAACACCTTGCCAAGAGAGCGGCCCAGATTGCCGGTTGCGCCGGTGATGAGGACGACGGGACGTTGATCGGTGGATGAGGTCGAGAGGTGACTGCCATGCAAAGCTCGCGACCCCTCAAGTGCCACCGGGTTTCAAGAAGCTACCAGCCAGCAGTGCCGCATAGCAGATGAAGTAGTTCACAAGGGCGAGGGCATAGAAACGGCTTGCCGGATCAAATTCTGAAGCCCGCTCCGCTCTCAGCCCGCGGCCAAGCGCGGCTCCTCCAAGGAGGCCGAAGGCGAGGACCGCTGTCCGCAGACTCAGTCCGAGATCCTGGCCGCCGAACGCATCCATGATGATGCAGACGGCCAGCACAAGAGAAGCCCTGGCAAGTGCCGTGAGCGCAATGCCATACAGGACCGCTTTGAAGGTCGGTGATAGCGCCGTTTCACTCTGAGTCGGTGTCATGTCTACACCATTATGTTCTGAAAGCCTGATTATGCCGAGTCATCGAGCCACAGGGGCCGAGCACCTGAAAGGGCCGACAATTTCCAAGGCGAATGAGCATGAAGGACAGCACCCTCAACAATAGCAGTTCCATGGCGAATCCGGCCTCGTCGAGGAGTGAGGCAGGACACATCTGGCTGGCGTGAGCTCCCTTGCGGGCTCCGTGATTTCCCACTTTCAGCCGCTTAGAAAACGTAGGCGGCGGCAGGCACGATCGAGAGGTGATCCTCCACCGCCTTCACCCCGGCCTGATTTTCCGCAGCGAGGCGGATGGCGTGTCGCTCCTCCTCTGACTGGACAATGCCGAACAGGCGAACGACGCCATTCTCGACGACGATATTCTTCGACAGGAGGCAGGCCCAGGGCTGATCCTCAAGTTCGTCGTTCAGCCGCTCCCGGATGATGCGGTCGACAACGTTCATCGGCTTCGACGCGTCGGTGGTTGCCAGCACCTGAAGCAGGTTGCTTCTGGTCACGATGCCGACGAGTCTCCCGTCCCGCAACACGGGCACACGCTTGATCCGGTGTTGCTCCAGGGCGCGGGCCGTGTCGGCGACTGACGTGGTCTCCAGGACCGTGACCACCTCTTTCGTCATGACGTCGCTGGCCGTCCGGCCATGTGATTTGGCGTAGTGCTGAGCCAGCACCGTCGGGCCATTGAGGAAAGTTTGCCACCAGGATCGACGCTGTTCACCGGCCAGTTGGGCATGCCCGATCAAATCGCCTTCGCTGACGATGCCGAGCAGCCGCTCCTCGTCATCGATCACCGGAACGCCGCTGATATGATGGTCGCAGAGCAACTTGGCGATCTCGTGGATTGACGTCTCGGGCCTGACTGTGACGACGGCAGGCGTCATGAAATCCGCGGCGGTGAGCATCCCTGCCTCCTCTGGGTGTGCGCTGACAAGAGGCTTGTGAAGGCAGGCCGGTCATCGGCGCCATCGGTCGACAGAAGAAGGGTATGTGTGAACAGGGTCCGTGACAAACGAATAGATTTGCAGGTTCAAATCACTTTCTTTGCACTTGGACTGCTTCTCAATGCACCAGGCCGTGCAGAATAAAGCTCCGGAGGGCAACGGCATCGTTGTGCGTCTCGTCGCGGGCGGAGAACACGAGGGTAATCCGGGCCTTGCAGGCACGGGACCGCAACTCTTCCAACAGATCTTGGTGTTCATGCACCTCGGCTGCATAGCGGCGGCAGAATTCGTGCCATCGTCCGGGATCATGCCCAAACCAGCGGCGTAATTCGGTGCTCGGCGCGATGTCCTTCATCCACTGATCGAGCGCAAGGGCGTGCTTGGAAATCGCACGAGGCCAGAGCCGGTCGATGAGAATGCGGGCCCCGTCATCGGCCGACGACGGCTCATAAGCCCGCTTCAACCGAACATTGTTTTCTGGAACCTGTGTGCTCATGGGTATGCTCCAATGCCGGTCATCGGCGGCACTTGGCACGACCGGATCACCTCTCCGGTTTGCGCCCCCAGAAACCGCAGATGGTCCCCAAGGGTAGCAGTCGAGCACCGGAATCGCGTATTTCTTACCGATCTTCGGACAAGGACGCGATCATGAGGCTGGCGTGAGCAAAGGCTCCGCCGGCCCGCATCTCGGCGGCCACCCAGACGGCCTCCATCAGTTCCTGTGCTGTGGCGCCGGCCCGCTGAGCGGCCTTGGTGTGCCCTTGGATGCAATAGGGGCATTGGGTGACATGGGCAACGGCAACCGCAATCAACTGCTTCGTCTTGGTGTCGAGAGCGCCATCGGCGAATACCTGGCGGCTGAATGCATCGAACGCCGCCTGAGTGTTGGGCACGAGTTCCCGACGCCTATGCGCCAGCTCGGGCGATGGTTCGGGATAAACCTGTCCAGCCATGTTGACCTCCTACCAGACTATGGCGCTTTGCCAAAAGACTTGCGGCCAATGAGCTGTGGCACCGCAAGGCCCCTGCACCTGGTCGCCGCTCTGCCTCGTTTTATCCGGCAGCCATCCCGAGCCGCAGGATCTCCTTTGGCTGTTCCTTGCCGCAGACGGGAGCGCCTTCGTCGGATGGCCGCCTGCGGCCCTGATCGACCCAGGCCTTGAGATCCGACACGTTGACCAGCTGGAACAGGTAGAAACCGTTGTAGTGGACGCTCACCTCCGCCGACTGATGATCGAAACCCGAAGAGCCGCTGGCATAGTCCCGCACGCGTCCAACGAAGCTCCATGGCGGCCCCGTGATGAAGGCCGGTACGGGCCGCACTTCCGGAACCGCGCAGATGAGCTCCGTGCGGTCGGCGTGGCGGAACAGGTTGTAGTTGCACATCTTCGAGACCTCCCGTTTTGCTGATCCCGCTTCTTGCCTAAAGTGCAACCACGCACCAGGCGAGCAGAGCCAGGGAGCCAGCAAGAAGGCTGACGGTCAGCCATCGTTGGCGCGTGTTGTCGGCGAAGACGGCCGCAGATTGTGCCGTTCTGGCGGGCTGCATCATCATCCTCCATCGTCTCGTGCGACTGAACCGGTCCTCGGGTGTTCTTCATCCCGGTGAGGGGCGATCCAGCAGGGTGGTGCAACAATCCTCTCCCTGGCCTGGGGGGCAGGCAAACGAAATTGTTTGCTCTGTATGACCAAGATCTTTGGAGTTCGTGCTCCTGCGGTGCGAGCCATAGGTCTTCGTGCCTGAGGAGGATCATGCAAAGTTCTTGCTGGTATCCAGCAAGAAAATGCGTTTGCCAGAACTTGGTCGTTGCCCGACCGTTTGGCCGGTCGGAGGCCGAAGGCATGGATAACAGAGTTGGCCTGGGCATGCTGCACGCTGGCGGACGTGGCGATCACCCGGCGTTCTGGCGCCGGTGGTTCTATTCGACGAACCACAAGGACATCGGAACGCTCTATCTCATCTTCGGCTTCGTGGCTGGCATCATCGGTGGCCTGCTGTCCATTGGCATGCGTCTTGAGCTGCAGGAGCCCGGCCTGCAGTTCTTCTCCAATCCGCAGGCGTACAATGTCTTCGTGACCGGCCACGGCCTCATCATGGTGTTCTTCGTCATCATGCCGGTCCTGATCGGCGGATTCGGCAACTGGTTCGTGCCGCTGATGATCGGCGCGCCCGACATGGCCTTCCCGCGGATGAACAACATCTCGTTCTGGCTCCTGGTGGCGGCCTTCGGCCTGATGATCCTGTCCCTGTTCTCCGAGGGCGCGCCGGGCTCAGTCGGCTTCGGCGGCGGCTGGACCGCCTATCCGCCGCTCTCGACCCTCGGCCATCCCGGCCCGGCCTTCGACTTCGGCATCCTCGCCCTGCACCTGGCAGGCGCGGGCTCGATTCTCGGCGCGATCAACTTCATCACCACGATCCTCAACATGCGCGCTCCGGGCATGACGCTGCACAAGATGCCGCTGTTCGCCTGGGCCATGCTGGTCACGGCCTTCCTGCTCCTGATCACCCTTCCCGTGCTCGCGGGCGCGATCACGATGCTGCTCACCGACCGCAACTTCGGCACGACCTTCTTCGAGCCGTCGGGCGGTGGTGATCCGGTGCTGTACCAACACCTGTTCTGGTTCTTCGGCCACCCCGAAGTGTACATCATGATCCTGCCGGCCTTCGGCATCGTGTCTCACATCGTCTCCACCTTTTCCAAGAAGCCGATCTTCGGCTATCTCGGCATGGCCTACGCCATGGCGGCCATCGGGGTCGTCGGCAGCGTGGTCTGGGCGCACCACATGTACACCGTCGGCCTGTCGCTGCAGTCCCAGGCCTACTTCGTGTTCGCCACAATGGTGATCGCGGTTCCCACCGGCGTGAAGGTGTTCTCCTGGATCGCCACCATGTGGGGCGGCTCCATCCGCTTCACGGCGGCCATGTACTGGGCCATCGGTTTCATCTTTGTGTTCACGGTCGGCGGTGTCACCGGCGTGGTGCTCGCCAATGCTCCCGTCGACCGCTACATGCACGACACCTACTACGTGGTGGCGCACTTCCATTACGTGCTGTCGCTCGGCGCGGTCTTTGGCATCTTCGCCGGCATCTACTACTGGTTCCCGAAGATCACCGGCTATGTGTATGCGGAGCGCATCGGCAAACTGCACTTCTGGATCGCCTTCATCGGCGCCAACGTGCTGTTCTTCCCGCAGCATTTCCTCGGCCTGTCCGGCATGCCGCGCCGCTATGCAGACTATCCGGATGCCTTCGCCGGCTGGAACCTGGTTTCCTCGATCGGTTCCTATATCTTCTTCGCCGGCCTGTTCGTGTTCATATACGGCGTGATTGACGCCTTCCGGCGCAAGGAGCGGGCCGCCGACAACCCATGGGGCACCGGCGCGACGACGCTGGAATGGACCTTGTCCTCGCCGCCGCCGTTCCATCAGTTCAACACGCTGCCTCGCGCGATCGACACCCATCATTGAGAGCGCTGCGGAGTGCTGGCCGCGGCCATTCTGTGCCGCATCAACCTTGCCTCGCTTGGTTCTCATTCCGCGGGAATGGGGGCTCCGAGATCGGCACCCTGGCTTGCCGTCACCGGCTCTGCCGGCGTCGAGCCGTTCCGGGGCTGCGGCTCCTCCGCCTGGGCCACCGCACGGAGGCCCGCCAACGCTGCCTCCAGATCGTCACTCCCAGCGTCATCCGGGTAGACGACATAGGCCGGGAGCGGGAATTCCGGCGCATGCGGCACCAAATGCAGGCGGCCGCTTGCGAGATAGGACTGGGCCACGCGTTTGCGGAAGTAGCCGGTTCCACCGACCTGTACGATGTAGTCCAGCCCGAGCGGCCCCAGACCGATGGACAGGCCGGGGTTGGAGAACTGCGGGAAGTTCAGGCCATGATGGGCTGCAAAATCCGCGCCCCAATCGACATACACGTAGTCCGGATCCGACACGCCGGCTGTTGACGGATCGGTCGTGACCAAGACGAGAGTCTCCTCCATCAGCAGCTCGACTTGCAGCCCTGGCCACTGTCTCGGTGAGTACACCACCGCCAGGTCGAGCACCCCGTCGGCGACCTGGCGCAACAGGCCGTCGGACAGGCCAACCTGGGTCTGGAGGGCAATGTCGGGAGCGCTGCGCCTCATCCACACCATCCAGTTCAGGAGGAGTGGGTTCCAGAGGGTCAGCTCGCCTCCCATGGCGAGGATCGCCCGGCGCCCGGCCGGAACGGCGACCTGATGGCGGGCCCGCTCCCAAACCTGCACCAGGGTCGGCGCGAACCGCAGAAACTGCTCCCCGGCGGCCGTCAGGGTGACCCCGGCCTTGTTACGCAGGAAAACCGGTCGCCGGAGCTGGTCCTCAAGCGAACGGACACGGGCGCTGACGGTGGTTTGCGTTACGTTCAGCCGCTCCGCGGCGCGGACGAAGCTTCCGGCCTCGACGATAGCCAGAAAAGTGCGAGCGAGTTCGATGTCCATGGCGGCATCCTTTACGGGCCTGGAGACGCACGGGATGGAAATGGGGCGGTTACCGCAGCCGTCGGCCATTGGGACGGCCGGGAAGTCCGGAGAAACTCCGGTTGTTTGTAGAGGCCCCGAGCTCGGCTGCGGCTGCGGCCGAATGAGCCCGGGGCTAAGTGCCCGCGATCAGATTACCTGCGCGATGCAAGCCGCGTCTGAATGTCGGCAAGCTCAACATGATCTGGCAAGGATATGCCCTGCGCAGGGGAAGTCAAACGCCGCCGCCACGGCTCTACCGGCGTGGGGTCCTTTGCAACAGGGACACCATGCCTGTGTACCCGCGGGCCTGTGCGAGCTGAAGGGGAGTTGACCCGTTCCGGTCAGAGATCCGGGGATCGGCACCGGCTTCGAGGAGGGCGCGCACGGTCTGCGTGTGACGGGGCCCACCGTCGCCGAGGACCACCGCCTCGATCAGGGCGGTCCACCCCAGGTTGTTGACGTGGTCGAGCGGCGCTCCGGCGCGGATGAGCTCGCCGACGATGCCATCATGGCCGAGATGGGCCGCGGCGATCAGGGCCGTGCCGTCGTAGATGCTCGTGACCAGCTTGGCGCTGGCGCCGGCGGCGAGCAGCGCCTGCAGCGTCGGCACGTCATCCCTGACCGCCGCAATGGTCACGGCGTCATAGCGCTGGTTGTCGAGCAGGCTGGGATCGGCCCCGGCGGCGATCAGAGACTGGGCCGCCGTCCCGTGCCCCTGGAACGCCACCACATGCAGCGGCGTGCGACCGTTGCCGTCGCGGGCACTGGGATCGGCTCCCGCTTGGGCCAGCCGCCGGATGTGATCGACGGAGCCTTGGGCCGCCGCCGCGTGCAGTCCGCGATAGGCCGAGAGCTCTGCTGGTGTCGGAGGCGTCTGGGCGAAAGCTACGCCCTGGAGGAGGGCCAGGATCCCGATGAACCCCATGAACGCGAATGGGTTGGCCATGGTCAGTCTCCCGGACGCGGAACTGCTTCCTGAGCATATTTTTGCCAGCAAGCAATGTGGGACGGCTCAATCAAGTTGATCCTGATGTCTACCAGTTCCGGGCTGAAGGTCGCCACGAGATCATCCACTGGGCCTCAACGCCGACGAAGATGCCGATCTTCGCTTGGGACATACCGGCCGGAGCCAGAATAGTTCAGCCATTTGACATATTCGCCAAAGTGAATCATGAACCAGTCATCATGCCGAGCTTTGCAACGTTCCGTCGCGGCCTGCACCGAGCAGGGAATCTGATCGCGGGCAACTAGCCCCGAGCTCAACACGCCGTTGCATCCCGAGCTCGGGGCCAAAGATAACCAGATCCTCCCACCTGTCCGGCACCATTGGCCGCAAGTATCCAGCTTGCAGCGATGGTCGGCTGCGCCTTGATCCAATCGACACCCTCTCGTCCGGCGATGAGCCCTATGCCTCGCGAACCGAGCTGACGTCGATCCAAGAGCGCTCAGTGCCGCAGCGGCCTCGAACGGGGGATCAGGTGGCGTATGCCGAAACGGCAATCCCGATAAACGCTGCCCGGATGCCCAAGCACAGTCATCCCGGGTGAGATTCTCTTGCCGCCTTCCACGCGGCTCCCCCTCGTTGCGAATGGATCAATCTAAAATGAAGAGTGACACCTGGCCGGTCTATGGCCGCATCAATGGCCCGATCGTGATGATCGGCTTTGGCTCGATCGGCAAAGGCATGCTGCCGCTGATCGAGCGGCATTTCGAGTTCGACAAGAACCGGTTCACGGTCATCGATCCCAACGACAAGGATCGCAGCATGCTGGACGCACGCGGCATTACGTTCGTCAACAAAGCCCTGACTCCCGAGAATTACCGCGAGATTCTGACACCTCTCCTGACAGAGGGCGGCGGACAGGGCTTCTGCGTGAACCTGTCGGTGGACACCTCCTCGCGGGACATCATGGAACTGTGCCGCGAGATTGGCGCTCTCTACATCGATACCGTGGCCGAGCCCTGGGCCGGCTTCTATTTCGACAAGAGCGCCGGGCCCGAGTCTCGCACCAACTATACCCTGCGCGAGATCATCCTGGACGCCCGCCGCCGCAGCCCCGGCGGCACGACGGCGGTGAACTGCTGCGGCGCCAATCCGGGCATGGTGTCCTGGCTGGTGAAGCAGGCACTCCTCAACCTCGCCAATGACATGAAGATCGAGCACGAGATGCCGAAATCCCGCGAAGACTGGGCTCGTCTGATGAGCCGCGTCGGCGTGAAAGGCATCCACATCGCCGAACGCGACACCCAACGCGCCACCTCCGAAAAGCCCATGAACGTCTTCGTCAACACCTGGTCGGTGGAAGGCTTCGTGTCGGAAGGGCTGCAGCCGGCGGAACTCGGCTGGGGCACGCATGAGAAGTGGATGCCCGAGAACGGCCGTACGCACGAGAAGGGCTGCCAGGCTGCCATCTACCTGCTGCAGCCGGGGGCCGATACGTGCGTGCGGTCGTGGACCCCGACCGCCGAGGCTCAACGCGCCTTCTTGGTGACGCACAACGAGTCGATCTCCATTGCGGACTACTTTACCGTCCGCGAGGACGACAAGATTGCCTACCGTCCGACGTGCCACTACGCGTATCACCCCTGCAACGAGGCGGTGCTGTCCCTGCACGAGATGTTCGGCAAGGCCGGCAAGGCGCAGGATGCCTTCCACATCCTGACGGAGGACGAGATCGTCGACGGCATCGACGAACTCGGCGTCCTGCTCTATGGCCATGCCAAGAACGCCTACTGGTATGGGTCACAGCTCTCCATCGAGGAGACCCGCAAGCTCGCGCCGTATCAGAATGCCACCGGCCTCCAGGTCACTTCCGCCGTGCTCGCCGGCATGGTCTGGGCCCTGGAGAATCCGAATGCCGGCATCGTCGAGGCCGACGATATCGACTTCCGCCGCTGCCTCGAGGTGCAGATGCCGTATCTCGGCCCGGTGGTTGGCGTGTACACGGATTGGACCCCGCTCACGGATCGTCCTGGCTTCTTCCCCGAAGACATCGACACCTCTGATCCGTGGCAGTTCCGGAATGTCCTGATTTCCTGACAGGCGCAATGCCGTCTGGGCAAAGCGTGTTATGATCCGGCAGCCGGCTGTGTCGGTTGCCGGATCATGCCGTCATGGGAGCGGACGATCAGACATTGATTGTCATATCAGCCAGAACCTGATGACGACGCTGACTGCTCCAGTCGCTCCAACGCCGGCGGCCCAAAGGCCCACGAACCATAGCCAGCGATGCCATGTGGAGCCCTGTTCGAGATCGTTGCCCATCAGTGATACCCCTCGTGTCCGGTCTTGCCGCGGAACACCCAGTACGAGTACCCGGTATAGGCGAGGATGATCGGGATCAGCACGCTCGCGCCCACCAGCATGAACCGGAGGCTGGAATGCGGCGCCGCGGCTTGGTGGATGGTGACGGCGTTCGGCACCACGTATGGGAACATGCTGACACCTAAGCCGAGTAGGCAGAGGGCGAACAGCGCCAGCGTCAGCAGGAACGGCCAGTATTCCCAGCGACGAACCAAGCTCACCAGCAGCGTCCCCGAGCAGAGGCCCACGAGCAAGGGCACTTGGGCGGTGAACAGCACCTGCGGCCAGGCGAACCAGCGTTCGTAATAGGCGCCGCTCAGGAACGGCGTCGCCGCGCTGACGAGCCCGATGCAGACGATCAGCCCAAGAGCGAGCTTGCCGGCGAGGCGGTAGCTGTGGTCCTGGACGGCGCCCTCGGTCTTCATCACCAGCCAGGTCGCACCGAGCAGGGCATAGCCGGTCACGAGGCTGAATCCGACCAGCAGGCTGAACGGCGTCAGCCAATCCCACCAGCCACCGGCATAGGAGCGCCCCGCGACCACGATGCCCTGAAGCAGGGCACCGAGCGTGATGCCTTGGGTTAATGTCGCCACGACGGAACCGGTCGTGAAGGCGAAGTCCCAGTAGCGGCGATGGCCGGGATCGCGCCAGCGGAACTCGAAAGCGACGCCGCGGAAGATCAGCGCCAGCACCATGGCGATCATCGGGGCGTAGAGGGCCGGCAGGATGATCGCATAGGCGAGGGGGAAGGCCGCCATCAGGCCGCCGCCGCCCAGCACCAGCCAAGTCTCGTTTCCGTCCCAAACGGGAGCAACCGAGTTCATGGCGCTGTCGCGCTCCGGTCCGGAACTGAAGAATGGGAACAGGATGCCGATGCCCAAGTCAAAGCCGTCCATCACCACGTAGGCGAAGACCGCAAATGCGATGACGAAGGCCCACAGGGTGGGGAGGTCGAGAAGGGTTGTCATGATCTTGCCTCCGCGCCGAGGGTGCGGTCCGGATCGACGGCTGGAGCCGGGGTGATGCCGGCGGTGCGGATGGGATGGTCGGGTCCGGCCTCAGGTCCGGTCTCGCCTGCATGCGGGGCCTTGCCCATGAGCTTGAGGATGTATCCGGTGCCGGCTCCGAACACGATGAAGTAGACGACGATGAAGGTCAGAAGTGACGCCGCCACTGCCGGGGCTTCGAGCGGTGAGGCCGATGCCGCCGTCCTGAGCAGGCCGTAGACGGTGAACGGCTGCCGTCCGACCTCCGTGGTGACCCAGCCGGCAATGACGGCCACGAAGCCTGAAGGTCCCATCGCCAGCGCCAGCCGGTGCAGCAGGCGCCAGTCATAGAGCCTGTCGCGGAAGCGGGCGAGCAGGCTGAGTACCCCGAGACCCAGCATCGCGAAGCCCAAGGCCACCATGATGCGGAACGACCAGAACACCAGAGGCACGTAGGGCCAGTTGGCGCGATCGATCGTATCCAGACCAGCCAAGGGAGCATTCGGATCCTGCTTGAGGATGAGCGAGGAGGCCTTTGGGATCTCGATGGCATTGCGGACTGTGCCAGCCTCTTGGTCGGGGATGCCGAACAGGATCAGGGGCGCACCCTCAGGATGGCTTTGGAAGTGACCTTCCATCGCCATGACCTTGGCGGGCTGATGCTCGAGGGTGTTGAGGCCATGCATGTCGCCGGCGAAGATCTGGAGGGGAGCGACGACGGCCACCATGCCCATGGCCATCGAGAACATCACCCGGGCACCCTTGTTGGTGCGGTCACGCAGGAGATGCCAGGCGCCGACGCCGCCGACCACGAGGGCCGTCGTGAGATAGGCGGCAAAGACCGTGTGGACGAGCCGATACGGGAATGACGGGTTGAAGATGATCACCCACCAGTCCTGCGGCACGAACTGCCCGGCCTCGTTGATGCCGTAGCCGACGGGAGTCTGCATCCACGAATTGGCCGACAGGATCCAGAAGGCGGAGATGAAGGTGCCGATGGCGACCGCGAGCGTGGCGGCGAAGTGCAGCCGTCGCCCGACCCGCCCCATGCCGAACAGCATGATGCCGAGGAAACCTGCCTCCAGGAAGAAGGCGGTCATGACCTCGTAGGCCATCAGCGGCCCGATGACCGGCCCGGCCTTGTCGGAGAACACCGCCCAGTTGGTGCCGAACTGGTAGGACATGACGATGCCCGAGACCACGCCCATGGCGAACGCCAAGGCGAAGATCTTGAGCCAGTACTTGAACAGGTTGAGATAGACCTCGCGCCCGGTCCATAGCCACAGCCCCTCGAGCATGGCGAGAAAGCTCGCCAGACCGATCGAGAACGAAGGGAAGATGAAGTGAAAGGAGACCGTGAAGGCGAACTGGAAGCGCGCGAGGAGAAGCGCGTCGAACTGGTCGAACATGCTACTTGTCCTTGGCGTCGTCGCGGCGACTTCTCTTCGATCCGGGCACGACGAAGAGACGATCCTTCATCTCCAGGATCTTCTGCACTTTCGAGCCCAGCGTCAGGAGTTGGACGAGGCGCTCGGTGTCGAGCCGCTGCACGTCGGCGTACCAGCCGGTGAGAAGCTCGAAGAGATCGTGCATATCCCGCATGCGCTCCTGCGCATGGCGCTCCTCGGCGCTCGCGGGCTCCTGCATGAGCACCTCACGCAGGAGGGTCATGGTCGGATCGATCTCCCGCTTCTTGCGCTCCTCGACGAGCGTGCGGACGATCTGCCAGATGTCGTCCGGGGTGGAAAAGTAATCGCGCCGATCCCCAGGCTTGTGCTGGAGCCGCACGAGGTTCCAAGCCTGCAGCTCCTTGAGACCCATGCTGACGTTGGAGCGGGAGACGCCAAGCCGCTCGACGATATCCTCGGCGTTCAGCGGTTCCTTGGAGAGATACAGCAACGCGTAGATTTGGCCGACGGTGCGGTTGATGCCCCAGCGGGAGCCCATCTCGCCGAAATGCAGCACAAAGGTTTTCTCTATTCGGCCGGGTTCAGTCAAGCGCTTCCGATCTAATTGGCTCCATAACATGGCTGCCCCGCGGGCTCTCGCTTCTCTCCGGAATCAGCGCGATGGCTCTTCCACTATGGGGTCAGAAGAATGAAGCGGAACGATCTGAACAGCGTCCTTTGTGCCGGGGGCGCAAGGAACAAACCTTTGTGCGGACTCGCTTCATTCATCGTCCCGCGAGGGACAGCTCTCCGCCTCGGGGCGGAACCTTGTCTTTCTGTCTGGCTCGGACGGTCTTCGTCGGCCACAAGCACCTACATCGCCTGAGCCTCTCTCGTCCAACGGAACTCAGTGCCATCACACCAGATCCGATGCAGAATGGTCGCCAGCCGGCGGGCGAGCGCGATGACAGCCTTTCCCCGCCCGCGCCGCTGGGCCACCTTCATGGCCCAGGCTTTCAGCCAGGACCAGCGGCTGGCTCGGGTCAGGATGATCTGAGCCGCCTCAAACAGTAGGGTTCGCATCATGGCATCGCCGCACAATGAGATCCGGCCGACCCGGCTGCTTTCCCCTGACTGGTGCAGGACGGGCGTCAGCCCCAGGGCCGGCCCCACCGCCTTGGAGCGCCGGAACCGAGCTGGTGTGTCGATCGTCGCCACAAAGGCCAGGGACACCACCGGCCCCACTCCCGGAACCGTCATCAGGCGCCGGCACACCTCATCATTGCGGACCAGGGCCAGCAGCTTCCGGTGCAGGGTGGCAAAGTGCTCGCGCAGCTCGCGACGGGCCTGCAGCAGCGGTTGGATGATCTCGATCAGATCGGGCATGCTCTCGATGAGCTCATGGATGCGCGCCTCGAACCGAACCGCCCCCACGGTCCCGACTTTGAGCCCGAAGTTGCGCAACAATCCGCGGATGTCGTTCTCAACCGCGAGGGCTTTCTCCTGCAGGAGCTTGCGAGCGGTAAGTAGGGCTCGGCGCTTCTGACTTGAGAGCGTCTTTACATGCACTGGGCGGAAGAGGTTGACCCGCATCATCTGGGCGATGCCGCGGGCATCGTGGCGGTCGCTCTTGTTCACCTGAGCTTTGAGAAAAGCCCTGGTGTGCCGCGCCTCGATGCACACAACGGGAAGCCCGGCCTGGGCAAGCCCCTCGAAGAGCCATTGGGAGAGCGGGCCCGCCTCAAGACCAACCCGCTCGAGGTGCCAGGCAGCGTCCTGCAGCACCCGCAGAAGATCCTCCGGATGGCTGAGAGCCTTGACCTCACGACAGATCTTCCCCGTCTCGTCAACGATGCACACCGAAGTCTCTTTGACCGAGACATCCAAACCCGCATAGTGTCTCATGCTGCGCTTCTCCCACTGGGGCCTGAGGCCGCTGCGAACGATCCTCGTTGTACCATCAGCCTGCAGTGCAGCACCTCACCGGGAATCGAGGGCTCCGGCGGCAGGCCGAATACATGGGGTAATCGCGGGGCGAGTCGCCTGTATGGGCTGGGTCACGCAGACGCCAGAGGCGAATGCCTATCCGAAAGGTGGTTGCTCCCCGATAAGATGAAGAAACGGGCTCACGACCTGACGCCGGGCCCAAGCATCGAACGGAGAGCAACCATGGCGCAGTATATCGGTCTGGACGTGTCGTTGAAAGAGACGGCGATCTCGGTGCGGCAGAATGGCAAACGGATCTGGCGCGGCAAATGCCCGTCGGATCCGACATTGCTGGCGGATGTGCTCCGCAAGCGTGCGCCCGCGGCAAAGCGAGTGGTGTTCGAGACCGGCCCATTGTCGGTGTGGTTCTATCATACCCTCAGTGCTGAAGGGCTGCCGGCGATCTGCATCGATGCTCGCCATGCCAAAGCAGCACTCGACATGGCACCGAACAAGACTGATGCGAATGATGCCGACGGCCTGGCGCAGCTCGCAGAGGCGGGCTTCTACCGTGAGGTGCGAGTCAAGCAGTATGACAGCATGCTGACCCGCACGCTGGTGGCCGCGCGCGGTCAACTGCTAAAATCCGTGACCGAGCTGGCCAATCAGATCCGCGGGCTCATGAAGACCTTCGGGCTGGTCGTTCCCAAGGGGGCCGGTCGCGTGTTTGAAACCAATGTCCGCGGTCTGCTTGCCGGTCACAGCGGGCTGGAGCGGATCGTTCTGCCTCTGCTCGAGGCCTGGCGCAGCCTGCGTGTCCGGGCAGCCGAGCTCGACCGACAGCTTGTCGCCGCCGCGCGGGAGAGCGCATCGTGCCAGCTCTTGATGTCGGTCCCCGGGATTGGCGCGGTCACCTCAGCGTCCTTCACCGCGGCGATCGAAGATCCGGAGAACTTCAGGACATCGCGCTCAGTGGGCGCGTGGCTCGGCCTCACAACCCGACGGTATCAGTCAGGCGAAGTCGATTACGATGGCCACATCTCGCGACGCGGAGACAAGCATCTGCGCGGCCTCCTCTACGAGGCGGCAACGGTGATCCTGACCCGGAGCCTTGCCGACAGTGCGCTCCGATCCTGGGGGCTGAAGCTGAGGGAGAAGATCGGCTTCAAGCGAGCCGCCGTGGCCGTAGCACGCAAGCTCGCGGTGATCATGCACACGATGCTGAAAACCGGCACGCTCTTTGATCGAGCCGCCCGCACGATCGCTTGAAAGCGCACTGCGGCATGGGAGACCGGCCATGACCTGAAGCTGAGCCACAACCAGATTGCGTCCGCTCGTCGGATGCGCCGAGACGTCCCTGCCGGGACGTAGGTCAGGCCATTCCGTTGATGGGATTGCAGGTGCGCGTCATCGACACGCAGACTGCGTCGAATACATTGGAAGGCCCCGCCTGCGAAGACCATCATGCGGCGACCAAGTGTCGACCGCGAAGACAACCCTGCTCCCGGCAACCGGCCATCAATGGCGCCAAACGAATACGAATAAGCAGCACAGCCGCAATATCGGCCTCCCGTCCTTGCCGGTCACAAGACCGGCAAGGACATCGTTGAGCAATGACGAGAAAGGACTTGATCAATGAGCTGCGATTAGACAACCCCATCTGAACGAGGGGCGGGAGGTTCATGTCGCTTCCGGAGTTTCAGAATTTTCTGAAATATCGGAATTGCAATGATCTAAGTCAAGTCAGTTCAGGTGCTCCCCACCTGTGCGTGACACGAAGGCGTGTCTCCGGCTTGGCAGCAGCCGAAATCACGGGTGGGCTGCTTGCACGGTTGGTCACAGCACCCTAGTTTCAACCATAATGGGTGACTTGGTGTTGCCCGCCCACGAGCATCCGGTATGCCGCTATTGTCTCCTGAACAGTGCCGTGCTGCCCGCGGCCTCTTAGACTGGACCCAGGAGGAACTCGCCGAACGTGCGAGTGTCTCGCGCAGTACCATCCGTGACTTCGAGAACGGCCGCCATTGCCTGCATTCTGGGACAGCGGCCCAGGTCGTTGAGGCCCTTGAAGCGGGTGGAGCTCTTCTGATCCCCGCGGATGACGCCGGGCCCGGGGTGCGGCTCCGGAGGCCGCTGCCCTAGGGCTCGGCCTATCGGCCAAGATCAGACCGCGGTTCCCGTCGATCCACGGAATCCGACGTCCTCAGCCGTTTCCGGGCCGGACCAGGTTCTCCGCTTCCTCGACGGCCGGAACGTCCCTGCTGCCTTCGGTGCGGTCGCGGTGGAGAGCGGCCCGGACGAGCAGCATCAAGGTCACCGGCGTGGTCAAGGTGACGAACGCGGCGATCAGGACCTCGTGGATGACGGGACGTGTCTCGAGGACGCTGAAGTAAAGGGCGGATCCGATCAGGATGCTGGCCATGCCGAACGTCGTGCCCAACGTGGGCGCATGGACGCGGGCATAGAAGGTGCCGAGCCTCAAGAGCCCGACTGATCCGATCAGGGTCACGGCCGCCCCGACGAACACGAGGACGGACGCCAGCAGCACCACCCAGCCGGGTAATCCGTCAGCCACGGTCATTCGATCACCTCTCCGCGCATGAGGAACTTGGCAAGCGCTACGGTCGAGACGAACCCGAGCAGCCCGATGATCAGTGCCGCCTCGAAATACAGGGTGCTGGCGGTGCGGACTCCAAACGTGATCAGCATCAGCATTGCGCTCATGTAGAGGCTGTCGAGCCCAAGGATACGATCCTGCGCCCGTGGGCCCACGACAAGGCGATAGGTGGCGCAGCACATTGCCAGGCCGAGCAGGACCTGGGCAGAGGTGATGGCCCATGCGAGGATAGCGAGAGCGCTCATTCGAAGATCTCCATCAGCAGTCGCTCGTAACGGCCCTTGATCGTCTGGATCCACACCGTCTCGTCAACGAGGTCGAGCACATGCAGCAACAGCGTTCCTTTCGCTTCGTCGTAATTCACCCAAATCGTGCCAGGGGTCGAGGTGATGATGATGGCAAGGACCGCAAGCCCGTGGCGGCTGCGCAGGTCGAGTGGAATGGTCATGAATCCGGCGTTCACTCCAGGCTCCCTGGAGCGCACGATGATCCGTCCGACCGCAAGGTTCGAGCGGAGAATGTCCACCAACACGACGCCCAGAAGCCGCAAGGCTGCCCCGGGACGGCGAATGCGGGGCTTGTCGGGCCGCAGGGCCGCCATCGCCCATGACGCGAGAACGGCGATCACGCTGCCGAGGATGACGTGGCCGGCCGAGACCGACTGGTTGAGCAGCAGCCACAGTACCAGCAAGGCCAACGACAGCAGCGGGAAGGGCAGGACACCGTTCATGGGCGCCTCTCCCCATTGGTGGATCCGGCCTCCGGGGCGTTCAGCACGCCGGTGACGTAGTCCTGTGGCGTCTGAAGGGCCTGTGTCGTTGCCTCCATGTAGCGCATGGCCGGGCCGCCGCCGATCGTGAGGCCGAGGCAGAGCAGCAGGAGGGTGAGCACCGGGGCCATCTCGATGATCCGTACCCGCGGGATGCTGTCATCCATGCGGGCCCAGAAGCTGCTGATGCCGGACCGGGTCATGGCAATCAGCGTCGCCAGCCCCGACACGGTCAGCAGGGCGATCATTGTCCAGGTCGAGGCCTGAACCGCGGTGCCGTCCGTCTTGAGCATCGCCGCCATCAGGGCGAACTTGCCGATGAAGCCTGAGAAGGGCGGCAACCCGGCCAGGAGGAGGGCGCAGGCGATGAAGCTGCCGCCGAGGGTGGCGATCGTTGCCGGGATGGCGATGCCGATCTCGTCCGCCAGGCCCGCGTCATCGCCTTCGCCATACGCCTCCATGGTGACGGCAAGCACGTCGGCACCGGGGTCGCGGATGCGCTCGACCAGCTCGACGAGCAGGAAGAGGGCGGCGATGCCCAGGGTCGAGCTGACCAGATAGAACAGCATGGCGCCGATGACCGCCCCGTCGCCGAGGCCGATGGCGGCGATCAGCGTCCCCGATGAGATGAGCACGCTGCATCCGGCGAGCCGCGGCAGGGTCTGCGAGGCCAGGATGCCCACGGTGCCGAACACGATCGTCAGCATCCCTATGACGAGCAGCCCATTGCCGCCGAATCCGGCGAGGGGACCCGCCTCTGGGCCAAACACCAGCATCCACAGGCGCAGGATGACGTAGACCCCGAGCTTGGTCATGATCGCGAACATGGCGGCGGCCGGCGCGGAGGCGGCCGCATAGGTCGTTGGAAGCCAGAAGTTGAGCGGCCACGCCCCTGCCTTCATCAGGAAGGCGGTGCCGAGGATTGCCGCAGCGACCGCAACGAGGGTCGCGTCTCCCGGCGCAAGAGTCGGAAGTCGGCGGGCAAGATCCGCCATGTTGAGCGTGCCGGTGGCGCCGTAGGCCAGGCTGGCACCGATGAGAAAGAGGAACGAGCTGGTCAGATTGATCGCGATGTAGGCCAGGCCCGCCCTGACCCGTACGATCCCGTCCCCGTGCAGGACGAGGCCGTAGGAGGCGGCGAGCAGCACCTCGAAGAACACGAAGAGGTTGAAGAGGTCTCCGGTCAGGAAGGCACCGTTCAGCCCCATCAGCTGAAGCTGGAAGATCGCGTGGAACCGCGGCCCGGCACGATGCCAGCGAGCGAGCGAATACAGCAGCGAGGCGATCCCGAGGATGCTCGTCAGCACCAGCATCAGGGCGGAGAGCCGATCGAGCACGAGCACGATGCCGAAGGGGGCGGGCCAGTTGCCGAGTTGGTACGTCCGGACGCTGGATCCCGGGGGCGTCATGTCGGCCTGGTGCAGCAGAAGGACGGAGACGACCAGCAGGGCAAGTGTCGTGGCGATCCCGATCCCGCCCTTGAGGATGCGGCGGCGCTCGTTGAGGAGCAGCATCACGGCCGCCGAGACCAGCGGCAGCAGGATCGGCACGATGATGAGATGGTCAGCCCAACCCATCATTGTACGTCCTCCCGACCATCCACGTGGTCGGTGCCCGTGAGGCCGCGCGAGGCCAGCAGGACCACGAGGAACAGGGCCGTCATCGCGAAGCTGATCACGATGGCGGTGAGCACCAGTGCCTGAGGCAGCGGATCGGCATAGAGCGCCGGGTCGACGGCCTCGGCGTTCTCCAGAACCGGCGGTGCTCCGATCCGCAACCGGCCCATGCCGAAGATGAACAGGTTCACCGCATAGGACAGCAGGGACAGGCCGATGATGACCTGGAACGTGCGCGGTCGCAGCAGCAGCCACACGCCCGAGGCTGTCAGGATGCCGACCGCGAGCGCGAAGATCAGTTCCATCATGCGTCCTCTTTCGTCACGACTGGCGTTGCGGGCGTGTACGGCCGCCGTGCCGGACGCGGGCTGCGAACCGACTGGTGAGCCAAGGCAACTAGGATGAGCACGGTGGAACCCACCACGACCGCGAAAACGCCGAGGTCGAACAGGAGCGCGGTGGCGGCGGGCACCTTGCCGATGCCAGGCAGGTCCAGGTACCGGAAGTGCGATGTCAGAAACGGGTAGCCGAAGAGCCAGGCACCTATGCCCGTGAGAGCGGCACAGAGCAGGCCGAGGCCGATCCACCTGATGGGAAGGATCCGCAGCCGCGCCTCGATCCAGCGGGTTCCGCCCGCCATGTATTGCAGGATAAGGGCGATCGACATGGTGACCCCGGCCGCGAACCCGCCGCCTGGGAGATCATGACCGCGCAGGAAGAGATAGATCGCGACCACGATGATCACCGGGAACAACCATTGCATGATCACTGCAGGGATCGTGAGGTAATCGGTGAGGGTGTCGCCGACTGTCCGATCTGGCTGCGCCTCGTCATAGGCATCCTGCACCCGCTGCTGCTCCGGCGCCGCGACACTCTCGGGCGCGGGCCGGAACCGGCGCAACAGGGAGAAGACCGTGATCGCCACCACGGCAAGCACCACGATTTCGCCGAAGGTGTCAAAGCCGCGGAAGTCGACCAAAAGGACGTTGACGACGTTGCGGCCGCCGCCCTCCGCGTAGGCGTTCTCGATGAAGTAACGCGAGATGGTGTCGGGAAGCGGCCGCGTCAGCATCGCATAGACAATCAGCGACATGCCCGTGCCGGCCGCTATGGCCAGCATCAGATCCCGTGCCCGTCGTACCCTGGCCCGGACTCCAATCGAGAGGTCCTCGCCTGCCGTCGCGATCCGCTTCGGCAGCCAGCGCAGACCGAGGAGGATCAGCACTGTCGTGACGATCTCGACGAGCAGCTGGGTGATCGCAAGATCGGGCGCCGAGAACCAGACGAAGGTGATGCAGGTGACGAGACCGGCTCCTCCCATCAGGACCATGGCCGCGAGCCGGTGGTACTTGGCCTGGTGAGCCGCGCCGATGGCGCACACTCCCCCGACGATCCAGAGCAGCAGGAAGGCGGGATCGAAGCCCGTGGTTGGCCGGGAGCCCGCCTCAAGCCCTTGCCGGTAAAGCGGCCAGAGCGCCGCGAGCACCGCAAAGGCCACCAGCAATCGCAATTGCGGCTGAAGCCGCTGGGTGCCGAACAGGCGCTCCAGGGACCGCGCCCATTTCCATGACAGGGTCACGAGCACCCGCTCGAAGATGCGCTGGCCCTTGAGGTGGCGCACGATGGGTGGACCATCGATGCCCTTCTTTAGGTATCCCTGCAACAGCCAGTACAGGATGACGCCACCGGTGAGCGCAATCAGGCTCATGAGCAGGACCTCGTTGAAGCCGTGCCATACGGCCAGACTGTAAGGCGGAGTGTCGGGCCCCAGGACCGCACGCACTGCTGTCGCGAGGAACGGCTTGATGGTCATCGCCGGGAGGATGCCGACGAGCAGGCAGGCCAGGACAAGGAACTCGACGGGAAACCGCATCCAGTGCGGTGGCTCATGCGGCTTGCGTGGCAGGTCGGTTGCGGGCGGGCCGAAGAACACGCCATGGATAAACCGCAGGGAGTAGGCGACGCCGAAGGCGCTCGCCAGCATGGCGAAGTACGGCAGGGAATGGTCGAGAAGCGAGTCGATGTGGAACGCCGCCGCCTCGGCAAAGAACATCTCCTTGGAGAGGAAGCCGTTGAGCAGGGGTACGCCAGCCATCGCGGCGGCCGCGACCATCGCCAGAGTGGCGGTGATCGGCATGAACCGGAACAGCCCGCTCAGGCGCCGGATGTCGCGGGTGCCGGACTCGTGGTCAATGATCCCGGCCGCCATGAACAGCGATGCCTTGAAGGTCGCATGGTTGATGGTGTGGAAGATCGCCGCGACGGTGGCGAGCGGGCTGCTGAGCCCGAGCAGGAGGGTGATGAGGCCGAGATGGCTGATGGTGGAATAAGCGAGCAGACCCTTCAAGTCCTGCTGGAAGATGGCCGCGTAGGCGCCAAGGACCAGCGTGCAGAGGCCCGCCGTCACGACGATGTAGAACCACGCTTCTGTGCCGGACAGCACGGGCCAGAGCAGGGTGAGCAGAAACACGCCCGCCTTCACCATGGTGGCCGAGTGGAGATAGGCCGAGACGGGCGTCGGCGCGGCCATGGCATGCGGGAGCCAGAAGTGGAAAGGGAACTGGGCGCTCTTGGTCAGAGCACCGAGCAGGACCAGGATCAGGGTCGGGAGGTAGAGGCTGCTGGAGCGGACCTTTTCACCCGATGACAGCACCTGGTCGAGGTCGTAGCTCCCGACGATGTGTCCGATCAGCAGGGCGCCGATAAGCAGGCACAGCCCGCCGGTGGCCGTGACGGTCAGCGCCATGCGAGCGCCATCGCGGGCGCTGGCATTGTGATGCCAGTAGCCGATGAGGAGGAAGGAGAAGAGGCTGGTCAGCTCCCAGAAGAAGACCAGCTGGATCAGGTTGCCGGACAGGACGATGCCCAACATCGCGCCCATGAAGGCGAGCAGGAACGCGAAGAAGCGCGGCACCGGGTCGGTGGGCGACATGTAGTAGCGGGCATAGAGCGTCACCAGGAAGCCGATCCCGGTGACCAGCATGGAAAACAGCCAGGTAAAGCCGTCCATCCTCAGGGTAAAGTCAAGACCGAGGCTCGGCAGCCACTCGACACTCATACGCAGAACAGCGCCACGGTGAACGGCCGGGAACTGAACAGCTGTTAGAATGGTGCCGCACAGGGCGATACCTCCGGCCAGGGAGGCGGCGCCGTTCCGGGCGTCTTGCCGCAGGAAGGCGGCAACGAGGCTCCCGATGAAAGGAAGGGCGACGATGGCCAGGAGGGGCATGCCACTGGACATGGTTTAGGTGGTCTCCTTCCGGGCGGGGAGCGCGTGCGAAACTCCAGGTTTAGGGCGATATCGCCCAATATGGTTGACATTGACATCCGGATGCAAGGGTAGGATCCGGAAAAACTAACATCTGGGCCGCTTGAGGCCGAAGTCGACCGACGGGCCGGCACGGCCTTCCTGGCACCACCTCGACCCTGCACCCTGTGGCCCATCGGTCGCCTTGCACGAGACCCGGGGGCACGTATGTGCATCGCCTCGCTCGGACGATCACGTGGTTGGCCCCCTGTCGGCATTGGCCGTCTGCGTGTCGGACAGGACAATCACCGGGGCACCGACCGGGACACGGCTGTACAGGTCGAGAATATCGGGATTGAGCATGCGGATGCACCCGCTCGACACCGCCTCGCCGATGGTGTCGGGCTCGGTGGTGCCGTGGATCCGGTACAAGGTGTCCCGGCCATCCTGGAAGAGGTAGAGCGCTCGCGGGCCCAAGGGATTGTTCGGTCCCGCGGGCATCCCGTTCGCCCAGGGCCGGTTGCGCTCGGGATCGCGCTTGATCATCGCGGCGGTCGGCGTCCAGCGCGGCCATTCAGCCTTGCGGCCGACCTGCGCCCGGCCGGCCCATTTCATGCCGTCAGCGCCGACGCCGATGCCATAGCGGAGCGCGCGTCCATTCTCCCGCACGAGGTACAGGTGACGGTTGGCCGTGTCGACCACGATGGTGCCGGGCCGTTCCGGGGTGTCGTAGGCGACTTCCCGCCGGAGAAACTGCGGATCGACCGTCGAGATGTCGGTGGCCGGGAGCGGAAACTTCTCGTTCGGCTGCGGCCCGTACATGGCGACGTAGGTCGGATGCGGCGCCTTGAGATCGGTGTGCTGAGGTGGCTGTGTCGAGACGCAGCCCGCCAGTGTCAGAGCCAGCAGGACGATGCCGACCACTGCGAAGTGCATAGATGCGTTCTGACGGGGAAGGGGACGGAAAGGAGACATGGATGATTTGCTTTTTGATGGGAGGTGACGAGGATGACATCCGCACGCCCGCAGCCGCCCAAATCCGTGATGGATGTGTGGCGGTTCACGAGCGGTGATGCGGGCCGTCGGGAGGCTGGGTTCAGCCGACGACCATTCGCGCCGGCTTACTGGGCGTGCTGCTGACCAAGGGGCGCGGGTGCGCAGACCAGGTTGGCCCGGTGTCAGTGGACATAAGGAATGGATGGGGAAGGCATGATCAGGCTCCGAAAAGGCTCCGCACACCGATTGTGCGAGCCCCCTCTGTCATTGGCCTGAGAGCTTCATCGCAGCCGGCTCGACCGGCGGCGACTTACACCGTGGGCGGGAGCAGGACGCTCCGCTTTTCAGAGTGTTGCACCGCAAGCGGTCCTCGGTGCCTGAGAGATTCCGGGGCGGTTGCTCCTTCGGCGGCCAGCACGCTGGCTCTCTCCCGCTTGCAGCGGTTCGAAACCTAAGCCGATTTGGGGCAGAATTGTGAAGCTTGGACGCGGCCCGTGCTCATCCTGCCGTTCCACGCCAAAAGGCACTGCGCTGTTGCGGCAAAGGCACACATTACGCGGCAGCCACGATGTTCTGAGACCCATCGCCGGGCGACCCCAGCGACGGTCAGGCGGATGAGACAAAAGCTCCGAAATCCTTGAGGCAACCAGCAACACCCAATAAATCATCATTTGTTGAATTATTGCATGCGATGTGCGTTCGGCATGGGAGAAGGATCATGAAATCGGCGCTTTCCCGCTGGGACCAAGTCATACGGCCGGATGATGTCATTCCCAAGTGGGCCTGTTTCGTTGTCGGCACCACATTCTTCGCGTTGAGCGTCCTTGCCTTCGCCAATCTGCTGGTCGGTGCCGCGCCACCGGTTCGCTTCATCGGTGCCATGATGGCGCTCGGCGCCGTGGCCCTGCTCCTTCATGCCATCCTCGTGATTGGCCGGAGCGGCTTCTACCCATGGCTGTTCAGCGGCATCCTCTACGGGGTCGCGGGCATGATCGCGTATCTCAATCCGGGATTGTCCTCCGTGCCGTCGCTCCTCGGGCTCGTGCTCGGGCTCGGCATGGCGGGTATCCTGCGCATCCTGACGGCCGTGCGGCTTCGGCCGCAGGTTGGGTGGAGATGGCTGGCGCTGTCGGGCGCCGTCACTATCGCGGCAAGTGTGGTGGTCGCCATGGGGCGGCCCGTGGATCATGCGTGGCTGTTCGGTGCGGTGCTTGCGGCGGACCTCAGCGCCCAAGGTGTCGCGGCGATCGCGTTCGGTCTGGCGCTCAGGCCTCCTCCGGGAGACCGGCTGTGACCCGGGCCATGCAGCCCGTGCAGCGGGGACGCGGCCGGCCCCGTAAGTCGGAAATCTCGCCGCACGATGGGATCCTGCAGGCCGCGTCGAGGGCGTTTGCCCAGGGCGGGTATGACGGCACCAACCTGCGCCGAATCGCGGCCGATGCCGGCATCGACGTGGCCCTGATCGCCCATCATTTCGGCTCCAAGCTCGATCTCTGGAAAGCCGCCGTGGACAGCCTCGCTACGCGGCTGTTGACCACGTACGAGGATGGGCCCGCTGCAACCACCGATGCCGACGTCGCGGATCGGGTCCGCTACGCCCTGCGTCACCTCATCCGGGTCAACAGCGACTTGCCCGAGCTCGGCCTGCTGGTGAGCCAGGAGATGCACCAAGCCGGCGAGCGTCGCGATTACCTCTACGAACGCCTCGTGAGGCCGCACCACGACCTTCTGGTGCCGCTCATCCGCGAGGCCATCGCGGCCGGCGTCATTCGACAGCAGGATCCGGAGATGCTGTTCTTCCTCCTTGTGACATCGATCTCCACCTCGTCAGCCCTCCGGCCGCTGATCGCACGCTTCTCCGAGGTGGCCGGGAGCAGGGAGCGGTTCCAGGACGCGTTGGAGCAGAGCGTGATGGCTAACGTGCTGACGCTTTAGACGACTGCGGAGGCCGCGATTCAGACTTCTCGCACCCGGGATGCCCGTCAGGGAGACGGATTTCACCAAGCAAGCTCTGGTGCGGCAGGTTCGATTCCGTTTTATTTTTGAATACGCTTCAATATCCGAAAATTGAAGAATTTTAGTCATTCTCTGTGCTGAATAGGGTTGAATACTACATTTTAATACTTACGTTATTGTTGTCATGATTACCCTGTCTCATATCCTCATCCGCCGCGGAGGCTGCCTCTTCGCAGGCCGCTGAACCCCGAACTCGCGCCGGCGCCGTGCGCCACCATCGTTCGGGGTCATGACCAATCTTGCAAAACTGAACCCAGCACGCCCGGTCACAGGTGAACGCGACCGCTCGCTTCGATGCAACGCGCTCGCGAGCCCGGATCCGTGCATCCAGGAGGATCATCTCATGAACACCACCATGGACCTGCCGCAGGTCACCATCGCAACGCACGACTACAACCGTCTCATGTCCGTTGCCGCCATGGAGCACAACCAGCGCAAGCCGCATCGCCAGTTCCTGATGTCGGAGCTGCGACGGGCTTCCCTCTGCCACCCCGACGCGTTGCCGGACGACGTGGTCTCGACCAACGCGAAGGTCACATACCGGATCGATGGCGGACGGCCGAAAGCGAACGTTCTGGTCCATCCACAGGACCTGCTCTGGCCCGGCGCGGAACTGTCGGTGCTGACGCCCTTGGGAATTGCCCTGCTCGGCCTGCGCGTGGGCGACCGCATGCCGTTCCAGACGAACCGGAATGGGCCAGTGCACGAGGTCGTGGTGGAGGATGTCCAGTTCCGGCTTCTGCCGGATGAAGCGGGGTCGGCCTGGAATGCATCTAATCCGTCTGAGCATGGACCAGACAATTCGTGGGACGATCTCGACCGCCGGCTCGATGAGGCCCTGATGGAGACCTTCCCGGCCAGCGATCCGGTCTCGGTCATTGTCTGCGGACGGTCCTGATCCCGGTAACCAGAATGCTTGCTGCTCTCCCATCGCAGGGCGCAGCGACACAAAGGAGAAGACAATGAAACAGGTAACCCTTCCTCCCATCACGATCTCCACGATCGATTACGACCGGCTGTCCTGGATCGCGACCGCCGGTGTCAACGGCCAGCACTACACCGTCGCCGAGATGCTGGCAGACGAACTCGACCGCGCGATGATCGCGTCACCCGGGGCCATCCGCCCGGACATCGTGACGATGCATTCGGAGGTCGAGTACCAGGATGAGATCACGGGCGACGTGCGTCGGACTACCCTGGTGTATCCGGGCGAGGAGGATGCGGATGCCGGACGGATCTCGGTCCTGACGCCAATCGGGGCAGCTCTGGTGGGACTGTCGGAGGGACAGTCGATGGAATGGCTGGGGCCGACGGGCGGACGGCGCAAGGTGACGGTGCAACGGGTGCATTTCCAGCCCGAGCGCATGGCCGGCATCAGTGTCTGAACCCACAACCAAAACACGTCGCAACGGCCAAGGAGAAGAAGAATGAAAGCCGCAGACAAGATCACAGTCACCGGCAAGATCCCAGTGGCCGGGGAGCCGCGTAACCGCCATCGGCCGATCGAGGCAAAGGTGTTTGTGGTTCCGGAGTGGGCGCCGCAACCGAACTCGATGACTCGCGAGGAGATCCGGAAGCAAGTGATCGACCAGATCGGGTAGGGACGGCCTGCCCGCGAAAACGGGACACGAGAGCTCGGTTGAGGTTGCGTGCAAGCTCCCGACATTCGAACTTACAGGAGACGAACCCATGCACATTCTCGCAGCGACGGATTTTTCGACCCGCTCGCAGCGGGCCTTGCGGCGGGCGGGCCTGCTGGCGCGGGACAGCGGCGCCGAGCTCACCCTCGTGCACGTCGTGGACGATGACCAGCCGCCGGATCTGGTCGCGCTCCAAAGGCGCGAGGCCGAACGGATCCTCAGCGAGCAGATCAGTGCAATCGCCGAGCTGAGCGTACTCCCGTCTCGCGCCCTCGTCGTTGAGGGCGACCCGTTCGACGGCATCCTACGCGCCGCCGCGTCGACGGGCGCGGATCTCATTGTCATGGGAGCCCACCGCAAGCAGCTCCTGCGCGATATTTTTGTCGGAACGACCATCGAGCGCGTGATCCGCACGGGTCCGTTCCCGGTCCTAATGGTGAACAAGGAGATGGATCAGCCCTACCGGACGGCCTTGGCCCCCGTCGACATGTCCGAGCCGTCCGTGAATGCGATCAGAACCGGCAGGGCGCTGGGATTGCCCAGCGGTGCCCGGCTCGCGCTCGTCCATGCCTTCCAGCCGATGGCGAAAGGGAAGATGTTCTATGCCGGCCTCAGCCGGGACGCCATTGACGGATATGTGGCCGACGAGCGTCAGCGGGCCGCCAAGGAGCTGATCGCGTTCCTGGAGGCGAACCTGCTCGATGATCGTGGCCGGTCGATGTCCATCGAGGAGGGGGCACCGTTCGAGGTGATCTCCAAGGCCACGGAGCAATCGAAACCCGACGTCCTGATCATCGGGACGCACGGCCGCACGGGCATCGCCAAGGCGCTCCTGGGAAGCGTGACCGAGGAGGTCCTGCGCTCCCTCGACGTTGACATCCTCGCCGTACCGCCCCTCCGATGAGGCGATAGGTCCGTTATCGGGGTTCATCCCGGCGGCGGATCGAGAGGACTGGGTTCCGTCCGGAGCCTGACGCGAAAGAAATCGAAGATCACGCGGAGCGTCGCCAGCGTCGGAACGGCGAGGAGGACGCCCGTAATCCCGGCCAGAGATCCGCCGGCCAGCACGCCCAGGAAGACCAGGACCGAGGGCACCTTGATGGTCTGAGCCTGAATGCGGGGTGTCAGAACGTTGCCTTCCAACTGCTGGATCGCCAGGAAGAGCATGCCGGTCAGCACGGCCGCGGTCGGGGAGATGGAGAATGCCACCAGCAGCGCTGGAATGGCCCCGATCCAGGCGCCAAGGTAGGGGATGACCGCCGTGATCGACACCCAGGCGCCCAGGGCCAGGGAGTAGGGCACTCCGATCAGGAACAGCGCCGCCGCGGACAGCCCACCTTGGATGGCCAGCACCACCGCAAGCCCGCCCAGGTAGCTCGAGAGGGCATGGCCGAGCGCATCCCAGAACGCCAAAGCGTCGTGGCGGTAATGGCCCGGCACGCTGGTGAGATAGGCTGCCTTGAACGAACGCACGTTGGCGAGCAGCGACGCGGCGATGAAGATCACCGCGAACAGGGTCAGTGCCCAACTGAAGGTGCCGAAGAGAATTCCGAGCGTACGGCCGAGCACATTGTTGGCGATCAGGCCAAGGCTGTCCTTGATATCCGAGATCAGGCGTCCCGCCACCGCCTCCGGGGTGTCGGGCAACAGATCCCGGGCATGTAGCGCCCTGAGCGCCCGCACCAGATACTGCTCCAGGTTCTGCACCAGATCGGGCAGGGCAGTGACGAGGGCCCCGGCCTGGGACACGATCAGGGGCAGGAGAATGTAGGCCAGCAGGAGGACCACGGCGAGCAGGATCAGGAATGACAGCAGGATTGCCAGGCTACGCGGAACATACTGCGCGAACAGGTGAACCGGGAAGGACAGCACCAGGGCCACCGCGAAGCCGGCTAGAGCGACGGCCGGCACGATCGGCACCGCCCACAGGATCAGCGCCAGCAGGGCAGCCAGGCCAAGCAGGATGAGCCGCCATGCCGTGACGGAAATTCGGATCGGCGTGGGCTTTCGGGCCATCCCCCGCCGGAGAACCCTCCTGTCGGGCAACCGGATGGGTTCAGGCCGTGTCTTGTTCAGGTTCATCATGCGCTCGGCATTCGGGCGTGGCTGGCCACGACCCTTCCCGGGGCTGCGGCTTCAATCCGCCAACGCCTGAGACAGGCTTTCGGATATCCGGCAGGGACGGCGAGCCAAGGCACATGTCGGAAGAGGCTACGATGCCAGCCGAACCACAGGCACGGAACCAGGTTGTCCCGCTGCAGCGACGTTCCGCCTTCGTGAAGGCGGACAGGATGCACGAGCCCGCACGGAAGGCCACGGCCTGACGGGAGAGAAGGACGGGATGACCTGGACTGCCGCCCTTGGCTGGTTCTTCGCAGGCTATGCTCTGCTCACCGGCATCTTCATCCTTCTGGAGAACCGACGTCCGCAGGCGACACTCGCCTGGACGCTGCTGTTCCTGACCCTGCCCGGCATCGGGCTGATCATCTATGCCCTGTTCGGACGCGACCGCAAGGCCTTCAGCCGCCAGCGGCAGCTTGCCCGCCAGAACCTGGAGGGAACCGCCGCGCCGCTGCTGAAGCAGCTTCTGGCTCGTCAGGATGCCGAAATCGGAAGGCTGGAGACGCAAAGCCTTGTCCGGCGGCGGCTCATGTCGCTGGTGCGGCACAACTCTCATTCCGGCCTCACCACGCGGAACCGGGTCGCCATCCAGCAGGACGCGTCCACGTTCTACCCAAGTCTGATGGAGGATCTGAGGAGGGCGCAGCGGACAATCTTTCTCCAGTTCTACACCTGGGCTGACGATGCCTTCACCCGCGAGTTGAAGGCGATCCTGCTCGAACGGGCAGCCCATGGTGTCGAGGTGCGCCTGCTCTACGATCCGTTCGGATCGCTCTTTCGCCTGACCCGCCGCTACAAACGTGCGCTCAGCCAAGGCAGCGTCAAATGGGCGCCAGTCTCGGCTCTCTATTGGCTTCACACGGTCTCCTACCGCAATCATCGCAAGATCGCTGTGATCGATGGGCAGGTTGGCTACACGGGTGGGATGAACATCGGCCAGGAGCATATCGACGGCGGACCGACCTTCGACAGCTGGCGGGACACGCAGGTTCGCCTTGAAGGGGAGGCGGCGACGGTGCTGCAGGTGGTATTCCTTGTCGACTGGTATAACGCCACGGGCGAGGACCTCTTCACGGCGGATCGCTTCCCGTTGCTTGCAACGGAGATGCCTCCCACGACATCGGAGGATCTGGGCGCCGACGATGCGTACGTGCCGGTTCAGATCCTGACCTCGGGCCCGGACTCGGAGTGGCGTGCCATCCGCCAGCTCTATTTCGCCATGATCATGTCGGCCCAGCAGCGTGTGCGGCTGCAATCCCCCTTCTTCATCCTCGATGCCACCATCGCGGAGGCGCTCAAAGCGGCCGCCTTGGCCGGCATTGAGGTGGACGTGATGGTGAGCGACCGCGGCGAGGGCCTGAACCAGACGCCGTACTGGGCCGCCAACACCTACCTGGCCGAGATCGCAGCCGCGGGGGCGCGGGTGCACATGTACGGGAAAGGCTACCTGCATGCCAAGACCCTCAGCATCGACGGTGAGGTCTGCTCCATCGGCTCAGCCAATCTCGACATCCGCAGCTTCAGCATCAACTACGAGCTCAACGCGGTCATCTACGATACGCAGCTCTCGGGCGAACTGGAGGCGGCGTTCGAGAGGGATCTCAAGGATTGCTATTCGTTCGAGGCAGCCGGGTACTTGCGTATTCCGGTCCTCAAGCGGTTACGGGATTCCGCGGCACGGGTGCTTTCGCCACTGCTGTAGGGCTGTCCGCCGGCGGCTTGGCTCACACGTCCTGCTGCCGCGTTTCGTCGGGTGGGATGCCTGGTCGGCCTGGACAGATCCTGAAATCCTGACGGCTTAGGAGCCTCGCGACCCGTGATCATTGCCTTCGAGGCGGCGGGCTCCCGTACCGGTAGCCCGCCGCGGACAATCGTCAGGTCTGCATCGATGTTCGGTGCGGTGGAATGGACCGCTTCAGCACGGACCGGTCAACGCCGCCCCTATCGCTTCCGAATGATCATCTGTTCCGGTCCATAGGGGAAATTCGTGATGTTCTCCGCCCCTGTCTCGGTCACGATGAAGATGTCGTGCTCGCGGTAACCGCCCGCGCCCGGAAGGCCCTCGGGGATCATGATCATCGGTTCCATCGAGACGACCATTCCCGGTTTCAGGACGGTATCGATGTCCTCGCGAAGCTCGACCCCCGCTTCCCGGCCATAATAGTGACTCAGGATGCCGAAGGAATGACCATACCCGAAGGAGCGGTACCGCAGCAGGTTCCATTCACGGTACATGCCGTTGAGCTCGAGCGCGATCTCGGAACACCGCTTCCCGGGCTTGATCAGGTCGCAACCGACACGCATGACCTCGCAGTTCTTCTGCCAGTAGTCGAGATGCGCATCGGACGCGTACTCGCAGAACAGCGTACGCTCAAGGGCCGTGTAGTAGCCGAAGATCATGGGGAAGCAGTTCAGCGAAAGGATGTCGCCGGCCCGTACCGTCCGGTTCGTGACGGGGTTGTGCGCCCCATCCGTGTTGAGGCCTGACTGGAACCAGGTCCAGGTGTCCATGAGTTCGACGAACGGGAACGATTTCCCGATCTCCCTGATCATGGCGTTGGTCGAGGCAATGGCGACCTCGTACTCCGGGATGCCCGCCTTGACCGCATCCATGACGGCGCGTCCGCCGACGTTGCAGATGCGGGCTCCCTCGCGGATGAGGCTGTGCTCCTCGGCAGACTTGATGGTCCTCATCCACATCGAGGGCGGCGCGATGTCGACCAGTTCGACGCCGGGCAGCGCATCCTCGATCTGCTTGCGGTAGTCGATCGAGACATGGTCGAACTCGATGCCGAGGCGCTTGACGCCTCCGGTCAGCGTCTGGACCGCCCTGAAGAAGTTGTCCCGACGCCAGTCCGTGTAGGTGATGTTGTCGCCGAAGGTCCGACGCCACGGCTGGCCTCCGTCGATGGCGGCGCTGATCGTCGTCGCATTCTGGGCGTCGATGACCATCCCGTACTTCCTGCCGAAGTAGCAATACAGGAAGCCGGAGTAGTAGCAGATCCCGTGATAGGAGGTCAGGAGGGCGGCATCGATGTCGTGCTCGGCCATGTACTGGCGCAGGGCATCGTGACGCCGGGTCATCTCGGCGTCCGAAAACGGCGACCAATCCTTCTCCCCGTTGTGCCACTTCATGACATGAAGCATGTCGCTCACGCCTGCCGGCTCGCCGCCGGAGCCGCGAAGCAGGTCTTGGGGTTCCTGGTACATTGATCTCTCCCTCTTTGGTTCGGTGAAGACTCTTTGATGGCCCAGGCACACGTGCCGAGGATTTCCCGTCCTGGCCCCTCAGGCGAATTCGGCCCTGAGAGCGTCGACGATACCCGTGGTGCAGACCTCGAGGAGGATCCCGCCCTTTTCGGCGGTGGCCTCCTTCGGGGAGGACAGGGTTCCGCTCGCCGGCGTCCATTCGGGCTTGACGGGATAGACGTCGTACGGCGGGAATGTCGCGGGCGGATGGTCATGCGCCCTCTCGAGCTGCACGAGTTCCGGATGAAGGGCGAGCATCAACGACGTCTCGAGCACTCCGCCATGCTCGACGGCCCATCCCGGGAAGCCGCCCGGGTACAGGCGCGCGATCGTTTCCTCGTTCACGAAGTCCCAGTAGGACAGGACCACGACCTTCACGCCGTCGACCCGATCCCAGCGCAGCTCCTTGAGGGCCAGGTCGACCCCTTCCGTGATGAACCAGGCGTTCTCGTAGTGCCCGTTCATGATCGCGAACTTGCGGATGCCATGACGGGCGAACTCGGTGATGACGTTCTTCAGCCCATTGACCAGGGTCGCACCGTCGAGGCTCGTCGTTCCGGGCAGGTGGTTGCCGCCGCCGGATTTCTGGTGCGACTTGTATCCGTATGTGAAGGGCGGGGCGACGAGTGCCCCGATCTGTCCTGCCACGCGGCGCGCGAACTCCGTCGGGAGCAACACGTCCACGTGCAGGGGCATGTGGTGGCCGTGCTGCTCCATCGAGCCGAAGGGGATGATGATGGGTGTCCGGCCGTCATGGACCGCAGCGTCGTAGTCCGGCCACGGCATCTCGGCAGCGAATACTGTACGACTCGACACGAATACCTCCGAAGGGTGCCAACTGCGGAAGCATCTTGATCTTGAGCCGTTGATAAGAGAAATAAATTCGGATTATGCTTCCATAAGCGATGAGGGGTCGGATGCGGTTCACCAATCTTCCGATCGACATACTCCGGACCTTCGTGACGGTCGTCGAGCTGGGCAGCTTCACCAAGGCGGGCCAGGCCCTAGGCCGCACGCAGCCCGCGATCACCCTGCAGATGCAGAAGCTCCAGGACCTGGTCGGGTGCGTCCTTGTCCAGGTGACTGGGCGCGATATCGCCCCGACCGAATCCGGCGACGTGCTGCTGCGGTTCGCACGCCAGATCCTCCGCCTGAACGACGAGGCCGCCGCCGTCCTGCAGCGCCGGCAGTCGGATGGCATCCTCAGGGTCGGGCTTCCGACCGATTACGCGATGGCGTTCTTGCAGCGAGCGCTCACGAACTTCGTCAAGAAGCACCAGGACGTCCAGTTGGAGGTCGTCTGCGACCTGAGCCAGGAACTCCTGGCCCGGCTGGAAGCTGACGAGGCGGACATCGTCGTCGCGATGCACGGGACCCAGCCCGGGCCGGGCCTGGCGTTCTCATGGGCCGAACGTCCCATCTGGGTGGCGGCATCCGGCGGCGACGTGCACGCGCAGACCCCCGTGCCGATCGCCGCTCACCACAAGGGGTGCGAGTACCGCAGCAGGATGATCCAGGCCCTCGACACCGTCGACCGGGCCTGGCGGATCGCCTATTCGAGCCCGAGCATCGCGGGCTTGCAAGAGGCCGTCCAGTCGGGCCTAGGGATCAGCGCGATGACGTCGCGGACGCTGACCCGCGGCATGCGTGTCCTGACGGAGGCGGACGGCTTCCCGCCGATGACGGACATCCGCGTGGGGCTGCACTACAAGCATTCGCAACTCTCGACGGCGGGGCTCCTGCTGGCGAGCCACCTGATCCAGTGCCTCCACGACTCCGGCCAGACCGACGTCATCCGCATCGACCGCAATATCGGCACGAGTCCTCTGAATAAGCGGAACTAATCGATACATTTGACAGATCAATTTCAAATATTGCGAGGGCACAGATACCATCAACAACCAGTACGCATACCCTCGACGGCGATGCGTGCATAAAAGAGGGAACTGAAATGGGAAGCACATCCGGGTCCGGTCCCGTCTCGCGGCGAACGATCCTCAAGGCGGCCGGCGTCGCGGCCATCGGCATGCCGTATCTCATCCGCCCAGCCTCGGCCCAGCCGGTCCAGCTCACGATGCTGGCCTGGTACGGACATGCCGAGCCTGACGTCGTCCAGGAATTCGAACGGCAGCACAACGTCAAGTTCGTGCCGAAGTACTATACCGGTGGCGACAATATGCTCGCCCTGATATCGCAGTCGCCTCCGGGCACCTACGACATCATCCTGTCGGATGCGGAATACGTTCAGCAGCTCCGCGAGGCGGGCTACATCGAACAGCTCGACCCCAAGGACTATGCCTTCGACGAGTTCTTCCCCGAGTTCCACCGCTTCCCTGGGCACTGGGACGGCAACAAGCTTTACTCGGTCATCACCCGCTTCGGCTTCCTGGGCGTCTCGTATAATACGGGGGTCATTACCGAAGCTCAGGCTCGTTCCTACCGGGTCTTCTGGGACGAGAAGCTCAAAGGCAAGGTCGGGCATTTCGACTGGCATCTTCCCAACCTTGGTCAGGTGAGCCTCCATGCCGGGAACAGGAAGCCGTACGACATCGACGCGGCCGCCTGGAAGAAGGTTCAGGATACGACGATCTCCTTGAGGCGGCAGGTCGGTGGGTTCTTCGACTATGGCGGCACGTTCGCCTCGCTGAAGAACGGGCAGATGCTGGCATTCTGCGGCATCGGCGACTGGATCACCGGCGTCCTCGAGAAGAATGGCGCTCCGGTGCGCACCGTCATTCCCGACGAAGGCGGACTGCAATGGACGGAGTCGTTCTGCATCGGCAAGGGCACCAAGAAGCAGGACCTCGCCCGGAAGTGGATCCAGTACATTACGTCCGCCGAGGGTCAGGCGAAGTCGGCCAACATGGCTGCTTATCCTGCCTTGATTCCGAATAAGAAAGGTTGGGAGCTGCTGGCGAAGGTCACGCCCGAAGAGGCGAAGCGGCAACGGATGGAACTGAACAAGTCGAATGTGATGGACGACATCCGGTCCGGCAAGATCCAGTTCCGCGAGCTGCCCATCAAACAGGACCTGGAGGTCTGGAACGATTTCTGGACGCGCTACAAGGGAATGAGCGGCTGACGCCGCCCGTGCCCCGAGCCTGGGCCCGCTGACAGACGGTCCCTACGCCCCAAGAGGCCATGATCATCGCTCCGGCCGCACGGCATGGCCGGAGCATGCCCCTCGTTCCTGGAGACTGTCTTCGCATGCGCAGGATCCGCTTTTTTGGGGTCGCCCTGGCTCTTCCGATGCTCGTGTGGCAGCTCGCATTCTTCGTGGCGCCACTCCTTTTCCTGGTTGCGCTGAGCTTCTGGCAGGTCAGGAATTTCCGCCTCCAGCCAGCCCTCACGTCGGTCAACTGGGAGTACGTCCTGGCGAGCGACGTCTTCTGGTCCACCTATTCGCACACGTGGATCAATGCGATTGTCGCGACCGGCGTCTGCAGCCTGATTGCGTTTCCTTGCGCCTACGCAATTTCGTTCAAGCTCCAGCCCCGAGCCCGACAGCTCGCGATCTTCCTTCTCGTCATTCCCTTCTTCACCAGCTATCTCGTGCGGATATACTCGTGGCAGATCTTCCTGACGGATCAGGGCATCATCAATAAACTGCTGTCATCCGCCGGGTTCAGCCCGCTTCCCCTGATCAACAATGCGTTCGGGACGCTGATTGGATATTTGACCCTGACCCTTCCGCTCGTCATCCTGCTTCAACTGTTCAGCCTGATGTTCGTCGACCGCAGCCTGATCGAGGCCGCCCACAACCTCAGTTGCGGCAGGGTCCGCACAGTGTTTGCCGTGATCATTCCGTCGGCACGGATCGGGCTGGTCGTGGCCGCGCTCTTTTGCTTCATCCTCACGTTCGGCGATTTCGTCAGCCCATTGTATCTCGGCGGCGGCCAATCCCCGACGCTTCCCATCCTCATCACTGACACGACCAAATCGGGACAGCAATGGCCCCGGGCCGCAGTCATTGCACTTATGATGATCGGCACGTTGCTTGCGGTCGCATTCGCCTCGATTGCCTACGCTTACAGAAAGCCTGGACGATGAACCTGGAACAGACAATGGCGGCTGATGGCCCGCCCGCCGAGCGACGCCCCCTTCGGCTCGGGCGGGTCAGTCCGGCCAAGACGAGGATCGTCGACAGGGGCCGAGCCATATCGGTCGCACTGAAGCTTTATGTCGGCCTCATATTTCTCTTCATCTTCGCCCCGATCGCGGCAAGCTTCGTCTTTTCGTTCAACTCCGACCGCTTCCCGTCCCTGCCGCTCGGGCATTTCACGACCGATTGGTACGAGGCCGTGTTCACGGATCCTCTCGTCATCACGGGCTTCGAGAACACACTCGTTGTCGGCGCTTGCACATCCATTCTCTCAACGATCATCGGCTTCGGCGCAGCATACACGGATTACCGCTTCCACTTCCTCGGGAAGAAACTTTATCTCGCGCTTGCGCTCCTGCCGCCGACCATCCCGGTCGTGATCCTGGGACTCGGTATGCTCGCGTATTTCGCACGCTTGGGGATCGCAGGCGAACTCTGGTCCGTCATCCTGGCTCATGTCGTCATGTGTGCACCGTTCGCGATGGCAATCATCCGGCTTCGGTTATCTCAGATGGACCAGAGCCTCGAGGCCGCGGCCTGGAATCTGGGGGCGGACGAGTGGACGGCGCTTCGATGTGTCATCGTTCCCTTTACCATGCCCTCCATCCTGGCGGCACTGTTCATCACGATGGCCGTGTCCTTCGACGAGTTCGCCGTCGCGTGGTTCGTGTCCGGCCTCAACGAGACGCTCCCCGTGCGTGTCCTCGGGTTTCTTCAGGGGCAGGTCAGCCCCCGCATCAATGCCATCGGAACCGTCGTTTTCCTATCCAGCATAACCCTCGTCGTCATCGCGCAGATCCTGCTGCGGAATCGCGCGAGAACCTCCGATCCCTCTGGAAATGCGCACTAAGAGGACACAATGTCGAAAATCCCTCTCGTCGCCGTCGACAACGTCGTTAAACGCTACGGCGCCGTTACGGCCGTCGAACGCACGAGCTTTGAGATCGCCGCTGGTGAGTTCCTCGCGATCATGGGATCCTCCGGATGCGGGAAGACGACCACGTTGCGGATGCTGGCGGGTCTGGAGGCGCCATCCGAGGGAGAGATCAGGATCGAAGGTCACCGCATGAACGATCTCCCGCCGTGGCAGCGGGAGACGCCACTGGTCTGGCAGAGCCTTGCGTTGTTTCCCTTCCTGACCGTTGTCGAGAACGTCGAGTTTGGCCTCAGGATGAGGAAGGTTCCGGCAGCGGAAAGACGCAAGCGCGCACTCGGGTGGCTGGATCGCATGGGACTTTCCGAATTCACGAACCGCAACATCGCGCAGCTTTCCGGCGGCCAGCGCCAACGCGTCGCGCTGGCACGATCGTTGGTGACCGAACCGAAGATCCTGCTGCTGGATGAACCATTAAGTGCCCTTGATGCTCACCTGAAGGTGCGCATGCAGGCGGTCCTAACGGAGTTGCAGGAAGAACTCGGCATAACCTTTGTCTATGTCACCCACAGCCAGTCGGAAGCGTTCTCGATGGCGGACCGCGTCATCATCATGAGCCGCGGGAGGATCGAGCAAATCGGGCGACCTGTCGACATCTACCGCACCCCCCGCAATCGTTTCGTGGCCGAATTCCTGGGTTCCTCCAACATCTTTGAAGGAACGGTCCACCGGATCGCCGACGCGACGGTTTCGGTGCAAACGGCGAGTGCCAGCTTCGAGACACCGGTCAACCCTCAAAGATCCGTATCCGCCGGCGATCAGATTCGGTTCGTCGTTCCCGAGGATCGTATCCAGATCAGCCTTGCACACCCGCAACCCGGAGCTAATGTGATGGTCGGGAGGATTATCGGCGAAGAGTTCGTCGGTGCCGCGGTCAGGGTTTATGTCGAGACGGATGAACGTCAGGAAATCAAGGTTCTGGTGCCTGATATGACATTCCGGGAGAACCATGTCCGGAGAGGCGGGAGGATAGGTCTGTCCTGGAAGACAGAGAGTGCTTATGTTCTCCCGGAAGGCTGAGCAGACATAACAGGATGAGCGACTATTCCCTGTGAGGCTCGAATGTCCTCTACGTTCACAAGCGCGATCAAGAGATTCTCTCGCTGGATTGACCGGGTCATCAGCGACGCTGAGGCAGATGGTTGGATCATCACGTTCGCAGGCCGGTGCATTGTAGTTCCTCGCCAAAGGGGGCCTGCGAAGGATCGCCGAACTTTGAATAGGATCGAGGGCAAGCCATCGACGCAGGCCGATAACAAACCCTAGGGTCGCGGATCATCGATCGGACGCATATTTGAGCTCGCCAATCTTGGCACAAACTCTGCGTGTCTTAGCGGAATACGACAGTCTTGTTCCCGTTCAGGAGCACGCGGTGCTCGATATGGAACTTGACCGCGCGGGATAGGGCGAGGCTCTCCACATCGCGACCGATGGCGGTCAGGTCGTCCGGCGAATGCTCATGGCTCACGCGCTGCACTTCCTGCTCGATGATCGGCCCCTCATCCAGCTCCGGGGTCACGTAGTGAGCGGTCGCACCGATGAGCTTGACTCCACGGGTATAGGCCTGGGTGTAGGGAGCAGCCCCCTTGAAGCTCGGCAGAAATGAGTGATGGATATTGATCGCCCGGCCTGACAGATATTGGCACATCTCGTCGGACAGCACCTGCATGTAGCGGGCCAGCACGACCAGATCCGCACCGGTGGTCTCGATGACGTCACGCAACTGCGCTTCCTGCCGGGCCTTGGTTTCTTTCGTGACAGGGAGATGGTGAAACGGGATGTTGCGGCTCGTTCCAAGATCTTCGAAGTCCCGGTGATTGGAGACGATGCCAACGACGTCCATGTTCAAGGCGCCGATGCGTTGGCGGTAGAGAAGATCGTTCAGGCAATGCCCGAAGCGCGAGACCATGAGCAGCACCTTCGCCCGGGTGCTTGTCTCGTGCAGGCTCCAATCCATCCGGTAGCGCTCGGCGATCGGCTTGAAGAGTCCTTCGAGCGCCGAGCGTTCCGTCCGGGGATCGATCGGTGTGAAGGCGACGCGCATGAAGAAGCGCTCGGTCTCGCGGTCGCCGAACTGCGAACTCGTGATGATGTTGCAGCCGTTATTGACCAGAAAACTCGAAATCGCCTGGATGATGCCGATCGTGTCGTAGCACGAGAATTTAAGCACGTAGCGTGGATCTTCGAGCTTCATGATCTGCTGTTTCGGTCCAATGGTGGGCGTTCGATGGTGATGTGACCTCGAGACGGCGGAGATTGCCCCGCCGCTCGCCAAGTCAGTCATGACCGATGTCGTCTGTTACTGGTAGATCGGGAACTGGCCGCAGAGCGCCTTAACCTCCCGGCGGACCTGCTTCTCCGTTGCCTCGTTCACCGTCTCGCCGTTCTGAGCGAGGCCAATCAGCACCTGAGCGATCCAGTCGCCGACCTGCTCGAATTCCTTCATGCCAAACCCGCGAGAGGTGGCGGCCGGCGTCCCAAGACGGATGCCCGAGGTCACGGCCGGTTTCTCGGGATCGAACGGAATGCCGTTCTTGTTGCAGGTCAGCCCGGCCCGTTCGAGGGCAGCTTCGGCGGCTTTGCCGGTCACACCGATGGGACGCAGATCAACCAGGACGACATGGCTGTCCGTGCCGCCAGACACGATAGCAGCGCCACGCTCGACCAGGCGAGTCGCCAGCGCCCGGGCATTCGCCACCACGGCGGTCGCATAGGTTTTGAACTCAGGTTGCAATGCCTCGCCAAGGGCGACTGCTTTGGCGGCGATGACATGCATCAGCGGACCGCCCTGCATACCGGGGAACACCGCGGAGTTGAGCTTTTTGGCGATGGCCTCGTCGTTGGTCAGGATCATGCCGCCGCGTGGGCCACGGAGGGTCTTGTGGGTTGTGGTCGAGACCACATGGGCATGCGGGAACGGCGATGGATAGACGCCTGCGGCTACAAGCCCAGCAAAGTGAGCCATGTCCACGAACAGGTAGGCCCCGACAGCATCCGCAATCGCACGGAAGCGTGCGAAGTCGATGACGCGGGGGTAGCTGGAACCGCCGGCGATGATCAGCTTAGGCTGATGCTCCCGTGCCAATCGCTCGACCTCATCATAGTCGATCTGTGCATCCTCCTGGCGAACCCCGTAGCCGACCGCCTTGAACCACTTGCCCGACATGGTCGGTGGGGCTCCATGGGTCAAATGGCCGCCGGCGGACAGGGCCATGCCCAGGATCGTGTCACCGGGCTGCAGCAGGGCCATGAACACCGCACCATTGGCTTGAGCGCCGGAGTGCGGCTGCACGTTGGCGAAGGTGCATCCGAACAGCTTGCACGCGCGATCGATGGCAAGGGCCTCCACGGTGTCGGAATGCTCACAGCCGCCGTAGTAGCGCCGGCCCGGATAGCCTTCTGCGTACTTGTTGGTAAAGACCGAGCCCTGGGCTTTGAGAACTGCTCCCGACACGATGTTCTCGGATGCGATCAGCTCGATCTGATCCTGCTGACGTTGCAGTTCAGCCTCGATCGCGTCGAAAACCTCGCTGTCATGCTGCCCTGCTCCTGGCAGGGCTTGGTTCGAAAGAGGAGTAGCAAGCGGGTGCGTATACATCTGGTTCTCCCTTAGCATTCGGCAACATTGACGGCGAGACCGCCGAGAGACGTCTCCTTGTACTTCGTCTGCATGTCGGAGCCTGTCTGGCGCATCGTCTCGATCACCTCATCAAGGGTGACCCGGTGGGTTCCGTCGCCGCATAAAGCGAGGGACGCAGCGGCGATGGCCTTGTTGGCGCCAAAGGCATTGCGCTCGATGCAGGGGATCTGCACCAATCCTCCGATGGGATCACAGGTCATGCCAAGATGATGCTCGATGGCGATTTCTGCGGCGTTCTCGACCTGGGCCGGCGTGGCGCCCAGCACGGCCGCCAGCCCGGCCGACGCCATCGAGGCGGCCGACCCCACCTCGCCTTGACAGCCGACCTCGGCGCCGGAAATCGACGCGTTACGTTTGATCAAGCTGCCGATCGCCGCAGCGGTCAGCAAGAACGTGTGGCTGCCCTCTGGCGTGTACTCGGAGCAGAAATCGCGGCAGTAGCGCAGGACCGCCGGGATGATGCCGGCAGCACCGTTCGTGGGCGCCGTAACCACGCGGCCGCCGGAGGCATTCTCCTCGTTGACCGCGATGGCGTAGGTGCTGACCCAGTCCATGACCTCATGCGGGCTGCGGTGGTTCTTATTGCGCCTTTTCTGCAGTTCGTCATAGAGAGCTTTCGCCCGGCGTTTGACCCGAAGGCCGCCAGGCAATTGGCCTTCCATGCACAATCCCCGATCGATGCAAGCGAACATCGCGTCACGGATCGCGTCCAGGCGGTTGTCGATCTCCTCGCGCGACCTTGCGGCCAACTCATTGGCGAGTTGAACCTCGGCGATTGTCAGGCTCTTTTCCGTGCAGATGTTCAGCAGCTCGGCGGCCGAGTGAAATGGGTAAGGCACCGGCGTAGCCCTGCTATCCGCCGGCTCGCCCTCGAGCACGACGAACCCGCCGCCGATAGAGTAGAAAACTTTCTCGGAGATGACTGCGTCGTGCACGTCGAGGGCCGAAAAGCGCATGCCATTGGAATGCCCCGGCAGTACGTCCTTCATGTTGAAGACAATGTCCCGGTCCGGATCAAACTCTGCTCGGACGTTGTCACCTGCAAGAACCTGCTTAGCCTCGTGAAGATGATGGACCAGGTCGGCGACGCTGTTTGGATCAACCGTGTCCGGTGTCCCTCCGAGAAGGCCAAGGCAGATTGCTGTATCTGTCCCGTGCCCACGGCCGGTCCAGGCCAGCGATCCATAGATCTCCGCCTTGATCCGCCTCGGTTTCAGGCCGTCTCGCTTCAACTCGTCGATGAAGCGCTTCGCCGCCACCATGGGACCGACCGTATGCGAGCTTGATGGTCCGATACCGATTTTGAAGAGTTCAAAGGCACTGGTCACGGGAACCCCGCTTTTCGATCAGGCGATGGATGGTTCGAACTCACGGGCTGCTTCGACCAGGTAGTCGCGCACATAGGTCGAGAACGACCTCCAGCACTCCACCTGAAAGGTCGGCGCGTCATCCAGCTTCATGAGCACGATCTCGGCCTTGCCCATCAGCGTGCGGGTCGCCATGCCTGTGGGAAAGGCGGCCTCGACGAGATCCAAGGGGCAGCCACTGTTGAGCACGTCCGCCGCGCGACGGCCGGAGACAATGATACCGACATTGCGGTGGCTGACGTCCACGAGGGTGTAGAAGCGGCCACTGAGGGCGGCGCCGACCTGGTCGGCGATGGCCCCAGCGTCGCCATAGGGCCCGATCAGAAGCCACTCGTTCGGGCCGAGGCGGATTGAGGATCGCTCGGCCGAGCCCGAACGGCTGTTGATCGGAAGATCAAGTGTGAACCCCGCGGCAGTCTTGGCGCCCTCTAGGTCGGCCTCATTCAGCCGAAGTGAAAAGCGAGCCTGAGCCGGAAGAGGCCGGATCGCGACCTGCGTCGTCGTCTCAGGCAGTGTAACAGGTTGCTCTGTCACCAGCGACAGGTCACGGCGGGCGGAATGGCTGGTCCTAGGCATTGAGGCGCTCCCCTGCAGGGTCAAAGAACACTGGCTCACAGACCCGTGCGGTCGTGAAGCCTGTCGGAGTCGTGACATAGATGCGGCTGCCCATCCGCGAGCGTCCGCCCGCCAGGAGCGCAAGCGCGATCGAACGATTGCAGTTCGAGCTCCAGTAGCTGGAGGTCACGTGTCCCACCATGCGCATGGGAATCGCCTGGTTCGGATCCATGACGATCTGAGCGCCCTCGTCGAGCACCTCGTTTGGATCATCGGTCACCAACCCGACCAGCTGCTTGCGACCGGCGCCCACGATGTCAGGACGCGAGAGCGAGCGCTTGCCGACGAAGTCCGGCTTGGTCTTGGCAATGAGACCCGACAGGCCGAGATCGTCCGGCGTCACCGTGCCGTCCGTTTCCTGACCGACGATGATAAAGCCCTTTTCGGCTCGCAGCACATGCATGGTCTCGGTGCCGTAGGGCGTGATGCCATAGGGCTGGCCCCGTTCGAAGATCGCTTCCCAGACCCTGCGTCCATCATCGGCGGGCACGTTGATCTCGAAGCCGAGTTCGCCTGTGAACGACACGCGGAACAGGCGGCAGGGAACGCCGCAGATGAGGCCCGTGCGTACGGACATATGCGGGAACGCCTGCGGCGACAGATCGATGTCCGTTACCAGCGGCGCGATCACCTCGCGTGCCTTCGGACCTTGGAGCGCAATGACCGCATATTGCTCGGTGATCGAGGTCAGGAACACCTTGAGGTCTGGCCACTCGGTCTGGAGGTAGTCCTCCATATGGGCCAGCACGCGGGGCGCCCCGCCCGTCGTCGTGGTCACATGGAAGCGGTCATGGGCGAGACGCGCGACGACGCCGTCGTCCATGATGTAGCCGTCTTCCTTCAGCATCAGTCCATAGCGGCATTTGCCCGGCTCGAGCTTCAACCACGCGTTCGTATAGATGCGGTTCATGAACTCGGCGGCATCCGGGCCCACGACCTCGATCTTGCCGAGGGTCGTGGCATCGAAGATACCGACACTCGTACGGGCGGCCTTGCACTCGCGTGCCACGGCGGCATGCATGTCCTCGCCTGCCTTCGGGAAGTACCAGGCCCGCTTCCACAGACCGACATTCTCGAACTCCGCCCCGTGGGCCACCGCCCATTCGTGGATCGGCGTGGTGCGGATCGGGTCGAACAAGTGGTGACGGCTCGGACCGACAAAGGTGCCGAACGTGGTCGGGGTATAGGGCAGCCGGAAGGTGGTCGTTCCGACCGCCGGGATGGGTCGATCGAGAATGCCCGCCACCAGACCAAGCGCGTTCATGTTCGACGTCTTGCCCTGATCCGTCGCCATACCTGTCGTGGTATAGCGCTTGACGTGTTCGATGGACTCGAAGCCCTCGCGCACCGCAAGCTTGATGTCCTTGGCCGTCACGTCGTTCTGGAAGTCGACGAAGGCACGCAGGCGCTTGGAATTGACGTCGGTCGGGAGCACCCGCACCGGCTTGAAGCCGACCGGGCCGTCGGTGGCGTCGAAGGTCCGCTCGGACGCATGCTCCGCCGCCTCGGCACCGGCCGCCCAGCCCTGCGACAGGCATTCATTGAGCTGGTACACTCCCTTGGCGGCGCCGGCCGAGCGCTCCGCCTGCACCGACGGGCCGGGCAGGAAGGCGTCCAACGAGGGCTCGTAGCGGCCCTTGCCGCGTGACTGGGAGAACAGGTGGATGGCCGGGGTCCAGCCGCCCGACATGCCGACGCAGTCGCACGGCAGGGTGCGGCGGGCGCCGACGCGGCCGTCGGCACCCATTGGCGCGATGATAAGGCCGGTGACACGCTTGCGTCCCTGCGAGGCGACGACCGTATGGCCGGTCAGCACCTCGCAGCCCATCGATCGCAATTGAGCGACCTCGGGTCCGCACTCCGCCTCACTGCGGACATCGACCACCGAGACTGCGAGCCCGGCCGCCTTGGCATCGGCCGCAGCCATGTACGCGGATGCGCCGCTGGTGGCGAACACGATCTGGCGCCCCGGCGCTACGCCGTAACGATTGATGAAGGCGCGGACGCTCTCCGCCAGCATGATGCCAGGACGGTCGTTGTCGGCGAAGACGAGCGGGCGTTCATGAGACCCGGTCGCCAGGACCACTTGCTTGGCACGCACCTGCCAGAGCCGCTCACGCGGCAGGTTGGATGACGGGTCCGCCAGGTGATCCGTCACGCGTTCAGCCAAGGCAATGTGGTTATGATTATAGTACCCGAAGGCGGTCGTGCGGGGCAGAACCACCACGTTGGCACGGGAATCCAGTGTATCGACCGCCTGCCGGACCCAATCCTGCGCCGGGATGCCGTCGATCAGCGAGGTCACGTCGTGCAGCAGCGAGCCACCGAGCTCCGCCTGCTCATCGACGATGATGACCCGCTTTCCGCTCTCGGAGGCAGCCAGGGCCGCAGCGAGTCCCGCCGGCCCGGATCCGACGACGAGCACGTCGCAATGGGCATGGCGGTACTGATAACGGTCCGGGTCCGACACGGTCGGGGCACGCCCAAGGCCGGCGGCGGCGCGGATGCGCGGCTCGTAGACCTTGGTCCAGAACGAGCGCGGCCACATGAAGGTCTTGTAGTAGAACCCGGAGACGATCACCGGCGAGAGGAGATCATTCACCTCGCCGACGTCGAAGTCGAGCGACGGCCAATGGTTCTGCGAGGCGATGGTCAGGCCATTGAAGACCTCCACCACCGTAGCCCGGTTGTTCGGGTCGGCACGCCCCCGCCCGCGATCCACATCCAGCAGGGCATTCGGCTCGTCCGAACCATGCGTGACGATGCCGCGAGGCCGGTGGTACTTGAACGAGCGGGCGACCAGATGGATGCCATTGGCGAGCAAAGCAGAAGCGACGGTGTCGCCAGCATAGCCCTGCACACTCTGCCCGTTGAAGCTGATTGTGACCGGCTTCGTTCGGTCGACGCGACCGCCTTTGGAGAGTCGGTAAGCCTGGGCCATCAGAGCTTCTCCTGCCCGGGTGCGCGGTCGGGCCGCGTTTCACCCATTTTGTAGGTTTGAATGAACCGGTCGCTGGCGGTGTCGCGCAGGGCATTGAACCAGCGCTGGCAGCCATGGGCGTGGTTCCAGCGTTCGGCGAAGGTGCCCTTCGCGTTGGTGCGGACGAACAGAAACTCCGCCCAGTCCTTGTCGCTGAGCGTTGACGGCTCGGCCGGGCGAGCGATGTGGGCCTCGCCGCCGCAGCGGAACTCGATTTCCGGACGGAGGCCGCAGTAGGGGCAATTCACGAGCAGCATGGTGCGCCTCAATGTGCAACGGCCGCCGCCGCCGCCTCGTCGATGAGACGGCCGGTCCGGAAACGGTCCATGGTGAAGGGAGCGGCGATGGGATGGGGCTCGCCCTTGGCGATGGTGTGGGCAAAGACGTGGCCGGACCCGGGCGTCGCCTTGAAGCCGCCGGTGCCCCAGCCGCAGTTGACGAACAGGCCCGGCACCGGGGTCTTGCCGATGATCGGGGAGCGGTCCGGGGTCACGTCGACGATGCCGCCCCAGTTGCGCAGCATCCGCATGCGGGTGAATTGCGGGAACAGTTCGCAGATCGCATCGAGGGTGTGCGTCGCGATATGGATGCCGCCCTGCTGGCTGTAGGACACGTATTGGTCCGTGCCGGCGCCGATGACGAGTTCGCCCTTGTCCGATTGCGAGATGTAGGCATGAACCGCGTTCGACATGACCACGCAGGGAAAGACCGGCTTGACCGGCTCGGAGACGAGCGCCTGCAGCGGGAAGCTCTCCAGCGGCATGCGAACCCCGGCCCTCTCCATGATCACGCTGGTGTGGCCCGCAGCGACGACGCCAACACGCGGCGTTCGGATGAAGCCCTTTGAGGTCTCGACCCCTTCGACTGCGCCACTGAGGCCCCGGCGAATGCCCGTCACCTCACAGTTCTGAATGATGTCGACACCGAGCGCGTCGGCGCCGCGGGCATAGCCCCAGGCAACGGCATCGTGGCGGGCCGTGCCGCCGCGACGCTGCAGAGCCGCGCCCATGACCGGGTAACGCAGGCTCTTGGAGATGTTCAGGGGCGGACAGAATTCCTTGGCTTCTTCGGGCGTCAACCACTCGTTGTCGATGCCATTCAGGCGGTTCGCATAGACATGGCGCTTGAAGCTCTGAACGTCATGGACGTTGTGGGCCAGCATCATGACGCCGCGGGCCGAATACATCACGTTATAGTTCAGCTCCTGAGACATCGTCTCCCAGAGCTTGAGCGCGTGCTCATAGATCGCGGCGCTCTCATCATAGAGGTAATTGGAGCGAATGATGGTGGTGTTGCGGCCGGTGTTGCCGCCGCCGATCCATCCCTTCTCGAGCACGGCGATGTTCCGCATGCCGTGCTCTTTCGCCAGATAATAGGCCGTGGCCAGGCCGTGGCCGCCGCCACCGACAATGACGGCGTCGTAGCCGACCTTGGGCTCCGGGGCGCGCCACTGGCGTCCCCAGCCCTGGTGAGCATTCGTCGCCTCCTTCAGAAGCGTGAGAAGCGAAAATCGGCGCATTGGAACACCCTCGTGCTGTCCGCCTGTTATGGCGTGCATCGGCCGCGGCACTTCGTATTTCCGCGACAATCGGGTAGAACGGATGCGACAGGGGATGAAAATGGCGCACACCGGTCCCAAGCTGAGAGTTGGCTTCGTGCTCATGCCGAAGTTCACCCTGACGGCGTTCTCGACCTTCGTCGACGTCCTGCGCCTGGCGGCCGACGAGGGCGATCTCAGCCGGCCGATCGCCTGCGCCTGGGAGGTCATGAGCCCGCAGCGCCGGCCGGTCCGGTCCAGCTGCGGAATCGACATCCAGCCGTCGTCGGATTTCGTCGACCCGAAGACGTTCGACTATCTGGTGATCGTGGGCGGGCTGCTGCATGGCGCTCCCGGGATTCCCCCCGAGATTGCGCGATACCTGAGGAATGCAGCCCAGGCCGGCGTGACGCTCGTCGGCGTGTGCACCGGCAGCTTCGTCCTGTGCCGCTTGGGCTTGATGACCGATCGCAAGTGCTGCGTCAGCTGGTATCACTACCGGGACTTCCTGGAAGAGTTCTCGGACCTCGTCCCGATCGCCGACCGCCTCTACGTGATCGATCGGGACCGCATCACATGCTCCGGCGGAGCTGGTGTGGCCGATCTCGCGGCTCGCCTGGTCAGCGACCGTCTGGGGCAGGCCCAAGCCTACAAGGCCCTGCATATCCTTCTCGTCGAGCGGCCACGGTCAGGCGACACCGCACAGCCCGCGCCATCCCTCGCCGCCACGAAGGATGACCATCTCGTCTCGCGGGCCCTGCTCCTCATGGAGCAGAACCTGATGGAACCTCTTGCCATTCACGACCTCGCTGAGGCCCTGTCGCTGAGCGTGCGCCAGCTTGAGCGTCATTTCCGTAACCACCTGGGCGAGAGTCCGCAGGAGAGCTATATGGCCCTGCGCCTCAAGCACGCGCGCTGGATGCTCGAGCATAGCGGCCTTCCGGCCGTCCTGATCGCAGCGGAACTCGGCTTTTCCGACAGCTCCCATTTCGGCCGGAGTTTCAAGGCACGCTACGGGATGACCCCGGCCCAATTCCGCCGGGGCCGCCGTGACGGTGACGTGAAACCAGAGTCACGGCCATCGCCTGGTGCATACGATGGCGACAATGTCGATCGCCGGGTCTTCGATCAGGATTTCGTATCGGGCGCATGAGCGGAGAGACGAGCCTCCGTGCGGCCGGGATCGCGGCTGGCCCGGCAGGATCATCCGGGTCCATTTCCGCACATGGGCGTCGTCATCTGTCCACCGCTCACAGGCTGCCGCGATTGGTTCTGCCGTGCCCATGGCGTCCAGGCGGCCACCGCGGCGACCACGATCAATACGGGAATGATCCGGTCCGTCTTCATCGCATCCTCCGCCGGCTTGGCCCGGGGTCGACTGATGGACTGCGGTCACTCCCTGCAGGTGATCGCGCGATCCTCCATACGGCCAACCGCCCTGCAATGGGGCAGGTTCCTCATCACCCGGTCAGACGGGCAGGCACGGTCACTTGCGGTCCCGGCTGCCGCCCGGGAATGTACATCCATGGGTCGGGATCACGTGAGCACACCCGGCCTTTGGCCGGAAACCGATTCGATCCAGTCCGGTCCCATGATCCCAGGCAGGCGATCCTGAGCAAGCATCCATGCGACGCGGGGCCGTCAGCGATCGATTTCCTCCCGCGTGCGCCCGGGCCGCGGCCGATAGCGGGGCAGGGACCAGTCCCACCGCAGCGCCGCCGCCCGGATCGCGAACGCGGCCCAGAAGCCGCCGGCCAGCGCATACTCGCGGGCAACCCCCGCCAGTGCCAGGGCGACGAAGATCACCGCTCCGCCGAGCGCCGCCGACACATAGATCTCGCGACTGAGGATCACCGGGCTTTCGCCGCCCAGGATATCCCTGACGACGCCGCCGAAGGTGGCCGTGATCACGCCCATCGCAACCGCAACGATGGGACCCGCCTGGGCCAGCAACGCCTTCTCGGCCCCGGTCACCGCGAACAGGGCCATGCCGACGGCATCGCACCACAGCAGGAGCTTGAGCCGCGATTGCGGGATATGGGCGAGGAAGAAGGTTGCGCAGGAGACCAGCACGCAGGTGACCAGGTACGTCGGCTCCCGCACCCAGAACACCGGAAGTGCGTTGATGAGCGTGTCGCGGATCGTTCCGCCGCCGATCCCGGTGGCTGTGCCGAGCAGCACGAAGCCGACCAGGTCCATCTGCTTGCGTGAGGCGACCAGCGCTCCGGTGGTCGCAAAGATGACGATTCCAAACCAGTCGAGGAGGGCGGCAAACGTGTCGAACATCGGTCAGAAATCCATCATGGTGTGCGAGATCAATATCAATGCGCGGAAGCCGTCCAGGGCTGGACGCCGAGCAGCGGCAGGGCCTCACCCATGACACGCCGCGTCACCGGTACCGCATTCCATCCGGAGGTGCGGAAGCCAAAGGTTTCCGGCAGACCGCGCGGCTCATCGAGGATCGTCAGGAACAGGTAGCGCGGTGCGTCGATGGGAGCGACGCCGACGAAGAACGTCATGACCTTCTCCTTGGAGTAGACCCCGCCAATGACTTTCTCGGAGGTTCCCGTCTTGCCGCCGATCCGGATCGGATCGAGCGAGGCCCGCCGGGCCGATCCCGCCTCGACGTTGAGGCGCATCAGGTCGCGCATGGCCGCGGCGGTTTCCGGCTTGATCACGGCCGCAGCTCGGAGGCGGTCGCCGAGGCCGCGTCCGGCGAGGAAGGTGGGGGTGATCAGGTCACCGCCATTGACCAACGCCGCCACCGCCATGGCGGCTTGAAGGGGTGTGACCGCGATGCCGTGCCCGAAGGCGACCGTCGCGGTTGTGACATCGCTCCACCGCGATGGCACGATGGGTGCGGAGCTCTCGGTCAATTCGGTCCGGATCCGGTCGAACTGACCGAGCGACTTCAGGAAGGCCTGGAGCCGGGACGCGCCCGTGACCAGCGCCATCCGGCCCATGGCGATGTTCGATGAGTAGATGAAGCTCTCGGGCAGCGTCAGGACCCGCTTCTTGCCGCGGAAGTCGTCGATGCTGGCGCCGCCGATGGTGAGCGGCTGCCTGACGTCGAAGGTCGAGTGAAGCGTGAACAGCCCGGTATCCAATGCGAGCGCGGTCGTGATGGCCTTGTAGATCGACCCCATCTCGTAGCGGCCAACCTGCATCCGGTTGATGCGATCCGGGTGCAGCGCCAGATCCGGCTCGTTCGGATCGAAATCGGGCAGTGACACGAGCGCGAGGACCTCGCCGTTGGTGACATCAAGAATCAGTCCCGCCGCGGCAATGGCGGTGTAGGTTTCGACGGCGCGGCGCAGTTGCTCGGCATAGAGGTGCTGGACCCTGAGATCGATGCTGAGGCGGACGGCTATATCGGCCCGTAGCGCCGGCGCCTGTCCGCTCGACAGCTCTCCGGTTCCCGTTCCCATGGTGGCATCGATCCACTTCTCGATTCCCGACAGGCCCTGGTTGTCGATGTCGACCGCACCCAGGACATGCGCCGCCGCAGCCCCGTTGGGGTAGACGCGCGTCGGTTCGGGCCGCAGGTGGATGCCGGCCAAGCCGAGCGACCAGACGCGATCGGCCGCGGAGGGCGGGATCGAGCGCTTGATCCAGGCGAAGCCTGACTCCGACGTGAGCTTGCGACGCAGGTCGTGCGGGTTGAGGTCCGCGAACACGTCGGTCAGGCCCTCGACCGCCTCGTCGACGTCGATGATCCTGCGGGGCTCGGCGTAGACGGAGAAGGCTTTCAGGTCCTTGGCGAGCAGGACGCCGTTGCGGTCAACGATGTCCGGCCGCATGCGCTGGATCCGGTCCTGAGCGGCCGCGCGGGGCTCGGCAGGGTCGAGGGCGAACGCGACCAGTCGCACTGCAATCGCGGCGAACAGGCCGACAAACCCAAGGGCTGCCAGCCGGATGCGTGCGGGGCTGCGTTCAAAGGCGAGCTGGAACAGAGACCGAGCCATCACGTCACCCGTCCCATCAGCGGAAGTAGCTGGGGCCGGGAGGGGCATAAGCCTCCCGGGCTGGGACGTCGGCCGGGCTCCAGTTTGAGATAGGGGGAAGCGCGGTTGCCGGCGGCTCGGTGCCGGGCTTGAACGCCTCCAGGATCGTGCCTGCTCCGAGTGCACTGCGATCGCCGGTATAAGGATCAACCGGGATCAGCTTGATGCCGGCCGGAACGCGAAAGGCGGTTCGCGGCTTGCCCGCGAGCGCCTGCTCCAGGAAGGCGCGGACGATGGGCGCGGCATGCCCGGAGCCGTAGGCCGACCTGCCGAGCGAGCGGGGCCGGTCGTAGCCGAGAAACACGCCGACGGCGAGCTCCGGCGTCGAGCCGACGAACCACAGGTCCTTGGCGTCGTTGGTTGTTCCGGTCTTGCCGGCGAGTGGCCGGCCGAAGCCGGAGAACACCTTTGGCAGCGTGCGCTCGACGACACCCTCCAGCAGGGAGGTCACCTGGTAGGCCGTCAGCGGATCGATGGCCTGCTCCGCCTTGTCCGCCAGCCTGGGGATACCCTGGTTGCGCCAGGAGAGGGCGGCGCAGCCGGAGCATGCCCGCCGGTCGTGCCGGAAGATGGTCTTCCCGTGGCGGTTCTGGATGTGCTCGATCAGCGTTGGCCGAACATGGCGGCCGCCGTTGACGAACATCGCGTAGGCGGAGGTCATCCGCAGCACCGTCGTCTCGCCGGCTCCGAGCGCCATCGCGAGCCGCGGCGGCAGGTCGTCCTGGACGCCGAGGCGCCGGGCATAGTCGGACACAAGCGGCATCCCGACGTCCCGCGCCAGCCTCACCGTCATCACATTCTTGGAGCGCTCCAGCCCCATGCGGAGCGTGGACGGACCGTCGTAGCGGCCGTTGTGGTTGCCCGGGGACCACGGTGCCTGTCCCGTGCCCTGGTCGATGGACAGCGGCGCATCGAGAACGAGGCTGGACGGCGTGTAGCCGTTGTCCAGGGCCGCCGCGTAGACGAGGGCCTTGAACGTGGAGCCGGGTTGGCGCCAGGCCTGGGTGACGCGGTTGAATTCGTTCTGGCTGGACGAAAAGCCGCCCACCATGGCACGGATGCGTCCGGTGTCCGGCTCCAGCGCGACCAGGGCTCCGGAAATCTCGGGGACTTGGCGCAACCGGTACTCATTGGACGCCTTTTTGATGGGCTCCACATGGACGATGTCGCCGACCCGCAGGACATCGCTCACGCGGCTCTGGCCCGACCACCGGATGCCCCGGCTCGCGATCCGTCCGGTGCGGCGGGCGGTCTCAATGGCACCGGTGACATCCCTGTCCGGCCGCAGGCCGATACGGGCGCCTTTGGCGTCGACGGCGAGCACGACAGCCTGCTGCCATGGTCGGATGTCCTCGCACGTTGGCAGTTCGGTGAGCTTCACACCCCAATCGCCCTCGACAGAGGCAAGCCGGGTCTCGGTTCCGCGCCAGCCCCGGGCCTCATCGAAGCGGACCAAGCCGTCGACGAGGCTCTTGCGGGCCGCAGCCTGCATCGTTGGGTCAAGCGTCGTGCGGACCGACAGGCCGCCCTCGTAGAGCGTCGCTTCGCCGTAGCGGTTGGCGAGCTCGCGCCGGACCTCCTCAGCGAAGTAGCCGGCTTGGGTCTCGTGCGGCGAGACTGAACGCAGATTGACGACGAACGCCTCCTCCGTCGCCACATCCGCCTCCTCCTGCCCGATGTAGCCGTTGGCGGCCATCCGCTCCAGGACCCAGTTGCGGCGGGCGATGGCCGCCTCGGGTTGGCGGAAGGGGTGATAGTTGTTCGGCCCCTTCGGGAGGGCGGCGAGATAGGCCGCCTCCGTCAGGCTCAGCTCATGCACGGACTTGTCGAAGTAGCCCAGCGCGGCCGCGGCAATGCCGTAGTGGCCCATACCGAAATAGATCTCGTTGAGATACAGCTCAAGGATGCGGTCCTTGCTGAAGGTCTCCTCGATCCGGAAGGCGAGGAGGATCTCCTTGATCTTGCGGCTGTAGGTCTGCTCGCGTGACAGCAGCAGGTTCTTGGCGACCTGCTGGGTGATCGTCGAGGCGCCCTGCGGGCGGGCGGCGTCGCTGGCGAGATTGGCGAGCAGGGCGCGGCCGATGCCTTTGGGGTCGATGCCGTTGTGCTCATAGAAGTGCCGGTCTTCCGCCGACAGGAAGGCCGCGACGATCCGCTGCGGCATGGCCTCCAGGGGGAGGTACAGCCGGTTCTCTCGCGCGTATTCGGCGATGATCCGGCCGTCGGCGGCATGCAGGCGCGTCGTTACCGCGGGCTCGTAACGTGTGAGTTCCGCGTGATCGGGCAGGTCGGCGGAGAGATGCCAGAGCAGAATGCCGACGGTCAGCGAGCCGCTGACCAGAAGAAGCGAGGCCAGGGCCGTGGCAAAGCCGAGGAAGCGAAGAACGAAGCGCATGGCGAGCACCCGGGTTCAGGCGAGTGCGTGCGTTGACGCGACGGCACTCGCTCAATGGCGGTGAATGGCAAAGGGAATCCCCCTTGGTGCACGTCGCCATCATTCCCACAGCTCTCGATGGGCGAGGCGTCAGGTCATGGGCCGAGACCGCGAGATGCGTCCCAGAGATGGTCGACGGGCGTTCGGGGATGGGTCGTGACGCGTCAGCGGCTTGGACGGAGTCCCAACCGGCGCATCAGGTTCTCTGCTGGCCCTCGTGGCGAAGGGGGCGCATCACGGCTTGCGGGCATGTAGGGGAAGGGCATTCGTCAGGCTCCATCATGGTCCCGCAGGCGATGCTGCGGTGGAGCCCCCTCTGTCATTGGCCTGAGAGTTTCGTCCGGATGCCAGCGGCCGCCGCGACTTTCACCATGGGCGGGAGCAGGATGCTCCACTTTTCAGAGTGTTGTGCAATGAAGCGGTCCTGGGTGCCTGAGAGTTTCCGGGGCAGTTGCTCCTTCGGCGGCCAGCACGCTGGCTCTCTCCCGCTCATTGCCAAGCTCAATCTAATTTGGTTTGTGGCAGAATTGTGTTGTTCAGACGATGAGATCTCTTCCCGCAAGATGGGAAGCCTGACGGCACTGGATCATCTCTGAACCAGCCGTGAGGTTGACCGTGACCTGCCGGATCGCCTGAAGCGAGCCTGAGTGGCAACTCGGTTGCGCTCTCATCTGCGGAATGACTACTCGCGGACCGTCGATGTCGTGATTACGGGACATTGGGGCAAATCACGACGGTTACGAACCAACGGCTCAGCCGCGGGAACCGACAGTGCCGGGGGAGGGCGGCTCCGTCTCCGCAGTCCGTCGCGGAATCTCGAACCGGCCTTCCTCGGCTTTGTGGAAGTACTGGCTCGCGACCAGCATGCCCTTGGCGATGCGGATCGGCGGGATGCAGGTTAGCAGCAGGAACGGACCTGACGTGAGCAGGTGAACCCAGACGGACGGCTCCCACATGATCTCGACCCAGACACCGAACCCGGCCGCCGGGATGCCCATGAGGATCATGATGAAGAAGGCCGGGCCGTCGGCCGGGTCGGCGAAGGAGTAGTCGAGGCCGCAGGCCTCGCAACGCGGGGCGAGGGTCAGGAAGCCGTTGAAGGGGCTGGAACAAGATCTGCTTCCAAACATACGGCGGCATTATAAACCAAACACAGCAACCCTGAAGACAGGATCGATTTTTCGGATCGTGGTTCGGCGCATTTCCGGCCCAACCACCTGAAGAGACGCACCGGCGGTGCGATGGTGTGGCAATAGCCGAAGGTGAGGCAAATCCGCCTTACGCCAGACCATCGCCGCGAGCAAATATCAGCCATGCTCTTATCTTGGAACGCCCTAACCACGTCCGACATGGTAGTGATGTTCGCTACCACCGACCACGAGGTCAGGACTCGCGTAAAGCCATAGGTCGCAGGGAAAAGCTGTCTTTGGTTTATAATGCCGCCGAGGTTTATTGAACAGACCTTGCATGCTCCACAAGTACAGCCAGCCCGCTGTGGACTGTCATGGCGGCTGGCGGTGGGGCCTGTAGCTCAATGGTTAGAGCCGGCCCATCCTAACGGTCTGGTTGGGGGTTCAAGTCCCTCCAGGCCCACCAAATATAAGCCCACGAGTGAATTATTTGCCAGCTGACCTTCTAACGAGAACCCATGATGAGCTACAGCCTGATCCAGCTGGCTCCGGGCGCCTATGATCTCTACCTGTCCGACACCATTGTCGCCAGCGTAGTCAGAAGCGGCCTGCGCCAACCCTATATCTGGACGGCCGAGCTGCTCGAGGACCTGCCGCGCAGCAAGCGGCCGTCGCCCTTCCAGGACATCGAGCACAGCTTTCCGTCGCTGGAGGAGTTGTGCGCCTGGCTCGGTCAGCCGCCGGTGAAGACCAACAACCGGCACACCGCTTCTCAGGGTGCGTGAGAGAAGCGCCCCGGCCGCGGCGCTGTCTGAAAACCTCGCCCGGGGCGCTGGTGTGCCATGGGAGTGAGCACACCTTGGATGTAGGCCATCCCGAGCCCCTGGCAATGCTGCTTTCGGCGGCCAGCCGATACGCTACAGCAGACTCACCATGTTGCCGGCCGGTGACAGACATCAGCCCGGAAATCGGCCACATGATGCGAGCCGAGCGGCAGAATTGTTCGCGCCGTTCGCCCGTTTTCAGAACCAGCCATATTCATCGAAGGTATTCATCATGCCGCCGACAGAGATCGTCGCGCCTGCTCATTCCCCTGTTGCTCCAACCTTCACGCAGGCGGCCATCCGGTTTGCCGTCTCGTTTGCCGCCCTGATCGGCCTGAGCCTTCTGCTGGCCGGGCTCTGAGGGCGCATTTTCGGGCGCCTGTGCTGATTGCGAGACAGCCAAAGCGCTGGACATCGGGCATTCTGGTGACGTCCTTGAAGGAACGGCTGGGGGGCCGATCCTCCCTGGAAGGGAAGCGCCTCTGCCAGGCACGAGGCGCTTCTCTTTGCCAGGACAGGCGCGACGTCACATATCCCCGGATATGATCGAAAGTGCGGGGAGGGCAGATCGACGCCACGAGGCGAGGCTCCGCAATCACCAACCCGACACCCGGATCAAATCATTTCCAATCCAAAGTCATGGATCAGATGAAACGCCCCCAGAAGTCCTTTTCGGTCGAGATCAAGAAGTCCCGCACCCAAGGCCCGCGTCCCCACCTTCCGCCACGGCGGCTGTTCGCAGTGCCACCTGATGAGATCTCAGCACGCCCCCAAGAGACTGAACCTCAAGCCGTCGCCGAGCCGGTGACAGCCCCTCGCATTCTGCCGAGCATCATCGAACCTCTCCTTAGCGATCCTGATTCCGTTGCGCCTGTGCGTCGCAGGCGGGCTGTCAGATCAAAGGCTGATGAAGGGCAGATCGAGCTCGATCTGCAGGCAGATGCAATGGACGATCTGGAAGATGCTCCAGACGCGCGACCGACCCCGGAAACTGCATTGTGGATGGATGCTGCACCGGTGGCGGAGGGGAGCCCGCAGCCCGTTCCTGACGTTCGGACTGACGACGTTGCAACCGGAGAGACGAAGGCACGGATACGACGGAGGAAGCTGCCTGAGTTCGTCGAGGACGTAGACGCATCAGAGCCTGTTCGACGATCTCCGACAGCCCATGCAGACCCGCTGCGCCCCTCTGCCCCAGCGACGTCGCCGAAATCCGAGCCAGCGAGGCTGACAAAGCGTCAGGCCTCTGCCGCTCAACTGCCGCGCGGCGAGCGCTGGAAGCGGCGTCTGCATCCAGCGTCTTGGTGAGCGCGACAGAGAGCAGAACACGACGCCGACTTCGGCCGGGATACTCGGCTGAAACGGACATCACAGAAACGCGATCGAGTTTAGGGAGCTTCCGAGCGCGGATCAGGCCTAATGCAAGCGCAGTGCCAACTATCGCCATTTGCTCTGTGGCCTCGCCATCCTCTGCGCACGGGGCAACGTCGCTGTTGAAGACTTGCGCGTCGGGATAGACCGGGATGAGCCAGATGCCAGAGGGAGGCCATAGAGGCGAAATAATCTTCTCTCTAAAGCCTCAAGGAGTGGTTAGATCGATCACTTCTTTGTTCGACATCTGAATAAAAACCCTGTGGTCAACTAGACTGCCCATCAATGGAATTTTAAGCTTTCTCTTGCCTGGACATCTCAATTTTGGCTTCTAGTCGATGGGACTATGGGGGCCTCAATGAAAATCCGAAATCTTGTCGCGGTGATCGCAGGGACGCCGCTTTTGCTAGCTTGTGTCAGCACCGAGACCGTCCGTTTCCAGGCCAATGCCAATCAACAGGCGATGGTCCGTGACGGTCGCCAAGCAATTGTCTCAAAGAGCAGAAATTCGATCGTCCTCGTGAGCCCGGCATCCCGGGAGTTTCAATCTGGAACACGGCCGGTATTCGTAATTGGCATCAACAACCTTACGAAAGGCCCGCTCGAATTCGCGGTGAGCAACATTGCCGTTCATCAAAAGGCAACGGACGGCAGGGTTGTAGCTCTGCCCGTAAAGACCTACGAGAGCCTGGTCGCTGAAGAGCGTAGCAAACAAGTTGCACAAGCGCTTCTGGTCGGACTGGCAGCAGGAGCTAATTCCTTCGCGGCGTCCCAAGCAGGATATGGTACAGCCCGCGCCAACGTTTACTCAACAACCTACACGCCCTACGGTTCGTACAATCGCGTCAGCACCGTTACGGCATCTTATTTCGATCCCACGGCCAATGCGATCGCTCAGGCAAATGCAGCCGCACAGAACGACGCAATGATTGCAAGCACGGTCGAGCAGGGGCGACAAAGCCTTGCGAGCCTCGAGCAATCAGTACTCAAGGACAACACGATTCTTCCCGGTGAATGGTATGGCGGCCAGTTACACTTCGAGCCGCCTCAAACTGACGGGAGCGATGCGCCGAAATCTTACCGGATCAATATTGTAGTCGGATCCGACATTCATGAGATCGAAGTCAGACAAGAGGCCGTCAAGAGTTAACCTGCCATGCGGATTCCTTGCACCATCATCGCGTTGTTGCTTCTCTCGGTTCCCGAAGAATCAGCGGTTGCCAGTGACCGCTATTTCGGGGGCTATGAGTGCACGGATGACTGCTCTGGCCACAGGGCAGGCTATCTCTGGGCAGAGCAAAAAGGGATAACCGATCCCATTGAGTGCCCGATTCCGAGGAACTCTTGGTCATTCCATGAAGGTTGTCTGGCCTACGCTGAGGATCCCTACCGCGGCGCGGACGAGGACGATGAGGGAGACGAGATCGAGTAGGTCCGCCGATCCAATCCCTCTCGATTCGTCTTCTGCGACCTGTTCAAGTCGACGCTTGCGCGCCTCCTGAGGCCGTTGCGATGGCCTGCCTCTGTCTAGCGCCACTGCGCATTGAAATTCCCAGCCGTCGGTGCGATCTTCTTCATGCCGGAGAAAGCTCCGACGAACCGCTGGGCTTCGCCCAGACGGTCCTTTAGGAAACACCACCGGGCAGTTTTGTTATAGGTATAGGCCCTGCATTGCGTGTCGGTTCGGCAAAGGGACGTACAAAGCTCCAATGAGACCTCTTTCTCGACCCGATAATCTCCCCCGGGAATATCGAAGTCATCGGCCGCAATAAATTCCTGTTGCGGCTGCGGTGGAGGAGGCGAGGGCAATGGCTGCGACACTGGTGGAGTTGGCATGGGCCCTTTCGCAGATGATGGGACTTGCAGGTCAGCAACGCTGAATTCCCGATCTGACCATGGGCATCTGGAAGCGAGCGCCAAGGCGTCGTTGAGATCCAACCCGGCATGCTGCATCGTCGCCAGATTGGCGGTCGGGGAAACGGGTTTGGCATGCGGCGATTTTCGGTCTGCTAGCTCTACCTTGACCTCGACCCCATTGACTTTCGTCAGGGTGTAGCACCAAGCCTGGTTCCAGGTTCTGTCTGCCTCATTATCGAAATGATGACCTACGCTGACGGTCCAGTTCCGGCCCAGAAGCTCAACTTGCCGATTGGCGAACTTCGTGAAGTTCGTTGTTATGATGTCGGATTGTGATGGCGCTGGGTCGGACTTACTCACGGCAATGTCTTGCGGACGCGGAGCCGGAGCTGGTGGCTGTGGCACCGGATCAGGCATGGCCTGAGCTTGGGTCTGAGGCTCATGACCAGCAAGATTTGGATTCCGATCGAGGGCAAACTTGATCCCGAGACCAATGCCGATTGCGACTAAAGCAATTGCTGCTCCGGTAGCGATGCGCCGAATGGCAACGGCCTTATTGGTCTTCTCAAGCGCCTCAGCCTGAGCCTGCAAGGTGGGGATCGATGCCCGAAGCAGAACCTGCTCGATGGCTTTCTCAAGCAGTGAAGTGTCATGCCGCACTTGCATTGGGGGCACCCTTAAACTTAACCCGAACCAAGTCGGCGATTTCGGCTGGCAGATCCTGCTGAAGCGTGTTGCGAACAGCATCCGGATCGTCTGTCAGGATTGGTACGTAGAGAACCTCCTTGATGATCCTTTCGACAGGAACCTCTACGTGCTTCTCGATCTCCTTTTCGACCGGGACCTCGACCGTCACCTGGACCTTCCGGGTGCGCTTGAACCGCCACCGGATAAGCCAACGGCGCAGGTAGTCGGAAAGAGTTCGGGTTCCTCTCGTCTCCCGTACCTCTGCCGAGCGTTGCAGGCCCAGTGCCACAATGGCCGTCAGAGGTCCTGCAAGAGCAGCCAGCGCACCGAGTGACCCAAACCAAACGATGGAGATGAAGCCGGCCTCCTCCACGCTCACGGCCTCCGGATTTTTGCCATACAGCCTGCCTGCAAGGCGCCGGATCTGATCGTTGCGGGATGTGACGACCCGCTCCTTTTCAACGATGGTAAGCTCATTCTGCAGTTGGGTGATCCTCACCCGAAGGCGTTCCGTTTCGAGAGCGTTCGCGGCCGCTTTCTGCTGCGCGTCCTGCAGCTGAGAGAGGGTTCGATTGCGACGGTCTTGCCATGTTGTCTGGAGATCGCGGACTTCCTGCTCGAGTAGGTTCTGGCGCTCGACGAGACGGCCACGAGCCTGTTTCTCAGCTTCAGTCTCACTGTTCTCCAGGGCAGCCTGTTGCTCCCGCAAAATACGCAGATCCCCTTGAAGTCGTTGCTCGTCTATACCGAAACGCTCCCGGATCGCCGGGACGGGATTTCTCAGTCGCGCCAGCTCCTCCTCCAGCCGGCGGACCGTCGCCAGATCACCCTTTTCACGTGCCGCTTCAATGCGCTTCGTAAAACTCTCTCTCTGTCGCTCAAATGGCTCAAGCTGGACGCGAATTTCATTGTCCCGCCGCTCTATGAGTTGTTTGAACTCCGTGTCCTTCGATGCAATCTGTCGAGCAAGTGACGCATAATGTGGATTCTGCAGCTTCAAGTTCTCGATCTGACCCTGAACCCGCTGGATCTCGTCTTGCTTCCGTTGGCTTTCGGAAGCTTCCATCTCATTCAGCCTATCGACCTCTGCCTTAACATCGGCGACATGGCTGGCAGACGAGAGGGCGACCAGTGACTTCTCAGTATTCTGAAGTTCAATCTGAGCAGCGTTCTTCCGCGCCTGAATTTCCTCATACTGGATCTGACGTTGAGTGGACGCTCGTTCCAGGCCGAGGAATACGGTTTCGAAGGTGATGAGCGCCAAAAGGCAGAGGGCGATCGCAAGGACCGGCTTCCAGATCCATCTGACCGAGAACAGCAGGGTCGCGATCGGGATCTTCGTCAACTCTGCCAGTGCGACCATGAAGAATGGAGCACTGGCCAAGGCCAGGTCCAGACCGCTGACCGATAACTCGGTACCGAGGCTCGCGCTGTAGGCCTGATATCCCAGCGCGATACCTGTCGCCAAACCAATGGAGGCGGCGACGATCTCAAGCGCCCAGGCCACGCGGTAGGTCCATTGACCATAGACTGCCAATTTCGCATTAAACGCCGACGCCATTCGTGCCCCCAACCAGAACGGTAACTTCACCATCCCGAAGAAGCTTAGCCTTTTCAAGGGAGTTCAGCCGATCTCTGAAGGCTAACCGTAAGCGCTTTGGTATCTTGGTTAAGCGCTAGAGTGGTAGTTCACCTCAATAGCGTGCTGTCAGGTCAGATTTGGTGAAACTGGTGCCTGAATAGTTGCAGTCCATGGGACCTCACGGTCGCGATTTATGACCCAGTGCCCGGTACGGACTTCTTGTCAAAATAGTGATCCGAGTATCAACTAACCCAATGACCGAGATTTAGGGGCTCAAGGCCATTTTCACTGCGCCCGCTGACGCCATCAGGTTCCATAAAAAATGTTCAACGAAATTCGCGTGCGCCAACCAAGTTGAAATGTCGCTTTTTGCACGACGAGGGGGCTCAAGGCTGACCTTGTGGCTTGCATTTGTCAGGGACCAGCCGCTGGGTCATTCGGGAGCTGACGCGCTGGCTGGCTCAACTCACACCGCACGGGTCTCTGGCCTGGGCGGCACAGAACATGGGCGTCAGCGCGGCGCGATCTCACGCCATCGATGGATCACGCGACGCGTATTAACGTCAAAGGCCCAGAAGTGTCCCTGGAACGGTTGATCAGCGCTCCGCGTGATCGGAAGCCCGAGATACTTGCACAGCAGCAAGGTGCCTACGCCACCATGGGCGACAAACGCAATGTTCTCGCCCGAGAAGTGCTCGAGGATCTCATCCACAGCCGCCGCCACTCGGGCTTGTGCATCCACCGCACGCTCCCATCCCCGCACGTTCTCCTCCGGCCTGGCAAAGAAGGCATCCGCCATCCGGTCAAATTCCGGAGGCGGAAGAAACCCAGTGGCGCTGCGATCATTCTCATGCAGCTCATGATGAACGTGAACAGGAAGGCCGAAGCGGCCAGCCAGGATACCGGCCGCTTCGATGGCTTTGGTTTCGGGGCTCGCCCAAACGGCCGAGAGGGTGCCCAGACCCGCCTGGGAGGCGAAAGCCCGCATGCGGTGGACACCCTGATCCGAGAGATGCCACTGCGAGACCGGTGTCGTTGCCTCAACGACAACCTCAGGATGGGTGATGAAGTAGGCAATGCTCACGTCAACCTCCGGCAGGACAGGTCAGTGTACTCGGCAAGGGAATTGGTTTCACTGCCTCTGGAGGATGAAGCCGAAGGAGCGCCTTGCTCTCCGGCATCGACGAATTGTTTACCCTGACCGAGACAGGATCTGTGCACCGGGCAAGTGGTGTCTCTGCCCGAACAGCGACTCTGGTGTCGCTAGTGAATGGCACTGGAGTTGTCGGAGGGCTTCCTCTCCACTGATGCCCTGGCTTGAGGGTTTCAGACAGCACCCTCAGCCGGGGCGCGAACTGCCCGCCATCAACCCACGTCTGATGCATCGGTGCTGGCCAAGAGGAGACTGCCGTGGCCCGCTACTATTTTGACATCCTGGATGGCGCACAGGGCGTGCGCGACGATGAGGGCGCTGAGCTCAACAGCCTGGACGCCGCCGTGCAGGTGGCAGCCCGCTCGGCCGCTGAGATTGGCCAAGGCCGGCTCGCAAGGGGCGAGACCAGCGATGTTGTCGTCGAGGTGCGGGACGAGCGCAGCCAGCGGGTCTGCACCATCAGAGCTTCGATGGAGATCGAGTGGCACGTCTCACGGTCCCAGGGACGGCATCCCTGGAGCGCCTAGTGGCGCAAGTCAGCCCATGTCAAAAAGAACCCGGCGCAGAGCCGGGTCCGGGTCGCTGGGACCTTGGAGCATCAAAAGGGCTGCTGATCAACGCCTGATGCCCTGGGTCCGTTCCTGCCGGAGCCCGGTTACACGCCCCTGCGGCTGCGGGAGAAATACCAGATTGCGGCAGCGACGATGATCACCAGCAGGATGATCCACCAGTAGTCTGCGATCCCGCCGCCCGTGGCAGTGGGGGGAGCACCGGGCGCAGGGGAGGGGGCAGGGGTCTGCGCCCAGGCCGACGACACGGCCAGGAAGAGAACGCCCATCAAGGCTGTGAGTTTGCTCATGAGATGTCTCCGTGTGCGGAGGCCCAGCACAGCGACGCCACTCTCCTGCCAAGCTGGCCTTCTCAGGCAACGCCGTGTGGGACCGCATGTTCCTGGGCAAGCCGATCCGCGGCGCCTAAGCTTTGATCATCATGACAAGCGACCGGAGCCGCCGGGATGATGAAGAGGCAGACCCTTCCTATCGCAGATGTCTATGTGCCGGTGCGGCGGCATCAAACGCTTGTTCCGCACAAGGTTGCAGCCCTTGCCGAGAGCATCATGGAGAAGGGGCAGCGGGCGCCCATTCTCGTGCGACCCGACGGCACGCGGTTTGTTCTGGTCGAAGGCTTGCACCGGCTGGAAGCCTGCAAGGCGCTCGGCGAGGCAACGATCGTCGCCTACTTCGTTCAGGCCCGTCAGCATTGATCCGCAGGACGCCTTGCGAAGCAATTCGAGCGGCTCGCCGCATAATGGCCTACCGTTCACTCTGGCATCTCTGTGTCCGCTGCCCGAAAATCGCGACAGAACCAGAATCCCTGATCCTCCCTGGTTGAACTCTGGCAGTTCAGATCCGGGCCAGCAGTTCCGCTTTCTTGGCGGCAAACTCCTCATCCGTCAGCACACCGTTCTTGTGCAGCTCGACAAGGCGCTCGAGCGTGGCAAAGATGTCCTCTGGGGAAACCTGGGGCGACGTCGGCGGCGCGGCGCCGGCCGCCATCGACGCCCCAGGCTCAGGCTCTGATGCTAAACCCTCCCGGGTTGTGTCAGAAGTGGATGAGCGGGGACCCGCTTCCACCACCAGCAGGTCATGAAGCCGAACGAGACCGTGCTGGCTCACGAACTTCAGAGATTGGTCCGCACCCTGTTGCTGGGACACTCCAGAGATCAAGTGATCCCGAGTGTCGTAGAGGGTGATCTGCCCACTCCGCTCGATCGCAAGCCGGTGCGCTGCCGGGAAGATTGCGTAGTGCAGGTCGTCCTGAGATCCGGCGGACGATGGTTGGCCCAGCTCCGGGGGCCACCACATTCCCGACGGGGAGGCTGCCCCTGTCACGAACAGGCTCACACCCGGCGCGCCCGGCTGCGGCTGTGCCTGCGCGCCTGTCGCGGCCAGAATGGATGGCTGCTGGCCCAGGAGTGCGGCCAGCTCGGTGCACAGGGCATCCACGCGGGCCTTCAGGCCATGGTCGAACAGGGTGCCCACCATGGTCATGCCACCCTGCGTCCACTGGCCCATCCCGCCGAGCTCAGGATGGTTGAACTGCGCCATGGTGCCGTGACCCACCTCCAGCGCGCGAAGCAAGGTTAGAACAGCATCGGCACTAACCCTATGCCGCTGGGCGGCGTCCGTGACGATCTGCTGACCTTCAGGAGTGAGCTCATGCATCACAGGACTTGCCCGAGGTTGGGGGCGGCAAAGATGAGCCAGCGGCTCCCAGTGAACATACCTGCACCTGAAGGGGCTCACCAGCCTGCTTGGGGGATGGCTTGGGCGTCTATCGGCGGGCGTGGGATCCTCCTGACTGGCGGATCCTGGCTGGCAAAGCGCGGGTTGCACTTTGACACCGCATCGCAGGCCTCGGCTTGGCCTGAGGCCTTGTTCCCATTAACAGGCCTTAACTGTCTCCACCCCTGATCTCGCCAGCCCCGCGAACTCGTGAGTTTCCAAACTCAGCGGTCGGCGCATAAATGAGCTGTTCGATCCGGTCGCGACGGAATGATGCACCTCGGCAAGCCCTTCCGGTCCTTAGCTCTTGCCGGCCTCGCCACCGCTGGCTTGGTCCCATCACTGTGCCTTGGCCAAATCGTCCATGCCACACCCGGAGCCCGCGTTGCGGTGTTCGCCCGTGTGCCGGCCGCCCGCGCCATGGCCGTCTGCGGCGATGCGCTATACGTCGGCACCAAAGGCAATGCGGTCTATGGTGTCCCTCTGGCGGGTGGGCCTGCCGTGCGGGCCGCGTCCGGGCTCGTTGCCCCCAACGGCGTCGCCTGCTTGGGGAACAGACTCTACGTTGCATCGCGCGACCGCGTCTCGACTTTCGCCCTCGTGCCTGGCGGCAGACTGGCCAACCGAGCCGATCTGCCGATCAGGCTGCCGAACCAAGCCCACCACGGCCTGCGCTACATGCAAGCCGGGCCAGACAGCCGGCTGTACATCTCAATCGGCTCGCCGTGTAATATTTGTCAGCCCGCGGGTTTGCAGGGGACGATCATCAGCCTCAGCCCAAGCGGCGGGGACCTCCGGCGCATGGCCTGGGGCATCCGCAACTCGGTCGGCTTCGATTGGAACGGCGGCACCCTGTATTTCACCGACAATGGCGCCGACGGGATGGGCGACAACACACCGCCTGACGAGCTCAACGTCCTGCAGCCAGGCGCCTTCTATGGCTTTCCGTATTTCGGCGGTCGGGTGCGATTGCGCGGCTTTGAGGCGGCGGCTCCGCCCGCGCCCCAAAACCCGCCTGCGTATGAGTTCCAGGCCCATGTGGCCACGCTCGGGCTTCACTTCTATCGCGGTGCCATGTTTCCGGAGTTGCGCGGCGAAGCGCTGATTGCCGAACATGGGAGCTGGGATCGCAGCACGCCGGTCGGGTACCAGGTCGTGCGGCTGCGTGTGGGCAGCAGCCGCTCCGGCAACGGGCAGCGTTTTCTGAGCGGTGTTGGACGTCCGGTTGATGTCAAGGAACTGCCGGATGGGTCGATTGTCGTGTCTGATGACGCGGGCGGCCGGATCTGGCGCATCAGCCGCTGATCCAGCCGCAGGATAGCCAAACACGGCGGAAGCATTGATAGCGTGGGGAGAGGTCCCCGCCACGGCACCGGCTGTAAACTTCTTGTCAAAATCTGTCTTCAATGAACTTCATCATCTGCAGGCAAAGTTAGAATGTCCTGACCCTGCAAAGAAGCAATGTTATTCCGCGGTAGCAAGCGAGCTGGTGCCAAAGAGCCCTTTACGAAAGCGACGGTACCAATGAACCGTGCCTCAGGATAGAATCCGACTTCTCAATCGGACGAGAGAAAACCAAAGGAACGGCAATGAATATCATGAGGAGCTTCGCCTTGGCTGCGATCGCTGCCACTCTGGCAGGTGGTGCGACTGCTGCGCAGGACAGAGTCATCAAGATCGCGACGGAAGGCGCTTATGCCCCGTGGAATTTCACAGGTGCGGGCGGCAAGCTCGAAGGCTTCGACATCGATCTCGCCAACGACCTGTGCGCCCGCATGAAGGTCAAGTGCGAGATCGTCTCCCAGGATTGGGACGGGATCATCCCCGCTCTTCAGGCGAAGAAATACGATGCCATCATGGCCGGCATGAGCATCACCGACGAACGCAAGCAGGTAATCGATTTCGCTGGTCCCTATGCCGACTCGCCGAATGGCTATCTGGTGGCTAAGGACTCGCCACTCGCCAAGATGCCGGGCACGGGGCAAACCTATCATCTGGTAAGCCAGCAAGCGGAGGCCGAGAAGGCGATTGAGGCGACGAAGCCGCTGCTCAAGGGCAAGATGATCGGCGTTCAGGTCTCCACCACTCATCCCGTCTTCGCCGAGAAGTACCTGAAGGGTACGGCCGACATCCGAGAGTACAAGACCACCGAGCAGCACGACCTCGATCTTCTGGCCGGTCGGATTGATGCGGTGCTGGCTGACGCCACCGCGATTATCGGCACCCTCGATAAGCCGGAATTCAAGAACTACGCCCTCGTCGGGCCTGCTATCACGGGTGGCATTCAGGGCGACGGAGTCGGCATCGGTCTGCGCAAGGAGGACGCCGAGTTAAAGCAGAAGCTCAACGAGGCAATCAAGGCGGCCACTCAGGACGGCACCATCCAGAAACTCTCGATGAAATGGTTCAAGATCGACATCGCTCCGAAAACCTGAGGATAACAGCGCGATACACACTCATCAGCTTAATTAGAAATCAAAATTGCGCGGCCTGAGCTTACGCCGTATTCAGCCATGGGGCTCAGGACGTGAAACGATCAATAGAATAGGGCCTTGGGTCGGTGAAGGTTTCCCGGTGGGTCATCATTTCCGCCAGTAAACGCCCGGTGACCGGTCCAAGGGTCAAACCGTGATGATTGTGGCCAAAGGCGCACCAGAGACCTTTGTGCCTTGGAGCAGCACCAATGATGGGACGCATATCAGGCAGACAGGGGCGGGATCCCATCCACGGCTGTGGATCAACGCGCCTCTCAAGTGGGAAAATCTCGCGTGCGAGGGGTTCTGTTCGGTCCAATTGCCGAGGCGTTGGCGCCGAGTCACGAGCAGCGAACTCGACACCCGTGGTCAGGCGGATACCGCGCGTCATCGGCGCCAAAAGAAAGCCGCCGTCCACGTCGACCACAGGATGGTGAAGGACGGCGTCGGCCCTTGGCCGGAAATGCACGTGGTATCCGCGTTTGACGACCAGCGGCACACGGTAGCCGAGGGGGCGGAGGACAGTGTCCGACCAGGGTCCAAGCGCAATTACGACATCGTGGGCGCGGACGACACCAGACCGGCTGCGGACCGTCCATTCGATGCCGTCCTCCTGGAGCGTGCGAGCCTCACCGTGAACGAAACGGCCACCGCGGTGCAGAAACAGGTCAGCGTATCCTTTTACGAGACCGCCAGGGTCCGGAACCGTCGCCGGATCCCGCCAATGAATTCCCCCAATGAGAGTTTCGGATGTGTGAGGCTCACGCTGCCGGAGGGCCTTGCCATCGAGGATATCGAAATTCAACCCATAAGGCTCGAGAGCCGCCGCGTTCTTCGCTGCTTGGTCGAGAGAATTCTGGCTACGGAATGCCTCGATCCAGCCTGTCCGGCGCAGTTGCCCCAGAAGCCCGGCTTCAGCAATGAGGAGTTCATGCTCTGCGACTGACCGCTCGATGAGAGGCAGCATGTCGGCCGCTGCCTTTTTCAAGGACCCGGGTGCGGATTCGCGCCAGAATTGCCAGAGCCAAGGGAGGATTCGGGGCAGGAAGCGCCAGTCGGAGCGCACGTCGGCAGAGCGGTTCAGGGCGTAGAGGAGGACGGTCTTGAGATCGCGGGGAAACCCATAGGGAATAACGCTCGACCGTTCGATCAGACCGGCGTTGCCATGGCTCGTTTCCTCACCCACGCCGCGTCGATCAACCAGAACGACATCGCGCCCTCGCATCTGAAGATGCAGAGCGGCGGAGACACCCACGATGCCGGCTCCCAGCACAATGACATCGGCGCGGATTTCAGGATGTGGGTGTGTCATCGGCTTAGGAAGCGTGCGAGTTCACGCGGTGGATCTCGAGCGCCATCTTCACGTCTTCGATGCCAAGGCCCATGGACCGGAAGAAAGTGGCTCGACCGGCGGAGGGGGCTTGCGCCTTGCCGCAGGCAAGTTCACCCAGATCGCCGCGGATGTCGTCGCGAGACCATCCGTTCTCGGAGGCCAGCACCATCTCACCCGCGATGAGTGGAGTTGTCGACCGATCGTCGCAATAGACATTCATTCGGGTCAGGGCTTCTGGCGGAATTTCATGTGCCCGTGCGACGTTCGTGCTGATCGAGGTCACAAGCATTCCGGGCCTGATAAGCTCCATCGATAGAACCGGGGTGCCGGAGGACGTACAAAGCAGCACCACATCGGCGTCGGCCACCGCGCGAGAGCAATCGTTAACGATCTCAGGGACCGGTCGGAGTTCACCAAGGCGCGCCTCAAGGATCTCCTGCTTGGCGGAGATATTGCGTGAATGGATGCGGATCCGCCGCCACGGCCGAAGCGGCAGGACGTGACGCAAGTGAGCCAGGGCGATGGGGCCGCTGCCGATGATTGCCAGATTGGCGGCATCAGATTGGGCGAGGAGGTCGACCGCCAAAGCGGTTGTTGCGGCAGTTCGCTCCGTCGTCAGCGCCAGCGAGTCGCAGAACAGCAAGGGCTGGCCCGTTTCAAGGCCCAGCAGCATCGTCGTGGCAGTGACCTTGCCGCCAGACGGGGTGATCACATAGGGCGAAACCTTGACCCCGAAGACCCCATCCTCCGCCAGAACACCTGAGTAGGTGATGAAGTCGCCCCGGCTGTCGGGCAGCAGGGTGAGAACTTGCGGCGGCTGGGCCACACGGCCTTGTCCGTGCGCCTCGAAGAGGTCGCGCATCGCTGCGACGGCGTCAACCCGCTTCATCCGGTTCTCAACGGCAGCGGCATCAAGCCAGGCGGGGGAGGGCTGTGTCATGCTCGCCTCTCCACTTTGGCAGGCTGTTTGGAGGACCGGGAACGAATAAAGACTTCGGGGTTGTATGGGGTATTCGGGTCGAGCGGATACATTGGTCTCGGCACGCGGGTGAAGGTGAACTTGGTCAGGTCCGGAGAGGCCAGTGCCCCGCTGTCGCACACCAGAACACGACTTGCGATCGGCTCGAACGCGGCTCGGAAATGTTGCATGGATTTGACAGCGACGATCCTCTTGCTACGAGGGTCAATGCCGAAAGCAAGGAACTGCTGCAGGTCATGACACTGATGCGGCTCCGTGACGATAACAACCTGAACGGATCCAACCTCGATTACCGCCGCAGGCCCAAAGGACATGCGAACACCCGCATACATCGGCCCGTCACAGGTGTAGCTGCCATCGAACACACCCAGCAAGGTGCCGGTGAGTTCCAGAGGCGCACCGCCAAACGATGAGTTCACCTTGCCACCGAGGCGAAACGATACCGTTTCACCGGGCTTCCTGCTCCGCAGCTGCGAGGCAGTCTCGGGGTCCGCGATTGGGCAGAAGCAGGCGTCTGCGTCTGCCGCAATCAAGGCCTGAAGCAGGTTCGTTCCATCGCCGTACCCTCCAGCTCCGGGATTGTCGGCATAATCCGCAATGACTACCGGCCGATCATCGCTCGCAAGCGCGGAAGCTACTGCCTCCTCAGGGGATAGGAAGCGGTTGACGAGATCATGGCGCATGTCCCACATGGCCTTCGCCATCTCTTCGGCGAAGAGCCGGTGGGGCTCCGGATCTCCAGAATAAGTCACCGTGATGGTCGGACCGATCTCATCGATATCGGCATAAGGGAAAGCGCCGTTGACGCTCACCGCGAGAACGTTGGGCTCGCTTTCATACGCCCGGGCGCGGTCCATCACGGCGACAAGCGGCCCAACATCCGTACGGCCACCATTGGCGTCCTCCAGCATGGGCGGGCGCACGAAGAGGGTATGTGGCTTGATTTCGCCAGCCATGGTCCGGTGCAGCAATTCGCCCGCATGCCGGCCGGCCACGCGCATGTCGATATGCGGATAGGTCTTATAGGACACGAGAATGTCAGCCAGTTCGCACATGCGCCTAGTGACGTTGGCATGCAGATCCAACGTCGCGGCAATCGGAATATCCGGACCAACAACCGCGCGGAGGCGTTTGAGAATTTCCCCTTCGCCATCGCCTGAATGGGTTGTGACCATGGCTCCGTGGAATGCGAGCAGAACCCCGTCGAGCCGTGCCCGCTCTTTGCGGGCGGCGTCCTCGACGACTTTCACGATCTCATCAAAGGCCTCCTCGGTGACGCAGCCTGCCGGATTAGCGTGGGCACTGATGACATGAACCAGTTCCCAGCTCTTCTCGCGTGCAACATCCAGGAAACCTGCAACCTCGGTATTTGTCCCATCGAGCGCCCGCAGGGCCTCGTCACCCTGGAGCAGGATCACGTCGGCAAAGCGGTCGAGGGACGTCAGGCGAACGCTGAAGGAATTCGACTCGTGCATGATCTGTGCCGAGAGAACGCGAAAGGACATGGTCCGGCTCCAGGTTTGAAGGAGGGCAGGGGACGAGCATCGGTGAAGCGTCTGCTCCCTCGTGTCTCGTCCTCATGAAAAGAAGCAGCGTGCCCCGCCGGCTCCGCCGAGCGGGGCACTTTCAGCAACGTTGATGCTTTATTACTTTGCGGCGAGATCGCGCTTGAACCACTTCTGGGACAGCCGTGAGATCGTGCCGTCGGCCAGGGCCGATGCGATCGCCTCGTCGAACATGACTTTCAGGTCTTGGTCGGCTTTCCGTAAGCCTGCAGCAACACCCCGGCCCATGAAACCACCGGTGAAGCCGGGACCGGCAATGACGAAGTTCTCGAAGCCCGGCTTGCCCAAGGTGGTGTCGAGGGTCGTCGTGGCCGCGGCCACGGCGTCGACGCGCCCCGCCGCGAGATCGAGATCATGCTGCTCCGTGGTCTTGTACTCGCGGATTTCCACGCCCTGGAACAGGCGCTCCATCATGGTCGCAAGTGTCGTCGAGCCCTGGACGCCCACGACCTTGCCCTTGAGAAGCGGCTTGATCTCGTCAGCGGCCTTCTGAGCGGCTGCAGCGTCCGCACCGATATCGAAGACCTTGTCGTTCGGCACCTTTGCCAGGGGAGAGTCCTTGGGAACGAGGAAGGCACCGGGGGTGCGGGCATACGGCCGCGAGAAGTTGATGGTTTCCAGCCGCTTATCGGTGATCTGCATTCCGGCCATGATGGCGTCGTACTTGCCGGCGTTGAGCGCCGGAATGATGCCATCCCAGTCCTGGGCCACGATCTCGCACTTCACTTTCATCCGCGGGCAGAGCTCGGCAATGAGATCGATCTCGAAACCTTCGAGCTTGCCGCCAGGGCCCGTGAAGTTCCACGGGGCATAGGCTCCTTCCGTGGCGATCTTCACGGTTTCCCATTTCTTTGCCTGTGCGAAGGCACCGCCTGTGGCCGTCAGAAGCCCCAGAGCCGCCATGCCGAGTAGCTGAAGACGCTTCACCGAGCCGCTCCCCTTTTGAGTGTTTCTGAATCCGTCCAGCGGCCGACCAAAGCCTCCGCCAGGAGCCAAGACCTTGCTCTAGACAGGTAGGCTCACGCAATCGAGAATGTCTCCGGCTCAACCGTGAGAAAATCTAACAATGGCCGCACGCCGGCTTCCTCCTCTCAATGCTCTGCGGGCCTTCGAGGCAGCGGCCCGCCGCCGCTCGATCTCCCGGGCCGCGGAGGAACTCGGGGTGACGCATGGAGCGGTCAGCCATCAGATCCGGACGCTGGAAGCCTTCGTTGGCACCGATCTCCTGGAGCGGGCGGGCAACCGCTTCAAGCTGACGGTGGCAGGAGAGCAACTCTTGGGCCCTCTGAGCTCCGGGTTCGACCTTCTGGCAGCAGCCGTCATCAGCTTGGATCGACCGAGCGTCCGGGGCGACGTCACGGTGAGCGCGCCTCCTGCCCTGACATGCCTGTGGCTGGTGAAGACAGTCGGCGATCTTTTGAAGCAGTACCCGGACCTGCGGTTACACCTGCGTCCCTCAAACAGCCCGAAGGAGGTCATCGCCTCCGATGTCGATCTGTGCATTCGCTATGGCGATGGAATCTGGCCTGGTCGACGCAGCGAGCGGTTGACCGACACCGATCTTTTCCCGATCTGCCGACCGAATCTTCTCGCAAGTGGTGACATCCGTGAGCTGGCCGACACGCCCCTGCTATGTGCTGCAAACGGTCACGAGTGGGATCTCTGGCTGGCGACGGTCCCGCAGGGAAGCATCCTCACCGGAGGACGCCATTATCTCGGAAATCATCTGGCGATGATCGAGGCGGCTGTCGGCGGCCTTGGTCTCGCCATGGGAGACAACGTGACCTGTCAACGCTACTTGGAATCTGGGGTCCTTGTTCGACCGTTCGCTGAGAGTGTCCGGGCGCCAGCCTCATTTTTCCTGATCGATGCCGGCGATCACGAGCGGCGTCCGGCCGTAACAGCGGTTCGGCAATGGATCCTCGAAAGCTTCAATCGGGAAGCCGCTCGAGCCGCCTGAGTCCAGTACGGGAGACAATGGCGACGATCCAGACTTCTTGTCAAAATGTTTGTTATGCGAAATGTTATAATAGGTTAACAAACTTCATTCAGGCCCCCTCCCCACCGTGAAACCACCACGGATTGATCGTGATCCGTCTGACCCATAAATGAGAGCCCTGGACGCGCTCGGGATGCGACATGGCCTCACGGAAGACTCTAAACGCGAAGAACCTCGAGGCACTTGGAGCCGAGCGCCTGGCTGAGCTGCTGATCGAGATTAGCCGGGGCAATGCGGCGGCCCAACGCCGCCTGCGGCTGGAACTGGCCGGCGCCGCCAGCCCGGCCGACATGGCGCAGGAGATCCGTAAGCGCCTGACAGCCATTGCCCGGTCCCGCTCCTTTGTCGACTGGAACCACCGCAAGGCCCTTGTCGCGGATCTCGAGACCCAGCGACAGGCCATCAGTCAGGTCGCCAAAGTCGATGCAGCTGAAGCGCTGGACCTTCTCTGGCGCTTCATGGCACTGGCCAATTCGATCTTTGATCGCTGTGACGACAGCAGCGGAAGCGTGATGGCCGTCTTTCAATCTGCCTGCCGCGATTTGGGTGAGATTGCCAACTCAGCAAATGCCGCCCCTAACGTGCTGGCCGAGCAGGCTTACCGGGCTCTGATTGAGAACGAGTACGGTCAGTACGACGGCCTGATCGAAGTTCTGGCTCCAGCCCTCGGCCCATCAGGCCTCGACCACCTCAAGCAGCTCATCCTCAAGTTGTCACAGGAACCGCGGCAGAAGCCTCGTGCTGAAGACCGGAAGGTTGTCAGCTGGGGTATAGGTGGTCCCTTGTACGCCAATGACTTGGCCGAGCGCCATCGCAGCAGCGTTGTTCGACTGGCGCTGGAGGCGATCGCCGATGCTCAGGGAGACGTTGACGGGTTCATTGCACAACAAGGTGAGAAGGCACGGCACGTCCCGAGTGTTGCTGTGGAGATTGCTCGCCGGCTGTTGGCTGCAGGGCGCGCCGAGGAGGCGTGGGCTGCCATCAATGCCGTCGATCAGGATCGACTCGGCTGGATTCCTGTCGAATGGGAGCAGACTCGGCTTGAGGTTCTCGAGGCCCTCGGCCGAGTGGATGAGGCGCAGGCGTTTCGCTGGGCCTGCTTCGAGCGCTCGCTCAACCCGGACCATCTGCGCTCCTATCTCAAGCGCCTGCCCGACTTTGAGGATCTTGAGGCTGAGGAGCGGGCTATCGCCCATGCCCTGAGCCATCCGAGCGTGGACCATGCATTGGGTTTTCTGGTGAGCTGGCCGGCGCTGGACCAAGCCGCGCGCTTGGTTCTTGCCCGTGCAGACGAACTCAATGGTGACTTCTACGAGATCCTGGCGCCGGCCGCGGCTGCGCTGGAGGCGAAGCATCCTCTTGCAGCCACCGTTCTTCGTCGGGCCCTGATCGACTTTGCTCTGGAGCGGAACCGGACCAAACGGTATCAGCACGCCGCTCGCCACCTCGAGGAGTGCGAAAACCTTGCGGACCGGATCGAGGATTTCGGCAGGTTCGAGACTCATGATGTCTACGTGAGGCGCCTCAAAGCCCAACACGGCCGCAAAAGCTCATTCTGGAGCTTCGTTTCTTGAGGACCTCACCGCCACTGCAGCCCTGCCCGTACAATAGCAAAGGCTAGAGGCTAAGATCTCGCTTCTCGTAAACGGTGCTGATCGAACTGCCATCCCAGACATAGGTCAGGTGCCGCTCCTGGCGGCAGTTCGACAGAACCCGAGGCTTGAAGATGGCCACGCATTCACCGCCCGGTTTGCGCACGCTGTCATACGCAAGACCAGAGGAGCCGCTGTTGCGGATCTCAATCGCAAGAGCCTGTGACGCAGTATAGCTGCTCGGGTCATAGATCCCCAGCATGGTGTCCTTCATTCCCCGGATGTCATGCAGCACCGCATCGAGGTCAACGGCGTATACCCGCATATCGAGCTCGATTCTGGGCTCGCTGGTTGCGCGCAGAAATGCCTCCCGGTGGTGCTTGGTTTCGGCAATCGCCGTCTCGAGTGTCCGGCCTGCGTAGAACACGCCAAAGCTGCCATCGGTGAAGCGGCTGCCGTAAGGCGGCAGGTGAGTGAATGCCGCCATGATCGGGCTGGTGCCGGGGCCGCTGATCCGATCTTCCGGAGGGACAAGGTTGAGAGCGCCCACCTCATCCCGCAACCGGTCATTGGTCATGCTCTCGATGTCGAGGACCGTTTCGAGATCGGCTGGATCGGTGACCCGCTCGAATAGATTGATCGGCGGGAAGCGGCTCGGGATGATCCGGTAGCAGGGTAGCCATCGGACAGCAGACTGAGAGATCAACCTTAGCCTCGCTGGGCGTCGATGTAGCGGCGGACGAGATGAAGATCGGCAACATTCCCGCCAAGCATCACGTCAAGCGCCGAGCGGCCATTGAAAGGTTGGGCGGCATTCGGCTTTTTCACCCAAGAATCCGCAGCCTGCTCACTTGGCAGAAGGATCTGGAGACCACGATAGATGCCAAAGATGTAGGACAGGCGCTCGAAGGTATCCCTCGACAGAGAGGCCTCGTCAGGCCGGTCACGCCACTTGTAGAAGGTTGATCGAGGCGGCTGACCAAGCACAATCATCTGCTCGGCTGGGGTCAACTGCCAGGCATCGGCGATGCGGAAGAAAGTCCGAAGTCCCGGACCAGCTTTGTTGGGGCGTGGTGTGCTCTCGGCTCTTAAGGCAACCATGAAATCTCGTCCATTTGTGGACATCTTGCTTTATAATGCCACAAATGGACAACTTATCAAGGCGAAAGCGGTTCCTGTCAGCTTCACATTTATCGTTCCCTGCCCTGTCCCGGCTTGCATCGGAGCCAACCGCTGGAGCCTAAGATGAGCCCGTATTGTCTGCGGCTTCGCTTGATGGGTATACGGTCGGTGTCGAGACCTGAGGCGAAAGGAGGCATTCGGTGGCGCTCACAACCAAGGTCATCGATGGCGACCTCCTCACGCTCCGGATCATGTTCCCTGATGGCAGGACCGTGACGATGACAGCCGGCAGGGACGGCAAGAGCGTCAGCGTGGCGCCCAATGACCGGGAAATCGCCGAGAGGCTGTCTTCTATCTTCCATTGGAGCACCGACAGGGTGGGCGAACCGGGCTATCCGTTCACCAGCCTCAACCAGATGATCTATGGAATGGAAACACTGGCCCGGTCCGCGCTGAGTGTGGAACAGTTCATTGAGGGGCTGCGGGAAGTGCTGGAGGTGGCCGATAAGCATCCTGCGCCTGAGGTCGGCGTCAGAACTCCATCACTCACCGTCGTAGACCTGAGCCCGAGTGGCAACGGGTGGTTGGTCGATGCCCGCTTCCAGAGCGGGGAGCGCTTCAAGCTCGCCATCAACAAGGCCAGCATCGGCTGGGTCGCAGACCCCCGGGAACCCACGCGCGATCAAGCGGTCATGAGGCTTCTCTCAGGAGTGAAGAATGCCCGGGTCTCGTCGGATGAAGACCTTGCGCTGCTCGCAATGGAGGTAGCGCATTATTCATCCGACATCGCCGGGTGGCTCCAGGGACTGCACTCCGCCATCTCTGAGAAGTTGACGCCCTAGAGGGAAGCTCCCTTTTGCCGCATGCCGGGAAGACCGTTCAACCGCCCTAGTCCTCGAACTCGCCGCGCAGGATCTCGCGCTTGCCGGCATGGTTGGCCGGGCCGACGATCCCTTCCTTCTCCATCCGCTCCATGATGGAAGCCGCGCGGTTGTAGCCGATCTGCAGACGGCGCTGGATGTAGGATGTCGACGCCTTCCTGTGTCGCAGGACGATGGCGATGGCCTGCTCGTAGACATCTGCCGATGCGAGACCGGCATCGTCCTCATCGATCGGCAGCTCGGGAACATTCAGCTCCTCAGGTGCCTCATCATCGGCCGTGACGGCCTCGAGATAGACCGGCTCGCCCTGGCGCTTGAGGTGGTTGACCACCTTCTCGACTTCCGCGTCGGAGCAGAACGGCCCGTGCACGCGCGTGATCCGGCCGCCGCCGGCCATGTACAGCATGTCGCCCTGGCCCAGAAGCTGCTCGGCCCCCATCTCGCCCAGAATGGTGCGGCTGTCGATCTTCGACGTGACCTGGAACGAGATCCTTGTCGGGAAGTTCGCCTTGATCGTGCCGGTGATCACGTCCACGGAAGGCCGCTGCGTCGCCAGGATGACGTGGATGCCGGCCGCTCTGGCCATCTGGGCCAGGCGCTGGATCGCGCCCTCGATCTCCTTGCCGGCCACCATCATCAGGTCGGCCATCTCGTCGACGATCACCACGATGTAGGGCAACGGATCGAGATCCATCACCTCTTCCGTGTACGTCAGCTCCCCTGTGGCCTTGTCGAAGCCGGTTTCGACGGTCCGCGTAATCACCTCACCCCTGGCCTTGGCCTCGCTCACACGGGCGTTGAAGCCGTCGATGTTGCGCACCCCGAGCTTCGCCATCTTCTTGTAGCGATCCTCCATCTCGCGCACCGCCCAACGCAAGGCGATGATCGCCCTCTTGGGATCAGTCACGACGGGCGTGAGCAGATGGGGAATGCCGTCATAGACCGAGAGCTCGAGCATCTTCGGGTCGACCATGATCAGGCGGCACTGCTCCGGCGTGAACCGATACAGCAACGACAGGATCATGGTGTTGATCGCCACCGACTTGCCTGAGCCGGTGGTGCCGGCGACAAGCAAGTGCGGCATGCGGGCGAGGTCGGCGATGACCGGCTCGCCCCCGATGGTCTTGCCGAGACAGATCGGCAGCTTTTGAACCGATGCCGTAAAATCGGCCGCCTCCAACATCTCGCGCAGGTATACCGTCTCACGGGTCGCGTTCGGTAGCTCGATACCAATGGCATTGCGGCCCGGGATCACCGCCACGCGGGCCGAGACCGCGCTCATCGAGCGGGCAATGTCCTCCGAGAGGGCAATGACCCGCGAGGATTTGACGCCCGGCGCAGGCTCGAGCTCGTAGAGCGTGACCACGGGCCCTGGGTGAACATGAATGACCTCGCCCTTCACCCCGAAATCGCGGATGACCTTCTCCACGCGTCCGGCTCGCTCCTCGAGAATATCCTCGGTCAGGATCTCTCCCTCCCGCTGCGGCGGCTCGGCAAGAAGCTCAATGGAAGGAAGCTGGTAAGAGGCGAACCCGGAACGCTGCGGCCCGATGGCAGCCTCCTTCATGGAGGCGTGGATCTCCGCATCCTGAGCCGGGATCATCACTTCCTCAGGTAGGACTCCTTGCGCAACCTCGACCACCTCGAAAGAAGCGGCAGCATCCAATTCAAGATGATACTCCTCCAGCACCTGTTCCGGCAGCTCACCCGTTGTGGCAAATTCACTCTTGATCGAGGCGCTCTCCGGGACGGACGTTGGCTCCTCCACGATCGCGGCCTCCTCAATCGCCGGAACATCCGGCGCACGTCGCAAGGCGACCTTCGCCTCGGCTCTCAACGTGGTGTGGATGGTAGCAATGTCCTCCCCGCACAGGGTGAGGTATCCAAGGTCGACTTCCTCTGCCTGAGCCTCCTCCACGTTGGGGCTCATGTCCTCGACGACTTGCGCGACTACTTCAGTCCCGTCCTCACCACGCGCGAAGGTAACGACCTCTTGAACCATGTCCTCCAGAACCCCATGCTCGGTTCCGGCGGATTCCGCTACCTCAGATGCGTCATTCATGCTGATGTCGATTTGATCGCCAATCTCAGATTGCTGGCTCAGTTCCTGTCGCGCCGCCATGCACCCGTCCAGCGATTGCGGCTCCAAGAGCTCAGCGGCACCCTCGCACACTCCCAGTTCCGAATGCCCGTCGCAAAAGATGACCTCGGGCTCTATCGCCTCGGAGCCACACGACTCCTGGTGGGGTCCGGCCTGGGGCGCCTGGACTTCCCGTTCGTCGGCGGCTGCGTCAGCTTGCGTGAGTAGCGGGTGTTTCAGCGAGACGTCGATGCGGTACAGCGCCGACTGAAAGGCCGACGGAACGAACATCGTGGACGGAATGGTGGGGAGGGTCATCTGGGGCTCTGGCACGGACTGGGAAACCGTCTCGACAGTCCCGGAAACGGGTATCTGAGCACCATGCGCCTTAGATGCGGCGGGCGCCTCGACTTGCCTTGGGGCGTCTGGCGCCTCGCACTGCCCCACGGAGGGGGCAGGTAGCGGCTGCGTGGTCCCTCGCGCCTTGTGGGCGAAGGTCTTGACCGGGGGGGCCTCCATGGCGGCGCGAAGCCTTTCGATGCGCTTGTGGATCTCGTCCTCGGGCTTGTTCATTGCTACTTCGGCCAAACGATCCGCGTTCATCAGTTCGCCCGTTGGAAGGTCGAACACGTTCGTTTCCGGTGACTTCCTGATGAACTTGTCGGGCGTACGCGTGGACCGCACGCCGTGGTCGATCGCGAAAGCCTGCCACCAACCGGGCTCGGCTTGGCCCATGGCCAGCCACGGCTCCTCCCAGTTGGTGCTGGAGCTGTTGTTCATATCTTGGAACGGCAGGGCGCCACTCTCATGCGATCTCCTTGAGGCTCCATCCTCGGTCCGGATAGCGGACGGAAGATAATCGTTCGGCATGAAGATCTTACGCATGGATACTAACAAAGCTCGCAAATATCGCGGTGGGTCGGCCGGTGACCTCCACACTCTGGATGAGGCAGGTAAATACCCAGTTATTGGGATGCGCGACCATTCGATCCCGCTATGGCGCCCTCAAAGAAGAGCGTGTCAATGCCACACAGACGAAGAGGCTGATGAGGGTGGCGAGAATGATCACTCGAAGCATGATGAGTGGTGCTGGCGAGCTTGGCTTCTTAGACTCACGGCTGACGATGTTCTAAAACTCCGTACCGCGCCGTCAAAACTGCTGCCTACACTGACCTGAACCTTGGATCCTGACCACTGGAATGCGAATAGCTGGGTATCCCTGCCCTGAGTGGTAGTCCAAGCCTATGAATGCATCTGTGATGAGCTCGCACTCAAACACAACACCATCGAGGAACTCCGTTAGCTGCTCGATTCCCAAGTGCATCTCCCCTGTCCAGAAAATGAGGAAATACCGCTGCCAAGGGCCATCTTTCAGATCCCTCGGCTGGTCTTTCTTTGTAATCTCCTCTCGGAGTTGCTCAAGGAATCCCTCGCGGGCCCACTCGTGATAGTAGCGCTGTCGGCTATTGGCCTTGTGGGCCTTGATGGACTTTTCCAGCGTCCGCCTGTGAACGAACTCAGTCAGTTCGATCCCACAACGAACACCATTGATCTCCACCTCACAGTCAGGTGGGTCTCTCCCTTCGCCTCTGTGGCGTAGGTTCGTGAACTGAAGGCCGGCTGCTTCCAAGACTGTCCTCGCATCATTCTGTTCGTCCAAGTTGCGGTACTCGCGCGTGGTCGAACGAGCGCCTTGAACGGGCCGGAGTTGCGCGATGAGCTTGCGAAGCTCCTTCCTCTGATCGTCCATTGCGTCCCTCAGAAAACCCTATGAATCTGAGGATGCCACCCAAGACTGTAACTCGCTAAAAACACTCTCCCTGCCTCACCTCACAGAAGCTGCTTGAGATCCCTCTCGACAGGCTTTGTCGTTTGGCGAGAGCCCTTCTGTGGATTGCTGGCATCCGGTCAGGGGATCTTAAAACCTCCCCTGCTCTATACCCCCTTCCAGTTTGCTCACTGGGGCCATTCCTTAACGAACCTATCGAGAAATCCATATGACCGACCACGCCATTATCTTCACGGACGGCGCATGCCTGGGGAACCCTGGCCCCGGCGGATACGCTGCCCTGATCACCATTGCGGGTGAAGAGCAGATCATCGTTGGCCGAGATCGCTCCACGACGAACAACAAGATGGAAATGACAGCAGCCATTAAGGCTCTTGAAGCGGTCTCCAAGGATCTGCCCATCGTGATCCACAGCGACAGCCAGTACGTGATCAAAGGCGCGACCGAGTGGCTCCGTGGCTGGAAGGCCAAAGGGTGGCGCAAGGCTGACGGGAAACCTGTCCTGAACCAGGATCTATGGATGCAGATGGACGCCCTGATGGCTGGCCGGCAGATCACCTGGAAGTGGGTGAAGGGTCACGCCGGCCACCCCGAGAATGAGCGGGTGGACGGGCTGGCCAACTGGGAAGCCGTGAGGGCCGCGGCAGGGGGTGGAACCGACGGGAAGAGCGCTGAACCGGCGATAGCCTGATAACGATCCCTGAGGTGATGATCTCCATCCCCAGGCTCATCTCCCTAACCTGTGATGCTAACCTGTGATGATAGCTGAGCCGTTCAGATGTTGTTGCCCCCGAAAGATCGGACAGGATCACCCGGGTTGACGTGAGGCAATGAACTCACGTGGGGAACGATAGCCGAGTGCCTTGTGTGGGTGAAGGCTGTTGTAGTGCTCGAACCATAACGGCAGGCTCTCCAGTACGGTTCTCGCATCCGGGACCGGGCTGACGCGGGCGTAATCGCGCTTGATGGTGCGCACGAAGGCTTCTGCCATGCCGTTGCTTTGCGGACTCTGCACGGGTGTGGTCCTCGGCTCCAGTCCCATCTCTCGCGCCAGGCCCTTCGTCTCATGGGCGATGGAGCCCGAGCCATTGTCGGAGAGCCATTCGATGGTCTCTGGCAGTCGGTTCACCGGCCCAAAGCGGTATTCGACAGCGGTGATCATCAGATCCTGTACATCCTCACCCTTGATCCCTTCGGTCGTGGCCACATGGCCCAGCACCTCCCGGTCACAGCAGTCGAGCGCAAAGGCGACCCGCACCTTCTCGCCATTGTCACAGCCGATTTCGAAGCCGTCCGAACACCAGCGCAGGTTGGAGCGCTCCACGGCCACACGACCGTCGTGCCGGCGCGCCTCGGCCCCGCCGGCATGCCGCTGCAGCAGGAGACCGTGGGCCTTCATGACCCGGTAGACCCGCTTGTGATTGGGCGGCGCCCGGCCCTGCTCGCGAGCCTGGCGCACCAGAAGTGCATGCACGCGCCGATAGCCATAGGTCGGCAGGCTGCCGATGATCGCCTTGATGGATGCGACGAGTTCCTCCTCCGGCTCGGGCGGACGTCCCCGGCGCTTGACTGGTCGCCCTGCCGCTTGCTCGGCAATGTTCGAGCGGGCGACCTGAAGAGTGGCGCAGACGGCGCTCATCGCGAACCGCCCTTGGGCCATGACAGCGAGCGCAACAGCTGCTTTTTTGGCCCGGTGGCGACCTCCAGCGCCTCCTTGAGGATCTCGGCCTCGAGCGTCTTCTTGCCGAGCAGGCGCTGCAGCTCTCGGACTTGGTTCTGCAAGGCGCGGTACTCGGAGGCGGCAACGACCTCCTCCTGGGCACTGGTGGCGGTCAGTGCGCCTTGCGCGGCGAGCTTGCGCCAGCGGAAGAGCTGGTTGGGAGCGACCCCATGCCGGCGGGCCACCAGGCTGACGGTGGCGTCAGGTTCGTAGGTCTCCTGGACGATGGACAGCTTCTCAGAGGCCATCCAGCGGCGGCGGTGTTGCGGTCCATCGAGGACCTCTAACTTCGAGGAAGAACCAGTCATAGCACCAACACTACTCCTATCTCTTAGCGAGGTGGGAGATCATGTCCGGTCAATTCGGGGGCTACTTCATCAGATACGGTTCAAAGCCCCTACCCCACCCTCCCTGCTAGTGCTGGACGATGCCTGTCAGCGCCGCCAGTGAACACAGGGAGGCTTCCATGTTGAGCCGTTTGAAACGAGTAAGGCCGACGGCCACCTTGATCGCCGTTGCGGTATTGCTCGGTGGGTGTGTTACCGGCACAGAGATCTCTTACAGCGAGTATCAGTACGACCGCTATGGCGGGACTGAACGGACCTATGAGAATAACCTCTACGCAGATCCTTCATGGGGCATCGAGAGAGATAGATGCAGAACCGTCTCCAGACGGCAGATCAACAGCTTTGGCGAAGAGGTCGTCCGACGAGATCGCATCTGTGGCCCCGCAGGAGAAATAGAAACCGCAGAACCCTGGATCGGCCGAGCGCCTCGCCGGAGCGCCTATTCTGGCCCTGTCGAGGCCCCACCCGGGGATGTTCCATACGTCGAGTGATTGAAGACGGCCCCGGCTAGACCTCGTCAAGCCGCTTAAGATCGCTCCTAAGAACTGAATATTAACCGTGGCAGTTGCAAATCACACCCACCGGGCACGTTGCGTATCAGCCCGAGGTGGTGCGCTCAGGCACCAAGGCACCCTAGCCGAGGAAGGCCCCCTCCTCGGCTGAGGCGTTTCCCTGTGTGGATGCCTCTCGCATCCAGACGAGGCGCCATGCGAATCTACCCAACTGCGGTCAGGATATCGCGATCCACATTGAGAGCCCATCAGATCACCGGCCTCATAGAACAGCGCACGGCGATACAAGCCGCTTCGGGGCATCCTCAAACCATCTGCCAACAGTCACTAACTGCTCACTGTCATGATTGATTAACCATGCGAACCCAAGGGGTTCGCATGGGCCCAATTGCGCCACAAGCTCGACCCAATGGGGAACCCATGTACGCACACAATGCGCTCAGAAATTCAGCTAACGATCCGCGGGTAGGTTCATGAGTTATGTAAGAAACCGAGCAGGGTTGCAGTTTGGCGTAGCTGGCATAGGCCTCCTGGCTGCTACAGCAATCGGCTGGGGGTTGTTTGTGTACTCCGCCCTGTCTAATCGATCTGCGGAGCACACTATCCAGACTGAGACCTCGCAACTCCGGCAGCAGATTGTGACTGTTACCGCAGAGCGCGATCAGTTGGCGAAAGCAAACGATCAAAAAATCTTGGCCGGCCAAGATCTGAACACGATGCTGGTGCGAATCGAAGCAGCAACCGAAGAACTCCAGCAGCTGGACTCTCTGCGGGCGAGCGTTAGTCAAGCGATTGAGCAAACCCGCCTTCAGTTAACCGGACCGTCAGATCAGCCTGTAGCTATGACGGAAAGTCCCACGGTCGGCACGACGTCCTCCGTTCGCCTTTCCAAGCAGGAAATACGCACGGCGCAGGAAGCGCTTGTCGACTTTGGGTATGGAAAACTAAAAGCTGACGGGTCTCTAGGCCCCTCTACCCGCAAAGCCGTTGAAGCATTTGAGCGAGCCAAAGGTCTTCCCGTCACGGGCAAACTTGGAACTGCGACTCTGCAGGCTTTGCGAACCCACACTGCCTCGGTAACTCAATAGTCCCTCTGCGAGTATTCCTCCACCACTTACAACGGGTAGGTAGCTTGTTCCAGGAATTTCGAGCCACTGCTCTCACTCCCGATAAGGCCCGGTTATCGGGAGCGGGCCGGAACTGTCATCTGGATGGCTGCTGCTTTGGTGGAACAGGTTGCGCCTCGGTAGCTGAGGGGCCGCGTCGACCTTCTTATCAGACGGCTTTGCCTCAGGCTCCGGTGACAGATACACGACAGCCGCCAGGATCACGGCTGGCCGAATCCTCATCGCCTGATCGAGTGCCTTCAGAAGCTCATCATCCTTGGCCACATACTCGAGCACGCCCAGCAGGAAATGCGATGATGTCGCCGACTCGCGGATTGTCTCGGGCTGGAGGCCGGTGACGTTCAGAAACTGGATGATCCGATCGACGTCAGAGACGATGAAGTTCAGGACTTGAATGGCGACACTCTCGGCGTCGCCCCGACCGGCGATGACCCTCCCTTGGAATGTCTCGGTCATCTCAGCCTCCGCTGCCACCCGCATCTGCTGACACCCGGATATATCATCCAGCCCATCCAGTGATGATAGCGGCTTCAGGTACGCTTGAAAGTGTGCCCGTTCTGTTTCCCTTCCCGACGGATGAAGCATACCTACACCGATGGGTTGGAATTTGGCCAGACAGGTGTTAAGCCCCTGCCCGTCCCTACACCTTTTTTGGGCGAGAGATCAGGACACTGCCTCGTCCCGCCTCGTAGACCTTTTACTCACGATCAGGAATTGCCAGATGCCCGGCATCGCACGTCAGTTCGAGCCGCAAATTACCCGTAGCGGTGGCGCGCCCTCCAAGTTCCGCTTTACCGTCCGCTGCTCGGAATGTGCCCGTGCAGACACTTATGAGACCTCCAGGTCCACCAGCAATGACGCCGTCAAGGGCTACTTCAAGGATCGCGGCTGGCTGCTTGGCCGCGCCTCCTCCTTTGACGTCTGCCCGGCCTGCTTAGCCCAACCACGCCATACTCACGAGACGAAATCGGCTGCCTCGCGTCGCGAGCCCGGAACCTCGGAGAAGCGATACCAGAACACAGCCGACATTCTTGCCAGGCACCTGGGTAAGACCGAGGACCTGGCCGCAGAGGTCTTCCGCCCGAAGGAAGCCAAATCGCCGCAACCTTCCGCACCAAAGGCGTCGCAGCCAATGCACCCCACGCCAGTTCTTTCGCCAGAGGTCGAGCAGGCTCTGGCCGGTATGGCGGCGGACCTGAAAGGCTTGCGTGCGGCGGCAGAGATCATGGTTGACCAGGTGGGCAAGCTGGTGGCGCTTGGCGGCCGGCAGATCGAAGCCATCGCGCACTTGGCCCCTGCCCTCCTCCAGTCGACCGAGGGCCTCTCAGGCAGTCTCCGGCAGATTGCCAGCGCCGTTCAGACGGTCCCGCACCCGCCCGTCCCGGCGGTAGATGTGCAGCTCCCACCGGAGACCGCGTCTGACAAGGGCCAGACGCGAGCAGGTGATCCTGAACGAGCAGCGGCACCAGTGTCGGAGGTGCAACCATCCGCAGGACAGCCACGGGTTAAGCGAGTAGCGAAAGGGCGGACGGTTCAAACCGCGTCCGCTCCGGTAGCCGTCAGGTCGATTGCGGACAGCAAGCGCTCGGACCGGTACTACACCTCCATCCGCCTACCGCGCGAGCTTTGGGATCAGGCAGGCTTTGGGCCAGACGACAAGCTTCTGCTCGCCTGGAGCGGCAAGGCTCTGACCATCGAGCGTGCCATGGAAGGCGGCGTGAAGCCGAAGGCGGTTGGTGACACCTCGGTGGTGCTGCAATCCTGGAAGCTCGGCAACCTCAACTTCGATCAGCCCAAGATCGCGGGCGCCAACGGTTCTCTGCGCCTGACCGCGGGGCGCCGCAGCCCTGAGGCCTGATCGTCTCGACTAGCGACAGAGATCGGCCTCTAGTCCTCTGAGCAGCAGCCCAGATGTCGCGGCATTAGTCATGAGGCCGGCTGAGCCTGAGCTAGCCTTGTGATTTGGTCTGAACTGCGGTGCCGCCGTCAGGTCTGCCCGCTTCCTTTCTCAATCAACAGATACGCAGCAGGGGTTTGCTGCGGGGGAATGATCTTGCACCGACCGACTGCTGGGCGCTTCGAGTATGATCGTGCTGAACTCTGGGCCGACGGTATCATCCACGGCCTCGGTATCGTTCTAGGAGTAATCGCCGTTGCGGGGCTCGTGGGTGTTCTCCCGCCGAAACCATCGCTCTCAGACCTGTTGCCGATCCTGATCTATGGCATCGCGATGATAACGGTCTTGTTGATCTCGGCCGCCTACAACATGTGGCCGATCTCGCCTGTAAAGTGGTGGTTGCGCCGCTTTGATCATGCGGCGATTTTCCTCCTGATCGCTGGCACGTATACGCCCTTTCTCACTCGTATGAGCGGGGCATTCCTCCCCCAGATCCTCATGGTTTTAGTCTGGGCTGCCGCCTTGGTCGGAATTATTCTCAAAATTGCGCTGCCGGGGCGCTTCGATCGCCTGTCGATCATTCTCTACCTTCTGATCGGCTGGAGCGGCGTCGTCCTGTGGGACGACATCCTAGCATTCCCAATTGTGACCCTTTGGCTGCTCGCCGCTGGGGCGCTGCTCTACACGACCGGCGTCATCTTTCACGTGTGGGAGAGCCTTCGCTTCCAAAACGCGATTTGGCATGCCTTCGTTCTCGTGGCGACTGCATGCCATTACGGCGCGGTGCTATCGGCTGTCGATTTAATACAGGATGCATAGTTGGCTGAGCCAATCTGGGGTTCAGTTTGAGTGTGGTTCAGCGAAACCAACCTCAGTCCGGTTCGGTAACTAGCTATGACCGCTCAAACTGAACCGGATTTGCAAGTGGCAGGGAAACCCTCCCATCAGTCGTTGCTGATGGCGCGAAGGAAGCGGCGCGTGCGCTCCTGGACGGGGCGCTCGAAGAAGACCCGTGCCGGGGCCTCCTCGACGATCCTGCCGGCATCCAACAGCATCGCTCGGCTCGCAACATTTTTCGCGAAGCCGATCTCGTGGGTGACCACGATCATCGTCATGTTGTGCTCGTGATGCACCTGGCGGATCACCTGTAGCACCTCCTCGCGCATCTCCGGGTCAAGCGCGGAGGTCGGCTCGTCGAACAGCATCAGAGATGGCTTCATGGCCAGCGCCCGCGCGATCGCCACGCGCTGGCGTTGACCGCCCGAGAGCTGGAACGGATAGACGTTGGCCTTCTCCGCCATGCCCACCTGTTCGAGAAGCCTCATCCCTTCCGCGACCGCTTCGCGTTGCGGCAGGCCGAGGATCTTCCGGGGCGCAATCGTAATGTTCTCGAGCGCCGTCATGTGTGGGAACAGGTTGAAGTTCTGGAAGACGAACCCTGTCGACAGGCGGATCTTCTGCAACGTCTCCTGCGATGCTCCGTCGACGCGGTGCTCGCCGACCGAAATCGTGCCGCTGCTGATGGGTTCGAGCCCGTTTATGCATCGGAGCAGGGTGCTCTTGCCGCAACCGCTCGGGCCGCAGAGCACGAGGACCTCGCCCTTGGCGACATCGAGCGATATCCCGTTCAGGACGCTTACCGCCCCATAGGACTTCTGCACATCGCGGAAGCGGATATAGGCACCCGCGGGCTCGGTCTCCACCAGCATCAGATTGGTTGCCATTTCTGGAATCTCTCGAGCGAGCGCATGAACAGGGCATAGCCCCAGATGAGGGCCACGTAGAGCGCTGCCGCTCCCGTATAGAATTCCAGCGGCCGGAAGAACTGGACCGTCAACTCCTGGGCTCGGAACATGACCTCGGGCACGGCGATCAGCACCGTCACAGTAACGTTCTTGATCACCGTGATGTGGACGTTCGTCAGCGACGGCAGGGTGGCGAAGGCAGCCTGCGGCAGCGTGACGTAACGCATGACCTGCCATCGGGAGAAGCCCAGCGATTGGGCGGCTTGCGCCTGGGTCGAGGGAATCGCCTCAAGCCCTCCGCGGAAAGCCTCGCAGGCGAGGGCCGCTCCGTTGAGCGAGAGTGCGATGATCGAGCTCATCGTCGGGGACAGCGACAACCCCGTCAGGATGGGCATCACGTAGTGGATCCAGATGAGCAGGACGACCACCGGAAGGGTGCGGAAGAGGTCCACGAAGACGACGGAGAAGCCCCGCAGGAACCACTTCCGGGACATACTCATGGCGGCCAGCACGACCCCGAGGATCGTGGTCAGGATGATGCTGGGCAGGCTAGTCCACCAAGCATGCCACAGGCCGCCCGCGAGATAGGGGCCGTAGTCGGCCAGCACGCCGAACTGAAACTTGTAGTCCATGGATCCCGAGCCTCTCGCCTACTGCGTTCGGTACGCTGCCATTGCGCGGGACGGGATTGCCGTCCCGCGCGTGTCGATCAGCGAGGGCCTGTGGCCAGTTCGATGGGCAGTCCCCACTTATCGGCGAGGCCCCGATACCACCCACGCAGCTTCATGGCGCGGATGTAGGTATCGAGGAAGACCATGAGGTCGAGATCGCCGTAGCGGACGGCATGGTTCATCGTCGTCCATTCGGTCTCGTTGCTGCCGAACTTGATGTTCTTCAGCTCGGTCGGCCTTTCCTTGGCCCGCAGTTCGTTCGAGACGGAGTCACCGATATAGGCAGTCGCCCGGCCCTGCATGACCTCGAGCACGGCCGCTCCGGTATCCGCCAGGGGCGTTATCTTTGCCTTCTTGAACGTGCGCTGGCTGAACTGCTGCGCGGATGTCCCCGAGACCACGGAGATGACGTTGCCTTCCTTGTCGAGATCGGCCAGCGAGTTGACGGGGCTGTCAGCACGGACAACCGCCGTGGATGACAGGTATCCGAAGGGTTCCCCGAATGCCACGGCGGTGGCGCGTTCGGGCGTGGCTCCGAGACCGCTCATCACGACGTCCCACTTGCCCGCCTGAAGTCCCGCGACGAGACCGCTCCAGGTCGTGTTGACGAGCTCGACCTTGATTCCGGTCATCGATTCGAAGTTGCGGATATCGTCGACGATGTATCCCTCGTACTCGTTCGTCTTCGGGTTGAGCAAGACGAACTTGTTCCAGGGCGCCACTCCGACGACCAGCTTCTTCTCCGACATGATCCTGTCGAGCGCCGGACCTGCCGACGCGATGGTCGATGACAACGCCGCCAGGGCGAATGCCGCCGTTGCTACTGCTGTTGCTATGATCTTTCGCATGATCGCTCCCTCTTGTTTATCAGACATACACTCGAGGCAGGTTGTCCCGCCTCAGTGGACGGCGTCGCGCTCGAGGATTTCCTCGAAGCCAACGATCGGCGCGGTGGCGTTCGGGTCGATGACGACGTCGATCACGTAGGGGCCGCCCGCGGAGAGACCTCGCGCGATAGCGGCTTCGATGGCTTCCGCGTCCGTGATGCGTTCGCCCCGGCATTTCAGGGCACGCCCGACCTCGGAATAATCAATGTCGAGGAAGTCGCACTCCAGGTAACTTCCCATCAGCTTCTGCTCCCAGTGACGCTGGAAGCCAAGGGTGCCGTTATTGAAGACAACGATAAGCACGTCCACGCCGTAGCGCGCTGCGGTCTCCAACTCATTGAGCACGTAGCCGAAGGCGCCGTCCCCAGTCAGGCAGATGACCTTGCGCGCGGGATCTCCCATCTTGGCGCCGATGGCGGCTGGAAGACTCCAGCCGATCCCGCCGGTGCCGCGCGGCGAGAGAATGAAGCGTCCCGAACGCGGCACGTCGATATGGCTCATGGCCCATCCGGTGACGTAGCTCGCATCGGTGACGACGAGGGTCGCATCGTCCACCTTGGCGGAAATCTCGGCCAGAAGGCGCTCCGGCCTGATCGGGCTCTGGGATGACCGGGCAATCGGCTGGAATTCCGCGGCCCATTCTTCCTTCAGGCCGTCGATGCGCCGTCTTCCCTCGGGACTCGTCCTAGCGAGCCCGTGCTCCGCACAATGCATGAGGAGGTCGCGCAGCGTGTCCCGAACATCTCCGACCATGGCAACATGCGTGGGGAAGTTCCGGCCGACCTCCTCGGGATCGATGTCGAGGTGGATGAGCTTCGTCCCCGACTTCGGAAGTGTCCAGTTGCTGTAGCAGATCTGTCCGGTGCGGGACCCCATCACGAAGGCGACGTCCGCCTCGGCGAAAAGGGTGTTGGAAATCTGTCCGCGGCCGTACCGTCCGCCCGTCGTGGACCCGAGCGGCCCCACGGCGAGGGGATGATCATCCTTGATCGCTCCTCTCCCCGTCATGGTTGTCGCGATGGGAATGTCGAACAGCTCGGCGAGCATCCGTATCTCTTCCTGGGCCTCCGAGATGATCGTCCCACCTCCCGCGATCAGGAGCGGCCGCTCCGCCTTGGCAAGCAGGCTGGCCGCTGCCTGGATCGACTGGCGGCTTGCCCGTACCCGATTGGCCGGGAAGTGCGCGTAGTTCTGGTCGGCCCAGGTCTCGGCCTCTGCCTCGGCAGCCATGACGTCGTTGGGACAGAGAAGCACCACCGGTCCGGGACGGCCTGTTGTCGCGATCCGGAAGGCCTTCCTGACGGCATCGCCGGCTTGCTCCGCTGCATCGATGCGGATCACGTTCTTAACGTAAGGGGCCAGAGCAGCCGCATGATCGAGCGCGCTGCTGGCATGCTTGTCCTTGAGGGCCAGCGCGTGATCCTGGACCAGCGCTATCACCGGAACCGACGAGCGCTGGGCTTCCAGGAGGCCGGTGATGAGGTTCGTGGCGCCCGGTCCGAAGGTGGCGGCGCAGACGCCCGGTCGTCCCGTCACCTGGGCATAGCCATGGGCCATGATCGCGGCGTGCTTCTCGTCCCGAACGGTTACGATCCGAGTGAATGTCCGGTCGACGGCATGGAAAAGATGGACGGGGTCCTCCATCCCGAAGATGCACGAAACCCCGTGGCTCTTCAGGGTTTCGTAGACCAGTGCACCCCCGGTGGCCCGCATTCCATCCTCCCTCATCCATTAATGTGTTGTATATTATGCAACATGTTGTTTATTATCGTAGACACGCGTTTTACTTCCCGTCAAGCAACTAAAGAGAAGAACAGGATCGATGAAATCCATAGACAAGGCGATGAGCGCCCTCCGGCTTCTCGTCGATAGTGGAGGGGAACTGCGGGTCGGGGAAACCAGCCGTCACCTCAAGATGACGAGGGGCAACGCCTCGCGGCTCCTGGCATCCCTTGCGCGGGGAGGACTGCTCGAACAGGATCCCGCCACGCAGAGGTATCGGGCCGGCATCCTGTCGGTGGAGATCGCGGCAAGCTTCCACCGGAACTTCGACTTGGTGGAAGAGGCCCGGAAGGAGATGGAGGACCTTGCTCGTCAGACGGAGCATACGGTGTGGCTAGGCGTGCTCTCGGGCACGGAGGTCATCGTCCTCAAGACCGTTCGCGGCCCCCAGCCCATCCAGTTCACGGTCGAACCGGGCCACAGGCTGCCCGCCCATGCGGCCGCCATGGGCAAGGCATTGCTCGCCCTCAAGTCCGACCAGGAGATCCACGCGCTCTTTGCTGCCGATCCGGAGCCGCTGACGACGCAGACCAAGACGTCCATTGATGAGTTGCTGCGGGACATTGCCATGACGCGGATGCGGGGCTACGCGGTCTCGAACCAGGAACTGTTCGAGGGCGTGAAGGCCATCTCCGTGGGATTCGAGGATCCGCAGAAATCGATGGGCGCCGCCATCAGCGTTTCGTATCCGCTGTTCTCGATCGAGAAGACCGGAGATCAACCGATCATCGACGCGCTGCTCTTGTTCGCCCGGAGCTTCGGCACTCGCATCGGCGACAAGCGGTGGATGTTGTAGGGCGCGGCGGTCACCTTCTTAAGCTCTGCCGCAAGAGGCATCCATCTGCGGCACCGGCCGATCCCTTGCTTGCTATATCAATCTCGCGCTACCAATCCCGGGACTGCTGGCAAGCTCCTCAGGCTTGCTCTCGCCTGGCTCTGTCGCTTTAACTTCCTGAGGCACAAGCGGTACGTGTTTGTTGGCCCGACCAGCTATCAGATCCTGTGACCTCACAGAGGATCGCTCTGCGGACCTACCTCAAGAGCACGCGTGAGTCAGAAAGCGCTTCGATGACAGTCGCGATAGCACCGTCATTGCGTCATAGATCCAGTCCGCCTGTCTGCGTCCTTCCTCCGCCTCGAGCCGGAATTCCAGTCGATCCGTCGCGCTCACGTTTAGAGTGAGGATCCGCCTCACGCATAGCCGAGCCCTTTTCCGTTGACTGAACTCTGCGAAGACGATGACGCTCCACTGCTACCGCCTCTTCCAAGCCCTCGCCTCCAATCTCGAAGCCGTGCACTGCCGCTAGGCGAACTACTTGTCCCTTGAAGGCTGACGTTCCATGGACAGTGAACGAACCGTATGTCTGCTGCGCCATTTGAAGCGCAGCCAAAATGCTGACCAGATCCAGGTCATGCACGCGGACCTCGGGTCCTTTGTCGATGAAAGCTACACGCTGGTTGGACTTCCAACGGTAGCGAACGTCGCGGCCGACGACTTCTGCGTTGAACTTCTGCAGGTTTCGCGGGTGTCTCTTGGTATCATCCCTCTCACGCCCGCGGAGGATACCCGGTGCGCTATTCCTCTGATGGTAGTCCGTAACCACGTCGTCTGCTCCCTGTCCGCTCAGCCATTCGGCATAAGGTGGGAATCTACCCTGGAGCACTTTGAGCTCGAGGGAATGGCGCCCCTTCATCTCACGCTTAGCGACCGCCTGGTCCGCGGCGATTTCTGACCGGAGGGCATTCAGTAAATGCCCTCGGTTGTGCCAGTCCCCTTGAAGGAGTTCGTCGCGGGAATGCTCCTGAGCCTGCGCAAGCCTCTTACGCTCCGCTGCATGACGTTCCCGAATTTTCTTTCTTTCGACTTTTCTTTGCTCATAGAAGGCCAGCCGCTCCGCGGCGTATGTTGCGTGAAGGTCGGTCGGTCGGAGGCTCTTCGGAGCAATGGCAACCAGCGTTTGGGCTTCACTGGGTGGCTCTTGGTAAGCACCGAAGCGATTTTCGAGACACGATAACGACGCCTGCCGAAGCACCTTGGATGCTCGGACCGCAATCTCGCCGACGAGAACCACGGCACCGCCGCCGGATCGTCGGTAGCGGAACCCAGCAGCCGCCAGGGAGACGTGGAGTTCCGCCCAGCCTGATGCCTTGCGGATGAGAGGCGCTGCCCTTTCCTGAGCCATGCGCTGAGCCGACTCCAGTCCGGCATAGTGCTCGAAGTCGGCGGCCCGATAGTTCAGTTTCGGCTCATCCATCTCGATGGGATCGAACGGCGGACTAGACCGAATGATCCCGTCCGAGTCGACATGGTACAGTGACCTGTCTTCCGAGAGCCAGCCTTGCACCGCCTCGATGCGGGCAATCGCCATGTGGCCCGCCTTGAGGTCGAAGCCCTTGTTGATCTTGATCACCCGCTCCGTGTCAGGATCGACGCGATTCACGACGATATGAAGGTGAACATTTCCGGTGCTGCCATGCACAGCGTAGAGCGCCTGGTGGCTCTCAAGCCCAATCTCCCTGAGGAATATAACGGCTGCCTCGTCCAACTGCCCGATGGTCGGCCGTTCGCTCTCCTGCCATGACAGGATAAAGTGCGTGCACGGATTCTTGCTGCGCGCTGCGGCATGGGCAAGGCTGATCATTTCGGCGCGCTGTCCCTGCTCGGTCGCCGTGAGGAAATTCAGCGCACCAGTGTGGGTAACTTTCTGCGTGAGATCGTTGTTCCCCGCTTTCGTTACATAGAGCAGTAAGTCGCGTACCGAAGCAGCTCGGCTCTTGGAATGTGACTGGTCCTGGGGGCGCTTGACGATCATCGCACCACCCGCTTGATAGCATCGACAGCCGTGGTGACCGCAGCCTCGACCAGCTTCGGATCAGCCGCCTTGTCCTTGAGGATTTGCCTCAAGAGCACCACGATGCGCCGCAGCTCCTTGATCACGACATAGACGGTCATGGCCTCGACGCGACGACCGAAGATAAACCTGCGCGCGATCTGAGAGACCGTCAGGCCACACAGCTCCGCATCATGTCGCAACTCCACTTTCTCCTCGGCAGTCATGCGCACGTTGACGACCGCGCTCAGGCGCTCCCGACCAATTTTTTGGAAAGGCATAGGTGAATCTCTCTGCTGTCAGTTTTTTACGGCTTTATCAGGCGCTGCTTCAGCAGATCACCGCGGCGGCAAATTACGGGCCGAACCTCTATCGGAACAGCGTAGCGCCCGACGGCGCACGAACTGCGGAACTATCACGCCAGTCAATTCGGCCGCCTTGCACAGCTTCGACGCTTCATCCGGTGTGAGATTGATATCGACGACAGATAGTGATGGTTTGAGACCTGCTTTTTCCAAGGGCATGTTAGTCCTCTGCGATGAAACCCAAACGCATCGCATCTCATTCCGTCACCAGGATTGACAAACCCGGCTACCGGAAACCCGAGGGCGAGATGTGAAGCGCCGGATAGCGGGTCATCCTGTCAACACATGCGCTCTGCATGTGTGTGACAAGGGCCATCCTGCTACCCGAAAATCACAGAAGAGATAACTGCGGAGAAAAAGTTTTTTGTCGTGCGATTTGCTCACCCTATCTGCGCTCAGTTATAATTTCAAGCAGTTAATCAGCAAAGAAGGGCAGCAGATGAAGAAAGTTTCTGTAGATATCATCGCAAGACTCGGAAAGCAGCTTGACGAGACGCCTGTTAAATCTCCGGAAGCCAAAATGGTGAGCACGGCGGAGGCTGTGCGGAAGCTCAGAGGTTCGATTCAGGCACTGCGTGCGCGTGGATATACGCTGGATGAAATTGCCGAAATCCTCAGCGAGGGGGATCTACCGATCGGCGGCAAGACCCTGAAAACTTACCTTTCACCGAAGAAGCGAAAATCGACTGCTAAGAAAACGGTTCGGAAGCGTGCGAGCCAAACTGGAGGTAACACTCCTGCGACGCCAAAGAAATTACCCGAGACACGCCCGGCAATCGGATTTGAAGTCCGGCCTGACCGAAAAGAAATCTAACGGTAACAAAAGGTAGCCGCGGAGTTCGCGACACCTGAGGCGCGAGATGAGCGCTATCGAAAGCCTTACCACGGCTATGGTGTTGAACGGCATTATAGCATCGGCGGATACGCCAAGGGCAATACAGAAGAAACCCTGCGCTCCTTAGTTAGAGACGATTTCGAACCAGCTTTGGGGTCAATGCGGTCTGTTCCGAAGAGCGAACCGGTAATTCATGTTGACAATAGGAGATACAAATTGGCGAAGCGAGAAGAAGACATGTTCTACGTTGGTGGATCAAAAGGCGGTGTTGGTAAATCGTTGACGTCCATCGCTGCAATCGACGCCTTTCAGAGACAAGGACGACGGATACTGCTCATTGATGCTGACGAAGCTAACCCAGATGTGCTGAAAGCATACGAGTCACAGAACGATACGGTCACGGGTTATGCCTTGAACCTGAACGACAAAAATGAGTGGGCGAAACTCATAGATATCATCGAGCAATATCCAGATCATGTTGTCGTCGTCAATTCGGCGGCTGGAGCTTTGAAAGCAGCGATGGCTAGGGCGGCGATGCTTCAGAAGGCGCTTCCGGAATTGAATCGTACGCTGACGATCCTATGGCCAATTAATCGTCAGCGCGACGGGCTGGAGGCTGTGGCCGACTTTCTCGAAGTGCTGGACGAAGTAAAAGTGCATATCGTTCGAAACGGTCATTTTGGCGAGGAGCATAAGTTCGAGCTCTACAATTCCTCAAAGCTCCGGCAAACCATTGAGGCCAGAGGCGGGAAATCGTTACTATTGCCTGAACTCGCAGACCGGGTCGCCGATGAGATCTATACCAACCGCGTCGCGATCAATACCGCAGTTAAAACCATGTCAACCGGAGCGAGAGTCGAGTTGATCCGCTGGCGTGACGAGGTTGAAGCCATGTTTGCGGAGATCCTGGCATGATGCGGGCGGAAGAACGACTTCAGCAACTTTTAGGGCGCGAGCCGACTGATGAGGAGCGCCAGCGGATCGTGCGGGCGCGAAAAACCCTCGGCATCGGAGACAATGACGCGTTATGGGACGTGATGGTCCTTCTGGAGCTTCACCGAACCTATCACGAGCGGATTCCGGGAGAGCTCGGTGCAGTCCTGACGAAAGCGCTGGGGGAGGCGAAAGTCACCGCGGACAAGGTCATGGCTGCGTCAGTTGAGAAAACCAAAGCCGACCTGCGTAAGGCTGTCGTGGACGTTGCGCGGGAGGCAGCGACTGCGACATCGCGCGAGAAAATACTGAAGACGGCAATGGTCCTCACGACTGTCATAGTCACAGGCATGGCCGCGTCAGCCTCCGCAGGATGGGCTTGGGGCAAGCACTCTCCCTATGCAGGCTCGGAGTCGGCAACCGACGAGGTATTGAAACAATGGGCACTCTCGACCACCGGTCGGAGAGCTTATCACCTGTCGACGCTCACGAGCCTGTCGAAACTGACCGACTGCTCGGAGCCTGGGTGGCAACGAAAGCCAAGGTATGATTGGACGGCGCCGGATGGAAGCGGCTATGGCAATGGAGTGGTCTACTGCTTTCCACATGAATACAAAGGCAGCGTCCACGGATGGGTGATCGAGAAGTTGCCGCCGCGGCCTAATCCAGTGAAGCCTCCAGCTACCCTCTTTTGACGAGCAGAGTCATCCTTTGGAGAGGCATCGTGGAGACCTGGATAAGTCTCCGTGATTGTTCTCTGACGTAAATCGAGAAATTATTCGACAGCGAAAGCAGATGTCGCAAATGACGACAAAGAGTGAGTTCGAACAGGTACCGTATGACGACCACGCAAGAAAGCTCGACGACATGCGGGATGAGCGTGACGCTGCTGAACGGCGCGTATCAGAGTTGAGGTGCCGGATGCGTACCACCGAGATAAAAGTGGAAAGCTTAGAGTTGCTCCTCGACGATTATCAACGTGAACTAGTTCGGTTACGTTGCCTTGCGTCGTACTCCAGGGAGGAACGGCTCCGCGAGGACACCATTGCCTTGGGCGTGAGAGTTCTCAGACGTCTACGCCGCTGATGAACGAATTCATCGATCGAGCGATTGCGGATCTCCGCGAAAGGATTGCGAAGCTGGAAGCTCTGAAAGGGGCCGAGCCGGAGGTTATGGAGACTTTGGCCCACGTCCGGCGGATCTGGAGCGATGATCGCGCCTGGATTTGGCTTCTCCGGCATAACACTGTGTTGGGCGGCTCACCAATCGACCTCCTGTTGCGTGGCCAGGTGGAGCCGGTCCGGACCCTGTTGGTCCGTATCGAATATGGCATAGCGTCATAGGGAGCGCATCTTGGCAGACTTCACTCGACACTTCATGGAAGCGTTCACTGAGGCAGTTGCAGAGGCGATTGCCGAGCACCACCGGGCCGGCCGCTCTGTCTACGGCACAGACGCCGATGGAGACCTTTGTGAATTTCCGCCGGAAGGGCCCCTGAGGAAGCTCAGCGAGGTTGAGGTCGAGATCGTCCTCCGGGTGGTTGACTGGGCCGGCTCGCTTGAGCAGGCCTGGGCTTGGTACCGGAGGCAGGCGTTGCCCGGATTTGGGGGCCTGACGGCTGACGAGTTAGTCAAGCACGGTCGAGCCGAGGCTGTCAGATCCTACCTGGACCGCGTCGGGTCCGGCGGGTTTGCATAACCTCCTACTGACTGCAAGCCATAGCACATCGCCGAGCCGCATCCGTTCTCGGACCAGTCTCGATCTCCGGTCATCGGTGTGCCAAGCGTGGCTGGTCTTTGTCGCTTCTACAACGAAGACAACTGACGTGAGCCTACAAGCGTTCTTGGGATATGGGAAAGCCTATAGCGGGGCGCTGGTTGTTGAGGAATTCGGGCTCATCGGATAGGCAACATGGGAACGCGCAATACCCGATTGGCCCTTATTCACTCTTCGACCAACGTTCCGCAGAAACCTTTGGACCGATCAACCGCGCCCTATCTGAGACCCTAGTTCGGTTCGGACTGCGTCAAGCCGGGTCCGGCAAATCTCGTAGGATTCCATCGCTCTTCGGGTATCCTCGAGCAGCATATCAATATCAGCTGGTCCGCTGTTCCGGAGTCGGTTGGCGATCTCCTGAAGGATGCCATAGTGCTTGGCGTAAAGTCCCGCAGCGGCGGACTGAGCGTTTTCGTTTTTGTGCAACATATCTTGGTACCTTTATCAAATGGGACAAATAGTTGTTTTCTCGCAGCGGACTGTCACTACGCCGTCTGCAAGAGTTAACCTGAGTGGGGCCGTACTAATCTCGGCAGCATGCCGGATCGGTCGGCGGTTAGGATCGAGAACGAGGGCAAACCCGCGCCCAAGAGTGCCTTCGACGCTGAGGGCCCGGATCTCCCTATGAAGGCCCTGCAGGGCAAGATCGGCGCGCTCCAGGGCCGTCTTCACTAGGCTGGCGATCTCGCGTTGCAGTCGGTCAAGCTCCCTGCCCTCCCGATCAAGCGTGATCCGAAATAGTCCACTTGGACTGAGGGGCGCCCGTGTCAGGTCAGAATCGCTTAGATTTCCAGTTAGCTCACACATCAAACGGTCCAGATCTATTCGACTCTCACTCAAGCGGGTCTGCAGGAAGCTCTGGCAGGCGGCTACGGACTGTCGCGCGGAATCGATTTGGTGCTCTTGTCGTTGGATGCAGTCTCCAGCACCTCGCAGGATCTGATCCCGCAGGTCTTGCAGCAGGTGAGATTGTCGTCCGATGTCACTATCGGCGGCTTTGCGGATGGTCCGGTAGTCAATCATGACCTGTTCGGCCCGGTCGCGGATGAGGTTGAGCACCAGTCCAATCGCTTTGCTCGGAGTGTCCGTCGATCGCCAGGCTACATCATCGAGCAGGGTGTGGTCCGTCGCGTGACCCAAGCCCGTGATGACCGGCACTGGAAAGGTGCAGATCAGCCGAGCGACATCATCGAAGACAAGGGAGGCCAGTCCTGCTGAGTGCCCGCCACCCCGCACGATGAGGAGCACATCGAGCCCCTCCCCTCGAGCTACCTCCCCTGCCAACGCCAAGGCGGCGCAGAGTGATTGCCGAGCACCAGAGCCCTCGAAGCTCGCCGGGAACGATAGCGAGGTGATGATGCCGGCACGCTCCAGCCGTTCAAGTTCAGTGAGAACGTCGGCATAGCCAGCGGAGCGCTCAGGGTGAACGATGCCAATGCGCAGAATGTCGGTCGGTGCCTGTAACTGGCGCTGACGACGGAAGACTCTGTCCCTGGCGAGTTGGAGGCGAGCCTCCTCCAGGACTTGGTCCAGCGTGTCGGTCGCAGGGATTGGCTCCAGATCCAACACGGTTGCCTGCAGATGCCTGCTCGGATGGAACGTTGGCTTGATCTTCACCCAGGCAACGCTGCCCCTTAAGGCCTCAATGTCGAAGGCTTCTCTGATTATTTCACCCATTTGCTCGACAACCGTGGTTGGTAGGAAGCCACGGAGCCGGGCACTGGTGGACGGGTTCTGAGCGTAAGGCTCAATCAGGTCCAGGTTGTAGCCTGAGCCACCGCGGGAGATGGTCAGGATGACAGCCTCGACCCAGACCTCCTCCGGTAGTCCTGACCGGATGACTTTCCCCGCCTCTGCCGTGAACTGCGATAGACCCCACCGTGGGATCGGACGTACCTCATCGTTCGGCGTTTCCACATCTATGGATACTCGCCGGTCGGGTTCATGCATCCTCATGCATGATGCTCCTATTGTTCGTTGTTGGTGCCGGTTCCCTGCCCTACCCGATCCGCTATGCTGCGACGGTAGCGCTCTTCTTGCGGGTCTGCTGGACCGGTAATGATGCAGCGAATTTGGTCGGTTCAGTGCTCAAGACGGCTCGTCCTCGCGAGAGGCTCAGGTGAGCTCGGGCATCTTCCAGGGGATAAAGGTGACGTAGTTAAAGGTGATAAACAGCATCGTTAGAGACTTCTGCACTGAGATGCGCATCTCCTTTGGCTCTTTGGTGTCAATGTCATAGATCAGGCAACAACTCTGGCCTGTATGGTCAGCTCGGGTCTCAACCCACATCGATTCGATGTCCAGGTGGCCGGGTGTATGAGTGACCACAAAGCTGCCGATCCGGTGCGAAGCGGGCATGTTCAGGGTGAAGGTTTTCTGCTTTGCCTCGTCATCGAATCTGACGTCGCCGATGCCGGCCGCGTGCCCCTTGGCACCTGGGCTACGCCCGGTGAAGACGCCTTTGAAGGAGATACGGGAGCTGGGGGCGATTGGGATCAGCTCGATCAGCCGGCGCGCATCGCCGACTGGGAATGTCAACCCATCGGCCACAAGCCGGTCCAGGATAGCATGTGCCTCCAGCCGATATTTCAGATCAAGTGTGTATTCATTCATGATAGATGGCAGTTCAGCGACCAGCCGCGATCCACTTAACCATGGTGCTGCAGCTGACTGGTGAGAGGATCCAGCCTTGAGCTGCTGTGCTCAGGCCCGATTGTTTACTTAAGGGATTTTTCGTCTTCTTCCCTCAAAAGCGACAATCTTCGTTCAACTCTTTCCCAACTGTGCGGATCATGGCCCGGACTATCCACCGGCGAAACATCAGGCATGGCTAGCAATCCACCTGCAGGCCAACTTAATTAATTACCTTCCACTCATCCACGCGTCTGTAATGGTGTGCTTCATCAGCATCCATCCAAGGGGTTGCAAGAGCCACACATTCTATACGGCATGTGTCCTCTTTTGGTTCTCGCTGAACATCGAGACCAGAGACTGCACCATCGCGGTTCCGGCGGACGATCCACGCGTGCCCCGTATGAAGAGCGGGGACTTCGCTTAGCCTCGGCGAACCTGCGGATGACCAAGGTGTCCGCGCTATAGCGACCACGACGTCAACAGTAACAGCATCGAACGACAGTGTCTGCCGAAGCGCTTTGGTCGACAACGACCTTAACCTCAACTAGCCGGCCATGTGGAGGGGTTTTTCGTGTCGGTAGGGGTGCGACGGAGTGAGGATGGTGTTACAGGATGTAGCAGAGCGTGTCGCGAACGAACTTTAGTCACTCTCATTATCATGCATTCTGTCGCACCCGCGCGAAGCGCAATACGCTTTGGGCTATCCTTCGGGGCCAGGCGCCCGAAGGCGCCGGGCACTAGAACTCTTAGAGTTCTTAGAAGCAATGACGCCCATAAAAATTATAATTAACTTTCAATGATTTAGTGTGTTGAGTGCTAGGAGAGCGCCAGTGAAATCACGATAAGGCGACGGGGAAAACACGATAGTACGCCGGAGAAATCACGATAGAAGTGTTTGTCAATTTTCCACTCCAAATCGTCATACTTTGCCGATGGATATGTGTTTTGCGACAGTGTCGAAGCCATTTAAGGCATACTGACGCCTCCGCACAGCGTGATATTGCCTCAGATCATGCGACCGTTGCGATAGAACGAACCCAGCGGGTGGCATAAGCGCCGGCGAAATCACGATAGTTGTGCCCTGCCAATCGGCAGGGCACTGGTTTAGCGAAAGCTAATTGCACTGCAGCTTCGGCCGCCCGATGTGACAATGGGATTCCTTGAGATCCCTTCCTTGCCAACCGAGGCGTTCAATGATTTCGACGATCGCTCTCCGAATATAGGTTCGACGATCTCTCATCATTTTTGGTGTCTTACTTGACCCATACACCCGGGTCACTAGGGCGTCGATTTCAAACCTTGCCCATTTCCCAAGCCGAATGCGACTCGACAGGTAGGCGTGAAGCAACACAGCCGCATCGGTACTTAGCGCCCGCGTTTCGATCAGGGAGAGACGCAGGTGCTGTTCGCAAATACCCAGAAGGTACTGGGACGCAAGCGGGGAGAGAACAACCGTCAGCTCTTTTAACTCCTTATCGAACTTGAAGCTGAGTAACGAACACCCACCCATCTCCTCTCCTGTCTCATTCTTTATGGAAATCGAGACGTGAGAGAGCCTGTGAAGTCCAGATCTCACTGCATCGTAATCATCCTCAGAGCGACCGCGGCCGAGTTCTTGAAGCAACCGGTACCCGCTCGTCGTTACGACAAGCGCCTTCCGTACACTGAGCCAACTTGCCATGAACAGATTGTCGAACAGCTGCTTGCTGTCACCTGCGGTTGTTGCATTAATCTCCACCTTATCGAGACCCGCCATCGCACAAAGGGTTGCAAATAGCTTCCAGTCTGATGCGTCAAGCAAAAATGGAGACACATAGGTGTAGGTAGTACCATCCCACAAGATGCTCGCTTTTGTGGCTACTAACCGGGAGTCCGAGCACCTTCTGTGAGAGCGGAATAATCCGACTTGGGCAATCGTAATGTCCGTTAGCGCGAATTCTGTTTTGATCATGGGAGTTTCTGCCCTAGGACTTTGGGCGTGTAGGAGAGCACCCCGCCCTCGCCGCGCTTGAGCCAGCGCTCGTCAGGCGGCGAGCAATAATTGACTTTCGTGAGCTCTAGACGGACGTAGGAGCGCCGCTTGGCTTCGTCACCTTTCGGAAGGAGCTTCCGAGCCTCTTCCTTCGACATGCCAATGAGGTTTGCCTGCCAGCGGGCATTATCGGTGATTGCGGACGCGCCCCGGGCAGCTTGTTGAGCATCCCCCTGGCCATTCAGTGCCGTCGATTTGCTGGTGTGGTGTAGAAGGATGCCTGCACACCCCACGCGCTTTGCGGTGCCTTCAACAATACCTACGACAGCTCCCATATCGCCGTTGTCACTTTCACAAATTCCACCCGTCGCAATGCAGCGGTTCAAGGTGTCAAGCACGAGAATGCGTGGCGTGACAGGCATAGCCATGAGCCTTGCCTCCAGTGCCTTGAAGCTATCATGCGGAACAATCAAGCCGTTCCTTCGAGTCGCAATTGCAAAGCCCTCTCCCGGCATCGCAAAGAAATGGGCGTTCTCAGCAGCTCTCTGAAAGACTTCCGGAGGCAGGTCTTTCCGAAGACTTTGCCCAATATGATGCAGGCGCCCCTGTAAAACGTCTTTCGGATCCTCAATGCCGACGTAAACCGCAGGGCCAGGTTCAATCTCCGCATTCCAGATATGGCCAATATCAGCGCCTGCAGCAACAGACAGGCAGCTCATCGCAGCGAGAACCGATTTTCCAGTTGCACCTGGCGAGACAAGGACACCTATAGTACCCATCGGCAAGCCGGGAAGCACGAAGTCTGGCGGGGGCGGCATCGTCGTGAATGCACTCATCAAGTCAATGCCGAATGCTTCGAAAGAGCTTGGCGTCCAAATTGGTGTTGTGTCAGGAACAGGGGTGACGATGCTCATTTCGTCTCTCCCTTTGCGCGCGTCGTCCTAACCCATTCAAGCACCAAATCTATGTCGTAGCGCGGGTGCCCGCCAGGCACTGGAACGATCCTAGGAAGACCAGCTTTCTCCATTCGCTCAATTGTCTTGGTAGAAACACCCAGGGCTTCGGCGATTGTCGCACGGGTTACGAGTGTAGACTTATTCTGTAAGGTCATTTCCATCTCGAGAGTTCGGATTTTTGAGATGGCCTGGGCTCTTTGCCTGTATTGTGGAAACCCAATACGGGGAAGCGACCTCTCAGCTCTAAGCCAGGAGCTGCGCATTATTCGTCAAGCGGGGTAAATGCTGAAATACCTTACCGCCCAGAGCCCGCGTCGGCAGGTGACGTTGGAGCATCGGCATCAAAAGTAGATTTGTACTTTTGAGGTCAATCCGATGCGTTCGGTCTTGCTAAGCGTATCGTTTAAAGCGGAAAACCGTATCCAACTTTCCGCACGATACGCTAGCACCTGCTACGGACGGGGCTCACGGGTGCTGACCGTCGCGATAGTCTTGCAACTATGCCCTGTAGATAGTTGGCAGCGACGGCCGCTGTCAAGTTCTGACCCGATTCGCCTTCGTTTGCTTCACTTTTTGCCGATTCGAATCGGGTGGAACTCTCTGGATATGGCTTATTTCGCGAGCTAACGAGGCGAGCAGTTTGTAGGATGGCGGAGGTCCCGATATCCCGACCGGCTGAGACGCTTGGCAATTTGCTCGGGATTTTGAAAGGTCGCGGGCTCCAGAGTCACACTCTGTAGTGATTTCCCCAGCTGCGGATATCGACAAGCTCGAAATTTAGCACTGGCTGAATCTCGCTGAACAGGTCCCACTCAGTAAGCAGACTGTAGAACCAAGCCGCCGGCAGGTTGGCTCCGGTGCGACGCGGTGGAGGGCGCTTATGGTGTGACGGGCAGGGTGTCAGGCACGTGATGATCCTCTGCAAATAGAGGCTCGCTATAGCTAGAGGGCCAATCCCGAGACCCCGCCGGCGCGGGCCACGAGGGCGATCCGGATGCCGGCCCGCCTGACGAGTGGGCGGCTCCGCCAAGTCTCCGCAAACTTGCGGAAGACAGGCGTGTCCGGCACCGCTGCGACCACGATGTCATCGGCAGAGACGTCGACCAACAGCGCCTGTCCGAGAGCAGCGGTGAGCAATGCGTACTCCGGACCTCCAGGCTTTCGGACCAGCGGACCCCTCTCGCATTGGGCAATGACGCGGCGGCCGTCGACTGTGGTGACCACGCCACCTCCGCCCGGCCGCGAATGCACCCGGATGGTCTTGTCACTACGCCGGTAAGCACCAGTCCAGGCATTCCGGCCGACCTGCGGCTCCTTGATCTGCTCCCATCCCGTACCGGCCATGAAGCGGCCGATGTTGAAGGCCACCGCGTCGCCGACCTTGATGCTGGCTCCGTCGATCGCGACGCTGGCCATTGCTCCCGAGGCGGGTAGCGACAGGATGAACTCGGCCAGCCGCAGGGCCACTTCCGCGTCCGACATGCGGGCGGCCGGAAGGCCGAGGTCCGGCTGGGTCTCGCCTTCCACAAGTTCGGACATCGCAGTGCTCATCTTGTCGGTCATCCCCCAGCTATGCCGGCCTCTGCATGATTTGAGAACTACTGGGGCTGTAACCATATGAGAGGCGATGCCCCGCCGGAGGATCCCACCCGTGTGCAATCGCAAGCTCCAAAGCTAATTTTCAGGAGCTACGTTGGACCTTGGGCGTGTTGCTGAACTCTGTTCTGGAGCTGGTCCTGTGGCGTGTGGTTCACCCTTGGCCTCGCCAGCGGGCCTCAAGGGTTCGTCCGCCGTCTGCTCGCTCCGAGGCCGCTGGACTGCATCCGCTGTAGCCTGTTTCTGAAGCCTGCGCTGCCGCCAGGCCTGCAGCATCTCTTGCCTCAATCCTGGTCTGGGTTTTGGAAGGGTCCGCCAGATCGTTAGGGTGAACGCCTTTCCCACGGCGAGCACAAGAGCTATGCCATACAGGAAGATGGTCGGCGAGAAACGCTCGTCCATGCGGTGTCATCCTCTCAGCCGCGTGCATTGTTGAAGCTCTGATCGCGGTGTAACAAAGACCGAAGTGCGGTTCTCTCGCTCCGAAGTTTGCGACCAAAGTCTGTCTTCCTCAATCCTGCCGGTTGCTAAGGATAGGCGACGATGAACACGCCTCAAGAGCTCCCATATCGATCATCAGAGGCATCGACCACGAATGCTGACCATGAGACTGCTCCAGAAAGCCCAGACCTACTTCCGCAAGCCCGAGTTGCCGCCCGAAATCCAGCGGCAAGCAGTTGCCCATGATGAGCAAGCAGGCAGCTCACGTTCGAAGCGCGCCCAGATCAGGAAGGTGCTGCGCCAGTACGAGAGAGGCAGTCTTAAGGAAAGTGAAGCTGTTGAAGAACTGCTCAAGATCCTGCGCTGAAACCACTCCAGCTTTGCCTGCCCTACCCGTCTTGGAGCAGATAGCCGCGTCGCCGCTTTCGCTGAAGCCAGATCTCGAGGGCTTCCACGGCGTATGAGTGGTTTTCGTAGAGCTCGATCCTGCGCTGGCCTGGTTGCCCAAGGCGGCCCCACTCCCGGATCAGGGTCGCATCGCCAAACAGGCTGGGCTCGATCGACAGGACATAGTAGCGAGCCATGTTGCAGCTTGCATCGCATCTGTGAAGGACCAGATAGTGGATCGTGTCGTGAGCCATGCGCCAGTGTCGCGCGGGCCCCTGGACGAGGTCCAATCAAAGTCCTGAATCCGTTGAGCATGACCGATTCACATCCGTGATGCATCCTGCTAATGCCGCTCTCTGACCCCAGGCACGCTGGCCAGTCGTCATCTCGACGCGCACGGCTCCTCTCCCTATGACATTCTTCGCCTCCTCATGGCCAGGAGTTCGACGGCGAGGTCGATCTTGCCGGATTTCACCATGCGGGTAAGGGCGCGGAAGTAACCGCCCGGGTTCTTGATCCTGCTCTCCCCACCGTTCTTGGCCATGTCGTCCTCATAGAGCTGCAGCACGTAGATCACGGCGATGGCGGCTCTGACGGTGCCGATGTCCTCCACCGCCTCGGCCCAGGCGCTCTCATGCGCCCCGAGGGAAGCCCGCAGGTAGCGGCCGGCGGAGATGATATCCGCCAGATCCCGGACGGGCTGGCCGTAGTCGCCCAGCGTGGGGCAGGCCTCAAGGATCAATTCGGGTGATAGGTGCTCCGAGGTTTGTTCGGTTGAACGAACCGCCTCAGCTTTCTTCGGAAAGCTGTTGTTACAAGGCTCACTAGGAGATCCGTTGTTGTTATTAGTGTGACGGCAGTCTTTGCCGCCATTGCCCGCTTTTATGAAAGCTTGCTCGCAAGCCATCCTCAGGGCTGTCCACTCCTCGAGGATCGCGTGCGGCATGGCCTTCGTGCTGCGCAACGGCGTGCGGGCTTTCAGGCCTTTGACATGTTCTTCCAGGTCGGAGCGATCGAGATCAGGATAACGCTCGGCCAAAGCACTCAGGGCCTCTTCGGCAGCCCGCCTGGCGATGGTAATCTCGTCAAAGGCGCGCTTGCGGGCTTCCTTGGCCTGCTTCATCTCGATAAGACGCTCAGCCCACTCCCCTCGCCTGGCGTAAACGGGAGTCAGGTCGAAGCCGAAGGCGTCGACGACCTCTCCGGCCAAATCTTTGACCGCATAGCGCTTTCCGTTCGGGGATTCCTTCGGAACGATGAGCTGCTGATCGATAAGGACCTTGAATGCATACCGGATGGACCGCTCCGAGAGGCCGGTCCGGCTCATGAGGTAGTCGTTCGACGGCCAGACCAGCAGCCGCTCCCATTCTTGTTCTCCCCAGCAAGCAACGAGCTCGGATAGGACCGATCGGGGTCCATTCCGCAATTCCAGGGCCTTGGCAGCCTCGCGAGCTGCCGCAGATAGTTCTTTACGCGTCACCGTGCGCCCGGTTTCGAGCACAAGTTCTCTCGCAGCCAGAGCGGCATATCTCAGCCGCCGGCCTCCTGACGATGCAACCTGCATCGCGCCCTCCATGTTGAGGGCAAAGCGGGAGCGCTCACCGAAACCGATGCTCTTGACAGTCAGCTTGTCGGGATGGCATAAGGAAGGTGCAAATCATTCCAGATGCCCACCCTCGCGGTGGTTCTCCAAAGGCCCTCGAAGTTTCCAGCTTCGTGGGCCTTTTGCTTTGCCTGGTTTACGTCACGGCATTTCGATCCTTCTGGGCGAACATGGCCTCGAGGGCATGGGTGATGACGGCTTCACGCGACTTGAAGCGGCCACTCTCGACGGCTTCGTCGATCGCAGCGCCCAAAGTTCCGGGAACCCAGACGTTCATCTCCCTGTCTCCCCGCTCTCGGCGAGACTGGCGGAAGCGTTGAACGCGCTCGGTCCGTTTAGCGTCAGGCATGGCATCCACCCGTTACACTCGTACCGTTCCGAGAGATGACCGATTCTGAGTTGGCTGTGGAGTCGCGCGTCAAGAATCCATTCACAATAGATCGATTCAGCGGTGGGAAACTTCTTTAGTCAGAATCATTTAGCCCACAAGGCCGAATCAATTCGCATGTAAATCCCTTGTTCCAGGCTATCTCAAGCTACTCACTTGATTCGCGGCGACCTAGTATTCGCCCTGAAGTTCGATTCGCGATCCGGAATTATGATTCGAGGATGGGACGCGTCTATGGTTAATAACTATTAACCGAGCCGATATAGCCTCTGGATATTTGTAATCGATTCTAGCGCCGGCGTGACTCGGCGGAATGCCACGGCAAGTCGAATGGCACCTTCTCCTCAACTGGCATCAATCAGATTCCAGAGGGCGTTCGCACTGGTGCACTGAATACGAGTTCGTCCAAAGGGCTCGTCAGCTGAATGATGGCGCATAGCTCTATCGAGCGGTGTCACCATTTGAGCACTCTCCAAAAGTTCGCGTTTGGGCTGGAGTGCCGTTCCTTCTTTGTTCACTTGTCGCTGCCATGGCCCCTGCCTCAAGCTGATCCTTGGGGCGGTAACAGTATGCATCATGCCCCAGTGCGGGGGCACATGCGTTTCATTCATGCGGCAGATCTCCACCTCGATAGCCCGCTGTCGGGCCTGAGGGAGCGAGCCGGCGAGCAGGCCGAAAAGCTCATCGGCGCAACTAGGCGCGCGTTCGAAAAACTGGTCGACTTCGCCGTCGATGAGCGCGTCGATCTTGTTGTGATTGCCGGTGATGTGTTCGACGGCGATTGGCCCGATCACGGCACGGGCCTGTTCTTCGTGAAAATGCTCGCCCGCCTCAACGCCGCGGGGATCCCGGTTGCCATGATCCGGGGCAACCACGATGCCGCCAGCGTCATCAGCCGGAGATTGAGCTGGCCCAGCAACGTTCGGGAGTTCTCAAGCCGGGCACCTGAGACCTGGACGCCCCCCGGCCTCGGCGTGGCCATTCACGGGCAGAGCTTTGCCGACCGCGCAATCCCGCACAATCTGGCGGCTACTTACCCCGAGCCGGTTCCCGGCCTTTTCAACATTGGCCTCCTCCACACGTCCGCGACGGGCCGTCCGGGGCACGACACCTACGCGCCCTGCGAGCTGCGCGATCTCGTCGCCAAAGGCTATGACTACTGGGCTCTCGGCCACGTGCACACCCGCGAGGTGCTGTGCGAGGCACCGCACGTGATCTTCCCGGGAAACCTGCAGGGCAGGCATGTCAACGAGCCGGGAGCCAAGGGTTTTACCCTCGTGACTGTCGAGGGTGGGCGCGTCCGCCAGGTTGAGCCGATCCCCGTCGACGTGGTGCGCTGGGCCCGCGTCGCCGTGGATGTGTCGTCCGCATCGACATTGGACGAGACGTGCCCTTTGATCGGACGGGCCTTAAAGGCGGCGGTTGACGAGGCCGATGGCCGGATGCTCGCCGTTCGTCTCGTCCTGACCGGCGCCAGCCCGGCGCACCGGGTTCTCGCCGGCGACCCGGAGCGCCTGGAGGCCGAGTGTTCCTCGCTTGCCCTCCAGGCACAGGGCGACGTCTGGATTGAGCGTGTTGACGTTGAGACGGTTCTTCCCGAGGCAGAGTACGTCCCAAGTGAAGGGTTCAACGACCTCGTCCAACTTCTGCGCGAGGTCAGGACCGATCCCGATGAGTGCGCTGTGATCCGGGAAGCGCTTGAACAAGGCCTTGGCAAGCTTCCCACAGGCGCTCGCGCGAAATCACGCCTTGACGACCTTGCGCCCGATCAGATGGAGCGCATCCTCGCCGATGCGGAAGCGCTGCTCCTGCACCACCTCACGACCGAGCCGGTTCAGCCATGAAACTTGAGACGCTCACCCTCGAGCGATATGGGCGCTTCGAAGACCTGACCCTTGATCTGACCGGAAGCGACGTACGGCTGCACATCGTCTTCGGTCCGAACGAGGCAGGCAAGTCGACCCTGCTGTCCTCGGTCGTTGACCTGCTGTTCGGCATCCCGATGCGTTCGCCTTACGGCTTTCGGTTCGATTACAGTCAGATGCGCGTCGGGGCGACCCTCGCCAACGATGCCGGCGAGCGCCTCTCGTTCAAACGCCGCAAAGGCAAGGGCACCTCCGGGACGCTGCTGTCAGACCAAGAGGCAGCCCTCCCGGACGCTGCTCTCACCCGCTTCCTCGGATCTGCCGATCGAGAGTTGTTCGAGCGGATGTTCGGTCTCGACCATCAGCGGCTGCGCCTGGGCGGCAAGAAGATGCTGGAGAGCGGCGGCGATCTGACAACCAGCCTGTTCGAGGCTGGCAGTGGTCTCACAAGGGTCGGCGATGCTCTTCGGCGGATCGAGGACGAGATCGGGAAGCTCGGAGCCCTGGACCAGCGCAAATCCGCCGGCAAGCCGATCTGGCAGCAGATCGATCGGTTCACGAAGGCTCAGCAGGCCATGCGCTTGGACGCCCTCAAGACCGACGAGTGGCGTCAGGCAGAGGCCAGCGTGGAGGCGGCGCGTGAGAGGCGGCGCAATCTCGACGAGGCCATGACTCAGTTGCGGCGCAAAAGATCCCGGCTGGAGCGCATCCGTCGCGTCAATCCGATCCTGGCGGCGATCCTGCAGCGGGAAAGCCGGCTGACGGCATTCGGCCCGACAGCGGCAACGTTGCCTGAGACCTTCGAACGCGAATGGCGCAGTCTCGACAGTGCCGTGCGCGAGGCCGCCACAGGAGCAAGGCGGGCCGAGGATCTCCTACAGCAACTTGAAACAGAGATCGCTGCGGAACCGAAACCCAAGGGTCTTCCAGCGCGGACTGCCGAGATAACCGCTCTCAACGAGGCGTTGGGAGATTACCGCAAGAAGCTCGCGGATGAACCGAAGCTCATGCGCGACAAGGCCAATGACGACAGCCAAATCGCCGGGCATCTGCAACAGCTTGGGCTGACACTGGATCCTGCCACGGTCGAGGCACAGATGCCGTCCGCGCCGCTGATCTCGAGGCTGCGCGAATTGGCTCGCAGCGGGCAAGCTGTCCTGAGCAGACTGGAAGTGCTGGAAGCTGATCTGAAGGAGGCCCGGGAGGCGTTCGAGGCGGCACAGCGCAAGCTCCAGGCTCTTTCTGGGTCGACAGCGGATCCTGCCGGCGCGACTGGGCTGTTGAACGAGATCCTGCAGCTGGGTGATGTCTCGAGCTTGCTTGCCCAGGCGGACATAGCCAATGCGAACGCCAAGCGGGATCTTGCCGAGGCCTTGAGCAGGGTTCCACGCTGGACCGGGACGACCGAGGATCTGGCGGCACGGCCCGTTCCGGGAATCGAACTCGTGGCGCAGTATGACCAGGCTTGGCGCAAGGCCGTGGACAGCCATGAGACGGCAGAGCGCAAGCTGATTGAAACTGACAACGAGCTGCAGCAGGTCAAGGCCGAGATCATCGGTCTGGCGGCAACCGGCGAAGTGCCCTCCCCGGCTGCCGTCAAAGCCGCTCGCGACCATCGTGACATGGGCTGGCGGCTGGTTCGTACGCGCCTTATCGATGCCCATGTGCCCATCGATGAGCTGAGCGCTTTTGCCCCGAGTGGCGATCTTGCCGGCTCCTTCGAGACCGCGCTGCGCCACGCGGATGAGCTCGTGGACCGGCGTGAACATGAGGGGCACCGTGTCGCACGCCTCACCGACCTTGCCGCACAGAAGGAACGGCTTGCCGCCGCGTTGGATGCCGCGCGGTTAGCCGAGGAGCGTGCACAGGCTGAACTGGGCTCGCTCCAGGGCCGCTGGATTGCACTCTGGGCCGACTGCGGCACCGACCCAGGCACTCCTGCCGAGATGCTGATCTGGCTCAGGCAGCGGGATGAGGTTGTCCGCCTGCTGACAGCCTCCCGACGGAGCGAGGAGGCTCTCGATCAAAGCCGCGCCATTGCCGCCAATGCCCGCTGTCTTGCGACCGAGGCTGCGGGCCTGCTCGGCGTTTCGACTGACCATGACGAGACATTCTCCGTGCTCTTCCGCAGGGTGCAACAGGCGCACTCGTCAGCTCTGAAGACATGGACAGAGCGCCAGGCCCTGGCCACGTCTCTGCAGGACCTGCAGCACCGCGTTGCCCGTCTGGAGAAGGATGTCGCCCGCGCAGCTGCCGAGCGAACGAGCTGGCTCGATCAATGGGCGGACGCCGTCACGCGCCTGCAGCTCCCTGCCGACGCCCTGCCCGCGGAGGCGGAAGCGGCGTTGTCGATCTGGGATTCGATACGAGACCGCTCCACGAACCGATCCCAAACGATGCGCCGGCTCGACGGGCTGCGCAAGGACCTACAGCAGTTCCGAAGCGACGTGCTCTCCCTGCACGCTTCGCTCGGCGCGATGGCGGCTGACTTTGATACGGCCGATCCGGAGAAGGCCGTCCGGATGCTGTACGAGCAGCTTCGGGAGGACATGCTTCAGACCGAAAAACTCGCAGAACTTGCCCGCCGCGTCGAGAAAGCGCGTAACTCCCATACCGATGCGTTTGAGTCCTTGCGCGTCGCGAGTGAGCGAATGGATCATCTCTTGCGGCAGTCAGGGTTGGATGCGAATGCCGACCCGCTGGCCGTTGCCGCGGAAGCGCAGGAATATCGCACGATCGCAAGCGAATTGGCCGAGAAGCGCAACGAACTCGCAAAGGCCGGTGACGGGCTCGGAGAGGATGCATTGCGCCAGGAGGCGGGCTCCATCTCGCCCGATGAGAACGCTGCGGAATTGTCGGCACTGGAGAAAGACGAGGAGCGCCTCGTTGGCGAGAGCCAAGCCGCAGCCCAAGCCGAAACCGAGGCGGAACGGTTGCTGCGCGATCTCGCCGGGCGGAAAGGCGCCGCGGAGGCCGCCCAAGAAGCCCAGAACGCCGCCCTCGGGATCGGCATCTGCGCCGAGCGCTGGATGCGCCTGGAGGCAGCCCGGCGCATTCTCGAACGGGCCATGGAGCGCTATCGTGCCGCCAACGAGCACCCGCTGGTCCGCCGGGCGAGCGAGATCTTTGGGCTGATTGCCGGAACCGGCCCCAATCCGTTGGCGCGGCTGGCCGTCCGCTACCGCGATGGTGATGCCCCAACCCTGATTGGCCTCCGGGCTGACGGATCCGAGTGCGACGTCGAAGGGATGAGCGAGGGTACCCGTGACCAGCTCTACCTGGCTCTTCGCATTGCGACCATTGAGCGGCACGTCGTCGAGAACGAGGCGCTTCCCTTCCTGGCGGATGATCTTTTCATCACCAGCGATGACGAGCGCGTTGTGCCAGGGCTTGCCGCCTTGGCAGAACTCGGGCGGTCAACGCAGGTCATCCTGTTCACCCATCACCGCCACGTGTTGGATGCGGCTTTCAGTACGCTTCCGTCCGGGAGCGTGATGGTGCATCGGCTGCAGTCGCATGGGAGGCCAGTGGAGTTGCGGGCCGTCGCGAGTTAGGGAGCTATCCGATTGGGAGCAGAGCTCAGGTCGGACGAGTTGGGTCAGCCATGACAACATACCTGTAGGCGGAATCCACATTGTGGTAGTCGGTCAGGTCAGGCCGCTTGGGTCCTGACCAACTGCATCCGTGTCATCTGGCGCAGCGCCTCTCGCAATCCGTCCGGCGCGCAGACCCCATATGCAGACCGACGAGGGCGAGCTGCACGCAAGCCGATTATCTTCCAGTTCGGCTCCGACTATGCCCGCATGTTCAGCGCGGCCAACAAGCGCGCTGCGGCGGCTCGTGGCGGCGACTTCCGCTCTTGACGGGATTGCCCCATCACAGCCCTCGCGCGCCTCCACGAGGCTCCCAGAGGCTCGCAGGCCCGCTCCCGCGCCCCGAGCTGCTGCCCATCGCCCCCGTCAGAGCCCTCGCTTAAGGGGCCCAAAGGCATAGCCGCATCTGAATCCTCAGTGCATATGGGCCCCTTTGTGAAAGAAAGCGGCATTCCTGCAGAAGCCTCTGAGTCCAGCGCAAAACTCGTAGCCGCCTTAGCACGATTCGAAGAGGGTTTTCGGCAGAGCCGAGGCGGGTAAGGTTAGGGCAGAGCGAGATTCTGAGAGGGCAGGTGGTCACAGCACTGCACGACGAGGAAATCGAGGCCAAGGCGCGCGTCATGATGCGCGAAACGATCGAACGCTCGGGTTGGTATCCAACTCTGCGCAGGGAGGATCGCGAGTTGCTCATCGCGCAGGATGTCGACCGGCACTGGCAACTGATGATCGCCGAAGCGCGAAAGATGCTGGAGCAGCGTCAGAGGCCGGATGCCTGACGATCTCCGCTCGCCGTTCAAGCACCATCTCGTGCTGCACCGGATCGATCCGGTGCAGGGAATCCGGCGCTTGTACTCGCTCATGATTGAGCGCGATCTGTTCGGGACGATCCGCCTCTTGCGCCACTGGGGCCGGATCGGCAGCAACGGACAGGAGCTGGTCGGGATCTGCGATAGCGAACTGGAGGCCGGAGAAGCCCTGGAGGCTGTGGCACGGGCCAAGCGCCGGCGTGGCTATCGCGATCTGTGATCGCCAAGGATTGGCCCCATTGGGCGAGTAGCCCAAGATCATGGCTGAACAGAACATGCAATCTCTCGATGCGGCGATTGAGGAGACCATCGATCTGGTCCATCAGGTCATTGAGCAGACCCGCGCCGAAATCGCCCGGTCGCAGGCTTTGAGCCAAGCCGAAGCTGACCTCGTGCAATCCATCGAACGCATCGTCGATGAAAGCGCGGTTCTGCGCACGGGTGATGATGCGCCGTCAATCGGCACCGCCTCTTAACCCAGAACGGGACAAAGCAGACAGGCTGCGTTGCGCATCAGGCTGAAAAACCCAGAACCCCGTTCGGACGCTCAGCCGGATGGGGTTTCTTGTTAGGGGTTTGTTAACCATATCGCGACGACCATGCTTTGGCTGATCCGATGGGCTCCGGATCAGCAACCTCCCATGGAGCAGGCGAGGCGATCCATCCGCGTCTCGCCTGTTTCGGGGATGTCAGCGTCAAGGCGCAGGAACTATCCCGTAACCACGATCACACTCGAACCTGATCCAGGCGGGAGGCACGGCGTTGCTCCTGTGTCTGAACGGGAGAGGACTGCCCATGACTATTCTCGATCCGATCACCGGAAACCTCGTCACCATCGACACCCCAATCCGGCCTCGCCGTTGAGCGTCCTGCATTGCTGGGAGGTGGTGAGGAAACTATCCTCACACCGACGAGCCATCCGCTGGATCCTGCAGGAGCTCACCAGCTGGCTGGATCAGTTCTCCGATCCCGCTGTTAAGGCAACTTTGTCGGTCGACGGCAGCCGCAATTAAAAAACCCTGCCCGTTGCGGGGCAGGGTTGAGTTCTTCTCCTCGCCTTCGGAGATCTCCGAAAACAGAACCAGTACGTCACGCAATTCCCCGTCTGTCAAATAAGACGAAGTATTAACGAGGTGGCACGCGTGGATTCATCCCGCCAATACAGCAAGAAAGCGTTTAAAGCTGAGCGGTGTTGCAGCTTTGCCATATCCAGAATTCATTCTTGATCCATACTCCACGCCTGCGACTCCTCGCACAAGGGATGAAAGCTCATGAGAACACGTCTTCTTGGCCTTCTGGCCGCAACCGCCATCACCACCGCCGGTCTCTCGGCCGCGTCTGCCGCGGACCTGCCGTCGCGCGTTGCGCCGGCGCCAGTTTTTGCACCGGTTCCGGTCTTCACCTGGACCGGGTTTTATGCCGGTGTGAACGCCGGCTGGGGCTGGCGCGACAGCAACCGCGAGACCGTCGTGCTCGGCGGCGATGTGCCGGGCACCCTGTTCTTCCCGGACAACGGCGACGGCGGCTTCACCGGCGGCGCCCAGATCGGCTACAACTACCAGATCGGCTCCTTCGTGATCGGTCTCGAGACCGACATCCAATGGGCCGACACCGATCAGGACGAGAATGTCGCCTTCATCCCGGCCGGCCTGCCCGGCACCTTCGTGCCCGGCGAGTTCCGCTCCAACCTGTCGGACTGGTTCGGCACGGTGCGGGCCCGCGCCGGTGTCGCGATCGACCGCGTGCTGATCTACGCCACCGGCGGTCTGGCCTATTCCGATGACACCACCGGCTGGGTGGCCGGCGGCGGTGTCGAGTGGGCGCTGCCGGTGAACTGGTTCGGCTCCTCGGCGGTGACCTTCGGGCTCGAGGGCCTGTGGCTCAGCTTCGATGAGGACGACGACGATTTCGGCACCGGCTTTGTCGGCACCTTCACGCCGGCCGGCGGCGGCGCCCCGGTCGACATCTTTGCCCCCGCCGTCGGCAACGACGACAACGACTTCTTCGTCGCGCGGGCCAAGCTGAACTTCAAGTTCGGCACCTACTGAGATCACCCCTTCACCAGTGGCAGGAGAGGCTCGGGGCAACCCGGGCCTTTTTTGTTGCTTATGTAATCGCTGATTTCCGAGAAAGCCGTTTATGGAACAGCGAACCACGGGGCGGCTTTCTGCTTCCAAACATTTGGAAGGAGGAAGAGGGAGCCATGCCGGAAGAGACTGATCGGCGTTGGCACAGACGGTGGCCAACGTCTTTCAAGGCACGGGTCGTGTTCGACGACCAATCTCCAGCTCTCCCATGCATCGTGCAAAATATGTCCGCCAGTGGTGCTCAACTTGCTTTCGCGACTGTGTTCGAGTTGCCGCGCGAATTTGAGCTGGAGATCCCGAGCCTGGACCTGCGGGTCGAAGCGCGCGTGGTCTGGAGCCGAGACGAGCAGCATGGAGTCACGCTTGTTTGGCCGCAGCGGACACCGTGGGCGTGAACAAAGCCGGCCGCGCAATTTCGCATAACGTCCAGTATGGAACGGTGAGCAGCCGGCGCTCAGTTGTGGCCGAGGAGGTGGTAGGCCACCCCGGCAAGGATCACGACATTCAGGACGACGACCAGGAGCAGGGTGAAACGGGCCATTCGCCTGTGCTGCGCCAGTTCGGTGTGGATGGCCTCTAACTTCCGGTGCTTGGCGAACTCGTCGGGTTCGATAGGCTTCACGGTTCTCCTCCGGGGTGAACCCAGCCATACTAGCTGCATTTAGGAAAATAAACATCGGCCAGATGGCCGATGTTGCCGCACCAGCGCAGGTCAAACCTGCCGCGCCATTTCGCATAAGCCGCAGTATAGAACTCGGTGAGATCGTGATATTATATTGCGAGGGGCATACTCTTGGATAAGAGGAGGCTGCCGTGGGCGTACCTATCCAGAGGCTCTGGCACCATGTCTCCCATTTGCCGTTCCTAAGCTTCCTCCGTGCTCGCGAACTGCCAACAGCTCCGGACAAATTCGCATTGGACAAGGTCGCAGTCACGTTCAAGGAATGCGAGGGCGTCTGCGAGCCGACGGCCGAACAGATCCAGGCGAAGGAACGGGAGCGCGCAGATCGGTTCAAGGGTGATCAGCTCTTGCCGATTATGGGATTTGGAGGAGGCTCACCGAGTCCACCGTCTTGAACGGACACCAAGCCTCAGTTCCCGAGTAAGAAACAGGGCGCGAATTTCCGATAAGGCCCTTTATGGAATTCCTTGCAGTGCCCTCCCGGATGACCGTACGAGCGAGTGCTGCTTGCCCTTCACAAAGACAATCAGCTGAAGCGGGAGGGCGGGCGTAAATGAGAACTTCCCGCTTTTCTTGGTTGCTAACGCTAGCCAATCGGATTGATATCATCCACCAGACGAAGCAGGTCGGTCATCAGAAACGTACCAGGTTTTGCTGCCGGCAACGTCGGCTTCCAGTTCTTTGCCTGCCACAGGAATGATTTTGTGTCTCCGTGGATCAGACCCACGAACACTTCAGAGACGAGGATCGAGCCCACAGGACCTAAGCGCTCGCCGTTATGGCGGACCTGCGCTTCCTTCAGGATGTAGTACCAAAGCGGGGTTGCCTTATCGAGACCTTGCTTTTTGGCCACCTGTCCCTCTGGACCACTCGCGATCTCTTGGGTCGTGAGTGGGTTCTTGATCCTCATTGCCTTGGCAACGTCTTGGCCTGAGGGCAATCCGAGATTGACGCCGCGCTTCATGTTCCGGAACGCTAGATTGCCACCCTCGCCAGGCAGGGAATGCAGCTCTGGGACAAGGAACGGATCTAGCTTCCGTGCATGGTTGAGGGTGAAATCGGGTGTGCCTTCCGGGGTGCCGAGATCGTAGAAGCGGCGCCAATCAATGATCCAATTGCTCGGCAGCACAGGAACCGGCAGGGGGCCTGTAGGCGGGTTCGGAGCAAGATCACCGATGATCTGGCCTGAGAGGCCACTAAACCCAAAAATCAGGCTGAAATCAGCAGGGGGATTATGAAAGACCCGGTTGTGGCTGTAGGTCTGCCGAACCATGCTGTGGCCGAGTCTGTAGGCAGCAGCCGAAAACTCGACCGGCATATAGGGCGTCTTCTTAAAACGGTAGAACTTACGCCCGTCGTTAAGGATCCTCGCGACGATCCCGGGTTCAGTGAGACGTTCCACAAAATCGTGGAGCACCATCCACTGATAGTGCCATGTTACTGTTTGGCGTGCCTCGGCAAAGATATCGGCTGGCGGTGTGGGAGATCCCGCGATCAGATCACAAACCTTGTTGTGGAACTTCAGGAATGCAAGATGCGTCTGAGCGACGAGCAGGTTTTCATCGTTGCGATGGTCGCCGATCAGGGCGAAGCCTTCAGGGCTGCGGGGAAGATCGTTGCGGAAGTTCCCAGTGACGCCGCCGAAATCGACGTTGATGTTCTTGCCGATGAGCAGTTTGGGGCCGTGCTTGCTCGTATTCTCAGGGTTGCGGGCATAAAGATGTGGGCTGCCGTCCGGCCCAAGGCCATAAACTGCATCAAGATCCAAGCTTGGGGTCCGGAAATTCTCGATGCCGAGCGGATCCTTGTCCTTCTCGGAAAGGGAAGTCAGATCGAGAGTGATGTCATGGTCGATGAACTGTCCCAGGTAGGTGAAGCCTGCAGGGACATGAGGGTTGTCGCGAGTGGTATCAGTCGGATCTGGATCCAGCATCGCGGCAGCAAGCGCCTGCAACTTGGCATCACTCACCTCTAACGGTGGGAGCTTTGGGAACATACGGCCAAACATACCCGGATCTTTGTGGCCGGACAGGGTATCAAGATGTTCTCTCTTTGGATGACGACCAGCGATGCCATGCCCGGGAATGACCTTCACGGTATCGGCCGACATAGACGTTGTTTTGAGAATTTCCTTTGGTGGGGTAGCCGCTGCCCTGCCTGCAGGGGTCTTTGACGCAGGTGTCATTACATCATTTGGCATTGGATTCCCCTTGTTCTCGCTCTGGGTTAGAGCGTGTTTCCCAACATGCTACTCTCTACTCATCTCTGACCTACCGACTTGGGCGTCATGCACTCAGTTATGTCTCAGTTTACTCTGGACCTCGGTAAGGATGATACGTGTGCACTGGAGCACAGAGCGGAAATTCCGAGAATTGCCTATGGAGCTGGATTCTGTGTCGTTTTGAAGGGTTCGTGAAGTGATCGCGGCGGCTTATGGAACGCTGCGCCGACTATTCAGTAAAAACCGCTCCGCAGGAGGTCTCTTCTGGCGCGCGAATCCTCGCGAATGCTTGTGAGACGATCCGGCCCAAATCTCCCGCCACGTTTAACGTGGGTAAAGGCTGCGGGCCTGCGGAGGGCGCATTCTTATCAGTGTCGATTGGTCCTTGTTCCAATCCTCCGAGGATCAATTCACGAACGACGGCATCAGACTTCCAGACTGCAAAAGCTCCCTCGTCGGTCCCTGTCGGCGGGGGAGTTTTTGTCGGCCAGTGGCTGGCCGACGGCCATCGACCTAATCCCAGTTTTCGACTCAGTTTAACCGAGGTGATGGAGTTCCCGGCGCAGGAGCGTAAGTTGATTAGATTATGGGTATTGAGAGCCTTGCTCCCTCCCGGCCTCCGCTCCGGTGAGGGAGCTTTTTCGTGAGGAAGAGAGGCCGGAAATGTCTCCGGCTTCGGCCTCTCCTCGCCCAGCTCTCGCGCTCATCAGGCCGCGTACCGCAAGGCCGAGAGACCAGAGCCAGCCTCGGAGCGCTCGGCAGCCGTGCAAGAGCCGTATCTCGGTCGCTTCATTCCTCAAGTCTCCTCGGCTCTGACTTACGCGAGATAGCTCCGGATCTTGCGGGCCGCAGCAGCGTAGGAATAGCTCCGCCGCTCGCCACCGATGAGATCGGCGACCCGATCGGCGTCGGATCCGGGCAGGATGTCGGTGCAGTTCCACAGCCGAGCGCAGGTTGCGGCGAGCGTCGCGCGGATCTTGCTGTCGTTCCGGTTCTTGTAATAAGCCTCCAGGGCCTCAAGAAATTCGTCGCGCAGGTGGCCGGGCGCGTGGCCTCCACGAAAGGGACGGAAAGGCGGACGGCGGTCGTGGTCGCTCACCATGATGATAGCTCCAGACACCATGATGGTGGGGTGCCACCACATCGCGATGCCGCGCCGTGCCTGAAGCGAAGCGCCGTCATCCGTTGGCGGGGTGCGGTGATCGCATGGCCCGAAGCCATTCCATCAATAAACGGGGCGGCGCGATCCCTGTCAGCGGGCTGCCGTGTGGTTGGCAATTGTCGCGGGAAACAGCGGCTGGGCGGGCAGGAAGCCCTTGCGGCAGGTTTCTATCATCCTGAGACCAGATCGCCGCCAGTGGTCGATTTTGAGGCCGGAAGCCTCTAGCCGGCGGAACTGGGTTCGATAGCAAACGGGGCCGGCAGTACATCCATGGGCAGGAGCTTATCTCGGAAGGAGTTCAACGCCCGAGATACCCCTCTTCCGATCCCTGTCTGAAGGAACGCTTGAAGGGTCAGATGGCTTGAGTTCTGGGGGCCTCATCTGCTGCAAAAGGCAGTGTCGGCCATGCAATCGGATCTCAAGGCCACACTCTGGCTGGCCTTCCATGCCTTTGTGTTTTCCTTCGTGTTCAATGCCGTGATGGCGGCAAATCTTTAGACAAGAACAAGGAAACGAGGCCGGCAGTACATCCGCAGGTCCGCCCCGTTCTTGGATCGCCTCACCGGTATCCACTGACCTGTTCGGCTCCGATGATGGTCGCTGCACCGCCCCTGAAACCTTTTTCTACCGGTTTAGCACATGAACGGGACAGCGCCGGCCTAAGGCTAAAAGCCCCTGGTCACCAGTGGTGTGGACGGCGGGGTTCCGGCTTGTCCGTTAGATTTCCTTGTAAAATAAGGATTTCTGAGAGGCTCAGACAGGCTCTTTTGTAGTTGGATTTTGTAGGTTGGGCAATGGCACCTATAGGACTTTGTAGGATGCTTGCCGAAACTACGGCATTGTCAGCTTTGGTACGCGGCGAGCAACGACAAGACGGTTGCTGTGATGTTGATGCCTACAACGACCAAGAGTAGGACAACTGATAGGGGGAACAGTCGCGCACTCGGTTCGCGTTCCTGGAAATGATCCATCTTCTTCATAGCACCCTCCCAACTATCTCATTGGACAGGGCGCACGGTGACGCAATCCGACTGCTTATTCTGTGAAATGCGTCACATCCACAGGCGTTTTGTGAAACTCAGTAGGGCGGCAACATATAGAGGCTCCCAGTACAACCAGGATGTCATTGGTATCTGGAGAGTCCCTATGGCGGACATAGGCGATAGGTAGAGTATCGCTTCGGTCAACTCATCTACCACGACTGACGGCAACACATCGGGAACCAATCGCACACCGGGCAACATCCTTCGTTGGAACCCAAGCAGGTCCCGGCAATTCACCCAGCCCACAATATGCGCCGGATGTCACGTATCGTTCGTAGGCTGTGGCACTTGTGTTGAGAACAGCAGAGCCTTGGGTAGCGACAAGAGTTTGGGCTTGATTACAAGCCATCGTAGTGGTTAGCGGACGGCTTTGGGCTATTGCTTCAGAACTTACGGTGACGAGGACGATAGCAGCACACGTCAGCTTGATGTGTTTCATTGCTAGCCTCCCTAGAGGGTACGTTCAGTTCCAATCCCTGTCAGAATGCTATCAGGCCAGGAGCGACAGCACGGTCGCGCAGATATTCATCACCATCACGATTCCGGCCAAATACTCAGCCACAGGCGGGCACGGCTCAGGGTCAATGTCTGCCAGATTGGGTACGGCCTCGTTGGAAAGCCTTCTGCCTGTCGTGGTCATTGTCCATCACTCTAGTCAGGATGAGGCGCTAACGACTCAATGAGGATGACACTGAGCGGACATATCGGCGGTGCGGGAACGCACGGAGAATCTACCCACGACATCCAAGATGCCATTGGTGGCTGGGGAACGCGCGCCTGAGCATGAACGGCACCCAGGATTCAGCGTTGTCATGGGGCACAGCTTTATGTGCGGGACCTAGGGAGGTTCCCATGAACCTGTCTGATATGACTCACAGGATCACTGACGCTATCAAGCGGATGACTGATAGGCTGACCCATTGGAGGGACTCTCATCCCCAGCAGCCACCCAGGAACGACAATGTCTCTGGCGCGAGAAATCGCAGTTGGCCTGATGATGAGATGAGTTGAGAGGCTGTGCCCCGTCAAGGACGTGTTCGTTAAATGGCAGGGCGAACAGGCCTAAGAGACTGGGATATGTGCAGGAAAGCCGGGAAATCTAAGGTCAAGCTGGAACAGCATCTATGTCCCAGAGTTGCCCCATGTGTGAGTACGCATTGGAACCTCCTGAGCCCTTCAGTCGCCATTCTGGGGGGTTCTCTTTTGCTTGGGTGTGGGACTCCAGGAGCCAAAACAGCCCCCAGGGATGACCCACACCACCCCCCGTTTTGAAAATTGCCAGTAAAGAGTTTTTGCTGTTGTTCCGACCAGGCAGGGACGCATGACCGCTGAAGAATTTCCTGGGACCTCTAGATGTTTGATCCCAGGGTTTGATGGTGCATTCTTATCGCCGGAATGGAGGGATGCGCTATGGGCCAGGTTCTCCATGGGAGCGCCACAACGACAGAGGCAGTCCGTCGAGCAATACAAAATAGTCAAGCGAGCTTGAGAGCCCTGGCCGAGCGCCATGGCATCAACCCGAAGACGGTGGCCAAATGGAAGAAACGGGACACCACCGCAGATCGCCCGACGGGACCGAGAGCACCGCATTCCACGGTGCTCTCGGTTACGGAAGAGGCGATCGTCGTCGCCTTCCGCAAGCACACCCTGCTGCCATTGGACGATTGCCTCTACGCCCTCCAGGCTACCATCCCGCACCTGACGCGCTCATCCTTGCACCGCTGCCTGCAGCGGCATGGCATCAGCCGCTTGCCTGAGGTGACCGGTGACAAGCCCACCAAGAAGAAGTTCAAGAGCTACCCGATCGGCTACTTCCACATCGACATCGCCGAGGTGCACACGGAAGAAGGGAGGCTCTACCTGTTTGTGGCCATTGATCGCACGTCTAAGTTCGCCTTTGCCCAGCTGCATGAGAAAGCCACAAGGCGTGTGGCGGGGGACTTCCTGCGGGCGCTAATCGCGGCCGTTCCTTACAAGATCCATACGGTTCTCACCGACAACGGCACTCACTTCACCACACCAGGCAACACCAGTTCGGCCGCCCCTCTGATCAAAGAGGCTATGGAGAGAGGCGAGATCTTCCGGGCGCATTCGTTCGAGCTCGCCTGTGCGCAGAACGACATCGATCACCGCCTGACCAAGCCGCGCCATCCCTGGACGAACGGACAGGTTGAGCGCATGAACCGGACCCTCAAGGATGCGACCGTCAGGCGCTACTACTACGACAGCCACGACCAGCTGCGGGGTCACCTGGGCGACTTCCTCGCCGCCTACAACTTCGCCCGAAGGCTTAAGACCCTGCGCGGCCTCACCCCCTACGAGTACATCTGCAAGATCTTTACAAGCGAGCCGCAACGCTTCAGGCTCGACCCGCTCCACCAAATGCCGGGACTAAACATCTAGCCCCGCATCACCTCATCCCATTTCCCGTAGATCACGGGTACAATCTTCAAAAAGAAGGGGGTTGCGCTCTGACTGGGTCTGGAGAACGACCATGGCCGACATTGGGACACGTCCAATCATCTGTAGTAGTCGGTATTTGATCGGACAGTTGGCGTCAGAGAGTGATCGGGTTGAGCCTGTCCGACTGGATCAGGCTGCAATCATTTTCTCCTTCGCCAGCGACATGCCATCCAAGAGGGTCTGCATTGGCGTCTTACCAAAGCACCACCGCCCCTGGTGTGACCGCTCCTCATTATAACTCCTGACCCAGGCATCGAGATCGGCTTGGAGATCAGAGATCGATCCATAGATCTTCTTGCGGAACGCGACCCGATAGAACTCGTCCAGCACCGTATTGTGAAAGCGCTCAACGATGCCGTTCGTCTGTGGGTTCTTCGTCTGGTTCTGTCGCAAATCCGGAGCAGGGGCGAGAAAGCCGCAGATGCACCGTAGTGCCCTTATGCGGCGAGCAGGTGAAACTGCTCGGCCAGTGACGGCTGCCGACTGCAGGCATATTTCACCTGCTGTTTACGCAGCATATGAACCAACTCGATGCCACCCAAGATCACCCGGGCACCGTCAGCGGACTTGAAGCCGAGCATCGATCGCACACGGCGTTTGACGGCGCGGTGATCCTGCTCGATGCGGTTATTGAGGTATTGACTCTGCCGGATCCTGATTGGCTTGAGGCTGCTCTTGAACGGTCCTGCAGCCGGTTCTCGGCATCACACGACAGGATCGCCTCCCGGTTGGTCTGGCTGCCGTCGATGACAATCCGTTCGGGCCGGCCGTGGCGCTTGAGAGCCTTGCGCAGAAACCGCTTGGCAGCAATGAGGTCCCGTCGTTCGCTGAACCAGAATTCAACCGTGTCGCCGTTGCTGTCGATCGCCCGGTAAAGGTACATCCAGCGACCTCTGACCTTGATGTATGTCTCGTCGATGTGCCACCTGGCAGTGACGGCTCGCTTGCGGGCATTGAAGCGCTTCAGAAGTTCGGGCGAGTATCGGACAGCCCATCGATGAACGGTCGCGTGGTCGACCGCGATGCCGCGCTCTGCCATCATCTCCTCGAGGTTGCACAGGCTGAGATTATAGGCCAGATACCACCGGATGCAGAGCAGGATCACCGATCGATCAAAATGCCTGCCCTTGAACACCTATTCCTCCGCCACTGAGACCTCCACCCCAGTAGCTGAAACTCTGAAACAAAAGGTTTGTGACAGAACCCATCGCAGCTTGCACGTAACCAGCCAAACGGTCAGGTCGCTGCGCCGCATAGTCTGGCCAGTTCTAGTTCTGATCCTCCCGCCTGACCACGCGGGGTGTTGGCCGACACACGTGTGGGTGTGTTGAACCTAAGCGCCTACTCGAGCTGGTCAGCACCTTCCACCCTCATGCGCCGCGGGTGAGGGGCTGCTCCGCCAGCCGTGGCGGCATCGACCCTCTAGCGGTCGCCGGGGACTTCACTGGAGCGCTCAAGAACCCTTCCCAGTTGGTCCAGTTCCGCCCCAAAGCCCTGCCAGTCTCCTGCCTTCAACCGCTCCATCGCCTGGCGGTAGTGGCTGAGAGCCTCCCGGGCTCGCTCAGCCTCCGGGGCAGCGGTCAAACCTTGAGGTAGCGCTCCTCTGTGCTCGGGGGCTCGGACAGGCTCCGTAAAGAGAGCCGCCAGCGCCTGAGCGAGCGTTTCCTCCATGACGACCTGGTCACCATAGATGGCGATCACGCGCTTGAGCTCCGGGATCTGTCCCGTCGACGCGCGCAGATACAATGGCGACACGTACAAGATGGAGTGCTCGATTGGAATCACATGGAGGTTCCCGCGAATGACCCGCGAGCCCAGCTGGTTCCAGAGGGAGAGTTGCTGCGAGATCGCCGTATTCTGGTTGATGCGAGCCTCAATCTGGAACGGCCCGTATACGAGCTTGTCCTTGGGGAACTCGTAGACGATCACCTCGCCGTAATGAGGCGGATCGCACCGGGCGGCCAGCCATGCGATCATGTTCTCTCGCTGGCTCGGCACCATCGGCAGCATCAGGATGTTTTCGGCCTGTTGCTCGCCCGGCAGACGCATGATCATGTAATAGGGAGTCATCATGGCAGTGCTACCGTCCGCGGGCTGGCGGGCGTCCACGGGCTGGCGAGGAAACTGCCAGAGATCCTCCCGATTATAAAACACCTCCGGAGCTTCCATGTGGTATGCCGCGTATGTGTGCGCCTGGATGAGGAAGAGATCCTCAGGATAGCGAATATGCCTTTGCAGGTCCTGTGGCATGGCCGCGAAGGCTTTGAATAAGCCAGGGAAGATGTGCTGGTAGGTTGCAGCAATCGGGTCTGAGGGATCCGCCAGGTACAAATCGACAGAGCCATTGTAGGCGTCGACGACGACCTTGACGGAATTGCGAATGTAATTCAGCCCGTTTCCGGTATTAGCGACAGCGTATGGGAAGTAGTCGCTCGTCGTGTAGGCATCCTGCACCCAGAAAAGACGCCCATCGCTGATCACGAGGTAGGGATTGCGGTCGAGGCGGAGGAAGGGAGCAATCGTCGCCACGCGCGCTTTGATGGTCCGTCGGAACATGATCCGGCTCTCGCCGGTGAGATAGCTGCTGATCAGGATGTTGGGATCATTGAAATACCAGGCGAACAGCGCCCTCCGGGCCACCCCGCTCACCGGGACGCCCCCGATGCCCCCATACGGCGCGTAGACATTGTCTTTGCCCTTCGGGTAATCGAACTCCGGAGTGCTTCCCTTGACGAGAACGTAGGTGTCGGTCAGTTCGCCATAATAGATCCGGGGCTCGCGAACCGGAGGCCCTCCGGTCGCAACAGGCGGAATGTCGCCGAGATAGAAGACCGGCAGCCCTTCGGCACTTTTGTGGGTGACCGGGCTCATGATCACACCGTTGCCATGGGTGAACAGCACGTGGCGATTGACCCAGGTCTGAGCATTGGACGGGAGGAGCGTGGACGCGAGCTCCCGGGCCGACAACATCACCTGCCGGTAGGTCCCGTTGAGCCAGTACCGATCGACATCAACGTCCCCGAACTTGTAGTAGGTCCGGATTTCCTGCAGTTGACGGTAAGTGGCCATCAGCGGCTGCTCATCCCACAACCGGATATTGTCGATGGTCGCCTGATTGGCCTGGAGCGATGCGGACGTGAGGCTCTGCTCAACCGGGAAGGCTTTGGCCGTCATCTGATGAAGATTATAGGCCTGTCGGGTAAGCGTGATGTTCTGCTGGATGAAAGGCCTCTCCAACTCCAACTCGTTGGGTCTGACGAACAGGCGCTCGAACAGAAAGGGAAACCCCTCAGCCAGGACGAAGGCACTGCCGAAGACGAGCGCCGTCGCAGCGAGAGGAAACTTGTAGCTGCGGACCCACAGATTGGCCCACGACACAATAGCGGCAACGACGGCAAGCCCAATCAGCAGCCAAAGGACCGGCAGCTCAATGTGCACGTCTGTGTAGCTTGCCCCCACCACCACGCCATTGTCACCGTACAGCAGGAGATAGCGATCCAGCCCATAAGACCACGCTTTCACGGCGAAGAGGATGCCGAGCAAAGCGGAGCCATGGCCGATTGCCGTCTGGGACACCCCTCGGCCGTGACCGTCGAGTTCGATATGGCCATGCAGCCAATATACGCCTCCGGCGCCGAGAGCACTCAGGCTAACCGTCACCAACATCCAATTCTTGAGGGCAATATAGGCCGGGAGTGAGAAGAGATAGAAGCCAATGTCGTTGCCAAAGACTGGATCCCGCTGCCCGTAAGGCACCTGATAGACAAAGCGCAAAAGAACGTCCCAGTTGGCCATCTCGCCGATCGCCAGCAGCGCTCCGAGGATGATGGCCGCACCCGCGATAACAAGAGGGAGATGTCTACGCACGATATCTGGCACGCTGGCCGATGTTGGCGGGCGCACAGTGGCTCCGGCCAGTTCGAGGAAGCGCCCTGTCTCTGACTGTGCAAGTCGGGATGCGAGCCAGCCGTTCCACCAGAGGATGATCGTGGTTGCCGCGAAGGCCGCCAGGAACAACAGGGCTCTGGTGCTGAATACCATCCAAAAGACGTTGAGGTAGCCGATGGCCGCAAACCACGTCCAATCGACCACCGTGTTGAAGACAACGCTCAATACGGCCAGGCCGACCACGATGGCGGCCGCGGCAGCCGCTGTGCGTCTCCAGGCCATGATCCACCTCCATTCGGTGGTTCCCACAGGCCCCTTGTGGCGGGACCCAACCCGACGCTTGTGCGGCTAGTATATGCGGTTTCAAGTCTTTGCGGCAGTTAGATAATGTCGCCTGGGCGCTCCCGCCCGGCGGCAGAACGACTTGCACTCCGCGGAAAGTGCCGGCGCTCTGACCGAGATCAAGGTTTAGATCGTCCCGGAGGCGACCGGCACCACCAGCGCTATCGTGCGCCTGTTGTCGCCCTTTGAGGGCAGACTGGCGGTCACCGGCCGCTCGCCCGTGACTCGGACTGCTGCTTTGAAATGCCTGGGCTCAAGATGCCTTCATTCCGCCCCCGCGCGATAACTTCCGCGATGGATTGCGTCAAAGCCTTGATCCGTTAGCTCGACTGTCCCAGCGTCCGGCGTGGTCACATATCCAAGCTGCTTTAACTCGGAAACGGCCACCGCAACAGCGGGATCTGTCCCGAAGTGCGCATCCAATGTTGCCATTGTCATGCGGGCACCGGGTTTGCGGTGCGTCTCACGAAAGAGATCGAGGATCTCGCACGCCGTTTCGTTGAGCTGCATTGAACCAGTCCTATGATCCGTGTGTCATCCGATCAGCTGGCGCTCTATCTCTACGAACACACAGTTGCAGGCCGCGTCATGGGATGCATCGACTATCAGTCACTGCATCCCCTCAGCTCGACATCGACCCGGCAAGGTCCCGGTGTACCTAGGCAGATACATGGTCACTTAGAGGCGGAGCACAGCTTGCTCGGCGCTTGGGACCCCGAGCGGGTCAGGCTCCAAATACCAGGGACAGAACCAGGCCCGTCACTATCATTAGTCCTCCAATGAGAACCCCAGGATCAAAACTGGAAAGCCAAGCTTTCATCGGCGCCTCTATGGGGTCGGATAGCGAAACGCATTGTAGCGCAACTGGCAAACACAGCAGAGGGATAATCCGGGCAGGACGTCATCTTTTCAGGTATGCTCAGAGTGCTCAGACTTGCCTGAAAGGCCGCTGAGGTGGGGTCATGAAATCTATTCTGGTTCCGGTTGAGCCGCACACGTTCGCGCGCTCTGTTCTTAAATATGGGATCAGCGCAAGATCTGCTCCCGATTGCGCGCTAACGGAGTATGTAGCAGGAACGTGCACTCTCAAGCAGGCATGCTGAGCTAACAAACGACCGAGTACGATTTGGTTCAGGTGCCTGAGTAGCCCTACAGCGCTGTGGTCACGTTGCCAGGAAGGATGCAGCTGCCCGGAGGATCGGCTGGAGCACGTGGCTCTGCTCAGCAGGTTTCGCAGAAAGGATAGGCAGAAGGATCAACGGTTTACCTGGGACGCGTCGATGTGATCTCACCTAACATTGAGGATCAGGCTTCAAGTCACGCCTGAGAGATTCCCAATCCATTTTACCTAAGCGCTCAATCAGACACAGATCTTGCGCTGATCCCACCCTGGCAGGTCGCGCAAGTAAGACATATCAAGCGAAGTGTATGTCCTCCGGATTTACAGGCACTCCCTCAAGACCCACATTCCTGGAGAGGGAGACGCAATGGCTGATAAGAAGGATCTCACACGACCACCTACCGCTGGCACCAGTCCGGCTTCGATGATCGACTCCTTCCTAATGGAGGCCAAACGCCTTGGACCACTGGCGGGCAATGCGCCCCGGGCGCGGCTCGTGTTCGCCCTCGATGCCACCATGAGCCGGCAGCCGACCTGGGATCTCGCCTGCCGCGTCCAGGGCGAGATGTTTGCCGCAACCAGCGAGGCCGGTGGCCTCTCGGTGCAACTTGTCTACTTCCGAGGGTTCGGTGAGTGCCGCGCGTCCCGCTGGGTCGCCGATCCGCGGGCGCTGACCGATCTCATGACCAAGATCGGTTGCCGGGGTGGCCAAACCCAGATCGGTCGGGTGTTCCGTCACGTCCGGACAGAGGCGAGCCAGACCCCGTTGAAGGTGCTTGTCTACGTTGGTGATGCCATGGAGGAACCGATCGACGATCTCTGTGCTGTCGCCGGCGAACTCGGTCTCCTCGGGATCAAGGCCTTCATGTTCCATGAGGGACATGACCCTGATGCGGCCCGCGCCTTTCGGGAGATCGCCCGCCTGAGCGGCGGAGCCTATGCCCATTTCGATGCAGGAGCCCCCCAAGCCCTGTCCGAGCTCCTGCGCGCCGCAGCAGCCTATGCGGCTGGTGGTGTCGAGGGGCTCACCCGGTTGACCGCCGGCAGCCCGCAGGCCCGCGGCCTGCTCACCGCAATCACTGGAGGCAAACCGTGATGCTGCTGTACGGCATCGCTGGCGTGGCAGTCCTGTGGTGGTTCCTGAGCAACTTCGCGCACGCGAACCCGGCTACCCTTGCGAAGCTTTTCAAGGTTATCGGCGGGGTTGTAGCGTTGGGCTTCGCGGGCTTGCTCGCGGTGCGGGGGCGGATCGATATGGCCCTGCTGATCGGCAGTTTCGGTGCTTGGCTCCTCGGATGGAGTCGCCTCACCTTGCCCAATCTCGGTGCGCGTGCACAGCGGGCCTCCGGACGCACCTCACGCGTTCGCTCGCAGCTGATTGAGATGACACTGGATCATGATACCGGGGAGATGGAGGGCTCCGTGCTCGCCGGTACCTCCGCCGGGCAGCAACTCGCGTCACTGGATGAGGCTCGCCTGCGGGATCTGCTGGCAGAGTGTCATGTCAGCGACCCGGAGGGTGTCCGCCTTCTCGAGGCCTATCTCGACCGCCGGTTTCCCCATTGGCGTGAGGATTCTCAGACTGAGGAGCAGCCGCAGGCAGACGCTTGGTTTCCATCGGGCGTGATGACCGCGGAGGAAGCCTACCGGATCCTTGGTCTCCAACCGGGAGCCGGCGCCGATGAAATCCGACAGGCTCATCGCAATCTGATGAAGAAGCTGCACCCGGACCAAGGCGGTTCGACCTATCTCGCAGCTCGCGTCAACCAGGCCAAGGACGTTCTGTTGAGACGGGGCAACGGGTAGTCGTGGAGGCACATTCTTGCTGCGTGCTTCGTTACAGTTTGTTTAGGCGCAATCCTTGTTCCAATCCCAATCTGCCCCACTTACCTCACGCAAGTAAGTGGGGCAGATTGGCGAGCGAAGGCTCGAACTATGGCGCGGGAAAAGGTTCGAGACGGAGCGACTTTCGGCGGGCCGCGCCACTCCGCTCAACCTGCCTTGCGCTTGGCTATAATCAACGTCAGAGGATTGGGCTTCGCTTCTCCGACCCGGTGGAGCGTGTTCCGGTCCTGATGGGCAAAAGGCACATCCCGGCCATGCACCAGCAGCTCAGTATCAGTAACGTAGCTCCAGTTCCCCTCCGGATGGATCTAGGGAAATTGCCGCTGTCTCAGAAAGGTCTGCTCGTGCGCTTTTGCGGGTATTCGACCTACTTCGCAGATGTGCCAGGAAGAGACATCGCTGAGGTCCAATTCCGACACACATCGCAAGGTTCCACAGGGTTGGGCCCGAAGATGTCGCCGTCACGCTCGCATCGATTGAGCGGCAGCTATCCCTGCCGTGACGATCCCGGATGAGCCGGGGAACCGCTGTTCTCAGGGACCGTCGGCGCCCTTGACCTGCCATCAAGGCGGTGCCCGCGTGGTGTATGAGCCTCTGCGGCAGCGGCCGGGTCATCCCGTGGCGGCGTCCCGAAGGCGACACGACAACCTGACTACACTCTGGGATCGATCCTGCTCGATGCTGGCCCCAGCAGATTCAGGGCAATCCGACGCAGATCCCCGTGCGGTTGTCCCAAGATGTCCATCCGCTGTCCGGATCGATCAAGCAGAAGCCTGCGCGGAGCCTAGCCTGGGCACCGGTGGGCTGGAGGATTTACCCTGCTTCGGGCGGCAATCGATGCGGATTTCGCTTTGTCGCCTCGGCCAGGCAAGCCTGCTCCAAAGACTCAGAACGACACTGCCGCAGTTGAACCGAGAGGAGCCTGTTGCATGATCAAATCACGTCTATGGCAGATCGTGGTAACGGCACTCATAGTGTCCCCTCCATTTCTCCTGTTGATGGCCGTGGCGGCCCTTGCGCCAACCTCCGCCCGCGCCGGACCCTGCGCGGCCGAGATCGATCAGCTTCAGGCCGCGGTCGATGCCCGGATCGACACCACCGCCGGCACCGGGCGGACGGCCCGCGAAAGCACCGCGGCGACGGCGCATCGTCAGCCGACCCCGGGCTCCGTCGCCCAGGCCGAGCAAAGCCTCGGCGAAGGTTCGGGATACGGACAGGTTCTTGCGTCACTCGCCCAGGCAATCGATGCGGATCAGGCAGGCGACGCGACCTCCTGCGAACGGGCCCTGGGGGAGGCCCGCAGCGCACTGGAGCGCTAGCACAGACACCTCCCAACCGATGAGAGTATGCCCCTGCCCGACGAGAAGGCTGACTACGGCCGCAAGGGCAACGCAACGGGACCGGTGATGTCGCGACGGAAGCCCCGCGGTCCGACAACACAGGCCAAACCCTGAGCCATTGACGTCGACCCAGATCGGCAACGCCGATGGGAGATGTGTCAGGGTTTGCCGCCCTCGGTTCCAGGGTAAACCCCAATGGACCTTTGGCCGCGACGGGACGACACTGCTGGAAGGCCAGGATCAGGAGCCCCCATGGTGCAAGTCGAACTCCGGCATCATCGAGGCCATGCTCCAAAGGACCATTCGTCTGACGACATGCTCCGGATCGCGGGCGGCACGTTCCGCATGGGCTCGGATCGGCACTACCCCGAGGAAGCCCCGGTCCACCGCGTCGCCGTCGACGGCTTCTGGATCGACCGCACGCCGGTCACCAACCGCCAGTTCCGCGAGTTCGTCCGTGCCACCGGGCATGCCACCGTCGCTGAGAGGCGCCCTGACCCGCAGGACTATCCCGGCGCCCTGCCGCACCTGCTGTACGCCGGCTCGCTGGTCTTTGTGCCGCCGGATCACCCGGTCGACCTGCGCAACTGGGGCCAGTGGTGGACCCTGCTGAAAGGGGCCGACTGGCGCCATCCCTATGGTCCGAGGAGCACCATCAACGGCCTCGACAACCATCCCGTGGTGCACGTGACCTATGCCGACGCGCTCGCCTATGCCCGTTGGGCCGGCAAGGACCTGCCGACCGAGGCCGAGTGGGAATTCGCCGCCCGCGGCGGGCTCGACGGCGCCGAGTTCGCCTGGGGCGACGAATTCATGCCGGACGGACGGCCAATGGCCAACACCTGGCAGGGCGCGTTTCCGTTCCAGAACCTCGCGCAGGACGGCTTCGAGCGCACCTCGCCGGTCACCGCTTTTCCACCCAACGGCTACGGCCTCTACGACATGATCGGCAATGTCTGGGAGTGGACGAGCGACTTCTACGCGCCGCAGCATCCCGCCGACGCCGTGAAGGCCTGCTGCATCCCCGAGAACCCGCGCGGTGGCCGAGAGGACCAAAGCTACGATCCCTGCCAGCCGCGGATCCGCATCCCGCGCAGGGTCATCAAGGGCGGCTCGCATCTGTGCGCGCCCAACTATTGCCGCCGCTACCGCCCGGCGGCGCGTCACCCGCAACCCGTCGATACCTCGACGAGCCATGTCGGCTTCCGGTGCGTCAGGCGGGGATCTTCGGAGACCTGAACCAGGGAGGACAAGTCATGCACCAATCAGTTCCTGCGGAAGATGCCCAGGCCGCTCCCGCGAGTGGCCGATCCTGGCTCAAGGGGGCCTTTGTCGACGCGTGCCATGCGTCGCGGACCGCGCTGCTGGGCGCCACCGCGCTCGTCTCCGCCGCCGCCCTGGCGCCCGCCGCTGCGCAGGCGCCCGCCCGGCCGAACATCGTCGTGATCATGGGCGATGACATCGGCATCTGGAACATCGGTGCGTACCACCGCGGCATGATGGCGGGGCGGACGCCCAATCTCGACAAGATTGCCGCAGAGGGCATGCTGTTCACCGACTACTATGCCGAGGCAAGCTGCACTGCTGGTCGCGCCAATTTCATCACCGGAGAGCTGCCGATCCGCACCGGCATGACCACGGTCGGACAAGCCGGCGCGTCCATCGGACTGCCAGCGGAGGCGGTGACGATTGCCACTGCACTGAAGGATCTAGGCTACGCCACCGGGCAGTTCGGCAAGAACCACCTGGGCGACAAGAACGAGTTTCTGCCCACGGCGCACGGATTCGACGAGTTCTATGGCTATCTCTATCACCTCGATGCGATGGAGGATCCCTGCCATCCGAACTACCCGCAGGAGCTCAGGGCGCAGGTCGGTCCGCGCAACATGCTCCACTCCTGGGCAACGAATGTCGATGATTCCACCGTGGATCCGCGGTGGGGCAAGGTCGGCAAGCAAAGAATCGAGGACGCGGGGGAATTGTGCCCGAAGCGCATGGAAACCGTGGACGACGAAATCCGCGACAATGCGCTCAAATTCATCGACAAGGCGAGGGCCGACAACAAGCCATTCTTCCTGTGGCTCAATCCGACACGGATGCACATCGTCACGCACCTGTCGCCGAAATATCAGGCGATGCGCAACTCCCAGAACGGCTGGTCCATCCATGAAGCCGGCATGGCGCAGCTCGACGATGATGTCGGTCTCGTGATGAACAAGCTTCGTGATGTGGGTGTGGACGACAACACCATCGTCATCTTTACCACTGACAACGGCACCGAGGTGTTTACCTGGCCTGACGGCGGACAGACCCCCTTCGCCCAGAGCAAGGGCACGGTAATGGAAGGTGGTTTCCGCGCACCGGCCATGATCCGCTGGCCTGGCAAGGTGCCGGCCGGCAAGGTCGAGAACGGTCTCATCTCCGGGCTCGACTGGTTCCCGACGCTCCTGGCGGCTGCCGGAAACCCGAACATCACCGCCGAGCTGAAGCAGGGCAAGAAGATCGGCGACCGGACCTACAAGGTGCATCTGGACGGCTATGACCAAACCAACCTGATCACCGGCAAGGGTCCGTCCAACCGCCAGGAGATCTTCTACTTCGGCGAAAGCACGTTGGGCGCCGTGCGGTTCGGCGACTACAAGTATCGCTTCATCGACCAGCCGGGTGGTTGGCTGGGCGGCAAGACCACGGTCGATGTGCCGTTCCTGACCAACCTGCGCCTCGATCCTTTCGAGCGCACCGGCTGGCCCAATTCCGGGACCAGGGAGGGAGCGCAACAATACTTTGACTGGTTCAAGTACGAATTCTGGCGCTTCGTGTTCGTTCAGCAGCAAGTGGAGAAGCTGGCCATGACGGCGATCGAGTTCCCGCCGATGCAAAAGGGTGCGAGCTTCAACCTTGAAGCCGTGAAGGGGCAAATTGAGGCAGCGCGGGCGGCAATAGCGAAATAGGTGCGTAACGGATCGTGAGGCCCGCGGGTAGCCGGTCGCAGTTGCCCGCGGGCCGCGGATCCTCAACATGCTCCACGGCGCACGCTTTTGGGAAGAGGAGGAAGCAGTGATGAGAAAGTTATTGTCAGCTCTTGCCCTCACTGCAATTGCAACAGCAGCGACAGCACAGGTCGGGCCGCCGACGTCGCAGCGAACATGCTCAGCCAACCGCCAACTCGTTCTGCGAGAAGGCGCCGTTGTCCTCGACACCGGACCCTCGACCTACGCCCGCTTCGTCAGGAGCGGCGCCGAATGCACGATCGACCAGTTCCCCGAGCCGGCATGGGTCCCGAGCTCCAACAATCCCCAATGCTTCATCGGCTACCGATGCAAGGACGGCTCCGACGACTTTTGACGCCGTGCTGGCGCAATCTCATCGACCGGAGACCCCAAAGGGAGGCACACATGCGCATTCGCCTGTCCTGGCTTGGCACCATCGCCCTGTTCACGACCTGGATTTCGGTCGCCGTCGCCCAGACCGACCCACTGCCCTCGTGGAACGACGGCCCGGCGAAACAGGCGATCGTCGCCTTCGTCACGGACGTGACCCGCGAAGGCTCCCCCGACTTCGTTCCGCTATCGGAGCGGATCGCTACCTTCGACAATGACGGCACGCTGTGGATCGAGCAGCCGATCTACGTGCAGTTCGCCTACGCGCTCGACCGCGTCAAGGCGCTGGCGCCGCAGCATCCGGAATGGAAGGACACGCAGCCCTTCAAGGCCGTGCTCGAAGGCGACATGGCAGCGCTCGCCGCGGCTGGTGAGAAAGGAGCTGTCGCGATCGTTGCCGCGACGCATGCCGGCATGACGCCGGACGAGTTCCGGCAAGGCGTCAAGGAGTGGCTCGCGATCGCTAAGCATCCTCGCTTCGGCCGTCGCTATGACGAGCTCGTGTACCAGCCCATGCTCGAAGTCCTAGCCTATTTGCGCGTCAACGGGTTCAAGACCTACATCACGTCCGGGGGCGGAGCCGAGTTCATCCGGGCCTTTGCCGAGGAGCGTTACGGCATCCCGCCCGAGCAGGTCATCGGCTCGCGCATCGTCACGAAATTTGAGCGCCGCGACGGCAAACCCATCCTGTTCCGAATGCCCCAGGTCGACTTCGTTGACGACGGCCCCGGCAAGCCCGTCGGCATCAACCAGGAGATTGGTCGCCGGCCGATCGCTGCCTTCGGAAACTCGGACGGCGACCTCGAGATGCTGCAATGGACGACCGAGGCAGGCAAGCGCAGGCTTGGCGTCGTGGTGCATCACACCGACGCGGAGCGTGAATATGCTTACGACCGCCAGTCGCATGTGGGAAAGCTCGATAAGGCACTTGATGCCGCGACGGTGGATCGGTGGACTGTGGTCGACATGAAGCGCGACTGGAAGACCATCTTTCCGGTCGGGCCGTAGCGGAGGTGCGACGAAGTCCGCCCCACGGGACCTTCCCTCCCGATCACTCGAAAGTCCGAAATGGGTCAGGAACCGAGATTCCCTGCGCTTTCGGAATGTCCGGTTCGATGAGGCTTGCTGCCTTCACGCTTAGGTCTCGGGAGTGCCAGAAGCCGCCCTTCCCACTGAATTGAACACGCTTGCATCGAAGCGATCATGCCAGAGCCATCAGACCTGCAACTCTTTGGGATGAGGGTCTGGAGCCTGTCCAATTCTGTCAAGCCGATGTCTCATCCTATCAAGCATACTCCCGCGAACTGCTGTTCGTTGCGCACCTGAGAGGTCGTTCGCCCCTGAACCGCGAATGATCTCCCTTGCCTTGCTCGCCAGAAGCTTGACCAACTCCCCTTTCACAGGAGGATCGCGGCCATGAAGAAAGCCCCATCGTTCGCCGCTGCCCTCGCCACGGCCAGCCTCCTGGCAATCCCAATGGCCCAGGCCCAGCAGACGACCGGCACGCCCGGCGCGCCGGACACGACGACCACCATCGACGGGCGGCAGCTTCCGGCCCCGGACCCCCAGTTCGGCGGCGTGATCAGGGATGACGCCTTGCAGTCCACGCCGTGGTGGGCACCACGCATCGTGCCGCCGAAGAGTGCGCCCAATGTCCTCTTGATCATCACCGACGATGCCGGCTTCGGCGTGCCCAGCACGTTTGGCGGGGTGATCCCGACACCATCGCTGGATCGCATCGCCAATGAGGGCCTGCGCTACAACCGCGTGTTCTCCACCGCCCTGTGCTCACCGACGCGCGCCGCGCTCATCACCGGGCGCAACCACCATTCGGCGGGGTTCGGCGTCATCTCCGAGCAGTCCACGGGCTTTCCCGGCTACAACAGCATCATCGCCAAGGACAAGGCCACGATCGGCCGGATCCTGCAAGACAATGGCTATGCTACCTCCTGGTTCGGCAAGGACCACAACACGCCCGCCTTCGCAGCCAGCCAGGCCGGACCGTTCGACCAGTGGCCGACCGGGATGGGCTTCGAGTACTTCTATGGCTTTGTCGGCGGCGATGCCAACCAGTGGCAGCCGAACCTCTTCCGCAACACCACGCAGATCTATCCCTTCGAGGGCAAGCCGGCGGGGAGCTGGAACCTGGTCACGGCCATGGCCGACGATGCCATCGACTACGTGAACCGGATGCACCAGATCCAGCCGGACAAGCCGATCTTCATCAAGTACGCGCCCGGCGCCACCCACGCGCCGCACCATCCCACCAAGGAATGGGTCGACAAGATCAGCCAGATGAAGCTGTTCGACGAAGGCTGGAACAAGGTGCGCGACCGCATCTTCGAGAACCAGAAGCGGCTCGGCGTGATCCCCCAGGACGCCAAGCTGCCGCCGTGGCCCAAGGATGTGCTGAAGGACTGGGATGCGCTCTCGGCCGACGAGAAGAAGCTGTACATCCGTCAGGTCGAGGTGTTCGCCGCCTACGCGGCCTACAGCGACCATGAGATCGGACGTGTGATCCAAGCCTTCGACGACATCGGGCAGCGCGACAACACGCTGATCATCTACATCAACGGCGACAACGGCACCAGCGCCGAGGGTGGACCGAAGGGCACGCCCAACGAGGTGGCGTTCTTCAACGGCCTGAACGAGTTGCCTGTCGACGTCCAGATGAAGTTCTACGACGTCTGGGGTACCGAGCAGACCTACAACCATATGTCGGCCGGCTGGTCCTGGACCTTCGACACGCCGTTCTCCTGGTTCAAGCAGAACGCCTCGCAGCTCGGCGGCATCAACCAGAACATGGCCGTCTCGTGGCCGGCCCGCATCAAGGACAAGGGGGCCCTGCGCGACCAGTTCGTGCACGTGATCGACGTCGTGCCGACGATCCTCGAGGCTGCCGGCATCAACGCGCCGGACGTTGTCGACGGCATCAGGCAGGCGCCGATCGAGGGCACGAGCTTCGCCTACACCTTCGATGCGGCGAACGCCAAGGTGCCGTCGCGGCACACGACGCAGTACTTCGAGATGATGGGGCAGTGGGCGCTGTACCATGACGGTTGGTTCCTGAGCACCAAGGTCAACCGGGCGCCCTGGGAGGCGTTCGGCCCAGCCAATCCCGATCCGCTCAACAACCAGGTACTCCAGTTGTTTGACTTGGGCACGGACTTCACCCAGACCACCGATCTGGCAGACAAGAATCCGCAGAAGGTCGAGGAGCTGAAGCAGGTGTTCGTCGCTGAGGCGAAGAAGTACCAGGTGTTCCCGATGGATGCCTCGGTGGCCGCCCGCATCGCCGCGCCGCGCCCGAACATCACGGCGGGACGGACAGAGTTCGTCTACACCCGGCCGATGACCGGGCTGCCGCAGGGCGACTCGCCGTTGCTACTGAACACCTCCTATACGATCACGGCCGACATTGAGGTGCCGTCAGCAGGCGCCGATGGGATGATCCTGACCTCGGGCGGGCGCTTTGCCGGCTACGGCTTCTATCTGCTCAAGGGCAAGCCGGTGTTCCTATGGAACCTGGTCGACCTGAAGCGGGTCAAGTGGGAGGGGCCGGACGTCCTTGCGCCGGGCAAACATACCGTGGAGTTCGACTTCAAGTACGACGGCTTGGGCGCCGGCACCCTTGCGTTCAACAACATGAGCGGGGTCGGTCGCTCCGGCACCGGCACGCTCAAGGTGGACGGCAAAGCGGTGCAGACGATTACGCTGCCGCAGACGCTGCCGATGATCCTGCAATGGGACGAGGCCTTCGACATCGGCTCGGATACGCTCACCGGCGTGAACGATGCCGATTACACGCCGCCGTTCCCGCTGACCGCCAGACTGGAGAAGCTGACGATCAAGGTGGACCGACCGAAGCTGTCACTTGACGACATCAGGAAGCTGGAGGGCGCACAGGCCACCGCGGTGGATGGTACGCCGCTGACGCGGGTCCAGGCAGGGTCTCACTAGCCCGGCACGCCGGTCCACGCCAAGCGACCGCTACGAACGCAGACCAGGGACGTCTGCCCGGCCTGCGCTCCCCACCAAGGACGCGAACAGTCGAGGAGACGATCGTCGGCTTGACGAGTTCAGACGCGAACCCACCGAAGGCAGCCACGTTGGACGTCTCTTCTGGGTCAACCTTTCACCTTCGGACCGCCCAACGAACGTCGGCTCATAACCGCTGAAGAGGACCAAGCGCTTACGTCTCAGGCGTGCCAGAAGCTGCCCTTCGGCCATGGCTGGCTTCCATGGCAGGCTGCTTGAACCCGGTCCCGCACCGTCCAATGTTCCGGCTCTCGGAAGCTCAGTGGGCGCTGATCGAACCATTCAGGCCGCCGGGAAGGGCTCGCGATACGCGCTGCCCCCCAAGACCGTGTTATGTTCCATTCTCGCTCGAGGGAGGATGGCAAGCCATGGAAACCCCGCAGCTTCGATACAATTGGGCTGATCCCGACGTATACGAGACTTTCATGGCGCGTTGGAGCGAACATCTGGCAGGCCAATTTCTCACTCGTGTCAATGTCCCTCCGGGCGGTCGCGTGCTCGATGTAGCCTGTGGGACAGGTGTGTTGGCGAAAGCACTGGCCGAGGCGGGGGCGCATGTGATCGGTGTTGATGCATCGGTGGGATGCCTAGAAGGAGGGATCTGTTGCAAACCCAGATGAAGGTCAAGAGACTGCCGGGAATGATCCCAGGGGCACTGTTGCAGTAACTCTGACAGGGCACAATGAACGCAATCGAATGGGTCGTTCAGGCGGCAAGACCAAAGAGCTGGTTCACAAGACGGATTTCGCCTTTCGCGCCGGGTCGTGCCAGGACGCAGTGCCCACGGCGGATCATTCGCATGACCTCAAAGCCTTTGAGGGCCGCCCGCGCCGTTTTCATTCGCTGGAAGCCGCGGGTCGGTCGGATCACACGCTTGAGTGCGCCGTGATCCGCCTCAATGATATTGTTCAGATATTTCGACGTCCGATGCGCGACATTTTTCGACAGCAGCCCTTCATCCTGCAACCGCTGAATTGCCTTGGGATAAGAAGCGAGTTTGTCGGTGGTGATCGAGGATGGGGGGAACGCCTTTGTTGTCTTAAGGGCTTTGCGCAGGAAACGATAAGCCGCGCCCGTATCGCGCCGATCAGACAGCATAGAAGCGATGAACTGACCGTGCTTGTCGACCGCGCGAAACAGATATTTCCATCTTCCGCTGACGCGCACGTAGGTCTCATCCACGCGCCATGATCCGGAACGGGAGCCCTGGTGTTGGCGGATCCGCTTCTCGATCTCTGGGGCGTAGCGCTGCACCCAGCGAAAGAGGGTGGATGGGTCGACCTTGATACCACGCTCCTGCATCATCTCCGCCAGATCCCGATAGCTGATGCCATACTTGCAGTACCAGCGCACGCACAGCAGGATAATCTCGACCGGAAACCGGCGGCGTTTGAAGATCGACAACAGAGCGGCTCCCCTTGATTAGCCGCTCCTCGCTACAATGCCAAGGTTAATGCAACGGTGCCGCTCTGGACATGCCCACGACGCCTAAGTTGCTGAAGTCAGAGCCATATTGGATCGGACCTAAAGCTAAATGGAACTAGCTGGCAATTGTTTAGATCTGGGTTCCCATAGCCAGTGTCAGCGCAAACACGTTATGGAACTAAGCAAAGCATCTGGGCGCACCCGCAGGTGTATCCACACGTTGCGAGCGCACTGTTTGATCATCTGGAAGGCTACTAAATGGTTTCCCAAGCCCTCGACGTCTCGGACCGGAAGAGCGCATCGAGGACTCGCATGTTCATGATCGCGTCGGCCACTGGGAATTCGAGGCTGCTCCCCTCTAAGATAGCGCGGGAGAACACATCGCCTTGGCGTTGATACTGGTTTGAGGGGGGAAACTCTTCCGTCTCTTCCCCGCTGCCAATCAGATCTCGACCATCGTCGATCACCAACCGCGTCGGCTGATCGCGTCTCGGATTGAACGGCAGCTGGATCTCCAGTCGTCCCTTCGTGCCGACGATCTGCACCCGCTGAGTGGGCACGAGTTGGGTGGCGCAGGTGAAGGCCAGATGTCGCCCACTCGGAAACTCGGCAAGGCCGCTCGCAAGACGGTCCGTTCGCATGGCGGGGTCCCGATCGAACGCGCCGATCACACGCTCCGGATCTGCCCCAAAGATGAAGCGCGCAGTCGCGACTGCATAGCAGCCGACATCGTAGAGACTGCCGCCGCCAATATCGGCCTGGTTTCGGATATTGTCGGGATCGACGAGATGGTACGAAAAGAACGTATGGATGACCCGAACATCGCCAAGGCGTCCACTGCGTACAATCTCCCGTGCCCGTTGCCATTGCGGATGGAAGCGGACCATGAAGGCTTCAGCAACGATCTTGCCGCTCCTCCTCTGAGCCGCTTCAATTTGCTTTGCCTCTTCGGCATTCAGCGCAATCGGCTTCTCGCATAAGACATGTTTGCCCGCATCCAGAGCCTTGATGGTGAGAGGAGCGTGAAGATGGTTAGGCAAAGGATTGTAGACAGCGTCAATCTCCGGGTCGGCCAGCAGCGCCTCGTACGAGGCATAGGCCTTTGGAATGCCGAATTCCGCGGCGGCGTCCTGCGCCCGGTTTCCGTCGCGGGAAGCAATCGCCACAACGTCCATCAGATCACCGTTCTTCAGGGCTGGGATTACCTGTTCACGGCCGATCTTGGCCGTGCTCAGAATTCCCCATCTAACTTTCTTTGCCATGCGAGTTTCTCCCTCGGCGGTGTTTTACGAAGATCTTTCATCAGATGCGGGCACAGACTATCGCTCGTAGAGCTCTAGGGGCAGGCCGTCAGGATCGGCGAAGAAGGTAAAACGCTTCCCCGTATGCTGGTCAAGCCGGATCGGCTCTACGGCAAGGTCCTGGTTTTGCAGGTACTCAATAACTGGCTCGAGAGCAGCAACCGCAAATGCGAGATGACGCAGTCCCTGCGCCTCTGGCTGCGATGGCCGTGCCGGAGGGTTCGGAAACGAGAAGAGCTCGATCTGTGTCGCGCCCACCTGTAGGTCGCATTTCCAAGACTGTCGATCCGCGCGCCAGACCTCGCGAATAATCGGCAGTCTCAGGATCTCGGCATAGAAGCGCTTCGAACGCTCATAATCCGAACAAATGATCGCGACGTGGTGAACGGCATCTAACATCTGGGTCTCCCGGCAGAGCTCAGACCGATCCTACAGCCTGTTAGGCTGCTGGACTGTGGACGAAATTGCCTGCGGGGTCATCGTCCTTTCCTGTCGGTGTCTCGACGCGGCAGTTCCTACTTTTGCCGGAAAGCCAAAGTGGTGACCCCATGTGGATCCAGATGAAGGACAGAACTTGGATCGGATCATTTGAATCGGCTAGGGCGGAACGTCTTCAGCAGAGGATGACTCTCTCCTGTCACGATCTCATCCGCTAAAAGCTCGCCTGCGATCAGGCCCAGCGTTGCTCCACTGTGGCTGAAAGCGACGTAGTAACCCGCGATTCCGGGGAGTTCCCCGAACACCGGTTCTCCGTCCCCTGGAATGGGCTTCGGGCCCACGCCATAGGAGTCGAGAACGAGCATTGGATTCCCTTCCAGTGCTGCCGATGCTTCGGCCAGAAGGCCCTGAAAGGTCGAGTCCTTCACCTCGAACGTGCCATCCGGGCGCCGAGCAACTTCTTCTTCCGACCATGCTGAGTCGAGCACGAGCGACCCCGTGGGTGTGGGCCGCACGGCGACGCGAGGGGTGTTGAGAACAGCCCGCAGGGCGACATTGATAGGCTTCGTCTTGACGAGAAGCGAAATCGGTGTTGCATCAGTGATCTGGAGCCCAACCTCGGCCACGATCTTCGGCACGGAGGCTCCGGCTGCGAGCAGCACCGCGTCCGCGGCGAAACGCCGGCCGTCGGCCGTGACAATCCCGGTTGCGCGACCATTGTTGACCTCGACAGAGGCGCGTCCCGCTTGGGTCACGACTTCACCACCGAGCGCGGAGAACTCCTCGACCAAGACGTTGATGAGTGACGGAAGATCCACCCATCCTTCGCCGGGATTGAAGATGGCTCCCTGGCGGGTGATGGCCCGCGGATCGACGCCTGGCGTCACCGCCGCAACCTGATCGGCTGCCAGGAGCCGAGCGTCATAACCAATGCTCCGCTCGTGAGCATAGACCGCGGCAATCTCGTTCGAACTGTCATCCGCATCCCAGGTCAGACCCCCATCGAAGCGCAGCCACGCTGCATCGGGATGCTTTGCCGCGAGGGTCCGGTATCGGTCGATACCGATCATGCGCAGCTGATGATACTCGGGAGAGCGCATGCGCGAGGAGTTCAGCCAGGAGAGCGAGCGGCCTGAGGCTTCGCTCGCGAGAGCTCCCTCGGTCACGAGAGTCACTTGGGCGCCGCGGCGAGCAAGCTGCACCGCTGAGGAGACGCCAAAGATGCCGCCGCCGATGATCGCGACGCGGGAGACACGGGATGGAGAGTTCATATGAGTTTTCCTCGATTGGAATATGGTATTTGCTCCGCCACGCGCTACGTCGCGGTGGAGCGGATCGGAGCTACAGAACCTGCGACAGGAAGCGCTTGAGACGCGAGCTCTTCGGATTATCGAACAAGTCATCGGGACGTCCGGCTTCGACCACCCTGCCCTCGTCCATGAACACGACCTGATCGGCCACCTTGCGGGCGAAGTTCATCTCGTGGGTGACGACCACCATGGTCATTCCACTCTCACCCAGTCTGGCCATGAGTTGGAGGACACCTTTGACCAGTTCCGGGTCGAGGGCGCTCGTCACCTCGTCGAACAGCATAATCTCCGGATTCATTGCCAGAGCACGGGCAATAGCGACACGCTGTTGCTGCCCACCGGAGAGGTGCGACGGCCGATGGTGGATCCGCTCCGCCAGCCCCACCTCGGCGAGCCGTGCCGCGGCGATCTCATACGCCTGATCTTTTGGCATGCGCTTCACCTTCCGAAGCGCCAGAGCGACGTTGCCGAGCGCGGTATGGTCAGGGAACAGGTTGAACTGCTGGAAGACCATGCCTACCCGCCGGCGCAGATGATCCGGCTTGAATTTGAAGATGCTGTCGCCATCCAGCAGGATGTCACCGCCGGAGGGTTCAACGAGACGGTTGAGGCAGCGCAGGAGCGTTGACTTGCCGGATCCCGACGGACCGATGATGCACGTCACTGTACCGGGCTTGATTGTGAGGTTGATGTCGTGAAGGACCTTCAGGGCGCCATAGGCCATGCTCAGGTCGGAGACTTCCAGGCTGCCTCCCTGGTACCGCACCGGCTCCGCAGAGCTGCGTGCGAGAGGCGGAGTAGCAGGCAGGTGCTTAGCTCCGGACGCCAAAGCCCCTGCTGTGTCCGAGACGATCCCGGCCTCTTCCATTTCGCTGACCTCTTTGAGGCCGCTGGTGACAACGGTCGGTCGTTTGCCGATCCGCAGTCGATAATCGATGTAGTTGACGAAATGCGTGAGCGGAACGGTGATTACGAGATAGAAGATGCCCGCGAGAAGCAGCGGTGACAGATTTCCAGTGACGACCGCTGCATCCTGGCCCACACGGAAGAGCTCGCGCTCCGAGGCCAGCAAGCCCAGGAAATAGACCAAGCTCGAGTCTTTGACGTTGCCGATGAACTGGTTCACCAGCGCCGGGAGGACGCGGCGCACGCCCTGCGGGATGACCACAAGGCGCATGCCCTGGCCGTAGCTCATGCTCAGCGCCCGGGAGGCTTCCAACTGTCCGCGCTCAACGCTCTGGATGCCAGAGCGGAAGATCTCACCAATATAAGCACCCGCAATCAGGCTCAGAGCCAGAATACCAAGCGGGTACGGTGAAGGCCCGAATAGATCCCTGCCGATCCGCGCAAAACCTTGGCCGATGAGCAGGATGGTTACGATGGCAGGTAGACCGCGGAACACATCCGTGTAGATGCGTGCCGGGATTCTCAGCCACTTGGAGTGAGAGATTCCCATCACCGCCAAAATCATGCCGATGATGGTGCCAAGCACGGTTGAGGCTAAAGCAAGAATGATCGTATTCTTGAGGCCGACCGCAAGCATGTTCGGCAGCACTTCCGCCATCGACTCCCAATCGAGGAAGCTGCGGCGCAGGTTTTCCAGCCAGTTCATACGTTCTGCTCCCTACTGCTTCCGCGGTTCGGCTTGGTTGGAGCAGACCTATAGCTGCTCCAACCAGGAAACGCGGGATGCTCTCCAGGCTGTTACGACCTCGGCAGATACTGGTCGGGCATCGGCGTGCCAGGGAACCACTTCTCGTGGAGCCGCTTCCAGGTGCCGTCCTGCATGGCTTCACGCAGACCCTTGTTCAGTGCTTCCCGGAAGGCATTGTTGCCCTTCTGCACCACAAAGCCGGCCGGAGCGTCGAAGGACGGGATATTGATGGCGATCCTGAGCGTCTTGTAGCGCTCAGCCTGCTGCTTGGCTGCCTCATAGTCGAAGAAGTGGGCGTCAATCGTCCCATTGTTGAGAGCAGAAATGGCTGCGTTGTTGTCGGGGAACTTCACAAGATCCGTTTTGGTGAAATTCTTTGTCGCAAAGATCTCCTGGAGGGTGCCCTGGACGACCCCGAGACGCTTGCCCGTCAGGTCGGCCTCCGTCTTGATCTTCTCATCGGCGGTGATCACCGAGAGGTATCCCGCCAGATAGCCGTCGGAAAAGTCCACGGTCTTCTTCCGCGGCTCCGTCGTACCGATGGCGGCAACTGCAACGTCAAAGCGGCCATTGGCCACCGACGGGATCAAAGCCGAGAAGTCCTGTCCGGTGAAGGACACCTGATCCTTGGTAAAACCCAGCCGGCGTGCCACGTCGAGGAAGAGTTCGATATCGAAGCCGGAGAACTCGCCGTTTTTATCGACGAAGGCATAGGGCCTTGAATCTCCCATGGTGCCGACGCTGACCCGCGCCGGATCAATGAGATTGTAGGGGTTGCTCTTGGACGTCTGTGCGTCGGCAGCGCCTGTGAAGACAATGCCGAGCGTGAGCGTGGCGAACGCGGCCACCTTGGCTATGGGGCTATACCATTGCGCGTTGTTCATCGTGTTCCTCATTCTGAAAGATGCCTTAGCTTTTGTTTTTGCTTGAGCTGGCCTTGAGCATTCCCGGACCTATCGTCACGCTCTTCTTCTGTGTCCGGCTCTCCTCTGCCGTCGGCTCTTCCGGTTCTTGCAGGCTTCTGTAGAATGCCTTGTGAGACCGGTCTCATGAAGTTATTGAGACCGGTCTCACATGTCAACGCCTGATTCACTTGACGCACTGTACTTAACGCCTCTAGGTGATCAGATATGAAAAATAGTGAAACACCGAAACGCCTGGTGACCGTCCAAGACGTTGCTCAGAGGGCGGGCGTCTCGAAGGCGACGGCGGCTCGCGTCCTCGGCCGCTATGGAACAACCAGCTCGGCTGTGAAGGACAAAGTTCTCGCGGCAGCGCAGGAGCTCGGCTATCAGGCCAATGAACTTGCCCGCAGCATGACCACGGGCCGATCAGGGATTATCGGCGTCATCGTGGGCGATATCGAGAACCCTTATTTCGGCCTCGCTGTCCGCGGCATCAGCGACGCGGCGCGCGCGGAAGGATTCGACGTCATCCTGGCGAACTCCGGTGAAGAAATTGAGAAGGAAAGAGATGCCGTCCGGGTTCTAATGGGCAAGAGGGTTGACGGCCTGATCGTCACTCCGGCCAAAACCTCCGAGACGCACCATCTTCTATCACTGCAGAAAACCGGACGTCCCGTCGTGCTCCTGGATCGCGCCGTATCCAACCTGTCGGTCGATACTGTCATGACAGACGATCACACTGCAGCGTCAGTAGCCACCCGCCGCCTGATTGAATTCGGCCATCGCCGTATTGCATATATCTCAGCTGTAAAATCCGGCGAGATCTTATTCCGAAGTCGCGACCAAATTGATACATCGACGGTGTTGGATCGCATTGATGGCTTTCTAGAGGTCGCTCGACAGGCTGGTATCGAAGCCCCGGAGCGCTACATTCGGCTCGGTGCCACCGAGCCATCCATGACTCGCAAGATCGTGATGGACCTGCTGGCTCTTCCTGATCACCCATCGGCAATCCTTGCATCCGACAACGTCATTGCTCTCGAAGTGTTCAAAACCGTTCGGGCTCTCGGGTTGCAAGTTCCGGGGGACGTCTCGCTTATCGCCTTTCACGATGCGGATTGGACGAGTGTGACAACGCCGCCCGTGACCGTCATTGCGCAGCCAATCTATGACCTTGGGAGGGAGAGCGCGCGCATGCTGATCGAGCGAGTTCGCGGAGCTGTTCATGCGCCCCGCCGCTTCGTTCTGAAGTCGACGCTGATCGACCGCCAGTCCGTTGGTACTCCCGCCATGGACGAAGACAGTGTGAAACGGTCGAAGCCGGCGAGGGCACGGACGAGGACCGGAAGCCGATCTTAAGGTCTCATGCGGAATAGCGGGCCCGTTATTCCGCACTCAGCGATGCGCCAATCAAGAAGGGAGATTAGGTCCCAAGAGTGAATCTACTCTCGGGGCCGATGCTCTAGACGATCTGCCGCAACCGTTCCCCAAGGTGGCGAGCAGTAAAGAGATCGAGGTGACCTCCTCCCACATTCTTGAAGACGGTTATCTCGTTCAGATCCTCGCGGCCTGCCCTGGCCGTGGTGCAGAGTTCGAAATGATCCGCCTGAACGTCAGCCCATGCGAAGAGCCCGCGCTGGACCGGCTGAAACAGATCGCCTGCTCCTTCCATTCCGGCACGGGTATCAACAAAGACACGGCCACGCCGGATCGTTTCGTCATCCGCCTCACGCATGGTGGGCAGATAGGCACCGATCAGGTCCACATGTGCGCCTGGCTTCAAGAGGGCCCCCTTGACGAGGGGCTCGGTCGACATGGTCACGCAGGAGATCACGTCCGCTTCGGGTATGGCCGCATCGAGATCACGGACAGCGGAGATCAAGACGCCTTCGATCTGCATCTCACGGGCCAGCGCCTCCGCTCGTGCCGCGGTGCGGTTCCAGATCAGGACGCGCTTGATCGAGGGTCGGACGCTCGTATGGGCGAGAATGACGTGCGGAGCGAGGCCGCCGGCTCCCACGACGAGAAGCACCTCCGCGTCTTCTCGCGCGAGAAAGCTTGCACCTAGGGCGGAATCGGCAGCTGTCTTGCGAAAGGTTAGAGCCGCACCATCGGCTGCTAGAACGGGCGCACCCGTTTTGCCGTCGAAAACTGCGACAAGGCCTTGAACCGAGGGCTGCGGCGGCTGCAGCGCCAAGTTAGACGGGAAAACGCCCACAAGCTTGACCGCGATCACCTCCCGCGTAGCCCAAGCCACTAGCGAAACGAACTTGTTGTCACCACCGTTTGGCTCATCCATGACCGAGGCGTCGCTTCTCGGAGACACACCCTTGTGCGCAGCCCGAAGTCCTTCAACGAGCCCAGGGTAATCGAGCAGGCGATGCACGGTATCCGCATCGACGAACTTCATGACACACTCTCCATTCAACATTATTGGCGCTAACCGACGAATCTTGCGTGCAATTCGCAAACTCAGCTCGCCTCTCCTTAGCCTCAGAACAGCATCCTCGGCAGGAGCAATACCGTATCGGGCAGGAAGGTGATCAGGAAGAGGACTACAATCAGAGCCATGAGCAACGGAATGGATTCTCTCGTGAACTCTTCGATCGAGCATTTGGTGATTGAGCAAACAGTGAACAGGACCGAGCCGATCGGTGGCGACACGGAACCGATGGTGAGATTGACGATCAGAACGACGCCGAAGTGGATGGGATCAATCCCGAACCTCTGCATGACCTGAACAAACAGAGGTGCTAGGATCACCATCAGAGAGAGCCCCTCCATAACCGTTCCGAGCAGGAGGAGAAGGATGTTGATCAGCGCAAGCGCCACGTATTTGTTGTCGGTCATGGCGAGAAGATATCCCACGACCGTCTGAGGGACCTCTTCCAGGGTGAGAACAACCGAGAAGATGGCTGAGGCCGCGATGATCAGCATGACATTCGCAGTCGTATGCGCTGACTCCCGCGCGAGTTCATAAGTCTCACCGACGCTGAAGCCTCGATAGATGAACAGGCCCACGAAAAGCGCATAAGCCGCCGCGATCGCTCCGAGTTCGGTTGGGGTGAACCAACCGATCCGTAATCCAAACAGTAGCAGGAACGGCATGGCCAGCGCCCAGAGTGCATGGCGTGCTTTGATCGCGATCTCGCGCACCGGCATCCGGTGGGGTCTCAGAGCGCCATAGCCACGACGCTTGGCCACTTGGTGGACGGTGATCATCAAGGCCGCAGCGATCAGGAAGGCGGGAATGATGCCGCCAATGAAGAGCTGGCCGATCGACGTGTTCGTCAGGAGGCCATAGATGATCAGGCCGATGCTCGGCGGCAGTACCGGGGCGATCACGCCCGAGCAGGCGCTGATCGCGGAGGCGAAGCCATTCGAGTATCCCTGCTTTCGCATGATCGGCACGACCGTACGAGCATCAATTGCGGCATCGGCGTTCGATGAGCCTGACATGGCTCCCATGAACAGCGAATTGATGACGGCAACCTGGGCAAGCCCGCCGCGCCAGTGGCCGACGAGCGCTTCAGCGAAACCATAGAGACGGTCGGCAATTCCGCCACGCGCCATGGCCGCCCCCGCAAAGACGAAGAAGGGTACGGCGAGCAGAGGAAACAGCTCCAGGCTCCCGTTCATGCGTTGCGCGATGATGCTCGGCGCAATCGGGTTGGCTATGAAGTAGGACATGGCCGATCCGAGCAGCACGAAGGAGATCGGCATGCCAGCAAAAAGCAGAAGAAGGAAGACGATAAACGTGAGCGCGATCACCGGTGAACACTCCCCGCCTGCTTCAGCTCAACCCAGGCTCTAGCGAGATAGATCACAATGATCGCAGCCATGGAGATTGCGAGGCCCACGGACATAACCCATTTTGGGACATCGATGGACATGAACGTGGTGAAGCGGGCGGTTCTGATCTGCATTATGGCGGCATAGATGACCCCAGCCGCGATCAGGGCAACGATAACGTTCATCGTGGCGTGCACCAGATGCCTGCCACGGGGCGGCAAAAGATCAACAAAGTAGCGGACCCCCATCAGGTCGTCCCGCTTGGCGGCACCGATTACCCCGAGCCAAACCAGCCACACGAAGGCGAGAACGGCCACTTCGCTTGCGCCGAAAATGGGAGCGGAGAAGATGTTTCGGCCAACAACGTCCGCGCCGACGCTGATGATCACGAGCGCGAGGAGTATGACGGGAATGACGCTCCCGGCCAGCTCTCCGATCCAGTTCACAATACGCAAGTCCCTGCTCCGAATTGGACGGATGTCTATGGCGCCTCGGCGGGTACCCGAGGCGCCATCACAAGCATTAAATGGCTGGTCTTACTGACCTGATGCGGCCGCGCGAACCTGCTCGAGCAGACCGGCGGGCCATTGCGGGAAGCTGGTGTAGAAGGATGCCGTTGCCTTGCGGTAGGCGGGAACATCAGCGTTGTGGAACTTGACGCCTTTTGCTTCGAATTCCCTGCGGATCTGATCATTCATGTCAGTCGAACGTTTGGAGAGTTCCTGCCCGCCCGCACGAAATTCTTCCAGCAACATGGCGCGGTCGGATGGGCTCAGCGCGTTGTAGGCCGCGTCGCTCATCACCCAGCCAGTGAAGAGATTGAAGTGTCCTGTGAGAGTGATGTCCTTCACCACTTCGTACCAGCGGTTTGCCCGCAGGCCTGTGAGCGGAGACTCGCCGGCATTGACGACGCCTTGAGACAAAGCGGAATAGGTTTCGGCCGCCTCGACTGTGGTCGGAACTGCACCCAAGGGTTCAAAGGTCTTTTGCCAAGTCGGCACGGGTGGAACGCGGACCTTCACGCCCTTGAGGTCGGCCGGAGTCGGATAGGGCTTGCTCCCAATCATATGTCGGGCGCCATCGAACCAGTTGAGGGCGAGAACGCGGATCTTCGCCTTCTCGGCAAGCTTGTCGTACCAACCCTTCATCAACGGCGAGAAGGCGAGACGCTCAGCCTCCTCATTGTTCTCGACAATGAACGGCCCGCCAACAATGCCCATTTCAGGCACGCCGAAGCTCGAGAGATAAGCCGCATCGGTGAAGGTGATAATCGGCTCGCCTTGGCTCGCCTGCTCCAACATGTCGGTCGTCGTTCCCAACATACCGCCGGGGAAGACTTTGATCGTGATGCGTCCTTCGCTCCGCTTGGCGATGCGCTCGGCCACTTCGACAGCAACTTTGTGAGACTCGATCGTGGGCTGATTGACGTGGGCGAGGCGCAATTCCACCTTCTGGGCCAAGGCCGCTGCGGAGAGCATCGGCAGGGTTGCAAGGATCGCGATTCCAGCCAAGAAATTCCGACGTGATCTCATGCGGTGTTCCCTCTTCTGTTGATTGTGCCAAGTCTTCTTCAGCATCCCTGCCGCTTCCTTCGGTTTAGGATGCTCAAATCTAGGTTCGGAGTTGTCTCTGCGAACGTTCTCATAGTATCATCATCGAACGTTCGGAGCGTCAAGGCGAAATCTTCCCTTGCACCTCGTCCTTTGGGGGCTCCCTTAGAACCGACGCATCGCTAAGCTCGGCCGCACGGGGCGGCAGTGGAATCCATGGCTGAAAAGCGCACGAAGAACGTGACGATTATTGAAGTTGCCCGGCTTGCCGGTGTAAGCACGGCGACGGCCGGGCGCGTTCTGGGCGGCTACGGCTATTCCAGCGAGCAGATCCGGGACAAAGTGCGGAAGGCGGCCGAACAGCTGGGTTATCGCCCCAATCTGCTTGCCCGAGGCCTGATCACCGGCAAAACCCAGACAATTGGGGTTGTTGCTGGCGATATGGAAAGCCCCTTCTATGCCAGTATTCTGCGCGGAATTGCCGACGTTGCCCGCAACCGAGGATTCGGGATCGTTGTCACCAACAGCGACGAGATCCTGCAGCGGGAACGAGAGGCGGTGCAACTCCTCATGGAGAAGCAGGTCGATGGGATGATTGTGACGCCGTCGGATCTCCAGAGTTCCAATCACCTGAGGAATGTCGTGGCCGCTGGATGCCCCGTCGTCCAGATCGATCGCCTCGTTCACGGCCTCGAAGCCGACTCGGTGACTGTGGATAATGTCAAGGGCGCTAAGGCCTGTATCGAGCATGTCATTGCCGCAGGACATCGCCGGATTGGACTGATCTCGGAGCTGGAGCAGTTTACGGCAGGAGATTTGAAGTCCTTCATCGATCTGGAGGCCCACGGCCGGGTGGACCCGGGAGCACTCTATCCCAGCTGGCAGCGCCTTGTGGGCTACCTGCAGGCGCACCGAGAGGCAGGCCTCTCGGTCGATCTCGATCTTGTGCGGCGAGTCGGAGCTTATTCAGCAAAAGCTGCCAAGGAAGAAACGCTGGATCTGCTCCAGGGCAGTGGACGGCCCACGGCCCTGTTCACAACCGATGGCCTGATGTCGGCCGGAGCGATGGATGCCATAAGCGAATTAGCCCTCGAACTGCCGCAGGATCTATCTCTCATCTGCTTTGATGATCTAGAGTGGATGCGCTTCCTCCGGCCTGGAATCACCGCGATCGCCCAGCCGCTCAACGAGATGGGACGCACCGCGGCGCCGCTGGTTCTGTCCCGCATCAGTGGAGATCGGTCGCCTTCCCAGCGTCAGGTTCTCACGCCGGCTCTACGCATGCGCGGATCGGTTGCCGGACTGAAGACGCAGGGCCTCTCCCGCTCCTCGGAGCAGTCCAAGCCACGCAGATCCGCAAAGGCATGACAGATCGACGAGATGGCTGGACCTGGCATCGAGAAGCTGGTCACTGACCGGAAAAAAGAGATCGAGTTTGTCCGGTCTCATCACGCCATCGTACCGCTTCTTCTATTCAATCTCGGTTTACCTATCGCCACAGGACGGGCACATAACCACGATTCTTAGAAGCGCGTCATCGCCGCATGGACAATCTGAGCCCCAACCTCGTAATAGGCCTCCTTGACTGCTCGAAGCCGGACGGGCTCCGGTTCGGTTACGGGAAGAGGCAAATCGTCTTCTGCGAGTTCGCCAAGGACAAACCGCGCGAGCGTACGCCCAAAGACGGTTCCTGGAGCAATGCCCCGTCCATTGTAGCCGCTGAACGACACCACGTTCCGGGCCAACCTATGAAATCTCGGCAGATTGTTGCTGGTCATGCCGATGCTGCCGTACCACTCGTACTCAAACTCGATGCCTGCAAGCTGGGGGAAGAGTTTCCGCAGAGCACGGCGCCCCCAGTTCGGGTGGATGGTCCGTCCAGGGCCACGCAGAGCGCCCACACTCCCGAATACGAGGCGCCCCTTCTGGTCGAAGCGGAAGGAGCTGAGGATATCCTTCGTGTCCCAGACGCCTTGCCGCTCTGGCAGGATCGCAGTGCGCAGGTTGTCGCCCAGCGGCTTGGTGGCGAGATTGAAGTAGGGAAGATGCACGAGCTCGGCCCGGATCTGCGGCCACACATTGGTCGTGTAGGCATTCGTGGCCACGATGACCCACTTTGCCTGTACGGACCCGGCGCTTGTGCGCACCATCCACCTGCTGTCGACTTCCTGCGCGTCCAGTACGGGGCTTGCGGTGAAGATCTGCGCGCCTGCTTTGCTCGCTGCCACGGCGAGACCGCGAGCATAGGCCAGCGGCTGGATGGTCCCGGCGCGGAGGTCGAGAAGCGAGCCGGAGTAAGCGTTGGTTCCGACCTTCCGTGCGGTCTCCTCCGCATCAAGCAGGCGTACCGGAGCGCCCCTTGCCTGCCATTGCCGCGCCCGCTCGTGGACTTCCGCCAAGCCCTTCGCGCCAACGGCACAGTGAAGCGTGCCGCTGCGTTCGACCTCGCAGGCCATTGCGTGTTTCTCGACGAGTTCGAATACCAAGCTCGGCGCGTCGCCGAGCAGGTGGAGCAGACGGTTGCCGTAGACCTCGCCCAGTTCCCCCGGCAGATCATCGGGCATCACCCACATACCCGCGTTGACGAGGCCGACATTACGGCCCGAGCCGCCGAAGCCGATCTCTACTCCCTCGAGCACCGCGACCGAGGCTCCCGCCTCGGCAAGATGGAGTGCCGCCGAAAGGCCGGTAAAGCCTGCGCCGATCACCGCGACGTCGGCCTCTAGATCGTCGGACAACCTGCTCGTCGGAGGTGCGGGAGGCGCCGAGCGCTCCCAGAGGCCGTGGCTACGCGGATCGTTCTTCATTCCAGATTCCCTTTGTATGGAGTATGGAGCGAAAGATCGGCGCTGTTCAGGCTCCATTCCCTCTTGTAATCAGATCCTCAGAAGAAACCTCGAGAGCAAGCCGATTTTTCTCAAGAGGTCATGACCGAAGGTAATGAAATGGCCATTGCCCGTCGCTTTTTGCCGTCCATGTCACTGCTTCGCGCCTTCGAGGCCGCCGCCCGTCATCAAAGTATTACGGCCGCGGCTGAAGAGTTGAACCTGACGCAGGGAGCAGTCAGCCGACAGATCCGGGCCTTGGAAGAACTGCTTGGTTCGGATCTCTTTGTCCGGGAGCGGCAGACTATCCGTCTCACATCAGCCGGAGAGACCTACGCCCGCGAGATCCGGGAGGCGCTTAGGCGCATTTCCAGCGCGACCCTGAGCTTCCGCGCCAATCCGAAGGGTGGGACCCTTAACTTGGCGATCCTGCCAACTTTCGGCACTCGATGGCTGGCCCCTCGCCTTTCTGGCTTCCTCCGAGAGAACCCTGGAATCACAGTCAACCTGACGACCCGCCTTGCTCCGTTCGACTTCAGTCTGGACCAGGCGGATGCCGCCATCCACTTCGGTAGTCCAAACTGGCCCGGCGCCGAATTGGCCCTCCTGATGAGCGAGACAGTGGTGCCCGCTTGTAATCGCTCGCTCCTGGAGGCTTATAAGATCGAGAAGCCAAGCGATCTTCTTAGGGCTCCGCTCCTGCACCTCGTCTCGCGACCAGACGCCTGGGAGCACTGGTTTCTGATGCACGGTGGTCTTAGCGAGCCTCTGCATGGCATGCTGTTCGACCAATTTGCCACCGCAGCCCAGGCGGCCATGTCGGGCCTCGGTCTCGCGCTGCTTCCTGAATTCCTCATTCAAGACGAACTCGCGCGAGGGGATCTCGTCAGGGCCTTTGATATGCCCATGCAGAGTACCGAGCGGTATTACCTTGCCTGGCCGGCAAACTGCTCTGCATACCCTCCATTGGTGGCGTTTCAAGAGTGGATTGTTCAGGAAGCACAAACGGAGCAAGAGGCCGATGGGAACTCGGTGGGACGACTTGCCTGAAGCCGATACCTGCGAATGATGTTCTTGCAGGAGTCGAACAATCGCACCCTGATGAGGCTCCGCCGCGACTTTAAGCCAGATACCACCGCACGCACAGCAGAATCACTGACCGATCAAATTCCCTACCCATGAACATGTTGCCTCGCACTGTTCTGCCAGCGCAGACCATACGCGCGCTAGGAAAGGAAGTGGTGCAACAGAACCGCTCACGCGTCGCGTGAGCTAGCCCGCCTACCGCCTCCGAGGCGGCGCTAAGCTGCCGGGCGAGCAACTGAACGGAAACACCACGGAGGCGAACCTATGGTTCTGCAAGCGGACGTCGTCGGGCGCGCCTTCGTCAGCAGCGCACCCACATAACCATGTCCTTAAGCGGTCAGAACTGCGCTCCGAGCCGGAGGGCATCCAGCATGGCGGCATGAACCGAACGACTGCTGATGGCGTCACCAATCCGATGCAGCTCAAAACCGCTCGTCGGGGGATCGCGCAGAGGTGACGTTCCAATGAGGGTTTCAATTTCCGTGACACCATCGTTCACAGAAAGGGGCCGCAATGCATCGAAGATATCGCTGACCGGTATCGTTCCGTGCTCGACAATGATTTGCTTATGGGCCGAGCTTAGCTCGCGGCCAGTCAGACGGTGACGCAAGACTGCCTCTCGTAAGCCATTTCGCGCGCTCACCGAAACCAGTTCGTATTCCAGCAGTATCCGCACGTCATGCTCGGCGAGCGCCTTCCGATAGGTGATACTTGAATGATGCTCCATCTCCGGCGCGATTGAAGGATCGCGCGCGACGAAGGTCACCGCCTTGCCCGCCGCCGCGATCTGGGCGGCAGCCGACGGCGCGGGATGACGCCCGGTCGCGTCATAGATCAACACGTCGTCCGCAACCTGCGCGGGGTTGCCCAAGGCATCAAACACGCTGAGGCACAACTCGCTGCCTGCGGCGGGACCGAAATCCGGGGTGCCGCCAGTAGCGACGATAACGAGGTCGGGCGCTTCGGCCAGAACGTACGCAGCCTCCGCATAGATATTGGGCCGGATATCCACGCCGAGCCGTTCCAGCTCGGCAATGCGCCAGTCGACAATGCCGATCAGGTCGCGTCGAAGATGGGTTTTTGCTGCAAGCACGAGCTGCCCGCCTAGGCGGTTGGTCGCTTCGAGGAGCACGACACGATGCCCTCGCTCCGCCAGCACGCGCGCCGCCTCCAGCCCTGATGGTCCGCCGCCCACGACGACTGCCTTGCGCCCCGCATGAGGTGAACGCTCGATTACTTGCGGCAGCCAGGTCTCGCGACCAGTTGCCGGGTTGTGGATGCAATGCACCGGGCGATAAAGACAGTGCGATGCACCGACGCAGGGACGGATTCGCTCCTCCCTGCCCGCCCGTAACTTGTTGACGATCTGCGGGTCCGCCATATGCGCCCGCGTCATGCCGACCATATCGACCAGTCCCGCATCAACGGCGTATCGCGCCGTGGCAACATCCGCGATTTTGGCGGCGTGCCAGACCGGGAGGCCCGTCTCGGCCTTGAATGCCCCGACTTGGTCAAGCCAGGGTGCGGACGGCGCCGTCATGTCGGGAATGTTGTAGACGAGCAGGTTGAGACGGGTGTCGAACCGTCCGAAGATGCAATTGAAGAAATCGACCAGCCCTTCGCGCTCCAGCATGTTGGCGACCTTGACCGCCTCGGCGAAGCTCAATCCCTCGTCATGGTCCTCGTCGATGGTATAGCGAATGCCGAGTGGATAATTGATCCCAACCTGGGTGCGGATCTCCTCGTAGACCATGCGCAGGAATCGCATTCGGTTTTCCAGGGAACCGCCGAATTCGTCTTTGCGGCGATTGACCATTGGCGACAAGAATTGGCCTATCAGGTGGCCGCCGGTCATTGTCTCGATGCCATCGAGCCCGCCCTCACGCGCCCGGCGGGCGGCCTGGCCGAACTCGCGCACGATGCGCGCAATATCGTGGCGATCCATCTCATGGGAGAAGCTGCGGTTATAATCCTCGCGCGAATGCGAGGGGCCAAGCGCGGGAAGCCACGCGCCTACCGTAGCGTTCGCTCGCCGGCCGACATGCGAGATCTGACACATCACCGCGGCGCCATGGCGATGAATGCGCGCTGAAAACTCCTGAAAGACCGGAATGATCGCATCGCTCGTGAAATCGAGCTGCGTGCCGCCCCAGCTCGTATCGGCGGAGATACGGGCGGAGCCGCCGAACATCGTCAGCGCCAGACCGCCTTTTGCCTTCTCCTCGTGATAGCGCTGATAGGCTTCGAGCGGATAGCCGCCGTCGTCGAGGGCGGTCTCGTGGCTGGTGCTCATGATTCGGTTGCGCAGATTGAGCCGGCCGATCCGCAGCGGCCGCAGCAGTGGATCCTTCTTCCCCCGTGCATCCGCCGCGGTCCCTGTCGGTTCACCGGACGGCTTCCGTTCCTCCATGTCACTCTCCCGCTTGCTTTTCCGTGCAGAGCCTTATGCCGGGCCGAGCGCGTTGCGCATGGCCTCGACGCATTGCTTCAAAGGTGGGGTGGGGTCGACATTGTATTTCCAGTTGGTCAGTTCTATTGACAGCGAGCCTTCATAGTTCTGGCTGCGGAGATAGGCGACCAGCTTGTCGAGATCGATGATGCCGTCACCCCAGGCAAGATGGCTGCCGCCGGCATCCGAGTCGGTGAAATGCACATGCGCGACGCGGCCGGCCAGATGAGTGAAATAGTCCTCCGGCTGCTCATGTGTCATCACCGCGCCTGCCACGTCGTAGACGGCGTAGAGCGCCGGACTGGCGAGCTTGTCCATCAACTCGCGGATTTCCTTCGCCGAGCGAACAATGTTTGCAAAGGACTCCGGCAGGGACTCCATCCAGAGATCGACGCCAAGTTTTTGTGCGCGGTCGCAGAGGATGCCCATCGAATCGACGCAACGCTCCAACGCTTCCGAAGCCGGCTCGTCGCGATAGCCGCCGCCCGCTGTCACCAGCAGAGCTGGCGCGCCACATTCTACAGCAAACTCCAGCGACTCCAGGAAATAGCGCACCGAACGATCGCGCAGCTCCCTTTCTTTGGCCGAGATATTGATAGGATAGATGCACTGCTCCGGTGTGAAGGCGACTATATCGAGCCCCATTTCGCGCAGCTTTTGCCCAAGCGCACGTGCCTCGGCTAGCGTCTTGTCGCCGATGTAGAAGTGCGGAGCAGCCGCCCATAACTCGATGCGAGAGACCCCGGCATCGCACACATCGGCGAGAAATCGGTCCATCGTATGCCGGACATAGTGAAAGTTCATTACGCTGATATTGCACTCGTCCAATGCCAATGTATTTCCTCCGCTGACGCCGCCGGCGCGGCGAGATCCAAAGACAGTCCGTCTGATCTAGTGAGAACGCTCTCAGCTTGTCTTACATGCTAGCATGCCCATGCTTCCCAAACGTGGCTCAGCGTATTGCTAGCCGAAGTCCGAATTCGAGCGATGTTTCCTTGACGAAGTCCGCGACCTGTGCGGCCGTCTCCTCCGGCGTCCAGCCTAGATGCGGAGCGGCCAGTTTTGCGGCCGTTTCTGCATGGCTGAGGCCGAGATCTGGCTCCCATCCGACGGAAAGGCGACGGCGCAGAATGTCCGAGAGAGTGCGGGCCTGTTCGTTCAGAACGGCATGGGCGACAGATGCCTCCGTAGCACGATCCATGTCCTCCGCCTGCAGGGGCGCCGGATCGAACGGACGGGGCGGTCCAGTGGGTTTCATCCGGCGGGCCACCGCGCGGGTGAGCCTCCGCCCGGCGTCGCGATGTGTCATGAGCAGCCCGCCGGTGAAGGTGAAGACATTCGGCAATCCCTCGGCGGTGAGGTCATGCTCGCGGACCGCCGGTGCCGAATTCTTTCCGTCGCTGGCGAGACTGCGCGGCTGCACGCCCGCCCAGGAATAGAGCACGTCATCGCGGCTCAGGCCGAGGCCGGGAAAAAGCTGCCCCAACTGATTAAGGATGGCGGTGATCTCAGCCTCCGTTGCCCGGAACCCTTCGGGCCTGCCATCTGAGGCCGAGTCCCAGGGACCAACATAATGAAGCTCGCCCCACGGAATCAGGTAGAAGGGCGCACCGGCAGCGGTGACGGTCTCGAATCCAATACCGCGCAGGGTCTCGGGCAGACGCAAGACGATATTTGTGCCTTTTTCGCCGGTGTTCTTGCGAATATGCGGCGCACCTGCGAGGGCAGTAATCTCATCGACCCACACGCCCGCGCAGTTTACTACGGCGCGCGTCAGGACGTCGCGCGATCCATCGGCCGTCGTCAGTGTGATCCTCCAAAGGTCGCCTTGGCGCACGAGGGCGGTTACTGCGGTATGGTTTAGCGCATCCATGCCTATGGCGCGCGCCTTCATGATGGTGTCGACGACAATGCGTTCGGGCCAATGGTACTGGTATTCGGTAAAGGTCATGGCTCCACGAATACCATCGAGTCTTGCCATGCCATGCAAGGCCGGATGCGCCCGCGCCTCCTCGGCGGAAAGGATCCGAAGGTCCAAAGGAACCTCGCCGCCGTCGCACTCCTTCATCAATCGGAAGGCAAGCCACGCCTTCCATCGCGGAATGGCATTTTCCCGCGTTAGGGGAATGATGAAGCGTACGGGCTTTACCCGTTCGGGCGTGGTGCGGACGAATTCCGCACGGCCTCGCATCGCACGGCGCATGAGACTGAAACACTCGATTGCGCTGCGCGGGCGGGAGAGAAAGGCGGCGATCGATCCGCTGGCGGCGGACAAATAGCCGAGACCGCAGTGCTGCAACCGCGAGGTCTTGCTGGACGTCCCTGAACCGTAATCGTTACGCTCGACGAGCAGCGTGCGATAGCCGGCCGCCGTCAGATGTTGACCTGCGGCCGCAGCGATGATGCCGCCGCCGACCACCACGATATCGTAGGTCTGGGTCACATTGACTTCCCGTCTCACAGGCGCCAAGCCCGATGCACCTGACGCCGCATATGAGAACGTTCGCACAAGTCTATCGCCGGCGTCAAGCGTGCTTGACAGGGGCCGAATAGAAATAATACGTATTAAGACGTCATATAAAAGGTATGCTCATGTCCCTCCCCTCGGCCTTTGACCGCGGCGTCGTCGCGGCCCTCTCCGCCCTTGACGCTAAGTCTGTGAAGCATGTGTTCTTCGTCGCCTGCGGCGGCTCTTTGTCGATCATGCATCCGGCCAAGTTTCTCATGGACCAACATTCGCCGCTGCCGTCGGATGTCTATAATGCCGCCGAATTCACCACACGCGCCCCGCGCTCGCTGGACAAGAACTCGCTAGTCGTCCTGTGCTCGATGACTGGCACGACCAAGGAGACCACCGCCGCCGCTGAGTTCGCGCGCTCAAGGGGCGCGGCGACCATCGGCCTGACGGTCGAGCCTGCCTCCCCGCTTGCCAAGGCAGTCGATTACGTCGTGGGCTTTGAAGCCCCTTACACGACTGGCGTGCCAATCAACGCCAAAGACAGCAACTATTCTCGGATCTACCAGATCGTGATGGGCCTCGTTGCACTCACCGGCGGTGAGGACCTGACCGCAACGCTGATCGACAGCCTTTTTGCTTTGCAGCCGGCCATTGACCGTGCACAAGCCTCCTTCGCATCGATGTTCGAGGACTATGCGCCCCGCTTTGCCAAGGAAGATGTGATCTATACGGTCGCTAGCGGGGCGAGCTTTGGAGCGGCCTATTCCTTCGCCATTTGCGTGCTCATGGAAATGCAGTGGATCAACAGCCAGGCGATCCATGCCAATGAATTTTTCCATGGTCCCTTCGAGGTTCTGGACAAGGACCGCGCCTTCATCCTCATGAAGGGCCTCGATAGCACGCGGCCGCTCGAAGAGCGCGCGGACGAGTTCCTGCACCGATTCGGCTCTGCAGAGAACATTCTGGTTCTCGATGCCGCAACGCTTGATCTCTCCGGGATTGATCCGCTCTTCCGCGGCAATGTGGTGCCGTTGATCTTCTTCGACACACTGTGGCGTTTCGCCTATAAAATCGCCGAGCTTCGCAAGCACGAGATGCTCGAAGGCCGACGCTATATGAAGAAGATCGTCTACTGATCGAATATGGAAAAGGCGGATGGAAGACCAGGCAGACCTCTTGCCACTCTATGAGCAGGTCCGGCGTTCGATCTTGGCCGGCATCGAGTCCGGCCAGTTCGCCGAAGGCAGTTTTCTGCCGGCGGAACCGGAGCTGATGTCGCTCTACGGCGTCAGCCGGATCACCCTCAGGCGCGCCATTGGCGATCTCTGCGCTGATGGCCGTCTGCAGAGGCAGCAGGGGCGCGGCACGGTGGTCATGCCGGGCAAGGTGCGGCAGACTCTGGTCTCACTCTCCGGCTTTTCCGAAACTATGGACGGCTTGGGCCGCAAGGCGGGCCACCGCATCCTCTCCCGCGAAGACGATGCCGCTGCGCCGGCCATTCGCGACCGCCTGCAGGCGGAAGCGCTGATCCGCTTCGACCGACTATTGGAGGACGACGGGAGACCAATGACGCTGGAGACGCTGTGGTTTGACCCCACGCGTTTTCCGAAGGTCGTTGAGCCGGTCGCCGCCGGCGGGTCCTTTTTCGCTGCGCTGCGCGACAAGGCGGGCATCGTGCCGTCCCATGCTGAGCGGCAGATCGACGTCGGGTTCCCCTCGGCCGAAGAACGCGGCATCCTTGCCATAACCGCCACCCAGCCGGTCTATCGGATCGAAAAGATCGTCACCGATGCACAAGGGCACCCGCTCGCCCTGTCGCAACTCGTCACCCCCAGCCATCTGGTCACCTATACGATCAAGACCTGAAAGGTTCGACACGCAGGTATTTGTCGCTTCCCGTCACGCGGCCCCTTCAGGACCGTCGTGATTGAGGCGCCGTGCACCGCGCAGCTTGGGCCTATGCCTGCCTCCAAGGCCGCAGTGTAGTGCGACTCCGCAGACGGCGAGGCGCAACTCATCACCCTGCTCGGCCGCGGGTTCACCGGGCCGATAGTGAGGGAGATGGTCGGCACCTTCACACAGAATACGGCTCTCGCGTCATCACAACCCGCAGTGCGAGGCGAGTGGCCCTTTTCGACGGTTCGCCCTTCTGGCGCGGTCCTGACGGCGTAAGATAGCCGCAGATCCTGGCCTCAACACGTCTATCGTGGCGCAGCGTCGCGGAAGAACTGCTGACCGTCAACGCCGGGCGCTCGCCCCGCACTTTACCGAGGCGCATCTGGCGGCGCCTCCCTCAACCTTCTCGCCTCCTCCGCACTTGCGAACTCTGGCTGAGGCTTTACGCATCAGCCAGAACCCGCGCCAGGAAGGCGCGCGTGCGGTCATGCTGCGGGCGCGTTAGCACCTCAACCGGTTGGCCTTGTTCGACGATTACACCACCGTCCATGAAGATCAGGTGATCGGCAACGTCGCGCGCAAAGCCCATTTCATGCGTGACGACGACCATGGTCATTCCGTCATCAGCAAGCTGGCGCATCACGGCCAGAACCTCGCCCACCAACTCGGGATCCAGTGCCGAAGTCGGCTCGTCAAACAGCATAACATCTGGCTTCATCGCCAGGGAGCGAGCGATGGCTGCGCGCTGCTGCTGGCCGCCGGAAAGCTGTGCGGGATAGTAGCTTGCACGCTCGTTCATGCCGACGCGCTCCAGAAGCACCATTGCCTCCTCGACCGCTTTCGCACGCGGCACGCGCTTGACGAGGACCGGAGCCTCAATGACGTTTTCAAGAACCGTCTTATGTGGGAAGAGATGGAAGCCCTGGAAAACCATGCCCATACGCTGGCGCTGGCGGGCGAGTTCGTTGAAGCTCATCTCGTAGAGCTTGTCGCCCTTCCAACGCACGCCAACAGGTTCGCCATGCAGGAAAACCGCGCCGCCCGTAGGCTTTTCGAGGTAGTTGAGGCAGCGCAGAAGCGTGCTTTTGCCCGATCCGGAGGGGCCGACGATACAGGTAACATCGCCGCGCATCACCGCGACGTCGATGCCGCGCAGCACTTCATGCGCGCCGAAACTCTTGCGCAGGCGCTCGACTTTCAGCAGCGGCTCGACGTCCTGATGATTATTCATCATAGCGCCTCCTGCTGGCGCGCGAACAGACGGAAAGCAAAGAACCCGCCGGAGTTCTTCGCATTATGTTCAGCTTTCAACCGGTGCTCGACGGCATGTTCGACGACCGTTAGGATCGTGGTGAGCACAAGATACCATATAGTCGCGACGAGCAGCAGCGGCACGGTCTGGTAGGTGCGGGCATAAACCATCTGCGCGGAGTAGAGCAGGTCCGGCAGCGCCAGCACGGACACGAGCGAGGTGAATTTCAGCATCGAGATTGTGTCGTTGCCGATTGGCGGGATGACGATGCGAAGCGCCTGAGGCAGCACGATGCGGCGTAGCATCTGCCCGCGAGTCATGCCGAGCGTGGCAGCCGCTTCCGTCTGGCCGACATTGACCGCCTGGATACCGGCGCGGATCATTTCGGCGGCATAGGCGCTTTCGGTAAAGGCAAGGCCCATGATGGCGGCGCTGAAGGGGGTAATCAGCGCGTTGGTGTTCCAGGACAGGAGCTTTGGCCCATCAAAGGGAATCCCGATCGAGATCTCGGGCAGCAGAAGCGCGAGATTGTACCAGAAGATCATCTGAACCAGCGGCGGCACGCCGCGGAAGAACCAGATCCAGCCCCAGCTGACGGACTGGAAAACGCGGCTGCCCGACAGGCGCATGATCGCGAGCACGATGCCGATCGCAAGGCCCAGTATCATGGCGATAAATGTCAGCAGAAGCGTCATGCCCAAGCCCGACAGGATGGCTGGGTTGAACATGTATTCGGCAACTACGGACCACTGCATGTTCTTGTTTGTAACAAGTACCTGCAGGAAGACAACCGCAAAGATCGCTAGAACTACGCCCCCGAACCAGTGGCCGATCTTCGGGACTGCAATAGGCTTGAGTTCATGGATCGAGGGGCGGTGTGACGGTACGTCAGACATCGTCGTTCCTTGCTGCCGATCTCGGAGCGTCTATCCCGGCCCGAGTATACCTTCGGGCCGGGACCGGACCTTAAAGATCAGCCGGGCGCTCTTCTGTGATGAGAAGCGCCTTGGTGAGCATCCCAGAGTCGTTGATTCCCCACTTGGCCATGATCTTCTCATAGGTGCCGTCATCGATCATTGACTGGATCGTGTCGGTTAGGACCTGTCCAAGCGGATCACCCTTGCGGACGCCGATGCAGCTATTGACGGGCTGCAGAACCAGCTCCGAAACCTTCAGGTCAGAGGTTTGCTTGGCCATATAGTTAAGCTTGACCGAGCCGCCCACCGTCGCTTGGGCGCGATTGGAGCGAACCGCGAGTTCGGCTTGCGCCTGCGTTCCATGCGTCTGCATGACCACCGGTTTGTCCTTGCACTCCTTAGCGTTCAGCCGCTCCAGAAGGCCGATATCCCAGGAACCGTTCAGCACAGCAACTGTCAGGCCGCATGCATCGGCTGCGGACTTGATATCGAGTTTGCTGTTCGTCGGATAGGCAAACGAGGTGCCGATCTTGCGCTGGGAAACGAAGTCGAGCGTTTTCAGGCGCTCTGGAGTGGTGCCGAAGGATGAGAAGCCAGCATCAAAGCGCTTGGACTGTAGGCCGGGAATGATGGCATCGAAGCTCGTGCCTTGGAAGGAGAAGGGTACGCCGAGGCGCTGTTGCATCTCCTTGGCGATATCGACACTCCATCCCTTGAGCTGGCCGTCGGAATCGACGAACTCGTCGGGCGCCCAGTCGTTGAATACCGCGGCCTTGATGCCGCTGTCCTTGTACTCCTTAGGCAGGGCATTGTGCAGAGCGGGAATGACGTCAGCAAGCGCCGGCATCGCCAGCACCGCGCTTAGGGCACAACCAGCCAGAATGGATTTGAACATTATATCCTCCTTGTGGCGAACCTGGCGGGTCCGCGATTGCGTTCTCTGGTTCCCTTTGTATATGACAGCGAGAACGTTCTCACATATGAGACACAGAGAGTCCGTGTCCGTCAAGCAGCGTTTTGCACGGAATTGGGTTCTAGATACGTTGAAAACAGCGCTAGATTTGATAACACCGATGTAGGGATGCCGTTTTATGCGGAGCACGCATGATAAAATTCTCATTCGGCATGCCCGAGATGTGAGAGGAAAGTGCGACTTGGCTCCGACAACTAAGGCGACGATCGCAGATGTTGCGCGGGCAGCTGGCGTTTCAACGGCAACTGCGGGACGTGTGCTCGGCGGCTACGGCTATACCAGCGAGGAGAAGAAGGAGCAGGTTCTCAAGGCTGCTCAGGCTCTCCGCTACAGGCCCAACGCGCTCGCCCGTAGCCTCATCACGGGAAAGACCCGGACGCTTGGTGTAGTGGCCGGCGACATCCAGAACCCGTTCTACGCGTCCGCTCTACGCGGAATCTCCAATGTGGCCGAGGCGAACGGCTTCGGCCTTTTGATCACCAATAGTGACGAGGATCAGGCGAAAGAGGTTCACTCGGTGGAGCTTCTGGCGCAGAAGCAGGTGGACGGACTGATCGTCACTACCAGCGATACACGCAAGGCGCGGCACCTGCACAGTCTCCGGGCGACGGGCATGCCGCTTGTGCTGATCGACCGCGCCGTTGCCGGCCTGATGGTCGACCGTGTGGCAACCGACAACATCGCCGCAGCCGAACAGGCCGTGCGCCATCTGATTGCGGCAGGTCATCGCCAGATCGGTATCGTGGCAGAGCTCGTTGACGAGGAGAGCGGCGGACTGGACATGTTTCTGGCTCGTGCGGTCGCCGGCGACCCGATCGAGAGCGAGACGCTTTATCCAAGCTGGCAACGCCTTCTCGGCTACATTCGAGCGCACCGGATCGAGGGGCTGCCTTTGGATCCGCGCCTGACGCTGCGGGCCGGAAGCTATTCCGCCCTTGCCGCACAGGCGGTCGTTTCGCGTCTGATGACAGCGCCCGATCCGCCGACGGCGCTCTTCACGACAGACGGTACCATGTCCGAAGGCACCATGCGGGCACTGACCGAACTGAACCTGTCCATCCCGCAGGATCTCTCGCTCATCTGCTTCGACGATCTGGACTGGATGAGCTTTCACCGTCCTGGCATCACAAGCGTTGCGCAACCACACTTAGCTATGGGTGAAGCTGCGGCGCGGATGCTGCTGGAGCGCATTCGTGGCGAGAATTATCCGCCACGGACAGTGCTGATGCCAGCTGAGCTGATGGAACGCGGGTCTGTCGCACGGCTCTGACCCAAGAGTGGATTCTGGAGCATTACTGGTCCCTTACGGATGAAGGTGGCTCCCCTGTTGATGCGCGTTTTCTAACGCAAAACTGCGCCCCCTGCCGCAGCTGCTCCGAGCCCACCCCGCTCAACCTTATCCGCCTTTTATTGGCCCTGCTCGCCGGCGGTATCCTCGTCATGGGAATCCATTTGCCTTTTGCGACGCGATTCACTATTTGAGAACGTTCTCAGTTCCTTCTCAGGAGAGTCTGCACAGTGTCGCGAATCGTCAGAATCCTTGCCTTCGGTGACAATGTGGTCGATTGCTACCGTGATCAGAACCTGATGTTCCCTGGTGGGAACTGCGTGAACCATGCTGTCTTTGCCCGGCGGGCTGGCGCCGACACGGCCTATGCTGGCGCAGTCTGCGACGATGATGCCGGACGCCTGATCCGTCGTGCGCTTATTGATGAGGGTGTTGACGTTTCATTGCTGCGGATCGAGCCCGGGCAAACTGCCTATTGCGTGATCGAGACGCAGGATGGCGACAGAGTTTTCGTCGGCGCGAACCTCGGCGTATCGATCATCGCACCCTCAGATGACGACCTCGCAAGGCTCTCGGATTTCGATGCCGTTCACACAGGCCGGTCAAGCCATGTCGATGCTTGGCTGCCGCGGTTCGCCGGACTGACGAAAGTCTCTTACGATCTCGCTACCGTTCACGACCCCAAGCGCATCAAGCAAGTCGCCCCCCATTGCTTCCTTCTCGCCTTTTCGGCTGGCGGCACAACGCGCGAGGAGGCCCTGGCGCTGGCGCAACGCGCGCGGGCGGCGGGAGCGCGATGGAGCCTCGTCACCCGCGGGGTCGAAGGCGCTCTTCTTATCGGTGAAGCGGGTGTGTTTGAAGTACCTGCACAAGCCGTCGATGCTGTAGACACACTGGGTGCCGGCGATACCTATATCGCTAGTGTCCTCGTCGGGTTGCTCGACAAGCGCCAACCTGAAACGATCCTGAAGGAGGCTGCGAATGCCGCCGCAAAGACCTGCATGATGCGCGGCGCCTTCGGACATGCCGCCCCTATGAGCGTAGATCTTTCGAATATGATGAGTCTAGAGGAGATTTATCGCACTACTAGCCCTGCAAGAGCGCCAGCGGAGATCTAACGGCGGTTGCTTCGGCGACGATGTCACGGCACGCTGAATAGGTCCCAAGACGGCTTGATTGGCTGGTTTCACGCGCGCACTCGCTGCGGCGCTCCACGCCGTCATCGTCTGTAGACGGTGAAGATGGGTAGCGAGGTGTTGATTTCCACCTGGAACTGACCCAGGTGGGCGCGTAATTTCCACTGAGAATTGACCCATGTGAACCTTCCCCAAAGCGGAGCGCGGCGGGGGGTGCCGGAGTGATCCACATGGGACTTTTGAACATCATCCGACGCATGGCATTGCGGGAGAAGCTGCCGATCCGGGAGATCGCACGGCGGACCGGCCTGTCTCGCAACACCATCAAGAAGTATCTGAACGCTGGCACGATCGAGCCGAGGTTCGCGACGCCTGAGCGGCCGAGCAAGCTCGATCCGTTTGCCAAGAGGCTGGCGGCGTGGCTGAAGACGCAAGTCGGCAAGTCACGCAGCAGCGCCGGACGCTCAAGCAGTTCCATGCCGACCTTGTGGCGCTCGGCTTCACCGGCTCCTACGGCCGGGTCGCCGCCTTTGCCCGGGAGTGGCGGGTGGATCGGCAGCGCGAACAGCAGACGACGGGTCGCGGCACCTTCGTCCCTCTGGCCTTTCGCCCGGGCGAGGCGTTCCAGTTCGACTGGAGCGAGGACCACGCCGTCCTGGGTGGGGAGCGCACGAAGCTTCAGGTCGCCCATATCAAGCTGGCACACAGCCGGGCCTTCCTGCTCCGGGCGGTGTTGTCATGTCTGGATGGCGCCCGCACCTCCTCGTTGCCGCTCATCGAAGTGCGTCCTCCAGTTCCGGCAGGATCTGGAAGAGGTCGCCGACGAGGCCGTAGTCGGCCACCTGGAAGATCGGGGCCTCCTCGTCCTTGTTGATCGCGACGATCACCTTGGAATCCTTCATGCCGGCCAGATGCTGAATGGCCCCTGAAATCCCCACCGCGATGTAGAGATCGGGCGCCACCACCTTGCCGGTCTGGCCCACCTGCCAGTCGTTGGGAGCATAGCCCGCATCCACCGCCGCGCGCGAGGCGCCCATCGCCGCGCCGAGCTTGTCGGCGATCGGCTCGATATAGGTGGTGAAGTTCTCCGCCGAGCCGAGAGACCGGCCGCCCGAGATGATGATCCGGGCCGAGGTTAGCTCCGGCCGGTCCGTCTGGGCGATCTCCTCACCCTTGAAGGACGACACGCCGGGGTCCTCGGCGGCATTCACCGTCTCGATGGCGGCAGAGCCGCCCTCGCCGGCTGCCGGGAAGGCTGCCGTGCGCACCGTGATCACCTTCTTGGCGTCGGTGGCCTGCACCGTCTGGATCGCATTGCCGGCATAGATCGGACGCTCGAAGGTGTCGGGTGCCACCACCTTGATGATGTCGGACACCTGCATCACGTCGAGCAGCGCCGCCACGCGCGGCATCACGTTCTTGCCCTTGCTGGTGGCGGGCGCCACCAGAGCGTCGTAGGAGCCGGCCAGCGACCCGATGAGGGCCGCGGTCGGCTCGGCGAGCTGGTGCTCATAAGCAGGCGCGTCGGCCAGCAGCACCTTCTCCACGCCCTCACACTTGGCGGCCGCTTCGGCCGCCGCCTTGGCATTGGAGCCGGCGACCAGCACGTGCACCGGAGCCCCCAGAGCCGTGGCGGCCGAGAGCGCCTTGTGGGTGGCGTCCTTAAGGTGAGCGTTGTCGTGCTCGGCCATCAGCAATGTGGTCATTGTCTTGGTCTCCCTTAGAGCACGCCGGCTTCGGTCTTCAGCTTCTGGACGAGTTCGGCCACCGAGCCGACCTTCACGCCCGCCTTGCGGCCGCCGGGCTCGGCGGTCTTGATCACCTTCAGACGCGGCGACACGTCGACACCGAGCGTCTCCGGCGAGGTTTCGTCGAGGGGCTTCTTCTTGGCCTTCATGATGTTGGGCAAGCTGGCATAACGCGGCTCGTTGAGGCGCAGATCCGTGGTGACGATGGCCGGCAGCTTCAGGCCCACCGTCTGCAACCCGCCGTCGACCTCGCGGGTGACGTCGATGGAGCCCTCGCCCACGTTGACCTTGAACGCGAAGGTGCCCTGCGGCCAGCCGAGGAGGGCGGCCAGCATCTGGCCGGTCTGGTTGGCATCGTCGTCGATGGCCTGCTTGCCCAGGATGACGAGATCGGGCTTTTCCTGCTCGACCACCTTGGCCAGGATCTTGGCGACGGCGAGCGGCTCGATGGTGGCGTCGGTCTTGACCAGGATGCCGCGGTCGGCGCCCATGGCGAGCGCGGTGCGGATCGTCTCGCCGGCCTGTTGCGGGCCGATGGAGACGGCGACGATCTCGGTGGCCTTGCCCTGCTCCTTCAGGCGAACCGCTTCTTCCACGGCGATTTCGTCGAAGGGATTCATGGACATCTTGATGTTGGCCAGTTCCACGCCCGACCCGTCCGGCTTCACCCGGATCTTCACGTTGTAGTCCACAACCCGCTTCACACACACAAGAAGCTTCATGGTCCGTCTTTCCCTATGAAGTGCATTGGCCCGGCACATCCGGTCTGATGGCGCCTACTGACTTCGACTGAGCCGTTCCGCGGCCGATCGGGAAAGGCAGGAGGCATTTCCTGCCTTTGTGATGCATCAGCCAGCGAACATGCCCGCTGCTCGCAACTGGCTTTTGATATCGCTCAGGCTCCCTTCGTACTCCCAGGTTTGGACAGTGTCGTGCGGGCACTCGATGAAGATGTAGTCCTCGGTCACGGACAATATGCGATCGACCTTGATGACCTTCTCGACGTAATCCCTGGGAGGCAGATCATCGATGATGAGCGTTCGATCGGCATCATAACCATGATACACTTTTGTCGGTCGCACTCGGGCACTGATGTACTTCATCCTGGCTTGTCTCCAGTCGTAATCCAGGTTGCATGATTCAGACTCGGCTCCGGCGCTACCGTAGCCCGAGAGTCGCGTGAACCGGTCGACAACGCCGTTCATGCGCGGCTACAGCCGGGCGACGCACAGTGGAATCGACGGGCCTGAGACCATCGGGGACGAACGCCGAAGAGGAACTGGAGAGGCGAGCGCTAGACGGAAAGCACCTCGAAACCTGTGCCGGCAGTGCGGCAGCCCGCGCGATGAACACTGGCAGGATCGTTGCTCGACGCCGCTCGAAAGCGCACCTCTTCAATTACCGTTGGCTGACCAAGTAAGCAGGAATGTTGCTCCCGGCAAAATCGAATCCTCGTCTATCAATATGCACCCTCATTATAATGGCTCGTCAAACCGGCAGTTCGCTCAGAACCCTTTCCTTCAGCTCTCGCATCGTCTCGATGAGAGCCTCCATGGCCGGACTGGACGGCCGTGTTTCCGGTCTGATCAGGCTTACTCGAAAGGGGATGGTCGGCGCCAGCGGAAGCACCCTCACCTGCTCGGACTTCTGCAGAACTGCCGTAAACGGGTCGATGATGGCAACACCGAGCCCGCGCTTGACCATCGAATAAGCGGGGGCCGACAGGTTGGTTTCGTAAGTGTAGTCTGTTTCGACACCGGACGATCGGGAGGCCTGATCGAACAGGTTACGCCCAGGGGCGAACGCGGAATATGAGATGAAGCGCGTGTTGGACAGATCCTCCAACCCAAGGCTCGTGCGGTCGGCAAACGGATGGCTTTCCGGAACGGCCACGACATAAGGCGCGGTGCTGAAAACCTCGACTTTGAACCCGGAGCGCCGATAGGGCATCTCGGCAAAGCCAAAGTCGATCTGCTGAGCTGCAGCATATTCCTCCACCCTGGCAGACGTCCTCACGGTCAGAGTCACTTTGATGTTCGGCCAGTCCGAATGGTACTGCGACAGCGCATATGGGATGAAGTCGATCCCGAGCGCGGGCATCGTTGCCACGCTGATCTCGCTCACCTCGCCTTTTGTCAGCCGCAGAGCGGAGGTCCGGAGTGAGTCCAAGGAGACATAAGCGCGCTCTATTTCCGTCAGCAAGGCGTGCGCCTGGGGCGTCGGCGTCACCAAACCCTTGCGCCGCTCGAACAACTGAACGCCCAGCTCGTATTCAAGCTTGTCGAGCAACCGGCTGACGGCAGGCTGGCTGCGTCCGAGGATCTGGGCTGCACCGCTGACCGTTCCGGCCATCATTACAGCACGAAATGCAGCAAAATAACTCAAATTCATAACGACGCCCGGGTCCACTCAGGCGAAAGTTGCACGAGCGGGGCCGCAACATCAAGCCGGATGCCGGATCATCACAGGAAGATGCGGGAGAGGCTTTCGACAGAACGGAGCCGGTTCTCCGCTCGGAGACACAGTCCAAGCACGGCCGCACTCAGATGCCTCTGGCTTTCGTCGTCCGCTGAGGCTGTCCCCCTTCAGGGATTTGTATCAAAGACCGACCGCATCGAGAAACTGGTACCATCCCGCCACGGCGCGAATGGCCGGCTCCCTCACGACATGGAGTGGGACGGGCCTGAGTCCCGATGATGTGACGAGGCCCAGATCCGGGCTCTCGCCGACCGCCAATGCGGCTACGTATTTTCCCATCAACGACGACAGTGCCACGCCCGAACCATTATACCCGGCAGCATATATGACCCTGTCGTGGTGCTTGCCCAGATGCGGCAGACTGTCGAGCGTCATCGCGACGAGGCCGGACCATCGATGCGTCACTTCGATGTCCCTGAGTTCGGGGAACTGCCGCACCATCGCCTTGTGAAGAGCCAGAAAAGCGGATTCCGAATCTTTTTTTCCGAAGGCTCCTCGGCCGCCATACAACAGCCGCCCTTGCGACTTGCGAAACCACCGCATCATTCGCCTGGTTTCCGTATAGCTGCGGCCATGGCAAAGTAGATGTTCGGCGCTTGTCCCCTCCAGCGGCTTCGTGGCGATTATGGCCGAACGAAATGGAATGATGCTTTTCTCGATGGACCGTGTGGCCGGTGAGATATTGGAGTAGGAGTTGGACGCCAGGACGACTTGCTTGGCGCGTATGGCCCCTTGCGTCGTTTCGAGAATGACGCCGTCGTTCTCGAGTTTCAGACTGAGCACGGGCGTCTGCTCGCAGATCGTGATTCCTTCCCGCAACAGTCCGTCGGCCCACCCGAGCGCAAAGTTGAGCGGATGAATGACACCGCCGTGCCTGTTGAGCATACCTCCCATAAAATCTCCGGATCCCGTCTCTTCCCGCAGATCTCCCGCCGATAGGATGCTGCACGCCTTGTCGCCAAGAGCTGAGTTGAGCCACTCGCACTCTTCCTCAAGCCCCTTGAGCGATGCCGCGTTATGGGCGCACCGCAGCGACCCACTCGGTTGATACTGCGCCGCCGCGATCTGATATTCGTCGACCAGGGTACCGATATGCTCGATGGCTTCGATCCCAAGCTGGTGCATCCGGCGCGCCGTTTCCAAGCCGTACCGGTTGCCTATATCCCTGAAGGCTACTCTGAACTTGCCCGATACAACGCCTCCGTTGCGGCCGCTGGCGCCCCAGCCGATATGGTTGGCCTCCAGGACGACTGGCGCCAACCCCTTTCGGGCGAGGTACTGGGCCGAGGACAGACCGGTATAGCCTCCGCCGATGATCGCCACATCGAACCGATCTGCGCTCCTGAGGCGACTGAATGTTGGCTTGGCCGAAGCCGTTGCCTGCCATAGAGAGTGGCCAATGGGCGCAGATGCGTGAGACGACATAGCGGATGCTCCCCGTTCAAGCGTGTTCAGCCTGCCTTATCGAAGCAGCGCGCAGCTCCGCATCAACGGCGTCGGCGAGTTGTGCGAGAGTCGCGAAGTGGAAGTCGGGAGTCTCCACCTTCTCTGGAACAGGCGTTCCGCCAAAGCCTTTCAGGCCCTGCCGACGTTCGATCCAGCAGGTTGCATAGCCGAGCTTCTTGGCGATGCCGATATCATGATACTGGCTTTGCGCGACGTGCAGGATTTCAGATTGCTTGTACCCAAACGCCGACTGGCGCCCCTTGTTGAAGGCGAAGAAGTTCGGGTCGGGCTTTGCACAGCCCGTTTCGTCGCAGGTCACGCTGTCATGGAACGGATTCCCCAACGTTTCCGAATAGGCCGAGAAGGCTGTCCGATCCGCATTCGTCATGGCGACGAGGCGGAAATTCTTCCGCAGACGCCGGAGCGCGTCGACGGAATCCTGGAAGGCCGGATGCCGGAGCATGGCCAGCTGGAATGAATCCGCGGTGCGCTCCCCCGCATCCAGATGCAGTCCCTTGGCCATGTAGAGGTAAACGTCCCTCATCGCGGAGGAGGAGCGTCCGTAGTAGACGTCGCGGCCGCGCAGGTAAGGTTCGAAGATCTCGTCGTCAGACAGGTTTTTCGCCCGTTCTCCGCCAAGCGTGCGCGTGGCGGTCAAGACACCCGTCTCAAAGTCGACAAGCGTTCCGACAACGTCGAAGGTCATAACCTTGAAGTTTGTGAGTTTCATCGTCTTCCCCATTTTTCCTGTGAGACCTTAGAGAACACTGCAGATGCGGTACGCGTCGAGCATAGCCGAATGGATGTTCCGGCTGGCTACGGCGTCTCCGATACGGTGGAGCTCGAACCCCTTGTCCCTCAGCTTTGGCTGGGGCTGCATCGTCAGGAGTGCTTTGATATCGGTTACGCCGTCGTTGACGGATTGCGGCCGCAGACCCGCATAGACATCGTCCATCGGCACCGTGCCCTGCTCCGCGACGACATGGTCGACGTCAACGATGATCTCCTGCTGGGATACTTCGCTGACAAGTCTGGCCTGCAGGCGATTGTCCGAACGGGCAACGCCCACCAGCCTGGTGTCGAAGATGGGGCTGACGCCAACCTCCAGGAGCCGCTTTTTCCAGCGGAACCTCTCGGCGTAGGTCAGCTCCTCGGCAATCTGGCCGTCAATCGAACAGTAAACGATGTTCATTCCCTGAGCTGCGAGCTTCTCGGCCGCCAACGGAGCCGGATGACGTCCGGTGCCGTCGTAGACGAGCGCAGTTCCCGAGGTCGGACTATGCCCAGTGATCACGTCCCAGGTGGTGAGGCAAAGATCAGCTCCGGAGGTCAGATCGATGTTGGGCAGACCTCCCGTTGCGACGATGACGACATCGGCATTGAGAGCTTGGATGTCCGATTCCTCCATATAGGAGTCGGTATGCACATGGACGTTCAGACGCTCGAGCTCGGACGCGCGCCAGTCAACAATGCCTTTGAGATCACGGCGCCATGATCCCGTTGCTCCAATGAGGATCTGCCCACCTAGTTGCGGCGCAGCCTCATGGAGCGACACCTCGTGGCCGCGCTCCGCACAGATCCGCGCCGCCTCGAGACCAGCGGGCCCGCCACCGATCACGACGATGCGGCGCGGCGGCCCCTCTGCCCTTGCGATCTTGTGCTGAAGCAGCATTTCGCGGCCTGTTGCGGGATTGTGGAGGCAGGAAGGCCGTTGTGGCGACTGACAATGCGTAGCGCCGACGCATGGGCGGACCTCGTTTTCGCGCCCGGTTCGAATTTTCTCGACGATATAGGGGTCAGCGATCTGGGCCCGCGTCATGGCAGCCATGTCGAGCTTGCCTTCCGCAATCGCGTAGCGGGCGGAGGCCACATCGGCGATACGGGCTGCGTGGAACACCGGCAACCCGACTTCCCTTCTGAACTGACCGATCGGCTCCACCCACGGAGCGATCGGCGAGCCCATGCCGGGCATATTCTGCTCGGCGAGGCCACGGAACGTGTCCATGGAACCGTAAACAGCGTTGATGAAGTCAACGGCGCCGGAATCTTTCAGGATCAACGCGATCCTGACGCAGTCCTCGAACGACAGCCCGCCGGTGGCCTGCTCATCGACGGTAAACCGCATACCGATCGCGAAATCGTCTCCAACGGCTTTTCGAATAGCCTCGTGGACCATCAGCGCGAATCGGCAGCGGTTTTCGAGGCTGCCGCCGAAACGGTCCGTCCGCCGGTTCGTGAGGGGTGACAGGAACTGGCCAATCAGGTGGCCCGCGGCAAGCGTTTCCAGACCGTCGAGCCCCCCTTCCTTGCATCGCCTTGCAGCCTCGGCATAGGCGCGCACGACACGCTGGATATCGTGTTCATCCATTTCTTTGGGAATGCTGCGATGGAGGGTTTCCCGGATCACCGAGGGAGCGATCGTCGGAAGACGATCGCCTGCATAGGGATCGCCGCGTCGCCCCAGATGCGTGATTTGGCACATGAGTGCCGCGCCGTGGCTGTGCATGCGCTCGCTGAACTGCTGGAAATAGGGGATGATCCGGTCGTCCCCGACATTGAGCTGCCGGAAGATGTTGGGCGAGTCCCGATCGACGTTGGAGGAACCGCCGAACATGGACAGGGCGAGCCCGCCCTTCGCCTTTTCGGCATGGTAGAGCTGGTATGCTTCGCCCGGCATTCCGCCTTCTTCGAGGCCGCAGGCGTGACTGGTACTCATGATCCGATTGCGCAGCGTAAGCTTTCGGATCGTGAGGGGCTGAAGAAGGGGATCCTTCGTGATCTGCCGGTGGGTCGCGTTGTCCATGTTGATCTGCCGTTTTCTGACAATAAGGGTCCATTCGGCCAAACTGCTGTCTGGCCGCTCCGGATACCTGGAAGTTACGATCGTTGCTTCGGGCGCGAGCCCGGGTCCTGTTACAAGACTTGGCTTAGGAAGCGCCTGGTTCTCGGGTCCTTCGCGTTGCTGAAGAGTTCCGCCGGTGGGCCATGTTCGACGATGACGCCGCCGTCCGTGAAATAGACATGGTCAGCGACTTCCCGAGCGAATCCCATCTCATGGGTCACAAGAATGCAGGTCATGCCTTCGGAGGCCAGCTGCTTGATGGTGATGAGGACCTCTTTGACGGTTTCCGGATCAAGGGCCGCCGTGACCTCGTCGAAGAGCATCAGGTCGGGGCACATCGCGAGGCTGCGAGCTATTGCAACCCGCTGCTGCTGCCCGCCCGACAGCTCGCCGGGATAGGCATTTTCCTTGCCTTCCAGCTTCACCTTGGAAATGAGCTCACGAGCGCGCTCCTCGACCTGCCGCCTCGGTTCCTTGAGAACGAGAAGCGGGGCCATCATGACGTTCTCAAGCGCTGTCTTGTGCGGGAACAGATTGTATTGCTGGAAGACGATACCGACCTTCCGCCGAAGCGCGATCACGTCGAGTTTGGGATCGTTGACTTCAATGCCGTCAACCCTGATCGAGCCGTGCTGAATGCTGTTCAGTCCGTTGATGCACCGGATGAGGGTCGATTTACCCGAGCCGGATGGGCCGATGATGCAGATCACCTCCCCTTTCCGCACATCGAAGCTGATGCCCTTCAGGACCTCGAGCGAGTCGTAAAACTTGCGGACGTCGCGAAGCGCGACGATCGGCATGTCGGATGTCCAAGTGCGGGGGACACCTCCCTCCATGGTGCTATTGAGAGACAGCATATTTCTGCTCGAGCTTTCTCGTCCAAAGAGCGATCGGGTAAATGTATGCAAAGAACAGGCACAGCAGGAAAAGGTAGAATGGGAGAAGGAAATCCGGCCTTCCTCCACCGGCCTCCATGGCCGCCTGAGCGTTGCCGACTGCCTCGTGGACTCCAAGGATGGAGGCCATCGGCGTCGCGAGGGTGAGCAGCGCGTACCAGTTCATCCATGGCGGGATGGAGCGTTTGACGCACTGCGGCAATATGATGTGCACCATTGTCTGCCACCTGCTGAAGGCAAGTCCTTCTGCTGAATCCCACTGCCCGGTCGGGATCGATCTGATAGCGCCGCGGACAATCTCGCTGATGTTGCCCATCACCGGCAGGGAGAAGGCGAACGTTGCCTTGATCCAGTCCGGAATGATGGCTTTCTCTCCTCCCGGCAGGCGCATTTCGACTGGAAGGAGGTACATGACCATAAACAGGATGACGAGCCAGGGGGCATTCCGGAAGAGATGGGTCACAAACTTCGCCATGCCCCGGATTACGGAGATCTGACTGACCTGTGCTATCCCCAGCGCGACGCCCAATACGGTTGCGATGGCCATGGCAAGAAAGCTCATCAGCAGGTTAAGGCTGAATCCTTTCAGGATGAAAGGCAGCCAGAGCACCAAGGTATCGATCGCCGACAGGTTCGTGTCGGTTGCTCCGCGATCCTTCATCTGAACGACTGCGAAAACGATCAAAAAAATAAGGAGGAGAATGGCGCCGTGATACCAACGGATCCCGGAGAGGGAATATTGCGCCGCGCTAGCATGGCCGGTTTCGGTGCGCGTCTGCGTCATCGTCCGAACCCCGGCAGTGCGAGTTTCCGTTCCACAAAGCTCATTCCCGCACCGAAAAGAGTAACGACGGAGACGTAGAATACGAACAGAATCAACATCATCTCGGGCACGTTGATGCTGTCGGACCATACCTGGTTGAGAACGTATGTCATTTCTGGGACGGCGATCACGTATGCCAGCGAACTGGTCTTTGCCAGGCTAATCAGATTGCTCGCGAGCGATGGCAGGCAGATCCTGAAGGCGAGGGGCAGGGTCACATGCCGGTACGTCTGCCACTTTGTCAGGCAGAGGCTTTCCGACGCCTCCAGCGTGGTTCGGGGGACGGCTTCCAGGCCGGACCTGAGTATCTCCACGTTATATGCACCGCCGAAGATCCCGAGTGCGATGACCGCCCATGCGAAATTGGAGATCAACGGCTCGGTATAACCGCCCATATCGACCTGCGGCGTGAAAGCGCCCAACCCGAAGTAGAAGAACAGGAGCTGAATCATTGGCGGCGTGTTCCGGAACGCCTGGATATAAGCGTTGATGACGCCGCGCAGCACGCGCGATCCCAACCCCTGCGCCCAGGCACCCAGAACACCGATGACGAGCGACAGGATGATCGCCCCGAACATCAACTGCAGTGAAATGACAGCTCCCGAGAGAAACCGTTCATATTCATAGCGGTCATAGAAGACGTTGAAGTTAAACCCCGTCTTTTCGTACAGGTCGTGAAAGAAGGGGGCGATCAACTCAAACATACCATCTCCGCTTCCCGTTGCTTGAAGGGCGATCAGGTCAGTTCATGACACGGTCGCTCGTCTACTTCCCGCCCTCGAGATAAGACGCATCCCACCGGTGCTTCTCATGCAGCTGAGCGAACCAGTCCGAAGGCTTCAGCTTGTACTTGCCCTCAAGCTCCACGAGCTTACCGGACGCTTGCCAGCGATAGGCCATGCCCGTCATGAAGACACCCCACGGCCTGTCGAGCTCCTCAAGGGGGACAGCGGTCGCCCACGGGTTGTTGTAGAGCACGGAGACCGGCATCTCGTACTCGGCCCACTCGGAGGTTTCCAGATCGGCCATGATGCTTACGTCATCGTAGAGCCACGCGACGCACTTGCCGGAGCGCAGTGCTTCCTTACCTTCCGAGTTGCCCGCGAAAGCGACGATCCTGACCTTATAGTCCTGTTCGACTTTCTTGTTGTAGGCGACACCCTGCTTGGCACAAACCGGCTTGCCTTCAATATCTTTCCAGTCCTTGACGACACCCTTTTTCGCCATCAGGGTCGGACCCGACGTCCAGTAGGCCGGCTCGATGATGCCGACAGCCTTCCGACGCTCGGCAGTATCGTACATGCCTCCGATGATCAGATCGATCTTGCCTTGCTGTAAGAACTGAATCCGGTTCGCTGAGTTGATGATGACCGTCTCGAGCTTAACGCCCAGCTTGTCGGCGACATCTTTGGCCAAATCGACTTCGATGCCCTGCATGGTGCCGTCTGGAGCAGGATAGGACCATGGCTTGAATGCCCCCTGCACGCCGATGCGGACGACGCCTCGCTCAAGAATTTCGCTCAGGCGCGTTTCGGCAGCCTGCGCAGGGAGAGTCGAGAGGATCGCGCAAGTGCCAGCTGTCAGCGCAACAAGGGACCATTTGCCATCCAAATTAGAATGCTTTCCCATACCTTCATCCTCTCTGTCTGTTCCCACGTTTTTATAATTTGTAGGTTTCGCGTTCGAAAGCCTTTGGCGAGCGGGCAGCCTTGACGCCATCGTCTCTCTTACGCTTCCCTAACCTTTCCAGACTCAGGCAGGCGAGTACCTTTGGCCTTTGTCCAATGGGGCCCGGATTGGGGCGCCTACGACAGATTACAGGGGTGCCAAGACGATCAAAATAGAAACTTTGCCGACTGGTATGCACAATCTGCATACTGATCTGTGTACGATCACCGCCGAAAGTGCCAATCACGGGGCGGAGAGCTCCTGTGCTTCCTTCCCGATAGCTTTTCTCCGAGAGAAGACGGCGTCGGCAACGAGGCAATTCCAAAATGCGGATGGTCCCTTGAAAATGGTCGATCCTGAAATGGCCTTGAGCCGATACGATGGTAGCCGAGAGGAGGCTGAAAAGGCCCTTGTCGCTGGGCACTTTGGCGTGAGATTCCAGATTTTTGGGAAGTCGTTGGCAGTTAACCTGAGACTCTGGGAGCATGGAGTCTCAGGTTAACTGCCAACGTGAGACAAGAAAGGGAGGCCCCTCCCCCTCCCGCTTTCAAGCGCCTCAAAGCGCTGCCGACCTCCCAAGCGTGTTTGCCGCCGTAAATCCGTGACCATGCGAACTGGGTCCCGCATGACGGTGGCGAGCCCAGCAAGAAGCGCAGTGCGGAGCAATATGGGCAGGAAGGGCTGCCGGACCATGTGTCTCTCAAGGCCATGGCGGTGGACCGCCTCATCAAATCCGGGCACGACCGCGTTGAGCAGGCGCGATGGGTACTGTTGCGTTAACCTTGGCGGTATAGCGAGGGGCGGTTCGTCAAGGAGCCGCTCCGTTGTTTCTGTTCAAGCGTCGTCGCTTCCCAGTTGAGATCATCCTGCTGTGCGTGCGGTGGTACTGCAAGTATGGCATCAGCTATCGCGATCTGGCCGAGATGATGCAAGAGCGAGGCACCAACGTGAACCCATCCACGATCTTCCGCTGGGTTCAGCGCTACGCGCCGGAGATCGGGAAGCGGGTGCGACCATACCAGGGACATCGTTCAGGTTCGTGGCGGGTGGATGAGACCTATGTGCGAGTTGGCGGACAGTGGCGGTACTTGTTTCGAGCGGTCGACAAACACGGTCGTCTGATTGCCTCCATGCTATCCGACCGGCGCGATACTGGAACCGCTTATCGCTTCCTGCGCAAAGCTCTGAGGGTGGTGAGCGACTATCCGCCGTCCTCGATCACGACCGACAAACTGGCATCCTATCCGAAGGCCATCCGACGCTTGCAGGACGAAGGGCTGCTGCCGCAGGATGTCGAACATCGCACCTCGAAATATTTGAATAACATCATCGAAGCCGACCATGGAGCGCTCAAGCGCGTGATCCGGCCGACGCGTGGCTTCCAGACGATGAAAACCGCCGCCGTGACCCTGATGGGCTTCGAAACCATGCGGATGATCCGCCGCGGTCACTGCATCCAGCGGAAACGTCAGGCGACAGGCGAAGTCCGTCTCATTAATCAGCTCTTCGGTCTCGCAGCCTGAATGATCTGATCGACGGGGTTCGTTTCGCCGTTTCAAGTTACTGCAACGGTGCCGCCGACTCGGTCCCCTTCCCTGACACGCTTCACGTCGCGCCCGACAGCCACCACGGTGCCCACGCCCTCGTGGCCCGGGATGAAAGGCGGATTGGGTTTGATGGGCCGGTCACCCTTGGCCGCGTGAAGATCGGTGTGGCACACGCCGCTGGCGGCAATCCGCACTAGGATCTGATCGGGACGGGGTTCGGGGATTGGGACCTCCTCAATCGTCAGTGGTCGTCCAAAATCCCGAACCAGAGCTGCCTTCATCACCTTTGTCATGCGGTTCCTCCTCGTTTGAGCAGTCCTGATATGATCGTGAGGGTTTTTAGTTGAGGCCGGTGACGTAGCTCCAAGAGTTCAGAGCTGAGTGCGACGCCCTCAATGAGCTCTTCCTTGCTGAAGCTGACGAAGTCGCCGAGAGTTCGGCCTCGGCCGAGAAGATCGCCCCCGCCTCCGGAGCCACTCCTTCAGTTCGAGGTGTCTCGCCTCCTCGTCCGTGAACAGGCGCGAGCGGGTCAGGAAGCGGACGCCGCGACCGTTCTCGAGGGAGAACATGCCGCCTTTGCCCGGCACCACGTCGATGATCAGCCGGGTGTGTTTCCAGTACTCATATTGCGACGGGCTCATGTAAAACGGCGCCCCACCGATCGTGCCAAGGAGCACGTCCTCATCCCCGACAATGTAGTCGCCCTGCGGATAGCACATGGGCGAGGATCTGTCGCAGCACCCTCCTGATTGGTGGAAGTGCGCGTTTCGCGTGATCGTGGAAGAGAACCGGGCCGTATTCGTTCTGCAATGTCGCGATCAGGTCGAGCGCGGCGAGTGTTGCGGTGACGCGATGAATGTCGGCGCTATTCATTCTTTCCCTCCCTTATGATTGGGCCGGGACGCAGCGTGCCGCGCCCCGGCCGTGGCAAGAGCCTGATCTGATCGGGCGCTGCCCCTCGCCCGCGTCAGGCTCCGAAGGCATCAGAAGAAGCCGAGAGCCTTGCTGCTGTAGCTCACCAGGAGGTTCTTGGTCTGCTGGTAGTGATCGAGCATCATCTTGTGCGTCTCGCGGCCGATGCCTGACTGCTTGTAGCCGCCGAAGGCCGCGTGAGCCGGATAGGCATGGTAGCAGTTCGTCCAGACGCGGCCCGCCTGGATGGCGCGACCGAAGCGATAGGCACGATTGCCGTTGCGGGTCCACACACCGGCACCGAGGCCGTAGAGGGTGTCGTTGGCAATCGACAGGGCGTCGTCCTCGTCCTTGAAGGTCGTGACGGAAACAACGGGCCCGAAGATCTCCTCCTGGAACACCCGCATCCGGTTGTGGCCACGGAACACGGTGGGCTTCACGTAATAGCCGCCGGCCAGTTCGCCCGGCAGGTTGTTGCGCTCGCCGCCCGTCAGCACCTCAGCGCCTTCCTGCTTGCCGATGTCGAAATAGCTGAGGATCTTTTCCAGCTGCTCGCCGGAGGCCTGGGCGCCGATCATCGTCGACGGGTCGAGCGGGCTGCCCTGCTTGATCGCCCCGACACGCTTGAGGGCCTTCTCCATGAAGCGGTCGTAGATCGATTCCTGGATCAGTGCACGGCTCGGGCAGGTGCAGACCTCGCCCTGGTTGAGGGCGAACATCACGAAGCCTTCGATGGCCTTGTCCAGATACTCGTCATCCTCCGCCGTCACATCGTTGAAGAAGATGTTGGGCGACTTGCCGCCGAGTTCGAGGGTCACCGGGATCAGATTCTGGCTTGCATATTGCATGATGAGCCGGCCGGTCGTCGTTTCGCCGGTGAAGGCGATCTTGGCGATGCGCGAACTCGAGGCCAGCGGTTTACCGGCTTCGAGGCCATAGCCGTTGACGATGTTGAGAACGCCGGATGGTAGCAGGTCCCCGACCAGTTCGGCCCAGACCAGAATCGAGGCCGGGGTCTGCTCGGCAGGCTTGAGGACGACACAGTTGCCGGCGGCGAGCGCGGGCGCCAGCTTCCAGACCGCCATCAGGATCGGGAAGTTCCAGGGAATGATCTGCCCCACGACGCCCAGGGGCTCATGAAAGTGATAGGCGACCGTATCGTGATCGATTTCCGCAACCGATCCCTCCTGCGCCCTGATGCAGGATGCAAAGTAGCGGAAGTGGTCGATAGCCAAGGGAATATCGGCGGCCGTCGTCTCACGGATCGGCTTGCCGTTGTCCCAGGTCTCGGCCTGGGCCAGCAGGTCGAGATTCGCTTCCATCCGGTTCGCGATCTCGTTCAGGATCAGGGCCCGCGCGGCTGGCGAGGTCTTGCCCCAGGCGTCCTTGGCCGCATGAGCCGCATCGAGCGCCTTCTCGACATCGTCCTTATCGGACCGAGCGACTTGGCAGACCACTTTGCCGGTCACGGGCGAGGTGTTCTCGAAATAGCGGCCGTTCACCGGCTCGACCCATTGTCCGCCGATGTAGTTGCCGTAGCGATCCTTGAACGGGGTCTTGGATAGCGTTAGGAACTCTGGCTTGTTCATGATTTCCTCCTGATCGCGCCGTCGGTGGCGTCTTCAAATCAGGATCGGCGCCTCAGGCGCGCTTGTCACTGCCAGTTGATGCGATCGCTCGCGGCAGGTGTCGCAGATCTGCGACACTTGCCGCCGACCTCATCCGGTGCGCCGCACTCCCAAGCGCTTCATTTTGCGATGCAACGTGGCCCGGCTGATCTGCAGCGCGGCCGCGGCCTCCGAGACGTTGCCCCGGGCTCGTGCCAGCGCCCGCCTGAGCGCGCTCCGCTCGGCGTTCATCAAATCCGGCGCCGGGTCATCTGCCAGCACCTCCTGCGCCGGCAGCAGGGCTGCAATCCTCGCATCCGTGATGCCATAAGTCAGCCGAGCGGCGCGGGTGGCCCCGACGATCAAATCGTCATGGTTGATGGCAAGCAGCCCCAATTTGCCCGGAGACGAACCGTCAGCCAGGATAATGCGCGTCTGCGGGAAAGCCCTGCGGAAGTTCAGTGCCTCAATCTGACGGGCGGCATCAGCCACTGCAGCCGCGATCAGGCCAACGTAACTTTCAGTGAGATCGGCTCGGCAGGAAGAGACATCAAGTGCGCCGGCCAGTTGACCCGTGTGATCGAAGATCGGTGCTACTGTGCAGCTTAGGCCGGTATTGCGGGCATGAAAATGCTGGTCCCGGTGGATTGTCAGTGCCCTGCCCTCGGCGAGACAGGTCCCGATGCCGTTGGTCCCCTCCGCCTCTTCACTCCACACCGCTCCAATCCAGAGCCCCCACGCGGAAAAAGTCCGATCATCCGCGGCGGTGCCGCGGCGATCGATCGGTACGCCATTGCGATCCGCAAAAAGAACGCAACATCCCGCATCGCCCGCAGCCTGGAACAGCCGATCGAGGGCGGCCTGTGCGGAATCAAGCAAAGGCTCTACGCTTTGGCGTGCATTGCGCAACTCGGCGGCGCTCAAGATCAGCGGCGGCCGCGCGTCGAGTGGGTCAAGACCGTAGCGCATGAGAGACCGATGCCATGAAGCAGCGATGGGCGAGCGCGCCGCCATTGAGCTGTCAAGCGCCCGCGCGATGCGCGCGGCGTGGCCGAGGGATGGGCCCATGGTAGCTTCCTCGCTTTGTCCTCATGCGTGAGGCCATGATGCATAAAAATCAGGAGATGCCCAACACCCTTTCAGAGGGAGTCCTTGGTCCAGCGTGATCCGACCGGGCGCATGAGAAAGCGTGGGGCAACAATGCCGCCCATAGACTTGGCACTCATTGCACTGGCACAGACCGGTCTTGATCGCCGCGTTTCCGAGGGAACCTCTTACAAGCTGCCCCACAGTTCCTTCTGCTCTCCGTGTAGTCCTCAAAGGTCCCGGTCGACATTATGACCATGCCGGCTATGGCGCGCGAAGAACTGTGAGTTAGGACAAAATGGAGGTGCGTCCGAACCTCTGGTCGGGTCGGCAAGCCATCCGCCGCACTCACTCGAGTGAGCGCACCTCAAACAACACAGCGTGGCGGTTGCAAACTCCCTGCCGCGAGTTTCGCGCGTCGCCGCCGCCGCGTCGACATCGAGTCGCATCATCATGGCTGTCATGTAGCGCGAACGCTGCGCGATTCGCCGCTTCATTAGCCCTTTTATTGCCGTCTCAACCGGTGATTTCGGCCCATGTTGCGGATGGGGAGGGAGCAGATCCCGCGTCTTCGGACCGGACTGGCCTGCGGCACGCCGCAGCGTTCGCATCGGGCCGGCGACCTGGAACAAGTGGAAGCCGCTGAGGTGCACGCCGAGCTCTGCTGCTGTTAGGTTCAACCCGGACGGCAGTAAGTTGCTGTCTTGGGTGCCGGCGAACGCCCAATATTCGTCCGTGACGAAGCCTGGGATAGGGTGGTCCTCCGGCACCGCGCAGAAGAGATCTGGCCGCCCCTTGCGTCGGAACAGATTATAGCGTGGCTCAAAGGCCATGGCCGATTGATCGTTTCCAATCTGAAGCTGCTTCATGGTCTCCTCCCCTGTTGTGTTAGACCGTTGCGCTGACTAGTGGCGGCTCTGCGGACCCAGCCGCGTGCACAGGCCGGTCAACCAGCCGGCCGCTTGGTCCAGATCGGCACTCTGTCGGGAGTCGGAGCGCCGACTGTCCCCGTCGGCGATCCCCAAGCATGACGGTCCGAAAGCAAAGCGTCTTTGACGTAGATCAAAGATGGGTGGGGTGTTCGGACTAGAATGCCAGGGTGGGACGCTTCATCACCGCTCGCCTTTCAGGGCTCAGCGCACAGTGTTCCCGAGATCCTCCGCTAAGACCTCCGCGACACTCTCAGTTCGTGCACTCGCGGAGGTGAATTGGCGAGAGACGAAGCGTTTCGGGAGTTGCATTCAATGACGATGTGAGCATCCACATGGGCATGGACCTGCTCGACGCTCCGAGGGTGAGCGCCGCTCAGATGCATTGGGCGTGCCTGTCGCGCTGCCCGGTTGGAAGCAGATCAGCCTCAATGTTGGGTTATGTCTGGCTCACCCAGTCTTCCCGGGCCCTTCCGCTGCTCTGGGATCTCGTCTCGCTGACGCGCGGCAACAGCTTCAGGGGGCAGATAACCCAGATCAAAGAGCAGTTCGGTGAGGGACGCGTGCTGTCACCGGTGGCCGGCATCGTGTCGACCCGCCTGAGCCGGGCCGGCGAGACCGTCATGGCCGGCTCGTCCGTCGCCGAAATCTATCAGGCGGAAGAGATGTAGATGCTACCAAAGGATGCCGCAGGCCGTCCGTAACTGGTTGTCGTGCCTAGGCTTTGGTTGTGAATTTGCCTCAGCCTGTCGCCGAACTACCCTATCAGCCTGCCTCACTATCACAGGTGCTGAGCAAGCTCGAGGAACAACAATCAGGGCTCTATTGCAGAGACAAACAAGACCAACGGCGCATGATCCCGCCACCGTTTCAGCCATGCATGCTGTGCCGAAAGGCTTTCGTCCGGGCGAGGCTCGGCCACCCTGATGGTCTGGAATCCAGCGTCGCTCACTGCATTGATGTAATCCGACAGGGTTCGCGGGAAACGAGGCACGCTGAACGGGAGCACTTGATCGGGATCGGGCCGCTTGCTGAAGCGCCAGCGCTCGACGAATGGCGACTGGTCAAAGTACCGGCCGATCCGCAGGCCGCTATGGAATCCATCCTCTTCGATCAGCCATTTGATGGCTGGCGTGATGAAGCACGGATGCAGGACGCTGAAGCACAGGACCCCGCCAGGTGTCAGGACCCGATAGGCTGCCTGCATCGCAGCAGGGAAGTCCGGCCCATCCATCAGAGCCATAGTCGAAAGGGCAATATCGAACCGCTCGTCACCATATGCGCTCAGATCGCTGAACGAGCCGATCTGATACGTGATCCCAAGCGGATCCGCAGCTTCTTGAGCCTGGGCATAGGCGATCATCTTCTCGGAGAGATCGATCCCGGTTATGTGGCCGCCTAAGCGGGCGAAATGCCGGGTGTTCGTGCCTTCTCCGCACCCCAGGTCGATGACATCCTTGTCCGCGATGGACGGCATGAAATCCAGGAACGCAGGGAGGGTATACAGCTCCCGATAGAGGTCAAAGCCAGCGCGGACGTCCTGTGTCCATCGCTCGGCATTCTGATCCCAGGCCTGTGCGACAGCTGAATCATTGAGAAATCTGCCAGTCATCCTTCACCCCAATCAGATCTCGAACGAGGGAGATCGCATTCAGCACTTGGCTTGTATCAAAGTTGATCTAGTACCCCAGGCATTTCGTGAAAATGGAGGGTTATGAAACACGGCCGGTGGTAAGCGGCTGCGCACGCGTTTCCGGTACTTAGGTAGGTTGCAAAAAGCCCGCCTCGAGGGTGAGGCGAGCTGTTGCGGACCTTGAGTAAGCACTTTGCCGAATTGTGGCTATCCTATGGGAGCGTCCTCAAGAGAGATCCGTCGTCTGGCATATTCCTGATTTCCGCCGGGTGGATCCGCAGGTTGGCCAGGAGGTCTTCGTGGTGCATGGCAAGACCAGAATGCGCGGAATGATCGAGGCGATTCTTCCCTTGAGCGCGGTCATCGAGGGGCGGCAAAGTTCGCTTCTGCAGCCGGCCCAGGCGACCCTGGTCGCCCGCGTCCGGCTTGATGCAAACGCCCAGCCGCCGGCGCTCAATTCGGCAGTGCGTGTCCACATGTACTACACGGAGGTCGCGGATCGGTTCTTCAAGACCGTTGTCGGTATTCTCGGCCTGGACTGAGCGCATCCATGCAGATCGGCCTCTTGCTCGACTTGCCCGGTTTGCGGCAAGGCAGGCCTCAAGGCTGCCTCGGTGATCCACCACATGGTCTGCTCCTATGTGGGACCCGACTATGATTTCGGCTGGATCGAAGAGGGCCTTAGCTGCCCGAACTGCCGGAGAACGCTTCGTGACGGGGTTCACGATTGGGAAATCGTCGGCTCGTGCGCGCGGTGCTAGGCCTGCGGAGCCGAGTCCGTGATCGCACCGACCCGCGGTTCAGCCCTCTCAGGACTGTTTCTCTGATCGTGAACGGCCTTCAACAGAACGTCTCTCGAAAGTCTTGAGGCCAGCGGACACCTCACGCAGGTTGGGAGTGGTGCTTCGCCCTCGTTTCCGCGAGGTTCGGAAAGAAGCGGCGGATCAGCACATGGAAGAAGGCTTGGTCAAAGTGCGGTTCCGGACCCACATTGGGACAAAGGACCGGCGTCGTGACGATGCGAGGGGGACGTACCAGCGGCGGGGGCTCCGTGATGCACTACACGGGGAATATACGCTGAGCGATGGCAAGATCGCTGCTCAGGTCCTGGCCGAATTCCACTCTGTGATGCCGGGGGCAGCTCCGTCCTTGGTATTCCAATGGTCCGTCTTCGGCTCCCCGGAACGTTCGCTGGGCAGTCCGCGCAGCTGTCTGGATTGTCTCCTGATGATCCAGGCATTAGTTTCCTGGCGATCCTCACTCGTCTCGCCGACAAGAGAAGTCCCCTGTCCGCTTAGAGTTCGGAGCGATAGCGATGTCCGCCCACGAACAGACTGAAACGATCGAATTCCTCAAGCGGATCCTTGGCAGGCCATCGCCCGTGGAAACGATCGCGACCCATGCCTCCATGATCTTCCTGACAACGACGAAGGTCTACAAACTGAAGCTGGCGGTCCGCTTCACGTATCTCGATTACTCCACGCCAGAGCAAAGGCATGCAGCCTGTCTGAAGGAGTTCGAACTCAACCGCCGGACCGCCCCCGATCTCTACATCGGTGTCCGCACCATCACCTGCGCGGCGGATGGACAGCTTGCCTTCGACGGCACCGGAAAGAGGATCGATGCGGTGGTCGAGATGCACCGGTTCGACCAGGCATGCCTTTTCGATAACATGGCCCAGCATGGCTCCCTGACGCCTTCGCTCCTGTCCGATCTGGCTCGCCGCATTGCAGCGTTTCACCGCGAGGCGCATGTCAGCCTGGACTATGGCGGAACACGGGGCATTGCCGACGTCCTTGCCATCAACGACCGCTCCTTACGTGCGACGGGACTGGTCACGCCCGATGCCGCAGACGCGTTCGCGGAAAAGTTCCGGCAAGCGCTTGAGACTTATTCGGCCGTGCTCGAGAACCGCCGCAGCGTGGGCAAGGTCAGGCGCTGCCATGGCGATCTCATCCTCCGCAATATTTGCCTGTGGCATGGAAAACCGACGCTGTTCGACTGCATCGAGTTCGACGAGAACCTTGCCACCATCGACGTGCTGTACGATCTGGCTTTTCTGCTGATGGATCTGTGGCACCGCGATCAGAGGCAATCGGCAAACGTGCTGCTGAACCGCTATCTCGACGAGGCCGACGAAACCGACGGCCTCGGTCTCGTCCCCTTCTTCATGGCCATTCGCGCAACGGTTCGCGCCCATGTCACGGCGGCCCAGGCACAGCGCACATCACCCGAGGCCCGCGCAGGCCTGCTTGCCGAGGCCCGACACTATTTCGATTTGGCCACGTCCCTGCTGACGCCCGATCCCTCCGTTCTCGTCGCGGTCGGAGGGCTCAGCGGTTCCGGCAAGTCGTTCATCGCCTCGCTCGTCGCGCCCCATCTCGGCCCGCCACCGGGAGCACGGGTCCTGAACAGCGACCGCATCCGCAAGTGGATCTACGGTGTACCGGTTGAACGTCATCTGCCCCAGGCGGCATATCGCCGGGACGTTTCCGAGCGGGTCTATGCGACATTAAGAGACGAGGCGGCCCGTGCCCTGCGCGTGGGCTCTGCCGTCATTATCGATGCAGTCTTCGACCGGCCCGGTGACAGGGAGAAAGTGGGGCAGCTTGCGCGCGAGTGTGCTGTGCCCTTCACCGGATACTGGCTTGAGGCTCCGACGGAGCTTCTCATGTCCCGCGTGGCGGCCCGCCGAAACGATCCATCGGATGCGACTGCTGCAGTCGTACGCAGGCAGGCAGAGCGAAATCGCGGGACGATCATCTGGCTTCGCCTCGATGCAGCCCGGGATCCAGCTGCCATTAAGACGGACATTCTCAAATTTCGAAACGCTCTCGGCGGCGTGAGGTTGCCGAAGACGATGAAGCCTGTGTGACGGACGCCTGCCGCTTGCATCTCAGGCGATCGCGGAGCAGGTAGGCTGAGACGGAACCGAACATCACGACCCAAGCGGCTCTGTCACGGGGACTCAAACCGTCCCACGATCTCATGGCCGGGGGCGAGTGGGAGCTTGGGATGCGGCAGGTCACCATCCACCATATGGAGGTCGGTGCGGCACACCGTGCAGGCTTCCACCGCCACGCGGATCTCGCGTGGTCCGGGCGACGGCAGCGGGCGCTCTTCCATGCACAGAGGTGCGCGCGCCTTGTGGAAAACCATCGCCTTCATCGCCTCAATGAAACGCGGCTTCCATTTGCTCCCTGAGCGCCTCGATTTCCCGAAGGTAGGGGGCGCGCCGCTGACGATGGCTCTCACAAAGATCGGCGATCAGTCGACGCTTGCAAGCATCATCCATCGGCCTGCTCTCGATGACGATCAGATTACTTTCGTGATCGGTATCGATATTCGCCAGGTTCGCCAGCAGCGACTGAAGCTTCGGGAGGATGTCCGGCGTACAGACCCGGTCTCTCTCCGGTCTATCCAAAACCTGCGAACGCTCATCACCGACGATCATGGAGCCCTCCGCCGTTGTCCGGCTCGTGAAAAGCTCGCTCGCCTCTGATCATATCCGAAGATCAAGCAGGTTGCCGTTGGAATTGTGCGGCAACCTTGCGTTAGACCGAGAGGCGATTTCCAACGAAGCCAGACAAATCATGCGTTCCTCTGTCCAGCGCGGCATTGATCCAGATCAAGGCGGTTGGACGAGAACGAAGCCATCATGGGTCGTCAGGCTGGATAAGGTCCGATCACCATGGGGACGTCGCTATGGACTCAAGCATTCGCGAGGAGATCCTGTCCATTCTCGATTGCGCGAGCGACATGACGATCGCGACGATCCGCCAAGACGGATATCCGCAGGCCACCATGGTCAGCTTCGCCAACGACGGGCTGGACATCTACTTCGGATGTGCCGAGGATTCCCAGAAAGCACGGAACATCAGCCGCAACGGCAAGGTGTCCCTAACAGTCAACCTGCCCTATGCGAATTGGGGCGAGATCCGCGGCGTCTCGGCCGGGGGCCATGCGGACCGCCTCACGGACCCGCGGGAGATCGAGCGCGCGGAACAGCTTCTGCTCCAAAAATTCCCGCAGGGGATCGCAGAGTATGCCTCGGGCGCGCTTGAGGGCGTTGCGTTATTCAAGGTCGTCCCGAAGGTAATCTCTGTCCTCGATTACCGCAAGGGCTTCGGCCATAAGGATCTCGTCAGCAACGAACCCGGCCCGATGCCTGCTAAGATCCATCGGAGGTGAGGGACTCCAGGACCACCGCACGCACAGCAGGATCGCTGATCGATCAAAATGGCGGCCTTTGAACATCATGCACCTCCGGAACTGGCTGGAGGCGTATGCCGAACTCAGTTACCGAAGGGTTTGCGACAGTTCCCATAAGACATCGTCGAAGAGGCGGTTTATCTCGCGGTGAAGCGACAGGAAGGGATCATCTGGAAACCTTCCGCCACCGGGGCGTCAAGGGGCACGAGATTGCGGGCCATTGTGCGTTCCTCCTCATCAACCATGAGCTCATGGGCGGGTGGGGCTCCCGCGCCGGAAGGGCAACACAACTCGGGCTCGATGATGCCGGATCCGGCATTTCCGCCTTGGAGAAGCCAGAGCGAAAGCGCTCGATCCGCAGGGCAAATCATAATCCTCCATCGACCACCTCGGAATAGAGATTAGATCTAAGGACAAAGCCACCATCAACCGTATCCTCAAGGACAATGGCTATGCCATCTCATGGTTCGGCAAGGATCACAACGTCCCTGCCTTCGCGGCCAGCCAGGCCGAGCCGTTCGACCAGTGGCCACTCGGTATGGATTTCGAGTACCTCTATGGCTTCATCGGCAGTGAACGCCAATCAGTGGCAACCGAACCTCTTCCGCACCACGACCCGGATCCCGCCATCCGGTGGGAACCCCGATCAAGTCCGATCCACGTAATCCGATGATATCAAGCTCCGATTGGAGCCTCTTGCTGAACGGCGCGCTCGCGCCTGATGCGAGCGCCTCGCTTGCGCATGTCCCTGAGCTGCACGTACATCATGGCCGTCATGAGGGCATCGTTGAAGGCGTCGTGTTGCCCGAGGCTGGGAATGCTCAGGTCCGCCAGGATCGACTGGAACCGGAGATCAAGCACCGTCCCGGGTGGGGCACCGCCGTATTTGAGGGCGTAATAGATCTCCGACACTTCGATGCGGCGATTGGGAAGCTTCGCCTCGATGTACCGGAGAACATGCTTGTCGAGCATGCGGACATCGAAATCCACGTAGTAGCCGACGATGGGACGCCCGCCGATGAACCGAAGCAACTCGGGGAGAACCTCGTGCACAGGCCGGCCTTCTGCCACATCACGCGCCCGAAGCTGGTGCACCTTGATGGAGGCGGAGGTCGGAAGCCTGTCGGCCTTGATGATCGCCTTGTAGGCCTCGCTCGTCATGATGCGGTTGCCGTGGATCACGATGGCCGCGACGGCAATCACCTCGTCAATCCGCGGGTTGAGCCCGGTTGTCTCGCAATCCAGAACCAGGACCTCGTCCGCCGGTCCGGGCTCGAACAGGAATCGGTAGGCATGGTCCGCCAGCGTCGCACGATAGAAGAGGTTGCGCAGCCAGCGCCGCATTCAGAATGCCCCGAGATTGTAGCGGCTACGGATCAACTCGCGGAACTGGCGAACCACCCGGAGGGCATCCCGCAGGATGTCCCGCTCCACGGTGGTGATCCTATCCAGGCGCAGCATGGCCTCCGACCCAAGTTCCCCCTTGTGCAGCGCAAGGAGCTGGGATCGGAGCCGAAACTCCATGAAGACGTGCAGGGCGCTGGTCAGTTCCCGTCCGAACGTTGGCTCCAGGGAGCCTGCCCTGACGAGGGCCTCGATCCGGGCTGCCGTCGGCGTCTCGAGGATGCCCTTGTCGATCGCGAGCGTGCGCACGCCATGTACGATCGGAAACGTTCCGGCCTTCTTGATGTTGATCTCGTCCGGACCGGCGCCGACGGTTGCCATGATAGTGCTGAGAACGCCCAGGTTGGGGGTCGCGAAGGTCTCGATCAGCGATGCGAACCGCGCCAGGAGAGCGGCCTCGCCGCGCATGAGTGCGAACAGCGCCTCCTTTGCTCGGGTGAGGATGTCCGCCGGGCCCGCCACGGCCTCGGCATCGAGGAAGATGGCGATATTCATCATAGCCTCGGCATCACCGCGGAGAACCCACGCCTTGAGTTGGCGGATGAAGTCGTCCAGGGACTGGGACCAGACCGGATTGCGAACCATGACATTCCCGGGACAAGGCGGAAACCCGAACCGGTCCAGCGCCCCCGAAAATGCCTCCCGGAAGCGGGCGAGATCCGACACCGGAACCTCCCTGTCCAGAAGGATGGCATTGTCCTGGTCGGTTCGGACTGTCTGTTCGCCGCGCCCTTCCGATCCCATCAGCAACAGGCAGCCGGCCTCACGGATCGTCGGGGGAGCTGACATCTCGAAAACGCGCTTGAACAGCCGCCGGTTCAGGTCGGACGTCATCTCGGCGATCACGTCGACCTTCACCCCCTGCCGGTGAAGGCGCTCGACCTGCGCCTCGATGTCCTGGGCGGCAGTGGCGAGATCATCGATGCTCCGCGCGCGGTCAATCCGCCCCGGGATCAGTTGGGAATTGCCCGCGAACAGGCCGAGGATATCGATGTCCTCCAGGAATCCCACATAGTCACCATTCGAGCGGATCGCGAGGCGCCGCTTGTCGTGCTTCGTCATCAGCAGCAGCGCCTCGAACACGAAGTCGTCGAGGTCGACCGAGACGACATCGAAGTGGCAGGCTTCCCGCACCGGGGCCTCGAGCGGGCGCCGGAGCAGAACGACCGCCTTCGACAGGTTCATGCCGGTCACGACGCCGATGCGTGGACCATCCCGCACGAAGAGGGCATTGATGTCGTTGTCCCTCATGCAATGGCCGGCCTGCTCGATGCTGATCCCTCCGTCGACGTATACGGCGGCACGATACCGGACATCGCACACCCGTGTCCGGAGGACGCTGTCCATACCCTCCGCCTTCCGTTGCTGCGCAAAGGCGTCGAGCTTGCGCGAGACGTCGGCATAGAAGAACGCCGCGAAAGCGGCGTTACGGCGGATCAGGTCGAGAACGATATGGCGTGGGATGAGATGGCAGAGCGTCTCCTCGGCCGCCACGAAATTCTCGCCCGCGGCCCCGTGCACCAGGGCGCGGGAGTCGAAGCTGTCCTTGGGCCCGAGCACGGTCGGGATCGTGTTGCCGTCCCGCACCTCGACGGATCCCTTGATCACGACGTGCAGCGTGTCTGAGGAGCGCCCTTGGGCAATGATCATTTCGCCGGGCGCGAAGTACCCAATGTCGAGTCCGGCCCGGAGCTCCTCGCTCTCCTGATGCGTCAGGCGGTCGAATGGCGGATTGGCGGTGTCGAAGCCCTGCATGGGTTCCTTTCTGCCTCAACCGAGCCGTCGCCTTCCGGCTTGCCGGGAGGCGACACTTGTCACGTCACTCAATGAACGTGAGCCGCCGCGGCTCCGATCCCCGTTTCCGATCGGATGTACTGGGCATCGAACGCAGCGACCTCGACCTTGGCGCGGTTGCTGGCATCGAGCCTGGAGAACGCCCAGATCCCGAGGAAGGCGATCGGCATGGAAAAGATGGCCGGGTTGTCATAGGGGAAGAGTTCGCGCGCGAAGCCGAACGTCTGCACCCAGACGGCCTTGCTCAGGACCACCATGGCGACCGCGCTGACCAATCCAAGCAGACCGCCGATCAGCGCTCCGCGGGTCGTTGTTCCCTTCCAGAGGACCGACATCAGGAGAACCGGGAAGTTGCAGCTCGCCGCGACCGCGAAGGCCAGGCCGACCATGAAGGCCACGTTCTGGTTCTCGAAGATGTAACCCAGGAAGATCGCCACGATGCCGATGACGATGGCCGCGATCTTCGAGATGTTGACCTCCTTCTGCTCGGATGCCTTGCCGCGTGCGATCACTTCCGCATAGAGGTCGTGGCTCACCGCCGACGCGCCCGCAAGCGTGAGGCCAGCCACCACAGCTAGGATCGTCGCAAACGCCACCGCCGAGATGAAGCCGAGAAAGAGCGAGCCCCCCGTCGCGGTCGCGAGATGGACCGCGGCCATGTTGGTCCCGCCGATGATGTCCTTGACCTTGTCGTAGGCTCCGCCCGCGCCGAGCTTGAAGAAGCTCGGGTCGTTCATCAGGAACGTGATCGCGCCGAACCCGATGATGAAGGTCAGGATATAGAAATAGGCGATGAAGCCGGTGGCGTAGAAGACCGACTTGCGGGCCGCCTGGGCATCCGACACCGTGAAGAACCGCATCAGGATGTGGGGCAGTCCGGCAGTCCCGAACATCAGCGCGAGGCCGAGCGAAATGGCCGAGATCGGATCGGCCACGAGGGCGCCAGGCGCCATGATGGCGTCACCCTTCGGGTGGGTCTTCACGGCCTCGGCGAACATGGCTTCCGGGCTGAAGCCGAACCGCCACAGGACGATCAGGGACATCAGGGTGGCGCCGGCCAAGAGGAGGCACGCCTTGATGATCTGCACCCAGGTCGTGGCCTTCATGCCGCCGAACGCCACATACACGATCATCAGCACGCCGACGATGATGACCGCGTACAGATAGTTCAGGCCGAAGAGCAGCTCAATGAGCTTGCCGGCGCCGACCATCTGCGCGATGAGATAGAAGGCAACAACGACAAGCGTCCCGACTGCGGAGAGAATGCGGATCCGGGTCTGGTCGAGGCGGAAGGACGCCACGTCCGAGAACGTGAACTTGCCAAGATTCCGCAGCCGCTCTGCGATCAGAAAGAGCACGATCGGCCATCCGACCAGGAACCCGATGGAGTAAATCAGACCGTCGAAGCCGCTGGCGAAGACAAGCCCGGAGATGCCCAGAAAGGAGGCCGCGGACATGTAGTCGCCAGCAATGGCCAAGCCGTTCTGGAATCCGGTGATGCCACCTCCCGCGGCATAGAAATCGGCAGCCGACTTGGTCTGGGCCGCGGCCCGATAGGTGATCCCGAGCGTACCGAGCACGAAGACCAGGAACATGATGATGGCGGTCCAGTTCAGGGGCTGTCTCTGCACGGCGCCGAGATCCGGTCCCGCCGCCAGTACTCCGGAATGACTGGCGTCGAGCGCGAGAAGGATTGCGATTGCAAGAATGAGCGGCCGGGGCATCACATGATCTCCCTCGTGAGGTGACGGGTGAGTTCGTCGAAGCGGCTGTTGGCGCGCTGGACATAGATGCCGGTCAGAACGAATGCGGAGAGGATGACGCCCAGTCCGAGGATGATCCCCAACGAGGTGACGCCGCCGCCGACCTTGGTGGCGAGGAGAGGCTTGGCGAAGGCCACGAGGAGGATGAAGCCGAAATAGATGACGAGCATCACGATGGAGAGGGTCCAGGCGAATCTCGTCCGCTGGCGAACGAGCTCCTGGAACCGGGGGCTGCGAAGGAGTTGGTTGTAGTCGTGCGAGGCCATGGCAAGAGTCCTCCGGAATGGGTTCAGTGGGTTCTGTTCTGTCTGTTGGTGATGAGGTCGTCGACGACGGCGGGGTCGGCCAGCGTCGAGGTGTCGCCGAGCGAGCCGAACTCGTCCTCGGCGATCTTGCGCAGGATGCGGCGCATGATCTTGCCGGAGCGGGTCTTGGGCAGGCTCGGCGCGAACTGGATCAGGTCCGGCGAGGCGATCGGGCCGATCTCCTTGCGCACCCAGGCGACCAGTTCCTTGCGCAGATCCTCCGAGGGCTGCTCGCCGGTCATCAGGGTGACATAGGCATAGATGCCCTGGCCCTTGATGTCGTGCGGATAGCCGACCACCGCGGCCTCCGACACCTTCGGATGGGCGACGAGCGCCGATTCCACCTCCGCCGTGCCCATGCGGTGGCCGGAGACGTTGATCACGTCGTCGACGCGGCCGGTGATCCAGTAATAGCCGTCCGCATCGCGCCGGCAGCCGTCGCCGGTGAAGTACTTGCCGGGATAGGTGGAGAAATAGGTCTGCACGAAGCGCTCGTGGTCACCGTAGACCGTGCGCATCTGGCCCGGCCAGGAATCGGCGATCACCAGGTTGCCCTCGGCCGCATTCTCCAGCACCTTGCCATCCGCATCGACCACTTCCGGCTTCACGCCGAAGAACGGCCGCGTGGCCGAGCCCGGCTTGAGCTTCGTGGCGCCGGGCAGCGGCGTGATCAGGATGCCGCCGGTCTCCGTCTGCCACCAGGTGTCGACGATCGGGCAACGGTCGTCGCCGACCACGCGGTGGTACCATTCCCAGGCTTCCGGATTGATCGGCTCGCCGACGGAGCCGAGCAGGCGCAGGGACTTGCGCGAGGTCTTCTTCACCGGTTCCTCGCCCGCCTGCATCAGCGAGCGGATCGCCGTCGGGGCAGTGTAGAAGATGTTGACCTGGTGCTTGTCGATCACCTCCCAGAAGCGGGAGATCGTCGGATAGGTCGGCACGCCCTCGAACATCAGGGTCGTGGCGCCGTTCGCCAGCGGTCCGTAGAGGATGTAGGAATGGCCCGTCACCCAGCCCACGTCGGCGGTGCACCAGTAGACATCGCCGTCGTGGTAGTCGAACACGTATTGATGCGTCATCGCCGCATAGACGAGATAGCCGCCGGTGGTGTGCAGCACGCCCTTGGGCGTTCCGGTGCTCCCTGAGGTGTAGAGGATGAAGAGCGGATCCTCCGCGTTCATCTCCTCGCAGGGGCACTCCTCGGAGACGAGTTCGGCCGCCTCGTGGTAATAGACGTCACGGCCCGGCACCATGTTGACGGGAGAACCGGTGCGGCGCACCACCAGCACGTGATCGACGACACCAGGACCGACACGCTCGATGGCGGCATCCACGTTCACCTTCAGCGGCACCTTGCGGCCGCCGCGCAGGCCCTCGTCCGCTGTGATGACGAAGGCGGATTTGGCGTCCTGGATGCGGCTGGCGAGCGAATCCGGCGAGAAGCCGCCGAACACCACCGAGTGGATGGCCCCGAGCCGCGCGCAGGCGAGCATGGCATAGGCGGCTTCCGGGATCATCGGCATGTAGATCGTGACCCGGTCGCCCTTTTCGACGCCGCGGTTGCGCATGATGTTGGCCATGCGGCAGACTTCGTCGTGAAGCTCGCGATAGGTGATTGTCTTCGATTCCGACGGGTCGTCGCCTTCCCAGATGATGGCGACCTGGTCACCGCGGGTGTGGAGATGCCGGTCAATGCAGTTATAGGCCACGTTGGTGACGCCGTCCTCGAACCAGCGGATCGCCACGTTGCCGGGCCCGAAATGGGTGTTCTTGATCCGGGTCGGGGCCTTGAACCAGTGGATGCGCTTGGCTTCCTCGGCCCAGAAGGCCTCCGGGTTCGTGATGGAAGCTTCGTACTTCGCGAGATAGCCCGCATCGTCCAGATAGGCCCGATGCTTCCACTCCCCCGGCACGTCGTAGACTGATAGCGTAACAACAGGTGCCGTGACATTCATGAGCGTGACTTTCCCAGTCGCCCCTCTCCTCCGTCCCTGCGTTGTTCCTAGGCGTGGGACTTGGGTGCCATCATACTGGGCCAACAATCGGTCGAATTGAGGTAGATCAAGCGGGTCGGCTTCGGAGACTTGTAAGAAAGTATGACGTCTGGACGACTGCGATGGGAGCCGTCAGGGGGCCCGCGACTACCGCCAGTCCGGCGGCGTTCATTCGCAGAGCTCCGGAAGGATCCCCCGTCAACATGGGCTTCCGGCTGTCCGGTGGATCAGCCCGTGCCCGATGCCCGCACGCGGTTCAGGAAAGCGGCATTCGCGCAGAAGGACGGCGGTTCGTCGGCGCCCCCACCCTCGAGCCAGCGTCCGCAGTCGGTCGCGTTCGGACAGGCCAGGCACCGACGGCACGCGGCCGCGAACCCGCCATCGAACCCCTCCCGGGCCGTCGCGCCGGGATCCGCTCCCACGCTCACCATCATCCGGCCGAACAGGCTGGCCTGCCGCTCCACCCATCGGCTCCTCGGCCATGACCGCGCACGCAGCACCGGCCTCTTGGGCGCTCCCGATCCCATGGACGTATCCTCTCGATTGGAACACGTGCGGATAGGATAACCCGCCTCAGAGCGGCGCTCCTTGTTCCAGCGCAAGGAGCGACCATGGGTACGAACCGGCCTCACTATTGGGGATGACCTTGAAAGCGAAGGAGGAAAGTTCCGGGCGTCAGCCGTCTGTGGATCTCCAAGGACTGGAGCGAACGGATGCCGGCCACATACACGCCAAGCCGCCCACAGGGGCTATCAACACGGTCAAGGCGAAGGACCGCTCGGGGTCAGGAACCGAGATTCCCTGCACTTTCGGAACGTCCGGTTCGATGAGGATTGCTGCCTTCGAGCGTAGGTCTCGAGCGTGCCACTAGGAGACCTTCCCATTGAAGACAGGTTCGGGTTGTAGAGGAACTCGTCTGCACGGTGCAGCCGGTTCAAAACCATCGCCACTATAGGCCTGTGTAGAGGTCACAGTTCCTGATGAATCCCACAACTTAGATTTGATCGACATCTCGACCCCGTCGAATATCCTGATTTGCGATTATCTCCGCAGGGCCGAGGGCGCCATGCCTTGCTAAGTAGGTCGCCATAAAACTTGCAACGCGAGAGCCGCGGGTGTTCCCTAGGGAGCATGCAACGACATGATCACTCTCCCGAGACGTGGCTCGACGAGGTGGATCGCAAGCGGCTGGCCGTAGCGCTTGCTGGTGCCCGCGAGGCTCGTGAGTATCGCCGCCTCGAGGCGCTGTTGCTGGTGGCCGAGGGGCATCCCGTGGCCGAGGCGGCCCGCCGCTGCCGCGTCAACCGCTCCAGTGTGCATCGCTGGCTCGTCCAGTACCGGGCCGAGCATGAGACCACGGCCCTGATCGACCGACCGCGCAGCGGGCGTCCGCGCCTGCATCGCCCGCTGACGCCGCAGCGCCTGGCCGCCGCCCTGGCACGCGACCCGCGCCGCTGCGGCTACCAGGCGACGAGCTGGACGGTGCCGCTGCTGGCGCACGATCTGGCCGCCAAGGGCCTCGCCGTCAGCCCCCGCACCCTGCGGCGCCGGCTGCACGAGGCCGGCTATCGCTGGAAGCGGCCGCGCTATGTCTATGTCGCGCGCGCGGCTCATCTGGCGCAGAAAAAAGGGGCTTGATCCGGCGCCTGAAGGCGGGCTGGCACAGAGGCGATCGGCTGCTGTGCCTCGACTGGACCCTGCTGCGACTGTTTCCGCCCCTGCGGGCGATGTGGGCGCTCAAGGGTACCCAGGCGATCGTGCCGATCACCGGCCGCAATGCCAAGCGGGTGCTGTTTGGGGCGATTGACCTACGGACCGCGCGTCGGGTGGTGCTGGTCCGCACCCGCGCCGGTCAGGCCGACGCTCAGGCGTTCTTGCACGCGTTGCGGCGGCGATATCGCCGCGCCGGCTGGCTCTGGCTTCTCACCGATCGGGCGAGCGCCCACACCGCCCCACAGACGCAAGCGCTGGCCGATCGGCTGCGCATCCGCTTCGTGTGGTTGCCCCGGCAGGCACCCGAACTGAGCCCGATGGACCAGCTCTGGCGCGAACTCAAGCGGCTCATTGCGGCCAACCGGCAGGCCGCGTCCATCGATGCTCTGGCCGCCGATGCCGCGGCCTGGGTTCTAAGCCTGACGCCGCAACAGGCGCGTCGCAAGGCTGGCATGGCATCCAAACGCTTCTGGCTCAGAAAGCTGTTGCAGAACTTTTGGCGACCTACTTAGCACTCGCACGTGCATGACGAGTTGAATACTGTTCCCAACGGAAATTGCGGCGAGTTCGAGACCCTCGCCGTGGCGTGAGGGGCGTCCCGTTGGCTCGACATAGCCCCACCGAACCGACGGCTGATGACGCGTTGCGAACTCTTGCAGGAAGCGCAATGCTCGGCAGAGGTCTCGCGTGGCTCCCAGCACAGAGGAGTGCAGCATGGCCCATTTCAACGTCGGTTTTGTGATCTACCCCGGGATCACGCAACTTGATTTCACCGGACCGTTCGAGGTCCTCAGCCGTTTGGGAACGCCTCCGTCGCCGACAGTTCCCAGCCCGTTTCCCCAATCAGGCGTCCACGTGATCGCTAAGACGTTGCAGCCGGTTGCGAGCGACCGTGGTTTGGGGATCATGCCCACATGCACGTTTGGCACCTCTCCCAGGCTCGATCTGATCTGCGTGCCTGGCGGAGCCGGCATCGTCGATGCGCTGGCTGACGCCGAGACGGTTGAGTTCGTCCGCTCCCAGGGTGAGCAGGCGCGGTACGTGACGTCCGTGTGCACGGGGGCCTTTCTGCTCGGTGCGGCCGGGTTGCTGGTGGGGCGTCGCGCCGCGACGCATTGGGCTTACGTCGACTTGCTGCCACTGGTTGGCGCCCGTCACGAAAAGGCGAGGATCGTGCGCGACGGCAATGTCATCACCTCGGGCGGCGTGTCAGTGGGGATCGACTTCGCTTTCAGTCTTGTGGCCGAACTCGCCGGGGCAGAGGTCGCCCAGGCTGTTCAGCTCGCCATCGAGTATGACCCGTCTCCTCCGTTCGACGCCGGCCACCCTGACAAGGCGCCTGAACCCGCCACCGCGCTCATGATCCAGCGCAACGAAAGCGCTCGTGAGGGAATCCACCGCCGGCTGGAAGCCCGGCGATCCTCACAATAGTTACCCGCGCGTTTGTCGAAGCATCATTTGACGTATCCGAAGGTGATGCGGACCCGTCAGACCGCCGACGTGGGTCAAGTCGGCCCCTGACATTTACCCGTCAACCCGGCACCCCGGTCGACCATCCCATGATCGGCAAGAGCTGATCGCGCTTGAACCGCTCCGCACGCTCGCGGTCCTTTGCCTCGAGGTCTTCGGCGGACGGCCCGCACTCCTCACAGTCCTTGAATCGGAATGCGATCTCGTCTGCTGTCTCCGGCCCATCGAGGCCAGGTTCACGACGGGGGAAGCCTGAAAAGGCCCAATGCGAGATGCGGTGACAGAGCCTCTGGATAGCTGCGCGCATCGCAGCCTCCTCTCATCCGAGCGTGCCCCAGGCAACAGGATAGCACGAAATAGTCAGGAGCCGAAAAAGTGGTGACGTACGATCGATGGAGGATCTCCCCGCCGTTCGCGGGGCTAGTGCGTCGATGCCCAAGCTACCACGCCCCTGACCGCGGCTGCGCAGGATCCAGGACGTTTCTCGCGTCAAGTCCTAATACAGTGAGGTCGCGCGGATGCCATGGCCCGAGCATCCAATATTTTGGATTGCCCAACGTCTGCATGGGGTCAGACAGCGATGTTAGGAGACTGGGTAAAAGGTCCGCTTCCGTCGCCGTCCAGCAGCTCGCCTCGCTCCTCGACGCAGTACAGCGCCGGATACGCGCTCTAACAACGCCTCTCCCGCTTTAGCTGCTGATTTGCGTCTGGTAGGCAACTTAGAGCATCAGACTCTTAAGCTGATCGCTGACAGGCAAGTTCGAGGCCGCTCTGCGAAGTATGGAGCGCTCCACCAGACCGATGGCTCCGAGCCTGGCTTTTTCCGCTCTGCTTTCCAAAGTGGCCATGGACATCGCAATGCTAGGCTTCCACCATATCGGCGTTCTGACGATCGGCCCAATGGATAATCGGGTCATCACCTTCACGGGAGAACGCCAATGAGCGTCAGCGTACAGAGGAATATCGTCTTCTGCCACGCCCGGATCGCATATGAACGGGGCCGAGGACCGATGCGGACCATGCCCCTGAAGCTCGACTGCTACCTGCCCGACTATCCTGCCCGGACGCCAACCCCAGCCCTGGTGCTCGCCCATGGCGGCGTGTTCCATCGCGGGTCTAAAGAAGCTGACGCCTTCTCCGCCGGGGTCGGGACGAATACGTCGATCGCGGAATATTGCCGCCGTTTCGCAGAACTGGGTGTCGCAGCATTCTCTGTTCAATACCGGCTCGCGCAGACTGACCCGGAGCCGAGCCCCAACCCGGTGCTGACGCGGCCCGACGAGGTGCCGATGTCTCGTGTAAGTGCTCTACGTGCTGAGATGGGCCTGCCATCAATCAAGCCGAGCGAGATGGCTCGCTTCATGGAAGCTGCGTTCGAAGACGTGGCCGAGGCTGTGCGGTGGGTCAAAGCGCACCACCAAGACTTTGGGATTGATCCAAGGAATATCGTGCTCGGTGGATATTCGTCCGGTGGGCGTAGTGCGTGTTACGTCGCTTATGGGAAGGGTGTCGAGGTCGCGGGTGTCGTCACTATTTCCGGCCCGCTGATGCCTGTAGACGTAAAGGCCTATTTAGCGGCGCGGCAGGACCTGCCGCTGCCACCTCTTTTGATGATCTCGGCCGAGCATGATCTCGACTATGTCACCGCATTCGTACCGGAGGTCGAGCAGCAGTTTCGGATGGCTGTAAGACCGGTTGAATGGGCTCAGGTGCCTGGAGCCAACCACTTCTACTCGTCGGACAGCCCGACGAGAGACGGCCGGACGGTCTTCGACGTCATCCGCGACAGCGTCGCCAGTTGGTTCGGACTTCCGCTAAAAAATGTTGGCTCTTAGCGTGCGAGCGTGGCCAACCGCTAAGGGCGGGTGGCGCACACGCGACATTCAACGTTCCGCATGTCCGAGTATTCTCCCGCAGCGGACCGCCCAACTGCCGTTAATGCAGGCGATCATCGTGGCTGCGTCCGAGCCCGTTTCGCTGCTGAGGTCTTCAGACCGCGCCTCATGTCAAGCTGCGTCCGGCGACCGCGAGGCGCCGGAATTTCGGCCGGCTGGGAACATCGAACCAGATATCGCCGGAGGGCGACCACGCCCGGCACTGGGCGTCTGCAGCGGGTCTTGGTTGTGTAAAATCGCTGACGTGTCGCTCGTTGGAGCAATCTTATGTCTTGGAGGGCCGAATAGGCCGGAGATTTCACGGCGTATGGGGTTTATGTTGTACAAATAGTTCGCCGAGATCGGACCCGTTCGCGTTTTGACACAGGCTGGGTCAACCCGGGTCATTGAACTCATGCCCATGAAGATCGGCTCGCGCTGCCAATGCGGAAATTCGGACAAGGTCTGCCCCATGCCAATTGCTGTCATTGAAGAACGTGCGATCGTTGCAAGGCACAGGCACATCGGGGCATGTTAGTGTCATGATCGTGCTGTTCACGGACTTCGGGTTGGACGGTCCCTATACGGGCCAGATGAAGGCGGTGCTCCACCAGACCGCGCCCGGCATCCCCATGGTCGATCTGTTCGCCGATGCGCCGGTCAGCAACCCCAAGGCCTCGGCCTACCTGCTGGCGGCCTATGCCAGATGGTTTCCGGCCGGAACCGTCTTCCTCTGTGTCGTCGATCCCGGCGTCGGCGGAGCACGGCCCGCCCTTGTGCTCGAGGCGGATGATCGCTGGTATGTCGGCCCCGGCAATGGCGTGTTCGAACTCGTCCAGCGCCGTGCCGGAAGGATGCGGAGCTGGGACATCGACTGGACGCCGGAGCACCTCTCGGCCAGCTTTCACGGCCGTGATCTCTTCGCGCCGGTCGCGGGCCTGCTGGCCTGCCGCGAGCCGCCGCCCGGCCAGCCGCGTCAGGATGGTGCCGACCGCCGGGCCGACTGGCCCGATGACCTCGGCGAGATTGTCTATGTCGATCACTACGGCAATGCCATGACCGGGTTGCGGGCCGCCCTGCTGCCCTCCGATGCCAGGATTGCCGCGGCGGGCCGGGTGTTGGAGCGTGCGAGAACCTTCAGCGATCTGCCGCCTGGTGGGGCATTCTGGTACGAAAATTCGAACGGGCTTGCGGAGATCGCCGTCAATCAGGGGCGGGCGGACCACGTGCTTGGCCTTGCGATCGGGACCGTGGTCGAGATCGTCCCTTGACGGCAGTCGGCCCAGTCACAGATCTGAACTGCGATGCCCAAACCAGCAAGACAGCGCCCAGGATCGGATCGGCGGAAACAAGAACGCCGCGACAAGCCACAGGCGACCGGGAACAGGCGTCTGGCCGAGCAGATCCGCAAGATCCTCCGCACGCACTACACGAACAAATATCGGGTGCGGTGACCCGCGATCGCGGCGCTTCAAACCGAACTTCGATGGCCGCAGTGGCAAAGCCGCCAAGGCCGCACACCACTGGGGAACGGGGCGCCAGGGAGCCGGCCCATGAGCGACTTGACCAAGCTGACCATCTGGGACGATCCAGCGATCCGCAGCGCGCTGTCGTGGTATCTGGACGTGGCGGAGAACCGACGTCCCGCCAAGTTTCGCATTGCCGCGACCGTCGCTACCGAGTTTGATCCTGCGGAAGAAAACGAAGATGCGCTCTGGGCCGAGTTCGACCGGCTCACACCGCTGTTTCTCGCGCGCTGGCAGGCGATCCGGGCGGGCGGGCAGTTGCCGCCGGCGGCGGAGGGACCGAGCCTCCTGGAGCTGAGCCGCGAGCTCGCATACCGGATGCTCAGCCACTGCAATTTCTGTCCCTGGCATTGCCGCGTCGACCGCGTGGCCGGGGCCAAGTTCGGCGCGTGCAAACTCGCCTCCGGCTCACGGGTCAGCTCGCATTTCCATCACACCGGCGAGGAGCTATTCTATCGCGGCACGCAAGGCTCGGGCACGATCTTCTTCACCTCCTGCAACATGCGCTGCGCCTTCTGCCAGAATGGCGACATCAGCACCGACAAGGACAATGGTGAGGAGACCGACCCACGCACGTTGGCGGCGATGGCCTGGACGTTGCGCCGCGAAGGTTGCCACAACATCAACTGGGTCGGCGGCGAGGTGGTCATTCACCTGCATGCTATCGTCGACGCCATCGCACTGTTGGGCCGCGACTTTACGCCGGGGCCGGGGGAGCTGGCACAAGCCCGCAGGACAAAGGCGGACCGATTCTTATGGTTCGACGAGGCGCCGGATGCCGCCGTCTATGACGGCGCATTTAACGCACCCATGCTCTGGAACAGCAACTTCTTCATGACGCCTGAGAGCATGAAGATCCTGCGCATCCTCACCGACGTGTGGCTTCCCGATTTCAAATTCGGGCCCGGCCGTTGCGCGATGAACCTGGCGAAGACGCCACGCTACTGGGAGACGGTAACCACAACGTCGCGCTGCTCGAAGCGTGGGGCGAGGATTTCTCCATCCGCCACCTGGTGATGCCCAATCACGTCGAGTGTTGCACCTATCCGGTACTGGAATGGATCGCCGAGCATGTCCCGGCCGCACCGGTGAACGTAATGGCGCAGTTCCATCCCGACAATTACTGCGATCCGGCGAGTGCCAAGTACCGGGACAAATACGCCGACATCGCCCGCCGACCCACACCGGTGGAGCTTGATGCTTCCTGGCGCCGGGCGCGCGAACTCGGCCTCAGGTTCGAGACTGCTTCCTTTGAGCGCCACAATGCGTTCGGCACGCCGGCGATGCTCGAGATGTGACGCCGTGGCGACCAGCGCTGCCAAGCTTCGCCCGGCTTGCCTATGAGTATTCAAGATCAGAAGGATCGGTTGAACCGACCACTTTGCCGCTCTGTCCGCCTACTGGCTGCCTCAGTGATCTTGCAAGGTGCTGGTACAAGCCCACCTCACCAGAACGACGCGGGCTTTCTCCATGCATGCGCAAGCGCTTCCTGTCCCCCTAATCGACGCACGATCCGACCCACTGGCGACCGCTGATCCAGCCGCTGTCCGCGCCCTCCGGGACACCATCTTCGGCTCGTACAGATCATTGATCCTGCCAGCGCTGCCTGTAGCCGATCGCATTGCGCATCGGTGGCTGACCCGCAGCCCATCTCCGTATGTTGCAGAGCTGGACGCCATTGCGACACACACCGGTGTCTCGGGTATTTACGCCATCAATATCTCCTATGAGTACGCCTGCACCGCGTTGGCACGTTCCGATGCACCGGGCGCGGCTCCCACCCTGCGCCGCACGCTCGATTGGCCATTTCTCGGTCTCGGGCGGTCTGCCATCCTGGCGCACCGCTCCGGACGGGCCGGCGAGTTCGTCGATGTGACATGGCCAGGGGCGGTGGGGACCCTCACAGCGCTAGCACCAGGGCGCTTCGCGGCGGCGATCAACCAGGCTCCGCTCCGACGACGCACCCGCACCGACATGTTCCGGGGGATCGACTATACCCGCAACCTAGCGTGGACCTTATCGCGTGAGCGGGGGATGCCGCCGCTTCACCTCTTGCGCTATGCCTTCGAGACCGCCACTGACTTCTCGGAAGCGTTGCAGTTGCTGAGAACGGTCGAGCTTGCTCGCCCGGTGCTCGTCACGCTGGTCGGCTGCGCCGCCGATGAGATTGCCATTGTGGAGCGCCGCGAGCGCAGCGGGACGGTCTACCTCGGCCCGGGTGCCGTGGCGAACGATTGGCGCGAATCCCAATATGGCTGGGAACCCCGTCCCTGTGCGCTGCCGGACCGCAGGCGCGATAGTGTGACACGCTGCGCGACCATCGAGCAGGCAGTCACCAGTGGGTCAACGCCGTTCAGCTGGGTGATCCCGCCGGTGCGCAACTGGAACACGCGGCTGGCGGTTGAGATGAACGCAGGAAGGCTGGATCCGAGCGCTTGGATACGAGCCGCATGACGGGGTGGATGCTGCGCCGGCGACTTTGCCGTTTGAACTCCAGACCACCTATCATCGGGAGGTGACCGAGGCATAATGTGCGGGTGATGCGTTCCGAGGTTGGAAAGGCCCTGTCGCGACGAGCTGATGCAGGTCACATCTCGCCATACTGCTCCCGCCACTCCGGCCGTATTCCCGCTGGCGACAGATCGGCGGCGAGGCTTGCTTGAACTGTTGAAGTAGAGGCTGACTGCGCCTCTTCCCAGGCGAACAAGCCATGATCTGAAGGAGGCACGTGCATGCGAACCGTTCCCTTGCCTCCGAATGGGCAGACATCGCGAGCGGAGTTGCAGGACCGCCTTCTGAGGCATCTGCGAGAGGTCGTCCGAGAGCGCGACCCCTATCGAGCACCGGACGGCCACTCCGCCGTCATGTCCTACATGAAACAGGAGCTTGGGCGGTTTGGAAGGCTCGCAGTCCACGAGTTCCTTTATGCAGGTCGGACGCGTCAGAACTTGATCCTGAACCTGCCGGGGCAGCAGAACCGTGGCTTCATTCTTGTTGGTGCTCACTACGATGCAGTGCCAGGGTCGCCTGGGGCCGATGACAATGGGTCTGCCTTGGCCGTCCTCTTGGAGATGGCTTCGGCTTTTTTCGACAAACCCGCCCGCCGGCCCATGCGCCTCGCGGCCTTTGACCTTGAAGAAGCCGATCGCCGTGGCAGTGTGGCCTATGCGCAGCATCTCCGGGATCAGCGCGAACCGCTTGCCTTGATGGTTGCGTTGGAAATGCTCGGATACCGAGATTCCCGGCCGGGCTCTCAGCAGTACCCAGCTGGCCTGCACCATTTCTACCCTGATCGGGGGGACTTCATCGGCCTGATTGGAAACCTGCGCACGCTGCCTGTGCTGTGGGAGCTTGCTCGCGTGATGCGCAAGTCTGTTCCGTGCGAGTTCTTACCCGTTCCAAGCCGAGGCCGGATTGTACCGGACACCCGACGCAGTGATCACGCATCGTTCTGGGATCGTGGAAATCCAGCCATTATGGTCACGGACACCGCCAACATGCGCAATCCCCATTACCACAAAGTGAGTGATCGGATTGAGACGCTGGACATTGAGTTTTTGGCAGGTGTCTGCAGCGGGCTCATCGCGGGGCTGTCGGCGCTGTGAAGCGCCATTGGCCAATCGGATGTGTCGCAAGTCCGGACTTGAGCCGAAGAAGCGGAGGCGCTCCTTGCCCAGCGTGTATTCTGAATGGCTTCAACGGGTCAAAGAGTAATGAACAGCAAATGCAATGAAGGTCCGCTTACCGCCTCATGAGCAGACCCAAGCGCTTCTTCCGCCTCGTGCCAGTAGCAGGAAGTCAAACGTGTGTTCTGGAATGACTGCAATTGGCGCGACCGCGCCCGTTGAACGCGCTGCTCCTTCCCCCAACAAACGGCCAAGGCTATTCCCGCCGAGCCGAGGAGGTGTCATATAGCGTAGCACGCTCCAGCTCGCTGAGCAGGGCCTCGGCCTCTCTGACGTCGGCAGTTTCGAAACCCTCGGTGAACCCGTCGCGAACGTGTGTCAGAAAACCGTGGGCTTTCTCCCCGGCGCCTCGCTCTGCCCATAGGCGTGCGAGCTGCGTCGCAGCTCGCAACTCCCACCATTTGGCGGCCTGGGCCCCGGCAATCTCTACCGATTTGCCGAAAGATTCCGCCGCCAAGTCGCCGTCGCGACCAGGCTCGCGCAAAGCAAACTCCCCTTTCAGTCGGTACAGCTCGGCATCAAACCAACGCTCGCCGGTCGAAGTTGCACGCTCGAACGCGTCGTCGAGCACGCGTCGCGCATCTTCAACGTTGCCACTACTAAGGTAAGCCTCAGCCAGAATGGACTCGAAGTACGGCATCATCACCAGGTAACCGGCGTTCACGTCGTGCTCGTAGCAGGATTTGAGGGTCTCGAGGCCTTCGGTTGCATTTCCTTCTGCGATGAGTGCGGCAGCTCGAAAGCCCCGTCCCTTGTTCAACATTGCAGGCATGGCCTTTTCGGACGCGAGAGCAATCAGGCGCTCGCTGTCGCGCCGAAGGGCGAGCCAGTCTTTGCACAAGTGGTAGTAGACGCACGTGTTGACGAGAGCCAACACGATCGCGAAGGGCTGGCGCGTTTTCTCCGCAGTTTCCAGACCCTGCCGGCACCGCCGGTATCCCTGCTCGGGGTAGCCCAGAATGAGCAGCGTCCGGGCAAGGTAGAGGTTCGGTCCGGCGTCGGCGATGTCCGCACCGAGCAGAGGGTCCAGGTCAGGTGCCCTTGTCGAGACCCGCTGCTCCAGGAAAGAGCGTGCGGTGGCAAAATCGCCCATCCAAAGGGCAACGAATCCGGCTGCGTCCGCTCCGATTGGGCCACCCTCGCCGTATGCGCGCGCCGCCGCGCGCATCAGCTCGTTGGCGACTTCGCGCGCGCGATCGAGCTCCGCGCGATTGTAGTAACAGAGAAACTCGCCATAGCCGGCCCGGAGGTTCTCGTGCTCCGCTCCCGTTTGCCCTGCCAGGAATCGGGCGCGAGCATAAGCGGTGCCCGTTTCGACCGCCGCCGTGCCCCTAGCCGCCCGGAGCGCATCCCCGAGCGCAAGGCGGAGCCCGAGTTCAAATCGGTTGCGCTCCAAGCCTTCCGGCAGCGTTTCGAGAAGCGAGAGACCGTTATCGAGCTGGCCCAACGCTTCCCTTGTCGCCGAGCGCATGATCGCCGTGCGTGCCGCAGCCTGATAATATGGCACTGCTTGCTCGACGAGCCCGGCCCTGCCGTAGTGGCCGGCGACGAGTTCGGGATGCGCTGTGGCCGTGTCCTTGAATCTGTTGACCAGCGCGTCGGCAATCGCGCCGTGCAGTTCCCGGCGGCGCCTTTTGAGGAGCGATTCGTAGGCCGCGTCCTGAATGAGAGCGTGCTTGAAGATGTGTGCCGGGCTGGCCGCGGTGCCGCCGCTCAAGATTAGCTCGGCTCCGATCAGTTCCGAGAGCGCCGTCTCCAGTTCACCGGCAGGCATGTCGCTCACGCTCGCCAGCAGCGCACGATCGAACTCCCGCCCAATCACGGCACCGACTTGCGCGGCATGCCTTGCGGAGGGCGGCAGGCGGTCGAGCCGAGCCATCAGCGCGTCCTGAAGTGTCACGGGAACCGTGACTGCAGGCAGAGATCCCAAAAGGTCGAAGTGATCTCCTGCGTCGACAAGGACGTTGAGATCGCGCATCGCCTTGGTCAATTCCTCGATGAACAGCGGAATGCCGTCGGTGTGCGCGACGATCTCGTTCAAGACTTCCTGCGGAAGACGCTTGCCCGCAACGGCCTCGGCCACTGCGGCCGCCTCGATCGGATCGAGCCGTTCGAGCACGATCCGGTCAACGTGTGCGCCGCTCCAGGCCGGCTTGAACTCCGGCCGGAAAGTGACGAGCAGCAGCACTGGCAATTGGGCGATCCGATCGTTGATCCGACCGACCAGTTCCAGCGTCGTCGGGTCGAGCCATTGTGCGTCCTCGACGACCATGAGCAGCGGATGCCGCGTCGCGAGCCCCTCAACCCAGTTCAGCAGCGCTGCAAACGTCATGGCCTTCCTCTGCTGAGGGGTCAGATCACGTAACGAATGCTGCTCGCCGGTTCGAACGCCGAGCAGATCGGCGATGACAGGGATGGCGCCGCTGGTATCGGACAAAGCCCTTCCCAGAAGAAGCTCGAGCTTCCTGAACTGTGTTTCGTCCGGGTCAATGCTTGCAAACTCCGCGGAGCGCCGGATTTCCGAGATGACGGGCCGTAGCGCCGAGTTCGCGTAGTACGGCGAGGCGTCGAAATGGATTTCCTGGAGCCGGTCCCCTCTCAGTCGATCCCCGAGAAAGCGCACCAGTCTCGATTTTCCGATCCCGGGCTCCCCGGTTACGAGGACAACCTGGCCCATCGTTCGCCTGACCCGCCCCCAGCGCTCGAGCAGCAGATCGATCTCGCGGCCTCGGCCGACGAACGGCGTGAGCATCGTGCCGTGAAGGCCCTCGAACCGACTTTCACTGCGCCCGATGCCGTGGACCCGCCAGAGGGCTACCGAGGAGCCGATCCCCTTGATCGGCTGCCTTCCCAGGTCCTCCAGGTCGAAAATCCCTCCGACGAGGTGCCGGGTGGTTTCGGAAATCACAACCTGGTCCGGCCCTGCCGCCTGCTGTAGCCGTGCTGCGAGGTTCGGCGTCGCCCCGACGATCTCGTCCGGGCGCTCTGCCTCCCCTTCCCCTAGGCTTCCGATGACCACCAACCCTGTGGCAATGCCGATGCGTGCACGAAGGTGAGGAACCTCTTGCGTCTTGATTCCACGGGCTGCTGCCACAATGCGCAGGGCAGCCTTGACCGCCCGTTCAGCCGCGTCCTCCTGTGCCTTCGGCCAGCCGAAATATGCAAGAATGCCATCGCCCAAGAACTTGGCGACGTGCCCCCCGAAACGGTCCACTTCTTCGGTTACCGCGCTTCGGTAACGCCGCATCACCGCCCGCAGCTCTTCGGGGTCGAGCTGATGGCTTAGCTCGGTCGACCCGACGAGGTCGACGAACATCACCGTGAGCTGCCGCCGCTCTGCCTCTGTCGGGGCGGATAAAGGCAGCGCCGTCTTCAGCGATGCGGATGCGCCAATGGGCGCCGACCTCGAAACCAGGGCCAGTGAGGCAATCGCATCAAGCAGCTTGCGCCGGTGACCGACGGAGGTCACGCCGATTCCCGTCAAATCCTCGGCCGTCAGGTGGGCAAGAACCTCTTCACTAATATCGTTGTCGCGGAAGGCCTTCTCGTATTGTCCCAGGCCGATACCGCGAAGCCAGGCGGCGACGTCCACGTCCCCCTCCTGTATGAAAGTACAATAATACACCAAAAGCCCATCATGGACGCGTGGAAACGGGTCCGACAAGAGTCGATTCGGCCTCAGCCTGAAGGTCCACTTAATAGGACCAGAAATGTCGGGAAATGGCGGCGCAAGAATGTCCTTCCGGAACCGGAACTGATGACCCAAGTCGGCCATCCGCTGCGCAGCGGAAACGTCGCGAGAGGGCCAAAGGTGAGCCTTAAGGGCAGCCCTTTGAACGTCGGTTTACCATCTCATTGCAGAAGTTAGGTCTACTTCCGCGTCGTGCCAAAAGACCACATTAGGTCGAGCTCGCGGAGGCAAGAAACCTTCGGACCACGCGCGCGATTTTGGTATTGTCAGCTCGAGCAGCCGGGAGCGATCCGAACCCGCGAGGAAACTGCCGTGGACGAGCTGGAGCGCTGGCTGGCGCCGCTAGGCTTGGCACAGCTCGCGCCCGTGTTGCGGGCGAACGATGTCGATTTCGAAATTCTGCCCGAGCTGAACGAGGCGGACCTGGAGAAGTTCGGTCTCTCGCTTGGCCAGCGCAAAAAGCTGCTGAAGGCACTGGCGAGCCTGACGGCCCCCTCAGCGCGAACGGCCCCCAATGCGACACTGGCGCCAAGCCAGATCCCCGCGTGTTCGGCCGAGCGGCGCCAGCTGACCGTGATGTTTTGCGACCTGGTCGGCTCGACGGCCCTCGCGTCACGGCTCGATCCCGAGGACCTCCGCGAAGTGATTGGCGCGTATCAGCGCTGCGTTGCCGCGACGGTTGCCCGCTTCGACGGCTTTGTTGCCAAATACATGGGCGATGGAGTCTTGCTCTACTTCGGATACCCGCAGGCGCACGAGGACGACGCGGAGCGGGCGGTGCGGGCGGGACTGGCGCTGGTGGAGGCCGTCGGCCGGGTGCAGGCGGCGGAACCGCTGCGAGTTCGCGTCGGCATTGCCACTGGTCTGGCGGTCGTGGGCGATGTCATCGGCACAGGGGCTGCACAAGAGCAAGCGGTCGTCGGCGAGACGCCGAATCTGGCGGCGCGACTGCAGACCATGGCTGATCCTGATGCGGTGGTGATCGCTCAGAGCACCCACCAACTGGTGCACGGCCTGTTCGAGCTAACGGATCTCGGCCGTCACGACCTCAAGGGTTTTGGAGAACCGGTGCAGGCCTGGCGGGTGCTGGGCCAAAATCGCAGGCGGGACCGGTTCGAGGCGCGGCACGCCAGAGGCGTAACGCCACTGGTTGGCCGGGAGCATGAGCTCGGTCTTCTGCTCGATCGCTGGCAGCAGGCCAAGGAGGGCGACGGGCAGGTTGTTCTGTTGTCGGGCGAGCCTGGGATCGGCAAGTCCCGTCTCGTCCGGGCCCTGCGCGAGCGGCTCGCCAACGAGCCCTATACGCCGCTCAGCCATTTCTGCTCGCCTTTCCACCAGACCAGCGCCCTCTACCCGATCATCGATCTGCTCGAGCGCGCCGCCGGGCTCTCCCGCGATGAGGCGCCCGAGCGAAGCCTCAGTAAACTGGAGGCACTGCTGGCTCAGCTCGCCGGGTTGGCAACCAATCAGCCGGTGCTGACCCTGTACGAGGATGTGCACTGGGCCGATCCGACCACGCTCGAGCTGCTCGACCGGCTCATCACGCGCGTGCAGCGCCTGCCGGTGCTCGGCTGATCACGTTTCGCCCCGAGTTCATCCCTCCCTGGCAGGGCCAGGCGCACGTTACCTCGCTGACTCTCAACCGCCTGAGCCGCACCCGGGGCGCATCGATGGTGGCCGACTTGACCGGTGGCAAGGCGCTGCCGTCGCAGGTGCTGATCGAGATTCTGGCGAAGACCGACGGGGTGCCGCTGTTTATTGAGGAGCTGACCAAGACGGTGCTCGAAACCGGGCTGCTCAAGGACGAGGGCGAGCGCTACGCGCTCGCCGCCCCGCTGCCGACGCTGGCGATCCCGACGACGCTGCGCGACTCGCTCATGGCCCGGCTCGACAGACTAGGGGGCGTCAAGGAAGTGTTGCAAGTCGGCGCTGCCATCGGCCGCGAGTTCGGCTACGAGCTGCTCGCCGCGGCCACGCCGCTGGACGAAACCGAGCTGCAAGACGCCCTGCGTCGGCTGACCGAGGCTGAGCTCGTTTTTGCGCGAGGTACACCACCGAATTCGAGCTACATGTTCAAGCACGCGCTCGTGCGTGATGCTGCATACGAGAGCCAGCTCAAGAGCAGGCGCAAGCAGCTTCACGCCCGCATTGCCCAGGCCCTGGAGCAGCGCTTCCCCGAGACAGCAGAGGCGAAGCCGGAAGCGCTCGCCCGCCACTTCTGCGAGGCCGGGCTGGTCGACAAAGCGGTGGAGTATGGGCTCAAGGCCGGGCAGCTGGCGATCCGGCGCTCGGCCATGGCCGAGGCCATCGCTCATATCACCACAGCGCTGAACCTCCTTGCCAGCCTTCCGGAGAGCGCTGAGCGCTCAGAGCGAGAAATCGATCTCCAGATCGCCCTCGGCGGAGCATTGATCGCTGCGAAAGGCCACGCCGCGCCAGAGACCGGTCGGGCCTATGCCCGCGCGCACGAGCTCTGCCGGCAGGTTGGCGACCTGGGCCGGTTATCTCCCCTGATGTTCGGACAGTGGGTGTTCCATATGGTCCGTGCCGAGCACGTCGCGGCGCAGGAGATTGCCGAAGAGCTGCTCCGCGCCGCCAAGCGGGATGGCGATGCAACTGGTCTGATGGTCGGCCACCGCGCGGCCGGGATCAGCTCGCTCTGGCAAGGTGCCCTCATCGAAGCGCGTGAGCACCTGGAACGGACGCTTGCATTATACGACCCGGAGCGACACCGGCCGCTCGCCAATGTCTATGTTTACGATCCACGGCTCGCGGGCCTCGCTGGGCTGGCTTTTGCCCTGTTTCAGCTGGGCTTTCCAGAGCAAGCCGTCGCGCGTTGCCGCGAGGTGGTCGACGACGCCGAGCGACTATCGCATCCTGCCGGTTTGGCTTACGCCCTTCAGCACGCGTGCATGTTGGACCAAGTCCGCGGGGACGCTCTGGGCGTCGGGCAGCACGCTGCAGCCTTGGTTGCGCTTGCGGCCGAGCATGGTTTTCCTCTATGGCACGCGTTGGGTGTGGCTTTCGACGGCTGGGCGCTGGTCCAGCAGGGTCGAGTGGCGGAGGGAATTGCCCAGATCGAAGCCGGCCTCCACGCCTATCGGGCAACGGGTTCCGCGCTTTTCGTTCCTTACTTCTTTGCCCTTCAGGGCACGATGTGCGCCGCTGCCGGGCGAGCCGCTGAGGGACAGCGCCTGCTCGCGGCAGCTGTGGATGCTGGGAGCGCGAGCGGCGAGCGCTGGTTCGAGGCGGAGTTGTATCGGCTCAAAGGGGAGCTGCTGGTCTCAGCCGCCGGGGATCGAGCCACGGCCGAAGCTTGCTTGATCCATGCGATGGCTGTGGCCCGGGAGCAGAGCGCCAAGCTTTGGGAACTCCGCGCCGCCACGAGCCTTGCCCGGCTTTGGGCCGCGGAGAGCCGGCAGGCCGAAGCCCGCGAACTCCTCGCGCCCGTCTACGGCTGGTTCATGGAAGGCTTCGACACACCTGACCTGCGGGAGGCCAAGGCGCTGCTTGATGCGCTTTCGTGATACATTTCGTAATGTCAATCGGTGCGAGGAGTGAACCCTGATCGGCATCGCACCGGAATGTCGGCCCAGGGTCGGGACTGTGCGAAAAGGACGGACGCTTACGCAACAGGAAAAAGCGGCAGCCTGGGATGTCGGAATTGAGCATTTCCATAACGCTGACGGGCCACTCAAGATGGTCGCTCCTGAAGTCGCTTTGAGCCGGTATGATGGTGGTCCAGATGAGGCTGGACGAGCTTTGCTCACGGTCTTCCACATCACGAACAAAGGTCCTGAGCAACGTCGGTTCTGACTGAATCGAAGGCTGTTCGGCGCGGCGGCTTCGTGATTCACTTGTCTCAGCCCCCTTCCCGGGAGGAGATGAGCAATGACCAAGTCCTACTCGCTGGATCTGCGTCAACGGGTGGCGCGCTTTGTCGAAGCCGGTCATTCCTGCCACGAAGCCGCCCGCCACTTCGAGGTCTCGGTCGCGTTCGTGGTGCGGCTGATGGCGGCGTACCGGGCCACCGGCAGTCTGGCCGCCAAACCGGAGGGCGGCTGGCGCTACTCCAAGCTCGATCCGCATCGCGAGTTCCTGCTCCATCGTGTCGCTGAGAAGGGCGACATCACCATGCCGCAACTCGCGGCTGAATTGGCGGCCCGCGGCACCAAGGTCATGCCCGCCTCCATCGCGCGCTGGTTCATCCGTCAGGGCTACAGCTTCAAAAAAACGCTGCGGGCCAGCGAACAAGGACGCGCCGACGTGCGCCAGGCACGCGAAGCGTCAGCCGCGCATGCGCCAGGAGCCGCACCGGCTCGTGTTTCTCGATGAGACCGGCACATCCACCAAGATGACCCGCCTGCGCGGCCGCTGGGCTCCGTTGCAGTAACTTGGAAAGAACACAACGAACCCATTGGAAGAGTTTGTCAGGCGGCAAGGCCGAATAGCTCGTTGACGAAGCGGATTTCGCCTGTCGCTCCTGGTGTCCGCAGGATGCAATGGCCGCGACGGATCATCCGCATCACTTCAAAGCCTTTGATGGTGGCGTAGGCAGTCTTCATCCTCTGGAAGCCGCGCGTCGGTCGGATCACACGCTTGAGCGCGCCGTGATCTGCCTCGATGATGTTGTTCAGGTATTTTGATGTCCGATGCTCGACATGATGCGCTAAGTGTCCTTCTCGCTGCAGGCGCCGGATCGCCTTCGGGTAAGATGCCAGTTTGTCGGTGGTAATAGACATGGGCGGACAGTCTCTCATCGTCCTCAAGGCTTTGCGCAGGAAGCGATAAGCTGCTCTGGTATTCCGGCGGTCTGAGAGCATGAAGTCGATCAGCTGGCCGTGCTTGTCGACCGCCCGGAAGAGATATTTCCACCTTCCGCCGACCCGCACATAGGTTTCATCGACGCGCCAAGAGCCAGACCGATGTCCCTGGTAGCGGCGAGCGCGTTTCTCAAGCTCCGGCGCATACCTCTGGACCCATCGGAAAATAGTGGATGGGTCCACCTCGACGCCACGTTCCTGCATTATCTCAGAAAGGTCGCGGTAGCTGATGCCGTACCTGCAGTACCAGCGCACGCAAAGAAGGATGATCTCAACTGGAAAGCGGTGGCGCTTGAACAAGGACAATGAGGCGGCTCCTCAGGTAGCCACCACAGTCTAAACTGCCAAGATTAATGCAACAGTCCCCAAGACCCTCAGTTCCGGCGCTAAAGCTGAAGGTCGCTTTGGCAAGCAGGACTTTGTCTATCATCCTGAGGATGACACCTATCGCTGTCCCGCGGGAGAGCGCCTGACGCGACGGTGCTCAACCGTCGAGCATGGGATGCTGCTGCACCTCTACTGGACCACCTGCTGCGAAAGATGTGCGCTGAAGGAGCAATGCACGACCGGCAAGCAGCGACGCATCAAGCGCTGGGAGCACGAGGACATGCTCGATGCGATGCAGGAGCGGCTCGACCGGGCACCGGAGACGACGCGCCTGCGCCGGCAGACGGCGGAGCATCCGTTCGGGACGATCAAGGCCTGGATGGGCGCCACGCACTTCCTGACCCGGACCCTGGAGCGGGTGCGCACTGAGATGAGCCTGCATGTGCTCGCCTACAACCTGAAGCGGGTTTTGGCGATCCTCGGGCCAGGACCTCTGATGGCAGCAATCCAGTCCTGAGGCGGCGTCGCTTTAGACCACCAAGCTGATCACGATGGCTTGGACACCAGGGAGACTGACGTCCAGCCTTGTCGAAGAGCAAAACAGCCGTTGTCAGTCGCGCTCCCGCCAATCAGAGGACAATATTGGTGAGCTTGGTCAGTCGCGATCCGCGTTTTGACACGGCCTCGTTCATTCGTGGTCGCCATGAAGTCTACCGTGGGTGAAGCCGGACGTAGGATCGTCCATGAGACTAATAGGGAAGGACCAAAGCTCAAGCGCTATCGACCTATGTCTAACCAAGTGCCTCGACAAAGGGTGAGGCAGGAAGCAAGGACTCCTGAAATAGAGGAGGAAGCACTGAGCGTTAGCCAAGTGCCGATCTAGCTTTCTTTCTTCCAGCCTCACCTATTCGGTGAACACGCTTCGCACTGACACATAGCCCTCTCAGAAACCAATCACGGCAACTGAGAGGGTTTGCTGATGTGTGGGTTTGTCAGGGTATTTTGAGTCTCTGAGCCGCACCTACTGGCCGACAAAGGCCGAAGCCAAGATTGTCGCTGCATACGCTGACACAACGAAGAACGGGCCAAGCACTGAGGCCGACACAAGCAGAACTAGCGAGTTTTTGAGAGTACGCATCGTGAGCCTTTCCACTGTCTTGACCAAAGCGTAAGACACGGAACGCTAACCACGGGTTAACCTTGGCTGTAAGAACTGATGACCTGAGGAAGGCAGGAAGTCCACTGTGAACCGCTGTCTCCGAGTCAGACGATCTTAACGCCTTCCGCTGCTTATAGCCGCCCTCCATTGCCTCCCAGAGCAAGCCTCCTTCACCAAATCATTGAGAACCACATGACCAAAGAGACCGCTGAACACGCCATTGTCTTTACCGACGGCGCTTGCCTCGGAAACCCCGGACCAGGAGGCTACGCAGCCGTTGTTACCATCGAAGGAAAGGAGCAGATCATCATCGGGCGCGATCCCTCGACTACGAACAACAAGATGGAAATGACCGCAGCCATCAAGGCGCTTGAGGCTGTTCCTCATTCGACCCCGATCATCATTCACAGTGACAGTCAGTACGTCATTAAAGGCGCGACCCAATGGCTTCGCGGATGGAAGGCGAAGGGTTGGCGTAAGGCTGATGGTAAGCCTGTGCTAAACCAAGACCTTTGGCTTCAATTGGACGGGCTGATCAGCGGTCGCAAGATCACTTGGCAATGGGTCAAGGGCCATGCTGGTCATGAGCAAAACGAACGAGTTGATGGACTTGCTGATACTGAGGCTCAGATGGCCGCTATGGCGATTGGGTTTACTGGAAGATCACGCTAACGGCTGACCTGCTGACTAACAATGAGCCCTCTCAGAAGCTCATCACGGCAACTGAGAGGGGCTGATCTGTGGGTTTGTGACGGTATTTTATGGACCCTCGTATCGCATGAGACAAAGAAGGCACGTTAACACGGTCGAGTGTGCCCTCTGTCCAACCGAGTTTAGATGAACAACTCTCCCGCAGGAGGTGAGACCTGTCTGAGTGCGACCTGTACATCCTCCCAACTGGCATACAGGAACGTAATATAGTCCGGCGGCTTGCCTGATGTGTCACTTGCCTGATTTATCACCGGCCCCGATGGCTCTCTGTCGTAGTCCAGATAAACCCTCGTCTTGTCGATCTTGCCGTCCCCGTTGAAGTCGAACTCTTGGTAAGTTGTCCCTTCAGCGACGGCGTCTCCGCCAACGAGGAGGAGGCCAACTCCCTCACCGAAGACGATCGCGTCGCCCTCGGAAGGGTTTAGGTCTGTCACCGTATCCTTGCCGCCATCCCGCACGAAATGGTACGTGTCTGGTCCCTTACCACCGATCAGCCAGTCGTTTCCCGCTTCTCCGTGAAGGTGATCCGCTCCCCTTCCACCAAACAAATAATCGTTGTTAGGCCCACCGAACAGCGCATCATCCCCGCCATACCCGAAGAGCCAGTCAGAGCCTTCAAGGCCACGGAGTTCATTGGCGAGTCGGTTCCCAAACAGGTAATCATTGCCGCTGGTGCCGTCTACATTAGGGTCAGCTTCCGTCGCGTATCTGATGGCCATTTTCTCCTCCCATCAGAGCTAGGCTCAGTCGCCTAAGTACGAGCTTAGTCCTGCAATGGGGCGGCACTCTGACGCGACAAAATCTCGGCCAGCAACGGACGCAGCACGGCACCAATAACCATAGGGTTGCTTGTGAGCCTTACCCATGCCGCTGGTAAGCCATAGTCATTCAAATCGAAGGGACGCTACAGCCGAAAGGTCTTAGGGGAACATCAGCGCCGAAACCAGCACACTTGCCATGAAAGCCATTAGGACCAACAGCGGCACCAGCACTGAGGATATTACAATCAGCAACAGGGACAGACTGAGGCGTCGCATGGCGAGGCTCCCCCATGTCAGTGGGTAAAGCCTACGGCAAACCATGGCCGTAATGTGTTACATAGCGTAACCCATAAGGGGGAGGCTTAGCTTTTTGGTGCAAGAATCTCCGAGCCTATCGCTCAACCCTCGTTCAGCCCCGTTCCCCCTTGGGGTGGGCCTCGGCTTGTCACAGCGGTTGTCACAATGAATGTGACAGACGGGGTCTGGGCCGTTGCGAAGCAGACGAGACAAAGCTCTTGCTTAGCTCGGGGAAACTGATAGCCTGACCAACGTAACGGCTTGATTTGGAAGCTGTTTCGGACACGCGGCTCATCAGCCTTCGCACCCCGGAGAGGTGGCAGAGTGGTTGAATGCACCGCACTCGAAATGCGGCATACGGGCAACCGTATCGGGAGTTCGAATCTCCCCCTCTCCGCCATTTAACTCAACAGATTCAGCAGCTTAAATGCTCCTACTTCCGCCGGCAAGTTGAGGCGCGAGCGGCTCTTTGCCGTCTGATGTGTGACGGTCACAATCGCGGCACTCCAATGGCTAGGGGGTTTAGGCGAAGGGATGATCGTCAGGCACGTTCCTGGTCGTGCCTCCCGAGAGGGTCTGTATGAGGAATACCAATCCTTGAAGCGTAATGATTTCTACGGACGGCCTCAACCGCTGCCTTGATCATGATGCGCCCCTCAATGCCGAAATACCAACTCCGGGAGGATAACCTCCCAGGCTTCGCGCCGAAGCGCGCCGCGGAATTCCTCTGCATTGTCGACCTTACGCCAACGGATGATCGCGCTGGCCTTGCCTCGAATGAAGCGCAACCCGTCGGGGGGTGCGTAGCCCTGAGCCATCCGCCCAATGGTCACTCCCTTATCAGTGCGAATCTCCCAGCGTCCGTCGCACTTTATCAGTTCGATGGGATCACCGGTTTGTATCCGAGAGAGAGCTTGATGGGCTGGGTGGCTTTCCGCCTGCCTGCCGACCCAGGACAGATCCACCATGCGTGGTTCTACGGTCTGATATTGCAAACCACAGTCCGCCTGGGCTCCCTCATCTGGGGTGATCTGCCGCTGCAGTAAGGTTGCTGCGACATTCTGCAAGATCGGATGCCGGCCCTGCATTGAAACGATTGCGAGGCTGCGCTTTGCCCGCGTCATGGCGACGTAAAACAGCCGGAGTGGGGCATCGCGGTCCTCCCCCTTCGAGGAACGATCCCAGCCGCCGTCAAGGATGACAACGTCGTCAAACTCAAGGCCTTTGGCTCGATGCGCGGTCAAAAGCATCAATCCTCGTTGCTCCTGACGAGTGACCCGAGTCCATTCGACCAGCATCTCGATGATATCTGCGACCGGAACAGCTTTCCCATCGAGTTCGGCATCGAGTGCCGTGATACCGTCCGAGATCCGATCCCACCAATGGTTCGAAGGCTGCCTGGAGATAAAGCCTTTCACGGCTTCGGCCGCAATAATCTTCGCAGGCTCCGCCTTGAGGAAGTTGAGGAATTCCTGAGCTTCCCGCAAACGCCAAAATGGAGGCATGGCCTCGCTTGCGAGTTGAACCGGTATGTCCAGCGCTTCACAATAGCTCCGCACTGGTTCCAGAAGCCGCCATTCCCGTGCGACGATCGCGGCCTTTGACCAGGACCAGTCCGGGACCAGTTGTGACAGGCGGACCAGTTCATCGACGGCGGCGTTGGCCTGCGCTGCAAGGCCCGGTGCTGTGCGCAAAAGCTGAACCCGGCCCTGCGCGACCGGATCCTGCGAGGCCAGCACGCCGCCTTCAGGGGCTTTAGCACGGGCGCGATTGACGGTGATGTCATGGCCAGTCTTCATCCGATTAGCGGCTGGTGCAATCACGCGGTTTGCTGCATCAATAATCGCCCGCGTCGAACGATAGTTCTCAATCAGATAGGTGGGCTTGGCTGAGTAATCCGCTTCGAAGCGCCGGATGAAATCGATTGAGGCACCTGCGAAGGCATAGATGTTCTGGTCGTCATCGCCCACGGCAAAAAGGCTCAGGCGTTGGTCCGGGTCGTCGAATGAGCGACCTGCTACGGCGGCGATCAGGGCATATTCCTCGGGGCCAATGTCCTGATATTCGTCAACGAGGATCCAGCGATAGCCCTGAATCAGGGTTTCGCGGAGCGCCTCGGCCTCGACCTTAGACAGGCCTTCGCCTTTCAGCAGGGTGACGGCCTCCATTACAATTTTGTCGAAGTCATGTGGGGTATCCGCCTCGACCTGGCTCGCAAAGCTTGCCCCGACCAGTCGCATCGCTAGAGCGTGACAGGTCGAGACGGTTACGCTGTTGGCATCATCGCCGATCAGCTCCTTCAGCCGCTTGCGGATCTCGACTGCGGCATGGCGGTTGTAGGTCAGAACGAGAATGCCACGCGGATCTTCGCGCTTGACCCGGATCAGATAGGCGACGCGATGCACCAGCACCCGTGTTTTTCCGGAGCCGGGTCCTGCGAGCACCAGCACGTTGGTCTGTTCGCGATCATCGGCGACGATCTTCGACTGCACGGAATTTCCGAGACTCTCGACAATCTGGCGCCAGCTCTCCGGTGTGGTTTGACGGACCAAGTCGCCCGCTCGATCCGGCAACCAGCGCTTCAGGAAGGCTCCTTTGTCCAGCTGGAAATAGTCCTGCGCGAGCCGCTCTGCCTCTTTCATCGAGGTCAGCCCGCGCTCGGCATAGGCCGCCATGATATGGGTCTGGACGGTCTGTTCGCAGTAATGATCCTCGAGAGGGAGGAAATCCTTCTGAGTAAACTGTCCACCCCCAGGGCGCAGGTGAACGGTGATCGCGGGGCGGAAGATCGTCAGGCCTCGTCCAAGGGTGATCACGCCCTGTTCATGGAGCCACATGAGTGCCCGGCCGAGCAACTTAGTCACATCCCGGACTGAGCCCTTCAGGAAAACGTCCCCTGTGATGGCGGACTGCATTTTGCCCATCGTGGTCTCGACCCGGACATCTTTACCGCGCGTGCCTTTTGCCACTAGCGCTTCGAGATGTTGGATTAAAAGCTCCGCCCCTCGACGCCTGATCTCCGCCGTCCGGCTAACCATTTCCCACGACCGCTGCAGTCGCACGAAGCAAGTGTTTCGATTCACCTTGCGCAAATGAATGTTGCCGCGTCCGCCGTCCTCGTCGCGCCCGTCCTGCGCCAAGCTGCGCAGATGCGCCTCAACCAGATCCGGGCGCACGCCCAGATGGCCCTGATCGCGCAGAACTTGACAGGTCGCGGCGAGATGCAGAGGCTGCGCTTCGCCGCCCTCAGCATCTGGCGACGCCTCGCGCATGGCGTCGATCAACGCGGCCTCCAATGCCGTAGCGACCTGGAACCGCTGTTTCGACGACCCCTCGACCCCGACATGAACGAAGATCGTAATGGCTGTATCGTCCGTTGCGATACCAAGTGCTTCGAGATCGGACAATGCCTTCCGAAGTGCGCCACCGGTCAGGCCACTGGCGCCGGAAAGCTCGTCGGTCGAGACACCAGCATCGGGGGAGGCCGTCATTAGATGCCGCACCAGATCCAGTAGCTGCTTACGCCGGGTTCTGGTCAGCTCAATCTTGGACAGAATCTCCTCGGCCTCTGTCAGCGTGCGGATACGCAGCGAGGAAGGGAAGACCTGCACCCGGTTCTCCTCCCGGGTTAGCAGAGTTGATTCTTCGAGCCAGGCAACGGCCGTCTTGACCCGTGTGTCGTCTGTGGCGTTATCGCGCTCGAATTCCTGCGCCGTCTCTTCCCGCACTATCTCGCCCGGCGTGGCGACGACCTCACCGTTGTGCTTTCCACGGGTATCCAAGCGGCGGAGCGCCTTCAGGATCGCGCTGATCTCATGGCGCGCCAGACGCGAGCGGGCGCTGAGAGAGAATTGCCGTTCGACGTCCTCGGTGGTGAACAAAAGCACGCAGACCGCCGGATCGCGGTCACGTCCAGCCCGGCCGGCCTCCTGCAGGTAGTTCTCAAGCGAGCCCGGAATGTCGCCATGCACCACCAGCCTGATATCGGGCTTGTCGATCCCCATACCGAAGGCGTTTGTGGCCGCAATGACCCGCAGCTCACCGACACGAAAACGCTCTTGCACCTCGTGCTTGCGTTCGGGCGTCAGGCCAGCATGGAAGAAGTCCGCTGCCAACCCCTGTTGTTGCAGGAAGCCTGCGACACGTTCAGTCGCAGCACGCGTGGCGCAATAGACCACGGCGCCTGACGCACCATCGCGCGGCAGGGCGCGTTCGATCATATCAAGAATGTCGGTGAGCTTGCGGCTGCGGTGGGTCTCGTGCACCTCGAAGGCGAGGTTCTGGCGGGTCGCACCGCCGTCGAGCAGAAGCAGTTCCACCCCTAGGCGGGACTGGAAGTGATCACGGATGTCGCGCACCACCTCCGGCTTTGCCGTCGCAGTCAGGCAGATCACCGGCGCGGGCTCTTGATCCCCGGAATACTCACGGATAAAGCGCGAGACGTAGCGATAATCGGGCCGGAAATCATGCCCCCACTTTGAGACACAATGGGCCTCATCCAGGATCCAGTAGCCGACCTCGCGCTGCGCCAGGACTGCACGCACTGAGGGGCTGCGTAGCTGCTCGGGTGATATCAGCAACATGGCCGCGTCGCCCAACCGCACCTGATCCAACGCAGCATGGCGCTCTGGCATTGAGAGAAGCCCGTTGATCGTAACGCAACCCCCGATTCCGTGACGCGCAAGGCCTTGCACCTGATCGGCCATCAATGCGACCAGAGGCGAGATGACGACGGAAAGCGCGCCGATCTTATCGAACCGCGCCAGCGCCGGAATCTGGTAGCAGACAGACTTCCCAGTGCCAGTGGGCAGGATACCGAGAACGGATTTCCCTTCCATTGCTTCAGCGACAATGCGTTCCTGCAGCGGGCGACCAGCATCGTCCTTTGGCTCCGGCCGAAAGCTGTCGAAGCCGAACCAGCGCGATAGCGCTTTCTTCGGGTTGTTCTTCTCGCGGCACCAATGGCAGCCTGGGTCGCCGCACGCGCGGTCGCGCAAATGCCGAACGATCCGTGAGGCTTCACGGAACTGCGCCCGCACCCAGGGTGGCATAACGGAATCCCCGCCCGCGACCGAGATCCACGAAAGTGCATAGGCCATCGGCCAGCCGAGTTGTGGAGAGGACAGGCGGTTCAGTGTTTGCTGGATACGCGAAGCGCATGCCTGACCATCGAGCAGCTCCTTGATCGCCTTCTCGGCCTGTGCCGCAGCAGGTCGGGGTGCTCTGCGTAAGTCGGTAAACAGTGCATCGAAACCGTCACTCCCCGGCATGCAAGTGGTCAGGTAGTGATAGGCGATAGGAGCGGCAGGCGTCTCCTTCGCCAGGGTTGCAAAGGCTGTGATCTGGTTGGCCAGCACATCGAGCACAAGGCGCGCGTCGAGCTCCGGGTCGTTGACATGTCCTGCGTGCAACCGCCCATCGTGATGGTGTTTGACTAGATGGTTGTATGGATTGCGCGGGAAAGCTAGCGGGTTCAGCCAAAGCGTATCTATTGGCTTTGTGGCTAGTCGCGCGAGGCGGGGCCTCACCGCTGCGAGGTGAGGGAGATCAAATCGGATAATGTTGTGACCAAGCAGGAAGTCGGCCCCAGCGGCGAGTCCCTCGAGCTGATCAAAGGCGGCCTCGTTCCCGTTTCGGAATACCACTTTCTCCTGACCTTGGCGGCGAACGGCGGCAAAGGCGAAAATCTTCGCTTGACCCGGATCAACCTCAAGGTCGATCGAAAGGCAGCGGTTCAGCAAAAAATCATCAATGCGCCCGATCTCGGCTCCATCCATGCGCCTGTCTTCTGTCTACGATATCAAGTTCCTGATTTTGCGAAATAAGCACGACAGATGGGTGGACGCTAGAGATAAAACATTGTTGCGACGAAGCTTAGCAAGGTATGGTTATCTTCGCTTAGGGAAGTCGAGGTAGCGCTGTTCATACAATTGAGAGTTTGGTCTAAACACTCTGCGATCAGCTATACACTTGAAGCGAGCTTACTGGCCGGCATCCCGAGTGCAGCCCGTGACAGGCACATTTGTTCCCGCTTCTGCCGTACAGGCTCTGAGGACATCAGAACGAGCCGTATCCGCAGTTCGCTGAGAGCACTGTTAGCGCTGCTCAGCCTCTAGAGCACCGGACTGGAAATCCGACTCCCGGGGTTTTGGGCTGGCGCGATCCGTGATTCACTTGCTGGAACGGGAGGTGGATCATGGGTCATTGCTATTCCCTGGATCTGCGGGTGCGCGTCGCCGACTTTGTCGAGGCCGGTCATTCCTGCCGAGCGGCAGCCGAGCACTTTGACGTCAGCGAGAGCTTGGCCATCAAGCTGGTGCGGCGAACGCGGGACACCGGCTCGCCGGCGCCGGCCCGGCAAGGCCGCCCGCCCGGACGCGGCAAGCTGGTGGCTTATGAGAGCTTCCTGATCCAGACGGTCGAGGCCCACCCCGCCATCACCATGCCCGAACTGGCCGCGAGGCTGCTGGAGGAACACGGGGTGATGGCAGCTCCCGCAATGCTCTCGCGCTTTCTGTGCCACCGCGGCTTCAGCTATAAAAAAGTCCTGATGGCGGCGGAATGCGCACACGCCGCCGTGCGGGATGAGCGCCGCGTCTGGCATACCCACCGTCAGCCGCATATGCGCCAAGAGCCGCACCGCTTGATCTTTCTCGATGAGACGTACGTCAACACCAAGATGACGCGCCTGCGCGGACGTTCTCGCCGCGGCCAGCGCCTGCGCATGAAAGCTCCCTTTGGACACTGGACAACCCATACCTTTGTAGCCGGGCTACGGTGCAGCGAGTTGAGCGCTCCGTGGGTGATTGATGGCCCGATCACCCGGTTGGCGTTTGAGGCTTATATCGAGACCCAGCTCGCGCCGACGCTGCACCAAGGCGACGTGGTAATCCTCGACAACCTGGCTGCCCACAAGAGCGAGAAGGCCGCCCAATGCCTGAAGCAACGCGGAGCCTGGTTTCTGTTCCTGCCTGCTTATTCGCCCGATCTTAATCCCATTGAACAGGCCTTCGCCAAGATCAAGGCACACCTGCGCAAAGCTGAAGCCCGAACCTTTGACGCGCTTTGGCGCGCCCTCGGCGACATCTGCAATCTCTTCGAGCCGCACGAGTGTTGGAACTTCCTCAGGGCGGCCGGATATGCGTCCGTTTAACCGTCCGGTGCTCTAGTCCCGTCCTTCCGTTGACCAGCAATGTCACTGCAGCTAGTGTTCTCTATCCGTTCTTGATTGTAGGCCTGCGCTCGCTTTGGGCTGTAGGTTACAATGATATTGCATGATTGTAGGTCATGACCGCCCAATCAGCCCCGCGCACGCTGTTCTTCTTCGAGAAGCCGTCGGCCATGCGCCAACTGCAGCGGTTTTTCAAATCGCCGAGCACTGTCTGCGTCTCCGCCGAGGGCCATCTCTTGGCTGCCGAAGAACCCGGCAATGTTCGAGATGAGTGGAAATCTTGGCGCTTTGACACGCTCCCGATCGTGCTCGACCGTATTCCTGTTACATACGGCACTAGCCGCTCCGGGCAGTCATACAAGCCGAAGATCGAGGCGGTCAGGCAGGCTCTCCAGGGTGTGGAGCGCGTCATCATCGCCACTGACCCGGGCCGGGAGGGCTCGATGATTGCCTGGGAGGTGCTTGAACATCTTGGCTATCGGGGTCGGGTGGATCGTCTCAGGCTCGGAGCGCTAGATGAAGTCTCGATCCGGCGAGCGTTCGCGGCCATGGCCAAGGAGACAGATTCGGGGGAGCGGGACTATGCAGCCTACCTCGAGGCTCTGTGCCGCCAATACGAGGACTATCATCTCGGCCTTAATGGCACTCGCGCCATCTCCTTGCGGCTGCGCCCACCAGCCTTCCGGCAGCCCTGGCGCTTTGGCGGTGTGCAGACTCCGACGCTTGCGATCCTAGCTGACCTCGAGAAGCGCATCCGTGACTTCGTCCCGCAAGACTATTTCAAGATTGCTCTGACGGTCGCGACAGACGGGGGAGCCGAGATCACCCTCTGGCATGCTCCCAAAGACAAGATCCTCGACAAGCAGGTGGCCGAAACGATTCAGCAGGCAGCCGCCTCCTGGTCAGGTCCGCTTGGTGTCGAGCAGAAGGATGTGCGCCGGACGCCTCCTCGCCTGTTCTCCAAAGACACCCTCGCCCGTCGCTGCGCCAAGCGGTTCGGCTGGGATCCTCAGCACACGGCCAAGCTGGCACAGGAGCTCTATGATCAGGGCTACTTGACCTATCCTCGCACCGAATCCGAGCACCTGCCCGAGAGTCAGACAGGCGATGCCAGTGCTGTGATCGCGAGTGTTGTCGGGGCCCTGACTGATCTTGCCAGCCTCGTGCCAGCCGCGAGCAACCTCGTGTTCCGCAAGGGCAACAAGGGCCATTACGTCAAGGATCCTGGCGAGCACCACGCCATCGTGCCGCTGCGCAAGGTGCCCCAGCTAGGGAGCATCAGCGGAGATCATCTTCGCCTCTGGGAGTTGGTCGCCAAGAGCTTCCTGGCGGCCCACCTGCCCGATGGTATCGATGCTCGGACTACCATTGCTGTGCAGGTCCCGACCCCACTTGGCTCCAAGCGGTTTTCGATCAGCGGCAGCGTGATCAAGTCTCCGGGCTGGCGCGCTGTCTATGGAGCCGAGGCTGACGAGGAGAATGAGGCTGTTCCGGGCAAGGCCAAGCCGGACGAGGAGCCCACCACCGGACGCCTCCCGCCTGTCCGCGACAACGAGCCTGGGAAGGCAACTGACGCTCGAATTGAGACGGCCAAGACCGAGCCACCACGGCGGATCACGCGCGGCGAGTTGCCGGTCGTGATGGGCCGCCTCGTCGATCAGGTGGAAGACCCAACACTCAAAGCTGCTCTCGAGAACCCGGCGAACCCAAACGAGCCCAAGGGGCTCGGAACCGCGGCGACCCGTGACACGATCCTGCCGAAGCTCCAGAAGAGTCAGTATGTTGAGTTGCTGAAGGGTAAGGATCCGCCGATCCAAGTGACGGAAGTTGGTCTCGCGTTCATTGCAGCCGTCCGGCGTGTTTTTCCCGCCTATGGCGACCCGGTTGGCCGGGCGATGTTCGAGGCGGATCTGGCTGAGATCGGGCGTGCATCCACGCGAACTGAGGCGATTGGCAGAGCCACAGCCTATCAGGAGCGAACCCGCAGTCGTGTCAGAGAGCTGATTACGACGATTGGACAGTCGGACACTGTTGCTCTGGATCCAGCGTGTCTCCCGGCGCCCTTCACAGCGGATGGAAAGCCTCCAACGAAGGCGATGATTGCTTTCGCAACATCGATTGCCGCCCAGCGTGGCTTGAAACTGCCCCGCGGGCTCAAAAGCAATAGCGCAATCTGCCGAGCCTTCCTTGACCAGCATGCTCCGTCGCGATCTTCCAAACCGGCGGAGGCCCCGCAAACGGGCCCTCGCTCTCCAAGCGAAGCGATGGTGCGCTATGCTCGGTCGCTTGCCGAACAGCACGCAATCGAGTGCCCACCAGAAGTGATCACCAATTTCACGGCGTGCCGCGCTTTTCTCGACGAGCATTCACCAAAGGCACAGTATCCTCAGACAAAGAACCGGACTGTCAGTCCCAAAGGTCGGCTTCCAGCTGTTCGGGCGGGCAATAGTAGTGATGGACATAAGCGGGTGCCTGCGTCTGCAAGGAGACCTACAGAGACAAGAACCGAGGTCTCTCGTCGCCGCACACGATCCCGCACTGTAGCTTCCGGCAGAGACGACTAATCAAATGTTCTGAGGACGTCTAAAGGCCTGCTCCTCAAATTGCTCCACCTGTCTCTGCCCCTACTTCCTTGGCACAGCGGATTTGGCCGATTGAGTGGGCACAGGACGGGCACGCGTTCAGGGCGCACCAGCACGTTGATTGTGCGGACGAGGCCTGGCTGTCGCCGGATCTACCCGGCGCTCCAGAGTGAGCACCATCTGATGAGCGGAGGTTGACCCCACCTGGAAGCGGCGTCGGGCGCTTGACAGGCAGAAGCGCAAGCCAGACATTCGCTCGATGATCTAGCCCGGCTCTATCATATGGCACCTCTATGAAGATCGACATTGACCAGCTGACCGAGGCCGAGTTGATCGATCTCAATCACCGCATCGTCGAGCGCCTGCGCTTTCTCGACCAGATGCGCGCTCATGTGGAGATGCTGGAGTTCAAGATTGGGGACCGGGTCACCTTCCAGCCTCCCGGCCAGGGCCCACTCGAGGGCATGTTGACGCGCTACAACAAGAAGACAGTGACGGTGATCACCGATACTGGGCAGAAGTGGAATGTCTCGCCCACCCTCCTCAGCAAGGTCAAACCGCCCAAGGGCAACAACACGGCCGGATCCAACGTGGTCCCGCTGAATAAGCGCTGACGCGACTATTGCCTCGGGCGTGGTTGGACGAAGAACGGTAGCGACCTGGTCTCACAGCCCGCGTAGTGCGGCGCACCTGTCCGTCCAATCTTCGCCTGTGTGATCGCCTATAGAGAATTCACAACACAAACGAAAAAGCCCCGGAGCAATCCGGGGCCGTTCCAGTTGGATGGTGGGAGCAGGACTTAGAAGTCCATGCCTCCCATGCCGCCCATGCCACCACCTGGCATCGCAGGAGCGGCTTCCTTTTTCGGCATTTCGGCGACCATAGCCTCGGTGATGACGAGGAGGCCGGCGACCGAAGACGCATCCTGGAGGGCCGTGCGCACGACCTTCGCTGGATCGACAATGCCGGCATGGAGCAAATCAACGAATTCCTCGGTCTGGGCATCAAACCCGAAGGTTTCAGAGCCGGTATTATCTGTGATCTTGCCGACCACGATCGAGCCCTCGACGCCGGCATTCTCGGCGATCTGGCGGATCGGAGCCTCCAGCGCCCGCAGCACGATGTTAATGCCGGCCTGAATGTCCGGGTTGTCACTCTTCAGCTTGGCGACCGCCGCCTTGGCGCGCAGCAGTGCGGTGCCACCGCCGGGCACGATGCCCTCTTCCACCGCAGCCTTCGTGGCGTGCAGCGCATCGTCGACACGATCCTTCTTCTCCTTCACTTCGATCTCGGTGCTCCCGCCGACATGAATCACCGCGACACCGCCGGCGAGCTTGGCGAGGCGCTCCTGCAGCTTCTCACGGTCGTAATCCGAGGTGGTCTCCTCGATCTGCGCCTTGATCTGCTGAATACGTGCCTCGATGTCCCGCCGGTCACCGGCTCCGCTGACAATGGTGGTGTTTTCCTTCTCCACCCGCACGGTCTTGGCTCGCCCGAGCATGTCCAGCGTGACATTCTCAAGCTTGATGCCGAGGTCTTCGGAGATCGTCTGACCGGCGGTGAGGACGGCGATGTCCTCAAGCATGGCCTTGCGGCGATCGCCGAAGCCCGGCGCCTTAACGGCGGCGATCTTGAGGCCACCACGCAGCTTGTTGACCACGAGGGTGGCCAGAGCCTCGCCCTCGATATCTTCCGCAATGATCAACAGCGGCTTGCCGGTCTGAACGACCGCCTCGAGGATCGGCAGCAGAGCTTGGAGCGAGGAGAGTTTCTTCTCGTGGATGAGGATGTAGGGATCCTCGAGCTCCGCGATCATCTTCTCGGCGTTGGTAATGAAGTACGGCGAGAGATAGCCGCGGTCGAACTGCATGCCCTCGACGACGTCGAGTTCTGTCGCAGCCGTCTTGGCTTCTTCGACCGTAATGACACCCTCGTTGCCGACCTTCTGCATGGCCTCCGCCAGCATGCGGCCGACCTCGGCATCGCCGTTGGCGGAGATGGTGCCGATCTGGGCGATTTCTTCGGACGAGCCAACCTTCTTGGCGGGTTTTGTCGCAAATTTTGGCTGCGGACAGAAAGATGCCGGAGTGGCTTGCAACTGCTTATGCAGCGAGCCACTCGAACTGCTCCGCGAGCGACGGTCGCGGATTCCCGGCGCATTTCGCCTGTCCTTTGCGGATCATGTGGATCATCTCGATCCCGCTGAGAATCGCGCGAGCACTGTCCATGGACTTGAAACCGAGCATCGGTCGTACTCGGCGCTTGATGCGCCGATGGTCCTGTTCGATCCGATTATTCAAGTATCGGCTTTGTCCGATCCGGATCGGCTTGAGCTTACGCCTTGACCGATCCTGCAGTCGGTTTGCCGTATCGCAGGCCAGGATCGCTTCCCGGTTGGTCTGGCTGCCGTCGATGACGATCCGTTCCGGGCGGCCATGGCGCTTCAGCGCTCGGCTCAGGAAGTGCTTGGCGGCAGTGAGATTGCGCCTTTCGCTGAACCGGAACTCGACGGTATCTCCGTTGCTGTCGATAGCGCGGTAAAGGTACATCCATCGACCACGGACTTTGATATACGTCTCGTCGACGTGCCACCTGCCACTGACGGCCCGCTTGCGGAGGTTGAATCGTTCAAGCAACAGCGGCGCATAGCGTACGGTCCAGCGATGGATCGTAGCGTGATCAACAGAGATGCTGCGCTCGGCCATCATCTCCTCGAGATCACGCAGGCTGAGGTTGTAAGCGAGATACCACCGCACGCATAGCAGGATGACCGACCGATCGAATTGCCTGCCCTTGAACATCCCGCGTCATCCTCTCCTATCAGCGCAGGCCATAGCCCAACGACAGGAAAGAAAGAGTTGCGACAGAACCGCCGGCTCAACCCTGTTCTTGCGGCGCTTAACATAGTCCGGGATAGCCTCCGCTCTCGTCGTCGGGAGTTGCCCCAGAAGCCTCCCATGTCATTCCTTCCGAAGACCTGGCAGCAGCTAATCATGGAGTCTGGGCAGCCGGACCGGCGGCTGTACGAGACGGCCGTGTTTGCCGTGCTGCGGGATCGCCTGCGCTCCGGCGACATCTGGGTCGAGGGCACGCGCAACTACCAGCGCTTCGACACCTATCTACTGCCGGCTCTGTTGCATTAACGTGTCGAGCCACAGGATATAGTGCCTGCAGAACGCGGCCGGCACGCTACGGATTGTGTCTCACGAAGTTACTGCAACAGAGCCAAGCGGACTGATCAAGCTCATCCTCCTGCGCGATATCCGTAGCTGAGGTGCGGAGCGGTCGGAACCCGTCCTGCATGAGTGAGGGACCTGCCTTGTCGTCCTGCTGTAGGTCGTGTTGGCCCCTACAGCGCTCGTGAGGCATCAGAGCCTGACAAGGTCTCTTTGAGAGTTCGAGGTGTTCCCGGCATGAGCGTCAGTGCCGCAACAGCATAGAGCGCGAGCGCCAAGCAGATGACGAGAGTTAAACCGATGTGCATTGCAAGGATACTCGCGAGGACAGCCCCGACCACAGAGGCACAGCCATTGATACCCCAAGCCCATGGCACCAGGTCAGGAGCCTCTGCGGATACCCGCTCCAGGCCAAGTGGAAATGGGAGACCCATCACGAAGCCCAGGGGCGCGATCAGCACAAGGGTGATCGCCGTTTTGAGTGGAGCGGGCAAGCTGACGAGGCTCGGCAGCAGGACAGGTAATCCAATCAGATAAATCCCAGCGAATGCGATGATGCCTGCCACAGCAATCACGATGACCGCTCGTCGACGCAAAGCGAGGGGTGCCGCGATGCCACTGCCAAGACCAGCGAAGACCAGGAAGGCGGCTAGGACCACGGCAATCGCCGCAAGTGGATGGCCAAGGAACAATGTAAAGCGTTGAATGAAGCTGATTTCAATGAAGATGAACCCAAAGCCGAGAGCCAAAAAGTAAAGCACGACCTGCCACCGTGCCACGGTTCCAGGCTTGCGATGCCGGTGTCTGGCGCGCAACACCGCCAGCGGCAACAGGATGAGGACCAAGCTCGCGACTGCCGATTGCAGGAGCGTGGCGAGCACGACCAGATAGCCCGCATCCACTTGGGTCAGCCCACCCTGAGCGCGCCGGGCCAAAAGCTCGGGCAACAGCGCCCATTTGAACGAGCGGAAAAAGTAGGGCCGGTCATCGGTCGCCGGGGTGATGTAGAACTTGTAGTCGTTCAGGAAGCGCTCCCGCGCCGGGCCAAGCAGCGCCAGGGCGGCGCGGTACAGATACGGCTCGGCCCCTTGGTTGAACCGGTTCGCCTCTGCCTCGACCATGCCCGGGTACCAAGCCACGTCGAAGGAACGGGCTTCGACGAAAGCCCGGATCGCGGCGATCTCGGCGGCATTGAACGGCCCGTTCTTCATCAATAATGTTGCCGTGTTCCAGCTATGGATCATCGCCAGCTGAGCGCCGGGGGATGAGACACCCCTTTGCTCGAGAGCCACAGCGGCAGTGGCGAACAGTTTGATGGCATCGCGGGGCGGCGTGAGCAGCCAGCGCGTGATGGCCAGCAGCCCGCCGGGGGCGAGATGCCCATAATAAGCCTGAAGCGCTTCCACCGTGTAGAGTGGACTCTCCCCAAGAGCCTGAACACCGGCCGCGGCCGCCGTGAACGAATCGAGGAGTGCCAGCTGGATCAAATCCCAACGCTGCCCACTCGCCTCGACAAAGCTGCGGGCTTCGGCGATGTGCACTGTGACATCCTCGCGCCGATAGATCCCTCCGGCCAAAGCCGAGAATGGCCCCCGCACCAAGTCGACCAAGTCCGGATTGAGCTCAAGCGCATCGATGTGTGCTGCGCCATGGTACAGAGCGCTGAGCACGTCGGCGCCTCCTCCCGCCCCGAGGATCAGCGTGCGTGGCGTTTTGAGGAGGTGGTACGGCAGTGCTGTGATCTGCTGATCGAGATAGTCGAGCGCACTCTTGTCACCCGTAAAGCGGGTGATGACGGTCAGCGCTTCGGCATCCGTGAAGACACCCAGCTGCGGTGGTGGCTCCGACGTGGCGCCGAGGCTGAGCCCGGGAGCATAACGGAACGAAACAACCGGGCTTTCGACCACCGTCAGCAGCCCCAATGGACTAGACCGCTGCGCCAGGACATGGGCATCGGGGGCGGTCAAGGCTACGCTCAGGCCCTTGTACGGTGAGGGCTGGAGCTGCAGCCATGACGATGGCCAGGCAGCCGACGAGATTACCGCAAGGGCAGCCAACGCAGCAGCCGAACGGCGAGCGCCCCTGTCCCATGCGGTCAGTGCGGCGGCAACGAAGCCCAGCCCGCCAATGATCCGCAGGCAATCCTGCGGTGGAAGCACGTACAGCAGGGCGACAATCAGCAGCGCACCGGCACCGGCGCCGAGCAGATCCGCGCGATAGATCGCGGCAATCCGATCGCTGCCCTGGGTGAACGCCAACCCGATTGCGGCACCGGAGGCAAAAAAGGGCAGGGTCAGCAACAGGCAAATCCGCGCCAGATGAAGCTGCTGGTGAACATCCCAGGTCACCTCGAGTGGATTGAACGGCACCCGCTGTGCGAGCGCAAAGCCTCCGACAGTGGAGACCGCGAACAACACGGCGCAGCCGGTGAAGCCGACGCCAAAGGATGATGAGGTGTGTGCTCCTCGTGCGAAGGCCAGGACCGTGCCGCTGGCGCCAATCCCGAGCAGCGCCACGCTGATAATCATGTAGGCGAAATGGTGCCAGAGCAGGATCGAGAACAGGCGCGCTAGCAGGATCTCGTAGGCGAGGGCGGCGCCTGCGAGAATGCCGATGGCGACCAGGAGTGCCATGGCCCTAGCGATTACCGCCAGTCAGCGGGACGAAGTGGACGGGCAGGAGTGTGCGAGTATGCACTTGCTCCCGCGTGTCTTTCTCGACCAGCATCAGGTTCTGAGCCATGAAGGGCGGCCCGACCGGAATGACCATGCGGCCCCCCGGCTTGAGCTGCCTGACAAGAGGCGGGGGAATATGGCTTGCGGCCGCTGTGACAATGATCGCATCGAAGGGGCTGTGTTCGGGCCAGCCGTGATAGCCGTCGCCGTGGCGCACCGTCACATTGCCGTAGCCCAGTGCCGCCAAACGCTCCGTTGCCCGCTTGGCCAGCGCGTCCACGATCTCGAGCGAGTAGACCCGCCTGACCAGCGGCGACAGGACGGCAGCCTGATAGCCGGAGCCGGTCCCGACCTCGAGAACAACATCATCCTTGTCTGGCCTCACAAGGTCGGTCATGAGGGCGACGATGTAGGGCTGTGAGATCGTCTGGCCGTAGCCGATCGGCAGGGGCCGGTTGTCATAGGCCGCGGCTCGGGCCTCTGCCGGCACGAACTCGTGCCGTGGCACCTGCCGCAAGGCAGCCAGAACGGGTGGGGCAAGGCTATCGGTACCCGGGGCAGCGGCGATACGGGTGGCGAGCCCCTCGATCGTATCGACCATTTTCTGCCGCGCTGTCCCATAATCCGGCTCCGCGGCTGCGGCGGTCAACAGCGGCAGAGCTGTGGCGAGCAGGACCAGCGTGCGAGCCATGACCTGAGCCTTGACAGGTATCCTGAAACCAACCCCTTCGCTCCCACCGACGTTCCAGAAGCGCTTGCTTCTTACCAGCTCTACTTGGGTTTGCTACTGGCCAATTCCCGATCGGGATAGGCCATACCGGCCCATGACGCTTTGATGAGGTGGACGCCCCCCAACGGCCCCGATGTGCCACAGTGGAGGTGTTGCAAACCACTTACGGGAGGCGTCTATGGGAGAAGTTAGCACGATTGGGGTGGATCTGGCCAAGAGCGTGTTCCAGGTCCACGGAGCTGATGCATCCGGCGCGGTTCTGTTCCGCAAGAAGCTGAGGCGGCACCAGGTTCTCACTTTCTTTGCCGCCCAGCCACCCTGCACGGTGGCGATGGAGGCCTGCGGCAGCGCGCATCACTGGGCCCGCGAGATCGGCAGACTTGGTCATATGGTGCGGCTGATCCCACCGGCTTACGTCAAACCATACGTCAAACGACAGAAGAACGACATGGCCGATGCCGAGGCGATCTGCGAGGCAGCCCAGAGGCCGACCATGCGTTTCGTGGTACCCAAAAGCGAGCAGGCGCAAGCCGCCGCTGTCGTGTTTCGGGCGCGCGATCTCCTCGTGAAGCAGAGAACCCAGATCATCAATGCCCTTCGGGGACATCTGACCGAGTTCGGCATCGTGGTGGCGAAAGGCCCGGCTCACGTTCCTCAACTGGTACGGGCTGTCGAGGACGGGGCCGAGCCGATCCTGGAGCTCGCCCGCCCGATCCTCCAGGGACTGATCGAAATGCTGCAGGCGCTGGATCACAGGCTTGCTGGGCTCGACCGCAAGATTGCTCAGCGGGCCAAGGAGGACGAGACGGCGCAGCGCCTGATGACCATCCCCGGAGTGGGACCCGTCACTGCCACCGCCCTGGCGGCACTCGCACCACCGGCTGAGACCTTCAAGCGCGGGCGGGACTTTGCCGCCTGGGTCGGGCTCACGCCCTTGCAGCATTCCACGGGCGGCAAGCAGAAGCTCGGCGCCACCTCAAAAATGGGCGAGCGGACGCTGCGTCGCTTGCTGATCCTCGGGGCCAGCGGCGTCTTACGTTGGGCGGCCCGCAACGGGGCCCCCGCGGGGTCGTGGATCGCGCGGATGGTGTCGCGCAAACCACCGATGCTGGTGCGGGTGGCGCTGGCTAACAAGATGGCTCGCGTCATTTGGGCTTTGATGGCCAAAGGCGGGATCTACCGAGCTCCGGCCGCGAGCGTGTAAGCGCTCGCGTCTGTGGGGCTGTTGGGGCGTAGGAAAGTCGAAGGAGAGGGATGGCGCAACGGTCGATGAGACGGGATCAGGAAAACCAGTGTGCAACAACGCGCCTCGAGCGCGCCGCTTTGAATTGGACCTGATCCGCGAACTTCATCCGGGCCCGCGGCATGTGAATGGCCGCAGATGAGGCCGTACACATGGCAGCACTCGCCGACGCGCTCTACCACTCCAGAAGATTCTTCTTGCGTCACAAGGGGCGTCCACACATGTTGCATGGATAAGCGATTTGGTGGCCAAGTCCAGGTGTGGGGGCAAGGCATGGGCATTCTTCCGGAATTCATGTCGACCGATAATCGTAATCTTCTCATATTCAGCTACGTAAGCACACGTTCCGGCCCGGGAGATCGGCGGGGCAGGCTCACCCCCATCGAGGATGCGCCAGGCAGCTATGTCCGGATGAAAAGCTGAGCACAGGACCACAGGCGTCGCACTGATGCTGTCAGCGTCGGTCCGACTGCCGTCGGCGCTTCGGTTGCCACGATCCTCTTTCAAGCGCTCGACTCGCATGCCCTTGAAGCGCTGTCCGAGAGCCGCAAGTGTGCGATGCCATAGGGCCGAACGCCCGTGAACAAGCGAACCCACGACCAGAGCAGATCGTAGGGCCAGCCCAGCCGCTCCATCACCGGGTAGGTGTCGATCACATGCCAGCGCGGTTCGCCAAGCGAAAGCTCCTCCGGGCACGCCAGCCCCCATCTGAACTCAGCCCCGAGCCGGCGCAGCGACAGATTCAGCCATGCCTGGCCGACCATGTGGGAACAGTAATAATCGTAGGCGAACTCGGCCGGGCCACCCCCTTGTATCTCTGCCAGGTCTCGCGCCAGCTGAAAAACCTGGGCGCGCTCGAGATACATCAAGAGACCTTCGGCGACCACGAAGGTCGGGCCACGCAGATCGCCAAGATTGGAGATCCAGCCTGCCTCGGTGACTGAGGCGCTCACCAAGCACCTGCGCAGGTGGGGCGGGAACAGGGTGCGTCGCAACTCCACAACCTCGGGGAGATCGACATCCACCCAGCGGAGCCGGCCGTTATCAAGCCGCTCAAACTGGGTCGACAGGCCAGACCCGAGGCTGAGCACCTGAGCGTCGGGGTGAGGGTTGAGGAAGTCACGCAAGAGCTGATCCAAGACCAGGCTACGCTCGACTAAGCCCCGCAGCATCTCCCGGTCGGCTTCGAAGGGAGTGAGGTCGTAAGCGAGGCGCACGACGATCGCTTCGGCCGCTGGATCAGCAAAGCCCCGGTGAGGGAGAAGGCGACGGGCGAGCGCGCGTGCCGCAAGGGGAATGAGCAAGGTCTGCTCGACGCAGCCCAGACCCGCAATCGAGTGTCCGGTGTTCGGTTGGACAGTCAATCCCGCGCTCGCTCTCTTCGTGGAGGTGAGGCATCGTCAACATAACGGGTTTCGCCTGCGTTTTGTGAATTTTTCGCGAGGAGTGGATGACGGACCTCCAATGGCTTGGCGCTGAGCGTGATGACTTCCAACAGCCCTTATTTGTTTAAGTTGATGATGCCGTATCGGGCCCGTCGACGCAGGATCTCAGCCGCACCCTCATGCGGAATGGGCTGTCGGTGGAGACGAGATCCTTGCGCAACCCGCATGGACATGCGGGCGAGGCTATCCTGTCGGCGGCGGTGTCGCTCGGGTGCGATCTGCTGGTCAAAGGCACCTACACCCAGAGCCCGGCTACGGCAGTTCATCTTCGGCGCGGCCACCAGCCACATTCTGTCCAACACCACAGTTCCGGTCCTGATGGCGCACTAGAGCCTCGGACGTTGAAAGTGGCCCCACTTTTGGGGTGAGGTCCGCTGCTCCACTCCTGAGCTGGCGCATCGTTCGGGACGGAACCAGCGGTTCGCGTCAATCCTTCGGGGCCACACAATGCGCTAAACGTCCTCTTCGTCACGAAAGACAGTGCCGGACAGCCTGCCTTCATCCTCGATCGCCTCGTCAATCGACTTGATCGCGTTCTGGATCTCCGTGAACTCGACGGCTCTCTCGGGAATGAAGGCCGCCGTGTTGATGATGATCTCGGCCATCTCGCGCCGGTGCGCGACCAGCCGCTCGCGTGCTTTCTGCAGCTGCTGAACGTAACGGTGCGTCATGGGACCAATCCGCTTCGAACCCCGGTCAGGTCGCGCCAGACTAGCATGTTTGCCGACATCGGATCGACCGAAGCAGCCGGGTTGTCTGAGGGTCTCCGGCACCAGCGTGGTGCAGCTAGCCACGTGCAAGGGAATGAGGCCCGGGAGAAGCTTCCCTGACCAGGAACGGCCGCTCTTATATGGGCTTGTCCCGTTAGGCGCCGCTCAGGCGCCGGAGCGAAGGAGGGACACATGTCGATCGTGAAAATGGTGGAGTTGTCATCCCAGTCGCCGGACAGCTGGGAGGATGCGACGCGCCAAGCGGTCGAGCGTGCCGCACAGACCTTGCGCAACATTCGCTCCGTCTGGGTCAAGGAGTTCGAGGCTGTGGTGGAGAACGAGCAGGTCACCCAGTTTCGGGTGATCCTGAAGATCGCCTTCCAGCTCGACGAGGGAGCGAGTATCAGGAGTACACGGAGCATGGGAAGCGAGGAGATCTTGGGCTTGGAGTGAGATCCTCAAGGTTCCTGGCGGAGTCACGGATCGGCGGCACATGACGGCAGAAGCTTCAGCGAAGCAATGGGCACGAGCTTATCCCTGCACACGCTCTTCGCGAGGCCCGACGGTTATGTTCCAGACTGCCAGGCTCCTGCGGAGCGCGGGGCGTCTGAAACGGGTCAAACTCGGCCATTCAGCTTGACCGTGTAAAGGTCCGCTCTCTGGCTGATTCCTGACGTTTGTTGATTCTGGCAGTAGGGTTCGACCTGCGGGCAAACCGGTGCGATCGCAGAGGAAATAACCCACTCAGGTCGAGCCTGCTTCCCATACGCTTCCCAATCCGGTTTTCTGGGAAGCAAGACCAAGCCTGATCAGCATCTAAGTGCTTGATAAGATTTGGTGAGCGCGCTGGGACTCGAACCCAGGATCCTCTGATTAAAAGTCAGAGGATCCTTCCGCCACTTCACGCTCGCGCTCAGCAGGCCTGCGCATGGGAGCGCTGTGGTGGTCCTGTTTCTCACCACCACGTTCTTCAGTGACGTTCCGGTTTCTGCGCGGCTCCATAGAGCGCACCTGCTCTTTTACAATCTGTTTCATCCGTGTAACCCCCTCCTGAACCTCGGGACGGTCAGACACATCCCTCGCGGAGAACTCATGCCGGCACAGGCGGCAGGTCAGGTCTGCCCCAAAGTGCAGTTTCCGCAGCCGGACCTTGAACAGTTGCTGGCAGTGAGGACACGCCAGATCAATCCGTATGCTCCCGTGATCCTCGAACAAGCTGCCCTCTCCGTTTGCGGTCCGTCCAGGAGCCCTGAACCATGGCAGTAACGCGACAACGAGGCATCAGTCGTGTGGTCGCGTAGACTTACACGATGCCCCAGACGCGGGAGCGGGTTCGCCCGCCGCGCTCGCGCGGCAGCGCTCCTCCCAATTGCACCGACATCAGATCCACTGCCTTGGGCGCGACCTGCAAGAACTTGGTGCCGAGCGGCGGCGTCACCAGCGGATGAGCGAAAACAAGTCCACCAGGCAGCATGCAGGTCATCGGAAGTTCCTGCAGGCGCACGCAGGATCCTCCTCGATGGTTCTGTTCACGGCGCAGACCGGATCGGCGCTGGAGCCCTTCAAGGCGCTCTCACCGCTCGCGGCGGAGTTCAGTTGCCCGCGGTGCCCGACGTCTTTTCCGATCCGCCTTTGCGCGGCTTGCCCCCCTGCTTTGCTTGCGATGCTTCGCTGCCCGTGCCCTGCCCGGCTTGGGTGCCCTCGATAACCTGTCCGCCCGCGGCACGCCCCTGGATCTGGATCCGGTGCGACCGCTCAGGCCGTCCGGTCTTGGGCACCGTTACGGTGAGCACGCCGTTCTCAAATCGCGCCTGCACCTGGTCTGGATTCATCGGGAAGGGCAGCCGCACCGAACGCTGGAAGGTGCCGTAGGAGCACTCCACGAAGTGGAAGTTCTCCTTCTCGTCCTTGCGCTCGAATTTCTTCTCCCCGCGAATCGTGAGCATGTCGTCTTCGAGATTGATGTCGATGTCCTGCTCGCTGACGCCGGGCAACTCCGCCGTGATGCGGATCTCATTCTGCGTCTCGGACACGTTCATCTGCGCGTTGATCACGTTGCCGCCCTCGCCTTGCCGGCCCGTGCTGGGCAGACTGGTGCCACGCAGGACGTCATCAAAGAGACGGTTCATCTCCCGGTGCGGTGAGAGGAATGGGTCATCCCCTCCCAGGAGGCCGAACCCAGAGCGGAAAGGGGTCAATGGATTGCGGGCCATGGCGCTCCTCCTTCATGCGAAGTCTGGATCCGCTCCACGCCGGCACGGCATTGACCGTCGCGCTTGACGCGGAGCGGCTGAAGAAGAATTGCGTTTCAGGCTTTCTGGTTCCTCTCCAGGAGACGTTGGGGGCATCGCAGAACCTTCCCGAGATCCTACGCTAAGGATCCCGGAACTAACTCAGATCCTCGTCCTCCGTGCGAGCAACTACGCGTAGAACAAGGCTTTTTGCGCCTCAGTCCGGGTGCGATCCTAACATTTACCCAACGGGGTGCACCTGTTGGATGAATGCCTAACCTATGCCGCACCGTATAGGGCCCATTTGCTTCAACGGGATTATGTCTAGCCCGGCGAGGCTCTCAACAATCACTTCTGCTCACTCCGAAATCTGCGCTCGAAGTTTCTCAAAGGGGGCTTAGTGTAGGATTCCGGGAAGATTTTGCGATGCCCCCAAGAGGGCTGCGAGACGCGTTAGAGTCACCGTGGCGATCCTCATCGGAGGCTTACCGCGAAGCGGGCGATGCCTTCCAACCAACAATAGCGCCCGCAGGGCCGGAAACGATGCCAAGGCGGATCACAAACGGGGTATGATCCCTTGACCAAGACCATGGCCGGTCCTGTCAACGACTATAGATGCTCGGACATCCCGGAGCGAAAGCCTCACTCGCCCAGTCCTAGATCAGCTTAATCCATGAGAGCAATGGCGGCGATCCTGCGTACCCCTACTTAGGCTTGGCCGTTAGTCAGCCAACTGGAGGAACCCGATGCGCCTGCCGCCCGTCCTGTTGATATGTCTGACCCTCGCCGCAGGTGTCTTGTCCGGTGGACGGCAGCAGGCGCAACAACCCTTGCCACTTGCGAATGTGGGCGACACCTGGGACGCGCCTGTCGCATCGATTGCCCCCGTGCCCTCCAACGCGAAGCATATCACCTACAACGGGGCCGGCGGATACGTCCTGCCCGATGAGAGCATAAGGAGCTGTGGGGCACGAAGGTCGCCCGCAGTTCTGACTCTCTGCCTCTGATCGGGCGCGGCCAACTCTCGAAAGGATCTCTCACTCGCTGCCCCAACACAAAATCTCATGCTCTCCGAGTTTGTCGGAGGCGTAGACCGAACTGAGTTACTGAACGGTGTGCGACGGATCCCGCCCAGGTCCAGCCCTGCGGAAGATCTCCCGGCACCCCGCAACCGGCTCAAATAATCCGGTAGGATCAGGCAGTTGCTCATGCGCGCCGATCACAAGATAACCGCCCACCCGCAGCACACTGGCAACGCGGTCAAGGACCGTACGCTGCAGCCCGGCCTCGAAATAGGAAGACGATATTGCGGCAGAAAACCAGATCGAAGATGCCGGCCGGCAGCTCAGACCTGATATCGTGGCGCTCGAACGCCACCCCCTCGCGATAGGCCGGCCGAATGCAGTACAACTGCTGCCGGCGCTCAAACGCGGCATCGACCCAATGGACCGGTGCATCTTTCAGGCTTCCAAAGGAAAAGCAGCCGTTCAGAGCGCGCCGCAGCACGGCGTCGTCCGCGTCCGTTCCGATCACCTCAAGTTTGACCGGCTTTGCCCCAGGGCGAACATCCAGATCCCACAGGATCTTCAGCGTGAAGGCTTCTTCGCCCGATGCACAACCCGCACACCAGCCGCGGATTGGGCGCGCATGCATGAACGCGCGCTCGGCCAATTCCGGCAGGATCAGGCGTCCCAAAACGTCGAAGACCTGTCGGTCGCGATAGAAGCGCGAAATCGTGACATGGCAGAGATCGTCCAGCACGGTCCACTCGTGAGGGTCAGTCTCGAGTCGGTGACGGTAGTGATCGAGTGTCTCAAGCGTGAGTTCGCGGAGCCGCCAGCGAAGGCGCTTGCAGACCTGGTGGTGAACCCTGCGAAATCCCGCCCAACGGAGCCGCAACTGCGGCAGGGCCCATTGCAGAAAGGCAGCGCAGTCAGCTTCGCCTGTCATCTGTGTGAATCAGCCCCGAAGGTTGACCCCTCGCAAGGGAGGCGCAACGCTTTGGGTTAGCGAGACAAAATGGAAATTCGGTGGGGTCATGATCGGCGCCCATGACGACCTCGCCGAGGCTTGGATTCGCAAGCAAAGTTAGGCACTTAATGACAATCGGCTCGGGAGCAGCATTCGATGCTGATTCACAGTGAATCCAACAGAACGGTCAATTTTACTAACATTAATTAGCGAATACTGCCATCCTCTGGGCTTATTACTGACACGTTTAAGCCCAAATTTCCTCTGCACGGCCTGCATACTGCGCCGTGTCTAAGTGTGAGGCCGAAGGCCCTCATAGCTACGACGGATTGAGTCGTAACACTCACAGACCGCCCTGCTTCCGGACAGGCTGATGCCGAGGGAGGTGAACCATGCCTGATTCGGTAGCGCTGCTTGACACCTCAACGATTTTGGCTGCGGGATCAGCCATACTCTAAGACCCTGAGAAGACCTTGCAGGAGTTGCGTCAGTGAATATCCACTGAGGGTCTGCCGAAACTTTCCGCAGAGGCAATGCACGTGTACAAACGGGAGGAGCGGTGTGGCCCGTTGGATCGAAGCCTCTGCTCAGGCTGTCCTCAGAGGCACTCCGACTGTTCCGCGAAAAAGCTGATCCTGCATGGCTATGGAAGCGGCGATAACTGACTTTCCTGACACCTAATCTCAGGTTGGTCGGCTAACCGTGGCGGTTGGGGTAATGGCGCTTCTTGGCGGGGTTCTTCTGTCCTGCGAGGACCTTGGTCGAAGTGATCATTTTCCTGTAGTCGCAGGGTGTTCCTCCGTGAGGGTCCCGATCAAACGCAGCAGTTCCTGCTGTTCCGGACCATCGCCGCGACTCAGGAAGGTTACGATGTCCTCATGTTCCACGTGCCCTCCGGACGCCGCATTGGCTTCGTAATGGATGAACAGACCTCCTGAAGGGTCGCGGATCAAGTACCAGCGGTCACCACTTGAGCTTTCATAGAGCTTTCGCGCCTTCTTCATGTGGGCTCCTCTCGGATCGACAGATAAATCCACTGCAACGCAGCTCGGCAGAGCGCAAAAAGCGCCAACTGAATTGTCGAATGCTGCTTTGAGGTGATCCGAGCCGCATCCTCAGCAGGATTTGGACAGGGGCTCTCTCACCGCAATGAAGCTGGGTCTATCAGTTGCACTGGCTCTGCTGGGTGGATCGCCGAGATAGCATGCTTGTAGACGATCTGTGTCCCGTTGCCCCGAACAAGCTGGACTGTGAAGTTGTCAAACGATCTGATCTGACCCTGGAGCCTAATCCCGTTCGCCAGAAAGATGGTGACTTCAACTCTATTATCACGAACCTGTTTCAGGAACATTCCTTGAAGGGCTTCGGTGCTTTGTGCGGACATTACCCGTTCCTGTTGCAAGCTTAGGATATCGACGTACCGTTGAAACCAATCACGCGGAGCAGCCTGATAGCCGTTCCTATCATGTATCAGGTTAAAGCTCCTGCTGGATAACATTCTGTCCATCAAAATATGCCTGAATAATCCCACTATCCTCCTCTCGTGAACAGACATCCAGTGAGCTTGATGCGCTATGGGCAATGAGCTTTCCGGCCTCCAAAGAGACCCGACCGGCGCTCACCACTGTGGCCGGAACAGACTGGGCTATGTGCGAGTGCTGCATGAACTCGGGGAAGAGTAGCGGGAGCAACTCGCCACCATCGAGTTTGAGCATGACATACTTCATGGCCATGAAGTTCTCCCATTCTAGGCGCGGCAACAGCCTGCGTAGTAAGATAGGACGTTATCGGAAAATAGCTGAGGCCAGCGCCCAAATGGCCCGGTTCATCACCGAAAGGATATCCCCATGTTCGAGAAGAAGCAGAGTTACGCCCCGACAGAAGCCCAGCAGGCTTATGAACAATTGGATCAGCTTGTCGCTAAGAAGAGCATCAATCCACGGCAGGCCAGCGTGTACCGACGACACATCTCCAGCCGCATTCAAGTCACGCTGAAGCCGTCCTACACTACGCAGGCGGCACGACGGGCCAAAGCCGAGATCGTGAGGCTGACCGACGCTGGCACGATCCCCATGAAATCGGCAGCGGCGTACCGGGCACATATCACAAAGCGCACTCAGGAAGCCTGAACTCTGCGATCTGGAACCCTTAGAGTTGCTCCTGTAGAGCGTTATTAGCGTGCCTCCATCATATCCGCAGCCACCCCGATCATCCGGCTCCCCAACCTCTTGGTACATCTCATCATCGCCCAAAGCCGTCGTTGCTTGCGCTTTGCAGACGATCTGTTGATCCCTGCCCTTCAGCCATGCCCTCTTACATAAGGCAAAGCGCATCGGAACGGCTCGCGCGGCCTTGGCGTTACATGGGGTGCAGGTTGCCGACACACCTGCTCGGAGTGTCCTGGAGGGCGCATATGGTGAACTCACCCGGCATCAGCGGCCAACCCATTTCTGATAGGGCGGAGCCTCAGTCTGCGGAGTGTCCACCAGACAATAAGCTGCCCGAAAACTCGCAGGAGAACCTCGATGCACGGCTCGACCATGCCATCGAGGAGACGTTCCCGACGAGTGATCCGGTCTCTGTGACCATCACCAAAGGGCCTAAGCCTGCTCGTCCTGATCAGGAAGCCCGTGCCTCATCGGTGGATGACCAACAGAGCCGAGCGGAGCAGGACTCAACCGAGCATGTTCTTGATCAGGTGCGGGAGGCTCTCAGCGATGTGGCCGGAAATGCCGCCGAAGCCGCAGGGAATGTGTACAGCCAGGGTGAGCGCTACGTGCGGCAAGCAGGCGAACGCTATCCGCAGGCTGAGCGATATGTCCGTGAGGGGCAAAGCCTTGTAACCCAGTACACGACGGCAAACCCGCTCCTCTCGCTCTTCATAGCTGGAGCCATCGGCTATGCGCTGGCTTGGATGATCCATGGCGAGAGGCGAAACCGAGACAGGCATGTGCCGGATTATGGCCGTTCAGATCGTGGCTATGCAGCACACCGTGGCCATCAGCATCACTAGGACAGCGCAAAGCAAATGGGATGCGCGCAGCGCGGAGGCTCAACTACAACTCTGCGCGGACCTCAATCAAGACAAGCACCTCCCGTCGCAGCATAGCGCATGAGAGGTTACCAGGGGCATCAAGGTCTTCTGTAACCCGAAGAGGAGACGCCATATGGCCCAGACAGATGCTACAGCCAACACCAATGCTCCTGGCGTGATGACAGGCAAGCCCCTGATCGAGAGTGATCGGGTGGAAGGAACGGCAGTGTATGATCCGCAGGGCAACCACCTTGGCTCGATCAAGCGCCTGATGATCGAGAAGCTCAGCGGCAAGGTCGCCTATGCGGTGATGTCATTCGGCGGCTTCCTCGGGATGGGCGAGAACGAGCACACCATCCCGTGGAGCAAGTTGACCTACGATACTGGCCTGGGTGGCTACCGCACGGACATCACCGAAGAGCAGCTTCGTGGCGCTCCGACCTTCTACCGGGATCGCGACGACTACGACTGGTCGGATCGGGAGCGCGAGCGGGAACTGCACGACTACTGGAGGACGCCCTATTACTGGGGCATCTGATCCCCGGTGTCCGAGAATATCTTCGTCGCCGACCGCCCGGGTTTGTGGCGAAGGCGGAACGCCGCAGCTTTGAGCCCAAAGAACCGCAAACAGCCTCAACGTGTTCCACGTCGGACCTGATTGACCACCACCAACAAAAGCCCCGTCCGGGGACGGGGCAGGTCTCTCAGGGGAAAACATGCTGCGTATGGCAATGCCACGAACCCGGCACCAGTTCCTCCGATGAGAGCGAAACCTGCGCCAGAACGGAACGCCTAGCTTCCACGTTATTCTGGTGTGCGCCTTACGACGCACGAACGCCCTGGAGGAACACATGTTTGCGAAGCATCTTGCGTTAGCTCTTCTTGGTACAACCCTGATGGCAGGCCCGGTTCTGGCCCAAACGAGTCCGCCCGCAGGCTCCACAGCAGCCCCACCTGCTGCGTCCGCCACTGCTCCCTCATCCGGGCAGATGAACACCGGCACCTGGATGACGCAGGAGCAGCCGGGACAATGGCGAGCCTCCAAGCTCGAAGGGCTGGATATCTACAACCAGAATAACGAGAAGATCGGCGACATCAGCGAACTGCTCGTGGATAGCAGCGGCAAAATCCAGGCCGTGGTCGTGGGTGTCGGCGGCTTCCTGGGTATCGGTGAGCGCGATGTGGCGATCCCGTTCGATCAGGTGAAGTTCGTGAATGAGCCGCGTGCGGTGGCGACCACCGCCACGACGACCGATCCGAATGCCCCGGCTGCTCCAAGAGCTACCGCAACGGCTCCGGGGGCGGTCAGCCCAACTGCGCCGACCACCACCGGCACAGTGGCCACGGATCGGCCTGCTGATGCGGCTGCCCGTTCGGCTCCCGATCATGCGATGCTGACAACGAACATGACCAAGGACCAACTCAAGGCGGCTCCCGAGTTCAAGTACGCTCGCTGAGAGGATCATCCTGCCAGGAAGGGGCCGCAAGGCCCCTTTTCGCTACTGCGCTACGGCCACGAGATGCACAGAGCCATAACCCTCTGATCCGAGTCTGGCGAGGCGCTTACTCGACGATCTCGACGATCTGACGGCTGCGCGGATCAACCAGCACCGTTCGGTCGTTCACAACCGTATAGCGATAGGGATTTCGAAGGCCAACGCTGGCTGGAAGCGGAGACAGACGTGCGCTCGGTGGCGCACGTTGCCCCACTGTCACCGGTTCGGCGACCTGGATCGAGGGGTTCCGTTGCGCCGCTACATAAGTGCGGACCCGCCTCGTCTCCTCAGCGGTCAGGATGCCACCAACCGCCGCACCAGCGATGCCGCCGACAGCCGCGCCGACTGGACCGCCCACAACTGCCCCGACGACGGCACCGCCTGCCACTCCCGTGGCGAACCCGGTTCCGGTGTCCGTCTGGCAAGCTCCTAAGGTAAGGACCAATAAGAAAAGGGACACAGCGGTCGTGAGAGAATGATCGGGCATGAGGAGCGCCTTCGACAAGATCAAAGGCAACGCTGGTAAGCTTGACCTGTTCCTCTACCGCATGATGCTCTCGGCAAGGCTTGGTAGTTAATCAGCCAAGACTGGACACCTCATTCGGTCAGCAGCACAATTCCCTCCGGAAGGGCACTTAGGGTCCGATGGATCGGCAGGAGCACAGGGTCGAACGGCGGCTGGCAGCCATCCTGGCGGCTGACGTGGTGGGTGCGTCGGGGCGGATGGAGGCGGATGAGGCAGGTACACTCTCCGCTATTCGAACAACTATGTCGGAGATTATCGAACCTGCTGCATCTCGGCATCGAGGGCGCATGGTGAAGACCATGGGTGATGGCGCGCTCCTGGAGTTCGCCAGCCCAGTCGAAGCTGTTCTGTGCGCAGTGGAGGCTCAAGCCGGTGTCGCCGAGTGGGCTGAGCATCAGCCCGAAGGAGGCGGTATCCAGCTACGGATGGGCATCAACCTGGGAGATATTCTCATCAGCGCAGATGGTGACATCTTCGGCGACAGTGTGAACATCGCCGTTCGCTTGGAGAGCATCGCCGACCCTGGCGGCATCTGTATCTCAGGCAAAGTCTACGACGAGCTTGAGGGGAAGTTGTTGTTGCCCTTTGAGGATCGGGGCGAACAACGCCTCAAGAACATTGCCCGCCCCATTCGGGTTTACGCCTTGAGGAGCGGAGACATATCCGCTCGTGAGCCAAAGGCAGCGCGCCCGAGCCCGAACCGCACCGACAAGCCGTCTATTGCCGTACTTCCATTTACGAACCTGAGTGGCGACCCGGAACAGGAGTATTTCGCTGACGGGATCACGGACGACATCATCACCGCCCTTGCCAAAGACCGCTGGCTTTTCGTCACCGCTCGCAGTTCATCCTTCGCCTTCAAGGGCAAAGCCATCGAGACGGAGCAAGTCGCTCGACGATTGGGCGTCCGCTACATCCTCAGCGGCAGCGTGCGCCGAAGCGGCTCTCACGTCCGCATCTCGGCCCAACTCACGGAGGCGGAAACCGGCGGCTCCCTTTGGGCAGAGCGGTATGATCGCGATGTTTGCGATATCCTTGTCCTCCAGGACCAAGTCGCTGAGGAGGTTGCAGGAGCCATCGAGCCCGAACTCCTCAAGAAGGAAGGGCAGCGTGGCGCGGAGCGCCCGCAGAGCCTCAGCGCCTGGGACCTCGTCCGCCGGGGCATGTGGGAGTTCCACAAGATTAGGCCCGAGTCGCATCGCCGTGCCCGCGAGCTTTTCCTGAAAGCGATTGAAGTCGAGTCTAACTCCGCAGATGGATACATCTGGTTGGCACGCGTCGAGGCTGGTCTTGCCGCTTACGGATGGGGGAACGATCCGGAGGTCAGTCTGCAAAGTGGAATGGAAGCTGGTCTGAAGGCCGTCGAACTTGATGAGAAAAACCCGTACTCGCACTATGCCGTCGCGGTGACTCATGTGTTTGGCGGCGAGTGCGATACTGCCATCGAAGCTGCGCGACGGGCTCTCAGCCTCAGCCCGAGTTTCGCCCTTGGGCACCTGATCCTCGGAGCCGCCTGTCTCCATAGCGGTCGCCCACAAGATGCGATTGAACCCCTGGAGCATGGGCTGCGGCTTTCCCCCTTTGATCCGCAGAACTTCACGTGGCTGTTTCTGTTGTCCGTGGCCTACATCTTTTCCGGGAATCCTGAAGCTGGACTGAGCACCGCACGCCGAGCCCTGTCCCTGCGCCCGCACTGGGTTCCTGCCCTCAAAATCGTTGTTCTGTGCTGCACGCTGCTCGGCGACATACCACAGGCCCGCTCTGCGGCGTCACAGGTACGGTCTGCCAGTGCCTCGGGAGGCGATCTCGCCCGCCTGCTTCCTGGCTCAATTCCAGCTTGGGTCAACCAGATTGAGCAAGCAGTTCGGGAAGTTCTGGAGAACGAGCAATATGGATGAACCGGGTTGCTCGTTCGCACGGTGAGAGACGCGCCTATCTGCTTAATGTCTGTCTGCACTGTCCCACATAGGTGAGGCATCGTCAACTAAACGGGCTGAGTTAGGTCTGCCCGTCCCGGATCGTCAGATCAGAAGCCAGCGGCAACGCCAGTCACCTCGTGCCAGACCAGAAAGGCCCGCGCTCGGGACTTGCGATGATCAGCGGCGCTGGTGTTGGCGGGACGGCGGAAGAGGTTTGCAATCTGATCATGAACCGAGAGAAAGCGCTGGGCCTGCCCGGGTGATTTGAAGCGCTTCATGATCCGCTCGCGTCGCCGGGTGGGCTGATGGCTGTTCTCCGCACGATTGTTCAAGCCCCTATGCTGGCGATGCTCGACACCCGGCATGATCTCGCGCTGGGCCGCGCCGTAGCTGGCGAGTTTGTCCGTAATCATCACGCGCGGTGCCGCACCTTGCTTCTTGAGCAACTTCCGCAGCAGGCGCTTGGCCGCCTTTGCGTTGCGGCGACTCTGGACGAGGAAGTCGAGCACAATCCCATTCTGGTCCACGGCCCGCCAGAGCCAATGCTTTTCGCCCGCGATGGTGATGACGACCTGGCGAGTCGCGCGGGGGAATCTCACCCCCGCGCGCTCCCAGAACCGTACGTGACACTCTCGCGTCATACGGCTCCCGATGTTCGGCCATTTCCATGCAGAAAGCGCCAATGCGCAAACAGGTGCGGATTGGCGCGGATCACCTGCGCCAACCACTCCCTTGCGCCCTTGGGCCGCCGGCGCAACCGTTTGAACTTGTTGCAGGCCCAGCGGATCAGGAAGGCATCAATGCGATGCAAAGTCCACGTCAACGCCGACTTGTAGAAGTGGCTGTAGTCGGTGATCCAGCCCTGGATGTACGGTCGGAACATCCGCGCCAGATCCGCCAGGGATTTGTCGGTCCGGTGGTGGAACGCCTACCCTCGGACCGTCTGCCGAATGGCCTTCAGCGCCTTTGGGCTCGCCGCTGGCAAGAAGGAGGTGCCGTAACGACCACCGCGCCAGGCTGCCTTCCTCGGCCGAAAGCTATAGCCGAGGAAGTCAAATGACTGGACTGGATAGTTGCCGCGCCGGTTCGTATCCTTGCAGTAGACGATCTTCGTCTTTGCCGGATGAAGAACCAGCCCGCAGGTCCGAAAGCGGACCTCCAGGGCACTCCACAGCGTGCGAGCTTCCTCTTCGCTGCGGCAGTGGCAGATGATGTCGTCCGCGTAGCGCTCGAACAGGATGGCGGGAAAGCTCCGCGCCATCCAGACGTCGAACACATAATGCAGGAACAGGTTCGCCAGGACGGGGCTGACCACCCCGCCCTGAGGCGTGCCTGCCGTGCGCGGGACGATGCTACCATCCTGCATCTGGACCGGAGCCTTCAGCCAGCGCTCGATGTAAAGCAGCATCCACGGACAGTCCGTATGATGACGGACCGCCTTGAGCAGCAACTCCCAGTCGATGCTGTCGAAATAGCTCTGGACGTCGATATCGAGCACCCAGTCGAACCGCCAGCAGCGCTGGCGGGTCTGCCGGAGGGCCTCGATCGCCGATCGGCCGGGGCGATATCCGTAGGAGTCATCATGGAAGACAGGCTCCAGGATCGGCTCCAGATACCGTTTGACCACCTCCTGAGCGATCCTGTCGCCGACCGTGGGAATGCCCAATGGCCGGGTCCGTCCATCGCTCTTGGGCAGGTCGACCCGTCTGACCGGGGGAGGAAAGTAGCTCCCTGAGGACATGCGATTCCAGAGCCGGTAGAGGTTGGTCGCAAGATCAGCCTCAAACTCCGCAATCGACTGTCCGTCTACGCCAGCCGCTCCCTGGTTGGCCTTCACCTTCTGGAAGGCGTCCCAGACTTCCCGCTTCGGAATGGAAAACGGCTTTGCCGTGGCCACAGAGCTCCTCCCGTGACCGGTTGGCTCTGCGCCGCGGCGGAACACTGCAGCCCCTTCGGTCCGGTCCCATGACAGAACCTTCCACCTGACTCAGAGCTGCTCCGCCCCTGTGCCCCGCAGCGGTCCTCTGGTCCTTGCGGTTTGAGCCGCTTGGACGTCTCCCTTGGCAGCGGGACGACAGGTTCTCACGTTCCGTACAAGAGCCTGATCCGGCTTCGCGCCGCCTCCATGCCGGATGTCACTCGGGCAGTCTTCAGGACAGCCCCCGAACTGATCCCGGAGGATGGACGACCCTCCGGTTTTGACATCATCTTTGGCATTTCGACACGTCATCAGCGGTTCGCTTTCGCTCGCCTCTCCGGATCGTACCTGACGGGACTGAGGTCCCGCCTTTGGCTGCAACGCTCACCACGGTCGCTCTTGACGACCGCAGCTTGCAGGGGTTTGAGGCCGGCACCTGACTGCAGACCTCGAGGGGCCAACCCTCATCTCTTGTACAGCTCCACATCTCCTCCTTCAGAAATGTGTTCGTGACACACCATCCAGGTGCCATTTGTCGCCCGCTTTCGGAAGGCGGCGGCGGATCTGGTTGGCATAGGTCTGGCCGAACTTCATCGCCCATTGCCGGGACTGTCTCGTGGCTGACCAGGATACCTCGGGCGGCCAGCATCTCCTCGACCATCCGGAGGCTCAAAGGAAACCGGAAGTACAACCAGACGGCATGGCTGATCACTTCAGCCGGGAAGCGGTGGCGGGCATAGCAAGAGTGACGGGCGTTCTGCATCCCTTACCTATGTCTCGAACCGGTCACTCTCCGGTTAATCTGACGGTGCCCTCTAGAGCACCCGGGGGAGAGATAGATCGACTGGCCTCCGCGTCTGTCCTTAGGATGCTCCAGCCTGTCGTGCCGAGCCGGGTTAGTTTGGATGCTGTAGGCCGACTGACGTGCAGGAGCTAAACGATCCCCCAAGCGCGGTAGCGCCGTCGTCCAGTCAACTCTCTCGGCAGGGCACCCCCAGCTGCACCAACATCAGGTCAACACCCTTGGGCGTGACCTTCAGGACCTTGGCTCCCAGCGGCACCGTCACCAATGGGCGCGACAGGAATAGGTTTACGAGCTCAGGCAGCTTGGAATTGCTGCGGCACTTGTTAGCCACCCGGTTCATCAGCTCCCGCGCGAGGATCAATCTTTCCAGATCCTTGTTGGCGATCTCGACGCTCTCTTCGATCACTTGGCAGAAACCCTGCAGCCTTTCGAGTGCCCCTTCCCTCCCCTGCAGCCGGAATTTCGCTTTCTTAAACCCGGCCGTCAGTGGCAGGAGGTGGATTTTTCACCCCCTCGAGCCCAGAGGATCGACCCAGCCATGGTCGACTCCAGTGATGGCTGTCATGTAACAGACGTTAATGCTCTACTAAGAGCCTGTCCGAGTGAAAGTTGAATCCGAGCAATGACTTGTGATTCTCTGGTTGGCGCCGATTTGCGGAGGCGCCCATGTGGACCCCAGAGAACCGAGGTCTCTACGCTCGCACAGGTTTGCGCTACCCGAGCGACCTGACGGATGCCGAATGGGATCGGGTGCGACCATTTCTGCTCCGTCGCACGAGGTCCGGGCCAGTCCCGGAGCGCGTGCGCGAGATCCTCAATGCCGTTCTGTACGTCTTGAGCACAGGCTGCCAATGGCGGGCTTTGCCCAAAGATCTGCCGCCGCGCAGCACCGTCCACGGCTGGTTCGTGCGCTGGCATTGCGATGGCGTGCTCGACCGCCTGCACTTCGCGCTCTACCAGCAGGTCCGCGAGCTTGAGGGACGCCACGCCAGTCCCACCGCCGCGATCGTCGACAGCCAGAGTGTCAAGAGCGCCGAAAAAGGGGGAGGCGCATCGATCCGATCGGCTATGACGCGGCCAAGAAAGTCAAGGGCAAGAAGCGCCACCTTATCGTCGACACGCTGGGCCTGATGCTCGGGCTGAATGTGACACCGGCCGATGTGCAGGATCGGGATGGCTTTCTGCCGCTTCTGAAGAGTGTGCGGCGCGTGTTCGTGTTCCTGGAGCGCCTGTTTGCCGATGGCGCCTACAGCGGCACAGCAACAGCCGCGGCCGCGAAACGGACCGGCAAGGTGGTTCTGGAGATTGTCAAACGCTCGGAGGCAGCCAAAGGCTTCGGGGTGGTCGCGAAGCGGTGGATTGTCGAGAGAACCTTCGGGTGGCTCGGTCGCTGCCGCCGGCTGGTCAAGGATTTTGAGAACCTCACGCGCACGCAGCTGGCGTTCGTGCAACTCGCCATGATCCGGCTCATGACCCGCAGGATCGCAAGGCTTTGTCAAAGCTCATGAATCGCTCGGACCGACTCTTAGCCTTTCGACGGCGGCCTGCCACAGGTCGCCTCTGGCGTGGCTCTCGGAAGCATGACTTCGCTGATCTACTCAACTTAAGGGTGGTATTAAGCCGAAGTTTTCGGGACCAAGGCGCCTTCCATCAACTTATACTAGAGCACCGGACTGGAAATCCGACTCCCGGGGTTTTGGGCTGGCGCGATCCGTGATTCACTTGCTGGAACGGGAGGTGGATCATGGGTCATTGCTATTCCCTGGATCTGCGGGTGCGCGTCGCCGACTTTGTCGAGGCCGGTCATTCCTGCCGAGCGGCAGCCGAGCACTTTGACGTCAGCGAGAGCTTGGCCATCAAGCTGGTGCGGCGAACGCGGGACACCGGCTCGCCGGCGCCGGCCCGGCAAGGCCGCCCGCCCGGACGCGGCAAGCTGGTGGCTTATGAGAGCTTCCTGATCCAGACGGTCGAGGCCCACCCCGCCATCACCATGCCCGAACTGGCCGCGAGGCTGCTGGAGGAACACGGGGTGATGGCAGCTCCCGCAATGCTCTCGCGCTTTCTGTGCCACCGCGGCTTCAGCTATAAAAAAGTCCTGATGGCGGCGGAATGCGCACACGCCGCCGTGCGGGATGAGCGCCGCGTCTGGCATACCCACCGTCAGCCGCATATGCGCCAAGAGCCGCACCGCTTGATCTTTCTCGATGAGACGTACGTCAACACCAAGATGACGCGCCTGCGCGGACGTTCTCGCCGCGGCCAGCGCCTGCGCATGAAAGCTCCCTTTGGACACTGGACAACCCATACCTTTGTAGCCGGGCTACGGTGCAGCGAGTTGAGCGCTCCGTGGGTGATTGATGGCCCGATCACCCGGTTGGCGTTTGAGGCTTATATCGAGACCCAGCTCGCGCCGACGCTGCACCAAGGCGACGTGGTAATCCTCGACAACCTGGCGGTCCACAAGAGCGAGAAGGCCGCCCAATGCCTGAAGCAACGCGGCGCCTGGTTTCTGTTCCTGCCTGCTTATTCGCCCGATCTTAATCCAATTGAACAGGCCTTCGCCAAGATCAAGGCACACCTGCGCAAAGCTGAAGCCCGAACCTTTGACGCGCTTTGGCGCGCCCTCGGCGACATCTGCAATCTCTTCGAGCCGCACGAGTGTTGGAACTTCCTCAGGGCGGCCGGATATGCGTCCGTTTAACCGTCCGGTGCTCTAAGTAGGTCGCCATAAGACTTGCGACGCGGGAGCTGCGGGTGTTTCCTGGGGAGCATGCAACACCATGATCACTCTCCCGGGACGTGGCTCGACGAGGCGGATCGCAAGCGGCTTGCCGCAGCGCTTGCCGGCGCCCGTGAGGTCCGTGTGTATCGCCGCCTCGAGGCGCTGCTATTGGTGGCCGAGGGCCATTCTATGGCCGAGGCGGCCCGCCGCTGCCGCGTCAACCGCTCCAGTGTGCATCGCTGGCTGGTGCAGTACCGGGCCGAGCATGAGGCCGCGGCACTGATCGACCGGCCGCGCAGCGGACGTCCCCGTCGTCACCCGAGGCTCACGCCGCAGCGGCTGGCGGCGGCCCTGGCACGTGACCCGCGCCGCTGCGGCTACCAGGCGACGAGCTGGACGGTGCCGCTGCTGGCGCACGATCTGGCCGCCAAGGGCCTCGCCGTCAGCCCCCGCACCCTGCGGCGCCGGCTGCACGAGGCCGGCTATCGCTGGAAGCGGCCGCGCTATGTCTATGTCGCGCGCGCGGCTCATCTGGCGCAGAAAAAAGGGGCTTGATCCGGCGCCTGAAGGCGGGCTGGCACAGAGGCGATCGGCTGCTGTGCCTCGACTGGACCCTGCTGCGACTGTTTCCGCCCCTGCGGGCGATGTGGGCGCTCAAGGGTACCCAGGCGATCGTGCCGATCACCGGCCGCAATGCCAAGCGGGTGCTGTTTGGGGCGATTGACCTGCACAGCGCGCGCCGGCTGGTGCTGGTCCGCCATCGCGCCGGTCAGGCCGATGCCCAGGCGTTCCTGCGCGTGTTGCGGCGCCACTACCGGGGCGCCGGCTGGCTCTGGCTGCTGACCGACCGGGCGAGCGCCCACACCGCGCCGCAGACCCAAGCCCTGGCCGCCCGGCTGCGCATCCGGTTCGTGTGGCTGCCCCGGCAGGCGCCCGAACTGAGCCCGATGGATCAACTCTGGCGCGAACTCAAGCGCCTGGTAGCGGCCAACCGGCAGGCGGCGTCCATCGATGCTCTGGCCGCCGAGGCCGCTGATTGGGTGCTGACGCTGACGCCGCAGCAGGCGCGCCGCAAGGCCGGCATGGCATCCAAACACTTCTGGCTCAGAAAGCTGTTGCAGAACTTTTGGCGACCTACTTAGTAGGGAATTACGCGCTTTTTGTCATGAGAAACACTAGCGTACCAAGCTGGTCCGCACACCTGCCTGTCCACGACCAAAGTCGAGCTGCGCTACAGCCAGCTTTTCGCTAACACGCGTCAACGGCCTTGTACCGGCAGACAAGAAAAAGCCGGGCGAAGTAGAGGTTCGACAAAAGCCAAAACCTTCCAGAGGGAACAGCCGATACGACAGCGCCAGAGGGAAGAAGGCGATGCCGCGTTGAAATCAGCCACTGCCGATATCGGCGGCATCGCGCCTCTTTGCAATTCAGCATGCTTCATAGAAGGGATTGCGCTAGAGGCATGCTACCCTTGCTGCTGAGCGCTAATAGAGAAATTTACCGCGTAGGATAGACATTCGGGCGTGCTCTTGCCTCTGATGCGAAAGCGGTTAGCGCCAGATGATCCACCCGAGACTGGGGCAGCGCCTTCCGGATCAAACGGTGCTCCAACGTGAGATCGCCGCGTGGGAGGTTATGCGCAACAGGGCTAGAGCCACAGCTCATTGGCGCTTCACGACCGTCCAAGCGCGCACCAAACTGCAGCGCCTCTATCCCGCATAATCCCTTTGGCCAAGGACTATTTGATCCTCAAGCCCGATAGCGCCGTCGACCAGTCAATTGCCATCGAGCGGGCGACGGTACAGTCCTTTCATTCAGTCTTGGGCCTGTTTTGTAGTCCAGCCGGCTGGCAGGATCACCTCTATTGAAAGAAGCCATTGCTTCAGCTGCAAACGGAGAATTCCCATGTTCGTCGCTTTTCTTCTTTCCAGGATCCGCGCCTACCAGCGGTATCGTGCGTCCGTCCGTGAGCTGTTGCTTTACTCCGAGCACGAGCTCGATGACCTCGGCATCTCCCGTAACGAGATCGATGCCGTCACAAGGTCCTCGTATGCTGCGGCTCGGGCAGCGAGGCCTTCCAACGGGTGTTTGCATTCGCCACCCTCGATTTTTGAGACCACGCTATGACCACGCATCGCACCGAGGTCCTGATCATCGGGGCTGGGCCGGCCGGATACACCGCTGCCATCTACGCGGCTCGCGCCAACCGGAAGCCGCTTCTGGTGACCGGCATTCAGCCGGGCGGCCAACTCACCATCACAACGGATGTCGAGAACTACCCTGGGTTCGCGGAGCCCATTCAAGGGCCGTGGCTGATGGAGCAGATGCGGCAGCAGGCGGAGAATGTCGGCACCACTCTGGTGTCTGATACCATCACCTCCGTTGATCTCTCCAGACGCCCGTTCCACGCCCAAGGGGACTCCGGAGATACGTACATCGCAGAGGCCCTCATCATCGCGACGGGCGCCCAAGCTCGCTGGCTCAGATTGCCCTCGGAAGAGGTCTTCAACGGGTACGGAGTCTCAGCCTGTGCAACCTGTGACGGCTTCTTCTATCGCAACAAAGAAGTCGTGGTTGTGGGAGGCGGAAACACAGCGGCGGAGGAAGCGCTCTACCTGTCGAACCTTGCTTCTAAGGTCACGATCATCCATCGCCGTGATCGCCTCAGGGCGGAGCCCATTCTGCAGGATCGCCTCCTGGCCAAGCCGAACGTTGAGGTGATCTGGAACCACGTCATCGACGAGGTCCTTGGCAACCAGGAGCCGATGAAGGCGGTGACCGGAGTTCGGATCCGTGATGTGAACACGGGCGCGACGAGGGACCTCTCCACAGAAGGCCTTTTCGTTGCCATCGGCCATGATCCCGCGACCAAGCTGTTTCGTGGTCAGCTTGAAATGGACGAGGCCGGCTACATCACGGTCGGCTCCTGGTCGACGAAAACCTCCGTTGCCGGGTGCATGGCCGCCGGCGATGTCATCGACCCGGTGTTCAGGCAGGCTATCAGTTCCGCCGGCATGGGGAGCATGGCAGCCTTGGAAGCCGACAAATTCCTGGCCGAGCATTCACCTGTTCCGGTTACCCAGTTGATCGAACAGCGTGATCAGCAGATGATCGGTGCGTGGGACTAAGATCGAGTACGTGTCAGCTGGCTCAGGCAAAAGCTGGTCGCTACAATAAGAAGCGTAATAGGCGCCGCGTGGGCCGATGGGCCGCGTTCGGAGCGACTCTGGACGATTTGGACGAGAAGTCCGTTTATGGCAGTGCGTTCCGAAGGTGCGGATTACCAGAGGAGGACGGTTCCACCCACAGATTTGTCGGTTGATCTGGTAGCTACCGGGGGCTCGGTCGGGTAACCGGACGGGCCGGAGCCTCGTGGAAAAGGTTGCTTTGAGGCGGGTGAGCAATTTGATGTGATGTAACGCAACTGAAGCCTGAGCAGGCTATGAGAGTGCATCGTTGAGGGGCGGTGCCCAAGATGCTGGAACAGAAGTAGTTTGGACTTAATCTGACAGACGGTGTCGTTAGGCTGAGGCATGAGCCGAGGCCGGGCGCGGAGTGGTCGGGGTGCGCAGCGCCCGGCCTCGGCGTTCATAATGACCACCGCCATGACCCGCGAGCAGAAGATCATCCGCGCCAAGGTCGGCCTGCTGGAACTGGCCAAGCAACTCGGCCATGTCAGCCGATCCTGTCCCAGGATGGGCTATTCCCGCGACAGCTTCTACCGCTTCAAGGAGCTCTATGAGACCGGCGGCGAGATGGCCTTGCAGGAGTTGACCCGCCGCAAGCCGCTGCGGGCCAACCGCACGCCGGCCGAGGTCGAGGCGATCATTGTCGCGCTGTCCCTGGAGCAGCCGGCCTTCGGCCAAATCCGGATTGCCAACGAGATGCGCAAGCGCGGCCACTCGATCTCCCCGGCCGGCGTGCGTGGAGTGTGGCAGCGGCATGATCTCGAGACGAAGACGAAACGCCTCAAAGCCCTGGACGCCAAGGTGGCGCAGGAGGGCCTGATCCTGACCGAGAGCCAGTTGGCGGCGCTGGAGAAAGCCAAGACCGAGAAGGAGGCGCATGGCGAATTCGAGAGTGCATGCCCCGGTGACTGCGGCGGTCAGGACACCTTCTCCGTCGGCACCATGAAAGGGGGCGGACGGATCTACCAGCAGACCTTCCTCGACACCTACACCAAGGTGGCGTTCGCCAAGCTGGATGACCGCAAGACGCCGATCACCGCGGCCGACCTGCTCAACGACCGTGTTCTGCCGTTCTTTGATGCCCATGAGGTGAAGCTGTGTCGGGTGCTCACCGACCGCGGCACCGAGTACTGCGGCAATCCCGAGCGCCACGAATATGAGCTATATCTCGCCGTGGAGGATGTGGATCACACCCGCACCAAGACCAAGAGCCCACAAACGAACGGCATCGTGGAGCGCTTCCACAAGACGGTGCTGGATGAGTTCTATCGCGTGACGTTCCGCAAGAAGATCTATGGCTCGATTGCGGAGCTGCAGGTTGATCTCGATGCTTGGGTGGCGAGTTATAATGAGGAGCGTCCCCATCAGGGCCGGTGGTGCTTTGGCAAGATACCGATGCAGACCTTCCTTGATGCAATCCCGTTAGCGAAGGAGAAGATGATCGCAGCTTGAACACACCATCGGACAGATGAGCCCGACCAACTCTCGGACGCCAAATGTCAGATCAAGTTCCAGCTACTACACTGGAACCCACCGTCCGTCGGCCCGCATGGTCAAATTCTGGCTTGAGTGCAAATCATTGCAGCGTTTGTTCTCCTCCGACCTCAACCTCTCCCGTCTTCTTGTCCATCACGCATATGTAGGCCAGACTTGCTTGTCTGGAAGCTCTGCGCTTGAAGAGAATGGCAGTGCCATAACTTTGCGTTCCGAATGGATCCACACTGACGTTCACCTTACCAAGGCCAGTCGCGTTCGCCTTTGCGAGACATCCGCTGCGCACCTTCTGTCGCATTGCCCGCCAAGCGTCATCCGAGCTGGCGAACGCAGGCATAGCGGCGCTCAGTCCTATCAATGAGATCAGCACTGCTCCTAAGTAGGTCGCCAAAAGTTCTGCAACAGCTTTCTGAGCCAGAAGTGTTTGGATGCCATGCCGGCCTTGCGGCGCGCCTGCTGCGGCGTCAGCGTCAGCACCCAATCAGCGGCCTCGGCGGCCAGAGCATCGATGGACGCCGCCTGCCGGTTGGCCGCTACCAGGCGCTTGAGTTCGCGCCAGAGTTGATCCATCGGGCTCAGTTCGGGCGCCTGCCGGGGCAGCCACACGAACCGGATGCGCAGCCGGGCGGCCAGGGCTTGGGTCTGCGGCGCGGTGTGGGCGCTCGCCCGGTCGGTCAGCAGCCAGAGCCAGCCGGCGCCCCGGTAGTGGCGCCGCAACACGCGCAGGAACGCCTGGGCATCGGCCTGACCGGCGCGATGGCGGACCAGCACCAGCCGGCGCGCGCTGTGCAGGTCAATCGCCCCAAACAGCACCCGCTTGGCATTGCGGCCGGTGATCGGCACGATCGCCTGGGTACCCTTGAGCGCCCACATCGCCCGCAGGGGCGGAAACAGTCGCAGCAGGGTCCAGTCGAGGCACAGCAGCCGATCGCCTCTGTGCCAGCCCGCCTTCAGGCGCCGGATCAAGCCCCTTTTTTCTGCGCCAGATGAGCCGCGCGCGCGACATAGACATAGCGCGGCCGCTTCCAGCGATAGCCGGCCTCGTGCAGCCGGCGCCGCAGGGTGCGGGGGCTGACGGCGAGGCCCTTGGCGGCCAGATCGTGCGCCAGCAGCGGCACCGTCCAGCTCGTCGCCTGGTAGCCGCAGCGGCGCGGGTCACGTGCCAGGGCCGCCGCCAGCCGCTGCGGCGTGAGCCTCGGGTGACGACGGGGACGTCCGCTGCGCGGCCGGTCGATCAGTGCCGCGGCCTCATGCTCGGCCCGGTACTGCACGAGCCAGCGATGCACACTGGAGCGGTTGACCCGGCAGCGGCGGGCCGCCTCGGCCATAGAATGGCCCTCGGCCACCAATAGCAGCGCCTCGAGGCGGCGATACACACGGGCCTCACGGGCGCCGGCAAGCGCTGCGGCAAGCCGCTTGCGATCCGCCTCGTCGAGCCACGTCCCGGGAGAGTGATCATGGTGTTGCATGCTCCCCAGGAAACACCCGCAGCTCCCGCGTCGCAAGTCTTATGGCGACCTACTTAGCATCAATTGAGTACTCCGGCCTTCAGATTGCATTTTCGCGACATTCCACACGCGTCGCATCCTGTCCCAGATGCGGTTGCGCATCATCGACAGGCGATGGTTCCCGACGCCAGTCATAAACAAACTGGCATGGCATCCAACGATCCGCAAAATGACGGTTGTTTCGGTTGACAGAATTCAGCCTTCCTAGCCAAACGTGAACACGTATGCCTCAACACCGGGATCAAGGAACCGAATTTCGAAAGTGCGCTCTCCTACATCATCATCTTGGCGGATCAACTGGTAGAGCCGGATCTCCGAAACCGTCCCATTCCCGTTGGCGTCGATATCGGTACCACGGTTTGTCCCTGGTGCTTTGCCATCGATCGTGACTTGAAACCGTACCGGTCTGCCATCGCGGCTGGGCCCAAGGACCAAGTGCAGGTCCCTGGCGCAGAATTTGTAGGAGATCGCCCCTCCTGACTGATTGAGCACAGCCTCCTCAGATCCAATGGTCCAGTTCCCGGCGAGAGCCCATTCGTTGAGCTGTAAACGTCCGGCGGAATAGACCTGCGCTTCGTCGGCGCCAACCTGTTCAGGCGACGCGAAGTTGGAGGCTCTTTTGTAACCGAGATAGGTCTCGCCCGATTGGACGCTGTCGAAGTCAGCTGCAGCTTCCGCTCCTTTTGCGTCCGGCGCGACGAAGCCCTTGTCTGCTCTTTGTGTCCCGCCTTCCGCCAGCAGTTCCTGAATGACACGCTCCGACTCCTCGTAGTCGCCTTCGCCGAAGTGGTGGTGCCTGATCTGTCCTCGCGGATCGATAAAGTAGTGGGCAGGCCAATAGCTGTTTCTGAAGGCGCGCCAGATCTTGAAGTCGTTGTCGATCGCCACCGGGTAGGTGATCCCGAAATTCTGGACCGCACGCTCGACGTTGTGGATGCGCTTTTCGAACGCGAACTCGGGAGCATGGACGCCGATCACGACGAGACCCTGATCCTTGTACTTCTCGGCCCAGGCCCGTACGTACGGCATCGTGCGAATGCAGTTGATGCAGGAATAGGTCCAGAAGTCGATGAGGACGATCTTGCCGCGCAGTTGTTCAGTCGTCAGTGGCCCGGAGTTCAGCCACTTCACGGCCCCATCAAGGGACGGGAACTTGCCTTCGAGTGGCAAGCTGCTGCGATAGCCCTGACCAGCCTTGTTGACGGCTAGAGTCGCGTCTGATCCTACGGAACTCGTCGAGATGGCATCGGGCTTGCTCTGAACCTGATCTAGCAACGATTGTTCGATCCCGGCTGTGCTGGCGTAGGACAGGCGTGCCAATAGGCCGGTGTCGAGGCCGAGGACAATTGCTGCAACGCCTGCAAGAACTGCTATGCCCATGGCCTGTTGAACGCGGTGGCTGACACCGATCGATCGCTTCATCATCGCAAAGACCCGTCCCCCTGCCAGGACGGCCAGCGCCAAGGATGTTGCCGCACCGGCGGAGTAGGCCAGCAACAGCAACGATGTCTGCAAATTGGCTCCCTGGAGAGCGGCTCCCGTCAGAACCAATCCCAGGATCGGGCCGGCGCAGGGCGCCCAGAGGAGCCCTGTCGCGGCTCCCAGGAGCATTGATCCACTGGCACTTGGCCGATCTGAGGGCGCAACCCCAGACAAGCGTCCCCCAAGGGCAACCACGGGCCGGGTCAGGAAGGCGGCCGCGCGTGCCGAGACGAGGGTCACGCCAAATACAGCGAGCAAGGCGATGGCAGCAGCGCGCGCGATTTCGTTTGCATGCACCGCCCAACTTCCGCCGACGGCAGCAAGGGTCGCGACCGCCGCAAATGTGCCGGCCATGCCCAACGCCATCGGCAGGATGCTTCTGGCAAACGGCTGGTCCGTCCTGGAAAAGACAAATGGCAGGATCGGAAGGATACAAGGACTGACGATCGTCAGCACTCCTGCCAGATAGGAAACGATGAACAGGGTCATGGCCGGGCCTCTCGGATGGGGTCAATGCGCTGGTGCACTGGCCGGGGCGAACGCGACCCGCATCTGTTCAGCTTGAAGTATCTGGCATGTGTCCAGGACAGGCCGAAGTGTATCGCAGTGTAGGTGCCTGGAGCGCAGGATCGCACCCAATTGCCGCAAAGTAACGTCTCAAAGGGTCCGCCCGGAGCGTCGCGTTGATGGATTTGGCAGCCGAAAAGGAATTTTTTGTCAGGACGTGTATCATTGCATCGGCTGGATACAGAAAGGTACAAATCTCCGACGGGAGGTGGGATGCTCACGTAAATCGGGATGCTAAAATGGCTCGGCATAATCTGCGGTGATGGACATGGAGCATACAGACCACATCCTGATCGTCGATGACGATCGCGAAATCAGAGAACTCGTTGCCGATTACCTGAAGAAGAATGGTCTCCGCGCAACCGTCGCTGCTGACGGACGGCAAATGCGGACGTTTCTCGAAGCCAACCGGGTCGATCTCATTGTCCTTGACATTATGATTCCGGGGGATGACGGGCTGGTTCTCTGTCGCGAACTTCGGGCGGGAAAGCACAAATCGACGCCGATCCTGATGCTGACCGCACGAAGTGACGAGACTGACAAAATCGTTGGCCTCGAGATGGGCGCCGACGATTATCTGGTAAAGCCATTCGCCGCTCGGGAGCTGCTTGCTAGGATCAAGGCGGTGCTGCGCCGCACGCGCATGATGCCGCCGAACCTGCAGGTGACGGAAGCCGGCCAATTGTTGACCTTCGGCGATTGGCAACTCGATACGACGATGAGGCACCTGCTCGACAAGGAGGGAACTGCCGTTGCGTTGAGCGGCGCCGAGTACCGCCTGCTTCGTGTCTTCCTGGACCATCCACAACGTGTTCTCACACGGGATCAGTTGCTCAACCTGACACAAGGACGCGAATCCGAACTCTTCGACCGATCGATCGATTTGCTCGTCAGCCGGCTTAGGCAACGCCTCCGCGACGAGGCTCGCGAACCCGCCTATATCAAGACCGTCCGCAGCGAAGGCTATGTACTCGCAATGCCGGTCGAGATCACGACGGCACGGCAATGATCATGGAAAGCTGGCATCGCAGGCTCTTTCAACTGCCGCGAACCTTACGATGGCAGCTGTTTCTCATCCTCTTTGCCGGATTAGCCGTAGCGCACGTTCTTTCGTTTGGGGTCCTGTTCCTTGAGCGTTACACGGCCGCCAAGACGATGATGCTCGGCAACTTGGAGAAGGACGTCGGGATCTCTCTGGCCCTGCTCGATCGCCTGCCAGCAGGCGAGCGCCATCAATGGATTGCCACGCTGGAGCGGGGGAACTATCGATATGAGCTCGGGCCAGGTCTCCCTGGCGTTCCCGAGCTGAGCGGGCTGGGCAAAGAGGTCGCAGACATCATCCAGACAGCGGTAGGACAGCGGCTGCCAGTTACCATTGAAACCATTCCGGGCGTACGGCAACGGGTTCAAGCTCATGTGACACTTAGCGATGGCTCTCAAGTGACGATCGACTTACGTCCAAGGGTCATGCCGCTCGCCTCGTGGCTTCCCTATGTTCTGTTAGCACAACTCGCCCTTCTCTTGCTGTGCGCCTACATTGCTGTCCGCTCGGCAATCAGGCCGCTTCACCGGCTCGCAATGGCGGCCGAGGCCTTGGATCCTAGCAAAGAGGTGGCTCGGCTCGATGAAACCGGACCGGCAGAAGTCGCCTACGCGGCGACAGCTTTTAACACGATGCAGGACCGGATCACCCACTACCTCAAGGAGCGGGTCCAGATCCTGGCTGCGATCTCGCATGATCTTCAGACGCCCATTACGCGCATGAAACTCCGTGCCGAGGTCGCTGAGGATGGCCCGGGAAAGGAGAAACTTCTCAGCGACCTCTCGGAGATTGAGCGACTTGTGCGCGAGGGTGTGGCTTATGCCAGGACAGCACATGGCAACGTCGAAAAGCCGGCTCGGATCGATGTCGGTTCTTTCGTTGAGAGCATCGTCTCCGATTATCAGGATACGGGGAAGGCCGTAAAAGCTCTACAGACGATTGATGCCGTCGTGACCACACGGCCCCATGCTCTCCGGCGGATCCTGACGAATCTCATCGACAATGCCCTGAAGTTTGCTGGAGAGGCGGAAGTCGATGTCGGGAGGAAGCCGGATGGAAAAATTTACATCGTTGTCCTCGATCGCGGCCCGGGGATTCCCGATGGGCAACTCGAAGCTGTCCTTCAGCCCTTCTATCGGCTGGAGCAGTCCCGGAACCGGGATACGGGAGGAACCGGTCTTGGCCTGGCCATAGCCCAGCAACTGGCCTTGGCAATCGACGGTTCGCTCAACCTCAAGAACCGGTCTGGCGGGGGCCTTGCCGCGGAGATTGTCCTTGGCTGACCCCACCTCGACACCCACTCACGCAACGGAGGGTGCCGCCATCATCCAAGGGACGGAAGACTGCCGACACCTGGGGTATTGACGAGGACCTCGATCGGCCTGAACTGGTCCTTCGCTTCCTGAACCATACGAGAAATGTCGTCCGGCGTCGTGCCGGGGAGTGCGACAACAACAGTCGTATGCGGAAATCCCCTGACAAGATCCTGCATCGCTGTTGTGTCGCGGGCTGCGAGGATGACCCGATGCCTACGCTAGACAACGTCCTTGGCAACGGAGAGGCCGACCAAGCTGGAACTGTCGGCGATAAGCCAAACCGGGCACGCCCGCCGCATCGATGGAGGAATGCCGCTGCCATCGCCAATCTTAAGCCAAATGGGAACACCCATAACGATCTCCAGTAAGAGGCAGATTCTCTAGAATTGAACTCGGAGTGACAGCCCCCATGGCTATGGCGCCACGGGGGAGTCACACCTCGGAAAGCCAGCTGTTCGGCAAAGCGCCGCTTGCAGCCCCCGCCTGGACGGGCCTTAAATCAGGTTGATTGCGACATCGATGTTGCCGCGCGTGGCCTTGGAATAAGGGCACGTCTGGTGGGCCTCATCGACGAGAGCCCGGGCGGTCTCCGGTTCGATGCCCGGGAGGCTTACATTGAGACGAGCCTGGAGGGAGAAGGCATCGCCGGTTTGACCAATATCGACCTCCGCATTGATCGCGTGGTCCTTCGGAAGCTCAATCTTCCGCTTGGAGGCTGCTTTGGCGATCGCGCCGAGGAAGCAGGCCGACCAGCCGGCTGCAAAGAGCTGCTCGGGATTTGTACCGCTTCCCTTTCCCACGAAGTGAGATAGCTGGATATCGAGACGACCGTCGTCGCTGCGCGATGTACCATCGCGTCCGCCGGTCGTGCGAGTCTTGCCGGTGTAGAGAACCTTTTCAATCTTTGACATGGTGTCGGCTCCTTGCATCGCTGAGGATTGTGCTGTCAGCGTAGCCAACAGATGCCGGAACTACGTATCCGGGATGTTTGCAGATCGGCCCGAATTGTAAGCGCACGTTTCGTTCAGGGATCCTGATACAAAAGCTTACAAAAGGCGTCCAAGCGAACACAATGGAGACACACGACGGTCCTGTTCTATGGCTCCGGTTCATTCATCAGAGGGATAAAGCGATGACAGAGAGTATCGACCGTTCGAGGCGCAACTTCGTGGGCTTGGCTGCCCTAACGGCGGCGGCCTCGCAACTTGGGATGATGGGCGCCGCACGTGCGCAGGTACCCACTGCAGCCCTATCCCGGCTTCCGCCGCTAACGCGAGGCGCTCATACATCCTTCTCCTCGCTTAAGCAGGTCGAGGCAGGCGTCCTGAATGTTGGGTACGCGGAGGCCGGTCCTTCCAATGGCACGCCTGTGATCCTGCTGCACGGCTGGCCTTATGACATTTACACCTATGTTGACGTCGCGCCCGTTCTTGCCGAGGCAGATTATCGGGTGATCGTGCCCTATTTGCGTGGGTACGGAAGCACGCAATTCCTCAAGAGCGATACGCACCGTAACGGCCAACAGTCGGCGATCGCCGTCGATATCATTGCCCTGATGGATGTTCTCAGGATCGAGAAGGCGGTCGTGGCCGGCTGCGACTGGGGCGCGCGCACCGCCAACATCCTTGCGGTGCTCTGGCCGGAGCGGTTCAAGGCGATGGTCTCCGTGAGCGGCTATCTTATTGGCAGCCAGGCACTCAACCAGATGCCGCTGCCACCTCAGGCTGAGCTGCAATGGTGGTATCAATATTACTTTTCTACAGAGCGTGGGCGCCTTGGGTATGAGAAGTACCGACGCGAGTTCGCCAAGCTGATCTGGCAACTCGCCTCACCAAAGTGGGATTTCGACGAGGCGACATTCAATCGTAGCGCCGCCGCCTTCGACAATCCCGATCATGTCGCGATTGCGATCCATAACTACCGCTGGAGGCTTGGCTTGGCAGACGGCGAGCGCCGGTACGACGACCTCGAGCGCCGTCTGGCTGAATTCCCGGTGATCAGCATCCCATCGATCACTCTCGAAGGTGATGCCAATGGCGCACCTCACCCGGATCCGGCTGTGTATGCCAAGAAGTTCTCCGGCAAGTATGAGCATCGCCTGATCACTGGCGGGATAGGCCACAACCTGCCTCAGGAGGCCCCACACGCCTTCGCCCAGGCGATTGTTGATGCCGATCGTGCTTGATTGAAGTCGTGCGCCGAGCCACTATCGAGGTGGCTCGGCATGCTCAGCCTGTCTAAGCGCTGGTGTTCGCAGAGGCAATGACGCGCTACCTTACATTGCTCCGCGTTTCCCTTGGTTTCTGTCCGTCATCGGAACGAGGCACGGATCTCCTCAACGGTCTGCTTCGGGCTTTGAAGATGAGGGTAGTGTCCGATACCAGGCAGAAGGGTGATGTCCGCATTGACCCTGTTCGCGAACTCGATCCCCATCTCCTTCGTAATGTAGACGTCCTTTTCGCCCCACACTATCCTTACGGGTGTTTTGAGCTTGTGCAGGTTCGCTTCGAGAAAATCTTCGTCGCGGGTGAAGTTGGCATAGTAGTGGTAGAAGGCCTCGGGTGGCGTCATTCCCCCATGGCTCCATCCACGGGAGACGTCCTCCTTGAAGTCAGCGGAGACGTCAAACTGCGCCTCTTTGGACAGTCCTCCCCTCACTGCAGTGTCAAGAATTTCCCCGCCAGTCCTGGTCTTGTAGGTAGCGAGTATCGCCGTTGCCGAAGGCTCAGACTTCAGACCTTGCAATCTATCGTGCATGTACTGGGGCCGGTTGAAGGGCGCGAAGTCACCCACGATGATAGTCCTAGCGACCTTCGGATCGTCCAGAGCCAACAGCAGCGCCGGCAGGGCACCGATATCTGTCGCATAGATCGTGAGCTTCGATGTATCGATACCAGCCTTCTTGATGTATTCGCCTAAGACACCCGCGTAGTCTTTTGGCGAGTAGGAGAACCTATCGGCGGCAGGCCGCGATGAAAGACCATAGCCCGGCCAGTCGATGGCATGGACCTCGTAGTCTGCGGAGAGATCCCTGGATATCTCTTTCCAGGCGCATAACGTCTCCGGAAACCCATGTAGCAGAAGCACTGTCCCCTTAGGACTCGGAGGGCCGGCTCTCATCCTTCTGAGCGTGATGTCGGAAGTTACATCAATGTATCCGATGTCCATGGCCTGTTCCTTCGCGGCAGATATGTCGGTGCAGCTCCAAGCAGCCGAGGAGCCGAGGACAAAACCGAAAATGGCAAACAACGAACGCTTGAGCATAGCAGATCCCTCCAGAAAACTCGGGGAGTTCATTGAATCATTCGGTTGACCTGTGCCTGTAGCCACGGACCGACGAGGAGAATGACAGGGACGACAATCACGTATCCGATGCCCCATGAGCGCAGCCATGTGAGGGCAAATTTCTCCGAGAAGCCCACGTTGAGTGCGAGCAGCACAAAGGAGATAACACCCGTCGTCACGATGCCCATCAGCAGGGCAAAAGCGATCTTCCGTTTCGATTGTGTTGTCACTGAAGTTTCCATGATGATTCGCGCCCGACGTATCATGCCGAGCCGGCTATGCGCCGGCTCGGCATGACCTTGATCAGCGAACGGTCCTGAATGCGGCACGCATCTCGGCGCTGAAGAGTTCGGGCTCTTCCCAGGCAGCAAAATGGCCACCTTTCTCGACCCGATTGTAATAGATGAGGTTCGGATAAGCCCGCGACAGCCAACTCTTCGGCGGCTTGTAGACCTCTCCTGGAAACACCGTCACGGCTACTGGCACCTTCACAGGGGTCAGTTTCGCGCCGGAGGCGGTATTTTCCCAGTAGATCCGCCCACTTGATGGGCCGGTGTTCGTCAGCCAATAGAGCGTGATGTTGTCGAGGATCGCGTCCTTGCTGAGAGCCGCCTCGGGGTCGCCCCGCGTGTAGACCCAATCGGCGATCTTGTCATACAGCCAGGCGGCCAAGCCGACTGGCGAGTCCGCGAGCCCATAACCGACCGTCTCAGGCCGGGTTCCCATGATCGCGGCGTATCCGAAGCCGTTGTTCAGGAAGTCCCGGGCTTCATCGAAAATGACCTTCTCTTCGGGGGACAGGTTGTCCGGTGCCGGGCCGCCGCTCCTGAGAGCAAGCGCGGCATCGGGTGGGAAGGTGGTTGCACGTTCGATCCGGTTGACGTGGATCGCCAGAAGTCCTTCAGGTGCCTGACGGCCCAGGGCGTCGCTGATGATGGCGCCCCAATCTCCGCCTTGAGAAACATATCTCGGATATCCGAGGCGCTTCATGAGCACATCCCATGCCGCCGCGATACGCTGCGGGTTCCAACCCTTCGTTGTGGGTTTCTGCGAGAACCCAAAGCCTGGAATTGTCGGGAGTACGAGATGGAAGGCGTCTTCGGCTTTGCCGCCATGAGCCGTGGGATCAGTAAGGGGCCCGATCAGGTTCAGGAGCTCGAAGACTGATCCTGGCCATCCATGGGTCATGATCAGCGGCAGCGCATTCTCGTGAGGAGAGCGGACGTGGATGAAGTGAATGTCCACCCCATCGATGGTTGTCAGGAACTGTGGAAAGGCATTCAGCTTGGCCTCGGCCTGACGCCAATCGTATGCAGTCTGCCAGTACTCCACGAGGGGCTTCAGCTTGTTGGGTTGAACGCCCTGTGAGCGGTCAGTCACCGTCTCGCCGTCTGGCCATCGGGTCGCGGCAAGCCGCAGGCGCAGATCAACCAATGCCGCCTCGGGAATGTTTGCCTGGAAGGGCCGGATCCAATCAGGAACGGGCCTCCTCACAGGATCTGAGGCGAAAGCGCCCGCCAATGGAAAGGTGGCCGATGCCAGCCCCACCGCCGCACCGCCCAAAAGCAGTGAACGGCGCGAAAACTGCCGACTTTGGAATGTTTCTTGTGATGACAATGCGCCCTCCCCTATGTTGAGGTCCATCGGAGAACTCACTTCACGGGCTCGAGGAGCGGGGCGCCCTTTGTGACAATATAAGTCGCCAGTTCCGAGGCTTTGCCCGGACCGACGTTCTTGGCGATATGCGCCACACCAGCCGGGATGAACAGCGCCTGGCCTACCGTGAGGCTAACAGGCTGACGGCCTTCGAGCTGATACTCGAGAGTTCCCTCGAGCACGTAGGCAACCTCTTCGCCCGGGTGCCTGTGGTTGATCGATACAACACCGGGATTGAAGTCGACCCTGACCTGAAGGACTTCTTTCCCGGGCACGCTGATGTCGCTTTGCACCAGATCAGTGCGCTGGGTCACGTGCTGCTGAGCCTGGGCTGCCTGGAGCGACAGTACACCGATCGCGATGACGCCGGCCGACATCAAGAGATTACGCGCTTTCATTTGCTCTTCCTTCCGAGGAGGCGACATGCCTCATGCTGCCGGAACAATCGCGCTACTTGTGTGTACTGGATGTTTCAGGGATCGAGCCTGATTGTATCGGACCGTCCGAGAGCGCCTACGCCAATACATTGCGATACAAAAATGTGCGTTCGTTGGTCGTGCATATGGCCTCAACGGTTTTAGTCAGGTCGGCCTTGCCAAACCGGCACCTCCACACGCCCGGCAACTCTCTCACCCGATGTCAGATCAATGTGGTGAGTTGCATCTGCCCTGGCGAGAGACACATAAATTGAAGAGACAACCGCAAGGATGGCAATGACGGCTATCAGCAGAAGCCGGGCTAAGCGTCCCTGTGACTTGGCTTTCGTTTCAACTTCAGGAAAGCACTCCGACCGGTGTGTGGTTTTCCAACGCATTGGAGCCTCTCCAGACATCCTAGTACTACAGCCGGGTTTGACGTCGGCGTCGGGTGCGCTTGCGCCAGTGACAGTCATGAGCGCGCTGCTGGTGCCGTCGGCGCCATACGGACCAATGCTCGACGGCCTCAACCGAAGGCGGCTGCTCCCACACCAGATGCCAGAGCAAGCGTCGCACCTCGGGCACGGTGAGCGGCAACAGCCGCGCGGCGTGCCTGACAGGGGCTTCTCCCCCCGATGGCGTGCTGGCGCACGACTGTGAGATAGGCATGCGCCAACATGGAGAGGATGATGTGCCGGTGCCAGCCCGTCCATGAGCGCACCTCGTACTCGTCCAACCCGGTCTCGCCCTTGGCTTCCTCAAAGCAGCTCTCGATCCGCCAGCGCTGGCCCGCAATCCGCACCAGCTCAGCCAGTGACGCCTCCTCCGGCGAACGGGTGAGATAGAACGTGAACTGATATGGTCGTCCCTTCCGGCGCCGGATCAGCAGCCCGGTTTTCCAGCCCGGCACCGGCGGTGTGCGGTAGGGCAGATAAGCCCAGTCATACAGGCGCGGCCCCTTGGCGCCATCGCCGGCGCTGAGCCGTGTCCAGCCTCTGGCCGGCACATCCTCGAGCCAATCCTCCACATGCTTCAGCCCAAGCCGCTGGGCTGAGGTCACGGCCAGCACGTAGCCGCGCCCGTGCGCTTCGATCAGGCGCCGCGTCTGAGAATCGGCGCCATACACGCAGTCGCCGACCACCCACGTGCACGGCACGCCCGCCGCGAATGCCCGCTTCAACATCGCCTGTCCGAGCTTCGGTTTGGTGGTGAAGCTGACCTCCTTCGGCACGCCCGCTTGCGCGCAGCGTGCAGCATCGAAGGCCCAGGTCTCGGGCAAGTACAGTGCCCGGTCGATCAGCACATGGCCATGTCGGCTGGCATAGGCGAGAAAGACACCAATCTGACTGTTCTCAATGCGGCCCGCGGTGCCGGAGTATTGGCGTTTGACGCCGGCCGATTTGTCGCCCTTCTTCAAGAAGCCGGTCTCGTCGAGCACCAGCACGGCGTTAGGATCACCGAGATGCTCAACCACGTAGGCGCGCAGATCATCGCGCACGGCATCGGCATCCCAGTGCATGCGGGCGAGAAAGTCCTGCACGCCATCCGGTGTCATGTCGCCGGCGGCTTCGGCCAAGTGCCAGCCGTTCTTGCGCTCGAGCGGCGAGAGCAGACCCTGCAAATAGGCCCGGGCGTGGCGGCGTGGTTCGATGCGGCTGAACCGGGGAGCAATCCGGGCGACGAGATCATCCAGTTGATCGGCCCAGCGGTGGGCCTCGCATGCGTCATGGCTCGACACCTCCGTGTCAAAGTCAACGCACAAACCCGGCTGTAGTACTAGTTCGACATGAGCGGCTCGCTCGGCGTTCTCTCGCAGATCGACTTCATCGACTTCCGCGCCCGTTGAGCGAACGGCTTGTCGAAGTCACGCGGCTGCGTGATTGGCAGCTGCAGGCAGACGCTCTGGGCCGGCAGGACCTGGCACCAGTCATGGATCAGCTGCTTATAGCTCTGACCGACCGCCCGGACATTGCGGTCGAGATCGTACAGGCCGAGCGGGTTGATGGTGCCGTTCTCCTCCCTCAAGGCAGTATCCCAATCGATCTGATCGGTGAGCGAGTACCACGTGAAGCCGATCATCGGCACGCCGGAGTTGCGCACGCGCAGCACGTTGGACCATTCTTTCCAGAGCCATTTGACCGCCTCGTCTCCGCGCGGGCCTTCCTTGACGTTCGTCTCCGTGTGCATGACCGGCAGCATGTAGCGATCATGGTACTGGCGGGTGATCTCGGCATAGCGGAAGACCTCGTCGGAGGCGCTGGTATGTCCATTGGCCGAGACGAGATGCTCGTTGGTCACATAGTAGTCGTTGCCCATGATGCAGTGCCGCTTGAGGTTGGCCCGCATGAAGAAGTCGTACTCTTCCCGGCTCATCCCGTTGTCCATGAGATAGACGAACATGTCCGAGTCCACCCGCCGGCTGTAGTTGAGGTCGAGCGGCAGAAAGCGGCGGGCGTTGTAGAACTCTGCGACCGGCATCGCGCCTGGGCAGTCGGGGTGGAAGTGCTCCGAGGACTCGCTCTGGATGAAGATGGCATCGGCGCGGACATCGAGGATCGTCCCCATGGCCAGCACGTTGGCCTTGACGATATGCTTCAAGGCGGTCACGAAGGCCTGGTCGCTTTGCATCTGCTCGTTCCACCAGCCATAAGCGGCCGAAAACACGGCGCAGACGAACATCTCGTTCACTGGCGTATACAGCTGAACCCAGGGAAATCGCTCCGCGAAGGCGCCGGCATAACTGGCGAAGAGCTCTGGGAAATCCGGGTTCTGGAAGTTGCCGATCCAGTCGGGCACGCCGAAGTGACACAGGTCGACGATCGGCACGATGTTGCGCCGATAGAGTTCGCCGAAGGTCTGGTCGCAGAAGTCCCAGTCGTAGCGCCCCTCCCCCAGCCACGTGGTGTGAATGGGTGGGCCATAGCGGAGGTAGCGGATGCCGACCTCATCAAGCAGGTCGAAGTCTGTTTTCCAGAGGGTGTAGTGGCCGCACTTCTCCATCTCATCAATGCGGGTCCGACCGCCGTTGATGGTGGGATAGCTGTTCTCAATCCCTGTAGCGAATAGAAACGTCGAAACCGTCATGGTGGACCTCGCTTGTGATGGGAGCGGCCCAATGGTTTCCTTAGATCAGGTAGACAATGTCGGTTCATACTGTCTGACTCGTCCAAGGTGGCGGACTATTCTTCTGGTGATCGACCTTGTTGGTAGGCCGCATCCCGCCGCGAGCCGCGGCCAGAACGGTGTCCTTGGTCAGAAAGGCGTGAATCGCGGCCACCACCTGCGCCCCCTCTCCTACCGCTGCAGCCACCCGCTTCACTGAACCGGACCGCACGTCCCCGGCAGCGAAGACGCCGTCAAGGCTCGTCTCCAATGGCCTCCGGCCAGGAGCCACATCGGCTCCGGTCAGAACGAAGCCCTTCGGGTCCAGCGCCACTTGCGACGCATCGAGCAATTGCGTGTTGGGCGAAGCACCGATGAACAGGAACAGATGCCGCATCGGCCGGCGGTCTCTTCCCCGGTTTCCAGGCGCCAGCGAACCGCCTCCAGCCGACCGGGCTGTCCCTCCAGTCCGGTGATCTGGGCTTGGGTGATGATTTCCACATTGGGAAGAGCTTCATCGTGGGCCTGCCCTACTCCTTTGCGGGCCAGACCAGGATGGATGAGGTCACCGGCGGTTCACCATATGGAGCCACCACGATCGCCGGTGGGGATGGCTCCCGCCAGCCGAGCCAGAACGAGCTTGATGGAGCCCGCTTTCAAGGCCGGCATGTGGCCGAGATTGCGGGAAAGCTGGAGCGTGGCGCTGGGGAAAGAGGGCCTGACCCAGCCGATATGCAGAACCCAATCGAGACCGTCGGCGGAGCAGCCAGCGAGCCGACATGATGTCCGCCCGGCGACAGTACAATCGTTTCAACGATTCTTGGATCTGTTTCGTGACCCACTCCGGCGGCAGGATCGCGCCCTGTCTCAGAGAGTGGGTCGAATTCCATGATGATTATCGAAGACCAAGCCGACGACACCCTCAGGTTCGATCCGGAGAGGGTGCACCGATACAAGATCATCCTCCGGCGAAACCGGCTCTTTGGCTTCTGGGTGGGGAAGCAACTCGGCAAGATCGATTGCGAGATGCTTCACTACATCGCGAGCGTGGTCGATGCTGACCTGGAAGAACCTGGTGATCTCGATATTATCCAGAAAGTCGGCGACGATATGCGGGCTGCCGGCATCAAAGTGGGTGGAGCTGCGCTTCGCGCGAAACTCGAAGCGTTACATGAGCAGGCCCGCGCTGAGATCGGAGAGCTATCGGCCGACTAATGATCCTTATGAGGGATGCCATGCAAGACCTACTTAAGCGCGTCCTCGCCGCACATGGCGGACTGGACCGGTGGAACACCTTTAACGAGGTTAGTGCAACCGTTGTGACTGGGGGTGAGTTCTGGGCCACGAAAGGTATTCCCACCGACGACATTCGGCGCCGAGCAAGAGCCGGGATCCATGAGGAATGGGCAACACTCGCGCCGTTTGGCAGTCCGGACTGGCACATGACATTCGGCCCCACCCGTGTTGTGGTCGAGGGCAGTGACAAATCGATCGTCGCTGAAAGAGACGATCCAAGATCAGCATTCGCGGGTCATGGGTTCGAGTCCCCGTGGGACCCCTTACACCTGGCCTATTTCAACGGATATGCGCTATGGACGTATCTGACGACTCCCTTCCTGCTGGCAATGCCCGGCTTTCAAGTTGAGGAAGTCGAGCCATGGCAGGAAGCAGATGAAACCTGGCGGGTCCTGCGTGCGACTTTTCCTCTTGCGATCGCCAGCCATTGCCGCGAACAGGACTTCTATTTTGGCCCCGATTTCCTGCTCCGCCGCCACGATTATCAGGTGGACGTTTCCGGCGGCTTCCTCGCTGCACAGTACGTCTACGATGTCAGGGACTTCGGGGGATTCATGTTCCCCACCCGAAGACGCGCTCACCCGCGCCTCGCGAACCGCCAGCCGGACCGCTCACGCACACTCGTGTCAATCGACCTCAGCGAATATAAAGTGACTTGAAGGCATTTGGCCTGACCGCAAGTCCGGGATTTAGCTAGGATACCGGCGCCACCGCAGACCGTGCTTCCGTTGCGAGCAACTGGGTCGCCATCTGCTTGGCCTGTCGAGCGGGCTCGACATCGCGACTCATCTGTGCAACGGCGGTCGCGCCCTCATGCAACATGTTCATCTCGGCCGCAATCCGCTTCGGCTCGGCAACCCGCGCCGCATGGGCGAGTTCCTCGAAGTATGCCAGGGACAGACGTTTGTGCAGCACGGCAGCTTGGAACACCGGATTGACGGTCTCCTTATGCTCCCCTGCGGCGCTCATGAAAATGCAGCCGCGGAAGTGCTCGTCACGGAACCAGGCTTCGAGGAAATCGAAGGTCGCCAGCAGGCGCTCGACCGGATCCTTCGTGCGTTGCTCGACATAGGCCCTCATGGCGTCCCGATCCTGCTCGTCACGACGCTCAAGGACGGCCAGGATCAGGTCTTCCTTGGTTTCGAAGTGGCGGTAGAGTGTCGTCTTGGCCACTCCGGCCTCGGCGATGATCAAGTCGATCCCCGTAGCGTGATAGCCGTGCTGATTAAACAGTCGGAGCGCGGTCTCAAGCAGATGATTTCGGATCTCTGAACGGCGCATCATACCCTCAAACACAAAACAGATCAGTAGCTTTACCTATGCCTAGCCCCGCGCGAGATCAAGTGCTCCTGAGGGAATTTCTGCGTTTGCGCAAGGGGGACTTGGCGGATCTGCTCTCAAAGCTGCCTTGTCGGACGATACAGATCGGTATATTTGTCCGTCTACCGATACAGAACTGTATCGTTTCCGGAATTTGCAGGATGGCCTGTCAAGCCGGACAGACCAGGAGGGGCGATGATGCCCTGGACCATCAAACGGCAGTTCTCCTGTTACCCTGTTTCTGAAAAGAAGACCGCCCGCGGAGGCCTGGTTTGGACTCTGCGGTCGATCGTGATCGGCCTCCTCCTGTTGTTCTCCCTTGTCGGGATCCCGCGCGTCAATGCAGGCGAGCTCCACCCGTTTAATGCAGCTTGGATTCCGTCAGTGGGCGAGAGCGCTCAGCCGACAGACGCCTGGAGTGAGTTTTGCGAGCGGAGCCCGGGTGACTGTGCGATCGACCCTTCCGAGCCTGCCACGATCAAGCTCGACGAGCGTGCCTGGGCCCTGATCGTGGCGATCAACCAGCAAGTCAACGCCGCCATCTCACCGCAGGAAGACATTGCCCATTGGGGCGTGATCGACCGCTGGGACTACCCGGACGATGGCTATGGAGATTGTGAGGACTATCAGCTTCTCAAGCGTCGTCTGCTGGTCGAGGCCGGATTACCGCGGCGGGCCCTTCGCATGGTCGTGGTGCTCGATGAACTCGGCGCAGGCCATGCCGTCATGGCGATCCGGACCGATCGCGGCGACTTCATCCTCGACAACAAGCGGGATACCGTCCTGCCGTGGCATCAGACCGGCTACGTGTACATCAAGAGCGAAGGTGACCGGACTCACGCTTGGGTCTGGCTGGGCAACCAAGCCACCGTCACGTCAGCTTTCAGCCGATAATCAGGAGGCTTTTATGCCACGGTCGCATCCCGGTCCACAGCGCGTCGCGGCCTAACCGAAGTTCTCGTCCGGAACGTACAGTCCGCCATAAAAACCCTCACTTGGAGGCATCGACAATGTTTACCAAACCGATCGTCGAACAAGCCTGTGTCGACTACCCTCTGTTGAGCGACCTCTGCGCTGACGAAATCGAGCGGCGCATCGTCCAAGCCTATCTTCAACTGGTATTTCGGACTGTTGATACAAACAATTCGCGCACTATTGCAGTGCTGCGGCTTGGGTCGGTTGAAGTCTATCTGTCCGAAATGCGCCCGGTACGTACCAGCCTAGACCTTCCGCCGTTCTGGATCGAGGTCATGTCCGGCCCGACCGACATGTCGATCGACAGTCTGGGATTCAACGACTTTGGCGAGGATGAACTGGCAGCCGCTGTCGAGATGATCGTGAGCGCTGCGCATGATGCCGGCCCTCGTATTGGCCCGCTCCCGCACTGACCCGCAGTCCGAAGCGGGCGGCCGTGCCGTCATCCATCGATGAGGACAAAGCCGTGAACCGAAGCAATGAACGAAACACTTTCTGGGCGTCCGCCACTGCGGTGCTCACGCTGACACTCGTCATTGGCGTGCTTTATCTGCCGTTGTTTCTCTAGCTCAACCATTCACACTATGGAGATGATGATCATGTCGGAAATCACCCTCTACACCAAAAGCTGGTGCCCTTACTGCGCCTCGGCGAAGAGACTGCTCACCCAGAAACGAGCCAGCTTTACCGAAATCAACGTTGAAACACAGCCCGAGAAGTGGGCGGAGATGGTTCAGAAAGCAGGCGGGCGGACCACAGTTCCTCAAGTATTTATCGACGGCCGGCATATCGGCGGATCCGATGACCTGCATGCCATCAACCGCAGCGGTGAGTTAGATTCGCTCATCCTGAGTTCGCAAAGCTCAGGATGAGCGAGGAGGGCGTTCATCACCCGCGTTGTTTCCTTGATGTGAGGCTCGGTTCAGCTCACGTTCTCGGTTAAGAGCTTCTCCCAATTGGGGATTCTGGTGGAGATCCGAGCCGCCGCTTCAGGGCTGAAGCCGATCTCGATGAGGTCACCCTCCGGCAATCCGAAACCAGATCATAGCAATGCCCAGGCTGATGGCCAGCAAGCCATAGATCCGCCTCGCTGACGGGTTACATCGGTGGCCAACACGGGATGCATGACATGGCCAACTCCGATGCGTTGAGGCTGCTCTTCCCCAAGGACGGTGGGATCCCTGCGGAACATCGTCCGCCAGCGCCCATTCACCAGCGCGCCTATCTGGTCAACGGCGAATTGAAGGTCTGGGACGGATCTGTCGACGCGGTGCGATCGCCGGTCTGCCTGCGTGCCGCGGATGGCCGACTGCAGCAGATCGAACTTGGAAGTGTCCCCTCTGGAGGAGAGCGGGAGGCGGAAGAGGCACTCGAGGCTGCCGTCGCCGCGTACGATGGCGGCCGTGGCCAGTGGCCCACCATGACGGTTGCCGAACGCGTCGCCTGCCTGCAAGACTTCACAAGTCGGATGATCGGCCGACGGAAGGAAGTCGTGGATCTCATCATGTGGGAGATCGGCAAGCCCAGAGCAGATTCCGAGAAGGAATTCGACCGCACCGTCGATTACATCCGGGCGACGATCAACGCTATGAAGGAGCTCGACAACAGCAATTCCCGGTTCACCATCATCGAAGGCACCATCGGGCAGATCCGGCGCACCCCGCTCGGGGTCGTCCTCTGCATGGGGCCGTACAACTATCCCCTGAACGAGACGTTTGCGACCCTGATCCCGGCCCTCATCATGGGCAATACCGTCGTGTTCAAGCCGCCGCGGTTCGGCGCACTATTGTTCTATCCGCTGCTGGAGGCCTTTCAAAACTCCTTCCCGAAGGGCGTGATCAACATGGTGTACGGACGTGGCTCGGTGGTCGTGCCGCGCCTGCTGGATACCGGCCAACTGAACGTGCTGGCCCTGATTGGCTCGAGCAAGGTTGCAGACCATCTCAAAAAGCTGCATCCAAAGACCAACCGGCTGCGGGCCATTCTCGGGCTCGATGCGAAGAATGCCGCCATCATCCTGGCAGACGCTGACATTGAGCTTGCGGTGAAGGAGTGTCTGATCGGGTCTCTCACGTTCAACGGCCAGCGCTGTACCGCGCTGAAGATGCTGATCGTTCATGAGTCAATCGCTGAGTCGTTTCTTCGCCGGTTCAGCGAGGAGGTGAGTAAGCTCAAGGTTGGCATGCCGTGGGAGAAGGATGTCAACATCACCCCGCTGCCTGAAGCCGGCAAGACCGATCACATGACGGCGCTGGTTGAGGACGCGAAGGCCAAGGGGGCTCGCGTGGCCAATGAGGATGGCGGCAGCGTGGCCGGCACCCTGTTCTACCCGGCCGTCGTCTATCCTGTCCAAGAGGGCATGCGACTCTACCGGGAGGAGCAGTTCGGGCCCGTTGTCCCGGTGATGCCTTTCGAGGACCTCGACATGGCACTCGAGTACGTGACCACCTCCGAGCATGGTCAGCAGGTGAGCATCTTCGGTTCAAGTCCGGACCAGATCGGCCGGCTTGTCGATCCGCTCGTCAACCAGGTGTGTCGGGTTAACATCAACTGCCAGTGCCAGCGCGGTCCTGATGTGTTTCCCTTCACCGGCCGTAAGGACTCGGCTGAGGGAACTCTATCGGTGACGGACGCACTGCGCTCGTTTTCAATCCGCTCGATGATCGCAACTAAAGAAACGCAAGCGAACAAGGATCTGCTTGAGGCGATCATCACCGAGCAGACCTCCAACTTCATCAACACCCGGTTCATTTTCTGACCCGTTGAGGTTGCTTAATCGCCTGTTCTCGCATCGGCAATCGTGAGACAAGGGACGTCCCCGACAGATTGTGCTCAGATGGTTCACCCACCATCCGATCGGAGAGTTCCGATGCGAGTGCCGGCAGCCCTGCTGATGATCATTGCCCTCTCCGCGTGCGTTTCTACAGGCGACCAGGCACCCCAGCCGGTACCACCAGCCAATCTCGGGTCGACGCAGGCCGCACCTCCCGTGCCCCCGGCCCCCATCCCGGCGGCCCTTCCGCCAGGGTACACCCGGCACATCACCTATCGGGATGGCAGATTCACTCTTCCGGACGGCTCGATCGTGCCGGCCGACCCCAACGGCGGGTTCACGATCTCCACCGGAGCCTACATTCCGCCCGATGGAGCCGGCGGGATTATCCTGCCGAACGGAGCAAGATGCATCTCGGACAGCGCACGGGGCTACTTCTGCCCCTGACGCAGCCTTGATGGTGGACTGTCTTCGGGAAGGTTCGCTACTGATCAGTATTTATTATTGCCTTTCTACATCTCTATTGGGAGGCTGCAATATTGCCATGAAGGTGCCAAATGGCACATCGCATAGGCGTGCAACGGGCATTTTGCCTTTGTTAGCTTGATAAACGATACAGGTCGGTATACATCCGGGGTGATCGATACAAATCGGTATCGATTATGCCGCAGCCGGCCGCAACAGTCGCCGCGGAAACCCAGGAGAATGCAATGTCTTATGTTTATACCCCGAGCGTCGCGGCGTATCCGAGTTCCCAAGCTCGCGCGGCAATTTTATTGGATTTGGTCGACCGCCACGGCCGGACGGCCACGACAGCAGGTCTCTATGCCTCGCTGGTTGTGGTTTATGCCTGGTTCGGCGGCATGAAGTTTACCGCCTATGAGGCGGAAGGCCTGACCGGACTGGTCGGAAACAGCCCACTGTTGAGTTGGGTCTATCCCATCTTTGGAGTGCGGGGCTTCTCAAGCCTTCTCGGTGTCCTCGAACTCAGCATCGGCGCCCTGATCGCAGCCCGGCTCGTCAACCCGGTGTATTCGCTCGTCGGCGGCGCGCTGTCGGCCGGGTTGTTCGTGACGACGCTTAGTTTCATGGCAACAACGCCCGGCGTGTTTCTGCCGGAGGTCGGCTATCCGGCGATATCCGTCGCGCCCGGGCAATTCCTGCTCAAGGACATAGGTTTGCTCGCTGTGTCGCTCGCGATCGCTGTCGACTCGCTTTCGAGCATGCGTTCCGCCCGCGTTGCGTAATCGAACCCCAGCGAAGTCTCAAAGAGGCCTCGCCTTCCTTCCGCCGGCTGTGACAGTCGGCTCAACATAAGGAGCTTCCCATGTTTATCGCCTTCATCGTGTCTAAGATTAGCGCCTACCTGCATTATCGCAAGGTCATCCGTGAGCTGATGCAGCTCTCAGATCGGGAGCTGGACGATATCGGCGTCGTCCGTAACGATATCGATGCCATCGCACGCCAGAGTGCGCCTTCGTAAGCCGCCTCCCGCATCACGGAAGGAGAATGACAGATGAAAACCTATCATAAGAACCCCGAGGCTGTGTCCGGGCTCACGCCAGAGCAGTATCGGGTGACACAGAAAGACGGAACTGAGCGTCCCTTCGCTAATGCGTACTGGGATAACAAGGAACCCGGGCTCTACGTTGACATAGTATCAGGCGAGCCCTTGTTCGCTTCATTCGACAAGTACGACAGCGGCAGCGGCTGGCCCAGCTTCGTCAAGCCGATCGATGCCGACAACGTTGTCGATATCCGCGATGCGAGCCACGGCATGGTGCGAACCGAGGTGCGCTCCGCCCACGGCGACAGCCATCTGGGTCATGTATTCCCGGATGGGCCACAAGAGGCGGGCGGATTGCGCTACTGCATTAACTCGGCCTCGCTACGGTTCATCCATTACGATGATCTGGAGAGCGAGGGCTACGGTGAATTCCGCAAGCTGTTTGCAGAGAAAGGAGGAACAGTATGACTGGCGTGACTGAGCGGGCCGTTCTGGCTGGAGGCTGCTTCTGGGGCATGCAGGATCTCATCCGCCGCCTTCCCGGCGTCGTCTCCACTCGTGTTGGTTATTCTGGTGGAGACGTGCCGAACGCGACCTATCGCAATCATGGCACGCACGCGGAGGCGATCGAGATCATATTCGATCCCGAGAAGACGAGCTTCCGCGACCTGCTGGAGTTCTTTTTCCAGATCCACGACCCCAGCACGAAGAACCGGCAAGGGAATGATCGCGGCTTGAGTTACCGGTCGGCGATCTTCTACACTTCGGATGAGCAGCGGCAGGTGGCCGAGGACACGATCGCCGATGTCGATGCCTCGGGCCTTTGGCCGGATAAGGTAGTCACGGAACTTGAGCCGGCGGGCGATTTCTGGGAGGCCGAGCCGGAGCACCAGGATTATCTGGAGCGGCTTCCGAACGGCTATACGTGCCACTTCATCCGTCCCGGCTGGAAGCTGCCGCGCCGCAGCAACGCTGCTTAGGACAGAAAACTCGGGGAGTCGGTCTCCCGTAGAGCAGCTTCCGATTGGAATGGCCCGGAGAAATCCGGGCCATTTTATTGAGGCGGTTCTGTTACTCCGAGCGCCAGAATGCGTTCGACAGGGCCGATTTTCGATTGTGCCCCATGGCGTGGTGTAAGAGCGCCAGTCTTCGGCTGAGCCGAGTTGATCAGGCGGTCACGGCCGACAGCCTGCGAACGGGATCATCGCTCAAAGCACTCAGACTTTCCAGGCTCATATAGCGCCGGCTGACCGCCCATTCGTCATTCTGCTCCAGCATCAGCGCTCCCACGAGACGGATCACCGCCCGATCATTGGGAAAGATGCCGACCACGTCCGCACGCCGCTTGATCTCGCCGTTGAGCCGCTCGAGCGGGTTGGTCGAGGCAATCTGACCCGAGTGCTCGCGCGGAAAGCTCATGTACACCAGCACCTCCTCGCGTGAGCGGTCCATCAGTTCGGCGAGCTTGGCAAAGCGCCCCCGCAAGGCGTCTGCCACTGAAGCCCATTGCACGGCAGCCGCCGCGGCGCTCTCCTGAGCAAAGATCGTCTTGAGCATCGCCACCACGGCCGGGCGCTGCTTCGGGGCAAGGTGCGCCATGGCATTGCGCATCCAATGCACCCGGCAGCGCTGGTGCGCGGCATGGAAGACCCGGCTAGCGGCGGCCCGCAGCCCCTTGTGATCATCGGCAATCACCAGCTTCACGCCGCGCAAGCCGCGGTCGGCGAGAGAGCGCAGAAAGGCGGTCCAGAACGGTTCGGCCTCCGAGGCGCCGGTGGCGATCCCCAGCACCTCGCGCCGGCCATCGCTGTTGACGCCCACCGCCAGTATCACGGCCGTCGAGACGATCCGGCCGGCTTCTCTGGTCTTCAGATAAGTGGCATCGATCCACAGATACGGCCACTCACCCTCAATCGGGCGCGAGAGGAAGGCGTTGACGCGCTCGTCGATCTCCTCGCACAGGCGCGAGACCTGGCTCTTGGAGATGCCGGAGGCGCCCATGGCTTTGACCAGATCGTCGACGGAGCGGGTGGAGATGCCGTGAACATAAGCCTCCTGGATGACGGCGGTGAGTGCCTTCTCGGCGGTGCGGCGCGGCTCGAGAAAGGCCGGGAAGTACGAGCCCTTGCGCAGCTTGGGGATGGCAAGATCGATCCGACCGGCGCGGGTGTCCCAGGCACGCTCGCGGTAGCCGTTGCGGTGAGTGAGGCGATCCGGGCTGCGCACGCCTGCTGGAGCGCCGGTGAGGGCCTCCACCTCCAGGTTCATCAGGCGCTCGGCCGCAAAGGCGAGCATGTCACGGATCAGATCGGCATCGGCCCCCTTTTCGATCAGCTCGATCAGGGCCATTCTCTCGTCGGTCATCGTCGCCTCCGGGTCAGGGTCAGGTGTCGCAACCCGAACTCTAACCGAAGACTGGCGATGACCACCTCACAGATGGCTCGCTCCTACACCACGCCCTGGGACACTACGGTAGGGTTCGTTCAAGATTGCTCGTGAACGGTCGAGCGGCAAAGGATCTGGCCCTGGACAAGCCGGGGCGCAATCTCATTCCAGTTCATCTAGTAGGCTCCCCGCCTCCTTCATGTCAGGGGTGTCAAATCCTTCCGTGAAGGTGCCGTAAACCGGGGTGAGCAAGTCGTGGACTTCAGAACCTCGGCCTTGGTTGCGACACAACTGCGCAAGGCTCTTTGCTGCACGTAGCTGCCACAGCTTCGCCCCTTGCTGCTGCGCGACCCTCATCGCTTGGCGCAAGACCCTTTCCGCGCCCGCAGGGTCGGACGATCGCAGCAGCCCCTCACCCGTGAGACGGTAGACCTCGGCCTCAAACCAGCGCTCCTGGGTTCCTTCTATTCGCTCTCGCGCGTCCTTGAGCTGCGATACTGCCTCGGTGTACTGACCAAGGGTGGCATGCAAGCCCGCTAAGACCCCAAGGTAGTACGGTACCTTGAGCCGGGACCCGGTTGCCTCCTTCAGCGTCAGGCCGTGACGCATCTCCTCCAGGCCCAGCTCAACAGAGCCTCCTGCGCCGATTGCCCAACCGTGGAACAGCGTTCCGGTGGCTACAAGATGTGGGAAGCCCTGCTCGGCCGCGAGCTTGATCAGCGCGGCGGCTCGCTCCTCAACAATCGTCCGGTCTCCACGAACCTGATGAAACAGGCAGTTCACATGCAGGGCAAACGCCAGTGTGTGTGGATGTCCAAGGGCGCGAGCCTCCGCGAGCGCCTGCCGGCTCTGCACCAGAGCGGTATCCGGGTAGCCCTGAAACAACCGGATCCATGCCAGAAAGCTGCGACAGTTCACGCGCGAGTCGATCGGGACGTAAATCGGAAAGCCGTGCGACTGTGGGTCATAATGGGTGACGACTTGCTCGATGTGCGGCAGGGCGGCATTGAATGCACCGCGGTACATCAGAACATTGGCCATCACCCGGTGTGCCAAGAGCCTGATCGCGTCATCCTCCTGTTCTTCGGCAAGGGAATAGAGCTCCTCCGCGACCTTGAGAGCGGCCTCCAGTTCGGCGCGATTGGTGTGAAACGCCACGAGACCGTACAAGGCGGGAAACCGTTGTGGCGCCCCTCTCATCTGCCGGGCGATCTCGCACGCTCGGGCGTAAGCGGCCCCCATCTCCGGCGATGCCCAGCCCTTCGCTGTGTGAAGCGCGCCACCCAAGATCACCTGCAGGTCCAATTCCTTTTGCTGATGCTCGGGGCCGTCGGGTATGCCTTTCAGAACCTCTAATGCCGCTGCGAGATGAGCCACCGCCTCTGCCATTGCAGAGCGTTGGATCGCCTGCTGCCCGGCTTGGTGCCAGTAGCCAACTGCTTTCTCGGCAAGACCTGCCAATGTGCAGTGGTGCGCCACCAATTCCGGACGAGCCTTCGCCTGCTGCGCGAACCGCTCCTCCAGCGCTTGCACAATCCGGCTGTGAAGCTGTTGGCGTTTGCTCTTCAGCAGGCTCTGGTAAGCAGCATCCTGGACCAGAGCATGCTTGAACATGTAGGTCGCTCCTGGTGGTGCCCCGCGGCAGAACACCAGCTCCGCCTCAACCAGCCGGCTGAGCGCATCCTGGAGCTCGTTATCGCGCAGGAGCGACACCGCCAACAGCAGCTCATACGAGAACTCACGGCCGATCGCAGCTCCGATCTGGGCTACTTCCTTGACCGGCGCCAAGCGATCCAACCGTGCCATGAGGGAGTCTTGCAAGGTTGTTGGGATCGCCAGCGGCGGCAGCGGTCCACTCAGGACATAGCGGTCACCCACCTCCTTGAGCAATCCTGCCTCAAGCACTGTCTTGGTGAGCTCCTCAACAAACAGCGGCACCCCATCGGTTTTAGCAATGATTTGATCAAGGACCGCCTCGGGGAGGGCTTTGCCTCCTGTGACCCGCTCGATCATCGCCGCACCCTGCCGGCGTCCGAGGCGGGACAGCGACAGAGAGGTAACATGGGCGTACCCGGTCCAAGGCGGGATAAAATCCGGTCGGAATGTGATGACTGTCAGAACTGGAAGATGCTGGACGTGCTCGATTACCAAGTCCAGCAGTTCAAGCGTGGAGGGGTCAACCCAATGCACATCCTCATACAGCGCCAACACCGGCTGGTATTCTGCCAAGCCCGCCAACTGATCCAGCAGGGCCTCAAGGGTCTTTTCTTTCTTTTGCCGGGGCGCAAGCCTCAAGGGCGGATAGCGATCCCCTGGTGGGATTCCCAGCAGATCAACGAAAAACGGGGCAATCGTGCTTACATCTCTTACCGCCAGCGCCAGCAGAGCCTCCAGCTTATCGAGCTGCTGCTCGGGCGGTTCATCCCGGGACAGACCAGCAGCCCGCTCGAGGAGCGTGATGACGGGGTAGAGAGCCGTGTTGCGGTAATAGGGCGAGCAATAGTGGCTGACGACCATATGGGGCTCGGTTGCCAACTGCTCGCGCAGGGCACGGATCAGACGAGACTTGCCGATGCCAGCCTCGCCTGAGAGGAGGACGACTTGGCCCTCACCCTCCTTGGCCTGCTGAAAGCGATCCAAGAGCAGACCAAGTTCATGTTCGCGCCCCACCAGCGGCGTCAGGCCTGCTGTGTGCCGGGCCTCGAACCGGCCTTCGGCCCGACTCAGCCCCAGCACCCGCCAAGCGGCTACCGGCTCGGTGAACCCTTTGAGCTCAAAGGTACCAAGATTCACGAGATCAAACACACCGCCCAGGAGTTGGCAGGTGCGCTGCGCAACTATGACCTCGCCTGGCCCTGCCAGCGCTTGCAAGCGCGCCGCAAGATTCGGAGTCTCACCGACCACCGTCTCCTCGCGCGCTGCCCCCTCGCCGATCAGGTCTCCCACCACCACCAGCCCGGTTGCGATGCCAACCCGTACCGGGAACGTCACATTGCCGTGTTGTTTTAGGTTGCGGACTGCGGCCACAAGATCCAGTCCGGCTCGAACGGCCCGCTCGGCTTCATCCTCGTGGGCCCGGGGATAGCCAAAATAGGCCAGCACGCCGTCACCCAGATATTTTGCGACATGGCCCTCATAGCGGGCGACCACTTCGGTGACGCAGTGATCATAGGTACGAATAATCTCGCGTAGGTCCTCTGGATCGAGGCGGGCTGCAAGCTCGGTTGAGCCGACGATGTCACAGAACAGGATGGTGAGCTGACGCCGCTCGGCTTCATGTCGCAACAGAGTTGTGTCAGATGTTGTGGCCGGCCCAGGGGAGGTTGCGATCGATGGATTGTCTGTGATGGGGCGGCTGTCGCGCAAAGCAGCGATTGCGGCAAGGAGCTTACGGCGATGCCCCACTGAGGTGACGCCGATTGCTGTAAGATCCTCGGCGGTGAGCTCCGGCAGGACTTCAGCATCGATGTCATTTTGCTGAAACGCAGTTACGTAGCGTTCCAGATCGAGCGTCTTCAGCCAGGTCGTGATATCCACGATCCTCTCCGTGCTCGAGCGTATGGCGCCAGTATAGCACCAATATCCCAGCGATCCGGCACTTACTTGATCGAACTATGCTCCTGCCAACCCATCATGATTAGTTCGATAGCAGGAGAAGCTTGGCTTTGGCTGTGAACCTTGGACAAGGCATAGCCGATACGCGATCCGGCTCTCACCCGAGGCGATAATGTTAAATGAACTTGTCCATGCGATACCAGCTGTCTTGGCCGAGCTGAAAGTCCGCTTTGGGTCGAGGCCGTGTCAAAACGCGGCTCGCGGCCGACTGAGTTCCCCAACCGCTCTCTGATCGGTTGGAGCGCGCGGGACAACGAGCGTTTGGTTCTTTGACAAGGCTGGATGGCGGCTTCCATGGTGTCTGATCCATTGTGATCGGCTTAGATCCGTCTCAGGACTGGATTGCCGCCAACAGCGGTCCAGGGCCGAGGATCGCCAAAACCCGCTTCAGGTTGTAGGCCAGCACGTGCAGGCTCATCTCGGTGCGCACCCGCTCCAGGGTTCGGGTCAGGAAGTGCGTGGCCCCCATCCAGGCCTTGATCGTTCCAAACGGATGCTCCACCGTCTGCCGGCGCAGGCGCGTCGTCTCCGGTGCCCGGTCGAGCCGCTCCTGCATCGCATCGAGCACGTCTTCATGCTCCCAGCGCTTGATGCGCCGCTGCTTGCCGGTCGTGCATTGCTCCTTCAGGGCCCACGTCTCACAGCAGGTGGTCCAGTACACGTGCAGAGCCATGCCGTGCTCAACCGACGTAAACCGCCGCGTCAGGCGCTCTCCCGCCGGGCAGCGATAGGTGTCGTCCTCAGGATGATAGACGAAATCCTGCTTACCGAAGCGGCCTTCGGCTTTAGCGCCGGAACTGAGGGTCTTGGGCACAGAGGGCGTGATGCCGGCTCGCTCGCAGGCCAGGATATCCTCGCCCTTGTAGTAGCCGCGATCAGCCAGAGCCTCCAGGCTCGGCGTGCCCATGGCCGTCTACGCCTGCTGAGCCATCCCCGACAACTGGCCCCGATCCGAGCCACTGTTGGTCACCTCATGCGCGACGATCAGATGGTGCTGGACGTCGACGGCGGCTTGGACGTTGTAGCCCACGACTCCTGTGCCGATGCCGCGGGTGGCCATCGCGCGGGCATCTGGATCAGTGAGTGAGATCTGCTGGTCGGGCGCGGCCAGCACTTGCTGCTCCAGCTCCCGGAATTGCTGCATCTGCTCTCTGAGCGCCGCGATCTTGTCCTTGAGCCGGCCTGCCTTCTCCTGCGCCAGTTCGCTCTCCTGTCGATCCGCCGTGTCGAGGGCGGAGAGGTAATGCGCGATGCTGGCCTCCACCTGCGCGATCCGCTTGGCGATCTTGGCTGGCGTGAAATTCTTGTCGCGGGCATTGACGGCCTTGAACTTGGAACCGTCGATGGCCACCACCGCCTGTGAGAACAGGTTGAGCTTGCGGCACAGCCCGACGAACTGGCGGCATACCGCCCGGATGGCCGGTCCGTTGTCCTTGCGGAAGCGGGCGATGGTTTTGTGATCCGGCTGGAGCTGGCCGGTCAACCACATCAGCTCGAGATTGCGGACGGTCTCCTGCTCGAGGCGGCGGCTGGACGGGATGCGGTTGAGATAGCCGTAGATATAGATCTTGAGCAGGGCCGCCGGATGATAGGCCGGGCGGCCTGTCGCCTGCGGGACAACGCCGTCGAACCCCAGAGCGCGCAGGTCGAGTTCGTCCACGAAGACGTCGATCACCCGCACCGGATTGTCGTCGCTGATGTACTCGTCGAGGCAGGCGGGGAATAGAGTGCCCTGGCTGCGCTCCTGGCCTTGGACAAACCGCTTCATCGCGATCCCTCCAGTCCATATGACCTCACCAGACTACCAGATCCCGCGTTTTGACACAGCCTCGGTCAAAACCGGCCTATCGGGATGTCTGTGTGAAGGTCAGCTTGTCCCCACATCGCGGACGTTTGTCAGCCCAGCGCGATGTGAGGCGGGGTTGCTGCCGATTGCATGAAGTTTGTCTGCTGTTACCCCTGGTGTTACCCGGGCGAAAATGCCCCGCGCTGTTGCAAACACGGTAACATCATAAAACCCTTGCCGGTTAAGGGTTTCAGGTGGTGAGCGCGCTGGGACTCGAACCCAGGACCCTCTGATTAAAAGTTAGAGCGACAGAGTCCTTGTGGCACAAAGGAATTTTAGCTAAGTACCTGTGCAGACTCGGTAATTTGGCATTGAATAAGTCGAACAAACCCGAATAAGCTGCAGCATAATCGAAGCAGCGTGCGCACGAGGTGCGCACGGAAACCGGGGGCAAGCCGTGCCAGAGCGTATCAAGTTCACCGCCAGTCGTGTTGGGTCGCTGCCGATTCAAGCCAAGGAATATGCCGTCTGGGATGAGGCCACCCCGGGGTTTGGGGTGCGGGTCTATCCCTCGGGTCAGCGGCGTTACGTTTACCGCTATCGCGCTGGAGCCAGTCGCAGTGCTCCTGCCCGCATGGTCACCATCGGGGATGTGCGCAAGCTTGGGTTGGAGGATGCCAAGCGGGTTGCGCGCGACCTCGCCGGGCAGGTCGCTCGTGGCAGCGATCCATCGGCCGAGAAGCGCCAGGCCGAACTAGACCGGTTTCGCAAGCGCCAGTTTGCCGAGGTGCGCGACGAGTTCCTGACGAAGTATGTCGACACGCGCTTGCGGCCCAAAAGCGCTTCGGAGTACCGCCGGATCCTGACACGGCTGTTTGAGCCGCTCGCGGCCAAACCCTTTGATGAGGTGACCCGCGCCCACATCGCAGACGCCCTCCACTCCATTGCTGAGCGCGGGGTGCGGCAAGCCAATCTAGCCCGGGCCGTGATCCGGAAGATGTACTCGTGGGCGAAGTCGGTAGGGCTCTGTGATGAGAACCCGGTCACGGACACGGCTCCTGCTGGTCGGGATAACCGGCGCGAGCGCGTTCTCACGATGGCGGAGCTCGGGCTCATCTACCGCGCCGCTTTGGAGATGGACGACACGTATGGCGCAGCTGTTCGCTTCCTCATGCTGACGGGTCAACGCCGATCCGAGGTGTTCGAGATGCCCCACCGCGAGATCGACTTTGACGAGAAGATTTGGCGCCTTCCGGCAAGTCGGACCAAGAACAGGCGTCCTCATGACGTGCCGCTGTCATCAGCCGCTCTGGCCATTGTCGCCTCGCGGTCTAATGGCCGGGATCTCGTCTTCTCCACCGTGCACGGCACGGTGTTTGGCGCACTCTCGAAGGCCAAGAAGCGTTTAGACGGGAAGGTGGCAGAGCTGCGAGGAGTCTCTCGAGGCAAGGCAACTTCCCTGCCCCACTGGACGCTGCATGATCTGCGTCGCAGCTTCGTGACCCACGCCCATGATCAACTGGGCGTCGACATTCCTGTGATTGAGCGGGCGATCAACCACATCTCAGGAACGTTTGGCGGCATCGTGGGTGTCTACAACCGCGCGCCACTGCTCAAGGAGCGCCGTGCTACGTTCGAGGCCTGGGAGCTTTTGGTGCTGGAAGCTGCCGGACTGAGATCTCTATCCTGCATAGAGAAGGCGGCGTGAAGCGGAGGTCGTGAACACAAAACGGAGAGATGCATTTCACAACGGCAGCATCCGTATGCCAGAGACACGCTCACGCTCTTGGCAGCGACTAACTACTGGAAAACTCTTAATTTTGACGTCCGGCGAATTTGTTGCACGCTCGTGCACAACGGAGAATATAAGAGATAGAAACTGCGCCATTGCGGAGAAAATTTGATAAGCAACCAACGATGTTTTAAAGATGCGACTAGACGCTAAACTTTTAAACAACTTGTTGATATTGTGCTTGCAATGTGAATAACTCGAGTTTACAGTTGTATATACTCATTCATAAACCTATATGTGTTCCCAAGATCGAATTTGGGGCGCATCGTGACACATCCAATCAGACAAGAAAGCACTAGAACATCGGATCCGGGAGTGGTTTCCCCGCGGGGGTCCAATTCGATGCAGGATCTCCTGAGTAGAGTATCGCTAAGCGCGGGAAACCAAGTCCCCTCTTCCGCGCAACTCGCTCAACCTAATCGGCTGTTGACGACAGAGGAGGTCGCAGCCCGACTCTGCGTTGCTCCGGCGACGCTCGTATGGTGGAGAGCTCAGAAGCAAGGACCCGCTTTCCTCCGCCTAGGGCGCGGGCGCCGAGCGCCGATTCGGTATCGCCCCGAAGCAGTCGACGAGTACGTCACCCAAATGGAGCGCGCCAGCGCCTGAGGCGCCGCATTCCCCTAATCTAAACGGGATGAACGAGAGTTCACCGCCGGAGCCATACAGGACCGGCAAACGATCTTCTTTTGCTATGTAACTAAAACGGTTGCGCTGGTGAGCGCAGCCGTGATCTTAAAACTGGATAGAGACATGCAAAATCAAGCATCTTGCGGAGGCAAGACTGAACGATTCAATGCATTGGTGGCCGAGTACGGACTTGAGGTCCGTAACGTCTGCACCCTTCTCGGGCGCAATCGCAAGACCTTCCGTGCTTCGGTTTCCGGCAAAACTCACGCCAGTCCCGGCACTCTCCTGGAGCTTCTCGAGCTGAAGCTTGCTCAGCGTCCCAAAAATGGGGGTGCTGAGCAATGACGACACGCTCGAAGGCGCCCTTTCAGCACAGCGACAAACCGCTGAAAATTGGTGTCGGGAACGGCAATCTCGGCAAGATCAAAAAGCTTGAACTGATGATGGATAAGCTAGGTGAAAGGCTCGCCAAGCCCGTCCGCGATAACGTCACTGATAAGCAATACACGGCGCTCCCGAAGGAATGCAATGACGCGCTCGCAATGCTTGAGGATCTCGGGATGGATCATGATAACGGCGACGACGACCTGTCTGGCGGTTCGGAAGATCCGACTAGTCTCTTTGAGGATCTCGACGCCGAGAAGTATGAGGACGATGTTGAAGCCCTGCTCGGTCCCCTGCCCACGAAGCGGGAGCCCAGCGCCAAGGAGCTCAAAAAAGAGAATTACGTCACCCCGAATGGCCCTGGCACACCTGACGACGGCGTCAAAGTGAGCGACCGTGACCTTGAAGGCGTGGTCACCGTAACGGCCATGAAGAAACGCTTCCATCCCGTGCGTGACGCGCTCGAACGCTATCATGCGAATGACATGACCGACGAGATCGAAACAGCCGCTGCTCTTCACAGCACAGAGGCCCATGTGATGCACAAGGCAGTGCGGAAGCTCCGGGACGCGGCCCGTGACCTGGAGTTCCTCGCGGCCCTGAAGATCCCGAGGCGCAGGATCAAACTGCTTCTCGCCGAGGCGCAGGAGGTCCGTGCAACGGCGCATAAGATCGACTGTCGGCGACGTCGGCTTATGGAGCATCAACCGCCGACGTCGAGCTTGTGACTCGGAATATCAACGAGAGTTTGACAACTGCCCTGCCCTTCGGCGGGGCTTTTTCGTTCCGGGCTGTAACCGAAATCCCGGAATCCGGCTTGGTTACGGCTTAGTTACAGCTAGGTTACACGCTTAAGTCCTTGCAGAAATTGAGCTTTTAGGCGTTTTCAGAATTTGTATCCGAGTAACTGACGAAACTCTTTACATACGCGCATTCACCCCCTTTTCACTCCCTCCCGTGCGAGAGCGGTGAATCTCCCCGCTACTCTTCCGCCTTTTACCCTAAAGCGCTTTTGGTCTCAGTGTAGGGCATAGCCGGCATGCCTGATCCAACCTTTGGCATCGTTTGCGGTGATGGTGTCGAGGGCTGGTTTGAGTTCTGCTTCCAAGGCTTCGAGAGTGCGCGCCGCTTTCGCCTTGAGCCGCTCTTTCATCTTGGCCCAGGCGTGCTCGATCGGGTTGAACTCCGGTGAGTAGCGCGGCAGGTACAAAAGCCCGATCCCGGCCTGAGCGAGAAGCTCGCCGACTTCCGTCGCGCGATGCGGGCGCAAGTTATCCATCACCAGAATGGCATCCGGCTTCACCCGCTGGAGCTTGGGCACCAGCACCTGCTCGAGATAGGCCAGCAGCACGGAGGTCGAGGTGGACGCCTCGATGCTCATCGTGGCCACCAAGCCTTCACAGGCGAGCGCCCCTAACACCGTCAACCGCTGCCACGAGCCAAGGGGAATGGATCCATAGGCGCGTTGCCCACGCGGCGCTCGGGCGTGGGTGCGGGCCATCTTGGTCGTCACCCCGCTTTCGTCCAGGAACACCAACCGTTCTGCGGGAATCTCGCTCATCTGCTGGCGGTAGGCCTCGCGCTCAGCGGCAATCTCGGGCCGCTCCTGCTCGGCCGCCCGAAGCGTCTTTTTTTCGGACGCAGCTTGAGCTGCTTGAGCGCCTCACAGATCACCGCCAGACACACCGTCACGCCGGTGCGCTCGGCCAGGCGTTCGCGGTACTCACGCAGCAGCGCGTCATTGTCCTCAAGCACGAGTTGGCGCAGCACCTCCAGAGCTGCGGCATCCAGGCGCGAGGGCACACCGCCGCTGTGCGGCTTGGGGCAGCGTCGGCCTTCTTCGCGCTCCTGGCGGCGCCAGTTCGAGACGGTGGCGGGGCAGACCTGGAAGCGGCGGGCAATCTCGACCTGAGGAAGGTCGCCGCGCTCGCAGGCGACAAGAACACGTTCGCGCAAATCGGGAGAATAGGGCTGGGGCATCGCTCGCCTCCTGAGCCATATCCCCGTCAACGCACAGACCACCCGAATGGATTCAAGCCCAGATCAAAAGCGCTTTAATATCTCAGTTATCGGTTACAAATCAGGATAAATAGTTGAAAAGTAAGGGTTTTGTGCTGTAACCGAGTTTGTAACTGACGTGTAACTGAAAAAAGTTCGGTAACAGGAAAAGATGCGTGTCGGAAAAAACTGAAAAGCCTCAGAAGCCGGGGCTCCGCGGACCCCCCGGAAGCCCGCGATCCGAGGAAGGACCCGGAGCGGCTGCCCATTCTTACATTAGAAATCAACACCCGGTTGATTCCGTCCATGCAACATCCTGTTGCTCGGTGTTTGAAGGGGCTACAGCGCGCACATCGGAACGATCAACCCGACGTTGGTAAGTATGAGCCATGGACATGGCATAGTACCCCATAGAACTGTCTGAGCCCCGCAGCTTGATGATGCTCTAGTTATAAGCCTAGCAATTTGGGTTCGAGACATTAATCTGAGGCGGCAACGATCATAAGGTATCGCCGACCAATGCTTCTGTCTGAACTTACGAGCCGCGACGCCGTACTGGACGCAATCCGTGAATTTGACCAACTCGGAAGAGAGCGGTTCCTCGAAAAGTACCGGTTTGGACCAGCACGAAGCTTTTTCCTGGAGCATGACGGAAGGCGATATGACTCCAAAGCCATCGTAGGCGCTGCATACGGATACCAGTTCCCTGAGCGTGGTGCCCTTGCGTCGAATGAGTTCAGCGGCGGTGAGGCAACCGTCCGGGCAGTTCTGGAGAGGCTTGGGTCAGTGTAAGCAATTCCAGTCAAACGCCTCAGCAACCAGTCGGTCCAGAAATTGATGCATTGCTCGAGCAGCTTCCAGTTCGACGGAAGGAGCTCTTTGGAGGGCATGATGACCTAAAGGCTCTCATGACCCGTATCCGTACTGGACTGGAGCAGCTACCCGCCGTAGCAAGTCGCCTGCATGTGCGGGTGAGCTGGAGCCTTGGCGCTGGAAACTGGGCAAGGGTCCCCTGGATCGCATTGATGGATCAGCGAGAGACAAACTCCACCCAGCGTGGGATTTACTGCGTCTTCCTGTTTCCAGAAGATATGTCGGGCGTTTATCTCGCCCTCAATCAGGGTGTCACGGAAGTCATTCAGCGTGAAGGACGTGCTCAGGGTCGTCGGTCACTCAGCCAGCGCAGAGCAGGTCTCCGGGCCAGCTTAGATCTCTTGCGCAAGGCTGAGTTCAGACTGGACGATGATATCGATCTCCGAACCGAAGGCGATCTCGGGCTCGATTATGAGAGCAGCACCATTGCCTATAAGTTCTATCCGAAAGGTCATGTTCCTGACGACGACGTCTTGAACGCTGACCTTGATGCCGTGCTCCAGGGATATGAAATCTCACTCGCCCAGAACACCCAGGAGCTCCCGAGCGCCAAGCAGTCTTGGATCTTCCAAGGGAACCCGAAGCTATTCGACATGGATGGAGCTATCAAAAGTTTAACAGAAGTCACCTGGACTGTGCCGGAGAAAGGGAAGAGACCTAATATTGGCGACAGCGCTTTTCTCTGGCGGGCAGGTCGCGATGCTGGGATCATCGCGACCGCGACCGTCATCAGTGAAGCCTCTCAGATCGAAAATGGTCCTGAGGAACTTCCCTATCTTATCGATACAGATAGGTTTGCTGGACCAAAATTGCGAGTCCGCATCCGCATTGACCAGCGGCTATCGACCACGCTTCTTCGCAGTACGATTGCTGCGGAACCGCGGCTATCGGATCTGATGATCTTGCGGTTTGCGAATTACAGCACTTTTTCCCTTCCTCAGAACCATGCAGAGGCCCTGCGGGAGCTTCTTGTGGAGAGTCTACAGCAAGCAGCAGTCTCATCGCATCCCAATCAACGAGTATGGCTCTATGCGCCGGGTGAGGGAGCAGATCACTGGGACGAGTTCTACGAGAGTGGCTTGATGGGCATCGGCTGGGACGAACTAGGCGATCTGAGCCGATTTGGGTCCATCGACGATCTCATGACCGCAATGCAGGAGGTTTACGGGGACAGCACCCGCCGGCAGAACAATGCCAGAACCTGCTTTGACTTTGTCAGCACAATGCGCCCAGGCGATCTGGTTTTTGCTAAGCGAGGCCGAACGACGATCGTTGGTCATGGCGCTGTTGTTGGAGAGTTTGAATACCACCCGGAACGCGCCGACCTCCGTAATGTCCGTGCGGTTCACTGGCAAAGCCGGGGCGAATGGTCGACCGCCACTTCGTTGCCTATCAAAACCCTGACTGATCTGACGAATGCTCCTGAGCTTGTTGAAGCTCTGAAGCAGCTAGTTTCGCTAAGCAAGATAGAGGTCAGAAAGCCGGCTGACGAGAGGGTCCTTGAACCATTCACCATCGATCAGGCGATGGATGGGATCTTCATGCCTAGGAGTGAATTTATTAATGCACTTGAGGTCTGGCGGTCTAAGAAGAACCTCATCCTCCAAGGACGACCAGGCGTGGGCAAATCCTTTATCGCAAAGCGCATGGCGTATACCCTGATGGGCCATCGGGATCCAAGCCGCCTTCGCACAGTGCAGTTTCATCAGTCTTAGTCGTACGAGGATTTCGTTCAGGGCTATAGACCCTCATCCAATGGCTTCACATTGAAGCCGGGTGTCTTCCTTGAGTTCTGTGAGAGAGCCCTAGCCGATCCTGAAACGAAGTATGTTTTCGTTATTGACGAGATCAATCGTGGCAACCTAAGCAAGATCTTAGGTGAGCTCATGCTCCTGATCGAGCCGGACAAAAGGGGGCCAGATTGGGCTACAAAGCTTGCCTATGCTGAAAGCTCGGAAGCCCGGTTCTATGTCCCAGAGAATGTCTATATTCTCGGGATGATGAACACAGCGGATCGCTCCCTATCCCTCGTGGACTATGCCCTTCGTAGGCGTTTCGCGTTCCTTACGCTACGTCCCCAATTTGGAGCACCAAAGTTCCGAACCCAGCTGCTCTCCAGAGGAGCAACCGAGGCGCTCGTTACGAGACTTGTGACGTCGATGACCGCCTTGAACGAGGCAATCAGCGATAACAAGTCGGACCTTGGACCAGGCTTTTGTATCGGACATAGCTTCTTTGCGACTATCCCGGATGGTACAGTCGCTGACGAGGCGTGGTAGGCACGCATTGTGCAAACGGAAATTGCACCGCTGCTCGAGGAATATTGGGCTGACAGCCCCAGCAGGGTTGAGGAGTGGGTTGAGCGGTTAACGGACTAGCTCCAATGGCCGCTACCATTCCTATTCGAAATCTCTACTATCTGTTTTGCTATGCCTGGGACCGCTTCCCGGAGGGGAAAGCGTTGTCTGTCGGGACAGAGGAAAGTCCAGGACCGCTCGACCTGTTCGCGAAGGTGCTGATCAATGGCATCGAAAGGCTTATCCGAAGAGGGCTTGATTAGGGATACCGTGAGCACGAGGAGGAGACCTCGTCCGTTCGTGGGCGGATTGTGCTCAATGAGACATTACGGCGGAACCTCCTTCAACACGCTCGCGCTTACTGTCGGTTCGATGAGTTGCAGCGTGATGTTCCGCATAACCAGATCATCAAAGCAGCGGCGCGGCGACTGAGCAATGTAGGTCAAGTTGACTCTGATCTTGCCCACCGACTTCGGGTTTTGTGCAGACAACTGGACGGCATCAGTGACGTGAGACTGTCGAGTGAGCTGTTTAGAAGAGTGCAGCTCTCCTGAAATACTGCGCATTACGATCTGCTGCTGAAAATCTGCCGACTCCTGTATGAGGATCTCCTCCCGCGAGCGTCGGGAGAAGGAGCGAGGTTTGCGAATATTCTCAAAGATGAAGAGCGTATGTCTGCCGTGTTCGGAGCCTTCGTTGGCAACTTCTATCGGCGTGAGCAGAGCGAGTTTTCAGCCGGGAGCGAATTGATTAGTCGGGATGCAACCGCGCCCGAACAGGAACACACTGCCTATCTCCCCATGATGCGGACGGACGTCACGCTGCGCTTCGTTGCTGAGACAGTCGTTATTGGTACGAAATATTATCGGAAGACGCTATCGACCCATATGAGATCAGAAAAGATCTGGTCGAGCCATCTGTATCAGATCTTTGCCTATCTCAAGAACCTTGAGAGGGCAGGTGGCAACGATGCGCGGGCACGAGGGATCTTGTTATATCCCACTGTCGGAAGAGCTCTCAATGTGGGGTATGAGATCGGAGGACATTTGATATCGGCGGTCACCGTTGACCTTAATGAAGATTGGCCAGCGATCCATCAGAACCTCTTGAACATACTTCAGCCGCACAGCTCATCCGCTGACAGCCCTCCGAAGGCAGCCGCCAATGTAGATAGGAACTTGTGAAATAGGTTGCGGCGCAGCGTTGCTTATCAAACTTATGGAAGATACTTTTGGGGTAACTTGTCCTGGTTCGAGCGAAAGCCGATCACCAAAGGAAACTTGATGTTTGACCACCTGATCCATGCCGATTGGAGTGTCGACCCTCGCAAGCGCTGGCAAGCGTCGGCTATACGCGACAACGGTTTGTGGAAGGTGTCCGCTCCTTGTCCTGTCGGTGCGATCCCCACATTTCTCGATGGCATTTTTAGCAACGCACACGGTGGCCGCACATTGGTGGGTTTTGATTTTCCGATAGGTATTCCCAGCGCCTACGGCAGCAAGACAGGTCTTGTCGACTTTAGGGATGGCTTACGGAATTTCGGCGAGGGCGATTGGGCGCAGTTCTTCGACGTGGTCGATCAGCCTGATGATGTTTCCATTAGAAGACCATTCTATCCAAAGGGAAGCCTCAAGGGAGTTTCACGGTCTTCGCTAGTTGCAGGGCTTGGAATGGAGTCGTTCGATAGCCTCCTCCGCACCTGCGAGCGGAGAACCTCCGATCGACAGGCCGCATGCTCACTGTTTTGGACTCTCGGCGGCAACCAAGCGGGCCGTGCCGCAATATCAGGATGGAGAGAGGTTGTTAGAGCTGCTCTGGAGCGAGGTGCAGCCCTATGGCCATTCGACGGCTCACTGGCCGAACTTTCAGCGCGTAGTGATGTCGTTCTCGCCGAAACATACCCGGCTGAAGCCTACCGTATGTTCAACGCAGCCTTCCGCAGTGGGGAGAGTAAGCGTCGGCGTTCCGACCGTGCGTCTAAGGCACCTGCCATTCTAGATTGGGCCGCCGCCTACTCCGTTCACCTTTCTGATGCGGCCGAAACAGCAGTCCGCGACGGGTTCGGAGAAGCAGCTTCGGGAGAGGATGCCTTCGACGCCCTCGCAGGCCTTCTCAAGATGATTGAGGTTGCTGATGGCCGTCGTCCGGAGGCAACGGTCGGATCGGAGCCGGCACTGACATGGGAAGGTTGGATCCTCGGTCGGTAGCGGAATCCCGAAACGCGGGCAAGAACCCACAGCTACTAGAAGCGCAACCAGTCAACAATGTGTTATTCAACCATCGGATGAAGATGCAGTCAAGGCAGCACGGCGTGCCGTGGAGGGCCTAATTCTCATGGTGGTCGCCTATGGCAAGGCTCTGTCGATGACCAGCTAGCCTAACGACTTTGACGGCCTCACTGACGATTGAGGTTGCTTCCTCGATACGTTCATGAGCAAGGTCAAGGGCGTCCTTTGAGACGCTCGTGAAACAGAGGGCCCGGCATCAAGCTAGGCCCTTTTTCGTTTTTGCTCTTTCAACAAACTTGGTACCTTTTCTCAAACATGGGGTAGTCGGGGCGAGCGATCCTCCCTTGCACAGAGCTGTCTAGAGCTGGTCCTGGTTCAACGTCGGCACCAGGGAGAGCCTCATGGGCTATTACATCGCCTTTGATGTCTCTCTTAACAAGACCAGCGTGTGCCTCCTCGTTGGGAAAGGGCACTTGGCTTATCAGGGCTCTGTTCCATCCCAACCAACGGGCCTGATGCGCTTGGTCCGGGCAAAGCCCTTCATGCGGTCAAGATCGGGCTGGAGACCGGCGCGACTTCTGTCTGGATCTGGAGCGCGGCGAAAGCGGAAGACCTGCCGGTCGTATGCATGGATGCTCGTCACGCCCATGCAGCTCTCTCAACCAGCCCCAACAAGTCAGACCGTAGTGACGCGCGAGGCTTGGCCGAGGTGCTCTGCATGGGCTGCTATAAGGAGGCGCAGATCAAAAGTCTGACGTGGTGGTGCATCATCGATCTCGTTTACAAAACGTTAGCGCATAGTAGGGAGGCATGAATCTGATGGGCGCGGCAGCCCCAGGCCCTGACCCGGTTTTTCCCGTTAGCACCCGCGAAGTCACATTCGGGTCTTCGCTGCCTGCACCAGGCGTTCCGGAGGTTGGCCCCACAATCACCCCCGCGTGAGAATATACGTCGTGCTGATGAGGTGGCAGGTTCTCAGGGGGTTAACTGAAGGGCCTCTGTGCCTCCTGGAAGCCGTATGGTCGAGAGGCAAGCCCCTCCCCTGTACCAGCACCAATAATGAAACGCCCCCTCAGCTCCGACATTTCGGACCAACCATTTGGACATTTATCATCACGAAAAGCTACTACCGCTCCGCCAGCTCTTCTGAATGGTGCTAGTTCCGCTTCCACGTCAGACAATCTTTGTTGAACTGTAGAAAGTTGAATTAGTAAGCAGTTCAAGGCGCGCCAAAACTTCCCCGCGTGTTGTGTTATCGTCCACTTTGCACTGTTCGACCCCCTGAGCTTTTGTTTCACTTATCGTGCCAACAATTATTACCGCATTAGCAAACATGACCAAACCAACGAGTGACCGCGCATCGAATGCCATCGAACTGTCCTCCAACAAAAGCTGGCAACCAAACTGTCACTGCCGCGATCACGGTAGTGGTTGCTGTCTTCAGAGCTTGTTCACGAACAAGCTCCAGAGTTGACTGGGGTTTGCTTGTCAAAGCTCTCTCAAGACTTTTCTCCGATTCCTCGGCGGGAGGCTCTAGATCTTCCTTAGGTTCTTCAGAAGGAACCATCTGCTGTTCCTCCGTCATGAGACACGACCGGCAAGGAGAAGGAATTCCGATATCGCTTTCATCTCTGCATTCCCTGCAGGGGGAGGAGTTCGACTTTCCAACCTCCGAGGACCATATTCTGGGCGGCGTGAGCAAGGTGGACGGACGGTTATTCCTCTTGCACGGGAGTTTGATACGCTACGTCAACTAGTACAATTGGGTAGTTCGGAATATCCAAATATCAATGAATGAGTATCGCTATTATAAATAGTACGGAATTCTACTATTCAATATGCCTTATATTACCTCAAGTGCGGATGTTCCCGTGGTGCTTTCACTAATGGGAAAATGAACATGACTCACGCGGTCGGAAGGCAGACATACAATGATGTTCTGGACTCTGATTTCGGCCATACTCGGCCTCTCCTTTGCATATCTACTGGAATTGGATAGATCTATTCGCAATAGAAGGAATAACGGCAACAGCATTGTCGAGAAATCTCCGCCGCACGAAGCTACACTGACAGGCTTTGCGGCATTGTGGCTATCTATACTGATACTTATTATAATTTCTACATTTGCATATCATGGCGGTTTTTTACCGCCCCTGATTTCGTTACTGCTTGCGGCTGCCGTTGGCTCTGGGCACTTAATTGGCATTCTGTTCTTTGTTTTGGGATTTCTCGCCTGGCGCAGCCGGAAGGCACTGACTGGTCTAGGAGGCGATCTCCGTCTTGCGCTCTTTGGGCCCCCAGAACATCAAAATAGATCGGTACAGATTGGTTTACTGCTGGCCATATTTGCCCTCCCACTCCTCATGTTTACAAATGTGCTTGATCGCATTGAAGAATTCTCAGTCGGTGGCGCTGAGATCAAGATGGCTGCTGCGCAAACGCAGACAAAAGAGACATTAAAGCAAACTGGATCTGGCAGAGCGAACTCGAAAGCAACATTGAGCGCATGGCAGGATTTTATTCAGTCTTATGATGTTACAGCTGGACCCGTAACTAAGCTGATGGGATTGAACGAGACACAAGATGGGTCATACCGTGTTACTGAGGCAATTCTTAACCAACTCGTTCGTCCGGTAGCAGTAATGACTGGATGCATCGAAAGCCGAATCGAGCCTCGTTTCACGGGAGCATCTGGGGAGCTCGCTCGGGTCGCCACAGCTTGGCAGGCATTCTCGTTGAGTGAGGGCGAGCAAAGGCAGAAATTCGATCTTGAGCGATTGATTGCGGCGACGCTTGAACTACCAGCCAAGCTGCTTCAGGAAGCTCAAGCATTAGGCATCTCTTGCCAAGAAGAGGCCGAGTTGATTTCCCAGTTAGCTACGACAGCTCAGCTAACACAAGGGGATAGGAGAGCTTCCGGGGAACGAGCAATCAATTGGTTAGCCGCCGAAGGGCAGGCTGAGGCTCAGATTGGTAGCGATATCGAAGCACCTTCGCAGACGATCCAACCAATCAGCCCTGTTATTGACACTATGCGCGGATGGCTAGCGGAGGACAAAGCGAGGCATTTACCACCTTATGTAATCGCCTCCGTGGCAGACTTGATTGCGCTTACACAAGATTTCAACGCAAAAATTTCCTACTTGCAAGCAATAGATCAAAAGTACAAGTTCAGCCAAGCGGCGCTAAGCCCAGATATTATGAATTTCTTTTATCAGCTTTCCGATGCCAAGATGCGCTCAGAACTTGATTGGAGCACTGATGGTCTCTTATCAAACTTAGACATTGCCTATGAAGCAGTTGATAGTATCTTATCCCATCTAAATGCCGCATTAAATGCAGATAAGAACGCATACGTTGAATATAAATCTAAAAGAATTTCTGCAGAAGATCTCTTACAGTACTATGAGCGTAATCGCTTTGTCATCATGACATCTTATGTGGATGTATTTAACAGAGCAATTACAAGCCAAGAAGCCATCGAAGACCATAGAAAGCTGCAATGGCAAGGTTTTTTTGATGAACTCCAGGAAATTCTCGCTACTTTGAGCCGCGAGCCAATTGGCTTCCGAGCATCTCCAGCAATCTGGCTATCGTCGAGCGATAAAGAACGCTGGCGCAGCAACAAGCATCTTAATTCCCGCTTAGATAATACAAATCGAGCATTGGTCTTTCAGGCTAACGCCAGAAGCATTCTAGCACTGGGCGCGGTTCTGCTAAACGGAAATACTCAGAAACCACCTCAATCAGCATGCCTATCTGCTGAAGCGCACCTCGCCAATTCAGAACGTTTATTTAAAAGATATTTCGACTTGTCTCAATCGGACTTTAGCGAAACAGAAAAAGAACTTTCTGATCAGTTGCTCCGACGAATCGCTCAGGTCAAAAATAGTAAATGCGATGCGTGATCTTTGCTCACATTGGACCACCATTTTGTATTTTCCCTGCTAAAGCGCTAGCAACCGGTCCAACATACATTAGGAACGTGGCTAGCGACAGGAGTAGGTATTTCATTCCAACTCTCCATATTCCAGCTTATAGCCTGGTTGAGAATAAGTTTCCACCTCGAGATGTAGGAGTTCCCAGAGACCTCAAGGTGTAAATGAAACGTTAGCTCTCCAGGGCGATTCAGTCTACAGAAGATCCATATAGCCGCAATCGAGCTAGGCTAGAGCATCGAACCCAAAAGTGAACGCGCCGCCGGACGCTTCAGGATCACTGAGGTGCAGAACCCATCGGATCCGACTTCCCGTCCCATGCTATAACACAATCTTTCAGAATCCGGATGAATGGCTGGGTTTCTTGGAGCCACTTCTATTGTGCCAGCATGCTCCGTGAGAGTAGTTGATCAGTCAGTCAGGATCGCCAGGATCGGACGTGAACACCAAGACGGCATTGGCGGGAATCACAACTTTTGCGGAGGCCGGCATCCCGTGATATCCGCTTTCGAAGGCCCGGACCCGTCCACCATTGCCTGCAACGTTGGGGTTCACCCAGTTATCGTAAACATCGCTGTTGAATCCCTCGATCCAGTCGCCGGCGCGCGGCACACCTACCTGATAGTCGTGAAGGGTCGATTCATTCAGGGATACTAGGATGACAACATCCCGACCCTGCCCTTCAACCCATCGCTGGACAGCAAGAACGCGATTCAAGTCGTCAACGCTGATGATATGAACTCCCTCCCCACGCAGCGCCGGATGCCGTCTCCGGAAGCGGATCAGCTCGCGGTGGAACCGGAGATGGTCGATCATCACCCGGTCGCCCATGAGACCGTCCCAATAAATGAGCACGTCCTTGAAATAGCTCGGGTTGTCGCTCCATTGCTTGTCCTCGAGCACTTCCTGCCCCATGAAGATCATCGGGATCCCGGGTGAGGTCAGCACGATCCCAGACGCCACGCGGGCCCGGCTCCTCGCATACCAGGAGCGAGGGTTGCTGCCGTCGCCGAGTCTCGCCACCCGCTTGTCCCGGTCCCGGTACACGTGATCATGGCTCTCTACGTACTCGACCCTCTTCCACCTGCTCGGGAAATCAGCTCGCGCGATGTTATGGGCAACCGAATGGAGGTCCACATGGGCATCGCGGCCACGAGACGCCTCTTCGATCGCTTTCCTTACGCTCTCCCGCAGGCCATCGCTCCAGGTAGCGTCGAAGCCGGCACCCCCGTCTTCCTTCCGCCGCACCACCCAGGGACTCACGTTCCAATACTCGGCAATCTGTATGACGCTGCGATCTGCATGCCTTACGGTCGACGTGCAGTCCTGTAGGAACGGCCAGCCCCACGAACTCGATCTGTCGATGACGCTCGTCTCGTCGTAGCGGAAGCCGTCGACATGATACTCCTTCACAAAGAAGGCGGCATTGTCGATCAGAAACTGCCTCACCTCTGACTTCCAGAAGGCAAAGACAGGTCCGGTCCAATCCTGATCGGTAAAGTAGAGGCTGGCGTTCCAGTTCGCGCTTCTATCGCGATCGAAGAACCAGATGCCGTCGTCTTGCCCCCGGATCTCGCTGCCAGCGTGGTTGTAGACGACATCGAAGATGACCGCCATGCCATGAAGGTGGAAGAGATCGACGAGGATTTTCAGCTGATTGCTGGGGGCTGATATCAGCTCCCGTGTCACGGGCGCCTTGCCGTGCCGGGCCAGGTAGGTGTTGACCATGAGCAATTGGGCGTCCGAGACGGTCTCGACCGTGTAATCGTTCTCGGGCGAGAACAGGTCGGACCCTCCATAGCCAAGGCTTCTCGGTGCCGCGAACTCTCCGATCGGCAGCATCTGGACGGCGTTGACGCCCAGATCGGCCAAGTAATCGAGCCCTTTCAGCACATCGAGGAATGTCGCGACCTCTTCCTCGGGATCCCGGCCCCACCATGTTCCGACATGCAATTGATAGATCACGAGGTCGTTGTAGGGCGGCGCCCGCCAGCCTTGGTCGTGCCAGGGGAAGGCGTTCGGGTTTCTCACGACGCAGTTGGAACCTGGATAAGGAGGGCGCCTTGTCAGCTCCCGCGCATATGGATCCCGTTTGTGCCCGGACGTGCCTCTCCCATGCACATAGAATCGATACTCGTCGCCTTCCTTGACGCCTGCCAGGAATCCCGACCAATAGCCGTTGGCGCTCCGGACCAGCCTGTTCGCATCCGTTGGCTGCCATTCCTCTCCGCCGGCGAGCTTTCCGACTATGTGGACGGATTTGGCGCTCGGGGCCCAAACCCGGATGGTTGCTCCCCCATCGACCAGATTGACGCCCATGGGAGTGGACGCGTCGATATGATCCTGCGTGATCGGCATGCCCGCCCCCGGTTTCATCGTCTCAGTCGTAGCCGCCGAACATGAACAACAGGACATTCTCATCAAGGCTGTTCGCGAGCGCATGCATCTGCCCACCCTTGACCAGGGAGATGTCACCTGGGCGCATCGTTCGGATCTCGAACGCACGCTGACGCTCCTTCCTCTCCGCCCAGTCCCCGATTACCATCAGCGCCTTGCCCTCCATGACCAAGAAGGCTTCCTGATTGTCCCGATGGCGGTGAATGCCGATGACCGCATTCGGCTCAAGGATGTGCAGATCCATATAGTCGACGGTCATGAAGGCTTCGCGTTTGACGCCGGGGGGGCGGTTCCCGTCCGCATCAAAGCTCCAGTCGGGCAACTCCCGTCCCAGCTCGCTAAGCGTGTTTCCGCCAAAGATCGCCTGCCGCCGGCCCTCATAACCGAAATAGTTCGAGTACAGGTTTCTAAATTCGAGCCCCTTTAGGCCGCCATGGGGGTTCCGGCTCTTGCCGACGCCGAGGTAGTGGTTCCATCCGCGCTGGCTCATCGCGAATTCAAATCGGTAGTTGGTGCCTTCACGGGAATCCCAACGCTCTCCATCCTCGCTGCCCCACGCCATCTCGAGGCGAAGGGGGCGAACCGGGTGCATCGTGTGATCAGGGACATAATCAAGCATCCCGACGCCTTGATCCTGCTTCAGCGCCTCCTGCCGGATCCCATTGAACGAATGTCCGTACAGCTGATCGTACGTTCCCTTGACGAGATCCGGCCGGGCAAGGAGCGTGCCGTTCTTGAGGGACGCCTTTCCCTTCTCGTCGAGGCCATCAAGCATTGCGGGGTCGTCAACCGCCCACAGCTCGACTTGGAAACGGTGCATCTCCTCGTTCAGGGGCACGGTGATCGGTTCTGTGCCCGCCTTATCTCCGACTTTCAGGTAGAGTTTGACGGAGTTGGCGCGGTAGGTCCCATCCGGGTTCAACAAAGGCGATCCGGGCTTCGGGAAGTAGGCAATGTTGATGAATGACCCAATCCAATTTCCGATCGCGGCGTAACCTCGGACAATCTCGATCCCCTGAAGCGTGAAATCCCTCACGTTCTGCTTTTGGAAGTCGTTGCGGTTGTCCTGTTGGCGGGGATCTCGGACCTGCCACTGGTCGCCAGATGGGCCATAGAGTTCCACGGTGGAGATCGGGAAAAGGTACTGCAGGTGATCCGCCAAATAGTGCTCGCGTCCCGCAGCGAGAGCAACGCCCTCCACCATAGCCAAGAGCTTGCCGATCGGGTTCTTCTCATCGTAGTTCGGCTTTGCTGGCGGCTGAACAAGATGAACCTTCCCGATTTCCTCGTCTAGGATCCGCATTCCGTTTCCTCCCCTTCGGCTCGTGGCTCAGGCACTGTGGTATAGGAAGGCAACGAAACGCAGATCCTTGGTCTTCGATTTGTTTCGAATCCCATGGATGCCGCCACTCTTTGTGAAGATGACACTACGGGGGCCGACATCCAGCACCCGCACATCCTTCGTCCCTATCCCGAATATGTGATCCTGTTCCAGTTTAACATCGGCCAGGCTAGGGTCGTCATCTTTACCGAGATAGGCCTCGCCCTCCCCTTCAACGATGAAGTACAGTTCCTCACTTCCGATGTGCTGATGGACCCCTTCGTATGTCCCAGGCGGGATTGTCACCTCGTGGAAAAAGACCACAGGCCCGCCAAACTCCTGCTGAAACACCCATCGCATTTCGATAATGTTTTTCTGCTTGGTCTCATCAAATCCCCGGCTCGGAGGCTCCATCATGCCGTTGACGTACTTGACCGGCGTAATCTGGCCCACATCCTTGATGAACCAGCCTCTCTGAAAATAGATGTCGTAGTTCTTGTCCTCGACGGTGTTCTCTGGACTGCTTGGTTCATTCGGCTTATTCGGAACCTGGATGTTGCGACTGAAGAAGTTGTCCCACTGGACCTCACCCTTGTTTATCGTCGCTCCGCTGGGGTAGTTGATGTCATTTTCCCTGAAAGCCAGTTTGACCCGCTTGATCTGCTTTAGATCGGCTCCCTTCAGGAGGTCGGCGAACTTAGGCTCACGGGTAATCGAGCCACCAAACCCCATCAGGTCTAGCACCTGATAATCGTGCCGCCTGTTCCTGGGTGGTTCGAGCGTTTCCCAAAGCTCGACCTGGTAGGCCCTGATCCATGGACAATAGTGCATCCGGACCGATGCCCATATCCACCCGTCGTCCTTCTGGATGCCGACTTCGGCAAGAATGTCCGGGCCAAGGAACCGCAGTTTTTCCCGCGACAGTTCCCCAAGACGCGTTCCGCGGTACTCGATGCGCAAGAAATTGCAGAGCTTAATGCCGTCGAGATACACCTCTCCCTTGAGAACATTGATGTCAGCCTTGCCGCGGACCTCCTGCACATTGTAGCGGTACCTCACGCTTCGTGTCGCATTGAGGTACTGTGCGTGGTAGACCCGATCCGGGAAGAAGACGACTTGGAATATCTTGTTCTCAGGGCGGTCGACGATGTCGTTAAAGCGTGGGTCCATGGTTGCCCCCTAAACCATCTTCTTGAGCTCGTCCGCCACGCGGAAGGCATTGGCCTGGATCGTGAGCGTAGGATTAGCGCCCCCGGATGTCGGCATGAACGACCCATCGGTCACGAACAGGTTGTCGAACCCCCAGACCCTGCAACTAGGATCAAGGTACGACTCCTCCGCCATCCGCCCGAACCGCATGCCTCCCAAGATATGATTGGCGATCCGGACAGCGTTCCCGTAGACCGATCCCTTGCTCACATGCTTGGTCTCGATGCCCTCAAGTCCTTCGGCCTCGCATCCGGCACGCAAGATCTTTCCGCAGATATCGGCCATCACGTCCATCACATGCCCGTCGTGCCGATGCCAGTTCTTGACGATATGTGCGGCCTTGCGGTTCCACTTGTCCCGGACATCGGGATGGATCTCGATGCGGTTATCCCATCGTGGGATCTGGTTCGCCATGAAGCTCACTGAAAGACGGGTGCCAAAATCCTCATCCAGCCATTTCGTGATCTCATCGCCATACTTTTTGACGTCCCCCATGAAGCCACCCCAGAAGAAATCGAGGTCAGTGCTTCCATGGGTGCGAGCCAAGGTGACGGGCAGCGACTGGTCAGACGTGTTGTTGTAGATCGCGCCCCCCGCCCACATACCATTCTGTTTGATGAAGTCTGGGTGAGCACACGCGTCCGTCGCATAATCGCTGTCGAGAGAGATCGTTTTATCGTACCGACGCCCCTTGAGTGCCACTTCAGCTCCACCGAACGCATGCGTGAGGAAGAACCGGCCAAGGAGGCTGTCCGCCTCCTGGTATCGAGCGTTCTTCCCGAATCCAAGGCGGTCCTCCTCTGCGGACAGCATCATGAGGCGGACGGATTCGACAGCGGAGCAGGCGACGACAACGATTTTTCCGGTCACCACATGGTGACGTCCGCTCTCATCTCTATAGTGAACCTTGTTGACGATCCGATCATTCGACTCCAGATGCGTCACGACACAGTTTTCGCGGAGCGTTAAATAGGAGGAGAACTGCTCGGAATTGCGTATCGGGCGGAGCAACGAAACCCAGGTGTTCGACTTATAGCCGAGGGGATCTCCGTACCGGTTGACATAGCCGACCTTGGGCTCCCCTGCCTTACGATTGCTGGGTGCGTGATCTTCAGTAATGACCGCAAGGGGCGTCCGGTATGTTTCATACCCGAGCTTCTTCATTCCAGCCAAAGCGACCTCACTGATCGGATTGGGCGGAAGCGGTTTCTGGTATTTGTCTGCACTGAATGGCTTGGCCTGCCCTCTCACGCTCCCGTTGATCCCAATGAGATCCTCGGCTTTCACATAATAAGGTTCCAAATCCTCATAGGAATACGGCCAGTCCAAGACGTGCTTGAGTGCATCTCCATTGGGGTCGTTTTGAAGCTTCTGCCCTTCGTTGAACGACTTCAGCCTGAAATCGTCGGGGGCGAAACGGAGCGACACCGCCCCGTACAATTGCGTTCCGCCCCCGACGACCTGAGCGGTGTATCCCTCGATCGTAACCTTGGATCCCGCCGCTGGATCATCAGGGTCGCTGAAGATGTGGGGCTCGTCGTTCAGATCCGGCTCGATGTGGCTCGTATAGAACGAGGCACCAGTATTTGTCATTCCTGGAATTGTGATGATCCGCTCAGGACCGGCATTGAACATCTCGTCGCGCTTGAAGTCGCTTAGATCGTGCTCACTGCGTTCTCCCTGAGTGGCCAGCAGAGGCCCTTTCTCGAGAATGAGTACTGACTTACCAGCCCGCGCCAGCTCATACGCGACAGGCGCGCCGCCGGCCCCGCTGCCGATAACGACAACATCGAAGTCGGTGCCCATTTCTTCCTCCCGCGTCTGTCGTGATTGCGTTTATCCCTTGTATTCCGTGCTTGTTCCGAGAGGCGGCTCAATTGCCCGGCGCCAGTCGAATGCGGTCACGCTCTTATTGTCATTTGTTTTATAGGTTTCTTGCATATACGCCCAAGCCATCCCCCCCGGATTGCCGCCGTACTTCGGATGGGAGAACGCACCTGTCCAAGCATGCCGGCGCAGCAGATAAAGGAAGTATGATGGGTTATTGTACCGGTTTGGATCCCATCCATCGTTGATGATGTTTTTGACGAGGTTCCCGTCCGCCATCTCGTCATAAAGCTTGCCGAATTCTTCCTCTTTCAAGGTCTCTATATCCTGACCGGGATGCCGCCGCCTGAGCACTTCTGCGAGCATCTCAAGACAGGTCTTATAAGCTCCTAGCTGATGCCGCTCCTCACGCGCGACCAACTTATCGATGTAGTTGGCGACACCCACGGAGATATCGAGACGATAAAGATTAGCAACATTCTTCTCGTTGTTGCCACGCGCCTGAAAATTCTTGGCCTCATCACTGTTGAATTGAAGGATATGCCGGGTTAGGCGATCAAGCAGCGTAAATTCCCATCTCTCGAAACTGATCGGCTCGTTGTAAGCCCAGGTAAAGAATCTCGACCACACATCCCCTGTCGGTAACGTCTCTATCTGAGGATTGATGGGATCAAGGACAGAAGAACCGTCAACGATAAACCTATACCGGTGGCGTTCTGCCTTATGAACCTTCAGTGTCACTGCAAAATAGATCGAATTTCCGACCCTGTTCAGCCTGACCGGCTGGGTTAGTGATGCACAGGATGCCACAAGCTCTACAGACGATGCTTCATCATCAGGCGCCACATAAATAAAAGTTACATCATTATACTCGTATGCATCAGTTTCGGCGGCGCTCGCCGGACTATGGGCGTCAATCACGGGGAAACGCCATGCCTCACTGATCAAGGCTCTGCGCTGACCATCAAAGACCCCAAAGTAGTTATGACGTGGCTCCGAGTTATCTCGCGCTAAATACTTTGTGCAATTGTTGAATATGTAACCCGGTTCTTTTTTTACGATTTCCGATCTCAACACTACCTCCTGGTCTAGAGGCTCCATTCTGACAAATATTTCTGGTAACGTGCTAGGAGACTACTTTCGCTAGACGATCATCAATTGTCATTCGTTCGTCAAGAGATCTACAATGCTGGACTACCCTCAGCCAATGAGCTATATACTTAATGGTATTAGCGCACTTCGCCTGGTAGCCGCGAGTATATTCTACTTAAGGGAGCATTCTCTGCCTGCCGATTTGTCGCCTCCGGCCAAGATTTTCTCTCAAGTAAACAGCACCTCTGCAATACTTTTCAAGTGTCTTCCTGATGCAGGCTCGCATCTCTTAATTTCCATATATCAGTGTCATTCGTCGTTGATTACGAGCCGAGGGTACGCTGGAACGTGCTCTCAAGAATTGAGTTTCCAATTCTTGACAACCTAGTCGGGTTGCTCGACGGCGTTCCACAAACATGGTACACAAACAGGATTGAACCTCGGCCGGAAACCACAGCAAATTCTGGCTTCAGAGGAAGTACAGCGGAGTCTCCCCCTCTCCGCCAACCCCTCCCCAAGCCTCTGATTCTGCTATAGAGTCCTTGCCACTCAATGGCTTCGCGGCGCCCTGTGCTACACAAGGGTGCTCCACAATGGCTCTTGGTATGGCCCGTCCTCAGAAGCATCCAAGGACCGGCGTCTACTGGTACCGCAGGCGGGTGCCCGACCGGCTGCGCGCCGCGGTCGGCAAGACCGAGGAGGTCCGCAGCCTCCACACCAAGGATCCCGCGGTCGCCCGCGAGCGCTTCGCCGCCGTCGCGGCCGAGATCGACGAGCGCTGGAGGAACCTGGCACGCGGCCCGGTCGCTCTCAGCCACGAGCAGGTCCATGCCCTGGCCGGCGAGCTCTACCGCGCGGAGGTCGAGGCCAACCGGGCCAATCCGGGCAGCGCGCAGCACTGGGCCTCGGCCCAATTTTTCGCCGAGTTCTTCGCCCATGCCCGGCAGCGGGAGGGCACCAAGCCGAACGGGCTGAGGCTGACGACCGGCTGGTCCCCGGCGGAGGCCATGGCCAAGGGCCGGTATGGAGACCTGGTCGACGCCCTGCTCGCCAAGCACGGGCTTCAGGTCCGCCCGGAGGACCGCAAGCGCATCGTCCTCGCCGCTGTGGACGCCATGCGTGACGCCCACGGACAGCTGCAGCGCAACGCCGAGGGTGACTACCGGCCCGACCCGCAGGCCGAACGCTTCCCGCCCCTTAAGCGGCCAGGTCGGCCTCTGACAATGCAGGCGCTCTGGGACGACTACAAGGACCTGAAGAAGCCCAGCCCCAGCACGGTCAAGCGCTGGGAGCCTGTCCTGCACAAGATGGCGGCCTTCGTTGATGCCGCGGACGTACGTGACATCACCGAGGACGACCTGATCTGCTGGCGGGACCATCTCGTGAAGACCTCGAAGCTTGATCCCAAGACGGTCAAGGGCGTCTACATCGCCGCCGTGAGCGCCGTGTTCCGTTGGGGCAAGGGCCAAGGCAAGCTGAAGGTGAACCCGGCCGCCGAGATCGAGGTCACGGTGCCGGGCAAGGATGAGGTGCGAGAGAAAGGCTTCAAGGACTGGGAGGCGCGCACGATCCTGTCGGCCACGCTGGCGCCGCCGAGCCCGCCGAGCCCGCCGAGCCCGCTGAGCACGCCGCGGCGCTGGGTGCCGTGGCTGTGCGCCTACACCGGGGCCCGGGTCAACGAGATCACCCAGCTCCGCGGGCAGGACGTCTATCAGGGGTCGCTGGTCCAGAAGGAGAACGGCTGCGAGGTCGAAGTGCCGTACTACTTCATCAAGATCACGCCCGAGGCCGGCCGTGTGAAGAACCGCCGGTTCCGGGAGGTCCCCCTGCACGACCACTTGGTCGAGTAGGGCTTCATCGAGTTCGCCCTGCTAAGCGGCAAGGGGCCGCTGTTCTACTCGCCCGAGCATCAGAAGAAGGGCGTCTCCGGGCAGAACCCGACCTATGTCCGCGTCGGCCAGAGCCTCGGCGCATGGGTCCGTGGCCTTGGGATTGATGACCCCAATGTTTGGCCCAACCATGGATGGCGCCATCGCTTCAAGACGGTCGGGCGCGAATGCGGGATGGACTCCGCGAAGCTCGACGTGATCCAGGGTCATGCCCCGGCCAACGAGGGTGGCCGCTATGGCACCTTCCGGCCGGCTACGCTCAAGTCCGAGATTGACAAGCACCCCCGGTACGATGTGGTTGCGGCCGAGACGACTGACCGGCGCAAGACCCGGCGGAGCAAGGAGCGAGCCAGCAAGCCTTAGAAGTTTTCCGCCTCAAGGCCTTTGCAGGATGGCCTTGGAAGGGTCTGCGGGATCGAACCCTATAAGTTCATATATTCTGGCTTCGTTGGCGGAGAAAAGGCAAAGCGCGGCCTCCCGTGTAGCGACAAAGCTTGGGTCATCTGAAATTAGACTTGAACATTTTTCGTTTCTTTGCCCAATCCAAGCCACCTGCTCTGCTTTCAGACGGGGTTTGTCGCCCGGATTCGATTTCAGGCGTCTTGCATCATAAGCTCGGCCCAATACGCTATCGGAAGCCATCAACTCTTTGTCCCTGCAAAGTAGTTTTTCCACTTTGGTTTGGGCCTTCGTGCAGTCGAAGCTCGGACCATAAGGTCTCGTTTTGATCCCCGAGTTTGATGTAAATATGTATCCATCCACGCAAGCCTTCTTCCCGCCATTGTTGGGCAGGGGCTCCCCAATTGCATGATAATATCCGAAGCATCGAGCAGCTATCTCGCCCATCCATTTCATGTCAGACGGATCATACAGGTCCATGAACATGTCGACTGTCCCGTGCGGAAAGCCATTCGCCACGACGAAATCTGCAATATCCTCATTGCAAACTTCAGACCTCACGCCCTGAGTAGAGCAAGAGTGGATACCTAAAAGGCTACCCTTGGTAAGCATTGAGTACTTGCCTGCCGGGAATATCACTTGGGCGCATGCCGACGCACATTCGTAATCGGCGATCACAATGAGCTGGCGGAGCTTTACTATCTCTGCCACTTTCCTCGCTTCGGCAACATTGCCTCCGGGGCTCTCAATTGATAGGATCTCAACTGGCAGCGAACTATTTTCTATAAGTTGCCGCATCTTTTGGGCATCACCGCTTTCAATGGGGCCCCGAGCAAACACAGCTGCGTTTGTGCGATCTTTTGAGTATTCCAGCTTGAATTCCATTGCAGATGCCGAGCCAATGCAATGGAATGCTAAGGCCGAGCAGAACAGCAATGAAGCACTGATCCTTTTAAGCGCCAGCAGTGACCTCAACCCTACGCGCACCATCTGTTCAACATCCTGCCCCATAGCGACCTCTCAATGCCTTTCCGAACGCAGGACGCGAACCCAACATCTCGGTGTCGTTTTCAACGTGGGTCGCGGCATGTCGGGATGGCGCCACGTTCTCAAAATGCCTCGCAGAAGTATTTGCCTTAGACGGCCCATGAGCTTCCGTTAGCCAATTGATTGGAACGAGAATAGCGATTCGACGTACTGGCACGGAATATTTTGGTCCAGCCGCAATTACGCCCTTCGGGGCGGCCTCCGGTGCGCGCCCCGCCTGAAGAGCGCTTGCACCGTTTGCTCTTACATTCAGGACAGAACGAGCATCGCATTCCTGGCCGATCAGCCTGCCCAGAGAGGCCCAGAGAGGTCCCTCGACTACCAGCAGCCGTGCCGGGGCGCTTGCGGAAGGAGGAATGACAGGGGGGCGGGATTCGCCTTCTGGATCTGGGTCACCGTGAAGTCGAGGGACAAGTGGAGATAATCCAGCAGGTCCTCGGCCGCGTCGACCACGCTTGTCATCCGGGCGACGGACTTGTGGTGGTAGACGTCATTGCGGGCCTCGCGCACGCGCTTGAACTTCGCCTTGAAGTCCTTCTGCGGCAACCGGAGGGTGCCCCGCACGAACTTCGGTGCGAACACCGACCAGTGCTCCACGATCAACCCCTCAATATGCGAGAGATCGCAACGCTCGGCGAACTCATAGCCATTCCGCAGCGTCGGGATGACACCGCGCTGGAGCTTGTCGCCTTCGATGGCAAGGATGATCTGCCCGACCCTGTGAGCGGCGTCTTTGGAGATCGGTTTGCCGCGGATGTGGGCGATGGTGTTCGCGGCGGCGCCATTCCGGAGAGCCGTGTAGATTGGCGTCCACCAGTCCGGCGTGCCGTAAAGCGCCTCCAGCTCGACCGCGACCAAGGAACGAAACGCCGTTTCAAACGTATGGAACACCGGGAAGAGCTGGGCATGCTCGGCGATCTTCCTGTGATAGACGCCGAAGATCGCCTGGCGCCAGTCGTTGAAGGGACGGTTGACGAGGGCCCTGCCCACGGCCACTTCCTTTAGGGAGGCCTGCATGATGTAGGGGCTCACGACAGCCAGGTCGGCCTCGAAGCGGGCTACTTGACCGGCGGTCGGGGTGAATGGCAGGTGGTTCTGGAAAAATTCGAGCAGGAATCGGCGGCGGGCTGGCATGGGCGGAAAGAAACACAGAAACCTTGACGCGGGAAGGCGTCAGCGGTAAATACCACATCACTCCGGTGGGGATGTCGCCTCGGGGACATTTGCCGTCGCAAGGCGGACGCCACTTGAGTCTAAACTATTCTTTTTGAGAGGGGTCCGCCAACGCGGGCCCCTCTCGCCGTTTGGGCTCCTTGGGGATCATCTGCGCATCCGGGACCGGAACGCCAGCTTGCGCTGCCGGATGCCGCTTGCGGATCGGATCATGAATTCTTCGAACGCCCGCATCCGCCTCTCGGCCTGCTCCAGGAGAAGACCCGCAGCCGACGGCTCGTCCTTGGCGTAGAGCAGGGACTCGAAGCGATCACGGGGTGCCCAGGATTCCACGCCCCCCTCGGACACCGCCACCTCTGGCAGCACGCTGTCCTCCTCCAAGCCCGAGAAGGAACGGATCATACGGAAGAGGTGGCCCTGGTCCTCGAAGACCCTAGCGCATGTCTGGGCCGTGACGGGCAGCCAGCGGCGCGTCCACAGGGCAGCCTCGTCCCAGCCACGCTCGTCATCGTAGACCTGATCGACGAACTCCTCGAACTCGGTGCACTTGTAATCCAGCGGCCAGTGGACGGAAAACCATTGGCCCTCGTCCCCTACCCTCTGCGGTCGGCCAGGGATCGGGATGCCCCGAACCGACATCAGCTTCGAGTAGCCCCTCGTCATCCAGTGCGGGTCGTCCTCGCCTCCGATGGGCTGACCCACGTACGAGACCGGATCCAGGGTGAACACCATGCGCAACCCGCGCCGCTCCTGGGTCAGGGCGGCCCCCAGCCCGACCTTGTAGGCGATGAAGCAGTGGGCCTTGCCTATTGGCCGGAGTTCGGGTCCGGAGAGGCGAATGCGACCCCGCGGCTTCTCTTCCTCGTGCTGGTCGGGGGCCTCAATTAGAACGTCAGCAGCGGCACGTGCCACAACCCTCGTCAGCAGGGGGATGAAGGGCGTGTTGGCATCGTCCCAGTCCCCGTCCGAGCCTTGATACTCCATCAAGCCTGTCTGTTCGTTATAGATCACCTCTTGCCGGAAGGACTCCGTCATGAAGCGGACCACCTCAATTCCGCGGTGCGGGCTGGCGAGCCATGGGGCGATCCGTTCGATGTCGCTGGCAAGCTCGGCATCCGGATCGATGTCCAGTTCCTCGCGGAATTGCTCCAGGAAGTCTGGCATGGCAGCGGCGAGCCCCCCTAGGAGTTCATCCGTATCCACCTCATGCCCGGCTGCACGGGCATGGAGGGCAATCTGCCTGATGCTGTCCACATGCGCCCTGACGCTGAGGTTGAGATCCTTGCGCTTGCGCGTGATCGCCGCTCCCGCGGCCATTTCCTTCGGGGTGAGATAGAGCTTGTAGGTGGCGCTCGGGGCGCTTGCCCTGCCGGCCTTGACCAAGGTCGTCGTCGGCTGAAGCCCGAAGCGATGGACCATTGTGGTCACCACCCTCATGGCGGCAATGGCCTCCTCCTCGGTGAGCTTGGTACGGCCTTTCCAGTGATGGCCAGGAGCGGTGAGGTCGGCAGCCCTTTGAACCAAGCTCGCCGGGCTGGTGGCGCCCGCGGCATTGTTCAGGAGCAATTCGATCTGCGGGTTTGATGCAGTGTCGGTCACGACGTCCTCCATGTGATGGGATTGCGATAGGAGGAGGCTAAGCTGAAGCGGGCACAGCCACATTCTCTTTCTGCATTATGGCGTGATTGGAATTTTGTAGAAGAGTAAATCTGGATTTTACAGAACCGCACCCTGTAAACCGCGGTTATCCCCATTCTATCCGTGTGTCCGGTTCCGGCTGACGGAACATCCTCTGGCGGGAAACCGCCAGCCTGGTTGAAGGCCTTATGGCGCACGTTGAAAGCGTGGCTTTCGATCCAACATTGAGGGAACTTTGCTCATTCCGACAGCCAACGCTGGGCGCTTCATGGCGGATATGCCACTTGAACCATCGCAGGAGCCTCCTCGGCTGTCGCCCGAGGAGGCCCAACGAATCGTCACGGTGGCGGGCCGCCGCTACTTTGAGAGCCGCCGCTCGCGTGTGGATGGGTTTGTGGATTGTCACTTCTCACTCGCCGGCTCGGCCGCCATCCATCGCAAGGCGGTCGGCTGGGACATGCTGAAGGCGCCCGTGAACATTGCCCTAGCGGTGCCACAGCTTGCCACCAAGTTGGCCGCGGCCGGAGCGAAGGCGCTCGGTGCCGAACGGGCCTCCGTGTATCTGGGCTCCCGCAATCTGATGTTCGACACCGCCGTGGGCCAGGAAATCCAATGGCTGATCATCACGGACCTGCTCGAACTGCCCTTCCAGCAAGGCGAGCAGGAGTCACGGAAGGACGCCCTCACGGAAGAGATCCTCTCCGCCCCGGAGATTCAAGGCACACTGAACGAGGCCTTGGAAGCGGTCGGCCGGCGTGGGGGCGATCCGGCCTTTCGGCAACGACTGGAAGAAGCCATGGAGACCTACGCCGGCACACGGGCCGCCGCCGCCGAGATCACCACCGCCCTGCTGACAGTCGGGGCAGGAGCCATCGCCGTGAAGCAGGCAACCCCCGGCGTCATGACGCTCGGGCCAGCCCTCGCGGCGGCGCTGGCGCAGCATGCGGCGGTGGCCTCCTTTCCGTTGGGCGCCGGCGTCGGAAGTCTGTGGTACGGCATCTTCCCGGCGGCGGCCTCTCCGGTCCTGGTCGGCGGCGTAACCGGCGGGCTCTTGGCGGTCAGCTCCATTGCCGCGGCCTTCGCCGGCATCCTGGCCGATCCGGTGCAGCGGAAGCTGGGGCTGCACCAACGCCGCTTGCACCGCCTCATCGACGCCCTGGAGCGCCAGTGGAATGCGGAGCGGGAGGAAGCCGGCTTTGTCGCTCGGGATCCCTACGTGGCTCGCCTGCTGGACTTGGTCGATCTGCTCGGGAGCGCCTACAAGCTCGCGAAAACCTGATACAACCCGGGTCAGCTTGCCGGCTGCCCGATGGGACAATTTTGCCGCCACGATCTCAGGCTCCCGGGAAAGCGGTGATTGGACGCGATCCAGGGGCATGCCCAGGCCAACGAGAGCGGCCGCTATGGCGGCTTCCCGGCGGATGCCATCAAGTCCGAGATCGATAAGCATCCCTAGTACGAGGTCCTGGCAGCCGAGACGACCGACCGAAGGCGAACTAAGCGGGGAATGACGTGATCCATGACGACCGTGTCAGATCCCTCGGCTCCATCAAACCTTTTGCAATCAGTGCCCACGTCCTTGCCCATACACGTTAGTACCCGTTGGCAATCCCTGGAAGAGGTCTAGCAAAAACTTAAACCCTTCACCTGTACCCCCTGCAGGATCAACGACTGCGCTTTTCGCAATCCGCAGCTACAGGCACAGGATCGGGAATGATAAGTTGCGAGTTCGGAACGCTTTCAAAGCAGACGTCATTGCTATTTGTGCTGGGGGATCGATGCTTTCAGATCCAACCATCTTCATCTAAACCACTCATCGAGGAAACAGATACAGCCCGACGATCCGTGGCAAGGGCAGATCACGCACTCCTTGATTTGCGATCACGGGCGCGCTCTACACGCTGGCGCTTCTCTTCCTCCTGTTCTTCCTTCTTCTTCTGAATGTACATGGATAGCCCAAGGGATGGTCGTCGCGCGACTTTATCGTACTGCTCTTCCCAAGCGTCCAGAGTCGCTTCGCTTTCGTCTGCGGGCAGAGGGGTATCATACGCGAGGGCCAATAATGACCTATTCCGCGACTCCCAATAGTACCATCCGTCTAGGATCCTCATTTTAAAGATCCTTAAGCGTTTAATCAGCTCCGGAAGAATCGCGCCGATTGCCGATCTCGCATGGATGTTCATCACACCATCTTCCAGGGATCCCCCCTTCTTAGACCAATAATTAGTGTTGAAGTAGCCAGGCGCATAACCAGGAATCTGAACATGAGGAAAGGTTAGTACGCTAGAGACTCGCAGAAATGTATCAAACGTCACAGGCTCAGGCATGATGCCTCCAGCGTCGTATTGATGCACGTCGTATCGCATCTGAATAAAATTACGGAAATACTTAACAGCGTACTGAAATGCCTGCATCTCATCTCGCGCACTAGGCGCCATCGCTAGCTGTCTCGTAATATCTACTAAACGTCCTGCCGGTATATGCTTGCTAGGGACGAATTCGATTGTCTTGGACCGCGAAGTGCCATCGATCAGCGTGGATGATTGCCAGAATAGCGGCAACGACACATAGATCTCTTCTGAGCTCAGATCGACTGCAAAGGCCAGTACGTGTGAGAGCTGGCTCAGCTCACACCAGTAGGCAAGGGTCGACTGTTTCACTCCTCCAACCGTCGGAACATCATCCTTTCTGATAGTTATCCCGTCGGCTGATTTCACTTGTGCCTTGAAATAGCGGCCGCTCATGATGTTGTTGATGACGAGCTCGATCTCAAAGTCGATGCCATAGTCGCTCTCGGTCATGTTTCTAAACACCCCGAGCTCTCGGAGCTTGTAGAGTAGGATGGCATACGAGTCCGATTCGGACTTTTTTTGAACGGTGCGAGCCGGAAGATCCATCACTCAGATCCTTCAAGTCGGATGATTGAGCGCCTGAGCCTAATCACTTTGAGCGCGGTGGCCTCCTCATGTGTACCGCCAAGCTCAGCAACACAAGGACAGAAAAATCCAGAATTCGTTATCCCCCTAGAAAGCGTTCGGGTTCGTCTTGAAAAATTCTACGCATCGCGCTTGCATGTGCGGCGAAAATGGCGCCGAAACTGGCGCAGGGGGCGCTTCCGTGGACCATTACGACCTGCTCGCTCGTCCGGACTGGAAGGCCCGGTCTGTTCTTATTGTGACACCCTACGTGGAGGAAGAGTTCTTCCGGCGCCTCGTCTCGGATCTCCGACCTAATCGTCTGACGGTAGTTGTGGACGATGGTTGCCGTCCCGAAGACGTGAAAATGATCCAATCGTTGGCCTCTGGGGTCACGAAGGTCCACGCGGCGCTCGGAGGGGCAACTGGCCTCGTGCATGCGAAGGTGTTCTACGTCGAGTGGAAGACATCCAGCGGCAGGCGCGCTCACTCCCTTGTATATGGCTCCGGGAACGCTACTCGTCAGGCATTCCATGGGGGCATCAACGCTGAGTTGATGTGCAGGGCCAGACTCACGGCAGCCAACCACCAGGACGTCCTTGATTGGGTGCGCGGTGTCCGTGACGCAGTTAAAGCCGCACGCAATGGGGATGTCACCATTGAAGAAGCGCGGGACATCTGGCTTGCGGAGGGTATCTCTGTGCGCCTCCCCAAAATCGTCGTGAAGGACGCCACGACGAAAGCTCACAATTTCGACCTGTGGCTGCAGCGGGGTCGGCTGGCTGCTGTATTCCGTCCGGACCCTTCCTTCCTGCGCGTTCATATCAACCTCCTCGCTGAGCTTCCTCCGGGGGCTCTGGAGCAGATGATCCAAAACGAAGGGTTTGAAACACCTCGGACCAAGCGACTAAGCATCCCGTACCCGCAGAACATTGGGCATATTGAAGATGCCCCCGACGGCAGCGGCCATTGGCGAAGCCGCTATTTTGCCCTGACGCAGCTCGGAGACTGGTGCTCGGGAGCCTGCTATGCAGACCGAAAGCGCTTATTCAGGAAAGCTGGCCATGAGGGGCGGCTCCACATCCTTGAACGCTTGGAGGAGTTGAAGGAATCCGGTTGCCGGAAGCAAGCTAGGGATCATTATCTCGACCGCATCAGGCGCCTTTGGACGGCGCTGGGGGAGAACGCCGGAACATACCTGTCCTCCGACGGCGGCATGGTCGACCTAAACCATTACGGGCAGCTTTTCGAACAGCGCGTTGACTACGACCTCGATCTGGCCGCCGACGAGGAATTTCGTACACGGTTTATCGATGGGGTCGAAATCATCGACGTGCCACGGTTTCGCATTGATACAGGGGCTTGGAACACCTTTGTCATGAGCTTCGCGCGGCAACTCCATCTGGAGAACCTTAAAAGGAGGAGCGTGTCGCTGATCTACCAGCGCATAGGCGCCGCACTGGGTGAGCTCGGTCTGGAGGAGGATCCCTTCGACGATCCACGCGAACTGATTAACGTACTTCGGGAGAACTGGGGTTCCATCATCGAGGGCGACGAGGGGGAGGAGGTCACGGTCGGCGAGTACATCGATGGCTACCACAAGCATGGAAATTCCCTACCATGACGCAGGTCCCATGCCGGACCAACAAGTGGCTTTCCTGGTTATTTTGAACTGGGCGTTTCCTGTAGAATCCCGCAGGATAAGAAACCGGTTCCGGCAATCGCCAAGTCCCTTAAGAGAGCCCTCTCAAAGGCTCCCAGAGGGGACAAGCTTGGGCCATACACTAGAAGGGCTCCTGCGACGGAGCCGGATCTACACCTGAGTGCCCGCCATCAGCGCGGGCGGTTCAAAATGTCCGGATTGGCCGTCTGCCAGGCATTCAGACAAGAAGGACGGTTTGGGGGCGCTTCCAGTGAGCAAGTTGAACAGCTTCGAAATACCCTACGTCGCTCCTTTGCTGGGGAACATCCGGCCACACCTGACGAGCCTTCAGGGGTTCGAAGCGATGGCACTGGAGTTGATCCAGAACGCCGACGACGCTGGAGCGTCAACCATGCGCTTCGATGTCCGGGATGACTGCCTCTGCATAACAAACAATGGTCGTTTTTCCTCATGCGGTTTGCAATCGGCCAAGTGTCCTTGGGAGCAGACTGGCGGCCCAAACGGTAAGAGGAAGGCTTGCGACTTCCATGCAATCAGCATGGTCGGCAGCGGCAATAAATACCGTGACCCGTCCTTGATCGGCCGGTTCGGTATCGGCTTCGTCTCTGTCTACCAGGTGACCGACAACCCGATCATTCGGTCTGGGACCACCGAGCTTCGGCTCGACCCATACCATGCCAGCAACGTCGCCAATCAGATTGCCGGACATCCGGGCACCGAGTTTCAGCTTCCCTGGGCCTTCGACCCGGAGAGCCCGACGCGTGACGCCCTCCATGCGTCCGCCATCTCTCCTCAGGACATCGAGCGGGCCTACGCGGATTTCGAGCGGGTCAGCCGCACATGTCTACTGTTCCTCAGGAATCTTAGGTGCGTGGAAGTCGCGCGGGAGGGCGAGGTCAAGGCGCGTGTGACCCGGAGCACGCTGGACGGGAACCGTATCAACCTGCGTTTCGAGCCAAGCTCCATCGAGCAGGTGTGGTACGTCCTGCACACCGCCGCGGAAAAAGGCGCAGCGGAGCTCAAGCAAAAGTTCCCGCAGCTTGAGAAGCTTGGACGCCAAGCCGCCATCCAGATCGCATTTCCGGTCGACCTCTCGCAGTCGATCTCAGGCCGGCTTTTTGCGTTCCTGCCGACAGAGCAGCCGGCTCCGGTGCCTTGCCACATCAATGCGGACTTCTTCCCTGAGCAGGATCGTAAAGCGCTTGTCCTATCAGGTGAGCAGCATGAGCGGCACTGGAACCAGATGCTCCTCAATGCCGCCGCGGACGAAATCGCCGCCAATTTGATTGGGCTGAGGGATGTTCTGGGCGCCCACGGCCTCTGGAAAATCCTGAGCGCTGCCTTCGACAAAAAAAGTTCCGAGCACTTCGGCCGCTACTGGTCCGCCCTTGAAGAAGTCTCAAAGGACGAGGAGATCGTCTGGACGACGTCTGGGCGGTGGGCCAAGCCGAGAGAGGTCCTAATTCCGGTGCGCGACACTGCTCTGGAAGAGGAACGGGCATTGGTTCACATTGGTGTTGAGCTCGTCGATCCCGAGCTCCGCCCGTTCCTGAATACACTTCAAGCCCTCGGAGCTCGGCAGCTCAACCTGGGATTCTTGGTCGATGCTTTCGAGAAGTGGGACCGGACAGCACTCGACGAGGAGCTTGCAAGAGGGGAATCTGTCTTTAACGAGATCGTTCAGCCAGTTTGTTCGATACTGAACAGGATGGTCAGGGATGCGAGCAAGACTTCCACTACGGCCGCCCTGGTCTCACGCCTGAAGGCGGTCCGTCTCGCCCCGCGCTGGGGATCCGGCCTGACCCGCATCAATGATTTGTACCGATTGCCCCCTGGCGTCACGAACGAACGAGTCTTCGAGTTCCTGCCGGATGTCCCGCTGGTTTCCCGCGAATTCGAAATTCACCACGCTTTGTATGAGAACATCGAGTATCTTGATCTGAAAAAGCTCCTTGGTGAGCTTGCCGGCACGTTGAAGCAGGAAGGCGCGGATGGATTGCTCGGCGTTGACCCCGAGCATCTGCGCAAGTTTTACTCCTTTCTTGCTGCCTACCCGCGGGAGGGTTTGACCGGGGCTCTCGTCTTACAGGGGGTAACCTTGCAGGGTGTAGCATTCCTCAGGGGGAACGGCAGGTTTCTCACACCCAATGAGGCTGTCCTTCCCGGTGGTTTCAAGGATCCGTTGGGGCGTTTCGACATCCTTGATGTGTCCCTCTACGATACTCCGGCCCGTGGTTTTCTGAGGGACGTGCTTGGGGTTCAGACGCTTGATCTCCGGACCTACCTCAGCACCAACCTGAGGATTGTGCTGAAAGATGGTTTATCCAGCGAGGAGCACGCCGCCCTTCTCGCGGAGCTCGTGAAACACCCGGAAGTGTTGGACGACCTTGGGCTCAGGAACACGCTCGCCGGCTTGCCGCTCGTCAGGACAAGCGCAGGCACCATGGTGAGGCCCCGGGATTGCTACTTCAAAACCACGGAGTTAGCCGCCGCCCTTGGGGATACTCCGAGCCTATGGATTGATACATCCGCATTCAAGACTTCAAGCTCGGTTGGTCTTAAGGAATTTCTGGGATTCCTGGGAATGCGAGCGCGACCATCACTCGACCACATAGTGAGCCGAATCGAGCAGTTGGTATCTGCTCCGCCAGACGACGACCGGCGAGACCAAGTCGTCACCCTCTTGCATCTTGTTGCGCAGACCTGGGAGGATGAAAAACTAGCCAACCAGAGATTCGTCCCGCAATCCTTCATCCGCCTGCGATCCCTTAAATGGGTCCCTGCCACGAAGGCAGGCAAGCCGCAGCCGGTTTGGTTCAAGCCGAACGAGGTTTTTCAGCATTTCCGCGCAAGCGGCTTTTACTCGCAGGTACCGGTCCTTGCCTTGGAAGGTAGATTCAGAAACTCGCTCTCGGGCAAATTCCTTGACTACCTTCTTATGCCCGCCGTGCCGCCGACCAAGGTCGTGGTGGACCACTGGGTATGGTGCTCGGAGAACGGCCTCGAACCGAATCCAGTTGTCTATCAAATTCTCAACGAGCGTATCCGTGCGAAGAATGACATCCAGGCCATTCGAGCATTACGCGACATCGCTTGCGTCTATAGCGAGACTACCAAACGCTTTATTCGATCCGATAGGATCTTCTGGAGCAAGCCAAGAGGCATGGGAGATTACTGCTTCCAAGTCTCGCAGATAGCACATCAGTATCGGGAGTTATTTGAACTGATCGGGGTTCAAGAAGAGCCCACGCTGTTAACCTATGCGGACGTTCTTGTTGAGATCGCTGACAGGTATGGAGCGTCCCCCGATTCATTGCATCCGCACTCGCAACTGGTCCACGCCGCCTGCATGAAAGCCGTTGGGAACGGCTATGAGACGGATCCCGCAGCGGTCGAGGCCGTGCTCGAAAAACTGAATGATCACCCGTGCATACTGACAATGGCGGGCACGCTTGCCTTCCCGGATGAGGTTGCGGTTGTTGATAACGCCTGGCTGGTAGAACCCTTCGGCAGCGACATCGACGCAAGGCTCGTTAAACCACTTCCTGAAACCTGGAGACTGCTGGAGCGCCTCGGATGCGCCAAGCTTTCGTCGGTGACCCGCGTCGAAGCGGCCCATATCGGCGAGGTAATTGCCGATGAGGCCGCGACTGATCTGCTAGGGGAGCGCCAGGAGCTCTTGCTCTGGTTGTTCTCGGACCTGCGTGCCGACGCTCAGCAGAGGATCGCGGACGCCCTGGAACGGATGCGGGTTTTCAGATCGGATGCGATCAAGGTCTATTCCGTCTTTGCCCTTGACGATCCACCAATCACCTCCTCCACCCGTTCTGAGGACGTGATTTACGATGAGGAGAAGGGCGCCCTCCACGTACAGATGGATATCAAAGGATCCCTTTGGATCCCCGCGTTGAAGACGATCTTCTCGACTCTCCTAACCGAGGAGGGCGACATTGACGTACGTCAATGCGCCTTCGCCGCAAGTCTGATCCTGCATGCCCCGAGCACGGAGGAAGCTCAGGAGCAATTGGAGCAGGCGGGTTATACCGCTCCAACACTCCATCCCGCCCTGCACATGGCAGACGACGAAGACGTAGGGATGGGCACAATCGGCGCGGATGAGGATTGGAACGGGGAGACATCCGACGAGGCCGCATTGGGTGACGACACCAGTTCAGATCTCGTGCAGAGGCCTGGCGAACCCCGCAAACCGAGCGGCAGCATCCCGCCCATCTCGGCAAATCGGAGCGAAGTTCCAGGTACCCCAATCAAGAACCCGGACGGCGTCACGGCCAAAGAACGCGAGCCCCAGGTCGCGAATGGTGCATCGAAGCCGGGCTCACCCACGTCGAAACCTGACGACACACCGAAGACGGGGAACCGCCGGGAGGAGTGGATGCGGTCGTATGTGGCCCCGACCAGCGGCGAAACCGAGAGATCTCAACAGAAGGGGCAGTCGCAGGACCGCATCAATGCCATCGACGCAGCCGCCATGAAGGCAGTGCTCGATTACGAGATCGCAGCGGGACGGTCCCCCGAACGTAAACCCCACTTCAACCCTGGCTACGACATCAATTCCACGTCAGAGGATGGCGCAAGGCGCATCATTGAGGTGAAGGGAGTCGATGGCGCCTGGACGGAGCGCGGCGTGAAACTGTCACGGACGCAGATAAGCTGCGCTAGGGACACTGGAAACGAGTACTGGCTCTATGTCGTCGAGCACGCCCTCGACAACAGGATGCGTACCATTCACGCCATACAGAACCCATTCGGCAAGGCATCTGAGTTCTGGTTCGACGAAGAATGGCGGAAGGTCGCCACCGAGCGAGAAGATCTACGGTCGAAGTTTGTACCGGGCCGTAAGCTTAATCTGAGCGGTTTCGGCCAAGGTAAGATCATCGAAATTCAGAACATCGGTTCCACGCGAAACCTTGTGATCGAATTTCCATTTCACGGAAAGCGATCTATCGCGCTCGATACTTCCAGAATGGAGCTGATCGAGGAGTAACTCGGGTTCCAGCAGATGCGGGTGGGACAGGGAACCTTCCCCGCAGTCTGCTGCCTAAGTTGTCTTTGGTCTCTCGAACAGAACCTTGCCGTATGAGATGCCTGCGAGCCGTTCGATCCGTGCCGCTGCGCGGACGATGGTGTCGACATCAACCTTGGACAAGTTAGCCGCCTTGGCGTGAGGGCGAAGATAGTTGGCGGAGGCAGGCTTCAATCCGGCCCGGGCGGCCACCAGGTACGCAACCGCCTCGGCTTCAATCTCACGCTCGCTGTGGCTCAAGTGGGTTCGATCCGGCCAGCCGCTCTCATTGGCCTTGGTTGTGATCGATTGGCAGCCTCCGAGGTGACCACAGAAGATGTGACCCAGCTCATGGGCCAGGGTGACGAAGCGCTCTGGAGGCGTCATCCGGTCATTGATCACGACGCCATAGACCCGAATTCCTTCGACCACGGATGCCACAGTCTGGACATCGGCGGCGGATGGTCCCAGCGCGCCTGGCGCATCTGCTTCAGGTCTTCCATCAACACCGTGGAAAGCGGCCGTCCCGGCACTGTCGTAGCCATGCCGCCGGAATTCCGTCTTCACGCGGAACAGCTTCTGCTTCCCAAGGCCCCGGATCAAGGTTGCCAGTGTCTGGGGGGAGAACTCACCTTTGACCGCGAAAGGGTCATTGGGATCATCGCGCTCCAAGCGAGGCCCGGTATCAGCCAGCTCATAGACGAAACGGATGGGTCCAAATGGCCAGAGAATGATGATGGGGACGGCATCCGGGAGTACATGCCGCCCCATCTTCCCCCATTCGTACTCGGAAGCCACGGCTCGGGATCCCGGACGTTGGATGTACACCATCCTGGCATTCCAGACGGACATCCGCCGGAACCGGGTCAGGAATTCCAGGGACTGAACCAGAGACTCTGGGGTCGTGGTCTCAAGGGCCTCTTTAATCAGCTGACGAACCTGCAGCCCCTGGGCGTCGAGGTCGTCCTGCGGTTCGGGTTCGAGGGACGTCCGAACGGCGGCGATGATGGTGGCCTGCTCCTGATGGGTTGGCCTCTTGGGACCGGCGACCTGCCCGCTGTCGAGTGACGCCTGAACCGCTGCCACGATGGCTGTGTGCTCCTGCCGGGTCGGCCGGCTATTGCCCAGCAGGCCCTTTATGAAGCCAAGCATGGTCAGTGCAACGCCGAAAGAATGCGGAGCGCCTGTCCGGCGGATGTGACCGGCACAGGCAGGAGCGATTCGTCCTTGAGCTCGGGAACACTCAAGAGGTTTGATAACCTCCCATAGCGATCAAGATCATTCCGATCCGGATACGGGATGCTGACCTCCGGCACCAGGATGCCCTCGTCAGCCACGGCCTTCTTGATGGCCTCTGTCGGTGGCAGCCAGAACCTGATCGCATCCAACGTGACCCGTTCGAACGCGAAAACCTTGCGCCCCTCCACGGTGCGGAAAGTACACTGGTACAGCCGGTTGGGCTGGTGCCGTTCGAAGCGCGGGTCGCGCTCCACGGCATCTTCGATTTCCAAACCGAGACGGCTCGGCTTCTTTGGTTCCCGCTTCTTCATCATTGCCCCCGATTTGGCAGCGGTGGCTCGTTGTTTGGTCCGCCCCTGCCTTCCTCATTTATCAGGCCGCTTTCGCCGTCTGCCCCGCCGTGTCCTGCCTGTCGGCCGAAACCTTCGGCAGCAGGTCGCTGGGGGTTCCGGACGATGCCACGAACAGACGCTTCTTGGCTCGCGTGGCTGAGACGTGCAGGAGCGCCTTTTCGGCCTCGATCACCTGCCGTCGGATGGCAGCGTCCGGCGCTGCGTCCACGAGCCAGCGCGGTGGCACCACGCCGTCGTTGATGTCGACGATGGCGATGGCCGCGAACTCCAGCCCCTTGGCGCGGTGCATCGTGCCCAGGCGCAGTCCGGGCTTCGCCCGGTCGTCCGCCTTCTTTCGCGCGAGCAGGTTCACCTTGAAGCCGCGGGCCTTCAGACCATCGGCCGCGGCCGTCACGAGGTCGTTCGTGCGCGCAAGGACGCAGATCTCGGTCTCCTCAATGCCGTCGGCCTTGCACCGTTCGACCCACTCGACCAAGGCCGACAGCTCGGCCTCCGTGGTGTCGGTGACCGCAATGTCGGGCTTGGGGCCGTGGAAGAGGCTACGGTAGCCCTTCAGGTCGTCCGTGGAGTCATCCAGATCATCGACCGTGACGCCCTGGATGATGGCCTCGGCGAACCGTCGGATCTCATCGGAAGTGCGATAGCAGATCCGGAGCTTGCGGCTGCGCCCCCGCACGTTGATTCCGCACTTCGACATGGACGCCCGGCGGCCGTAGATGCGTTGGTGCGCATCGCCCACGATGAACAGGCTGTCCGGGGCGGCGGTGCCCTCGGCCTTCGGGGCGATCTCCGCGATGAGGCGGAAGGCCTCGGCCCCGAGGTCCTGCGCTTCATCGACCACGATGGCCCGATATGGCAGCAGGGCCGGCTTGGCCCGCAGGATCTCCCGGGCATGCCGGTAAGCGTCCTCGGGCTCGGACAACTCCTCCTCGTCGAGACGGGCGCGGTAGGCCGCGAACACGGCCCAGACCTTCTCCTTGGTCCGCCGGTCGATGGACGTGCCCCGGCCGGCCCGCTGCACCCTCAGGTATCCCGGCATATCGGAGATGCCGTTCGCCTGCACGATCTGGCGCCACTCGTCGCGCAGGAACTCCAGGCTCAGGCCGATATCCTTGCCGTGCGCCCGGAAGGCCGCGTCCCACGCATCCGTCAGGCGGGAGGCGTCCCCGTACAGGATCTCGCGCTGGTAGCCCTGTCTCCGCAGGAAGTCCGCGACCCAGCCATCGAGGTGCATGACCTCGATCCGGTCCATCTCCTCCTGGGAGCAGAGGTTGGCGAGGTTCGCCTTCACGTCCGCCGCGAGGTTCGAGGTGAAGGTGGTGAAGAGGATCTTGCCCAGCGCATCTTTCGCTGCGATCAGGCGGCTGGCCAGGTAGCGGGCGCGGTGCATCGCGACCACGGTCTTGCCGGTGCCGGCCCCGCCTCGGACGAGCACCGGGCCGTTCCATTGCCGGTTCACCAGCTTGCGCTGGGACGGGTGGAGGAAGACGCGCCAGAACTCCAGCGGCTCGTCGAGAACCTTCTGGAGTTCCTGGTCGTCCTCGACGAACCAGAACGAGCGCTGGCTTTCCGGCGTTTTGAGCGCCGCGGCGAAGTCGTCCGGGGAGATGCGCGGGCCCGAGGTGCGCTCTAGCTCCTCCAGAGTCTCCTCGACCGAGTAGCCGGCCGCAAGGCAGATCAGCGCGTCGTAGGCGTCCGCCGGGATGCCGGGCTTGTTGGCTTCGAGCTCCTCGTCCGTCCGGATGGCGCGGATGGCCGGCAGCAGCACCTCGGGCACGCCGACGGCGATCAGGTCGGCGTCGCTGTAATCGGCGAAACGCGGTTTCTCGGCGCGCTCTGCCGTCGGGGCTGCGGGGGGCGCCGCGACGAGGCTCATGTCGGTGACCTGCACCGAGGCGGTGAGCGGGTTGATGTCGATGACCCGGTCCCGTGCCCAGCGGTAAGCGTCGTCGTGCTTGTCCATCCACAGCACGACCAGGGCGCCGCCGCGGTCGTACACGATGGCGCGGTGGCCTTGGTCAATCCGGGCCGACTTCATGTGGCGGTCCCGGGCCCCCTCGATGCTCTCGAAGTTGATCCCGTTCGCCGCGGGATCGTTCTTGAGCTTGAGGATGAGCTTCGCCGCCTTGTCCTGGACCGCCCGGGGCAGCCTGTTCTGCGACAGCAGCGCGTCGATCATGATGTGAACGTCAGGCTTCCGCGCTGTCATGCCGGCTCTCCCACGGATTCGTCGTCAAAAATGTTGTCCTGCCCGGCGTAGACGATGATCGTCCATCCGGGGAAGAGGCCCGCCACGTCGGGATCGATCACAACCCCCCGTTTCTTGTCGGGCCAGGCCAGTTCCAGGGTTCCGATGGGGTTGCCCTCCTCGTCCGCCACCTCGTGGAGAACTTCCGGGGGGGCAATCGGCGGAACCTGCTGCCTGAGCTTGTGGACGAGCGGCAGCAGGTCGGACAGAACAAGGCGCTCGACGTCGGCCCAGGCCTCGCTGTTCGTATCCTGCTGCTTCGGAGACGGACGGGGGGCGGGATCAAGCCCGGTCTCCTCCGTGCAGCCCACATACAGGGGGCCGCCGAACTGAAGCAGGTTGAGGAGGCGGAGAGCGCCGTTCCAGGCCTTCTTGGCCTCCGGCGACATCTCCAGGCGGTGCTCGAAGCCGACGACCGTGGTCAGTGTGCGATCATCGGGCCACGCAGGCGGCTTCCACGGCTGCTCGACCGCGACCGTCACGCAACCCACGCCCTTGTCCAGCCGCAACCCGTATAGCGGCGATCCGGAGATTACCTCCAACGTCGCCCGCCCGGCATCGCCGCTGAACTCTTCCGTGGCCGTCATCACGGCCTTCACATTCTTGCCCGCCTGCATCCCGGCCAGGAACAGCCCGGTCGAGAGCGCGCAGGCCCTCTTCTCCCATACCGCCAGGTCCGGAGAGCGAACGAACCGCAGGAATTGGTCGAATGGCGCCGCGTCGAGGACGGCCTTGAGGTCCGTCAGGGCCTTCTCCCCATCGGCAAGGCGCTTGAGCATGTCGCCCGGCAGGGATGAGCATGGATCCCAGAAGTGCTTCTTGGCCTCGCCCCCGGACGCCGTCTCGACATCGGCCCAGGTCAGGGACCACACCAGGGCGTGACCCGACCTGATGATCTTCTGGCGCACGCGCAGATCCTTTGGCACGACGTCATGGTGGAACTGCCAGCCATCGAGATAGATCACGACCGGCTTTGAGCCCGGCGTCGGCACGGCCGGCCAGAGGACGAAGTCCGCGCGGGTCTTGGGCACGTCCGGACAGCGCTTGTCGAGGTCGACCTGGGGCTCCAGGCGCCACTCGCCCTCCCCAAGCTTCACGAAGAAGCCTGGTTGGCCGTTCACCACCGCCTTGTTGAACTTGCCGCCGGCGTCCTGCACGCTGGCCTTGAAGCGGGCGACAAACATTGCCTCCAGCTCGCTCTCAAGAGCCTTGTTGAGCTTGACGCCGTCCACGCTATCGACGGGCCTCAGCTTGTCCCAGTCCGCCAGGATCTCGGCGATGATCAGGCTGGCCGTGTTCCGGGACACCTCGCCTCGTCCGAACGTCGAGGCGTGCGAGCGGATGCAACGGGGGCATCCGTCCTTGCGCGGGTCCGCGTTGCAGACGCATTCGTGCATGTGGGCCAGGGCAAGGGCGAACACATCCCGCATCTCCTCGGGCCGTGTCGCCAGCTGCTTGAGATAGCCCGTTCCGCCCGGGACGGTGTCGTAGAGGTACAGATGCCGGCGGGTGAGCGGGCCGTCGCTTGTCTCCACGAGCGACGTGCGAAGATGGTCGACCTTGCCCTTGAAGTGGAGGCGCAGCCCCAGGTCCATCGCGGCGCGCAGGGACTTCACCTTGTCATGATCGCCCGACGAGGCGAGCGGCAGCAGGAACCGGATCGCCTCGGACGTGAACTCCCGGTACAGGTAGACGACCGAGACATAGGTCTCGTCCTTTTCGGAGTTCACCTCCTGGCAGCGCGGCTGGTGGAGCCCCTTCTTGGAGCCGTCGCGCCGCAGGCGGCGGATCTCCTCCGGGTCCTGGACCCGGCCGCAGGAGCGGCAGAGGGAGAACCCATGCCCGAGGCGGCGCTCGCCGGCCACCTTCTGCCCTGACGGCGTGTCGCCGGTCTCGCCGAAATTGACCTCGCGGAACGTGCAGCGCCGGAGATGCTCGAAGGCGAATGGCAGGGCGCCCTCCTCGACGGCGTAGGCGTCCCCGATCTGGTCGCGCTCGAAGGCCGGCAGGTAGTCCCGGTCGAAGTAGCGGGTCTCGCGCTCGTCCCCGTCGTCGCCGATCCGCGTGTTGCGGTCGTTGCCGACCGCATAGACCTGCCTCAGACGGATCATGGGCCGCCGAGCGCCCTTGTCAGCCCACATCTTCGAGCCGCAGCAGGGGCAACCGTCCTCGGTGGTTTCGGCCTGCGCGAGCGCCATGTGGGTGCAATCCGGGCAGACACGCCAGTACTCGATGGGCGATGCGGACAGGTCGATCTGGTCGATCTTGAGCTTCCGGCTGTCAGCGTAGAACAGCGCGCTCGGGGCGAACTCGCCCAGGGCGGCCGCCGCTGGCCTCATGTACTCCGTGATGGTCGGGGCCTTCTCCTCCTCGTTTGCAACCTCGGCGCGGTACAGGATCGACTTCAGCGTGACGCCCTGCTCCGGGAAGAGGTAGTTCGGGAGAATGCCCCGGTCCGTGAGGAAGCCGACGATGTCCCCGGTGTTGATCTCCTGCCGGATCGACCTCAGGGCCCGCTTCTCGCTTTCGAGGGCCGCAAGGAGCTCATCAAGGTTGGAGGGCGGCGGCTGCTCGGCCTTGAGCTTCTTGGCCATGGCCGTGGCGGCGTCGATGCGCTCCTGGACCGCGGCGACCTCGTTGGCGACGCCGGCGAACTCGTTGGCGACGGCATAAGCGAGGCCGTCGTTGTCGCTCCCGAACGCGAACGCGCGGAGCGCCTCCAGGGCTTCTGTGTCCTCGCGCAGCCGCGGGAACAGCTCGCAGAACTTCCTGAACAGGCTGTCGGCGTTCGCCTCGACGAAGTTGAACCAGAACAGCGGGAAGGCGTTTTGGTTTTTCGCGACGATGGCGTTGAGTGCGTCGCGGACCTTGCCGTAGCTCTTCACCCCGGCACCGGCCTCTGCCACCCAGCGGTCCAGCGTGTAGGCGGCGTACTGGCGCTTCAGGATCGCCACCGCCTTCAGGTGGACGCCCGGGGTGCGGACCTTGCCGGAGATCATCTCCTCCGGATCCGTCCAGTACCACATGTCATGCGGACGTGCGGTCGCGACCGTCACGTTGAGCGAGTTGCCGTCGCGGCGTCCGGTGCGCCCGATGCGCTGGACATAGTTTGCCTGCTCAGGGGGAACGGAGCACAGCACCAGGGTCGACAGGTCGCCGATGTTGATGCCCATTTCCAGCGTCGGCGTCGCGGCGAGCAGGTTCGGATACCAGGTCTTGCGGTCCTCCGCCATGAACCGCCGCTCGACCTCCTGCCGCTGGTCGCGGCCCAGCAGGCTGGTGTGCTCGGCCGCGATGACGCGCTTGATCCGGCCCTTGGTGAGGATGCGGGTGCGGAACCGGTTCCGCTTCGCGCCCCCGTCCAGCCCCATGGATCCATCGCAGCCCACCCGAGTGCACCGCATCCCGGTCCAGACATGCACATAGGTCTGGGGCACGTGATGCTGGTTGCCACAGGAGTCGCAGCGGACGTTGGCGGACTTCGCGAACACTCTGACGGTTTCCGGCCGCAAGCCCCAGGCGCAGACCGCCGACACGTCCTTATCAGTGCCGATGGGAAGCCGTTCGACGATGTTCCGGTTTTCCAGAACCTTGAACACGAGCTCGTAGAAGTCTCGGTAGAGGTCGCCCGTGAGAACGTTGTTGTGGTCGAACCACTTCAGGAACCAGGGCACGTACCACCCCCCGATGCCATCGGTCGCCACGGGCTCGAACCCGCGCAGAATGCGGTTGGACGGGAACGTCGGCTTGGGGGCGGACGGGCCGTATTGCGGAAGCGAGCGCCCGTGCGGATGGGCCTTCAGGACGGCGAACCAGTTCGCCCCGCGCGCCACGTAGAGCCTCGTGATGTCGGTTGCCACGGCTCCACGGGCCCGCATGTGGTCGAGCAGGCCGACGAGGAAGCGCAGCAGCCCGTCCCGTGAGATCACGTCCGGCGCCATCGCGAGCTCGTCCTGCATTCTTCCGGCGATCTCGTCGCAAAGCGGCTCGACCAGCGACAGGTCGGCGTGGGGCGCGGCGAGGCCCGTCCTTTCGACGGTGGCCCCGAGGCGCGACCGGAACGTGAGTTCGGCGAAGCTCTCCCAGGCAAGCCGCTGCCTGAGGTATTCGGGCAGCTTGCTGCCGCCCGGGAGTTCGTCGGTCGCTAAAAGCGCCTTGTAGTCCTTCCGCCACTCCATGTCGGCCGGCAGGTACGTCGCCACGAAGTCGCCGTCCGGTGCCTTGTCGCCCAAGGCCCTCTGCATGGCGTCGGGGGCCTCGGCTTCGACGGTGTCCAGGTCCGGGGCCACGGCCTCGCACACAAAGCGGGACAGGCCGGCGCGGAAGACGTTGAGGGCGTTGCGGGCCTGCAGGACGCCCGCCCGATGCGCGGCGTCCTGGACGGAGTCCGAGAACGTCAGGAGCTTGGGATCGTCGTTGTGGTCGGAACCGAACATAGTTGCAACCATGCCGGTCACCAGCGTGACGGACTGCGCCCCCAGTATGCCGAGGCCGTTTTGGGCGCCGCAGAACGTGCAGTCATGGTCGATCCGGAACTTCTCGTCGGTGAGCCGGCCCGGCTTGTGGACATAAACCTCGATGAGCTTGTCCGAGGACGCGCGGCATGACCCGCACCCGTCCTCGGGGCAGGTTTCGCCATAGTGCGGCGCCAGGCATTCGGTGCACAGCCAGGCGGACCGCGTCTGGCCGACCACCTTGCGCTTGATCCGGGGAACCGGCGGCTCCCGGAAGACGAAGCGCAGGCGGTCCGAATAGCCGAAGTAGGCGCTGTAGATCTCCTGCAGCTCCGCCGCGAGCGGACGGCGTTCATCGTTCGGGGTGACGGTCGCCCATCCAGCCCCGCCGCAGGCCCGGCAATGGATGACAGGCAGGGCGCGCCGCTGCTCGTCGATGCCCAAGTCGTCGTGATGCTGCAGGCGCGGCGTCGTGCCGACATTGGCGACCATGCGCCGGAGTTCGCGCAGCCAGAGCTGATGGCGGACGTTGAAGAACGGCATCGGGATGGGACGGCCGGCCTCGTCGGCGACGTCCGGATAGATGCGCCTGGCGTGCGCCACCAAGGCGGTCAGGGTATCAAGCAAGGCGCCGAGGTGGTCGTCGCTGAGGCTCCGATAAAGCTTGTTGCGGCGGAACTCTTCCTTGATGTCGGCATAAGACCGCGGACGCCCCTTCAGGATTTTCAGCAGCGTCTGGAAGAATACGTGCCCGTCCAGCATATGGCCAAGGGTCACCCGCCAGTCCGTGGCCGAGATGTCCTTCGGGGGCTGGGCATTGAACCAGAAGCCAAAGGCAAGCCTCACGAGTTCCTCGGGGCTGAGGTCGTCCGTCTTGCGCACGAGCGCCGTGATCTGGCCCTCCGACGGCACGTCGAGGGCCGTGATCTGGATCTCCTCCAGATACTCGTTGACCGATTGACGATCCTCCAGGACAACCGAGGAGCCATCGAACGGCTCGTCGAAGATCTCCTGCGCATAGGCTACGAGTTCCCCGATAGCCTCGGGCCCACCGAGGGTCGCCGACGTGCCGACGCAGCAAAGATCGCCGCTCCGCATCTTCAGGCGGTCCTTGAGGCGCCGGATGAGGCTGGCCAGATCCGTGCCCTGGGCGCCATCGAACGTATGAAGCTCGTCAACGATCAGGTGGCGTAGGGTGTCGGGCCGGTTCTTCTCCCAGATCTCGCGCTCATCCGGGCGGACAAGCATGTAGTCGAGCATCTTGTAGTTGGTGAGGAGGATGTCCGGCGGGTTCTTCACCAACGCATCACGGGAGTCGATGATCCCGGTGTCCGTCATGACGGTCGACGGATGTTCGGGACGCTGGTCCGCGTAGATGCCGGCCCGCAGCCCCTTGAGCTTCGGGTTCTTGGCAATGACCTTCGCAATGCGGCGTGCCTGGTCGGAGGCCAGCGCGTTCATTGGGTAGATGATGATTGCCTTGATGCCCGGCTCGCCCTTGGCCTTGGCGCAGCTGTCGAGGACGGGCAGGAGGAAGCACTCCGTCTTGCCCGACCCTGTTCCGGTCGCCACGAGGGTGGATTTCGGGCGTTCCCCGGAGAGACGCTCGAACGCCCGCTCCTGGTGCCTGTACGGCTTGAACCCGAGCGGAACGTCCGGGAAGAACTCCTCCGCCCGCACGCTGCGCCGAAAAGGCATGTCGAGCGACAGCCACGGCCCCTTGAGGAGTGCGTCCGGTTCACCGAGGAAGCTCTCGATGATGTTTTCGAAGGCTTTCGTCGACGGCGAGAACGAGGCACGCAGTTGATCTTCAACGCCAGCCCGAACCTGGCGCGCAAGGATGGAAGGGAGCATTGTCAGGCGGCCTTCTTTTGATTCTGGGCTTCGAAGAAGGCCCACGTGGTGCGGTAGTCCGCCTCACGGTCGCAAGTGATAAACGGCGCTTCGTAGGCGCGATGGATCTCTTTATAGTCTTTCAGGAAACCAACCTGGGCTTGGGATTCCAATCGTTCACCAGCAGGTCGGCTTGCGTACTCTTGAACCCATTCAACGGCAGTTGGCTTGCGTCCGTCTGGTTTACGATAACCGACGCCAGGAAGGCCCTTTGACGAAGTCCATGCAATTCTGCCATGGACATCATACCATGTGCCTCGTTCTTGCTCTTCCAAGACCGAGAACCGAGTACGGTACATTTCAATAAGTTGATCGAGTGAAAGTCCGAGGGCTTGAGCCACTAGAACGTCAATTTCCACGAGCGCTTGGCGACGCGCAAAGTCTGAACGGAGTGCTACATTGCGCGTCCAATCCCGCATCTCAGAGCCAATGTTCGGTTTCTCCACTTTCAGCCTTGGATCATCTGATGACCAAGGAAGCGCATCGAGGTGGCGACCGTGACGGTTCCAGATTTCTGCATAGTGGTTAGTTAGGCACGCGAGGCGGAGTGCACGTTGCTTAGCCGTCGCCGTAAGGTTTACCCAAGGAAAGTACTTGAGGGCGGACTCATGGAAATGCTTTAAGCCCATTGTCCTTACCAGAAAGTCAAACGGCAACGAGAACCAAAGAGGCAAAGCGGTAACAAGATTCGCCTCGTCCTCAAATACAAGGCTCTCGATTGTGTGGACGTGTGCAAATCCTGGCGGGATCAAAGCAGCGACAAGTGTCCGTCCCGAGTGCAAGTCAAGCATGTTCCGGAAAGCTATCCGGTACTGCGAGGCATGATACTTGGATTGATCCCAGCCGAGCTTAGGCAAGGATTGCTCGTATGCAACCTTTTCCGCAGACCGACTGTAATATGTCCTCGGAAGATAATCTTCTGGGATGACTTCCAGATCAACCTCTACCTCGCGCCGTCCGTTCTCGTCGGGAGATTTATGGAACGCGTTCCCGACATACATCAAGGATCCGGTGAGGATGACTTCGTCAGCTTGTTCCGGGAAGATTACTTTGCTCTCGATTAGCTTATCACGCTTTATCGCTGAGCTTTCATGCAACATGGGCCTCATCTGGAACGGTCTGGCGCCATCCGAGAAGGAAGTTCTGCCGTTAGCAAAGGCTTGCAACACTGCGAGCGTCTCAGTCGAATAGGGGAATAGGAACCGCGTCGTGTCAACAGGGGTGCTTTCATCCTCGATTACACTTGCAAACGTCCGCAGCACCTCGTTGTCGATACGTACGATCCGCTTGCGATGTCCCCTAGTATCCCATTCTCCGTTTGGCTTCTTATGGCTAGGCACCGGCCCCACACCATCGTGCTCGTAGCTCTCGTCCACCATTGATGGAAGCAGCAGGAGCGCTGCATGGTCGAACTCGATATCGTGCTCCGTGCCTGAATAGACGTTTAGGCTGAAGGTCTTGCTATGGCCGACTTCTGCAAAGAGGCGCCGCTTGATCGCGTTCACAAAATGATAGTGCCGCTTGATCCTCCGGTACCAAGCGCGCCTTAGCGTTGTACCGTCTGGATCGGACAGGTGATTGTCCTGATGGATCAGCGCTGCAAAGCCCCGCCGAGATGTGATGCGGAATGCGAGGTCAATAAAGCACTTGTAAAGGTTAGGTTGCCCTCCACCGAGAAATGGATAGCACGTTGGAGATGACAGGAATGCCTGTAGCCCACCGGTCCCAATATAATCGTTGAGATATGAAGCCTTGAGGCCCGGATCGATCTCAAACAGACGTGGCTTTAACCGCTCCACTTCCGCGGAGGACACTTCTCGGATTCCAAATGTCGGTTCATGCTCACTAAGAATATGGGCGTCGATCCACGCCGGCTTGAGCCACGGGGGATTCCCAATCACGAGGTCGAAGCCTCCTCGGTCCCGCATTACATCTGCGAACTCAAGGTCGAAGTGCATAAAGCGATGCCGACGTGTGACATTCATTGCGGTCGGCAACCACGGCGACGCGTCAATCAATTTGCCGACATCGATATCGCCAAAGAGATCGTTCCGGCGGAGCTCAACAACCCGCTCCTCGGTTCTGAACAGAGAGCCGGACCCCTTTTCTCCAGGCAAGGTAACGGTCTCGAACAGCCGTCCCTGGGGCGCTCCTGTTGCGAACGCGCGCGTGACAACCTTCTGATTGTCGATGCCCTGGGTGAGGATCAGGTCGAGATCCTGGAAAAACTTGGTCCGGGACGGCAGCTGATCTGCCTTATCCAATGGCCAGAACCAAAGGGCGCACCATGCGTCCATAGCACTGCGCAGTCGGCGCCAGGAGACGGCATTCTTCACCCCTTCACCCTGGAAGGTCATCAGGCGGCGGATCTTTTCCTGGAAATCGACATGCCGCTCGTCGGGACGGGGCTCGGCCGGCCAGATCGAGATGTCGTCGTTCACCTCCTTGCGAACCTCCCGCAGTCGATCTGCAACGTCCTCAAACAGTGCATCGACGACACTGGAAAGACGCTTCACCGTTGCGATCTCGTCCTGATCGAGCGGACGGATGAAGTCGCGCCGCCACTCGGCGAAGGTGGCCCAGTTATCTGGTGCGAGGGGACGCACGATCTTGGGGTCATAGGTGCCCATGCCCGGGTCGGGCAGCAGGAAGTGCCAGACTTCGTCGGGCTTGCGGGCTTCCGCGGACCAGCCGATCTCCCGCGGCTTGCGCTTGTACCAGCGATCCTCCTCGCGGCGGGCATCGAGCGACACGACCGGGAACACAGCCCGGCGGGCGCCGACAAGTGAGTTGCCAGCATGCACCTGGTCCTCGAACCAGGGCGCGAACCCTCCTTCGTGGAGGCAATCGAGCCAGAGGGACACCTGCCCGAGTTCCACAGCAACCGGATTGAGGTCGACGCCGAAGACGTTCCGGTCGGCCAGATAGGCGCGCACCTTCTGGCGCTCCAAGGCATAGCGCTCGTGCGGGATACGCTTTTTGAGTTCGGCCTGCTTGAGTTCGAGATACTTGTCAGCAAGTTGATTAACGACTTCGACCAGGAACGCCGCCGATCCCATCGCCGGCTCGACAATGCGCAGCTTCAGGATGTCGTCCGCTTTCTTGCCGGCGAGGAGCTCCTTCAGCGCATACTTCACCATTACACGGGCCAAGGGCTCTGGCGTGTAGAAGGAGGCCGAGTTCTCACGGTTGCGGCCTGCCAGCCGGTAAATGAACGTGCCCCTGGGATAGATCTTGGCGTTCGTGCCTTCGTACACGATCTCGTCCCTACTGAATTCCTCCGAGCGCCTCCGAGGGGCAAAGAAAGCCGCCTCCAACGGCCCTGGTGCAGGCTTGCCGGCCGGCTTGAGCTCGATCAGGTCCTCGGACGCGAAGAAGCCCGAGAAGGATAGGAGCGACTCGTAGACGGCACCGAGCTGCGAGATCCCGAGCTGGGCATAGGAGATGCGGCCGCGGCCGCGCGTGCGGTCGCCCCGCGACAACGACAGGAGCTCGATAATCCGCTGCATGGTCACGTTGCGGAATCGAAGGCCTTTCAGGTAGGTGCCGATAGCCTCAGGGGAAAACAGTCGGGCTCGGACCGGGTTGAATGTGAACTCTTCGGTGACGTCTCCTTTCGCCATGCTGGCTGCGGGCGTGCCCTCGAAGACCACATTGAACAGCGTCTCCAGCGTGTCCGAGATGTAGTGGCCGTTGCGGTCCTCGTCCGTTTCCAGGGGCGCCAGCTCAAGCTCACGCAGGCCCTCCAAGCTATAGCCCATGCGATAGGCTTTCGCCTTCATCGGCGCGAAGCCGAGCTCCGGGCGCGCCTCGATGAAGAACAGGAAGAGCAGGCGGTACATATACCGCAGGCATTCCGTCGTCAGCTTCTCCGCATCAAGAGCGTTCTTTCCGGTATATCTTACAACCCCTTTCTCAAGGATCTGCTGGGCAGCCTCGTTTCCAAGAAGCTCGATAGCCTCCCGAAGCGCGTACTTCAGGTCCTGTGAGACGCCAAACGCGTGCCGATGGCTTTCCTCGTCGATGCGGTCGATGAGGGAGGTTCCCGATCCTGGGGCCAGCGACTCGGCATGCAGCAGAGCCGTGGTCACACCGACGGTCGCATTGTCGCCGCGGCCGAAGATTTCCGGGAAGCGGAAGCGCAGCAGGCGGCTGTCGGACCACTTGTTGCGGTCGATTAGGACCGCCTGGGACATGCTGAGGAGCACGACGAAGCGCGGGGGCGCCTCTAGGGCGAAGATGCCCTTCGCGAGGGCCGCCTCAGCATTGTCCTTGCGGCGCTTCTCGACCTCCTCCGCGGTCTCGATCCCCTCGAACTGCTCGCATCGGAACCGGATCTGGAGCGGGTCGACCTCGAAGTCGGCGCCGCCCGGGGACGGCACCTCGACCACCCACACGGCCTCGCGTCCGTCATGAAACGCCCTGCGCGCCAGGACAGGAATGAGCTTACCTTCGGCGTCGACCACAAGCTCCGAGCGGCGCTCGAAGCCCAGGGCGGTCAGCATCTCGTGGGCGAACGCGCGCCCGATCAGGAGGCGCTTGCGGTCGTCCCGCTCCTCAAGATAGGCGGCGGACAGGCGCCGCCACTGGACGCCGACCTTCTCCATGAGCTTGTTCGGCGGGGTGTTCCCCGCCTTTTCGGCATCCTTCCACTCGCGGAAGGTCTCCTCGATGTCGCCCTCGAAGATCGTCGAGAGGTAGTGCTCGGAGTAGAATTCGTTCTCGTTCGAGATACCGGCGAGTTCAATCGGCATAGCTTAACCCCGAAACACGGCTACAAGGCGGACATAAGGATTGGGATCGTTCGGCGTTTCGCGCGTCTTCTTGATCCAGTCCCACCACGACGCGAAGATCTGCTCCACCTTCTCCTCCTGCCGCGCCTTCTTGCTGCGCTGGATGGCGTTGTCTTCCAGGCGGCCGAAAAGATCCGTGATCGTTTGACGGTGCCGGGCGCGCAGAGCTTCGAGCCGCTCATCCAGGGCCAGGAGCTCGCCGTCGAGTTCGTTTTGGAAGCGCTTGCGGGCCTGATGCACGTAGGTCTGAGCGCGGCCGACCGCCTCCTCCACCAGCTTCTGCACGTCGTCGAGACGCGTCGTGCCGATGTTGGGAATTTCGGTGCGTCCAAGCCTTGTTCGAGCGAGGAACTCGCGGGCCGTCTCGACTCCTGTGAACTCGGACCCGGAGAACAGGACGACAGGCCACTCGTCGACCAGGGGTTGCCCCTTGAGGTTGGGGACCACGCCGTTGAAGACGAACGCGGTCTGGTTGGGCTTAAGAAGGCCGACCAGGCGGGCCACGGGCGCATTCTGGCGCCCGAACACGCCCGAAATCTTGTCGGCAAGCCAATCGACCGCCGGATGGACGTCCCACAGGTACTGGAACTCCGGCCAGCCGCCGCCGGCGCCCTGGCGCGAGGCGACGATGCGGTCGTTCATGAGCGAGCGGTTGTCAGTCAACCGAACCCGGCCGTCCTGCGGCTCGGCCTCGGGTGGCATGAAGCGGGCGTCGACCGCGCGAGCGGCCCGTCCGCCAAAGTCCGAACGTTCGCGGAAGTCGTCCGGGATCGGCAGCGTGATGACCCGGTCGGTCCGGTCGACTTCGAACTGCAGGTCGTGCTTCCAGGCCTTCACCCGTTCGAGGGCCGCGGTCGTGAAGTCGAACGTCGTCTCGAACACGGACGGACGCCCCGCTTCCCGCTCGGTCGGCACGGCAGGCGGCTCCGGCTGGGCCATCTCGAAGAACGCCTCCAGGGCGGCATAGGCATCATCGCCGGCGGCATCCGAGGCGTCGGCCCGGGCATTCATCTCGGCGTCGAACTGCTCCGCGGACACACCCTGCTCAATGGCATCTGCGACGACGTCCTCCTGCTCCTGCTCGTCGTTGGTGCCAAGGAACGCCGAGGGATCCCGGATGCTGTCCTGCGCCGCCTCATCCTTCTCGATCAGGCGGTCGAGGACGCGCAGGTCGCCCCGGATCTTCGGCTGGGCAGACTGCGCGATGAGGTACCAGATGTGAGGCTTACGCTCCTGCCCGTAACGGTCGATGCGGCCGTTACGCTGCTGGAACGTGAGCAGGGCCCACGGAATGTCGAAGTGGATAAGCTTGTGCGACAGGTAATGGAGGTTCAGGCCCTCTGACGCCATGTCGGACGCCAGCAGGATGCGGATGGGCGAGCGCTCCAGCCCGAAGTCACGGACCACTTCCTGAGTGTTCCGGTCGGCATCACCCCCCGAGGCGTGCAGGGTCTTCACCTGCTCCTCGTTCAGCCCGAGGTGCTCACGCAGGTGCTTGGCGAGCCATTCCAGCGTGGCGATGCGCTCTGAGAAGACAACGATGCGGTCATCCTTCTTCCTGGGCGACCACTTGATGTCGGTCAGCAGCTTGCGCAGGCGCTGGTACTTGGCGAAGTCGTCAGCCCCGATGGCCTGGACCGCTTCGAGCAAAAGTCCGAGGGCAGCCACGTCAGCCTGGGCCTCCGGGCTCCCGTCCTTGAGGAGAGTCTTGATCCGCTTCTCCAGCGTCTCGGCGCAGGCCGCCGGGCTGGAGAACAGCGCCTTCTCCAAGAGCGTCTTGAACAGGCGCTGCCCGCGGTTCCGGGCCACCTTGTCCTCCTGCAGGTCGAGATTGGCCAGGATCTCGTAGGCGGCCTCCTCGGCTGGCGAAGGCGAGAAGTCGTCAAGCCGTTGAGTGGCGCGCTTTTGGACCTTGCTCTTCAGGGCGGCACTGACGGCTGGCGTGGTGCGGAAGCGGCGCACAAACAGCCCCTGGATATCATCCGGCTTGTAGCTGTCAGGGTTGGCGATGGATGTCGGGTCCAGCATCCGCATCAGGCTCGCGAAGCTACGGCGGGAGCCGTCATGGGGCGTGGCCGACATGAGGATCAGCGCGTCGGAGCGGGACGCCAAGCGCTCCGCGAGCTGGTTGCGCTGGCTCACTCCGCCGGCTCCCCGGCGCTCGGCGACGTTGTGGGCCTCGTCGATGATGATGAGATCCCACCACGCCTTCTCCAGCGCGGTCCGGTACTGGAGGTCGTTCTTGAGGGTGTCGACCGAGATGATCGCTTTGTCGAATTGATCAAAGGGGTTGTGGTTGAGCGGGATCCGGGTCCGGATCTGGCGGATCTTGTCGCTGTCGATGCGCACGAGGGGCACCGAGAAGCGGGTCCAGAATTCGTGCTGGAACTGGGCCAGCATCGCCTTGGTGGCGACGACCAGAATGCGCTTGGCCCGGCGGCGCAGGATCAGCTCCGAGGTGAGCAGACCCGCCTCCAGGGTCTTGCCCAGGCCGACGTCGTCGCCGATCAGGATGCGGGCCCGGGGCGCCTTCAGGGCCATGCGAACCGGATCGAGCTGAAAGTCGAGGTCGTCAATGGCCGCCTTGCCCGCCACTTGGATCGCCTCGCCGGTGGGGGCGGACTTGCGCAGGGCCGCCTCCAGGTGGAGGAGCGTATCGGTGTAGCCGGAGGATTCGTCGGCCACGAGGGTAACGTTGGCCGGATCAACCACCTCAATCCCGCGCCCCCGCGCCTTCTCGACCGTCTCGACGAAGATCGCCGCTTTGTCGCGCACGACCCCCGACAGGCCGATGGCATGAATGACGTTGCCGGAGAGAGGACTTGGGTCGACATGGCCTACGACCCATTCGGCATTACGGACACGGATGCGGGCACCCGCGACGAGGGATCCACGAGTCATGGCAGATCACCCATTCACCGGGTTGGAAGGCTGCTCCGTATCGGGCCGGATGATCGTCTGCTTGTCCATAATCGCCCCCGCTTATTTTTACGCTTTGTCGGATTGTGCATGAACCATGGATGCGGACAACCAATTCAGGGTCTTTGACCCTGCTGAGATGCGCCAATCCGAACGTACAAGGACTTTATAAGCGATTCGTTGGAGGTTCTCCTGACCGTCAAGGTCACGGAGAGCTGTCACGGTTAACGGCGATCAAGGACTAGGAAAGGGGCGCCGCAATGAACATCAGTTGTGGGAGGCTGCAGAAGCCCACCTGCCACGTGCGTTGTCGTTCGGGGCAGCCAAGTTCAGGCCCTGCTTGACCCATTCCGACGACCTAGCCCGCTTGAGCGAGACCATCGGAGCTGTAAGCCTGAGATGTATGAGGGAAACAAGG
>NZ_CP069358.1 GCF_016864375.1 Microvirga sp. VF16 | reverse complement strand
CAAACAGATTTCACGAAAATACCATTTTGCGTGAACAAGGGTGGAAGCCCCTTCTTCATTCGGGAGATCCTGCTTGAGCTTCAACGGTCACGACAAGCCATTTCCTGCTTGGTACCCTTACGCATTCGTTGGTGCGATAGCAGCACTTGGGGCGGCGTATTACGTGCTCGGCTAAGCGCAGTGGCGGCAATCGCCCTTGCCTTCGAGCGTCTCGCCCAACGATGTGGATGACGACGCCCAGCATCAGAAATTGGGATCCGCTAGGGCCGCCCCTTGCACCAGATCTGTGTCGTGCTTGAACCCTGCATCCCAAAGCGAAGCGAGGCGGTACATCCGCGCCCCGTTCGCTTATGGGAGAGTGTTGATCTAGGTCTCGGATCAACACAGAGATCATCGCTTTGCCATGGTTAACGTTTGGTTAACAGTCGTCCTCTAGGCCAGAGCAAAATCCACGAATGAGTTCTAGTGCCTGACGAACAGCGCACGCCCGTTAAGCATCCTCCTGTACTGCATAAGTTCGACATGGCGTGAGGTATCTGGCGCTATCACAGTCTGACGATTGAGCGTGATCGGTTTGGGATCGTGCGCCTGGTGCGCAACTGGGGAAGGATCGGCACCAAGGGGCAGGAGCTGGTGGAGATCCACGCTAACGGAGGCGGCAAGGCGCTCGCGGCGATCGCGCAACTCAAGCGGCGGCGGGGCTACCGAGTCCTCTAACTTCACGAAGGCCCTTGATCAAACAGCGAGCCACGGCCTCTTTTAACCGTTGTAAGCGAGGAACTCCATCGGAGGCATGAGACATGTATGCGTTCCGCCCCGACAAGGCGGCCGAATATTGCCAGCAGGCTGAGAAGATCCGCATCCTTGCCGAGCAGGTCTCGCTCCTCGAAGCCAAGTTTCACCTGTTCGAGGCGGCCTAGCACCTAGAAGAACTGGCCAATGAGGTTCGCTCATAAACCGCCCAACTCCAATGTGCGTGAACTTGCGATGGTCATGCGCCATGTCATTGCAAGGTAGAAATGGCACTCAACGTGCAAAGTAGAAATGACACCCGTGTATAGTTCGAGTCATATTCCGCTGACGTGGTTCCTTAGCCCAGCACAGCTGGCCAGGGTTGCGGTGCTGGGCTAAGGAAACCTCCAGCAAAAGCTGAAAACGGAATGGGCTTTCTAGCGAACTACCATCCAGTCCGAGATGATCATGCCGCTCTTCAGCTGACCTTGAACATGTGGCGCTCACCTTGGCCGCGTCGGCGCGGTGCTTTCGCGCTGCGCTGCTCGTCCCGCTCCCGCTGAATCTGCGCGACATAGCTGAGGACCTCGCTCAGTCGCTTGTTCTCGACGATCGCGGCCTGGGTGACCCGCTGGAGCTTGTCATAGGTGCGGTAAGGCAGATCGATGCCCTTGTGGCGGATCGCCAGCCGCCCGTCCGGATAGTCGATCACCGTGACGCGCTGGCGGGCGAGGGGCCGTGTGATCTCGTTCGGCTCGAGCAGGAACATCACCTTGTCGTACTGGAGCGTCAGGTTGTGGGTGACCGTGCGCTCTTCCTTCCAGGCAAAGATGTCTTCCAGCACCATGTCCTGCGCGACAGACCGATGTGCATTCGAGTTACTGAATGGCGCTTTGGCAAAGCGCTGGTTGTGATCAGCCAGGAACCCCGGCAGGAAGGCGTTTGCTGCCTCGATCGTGGAGATACCTGCAAGCCGCATCTCCTTGACCAAGCGATCCTGCAAGGTGCCGAACGAGCGCTCGATGCGGCCCTTGGCGGCCGGCGTGTTGGCGCAGATGATGTCAATGTTGAGCTCGTGCAGGGCGCGGCCGAACTGGGTCATGCCGTCACCGCCTTCAGCCTCTGTCTTGTTGACCCGGAAGATGGCGTGCTTGTCGGAATAGAAGGCGATCGGACGGCCATGGGCTGTGACGTATTTATGCGTCTCGCGCAGATAATCGAAGGTGGACTCCGAGGACACGAAAGCCGCATGCATCAGCTGGCTGGTGGCATCGTCGATGTAGGCCAGCAGCGTGCATTGCGCACCACGGTTCTCGAACCACCAGTGCTTGGAGCCGTCAATCTGGATCAACTCGCCCATGCGCTCCCGGCGATTGCGTGGTTGGTGCACGCAAGGAAGCCGCCGACGGCGATCCAGCCACAGACCGTCCTCGATCATCCATTTGCGGACCGTCTCTCGGGACACGGGACAACCGTGGGCCTCCCGCAGCTTCTCAGTGGCCAGAGTCGGACCGAAATCTGGATAGCGCTCCTTGATGATCGTCATGGCCAGGTCGCGGACTGACGCGGGAAGCCGGTTGTTGCCGGGCTGGCCGCGCCGCTTCGACACGAGGCAGACAGCTCCATGCTGCCGGAAGTCCTTCAAACGCCGGAAGACCTGCCGGCGCTTGAGCTGAAGCAGCGCGCACGCGTCCCGAACGGTGATCCGGCGGGCGTCCAAATCCATCAGGACATTCAGTCGGGAAAACTCCTTGGCGCTCATCGACACCACCGTCATACGGCACGTCCTCCTGCAACCCCGAAAAGCAGGAGAGTGCCATTTGAACTTTGCAGAGGGGTGTCATCTCTATATTGCAGCCACACGCCATGGTCGCATAACCTCCAGTATGGAATGCGCCTGCGGTTACGGAAATTTTACCTTGACCATTCCAGGATGCGGGCACCGGGCGCGTTGCGTATCAGCCCGACCGCGCTCCATTGCCCCCAAGCGTGGAGGACGCCCTGGCTGAGGGTTCACGGTTCCCCTTGGCCGGGGCGTTTCCTTGTCGCGACATGCAAATTTCGTGGACGGCGCAGTATGGAATGCGACGAGCAGACTACGGATTTCGCTTACTTTGCTCGGTGGTGCAGGCCATGATAGGAAATTTTGACTAAACAAAATGCAGATTAACGACTTTGGTTGGGTACACGGGAAAATCCTTCCAAGCCGGTCAAAACGAAAACAGGTTCCTGGGGCAAGATCGATGAAGACATATTGCGAATTTACGTTCGAAGCCGCGCACTCGGTGGCTCCCTATTCCGGGCTGCATGGACACACCTTCATCGTCAAACTCACGTTCGGTGGAGCCGTCGACGAGATCTATGGCTGGCCGGTCAATCTCTATGACGTCGAGAACTACATCAAGGAGATCAAGGGCGAGCACGGATCGGGCCTCGATCACGGCAATCTCGATCTCAATCCCGAGATCGGCATCGCCTCTCTCGAGAACGTCACCACCTATATCTGGCGGCTGGTGAAGGCGCGTTTCCCGAACCTCGAAGAGGTCGAGCTCAAGCGCGGCATGCCCGGCTCGACGGAAGGTTGCATCTATCGTGGTGAAGCTGCGAGCAATGCCAGCCTCGCTGCCTAGCGCATTGTCAAGGCGCGTCAGGTGGCGTGACCTCTGTCATGCCACCTCAGGCAGGCTTGCCCTTCATCCATCCTGCGATCCAGCGTGACGCATTCCTCGGGGAACTCGGCTTTGAGTTCGCCGGCCCCTGCCACGTCGACACCCCAAACACACAATCGTAGGCCCAGTTAAACACGAATGCGTAGAGCACGTAGACCAAGGCGAACGCGACATCCATGAGGAAGGCATGGAGAAGGCTTATCCCGAGATACTACGCCATGAGGGGCGTCAGCATGGCCAACAGCCCGGCCTCAAACAGGGCAGCGTGCAGAGCGCGAACAGGGATGCTTTTGTCAGTTCTCCCAGCGAGGCACGGCAGAACGGTGTCGAAACCTAAGTTATAGAGGTAAGTCCACGCCGTTGCGATGAGGGCAGAGGCCATCCTGACCACGGTGATCTCAGCCACCGGCAGGTCAAAGGCCCATGCGCCGAGCGGTGAGATCAGAGCAAGGCCGCCGAACTCAAAGCTGACGGCGTGACGGATGCGATCACCGGTCGAGCGCATGATCAAAAAGCCTCAAGGGAGACTGGCGGAGCGATACGCTCGGGTGCGGCAGGCCTAGGCCGATCCTGACTGGTCGAGAGCGGTGCACTCCTGCAGGAACTCGCGCTTGGACTCAGCATTCTCCGCCATCTCGCCCCAGTAGTAGGTGTTGACCATGCGGCTGCGATGGCTGGCCCGCACGCCGCGCTGGGTCTTACACATATGTACGGCGCTGATGCGCACGGCTAGACCTCGGGGTGCGGTCATGTCCATGATGTACTGACCGATTTGCTTGACCAGTTCCTCCTGGATCTGCAGACGCGAGGCAAAGTACTCCACAATCCGATCATACTTGGACAGGCCGATGATCTTGCCGTCGGCAGAAGGCAGAATGCCGATATAAGCCGCCCCATAGATCGGCATCAGATGGTGTGCACACGTGGAGCGCAGCTCGATCGGACCCGTGACGATGAGCTGATCGTAGGCCTGGGCATTGTCGAACTCGGTGATCTTCGGCGGGGCGGTGAAGCGGCCACCCAATATTTCCTCGACGTACATCTTGGCCACCCGCTGGGGCGTCTCGCGGGTGTTGTGGTCGTTCCGGTGGTCGATGCGCAGGATGTCGAACAACTCCTCCACCTTCTGGGCGGCCGCGATCATCATAGCTTCGCGCTCGGCCTCCGTCAGCGGCTTCGCAAGCGCGTCATTGCAAAGGCGCGCAAGGTTCAGATCACGAGTGTGGAAATTCATCATGCCCCGTCCGGATTTATCTGATGTTGAGTGTTGAGTTATCGAAAAGAACGGCAGCAAGCACGGCGAGTGCCAAGCCGGCTAAGATCAGCACGCAAATGAGAGTGATGCGGGTCACTGCCTCATGGCGAGCCAAGCGATCATTGATAAGACCCAGCTTCCGCTGTCTTTCATCTTCATTCAACTTCATGTCTGATCCTCTATTGCCGGCCTTAGCAGCAATAGAAGCAGATAAGAAGATTGTCCGGCAGAGCCAAATTGTCCTAGGGTCCCCTATCCAGAGCTTTCTCGCTTCCCCAACCAAGCCGCCATCAGTAGGCATGCTTCCTAGAGCAATGAATGGCGGGTAAGCCAAGCTAACCTATGCGGATGTTGTCTCAGTCGAAAAGTTTCGCTGACTAGCGATGGTCTGCCTTCAGTCCGCCCTAGCAGCCTCCATGGGCACGAGAACCGTGTAGATGTCCTTACGTGAAAGCGGATTGTGGACGACCATCACCGCCTGATCCAACCGTTACGCCATGACTATTCGACGTCATTCGAGTTCCTGTAACGGTGCCTCGATCCTCACCACGCCGTCCCTCTGGAATTATGCTGACGATGGCGATAGGGCCGGATCCAGTGAATAAACCAGTTCATGAACTGGCTTGGGACGTCCGAAGTAGTAGCCCTGCACCTCCGTGTAGCCCGCCGCCTGAACCTGCAGGAGTTGCTCCTTAGTCTCAATCCCTTCAGCGACGGTGGACATGCCAAGGCCAGCGCCTAGGCTTGCGATCGATCGTACGATCGTCATCGCATCACGCCGGGACGAGAGATCCCGTACAAAGGACCGGTCGACCTTGATCCGGTCGAACGGAAAACTGCGAAGATAGCTGAGAGAGGAATAGCCTGTTCCGAAATCATCAATGGCAATCTGCACTCCCAGCCGACGCAGTTCATGCAGAGCCGCCATTGTCGCTTCGGTCTCATCGAGCAGGGAGGTCTCCGTGATCTCCAGTTCGAGCCGCCGTGGAGGAAGGCCCGTACTCTCCAGCGCATGGTGCACACTTTGCACGAGGGTTCCGTTGCGGAACTGAACGGGCGAGAGATTGACGGCAACCTTGATGTCCCGCGGCCACTTGACCGCTTCAGCGCAAGCCGTCCGGATAACCCACTCGCCAAGCGGTGAAATCAAGCCGATATCCTCGGCGATCGAAATGTACTCTGCCGGCGAAACCTTGCCCCATGTAGGATGGCGCCAGCGGAGAAGAGCCTCGAAGCCGTTGATTTGATTGAGCTTGAGGTTGACCTGGGGCTGGAAGAACAGCTCGAACTCATCGGTTGCCACAGCCTTGCGCAGGTCGATCTCAAGCGACCGGCGTGCATCCAATCGCGCTTCCATGCTCCGCTCGAAGTAGCAAAACATGCCGCGCCCCTGGGATTTGGCCTCATAAAGGGCAAGATCTGCACGCTTCAGCATCTGATCGGGTGAGACAATGTCCGCTTCGACCGGAGCGATGCCGATACTGGTGCCAATGACGATCTCCCGTCCATCAACAGAGTAGGGGGCGCTCAGCTGCTCCACGATGTGCTTCGCAAGAACCGAGCATGATTCGAGCCCGCCCGTAGCCTCATGGAGGATTCCAAACTCGTCGCCGCCAAGGCGAGCCACGGTGTCGCCATCGCGCAGGCAGCTCCGCAGGCGATCAGCGACAACTTTCAGAAGCGCGTCGCCAATCTCATGACCTAACGTGTCGTTGACGCTCTTGAAGCGGTCAAGATCTAAGCAGAGGGCAGCAAATCGGATGCCCTTTTGGTGCCACCGGGTGAGATGCGCCTCCAGTTGCTCATGGAAGAGCACGCGGTTCGCCAGTCCGGTCAAGGCATCGTGGCTGGCTGCATGGGCGAGATGACCGGTGAGAGCATGGAGGTCTCTATGGGCTCGTTCCAGCAATTGATTGTGGCGGCTGAAGAGGCCAATCAGGATCAGCCCAAGCAGGATCAAACCGAGAGATAGTCCCGAAAAGATCCAGTAGAGGCGATTGAGATCTCGTTGATCCTGGGCGATTCTCTCCCCTCCACGGATTTGTGCGTAGGATGCGAGTTGCAGCAACCTTGGCTCCAGCGGCTCCAGGAGCTGAAGCGCCTGCTGGACGGAGCCAGGATGCTCGAGTTCTGCGACGAGGGGCTGCAATAATTCCACAACCTCGGCGAGGCGGCGGAGAGTGGCCTGCTGATCAGGATCGTCCTGAATGATGCTTTGGAAACGGCCTTCGATTAGGAGCTTTACCCGGCTGAGCAGGATCTCGAAGCGGAGGTCAACTTCGCCCTTATCAACTCCCCGGCCTGGAACATTGAAAGCATCCAAGCGGCGCTCGAGGCGCATAAACTCTGACACCGCCTGGCTTGCCTGCCAGGCCGGGTTATAGTGCGTGATATCTCCCAGGACTCTCTGACGTTCTGTCACCAGCATCGCGATATAGGCGCTCGCCAAAAGGAAACAGACAGTGACGGCACCGAAAATCACTTTGAGCGTGCGCAGGGACACAGACACATCCTTAGGAGACTATGCGCCAACCATATCGCGAGAGGCCATGACAGAATACTGTTAAGTATTTGTAGATGTGCAAAACGCCGATGCCACCGACTCAGTCTCTGAGTGCAGTTTTGGTTCCATAAATGCTGCCTCTGTTGCAGATTGTAACGTAATATACGTTAGCGAAGATGCGCCGAAAGCCCTCTCCGCTTCCGGGAGAGGATGGATCGGCGCTGCAGCCTATGCGGCATTCAAAATCTCTTGAACCTTGGCCATTGCGACCGTATATCGGAAGCGATGGCCGGAACAGAGCAAGAACCTGCGTACCTGACGTTCAGTTATCGCGGAAAAGACGCGACGAGCGGCAAGCATCTGGTCGCACTCGGCAACGCCACGAATACGGCCTGGAACTACTGCAACGAAATCAGCGAGCGATCGGCTCGCCGTGGTCCGAAATGGGCGACGAAAAAGCAGCTGCGGGATCTGACGAAAGGAGCGAGCAAGGAGCTCGGCCTGCCGTCTCAGGTGATCCAGGAAATCATCGACGAGTTCATCGCCAAGCGGAAGCGCGCGCGCCGGCCGAAACTCCGCCCAAGCGGCCATAAGAACGCCAAAAAGCCCCCAGAGTTGAATCCGGAGGAGCATGCAACGCATGCGTCAAGCGTTCGATGGCGAACCCGCTGCCTAGATCAGTGGTCGACTTGCATCGTCTGACCCGCCGCGAGTTCGCCCGACTGCAGCGCCGACCCGAGATGATCGCCAGTTTCTTTCGGCACGCAGGCCTCTCCGCTGCAGGCCTTCGGCGAAGATCATTAGGACCGATTGCCGCCAAACGCACTTGAGGCATTGAAGCTAGATTACAAACGAAAGATTAGCCTTGCTCTTACGCTTGAGGTCACGAGTTCGTTCGGGAGGCGCGAAATGTTCGGAGGCGCGGCATGATCAACTGGTTCGGCAAACCAAATCGGCTACGCTCCTTGGGAGGAGCAAGGCTCGGAGGTGTAGGGCGAACTCTGAACCGTTCGGGCTCGTTTATCATGCCTACCAACACAGGGATAATCAGAAGGGCCAAGGAGACAACAACCACCAGGAACAAGCTGAAAACCACCGGAGTCCACCCCGCTTGTCGCGCAAGCAAATTCGCCTGCGACGACAATAGAATGAGCCAACATGGTTTTCGAATAGTTACCAGGGTACTGTCAGGTTGGTAACAGCTTGGAGCCTGTGGCAGGGCCCCAGACATGAGCACGATCTCCAACTCCTACCGCGGTTACCGCTTCCTGGCTGACATCATCAATCAGGCGGTCTGGTTGTATCACTGCTTCAGCCTCAGCCTGCGCGAAGTCGAACTGATCCTCGCGGCGCGAGGCATCGTGGTCAGCTACGAGACCATCCGCGAGTGGGGCCTGCGCTTCGGACGGACTTACGCCAAGACCTTCAAGAGGTGGCCGAAACCCGGTGACAAGTGGTTCCTGGACGAAGTGTTCGTCCGCATCCGAGGCAAACTGCACTACCTCTGGCGAGCCGTCGACCAGCATGGCAACGTGCTCGATGTGCTGGTCCAGAGCCGCTGCAACAAGAAAGCGGTCAAGCGCTTCTTTCGCAAGCTGCTGAAGGGTTTGTGCTACACGCCCAGAATCCTCGTGACGGATAAACTCGGATCCTATGGCGCCGCTAACCGCGAGACCCTGGAGGGGGTTGAACATCGCCAGAGCCGATACCTGAACAACCGCTGTGAGGTCTCACACCAACCCGCTCGACGGCGGGAACGCCACATGCGGCGATTCAAGTCGGCTCGGCAGGCCCAGCAGTTTCTCTCAACCCATAGCCCGATCCACTACCACTTCCAGCTCCGCCGTCATCGCCTGTCTGCCAATGAGTACCGGACTGCGCGTGAGCACGCCTTCGTCATGTGGCGCGAGGTTGCAGGGCTGCCCTCGCGGGCGAACCTTGCCTGACCCGATAGTTGCGCCCGCGGCAGCGTTGTGTGATCGGCCTCAAGTTGACAGTACCAAGCCAAGAAGGAGCTCAAGAAGCAGGTCCGCGGCATCCGCCGGATCGAACGCACCGTGGAGGAGCGGGATGATGCCGAGGCCGTGCTCGTGCAGGGCTATTGTGCGGCCGTGCGCAGCGCGATCACCGATGACGGCCGGGCGCCGCTTTCCGCCGCCAGCCTCAAATTGAAGCAACGGCTGGAGACGGTGGCCGGCAGCCTGGACCGGGTGCAGCAAAAGGGGGCCTCGCGCCGGCGCTCACGCGCCTGCACCAGATGATCGCTCGTGCGCTGGAGCGGACCGCTTCTCTGTGGCCCGGCGTGGAGTACGCCTACCGGTTCGTGCACGCCGTGGCGCATTGGCTTGGCAACCCGCATGAGGAGAGCGCCGCGATGGTGCGGTGGCGGGTGAACGGGGTGCTGGGTGCGATGCAGCGGTATCGGGCCAAGGCCGGAGCGCTGGCCGGGGCCTTCGATCATTTCCAGAAGGTCGCGCGCAGTTATCGCCCTGGATTGTTCCACACCTATATGGTGCCGGGCCTGCCGCGCACCAACAACGATCTCGAACAGCTGTTCGGCTCCCAGCGCTACCACAAGCGGCGTGCGACCGGGCGCAAGACCGCGGAGCCCGGTGCGGTTTTGCGCGGTTCGGTCCGGCTGCTTGCCGCCACTGCGACCCGCGTGCAGGCGCCCACAGCGCGAGATCTGGGCGCCGCGAACCGGGAGCACTGGAGGAGCTTGCGCCAGCGTCTGGAGAGAGGCCGTCGCGCGCGAACGCTGCGCACCCGCTTTCGACACGATCCTGCCGCTTACCGGCAGCTCTCGAACAACATGCCTGCCAGTTAACTTTGCCGTCCTAGTTTTTTTGAGTCCACTACCTCCAGGGCTTCCCTGAGCACTTCAGCCTCGAGCGTCTTCTTGCCCAAAAGCCGCTGCAGCTCGCGCACTTGATTCTGGAGAGCGCGGTAGTCGGAGGCTGGCACGACCTCCTCGCCGCGCCCGGCAGCCGTCAGAGCGCTCTGGGCGGCCGGCTTGCGCCAGTGAAAGAGCTGGTTCGGAGCAATGCCGTGCCGGCGGGCGACCAGGCTAACGGTGACGACCGGCTCGTAGGTTTCGTTGACGATGGCCACCTTCTCGGCAGAGCCGTCCAGCGGCGGCGCCGTTCCGGGCCGCTCAGGACATCGATCGGAGGGTTGGTGTTAGTCATTGTCACAACAGTAAGCCTACCACTTAGCTAAGTGGGAAGCCCTGTCTGCTCAATTCGGGGGCTGCAACAGTTTTATGAGCGAGCAGTTTCCAAGCTTGCTAAGGCTGAGGAGCGATGGTTTACCCTAGGTGCTGCACTGGCCTACGAGAAAGAGCGGATGGCAGCCGGACCTGTGCCCCGTAGCCGCATGAGCTGAGTTGTAGGCAGGTCCTGAAATAACACCTTTGAGTAGATTGCAGGCCGCACTTGATCGGCCAATATTCCTGTCATCATGCCACGCTACAATCTATTCCTCTATAATCAGTATGGTCGTGTCAGGTATCCTGAGACCTTGGACGTTCCTGATGTTGATGCTGCGCAGCGCGTCGCCCGGAAAGTGGCAAACGTCTTCATGGAGGTCGTTCCGTACTGGAAAGATTTGTCTGCCAAACAGCAGGATGACTTCGTGGTTGAGATTGTTGATGAGGCAGGTGGATTGGTCCTGACGGTACCTTTCAGCGAAGCAAAGCCCGAACCGACTGAGCCGGTTCATTAGAAGGAAACCCTGCCAGACTACTCAACTGAACGAACCATTCAATTCTAATGCTTTTCGGCTGATTGTGTCGGTTGAAGAATGAACCTCTCTGTCAGGAAGCTAACGATCTGGGCGATCTGGTCCCTTGGAAGAGTAAAGCCCACTGGTCCAAACTTGGGATGATAAAACGCAAGCAAGGCACCTGTTGGAGGATATGCTCGGATATGCCACTTCGTGTTCCCGACGATGCTGATAGACACCTCCTCGCTCTCAAAGTCAGGGGGTGACTGCCCTTCGACCATCCTGCTTCTTGCAGTTCCAAGTTCGCTGATCAGCCTATCAAGCTCGTCAAGGTCAAGCACCAACTGCAATGGTGGCTGTCCAACAGGCGCAATCTCAATTGCTGTTGCCGTTCTGTCGGGAGCGACTCCGATTGCCATTTCAACATCCGGCATGGCTTTGCCCCCGTCGGATTCCATGGTTCTAACCTGACCTGCATCGACGGCTTTTTGATGCCCGGCTGGACTGCAAAGCTCATCCACAGTCATCCACAGCCTGATCAGAATGTTCTGCATTTGTTCTCATTCCGTGGTACTCTTAACGGCGTGATTAGGGAGAAGAAGAATGAGGTTGCCTCGCCTCTCTGTACGTATCTGGAAGCTGCTTGATGCTCATGCCGAGGGACTTCCTGCGATTGGAGCCTTGGCGCTCATCGTGCTGGCGCTGCTGGTAGCAAAGTATCTTGCCGATCTGTGAAGCTAAGAGGGAACAAGCAAGTGGCTTGGCCGTTGGCCTCATGAACTTCATTGGTTCCCTCTGGTAAACTCAAGAGCCTGGCGGTTCTCCCACCAGGCTCCTTTCTTTTGAGGATTAGCCCACTGTCGCCTTGGCTAACTTCTCGGCCACCTTCTCCGGCCTCAAGTGGGTATAGCGGCTCAACATCCGTGGATCCCGATGGCCGCTGATGAGGGCAACCTCAGGAACGGTCAGGCCGTATTCAAAGAAGCGAGACACAGCCTCATGCCTCAGATCGTGGAGGCGAAGGTCTTCGATCCCTGCTCTCTTTATGAGCCGATCCCAAGCCTGTCTGACTGCTCCGGGTGGGCTTTGTTGCATTAACTTGGACCAGGCGCAACGAACCTCGTCGAATGGGCTGCTCAGACCGCGAGACCGAAGAGCTGGTTCACCAGACGGATTTCTCCTGCCACTCCGGGCTGTGTCTGGACGCAGTGGCCGCGACGGATCATCCGCATGACCTCAAAGCCCTTCAGCGTCGCGGAAGCTGTTCTCATCGTCTGGAAGCCGCGGGTCGGCCGGGTCATTCGCTTGAGCGCGCCGTGATCTGCCTCGATGATGTTGTTCAGGTATTTCGATGTCCGATGCTCGACGTCTTTCGACAGCAGCCCTTCATCCTGCAAGCGTCGGATGGCCTTCGGGTACGATGCCAGTTTATCAGTCGTGATCAAGGATGGCGGACAGTGACACATCATCTTGAGGGCTTTGCGCAAGCAGCGATACGCCGCTCGGGTATTCCGGCGGTCTGACAGCATAAAGTCGATGAGCTGACCGTGCTTGTCGACGGCGCGGAACAGATATTGCCACTTGCCGCCAACCCGCACGTAAGCTTCGTCGATGCGCTATGATCCGGACCGGGAACCCTGGTACGGGCGGACCCTCTTGTCGATCTTAGGCGCATAGCGCTGAACCCAACGGAAGAGGGTAGAGGGATCGACCGCGACACTGCGCTCCTGCATCATTTCGGCGCGATCGCGATAGCTGATCCCATACTTGCAGTACCAGCGCACGCATAGCAGGATGATCTCAACGGGAAAGCGGCGCTTGAACAGAGACAACAGGGCGGCTCCTCACATACCGACCCTCGTTATACCGCCAAAGTTAAGCAACAAAGCCCTCAAAACAATGGTTAGGGCGCAGGTAGCAGGAACGAATAAACATCCGAGCGGCTGGGTTAGTAATTGTTCATTTACCATAAGAGCGCAGCATTATCTTGTGCCTCTTGGCATGGTCGTTCTCCCTGAGACGGTCGCGTCAAGCGACCGAACGGTTTGGCGGAGATGCTTCAGTGAAAATCATTTCATTCGTCACGCAGAAGGGCGGAACAGGCAAGAGCAGCCTTGCTGTCTCACTTGCCGTGGCTGCGGTGCAAAACGGCCTGAAAGCAGCTGTTCTCGATATCGACCCACAGAGTACAGCTGAAGAATGGTACAAGCGGCGCACCGCTGAAGCTCCGGCGGTCCATTCGATTCCCTGGGCCAATCTCTCCTCTCGTCTCTACAGGCTTGGCCAACAAGACTACGACCTCGCCATTGTTGACACGCCAGGGTCGGAAAGTCATGCTGCGTCAGAAGCGATGAAAGAAGCGCACTTTTGCTTTCTGCCGGTCCGCCCCAGCGTCGCCGATATCGAGGCCAGCAAACCCACAGTTCGGTATCTGAACGAACACGCCAAGCCGTTCGCATTCGTTCTCAATCAATGTCCAACTGGCGGACGTACGAGCCGAACACAGAATGCACGTATGGCTCTCCAATTGCTCGGTGGGTTGTGCAACCCGACGCTGGCACACCGGTCTGACCATGTAGATGCTCTTGCCGCAGGTCTCGGGGTGACCGAATTCAGCCCGTATGGAAAAGCTGCTGATGAGATACGTGCGGTTTTGCAATGGCTCACAGCCAGGCTACAAAGGTTGGATGCCACCGAGATAGCTGATGACGAAGGCGGAGCAATCCCTCTGAGAGCAATCTCATAAGGGATCCTTGCTATGATGCGCTGAGGAGATGCTCGATGAGCAACTCGCCGTGGCAATGACGCGGCTCATGAAGAGGCTATAGCTAGAGGGGGGCGAGAGCGCCAACGGCGACAAGAAACCCGTTTTCACATGCGCTAAATGACAAACAAAGGGTACGCGGGGCACTTGGTGAACTGGAAATACGAACGGGACGTTATCCTCTCGGTAGAGAGGAGTGCGTGTTCCCTGTGGTTAGCTGATACGGTCCTAGCCGTGAGCCTCAAGGTGTATTCCTGAGGCTCTTTTTGTGGTGGAACTAAGCCGACCATCGAATGCACAAGCCTCACTACCAGTTGTTGGCCCTGAAACAGCAAGAGATGTTTTGCCCCCTTTCGATTGCCTGAAGGCAGCATCGAACAACGCCAAGCTTCGATGGTTACGGAGACGAAACTTACGTAGGGGCCATTAAGCGGCGCTTTTTCATGGTGAGAGCATAGAAAGGGATGATGGTTGCCCAAACGGCTCTAAAATTCTGTGGCTATAAAGGCTTACATAAGTTGAAGCCAAGTATCTGCCTCCGTGTTGCCTTGGATCAGCCCGGATTGCTCCGGCGCAATAGTAAGTCATCTGCAGTTATGGGATGACACATGCATTTGGATGACGCATTTCCTTTGAGCGCCCTTCCGCCACGGGCGAGAACCGCCATCTTGAGCGAGTTCAACGGCCGTTGTCCCAGCTTCCGAGAGGTTGCTGAGATCTCGAATAAGCAATGGTTGGCTACCCCTGGGGTTGGTCCAGTCGTCATTGAGCAGATACGGAATCTCAGTGATGAGCAGCCCGATGAGACAGCCCTCCCCTCGTCAACTCGACTGAGCGACGCCGAACTTTTGAAGCGTTTTAAGCGGCTCCAGAAGGAGTGCCGATTGTTGGAGGACGAGCTGAGGGCAAGACTATTAAGTCGCCACGACGCAGACTCAGTCGCCGCTGGTACAAGTTAGCGGCGCGGAAAGAGCTTCGTCAGGAGGGCATTCCTTAAGGCTCCATTCGATGTTCGCCCATGCTGGCCGAGTTATGAATGTGCTAAGTTGGCTGTAACGGCACAACAGCGGCAAAGTTAGCAGGGTATGCTACCTCCGCGCCTTGCGGCACAGGAATTCAGCCCTACCTCCGTATGAGGAGGGCTGAACATGACCGACGAGGAAGTCGAGGCTGTGGCGGCGGAGCTGGCCAAAGCCGGTGGGGTCTCCTGGCATGCTGGAGATGAGCGCGGCCCCTTGAAGCTGGTCATGGACCGCTACCGGGATCGGGCCCGACTGGCCATTGCGGCCCTTGAGCGCGTTCGGACCGCGAGGCAAGACATCTTCCCCGGTCCAGGCACGGCTGACCAGCTCGGACCCAGCACACAAGCCACCCTTGAGTCTGTTTCCGGCGATGTTGTTTCCGAGGGGAGCTTGGTCTTGTACCGCCCTCCAGGAGACAAGAGAACCTATCCCTGTCGGGTCGAGAAGCTCGATGGAAGCCGCGCGTACCTAGTCCCTGAGATCCCGACCTGCACCGGCTGGGTGGATCTGGAAAACCTCTCCTCTCCGGCAATCCAGTAAGGTGTCTCAGCCATGACCGCGCCTACTGATAGCAAACAGGCGACGACTCAAGGCCTCATTGAAGTTGACCTCCCGGTCACTTCCTCGGATGTATCCGCGTCCGGCCCTTCGGCGCCAGCGCGCTACTACTTCAATCTCACCAATGGTGACAGCATGATCCGCGATAGCGAGGGCATTACGGCATCGAGTCTCCAAGCGGCTGTGGTTGCTGCCATGGAAGCCGTCGAAGAGCTTCGGGCCCAAGATCCCTTGAACTCGGATGAGTGGCAGGGCTGGCGGCTGGAGATTGTCGACGCCACAGGTCAGGCGGTGCAGGTCATCCCGCTCGACGCGCGCTCGGCTCATTAGTGGTGCCGAAGATTTTTCGGAGCCCATCTAATGAGTGAGTGGCAGCCGTTGAAAACAGCGCCGAGAGACGGATCCAAGGTCGATGTGTGGACGGCAAACGGAGTCCGTTACATAGACGTGTTCTGGTATGAGGGACCTGCATTCCCCGAGGGGGCGTTCGTCTTTTATGACAGTTATCTGCGGGGCTATATCGATGTGGAGGATGCGACGCACTGGATGCCTCCTCCGACACCTCCGAGTGACGGGAAAGTCTCCTGAGCAGAGGGGCATATTCTACCAGTCCCGTGAAGCGACCCCTCGTTAAACAGCCTCTTAGCTCGACTTTGGCCATTTATGCTGAGTAGCAGAGCGCCGCTGTCATTCGTTTCAGAACATCGATTTGGGTTTTTGTCATGTTGGCGGGCCGGCGTGACGCATCGGAAACTGCGGCGGCCCAGAGCGAGCGTCGGACGGCCGCCAGAGCATCGCTGAAGGTGATGGTGCGCTTGTCGTACCAAGCGGCACACCGCGGGCGAGCCAAGCGCCGAATGGCGGGATCATCGGTCCAGAGGCTCACCAGCGAGAACAGCCCCAGCAGGGCTGGTGTCGTGCGGGTGATCGCCTTGTCCGACCATTGGCGTTGCGTCTCCATCCCCAAGTGTCTGCGAGCCTCGGCAAAGGTCACCTCGGTGCTCCAGCGCCGCACGAACCAGCGCACGATCTCAAGAGGATCGGCCGCGAGGTCCGTGCACAGAAACGCCTGAGGCTTGAGGAGGCCGGCCACGTCCCGCACCAGAACATAGCGGATCGGCACGTGCTTACCGGGATGGTGCCAGATCGCCGTGCCGGAGATGAACTCGATGAGGCGTTCGCCACCGCCGTACCAGCCGTCGACCCAGACACGCCGCCAGGCCGTTTTGGGATTGGCCAGGCGTTCAGCCAGGCTCGGAAGACGTTGTCCGACAATGCGGGGGCGCCCCCGCGTTCCGGGCCGACGGCGCGGAGCCGGCGTGAACAGGCGCGCATCCAGACGCAGACGTGTGATCATGCACAGGCGATGCCGAACCGCGTTCAACAGGTCAATCGCCGCGAAACTCTGATCGGCCACCGCCACGATGCGCCGGTCCGGCAGCCAACGGGCGACCTGGAGAAGAGCTTGCCGGGCCCAGTCCGTGAGCGCCTTGTGACGCTGGCGATGCTCGCGCGAGAAGCGCTCGGAGGGCGCCAACACGGTCAGGAAGGGCAAGGCCCATATGCGACCGGCCCACGGGATCGGGACGAGCAGCATGACGGACAGCCAGCGTAATCCCGAGGCTTTGACGAAATGGCCATGGGAGGAGCGGACCGGATCCCGGTCAATGCCACGAGCCTTGATCCGGCCACCCCAGCGGCGTTCGAGAGTGTCATCCAGCGCGATAATGACGGGCCCGGCCGGCACGAAGCTCGTCACCAGCAGGCCGAGCAGGCGACGCGCCACCTCGCGGCTGGACCACTGGTTGCGGTTGAGCACGCGGTGATAGTTCGTGAAGCTGCGGGTGCGGGCAAGGCCGACAACGGTGAGCATGGCCGTGACGGTGCGGCGCCCCGGGGTGAGAAGGGCGCCCAGAACGAGCACGAGGGCATGGCGGAAGGTTGGCCCGGTCAGGCCGGACCGGAACGGAGCCAGCCAGGTGGACAGGAGGTCAGGAACATGGGGCTGGACGGGCATGGCCACGATCTCCCACAATCAGGCTCAAGAGCCTGGGAGGTCGCCATGGCCGAAATGGGTCGGACCGAGATCCTGACGCGCTACCGTCATCTGCGCGCGATCAGCACCCACCATCACAACGAGGCTCTTCGCTTTGTGCCGGATTCGGCTCTGATGGAGCAGGCGCGCCGGCTGGGGCTCACGGTCGGCAAGATGCTGGTGGCCGAGAGCCTGGACGAGGTGACGTTGGCGTACGACCTGGCCCTCTACACCGCGGCGCCGGGCCGCTCGCGCGGGATGGACCGCTATGTCCGCCACGCTGCCGTGGCGCCCGGCTCGGATGAGGACGTGATGCTGCAGGCCCTGCTCCAGGCCCGCTTCTCGGTCTGGCGGGTTGAGCGCCGGCATGAGACAGCCGGCTTGGTGATGCTGGATCTCATGCGCCAGGAAGAGGTTTGGCTCGTCGACGAGCATCTGGAGGAGACGGCTCATCCTGGCACCTCGCTGGCGATGCGGCTGAGTACACCGGAGGCTTTTGCGATGACGTGCGGGGTTGTCGTGCCGGTGGATGCGGAAATGATGGAGGAGGTGTTCGATACCATGCTGGAGCGCGTGCATGGCGATGCCGACGCGATTGCCAATGATCGCCGGTTTGCTACCGCAATCTATCGGATTGCCGTGATGGACGCGCTCATGAGCCTGGTGAGATTTGCCGATCCGGACTGATCCGCAGATGGCCTACAGACCCGCCAGAAATGGCCAAACTCGAGCTAAGAACCTCCGGGCTTCCTATACCTCGCATTTCCTGGACCATGTTGGACGCGCTTGGCGCACCAAGGCGAAGACGGCGCCGCTTGGAGAGAAGGATCCAGATGACTGGGATCTGCCGCCCAAGCCGAAGGGCATGCGATGGGCGACCGATGAGCGATGGGTAGCTCGCTATGATGCGGCTGTGGAAATGCTTGATGCTCAGCTCATCCTAGCAGCGGCGCGGCTGATGAAGCGGCTTTAGCCAAGTGATTCCGGTTCAAAAATCAGGGGAGCGCCTGAGCCTGGCCAGCCGAGCCGCCCCCATTCCCAAGAGGATCTGTTGCAGCTTTCACGCTTGCCCCACCTGAGCTACGACACGAGAAGTTGAGAGGGGCTGGCGGTGAGGCGATATACGAAGAGCCCGTTCAAGGGTCGGCAGTTCACAGCGGAGATCATCCTGTGGGCGGTGCGGTGGTATCTGCGGTTCCCGATCAGCTACCGGGACCTTGAGTGCATGCTCTCTGACCGCGGCGTGCAGGTGGACCATACGACCCTCTTTCGCTGGATCCAGGCTTACGCTCCCGAACTGGAAAAACGCGTCCGGCCTTATCTGCGTCCTACGAACGGTTCTTGGCGGGTCGATGAGACATATATTCGTGTGAAGGGTGAGTGGGTTTATCTGTATCGCGCTGTCGATGCGACCGGGCAAACCATCGATTTTCGGCTCTCGCCTAAGCGGGACGCAGCGACCGCTCGGCGCTTCTTCCGCAAGGCCTTGGAGCAGCCACATACAGCGAACCCGCGTACCATCACGGTCGACAAGAACGCTGCTTACCCGATTGCGACAACGGCGATGAAACGTGCAGGAGAACTCTGGCGCTTCGCCAAACTCCGGCAGGAGAAGTTTTTGAATAACATCGTCGAACAGGACCACCGGCGCATCAAGCGTTTGGTCCGGCCCGGTTTGGGCTTCAAAAGCTTTACGTCCGCGTCGCGGACGATTGCTGGCTACGAGGTGATGGCGATGATCCGCAAGGGACAGGTCGTCAGTGTCCCAGCGAATGACATGGGGGCGCAGCACGATTTCATTGCAACCCTGTTCGGTGCAGCCGCGTAACCTGCGTTCTTGTCCGGCCTTCGCTTGACCTACTTCAGGAGTTGCAACGGAACCGTTCGAACTGCTCGCCGCCTGAGATTGCTACTGAGTAATTGTTCGTTTCGCGTCTCCTCTCCGAGTTTGCGACACAACCTATGTGAACGGCGCTGCGAATTGACGAGCCCTGGAGAGGGCGTATCATTCTACCCCAAGTTGGGGAGACTGCGGATAGATACCGCAAAATTCGGGGCTCGTACCACCCACAGGTAGACGATGAGGCATTGAAGTTTGCGAAGCTGGAGAGGACATCAACGAGGCCGGAGTTTGGTGCTGGCTTCGACCAGAGCATTGATTGCCCACCATTCGCTTTAGAACCAATCAACAACCAATCTGAATAGCCGAGCTTGAAAAACGCGAATCATGGACTCTATTCTGTTCCAGTCGGCTTAATTCAGCGATCTATCCGGATAGCGTGCGGGGCATGCGGACTGTCTACCACCCTTCCTCCTTCAATAATCAGCCTGAGCCGATGTAAGTGCATCGGGGCGGGAGTTCAGGAGTCTCTCTTTTGGCTACGCTGAAGCAATTCGAAGAAGCGCTGCGTGCCCAAGGCATGCATATGGCCCTGGCCATTCTGGAGAAGATGCGCAAGGAGGAGAAGAAGTCGCGGTCGATTGCACCCGCTCGTCGGGTGTCCGGGCGCAAGATGACGCCGGAACTCGCCCGAAAAGTCCTCGAGCTCCATAACACCACTGACATGACTCAGCAGGAGATTGCTTTCCGGCTTGGGGTTAATCAGGGGCGCGTGAACGAAGTCATTCGCCGAGGGAAATGGTTGACCGAAGATCCGAATTCCGAAGAAGCGCAAGCACGGGACAAGGCGAAAGCCCGGATGAAGCGGATGCAATCCGGGGATACGCATATTCCACGTAAGCAGCCCATAACTGTGAGTGCTGAGGAAGCGTCAAGGAAGCCTAAGGCGAAGCCGTCTAATCCGGCGCAGTTGTCGATCGACGACTTCCTCAAAGTTTCGAGCGATTGAATGGAATCGTGTGTCAGTGGGACCCGGCCCCGCTGCTTATGATCAGGTCAAGCCGCTGCAGATCGGTATGGTGCATCAGCAGCACGCCGTTCTTATGCGCGAGTTGGTGAGCTGACCTGGTGAAGACCGAATTGGTAACAACCACCGCGTAAGGTGCATCCTGAAAGGCGGCAGCGGCATAGGCTTCCTGAACAGCCTTATTACCGACGGTGCCGTTGTAGAATTTGCACTGGATCACAACTCGCCTGTCGTTCTTCTCCGCGATGATGTCGGCGCCCTGGTCGCCTGATCCGGGAGTAAGCGCAGCATGCCATCCTGCCTCCTGCAGGACATCCCGGCAGTAGAGCTCAAATTCTCGGCCAGTCGTCGCATCATCGAATTTGACCGCTGGCTCAGCGGGCTGGTATCGGTCGATGATCCGGTTGATCCGTGTCCTGAGGCGGCTCAGGTGCCTCTTCGGGTCATTGGCGAGCAGATGGTCGATCTTCCTGCGCTGAAACTCCGGCAGGAGCGTCTTTTTGATGAAGGTGGTGAGGTGCTTGTCCCAGGTGTCTTCTGACACGTTCCCATACTCGTCTGGCGACAGCATATGGGCGCGCTTGGTTGCCAAGGTACGAATGTGTTTCAAGGCCGCCCGGTCTGTCAGATCATAAATCAGCAGAAGCGAATGGACCTTCGTCAGGCGCAAGAAGAGCAGCAGCGCCAGTCCGCACCAGGCAGCGATCGGCTTTAGGTACAAGCCGGCCCCGAACAGGAGGAGCAGCACGGCGCTGAACGCTTTATGTCTCCAAAGGTACCGAAACATTCCCTTTTCCCGCGGCGAGCGGCTATCGTCGATATGGCTGAAAATCATCTCGATAGCTGAGTGGAGTTACCATCGGTTTCGCAAAGAAATAACCGGTCGGGAACTCACAGGAATATTTCGGTAGCTACTGTTTAGTAATCCGGGTTCTGTCGAGGATTTGACCGGCAAACTCTCGCAACTCCTCTGCGGTGCTTCTCGTCCTTCTGAATGACCAAAAGCCCGGTATGCAGCAGGATCATCAACTCCCGAACTTGCCGTGCTTCGCCGTCGGCGGCTGGCATGGCTTCCACCATCTTGGCTCTCATGATTGCCGCATCGCGATCCAGGATTTCCATAAGACGGGTGGTCACTGCGTCTCCTTTCGGTGGCGTGTCCGAGGGGTAGACCAGTTCAAATAGTTCGCCTCGTCGGATTGATAATATGCAGGCGCAGGAATGTCCAATCACTCAGGCTTGATGCCGAATGCAATACAATAGCCGTAACACGCATGATTTGCTTACGCGCGTGACTGCATTAACGCCACCTGAGATTGACCCAGTGAATGCAAAGTTGCCAAATCGGACAATGACGCAAAGCAATCCGGTATGGCGTTTACTCACTAACAGCGTTGGTGGCTCATGGTTCGGCGCGGTGCTCTGTTGCCTGAATGAAAGGATGCGCTCGCAGCCAGCATTCCATGGGAGCGTCACAGTGTCAGTTGACCCCGTTTCAGTAACTTGGACGAAACCCAACTTTCTCCACTTCCGTATGGGCGCCAGCTGCGCTTCGAGGGACCTGAGTGCGTAGGTTACAGAAGGCGCTCGATGACATTCTGATCGGCCAAGCGCTTTGTGCGGATGCGGCGAAGTTTTTCTTTCTTGATCGGATCGGAAGGGACGAAACCATTTGGATCACTGCCGACAACGGCTCGATAATCCGCGATATTCTCATTGGCGCGACGCAAGGAACGCGATGTTTCCTCAACAAAGGCCTCAGAGACCGTGATAGTATACTTGATATCGACCTTGCGTTTACCCTCGGCGATGTCGTTGCATTGAAGCTCCTTGATAACGCCGTCAGCTTTGAGGTTCTCCATGCCTTCCGTGATGCGGCGCATTGCGTCACGCGGACGCTTGGTTGAAAGGGCCGACCCGTCAATGACCTCACGGGCATAGATCACATGCATGTGCGGGTTCATGCGATGATAAAGCACATCATGATTGAGCCGCATGTAAATCCAGCGTTCGATCGGCCCACGCATCTTCATGACGGCTTCGTAGTTCATCTGGCGGAAGTCCAGGTGCATCATGGCTTGCGAGACGAGCCAATTGAACTGGACCGTCGATTTAGCCCGCTCCTTGCCCCTGTTGGCGAATGCAAGCTGGGGGAAGGCAGCGCTCGAGATCACGCGTTCATGGATCTCGCCATCACCCCCGACATCAGTTCGAATGATTTCGACGGTAGACTGGTGAAGGATGGTGAGCGCCTCGACGATCTCGTAGTAGCTGTACGTGTGACCGGTTCGGGCGAGCTCAGCCTTTACCTCGTTGATGCTGAACGAGACATTGACCTCGTCCTTAGCGCTGAGGCTGATCCGGTTACGCATCGCGGCGATGCGGCGGATAACCCATTCGACTAGTCGCTCGCGCTCGCCAGGGTACTGCTCGCTTTCTTTGCCGTTCTTGTCCTTGATACGGGCTGGCTTGAGGGTGACCTGATAGACCTTGCCCGCGAGCGTGAATGTCCGTTCCAAGGTCTTCAGGTATTTCCCGTCCTTGAGATCGTCGGAGGCGCGGGAGGGAATGGAACGAGGAGCCACGTCCCATAAGGAGATCGTATTAGTGATTCCGGGTTCTTCTACCACCCACAGCTCGCCTTGCAGGCTTTCGTGGATAATGGTCCTGGGCTTCAGAGCCTTCGACATGATGCGTCTCCTCGCCGGTCAAGGTACTTAGGACTTCAAACCATACAATGCTAAATCGCTTAACCACCTGCATTTGCTGCGGCACATAGTAGGTCTGAGCCGCACATTCAGTAGGTTTGGATCGCACTTGGAGTAGGTCTGGGTCGCGCTTCTGGAATGGTTAATGTTCGAGAGGCTCCTTGGTCAGCGAATCTAGGGCTTGATCATAAGCGGTTGGGGAATCCGGCATTCGGTAGCAAAAACCACCAGAATTCACGTCAGGATCGAGATCATCAGGAAGCAGGTCTGCGCCATCGATCAGGTGATCGCGATCTGCGATCCAGCGCATGCGCCGCGATCGGCGACAATAACGGGGGCACTACTTCACGGGCCAGTTAAGCCGACCGCGACTGCCACTTCCGAGACGACCCCTCCACTGTCGACAAAGCTAACCTGCCACCGCTTTGTAACGAGGAAACCCCACTCTCCGGAGGAACACCACAAGATATCAGCCCTTGGATGAACCAATTGAGGACCGCCGTCTGGGCTATCCTCCGCGAATTTCGTGTCGTGCAGTTTGGCGCAGCGAAATCCCTCAGATTCCATAACGGCTTGCGCGGCGGAAATCCTCGATCCAATTGGGACCCTTTTGAGGACAGCCGCTTTGGTTTCCTCGCTGGTCTTCTTGAGGAGGTCGAAACGTAAGGTTCGATACAGTGAGACGCCCCCCGGAGCGCCCACTGTCAGCATGGCTCCAATAGCCCAGAGGCATGCCTTCCGTGACATGCCTAATAGAGACCCTTCCAGTGACGATAGACGAGCAGTGCCTCAAGAAAGGACATGCTGAAAAGTGCACCGAGGGCCATTCCACGGCTGAAGCCCTCCCAGCCAGGAAGGTCGAGGACGCCCGCGAGATGAATGCTCCACGCGAGGATGATAACCGCTGGTGGAACGAAGAGACGCCAGTTCATGTCTGTCTAGGAGGTTCTCTGGGAGCAGCATCGCACTGAAATTGCTCATAATCACAATCCGGGTCAAGACATGTCGGGAGCGGCAAGGGCATTGGCGCGAAACGCGTTTGTATCAGTTCGTTAGGGTGCGCTTGGTGGTTTTTTCTACCGAATGCCGGGGGAATCTCCGATTTCAAGCCGACACTCTAAGTGCGAGTCAAACCTACCAGCCGGGCGGGGAGGGGATGGCCGCAATCCTAAGTGCCGTTCAAACCTCTCACGATGGAGGCGATCGCGACTCAAACCTTTCCGACAGGGGTCTGGGGCAGGGGATCAGGCTCGGTTTCCCCGAACGTGCGGGTCAAACCTACCGAATCTGGCGGTTCGGATAGTAGGTTTGGATCGCGCATGGGGAGGAGTGCGACTCAGACCTACTGAGGTCGTGAGTCAGACCTACCGAGGTCGCGCGTCATACCTACTGAGTCCGCGGGTCAGACCCACTGAACATCGCTGAGTAATTTGACAGTAAGTCCAGAGGGTTAGCTTTTATTGGTCAGTTTCAGGATGAGGCTGGCTATGAGTAGTGCGTTCGAACTTCTGCAGACTATGGGGAGGGTATCCCGTCCTCAGCAAGCGGTAGTCGCGGAACAGGGCATCCACGAGGGGCGCTGGACGAGGGATCAGGTTGCGGCGTTCTTCGAGCTTCCGGAGCGGGAAGCTAAAGCGCTTTTGATCTGGGCTTGAATCCATTCGGGTGGTCTGTGCGTTGACGGGGATATGGCTCAGGAGGCGAGCGATGCCCCAGCCCTATTCTCCCGATTTGCGCGAACGTGTTCTTGTCGCCTGCGAGCGCGGCGACCTTCCTCAGGTCGAGATTGCCCGCCGCTTCCAGGTCTGCCCCGCCACCGTCTCGAACTGGCGCCGCCAGGAGCGCGAAGAAGGCCGACGCTGCCCCAAGCCGCACAGCGGCGGTGTGCCCTCGCGCCTGGATGCCGCAGCTCTGGAGGTGCTGCGCCAACTCGTGCTTGAGGACAATGACGCGCTGCTGCGTGAGTACCGCGAACGCCTGGCCGAGCGCACCGGCGTGACGGTGTGTCTGGCGGTGATCTGTGAGGCGCTCAAGCAGCTCAAGCTGCGTCCGAAAAAAAGACGCTTCGGGCGGCCGAGCAGGAGCGGCCCGAGATTGCCGCTGAGCGCGAGGCCTACCGCCAGCAGATGAGCGAGATTCCCGCAGAACGGTTGGTGTTCCTGGACGAAAGCGGGGTGACGACCAAGATGGCCCGCACCCACGCCCGAGCGCCGCGTGGGCAACGCGCCTATGGATCCATTCCCCTTGGCTCGTGGCAGCGGTTGACGGTGTTAGGGGCGCTCGCCTGTGAAGGCTTGGTGGCCACGATGAGCATCGAGGCGTCCACCTCGACCTCCGTGCTGCTGGCCTATCTCGAGCAGGTGCTGGTGCCCAAGCTCCAGCGGGTGAAGCCGGATGCCATTCTGGTGATGGATAACTTGCGCCCGCATCGCGCGACGGAAGTCGGCGAGCTTCTCGCTCAGGCCGGGATCGGGCTTTTGTACCTGCCGCGCTACTCACCGGAGTTCAACCCGATCGAGCACGCCTGGGCCAAGATGAAAGAGCGGCTCAAGGCGAAAGCGGCGCGCACTCTCGAAGCCTTGGAAGCAGAACTCAAACCAGCCCTCGACACCATCACCGCAAATGATGCCAAAGGTTGGATCAGGCATGCCGGCTATGCCCTACACTGAGACCAAAAGCGCTTTAGGGCTAAGGAGCGGCGTCCCCGAGCTCCTGCAGTGACACGTCGGGCCCGTCTGTCTCGGCGCCGCTGTTCCTTCAGTCGATACGTTCGGCGGTTCAGTATCGATGTGCTGGTTCATCCCACTCTGAGCACCGGAGCGGTTACGACCCTGGTGTACCTGATCTCCCGCTGCGGCCGGCACAAGCAACTGCAGACATGCACTTCGTGGTTGGCGGCCGACCTCGGCGTGTCTCCAAGGACCATCCAGAACCATTACCGCCAACTCGAGCAGGCTGGCTTTCTGGTTCGCTCCAGCCCAGATCGGCGTGGGCGGACGACGATCTATCTGACCAACTTGGTTGAGGTCCGCCCTGTTCAACAGGAAGACGCTCAACGCCTTGCTCAGCATGGGGAGGGTGCGAAAATTTGTTCGCCCACCAATGAGACAGATTCAAAAGAAAGGGGGAAGTCTCACGCCCAAAGGGAAAGCGCGGATCGCGAAGCTCCCGGGCTCTCTGAGATTCAAAGGATGTCCGAAGCGAAGGGTGCGCCCATCAGAGCCGCTTCGGCCGTGGCCTCTTATAGATATTCCGGAAAACGGCATCCGCCTGGCTCTTCGTTTGAAGCGTCTCAGCCTCGGAGAACTTGCGGCATCAGTTATCCATCTTGATCATCACGAGAGCTGTCGAGATTTTTGCGAAGAGTTCCCGGGTGTCGGCGACCTCTTGGGATACTGGAGGATCCATTTCGTGTACCTGTCCCGGCGTGTAGGTGAGATCGCGCTTCCAGGCTCCAATTAGATTGCTAGACATTAAGCGGCTTCCCTGCAGAGCAGAGTCATCGGTCCGGATCTGCTGCCCTCATGGATGTAAACGAATCGGCGAATATTTGGGTTCTTCTTATCCTGTGGACGAGATTATTGCCCGGGAACGAATCGACGCGCCTCGCCTTGACTCGGCCATTTCCAAAAGCAACCGGAATTGTCCGAAGTTTTCCAAAGCCTTCTTGGATGATTCAGTGTTTCTGCTTGCCACGTGACTCCACACCCCACTGAGAATCGGGCAACGCTGTAAGCCGTTTCTAGAGTCATGGGTATGTCATGGCGGATAACACACGGCGCCAACGGGTTCAGCGACTCCGACAGTCTCGTAAGGAGCGAGGCGATCGGCAGATGAACCTGTGGCTATCAGGACCAATCGGCGCTGCACTTGATGAAGCCGTCGAGAGTGGTGCGTATCCGTCTCGGCAAGTTGCTGTCACTCATGCCCTTGAGACGGTCTTCATTCGCAAGGAGGCGAAGACAGTGACGTAAACTAGGCAAAGCAAAAGGCCCACGAAGCTGGAAACTTCGAGGGCCTTTGGAGCTACCCGCGAGGGGCGGCGATAAGAATTAGGTTTGGCGACCATTCTTATGCCATCCCGACAAGCTGGCTGTCAAGAGCACCGGTTTCGGTGAACGCTCCCGCTTTGCCCTCAACATGGAGGGTACGATGCAGCTTGCATCGTCTGGAGGCCGGCGGCTGAGACATGCCGCTCTAGCCGCAAGGAAGCTTGCGCTCGAAGCCGGGCGCACGGTGACACGAAAAGAACTATCTGCCGCAGCCCGGGACGCCGGCAAGGCCCTCGACCTCAGGCCGGCCCAGCGGGCGGTGCTGTCCGAACTCGTCGCCTGCTGGGGTGAGCAGGAGTGGGAGCGCCTGCTGGTGTGGCCATCCAATGACTACCTGATCAGCCGCACCGGCCTGACCGAGCGAGCGATCCGGCGCATCCTGCGCCAGCTGGTCGATCTGCAGTTGATCAGCCCGAAAGACTCGCCCAACGGCAAGCGCTATGCCGTCAAGGACCTGGCAGGGCAGGTGGTCGACGCCTTCGGATTCGATCTGACCCCGATCTATGCCCGCCGGGGTGATTGGGCCGTGATGCTGCTGGAGCAGAAGCAGCTGCGCGAGGTGCAGAAACGGACCTTTGACGAGGTCACCATCTGCAGGCGGGCGACCGAGGAGGCCCTGAGTGCGCTGGCGGAGCATTTCCCGGACATTGAACGCGGTGAGCTTGAGGCCCGGCTGAAGACCCTTCTGGCCCGGACGCCGACCCGCTCGCAGGTCACCTTGCCGGCCGATCTCCTGGACGCCTGGCAGCTGTTGAGAACCGATACCGAAGAGACCTTTTATGAAGCGGGCAATGCCGGACTCGGAGTCCGCCACTTAGAAACATACAACTGTTCTCCTAGTGAGACTTGTAACAAAGGCTTTCCGAAGAAAGCTGAGGCGGTTCTTCCAAACGAACAATCCGCACAGCACCTATCACCGGAATTGATCCTTGAGGCCTGCCCCACCCTGAACGACTACCCCGAACCCGTTGAGGACTTGGCTGGCCTCGTGGCGGCCGGACGCTACCTACGGGCCTCGCTGGGGGCGAACGAAAGCGCCTGGAACGAAGCCGTGGCCGAGATCGGCCTGGTGCGGGCCGCGGTGACAGTGATCTACGTGCTGCAGCTCTACGACGACGACGTCTCGCGCGGCGAGGGCCGGATCAAGAACCCGGGTGGCTACTTCCGGGCCATGGCGCGCCTGGTCAAAGCCGGCCGGATCGATCTGAGTGTTGAACTCCTGGCCATGCGGCGGCGCAGGATGTCATAAGGGGAGAGGGATCATGCGCGCTCCGAGATCTGACTTGTCAGTGTGCTGAGTTTCTAGTGGGCAGGGTCGGGGTGTTCAGTTCGCACATCACAGGAGAACTGTAGGCGTGGGGCGGAGAACGAAGAGGCAAAGGTATGGTGTTGATTTCAACCGTCGTGGGTGGGCTTGTCCTCTACGTGATCTTCGAGCGGTACCTGAAGAAGGCTCTGCATCGGACCCAAGTCGAGCCCAAAGCCATTGAGTCTGGCACCCTGATCACCGCCATTGTTGCTGCGGGGCTGGCAGCCGGCAGCTTGGCCTATACACTGACGTCGATTGGTGCTCTTGAGGAGCGTGTCATGGCGCTCGAAAAGGCTGTGCGGGATCTCCCTCAGGGAAGATAGGAACGACGTGGATGAGTGTAGGGGAGAAGCAAGGCCCTAGACGAGCGATCAAGGCCTGTGAGTTGCTGTGCAGACATTTCGATGACGGGGTACATCACTGGTGTGAATCATTGCGGCTGAACTGATTCACGACTTTGATTGGACCTCGGCACATAGCTTGCGCAACAAGGAGGCATGTCCCAAGACACGATCCAATATCTGGTCCTTCACAGGTGCGATCCAAGCTGCAACATGGCGCGCTACTATGTCCTGTCGATCGAGCCCAGCCTGTTAGGGGATGCCGCCCTGATTGGTGAGTGGGGCCGCCTTGGCCGACTAGGCCAGCGCAGGGTTGAGCTCTACGACAACCGGTCATGCGCCGTGGAAGCCCTTGAGACCTGCCTCTAGCGAAAGTGGCGCCGTGGCTATCTCCTGCGAAGTGGGTAGGGACACAAGGACTGGGAAGTCTGGATCCGTCTCAGTGTAGGATCTTGAGCAGCTCTTCGACGGCTTCAGCCTCCTTGAGACTGCCTCTCTCGTATTGGCGCAGCACGTCCCTGATTTGGGCTCGCTTTGAACGTGAGCGGCCAGCTTGTTCATCATGGGCAGTTGCTTGCCGCTGGATGACTGGTGGCAATTCTGCCTTGCGGAAGTAGATCTGAGCTTTTTGCAGCAGTCTCATGGTCAGCGTTCGTCGTAGAGGCCTCTGAATGATCGATATGTGAGCTCTTGAGGCCTGTTCATCGCTTCCTATCCTTTGCAACCGGCATGATTGAGAAAGACAGACTTTGGTAGAAAGCTTAGGAGCGGGGGAAAGGGGGAGGGGGAAAGCCGTACTTCGATCTTTGCTACAATGTGAGCAGAGCTTCGACAGTGCTCTGCGGCTGACAGAGTCAGGCGGGTGCTAAGACGATGACCACGAATGGACGAGAGTTTCTCGCCGACCATTTTCCTTTATGGCATGGCCCTCGTGCTCGCCGTGGGAAACATCTTCGCTGGTGAACTCTCCTGAAATCAATGCCAGCGCTCGTTGGCCATAACTTTATGCCTATAGGTACGCATGCATTCGCGACTTGAACCATTCCACTCAAGATAACTAACTGATGACAGCTTCGGCCTCGATCTCAACTGCGTAGTCTCCTACCAAACGTGAAATCTCAAGCAGCGTATTCGCAGGTCGCACTGCTCCAAAGTAGCGGCCATGCACCCGAGAAACGGGCTCCCAGTCGTCTGCATTGTTTAGATAGATACGTGTTCGGATAGTGTCTGCGAGCGTTCCTCCCAAGGAGGCGATGCTCGCTGCGATCTTATCCAGAATGTAGACCGCCTGCCCTTGGGCATCGCCTGGGCAGATGATCTCGCCTGAGCCGTGGGTAGCCGTAGTTCCACTGACAAGGATGCGATTGCCGATCCGCACCGCACGGCTGTAGCCACAGATGGGCTCCCAGACGCTGCCAGAGTCAATGCGTAGGCGGTCGGGCCGCCCATCGATTGGGACTGCGTCGAACACCGGTGGAAAGCTCTCAAGGTGATGGCTGAGATCGCCCGACGCTGTGAGAAATGGTGGGCGACGGTACTCGTCACCGCAATCCCCTGGAATACGCTGGGTGGAAGCCAACGCCTCGTCGATGCGTTGCTTGTCATCTTCGTCCAATGAGAACGAAAACAGGGCCGCATTGTCCGCCCGGTGCTCACGCTCCCCGAGCCGGGCCCCGACAATGACAGCCGCAACGGCCGGCTGGTCGAGCACCCAACGTGTGGCTACATTTGCGACAGACACTCCATGCTTACGAGCAACTTTGTGCAAGGCGGCTAGGATCGACTGGAGAGCAGACCATCCTCCAATCGTGTCAACGAAGCGCTTGTATTTCGACTTGCTCCAATCCTTGATGGAGGTCGGCTCCGGCGCACCCATCCACCGGTCCGTGAGGAAGCCGCCTCCGAGTGTACCATAGGCCAGCAGGCGCACGCCCGTGGCGAGACAAAACGCGCTCATGTCCTCCCCGGCGCGGCGATCGAGCAGGGAGAACGAAACCTGGTTCGACACGATCGGAAAGCCGTGCTTCACCAAGAGGCGCAGGTGGTCGGTATCGAAGTTCGTTACGCCGAGATGGAGGATATGTCCTTCCTGCTGCAGCGCGGCGAGCTCCCTCATGGCATCGATATAGCCGGGGTGCTCGAACATCCACCAGTGGAACTGCAGCAGATCTATGGTTTCGACACCAAGGCGCTCTAGACGCTCGGCGATGCCAGCCCGGACGACGTCTGCGAACATCGGTCCCGGCGAGGGACACCACTTCGTGAAGGCCGCCGGACGCTGCCCCTCGGCTCCAACCTGCATGTTCAGAAAGCGGCCGGTAATCAGCTCCGCACTGCCATAGTGGTCTGCCATATCGAAGGTGTCAAAGCCGGCGCGGGCGTAGTCGGCCATGGCGGCTGCTGCAGAATCGCGATTCAAGAGGCGGCCATCCCGCTCCATGTCGGCCACTTGCCAAAGGCCTGTGACTATGCGGCTGATCTCGAGCCCAGGTGCGAGCAGTGTCCGGTCGGGACGAATGGACATGGCAATCTCCGGCAAAAAAGGCAAAGGCTCCGCGCCGAACGCAGAGCCTGAGGCGACGACCAGCAGGATCTAGCGCGATGGGATCTTCGCCTTGATGGTGTTGACCTCATCGACGCCCATCTGGCCAATGGTCGTGACCTCGCCATTTTGGATCCGCCACAACCGGAAGGGGCCCGTGATATCGCCGTACTGGTCGAAGGTCACAGGCCCAATGACGCCCTCGTAGTGCACCGGCTTGCCTTCTTTGATGAGCTGGAGCGCCTTCCTGAAGCCCTCGGGACCGGCATGGATCACTTCGCCATCGCTCCCGGTGACCTTGAGAATGGCGTCTCGGATGGCTGCCGCTTCAAACTTGCCGGCCTGAGCCACCGCAAGGCCGAGGATTGCCGCCGCATCATAAGCTCGGTCAGCGGCGGGTGCATTGGCATCAAAGCCGCCGGACATCGCCGGATAGGCCTTCGTGAAGTGCTCAGTCGAAGGGGTCTTGGTAGTACCCGACGAGGTTCCAAAGGCGTCATTTAGATAACGAGGCCCAACGTCGCGGATGAAGTCGGCACTGTTCATGCCATCATTCAGGAGAAACTTCGGGGCGCCACCCTGTGAGATCCAGGTGCGTGCGATCGATGTGCCGTCGCCTGGATAGGAGACGAGGTAAAGGGCGGGTGGATCTCCGTCGAGAGCGCGAGTGACCTCCGGCGCATAGGACGCCTGGCCCTGGTTGTAGGGCGTCGTGGATGTGATCTGGCCCCCGAGCGCCTCGTAGGCACGCTTGAACTCCGCGACCATGTTCACGCCGAAGTCATTGTTGACGTGAATGATCGCAATCTTCTTCAGGCCCTGATCCATTGCGTACTTCGCAGCCGCCGTGCCTTGGAGCGCGTCCGACGTGATGGTGCGGAAGAAAATGCCGTTGGTCTTCCCCTCTTGTGCAATCCGCGTGAGCGTTGGCGACGAGGAGGCGGGCGAGATTTGAACCACATTAGCCGGCGCTGTCACCGACGTCAGAACGGGGAGCGATACCGAGGAGATGATGCCGCCGATGATAGCCGGCACGCGCTTGAGATCGACGAGTTGCCGGGCTTGGTCGACCGCGACGGAGCCTTGGCTCTGCGAGTCCCGAAGGTCCGCAGCGAGCTGGCATCCAGCCGCGCCGCCCGCCTCATTGATCTCCTTGAAGGCCAGCTCGATGGATTTGGCCGCAGCTTGGCCGAAGCGTCCGGCCGGACCGGTCAGCTCCACGACAACGCCGACCGTATGTGTACAGGGCTGCTGTGCGGATGCCGGCAGTGGTTCGAGAGCCATCGCCAGGGTGGCAGCTGAAACAATGGATGCAAGGCGCACGGTGAACACTCTCCCTGATCTGGTCCGCCGAAGGTAGCTCTGGTGTCACTTGCCCCTCCCGGCTGGCAGGCAGTGTTCCGCCTTGGCGGCCGTTTGGCAAGCGGGGCGGCCTGGGATAGTCCTCAAGAGTCCGGGCTGATCCAGGTCTCGTGCAAGGCGAGCCATCGCATACCCTTCTCTGCCAAGGCCTCGAATACGGCGGTCGATCGGCGGCGGGTGACGACGCTGCCCGCTGCTTGCTCCTCGATATAGCGGAGAATGATGAGCGGCGGCCGCAGGAGCAGGAGCTCGGGCTCGACAACGGCAATGTGGAACGGGTCCTGCTTTCCTTTGGTGCCGTGGGCTCCTCGTAACCACCCAATCACGTCCGGCCGCTGGAGCCTGGCTCCACTCGGAGACACCATGGTGAACTCTTCACCCAGAGCGTTCTCCAGACGAGAGAATACGGCATGCGTGTTCTCGACCGTTCCGCAGAGCCAGGTCTCGAAGAAGGCATGCAGGTCGACCACCTCGTGCAGTGCGGCCCGGCCGAGTGCATGGTCGAGCCCCATGAGGGTCAGGCCTCGTTGAGATTATAATGCATGATGCGACCGTGCCGGCCCTCCCGGTCACGCTCGAGTGTGTAGGTATCCCCCTCAGGGCCGGTCTTGAGTGCGAGGACCCTGTTGATGGCGGTCCGGTCCTCCTCATCGAGGGTGAGCCGAAACACATCGAGATTATCGGGCAGGTGCTCGGCGTAGCGGGCGCCGATGATAGCGCCTGCCACCGCGGGCCGGTCCAAGACCCACCGGGTGACCACCGCCGTTAGGCTGACCCCGTGCTTGCGCCCGATCTCCCGCAGGGTGGCGAGCAGCTTCTGGAACAAGGACCAGCCGCCAAAATCGTCGACGATGAGCTTGTACTTAACAAGCGAACGATTGGCGAAGGGCTCCTGGGGCTCCGGGACGCCGAGCCACCGCTCCGACAGAAAACCACCCGCCACCGTACCATAACACAGAAGCTTCATGCCGCGCTCCTGACACAGCGCAACAAGGCCGTTCTCGGGCCTCTGGTCGAGAAGCGAGTATTGGACCTGCATGGACACGAGCGGCACCCCTGCGTCGAGCAGGGCTCGCGTGTGGGGGGTATCGAAGTTGGTACCGCCGATCTGGTGGATCTTTCCCTCGTCCTGGAGTTCCTTGAGGATGAGTGCGGTCTCGACAGCGCCCGGGACGGCGTAATTCCACCAGTGGAACTGCACCAGATCGAGACGCTCCATCCTGAGCCGTCGGAGCGAGCGGTCGATGATCTCGCGCACGTACGCACGGTCGACGCGGGAGAGGGCATCCCAGTCCGGCACGAACTTCGTGTGCACCTTGAAGTTCTTCAGCGCTGCGGAGCCGCGTTCGGCGAGCATGCGATCGCGGAAATGCCCGATCATCTCTTCGACGCCGGTGTAGATGTCGGCGCAGTCGAAGGTCGTGATGCCCCCATCTACAAAGGCAGACATATCGGCGATCGCCCGCTCGGCCTCGATGGCACCATGCCCGCCGGCAAGCTGCCAGCCCCCACGCAGCATGCGAGAGATTCGGTAGCCCGGAGCGAGATCAATCGTTTCGACGGTCATGTCAGGCCTTCGCATCGGGCAAGGGTACGGCCGTAACCTCCGAGTGGCGGAATACGCGCTTCGCCATCCGGCTGATCCGGAGCCGGCTCGGACAATTGGGGTCCGGGCAGGCGACCTCGGCATCGGTGGACATCCAGTCGTTCGGATGAGTGACGCGTTGTTTCGCGGGGAGGAGCGGCAGCAGCGCAGCGAGCGAATAGATCGAGAAGCCCTGGCCTGGGGGGAGGTGAAGCATCTCCCCCTTGAGCTCGAAATAGTCGCCGGGCTTGGCCCCACAATACAATGTGGCACCCTCCGGAGCGACAACCTCGACCCGCAGGTCGTAGAGATCGAAGAAATCATCCGACACGGGACAACGTCCATTGCCTGTTGCACGTGCGCATTGTCATGACGCAAAATTGCCGCCCTCGCAACACGGCCCGGCCGGTGACTTCATTCCGCTCATGCTGACAGCCCAATCGATCACCAAGACCTTCGGCGGCAACCGCGCCGTCGACGCGGTGTCCTTCACGATCGAGAAGGGGACGATCACGGGCCTCATCGGGCCGAACGGGGCCGGCAAGACGACCCTCTTCAACTGCCTGGCGGGCTTGTTTCCCCCGACGTCCGGGTTGCTCAGCCTCGACGGGGAGCGGATCGACGGGCTTGCGCCGGATCAGATCTTCGCCCAGGGCCTCGCCCGGACGTTCCAGATCCCAAGACCCTTTCCCGAGATGACGGTGCTGGAGAACGTCATGGTGGCACCCCTGCACCAGCGCGGTGAGAGGTTCTGGGCTAACTGGCTCACGCCGGGCCACGTAGCCACCGAGGAACGGGCGTTGGCGGCCGCAGCCCGACACTGGATCGACTTCGTGGGCCTGTCGCATCTCGCTCAGCAGCCGGCGCGCGTCTTGTCCGGGGGACAGCGCAAGCTCCTGGAGCTCGCCCGGGTTCTCGTGGCCAAGCCGCGCCTGATCCTGCTCGACGAGCCCGGAGCCGGGGTCAATCCCGTGCTGCTCGATGCGATCGTTGACCGGATCGTGGCCCTCAACCGGCAGGGCATCACGTTCCTGATCATCGAGCACAACATGGATCTGGTGATGAGTTTGTGCCGTCCCATCATGGTGATGGCGCAGGGGCGCCTTCTGATGTCCGGGACAGCGCAGGAGGTGCGTGACGATCCGAGAGTGGTCGAGGCCTATCTCGGCGGAGCCCCGGCGTGACGGCTCTCCGGGTCGAGACCCTGGAGGCCGGCTATGAGCCAGGGCTCCCGATCGTGCGCGGCGCGTCACTGTCGGTCGAGCCGAACGAGATCGTTGCCATCCTCGGACCGAACGGCGCTGGCAAGTCGACCCTGATCAAGGCCATCGCCGGGCTGGTGCCGATCTCCGCTGGAAGGATCTTCCTGCACGATCGCGAGATCACGGGGCGCACGGCTCATCGATTAGCCCATGAAGGTCTTGGATTCGTGCCACAGACCGAGAATGTGTTCGTGAACCTCTCGATCGAGGACAATCTCGATCTCGCCGCCTCGATCCTGAAGGTGCCCAAGAAGCAGCGGCTCCACGATCTCTATGCCTTGTTCCCGGACCTCGCACGCCAGCGGCGACTCTTGGCGGGTCGTCTCTCGGGGGGGCAGCGCCAGATGCTCGCGGTCGCCCGGGCGCTGGTCGGCGCGCCTAAGGTCCTGATGCTGGACGAACCCTCAGCGGGGCTTTCGCCGAAGCTCGTGGGTATCGTCTTCGAGAAGCTCAGGGAAGTTCGCGCCACCGGCGTCACGGTCGTGCTGGTGGAGCAGAACGTGAAGGCAGCGCTCGCCATCGCCGATCGCGCCGCAGTCCTGGTCGAGGGAAGCACTCGGATCGTCGGCGCCGCGCGCGACCTCTCGGACGATCCGCAGGTCGCCGCACTCTATCTCGGACAGCATCGAGGAGGCATCTAGTGTTGCAGCTCATGGCTGACGGCTTCGTCATCGGCTCGGTCGTTGCGCTCGGAGCGATCGGCGTGACGCTGGTCTATTCCATCCTGCGCTTTGCGAACTTCGCCCATGGCGAGCTTCTGACCTGGGGCGCCTATTTCGCTTGGACGACGCTCCTTGGTATGGCGGCTGTCTGGGGGCCCATGGAGCCCCTCGGCCCGTTCTCGTTCGGCTGGGCGCTCCTCACCGCGCTGGTCGTCGCCGCGATCGCGACTGCGGCGCTGGCGCTGCTGGTTGATCGGCTCCTGTTCCGTCCGCTGCGGCGGCATGGGAGCGCGATCACGCTGATCATGGCGAGCTTCGGGGCCGCTCTCGTGCTGCGCAACCTGCTCCAGTTCATCTATGGGGCGGTCCCGGAATACTACAGCCGTGAGATCCAGGTCGCCATCCGGCTGGTTCCGAGGGACGTCTTGGGCGGGTTGCGGATCACCCCGGATCAGCTCTTTGTCCTTGGACTGACGGCCGTTTCGGTCATCGGGCTCCATCTCTTCCTCACGCGCACGACCCTCGGCAAGGCAATGCGGGCAGTCTCGATCAATCCGCAACTTGCCCGGGTAACCGGGATCGACGTTGACCGCGTGATCCGCGCCACCTGGATCATCGGTGCCGTTCTCGCGGCCGTGGCCGGGGTGTTCTCGGGCCTCACCGTCCAGCTGCGGCCGCAACTCGGCCTCGACCTTTTGCTTCCGCTCTTCGCTGCGGCGATTCTCGGGGGAATCGGCAGCGTCTACGGGGCGGTCGCGGGCGGCCTCATCGTCGGCCTCGCGGAAAGCCTGTCGGTGCCGCTCGTCGGGGCTGAATACCGAGCGGCCACCGCCTTCGTGGTGCTCATCGCCATCTTGCTTGTCCGCCCCACCGGTCTCTTCGGCGAGAGGACGTGATGCCCGATCTGCTCGGTCTGCTCTCATACGGCACCTTCTTTCTCGTCTTTGCCACGATTTTTGGGCTGGTGGTGCTCGGCCTCAACCTGCAATGGGGCTTCACGGGCCTGTTCAATGTCGGCGTGGCGGGCTTTGTTGCGATTGGGGCCTACACGTCGGCGCTCCTAACAGCGCCGGACTACCCAGATCAGATCGGCGGCTTGGACTTGCCCATTCCCCTCGGTTGGATCGGCGCGATGGCGACATCTGGGCTTGCAGCCTTCGTCGTTGGGGTGGCAGCACTGCGGCTGCGGCACGACTATCTGGCCATCACCACATTCGGTATTGCTGTTACCCTGCAACTGATCGCGTTGAATGCCCAGGGCCTGACGGGCGGGCCGTTCGGGCTGCAGTTCATCCCGAAGCCGTTCGCCGACATCATCGCGGATAACCTCGCCTGGAACCTGACCTACTTGGTGATAGCCGCGACATTGCTTGGTCTCAGCTATGTTGCCCTGGAACGCTTGGTGCGCAGCCCCTGGGGTCGCGTTCTGCGAGCGATCCGCGAGGACGAGACGGCGGCCGCGTCCCTTGGGAAGCGGGCCTTCCGGTTTCGTCTGCAAGCCTTTGTGATCGGCTGCATGCTCATGGGGCTTGGCGGGGCGCTTTACGCGCACTTTGTCGGCTACATTGCTCCGGAGGATTTTCTGCCGATTCTTACGTTTCAGATGTGGACCATGCTGATTGTGGGCGGCTCGGGCAACAATCTCGGGGCTGTCCTTGGAGCCTTCGTGGTATGGGCCTTATGGACCCTGTCCGGGAATGTGCTTCGTGAGTTGGTGCCGGCTGAGTATCAGGCCAGGGCAGCAACCCTGCAGGTCGTTCTTATCGGGCTGCTTCTGGTGCTCATTCTTTTGGTACGGCCGCGCGGGCTCCTCGGCGAGGAGACCGTGGTTTCACGGCACATGAAGGACTCAGCTGGCGAAGTTCGGGAGGAATAAGGCTGCCGAGGCGAGCTGGCCTGGTCGCAGTTCGCCGAAGGTGCTCGACGGTGATCCAACAAGCGGCAGGCTGACCTATTAGCACCAGAAGGGCGTTGGCGCAGGGATCGTGAATTTCACGGATTATGGTCTTTGATGCCGTCGTTTATGCGGTGGTTCCAATGCGACGGACGGATTTCGGGCGTGCGCATGCCAGCATGCGATTGAGGACGGTGCAGCCGAGGGCGGCCTCCGTCTGCTGGGCGCCGAACGACCGCGCCCTCAACCGTCTCCCGATGACAGCCTTGGATCGGCCGATCGCACTCTCGACCAGAGACCGTTTGCCGTAACCCATGACGGCTTGCCATGTCATCCGGCCATCCGTGGTGATCGCCGCAATATGGCGGTCCCGCTGGCTGGGCGGTTCGATCCTCGACCGATCGACGGCGTTGACCCGCGGCGGGATGACGACCGCCGCATTGGCGCTGTGGCTGGTGACGGCGTCGTAGGCCGGTTTGCCATCGTAGGCGCCATCGGCGGTGAACTGGCCGATCGGGACGTCGATCTGCTCGAGCACCGGCTCTACCTGCGAGGCGTCGCCGGTGTCCTGATCGGTCATGATATGGGCAATGATCTCGCCGCTGTCGGCATCCAGCGCCAGATGCAGCTTGCGCCATCCCCTCCGCGACCTGGCGCCGTGCTTTTCCTCCCGCCATGGGCCGGCGCCGTAGACTTGGAGCCCGGTGCTGTCGATGAGGATGTGAACAGGCCCTTCTCCTGGAACCCGGCGCCCCTGCCGTCCTACAGATGATTGCCAGGTCCATGCTCGCCGGCTGAGGGTGGTGTGATCGGGCACGGCGAGATCCAGCCTCATCAACTCCAGCACCGATGTGAGCAAGCCCTCCGTCTGGCGCAGCCGCAGGCCAAACACCAGGCCAACGGTCAGGGCCGTTTCGATCGCCAGATCGGAATCGCGCGGCTGCCCGCCGCGCGTCGTGCGCTTCGCCGCTTGCCAAGACGACAGCGCCTCCGCGGTCATCCACAGCGTCAGGCTGCCGCGCCGGCGAAGGCCCGCCTCATATTCCGGCCAGTTCGCCATCTTGAACGTCATCGTGCCGATACGATGGCGGCGGGCAGCAAGCTATTTCGATGACCGCTCGACTACACAAGCACCGCTAACGATCCATGCACCAACGCCCCTCAGCACACCTTCGGCGCTCGATGAGGAGCGCGGCGGCTTCGGGCCTGCTTCGCTTCGCTCCGGGCGCTACTGCCGTTTGACGCACCTGGACAGCTTTCGCGGGGGGCCGAGCCTCCCCGTTCACAAAGCCGCCGCCGTTGCCGGCGCCGTCATTCACAGATCCATGCTTTGGAGGAGGGGAGAGAGGCGCGCGGCCCTCTCTCCCCACGCAACCAGAAAATCCGGTCTCCCCATCCTTCGGGCCAATGGCCCTGCCAGGATCGCTGACGCGGCCCTCCAGCCGCCATGCGGCTTGCGGGTGGGTGATCCCCCTCCGGATTTTCCGGTTGCCCCCTCTCTCCCCGCTGTTCGCCACGAGGCAGGGGCGCTGGCGCTTGCGCCCACAAAAGGAGAGAGAGCATGAACCGGAACCTTTATCGCGATGTCACCGACCGCATTCTTGGAGAGATGGAAAAGGGCGCGCTTCCGTGGGTGAAGCCGTGGAGCGGCTATACAGGTTCACAGATGCCGCATAACGCCGCGACGGGCCGCGCGTATTCCGGCTGCAATGTCGTGCTGTTGTGGATCGCGCAAGCCGCAGGCGGTTTCACAAGCCCCCGTTTCATAACCTACAAGCAGGCTCAGGAGTTGGGCGGCAACGTGCGCAAGGGCGAGAAGGGCCACAAGATCGTTTACGTGAACGCCTTCGAGAAGGAGGAGGTCAACGACACCGGCGAGACGGAAACCCGCCGCATTCCCTTCCTGCGGGAGTTTACCGTCTTCAATCTCGACCAGATCGAGAACCTACCGGAGACCATCACGGGCAGCCAAACCACGGCTCAGAACCCCGAGCAGCGGATCGACGTTGCAGAGGACTTTGTGAAGGCGACCCGCGCCGACGTTCGCCACGGCGAGGGGCAAGCCTATTACCGCGCGAGCGCCGACTTTGTGATGATGCCCGATTTCATCACGTTCAGGAGCGCCGACCACTATTATGCAACCCTCTTCCATGAACTCGGCCACTGGACCGGCAGCGAGAAGCGCCTTGCGCGCGACCTGCGGAACCGTTTCGGCTCCGAAGCCTACGCCGCCGAGGAGCTTGTTGCGGAACTGACGAGCGCCTTCCTGTGTGCCGAATTTGGTTTTGACGGCGATATTCGCCACGCCGGATATATTCAGAACTGGATTGCCATTCTGAAAAAGGACGAGCGCGCATTCTTCACCGCCGCCAGCGCCGCACAGAAGGCCGCGGACCACTTGCGCAGCCTGGCCCTGGCCGACCTCACGCCGCTTGCGGCGTGAGGGGAGGATGGTCCTAAGAGCTGTAGGTCTCAGTCTTGCATGGACCGGATGCCAGGTGGAGCACCCTCAGGCTGCAGCATCCTGCGGCCAGATACGGACCGTCGGCAGGCCTTGGCTGAACTTCACATAGCCATGTCCCTGGCTTAAGGCCGAGATCTGTTCCGGCATCACGGCCCGCTTGGTGCGGTGCTGCACGATCTCGGTCTCGCTGTTGCTTTTGGTCGAGGCGAAGGAGGTTGGATTGTCCCTCGTTTGCGTACCACGTTGCAGACGGGTTTCCTCGACCTCCACGTCGCCGAGCGTCTTTGAGGACCACTCGGCGAGCCGGTGATCGGAGGCGCGCATGATCACCCGGTTACTCAAGGAGGCCAGCACCGTATCGGCTCCAGCCTCGCCATAGAGCTCGACCAGTTGCGTGCGGCTCTGGACGCCGACCAGGATGCGCACGCCTTTCTTGCGCAGGCGCGAGACTGCATCGCGGAAGCGGCCCAGCGCTCCGAGCGCATCCATCTCATCGATGACGATCCAGACCGGCGGGGCGTCGTCAGGCCGTTCGAGGCCGGCCGTCACCAGGATGTCAGCCCAGGTGGCAAGCAGAGTCTTATGGGCTGCGATGTTGGTTGCGTCATACGGCAGCCAGAGCCAGCGGGTGTCCTCGGCCATGAAACGGCGCAGGGAGAAGTCACCACCCTTCATGTACTTCCAGCCGGAGACGAAGGGCACGAGAGTTGAGCGCACCGAGGCGAGGAACGCCTTGTTGTCATCGCTGCAATGAGCGGCTGCCGCCGTGCCTTCAAGGGCGATCGCAAGCTCCGTCCGGTCGGCGACGGTGCACAGGCGCAGCAGTTCGGCATTGGAGGATTGCGCCCCGACATTGTGCCCGAGATTGGCGAGCAGATCGCGGGCGAAATTGCGCCAATCCGTGCTCGCGCCATAGCCTTCCGGCACGACGGAGGCGGCGAGCAGCTCCCAATCGTGTGGCGCGCGCACCTCGTTGCGCAGATCCCAGCCCGGCGAGCCTTCCTCAGCTGGAGACAGCGAGACTGCATCGACCTTCGGGAACTGACGCCGGAAGGCGCCACCATGATCAAAGCAGATCACCCGGTCGCCGCGCTTGGCGAGGTCGTGCAAGGTCTGCGCGATGAGGAAGGATTTGCCCGACCCAGAGGAGCCGGTGATGAGGGTATGTTCGGTCTCCACTTTGCGCGGCATCGGCAGCCCGCCGACGCGCACCATGCCCTGCTCATGAGCAGCGGCGACGATTTTGTGCCACGGTTTTTTGGCGAGGCGGACCACTTGGCGGAACGACATGTCTTTGGCCGAGTGGTGGGAGATCAGGGCCGCAGCCCCGAAGGCCATGTCATCGAGGACAAGCGCGCCACGCAGACGGCGCTCGGAATAGCGCGCTTTGTCCTTGAACAGGCCGAGTCGGCCCAGACCATAGATCACACCGACGATGAGCATCACTTCGAGCACGCCCGCGCCGATAATCACGCCCTTGATCGGAGGGTTGAAGCCGACCTTGCTCACCACCCCGTGGGCCCAGGCGATGGTGTCGCCAGGGCGAGACATCAGGGCGGGAATGGCCTCCCACCGCCAGAGCAAGGCATCGTAAGCGATAGGGAAGAGCGCGAAGTAGAGGTAAGCGAGCACGAGCACCGCAATGATGAGGCCGGCGAACGCCAGCAAGGCGAAGAAGCCGTCTCCTGAAGGTCTCTCGTCCGACATGCTCAGCCTCCGATCTCGGCGAGCAGATCGGCCATGACGGCGCGGTCGCGGTCATTCAGGTAATCAAACAGCGATTCCCGCAGCAGAGCGGCCAGGCGCGGATCGCCCTTGGCGTGCAGCACCCAGCCGCCCAGAATCACCTTCTGCTGGGTTTCGATCTTGCGGCGCTTTTCGGCAAGGGCCGCGGTCTTCTGGGCCAGGCGCAGCTCCGCCAGATCGAGCGAGAGGCGGCGCAGGCGCAGCTTCTCGGCGGGTGTTGCAGTTTTGGCCTTCGACTTTCCCCGCAGCATCTCGATCTCGGCGAGAATGCCGACGGCTGGATCAACCCCTTTGGCTGCCCCACCGGGAGCAGCGTTGTTCACTTCGATACTCATCGTTTGTTGTCAGTCCCCTTTGAATGACGGGTAGGCGGATATTGACGTTGGCCAAGCTTGGCAATAGGGTCCAGGGAAGTTTCAGACGCAATATACAAAATGCTTGTGCATTTTGTGCGCTCTCCGAGGGGTATGACATCCCGCATGGCCATCGAGTTCGCCTCCGTCGCGATTGTACGCGCCGGCTCCGGCTCTGCCGTGGGCCTGTCGCATTACATCGATCGCTCGAACGGGCGCGATCGTGTCAACGGCGCGAGCTATTGCTTCGATGGCAAGGATGTCGACGTGCTCGGGCGGGGCCTGATGGTGCCCGAGACTGCGCCGGACTGGGCGCTCGACACGAATGCGTTGTGGAACGCCGCGACGGAGCGCGAATTGGTGCGCGACCGCAAGACCGGCGAATTGCGGTTTTCGCGCCACGGCGAGCCGCAGGTGGCCAAGTCCTATGTGCTCGCGCTGCCGAAGGAATTGTCGGCCGAGGACAACCGCGCACTGCTGCAATCCTGGCTCGACCAGAAGTTCACCCAAGCCGGGGTTGCCGTGCAGTGGGCGATCCACCGCGATCACGGCGAGAATGGCAACGTGCACGCGCATGTTTTAGTCTCAACGCGCCGGCTTGGACCGGACGGGTTTGGAGCGAAGGCACGCGAGCTCAATCCGCAATTTGCGCGCGCGCCAGGGCTTCAGAAAGGCTTTATTGCCGAGACCGGCGCGCTGACGCGGGAGTGGCGGTCGTTCCAGGATGAATTCTTCCGGGCACGCGGGCTGGCGCTCACCGTCGATCCATCCCGCATGACACCGCAATTGCATCTCGGGGCCGCGTTTCGAACCGAGACCTCGGCACTGCACCAGGCCAATGCGGCGCGGGCGGAAAAAGAGCGGGAAAACGTGCGCCGGCCGGAGCGGGTTTTGGCGCATCTGACGGCCCGCGCGGCCACGTTCACGGGGCGCGATCTCGACACATATCTGAGCAAGTCCAGCCTGCCGGCCCAGGAGATCGAGACCGCACGAGCCGCGGTGCTCGGCCACGCTGATCTGGTGCGTCTCGAGGAGCGGCAATCCGGGCGCGACGGACAGGTGCTGGTCATTGAGCGCTTCACCACAAAGGCGGTGGTGGAGCAGGAGAGGGGAATCCTGGCCGATGCCGGTGCACTCACACGGCAATCCGCGCATCCGGTCAGCGCGCGGGCGGTGCAGGCCGCGCGGTCGACGCGGACGCTTGACGGCGAGCAGGAGAGGGCGCTGACTTATGCTGCGCAAGGGCAGGGTCTGGCGGTGATCCGCGGCCGCGCCGGCACCGGCAAATCCTACACCATGGCGGCGATCCGAGAGGCGCATGAGGGCAGTGGATTCCGAGTGGTTGGATTAGCCCCAACCAACACGGTGGCGGCGGACATGCGCAAGGACGGTTTTGGCGAGGGCCGCACGGTGGCAAGCGAGATGCTGCGCCAGGAGCGCGGCCGTGAGACCTGGGACGGGCGCACGGTGGTGATCGTCGATGAAATGGGGATGCTCTCGCACCGGGATATGGAGCGGGTGCTGTCGCATGCACGCGTGACCGGTGCGAAGGTGATTGGGCTCGGCGATGAGCGGCAACTGGCGAGCGTTGAGCGCGGCGGGATGTTCGCGCTGGTGGCAGAGGAGGCGAGGGCGGTCGAACTGACCCAGGTGCGGCGGCAGCGGGACGAGTGGCAACGCCAAGCGAGCGCGGCGGCGGCGCGGGGTGATCTGTCGGCGACGGTGCGAGCCTACAGCGAACGTGGAGCGGTGCGCTGGTCATCCGATCTGGTGAAGGCGCGCGCTGATCTGGTTCGCGATTGGACAGAGGCACTGCGCGCGCAAGGATCAACCCAGCCGCTTCCCTTTGTCTACGCCGCGACCAATGACGCGGTGGACGCGCTGAACCGAGATCTGCGCCAAGCCCGCATCGCTCTCGGGCAGATCGATGAAGAGGCTGGACGGACCTTTGCGACGGAGAAGGGCGAACGGCAGCTGGAGACCGTTATCAGCCCCGGCGACCGGGTGACGTTCCATGCCACCGTGCGCGACCGAGCGGCAAAACTCGAGCTGCGCAACGGGGAAAGCGGGGTTGTAACCCGCATCCAGGACAATCGGCTCACGGTCCACCTCGACGGCGGACGGGCCGTGAGCTTTGACGCCGTGAAGCATCGCGGCTGGGGGCTGGGCTATGCAGGCACGGTGTATAAGGGGCAGGGCAAGACGCAACGGCAGGTCATGACCCTCTACGATCATGCCCATGCCTGGCGGCGGGAGGCAAGCTATGTGGCGCTAACCCGGCACGCGCAGGACCTGAAGGTCTATGCGAGCCAGGATCTGGCGCGGAACGAGATGGCGTTGGGGCGGCAGATGGAGCGCGGGGACGGCAAGGCGGCCGCCCTATCGTACGACCTCGCGCAGGCGCCGCAGCTCACCCGGGACGCGGAGCTCGTGGCAGAGCAAGTGCGGGAGCCGGTCACAAACCAGAACCGACAGCGGCTGATGGAGGAGGCGCAGATGAGAGCTCAGGGTGAGGCCAGCCGAACAATGACGCCAGAGGAGCGCCGGGCGGCAATGGATGAGATCCGCGCGCGCAGCAGTGGCGAGCAAGCCTTAAGTGCCGACGAGCGGCAGGCGCGTATGGCCCAGGCCCGCCAGGAGCAGGAGGCGCGTCAGCAGGCCGCCCGGGAGCAAAGCCGGAGCCAGGAGGCCGAACGTGTGCCCACCCACCGCAGCCGTGAGGACGATCACCAGTTGAAGCGGTGACGAGCGGGCCTGATCCAAGACGTGATCCGTGCTAGCCTCTGGTGCTCGTAAATCAAGCCGCGGCACCGTCTTTCCTGGTTTTTCCTGCCGATGCAGGTGTGACAGACAAGTAGGTCCGCCCTGCCCATCGTCGATCACCATCATGCTTCAATCCGGCTGAGGCGGCTCTCGATGCCGCCGACGATCGAGGATACAAGGTGCTCTGGAAATCCTGATGGAAGCGATCGCACGACACGTTCAACGGCACCCGGTACGGCTGATTGAAGATCGTCCAGGATCGGCTGCACTACAGGCGCACCAACGCCGGCTTTCTCCGCCGTCTGCAGAAAGTGGCGTGGCATGATGTCGTCGATCCTGTAATGGCGCTTATCGCCCACAGACATGGCAAGCTTCATCTGCTTGCGCTGAATCTGGCCGGCATCAAGACTCGGCTGCGCCGACAGGACATCGTAGAAGGGCGTCAGCCGAAAGCGCCCACCGGGGTTGAGAAAAATGCTGAAGTTCTTGGCGTGACCGTCGGTGGCGCCGAGTAGCCAAAACACGATCGCGGCGCGGAGAAATGTCGACTGGTCCGCCTCGGGCTCGTCGCTTCCCTTCAGCAGGTCCAGAATATCCCGAATCCCAGGGCCGCCCTCTGCCTGGTATTTCAAGGTCGGTGGGATCGAGAGTGCCTGACAGCAATCTTCCTGCGGCAGGCGCAGAAGGCGGCTATCTCTGGTCCAGTGGCGGTCGAACCGCTGCACAACGAGCGCTCGCTTCCCACCGAAATCGCCAATAGCCACTTTCGCGCTCGGAATGCCGAGTTCGGCCGTCAGTCTCAGGCAAATGAATTCGTTCTCGATGCTGTCGGATAGGTCAATACCATTGGGGATCCTTCCGATCTGCGGTTTCAGAATGTGCGTGGTTGCCGTTGTGCCGTGTGGTTTGCACCATCTGCCCTCCCAGAACAGGAGGGCGGTCTTTTCCTGCGCTCCGGCAATCGAAATCCGAAAATCCTGATCGGGATCCAGTCCGAGGGGGGCGGAAGCGAGGTTGTTCAGCAGCCGCGCGATCTCGTCGTCGTCGACGGGTGTGCCATCGATTGTGCCGGCTGGGTCCGGATCTTGCCCATCGGGAAGGAATTGCAGGGCGCCAACACAATCCCGTCCGACGGCAGTCAGAAGACTGTAGGCGTCGACACCGTCGGCGCCGACGCGTTCAGCGACGCGCCTACGGATGGAATCGCTGTCAGGCAGCAGGTTGTCGAAGACCGCGACGACCGGAGCGCCGACATAACGGTCCTCGCGCAGAGGCAGGGACAGAGACACTGGAAAGGCATATTCCCATTCGAGCCATGAGGAATCGTACTGGAAGTCGATCGCGCCGCTTGCCTCCCGGTTCAGTCGTCCAACGAAGCGACTGTTGAGGAAGACATTCAAAGGGACATGCTTGCGGCGGCGAGCCATCAGAAGATATCCTCAATCTCGCTTGCCGAGGCGGCTGTCCGGGGGCGGAGTACAAGCTCCAGGTTTAGAGCGGCCAACACGTCATACAGTGTGCCAATTTGTGTACCTGGCTCTCCGGCCTCAACCGTCGAGATAGTCGCTTGGCGCAGTTTCGTTCTCGCCCCGAGATCGGTTTGGTTCAGGCCAAGTTTTCGGCGGTGCCGTCGCAAAGCTTCGCCCAGCTGCTTGGGAGTGCGGACAATCTGCTCCATGGGGTCTCCCCTCTCTCCTATTTAGTATACGGAGAAAGGTATAAAACTTCAATATACGGTTTAGCGTATTTACCCAAATTAATCGCTTAAGCGTATAAAAACAAAATATACTCTATAAGGTATAAAATGGAAGTTCGAAGCTGTGTGGATACGCTCGGCATTTGGGTTGCAGGGCTCACAGGCCGGATCACCCAGTGAATGCACCAGGCGTTATCAACCTACAAGGCGGGCTACTAGAACGACTGATCGCTCCTATCGTTGCGGTGGTAATGCGGTTCGCTGTCTGATTGCGAATGCCGAGATCAGTTCCAGAGCGCTCCAGAAGAAAGCCGCCGACAAGCCAGCCTGCCGCGATACCGATCTCGATCTGGGCAGCAATGGCGCGTTTGTCCAAAGCGTTCAGCGCCTCCCGATCTAAGCTGATGCGGATTGGCAGCTGTGCGCTGGTCGATTCAGGTGCTTTGCGCCTGCCTTGCGTTTTGCCTGGATTAGGTTTTGACGCTTTCGCCATGGCTTCGATATGGTTGGCCGTGGAAATAATCCAGGAGCTATGCCAGGGCGTGTTAGACCAGTCGGCATTCCCGGTATTCAGGACAGTGAGGGATGTAGTAATCCCCGGAGGTCTGTCCCGGCAGCAATTCCGTTCGGCTTCCGGACTTTTGCGTTGGCTTTCAGCTTCGCGATCTCAGCTTGGAGCAGCTCGATTTTCTCGACCTGCTCCCGGTTGGCGCGGATCAATTCCCTGGCTTCACTCCTCAGGTCAGCAATTTCAGCTTTGAGTTCATTGCAGTCGGCAGCAATGCTATCCTCATGCCTGGCTTGAGCTTGCAGCTCACGCAGCTGCTGCCTCTGATCCGCTACCTTCTCTTGCAACTTCCTGATTTGCTGCTCAGCTTTTGCGAGCAGCCGCCTCATATCCCTTGCCTGTTGTTCGGGCTCACCCAACTCGGTGAGCTTTCGGTCTGATCCTGTCCGAATCATGATCTGGTGGCCTCTCTTGATCTATACCTCGAAAAGAACAAACATAGAACATACGTCAGGGTCAAGTCACGCTTCAGCCTCCCACCCCCTCAGAGCCGATCGCGAGGCCGGGTACTTCCAGGCTTGGATGAAGTGGGTGGATGCGAAGGAGCACCACCTCGTCAGCGGCACCATCTAGCGATAGAGTCGAAGAGGCTGGGAGTTTCTCCTGGCAGACAGCATGGACCAGATGTTCCGACCGCCACAGGCTGATCAACGACCTGTCCTGGAGACTCTCGCGGGCTCGGTCGAGCGCGTCACCTTCCACAATGCCGAGAACGGCTTCGCTGTCCTGAAAGTCCACGCGCGAGGCAAGCGTGATCTTGTGACAGTCGTCGGCCACACCCCTACTGTTGCCGCAGGCGAATGGATCACCGCCAGCGGGCTGTGGATCAGCGACCGCACGCATGGGCTGCAGTTCAAGGCCGAGATGCTCAAGACCACCCCGCCGACTGGGGCGGAGGGCATCGAGAAGTATCTCGCCTCGGGCCAGATGCGCGGCATCGGACCAGCCATGGCGAAGCGGATTGTCGCTGCCTTCGGAGTGGACACCTTCGAGATTATCGAAGCCAGCCCTGAGCGCCTGACGGACGTCCCCGGCATCGGCCCGATGCGAGCCTCGCGCATCGTCTCGGGTTGGGCCGAGCAGAAGGCGGTGCGGGAGATCATGATCTTTCTGCATGCCCATGGGGTCGGCACGGCACGGGCAGTACGCATCTTCAAGACCTATGGCTATGAGGCCATTCAGGTCATGACCGAGGACCCCTATCGTCTCGCGAAGGACGTGCGCGGTATTGGCTTCAGGACGGCTGATGCCATTGCAGCCAAGCTCGGCATGGAGAAGACCGCGCCGCAGCGGATCCGAGCTGGGATCTCGTTCGCGCTGCAGACCGCCACCGATGAAGGGCACTGCGCCTTGCCGGTCGAGGCGCTCACCCGCCTGGCCGAGCGACTGCTTGAGGTCGGCCAGGCGTTGATCCGCACCGCCGTGGTCGAGGAGTTGAGCAAGGGCGAAATCGTCTCGGACACCATTGGCGACGAAACCTGCCTGTTTCTCAAGGGGCTTTATCTGGCCGAGCAGGCCATCGCATCCCGGTTGATCGAGAGAGCCTGCGGCCCGCCGCCCTGGCCTGAGATTGGCCTCGACAAGGCTATTCCCTGGGTGGAAGGCCGCACCGGCAAGACCCTGGCGGCCTCCCAGCGTGCGGCGCTGCAACTGGTGCTCGGCTCCAAGGTGGCGGTGGTGACCGGTGGTCCTGGCGTCGGCAAGACGACGCTGCTTGACACAATTCTGCGCCTGCTGGTCGCCAAGGGCGTTCGGGTCGCGCTTGCAGCCCCCACAGGACGAGCGGCCAAGCGCATGACCGAGCAGACCGGCTTGGAGGCCAAGACCATCCACCGCCTGCTCGAGATCGATCCCAAGCACGGCGGCTTCTCGCGCAACGAGGAGAATCCGCTCGACTGCGATCTCCTGGTGGTGGACGAGACCTCGATGGTCGACGTACCGCTGATGAACGCCCTGACCAAAGCGATTCCGGCGCATGCAGGCCTGCTTTTGGTCGGCGATGTGGACCAGCTACCGTCGGTTGGGTCCGGGCAGGTTCTGGCTGACATCATCGCCTCGGAGAGCATCCCTGTCGCGCGGCTGACAGAGGTTTTCCGTCAGGCGGCGGAAAGCCGGATCGTGGTCAATGCCCACAAGATCAACAAGGGCCAGATGCCCGAGCCGCCGAAGGCTGGAGAGGAGACCGACTTCTACTTCATCAGTATCAATGATCCCGAGGAGGGCGTGCCGAAGATCATCCAGATGATCAAGGAGCGCATGCCGCGCCGGTTCGGGCTCGATCCGATGAAGGACATTCAGGTGCTCTGCCCGATGAACCGAGGTGTGCTCGGAGCCCGCAACCTCAACATCCAGCTTCAAGAAGTGCTCAATCCGAATCCCCCGTCCAGGGTGGAACGGTTCGGCTGGCGCTTCTCGCCGGGAGACCGGGTGATGGAGACGCAGAATGACTATGACCGGGAGGTGTTCAATGGCGATCTCGGCACGGTGGTGCGGATCGATGACGAAGAAGGTGCCTTGATCGCATCCTTCGACAGTCGGGAGGTGATCTATCCCTTTGGTGAACTCGACACCCTGGTACCCGCCTATGCCACTACGATCCATAAATCGCAGGGCTCCGAATATCCCGCGGTGATCATTCCGGTCGTAACGCAGCACTTCACGATGCTGGCCCGCAACCTGCTCTACACGGGTGTCACCCGAGGCAAACGTCTCGTCGTCCTGGTCGGTCAAAAGAAAGCGATCGCCATGGCGGTAAGGGGAGGGCAGATGAAGAAGCGCTGGACGAAGCTGCGGGAATGGCTCTCGCGTGAACTCGCGCTCTCATAATGGCTAAGTGATGAGGATCAATGAGCGCCATCCGCATCGCGTTCCAGATCAGCTCCAAATTACCTGTGGTAATCCGCGCTGAGATTACGGTGGTTAGTGTCGCGGTATGGGGCTGGTGAACTTCAAGTCCTATGACTGACAGGCAATTCTCTCTATCAGCTCCGTTGCACCCACGATGTCCACCACCCGAATGGCTGCCAACAGATGCTCGACCTTATGCTCCCGCCGATCCGTGGGATCCTCAGTGCCTTAGTGGGGCAGGGTGCCCTTGGACGCAAGCGGTACCCAGCACTTGGTAGAATGAGCAGGTCAAGCAGACCATGGGGCAGGGCAATTCGAGAATCCTTCTTTCTCCCAAGTCCATGTTCGCGGAGGAAATTGCCTTGTTTCCGCCGCATCCGCAGGTAGCCTAAGAAGACAAGCTTAGAGGCCGATGCACCCCCAATGAAGAAACTCACCCTTGTCGTTGATGAACGAGAGTTGAGGACCATCCGTGCAGCCCTTCTCCTCCTCCAAGAGCACGTTGATGCACTTCCGGAAGATCTGGCAGAAATGACCGCGATGAGCGGAATGCCCATGACGGCATCCGAGATCGAGCAATTCAGTCTTCGACTTGGCGAAACAGCAAGACCGATACGAGACTATTCCGCACGGGGGCTGCCACAAGCGACGAGAGTTGTTGAGGTCGAGCGGTATCCCAAAAGCACAATTCCCCGGAGCCGCATGTGAGCCGTGTCGTAGGATCAAGGGGTTCAACCGTGATTACGCAAAGGACCCCGCCGATCCAAGACACGATCCTCGATCATCTTCGCGACAACAGGATTGAGGTCATGATGTTCCTGGTGAACGGAATCAGGCTGCAGGGCCGGATCAAGCGGTTTGACAAGTTTACGGTCGAGCTTGTGCGGGGCAACAACTCCCAACTCATCTATAAGCATGCCATTTCGGCGATCAATCCCGCAGAGACGCTCCAACTGGTGGACCCAACTTGATCCGGATAGACTTGGCCTTCTCCGACCCTATCGGGGGATGCCAACCAGGTTCACCTAAGGAAATGTGGCCATGCCGAGAGCGCTTTCTGTCTTCTATCCAATCGGGACAGTAAACGCGCAGTATCCACTCGAGGGGGAACTCGCATGAAAAAAGTGCGTAAGCTCTACGAAAGCTCTAGCGGCGACCGCTGGTACCTGATTGCGGACCCTTCAGGGGCTGTGTTCATTCGTCACGAAGCCAATGCGGCGTCTGGAGGGCAGGTGGATCATGAGGAGATCGCGACTTTCCTGAGTCGCGGCGCAGGTCCGGAACAGCAGGAATTGCTGCGCCTGATCGGAACTCTCGTCGAGGAACACCCCGCCGACGCATGATACCTTCTTTGAGAACGATCGGGTTGGTGATCGTGACGATGAACCGATGAGACAAATGGGCTCAGACAGCATGCCGAATGGAAGTGCGGTCGCGCCGCGTGCTATTCTTCTCACGAACTTCGTTGAAAGCCTTGGCAAAGCAAAGTTCCTGCGTCAAGCATTGTCCCAATACGGCTTTCGTCACTGATTTCACATTCTTCGAGCATGCCCTTGGTCGGGTACGGCAGTGCAGCAGAGCCAGTCGTGCCGTTCTCACACGACCAAGCTCCAGAACGAGCTTTTGCGGCCATGTTGGGCTTTGAGGCGTCGCATGTAGGCCTCATGAGTCTCGAACCTGCCGAAATCCTCGATCCGGTCCGCAAGGTTTTCGCACTCCTCGAGGTGGCGAGCGGCATGTTGATAGCGCTTGGTCCGGTTCCGCTCCAAGGCAAAGTCGATCAAGGCCCGACGAAGAACGGTGGCTGCAAGAGGATGCTTCGCCTCCAGCGCAGCCGCTGCCGGCGCCAGGATCTCGTAGAAGTCGCCATTGAGTTCATCTGCACGGGCAAGCACCAGGTGCGCGGCTTGGTCCAGCGCCGGCCAAGTCACCAGAAAACCCAGTGCATGGTCCACGCTCGGATGGCTCAGGGCATGGGCGATAGCCCGCTCCTCAGCCGCAAGATCCTCAAAGTCAGGCAGGCGCTTGAGATAGGAGCGCAGATGGTCCGGGTTGAGCGAGCGCTCGAAGCAGGCCCAGCGAAACGCCTGCGCCTCATCCACTCGGCTGAGGGCCTCGAGGACTTCTATCCGGGTCTGCTCCCATTCGGCGGGGATCCAGCCGGGCCGGTCCTGATCGACGGCATTGATGGCAGCCCACGCCTCCTCGGCGCGCCCTGCAGCCAACAGCCGGCGAGCAATCTCCACAGCAACACTCGGGACGTGCCGTGCCTTCTCACCTTGTTGTGCAATGAACCCGTCAACGTCTCCCTGAGCATCGGCGATCGCCTCCAGCGCCAGTCGAACAACGCTGCTGCGATGGCGCTCGGCCAAGTCATTGGCGTACAAGGGACCACCTATACCCCAGCTGACAACCTTCCGGTCTTCAGCACGAGGCTTCTGCCGCGGTTCCTGTGACAACTTGAGGATGAGCTGCTTGAGGTGGTCGAGGCCTGATGGGCCGAGGGCTGGAGCCAGAACTTCGATCAGGCCGTCGTACTGACCGTACTCGTTCTCAATCAGAGCCCGGTAAGCCTGCTCGGCCAGCACGTTAGGGGCGGCATTTGCTGAGTTGGCAATCTCACCCAAATCGCGGCAGGCAGATTGAAAGACGGCCATCACGCTTCCGCTGCTGTCGTCACAGCGATCAAAGATCGAATTGGCCAGTGCCATGAAGCGCCAGAGAAGGTCCAGCGCTTCAGCTGCATCGACTTTGGCGACCTGACTGATGGCCTGTCGCTGGGTCTCGAGATCCGCAACAAGGGCCTTGCGCTGGTGCCAATCGACGAAGGCGCGGGAGCGGGCAATGGCGGTCAGGCGCTTGCGGATCTCCTGCGCCATGTCGGCAGGGCTGGCGGCGCCGGCCAGTTCCAGCCGCAGGCGGCGTTGGGCTGTCGCGTTGCCCTGGCTAATCTCGATTAGCAGCTCAGCCAGGCGCTCGGCTCCAAGCGCTTCGAGGTTCTTTGCGTTCAGAGTCTTTCGTGAGCCCATGTCGCATTCCGAGTGCGTCTGAGGCTCTCATTTATGCGATCCAACGGATGACGATCAATCCTGCATGAGTTTCTGGTGGAAAGGGCCTTCAAGAGCCTGTTGTATTTGTGGAATCAAGCCGAAGTGCGACGGGTGGTGGGTCATCGGTCCGTGGTCGGTCAGAGACTGCCGGGGCGGAGCAGGTCAGGGTTGCACAGCCCCGGCCGTCTCGGGTCCAGAGAACTCATCAGGACCTCGTGCGGTGTCCTGTAGCCCAGGCACTTGCGAGGCGTCCCATTGAGCCGCTCGCAAACATCCCGCAGCGCTTCATCGGAGAGTTGCGCTATGTCGGTCTCCCGTGAGAGGAAGCGCCGGACCCGACCATTGGTGTTCTCGACCGAACCCTTCTGCCACGGCGCCTGCGGCTTGCAGAAGTAGCTGTCCATGCCGAGATGTTGCTTGAGCAGCGGGTAGTAAGCGAATTCCGTCCCGCGGTCGAAAGTGATCGACAGACGCGCCGTCTCCGGCAGAACCTTCAGCTTCTCGATCATCCCGGTCATGACACCGGTCGAGTTGCGATCCCGGTTGCGGGTCAGGATCGCGTAGCGGCTTTGGCGCTCGATGAGCGACGTGAGATTCTGCTTTCCCAGATCCTTGCGGAACATCATCAGATCGCCTTCCCAGTGCCCAAAGCTGATGCGGTCTGAGATCTCCGCCGGACGCTGCTCGATGGTGTTCCCGGCCGGAATGAAGAGGCCGCGGGGCTTGCGTTGGTAGCGCGCCCGCCGCCGGCGCCGTGCCATCGGCAGATCCTGGTAGAGCCCAAGCATTTGCCCCTGGGAGCTATAGATAAACCGGTAGATCGTCTCATGCGACAGTCGTTCGGGCGCACCGGATACCCGCAGGCGACCCGCGATCTGCTCTGGCGACCATCCGGCTTTGAGACGGTCCATGACGTAGGTTGCTAACACGGGCTTGCGGGAGAGCTTGCTCAGGCGCTGCCGTCGGGCACGAGCCTGCATGGCGGCGGCGACATGATAATAGCCACGATAGAGCGGCTCTTCATCGTGCACCCAGTTCCGCTTGATCTCACGGTAGACGGTCGAGGGATGTCGCTGCAGGCGTTCAGCAATCACACGGATCGGGATCTCGGCTGCATGCATGCGCGCGATCTCGCGCCGTTCAGCCAGGCTCAGGTGGATGTAGGGCAGGGTCATTCAGCCTCCGAGTGCAAACCCATTGTTTGTAACGGAATTCGCACTTCAGAATAGAATCCACCATTACAGTATAATATTTCGCATTTAGCTTTAGGCCCAGCCTGATACAGCTTTGGATTCAGGAGCTTAGACGTCGTGGACATGTCCAGAGTGAGGGCAGGGTGGAAGTGCCTTCGGCATGCTCGCCGTCAAGAACGGGCCTTCGGCCCGCCGCCTCTGGCGGTGCTGCGCATTCTTGACCGCTGCGCGTGCCTCCGGCCTTGAGTCTCGCATAGCCGATGACGGGTCTCTCCGTCATCGGCTATGACGATCTCACACTCAACCCTTCGAATGGCTGCGCGTCTCCAGTAACTCCGTGACGGCAGCCTGATGCCGGCTGCGCCATTCTTCCGCTTCGCCAAGAGCCTTTTCGAAGCGCCGCTCCAGCGCCGTCTTCTCCTTGCGAAGCTCCGTCAATTCCTGCTCCAGGCGACTGATCTTGTTGCGCAGCGCCAGCTCGATCGTGGCCGCCCGGCCGGCGGAGCGGGCAGGGACCGTCTCGCCTTCCACCACGACCGCCTGATGCTGCCCATCGGTGCGGAGCTGCTCGATGGTGTCCTTGAAGTGGGTGTAGAGATACTGGCGGCTCACCCTCGCCTGCTCGGCCACCGTTTTAAAGGTGATCACCTCACCGCGGCGACGCATCTCCGTGATGGTCTCCTCGACCAGGCGCCGTTTTCCCACACTGCGCTGCTCCGCTGCCGCAAGCAGCCCCCCGATACTTCCGATGGCTCCCACCGTACACCCCTTCCGTTTTGATCGTGCTGATGATCGTGGCGAGGTTCGCCATGCCATCCTCAGTGCGCCCGATCCGCCTGCGGCCGATCTCGGCCATGCGCAGCTGCCCCTTCTGCTCGAAGTCGGTCACCTCTGCCTGCAGGCGTTTCAAGCTTGACGCCATTGAACGCTTCTCCCGCTCAAAAAAGGGTAACTGCTCCACATCGGCCCGGAAGTAGACGCAGGTGAAGCACGCCCCATTGTGCTCGCACCATTCGCCAATCTGGCCGGGGAGGGAGCACAGACCGCCGGGAATATCGACTGCCAGGGCCGCATCTTTCCGGATCGCGAGTTCGGCAATCTTGTCATCCACCTCGCCCTTGATGGTGACGAACTTGCCGCCGCCCTTTTCCAGAAGAGCCTTCTTGCGCAACTTGAGGCGGCGGTTCACATACACGAGGCTCATGTCGGCCGAGGCATGGCCCAGTTCCATCTGGATCAGGTGGATGTCATAGCCGGCCAGCGCCATTTCGGTACCGTAGAAGTGCCGGAAGTCATGCCAGCCGAAGTCGTACAGCTTTCCCGTCGTGTCGCGGATGCCGTTGTCGATGCACCATCGACCGATGATCTCGCGGGTCCGGTTGCTGTCGAGAGCGACTTCCTTATCGCCGAGCCGGTGCGGGAACAGATACTCAGTGGCCCGGCCCCATTGCCGGCGACCTTCTGCGCGCTGCTCCTCGATTGCCTGGATGACCAAGGCATGGGCCGCGTCGTCCTTGTGCAGTGGCTTGGTGTTCCACTGCTTCACCTTCGATTGATAGAATGTCAGCAGCATGAAGCGGTCATCGTCCGGATCGGGCTTCAGACAACTGAGGCCAAGATGGTGAAGATCATGGCAGCGCATGCCGGTGTAGCGGACGATGATCAGCAGCCGCTTGCAGACTGGGGGCAGGGTGTCGAACCGGGCAAACATCTGCTCCACCACCTCCTCCGGAACCAACGCTTCTTCGAACTTGCGCTCGTAGTGGCGGCCCTTCGGATGGTAGCTATGCACCCGGCGAATGTTGCGTGGATCGAAGGAGAGACGTGACCAGCCCAAAGCGGGCAGGTGGGCTGACGCCCATTTGAGCAGGTTGATCGGATCGGCGTACCAGTTCTGCCCGACGAAGCCCCTCTCCTTGCCCCAGGCCAGGAAGGTGTGATCGACAAACTCCTGCGTCACATGCTTTGGCTTCGGCGCAGAGTGCAGCTCATGCAAGCACTCGTCGAGTTGCGACAACCTTTTGACATAGCTCACCAGGGTCGTGGCAGAGAGTTCTTTGTACGCGATCTTGCTCAAAATATAGCGCCGCGCGGCATCGCGCAGCCAGAGAGAGCGAAGCTTGTAGAAGTGGAAGTAGGGCTCCGTCCGTTTGCTCTCCGGAACCTCGTCGGCCGGATACACATCTTCGAACAGGATGAGATCCCTGGTCTCGAGGGGCTTGGCCTTCTCCCGCAGGATCAGGAGCGTCCGCACCAGGGAGTTTGCTGGCGTGAAGTTGCGATAGACGTTCTTAGCCAACGTGCCCTCGCCGCCCCGGAGGCGCCATTCCCCGATGTACTCTCGTGTGCTGTATCCTTGAGACTGGAACCACTCCCGCATCACCTGCGCCAGCCGCGTGCTGCCGTTGCCGTCACCATCCTCAAGCGGATCCCCGAAGTCGATCAGGCACGGGCGCACATTCACTGTTGCGGGCCGTCGGGTTGGATCGGCCAGATCGGCACAGAACGGGATGAGGCGCACGGCCCGGGCGTACCAGTCGTAGTGCCGGCTCTGCGAGCGGGCCAGCCGCCATGTAAAATAAGCCTTGAGCTCGGTCCGATACGGTTCGGGAACACTCGTGAAGTCGAAGCCGACGCCGCCCAGGAAGCGATCGTCCGAGCGCGGATCGGCGGCCAGCGCCAGAGCCTCCTGACGCAGTCTCTGCCGCGTCCGTGGCGGGAACTTGGGTGGCGTGTAGAGCGCTGAGACGCCGTCAATGCCGAAGCACTTTTCCAGGGTGTGATAGCCCCAGCGATCGCGCTTGAGGAGGAGGGGGCTGACGCTGGCAATGAAGGCCTGAAGGCCGCCGAGGTAAGCGTCCTGCGGCTCGTTCGTGACGACGATCTTCATAGCCATTTGACCTGCTCCTGCGTCAGCGTTCGACGCCGCAGATCGCTGAGCCGTCCCTCGAGTTCCTCATGGCTCCTGAGGCGCATCTTGCGGTACTCGGCGTTGAACAGGTGTTTGTAGATCGCGTTCGTGGTCTGCGGACTGGCATGGCCGAGCCGGTCGGCGACATCGAGCAGGCTGTAGCCTTGGGCGATGGCTTCGCTGGCATGGGAATGCCGGAACATGTGCCAAGTGAATGCAACGCCCGAGGCCTTCGCCAGCCGCCCCTGAATGTCGTAGACATTGCTCTCGGACAGCCCGCGCCCGATCAACCCGCCGGCCAGATTGCAGAACACGTAGTCCGTTCCGGCCTCAAAAGCGGGCAGGTACTCGTCGCTGGCGACGTAGTCCTCGTACATCCGCATGAGGAAGTCCGGCACCGGGATCGGCCGGGGATGGCCGCTCTTGACCCTGGCGCGGTTCTCGAGAGCGCGCGGCGTGACCCAGATCAGGTTCTCATCGAGGCGGATATCCTCATGCAGCAAACCCCGCGCCTCGCCGATCCGCATGCCGGTTGTGTAAAGGACGACTACGAGGAACGCATCGCGCATCAACGCAGCCGCCTGGATGATCCGCACGACCTGCTCCGGCTTCAAACGGTGGTCGGCGGCCCGCTTGGCGGCAGCCGCCATAGCGTCAGCATCGGAGCGGCTCTCTGCCTTGCGACGGGCCTTGCGGGCGGCCACATGCGCCAGAAACGGCTGATAAGCCTCGGGAGCATAGGCACGTGGCTTCGCGATCGTGTCGAAGAGCACCGTTGCATCCCGGAGCTTCAGAAAGGCGTAGAAGGCCTTGATGCCAAACAGGATCTGATTGTGCAGGCTGGCCGAGACCTCCACATGCTCTGGCCGCAGTGGAATGATCGTCATGGCGGTTCGGGCATCGAGCTTCCGGCCAGCCTTGGCGACGGCTGGAATGAAGCGGTCGAGATCCGTGGCCGTGATCTCGCGGAAGCTCTTGCCGAGGGCCGCGAGATAGTTGCCGAGCCTGACAGCGTGCCGGGCGTAATGGCTGACGGAGCGAGGCGCGTAGTGCCGGGCTTCGAGATAGATGACGAAGTCGCGGATCTCGGCGACAACCGCGTCGCCGTCATAGGCGGTCCAGGTGATCCGGCCACTGGGCAGAACGATGCGCTGGAGATGCATGAGCGCGCTCCAACCACGTTGTGGACAGCCTGAAGCTAATCTCGTCCACAACGGGCAGCAAATGCCCTAAGGTGGTGCGTGGATTACGTCGTTGACATGAAGAAAGATCCTAGAGCTAATTCCATAAAAAATGTTCAACGAAATTCACTGTAGCCGCAAAGTTAGAATGTCCTGAAAAGCTCGCAAAGTGGTCCGGCATCGATCCGAATGTGGAGACGATCCGGCGCTGGATGCTGTCCGAAGCAATCCAGATCTTCTTTGAAGCGACCCAAAGCCGGCGCGTCCTGGCACCGGATGCTCAACGGTTGCAATCGGCGCTCCTACACCGCACCGCCAGCTGGGTCCGGTACTCCGCACCAGTTTATTCGCCAACGTCAGAGGCCCCTAATTCAAGTCTGTCCGCAGCTTCGCACCCCGTCGCTGAGCGTCCTTCAGGTAATCGACCACGATGGACGGCAGCTCGCGCCGGTGGCCGGAGGCCCGTCGCTGAAACGCATCGAACTCGCCCTTGCGGATCATGGCTGCCTCAAAGCTCAGTCCAAAACGGTCCACAATATCCTCAACCGTATCGGTCGACCTGAGGAGATCGTTGGGAGCCAGGAACATCGCAGCGAAACGTCTTGCCTCACTCTCCTCTTTCTTGGCTTCTAACAACGATCTTCCAGCTGTCGGTTGGGTCGTGCTCCTGTTGCGAACACCCGAGTGCCGCATGGCGAAGTGCCCAATCTCATTGGCGATCATCATCCGAGCTCGTGGCTCACCCCTCTGCATGGCACCAACGACGCTCTCACGGATCCGCAGGACGCCTTTTCGGGCCTCCCATTGCGCCTCGGCATCGGGCATTTCGGCGTCAGGGATCTGCTGGTAACTGAAGTGCCGAAAGCGGGCGGTGAGCTTTTCGATCACGTTCCTCAGGTCGGGGCGGCTCTGGTTCTGAAGACCGAGTTCCCGTCGCAGAACCTTCACGCGCTGCTCAATCTCTTCATCCGTGACATGCCGCAACATATGGGGCCTCGGAATCATAGCACTTACTAAATATAGAATATAGTGTGGTCCTTGGGATTGCAATCCCTCGTCCGAGTGCAGGGTCGGAGGCGCAGTCCTCACGTTTCGAAAGCTGTTCTAATGATCGTCACGGGATGCCGGTAACGGAGAGACCTGCATGGCGGAAGAAGCGGACGATCATTTCGGGGCGGCGCTTCAGCCGGCCGAACTCGCGGCGGGCGAGGCGATGCAGGTCGTCGACTGAGCCGGGCAGAGCGTTCGCCATCGCGTGCTTGACGAGCGCATTGCACTGCTCTTCCGGATTCAACTCGGGGGCATATGCCGGCAGATAGGCCACCGCATAGTCTCGTGCGTGCGCTGAGACGAAGTCCATTGTTGCCCGTGAGCGGTGCGCGTTGAGCCGGTCCCAGACCACCAGCAGCGGCGTGCCGATCTTGCGCCGGACAGAGCGCAGGGCCTGGATGACACAGCGGCTGGAGATAGGGGTGCGGAAATGGCGGGCATACAGCCGCCCGTCGGGCGTGATCGCCACCACGCTCGACACCTCGCGCCGTTTGCTCACCCGCCGTAGCACCGGGGTCAGCCCGCGCCGGGCCCAGGTCGTGCCCGGCCGGATCCGGAAGCTGTGGCCGGTCTCGTCCCAGAGGACGAGGGTGCGCTGCTCCCGGCGCGCCTTTTTTTCAACGCTACCCAGTCCCGCTTGGGCCAGACCGCGATCATGAGTTCGTCGCTCTCCTTGGCCCGTGTGGCGGGACGCTGCACGCTGAAGCCATGCGCCTTGAGAGGCCGCTCCAGGTAGCGCGGATGATAGTGCACCCCAAACTCCCGCTCGATCACGGCCGCGATGCGCGCGAGGGTCCAGCGCTCGGTGGCAAAGCCGGCCGCCACCGCGCCTCGATCCAGCAGCCGGCCCAGCCGAGCCCAGGCCTTCTCATCGAGGCGAGAGGGAGGCCCGAGGTTGGGCCGCGCGGCCAGGCCGTGCCGACCCTCCTGGGCGAGGGTGGTGGCCCAGTGGCAGACACTGGCGCGGCTGACCCCCACGTGCCGGGCGACGTCTGCTTGAGAGAGATGTCCCTGGCGCAACAGCGTCGCGGCCACCAGGCGCCGCTCCTCCATCTGCTCCGGCGTCAGATGCGTCGGACGCCAAACGTTGCCCTCCATCGCGCACCTCCTCACGATGACCGACACCGCCCTATGTTACACCCTCTGCGTGAAGATCATTAGTGCTTAAGCCGGGCGGGTGTGTTTGCGCTGTTCTTCGAGGCCCTCGCGGCGCTGAGCGAACCCGCTCACCTGGTGCAGGTGCCTGACCTTGGTGCGCGCCGATGTTTCGGCCCGCACCGATGCGGCTCTCCGGACGATAACCGGCTCGATGCGTTGCTTTGTCTTGAGGGCGGCGTTCACTGGAATTCCATCAAGCCACAATCGATGGGAGTGGAGGCAAGGTCTGCCAAAAGAGCTACCCACGCGAATGGAACATCTCATCCGCCCAGAGGTCATAGGCGTGCTGAATGATCAGGTAGGTCTCGTAGGCCCGGTCGTACCGGCGGGCTGCCAGAAAGCGCTCCCGCAAGGCATGCAGGTGCTCGAGCCGATGCGTCCACTGGGTTTTCCGCTCGTGTGACATGATCCCGATCCAGGCAAAGGATAGCCGAACCTGATTTTAGACCGCTTGCGTGAATGAAGTGGAAATCAAGGGTATGATCCCGGCAGCGCACGGGGGTTAACCCTCGGAAAGGGGCGCGATCGACGACATTGTTTGACCTTGGGCGGATCGGTTCCAGGAGGGCACCACGCTCACGGATGCGGGCGTTTAAGAAGGCCTTAACCATGCCGGATCGATCATCCCAGCGTGCTGGTAGATGAGGCCTTTGGGAGGTTCGCATGGATGATGAGGTCGAATGTATCGCCAAGGCCTTCTATGCGCTTCAAGACGAGGCACGGGGGTGGGACAGAGAGCCTGAGCGATTGAAAGAAGCCTTTCGCCAAGATGCCCGCACGGCCATTGCCCTGGTTGACGCTGGCATCGAAGCCCGACGTCAGGCGAGCAACAGCTCAACCGTTTGATCTCAAAGCGTGGTCGCTTTCACCTTGCCGATTTATGGGGGCGGGATGCGGCTTCGCTCAGACCCGGGGCTGCGGAAATGATGCCGTCCTGATCGGCCCCTTCCAATTCACCGTCACGACCCGTACACCTCCACGTGACGAAACGGCCCCTCTGGGCTTGGTTCTCGGGCCTGTGGCTGATGGTGCAGTCCGACATGGGCATCTCGTCCATCCGCTTGGCGGAAGCGCTTTGCCTCAGTCAGCCGACGGCCTAGCGCATGGGGTGCGCTCTGCGCGTGATGGTCGGCCGCGAGCGGGCGCTGGATGGCGTGGTCGAGGTTGGTGGGCTCTATGCCAGCGGCACGCCGCGGTGGGATCGGAGCAATGCGCCACCCAGGCGTGGACCCAAAGCTCAGCCCAAGACCGTTAAAACACCGGCGGCTGACCATCGGCGAGAAGCCTGACACACAATCCGCGGCACGGGAATTGAGCACGGCGACTTGGCCGACCGCGCGCAAGCGCGACTAGTCCTAGAGCACTCAGAGTCTGGACTTGGATGGCTCCCTTTCCATCCGAGAACTGGAAGAGGGCGCGCTTGAATGTGAGCTCTCCTCCTCGAGGAAATAGGTATTGATGAGCGCTGTAATTCTGCGGCCCAGCGCCTGATCCTCCTTGGGATTCCCTGTCTCGAGGATCTCGAGCCTGCCTTCAAAATCCGGATCGCAAATGAGAAGCGCCGGTTCCTGCTCGTCTCCTGGGCTGTCCAGGAACCAGCCCTCATCCGGGTTCGGGTCGTCTGGATGGTGACCTGCGTTCAGGCTTTCAATAAGGTACCTGGCGAGATGATCGTTGATCCGCGTGCCATCATCTTCGCCAAAGATAAGCCGAGGCTCGCCTCGAGGATCCCGGATGACATGCTGCCGATCTCGTCCAGGGCGGGCGAGGAACAGCGTCCACGGTGACGACGGATTCATGGCCTTCTCCTCTCGCCATCGGACGGCCGCGGAGATCCAGGATCACCTTCCGAGCGTCCGTGCAGGGAAAGTGATGGCGCATGCATCACTGCGCCGTCGGACCTGCTTAGGTTTCGGTTCATAAAGTCAAGAACGAGTTCTGGTCCTTTGCGAGCAATGGTCGGTGAGAATTCTCCTGCTTGTCCCCGTTCTCCACGGGATTCACAGGGATTGGCATCTCTTCAGGGCACCCATGAACCAAAAGAGAAGAGCAACCCAGCCCCTACGGCATCGCTCACCTATCTGTCATTCGGCTTTGAACCCGGACCCAATCTCGTGCTGAGCGGAAACCTCTGCGCAGCTCGGAACCTTTTCTCAGAGCGAGGAGGTCATAGCCGGCGCCGGTCGTGCACTTATGGTTATAACTATTTGTCTTGGATGTTCAGCCAATTATGCCTGTTCTGACAGGGGGCGACGTTCTGAGCCGATTCATACTTCAAGACCGACTGAGGAGCTTTGCCAACTTGGCTTGTGACAACTGCCAGAGTCGCTTTACTCGCACAGAGAAAGGTGAGGTGACCAATTGTGCTTGGGCCGACGGACGCTGCCCGTCGCTCGACTCTGGTCCTTCATTCCTGAAAGGATCAAGGAATTGTAGCTCTGAACTGCTCGAAAGCCAGCGATCTGCCGCCACCCGCCCTGCATCTCGTAGTTGGAACAGGAAGTGCCGGTCTAGGTTCAGAGCACTTGCTTGGCTCAGCAGGGGGTACTCCGTCTCAGCCGAGACATGGTGAAGACGCAGCTTCTGCAGTCTCTGGAGCAGGCGTGATCCTTGGACCTCAGCTTCGGCGAGCTTCGTCATCGCCGCAAGAGCATCCATATCCCGCAGGAGCGAACTGTTGAATGTAATCTGTTCCATGCGCTTCGCGATTTCAGAGGCCGTTGTCGGCATGTCTGCCCCGGCCGTGGGCATGATTTGTACGATGAGAATCTCGGATGCTCGAGACCTGGCGACCAGCGGGATCAGCGGCGGGTTGGCCGAGTAGCCGCCATCCCAATACGTCTCGCCATCAATGGAAACCGCATGATGGATTACGGGCAGGCAGGCTGAAGCCAGAATGACATCGATTGTGAGATCTTTCTCCTGAAACACATGCATCTTGCCATCGCGAACGCGTGTTGCCCCGATCAAAAGGCGTAGGCTTGGGTTGTTCCTCAGGACATCGAAGTTGATTTCGTTGGCGAGAAGCGTGCGAAGCGGATTCAGGTTGAAAGGGTTGAATTGATACGGCGACAGAATGCGGGTTGCGATCGCAGCGGCAATGCCAGGCTGGATTCGGGGAGCCGCCTCACTGGCTCGGTGCCAGAAGCGTTGCAGACGCTTCCTTGCACCCATTCGCCCACTTTCCGCGAGGCCTGAAGCCAGGAGGACAGCATTCACAGCTCCAGCGCTCGCTCCGCTGACGGCATCGAACAAAAGATGCTCCTCCTCCAGAAGCCGGTCGAGCACGCCCCACGTGAATGCTCCGAACGAGCCGCCACCCTGAAGAGCGAGTGAAATAGATCTCGCTTCTTGGCGGCTCCCAAGAGGATGGCGGATTGAGGCTGCTGTATGAGCCTCGGCCACTTGCTCTTGATCGAGTCGAGCAGACCTGATTCCGGGTGAAGATCTCATCGAGGCAAACCACGCAATGTAGCTTCAGATCTCAAGGATGTGCGTTGTGGTACGATTCTGATCCGTCTCCAATCATGAGGAAATCCCATTTCAAAACGGTGAATGCCTGTTCTCTGATCACGCTGCATATTACGAGTGCGCTGCTGCGCCGATGCCAATCGTGCAGAACAACGGAACGCAAGGGCGCCCTGACGCTGCGTCGAGCAATCCCGTTAGCCAAGAGGACGGATTGAAGCGTAACGCCCCCGAAGGAACAGTCAGTGATTTCAGTCAAACCCGGAAGGCTGCTCCTGGGAACACAATTGCCATGAATTCGCCCCAAGGTGCCGTAGCCTGGTTGAATATCGCTTGTAACAATAGGATTCGATGAATGCACATGCCTTTGGTTGTTGATGAATGGAAAGGAGATCAGTCACCGCAGCGACCGCCTTTCCGGGCAACAACACGCGACTTCAAGTTGTTTCGACGGCAAGCTGGTCCCCACTGATGTGCGGATGGAGATCGAACGGCTTTCCAGTGCTCCTTTGTTCACGAAACAAGAACGACAGGGCACACTTCACCAGCACGAGAAGCAATAACCTTGCTCGGGTATGATCTGCCGGCCATCTCCTGTCCACGCGGGTCGAAAGATCAGAGACTTCTCGCAATGGCCGCTTGCGCAGCGCAATCCGCTTTGCCGCACGACAGAGCGTGGAACCTTGGTCATCATTGACGAATTAACCTGCGTTAAGAACAGCAAGAACGGGTCGCTCCGCGAGCGGCCGGGGTTCAGGGACAAACGTCCTGACGATTGAGGAGCGGGTCACCGCCAGACACGCCGCCGATCGCGTGCGCGAAGGTATGGCCCTGTCGGTCGTGCGGTGTGCGTCGTATTTTTTCGTCCAGTCGACATACAGATGTCACATCCTGTGGCACAACCTACAGCGCTTGAGACTGTCGCTTTCATCTCTTGTGAGGAACAATGACGAACGGACGGCTCAGCCAGGCTCCGCCGGACAAGGCAAATGAGCTCTTCGACAAGCTTCTCGCGACCTCTGACACTGCGGTCAAAACCCGCGAGCGGCTGTTGGCGGAGCTGAAGGAAGAGCTGGAGCTTCTCGCCACCCTCCAGGAAGAACACCTCTTTCCGGTGCTGACGCGGCACGGAATGCACGATCTCCTGCGGGAGGCTATCACTGACAATGAAGAAACGGCCGCACTCCTCAGCGAGTTGGAGCGCATGAAGAACAGTGCTGAGTTCATCAGCCAAGTGACCGAGCTGCGGAACGTGTTCCAGCAGCACATCCGCGACGACAGGAAGGAGCTGCTTCCCGCCGTGCTCAAGGTTCTGAGCGACGAGGATGCCAACGCCATGGTCGAGAGAGTGGAGGATGAGATGGCTACCATTGATGACATGAAACGTGCCGATAGCCGCCGGACCCGTGAGCAGACCGAAGCCGTTCAGCGCGTGACGGAGGACGTGGCGGACACGCTGCGGGCCAGCGTGGAAGGCTCTCAAACCATGGCGCGGGCCATGCAGGAGGCGGTGGAGACCAGCTTCGGCGCATTGTCAGAACTGAGCCGCCGCACAACTGGCCAAAGCCTGCAGATCTTTGGCCGTGTCGACGGTGATGCCCTGGGGTTGAGCGAAGAGGCGGCACACAATCTCCGGGCGGCCGCACAGTCCGGGACTGTTTTGGCCCGTGGTCTCCAGGACGCCTCGCGCGAGGTGGTCGACCGCAGCCAGAAGCGCCTGCAGCGCAACTTCGACGGCCTGCAGGCCCTCGCCCGCTGCCGGTCGGTGACGGACTTCGTCGAGGTGCACAGCTCATTGCTGCGCGACAACCTGGAGCAGACGGTCGAGAACAGCCGGCGCATTGCCGAGCTCACGATCGCAATGGCGGACGAGGCCGCACGCACCGTGACCAGGCAGGTCGAGAAAACCGCCGCCCGGGTCAGCCGCGTCGCCTAGAACCCGATTTTGAGTGGTCAGGCTGCGCACCCAGCTTCGGCTGGGAGTGCTTACCCGTCTGACGTGTCTCGCTCGTCGGCAGCATTGCCAAGTGCAGAATTTAGTCTCGTCACACCTCAATTCCTCTTTTGCGTGACAGGCCCCTGCGCCTCGCGCTCCATCAAAATGTCCTAACAAATTGCTCTGCAGTAATTGACGAAGGGTCGTTGCCTGTCACGCAGGCTACTGAACCTGATCCAATGAAGGACATCCAGTCTGCGAATAGACTGTCGTATGAAGATTTTATGACACTGCCAGCGAAATTCCTTTCCTGCTGTGTCGGATTGCAGACAGACATACTCGTTTCTTTCGTGTGAGGTTAGCTCCCCAAGGTAAGACGTGATCAGGAAGGCTCATGACCGCACGAGATTCTGCGACCCACACGACGAGACGCTTCGTTACCTTGCAGGCATTTCCCAGTTTCCCCGCCACCTAGCCGCATCCGTTCGTCCTGTGTCAGGCCCATCATCGGTGGCGTCGCTACTCGGCAGGCATTGCTTGGATGTGGCATGAACGTCCACCTGCTGATCAAGCCCGGGGAACGACGTTGTCGTCCGCTCATGCTCGCAGTGACGCGGTGACCTCGCATAATCCACTTCGCATCAGGGCAATAACGACTTGCGTCGGATCCGGGCAACATCAGGAGGCTGCCTTTGACCACTGACAGACAATCTGGGGCCGTGGTGAATTCGGGATTTGCGATGACGGATCCCTACCGCTTCGCAGGCAACATGGCCCGTCTGGTGACTGAGGCCGGCAAGGCCGCCACAGCCTACATCCAGCCGCAGATCGGCACACTTGGACCGCTGGCGCAGGCTGACAATGTCACACCGGCTCTACACACCTTCGCACAGGTACAACGGGCTTTGGTGGCTCAGCCAGGAACCCTCATCGAAGCGCAATCCAAACTCTGGCAGGCCTACGTCGATCTCTGGAATTCATCCGTGCGGCAGACGCTGGGCATGGGTGGTGATGAATCCGCTCCGTCCACTCCCAAGGACGCCCGCTTCAAGGATCCGGCCTGGACCGAGCATCAGTTCTTCGATGCCATGCGGCAGTCCTATCTCATTACCTCTCGTTGGGCCGAGCAGTTGGTCGAGGCCACAGAGGGACTCGATCCGGAAGCACAGCGCAAGGCCCGCTTCTACACCAGGCAGATCATCAACGCGCTGGCGCCATCGAACTGGGTGTTCACCAATCCAGAACTTCTGCGCGAGACCTTCGCCTCAGACGGCGAGAACCTCGTGCGCGGCATGCAGCTGCTGGCCGAGGACATCGAGCGCGGGGGAGGGCAGCTCAAGATCCGCCAGACCGATCCCACTCAGTTCGAGGTTGGCCGCAATCTGGCGATTACCCCAGGCAAGGTAGTTTATCAGAATGCCCTGATGCAGCTGATCCAGTATGCCCCCACGACTGAAAAGGTGCTCAAGCGGCCGTTGCTGATCGTGCCACCCTGGATCAACAAGTTCTACATCCTCGATCTCAATCCCGAGAAGTCGTTTATCCGGTGGGCCGTGGATCAGGGGCACACCGTGTTCATCATCTCCTGGGTCAATCCGGACGAGAGCGTCGCCGACAAGTCGTTCGAGGACTATATGCGCGAGGGCGTCTTCGAGGCCCTGGATGCTGTCGAACGGGCCACCGGTGAGAAGGCCGTGAATGCCGTCGGCTATTGCGTCGGCGGGACGTTGCTGTCGGCAACGCTGGCCTACATGGCGGCAACAGGTGATTCGCGGATCAAGAGCGCAACGTTCTTCACCACGCAGGTCGACTTCAAGCAGGCCGGCGACCTGAGGGTGTTCTCGGACGAGGAGCAGATCCGGGCGATCGAGCGTGACATGGCGCAGCGCGGCTATCTCGACAGCAGCAAGATGGCCACGATCTTCAATCTGCTGCGCTCCAACGATCTGATCTGGCCCTACATCGTCAACGTCTACCAGAGGGGCCAGGAGCCGCTGCCCTTCGACCTGCTGTACTGGAACTCGGACGCAACCCGAATGCCAGCCGCCAACCACAGCTTCTATCTGCGGCGCTGCTATCTGCAGAACGATCTGTCAGAGGGCCGGATGGAGTTTGGCGGCATCCAACTCGATCTCTCAGCCATCACGCTTCCGGTCTACCACCTCGCAGCGCGCGAGGACCATATTGCACCACCGCAGTCGGTGTTTGCCGGAGCAGGGCGCCTGGGCGGCCCGGTGACCTTCGTATTGGCGGGCTCCGGGCACATCGCCGGGGTTATCAACCCGCCGTCTCGCGGGCGCTATCAGTACTGGACTGGCGGGGCGCCCGAGAATTCCCTTGAGAGGTGGCTTGAACAGGCGGAGGAGCATCCCGGATCCTGGTGGCCGCACTGGCAGGCTTGGGTCGAGGCGCAGGACCGCAAACGGGCCAAAGCACGGGTAATCGGCGCGGGCAAGCTCACCCCGATCGAAGATGCGCCCGGCCGCTACGTGCGGGCAGCTTGAAGCAATTTCCTGCACAACACCATGAAAGAGGATCCCATGACTTCCATCGTCATTGTCGGCGCGGCGCGCACCCCCGTCGGCTCGTTCAACGGCGCCTTCGCCAACACGCCGGCCCATGAGCTCGGCGCGGTTGCCATCAGGGCGGCCCTCGAGCGCGCCAAGGTCGAAGGCGGGGACGTGGACGAGGTCATCCTCGGCCAGATCCTCACTGCCGGCCAGGGCCAGAACCCGGCCCGGCAGGCCGCCATGGCCGGTGGCGTGCCGCAGGACAAGACCGCCTGGGCGCTCAACCAGCTCTGCGGCTCCGGCCTGCGCACGGTCGCCATCGGCATGCAGCAGATCGCCAACGGCGATGCCAGCATCATCGTGGCCGGCGGCCAGGAATCGATGTCGCTGGCGCCGCACGCCGCGCATATGCGCGCCGGCACCAAGATGGGCGACTTCAAGCTCGTCGACACCATGCTGAAAGACGGCCTGATGGACGCCTTCAACGGCTACCACATGGGCAACACCGCCGAGAACGTGGCCCAGCGCTGGCAGCTCACCCGCGAGGAGCAGGATCAGTTTGCCACCGCCTCCCAGAACAAGGCCGAGGCGGCGCAGAAGGAAGGCCGCTTCAAGGACGAGATTACGCCGGTGACGATCGCGACCCGCAAGGGCGACATCGTGGTCGATCAGGACGAGTACATCCGCGCCGGCACCACCGTCGAGTCTCTCGCCAAGCTGCGGCCGGCTTTCTCGAAGGACGGCACGGTCACGGCCGGCAATGCCTCGGGCATCAATGACGGCGCGGCCGCCATCGTGCTGATGACGGAGGCCGAGGCCGAGAAGCGCGGCCTGACCCCGCTTGCCCGCATCGCCTCCTGGGCGACCGCCGGCGTCGATCCGGCGATCATGGGCACCGGCCCGATCCCGTCCTCGCGCAAGGCGCTGGAAAAGGCCGGCTGGAAGGTGTCCGATCTTGAGCTCGTCGAAGCGAACGAGGCCTTCGCGGCCCAGGCGCTCGCGGTCAACAAAGACATGGGCTGGGATCCGTCGATCGTGAACGTGAATGGCGGCGCCATCGCCATCGGCCATCCGATCGGCGCCTCGGGCGCCCGCGTGCTCGTGACCCTGTTGCACGAGATGGGCCGGCGCAACGCCAAGAAGGGCCTGGCCACTCTCTGCATCGGCGGCGGCATGGGCGTCGCCATGTGCCTCGAGCGGTAAGACCAACGATCAGCAGCCCGGGATCAACCCGGGCTGCTTTGACATGGGATCCAGAGCGATCCCCAGGGATGAACCGTCAGAAGGAGAATCACATGGCGCGCGTTGCATTGGTCACCGGTGGCACCCGCGGCATCGGTGCCGCGATCTCGAAAGGCTTGAAAGACGCAGGCTACACGGTTGCCGCGAATTACGGCGGCAATGACGAAGCCGCCAACCAGTTCAAAGCTGAGACCGGCATTCCGGTCTTCAAGTTCGACGTCTCCGACGCCGCCTCCTGCGAGAGCGGGATCAAGGCGGTGGCGGCCGAACTCGGACCGGTCGACATCCTGGTCAACAACGCCGGCATCACCCGCGACGGCATGTTCCACAAGATGACCTTCGATCAGTGGTCCGCCGTCATCCGCACCAATCTCGATTCCATGTTCACCTGCACGCGCCCGGTGATCGAGGGCATGCGCGAGCGCGGATTTGGGCGCATCATCATCATCTCCTCCATCAACGGCCAGAAGGGCCAGATGGGGCAGGCGAACTATTCCGCCGCCAAAGCGGGCGTGATCGGCTTCGCCAAGGCACTGGCGCAGGAAAATGCCAACAAGGGCGTCACCGTCAACGTGATCGCGCCGGGCTACATCGCCACAGAAATGGTGAAGGCCGTGCCCGAAGAGGTGCTGAAGGCGAAGATCCTGCCGCTCATTCCCGTCGGCCGCCTCGGCGAGGCGGAGGAGATCGCGCGCAGCGTGCTCTTCCTCGCCGCCGACGAGGCCGGCTTCGTCACCGGTTCGACCCTATCCGTCAACGGCGGGCAGTACATGGCCTGACCGAGCGGGCGATCCTGGAGTGAGCTTCTCTGGGATCACCGCTGCCCTGGAAAAAGAGACCTGATGCCCCCATCGCTCCCACGTGTCCAGAACCCTATGACAGCGCAAAACGCCTGGCCTTACGGCCAGGCGTTGAAAGCAGGCTGCCGAAATCTGTTGTTACTTCGTGCGGGCCGCGGGCTTCGCGGAGGCGAAGGTCGACTGCGCGGTCGAGTAGAGAGCGGTGAACGGCGCAAAGCTGTCCTGCGCCAGCTTGGCATAGAGTTCACGGGTCTTCGCCGACTGGGCAACGAAGCCTTCATAGGCGCTCTTCACGTAGTCGGTTTGAACCTCGATCGCCTTGTCGAGCGACTTGACGCCGACGAGCTTCTCAAAGGTGGACGCACTCTGCTCAAACGACTTCTTGGCGTAATCAGTGGTTTCAACAACGATCGCGTTGGTGCCGGCGGACGCAACCTCAAATGCCTTCACGGTGGCATCAAAACCGTCTTTGCCGAGCTTCTGAACGGCTTCAAGCTGCTGGTTCATACAAGTTCTCCGATGCGGGCAAGTGCCCTCTGACAGGTTAGCCGGGCAATGCTTCGGCTGGTTGTTTATTGTGCATCGCACAATGAAAGTCAAGTAAAATTGTGCACCGCACAATCGAGTCATTTTCTAATTGTTTAAGGCTGCGCCGGCTACAACACTTGCTCTGTCATGCTGCACTGCAGTATGCAGTTGAAGCCTCGTGAGCGGAGCAATAACCTGGCCTCCATTCGTGTTCACGAAGCCTGCCTGCCCAGTTCTGCGTGCCTGTCCGGCGTTCTTTCACCCCTTGGAGAGATCCAGACCGCTACCGCTGCAGGCCCTCTGCGGACGATGCAGGATCCTCCAGCCATTTTGCGAGGAATGATGCCCAATCGAACCATCGGCCAAACACCGCCCGATAAAGCCAACGAACTTTTTGCCCAGTTGCTGGCCACTGCCAACGAGGCTGTCGACGCTCGCGAACAGCTGCTCGCAGCCCTCAGCCAAGAACTGGAACTCCTCGCCAGTCTGCAGGAACAGCACCTCCTTCCGGTGCTGGAGAAGCATCCTGAGACCGCTGATCTCGTTCGTGGCGCCCGCGATGACAATCAGCAGACCAGGGTCCTCCTGAGCGACCTCATGGCAACGCCAAAGGACAGCGATGCGTTCCTGGCCAAGGTGGCAGAGCTGAGACAGGTGTTCCAGCAGCACATCCGCAACGACAAGGACGAGTTGCTGCCCGTGGTGTTGAAGGTCCTGGACGAGGATGAGGTCGAGGCTGTCGTCGAGAAGGTCGAGGAGGAGATCGCTGAAGCCGAGGCGATCCGCCGGGCTGCCGGCGAACCGCGACGCACCAGGCGCGGGCGCAAGCAGGCCGCAGCGGTGTCGGACGCAGGTGGGACCTTGCTGGCAGTGGTTGAGGCCGCCGCCGAGGCCGTCCAGGACGGGGGGCAGGAGGTCCACGAGACAGTCGAGGCCAATCTGCATGCCGCTTCTGAGATCGTCGACAGCGTCGTTGAGACGTCCAAGCGTCAGATCCCGGAGGCTCTAACGTGGCTCGATCAGGCCTCGCATCACGTTCAAGCTGTTGTGCAATCCAACCGGATCCTAGCCCGCGGAGCCGGAACGATTACGCTGGAATGGTTCGGTCTGCGCCAGGAGCGTCTGCTGAAGAACGTCGAGAGTGGGATTGACCTTCTGACCTGCCGGTCGATGCCGGATGTCATCCGCCTTCAGAGCGCGCTCGTGCGTCAAAACGTCGAGCAGATGATCGACAACAGCCAGCGCCTGACGCAACTGACGGTTCAAGTGGCCCAAGATGCCAGCCGGATTGTTGCGGGACAGCCTGCGCGGGATCGGAGTGCCGTCTGACGCTCTGTTTCGACAACGCTCCCGGCTGACGAGCCGGGAGCCCGATATCAAGGATCCGCCAAGCAATGTAACGCCGCTTGTTACAAATCCTGCCGTCGTGATCGCCTGCAACTCCCCATGTGAGGCGGCCCTGCATCGCAAATCTCCTACAGGGTAGACATGCGACTGAAGCTTCCGATTGCTCGTCTGTTGAAGGCTCAGCGCCGATGGCAGAGGACCCTTCGCACGGTCACGGCGACCTCGCGCAAGCTCGTCATCAAGCCCCGCAAGACCAAGCCTAAGAAGAGCAAGCTCGTCGAAATCAATACCTTCGGGTCCAACCCCGGCAATCTCCAGATGCTGATCTACGTTCCGCCGCAGCTACCCGCCAGAGCACCGATGGTCGTAGTGCTGCATGGGTGCCTGCAGACCGCTCAGGCCTACGACGAGGGCAGCGGCTGGTCGCTGTTGGCCAAGCGGCACGGCTTTGCCCTTGTCTATGCCGAGCAGACCCGCGCCAACAACCCCAACCGCTGTTTCAACTGGTTCCAGTCCCACGATGCGCGACGGGGCTCGGGCGAGGCGTTGTCGATCCGCCAGATGATCATCCGCATGCGAAGAACCCATAGCATTGACCCTCAACGGATCTTCATCACGGGCCTTTCGGCCGGTGGGGCTATGGCATCGGTGATGCTGGCCACCTATCCTGAGGTCTTTGCCGGTGGCGGGATCATCGCCGGTCTGCCCTTTGGGGCTGCGTCGGGTTCCCGGCAGGTCCTGTCCGCCATGAAGCGACCTCGGGCCCGCACCGCCCAGCAATGGGGCGACCTTGTCCGCGCGGCCTCGGCCCATACCGGACGGCGGCCGACGGTTTCGGTCTGGCATGGCACGGCCGATCGGACCGTTGCGCCTTCCAATGCCGCCGCGTTGCTCAGCCAATGGGCCAACGTGCATGGTGTCCCGGAGGGGGTCTTTGCGGAAACGTCTGTCAGGGGCCACCGCCGGCGAGCCTGGGCGAACAAGCAAGGCGACATAGTCATCGAGTCGTACCTGATCGACGGCATGGGCCACGGCACGCCAGTGCGCAGCACGAAAGCTCAGGCCGCAGCGGGAAGCGCCGGACCGTTCATGCTTGATGTCGGCATCTCATCGTCGCTGCAGCTCGCCCGATCGTGGGGCCTTATTCGGAAGAGGGTAGTCTCAGGCAGAACCTGAGCGACAGCTCAGCCGCAACCGGACTCAACACATACAGAAGGCACCAACACCATGAAAACCCAGATTGTTGTTGTTGGAGGCGGAGCCGGCGGGCTCGAGCTCGTGCGGCGGCTTGGTGCGAAGCTGGGTCGAGATGCTTACGACGTGATCCTCATCGAACGAAACCAAACCCACATCTGGAAGCCTCTTCTGCATGAGGTCGCAGCCGGGTCGCTTGACGCGAACCTGGACGAAGTCGGCTATCGCAGTCACGGACATCGATGGCGATACCGTTTCTTCCTGGGCAGTCTCGAGACGATTGACCGTGAGGCGCGACAGGTCGTGGTGGCGCCGATCCTGGATGAGGATGGCAGTGAGATCATTGGACGCCACAGGATTCGCTACGATTACTTGATCCTGTGCCTCGGCGCCGTGTCAAACGACTTTGGCACTCCGGGCGTGCGCGAGCATTGTCTGTTTTTGGAAGACCGCGAGCAAGCCGATCGCTTCCGGCAGAAACTGTTAAACCATTGTCTGCGCGTCTCGCGAACAATGAGCCTGGATCCGAGCGCCAACGCCTATGTCAATGTCACCATTGTGGGCGGCGGCGCCACTGGAGTAGAGCTCGCCGCCGAACTCTTCAATGCGGCCTCCGCCCTAAAACACTATGGACTGGAGGTCTTTGATGAGAGCCGTCTGCGCGTAACCTTGGTCGAGGCCGGTCCTCGAATCCTCCCCGCCCTGCCCGTGGACCTGGCTGAGGCGGCTCACAAGGAACTGGAGGGGCTTGGGGTACGGGTCCTCGTCAATACTGCGATCACAGAGGTCACCTCAACCGGCATGGGCACCCGTACGGGAGAGGTGATCGGAGCGGACCTGAAGGTCTGGGCGGCTGGCGTGCGCGCACCGGACGTCCTGAAAGATATTGCTGGCCTCGAGACGATCCGTAGCAACCAGCTTGTCGTACGCACGACGCTCCAAACCACGCGTGACGATCGCATCTTCGCCATTGGTGATTGCTGCTACTTTAAGCCTGAAGGTGCCGACCGGCCGGTGCCACCGCGTGCCCAAGCGGCTCATCAGATGGCTCGGACAGCATATCGCAACGTTCTCTCCCTGATCGCCGAAAAGCCGCTGAGGGCGTTCGTATACCGCGATCACGGGTCTCTGGTGTCCCTCAGTCGTTACACGACGGTTGGCAGTCTCATGGGCAACTTGGTTGGCGGACGCATGGCCGTCGAGGGGCGGATCGCTCGTATGGTCTACCTGTCACTCTATCGGATGCACCTGATCGGCGTCCACGGATGGTTGAAAGGATTGGCTCTCATTCTGGTCGGGCACGTGAACCGGGTTGTCCGACCCAAGCTCAAGTTCCATTAGCGCCAATTAGACGCCATCAGATTAACCGACGAATGACCGAATAGGAGGGGCAGTTCTGACGATGGCTCTGTTTCGGCGTGCATCGGGGCTAGCCGCTGGAGCCCAAGGTGCCCGTATTGTCTGCGGCTCCGCTTGACGGGTATACCGTCGCTGTCGAGGTCTGAGGCGAAAGGAGGCAGTCGGTGGCGCTCACAACCAAGGTCATCGATGGCGACCTTCTCATGCCCGGATCATATTCCCTGATGGCAGGACCGTGACGATGACAGCCGGCAGGAACGGCAAGAGCGTCAGCATCGATCCCGATGACAGGGAAATCGCCGAGAGGCTGTCGTCTATCTTCCATTGGAGCACTGACAGGGTGGGTGAACCAGGCTATCCGTTCACCAGCCTCAATCAGATGGTTTACGGAATCGAAACGCTGGCCCGGTCCGCGATGAGCATGGAACAGTTCATTGAGGGGCTGCGGGAGGTGCTGGAGGTGGCCGGTCAGCATCCTGTGCCCGAGGGCAGCGTCAGAACTTCATCACTTACCGTCGTCGACCTGAGCCCGAGTGGCAACGGATGGTTTGTCGATGCCCGCTTCCAGAGTGGGGAGCGCTTCAAACTCGCCATCAACAAGGCCAGCATCGGCTGGGTTGCAGACCCTCCGGATCCCATGCGCGATCAAGAGGTCATGAAGCTCCTCTCGGGAGTGAAGGGTGCCAGGGTCTCGTCGGATGAAGATCTTGCGCTGCTCGTCATGGAGGTGGCGCATTATTCATCCGACATTGCCGGGTGGCTCCAGGGCCTGCACTCTGCCATCTCTGAGAAGTTGAAGCCCTAGAGAGAGCCTCGCGCCATTATCGTGTTGGGACAAGACCGTTCATTTGTCCTAATCCTCGAACTCCCCGTGGAGGGTAGCCCAGCCAATCCACCACACAATTCCAGAAGGCCATCGTGAGAACGAGCAGCGTGCCTCCAGTGATGCACTTGTAGTCATTCGCCTTGGCGTTCCGAGCGGCATCCGCGCTCAGGACGATTACCAATCAAAGTTCGACTGGCGCGGGAATCCCTCGGATCACCTGAAGGTCCACAGGCCTTACCGCGTGGCCTGAAAAATCATAGACGATCCTGTCTTGTTTCGACGCTTGGCCGAATGTGCGGCAGATCCTGACAAATTGGTGATTTCAGGTCCGTTCGGTGGCTTGAGGCCGGCAACAGACTTGTTGCAGAATGCGCCAGAGATGTCAGATGCGGAAAATCCCTGGCGCAGATTTCTAAAAATCTCTGGGCGCGGGCAAGAGGAAGGATCCCATCGCCTGGGAAGGCCGCAGGATGGGCTTTTCAGGTCCTTTGACCATGAATCGGGTGGCGGCTGGATCGAAGTCGAGTTCCAAGTCCATCGCGGCCTTGAGAGCTTCGGCGTTGGCCGGTCCGTAGAGTCGGTCAAGAGACGCCGCATCGTCAGCGGAAACGAGGATGGAGAGGTCGGTCTTCTTGGCGGCTGCGGCCAGCGTTGTCATGCCCGAGATCGGCTCGGCCTGATCAGTGTTTGTGAAGATGAACACGGCAGGCCGCTGAGGCTTGTCGGCCGCCTGTTCGCTGCGGCCGTGAATCGCTTCATCAATGATCTGCTGCCACAGGTGGCGTGTCAGGAGATTGTAGGCCGCGGCATGCGGACCGTGTCGGGTCGGGCAGCACACGTAAACGGTTGCCGGGCCGCTGATCTCGACCGCCTCAGAGGTGCTGATGTTCCGATGCGCCGCCCACTGGCCGCGCGGATCGCCGGAGGCCCAGGAGGTTTCGGGGGTATGAAAGGGCGCCAGCCGTTGCATGATCGCGTCGTGGATCACCCGACGGCGCTCATCGGACAGAGCCGCGTAGGTGCGCAATTCGAACAGTGCTCTGGGGCTCCCGGAGTTGTCGGCGGCGGCAACATAATCAGCAGCTTTATCGTCAAGACGGTGCTCGATGAGGCCCGTGTACAGACCCATCAAGGTCGGCTCAGCCAGACGCAATCCGCCGGCGTTCGCGACTTGGGCGGTGGCGAGCTCCAGAAGGCCCCAGAGAGCGGAGATCGCTTCCTGCTCGATGGTGTCGTTGCCATCGTTCGTTTTGATCTCTGGAATCCTGTCGTATCCTTCTGTCCATTGGCTGATGAACGTTTCCGCGATGTTGTGCAGCCGCCGGGAGCGGGTTTCCGGATCGGCGCCCAGATTGATGTCAGCGAGTGGATTATAGGAGCTTCCGTTGTGCCACCGAATGCGCGAGACGGGTCCCAGTTTGGCGCGGGTCGCAGCGGTAAGGTCGTAAACTTCCCCAGTCGGGTCGTCGACGATGTAGCTGGCCGATGTGCCCCGCAGAAGGGTCGGAACGATCACCCTCTCCACCCGCTGGCGCGAACTGGCTCCGAGGAGGAGGGTATTGGCGTTCCGGGTCGTGCCGTGAGGAACGCCCCGGCGGTCCTCTCCGAGCGTGAGGAGCGCACCGTGGGGAGCGATGATGGCGTCTTTAGAGAGCCCAAGTCCAAAGAGTTTTTTGAGAAGGTCTTTCACGTGGTCTGATCCATTCGGTGGACAGGAAAAGGAAAATGACTGGGAACGTTAGTGATGCTGTTACGCAGGAGAGGAACGCACAGGCCCACGTTTTGCAGAACTTTGCGGCAGGTTTCCGCATCCGAGCGAGAACAACGACAAGCTCGGCGTCAATTGTCGGGGTACTCCATCGCGCTGGGGACTGAGGGATGTATCACTCGGATCGGGAGCGAACAGAACACCGAAGCGGTCCGCCGGACCCGGTGATTGTACCAGCAGATAGGAAGCCGACCTAATCAGTGTCACCGGACTGGTTGCCATTGAGGGAGCACCCAGTCCCAGCATTTTGATGTCGAGCAACGCTGATTCAGCCATGGCGTGCTTTTTCGCCGAGACCGCATAGAGGTCGTTCTCAAACTCCTTGCCCCTGATAAGCGAGCGCTCGGCAGGGTTGAGATTCCATTCGTCGTAGTCTGGGTGAAGTGTAGTTGTCGGGTGCAGGACATCAGGGGCATCGAACGGAAAGCGGTGGAACGCCCAGTCTGCGATGCTCGCAGATGCTTAACCAGTCCGCAATCCAAATGGGTCAGCCTTCCACCAGATGAGACCTCCGATTCGAAGTCTGGAGACGATATCCATGACGGAAGCGACCTTTGAGAATGCCGTCGACGAGATGCTCGGCAGGCTTGACCCGATCGTGCTGGCGATCCAGCAGGGCGGCGCAGAAGCGGCTTTGTACAGCCTGCAACAGCAGCTGATAGAGCTGATGGCTCTGATTGAACGGAATCCCGGCCTTGAGGCCGCAATCGGAGATCTCTACGCTGCGGCGGAGGCGTTGGTTGTCGATCGGACCGCAAATCTGCGGCCAATGGCTCGAAAGCTGCGGTTGCTGGTTGATGCCCATCGGCGTTTCCGTGACCAACTGTCCGCCGCTCAGCCACTCAAACCAGGTCACAAGGGCATCTGGTTACATGGAAATCTCCGGTTCGCCGCGTGATTTTATGGGATGAACTTCCGCGCTCATGCAATCTTGCGACTATCCGGCCATCCTGGCGTGATTAGCTTCATTCATCATTCCAAGACCCATGGAAATCACCGGCCTGTCACGGCACCATGAATGCCCTAACCTGGATTTTATCTAATTCGACAGAGATCTCCCGCGTGGGTCTGTCCCTGCATGCAGTCCAAGCGTCATTTCACGCACGCTGGTGGCACCGGTCGTTTCATCAGGTGAGATCTTACGTGACTGATCGGCACCAGTCACCTTGCTTGCAGAGCCAACAGAACGCGGCGCCGGATCAAGTATCGACAGAACGCTTGGGTCGAAGAGCTCCTCATGGATCGATCCATCCACTCGGATGACCGTTTTGATACCGGTCTCGGCATCAAGAGAGATCGATCTGATCGCGGCCCTTGAGAGGCTCTCAGGTCTGACAGGTTCAGCAGGGTCACGAAGGTCTGGTGCCATTGGATGGGCTGCTGCTGGTTGAGTTGCCGCGATGGCCACTGCGGCCGCCGGCGCGCGCTCATTGACGCTTGCGGTTTCTCCAGCCTGCCCGTTGGCGGGTTTTGCGACACTTTCGTCTTTGGTTGCCTGCATAACTCGTTGGCGCTTGCCAGCCGCCGCCTCCTGCTCCGCAATGATCTGCTGTAAGTGCGCCTGAGCCGCTTCAGCCTTCTGTTGTGTCTGCGACCCGAAGATCGTGACCAAGGGATTGCTTGCACGCTCTGCCGCCGCCTGCGCCGTGGCAGACTCGGCGGTCTTCGCCGCTTCGATCTGCTTACGGGCAGTCGCCGTCTGCTGACGGTTGTTGGTATCATACGAATACCGCTGACCGTTGATCTCGTAGAAGACGGTTTTGGCCTCGACACCACCAAGGAAGGCCCCGAGTGCAACAATTGAAGCCCCGAGGGTCGTGGATACCTTGCTCATTTCCTATCCTTTTTCCAGCGACGGTAAGAGTCGGTTCGGGATTGCGGCAACTCTATGGCGCACCTCATTCCTGTCTGCGCTCATGCTGGGAGAAACTCTGGACGGGGTGAGGGTGAGACACTTCATGAGGGCTGCGTGTCTCACCAGTCAGTCTGCTGCGTGAATGGGCGGCAAAATCCCGGTTATATTCCTGCCCGCGCAACATCTGCGACAGGGCCCTTGATGACTGCTATTGCGAGCAGGCCAAGGTGGCTCGGATCGCCGGATACGACAGGCGCTCCTGACGCTCGGGTTCTTATAGGGACGAAAAGGCCCGAACCTGTGCAAACGCATAGTGGGACTTCCGAACGTCCGGAGCTCTTCGCAGCCGAATGCGCGATCACGGATATCTCCGCCAGATGCCGTTGGGGAGAGCGGCCTGAAATCGTCACATTCGTGCGCGACCTCGGGGGTGACACTTCGTTAACCGTCAGCCCGCCCAAGGCCACCAATGCTCAGACCTCTTGTTGCCCTTGCTCTCGTCCTCGCGACCCCAGCCCTCGCTCAGACCTATAATCGTCCAGACATCATCCGCGGGCTCTGCCGCTCTGATGGCTGCGACGAGTTCGCCATCCTGGCGGCCTCTCCTCTGACCAAGACAGGGGAGGGCACGCTCATGCAGACCCGGGTGAGGACCTTCCATGCCAGCGCGAGCGGACGCCGGGAACTCAGCGAGGAGAACGGGTACGTGTATTGCTCGCGCACCAAGCCGGCGATCGTGGCCGAGAAGGGTGGGCGCACCATGGCGTTCTATCTCGCGCCGTTCGCCACCAAAGAGAACCGTGAGACCATCCGGCAGAACGCCAACTTCCATGCCTTGTACTTCAGCATCTGCCATGGCCTGGAGGCGGGCCGGACAGCGGTCCAGAATCTACCTGGCGTCGCTCAGAAGCTCGGCTACCGCGTGGCATTGCCTCAGTCGCAATCCGTGGCGTTGAGCCGGGTCGAGGACATTCTGCCGCCCGAGAACCGTCGCTCGGTTGAGGCGAGGCATGACCTGCGTCCGCCGCCGCCAACGAACATGCTTCCTGCCGTGTCTCAGCGAGAGCGGGCTTTCGACAAGCCAATCGACGAATTCAGCGAGTACCGTGAGGCGATGCCGCCCCAACAGCAGCCCTATAATGTGGAGCGGGAGGAGGGGCTTCTGGCCGGTCCGCGCCGTCTGACCAATAGAGCGTTTGATGCCCTCGATGAGGTGGGCAATTGGATGCTCGGACGGCGATACTGATCGTGAGGACAGGGGTGCACTTTGTCATCTGGGCAGCGTAAGCGGTCCCGACTGATCTTCGGACAAGAAGTAGCTCATGAGCCCATCGTCACAACGGACCCTCTTCTTCGCCCGCCCTGGATGCGCCCTCCATCGAGTTGCCTATGAGCCATGGACTGTGGCGCTCATACAAAAGAACCCGGCACAAGGCCGGGCTCCAATCTCGGGTAAGGTCATGAGCATCAAATAGGCTACCGATCAACGCCTGATGTCACGTTTCGTTCCTATAGGGTCAACTCGCTTACATGCTCCTGCGACGCCTCATGAAGTAGACGACAGCCGCAACAACGATAATGGCAATGATAATCCACCAATAGCCCGCAATGCCGCCCCCTGAAGCTGGGGCGTCTCCGGCCGGAGGTGATCCGGGCGTGGCGGGTGGAGTCTGCGCCCATGCCGACGAAACCGCCAGGAAGAGGAAGCCCATCAATGCTGTGAGTTTGCTCATGGATGTGTCTCCGGTTGAGGAGGCCCAACGCAGACGGCCTACGGAATTGCTAAGCTGGACCTGTCAGTGAACGCCTCTCCGGATGGCATGTTCCTATGCAAGCCAACGCCCTGCGCATAAGCTTCAGAAGATATACCCCGAGGCTGGAGCAGCAGAGATGATGAAAAGGCAGATCCTCGCCATCCAGGATGTCTATGTGCCGGTGCAGCGTCGGCAAACTCTTGATCCCCAGAAGGTCGAGGCTTTGGCCGAGAGCATCATCGAAAAGGGGCAGCAAGCTCCCATACTTGTGCGGCCTGACGGCACACGCTTTGTCTTGGTTGAGGGACTACATCGTCTGGAGGCGTGCAAGGCTCTCGGAGAGACAACCGTTCCAGCCTACTTTGTGCAGGCGCGCAAGCACTAGGCTCGGAAGACTTTCGCGTTGCTGCCTCTCTCGCTTCGGGCAGAGAGGGCAGTACCATTCCGCCGCAGTATGCCCTCCCCAGCCATCCATTGCTCTTCACCTGATCCGTTGAATCGTGCCCGTATGAAGCGACTTGTCTTTCACCGGCCGCAGGCCATCGATCTTTGGCTGTCGGCCACGGCGGCTTCGGCTGTGATTGCGTCATCACCCTGTGCGCTCAACTGCCTTAGGAACCTCCTCAGCAGCAGCCTCGCGACACAGTGACCTCCACGATCGGGCGTGCCACGATCAAGCTGTTGATAGCTGAAGCCAGCGTGGAACTCTTCCACGCCCTCATCGTGTTGCTCTCCGGTCCATGTACCGGATGTCAGAGCCATGCCTGAGATCAGTGAACCGCCCCCGCAGACCCGAACCACCCTGTTCAAGCTCCGAGCGCGGCAATGCCGCTTCATCGTCTCGGACAAGCAGCCCAATGCGATCTTCTGCGGAGGGGAGACGCAGGCGGGCTCAAGCTGGTGCCCGTGGCACCGGCGCTTGGTCTATACGAGGCCCCTCGGAGCTGGATCGGGTACCGAAAGGCGCCCTGCATGAGGACCTGCGATACCATTCCATAAGCAGATCAGTGCTTCAGAGATCGTCCTTACGGCCTGAACCGTCCTCAGCCACGCAAAATTCCCCTATGGGAATACGTTACGACCTTGCATTGTTGAACTGTTTCATGAGAATTGCGACTTGATCATGCGTTGCGCGCATGATCGCGTTGTTGAAATTTCATACTAAGAATAACCCCATTTTGGTAACAACCTTCCGGGCCGTCGCTTTTCTACCCTGCGGCACCGTTCCCTTCAGAGGGAGAATGTCCTCTGCACCTCAGGTCGCTGGCAACAGCGGCCTTTTTCTTAAGTGAATGACCAGCATCGAGGGATCATCATGGCGGGCAAGACGATCACCCGGGCCGATCTGACCGAGGCTGTCACTGCCAAAGTCGGCCTCTCACGAGCGGAGTCAGCGGAACTCGTCGAGCAGGTTCTTGGGGAGATGAGCGCGGCTCTCGCAGCGGGTGAGATCCTGAAGCTGTCAGGCTTTGGCGTTTTCACCGTCCGTCACAAGAGCAAGCGGGTCGGCCGCAATCCCAAAACTCGCGAAGCAGTGCCCATCGAGCCTCGCCGGTCACTGACCTTCAGCGCCTCGCCTCTTCTAAAGGCCCGCATCAACGGCGGCGTCCCTAAGCCTCGCCCACGGCAGCGTCGTAAAGGACCCCTTGTGTTGGGTATGGCTGCAACGGAATGAGACCCATGCCTGATTTTTACCGGATTAAGCGCCTTCCGCCTTACGTCTTCGAGCAGGTCAACCGGATCAAGGCGGCCGCCCGGGCCAATGGCGCCGACATCCTCGATCTCGGGATGGGCAATCCGGACCTTCAGGCCCCGCAGCACGTCATCGACAAGCTCATTGAGACCGTCGGCAAGCCACGCACCGACCGCTATTCCGTCTCCAAGGGCATCGGCGGCCTGCGCCGCGCCCAGGCCGGCTATTACGAGCGCCGCTTTGGCGTGAAGCTCAACCCGGATACGCAGGTGGTGGCGACGCTGGGCTCCAAGGAGGGCTTCGCCAACATGGCCCAGGCCATCACCGAGCCGGGCGACGTGATTCTGGTGCCGAACCCGAGCTACCCGATCCATGCCTTCGGCTTCCTGATGGCCGGCGGCGTGATCCGCTCGGTGCCGGCCGAGCCGACGCCGGAGTTCTTCGTCGCGGCCGAGCGCGCGGTGGCGCATTCGATCCCCAAGCCGGTGGCCCTCGTCGTCTGCTATCCCTCGAACCCGACCGCCTATGTGGCCTCCCTCGACTTCTACCGCGATCTCGTCGCCTTCGCGAAGAAGCATGAGCTGATCCTGCTGTCGGATCTGGCCTATTCGGAGGTCTATTTCGACGAATCCAACCCGCCGCCGTCGATCCTGCAGGTGCCGGGCGCCATCGACGTGGCGGTGGAATTCACCTCGATGTCCAAGACCTTCTCGATGGCCGGCTGGCGCATCGGCTTTGCGGTCGGCAACGAGCGCCTGCTGGCGGCGCTGGCGCGGGTGAAGTCCTATCTCGACTATGGCGCCTTCACGCCGGTCCAGGTCGCCGCCACCGCCGCCCTCAACGGCCCGGACGAGTGCATCCGCGAGATGCGCGCCACCTACAAGCGCCGCCGCGACGTGATGGTCGAGTCCTTCGCCAAGGCCGGCTGGCAGGTGCCGGTGCCCACCGCCTCCATGTTCGCCTGGGTGCAGATCCCGGAGAAGTTCCGGTCGCTGGGCAGCCTCGAATTCTCCAAGCTGCTGGTCGAGAAGGCCGATGTGGCGGTGGCGCCCGGCATCGGCTTTGGCGAGCACGGCGACGACTATGTCCGCATCGCGCTTGTGGAAAACGAGCAGCGCATCCGGCAGGCCGCGCGCAACATCCGCAAGTTCTTCGACAATGCCGACCAGACCCTCCATAACGTCGTGCCCCGATCAACACAGGCAAAGTAGGCTCGCCAACCCGCCGCTCTGCTTGGATCGGAAGGATACAAGAGCGTAAGGGAGCATACGGACTCCCCTGCTGAACCAGGAAGGCATCTCTGACGTGCACGACTACATCCGCAAGATCTTGACCGCCCGGGTCTATGACGTGGCGATCGAGAGCCCGCTCGATCCCATGCCGCGCCTGTCTCAGCGCCTGGGGAGCCCTATTCGGCTCAAGCGCGAAGATCTTCAGCCGGTGTTCTCGTTCAAGCTGCGCGGCGCCTACAACAAGATGGCAGGCCTGCCGTGGGCGGCGCTCGAGCGAGGAGTGATCTGCGCCTCGGCTGGCAATCACGCCCAAGGCGTGGCTCTCGCGGCTCAGAAGCTCGGTGCCAAGGCCACCATCGTGATGCCACGCACCACACCTGCGATCAAGGTTCAAGCCGTGAAAGGGCAGGGCGGCCGTGTGACCCTGCACGGCGAGAGCTTTGACGAGGCGTATGCCCACGCCCGTCAGCTTGAGGCGGAGAAAGGCCTCACCTTCATTCATCCCTATGACGATCCGGATGTCATTGCCGGACAGGGCACCGTCGGCATGGAGATCCTGCGCCAGCATCCCGATCCTCTCGAAGCCGTATTCGTGCCGGTTGGGGGAGGGGGATTGGCTGCGGGAGTGGCCGTCTATGCCAAGTTCCTGCGGCCCGAGGTGAAGGTGATCGGGGTCGAGCCTGAGGATGCCGCGAGCATGGCCGGCGCCCTTGCGGCCGGCGAGCGCATCATCCTGAACCAAGTCGGGCTGTTTGCAGATGGTGTTGCTGTGCGCCAAGCGGGTGAGGAGACGTTTCGCCTGTGCCGGGAGCTGCTCGACGAGGTGATTACCGTCAGCACGGACGAGATCTGCGCAGCAGTGAAGGACATCTTCGAGGATACGCGTGCCATTGCCGAGCCATCCGGAGCTGTGAGCCTGGCAGGGCTGAAGAAGTATGTGGAACGAGAAGGATCACGGTCGAATGGGCTGGTTGCCGTCAACAGCGGCGCCAACATGAACTTCGACCGGCTCCGGCACATCGCCGAACGGGCCGAGCTCGGTGAACATCGCGAGGCCCTGCTGGCGGTGACCATTCCCGAGCAGCCCGGCAGCTACCGCCGCTTCATCCAGCTGCTGGGCAAGCGCTCGATCACCGAGTTCAACTATCGCTATTCGGATCCTCAGGCGGCGCAGATCTTCGTCGGCGTGCAGCTCTCGGACGGCGATGTCGAGAAGCGGCAGATCATCGCCATGCTGCGGGAGCAGGGCTATCCGGTGCTCGACATGAGCGACAACGAAATGGCCAAGCTGCACGTGCGCTACATGGTCGGCGGACACACGCCTGGTCTTGAGGATGAGCTGATCTTCCGCTTCCAGTTTCCCGAGCGGCCCGGAGCCCTGCTGAAGTTCCTCAATGGGCTGTCCGGCAGCTGGAATATTTCACTGTTCCACTACCGCAATCATGGCGCCGATTACGGCCGCGTGCTGGCCGGCATCCAGGTTCCTGCCGCGGAGCGAGCGCAGCTCAAGCGCAGTCTGGATGAGCTCGGATACCCGTACTGGGACGAGAGCGACAATCCGGCGTATCGCTCCTTCCTGAACCGGGACACAGCGGGTGTCACCAGCTGATCAGATGCTCGCGAGAGCAATCGCCGCGTGGCCACCCGGTTGATGTGCGGCTAATGCGCGGAGCGGGCATCAAGCGGGATCATCTGCACGGCTCGTCCTGAGGTATCGACGATCTCAAGCCGCCATCCCTGCCACTCGCTCGAATTGGACGGATCCTGAGCGCGCAGCTCCTCGGCCGCTTCCAGGGCCGACACCACGGCCGCCTGAAGACTGACCGTCTCAATCCCCTCCTCATCGCGGATCATGATCTCGCCATCCGTGAGATTGAAGTAATAGCGGGTTAGCCCTGAACGAGCCGAAGAGGATGAAGCGACGGCATGAGCCTGCGGGTCGGCGTCGATGACGCCGTCAGTACGCGCCATTTTGCTCTTGATAAGATTTGTCACGGCTTGAACGCCCTACTGAATGGCCGGAGATGAAACGTTGGTCAGATCCACCCAGCCGGTGCAGGTCGGGACATCGGGAACAAGGTACACACGGCTTCCATCGACCTTCTGAACCCGACATGGATAGGCTCTCTTGTCTCCCGGAGGACGGTATAAAATCAGGCTTCCGACAGTGACCCCCTCGTGTGAGCCCGGATCAAGGTGAGCTTGAAGGTTCTGGCTCACCTGCTCGATCTCGATCGGGTCCGGAGCTTGCGCCTGCGTGGCTGCCCGGACGCGCTCAAGAGCGGCAAGGGCAAGGCGGGCTCGGTCGCGATAACGATTCATGACCAGCTTCAGCGGGCCGCGCTCGTGCCCTGCATGCCAGGAGACGCCACCGGCCTTGGCAAGTTCCGCCGCTACAATCTCTACTTCATCGTCCGTCATCATCAGCCCTCCTCGATCCAAGCTAGCGTTCATGCCCGCCGGAACAATGGTGACAAACCCGCTCACCTGTTTTGCAAAGGTGAGATCTGGCGCTGTCTGAGAGAAGCAATCATGCAGAAATCATTCTGATGTCGTTCGAATTTGCGAGCACTTCCGATGGTGAATGACGTGTGCTCTTGGTGTTGACGTCGTGCAGACAAGATCTTAGGTCACTATCTTTTCCAGTTCATAGTCAGCATATGAGATGAAGCGGAACACCAAGCCTTTCTCGGTTGAGATCAAGAAATCCCGCATTCCAGGGCAGCCTCATCACCTCCCGCCAAGGCGCCTGTTCGAGCCGACGCCGGTTGCGCCAACCAAGATCTTTCAGAAGGAAGAGCCTCAGGCCGCCGCCGAGCCATCTCCTGTCCCTCGCATCCTACCGAGCATTGTCGAGCATCCGTGGAGCAACTCGAAGCCCGCTGAACCCGCCCGCCGCAAGCACTCTGCAGCGGAGACCAATCGGAAGCAGATGGAGCTTGATTTCGCAATGAGCGCCTCCGAAGACGGGAAGGAAGCGCACGCAGTTGTGCCGGTGATCACCGAAGTCGTGCCACTGCCCGATATTGCAATTGAAGAGGACGGAATGTCCGTTCATGACGTTCCGCCGGTGCAGGTTGAAAGTGCGAAAGCCAGTGCGCGGAAGTCGGGGAGGAAAGCTCATGGAGCTGTTGAACAGATCGAATTTCTCCAACCAGTGGATGATCTTGAGCGAATACCAGAGGCCGGGTTCAGTTGGCCATCGGCGGAGACGCCGCCGAAAGCGATCGAGCGCAGGCTGACCAAGCGCCAGGCTGCTGCTGTTCAACTGGCTCGACATGAGCGTTGGAAGCGGCGCCTCCATCCTGCGTCCTGGTGAGGCTCGCAGAAGCTGGGACCGAACTGATGGATAGTCATGCGCATGATGGGAGGGAAGGGATCAAAGACCCATAGCCGAGCCATGTTCTCAGCGCAGCCCCTGCATGAGGCATGCTGCATTGTAAAGAGGCGCGATGCCGCCGATATCAGCAGCGGCTGATTTCAACGCGGCACCGCCTTCTTCCTCCCGGCGCTGTCGTATCGGCCGTTCCCTCTGGAAGGTTTTGACTTTTGTCGGACCTTAACTCTGCCGGGCTTTTGGCCCGGCTTTTTCTTGTCTGCCGATACTGGGCCGTTGACGCGTCTTAGCGAAAAACTGGCCGAAAAGCTTTTCGACTTTAGGCGTGGGATAGGCTGATGGGTGCAAGAGTGATCTTGCTACCGACGAAGCGGCCTTATCGCTCTCAACGCGCAGCACGTATCGTCAAAGATCTTTCATAAATGCCGCCGTTTGCGGCAGCAGCGGATCTGCCCGATCATGCTCTTGCCTTTGTCTCGCGAACAGAACATTGCTCTGTCCTGCACGCGCTTGGCAATCGTGATTGCGGTCCATCGCTCAGCGGATCAGAACGCGGGGCGCTCTGCGCTCGACAACAACCGGCGGTCGGCTTGGCGCAAACCGAGCTTGCGCTGGCGGCCTGACAGCGAGACGCGGCCTGACAGGAGCCATCTTCGGGATTGCGGCTCTAACGTCGGCCTCGGGCAATCCCATCAGCCTTGCCGCAATCTCGACCTGATCATCCACGTTATCGGTGAGGCCCTGCGCGGCAAAGATCGCCTCCTCCAGAGTAGGCGGCTCAAAGCGGAGCGAGGTCCGGACGCTGGACGGCTTCTTCTTGGGTGCAGGCATCGACGTTGCTCTTAACGGAACGATTTGGCGCTTTATCCAGGCAGACAGGCTCGTGCTCAAAAAGGAACGCCCGCCGGAGGGGCGGGCGATTGATTCTGAGCCGGACGACTGCTTAGGCGAAGGCACTCTCACGTGCGACGCGGGCGATATCGAAACGGGCAACGCCCAGATCCGCCAACTCACGATCGGACAACTCCGACAGTTCGCTCACGGTCTGACGGTAGAGCTTGTAGGCGCGGATCTTGGACAGGATAAAGGTAACGAACATGGTTTTCCCCCAGCAGGTGACCGGCCCCGATGGCCGGCGATCATTGCTCTTGCTGCACTGCACATATAGGGATGCGCCAAGGCGCAGAGGAGCGGCACCAACGAAGGCCTGTTATGCTTTAGTAGCATAGTAGTCGTGGCTGGCGCTGGATCGCCTCGGGACGTTGGTGAGTTGCCTGGTGTCACTCTCCACGGACAATCCTGCCTTCTGGACGACCCCATGTCTGATCCGTACCCGCATACACCTGATGGTCGCTACTTCGTGGTTCGTGGCCGGCTCTGGCGGCTGAGCAATCCCAGGCTGGATCCCAAGATACGTGACGCCCTTGTTCGGGAGTTGATGGCAGCACGTCGGGCCGTCCGCAGCGCCAGAGGTGATCCCGAAGCCTTGGCCCGAGCCCGGGCCCGGATCGATGCCGCGAAACGTGACTTGGGCGAGCGTGGCCCCGTGTGGTGGACCGATGGCACGCCTGACTACAACAGGCGGTTGGTCGGCAACACACCCTATGCCGAGTGGTTTCGCTCACTCGATAGGAGCACAGATAGTGGTTCATAGATGAGGCGCCATGTGCATGTGGTCCCCTCGCAATGGTTACCCGCCGGCGCATGTCGGGCATGTGGCCGACAGCTTCGGCAGGATCCGGAAACTCATCAAGATTCGGTTTCCTGCAGACTTGCCGGCTTACCACCCGGCAATGACGGCGCCCTTGAAGTGCTTATCAATGAACTCCTTCACATTGGGGGACTGGAACGCAGCCACCAACTGCTTGACCCACGGTTTTTCGACATCCTGACGACGAACCACGACTTCGCAGATGTAGCGGGATTGCGGTCCCTCCCTGACGAGAGACTCCAGAGGATTCAGTCCCGCCTGAAGGGCATAGTTCTTGTTCACCGCCGCGGCATGAACGTCATCGAGAGTGCGCGCCAATTGCGCTGCCTCGAGTTCGATGAACTTGATGTTCTTGGGGTTCTCAATGATATCGACCGGGGTGGCCTTGAAGCCCGCCTCGGGGCGGAGCTTGATCAAACCGGTCGTCTCGAGGAGCAGAAGTGTGCGCGCCTCGTTGCTGGGATCGTTTGGGATCGCGATCGTCGCGCCTGCCGGGATCTCGTTCACGCTCTTGTAGCGCTTGGAATAGAAAGCGATCGGAACCAGAATTGTCCTGCCAACAGGGACAAGGTCGTAGCCACGGGCATCGATCTGAGCCTGCAGGAAAGGCCGGTGCTGGTAGGAATTTGCTTGCAGGTCGCCCGCGGCCAGGGCTGCATTCGGCCCAACGAAGTCGCTGAACTCCACTGACTCGATGATGAGCCCCTCACGGGCCGCATTCGTCTTAGCGACGTCGAGCACCTCGGCGAAGGGGCCTGCCGTAACTCCGACTTTGATCGTCTCGGCCTGAGCGCCGACAAGAGTGATCAAGGACAGGCAAGAGGCAGCAAGCAAGCGTCGCAGCATGGGATTTCCCTCTGGGATTGGATGGCTCTGCGCTTAAGGGCAGGTGCTTTCTGGCACTGTGGCCAGGGATCCGTTTGTTGTCAAGGATTCGTTCTTCATAACGAACCAATTCGATCACTGTCAGAATGGATACTCTTCAACTTCCCTCAAAATTTGCAGTGTCCGTTGCGACATTTTCAGCTTTTTCGCGTTCAAGGGGTTTCCAGATCCCGGACGCGTTCTATAGAAAGGACACGCCAGCAAAGATACAATCAGGGGTTAGCCCAGCGGGGTTCAGATGAAGAAGCAGATCCGCCTCAACGCCTTCGACATGAACTGTGTCGGCCATATCCAGCATGGCCTGTGGGCCCACCCACGCGACCGTTCTACGGCCTACAACACGATCGAGTACTGGCAGCATCTCGCTAGGACCGCCGAGCGCGGCCTGTTCGACGGCATCTTCCTGGCTGACATCGTCGGCGTTTATGATGTGTATAAGGGCAGTGCAGCCCCGTCGCTGGCCAATGCCGTGCAGGTGCCCGTCAACGATCCGCTCCTGGTAGTGCCGGTCATGGCTGCGGCTACCAAGCACATTGGCTTCGGGGTCACGGCCAATCTCACCTACGAGACGCCCTATCTCTTTGCCCGCCGCATGTCGACGCTGGATCACCTCACCGGAGGCCGCGTCGGGTGGAACATCGTCACAGGCTATCTCGACAGCGCTGCCCGGGCTATGGGGTTCAAGGCCCAGCGGGAGCATGACGATCGTTATGATATAGCCGATGAGTTCATGGAGGTGGTCTACAAGCTCTGGGAAGGCAGTTGGGAAGGTGATGCAGTCGTGCGGGACCGGGCGCGGCGTCTTTATGCCCGCCCCGACAAGGTGCATCGGGTCCAGCATGCCGGGCGGCACTACAACGTCGATGCCATTCACCTGTCAGAACCGTCACCGCAGCGGACCCCAGTGCTCTATCAGGCCGGTGCCTCGGCACGCGGCAAGGACTTCGCGGCCAGTCATGCGGAATGCGTCTTCCTCTATGGACCGAACAAGGAGCAGACCCGCAAGACCGTCGAGGACGTGCGGCAGCGAGCCGCCAAGGCGGGACGGGACCCGAATGGCATACAGTTCTTCCTGGGACGCGCCATCGTGGTCGGGCGCACGCGCAAGGAGGCGGAAGAGAAGTACGAGGAGTACTTCAAGTATGCGAGCGCCGAGGGCGCGCTGGCGCACTTCTCGAGCACGGTCGGCATCGACTTCTCGAAACAGGATCTTGATGAGCCGCTTCAATATCAGAAGACAGATGCGATGGCATCGATGCTTGAGGCATTCACCCGCGACAGCTCCCAGGTTTGGACTTTGCGCAAGATCTTCGACAAGGGGCTGGGTGCCCGCAACCCGCCTTTGATCGGCTCCGCCGAGGAGATCGCCAATGAGCTCCAGTCCTGGGTTGAGGAAGCCGACGTCGACGGATTCAACATCAGCCGCGTGGTAACACCAGAGACGCTGGAGGATTTCGTCGATCTGGTCGTGCCGATCCTGCAGGAGCGCGGCGTCTACAAGCGGGATTATGCCGAGGGCACCCTACGCGAGAAGCTGTTCGGCCAGGGGCAGGCGCTCTTGCCTGATACCCATCCAGGCGCGTCCTATCGCAGGCCCGGGCAGAGCCTGAATGCCGCTGAGTAGACGCCGCTGCGATGCAAGGGCAACGCGAGAGTTCAATGGCCTCCTCAGATGATTTCAAACAGGCCATGCGCCACTTGGCCGGAGGTGTTGCAATCATCGCGACGGAACACGAGGGCCGCCGGGTCGGGCTTGCGGCAACGGCCGTGTGCTCCGTCTCGGCGGATCCGCCTACGCTTCTGGTGTGCATCAATTCCGGGGCCAGTGCTCACGAGCCTATCCGCGCGAGCGGCCGCTTTTCTGTGAACCTGCTGGCGAGCGGTCAGGACAGCATCGCTCGTTGCTTTTCGGGAGAAACCGGACTTAAGGGCGAGGAGCGCTTTACCGTGGGCGAATGGTCGCCTCTGCTGACCGGTGCCCCGGTACTTGCGGGAGCTCTCGTCAGCTTCGACTGCCGTCTAACCGAAGTCGTAAAGATGGCAACGCACAGCGTCTTCTTCGGAACCGTGGCAGACATCACCTTGCGGTCAACCACACGGCCGCTGATCTACGCCCACGGAACCTACGGCACGTTCTTGCCTGAAGGGGCTGGCTTGTGGTGGTGAGGCTAGGCTCCTCGCCTTGATGCGGTTATATCAAGCATCTGCACCTGACCGGCAGCGCCGGATGGGTGCATCCTTCATAGCTAACGGATTGATTTCTCAGACCCAGCATGACCTACAGCCTGATCCAACTCGCTCCCGGCGCCTATGATCTCCTCCTGAACGGGCAAGTGATGGGCAGCATAGTCAGAGCTGGCCACCGCAGTACCAACACGACGTGGACAGCCGAGCTGCTCGAGGATCTGCCCAGGACCAGGAGACCAGCTCCGTTCAAGAACGTCGAGCACGACTTCGCAACCTTAGAAGAGGTGTGTGCTTGGCTTGGCAATCCGCCTGTGCAGAGCAACTTTGGACGCAGCTCGACCGCTCGTTGACCTCAAATGAACCCTTGCAGAGCGGACTGCGAATTCCCAACGAAGACGTACGGGATCTAAATTGGGTGCTTCATCCCAGATTGATATCCGACACACGCCGTCAGACGGTCACGATCAGCGAAGCCTCTTCCAAACTCCAGTCAGGGCCATGCGATGCCGGTTGCAACACTGCATCCCTAACCTATCCTGCCTCCGATGAGCGACAACGGCGGTCGAACGAGAACGCTCCCGAAGCCCGAGCACCGGACCTCCCAAGGCGCCTGCGATAGGTACCGATATCGCCGGAGGAATATGATCGTAGGATCAGGAAAACGGCAGTGTGGCTGATCACATCGCGGTGGAATGATGGCAGGCCATTGTTGTGTTGCCTTCCTCCGCTGATCGAAACTGTTGGTTAACCATGCAAGCGCATGCTTTCACCTGCGAACGCAGAGCTGGGCGGGCTTCCTCTTACCTGGAGACGGTTGCTCATGGCGGAGAAAAGTTTCACCGATACGCTTGAAGAAAAGTTGGCCTTCATCTCCCCGACTGTGAAAGCCATCGAGTTCGGGGGAGACCAGCCCTATCTTCGTGACTTGCAGACGCTGCTCAGACAACACCTGGCAAGCCTTGTCGTTCTGTTCGAGCGAGATCCCGGGTTAGATGCCGCAACCGCCGATTTGTACGCGGCAGCTGCCGCCGTTGTGAACGACACCTCAATGGCCTCTCAACCCCTTGCCCGAAAACGCCGTCTGCTTAAGGAGGCCCAAACACGCTTCCACGAGCGCATTTCGACAGCACGCCCAAACGGAAGACGAGCTTGCGGAGTGGCGACAGAGCGAACTCTTCCTTGCAAGTTGGATTCGAGATCGGGTTCCGCATCAGCACCGCTGCATGGCTGGCCCTAAACCCTGTCCTTCTCGGCAAAGAGATTAGCACCCCTGTGTCTATGCGAACTTTCGACAGAGGCCTCACCAATAACCGTCCTCAGACGAGTCTAACGCTTCAGCATTCTTACGGAGTAACGTTTACTCCTTAGTGGCTAAACCGGGCAGCCTACCTCTTGATCCGGTCCCGGTTCTTCATCTTCATAGATGAACGTGCCGCGCGTGCGCGAGGTGGGCTTCAGGGGGCGGGGAATGTTGAGAGATGAATACGGCTGCGCCGCGGATCCGGTTGTGGAAACAGCCGCCGCTTCCGGCGCGTCAAATCCCGTTATTGAAACTATGTTGCTCGGCGGCAGTTCGTTGCTGCGCGCAGGTCTCACCCATCTGCTAGCCGGTACACGCTTTGCCGTGGTTGATCGCCACGAGGATGCCGCTCTGTCGGATGAGATTGGCGCAAAACTGGCGCTGTTTATTGTTGATGCCAGCGGATCGTCTGACCAGACGCTGGCGTTTCTTGACGCAGCCAAGCGCCAGAATCCGACGGCCCGTGTTGTGCTGATCGCCAACAGCTTTGATCTTGGCCTGATCCGTCTTGCGGTCTCGAGGGAGGTCGATAGTTTCTGCGCCGCGACCGGAGAGCGCGAGGTCCTGATAAACATCCTTGAACTGACAATGTTGGGCGAACAGGTTTTGCCTGGGGCAACGCTTCAGGCGCTTCTCAATCAGGTACCTGCGACTTCAAGTGCGGCTCAGGGCTCATCGGCAACGGAGTTAACCTCTTCTGATCCGAGAGCAGGCAAACTCTCACCGAGAGAGATGGTGATCCTCCAGTCTCTCATGGGGGGTGAGGCGAATAAGGTCATCGCACGAAAGCTCGACATCACGGAGGCCACCATCAAGGTCCACGTGAAATCCATCCTCCGCAAGATTGGAGCGGCCAATCGAACTCAGGCTGCCATGTGGGCAAGCGAGAACCTCCGGACCGCCGATCGCCCCCTCATCAACGCCCAACACCTGATCAGAGGCTGACTCAGGAGGCATCCAAGGTAATCAGGGGCGCTCATCGAAGCGCTCTGTTAATCGCCAGCGTGTGTCGGACGCAGATCGGGATGAACTGTCTATCCCTGCCCGACGTTGCACCCTAACCTGGTATCCGCTGGATCGACCAGCAGCACCCTTTGTGGAGGGCTGACCCGATGAGCGCCACTCGTGTCTTTCTGCTCGCCTCCGCCCTGGCTCGACTGATCGAGAGGGAGAGGGGAGGTCAGCTCGTCCGGCAGGGCTACTTCCCCGAAGGACCAAGCCGCAGCACCCACGTCCTGCTGGAAGGCGATGCAGGGCATCTCGTCTTAGTCTCCCAGCCGTCAACCGAACCGCTCAAGGACCTGGCTGCGATCTCCCGTCTGCAGGCCGAAGCTCTGCTCGAGCTGGCCACCGGACAGGTCGAACTCCAGAATGTTAGTGTGGACATTGGTTCCCACACCGCCGCCATTCATCGCTTCATCAGTCCGGGACCGCTTGATCTGATCACCATTGTGTTCAAGCAAGACAAGGCAGCGCGAAAGTTCCAGCCCCCGGCTTGGTTCGGGCCTGAGGTCACCACTGATCCCAGCTACAAGTCCCGCGTCATCGCCCTCGCTGGTCTGCCATCACTTCCAGAAGTGGAGGTCACGGATGCGGCCCTCAACAGCCTGCTCGATACCTTGGATAACCGCGCTGGCGAGCCCCAGCCGCGTCCATCTCCGGCGGCGCGTGCGCCCGAGACATTCGAGCCGGCCCTAGATCCTGAGGCCGAACAGGAATTCGACCGGCTTAACATTGAGGACAGTGTGATCCGGGAACTCGCCCGTTCGTTGCAGCCACAAGGGCGCTGATATCGCAAGAGCCTATGAGTGGATTGATTGACAGCCTGCCTCTGATATGAATCCGGATGACCTACAGCCTGATCCAGCTGGCGCCCGGCGCCTATGACCTCCTCCTGAACGGAGAGGTTGTGGGCAGTGTGGTGCGCAATAGCTCCTACCAGCCTTACACCTGGACAGCCGAACTGCTTGAGGATGTCCCTCCAGCCCGCAGGCCAACACCCTTCGCTGAGCTCGAACATGTCTTCGCCTCGTTGGAGGATCTTTGTGCTTGGCTCGGCGATCCACCGATAAAAACCAACAATCGGCATGGCGACGCCTGGGAGCGCTGACACCCCCTTCACTGAACTCCGCACGGGATGCTGATCGGCATTCACAGATGGTTCAGTCGTCGCCCTGCACCTTAGAACACCGGTTGCCCGACCGTACTCCCGGCCAAGCCCAGGACCCTCAACCCTCTCATCGTTGGACTTGGTCGGGTTCTCCCCTCAATCCGTGAATGTCGCCCCATAATGGACCCCGTCTGTCCAGACCAAGCGCACCCGAGCGGTTGCCTCGTGGTCTGGGATCTGTAGCTGAAACTCCAAGGGAATGGCGGCTGGCTCAGACACCACGAGACGCACGCCAGTCGTCGACAGGTCCCAAATGGCGCATTCAATTGGTGCCGGAGTCGTCTTGTCCGCGATCCATCCTTTCAGGTGGGTGGGGAAGCGCTCACTCGAACGACGCTCGGGCGGTCCAAAGGGCATGCACACGATCCTACTACGGCGGAAGGCCTTTTGTAGGAGAGCAGGCTGGCTTGGGGCTTTGCGGCTGAGAAAGCCGGCAAATCCGGTATCGCGCCAAGTCGACGAGGAGCCCGGGAGGGCAGTCCATCCGTGCCAACTCCCGGGGCTCGTCGATAGCTGTCGCCGATAGGCAGCTGTGATCAGACTGAGCTGATTTGCCGGAGTGACAAGCGCTTCGAGCGAGGCGTGGCAGCATGGCGCACTGCTCGGCAGGTCGAGCCTAAAATGAAACGCCCCAGCCGAGAGAGGTTCGCCTTAACTCTCAGCTGGAGCGCCGTAACTCCCGTAGGGGCAACTACTTGAGCCACGTCTCATAGACTAAGCGGTCCCTGCCCATCCGCAACTGAGCAAGAGGGGAGGGTCGTTGGTCCTGAACCGCGCCCTCTCTGCTTTCAGGAGTAGCCCCGAAATAGAAACGCCCCGGCGATAGGTCGCTCGATCCATCAGCCAGGGCGTCTGCGTGCCAAGGGAATGACATCACGCTTTGGATCTAGGCCTGCCAACCAGAGCGTCAACGCCGCCCGATGAGGCGACTTTCCAGCTGAGGGATGGTCACAGGCTTTTGCTCATTCTCGAGCGAACGCTCCGAAGGCTGTCGATCCCAAGGGCAAAAGCCACCGCAAATCCAGCAGTGAGTACAGCGATAGCAAGAGCGACGGACAGGGACAGCATTGGACAGAAACTGGAATTCGAGCGATGCATAGGCGCAGACCGGCTCGGGCAGATCAAGTCTGATTCAGCACGCGCATTAACGCAGCGCCGGGCTGAGACTTTCCTGCATCACCTGACTTGCAAGAGATCGCTTGCAAGCGTCGAGCACAGCCACTTCAAGTGCCGCTTTGGCGCTGTACCATACTCCTCAAGCCCTTGATGCTTCAGCCGATGATTTTTGAAAGCTGTTGCAGCCGATTAACGAAACGCGAGTTCGCAACGGATCCAGTTCGCTAGGCCCCTTGTGCCGGTCGCGTCGTATGCGATCAGGACGCGTGACAGATTGAGCTGCCTCACTCTCCCGATCCCGTACAGGACGAGACCAATGGCAGATCTCGAAGTGAAGCACCGACCCGGGAGTGCGATCAAACAAAGGTGACAGGCCTAAAAGCGCTTGGCCTCAATCCGCCCGATCGAGAACTGCCGTAGTCCCCATTTCCTAGATTTCAATCCAATTGGGATCCCGAGACAATTTCTTCAGCAAGACCGACCGGCAGGATGGGTCGCCGCAAAGCCTAACCCTCTGTTTAGAGTTTCCCCCCAGAGTCATGCCAATGCCGGAATCATCACGGCTGATCATCTCTCAGTAGCAGCGTTCGAGATCATGCATTCGACCCGTAAGCCGCCCTTCTGCCCGCCACCTCTGCCCGGAGAGGAAGATGCCCCCGAGATGACCAACATCGTGCGGCTGAGGCAAGCTCGAAGGGATGCTGAAACTGATCCGATCTCGGAAGGTGACGAGCCGCCATGGCGTCAGGCCTTTGTTCTTGCCGAGGGCGTGAAGGCCACGCGTACGCCGGACAAGGTCATCCGGGCCCGCAACGGCCACGGCGAACCCGCGTCCCCGGAGCCGGGGCACGCAGCTCCTGCCGTCAACTCACCTGGCGAGCACGTCCGCTCCGTTATCGGCGAGGAGTCGATCGGGGCTCCCGAGCCGGCAATCAGAAGCCAGATCGCGGAATTGCGGTCGGCGCTGGCGTCCAAGGATCCGGTTTCAGAACGGCTGGCATCGCTCGCCGACAGGGAAGCTGCCTTGGCTGACGCAGCAGACCGTGGAGAGACGACTGGTTCCGCACGTCGGACGATCGAAACGGCGACACGGCTTCCGTTGCCACAGCAGGTCCCTGCCGCGGATGAGGCGCCTCACGAGAAACAACACCTGGAGCTTCATCTCGAACCGGCCGCCACGCCCTTCAGCTTGACGTCCGCGGCCGTTTCGTTCTCGTGGCAGGGCCTTGCATATGGCATGACTGGAGTCCGCCCGGTGGAGGATCTGCAAGCCCTGGCAGCCGCCCCTGCTGAGGGGCAGATGCTGGAGACCACCGTCGTCGCCGCCGAGCTCCCCAACGAAGGCCGAGTCAATCCGGATGGGGCTTCCGCAGTGGAGAATGCCGTCATCGAAGCGGCACCGCCATCCGAGCAAATCCAGGAAGCGGCCATCGAGACCAGGATCACCGCCGCAGCGGACGAGGAAGCGGCTCCTGCGGTTCCGGGTGCCAGCGTGTCGGATCCTATCGAGGAGGAGGTCGATTTCGGATACCTCGCTCTCTACGAGGAATTTCGGCCGACGGCGAGCAAGAAACCGCAGACGGAGGAGGTTGCCCTTCCACCCCAACCCGCATCGTCAGTCGCCCCTGTCCCTGTTCCGGCACCGGATCAGGCGGCTATCCTGGCTCAGGAGCAGATGGAGGAGGTGCCCATGCCAGACGCTGCGACAGGGCCGGGCCAGACCGAGATTGCCCTGATCCAACCGCTTCAGGTGGACGGTCCCATCGTGGACCTTCCCAAGATCGCTCCGTCGACCTGGGGGCATCCGATCTCCCACGCCGGTGCACCAGAGGGTTGGTCGTACCAGAAGCCGGACATTGCGTTGCTGGCTGAGCCGCCGGAACGCGAAGGACCGGAGCTGACCGAGGACATCCTGGAAGAGACGGCGGGACGGTTGGAGAAGGTGATCCGCGACTTTGGCGTCAAAGGCGAAGTCATCCATGTCCATCCAGGCCCGGTGGTCACGCTCTACGAATTCGAGCCGGCCCCCGGCATCAAGTCATCTCGCGTCATTGCGCTCTCGGAGGATATCGCGCGCTCCATGAGCGCCGTGTCCGCGCGCGTGGCGGTGATCCCAGGCCGCAACGCCATTGGCATCGAGCTGCCGAACGAGACCCGCGAAACGGTGTACCTGCGCGAGCTGCTTGCCTCAGAAGATTTCGAGGTCTCGAAACACAAACTACCCCTCTGCCTTGGCAAGACCATCGGCGGAGAATCCGTCATCACTGATCTCGCCCGCATGCCGCACCTCCTGGTCGCCGGCACCACCGGCTCGGGCAAGTCGGTGGCGATCAACACCATGATCCTGTCGCTGCTCTACCGCTTTACGCCGGAAGAATGCCGCCTGATCATGGTCGATCCCAAGATGCTCGAATTGAGCGTTTACGACGGCATCCCGCATCTGCTCACGCCGGTGGTCACCGATCCCAAGAAGGCGATCATCGCCTTGCGTTGGGCGGTGCGCGAGATGGAAGATCGCTACAAGAAGATGGCGAAGCTCGGGGTCCGCAACATCGACGGCTTCAATGCCCGTGTGAGCGAGGCCAGGGAAAAGGGTGAAGTCATTACGCGAACGGTCCAGACCGGTTTCGACAAGGCCACAGGCGAACTGACGTACACGGAAGAGGTCATGGATCTCACGTCGCTGCCCTACATCGTGGTGATCGTAGACGAGATGGCCGACCTGATGATGGTGGCCGGTAAGGAGATCGAGGGCGCGATCCAGCGCCTGGCCCAGATGGCGCGCGCCGCCGGCATCCACGTCATCCTGGCGACGCAGCGCCCGTCGGTGGACGTGATCACCGGCACGATCAAGGCGAACTTCCCGACCCGGATCTCGTTCCAGGTGACGTCGAAGATCGACAGCCGCACGATCTTAGGGGAAATGGGCGCCGAGCAGCTCCTGGGCCAGGGCGACATGCTTCATATGCAGGGTGGCGGACGCATCGCTCGCGTGCACGGCCCCTTCGTCTCGGACGTGGAGGTGGAGAAGGTAGTGGCGCACCTGAAACGTCAGGCCAAGCCCGTTTATGTGGAGGCGGTTACGGCTGACGATGAGGAGCAAGAGGAGCCTGTGGAGGCGCCGGTCTTCGACGAGAGCGAGATGGGTCTGGGATCGGGCGAGCTGTTCGATCAGGCGGTGTCGATCGTGCTGCGTCACAAGAAGGCGTCGACGAGCTACATCCAGCGTAGGCTGCAGATCGGCTACAACCGCGCCGCCTCGCTGATGGAGCGGATGGAGAACGAGGGCATCGTCGGACCTGCGAACCATGCGGGCAAGCGCGAGATCCTCATTGGAACGGGTGGAGCAGACGAGGACTGAGGCTGGCAGCTAGCCAGACTGGCACACGCAAACGAGCATCGGCTCAGCCTCTAGCAGTTGGTGCAGCCTGTCGGCCTCATCTCATCTCCACACCGTGCCCCCGGGGAGCGCCTCGTGCTCCCCGGGGGCTTCCATTTCAGGGCTCCCTTCACAGGCCATCCGGTGCTTGCGTCACGTGCACACTGCGCAAAGCCCGTTTCTCTGGGACATAGAGGTAAGGGCCATACGTGGTTGCCCCAAGTGAGGCGACGCAGCTAAGCCGACCTCACAGTCTGGACGATGTTGCAGAGTGACGAAGCCGTTCCCACAAACTCGGAGACAGGCGGGACGAAGATAAGACGGTCGGGCAACGGAACCGACGTGAGCCGCGAATCACACGTCGTTCGCCGACAGCTTGACGATGCCATCAGGGGCCTGTCGTGTGCCGAGTTCTCGTCGAACTCAGCCTGTTTGCCTCTACGGTTCGGAATACCACTATAAACGATCCCTCAACACATTTGCGAAAAGCTGAGTAGAGCGCCACCCTCAAGGGATCATGGCCTATGTTCAGTTTGTGTCTTGTCGCCTGCACGACAGTGCTCCTCGTGCTATTTCCAAATTCAGGATCAGCCGAGCCTGACTTTAATGTCCTTGAGATTGATGTGGATTGGCAGCTTGCGTCGCTTCCCCTGCCTCCCGATCTTGAGCCGATCGAAACACCCACCGTACTGGAGATTTCTTCTCCTTCCCCTGCACTCAAAGATCGCTCCGCGTACTTGCCTGCGATTGCCGAGGAGGCTGCAGCCAACAGGGTGCCGCCGGCTCTTGTCGATGCAGTGGTGCGGATCGAGAGCCGGTACGATTCGACCGCCGTTGGCAGCATCGGCGAGATCGGGCTCATGCAGGTGAGACCCAAGACCGCCGCGTTGCTGGGCTTTCAGGGAACCTCCGCCGAATTGGCCGAGCCGAGAACCAATCTCCGCTACGGCGTGGGGTACTTGGCGAAAGCGTGGCGCCTCGCTGGAGGCGGCCTATGTCGCGCGCTGATGAAGTACCGCGCGGGGCACGCCTCGGAGCAGATGAGCGCCCTCAGCATCGAGTACTGCAGAAGGGCCCGCCTGCATCTTGCCGCTATTGGAATAGAGATTGAAAATCCAACTAGGATACTTGCACAGCCAGTGATCCAGACGCGCGGCCAAGACGTTGAACGCAAGCGCCTGGCGAAGCGTACAAGCGCGCCTGCCACGGTCCCTCGGCTCCGCTCCCACAGGCGGATCGGTTTCAGCAGGCTGCAACAGGATGTGGGAAGAGCCAACAAGACATGGCATATGCAGGATCGCGCCGGCGGATCGGCGCGTCAGAAAGCTCGCCTCGCCCAGATTGGATCCCGAACGCCATCTCGAGCAATCCGTCAGAAACTGGCAACGCCGAAACATTGGATCGCCTTCCGTTAGTGCAGTGGCGATCTCAAGCGGTGGCCTGCTCCTTCATAGGTTGTACCAACACAGATCATCGGCAGCGCAACGGAGCTCGCATGCCTCGCACCATCGGCAGTTCCAAGGCGCTCCTGCATGATTCTGTTTGAAGTCAGAGTTCGTGACGCGAGCAATAGAAGAGCGCTGCCTAATCATGGCAGCGCTCGCTTTGATTTGTCCGACCCGGACTCAGGCTATTGAACTGACCCCTTCATCAGCTCAGGAATTTCTTCGGCAAGCGGTTCAGCTCCTGGAGGAGGGGAAGTGTCCTTCGCGGCTTTCAGGAGGCCAGATGTCTCAAGCGAGCGGCTGAGAGCGACAATGACGTCGTCAGCAGCAGACCCATTGTTTGCCTTCGTGACTGGCTGGGATTGATCCAGCAGATCGAGCACCGCCTCGACCTGCTGGCTTGAGAGCGGCACCTCGTGATGCGTCTGCAGGCCATTCAGCGCGATATAGCGCCATTCGTACGTGTACTCGGCGGTCACCTCGGGGCCGAACCAAGTCGGAACCTCAAAGGCTTCTGCCTGCTGAGCGTCGGCGAACTCGATGGTGATAAGATCAAAGGGGCTCGGATACACGACACGGTCAAGCTGTATCGCATGGCTGAGGCCGCTTTGAAGGGACAGGTGGAGGCGGTCGTAGGAGATCTGCCCGATGCAGAGACCAAACAAGGCTTCGGCATGATCGCGCGGAAGGGGAGCAAGCTTTTCCTCCAGGTCCCCTGACTAATCCTGCCCTGACAAGACAAAATGAGCTTGATCAGCCTCCAGCCGAATCAATTGGTCTTTGCCGGGCTGGGACGAGAGATAACTCTCAACGATCTGACGGTCGACTCCGCGCTCTCTCGCAATAAGACGAGCGATGCATGGAGACACAAGGAAGCGTCGAACATTCTTCATGAAAGCACCTGGGAACAACATGACTCTGGGAACACATGACGCATCGTCTGCTCCAAACGGTTTACAAAGAATGAGCGCATCGTTTTCCGGGGATCAGCGCCGTGTGATCCAACGCAAATGAAAAGCCCCGGATCGCTCCGGGGCCCTTCTTGTGTCGTGCTGGAGACGAGGCTTAGAAACCGCCCATGCCACCCATGCCGCCGCCCATACCACCGGGCATGGCCGGAGCAGCGTCATTCTTCGGCGTCTCGGCAACCATGGCCTCGGTGGTGACCAGAAGACCAGCCACCGACGCTGCATTCTGCAGAGCCGTGCGGACGACCTTGGCCGGGTCCACGATGCCGGCCTGAAGCAGATCCACGAACTCTTCCGTCTGGGCGTTGAAGCCGAAGGTGTCGGACTTCGTGTTGTCGTTGATCTTGCCGACGACGACCGATCCTTCGACACCGGCGTTCTCGGCAATCTGGCGGATCGGGGCCTCAAGGGCGCGCAGAACGATGCTGATGCCCGCTTTCACGTCGGCATTGTCGGAGGTCAGCTTCTGAACGGCAGCCTTGGCGCGCAACAGAGCCGTGCCGCCGCCGGGAACGATGCCCTCTTCCACCGCAGCGCGGGTCGCATGCAGCGCATCGTCAACGCGGTCCTTCTTCTCCTTCACCTCGATCTCGGTCGCGCCGCCGACGCGGATCACCGCGACGCCGCCTGCGAGCTTGGCCAGACGCTCCTGCAGCTTCTCACGGTCGTAGTCCGAGGTGGTCTCCTCGATCTGCGCCTTGATCTGCTGCACGCGGGCTTCGATGTCCTGCGTAGACCCAGCACCATCGATGATCGTGGTGTTCTCCTTCTCGATGCGGACGCGCTTCGCGCGGCCGAGCATGTCGAGGGTGACGTTCTCGAGCTTGATGCCGAGGTCTTCGGAGATCGTCTGGCCGGCGGTCAGGATCGCGATGTCCTCGAGCATGGCCTTGCGGCGGTCGCCGATATCTGCGCCATTGCTCCCGCTCCAAAGGTCGATTACCGGGCCAACCGGCTCCTGGCGGCGCTGGAGCCGGACGACTTTGCAGCGCTCGAGCCCCACCTGCACGGGATCAGCCTGCGCCAGGATCAGGTGCTGTACGAGGCCGGCGATCCCCTGCGCCATGCCACCTTTCCTCATAACACGGTGGTGTCGCTGGTGGCCGTGTTGAAGGATGGCCGCTCGGCCGAGATGGCGGTCTATGGCCGGGAAGGGGCCTTGGGTCTCGTCAGCTCCATGACAGCCCGCCAATCCTTTGGGCGCTACATCGTACAAGCCGGCGGCACCGCCTCGCAGATTGAGTTAGATCGCCTGCACGAGGTGATCGGCACCCGTCCGAAGGTGCGCCAGCTTGTGCTGCACTTTGCCGAAGCGATGATGGCCCGGGTGCTGCAGAATGTGGCCTGCAACGCGGTCCACAGCGTCGAGGCCCGGTGCTGCCGTTGGATCCTGAGCATGCACGACCGGCTGGATCGGGACACCGTGCCGCTCACGCACGAGTTCCTGGCCGATATGCTGGGGGTGCAGCGCTCCACCGTCAGCAGCATCACGCGAGCACTGCAGGCGGCGGGGCTGATCCGGCAGGGCCGGGGCGTGATCACCGTGATAGATCGGGCCGGCCTCGAGCAAACCTCCTGCGAGTGCTACGGTACGGTGCGCCGCAGCTTCGAGCGACTGCTGCCTCACACCTACAGGAACACCTCGACCCCTGACCTGCGCCAGCCGCGCCGGTGCTCCTGATCATCATGGTACCTTGATTGTTGGGAGCCGGCAGGCCTCGCAGGCGACGGTGTCTGCGCTACCTGGGATCTGGATAGGAGAGGGGAGCGTGTGATGTCCGATCACGTCTACAAGATTGTTGAACTCGTGGGCTCGTCGCCGAATAGCATCGAGGATGCGATCCAAACCGCGATCAAGCGTGCCGATCAGACCTTGCGCAACCTGCGCTGGTTTGAGGTGGTACAAACCCGCGGGCACGTGGAGAACGGCGAGGTTCACCATTATCAGGTCGTGCTCAAGGCCGGTTTTACGCTGGAAGGCGAAGGGCCATAGCGGGGTGCAGCGAGCGAATGCTTTTCGCCTATTAAAGCGATGGCGCTCGGCGGGTTTTTTTACCGTCGATAATCAGTGGGTTTGCGTTTATCGATGATGTTGGAGGACTCTGGTGTATTGAGAGCCACAACTCCTCTTCCGCCAAAGCGCATTGACATGATCGGGACCTGGCGCAGCCCCTGCAAGCGTAGGCTCATGGATGTGCTACCTCGAGCAGCACGAAGGATGGATTCCGCGCCTCCAAATCCGGCTCGTCCGCCCTGCGCCTGGAGGCTCTACTCAGCGATTCCTCTGAGGAGCAGGCGCTTGACCGCCTGGACGATCCGCTCGTGCTCCTCCTCCGAAAAAGGGCTGAGGTCATGCATCTCGAGGCTGTTCATACCCTCAATGGCCAGCCAGCCCAGAAGCGCCGCATCCAAATCGTCCGATGTGGCTTTCAGGTTCTCCAGGGTCGCCTTGATGACCTCGCGCACGGGATCGAGCAGGTGCGGGTTCTCGGCCGAGGCGGCCAGCATGCCATTCGCGACCTCCTTCGTCCTGCCCTGACGTAGCTTGAGCAGCGCCGCCGTGCACGGGCGGGCTTCCAGGTTGCGCCCGGGCTCGGCCTGAGCGCGGAGGGACTCCCGCTCCGCCGACACCTCATCCACGAGGCGCTGGACCATGGCCTGAAGCAGCGCCTCCTTGGTGGGAAAGTTGTAGAGAAGCCCACCCTTGCTGAGCCCGGCCCGTTCGGCCACGGTGTCGAGCGTCAGCCGCCCCGAACCCATCTCGCTTACCAGCTCCGCAGCCGCGTCGAGAATTTTCTCACGGGAGCTCTTTCGGCCTCGAACCCGTCCCGCCATGCACCACTCTTGCCCTGAAGCGTCCAGCCGAAAATCCTTCGCCATATCGGTGTCCCTCCTGCCAGCGTCAAGACGAGAGCATGACTCCGCGGCGGAGGGTCTCGGCGCGGTCCTGTCGTGCAATCGAGGTCAGGCTTTTGGAAGAGCGTATGCCGGAATGTATTCTCGTTGACACGTGCACCCGCCTCGGTCCTTATGCCGTGACGCAGATGGGGTGAGAGCTTGGTGAAGCCACGCATTCACGTCTTCCCTCTGCTCAACGTTCGTCGGCACGTGAGCCGACCCGGTCGCAGCCTACCCGGTCAAAACAAGGAGTTCTGGTGAAGACCCTCGTCGTCTGTTCCGGCGGATTGGACTCCGTCACGCTCGCGCACAAAGTCGCGGCTGAGCACACGCTCACGCGCCTGGTATCCTTCGACTATGGCCAGCGCCACAAAAAGGAACTCGACGCCGCGCGGGCCTGCGCGGTTTGCCTCGCTGTGCCGCACGACACCGTCGACATTACCGCAGTCGGGCACCGATTAACGGGATCGGCCCTCACCAGCGGGGAGCCTGTTCCAGAGGGGCATTATGCCGAAGAGACGATGCGGATCACGGTCGTGCCGAACCGCAACGCCATCATGCTGGCGATTGCCTTCGGCGTCGCTGCTGCCGACCAGGTCGAGGCGGTGGCGGCCGCGGTCCATGGTGGCGACCACTTCATCTACCCGGATTGTCGCCCGGACTTCATCGAGAGCTTCGAGACCATGCAGCGCCATGCGCTGGAGGGGATCGCTCGCATCGCGCTCTACACTCCCTTCGTGCGGCTCAACAAAGCCGACATCGTGCGTGAAGGCGCCCGGTTGGGCGTGTCCTTTGCCGATACCTGGTCCTGCTACCAGGGTGGCGAGCGTCATTGCGGGCGTTGCGGCACCTGTGTCGAGCGGCGCGAGGCCTTTCATCTCGCCGGTATCGAGGATCCAACCTCGTATGAGGATCCGGACTACTGGATCGAAGCCTGTCGCGAGCACCAAGCCGGGCAGCCGCCTCAGGCTTAGCCAGAGCAACCACACTGGTGACATGAATTCTGTGGAGGACACGACCATGACGCCTGCTCAACGGCGCCGGATTGAGGGGATCGCATTTCTCGCGGGCTTTACGGCCTGCATCCCGGCGGCCAACTGGCTCGTCGGCCATGTCGGAACGGCCTGCGTTCCGGACGGCCCATGTCTCATCCCCATCGCCCCTGGCCTGGCAGCCCCCAGTGGTGTGCTCGTGGTTGGCCTGGCCCTCGTACTGCGCGACCTCGTGCAGCGGCGTCTGGGGCGGTACTGGGCGCTGGCGGCCATCGGCGTTGGTGCAATTCTCTCAGCTGTTCTTGCGCCTCCATCCCTTATTCTCGCATCGACAGCGGCGTTTCTGTTGTCCGAATTGGCGGATTTGGGTGTCTACACGCCGTTGCAGCAGCGGGGCCTGATCCTGGCAGTGGTCGCGAGCAGTGTCGTGGGGCTGATCATCGACAGTGCCGTTTTCCTGTACTTGGCATTCGGCAGCCTCGAGTTCCTGCTGCCGCAGATCCTTGGCAAAGTCTGGATGGTGCTGCTGAGCATTCCGATGATGGCTTGGCTGCGCGAGCACGACGCGCGGATCGGCATGCCCGTGCGGACCTGATTGGGCATGGCAGGAACCTTTGCCACGTCATGCGGCTGGCGCAGGTGTGCCCCGCGCGAGGCTAGAAGCCCAGTTCACGCAAGATTCAGCAGCGTCGGTCCATCGTGCCGGCGCAACAGAGCGCGTGAAGCCCCATGCTCTCGCCGAGATCTTCCACGCACCCATGAGCCCTCCTTCCTCAGTCTCCGCCGTCGCCGACTGTCCCGCCATCACTGAGGTCGTCCCCGCGAGACCGAGCACGAAGAGCAGCGCTCCTGCCAGGGACGCGACCTTCGCCGCCATCGGCCTGGCCCTTCTATCGACCGTCTTCTTCGCCATGGGCGATGTTGCTGCGAAGGTGCTGACAGGCACGCTGCCTGCGATCGAAGTCGCCTGGCTGCGCTACCTCATTTTCGGCTTGGTGGTCGTTCCAACGGTGTTCGTCGCACGCGGCACGGGGGCGATGCACACGCCGCGCCTGCGCCTCCAGATCATTCGGGCGCTGGCGGTCGCAGGCTCAGCCGTGCTCTTCATCCTCGGACTGAGCTACCTCCAGGTGGCCGAGGCAACGGCGATCAACTTCATCTCGCCGATCTTCATCACCGCCCTGTCGATCCCGCTTCTTGGCGAGAAGGTGGGTATCCGGCGCTGGGCCGCGGTGGCAGTGGGCTTCCTTGGCGTGATGCTCGTCGTGCAGCCTGGCGGCTCGGCCTTCCAGGTGGCTGCCCTGCTGCCGATTGGCGCAGCGCTCGCCTGGGCTTTGGCCGCCATTGCCACCCGCCTGATGAGCTCTGAACGGCCTGAGGCGACCCTGGCGTGGTCGGCTGTGATCGGGCTAGTTGCTCTGACAGCCTTTGTGCCGTTCCACTGGCGCACACCCACTGCTGGTGAGATCGGCTTGGCCGTCCTGATGGGCAGCTGCTCGACCATGGGCCACTGGCTCATCATCCTGGCCTATCGCAAGGCCGCGGCGTCTATCATCGCGCCCTTCTCCTATGTACAGCTCCTATTCGCCGGGCTGCTCGGCTTCGCCGTCTTCGGCACAATCCCGGGGGTCATGACCCTCGCCGGCGGGCTCGTCATCGCGGCGAGCGGTCTCTACACGGCCCACCGGGAGCGCATCCGGGCCAGGGAGGCAAGGCTTGCGGCTGCCGGGATCCGCCGCCCCTACGTTGCTCACAAGACTCCGTCCAAGAGCTTGCCCAAGGATGCTGCTTGAGACTGCTGGTACCGATCTCACTTCTCTGATTGCGAGGACACGATGCTCGGCCGCTCCTCGTCTCGACTCCGGATCGTTGCACCGTCGGCATTCTTGGCTGCGCGCGCTCAGCATCGCCGATCAGTTCAGGCTGTTTGTGCCTGTCAAGTAACCAAGTATAGCAACAGGGTCGGGCGCAGCAAAAAAGCCGCCCCCAAAACAGGAGCGGCTGATCAGCAAGCGGGGCGGCCCACTCCATATGGGAGGCCTTAGACCTTCAGGTCGACAGCCGATTCCTTGCCGGTCCGGCGGTCCGCCTGAACCTCGTAGGAGACCTTCTGCCCGTCATTGAGGCCTCGAAGGCCGGCGCGCTCGACAGCGCTGATGTGAACGAAGACATCCTTGCCGCCCGTATCAGGCGTAATGAAGCCGTAGCCCTTGCTCTCGTTGAACCATTTAACAGTGCCAGTCGCCATTCTCGTCTCGAGTCCCTCGTGTTTCCCTCTGGTGGAACAGCATGCGCCACCCTTCGATGATCGATCATCACGTGAGGAAGGCTAGTTGGGCAAGGGAACCGTGGCAATAAAGTGGCGAGCTCCGGATTAATGAGAGGCAGCGCAGCGTCCCGGAGCGCCGCCGAAGAGGCTGCACGTTCAAATCAGATCAGGTAGGGCCAACCGAGTGCCGCTGGCCCGAACACCCATCCGGATTTGGTTGGCTCGGAGCATACAATCATACTGGTGGCGCAGGTCAGGGTTGTGCGCCGGCAGCCTTCTCGATTTAGTAAGGATCCTCGATAATAAGAGATGCTTACTAAATATACTGAAGAGACGATCGGCCTCCTGCTGGTGGACGGGGCACGGCTTCTGCGCCTCCAGATCGATCGGGCCTTTGAGGAGGCTGGTCTGGGACTGACGGCCGGCGAAGCCCGTACCTTGGCGTATGTTGCCCTCTATCCAGCCTCACGCCAGACCGCTCTCGCGGCTCAGATGAATGTCGAGCCCATGACGCTCGTCATCTTTCTCGACAGATTGGAAAGCCGGGGCCTGATCGCGCGGGAGCCGGATCCCACAGATCGACGCGCCAAAATCGTGCAGCTTGCCCCGGATGCACAATCGACCCTCAAGCAGATTCAGAGGATCACGAGGCAGGTCCAGGATGGGGCTCTGCAGGACTTCCATCCCGAAGAGGTTGAGATGCTCCGGACCCTGCTGAAGCGCATGCGGGCGAATCTTGCTAGCCGCGAGCCGGGGAGGGGGCAGGCATGAAGCCCCTCATGTCCGAGACCCGTACCGCTGTAATTGGGGCGCTCATCGTGGCCCTCGGCTCCGTCAGCATGGCGCTCTACACACCCGCGATGCCCACGCTTGTTGAGGTGCTGCACACCACACCGGCGGCCATCAAGATGTCGTTGTCGGTCTATCTGTTTGGCTTTGCCTTTGCCCAGCTGGTCTGCGGGCCCCTCTCTGATGCCTTTGGCCGGCGGCCGGTCGCCCTCGGATTCTTCTCCGTCTATGTCGTGGGCAGTGTCATTGCCGTCTTTTCGCCTTCGATCACCTGGCTGCTGATCGGGCGAGCCCTGCAAGGCATCGGCGTCGCCGCGGGCGTGGCGATCTCACGCGCGATCGTGCGCGACCAGTTCACCGGTCAGAGCTCAGCGCGCATCATGAACCTGATCGGTTTGATGCTGGCGGTTGGACCCGCAGTCTCGCCGACCATCGGTGGCGTGCTCCTGAGCACCCTGGGCTGGCATGCGATCTTTCTCATCATGGTGGTCTACGGCCTCGTCGCCCTGCTGGTGATGGGCTTGTGGTGCGTCGAGACCAATGCCGCCCCTGATCCCACACAAGCCTATCCGGGCCAGGTCCTGCGGAACTATGCCATGCTCCTGATGGACAAAGGCTTCATGCGCGGGAGCCTCGTCCTCGGGTGCGCGGTCGGCGCGTTCTATACCATGGCGGTCATTCTTCCCTTCGTGCTGATGGAGAAGATCGGACTGACACCAACCCAGTTCGGTCTGGTGATGCTGATGCAGACCGGCTCCTATGCTCTGGGGGCAACGGTCACGGGCCGACTGCTGCGTCGGATTGAGGTGATGCGCCTGGTCCCAATCGGGCTGATGCTCGTTGCGGTGTCAGCCTTGGGGTTTGGCCTTGGCCTGCGCCTTCTGCCGCTCTCCCTGTATACGGCCATGGGCCCAGTTCTGATCTGGGCCTTCGGCAGCGCGCTGGTGATCCCAGGTGCGACCACGGGCGCCCTGGCGGGCTTTCCGAAGGTGGCCGGTGCGGCCTCGGCTCTGGCCGGCTTTCTGCAGATTGGCGTTGGGCTCTCTGGCACTGCCGTTGCGGCTCTGCTCTTCAGCGATCCCCTGACGGCGTTGGCGACGGTGATGCCCGGCATGGCTCTCCTCGCGCTGCTGGCGCACTTTGCGCTCGCCTCAAAGCGCAAAAGCCCATTGTTCGCGGTTGCCGCAGAGGAACTGGAAACGGCAGTCGATCCGGCGGGAGTTGTCGGCGCTGGCGGTGAGGAGATCGAACGGGTGGTGCACCGGGGCAGGCGGGGATGAAAGTCTCGGAAAACAGAAACATGCCCTCACAAGCGGTCTCGGGACTGGCACAAGCCACCCGTTTGTCAATCCAGTGAACTTTGACGTTCGCGTCGCAACTATTGCGCGACAATCTGGATTGGGAGCGCGCGGCGATCAGGATGGTGATTGGCTGTCGCGGCGGGCATGATGATTGTCGCGCCGCGACACAGATGCAAGCGCTTTCTTGATTGTCGCTGCGAGCGTCAATCAGGATGAGGTCTTGATTGTCGCGCGCGTCGGCGGGCGTCCCGGTCCCCGTTTACGCTCGATGGCGGTTCGGCGGCGATAGCTCTCGACATTCATCTCAAAGATCGTCGCGTGGTGCACCAAACGATCGACCGCGGCGAGTGTCATCGCCTGATCCGGAAAGATCTTTCCCCATTCGCCGAAGGGCTGATTGGCCGTAATCAAGAGCGAGCGACGCTCGTACCGGGCGCCGATGAGTTCAAAGATGACGCTGGTTTCTGCCTGATCCTTGCTGACATAGGCGAGGTCATCGAGGATCAGCAGATGGTACTTGTCGAGTTTGGCAATCGCCGCCTCGAGCTGAAGATCCCGCCGTGCTGTCTGGAGCTTCTGCACCAGGTCGGTGGTGCGGGTGAACAGCACCCGCCAGCCGTTCTCCACCAGAGCCAAGCCCAGCGCGGCCGCCAGGTGCGATTTGCCGCCGCCGGGCGGGCCGAACATCAACAGATTGGCGCCCTTCTCGAGCCAACTGTCCCCGGCCGCCAGCGCCATCACCTGGGCCTTGCTGATCATTGGTACCGCGGAGAAGTCGAAGCCGTCGAGGGTCTTGCCGGGAGGAAGACGGGCCTCGTCGAGATGGCGCTGGATGCGCCGGCTGGCGCGCTCGGCCATCTCGTGCTCGGCCAGAGCCGCCAGGAAGCGGGCCGCCGGCCAGCCTTCCTTGTCGGCGCGGGCGGCGAAGTCCGGCCAGATCGTCTTGATGGCCGGAAGCCGCAGGTCGTTGAGCGCCAGGCTCAGGCGGCCGGCATCAATATCGGGGCTCGTCATGCGATCTCTCCCTGATGCCCGCCGGCAAGCTCCTCGTAGGCGCTGAGCGGGGCATAGGAGACCACAATGTCGGGCACGGCACCGGCATCCGGACTGAACAGCACGCGCAAGCTCTTGAGATCCGGCAGCCGGCCGGCCGTCAGATCCGCATCGAGGCGCGCGGCGAGTTCGGCCTCGCAGGCGCGCTCGTGCGCCAGGGCGAGCAGATCCACCATGGTGCGGCAGGCGACCCGGGCAGGCAGTTTGGCGCACATCGCCTCGAAGGCACGGACGTAGACCTGTCGGGGGAAGAGCTGGTCACGATAGACCAGCCCCATCAAGGCCATGGGCTTGCGTCTGAGCGAGTGGATCACGTGCCGGTAATCGACCACATGCCCGTGCCGGCCGTTGGGATGGGCCCGCCCGCGCGGCAGCGTCATCTGGTGCGTGCCACCGAGATAGACCTCGAGGCGATCGTCAAAGAGCCTCACGCGTAGCCGATGGCCGATCAGGCGCGAGGGCACGCTGTAGAACACCTTGCGCAGGACAAAGCCGCTGGTCGAGGTCACCGTGACGATGGCATCCTCGTAATCGGCGGTGCGCCGGTCCGGCAGGTCCTGAAGGGCAGCGCGCTCGACCTCGATGCGCGGAGTATTGCGGGCATTGCGGCGCCCGACCACCTCGTCGACGAAGCGGCGGTAGGCACAAAGATCGGCGAAGTCGCGTGAGCCGCGCAGCAGCAGGGCGTCCTCGATCACCTTCTTGAGATGGCCGTGCACGCTCTCGATGGCGCCGTTCTCGTGCGCGATGCCCGTATTGTTGCGGCTCGGCTCCATGCCGTAATGGCTGCACAGGGCATCGTAGCGCCGGGTCAGGTCGTCGCGGGCGTCACGATCGAGATTGCGGAAGGCCGCCGAGAGGCTGTCGCTGCGGTGCTCGCGTAGAGCGCCGCCGAGTGCCCAGAGGGCATTCTGCAGCCCCTCGGCCAGCGCGACATAGCTCTCACCGCCGAGCACCACGTGGGCATGCTCGAAGCCGGAATAGGCGAGCCGGAAGTGATAGAGCCGGTGATCGAGGGGCTGGCCGGCGACCGCGACGGCCAGATCGGCCATGTCGGTAAAGTCGGACAGGCCCATGCGTCCGGGCTCGTGCACCTGGCGGAAGATGACTTCCTGCTCGGGGCCATGCAGGGCGCGCCAGGAACGGACGCGGCGCTCCAGAGTGCGGCGGATACCGGTGCCGAGCTCGGGATGGCGGCGGATGATCTCCTCGAAGAGAGCCACGGGGCGCAGGCTCGGGGCTGATTGGAGCAGAGGAACGATCTCGCTGTCCCAGACGCGTGCGAGCGGGTCGGGGCGCCGGCGCCCGCGTGGGGCTTTCCTGTGCGAGGGCAGGCGCGGGTCCTTGTCGATGCGAGAGGCGGTGGAGGGACTGAAGCCGGCTTTGGCAGCGGCGATCGGGGCGGTGTTGGTTTGGCGAAACTTCATGTACAGCCTCATCTGGCAGTCGGTGATATGGCGGCCGGGCAAAGGGTGGATTCCTCATTGGCGTGAAGACATCCAATCCTTAGCCGGTCGGCCACGACTGCCAGACGGTGTGGTCCTGACGGATCACACCGTCGCCGCTCTCGCTCCCCTGAAGAAGCGACAGCGGCCTCGCACCTCATCCTGATTGCCGATCAACTGCCATCCTGATCGCCGCGCGGCACGCAACGCCGCTATGACGTCCACCGGCGGTACGCCGCGATGCCACAGGACATAGACGGTGCGGTAGCGCGGTGGTGCAAGGCCAGCAGCGCGGCACGCAGCAACAGCCTGATCATGCGCGTTGCGAATGCTGCCAAATGGCGCTGCATCGCCCTGCTTCCAACCCGAGGGGCGATGGCTCAGGATGGCCCGCCAGATAACCACCAGTTTCAGGTGCGGAAAGCTGCGGCCTTTGCGTGTGGTCTTTGGTCTGGAGGCGAGTCTCGACCCATGCTTTGCGCGTCCTCGGGCCAGCACGAAGCGACGCTGCAGGGCACGGTGGGTGAGATCGTGACCCTCATCATCCGGGGTTGCGCCACGCTGTTCCGCATCGCGCAAGGCCGCCCTTAACCGTGCGATCCGCCACGCCGGAATGATGTCGAAGGGTGCTGCGTTCATCTCATTCCGCCCTTGGCTCGTTCCTCTCCTACCATGCCGGGTCGAAAGTCGCTCCACTCCGTTTTTCGATTATCGACAACTCCATCCAGAGGAGTTCCGCAAACGGCTTTGGCATGTCTGGGTGGAACTCACAATGAACCCCTGATGGCGTAAGGCGCCGGCTCTGGCGGATATCCTCCCTTGCTCCTGAGGAACTTCCGCTCATTTCTGAGCATAGAAGCTGAGCGGGCCAGAAGAGCCCTGCTTGAATGGGAGGAATGCTGATGCCGACGAGCCTTGCCTCTGTCCCGCTCGCACGCCGTACCATGGCCTATGTTCTGGCCGGCGGGCGCGGTAGCCGCCTCCTTGAGCTCACCGACAAGCGGGTCAAGCCGGCCGTGTACTTCGGAGCCAAGTCCCGCATCATCGACTTTGCCCTCTCAAACGCGCTGAACTCCGGCATCCGTCACATCGCGGTGGCCACCCAGTACAAGGCCCACAGCCTGATCCGCCACCTGCAGCGCGGCTGGAATTTCTTCCGCTCCGAGCGCAATGAGAGCTTCGATATCCTGCCGGCCAGCCAGCGCGTGTCAGAGACGATGTGGTATGAAGGCACGGCCGATGCGGTCTACCAGAACATCGACATCATCGAGAGCTATGCCCCCGAGTACATCGTGATCCTGGCCGGCGATCACATCTACAAGATGGACTATGAAGTCATGCTCCAGCAGCATGTGAGCCAGGGCGCCGATGTGACCGTCGGCTGTCTCGAGGTGCCACGCATGGAAGCGACCGGTTTCGGCGTGATGGCCATCGACGAGACCGACCGCATCATCTCGTTCCTGGAAAAGCCCGCCGATCCGCCGGGCATGCCGGACAAGCCCGACATGGCGCTGGCCAGCATGGGCATCTATGTCTTCTCCACCCGGTTTCTGCTGGACCAACTCCAGCGAGATGCCGCCGAGCCGGGCTCCAGCCGCGACTTCGGCAAGGACATCATTCCGTACCTGGTGGAGCATGGCAAAGCGGTCGCGCACCGGTTTACGCACTCGTGTGTTCGGTCGTCCGCTGAGGCGGAGGCCTACTGGCGGGATGTCGGCACGCTCGATGCCTACTGGGCGGCCAACATCGATCTGACTCAGGCGGCTCCGGGCTTGGATCTGTACGACACGGACTGGCCGATCTGGACCTATGCCGAGATTACCCCACCGGCCAAGCTGACGCGGAATGGGTCCGGCCAAGGGGAGGCGATCGACAGCATCCTATCCGGCGGCTGCATCGTATCAGGAGCAGTCTTGCGGCGGTCGCTCCTGTTTACCGGAGCCCGTGTTCATTCAGGCGCCCATCTGGAGGAAACGGTGGTGCTGCCCGGGGCTGAGATCGCCCACTCGGCCCGGCTGTCCAAGGTCATCGTTGATCGTGGCGTGCGCATCCCAGAAGGGCTTGTGGTGGGAGAGGCTCCGGATCGTGACGCGCGACGCTTCCGGCGCACGGACAGTGGTGTCTGCTTGATCACCCAACCCATGCTCGATCGGCTCGAATAGCAATCCTGGGCTTACCCTCTGTCTGTTGATCGGCCGCAGGCGCTATCGGGCCCAGAATCTCGTATGAGCTGCAGCCTGACAATTCCATCGTCATGGCTCGCACTCGCTGTTGTGGCGACGAAAGTGACAGAGACTTGAGCGTCGACGTGACGAACATTGTCAGCAGCAGTCGATGACCTTGCTTCTTTTATGTTCTGCCGCCGGAGCGATATGGGATTGAGTCGCTGATGCATCTCCTTGGCAGCCTTGAACGCAGGGACGAGTTTCTCTGAAACAGAAACTGGATTTTTGGTGCGCGGGTTGCAGCCTATTCGAGCCGCATGCTTGCGCAACGCGAACGTTCCGAAGCCACGCAGCTCAACCCGGTCGCCTCGGGCAAGCCCATCGCGAATGGCGTGAAGGATGGCATCCACAATCTTTTCGAAATCATGGCGAGACAAATGTGGATCGTGCTCGGCGAGCTTCTGGACCAGTTCGGACTTGATCATGGTGGCGGACTTCTTCGTTGTGGCGTCGCCCTTTCGAAAGGCTGTCAGCACACTGAGGGGCCGTCAAGTCATCTTCCGTAGCCATCAGATCTCATACCACCCAGCATTAGCCCGGTTGATGTGTCTGATCTCCGTGCCATGAGGCTTCATCCCTACGCATGTCTTCTGTCAGGATTTTTGACTCAGTCTAAGCTTCGTGAAACATGCCACGCGGCTGACTCGGTAAACTAAAGACCCTGTCTGGCGCCGGCAGCTAACGTCAAACGGGAAGCAATGCTGATGGCATTATCGGCATGCCTCGATACTAAAACGGTGAAAGACGAGAATGGGCAGCGTGTCGACAAGCATCTTCTCCTCGCCCGCTCATGTCCAGCTGTGGGCGCGACGCGGTGAGATCACGGAGATGGAGGACATGCTCGAAATCCCTTTCATTCAGGTGACAAGCCCTGTGTGTTCCGTTGGGTGTTGAGCCGCAGAGGCACATAGACCTGTCTACCTGCAGCGGATCACCGTTGCGCGTGTTGGCCTTGGATCATCGCCGCAATCTCCGGCCTGTTCTCAGCCAACCAGTGCATCGCGTCAGACTGGTTGACGCTGCAATCCAGCGCAGCCCAGGTGGGGTCCTCCAGTGACTCCTCCCGCAGCCGCGTGGCTGCATATTTTACAAGCTGATGCAGACCCTCATAGCCGGGGTGCGCTTCAAGACCGTCCGCAACCCACGCACTGGACCAACCGTCCTTAGCAAGGTGCAGGATGCTCTGCCGGTCAGCCTCAGCAAACCATGGTGTCGCGTCAAACTCGAGAGCCAGAGCGTTGTCGGCGGTGTGGCACGAGGCTCGGATCATCACGCACCTCCTGGATCAGCTATCTGGCACCTATTCTACCACAGGCCAGCGTCAGGACTGCACTGACGCAGCTGTGTTCCCAAGCCGGGGTGGGGGATCGTCCTGCTCCTGCTCATTGAGCGGGTGGAGGTCGCGGACCATGTGGTGGAGGCGGGCGGTGTCAAGATGGGTGTAGATCTGGGTGGTCTCGATGCCGGCGTGTCCCAGCAGTTCCTGCAGCACGCGCAGGTCGGTACCGCCGGAATGCATATGGGTGGCAAAGGCATGCCGCAGCACGTGAGGGGAGACCCGCTCGGGGCTGGCCAGCCCTGCCGCCACACCGGCCTCCTTGATCTCGAGCAGGGCCGCCTGGCGTGTCAGCGCCTTGGCGCCGTTGCGCACCGGGTGGAATAGCCAGGGGGAGGGGGCTTCCCCGGAATAGGTGCGGGCCAGCCTCTGCCACTGGGCAAGGGCCTCGATCGCCCGCTCATGCAGCGGCACCAGCCGCTGTTTGTCGCCCTTGCCACGTACCACCAGCATGCGGGTGCCCGCCGGTGCGGCATCGGCGGGCAAGGACAGGGCCTCGCTGATGCGCATGCCGGAGGCATAGAGGGTCTCGAACAGGGCAGCCCTGCGGGCATAGCCGGCCTGCCGGTACAACCCGACCGAGGAATCGGCCGCCAGCCGGTGCGCCGTCTCCAGGAGCGCTTCGGTCTCAGCCACAGACAGGACGAAGGGCAGCTTCCGCGCCCGCTTCATGGTCGACAGATGAGCTGTCGGGTCTCGGGAGCCGAGTTCCTCGGCGATCAGGAACTTGTGCAGGCCGCGCGCCACCGTGATCCTGCGGGCCACGGTCGAGCCGGCGTAGCCGCGCCCATCGAGAGCAGCGATGTAGTCCCGGATCTGCTCCAGGCCGACCTCGTCCAGGCCAAGGCTGTTCTCATCAAGCCAGGCAAGGTAGCAGTTCAGATCATCGGTGTAGGTGGCGATGGTACCCGCCGAAGCCCCGAGCTCCGTGGCCAAGGCATCGAGCCAGAGTTGGGCCAGCCGTCGATTGGTGCGCATCCTGTCCTCCTGAAGAGGCGCACCATGCCACAGCACCGGTTACAGACTTCTTGTCAAAATCAATGTCGACGAAATTTTCGGCCCAATCAGGCGCATGATCGGTGGCATCATGCCCGGTGGCAACGTCGCTGATCTGGACAGCGGGGAGCCGCGCCCCTCTATCCACATGCCCGCTGGGCCTCATGCTTGACGCTGATCGTATCCGATGTGAAGTTGAAGCAACTGCAGGACATCAACGGGGCCGATGCCGAGGCAGAAGGGGTCGAATGTGAGACCGCCGACCCGCCGTTCTGGTATGTGCCCTAGAGTCAATCGCACAGCCTGACCGCAGTTGGTATCGAAGAACCCAACGATCATCGCGGTCACCGTCACTGTCTACCAGTGCAACATCGACCAGATGGAGCAGGCGGCATGACGCCGGAGCGCTTCGCCTTGATGCAGCAACTGCTGTACAATGCGAAATTCGACTGGACCGATGGCGACACGGCGTATCTGCATGAGCCGGTCGATTTCATTCCGCGCTATCCCAAGAACAGCGTCGTGGCGGATCTGCCGCGGATCAGAAAGATCGCTTTCACCTTGCATAAGGACCGTGTCGCAATGGTCGACCGCTCCGGCTCCCCGCTGACACCCTCGTTCATGATCGCCTGGGTGGAAGCGGAAGGCTACGTGATCCAGGCTTCCGCCTTCGATGACGATGGGAATGGCGTGGCGCAAGATATGATCGGTTGCCCATGCCCAAAGTGCCGGGATCGATGAGCAAATATGTCCCTGAAATCATTACAGCGCCCGATCTTCCTTAAGAGGAATGGACTGCCGAGCCATATCTGCTCAAAACCGATATCGTCCAAGCAGAGGCTATTCTCGTCGAGAAAAACCAGCCAGATCGTCGATGTAGATATCGATGGTACCGGCAGAGGCTCCGAACTCGGTTGCCAGAGCTGAGCCAGCCGCTGGTTGGTCCGCATGAAATCCTCCCGATCGGGAGCAACATGGCACGGCATCCGTTACGGACTTCTTGTCAAAACAGATGTTATGCGATTAGCTCTTGTAGAACACCGTTAGAAAGGTCACCACCTTCCCCGTTACAAATGTCACTCATCCTGTGTGGCGAGGTTCCGCGGAGTTTGGCGAGTGATGACGGTGTTGACGATGAGTCGACCAGAGATCGACCGGGTTCATGTTCTCAAGGATTTGGTGGCGGAACGAATTACGGTACGGGAGGCAGCCCAGTTGCTCCGGATCACACGACGGCAGGTTTTTCGGCTCCTGAAGGCTTACCGTGACCAAGGGCCGGCAGCTCTCATCTCGAAGAAGCGTGGCAAGCCGAGCAACCGCTCCTACCCGCCGGTCCTGCGCAGCGAGGCTCTGGCGCTGATCAAAGCGAACTACGCCGACTTCGGGCCAACGCTGGCCGCCGAGAAGCTCTCCGAGCGGCACGGCCTGCATCTAGGCGTCGAGACGGTGCGGCGCTGGATGATCACCGATGGCATCTGGCAGGATCGGCGCCAGCGGCTCAAGCCCGTGCACCAGCCGCGCTACCGCCGGGAATGCGTGGGTGAGCTCGTTCAGATCGACGGCTCCGAGCACTGGTGGTTCGAGGACCGCGGTCCGCAATGCACCCTGATCGTCTTCATCGACGATGCCACGAGCCGGCTGATGTACCTGCGCTTCGTCGAGACGGAATCGACCTTCGACTATTTCCATGCCGCCCGCACCTATCTGGAGCAGTACGGCAAGCCGGTGGCGTTCTACTCGGACAAGCATGCCACGTTCCGGGTCAACAAGGTCGGCGCCACCCAGGGCGATGGCATGACGCAGTTCGGGCGAGCCCTGCATCAGCTCAACATCGACATCATCTGCGCCAATGCTCCGCAGGCCAAAGGGCGCGTCGAGCGTGCCAACGGCACCCTGCAGGACCGGCTGGTCAAGGAGATGCGCCTGGAGGGGATCTCGACCATGGAGGCGGCCAATGCGTTCCTGCCGGCCTTCATAGAGGATTACAACCGCCGCTTTGCCAAGGCGCCGTTCAGCGACAGGGATCTGCACCGTCCGCTCAACGAGCATGACGATCTCGACGACGTGTTCGCCTGGAAGGAGGAGCGCACGGTGACCTACAACCTGACGCTCCAGTACGACAAGGTGATGTTCATCCTCGAGCCCAACGAGATCACGCGGCCTCTGGCCCGCCAGCGGGTGACGGTCTACGACTATCCAGACGGACGGTTTGAGATCAAGCACAAGGGCATCTGCCTGCCCTACCGGATTTACGACAAGCTGCGCCAGGTCGACCAGGCGGCGATTGTCGAGAATAAGCGGCTCGGGCCGATCTTGGCCTATGTCGCCGAGCGGCAGAAGGAACTCGACATGAAGCGCAGCCAGAAAGCACCGCGCCGGCAGGGGCAGGGCAAGAGCATCTTCAAGGTCGGCTGAAGCCTCCTGCAGCCCTCCTGTTTACAGCAACAAACTCGAGCAGATTTAATCCTTTTCCGAGTTAAGCTGGATGTTCTCAGAACCCTGCCCTGCAAACCTGACCAGCTGTGCAGGGTTCTGAGAACACCGTTAGCGCCATACGACAATGACTATACTGGTGATATCTCTAACGGGGCCAAGCAGAGACTTGTCTAACGAGTTCTGACAGCTCTAGGATCTTTCTTCATGTCAACGACGTAATCCACGCACCACCTTAGGGCATTTGCTGCCCGTTGTGGACGAGATTAGCTTCAGGCTGTCCACAACGTGGTTGGAGCGCGCTCATGCATCTCCAGCGCATCGTTCTGCCCAGTGGCCGGATCACCTGGACCGCCTATGACGGCGACGCGGTTGTCGCCGAGATCCGCGACTTCGTCATCTATCTCGAAGCCCGGCACTACGCGCCTCGCTCCGTCAGCCATTACGCCCGGCACGCTGTCAGGCTCGGCAACTATCTCGCGGCCCTCGGCAAGAGCTTCCGCGAGATCACGGCCACGGATCTCGACCGCTTCATTCCAGCCGTCGCCAAGGCTGGCCGGAAGCTCGATGCCCGAACCGCCATGACGATCATTCCACTGCGGCCAGAGCATGTGGAGGTCTCGGCCAGCCTGCACAATCAGATCCTGTTTGGCATCAAGGCCTTCTACGCCTTTCTGAAGCTCCGGGATGCAACGGTGCTCTTCGACACGATCGCGAAGCCACGTGCCTATGCTCCCGAGGCTTATCAGCCGTTTCTGGCGCATGTGGCCGCCCGCAAGGCCCGTCGCAAGGCAGAGAGCCGCTCCGATGCTGACGCTATGGCGGCTGCCGCCAAGCGGGCCGCCGACCACCGTTTGAAGCCGGAGCAGGTCGTGCGGATCATCCAGGCGGCTGCGTTGATGCGCGATGCGTTCCTCGTAGTCGTCCTTTACACAACCGGCATGCGGATCGGCGAGGCGCGGGGTTTGCTGCATGAGGATATCCGCCTCGATGAGAACCTGATCTGGGTCACGCCGCGCGCTCTCGAGAACCGCGCCAGGGTCAAGAGCGGCCATCCCCGGCCGATCCCGGTGCCGGACTTCCTCATGCGGATGTACGAGGACTACGTCGCCAGCGACGAGTACCTGCCCGCTTTTGAGGCCGGAACGGACTACGTGTTCTGCAATCTGGCCGGCGGGTTGATCGGGCGCGGGCTGTCCGAGAGCAATGTCTACGACATTCAGGGGCGGCTGGCGAAGGCCTCGGGCGTTGCATTCACTTGGCACATGTTCCGGCATTCCCATGCCAGCGAAGCCATCGCCCAAGGCTACAGCCTGCTCGATGTCGCCGACCGGCTCGGCCATGCCAGTCCGCAGACCACGAACGCGATCTACAAACACCTGTTCAACGCCGAGTACCGCAAGATGCGCCTCAGGAGCCATGAGGAACTCGAGGGACGGCTCAGCGATCTGCGGCGTCGAACGCTGACGCAGGAGCAGGTCAAATGGCTATGAAGATCGTCGTCACGAACGAGCCGCAGGACGCTTACCTCGGCGGCCTTCAGGCCTTCATTGCCAGCGTCAGCCCCCTCCTCCTCAAGCGCGATCGCTGGGGCTATCACACCCTGGAAAAGTGCTTCGGCATTGACGGCGTCTCAGCGCTCTACACGCCACCCAAGTTCCCGCCACGGACGCGGCAGAGACTGCGTCAGGAGGCTCTGGCGCTGGCCGCCGATCCGCGCTCGGACGATCGCTTCCTGGGCGGCGTCGGCTTCGACTTCACGAGTGTTCCCGAACCGTATCGGACCGAGCTCAAGGCTTATTTTACATGGCGGCTGGCCCGCTCGCAGAGCCGGCACTACGACTGGTACGCCCGGGCCGTGCGCCTCATCCCGTTCTGTGCCGATCTGGCCGATCCAACCCGACGGCCCGCAACAGTGAATGTGCGCCCGTGCCTGATCGACTTCGGGGATCCGCTTGAGGATGGTGACGGCAACGGCAGCACGCGGCTGGCGCAGGTGATGCGGGAGTGGTTCCAGTCTCAAGGATACAGCACACGAGAGTACATCGGGGAATGGCGCCTCCGGGGCGGCGAGGGCACGTTGGCTAAGAACGTCTATCGCAACTTCACGCCAGCAAACTCCCTGGTGCGGACGCTCCTGATCCTGCGGGAGAAGGCCAAGCCCCTCGAGACCAGGGATCTCATCCTGTTCGAAGATGTGTATCCGGCCGACGAGGTTCCGGAGAGCAAACGGACGGAGCCCTACTTCCACTTCTACAAGCTTCGCTCTCTCTGGCTGCGCGATGCCGCGCGGCGCTATATTTTGAGCAAGATCGCGTACAAAGAACTCTCTGCCACGACCCTGGTGAGCTATGTCAAAAGGTTGTCGCAACTCGACGAGTGCTTGCATGAGCTGCACTCTGCGCCGAAGCCAAAGCATGTGACGCAGGAGTTTGTCGATCACACCTTCCTGGCCTGGGGCAAGGAGAGGGGCTTCGTCGGGCAGAACTGGTACGCCGATCCGATCAACCTGCTCAAATGGGCGTCAGCCCACCTGCCCGCTTTGGGCTGGTCACGTCTCTCCTTCGATCCACGCAACATTCGCCGGGTGCATAGCTACCATCCGAAGGGCCGCCACTACGAGCGCAAGTTCGAAGAAGCGTTGGTTCCGGAGGAGGTGGTGGAGCAGATGTTTGCCCGGTTCGACACCCTGCCCCCAGTCTGCAAGCGGCTGCTGATCATCGTCCGCTACACCGGCATGCGCTGCCATGATCTTCACCATCTTGGCCTCAGTTGTCTGAAGCCCGATCCGGACGATGACCGCTTCATGCTGCTGACATTCTATCAATCGAAGGTGAAGCAGTGGAACACCAAGCCACTGCACAAGGACGACGCGGCCCATGCCTTGGTCATCCAGGCAATCGAGGAGCAGCGCGCAGAAGGTCGCCGGCAATGGGGCCGGGCCACTGAGTATCTGTTCCCGCACCGGCTCGGCGATAAGGAAGTCGCTCTCGACAGCAACCGGACCCGCGAGATCATCGGTCGATGGTGCATCGACAACGGCATCCGCGACACGACGGGAAAGCTGTACGACTTCGGCTGGCATGACTTCCGGCACTTCTACGGTACCGAAATGGCGCTGGCCGGCTATGACATCCACCTGATCCAGATGGAACTGGGCCATGCCTCGGCCGACATGAGCCTCGTGTATGTGAACCGCCGCCTCAAGTTGCGCAAGAAGGCTCTTCTGGAAAAGGGCGGCGGCAAGTTCGTCACCATCAAGGGCGAGGTGGATGACAAGATTGCCGAACTCGCGATCCGGAAAGATGCGGCCCTGGCAGTCGATATTCCCGGCGGTCTGTGCTCCCTCCCCGGCCAGATTGGCGAATGGTGCGAGCACAATGGGGCGTGCTTCACCTGCGTCTACTTCCGGGCCGATGTGGAGCAGTTACCCTTTTTTGAGCGGGAGAAGCGTTCAATGGCGTCAAGCTTGAAACGCCTGCAGGCAGAGGTGACCGACTTCGAGCAGAAGGGGCAGCTGCGCATGGCCGAGATCGGCCGCAGGCGGATCGGGCGCACTGAGGATGGCATGGCGAACCTCGCCACGATCATCAGCACGATCAAAACGGAAGGGGTGTACGGTGGGAGCCATCGGAAGTATCGGGGGGCTGCTTGCGGCAGCGGAGCAGCGCAGTGTGGGAAAACGGCGCCTGGTCGAGGAGACCATCACGGAGATGCGTCGCCGCGGTGAGGTGATCACCTTTAAAACGGTGGCCGAGCAGGCGAGGGTGAGCCGCCAGTATCTCTACACCCACTTCAAGGACACCATCGAGCAGCTCCGCACCGATGGGCAGCATCAGGCGGTCGTGGTGGAAGGCGAGACGGTCCCTGCCCGCTCCGCCGGCCGGGCGGCCACGATCGAGCTGGCGCTGCGCAACAAGATCAGTCGCCTGGAGCAGGAATTGACGGAGCTTCGCAAGGAGAAGACGGCGCTGGAGCGGCGCTTCGAAAAGGCTCTTGGCGAAGCGGAAGAATGGCGCAGCCGGCATCAGGCTGCCGTCACGGAGTTACTGGAGACGCGCAGCCATTCGAAGGGTTGAGTGTGAGATCGTCATAGCCGATGACGGAGAGACCCGTCATCGGCTATGCGAGACTCAAGGCCGGAGGCACGCGCAGCGGTCAAGAATGCGCAGCACCGCCAGAGGCGGCGGGCCGAAGGCCCGTTCTTGACGGCGAGCATGCCGAAGGCACTTCCACCCTGCCCTCACTCTGGACATGTCCACGACGTCTAAGCTCCTGAATCCAAAGCTGTATCAGGCTGGGCCTAAAGCTAAATGGAACCTAAACCGGCGTCGAAATCTGCGGTTACGTCGGGTCTGAGAACAATCGCATCGAACAGATGCTGCTTGAACACGATTTCTCGGCAGAGATCTTCTGCTCGCGGTTACTCGCGTCTCAAGAACTCCAGTTCGGGTGGAAGGTCATGCTCCTGCCGTGCCGGTCGCATGGCCTTGATGGACGATCTGGCTCTCGGTGGCGCGGCGTCAGCGATCCAGACGGCTTTCCCATCGCGTGTCTCGAGCGGACATGCCGCTTCGACGTGGAGCATCGCTTCCTGCAGCCATTCGGCCAGTTGCTCGGCAGAGAACTGTGAGAGGTAGCGTCGGTCTTTCTCGTCAAACGCGATCTCCAGGTTCCCGCCGCCCTTGTCGGTGACCTGGATCATGATGTGATCAAGAAGCCGTTCCTCGATGAGGTACCCATCCATCTGGGCGGCTGTGACAGGACCCGTGACTGTGACCAACCTCTTCATGCCCAAACCCCATTTTAGAAGGCTCAGGTGAGTGTAGGCAGCAGCATCGGCAGAGCGGTATCGGATTCTATCAACATCCTTAATTGTGCGAGCCACCGCGCTCGCCGCATGGCCGGCGAAGAAAAAGCGCCACATGGCGGGCCTGATCGGCGGGGTAACAGCCGACAACCTGTCGGATTCTGACGCGCCTGTTGCGTCGCGTGCCCACAGAATAGCCTCATGATCTTCGAAGCCGAGCCGCATTCCCGCCAAGGTTAACTTTAGATTAACAGCTTCCCGTAGGGGCGACTGCGGGCCGGTGGACCACGTCTTGGTTCATCATTAGAACCAAGACGCGGCCTTTCACATTGAATAAAACCGGAGGTACAGCTCTCGGAGCGGCTGAAATACGGACTTCTGCGGATGGACCAGCGCGTAGGATTTGCTATTGATCTGACACGATGTCTGTGACGGTTGCTTGAATGCCTGGGTTTGTTGCTGATCTCAATGATGAGACGCTTCTCTGCCTCGTAAAAGCGCTTTCGGAAAGCGGGCAAGCCATTTCGATCTATGATGCCGATGATCGGCTCCGCTTTGCCAATAAGACTTACCAGAATCTGTTCTTAGGTGACTTTGAGGGTCCCTTCACCTTTACGGAGATTCTGCGATACGGAGCCAGAAATGGGATGGGCGTGAGGATCGATGACAACGTCGAGGCTCTCATCGCCAGAACCCTCCCTCGCCGCCGGAGTATCCCGCGCAAGTCGTTTGTCACCGATTTTGTTGATGGCCGCTGGTTCTGGATGGACCACACTATCCTCCCGAACGGGTGGGTTCTGACGGTCGGCGCCGATATTACGGCGCTGAAGCACGACGAGCGCTCCCTGCGACAAGCGCATGACGCGGCGCTCCTGGCCTCCCGGACCGACGTGCTCACCGGTCTGCCGAACCGGCGCTATATCCTCGAGATCCTCGACGAGCGTCTCAGACGGTACAAGCCCGAAGGCGCCAGCCTGTGTATCGCGCTGATCGACATCGACTGGTTCAAAGCCATCAATGACCGCTATGGCCACGAGGTCGGCGATGCGGTGCTGCAGCATTTTGCATCGGTCTGCCGCGAGAGGCTGAGCCCCGACGTCGTCGTCGGCAGAACCGGAGGCGAGGAGTTTCTCATCCTGCTGCCATCCGTCAGTCTTGAGACGGCTGTTCAAACCATCGGCGAGCTCAGGGCAGACTTTCCTGCCGCAGTCATCGGCGAGTGTGCCGCTGAACTCGCCTACACGTTCAGCGCCGGGCTCACGGAGGTCCTGCTCCAGGATACCAGAACCTCCCTGCTGCAGCGCGCCGATCGGGCCTTGTATGCCGCCAAGGCAGAGGGCCGGAACTGCACCAGAGTCAGGTAGACTGAACAAAGCAGTCGCCATGCTGTTGAAATGGCAGCTTCATCAGTGGTGCCTTGGGTGCGGTTGGCTCACCAAGTCGCCGGATGCAGGCGCCGCTTCCAGCGTTCGGATCGCGGGAGTTGACCAGCGGCGGCCAGACGCTTGGTCAGCCTACGCTCGCTTGACCTCGACGGGACTTCCATCGACGGTTCAATCATCTCTGCATAGGGTGCAGGCTCCACGTCTGGCGCTGGTTCGGGCGCTTGTGCCGGTTCGACAACTGCAGAGGTCTTTTTCCTGACTTTCCGGGGCTGAGACGTCGCACTCTTTTCCGAAGCAGGCTGGGTGTCATGCGTCAACGTTGGGACCTTTTCAACAGCGGTGGCCGATAGCAAGTCGGCTTCAGCACGCACTGGCGGTTCCGCAGGTTCATCATTCACGTCTTCAGATGCAGCGCTCAAATCGAACTTCATCTGTTCGCGCGCCGTCTCTCCTGATGAGCCCTTGCGGCGGGCAGGCTCAGCAGAAACCGATCGACTCCACGTGGGTTCGACAATACTCGGCAGAATGCGCGGGGCTGTCACTGGTTCGGTAGCTGTTTGAGGTTCCGCGGTCTGGATCACGGCGGAGGTCTCGTCCAGCGGCACTGCGAACAGGCGCCGTGGCGGAAGGTGGGGACGCTGGCCTTGAGTGCGGGACTTCTTGATTTCGACGGAAAAGGATTGCTGGGGACGCTTCATTTGATCAATGGCTTTGGACTGGATATGATTTTGATCTGGGTGCCGGGTTGGTGAATGGCAGGAAAGCCTCGCCTCGTGGGGTCGATCTGCCCTCCCCCCCACCTCCGACCATATCCGGGGATATATGATCTCTCGCCTGTCCTGGCCAAGAGAAGCGCCCGTGCCTGGCAGAGGCGCTTCCCTTCGAGAGCATGAGGAAGTGTGGGGCAGTTCGGTAACGGATTAGCTGCACAAAGTCTCCAGTCAGACGAACCAAAGCTGCTGGATACCTCTTTTTGCCAAGGCGCACGCCATCCGAACCCGATGCACCCGACACTTCCAGGGCGCCGGAGATCATGCAGTTTAAGGTCTGGCTGCTCGGGATCAGTCCCATGGTCTGGCGCCGGGTTCAGGTCCCAGCCACTATGACCCTGCGCGAACTGCACGGTGTCTTTCAGGTGGTGATGGGCTGGGAGGGCATTCACCTGTTCCAGTTCATGCTCAGGGCCAGACGGCTCGGCTCCCTGGAACTGGTGGCCCGGTCTCCGGATGTCCTGCTCTCCGAGCTTCGCCTCCGCCGACGAACCCGTTTCCACTACGAGTATGACCTCAATGCTCCCTGGGAGCACGAGGTACGCCTCGAGAGCCGGCATGAGGCTGGGCCTGGGAGAAGCTATCCCATTTGCCTGGACGGAGATGGATCCTGTCCGCCGGAGGACTGCGGCGGGGTGCGCGGCTTTCTGGCCCGGCGTGAGGCCTGGACCGTTCCGGAGGCCGGTCATGACTTCGCCGTCCTGGCCGATTTCGTGGATCAACTCGCTCTGAAGCGAAGCACAGGCGTCTCCATCAACACTGAGGAGATCCATGACGTACGGGAGGCTCTGGAGCGCCTCGAGGTGCGCCAAAGGCGGCAGGGCAAGCCGTTCTCCCGCAAGGCCGTCAACGAGCGGCTAAGCAAGTCCGAGTATCTCGACCTCATACATCAACAGTGGTGAGACCGTGGCCCCGGTGAACTGATAACGGCGTGGCGGCTCTCCGGAAAGCGCACAGAAGGTCCCATGCAGGTCAGGATCATGCTTCAGATCGTCGGAGACGACGGTACCGTTGGCGACGCGGAGGAGGTCGCATCCCTGACCAAGATCACCGAACGAGCCGAGGATCTGGGCCTGTCGTTGGTCGAGAGCAAAGGCCTGCTGGCCGCCGCTCAGCAGCGGATCGTCGAGGCGCAGGTCAATGGCTGGCTCGAGAACCACCGGCACTGCGAGGTCAGCGGTCGCAAGCTCCGGTGCAAGGGCAGCTATCCGATCACCTTCCGGACCCTATTCGGCGATGTTCAGCTCAAGAGCCCGCGCTACTACCTTCCCAAGGAGCAGCATACCAATGGACCGGCGACCATCTCGCCACTGATGCAGTTGCTCCCCGACCATATTGCGCCGGAGCGTCTATACCTTGAGACCCGCTGGGCCTCGCTTGTGCCCTATGCGGCAGCCGCCGATCCCCTGGCCGACGTGCTTCCTGTCGGGAGCGGCGTCAACGCAACGACGGTACGTCAACATGTCCTGCGAGCCGCTGAGCGGATGGAGAGCGATCTCGCTGAGCAGCGGACCTCGTTTTCGGAGGGCACAGACCCTCGCGATTGGGAGGATCTGCCGATTCCCGATGGACGGATGGTCGTCGGCCTGGACGGCGGCTACATCCGCGACTGGCGCGACAGAAAGAAGAACTTCGAGCTAATCGTCGGCCGATCCATGCCTGAAGAGGGCGAGGCCCGGTATATCGGCTTCGTTCATGGCTATGATCGCAAGCCGCAGCGCCGCGTTATTGATCACCTGCGCCGACAGGGCTTCCAGGTCGATCAGGATCTGACCTTTATCACGGATGGTGGGGACGAGGTCCGCGCCCTCGCTGAACGGATCAGCCCGTGCAGCGAGCATGTGCTCGACTGGTTCCACATCACGATGCGGATTACGGTCCTGCGCCAGTTTGCTCAGGGACTGGTGCACCACGACAAGGACGCCGGGATGGCGGCTCTGGATGAGCTGCGCCGGATCAAGTGGTTTCTGTGGCACGGCAACACCTATCAGGCTCGCGAGACCATCGATGATCTGCTGCTCGACCTCGAAAGGCTCGACAGTCGCTACCCCAACCTACGCAAGTTCAAGACAGCCATGCGAGAGTTCCAGGTCTACATCGCCAGCAACGAGGCCAGCTTGATCAACTATGGTGAGCGCTACCGGTCCGGTGAGCGAATCTCCTCGGCTTTTGTTGAGGCGACGGTCAATGCCGTGATCAGCAAGCGCTTTGCCAAGAAGCAGCAGATGCAGTGGAGCCGACGCGGGGCTCATCTGCTCTTGCAGACGCGGACCAGAACCTTGGACGGCTCGCTGCGTGCCGCGTTCGAGCATTGGTATCCCGGCATGATGAACGACAATAGCAGCGGCCACAGGAGGGAAGCTGCCTAAATGCCCCACACTTCCTCATGCTCTCCTGTTGAGATGCTGCAGGGCGTCATCGGCGCGATCCGGACTTTGGCTCCGTATCAGCGCTTTCGCATTCGCGCGGCGACGATCAGCCCTGAAGCCATGAGGGTTTTCGCCGCCCTGCGCGCTCGGGAGGCGGCACTTCGGGCAGTTCCCGCGGAGGCGCTCGAAGATCTCGTGCGCCGGACACTGCGCCGCGAGGCGCTTCTCGCGTGGAAGGGGCGGGTTGAGGCCGCCCGCCCCGAACTGCTGCTCGAACGGGAGGAGATCGAGCGGAAGGTCAAGAGCTTGGCCGAACTCGACCGCGAGATGCGTGCTCTCAACAAGCGGCTGCTGGCCGGGGACATAGATCGGGATCAACTGGGCACACAGGCCGCCTGGGAAGAGATCACACGCCTGCGTGGCCCACGCATGAAGCGCCTGCGCGAGATCCTTGATCAGGGTGCGGATCTCGGCCTGATGCGCATGCGTCCGGTATGGCTCATGAACCCTGACGTGGCGAGCCGCGTCCTCCCTCTCAAGGCCGGTCTTTTCAACCTCGTGATTTACGACGAGGCATCACAGATGCCGGTCGAGCATGCCGTTCCGACCCTGTTCCGCGCTCAGCGCGTCGTGATTTCAGGGGACGAAAAACAAATGCCGCCCACTTCGTTCTTCGCGAGCCGCATCGACGGCGACGAGGACGACGAGTTGGACGGCGACATGCTCGATGATGCCGCAACGGAGGCTGAGCGCACGGCGCACGAGGAAACATGGAACCGCCGCGAGGTGAAGGACTGCCCGGATCTGCTGCAGCTTGGCCGAGGCACGCTGCCTGCCACGACACTGGAGATCCATTACAGGTCGAAGTACCGCGAACTGATCGGTTACTCGAACGCCGCCTTCTATTCCGGCGCCCTGAGCGTTCCAGCCCAACACCCGGAGGTCGAAATCAGGCGCGTGTGCCCCATCGAGGTCATCCGGGCCGACGGCATCTATGAGGGCCAGACAAACGCCACCGAGGCGCAATGCGTGGTCGACGTCCTCGCCAAGATCTGGAGCGCCGCGCCAGAGGCCCGCCCAAGCATCGGCGTCGTCACGTTCAACCGGAAGCAGGCCGATCTCGTGGAGGATGCGATCCAGAGACGCGCCCTCGAAGATCCTGCCTTCATGCGGGCCTACCAGCAGGAGCGTGATCGGACGCAGGGCGGCGAGGATATGGGATTCTTCGTGAAGAACGTCGAGAACGTCCAAGGCGACGAGCGGGACGTGATCGTCTTCTCAACAACGTTTGGACGGGACAAGCACGGTGGATTCCGGCGCAACTTTGGTGTTCTCGGGCAGACGGGTGGCGAACGCCGGCTGAATGTTGCGGTGACGCGAGCCAGAGAGAAGGTCATTCTCGTCACTTCTATGCCGATCAACGACGTGTCTGACTGGCTGGCGAGTGGACGCGGGCCCAACAAGCCGCGTGATTACCTCCAAGCGTATCTTGACTACGCTTCGAAGATGAGCATCGGAGAACTCGGCGTGGCCCGAGGCACAGCGGTGCGTTTGGGTACCCAGTCGGCATCCCGCGAGGTGCGCCATGAGACCGATGGATTTGCCGCATCGGTGGAGCGGTTCCTCAAGGACCACGGCTACCGTCCGGCGGCTTCGCTCGCGGGCGACGCCTTCAGCCTTGACTTCGCCATCGAGGATCCGACCACAGGGCTCTTCGGGATTGGGATCGAATGTGACGCCCCCCGGCATCTGTTTCTCGACCGCGCCCGCGCTCGCGAGATCTGGCGACCGGCCGTGATGTCCCGCGCTGTCCCCGCGGTTCACCGGGTATCCTCCCACGCTTGGTATCACCGCCCGCAGGACGAACGGAGGCGGTTGCATGCGGCCGTCCAGGCGGCATTGGGCAAGGAGCGGAAATGAGCGGACCGAAGGTTGTCCGGGTCGTCACCCGGGAGGAGATCGAGGCGATCTGCCGTCGGCAGATCCATTTGTTCGAGGAGGCCGCGGAGGAGCTTCGACGGGTCGCCAAACGCCACGAGGTCTACAACGAGGCGTTCGAGGCGGATCTGCAGCGGCGACGTGCAGACCTGCAACAGCTGCTGTTGCAGGGCCGTCTTGAGACCCTGCAGCGTCAAGCGCCGCAAGAGACGGCGTTCGTCCAGGCCGAACGGGGTCGTGTGCAGGCTGAGGCCATCGCAGCCAGAGAGGCTGCCCGCACCAAGGGCCGGCGCCTGGTGGACGGAGCCCGAAGCCTCGCCGCCGCCTTGGAGGCCGCGGGGCAGGAAGTGCCAGCAGGCGCCAGGGACATTGCCTCAGGCAGCACGCTCACCGCCGGAGCCGACCTGCAGCATGCCCAAGGCGTGCTGAACGAGGCGTTTGGCCGATTGGCCCGACCGGCGCCGTCCGGGCCGACGGTGGCACAGCAGGATTTGGCACAGCGTCTGGCTGCGGGGATTTCGGGATTGAGCTTCGGGGAGTGGCTTGTCGCCAGCGCCGCGCCGGCGAACCCAAAGGACGGTCGCCTTGACCAGGTGCTGGCGGAACTTGAGGTGTTAGTCGACACCGTGGAGGTGAATGCCTTCGCAGAGAGAGCCCGGCACATCGCCGCAGAAGAATCCCCAGATCGGCGGGCTCTTCTCACGGATTCCCTTGTGCTCGATGCTTCCGAGCACATCCGCCTCAGGCGTGAACGGGAGAGGGCCGAGGCGAGCCTGCGTGAGGCACGTGCGGCCCTTGTAGCCCTAGAATCTCCTCGCGCCCGCGAACTGGCGGCAAAGGTGACAGCCGCCTTAGAGACCAAGGCTGCATCAGGGTGGGAAGAGCTTCTGTGGCAGTCGAACGAGTTGATTGAGACGGAGACCCGCGCCCTGGCCGCTACCAAGCGCCGTCAGGCCGTTCTGAAGGGGCTTGCGGCCTTAGGCTATGAGGTCGGTGAGACAATGGCGACGGCTTGGGCCCGCGACGGGCGCATTGTTGTCCACAAGCCTGGCTTGGAGGACTATGGAGTGGAACTCGGGAGCCCGGCCGACGTCGCCCGCCTGCAGGTCCGGCTTGTGGGAGCTGCCAATCCAGTAACCCCGCGGGATGCGAGCCGCGATCGTGATCAGGAAACGATCTGGTGCTCCGACTTCGAATGGCTGAAGGCAGTATTGGCTGGGAATGACACGACGACTGTGGTCGAGCGGGCGGTCGACGCCGGCGCACAAGCTATGAAAGCCGTTCATTTTGATCGACCTAAGGCCACGGAGCGGCAAGATGTGCAGCGTCCCGTGACGCCAAAAGCCCTCCGTAAGGAGTGAATTGTCGTAACAAAGCTGATGCGCGGTGGCCTATTGTTAGTCATTGAAGCCCACGGAACTGCAACGAAGGGTTCGGTTGGGCATGGTCGCAAGAATACTTCCGCCGGGGTCTGCCTGCCAAAAAATCCGGATGAATGCTGTACGATCTCGGCTGATCCGGTGTCTCCCTAACTTAGGGCGCTCTTGGCTTGACGATTTCCGCAGCAAATGATCGTGTTATTCGATCGAAGCCTGGGGGCCACTATGAGCGTTGAAGAAAAGCTCCGCATACTTGCGGAAAGGGTTAAATCTCATTCAAGCGCGATGATCACTGAGGAGGCTGTTAAGACGGCGGTGATTCTGCCATTCTTGACCGCCTTAGATTACGACGTCTTCAATCCGCATGAGGTCGTTCCTGAGTACACAGCGGACGCTGTCGGGAAGAAAGGTGAAAAGGTCGATTATGCTATCAAGGTCGACGGTGCCATCCGTATACTAATCGAGTGTAAGCCGATCACAACGAATCTGGATAAGGTCCACCTAGCACAGCTTTACAGATACTTTTCTGTGACGGAGGCTAGGTTCGCGATCTTGACGAACGGTCGCACCTTCCATTTTCACACGGACCTCGAGGCACCAAACAAACTTGATGAACGACCGTTCCTGACTTTCGATCTCTCTGATCTGCAAGGGCAGTTAACCCATGAGCTGAAAAAGTTTGCTAAGAGCGAATTCAGCATCGACAATATACTGCAAACCGCTCACCAACTGAAATACACTTCGGCAATCAAGAAAGAGATTGTCGCGCAGATGGAAACGCCTTCCGAAGACTTCGTTCGTCTCGTCACGGCGAATTTGCAGCTTGGACGTTTCACGGCTGCTATTCGCGAACAGTTCACGCCAATGGTGAAAACGGCTTTCAGAGAGATTATTCGTGACTCCGTGCAGGCTCGGCTTTCAACTGCCCTAGCGGATACGGAAGCGGCCGACGTAGCTGCTGAGCCACCACCTGTCGAGGCTGATGAAGTCGTCGCGACGACGGAGGAAGAGCGGGAAGGCTTTATGATCGTGCGTGCGATTGTACGCGATATCCTTAAGCCAGCTCGGGTCGCGATGCGGGATCAAAAGAGCTACTGCGGGATCTTGGTCGACGATAACAACAGACGGCCGCTCGCCCGCCTGCACTTTAATCGCAGTGTCAAGTATATTGGCTTGTTCGATGGAGAGAAGGAAGAGCGAGTCAAGATCGACACGTTAGACGAAATCTACGAGTGTGCCGAACGCCTCAGAGCGACGGCTCAGGTCTATAGCCAGTCCTAAGAGCGAAAGCCTGCTTAAGCCCGCTCGCTTCGGCTGGCGGGCATGTTATACTCCGAGGTGACCTTCATAGGGCGCCTCCTGCTTTCGGCGGTTGTTCATGTCGCTCCAGACCTTGCCGACATGTTTCTTCCATCCCGGCCCCAATCAAACGACGGCAACACGCCTCAGCGATTTTTCTGTGCCGGTGCGCTAAAAGCAGCAGTCGTCCCGCCACTCCGGTTTCCTGGCCGCATTTCATCAGCATAGATCATGACCCGAGCTGTAATCCTCCTGGGTGCCGGAGCATCCATCGACTACAAGGCACCCTCCACGTCCAGGATCACGGACGAGATCGAACAGTACGTCTTAGGTGACGAGTGGATGAAGTACACAGGTGGCGACAGAGCGTACGCGACGATCAAGGAGGGATTGGAGAACTACCTCAACAAGCCAGCGAGTCCGAACTTCGAGCAGATCTACCACTGTGCTCATGAGCTGATTTTCACCTCTCCCCCGACGGATGGCTCCGTCGACGAGTTCCGCCCTATCCTCAGCCCATTTATTTCCAACGCATCTGGTCTCACTGAGAACGCCGTACGCACGCTGTGCGACAGAATTGTCAAAGTCATTTACAAGCGCTTCTCCGCTTCCTGCGATGCGCCCGGAGCTAGCCTTGCTCCATTGGCAGCCTTCCTCGCAAAAGTTCGAAGCGAGCACGTCACCCGAATCTACACGACGAACTATGACGACTTCGTCCTTCAAGCAGTACCTGATCTCTATACAGGGTTTGATCCGCGTCTGAGCTCGGAACCGAAGCGCTTTGAGCTCGAACGATTCTGGACACAAGAGGACGCCAACTCCGTTTTCCACCTTCACGGATCCGTTCACCTAGGCTTTCCACACCCGATCCCACATGGAGGGGACATCGGAGAGCTATACTGGTTCGACGAACGCTCAGAGGCTCTGAGACATTGCGAGTTCCATGGAAGCTCCTTCCTCCGGACCGCTGTCATAACGGGTTTGGAGAAGCTCTCACGGCTCCAGCAACGCCCCATGTCTCACTATTACGTGGCCTTAGCGCGGGACATAATGCAGGCCGACATCATCTACGTGATCGGCTCAGGCCTGACCGACCTGCATCTTAACACATGGCTGAAGGAAGCTCGATCAAAAAGTCGAGCGGCCCCGATCGTGATCGTCGACCTTTGGAAGCGTCCGTTCCTTGAGCACACCATGTACGACCTCGGCCGCAAGGAACTGAAACTACTCCACACGCTGCGCGTAAATGCCCGCGGTCCATTCGGCGGTACGAGGATCGGAAGTGGGTGGACGTTGTCGCTGGACGGGACTGCAGCCATTTGGGACAAGGGCTTCACTCAATTTCTGGAAGCTCCTGACGAGCTCGATGATATCTTACGACGGCTCAAACCCTGAAGGCTGCCGAGCCCTGAGAAGGTAACAGTCAGCCGGCTGGATCAACGTAGATTGTCGCTGGCGCTTTCCGCTGGGGGTCAGCTCAGCACCGGGTCAGTTCGTAGCGTCCATGGAAGACTGATAGCCAGACCAATGCCGCTCGATTTTCCAGAGCTCCCCAGATGTGAAGTCCCGAACGGCTTCGATCACAGCCTCATAATCTGCGCTGCTGAAGGTCGACCATCCTGTCTCCTTTGCCTTCCGCCAAATGACCCTGCGGGGGCCTGTATCTGCAGCAATGAGGCTAGTGAGGAGTAGTCTGTCGATAGGCGGATGGACTGCATTCAACTTCTCCTGCTGGGCCTCAGGCATCGCTTGTGGATCAGAAGGACCAACGACGTACAACGGCTTGAGATAGCAGTTGATCAGTTTAGCGGCGACACCATGAGTGAACTCTCGGCAGGGTCCGCTTCCAACAATGAAAGGCGCTAGTGCAACCAGCCGCTCCCGCATGCCTCGGTGGTATGCATCGAACTCCTCGGGATCCGGGAGCATGTTCCAGCCAGCCGCCATTTGGCTGAGGCCCGATTGCTCAATTAGTTTCACGCCGGCCAATACAGAAAACCGGCACTTCTTCGAAGCACTGGCTGCAGTGGCCGCGCACCAAGCAGCAAATCGGTGGCTATGAAGTGAGAAACTGTAGTCTGGTGCAACCAACATGAGCTCCTTTCCATTGGCCTTCGACTCAACCATGGAGCTCGGGGCGAGCGCCCATATCCAGTGACTCCGGAATCGCCTTGGTTAACGGTTTTCGGGAGCATCCACATTTTGGGGCTCGGCCTCAAGTCCGCACTTATGACAAATGCTGCCGATCGTAGCGGCCACTTCAACAGCGTAGGCCCCTATCTCGTCTGCTGATGCATAGAGCAGCTGACGGTCAACCCTCTTGGCCCGGCGGGTGGACATGTTCTCGAGCCATCGGCGTGAGGGATGTTCAAGGCCCAAGTCAGCTTCCCCAATTGAAACGATATGGCGCGCGGACTAGCTGGAAACTACTGCGGCTCGACGACGCGCGGGTCTGCAAATTCTTGGCGAGCCGTCAGAGGCGCCGCGCCCTCAGTACAAGAGGAGCGGCCGCGCTATGGGTCGGATCTTAGCCCAGATCTACATAGCAAGGCGCCTTGTCGAGCGTGGTGGGCCTGCCTGGACTCGAACCGTGAACCAGACCGTTATGAGCGGCTGGCTCTAGCCGTTGAGCTCCAGGCCTCATTCATGACCTCTGACCAACGGCGCCCGCCAATTATTTCTTCTCTACCTTCGGCCTACTCTGGCGGGGTTTAGGAACTGGCGCCGATTGCATGAGCGGCTCGCAGCTGAGGAAGAGCTGCCTGGAATATTGCTTAGATGCCTCGACGACAGACGCTTCTGTCACAACAAAGATCAAGTAAACGGCGTGAAACAGCGCGATGACGAGGACCGGCAGCAGCTTGGACCCGCTGAGGCTTGTCAGCGTTAGAGGCCACTCGGTAGCCGCGATGATGCCGACACACGCAATCACCGTCAGGATGTTCAGAACAAGGGCAATAGGCTTCATGCCGAGCAAGTTATGCCTGAAGCCGTAGGTGATGTTCTCCCCGAAGAGGATGTGGAACTTCTTGGTGTCGCGGGTATGTTCCCGTAACCAGGCTCCGCAGCATACATAGAAGGCGTCCGCAGCTTCTGGGTTGGCTCTCTGCTGCCCCTTGGTGGGTGCCTTCTCATTCAGCTTTCCCGCCAAGAACATCACATAACGGTCTCTCGTTTTTGGATCCATTTGGCCACTGTCGTGACGAAGCATCGTAATGCTCGGTCGCCCTCCCATCCGCGCTTCAATCTCGGGCTCGATCTTCTTGCCCCGGCGGCGCGCCACGTCCGAGAGCACAAATAGCATGACGGCCATCGCGAGACCGACGAGCGCCGTTGAGAGCCCCAGGTTGCCCCACGTGACTGATGTTGCTCCCAAGGCAAAAGCAGGGGCCGCGGAGATTACCGCCGGAAAGATCCGAGCGCGGATGGAATATACATCGAAGAGGCTTGAGAGAGACATCAGTCTTCAACGTCCACGGAGAATGGCTCAGGTGTTGAGGCTATCCAACCGTCACGTGCAGCCATGTTGCGGGTATAGCGCTTGGTGATCCCTCTTGTTGCATGAACCGTGTAGCCGCGTCGGATAAACGCATTCTTCACCCTTTTCCGAGGATAGATGTCCGCGTCCTTGCCTACAGACACGTAAGCGTACCCTCGGATATTCCCTTCCTGCTCCAATGGGCGCCCGAGCCACCAATTCAGGACTTTCGGGGTTACATTCCTCCGGCTTCCATGGTGAGGCACCTGTACGAAGTTAGGCGATTTCAGAAGACCTAGTGAATACGCATAGCGAGCCGCTTCCTCCAGACCGGCAGGACCGACGTCGGCAGTCAAAAGGATGGTCTCACCGTCGATCGCCCCAAGTTGCACAATGCTTGTCTCGTTGGACGCAGAAGTAGGATCGGGATTGTCCTGGAGCGTCTCAATACCCCAGGCCTCTTGGACCTTCTGAACAACGGACTTCGCAACCTCGGCGACATAACCGAACACACCCTTCGTTTCTGCGTAGGATGCCGGAGTCTTATCCAGATCGGGAATGAGGCTAACATATCGCTGCCGGCTCGGCGCCATCACCCGAAACGGTCCGATAAGGCTTCCTTGAAAGGCTTCGTGAATAGGGATTTTCTTTCTGGCAGCAATCTTCTCGATCTCGACCAGATAAGGGTGCATCTGCCTCATCTTATCTATAAGGCCTGGAACGCTGTAGTTGCCGTGAAAGCTGTCCACCACCTCATCGGCGTAGAGCCACGGCCTATTCATCCAAATGTTTCTGACGTCAAAGTGCTCAATGACTTTGATCAGTCCACACGCGTGATCATTGTCCGCGTGCGAGAGAACCACATTCGCGATAACCGTTCCGGGGCCATAATAATGCTGCTCAATATGCTCGATTATGGTCTGCCCAGTGTCAACGAAACCTCCGTCGACGACGTGTACCCAGTATCCCTGCTCGTCGTCGCCATACCTGATACAGATGGCATCGCCATTGCTATCCCCAACGGGAAGAAACTCGATCTCAAATCCCATACCCAACCCCTAGCCACGGGCGAGAAAGTTGAGGATGGGAATGTCGTAAGTCAAGGTCGATTAGACACTGGCATTAGCGGCAATCGCACGGCCACGTGTGCGGTGGAGGCCAGCATCAGGTCTACAGCCCTGGGGGTGACCTTGAGCAGCTTGGTGCCCAGCAGCACCGTTACCAATGGCCGCGACAGAACAGGTCAACCAGTTCCGGCAGCTTGGAGTTGGAGTGGGTCATCACCGTCACCCGGCTCATCAACTCACGGGCAAGGATCAGCCTCTCCAGAGCCTTCTCAACGACACTGCAAAAGACATCGAGTTTCTCCTTCGTCCCTGCCCTGCTCTGCCCTGCGGACGGGACTTCGACTTCTTAATGGCTGCCGCCAGCAGTAAAAGATGGTTCGTCAGCCCTCGCGCTCGCAGGATAGAGGCGGCCATCGTCAGCCCCAACTACGGCAACCGGGTATAGAGGCTGAGATCCAGCCACGCATTCCAGGCGACTGCCGACGCTGCGACAGCAGGCCAATGGGAGGTCCATTTGACGAGATCGAGCCACAAGTCCTCGGCCTCATCCCGATCCGGGTCATAGACCAGATGCGACCGGCTCTTGGGCAGCGGAGATTCACCCGCTAGGACCCTAGTGGTGCGATCCAACGCGGCATCGATTTCGGCAATATGCACCTCCACGGGTCCGCATCATTGGCATAGGCCGGATATGCCTCGTCATCATCCGGATCAGGCCTCTTGCGTTTCGATGCCGTCGGCGCTTCGGCCCCAATCCCGCCGACACCTCTAAGCGCGGCTAGCTCATCGAAAGAAACTGGCCAGAGGGCCTTTCGAGCCATCGCGATCCTCCGAGCTTTAAGAGCTGCGCGCGTCCGGTCGAGTTCATCGGTTGGGCTGCGAACGTCCACGCTGGCGTCATGAAGGACGAAATTGCCGACGTCGACCAGATAGCCATCGAGCAATAGCGCTCGAACAGCCTCGGTCATATCGCAGCGGGACTGCCACCCGGCGGCCAGGCCCGACGCCGCCAACCGGGCATTGAAGCGGAGAATGGTTATCGTGAGCTGCTCTGAACAACCCGCAAGGCTCTCCCACGGCAGATCCGAGAGCGCTATAAATCGCTCAACATTGATCCCCTGACCCAAAATACGGTCGCATCGAGTTTAAAAGCGACTACACATTACCCGAACTTGGTGTTCCGGCCACGCTTACTAAACCATTACGATCTGAACTATCTCTGCCTCTTTCAGCTTACCGCGTTCTTCCAAAGCCTTAGCCAACGCTACGGTCTGAGTCCAATGTTGGTTCAAAATGCTTCGCGCGAACTGCTCGGCTGGCTCTTCGACAGAGGGATACCTTGTCAGGATAAGAGACAACTTGGCTTTATCCGTCTCTGGGCTATCGTCCTCCACCCCTCTCCACAGGCAAAATCCCTCATTCTCATTAACCTCAGGGGCAACAATCACCTTTTCCTTGCCAATGGCGACAGCGAGCTTCCAGCTATCAGATAGGCCGCGCAACGCATGGCCTTATCGGTATCCCGAATTTCTCCGATAGTGGTCGAGACTGCACCGCCGGGCGACGATTGCTCCAGACTAATTTCGATTGTCTCTGGAAAGTAAGACTTTCCAAGGCCAAGCCCCAACACAACTGCATGCCCGGCTTCGTGCACACAGACAACAACTCTGACGATCTGTGCCTTGGCATGCGTTTCACGCGCTGTGATAATCGGATCGTTTCGAACGACCATTCACATTCCGCTTATGACACGGCATAAGCTTGATGGATCGATTTAGCCCAGCCGTTTCCCAGACCAACAGATGGCGATCACCCTTCGACCGGTTCTGTCACCCGACTATGTCTTTGCCTTCGATCTCTATGTTGAAACCACCAGACCCCTCGTAACCGCCTGGACTGGGTCGATGACGAGCAGGAGTCGCAGTCGAGTCCTGCGGTTGCTGAACGAGCAGGACCAAAAGGTCAGGTCGATGGCGCTGTTCGTGCTGAAGAACGACCCTGCTTTAGCTTCTACGCGCGGCATGGCTTTGAAGTCGTCCGAGAAACCCAGTACCTTCGTAATGCGGCGCAGGTTGGATCGTGCAGCCTGAAGTCTGAATTGTAACCCATCCGAATAGACATGCAGTAGCAGCAAACTCGCCCACTTTCCTGTTCGAGCTATGATCATTTTCGTTCTGACTGGGGCTGGACTGTCAGCCGCGAGCGGGCTGAGTCCGTCCGCGACAACGGCGGGACTTGGTCCTGGTTCGATCCAGCGCCACCCTCTGTGCAGAATCCTTCCGTGCCACTCGGGTGTGGCCCCGACGGAACGCCAGTGTCCTGCACAACTCGCACGCTGGTATTGGTGCGACCACTTGGCTTCCGAGACGGCTTTATACCCTTGCTCCTCCATAGTCCCTTGCCCCCTCTACCAACCCGAACCACTTCGCTCATGCCAGCAATCCACACTGGAGATTGTGCGCGTCCAGTTCTGCAAAGCGGAGCGAAAGGACAGTATGCCTTCACATCTCTGCCTCGCGCACTACGAGCCTGGGCTGATGGGCTACCAGAGGGGCGCTCGCATCGTCAGGTAAGCGCATGAACAGGCTTCGCCGGAGTACATTCGTCCTGGCAGGATGTGTCGCAAACGTTTTGTTTCAGAGTTTCAGCTATACCCTCCTCGGTTTCAGGGAAGAGGGCGGCATGTTCAAGGGCAGGCATTTTGATCGCTCGGTGATCCTGCTCTGTGTTCGGTGGTATTTGGCTTACAATCTCAGCCTCCGGAATTTGGAAGAGATGATGGCCGAGCGGGGCATCGGCGTTGACCATGCCACCGTGCACGACGTGTGAGAAAATCCTCTGGGAGCTCCAACGTGCTACAATAGCCGGAGCCTTTCCAGGGAGGTCAGGTAATGGACCCTGTCGATCCGCAGGCCTCACGTGAGACGGTTCAATCTTGCTGTTCCCGCTCAGATCCATCACGGCTAAGGCGCGTTCGGCTGGTGCATGTTGATCGCCGGCAGCTGTGCTGGACCATGCTCGATGTCGAGCGACTGGTCGACGAGGACCATCCGGTTCGGGCAATCTGGGAGTTGGTGGGCCGGCTTGATCTGTCCGCCTTTGTAGACCGGATCGGTTCGCTTGAAGGTGGAGCTGGACGCCCCGCCTACGATCCTCAGCTTTTGGTGAGCTTATGGATCTACGCCTACAGCCGCGGCATCGGCTCGGCGCGAGAGGTCGAGCGTCGCTGCGAGCACGATCCCGGCTTCCGCTGGCTGACAGGGCTCCTCACGATTAATCATCATACCTTGTCCGACTTTCGCTTGGCCCACCATGACGCGTTGGACGAGGTCTTCACGCAGGTTCTCGGGATCTTGAGTGCGGAGGGGCTGATTGCCCTGAAGACCGTCATGCATGACGGCACGAAGATCACCGCGCAGGCAGGACCGAGCTCGTTCAAGCAAGAGGAGCAGATCAGGAAGCACCTGGCAGCGGCTCGCGAGCACGTTGCCGCCATGGGAGATCCGCGCCGTGAGGAGGAAACACCCCGGCAGGCCGCGGCCCGTGAGCGAGCCCGGCGGGAGCGGGTTGAACGGCTCGAGCAGGCCTTGGTCAATGTCCAGCAGATCACTCAGGCCAAGCGCCCCGGCTATGCTCGTGCCAGGCAGCGGCAGATTGGGGCGAGCGCAACCGATCCGGAGGCGCGGATCATGCGCCACGGTGATGGTCATTATGCCCTGAGCTACAACGTCCAGATCTCGACCGATGCAGCCCATGGCATTGCAGTTGGTTTGGATGTCGGTCAAGCGGCCCCTGATTACGAGTATCTTGCTCCTGCTGTCGAACAGATCGAAGAGCGACTGGGCCAGACACCTGATCAGATGGTGGTGGATGCCGGCTATACCAGCCGCGAGAACATCCTGGCGGCGCACGAGAAGGATGTCGAACTGATCGGCCCGTGGGTTGAGACCGATGGCCGGGTCCAGCAGCGGTTTGCGCGGGTGGGCGTGACCGATGCCTTTCTGCCCGACAAGTTCCCGTACGATCCAGCATCGGATACGTACACTTGCCCGGAAGGTAAGCGTCTGACGGCCCGCGACGGTCATGACCGGCCGGGACGAAGGCTGGTGCGCTACCAGGCCAGCAAGACCGATTGTCGGGTCTGTCCCAGCCGCCGGCAGTGCTGCTCGGGCAATGGCACCTATGTGCGCTCGATTGTCGTCACGCATGAGAACCCAGTGGTGAGCGCTTTCCGGAGCCGTCACACAAGTCCAGAAACACGGAGCTTGCTGCGTGAGCGCGGACGCGTGGCGGAGTTGGTCAACGCATGGCTGAAGGAGAAGCTCGATCTCCGGCGCTTTCACGTGCGCGGGCTGGCGAAGGTTGGCACGGAGGCGCTCTGGGCAGTATTGACCTACAATGTCCAGCAGTGGATCCGACTGCGGTGGCGGCCGCGTTTTGGAGCACACATAGCCTGAAGAAGGCAAATCGGCAGGTGCTGACGTCGCAAGCTGGGCCCCTTACCGAGTAGATCTCCTGCATAACGACTGCTCGTCCGCTCACAGACATCGTGGAGGAGTGACCACTGTGAAGGGAATCCACCTGGCCTGCCAAAGGGATTTTCTCACACGTCGTGCATCGCTGGGTCGTTCGTTACTCTCCCGAGCTGCTGGAGCGGTTCAATTGCCGAAAGCGAGCTGTCACCGGCAGGTGGCATATGGATGAAACCTACATCAAAGTCCGAGGGTGCTGGATGTATTTGTACCGGGCCATCGACAGCAACGGCGACACGGTCGAGTTCTGGCTCAGCGAACGGCGCGATCTGACGGCCGCCAAGCGGTTCCTGCGCAAGACATTCAAGCGATATGGCCGACCCGAGTGGATCGTCATCGACGGTAGTCAGACCAATCGTGAAGCGATCATGTCCTGCGATACGGAATGCCGGCTCCAGGATCAGTCAGGACGCCAGTTGAAGCCAATCCTGATCCGGCGGAGCCAATTTCTCAATAACCGCATTGAACAGGATCATCGCGGTATCAAACGGCGGGTTCGGCCGATGCTCGGCTTCAAGTTCGCTGTCTCTGCCCGAGTGATCCTGGGCGGCATTGAATTGATCCATATGATGCGGAAGGGACAGGCGAAGTATGCCTGCCATCCGCAGCGTTCATTGGCAGAGCAGTTCGATCTCCTCGCTGCCTGAACTTCTGACGAAATCTCAGCCGTCTTCGTGTTCTAGCTCCAAATTTGCGACGCATCCGTCTCCCATCAGACCCCCCGATCCCGCACGATCTCTAAAATACAATTACGCTCTCGCCGTCAACGGGACGCGATATCTCGTGCGGAACAGAAGTTTGCGTTTATAGGACATCGTCCCCGAAACCTCGGGAAACCCAGTGAACCGGGGATACGTTGGCCTTCAACGATACGCCCTGCGCCATCCCGCCTTCTCGGCGTCCGCCTCGTCGCAGAACCAACGTTCGCCCTTGGTCGTGTCGATCTTGGTCGCAGCGTAGTAACGGTCCCAAGGCATGTGATAGATGTGCTCACCCGACGCCGAGACGTTTCCTTTGATCGGGCATCCCTTGGAGGCTCCCGTCTGGGTCTCGGCCGTCGACTTGTGCCACCTTTCGGCCCGGTAGTCCCATGCGGTGACGTTTTTGGCAGCGAAGATCCCCTTGCGCTCGGCACGGGCCTGGCGCTCGGTCACCAAGTAAACATCGCTGTACCTGACGAAAGCCCACGCGAGTCCTTCGGCGACGAGGATCCCGTTGATGTCGCGCCCGGCCACCTTGCAGGAGCCGAGAAGCCTGCCCGTGGCATCCGCTTCCTCGTAGGTGCAGGTGACTACCTTGCCCTGGGTCAACTCCATCAGCCTGCCCCGCGCCTCTTGCCCGCACTGCCAGGAGCGGCCGGCTGCATCGACGCAGCTCTGGGACAGTTCAGGGGCGTCGATGCCGAAGAAGCGAACCCTCTTGCCGTCGATGTCGGCCGTATCCCCGTCGAGGACGTGGGCGTATCCGATGACCACGTTGCCTTTGGCATAGCCCGAGATCGCCGCGTTCGTGACGAAGACCAGCAAGGCCAGCCAGAAACCCGCATACCGCATCATGTGTATTTTTTCGTCCTTGGATCATGCGTTGGGTGATCGTCTAGCCCTTGTTGGCGTTCGCCACGTCGCCACCTGCCTTAGGCTGCTCCGGAGGCACGGATTTCCTCAGCCTGATCTCGATACGGCGTCGTTCCTTCACGTCGCCCTGCACGTCAGTTCCGTTCGCCAGCGTTTCGTCCGTCTTGACGAGTTGGGCACCGGACAGCGGCAGGATTCGTAACCCGGTCAGTCGACCGTCCTGCAACAGGCTCCTGACGACCGATACGGACCGCGTGATGCCGAGGCCGGCGTTGTCTCCAGGTCTGAGAGAGGCGATGGGCTTGTTGCCCTTGAGCACCTCGACCATGTCGCGGTCGAGATTGGAATTCTTGGCACCGATCGGCAGCTCGTCCGTGTGTCCCACGACCTCGATCACGTCGACGTCGAAGTCTTGCGCCGTCTTGAGCAGGGTCGGGACGACGACCTCATGGAGCCGCTTTTCGAAGTTGGTGTCGAGTTCCGCGCTCCCGAGCTTGAAGAAGTAGCCTCCGGCCTCGCTCAGGCTGATCATTGGCGGCCACTTGTGCCCGTTGGGATCGTCGCCCTTGCCATTGCCCTCATCGGCCTTCAGCGCCTTGATCCCTCGGTCCAGCGCGTCCAACGTCCTCGACAGATCGGAGGTAGAAGGGTCGATGCCGTTGGCAGACAGTGTCCTGCGCACGCTATCGGCAAGTTCGGCCTGACGCCGCAACGTGTTAGGATCGGCAAGGAGATTTCCATTCTCCCTGATAACGGCGAGGGTCACCCCGCTTACCTCTAGCTCGCGCATGGTCTCGGCGACTTCCGATTGCCTGCGCAGGGATTCTCCATCGGCCCCATTCCGGCGCAGCTCGTTCGCCTGGGCAAAGAACTCGGCATTGTCCCTGAGTTCCGCGACGCTTATTCCCCGCTCGATGACCGCCCGGACCGCGTCCCGGCTCTCCACGATCTCGTCCCACAGGTCGGTGATCATGGCGCCATTCGGCCCGGCCTGGTTCAAGGCATCGGCAACACGGGCGTCATTCATGATGACCGCCCTGAAGGCCTCTGCGATGGGTTCCATCTCCCTGAGGATCGCCAACTCGACCTCGGCCCTACGGCGTCGCTCCGCCTCTGCCTTGAGGTCGTCGGACAGGACTGCCGCCTGACGTTCGGCCTTCCGCCTTCCCTCTATCTCGAGGTTGAGGGTGAGCCGTAGGCTGGACAGCTCCTTCTGCATAGCGTCGAGGTCCGGGCGCGCGTCCCGAAGGATGGCGACATCCCGTTCCGCGCTCTCTCTCGCCATCCGCTCGCGCCTGAGTGTCGCCCCGGCCGCGAGGAGGAGGCAGAACACGAGGAGGAGCATGATCTCGGCCATGGTCAGGCCGAGGACGAGCCCCTGTCTGTAGGAGAACGACTGGCGTTCGATCTGGCCGGCTTCCTTCATCGGCTGACCTCAATCCCCTGGCCGTTCGCGGCCCCGATGCCATGGAACGGCATCGTCGCCTCAGGCGCCGGGCTGGTAATTATAGCTGACGGCAGCTTCTCGGCGGCAACGCTGATCGCGTTTGCTCCCTGCTGAATTGCGGGGACGAGACGGGCCAACGTTTCCATCCCGTCCGTAAGCCGATCCGATGCGAGCGAGACCGCCGAGGACAGTCCCTCGATCCTGGCCGAATGACGCTCGGATGCCTCGGTCACTGCCCGCGACACGCCGTCTGCATGGCCGATCTGCCTGTCGGCCGATGCTGACACGAGCCTGGCCATCTCCTCGACGTGGCCGACCTGCTTCTTGGCGGACGCGGACAGCAACCTCGTCATCTCCTCGACGTGTCCGGCCTGTCTTTCGGATGCATCCGAGGCAACCTTCATCAGGCTCTCGATCCGGCTTTCTTGCCTGCCGGACGCGTCGATGATGGACCTGGAGAAGTCGTCGATCCGCTTCGTCTGCATCGCCGTCGCGTCGCCGATCAGCTTTCGCAGGTCCTCGAGATGCGCGCGATTGCGGTCGGACGACTCCGAAACGACCTTGCCCAGCTTCTCGGACTGGGATGCCTGCTGCTCCGTAGCGTCCTTCACCATCTTGCCGATCGCCTCCACGTGGCCGACCTGCCGCTCCGATGCATCCGTGACGACACCTGCCAGGGTTTCCACCTGGGATGCCTGACGCTCGAATGCTCCCGTCGCTGCCTGCTGGAGTTCGCGCAGAGTCTCTGCGGTCCTCGCCAACACGGATTCCGCCCGCTGTGCCTGCGCCCCGGAGGCCGAGCCGAAAGCATCGATAACGGCCGAAAGACCCTTGATGGCGTCGAGGCATGAGGCGACTGCATCGCGCACGGCGACTTCAGACGCAGCGGATGCCTTCATGCCCACGCCTACGGCTTCCGATGCAGTGACGGTGCTTTCCCTGATGCTTTCGATCGCGGTATCGATGCCCTTTGCGTGGTCGTCGAGACGCTTGCCCAGGCGATCGACCGCATTCGACACGCCCTTGATCGTCGGGTCGAGCTTGATCCGGATCACCTCGTCCGGGGTCTGCATGGACGCGAGCTTCCCGCTGACCCCGTCAAGCGTCCCTGCGATGTTCGCCGCACTGACGGAAAGGCGTTCCGTCTCCTTCGAGAGTTCCTTGGCACTGACCTCCAAGGCGGCCGTCATCGTCGCTGTGAGCGTTCCGATCGTATCGCTCGACCGCTTCGAAGCGGCCTCCAGCGGCGCGGCGGACTTCTCGGTCACTTCCTCGAGACCAGCGAGCAGCCGCTTGCCGACTTTGTCGACGTGGGCGCTGACCTCGTGGAGGCTCTCCTCGATCGATTGCAGCATCGACCGCCTGAAGTGGTTGAACTCAAGTACGGTCGTATCGAGTTCGGCACGCACTCGTTTCGCCGCACCAGCCAGTTCGAGGCGCGCGACCCGCTCCACCTCCGCCGGATCGCGGCGCATCTGGTTGAACACGACGCGGGCTGCGATCCCGGTGATCGTCGATGCGATGGCAATGCCGAAGTTCTGGACGATGTATTCCGCGTCCCCGCCGGCATCGAAGTGGTAGAGCGAGGCACCGAGGCTCGTCAGGGTAAAGAGGAAGCCCATGTAGTAGAGGTTGTCGCCCGCCTGGTCGTCACGCAGGCGGACGTAGCGGGCGAGTGCCATGAGGGCCGCGTAGCCCAGCATGAACGCGACCGGCACGAAGGTGACGAGAACCTGCCCAAGCCCATATTGCTTCGCGAGGACGATGTATGCGCAGCCGGCGAGGACGAACGAGATGAAGAGGGCCGGAGGACCCCAGATCTCGTAGGGAGTCCGGTCGGATCCCACGTCGGGGATGGCTTTCATGCTCATCAACCTGCTCCCTGTAGCTTCTTCGCGCTCTTGAACCGACCGTTGCTGTCATCCACCCAATCCTTCCAGAACTTGATGTGCTCCGCGGAATTGATCGGCTTCTGCGTCACCCGCTGGACGTAGCGGAAGTTGACCTCCGCCCCGTTAAGGTCAGTCTTGACCCGCTTGTAGGCGTTCGACCTCTGGAAACGTCCATACGAGAGGTCGCCCTGATACTGCGAGTAATCGGACCCGTGCTCGATCAGGTCCGAGACGACGATAAGGGTCTTCGGCATAGCCGCCGCCCTGTTCCCGCCGAAGCGCTCCACGGCAATGCCCTGCAACGTCGCCAGAATCGGCGAGGTCTTTGACTCGGCCGGCGACAGGCCTGCCTCGAGTTCACGCTTCAACGGCTCGAGGTAGCGTTCCCGCCAGCGCTTGCGCCGGAGTTCAGGGTTGGTCGTAATGACGCTATCCCCATCGCCGGTGCCCGGACTGCACTTAGAGAAAACGGTGCTTCCTCCAGGGGCATCCTGGCTCAGGCGCCTGATCTCCAACAGCCCGTGCTCGGGCATCGCCTCGGCCGTATCGACCAGGTAGGTGAGGAGTTCCTGTCTCGTAACTCCTGGAAGGGCATCGGATGAATCCAGCAGGATGACCGTCGCGGAATGCGGTCCTTCAGGCGGGCAGAGGGTCGCGCTGTCAAGAATTGGCGGGGTCTTTGAGGTCATCCAGATGTATACGAGGATGCCGCACCCCAGCAGCGTCAGCGCGAAGATGCCGATGCCAACCGCGTGCAGGCCGCCGCCCTCGTCGCCACGCCTCCGGCTACGCGACGACCTTGAGTTTCGGCTGTTGCGCCGCATCCTCCACCCCCGTGAACATGTCCTCGATTTCCTTGTAGGAGCGAAGAGCCTTCTGGAACTCCGCGTGCATCTGCTTCTGGTGCTCCTCCAGCACCGATTGCGCCTGATCGATTTTGTTTTTCAACTCCTCGAAATCCTGTGCCTCGGCCGGGTTCACCGGGGGAGGCACCCGGTCCATCGTGTAAGGGCGCCTGAACCGTTCCGGCACCGTCTCCTTGGCGCGGTGGCGGCCATTGGTCTCGCGATAGGTGGCGAGCAGGGTGTTGGCGGCGCGTTCGAGGTTGTTCTGGTGCGAGGCAAAGAGCTGGAAGAGGCGCGACCTGCCTTGCAGAATGGCATCGTACTCACTCCGACGCAGGGCGAGGTCATGGGAGGCTTCGGACATGCTGTCGATCGCCCTGTCCCGGATCACCTCAAGGTTCCCCACCAGCCTCTCGTAGAGCCTCCTGTAGTCGGCGTGCGCGGCCTTCATCCGCTTCTCCAGGGGTCCGAAGCCTGGATAGGGATCGAAGGTCAGGAGCGCGTCGACCACCGCCCCGAGGGAGAACACCACACCCATCGCGCCGAAGAGCCACGACTTCATATCGGCCAGCCCGAACGGGTTCGTCATCATGCGGGTGACCACCTCGCGGCCTCCCTCCTCGAGAAGGGAGCCGGAGACCTCGCGGTAGTGTGCGAGGGCAAGGTTGAGGATCAGGACGAAGCCGACATAGAAGATGATCGAGGCCAGCCCGAACAGCTTGGAAAACCAGTGGCGGTGGTTGATCCGGCGCATCCCACCCCAGGCGATCCCGTAGCTGCCGACGACGTTGAGGAGCGCGAACCCGATCGCTTCGACGATGCCGCCGATGAGGCCGCCCGCGTTGCCCTTCTGGAGGAACGAGCCGTTCATCACGACTTCGATGAACGCCAGCATGAACAGTACGGAGATCTTGAACGTGAGCAGTCCGCCTTCCGCCTGTTGGGACACCCGCTTTATCCGGTGAGTGGCCTTGAAGTCGTCCCTCTCCACCTCGCATTCCCAGACGTGGCGGCGCCGGACGAAGAGCTCGTTCCTCCCCTGCATCGCCTCGGCCATGAACTCGTCCACCGCGGCGGGGGCTGCCGTGCGGATGGTGTTGAAGCGTTCCTGGAAGTCGAGCGCGCCGAGCCTCTGGTCGTAGACGCGGAGCTCCTCCGACATGCTGTCGTGGGCGGAGTTCCTGTGGGTTTCGATCCGGTCGACGACTCTCAGCTCGATCTCGTCCATCGAGTCGGACTCGAATGGCGGCTCGTTGCGCTCGCCGCGTGTCCGGGCCTCCCTGCCGAGGTCGAGGTCCCTGGCTATGCGGTCGGGATTGATGTCGGGGAAGGCCTGAAGGGAAGGCTTGAAGTCATGATATTCGTTGCGCAGCCCAGAAAGCAGGCGTGCGACAGCACTTTGTTTCGCCAATTCTCAGTCCCCGGCAGCCCATTTAACAATCAGGGCGTTAAGGATAGTGGGAAATCGACTGAAGTAAACGAGCATTGACTAAGTAGGTCGCCAAAAGTTCTGCAACAGCTTTCTGAGCCAGAAGTGTTTGGATGCCATGCCGGCCTTGCGGCGCGCCTGCTGCGGCGTCAGCGTCAGCACCCAATCAGCGGCCTCGGCGGCCAGAGCATCGATGGACGCCGCCTGCCGGTTGGCCGCTACCAGGCGCTTGAGTTCGCGCCAGAGTTGATCCATCGGGCTCAGTTCGGGCGCCTGCCGGGGCAGCCACACGAACCGGATGCGCAGCCGGGCGGCCAGGGCTTGGGTCTGCGGCGCGGTGTGGGCGCTCGCCCGGTCGGTCAGCAGCCAGAGCCAGCCGGCGCCCCGGTAGTGGCGCCGCAACACGCGCAGGAACGCCTGGGCATCGGCCTGACCGGCGCGATGGCGGACCAGCACCAGCCGGCGCGCGCTGTGCAGGTCAATCGCCCCAAACAGCACCCGCTTGGCATTGCGGCCGGTGATCGGCACGATCGCCTGGGTACCCTTGAGCGCCCACATCGCCCGCAGGGGCGGAAACAGTCGCAGCAGGGTCCAGTCGAGGCACAGCAGCCGATCGCCTCTGTGCCAGCCCGCCTTCAGGCGCCGGATCAAGCCCCTTTTTTCTGCGCCAGATGAGCCGCGCGCGCGACATAGACATAGCGCGGCCGCTTCCAGCGATAGCCGGCCTCGTGCAGCCGGCGCCGCAGGGTGCGGGGGCTGACGGCGAGGCCCTTGGCGGCCAGATCGTGCGCCAGCAGCGGCACCGTCCAGCTCGTCGCCTGGTAGCCGCAGCGGCGCGGGTCACGTGCCAGGGCCGCCGCCAGCCGCTGCGGCGTGAGCCTCGGGTGACGACGGGGACGTCCGCTGCGCGGCCGGTCGATCAGTGCCGCGGCCTCATGCTCGGCCCGGTACTGCACCAGCCAGCGATGCACACTGGAGCGGTTGACCCGGCAGCGGCGGGCCGCCTCGGCCATAGAATGGCCCTCGGCCACCAATAGCAGCGCCTCGAGGCGGCGATACACACGGGCCTCACGGGCGCCGGCAAGCGCTGCGGCAAGCCGCTTGCGATCCGCCTCGTCGAGCCACGTCCCGGGAGAGTGATCATGGTGTTGCATGCTCCCCAGGAAACACCCGCAGCTCCCGCGTCGCAAGTCTTATGGCGACCTACTTAGCAAGTTGGAGGTATGGACACTCCTAGGCCATGTGGACGGATTGGGCCGAGCAACGGGTAGGTAGGCTCCCAAATCAGTGTGGCGATGATTCTCGCGGCCAGATCATTCTCCGCACGGGCGCGCAGTCTGGCCGGCGTCCCCACCAACGAACGGAATTTCGAGGATTCGGCTGCCCTGCGGCGCCATCTTGCGCAAACTGTCGCCAACTATCAGGAGATTGGAACGGTTCTGCAGCCCTAACGCGACACGCCTAGAATGGACGAAGGGTTGAGCGTCGGTCTGATTTATTAATCGGCGCTCTGGTTAGATAGGTTGTAGCGCCTAGCCAGCCGAGCTGCAGGTACAGTGGCAGGGTGTAACTGCAGGCGAAAAGTTGCGCCTTGCAGCTATCAGATCATTGCCGCCAAATCTGAGATCAATCCTGCTATTCTCTTTTCAGCACCCGGTTTTCACGATAGATTTCTTATGCCTCCCGAGAGGACCTGAGGGCCCCGCCAACCAGCCTTGACCGGCAACGGTGGTAAGACGATGCGGCCCGCAGGGGCAGCAATAGGTCTTCTCAGCCCTCCGACGATGCGCCGACGGCGATTTCTAGGAGGATTTCTATGACACAGAATGAGCGCGAGGTCCTGGAGCAGGCTCGCGATGCGATGTATTGCGCTTTCGGCTTACTGCCCGATGTAACGGTGCCGAGCGAGTTGGCTGACGACCTGATCGAGACCGAGCGCGCGCTGCGCAAGGCCTTGAACGCCACCCTGGCTCTGCTGTCTGCCCCACCGGCTACCGTCGTCAGTCTCGCCGATGCTCGCACGCGCCGCGATCGCAGAGAGGTCGATAGCCTATAGAGCGCCCTGGGTCCGAAGGTGGCCCAGGGTCATAATCGGAGGCGCTTGATGGATACTATATTCCAAGTAACCGAATGGATCCGGCCACCGGATTGAGTACTTCATGCGCAACGGCCAAACCTGGTTGCGCGAGACCCGCAACGGACGCACTCTCGAAATAACCCTGATGACCTACCTGCTCCAGGATTCCTTCGAGGTGGCGCTCTTCTTTGCCCTCGGGATCGATCGCCTGCGCTGGAAACCAGAGATTGATGAGGAAATTTCAGGCGTTTGATGAATACGGGCGTCACGATCCCGGTAGTCGCAAGGGACTTAAATTCCCTCGGGCAGGGCAGAGAAATAGAGGTTATGGGATGGACAAGGCTGAAATTGCGCGCCGGCAACTCGGCAAGGCCCTGGCGCTATTCATCGACGACCAAGACAGCGTCTCCGTTCACTGCCTCGCCTGCGGCGGTGGCGAAATCGCCGAACACTTAACTCTAAAAGCAAGACAGACGTCGTTCTTCGATCACGCGCGGAAGCACCAGCCGGACCTCGATACGAAGAAAATACGCAGGGTCCGAAACCAGTACTGGAATGCGTTCAAGCACGCGACGTCTCAATCCGGTTTCGACCGGCAGGATGAGGAACTCCTCGCGAGTTTTAGCGACGAGGTAAACGACCATACTCTCTTTGTCGGATGGTACGATTATGCGCGAGCCTCGACATCTCTTCCCCTTGAGGCTCAAGTCTTTCAGGTCTGGTACTTCGCCATGTACCCGGAAAAGCTCGCTTCACAAGAAGCCGTAGAGAAATCCGTTCGATTGTTCGGTTCTGACCACAAGACGATCTCCCGCTCCGAGGCGAAACGCCGGCTCCGCGTTGTGATTGAGAGCTCCCGCGAGGATCGGGAGATTATGGACGATCCGATGACGGAGAACCGACCACTCGACCTTGGTCCTATTGGCTGAAAATGCTCGGCTCCAGCGGCAATATTCGCGAGTATAGGCTCGGCCGCCAGGTGGCCATCCATGGGCCGTTTTGCTGAATAAGCGAAGGAAGGGGCCGAGACTGGCCTCGAATACGCTCCGCGGCCGTTGGTGCCGATCCCGCCCTAGTTGCGCACCAGCCGCACGGTCCCGAAGAGGTCGCGCTCGATTATGAGGCTATAGAAGCGCCGGATCCCCTGCCCCGGGTCTGTCCGATGCAGCACCAGGTAGTGCTTGATCGGGAATCGCAGATCGCCAGGTGGTCGCGGCGGAAATGCTGGTTGCTGCGATACGAGAAGAAAACCAGTAGAGCCAGGGCCGCCGCGCATCGGGGTCTGAAAAACGGCGTCTGAGAGAAAATGGAAAAGCCCAGGCTCCGGGGCGTACGGACAGGGTGCCTTCGCGCCTCCGCCTCGCGCACTACGGGCCTGGGCTGATAGGGTACCAGACGGGCGCTCGCATCGTCAGGCGAGCACAGGAATAAGCCGTATCGGATTACATCCGTCCTAACACGACTACATCGACGCTGGCGGTGACGCCGCCGGTCACGTCCGTCAATGAGTGTAAATTCGGGTGCGGTTTGAGGTGGCCATTGGTCAGTTCGCCTGTGGGGTGATTGCCAGAGCCTGCTGGTTGATCATGGGTGTTGCGAGTTCGGTCATCCCTTCGACCTGCATGTAACGATGCTGGAGCTGCCAGTCGTCATTGGCTTCCAGCAACACCGCGCCGATCAGGCGGGTAATGCTGTCCTCATTCGGGAAGATGCCCACCACGTCAGCCCGGCGTTTGATCTCCTTGTTCAAGCGCTCCAAAGGGTTCGTGCTATGCAGCTTCGTCCGGTGCTGGGCCGGGAAGCTCATATAGGCCAGCACGTCATCCATGCTGTCGTCGACGAAGACCTTGAGCTTGGGCCAGCGGTTGTGGAGTTGGTCGGCAAAATGCGAGAGGCTGGCCCGGGCCGCCACCTGATCGGGCTGCTGGAGGGCCTGGCGCAGCCCAGCCGCCACCATGGTCTGGTGGGCCTTCGGCACATAGGCGAGCGCATTGCGGGTCCAATGCACCCGACACCTCTGCCAGGTGGCGCCCAGCACCCGCCGGATGGCGGCCTTGAGGCCCTCATGCGCATCCGAGATCACCAGCTTCACGCCGGTGAGCCCGCGTTTGACCAGATTGCGCAGGAAGTCAGTCCAGAAGATCTCCGCCTCGCTCGGACCGATATGCAGCCCGACGATCTCGCGCCGGCCCTCGGTCGTGACGGCGACAGCGACTATGACGGCCACGGAGACGACGCGGCCGCCTTCCCGCACTTTGAGGTACGTGGCATCGAGCCATAGATACGGCCACTCTCCCGTGAGCGGGCGCTGCAGGAAGCCCATCACCCGCTCGTCGATGTCCTTGCAGAGCTTGGACACAGAGGACTTCGAGATGCCGCTCAGGCCCATCGCCTGGACCAGATCGTCGACCCGGCGGGTGCTGACGCCGGCAATCCAGGCCTCCTGGATCACCGCCACAAGCGCCTTCTCGACCGTGCGCCGCGGCTCCAGGAAGCCGGGAAAATAGGCTCCGGTGCGCAGCTTGGGGATCTTGAGGTTCAGGGTGCCCAGGCGCGTGTCGAGCGCCCGCTCGCGATAGCCGTTGCGGTAGGTGGCCCGCTCGCCACTGCGCTCGTAGCGGGCGGCACCAATCACGCCCTCGACATCGGCTTCCATCAGGATCTGGAGCACGCTTTCGGCGACACTGCGCAGAAAGTCGCCATCGTCGGCCTTCGCCATCAGCGCGGCCAGTGGTAGTCTGTCGTCGGTCATTGGGGTTCCTTCAGCTGGGGTGCAGTCGAGCAACTCCACCATAGCCGGTCCGCCCAATGACCACCTCATCCCAACCCCCGGCGCGTCAGCAAATTTCCACCACTAGCGCGGACTTTACCACGCCGCGGCCGCTGTCGAAGTCCACAACACTGTCCGCTGGGGTAAGACTGATATAAGGATTGATATAAAATTCGCAAGCTGCGCAGGACGAATATTTGGTCGCACCGCCGGCCTGATTTGAGGGCCAGAATGCTCCAAGCCGGAACCTTGACCGTAAGCCGACGTTCCCTTTTAAGGGCATTAGGAACTCACATGCAGGCGATTAGTCTGAACAACGTTGCGCAAGCGAGTTTGGTCGCATTGGTGCTCGGCGGATCAACTCTGGCGAGTACAGCGGTCGCTGTAGCTGCGGATCTCTCTCCCTATTTCGAGGATCAAGAAGCGGTTCTGGAGCGCCCATCCGTCCCGCCTCGGCTCGCGGTCGAGGAGACGTATATCGCGCCGCCGGTCGAGCACAGGATCATTGAGCGTCGCGTGATCGAACGCCGCTATGTCGACGGCTATGAAGGGCCGGGTCTTGTCCCACAGCGGCCTCTGCCGATTGTGCCTCTGGAGTATAGCGAAGGGTATGAGGGGCCCGCGTTGGTCCCTCCCCGGAATATCCCGATCGTCTCTATGCAGCCGCTCGTGCCTCCAACTGTATACCGGGAGAGAGTTGTCGGCATCCCTGCGCCCGTGGAGGAATGCCGCGTTGTCGTGACGAAGCGGATCGACGCCTTTGGTGATGTCACAGTCCGCCGAACCAAAGTGTGCGACTAATTTCTGCTCCCCGCAGCCATCACTCCTATCGACCTCCTGGCGCCTGCAGCGAGACGCCCGCTGGCACCTTCAGCTCACCATCTTCCTGATCCAAGTCGATGAAATGGTTGTTCTTGGGAATGACCAACCCGTCCCCGATCTTTGGCAGCTTGGATAGGGCGGTGCAGGTGACAGCTGAGCGCTCTACCGACGAAGTCTCGGTGCCAGTAAGCCGCGCATTTGCCTGCCCGGGGCCTGAGAGGCTCCCTTCAATCCGGATGCTCTGATCGGGGAACGACCAGGTAAAGCGCAGGCCCATCTGCTCCCACCTGCCCGGCCATTCGCCCGGTTTCGTCTCGGAGGCATCGAAGATGTAAGGGCTGACCTCATCATTCTCCAACTCGCCTCCCCCGACGCCGCCACCTGGGTAGAAGGTGATGACAAACTGCGACCGATCAGAGGCGCGGGTACATTGCCAGAGGGAGCCTGCGAGGCTCAGACCATCGGCGAGCGCTGTTGGGGACGCCAGGACAACCCCGATCGTGGCGAGCAGGAAGCTTCTCATGGGCTGTCTCCGATCGAGGACGGAGCCGCACCTTAGGCAGAGTTCCTTACCGAAACTTCTCAGGCCATGGGATTGGAGCGATCGGAGTTGCCGCCGCTTTCAAGAAAGCACACCAGGGCAAAGATGCTGATCACCGCGGCCAGCTCCGCACCAGACAGAAGCCAGGAGGGAGCACTCGCCCGCAGCGGCCCGATGGCCATCAACGAGAGGAGGAAAGTAACCACTGTACTCCACATCAACATGCGAAACCGCCTTCTAGAACGGGATCAAGCACTAACCTATTGAATATGGACAGCCAATGACAGGCTCATGTCATAACTAAGGAAAGCCTAGGCTCAGGACTCGTTAATTGAGGTAGAAGGCGACGGCCGCTGCGATGCAGATGGCTGAGAAGAAGGTGTGGGCGCAGCGGTCATAGCGGGTGGCGATCCGGCGCCAGTCCTTGAGTTTGGCGAACATGTTCTCGACCTTGTGCCGCTGCCGATACAGAGCTTTGTCGTAGGCAATCGGCACCTTGCGGCTCTTGGTTGGCGGAATGCAGGATGTGATGCCTTTGTCAGCAAGAGCCTCCCGGAACCAGTTGCTGTCGTAGCCCCGGTCGGCAATCAGCGTTGCGCCGGTCGGCAGCGCCTCCAGGATGAGCCGGGCGCCCTTATGATCACTCATCTGCCCCTCGGACAAGAGCAGGATGATCGGCTTGCCGGCGCCATCGCAGACGGCGTGGAGCTTGGAGTTCAGCCCGCCTTTGGTGCGCCCGATACGACGGGGAACATCCCCTTTTTGAGCAGGCTTGCCGCGGTCCGGTGCGCCTTCAGGTGCGTGGCGTCGATCATGATCCGCTCTGGTTTGGGACCTTCACCGGCCAGAGCGGCAAAGATCCGATCGAAGACACCCAGCCGACTCCAGCGCATGAACCTGTTGTAGATGGTAGATTCACAAACGACAAATTCTGCTACGTCCGGCTTGGCCGTTTGGTTCTGACATGGAGCCGGGTTCCGTTTAGCCCCTGCCGCCGACGTGCGGCCCAACAGGGTTCTGCTCCCGAGGCATCCCGCCCCCAGGGAGCAGATCATGCGCCAGCCACCGTGGAGGATCGTACGGCACTGGGCCCACCACCCGGATGCGCAGCGGCGTTGGGACCGTGCGTTCCAGCTGCTCCTGGAAACGGCACGCCCGGCCGAACCCGACCCGGACGGCGGCGGGGGCGAGGCGACCCTACAGGAGAGCCCCCATGCTAATCCTCGCCGCTTATGGCCGCGCCTCCACCCAGCGCCAGGTTCAAAGTCAGTCGACTGAACAGCAGATCGAACGGTTGCGAGCCTACGCTCTCGCACAAGGGACAGATCTGGCCCCCGAGTACATCTTTCGCGACGATGGCTACAGTGGCTCCAGCCTGCAACGCCCTGGGCTCGATAGGTTGCGCGATGCTGTCGCAAGCGCCCGCCTCGACCGCATCCTGATCACAAGCCCGGACCGCCTGGCTCGCAACTACGTTCATCAGGTTCTGCTGGTGGAGGAGCTTCAGAAGCATGGTGCCACGGTCGAGTTCCTTGACCGGCCCATGAGCCAGGATCCGCATGATCAATTGCTCCTCCAGATCCGCGGCGCGGTGGCCGAGTACGAGCGAACCCTGATTACCGAGCGCATGCGTCGCGGCCGGCTGCGGCGGCTCAAGGCGGGAACGCTGTTGCCGTGGACGCGTCCACCTTACGGCTACCGTCTTGATCCCGACCGCCCGCGAGACCCGGCTGGCGTGCGCATTGACGAAGCCGAAGCCGCCGTCGTGCGCGATCTTTTCGCCTGGTACATCGAAGGCGCGACCATGATCGCGTTGATCCAGCGCCTGGCCCGACTTGGCATTGCCTCGCCCACGGGATGCATGACTTGGAGCCCCTCGGCCTTGCGGTGCTTGCTCACCAATCCGGCCTATGCGGGTCAGATCTTTGCCAACCGCATGCGAACCAGCCCTCCGCAAACGCGATACTCGGCGCTGCGCCCGGTCGGCCACTCAAAAGGAACGCGCCGGCCTACCGATGTGGCGGAGTGGATCGCGGTGGCCTCTGTTCCGGCCATCATCAGCCGGGAGCAGTTTGACGCGGCCGCCGCACGGCTGGTGTATAATCGCCGGATGGCCCCACGTAACAACCGGGTGCATCAGTATCTTCTGCGCGGGCTTGTCAGCTGCGGATGCTGTCGGCGTGCCTGCACCGGCCGCCGGCTGCCGCCAGCTTATGATTACTATCTGTGCCGCACGAAGACCCAACTGCGCCTGCTCGTTCCTGGTGAGCGTTGCCCGGCGCGCTATATTCCGGCCAGGCCTCTGGAGGAGCTGGTCTGGCAGGATCTTTGTGAGGTGCTGCAGCATCCAGAGGTTATCGCGCAAGCCATGGAGCGAGCCCGCAGCGGTCATTGGCTGCCGCAGGAATGGCAGGCCCGGCGGGAGAACCTGCGGCGCGGCCGGATGAGCCTGACCCAGCAGATCGAACGACTGACCGAGGCTTACTTAGGCGGGGTCGTGCCCTTAGCCGAGTTTGAGCGGCGGCGCCGGGAAACCGAGGGCCGCTTGGGGGCTTTGGAGAGGCAAGAACAGGAACTCCTTGCTGACGCACGCGATCGGCATGAGACGGCGCGCTTGGCGGATAATGCTGAAGAGTTCTGCCGACGCGTTCGCGATGGATTGGCCAGTGCCGACTTCGACCGCAAGCGGGCTCTTCTCGAGCTGCTCGTTGATCGCGTTGTTGTCACTGACGGTGAGGTGGAGATCCGCTACGCCTTCCCAACCGGCCCCAACGGTGAACGCGAGCCGTTTTGTCGGTTGCGTACAGACTATCTAGAGCGTCTTGTGCGGCCCGTACTCCTTGGGCGCGTCCTTCCACTGCAGGCCGTTGCGGATCACGTACACGATCCCGCTGACCACCCGCCGGTCATCCACGCGCGGCACGCCGTGGGCCAACGGGAAATGCGGCGAGATGCGCGCCATCTGGCGCTCACTGAGCAGAAACAGATCACCCATTCAGAGCCTCCTCAACCGGAGGCTCTGAATCACAACTCAGCTTAAATTAATAGGTCCTGAGCCTAGACCACCCGGCGCGGGGCCATCCTTACATAACCCAATAAAACTTCACCTTTGCCCAATAGGTAGTGGATCGCTGGCGTCACGCCTCAGCCCGGATTTCGTGATCTGCCATGATCTCATCGAACGGCTCCGGCCTGTGGATCGCATAGCCCTGGGCGAAGGTGATCCCCATGGACGTGACCAACTCGAAGGTTGCCTGATCTTCAACGAACTCAGCGACCATCTGCGCGCCGAGTTCTTTGGCAATCTGGTGAATGGATTTGACGATGTAGCGATCCACCGCATTCGTCGCCATGTTGTGAATGAAGCTGCCATCGATTTTGACCATATCGACCGGAAACTGGCGCAGGTAATTGAACGAACTCAGACCTACGCCGAAATCATCCAGCGCAATCTGGCATCCCATTTCCCGCAGCTTGCCGACTGTCGTAGCTGCCACGGCCATATTGCTGACGACGGCAGTTTCCGTGATTTCGAATGCGAGGATCTCTGGCGCGACACCGGTATCTTCAAGAACCTCGAGGACGTAAGCCGCGAACGACGCATCGCCGATCGAGGCTGCCGACAGGTTGAGGTGGATCTGGGAGTCAAAGTCCCCTGCCCGTCCAAGAAAAGTCAGCGCCTCCCTTACCACCCAACGGTCAATGGCTCCAATGAGATCATATCGTTCCGCCGCCGGGATAAACACGGAGGGCGGGATGACCGTCCCGTCCCTGTCTAGCATCCGCACCAAGATCTCATAGCGTTCCTGGGTCGGATTCGCGCACGCGACAATCCTTTGGGCAAAGAGCCGGAACCGGCCCTCTTCTATGGCGAGTTTGATCCCGGCAGCGACCGCGATCTCGCGGTGGCGATCAACCGCTTCACTCTGCTCAGGACGGTAGATGCTGACCCGGTTCCGCCCGGCCATTTTGGCGGTCAGGCAGGCGACATCCGCCTGAGCGAGGACAGCGCTTGGGGAGCGGGAGCTCGGCGTAATCTCGGTCACGCCGATGCTCGCGCCGACGCTATAGCTGCGATCATCCCAGGGGAACTGGATGGCACTAGCCGCGGTATTGAGTTCCTCGAGGATCACTGTCGCATCATCAAGGGAACATCCGAGCAGGATGATGCCAAACTCATCGCCACCGAGCCGGCCGATCACATCGCCGTCGCGCAGGTAATTAGGCAAGGCCCCTGCCACCCCTCGCAACAGCGCATCGCCCGCGACATGACCGGCGGAATCGTTGATGATCTTCAGCCGGTCGAGATCCACAAAGGCCAAGGCATGTTTGATGCCGGTATCACGGCTTTCCGCCAGCGCCTCTTCAAGCTTCTGCTCGAAGGCTGATCGATTCAGGAGACCGGTCAGTTCGTCATGGGTCGCGTTGTATCTGAGGCGCTCCTCGGCTTCGCGCCGGGCAGTGATATCCTGGAATTGCACGATCATGTAGGCGGGCTTGCCTGCCTCGTCACGCAGGAGGGCACCGTTCTCTTATTCCGGGGATTCTGGTCAAGCCCTTTGAGCGGCCCTTTCCGTCAGTTCGGCTGATATCACCTGTCGGGTCATGGTTCTCTCCGCGGTCGGCAGACACCGCCGCATGATGGGGTCGGAAGCCTCAGCCTCGCCATGTTGCATACGCGGTCAATCTGCTCCCTGAGGTTCAGGTTTCAGGCCGCAACGGTGCCCACGCGATGGCTGCTGCCTCGTCCCGACAAGGGACATCACTCCGCCAGGCGGCGGATCTCTAAGGGTGCCTATCTCATGCGGGCTGCCCTTCCTGACGCGACCACCGGAAGTCCGTGTTGTTGCGCCACATCCGGTGCAGGATCACGACGTGTTGGACAATGGTGCAAAGTTCGGCCTGTCTCAGGTGGACCTGAGAAGCCGGGATCAACCCGGAAGATCACCCGAACAATATCATCGGCCACCTCGATGCGCTTAACGAGGGTACAGATAATGTCGCGCTTCGTCGCCCAATCCGCACCCGCGAGCCGATCGTGCACCATCGTGGCAAACAGGTCGAGTTTGCCGATAACGAGGTGCAGCGAGCGGACCTGCTCATCGGCCTCCTGTTGAGCCTTGGCTTCGGCTTCCAGCCGGGCTGTCCGGCGGCGCAACGCGGTCAGGCGCGGCTCGAATTCGGGTTTTTCGATCAGTCCCTCCGTGTAGCTGTCGATCAGCCGCTCGGTTGCGCGGCGGGCCTTGGCCCGTTGACGGTCAAGGGCATCGAGTTCGAGCCGATGCGGCGTGGCCTGCACCGCGTCCAGGCGCCGCTGATACTCTGCGATCACCTGTGCCGGATCGTCGAGCAGCCGGCAGATTTCGTCCCACACCGCCTCGTCGAGCAACTCCGTGGCGACCAGCCGAGCATCACACTGAAACGCACCGTGGAAGCGGCTCCGGTCCGTGCCGCAACAGCGATAGTAGCGCCACTGCCCCCGATGGTGATGGCCGGTGAACCCATAGCCGCACTTCTGGCAGACCAGTAGGCCGCGCAGCAGATACTGAACGCCCGCAAGCCGCTGGCGACTGCGTCTGCGGTTCTCCTCCAACTGCTCGGTGACACTCGCAAAGAGTTCTTCGCCAACAATCGCCGGCACCGCGATGCTGATGTGCCGCTCAGTCGGGGCGAGCACTTGCCGCCAGGGCCGTCGCGGTAGGCCATCATGGCCGCGCGGCGGATGCAGCGGCGGCCGCCACGGTACGCTTTGGTGGCGACCATAGCGGGCCTGTCCCGCATAGGCAGGGTTGAGCAGCATGCTATGGATCATCGCCCGGCTCCAGTGGAGCCGCCCAGTTGGACTTGGAATCCCGCTGTCGTGCAGGCGCCGGCAGACACCGGCCAGCGTCAAGCGCTCGTGCCCGACCCAGGTGAAGATCTGGCGCACAATCCGCGCCGCCGCCTCGTCAATCTCGTAGCGTGCGTCCCCCCCGCCGACCTCACGCGTGATGTAGCGGTAGCCGAAGGGCGCACGGGACAGGACACTGACGGCACCAGTGCGGGCGCGGTGGCGCTTGCCGCGCCGACTGCGCTCCAGCACCTTGGCTCTCTCGTACTCGGCGAACATGCCCTGTAGCTGCAGCAGCAGGCTGTCCTCGGGCGTGGTCCCGATCGGGCGATTGAGGAAGATCACCTGCGTGCCGGCTTGGGCGAATTCTTCGAGCAGCAGAACCTGATGCGCGTAGCTGCGGGCGAGGCGATCTGGGGACAGGATGTAGACGAGATCGATCGCTGACAGAGCCACCAAGTCCCGCAGACGCTCCAGCGCCGGACGGATCAAGCTGGCGCCGCTGTGGCCGTTGTCGATGAAGCGCAGATCATCCCGAATGCCATGGCCATCCTGTTGCGCCCGTGCGGTCAGCTGCGCCAATTGGCTGTCGATGGTGTGATGCTCAGCCTGCTGGTCGGAGGAGACGCGGACGTAGAGAGCGACCTGCAGAATCTGCGGCTCCGAAACAGCTCTCAGGGATTGAGTTCTCATCGCAGGCTCCCTCAGAAATAGCGGCCTGTGCCCGTGATGGCAGGGACCCGGCGCGCAGGGGCAGGAGGCGCTCATAGGCGCGTCCCAAGATATCCCGACTGCCCCGTCTGACCTCGAACCCGACCTCAAGACGCAGCGGGCGGCGCCGCTTGCAAAGCTTGGTCATGGCGGTCCTCGTCCGTCGCCGGTTCATCAACCGGCTAAGGCTTTAACGTCGGACCCGTCGTGCGATGGCGTAGAGCCTCGCGGGCGATCGTGTGAACAAAGCTGATTGCAAACTTTGCACCATTGTCTAACACGCCACCGCCAACTTACGCGCGACCGCGACGGTCGCCTTCTTGCCGCCCACCTTCTTGGCGAGCCGGGTGCCCCAGGCTTTGAGCGCAGACCAGCGCGAGACCCGGTTCAGCAGGATCCCGGCCGCCTCAAACAGATACGTGCGCAGCAACGGATCGCCGCACTTGGAGATCCGACCGCTTCGGTCGATCTCGCCCGACTGATACCGTCGTGGCGTCAGGCCGAGGTAAGCCCCTACGCTGGACGAGCTCGAGAACCGATCTGGTGCGTCGATGACACTGATATAGGCCAACGCGACCAGAGATCCGACACCGGGAGCCGTCATCAGGCGTCGGGCCGCCTGATCCTGGCGCGCCGGTCCCATGAGGCGACGGGAGAGGATGCCGATTTGCCGGCTGACCTCCTGCAACGCTGTCAGAAGGGCCTCAACAGCATCCTTCAGCGGCCCATCGGCCACCAGTTCGCGCACGCGGTCGCTGAAGGGCTGACGGCCTCCCTTGCCAGCCACCAAGCCGAAGGGCTTGAGCATGCCGCGGATCTGGTTGATCAGGTCCACGCGCACCTCCACCAAGCGAGCGCGTGAGCTGAGAAAGCTTCGGACGACCTGGCTGTCCAGGCTCTTGACGGTGACCTCCCGATACCAGCCCGTGCGCACGATCTGCGCCAGCCCAAGCGCATCATTCGGGTCAGTCTTGTTCACCTGCAGCGACAGCGCTGCCTTGGCATGGCGCGCATCCAGGCAAATCACAGGCAAGCCGCGCTTCTTCAACTCATGCCAGTGCCAGGTCGACAACGGGCCGCTTTCCAGGCCAATCCGCTCCACATGCGGGGCTCTCGCTTTGACGACTGCGGCAATGGCTTCTGGCGTCGAGGCGCATTTGCCACGCCAGAGCGCCTTTCCATGCTCGTCGACAATGCAGACTGCTGTCTGCTCCAGCGATACATCCAATCCGACATACTGCTTCATGAGGATACTCTCCGTTGGCTTCCACTTTGGGCCTGATCGCATCAGACCTCAGTTTGCCGTCGAAGGGCACCAGGCCCGGAATAATCCCATGTTGCATTAACCTTGGCATTGTAGCGAGGAGCGGCTAATCAAGGGGAGCCGCTCTGTTGTCGATCTTCAAACGCCGCCGGTTTCCGGTCGAGATTATCCTGCTGTGCGTGCGCTGGTACTGCAAGTATGGCATCAGCTATCGGGACTTAGCGGAGATGATGCAGGAGCGTGGTATCAAGGTCGACCCATCCACCCTCTTTCGCTGGGTGCAGCGCTACGCCCCAGAGATCGAGAAGCGGATCCGCCAACACCAGGGCTCCCGTTCCGGATCATGGCGCGTGGATGAGACCTACGTGCGCGTCAGCGGAAGATGGAAATATCTGTTTCGCGCGGTCGACAAGCACGGTCAGTTCATCGCTTCTATGCTGTCTGATCGGCGCGATACGGGCGCGGCTTATCGTTTCCTGCGCAAAGCCCTTAAGACAACAAAGGCGTTCCCCCCATCCTCGATCACCACCGACAAACTCGCTTCTTATCCCAAGGCAATTCAGCGGTTGCAGGATGAAGGGCTGCTGTCGAAAAATGTCGCGCATCGGACGTCGAAATATCTGAACAATATCATTGAGGCGGATCACGGCGCACTCAAGCGTGTGATCCGACCGACCCGCGGCTTCCAGCGAATGAAAACGGCGCGGGCGGCCCTCAAAGGCTTTGAGGTCATGCGAATGATCCGCCGTGGGCACTGCGTCCTGGCACGACCCGGCGCGAAAGGCGAAATCCGTCTTGTGAACCAGCTCTTTGGTCTTGCCGCCTGAACGACCCATTCGATTGCGTTCATTGTGCCCTGTCAGAGTTACTGCAACAGTGCCGGCCGCAGGCTGATCCGCCCCCAATTACTTACCAGCCGGATTGTCCCGAATAGGTCGCGCTCGATCATGAGCGAGTAAAAACGCCGGACGCCCTGCTCCGGGTTAATCCGATGCAGGACCAGATGGTGCTTGATCGGGGGCCGGGAAGCGATACCGTCATTGACCATTGCCATTGCCCGGATTGCTGGCCGCCCTCGATCAGGTGCACGTTACCTATGGTTTCATCACCTTCAACCATGTGAAAGCGAGGGAAACGCACCTCGGGATCGAAAGCCATGAAGGCGTTCTCGTGCCATCCGCTATCCGGGTACACATCGGCGGCTTTCATCCAGTAGATCGACATTTTACCGTTCTCGGTTCGCTCTGCCCTTCCCACCAACCGCCTCGGCTCCGCCGAAAACCCCTTTCCGGTTTTCCCAGGCGCTCTGCGTTCGGAGTCTAGTTTCCGACGCTTCCGGGGAATGCCGTTATCTCCCCTTCTCCTAAATCCTTTGCCCGTGGGGGTGGGTTTTCTACCCCCTGTAGGCTTCGAGCTTGAGAGGCCGCCTGCCCGTCCTCCCCGCTTGATCCATTGCTGCCATTCGCGGCTCACGATACGGGCCACGTTGGGCAGGTTCTTCTGGCCTTCCCTGCGTCGTTCCTGAACAGTCACCAAGCCCATAGCGGCAGCGGCCCTGATGGCATTCTTGGCGATTGAGCGGCACACGCCAGCCCGCGCAGCTATCTCAGCCAACGTCCGTTCACAGTGCCCCTTCTCCCTGACCTCATCGGCCACAATCCGAAGGGCTGCCAATTCCCCAACCGTGAACTTGCAGGCCAGGGATGGAGGCAAAGGCCCAGAGGCTGCGAGGTGACGGCGCCAAGCGATAGCCACAGACCGGATAGGGGCCCGCTGGAGGCGTTGAGGCGGGAAGATGGATGAACGCCCGGAGGAATGCCAACTGGCTTCACCTCCCCTCTCATGACCTGCTTGCGGACATGGATCTGATTGACAGCCCACAATCAAGGAGAGTACGTGGCCGAGGATGAGGTTGCTCTCTCCTGACGTCGTTGTCGATCCGCATGAGGGGTTTTCTTTTGGGCATACGCGAGAAGCGGCCCGCGCACCCTTCTGCAACCGCCACGGCTAAGAATGAGTGCATCTGCTGGCGCACAAAAGAACTCCCTCGCCAGCGGGGCCAGCAAGGGAGCAGTCCAGAGGGAGGAACGAGCCATCAGTCTTAAGGACTGCCGCTCCTGCCCTGTTCAACACAACGGAACCGGTCTGGGTCTTGAGTTATTGCCGGACCAGCAGACGATTGCCACCTGTGGCCGCAAAGAGTTCGCCGTTCACCGCGGCCAAGGCGCGGATATCTGGGGCCGTGCCGATCTGCTGCCATCCGACGTCTGTCATGACTGGGTCTCGACGGTACAGGCCGTTTACGTTGGCGCAGTAGAGACTGCCTGGCGCGGCTGCCATAGCAATCGCGCCATTCGCGTTCCCGATACGCGTCCAGTTCAGATTGCGAAGTAGCGGTTGGCGGACCCACAAGCCGTTGTCGTTAGTCGCACAGAAGAGATTCCCGTCCAGCGCGGTCATGTCGCTGATGCCGTTCGCGTGGCCGATCTCAGTCCAGTCGATCTCACGTGGAAGTGCGTCGCGGGACCACAGCCGATTGTCGGCCGTGGCGCAGAAGAGCCGCCCACCAAGCGCTGCCAAGCCGACTACGTTGTTGGCGTGGCCAATCCGGATCCAGTCAACCTCCGTGTGCACGGCGTCGCGCATCCACAGTTGGTTGTCGGCAGTCGCGCAAAATAGGCGACCATCGAGGGCAGTCATGCCGACTACGTTGTTGGCGTGGCCGACATCTGTCCATTCTGCATGCCCAGACGAGAGCTGATCGATTTGGACGTAGATCGAGTAGACGCCTCGCAGATAGGGATCGTCACTGTACAGGAGTTCCACGACCCCATTGCCGAGGCCTTGTAGATCGTGGTTGACGAGGTACTCCGCAGTCTCACAATTCAAGGCGATTGTTCTGGGATTAAAGAGAAAATTATTCGGATCATTTGGATCGCGGCGGATGCCGATCGGCCGTCGCATTGATTGGCCCAGTGGTGACCAGAGCCCGGCAAGTGTTCCCACCGTCTGAATGCCGAGGGACACGGCGTCGAACACCGGTGCCGCGACTGGCCAGATCCCACCAAAGATGTCTTTGGCGCGCTGCCCATACTTTGCATCGACCTCTACCTGCCAAGCGAGCCAGCCGTCCCAAAAGCCAGTGCCAGGATCCCACTCCCAGATCGTCGGCGTCAATAGCACCAAGTCCTCACCCGGCTTTAGATCGCCCTCCCAGATTTTGTAGGGTGGGGCGCGAACTCCCTCATTGAGCATTCCTGATAGGTTCTTCCAGGGTGTCTGAGATGGATATTTGTCGTTAGAGACGATGCCACCGCGATCCGATGCCGAGCCGGCCTGAACTCGGCCTGAGATTGACCAAGTATCCCCCATCACCGCGCCCTCGCTATCGAAGTTTTGGAGGATCGTTCCATTGGTATCGACCACCTTGGTGTTCACAGCTATGAACACCTCGTCGTGCTTACCATCCCAGTTGAGCGCGTCATCCCAGGTTTCGTTGTGACACCAAAATCCGTTGATAGAAGCACGATAGCGCGAGACTGCCATTTTCGGCCCTCCTCTACACTGACCACCTTGGTCATTGGTTTGATTTACTAACAAACAATGTAGAGGCTGCCCTGTGTTATAACTCACAAAATGTGCGTTCCCCGAATCTCATCTAGGCGCTGCCCTCCCTTGACCCTCAGCTCTGCCGAATGCCCTGCAGGAGCCGCTCCAAGGCGGATTCGAGTTGTGGGTCTAGCTGAGAGGCATTTAGTGATAAGCAGCTTTTCGCTAACGGGCCCAGATTCATGGACCTATCCGCTTCGCTCTTGCTTTTGGGCCCCCTAAGCGGTCGAGCCGCTACGGAGGCCGTAGACGCCCGGTGGCTGCTGACCAGTGCTCATCAAGCCCGCACGGTCTGAGATTGCCGCTCACGCCTCGCCGCAGCGCGCCTATTGGCGGCATCGAACAGGGGGAAGTACTCCGTCCCAAACTGAAACCGGATCGGCTTGCGGCGCAGACCGTCTTCGGTCAGCTTGTAGCGTGATCCTGAGGTCACAGCTTGCTGATGTCCTTGGGTTGAGTGGTGTTTGGCATCCTCTTGTATGCCCGCGCATAGCTTTGATGTGCGATGTTCTTCATCTCCGCATCGAAGACCCGGAACAGAGAACCAACATTGTCTTCTGCCAGTGTTACGTCGAGATTGTGCGCGAAGCACTCTTGGAGATTCGAGTGCCACTCCTTCGCCGGCGTCGTCAGCTTAGCGAAGTGAGGTAGTCCGGGTTGTTGTGACCGTCAGATCAGAAACAAGCGGCAGCTCCAGTCACCTCAGTCCAAGCCTGGAACGCCCGAGCGCGGGCAAGGCGATGATCAGCGACGTTGGTGTTTGCGGCACGGCGAAAGAGATTGGCAATCTGGTCGTGAACCGAGAGGAAGCGTTGGGCCTGACCGGCTGACTTGAAGCGCTTCATGATGCGCTCGCGTCGTCGGGTCGGCTGATGGCTGTTCTCAGATGAGGTATTCGGCCTGGCGCCGCCCTTGCCACGTCGCCATGAGGTGCAGCGCTCCAGGCTGATGGTACAACGAGGTCACGGCCTCGAGCCTCAGTAGGAGAAACGCACCATGAAGCACGATGCGGGATTAGACATCGCGGTCAAAGAAACCTCCGTGTGTATCCTGGACGAGACGGGAAAGATCTGCCGTGAGGTCAAGGTCGCCACCCATCCGGAGGATCTTCTGCGGATCCTACAGGATCCAGCCTGGCACCTGGAGCGGGTCGGGCTCGAGGCGTGCCAGCTCTCGCAGTGGCTCTTCGACGGGCTGGCAGACGCGGGCCTGCCGGTTGTGTGCATTGAGACGCGCCACGCCAAGGCCTTCCTGAAAGCGCAGATCAACAAGAGCGACCGCAATGATGCCCGCGGCATCGCCCAGATGATGCGGGTCAATCTCTTTCGTCCGGTGCACGTGAAGACGCTCACCAGCCAAAAGCGGCGGGTGCTGCTGACCGCCCGCAAGCTCCTGCAGGAGAAAGCCATCGCAATTGAGAATGACATCCGTGGCCTGTTGCTGAACTTCGGTCTCAAGATTGGCATAGTGGGAGCGGTCAAGTTCGAGCAGCGCATCCGCGAGCTTGTTGCAGGCCTGCCGGACCTGGCCGAGATTGTCGAACGGCTGCTGGATGCCCGGTGCAGGCTACGCGAGCACTTCGCCGCTCTGCACCGTAAGCTTCTGGACCTCGCCCGCGGGGATGAGGTATGCCGGCGCCTGATGACCATTCCTGGGGTGGGTCCGGTTGTGTCGCTGGCTTTTGTGGCGACGATTGACATTCCGGCCCGGTTCCGGAACTCGAAAGCTGTCGGGCTGAAGGCCTGGGCCATGAAGGTGGCCCAGCGGCGCGGCAGCGGAAAGGCCGTGATTGCCCTGGCGAGGCGTCTGGCGGTGAACATGCATCGCATGTGGTGCGACGGCACTGAGTTCCGTTGGACGAGGGAGGTTCAGATGGCCTGAGGAAGCCCGGCTGATCACGAGCATTCAGATTAAGGAGAACCACGAGCTTCCGCACCCGAGCGGGAGGCTGTCCCCTGCGGGACGACGAATGAAGTGAGTTCGAAATCGAGCATGTTCCTCGCACCTCTGGGTGCAGAAGGACGCTTCTCAGATAGTTCCGCTTCATTCTTCCGACCCCATGATGGAAGGGCCGTTGTGCCGAATCCGAAGAGAAGCAAGAACCCGCAGGACTGTTCACGCTCTGGAACTGGACCATCTGATTGCGCTTGACTCCCATCGGCCGAATAGAGACGCACGATTGTTCAAGCCTTTATGTGTAAGGTCCGATGAGCGGACATGGACCGCCGGAATTGGAGAACCCGTGGCGTTGTCTTGCGTCAGTCAAGCGCGATAATGTGAGAGGGACCAGCTTCCAGCGTAAAACATCAGGGCCTGTGGTCATGAAGAACCGCATTCAAAGGCCGGAGACATGACTGCACCCGCCCCGCGAGGCCCAAACATCATCAACAATCACATTGCCAAACGGGCGCCATCCAGACATGACAACGCCCGCCAGCCTACTCTGGCGCAGCGGCTGAGCGATCCGACCACGCGCTGGCGGCGGATCACTGTCACAAGCTGGTACGGAGGACAGGATCGGCACCTTGCGGTCGTGTCCGGCACGGCGCTGTGGTACCACCCGGGCAAGTGCGTGCCGATCCGCTGGGTGCTGGTGCGAGACCTCGCGGGTGAGTTCGAGCCGTAGGCTCTCCTGTGCACGGATCTGACGGCGGATCCGGTGGAGGTGCTCACTTGGTCTGTGCGGCGCTGGTCGGTCGAGGTGACGTTTGCGGAGGTGCGCCGCCATCTCGGAGTGGAAACGCAACGCCAGTGGTCGGACCAGGCGATCGCCCGCACCACGCCAGCATTGCTCGGCCTGTTCTCGTTAGTGACCGTGTGGGCGGGAGAGGTTCTCAACGACGGCTGGAAACCACGGCAGGCCGCCTGGTATGCGAAATCTCACCTGACCTTCAGCGATGCGCTGGCGATCGTTCGAGCCAAACTGTGGAGCGCCAGTTTTGAAATGTCCCGGCACGACCAGGATGACGTGAAAATCCCGCGGGCTCTGCTCAACCGCCTCACAGAGGCCGTACGCTTCCCCACCTGGAACGGCCAAATTCCAGCTCAGGCCATTTTGCTCAACCAAGCCAGTACGGGGCGCAGAGGCCGATTGGTACTATCCCCTTTTTACCAATTCGGGCCGTCCAGCTTTCCTCGTCTATGGCTGGCGGGCGTGCCGGAAGGGGCGCGAGTCCAGACATGAGGTCGTAGCATCCCTCCGCAGCCTTCACCACCATCCAGCGGGCGGCGAGCGCCGCAGCAGCGGACGTGCCGGTGAGACGAGCCCCCGACCCTGACACGCAACCGATGGATCGCAATCCGGGCAGCATGACCCCTTGGTCAGAGATCGCAGCCAGTGTCGGCTCACCGCGAGGCACGTGCTCGTCGCGCCCTAGCGCCCCGGCGCTCGAATATTTCGTTGGGTGCCCAGTGCTCCCCACGACGCCAGCCACGCGGGTGACAGAGGGTGTGGACGCCAACGCGCTGAGGGTGCCATAGCGCTGGACAACGCCAGGCTGGCCTTTGGGGCGAGTGTCAGGCAGCTCCTCGAGGTGGCTCTGGCGACCGCCCATGTGCATGAGGCGCGGATCGTCGTCACGCTGCAGCCAGAGATCGATCATTTGGCCCTCAGGGAGCGACGGACACCCCATCGGGTCGATCTCGACTTTCCAGAGGCCTGGCGGCAGTCGGCGATCGCTGCCGGTTTCGGCGGTGGGGATCATGGCGAGGATCACCCTCCAACGCTTGAGGCCGTAGTGATCGGCCGAGAGTTGCCCCACGTTCCGTCCACCCATCTTGAGGTCGGCGAAGCAGCGCGGGTAGCCTACAGGCTTAAGAGCCGTGTCGGGCTTGATAACGACTCGGTCTTGATCGAGCTTGATGCCGGGCGGTGGGACCAACCGGACTTCCCAGCCCTCGGCGTTGAACTCCTTGGGAAACCAGATCTCGAGATAACTCGCCGTTCGGTCGTCTGGCAGCAGGCGCCACCCGATCCGCACCGGCCCCTTGCGCATATCTGCGTCTGAGAAGACGGCGTGCATCTTATCGGCGAAGTTGTTGCCCATGGGCACGACGATGAAGCTTTTTTTCTGCGGCTCGCGATCGCGGTTGAACTCTCCGTTGCGACGGCGAATGAGGAGTTCCTCGATCGCGCACTCCATCTCCGAATGCCCGTCATGTGGCCCGGCGCTCCAGCCGTAGGAGAGGTTGACCACGAGGGGCAGTTCGCCCCTGACTTCGAAGGCCTGCGCGATCTCGCTCGCGCGGACAAAGATGTAGTGGAGCGCGGAGAGTATGAACATCTCCTTGCCGAAGCCCGACGTGTCCCAGGCCACGGTGTTGGGCAACTGCACGGCCACGATCTGCACCTCATCAGGGACCTGGGGGGCCGCGATCCACTGCGGATCGTTGCCCCCTGCAAGGCCGAGGATATGGGCGCCGTGGGTTGAGTGCCGCTCGAGGACCTGACCTATCTCGGGAAGGCTGCGGTCGATGGCACCCGCCTCGCGATAGAGGCGCCGCTCGTCAGGGCCGTAGTCGGCTCGGAGCGTGTCGATCTCAATGTTCGTGATCTCCCGGCCAAAGGGCACCCGGTCGCGCTTCGCGGTAGCGCGGGCCGACTGCAGCCAGAGATGGCTGATCCGCGTACAGCCGTCGCGGTCAAGGAACGCGCGATGTGCGAAGGGCAGCGCGTCCTCGATTACGCCGAGGATCGCGGGTGCTTTTTTTACGCTGTCGGGCTTCTTCCAAGTCTCGGAGGCAGCATCGGGCTCATAATTTTCCTTCGTCACCCAAGAGGCCGCGGCTATCGGCATATTGAGTCGGACAGGCGGGGCGATCCCACGATCCAAAAGCGAGCCGAGGCGGCGGGCGAGCATCTGGTCAAGCGTCTCCTCGCGGTTCCCGTCATCAGTGAACGCGAAAGGGGTGAACGCGTAGTGCTTGTCGGGAGGCCAGAGTGGCGGCAGGCGCACTTCATCGTTCTTGGCATCCCGATGGGCCGTGCCCTCGAGGAGCCCTGCCACGTGCCGCCCTTCCTGCCACACCTCCTGTTGTCGGATTGCCCGGAAGGCGAAGGGGAGGCCCAACTCCTTGGAATAGACCCAGCGCTCGTAGGGACGAGCAAAGCGGTCGAAGCCCTCCTCCTCCTGGCGCCCGGGGACCACCTCAACCCCCCTGCCGCTCAGCCGCGGCCTTGGCCTGCCGCTCGGCTGCGGCGCGTTCCCAAAGCCAGGAGAAGACGTCCGTCTTCCCGGCGGAGTGCGCCTTGTCGCGGTGATAGGTGAGGCCCGCGGCCGTAGAGCAATCTTCGTCGCGCAGGTCGTGATCGCAAAAGTCGACGTCTGAGCGGACGTCTTCGGCAACGAACGTGACGGGATGCGCTTTTGCCTCTGAGTTGACGCCCGCTTTAGCGAACGTGGCGGCACGCTTATCCGCATTATAGTTGCAGCGGTCGAGCACGGCGCGGCCGACCGCTTGACCGAGCGCCGCGCCTGCCCAGCTGTCGATCGGGTAATGCACGCCTGCAATCGTGCGATTCACCGCAATCCGCTCGGCGAGGCCACGGAGCATGTAGACCCGCTCCTTGCAGTCGGCCAGCGTGCCCCATTCGGCTATCAGCGCTTCGAGCACGGTGAGCACCGCATAAGCCTCGGTCGCATGAGCGGACGGGTAAGAGTAGTGACCGGGCGTAGGGATCATCGGCTGGATGCGACCATCGACCTGATCGGGGCGGCGGACGGCGAGCAAGAACTTGGGGACCATTACCGTATGGGCGGCCACGACCTGCGTGGCCGTGATGAGCTCGAACGTGTGTGCATGCTCAGCGGTGTTCAACCCTAGGATCATCGCGAAATACGGAGTAGGAAAGCCGAGCTGCGAGAGGATTTCCGCCTGCCGCTCCTCGCGCAGGGCGGCGTAGTCGAGAACCTTGCTGCACTGCTTTTGGAGGAGCTCAGCCGAAGGGCGGTGGAGCGTCACCCAGGCCATATTATCAGCCTCCGTCTTATCAATTAGAGAGGCAGTGTCGCGCCCATCCTTCTCGGCCTTGCCGGGGGACCAGACGAGGCCGGAGAAGAACTCGCTCACGTAGAGCGAGCCGCGCACCCAGACGGCGAGGCGGCGGATGCTGTCCTCGCTGCGGGGGACAAGCTCGCGCGGTTTGGGGGGCAGCTCGTCCGTGCCACTAAGATGGCGGAGCGCCTCGGCCGTAGTACCGAGGCCTGCCGTGGTCAGGACGTCATAGCCTCCGGGATCACCTGCGCCAAGGAACGCGCCAAGGCCTGTGAACGCTCCGAGGCCACCAAGGCCGCCGAGCCCACCCAGACCTCCGAGCCCGCCCAAACCGCCCAGTCCGCCTGCCTGGCTCATCTCAGACTCCCTTTGTCACGAAATGCCTGCGGCGGTCAGCGCCTCGATCACGAGCCGGCCGACCTTATGCTCCGCCGACGGATGGGTCCGGCGGTAGTCGTCGATCCGAAAGTCCGGGAAACGCCGCCGCAGCTCGGCCGCCGTCCCCCGCGCGCCTTCGCCGTCGCCGAGGCTATACTGTGCTGTGATCTTGGACCGGAACGTCGAGATGTGGCGGTCGTTCACGGCCAAGCTCCTCTCGGCATAAACGAGAGCCTCGTGGAAATTGCCAGCGGAGATGTGCGCAGTGCTGGCGAGGCTGTCGTAATAATAGCCAAAGGGATCGATAGGAGAGAGGCGCCGCGCGGTGTCGGTCGCGTGGACGGCCGCTGTGCCCTGATCCTGGAAGGCAAGGAGTGCGCCGCGGAGAAGCCATCCAAGGCTCTCGTTCGGGTTGCGGTCGAGTGCCGCGGCATAGCGGCGGCCGGCCTCGCCCAAGTCGCGCAGGATGTTGCTGTGCGCGAAGCCGTCGATGACGAGGGCAAAACTCGAATCGGGGTCGAGGTCGAGCGCCTGAGCCGTGCAGCCGAGCGCCCGCTGCGTATCGCCCGCCCGGTCGGTCGAATAGCCCTTGAACACGTTGAGCACATGCCACTTGCCGAGCCAAGCATGGACGTCGGACGAATTGGGCGCGCGCGCGGCAGCCTCTGAGAGGTAATGGCGCGCGGTGAGGAAGTCCCTTAGGGCTGGGCGGTGCATGGAGGCGACGCCCGCGATAAGGAGCTCGTGGTCCGCGATCTCGGGCAGCGATATGCCGCGGAGATTCCTGAGTGTGGTTTCCGCGACGGACCGGCCCACAGCCCGGATCACTTCCGCCAAACGGTCGGGGAGCGTCCTTGTGGCCGCGGCGGCATCGCAGACAAGATTGCGGGACCACAGGATCATGCCGCTCGCAACATCCACGAAGTCGAGGTCGCAGACGATCTCGGCTCCTCGTCGACGGACGGTGCCGGTGACGAGGTAGTCAACACCAAGGATGTCACGCACGCCGGCAATGTCGATCATGCGGCCAGCCATCGCCCGACCGGAGAGATGGGAAATCACGGTAATAAGCGTGGAGCGCGAGAGGCCGCGGCAGATCTCCTCGGCCATCCAGTCACCGAGGACACGAAGCTCAGGGTCGCCATCGAGAGCCGTCAATGGCAGTGCGCTGATGCGCGGCCGCAGCCGCACCGTTCCGCTCCGGCTCGCGCGCCCGAAGGCGGCGAGAAAGTCGGGGCGCGAGCTTATCTCGTCGCGCCAGGTGAGGAAGGCGGGCTCGCGCACATCGAGGTCATGCAGGAACGATCCCTCGCCGGGGGCAAAGCGCGTATGGTCGAGAGAGAGTTGCAGGTCGGTCGCGGTGGCGTGCAGGATCGTGTCGAAGGCCGGACCCAACGCCTTTCTGAGATCGGCGAGCGCCCGGCGCAGGTTCTGGTGGCCGCTGTCGTAATCGCCCTCGCCCCAGAGCGTCTTCTGCAGATAGCCGCGCGAGCGACGACCCAGCGGTGCCGTAGCCAGGAGCGCGAAAAGCGCTCGGTGCTTTGCGCCCCGGACCTCGATAGCGGCCCGCCCGTCACACGCTAGCCGGACGGCACATGTCCCGAAGAGCGAGATGTCGAGCCTAGGTTCCACCGCGCTCTCCTAGACATCCTGTCAGTATCTTACCCGCAAACGGGTTGCCGGGGAAGCGATTCACACCGTTTTCACGCCTGCCGCAGGGCTGTGTCCCCTTAGGCTCGGATACGGCACAGGACGGGAGACCGTGATGACCGACGACCGAGCATGCATTCCGACGATCAAGGATCTCTTCGATTTCTATCAGCGCTGGCCCGACCTGCGCCCACGGATGGTCCGTCTCGTGGCCTCACCGCGGCTTGATGCCAAGGAGCGGACCATTCTGAGCGCTATGATCGATCTCGTGGATCGCGTGGGCCCAAGCGACCTATCGCAGGACGACTGATCCATCGATTCCTCCTTGAGGACGACCGCTGAGCCGCTTGTGGCCGGTCCTTTTCGCCTCGGTCGGAGCGGCAGCGCCGGCCTGTGCAGCCCGGGCCGGCATGCGAACAAATGGCCCCCCGGATACCAAACTGCGCGATCTCCATCCGCCAAGCTTCTGATCGACGAAAGCCATCTTTCAGCCACGGCTAAGCTCACGTCAGACCAATTTCACAGCCATTTCACTCACCCGTCGCGACCGTCTGCCTGCAGTCTCGATGGCGTCGGCTTCTACTCCCAAGCGGTCGGACTGCGAGGAGATTGCAACATGAAACTCGCTGATTTGATGGGCTACATCGTGAACCGGCGATACGATGGCTTAACCGGCGAAACCGAGGGCCTGCCTTGGCCCGCAAACGTCCAGCTCAAACTCGCCAACCCGGCATTCCATGCCACGAGAGTTTTTTCGACTTCGCCATGTGCGATCAAAATTCAGGACGAATTAGAAGCGGTCGAGAAGAGCACGTCCGAAGATAGCCACTTCCGGTTCAGGATAGGTCTAAGCGTCGGAGAACTACTCCTCATCTGCAACAAATTTTCTGGCCGCGCCGGCACTGCTTCTGCGCGATCAACGGCACGTCGCTCACGCAACATCGCTAGCCCAGTCCAAGCCTACCGTATGGCTCAAAGACGAGCACTAACAATGGCCTCCGACGCCCCCTTTCAAGGTTCCCTGTTTGAGAGGCAGTAGCTTTTGAAAAATCGCTTATGTAGGACATCAAGAGAGATTGAACATGGCAATCCCGAATACATCATCGGCTCTTGTCAATTCAGAACAACGTTCCAGCGCAATAGGAGCGATAAAAATCGGGCAAGCGGATAAGAACCTATGCTTCATTAAGGCGTTTCAAGACGTGCCTCTCGAAGTAGTGAACTTGCTCGCGCAGCGGTGTCAATGGCGATTCTACAAAGCTTCACGCCCTATTCTGCGATGCGGGGATAACGATCGCGAAGTGTACTTTATCGCTCGCGGCTCGGTAGGGATAAACTTCTTTTCATTCTCCGGTCGCGAAATCTCATTTCGCGACCTATCGACGGGCGATATGTTCGGTGAGCTTTCCGCTATCGATGACCATCCGCGACCAACTCATACCGTAGCCCTCACCGATACGGTTGTTGCAGTCATGTCATCCGCCATATTTTGGGACCTGATGGACGAGCAAAAACCATTTCGTGTCGCGGTACTTCGTAAGCTGTCTTTGCATGTGCGCAGCCTGTCGGAGCGTGTGATCGAGCTCAGCACTCTCTCGGTACCAAGCCGCGTCCGGGCCGAAGTACTTCGTCTAGCGGACACACATGCCCCGGGCCAAGATAGAGCTGTAATCTTTCCAGCTCCCACACATGCTGCGATTGCAAGCCGAATAAGCACCGGTCGGGAGGCCGTCACGCGTGAACTTAACAAACTCGCTCGCGCAGGGATCATCGAGAAGCGTGGCAGCACGCTTATAGTCAGAGATGTCGGAAGGCTATCCGATTTGGTTGGACGGGAAGATCACACTGGCGACGAGTACCACTCTCGCCTTGTCGGGTGAAAAATTTCTGAACAAGGAAATGCGCCATGTGTCCTGTGCTCGGATCAACAGCTTCGGCTTGTGCAGGACCATAGCTAGTACCGTGGAACATTCCCCTGGAGGCACCTCAATGTCCATTAATGGCGAAACTGTCGTCTCCACTCTGGATGTGTTGGCGGACGCCAACGATCAATTATATTGGGGCATGAAGGTCGAGGAGGTAGAGAGAGCCGCCCATAATCTTCGCGCACTCAACATCAATCTCATCCTTGCACAACAGCTTGACGCGAAGATTTTACGGATGAAGGCCATCAAGGAGTTGCTACGGTCTGCATACTCAGCGCAAATTCGGTGCGAGACCACAGCGCCTCCGCCTGAGACAACTCCGCGGCCCCTCTTGGATCGCTTGGCTCAGGGACCATTACTTTAGCATGAGTTGCGATTTACGGTATTGAGGACCGAACACGACCTTGGCTGACGCCGGTGCTGCGGTGGGTGAGCAAGCGGCGCGAGGTGTCGAGCATCGTGGCGATCACGCCAGATGGCCGGCTGTATGCCTGCCACTTCCGCACCAGCATCTCAAGCCGCTGCATTATCCTGGCCCTGCGCTCCTTCCGTCAAAAGATTGGCACGTCGCTGCTGGTGGTCTGGGATCGGCGGAATACCCATCGGACCCGAGCAACCGCCGCGTTCATCGCGGCCCGTCCGCAGGACTATGCGGTGGCCTATGCAGCAGAGCTCAACCCCGAGGAGCAATGCAATGCCGTCGTCAAGCGCGCCATGGCAAACGCGCTGCCGAGATCAGTCGCGGATCTTCACCGTCTGGCCCGCCGCGAATTCTGCCGCTTGCAAGGCCATCCCCAGACCCCTGGCGGGCGGATTACAGGCGGGCCTCGATGATCAAGTTGAACGGGGTTCGGGCGGCTTGGCGAATGGTTCCGAAGCCGGCCGACTTCAGCACGGCTTCGAGCTTGCCCGGTCCTGCCTGAGCACCGAGGACATGCGTTCCCTTCTCTGAGATCGCGTGAGCGCAACACAGGGTCGTCGAGGCCGCATAGTAGAGCCGGCCGACCGGGTTGATGTTGTCTTCGACCCGGTCACCCGCATACGGCTCGATCAGCATGATCGTGCCGTCCTCGGCCATCGTAGCCCTCGCATGGCGCATCGCATCGACCGGCCGGCCCATGTCGTGCAGACAGTCGAAGAAGCAGATGAGGTCGTAGTCGTGCTTGGCATATTCATCAGCATTGGCGACCTCGAAGCTGACGCGCTCCGCCACCCCCGCCTCTCGGGCGACCCTTCGGGCAATCTCAATCGACCCCTCATGACCGTCGAAGCCCCAGAAGCGGCTCTGCGGATAGGCCTTGGCCATCAGCACCGTCGAGTGACCATGGCCGCAGCCGATATCGGCGACCTTGGCTCCCTTTTCGAGCTTGGCCGTGACGCCTGACAGGCTCGGCAGCCACTCCTGGACCAGGCTCGCGCTGTAGCAGTTGCGGTAGAACGCAGCGACCCCGCAAAAGAGGCGATCGCTATGCTCGCCCCAGCTCACCCCCTCTCCCGTCCGAAAGGCGTTCAGCGTCTTCTCCTCGTCCGCCCACATGGAGGCGACCACCTGCCAGGCGTGCGGCAGGAAGACCGGGCTCGTGTCGTCCGCCAGGACGGCAGCCTGCTCCGGCGTGAGTTCATAGGTGGCGGATGCCCGATGATAGTCGATGTAGCCCCCGGCGACCTGGGAGTTGAGCCATTCCCGAACATAGCGTTCGCTGCAGCCACTGCGCCGGGCGATCTCATGTGAACTCAGCGGACCTTGACTGGCCATCGCACGGTAGAGACCCAGCTTGTCGCCAAGGCTGACCATAACGCCGCCATAGCCCGCCGAAAGCTCCCCAAGAAGGCCCCCGACCAGCGTATCGAGCTGCTGCTGATTGATCATCATCGTTCACTCCGTCCTTACGCCTCCGCGCTCATTGCGCCGAAAGCCAGGTCAGGATGCCGATTGGCTCTCTCGTCCGGGAGTGCGAGACTGGCCAGGAACGGTCCATTTGTGCCAGGAGGCCCTTCGATGCCGGGAGCGACGCGTCCGCTGCACGTCAGCCTTGTCGCCATTCCTGATGCGGTCATCTCGACCCTGACCGGGATCTACGACGTGCTGGGCTCGTTCCGCATGCTCGGCCGCCTGGAGCCATCGATTCCGGAATCGCCGCCGTTCACGGTCGAGATCGTCGCTATCGAGCGGGGCACCGTGGCGCTGGCGAGCGGCGTCCCTGTGGAGGCGCACCGCTCCGTCTCTGAGATCGCGACGACGGATATCATCATTGTTCCGTCGGTCCTGCTCGGGCATGAAGGGGCCAGCGCAAGAACTGTTCCCATTGACACGCCGGCATTATCAACCAAACACAGCTTTTCCTTTGCAGCGAAGCTTTTGCGTGGGATTCTGATCCCGTAATCAACGGGAGGTCGGGATGGATCTGTCTGTACGCGAGGTGCTGTCGAGGATCACCACCGTTCCCGACATGGTCAGAGCCTTCCAAAACAAGAGCCATTGCCGGCGATTGCTTGAGGCGATGGTGTGGCCGAACGGGCGAGTTTGCCCAGCCTGCGGCTATCGCCACTCCATTGCATTGATGGGCCGAGAGAACGGGAAGCGAGCCCGAGCTGGGCTCTACCAATGCTCGAGCGTCACCTGCCGGTATCAGTTCACCGTCACAACACGAACACCCCTGCATGCGACGAAGCTTCCACTTCGGGTCTGGCTCTCCGGCCTCTGGCTGATGCTACAGTCCGACAAGGGTATTTCCTCCATCCGATTGGCGGAAGCGCTTGGTGTCAGCCAGCCGACGGCTTGGCGAATGGGGCATGCCCTGCGCCTGATGGTCGGGCGCGAGCAGGCTCTGGATGGTGTTGTAGAGATCGACGGCCTCTATATCGGTGGCAGGCCGCGGCGGGAGAAGAACTATTCTCCACCAGGACGAGGACGCAAAGGTGAGCCGAAAACCTTGAAAACGCCAGCACTTGTGGCCGTGCAACGGCCGCCGGATGTGAGTGTCGGGACGCCGTCTGGGGAGGTTCGGGCGGCCGTGATTGGGGATCTCTCCGAGTCCGAAGCGGACCGGGTTCTCACCGAGACTGTCGATCCGAAGGCTCATCTGATGAGTGATGAATGGAAGGCCTTCGTCTCAATTGGCACTGCGTTTGCGGCTCATGACACCGTCCACCATAAGGCTCGTGAATATGCTCGCGGTCCGGTTCACATCAATTCAGCGGAGGGCTTCAATGACCGGGTGCGCCGTACCGTCTCGGGCGTGTTCCACCGCATCAGCCCGCACCACGCAGATCTCTACTTTAACGAGATCGGCTTTCGCTGGTCGCAGCGGGTGGTCACGGGCCAGGCGCCGCGACGCACACGCAAAGGACGGCCGGTGACCAAGACCTTGTGGGCGCGAATACCGCCTGCTCTGCAGCTCCCAGCCGTGTTCCGCTTCGCCGTTGGACGCGAGATGCGCCGAACGAAGGCCGGCGGGATCGACCTCGTCTCGAAGGTAGCTGTCTTTGGTTGATAATGCCGGCGTATAATTAGGAACAAAACTTGCGCTGGCCCCAAGATCGGGCGAATAAGCCGGTAGAAACAGGAACCAGGCTCCGCGTCGCCTCAGACTCTGAGCGGCTTTTTCGCTCTTGTGAACCGCGAGGTTGTCGAGGATCACTACGTCGCCTGTGTGCAGGGTCGGCGCGAGCTGTGTCTCGATGTAAGCCTCGAACGCCAAGCGGGTGATCGGACCATCGATCACCCATAGCGCGCTCAGCTCGTTGCACCGTAGCCCAGCCACAAAGGTATGGGTTGTCCAGTGTCCAAAGGGAGCGCTCATGCGCAGGCGCTGGCCTTTGCGCGAGCGCCCCCGCAGGCGGGTCATCTTGGTGTTGACGTACGTCTCATCGAGAAAGATCAAGCGGTGCGGCTGCTCGCGCATGCGGGCCTGACGGTGGTCTCGCCAGACGCGGCGCTCATCCCGCACGTCGGCGCGTGCGCATTCCGCCGCCATCAGGGCTTTAATGGCATGGACCGGCCGTGCTCCCGGGCGGAGCATGGGAGCACGGGATTGTCCCGCAGCCACGGAGCCATGTCATGACACAGCAGAGCGCAAGTGAGATCATTGCGACCATCGGCATCGACCTGGGCAAGAACACCTTCCACCTGATCGGCATGGATGCCCGCGGCAAGATTGTGCTGCGCCGCAAGATTGCGCGTGGACAGCTGCAATCCTGCCTGGCCAACGTGCCGGTCTGTCTCATCGGGATGGAGGCCTGCACCGGCGCCCACCACGTCGGCCGTCAGCTCGCTGCTCTCGGCCATGACGTTCGCCTGTTGCCAGCTCAATACGTCAAACCGTTTCTCAAAGGCCACAAGAGATACCATGATGGTCACGGCGGCGTCGGTGCTGACTTAGGAGGCGGCCATGGATCAAACTCAGGACTTGGGAGTAGCGGCAGTTCTAGTGGCAATCGAGCTGAGCAAGGCAACGTGGCTCCTGGCGATCCACGAGCCTGTCTCCGGTAAGGTGTCACGGCGGCGTGTCGGCGGGGGTGAAGCAGATACGCTCATCGCTACGATCGAGCAGATCCGGCACAACGCCGAAGCCCGATTGAGGGCTGCCGTCGAGATCGAATGCGTCTTCGAGGCAGGCTACGACGGGTTCTGGTTGCAGCGCCGGCTCGCTCAGAGCGGAATCGCCTGCCGGGTGATGGATCCGGCCAGCCTCAAGGTCGACCGCCGGGCGCGCCGCGTCAAAACCGACCGGGTCGACGCGGAATGCCTCCTGCGGGCGCTCCAGGCCTGGCGTCGTGGTGACCGGCATGCGTGCTCCTTCGTCCGGATCCCGAGCATCGAGGAGGAGGATGCGCGCAGGCCTCATCGTGAGTTGGCGCGACTGGTCAAGGAACGGGTGGCCCACGCCAACCGGATCAAAGGCCTGCTGGCGTTGCATGGCGTCCGAACCTACCAGCCGCTCCGGCGTGACCGACGCGAAGCCCTGGCTGTCGTGCAAACAAGCTGCGGAGGGCCTCTGCCGGCGCGGTGCCGGGCTGAGATCGAACGGGAGTTGTCGCGGCTCGAGCTCGTGCTGCAGCACATTGAGGAGGTTGAGCAGGCCATGGCAGAACCGGCGTTCCTGCCCTCATTGGAGAGCAAGGATGAGCCAGCTCGATCCGAGCCCGCAGCCTCGGATGCTGTAACCATGCTGGAGAAGCTCACCTGCGTTGGCCGCGAGACCGCCGTGGTTCTTGCTCGTGAGGTGCTGTGTCGTGACTTTCGGGATCGCCGCAGCCTCGCAGCCTTCGCAGGACTGACACCGTGTCCGTACAGCAGTGGCCGCCTCCGGCACGAGCAAGGCATCAGCAAGGCGGGGAACGCGATCGTTCGCGCGCGCCTGATCCAGCTGGCATGGCGCTGGGTTCGGTTCCAGTCGACAAGCGATGTCACTGCTTGGTTTTTGGCCCACACGGCCGGCAACAGCAAGCGGAGTCGACGCATCACCATCGTTGCGGTTGCCAGAAAGTTGCTGATCGCGTTGTGGCGTTACGCCACTACCGGCCTCGTGCCAACGGGAGCCCGGATCCGATCCGCATAGGCCTAACCGAGATTGAGAAGATCGTCCCGGAGCGACGGCTCCGTGACGTCCGGGGTGGACGTGTGATCGTGTAATCGTTGGGGCTCAAGACCCGAACCAAAGAGTTGGATCCCGCCCGCCTGCAGCTTGCACGCCGTGCATGAGGCACCTGGGTCGGCTTTGCTGACCGGATACGAGTGGATGGCGCCAAGCGCCTGACCTGATGCAAGCGCGCCCTGGACGTCAAAGACAGCTGAGGATCCGAACATGACTTGACGAAACCATCATACGAATGATTACCGCGATGCCGAGGCCATTGCTGAGGCGGCGCAACGTCCAACCATGCGCCCTGTGCCGCTGAAGTCCTCTGAGCAGCTTGATCTCCAGGCGCTTCACCGGGTGCGAAGCCGGCAGATCGGGCAGCGCACGGCCGTCATCAACCAGATCCGCGGTTTCCTGCTCGAGGGTGGGATCGCCGTGCGCCAAGGGCCGGCTGGTCTACGCGAGGCCCTGCCAACGCTACTCGCCCAGCGCACGGACGTGCTCTCGCCGCGTATGATCCACCTGCTCGAGGATCTCGCGGCAGACTGGCGGCAACTCGATGAGCGCATTGCCGCCATCACGCGGGATATCGCCGCCTTGGCCCAGCAGGATGCAGGGTGCCAGCGGCTGATGGGGATCCCAGGGGTTGGCGTGATCACCGCCAGCGCCATGGTGGCGGCGATCGGAACCGGAGCCGCCTTCACCAAAGGCCGCGACTTTGCCGCTTGGCTCGGGCTGGTGCCGAAGCAGATCTCGACCGGGGATCGGACGATCCTAGGCGGTCTCTCCAAGCGCGGAAACCGATACTTGCGCACCCTGCTCGTCAACGGTGCCCAAGCGCTCCTGCGGTCTCCAGATCACTGGAGCGGACACGGCTTTGGACGCTGGCTGCAGGCAGCCGGAGGACGATTGCATCGCAATGTGCTAGCAGTCGCGCTGGCCAACAAGCTCGCTCGCATCGCGTGGGGAGTGCTGCACCACGCCTCCGGTTACGATCCGGAGTTTACTCGCCGCACGGTCTGAGCCTGCTCTGACCGCTAGTGTTTTTGGTGATCGAGTTCCCGCCGAGGTTCGCGAGAAGGATGTGACAGGATGGATGAACGGTTGCCCGGCGCACCGCAAGCCTGGCTATAAAAATGGCTCGCTGAAGCCTTGGCTTTAAGCAGGCCCGGTGCGCGCGGATTCCCATGATGGCCCGGAGCAAGAGCTCCACATCGAGGCCGGATAGATTGATGCGAACCGTTTCTCACCCAACCAGAAACAGCCCTCTTGCAACGCACGGCCGGTCCATAGATTTTATAGCTGAAGCCGCGCCGGCACAGGAAGCGCGAGAGCATCGCGGGGGCTGCCACGATCCCGTGTTCCTCCCGCAAGCGAGCGGCGAGTTCAGGCATGGTGATGGCGGGCTTGGCCTCGACGGTCTGGATCAGGAAGGCCTCGTAGGGCTCTAGCCTGCCGCCTCCCGGCGGGCGACCCTGACGGGCTGGCGCCAGTAAGCCAGAGTGCCGCTTCCGCTGCATCAGCTTGATGGCGCAGCTATCACTGACCTTGAAGTGGCGGGCCGCCGCCCGGCAGGAATGGCCCGCCTCGACAAAGGTGGCGACCCGCACCCGAAGATCGAGAGAATAGCAGTGACCCATGATCCACCTCCCGGTCCAGCAAGTGAATCACAGATCGCGCCAGCCCAAAACCCTGGGAGTCGGATTTCCAGTCCGGTGCTCTAGCAGCAATACCATAGCTTAAGCTATGGCGGTATACCTCCTTAGGTTTGGCGAGAGTTCCTAGGCAGTATTTCTCGCTGCTCTATCGACAAGAAAACATTACAATTGTCTATTCACGACGTTCGGAAACAGCGTGGCAGTTTGATCCCACCTAGCTTTCATTTCAATTCTTTCACGTAGGTCAGAAGGGATATCCTTGATACGTTGACGCAGGAGCAAACGGGCGAGGCGGATTGTAGGTCCGGTTCGACTGCAGGGGCGCCGCCGTCTTCGCTCCTCTGACGAGCTGGATGAATTTGCTCCGGTAGCCATAGAGATCATCTCCCTTGGCACCCGACGCCATCCGGTCAGCATGCCTCTAAGCGCATCAATCTTTCCAACCGCCTGCTCCGGCGCCTGCCGCTGACGTCTGCAGGTCTCGTGGCCACGCCTGGCCTGATCATGCTCGTGCTTGGCATTGTCGACCTCGCTTCGCGCGAGACCACATTATCGCAAGCTTCAGCCCTCGGACGGCGCCTATGGGCTAACACGGATGTTCGCGAAGGCGACGGTGCCGGTGTGCACCTGAATTCCGATGAACCCGGAATTCGGATCTTCGCCGCCCCCCTTCCCCGGAACTGCCCGTTGGGGTCGGCCGGATCGGCGGTGAACGCGGTCGACGGCTGACCATCGAGCAAGACAGTATAGGTGCGGCCCGCCACGGCGATTTCGTACGTGTGCCAGACGCCCGCGGCGAGCCGCTGCTGGTTCTGGTAGTTCTGCTGTCCGGCCGCGGGGCCAAGCGGCACTTTGTAGATGGCGTCGGTGCGGTTGAACGAGCTGCCATCCGCCTCCCCAATCCGCGTGTCTCCGCGGGCTTCCTCATCGATCTGGATCTCATAGCCAGTATCGACGGCCACGCTCGCTTGGTTGGGGAGCGCGCAAGGTTTGTGCAATAAACCTCAGCGCTAATGGGGACGGATCCGCGACCCTCTCATTGCAGAATGAGATGCTATGCTTTGTATTCCGGCAGAAGTACGCACACGATCTTCTAACACATTGATGCTTCTGCGCTAATGCGATGTGCCTGGATCAGCACCGTAAACCTCCCTGACGATACATTCAGCGACGACACTCTGGGGTGGGAACAAGGACTGCTCCCACCCCGAGATGAGGAAGGTGCTTATGCGGCTGTCGTGAGTGCTGAAACAGAGCTTGGCGATATAGGGCGTTCTCTGTGACGGTTCCAGATGGGTCGAGCCTGTGTGAAAACGCTGACGAGACATTCCTTCCAGCAGCTTCATGTCGCGTAGGCCTCGATAAACCGGGAATTTCTCGGTGCGGAGGTATGAACTTGTACGAATAGTTCACTGCGACGAGCGCCGTTTGAGTTTTCACACAGGCTCGGTCAGCCTCCGTCCTTCGGGGTACCCGGCTTTCCGATAGGACTTTCAGGTCCCTTGTTGGGTTCTGCCTTCGGGAGGCTTCTCATTACCTCCTCCAGCATCTTCCGATCGTCCATGGGCACTCGGGCGGGCCTTGAGGTTCCTCGTGTCGAGCGTCTGCCTCTCCCGGCTGTTCTCCAATCGGTCGGGGACGTAGCTAACTGCAAGCGCAATGCGGTCCAGCAGGGAGATGACGGCATCGGTTGCAAAGCCGGCCACAAGCGAGAGGAGAAGGGGCGAGGCCGCTAGGCCAGCGGCAGGTGTCCCGCTGATGTTCACGTAACCTATGATCAGGCCGAATATGGCCCCGAGGAAGACCCGCAGGACGTACCCGGTCACGATCGGGAGGTCGCCCATATTCTTGGGCGTGGAGATCATGTCTCGAAGTGCAAACGTGAGTGCGCCGAGCATGCCGAACAGGATCGGGAGCATGTACGAGCTGGCAAGAACGCCGTAGTGATCAAGTACGACCCTCACCGATTGAATCTGTTCGGCCGGATCCTCATTGCTGGAGACCTTACCCGGCTCAAGGTCGAAGGAACGTTTCGGGCATTCCACTAGCTTGTTCCTGTTTGAGGACATGAAGACCCCTGTCAGGTTCTCGACATTGGCGAGGCGCTTGCCGGCATCACAGACCGCCGCGAAATAGCGGTTCGACTCCTCGGCATAATCGCGTATCGCATTGTCGAGCGCGCTGTTCGCTTCGGCGAGATTGACTGCACTTGGAATGAGTGGCGCAACACTTCCCGGGCTGGTTACAGCGATTGGAGTAGGCGTATTCACCGTCGCGGCTATTTCAGGGGGCGCACTCGCCTCCAGCCTTAACTTACGAAGGTGCGCTTCCCGCCTGAGCCCCTCCAGCCTTACGACAGATGTCTCAAGCGTTGTGATCTGGACCGTCAGGCGCTGGAAGATGCTCTGTCCCGACCCGATATCGATCGTCTGCCACAAAAGGAAGGCAAAGAGGCCGAAGAGGAGTAGGGCTAGGCTGCGGGCGAGGAGGTCCAGTCCCCTGGACCATTTCCCTTTGGTGCCCTCGGTCAACATCACCAAGGTACCCCAAAGCGCAAGTCGGCCAGCCGACCCAGCTTCAGGCTTCCGATGCTTCCTCGGCTTCCATCTGGTCCTCCGGTGCCCGCCGAGCCCGTCGGCCCTGGTGCCCCGTTGTGTGCCGTCTGTTTGCACCATGGGAGTGCCTCCTGCCCGGCACGCCCGCCGGGCCCCCCTTGGCCTGGAATGCCAGGAGGACCGCCGCGGCCAGGATCGCCGGCGTCGGACCTCAAGTTGATTGCTTCAATGACCCGCGTTGCGTCGGAGGCAACCACAAACAGAGATCCCCCATTTCCACCTCGTCCACCGCTGCCGCCGTCGCCGGCCCTGCCTCCTGCCCCGCCATCGCCTCCGTGACCGGGGCCACGGCGGCAGTCGAATGCTGACTGGCTGGCCGCAGTGCCTTGTCCGCCGATACCGCCTCGCCCCCCGTTCCCGCCCCGTCCGCCGTCGCCCCCCGGCTGCCCGTTAATCTCTATGGAGATTCTGCCCCTGATCGCCTCAGTGACGAGGATGACGTCGGGGGCGTTCCTCCCGTCTCTTCCCGGTCCTCCCTTCTGACCGGGACCGCCTTCGCCTCCAATCTGGCCCTTGGTAAAGGCGCTGTCCTCGCCCGGTTGGCCTGCCTGAGGCGGAGGCAACTCCTCGCGCGGAGGCCAGCGTACCTGTATCTGCACCCGTCCAGCGGATTCCGGAGGAACCTCGATTTCCTTCGCGACGATGAGCACCGACTGCCCAAGGGTAAGTGTATTACCTTCGATGACGATGCTGCCGTTGGGCCGGAACACGAGACGCTGGACGAAAACCCTCGGGCTTGGGAGCGCCAGCTCCCTTTCGATCACCAGCTCGGGGAGCATGATCCTGGGAAGCTCGTTTTGAATCTGGATGGCCAGCGATTGACGTTCCTCAAGGGTGAGTTCGCTCAGCAGAGGCTGGGACCATGCTTGTTGTGCTTGAAGCATGTTTGCGGAGATGACCGCGGAGAGGATGAAACGCGGGAGCCGTGGTCTCAATGGTCTTCCCCTGCTCTTCCAAGCCGCCTTGCGTCCGAGCGCGTCGGGCCGTCGCTGACATGGAATGAGGTGCCGGATCGTCGACGGACGCGAAATGGGAGAATACCGATGATCCGGCGCACAGCCAAGAATGGGTGCCCGGCAATTTAGGGGGCAAGGGCGCTGGATCGGCATCGCGCTCGACCGACGGATTCAGAAGCGGTGCGTCCACAGGGTGCGGGCTGCTAAACGGGAATCTGGACATGTCCCCGAGGGGATCATTGTGCCGAGCGGGTCCCTCCACCATGGAGGCATGGACAAGGCCCGCTCCGACCCCTTCGAGCTCTCTCCCGGCGCCCATGCTCTGCTGGCGCGATGCCTCGACGGCAGCCCTAAGGTGCAGGGCAGCGTTCGGCGGTCGGGAGCTGGACACTTCCATACCGGTCTCGTCGAGCTAATGTCCGATCTCGGCTGGGTCGCCTCACCGCGCTTCATAGCGGTAAACAGACCACGGTGATGGGCATTCTCTATTGCCAGTGCGCCTTGATGGCAGCCGCAAGTTCCCAAGCTTCGTCTGTCCATGAACGGATGTCTGGATGCGAGACCTCCTTGGCGTGAGCGACGACCTGATGGGCTTAGGGCAATACGTCTGGATCGGGCGGCTTCGCGTGCCGGTTGGCCAACTTCGGATCGGCGGCTACGCGGCTCCGCACAACCTCATCCGGTGATCGCCCCTTCAGCACGCGTTGCCGTCTTCTGTTGTAAGCCTGGTTGAAGCCCTTGAGCAGCGTCTCAAGTTCCCGATGGCTATAGATCGTGATCCCCCAGCACTCGCCCGTTGAAGCGCTCCACGAGATCGTTGGTTTTCGGGGTGTAGGGCTTGGTCTTGCGATGCTGCACCTTCAGATGGCGGCAGGCGTCTTCGAAACTATCGGCGGTGAAGCACGAGCCGGGGTCGGTCAGGACGTGCGTGATCTTGAAGGGAAGGCGCGGACCGCCTCTTTCAAGAAGGCAACCGCGCTCGTGGTCAGTTCGTCGTCGTTGACGGCCGAGTGCGCAGCGGTCGATGGCCACATACAGGTAGCGCTTGCGGCTCTCGCCAATGGTGGTCTGCAGCTTGGGCAGGTGCTTGATGTCGATGTGGATGAAACCGAGGTCGTAGTCTCTGAACGTGCCGCTCCGGCGCTGGCGCCGCTGCGCCGGCGGCCCAGCCCCTCAGCCTTGAGGATGCGGTAGACCACGTCACGGTTGAGACGCGGCAGGAAATGCGTGACCACGAAGGTCAGATCATCGAGCGGAAAGCCGGTGGCCTGCCTCAGGGCGCAGACGATGGCGCGTTCCTCCTCGGTGGCTTTCCAGGGCAGCTTGTGCGGCCGGCTGCTGTGGTCCTGACAGTCTTTGGGGCCGCGCTTGCGCCATTTGCGGATCGTTTCGGTGCTCACGCTGAAGCGCTGAGCCAGCACGCCGGCGGGATCAGTCGAGCGGGCGATCTCGTGGCCGACAGCCGGGGTGGTGCGGGCTTGCGGATGGATGGACAGCATCACGTCCTCCTGCAGTGAGGAGCTCGGCGTCGCAGATCGCCAAAGCGCCAAGTATACTCCTCAATCGCGCAACGCACCTGATCCCAACAACGTTCCGCCACCAAACAGCTAAGCAGCAATGTCGAAGCAGAACCAATTGAAGGTTCGCTCCAGACGATAGCCCCGCCCTCGAATCCATTCCCCCTTCCAGAGAACAATATACTCAAAATTTCTAATATTCTACTTCTGATAGACTTATACGAAAATGTACGAACGATAATTCATAATATCCATTCGCTCCACAACCCGTCTCTGCCGCCACTTGATAGTTGAAATTAATACATTTCTACTGTAAATAAGAATTATGCCTCATGTATGATAGGCAAGTCGCTACACAACCATACCAAGATTATTATCAGGATGGCATCGATTTTGCGCGGCTCAGGAGCGGATAATTCCTTGTTGGCGAATTGTCCTGCATGAGAAGGGGCGTGTTAAAGACAGTACGTTTGTTAAGCCCACCGTCTGTAGGTTCTCCTTAGGGTTTGAGCGCACTTTGATGGGGATAATATGAACAAGGGCAGCCGCAAGAACTCCAGAATAGACAAAAATGAAACTCCCGCCAGCATCTCGAACATATCGGGGAACCGGGAAGAGGAAAATACAGATAATCTCGCGCGAAGGCCGATCTCCGCGCCAACCCATTCCGAAGTCGAATTGGACGATATTGGTTCGTCACCGCCACTTCCAGGTGAATTCGTCGTTTCGAGCTCGTTTTCCGACCGGTCCCGCATGGCGAGAAAGATCGTCGATTTTGAAGCGCGACGCGATGCCCAAGGTCGGATCGCCGTATACAGGCTGAGACCAGAGGACGGTGGCGGCAGATACGAGGTCGCCGGCATTAACGAGCGCTATCACAAGGAAGAGGCCGACTTTCTTGTTGCTCTCATCGAATCGGGCCGCCATGACGAGGCGGAGAGCTACGCCGCTGAGTTTATCGCCAACTATACGGATGTCGCCGACCGCTGGTGCCGAACGACGGCCGTCGAATTCTATCTTCGCGACTGCGTATTCAATCGCGGCCCAGGCGGGGCGGCATGGATCGTTCAGCATGCCGTCGGCGTCGAGACGGACCGTATCGTCGGCACCCTTACCCGAGACGCGATCGCAAGGGCCGAGCAGGATCTAGGTCGATTACTGGAGAGATTGCGAGCCTCGCGTGAGACTTACGAACGGCAGAGACGAGATGAATCAAGCCCATTTTGGGAAGGCCTCGTCAACCGCTGGGATAACGCAAGAGCCTTTGCTCTGACGTTCTTGGGAACTCCGGCCAATACGGAGACCGCAGGCGCGATGGCGGCCGCCGCGAACGAGACTGGCGGCGATGCGGCGAACCGCATCCTCAACTGCGAGCCGTCACAAGAGGTCGAACGCGATTGGCGAACTGACGCCGCCTTAGACGCGGGCATTCTCCGCGCAGCATACGTCCCGGACGAGGTAGATCTTCGCGAACAATGGTGGCAGATTGGCGACCAAGGCAGGACTGGTTCGTGCGTCGGTTGGGCCACGGCAGATTCCGTGTTGCGTTGGCATTTTGTTCGTAACGGTCGCATCGCGCAGAACGTCCTACTGTCGACTCGCTTCGTCTGGGTGGCGGCCAAAGAAACCGATGAGTTCAGCACTCGCCCCACAACCTTCATCGAAGAAGCCGGGACCAGCTTGAAGTCCGCTCTCGAAGTTGCGCGCAAGCTCGGAGCGGTGACAGCAGATGTTCTGCCATTCGACCGTGAACAACTTTTCCAAGGCCAAGAGGCGAGCTTCTATACGCGCGCTGCCCAGCTCAAGATCGCCAGCTACATAAATCTCGGAACCGATCTGTCGAATTGGCGTCTGTGGCTGTACCAGAACGGCCCCATTCTCACGCGGCTCGTCGTGGACCAAAATTTCATGCGTGCGGCGGATTTGAATGGCCTATTGTCCGAGTATGACGAGGCGTCCGCGGCAGGCGGTCATGCCGTGGCGCTTGTTGGTTACACCAAAGACGGTTTCATCGTTAGGAACAGCTGGTCACCCAGCTGGGGGCGACAGGGGTTCGCCCTCGCCACGAACTCCTACGCACAACGCGCTTTTACCGAAGCTTACGGGGTCAACGTCTAGCTGGATGGAGTGATCTGCTATGGAGCGGGAAGACATTTTTGCTCGCGTACGTGATGCCGAGGCGATCCTGAGCGATCTTCGTCGGCAGCTCCTCCCGGCCTCGGCGGCCGGCAGTTCGCTCGCTGGAGCGGGTCGCGGCTCGATCGACCTTTCAAGTGATGGGAAAATCGCGATCGGGCGCAATGGGCTGGACATCGAATATCGCGGAAGAGATTCATGCCCGTACGGCAATAGCGCCACCATGAGTCGGCGAGACTTCGAAGCCGTAATCGTCCATCACACGGCGCCGGACCACAACACTGACTGGTATGTGCAATATCAGATTGACGGCGACCCGGCACGCGGCGGCCATTTTGGCTATCATTTCTACATCGCACCCGATGGCAAGATCATACAAGGTGCGCCGCTTACCAAACGGACCAACCATGTAAAACCATCAAACATGCCGCAACGCCGCCCTTTTGGCAGACACGCGAACAACACCAATGCCATCGGCATAACCTGTGTCGGTGCCGGACGGCCCTCGTTCCAGCCGACGACACAGCAGGTCGATTCTGTCGAGCGTCTGACTTCCGCCCTTTGTCAGACGTACAATATCAACTTTGAGAAGATCTACGGACACGGCGAAATCCAGACTGATCGACACGCGACCGAGGGGCGTTCTGCGGCAGAAATCATGCGTCGTTGGACGCCGATCAGCGGCCCTGCAGGCGCGATGCATGAGGCGACCCTGCCCGGCGAGAATGATGATCTCGATGACAGCCCAATCTTCGAGCTGGAGATGTCAGCTGGCTTGGCAGACTCTGCCGCCGCGGATTGGTCCGGCGGAGCGCCGGCTCTTGAGGACGAGGACGACATCGACCGCGACGCGGTAGTATGGCGGCCAGTCGCTGCGCCCGCCGAGGCGCCGTCGGCGGCACCGCGGACAAAACTCAACTACACCAACCAAAATGCCACGCGCAACAAGAAGTGCACCAGCAATCTCGAGCAACGCATTGTTCAGGCTGTCGACGCGGTTTATGGCCCCGGTTGCTCGATCAACATCTACAGCGGCGGCCAAGACCGACTGGGGCATGGTTCGCGACGGACCGGCAGCATTCGTCACGACGATTATGGACAGGGCGGACGTGCTGCGGATTTACATGTGTTCGACGTCAATGGCCGCCAGATCACAGCTCTTTCGTTGGCCCAGCTTGGCCAGTACTGGCTGGCCAGCAAATTCGGTGGAGTTGGCCACGAAATGAGAGGCGGCGGCATTCACCTGGATGAATGGACCACTCCCCCTCCCGGAGGCGGCATGTTCTGGACCTATGCATATAGCCAGAACCTACCCTGGGGCAGCCAGGCCAGACAAATGCTCCAGAGGGGTGCCCAAGGAATTTTCGCGTGACTCTTTATGCTCGATATTGTGACAAGCCTTTGCGGCCTGTCCTTGGCCGGAACGAAGCGGTCGCCAAAGTATAAGGCCAAGGTTATTCAAGATGTGTGCTGCCCTTTGATTGCCACCGTGCGATAGGGGGTTTGTATCATGTCGCACCTGTAAGCAGACAGTCCGCTATCCGCCAATGCTGTTGAAGAACGCGGTTGTGTTGACATTACGGGCGTGATTCCGTTCTCCGGCTTTGTCGCAAATCCGGAGTAGGTGCGGGAAAGTAGCAAGTATCATGCGCCGCGCTTATGCGGCGAGCAAACTAAACTGCTCAGCAAGTGGTGGTCGCCGATTGCAGGCGTAGCGGAGAATGAACTAACCCAGTGTCCGCGCAATCGGGGGAAGATCAAAGTGATCCTCGCCGGCATGGAGCGCCGCCGGCGCTGGTCGACCGATCAGAAGGCGCGGATCTCGAAGGAGGATGTCGGTGCAGGGCGGATCTTCGAGAGGGCGTCCACAAGCGTCAGGACTCGGATCCTAAGTCAACCTGCTGATTGTGTCTAGCAGATCCGGTGGAATGTCATTTTCTGTGCCATCAGCACCAGAATCCTCGGGGCTCTTGAAGCTAAGCCGAACCATCAAAAATCGAGAATCTATACTGCCGGGGAGCGAAGATCGCGCTGGACGTGCTGGCGCTTGCGCTAGAAGGTTGGTGTCTCCGGAAGATGCTACCAAGTCCGGCGGTGTCCAGACACGCTTTACCGACGAATTTGGCCGCGTCAGAACCATAATGGTTGTGCCCGATCCCTCTTCGACCGCTACAGCCACTGACTCCTTTTCGCTTGGAAAGGCGTTGGCGCACCGCGCCGCATCAAAACGCCCACCGACAACAAGCACCGGCGCAATCTCATGTGATATCGACTTCTCAAATACGAACTTCAGTACACCAGTAGCAACAAGCCTACGCCTACTGTCAGGATCGTTTCGCACAAACCAGAATGGAACAATATCTACCGGCGGCCATGTCTCCGTCGGACCTCTGAGGCGAGCAAAACGGTACCGCTCCGGTCTACGGTCGAACAAAGGACCTTCGATGTCTTCAAACTTTGGAGAGCCACCGACAACACTGAAGGCCTTACTGACGCTCGGTTCCCATCCACATTCTAGCAGCTTAACTGTCTGCGTATTCCATACGGCTAGGAAGTCTTGGGCTCCGCCGTTTGCCTGAACAGGCTCTGCCGCATACAACATCCCATATTGATTGTGCAGCATCTTCACGAGGCTATCTACTGCATGCCGTGTGCAATCCGCCAAAATGTAAACATCAAGTGCGAGTTCGGATATGAGCTCAGCCAATTGAGAAATACGCGAGGAGCTCTCCGCTGCAACCCGGTTTGCTTCTAGGAAGCCGATGTCGATATCTTGAACGGTCGTGTAGAGTTCAAAAATCTGTTTCAGAGGAATTGCACGTTGGTCGTAATCGCGACCGAGCCCGCCGAAGTAACCTCCCAACAAAGTGTCAGTGTGTTCGAACGCTGAAAGAGCTGCTATCGCATCACGTCGGTCAGACTCAATTTGAGTCCGACGTTCAAGATCAGCAGCTATTGCAGAAAGCTTGATAGCCAGATTCAGATAGTCAGCAGGGTGATCCCTCATGTCACGGGTACCCGCTGGCGCTGGTTCGGCTCCGAAGTGGAGGCCCACAACTTCCCAACGATTATTGAACACGGGGGCTCCTGAACTGCCACCTTCTGTGTCTGAAAGGTATTTGAGGAGGAGCCCCTGATCATCATCAAGCCGATTGTCTTGGATTGTCACACTTTTTGGATCACCATCGGGGTGATGAATCAAATTAGCTGGCTCGCCGCAGCTAATCTTGGAAGATCCTCGGGTTGCACGAACATGGCCAAACCTATGCTCCTCAGAGGACACGATCCGAACTATAGTATAATCTAGTCCGCCGTTTTCACAGGGTGGGCTCGCTATGAACAACTCGTCTGGCTTCAGCTTAAGAGTAACTTGTGCACGAGGTACATTGTCTGCGTCGAGTTCATAATTGAAAGTACAATTAGCCTTGGTCGCTGCCGTAGAGGTGGGAATAACATGATTGTTAGTTAGAAGTATATTCTGGGAAATTAGAAAACCGGTTCCGGGTCGATTGTCGCCTAAGTCAATTTTGCAAACGGCATGTCCCGCAGCCGTGCCACGCTCGAGCATTCCGAAAGGCAAAATGTCGTTCCGTCCGTTCTTACGTTCGAGCTTTAGGAGTTTTTTATCCTCCAGACCGCCCGCGACGGCATTCTTCGGCAACAGACGATTACGCCTGCTACGTTCACGGAATCTCGCCAGCTTTTTGATGGGTAAGTTTGAACTTTCGCTCGAGATCTTTGGCGTAGCCTCATAGAGTTTCTGGAAGTGTCCAGCATCAGGGCCTCGTGTGGTAGCCGCTGGTGTAAGCTTGCGTTTGGTCCTAGGTGGCTGTGGCATGATCCCACAAACCTACTTATTTATGTGCGGTGTGGGACTTGAGCCACCTGCCATAAATGCAGCTGTTGCTATGCTACGGGAAACAGCTTCGAGAGACGCGAGTGCATCAACTCTCCGGAAGGCAAGGTTGGTGTGAGTTACGTTGTCGTTCTCATCATCACCATCCACTACACGCGTCGAACTTGACCGCAGCCACTGGACAACATCGTCCACGGCAGGGAGTCGGTTGTGTGCTCTAAAGAAGAGTTCTTGGACAAGCAGCACAACTCCAGTGACAACCGGTGTTGCCTGACTCGTGCCATGTTGGATCGACTCACCGCGGTCGTTGCTAATGCCTGATGATCTAATCGGGGCTCCAGGGGCAAAGACGTCAGTTGCTGCCTCCCCCCCAACCGTCTCGTGCAGCCGCTGTGAAAACGGTGTAATACGATCTGCCGCAGTGGAGAACGCTTTTGCACCGCTGCCATAGGAGAACGAGCCTTCATCAAAGTCGTACACTGCACCCACGCTAACTGTTTCTCGGAAAATCGCGGGGTAACCCATTCCTTGTACACTGCCGTGGGTAAAATAGTCATTCCCGGCTGCAACGCAGCAAACGACGCCCTTTGCCTTCAGCGCCCTGATCCGCGCCTGTAAAGCGTCTAATGGAAAGCCTGTGTCGCTTACGTAATTTCCTGAATCCCCGAGAGACATGCAGACGGCGGATATGTTGTGGGTCTCTCCGTGGTCGAGAACCCACTGAAGTGCATCTTTGATAGCATCAAAGCTGCCACCTCCCGAATTGTGCAGGACCTTTAGCGGGATCACCTGAGAGTCAGGAGCTATCCCTATATGATCTTTGTTTGCGCAAATGATCCCGGCTACGTTCGTGCCATGACCGTTTTCATCAGCAGCGTTGTTCTGGTCGCCGCCATAATCGGAGGTAAAGTTTCGCTGTGCCGCAACGCGGCCTTTAAAGTCGATGTGGGTCGTTCGGAGTCCGGTGTCAAGCACCGCGACCGACAAGCCTTTACCGCTGACTTTGAAATGGTCCCGCCCCAACTTGGCGCGGATAAGACGATCTGCTTCCGGGATCTCAGTCAAAATTGGTTTGTCGCGCTGAACTGGCTTTTCGACCGGAGGTATATCCCGCGCAAATAGCGGTTCCAGGTCTGACATTTCTTGCTCCCAAGTATTTGATCATTTCTGTTCTAATCAAAACATCCAAGAGATCGGCAAAGTCTAGATGGTTGTGGTTAGATTGCATACCCAGATGTCAGGTTGGTCAATCTTCTCCAAATAGACGGCGCGATAGCTCACTATAGGCATTGACTACTACCTCAGCATTAAGAAGTTGGTTCTCTACATGAACTGGATCTGGCGGCCGACTGTCCCCTTTTTCGCTTCTTGTGGCTTGGTTTGGATCTGGTCCTAAGTCTTATACGAACGACTACGTACGAAGCTTAGATGTGCTCTGTCTGAAGTGCAATGCATGAGGTAGATTAACAACCCCTCATGTGGGTTTTGGCTGCAAGACAACGCGCTGCCTTGCAGAAAATTATCACTCTTTATGTGGAGGGTTGCTATGTCGTTCGGCTATTACGTGCAGGAACTAGAAAGTGTTGCAAGCGACTTCCATTACGAATTTAGCCATAGTTCGTTAGCGAGAATCCTTGATAGATTAGATCTATCAAAGTTAAGTAAGTTCTCGACAGAAGAAAGAGTCCTGTTTCTGAAGACTTTAGTGGAGCAAATCCCTGTAGGCGATGAGATGGCAGGCGGCCAAAAACCTTCAAAATATAGAATTCTGCATGAGTATGACGCCGATCAGGCGGTAGGTGGATTCGAAGAGCTATCAAAGGCTAAAACTCGTCAGAAGAACGTGATTAGAGCCATAGACATCTTTTGTGAGATTTTCCCAGGTGGTTGCCCTTGGCGTAAATAGATGAGGAGGATCCAACGTGGCACAGATATATAATCTGAAGATTATCTCAGAGTACAATAAATTTGTAGCTGGAATTGCGTCTGCTATTTTCGTGTACATACAGACGTTAACGACTGGCAGTTACTTAGGGATCAGAATTTCCGCAATGGTAGTTGCTGCTATCTGCATCGGAAGTTCGGTGCTGATAAATTGGCCATTATCTCGAATGAAAGAGGATATATATGAAGTTACGAGCTTAGGAAGTGCATCAATCCAGATGAAAGCCCTCTCAATATTCCTTTGGATCCAAACAATAAGTTTTGTGATTTCTGTACTCGTGTCTGCATATCTTGGAATAAGCACAATCAAGTAAGATTCGGATCTTAAGGGCTGCTGTTCTGAATAACGATTGAAGGTCCCCCATGTGCATGAACCTCGTAAGATGGACCTGCCCCATATTTGATCCACGGGCTATGCAACTTTCCGGGCCTGGTGAGTTTGTTGGGCGAAGGCGTTCGGCGTCAAGCCACCGAGCGCCGTATGTGGCCTAGTCTCATTGTAATCTCTCCTCCAGTCTGCGACCCGCTCCCGGGTGTCGGCCATTGATAAGAACTACGAGGCATTTGGACTTGCTTCGCTTAAGTGGAGAGCGGTTTGGTAGCTATCCGGCCAGCCTTTCGAACTGAACCGGACTGACATAGTCCAGTGTCGAATGACGCCGGACGGGATTGTAGAAGCCGTCGATGTAACGCCCAATCGCCGCCTTGGCCTCGGCTCTGGTCTGGAAAACGGTGCGCCAGACCAGTTCAGATTTCAAGGTCTTGAAGAAGGTCTCGACTACGGCATTGTCGAAGCAATTGCCTTTACCTGACATTGAGATCCGGATGCCGTGTTTCCTCAACTCGGCCTGATAGGCTGTCGAGCAATATTGACTGCCGCGGTCCGCGTGATGAGTTAGACCCTCACCGGGTCTGCGGAGCGCCAGCGCCTTGCGCAGCGCTTCCAGCGCCAGCTCCTTGTGCAGCCGGTCACTGACCGCCCAGCCAACCACCCGACGAGCGAAGAGATCGAGGACCACGGCCAGGTAGAGCCAGCCCTCACTGGTCCAGACGTACGAGATATCAGCGTTCCATTTCTGGTTCGGACGGTCGGCCGAGAAGTCCTACTCGAGCAAGTTGGGCGCGACCGCAAAAGCGTGATGGCTGTCGGTGGTGCGTTTGAACCGCCGTTTCTGCCGGGCCTTGAGCCCATTCTCGCGCATCAACCGAGCCGTCCGACGGCGCCCGATCGGCAGGCCCTGATCCTGCAGCTCGCGCGTCATCCGCGGGCTGCCATAGGTGCCATTCGACTCTCGAAAGGCGGACCGGACATGGGCAAGCAGCACCAGATCGTCGCGCTGACGCTGGCAGGCCGGACGACTTCGCCAGGCAAAGTACCCGCTCTGGCTCACCTCAAGAACTTGGCACAGGCGCTGGATGGGGAATTCCGCTTTCGCCGCATCGATGAACCTAAACCTCATCGACTTCCCTCCTTGGCGAAAAAAGCGGTGGCTTTCTTGAGGATGTCGCGCTCTTGGCGGAGCACCTCGTTCTCGCGACGGAGGCGCTTGAGTTCGTCCATGACGTCCTCATTGGGCGGCGTGGCTGACGCGGTCCGTGTGTCCTGGTGCTCTGCCATCCAGCGCCCGAGCGTTGAACGGTTCACCCCAAGATCGTCAGCGATTGCACGTTGGGAGCGCCCACTCGTCAAGGCGAGGCGGACGGCCTCATCCTGAAACTCTCTCGTAAAGCGGCTCTTCGGCATGGAGATCCTCCTGCTGCATACAGAATTCTCCACTTTTTCGATGCAAGTCCACTTGTGAAGTGCAGCCCGTCGATTGTGTTCGGATGGTCCATGTGCGAAGAAAATTCTACGAGCTGCACGTCTCGGACGCCTCCGTTGTAGCCAGGCAGACGCTGGAGCAGATGGCTTCGCTCTGGGCTCTGGAGGAGAGGGTTCGCGGTAAGCCCGCGATGACGCGCATGACGGCCCGCCAGGCGGAGTCGGCTGCTGTCGTGAGTGGGCTCTTCGCGCTGTGGGAAAAGGAACTGCCAAAGCTGTCGCGTAAGTCGAAGCTGGCCGAGGCGATACGCTATGCTCTCAGGCGCCGTGCCTCTCTTGAACGATTTTTGTCGGACGGACGCGTCGAGTTGGATTCCAACACGGTTGAGCGCGCCATCCGGCCTCAGACGATCACACGCAAGAACTCATTGTTCGCCGGCTCCGATGGCGGCGGCCGCACATGGGCGGCAATCGCCAGCCTGCTGACGACGGCCAAAATGAGTAACGTCGATCCGCACGCCTGGCTGACTCAGACGCTTGAGCGCATCGCCAACAGGTGGCCCAACCGCGAGATCGAGGCCCTCATGCCGTGGAACTATTGCCCCTGAACGGCATCAGCTACGCGCTTACTCTTGCGCCGGAGGCGGCGAGCGTAGTTTGGCCCGAACTTCAGCGCCCACCGGCGAACCGTCTCATAGGAGACGACGATGCCGCGCTCGAGCAGCATCCCCTCGACCAGACGCAAGCTCAGGGAAATCGGAAGTACAGCCAGACTGCACAAGCGATGATCTCAGGCACGAACCGATGGCGTTTGTAACTGATAGGCGTGGTCATACCCGCCCATCTACACGGATCACCCTCATCCCCGAGTCAACATGACAGCACCGTGCTGCTCAGAGGCTTCAACCAGTCCTACAACATGAGACGGCAGCGCGTGTTGAAGGGGCGATCACCGGATGAGGTCGTGCGAGGCCGACTGGCGGCCAAGACGAAGCGGGCCAATCTGCGCGCGAAGCCGCCCGATCCACACGTTTTGCCCGATGCCCTCGACGTCGTCGCTCACGCCAAGGAGGTCTCGCATCCAGACAGCCCCTTAAGGTCCAGGAACCTCTGGTAGGGCATAGAAGGGCAACCCAGCTTTGTCGAATGCGCCTCTAGCTAGAACTTCTTGTTGCTTGAGAACTTGAAGTTTGAGGATCAATTGCTGACGTTCATTCTCGCCAGGAGGGTGTGCTTGACTAAAGGCCTTCTTGGCGGCAACTGCCTCGCTATGCGCTGTCTCATACTTCTCACGAGTAGATGCCGCGGCGGAGATTAATGTTAGCTGCGCCTGGGCTGCTGCCGACTCATCGAACGCCTGAGCCACTCTCCCTTTGATGTAGGTTTCAACGGTCGCTTTCTGGTTACTGAGTGTCGAACCCAGCACTTTGGCAAAAGCGGACGGCTCTGCTACCTCAGTAATCTTGGCCTCAATGTTGACCGGGCCATATATGATATCCGTGTTCGGATCTCCCGGAGCTTGCGCTGACTTGGAAGGTCGAGTGGACCAGGGCAATCGCTCTCCTTCGTTTGGCTTAGCGGTTCGAATTTCGGATTCAGTCGCTTCTACTTGCATTGCCAGTGCAAGTAGACTCGTCCCATCAGCAGCACTTACTTTGATTTCAATGGTTACTTTGCGACGAGGTGTCCGAAACCATGTCGAGCTTGGGTCAAGAAACTTCTCATACTTCCATTGCGCTACTTTACCCGTGATTGCTGTCCCATCTATCGACTCAAGGAACTCAATCTGCGCAACTACTGGAGATTCCTTATATTCTTCATAATTCTCCATCTCTAATCCAGGTATAGGGTTCATTTTATCGTCTAGGATCCTAAGCGGCTTCGGGCCCACGTTCAGAGTTATGCACTTCAGCAAAAACTCGGGAGTAGTAGCTCTCGATCTGAGTGCAAATGCAGGTTCATAGGCGAGAATGGTGGAAGTTGAGTACTGATCCGGCGCGATCAATCGATCGCTGGCAGTCTTGATCACTGCACCTACTCCAGACGCAACGAGATCGGTAATGATTCCTGCCACGATTGTTGCGGATGGCGCTGCACTCGGCGTCAGCCGTGGTGTTACCTGAACCCATAGACGATGGTTGGCGTTTGGGTTGGTTATCATCCGGAGGTCTCCTAAAGCCCAAATTTTTCACAGCTAAAGGTGCGCTGGACCCGAATTGAGCATGACTTGGTTGTTGAGAGCGAGTAGTTGGCCCTGGGCATTGTCGTATGGATCGGATTATCCACACATTGAAAGCATCCATGGCCTGAATTCAAGCTATGCGGCGGATTCCACCCTTGTGAGGCCAAGCCAGAATGTGGTTCTCCAGCACCGCCTTGTTGCCGCCATCTCAGACGTCGTTGTAGTCGCGGGTCCTCGACAGGACGACACCTCCTCTCGTGAAGTCTTCAGCCCTTGGAAGCTCGAACATGTCCATTCCTAGGACGTCAGGCGGCGCGTCGCCGGGCGCGCTGAGGTCCCAATCGACATCAAAGATCCCAGCAAAGTAGGCTGCGATTCCGGCATGTTCGACCAGCAAGCTCGCCTCGCGGTTGGACAGAAGACCAGTGGTCGACCAGTTCTGTGATCCAAGCAGGACCCGTTCCTCGTCGACGACAATGAGCTTGTTGTGGCAGTGAACGAAGTGGCTGCGCGACAGGAAGCGGAAGTTGTCATCGAATGCGAGATCGAACCTCTCCATGGCTTCGAAGAACCTTGTCCGGTTGGCTCCGGTGAGGTATTTCGGCGAGACGATGATCCGGATTACAAGCTCGGGATTGGCCTCGCGCGCGCGGCTGATGTCATGAAGGAGCGCTTCGACCGCCTCTTGTCCGCCGCGGATGTATTGCTGCTCGATGCGAAGGCTGCGGGCCGCGGAGCGCAGCAGGCTTCTGAGGGTCGGGTGGAAGTTCTCGGGTGTCACCACTGGCGTGATCCGCACGGGGGCGGAAGGGGTGACGGTGAGACTCGAGAAGAGTTGCTCCGGCGCCTCGGGCGGCGCGGCCTCGAAGAAGGTTTCGCTAGCCGGGGAAGCCACAAGGGCGAGCATCGGCGGAGCCTCGTCTGGGCGCTCCCCGAGGGCGAGACGCATATCCCGCGCGACGAGGCTAGAGAAGAACGTGGCGAGGTCCCGCGAGTGGACGGCAAGGCCCATGTCGCGGTTCCCCGCCTGGAAGGCGCCGACGACGACGCCATCTCCTTCGTTGAACGGGACGCTGTTCTCGGACCAGTTGCCGCTTTGGATCATGACGATCTCGTCGTCCACGACAATGATCTTCTCGTGAGCATTGCCGAAATAGGCCACGGGATTGCCAGCGGAGGAGGACGGAGCCTTGACGCAGGTGGCTCCGAGGCTGCTCAGTTCCGAGAAAACGCCCGGGTCGTCGCTATGATTGGTGTCCAGCATTAGGGAAACTGAAACGCCGCGACGCATCGCGCGCTTGAGCAACTCCTTCATATAGTCTGCATTGAAGTCGTAGATGCCGATGACTATGGAGCGGCGGGCGCTGTCCAGAAGCTTCTTCGTGACCGCATAGGTCGAGTCCGGCGAGGCGTATGCCATGATCTTTCCCGAGACCATGCGCGGCAGGAATGTCTCATCGGGAAGCTTCGGGTAGGGAAGCAGCGCCGGCGGGGCCGCCTCTTCATCGATCTCGAGACCAGACCTTAAGGCTTCCGGCAACCGGGCGAGCTGTTCCTGCTCGGTCATGTCCCCGGCGACGCCGCTCGCGGCAAGTGTTGCGGCACCGCGGCTGCCAAGAGGCAGGCCAATCGGAACGGCGGCTGCAGGTGCGGCCGCTGCGACGGCCGGCGGCTGGGCAGCGTGTTTGCAGCCCTCGAACGGCTGCGCGGTGCTCGCTCCAATCCTCGTCGCCAATCCTTCGAGCTTGATCGTGACGAAGTCGGCGATCTGTCCGCCGAACTCAATTGGCCTGCCGGCGATCTTAATGTCGCCAACCACGTAACCCCGCTCGGGAGGCACCTCGTAGACGGCGCGGACAGGATACTCGCCGACGCCGCGGACGAACCTCCAGAAGCTGCGCGCATCCACGCCGTCCGGCGTCATCCATCCGATTGGGTTGAACTCGTGGAAATAGAGGCCGACTGGATTGTTGAGGGTGATGTCCGCTTTCTGTCTTGCGAGGGCATTGACCTGCTCGCCGATGAAGGGGTCGCTGTTACGGCCCGGTGCGCCGTAGGCTGAGCAGAGGATCAGCTCCTGGGCTCCGGTGATTTCGTCCCCGTTGCGGACTCGGCGGATGGTGGCGGCAGCCCCAAGCTCGATTTCGGCGCCCAGCGTGTTGGCGGCTTGGATGAGGTGCATGGCGCCGTCCGCCGTCGTACTATTGTAGCGGTTCTGACGGTTGTACCGGCCGTTGACGAAGAGATCTTCCGATCTCACGGCCGGCGAGACGAATTCGCGGTAGAGCGCGACCACTTTATCTGGATTCAGGCTTGCGAGGATCTCCCAGTATTCCGGTCCTTCGCAGGTGAAGGTCACACGGGTGATCTTCCGAGTTGCCGGATCGCGCGTCACGCTCCACTCGCAGTATTCATCCTGGAGGTTGCGGTCGGCGTCCGCCCGGCGCCAGCGTTGCGTGTCGCTCAACGACGAGTTCCTGACTTGGCGGGGGAAGGCGTTCCAGGCAATCACGGCAACCTGGGCGCCGGGGCCGGGCGGATGGGTCAGTGGGTTGAAGAACTGCGTTCGTGGGCCGTCGTTCTCCTCGGGGCTGCCTTCGCGGGCGCGGTTGAGCCAATTGGAGACGATCCGACTCCACTCGTCCTTCTCGGCCTCGCTGAAGTCGTCGAGGAAGCCCGGCGGATCGAAGCGTATCACGGCATGTCTCCTTGCTCGAGGGAACAGATCAATCGACTGGGACGGCGCATCCCTCTTCGTTCATGCGAAGGGGCGGGGCATCGCCGGCGATGTTTGTCAGCGGGGTGGTGAGGGCGAACTCTGCCAGGGGACGGCGGCGGAAGCGGCGGCGGCGGAACTCTGCGAGGCGAAACCAGCCGTCGACAACGTCCGGATCCGCCATGCCGGTTCGAAGCGCCGAGAAGTAGGCGGTGATCCGCGCGATGAAGGCGTTTTCGAAGTCGGGCGTTTCCCAGTTCACAAGGAACTCCTGCTCGGGGCAGTCAGGACGATCGGTGCCATTTGCGCCGCCGGCGATGGCCTTCCGCAGGGCCTCGACGAACTCGGCCTCCATGGTCGCGGGTGGGTCGGCGCCACGGGCCTCCTCGGGGACGTAATGCAGAAGGGCCGCGCGCCGGCTGGAGAAGACTGGGTTGGAAAAGTCCGTCATCGAAAGGGCCGCAAGGAACCGCTTGGAGAGTAGTCCCTTCTGGATCATTGCCTCGGCCAGTTGCGTGTCCTCGAAGGCCGGCTCCGGCGTGAGGAAGGCAAACTGCACGTCACCTTCGACGCGCATAGATCCGTCTGACCGGTGGACGTCGTAGCGGCGCAGGCAGTCCCGGTAGAGCCGACCGGGAATGACAATCTCAGCGATCACCGGATCGTCCGGAACGAGGCTGAGGGTGTCGAAGAGCGTGTCGCGGTTAATGAAGAACGAGAGCGGCGGGCGGAGAGGGACATCATCCATCACGAGGTGGCTCACCGTCTCTGAACTTGCCAAGTTAACAGTCGTGTCCATGACGACTTGGCGCAGGAAATGGCGAATGTCGCGCCACACGCCGTCCTCGCCGACTGCCTTGCGGACACGGCTGTCGTTCCACCGCCGGATGGCGGGGCGCACGACCTCGGTTTCCAGCCTCTCCGCCGTCACGCGCTGCTGAAAGAGAGGCTCGTAGCGCAGCGGGTCATGGGGCGCGAGCGCCTCGGCGTTGATTCCCGCTTGCGGGGCATGCCAATGGATCCACGGCGCGCGGAGCTCCTTCATGACCATGGAGCCGTTCACGTGGCTGTCGAATGGACCCTTTCCCCGTGTTCCCGACGCGAGGGCGTGCGGCGACATGCCGGCCCAGAAGAATGTCCCCTTCAGCCGTTCATAGTAGTGGAACACCTCGTGGGCTGCGTCCCAGCCTATGATCTGCAGGAATGCGCCGTCTGCCTCCGAGGCTATGGCGGTACTCGCCGAGACGAGTAGGGTGAACTCGCCGCGCCCGCGCGCAACGACGAAGCGGAACGACCGCTGGAGAGTATCCGTCTCGGGCGTCCAGGGAATGTGACCGCCGTCCGCCACCAGGAAAACGAGCTGGTCAGGAAGGGCCTCTGGCGTACCATCGAGTCCATTCAGCGCTTGCAGGAGTTGATTCAAGCTCAGAGGGAAAGGCTGCCCGGAGCGCAAGAGGCGACCAAGCGGATCTGCGAGCATCACGAGCTCGTCCGGCTGCATGGAGCGGGCTTCCTGGTCGAGGCCGATCACCCTGCGGTAGAGCGTGTTGGGCTGTGGCGGAGCAGCCGGAGCCGCGGTCGGACCTGCTGCTGCACCCCGGTGATATGGGTAGTTCCGCGTCGGGAACCGTTGCTCCTCCCTTAGGACTCTCAATTTTATCACCCCCGTTAGGCGGGCCAGATCGGATGCTGCGGTTGCAGCCTCGGGATAGTGCCGAAGGTTAGGGGACGGTGCCTCGGTAAAGTGCTGACGGCGACCGGTCGCTCCCTTCGATGTCGGTTCGGTCAGCAGGTCGGTTGCCGTTGCCGGCAGCGACGCAAACGATGCAACCGTCCGCGATAGCTGCCCGGATGGCCCGGTGAATGGAAGGTACTTGTTCGTAGTTCCCTCCGGATACGGTCTGCACCTCGAGGATGACGACTTTGCGTCGGCCTCCGGAGTCGCTACGACGGACAAAATCGAGCGCTTCGGCCCATGGCTCCTCGAAGACTCTCTGGCCGGGGCCGCTGTCGCCCTGAATCGCCCAGAGCTCAGCCTCCGGCGCGATGCCGGCCATGCCGGCGCTGTCGCCGCGCGCGCCGGCGAGGCCCAGAACCGCCGTCCCATGCGCGGCGTTCGCGCCCTGCGTTACGTCGCTGCCACCGTCGACGGCATTGTAGGTTCGCCGCACTGCGGAGCGCAGGTCCTGGTGGGAAGTGCGGAAACCCCAGTCGATGTCGGCGAGCACGACGTCGGTTCCGCGGGCGAAGCGCCAGGCCTGCGGCACGCGGGTCCGGTGCAAGTACCATTGCCACTCGAGCCCCGTATTCGGGTCGGGAGACACCGGCTCGGGAAAGGGACCGATCAACGGATCGGACGGCAGCGGAGCGGCTGCGGCGAGCGTGGGTGGCGCTGCCTTCGGCACCGGCACGGCCCGAGTCACCTCGGGCAGGCGCCCGAGGGCGGCGGTGACTTTGCTCGGTGGCGTGCCCGGTGGGAACCGCAGGCGAACAAAGCTGGCCAAGGGCGGCAATCTTTCGAGCGTGCCCGCCTGCTCCGGCGACGCCACGCCGCTCGCGGCGGCCGCCCTGAGCGCTGCGGTTCGGGCTTCGTCGGCCTGGATCTGTCCGCTTGAGAAAACCTGCCTCGCGTCGCGGACACCGAACTCGCTGAGAACGGCTCCAAGCCCTGAATTGGGGGCGGCGCCTCCCAAGTTGGCCATGAACCCAGCAACATTGCCCGAGAGTGCTGACGCGAGACCGGCAGCACCCGGTGCGAACTCGACCTCCACAACTAGATCTTCACTCGGCGGCACGTCGGCGGGACTGCTCGCGCCCGAAACGTGGGAGCCGCTGCTCTGGGCAGGAATGAAGGGCGCACCAGCCCCAGTGGTGTCTAGGCTGGGGCCTCCACCTGTGGGGCTCCGCGTATTATCTCCGCCACCTACCATGGACGCCTCCCTTCAGGCTGAACTGTGTTAGGGAAGTCCAAACTACTTTACTGTGACGCTATGCTCCGCGGCCAGCGCGCTTCGCTGCCCAGCTCAAAGCCTGTGAGGCTTTGCATTGATCTTTTCCGCAGAGGATACGACCGCCTTTTTCAACTAAAAAGCTTTACACTCAAGTGTGTGGGAAGAATGCCTTATCTACATGTAGTGGCATGATACCCCTGATGGTCCGCGGCATACATTGCAACCACGATGAATTCTGCTGCGCTGCCGCGCGGTGCGCTTCTGATCTTTGGTGGATCATCCGGAAGGGTCTGATCATACCGTTCTTTATTGATCCGGCTTGGGTACTCTTGAAATCTGCGGCTGGGTAATCCAGTTTGGCGGGATGAAACATGTCGATATGCGCAAGCTGCCAGCAGCAGCGCAAGAGGAGCGTCGGCGGCAGGTCATCGGCTTGCGTGAGAGCGGCCTGACCTATGAGGCCATTGCCGCCCAGGTGGGCCTGACCCGGACCGGCGTGTTCGATATCTGCCGCCGCTTCGCCGCGCAGGGCCTGACCGGATTGGCCAGCGGGCCGCGCGGCCCGGCTCTCGGCACGGGGCGATTTCTCGCGGCCGAGCAGGAAGGGCAGGTCCGCGCTCTGATCAGACGGCACACGCCCGACGACTCGGCCTGCCCTTCGCCCTGTGGAGCCGGGCGGCGATGCGGATGCTGATCGAGCGGCATTGTGGAGTCCGGCTGGCGGTGCGTACCACCGGCACCTATCTGGCGCGCTGGGGCTTCACGGCCCAGAAGCCGCTCCGACGGGCCTACGAGCAGTCACCGAAAGCGGTGCGGCGCTGGCTGCGGCAGGACTATCCGGCCATCGTGGCGCAAGCCAAGGGTGAGAAGGGCACGGTCTTCTGGGGGACTACACCGTGCGCTCGGACGATGGGCGCGGCCGCAGCTTCGCCCTACGGGGCCGGACGCCTGTCGTGTGCCCGAGTCACAAGCGCGCGCGGCTGGGCTTGATCTCGGCTGTGACCAACAAGGGCGAATTGCGCTGGATGGTGCTCAATGGCGCCGTCAAAGCCCCGGGCCTGATCCGTTTTCCCGGGCGGCTGATCCAGGAGGCCAACGGCAAGGTGTTTCTGATCTGGGATAACCTGCCGGTCCATCGGGCCCGGGCGGTGCAGGGCTGGTTAGCCGCGCGCACGCAGCAGATCGAGGTCTTCTCCCTACCCTCCTATAGCCCTGAGCTGAACCCGGACGAGGGCCTGAACGCCGACCTGAAGCACGCCGTGACCCGCAAGCCGCCGGCCCGCAGCAAGCCCGAACTCAAGCGCGTCGTCATCAGCCACATGCGCCGGCTTGCCAAGTTGCCCGACCGGATCCGCCGCTACTTTGGGCATCCATCTTTCCGTTATGCCGCGTAGTTCAAGATCACCCAAACCGGATCAATAATACTATCCTGGCGGCTCGGTGTCTTGCGCCGGAGGCGGCGAGCGTAGTTTGGCCCGAACTTCAGCGCCCACCGGCGAACCGTCTCATAGGAGACGACGATGCCGCGCTCGAGCAGCATCCCCTCGACCAGACGCAAGCTCAGGGAAATCGGAAGTACAGCCAGACTGCACAAGCGATGATCTCAGGCACGAACCGATGGCGTTTGTAACTGATAGGCGTGGTCATACCCGCCCATCTACACGGATCACCCTCATCCCCGAGTCAACGTGACAACGCCCTCGCCTGACCTGTGTCAAGAGTTGCAACGAAACCCGTAGCTCGCACTATGCTATTATACTTCTGCGTTAGTGCAAAAGTATGAGAGGCTGACTGAAAAAGGTTGAGTGGCCTCAAGGCCCTGTGATTCCGTCGGATTTGCAAAGATTCGATGGAGGTCACGATGGTTTGGACCGAGGCCACTCGCCGACAGTATCGGCGGGATGGACTGCGCTATGCAAGCAATCTCACAGATGCCGAATGGGCGCTGGTCGAGCCGTTCATGCCCGCCGCCCGGCGGATCGGGCGTCCGCGTATGACCTGCCTGCGGGCCGTGGCCGATGCCATTCTCTATCTCGCCTCGACCGGGTGCCAATGGCGCCAGCTGCCAAAGGAGTTTCCGCCCTATTCGACCGTGCAAGGATACTTCTATGCCTGGTCACGCGACGGCACCTTTGAGCGGATCAACCATGCTCTCGTGGCCGCCTCGCGCGAGAGGGCCGGCCGCGAGGCGAGCCCCTCGGCCGGCGTGATCGACAGCCAGTCCGTGAAGACCACCGAAGCCGGCGGCCCGCGCGGCTTTGATGCCGGCAAGAAGATCAAGGGCCGCAAGCGCCACATCATCACCGACACGCAGGGCCATCTCGTCGGGTTAAGGGTTCATCCCGCCGAGATCCAGGACCGGGACGGAGCCGTAGAGGTGCTGACGTCCGTCCGCACCCTCTATCCGTGGCTGCGCCATGTCTTTGCCGATGGCGGCTACGCGGGCGACAAGTTGCGCGACGACATCGCCGCTCTCGGGCACTGGACGATCGAGATCATCAAACGCTCGGATGCGGTCAAAGGCTTTGCGGTTCTCAAGCGCCGCTGGGTCGTGGAGCGAACCTTCGGTTGGCTTGGACGCTGCCGCCGCCTGGCCAAGGACTTTGAAGCCTCTATTGAAAGTGCGGTGGCATGGGTCTTCATCGCCCATATCCGGATGCTGACCAGACGGCTCGCAAGGACCTGAAAGACCACATGTCTTTTTGAGTCAGCCTCTGAGCCCCTCCAAGTCAGTGGATCGCACAATTTACCATATACTATTGTTGAATACTTGCTGCGCTGACTATGCTGCTCTGTCCAAAATATGCAAGATGCTACAGGTGCCGGGGGAGCTCGATATGAAGAATGTTTCTCGTGTACTTGTCTGGCCTCTTTTGGCTCTAATCGTCGGGGGATGTCAGACTACCGTTCCGAAGTTGCCAGCGGTCGCTGCAGTTGAGAGTTACATCTCGGAGTGCTCAGCAGCCAGTTCACTTGGTGTAAGCCCGCGTGCCTATGCGATAGCAGGTTTCGCTTACGTAGAGCAGCAATGCGACGGGTTCTTCGACAGTATTGCCTCACTAGGGCAGCAAACCGGGTTCATAAATGATGTGCTGGTTGCCGCGATACCGTCGCTCAATGCATTCCTGCAAGCCGCGAAGGCGCATGCAAGTACAATCACCAAGATCTCAACAGGTCTGGCCTTGGCGACCATAACAGTCGACGCTTTCGCCCGTAACTATGCCTACTCGCCTGTACTCTTTCAGATCCGGTCAGCAGTCAAGGATTCGTTCATAAAGGCACAAACGGACCTGCTTGCGCCCCTGTCCGACGAAGTTGGGAGCTCAACCGGTCAATACTGCGCAGCACACTATGCTGTGCAGAGATATGCAAGCTATTGCTCAATTGCCAACATTCAATCACTTGTTCAATCAGCTCTCATTAATGCGAGAGTTGGCGAGAGATCTACAAGTCAGGTCGGAGCCAGGAGTGAGAGCGCACCACGCATTGCCAGTGGCAGACTCTTTATACGGCGACTGGAGACACCCCTCCCAAAGGCACCGAACCTGACGGTGTCTCCGAATTAGGCGCGGTACTTGCATTCGCCGTAACAACCGGGCGTGGAGAACCTGCTTCGGCGCACGCGCATGTTTTCCTTAGGTTGAGGTTGCGACCAAGAGGATGAAAGGTTTCAAACTGGATGCAGATCGCCTTCCTATCTAACAAGTGGGGATTAGTACATCAAATGCTGATGCCCCTAGTGTGGGCGGCGATCACGTTGACGCCGCCTGTTTGTGGTTCTTGGGACCGTGGGGCGAAGGTCTTTATCTGATACTCAAGTGAATCCTGATGTGTGGAACCAAAAATGCGAGGCTCGCTTTGGTGATTGATCTGCGCGGGTGCTGTCACGTTAACCAGCCTCGGGCGTATTGAGGCAAATTCGGCCGCATGACAGTTTTAGGCGGCGGCATTCGCCGCGACTTTCCACTGTGCCATGGCGTTGAGGCGGTAAAGGTAGGTCGCATGGGCAGAGCGGCGGGAGCGGGGTGGAGCGAAGAGATTGCGGACAGCAGAGAACACGCTGACGAAGCGCTGCAGGTACCTGGGTGATCGAAAGCCTTGCATCACGGCACTGTTGCGTTAACCTCGGCAGTATAATCCGGAGCGGCCAACTCGAGGAGCCGCCCTGTTGTCTTTGTTCAAGCGCCGCCGCTTTCCGGTCAAGATCATCCTGTTGTGCGTGCGCTGGTACTGCAAGTACGGAATCAGCTATCGCGACCTGGCAGAGATAATGTCCGAGCGCGGTGTCAGCGTCAGTCCAAGCACAATCTTTCGTTGGGTCCAACGCTATGCCCCGGAGAATGAGAAGCGGGTGCGCCCTTACTACGGACATCGTTCAGGCTCATGGCGAGTGGATGAGACCTATGTGCGAGTTGGTGGACGCTGGCGGTACTTGTTTCGAGCAGTCGATAAACACGGTCGGCTGATCGCCTCCATGCTATCCGATCGGCGTGATACTGGAGCGGCGTATCGCTTCCTGCGCAAAGCTCTTAGGGCAGTGAGCGACTGTCCTCCCTCATCCATTACGACCGACAAATTGGCCTCGTACCCGAAGGCGATTCGGCGCTTGCAGAACGAAGGGCTGCTGCCGCAGGATGTCGAGCACCGCACCTCGAAATATTTGAATAACATCATTGAGGCGGATCACGGCGCATTCAAGCGGATGATTCGGCCAACGCGTGGCTTCCAGACGATGAAAACCGCCGCCGTGACCCTGAATGGTTTTGAAGCCATGCGCATGATCCGCCGCGGTCACTACATCCAGCGAAAACGTCAGGCGACGGGCGAAGTCCGTCTCGTTAATCAGCTCTTCGGTCTTGCAGCCTGAATGATCCGATCGACAGGGATCGTCATGCCCTTTCTAAGTTACTGCAACGGTGCCCGCCAGATGCACCCGGCGCCGACAATGTGATCGGCCTCATGGATCGACTGGCTTTCGACCGCTCTATAGCCATCGATCCGCAGCGGCGTGAGCGAATCCACCCTGAACGCTGGACCCAAATTTTCCGTGAGGGTGACGCCGCCCCAGCCTGGCTCGTTGCCGACTTCAACGCCAATCGGCGGCGGGCGACAATCGTCGCGCAACTGATCACACTCTGGGAGCGCTTGACCGACGAGGCGGTCGCGATGTTCAACAAACTGATCGGCCGTCTCTTCGCGCGAGCCAACCTGCGCCGCAAGCAAAAATACGCCGACACGCGGCAAGAGACCACCAAGGCGCTACGCCTGGCCCGCAACACCTTGCGAGCCCTCGTTGTCGCCAACGATACAGGCCGGAATGCCATTGATGTGCTCGACGATGAGATCGGATGGCATCGGCTGCTCGAAGCCAAACCCGAAGTCGAGGCCATGGTGCAGGATGCTGATCCCGATCCGCTTGTGCTGGCCGCGGAGCACTACGGCCCTGTGCGCAAGTATGCTGCGGGCTTCCTTGAGACGTTTACCTTCCGCTCCTCTCGCCGGCATGACCCGCTGTTAGCCGCGATCGGGACACTCAAAACATTGAATTCTGCCGGACGCCGGATCTTGCCGGAGCGAGCGCCTGTCGGCCACCTCACCGCCCAAGCCCGCAAGCTGATCTTTGCCGACGCCAAGCCGGATCGCCGTCTGCACGAGATCGCGACGCTGGCGGCGCTTCGGGATCGGTTGCGCTCTGGAGACATCTGGGTTGAGGGCAGTCGCGCCTTCCGGCCGATGGACGAACAACTCATGCCGAGGCCTACGTTTGCGGCCCTGAAGGCATCGGACGATCTCGGGCTCGGTGTGCCGCGCGATGCCGTAGCCTATCTCACCGAGGCCCGTTAGAGCCTCGACTTCAATCTGAAGCGGCTCGCCTATCGTGCACGCAACGGCAAGCTCGAGGGCGTCCGGCTTGAAGCGTGACAACTCATTGTCACTCCCCTCCCCGGCGATGTGCCGGCAGCAGACGAAGAGCTGAAATGGGAACTTGGCGACATGTACCCGCTGATCGAGGTGCCAGACCTTCTGACGGAGGTTCATGCCTGGACCGGGTTTGCCGATCAGTTCACGCACATCCGCACCCAGGACCCACCGCACAGCATCCCAGCGATGCTGGCCGGGATTCTGGCTGACGCCACCAACCTCGGTGCCAAACGGATGGCTGCGGCTTCGAAAGGCATCAACGCGCGGGAAATCGCCTGGAAGCGGATCTTCCATACCCGGCCTGAGACGTACAAGTTGGCGCAAGCTTGCATCACCGACAGGCATGCTCAGCATCCCCACGCCCTTCTCTGGGGCGACGGGTCCACAGCCTCGTCGGATGGCCAGTTCTTCCAAGCCAGTGATCGCGCAGGTCTGCGCAGTGACGTCAACCTGCACTACGGGAGTGAACCAGGGTCGAAGTTCTACAGCCATCTCTCCGACCAGTGCGGCTACTTCAGCATCCTGCCGATTAGTGCCACCGAGAGCGAGGCTCCGTATGTGCTGGATGGCCTGTTCGATCACGAGACGGCGCTCGACATCCAGGAGCACTTCACAGACACGGGCGGCGCGAGTGACCACGTGTTTGGCCTCTTCGCGCTGACGGGCCGACGGTTTGCTCTGCGGCTTCGTAATCTCAAGGACCGGAAGCTCCACACCTTCGAGAAGCCGGAGACCTATCCTGCACTCCACGAGCATATCGGCGTGCCGATCAACGCCAGTCTGTTTATGGAATACTGGGATGACCGACCTTGGTGCGTAATTCAGAGGCAGACCGCTCCCGTGCCTGCGGCGGAGCTCAGGTGATGCGCTGTGATACCGGCCTGCCGAGGCGGGTCATGACGTTGATGACCTTGCAGCCGGCCGCGGCTTCGGCCCTTTGCGTCGGCAGAGTCCGGGCGTGGAGACGGCGCCAGATTACGGTCTTGTAGCGCATCATCGCCACCTCGCCCAAGGACCGAGGGCCGTAGTTCACCGCCTTTTGCCAGCCGCGCCGACTACGCTCTTGGATCATCCGGAGGTGCCGGTCTCGCTGGGTGGGCGCCGTCTCGGCCGTGCTGCTCGGCACTGCTGTTGATCGCGGTGGAATGATCACCGCAGCCGCAGGATCCCGCTCGGCGATGGTACGGTAGACGGGCTCACCATCATATGCGCCATCAGCCGTGACCGAAGCGATTGGGCCTGAGATCTGATCCAACAAGGGGCCGACCTGCGAGGCATCACCGTCTTCCGTGGTCGTCAGCTCTGAAGCAAGGTTATCACCGGTCTCGGGATCGATGGCCAGGTGGAGCCTGCGCCAGGTTCGGCGCCCCTTGCCGCCATGCTTGTCGCGCTGCCATTCGCCGGCCCCAAAGACCTTCAGGTCGGTGGAGTCGATCACCAGGTTCACTGGACAGATTGCTGTTCTCACCGCCTTGGCAACAGTCAGGTCGACGCTGCGGCGCGAAAAGGTGGTGTGATCAGGAACCGGGAGGGCCAAGCCGAGCAGACGCAGAGCCGCATCGTAGTCGCGCCAATTCTTTACGTGGTAGCGGGCCTTCGGGATTCTGTGGCGGTGCTCTTGATTGACCTTGTAGGGCATGCAGCTCTCGGGTTCCGACGACCGCCTCTATACCTCACGCCGGTCTTCGCGCGACACCTCAGGCCGAATTACGCACCAACGTCCGTTCGACCGGGTTCGTTATGACCTTTCCAAGTTACTGCAACGGAGCCGATCCGCCCGGCAGTTATCCGGACAACTATTCTCTAAATATTCCAGCTCGTCGTCGTATCGTAGCCGCCGGGGCCATCCTTCTCCCCTTTGAGGGAAACGTGGAAATGCTTGGTGTGCGGATTGGGGCCGTTATAGCGCCGCCATGCAAACGGCGGATGATCTCCGATCACCTTGAAGTTCGCGATGCGCCCGTTTGAAATAATGTACTTAATGCGCGGGTCCTGACCTACACGCAAGCGCTCTGCAATCTCCCCAGCATCGAGGCCGTGCTCCGGATCATGAGTGATGTCCAAGGCAGTGACGACGCCAATATTTCCCTCAACAATATTCGGGCAATGATCGGACGAGCCTGGGCAATGGTTGATATCTCCGATTGTCCCGTCACTGTCTTTTTTACGGTTGGGAAATTTTGTGTTGATTTGATCTCGAAGGACCACGAGAGCTTTGGCGACGCGCCATTCCCTTGGGACCACCGGAGCTGCGGTGGCCGGTGGAGGATCATCCGGGTCGATATGCGTGTCCCCTGCTCCGAGTGCCTTAGCCACTTCCTCTTCGGGCCTATCTTCAAACCGGCGTAGTTTGGAGCTCTCTGTATCGATCATGATGCCCTCTCCTCATCATCGTGAAAAGGCGAAGTCGGAGACGCGCTAAATATCCATAATGCGTGATTACCTCCCCTACGGGCCGATACCAGCAACAGCGCCCGCAGAAGCTAATTACCGTGAGTTCGGGAACACCTACGAACTTTCCGGCGAAGACTTTCGTCACTATCATATTATAAACCTATTGACCTTGTAAGTAGCTCGTCGAATATTTTACCATCAGCCTGCATTAAGGTCAGATCAAAGACATCCAAGTTTCAATTTTGAAGTACTCCGACTCGATAGTTGCGAATTACTGATTATTGATCTAATATAAGAATATTATCTAAAATTGGTCGCGTGGCACATTTTTTCTGCCATAGCACTATTCATACGACACCGTCTACAGAGAAGCGATTTCTTCTCTTTTTGCAGTTTGCGCTTCCGGCCAGTAAGAGTGCCCCAATCAAGTACAGTAATAAGAATGCTTCCCATAAACTGTGCGAAGATGATTGGATTTTGATCAGCGCTGTTGCTGTTCGAACGCACTTGGCAGGGGGCATCAATGTCCGCTGTGGGGTCGAGTTAGGTGAGTTATCGATTGGACCTGATCTTCAGTATCTGCAACGGCTGGGTAAGCCCATGCCTCCAGTCATTACATTCAGTCAGCTTATCTCTCACATCGAGAGGCGCACGCTGACGCCCGAAGGACTGAGGCGAGCCTTCATTCTCGATCCAGCGAACACAACACCATTCAATCCACGCTTCACGATCAATCCAGACTTCGTCGATATCTCTGGGCTCCCCCGTACAGCAATGGAGTGTGGCAACACTTTAGCGATCGAGGCCGCGTCCGCCATAGAGCCCGAAGTCCGCTTCGAAGCGGCTCCTATGCCGCCTTCGATTATAGCCGAAGGGGATTCCTGGTTCCGACTACCGCGCTTCCTTTATCCGAAGACGATGGCCGATTATCTCTCGGAGTCCTTTCCAATCCTCAATCTCGCCCATTGGGGCGATCTGCTGTCGAGTATGTACAACGACGGGAGAGGCCAGTTCGTCCCCTTCCTTTCGGCGGGCAATATCAAAGTCGTTATGTTCTCCGGCGGCGGCAACGATATCTTGGGTGAAACACTCGAACGATCCCTCAATCTTTTCGATGTGGGCCACGCGGATCCGCAGGATGCCTCATACTATCCGACTGCCTTCTTCTTCGAGCAACTTGCAAGGGTGATGAGCATCTATACGGCGATCTTCGATCAGGTGCGTTTCATCTCACCCAGAACGGCGGTGCTCGTGCACGGGTATGACTACGCGATTCCGAGGGAGAACGGCATTTTTCTCGGCGTCCGATTAGCCCGCCGTGGCTTGCACCCTGCGGATCGCCCGGAACTCTGCAAGGCTATCATCAGAGTGATGCTCAATCTCTTCAATGAGTCTCTCGCGGCATTGGCGGCGAGGTACGACAATGTGCGTTATGTCGACCTTCGCAACACCATTCGTGAGGACGAATGGTTCGACCAGGAGCTCCACCCTACGGCGACGGCGGCTGAGCGGATGTCAGTCAAGCTGGCCCTGGCCTTGCGGAAAGTTCTAAACGTACCTGAGGTCTAGAACCATGAACGATGCCGCCAATCCGTATGAAACTCGAACTCGGCGAAGACGCCTTCGATCAGCTAAAGCTAAGTCCCATTCCGTCCCACGGGAGCTCGTCATGTCGACCTCGATCAACTCAGCGGAACTCACTAGATCTCTTCAGGCGCTGATTGAGGCATCAAATAACCTGGCGGCAACGGTCAACTCTCTTGCGCAGATGAGCGTCGAGCAGCGATCGTACATCGACGGCGGCGCGATTGCAGGAGTAGCGACCCCGGCCGCGGCACTTGCGGCTGTCAGACTGACAGATCTGCAGCGGCGCATATGCGAGCGCGTCGTCAATGTCTTCGAGACCGGGTCCTCCCAAGGAAACTACGCCACGATCAGCATCTTCCACGATGGACCGAATAGAATCCGGCAAATCACCTATGGGCGCTCGCAGACAACTGAATACGGCAATTTGCGGAAGCTGGTGCAGATGTACGTCGATGCCGGCGGACATTTTGCCGATGAGTTAAGGCCGTTTATCCCGAAGATCGGAGTTTCTCCCCTCGTCGACGATTCACGCTTCAAGAGGCTGCTGCAGGACGCAGCCAGACAAGATCCTGTCATGCGCCAAACCCAGGACGTATTCTTCGACGAGGTCTACTTCCAGCCGGCCCTGAACTGGTTCAATCAGGAAGGCTTCACACGCGCCCTTTCTATGCTCGTCATCTATGACTCGTTCACCCACAGTGGGCAGATCCGGCCCGAAATCCGGGCAATGTTCCGCGAGCGGACACCCAAAAATGGCGGCAACGAGACGATCTGGATCCGCGACTACGTGAAGGCGCGTCACACATGGCTGGCCACCCATTCAAATCCCGAGCTCCATCCCACGGTATACCGAACCCGTGATCTCGCCCGTGAGATCCAACGTGGCAACTGGGATCTTACCATGGTCCCCATCATGGCGAACGGGACGCCAGTCGATGGTGGCGTTGGTACGATGGCTGCGGCGCCAGGCGTCGACGAGAGTACCGATCTCATATTCGAGGACTTCGCCCCCTTCGATTTGGTCCCCTTACAGGACGATGAGGTTTGGAGCGAAGTTGAAATGTTCTCGTCCGAGATTGCCGAGGCCGCGGCGGCTGCCGCACCTTCGACGCCAGACCTAGCACGGCGCATACTCAATCACCCGTCTATCAGCCTCGCAACGGCTCATCCTTCCGGTGCCGTTGACCAGGCCACGGCCCGCGACAACATCAGCGATACCGCCTCCGGACGCCCCGCCAGGCGTAGCACTCATGGCAACGCTCCTGGTGGCACCACGAACCTCGATGTCCGGCTGTTATCGGGGCTATTAGCGCTCGCAGATCAGTTCTCATTCTCGATTGCCGAGCTCGCCGGGGGCAGTCACAACCCCAATTCACGCCACTATGCCGGTTTGGGGATGGATGTGAACATCATCAACGGTCGTCGTGTAAGGGCTGACCATCCTGATGTCTCTGCCTTTAAAGCGAAGTGTCGAGAAATGGGCGCAACGGAAGTGCTGGGGCCGGGGAATACAGGCCATGCTACGCATGTTCATGCAGCTTGGCCGCGGCCAAACTGAACCGGGAGAGTGGGGTTCCGCCAATTCAGTCGCATGACCTCATAAGTCGCATCCCTCAAGGAGGCATCAATGCCGAAAAGCCCCGCTACAAAAAAGCTTGCTCAGGGGGACCGCCCGGATGAGATCACAACGGCGCTCGATCGGGTCACTGCGACGCTGGAATCGACCAACGAGCAGATCCTAAGGCTGATGGACATGCTTGCACCGCTGCAGCCCGGCGGTGCCACGGCTTTGGCGGGTCCGGCGACGGAGATCAACACTTTCGCCGACGACCCGTTCAGCGAAACCCTGCCAACGGCCAACCCAGGGCAAGCGGCGACAGTAACGGTTCCAATCGCCACTATTGCGAACCAAAGGCTGCGGATCGCGATCCGTGACCCCCGTCCGGCGCCGGCTCGTTACAATCCCGGAACGCCTGGCTTCCGCTACTGGTCGGCCTCGAACGCACTGACACGAGGTATCAATTTCTGGGAGGAGTTGCTTCCGGCAGGCACGACTTGGTCAACCATCAATCCCATGCCTGTCGTTCTTTTGGAATCATTCCCCTGGCTCAACGCGCAATATGTGCGAGGCAGCGGTCTTCACTTCTATAGCGACAGGGTCAGAGACGGTTTTCCCATCTATACCGCCGAGAGCCCTGATGTCGTGCGCCACGAACTAGGTCACGCCGTCCTCGATGCCATCAAGCCCCAAGTTTTTAATGCGGCAAGTCTTGAGGGAGCGGCATTCCATGAAGCGTTCGGCGACATCAGTGCCATTCTCTGCGCCCTACAACAGGAATCCGTCCGTCGCAGCGTCATCGAGGAAACCGGCGGCAGGCTGAACACCACTTCCAGGCTATCACGCGTTGCCGAGCAGCTCGGATGGGCCTTCCGCCAGAGAGATCATGATTCTGCCGACAGAGATGCACTCCGCAACGCTGCGAACCGCTTCTTCTACACACGGCCGGACCTCCTACCGCCGAGTGCTCCCGCCAGACAATTGTCAAATCAACCTCACTCCTTTTCACGCGTGTTCACCGGCGCGTTCCTGGATGCGTTGGCCGGCATGTTCGCGATCTCGGGGGCCCCGCACGAGCAGACGCTGCTCACGGTGAGCCGTAATATCGGACGGCTCATCGTTGACGCGGTTCTCACCTCGGACGTGCCGATCAACTATTTCAGCCAGATCGCCGCCGCCATGATTCAAGCAGACCGCGCCCGTTTCGCAGGCCGGCACACACCGGTCCTCACTCGGGCCTTCACACGACGCGGCATCCTCAGCGTAACATCGGCTGCTTCCCTCCGCAGCGCACCTATTCCTGCCCCGGCAGCACCCATCCCCACCACTGCGATGGCCTCATTCTCCATGGCGTCTCCACTCGCCTATGAAGAAGAGGACGTGGACGAGTCTTTTCGCCTCGGGGCCGGTGAAACCCCTGATCTTCCGAAGAAGGCCGTCTCCATAGGTGACCTGAAGATTGAGGTACATGCTCCGAACGAAACCCCACGGCTCAATGTATGGCCGGCCCTGATCGGCACTATGGCGGCAGTTCCCCTGAGCGAGCGCTCAGAGAGCACAATCTTTGTCGAAGGGCTCATTCAGCGTGGGGAACTAGACCGAGGGGCAGCAGACAGCGATGGGGTGAGCGCATTGATGATCGCTTCGCCTACGGAAATTGCCAGCCCAATTCCAACGAAGAAGACGCACTACTTGGCCGAGGAGGACGGGAAGCTTGTCCTCAAGAGAAGCCATTTCAACTGTACCGCATGTGGCTGGCGGACTAGCAATAGACTCCTATCTTGTCTCTGAAAGCGTTATCATGTTCGCGTTCAAGGCCGATACCGGCCTTCGGACATCAAGGCCCCGAATGATCCAATCAGCTCGTTTGCGTGCGGGGCAGGCCATCTTACGAACTACTGACGCGAGCAAGATCGCCGTTCGGGAAAAGTACCCACTCAATGTAGGGAGGCAGGCCCTGTTTTTGGGTCCAACCCTCGTCGACCGGCATGACCGTTCCATTCGCCTGCAGCATCTTCAGGAAGCCTGGCCCCTGTTCTTCTGGCGGAACCCGAACGATGTCGAGCGCCCCATGGTCGAAAGAGCTCGATTCATCGGAGGCAGATGGGTCAGTACGCTTGCGTGTGGTCATGCTGTTCATCGCCGCTGTTCGGATTTTACATGGTCCGCCCCGGTTGGCTTATCAAGCTGGCCTTCGTTCTGGCACCTGAGATGCCTCCTTTCTCGGCTCAGGCGCATTCTTCTGAAGCTGCCTATCCGAAACCCCCACACATAGGAGGCACGGTTATGACAAACCGAGCTGGACATGCCCTTCTGATCCTCGCGTCAACATGTTCACTGATGTATGTTTTCCCATTCTGGGTGGCTCCTGCTTCTGCGCAGCAGGGGCAGTCTGAGATTGTGATCGAGGGAGAATTCAAGGGTAAGGAGGGCGATCCCGCAGGAGATCTCAGCGGGATCGCCTGCCGGGTGGAGAGGAATGGCCACACCTGCCTCGTGGTCAATGATGAGAGCCCGTTCGCACAGCTTGCCAAGCTGCGGGATCGGCGTCTCACATCCGACCGGACCGTGGATCTGATCGAAAACCTCGGGGCGCGTCTGGCCGATAACATACCGCCGGCAGGGACGTTTGGATCGGAGGCGAAAGCCCGGCCAGTGTTGTCGACCCGCTGTCCAGATCGCCCTCTCAATAAGGATTTCGACGAATTTGATGGCGAAGGGGTCGCCTATACGCCTACCGTCTCAGGCGGGTTCTTCTATATTGTAGGATCCCATGCCTGTGGTCGCGGCAACCCTACCAGGCGCCGATCGACGCATCTACTCGCCCGGTTCCGGATCGATGAATCAGGAGCTCTTGCCGAGCCGGCTGAGCTTACTTGGCGCTTGGGCGAAGCGCTGCTCAAGGCAGACCAAGTCAGCGCCAACTATGGACTCCTCCTCACCGAGGAGCAGAAAGGTCTCGACATTGAAGGCATCGCGGCGTTGTCGGACGATGACCTCGTGCTTGGCCTGCGAGCCCCACTCCTGGGGGACTCAGATGCGGTTATCCTGCGCGTACGGGCCTCAGAGCTCTTCTCTGCGGCTCCAGAGCAGTCTCCTTCAGTGCGGGTCGCCCGAGTTTCACTTGGCGGCAAGGCTGGGATCCGCGACTTGGCCACCCTTCCGGACGGCAGACTCTTGATCCTCTCGGGATCTCCGCAACAGCAACCTGACATTCCCCAGGAAATCTTTATCGTCACTCCGAGCGATCAGCCCGTCTGGGAGGTAAAACCCGCCTTGGCGAAGATCACGCCGCCAAGACCAGAAGCCAAGGCCGAGGGAATAGCCGTGCTCGGAGTCGCGGGTCGTACGGTTTCTCTGCTGGTGCTCTTCGAAAATATAAAAAAGGATAAACCTGTGGAGTATGCGATTGAGTTGCCTTGAATCTTCGTCCGTAGCGGCAGGTCGCAATCTCATTCCAGCCGCACCATGACGCTGTCCGTGGCGCCTCTTGCGTCGATAACGGACAAGCGGACAAAGCCAGCGCCATCCGGCTCCCAGAACGCCTCGCGCCTCTGGGAGCCGACTTCCACAGGGGCTCCGTCCACCATCCAGGTCAGAGGCGGCACGCCCCCTGATGCCTTCAGGACAAGGCTCCCCTTCTCATCCGATGATTCTGAGAAACCCAGATCCACCCTCGACCTGTCTAGCGGAAACGCAATCTTGAGGGGCGCCTGGACAGTTGAGGCGATCGTTTTCGGAACGTCTTTCCTAATATGACGTAAGGGCGGCGGCAGAGACGCGGTCGTAGCCTGCAGGGCATAGGAAGGCACAGCCAAGGCTTCCGACTCGATACCAAGGCGGGCATATGCATCGAAGAGTATCGGGGCAGCAACCATTCGGCCGACGAGGCCCGGTACAGCCGTACCGTCTGGCCGGCCCACCCAAACCCCGACCGTAAACCGCCGGTCGTATCCGACCGCCCAGGCATCCCGATAGCCATAGGATGTGCCAGTCTTGAAAGCGAACCTGCCGGCGAGCGCGTTGTCCGGCGGCGGAGCCCCGCGCAGGATATCGAAAACATACCATGCAGAAACAGGGTCGGTGATGCGACGTCCTTGGGCCGGCACTGGGGTTTCGCCGGCATACCGTACGAGATTGGGCATTTCTCCGCCCCGCGCGAGACCACTATAGAGCCGCGTCAGATCGATCAGCGTAATGCCGAGGCCGCCAAGACCGATCGCAAGTCCTGGGGCGGCTTCCTTCGGTATTGCAATCGCCGTCTGTGTATCTCGAAGACGCGCCAACAGGCGGGCCGGCCCAAGTTCGTTTAAGAGCTCGACCGCGGGCAGGTTGAGCGATAGCTGCAATGCCTTGCGCGCGGTCACCGTGCCTTGGAAGGCGAGATCGAAGTTTTCCGGCTGATAGATGCCATATCGGGAAGGTCTGTCATCGAGGAGGGTCTCCGGATGAGCCAATCCCCCTTCGAAGGCGAGTGCATAGATGAAAGGCTTCAGAGCAGAGCCAGGCGAGCGCACGGCGAGCGTCATGTCGATGGCGCCGGCCCGTTCCTTGCTCATGTAATCGGGACTGCCAACCTGGGCCCTCACCTCGCCTGTCGTGTTGTCGATTGCCAGGATCGCGACGGACAGCCTGGAATCGAGCCGGTTGACCCGCTCCCGTGTCAGATGCTCGAGGCTGTCCTGCAGCCGGGCGTCGATCGTAAGGTGATGTGTGTTCCGGTCTGGTCGTTCCGTTAGAGCAGCCTCCGCGGCATGAGCTGCCAGCATCGGGAAAGCTCGCCGACTGTCAGGCATCGGTGCGGACTTGGCTGCTTCGGCCTCTGCCGCAGAGATGACGCCCCGCTCTTGGGCCCGGTCCAGAACCCGGTTGCGTGCGACTAAAGCGGGTCGAGCAAAGCGGTCCGGACGGCGCGTCTCCGGCGATTGGGGCAGAGCCACGAGAAGGGCCGCCTCGCTGAACGACAGGCGTTTGGGCTCACGTCCGAAATACGACAGGCTCGCGGCCCTCATGCCCTCGAGATTGCCGCCATATGGCGCCAACGTGAGGTAAAGCCTCAGGATGTCATCCTTCGAGAGGCGACGTTCCAGCTGAATGGCCCGGACAACCTGGCGTAGCTTCGCCGTGAGCGAACGCTCATCCCGGGGCTCCAGGAGGCGTGCCACCTGCATAGTCAGCGTCGAACCACCCGACACAATCCTGCCGTTGCGGAGGAATTGCCCAGCCGCCCTCATAAGCGCGAGCGGATCAATGCCGGAATGACTGTCGAACCGCCGATCCTCGTAGGCTTTGAGCATTGCGAGATAGCGTGGATCGACGTCCGTTGTCTCAATTGGAAGACGCCAGCGCCCCTCCTTCGTCGCGAATGGACGCAACAACTGTCCATGGCGATCGAGGACCACAGTCGAGCGGTTTACCGCAACGGACAGGTCGAGCGGCCCCAAGCTCTCCGTGTAGTGCCATAATGCGAAAGCCGGGATGGAAACGACAAGCGCAAGAGTGCCCGCGAGGGCAATCCCCCATCTGGCCTTCCGGCGTTGTCGTTCCCCTGTCATCGTTACCGTGCCGTGACGATATCAACGGCACCGTAGCCCGTTCGTCCATAGCGTTCGGGCCGATACATGTCCTCCACCTGTGCGGATGGGTGGACATAGGTTCCCGGCGACACGGCCCGAACCATGTAGGCCACCGTTAAGAACGCGGGCTGATCCGGCCTGCGGTCAAAGGCAGCGACAAAGCGGTCGTCCCGGTACTCAGTGTGCGCCGGCTCAACATCCCGCTTGAGCCATGACAGACTTGCCACCGTATCGCTGTCCACGAGACTCGGATTGTCGATCTCAAACCCAGCCGGCAAGCGGTCAACCAGCAGCAGGCGTGCTTCCCTGGCCTCCGCCTCGGTGACCTTCAGCACCACCACGAGACGGTCGTTCTGCTGAACCGACGAAAGCTGAATCTCACTGCCGTCGAGCCGGTAGTAGTTCCGTTCCACCGTGTAGCCGTGAGACAGGGCGGGTTCGGGATCTACCGGATTGCCCAAAACTGTCAGGACAGCCTGAACCGGGGCGTTCCCGGCATTGGCGAGGCTAATTGAGACTCCGTCCAGTTCAGCACCCTTATAGGTGCGATAAAAGGTTCCACGATGCTCGGCACCATCGACAGTAAGGACGAACTTCTCCGTGGCCTGATCCACCGCTTGGGCGGCCATGACCAGCCAGGCTTCCTCCTGAGTGCTGGTCCGCCGAATGCCTCGCTCCTCCTCGATCACGCGAGAGACCGGTTGAATGAGCGCCGGCAGGTTGTTTGCCTCCGACGCAAGGGCCAGAAGACCTGCCCCGTCTCGCAATCTCGAACCATAATCAGAACGGTGACTCTTGGTATCTTGGGCACTCTGCAGGACATTGACAGCCGTCATGAAAGCCTTTTTGGCTCTGGCGCCATCCCCAAGGAGGGCGAGCGCCGCACCGATTTGGCCACGCGATAGAGGTGACGAGAACTCGTCCATCTTCGTGTCGGCAAGATAGCGCAGATCCCCCATCACCGGACGTCCGTTGCGCGCCAACACATAGGCCGCATAGGCGAGATCGGCGGCGTTGTCCTCCACCTGAGTGGTGTTGGCGACGAAATTGCGCAGCCGGTCGAGAGCGAGATTGAACGCTACTTGAGGGACTGCGAAACCCTGCTCCCGCGCGCGAGTCAGGAAATCGCCGACATAGGCATCAAGCCACATGTCATCGCCGCCCACCGACCACAGGCCGAACGAGCCATTGGAATCCTGCCGCGCCAGGATCCGCTCGATGGCCCGGCGCACACGCTCGTCCGCCTTGTCGTCGAGCGAAAGGTTTTCCTCTTTGGCCAAACGGTTGACGTAGAGCAACGGCAGTGCACGGCTCACGACCTGCTCCGTGCAGCCGTAAGGATACCGGTCGAGCGCCTTGAGCAGCCCCGGCACGTCGAGGCTCGCGAGCGGCGAGACCGAGACCGACACGGTCCCGGTACCGCCGAGAATATCGGCCACGAGATCCTTCGAGAGAGTAAGGCTTGCCCCCGGTGCAATGCTTTGCACCGTCCGGCGTGCCAGCACCCCAGTTCCAGGCTGGATTGCGACGGAGAAGCTCTGCGTCAGCTCGGTGACGTTCGGCCCTTTGAGGGTCACGTTGACCGTCGCCGTGCCCTGCCCGGCTGCCGTGATTGGGATGGTGATGCCGTTCTTGGCCTTGGCTTCAAGCCGGATCGTGGATCGCAGGGCATCCGCCGCCACGAGGATGGGGCCGCGGATATCGAGGTCGACCGTGTAGTCGCCCGCCGGCCCCTCCACATTGTCGAGCTGCATGAAGAAGCGGGAGCGATCGCCGATGGAGAGGAACCGCGGAAGCGTGCCGGCCAGCACCACGGGATCGCGAACGATCACATCGGCGCTCGCACGGCCGACGCGATCCTTCGTCCAGGCGACGGCCATGACGCGCACGGTGCCGTTGAAGGCAGGAATGTCGAAATCCACCTTCACGGATCCGTCTGCCTCCACCTTCACCACGCCGGAGAAGCGCGCCAGCGGCTCCTGCGTCGGTGGAATGCCGTCGAGAGCCTTCGGCTCCATGTCGCCGCCCGAGCGGATCGTGCCGCGTGTGCCCTGCATGCCGTCGATGAGATAGCCATAGAGATCGCGGACCTCCGACGAGAGCTGTTTCTGGCCGAAGAAATAATCGAGCGGATCGGGCGCCTCGTAGCGGGTGAGGTTGAGGATGCCGACATCGACCGCCGCGACGGTGATGCGCGCCTCCTCGCCGGGAGCCAACCCCGCCACCTTGATCGGCAGCGTGAGGCTGCTCCGCGGCCTGATCTTGTCCGGCGCATTGAGGTTCACCTGCAGATCGCGATTGTCCCGGTCGATCTCGAACCAGGCCGTTCCCAGAGAGCGGCCCGGCATGCGCTTCGCCGCCTGATCGAGGGGGCGATGGGCCATGGCAACGATGTAGGCGCCCGGTCCCCAGGCGGCCTGCACGGGCAGGATGACCGTCGAGCCACCTGCGGCGACATCGACGACACGGATGTCGTGCACGCGGTCGCTGACGACCGCCAGCGTCGCCTTGCCCTTGAAGCGCGGGTTGAGGCGCAGCTGCATCGTCTCGCCTGCGCGGTAGCTCGCCTTGTCGAGATTCATGTCGAGAAGGTCCGGCGTGTCGGCCGTCTGGTCACCCGACCATCCGACCGTGAAGGACAGGCTGGTCTGCGCGGTCTCGCCGAGATCGGGAGCGTTCACATCGAGCCTGTAGGTGCCCCACTCCACCGGAGTCGAAATGCGGGCCGGCCCGTCGGCTCCGACGGTGATGCGGCCGTCAGCCACGCGACGTGTGGATTTGATCGGCTCGTAGCCCCAGCGCCCGTCGGAATTGTACCACTGGTAGCGCCGCTCGACCTTGTACAGGCTCCAGGCGACATTGCCGCTGGCAAGACGCCGGCCCGCGGGATCGGACAAAAGCACATCGAAGCCTGCTTTCGCGCCCTCGCCAAGCTGCCCGCCGAAGGTCTTGCGCACGGCCACGACCGGGCCCTTGGGCAGGATCGGCAGCGTCACGCTGCGCTCCACCGCTCGGCCGCCCACCTCGGCCACACGCAAGGTGATGCGGGCCTCCGTCGGCCGCGGCGCTGCCATTTCCTGCACAGGGACCTGCAGGCTGACGCGTCCCTGCGCATCGGTGGTGGCATTCTGTTCGACCTCCGTGGTCGAAGCCTCCACAGGCTCGTCATCAAGGCCGATGACGTAGCCTTCCAATCCCCTGATACCGCTGGACGAAGATGCCGCCACCGAAACCTCGCCTGTGACGGCCAGATTGCTTCCCGGTGTGCCGTAGAGATAGCGCGCGGCCAGGTCAATGGGAGCTGGCTGCCCGCGACGCAGGGCGTCCACCTTCGGCGTCAGGGTCAGTTCCAGACGCTCGGGTACGTAATCCTCGACGAGGAAGCTTGCTTCCCCGACGGCAGAACCTTTGGGATCGGTATAGGCGGCCACGCGCCAGGTGCCCCGCAGCGAGCCCGACAGGATCGGGATCGACAGAGCCCGGCCACCGAGTCCTTGGTCCTGCACCAGATCGCGGCGGTATTCGACGCCGTCGGGACGCCGTATCACAATCGTCAACGGCAATCCCGCCACCGCCGCGCCTTTGCCGTCCCGCAGCAGCGCCGTCAGCGCCACCGTCTCGCCGGTGCGATAGACGCCGCGCTCGGTGTAGAGAAAGGCGTCCATGGCGCCCGAGACGGCGCGCCCTTTCACGCCCCGATCCGTCAGATCGAAGGCCGCACTCCCGAGATCGAGAAAACCGTAGTCGACACCCTCTGTCGCCACGACAAGCCCGGGAGCGAGCCCCCCTTCGCCGCGGGCGAGGCCAGGATCGAAGGTGGCCACGCCCAAGGCATCGGTCTTCTTCGTCGCCAGCACCTCGTTGTTGCGGGCGATCAGCCTGACTTCCACATCGGCATGGGGCTCCGCGCTGGCGAGCGAGCGGACGAAGATCTGCACGCCGCCCTTGCCGGTGAAAGCTGTGAGGCCGAGATCAGACACCACGAACCATTGCGTGGCGATGTTGCTCCAGTCGTCGGCGCTTTCGTTGTCGATGGCCGTGCCGTCATGGGGCTTGGCCGTCATGACATAGACACCGGGCTGGAGCTGTCCGACCGCCTGCGCGACGGGGAAAGCCGTGACCACGTCCCGGTTGAGATCGGATGCGGTAGCGAGCGTGCCGTTCCAGATCTTGACGCCCTTGTCGCGCGCGATCTCGGCTGCGGAGGAGCGGGTGAGCTGACCGAGGAAGTCGTAGGAGCGCACGGTGGGCAGCAGATTGCGGTCGCCGATGCGATAGACCTCCACATCGACCCTGGACGTGTTGACGGAGATGACCGGAATGCCCTCCTGCCCCGTGCTCGGCAGAACGTAATTGCGGCCGGTAAAGCGCGTCTGGGGCGAGCGGTCGCGGACATAGATCTCGTAATCAGCGGATTTTAACAGGTTCTCGCCCACGGACGACGGCAGGCCCTGGCGCAGCACCACGGCGTAGCGTTCGCTGTGCTTGAGCCCATCGACGCAAAGCTGCTGCCCCTCAGCGGATACGGCGGCACTGGCATTGCCCGAAACGGCCACATAGGGCGCGAAATCCACCTTCCCGGTCGCGAGCGGGTCCGAGAACTGGAAGCAGACGCGGGGAGAGGCCGCATCGGAATCGACTTTGAAGTCCGTGATCCGGAATCCATGCTCCTCGCGCAGCTGCTCATAGGTCGAGCGCACATTGGCATCGTCCTGAACCTTGAGGCTGGCCGCATAGGCGTTCAGAGACGGGCGCCATTCCTCCCGCGCAGCATAGACTTCGCCGAGGAGCGCAAGCGCCGCGGCCTCGTCGGCAGGTGTCACGGCCCGCAGATAGGCGGCATAGGCTGCCGTTGCCTGCCGTTCCTGAAGCTTGGATCGCTCGTCCCAGTTGTTGCCCGGATCAACGGCGAGCGCCGCGCGGGCATAGCCGTACCAGCTCGCGGAATTCATGGGCTCGGCTGCGACGGCGGCGGCAAACAGGTTCAGGGCCTGTCGTGGGTTGCTCCGCGCCAGAGCCATGTCGCCCTCGCGCCGCAGCTGTTGGGCAGGCTTGCCCGCGATCAGGCGTCCGCCCTCGATGTTCAGGGCCTGCTCCAGCCGGACGGCCTGACTTGCCAGATCCCCCGGGCTGAAGCTTTTTTGCGCCTGAGCGGCAAATGCGGAGGCCGTCAAGCCTGCAGCAATCAGAACGGCGCGCAGCAGAGACCGGATCATGGGATGTTCCTCGCATTCACCTGTCGACCGATGCTTCGACCTTAGCACCCGGTCGCCTAGCCCACACTAGCGTAGTGCAACAGAATTTGGGAAAATGATCCGAAATTCGGAGGTTTCGCTGATGGACTATCCCCGCTCGCGAGCATTCGTGTTGTCGTCTCTCATGCTCGCTACCCTCTTGGCTGTCAGTCCCCAGCCAGTCAGGGCGCAAGCGCCCTCCCCTGACGCCGTCATTGATGGCGCGCGTAGGGCCTTCGAGGCTCTGGTCGACGCGGATCGAAACGCGATCCAGGACGCCTTGATCTGGACCGGAGATTACAGCGGCGTGGCGGACGGAACTTTCGGGCGTCAGACCTTCGCGGCCATCGCGGCCTACCAAAGACGGATGCAGCAGCCGCCGACTGGAATTCTGACGCTTCAGGCCCACTCCGCCTTGCTTGCCGCCGCCCAGCGGGCCAGGAGTGCCGCCGGATTCACCTTGGTCGACGATCCGAAGACCGGGATACGGATCGGCATCCCGACGAAGATCCTTCCGAAGCGGAGTGTGAATCCAAGCGGCGGCAGCCGTTGGCAGAGTGCGGATGATCGAGTGACGCTCGATACGCGATCGGCACCGCCGGATGCGACCTTGCAAACGCTCTACGACCGCAGCATCGCGATGCAATCCCCTGGTCGCGTGGTGAGCTACAAGGTGCTGCGTCCCGATTTGTTCGTCGTCGCGGGTGAGACGGCGGGAGGAAAATTCTATACCCGCTACGGCAGCGGGCCTGAAGGCCTGCGCGGCTTCTCGATCGGTTACGACAAGGCGGTCGCCCCTCAGTTCGATCGGCTTGTCGTTGCCATCGCCAACAGCTTCACGCCCTTCCCGGCCCAAGCCACACCAGAGCCGGTCGCCCAGAATCCGGTCCCTGCGCCGCAACAGGGTCAGAACAAGCCCCAGGCGCCGATTGTGATCGGAACAGGGATCGCAATCGGCAGTTCGCAGATCGTGACCATGGCCCCCATCGCGTCGTGCAAGGATGTGCAGGTGTCCGGCCTCAAGCCTCGTCAGATCACCGGCCAAGGCCCCTTCGTGCTGGATTTCGCCGATACTGTGAAGGCGGAGCCGCTGAAGGCCAATCGCGGGAATCTTGTCGGGGGCTCCTCTCTGCTTGTGGTCGGCTTCATCGACGAAGGTGGAAAAGCCAGTCTTGTTGCCCTGCCGGCGCAGACCCTGGCTACGGGCCTGCTCTCCGGTCCCCTGCAGCCTGGAACGAGTGGAGCGCCTGTTCTCGACCAGCATGGCGCCCTTGTCGGACTGGTTGGCCCCATTCCTGCGGAACGGCGAACGATTGCGGGCATCACGCCGGCTTCGAGCTATCCGGTCGTTCCAATCTCGGAACTGACTGGGGCGGTTTGGGATCATCTCAGTCAGCAGCTTGAATCCGAGAACCAGAATCTCAAAATGGCCGATATGGTTAGGTCGGTGCAGCCGGCCTTAGTGGCGATTTCATGTAGGTCATAAATCTTCGATCGCTGCAATTGATCAGCGAGAGGACCGCCCAAGGCCCACTCCCAATCTGCCCAGCTGACTCCAAATGCTACGCTTCGAGGCTTCTGTTAAGCTATTGAGATAATTGAGTGTGAGTGTCGTATATGAAGCTAAACGGGAATTAGCTATGGTCTGATATTGGGATACCCGCTGTTCTGTCAGATAGCATCGTGAACTACTTCATCTGGGATCTGACTATGGAGGCTTGTATCGGCCTCCCTCATCAGCCGAGCTGCTCAAGTCCTTGTTTTCAAAGCATTTTCACTGGCTCTGGGGAAGCCCTCCCCTCCCCGCCTGGTTAACAAAATGGCTTGAGAGACGTTTTCAAACGATCAGTTTATCACGCCCTGATGAATGTACAGTAGGTTCAGGCGGCCCATGACCAGACGGGGCAAACAGGCAATGTCAAGCGGCGCAACGAGATCCGTTCAAGCTGGTAAAAGTAGCCGGTCAACTCACCTCCCTTGGGTCCAGGGTGACAATCGGGTGAGGACAAGCCCGTTTTGAGCCAGCCATAGCGATTAAAGGGCAGCATTTCTGCTGCCCTTTGCTTCGAGTACAGTTAGCTGTCTGGTGGCGGAACGTTGTTGGGACCAAGTGCGTTGCGCGATTGAGGAGTATGCTTGGCGCTTTGACGGCCTGCGGCGCCGAGCTCCTCATCGCAGGAGGACATGATGCACTCCCTTCATCCGCAAGCCCGCACCACTCCAGCCGTCCGCCAGGAGATTGCCCGCTCATCCGAGCCGACGGGCGTGCTGGCCCAGCGCTTCAGTGTGAGCACCGAGACGGTCCGCAAATGGCGCAAGCGCGGCCCCAAAGACTGTCAGGACCACAGCAGCCGGCCGCACAAGCTGCCCTGGAGGGCCACCGAGGAGGAACGCGCCATCGTCTGCGCCCTGAGGCAGGCCACCGGCTTTCCGCTCGACGATCTGACCTTCGTGGTCACGCATTTCCTGCCGCATCTCAACCGTGATGCGGTCTACCGCATCCTCAAGGCTGAAGGCTTAGGCCGCCTGCCACCGGCGCAGCAGCGCCAGCGCCGGAGCGGCACCTTCAAGGACTACGATCTCGGCTTCGTGCACATGGACATCAAACACCTGCCCAAGCTGAGAACCGCCAATGGCGAGAGCCGCAAACGCTTCCTCTATGTCGCCATCGACCGCTGCTCGCGCTGGGTGCACCTGGCCGTCAAAGACGACGAGCTGGCCATAAGCGCGATTGCCTTCCTCAAAGAAGCGATCCGCGCGTTTCCCTTCAAGGTCACCCACGTGCTCACCGACCGTGGCTCGTGCTTTACCGCTGATGGCTTCGAGGACGCCTGCCACCAGTTGAAGGTGGAGCATCGCAGGACCAAGCCCTACACGCCGCAAACCAACGGTCTCGCCGAGCGCTTCAATGGACGGGTGCAGCGTGAAGTGCTCGGCATCACGATCTACAGCCATGGGGATCTGGAGACGCTGCTCAAGGGCTTCAACCAAGCCTACAACAGAAGACGCCAGCGCGTGCTCAAGGGGCGATCACCGGACGAGGTCGTGCGAAGCCGCTTGGTCGCTGAGCCGAAGCTGGCCAATCGGCGCGCGAAGCCACCCGATCCACACGCTTTGCCTCAAGCCCTCCAGGTCGTCGCTCACGCCAAGGAGGTCTCGCATCCAGACAGTTAGCTTTCCGATCGCCCAGAGTATTTGGCATACAGAGCATCTAGGTTATTGACGACGAACTCGGCAAAGCCCGCATCGACATTGCGGTCGATCTGCAGCGTGCAACGCTTAGACGTAAAGTTGATTGTGGCCTTGACGCGCGTATCGGAAGCTTCCCAGTAACCAGGCTCAGCACGTGCTGGCCGGTCTTTGCGGGTCACCTCTTCGACGACGGAGTTGAAGCGCTCGTTCGTCTCCCGAGCGTTAAAAGCGGGCGTCTTGATGAACGCCTTCGCTTTCTCTAGCGCGGATGCATCGTTCTGGAACAGTTCAGCCAAGGGCAGCCAGCGCTTGCGACCGATCTCTGGAGCTGGGCCAATCGCGTCGATAACAGTGGCTGGAATCCGTTCGACCACCTGTAAGTACCAGGTGATCTGAGACTGGTTGCTGATGCCGAGCGCTGCCGCGATCGTCTCACGGTTGAACTTCTTCGCTTTCATCGCAGCCGCAAATCGCGCCTTCTCAATGAAGCTCAAGTCGAGTCGGGCGTTATTTTCCTGGCCTTGCGCCACAATGAGCTCAACGTCAGTCAATTGCCTGACGACCGCGCGGATTTTTCTTCCGAGCGAAGCGACGGCCTTCAGGCGCCGATGCCCGTAAGCGGCCTGGTAGCGCCCATCTTGCTGAGGATGAGGCCTTACTAGGATCGGAACGAGCTGACCCTGGCTCTCGATCTGATGTGCCAGATCAGCGATCGACTGAGTGCCATCCTCCATTCGGTCTCGGATGAAGGACTCGTCGATCAGGTTCGGATCTAGTTCAACGACCGTTTGCCCGCTCTCAACGAGTGCCTTCAAGTCCTCTAGTTCGTGTGAGTCGTCACGAACCATTGTACTTAAGCGCTTCATCACTTGGCTTGTAGGCGCATTCTGCCGAAGCAGACTTTTGGACACTGCCTGAGAAGTATTCTCAGTTTCACTCTCGCTCCCGACTTTCCGAGGTGCCGCCGTAACCGTTTCAGGGATCTCCACGAGCGTCGCGGGGACCGTCGGGGCAATATCAGAGATCTCAAGATCAGTGCTCAGGGTCGCTGAAGCCCCCTCCCCCGCCCCTGACTTTCTGTCAGATGGCTCCACGATAACGGGAACGCCACTCGGCCCGGGCTCAACAGTTAACTCGGAGATGGTTTCGGAGACTGCCCGCAGCTTGTCCTCATATGCGGGCTCCTGATTCACAGGATCAGACTCTTCCGTGTTGAGGAACGCTGCCAGTCGCTTCGCACTCTTTGCCATTAGATCCTCCCCCAAGCCTGCAGAACCAGCTTTTCAATATCGCGGTTGACGGCGTTCATGGACTCAATCGCGCGGTCGATTGTGCCTTTCGTAAAGTCCGCGCGCTCGGCTTCGTAAATGGTCTTCTTCATGATGCCGGCATCTGAGACGGCAGTGCTCTTCAGCATTTCATTGTCAAGAACATAGTCTCCGAACATCTTACGGAGATACTGAACCATTTGGGCTTGAGGCACATCGTTTGGCTCATAGCGGGTGACCAGATATTTGAGCCAGTCGTACTCTGTATTGCCGCCCGCATTTCTAAGCACGCTTAGCAGGTCCTTGGTCATCGTCAGGAACTGAGCCATAGACATCACGTCCATCATCTGCGGATGAACCGTGATCACGATGCCCGTCGCGGCACTGAGAGCTGAGAGCGTCAGATATCCCAATTGAGGAGGACAATCGATCACAACGAGATCGTAGTTATGATGCACGGTCTCAAGCGCGCCGTTTACGCGGTCGAAGAAGCGCTTTCCCTCCTGCTTGTTCTGGAGAGCCATTGGCACTTCGTGCTCGAACTCCATGAGCTCGAGGTTCGCAGGGATAATTTCCAAGCCCTCAATATAGGTTGGCCGGATAATATCCTTGAGCGGAATTCTCGCACCGGAGTAGCGGATGTTTCCATAAAGGGTCTGGTTCTCTAGGACGTCGAGCTCCGGATGGAGGCCGTGGACGGCTGAGAGGCTCGCTTGCGGATCCAGATCGATGGCCAGAACGCGATATCCATTTATGGCAAGATACTGCGCCAGATGAGCCGCAGTTGTGGTCTTTGCTGATCCGCCCTTGAAGTTCGTGCAGGCGATCACCTGAAGGTGTTCGCTTCCGCTACGATGTTTCAAATACTGCCTCTCCCCTTTCGCATTTGCGTCGAGATACGCACGCAGGTTCGCGACGTCCTTGAGGGAATAGAGGCGTCGGCCATTCGGCTGTATCTCCACGTCAGGCCCCTTCCCATCCAGCGAGAGCTGCCGCAGGTAGCTGTCCGCGACACCAAGGAGCTTAGCGACCTCTCCGGACGTCAGCTTGCGAAACGACTTTTGAGCCCGCGGCGGAAAAGCGGTCTCAAGTTGCCGGTGCAGGTTTTTGGAGAGCTTGGTTGCATGCTCTCCAATGAGGTCGAGCCCCACACGGGACGGCCGATTGGATGTTGAGCTGGCAGATACCTGACCTTCGCTCTTGAGCTGAGGCAGAGCCATCAAGGTCCTCCTTCTTACGGAAAAGTGCCGGCGAGCGGCCGAATTCCGTCTCATCAAATGCAGGGAACGTTAACATCAGGTTAAACTAGGGCTGTTCGAAACGAGACGTCGGCCACGTTCTTCTGCTGAGCCGCTCTTGCTAAATAGCTGTTGATCAACGAGAACTATCAGCGACAGAGTGTTTTAAACACATGCAAAAAACTCTGCTTGCCATCCCCAGAGACGAGGATCAGAGTTCCGTCAACCTCGCCCGCCTGCGACTGCCGGTCTGATTCGCGTTTGCCAAGTATGCCGCATCAAACCCTGCAGCAAGGTGGTCTGAAACAGTCCACCCCTTCCCTACTGGCGTAATCCGTTCCGCATACCGCGAAACCAAGAGCAGCCGAGGAACCAAACCAGACTGTCCAAGCCTGATTTCCAGTCGTGCGAGGTTTACACCGCCTTCGATTTTACACGTGTAAAATCCGGGTGGAGCAGCTCTCGCTTGTGGTTGGTCGGCCCCGACGTCAACGACCTCAGTCGAGTACAAGGCGGCGCAGGGATCGCTTAGCCGATGCCATCGACTCTCAGCCATTACGTTTTTACACGTGTAAAAACTGCAGCGATGGCCTCACGTCCATCGGGCGACGTCAGTGGAGTCGCCTTTAGCTTCTAGTGCCCTGCCCGTTTCAGCACCAAAGGTAGTTTTGAGATCCTGATATTTGGCAGGTATGATGTCGGCAGAGCGCTTCCGCTGCTGTTCCTTGATTAGATGACCGCCATGTGTTGCCAGGTCCGGGGCCGCAGACCACAAGACATCGTATTTTACACGTGTAAATTCGAGGAAGCGAGCCAAAGCCCCTCCCCTTCATGCCGGGGGCCGCCGATAACTGTTTGACATGTAAGCTGCCGGCGCAAAGTGCTAGCGGCTAAGAGAGATCCAGGCCAAGTGGAAGTCCGCCGTGTCACCACGGTTTCCACTCAGAAGGCTTCAAAGCCAGAACGCTCTTCTCGCTCCGGGTTCGCTCTCAAAGGATTTTACATGTGTAAAAAGGCCTCGCTGGTTAGGTCAGTCGCTCGTCAGGTTGGTTGCTCGTCCAGATCAAGGAGAAGCCTCACCTACGAGGCCCGCCACATCGTTCCGCCATCAGATCCCTGCGTGAAGCAGAGGGGAAGAAGGGCAGGTTCTCCGCGACGCTATGGCAGCAATTATGGGGGTACCGCTGACGGATTCGCTCGCACCATCAATCCCGTGCACACCATGTCGGATGGCGATAAGATCTTTGCCTCGTCCAAGGGCAAAGCCTCCTTAGTCCGTATCGATGTGTCTGCCCTTCGCGTTATTGCCGCGACCGTGATGCCCTGTGCGGTGTTGCAAACCGAGAGGCTGGCAGAGCACCAATTCTCAGCCACAGAGACTACGTGAACGGTTGCACCGCAGTCCCAGCCGGATCTGGGTGAACGGAGAGGGAATCCACGAATCTACGCTCATGATGCTTGCCATTCCGACACGCGGACATTGGCCAACCGACGTTCAGGCCGCTGTGGGCGCCACTGAGCCGTTCCGAGCCATGTCACCAGAGGCGCTCTCACAGAGTTGGCACAAGCCACGCCTTGATCTTGCTGAACTTGAGATGGTCGGCCACCGACGTGGGAGCCTTCGCGCTCTGTTGGACAGCATCCAGCCTGGACCTCACCTCCTCTGTCACCAGTACGTCAGCCTGCCGCCCGATGGCCAATGCGCCTTCCAGGACCTCGAGCCGATCCTGGAAGCTCATGCGGCGTCTCAGGTGCTGGGAGATATAGATCTCCCGCTCCCACTCTACCTTCGCCGTATCAGCACAAGCCAAGCGGGCGACGAACGGGAGCAAGAATTGCCGCTCGGCATCATCAGCCTCATCGTTCAGGAGCATCGCCAAGCGGCAGATCGGGCGCGAGAAACACGCCGGCATGGTCTCGACGGCTCGGACCGGCTGGTACGGGAAACCGGCCGCCACGATCGCCGCCTCGTTGATACAGGTTCCGCCGTCTTTGCCGGGGAATGGGTGTGAGCCTCGTTTCAGCTTCCAGTTCAGGATGTGATAGAAAGTGTCCATGGCAGCCATTCCTGTGGCGCCCCCACCGCAGGATGGTGATCCCCTGACAGCTCACCTGTCAATCGCACGGGGATGCCAAGTCGAAGACCTGACCTTGAATCCTAGGTGCATGGCTACCGGGGCAGCTTAGCGCGCAGGAGCGCGATGGCAGAGTACCTCAGCAGTCTATGCCCAGACGGAGCCCGAACTCGGTTGAGTAAGGACATCTCCCAGCGAAGCGACTACACCGCATCTTGTAAGGAGCATGGCAGGGCCAGACCGGCCTTGCGCGCTCGGTCGAGTTGCTTCTTCACGGACGAAGCTGACCATGTGAGGCCGCCACGCGGCGTCCGTTCCCGCATGCGTTCCAGCTGCGCCCCAATGTCCCGCAACGAGAGGCTCGAGTCGGTCATAGCGATGCCGGCGATCAGCGTCATGAGGCGATCCTCAGGAGTCTTCCGTGGGGCAGGGCGGAGGAGGGCAGGGTCCGCCATGCGCTGCGAGACGAGCTTGCCGACTGCGCGCCGCAGCCGCGCCACCGTCCAAGCTTGGCCATTGTCATTCAATACCCGGACGACATCGTCCCAAGGCTGATGCGGCCGCATCCGGCGAACGGTCAGCATCCACCGATCGGCGCCACCAATCAACTCGTCGAGGTAGACCTTCTCGCGGGCGAGGGCGATCTTCCGAATAGCCTCCGGCCTGCGTTCGCGCATGCCCGGATTGCCCGGCTTCTTGCCTCGCGCCTTGGCGGCCTTGATGCCAGCCCGTGTTCGCTCTGAGATCAGCGAGCGCTCGAGCTGTGCCACGGCGCCAAGCACTTGTAAGGAAAAAATACCTTGAGGGGTCGAGGTATCGATGGGATCGCGCAGGGAGCGGAAATGTGCCTTTCTGGCCTCCAAGGTTTCAATCACCTCGAGAAGGTGGCTGACTGAGCGTGCCAGTCGGTCGAGCCGGACCACAACCAGAACCTCAGCCGGCTTGATCTCGCGCAGGAGCCGCGCCAACACCGGCCGAGCTCGGCTCGCGCCGGATCCATGCTCCTGGTGGATCTCGGCACAGCCAGCGGCGCGTAGCTCGTCAACTTGGGCGTCGTGGGCCTGATCCTCTGTGGAGACACGGGCATAGCCAATCAGACGCTTTCTGGCAGGGGAGGGGGCCATCCGCAGTGAAAGCCTCATAGAACGTGGCAAGGGACGGCGAGTCCGCCGAAACTTCTAACGAAATGGATTGGTGATCGTGAGCCGAGCCCCAACCTGCTGGCCATGCTGAAGGTCCTCCGAGTAGAGAACCTCACATTTTGCGTCGATTGCCGCGGCAACGATGAGGCTGTCATAGACCGAGAAGCCAAAACGCCTGGTGATCGCGAGAGCCTGATCATGGATTTCGATTGTGACAGGCACAACCTCGCAGAAGTGGCGAACGCCTGCCAAGATGTCGCCGACCTCATCAAGGTCCATCTTGAGCTTACGTGTCATCACGTTCGCCGCCTCATTCAGAACTTGCACACTCACTGTCCCACCTTGGGCGAGCAGAGCCTCCGCACGATCTGCCTTGGTCGTATCCTCAGACAGTAAGTAGAGGATCACATTCGTATCGAGAAAGGGCTTAGCGCTCATTCGCTTCAAGCCGATCGAACTTAAACCCAGCGGGCAGGCGACCGCGGAACTGCCGAAGCCGGGCCAGAATGCCAGTTGCATCGGGCGATTTCGAAACCTCGAAAGCACGCGATCCAGCGATCATGATCTCGATGTCGTCGCCTTCTTTAAGGTCCAATGCTTCGACCACGGCAGCAGGGAGACGCACCGCAAGGGAGTTGCCCCATTTCGAAACCTGCATAGCGTCCTCCTGATATACGTTATTCAAATGTATATCTAAGATTGCCTAACGAATTAGGCAAGGTCGTATGTTGCGATGCACCAGCCTTGCCGTCATAGTCATTTGTACACTTTCGATTGTCATGAACAACTGATCGTTTGAAGACGTCTCTCAAGTCATTTTATTAACCGGCCACGGGAGGAAGGACTTCCCACAAGTCTGCGAAAATGGCTTAAAACAAAGGCTTGTGCAGCCATTTTTCGCCTTTAATGCTCATTGAGGCGGCTCCAGACCTGCTCGCCGGCGGCACCATCCTCGACCTCTGCCGATGGCGCTTCTCAGAGCGTTGGACAGCCGCAGCCTCCATGGTAGCAAAGCCTTGCTTTGCTTCTTCCCGTTAAGCTATAGCTCCTTGGATCAGTCACTTAGCTGGGGGCAAGCGTGGCTTTCGGGAGCAGGGCAGGGGACTTTGACGAAGAGCCGTTCCTGGCGCCCCGCACTTACGATCTGCCGGAGCTGCCGTGGGAGATCATCGCCGGACGGCTGGAGCCGATCACGATCAGCATCCTCCGGTTTGACGCCCGCCTGGAGACCTCCGGCCTGGGCGCCGGTTGGCAATCGCGCTGCGACATGACCGAAGCCGTGCGCGCCCTGATCCTCGACGGCCATCTGGTCGATGTCGGCGACCTGGTCCTGCACGATGCCGGCATGGATGTCCGCCACCCCACCCACGAGCTCACGCGAGCCGCGGCCGCCCTGCGCGCGCGGCGCACCGCTCTCGCCCGCAAGGCGCCCTGGCCGCTGTCGATTGATGGACTGGCGGCCCTGCGCGGCATCAGCCCCGTGGCTGAGGCATCCGTCAGGGCAAAGGGCAAGAAGCCCGATCCCGAGGATGACGAGGCATACCCGCCCTATGCCAACGATGCCGATCCGTGGGCGGCGCATTTCGCCGAGATCGATGCGCTTCTGGACCGCACCAACCAGGTGCTCGCCGGCGAGACCCCACTGCGCAGGAGCCGCTCGCATCTGGTCTACGATCCGGATCAGGACGAGGCGGAGGCCGAGGATCTGTGGCTCGATGTGGTCAAGCGCACCAGACACTGGCCGGCGGTCGCGGCGGCATCCGTGGCGTGGCAGGCGTGGCTCGACCTCAACCTCTACACCCGCCTGCCCTGGCTCGGCCTGATCATGGCCGCCGCCATCCTGCGGTCCCGCGGCCTGACGAGCCATCTGCTGCCGCTGGCTGCCGGGTTCAAGCAGTCGAAGTTCCGGCCGCAGGGCCGGGAAGGGGCGAAGGAGAAGCTGGCGGGCTTCTGCCAGGTGCTGGAGGAGGCGCTTGTCCTCGCCCACAAGGATCTCGACCGGCTGATCCTCGCCCGCGAGCTGATGAGCCGGGTCACGGCCAAGACCCGGAGCAACTCGAAGCTGCCGGAGCTGGTCGACCTGTTCCTGTCACGCCCGCTGGTGACGGGGCCGCTCGCGGCGAAGCTCCTGCGGGTCACGCCCAAGGCCGTTGACCTGATGCTGGCGCAACTCGGTGGTGCGCTGCCGCGTGAGCTCACCGGACGAACCCGCTACAGAGCATGGGGCATCGTGTGATCTTGGGCCGTTCAACACGGTCTGCGAACAGCCTCAACGTGACAAATCAAGGCGAGTCCCGGAGCACCCAATGAAAGTGAGACGACCTGTACCGCCGCCATTCCGGTTCGACAATCCCGCCACCGATGATGAGATGCTGGCCCAGCTTGCGGCCCATCTCGGGATGCTTGTGCTCGAGCTGAAGACCGACAAGAAGCGGGATCGTGCGCTCAAGAAGCTTGAGGAAGAGGAATTGCCCGCCGCGCTTGTGGCGGTCAACAAGCCCGCCTTTCTCGCCGGCCATGTCTTGCGTCAAGCCATGGATCTCTTTGCCGCCGCCGTGGCCGATGAACTCGACAGGGAGCCGCCTCCCTGGTTGTAGAGGCTAGACGCGGGAACCCTCCAATCACGCCGTGGTCGTGGGCGATTGGTTCTGGAACGGGCGCACGAACACCCGCTCTCATCCGCGGTGTGCCCTGTGCCGGAGCTGTTGCCATGCTCAGGTCTGGAAGCCGATCACCACGCTCAATGTTCCTTGAGGACCGCAGTCAGAAAGGACCATGCTTGGCGAGAGCCTCAAAGCCGCCTCTCAGCTGCTGGACGCGCTCCTGATAGGCTTTGCCTAAGCAGGCTCGGTCGGCTCCACAGGCCGCACGCCGCTTGAGCCAGGCCGCCTGCTCATCCTCCATGTCACCGCGGGCGCCCATGCCCAGCAACGGCTTGAGTTGGGTGTAGAGGACTGCCATCTCGACATCCTCGTCGTTCAGCTGGCGATCGGCACAAACCGCCTTCTCGTCAGCAGCTTCGGCTTTGGAACAGTCGAAACTGGCAGCCCGGGCAGGTTGCCATCCCGCAGCAATCAATAGGGCAACAAGACCCGTGACGCGGAGAGTGGTGCTGATCATTGGATCATCCTGAGAACCTGACTCCTGAGCAAACCCCTCCAGCCAATCAAAGCTCCCGGTCGCAGAGAACTGTTGTGAAGCAGGGTTAACAGAGGGTGAGGGGCTTGGGTCATGCCCAAGAAGATCCTCAGCCGGAACTCGCTGACCAGGCATCTGCCGAACTGCGAACTGGCGGGTGGCAGCCGCTCGGCACCGCCGCTCTGGTGTTACGGTCGGCCAGCCGTCTCACGGATTTCTGCTGATCTCAGATCGAGAGCGACGCACGTTATCGCCGGCCATGATCCCGACGGACACCGGGTCGAAGCTGGTCACGCGGCTGTAGTCACCTCCTACGCCAGCCCCGCTCGCCAACCCTGTGCCGATCGGATCCATCCCGGTGATCTCGACCCGCGTGGTCTCGGCTCCTTCCAGCATGACGAGATCGAACAGAATGCTCGCCTCTCTGGGTGCCAGCCGCACGCAGCCGTGCGAGGCTGGGGCCCCGAGATAGTTCGTGGCACGGCTGCCGTGAATGACATGGCCCGCATCGGTGAAGAAGATCGAGTGCGGCATGGGTGCGTTGTCCCACTCCCTCGAGTAATGCACCCTGGCCAGCCGTGACGGCGTGAAGGTGCCGACGGACGTGGAGTAATCGGCGGTGCCCGTCGCCACTGGCCAGGACTAGCGCTGTTGCCCGTCGACAGACACGGTCATGCGCTGGGCCGTCTTGTCGACCACAATCGACACCTCGGCGACCGCAGGGGCGGCAAGGATGATGCCGCCGAGCAGTGCAATCAGGGATGAGATAGCTTGACGCATCGGGCAGCCTCCGGTGTTGTTCCAGTCTGGGTTGAGCCGCTGCCCGAAGATGACTGCTGAGAATGGCTAAGGTTCCAACCACCTGAAGGTTGACCTCTTGAGCCGGCAGACCCTCACATCCCATCAGGGTTCCTTGGGCTGCTCCCGCGCCTCCGGCTCGACGATCACATTCGGCGGCATCGGCTCGGATCCGGTCTCAACCAGATCCTGCAAGTCACCCCGTGCTACGGCCTCTGCCGTCCTCGTCGGAGTAGCCTTCTGAATGCCGTAGGTCGGCGGCTCACGCTCAACCTGACCGGTAGCCGCTCTCTCCTTTCGGACCTTGGAGACAGTCTCTGGGGGAACGAGGCCAAGGCTCACGGCGTGCTCCGCGATCACCACACTGTCAGCCGCCAGCACCAGACTGCTGCCCGCGCCCGCCACCGCCTTGGCGAGGTCCTCAATCTCTCTGATCCTCTTGGGATTCCGGGAGACATTCCGAATGTAGACGGCCAGTACCCGTCCAGGATGCTCCTCGACAATCTGGCGGTAGATCTCGGGATCGTGCTGGCCGCTGTCGCCGATGAGAACAAAGGGCAGCTCACTGTAGAGTGCCAGCATGTTGTGGATCAGCTCGCGCTTATGGTCCTCAGCCTTGCGCGGCAGCGGACTTGTCCAGGAGACACCCCATTCGCGCAGGAACAGAATCGGGCCGATCGGGATGCCATTCCGGTCGAAAAACTCTTCCAGCACTTCGTAGATGCCCCAGGGTGCGCGTGAGACATAGAGCATGGGATTTTGCTGGTCGCCGGAGGTGCCGGAGTGCAGGGCCCGGTACAAGGCACTGACCCCGGGAAAAGCCACCCGGCTCTGCGCGTCTTCGACGAACAGGCGCCAGAGCATCCGGAGCTTGTTGGCGACGCCGGTGTACATGACGGTGTCATCGATGTCGCTGATGACCACATACCGGCAGCTGGCAGGTGGGATGAAGATCTGAGCTTGCGCCTGAGCCGCATGAGGCTGCGGCAGCGTCAGATCCATGGCGTGCCACGAACGGTCGAGTGGTGGTGGCAGGGCCGGGGAGAGATGGACCCGGAAATAGCCGTCCTGGTCGGTAGTGATGGTTTCCTCTGCTCCATAGAACCGGGCTGTCACGATGGCATTGCGGATCGCGCGGCGGGCAATGCGCCGACCGACATCGCGTAAGTTCGTCAGGAGGTCGCCTCGGCCAGTCTCCAGATGCGGGCTTGATTGCCGGAACACCCGACCAATCAAAAAGACCTCGGAGCGGGATCCGTATCCGCGGTAGGGTTGGATGACCACGCCACTTTCGCCTTGAGCCTCCTGCACGGGCCGGGCCACGATGCCCAGCAGCCGGATCAGTGCGCCCAGCCATTCCCTCATTGCGCTGGTGAGGCTCATCGCGTTCACCTCGTATCCTTATCTGGTCTTCCAATGAGGTGGGTCGTGGGAAGGATCCTTGGAGGACTGCTCTGTTAAGCCATGGTGCTCTCGTACCAACTGCGGCAGGCCGGACTTGGTCCACTCGGAGAGCCGAAGAACTTCTGACTTTTAGTCAGAGGGTCCTGGGTTCGAGTCTCAGCGCGCTCACCAACAGCATCAAAGGGTTACCGGCATCCGCCCTTTGAACTGTTCTTTCCCGTGCGCACCACGTGCGCACCAGTGAAGCGGCCCAAAAACCCTCAGAGCAGAGGAATCATAATCCTTGTGTCGGGGTGTCGGGGGTTCAAATCCCTCCTCCGCTACCATAGGCCCAAGGCCATTTCTGGCATTCTCGCGAGTTGCCGATCTGAGTCGGAACCAAGCTGGTACCAACTGGCTCGCGCCAAAAGGCGGAAAATCCCCCTTTCTGAACACCGCCCCGAAGGATTGAGCACTCAATTCCTGTTCGGGTGATTCCCAATTCTCTCAGCGAGCGTGGCTGGTCGCAAAGGATCAGTCTCGAAACTCCCGATCAGCCCTCATCCAAGCTGCTGCATCTATTCCCTGTTCCTAACGTCGTTTCGCGGCGCCCAGTCCTTCCGGATGATGCTTCGTCTAATCTGCACTACCTTCCAATCCTACGAGGCGAAAGGTTTGAGCCCGTGTGGCCGAGTGGATTGAGCCGTCTATCCTTGGTGCTCGCGCTGCATCTCTGCCTTGGGGACTGAACGTGCTAAACATAGCCAATGGAGACCTCTGTCGCGCCTGAGGGCATTCGGACCTTCGTCCCGCCGCATCCGGATCCCGCCCCGGAGAACCTCTCGCCGCGTCAGCTCGCCTCGCTGATGCGCACCAACAACCTGCGGGTCTGGTCGCAGCGGGCCTATGAGGAGGAGGTTGTCGTCCGCCGCTTCTTCGGCCGCTCCTCGGTTTTATTCAATGCCCCCGAGGCGATCCGGCATGTTCTGGTCGATCACCCGGAGACCTATGGCCGAACCCGCGCCACCCTCCGGATCCTCAAGCCGCTGCTCGGGGAGGGGCTGTTCACCAGCGAAGGACCTGCCTGGCGGCATCAGCGGCGCACCCTGGCGCCAGCCTTCACGCCACGGTCGGTGGAGCTTCTCATTCCTCATATCCGGTCAGCCACGACTGAGATGCTCGGTAGCCTCGCCGCCACTGAGAAGGAGCGGGTGGATCTCTTTTCCATGATCCAGCGCCTGGCGCTGGAGATCGCCGGCCGCACCATGTTCTCCCTCGAGATGGGACGGCGTGGCCCCGCACTGCGGGACCAGATCATGCGCTATGGCCAGCGGCTTGGACGACCACATCTGTTGGACTTTGTGGTTCCGATCGGCCTTCCCACACCCCACGATCTGGCGCGGGCTTGGTTCCGGCGTGGCTGGATCCGGCTGATCGACCAGATCATGGCCGAGCGGCTGACGGCCAAAACCCATGCGAGTGGTCCGCGCGATCTACTCGACCTGCTTATGGCGGCTCGCGATCCGGAGAGCGGGGAGGGGTTCTCGCCCAGCCAGCTGCGGGATCAGATCGCCACGATGATCCTGGCCGGGCACGAGACGACCGCCGTGGCACTGTGCTGGTCGGTGTATCTGCTGGCCCACCTGCCGGAGGTGCAGGAGCAGATCGCCCAGGAGGCCGCGGCAGTGCTGCCGGACGGCGGGGCGGAGCCACAGCTTAACAAGCTGACCTACGCGCGGGCGGTGCTGGACGAAGTTATGCGTCTCTACCCGCCAGCCTACGTGATCGTCCGGGCAGCCCGCCAGCCAGACGAGGTCGCTGGGATTGCGATGAAGCCGGGCGACCTCGCCGTCGTCTCACCTTGGGTGCTGCATCGGCACCGGAAGCGCTGGCATGATCCGGACGCGTTCGTCCCGGAACGCTTTCTGTCCGGTGCATCGGCAATAGACCGCTTCGCCTACCTGCCCTTTGGCGTTGGGCCACGTGTGTGTATTGGCGCTCACTTCGCTCTCACGGAGGCCACCCTGGTGCTGGTCGAACTCATGCGCTCGTTCCGGCTCGAACTGGTGACAAGTCGACCGGTCTTGCCCGTCGCGGTGGTGACCACCCAACCCGATCACGCGCCGCTGTTCCGCCTGCGACCCCGATAGGCATCGGCCGGGATGATGAGCTTTCCGGCGTCGGATAACCCTCTACGTCGAAGAGTAGATACCAGCTGAGAGGAGGAAGTCATGGCAAGAGCCACCAAGTCGGTTAGCCGAGCCCGCACGACGGAGCGGGGAGCTTCCAAGAAAGGCACCGGCAAACGAGCTGCCACTCGAGGAACGAGCGCGGAAAGAGGTGCTTTGAAACGAGGAGCCGCCAAGAAAGGCGCGACTAAGCGGGGATCTCGGGGCGCAGTCGAAGTTAAAGGCTGGACCATCAACTTTGTCTCCGGGGAGTCACTCCAGCTCGAGGCGGATGCCGTGAGCATCGACAATAGTGGAACGGTGACGTTCTCGCTGTTCGGGAACGACGTGCTCTACGTCTCCGCTGCCAATTACAATTTCATCATGGAAACGAGTGAGCCTCTCGAGAGCAGTGAAGAAGGTGGAGAGGAGTTTGAAACCGATCGATAGGCCAATGTTGTCAGATCAAGGTGTGCGTGGACGGTAACTCGTTTCTCCACCCGGCAGATGACGTGGCACTCCGACCATGCCCCTTGGCTCTCCCCGTCGGATTTGATGGGACGGTGAGCGGCACGCGTTCCACCGCGCCAATGAGACAAGTGAGTATAGCGCCGCCAGTGCAAGGAGGGACTTAGCGGCGATGATGACTGCGGCCGGAAATATTCTTGAACACGTCCGCCGCGATACGGTGGACGAGGAATTCACGGAGCTTGTTGCCGCGGACGGTGTCAGGATCGAGCGCATTGTCTCCACAGGGCAGGCAAGCCCACCCGGGTTCTGGTACGACCAGGAGGCGTCCGAGTGGGTGCTGTTGCTCTCTGGATCCGCTGGCCTTCTGTTTGAGGGCGAACCCACTCCCAGAGAGCTGAAACGAGGGGATTACCTGCTCATCCCGGCGAGGAGACGCCATCGGGTGGAATGGACAGACGCGACGGAGCCGACGATCTGGCTTGCTGTTCACTATGGCTTGTTGCCCCGCAGTGAGTCGCCCAAGACCTAAAGCAGCTCGACACACTCATTAAAGCGCTTTTGAGATCAGTGTAGGGCATAGCCGGCGTGCCTGATCCAGCCTTTGGCATCTTTTGCGGTGATGGTGTCGAGGGCTGGTTTGAGTTCCGCCTCCAGGGCTTCGAGAGTGCGTGCGGCTTTCGCCTTGAGCCGCTCTTTCATCTTGGCCCAGGCGTGCTCGATCGGGTTGAACTCGGGCGAATAGCGGGGCAGGTACAACAGCCCGATCCCGGCTCGGGCGAGAAGCTCTGTGACTTCGGTGGCATGGTGCGGGCGCAGGTTGTCCATCACCAGGATCGCATCCGGCTTCACCTGCCGGAGTTTGGGCACCAGCACCTGCTCGAGATAAGCCAGCAGCACGCAGGTCGAGGTCGACGCCTCGATGCTCATCGTCGCGATCAGGCCCTCACACGCGAGGGCTCCTAACACCGTCAGCCGCTGCCAGGAGCCAAGGGGAATGGCCCCATAGGCGCGCTGACCACGCGGCGCTCGCGCATGGGTGCGGGCCATCTTGGTCGTCACGCCGCTTTCATCCAGGAACACCAAGCGTTCCACAGGAAGCGCGCTCATCTGCTGGCGATACGCCTCGCGCTCGGCGGCAACCTCGGGCCGATCCTGCTCGGCCGCCCGAAGGGTCTTTTTTTCGGACGCAGCTTAAGCCGCTTGAGCGCCTCGCAGATCACCGCCAGACACACCGTCACGCCGGTGCGCTCAGCCAGGCGCTCGCGATACTCGCGCAGCAGCGCGTCATTGTCCTCGATCACGAGCTGACGCAGCACCGCCAGAGCCGCCGCATCCAGGCGCGAGGGCACACCGCCGCTGTGCGGCTTCGCAGCACGCCGGCCTTCCTCGCGCTCCTGGCGGCGCCAGTTCGACACGGTGGCCGGGCAAACCTGGAAGCGGCGGGCGATCTCGACCTGATGAAGGTCGCCGCGTTCGCAGGCGACCAGAACGCGCTCACGCAAATCAGCGGAATAGGGCTGGGACATGGCTCGCCTCCCGGGCCATATCCCAATCAACGCACAGATCACCCAAATGGATTCAAGCCCAGATCAAAAGCGCTTTAACACCTGGATCACGCACTCATTCGATCTCTTCGGCAGACGTGTGGGGGCCGCTTATCGTGATGGTTGGGTAGGACTCGCAGGACGCGCTCGTGCACGGCCACGGGTCGATCCACCCTTGGCAGCTATGGATTGCTTGGTTGCGGGAGTTTCAGTATGCCTCTTGCGAGGACTAGCGCTCGCGGCAGCCGATGAACAGTTCTTCCGGGTTGTGCTCTCGTTCCCGTCCTTTACCTTCGTTGCCTGACGTGAGGCATGTTGGTCGAGAAAGGCCCTGCAGGCTGCAAAGTCTGTCGCGATTTCCGGTGGGCACTCCACACCGTGTTCTTCAGCCAGTGCTCGTGCATAGCGCACCATCGCTTCACTCGGAGGGCGAGGGCCATTCTGAGGCCGGTGTTCTCCCGACTCCGATGATCGTGCTGGCGCATGCTGGTCAAGGAAAGCCCGGCAGATGGCGGCATTGCTCTTCAAGCCTCGCGGCAGCTTTAGTCCCTTGCGGGCCGCAAGGGACGCAGCAAAGGCAATCATGGACTTGGTTGGTGGCTTCCCAGCCGGCGCAAAACTCACAGGAACTGTCGTAGGATCAACGGCAACCGTCTGCGACTGCGCGATGGCCCCGATCAGTTCCTGTACGCGGGCACGCGTCCGCTCCTGATAGGCGGCGGCCCGCCGAACGGCCTCATTCCGTGTGGTGGCGCGCCCAATCTCAGCGAGATCAGCCTCGAACATCGCTCGCCCGACAGGATCACCATAACTGGGGAAGACACGACGCACGGCTGCGATGAAAGCAAGTCCGATTTCCGTGACCTGGATCGGTGGATCCTTGCCCTTCAACAGATCAACATACTGGCTTTTCTGGAGCTTCGGCAGGATCGTGTCACGCGTCGCCGCTGTTCCAAGGCCTTTGGGTTCGGTTGGGTTCACGGGATTTTCCAGAGCCGCTTTGAGTGCTGAATCATCCACCTGATCGATGAGCCGCCCCATCACGACCGGCAGCTCGCCGCGGGTGATCCGGCGTGGTGGCTCGGTCTTGGCCGTTTCGATCCGGGCGTCGGTTGCTTTCCCGGGCTCGTTGTCGCGGAGCGGCGGCAGGCGTCCGGTGGTGGGCTCTTCGTCCGGCTTGGCCTTGCCCGGAACAGCCTCGGTCTCCTCGTCAGCCTCGGCCCCATAGACGGCGCGCCAGCCCGGCGACTTGATCACGCTGCCGCTGACCGAGAAGCGCTTCGGACCAAGTGGCGTCGGGACCTGCACAGCGACCGTGGTGCGAGCATCGATGCCGTCGGGCAGGTGGGCCGCCAGGAAGCTCTTGGCCACCAGCTCCCAGAGGCGAAGGTGATCCCCGCTGACACCCCCCGGCTGAGGCACCTTGCGCAGTGGCACGATGGCGTGGTGCTCGCCCGGATCCTTGACGTAGTGGCCCTTGTTGCCCTTGCGGAACACAAGATCGCCCGCGGCTGGCACGAGACTCGCAAGATCGGACAGGATGCCGACGACGCTCTCAATGACCGTGCTGGCATCGCCTGTCTGGCTCTCCGGCAGGTGCTCGGACTCAGTGCGGGGATAGGTCAGGTAGCCCTGATCATACAGGTCCTGGGCGAGTTTGGCCGTGTGCTGCGGATCCCAGCCGAACCACTTGGCGCAGCGGCGAGCGAGGGTGTCTTTCGAGAACAGGCGAGGGGGCGACCGGCGCACATCCTTCTGCTCGACGCCAAGCGGACCTGACCAGGAAGTGGCAGCCTGCTGGATTGTCTCGGCCACCTGCTTGTCGAGGATTTTGTCTTTGGGAGCATGCCAGAGGGTGATCTCGGCACCACCGTCCGTCGCCACCGTCAGAGCAATCTTGAAATAATCCTGCGGGACGAAGTCACGGATGCGCTTCTCCAAATCAGCCAGGATTGCAAGCGTTGGCGTCTGCACGCCGCCAAACCGCCAGGGCTCCCGGAAGGCAGGCGGGCGCAGCCGCAGGGAGATGGCACGGGTGCCATTGAGCCCCAGGTGGTAGTCCTCATATTGGCGGCACAGGGCTTCTAGATAGGCAGCATAGTCCCGCTCACCTGAGTCCGGCTCCTTGGCCATCGCCGCAAAGGCGCGGCGGATCGAGATCTCGTCGAGGGCGCCCAGCTTGAGACGGTCTACGCGACCTTTGTACCCGAGATGCTCGAGCACCTCCCAGGCGATCATTGAGCCTTCGCGGCCCGGATCGGTGGCGATGATCACCCGCTCCACGCCCTGAAGCGCCTGCTTGATCGCCTCGACTTTGGGCTTGTGCGACTGGCCGGAGCGGCTGGTACCGTACGTGACTGGAATGCGCTCGAGCACGATTGGCAGGGTGTCGAAACGCCACGACTTCCACTCGTCCCGCATGGTGCCGGGCTCCTCGGCCGCCAGGAGATGACCCTCAGCCGAGACGCAGATCGTGCTGGGTGATTTGAAGAAGCGTTGCAGCTGGCGCATGGCCGAGGGCTTCTCGAAGAAGAACAGCGTGCGCGATGCTGAGTGAGCGGTCATGACCCGGGTAATCTAAATGGAACGAAAAGAGAACATTACCCCCAGGGCTGAGGTCGGTCAATGACTAGGGGCGCTCCAGAGAAATGGTCCGCCAGCGCTCTTTTCAGGAAAAGGGGCGATCGCCATATCAGAGTTTGGGCGGAGCTAGCGACCCACTGTACCTTGGGAGACCAGGGGAAAACAGCTGCTGGGGGCTCTGATCCCGCGGTGTCTAGACCCCACTGCGGGTCATCCCTTGAAAAGGCCCGCTCTGGCAGAGGCTGGGGCGGGCCTTCCTGCATTCACCAATCGTACCCAAGGCTGAGAACCTGACTGTCCGACGTGAATGCGACAGGACACTCGCTTGCTCGACCTGCTGTCGGAAACGAGGATTGCCTCATGCTCAAACTCCTTCATCGCATCCGGCAGTTGTTCCGCCGGCGGCCTCCCGCTGCCGACCGCACAGTGATCGAATCCGAGGCCCTGTCTCTGATTGCGTATGAGGGGAGGTTTGCTTACCAGCGGGCGCGGGAGCAGGCAGAGTACTGTCTCAGTCGAGGAAGCGAAGCGGGCTGCCGGTTCTGGTCAGAGGTCGCCGTTGAAGTCGCACGTCGTACAGGCATGACGAGCACAAGGAAGACACGAGAACAACCGAGGTAGAACAACCTCGTCTATGGTGCCTCAAGCGGAAATGACATCAGCTTCTCAAGCTGAATGTCGTGGGTTCGATTCCCATCGCCCGCTCCAATACTCCCCAAGAAAGACAATGACTTACGAGGATTCTGTAGATAGCGCCCTGCGCCTATCAGTCGGATTGATACAACGCTGATACAATAATCCTAAGTGCTTGATCCCGAATTGGTGCGTCAATCCGCCTCCACCTGACTTGGGCTTGGAAGGGGCTGACTAAGCAAAAAGAAGGGTTCTGTCGCACCTAGCTTGACCCTGCCTCCGATGTCGAGCTTTAGCCAAAATGTTCGGTACTCAGAACAAGGGTTGAAACCTTATCCGACTCCAGAATAGCAGACACTACAGCGGGTTGCGGCTGCATCAACTGCTAAGGTTCCGTTATATTGACATCTGGTTCTTTATAAAGGATAACGTGTTCTGTTTGATGAACACCAGGCATCGGTTATGGCCGCAACGGCACAAATCATTGATCTCAACGAAGTCAGGCGCCGACGCCAGGAGGCAGCACAACCCGTGGTGCCGATGCCCAGCATTGTGCCCGGGACTTGGGTTGCGGTATGGTTCTTCGTGCCCGTCTGGGTCGGGAATGCTTGGCCCGTCAACCGGTAAGACGAGGTGTGGCCGTGAGAGATGTGCCCAAGGATCATCTCGCCGGCATCCCGCATGAAGCCGAGGGCGATCTCGAGAGTGAGGCTCACGAACTTGCCGAGATCGTCAGCAGCAATCTCAAGCGGTTGCGCCGCTCGCGTGGTCATTCTCTAGAGCGCCTTGCCAATCTCGCTGGCGTCAGCCGCGCCATGCTGAGCCAGATTGAGCTGGGGCGGAGCGTTCCGACGATCTCGTTGTTGTGGAAGGTGGCACGGGCGCTCAACGTCCCATTTTCCGCGCTGACAAGCCCAGGGACCGGCAGCGGCACGGTTGTCATGCGCTCGAAGGCTGCCAAGATCCTCACCTCAGCAGACGGGAGCTTTACCTCACGGGCGTTGTTTCCCTTCGAAGCGGAGCGGCGCGTCGAATTTTATAAGCTCACCCTTGCCGCGCAGTCACAGGAGAACGCTGTCGCCCACGCGGCGGGCACAATCGAAAACCTGACCGTGGTGGTCGGCGATGTGGAGATCGAGGTCAACGGCTCTGTTTACAGTCTGCACGCAGACGACGCGATCATTTTCCAAGCCGACGTTCCGCACATCTACCGGAATCCCGGACACGTGATGGCGATCATGTACCTGGTGATGACCTACGTGGAGACGGTCGGATAGTTCGACCCGTGCATCCGGAGCGGGCCGTGCCGCACTTGGCACGTGCGGCACCACGTCCAAAGGGTGGCCGGTTCAGGCGCTCTTCTTCATCGGCTTGGTCTGCGAGCCCATGGCCGAGCCCATGCCGACGAGCATCATGCCACCGCACATCATCATGCAGGGCATGCCCATTTCCATCATCCTCATCATGTTCTCACAGCACATCTTGAACATGTCTGCGGGCATGCCCTCCACCGGCATCATGGTGCAGGTCATGGAACCGTCGGCGGCCATGTCGCAGGACATGCGGCACATCATCCCTGGCATCATCCCGCCCATCTGCATCTGAGGCATCATACCGGGCATCATTCCACCCATCATGGGCATCATACCCGGCATCATTCCACCCATCGGCATCTGAGGCATCATGTTACCCATCATGGGCGTCATGCCTCCCATCACCGGCATCATCCCCGGCATCATGTTGCCCATCATGGGCATTGCGGCTGAGCTGGTCATCGGTCCGTCTCTCATCTGCGTGTCAGAAACTCGCCAGCGTTTCCGCTGCGTCGAAGAAAAGAATGAGCCTGGCAGGGTCCCGCAGCAACGCATCTCAGCGACAAGGCTGCTTCTTTCCTCCAATTTATTGGAGGTCGGGCCAACTGATCGAACAAACCGTCGTTTTATTGGAGCCACCTCAGCTTTAGCAGACAACCCGGGCCGTTGCTGAACTAGCGCAGCATGCTCAAATCACGCCGCACGCCCGCTCGGAAATGTTGAGCTGGGAGTGCTGAGAGGCGGAGAATAGGTTATGAACGACTCTCGTTTTCCAGGCTTTGCAGAGGCCAGAGTTTCTCCGGCAGCGTTGACGAACGATGGGAAGACCCGGAGGCTCCTAATCCAAGTCTGTCTGCAGCTTCACGCCCCGTCGCTGAGCGTCCTTGAGGAAATTGACTACTATAGGCGGCAGCTCGCGTCGCTGCCCGGAGGCGCGGCGCTGGAATGCATCGAATTCGCCTTTGCGGATCATAGCCGCCTCAAAGCTCAGTCCAAAAGGAGAGCATAAGGAAACGTGGGGCAACAACATCGCCCGTAGCCTTAGCTGTCATTGCGCCGCAGTCGATTTGGTGTGGTCGCAGTCTCGCGGAGGCAGCCCTCTCACTGCCTGCCCCACGAAACCTCATGCTCTCCATCATGGCCGCCGCCATCCTGCGGTCCCGCGGCCTGACGAGCCATCTGCTGCCGCTGGCTGCCGGGTTCAAGCAGTCGAAGTTCCGGCCGCAGGGCCGGGAAGGGGCGAAGGAGAAGCTGGCGGGCTTCTGCCAGGTGCTGGAGGAGGCGCTTGTCCTCGCCCACAAGGATCTCGACCGGCTGATCCTCGCCCGCGAGCTGATGAGCCGGGTCACGGCCAAGACCCGGAGCAACTCGAAGCTGCCGGAGCTGGTCGACCTGTTCCTGTCACGCCCGCTGGTGACGGGGCCGCTCGCGGCGAAGCTCCTGCGGGTCACGCCCAAGGCCGTTGACCTGATGCTGGCGCAACTCGGTGGTGCGCTGCCGCGTGAGCTCACCGGACGAACCCGCTACAGAGCATGGGGCATCGTGTAAGGCTCCCTAATAACATCTCATCCCAGAATTCTGAACCATCTTGACCAATTCAAAGCCTTCAGTCCCGGAAGCGACATCGCAGCGGCCAGAGATCAAAAAGCCCAGCGCGAATTCAGGCTGGAAGGCTCGGCAATAGAGGCGTAAAATCGCTTTCTGGGATGGCGCGGCCTGTGTCCGAACGCCACCCATTGCCAGAATTGCGCCGTTGCAGGAACTGGAGCGGCAACGTCGTCGCCTTATTGGGCGCACGGGCGAGGAACGCCGAGAGGACACACGCGAGAACGGTGCGCTGATCGACAATGGGTCCTGATCACTCCTCCAAGTGGGAAGACAGGCCTTATCCGATATCAAGTGGAGGGGACGCTCCATGCACAGCACTTCAACCCGCCGCCATATCCTCGCTGGCCTCACTACGACCGGGCTAAGTAGGTCGCCAAAAGTTCTGCAACAGCTTTCTGAGCCAGAAGCGTTTGGATGCCATGCCAGCCTTGCGACGCGCCTGTTGCGGCGTCAGGCTTAGAACCCAGGCCGCGGCATCGGCGGCCAGAGCATCGATGGACGCGGCCTGCCGGTTGGCCGCAATGAGCCGCTTGAGTTCGCGCCAGAGCTGGTCCATCGGGCTCAGTTCGGGTGCCTGCCGGGGCAACCACACGAAGCGGATGCGCAGCCGATCGGCCAGCGCTTGCGTCTGTGGGGCGGTGTGGGCGCTCGCCCGATCGGTGAGAAGCCAGAGCCAGCCGGCGCGGCGATATCGCCGCCGCAACGCGTGCAAGAACGCCTGAGCGTCGGCCTGACCGGCGCGGGTGCGGACCAGCACCACCCGACGCGCGGTCCGTAGGTCAATCGCCCCAAACAGCACCCGCTTGGCATTGCGGCCGGTGATCGGCACGATCGCCTGGGTACCCTTGAGCGCCCACATCGCCCGCAGGGGCGGAAACAGTCGCAGCAGGGTCCAGTCGAGGCACAGCAGCCGATCGCCTCTGTGCCAGCCCGCCTTCAGGCGCCGGATCAAGCCCCTTTTTTCTGCGCCAGATGAGCCGCGCGCGCGACATAGACATAGCGCGGCCGCTTCCAGCGATAGCCGGCCTCGTGCAGCCGGCGCCGCAGGGTGCGGGGGCTGACGGCGAGGCCCTTGGCGGCCAGATCGTGCGCCAGCAGCGGCACCGTCCAGCTCGTCGCCTGGTAGCCGCAGCGGCGCGGGTCGCGTGCCAGGGCGGCGGCCAGGCGCTGCGGCGTCAGCGGGCGATGCAGGCGCGGACGCCCGCTGCGCGGTCGGTCGATCAGGGCCGTGGTCTCATGCTCGGCCCGGTACTGGACGAGCCAGCGATGCACACTGGAGCGGTTGACGCGGCAGCGGCGGGCCGCCTCGGCCACGGGATGCCCCTCGGCCACCAGCAACAGCGCCTCGAGGCGGCGATACTCACGAGCCTCGCGGGCACCAGCAAGCGCTACGGCCAGCCGCTTGCGATCCACCTCGTCGAGCCACGTCTCGGGAGAGTGATCATGTCGTTGCATGCTCCCTAGGGAACACCCGCGGCTCTCGCGTTGCAAGTTTTATGGCGACCTACTTAGCCGCCCTGCTCGATACCCGGAGAGCCTCCTCGGAGGAGGCTCCGCTTGATACCACCACCGTTCGCTTCTCGAAATCTCCTGGAATCTGCAACGCACCGCAGTTTGTGGCAGAAGACCTGCTCCGCGCCGATGGGTTTTCCGACTTCCGTTACGTGGATGCAGTGGCCGGTCTGACCGCGACCGCGATGCTGGCCCGCAGCGAAGTGGACTTTGTTGTTGAGTTCGGAACCGCTCTGGCTCTGCAGATCGATCAAGGGGCACCCCTCAAGATCCTCACCGGCGTGCATGTCGGATGCTACGAACTTTTCGCGCATGAGGGCATCAATAGTGTCCTCGACCTGAAAGGCAAGACTGTCGGCGCCGGGCAAAATCTGGGGTCCGACCCGCATGTCTTTGTGACAGCAATGGCGACCCATGTCGGGCTTGATCCGCTCAAGGACATCAATTGGGTGACGAGTGACGTCAACCCGATGGAGCTGTTCACGCAGGGCAGGATCGACGCCTTTGTGGCCTTTCCGCCAGAGCCGCAGGAGCTCCGCGCCCGCAGGGTCGGCCATGTCATTGTCAACAGCATTCTGGACCGCCCCTGGTCCCAATACTACTGCTGCATGCTGGCCACCAATGCGTCATATCTGGAGAACTATCCTGCGGCCACCAAAAGGGTTGTGCGCGCTGTTCTCAAGGCGACTGATCTGTGCGTCTCGAATCCCGAGCAGGTGGCCACGCTCTTGGTGAATGGTGGCTATACCAAGCGGTACGATCCCGCCCTTCAAGCCCTCAAGGAGATCTCCTACGCCAAATGGCGGGACTACGACCCGGAGGATACGATCCGGTTCTACTCCTTGCGCCTGCATGAGGCCGGCATGATCAAGTCGAGCCCACAGAAGATCATCGCCAGCGGCACCGATTGGCGCTTCCTCAATGAGATCAGGCGTGAGTTGAAGACATGAGCGGGCGGCTTGCATCCCTTCTGCTGGCAGCACTGCTGTCCTGGCCGGCGCAGAGCCACGACGCACCGCGCAACCAGCGCTTACCGGTCATACGGTCAGCACCGGACTTTACCCTGACGTCGCAGGATGGCAATCGCGTGTCGCTCCACGATTTCCGTGGCAAGGCGGTCGCTGTCACCTTCATCTTTGCGTCCTGCACGGACACCTGTCCGCTGCTGACCGACAACATGGCGCGCGTACAGGAAAAGCTGGGTTCCGTGTTTGGCTCGAAGATCGCCTTCGTGTCGATCACCGTCGATCCCGAGCGCGATACGCCCGAAGCACTGAAGCAATATGCGCAGAATTTCGGCGCCAACCTGAAAGGCTGGGCCTTTCTGACCGGTGACCCCGTTGTTATCCGTGAGGTCGAGCGAAAGTACGGCGTCTTCGCGAAGAAGACCGCGTCCGGCGACGTCGACCACACCTTCCTGACGTCACTCATCGACCCGAAGGGGAACCTGCGTGTGCAGTATCTCGGCGTCCGGTTCGATCTAGAGGAGTTCCGCGGTGATCTTCTCAAGCTCCTCGATGAGGCCGAATAGTATCAGGAACTGGCTGGTCGGCTGGGTCGCCCGGTTGCCGGCGCGCGTTCAGACCAAGCTGCTCGCCGCGTTTCTCTCCATCGTCGGGCTCCTCATCGTGCTTGGGGCGGTGGGGTTGCAGGTGCTGAGCGGGGTCAACGAGCAAACTGATGTGCTGATCCGTCAGCAGCGCAAGATTGCAGCCTATCATCAGGTCCAGCACGATACCACGAGCCAGCTCTACAGCATCTCGACCGCACTCCTGCTGCAGGAGGACCGAATGCTCGATGCAGCGCTCCGTCAGCTCAGGCAGTTCGGCTACGATCTCGATCGCATGGAATTCATCGCCCGGGACGAGGCCGAGCTTCTTGCTCAAGTCCGCCAGGACTATGACCGCCTGACGGCTGAGGTGACACGGGTGGTGGACTTCATCCGCACCGGCCAGAGGGATGAAGCGCGGACAACGCAACTGGCACAGATCATGCCGCTGGCGGATCGTCTGGAACGGCTGACGAACCAGCTGGTCAACATCGCCGAGGCCGACATGGTGGACGCGATCGAGACGACCGAGCGGGCCTACGCCACCTCCCGGGCCGTCGTGATCTCGTTTGTCATCGGCAGTATCCTGTTGGCGCTCGGCCTTGGTTACATCATCTCATGGTCGCTGATCGAGCCGGTCAAGGAGATTGAGACCCATCTCAGCCAAATCGCGGCCGGCGACTTTGCCCAGAAGGTCACGATCGCCAATCGGGACGAGCTCGGCGCGCTCGCTCAGAACGTCAATCGGACATCCGAGCAGCTCGGGCAGCTTTACCGGCAGATCGAGGCACGCACGCATGAGCTTACCGAGGCGCTGACCTACCAGACCGCCACCGGTGAGGTACTCAAGGCCATCAGTCGCTCGACGCTTCACCTGCAGCCCGTGCTCGACACATTACTGGAGACCGCCGCTCGGCTGTGCCGGGCCAATCGGGCGCTCCTGTTCCGCTTGGATAATGGACTTTATCGGCTCCGGGCCTCGTACGGCTTCTCTGACGAGTTCAAGCAGTTCCTCGAGAACAACCCCATCAGTCCGGATGCGATCGGCACCATTGTCGGGCGCACCACCACGGAGCGTCGCGTCCTCCACTATGAGGATATCGAGACGGACCACCGTTATATGTGGAAGGAAGCCCAGGCCTTCGGGGGCTTTCGCACCGTACTCGGTGTGCCCCTGCTGCGGGATGGGGAACCGATCGGCGCGATCGTGCTCTCTCGTCTCTATGTCGAACCCTTTACCGACAAGCAGATTGATCTGATCACGGTCTTTGCCGATCAGGCGGTGATCGCCATCGAGAATGCCCGCCTCGTCAGAGAACTTAAGGAGCAGTCCGCCGCACTGGCCGCCTCGGTTGAAGAGTTAAAGGCTCTTGCTGAGACCGGTCAGGCCGTCAGCGGCACCCTCGACCTGACCCAAGTCCTCGATCTGGTCTCCAGCCGGGCCATGGCACTGGGCCAGGCGGATGCCTGTGGGCTGTTCCGCTACGATCGAACGAACCGTGCCTTCGTGCTATGGCGGGCGAGCGGCCTTGATGAGGACTTTTCGGAGCGGGTTCGCCACATCCGGATCCTGGAGGTCGAGACAGCTATGGGACGTGCGATCCAGCAGCATGTCCCGGTCGCCGTCAGCGATATCATGAAACTGCCGAACTGGCCGCTGCGCGATGCCGCCGTCGGCGCCGGAATCCGGAGCGTTCTGGTTGTTCCACTCGTCCGGGCGGAACGGGTCTTCGGGACGCTCGTGCTGATGCGGCGGGAGCAAGCGGAGTTTCCCAGGCGGACCGTCGACCTGATGCAGACCTTCGCGAACCAGTCGGTGCTCGCCATCCAGAACGCACGGCTCTTCCGCGAGATCGAGGACAAGAGCCGTCAGCTCGAGATTGCGAGCCAGCATAAGTCGCAGTTCCTGGCCAACATGAGCCACGAGCTGCGCACCCCTTTGAATGCGGTCCTCGGCTATACGGAGATGCTGCTCGATGGCGTCTACGGCGACGTGACTGGCGAAGCTCACGAGATCCTGGAGTACATTCAGGCGAACGGCCAGCACCTTCTGGCGCTCATCAATGACGTGCTCGACCTCTCGAAGATCGAGGCCGGGCAGCTTGCGCTGGCGCTCGATGAGTATGCCGTCCAAGGCGTCATCGAGGCCGTGGCCTCTGTCGCCCAACCGCTCGCCCAGACCAAAGGCCTCGACCTGAAGGTCGACATCGCGGGGGATCTCCCGCTGGGACGGGGTGATGAACGGCGGCTCACCCAGGCTCTCCTCAACCTCGTCGGCAACGCCATCAAGTTCACCGACGCAGGCTCGGTCACAATCGCCGCAACGGCGGTCGGTGACCTGCTGGAGCTAGCTGTGACTGACACTGGCCCGGGAATTGCCCCGACCGACCAGGAGCGGATCTTCGATGCCTTCCAGCAGGTCGACAATTCCTCAACCCGGCAAAAGGGCGGTACGGGTCTGGGGCTCGCGATCTCACGGCGCATCGTCGAGATGCATGGCGGGACGATCTCTGTGGAATCCACCCTGGGGCAGGGTTCCACCTTTCGGATCAGGATCCCGCTCCAAGCTGGCGGCGTCATGGAGGCGGCGTGATGAAGCGCATCCTGGTGGTGGAGGACACCTGGCACAATCGAAAGATGCTGCGCGATCTGCTCACGCGGGCAGGCTTCGAGGTGCTGGAGGCGGTCAATGGCGAGGAAGGTATCGCCCAAGCCGAACGACACCGGCCCGACCTGATCCTGATGGACATCCAATTGCCGCTGGTGGATGGCTACGACGCGACGCGGCGCATCAAGGCCAATCCGGACCTGCACCACATTCCGATCATCGCCGTCACCTCCTACGCCCTTGCTGGCGACGAGGCGAAGACGCGTGAGGCTGGCTGTGACGGGTATGTCGCCAAGCCGTTCAGTCCACGCAATCTGCTGGCGAAAGTCCAGGAGTATCTCGCATGAAGAGGACACCGGCCATGCGTGATCTACCTCTTATTCTCGTGGTCGACGACACGCCGCAGAACCTTGACCTGATGACGCGTCGGCTCAGGAGCCAGGGCTACGAGGTTGCGACGGCCGGCGACGGCGAGGAGGCGCTTGCCCGGGTGGTGGAGCTCGAACCTGATCTAATCCTTCTGGACATCATGATGCCCAGGCTCGACGGGATCGAGACCGTCCGGCGACTAAAGGCCAACGCCGCGCACAGGCACATCCCGGTCATTCTCGTCACCGCCAAGTCGGACCCGCGGGACGTGATCGAAGGCCTCGATGCCGGTGGCGACGACTATCTGACCAAACCGATTGACCATGCCGCGTTGCTGGCGCGGGTCCGGTCCATGCTGCGAATCAAGGCGCTGCACGACACCGTCCAAGACCAGGCCCGGGAACTGGCCACCTGGAACCAGCGACTCGAGCAGCGCGTCACCGAGCAGGTTGAGCAGATTGGCCGAATGGAGCGCCTGCGCCGGTTCCTGCCACCGCAAGTGGCGGATCTCGTGGTCGCAGGGCGGGGAGGAGCGGATCCCCTGGAGAGCCACCGGCGTGATGTCACGGTCGTGTTCGGGGATCTACGTGGTTTTACGGGCTTTGCCGAGACGGCGGAGCCGGAGGAAGTGATTACCGTGCTCCGGGAGTATCATACTGCGATCGGGCAGCTCGTGCTGCAACTCGAGGGGACTCTGGAGCGCTTTGTCGGGGATGGCGTGCTGGTGCTGTTCAACGATCCGCTCCCGCAGCAGGATCATACCGAGCGCGCGGTGAGGCTGGCGCTCCACATGCGCGAGCGCATTCATGTCCTGGCCGAAGGTTGGCGGAAACGAGGGCATGATCTCGGCTTCGGTGTTGGCGTTGCCCGAGGATACGCGACATTGGGCAGTGTTGGCTTCGAGCACCGGCAGGAATACTCGGTCATCGGCACGGTGCCAAACCTCGCATGCCGTTTATGCGGCGACGCGAAGCCTGGCCAGATCCTGCTTAGCCAGAAGGTCGTGGCTTCGGTCTACGGGAGGATTGAGGTCAGTCCGGTTGGCGATCTGACGCTAAAAGGGTTTCACAAGCCGGTCCCAGCCTTCGAGCTCGTTTCATGGCGTGGGTCGTGTGACGAGTCGAGACACGAGGCAGCTGGTGAAAGAGTCGAGCAAGGAGACGTCCTTTGAGAAAACCAAGACGCCTCCCGCTCCTGGCTCACAGATGCGCTGTCATTGAGGAACATGCCCACGAAACGCAGACGATTGCCGTCGAAGGAACAAGCCAGCTTACTTCAGCACGTTCCTGTGCGAGCAGAAGGTTTGAGCTGGCTGATCCGAGATCAACGGGAGGAGGCAGTCCATGAATACCATTCAGACCCGCCGTCATGTCCTAACCGGCCTCACCGCCATGGGACTTGTTCCACTGTTGAACCGTCCTGGAGCCTTCGCCGAGGAGGCTGCGCTTGAGACAACCTCTGTCCGCTTCGCACGGTCTCCGGGAATTTGCCTGGCACCGCAATTTGTGGCCGAAGAGCTGATCCGCGCTGATGGGCTCTCGGACTTCCGCTATGTGGATACACAGGCCAGCCTGACCTCGATAGCGCTGGCGGCGCGCGGAGACGTCGACTTCGTCGTCGAGTATGGAACTGCACTTGCCATTCGCATCGATCAGGGAGATCCGATCAAGGTGCTCAGCGGCGTGCATGTGGGCTGCTACGAGCTGTTCGCGCATGAGGGCATCAACAGCGTCCTCGACCTGAAGGGTAAGAGTGTCGCTGTGGGGGTGGCCCGCGGATCGGATCCGCACGTCTACGTCAGTGCTATGGCAAGTTATGTCGGGCTTGATCCTCTCAAGGACATTGATTGGGTGACGAGTGACGTCAACCCAATGGAGTTGTTCGCACAGCACAAGGTTGATGCCTTCCTTGCGGGACCGCCCGAGCCCCAAGAACTGCGCGCTCGCAAGATTGGCCATGTCATCCTCAACAGCCTCCAGGACCGCCCCTGGTCACAGTATTTTTGCTGCATGTTGGCCGCCAATGCAGCTTATGCCGCGAAGTATCCAGCGGCCACCAAGAGGGTCTTGCGCGCTGTCCTCAAGGCCAATGATCTGTGCGTCTCGGAGTCGGAACGTGTGGCCAGGCTTCTGATCAGCGATGGGTATGCCACAAACTATGACTCGGCCCTGCAGACGCTCAGGGACATCCCTTATGCCAAATGGCGGGAGCTCGATCCGGAGGACACGATCAGGTTCTTCTCGTTGCGGCTTCGTGAAGGAGGTATGATCAAGTCGAGCCCGCAAAAGATCATTGCCACTGGCACCGATTGGCGCTTTCTCAATGAGATCAAGCGTGAGTTGAAGACATGAGCGAGTGGTCGTTGCACATCCGGTGACGGAATGGTCTCAGATGATCCTTCCAACGCACCGGGCCGCCATCGAGGCTCGTACCGGATGAAAGTCTGGTAAGCGTCGGCATGACAGGAGGCGAGAAGGTCTTTGTCTGCCGAGCGGTTCGACAGGTGTTTCTTTGCAGCCTGTCACACTGACCATCATTTGGAAGGGAGGTTCTCATGCATACCCTATACGCTGGACCATTCATTCAAGATCGCCGCACTTTCCTAGCTGGCCTAACGGCTGCTGGCACTGCAGGCCTTATCGGCACCTCGGCACCAGCTTGGGCTGAGCCGCCCCCGGAAACGACCACCATCCGCCTCCCCGCAGTCCCTGCCGCGTGCATGGCGCCACTATACCTCGCCAAAGATCTGCTTCTTGGAGAAGGCTTTGCCGAAGTCCACTATGTGCCAACACCGATTATCTCAGTGGGCATGGTGGCGAATGGCGAGATCGACGTCAGCCTTGAGGCCTGCGTCGACTTTCTCCCGCTTGTCGATGTCGGCAGACCCTTGACGATACTATCCGGGGTTCACGTGGGATGCATGGAACTGCGTGCCAAGGACAGCATCAAGAGCATCGGGGACTTGCGAGGAACACGGGTGGGCGTCTCCGCCATCGGCGCAGCAGATCATCTGCTGGTAAGCGCGATGGCCTCTTATGTCGGAGTCGACCCCGGAGTGGACATCAAATGGGTGACAAATTCGTCGGTGAGCCAAGCCGACCTCTTCACCGCCGGTGAGATCGATGCCTTCATCGGCGCCCCGCCTGAGCCCTCGCAGCCATGCATGCGCAACGTCGGGCACGTCGTCGTCAATACTGCCGATGATCGCCCCTGGTCTAACTATTTCTGCTGCATGGTGACCGCCAACGCCGATTTTGTGAGCAGGAACCCGGTCGCGACCAAGCGTATGTTGCGTGCTATCTTGAAAGCGACTGACATCTGCCACACGCAATCAGAGATGGTGGCGCGACGGATGGCCGATGTCGGCTTCTCGCCCGAGTGTGCGCTGACGATCCTGAAAGACGCACGCTACGGCTCGTGGCGAGAGTATGACCCGGAAGACACCGTGCGTTTCTTCACCCTGCGGCTGTCTGAAGTGAGAATGATCAAAAAGACGCCAAAAGACGTTATCTCGAAATTTACCGACTGGCGCTTCCTCGACGAGCTAAGGCGGGAGATGAAAACGTGAACGGATAGCAATTGATTGCTCGCCACGTCAGGAGGCTCAGGGCATAATTACGGCCCGCAGGGCGGCAAGATGGCCCGGAGTGTGGCCCGTCCTCACCAATCTCCGGTGCTCCGGCGCTCGGTTCATAGGCGTCGGGCTGCTGGTTCGAGCCTCTGCAACGAGCGCACAACGGGTCAGGATCAGATTATCGCCATTGTGTCAGTCCCCGGGTATCCGTTGGTATCTTGGTGTGAGACGTCGTGGTGAGCGTTTTCAAGCACTTGGCTTTGAGCATGTAATTTGAGATTATACATATAATTTGAGAATTTGATTGGCTTTGTACATTTCTTTTGAGACTGCCGCCGTCCAACATTGGTCTCTGATTTTGCAGGTGGGATTGGCGACAGCGTAGAGTGCACCGCATTCGAATTGACATCTAAAGTGAGAAATCAAACAGCCCGTTTGTCTCACTATTGATGCCCAAAGCAGCCATAAGCCCGAAATTCTCATTCCAAGATGTCAACCGACATCTCCCACAGCCGTTTCAATCTCTATCAATGACTCAGCGTCGGGACGAAGCGCAGCTTTGGAACGAGCGAGGGATCAAATGCGTCAACTGCGGTAACCTTCCCGTCAAAGTCCTGTGCCGCCTTTGTTGCCAGGATGAGAGCAGGAGCTTGGGACTGCTGGCTGCTCGATTAAGTATTCATGGAGGTACAAGAGGAGAGGGCAGGGGAAGAGCAAAACGTCGGAGGGAGAGCAATCACCGCCTTCCCGTGGCTACAAGGGTGGAATGCGCCGGTGCCAGCGACGGTTGGCCCAGTGGTCCTGTAGCAAGCTCAGCGTTGAGATGGGGTTGCCTACTCCTTCGGAAGGCGTGCTTCTCCCATGAACGGGAGCGGACAACTTGCGGACCTGTACTCACGTGCCAACGATCACTTGGTTTGGCTCGGCCCCGGCCGACCTCAGGATGACCCGGTGCTCACCTCTGATGGCATCCAAGGGTTGGATACTTGCGGGCCTGGGTGAACGGAACCGGGCCTGTGTCCGTTGTCCTGCATCCAAGTCACGCTCTTGGAGGGCATGGCCATGCCTCCCAGGTCAGAGCAGAACGGGATCCCAGCTGTTCCCTCGGCTCAGGGCGTCCTGGACGCCGTTACTGCTCCTATCGCGGTTCTCGACCAGTCTGGAACGATTGTCGCCACCAATCGGGCGTGGCAGGACTTCGGCCAAGCCAATCAAGCCCGTGACAGCTCGCATATTGGGGTCGGAACAAGAACTGCTTCCAAACACACGCCGGCATTATAAACCAAACACAGCAATTCTGGAGATGGGATCGCTTTCTCGGATCTTGGTTTGACGCATTTCGTGCCCAACCGCCTGAACCGAAGCACCGGCGGTGTGATGGAGCGGCAATAGCCGAAGGTGAGGCAAATCCGCCTTATGCCAGACCATCGCCGCAAGCAGATGCCATCAATGGTCCTTATCTTGGAGGTCCTTATCTTGGAACGCCCTAGCCATGTCCGACATGGTAGTGATGCTCGCCACCGCCGACCACGAGGTCAGAGCCTCGCACAAAGCCATAGTTCCCAAGGAAAAGCTGTCTTTGGTTTATAATGCCGGCGTATAATCAGGAACAGATCTTGCGCTGACCCCTCGTTGGCTGCTGCGAGTGGAAGTCAGCCATCAGGAGCTTCGATCGCGGGCAAAGATCGCGAAGGAGGAGACCAACGTCCAAGCAATGATGGTATAAACGCTCAGACGCTCCCAAATCCCGTCGGCAAACAGGATTGAGCGGGCGAGGCTGATATTCGCCATCAGCATGATGAAGCTGGCTCCTCCAAAAGCGCCCAAAGCAATGCTGATGATCCGGTACGATCTCAAGGTCGTGATTGGATCGCCACGAAGCCCCGCGACGAGTGCCATGGTGTTTCCACCAAGGATCGCCAGAAGGGCCCCGAGAGTGTGAACGCCAATCAGGCCCGCTGCCGCCGAGGTCGGGCTGCTCGGGACGAGGCCAACGAGCACAATGCCCACACTGTGGAGCAGGGCCAAAATCAATAACGGTGTGCGCCCGCGCGCGACCGACACGGGACGCAGGATCAAGAGGCTGCCAATCAGGAGCAACAAGCCACGAGCGATGAACCCAAAATTCATCACCGCATGCAATGGGGAGTTCAAGAAGCGCCCCATGAAATCGCCGACGTCAGGGACGCCGAGGTCGCTGATGTAATTGTGAGCATAGCTATAGCCAGGGAAGGCTGATGCAGTCATGGCTTCGCAAGCCAAGTAAAGGAGCGAGCTCACCAGCCACGCAGTCGCTCCCAGTCGCGCTGACGATCGATCCAGCTTGGGTGTGAACTTTCGATTGTCTTCAATCATCTTGCGAATCGTTCCATCCCTCGGTGTGACGCGATCGCTCCAACAAGAGCTTCAAGTCCGCAACGGACGCTGACGGGTCAGCCGCCACGGAGACGAAAAAATCGTGCCTGTAAATCGGCTCGGAAGCATTGACCTCTGTCAGAGTAAGCGCAACCTGTTGATGATACGAAGCAACCGTCAACAACTGAGGGGTCACAGTCGGTGCCGGTCGTGACCCTCCCGGTCACAGCAAAAACCGCAAGCTCCATCCGCTGATCCTCAATCATGAGCCTGGGAATCCAAGCGGGCCAGTTCTCGCGTCAGGCCAATCTCCCCGCGACGCATGACCCAGTGGTGATTGGCGGCAAAGAACGGGCGGAGCACAGGTGTCAGCCATTGCATCCACGGCTTGGTCACCTCAACACACCAGGTGTAGGTCATCGCGACAAAGGCGCCTCTCTGGCGCAACTCCCAAACCCCTTCGCCAGCGAGATCGCCGGACGCCCGCACCACCAGATGCTCCGGCCGGCGGACCTCGATCACCTCCAGCCGCCAGCGTATCGGATAAGGAATCCGGCTGCGGGTCAGGATGTCGAGCACGCGACCACATCCTTCCGCATCTCCAGGAAAGATCTCGCGTACCTCCCGATACGCCTCGGGCCACCAGCGGGCGATCTCAGGGTCGCCGAGGCAGCCGAACGCAGCCCCGATGTCGCCCGGCACCCGCCAGTGCGACACCAGTACGAAGGCTGATCCGGGAGGTTGGGCCATCAGCGCTGATCTCCACTCAAACGCATCGAAGGCAGTGCGGTCGCAGCATGCAAAGCCTGGTAGGCTCGCATCAGCCGGTCGGCAATCGTCTGCCAATCGTCTTCCCTGATCCGATCGGCGCGAGTATCCCGCAGATCCATGGCCTCGGCACGCAGCCGGGCATAGGCAGCCAGTGAGCCTGGGGCGATCTCGTAGACATAAGCCGTTGCAGCCGCGATCAGTGACGCATAGCCGGCGACCCCGACGTTCTCCCGCCGGGCCTGCCACCAGTCCAGCTCAAGTCGCGCGGCCTCAACGGGATCGAAGCGGGCGTGCGTCGCCTGCCGGATCACGGCAAAGTGGTCGATGAGGGCCGGCAGGGCCGCCATGGCTTCATCACGGGATTGCGATATCTGAAACCGCTGGGCGGCCCGCATCGCCGACAGGCCGGAGCGCAGACTATCCGCCAGTGAGAAGCCGTACTGCGTCCGATTGAACAGAACGAGCCTCATAGCGAGCGTCGCGTATCGATGATCGTAATAGGCGCGCCAGAGTTCCGCCTCTGCCGCCCCAACAGCGATCGGATCAAACCGGCGCAGATCCGGTTGGCCCTGTGGTCCCGCGCCAGTGATCAAGCCACCGAGGGCGAGGACCCCGGTGACGAGGACAATTCCTACTCGGTATGGCACCAGGCGCATGGCGGTTCTCCTCACAGGCCGCTGAACCAGTTGTAGCCATACGTCTCCCAGTAGCCGCCGGTGTAGTCGTTGCCGATCTCGATCTCGACGATGTGCTTGGGGTTCTTGAACCCGAGCTTGGTCGGCACCCGCAGCTTCAACGGGAAGCCGTACTTCCGCGGCAGCACGGCATCGTCGAACCAGAAGGTAAGCTGCGTCTGCGGATGTAGCGAGGTGGCCATATCGAGGCTGGTGGCATAGCCGTCGGCGCAGCGGAAGGTCACATAGCGCGCCCGCGTATCGGCGCCGATGCGGGTGAGAAACTCCGAGAACCGCACGCCGCCCCATTTGCCGATTGCGCTCCAGCCCTCGATACAGATATGGCGGGTGATCTGAGTGACACGGGGCAGGGCGTAAAGCTGCCGCAAGGACCAGGGTGCCGGCCTCTCCACCAGTCCCACCAGCTCGAGCGCATACGACTCAGGATCGACCTCCGGCGACTGGCCTTCCGGGTAAAATGCATTGAACGGGAAGGGACGGGTGATGGCGCTGCCCGGGTATTCGCGTGCGAGCTGGTGGGGGTCGAACAACCAGGCCTGAACCCGATCGTTGAAGTCGGACATGCGTCCGAGTGCGGCTTCGGCGGAAACGCCATCGACAACATCACAGCCCGCCAGCAGAGTGAGTGTGCCCAAGCCGGCGGCCTGCTTCAGGAACAACCGCCGGGTTGGCAGGTCGAGGCGGCGGGCGCTCTCCTGCACGATGGCGGTGGTATCGGGGTGAGGTTCTGATCGCCAGGGAAACGGCATGGCGGAGTCTCCATAGGTTAGCGGCCGCGGACCATGGACACGAGGCTGCGCGGGACGAGCAGCACCATGGTCACGTGAACGACAAGGAAGAGCACGATCGCGCCCATTGCCAGGAAATGGATGAGGCGGGCTGTGTCGAAGTCACCGAGGAGGGTTGTGAGTGCGCCGAACTGGACCGGTTTCCAGATCGCAAGGCCTGATAGCACGGCGAGGCCGATGGCCAGGATCACCCCGCTGTACAACAACCGCTGGACAGCGTTGTACGACGCCAGGTCCGCGTGGCTCAGATGCCCTGTAAGGGCAGCTCTGAGATCCTCCCAAACAGCCTGCGGGCTGATCGGCCAGAGCCTGCGATACAGCCGGCCCGAAACGAGTCCGTAGGCAAGATACACGAGTCCGTTGCCAGCCAGCACCCACATCGCGGCGAAGTGCCATTGCGTGGCGCCACCGAGCCATCCTCCCAGGGTGAGCGACGAGGGAATGCTGAAAGGTAGGATCGGATCGGCGTTGTGGATCTCCCAGCCGCTCATGATCATGATCACCATGGCGGTGGCATTGATCCAGTGCGTAGTGCGGATCAGAAGCGGATGAATGATCGGGCGTGAGGCGGGCATGATCGGATCTCCAGCCAAGAGGGGAGCGAGGCCGCGGGCGAGGCCGCCCGCGGCCTGTGGCGCTCAGCTCGGGAGCAGAACCGTATCGACAACGTGGATCACGCCGTTCGATTGCAGGACATTGGGGATCGTGATCACGGCCTGATCTCCCTTGCGATCGGTGACGACGAGCCGGTTGCGGCCGGACTGCTTGATCGTGAGCTGCTCGCCATTCGCTGTCGTCAGCATCGCCTGCCCCTCGCCGCGTGCCACCAGCGCCATCAGGTCCTGTGCAGTGTAGCGCCCGGGCACGACATGGTAGGTGAGGATCCCGGTCAGCATGGCTTTGTTTTCCGGCTTGACGAGTGTCTCGACGGTGCCCTTCGGCAGCTTGCTAAAAGCTTTGTTGGTCGGGGCGAACACCGTGAAGGGGCCAGTCCCCTGAAGCGTCTCGACGAGCCCCGCGGCCTTCACGGCGGCCACCAATGTGGTGTGGTCCTTCGAGTTGACGGCATTCTCAACAATGGTCCGTGACGGATACATCGGAGCGCCGCCGACCGTGACGGTCTTCTCCGAGGTCATCTTCGACTGCGCGAACGCGGGCATAGGCTGAGCGAGGCCGACACAAACAAGGGTAGCAAGAGCAATATGAATCTTCATGATAATCGTCTCCCAAGGGTGGTGAATGCGCCAGCCACAGCCGGGCGGCGCCCCTGGAAGCCGGACCCATCCGGCTTCTGGGATGGGTACCCGCGGGAATGCCCGGCGGATGCAGCTTCCCGGGAAGGAATGTTCACGAGGTCATGAGGGAAGAGGGCCAGCTACAACCGTTGGCCGTCATATCTGCTCCGCCGGATCAGACGCTCTCGTCTATAGCAAGGGGCCCTGTGAGCGCGATCACAGTCGACAATCCCATTGCGCGCTAGAAGGGAATAGACGTTCGCTAAAGCGAACTTGGCCCTTGAAAAGTGCGGAGCCGCCGGCAGCGTGGACTCAACCGCTCCGTGACGGCGCGAACAGGACTGCGCCATGCTGGTATTCGCTTATGGCTCGCTGATCTGGAACCCGGGTTTCGACTATGAGTCGACGATGCCCGCGCTGGCTCCCGGCTGGCGCCGTTCCTGGTGCATCCCTTCCACTGTCCATCGCGGTTCCGCTGACAGTCCCGGCGTCGTCCTCGGTCTTGTCCCCGGCCCCTGCTGCATCGGCATCGCGTATGAGGTCGCCGAGGCCCGGGAGGCCGCGGTCCGGCGCTACCTGGTGGAGCGCGAGACCGCGGAAGATGGCTACGTCGATTCCTTGATTGACGTTCTGACGCCACGGGGATGGGACAAGGCTCTCTGCTATGTCGCCGACCTGTCGAATCCCAGCGTCCGCGAGTTGTCCGAGGCGGGGCTCCTGTCCCGGCTCAGGACCGCGTGGGGCCGGGCAGGAACGAACGCCGATTACGCCAGGAACACCATCGCGGCCGTCATGACGCTCCCACGTCCCCTTGCCTGGCCCGAGCCGTGCCCCGGCATGGCTCTGCGGCTTGCGGGCATCCTGTGCGGAAACGCCGTTGCCGAGTGGGTCTGAAGAAGGTCTGAGCTGTTGCCTTCGCCCTTCGCTTTGAGACCGAAGCCGTGATGGATTGTCACGGCAGCAGCTAACGGGTTGTGCTGATCCACGGCAGGGGATGCCGCAGTGCAAATCCACTTTTGGGCCCGATGCTTTAGAGCGCCGATGTGGCCGTGCCCTTCATCAGGACCGGCCCGGTCGGCTGGCCTGTCGGCGATCCGCCGGATGGCTCGAGGCTGACGGCAAACAACTGATCCGCCGCAATCTGCGGCACCTGATCGAGGCGAAGGCGGATCGCCCGGGCTTGGTTCAAGACCCCGATCGAGACCGGCGGAGCCGTGGCTCCATGGGCGAACGACCAGAGCTCGAGCGAGCGGTCCGGCGGGATCGTGACGCCTTCCAGAGGAACGAGTTCGGCCTGCCCATCGGCAAACGCATTGAGAATGGCTGCCGGACGGCTGTCGTTGGTCAGAAGAACCGCCACATAGATCGGGGTTGGCGGGGCACGGGAGACACCCACCGCGAGGCCGACCGCTAGGAGCAGGGATGCGAAGGCGCCGGCCAGACCGGTGACGCGCCAGAAGGCGAGACTGCGCCACAGCTCGGTGAAGGTCGCGCGGGAGCGAATGAGCGGTGCAGGCAAAGATTGGGAGGCTGCCTGCGTCGGCCGATCGAGGTCCGCCTCGATGCGGTGCCAGAGCGCTTCACCGCTGGTGATGACGGGTGCTTGATCGTCGAATTCCAGGAAACGGTCACGCCACTGTGCCACGGCCTGTTGGAAAGCTCGGTCGTGCCGCAGCAGCTCTTCCGCCTCGGTGGCTTCAGCCCCTTCGAGGAGGCCCAGCACATGCTCGGCCGCAAGCCGGTCGCGTTCGTCGCGGGTCATTCCAAACAGTCCCTCAACACGAGAAGAGAACGCCGGATCCAGGACTTCGCCGTGCCGACCGGCACGCCGAGGCGCCTGGCCAGTTCCCGGTGGCTCAGCCCGTCCGTGTAGGCGAGCACGATGGCTTGGCGGCGGACCGGCTTGAGACGCTCGAGGCAGCGCCGCAGGGCGCTGGTCTCGGACAGGCGGATGACCTTTGCCTCCGCGTCTTCGTCCTCGCTTGGCAAGGCCACCGGTTCGCCATCTTCCGCAAACTCCGTTCGACCCTCGTCGCGGAGGATGTTCAACGCCCGGTGGCGGAGGATGGCATAGAGCCAGGCCCGGGCCTGACCCCGGGCCGGATCGAAACTGACGGCCCGGCGCCAGATCTGGACGAAGGCATCGTGCACCGCCTCCTCGGCCAGAGCCCGCCGGCGCAGCAGGCGAAGCGCCACGCCGAGCATGCGGGCGGACTCCGTATCGTAGATCTGGCGCAAGGCTCCCTGATCGCCCTGAGCGCACCGTCTGAGAGCTTCGTCGAGCTCAGACGCTGGTACGGTTTCCGGTCGTGGAGCCCGCACGTTTCTCCTCCCAAACACACCATTCCGTCTCACGTGACCCGCGGATTATACACCATACCCCGGTGGCGACCTGCCGGATGCACGGCTCGAGTACGGTCGCAGGGAGCGAACATCCAGCGGAGCCACTCAGAATTTGCCGCCGGGGGACTGCATCCGGGGCACAAGGCTCCGGGTACTGGCTGCGTACGGGCACTGAGCCATGCCGTCGATCTGTGATCCATTTCACAGTCCGGGTCACGGGACGAGCCTACAACCGGAACGATCAGGCCATATGACCGCCGAAAGCATGAGACCAGACCATGCGCTCCTTTGCACGTTCCCAAATCAGAACACCCCGCCGCCCGCTCGGCCACGCTGTCGTTCTCGGCGGCAGCATCGCCGGGCTCTTTGCCGCCCGTGTCCTCTCGGACCATTTCGCCCAGGTGACCGTCATCGAGCGGGACGGCGTGAACGAGGCTCCGGAGCCGCGGAAGGGGGCCCCGCAAGGCAATCACCTCCACGCTCTGCTGGCGCGGGGGAGAATGATTGCGGACGACCTGCTGCCGGGCCTCTCGGACGAGCTTGCAGCCCTGGGCGCCGTTCGCCTCAATGCGGGGCGCGACTTTGCCTGGTACTACGCGGGCGGTTGGCGGATGCGGCATGACAGCGATCTTGTCTTCCTGTCGATGAGCCGGCCGCTCCTGGAAGGACAGATCGACAAGCGGGTTCGTGCACTGCCGAATGTCACGATCATAAATGGCGTCCGCATCATCGGTCTGCGAGCGGGCGAGGACAGCCGCGTCACGGGAGTTCGCCTGGCCGAGCCGGGCCGCTCGGCACCGGTTCATGAGATCATGGCCGATCTCGTGGTCGACGCGACAGGGCGCGGCAGCGCCACACCACAATGGCTGAACGAACTGGGTTTTCCCGTGCCTGCAACCGAACTCGTCGGGGCGCGCGTGGCCTATGCCACCCGTACTTTTCCTCGCAACAACGGCAGACCCGATTGGGGTGCGTTAGTCATCACGGGCAAGCCATCCCCACGCAGCGGTCTCATCTTTCCAATCGAAGGCGACCGATGGCTCGTGACCCTACCGGGTTTCTCCAATGAGCCGATGCCCCAGGACGATCAGGCTTTCCTGACCTATGCGCGCTCGCTCGCCGTGCCGGATCTGTTCGAGACGATCCGTCAGTGCGAACCCCTGTCGCAGATCAAGCACTTCCGCTTCGCCGGCAGCCTGCGGCATCGCTATGAACGGCTCGAGCACTTTCCAGAAGGGCTGATCGTTCTTGGCGACGCCGTCTGCAGCTTCAATCCCGTCTATGGCCAGGGCATGACGGTGGCAGCCATTGAGGCTGAAGCTCTCGGCCGGATGCTCGCGGAGGCCGAGACCGAAGGTGGTCTGGAACCCACGTTTACCCGACGCTGGTTCCAGACGATCAAACCCATCGTCGATGCGGCCTGGAGGGGTGTGTTGCTCGAGGACTTCCGGCTTCCGGAGTTGGCGGACCAGCGACCGCTGCGCATGCGTCCGATGCAGTGGTATATGGATCGCGTTCAACGGGCCACGCACCGCAGCGCCTACGTGACGAGCCAGTTCTACCGGGTCATGAACTTCCTGGATCCACCGACCCGGCTGTTCAGGCCTCGGATGCTCTCCGAGGTCATGCTCGCAGCCTTCCGCATCTCGCCCGGCAACACGTCGTCGCGCAATACGCCGCCCCACCATGTGCTGCAGGCTGAACAATGAGGAGGTGACCATGCCCAGGATTGCATGCTGCTGCTGCGGAAATCTTAGCCGAAGTCTTCGGTGAACCGACCCTTGTGGCCGCGTGTCATTGCGAGCAGTGCCAGCGCCGCACTGGTTCGGCGTTCGGCATCAGCGCCTATTTTCCCGCCGACAAGGTTCGCGTCGAAGGTGCGAGCAAGATCTTTTGCCGTCCCGGCCAGGAAGGGCGGATGATCCGGGGCACTTCTGCCCCGAGTGCGGTACGACGCTCTATTGGGAAGCTGAGTTCATGCCAGGATATATCGGCGTCGCCGCCGGAGCGTTCGCCGATCCGACCTTTCCCGCGCCGACGATCTCGGCTTGGGAGCAAAGCAAGCACCCCTGGGTCAGCTTTGGTCACAAGGCCCTGCATCTGCAGGGTCAACGCCCACCGCTAGGCCTTAAGGTGCCGACCGAGCGATATGCGACCCGATCGCCAGGGCCGAACTGCTCTATGAAGTCCCCGCCTCCTTCGACAGGTCCGATCCAGGTCTGTCCCGTGCTCAATCCTTGAAGCTCCACTCCGGCCACCCTGTTCTGTGTGCGGCCGCGAAAGTCGAAGGGCCAATCCGGAAGTCCAGCCCGTTTCAGTCCCCCGTCGGCACCCTTCGGGTGATGGAAAGACGGGTCAGCAAAGCACACCGATATTGAACCAGATTCTGAAGCCGTTCCTTATGCGCTCTCGGTCATGGCGAAGACGGTGAACACAGCGCCGTAGTGGCATGCAGTCGCCAAAAGGACGAAAGTGTGCCAGATCGCGTTTTGAAATCGCAGTCGATCCCACACGTGAAAGATCACGCCAACGGTGTAGAGAATAGCGCCGGCGCCGAGCAGCCAGAGGGTTTCACTCGGCAGTGCGAGAATTTGATCCCACAGAATAAGTCCGCTCCAGCCGATCAGGAGGTAGAGACCGATCGACAGCCGATCGAAGCGGCCGGGCAGCACGATCTTGAGAATGATTCCGACTAAGGAAACTGCCCAGACGATGACCATGAGAAGTTGGGGCGTGATAGCGCCACCCATTCGGGTGAGGAATGGCGTGTAGGTCCCCGCGATCAGGACGAAAATTGCTGCATGATCGAAGCGGCGTAGCCACCACTTCACCGGCGAGATCGGCCACATGTTGTAGGCGGCCGAGATCATCAACACAGCCAGCATTGCGCCGCTGTAAATCAGAATGGGAACGAGGTCTGAAGGCGACGGGTCTGACGGGAGCGAGGTCACAAGCACCGAAACGGCAACAAACCCGAGAGCAATGCCAAGGCCATGGATAATCCCATCGGCCCAGAGTTCGGCGCGATCATACTCAAAACGTCCGGCAGTTGGTCTGTGCAAGCCTATTCCCCGACAGCAGTGTGTCTCCGCGTGTACCAGTCGATTGAGGAAAGACGCGGGCAGGATTGAGTGCAGGGGCATCCGGCGCCCGGACCCGACCCGCGGACACTCACTCGTGCTGGTCGGGGGGCGGGCCACTTGGCACTAAAAATTCGTACTACCGCCGAACTTTTGCCCTAGCGGCTCAGAGGTCGTTCGCCGCTTGAAGCCCACGGTAGACCTTCACGTCTGGATCCGGCAGCCGTTCGAGCCGCGCTGCATAGGCCTCATCGTCCTCACCGTCCTCCTGTGGGTACTTTCCGACCTTAAGCAGGAACTTCAGCGCCACCTCGTTTGAGCATCCATAGTGCTGTGCGAACTCGCTCACCAGGGACATCGTCTGCTCGTCGATACGCTGGAAGGTCTCAATCATGGCTCGACGCTCCTGCAGGTCCTTGGGTGCTGCAAGCAAGTATGCCGCTGGCGCGCTCTGTGAGAAGCCCACCTCCACCGAAGAGGTGTGCGAATTGGAGCTGTTTCAGGCCACGTTTTTCGCCCACTCATGGCACCTGGACTCATCCATACACAATGGATTGAGGCATCAAGTTTGAGCGAAACGCTCGAACAACTCGGAGAGCATAAGGATTCGCGGGGCAACGATACCTCCCGATCTTATTGCGCTATTGTCAATCGGCCTTGGTACTCCTCTCACGCAGGGACCTTCTCATTCGTTGCTCCAAAGATCCTCATGGTCCACAGCAGGGAAGGGAAAGAACAAATCTTGGTATAGGCGCGCTCAAAGGCTGAATTAAAATGAGGTTGAGTGTCAGTTGGCATCTGTTTCCGACGAATGGCTCATACTTCGACGAGCGCATCGCCGGGAACACCGCAACCCTGATCACCCTTCTTCGCACTCCCGTTGCTTGATGAGAGGGATTGAAGTTATGTTGCTTCGCTTGACCGCCTTGGCGCTGACAGCCCTCATTTTCATTCCGAGCGGCGCCCATTTGTTTGAGTTGCCCCACAAGATTGGGCTTGATCGCGATGCCTACTTTACCGTCCAACAGATCTATGCCGGGTGGGCCTTGTTCATCATCCCGATCATTGCGGCGATCCTCGCCAATGGGGCTCTCGCCCTGGCTGAGCGACGCCGCGGCTCGCGCTCCTGGCGGGCCGCGCTGGTCTCGATTGGGCTCATCCTGCTTAGCCTCGTTGTTTTCTTCATCTGGGTATTCCCGGCCAATCAAGCCACGGCGAACTGGACCCAGATGCCGGACAACTGGGAAAGCCTGCGGCGGCAATGGGAGTATGGCCATGCCATCTCCGCTCTCATCGTCTTTGTAGCCTTGCTCATGACCGGCTGGGCTATCATCCAAGGGCACCAGGGGCGAAATGGACGAGAGGCGGGCTAACGGTAGTCGTTGCGACACATTCTTTCGATGGGCTTGAGAGGTGAGGAGCCCGCATCAGAACACCCGCGCTCCTTCTAACAGGCTCGCACCCGCTGTGAGCGCTTACTCGTTCAGGATGAACATTCGAGCATCCCGTTAGATGCCGTAATGGGCCTGCCGCTCACGCAGTAGCGGAGCGGGGTGGCTGTCCCTCAGAGTGATGTGTGTTGGAACGGGGTCCGAGCGGATCGGCCCCAAGCATCATGAGGGACAGCCATGGACTACTATGCCGGAATCGACGTGTCTTTGGAACTGAGCAGCGTCTGCATCCTCGATGGCTCCGGACAGATTGTCCGCGAGGCGAAGGTCGCCAGCGAGCCGGAGGCGCTTGCGGCCTTTCTCGCCAGCCTGAGCCTACCGCTCACCCGCGTCGGCCTGGAGGCCGGGCCACTTTCGCAGTGGCTGCATGCCGGCCTTGTGCAGGCTGGGTTCGAAGTCGTGCTGCTGGAGACGCGGCATGTCAAGGCGGCGCTCTCGGCCATGATCGTCAAGACCGACCGGCGCGATGCGCGCGGCATCGCCCAACTGCTGCGCATGGGCTGGTTCCGCCCCGTCCACTGCAAGTCGCCGCCGGCGCAAGAAGTGCGGGCGCTGCTCATGGCCCGCAAGCAGCTGCAGGCCAAGATGCGTGATGTCGAGCTCAGCCTGCGTGGGCTGTTGCGCGGCTTCGGCCTGAAGGTCGGCGAGATCAGCAAGGGCCAGTTTGCCGCCCGGGTGCGCACCCTCACGGCCGGTCATGAAATGCTGGAGAAGATTGCCGAAGCCATGCTGCGCGCCCGGGACGCGCTGCAAATGGAGTTTGCCCGATTGCATCGGGCCATGCTGGCGATCGCCCGGAAGAACGAGGTCTGCCGGCGGCTGATGAGCGTGCCAGGCGTTGGCGCGCTGATCGCGGTCACCTTCACGTCCGCAGTCGATCATCCTGAGCGGTTCTCGCGCTCGCGGGCGGTGGGCGCGCATTTTGGCCTGACCCCGAAGAAGTATCAGTCGGGCGAGACGGATATCACGGGAGCCGTGAGCCGGGTGGGCGATCCGATGGTGCGCACGGCGCTCTATGAAGGAGCCCATATCCTGCTCACCCGCGCGGTGCGCTTCTCTGCGCTCAAGCGCTGGGCGCTGGAGGTGGCCAAGCGGCGCGGCATGCGGCGGGCCAAGGTGGCGCTGGCCCGGAAGCTTGCGGTCATTTTGCATCGCATCTGGATCGACGGCACCACCTTCCGCTGGAACCGGGAGGGCGTTGCCGCATAGGAGAAACAAGCGTTCGGAACGGGGCGGCGATCGTCCCGTTCTCCTGAGGTCCCGTCGCCGGGACGATGGAGGCGGTCAAGCCGTAAGTAGTGCCGTGAGCATCTCATCGAGGTGGAACACGCGCCTTAGATGGGCTGACCGCATCCTCTCTGATGGCATGGTGGGGCGGCCTCGCGTCGACCCCGAACAGAAGCAAGACTTCGGCGACAGGACAGTCACTCAGGGGCTTGACACCCAACGGCCCATTACAGAAGTACTACTGTGTCATAAATCTTCTGTGGCAGCATGGACATCGTGGGAGCTTTCGAGCAAGGGCGTAAATAAGCTCAGCCCGGATGGTGGCGATCGACTGAGCGACGTGGCGTTCCGGGCGGACTGGCGCTGCCACGAGGCTGGTCACCTTTGGATAATCGAGGCGCTGTGCGGTGGCGGGGCGGAATCGTTCTGAGGGGAAAAACCCGCCTTGTTGCATGGATGAGCGGGTTGGTAACCACAGTTAGGTAGCGTAGGGGCCAGTTCGGCTTCTGACCAAAGATTTCCACCGTGCCCTTCAAAGCCAATGCCGCTCGCCGTCACCGCATTCCGAAGCAGCGGTACCGGGTGATGAACTGGGCGGAGCACGATGCGGCCCTGCGCCAGCGGGGCAGGCTCACGGTCTGGTTCACCGAGCAAGCCATTGCCGCCTGGCGCGCTGAGCCCCGCAGGACACGCGGTGGTCAAGCCTACTATTCGGCTCTGGCGATCAGGACAGCCCTGACCCTGCGGGCGGTGTTCCGGCTGGCGCTGCGGCAGACCGAGGGGCTGATCGGCTCAATCGTGACGCTGCTTGGCCTTGATCTGGCGGTGCCGGATCATTCAACCCTAGGCCGCCGCGCCGAGACTCTGGAGATCCCGAAGCCATGTCCAAGCTCCGGAGGACCGCTTCACCGGCTGGTGGACAGCACCGGCCTGCGGCTATGTGGACCTGGCGAGTGGTTGGCCGAGAAGCACGGGGCCCGGAGACGCCGCGCCTGGCGAAAGCTGCACATTGGAGTTGATGCCGAGACCGGACAGATCCTCGCTTACAATGATCGCGGCGAAGCGGGCGGGCAGGTGCAGCATGGCGGCGTCTCTTGGCGGAAACGCTGCCAGATTATGGTCTTGCTTCGGAACAATGGAGAGCACTTCTTATGATCCAGGAGGTGCTCCATGCCCCACACACGCTTTACGAAAGAGTTTCGGGATGAGGCGGTGCGGCTTGCCCTGACCAGCGGCCGCAGCCGGCGCGAGGTCGCTCAAGATCTCGGCATTGGCCTGTCGACCCTGCGCCACTGGCTCGATCGCCGTCGCGAGCGTGAGATCGACCACCCGCCCGATGAGCGGCAGGAGGACATGGCGGCCGAACTCAAGCGACTGCGACGCGAGAACGAGATCCTGCGCCAGGAACGGGAGATCCTGAAGAAGGCGACGGCTTTTTTCGCCAAGGAGGGAAGTCGATGAGGTTCAAGTTCATCGATGCGGCGAAAGAAAACTTCCCCGTCACACGCCTGTGCCAGGTCCTCAATGTCAGCCCCAGCGGCTACTTCGCCTGGCGCTCTCGTCCGGCCAGTCCGCGCCAGAGGGAGGATCTAGTTCTGTTGGCCCACATCCGCTCGGCCTTCACCCTCTCGAATGGGACCTATGGCAGTCCACGCATGACCCGCGAGCTGCAGGATGAGCGACTGCAAGTCGGTCGCCGTCGGACCGCACGGCTGATGCGCGAGAATGGCCTCAAGGCCCGGCAGAAGCGGCGCTTCAAACGCACCACCGACAGCCACCACGCCTTCCCGGTCGCGCCCAACCTGCTCGAGCAGGACTTCTCGGCCGAGCGCCCGAACCAGAAATGGAACGCCGATATCTCGTACGTGTGGACGGGTGAAGGCTGGCTGTACCTGGCCGTGATCCTCGACCTCTTCGCCCGGCGTGTGGTCGGCTGGGCAGTGAGTGACCGGCTGCACAAGGAGCTGGCGCTCGAGGCGCTGCGCAAGGCGCTGGCGATCCGAAGACCCGGTGAGGGGCTGACCCACCACGCCGACCGCGGCAGTCAATATTGTTCAATCGCGTATCAGGCCGAGCTGAGGAAACACGGCATTCGGATCTCAATGTCCGGGACAGGGAACTGTTACGACAACTCGGTGGTCGAGACCTTCTTCAAGACCTTGAAGTCCGAGCTGGTCTGGCGCACCGTCTTCCAGACGAGAGCTGAGGCCAAGGCGGCGATTGGGCGTTACATTGATGGCTTCTACAATCCCGTTCGGCGTCATTCGACACTGGACTATGCCAGCCCGGTTCAGTTTGAAAGGCTGGCCGGATTGCTACAAAACCGCTCTCCACTGAACCGAAGCAAGACCATTACCGCATCGTTCGCTTCGCCGCCCTTCGCTGCCAAATAACCATCAGAAATGGCCAAACTCGAGCTAAGTGGTGCATCCGGCATGTTCAGGGGGGTATAATCGCGGCCTGCTGGCGGGAGGTGACCCATGACACCGATCTGCTTACGGGACTTGACTGCTGACGAGCATACAGCGGTCACGAAGTTGGCCCACGCGCGTACCGCTCCGGCTCAGATGGTGCAACGGGCTCAAATCATCTGGCGCGCCAGTCACGGAGAGAGCGCATCCGCCATTGCCTCTCGCCTGGGCCTGGATGGCGAGACGGTGCGTAAGCGCATCCACCGCTTCAATGCAGAAGGAGTGGAGGCCCTCAAGGACAAACATCGCTCCGGACGCCCGCCCACCTATCCGCCTGAGCAAACCGCCACCGTGATCGCCACGGCGCTGACCAAGCCAGAGACCCTCGGGCTGCCGTTTGCCGCCTGGACCCTGGATCGGCTGGCCGCCTATCTGCATGAGGCCAAGGGCATCGCGATGCAGGGCAGCCGGATTGACGAGATCCTGCTGCACGAAGGCTTGCGCTGGCGCAAACACGAGACCTGGTTCGGCGAGCGGGTTGATCCGGCCTTTGCCGAAAAAAGGGGCGGATCGAAACGCTCTACACGGCGCCTCCTGCGGGCAGTTGCGTAATCTGCCTGGACGAGATGGGACCGGTGAGCGCCAAGAGCTATGCGGGCCGAGCGCTGGTGCGGACAAAGACGCGACCGGCCGAACGCGCCAAGCAGGAGATCGACTATGGTCGGCGCGCCAAAGGCTACATCTTCGGGGCCTTCTGTCCTGCGACCGGCGAAGCGTTCACGCATCCCTATCCCGGACGCGGCGGAGCGCACTGGGTCGACTTCCTGGAGCACGTTGAGACTTGGGTCCCGAGGACAACCAAACGGGTGTATGCGATCATGGACAACCTGAGCTCCCATCGCACGACAGACGTGTTGCTGTTTGTGCTCGCGCATCCGCTGGGAGATGGTGTTCCAGCCCAAATACGCCGCTTATCTCAACCTGATCGAGCCGTGGTGGAAGATCCTACGCTCGCTGGCGTTAGCGGGCCGGCGGTTTGAGAGCTGGGACGATATCAGCGATGCGATCCACCGCTCCACGATCTACTGGAAGACGCACCGCCAGCCCTTCGTCTGGGGCAACCGCCGCCGCCATCGGCCCCACCGCTCACCCGGGATCGCCCTCCTGCCGAGGGCCGCATGACTTACCGGATGCACCACTAAGTAGACCGAGAAAATCATGGTGCAGTGGCATGAAATTGTACAAATAGTTCGCCACGATCAATCCGGTTTGAGTGTTCACACGGGCTCGACCCAAAGCGGGCCTTCCGCTGTGGTCTTCTGCCAACGTAGCGTTAAAGCTAATTTGGGATCAGTGCAGGCCCCTCGGTCTGACGCAGCGCCAGCCGGAACACCGCCCGCAGGGTCAATGCCGTCCTGATCGCCAGAGCCGAATAGTAGGCTTGACCACCTCGCGTCGTGCGAGGCTCGGCTCGTCAAGCGGCAATTGCCTCGTCAGAGAACTCGACGGTGAGACTTCCCCGCTGACGCAGGGTGGTGGCGTACTCGGCCCAATTCGTCACCTGGTGCCGCTGCTTCGGAATACGGTGACGGCGAGCGGCATTGGCTTTGAATGGCACGGCCGAGATCCGACATGAAGAGCGCAGTCCTCCTATGTCACCCGGCGCCAGTTGCCAACTCGTCCATCCGTGCAACAACGCGGAGCCATTCACTCACGCCTCTGGTCGTCGCGTGCTATCGTGTCTTTTGTAAAAGTGTCTTCCTCGGCCTTGCTGTGAGCTGAGGCGAGGGCCTCCGCCAAGCTCGCTTTGAAGCGGACCCGAGGCGGACGCACGCCATGGGTGAGCAGGACCCGCCGGATCGGCGGTCGGGCACCCGCAATATAGACCGCTGCCTGGTGACGCTGCGCTTTGCGCACGAACCCCTCGATCGTTGTCGCTGCCGTGCTGTCGAGCACCGGGACCGCCGAGAAATCGATGACATAGGCCTTCGGGTGTTCCGCGATGCGGTCGAGCGCGGCTGCAACCGTTGCCGCCGCGCCGAAGAAAAACGCGCCTGAGATGCGATACACCACCACGTCGGGGTCGGTCGCGAGCGCCGGATCATAGGGCTCACGGCCGTTGCCGCCCACAGTATCTGGCCGGTCCTCCTCCGGCAGGAGACGAGGCTGCTTGACCTCGACCGCCGCCGCCATCCGCTGCAGGAACACGAGCACGCCAAGGCCGAACCCCACGAGGATGCCTTCGGTGAGATCGCGGAAGACCACCAGCAGGAACGTGGCGAGCAGCACCACGGCATCCCCCTTCGAGGCTCGCAGCAGGGTCGCGAACTCGTGCTTCTCCGCCATGTTCCAGGCAACCGTCGTGAGAACCGCCGCCAAAGCCGACAACGGGATGAATGAGGCGAGCGGGGCGGCCACCAGCATGAACAGGAGCAGGAACACCGCGTGCAGCATCCCGGCCACCGGCCCACGGGCGCCAGAGCGGACATTGGTGGCGGTGCGGGCGATCGTGCCCGTGACGCAGATGCCGCCCAACAGGCCCGAGGCGATGTTCGCAAAGCCCTGCGCCACCAACTCACAGTTGGAGCGGTGGCGCCGGCCCGTCATGCTGTCGGCAACCACCGCCGACAGGAGGCTCTCGATCCCGCCCAGGAGCGCAAACGAGAGAGCGGCGGGCAGAAGCTCGGTTATTCTCGCGAGTGAGAGAGGTGGCAGGTGCGGAGCCGGCAGGGATTGCGGCAGGCCGCCGAAACGGGTGCCGATGGTCTCGACCGGCAGGCCCAGGATCCAGGTCACGAGGGCGGCGGCGGCCACCGCGATGATGAAGGCCGGCCAGTGCGGACGCAAGCGCCGAATGGCGACAATGATGCCAATGGTCAGAACGGCCACAGCCACGGCCGAGACAGTCAGGGTCGGCAGGGCGCCCCCAAGCGCCACGAGCTTGGGAATGAAGGGCCCGGGTTCCGCGTCGAGCCTGAGCCCCAGCAGCTCCTTGAGCTGGCTCGCGAAGATGATGACCGCGATGCCGGCCGTGAAGCCAACCGTCACCGGATAGGGAATGAACTTGATGAAGGTCCCGAGCCGCAGGACTCCGATCGCCAGCAGGATCAGACCGCTGAGCATGGTTGCAAGGAGGAGCCCCTCGACGCCGTACTGTTCGACGGTGGCTGCCACCAGCACGATGAACGCCCCCGCGGGCCCGCCGATCTGAAACCGGCTGCCGCCCAGGGCCGAGACGATGAAGCCGCCGACAATGGCGGCGTAGAGGCCCCGGTCGGGGGTTACACCCGAGGCGATGGCGATCGCCATCGAGAGCGGCAGGGCGACGATGGCGACCGTCAGACCCGCAGCGGCATCGGCGCGAAGGTCGGCCAGCCCATATCGCTCGCGCAGGACCGTGATCAGCTTTGGCGTGAACAGTTCCGCGAAGGTCGGTTCAACAGACCGTGCAGGCATACTGGCGCTTTCTTGAGCCACTGGAGCAACGGAGATCGTCGACCTGAGGCAACGGTCACCGTCGCGATCACTTGCATCAGGAGGAGGGCATCAGGAGGAGCCGCCCACGGCCTTGGCGTGCTTGAACCGCACGCCGCGCCCGCCTTCGCGGCTCACGACATTCTCGCCAATGAGTTCGATTCCGGCCCGATCGAACGCCTCGACGACTTTCGTGAGGGTCTCAACCACTCCTCGCACATTGCCTGTGCTCGCTTCCATGCGTTGGATGGTCGGCAGCGAGACCCCTGCCATCTCGGCGAGCTGGCGTTGATCAATGCCGAGGAGGGCCCGGGCAGCCCGGATTTGTGCGGCAGTGATCAATGGATGACACTCCTTCCATGCATCACATCTCGGCTATGATCGCTGAATCTTGATGTCATGGCAATCAATCCGGATGGGTGATGGGTAAGTGTCTGCAGCGTTGCAGTTTAACTGCATGACCAGGCTGACCCTCAAGCTCTCCGGATTGGGAGACTCTCCAGGATCCCGGCGGGTCCTCCCCTCTATGTCACCTGGAGAGGAGAGAGTCTGGACCATTGACCTCGGGAGGAGCGTTGAGCCGGTGGCTAACCGGGCCATTTGCCAAACCGGTGCTCTCTGCGCCTGTCCATCACCATCGCTTTGCGAGAGAACGTATGGGAGCGGCTTGGCGGACGTCGTGTTCCCGCCCCGACCATCATACTTTTTTATAGGCCACTGGAGCCGCAGGACTTGATCTCGCTCAATTTGGCCCAGTGTTGAACCTGTACGATCAAACGATGGCCCCCAGCGACAAGAACGACATAACGGGGCTGAGGAGAGGGGCGGCGAGGAAAGTCAAGCTCATGAATTCCGCAGCACTTGATGCGACACTACCCATCTACGACGTGCCGGGGGAGTGGAGGCATCGGGCCTATCTGGACGATGCGGGCTATCTCGCGAAGTACGAAGCTTCCATCACGAACCCGGAGGCCTTCTGGGCCGAGGAAGCCAAGCGCATCCACTGGTTCAAGGCCCCGACCCGGATCAAGAACACCCATTTTGGGCCCGGCAACGTCGCGATCCGCTGGTTCGAGGATGGCGTCACCAACGTGGCCTATAACTGCATCGACCGGCATCTCCACACCCGCGGTGACCAGGTCGCCATCATCTGGGAAGGCGACGATCCGGCCGAATCGAAGACAATCACCTATCGCGAGCTTCACGACGAAGTCTGCCGCATGGCCAACATCATGCGCAACCGCGGCGTCGAAAAGGGCGACCGGGTCACGATCTACATGCCGATGATCCCGGAAGCCGCCTATGCCATGCTCGCCTGCGCGCGGCTCGGGGCCATCCACTCGGTGGTGTTCGGCGGCTTCTCGCCGGATTCGCTCGCCAGCCGCATCCAGGACGCCAAATCCGCCTTCGTCATCACAGCGGACGAGGGCCTGCGCGGCGGCCGCAAGGTGCCGCTGAAGGTGAACGTGGATGCCGCCATCGAGCGTGTCGGTCCTGGTGTCGTCGATCACGTGCTGGTGGTGCGCCGCACCGGTTCTCCCGTCAACATGGTGCCGGGCCGTGACGTCTATTACCACGAGGCGGCCGAACTCGTCTCCGAGGAGTGCCCCTGCGAGGAGATGAACGCGGAGGATCCGCTCTTCATCCTCTACACCTCAGGGAGCACCGGAACGCCCAAGGGCGTGCTGCACACCACCGGCGGCTATCTCGTCTATGCGGCGATGACGCATCAATACGTGTTCGACTACCACGACGGCGATGTCTACTGGTGCACCGCCGACGTGGGCTGGGTGACGGGCCATTCCTACATCCTCTACGGACCGCTGGCGAACGGCGCCACGACCCTGATGTTCGAGGGCGTGCCGACCTATCCGACGATCTCCCGCTTCTGGGAGGTGATCGACAAGCACCAGGTCAACATCTTCTACACTGCCCCGACGGCGATCCGCTCGCTGATGCAGGCGGGCGAGGAACCGGTGAAGAAGACCTCGCGCAAGTCCCTGCGCCTGCTCGGCTCCGTCGGCGAGCCGATCAATCCGGAAGCCTGGGAATGGTACCACCGCGTGGTCGGCGACGACCGTTGCCCGATCGTCGACACCTGGTGGCAGACGGAGACCGGCGGCATCCTGATCACGCCGCTGCCCGGCGCCACGAAGCTCAAGCCGGGCTCGGCCACGCGGCCGTTCTTCGGCGTGAAGCCGCAGATCGTCGATGCGGACGGCAAGGTGCAAGAAGGCGCCGCCGAGGGCAACCTGGTGATCGCCGATTCCTGGCCGGGCCAGATGCGCACGGTCTATGGCGACCACGAGCGCTTCGTGCAGACCTATTTCTCCACCTATCCCGGCAAGTACTTCACCGGCGACGGCTGCCGGCGCGATGCGGACGGCTATTACTGGATCACCGGCCGCGTCGACGACGTGATCAACGTCTCCGGCCATCGCATGGGCACGGCGGAGGTGGAATCGGCCCTCGTCGCCCATCCGAAGGTGTCGGAGGCGGCGGTGGTCGGCTATCCGCACGACATCAAGGGCCAGGGCATCTACGCCTATGTCACCCTGATGACCGGTGAGCAGCCCTCGGAGGATCTGCGCAAGGAACTGGTCGCCTGGGTGCGCAAGGAGATCGGCCCCATCGCCTCGCCGGACCTGATTCAGTTCGCGCCGAGCCTGCCCAAGACCCGCTCCGGCAAGATCATGCGCCGCATCCTGCGCAAGATCGCCGAGGACGAGTTCGGCTCGCTCGGCGACACCTCGACGCTGGCCGACCCCGCCGTCGTCGACGACCTGATCACCAACCGGCAGAACAAGACCCATTGAACGCTTTTGGAGGGCTCTCGCCATGGCCTCGCAAGACTACAACCAGGTCCTTCGTAGCCCACGGTTTCAGGAACTTGTCCGCCAACGGACGAGGTTTGCCTGGACCCTCTCCATCGTGATGCTCATCATCTACTTCGGCTTTATCCTCCTCGTGGCCTTCGCCAAGCCTCTCCTCGCCACCAAGGTCGGCGGCGGCGTCACCTCGTTGGGGATCATCCTCGGACTGGGCGTCATCCTCTCCGCATTCGTCCTGACCGGCATCTACGTCCAGCGCGCGAACAGCCGCTTCGACGAGTTGACCCGTCACCTCACGAGGGAGATCATGTGATGCCCCGGCCGCTCATTCTTGCAATCGCAACCCTTGTCGCACTCGACATCAGTTTCTCTGGCGTGTTGGCCGCAGGACCGGATCTCGGCGCCGTGCAGAGACAGCCCCTGAACTGGACGGCCATCATCATGTTCCTGGTCTTCGTGCTCGGCACGCTCGGGATCACCTATCGGGCCGCGGCGCAGACCAAGTCGGCTGCCGATTTCTATGCCGCGGGAGGTGGCATCACCGGATTCCAGAACGGCTTGGCCATTGCTGGCGACTACATGTCGGCGGCGTCCTTCCTGGGCATCTCCGGCCTTGTCTTCGCCAGTGGCTTCGACGGCCTGATTTACTCCATCGGCTTCCTGGTCGGATGGCCGATCGTCCTCTTCCTGATCGCGGAGCGCCTGCGGAACCTTGGCAAGTTCACCTTCTCGGATGTGGCGTCATTCCGCCTCGACCAGACGCAGATCCGCATTCTTTCCGCGGTCGGGACACTTGTCGTCGTCGCCTTCTATCTCATCGCGCAGATGGTCGGCGCCGGCAAGCTCATTGAGCTGCTCTTCGGCCTGAACTATCTGTACGCGGTCATCATCGTCGGCGTGCTGATGATCGTCTATGTGGCGTTCGGCGGCATGAAGGCCACGACCTGGGTGCAGATCATCAAGGCGTGCCTCCTCTTGGCCGGCGCCACCCTGATGTCCCTGATCGTCCTGTGGCGGTTCGGCTTCAGCCCGGAAGCCATGTTCGCCGAGGCCGTGAAGACCCACCCGAAGGGTGACGCCATCATGGCGCCTGGCGCCCTCGTGGCCGATCCGATCTCGGCCATTTCGCTCGGCCTCGCGCTGATGTTCGGGACTGCCGGACTGCCCCACATCCTGATGCGGTTCTTCACGGTGTCGGATGCCCAGGCGGCCCGCAAGTCGGTCTTCTACGCCACCGGCTTCATCGCCTATTTCTATATCCTGACCTTCATCATCGGGTTCGGCGCGATCACGTTCCTGATGAACGACCCGAGCTTCTTCAAGCTCGGCGCGGGCGGAGCCTACGACAAGGTCAAGGACATCATCGGCGGGACCAACATGGCCGCGGTCCATCTCGCGACCGCGACGGGGGGCTCGCTCTTTCTCGGCTTCATCTCGGCGGTGGCGTTTGCGACGATCCTAGCTGTGGTGGCTGGCCTCACGCTTGCGGGCGCGTCGGCGGTGAGCCACGACCTCTATGCGGAAGTGATCGCACGCGGCAAGGCATCCGAGCAGAAGGAGGTCAACATCTCGAAGATCGCGGCCATCGTCATCGGCATCGTGGCGATCTTCCTGGGTTACATCTTCGAGAACCAGAACGTGGCCTTCATGGTCGGCCTGGCCTTCGCGGTCGCGGCGAGCTGCAACTTCCCGGTTCTCCTGATGTCGGTCCTCTGGAAGGGAACAACGACCCGCGGAGCGCTGATCGGCGGTCTGCTTGGATTGGTCAGCGCGGTCGCCATGGTGGTCCTGAGCAAGGCCGTCTGGGTGCAGACGTTCGGCTTCGCGCGCGAACTCTTCCCCTATGACAACCCGGCCATCTTTTCCATGCCGATCGCCTTCCTCGGGATCTGGGCGTTCTCCAGGCTCGATGCCAGCAACCGCGCCAAGGTCGAGGTCGCTGCGTTCGATGCCCAGTACATCCGATCGGAAACGGGGATCGGAGCCGCGGCGGCTCACGTTCATTGAGTGACGTGACAAGTGTCGCCTCCCGGCAAGCCGGAAGGCGACGGCTCGGTTGAGGCAGAAAGGAACCCATGCAGGGCTTCGACACCGCCAATCCGCCATTCGACCGCCTGACGCATCAGGAGAGCGAGGAGCTCCGGGCCGGACTCGACATTGGGTACTTCGCGCCCGGCGAAATGATCATTGCCCAAGGGCGCTCCTCAGACACGCTGCACGTCGTGATCAAGGGATCCGTCGAGGTGCGGGACGGCAACACGATCCCGACCGTGCTCGGGCCCAAGGACAGCTTCGACTCCCGCGCCCTGGTGCACGGGGCCGCGGGCGAGAATTTCGTGGCGGCCGAGGAGACGCTCTGCCATCTCATCCCACGCCATATCGTTCTCGACCTGATCCGCCGTAACGCCGCTTTCGCGGCGTTCTTCTATGCCGACGTCTCGCGCAAGCTCGACGCCTTTGCGCAGCAACGGAAGGCGGAGGGTATGGACAGCGTCCTCCGGACACGGGTGTGCGATGTCCGGTATCGTGCCGCCGTATACGTCGACGGAGGGATCAGCATCGAGCAGGCCGGCCATTGCATGAGGGACAACGACATCAATGCCCTCTTCGTGCGGGATGGTCCACGCATCGGCGTCGTGACCGGCATGAACCTGTCGAAGGCGGTCGTTCTGCTCCGGCGCCCGCTCGAGGCCCCGGTGCGGGAAGCCTGCCACTTCGATGTCGTCTCGGTCGACCTCGACGACTTCGTGTTCGAGGCGCTGCTGCTGATGACGAAGCACGACAAGCGGCGCCTCGCGATCCGCTCGAATGGTGACTATGTGGGATTCCTGGAGGACATCGATATCCTCGGCCTGTTCGCGGGCAATTCCCAACTGATCCCGGGGCGGATTGACCGCGCGCGGAGCATCGATGATCTCGCCACTGCCGCCCAGGACATCGAGGCGCAGGTCGAGCGCCTTCACCGGCAGGGGGTGAAGGTCGACGTGATCGCCGAGATGACGTCCGACCTGAACCGGCGGCTGTTCAAGCGCGTTTTCGAGATGTCAGCTCCCCCGACGATCCGTGAGGCCGGCTGCCTGTTGCTGATGGGATCGGAAGGGCGCGGCGAACAGACAGTCCGAACCGACCAGGACAATGCCATCCTTCTGGACAGGGAGGTTCCGGTGTCGGATCTCGCCCGCTTCCGGGAGGCATTTTCGGGGGCGCTGGACCGGTTCGGGTTTCCGCCTTGTCCCGGGAATGTCATGGTTCGCAATCCGGTCTGGTCCCAGTCCCTGGACGACTTCATCCGCCAACTCAAGGCGTGGGTTCTCCGCGGTGATGCCGAGGCTATGATGAATATCGCCATCTTCCTCGATGCCGAGGCCGTGGCGGGCCCGGCGGACATCCTCACCCGAGCAAAGGAGGCGCTGTTCGCACTCATGCGCGGCGAGGCCGCTCTCCTGGCGCGGTTCGCATCGCTGATCGAGACCTTCGCGACCCCCAACCTGGGCGTTCTCAGCACTATCATGGCAACCGTCGGCGCCGGTCCGGACGAGATCAACATCAAGAAGGCCGGAACGTTTCCGATCGTACATGGCGTGCGCACGCTCGCGATCGACAAGGGCATCCTCGAGACGCCGACGGCAGCCCGGATCGAGGCCCTCGTCAGGGCAGGCTCCCTGGAGCCAACGTTCGGACGGGAACTGACCAGCGCCCTGCACGTCTTCATGGAGTTTCGGCTCCGATCCCAGCTCCTTGCGCTGCACAAGGGGGAACTTGGGTCGGAGGCCATGCTGCGCCTGGATAGGATCACCACCGTGGAGCGGGACATCCTGCGGGATGCCCTCCGGGTGGTTCGCCAGTTCCGCGAGTTGATCCGTAGCCGCTACAATCTCGGGGCATTCTGAATGCGGCGCTGGCTGCGCAACCTCTTCTATCGTGCGACGCTGGCGGACCATGCCTACCGATTCCTGTTCGAGCCCGGACCGGCGGACGAGGTCCTGGTTCTGGATTGCGAGACAACCGGGCTCAACCCGCGGATTGACGAGGTGATTGCCGTCGCGGCCATCGTGATCCACGGCAACCGCATCATGACGAGCGAGGCCTACAAGGCGATCATCAAGGCCGACAGGCTTCCGACCTCCGCCTCCATCAAGGTGCACCAGCTTCGGGCGCGTGATGTGGCAGAAGGCCGGCCTGTGCACGAGGTTCTCCCCGAGTTGCTCCGCTTCATCGGCGGGCGTCCCATCGTCGGCTACTACGTGGATTTCGATGTCCGCATGCTCGACAAGCATGTTCTCCGGTACATCGAGGCGAAGCTTCCCAATCGCCGCATCGAAGTGTCGGAGATCTATTACGCCCTCAAATACGGCGGTGCCCCACCCGGGACGGTGCTTGATCTCCGGTTCCAGTCGATCCTGGCGGACCTGGGCATTCCAAGCCTCGGGCAACACGACGCCTTCAACGATGCCCTCATGACGGCCATGATGTACGTGCAGCTCAGGGACATGCGTGAGCGAGGCGCTCGCATCGGGCGCGAGCGCGTCGTTCAGCAGGAGGCTCCGATCGGCGCTTGAGTTCAGCTCATGGAGCAAGATCGCGGTCTGGGCCATGAGGCTGGCATGTTGCCCGTCTCATCCGGGCAGTTCCTAGTGGTCGTTGGTGTCCAGTCGAAAGGCCTGGCTCCTCGTCCCTGGTGACGGAACTCGGGTCGACGCCGGATGTCCGGCAAAGGAACAGTGCCCCGGAACCGCTCGCGTGATGCGTCGGTCAGGATCGTGAAGCCCATCCCCTTGGGGGCGGTGGGACTCGTGCTCCCGATCAGCGGAGCATCATGCGGTTTCTCCGTAAAAATACGGAGTTTCTCTTTGCTCCCCATCAAAGGTACTGTCCTGAGACGCCATAAACTTCTTGGATAAACGTGACTCCAAATGATGACGAACAATCATGGAGGGAAACATGTCCAATTGCGCCAGCCATCAGTATCGGATGTACTCGTCCAGCCTTGACCTGATGATGAAAGAGGTCGCGCGGACGCTTGGCAACATCGATTTCGAGCATCAAGTCGAGTTGGAGAAAATCGAGAGAAGCGCCAGCACCAAGGAGCTCAAGCAATACATCAGGGAAAGACTCAGGGCCGCCCACCTTGAGAGGCGCCAGCCCTACGTCGCCCTGTTGAACCAGCTCTGGATGCAGCAACGCGGTCAGTCCTTCGCGGCCTGAACGCGCCGGTGCGCAGGCTGGTTCCGGTGCCGCGAGGTCCCATGCCTCGTCAGGTTACGACAGCCCGCCTCCGCACCGCCCGTCCCGAGTTGTCGAGTCGTAGCATCCTTCCGCGGCGGGACGAACGCACCGCCCGGATCCCGCAACGAATGAGGAGGACCGCACGATGGCCCACAATCCCATGATCCCCTTCCGTCCCAGCGGCGGAATGTTTCCCGGCGATCCCTTCCTCTCGCTTCATCGCGAGATGAACCGCCTGTTCAATGATGTCTTTCGCGGCACTGGCCTGCCCGCCTCGACCGGCGGCCAGGGCGATGTCGGCGCCTTCGTCAATGCCAGCATGAACGTGTCGGAGACCGACAGCGAAATCCGCATCACGGCGGAACTGCCCGGCGTGACCGAGCAGGACATCGACGTGAGTCTCGATGACGACGTGCTCACGATCCGGGGCGAGAAGAGGTTCGAGCGCAAGGACGACAAGGAGAACTACCATTTCATGGAGCGCTCCTACGGCAGCTTCCAGCGCTCGCTGCGACTGCCCTACGCCGTCGAGTCCGAGCAGATCCGGGCCAGCTTCGAGAACGGGGTCCTGACCGTGACCGTACCGAAGACGGAACGGCAGGAGCGCTCGCGGCGCATCCAGGTTCAAGGACGGGGCGCGACGGGTCAGGGCGCCACTGGCGGAAGCGGGGAGCAGCAGGCAACTGGCACATCGCCGCGATCGGACGACACAAGATCCGGCTGAGGATCGACCAACGTGATCGGGACCCTGTATCCGTGAAGCAAGGTCAGTGATCAGCCATCCCAGTCCAAAGCCACATCAGGCCGAGGATGGCGCCCGTGGCGCTGCCGCGCGGAATGATGAACCGAGATCAGTCTTGAGGGATGGCCATGTCCAGGATGAAAGCCGCCGTCTTCGTCGAGCCCGGGCGCATTGCCCTCGGTGAGAAGCCGATCCCGGATGTCGGTCCGCTCGATGCGCTCGTCCGCATCACCACCACCACGATCTGCGGTACCGACGTGCACATCCTCAAGGGCGAGTATCCTGTAGCCCGTGGGCTCACCATCGGGCACAGCGAGGCCTGCCTGTGCGGCTGCCATTCCCAGGACGGGGCCGGCACCAGGCACGGGTGGAAGCCGCTCGGCGGCTGGCGCTTCGGCAACACCATCGACGGCTGCCAGGCCGAATACGTGCGGGTTCCCGACGCCATGGCCAATCTCGCCTTGGTGCCGGACGGGCTGACCGACGAACAGGTGCTGATGTGCCCGGACATCATGTCCACTGGCTTCTCGGGGGCGGAAAGCGGTCGCATCCGCATCGGCGATACGGTCGCGATATTTGCCCAAGGGCCGATTGGCCTGTGCGCCACGGCGGGCGCGCGGCTGATGGGCGCGACCACGATCATCGCGGTCGGGAGCGTGCCCGAGCGCATGGAAATAGCGCGCCGCATGGGCGCCGACCACGTCGTCGACTTCGCCAAGGCCGATCCGGTGGAGGAGATCAGGCGCCTCACGGACGGGCGCGGCGTCGACGTCTCGATCGAGGCGCTCGGACGGCAGGAGACCTTCGAGGCGTCGCTGCGCGTGCTCCGTCCCGGCGGCACGCTGTCGTCGCTCGGGGTCTACTCGGGTGATCTCAGGATCCCGCTCGACGGCTTCCTGGCGGGCCTGGGCGATCACACCATCCGGACGACGCTTTGCCCCGGCGGCAAGGAGCGCATGCGGCGGCTGATGGGCGCCATCGCGGCGGGCCGTGTCGACACGCGTCCTCTCGTGACGCATCGCTTCACGCTCGACCGGATCGAGGAGGCGTACGACCTGTTCGCTCATCAGCGCGATGGCGTCCTGAAGGTGGCGATCACGCCATGAGCAACTCTCGGATGGATGCCGCCAGCGGTTTGCTCAGGATCAAGGCGTGCATCCGATATCGAGCGCTTGATGGTCGACGACAGCTCCGGCACGCGGCCGTGTCGGGGCACGCGGAAGGAGAGGGCGATGATCAAGGACATCATGGTGCATCTCGACGGCAGTCCCGAGGACGAGATCCGGCTTGAGCACGCGCAGGCGCTGGCATCGGCGAATCGGGTCCAACTGATCGGGCTCTTCACCAACCAGCTTCCCGATCTCACGGTCGCCATGCCCATGGATGGCGGCGCGGCCGCGATCCAGGTCCTGACCGAGCTTCAGGACCAGGCCATGCGGGACGGTGATGCCAAGGCCAAGTGGCTGAAGCAGCGATGGGCCGGCCTTCAGGTGCCGAGCGAGCTGCGCCGGTACGACGAGCCGTTCGGCGTATTGACCGGAAAGGTGGTGCAACAGGCGCGCTGCGCCGATCTGTTCGTCGCCACGCGGCCCTACGGCGCGGCCAAGGCAGCGGTCTGGCCGGACCTGGTCGAGGCAGTGCTCTTCGGCAGCGGGCGCGCCTTGCTGCTCGTGCCGCCCGGCCGCCACCGGCAGGGCCCGATCGAGACCGTGCTGGTTGCCTGGAGCGGCACCCGCGAGTCGGCCCGCGCCCTGCGTGAAGGCATGGAGTTCATCGAGCAGGCCTCACGCACGGTGGTCCTGGTCGTCGATCCTCCGGCGGACAGCAAGCCCTGCACGGAGCTGACGGCTCATCTCGCGCACCACAATGTCGTTGCGGAGGTCGTCACCGCCGAGAGCGAGGACCGCTCCATTGCCGAGGTCATCCTCGATGAGGCGCGCCGCATTTCCGCAGACCTCGTCATCATGGGGGCCTACGGCCACACCCGCCTGCGGGAGCAGGTGTTCGGCGGCGCAACGCGCGACATGCTCACCGCCTCGGAAATCCCGATCCTGGTGGCCCATTGAGGCGGGCCATGTCGCCGGGGAGCTGACATGCCCGTGCAGGCGGGAGCGGCATCGAAAGCCCATGGGACGGGCGTCGCGGACGGCATGCCCGCGCACCCGCTGGGTCTCGACGAGGCCGAGGCGCAGCGCCGCCTCGCGCGGCATGGTCCCAATGCCATTGCGGCGAAGCACTCCCGCGGCCTGATCGACATCGTCCGCGGGATCCTGCGCGAGCCGATGTTCCTGCTCCTGCTGGCCGCGGCCGGGCTTTACCTAGTGCTCGGCGACATCGGAGAAGGCCTGTTCATGACGGCCGGCGCCGTCGTGACGATCGGTCTCGTGGTGTTGCAGGAGGTCAGGAGCGAGCGCGCGCTGGCGGCCCTGCGCGAGCTGGCCGAACGGGGATGTCACGGTAACTTTTGGGCAGTGGCTTGTGGCTTAAGTGCTCGTGCATGACCAAGCCCATCAGCTATAAGCGCCATCGGTTCCCGCCTCAGATCATCGCCCATGCGGTTTGGTTATACTTCCGATTTCCTCTGAGCCTCCGGCTCGTCGAGGAGATGTTGCTCGAGCGCGGCATCCTCATCTCCTATGAGACCGTCCGCCGGTGGGGGAAGAAGTTCGGACCAGAGTATGTCCGGCGCCTTCGTCGCAAGCCGCCACGCCCAAACGACATTTGGCATCTGGACGAGGTCGTCATCAGCATCGCTGGCAAGAAACACTGGCTCTGGCGGGCTGTCGATCAGGACGGGTACGTGCTTGACGAAATCGTCCAAGGCCGCCGCAACACCAAGGCGGCGAAGCGCCTGCTGACCCGGCTGATGAAGAAGCAAGGCGTGGCACCCAAGCGCATCATCACCGACAAATTGGCCTCCTACGGGGCCGCCAAGCGGCAGGTCATGCCAAGGGTTGAGCATCGGTCCCATAGGGGCCTGAACAACAGGGCTGAGAGTTCCCATGTACCTCTGCGAAAGCGGGAGTGGGTGATGCAGGGCTTTCGGTCCGCGGGCGGATTGCAGCGGTTCACATCCGTCTTTTCAGCCGTCAGAAACCTGTTCGTTCCGCCCCGCTCGCACCAGTCCGCCCTCGCCACCCACCTTCACCGCCTCCAGGCCATGGCCGCATGGAAAGCCGCGGCTGGAGTTCTGACCTGAGATCACTGAGGCAAGGCGTCTTGCGACCTTCTCAGGTTAACGTGACAAGCCCGGCCGAACCGTTTGCCCGCGTGATCCGCCGCGGCCACTGCGTCCTGACACAGCCTGGCACGACAGGCGAAATCCGTCTCGTCAACCAACTCTTCGGTCTTGCGGCCTGAGTGCCCCATTCGGCAGGATTCGCTTCGCCCTTTTCAGGTTAATGCAACAAAACCATCGATCGCGCCGTTGACCGACCGCCCGAGATTTTCGAACTCGTTGTCGACACTCGGTGCGGGAAGCGGCTTGTCCGGATTGGTGGCCTGATAGCCAGAGAAGCTGTAATCACGCTGATACTTGGTTGGGTCGGCCATCACACCCTCAATGCTTCGAGTTACTGACATGCGTCCGGGCGTCTTGTGATACCCAGCGTGGATGGACTTGCCCTCGCGCGCGTGTCGACATCTCTTCCGCGAGGCAGAGGTTATGGAGCTCATTGCGGAACATACGGGCGAACGCCTTCATGTTCGGCAAGAAATCCGGTGATCGGGCTGCTCGATTAGCGTCATCTGCGGCCCGGTAACAAATCAAGCCGAGCAGAACCGACACCCCTGTGACGATACTGACTCTGGGGCACTCGTCAGGCAGTCGACGCATGGCGGCGGCATATGCCTCGACGGCGGCAACAAGAAGTCGATCGCGTTGTGCTCTCGAAGGCCTATACATTCCTCGCCGCGACATCTGGAGGTCGAGCGAGTACATCGCCTCGGAAAGTGCTGACGCAGTCTCTTGGCTGCGGCTTACCTGTTGAAACAGGTAGATGACGTTTTCGACGACGTCGTCAAAGGCAACTTCTTCGGGTGTAGGTGGATCAAAGTCGACGCCCTCATCACCACGGAGATCGGAATTGTACTTTGGCATTTCGCTGACACTCGCTCTGAACTCGGCTTTAATGAGAGTAGTCAGCGTGGGCGTGCGAAAAAATATAGGCTAATAGGCCTCCAATTCGCACACCCCAAAGGTGGAGGTGGCCTTCCCACTCTCCTCTGGAGCCCGCATACTTGCTCGCAGTATTCGCCACCGCAGAGGCGTCGGGACAATGATCGAGACCTTCCAGCGCATCGACGAGCAGACAATGTCTCTCGTGCGGGGGTTCGCGCGTCAGTATGGGTGCTCCAACGAGGTGGCGCTGAGGTTCCTGCTCAAGATCGGAAAGTATCCTCAAGAGGCCGATGAGGACGATGAGGCCTATGCGGCTCGGCTCGATCGGCTGCCGGATCCGGACGTGAAGGTCTACCGAGGCTTTCAGGCGGCGAACGACGTCTGAGACGCTCGGGTCGAAAGTTCCAGCCGAGCGCGAATTTCTAGCGCCGTGGGGCGCAGGCACCGGGTCGCGCGCCGGACTATCCCCTAGGCCCCGGGTCCGGCCTCCGGCCACCAGATGCCACACATCCATGTCCGGCCCATGTCTTTCCTCAATCGACTGGTATTAGCGGTAATAAATTGCTGCAGGGGAATGGGCTTGCATAGACCGACCGCCGGACGCTTCGCGTATGATCGTGCTGAACTCTGGGCCGATGGTATCGTCCACGGCCTTGGCATCGTTCTAGGGCTTATTGCCGTTGCGGTGCTCGTGATCTCAATCCTGCCGGATCCCTCTCCTTCGGAGCTAATCCCAGCCCTGATCTACAGTGTCGGGATGATGACGGTGCTAGTGATCTCGGCCGCCTATAACATGTGGCCGATCTCGCCGGTGAAGTGGTGGCTACGCCGCTTCGATCACGCGGCAATCTATGTCCTGATTGCGGGCACCTACACGCCGTTCCTGACACGCATGGGCAGCGCACTCACGCCGCAGATCCTTATGATTGTTGTCTGGGTGGCGTCCCTAATCGGGATTCTCCTCAAAGTCGCACTACCTGGCCGCTTCGATCGGCTGTCGATTGGCCTCTACCTCCTGATCGGCTGGAGCGGGGTTGTCCTATGGGACCATATCCTCGCGCTGCCGACTGCAACCCTCGGGCTGCTCGTCGCCGGTGCCGTTCTATATACCGTTGGCGTGATCTTTCACATATGGGACAGCCTGCGGTTTCAGAATGCGATCTGGCACGCTTTCGTGCTGGTCGCGACGGCCTGCCACTACGGCGCGGTGCTCTCCTCCTTCGCCCTTATACAAAGCGCATGACGACGTAGCCTCAGCCTCTGGTTCAATATGGGTACACTCAAGTTGAACCAATGCGACGAGGCTTGCCGATGCCATCGATCCATAGGGAGTGCAGAGCAATGAAAAGGGCTGCGACCGTGAGGTTGAGGCTACTGATCGCGTGTCACAGAACTCCGGAAGGGTCATCCGTCTCCGTTCCACTGTAGTCTTAATGATCTTCACGAAGATGGAGTAACATAGGGTGGTGTCGATCCTCGTGAGGAGGTGCGCGATGGAGGACAACGTTTGGCGTCCGGCGCATCTGACGCCGGAGCAAATGGAGGAGCGTCGCCTGGAGGCCGCGAGGCTGTTGCGGCAAGGGCAGCTTTCTCAGGCCGGGATCGCCCGGCACGTGGGGGTCAGCCGCGCCAGTGTCTGCCGCTGGGCCGCCACCCTGGCCCAGGATGGCCCGCGCGGCCTGCAAGCGCGCCCCATTCCAGGACAACTCCCTCGCCTCGATGAGAAGGCCTGGACCCGCTTGGGGCGGCTGCTGGACCGGGGTGCCATCGCGGCGGGCTTTGCCACCGAACGGTGGACGCTCGCGCGCATCGCGGCCCTGGTCGAGCGCGAGTTCGGGGTTCACTATCATCCGCGCTACCTGGAGCGGCCGCTCAAGGCGCACGGCTTCAGCGTGCAGCGCCCGGCCACACGGGCCAAGGAACGCGACGAACTCGTGATTGCGGTCTGGCCCAAGCGCGAGTGGGTGGCGCTCAAAAAAAGGCGCGGCGGGAGCGCCGGACCCTCCTGCTCGTGGATGAGACAGGCCACAGCTTCCGGGCGCGGCCGGCCACGACCTGGGCGCGACGCGGGCTGACCCCGGTGCTGCGGCGGGTGAGCAAGCGACGCGAGGTGTCGAGCATCGTGGCGATCACGCCGGATGGGAGGCTGTATGCGCGCCATTTCCGCATGAGCATCTCAAGCTACTGTGTCATCCAGGCGCTGCGCTTCTTCCGCCGCAAGGTCGGCACGCCGCTGCTGGTGGTCTGGGATCGGCTGAATGCCCATCGCTCCCGAGCAACCACCATTTTCATTGCGGCACACCCGCAGGACTACGCGGTGGCCCATCTGCCGGCCTATGCACCAGAGCTCAACCCGGAGGAGCAATGCAATGCCCTCGTCAAGCGCGCGATGGCGAACGCGCTCCCTGGATCAGTCACCGATCTACACCGCTTGGCCCGCCGCGAATTCGGTCGCTTGCAAAATCAACCCGAAATGATCGTCAGCTTCTTTCGGCACGCAGGTCTGTCTGTTGCAGGCCTTCCGTGAAGATCATTAGACTATCCAAATTTGGTTGTTCCAACGATCAACAGCCACTCTTCTGGAACAGAGATGCTTTAGCAATGGAACGTCCTGAATGAGTAAGGTCTGGTGGAACAATGGCTCCGCGCGAAGAGGCCGCTATCACGATCAAAGCAGACCTTTACACGGCCGCGTTTAAGGACCGTGGTTGACCCGGTGCTAACTTTCCGGCTGATGCCGTAGGAACCAGGCAACTCATTGTTTGAAGCTTGGTTGGATATGCTGCCTGTGCGTTTAGAAGGGCGCTTCCAAACGCAATATCGAAAACTCTTGGCCCATCTCCTCCACAATCTCGACCGTCAGGTTCTCCTGTCGAATGTTGCGGGGCAGGTAAGCGCGAAAGTGTCTGGCGACCCGGTGAGCCTTGTGACAGGCGGTCTCCAGATCCGGGAGATGGTGGATCTCGAACTCCTGCACAAAGCAGATGCCACTGGATGCATTAAAGATGTAGCGCGGCATGGTCTGTTCCTCGGGCCAGCGCTGTTGTGCGCCGCTGTTGGACGCTCCGCCATCAACCAGGTTAAGTTCCGGCCCCGTTCTGGGCTTTATCTCGGGGCCAGCCCTTGGTTCTCCCGAAGCCCTCGGTCCGGTGCGATCAGTTCGAAGACCGCCTGCTCGTCCGGAATCCCCTGTAGCGTGAAGGTTCCGAGCTGCCTTGTGGTGTCCGCTGGAAAGCAGGCCGCCACCTCCCGAGACCACACCGCGGCCGAGTTTGTGCTCTTGGCAACCGCCTCTAGCCGGCAGACAAAGTTGACCGTGGGCCCTACCACCGTGAAGTCGAGCCGATCCGGGCTGCCAATATTGCCGTAGATTACGGAGCCGACGTGCAGGCAGCCGACAAAACGCAGCCCTCCGATCTGCTCGGCTTCGAACAAGGCGGCCTCCAGGGCACGACGCGCGCGACCGCTCGCCTTCTCCCGTTCGCCATCCTCAACCGGAAAGATGGCCAGCACGCCGACGCCGATGAACTTCAGCACGTCCCCGCCCTCGGCCCGCACCGCCGTGACGACTACCTCCTGGTATTGGCCAAGGCGCTCCAGGAGTTCATTGGGAGGCAAGTGTTCCGACAGAATGGTGTATCCACGCAGGTCAGTCAGCAGCACGGCGGCTTCGATGGCCACCTGATCACCGCGGCGGATGGCGCCAGCGGCAATGCGCTCGGCAGGGCCGTCGCCAAGGTAGGTCCGCAGCAGGCTCTCGGCAGACCGGCGCATCGCGGCCGGCTCCAGCGCGGCCGCTAAAAAGGGACTAAGCTTTTCGATCAGCGCGATGGCCTCCGGAGTGAAGCGGTCGGGAGCATCGGTTGTGAACGAGGATCCTTGCACCGAGCCATCCCCATAGACGATCGGGAGGGCCAGATAATCGGTGCTGCCATCCGCAGCGAGCTCGAACAGCACCGGATGGTCATGGACTGGGTCGAGGTTGCGCAGGGAGCGGTAGAAGCGGGTCCGCGTCTTGACGACGTGCTCGAAGGGGCTACCGGTGTAGGAACTCGTGGCCAGGACACTGCGAGGGACAGTGTAGTCCGTGCCTCCCGTTCCGCGCACCCAGATCACGCCCCAGGCGCTGAGCAAGGGATTGATCAGCCGCTGCCCGACCCGCACCCGCCAGAGCGGGATCCCAGCGGTCACGAGCCGATCACAGACTTGGGCGACGATCTCGACCGGGGGCAGGGCCACGCGTGCCGTGCCGACCAGCCAGGTGGCGACTTCGAGAATATCGAAGTCCAGGATCCGCTGATGGGGCATGGCGTATCACACCTGTGCGTTGCCGATGCCGGAAGGATGCAGTTACACTCGTTTGGAGTGCGCCTGACGATTATCTGGCCAGACCCATGACGACACAACCCTGCGCAAGGGCCCTCCTGGCACTTCTCGCAAATCGACCAAATGTCGGCTCAAGCGGAGAACACCGGACGTTCTTAAGAGGCACAGATCATCGCCTTCTGACCCACACCGGACTTGCGATGGGCGCCGGGGTGATCAACTCAGGCGGCTTGTAGGGCTTGCATCAAGTTACGGGCAAAGCTCTCGCTCGCGGGTGGGAGTGTTCGCCCCGCCTTCTTAATGAGCGAAACCTCACGGGTGAACCTTGGATCATCCACGGAGCGTGAGCGAAGGGTCCTTTCAGCGCGAACCTCCATGGCGGATCCGGGCAGGATGGCGGCCCCCAGTCCTGCCCGCACCATTCCCACCGCGGTCGACATGTAGGTGGCCTCGGCAGCAACGATGGGCAGCCGACCCGCCGCAAGAAACGCTGCATCCACCACGGCACGCACACTCGTGGCCGGGTGCATCAGAATGAGCGGGTGCTCCACGAGCGTCTCTGCATCAACCTGCTTCAGGTCTGCGAATGGATGACCGATTGGGTAGACGACGTGCATGTGATCCTGCGTCGTGTGCAGCACCTCGAACTCGGGATCGACGACGCGGCCGCCTGTGAGCCCAAGATCGACCTGTTCTTCCTGTACTTGGGCAATGACACCGCTCGCGATCACATCGTGGATCACGAACGAGACCTTCGGGTGCTCGTCCCGGAACCGCGCGATGATCTCCGGCAGGACACCCGCGGCAAACGATGGCAAGGCGGCAAGCCGAACGATGCCGTGCCGCTGCGCGGCCACATCCCGGGCCTCGGCGACAACAGCATCAAGGTCCCGCACGATGCGCTGCAAAGCCGGGATGAGCTCCCGGCCCATCCTCGTGAGGGAGATGGTGCGGGTATTGCGGTCGAACAGGCGCACACCCAAAGCGTCCTCCAGATTGCGGATCTGCACCGTGAGCGCCGGCTGTGACAGGTTCAGGAGGCCGGCAGCCCGCGTGAAGCTGCCAAGCTGGGCCACGGTGATGAAGGCACGGATCTGGCGGAGATCAGGATTCATAAACGTAGCCTATTACTGTGATCCGATCATTTCAATTGTGTGATCACCGGGCTCGATCTCTAATGCGCTGGAGATCCGGAGAACCCTATGAGACAGATCAGGATCGGCGCAGGTGCAGGCTATGGCGGCGACAGGATCGAGCCGGCCATTGAGCTCGCCGAGAAGGGTGAGCTTCAATATCTAGTGTTCGAGTGCCTTGCCGAGCGCACCATCGCTCTGGCCCAGCAGGCCAAGCTCAAGGACCCCGCCGCCGGCTACGATCCGCTCCTGCCGGATCGGTTGCGGGCTGTTCTCCCTCTCTGTCACAGCAAAGGCATTCGGATCGTGACTAATATGGGGGCCGCCAACCCCGTTGCGGCCGCCGAGCGAACCCGTGCGGTTGTCCAGGAGCTTGGGCTGACGGGACTGAAGATCGCGGCCGTCACGGGCGATGACGTTCTACCGTCGCTGGCGGGTGGTGATTACCGGATCGAGGAAACCGGGGGCACGCTCAGCGAACTCGCCAACCGCATCGTGTCGGCTAATGCCTATATCGGCGCACAATCCATTGCGGAGGCGCTCGCGCAGGGCGCCGACATCGTCATTACAGGCCGGGCCTCAGACCCATCTCTCTTCGTCGGTCCCCTCGTTCACGAGTTTGGCTGGGGGATGGAGGATTGGCAGCGGCTTGGGCAGGCCACGTTGATCGGGCATCTGCTCGAATGTGCCGGGCAGGTGACGGGCGGGTACTTCGCAGATCCCGGCTACAAGGATGTTCCCGATCTCGCCCGCCTGGGTTTTCCCATCGGCGAGGTCAGCGAGGACGGATCGGTCGTCATCACCAAGGTGGCGGGCTCGGGTGGACGGGTTATGCCCGCCACCTGCAAGGAGCAGATCCTCTACGAGATTCATGACCCGGCCCGGTACCTCACCCCGGACGTGATTGCCGACTTCTCGCACGTCATCGTCGGGGAGATCGGGCCTGACCGGGTCCGCATCCAAGGCGCTGCCGGCAGCCCCAGGCCAGAGACTCTGAAGGTGTCCATCGGGACAATCGAAGGCTTCGTCGGCGAGGGCCAGATCTCCTATGCGGGCCCAGGGGCCCGCGCCCGCGGAGTACTGGCCCTCGACATCGTCAAGGAGCGCCTTGCGCTCACCGGTGTCCGCGCTTCCGAGCTGCGCTTCGATCTCATCGGCGTCAACTCACTGCACGGCGACAGGCTCTCAGCCAACGGCAACCGCCCTGAGCCGTATGAGGTTCGCGTGCGGGTCGTGGGGCGCACTGAGAGCCTGGAGGAGGCCGTGCGGATCGGCAATGAGGTCGAGACCCTCTACACCAACGGACCCGCCGGCGGGGGCGGCGTGACGAAGTCTGCCCGCGAGGTGGTGGGCATCCTCTCCACCTACATCCCGCGCGATCTGGTCCAGCCCGCTGTGCATTACGTGGAGTGCTGAGATGAAGCTCCGTCAGATCGCTCACTCCCGCACCGGCGACAAGGGCAACACATCCAGCATCTCGGTGATCGCCTATGACGACCGAGATTACCCTCGGCTGCTCCGGCACGTCACGCCCGAGCGCGTCAAAGCCCACTTCGGTGACCTCGTAGCCGGCGAGGTGATCCGCTACGCGATCCCGAGCCTTGGAGCCCTAAACTTCGTCCTGCGCCAAGCGCTGGGTGGCGGCGTGACCCGCTCGCTGATCCTCGACACCCATGGGAAGAGCCTGAGCTCCGCCCTGCTCGATCTTGAGCTTCCCGACGAACCCCACACCCACGAAGCGCCAGCCCAAGGCGACGTCATTTAACCGAGATTTTGGAGGAGACGACCATGAGAGTGAAGACTTGGACTGCTGCCCTGACCCTTGCCGGGACCATGCTGGCTGCCTTGCCCGCCGCAGCACAGCCCTATCCGACCCGCACCATCAAGTTCATCGTCCCATTTGCTGCCGGCAGCGCCACGGACGCGCTTGCTCGCATCGTGGGTGAGCATGCCTCCAAGACGCTCGGGCAGTCGATCATCGTCGAGAACATGGCCGGTGCGAACGGCAATCTAGCCGCCCAGAACGTGGCCCGGGCCGAGCCGGACGGCCATACCGTGCTGATCACCACGAATACGACGCATGGGGCCAACCAGAGCCTGATGAAGAACGTACCGTACGATGCCATCAACAGCTTTGAGCCGGTGACGAAACTCGGCACCATCACGCTGGCGCTCATCACGAACCCGTCTGTGCCGGCTAAGAACGTGCAGGAACTCATCGCCCACGCCAAGGCAAAACCTGGGGAGCTGACGTTCGGCTTCGGCTCCAGTTCGTCGCGTATCGCCGGCGAGATGCTGAAGTCCCTGGGCGGTGTCGACATCCAGGGTGTGCCTTACCGGAGCAACCCGCAAGCCATCACCGATCTCCTCGGCGGGCAGATCAACATCATCTTCGCCGACATCTCGACGACGCTGCCGCAGGTGAAGGCCGGCAAGGCCACGGGCCTTGCCGTCTCGACCGCCAAGCGCAGCACGCTGGCTCCCGAACTGCCGACCATGGAAGAGGCTGGCGTGAAGGGCTACGACCTTGCCGCCTGGTTTGCTGCCTTCGTGCCGGCCAAGACGCCCAAGCCCGTCGTCGACAAGCTGCGCGAGGCACTGGTGGCCGCCGTCAACGACAAGACGACCCAGGAAAAGCTGCTCACGGCTGGCATCGAGGCGGAGACCAGCACGCCAGAGGAACTGAAGGCATTCGTCGGCACCGAGATCAAGAAATGGGCCGACATCGTCAAGGCGGCCGGCATCCAGCCGGAATAACGATCCCTGCCAACAACATGGTACCAACGGGAGGATGAGATGAAGCGCAGTGCCTTTCGGTTCCTCACGACTGTTACGTGGCTTGGAGCAGCCTCATTCGGAGCGCTGGCCGAAACACCGAGCGAGGCCAGCAAGCCCGACTGGCTCCGGTCCGTGCAGAGAACTGCGCTCGACGGACAGTCCGATGATCTCGCGACGGCAGGCCTCGGTATTGCTGGCATGACCGACAAGGCGCCGGCGCCGGGATATGCGGACAAACTTCACCCGACCGCGGCCGAGTTGAGACGCGCGGCCTTGTTCTCTCGTGGCTCGTCGGGGGGAGGGCTTCGGGCGGCTCTACGGGCCGAACATCGATCCACGCACTGGAGCAGCGTTCCCGGATGACGGCAAGATTGCCGGCACAGAGTATCTCGCCTATGCGGATGATGACGACGGTCGTCAGAATGTGGCGATGCTCGTGCAGGTGCCAGCCTCCTTCCGGTCTGAGCGGCCGTGCATTCTGGCCGTCCCTGTCAACGGATCCTCAAGCCTGTATCGCGACATCGTTGATTTCGGGTACTGGGGCCTGCGGCGGGATTGCGCTGTCGTGTACACCGACAAGGGAGCTGGTAATGGCGTGCACGATCTGGAGACCGACACGGTCAATCGCCTCGATGGTACTCGAGCCGACGCAGCGGAAGCTGGCCGGGAGGCACATTTCAGGGCTGCTCTGGACGAGACTAAGCGTCAGGAGCTCCTGAAGGCGTTTCCCCACCGCATCGCCTTCAAGCACGCCCATTCAAAGCAGAACCCCGAGACTGGTTGGGGCCGGGATGTCGTGCGGGCGATCCAGTTCGCGTTCTACCAGCTCAACCAGGATGCCCGTGGCTCAGGGGACGGTCCTTACCTGACCCGTGACAACACACTGGTGATCGCCACCGGCAGTTCCAATGGCGGTAGGGCAGCCCTGTACGGTGGTGAATACGACAAGGAGGGCTGGATCGACGGCATCGTGGCCGCCGAGCCTCAGGTGCAGGTGCAGCCTAACAATGCGGTGATGGTCGAGCGCGGGGGCACCAAACGGCCGGGCACGGGCCGGACGCTCCTCGACTACTTCACCACGGCGATCCTGTATCAGCCCTGTGCCGCTGTGGCGACGCCCGATGCGCCCCGGCGTGAGAAGCTCGCATTCGCAGAGAACCGGTGCCGGTCACTCAAGGAGAAGGGGCTGCTCTCGAGCGTGACGGTGGAGGCTCAAGGCAATGAGGCCCTTGCAAAGCTGCGGGGCTATGGCTGGGAGCCCGAGTCTGACGTCTTGCACGCCTCCCACTACGACATCGCGCCAGATGCTACGGCCGCCAAGTACGTAAGCGACCATGGTCGCTTTGGTGTCGAGGACCGGATTTGTGGCCTCAGCTATGCCGCCGCAGACAAGGACGGCCGGCCAATACCGATCCCTGCGGACGTGCTGGCAACCATCTTCGCAACGGCACCGGGAGGTGCTCCTGTCGGGCCGGTCGACATCATCAACGATCTTGATCCTGCCGGCCCGCGGCGCAGTGCCGTTTCCGCCTCTGCCTCGACCGGACGTCGGGACTACAACCTGGATGGAGCGCTCTGCCTTCGGGAACTCGCGACCGGCCAGTCAGCCAATGCCCAACGGGTTCAGGCGGGCAATCGCGAGTTCCTCGCATCCGGTGATCTTCATGGCAAGCCGACCATCATAGTGCATGGTCGTGCGGACGCGCGCGTTCCAGTCGGCTTTACGTCCCGTCCCTATCTTGCTCTCAACAGCCTCGTCGAGGGTGATCGGAGCCGGTTGCGCTACGTCGAGGTGGCCAACGCGCAGCATTTCGGAGCATCCGAGCCAGGCTATGACACTCGGTTTGTGCGGCTGACGATCTACCACTTGCGTGCATTGGAGCAGATGTACGCGCACCTGACGCAGGGATCCCCTCTGCCCGATCATCAGGTGGTGCGCCCCACGCCCCGAGGCGGGCAGCCCGGACAGGCTCCGTCCTTGGAACCGAAGAACATCGCTTCGATCGCGGCCAAACCGGCCGATGCCGATCGCATTCACGTGGAGCGTGGGCGAGCCATCATCCCGGACTAACACGACAACACGAAAGCAGGTCAGCTCGCACTGAGAGTTTCGTGATCCGGGTTGGCAACGAGGTGAGATCCGTCTCCGACAAACATGAACCGATAGGACGGAGCAGTGATGAAGGTTCAGATGAGGCACAAAACTACGAGGCCTCATTCAGTCCATCGCAAGGGAGGGGCGGCAACCCTGTCGCTCCTTGGCATTTCGTTCCTGGCGACCTCCGCTGCGGCAGAACCCTGCGAAGATTTGAAGGTGCTCTCGCTTGCCAATACGACCCTCGAGGCTGTTGAACCTGTTGCCGCTGGCGCTTACACACCGCCTGGCACGACAAGCCCGATCAGCAATCTCCCCGCTTTCTACCGGGTACGTGGTGTAACAAGCCCTGTTCCAGGTTCAAAGATCGGCTTTGAGGTATGGCTCCCGCAGACGGGCTGGAACGGCAAGCTCCAGATGTTCGGGAACGGAGGATACAGTTCTGCCATCCCGTATTCGGACCTTGGAGCCTTGCTCAGGACTGGCTACGCCACTGTTGGGACCGACACGGGTCACACGGGTGACGATCCCGATTTCGCCATCGGGAAGCCGGAATCCATCATCGACTGGGGGCATCGGGCCGTCCACGAGTCGGTGACGAAAGCGAAGGTCATTACGTCGGTCTTCTATGGCCGTCCTGCCCGATACTCGTACTTCTCCGGATGCTCGACGGGCGGGCAGCAGGCGTTCATGGAGGCACAGCGCTACCCGGACGACTTCGACGGCATCATCGCAGGTGCTCCTGGCCATAACCGCACGCACCTGAATGCGGGCTTCCTCTGGCAGTTCATTCAGAACCACCCGCCCCAGAACAACGAAAGCCAGATCATCCCGTCCTCCAAGCTGGCCCTCATCGCGAAGTCTGCGTTGGCTGCGTGCCGAAAGCAGAATGGAGCAGAGGCAGGAGGACTTGCGACAGATGAATACCTGAACGATCCGTTCTCGTGCGACTTCGACCCGGCAGCGATCCAGTGCAAAAGTGGGGACGGCTCCGACTGCCTCACGGCATCCCAGGTCGACGCCTTGAAGAAGATGTATGCGGGAGCGAGAAACCCGCGGACGGGCAAACAAATCTACTTCGGGTGGCCCGTCGGCAGCGAGAACTCCGGCCTGGCCAACCCGAAGCTGCCGGGGTGGAGCCTGTACTGGGCGGACCCGAAGAACGCGGCAGTTCCGTCACGGCTGAACTTCTGGCAGCATTGGGCCTTCGACAATCCGAACTGGAACTGGTGGGATTTCGATTTCGACCGCGACATGGAGGCGGTTGATGCGAGGCTCGCTCCTGTCATCAATGCGATGGATCCTGATCTGGAGCAATTTCGCCGGCGCGGCGGCAAGCTGATCCACTACCATGGACTTGCCGATCCTGTCGTGCCCGCACTCGACTCCGTCAGCTATCACGGGCGTGTGCTGGAGCATCAGGCGCAGCGTCTCGAAGAGCAACCCGGCTCGACCCAGGTCGCGAGGCAGACGGGTGACTTCTACCGCCTCTTTCTGGCTCCGGGTCTTGAGCACTGCCGCGGTGGGCCAGGCGCCAATGTGCTGAAGGTGCAGGAGGCCCTGGAGAACTGGGTGGAACGAGGTGTTGCTCCTGATCAAGTGGTCGCCACGAGGTCCGTGAACAATGCGGAGGCGCAAGGCGTAGCCTTTTCGCGTCCTCTTTGCCCCTATCCGCAGAAGGCCCGGTATGATGGCAAAGGAAAGCCGGATGATGCAGCCAGCTTCATCTGTGTAGCCGATGGGCCCCGCCGAAATCTCCCCAACCCAGCTCCTGAATATTTGCGGTAGTCCTCGTTGCCAGCGGACTGATGGAACTGGCCCGGAGGGATTCTGAGAACTCTTCGGGCCGTCTTGTCTAACACAAGGAGGTTCTGCAAGCGCCTGCCCCGAAGATTAGGCTGCGAACCTGAAAGGTCGCATCCTGGCACTTGCCGGAAGTAGGCGGAATATCCGCTTCGGATAGGAACATCGGACGTTCCTGTCAGTAAACGAACTTCACTGCCTGACCCAGAGCTGCCCTAGCCTCCGTAGCGTCACTTGCGCAGGCCACAGTAGTGGCTCTCGACCGGCGTCGGCATGCCTGACCGATCAGGAACTGCCTCAGCCGGCCCACATAGTAGCGGGACTGCCGGGCTTGCGATGCATCAGCCACGAGAGCTGAGGAGGAACGCTCATCGATCGGCGGAAAATGGCTGACAAATTGCTGTGGGCAGCTATTGTCCGCTCGAGGCCTCCGCAATGCGGAGCCGTCCGCATGTCCCAGAGCCTGAATGACCTCGGGCCGTTCTGGCGAGGTAAGCCTGATCATGTCGACGACGTCGCAAGCGAGCATCAACGCCGTGCTCGAAACCGCTGTGCCCGTGGCTGCGGGCGAGGAAGTGAAGGCAATTGCGCTTCAGCATTTCGGCATTCGCGGCGAGCCGACCCGACTGCCGGGCGAGCGGGACAGCAACTTCCACATCAGGACGGAGGAAGGCGATCACTTCCTCCTGAGGATCAGCAATCCTGTCGAAGACCGTCAGGTGACGGATTTCCAGACCAAGCTCCTGCTGCATATCGAGCAGACCGATCCCTTGCTGCCTGTGCCGCGGATTGTCAGATCTGTTGAAGGCAGGTCCGAAATCGTCCTCACGCTTCCGGGGCAACTGCCGAGCGTCGTGCGCCTCTATACGTTTCTCCAGGGCGAGCCCCTGCATAAAACGCCGCCCAGCCGGCGCCAGCGGCGGAACATGGGCGGAGTGCTCGCCCGGATCGATCTCGCCATGCGGGAATTCCAGCATCCGGCTTCCAACCACGAGCTAATGTGGGACATGAAGCATGCCCACCGTCTGTGTCCCCTGCTGGTGCATGTCGAGGATCCGCAACGGCGTGCTCTGGTGGAGCGGTTCCTCGACAGATTCGAGCAATTCGTGCTACCCGCCATGCCGAACCTGCGCACGCAGGTCATCCACAACGATCTGAACCCGCATAACGTGCTCGTGGCGGAACGCGATCATGACCATGTGACCGGCGTGATCGACTTCGGCGATGCGGTGCTGGCCCCTCTGGTGAACGATCCCGCGGTCGCCGCGGCCTATCGGAATGCGGATGCCGGGCATCCGCTTGAAACGGTCTCCGAGTTCATTGCCGGATACCATGCTGTCCTTCCGCTCGACGACGCCGAGTTCGAGATCCTGTTCGACCTCGTGGTGACCCGCATGATACTGACGGTGCTGATCACCAGCTGGCGCGCCGCCATCCAGCCGGAGAACCGCGAATACATCCTGCGCAACGCGCCGTCAGCCTGGGCCGGGTTGGAGCGCTTCGCCGCCTTGGACCGCGCGGAAGCGCACGCCTATCTTCGTCGAAACAGCCGCCCGGAGTGACCGATGTCCATGATCAACGCCTATGATCCTGCCAAGGCGGCCGATGTGGCCGTACGCGAGCAGGAGATGATCGCCCGTCGCCAGCGCCTGCTCGGGCCAGCCTACCGGCTGTTCTATGCCAACCCGGTCCATGTGGTGCGCGGGGAGGGCGTGTGGCTCTATGATCCCGATGGCCGGGCTTATCTCGACGTGTACAACAACGTGGCGTCTGTCGGCCATTGCCACCCGCACGTCGTAGCCGCACTGTCCAGGCAGGCGTCCATCCTCAACACCCATACCCGCTACCTCCACGACATGGTTCTCGACTATGCCGAGAAGCTTCTCGGCTATTTCCCCATCGAGAACCCGCAGGTGATGTTCACTTGCACCGGCAGCGAGGCGAACGATCTGGCCTTGCGGGTGGCGAAAACTCACACGGGCGGCACCGGGGTCATCATCACCGACTTCGCCTATCACGGGGTCACGAGCGTCATCGCCGAGATGTCGCCCTCGCTCGGCGCCGGGATGCGCTTGGGGGATCACGTGCGCACCGTGCCTGCGCCGGACCATTATCGGTCGAACGGGCAGGATGTGGGCGCGGCCTTTGCGCAGCATGTTCGCGCCGCGATCGACGACATGAGGGCTCATGGCATCAAGCCCGCCGCGCTTATCGTCGACACGATCTTCTCGAGCGACGGCGTGTTCTCGGATCCAGCAGGCTTCCTGAAGCCGGCGGTCGAGGAGATCCGCAAAGCCGGCGGGATTTTCATCGCGGACGAGGTCCAGCCCGGCTTCGGCCGCACAGGCGACGCCATGTGGGGGTTCCAGCGCCATGGGATCGTGCCCGATATCGTGACCCTCGGAAAGCCCATGGGCAACGGTCATCCCGTGGCCGGCATGGTGACGAAATCTGAGATTCTCGCCGAGTTCGGGAAGCGCGTGCGCTATTTCAACACCTTCGGCGGCAACCCCGTCTCCTCGGCGGCCGGCATGGCCGTGCTGGAGGTCATCGAACAGGAGGGACTGGTGGAGAATGCCCGCCGCGTGGGCACTTATCTCCGGCAGGGCCTTCAGGACCTGGCGAACCGCCACCCGATCATCGGCGACGTGCGCGGGGCCGGTCTGTTCGTCGGTGTGGAGCTGGTGCGGGACCGTGCCACAAAGGAGCCCGCCACGCAGGAGACGGCGGCCTTCGTGAACGGCCTGCGCGAGCGGCGGGTGCTCATCAGCGCGACGGGACGTGCCGCCAACGGCCTGAAGATCCGTCCGCCGCTGGTCTTCTCGAAGGCGAACGCCGACCATTTCCTCACCGCTATGGAGCAGACACTCGAGCAAATGGCACTCTGATGGGATCGGATGTTGTCGCAGGCAGATAAACGATCGGCGACAGGCTCTGCCGCCGGTCGCCGACCGCTCCGACGAACCTGCCGGTTGCGGGATCAGACTGGTCCGTTCTTCAGGAGCTGTTCGCGGCCCAGGCGGAAGGCGGCCGCGCGGCGATGCCCTTCGAGGCCTTCGCTCTCGCTCTGGCGGCAGGCAGGCGGCGCAACGGCCGCGACTCCGCGCTCGTCGAGCCACTGGTGGGTGCAAACCTTCACGTAAGAGCCGACCCAGAGTCCCCCTGTGTAGCGGCCGGCGCCCATGGTCGGCAGCGTGTGATTGGTGCCGCAGCATTTGTCCGAATAAACCACGCTGGAGAGTGGCCCAATGAACAGCGAGCCGTAGTTGCGTAGCTTTTTGGCGGTCGCATGCGGATCGCGCGTGTGCACCTGCAGGTGCTCGGCCGCGATAAAGTCCGAATAGGCGATCATCGCCTCCTCGTCGGCGCAGACGGCGATCTCGCCATAGTCGCGCCAGGCGGGGCCGGCAACATTCGCGGTGGAAAGGTTCTGAAGCTGACGCTCGACTTCCGCGCGAGTGGCCTCGGCCAGTTCCCGGCTCGTCGTGATGAGGCCCACGCGGGTGCGGATGTCGTGCTCGGCCTGTGCCAGAAGGTCCACGGCGATCATTTCCGGATCGCCTGTCTCGTCGGCCACAACGAAGATTTCGCTGGGGCCGGCGAGCTGGTCGATGCCCACAGGGCCGAACACCTGGCGCTTGGCCTCGTTGACGAAGGCGTTGCCGGGGCCGACGATCTTGTCGACGACCGGCACCGTCTCCGTTCCATAAGCCATCGCGGCAATCGCCTGCGCACCGCCGATGCGGAAGATCCGGTCGGCGCCCGAGAGATTGCAGCCGGCGATCATGGCCGGGTGGGCCGTCGGTGGAAGGCAGGCGATGACCTCCTCGCAGCCAGCGACTTTGGCGGGCACGATCGTCATAATCGGAGCGGACAGGAGGGGATAACGCCCGCCAGGCACGTAGGCGCCGACGGTTTTGATCGGGATCACGCGGTGCCCCAGATGGAGGCCGGGCAGGGCTTCGATCTCAAGGGGCAGGATGGTGCCAAGTTGCGCCTGTGCGAAGGCGCGGACACGCTCGATGGCGAACTCCGTGTCCTGCCGGGTCTGCGGATCGAGGTTGCGCACGGCCTCGGCGCGCTCCTCGTCGGTGACTTCGAAAGCGGCCACATCCACCCTGTCGAACGCGTTGCCGTATTCCCGCACAGCCGCGTCCCCCCGCGTCCGCACGGCGCCGATGATGTCACGAACGGTGGCTTCGATCTCGCGGTTGTCCGTGTCGGCGTCGCGCTTCGGGGCTTTGAGATGTGTGACCTTCCCGGTCGGAGTCGACATCGATCGTAACATTGTTTGTTCCTTTTGACGGGTCTCAACTCTCGATGATGTCGTGGCGCTTCTCAATTGGCCCCGACCCTCTTGTTCAGTATTCTAACCATGCCTAAGATGGTGAAACTGCAGCCTGTTACCACGCCGGACTCTCATCGGGTCTCGCCGGGGCGAGGCCCTCAAACGAGGAAGAGGTAGGCATGCCGAAGATCGGGACCCGGCTTAGAGAGCTTCGCCGCCGGCGAAATCTCGGAGTCCGTGAGGTGGCCTTGAGATCCGGCATCTCACATTCCTCGATCTCCCTTATCGAGCGGGACCGCATGAGCCCGTCAGTCGACACGCTCAGCGCCATTCTGGATGCTCTCGGCACCACCCTGACGGGCTTCTTCTCGGACCTGAACTCCGCTGTGCGTCACTCGCCGTTCTACGAGGCCGATGAATGGGTCGAGATCGGCAAGGCGCAGACGATCTCGTACCGCATGTTGGGCATGAACCATCCCAACCGGCAGATCCTGATGCTGCATGAGACTTATGCGGTCGGAGCCGATACGGGAGAGCCATTCTCCCATTCGGCGCAGGAAGCCGGAACAGTGCTGCACGGTGCCGTCGAGGTCACGGTGGGCGACGAATGCCGCGTGCTCAAGGCGGGCGATGGCTATTATTTCGACAGCCGCATGCCCCACCGCTTCCGGAACGTTGCCAACGAGCCGAGTACCATTCTCAGCGCCGTCACACCACCAACCTACTGACCTTCAAATTGACGGAGGCCAACTGGGTCGACGTTTAATATTTTCACCGCGACGGAGCCAAGCCGCTTCCAACTTCGACCGCGGATGTGCTTGCCTGCCGGAGGCGCTAATAACCAGAGAGGGATCCAAACATGACACTCGCCAAGAAACTGACGTTCGCCGCCTGCCTCACGGCTCTCGTCGCGGGCGCGGCCATCACATCGGCTCAGGCTCGCGATCTCACCGTGGTGTCCTGGGGCGGCAACTACCAGGACGCGCAGAAGAAGATCTATTTTGAGCCCTTCGCCAAGAAGACCGGCAAGCCGGTTCTCGACGAGAGCTGGGACGGAGGCATCGGCGTGATCGCGGCCAAGATCAAGGCCGGCGTGCCGAACTGGGACGTGGTGCAGGTCGAGTCCGAGGAACTCGCGCTCGGCTGCGCGGACGGCTATTATGAGAAGCTTGATTGGAGCAAACTCGGTGGCAAGGACGCCTACCTTCCGGCCGCCGTCAACGATTGCGGCGTGGGTGCCATCGTATGGACGACCGCCCTCAGCTATGACGCGAACCGCCTGAAGGAAGCGCCGCAATCCTGGGCCGACTTCTGGGACACCAAGAAGTTCCCCGGCAAGCGCGGCTTGCGCCGTGGTCCGAAATACGCGCTCGAGTTCGCCCTGATGGCCGACGGCGTGCCTCCCGCCGATGTCTACAAGGTGCTGGGTACGCCGGAGGGCATCGATCGCGCGTTCAAGAAGCTCGACGAGTTGAAGCCGAACATCGTCTGGTGGGAATCGGGCGCTCAGCCGCTGCAGCTCCTGGCCTCCGGCGAGGTGGTCATGACCACCGCCTATAACGGCCGCATCTCGGGCATCAACAAGACCGAAGGCAAGAACTTCAAGGTCGTGTGGCCGGGCAGCCTCTATGCCATCGACAGCTGGGTGATCATGAAGGGCAGCCCGAACAAGGACGCCGCGATGGACTTCATCGCCTTCGCGAACGTGCCGGAAAACCAGGTGAAGCTGCCGGAATATATCGCCTACGGCCTTCCGAACAAAGCGGCTGCAGCCGCCGTGCCGGCAAACCTGCAGAAGGATCTGCCGACCGCGCCTGAGAACCTGGCTGGCTCGGTGCCGCTCGACGCCGACTTCTGGATCGACAACATCGAGGAGCTCAACAAGCGCTTCAACGCTTGGCTCGCAAAGTAACGGCGAGACAATCCATGCAGGCAGGAGCGGGCGACATGCGAGTTTCAGCGGCTCGATGCATCACTCCGCTCCTGGCGCGTCCAATCCGCCACCAAGTCGAGGGGGGGGCCCCCCCCCCCCCCCCCCTCTTCTGCGCAGAGACGGCCTTTGCCATTTTGGCCGAGCCGAGACCACAGGATGCAGCACCCGCCAAGGTTTCACCTGCGGCAAACACGATCCAGGGCATAGCGAAATGCGACCTTTCATTCAGTTCGAGTCCGTCTCGAAAGCCTTCGGCAGTCTCACCGTGGTGAACGCGCTCGATCTTGCCATCGAAAAGGGCGAGTTCGTCAGTCTTCTGGGCCCGTCCGGATCCGGCAAAACCACGATCCTGATGATGCTGGCGGGATTCGAACGACCGACACAGGGTGCAATCTATCTCGATGGAAAGCGCATCGACCATCTGCCGCCTTATCGCCGGCAGATGGGCGTCGTGTTCCAGAACTATGCCCTTTTTCCGCACATGACCGTTGCCGAGAACGTTGCCTTCCCGCTCGAGATGCAGCGCGTGCCGCGCGCCGAGATCACCCGGCGGGTCGAGCGCGCACTCGACATGGTGAAGCTCAAGCAGTTGAAGGACCGGCGGCCCTCGCAGCTCTCGGGCGGCCAGCAGCAGCGCATCGCGCTCACGCGCGCCCTCGTGTTCGAGCCGAGCGTGATCCTCATGGACGAGCCGCTCGGCGCGCTCGACAAGCAGCTGCGCGAGCACATGCAGCTCGAGATCCGCGAGCTGCACAAGCGTCTCGGTCTCACCATCGTCTTCGTGACCCACGACCAGTCCGAGGCGCTCACGATGTCGGACCGCATCGCGGTGTTCAACGCCGGCCGGATCGAGCAGATCGACAATCCTCAAGTGATCTACGACACGCCGCGAACACGTTTCGTGGCGGAGTTCATCGGCGAGACCAACCTGATCGAGGCCAAGATCGCGAGCGTCGACAATCGCATCGCCCGCCTCTCCCTCGGCGCCGGCCTCAGCGCGCACGCGCATGCTACGGGTGGCCTCTCGGCCGGGCAGACCGCATCCTTCTCGCTGCGTCCCGAGCGGATCCGTCTCGGGATGGCGCCGGAGGGGAGCAACGCGCTCGACATGACGATCACCGACTGCATCTATCACGGCGATCACATGCGGATTCAACTCACCCGCGACGATTTCAGCCTGGTGGCGCGGTGCGAGCGGCTGGCGGGCCATTGGACTGTCGGCGCCCCCGTCGTCGCCTCGTTCGATCCCAGTGACTGCACGGTGCTCGCCCAATGAAATCAGCTGTTCTCCGCGAGCGCTCCGGCGCCCTGCTGCTGGTCTTGCCGGTCATCGTCTTCCTGGCAGTTTTCTTCCTGTGGCCCCTCTGGACGATGGTCACTGCCGCCTTCGTCGACGACGCGGTCAGCAAGGTTCTGCCGCGAACGGCGGTCAGTATCGTTTCCTGGGATGGCCAGGGCGTGCCCTCGGAAGCGACCCGCAAGGCACTCGTGCAGGATCTTTCGGCTGCCTCGGACGAGCAGGCTCTGGGCGAGGCCGTGCGCCGGCTCAACAGCGCAGCATCGGGCTTCCGCACCCTGCTCGCGCGGACGATCCCCGTGGTCAAAGCCGCGCCCGATCCCGCACAGGTGGATCTTCCCACGGTCGATCCGCGCTGGAGCGACACGCGCTTCTGGGTGGCGCTCAAGGAGGCGATGCCGCCTTATACGGATCGCAACATCCTCGCGGCCGTCGACTTGAAGCGTGATACGTCGGGCACCATCGTGGCCGAGGCCGCGGACGTCTCGGCACACCGCCTCATCATGCTGCGCACCCTTATGGTCGCCGCCATGGTGACAGTCGCCTGCGCGGTTATCGGGCTTCCCTACGCGATGCTTGCCGCCTCGCTGACCGGGTGGAAGCGGTCGGTTCTCCTCCTCGCGGTGGTCCTGCCGCTCTGGACATCGCTGCTCGTGCGCACGGCCGCCTGGTTCATCCTTCTCCAGAACGAGGGCCTCATCAACCGCGCGCTGCAGGCCATCGGACTCATCGGTTCCCCACTGCCATTGATCTTCAATCGGCTCGGCGTGGTGATCGCCATGACCCACGTGCTTCTGCCCTTCATGGTGCTGCCCATTTACAGCGTCATCCTCGGGATCCCGCGTAACCTCATGTCCGCCGCGCAGTCGATGGGGGCAGGGCCGGTTCGGGCCTCCTGGCGCGTGCTGCTGCCCCTGAGCCTGCCAGGCCTTCTCTCAGGCTCGCTCCTCGTCTTCATGGTTGCCATCGGCTATTACATCACTCCGGCGCTGCTCGGCGGAGCGAACGATCAGATGATCAGTTCCGTCATCGCGTTCTACGCGACCGGCACCGCAAACTGGGGGCTGGCAGGTGCTCTCGGCCTGATCCTGCTCATGGTCACCACTGTGCTCTACGCCATCTACGGGCGCTTTTCGACGTCCCAACAAGTGCCGGGAGCTTGAGGCTATGTTTCGGGCGCTTCAAACCATCTTCGGAATCGCCGTCGTCATCTTCCTGCTGATGCCGATCTTCGCCATCCTGCCGCTGGCGTTCACGTCCAGCGTGTTCCTCAACTATCCCATCCCCGCCTACTCGATGCGCTGGATGCACGAACTCACCACGGCCGAAGTGTGGCGAACGTCCATCGTCAACAGCCTCATCATCGGCAGCGGCGCGACGGTGCTGGCGACCGTGCTCGGCACGCTGGCCTCTCTCGGGATGCGCAGGGGGGCTTTGCCGATGGCCGGCCTGCTGCGCACCATGTTTTTGCTCCCGATGGTGGTACCGGCTGTCGTTCTCGGCGTCGGCATGCAGATCTTCCTCGTTCGGCTCGGGCTTGCGAGCACCTATCTCGGCGTCATCATTGCACATTCGGTTCTGTGCATTCCCTTCGTGATCGTCAGCGTCTCGGCGGCCCTGCAGGGGATCGACCCCGCGATCGAGCGCGCGGCGAGCAGCCTCGGGGCCCGGCCGGTCACGGTATTCCGGCGCGTGACCCTGCCGCTGGCTATTCCGGGTGTGGTGTCGGGCGCGATCTTCGCCTTTGCCACCTCCCTCGACGAGGTCGTGCTGACCCTGTTCGTGGCGGGCCCGAACCAGAGGACGTTGGCGCGGCAGATGTTCTCCAGCATCCGTGAGAATATCAGCCCGACGGTCGCCGCGGCGGCGCTTCTCCTCATCGTCGGCACGCTGTGCCTGGGTGGGCTTGCCGCGCTGCTGCGCTGGCGGCAGGGCCGAAAGACGGCTGCCGCGACCGCATAGGAAACGGCTGATTGCTGCTCTCGTCGCGAGAGGGAGCATCGGCGCATATTCATGCGCGCGCTGATCGCGCGAAAGGAAACCGCGTCGGCCGGGTGAGACGGGCGCGGTTGGCGGGCCGCTTTACTGACGCTTGCCCACCACTTCGGTGAGGGCCGCCTCGAAGATGTCGAGGCCCTCGTCCACCTGCTCCATCGGGATGGTCAGTGGGGCGAGGAGACGTACGATGTTTGCATCGACGCCGCAGGAAAGAAGGATGAGCCCCTTGTCCTGCGCATTGGCGATGAGCGCGGAGACGATGTCGGCGTCGGGCTTGCGGCTGTCGCGGTCCTTCACGAACTCGACCGCCACCATGGCCCCGAGGTTGCGGACGTCGCCTATGCACGAGAACGAGTTGCGGCGCGCCAGCTCCTCGAAGCGGTTACGCATGCGCGTGCCGATCTCGCTGGCGCGGGCGCAAAGACCTTCGCTCTCGATCACGTCGAGCACCGCGTGCGCGGCCGCGAGGCCGATGGGGCTGCCGGCATAAGTGCCGCCGAGGCCGCCGGGATCGGCCGCATCCATGATCTCCGCGCGCCCGGTGACGGCCGAGAGCGGGAAGCCGCCGCCGAGGCCCTTCGCCATCGTAATCAGGTCGGGCACCACGTCGGAGTGCTGAATGGCGAACATCCGGCCTGTGCGGGCGATGCCGGTCTGGATCTCGTCGGCGATCAGGAGGATGCCATGCTCGTCGCAGATGGCTCGGAGTTCCTGGAGGAAGTCGAACGGCGCGATGTTGAAGCCGCCTTCACCCTGCACCGGCTCGACGATAATGGCCGCGACGCGCGCCGGCTCCACGTCGTTCAGGAAGATCTGACGCAGACCCTCCAAAGCCTTGGCCGTGTCGATGCCCGCGGACTTCTTCGGGAACGGCGCATGAAAAACTTCGGCCGGCAAGGGGCCGAATCCCTTCTTGTAGGGTGAGACCTTGCCAGTGAGCGCCATGGTCATCATGGTGCGGCCGTGGAAGCCGCCGCCGAATGCGATGATGGCAGAGCGGCCGGTGAACCGGCGCGCCACCTTCACGGCGTTCTCCACCGCTTCGGCGCCCGTGGTGACGAACATCGTCTTCTTGGCGAAGTCGCCCGGTGCGGCCGCGTTCAGGCGTTCGGCCAAGCGAATGTAGGTTTCATAGGGCGCTACGTTGAAGCACGTATGGGTGAACGCCTCGGTCTGCTGGGCCACCGCCGCCATGACGGCCGGGTGGCGGTGACCGGTGTTGAGCACCGCGATGCCGGCCGCGAAATCGATGTAACGCTTGCCGTCGACATCCCACAGCTCTGCGTTCTGGGCGCGGGCGGCATAAAGCGTCTTGGTCGCAATACCCCTGGGAATGGCGGCCTTGTGACGGTCGGCAAGAGCCATTGTTGCGCTCATCGCGAATCTCCGATTATTCATGCGCTGGCGGGAAACCTATGCTACCACTCTTGCTCAAAATATTGAGCACGGCAAGAGGGCCCCGTCGGAAACCCGGGTGAGACGATGGACTTTGACGTTGGCGCAAGACTGAAGGAGATCCGGCTGGAAGCCGGGCTATCGCAGAGGGAACTCGCCGAGCGCGCCGGAGTGACGCATAGCCTCATTTCCATGATCGAGCAGAACAAGAGCAGCCCGTCCGTCGCCTCTCTGCGCAAGATTCTGAGCGGGGTCTCCATGACGATGGCAGGGTTCTTCCACGAGGAGACGAGATCACACTACAAGGTTTTTTTTGGCGCCAATGAGTTGGTCGACCTGACATCTCGCCTCTCAAGCCACACGGGACAGGACCACAGCCGGCTGAGCTTCCGCCAAGTGGGCAATGCGCAGGCCTACGACCTGCAGCTCCTCCATGAGCGTTATGCACCTGGGGCTGATACTGGCACGACCATGCTAGAGCATAACTCGCGCGAAGGCGGCATCGTCATCGAGGGGGAGCTCGAGGTTACAGTGGGCGATCAAGTTCAGGTGCTCCGCTCAGGCGACGCCTACCTCTTCGATAGCCGAATCCCGCACCGGTTCCGCAATCCTGGGACCAGTGACTGCATCGTGGTGAGCGCCTGCACCCCTCCCTACCTGTGATGGGGCGGGACCGTCCGAGGTGTCTAGAAATTTTACCAGGGTCCGACGGTGTGGCCTCAGCCTGGCTTTCAGGGGTGCGCGTCCGTTGATGCCGATCCTGCCGGCCAACGGTTATGCAGAGTTGCTGGAGTTGACCAGGCTTGGCGGCTCGCGATTGGCTAAACTCTTCCGTCGCGATGAGCTGGAACATGCGACTACGTCCAGCGTCACACCGGCCTGCGAGCCCATTGGCGCGATACCGTTCCTCAAACCTTGATGTTGTGCCGACCGGTGCGCCCATGCTGCTGTCCGCTTGTAAGCACTCGCTCCTGCCTTTCTCGGAACTGCATCGACTGTCTTTGCTCCCATCGCGCTAAGGTCAGCTAATGGGATGGTCCGGCCGTGCTTCTGCCCCGCTTGCCCGTAAGCTGTGGGGCTTCGAGCCACGCAAGGAGCACGTCCCATGTCACGGTCTTCTGTCTCTCCTGCCATCGCCACCCTTGGCATCGATCTTGGCAAGAACAGCTTCCATCTCGTCGGCCAGGACGAGCGCGGCGCCCTCGTGCTGCGAACCAAGCTCTCCCGTCCCCAGCTCGCGCAGCGGCTGGCCAACATCCCACCGTGCCTGATCGGCATGGAAGCCTGTGCCGGCGCCCACCACATTGGCCGTCAGCTCCAAGCATTGGGCCACGACGTGCGCCTGATCCCGGCTCAGTACGTCAAACCGTTTCTCAAGGGCCACAAGAACGATTATCGCGATGCCGAAGCTATCGCGGAGGCGGTGCAACGGCCGACCATGTCGTTCGTGGCGATCAAGACGCCCGACCAGATGGATCTGCTCGCCTTGCACCGAGTGCGTTCACGCCTGGTGAGCCAGCGCACAAGCGTCACTAACCAGATCCGCGGCTTCCTGCTTGAGCGCGGCATTACCGTGCGCCAGGGGCTTGCGCCGCTGCGGCAGGCGTTGCCAAGCATCCTGGGTTCGTCCTCCGACGCCCTTTCGCTGCGCATCGTCCACCTCATTGCCGATCTGGCTGAGGATTGGCGTCAGCTCGACGAGCGCATTGCTGACGTCTCGGCCGAGATCGAGGCGCTCGCCGCCCAGGACGAGCACTGTCAGCGTCTCATGAGCGTGCCGGGCGTCGGACCGATCATCTCGTCGGCTGTCGTGGCGGCCATTGGAACGGGGGCAGGGTTCAAGCAGGGGCGCGACTTCGGGGCTTGGCTCGGGCTGGTGCCCAAGCAGGAGTCAACCGGTGACCGCACCATCCTGGGCAAGATCTCCAAACGCGGGAACAAGTACCTGCGGACCCTGTTCGTGCAGGCCGCTCATATTGTCTTAGTGCGCCGCCCGCATGGTGCCAGGCTTGGCCTGTGGCCGTGGATCGAGACCGCCGGGCGGCGGCTGCACCGCAACATGCTGGTGATTGCCCTCGCCAACAAGCTGGCCCGCATCGCTTGGGCGGTGCTGGCCCGCGGACATGCTTATCAGCCGAGGAGTGCCTCTCATGCGATGTGAGATGAGGACGCTCCCGGCTCCTTCTGCAACCGATCAGCCCTGAGGGTTTGATGATGAATTCAGTTCAGTAAGCAGCAATTTCCCGCCGAGGTCTGCGAGATGAGGAGGAGATGGACGAACGGTCTGCCCGGCGCAACCACAAGACTGGGTGCCATGATGGCCCATTGAGGTCTTTCAGCTAGCGAGTCTTGGATGCGCGCGGATACCCATGCTGGCCCGGAGCACAAGCTCCACATCGAGGCCGAATACATTGATGCAGCTCTCACGTTCGTCAGTCCGCCAACATCATCTTGCGACGCACGGCCGGACCATACATCCTGGCACTTCTCGGACGAAAGCGTTTAGTCTGCTTTGGCGCTTAGGAGCTGACGTTTGTTGAGCGGCCGGAAGGTGAAAGGTTGGTAGAGTCGAGGTGTGGCGCGGTGGCGGTAGGATCGGCCTATCTGTTTCCGCCGCTTTCGCCTGGCGGTGCCTCACTAGCCGAGCCGTAGCTCCGTTTCCACACCCCGCTCATCGAACCGGACATGCAGTAGAGTAGGGATGAAGCGCCTTGCCTCGTTGCTGAGGCAGGTTTCCCCATCCACCGGGTCACCGGAGGCGGTCACCCGCCCCCGGTTCCCACAGAACGTGGCGTGCGGAGCTACCGCACCACGCTCTTCGGCAGTTGGTTCACAGCACCGCGAGTGCCTGCAGTTCCCGATGTGGGAGCCGCAGTTTGGGTCGCAGGAGCGGGTTCCATTCTTTGATCTGGTTGAAAGTGCTCCAACTGAGGCGGCCGCTATCGCGGCTGCGGCTGCCCAGCATTCTGCGCCAGTAACGCTCCACGACCTGGTACACCTTGATCAGCGACCGGAGATTTCCCGGGACGCCGTAATAGGCATAGTGGCCGCGCAGGACGCGGTTTATGTCCGCAACCTGATCACTGATCGCATCATGCCGGATTCGCCGCATCAGCTCCCGCAGAGACAGAAGGCTGCGCTTGAGCCGAGATTTCTCGGTGCGCATCCCAACCTTGAAGTTGCCTTTTCGGTTGCGCGTGCAGTACAGCGTCAGGCCCAGAAAGTAGATCGTTTCCGGGCGGTTCCTGCCGCGCTTGCCCGCGTGTCGCTGCGCGAACCGACCAAACTCGACCAACTTGGTCTTGGTCGTCTCCAAGGTGAGGCCGAACTTCCCCAACCGGTGACGCAGGGCGTCTGCGACGCGCAGCGCATCCTCGCGATATTGGAAGCAGATCACAAAATCGTCGATATAGCGCACCAGTCGGGCTTCGCCCCGCAACCGGACTCTCACCGCGCGCTCGAACCACAGGTCAAGCACATAGTGCAGGTAGAGATTGCTTAGCAGCACACTGATCGACCCACCTTGTGGAGTTCCTTCGTCGCTTGGATGGACCGCTCCATCTTCCATGACACCCGCCTTCAACCAGCGCCGGATCAAGCTGATCAGGCGTGGATCCCCGACTCGATGTTCGACGAACCGGAGCGTCCATTCATGGGACAGGCTCCCGAAAAAGTTCTTCAGGTCCGCCTCCAGCACCCAACTGATCTTGCCACCTGCGATGACCTCGGTGAGGGTCGCCAGGGCATGATGAGCACTCAACCCAGGTCGCCCGCCGAACGAACAGGGCAAGAAGTCCTGCTCGTAGATGGCGGACAGCACCTCGGCTGCACTGCGCTGGAGGGCCCGGTCTGAGATCGTTGGCACGCCCAATGGGCGCTTCTCCGTCTTGCCGGGCTTGGGGATGTAAACGCGCCGTACTGCCGGCGCGCGATATCCCTGGCGGTGAATGGATTGGAGCATCGGCTCGATCCACTCTCCAAAGCTCTCCTTCACCGCCGTCACCGTCTGACCATCCGCCCCGGCGGCGGAGCGCTGCGGAATCCTCAACAGATTCCTGTGCACCCGGTCGCGCGTGATATGATGGGCAAGCGATGTAAAGCGGAGTTTCGGCTCACACCGAGCTTGCGCTGCTATACGTTCCAGTTCTGTTTCCATGGTCAGCGCATCTTCCCTTTGCATGAAAGGCCGTGTCTCCCGTTGAATGGAGCCCATGTTGCCCAAGAACATTTCACCTACCGCTGACCGCTTCCCCATGCGGCCGGCTCTCCCGTCCTCGGAGTACTATCAGTCAGTCTGACTTCCACCCGGTCTTCGGCCCCTTCTCACCTCGTCGCCTTGGCAGGTCCTACAAGCTTGCGCTTGAACCGGATGGATCTCCCTTGTTCACGTCAAATCCTTCAGTTGCATGCTGGCGGTACGAACCCCGGGAGCACCGCATACCACTCGCACTAACGCGGCATGCGATTCCGCCTTCCCCTTAGAGAGACAGGGTCGGCTACTCCGATCACGTTCGATTTCGGGGCTATATTCCCGTTCACTTCATTCCGGCCTACAACCTCCCTGTCTACGCTTCGCAACGGCCGTTACCGGACGCCGCGCAAGACTCGGTTCGCGGCTGCTCGCTAGGCTTTGCCGCGGCCGCCATCTCAGACGGCAGTCTTCAACGCGCTTGCAAGGCGCAACCCTCTCCGAACCGGGCTTGCGCCTTTTGGAGCACCCGGCTCTCCAGTGTCCTCCAAATTCGCTGGCAAGCTGCGTCGCAACGGCCGCCCAACATGGATGTCGATATGGCACGACCGGCATGTCACCAGTGTTTTACGCTGGCGTGCCGCCATGACCTGAACCCATAAAGGCGGAGGGCGTTGTCCCTTGTACTGTAAGTCCTTAAGAGCTCGAACGTGGTGCACCTCGATGTTCTCCTGAGAGCCACAAAGCTCACAGGTGTTCGCCAAGAGACGTCGTTCGAGATCAGATCGCGGACCACAAATACGCAAGGGAATGCTGTCGTCGAGAACTGCCTTGGTATGCCGTGCCAGCGTAACACCGCCCCACCGTGCTACCAGAGGTCTCATCCCTTCATCTCGTTCAACCATGACCTCAAGTCCCACACAGAGACCTTGGTCGGTCTGAAGTGTGGCGCCAAAGCGGCGATAGACTCGGGACACACTTATGCGCAACTTCCGCGCAAGCGTTCCAGTCAGTGACCGCTCCATCGTCCACTTCAGACGGTTGAGGTGATGCAGGTTGTAGGCCCTGCGATAATACTCCACCAAGCCCCGGTACTCCCTTTGGTACTGAGCCACGATACTGAAGACAGTGTCGTGGATGAGTTCCGTGCGGTGCATCGGTTCGCCACGGCGGAGGTATCGTTTGCATTTGTCCCGCACGACGGCTGGTGGGACGCGCAACCCGATCTGCCCGTTCAGGCAACGGTGACCACGTCGATCACGTTTTTGGTCGTTGTGCAGGACTCGGATGTCATAGCCGAGGAAGCGCGCAGCTTGTGACTGTGCGCGGGTGATCAATGTCTTGGTTTCGGACAATTCCAGCTTGAGCTCATCACGCAGGAAAGCCCCGACCTCTCGTTTGATCACCTCGGCCTCGCATCGGGGGCCGCTGAAGCGCCTTGTTGCATGGATGAGCGAGTTGGTAACCGCGGCTGGGTAGCGTGGAGGCCTGTTTGACTTCCGAGAAAATCCCGTCATGCCGTTCAAGGTCAATACCACCCGCCGTCATCGCATTCCGAAGCAGCGGCACCGGGTGACGAATTGGGCGGAGTACGATGCAGCCCTGCGCCAGCGGGGAAGCCTGACCGTCTGGTTCACCGAGGAAGCGATTGCGGCTTGGCGGGCTGAGCCCCGCACCACCCGCGGTGGTCAAGCCCACTACTCGGCTTTGGCGATCAGGACAGCGTTGACGTTGCGGGCGGTGTTCCGGCTGGCGCTGCGTTAAACGGAAGGTCTGATCAGCTCGATCCTCCAACTTCTCGGTCTGGATCTGGCGGTGCCGGATCACTCGACCCTGAGCCGGCGGGCCGAAACTCTGGAGGGTCCAAGGCCATGTTCGAGCTCGAGAGGACCTGTTCACCTGCTGGTCGACAGCACAGGTCTGCGTCTGTGCGGACCCGGCGAGTGGCTGATCGAGAAACACGGCACCCGACGACGCCGGTCCTGGCGAAAGCTGCACATTGGCGTCGATGCTGAGACCGGGCAGATCCTGGCATCAGAGCTGACGCCCCATGATGTTGATGATGGCTCGCGCAGGTCGAGCCCTTGCTCGACCAGATCACAGGCCCACTCGCTTCCTTCATCGGTGATGGAGCCTACGATCAAGCTGGCATCTACGGCACTGTCGCCGCGCGCCATCCCGACGCTGACGTGATCATTCCACCCCGATCAACGGCAATGCTGAGCGAGATGGGAGAGACCACTCTGACCCAGCGCGATCGGCATCTCCACAGCATTGCCGAGCATGGACGCAGGGGTTGGCAGAAGTGGTCCGGGTATAATCGCCGTGCTTTGGTGGAGACTGCCATCAGCCGCTTGAAACGAGTGATCGGCACGAGCTTACGCTCACGGACGGATCGGCGTCGCACGACGGAGGTCGCGATCGCCGTTCAGGCCCTGAACCGCATGCTTGCGCTTGGACACCCGAAGTCCGGCCGCATCGCTTGAATTCGGGCTACGCTGCATTCAATGCGTGCACAATCCGATCTGTGCAACAAAGCCCATATCTGCACCTTTATTCCAGGGCGCGCCGATACAGGATAAGTGCGCCGGGTATAGGTATTCTGCTTTTCCATGTGTCGGGATGGGTATATTATGGGTTTTGAAAATGCCGAGATACGTTCCAAAACTCAGTAAACGGGGACTTCCGCGTAGAACGCAAGACGGCAAGCCTTGAACAGGACCTTGGCTTCCTTCATCAAATTTTGCGCCAAGTCCACATCTGGGTCACTTTAAGTTGGTGGCTTGACGGTAGGCAACTTTGCTAAGGAGGACCAGATGGGTCTCCGGCGGCAATACCTCTCTTACTTCGCTGAGCCCAGTAGCCGATCGCTCCAGCAACTCATACTGGTTCTAGGCTTTGCATTGCTCGCGATTTTCCCTGTTGCGCAGGCAGTGGCACAATATTCTCCGATTGGGGGCCATCACGCTCCGATGGGAAGTGGCTCAGGCTACGGCTCCGGCAGCGTCTCACCGACAGGCCGGTATCTGGCCGGCGCATCACTCGACTTTCCTCAGCCTCGGGGCGATCTGCCAAACCCACTGGAGATCGTATATGACGGCGGGAGCAAGGTGGGCGATGTCGGTCTAGGCTGGTCAGTTCCCTATTCCTATGTCCAGCGCTCAACCTCAGTGAGCCGTCGCAAGCCAGCGTCTGCCACGGGTGATCCGCCAGAGCGAGTCTTCCTCAATCTGGGTGGCCGCTCGATGCTCATGAATTCGACAGGCGTCTCTGACGCATACCGCCCCATGATCGCTGACGCGTATCTGGAACTCTTTTTCCGGCCCAGGTCAAATCAATGGACAGCCCATGACTCCCAGGGGCGTATTTATACATTCAGCCAGATTGAGGGCGGCAATAGCCCGCTCTGGTACCTAACGCAAGTGACAGATCGAACGGGCAACAACAAGATCACCTTCGAGTATGAGCTCGACCGACATGAGTACTGCGACGAGCGACCTTGGCGAGCCTGGCCGGACGTTCAGCTCAGCACGATCGAATATTCTTTTGATCCAACCGGCACGTACCCCAAGCACCGCATTGTTCTGGAGTACCGGACTTGGAATCCACCCGATTCGAAGCTCACCGAGTGTGTGCAACAAATCTCCACCACGCCGCCCATTCAATACAAGCATCATGCGTTCCTCGGGCATGACCTAGGTAATGGATCGGCCCGGACCAAGATGCGAGTGGTCGAGAAGATCGCGGTGTACAGCCAAGCAGGCGACCCGCCGGCCGATTCAGACTATCGGATTTTAAAAGCCTACTTCTTGCACTATTCAATCGATGCCGACACCGCGATGCCGCGTCTCGCCCAGATTAAACTTGGCGGCGAGGGCGATGTGGACGACACGAGCGCACTTCCGATGTCTCTCTACCAGTATGGATCGGCCCTCGTCGACAACGTGTTGAGCTATCCGGTTTCGAGTACGGTCCCGTTGCCGTCCGACTCAACGTCGGCGAGTCCTGGCTTTGCAAGCTCAAGACAGGGTTACACCCTCGGGCTCTCCCCGAATCGAGCGATTGGCTCTGACCATATGTTGATGGATTTCACCGGCGATGGCCTGCCGGACCAGGTTTACCGAGTTGGCGGCCAGCAAGTGCTGCAACGGAATGTGACTGACGCAACGGGTACATCACTTAACAGCCCTGATGCTAGAGGACCCTTCTTCCCTCTGGCCGATCTGATTGCTTGGACAGGCCAACAGGTCATTCGCGGCGAATGGCTCGAGACTGAGATGCAGATCCTTGACTGGAATGGCGATGGTCGCTTGGACGTTCTTTGGGCTCAGAGGGAGGACAAGGACAATTGGTACCTGTTCCTCAACACCCCCGAACCAGGCGAAGGGCCAGAAGCAATAGAGTGGCAGAAGCGTCACGTGTACATCGCTCATATTCGAACTAAACTGAAGACCCTCGGCTATGAATTCGAATCTGATTTTCTGCCGCTATCTCGAGCGCGAACTCACAAGGACATCTGGCTCAAGTATTGCTACGAGTACCACCTCACTGACTGGCACTTGCACCGGGCGGATTGCCCAAACTGGCCTCCTCCTGAGAGCCCCGGCTTACCTCCCCCTGAACCCACGAATCCGGCAAGTATCCCGCGTGACGGTAAGACAATCACTGAGTGGAAACTGCTTGACGTCAACGGGGACAGTCATCCGGATTTTGTGCTCAGCAGGATTCCGCCGCAGGTAAATGTCTTTGATAACCGGTCGGAAGAGTGCCCCACGGCGGAAGAACTCGAGCGGAGGTTGGGGACTAGCGGCGACGGTACGATAGCTCACTGCGAATACAAGGAAGACCTGTTTAGCCCGGCGACGACGACGAGCGACGGCCCGTTCACGTCGACCGATTACAATGACATCTTTGTCTACTATAACACCTCTCGAGGACCAGCGCCCAGCTTTACTCATGCTGCAACCACTCTCATTCAAGATCTCAATCGCTGGAGCCCTGACGATGCTGAATGCGGTCTGGAGCGCTGGCGTGAAGGCGACGAAGGCGGCATGGATAAGGGGGGCACCTGGATGGAGTGTGGATTCGTTGAGGTCAACGGAGATGGCCTCGTTGACTATTACCAAACTTTAACTGGGGGTGTTACCCGCGTTCTGCTTAATCAAGGTGTGCCTTTGGGCTTTGTGCCGACGTCGCTGAATATCCCAGGCCGCGTCGCGTCGATGAGGAGTGAGCGTTCGTCGGTATGCGGCACCGGAGCAGCATGGACGGTGTTTGACAGTCGACATCTCTCGTCTCTTGTGGATCTCACGGGCGATGGGATTCCTGATTACGTCTACCATGGACCGGATGAGGACGACCTTGTTCCTCGATGGCGAATCCGCGTTGGTACTGGCTCAGGCTTCACCGGTGCAAAGCTTATCGGTTCGGCTCTGTCCTTCGAACTGTCGCTCACCCGGGAGCGGTGCGATGGAGAACTCGCGAGAACCGTTGCAGGTCTAGTTGATATCAACAGTGACGGCCGACCGGACATGATATGGGCTGATCCGGGCCAGCTAAAGGTTGCTCAGCTGCGCGGGAGCTCCACTACAGCAGGTGCGCATGATGCGGGTCGGCTGCGCAGTATCAGCAACGGTTATCGAGGAACGACACAGATCGAGTACGGATCCGCAAAGATCGATACTCATACACCACATCAGGTTCCGTTCGCTGAAATCGTTGTAGCCAAGACAACGGTGATCGCCGAACCAGTCGGAGATAGAACCCTTGGCACGTCGCTCGAGCCGACCCACTATGCGTACGGCAACGCAAGCTTGCGCTACGACGCACTCCTTAGCCGCTGGACGTTTGCCGGATATCGACGATACGTGACCCTTCAAGGATTGAAATCAGCCCATTCGAGTGATGATGCTGCTGATCCAGTTGAATCCTTAGAAGGCACAGCTACCATCTATGATGCATTGGGTGCTGACGAGGTCGCGCCTGGGTACGACCGTTACGCACTGGTCAGTCGGCTTCGAGACGCCCACTTCCTCAACGGGCGATTTACGACAGATCCCTGGGACCTGGTCGGTCTCTTCATCCCGACAGATCCGCGCTGGCATGGCAATCGGCACGTAGATTATCAAGCACAACTCCAGCCCACAGCCGACGACCCGAGCGCTTACGAGAACGAATGCTTTGAGCTGGAGCATCCCTACATCTTCGGGTTCCCGGCTGGTGCCAATTCCCAGCTCTGCCGGCACACGGGCGTTGTGTATTCCGCACAAGTTCGATCCTGGACCGGGACACAAGCGCCACCATCGTCGGCGTCGACTGAAATGCGGACGCGCACCGTGAACGTTGATGGTTTCGGGCGCCCGCTGCTCATTAGTCTGGAAAATGATACAGCGCGCGACGATGATGACCTCTGTATAAGTCTGACCTATTCGACTAGCGTCGCAACCGGAGCGCATATCGTCGATGCTGTTCACGCAGCGCGCATTCTCTCCTCCTGCTCTGCGGACAATCCGCCAGCAGTTACTTATGCCGGTACTCGATATCGGTATGACCACCTGGAAGAAGGCAAGGTAGAGGCTGGTCTCCTCTCCCACCGCATAGTCGAGCGATACAATGCACAGACTGGAGAGAGGTTAAATCCTCCCGAGTTTATTGCAGATATTCGACACCATGATGATTTCGGCAATGTTGTATCGCTAATCTCTCCTAACGAGAGCATCACGCGTACCCAGTCAGTTGCCTTCGACGCATTTGGCCTCACACCCCATCTGATCATGGTAGAATCCGCTGGCACTGAGCTCATGACGAGCTTCCGCCATGATCCGATCTCGTCTCTTCTGCGAAGTGTGACGGACTACAATGGCGTTGAGCTAAAAAGATCTTACGATAAGTTCGGCAGGCTTAATTTGTTCACCATTGTGCCGAATCCAGGTGACCGAGAATACATTTTGAGCAGAACCGAATACCTTGATGACAATCCGGCTGACGCAAACGGGAAGAGAATCAGGAAGCAGGAGTTTCATACCTGGATCCCAAAGGACACGCTCGTCGGTGCCACACTGGATCCGTCTGATGTGACGCGATCCACCGCCTACTTTGACGAGTTGGGCCGCCTCCGCTTCGTAGAGCGCGGCTTAGGAAGCAGTTACGGAGACAAGACGCTAGTCACGCAATACATCGAATATGATGGGCTTGGCCGACCAACATTCGTGGCTTCACCATTCGAGCAGGGTGAGATGCCCTCACTGCAGTATGGCACAAGCTTCCATTACTATTCTGACAATCGCCTTCGCTGCAGGATTGACGGCGAAGGACCTCAAGCATTTACAACTCTTACGAATGAGTCGCTCGATCGCTATCCTCATTGCTTCAGCTACAGCTTCCGAGATCATCAACTTGCCATTCAGATCAAAGGCCCAAACGAGCTTCTTCCAGGTAGTCCACAGGCCGACGTGTACGACGAAGTGATTTCGACGGCCACGGGACGGATTATTTTGAAATCCCGGGAAAAAGAGGGCATTCGGCTCGGGCTAGTTGACTATGGCTATAACCGTCTTGGGCATCTGACAGATGTTCGACGGTGGACGAAGCCGTCTGTGGCCGGCGTCAGACCTGTGCTCTGGTCGTATAATTACGATTCATTGGGGCAGTTGCTCGAAATTCGACAGCCTAACGCCTCCGCGCGGAAATTTACGTTCGATAATCAGGGCAATCTCAGCGAGTTCAGCTGGCTGGACAGCGAAACGCCACCAAGAACCCGCGTCGTTCGAAACTCGTTTGATGGGTTCAATCGCCTGACTAAGGTCGAGCATATCACCGGCGGAGAGTCTGATCCGCAAAGAACCTATCACTATTATTATGACCTGCCTTCAGGTGACACTGATCACTTGGTGCCGGTGACGCCGACCAATCTCCGAGGACGCATGGCTTACGCGTGTGATGCCGAAGCCTGCGAAGAGGGAAACAAGACATTCTTTGGCTACGATTCGCTGGGACGTTTGTCTCTCATTTCCCAGGTACGACCGCTTGAGCCGGACCGTCAGTTCATGGAGGAGCGGAAATATACACCCACTGGACAGCTTCGTGCCCTTGGATTCCGGCTGCCGGATACGCATGGTGAGCTCGAGACCGTGGATTACACCTACGACAGTGCGAGGCGGGTGCGGGGAGTCACATGGACGGACAGCTTCGGGACCTCGCCCATTTTTCAGGCGGCGGCAATCGATGCATTTGGGCGCTATCAGGATGTCCGTCTAGGCAATGGTGTCACGGCCACGTTCGCGTACCGTCCCAATCGACGTCGAGAGCTAGAGGAGCAGATAATTACCAATGCAACGGATACCCGCGCCTCCTCCTACCTTGGGTTTGATGGCCTGAATCGTCTGAAGGCGAGAAGCGAGCGAATTGTTCCAAGAGGTGGCACGGCTGGGATCACAGAGACGACGACCTACGCCTACAACGCTTTGAACCAACTGGAGAGGGCTCGCACGATCAGAGGAACATTGGCCCATGTGGTTCGCGATGAATCATTTCTCTACGATCCGTTAGGAAACTTGGCAAAGATCAATGATCATGTTGGGCTTACTGCATTGAGGCTGATCCAGGACATTCGGGATCCGGACCGTCTCTGCCGAAGTGACCAACTACCTTTCTCGTCCGACGATCCTGAAGCACCTCCTTTCCTTGAAACAGATTCTCTTTCCTGCACATATGGCTACGATGCTCTTGGAAATATCACGAGAATTCAGGATACCGCTGGCTCCGCGCGGACGTTTGTCTACGACTCTCTCTCAAAGTTGGTCGAAACACGCAACGGTGCAGCTAGCGCCATCATCCGAGATGATCCCTTTGGCAATGTGTCAGAGTTAACTTTGACGAATGCTTCCGCTGGCGTAAAGCGTCGGGATCGGCGCCGCAGCCCTCTCGTTGAAGAATCGGAGTTTTCCATCCTTGGAGAGCCGGAGTCCAGCGACCCTAACAAGCAGCCTTTCATCGAACGTCGCATCCCCGGGCCAATGGGAATTATAGCAGCAAGGCGCGGCGCTCGGGACAGTTCGGTCGTCCTCTACCACCACGGGGACGCAAGCGCCAATCGGCTGTTTACAGATAAGGAAGGGCGCATCGTCCAACACGTTGACTATCGCGCGTACGGCGATATTCACGGTGATAGCGGGGACGAGGGCACCGCAACCTATACAAAATATCTCTGGAACCGCGGAGCGACCCTTGAGCTATTCGGCATCACACTTTTGGGGGATCGCACGTACACGCCGCAGACCGGACGATTTGTTCAGCGAGATCCACTTACCATTGCTCGATCAGCGTCTCAGGCCAACCCTTACACTTTCGCGTTTGGAGATCCAGTGAACTTCGCCGACCCAACTGGACTTGATCCATGTGCCGGGGCTTCGGCCGAGGTATGTTTGGGCAACGCCCCTCCCTCGACAAGTGGGGAATGGTGGCCAGGTCTTGTGGCCGGAGCGATCGGGACTGCCGCTGAATGGCTGTTCGGTGGAAGAGGCAGCTCAAGCGGTTTGACCGGGCCCCAGCCTGATCAGGCATCTGGAAGTACGGGGTCTCCTGGTGTTTCCTACAGCTGGTATGCGCCCGAGCCCTATTGGCAAAGAAGGCAGGGTGAGTATTGGAACGAACTGGCCGCGCCGGGGAGGAGTGCCTGGGAGCGTGCTGGATCATTGGGCGGATGGTTTGTTACCGGAATTCCCGCATTCCTTGAGGGTGTGGCGAGAACGCCTTACGAAACATTCGAGTTGGCTGAACTCACCGGCGAGGCCGCTGCACGAGCCTCTTTGGCTGGGGGGTGGATCGGAAAAGTCGAGGCGATCGGCGAGGCTATCGCATACGGTTCTCAGGCATTTGTGCAAGCAGGAGGGATGGTAGAAGGGGCTCGCATACCTCGTGGGGCACCAAGCGGGGTAGTAAGTGCCACTACGCCTGCCCAGGTACAGCTAAACAGGACAGCAGGAAATGCATTTCGCGATGAGATCGCTGATCTATTGCGGCAAGCACTTAGTGGTAGACCTGGGTACGTGGTCAGAACAGAGGTCTACAAAAGAACGCCCTTTTTTAAGCGATTCATAGATGTGCATGTAGAGGTGCTAGGTGACGATTTTGCAATGCACATCGGCGGTATCGAGGCCAAGCTGGGCCTGTCACGATACGGGCCATGGCAAAGGCTTAAAGACATGTGGCTGAAGCGGCACGGCTATCCCGTCGATGTTGTGCGAGACCGTTGAACAGACTGTGGTCCTGCATATGCCTCAATTTCACATGGCCGGTTCTCATGCTGTAGACGCGGCGCTGACGGGTTGGCCAGCTAACCCGCCATTCGGCTCGGGCTGCTCAGGCGGGCACCGTCAGGTTAATGAGTTGACGTCACAGAGCGCCACGGGATCAGCCGGTCAGAAGCCAGCAACAAGGCCCGTCACCTCGGCCCAAGTCATAAAGGCCTGGGCTCGGGAGGTGCGATGTTCTGCGGCAGTAGTGTTAGCGGTGCGGTGGAAGAGGTTTGCGACCTGATCATGAATTGAGAGAAAGCGCTGGGCCTGCCCGGCTGATTTGAAGCGCTTCATGATGCGTTCGCGTCGTCGGGTCGGCTGATGAGAATTCTCGGCTCGATTATTCAAGCCTTTGTGCTGGCGATGCTCCACGCTGGGCATAACCTTGTTTCTCGCGGCGGCGTAGCTGGCCAGCTTGTCAGTGATCATCACGCGCGGTGTGATACCTTGCTTCTTGAGCAGCTTGCGCAGCAGACGCTTGGCGGCTTTTGTATTGCGGCGGCTCTGCACCAGAATATCGAGCACGACTCCATGCTGGTCGACGGCTCGCCAGAGCCAGTGCTTCCGACCTGCAATACTGATCGCGACCTCATCAAGGTGCCATTTGTCTTCCGGTGCCGGAAGACGCCTGCGGATTTGCGCGGCAAACTCCTGGCTAAACTTCAGGGCCCACTGCCGCACCGTCTCATGATTGACCCCGATCCTGCGGGCGGCGAGCATCTCCTCGACCATGCGCAGGCTCAAGGGAAACCGGAAGTACAACCAGACAGCATGGCTGATCACCTCAGCCGGGAAGCGGTGGCGGGCGGATGACGGGTCGGATTCATCCCTTACATATGCCCCGATCCGGTCACCCTCTGGTTAACTTGACGATGCCCAACAAGGCGATCCGCCGCCGCCGGACAGTGCTCACATAGCCTTTTCAAGTGCGGCTTCGCCGACCTGCTTGTCCCTGGTCCGCAAATAAACGCCGTGCTCAATCTGCTGCCTGCGCAGTTCCTGAACGTCGATCTCTGCCGGGGTTCTGTTTCCTCTTACGGAGATTTTGGCGGCTCGGCCGGCTGCCTCTCCCATGGCCATGCAGGTGGCCATCACTCGGATGGCGCCCATGGCCTCATGGGTGGCGGAGATGCTGCGTCCGGCGACAATCAGGTTACTCACCTTGGTCGGAATGAGCGAGCGGTACGGAATGTCGTAGCAGTCACCGCACCATATCAGCGTGCAACCGTCGTCCGCCGGACGGTGGATATCAATGGGGTAGCTCGCAACTGCAATGGCGTCATCGAAATGCCGGCAACCCAGCACGTCTTCCTGCGTCATCACGTATTGACCTACGATCCGCCGCGTTTCGCGAATGCCAATAAACGGCGCCGTCTTCGTGAAGCGTGCCTTCTCGAAGCCTGGAACATAGTTCACCAGATAGGTAATAATATCGTCGATCTGCCGACGACCCTCGATCTCGCCTCGGGTGAGGCTCTCGGCACTGGTTCCGTCGACCCCCTTCACCCGGGTCATGTTGATCCAAACCTCACCTTCACGGAGGCCCGTGATGATGATGGTACGCTCATTGGGGATCTTGAGGCCCATCTCAGTCTGCGCTTTCGCGATGAGTTCGCGCAGGCCTACAATGATGAACTGATGGTTCTGGCCAAAATACTCCGCCGGGATGAAATCGGTCAGATAGGTGCGTGCACCCTTCGGCTGTTCGGCAATACTCATCCGAAGCTTCTCGGTGTCAACACCTGCTAGGCAGAACATAAGGGTCGGGGGCTGCATGCCGCCGTTCTCGTTGCCCTTTTCACAGGGCACCCCCGCGCGATACGCTACATCGGCATCGCCGGTGCAATCGATGACGACCTTGCCCATGATGGCGCCGCGGCCGCTTTTGCTTTCGGTGATCACGCCGCAAATTCTGTCGCCGTCCATCACGACGCCCGCACAGAACGTATAAAACCGTACATCAACGCCGGCTTCGGTCAACATTTCGAGCGCCACTGTCTTGACCGCTTCCGGCTCGACAAGGGTGATGCCCATGTGCAGCGGGCATGGCCGATGCTCGCTCGCGCCGCTGCGCGCTTTGAGCCGGTCGATGAACTTTTGCGGAAGACCTTCAATGATTTGGTTGCCCTTTTGACCCAGGAAGCCCAGAACTGGCAATCCGATTGTCATGTTGCCACCGACGAAGCTGCGACTCTCGATGAGACCGACCCGCAGCCCGTCTTCGGCGGCGGCAAGGGCGGAGGTAAGCCCGGCTGGACCACCGCCAACGACGAGAACGTCATAGTCAGCAATAACGGGTGTCGTCCGGGCGGGTTCCTGGATGGAACGGGCTGTCTGGGTCGTCATTGATTGCCTCTCTTTCAGAGTGGAACGTGGCGTTTCCATACGGTCCATGATGGCGGCGATGCAGGTCGCCTATCGAGCGCCGGGCGGGAGCTTCGCCCGGCGTTTTTTATTCACCGATCAGGTCGGAAGCAGCGGCTTGATGCGAGACGAGATACTTGCGATGGCCTCGTTAACCGGCTTACGGCCAAGCACCGCAAGTTGCACCTCTTCGAGGAAGATGGATTGAGCCCGCGCGGCTTCTGGGAACGGGGGGAATGCCCCGCGTGCATTCGCTAGCGCAGCAGCCTCTACCGCGGCCACGGGGTTCTTGCCGGCGAACGACCCGTCCTTGTAGGTCGATACCCGCACCGGTCCGTTGCCGTTGATCGCCATGCCGAGGGTCACCCGCTTGCTTGAGACCTCGCGAATGAACTTCCAGGACAGGTCCTTGTCGCGGGAATTCGCCGGGATGACCATGCCCCAGGACTCGACGACCGTGGCCATCGGAGTCTTGCCTTTGAGAGCCGCCGAGACCGGGAACTCAATAACCTTGATCTTTCCGGGGAACTTGCTCTGCTCCGGATTGTTGAGCTGCGCGTGCCGCGCGAAGGGCAGCACCGTAAAGGCCGCACGGCCCTGTTGGATCCACGTGACCTGATCATCGTTCTTGGTCGTGGCGTAACTACGGGGCAGTGCTCCCGCATCGAACATGTTCCTGAGAACTGTCAGCCCCTTCTCCATGGCGGCTGAATCCGGGACCAGCTCAAACTTCTTGGTCAGGAAGTCGCCACCAAAGGCGCGGGCAAACATCACCGGGAAGACAGCGAGGTCGCTCGCCAGAACCATACCCGAAACGCGCGTACCGCTCTTCGAGGTAAATGTCAGCTTCTGCGCCTGCTCCACCAACTCCTCAAGCGTTGACGGAGGTGCAGTGATCCCCTGCTCTTCGAGAAGAGCCTCGTTGTAGAACAGACCCTGTGTGGCGTGGCGAACCGGGATACCGATCAACTTGCCGTCAACCGTCATCCCCTGCACGAGACCCGGCGCGATGTCGTCGAAGGCCTCAATTGGCTCCTTCTTCAGGTACTCGTCGAGCGGCTCGAACATGGCAGCGATCTGGCTCGTCGGCCGGTTGTCGATCATATAGCCCACGTTGAACTCGGTGGAATTCAGGCTCGCTTCGCGGAAGAGGCGGTCCTGAAGCGGATTGGAGTCGAAGGTGCTCCAGGCGATGTCGACATCGTTGGCCGAGCGCCAGTCCTTGAGGAGGTCGCCATCACCGGAGCCGAGGACCGTTTGATGGACCTTGTGACTGAGCACATTCAGTGTCTTGCTAGCCGCGAACGACCGCCCGGCTGCAAGAATGGCGACACCGCCGAGTGCTGTGCCGAGAAGATGACGCCGTGTAATGGTCATGGACGACTTGGCTGACATGGTTTCCTCCCTTTTCAGCTTGTTGGACTAGCCCTTTGTCGCGCCGGCCGTGAGGCCGGCCACGAGGTATCGGTTCATCAGGACGACGAACAGCAAAACGGGGATCAGCTGGATGGTCGATGCGGCGAACAGTACGCCCCAGTCGACACCATCAATCGATCCGATCATCTCCGAGATCACGAGCGGCGCTGTCTTCGCGTTCGTTGCCGTGAAGATGAAGGCGAACAGGAACTCGTTCCACGCGAACACCACGACAAAGACGGCGACCGCGAGGATCCCGGGCGCTGCGAGTGGCACAATGATCCGGCGCAGCGTGGTCATACGAGTTGCGCCGTCAATTTGTGCTGCCTCGTCCAGCTCCCGTGGGATCTGGTCGATGAAGGTCCGCATCAGTACGGTTCCAAGTGACACGAAAAAGGTCGCGTAGAGCACAACCAGGACGATATGAGTGTCGTTGAGACCCATCGCATTGATGATCGGGAAGAGCGGCAAGGTCACGACAATCGGTGGGATGAGACGCACGATGATCAGGAACAGGACGCTGGCATTTAGGAAGCGGCTGCTGTAGCGCGAGTAGACATATCCAGCGCTTGTGCTGGTCATGATTGCTAGCGCGGTTGCACCAATCGTGATGATCGTACTGTTGAAGAGCCCAGCGAAGAACATCCCCCAGTCAGACCAAAGCTTGCCGTAGTGGTGCCAAGTTGGCGTGAACACAAACTTCGGGGGCACCGCGAAGATGTCCTGCCCTGGCTTGAAGGCGGACATGATGATGAAGGCGATGGGAAAGAGCGACCAGATCAGGATCGCGCAGACGGCGATGGCTTTCCCGAGCCCGATGGCGAGTTTATCAGTGCGCATTGCCGACCACCTGCTTGCGAAGAAGGAACACGTAGCCAGCCGCTAGGATGAGGGATGCGACAACCATGATCCAGGCAGTGGCGGCGGCCGTGCCGAAGGCGTTGAACCGGAAAGCTTCCTGATAAAGGTAGACGGCGACCACCTCGGTTGAGCGCGCCGGTCCGCCCTGCGTCATCAGCCAGACCTCTGAGAAGATGCGGAAGGCGAAAATGTAGCGGAACAGGAGAGCCACAACGATTGCAGGACCGAGAAGCGGCATCGTGACGTGCCGGAAGGCGGCGTAGGGGGTCGCGCCATCGATGCGGGCGGCTTCGTACAGGTCTTTCGGGATCGCCAGCCGTGCCGCGTACAGGATGATGAAGGTAAAGGGCAGGTGCAGCCAGATCGTCAGCAGCCCAATCATGACGAGAGCGTGGGATGGCTCGAACGACCAGTCGAGAGCCGGGAGGCCGAGGGACGCCAGAGCAACAGTGACTGGTCCGACGTCTGGATCGAAGAGGAAGCGCCACATAGCCACCGCGATCACCTCGCTAACGGCATAGGGAGCGAGAACCGCGACCAAAAGAATACGCCGGAACGGCAATCCGCTGGCGAACAGGAGAGCCATCCCCAAGCCGATTGCGAGTTCGAGATGGACAGCGAAGACGACGATGAGGACCGTATTCCCCAAGGCGTGGAGGAAGGCCGGGTCCGTCAGAGTGCGGATATAGTTGTCGAAGCCGACGAAGGTGGCAGACTGCCCGAACGTCGAGGAGTTCAGGCTGAGCCACACAACATACAGCGACGGTATGACAATAACGCTCAGGATCAGAATATGCACCGGTGCCAAAAAGGGCACAGCCGGGGCGATGGTCTTGGTGTTGGAACGCAAGTTGCTCCTCCCATTCGAGCGTCTTGTTGCCGGCGCATTCTTATGTGACGCTTCGGCTCTGATGTTCAGGCACTCCTATGTCGTGTTCACGGCCGTATAGACGGGTGGTTCAGCGTTCTCCTTTGGAGAGAGGCCGGACACGGGCGCCCCGAACCGACGCACGGACGCGCGATCCTGCCGGCTTGCATGAAGGATGGTGGGAGTGGGCGGGGACACGTCGCCCTCCATTCTCATTTTCAATCGCTCCCAAGCGGCGCTGGCGATCTCGTCGACAGGCTGGCGTATCGCCGTGAGAGGCGTCTTACGCGCGCTCATCCAGGGGTAGTCGTCGAAGGCGATGAGAGAGACCTGCTCGGGAACGTCGATACGACGTTTAGCAAGAGCGGTCAGAACGGCCAATGTGGTGACGTTCGTCAACGCCAGGACTGCCGAAGGCACCGTGTTGCCTTCGATCCAGTCGGCGAACAACTCGGCGCCGCGATCAGCATTCGAGCCCACTTCGACCGCGATGGGATTGTGGGCGCCACGGCTCCGCGCTGCTGCCGTGGCGCCTCTGATGCGCTCCCGGATCGGCGCGATATCAAGGTGGGACGCGGCTAACACGATGTCGGTGTGGCCCATGTCAAGTAACCGGCGGACGGCGATCTCACCGGCTTCGAAGTTGTCGATCGTCACGGTGTCGACCATGGCGGAGTCCGCAATCACACGATCAACCAAAACCATGGGAAGCCGTCCGACCTCGCGGGAGAGGATGGCGGGCATCCGATTGGAACAGGGAACGGCAATAATCCCGGAGGGCCGCCAGCCAAGGAGGGTCTGTAACCGCGATTCCTCGATCTCTCTCTCGTCGCGTGAGCTCGCGACGATGACATCGTAGCCATCCTTTTGTGCCATCACTTCCAGGCGGGAGATGAGAGAGGTGAAGAAGGTGTCATCGAGATCTGGAACAAGCACCCCCACTACTTGACCCCGTCCGGATCTAAGCTGCGAGGCAGCACGGTTAACTTGATAGGAAAGCTCCTTTGCAGCCTGTTCAACTTTCGTCCGCAGATCCGCATTCACCGGCTTGCGACCGCTGAAGACGTTGGACACTGTTGCAATCGACACCCCGGCACGAGTGGCGACTTCCTTCAGGGTGGCTCTCTTTCGCTTGATCATCAGGAAACTTGTTAAACGTTTTACAGTTAAACGTTTAACAGCAGCTGCTCCGATGCGCAAGGAAAAGTTGCAAATTGTTGGGGAGTTCGGAACCGCCACGTACCAGTGGGGCGAGGCCGCAACTGGCGGCAATTGCAGGCGAAAGCAGGGCCGAACTTGAGAACCCATTGCCGGACTGTGGGGAGCATAAGGAAACGTCGGGCAACAATGTCGCCCGTGGCCTTGGCTATTATCGCCCGGGCGCTGATCTGACTTGATCGCCGTCTTCCGGAGGGGACCTGCAGATTCCGATTGGCACTGTTGCAGTAACTTGAAAAGGGCATAACGAACCCAGTTCAATGGCCTTTCAAGCTGCAAGTCCGAAGAGCTTCTCAATGAGACGGATTTCGCCTGTCACGCCAGCATACCTCAGCATGCAGTGACCTCGGCGGACCATTCGCATGATTTCAAACCCCGTCAGGGTCGTCGAGGCAGTCTTCATTCGCTGGAAGCGGCGGGTGGCCGGATCACGCGCTTGAGTGCGCCATGATCCGCCTCAATGATGTTATTCAAGTATTTCGAGGTGCGGTGTTCGACAGCCTGCGGCAGCAGCCCTTCGTTCTGCAAGCGCCGAATGGCCTTCGGATATGAGGCCAATTTGTCGGTCGTGATGGATGAGGGAGGATAGTCGCTCACCGCCCTCAGAGCTTTGCGCAGGAAGCGATACGCCGCTCCCGTATCACGCCGATCGGATAACATGGAGGCAATCAGCCGACCGTGCTTGTCGACCGCTCGAAATAAGTACCGCCAGCGTCCGCCAACTCGTACATAGGTCTCATCCACCCGCCACGAGCCTGAGCGAGGTCCCTGGTATGGTCGCATCCGCTTCTCAATCTCCGGTGCATAGCGTTGGACCCAACGAAGGAGCGTGCTTGGATTGACGCTGACACTGCGCTCGGACATTATTTCTGCCAGATCGCGATAGCTGATCCCGTACTTGCAGTACCAGCGCACGCACAGCAGGATGATCGCGACCGGAAAGCGGCGGCGCTTGAACAGAGACAATAGGACGGCTCCTCAGGTAGTCGCCCTTTGCTAACCCGCCAAGGTTAATGCAACGGAGCCGACCAGACCGACATCCCGGTCGCCCACACTCACGCGCTGCTCGAGGTCTGGGCCGGCGAAGTCGCCTACACCCGCACAGCCCTGCCGATCGGTGAAGGTCATGCTCTGGTCGACGAGATCATCCGGCCCCGTGTCCTGCATCTCGTCACCGTGGAGTTTGCATCCGACGAGGAGGCGAGGGGCTTTCATCCCCCCGAGTGGTTCGGGCCTGAGGTGACGAACGATCCCCGCTACACCAAACAGTCCATAGCCCTGAGAGGGCTCGACGACGCTCCGGAGATTCCATTGTCCGATGCGGCGCTCAACAGCCTGATCGATACTCTGGATGGCCACTTCCCCACTCAGCCGCGGATGGCCAGCGACCGGCCCAAGGGCAAGCAGGTGCCGGTGACCCGTGCCAAGGCCCAGACCAGCGGCGACACCGTCAAGGCCAACCTCGACGAGATCGAGCAGGCGATGATGCACGAGATGGAGAAGACGCTCCAGAAGGGCAATCCCACGTAAGAGCACTTCCAGGATGCCTGACGCTCGTTCGCCGATACGGCATCATCCGGTGCTCTATCGGCGCAACCCGGAGCAGGGCAGGGCGCGCTTCTTCAGCATGATGATCGAGCGTGATCTGTTCGGCACGATCCGGCTGGTGCGGAACTGGGGCTTCGTGGGCTCCAAGGGCCAGGAGAAGGTCGAGATCTTTCCTGATGAAGCCAAGGCCGCGGTCGCGCTGCAAACTTGGGCAGAAACCCTGCGCCGGAAGGGCTATACCGACCTCTGACTGCTCGGAAGAGGGCCGCTGCGTTGTTCTAGAGCATCGGACTGGAAATCCGACTCCCGGGGTTTTGGGCTGGCGCGATCCGTGATTCACTTGCTGGAACGGGAGGTGGATCATGGGTCATTGCTATTCCCTGGATCTGCGGGTGCGCGTCGCCGACTTTGTCGAGGCCGGTCATTCCTGCCGAGCGGCAGCCGAGCACTTTGACGTCAGCGAGAGCTTGGCCATCAAGCTGGTGCGGCGAACGCGGGACACCGGCTCGCCGGCGCCGGCCCGGCAAGGCCGCCCGCCCGGACGCGGCAAGCTGGTGGCTTATGAGAGCTTCCTGATCCAGACGGTCGAGGCCCACCCCGCCATCACCATGCCCGAACTGGCCGCGAGGCTGCTGGAGGAACACGGGGTGATGGCAGCTCCCGCAATGCTCTCGCGCTTTCTGTGCCACCGCGGCTTCAGCTATAAAAAAGTCCTGATGGCGGCGGAATGCGCACACGCCGCCGTGCGGGATGAGCGCCGCGTCTGGCATACCCACCGTCAGCCGCATATGCGCCAAGAGCCGCACCGCTTGATCTTTCTCGATGAGACGTACGTCAACACCAAGATGACGCGCCTGCGCGGACGTTCTCGCCGCGGCCAGCGCCTGCGCATGAAAGCTCCCTTTGGACACTGGACAACCCATACCTTTGTAGCCGGGCTACGGTGCAGCGAGTTGAGCGCTCCGTGGGTGATTGATGGCCCGATCACCCGCTTGGCGTTTGAGGCTTATATCGAGACCCAGCTCGCGCCGACGCTGCACCAAGGCGACGTGGTAATCCTCGACAACCTGGCGGCCCACAAGAGCGAGAAGGCCGCCCAATGCCTGAAGCAACGCGGAGCCTGGTTTCTGTTCCTGCCCCCGTACAGTCCGGACATGAACCCGATTGAGCAGGCCTTCGCCAAGGTCAAGGCACACCTGCGCAAAGCTGAAGCCCGAACCTTTGACGCGCTTTGGCGCGCCCTCGGCGACATCTGCAATCTCTTCGAGCCGCACGAGTGTTGGAACTTCCTCAGGGCGGCCGGATATGCGTCCGTTTAACCGTCCGGTGCTCTAGGCCTTAGTTCTAGGTTCGGGAGGTTCGCGGACATTCATTAGCGCCAAGCAAGATTGTCCGGCCTGAGCTTCAGCGTCGGTCGACCAGTCATGCGATCCTTTCGGCAATCATCGGCGTTTCTTGTCTGCGGCGCAGCGGGACCTTCGGTCCAAATTAACCCAGCCGGCTGCGGCCGTTGGAACAGCCGAACGGAGATCAATCATGGCCGATGCAAAACAAACCAGCTTCGAGGTTCCTGCGCAAATGCGTGAGGGGGCCGAGAAAAGTCTCGAACAGGCCCGCCATGCGCTGGACACCTTCCTGGGGGCAGCCCGCAGGGCGGCTGAAACCATGGAGCAATCGGCTGACACGGCTCGGGCCAGCGCTCGAGACGTAACCCAAAGGACATTTACCTCCGCGGAGGAGAACATCCATGCTGCGCTGGACATGGCCGAGCGGCTTGTCCGAGCCAGGAATCCGCAGGAAGCCGCGCAGATCCAAGCGGATTTCGTGCGCTCGCAATTTGAGGCCATGCAGGCGCAGATGCGCGAGTTCGGCGCCAGCATGCAATCGGCTCTGAGCCAGGCAGCCTCGGGTCAGACGAGCACAGATCAGACCGGCGGAACGGCGGGCTCAAGAAGCAGAAGCACCAGAAAGTAAGGCCGGAGTAGCGGGAGCTCGAAGTGAGTAGGCCTCGGTCAATCCGTCTATGGTCGGGGCCGCACTCACTGACACCTTCTCCCTATCGTTCGAGCACATAAGTGCCTGGCGCGTCCTGCAGGGGCGGGTACTTGGAGCTGCCCATCTGGGGTGGTGCGCTTTTCCGCCCCGACCGAGCTGCAAGCCACGCCGTCCAGTCGGACCACCAGCTGCCCTCATGCCGCGTGGCACGCTGCCGCCATTCCTCCGGATTGCTCGCGGATGCCGCGTTTTCGTCCTGCGTCCAGTAGGTGCCTTTGCCACCCGGTGGGTTGATGATTCCGGCAATATGGCCGCTGGAGGCCAGCACGAAGCGTACATTGCCGCCGAACAGTTGTGTGATACGCCAGGCCGCATCCCAGGGCACGATGTGGTCCTTTTCTGCTCCGACCGCATAGGTATCCTGGCGAATGTGGCCGAGATCAAGCGCCTCGCCCTTAAGCGTAATCTTGCCGGGTTTGATCAGGTTGTTCTCAACATAGGTGTTGCGCAGGTACCAACTGTGGGCCGCGCGGGCCATCCGGGTGCCGTCGCTGTTCCAGTACAGGAGATCAAAGGTGGGCGGCTTGTTGCCCATCAGATAGTTGTTGACCACGTTGGCCCAGATCAGATCGTTCGAGCGCAGCAGGTTGAACATGCTGGACATCTCGCGGCTGTCGAGATAGCCGCGCTCCATCATCTGTTGTTCGATCAAGTCCACCCCCGGCTCGTCCATGAAGACGGCAGTGTCGCCCACGCGCGAGAAATCTTGCAGCGAGACCATGAAGCTGGCAGAGGTGAACCGCTTGTCACCCTTGGCCGCAAGGGCCGCCAGCGTCATCGTCAGCAGCGTCCCACCGATGCAGTAGCCCATGGTGTTGACCGTGGGACTGCCCGTGATCTCGCGCACGACATCGCTGGCCTCGAGCGGGCCGAGGTCCATGTAGTCCTCGATGCCAATCTCATCCATGGAGGCATCCGGGTTCTTCCAGGAGATCAGGAAGACTGTGAACCCTTGCTCGACTAGATAGCGCACTAGGCTGTTCTTCGGCTGCATGTCGAGGATGTAGTACTTGTTGATCCAGGGTGGCATGATCAGCAGCGGCGTCTTGTGAACCTTCTCGGTTGTGGGCGCATACTGGATCAGCTCAATCAGGCGGTTGCGGTGGACCACCTTTCCGGGGGTGAGGGCAAGATTCCGTCCCGGCGCGAAAGCCTCCGTGTCGACCATGCTGAGGCGCCCGGCCTGAAGATCCGTGATCAGATTAGCGGCGCCCGCCGTGATACTGGTCCCTCCTGTCTCAACAGCCTTCTGCAGTGCTGCCGGGTTTGACAACAGCATCAGCGCGGGGCTCATCGCGTCCACGAACTGCCGCAGATGAAAGTTGATGCGCCGCTGCTCGGCCTCGTCCATGCCCTCCACGTCGCCCTGTTGCAGGAGCCAGTCCGACGCGAGCAGATAGATCTGCTGGAGGGTGCGATAAACCGGGTTCGTGTGCCACTCGGGGGCGGCGAACCGCTTGTCTGCGGCGGAAGCTGGTCTTTCGGCTGACGGTGAGCCCGCAAGGCCCAGCCAGCGCTGCCCTGCTTCGTGCCACACGTCGAGCGCGGAGCGCCAGAGATCCTGGTTGAAGTCCGCAACGGACAAGGCTGTGCTGGGCTTGTTCAGCGAGCGCAACGAGACAATCCGCAGAGCCCGGGCGATCTCGGCCCAGTCGACCGGCACGACCTCCCGCAGGGGATTGGCATTCCACATCTGGTCGATAGAACGAAGGGTGGGATCTCTGGCTAGGCTCTCCTGGAGTTGACCGACTCCTCCAGCGATAAGACTTGAAGAAGGGTTGTTCGTTGTCATCTCCCACCACGCTGCGCCGGGATCCAAGGGAGGTCGGACTGCGGCGGACATCTGGTCCATCCACGAGGCCCAAAGACCCAGCATCACATCGGGTCCGGGCATGTTGCCGCTTACCTGCGCTTGCGTTTTGTGATTGTCCTCACCAGCCATGAGCTTCCTCCAGAGTGGTAATGAGCTGCTCTCAAGAATCTTCTCCAGGAAAAGACCTTGAGGCGCTCGTTTCTGCACCGCGTCGCAGAGACAGTGGAGCAAAACCAAAGGGCGGATCTCCGGAAGCTGTGTTGTCCATCGCTGCACCTGCGCGAGTACGCGGTCATAGACCAACGCACAATCGGACCGGACGGTCTTATGTGATCCCAAGCCATCGCGGTCTATAAAGTTGCCGAAACAAAGGTGCTTTGTGTTCACCTTTCTCGCAGAGCTTCGGGTCATTCAATGAACCCACTCAACGCTGCCGCGTTGGTCCGGGAGCTCAGAGAAAGAGTGAGCACCGTCATGACAAAGTCCCAGGATCGGGCAGCGATCCAAGACAAACCAGCATTGAACCCCGGAGATGTGGCTCAACCTGATACGCCGGGGACAGGCGAGGATATCTGCCCCGACTGCAAAGGTTCCGGCCAAATCGGTAACGAGCCTTGCCCTGCCTGCGGAGGCACCGGCAAGATAATTGAGGGAATTGGCGGTGGGTAGGATATCTTAGATTTTCGGATAGTGCCGGCCCTCAGAGGAGGCAGATCATCCGCGGAGTGGTATCACAGACACTGCTCACAACCCTCAAGAAGAACTCCGCACCCGGTTATCGGCTCTGCCACAGGTCTTGGTCGGTTAGGAGACAACGTGTCAAGTGAGAAGAGGGCGTGCTCTCGCTGAATCCCGAGAGTCATAGCTCAATCGGTATCGCCACTTTGCGTCCTAATAAATCGTCGTCCGTGAAGAATTCCGATCCTATTGGGGCGATTGGGATATTGGTCGTATCGCCAGCTTCGGATTTGCAGGATTGCGGGGCGACAACGGTGGATTTCCTGCGTTTTCCGTTGCCGCTCCAGCCCAGGATCTGATTCAATCGGGAGCACTCCACCCGGCCGGAGTTGCGCCATGTCGAAGTCGAAAGACGAGCGCCAGAAGGACCTGTTCCGCCCCACCTTGGACAGCATCATCGACCTGAAGCATCCCCTGGTGCTGCTCGCCCAGCGCATCGATTGGGCGTTCCTCGAACGCCGCCTCGGCGGCGTCTACAGGCCGGGACCGGGCCAGCCGCCCCTGCCGGTGCGATTGATGGCTGGCCTGATGATCCTCAAGCACATGGAGAGCCTGTCCGACGAGGCACTGTGCGCCCGCTTTCTCGACAGCCCTTACGTGCAGTTCTTCTGCGGCGAGGTCAGCTTCCGCCATGATCTGCCGTTCGATCGCTCGTCCCTGACGCGGTGGCGCCAGCGGTTAGGCGAGGAGCATCTGACTGCCCTGCTGCAGGAGAGCCTTTCCGTGGCGCATCAGACTGGAGCTCTGGCGACGAAGGATCTCGAGCGGGTCGCCGTCGACACCACGGTGCAGCCCAAGGCGGTGGCTTATCCCACCGATGCCCGCCTGATGCACCGGGCCCTGATCAAGTTGGTGGAACTCGCCAGGAGGTGTGGTGTCAGACTGCGCCAGAGCTATCGAAGAGTGGCCAAGCACGCCCTGATCCGGATCGGCCGCTATCAGCATGCGCATCAGTTCAAGCGGGCGAACCGCGAGCTGCGGTTTCTGCGTGCCCGGCTCGGGCGGGTGATCCGGGACGTACGCCGCAAGATCAAAGGCGATACGGCTCTGGAGGAGCGCTTCGGCCCGCTGCTTGCCCTGGCGGTCCGGGTTCGGCAGCAGACCCAACGCCAACGCGGGCCCAAGGTCTACGCGCTGCATGCGCCCGAGGTGGAATGCATCGGCAAGGGTAAGGCCCGCACGCCGTACGAGTTCGGCTGCAAGGTGAGCATCGCCACTCCGGTGACGAAGCCCAAGGGCGGTCAGTTCGTCCTCCATGCCCGGGCGTTGCACGGCAATCCATATGACGGCCATACGCTGGCGGCCGCGGTAGCGGATGTGGCGGCGATGACCGGGATTGAGGTCAAACGCACGCATGTCGACAAGGGCTACCGCGGGCACAACCACCCGAACCGCTTTCAGGTCTGGATCTCAGGCCAGGTGCGCCGGACCACGGCTGCTCTCAAACGTGAGATGAAGCGGCGGGCCGCCATCGAGCCGGTGATCGGGCATCTGAAAGCCGAGCACCGGATGAGCCGCAATCATCTGAAAGGCCGTGACGGCGACCGCATCAACGCAGTGCTGGCGGCGATCGGCTACAACTTCTCACTCCTGCTGCGGTGGCTGGCGGCGCTTTTATGGGCCCTTGTCCTGTTGTTGGTCGGATATGCTCCACCGACGCAACGCGCGTGACTCAAGCCGACAGAACATTCTTCACGGACGACTAAATCTCCTCAATCGCCACGTGTGATGCCGATAGCACCGTGGTTCTGATACCAGCGGCTCGCACCGTCATGGAACGGGAGAAAGGAGTTGCGGGTGAAGTTCGCCGGCACCGTCTCGGCTGCGGCCGAGTGGACCTCGACCAACTCGTCATGGTTCGCGAAAACGGCGTCAACGATTGCATAAACGAGGTCCGCGGGAACATCACGATGAGCGACCGCGAAGTTGTAAAGCCCGACCGTCCCGTAGTTATTTCTCAGGGATGGGTAGGTGCCCGCTCCGACCACAGAGGTCCCAAGTTCCGGCATGGCGAGACGCAGATCGCGGATCTGTTGCGGAGTAACGGGTAGGTAACGGACCTTTCCCTTTTGTTCGAGATCAATAAACGAGGGAAATGGAACGCCAGCGGCAACTGCGAGCCCATCAAGAGCTCCAGCCTGAACCTGGTTCGCCAGTTCTGCCCACTCGCCATGAACAAGTGAAGCGTCAACTTTTAGAACCTTGAAGAACTCGGGAATGTAGGCTCCCGATGTGCCACCCTGCGGGCCGACCCCGATGCGCTTACCACTGAGTTCGCCCACTGAGTGGATCCCAGATTCCTCGCGGACCATGAACTGGAATGGCGTGTCGTACATGGGGAAGAGGGCGCGCATCGTCCTCAGCTGTTTGCCTCCAGTCCAAGGAGCTGATCCGTTCCAGCCCTGCAGAGCGACACCAAGGGTGACAAACCCGACTTGGATCTCGCCTGCTTCTAGCAAGAGGATGTTCTGCCCTGGTCCTTCGGTTGCTCGGGCTACCACTGGAATGTTAAGAGCACGCGTCAGGATCCGTGCTAGCCCTCCGCCATAGGCATGATATGTGCCTCCCGGAGAGGCTGTGCCGATCGTCAGCGATGCAGGCCAATGCGGCTCTACTGCAGAAGCCGGCTGATACCCTGAACACAGCACCAGAAACATCGCGAAGAATTTCGCAGCGATTCGAAGCATGAGAACCTCCCTCGCTTTCGATGACGCGGTGCCGTTTCACGTTAATTCGCATTGTCGGAAGACAGTTTCTCCTAAGCGGTGGGTATTGTGAAGCGACATTGTGCGGTAATCGCATGAACCTAGTATCGGAAAGCCTGTTCACCACGGCATGCTATGGCTATCCGGCCTAGCTTGTTCCTGGGTGGGATACTGTCGTGAGGCCCTGCTTAACGTCCTGAATGGCTGTGATATGGAAAATACTCAGGCCTGAGGAGAATGGTTGCAAGAACTTCTCCATCTGAGTTTTCACAACGGGAACCGAATGCGTTACTGCTGAGTTTACATCAACCAGCTAACCTAGGTTAGTCAGCACAGCTGTTCGGCCGAACCCAAGTCATCAGCGTACCCACGTCTAAGTAATCAGCGCACCCGCGTCTGACGGGAGGCGCCTGGGAGGTGACGGTGGACCGCAGTCGCGACCTTGATCCGATCGAGACCAGAGAATGGCTCGACTCGTTGAATGGTGTTCTGGAGGTCGATGGCCCCGACAGAGTCCACTTCCTCTTGGAACAAGTGATAGACGGAGCCCGACGCAAGGGTGCTCCTGTCCCGTACTCGGCAACGACCCCCTACGTAAACACAATTCCTGTCGAGCGGCAGGAGCCCCATCCCGGTGACAGGGCCATCGAGCACCGGATCCGATCGGCGATCCGCTGGAACGCCCTCGCCATCGTGCTCAAGGCCAACAAGGAATCCTCCGAACTCGGAGGTCACATTGCCAGCTTCCAGTCGGCGGCAACCCTCTACGACACCGGCTTCATGCATTTCTGGCGGGCAGCCTCGGATGAACATGGCGGCGATCTTGTTTACATCCAGGGCCATTCCTCGCCAGGTATCTATGCTCGTGCCTTCCTCGAAGGCCGCCTTACGGAGGAGCAACTCCTCAGCTTCCGTCAGGAGGTCGAGGACAAAGGCCTGTCGTCCTATCCCCATCCGTGGCTGATGCCCGACTTCTGGCAGTTCCCAACAGTCTCAATGGGGTTGGGCCCATTGATGGCGATCTACCAGGCCCGCTTCCTCAAGTACCTGCATTTCCGAGGCTTGGCCCAAACCGAGGAACGCAAGGTCTGGGCCTTCATGGGCGACGGCGAGATGGATGAGCCGGAGAGCCTCGGCGCGATCTCGCTGGCGGGACGTGAGAGGCTCGATAACCTCATCTTCGTCATCAATTGCAACCTGCAGCGCCTCGACGGACCGGTGCGGGGCAACGGCAAGATCGTCCAGGAGCTCGAGGCCAACTTCCGGGGGGCCGGCTGGAACGTCATCAAGGTGCTGTGGGGCTCGGGCTGGGATGCTCTGTTCGCGAAGGACACGAGCGGCATGCTCGTCAAGCTAATGGAGGAATGTGTCGACGGCGAGTACCAAGACTTCAAGTCCAAGGACGGTGCCTACATCCGGGAGCATTTCTTTGGCCGTTATCCCGAAACCCTGGCGCTGGTCGCCGACATGTCGGACGACGAGATTTGGAAGCTCACCCGCGGCGGGCACGACCCGAGCAAGGTCTATGCGGCTTATGCGACCGCCGTCAAGCATAAGGGCCAGCCCACCCTCATCCTGGCCAAGACTGTCAAGGGCTATGGCATGGGCGAGGCCGGCGAGGGCCAGAACATCACCCATCAGCAGAAGAAGATGGGTGAGGCGGTGCTGCGCCAGTTCCGCGACCGCTTCCAGATCGGCCTGACGGACGAACAGCTCCAAGAGATGCCTTTCATCCGCTTTGCCGACGATAGCCCAGAGATGCGCTATCTGAAGGCCCGCCGCGAGGCGCTCGGTGGCTATCTGCCATCACGTCGGCAGAAGTCCGATCCTCTGAACGTGCCTTCGCTTTCCGCCTTCGAGCCGCAGCTCAAGGCGACGGAGGGACGCGAGATCTCGACCACCATGGCGTTCGTGCGAGTCCTCAACACGCTGCTGCGGGACAAGACCATCGGCAAGCACGTGGTCCCGATCGTACCGGACGAAAGCCGCACCTTCGGCATGGAAGGCATGTTCCGTCAGTTCGGCATCTTCTCCCAGGTGGGCCAGCTCTACCGGCCCGAGGACGCCAACCAGCTCATGTTCTACAAGGAGGACAGGTCAGGCCAGATGCTGCAGGAGGGCATCAATGAGGCTGGTGCGATGTCGTCCTGGATTGCGGCCGCGACGGCGTATTCGACCTCGAATACGCCAATGATCCCGTTCTACGTCTACTACTCGATGTTCGGCTTCCAGCGAGTCGGCGACCTCGCCTGGGCAGCCGGCGATTTGAGGGCGCGGGGCTTCCTGATCGGTGGTACGGCGGGACGTACCACATTGAACGGCGAAGGCCTGCAACACGAGGATGGCCACAGCCATCTGTTCTCGGCCACGATCCCCAACTGCATTTCATATGACCCGACGTTCTCGTATGAGGTCGCCGTCATCGTCCAGGACGGCCTGCGCCGGATGTATGCCGAACAGGAGGATGTTTTCTATTACCTGACGGTGATGAACGAGAACTATGAGCATCCCGCCATGCCGGAGGGTGCTCAGGAAGGCATCCTGAAAGGTATGTACCTGTTCCGGGAAGGACAGGGGCCAAAGAAGGGATCTCGGGTGCAACTCCTCGGCAGCGGCACGATCCTGCGGGAGGTGATTGCGGCCGCTGATCTGCTGGCTCAGGACTTCAACGTCGTGGCCGATGTGTGGAGTTGCCCGAGCTTTACGGAACTCGCCCGCGGGGCAATGGCGGTCGAGCGTTGGAACCTGCTTCATCCGACAGAAGAACCGCGCAAATCCCATGTCGAGACCTGTCTCGAGGGCCATGAGGGGCCGGTCGTGGCTGCGACCGACTACATGCGCGTCTTTGCCGATCAGATCCGGCCGTTCGTGCCGCGCCGCTACCGCGTGCTCGGAACGGATGGGTTCGGCCGCTCCGACTATCGCAAGCGCCTGCGCGACTTCTTCGAGGTCGACCGGCACTGGATCGCGGTGGCGGCGCTCAAGTCGCTTGCGGATGGGGGCCAAGTGAAGCCCACCGTCGTGGCCGAGGCCATCGCCAGGTACGGCATCGATCCGGAGAAACCCGCGCCCTGGACAGTCTAGGCATCGCGTAGCGAAGTCATCGAAATGGCGACCCGCCCAACGAGGTTGCCTGATCGGAGGAGGAACGCCGTGGCAACCGAGGTGAAGATTCCTGATATCGGCGACTACAAGGATGTGCCGATCATTGAGGTGCACGTCAAGGAAGGGGACACCGTTAACGAGGATGACCCTCTCGTGTCACTGGAATCAGACAAAGCCACCATGGAGGTGCCGGCGCCCTCTTCGGGGATCGTCGAGAAACTGCTGATCAAGCTGGGGGACAAGGTCAGCGAGGGTCATCCCATCGTGCTGCTGAAGGACGGCAGCGCCACCATGCCCGAGCCACCGTCACTCATCGAGCAGCAGGAGCCATCTCCTCCGCCCGCCCGGCAGCCACCGCAGCCAGCCACGCCTACCCCAGAGCCAAATGGGCAAGGCGCCCAAACAGATTTCGGGCAGGTCCACGCTAGTCCGGGCGTGCGGCGCTTGGCACGGGAACTTGAGATCGATCTTACGACTCTCCGCGGAACCGGTGAGAAGGGACGGATCACCAAGGAGGATGTGAAGGCAGCCCTCAGAGGCCCGGCAGCGCCCGTTTCGGCGCCAGCTTCTGCAGGCGGGATGGGCATCCCCGAAGTTCCCGTGGTCGATTTCTCCAAGTTCGGCCCGACCGAGACGCGTCCGCTGTCGCGCATCAAGAAGATCTCAGGCCCGCACCTTCATCGCGCCTGGCTCAACGTGCCGCTTGTTACACATCAGGACGAGGCAGATATCACCGAAACGGACGTCTACCGGAAGGAGCTCGATGCCGCCGCCAAGGACAAGGGCTATCGCGTGACGCTGCTCGCCTTCCTGATGAAAGCCTCCGTGTCAGCCCTCAAGCAGTTCCCCGAGTTCAACGCCTCTCTAAATCCCGAGAAGGACACCCTGATCCTCAAGCAGTACTATCATATTGGGGTGGCGGTCGACACGCCGGAAGGGTTGGTTGTGCCGGTGATCCGCGATGTCGATCGCAAGGGCATTGGCGACATCAGTCAGGAGCTTGGGGCGGTGTCGAAGAAGGCCCGCGACGGCAAGCTCGGGGCCACCGACATGCAGGGCGCCTCCTTCACGATCTCGAGCCTCGGAGGGATCGGTGGCACCGCCTTCACGCCGCTCGTCAACGCACCCGAGGTTGCGATCCTGGGGGTTGTGCGCTCCCGGATGGCGCCGGTCTGGAATGGCGAGACCTTCGAGCCGCGCCTGATGCTGCCGCTGTCAGTGTCGTACGACCACCGCGTGATTGATGGAGCTCTGGCCGCCCGCTTCACGCGCCATCTCGCCCATGTGCTGGAGGATGTTCGCCGCTTGGTGCTCTGACCCGGCGAGCCCCAATGCCTGACCCGTTCTGGGAGACAATGTGATGAGCACATCGATCGAGATCCATCTGCCTGACATCGGCGACTTCAAAGACGTCCCGGTCTTCGAGGTGCACGTTCACCCCGGCAGCAGGATCAGCGTCGACGATACGCTGATTACGCTGGAATCCGACAAGGCAACGATGGACATTCCGGCAACGGCGGCCGGCACTGTCCGCGAGGTCAGGGTGAAGACGGGCGACCGGGTCTCGCAGGGCGATTTGATCATCACCTTGGACGCAGAGGGAGCGCCCGCCATTCCGCCCAAGGAGCGGATCAAGGAGGAGGCTGCTCCGTCGCCCGGCCAAGGCCAAGCCGGTTACGGCAGTCCTAGTGGGGTGTATGAGTCGGTTGAGGTCAGAATCCCCGATATCGGCGACTACACGAACGTGCCGATCATCGAAGTCCATGTGCAGCCGGGAGCCACAATCAAGGTGGACGACCCGTTGATCACGCTGGAGTCCGACAAGGCGACCATGGAGGTGCCCGCGGCCCAGAGCGGCACTATCAGGGAGGTCAAGGTCAAAGTGGGGGATCGCGTCTCCCAAGGCGATGTGATCGCTGTCATGGAGGGCGGCGCAGGTACCTCCGCGACGGCGCTTGCTGACCACGCGCCCGGCCAGGGCCAGGCGGGCTACGGATCATCGGCGCTCGAGGCGCGGGCCGGGCCGAAAGGGGATAGACCCAGAGCACCGGCGCCAACCGCAAAGCCTCCAGTCGCGATGACCGGCGACTTCCATGCCGAGGTGCTGGTGCTCGGGGCTGGCCCGGGCGGCTACACTGCGGCCTTCCGGGCCGCGGATCTGGGCAAGAAAGTCGTGCTGGTGGATCGCTGGCCGAGCCTTGGGGGTGTTTGTCTGAATGTGGGCTGCATTCCGTCCAAGGCGCTCCTACACGCCGCCAAGGTCATTGACGAGACAAAGAGCATGGATGCCCACGGGATCAGCTTTGCTGAACCTTCTATCGACATCGAGAAGTTGCGTGGTTGGAAGGACGGCGTGGTGCAGCGCCTCACGGGCGGGCTGGCTGGGCTCGCCAAGCAACGTAAGGTGACCGTGGTGTCGGGGATCGGACGGTTCGCTTCCATGAATCAGCTCGAGGTCAGATCGGAGGACCGTGCAACCAAGATTGTGAGCTTCGAGCAGGCCATCATTGCGGCCGGATCGGAGCCGGTGAGGCTGCCATTCATTCCGCACGACGATCCGCGGGTGGTCGACTCGACAGGAGCACTTGAGCTGGACGGTGTCCCGCAGCGGCTGTTGGTCGTCGGCGGCGGCATCATCGGCCTGGAGATGGCTACCGTCTATCATGCGCTCGGCGCCAAGGTGACGGTGGTCGAGCTGATGGACCAGATCATCCCAGGCGCTGACAAGGACATCGTCACCCCGCTGATGAAGCGGATCTCCAAACAATATGAGGCCATCCACCTCAAGGCGAAGGTCACCAAAGTCGATGCCAACGGGCAGGGACTGACCGTGCACTTTGAGGGCGGCAGCGCCCCAGCCACTGACACCTTCGACAGGATCCTCGTGGCGGTCGGTCGTAGGCCGAACGGCAAGCTGATTGGCGCGGAGAACGCCGGCATCGTGGTGGACGAGCGCGGCTTCATCCCGGTCGACCGGCAGATGCGCACCAATGTTCCGCACATCTTCGCCATCGGCGATGTCGTTGGCCAGCCCATGCTGGCCCACAAGGCGGTGCACGAGGGCAAGGTCGCAGCGGAGACCGCAGCCGGCAAGAACGCGTTCTTCGACGCCAAGGTGATCCCGTCTGTCGCCTACACCGATCCGGAGGTCGCCTGGGTCGGCCTGACCGAGAACGAGGCCAGGGCGAAGGGGATCAAATACGGCAAAGGAGTATTCCCCTGGGCCGCAAGCGGCCGCTCGCTGTCACTTGGACGTGACGAGGGTCTCACCAAGGTGCTGTTCGATGAAGCCACAGACCGGATTATCGGCTGCAGCATTGTCGGTCCGTCTGCAGGCGACCTGATCGCCGAAGCCGCGCTCGCCATCGAGATGGGGGCGGATGCGCAGGATATCGGGCTGACCATCCACCCGCACCCGACGCTCTCGGAGACGATCGGCATGGCGGCGGAAGCCTTCGAGGGCACGATCACTGACCTCTACATGCCAAAAAAGGAGCCAACGAAGGCGCATTGAGCCGACGTGGGGACGCACACAGAGCGATGCCAACGGAAGGAGACAGTTATGGTCGGAAAGCAGGGTTCAACGATAGGGACAACCAATGCCGCCGGTGTGCCTGAGAATGTGAGGCAGGCGGCTGAGACCACCCTCGCCCAGGCGAAGCAGGCCGTGGACCAGTACCTGCACCAGGTAAACAACCTTCAAGAAAAGGCGGAAGCCTCCGTGCAGGTGGTGCAGTCAGGCGCACGCGACATAAATCGGAATATGCTGGCTGCGGCTGAGGCCAACATCAACGCTACCTTCGATTTCGCACAGCAACTCGTGCAGGCCAAGGATCCGCAGGAGATGTTCGCCCTGCAGCAAAGATTTCTTCAACAGCAGTTCGAACGGGTGCGCACTCAAGCGCAGGAGGTTGGAGGCGCCGCCGCGCGCACCGCAGCTGACCTCGGGAGCACTGCACGCCCAAAGGGCTAGCCTGCTCAAGACAGGCTAATCCAGTTCGTAAGCTCTCACGCCTTGCACCGCTGTCATCCACCACTGAGGGACACGATCATGAGCCAGGAAATAAACTTCAAAGCATCGGCTGCCGGGGCGAGCCCATCCGAATCAGATGCCGATGAACTCCTGGTCAAGGCGGCCCTCGATTATCATCGCTTCCCGACCCCGGGGAAGATCACGGTCCTGCCTACTAAGGACATGACCACGCAGCGCGACCTCGCGCTGGCCTACTCCCCCGGGGTGGCGGCCGCGTGCCTGGCCATCAAGGATGACCCACTCGAAGCTGCGAACCTGACATCGCGCGGGAACCTGGTCGCTGTGATCTCCAATGGCACGGCCGTGCTAGGCTTGGGCAATATTGGCGCGCTTGCCGGCAAGCCCGTCATGGAAGGCAAAGGCTGCCTGTTCCGCAAGTTTGCTGGCATCGATGTGTTCGATATCGAGATCGATGAGACTGACCCGGATAAGCTCGTCGACATCATCGCCTCTCTCGAGCCGACCTTCGGGGGCATCAACCTGGAGGACATCAAGGCGCCCGAATGCTTTGTAATCGAGACGAAGCTGCGCGAGCGTATGAAGATCCCGGTCTTCCATGATGACCAGCATGGAACGGCGATTGTCGCTGCGGCGGCAGTCCTCAATGGCCTGAAGGTGGTTGGCAAGCGCATTGAAGATGCCAAGCTCGTCTGCTCCGGAGCCGGTGCGGCGGCGATTGCCTGTCTCAATATCTTGGTTGGCCTGGGCGTGCGGAAGGAGAACATCCTCATCACCGATTCCAAGGGGGTCGTGTACCAAGGTCGCTCCGAGGCCATGGACGAGCAGAAGGCGCAGTATGCCCGCTCGACATCCGCCCGCACCCTCGGCGAGATCGTGGAGGGTGCCGATATTTTCCTCGGCCTCTCCGCCGCCGGTGTCCTCAAGCCCGAGATGGTGAAGGCGATGGCGGAGAGACCGCTGATCCTGGCACTCGCCAATCCGGATCCTGAGATCCGGCCGGAGCTTGCAAAGGAAGTCCGGCCCGACGTGATTATCGCCACTGGGCGCTCCGACTATCCCAACCAGGTCAACAACGTCCTCTGCTTCCCGTTCATCTTCCGCGGCGCCCTCGACGTTGGCGCGAGCACCATCAATGAGGAGATGAAGCTTGCGGCGGTCCGGGCGATCGCCGAGCTCGCCCAGGCCGAGCAGTCGGACGTCGTGACCGCTGCCTACGGCACGCATGACATCAGCTTTGGTCCTGACTACCTGATCCCCCGCCCGTTCGATCCGCGGCTGATTACGAAGGTGGCGCCGGCCGTTGCCCAAGCCGCGATGGAAAGCGGCGTTGCGACACGGCCGCTGCCGAACATTGAGGAATATCGGCGGTCCCTCCAGCGGTTCGTCTACACCTCTGGAACGGTGATGCAGCCTGTCTTCGCCGCGGCGGCCGAGTCCGGCCGCAAGCGCATCGTATACGCGGAAGGCGAGGACGACCGTGTCCTTCGCGCAGCCCAAGTGGTGGTCGACGAGAACCTTGCGACGCCGGTCTTGGTCGGCCGGCCAGATGTGATCGCCCAGAAGATTGCAGCGGTCGGCCTGCGTCTGCAGCCCGGCCGTGATGTCGAGATCGCAAGCTTCGATGAGCAGGACGCTATCGCTCAGTTCGCAGAGGCCTATTACCAGCAACGCAAGCGGCTCGGTCTGTCCCGGGATGTCGCCGCGGCCGAAATGCGGCGCAACAGCACCCTGATCGGGGCGATGCTGCTCTGTGGTGGCAAAGTGGATGGTCTCCTGTGCGGGACGTTCGGAGCCTACGGCAATCATCTGCGTTATGTTGAGGAAGTCATCGGTCTGGCCGAGGGCGCGCATAGCTTCGCCGCGATGAGCCTGCTCCAGCTGCCGCGGCACACGGTCTTTATCTGCGATCCCTACATCCACCTCGACCCAACGGCCGAGGAGCTTGCAGAGATGGCCACACTGGCCGTAGCCGAACTGAGGCGCTTTGGGCAGGTGCCGCGCCTCGCCCTCGTCTCGCACTCCAACTTCGGGACTGCTAGCGATCCAGCTGCCCGCAAGATGCGAGAAGCTCTCAAGCTCATCAACCAGCGATCTCCGGATCTCGAGGTCGACGGTGAGATGCATGCTGATGCGGCGCTCAGCAAGCCGTTACTGAACCGCATCTTCCCGGACGCACGGCTTTCTGCCGAGGCGAACCTCCTGATCATGCCGAACTTGGATGCAGCGAATGCCACCTTCAACGCCCTCAAGATCGTCGCAGGGCAGGGGATCAGCGTCGGACCGATCCTGCTTGGCGCGGCCAAGCCTGTCCATATCCTCACGCCCACAGCGACCGTGAGAGGGATCGTGAACATGACCGCATTGACCGCGGTGGCCGCCGGTTCAGCGGCCCAGGCCGGCTGATCGGGTCTTATCGACGGAGACATGCAATGGCAACGGTAACCCCGACAACGACCACCCTGGCATCGCACCACCACGGCCGGTGGTATCAGCACCTCTATGTCCAAGTTCTTGCTGCGATTGTGCTGGGTGTCCTCCTGGGTCACTTCTATCCGTCCATCGGCGAAGCAATGAAGCCCTTGGGCGACGCCTTCATCAAGATGATCAAGATGCTCATCGCGCCGATCATCTTCTTCACGGTCGTGCATGGCATCGCCAGCATGAGGGATATGAAGAAGGTCGGCCGGGTCGGCCTAAAGGCTCTGATCTATTTCGAGGTCGTGACCACACTCGCCCTGGTGATCGGACTGATCGTCGTCAACCTATGGCAGCCGGGTGTTGGCATGAATGTCGATCTCTCCCGCGTCGACACTTCGTCAATCGCGACCTACACCACGAAGGCCAAGGATCAGAGTACGATCGCGTTCCTGATGGAGATCATCCCATCGACGGTTGTTGGCGCCTTTGCGACCGGTGAAATCCTCCAGGTACTGTTCTTCGCGATCCTCTTTGCCTTTGGCTTGCAGGCTCTTGGTGCGCATGGCGAGCCGGTGCTTCGCCTCATCGACATCGTCGGTCACATCTTCTTTCGTATCGTCGGCTTGATCATGAAGCTGGCTCCGATCGGTGCGTTCGGCGCGATGGCGTTCACGATCGGCAAGTACGGGGTGGGAACCCTGCTGTCGCTCGGCAACTTCATGCTGGCCTTCTACACGACTTGCCTGCTGTTCATCTTTGGCGTCCTGGGCGGCATCGCGGCGCTGTGCGGATTCTCCATCTTCAAGTTCATCCGGTACATCAAGGAGGAGTTGCTGATTGTCCTCGGCACCTCATCGTCGGAATCGGTGCTCCCTCGCATGATCGCTAAGATGGAGAACTTGGGCTGCGAGACCTCCGTGGTCGGGCTCGTGATCCCCACCGGATACTCCTTCAATCTCGACGGAACCTGCATCTATCTGACGATGGCGGCCGTATTCCTCGCCCAAGCGACTAATACCGATCTAACCATGACGCAGCAGCTGGGGATTATAGCCATCCTCCTGCTTACCTCAAAGGGAGCGGCCGGAGTCACGGGCTCGGGCTTCATCGTGCTCGCCGCAACACTTGCCTCAGTGGGCACGATCCCGGTCGCGAGTATAGCCCTGATCCTTGGCATAGACCGGTTCATGTCGGAGGCGCGGGCACTCACCAACCTGATCGGCAACGGACTTGCAACCGTCGTTGTCGCGAAATGGGAAGGTGCCCTCGATGAAAAGCGCCTCCATCAGCGCTTGAACCAGGAGACGGATCTCGAAGCCGATGAGCCAGAAACGGTGAAGGTGGCGGATGATGTAGCCGAGGCGGGTACCCCACAGCCGATCCGAGTGTGAGCGGCAAGCCCGAGGGAGTGATAACGATGTCCGACGAGCGTAGTTCGGATACACGTGCGGACCATCAGCAGGAGCCCACCTCACAGGCCCGTGCCGAGCCGTCTCTCCATCAGATTGTGGTTGTTGGCGGCGGTGCGGCGGGGCTGCAGCTCGTGACCAAACTGGGAGACCGGCTTGGCCGACACAAGAAAGCACAGGTGACGCTCGTCGAGCGATCCAGGACCCATATCTGGAAGCCTCTCCTGCAGGCATCGTCAACTTAACGACTTGAGACAGGTTCACCCCTTCAGGGGCGTCGGATCAGGCACTCGCGGCGCTGGTCACCTCGCTCCAGACTCGGAAGGCCTGAGCGCGGGACGCGCGATGATCAGCGGCATTGGTGTTGGCAGGACGGCGGAAGAGGTTTGCAACCCGGTCGTGAACTGAAAGGAAGCGTTGGGCCTGTCCGGCAGATTTGAAGCGCTTCATGATGCGCTCGCGTCGTCGGGTCGGCTGGTGACTGTTTTCGGCTCGATTGTTCAAGCCTTTATGCTGGCGATGCTCCACACCCGGCATTACAGCTTTCTTCGCGGCGGCATAGCTGGCCAGCTTGTCCGTGATCATCACGCGTGGAGTGATACCTTGCTTCTTGAGCAGCTTGCGCAGCAAACGCTTGGCAGCTTTGGCATTGCGCCGGCTCTGGACCAGGATGTCGAGCACGACCCCATGCTGGTCGACGGCTCGCCAGAGCCAGTGCTTCCGGCCCGCGATATTGATCGCGACCTCATCAAGGTGCCATTTGTCCCCAGTTGCCGGAAGACGCCTGCGGATCTGGTTGGCAAAGCTCTGCCCGAACTTCAGGGCCCACTGCCGGACGGTCTCATAGCTCACAAGGATCCCTCTGGCCGCCAATATCTCCTCGACCATGCGGAGGCTGAGTGGAAACCGGAAGTACAGCCAAATGGCGTAGCCGATCACTTCAGCCGGAAAGCGGTGGCGGGCATAACGAGGAGTATGGATCGGTTTCATCCCTCACGGATAGCCCGATCCAGGTCACCCTTCGGTTAAATTGACGATGCCGGCCGAGTTTAGGGAGGAAACGCGCCACGGGGAGGCCGTGGCGGAGGGGTCATCTACAGCGCATCTGGCTCGAGACAAACCGGAAAGTGGTTGCCCCTGCCATGCGCAATGAGCATGGAGCGGATCGGAAGCGTTTACCCCGTGTTTACAGGTTCAGCGCTTTCGCTCAAGGGGTGCAGCCTCCGCCTGTGCCGTGCGGACACCACGGGCCGGTGGCTGTGGCGGAGTTGGCGCTTTACGCGCAATCGAGCCAGTCTGGGGAACTCCCGTCTGCGGCTGACGACCTGCAGATGAGACGGCTTGAAGCGGAGGGCGAGCCATGACTGGCTTTGGCTGAACCAGGACCTTCTCTTGGGACAGGCGAGCGATCTCTTTCCGAGCAAAACCCGACGATATGCTGGACTCCGGGACCTCGGTCGCTGGGCTCTGACCTGCTCGCAATTCGGCAACTGGTGCCGATGCCTGACGCTCAGGTTCCGCGGTCGACCCGCGTGATCCCGAAAGCAGGCTCCATCCCGCGACAGCGCCCAATCCCAAGACGACGGCGGCGGCTTGGTAGCGGCGCGGGAGAGTTCGCGTGAGGGCCTGAAACATCGAAGCTCCTGGAGCAGGAAGACCATGGCTGGAGGACAACCATCTGGATCAGAACGGTCGGTTGGTGGCACTCACGGAATGAGAGCCTGTGTGCCTCAGAATAGGTCGATCATGGTAGTTGAACCGTTAAGATGCGATGGCGTGATAGGTCCGCCGACGCGTCGAGCTCGTTTAGGTTAGACTTCCTGATGCCGTAAACTTCTTGTCAAAATAACTGTTCGAAAAGTAGCTGTCACCGGTCTCCGGTTTTGTCGTAGGTCCGGATCAAGGACAAGAAAGCAATTGGTCCGACGTGTCGCTCTCATGCAGTGAGCAGATAAACTGCTCGGCCAACGGTTTTCGCCGTTTGCAGACATATGTCGCACGTGACTTGTGCATCAGGCGGGTCATGTCAAAGTCGCCCAAGATCACGCGGGTAACCCAATGGATTGGGAGCCAATTATTGGCCGAAGTCGCTCAGGCGGATTGAATGTGTTTGCCCGTCATAGCCTCGATTGCCTCAAAGCTCCTTGTCAGCGCTCGCCATAGGTTGCCGATCTCCTCCGATCCGGACGACCTGGAACTGAACTCGTTAACCCCGGCTCCGTGGGCCAGGGAGAGCGACAGTTCAGGGTTGTGTGTAATCTGACCCGCCCATGTCGGAACATCGAGCGCCTGCATCGCCCCTCGAGCGTCCCTAACCATCGGGTCATCCGAGCCATTCTTGGCCGGCGCGGCGTTGATCACCACTGCATAAGGCTTCTTCAGCTCACGGCAGACCTGGATCGTTGCCTGAATGGCGTCGACATCGAACAGCCCCGGACGCATTGGAACCACGACAAGGTCTGCGTGCCAAATCGCCTCGGCCACTGCGGTTTCGGCATTGGGCGGCGTGTCGATCAAAACCCATTCGACTCCATCGCGCCGCGCCTTGGCCAATGTGGCCGCGAGATGCTTGGTGCCGACGTGGAGCGAAAGATCCCCTGTGTCCCGGACCTTATGCCAAAGGGCCAGAGATCCCTGCGGGTCTGCGTCAATCAGGAGCGTCGGCTGAGAATGCGCGGCCATATAGCTCCCCAAATGCGCGGCAAGGGTGCTCTTTCCAGAACCGCCCTTGCGGGAAGCAAAAACCAAAACATTCATGCCAGTTCTCCCACTCTGGGCAGATCGATGGTGGTCGTGATTACGAGGCTGTAACTGCGTTGGAACGCGTGCCGAAACCAAACGAGGCGCATGAGCGCGCCCCGCTTGTTGTCGTGGAAAGACCTGCTCGCTGTCCCAGATCGATCAGGCAATGCATAGTCGCGCGCGTATGGTTAACAGAAGATTGATTCCGGCCACGGATTGATGATCTCTTTCCATAACTGCGCTCGTCCTGACATCGCGTGTGCCAACCGAGTTGAAATGTCGCTGTTCGCACGATGGAGATACTCAAGGCTGATATTTCGGCCTGCATCTATCAGGAACCAGACGCTGGCCAGATGAAGCCAGAGGAGCGCCTTGCTCTCCGGCACCCACGAATTGTTTACCCTAACCGCGACAGGATCCGTGCACCGGGCAGGCGGTGACTCTGCCCGAACAGCTACTCTGGTGTCGCTAGTGAATGGCACTGGAGGTGTCGGAGGGCTTCCTCTCCACTGATGCCCCGGCTGAGGGTTTCAGACAGCACCCTCAGCCGGGGCGCGGACTGCCCGCCATCAACCCACGTCTGATGCATCGGTGCTGGCCAAGAGGAGACGGCCGTGGCCCGCAACTATTCAGCGGATCCGCCCATCAGAGCTTCGATGGAGATTGAGTGGCACGTCTCATGGTCTCAGGGACCGCATCCCTGGAGCGCCTTGTGGCGCACGTCAGCCCATGTCAAAAGGAACCCGGCGCAGAGCCGGGTTCGGGTCGGTGGGACAGTCAGGAGCATCAAAAGGGCTGCTGATTAACACCTGATGCCCTGGGTCCGTTCCTGCCGGATACCCGGTTACACGCCCCTGCGGCTGCGGGAGAAATACCAGATCGCGGCGGCGACAATAATCACCAGCAGGATGATCCACCAGTAGTCTGCGATCCCGCCGCCCATGGCCGCGGGGGGAGCGCTGGGCGCAGGGGACGGGGGCAGGGGTCTGCGCCCAAGCCGACGACACGGCCAGGAAGAGAACGCCCATCAAGGCTGTGAGTTTGCTCATGAGATGTCCCCGTGTGCGGAGGCCCAGCACAGCGACGCCACCCTCCTGCCAAGCTGACCTTCTCAGGCAACGCAACGTGGGATCGCATGTTCCTGGGCAAGCCGATCCGCGGCGCCTAAGCTTTGATCATCATGACAAGCGACTGAAGCCGCCGGGATGATGAAGAGGCAGACGCTTGCCATCGCCGATGTCTATGTGCCGGTGCGGCGGCGTCACACGCTTGATCCGCACAAGGTTGCAGCCCTTGCCGAGAGCATCATGGAGAAGGGGCAGCAGGCGCCTATTCTCGTGCGACCCGACGGCTCGCGGTTTGTTTTGGTCGAAGGCTTGCATCGGCTGGAAGCCTGCAAGGCTCTCGGTGAGGCGACGATCGCCGCCTACTTCGTTCAGGCTCGTCAGCATTGATCCGTAGGAGGCCTTGCGAAGCAGTTCGAGCGGTTCGCCGCAAATAGCCTACCGTTCACTCTGGCATCGCTGTGTCTGTTGCCAGACAATCGCGCCAGAACCAGGATCCCTGATCCTCCCTGGTTGAAGCATGGCAGATGAGCGGCTGAGCGTAACGGTGAACTGGCCTTCGCCTTTAGATCCGGGCCAGCAGCTCTGCATTCTTGGCGGGGATCCTCCTGACCGACGGATCCTGGCAGAGCGCGGGTTGCACTATCCCTGATCTCCCCAGTCCCTGCGAACTCGTGAGTTTCCAAACTCAGCGGTCGGCGCATAAATGAGCTGTTTGAGCCGGTCGCGAGGACATGATGCACCTTGGCAAGCGGTTCTGGTCCTTAGCTCTTGCCGGCCTCGCCACCGCCAGTCTGGTCCCACCGTGCCTTGGCCAAACCGTCCATGCCGCACCCGGAGCCCGCGTTGCGGTGTTCGCCCGTGTGCCGGCTGCCCGTGCCATGGCTATCTGCGGCGATGCGCTATACGTCGGCACCAAAGGCAACGCGGTCTATGGCATCCCTCTGGCAGGTGGGCCGGCCGTGCGGGCCGCTTCCAGGCTCGTCGCCTGCTTGGGGAACAGGCTCTACGTTGCATCGCGCGACCGCATCTCAACTTTTACGCCAGTGCCTGGCGGGAGACTGGCCAACCGAGCCGATCTGCCGATCAGGCTGCCGAACCAGGCCCACCACGGCCTGCGCTACATGCAAGCCGGGCCAGACAGCCGGCTGTACATCTCAATCGGCTCGCCGTGTAACATCTGCCAGCCCGAGGGTTTGCAGGGGACGATCATCAGCCTCAGCCCAAACGGCGGGGACCTTCGGCGCATGGCCTGGGGCATCCGCAACTCGGTCGGCTTCGATTGGAACGGCGGCACCCTGTATTTCACCGACAATGGCGCCGACGGGATGGGAGACAACACACCACCCGACGAGCTCAACGAACTGCAGTCCGGTGCCTTCTATGGCTTTCCGTATTTCGGCGGTCGGGTGCGATTGCGCGGCTTCGAGGCGGCAGTTCCGCCCGCGCCCCAAACCCCACCTGTGTATGAGTTCCAGGCCCATGTCGCGACGCTCGGGCTTCATTTCTATCGCGGTGCCATGTTTCCGGAGTTGCGCGGCGAGGCGCTGGTTGCCGAACATGGGAGCTGGGATCGCAGCACCCCGGTCGGGTACCAGGTCGTGCGGCTGCGTGTGGGCCGCGGCCGCTCCGGCAACGGGCAGCGTTTTCTGAGCAGGGTTGGACGTCCGGTTGACGTCAAGGAGCTGCCGGATGGGTCGATTGTCGTCTCTGATGACGCGGGTGGTCGGATCTGGCGCGTCAGCCGCTGATCCAGCCGCAAGATAGCCAAACACGGCAGAAGCGCCGATAGCGTGTGGAGAGGTCCCCGCTGCCACAGACTTCTTGTCAAAACCTTTCTTCAATGAAATTCATCATCTGCTGGCAAAGTTAGAATGTCCTGACTCTGCAAAGAAGCAATGTTATTCTGCGGTAGCAAGTGAACTGGTGCCTGGGAGACCACAGTTGCCGAGGCGAGGAACAACGTGCATCTGAAGGACGGTGTCACCGAGGACGAGTTCGTGGCCATGCGTATGGCGCGCGACGCGAAGCTCGCAGCACCGCGGCTGCTGCTGCCCTCGATCCAGACCAACATCCGCGCCGGCAAGTTCCCGCCCGCCGAGGCGAACGGTGTCCGGTACCTGCGGATCCCGGTGAAGCTGAAGGGCGGGGCCGAGGACGTCGTCTAACCCGTCCATGGCGCCGGCCGAGCCAAGGGCCGGCGCTTCTTCATCTGAGCGTGACTGTCACTGCGCCGAAACGGTGTTAAAAACGTCTCTACTTGGGTTTGCCACCGGAATTCATGGCTGTCGCAACTCAGCTTGCGGGGTGCCCTCGCATACTGCCACGAGCTCACCGTATTGCTCCTGACTTCCGAACCGGCTCCACCAGCCCTACCTTGAGCGTCGCCAGCTCGCTTGGAGACCCTCATGCTCTGGTCGATCCCGATTGCCCGCATCGCCGGTACCGTGGTGCGTGTCATGTGACCTTCCTGCTCTTCCTGGTCTGGATCGGCGGAGCGCAGTGGCGGCTCGGCGGGCAGGAGGCGGCGTTCGAGGGCGTGCTGTTCATCGTGCTCCTCTTCGCCTGCGTGCTGGCGCATGAGTTCGGGCACATCCTCGCCGCCAAGCGCTACGGCATCCAGACGCCGGAGGTAACGCTCTGGCCCATCGGCGGCGTGGCGAGCCTGAAACGAATCCCAGACAACCCGCGCGAGGAGCTGGTGGTAGCCGTGGCAGGTCCGGCCGTGAACGTGGTGATCGCGGGCCTTATCATTCTCTTCCTCGGCATGAGCCTCGACACCGCTGCGATGACTGAGCTGGAGAACCCGCGCGCTGGTCTCATGGCACGGCTTGCGGCCGCCAACGTCTTCCTCGTGGTGTTCAATCTAATCCCCGCCTTTCCCATGGATGGCGGTCGGGTGCTGCGGGCGCTGCTGGCCATGCGCATGAACCACGTGGAGGCGACCCGCATCGCGGCCCGGATCGGCCAGGGCGCGGCCTTCCTGTTCGCGCTGGTGGGGCTCTTCTTGAACCCGATGCTCATCGTCATTGGCCTGTTCATCTATCTCTCGGCAACGGCCGAATCCCAGCATGTGGCCTTCAAGAACGCGACCCTGGGGCTGCCGGTGCGCGCCGGCATGGTGAGCCCGGTCGAGGTCCTGGCCACCGCCTCAACCCTCGATGATGCGGTCGACCTCCTGCTGCGCACCTCGCAGAAGGAGTTCCCCGTGGTGGACGGCTCAGGATTCCCGCGCGGCCTCCTCACCCGGGATGGCCTCATCGTGGCCCTGCGCCAGGGCGGCCCCGCCACACCGGTTCTGGAGGTGATGACACGGGACCTGCCGACGGTGCTCGACTGGCAGCCTTTCGATGCCGCGGACGCGCTTCTGAATCAGTCCAAGGCTCCGGCCCTCCTGGTGCTCGACGCCAGGCAGCGGCTCGTGGGGCTCCTGACGCCGGAGAACATCGGAGAAATGATGATGGTCCGCAGCGCTCGCCCCGATTGGCGCTTCCGCAACCGCCAATCCTATGCGTGATGGCGGCCGACCAAGTCCTTTTCCACCGCAATCCTGAGGATAGCGACGGAATGAAGGCTCCTATTCGGGAGCTGGGCAACTGCTGGGTCAATGGGGCCGCCATTACGAAGCCGACCGGTGGCCTCAGCGGTCGTCATCGTCGTCATCATCATCGCCGAACCAGCCGCGCATCAGGGCGCGACGGCCCGGCCCCATCATACGGCTCATCATGCCGCGGGGGCCAGCCCGGAGGAGCGCCTGGAGCCGGCGCTTCTGGGCATCGTCGAGTGTTGTATAGAGCGGAGCCGCGGCATCTGCGAGTTCCCGCATCGCGTCCGCGCCCTGGGCCATTCGGTCCGCCATGCTGCGGAGCAGAGCGACGGGATCGTCGGCTGTCATGCCGCGGCCCTGGCGCATGGTCTGCATGTGGGTGAGGTGCAGGTTCGCGAGATTGCGCATGGCGTCCTCGACGGGAGGCCACAACTTCTCCTGCTCGGTGGTCAGCTTCAGGCCGGCCTTCAACGCCGCGATGTGGGCATCGACGAAGGCGCTCATGTCCTCAGGCGAGAACCGGCCCAACATGCCCCTGCCCGGACTGCCCATCATGCCGCCCGGCATCCCACCGCTCTGCGCGCTGGCCAAGCCGCCAAGAGCGAGAAGACCTCCGACGAAAACCGCGACAGGAATCAGCTTTCTCATGGCGCTCCTCCTTCGCACCGCATTCCCGCCTGGTAGCATATCCTGCCAGTGAGCCTGACCATGTCCAAGAATGTCCTGATAGTTCGGCTAGAATATGGTTCACCGCAGCCGCGTTTGGCGAGCTGGGAGCCCGAACCATGCGTTCTTGCGTTGGATACAGAGAGGGCGCCCTCAAGCCGATGATTCGTGGAGGAAGGTGATGGATCTTGCGCAACTGGCACAAACCGCTGCAGCCATGGTGCAGCCCGGTAAGGGCATCCTGGCCGCCGACGAAAGCTCGGGCACGATCAAGAAACGCTTCGATGCCATCGGCGTCGAATCCACGCCCGATAATCGGCGCGACTATCGCGAACTCCTCTTCCGCTCGACTGACGCAATGAGGAACCACATCTCCGGCGTCATTCTCTACGATGAGACCATCCGGCAGACTGCAAGGGACGGGACGCCTCTGGTGACGCTGATCGAGCAGACCGGCGCAATTCCCGGCATCAAAGTGGATCTCGGCGCCAAGCCGCTGCCGTTCTGCCCCGGCGAGACGATCACCGAAGGCCTCGACGGCCTGCGCGAGCGCCTCACGGAGTATGCCGGCCTCGGTGCCCGCTTTGCGAAGTGGCGGGCCGTCATCGACGTCGGCGAGGGCATTCCGACCTGGACCGCGGTAAAAGCCAATGCCCATGCCTTGGGCCGCTATGCAGCGCTCTGCCAGGAGCAGACCGTGGTGCCGATCGTCGAGCCCGAAGTCCTGATGGACGGCGGGCACGACATCGACCGCTGCGCCACCGTGACGGAGTTCGTGCTCAAGACCGTGTTCCAGGAGCTCTATGAACAGCGGGTCGTGCTCGAAGGCATGGTGCTGAAGCCCAACATGGCGATTGCCGGCAAGAAGTCGTCACGGCGGGCCTCCGTCGTCGAGGTGGCCGAGAAAACCCTCATGGCGCTGAAGCGGTGTGTGCCCGCCGCCGTGCCCGGCATCGCGTTCCTCTCGGGCGGCCAGTCGGACGAGGAGGCGACCGCCCACCTCAATGCGATGAACCGGATCGGCGGCGCCCCCTGGCGGCTGACCTTCTCCTATGGCCGTGCCCTGCAGGCAGCGCCCCAGAAAGCTTGGTCCGGCAAGCAGGACAATGTCGCTGCGGCTCAGCAGGCCTTTACCCATCGGGCCAGGATGAACGGCCTTGCCTCTGTGGGCCAGTGGGAGCGCGAGCTGGAGGCAAGGGCGACCTGAACGCAGCCGCACGGCCTGTGAGAGAGCCGAACCTCAAGTCACCTTAAGGCAGCCGAGCGAGCCTTCCAGATCCGCCCAGCCGTCCGACGGGAATCCATCGATCACCTTGGAGAGCACTGTCAGGACACGATAGCCGTCCCGGGCCATCGTCTCGGCCGCCTGGAGGGCTCGGCCTGATCAGAGCCATGGCACAACGGGATCAGAACCTCCGCCGCGCCTTTCCCGTGAACGTGGTGGTCGTCGCCATGGCGGTTCACGCTCGTGGCGTATCGGCGATCGGCAGCAAACGGGATCTCGGCCATGCGGGGAGCACTGCGCCGGAGCTGCGGCACGTCGAGAGCCACCTTGACCGCGAGCACCAGGAAGGCAAGATCGACGCTATCCCCGGTCGTCCCCGCCTCTCCCCAAGGCAGGGTCAAGGCTCGCGTCATTGCACAGCGTGCCGGAGCGGCCGAGAACATCAATGGCCTGTCTGGCTGCATCCGAGGCCGGCATGCTGCCTTGGTTGAACCCGTCCGTCAGCTCGAAGCCTTCGCCGCTCACTGCGACGGTGCCATGCGCCGGCAGCCAGACGCGTTTGGCCGTGAGGCGTTAAGCGTGGGTACTGACAAGTGGCCGGCGCTGAGGCTCTCCGGATCCGTCTCCGTCCATTCCTTGCACACGGTTGGAGCGCGTAGCCCTGCGCGGTACGTGCTCACTGCTGAGGGTCTTGAGAGCACCTGACCCTGACCGGACCTTAGGTCGGCGGTTTGAAGCTCTGCCACGGCACGAGATTTATTGCGTATCGCAGCAAATTCCAGCAACCTGATCCAGCTAGAGGAATTCCAGGGGAGAACATGCGCAAGCCTCTGCCATGGAATGAGACCCGCGCGAGCGAGATCATCGCGGCGCATGCCTCGCTTGAGGGCGCCGCCCTGCCGATCCTCCATGCGCTCCAGGATGAGTTCGGATGCATCCCGGAGGAGGCAGAGCCCCTCGTGGCATCAGCGCTCAACATCTCCCGCGCCGAGGTCCGTGGGATCGTGACTTTCTACCACGACTTCCGCCGTGAGCCCGCTGGCCGGCATGTGCTGAAGCTTTGCCGGGCGGAGTCCTGCCAGTCCATGGGCGGGGCCCGGATTGCGCAGGATTTTCTTTCCCGTCTCGGCCTCTCCTGGGGCGAAACCACCTCGGACGGTGCCCTGACCGTTGAGGGCGTCTACTGCCTCGGCCTGTGCGCTTGTTCTCCGTCCGCTCTCTACGATGGCGAGCCACTGGGGCGGCTCAGTCCGGACACGCTCGACACCTTGGCGCGGGAGGCGCGAGGGTCATGAGCAGGATTTTCATCTCCCAGGATGCCGCATCGCTGGCGCTCGGCGCCTCCCGCATTGCAAGCGAAGTCGCCAAGGAAGCGGAGCGCCGCCACCTGCCATTGGAGATGGTCTCGACGGGATCTCGCGGGCTGTTCTGGCTCGAGCCTCTTGTCGAAGTCGAGGCCTCGGATGGGCGGATTGCCTACGGGCCACTCCAGGTTTCGGACATTGCCGGCCTCTTCGACGCCGGCTTCCTGGCGGGCGGAGCCCATGAGCGCCGCATCGGCCGTCTTGAAGATCAGCCTTATCTCTCGCGCCAGACGCGGCTGGCCTTCGCCCGCTGTGGCCTTGTCGATCCGCTGTCGCTCGAAGACTACCGTTCCCATGGTGGGCATGCGGGCCTGCAGCGCGCGCTCTCACTTGAGCCTCAAACCATCGTCGATGAGGTGAAGCTCTCCGGCCTGCGCGGGCGCGGCGGGGCCGGTTTCCCGACGGGCATCAAGTGGGACACGGTGCTTCACGCAGAGGCCGGCCCGAAATACGTAGTCTGCAACGCGGACGAAGGCGACAGCGGCACCTTCGCTGACCGCATGCTCATGGAAGGGGATCCCTTCTCCCTGATCGAGGGGATGACGATCGCCGGGCTCGCCGTGGGAGCCACGAAGGGCTTCATTTATATCCGTTCCGAATATCCCCACGCTTATCGCACCATGGCGCGGGCGATCGAGATCGCCACGAACGCGGGCTGCCTCGGGGCGTCCGTTCTCGGTTCCGGCCGCGCGTTCTCGATCGAAGTGCGGCTGGGGGCGGGGGCCTATATCTGCGGCGAGGAAACGTCGCTTCTCGAAAGTCTGGAGGGCAAGCGCGGCATGGTGCGGGCAAAGCCTCCCTTGCCGGCGCTGAAGGGACTGTTCGGAAAGCCAACGGTTGTCAACAACGTCATCTCCCTGGCGACGGTGCCCTGGATCATCGCTCATGCAGCACAGGCCTATGCGAATATTGGCATGGGGCGCTCGCGCGGAACCCTTCCGGTGCAGTTGGCCGGCAATGTGAAACGCGCTGGGCTGATCGAGCTGGGCTTCGGGACGACGCTGCGCACCATCATTGAGGAGTTTGGCGGCGGCACGGCCTCCGGCAGGTCCATCCGGGCGGTCCAGGTTGGCGGTCCGCTCGGCGCCTATTTCCCTGAGAGCATGCTGGACATTCCGCTCGACTATGAGGCCTTCGCCGCAGCCAATGGCCTTCTGGGGCATGGCGGCATCGTCGTGTTCGACGACAGCGTAGACCTGGCGCAGCAGGCCCGCTTCGCCTTCGAGTTCTGTGCGGCGGAAAGTTGCGGCAAGTGCACGCCCTGCCGCATCGGTGCAGTGCGTGGCGTTGAGGTCATGGATCGGATCATTGCCGGCGAGGAGCGGGAGAAGAATTTCACGGTTCTCGACGATCTTTGCCGCCTCATGACCGATGCCTCGCTCTGCGCCATGGGCGGCCTGACACCGACCCCCGTGATGAGTGCGCTCACCCACTTTCCTGAGGATTTCGACAAGGCTCCGCGCATGCCCGCGGCGGCGGAGTGAGGAGCGACGACGATGGCTCTGATCGAAGAAGTCGACCACGGCACGCCGATCCCGACGACGGCTCAGTCGGTTTCCCTGAACATCGACGGCCAGACGGTGAGCGTGCCTGCCGGCACCTCTGTCATGGCGGCCGCTATGATGATGGGGACCGAGATTCCAAAACTTTGCGCCACCGATTCCTTGGAGGCTTTCGGGTCGTGCCGACTCTGTCTCGTGGAGATCGAGGGACGGCGCGGAACACCCGCCTCCTGCACGACCCCGGTTGAGGAAGGCATGGTGGTCCATACCCAAACCGAGCGGCTTGCGGCCCTTCGGCGGGGTGTCATGGAACTCTATATCTCCGACCACCCTCTCGATTGTCTGACCTGCTCCGCCAACGGCGACTGCGAATTGCAGGACATGGCGGGCGCTGTCGGCCTGCGCGAGGTCCGCTACGGCTACGCGGGCGAGAACCACCTCGATGCTCCCAACGACACGTCCAACCCATATTTCACCTTCGAGGACGCCAAATGCATCGTCTGCTCGCGCTGCGTGCGGGCCTGCGAGGAGGTGCAGGGCACCTTCGCTCTGACGATCGAGACCCGGGGCTTCGCCTCGCGCGTGTCGCCGGGCGGCCTCGATTTCTTCGGCTCGGAGTGCGTGTCCTGCGGGGCCTGCGTCCAGGCCTGCCCGACGGCGGCGTTGAACGAGAACAGCGTCATCGAGATGGGCTTGCCCGAACATTCGGTGATCACGACCTGCGCCTATTGCGGCGTCGGCTGCTCGTTCAAGGCGGAGATGAAGGGCAATACGGTTGTGCGCATGGTGCCCTATAAGCATGGCAAGGCCAATGAGGGCCATTCCTGCGTCAAGGGCCGCTTCGCCTGGGGCTATGCCACGCACAAGGACCGTATCACCAAGCCGATGATCCGCGAGAGGATCACCGATCCCTGGCGCGAGGTCTCATGGGACGAGGCGATCACTTATGCCGCGAGCAAGTTCAAGCGCATCCAGGCTACCTATGGCCGCGACTCTATCGGCGGCATCACATCCTCGCGCTGCACCAACGAGGAGACGTTCTTGGTCCAGAAGCTGGTGCGGGCCGCCTTCGGCAACAACAATGTCGATACCTGCGCCCGCGTCTGCCACTCGCCAACCGGCTACGGTCTAAAGTCAACACTCGGCACATCGGCCGGCACCCAGGACTTCGCCTCCGTCGATCAGGCGGACGTCATCATGGTCATCGGAGCCAATATCACCGAGGCCCATCCGGTCTTCGCGTCACGCATGAAAAGACGCCTGCGGGAGGGAGCGCGGCTCATCGTGGCCGATCCACGGCGGGTTGATCTGGTCAAGTCGGCTCATGTGAAGGCGAACTATTATCTGCCTCTGAAACCAGGAACCAACGTCGCGCTCATTAACGCAATGGCCCATGTCATTGTGACCGAGGGGCTGATGAACGAGGACTATGTCCGCGAGCGCTGCGACCTGAACGATTTCGACGTCTGGGCCCGCTTCATCGCCGATGAGCGCCACTCTCCCGAAGCCGTGGAGGATCTGACCGGCGTGCCGGCGGCGGACGTGCGGGGCGCCGCCCGTCTTTATGCCACCGGCGGCAATGCGGCGATCTATTATGGCCTTGGCGTCACCGAGCACAGCCAGGGCTCGACCATGGTCATGGGCATGGCGAATCTGGCCATGGCCACCGGCAATATCGGTCGTCCCGGCGTCGGCATCAATCCGCTCCGGGGCCAGAATAACGTCCAGGGCTCCTGCGACATGGGCTCCTTCCCGCACGAGTTCTCCGGCTATCGGCACGTCTCGGACGATGCGACGCGGCAGATGTTCGAGGCATTCTGGGGTGTGCCGTTGCAGAACGGGCCGGGGCTGCGCATCCCGAATATGGTGGACGAAGCTGTCGCGGGAACCTTCAAGGGTCTCTACGTTCAGGGTGAAGACATCGCCCAGTCCGATCCCGACACGCAGCATGTGACCGCTGGCCTAACGGCGATGGAATGCGTGGTGGTGCAGGACATCTTCCTGAATGAGACCGCCAAGTACGCCCATGTGTTCCTGCCGGGATCCTCCTTCCTGGAGAAGGACGGCACCTTCACCAATGCGGAGCGGCGGATCAACCGCGTGCGGAAGGTCATGCCGGCGCTCGCAGGCATGGCCGACTGGGAAGTCACGATGGCGCTTTCCAATGCTCTCGGATACTCTATGCACTACTCGCACCCGAGCGAGATCATGGACGAGATTGCTCGCCTCACGCCCACCTTTGCCGGCGTGTCCTACAAGAAACTAGACGAACTCGGCTCGGTGCAATGGCCCTGCAACGACGCGGCCCCGACAGGTACACCTGTGATGCATGTCGACCGTTTTGTGCGCGGCAAGGGCAAGTTCATGCTGACCGAGTTCGTGCCGACCGAGGAGCGCACGGGACCGCGCTTTCCGCTGATCCTCACCACAGGACGCATCCTGTCGCAATACAATGTCGGCGCTCAGACGAGGCGCACCGAGAACAGCCTCTGGCACGACGAAGATATTCTGGAGATTCACCCCTTCGACGCCGAAAGCCGAGGCATCCGCGATGGCGATCTGGTTTCGCTCGAGAGCCGTTCGGGCGAGATCTCGCTCCGCGCCAGCATCAGCGAGCGCGTGCAGCCGGGCATCGTCTACACGACCTTCCATCACGCCAAGACCGGCGCTAATGTCGTCACGACCGACTATTCCGATTGGGCGACGAACTGTCCGGAATACAAGGTGACGGCCGTGCAGGTCCGCCGGACGAACCGACTCTCCGATTGGCAGGAGAGGCACGATGCGGACAGTCAGACCCTGACTCGGGTCGAGGCCGGCCTCCATGCCGCTGAATAGGACACCGTTGACGGCTCCCGCCGCGTTGGAGACTCCCGCCGCGATCATCCCGTTCGGGGACCACGAGGTGTTACTGGCAAGCCGAATGGTTCCTGTCGAGGTGCCGGTCAACATCGTCTATAGTGGCATTCCCTTCGCCGTCATGATGATGACCCCATCTGATCTTGAGGACTTTGCGGTCGGCTTCAGCCTCACCGAAGGCGTCATCGACAAGCCTGCCGATGTCCGCTCGATCCGCCTGGCGACCGAAGAGCGTGGGATCCGGCTTGAGGTCGATCTCATGGCTGACCGCCTGCATTGGCATCTCGCCCGAAGGCGAGCTATGGCCGGGCGCACGGGATGCGGTGTGTGCGGCATTGACGATCTGGAGGCTCTGCCAAAGGCGCGCTCGCCTGCGGGCTCGGCACCAACCGTATCGGTTCAAGCCATCAGGGCGGCCCTCGACGGGCTTCGGGGCAAGCAACCGTTGAACTGCCTCACAGGAGCCATGCATGCGGCGGCCTGGGCCGATCTCGATGGGACAATTGCGATGGCGCGTGAGGATGTCGGACGCCACAATGCCCTCGATAAACTCATCGGCGCCCTCTGCCGGGAAGGAGGTCAACCGGAACAGGGATTCGTAATTGTGACCAGCCGCTGTTCCTTCGAGTTGGTCGAGAAAGCGGCATCCTTCGGTGCAAGAACGCTCGTCGCGATCTCCGCCCCGACATCCCTCGCGCTGGAACGAGCGCGGTTGCATGACATCACGCTGATCGGCATCGCGCGGCAGGACACGATGACAGTCTTTCATGGACTTGAGCGGGTCCGCGGGCAGGAAGTCGTGGCATGAGCACCGAGAAGCTGATTCGCATGGCGAACCAGATCGCAGCCTTCTTCCGATCATACCCGGAGGAGGAGGCTGTAGCCGGAATCCGAAATCACCTCATGGCCTTTTGGACCCCTCGCATGCGGGGTGCCATTGCAACCTACGCCGGTCAGGAAGGTGACAAGCTGGACCCTCTTGTTCTCAAAGCAGTGCAGCCATTTCGGATGCAAGAGGGCATTGTCACGGGAACGGCTGACGGATCGGGTTGATGCGCGGTAGGGTAGGGGGATGCGGCCCATCTCCTATGCTCATCACCAATTCCCGTCAGAGATTATCCGGCAGGCTGTCTGGCTCTACCTGCAATTCACATTGAGCTATAGATACTATGGAGGAGCTGCTGGCCGAGCGGGGCCTCGACGTCTCCCACGTGACGATCCGCGACGTGTGAGAAAACCCCTTTGGCAGGCCAGGTGGCGTCCCTTCACAGTGGTCACTCCTCCACGATGTCTGTGAGCGGAGGAGCAGTCGTTATGCAGGAGATCTACTCGGTAAGGGGCCCAGCTTGGGACGTCAGCACCTGCCGATTTGCCTTCTTCAGGCTATGTGTGCTCCAAAACGCGGCCGCCACCGCAGTCGGATCCACTGCTGGACATTGTAGGTCAATACTGCCCAGAGCGCCTCGGTGCCAACCTTCGCTAACCCACGCACGTGAAAGCGACGGAGATCGAGCTTCTCCTTCAGCCATGCATCGACCAGTTCTGCCACGCGTCCGCGCTCACGCAGCAAGGTCCGTGTTTCTGGACTTGCTTGACGAGCCCGGAAGGCGCTCACCACCGGATCCTCATGCGTGACCACGATCGACCGCCCGTAAGTGCGATTGCCAGAGCAGCACTGCCGGCGGCTGGGACAGACCCGACAATCAGTTTTGCTGGCCTGGTAGCGCACCAGCCTTCGTCCCGGCCGGTCATGACCGTCGCGGGCCGTCAGACGCTTACCTTCCGGGCAAGTGTACGTATCCGAAGTCGGATCGTACTGGAATTTGTCAGGCAGAAAAGCATCGGTCACGCCCACCCGCGCAAACCGCTGCTGGACCCGGCCATCGGTCTCAACCCACGGGCCGATCAGTTCGACATCCTTCTCGTGCGCCGCAAGGATGTTCTCGCGACTGGTATAGCCGGCATCCACCACCATCTGATCAGGTGTCTGGCCCAGTCGCTCTTCGATCTGGTCGACAGCAGGAGCAAGGTATTCGTAATCGGGGGCCGCTTGACCGACATCCAAACCAACTGCGATGCCATGAGCAGCATCGGTCGAGATCTGGACGTTGTAGCTCAAGGCGTAGTGACCATCACCGTGACGCATGATCCGCGCCTCCGGATCGGTTGCGCTGACCCCAATCTGTCGCGGCCTGGCACGCGCATAGCCCGGGCGCTTGGCCTGGCTGATCTGCTGAACATTGGCCAAGGCCTGCTCGAGGCGCTCAAGCCTCTCCCGCCGGGCTCGCTCGCGAGCGGCGGTCTGCCGGGGTGTTTGCTCTTCGCGGCGGGGATCGCCCATAGCAGCGACATGCTCCCGAGCTGCGGCCAGATGCTTCCTGATCTGCTCCTCTTGTTTGAACGAGCTCGGTCCGGCCTGCGCGGTGATCTTCGTGCCGTCATGCATGACAGTCTGCAGGGTGATGAGCCCCTCCGCACTCAAGATCCCGAGTACCTGCGTGAACACCTCATTCAAGGCATCGTGATGGGTGTCGCTTTGCCCCTAAAGGCGAGATAAGGAACTCAACAAAATCAAGGGCAATCCTTTGCCGCTAAATGTGAGATTTTGCCTATAAAATCGAGATTTTTCCCCCTAAAAGTGAGACAGCGGTTATAGGGGCGTGCGGCTGGCTGCGATGGAGATGAAACGGGACCTGACAGAGTTCGCCAAGGTCGCCTTGCTCCGGACCTATCACAAGGGAGCCCGTTTGCTCGCCACCGTCGATCGTATCGCGCGCCAGATACAGCTCCGCGTTTACACGCAGGGATCAAAGAGCAGCGAACAAACCTGATCGGCATCTCGCCTTTAAGGGCAAAGAATGTCGCTTTTCGACACCCAACGCGACGAATCTCAAAGTTAAAGGCAAAGTGACAGCAGGATGAACAAAGACGCCATCGGCTTCATGGCAAGAGACTACCATTTCCTTTTGACCCGCCCACTCTTCTGGCGAGAAACCGTGCCAGGCTTGGACCGGTGAGGAGAACCACCAGAAAACGGGCCGTTTGCATGGCCATGACGAAAGGCAGATTGACCGTACTTGAGGCTGCAATGATCGCGACAGAGTCGAGACCACCCGGGCTCATGGCCAAATAAGCCGTTAGCGGATCCACGCCCACCAAGTACACCAGGCCGGCAGCGAACAGACCACAGACCGCGATCAGGGTTAAGGTTGAAGCAATGACACGCGAGAGCGCCCGGGCTGCGTGAGCAAGGATCGAGCGTGTGAAACGCAAGCCTATGCTCCAACCAATGAGAGCGTAACTCATCGCCAGGAGCCATGGCGGCAGTTCGATTGTCATCACTCCGGTGTCCTGTAGCAGGATACCGAGGCAGAGCGGCACCAGCAGCGGACCAGCCGGAATACGAAGACGGTGGCCGAGCATGGTACCAGCACCAGCCAGCGCGAGTGTCTCGGCAAATGACCTCCAGGCGATCCCTGGGAACCAGACGACCTCTGGCATTGGAGCGCCTGAGCCAGCAAACCAGAAGCGCGACACGAGAGACGCCACCACTGCCACGCAGAGCACACGGGTGTACTGCATAAAGGCAACAAGCCGAATATCCGCCCCATAGGCCTCGGCCATCAGCGTCATGGCTGAAGCTCCACCGGGTGACGAGCCCCAGACAGCCGTGGTGCCTGGCAGAACATGCCAGCGTGTCAGCAGCCAGCCCAAAGTTGCTGCCGCCGCTATGACTGACGCAACCCCCAGGAGGAAAATGGGCCAATGGCGACCGATCTCGGCGAAGATCGAGAGCGGAACACTCCGCGCGATCATGCAGCCCAACACCCCCTGTGCAAGAAAGAAAAGGATGGGTGGTAACCGCACCGACCCGTTTGCCGTCGCGAGGACAATGGCAGCGATCATGGGGCCGAGAAGTAGCGCTGCCGGGAGATGCAACAGCTCTAAGATCGAGCCGAACAGGGCAGAGAGGCCGAGCAGGACCACCCATTGAAGGCTGATGGTGCTGCCGAGCGGTCGAATGAGCAATGAACGATCTTTCTGCAACACAGCTACACTGGCGTGACTGCGAGAACTTGTGGTTAGTCCAGAAATCTAAGTGGCCTAGCTTAGAAGTGGGGAATGCCGACTATGAGTCGAGAGAGCGCTTTGAGCCACCGGATTGGTGATCCAGCGAGCCATGCTTCGATGTCTTGCACCGCTTCCATGAAATAGGTCCGGTAGTTCTCTTCCAAGACAGATTGGCTGTCGCACAAGCTAAGGCACCGGCATCATCCGCCGTTGACCATAGGCCAGACTTCCAAAGCGCCGCGGTAGATCATCTCGACGGCCACGTAGAGGATGACGGCCAGACCCACATAGGCGATCCAGTGGTGCCTCTGGAGCAGGCGGGCGATGAAGCTGGCGGCAACACCCATCAGGGCGATCGACAGGCCCAGACCGAAGACAAGGATGACCGGGTGCTCCTGCGCAGCGCCTGCCACCGCCAGCACGTTGTCGAGCGACATGGACACGTCGGCGAGCACGATCTGCCAGGCCGCCTGTCCGAACGTCTTTCTCGGAGCATGTTCGGCGATCAGCCCGTCCTGGTCGAGGTCGCGATCCTCCAGCGCCTCCTCGGCTTCCAGATCCTTCTCGGCATGTCCCGCCCGCAGCTCGCGCCACATCTTCCAGCACACCCAGAGCAGCAGGATGCCGCCGGCCAGCAGCAGGCCGACGATCTGGAGAAGCTGGGTGGTGAGAAGCGCAAACACGATGCGCAGGACTGTGGCGGCGATGATGCCGATCAGGATGGCCTTGTTGCGCTGCTCCTTGGGCAGTCCGGCGGCCGCCAGGCCGATCACCACGGCATTGTCCCCGGCCAACACCAGGTCGATCATGATCACCTGGAGGAAGGCCGACAGGGCCTCAGCCGTCAGAAGCTCACTCATTCCCGGTCCTTCCTGTCATCCTCTCAGCCACGGTCAGGATACGTACTGGCACTTCGATGCCGCCGTCCGGGTGTCCATGTTCCGGCCGCGGTTCAGGTGGTCGTCGATCTCGGCCGCGCAGCCGAGCATGCGGGCATAGAGGAAGAGCGTGAACGCGCTCGTCTCGAGGCTCTCCTTGCTCAGAGCCCCCTCGCGGTAGGGCTGCCACAGCATCTTCAGCAGCAGGGCCGCGATCACCGCATCGATGTTGACGCAGTAGACGTTGCGGGACACGCCAGTCTCGTACAGGGCCTTGACCAGTTCCTGGTAGTACGCGTGGAAGACGTTGTACTCCTCGCGCCGCTCAAACAGCTCCCGCACGAAGACCTCACGCGGATCGTGGTTCACGGGCTTGTCCTTGAACACCGGGTGGTTCACGCCCGGGATCTTCCGGATGTCGAGGCTGCCGGCCGTCTTCTTGCTCGCTTTGTAGGTGGCGTACTCGGCCGCATAGCGGTGGGCCAGCGCCGGCAGGTCGATGCCGTGATCCGGATCCCCCGGGTCGGCCAGATCGACGTCCTGGAACTGCTCGATCAGGAAGGCGATGCCTTCGTAGCCGTTGCCGCCATGGGCATAGCCGGAGTGGGTCAGGAAGCCGATCAGTGCCTTGTTGAGCTGCACCCGCTCGGGCGTCTCAGGACCGTCGGCCGAGACTGCACCCTTGGCGCCCTGAGCCGAGATGGTGCCAGGCCCGTTCGAGAGCAGCAAACCGACCAGTGTCTGGAAGGCAAACAGGTTGTCGGGAGAGGGCTCGGTGCCGACCAGGGCCGCGAACGCGACTTCGGTCAAGGAGCGGGACCCGATGACCTCCTCATTGGGAATATGACCGAAGGCATCTTCCCGATGCTGGCTGGCATCGGCCGAAGCGCCAATCAGGACGCCGAACAGCCGCAGCCACCAGGGCAGGGTCTCGACCGTCAGCAACGAGATGCGCTTACGCATCAACGGCTCCCACGCCAGCGTCGTGGCCACCGCGGCCAGAACGGCATCGGCTGATGGATGGCCGTTGAGCGTGCGCAGGTAACGCACGAACACCGACTTCACGCCACGGGCCTGCAGGCCGTCAAGCAGGGCTTCGGCCTTGGCGTCGGGGTGATCGGACACGAACAGACCTGCAGCGCCATCGAACTGCACCGAGCTCAGGTCGAAGCTCTCGTCGACGGCGCTCCGCAATCCAGCCTCTGCAAAGTGTTTGACCAGGGCCCGCACGGCCTGGCGTGCCTGGTCGGCAGACCTCGGGCCGAGGATGGTGCAGGCTGCCGCCAGGACCGTGTTGGGAGCATTACCTGCCTCCCGTGCCGCCTGGGCAGCGGCCAGAGCAGGCGTGCCGAACAGGTTGATCTCGGCTCCCACGGCAGCATTGACCAGCTCCCGGTCCTTCTCACTGCCAGGCTCCCGCAGGAGGGACAAGCAGATGTTGGACTCCACCGGAAACTGGGCGGCGTCCAGCATCGATGTGCCGTGCAGGGCCGTGATCTGGGTCTTCGGATCCATCTGCGAGGCGCCGGAGGCATCCTTCATCGCTTGCCGCGGAAACACAGCCCCGATCTGCCGGTTCAGGTGCTCGATCTGCTGGTCGTAGGGGCTTGCCGCCGTGACCACCGGCAGATCAAGCTCCGGCGGCAGCACGATACCCTGGCTTGAGCCGAACCACGGCTTGAGGGCTAGGCTGCCCTCTGGCTCGAAGTCGGGCCGGGCGGCATTGGCCTGCATCACGGCGGTGAGGGCCAGCGGGATATGGGCGATGTTCGTCACCACCGCGCCTTTGGACGAGAAGACCGGGTTTTCCGGCGTGAAGATGTCGTCGACGCCGAACTTGGCCATGAACCACTGTTCCTTGGCCTCTGCATCGTCGTGGCCGCCCGCCATGGCGCCGGCATGGCCGACCGCGCGGGTGAGCTTCGACTTCCAGCGCCCGACCACGCAGGCTACCACCGGCTTGGTGAAGTTGGCGTCGAGCTCGTAGTAGCCACCTGGCTCCGCATAGAGCACAGCGGCCTTGGTGCGGGCGTCGTTGGCCAGCGCAAAGGCGAACTCCGGGGCGGCGTAGTGGATGTACACGTCCTTGCCGCTCGAGATCAGCGTGGTGGTGCCCCAGCCGGCCATGCGCAGGTACGTGGCGATCGTGGTGGTGAAGTTGCCCGAGTTCGAGAAGATCGCGATCGAGCCCTTGCGCAGGGCCTCGGCCGGACTGTCGCCGCCCAAAGCTCCGCCGATGCGGACCTGGTTCCAGGCGTCGGCCACCCCGAGGCTGTTGCCGCCGAAGATGTCGATCCCGTTCTGCTGGCCCATGGCCCGGATCTCGCGCGAGTCGTGCACGGAGAGCTTCTCGGTGACGATGAAGATTTTCTTGAGCTCGGGGTTGACCCGGATCAGCTCGGCGACGCCGTCGCGGGCGCCGGAAGGCGGCAGGTAGATCACACCGCAGTTGAAGCGGTGCCCCGCCTCGAGCCCTTCGCGGACGTTGTTGTAGACCGGCACGTTCCCGACCGGCGTCTCCAGGACTTGGCCGCTGCGGCCTGGCGAGGTGCCGAACACCACGTTGCCGCCCGAGTAGGCATGCCCCACCGGGGTGACATCGCTGGACTCGCCGCCCAGGATGTTGAGCACGCAGACCCGATCATTGCGGGTGGCGATCTGGTCGAGGGAGCTGATGCCCACATGGTACTTGAAGCTGCCGACGCCCTGCTTGAACATTGTGTCTCCTCCAATCTATTCGTGCGTGGGCCGGCTCAGGCAGCAGCCGCCACCGGGATGCGCAGCTTCGCCGCGACCTCATCGCGTCCGCCGGCCTTCATCCAGGCATCCGCGGCACGGGCATGGTTGATGACCTCGCTCATGTCGGAGTCGAAGCCGAACAGCCGATAGGGAACACCGAGCGCCTCGAGCGTGTCGCGCAGGGCGCCCATGCCACGAATGAGGTTGGGCCCGCCGCGACCCGCAACGACGTAGAGGGGTGTCGGGCCATGCTGGCCGAAGTGCTCGCGCAGGGCATCGGCCATGGCGCGGAAGGTCTCGAAGATGTCGGTGTTGTTCGACTTGCCGCCGATGATGAACAGCACGTTCGACTGCTTGAGCCAGTGCTTGAAGCAGATCCGAGCCACCTCCTTCATCTTGGCGTACGGAGGGTTGCCCCCGAAGTCAGACGAGATGATCGCGTCGTCGCCCAGCATTTGGGTGACGAGGGAGTTGGCGCCGCCGCCGAAGGTGGGTGCCAGGATGGTGCCCTGCGGGTTGATGACATAGACGTCGCTCTGGCCCTGGTAGGTGCGAAGCTGGTTGATCTCCAGCTCGAAGTCCGAGTAGTCGACCGCGAACAGGTGGTTGGGCAGGTTGAGCCGCTCCCAGCGCGGGTCGTCCCGGTCGAAGCCGCACTTGAAGTCACAGGCCACCGGGGTCAGGCGCCCGTTCCGGTCCGGGCGCATGCGGATCGGGTTCAGCTCGAGCGTCGTCATGCCGAAGTTGTGGTAGAGCTCCCACAGCTTGGGCAATTGCTGGACGAGAGGGGAGATGATCTGCTTGGGGGCGTTGAGCTCCGAGAGGGCGTTGGCGACCACGAAAGCCTTGAGGCCGGTCAGCGCGTCGAAGGGGATCTGGGCCACGAGGCTCTTGTCGACCTCCTCGATGTCCATGCCGCCATGGTGGGTTAGGGTCATAGTGGGCGCTCGGAAACGGGTCGAGTCCGAGATCGAGAAGTAGACCTCGTGCTCGGCCGGCACGGCACCCTCGAAGGTCACCCCATTGGCCTTAGCCACCGTGGCGCCGACCCGATGCTCGACGAAGTAGAGCCGCTCCTTCTCCGCGAGAGCGGTCTTCAGGTCCGAGGCGCGGCCGAGGAGGCCGGCCTTGCCCTTCTTGCCGACGCCGCCCTTGAACACCGGCTTGATGAACACGCTGCCGCAGCGGTCGATGAGGGCCCGGATCTCCTCCTCGCTGGCGTCAGGGCCGAGCACCTCCGAGGTCGGGAACCCGGCGAACTGAAGCAGCTTGGCTCCGTGGAGCATGCCTGTAATCTGCATTTCATCCTACCTTAGACGGTTGCTCTTGCTCATGGAGGGTCATCGCCGATGGACCAGTTCCCTCGTTAGCCTGTTACAGCCCCGCTTGGCGGCTCATCGTTGGAGCACTTCGGGCGGCCTGTCGGGCGGAACGCACTCGCCTCTTGGCGGCCTCATGCGAGTTGCGTACCCTGTGAACCTGTCATCAACCTGACAGCCGGGAGTTGGTGAGGGACGGAGATGCGGATCCTGCTCGTGGAAGATACCGAGGACGTCGGGGAGGCGATCGTCGCCCGGTTCGAGCGGATCGGCCACACGGTTGATTGGGAGAAGGACGGGGGCGTGGCCGACGAGGTTCTGGAGGTCCAGGCCTATGATCTTCTGATCCTCGATGTGAACCTGCCGGCGCTCGACGGCTTCACAATCCTCAAACGCCTCAGGCAGCGAAAATCGAAAACCCCGGTTCTTGTCCTCACAGCCCGGTCGCAGGTCGACGACCGGGTCGACGCGCTCGATCTCGGGGCGGACGATTACCTGGTGAAGCCGTTCGACTACCGTGAGCTGGAGGCGAGGGCGCGAGCACTCCTCCGGCGCAGTGCTGGCGAGTCCACCAATCAGCTGGTCTGCGGGCAGGTGACCGTCGACCGGGGCTCACGAGCCGTGAGGATCAATGGCACTCCCATCGATCTGACCCGCCGGGAACTGACGCTGCTCGAGATCCTGGCGGCACGGCCGGGCCGGATCTTCGGCAAGGACGAACTTGTCGATCAGCTGTTCGGGTTTGATGACGAGCCCAGCCCGAATGCCGTGGAACAGTATGTCGCCCGGTTGCGAAAGAAACTGGCTGGGTCTGGCGCGGAAATCCGGACATTGCGGGGGCTTGGCTACCAGATCGTATGCCAATGATCAGATCAGGCCCTTCCCTCTACTCCCGCATCATTCTGGTCATTGCCCTTATCTTCGGTGCCGGATCGATCGTGCTGGGAACAGCCGCATGGTTCTATGCCCGAGTTGCGGCTGATGATGCCTATGATCGTCTTTTGGTGGGAGCCGCCCTCCAGATCGCGGAGAGTATCTATGCTCAAGAGGGTACGGTTTCGGTTGATCCTCCGTTTTCCGCGTTCGAAACGCTCTCGCTGTCGGCCAATGATCGCATCTTCTACAAGGTCGTCGCCCCACGCGGAGTTGTTCTAACCGGATACGATGATCTGATCCCTGCAGGATCTTCAGCTGAAACACGAACACCGGTGATCTTCGACGGTGAATACCGGGGTTTCCCCGTCAGGATCGCCACTGTCGGACGCCTCGTCTCGGATCCTGCGACACCGGGATGGGCTCAGGTTGTGGTTGCACAAACCCGTGAGGCTCGTACCAGTCTGGCACGAGATCTGACTTTCAAGGCTTTGCTGCTGGTGTTCGCTATGACCAGCCTTGCCTTCATGGCTGTCCTGTTTGCCGTCCGACGAGCTCTAGCTCCCCTGACACGTGTGGAGCGCGAACTGCGGTCACGGGATCCCAAGGATCTGACTCCGCTCGACCTTGAGATCCCGCGCGAGATCCAGACGCTCGTCACCACCATCAATCGTTTCATGGATCGGCTCTCCGGCCGCATTGCCCTGATGCAACGGTTCATTGCCGATGCCGCTCATCAGATCCGAACGCCTCTGGCAGGATTGGCATCCCAGGTCGATCTCCTCACCGAGGAGTCCAGGCCGGAGCGACGGGAGCAGCAACTCTCCCGGGTCAAGGAACGAACCGCCGAATTGGGGCGCCTGACGAACCAGCTTCTCAACCATGCCATGATTATTCATCGGGCGGAGGTTGCGGAGTTTGACACCATGGATCTGGCCGCCCTTGCCCGTCAGACCCTGATCAGCGCCGTGCCTCTCTCGCTCGATCGCGACGTCGACATCTCCTTCAGTGATCCGCAAGAACCGGTGCTCATCAGGGGCGACGCGGTCAGCTTGCGTGAAGCGCTATCGAACCTGATCCACAACGCCTTGAAGCATGGCGCCGAGACACGTCTGGAGGTTCGGGTTCTTACGGATGGGGATGCTGCTGTCGTCGAGGTTGTTGATGACGGGCCGGGGATTCCGGTTCCGGAATGGCAGCGGGTCCGGGAGCCATTTCATACAAAAAGTACGACTGGTTCCGGCCTGGGCCTCTCGATTGCTGGGGATGTCGTTCGGGCACATGGAGGCGAGCTTCGCTTTCGCAAGCGCTCCGATGATGGATTTGCAGTCATCATGCGCTTCAAGAGACACTATGAGACTCCCATGCCGATCGAGAGCGGAGATGCATCTTGATCAGGGGATTCAAGGCAGCATTGGCTGTAGCTGGCTTTTTGACCAGTCTTTCCATTCACATGGTAGAGGCTGCCGAGAAAGCCGTCTTTTCTGCTCCAAGCGAACAGCAAACAGTCCTGTCAGTTCATGGTGCGACGGACCTTTCCGCCATGGAGCCTTTGATCCGGGACTTTCAGGTGCTCGCACCAAATGTGACGATCGAATACAGTGAGTACGTTACCAATGATCTGTTCGATCAGGCATCAAAGGAATGCAATGCGAAGCAAGGGACCATGGATCTGGTCCTCTCGTCGTCCGTTGATCAGCTGGTTAAACTCGTCAATGACGGCTGTGGCACGAGTTATCGCTCGCCTCTGACCCTTCAGCTGCCATCCTGGACACGCTGGCGCGACGAGATCTTCGGCTTTACGTTCGAACCGGCTGTCATCGTGTTCAACCGCGACCTCGTTCCTCCGGAAGACGTACCGCGCACACGGGTGGAACTTCTCAATCTGCTTCGATCAAAGCCCGAAAAGTACAATGGGAAGATCGGGTCTTACGATATTGCCCAGTCGGGGATCGGCTATCTCTTTGCCTCCTATGATGCTCGAGGCACGGCCATCTTCGGGCGTCTTCTTGAGGCATTCGGACGGGCCGACTTGGTCATGCGGTGCTGTAGCAGCGATCTCCTGGCTGATCTCTCTGCCGGGCGCCTGGCCATCGGGTACAATCTGATCGGGTCCTATGCTGTCGGAGCTCAGAGACGTGGAGCCCACATAGGGATCGTCATTCCCCGGGACTACACCGTTGTTCTCAGCCGGGCGGCCTTCATCCCGCGCTCGTCCAGGAACCCTGCAATTGCCTTTCGATTGTTGGATTACCTGCTCTCCGATCGAGGCCAGAAGAAAAGCCGTGAAGCCTCGTTCTTCTTCAGCTTTGAGGGGACCCTTCCGGAGGAGGTGGACGGACCGCTCTGGTTGGGCACATCCGGACTTCTGCGGCCGATCACCATCGGGCCGGAACTGCTTGCTGTCCAAGATCGCGCCAAGCGCCAGCGTCTTTTGGGTGAATGGCGCCGTTCGACACAACCTGAAAGTGACATACCGTAAATCGCCCCCAGGTTTCATCAGGTCGGCGGGATAGGACGTGGACGGGAGCCGCTATCGATCGCCACGAAAGTAAAGACTGCCTCTGTCACCTTGACCTGCTCGTCGCCATCACGGGAGCGGCGCCAGGCCTCAACCTTGAACTTCATCGAGGTCCGACCAACCGACATCAGATCCGCGTAGACGGAAACCTCGTCTCCGACATGCACCGGACTGTGAAAGGTCATACCGTCGACTGCCACCGTCACGCATCGGCCGCGTGCCCGTCGTGCTGCGGCATTGCCCGCGGCGAGATCCATCTGCGACATCAGCCAGCCGCCAAAGATGTCGCCGGCCGGGTTCGTGTCGGAGGGCATTGCAATCGTCCGGATCACGGCCTCACGGACTGTCGACGTCATATCTTCCACGGGCTTGACCTCCTGCATTCCAGACGCTTCCGATCGTGACACGACCCAAACAGGATCCCCGGCTCCTGGGGAGTCGGGGATGTGACCTTTAGATCAGTCTTCGACCGCCTTAAAGCGCCCAAGTCCCTTGAGAACGAAGGGGGCCACGAGAGCGATCAACGCGATGACGAGGAGCGTCGCCGAAATCGGGCTCTGGAGCAGTACCATCGGGTCGCCGAGGCTGATCGAGAGGGCACGTCTGAGTTGGCTCTCGGCTACAGGACCCAGGATCAAGCCGACGACGACCGGAGCGATGGGGAAGTCGAACCGCCGCATCAGGAAACCGAGCACGCCGAAGATCGTCAGCATGATGAGCTCCACCGGCGACGGATTGGCCGCGATGGTGCCCATGGTGGCGAAGACCAGAATGCCCGCATAGAGCCAGGGCTGCGGAATCTTCAGGAGACGGACCCAGAGGCCGACCAGCGGCAGATTCAGCACCAGCAGCATGACGTTGGCGATGAACAGGCTGGCGATCAGGCCCCAGACCAGTTTCGGCTGGTCGGCGAAGAGCAGCGGACCTGGGTTGAGGCCGTATTGCTGGAAGCCCGCCAGCATCATGGCCGCCGTGGCCGAGGTGGGGAGGCCGAGCGTCAGCAGGGGCACGAGGGTGCCGGCGGCCGCCGCATTGTTGGCCGCTTCGGGGCCTGCCACGCCCTCAATGGCGCCCTTGCCGAATTCCTCCGGATGATTCGTCAGACGCTTCTCGGTCGAATAGGACAGGAAGGTCGGAATCTCTGCGCCACCGGCCGGAAGCGCACCGATGGGGAAGCCGAAGGCGGTTCCGCGCAGCCAGGGCTTCCACGAACGCTTCCAGTCCTCCTTTGTCATCCAGAGAGAGCCTCGGACGGCCTCGAGCTTCTCCTCGTGAACGTGGCGGCGGGAGGCCACATAGAGCGCCTCGCCCACAGCGAAGAGACCGACCGCCAGGGTCGTCACCTCGATGTTGTCGTAGAGCTCCGGCACGCCGAAGCTCAGGCGCGACTGGCCCGAGAGAATGTCGATGCCCACAAGCCCGAGCATCAGGCCGATGAAGAGGCTGGTAAGGCCTCGGACCGGAGAATCGCCAAAGGTGGCCGAGACGGTGACGAAGGCGACGACCATTAAGGCGAAGTAGTCTTCGGGGCCGAAGCTGACGGCGATGTCCACGAGATAGGGCGCCAGGAAGGTAAGACCGAGCGTGGCGATCGTGCCGGCCACGAAGGAGCCGACGGCAGCAGTGGCGAGCGCGGGACCGCCACGGCCGGACTTGGCCATCAGGTTGCCTTCGAGCGCGGTCGCCATGGAGGCGCTTTCACCCGGCGTGTTGATCAGGATGGCGGTGGTCGAGCCCCCATACATGCCGCCGTAATAGATGCCCGCGAACATGATGATCGAGCCCGTAGGATCGAGCTTGAAGGTGATCGGCAGGAGCAGCGCCACGGTGAGCGCCGGACCGATGCCAGGCAGAACGCCGACTGCCGTGCCGAGAAGGACGCCGATGAGCGCGAACAGCAGGCTCATCGGCTGGACCGCCACGGACAAACCGTGGGCAAGGGACATAAAGGCTTCCATGACAGGCCTCACAACAGACGTTCAAGCGGCCCGGCCGGAAGGGACAGGGCCAGGAGCTTGGCGAAGAGCAGGTAAACGACGACGGCGATCACGGCGCCGATCAGGAGATCGGTTAGGAATGCGCGACGACCGAAGGCCGCTGAGGTCGTGGCGAACAGGATCGCCGTACCGATCATGAAGCCGCCGCCAATGGCGATGAGGATGATCAGGCAGGCGAGCCCACCGAGGATCAGGGCAATCGGCTTCCAGTCGAGGCTGTCCCGGCGCGGGAGATCACCCCTGAAGGCGCTGATCCCGTTGCCGACCGCCAGAAGGGCAAGCCCGGACGAGACGATCACGGGCATGGCTTTCGGGCCGACATCATAGGGGGACAGAAGCTGGAGCTTGGTCATGTCCCACCAGACCAGGCCGGCCAGGGCCAGGAGAATGAGAGCGATGGCGAGGCCCGCGATGTCGATGTGCACGCGGGGCTGTGCTCCGGGCATCGTTATCTGCTGTACGTCTGACATTGGCATCTCCCTGACATCACAAGATCCGAGCGGGCGCTAAGGCTGAAGTGGCGAAAGGGACCGTCGCAGCAACGATCGATGCCTGTGACAGGCTCGGGCGGAAGTTGATCATGGGTCATCCTCCCAGGATGGCTGAGGTTCTCACCGGCTGCTTTGTGCAGTCGCGGGCAACGACCTATGGGATGAACCTGACAGCAACCTGACTAACTTCCGGGACAGGCAGCGCAGGCAAATGCAGGCAGCGCACAGGTTTGGCAGGATTCTCTGATGCGAGAGCCGGATCCGTCTTCGCAGGAAGGGCCCGATCAGACGGGGAGATCTTCAACCGCACTATCGTTGATACCGGGATCTACTTGTGCCTGCAGACTCGGCGGACGACACGAGCGAACGTTTCTGCCCGCAAGGCGCTCTTCAGCGACAAGCTTATAGCTTCCAACAACCTGCGCGGTCCTCGGGCTGTGCCTGAACGGCCAAGCTTTGATGAACCGATTGGGGTTCTGTTCTGCCGGCTTGTCGTCTCCTCGAGCCGTGCCGCGGTGACCGAGTCAAAGAAGCGTTGGATCGGAATGGCTGTATTCCGCCTGATGCCGGCGAGGACTTCGTCCACATCGTCGTCGGTCTGCTTCATCGGTTCACCTGACAATCCTGGAGCTGGATGGGTGCCCGAGCGCTTCCTTGAGCGTATGACCCGCTTGTCGGGTTCTCTTAATAAACAAAAGGCTTAGACCGATCATCGAATGCTTGGTGATCGGGCCAGAACGTCGCCCGTCTTGAAGCTACGACATATGCAACCTGGAGCTGGAGGCAAGCCTTTGAAACGTTGCGCCCACGCATGGCTCACCTGCAAGATTTCGCGGTTTTTGTCAGGTTCATGTCAGGTGAGGCGTGTACAGGCTCGTTGCGTGACACACCGGTTGTCAGGTCCAAGGGGCTGATGGCTGAACCTTTGAGGGAGAGCTTCGATGAATGTGACAGGCACAACGACTTTCAATCAGAGTTCGCCATCCTGGTGTCTCGATGCCGACACTCGTGACAGCGTGATCGCGCGTCGGAACGTTCTCGCCGGCCTCTGGGCTGGTCGCCTCCTTGGTTTGTCGAACGCCGATCTTTCCTCCTATGCCACTGAGGTTCACCAAGCCGACTTCGAGGTCGACGGTGATGATGACATTGTCGGAAAGATCACCCGTGATCTTTCAGCCCGCGGCCTACCTTTCTTCGAACGGCACGTCCGGGACAAGCTCCGCACCTATCACCGTGAAGCGTTTCGTCAGGTAGCAGTCACCGATTGAGCCTCAGGTGCGATGCAGCTGCCTTTCGCAAGGCGGCTTCTTGGACGGGACCGTGCTCTTAGCAGGGCGACCGTATGACAGCAAAAGCACGATCGGACGCACTGCCACGAGCAGACTTCAAGATGAACGATCCGCACCACTTCGCCAGCAGCATGGATCGTCTGGCCGAGGATATGTCCGACAGCTACGTGCGGGCACCATAAAGCAATCTCTGAGCGACACCACGAAAGAGGACCAATGACTAACATCGTCATCGTCGGCGCGGCGCGTACCCCCGTCGGCTCGTTCAACGGCGCCTTCGCCAACACGCCGGCCCATGAGCTCGGCGCGGTTGCCATCAGGGCGGCCCTCGAGCGCGCCAAGGTCGAAGGCGGGGACGTGGACGAGGTCATCCTCGGCCAGATCCTCACTGCCGGCCAGGGCCAGAACCCGGCCCGGCAGGCCGCCATGGCCGGTGGCGTGCCGCAGGACAAGACCGCCTGGGCGCTCAACCAGCTCTGCGGCTCCGGCCTGCGCACGGTCGCCATCGGCATGCAGCAGATCGCCAACGGCGATGCCAGCATCATCGTGGCCGGCGGCCAGGAATCGATGTCGCTGGCGCCGCACGCCGCGCATATGCGCGCCGGCACCAAGATGGGCGACTTCAAGCTCGTCGACACCATGCTGAAAGACGGCCTGATGGACGCCTTCAACGGCTACCACATGGGCAACACCGCCGAGAACGTGGCCCAGCGCTGGCAGCTCACCCGCGAGGAGCAGGATCAGTTTGCCACCGCCTCCCAGAACAAGGCCGAGGCGGCGCAGAAGGAAGGCCGCTTCAAGGACGAGATTACGCCGGTGACGATCGCGACCCGCAAGGGCGACATCGTGGTCGATCAGGACGAGTACATCCGCGCCGGCACCACCGTCGAGTCTCTCGCCAAGCTGCGGCCGGCTTTCTCGAAGGACGGCACGGTCACGGCCGGCAATGCCTCGGGCATCAATGACGGCGCGGCCGCCATCGTGCTGATGACGGAGGCCGAGGCCGAGAAGCGCGGCCTGACCCCGCTTGCCCGCATCGCCTCCTGGGCGACCGCCGGCGTCGATCCGGCGATCATGGGCACCGGCCCGATCCCGTCCTCGCGCAAGGCGCTGGAAAAGGCCGGCTGGAAGGTGTCCGATCTTGAGCTCGTCGAAGCGAACGAGGCCTTCGCGGCCCAGGCGCTCGCGGTCAACAAAGACATGGGCTGGGATCCGTCGATCGTGAACGTGAATGGCGGCGCCATCGCCATCGGCCATCCGATCGGCGCCTCGGGCGCCCGCGTGCTCGTGACCCTGTTGCACGAGATGGGCCGGCGCAACGCCAAGAAGGGCCTGGCCACTCTCTGCATCGGCGGCGGCATGGGCGTCGCCATGTGCCTCGAGCGGTAAGACCAACGATCAGCAGCCCGGGATCAACCCGGGCTGCTTTGACATGGGATCCAGAGCGATCCCCAGGGATGAACCGTCAGAAGGAGAATCACATGGCGCGCGTTGCATTGGTCACCGGTGGCACCCGCGGCATCGGTGCCGCGATCTCGAAAGGCTTGAAAGACGCAGGCTACACGGTTGCCGCGAATTACGGCGGCAATGACGAAGCCGCCAACCAGTTCAAAGCTGAGACCGGCATTCCGGTCTTCAAGTTCGACGTCTCCGACGCCGCCTCCTGCGAGAGCGGGATCAAGGCGGTGGCGGCCGAACTCGGACCGGTCGACATCCTGGTCAACAACGCCGGCATCACCCGCGACGGCATGTTCCACAAGATGACCTTCGATCAGTGGTCCGCCGTCATCCGCACCAATCTCGATTCCATGTTCACCTGCACGCGCCCGGTGATCGAGGGCATGCGCGAGCGCGGATTTGGGCGCATCATCATCATCTCATCCATCAACGGCCAGAAGGGCCAGATGGGACAGGCGAACTACTCCGCCGCCAAGGCCGGCGTGATCGGCTTCGCCAAGGCACTGGCGCAGGAGAATGCCAACAAGGGCGTCACCGTCAACGTGATCGCGCCGGGCTACATCGCCACCGAGATGGTGAAGGCGGTGCCCGAAGAGGTGCTCAAGGCGAAGATCCTGCCGCTCATCCCGGTCGGCCGCCTCGGCGAGGCGGAGGAGATCGCCCGCAGCGTGCTGTTCCTGGCCTCCGACGAGGCCGGCTTCGTCACCGGCTCGACCCTGTCCGTCAATGGCGGACAGTACATGGCCTGATCGGATGCGGCCCGCGAAAGCGTTGAACACGTAAGCCAGCACTCGAAAGCAGCGAATTCGCTGACTCGCCGGCTCTCCACCCACCCTCGCGGAGCACTGCCGCCCCTCGAGGGCATGATCAACCAACGTGATGTGCAGAACAAGAACCATGGGAGACGGGAAATGACCTTAGATCGTCGCAGCTTCAACAAAGCCCTCCTTGCCGCCGCGTCAGCCGGCTTTCTGCCGGCGTTGCCGGCATGGGCGCAAGAGCTCAAAAGCCTTAAGATCACCGCTCCTGCTGGTCCCGGCGGTGGATACGATCAGCTCGCCCGCGCGGTGCAGGATGTGCTGATGAAAGAAAAGATCGCCACCAGCGTGCAGGTCCAGAATGTGCCGGGCGCCGGCGGCACCATCGGCTTGGCCCAGTTCATCAACGCCAAGGATCGAGACCCCTCGGTGATGGTGGCCGGCTTCGGTCTCGTGGGTGCACCAGTCATCAACAAGTCCCCGGTGACCCTTGAGCAGACGACCCCTCTTGCCCGCCTTCAGGGCGAGTACCAGCCATTGTTCGTGGCCGCTGACTCGCCGATCAAGACCGTCACGGACCTGGTGAACAAGTTCAAGCAGGACCCCGGATCGGTCACCTGGGGCGGCTTCGCGCATGGCTCTCCCGACCACGTCCTGTGTGGCCTAGTCGCCAAGGCGGGCGGCGGTGATGTGAAGAAGATGAACTACATTCCCGTTGGGACCGGCGGCGAGATGCTGCCGCTGGTGATGAACGGCAAGATCACCGTTGCGACCGGCGGCCTCAACGAGGTCGCAAGCCAGTTCAAGGTGGGCAAGCTCCGGCCGATCGGCATCTCGTCACCGGAGCGCCTGCCCGGCGTCGACATTCCGACCTTCCGGGAACAGGGTGTTGACGCCACGCTGGTCAACTGGCGCGGCCTGATGGCTCCTCCGAACGTCAGTGCGGAGGACAAGCAAGCGCTCGAAGCGGCGGTCGCCAAGCTGGTGCAAAGCGCGTCGTGGAAGAAACTCCTCCAGGAACGGGAGTGGGTCGATCTCTACATGCCCTCCGCCCAGTTCGGGACCTTCATCAAGGAGGAGCAGGCCCGTATCACAGCGATCCTGAAAGAGCTTGGCCTTGGTTAGTGACTCGGTTGAAGCTAACTCATTCGATTGATGGATGAGCCACCTCGAACGATGCGCCTTGGCCTCAAGATGGCATGGGACCACTAGCGCTGCCGGTTCCATGCGAGAGGAGACGATCTTCCCGCATGGACCGTGAACGCATCAAGAGGCGAGGGGGAACACCCGCAAAAAGGATCCATAACGACGCCTCGTGCACTTCTGTGAATTCGACCGAATGTCCGCCGAGGCGGAGAGCCGCAGGCCTTCAGCAGGCGTCGTGAGCAGGCTCGACATGCAGTGATGGTACCTGCGCCAACCACTTTCGCTTCGCTACACAGGATGACAGGTATGAAAACCTTGGACGCTCTCGATCACATCGCGATCAACGATGTCCTGTGCCGCTTCTTCCTTGCCTTCGACGAGCGGGATTGGGCATCCATGCAGAGCTGCCTCTCGACCGAGGTCTTCATTGACTATGCCTCGTCAGGCCGTGAGCAGCCCAGCACCATGAGCAGCACCGAGTTCGTTCAACGCCGGCGGAATGCAGTCGACACCCTGGCCAAGCATCACAGCTTCTCCAACCTGCTTCTGTCGAGCGAACCGGAGGGCGTGCGGGGACGCTGCAACTACCTGATCCTGAGGTTCGACCGCGACTTCAAGGGGGAAGGTGAGGATTTCTATCATTCATGCGGGGCCTACGAGTTCCGGTTCGGCAAAGCCGAAGGTGCATGGAAGATTACTAGCATCACACAACGGGCGCTGCAGAGCTGGGGCAACCGTCAACTGCACGGCGGATCGCGGAAGCCCGAAGCCCAGGACAAGGTTTGAGGCAACGATTCATCAAAGAGGGAATGCTCGTACTATAAGGGCCGAGCAGAAGTGCGCTAGGTGCCAACACCTCCGAGGCTCCCGTCAGCCTAAAAAGTGCCGGTTCCTTTAGGAAGACGACTGTGCCGAGACGCCTTTAACGGCGATAGCCTCAGGGCAGTACGGGGGCCCGTTAGATCTCTGGCCCTCTGGCTAGCGATCTGTAGTTGTCGATGGAGTCTTCTGCGCCGACTTTACCGCCTTTACAGCATCAATGCGGAGATGAGGAGGGAACTAAAGCTGCTGTTCTTGCTCCCACCCGTACATCAGCGAAGCCTTGCTGAAATCTATGCCGCTTCTGCGGTGCTGATGAGAGTAGGGGAGGAGGCTGTTAACGGCCAGCGGAACATTCACGACAGTCGGAGAGCGGGCAGGTTAGGAGCGAAAAGCTGACTTTTACACGGCTAAGCTGAAGGGCTGCCCGTGACCCAGAGCCGACTCTAAGCTGTTTGACGCTGTAGCCGATCTCAGAGAGACGCGTCAGAACCCAATGTCATCCCTGAGTGGGTCGGCTATTCTGCGCCATTAGCATGCTCGCCTAGCTCGAGACTCAACAATTCGTGACGGTTCTGTCGCAACTCTTTCTTTCCTACCGCGAGGCTATGTCCTGCGATGGCGAGAGAGGGTGACGTGCGATGTTCAAGGGTAGGCAATTCGATCGGTCGGTGATCCCGCTCTGCGTCCGATGGTATCTCGCTTACAATCTGAGCCTGCGTGACCTTGAGGAAATGATGGCCGAGCGCGGCATCTCGGTGGACCATGCCACGATCCACCGCTGGACGGTACACTATGCGCCCCTGTTGCTCGAACGGTTCAACCGTCACAAGCGGGCGGTCAGCCCAAAATGGCATGTCGATGAAACCTACGTCAAAGTCAGAGGCCGGTGGATGTATCTCTACCGGGCGATCGACAGCAACGGCGACACGGTCGAGTTCTGGTTCAGCGAGCGGCGCAATCTGGCTGCTGCCAAGCGCTTCCTGAGCAAGGCGCTCAAGCGGCACGGCCGGCCCGAGAGGATCGTCATCGACGGCAGCCAGACCAATCGGGAAGCCATCCTGTCGTGTGATGCCGAGAGCCGTCTGCAGGATCGTTCAAGACATCGCCTCAAGCCGATCAGGATCCAGCAGAGTCAATACCTCAACAACCGTATCGAGCAGGATCACCGTGCCATCAAATGCCGCGTGCGTCCGATGCTCGGCTTCAAGTCGGCCGACAGCGCTCGGGTGATCCTGGGTGGCATCGAGCTGATCCATATGATGCGCAAACAGCAGGCGAAATATGCCTGCAATCAGCCGCTATTGCTCGCCGAGCAGTTTCACCTGCTCGCCGCATAAGTGCAGTACGATGCACCTGATGCTTTCTCGCCCCTGTTCCGGAGTTGCGACAGAACCCTTCTTCCTCCCGGCGCTGCCGTATCGGCCGTTCCCTCTGGAAGGTTTTGACTTTGTCGGACCTTAACTTTCGCCGGGCTTTGCGCCCGGCTTTTTTCTTGTCTCGGCTTCAACGGGCGCTGATGCGTTTTAGCGAAAAGCGAACGGCCGAGCATCGCAACTTTAGTCGGGGATTGGCTGAGGTATGCCACTCACGTGAATGGAACGTGTCGATGGAGTCGATAGCGCAGCCTTCATCGGCCAATGGGATCCCCACCAACAGCACCTAAAAATGCGTTCGCCGCCCATTGCTCCTCAAGTCAGTGTCAGACGCCATGCATTGGCTTGAACGCGTTTGCGGTAAACTCCCACAATCTCGTGGGCCGATCCACCAGTCGCAACAGCCGTCGCAGCGTCGACAAAGGCGAGCATCTTTTCGGTCGCCATCAACTGCACTTCAGCCGGAGAACTCTGGCCCGTCGCGATCTGCGACAGGCGCAGACCAATCACACTCTGCGCTTCGAGGGTGAGAAGGGTTGTATCCAGCGCCAACCGGAACCAAGGCCCTATCATCGGTTCTTTCCCCGTCCAACTGCGTGGTTCGCCAGCGGTTCGGTCAGGCTCGGCATGTGCGTGATTGGATCAGGACGACCGAACAGCGCAGCAAGAGGATGAGAACACCCAGCGGCGAGCCGGGTGTTCTGAACCAGCGGACGAGGAGTGGTTACTTTGCGCGCGATGCGGGCTTTGCAGGAGCGAAAGTCGACTGCGCGGCAGAGTAGAGGGCGCCAAACGGTGCAAAGCTGTCCTGGGCGAGCTTGGCGTAGAGCTCGCGGGTCTTCGTCGACTGGGCAACGAGCCCCTCATAGGTGCTCTTCACGTAGTCGGTCTGGATCTCGATCGCCTTGTCGAGCGCCCTGACGCCCACGAGCTTCTCGAAAGTCGCCGCGCTCTGCTCGAACGACTTCTTGGCGTAGTCGGCGGTCTCGGCAGCGATCGCCTGCGTCCCGCTGGACGCAACCTCGAATGCCTTCACGGTGGCGTCGAAACTATCCTTGCCGAGCTTCTGAACGGCATCGAACTGCTGATTCATGGGGGTCTCCTGGATGGGCATTGGCCCTGTGATGAGGGTGGTCGCTCGTAATTTCGGCCGCTCTCTTATTGTGCAAAGCACAATGGATGTCAAGATTTATTGTGCATCGCACAAATTGACTATTCTGGCTCCACCAAGCCATTTTCCCTGGTACTGGCGCAACCGTGCTTGCCACCCCATGCTGCGCTGCGATATGAACCGTAGCCCTTCGTGAGCACGAAGATGTCCTGCAGCATCGCCGATCTCACAAAGCCTGCCTGCCCAGTTCAGCGTACCTGTCCGGCCTTCTTTCACCACCCGAGGAGATCCAGGTCCCGTTTCCGCTGCAGACTCTGTGCAGCCGATGAGGCCGGATCCTCCGCCCTGTTTGCGAGGAATGATGACCAATCGAACCATCGGCCAAACTCCACCTGATCGCGCCAACGAACTCTTCGCCCAGCTGCTGGGCACCGCCAATGAGGCCCTCGAGACCCGTGAACAGCTGCTCGGAGCTTTGAGCCAGGAGCTGGCGCTTCTCGCCAATCTGCAGGAGCAGCACCTCTTTCCGGTGTTGGAGAACCATCCTGAGACCGCCGAACTCGTCCGTGGCGCGCGCGACGACAACCGGCAGACCCAGTCGCTTTTGGCCGAGCTCGGGACGGTGCCGAAGGACAGTGATGCATTCTTGGCCAAGGTCGCAGAGCTACGAGGGGTATTTCAGCAACATATCCGCAACGACAAGAACGAGTTGCTGCCTGTGGTGTTGAAGGTCCTCAACGAAGATGAGGTTGAAGCTGTGGTCGAGAAGGTCGAGGAGGACATCGCCGAGGCCGCTCGGAATGCCAACGACCAGGCGCCGGCGCGGCGCCCGAGGGCCAAACGGGCCCAGCGCACCAATGGCAACCTGCTCGCGGCGGTCGAGGCCGTCGAGCAGGAGATCGAAGCGACGGCTCAGGACAGCCTGCAGGCCGCCTCAGAGATCGTCGACCATGCCACCGCGATCTCGGCTCGTCACGGTCACGCGGCCACAAACCTGCTGGATCATGCATTGCAGAACCTGCAATCCATTGCCCGCTTCAACAGAATTCTGGCTCGTGGCACCGGCACGGTTGCGCTGGAATGGTTCGGTCTCAGGCGGGAGCGCCTGCTGAAGAACCTGGATGGCATGAATGATCTTCTGGCCTGCCGCTCCATCCCGGACTTCGTGAGCCTCCAGAGTTCTCTCGTGCGCCAGAATGTTGAGCAGATGCTCGGAAACAGCCAGCGTCTCGCGCAGATCTCGGCCCAGATTGCTCAAGAGGCCACCCAGACGATCAGGTCTCCTGAGGCTGCTCGGCCCAGCGCCTGAAGGCTCTGAATCGCATGCACTCCCGGCGCCAGAACCGGGAGTGCGGCAGGCCGCATCCGTCTGAGGACGAATACTCTCTTGCCCGATATTTCCTTCTTGGTGTAGCCGAAAGGCCAAGGGTCCGGTTTGGTTGTTCGGATCAGGGCCTGTCGCTCAAGGGTTAGAGCCGGCCGCTCCTACCGGTCTGGTTGGGGGTTCAAGTCCCTCCAGGCCCACCAACATTGATCCAGCCCATCGGGAAAGGGAGACGACGAGCCTGCGCGTCCCTCGCATAAAACAGAACTTGCCCATGATGATGACCGATCCACATCACCCTCAAGACGCCGATCTGGTGGAACACCAGGGTTATCACATCCGCCTGAGCGCAAGTGGGCTGGAGTGGATGGCGTTTGTGGCCCTGCCCAAGCAGCGCCCGACCCTGATCCTGGCTCCGGATCGTGAGGCTGTGCTCGCCAAGGCCCGTGAATGGATTGATCGACAACGTGCCTCTGCCAAGAATCCAGAATGACCTACCGCCTGATCCAGCTGGCGCCCGGCGCCTATGACCTCTTTCTGCACGACACCATCGTTGCCAGCGTTGTCAGGAACGGCTCGCGACAACCCTACACGTGGACTGCCGAGTTGCTGGACGATCTGCCCCGGAGCAAGCGGCCCTGGCCCTTCCTGGACATCGAGCACAACTTCCCATCGCTGGAAGAGCTGTGCGCCTGGCTCGGCCATCCAAACGTGACGACCAACAACCGAGGCACCGCGTCTCAGGGTGCGTATCAGGGTGCGTAAGAGAGAAGCGCCCCAGCCGCGACGCTGTCCGAAATCTCGACCGGGGCGCTGGTGTGCCAAGGGCATGACGCACGTCTGGGATGTCGGCCATCCTGAGCGCTCGGCAATGCTGCTTTCGACGGCCACCGGATCAGGCGCATCCAGACCCGCCGTGTGACCTGCCGGCGACAGACATCAGCGCAGAAATCGGACACATAGCGCGGGCCGCGCGACATGACGTGATCGCCTCTTCCGTCCATTTCCAGAACTCGCCAAATTCATCGAAGGTCTTCATCATGCCGCCGACAGAGGTCGCAGCGCCTGTCTTTGCGCCAGCCACCCCGACCTTTACCCAGGCCGCCATCCGGTTTGTCGTCTCGTTTACTGCCCTGATCGGCCTGAGCCTGCTGCTGGCCGGGCTCTGAGACTGCATCTTTCGGATGCCTGTGCCCATGGCGATACAGCCAAAGCGATCGACATCGGGCATTCTGGTGACGTCCTTGAAGGAACGGCTGGGGAGCCGATCTCCCTGGAAGGGAAGCGCCTCTGCCAGGCACGAGGCGCTTCTCTTTGCCAGAACAGGTCATATATCCCCGGATATGATCGGAAGTGCGGGGATGGCCGATCGACCCCACGAGGCGAGGCTATCCTGCCATTCATCAATCCGGCACCCATACCAAATCATTTCCAGTCCAAAGCCATTGATCAGATGAAGCGTCCCCAGAAGTCCTTTTCTGTCGAGATCAAGAAATCCCGCACCCAAGGCCAGCGTTCCCACCTTCCGCCACGGCGCCTGTTCGCAGTACCGCTGGACGAGACCTCAGCCGTGACCTAGACTGCGGAGTCTCAAACAGCTGCCGAACCAGTGACAACCCCGCGCATTCTGCCGAGCATTGTCGAACCCACGTGGAGTCGATCGGATTCTGCTGAGCCTGCCCGCCGCAAGGGCTCATCAGGGGAGACGACGCGCGAACAGATGGAGTTCGATTTGAGCGCTGCATCTGAAGACGTGAATGATGAACCTGCGGAACCGCCAGTGCATGCTGAAGCCGACTTGCCAACTGCCACCGCTGCCGCTGTTGAAAAGGTCCCACCGTCTACGCATGACACCCAGCCTGCTTCGGAAAAGAGTGCGAAGTCTCAGGCACGGAAAGTCAGGAAAAAGACCTCTGCAGTTGTCGAACCGGCACAAGCGCCCGAACCAGCGCCAGAAGTGAAGCCTGCACCCTATGCAGAGATGATTGAACCGTCGATGGAAGTCCCGTCGAGTTTAAGCGAGCGTAGGCTGACCAAGCGTCTGGCTGCCGCCGGTCAACTGCCGCGCAGCGAGCGCTGGAAGCGGCGCCTCCATCCCGCATCCTGGCGCCATCAGCGCTCACCGCCAGTTTGATACGGCTGCCATTTCGACAGCATAGCAGCTTCTTCATTCTGTCTACGTGATTCTCGTGCCGTTACGGCCGTCAGCTTTCGCAGCGTACAAAGCTCGATCCGCGCGCTGCAGAATGGAGCTTCTCGTATCCTGCGGCAGGGCTGCGGTTACTCCGGCGCTGAATGTGTACACGAGTTCAACCGCACACTCTCCGATGACGGCAGGTGGGAAGTCTGTCCTGAGTTGGTTGACGGCTCGGGCCGCCGCCCCAAGACTGGAAGCTGGTAACACGATCAGAAACTCCTCGCCTCCGGTTCGGCCGATCGAGATCTCGGGACTCAGCCTCTCGCGGCAGACCTGCGAGAAGTGCCGAAGCACCGCGTCGCCGACGTCATGGCCATAGCGATCATTGATCGCCTTGAACCAGTCAATGTCGATCAGCGCGACACACAGGCTGGAGCCCTCGTGCTTGTCCGCTCCAAGACGCTCATCAAGGATCTCAAGGATGTAGCGGCGGTTCGGCAGGCCTGTGAGAACATCGGTCCTGGACGCCAGAAGCGCCGCGTCGTGCGCCTGCCGCAGCGATCGCTCATCGTGCTTCAGCGCCGTGATGTCGGCCCCGACTGTCAGCAACCAGCCGTTCGGAAGGATGGTATGATCCATCCAGAACCAACGTCCGTTGACGAGGTCGGTCTGGAAGGACTTGCATGGAGCCGTCCGGCGCCGGGAGAGGGTTCTGGCGATGAAGGCCTCCACATCGCCATCGTCGATCCTCACGCCAAGGCCGTGCCGATGCGCATAACGGAGGATGTCCGGGAAGGTGAACGGGCCCTCATAGTCGCCCACGAACAGATCCTGGTAGGTCTTGTTGGCATATCGCAGCCGGTCTTCGGCATCATAGAGGCAGACCGCCTGTCCGCTTTCGGTCAGTGTCTCCACCAGGTGGCGAAGCATCTCATCGTCCAGATCGGCAACAAACCCAGGCATTCAATCAACCGTCACAGAATACTCCCAGATCACTATCAGATCATCGATGCCGGTCTATCCGTAAAAACCCTCATGGCAGTTGATCTGAGATGCATTGTTCCCCTGCTAATGGATGTAAAGGCTGTGTCTTGGTTCATCATAAGACCCAAGACACAGCCTGCCGGCCCGCAGTTGCCCCTAACGGGAAGCTGTTAACCTAAAGTTAACCTTGTCAGGAATGCGGCTCAGCTTCGAAGATTATGGGGCCAATTTGCCGGAACCGTGCCCCTGACAACGGCCGAAAGCCATACTGGGACCTGATCCATCCGACCGGCTATTTTGTCGTGGCGGTGGGGCTGCGGCGCGAGATTCATGCGCCCGGCGCGGGGGTGCCCCGCGCGAGGATCGAAGCCCAATTCACGCATGATTCAGCAGTGACGACTCATGTTGCTAGGGCAAAAAGAGCGCCTGAAACCCCAAGCTCTCGCCGAGATCCGCCAGGCCCACATGAGTCCTCCTCCCTCCGTCTCCGCTGTCGCGGACTGTCCATCCCTGGCCGACGGTGCTCCTGCAATTTCGGTTGCGAGGGGCGCCGCTCCTGCCAAGGACACGACCTTCGCCGCGATTGGCCTGGCCGTCATAGCGACCGTCTTCTTTGCCATGGGGGATGTCGCCGCGAAGGTCCTGACCGGTACGCTGCCTGCGATCGAGGTGACTTGGCTGCGCTACCTCGTCTTCTGCCTGGTGGTTGTGCCGACGGTCTTCGTTGCACGTGGCGTGAAGGCGCTGCACACGCCGCGCCTGCGCCTGCAGATCATTCGGGCGCTGGCCGTGGCCGGCTCAGCCGTGCTCTTCATCCTCGGACTGGGGCACCTCCCGGTGGCGGAGGCAACAGCAATCAATTTCATCTCACCGATCTTCATCACCGCCCTCTCGATCCCGCTTCTCGGCGAGACAGTCGGCCTCCGGCGCTGGGCCGCGGCAGCGGTGGGCTTTCTTGGCGTGATGCTCGTTGTCCAGCCCGGCGGCTCGGCCTTCCAGGTAGCCGCCCTGCTGCCGATCGGTGCGGCGCTCGCCTGGGCCGTGGCGGCCATCGCCACCCGCCTGATGAGCTCCGAAAAGCCCGAGGCGACCTTGGCATGGTCGGCGGTGATTGGGCTGCTCGCCCTGACCGCCTTCGTGCCGTTTCACTGGCGCACGCCCACGGCCGGGGAAATCGGCCTGGCCGTCCTGATGGGCAGCTGCTCGACCACAGGCCACTGGCTCATCATCCTGGCCTACCGCAAGGCCGCAGCGTCCATCATCGCACCGTTCTCCTACGTGCAGCTTCTGTTCGCCGGGCTGCTCGGCTTTGGCGTCTTCGGAACCGTTCCGGGCGGCATGACCCTCGCTGGCGGGACGGTCATTGCGGCGAGTGGCCTCTATACGGCCCACCGCGAGCGCATCAGGGCCCGGGAGGCGAGGCTGGCTGCCGCCGGGATCCACCGCTCCTAAGTTGCTGACGAGATCCCGTCCGAGAGCTGTCGCGACGCAGCTGAGATGGGCCGGCTGATGGATTGAAGGGTCAAGCGGCACGGATGGTGCGTGGCAGCGTGGTGCACGATCGGCTAGATCAGGCCTGAAAGAAAAACGCCCTGGCTAAGGGCTGTCTGAAACCTCAACCAGAGCGTTGAGCGGAGGGTAGAGCTCCGCACCGGATTGACATGGTTCGCGTCAGGCCCGGTGAAAGCATCCTGAGCCGCCAGAGTAAACATTTGGTGTGCTTGAATGGGATATCTCAGCTGAAGGCAGCACAACCCAATCTTCAGCCACAGAGCTGGTGGCTGTGATGGGTTTGTCTCGGAAGCTGATTGCGCCGGTCGCCAAAACCACCAAGTGACGGCTGTTCAACGTCGCTCGAACATCGGAGAGCATACCATGGTCGTGGCAATGCCCCTGTCGGAGGGATCGGAGCAGCCCATCGGGCGATGGCTTTGCTCACTCCCGTGTGATTTCTAGCTTTTCTTCAGGACCATCCGCTGCTTAGCTTGGAGCATGACATCTCATATCTTGGCCATTGCTCCAGCTCCACGCATCAATCACCGGGCCAACCGCCTCCTGGCAGCGCTGGAGCCTGATGACTATGCGGCGCTGGAGCCGCACCTGCACGCGGTCAGCCTGCAGCAGGATCAGGTGCTGTACGAGGCCGGCGATCCCCTGCGCCATGCCATCTTTCCCCATGACACGGTGGTGTCGCTGGTGGCCGTATTGAAGGACGGTCGCTCGGCCGAGATGGCGGTCTATGGCCGGGAAGGGGGCCTGGGCCTCGTCAGCTCCATGACCGCCCGCCAGTCCTTCGGGCGCTCCATCGTACAAGCTGACGGTACCGCCTCGCGGATCGAGCTGGAGTGCCTGCACGAGGTCATCAGCACCCGCCCGAAGGTGCGCCAGCTGGTACTGCATTTTACCGAAGCAATGATGGCCCGGGTGCTACAGAACGTGGCCTGCAATGCGGTCCACAGCGTCGAGGAGCGCTGCTGTCGTTGGATCCTGAGCATGCACGACCGGCTCGACCGGGACACCGTGCCGCTCACGCACGAGTTCCTGGCCGACATGCTGGGCGTACAGCGCTCCACGGTGAGCAGCATCACCAGATCGCTTCAGGAGGCGGGACTGATCCGGCAGGGCCGGGGCGTGATCACCGTGATCGATCGGGCCGGCCTGGAGAGAGCGTCCTGCGAGTGCTACGGCACGGTGCGCCGCAGCTTCGAGCGGCTGCTCCCTCACACCTATGGGAACATCTCGACCATGGAATTGCGCCAGCCGCGTCGATGCTCCTGATCGGCCTGCCTCGCCGACCGTTGAGAGCTGGGACGCCTCGCAGGCAGGGGTGTCCGCCCTAGCTGTGAGCTTGAACAGGGGAGGGGAGCCTACGATGTCCGACCACGTCTACAAAGTCGTTGAACTGGTGGGATCGTCGACGAACAGCATCGAGGATGTAATCCAAACGGCGATCAAGCGTGCCGACCAGACCCTGCGCAACCTGCGCTGGTTTGAGGTGGTGCAAACACGCGGGCACGTGGAGAACGGCGAGGTTCAGCATTACCAGGGCGTGCTCAAGGCCGGCTTCACGCTGGAGGGGGAATATCCATAGGGAAGAGAGGTCACGGACCCGCTCTGTCCCAAGCCACTATGGAGCTACCCTAGGGCTTCGATCTTTTCTTCTTGCGGAGCAAAGTCGGCTGCGAGCGTCTGTTGCAGGATCCTGTCACGGATCATCCGCTTCATGTTTCCCACCATGCGGGCCATGGCATAAACCTGATCCTGCAGGGCCGTCACATCCGCCATGACCTGAAACGGCGGCTCCGGTGGGAGCGGCAGTGCGAGGTGCGTCTCCAACTCGGTCAGCAGTGCCGCGATCACGGTGTTGTCGGCGCGCAGCCGCTGCAGTTCGGCCTCAAGCATATCTGATGTCTCCTGCGCCTTTCTGGGGACTGCCGGCTTTTGGATTTTGGGGGCTCTGCTCCAAGCGGCTACTGGGGCATGACAACGGTCAGGTAAGGCGCTGAGGGCTTCTCGTTGGCCCCGACCGGACCGGGCACCTGGTTCCTGACCGGCTTCAGGCTCTTGAGATAGCCTGCCAGAGCTTTGGCATCCCCATCCGTGAGCTTGCCGTAGGAATGATACGGCATGATCGGCACCAGCTGGCGACCGTCGGGTCTGACACCGGTCCGCACCGCCGTGATGATGTCGGCCTCGCTCCACCGGCCCAGCCCTGTCTCGGGATCAGGGGTCAGGTTAGGCGGGTAGAAGATGCCGAGGCCAGGAATCTGGAAGCCGACCTCCGAGCCGGCCAGGGGACGCTGCATGTCAGGCTTACCGAGGAAGGTGCCGGGTGTATGGCAGCCGGTGCAATCCATGATGGTCACCAAGTACTCGCCGCGCTGGGTCGCGCTCTGCGCGAAGGCCAACGGGGCAGACAGGAGGAGGCCGCAGGCTGCCAAAGCGGCGCAGATGAGTGGTCTCATGGAGCATCTCTGACTGAGGTTGAACCCCGCCAAAGTGCCAGATGCCCCGTGAGAGTGAAGTGCGCAGAAGGCGTAGACGGAACCGCCTGTGGCTGAAGCATGCCATCCACAACCGGCCTCAAAACACTCAGACACTGGACTTGGATGGCTCCCTTTCCGTCCGAGAACCGGAGGAGGACACGCTTGGATGTGAGCTGTCCTCCTGGAGCAGATAGGTATTGATGAGCGCTGTAACTCGTCGGCCCAGCGCCTGATCCTCTTCGAAGTTGTCCGTGTCGAGGATCTCAAGCCTGACTTCAAAATCCGGGTCGCAAATGAGAAGGGCCGGATCCTGCTCGTCGCCGTCGCTCAGACTATCCAGGAACCAGCCCTCGTCCGGGTCCGGGTCTTCCGGATCGAGACCCGCATTCAGGCTCTCAACAATGTACCTGGCGAGACGATCGTTGATCCGCGTGCCGTCATCTTCGCCAAAGAGAAGCCGGGGCTCGCCTTGCGGATCCCGGACGACATGCTGCCGATCTCTTCCGGGTCGGGCGAGGAACAAGGTCCATTGTGACGACGGGCTCATGGGCTTTTCCTCTCGTCATTGGACGGCCGGGGAGGTCCAGGATCACCCTCCGGCCGTCATGGAGCGAAAGTGATGGCGCATCACTGTGCTGCTGCGCCTCCGAACCTGCTTAGGTTTTGCTTCACAGAGTCAAGAACGACTTCTGGGCCTTTGCGAGCAATGGCTGATGACAATTCTCCCGCTTGTCCCCGTTCTCCACGGGATTCACAGGGATTGGCGTCTCTTCTGGGCGCTGATCAACGGCAAGAGCAGGCTCGCCCCGCAGCAATCTCCGCTCTTTCCCAGCACGTGCGGGCTCCGGCAGTGTCCGAATGGTCCCAGACGGGCCAGCCAGCGCTAGTCCAGGCTGATCTCCGTCGATCCGGGCGGCGTGACCTCGACGCCGACCGGGAGCTGAGTGGCACGTCGTCGACCCGGAAGCCCATCGCTTTGAGCTGGATGAGTAGAAACGCGGCATTGCGTTTGGGTCGGCACGAGCCGGGTGATCTGAATCACGCTGCCATCCGCGGAGCCCCACGGCGCCTGCTGGACTGGTTCTGCTTTGCCCCTAGTCGTGGGAGCGTCCCGACCAGAAGGACAAGGTTCTGCGCGACCTCCTCGCACGCAGGTCGCAGCTTGGGATCAGCCATCACCGAGTGGAACCGCATTCGATAGATGTGCTGGAGAAGGGAACAGGCATTAACCAAGTCATCCGCCATCTCGTAACAGGGCGAGTTCTCGATGAGGAATGTCCGGCATCTCTGCACGCTGCGCTGAAGATCATGATGCGCAGCATCCAGATCCTCAGTGCGCAAACCACGTCCACTTAGCGCATCTGACACACTAATGTTGAATCCATCTGACAGCATTCGGGCGACATGAATGAGAACATCGCCACAGGCCCGAGCCTTCTCTTTGCCCTGCTTGTCCAGCCGAACTCGAATAGAGATCAATGCGGATTTGGCTCGTGCCAAATCGTCCTCGACAACGTCGCGCGCGCGACGATCCGTCCACCAATTGCACATGCGGTTTTCCGGGAATCAATCTGAAGGCTGATGTTCCAGGAGTCGGATCGTTTGCCACCGGATGCAAGCAAGAACGACTGTGAAACCGACCTCTGCGACACCATGATCAAGCTCGCTTGAATGTGGCCTAAGCAGTTGCTTGTGTCTCTAATGACTTGTCCGGCAATGAAGCCCTTCAATTAAGTTGACGGTGTCTTCCGACGGTATCTCGATTAATGTGACTATGCCCCTGTGAGAGGGCTCTGCCATGGCACCGGCTACGAACTTCCTGTAAAGATTCTTATTCAGCCGCTTCGCTGGTTTTGTCGCGGATCCGGATCAAGGGCGAGAAAGCAACAGGTCCGTCGTGTCACACTCATGCGGTGAGCAGGTAAACTGCTCGACCGCCGGTGTCTGCCGTTTGTAGACCGAGATCGCCTGTTGCCTGTGCATTTGGTGAGTCATGGCAGCGCCGCCCAAGATCACGCGGGTCATCATAACGGACTAGGACCCGAGCATCGGCTGAACACGCTCAGGCGGATTGAGCGTGTTTGCCCGTCATAGCCTCAATTGCCTCAAAGCTCCTTGTGAGCGCTCGCCAAAGGTTGCCGATCTCCTCTGATGCGGGTGACGTGGAGCTGAACTCGTTAACACCGGCGCCGTGGGCTAGGGAGAGCGACAGTTCAGGGCTATGAGTAATCTGACCGCCCCATGTAGGAACATCGAGCGCCTGCATCGCCCCTCGAGCGTCCCTAACCATCGGGTCATCCGAGCCATTCTTGGCCGGCGCGGCGTTGATCACCACTGCATAAGGCTTCTTCAGCTCACGGCAGACCTGGATCGTTGCCTGAATGGCGTCGACATCGAACAGCCCCGGACGCATTGGAACCACGACAAGGTCTGCGTGCCAAATCGCCTCGGCCACTGCGGTTTCGGCATTGGGCGGCGTGTCGATCAAAACCCATTCGACTCCATCGCGCCGCGCCTTGGCCAATGTGGCCGCGAGATGCTTGGTGCCGACGTGGAGCGAAAGATCCCCTGTGTCCCGGACCTTATGCCAAAGGGCCAGAGATCCCTGCGGGTCTGCGTCAATCAGGAGCGTCGGCTGAGAATGCGCGGCCATATAGCTCCCCAAATGCGCGGCAAGGGTGCTCTTTCCAGAACCGCCCTTGCGGGAAGCAAAAACCAAAACATTCATGCCAGTTCTCCCACTCTGGGCAGATCGATGGTGGTCGTGATTACGAGGCTGTAACTGCGTTGGAACGCGTGCCGAAACCAAACGAGGCGCATGAGCGCGCCCCGCTTGTTGTCGTGGAAAGACCTGCTCGTTGTCCCAGATCGATCAGGCAATGCATAGTCGCGCGCGTATGGTTAACAGAGTATTGATCACGGCCGCGGACCGATGATCTCATTCCATAACCGCGTATCCAGCATTCTGTGTCCCTGAGGCGCTCACGACCAGCCAGGAGATCCGCCGACATACGGACAAAGGCCCGTCAGTGGCAGTCTAGAATCTAGTTCAAATATCCAGAAACGCCGGTGGTTTCGTTAAGTGTTCTTAACCACATCGAACCAGCGGTTCTCGAATCATAAAGCCGGATCGCGAATCGAACTTCGGTGCGAACACTAGGCGATCTCGAATTCAGTGCGTAACTTCGAATCGCCCGGAACCGGGCTTTTACATGCGAATTGATTCGGCCTTTTCAGCTAAATGATTCTGCGCAAAGAAGTTTCCCACCGCTGAATTGATCTATTGTGAATGGATTCTTGACGCGTGACTCCACAGCCAACTCAGAATCGGGCATCTCTCGGAAGGGGATGGCACATTAACTGAGTATAGCCATTGGGCTGGCCGACAAGGTCAGTTTTTGCACAGCCCAAGTCGTTGATTTCCCTCGGCGCGAGATTTTTCCTTGACGAGTACTGAGTAGTATTCGCCGTTAATGTGACATCCCCCCTTGGTTTGCTATTTGCGACCGGTCGCCGGGGCCGGGGCTGCGCTCGGGAGTTGCAACTCGTCAAGCCCGTCGGCGCGGCCGAATGGCGTCATGCTTTGCGCATAGCAACTTGTCATTACACTCATGGCCGTTTGTCCTTGATGACAAGCTTGCCGACCACAAGCTCGTCGATTTCAAGGCGGCCGACCCGCGCCTTTCCAATCACCAGCCGTCCAACGGCGAGAGCGCCAACTGCAAATGCACCCAAGGCCATGGCACCGAATGCCACGGCACCTACAGAGGAAACTCCTATCCTGACCGTTCCGAATGCTGCACTTCTGATGGTCGCCGAGCTGGCGGCGGTTCCGTTCCGGCTGACTTCAGGACGTTCTATGCGATCGCCCATCATTATCCCGGTCTCCTCAAGCTTTGGGAAGCTGGTTCAGGCGGAGATTACTCGGGTGCGGCCGTCCTCGATAAGAAACCATCTGGCGAGGCAGAATTCCGAGCACCCTGCTATGCTACGAAGTCTGGCACTCGAACAAACGCTCGTGAGGTCCGATGGTGAAGCTGCTCTCGATCGTTCTCATGCTCCTCGTAGCGAGTGCGACAGCTAGAGCCGAGGCATTTTCCCCTTTCAGGCGGAGTCTGAGTGATCGACCACACGGCGTCACAACGGTCCCGGGATCCAGGAGAGGGTCGGTGCAGAGGTTTGAGGTGCGCCCCGGAGATTGCACCTCGCGTGACTGCTTTAGGGATCGAGAACGCTCAGAGTTGGGGGAAGTCGACGCGTCGAGCCGTGTGGGAGACGAGTACTGGTATGAGTTTTCCTTCTACCTTCCAAAGGACTTCCCGAATATCTACCCGGCCAAGACAGCCCTGGGTCAGTTCCACCAGAAAGGCGTCACAAGCCCGCCTGTGCTGTTTCAGTACGGTATTCCGCAGGGCTCGAATACCTCAAGCTACTACCTCGATCTCAACCAGACTAAGCTTGGACACTTCCCCCTGATCAGTGAGCGGAACCTTCGAGGGCGCTGGCAGGACATCCGTGTTCATGCACGCTGGTCGATGGCCGCAGACGGGTTCATCCGGGTGTATGTCAACGGGCGCCTCACCGCTGACGTGGTGGGCCCAAATACGACGCACGCGAACCCGATCTACTTCAAGTATGGCGTGTATCGTTCCTTCCTGTCGCGATACAAAAGTGCCTATGGCTCATCAGAAGTGCCTGCTCAATCTGCCCTGTTCCGCTCGGTCCGCAAAAGTAAGACGATGAGGGGCCTTCTAGGTGCGGCGTCAGAGCCTATGCAGCCCTGACTTGCTCATCATGCGACTTGGAACGGCGTTGTCACGGGAAGGCGTGACGGGCTGGGCCGAAGGGCAGTAGGGTAGCAGCTCATATCGTATCACCGTCTCCAGTTCCCGCCTGAGATCATCCGGCACGCCGTCTGGCTCTACCTGCGGTTCACGCTCAGCTATCGAGATGTCGAGGAACTCCTGGCCGAACGTGGGCTGGATCTTTCCTACGAGACGGTGCGGCGATGGGTGCTCAAGTTCGGCCCCGCCTTCGCCTGCAACCTGCGACGGCGGCGATCTCGTCCGACAGACATCTGGCACCTGGATGAGATGGTGGTCTCGATCCAGGGTCGACGCATGTTTTTGTGGCGAGCGGTCGACAGCGAAGGCGAGATCCTGGACGCTCTTGTTCAGCCCAAGCGCGATAAAGCCGCGGCCATGAGGCTCATGCGCCGGCTGCTAAAGAAGCAAGGCTATGCTCCGAGCGTGCTCGTGACCGATAAGCTGGCTTCCTATGGAGCAGCGCGTCGGGAGCTGGGCCTCTCAGCTCGCCATGAGAAGGGCTTACGGAAGAACAACCGTGCCGAGGCCTCGCATCAGGTGGTGCGCCGACAAGAGCGCAAGATGCAGGGCTTCAAGTCGGCTGGCTCAGCCCAGCGATTTCTCTCTGCTCATTCCGCCGCCTACAACACCTTCAACCTCCAGCGCCATCTCATCTCCCGCCGCACGCTGCGCCTCTTTCGAGCCGAGGCGGCGGAGCAATGGCAAGCTGCGGCCGTGGCCGCTTGAATGAGGCTGGCCATCGGCCCTTTTGCTGCTCCGCTCCAGTTCCTGTGACAACGCCCATGTCGATGCATCAGAGCCCCCCGTATCGAGGAGGCGAGGCTTCAGTTGCTGCAAGTGAAGATCTCTTATAGGCTCACGACCCTGTCACAAGCAGACGCGCCACGTGTCAGGCGCTGCCAGCGTCACTGGGTTCGGGCCGTACCCGTATTGCCGATCAGTTCGCCTTTGCGCACAAACGCTCGTGCTCTTTGGCGCAGGATATATCCTGCTTTTGATGCATGAATCTTGATCGGTTCGGCCGATGCGCCAGCAACCGGATGCAACAATGCAACAACATGCCCTTCATGGACGGCAGCGCCCAGGTCGACACGATGTTCAATGATGCCGTCCGTAGGGGCCATATACTGATTGGCATCAGTTACGTCGACCCGGATAACATCCTTGGAAACTGCTCCTTCTGATCCGGCTAATACGCCGAAATTTTTGAGACCGCGCACAATACCGGAATACATGATTTCTACATCGCGTTCAGTGATGTCGCCACCCGACCCACCTTCGATCTCCACCGAGGCTACTCCAGCCGATGGCGAAGATCCCGCTGATGTCGAGGCGATTCCGTCCACATACTGAATGAAACGGTAGCCCCAGCCTTCCATCACCCTTTCCAGCTCACTGTCGCCCACACGACAGCCAGGTGCCGTGAAACCGAAGATCATCGGGACCACCTTGAAGTCACCGCCGCCTGAATGGACGTCCACCAGCAGGTCGAACGAGGGAAAGACCTCTCTGTATAGGAATGCAGCGAGTCTCTCCGTGGCGGTTCCATCCGGCTTTCCGGGGAAGACACGGTTCATGTTATGGCCGTCTAGCGGTGAAAGCCTGCTGCCTTTCTGCGACGCAGGAAAGTTCAGTGTCGGGATGATGGCGAGCCGTCCTCGAATATCCGAGGGGGAGAGTTCATCAATGAGCCGCCGGAGCACGATCTGAGGTTCATACTCGTCTCCGTGGATGCCGCCACACAGGATAACGCTGGGGCCGGGTCCGTTATTGATGCTGACGAGAACATCTTCGGCAAGCCCATCAGGCCTCTCCAAGAGAGTGCGAAGATCGAAGACGGACTTTCCCCTGGAATCGAGATCAAGTCTTTTGCTCATTTAGATTTTCCGGTCGGTTGGAGGATTACGATTAGCAGCAGCTCGGCGGAGTGTTGCCTGGGCCGCATCGCGGCGGTCCAGACGACCAGAGCTCATGCAGAAAGCGCCATGGATTGCAGTGTGGCGGATTTCGACGCCGTCGATGCCAGAGTAAACCGGGTCGGAGAGAACGGTTCAAGCTCGGGGGGCTTGCGACCGCTCGCGACCCAATCCGCAAAAAGCTTCGTAAATCCTAGTGATATCGCAAAGCCATGGCCGGACCAGGCATAGCCGAAGTAGATATTCTCGGCCGCTTCAGGCTGTCCGATCACCGGAACGGCATCAAGAGCGACGGTCTCGACTCGAGTCGCGTCAACCTTCAGGAACTCCGACCTGTCGAGGAATGGCAGAGTCGCAATCGCGTCGGTTAGATTGATGGCGGTAGAGCTGAGGGAGCCCTGCGCGACCCTGCCGTTTTCATGCGTGACACTAACTCCTCCCGAGAGCATGACGGTGCCATCCGGCAATTGCTTGACGGCAAGCCGGCGATGCGCATGCGACAACAGGTGATTGACCGTTCGGTTCTCAGGGTTCGTCACGTACATCATCTGTGGCATCAAATTCCACACGTGGGGCACCTCGTGTGGGTTGAGAATGGGCGACAACAGTTTCGGAACGCCAGCGTTGCACAGCAGGAAAAGCTTGCTGCCGACGGTGATCACCTCGCCGTTCTCGATGCGAACTGCCTTTGCCGTAGATCCCTGCTTGATGATCTCGATCACCCTTGCCTTTGATCGGATAGTGACACCGACGCGCTCGGCTGCCGTAGCGAACTGGCGTGTCGCAAAAGTATGGTCACCAACGCCATCATTGGGGCAATAGAGTCCGCCAATGATGCTGCGCGTCATTTCCGGCTCCCTCTCCAGGACCTCATCTCTGGAGAGAACGCTAGTTGGTGTTCCTAATTGTGTCTGGATGGCCGCCTGAGCCTCCATGCGGCCACGGATTTCGTGCTCGCGGTAGCCGTAAGGCGCATCATACACCTGCAAGCCGCCGACCCGCCGGTAGCCGACACCTCCTTCGATCTCGGATTCGAACTTCTGCCAGCGTTCCAGAGCCTGCGAGATGACGGGTAATTCGCGGATGTCCCGACCATTGGCACGAACACCGCGTTCTCCGGGTCCGCCCGATGCGCCAGAGGCGATTTCATGGGCTTCCAGGAGGATGACACTGTATCCGCGACTGCCCAATTCGAAGGCAAGGCTCGTACCATAAATTCCTCCGCCGACGATCACGATATCGGCAGCGGTTGCTCCAGTCGTCATGACTTTCTCCTGTTTGATGGAAGCGGGTGTGAGTTCTCATCGCGGGCACATCGACGACCTGCGAAATGGCAGGTCACAAGAGTACCTTCATCCGGAATCGCCTGTTGAACCGGCACCTCGGTCACGCACCGGGACGGAAGCCGTCCGAATGGCCTCTGTACAGCGTCGACGCCGGCTGCTTCGCCAAGCCTCCGGGCAAGGGGACAGCGGGTGTGGAAGGAGCAGCCACTCGGAATAGACGAAGGGCTCGGCACCATACCCTCGAGGATCATGAGATCACGGGTCTTCTCGATCCGCGGATCCGTCGTTGCGACTACTGAAAGCAGGCTTTGCGTATAGGGATGATGCGGCCTCGATGAGATGGCTGCGGCAGGGCCGATTTCGACAAACCTGCCCAGGTACATCACGCCGACCGCGTCGGCCATGTGCCCTACAAGCGCCAGATCGTGCGTAATCACGATATAGGTCAGCCCAAGCTGTTCCTGCAGGTCCATAAGCAGATTGATGATCTGCGCCTGAACCGAAACATCAAGGGCACTGACAGGTTCATCCAGAACAAGGATCTCCGGCTCACAGATGATGGCCCGCGCGATGGCGACCCGTTGCCGTTGCCCACCGGAAAGTTCATTTGGATAGCGGTCAAGGTGATCTGGGGTGAGGCCGACCTGACGGATCACGGTCATGATACGACTCTGGCGCTCGCCTCGGGTTGCGCCGATGTTATGGACGTGGAGTGCTTCCTCAAGCACCGCATGGACGCGCATGCGTGGATCGAGGGAGGCACGAGGGTCCTGAAGCACAAGCTGCACCTTCCTGCGCATAACCCGCAGTTCGGCCTCGCCGCACGCACCCAGAGACTGACCATCGATCTTGACATCGCCGACCGTCGGTCGAAGCAGCCCAACGATGAGTCGAGCCAGTGTGCTCTTGCCAGAGCCGGACTCACCGACTACTGCAAAGCAGCTGCCACGAGGAATATGAAAGCTGACGCCGTCTACGGCGCGGATGGGCTTGCCGGTGTTTCGGGAGAAGAGACCCGTCGTGACGGGAAAGTGCTTGCTGATATCCTGCGCGACGATGACCTCTTCAGGGAGTTCGTCCTCAACGAGATGCGGGCGCATTGACCAACTCCTCTGCAAAATGGCAGGCAACCATTCTCCCCAGAACAAGGCGGGGCTTGGGGCTCTTGCTGCGGCAGCGGCCACGGTTGCGTGAAAAATGACACCGCGGTTCGAAGGGGCACCCCTCGGGGACACGGTCCACGGAAGGCGGCTCTCCGGAGATCGCCTGCAGCCGGACGCGATTTCCGTGTTCGGAGAGCCCCGGCGAGGACTGCTTCAACGCAACGGTGTAGGGATGGGCTGGAGTCACCAGAACCTCATCGACCGTTCCGAACTCTACCAGTTCGCCCGCGTACATCACTCCGACGTCGTCGGCATAACGTGCGACCAGGCCGAGGTCGTGCGTCACAAGCAGCATCGTCATGCCGCGACTGCGCTGTAGCTCGCGCAGCAGGACGAGGATCTGCTGCTGGACGGTGACGTCGAGGGCACTGGTCGGCTCATCAGCGAGAAGCACATCGGGATCTTGAGCAAGCGCCATGGCGATGACGATGCGCTGCTTCATGCCGCCTGAGAACTGATGGGGATACATATCCAAGCGGCGTTCTGGATCGGCGATCTTGACGTCCTGGAGCAACGCTATGGCGCGGGAGCGGGCCTCGGCGGAGGAACGCGAGGTGCCTTGCCGAATAGCCTCCTCGAGCTGCTGGCCGACCGTCAGGACTGGGTTCAGTGCACTCGCCGCATCCTGAAAGACGACCCCGATCTTTTTGCGACGCAGCTCCTGTACCTCTTTCGGCGAGAGGCCGCGAAGCTCAGTACCGGAAATCGAAGCGCTGCCGCCGATGATCCCGGCTTGACGTGGCAACAACGTCGCAACAGCACGCAGCAGTGTGCTCTTGCCGGATCCGGACTCGCCCACGATGGCTAGGGTTCGCCCCTTCTCGACGGCGAGACTGATGCCCCGGACGACTTGGATCGGGTTTGTTGATGGGAGGAAGGCGACCCGGAGATCCTTCGTTTCAATGGGCTTGAGTGCCGGGTCGGTGTCGGAGTGATCCCGAACCGGGTTTGGGTGGGCTGGTCTTGCTCTGCCGATCAGATCGGAGAAGATGGAGCCGAATTTCGATCGGCTGTGCACGGCTGTAGGGTCATAGACAGTACGTAGAGCCTCTCCCAGAAGATTGAAGCCCAGCGCAGAGAGGGCAAGACAGAGCCCTGGGAACGTTGCAAGGTGCGGATGGGAGCGCAGGTAGGATCGGCTCTCGCCCAGCATGGTTCCCCATTCCGGCTCCGGCGGTTGGGTTCCCAGGCCGAGAAACGAGAGCCCCGATGCTGAAAGGAGCGTCGTCGCGAACAGGAGGCTTGCGAGAGTAAGCAGGATGCCTGCGATATTCGGCAGCACATGCCGTATCATGACTCGCAAGGGCGAGCAGCCCAGAGAGACGCTTCCCTCGACATAGGGTTCGGCTAGGGTGCTCTGTGTGACGGCGCGAGCCGTGCGGGCGAAAACAGGGACGGAAACGATCCCGACAGCCAAGATGACATTCTGCGTATTTGCACCCAGGATGGCCACGATGGCCAAGGCGAACACGATGTCGGGAAAGCTGAGCATGATGTCGATGCCGCGCATCAGCAGAAAATCGAGCCGCCCGCCGCGATAGGCCGCGAGCATTCCAAGCGGCACACCAATCAGGAACGCGAACACGACACCTCCAATCCCGATGCCGAGGGAGGTTCTTGCTCCTGTTAAGACCCGGCTGAACACGTCTCGTCCCAGCTGATCGGTGCCGAACCAGTGGGCCGCGGACGGGCCTTTCAGCGTCTGAGCGAAATTCTGGCCATAGGGATCCAGCGGTGCGATCCAGGGACCGGCGATGGCCAGCACCATGCATAGTCCGACAATCGCCAGGCCGAGGAGGCCTTTGGGTTGCATGGCGAGGGCCGCAAGAAGGCCCATGCCGCGCCGACTGCCAGCTGCTTCTCGAGTGGAGCTCACGATGGCGGTTCCGGGTTCAGCTGTGGATGTCATCATTCCCTCCCTACGCTGCGCCAGCGCTTTGCCGGGTCCGCGGATCAAGCCATTGCGTAGCAATGTCGGTCAGGAGATTGATCATCACGAAGAAGAACGCGAACATCAGGATCGCATACTGAATGACGGGGTAGTCGGCGCGCGTGACGGCGTCGACGAGCATCCGACCGACGCCCGGAATGCCGAACACGGTTTCCGTGACGACGGAGCCGCCAAGCATTGCGCCGAATTGCACGCCCGCAACAGAAACCGAGGCGACCAGCGAATTTCTCAAGGCATGGCGAAGCAGCACCTGCACCTCGCTCAATCCTTTCGACCGAGCAGTGTCGAGGTAATCCTTGCCGACGACCTCCAGCAGGCTGGCCGTTACTAAGCGGCTGAACATAGCTGCAGGGCGCGTTGCCACTGCCAGGATCGGAAGAACGAAGTGCGCCCATGTCTGCGCGCCGGCCGCCGGCAGCCAGCCGAGATAGACGGCGAACAGCCATATGCACAGCAATCCGAGCCAGTAGATTGGCATGGATATGCCAGCGAGAGTAATCGCCGTGATCAGGGTATCTGTCCAGGTGCCCTGGCAGAGCGCAGAGGCGAGTCCTGCAATGGTCCCGAGCAGGACGCCTACGATAAGGCCGCCGATGGCGATGATCAGTGTATTGGGAAGCCGCTCGCTAATCTCGATTGAGATTGGGCGACCGGTCCGCAGCGACACCGCAACCTCAGGGTTGACGATGCCCTCCAGGAAGTGGGCGTAACGGGTGAGAGCCGGCAGGTTCAGCCCCATGCGTTCGCGGATGACCTCTACCTCTTCAGGCGTGGCCATAGGACCCGCCTGAATGCGCGCAGGGTCGCCCGGAATGAGATCGACAAACCAGAACACCAGGAGCGAGACGATCACGAGTGTCGGAATAGCCGCTATCATACGCTTGAACACGAACATGGGCCTGGGCTCTCACCTTGAGGGACGTTACTGCAGCGAAATCTTGTCGAACTGCATCGTCTCGTTGGGCTGAACCTGGAAGCCCTTCACCCGGTCAGAAACCCCAACCGCCTGGGTCTGGTACCAGAGGAAGACGAAGGGGCGATCCTCCCAGATCTGCTTCTGGATCTCGGCATAGATTTCCTTCTGCTTCTTCAGGTCAGTGGTTGCGCGGCCTTCGGCCAGCAACTTGTCGATCTTTGGGCTCGAGTAGCCGGTGGTATTGGCTCCGACGCCTGTCTTAAACAGGCGGTAAAGCGTGAAGTCCATTCCCGCGGTTGCGCGGCCGACCATACCCATATTGTCTTCGCGCTTGTCCGGCTTGCGACCTATGATCTCGCTCCAAGTTCCACGATCCACGACCTTTGCGTTGGCATTGATTCCGATCGCCTGGAACGAACCCTGGAGGGCTTGGCAGACCATGGCATCCTTGATGTAACGACCGTTGGGACAAACCATCGTGATGCTCAACTGGCCGGGGCCATATCCAGCTTCCTGCAGGAGTGCTTTTGCGCGCTGGGGGTCATAGGGGATCGGATCAAACGTCACGCGGAGCTCATTCTGGGTTCCGGGTCCGGGCATCGTGACGGAAGGGGTGCCGAGTCCGCCGAGAATGCCTTCTACCATGCCTTTTCGGTCCACAGCCAGGTTGAGCGCTTCCCGAACCTTGGGATTCTCCATTGCGCCGCGCAACACGATCTCCATGTTGATGGAGAACATGCTCGGTGGCTTCATGACGGATGCCTTGTCGAGAGCATCGATCGCCGCAATGGATTCCGGCGGCACGCGCTCGACGATATCGACTTCGCCCGTTTCCATGAGAGCCATGCGCGATCCGTCCTCGGGAACCACGAGAAACTCGATGGCCTCGAGCTTCGCCGGAAACTTGCCCTGATAGCTCGGGTTGGGGACAAGCCGGTATCGCTCTCCGCCGACGAAGCTTTCGACCTTGTAAGGTCCGCTCCCGACCGGCTTGCGGCTGTGCTCCGGTCCCATTTTCTCGATGGCTGAGACATTGACGATCGTTGCCGTCGTCGACGCTAGCAGGAGCAGAATGTGGCCGTTCGGCTCCGCCGTGTGAAACTGGATGGTCTCATCATCTGTTGCGGTCACGCGCTGGATCGACGAATAGAGGCCGCGGTAGATTGAGGCGACCTTCGGATCGAGCAGCCGATTGAACGATGCCGCCACAGCTTGCGCGTTCAAAGGATCGCCGTTGCTGAATTTCCGACCCTTCTCGATCTTGACGGTAAAGACCTTGCCGTCGTCCGAGTAGCTGTAGTCCGTTGCAAGCTCTTTGACGACGTTGTTTTCGGCGTCGAGGCGGAAGAGCCCCTCAAGGACATGCAGGTCGACCGTGTTGCCGGTCGGCAGATCATTGAAATGCGGGTCGAATGTTTCTGGGTCAGCTCCGACAGCAATCTTCAATACGCCTGAAGGAGCAGCATAGACAATTGCGGTTGTAGATAGAAATAACGTAAGGCTCGCTGTCAATGTATTCAGCAGAACATATTTGCGCATCACATTCTCCCTTGTTTCTGTCGACTATGGTCGGCACTAAGAGCAGGGATGAATACTTCATCGCTGCTGAACAACTCTGGAGACCCGCTGTTATTTCGTTAAGGAGCGTGCGGGTTTATTTTTGACAACATTCAGCTTACGTGGCATCCATCCTGCGTCAAATTCATAAAGTTCGGGCGGTCATAACCGGAGGTTATCCATGCGCTTGACTTACCGGCAGATGGAGTTCTTCAAAGCGATCATGGAGCGTGGCACCATTACGGAAGCCGCCAATGCACTTCGGGTATCGCAGCCTGCCGTCAGCAAGGCATTGAAGGCTCTTGAGGACGAACTGGGCCTCAAGCTGTTCGAGCGAACCCAGAGCGGCCTGATGCCGACATTTGAAGCCCGCACCTTCTACAAGGAGGTCGCCCGCAGTTTCATAGGGTTGGAAATCCTTTCGGGAATTGGGCGCGAGCTGCACGAGTTGAAGCACGGCCGCCTTGTGGTCGGCGTCATTCCGGCGCTATCCATGGGCTGGATGCCCAAGCTCGTCGCAAGATTCCTTCAGCATTTCCCGAATGCCAATCTGACCCTCGAGACGTTTTCCTCGCCGGATATCGCCCAGATGGTAGGGCAGGGGCGCCTCGACATAGGGATCGCGCAGGCATCGACGAACGACGTGTCGATCAAGCGCACCGACCTGTTCAGCATCGACACCGTCTGCGTCATGCCGAAGGATCACCCGCTTGCCCGGAAGGACTGCGTCACGCCGCGTGATTTGACGTCCGTCTACCTTATCAGCCTTTCTCGCCCCGATATCATCCGGAAGCAGGTCGAAGCGGTGCTAGCTGAACATGGCATCGCCTTGCCGCAGCGGCTGGAGGTAACCGTCGGCAGTGCCTTGTGCAAGCTGGTCAGCGAAGGTGTCGGCGTCGGGCTGGTCGACCTCGAAACTGCCACGAACTTTACGTCAGGCATGATAGAGGTGAGGCGATTTGAGCCTCAGATCAAGATGCCGATCTCATTGCTGCAGTCGTTGCGTCGTCCGGAATCAGAACTGGAGCGGAAATTTACCGCGTTCGTTAGGGACACTGCACCGCTGAGTATCGCCGGGCTGACAACCCATTGATGCGGCAGTCAAGGAGCCATGACCTAGTGCCCGAGGTCTGCTGAAGCTGCCAAAGCTCGCGACGTTGACCTGAGCGCACTCGGGGTCGGCCAATGTTGAAACCCATCCGGCCCGAAAGCTCCGCCGCTGCCAGATAGTGAGGCTACAGGCTTGGCTTACGCTTTTTCCGCACTGGTTTCGGTGGGGCAGAGAGGATTGACGTTTCCATTGCCCGCACGTGTGCCGAGAAAGCTTCAACGAATTCTTCTGCGACAGGCGAAGGACGGCGCTGCGGTGGGAAGACTGCCGCAAACTCGAAGTCGATGCGCGGTATAAAGGGACGGGAGACGACGCCGCGCGATGCAAATTCTGCGGCTGTGAAAGGATCGCAGATAGAGACACCGAGTCCTGAGGAAACCATGCCGCACATGATCTCCGACAGAGTCGTCTCGATCCGAAGAACGCGTGAGATGCCGTGCTTGGTGAAAACGCTGTCGATCAAGTGCCTGCTGCTGCTGCCTGGCGTCAGCGAAATGAATGTTTCGCCCTCGAAATCGCGGGGGCGCAGCACCGACTTGGCGCAAAGATGATGTCCTTCCGGGAGGATGGCAACACGTGGCAGTGTCGGCATGCGCATGGAGGGGAGGCCTGCATGCGCCATCGGCGCCTCTGCGAAGCCGAGGTCGCACTGGAGGTTCAGCACCCAATCGATCACGAGTGGCGAAATCACGCCAAAGAGGGAGAAGCTAAGGTTGGGCCTGTCCCTGAGAAAATGGCCGGCGAAGCGCGGCATGAAGCCGTTGGCCAACGCCGGCAGAGCGGCGACGCGCAGCATACCGGTGCGTCGTGTTCGGATTTCCTCCGCCGCAGCGGAGATGCGGTCGAGGCCAGAGAAAGAGCGCTCGACTTCGGCGTAGAGGGCCGTCGCTGCTGCAGTCGGCACGAGGCCGGTGCCTCGTTTTTCAAACAGCGGCATTTTCAACACTGACTGAAGGTCACGCAGCAGGCGGCTCGCCGCCGGCTGGGTGATCCCCATTATGCTGGCCGCAGCGGTCACGCTGCCTGAGAGCATGACCGCTCGGAACGCCTCTACCTGCCTCAGATTGATTGCTGGCATGCGGTCTCCATTCATAACATTCAGGCATGAAGATAATGCCATTATGCATTTGACGATCAATATACGAGTTGGGATCGTTGGCCACCGTCGCGGCTCGTCGGCGGACTAATAAGAGGGACATCTTCGTCAGTTTACTGACGATTCAAAGAAGAGGAACAGAATTACATGAAGATTTCCGGCTTGTTTACCGCAGTGAGCCTCGCGGCGCTCGTCGTCTCTGCAACTCCGGCAATGGCACAGCAGAAGACCTTGTATGTCGCAGGATATGGTGGGTCGTTCGAGAAGACGATGCGCGACGAAGTCATCTCGGACTTCGAGAAGAAGCATGGCGTCAAGGTCGAATATGTCGCTGGTAATTCCACCGACACCCTGGCCAAGCTGCAGGCGCAGAAAGGCAATCAACAAATCGACGTCGCCATCGTCGATGACGGCCCGATGTACCAAGCCATCGAACTTGGCTTCTGCGGGCAGGTTCAGAACCTTCCGACAGCCGATCTGTACGACACTGCGCGGTTCAAGGACGACCGTGCCGTCGCTGTCGGCTTTGTTGCAACCGGCCTGATGTACAACAAGAAATTCTTCGAAGAGAAAGGCTGGGCCGCGCCGACGTCATGGAATGATCTCAAGGACCCCAAATACAAGGGCTTGATCGTCATTCCGCCGATCAACAACACCTACGGTCTCTACACGCTCCTCATGTTCGCGAAGATGAATGGCGGCGGTGAGAAGAACGTCGAGGCCGGCTTCGATATCATGAAGAAGGACGTCAATCCGAACGTGCTCGCCTACGAGCCGTCACCTGGCAAGATGACGGAACTCTTCCAGTCCGGACAGGCTGCCCTCGCCGTGTGGGGCACGGGCCGCGTGCAGTCCTTTGCCAATACCGGATTCCCGGTCGATTTCGTCTACCCCAAAGAGGGTGCGGTGTCGCTGCTTGCTTCAGCCTGTCCGATCGAGAAACCGAACGCCTCGCCGATCGCCTCCGAATTCATCAAGGCGATGCTGGAGCCGAAGATTCAGCTTATCCTGCTCAAGGATTACGGTTACGGCCCCGTCAACAAGAAGGTCGAGGTGCCGGCCGAACTCGGAAAGATGGCGCCGATCGGCGAGCGTGCCGCCAGCCTGTACAATCCCGACTGGACCAGCATCAACGCCAAGCGTGACGAATGGACGAAGCGCTGGAACCGTGAGGTCGAGCGCTGATACGCGCAGCGCCCTGACTTGCCGTCCGGCCTCGGTGGAAACCGGGGTCGGACCTCCTTCAAGCTCCAGAGGGTCTGACCGAGCGCATGTCCATTCTTGAACTCAACCGCGTCTCCAAACGCTTCGGCGATCATGTGGCCGTCGAAGACATATCCCTTACCGTTGCCAAGGGTGAATTCATCTCGCTGCTCGGGCCATCGGGCTGTGGCAAGACTACCACGCTGCAGATGATTGCCGGCTTCGTGGATCCGTCTGCTGGAGCCATCAGTCTGAACGGCCGCAACCTTGTGAGCGTGAAGCCCGCAAAGCGCGGTCTCGGCATCGTGTTTCAGAGTTACGCTTTGTTCCCCCACATGACGGCTGCAGAGAACATCGCCTTCGGGCTCGAGATGCGGGCCGTGCCCCGGGCCGAGCGTGAGGTGCGCGTGCGTGATGCGTTGGCCATGGTTGGGCTCGATGGATTCGCGGATCGTTACCCACGCCGCATGTCCGGCGGACAGCAGCAGCGCGTTGCCCTGGCGCGTGCACTTGTCATCAAACCCGATGTGCTCCTGCTCGATGAGCCGCTCTCCAACCTCGATGCGAAGCTGCGCGAGGACATGCAGATCGAGCTGCGTCAAATTCAGCGCAGCATCGGCACCACCACCGTTCTGGTGACTCACGATCAGACCGAAGCCATGGCGCTCTCGGATCGCATCGTCGTGATGAGCAAGGGCCGCATCGAGCAGATCGGCACACCACACGAGGCCTACGAGAGGCCGGCCTCTGCATTCGTTTCTCAATTCCTCGGTAAGACCAACGAATTTCCAGGAGAGATCGACCGGCACGCCGCCTCGCCGCGTCTCGTCGCCGGCTCCTGTCAGTGGCCGGCGCCCGCTGGGGCTTCCGGTCCCGTGATGGTCACTGTACGTCCGGAGAAGGTCGGCTTCGGCAGCGAATCCGACAGCGGACTCAAGGCCCGGATCACAAACCGCATTTTTCAGGGCAATCATTGGCTGTTCCAGTGTGAAACCGAGTGCGGCCCCGCGATCATCGTGCGCCAGAACACGGGCGAGGCACAACCAGCCGAGGGCGAGAACGTTCGCCTTGTCTGGCGCCCCGAGGACATGGTGATCCGTCCGGGAGGAGGGGGCCGATGAGCAGTTCCGCCTCCATGACATCAGTGCAGGAGCCGGCTGCTCCCGCGCCCGCCAAGCAGGAGCGCTCCGGCGCACGGGCGCCGTGGCCGCTGCTGCTGCCTGCGCTCATTCTCTTCATTGCCATCGTAATCGTGCCACTCGCCATGACGGTTCTGCTCTCATTTCACAACTGGGGACAGTACACAGGCATTCAGTTTGTGATCACCCTCAAGAACTGGCAGGAGATCTGGTCGGACCCGTACTTCTATGAAATGTTTGCCCGGACTTTCCGGGTCGCGGCGCTGGCGACCCTCGCGGCTGCCATTATTGGCGCGCCCGAAGCTTACATCCTGAACCGTATGCGCGCGCCCTGGAAAGGTTTCTTCCTGCTCATCATCCTCGGGCCGCTCCTCATTTCGGTTGTCGCGCGCACGCTCGGATGGGCTTTGCTCTTCGGCGGGAACAACGGGGTCGTCAACAAGGCCCTGATGTCGGTTGGGCTGATCGGCTCTCCCATTCCGTTCATGTTCACGGAAACCGGCGTCGTCATCGCGCTCGCCCACGTTATGATGCCGTTCATGGTTCTGTCGGTGTGGGCCGCGTTGCAGCGGGTCGATCCCCAGATCGAGAATGCAGCGCTCTCGCTCGGTGCTGGGCAGATCACGATCATGCGCCGGATCATCCTGCCGCAGATCATGCCGGGTGTGTTGTCCGGCGGGATTATCGTGTTTGCGCTCTCTGCAAGCGCCTTCGCAACCCCGTCGATCATCGGCGGCCGGCGTCTCAAGGTTGCGGCCACGCTTGCCTATGACGAGTTCCTCAACACGCTCAACTGGCCGCTTGGCGCGGCTGTGGCTGTTCTCCTTCTCGTTGCGCTCGTGCTCATCATCGTCGGCAGCAACGCGCTCATCGAGCGGCGCTATTCGGAGGTGTTCAGATGAGTCGCAATGGACCTATCGCGCTGATTTTCCACACCCTCTTCGTGATCTTCATGGTCGCGCCAATCGTTGTGGTCTGCCTTGTCGCTTTCACGCCAGAAGGCTACCTGTCCCTGCCCACGAGCAGCTTCTCGCTCCGATGGTTCCGCACCATCGCTGCTTACCCTGAGTTCATCAACGCCTTCTGGGTCAGCCTGTGGATCGGCGCAGTCTCCTCTGTCGTCGCGCTCCTGTTCGCAGTGCCTGCGGCTCTTGCAATCGCACGCCACCAGTTCCGTGGCCGCGAGGCATTGTCGGCCCTGTTCCTGTCTCCGTTAATGATCCCGCATGTCGTGCTCGGCATCGCGTTCCTGCGGTTCTTTACTCAGACGGGGCTTAGCGGCACTTTCACGGCGCTTCTCATCGCCCACGTCGTCGTGGTGTTCCCGTTCGCTCTGCGCCTGACCCTGGCCGCTGCAACAGGCATGGACCGCTCGGTCGAAATGGCGGCCGTGTCTCTCGGTGCCAACAACTGGACGCTGTTCCGCCGGGTGACCCTCCCGCTTATCCTCCCCGGAGTTGTGAGTGGCTGGGCGCTCGCCTTCATTCAGTCGTTCGATGAGGTCACCATGACGGTGTTCCTTGCTGCGCCGGGCGTCGAGACGCTTCCGGTGCGCATGTTCCTCTACATCCAAGACAATATCGACCCACTCGTGACCTCGGTATCCGCAAGCGTGATCGTGATCACGATGCTCGCACTCATCCTGCTCGATCGGTTCTACGGCCTCGAGCGGGTGCTCGCCGGACATAGCGACCGCGGGCGGTAAGGAATAGCTCAATGCGTAACAGTTATGACATCGTCGTGGTCGGTGGTGGCCTCTTGGGGTCCGCCATTGCCTGGGGGCTCGGCCGTATCGGCCAGAAAGTCTGCGTGCTCGACGAGGGAGACATTGCCAAGCGGGCGTCGCGAGCGAACTTCGCCCTGGTCTGGGTGCAGAGCAAGGGACTCGGCATGCCGGCCTATACGGGCTGGACCATGCAGGCATCGGACAGTTGGCCGAAGCTCGCAGCGGAACTGCGCGAGCAGACCGGCCTGGACGTCTGCTTCCAGCGCAATGGCGGCTTTCATCTCACGCTCGGAGAAGAGGAGCTGGAGCAGCGCTCGGTGCTTCTGAAGCGCCTGCATAACCAGCCCGGCGCTGTCGACTACAAAATGGAAATTCTCGGCCGCGATCAGGTCGCAAAGATGTTGCCGCATATCGGTCCAGAGGTGTCGGGTGGAAGCTTCTGCCCCTACGACGGACACGTGAACTCGCTGCGTACGTTCCGTGCGTTGCATACGGGCATGGCGAAGTTCGGGGTCGATTACCGACCAGAGCATCCTGTCTCCGACATCAAGTACGTGCAGGGTGAGTTCCGGCTCACGAGCGCGAAGGGTGAGATCCGGGCCGGGAAGATCATTCTTGCGGCAGGCAATGCGAACCAGACGCTCGCCCCGATGGTCGGACTCGAAGCGTCCATGGGCCCCACGCGCGGGCAGATCGTCGTGACCGAACGGACGATGCCCTTCCTGCCGCATCCCCTGACGACGGTTCGGCAGACGGACGAAGGTACGGTCATGATCGGCGACAGCAAGGAAGACTTGCTGGACGACACCGTCCTGAACCTCCCGATAAGTTCCGTTATGGCCGACCGGGCGCAGCGTATGTTCCCGCTGCTCGGTCGGTTGAACGTCGTGCGATCCTGGTCCGGCATTCGCGTAATGCCGAAGGATGGATTCCCCATTTACGACCAGTCCGAGACGTGCCCCGGCGCGTTCGTCACCTGCTGCCACTCCGGCGTGACGCTCGCTTCCAATCACGCTTTTGAAATTGCCCCAATGGTGGCAGCGGGCGCGCTCGACAAGAACAAGCTCGGCGCGTTCTCGGCCAAGCGCTTTCAGCAGTCGGACGTACGGACCAGCGGGTACTACTGAGCCGTAAGGGAAAGGGCTGACGCAAGGCCTGGGAGACGATGAATGTTCAAGCGATTTGATGATGACACCAGGAAGCCGGTCGAGATCTTCGTTGACGGCCGCCCGGTTATGGCGCGAGAAGGCGATACTGTTTCAGCGGCTTTGCTGGCATCCGGCCTCGATGTGCGAAGGGAGACGGCGGTGAGCGGGGCGCCACGCCTGCCGTATTGCATGATGGGCGTATGCTTCGATTGTCTCGTGACCATCGACGGGATGGGTAACCGACAGGGCTGTCTCGTTCCCGTGCGTTCCGGCATGCAGGTTGAAATCCAGAAGGGCAAGAGAGAGATCGGCCGATGACCAACAATCGTCCAATGCGCGATGAGTACGACGTCGCCGTCATCGGCGCGGGGCCCGCAGGACTTGCGGCTGCAAGCCTGGCCGCGCAGTCAGGTCTTTCTACCCTGCTGCTCGATGAGAACCAGGGGCCTGGCGGGCAGGTCTGGCGGGGCGTCACGTCGACGCCGGTGAAGGAGACGCGCTTGCTCGGTGACGACTACTGGGCAGGCTCGAAGCTCGTCGAGGAGGTGCGCGCGAGCGGTGCTGAAATTCTGCAGGGCGCGACGGTGTGGAGCCTCGACCGGCACCTGGAGATCGGCATTTCGATCGGCGGCGGATCGCAGTTCATCCGAGCCAAGCGTGTGATCCTCGCAACGGGCGCTCTCGAACGCCCGTTCCCGATCCCCGGCTGGACATTGCCGGGCGTGATGACCGCGGGCGCGGTACAGACTGCGCTCAAATCCTCCGGGCTGATACCCGATGGCAAGACGGTCGTTGCGGGGCAGGGACCTCTCTTCTGGTTGCTGACGGCGCAAATCCTGCGCATGGGCGGGCGCATCGATCTTGTGTTGAACACAACGGAGCGCCGCAACTATCTCCGGGCCCTGCCACACGCGGCGGCGTTTCTGACATCGCCTTACTTCCGCAAAGGTCTCGCGATGATGCGGGAGGTCCGGTCCAAGGTGCGGGTCGTGGGTGGCGTCACAAAGATCGAGGCCACTGGTCAGGGCCGGCTCGAAAGCGTCACCTATGAGGCAGGAGGCCGCAATGCCCGTGTTCCGGCGGACCTGTTGCTTCTGCATCAAGGCGTTGTGCCGAACGTCAATCTGGCCATGTCCGCTGGGGTCAAGCACCGGTGGGATGATATCCAGCTCTGCTGGTCGCCCGTTCTCGACGCCAATGGCGGCACTTCGGTCGAAGGCATTGCCATCGCGGGCGACGGTGCCGGGATCGGCGGTGCGCTTGCCGCTGTGGAACGGGGCCGGATCGCCGCGCGGGCCGCTGTCGAGGCCCTCAGGCCGCAAGCCGGCGCAAAGGCACCGAGCATGGAAATCCTCAGGGCTGCCTTGGCAAAGGCTGAGCGTGGGCGGACTTTCCTCGACATCCTGTTCCGGCCGTCGAAGCAGTTCCGGGTTCCTGGAGGCGATACGATCGTCTGTCGCTGCGAGGAGGTCACGGCGCAGGACATCCTGGATTCCGTGGCAATCGGCGCTACCGGTCCGAACCAGCTCAAGGCCTATCGCCGCACAGGCATGGGCCCGTGCCAGGGGCGCCTTTGTGGGCTCACGGTGACGGAGCTGATGGCCGAAGCCCGCGGTAAGGCTCCCCAGGAGATCGGGTACTATCGTCTTCGGGCGCCGGTGAAGCCCATCACGCTGTCGGAGCTTGCCTCCCTTCCCAAAAACGAGAGCGCAACGAAGGCCGTGGTGCGCGGATGACCGTGAGGGCAGACGCGATCGTTGTCGGTGGCGGTATTCACGGGTGTTCAACGGCCCTGCACCTCTGTCTGCGTGGTCTCCGGCCCGTCCTAATCGAGAAAGACTATGCAGGCCGGCATGCCTCAGGCGTGAATGCCGGCGGGGTGCGTCAGCTAGCCCGGCATGTCGCGGAGATCCCTCTCTCGATCCGCTCCATGGATGTGTGGGAGGGAATCCAGGAGCTTGTCGGTGACGACTGTGGCTTCGACAGTCATGGTCAGGTGCTTGTCGCCGAAGACGATGAGGAGCTTGAGGCCTGCCGTTCCCGCGTCGCTGATCTGAACCTGCGCGGCTTTACTCATGAAGAGCTGATCGACGCAAAGGAGTTGCGTCGTCTCGTTCCTGCCGTCGCTGAGACATGTCCTGGTGGGGTCGTGTCACGGCGCGACGGTGCGGCTAATCCGGCACAGACGACAACCGCCTTCCGCCGCAGGGCGGAGCAGCTCGGAACCATCGTGCGCGAGGGAGTTGCGGCGACCAATATCCGCAAGGACGGTCAGCTCTGGCGCGTCGACGCGGGGGGCGAGACGTACGAGGCTCCCGTGCTCGTCAATGCCGCCGGCGCGTGGGGAGGGCACATTGCCGCTGCCTTGGGCGAGCCGGTGCCGGTCGAGACGGTTGCGCCCATGCTGATGATCACATCGCGCGTGCCCGAGTTCATCAGGCCGGTGGTGATCCTGCGAGGACGCAAGCTCTCGTTCAAGCAATTTGCGAATGGAACCGTGTTGATCGGCGGCGGATACCTCGCAACGCCCTACCTGGACACCGGCGAGACAGTTCTGGACTGGCGCAAGCTCCAGGAGAGCGCCCGCACCGTGTGGGAGCTTTTCCCGGTCATGCGCAATGCGACAGTCGTCCGGGCCTGGGCCGGGATCGAGGCGCGGACGGCGGACGACCTTCCCGTCCTCGGCCCGAGTGCCAAGCATGAGGGACTTTTCCACCAGTTCGGATTCTCGCTGCACGGGTTCCAGCTGGGACCAGGAACCGGTGCGGTCATGGCGGAACTCATTGCCATTGGAAACACGAACACACCGATCGACGGCCTGCGCATAGAGCGCTTCGCCACCTGATTTTTTAACCTGAGAGGATAAGACGATGATCCAGAGAAACATCCGCACACCGATCATGCATCGCGCGGTCGAGGCGAATGGCTTCGTTTATATCGGCGGCACGATCGCTGACGACACGAGCGTTTCGATGGGCGAGCAAACCCGCAACATCCTGGGAAAGATCGCCGGATACCTGAAGGAGGCCGGTACGGACGCGACGAAGGTCGTCGCGGCGTCGATCTTCGTCACCGACCTTTCGCAGAAGAAGGAAATGGATGCGGTCTGGACCGAGTTCTTCGGCGACAATCTGCCGGCACGGGCCACAGTCGGCGTTGCGGATCTTGGAGGCGGCGCCTTGATTGAGGTCGTCGTGACCGCGATCAAGGGCTGAGACGGTCGAAGGATTGGAAGAAACGCTTCGGCGGCGCCTTGTTGCACGGATAGGCGATTTGGCTGCCGAGACTGGATCGCATAGGAGAACTGTGCCTTCCAGATCTCGGATTCGACCGTGCCGTTCAAGTCCAATGTCGATCGCCGTCACCACATCCCGAAGCAGCGGCACCGAGTGACGAATTGGGCGGAGTACGACGCTGCCTTGCGCCAACGGGGCAGCCTCACGGTCTGGTTCTCTGAGGAGGCGATTGCCGCTTGGCGGGCCGAGCCCCGGATGACACGAGGTGGACAACCCTCCTATTCGGCCCTGGCCATCGGGACGGCATTGACCCTGCGGGCGGTGTTCCGGCTGGCGCTGCGCCAGACGGAGGGCTTGATCGGTTCGATTCTCCAACTCCTTGGTCTGAATCTCGCTGTCCCGGATCATTCGACCCTGAGCCGGCGAGCCGAAACTCTGGAGGTGCCACGGCCGCAGTCATGCACTGGGCCCATCCATTTGCTGGTGGACAGCACTGGGCTGCGGCTGTGTGGGGCCGGCGAGTGGTTGGTCGAGAAGCATGGCACCCGCAGACGCCGATCCTGGCGCAAGCTGCACATCGGGGTCGACGCCGAGACCGGGCAGATCCTCGCTTCAGAGTTGACAACCAGCGAAGTCGATGACGGCTCGCAGGTCGAGCCTCTGCTCGACCAAGTGAAAGGCTCGCTCGCCTCCTTCATTGGTGATGGAGCCTATGATCAGGAGGGCATCTATAGCACTGTCACCCAGCGCCATCCCGAGGCTGACCTGATCGTTCCACCACGAGCAACGGCAGTGCTGAGCGATGATGTGGAGTCCACTCCGACCCAGCGCGATCGACATCTCCAAAGCATCGCGGAGCATGGACGCATAGGCTGGCAGAAGAGGTCCGGGTACACTCGTCGGGCTCTGGTGGAGGCCGCCATCAGCCGGCTGAAACGAGTGATTGGGAACGGCTTGCGCTCACGGACGGAACAGCGTCGCATGACGGAGGTCGCGATCACTGTTCATGTCCTGAACCGTATGCTCGAATTTGGACGCCCGAAGTCCGTCCGCATCGCTTAAGCAAAGGCTTGGGGCGGGCTCAGTGCGTTCACCAACCGATCCGTGCAACACGGTCTCTTCACGCTCCTCTCACCATTAAGGCACTGGAGGCGGGCAAGCATGTCTTGTGCGAGAAGCCGATCGCGCTGAATGCCAAGGAGGCACAGCAGATCGCAGCGGCTCAGAAGAGGAGCGGCAAGCTCGTTGCCGAGGCCTTCATGGTCCGCTTCCATCCGCAATGGCAGCGGGCGCGGGAGATCGCACGCAGCGGCCACCTCGGCGATGTTCGAGCCGTCCATACGTTCTTCTCGTATCATCTCACCGACCCCGACAACATCCGCAACCAGGCCGAGATCGGCGGCGGCGGCCTCTACGATGTCGGCTGCTACGCGGTTGCGACCGCTCGCTTCATCTTTGGCGCAGATCCCGAACGGGTGATCGGCGTGTTCGACCGGGACCCCACCATGCGAACGGACCGGCTTGCAAGCGGTCTTGCCGAGTTTCCGAATGGACGGCATCTGGCCTTCACCTGCGCCACCCAGCTCGTGCCCACTCAGCGGGTGCAGATCGTCGGCACGAAGGGGCGGCTGGAGATCCAAGTACCGTTCAACCCGAAGCGCGACCAGCCGACGCGTTTGGTAATCGACGATGGCCGGGATCTGATTGGCAGCGGGGCAGAGACGGAAGAGTTTCCCCCCACCGATCAGTATCAATGCCAGGGCGATGCGTTCTCCCGCGCGATCCTGGAGGGGAGCAGCCTCGAATTCCCAGTGGCCGACGCGATCATGAACATGCGGGTTCTCGATGCGCTCTTTCGGTCCGAGGAGTCCAAGGCCTGGGAGACGGTTGCAGCCGAATGATCTCATCCCGAGCGATTCTTGATAAAGCCGCTCCAGCCTGCTGTTCGAAACAAGCAATCAACAAACACAAGAGCCGGTTCCATGACAATGGAACCGGCTCCTTTTTAACGGACGCATCATCCAGCTCGGACTGGATCGATCTTGACGACGAATGCCCGCCGAGGCGCGGGCAAGGATCTTCGGTCGTGAACCGTGACTGCTTTTAGGCGAATGCAGCCTGCCGAGCGACGACGGCAATCTGGAAGCGCGAGATGCCGAGATCGGCCAACTCATGATCGGAGAGCTGCGACAGCTCGCGGACTGTGGCGCGGGTGGGTACATCCGTCGAGAAATGAATCATCTAGGGCGAGATCAAACCACAAGGGCCATCGCAAAGGATGAATACATATGGCTGAACTTAACGACCGTCATGGGATAAAAAAGCGCCCCAAGAGGGGCGCTCAAGGATCCAGCTTGAGGAACAGCGCCGGATACCATTGCTTAGCTGGGCATCGTCACATTAACGGAATGGGATCGGGTGTCGCCGTATGAGGGGATATGAAGAAGTCCCGTCCTGCATTGTATGCCCGCCACCGTTTCCCTGGCGAGGTGATCGGCCTCGCAGTCTGGTTGTACTTCCGCTTTCCCCTGAGCCTGCGCATGGTCGAAGAGATGCTGGCGGCCCGCGGGATTGAGGTCAGCCATGAGACGGTGCGACGCTGGGCCGAGAAGTTCGGCCGCGAGTTCGCCAACCGCATCCGCCGGCGTGCTCCTCGGCCGGGCGATCGGTGGCATCTCGACGAGGTGGTGATCACGATTGCGGGGAAGAAGCATTGGCTCTGGCGGGCCGTGGATCAGGACGGCTTTGTTCTCGATGTGCTGGTCCAGAGCCGTCGCGATCGCAAAGCCGCCCAGCGCCTGCTGCGCAAGCTGTTGAAGAAGAGCGCCATGGCTCCGCGGGTGATGGTCACAGACAAACTCGGGTCCTACGGTGCGGCTCGCAAGGACATGGGCCTGCGCATCGAGCATCGGCAGCACAAAGGGTTAAATAACCGGGTGGAAAACTCCCGCCAACCCACCCGCCGACGAGAGCGCCAGATGAAGCGCTTCAAGTCGGCCGGGCAGGCGCAACGTTTTCTCTCGATTCATGATCCGATCAGCAATCTATTTCACCTGCGGCGTCATCAGTTGACTGCCACCACCTATCGCAGTGCTCGAAAGGAAGCCTTCGAGGCATGGGCGGATATCAGCTATGCGGCACTCGCCGTCTGAAATCGAGGCTCATCTCGTCCTGAATGCTGTTGAACGCTGGTTAATGTGACGATGCCCTCGCCTGAAAGCAACCCGAGAGGGCTCACTGGAGCCGCGTCGAGTTAATGTGACAGCCCCATCTGAGGAGCTCCCATGGCTGAGATCGACAGGCCCGATTGAACTTTCATGCGGCAGGAACGGCAACCCACCGCCTGTTCCTGAACGGTCGAATCGGTCAGATCATACCGAGGAACTGTCTCAGCTCTGAAGTGCGTGGTTCAGCAAAGACTTGCTCCGGCGGGCCAATCTCATGAGCGCGGCCCTGGTGCATGAAGACAACACGGCTGCACACATCACGCGCAAAGCGCATCTCATGGGTGACCATCATCAAGGTCATCCCGTCTGCGGCGAGTTCCCTGACGACGGCAAGTACTTCGTTGACTAGTTCGGGATCGAGCGCCGACGTGATCTCATCGCACAGCAGCGCGATCGGCTGCATCGCAAGCGCGCGGGCGATCGCCACCCGCTGCTGCTGACCGCCCGACAACTGGTCGGGATACGCGTCGAACTTATGGCCGAGCCCGACGCGATCGAGCATCTTGCGGGCAATCACCTCGGCTTCCGCCCTCGGCATCCCCTTCACCACCATCTGCGCGAGCATGACGTTGCCGCCAGCAGTGTGGTGTGGGAACAGGTTGAACTGCTGAAAGATCATGCCGACCTTCAGGCGCAGTGCCTTGAGATTCACGTCGTTCGGAAGAAGCTGCGCCCCGGCGACAAGGATCGAGCCTTCATCAATCGTCTCGAGCCCGTTGACACAGCGCAGCAGGGTTGACTTACCGGATCCGCTCTTGCCGATGATGGCGATGACCTCGCCCCGATCAACATCCAGATTGATCCCCTTCAGCACTTCGTTGTCCCCGAAGCGCTTTTTCACCTCAGTGATGGCGATGAGCGACATTGAGCTTCCTTTCGAGGATCTGGCTGCTCTTCGAGAGCGGCCAGCACAGGGCGAAATAGATCAGGGCGACGAAGCCATAGACCGTGAAAGGCTGGAACGTGGCGTTCGTCACAACGGTGCCGGCCTTCGACAACTCCACGAAGCCAATGATCGATGTCAGTGCCGTTCCCTTCATCACTTGGACGGAAAAGCCGACGGTCGGCGGAACGGCAATTCTGAGAGCCTGGGGAAGAATGACGTAACGCATCTGCTGGAGATAGCCCATGCCAAGGCTTCCTGCTGCCTCCCACTGCCCAAGTGCAACGGCCTCGACGCAGCCCCTCCAGGTCTCGGTAAGGAAAGCTGCGCTCCAGAGGATCAGCGTAAGCCCCGCCGCGAGCCACGCCGGCACCTCGACCCCGAGCAGACCAAGGCCGAAGAAGGCCAGGAAGAGCTGCATGAGCAGCGGGGTTCCCTGGAAGAGCTCCACATAGCCCTTTGCGAAGGCTCGTCCAGCTCTCAGCTTGCCGATCCGCAAGAACAGGATCACCAAGCCCACGATACTGCCACCAACGAAGGACGCGAGAGAAAGGACGACAGTCCAGCGGGTTGCAAGGAGCAGGTTGCGCAGGATGTCCCAGGTGCTGAACTCCATCATCGCACCGACCTCTTCGGGAACAGAACCCAACCGACACTGCGGAGGGCTTGGCGCAGGACGATCGCCAGCATGAGGTAAATGAGTGTCGACACAATGTAGGTCTCGAAGGCCCTGAAGTTGCGCGACTGGATGAAGTTGGCCGCAAAGGTGAGATCCTCTGCGGCAATCTGGGAGACCACGGCCGAACCCAGCATCACGATGACAACCTGTGATGAGAGTGCAGGCCAGATCCGCTGCAGGGCCGAGATCAGGACGACGTGCCAGAACGTTTCAAAACGGCTCATGGCCAGACTGGCGCCGGCTTCGAACTGGCCACGCGGCGTCGATTGGATGCCAGCCCGGATGATCTCGCAGCTGTACGCCCCAAGATTGATCACCATAGCGAGGTTGGCAGCCTGGAGTTCGGACAGCTGAAGACCAACAGACGGCAGCCCGAAGAAAATGAAGAAGAGCTGGATCAGGAATGGCGTGTTGCGGATCAGCTCTACATAAGCGGCCACACCTGGGCGAAGCCATTTCGGTCCGAGACTGCGAGTCCAAGCGCAGGCCGTGCCGAGGGCGATGCCGAGGACCGCGCCCACGACAGTGAGCTCGAGCGTGATCACAATCCCTTTCAAGAGGATGGGCAGGTATTCGGCCAGCCAACTGAATTCGAACTGGTAGGTCATTTACGCTCCGATATCATGGCGCAAGCGACCGCGCTGCCTTCAACAGCACGGCCTCAGCCATGGAGTTAGATGCCGGCGGGAAGGTCCGCCCCGAGCCACTTCTTGGCGATGGCATTGAGCGAGCCGTCGGCTTTGGCTTCAGCAATGATCGAGTTCACCTTCCCCAGGAGACCGGCCTCGTTCTTGTTCAGGCCGATAAAACAGGGAGAATTCGTGATCAGGAACTTGAGCTCAGGCCGCTTCGGCGGGTTGCGGGACAGGATGGCGGCGGCAACCACGTTACCGGTCGCGACAACATCGACCTGCCCGGAGAGGAAGGCCGTGATCGTGCCGTTGTTGTCCTCGTAGCGTTTGATGACGGCATTCGCTGGCGCCACCTTGGTGAGCTCGAGATCCTCAATTGCACCGCGGGTGACCCCGACGGTCTTTCCAGACAGATCCTCGGGTCTGGTCACCGCGATCTGCGCTGGCGCGAACACGCCGTTGAAGAACGGAGCGTAAGCGGCGGAGAAATCGATCACCTTCTCGCGATCCGGGTTCTTCCCGAGGCTGGAGATGACAAGATCAACCTTGTTCGTCTGAAGGTAGGGAATGCGGTTGGCGCTCGTCACCGGCACCAGCTCGACTTTGATGCCCATCTTTTTTGCGATGAGGTTTGCCATATCGATGTCATAGCCGACCGGCGCCATGTCGGAGCCCACGCTGCCGAACGGAGGGAAGTCCTGCGGCACGGCAACCCGGAGCGTTCCGCGCGATGCGATGTCCGTGAGGGCGTCTGCCTTGACGGATTGCTCGGAGCCAAGCACGGCGACGGCGCTCAACGCGGCTGCGGCGGCGAGGGACAAGAGAGTTCTACGTTTCATATAAGCTTCCTTTCTTGGTTAAGACGCAATTCAACTGTTCTTTGCAGGCAGTACGGGCGATAGAATTCGCCGCAATCCGGCGAGGTGGTCGGGCTTGGTCGTGAGGTCGAGACTGCTTTCAACACGGTCGATGTGTTCGGCCATCAGCGCTGCGGCCTGATGAAAGTCTCCCATCTCAAGCGCATCGATGATGCCGGCATGGTCGCCATTGGAAGCGGCGGCATCCTCGTTCGACTGGTAGAGCATCGAGACGAGCACGGTACGTGCGGTCAGGTCCTGAAGAATATCGGTCAGCAGCGGGTTGCCTACGGCACTTGCTAAGTGGACATGAAAGTCGCTGAGAGCACAGGTTCGCGCATGCGCGTCCCCTGACTGGACCTCAATCCGCTCCTGCTCGACATGTCGGCGAAGAGCGGCGAGCGCCTCAGGAGTGATGGTTCTGAGCGACCGGAGCAGACCTGTCTCGACCACCTTGCGTGCGTGGAACGCTGCCCGGGCTTCCGCGGCTGACGGCTCGATGACGAACCATCCGCGCCGAGCACAGACGCGGACGATGCCGCGCGCCTCCATCTTCATCATCGCTTCGCGGACGCGTGTCCGTGAGACGTTGAAGAGCTCAGCGAGCATGGCTTCGCCAAGCCGCGCACCGGGCTGTATCTTGCCGGCGAGAATTGCGGCAATCACCGTTTCTTCGATGTTCGGTTGATCGGCCATTCAGTGGTTCATCACCGTTGCATACAAGCTGCTTGGCACTGCCGTAGGCAAGAAATATGCCAATTCTGAAGAGTCGCTATCCGCACTACGAACCGAGAAACCTGAAAAGTCCCGAACGCAAGCTCATATCCCCAATGTGCCCAATCGCGCGTCATAATGGGCAAAAAGCAGTCGCAGAGGATACTCTAACGTCTCTGATGGGTCGTCTAATTGCGAACCATTTTGCAAGTAGTTTTTCAAAAATTCGCTGGCTCGACCCTGGGATCAGGGTCGAGGGGAACGAAGGAGAGCTCAGTCCAAGCGGATCAAAGGCGCACCGTGTGAGTGTGTGCCGAGAGCAGGGTCGTCTTCGCGGTCGACAGCAGTCGCCGCATGATGGCGCTTCGCGGGAGGAGCCTTCCTATGTGGACGCCGCACTCGGCTGAACCAGCGGTGCATCCCATCAGGCGGAATGGCGCGGCCCACGTCCCGGCAGGGACATCTCAGTGGCTTAGAGGCTGAACGCGATCCTCAATCCATCAAGCGACTGCGCCAACAGTCCGGTCGAAGAAGGTGCCGGTCTTGAGCATCGCGTGCATGATGACCGCCAACTTTCGGGCGACCGCAACGGCGGCTCGCTTAAAGCCGACCCGCTCGCGGAGTTTGAGGCCCCAGGTCCGCCGGCCGCTCTCGGCCGAGCTGCGGGTCAGGATGACCGTTGCGGCCTCAAACAGAAGCCCTCGCACCTGACGATCGCCGCGGCGGGAGATGTGGCCGTCATAGGCGACCTCGCCCGACTGGTAGCGTCGGGTGGTCAGGCCGAGCCAGGCGCCGACGGAGCGGGACCGCTTGAAGTTATCCGGATCCTCGACAGCGGTCGCAAACGATGTCGCGGTGATTGCCCCGACGGCATTGTCACATTAACCAGCGTTCAACAGCATTCAGGACGAGATGAGCCTCGATTTCAGACGGCGAGTGCCGCATAGCTGATATCCGCCCATGCCTCGAAGGCTTCCTTTCGAGCACTGCGATAGGTGGTGGCAGTCAACTGATGACGCCGCAGGTGAAATAGATTGCTGATCGGATCATGAATCGAGAGAAAACGTTGCGCCTGCCCGGCCGACTTGAAGCGCTTCATCTGGCGCTCTCGTCGGCGGGTGGGTTGGCGGGAGTTTTCCACCCGGTTATTTAACCCTTTGTGCTGCCGATGCTCGATGCGCAGGCCCATGTCCTTGCGAGCCGCACCGTAGAACCTTGGCGCATAAATCAGGCGGTGAGTGGCGACGAGGGGCTTAGGCGGGTATAGAAGCGTTCCGCTGAAACCGAGAGCCGCATGCCGTACAAGGCGAACGAGAGCCGCCGTCACAGGATCCCGAAGGCCCGTTACCGGATTCAGAACTGGTCGGCTTACGATGCGGCACTGCGTCGACGTGGTGACCTGACGATCTGGGTGACGCCTGAGGCAATCACGGCGTGGACGCCCGCCAGCACGAGCCGACGAGGCCGGCCGCGGCGCTACTCAGAGATCGCGATTGAGGCCGGATTGATGCTGCGCCTCGCGTTTGGCCGTCCGTGGCGGCAGACTGAGGGATTGCTGGGCTCGCTCATGCGCCTGCTCGGCCTGGACCTGCCAGTCCCTGACCACACGACCTTCTCGCGCCGGAGCGCCGACCTGACCATCGCTGCGGCGCTGAAGGCCGACGGAGCGGTGAACGTGGTGATCGACTCCACCGGCCTGAAGGTCTTTGGGGCCGGCGAGTGGCACCTGGAGAAGCACGGAGGAAAGCCGCGCCGGAGTTGGCGGAAACTGCACTTGGCCGTCGATCCAGACACTGGCGAGATCCTCGCCTCGGAGCTGACGAGCTCGGAGGAAGGCGATGCATCGCTGGTTGGCCCCTTGGTGGAGCAGATCGACCGGCCGCTTAGCGCGGTCCTGGCTGACGGCGCATACGACGGCGAACCCGTCTACCAAGCTGTCGCCGTGCACAGCCCAGGGGCGGAGGTGATCATCCCACCACGCTCCACGGCCGTGCCGAGCGATACCGCCCAGAGCGCGCCGACCCAACGCGACCGACACCTTCAGGTGATCTCCGCGTGTGGCCGGCTCGGCTGGCAGAAGGCTGTCGGATACGGCCGCCGCTCCCTGGTCGAGGTAGCGATGCTCCGCTACAAGACGCTGATCGGGCGCAGCCTTCGCGCTCGGACACTGCGCACCCAGAAGGTCGAGGCGACTGTCGGATGCAAAGTCATGAACATCATGATCCGCCTCGGTATGCCGATCTCCCACAAGGTCCTCTGACCACACGGCCTTCAAGGAAAACCCTGCTCGCATGCCGAATTGCGCACCAAAGTCACTATTTGGTGCTTCATTGGCAGACCTGAGAACGCTGCAAAGTGACGTCCCGGCCCAAGGTTTCCGCGAACAAAGGACTGGGGCGCCGTTCACACTCAGCAGGCAGTGGATCGGTCGTGAAAAACATGAACAAGGCAGACACGTCAGCCCAAGAGCCAATTGCTTCAGCGCATACGAGACCGAAGCAGAGTGACCAAGAGGCCGCCGAAGATCGCGCCTGCGCTGCTCCAGAGCATTCCATCAAGCCCAGGGTGCCGACCGGGAGAGAAGGTCTGCAAAAGCTCCATGAGGCCGCTATAGGCTGAAAGTGACCCCATGATCAGCCATACGGGCTGAACGGGATAGGCCAGAACCAAGAGACCAGCAGTCATCCCATAGGCAAAGGCGTGTTCAAGTCCCGGGGGCGCAGGGGTCCGCATCTCCAAATCCTGTGGGATGAGCGACAACCAAGCGATCAGGAACACGCAAAACCAAGCCGCACAACGGAAGATGAGCAAACGGCGCTTTGGAGACATAGCACCCATTGCTCACCGCCCCCGCTCGACTGGCTTTGATATCCATTGATATCTTATCAGTCGCTCTCAGGTCCGAGAACTCTCATCATGCCAGGGGGATCGGGTGGGAAATGTCAGGTCATAGGGATGGCGGGAGCTCTGGAGAATGCGAACGATCTGCTGGAGTGGTTCAGGCTTGCTGGGCTGCTCCTGATCGTCGGTGGGATGCTGCTTGATCTTGAGGATCATCTCTTTGATGTGCTTGGCAAGCTGATCGTCCATGTGTGTCATCGGGCACCCTCCCAAGGACACATCAGGCTCTGAGCCAATCGCGGCAACAATGCGCCCAGCTTAAGGCCATTTGGGTTCGACCACGACTGAGTGCTGAAGGATCTCTGATCACATTCCAAGAACAGCCTTCCACACGGTATGGCCGTTATTCCTAGATAGGAAACTGCTTGTCGGCTGCGTGATCCCGTAGAAGCGGCTTCCATCCACCAATTTGCCTGTCGGAGCAAAAGCGCGGGGGATCTCCGAAGATCTGCCAATAGCCCATGCGTGTCCGAGGGTTGAAGATCCAAAATCCCACGGTCAGAGGGAGAACGGGCGGGTTATCGTCCTCAGCCATCCAGAGGATCACAGGCGTGCCGTCGCGTGGCGCAGTGCTGATTGGAGACCAGTCGCCACTCATGGCTTTTTCCGATCACCCGTCAGCAGGAACGCCATGTTCCTCGGCGATCTGTTCGATAGCCTGCGCAAGGTCAATTTCGGCTTGGCTCAAAGCCTGCGAGCGAGTGATTTCGGCGCGGGTCTGCTCAATAGCCAGATGGGCCAGTTCAATCGTCTCCTCGACTGCCGCATCGAGAGATTGCATGTTCTGTTCAGCCATGTTCCTGGGCTACTCGCCCAATGGGGCTAATCCTTGGCCGGCATTATGAACCAAAGACAGCTACTTTCGAGAGAAGGTCGATGCCGCCAGCTTTCGTTCGGCGCATCTCGCGTCCGACCGCTGAGCGGAACACGGCTGGAAGTTGAAGTGCGGGCGGTACTCTCGCCCACAAGGTGTTGGTGACCTGCCGTCCCTTGCGTGTGCGACGGGGTGCTTGGCCCGTGACGACACGCTGTGACCAGCGAAAGCCAATCTCGTTGAAGTAGAGGTCCGCCAAATGCGGGCTGATGTGATGGAATACGCCGGAGACGGTGCGGCGGATCCGATCGTTGAAGCCCTCCGCCGAGTTGATGTGAATCGGACCACGCGCATACTCGCGAGCCTTATGGTGGACAGTGTCGTGGGCCGCGAAGGCGCTGCCCAGGGACACAAACGCCTTCCACTCATCGCTCATCAAATGTGCGCGGCTCTGTCGCAAACTTTTTGTTTCAAAGTTTCAGCTATGGTGCTTCGGTCTCGGTAGCGGAGGATGACGTGTTCAAGGGCAGGCATATTGATCGATCTGTGATCCTGCTCTGTGTGCGGTGGTATCTGGCCTACAATCTCAGCCTCCGGAACCTGGAAGAGATGATGGCCGAGCGCGGCATTGGCGTTGACCACGCGACAGTGCATCGCTGGGTTGTTCGCTACTCACCCGAATTGCTGGAGCGCTTCAATCGAACCAAGCGCCCTGTCAGCAGAAAATGGCATATCGACGAGACATATATCAAAGTGCGCGGGCGCTGGATGTACTTATACCGGGCCATCGACAGCAATGGCGACACCGTCGAGTTCTGGTTCAGCGAACGGCGTGATCTGACTGCCGCGAAGCGGTTCCTGCGCAAGGCACTCAAGCGGCATGGCAGGCCGGAACGGATTGTGATCGACGGCAGCCAGACCAATCGCGAAGCGATCCTGTCCTGTGATACGACAGACCGGCTCCAAGAAAGACGTAAACTGAAACTAATCCGAATCCGGCAGAGCGCCTACCTCAACAATCGTATCGAGCAGGATCATCGGGCCACCAAGAGGCGGGTGCGGCCGATGCTTGGTTTCAAGTCAATTGGCAGCGCTCGCGTGATCCTGGGCGGCATCGAGGTGATCCATATGATGCGGAAGGGACAGGCGAAGTATGCCTGCAATCCGCGGCCTTCACTTGCCGAGCAGTTCGAGCTGCTCGCCGCCTGAGATTGCTACTGAGTAATTGTCCGTTTCGCGTCTCCTCTCCGAGTTTGCGACGCAACCGTCGAAGGTGCACAGGTCGACGCAATCCGCACGGCGATCGCAAACAACCTTCCGGAGCTAGCAATTGAGTTTCCGGTTGGCCGACTCTGTGCTCGCTATGCGCAACAGACGGTACCGAACCAAAGAAGATCCTGAAGTCGCTGGAGAGAGCAGCCACGTTCAAGAAGAATCGTGATGCTTTCCTGCGGGCGAGACAGCAGGCTAGCATCGGTGATCTGAAGGTTGCATCTCGTTGATCGCGTGATTGCCCTAAAGAGAGCGGTGCATCGTTGGCCGCTCGTCTTGGCAAATTGGAAATTCCGGGGATTATTGCTCCGGGGGCTGACTTTTGCCCGAATTGGATGGCGTTGAATTCCTATAACAACCAGCTTTTCACCTGGCGGGCTTGGCTGACATCGATGGAGTGCGCTTCATTGACGACATTGAAGGAGTTTGAAGAGGCTCTGCGCGAGCAGGGCATGCACATGGCACTGGCGATCCTGGAAAAGCTCAAGGAGCGGGATCGTGCCCAGCGGACGATCCGGCCTGCGCGGCGCATTGCTGGCAAGAAGATGACGCCGGAACTGGCGCGGCGGATCATCGAGCTCAATCAGACGACTGCTATGACCCAGCAGGAGATCGCGTTTCAGCTCGGCATCAATCAGGGGAGAGTGAACGAGGTCTTGAAACGCGGGAAATGGCTTGAGGACAATCCGACCTCAGAGGAGGCCATCGCGTGGGACCGGGCCAAGGCTCGGATCGAGAAGGCCAAGGCCGAGAGTGTGCCGGTTAGCAGACGCAGGACCGCAACTCCACCGGAAGAGGTGCCGCGCCGTTCCCAGTTGAAGCCGCGGAATTCGTCGCAGCTGTCGATCGAGGACTTTATCAATTCGGCGGGCTTTGTTGCATTAACTTGGAATGGGCATAACGAACCCGGTCGACAGGGTCACTCAGGCCGCAAGACCAAAGAGTTGGTTCACAAGACGGATTTCGCCTATCGCGCCGTGTCGTGCCAGGATGCATTGCCCACGGCGGATCATTCGCATGACCTCAAAGCCTTTGAGGCTCGCCCGCGCCGTTTTTATCCGCTGGAAGCCGCGGGTCGGTCGGATCACACGCTTGAGTGCGCCGTGATCCGCCTCAATGATATTGTTCAGATATTTCGACGTCCGATGCTCGACATTTTTCGACAGCAGCCCTTCATCCTGCAAACGTCGAATCGCCTTGGGATAAGAAGCCAGTTTGTCGGTTGTGATCGAGGATGGTGGATGATCGCTCATCGTCTTCAGAGCTTTGCGCAGGAAGCGATAAGCCGCGCCAGTATCGCGCCGATCAGACAGCATGGAATCGATGAACTGACCGTGCTTGTCGACAGCTCGGAACAGATACTTCCATCTCCCTCCGATCCGCACGTAGGTCTCATCCACGCGCCATGATCCAGAACGGGAGCCCTGGTACTGGCGAATCCGCTGCTCGATCTCTGGGGCGTAGCGCTGCACCCAGCGAAAGAGGGTGGATGGGTCGACCTTGATACCACGCTCCTGCATCATTTCGGCCAAGTCGCGGTAGCTGATCCCATATTTGCAGTACCAGCGCACGCACAGCAGGATAATCTCGACCGGAAACCGGCGGCGTTTGAAGATCGACAACAGAGCGGCTCCTCGATTAGTCGCCCTTCGCTACAATGCCAAGGTTAATGCAACGGTGCCGTTCATCGCGGGCGTGGCTGCTGATGAAATGCGTCAGACCTGATGCGCCAGCACAAGACCACGCGGCGATGTCACGGTAACTGGCATTGGCGCAGGGATCGTGAATTTCACGGATTATGGTCTTTGATGCCGTCGTTTATGCGGTGGTTCCAATGCGACGGACGGATTTCGGGCGTGCGCATGCCAGCATGCGATTGAGGACGGTGCAGCCGAGGGCGGCCTCCGTCTGCTGGGCGCCGAACGACCGCGCCCTCAACCGTCTCCCGATGACAGCCTTGGATCGGCCGATCGCACTCTCGACCAGAGACCGTTTGCCGTAACCCATGACGGCTTGCCATGTCATCCGGCCATCCGTGGTGATCGCCGCAATATGGCGGTCCCGCTGGCTGGGCGGTTCGATCCTCGACCGATCGACGGCGTTGACCCGCGGCGGGATGACGACCGCCGCATTGGCGCTGTGGCTGGTGACGGCGTCGTAGGCCGGTTTGCCATCGTAGGCGCCATCGGCGGTGAACTGGCCGATCGGGACGTCGATCTGCTCGAGCACCGGCTCTACCTGCGAGGCGTCGCCGGTGTCCTGATCGGTCATGATATGGGCAATGATCTCGCCGCTGTCGGCATCCAGCGCCAGATGCAGCTTGCGCCATCCCCTCCGCGACCTGGCGCCGTGCTTTTCCTCCCGCCATGGGCCGGCGCCGTAGACTTGGAGCCCGGTGCTGTCGATGAGGATGTGAACAGGCCCTTCTCCTGGAACCCGGCGCCCCTGCCGTCCTACAGATGATTGCCAGGTCCATGCTCGCCGGCTGAGGGTGGTGTGATCGGGCACGGCGAGATCCAGCCTCATCAACTCCAGCACCGATGTGAGCAAGCCCTCCGTCTGGCGCAGCCGCAGGCCAAACACCAGGCCAACGGTCAGGGCCGTTTCGATCGCCAGATCGGAATCGCGCGGCTGCCCGCCGCGCGTCGTGCGCTTCGCCGCTTGCCAAGACGACAGCGCCTCCGCGGTCATCCACAGCGTCAGGCTGCCGCGCCGGCGAAGACCTGCCTCATATTCTGGCCAGTTCGTCACCTTGAACGTCATCGTGCCGATACGATGGCGGCGGGCAGCAAGCTATTTCGATGACCGCTCGACTACACAAGCACCGCTAACGATCCATGCACCAACGCCATGCGAGAGCTGTGTTTGCTATCTCGCGGATGGCCCGCGGCGGATGATCCGCGCACACCGAGCTTCTAGATCGACATAGGAGAATAGCTTTCTCGTCCGTTCATCTCGCCCGCGCGTTCGCTCCCTCCGACTGCCTGCGCCGAGTGAATCATACGAGAGCCTGCGTCGCCACGGACTTTTTCACCAGCCTGCTCGAGCGTCAGTCCCCCGTTACCAGCCCGCTCAACGGGGTTGTGGGCAGTGAACGCAGCCGGCAAAGGCCTTCCAGTGAACTCTGAAGACAGCTTTAGTATAAGAGTTAGAATCCCTTTGGTTACTGTTTTATCCGTTGGAATCGTTGCGAATCGAGAAAGCCGAGCCTTAGACCGTATTTGGTAAACGGTACGACTAGAATAAACGGTCTCCGAAAGGGTTCATTGGGGGCATCTTGGATTATCAAATAGGGCGTCTCGTTCGATTAGTTTACGGCACTGAGAGCGAGACCCGACTAAGGGCACATCAGCGCGAACTAAGCAGGGACCGGTTCCGCCTTTGTAATAGCAAATCGATCAAGCATCTCAACCTGCTCAAAGACATTAGCGTTGGGGAAGTGTTCTGTTCGGTGGCGACGATTCTTGGTCCACTGAACTTTCCAGCAGCGCAAAAGGTGCCTCCAGTAACAGGGGGTACAATCCAGTTGCGACAGGAGTCCTGAGTATATAAACCTTTCATGCAGAGTATAGCAGGTTAGCCTCTATGGATGACAATGACGACATACTAATCGTTTCTCAAGTCTCACCTGCAACTGATGGGCTCGCCCGACTCTTTAACTGGCTTGGCTTGTTCAGTGCACTAGGCGTTCTCGGCTGGGTGTTGCTGCAGGGACTTGCATAGTTGCAGAAACCAGAATTGACGATGACGGTCTGTCTTCCAAGAACTGAGTTTAGCAAACCTTGCGTCGAAAGCGGTCTCCCTTCGAGGGAGAGGATGTAGAGGCGCACGCGGCGTAAGCCGCGTCCCAGGTTCTTGATGTACGTCTTGAGGATTTCTAGGGGCGCTCCGCCCACCGACCCGGCAAAGTAGCTCGGCGACCACAGCATGCCCCGTCTCTTCCGCACGGACCAGAACGCGTTGATGGCGGGGAACTCCTGCTGCAGCCTGCGGCTCGACACGCCCTTGAGGCTGTTGACTAGGTCCGAAAGCCGCACCTTCGGCGGGTAGAATACAAGGAGATGGACATGGTCCGACTCCCCGTTGAACTCCCGCAGATCCACCTCGAAGTCGGAGCAGACAGAGGCGAAGAATTCGCGCAGGCGATCCAGGTGCCCAAGCTGAAGATCTCGTCACGCGTTTCACCGGGTCGCTTTTTGCGCGATCGGCCGCGGGATTCCGAGAAGTCCATTACTGACTGCGCTTATAGGGGGCCATGAATGTGGCAAAAGCCACTCCGAGGAGAACACCTGATGCCTTCACGATACCTTCCGGAAGGCGACCATGGCGGCCCGGCACATAGTTTTGAGCAATCTCCAGAAATCCTACAATTCCGAACAGCAGCATAAGGATGTGGAGGCGGTGTTTCGGGTAGCCCAGGCAGAACGCGGCCCCGATTACTGCGAAGGCCAAGAACCGCTCTAAACTGACTGGAGCCGCAGTGACAGGTCGAAGCTCGATTGGCGAGAGGGTGAAGATCGCAATGGCGCATACAAGCAGCCATGCCATCCAGCGGAAGAAGGTCTTGGGTGTCATGGTGATCGGTTTAGCTGGTAGCGTCGAGAAAATGCATATCTCTTTTGCGCCGTTGATAACACTTATGGGGGTGCGTGATCCTGAGACGGCTGCTTATAGGAGTACTTGGCTCGGTCTTGAGGCTTCGTGCCAAGTATGCAGGGGGAAAATGCGGTCATAAGCCCAATTGAACACGAATGTATAGACGACGTAAAAAAGGGCAAATGCCACATCCACGAGAAAAGCATGGAGGAGGCTTATGCCAAGATACCATGCAAGCATGGGCGTCAACATGGCCAATAGCCCCGTCTCAAAGAAGACAGCATGCAGGGCCCGCAGCTGGATACTCTTTTGAGTTCCGCCAGCCATACGCTGCATGAGGGCATCGAAGGCGAAATTATAGACGTAAGTCCAAACCGTTGCGATGATTGCACTCGCAATCCTGACCATGGTGATGTCAGCCGCCGGCAAACCCAACGTCCAAGCGCCAAGCGGCGAAACAAGAGCAAGCCCACCAAGTTCAAAGCTGATCGCGTGGCGAATGCGATCACGTGTCGAGCGCATGGTTTAAGGACCTCCATGGGATAAGTCGATGCGCCCAGCTGGGCTCAGAACGTCTATTCCGATCCTGCATAATCGAGTGCGATGCACTCCTGTAGGAACTCCCGCTTGGACTCAGCATTCTCCGCCATCTCGCCCCAGTAGTAGGTGTTGACCATGCGGCTGCGATGGCTGGCGCGTACGCCGCGCTGGGTCTTACACATATGTACGGCGCTGATGCGCACGGCTAGACCTCGGGGTGCGGTCATGTCCATGATGTACTGACCGATCTGCTTGACGAGTTCCTCCTGGATCTGCAGACGCGAGGCAAAGTACTCGACGATGCGGTCATATTTGGACAGGCCGATGATCTTGCCGTCGGCTGCCGGCAGAATGCCGATAGTGGCCTGACCATAGATCGGCATCAGATGGTGTGCACACGTGGAGCGCAGCGCGATCGGGCCGGTGACAATCAACTGATCGTAGGCCTGAGCATTGTCGAATTCGGTAATGCGCGGGGGCGCGTTGAAGCGACCCTCGAGGATCTCCTCGACATACATCTTGGCTACCCGCTGGGGCGTCTCGCGGGTGTTGTGGTCATTCCGATGGTCGATGCGCAGGATGTCGAACAGCTCTTCCACCTTTCGGGCGGCAGCTAGGATCATCGCCTCGCGCTCGGCCTCCGTCAGCGGCTTCGCAAGCGCGTCATTGCATAGGCGCGCAAGCCCGAGTTGATGCGTATGAAAATTCATAATGCCCCCACAGGCGATTTCTTGATTAGTGAACTGTTCCGAAAAGGCACGCGGCCAATAGGCCAAAGCCCACGACAGCGATGAACAAAACCCCAAGGATGGTTGCTTGACCTATCTTCTCATGACGTGCCAGTCGTGCATTGATGGCCTCTAGGCTTCGTTGCTTGGACTGCTCATGCTTTGCCCGCTCACTGTCGTTGTAGGCCTTCATTTAGTCCCCAAGCCAAAATCTGCCGTACAACCCCCTCTATCAGTTTCCTGCTGGTATGGGAAGATCGTCCGCAAGGTGCGCGTCGAAGTGTGCGACAGCTTGTCCAGGAACCCGAATTGCGTCCACATCTGCCACTGGTGAGACTCCTCGTCCTGAAGGGCGAGGCATCTTAGGTTAGGCGGCAAGCCGCTTGATCCCTTGATCTTTGGTTCCTGCTTCGCGGGCGCGTCTCGTACGGAGGCCTCCGCAGGCTGCCACCGGCGCTCCACCGGCGGTCGTCCATGATGCCGACCAGCGATGGCGGCCCAGCGCGAGGATGTTCCTTGCGGCGTTAATATCGGCATGCGCCTCATACCCGCACAGTGGGCAGACGAAGCGGTCGCGGGTCACGCGCCCATGCGGCAGGTGTTCGGTGCTTGCATCGTCCTGCGGATGCTGACCACACTCGGAGCAGCGCTGTGAGGTGTGGCGGGCATCGACCTCGACGCACTCGCCGCCGCTCCAGGCGGTCTTGTACTTCGTCATCGACCGGATCTGACCCGGCGACACGTCCAAAATCGAGCGGTTCAGACCGGCTTTCGCGGCCACGTTCCGGCCCGGCTCGGACAGAGTACCCTTGGCACTCGCCGTCATGGGCTTCAGGCGCAGGTCCTCGAAGGCGACGTGCGTGTGCTTCTTCGCGATCTGGCACGAGATCACGTGCGCCGCATTCCGCCGGCGCCGGGCGAGCTTGGCATGGAATCGGGCCAATGCCCGACGGGCCTTCATTCGGTTGCTCGAACCCTTTTTCTTCCGGTCGAGGCTTTTCTGGAGCCGCGCCAGCTGGCGCATCTCCTGGGGAGTGACCCGCGGCATCGGCCGGATGGCGCCGTCCGAAGAAACGGCCCCGGTAATCACGTTGAGATCGACACCGACCTCCGCGATTTCGCGGTGCTGCGGGTTCGGAACGTCAACTTCGCACGCGATCGAGGCATACCAGCGGTCGCCCTCGCGAGAAACAGTTACCGAGGTGGGACGGCCCTTCACCCTTCGGTGTGCCGCCATCTTCAACCAACCGAATTTCGGCAGCTTCAGGCGATGCCGCTCGATCGTGAACCCTTGCGGAAAGCGGCAGCTCTCGTACACGAATTTCCGCCGCGGTTTCGGATAGCCGGCAGTCTTCTGAAAAAAGCGCTGAAACGCATCTTCGAGATCACGCAACGCCTGCTGCAGGCATTGGCTCGGGGCGTCAGCGAAAAACGGAAATTCCCTTTTCAGCGCCGGAAGATCATTCGCTCCCGTGTTGTAGTTCAGGCTGCGCCCCTTGCGGCTGAACAGCCGGCGCTGTTCCAGCGCCAGATTATAGACCAGACGGCAGCAGCCGATCGTCATGCACAACAGCACGATCTGATCGAGCGTCGGATATATCCGAAAGCGATAGGCTTTTCTGACCTTCATCAGGCCAGAACATAGCGAGAACAGTCAGGCTGTTCAAGAGCCGCTATGTCACTTTACATTCTCTCCCTGAAGGAAGAGGTCTTTCAGTGAAGTTTGATAAGCTTCCGGCAAGGGAGAGGAGGCTACGAAACTGGATTCAAGAGCTTGTGCATTGCTGCGCGACCCACGGTACTTGCGCATACGGACGTCCCTGACTTCCCAGGCGCTGAAAACAGCGGCCTTTGTGCCTCGCATGTGTGTATGAAAACATGTATAGCCTAGACATCTTTGCCGGTCGGGGAGGGCAGCTATGAAGCGGGAGAGCGAGCGTCGTTGGCATCACCGGCGGTCGTCAGCTTTCAGTGCTCGAATAGTGTTCAATGACCACGCCCCAGAGATGACCTGCACCGTGCAGAATCTGTCCTCTGGTGGGGCGCAACTTGCTTTTGCGACCATCGTTGAACTTCCGCCCGAATTTGTGTTGGAAGTACCGAACCTGAACCTGCGGGTCGAGGCGGGCGTGGTCTGGAGTCGAGCCAAGCTACATGGAGTTACGTTCCTTTGGCCGCAACACAATAGGCGCATGAGACAATCATCGACGGATGACGCGTGAAGTCGTGCCTAGGGCGCTTGTGGAAGCCTAGCATGGTCTCAGCAACGGCCGGTAAGGGGTCTTTGGCGGAAGTTGATGGGATGTCACAACGAGGCTGGCTTCCGTTGAGGGCCTGACCAGTTGTCAGTAGAGCGCTCGTCGTCACAGGAGAGGATCGTGCCCCTTGGCGTGATGTGACCGAAGGCGGGTCATCACAATCACCGGCCATTACCAATTCGGCGCACGCCTCAGCCCACTTTTGGTCGGTCAGATCGCTGATGAAGCCTTCCAAGGTGAAAGGTTCGCCCGTCTGATCGTACACGAACCGGCCTCGGGCCCGAACCCATTGCACCTTGCCGTCGCGGGGGTCATGATCCGGTAGTCAGCGGCGAACAGATGACGGCTCCCGCAAGCCCGTAGGGCCGCACGCCGCAGCTTTTCCAGATCCTCCGGGAGGATATCCCAGCCTAGGCGACCCGCCCACTGGTGAATTCGCCGGTGGGGTAGCCTGTTAGGTCCTTGGCGCCGTCGTTGATCAGGGTTGGCGACCATGGTGATGTGGGGTCGGCCGTGTAAATGACGCCCGGCACGTTGTTGATGAGGGTAGTGCGAGCCTGGGAGCTCAAGTCCTCCGGCCGTCGATCCTTCGGTTCACGGGTAAGCCCGTGGGAGACAATGGCTGCCCCACTCATCTCATTAAGCTACCGCTGACTCGTGGTTCGGTTAAAGGACCGATGGAGCGCAAATAAGCTATCATTAGTATCGCTCTGACAACCAGTAGAGCCTGCAGCACTTAAGGAGGCAAGGCTGGGCTCCAGCTAGCCTTCCGCCAAAAGTTGAAAGAGCATTTGGGCCTATGCTGTTTGATTGAACCTGCTCCTGATCCACGCAATGCCAATGCCAAGTGCATACAGCAATGCTGATGCAGCCAATATCGAACAGCTAAAGATCGCCATCAGCGGATAATAATCGTCCAACTTTCGGGCGGATTGCTGAGCGTCATATGCCCCGATCGAATATGGGCGAATATCCAGGCTGCCTGCCGCCCTGCCGAAATAGATTGCACTGCAATCCACCCCATAGAGGGAAGTTGGCGGCTCCCGTAATTCAGCAATGGGCTGATTAATGTAGGGTTCGCACTTCTCCGATCTAAGCTCCTTGAGAAGCACTTGCCTGTAAGCTTCCTGCCCCGGGTTGCTGCGATAGACCATCGTCAGCGGATAAATCAACCCAAGAGACATGAAGCTTAAAGAACTAACAAGCAACCATAGCTGCTGCCATCCATTCATTCGGCCTAAGAAGCTCATCGCCCGCCTTGTCCCGGATCCTCATCGATTTGATGGAATGACGCTTCTTGCCGCCGCCGCGGCATGCGAGCCGCCGCCGTTGCAGAAGCGCGTGAAGAGGCGGTGGCTGACCGAGGGCGATAGTCGTGCTCTGGCCCGGTACTCGTGTTCTGACCTCGTTCTGCCAAACTGACGCTACAGGATCTATGGCTGTGCGTTGCAAGGCTGAAGCGGGTTTACACGACGTGGATCACGTGTGCGGAACGCCTGTGGATGCCGGACAGGCGACCATGACCGACGGAGAGACACCTGTTGGGTAACGGGGAGTGAACCCGCCCGCCGGTCCACTTCCCCTGTTGTTATCGCGCTGCGGATGGATTACGCAGCTCGTGTCGCAACGGCACCGAACAGCCCCTGGCCTCGGGCCGCGAGGCGCTCGCGGATAGCTACCGGAACCTGGCGGGCCGCTTTGGCGCGCGGGTAGGCCATCTCGACCAGCGGTGCCGTCTCGTCCAAAGCCTCGTGCTCGTCCCAGTTGTCAAAGGCCATCCGGTCGACGTTGTCGATGAAGCTTTCGGCCGGGACATTGTCGGCCAGCAGCAGTGAGTGGTCGGCGAGCTCGACGTGGTAGTAGGTGAAGGTCTGGGCCGGGGCGGGAGCGCGCACAATCGAGGTGCCGTTCACCAGCGCGCTGGCATGAACCAGGATGTCGTCGATCAGGATGGCATGATCGGGCGAGACGTAGAGATCGCGTGAGGGTACGTTTTCGGCCAGAGCGCCTGCCTTGATGCAGATCGGCAGAACCCGCAGCGGGTCGGCAAAGAACGTTGAAACGGTCTGACGGCCAATCCACCGCACCGGTACAGTGCGTCCGTCGGCGGTCTGGACCAAGTCACCGCGCTTCAATGTCTCGATGGGCACTTGGCCTTGGGCCGTTGTGATCTGTGTGCCCGGTAGGAAGCAGATGACCGTTGAAGTGCCTGGCTGCGGAACAACTGTTGTATTCTTTGCAGTCGAATCGCTGGTAAAGAGTACATACTCTGTATTATTATTTTTAGGATTAACTGTTGAGGCAATAAACCCATTACCGACTGCACCAACATAGGTGTACGTCGCGCTGTTGTAGGTAAATTGATCTCCAGTGACTTCACCCAGGGTCAAAGCGCTGTCAGACCCGAGGTTGTCGCTAATTGTAGCTGATCCACCGTCTTTCTGCTCAACAGTGTAAGTGGTGCCATTGAATCTGACGTCATAGGTATGAGTGAAGGTTCTGGTATCTGCCACGGTCGCCCCCGCTATTTTCTTTGGGAATACATTGCCGCGTCATGCTCGATCGCGGTGCTGCCTCAACGCATAACATTTGGAAGGCGAGAGCCGATGGCTGCGTAGGGATATAGACCCAGTCCTCTGGGATCGAGGATTATCCCAGAAGATATGCGGTCTATCCTGTGGGATAGGAAATCAGATTAGATCGATCAGTCATCCGTCTTGCGCCGGTTCACTTGGGATAAGAAACTGCCATACGCATAGCTGTCGGCCGCAACCGCAGGCGCTGGTCATTCACCGCAGGGCTCGCGGTGAGCTTTGCTTGAACCGATCGTCAGAGGATTCCTGAGCTCTTTTAGGCTCGCGGGCCTCGCTCGGCTGGATCGAGGATGCGGCGGCACAACCATCCTGCGTCAAGCGGTTGGTGCGGCGTTCAATCCGTCCACAAAATTCTGGAAGGCCGCCAACATCCGGCATTCGGTAGCAAACGCCACCAAGTTGGGCCTTAAGTTTTGATCCAGTTGGGAGTTCTTCAACTGAAAGAGACTATCCCTGTCACTCCTTGGTGCCCATTTCCTTCAGGAAACAGTAACGGAGCTCCATCCTTTCTCGCCCAGTTACCGTCATGGAGTTCCCTGGCCAATAGGAGGGATTATATTCAAAACGGAGGTATTCACCATGAAGGCACCGAAAGCTGCAACCTTGATCTCCCTCGGCATCGGATTGCTGTCCGCAGGCTTGGGAGTTGGAACTGGAATGGCCTCCGAGCATGTCGCGTTAGGCTTGATCGTTGGCCTTCTCACCTGCCTAGGCTCCGTCAGCTTGTGCTCTCTCCTGGCATGGATTTTCGAATGGCCAAGGCTCCGATGGGACGACGCTACGGCCCTTGGTTATCTTCTGCCTTGGCCCTGATAGACCTCAGCGGTATTCGCCCGACGGGGCACAGACGGGCATCAATGGACAAAACGACGGGCGAGAAATGCGACATTCGGCAGCAAAAGCCACCAATCGCAGTTGTGGTCTTCGCTTGGGACAAGTTACCTAAGGAACTTCAACATAGTTACGGTTCACGATTGTCTCATGACGATAAGCCTCCCTCGGACAAGCCTCCTGGCCCTTCTTTCATTTGCTGGTATCGGCACAAGTGCTGCTGTCGCCGATCCTCCTATACATGAGCCGCTACATCGTCTCCGGGTCATATGCCTCTTCGAGGTTGACGGTGAACGCTACATCGATGGCGAATGCACGATGAAGAGATCCCGACCCGTCGGAACAGAGACATTGGGGTCATTGCAACTGGAGGATGAGAGCTGCTACGTGCAGATGAATTACACAGCGGGCAACGAAGCCTATCTCCATTGGAGTGGGACCACCGGAGAGAAATGGACGCGTTCCGATCTTGGAAAACTCAAGTCCGATGGACTGGCGTGCTTTTTGAGCGACACGGTCAAGGCGTGCATGTGACCAATCCCGAAGCTGGGCAAGGGCTCGGCAGTCACGGCTGTGCGGTGCCTTGCGCAAGGGAAGGTCTGCAAAGGGAAAACCCAGCCTTAGTTCGTCGATCCTATTCCCTGAGCAACTTCGAAGGCGATGATCGGTGATAGGAAGGGGTCCGCCCTTCCCGGGCGATCTACTTAGGTTTCGCCGGCCTCGCACCGCCTCATGCCCGCTTCGAGATCTGGACCAACATGCTGAACATAAGGATCGAGATCCGAAGTTGCTGGTGGCGTTTGCTACCTAATCCCGAAATGGTCCGGAAGCACCAGCGTTCACGCTGGGGAGGCATCACACCAGCTTATAGCAGAGACGTCACGTCGGTCTGTGGCCTTTCTGCGCAGGGCTCAATACGGCGCGGTCCGTTGAGCAGAGAGCGACGCGGACCTTGATCGCAAAGCATCCCGTCTCCGAGACCTTGGGTAAAGTGTCGTCCGTGAAGAATTGTTTGGTAGCTTGAGTCACGCCCGTTGAGGCGATGGAGCAAAGCCGACGAGCAACAGAGTAAGGGCGCACAACAGGGCCGCTAGGCACCGCAGCAGGAGCGAGAAGTTGTATCCAACGGCTGCAGAATGGCATTGATGCGGTCGCCGTCACGACCTTTCAGATAGTTGCGCCCCATCCGGTGCTCGGCTTTCAAGTGCCCGATCACCGGCTCGATCGCCGCACGCCGCTTCATCTCACGCCGCAGGGCGGCTGTTGTCCGGCGCACCTGGCCTGAGATCCACACCTGGAAGCGGTTCGGGTGGTTGTGCCCGCGATAGCCCTTGTCCACATGGGTTCGTCTGACTTCAATCCCGGTCGTCGCCGCCACATCGGCGACCACGGCCGCCAGCGTGTGGCCGTCATACGGATTGCCGTGCAAGGCCCGGGCATGCAGCACGAACTGACCGCCCTTGGGCTGTGTCACCGGAGTGGCGATGCTGACCTTGCAGCCGAACTCATAGGGTGTCCGGGCTTTGCCCTTGCCGATGCACTCCACCTCCGGTGCATGCAGGGCGTAGACCTTGGGCCCGCGCTGGCGCTGGGTCTGCTGCCGAACCCTGATCGCCAGGGAAAGCAGCGGCTCAAAGCGCTCCTCCAGGGCCGCATCGCCGTGGATCTTGCGGCGCACGTCCCGGATCACCCGCCCGAGCCGGGCACGCAGAAACCGCAGCTCGCGGTTCGCCCGCTTGAATTGATGCGCATGCTGATAGCGGCCGATCCGGATCAGGGCGTGTTTGGCCACCCGGCGATAGCTCTGCCGCAGCCGGACACCGCACTTGCGGGCGAGATCCACAAGCTTGATCAGGGCCCGGTGCATCAGGCGGGCATCGGTGGGATAAGCGATCGCCTTGGGCTGAACCGTGGTGTCGACGGCGACCCGCTCGAGATCCCTGGTGGCCAGAGCGCCACTCTGGTGCGCCACGGAGAGGCTCTCCTGCAGCAGGGCGGTCAGATGCTCCTCGCCCAGCCGCTGACGCCAGCGCGTCAAGGATGAGCGGTCGAACGGCAGATCATGGCGGAAGCTGACCTCACCGCAGAAGAACTGCACATAGGGGCTGTCGAGAAAGCGGGCGCACAGCGCCTCGTCGGACAAGCTCTCCATGTGCTTGAGGATCATCAGGCCGGCGATCAATTGCACCGGCAAGGGCGGCTGGCCGGCTCCTGGCTTGTAGACGCCGCCGAGCCGGCGCTCGAGGAAAGTCCAGTCGATGCGCTGGGCCAGCAGCACCAGCGGATGCTTCAGGTCGATGATGCTGTCCAGGGCGGGGCGGAACAGGTCTTTCTGGCGCTCGTCTCGTGGGGTCGACATGAGCATCTCCGGCCGGGTGGAGTGCTCCCGATTGAATCAGACCCCGAGCCGGAGCGGCAACGGAAAACGCAGGAAATTCACCGCTGTCGCCCTGCAATCTTGCAAAATCGAAGGCGATAATGCGCTTGATATCCTAATCGTCTCAATGAGATCGGGATTCTTCACGGACGACTAAAGTGCCTTATGCCTGTAGGCGTGAGAGCAAGGTTTGATGGGCTCAGCAACTGAGGGGGCTCTTCTCAAGAGATTCAGTGCAAAATGCCCTATGAGAGGAGCACGACATCTCACTTCGCGCTTGGCCGAACGCGCTCAGGCATTGATATGACTGCATCGCAATGACGTCTACCTCTCCGCGTTGATCGATGAACGATGTGCTGGGGTAAACAGCCAAATATATCCCCATCCCCACATTTCACTGTAGGAGCGCAATGTCGCTTTGTCTCGTTGAGCATAACCCTTGTATCTAGGCCGCAGTTGAGCAATAGGAGCCTGTACAACAGAGGGCGAGAAATGACCGAGGAAGAGATCGACCATGTGGCGCAAGAGTTGGCCAAAGTCGGGGGTACGTCGTGGTATCCAGGGCGTACCACAGGCGGCCTGTTGAGGGATGTGGGCGAGCGCTACCGGGACCGGGCTCGGGTTGCGATTGCAGCTCTGGATCGACTGAGGGCCAGCAAGCAAGCGACTGACACAGCCACATCTGTGAGCGCTGGATTGGAAGACAACACTATCAGCGACAACTCAACTCGCTCTCCCGATGATAAACTTGAGGTTGGCACCATCGTTGTTTACCGGCCTCCGGGAGAGAAAAGGGCGATCTCCTGTCAGGTCACACAAATTGAAGACGGCCGCGCCTACCTAGTGCCACGTCCCCGACCTGATGTGGGATGGGTGGCCATCGAAAGCGCTGTACCCGTCACTGAAACAAAGGCTGGAACCGGAGAATAGCTACCGCAACACCACACCTGCTGTCGTCCAGTCCTTGGTGGGACACACGAGAGTTTACTGGGCTCCGACAGAGTGGGTGACTGGTGTCACGCATAAACCAGCGGAGTGCTGAAGCCCCGTGCCGCTGGATCTCACGCGGATCAAGGCTGGACCGGACCTGACTTGGGCCGAGTTGCTTGCGTAATGGAGAGGAAGCGGCTGGCATGCGTCTGATTGGCAGAGATCGCCTCATCAGGCATGTGGGACAGGTCGTGATTGAGAGATCACAGCTGACTGACTCCCACTCATAGCGGCGGGGGTATGCCTTCAGTAAAGCTCACAGGCGTGATAGAGGAGCAGTCTCTCGGGACCATACGAGGGCCGCAACGCAGGTGCTGCTATCACCTGCGAGACCACCTGATCGAAGCTCTTCGCGAGCTTCAAACGGCGTTGCGCCTATACTCCCAGGGATCAAGCGCAGGATGATAGTGGTACCGGCTCGAGCCGCGCCAGCCCCTGTGTCTCTCCTCGTACCCGCGAGGCTTCGGGTTTCATAATGTCAGTATCACGCATTTCTGGCGTCCACGGATTGTTTACCTCGGCTGTAGCAGGACGCCTAGGCCGGGCGCGTTGGGTATCAGCCCGACCGCGCTCCATTGCCCGGAGCGTGGAGGATGCACTGGCTGAGGATCTGCGACTCCCTCAGCTGGGGCGTTTTATTAAGGCTAACACCAACTCCGTCGAGCCCCATCCCAACGCCGGGCCAAGCCCTCGGCAATCAGCACATTGCCCAATGATCGCCCGTCACGCGTAATGAGGCGGAGTTTGCGCCCATAAACGTCCTCATCACGTCCGCCAGTGGCGGCCACCTCAAACGGGCCGGCATTCAGAAGGTCTAGCAGCCGGAGTTTTGCCTTCTGACCAAGTGCCAGCTCAGAAGAGCACTTCGGGCTGGAGATCTCAGGGGTATCAATGTCGGCCAGCCTGATCTTGATCCCACCCCAATGAATGGTATCGCCGTCGACCACGCAGTTCTCTGCAGCCGACGAGCCGCACAGTCGAAAGCTGACAGAGGAGGCAACGGCGCCCGAGCGGACTTCGAAGTGGGGGAGAAACTTGAACGCCAAGCCTCCGGCAACCGCACCGCCGACCAGACCCACCACGACCAACCAGACGGTCGACAGCTGCCCCCTGTGGGACCACGCCTTGGCCCCGTTTCCTGGCCGGAGTTCAAAACCCAACACTTTGCCCGATGCCGAGCCCTGCCTCTGTTCCCAAGGTCCAGAGGCGGCAATCGTGAACGACGCTCGTTTGCGGGTTCTGAACGCAGACCGCCAAATACGTTTCCCGAGGACGTACATCCCCCAGATCAGTGCCAGCACGACGGCCCCGAGCCCCACAAACTCCAGGGGTTCATCCAGTTTGAGCGAAAACTTGGGGACGGACTTCGCCACCACAGCGACGAGGACGAGCATAAGCACAATCAGCAGCTCGAACTGGTTTGGGGTCAGTCCCAAGGGACGCCGCCAGCGGCGTCCGCGGTAGCCAGAGTACGCCTGGCGAGGATGGAACCTGTTAGGCCTATAGGTTCCACTGTGGCTCGGTCGTCGAGGTTCATCCATTCAGTCAACGGCCCTTCTTGAGCTATATCCGGCTCCAGTTGCAGACTGATTTAATTGAAAACCTCATCGCCTTCGCAATCGCCATATCCGTCTCCCCAGCCGCGAAGCGCCTGTGCATTTCGTCCCTGCCACTTCCGACGGCGATGAGGCTTTCGGCGGATTCCGTCGACGCCGCCATATCCAAACGAGCAAGACTGCTCGACGCGCGTGAGCGGCAGTCTACGACGTTGAATCTTCGTCGTTCTGACTGAGGTACTCTGAGGCCCAGATCGCGGCTCGGGTGCGATTTTCCGCGCCAATCTTCTTCAGCAGCGCTTTGACGTGCAGTTTGACCGTTACTTCGGCGACATCGAGTTTGCGCGCAATCGCTTTGTTGGGTGCACCGTCCCGCAAGCCCCGTAGGATCTCCAGTTCGCGATTGGAGAACTCGCTGGTCGGGTTCGGGCCTTGCACCCTTCCGGTTGCAGCCTGTCCGCTGGGTTGGTGTTTTGGGTTGTGCTCGAGGCTGCCCATCATGGCAACGACCATGTCAGCCGGGAAGAGCGTTTCGCCTAGTATTAGCAACTGAAGCGATGCGACGAGCACTTCGGCGCTCACGGATGTCGACAGGAAGCCGTTGGCGCCGGCGCTGTGGGCCTGCTGAACGGAAGCCGGTTCAAACCGCTCCGCCAGCACAGCAATCCGCGCGCGCGGGCATTGCGCCTTCAACTGAGCGACAATCTCGGAGATGGTGGCTGAGTAACAGTCCGCGTCAACCATCGCCAGCACCGGCATGGTCTCCGGAGGGGAGGGCAGGCCTGAACGGCCGTCGAACGCTTCGTCGAGAACCAGGAAGCGGGAGCCCGACAGCATCTGCCGGAGGCCCGCGCGGAACACGGAACTTTTGCAGGCGATGACAGTGGCAACACCGTTGCTGTCGTGAGAGGCGCCCCCGCCCTGTGCTTCGTTCTGGTCGACTAAATACATTGTTGGTCCCAACAAGACGGAACGAACAGAGTCTTAACAGGCTCGCAGGGAATCGCAAGACTGCCTTCCTAGAACGTCGGGGACAAGCCTGGCTTACTGCAGCTTGTTCTTTAGGACGATACTCTCGCACCCTGAAGGGAGTGAGTTTCTTGGTTTTTAGGCAGCCTTAGGCAATGTCTGATGATGCGCCAGTGATCCAGATTCCCTTGGCAGGCCTAAAGTTACGCTTTGAAGGGCGGCCCAAACGTCTGACACCGACGCCCCGGGCCGTGTCCAGGCTGATACGGCGCATCTTCGCTAAAGCCCTAGAAATGACCCTTTCGATGTACCCACTTTGATATATAGCCAAATCAGGAACCTTAGCCATAGCGTGATCTTACTTGATGCTCAAATGTGGAGTGCAAGAAAAAATAAGTATTTGGCAAAGGCGCTCTCGAGCTAAAGTGAAATCAGGAAGAAACTAAAGAGTTAAAGCGGGGCAAAATGGGCTACCAAATTGAACACGTCGCACGCGCATTCTATGATAATGTGCACGATGGGAAAGTATGGGACAACGAACTGGACATCATAAAAGAAGAGTTCCGTCTGTGGGCTCGTGATGCTATCGCTCTTCTTCATCAACGGGAAGATGGAAGCCTGGTGGAGGCGTTCTACTCGGTTGCAACTTCAAAAGATCAGGTTGAACTCTCCGGCGTCGCCTAGGTCTGTCCTTAATGTACCGTGAGGAAACGGGGCGGCTGGCGCTGCGCCAGCCGGATGCTTCATAGATCTCATGGGCTCGCACATTCCCCGGAAGTCTTATGGCCTCAGAAATCCGATCAACCCGTCTCGCCGTCCTCATCGACGCCGACAATGCGTCGGCCAAGATTGCAGGCAGGCTCTTTGAGGAAATTGCCAAGATCGGAGAGGCCAGTGTGCGCCGTATCTACGGCGACTTTTCAGGCCAGCGTCTGAAGCCTTGGGCCGATATCCTGGCGCAGCATGCCATTATTCCCCAGCAGCAGTTCGCCTATACAGCAGGCAAGAATGCGTCGGATATCGCCCTGGTGATCGATGCCATGGATCTCTTGCATAGCGGCCGATTTGACGGGTTCTGCCTCGTCTCCTCCGACAGTGATTTTGCTCGCCTTGCATCCCGCATCCGTGAGCAGGGACTAGATGTCTACGGGTTTGGGGAGCGGAAAACACCAGAGAGCTTCCGGCAGGCGTGTCGTCGCTTTATTTACACCGAAAACCTCCTGCTTCCTGAGACTCCCACGCTTGGGGAAGAGACACCTAAAGCAGTGAGGCCACTACAATCCCCGAGCGCCGCAGTCCCGCTCCTCCAGAAAGCCTTGTCCCAAATCGAAGGCGAGGAGGGCTGGGTGAGCCTTGCGATGTTGGGCAAGCGGTTATTCAATATCGCAACAGACTTTGACCCTCGCACCTACGGCTATCGCAAGCTCAGCGATCTCGTGCGGAAGACCGGAGCATTTGAGGTCGCTCAGCTAGAGACTGGTGGATTGCGGGTCCGCCTCATGCTCCCGGAAACCAAAGCCCCGACCAAGAAACAGTCTCGGCAGAAAGGTACAGCCGCCAAGAAGCCGAGTTCCTGATTTTTCCTCGGATCAGTCTCAGCAAAAATCATTTTGTGGGTGCAGGCACAGCCAGCCTGATCTGTCCGAAGTCCGATCCCCGCCTAAAATAATTTTGCCCCGCAGCTCGATACCGTCAGATACCCTATGCGATGCTCCCCGGACTTGTTGGTCCAGTTCAGCAGCCTTCGGGCAGACCCGGTCGCCAGATCTCGAGAGGGTCCAAAGTTTGCTTCGGCTCTCGACAGCGCCTATGCGCGCTATTTCTCGATAAGAAGCAGTCGCTTCGCTGATATCTGCTGTGGGAACCAACCAGCCAGAAATCCCGGCACATCTGCGCCAGCCATCGGACTGGCATAGAGATACCCCTGAGCGCTGCCACAGCCCATCTCCCGCAGCCGCTGCGCCTGACCGGTGGTTTCCACCCCCTCAGCCGTGACCTTCAGGTTCAAGCTCCTGCCGAGACTGACCACTGCCGTGACGATAGCCTCGTCATCCGGGTCCTCCTCGATATCTCGAACAAAACTCCGGTCGATCTTAATGTGATCCACCGCGAACTGCTTCAGATGCGTCAATGAGGCATAGCCCGTCCCGAAATCGTCGAGCGCAATCTGGACCCCTCGCGCACGGAACCGGTCCAGCGCATCGGAAACGGCCTCCGATTGTGCATCGAGCAGCACCTTCTCGGTGATCTCAATCTCAAGGTGCTTAGGCGGGACCTTCGCAAGGTCGAGGATGCGAAGGATGTCCTCGGCTAAACCCGGTTGGATGAACTCCACCTGAGACAGGTTGATCGCCACATGGCCAAAGCTCAGGCCGCTGTTGAGCCAGCGGCGCATATCCGAGGTCACTTTTCCGATCAGGCGCTTGCCGACCGTGGTGGCAAGCTCAGGATCGTCAAAAGCATCGGCGAAGCTGCCGGGTGTGACGAGACCTCTGGTCGGATGTTGCCAGCGTGCGAGGGCCTCGAAGCCAACGATCTCGCCCGTCGCGAGGCAGACCTTGGGCTGGTAGAAGGGCTGGATCTGATCGAGAGAGATGGCTTCCCGCATCTCCCGTCTGAGTGTGACCCGGTGTTCGGTCGCGGCTCGCATTTCGGGCAAATAGGTCACGACGCGGTTCCGGCCCTCGGCCTTGGCCCGGTACAGGGCCATGTCCGCATCCTTCATCAACTCGGGCGCTGTCGCATCGTGGTCCGGGAAGGCTGCGACCCCGATGCTCGCATGGCTGGCGATCATCTGGCCTGCGTAGGGCACAGGCTGGCTCAGCTTTTTGGCAAGACCCTCGGCCAGTGTGGCGGCATGTTCCAGGCCAGTTGAGCCCGCCAGCAGAACCACGAACTCATCCCCGCCGAATCTTGCGACGGTGTCACACTTTCTCGCTATCGAACACAGTCGCACAGCTGTCTCCTTCAGCAGCGCGTCGCCCGCATCATGTCCGAACGAGTCATTGACATCCTTGAACTCATCCAGGTCGATGACCAGCAGGCTGATGCTGGTGCCGTGTTGCTTGGCGTCCGCAAGAGCCTGCTCCAGCCTGTTCTGGAACAGCATGCGGTTCGGCAGACCTGTCAGCGCATCATGGTTCGCCGACCGCCAGAGTTCACATTCGGCGACTTTGCGGTCATGAATATCAGAGAGACCTCCCACCCACTCCCGAATCGAACCGTCCGCATTCTTGATAGGTACGGCTCTGCTCAGCATCCAGCGGTACTCCCCGCTCTTGTGCCGCACCCGGCACTCGGCCTTGTAGGCGGTTCCCGATGCGACTGCTTCGAGCCATGCTCGCGTGATGCGATCCGTATCATCAGCATGAAGCGTATCGACGCTGCCCAGCCCGGCAGCCTCGTGATCACTCTGTCCCGTGATGTCTGCCCATCCTCTTGTCTCGGTGATCATCCCATCCGGTGTGGCGACCCAAAGCACAACCGAACTCGCCTGAACGAGCGCGCGATGCCGCTCCTCCTGCTGACGGATATGCTCGGCAGCACACTTCTGCTCATGAATATCCGTAATGGTCCCAACCCACTCCTGGACCGTTCCATGCTCATCGAGCATCGGTACGCCTTTGGCGCGGACCCACCGATCCTCTGCATCCGGATGCTCGACCCGGAACTCGGCCACCACAGGTTGGCGGCAGGCCAAGGCGTCCTGCCAGAGAGCCATGACCCGCTCCCGATCAGCCGGGTGGACTGCCTTCAACCAGCCATTGCCGTGACCCTCACCGGGTGCTTGACCACTGAGCGCTTGCCAATCGTGAGAGTTGCTGATCAGAGAACCATCAGGCTCCGCACGCCAGACAAGCGCAGTGCTTGCCTCAATGAGGGTGCGATAGCGCTTCTCACTTCTCGCAAGATCCTCCTCGGCTTGTTTCCACTCATGAATGTCGGTGTTAGTTCCGTACCATCGCCGAACCCGCTCTTGAGGATCATATGAGGCTGTCGCACGAGACAGAATCCAGCGGTACTCACCAGAGTGGTGGCGCTGACGATATCGACACTCATATGGCTCGCCTGTGTGCAGGGAATGCTGCCAGAGCGCTGTGATTTGATCCCGATCCTCGGGATGAATGAGACTGGTCCAATGATTTCTCTCGGCGAAACCGGGCTCGGTTCCAGTGAACTCGTACCACCGCCTATTTTTGTGATCGAGGCGTTTGTCCGGACAGGCCGACCAGATCATCTGCGGCAGCGCATCGGTGAGCGTGATCAGTTCCCTTTGGTGTTCCTCAAGGACTCTGTTGGCCTGTCTGAGCTTGAGTTGGCTCATGACCGCGTTGGCAAGAGCGGGCAGCGCCTCCCTCTGTGCGGGAGTGAGCCCCTCAGGACGGGGTTTGGTATCGAAGACGCAGAGCGTGCCGAGAGGCAGACCCTCTTCGGTGATCAGGGGAGCCCCGGCATAGAAGCGTAGGTGCGGCTCACCGGTGACCAGAGGATTGGTAGAGAATCGTGGGTCCTTCGTCGCATCCGGAACAACGAACAGGTCTGGCTGAAGGATAGCCTGGGCACAGATGGCGATCTCGCGTGGGATTTCCCGAACACCATTCAGGCCGATCGCACACTTGAACCATTGCCGCTGCTCGTCGATCAGGGAGATCAGGGCTACTGGGGCATCGCAGACGTGCGCGGCCACCTTGGTGAGACTATCGAACGTAGTCTCTGGCTCGGTATCGAGAACCGCGAAGCTGCGAAGAGCCGCCAGCCGGTCCGCCTCAGCCCAGAGCGGAACACTGCTCTCGGTACCACACATTGACATGGAGATCTGCCCAACAGAACATTGTTTCTTTTGATCTGGGCAGCATAGTACTTCGAAGGGTATGCTGAGGCGAAGTGCGGAAGTGTCTCAGTTGCCGAAATTCGTGAATGCCTCGTCCGGGAATAAAACAGTTAGGGGTGATGACCGCTGTAGCTGACGGTTCCTGATGCGATCTGGCGATGCGTCGAGGCTCCGCAATTCCCTCGCTCCAGGCCGTCAGCCCTCCTCGCTGACCCCAGTCGCCAGATCTTCAGACCATGAGTAAAATGATTTTAGCGATGAGGGAACAGTTGGTGCCAGCGCCGGACCGTGAGGAGGCCGACCCAACAATGGGGAACAATCTTGATCGAATGCCAAGATGTTCCTCGACGAGTTTTCAGCCAAAAATTGAGGATGGCTTTCAAACTCTTCGCCCTCAGATCATTTCTCCCAGGACGATGCCGCAGCGGCAACTACTTGCCCTGGTCGGCTTCATCAAGCTACTCCAGAGATCAGCCACCACACGAAACATAGGATCGAAAGACTGGAAAAGCCCAGCCCAGACGCCGTCCAGCGAGTGACACGCCTCTCCCAAACATGAGTTAGATGTTCGACTTCCTCTGTCAGGGGAGCCTTCAGGAAGGCCCGAAATTTTCTGTGAGCGTACCAGCCGTATCCGAGCGAAATAACAGCCAGCCATCCGGAGGTGAGGGCGAGATACCAGAAAACATCGCGTAGGCTTCCGACCGTCATGTTGCCTCCGGACAATCAGAGCTAAATGACCGCCGCAACCATGAGAAGCAGCCACGCTGGGCGCTCGTAGACCTAGTATCCCTTCCACAAGCCAGGTGTCGCAATCTCCAGCAGATGCCCGTCCGGATCACGAAAGTAGATGCTGACGCCGCCCCTCGGCCATTGCGTGCGGCCCTCCAGGGAGACACCAGCATCGGTCAGGTGCTGTTGCCACTCCTCCAGTTCATGTGCCGAAATCGAGAAGGCGATATGCATCGGCTCTTGACCGTCCTGCGAAAAGAGGAGAACCCCGTTCCCGTCCATGTCATAGGCCCGCATTCGGTGATCTTCATGGATGCACGGGAGCCCGAGAACATCGCCGTAGAAGATTCCATACTACGGCTTATGCAAAATTCATGTCGCGGTCGAATGACGGGACCAGCCTCATCAGGGCATCTTCTTTGAAGATGATACGCGAGCGAGTTCCTCTCGGATCAGTCGTGCCGTCTCGGGGCCGATGCCCGGGAGCCTGTGGATCTGGGCAGCCTGAGCCCTGAGCCGGTCCAAGGTCGTGATGCCCCTTTGCGCAGAGCCTCCCAGCGTGGAAGGGCAACCGCAACTCCCTGATTGGTCCGCCGATGCATTCCCACCTGGAATTAGGCATTCGTCTCTTCCCTGAGTCGGGCTCGTTTCAGGTGCAGGGGGTGAGATGACGAGCGAGCAAGTTCTGCTCTGATCATGCGGGCCGTCCTAACCCCGATGCCGGGAACCCAGTGGACCTGATCAGCGACGGCCCTGAGTTGATCGAGGGTCGTGATGCCTTCTCGCCGCAGCACGCCCCACACATAGGGAGGCAGAGACAAACCTCCGACCGGCCCCTGACAATCCTCGTGGATCTATTCGACATTGGCTCGGCTCCGACGTCTCCTGGAACTACGTAGCCTCGCGCGAGGAGTTCTGGGCGCGAGACTTGAGCCGGGAGAGGATGGCGCGAATATGCTCTCTGATCCGGGCGGCTTGGGCGTCCTTGACCAGGCTCTCAGCACTCTGAGCATCGGGGAGACGGCTGTCTTTCTTCATTACGGCTGGGCTTGGTCGATGGGAGCCAGCAAATCGTAACGTTAGGGAGTAAAGTCACAATACGTCAGAGGTAGTAGGACATAAGTCCATACAGGGCTCCTCGAACCCTCGCAGGAAAAGCGCCCCGGCCAAGGGGAGTCGTGGACCCTCAGCCAGGGCGACAGCGGAGGGCACCCCGCATCAAATCGGGCTGATACCGCAACGCGCCTGGCTCGCGCATTATGTCTTAATTGAGGTAAAGAATCCGTAACTGGCGGAACTGGTACATAGTCCCGCTGGAACGAGCGATTCACGCGTGTGAGAGCCAAAGGAAAAGGGCCGCGCCCGGTCTTGTGACCATGTTCGCGACCCTTGAGCCCGTTTCGCCCCTACGGGAGAAGCCCGCTTAGAATACCTCCGAGGGATTATCAAGATAAATCAGATTATTTGAAGATAATCCCAGGCGTCGGAATGGCGCGCTTTAGGTGTTGACACGCCCCATTCAGAACACGAAATGTCACATTTATGCCACAAGGCCAATCAATACACCAAACAACCGGCCTTTTATTTGCCCCTACGGGTCGGCTCCTGGAGCGCCCCTCGAAAGAGTGGGCGCTTTCTTTTTGTCGGCTTAGATTTTCAGGAACATTAGCCTCGCACCGCGACCCAGTCCATATGGCGCCATCTGCGAATCCCACCGCCCTTTTCTCAACCATCAGTGAACTGCCGCGGCTGCCGTCCTTACAAGTCCCGACAGCATCGTTGCTGGCGGTCACACCCCGTCCGAGGAATGGACTTCACTTCCGGGGGATAGTTTGTCGGATCCCGATGGCCTATCCTTCCCGTCGCCTGCCATTCCTTGACCTCACGGCAGGCTCTCGCTGCGCCACGACGCACAAGGCGCCGTTCATCCCTCCAAGGGAGGTTTTGACATGCACACAAGGATCCTAGCTGCCCTTGTTGTTTGCGTAGCTACCTCAGCTCCGGTCACTGCCGGTGAAATCAAGGGAACCGGCCAATTCATCGAGCATCGCGCATCGACTGGCCAGTCGGCCTGCCGCTTCTCGGGCCTGAACGACGGCTATTTCGGGGATCCCACAGCCCCGCGCACGCAGTCCTTCGGCCAGCTCATGCGCCAAGGCGGAAGGGAGGAGTACGAGGGGCCAACCCCCGGTGAGGCCTGCAATCCGACGAGCGAGGCCGACGAGTAGCCCCACTCGCAGGAATAACCTTTTGCGATTGGAGCGGTCGGCCGGTCTGGCGAGCTCATTTGCCTCCTGTCACGCCGGCAGGCATGACCGGATCGGCCGGCGTCATAGGTCCCGATAGCCTCGCCGGCGTTTCGCCCCGGCCAGGCGCTCGAGGCGCTAGCCGGCCTCTCCTCGCTCGCGAAGGTCTCGACGAGCTCCTGCCCGTTGGTGCCGATCCGGCCCCAATTGCGCACCAGGCGCACGGTCCCGAAGAGAGCCCGCTCGCTCATGAGGGAATAGAAACGGGTCACATGCTGGGCATGGTCGACCCGGTGCACGATGGAACAGATTGGGGGAACGCTCGTCCATCACGATCCTAGCTCATTCAACTCCCCGGTCTCCCGGCTGCGAAGGAGTTCGCGATGGATGACTTCGGCGGATATTTACCGTGGCTCCTGCTTGCGCTGGGGGTTGCGATAGCGGCCACACTGCTACTGTATGGGCTTGGATATATCCTGTAGACCTCCAAGAACCCAGCTCTGCCCTTCCCTCATCCGCCTCGCACATCAACAGCTTTGCCCTTGTAGGTGAAGGTCCAACTGTGGGCGATGACGAGCAGCGACCGAAAGCGCGACAGAGCCGCAATAATTTCCTCAACGATTCCATCGGCCAAGTAGTCGGTCCTGAATAACCCACAACTTGTTGGGACAGAAGGATTCTTCGTCGTCACGAAGCATTGTAAAATGCCGGCATCTGGGGATGGACCCGCTTAAACCTGGTGTTTTGCCATGGGACCCAAGCCGACGCTGCCGAGTTCCGGCGATCTCTACCGCAGCCGTCTCGATCAGATCCTCGATCAGCGTCACGAGTTGTTCCGGCTGGCTGGTCTGATCGACTGGGACAGGTTCGATCAGGAGTTTGGCCGCTTCTATCGTCCGCTCGGACGGCCCGCGAAGCCGACGCGCCTGATGGTCGGGCTGTCGTATCTCCAGCATACCTTCAACCTGTCCGATGAGGCAGTGGTGCAGCGCTGGATCGAGAATCCGTATTACCAGTGGTTCTGCGGCTGCGAGTACTTCCAGCATGAGCTGCCGTGTGATCCCAGCTCGCTGACGCGCTGGCGCAAGCGGCTCGGACCCGAGGGACTGGAGAAGCTGCTGGCGGCCACGATCCAGGCTGGGCTGGAGAGCGGCGCGGTGCGACCGTCGAGCCTGGAGCGGATCAGCGTCGACACCACGGTGCAGCCCAAGGCGATCACTCATCCCACCGACGCCAAGCTCTATCTCAAGGCCTTGCAGGCTCTGGTACGACAGGCCAAGCGGCACGGCCTCGAGCTGCGTCAGGCCCACACCCATTTGGCCAAACGCGCTGCCGTGCAGGTGGGGCGGTATGCCCATGCCCGTCAGATGCGGCGCATGCGGCGAGAGCTCAAGCGGCTGAAGACCTATTTGGGCCGGGTCTATCGCGATGTCGCCAGGAAAGTCGCCAGTGATGAGGTTCTCTCACGCCGGTTTGCTCCTCTGCTCGGCCTCGTAGAGCGCCTCCTGACGCAGGAGCGCACGAGCAAGAACAAGCTCTACAGCCTGCATGCGCCAGAGGTGGTGTGCATCGCCAAAGGCAAGGCACATCGGCCGTACGAGTTCGGCAGCAAGGTCGCACTGGCGGTGACCAACCGCGAAGGCTTCGTGCTCGCTTCCAAATCGCTGGAGGGCAATCCGTATGACGGCCACACGCTCAACACGACGATGGATCAGGTCGTGGCCATGACTGACGTGGAGCCCTCGCGCATCTACGTCGACCAGGGCTATCGCGGGCATGACTACGCCAAGACGGATCGGGTGTTCATCACCCGACAGCGGCGTGGCCTCACACCGACGATCAAGCGCGAGCTGAGACGCCGGTCTGCGATCGAGCCGATGATCGGGCACATGAAGGCGGACGGGCGACTGGGACGCAACCACCTGCTCGGCGCAGCCGGCGACGCGATCAATGCGCTGCTGGTGGCCGCCGGACATAATCTGCGGCTGATACTGACGTGGCTCAGACTGTTTATCGCTTGGCTCATGGCGGCTCTAATGGGCTCATCCGCGCAATCGGATACTTTCCCCGAACCCTGGAATCCAATTGCCGCCTGAGCAAACTGCATTGTTCAGGGCCGACCAAGTAGTCCTGTTCAAGGGCACCGCTCATGTTTCTGAACGGAAGCACCGCAATGGAGGGCTTATCGGGCAGGGGGAGCGATATGGGTAGCACGGCAATCCCATAGATGCGGAACCGAAGTGCCGTGCAGGAATGGACCTTGCGTGAATGGCTCCCCGACCCAAAGGACGGGGCTTCTCACGGCTCACGCCGCAATGTTTTCTGCTTCATCGGCCGCTGCGGTCACGTGGACTGTCTGACGCAGGCCTCCACAGCCAGGGACGTGCCAACCACCCGCCCTTAGTTCCAGAACGCCCAAGCGCTTGATGTTCCGCGCCGCGTTCTCATCCCGGTCATGCTCAGCGCCACAGGCTTCACAGGTCCAGCAGCGCACCTTCAGGTCCAACTTTTCGAGCTTGTGCCCGCAATACCAGCACGTCTTCGAGGTGGACGCCCAGCGGTCGATCTTGACCAGATGCTTGCCGCACCGCTCGGCCTTGTAGCCGATCTTCGCGATCGGGCCAGACCAGCCGGCATCCGAGATGGCTCGTGCGAGCCTTCGATTCTTGAGCATGCTTTTGACCGCCAACGTCTCCACAACGACCGCTTGGTTTTCGTCGACCAGTCGTTTCGGCAGCTTGTGCTGGAAGTCATCTTTTGCATTTGCCGAGCGCTCATGCGCCTTGGCGAGCGTCAGCCGGGCCTTAGCCCGGTTCTTCGATCCTTTATTTTTACGGAAGAGCGCTTTTTGCTTCCGCCGCAGATTGCGCTGCGCCCGCCTAAGGAAGCGCGGGTTCTTTGTCTTACGCCCTGAGCTCTCAGTCATAAGATCAATGAGCCCAGCATCGGCGCCAACAATCGCCTCTTCCCGCAGCACGGCAACCAGTTCCGGTTTCGCTAACCCGTCGTCTGCCAGGATTGAGGCGAAATACTTGCCCGTGACCGTCCTTGAGACCGTAATGGATTTGAGTTTGCCTTCGATCGGACGATGAATGACGGCCCTGATCCGGGTGGCGACCTTCGGCAGCTGGATCCAGTCTGCACCAAAGCCGATCTTGCCCGAGCAGTAATAGCTCGACTGCACACCATGTTTGCGCTTGAAGCGCGGGAACCTGGCGCGTCCCTCAAAGAAATTTTTGAACGCCTTGTCGAGATCGATGCAGGCCTGCTGCAGGGACATGCTGTCGTAGTCGGCGAGCTAGGCATACCGCCGGCTCTTTTTGGTAACGGCAAGCAGCTTCTTCAGATCGTGCTTGGCCGAGAGTTTCTGGCCGTGCACGCGGTACCGGTGCACCTTGATCGCCAGGGCCTTGTTGCGCACGAAGCGCACGGCCCCGAACTGCCGGTTGAGAAACTCAACCTCTTCAGCCGTCGGATACAGGCGGACCTTCGTGGCGCGGAGCATCCACCACCTATAGAACAGATAATGAACACTGCCAAGCTTCGAGCTTGGGAAAGAGGCCTATCTCTCCTCTCCCTGAAGGAAGAGGGCTCTCGGCCATTTTTGCTGAGAGGAAAGGGTCTCCCACGGATTGCTCTGGTTGGGCATGGTTCACCATTCGAAGCGATGGATTGCGTATCGGCGTGAGCTCAGGTTGTCTCTCCCCAACGCTTAAAGGTTGAAGGTCACTGATCCGATTTAGTATACCTAGGCGAAAGTAAGGCTCGCTCAGAGTCAAAGAGGATCCAGATGAGGGGATCTCCTGCCCAAGCCGAAGGGCATGCGGTGGGCGATCCATGATCGATGGATGACCTTTTAAGATGTCGGCAAGGAGATGCTCGATGAGCAACTCCTCAAGGCTGCGGCGCGGCTCATGAGTTAGCTGTCGGTAGGAGGAGAGGAAGCGCCTCCATCCGTGACAATTCTAGATGACGAAGAGGGCGTCGTACTTCAGCGCAAGACCTTTCGTCGGTGAGCGAACTCGACTGCCTGCCTAACCCCAGCTCGTTGCCAGTCTTATAGTCGGTCAGCGATCGAGCGCAACTCCCGCACCAAGTGTTTCCGACGAGCGGCTCGGGTGTGCGGGCGTGGGGACAGGCAAGATCAGATCCTGCACGAGAATGGGTGCCGCGAGTCATCGATGCACCAACCTGCTCGCCAATTGCCCAGTGCACTCGGTCCCACCAATGTTCGACCGAACAAATATCTCTGTATTTCCGCGAGGATATTTCTCCGAATCGGTAATACTGTGGCCCCTGTACTTAATCACAACTGGATATGACGTAATCCCCATGAGCCGATGAGAAGGATTTGGTTCGGGTCAATACTTTCTGAGGCCCGTCTTCTCCCGGTGAGATTATGGCTACTGCAGTCGTCGCAGGTCGAGCGAACAGTCCGTTGACTGACGGTGCTTTGTCTGGTCTGCAGTGGAACGGTCCGGAGGTGACTTACAGCTTCCCGGCCTGGGCCGATTTTTATGGACTAGGGTACGGATCGGGAGAGCCACAAAAAAACTTTGAACCCCTGAACGAGCTTCAGATCGCGGTTGCCCGCTCGATCTTCCGCATGATCTCAGCCACGACAAATCTTACCCTCACCGAAATTGAGGAAACTGCGTCCATACATGCGGACATTCGCCTTGCCATGTCCGGATTCGCAGAGACCGGTTGGGCCTACACCCTCGATGAGGCGGGGGCGGGAGGGGATGCCTGGTTCAATAGTTTAAGCGGTCGGTACCATGCACCGGTCATCGGCAACTTCGCGTTCTGGACCTTCCTCCACGAAATTGCACACACCCTTGGCCTGAAGCATGCTCACGAGGATGGAGTCTTCGGGCGGGTTCCGGTTGAGCTCGACTCCATGGAATTCTCCGTCACAACCTACCGATCCTATGTTGGGGCAGCCGGCGCGCGAGTGGAGAATGAGCCATGGGGCTATGCCCAGTCATTGATGATTGGTGATATCGCCGCCCTGCAATACATGTACGGGGCCAATTTTTCGGCCCGTGCAGCTTCTACCACTTACCGGTGGGATGCCAAGACCGGGCAGGCATTCATTGACGGCGTGGGTCAGGGCCTTCCCGGCGGGAACAGGATCTTCTGTACGGTGTGGGACGGCGGTGGGATCGACACCTATGATTTCGCGAATTATCGGACCGACCTGTCTGTTGATCTCCGTCCTGGTCACTGGTCGACGCTTTCACTCGGGCAACTCGCTTACCTAGGGGGATTCCGCTGGGCCCGTGGCAACGTCGCAAACGCTTTGCTCTATCAGGGTGATCCTCGATCACTCATAGAAAATGCCATTGGCGGGAGTGGCGATGATCGAATTTACGGAAACAGCGCCGGCAATCATCTGATCGGCCGGCAAGGCAAGGACAGGCTGTTTGGGCTTGATGGAGCGGATACCCTCAACGGAGGGCACGATCATGATATCCTTCGCGGTGGAGAGGGTAGCGATGTCTTCATCTTCAACACGCCGCCGAGTGCAAAACGCAATCGGGACGCCATCCCCGATTTCGACGTCAGGGATGACAGTCTCTATCTCGACAATGCTGTTTTCAGGTCCCTCGGTGCAGGCTCTGCCCATCATCCTCAGAAACTGAAGAAGGCTTTTTTTGTCATTGGGGAAGAAGCCCGAGATCACAATGACTTCATTGTCTATAACAAGGAAAACAAGGTTCTGCTTTACGATCGCGATGGATCGGGGCCAAGCAATGCTGTGCCGATCGTTACCTTCTCCAAAGAGCTGAAGATCACCAGCCACGATATCTTTGTTGTCTGAGGATCCTGGTGGACTCTTCAAACGATCCCAATGCAGGTGGTTTCCGCCTCCCGTGGGGTGGGTATTCATTTCATGGCGCCCAGCGGTTGCTGCGGCCAGTGCGAGCCTATGCAAAGGCGCGAGTAAGAACGCACGCTTGCTGTTGGCGACATCCGTCAACCCGAGGCTCTTGGCAAGGGCGGCAATCCAGCGATCGTTGTTGCCGATGAGATCACCGTGAGCCGCAAGATCACTGCGGATGACGCCATAAACATATGCTGCGTCGACGGCCGTCGGTCGGGCCAAGGGATATATCTGGGAAGTCTGGACCCGTCACGGGGTTCGTTCTGCCAAAGGGCAGAGGCCTGAGGGAAAAACTGACGGCTCACAATCTGATGAGTCCCCGATCAGCGGCATAAATCCACGCGTTCGAAAGATTGGTCCAACACCGCCTTGCACCATGGCACTGATAGCGGATCGAGGTGCCGCGTCACTATCTGACCTTGGAGCCGCAGCATGTGAGCCCAAAGATGTTCGCTGACTCTCTGCAGTGAGCGTTCCTGTTGCGTTGCTTTTGCCATTCGGCTCTCGTGTTCCGACGCCAACGTTGCGATCCCGGTTCATCTGTGCGGATCGGCAGGAAGGGCGATCCTCATCAGTGCAGTGTGGGTTTGCCGCAGCACCGCTTGTATTTCTTCCCGGAGCCGCAGGGGCACGGATCATTGCGCCCGATTTTGGGGACGGTGCGGCGGTAGGTGGATTGGCCACCCCTGAGCTCTGAGAACATCCGTCGGAGCGGCGCAAAGTAGTGATAGATCCCCGTGACCCCGGCGGCGGCGCCAGCGATGAGTTGCTCGCGCCGGTCCGCATCCACGGGCTCCTGACAAGGGCGCATGGTCGGATCGGGGTCGTGCTCATACGCCAATGCCAAGATCGGGATAAGCCAGCCACCATGATCTTCGTCGTCCAGGAGGTCTGCCCAATCCTCTCTTCGCAGATCCATGCCGCACATGAACCCTCGGGCCCAGTCGTTCGCGTGGGCGACGCCGTGATCGTCCTCGAGCAGCAACGGCAAAAACACATCACCGGATTGCAAGGTCTCGGCGACCAAGGTCCAATGGCGCATGAGGAGATCCAGGAAATCCTTGAGTTCCTGTTGGCTCGAGAAGGCCTCCTCGTCAGCCATTTCGCCTCCCCAAATCTCGGGCAGGTGCTCGCTTGGGTGAACATGAGCGGGGCCGCAGATGAGGGCAGCGAAGAAGCCATCAAGCTCTTCCAAATTCATCGCCTGCTCATTGCGGAACCGGTCGAGAACAGACGACATACGGTCGTATTCCGCGTCTGTCAGGGGTCTTGCAGTCATATGTGCCTCTCAGCGGCTGAAGGTTTGCTCACTCGCGAGTTGGCCGTCATCGCGGGACAGCGCCGTTAATCTCTGCCTCCGTCGGCGACGGCATAGCGGCGCACTGCTCGCAGAACAGCAGTCTAGCGTCAAAAGTCGAATTCAACCCTATGCAAAGTAACGACGGGGCATCACGAGATCAGCGTAAGCATTACTGTCACAGCGAGCGGCCATGCCTACTTACACTGTCTCGATGCAGTCAGTAATCCACAACAGACCTGCCAATTATCGCAGAAAGGCGGCTAGCGATCCACCCAACGGGGACGGTAAATCGTCTTTGGATCAAGAAGGGCCTTACACATGCCGACCTTGCCACAAACCAGCCCATGGGGCGATGAGGCTCCCACCGGCGTCGCCTGAAGGCGGCGACCGGCACCAAGGACCCTGGCCTGCAGGAGGTGCTCGTTCGCCAAGTCCAGGACACCATGCCGGCCTCACCTTGGGCCAATGCAACAAGTGATGCGAGCCTCAGCGAGGCAGCTATTGCGGCCCTGAGGGAGATGGGACCGCAGGATACGGTCGAAGGAATGCTCGCCGGGCAGTTCGTGGCGGTGCATTGCTCGAGTATGGACTGCTTTAAGCGAGCCGCATCCGCGGGCGCCTCGCCCACGGTTCGAGACATGAACCTGCGCCATGCCGAAAAGCTGATGGCCACCGGTCTCTGGCTGCTTGAGGCCCTTGAGCGGTGTCAGGGCAAAGGGCCGGCGCCGTGGCTGATCACCCGCGCAACACAGGGCCTATGCGCAGCAGCCTGAGATGTGGCGCCACAACCCACTCTGGGCTCTCCTGTCAAGCGCCCGCTGTGAGGGGCAAGCGGCGGTGTCGGATGCATGGTGGAGCTTCGGGCACGGGTGCGCCAAAAGAAAGCCGGAACGCGCTCAAAAGCGGGCTGCACACTCGGTCGATGATCGAGCAGCGCCGTGCCGTCAGCGCGTTGTTGCGACGCTCGCGGCACATGCTGGATGAACTGGAGTAGGCCGGCAAGCAGTGACCTTGGATGGCTCTGGTCCTTGGGGTATCCCGCGGTGGCTTGAGGTTGAGGCGGATGCTCGCGGGACCCGCTCTCTGTGTGCGGGAAGGCAGGTCCTCGCGGGGCGATCGAAGGTCTGGCCTGCGGTGGTGGACATTGGCAGTGACTGGTGTCGTTGTCGGATCGGTTAACTGATAACTGGAGGTGCAGCACCCTGACGTCGTCACTCACCCCTGTGGTTCTGACACGGTCGGGCGGATCATCCCACCCGGCGCGGCGAGGAGCGCCGGAGGCGCAGGCGCCCTTGCCGATTTCGGTTGGTCGTTGAGGCCGAAGCGGCTCCGTGTGGCACTGTTCTCTCCCGGCATGGCGCTGATGCACCGCCAGGCATGCTCACCCAAAGCCGAGTTCGGAGGGGTCGAGGCGCTGGCGCAATATGGGGATCCATCGGCGGCATGAGCGCCGTGTTGTGGCGGGTCACTGGATCAGCCGGATGGCTCTGCACCCTGTGGCTGCAATTCAGACGATCAGCGGACCGCAGGGGCCAAGTCGGTGACAAGGATGTCGCTGTTGGACAAGTCTGCGGAAACCTTGCCACTGGCGATTTCGCTCAGGATCACCTGCCGGGCGCGCTCCTTGAATTCGGACCATGAGCTCACCCGCACGCCACAGCCCGCACAAGCAAGATCGGCTGCCGCATGGATGGTGGCCGGGACGCTGATCGAGGGACTGCCGCACGCCTCGCAAGCGAACGGACGAAGGGAGCCGAGCGCGGTCAAGACATCCTCCCTGGTCCGGCTGAATGGGGCGCGCACCGTGGACTGAGCCCACCGGGTTGTCAAATGCCGGCAGGGCAGGGATGTGGTCCAACGGTCGAAACGACTGGGTCGGGGATTGGTCGCATCGCAGAAGGGGCTGGTCAGTTTTGAGGGAAATAGAATTTGCTTGCGCCGGGAGGGCACCTGCTGGCCTGCGCAGCCGTTGCGCTTGCGCGATCCACCGCGGGCACGGTTGCATAGCCGACAAGCACGATCCTCAACATCACAGACCCGCTCGCGTCAGCGCTTGTTCAGCGGGATCACGTTGGCTCCAGTCGTGCTGGTGCCCTTGGCCGGCTTGACCCGGCTGAGGACGGCAGGCGAGACGTTCCACCTCTGCCCGGTGTCGGTGATCACCGTCACGGTCTTCCTGTTGTAGCGCGTCAGCATGCCCTCAAGCTGACCCTGGCCGGGAGGCTGGAAGCTGACCCGGTCCCCAATCTTGAACTCCAGCATCTCCACATGAGCGCGCATCTGGTCGAGAAAGCGCAGGCGCTCGACGATGCGGTGGTTGAGATCGATCAACTCGGCCTCGGTCAGCTGGTCAATGTCGATCGTCATAACAGTGCCTTGGATGAGAACCGGGCTGGGCCCATCGAGCAACTGTCCGGTCAGCGCTGTTGCGTGTCAAGAGTCCGATGCAGCCTTCAAACACTGTCGTGCGGGAAGGCCGTGGTGCCTGGAATGGGGAGAAAAGCGCGAAGAAGGTTCCGATGGATGGAAGGGGCGAAGGATCTCGCTGGCGCAACCCAGCTTCCCCGGCAAGCAGGGTTCGAACCAGACCTTCAGCCGAAGCATCGCGGGGGCGGGGCCGAAGCGCCCGGTTATTAGGTCGTGTGGACGGATTTGATCAGGATGAAGCTCAAAGCAAGAGCAACGAACGAGCCGTAGTTCTCATCAGTCTTCTCGCAGCGTAAAGCAACGCGCTTGAAGCGCTTGAGCTTTCCCATGGTCTGCTCGATGCGAGCCCGTCCGCGGTAAAGCGCCTTAGGGAAGTACTTCGGCTTCTCTTTGGTGGTCGTCCGATATGGAATGGCCGGGCAGATGCCGCGCGAACGGGCGGCCTGTCGGTTGGCCCTCGAGTCATAGCCCTTATCGCCTACAGCAGCCCGAGGCGTGATGTTTGGCCCGAGGTCGAGCAGCGTCTCGAAATGCGGGCTGTCGCTGACCTCACCACCGGTCAGGTGAAAGCCCAGCGGATCGCCATCCCAGTCGGTCTTGAGGTGGATCTTGGTCGAGAAGCCACCCCGGGAGCGGCCCAACGCCTGTCGGCTCTGCCCCCTTTTGCGCCCGCGGCCGAGACATGCGCCCGCACGATGGTGGAGTCGAACATCTGCACCAGATGGGCGGTCCCGCTCAGCGCCGCCAGGGCCTCGAAGAAGGCCTCGAACACGCCGGCCCGGCTCAAGCGCCAAAAGCGCTTCCACACCGAGTTCCAATTGCCGAAGCACTCAGGTAAGGCCCGCCAGGTGATGTTGTGAACCGTGAAGTAGTGCAGGGCCTCAAGGAAGCGCCGATCGTTGCGGCCCTTAGCTCCTCGGCGAGAGCACGAGGCGGCAAACACCCGCAGCACCGTTGCCCAGTCTGCCTCTCTCATCCCCGTCAGCATGGTCGCGCCTCCTGAAGCCGACCCGCTATGAATCATCGCCGCACTGATTTGGGAATCTACCTACCCGTTGTTCGGCTCAATCCGTCCACATGGCCTAGAGAGCCTTCCAGAACTATACTTCGGGCACTAACCGACAGCTTGGGCTGTGCCAGCGTACTTTTCCAAGAGTTCCTCGCGAGTGTAGTATTCCCGCTGTCCATCCCCATCGGCGTCGAGATAGTATTCGAACTTGGCATTGAAGTTCTCATCGACCGCTACGATGTTGACGCCGTATCCATTGCCTTTGCTGAGCATATCGAGCAGTTCCAAGAACCGCACATCCTCATCCGAAGGCGGGCGGAGAGTGACGTGAGGAAAGTCTCCCACGAGAATTTCTGGCGCAGGCTCAGTATTACCGATGGGAGCAGGGATGCTGGTGGTGTGCGAGACCGCGACATCGAAGAGAGTGATGACAGCAGGCTCTGGTATGCTGAAGTCTGGCATATCAAACGTCAGATCGATGACAGGCTCGTCCATGATATAGAAAGGGATATCGTCCATATCGTTCTCCCCACCACAGCGAAAGCGTCCATAGGCTAACGATCTGTGGCAACGCATCCAAGAACGCACGCGACGTAGGACCTGAATGCAAAGGACGTAGGGCGGCACCCATCCTTTCCCCTCTTCGGTCGAGTCTTGGGGCCGAAGAAGTGGGGACAGGTCGGGGACGGGACTCAATCAGGTCAGGCAGATTGGTGGTTTTTGCTACCGAATGCCGGTTATTCCAACCGTCCACTGGGTAGCTCTGGGGAGACGCCATGCCTCGCTTCTTCTTTCACATGCGCTGCAAGGGTCGAGGCGTGAGTTGCGACGAGGCCGGCCTCGATTACCCGGATGTGAAGACGGCCTGGAGCGCAGTGGTGCAGGCTGCCCAAGACCTCAAACGTGTGTTCGCAGCTCGAGGTCGGGATCCACGGGACTATGCCATTGAGGTCACGAATGAGACAGGAGAGGTGACTTTCCGCCTGCCGTTCTCCGAAAACTTGAGGCCGATGTTGCCGCACTCTCACGCCACTTGCAAAATCGTCGGTAGCCATCTCGGCTGGCTGATTTATTGCGACGATGAGTTTGTTGGCGGCTTCGCACAACGGTCTTCGGCTGAGTTGTTGGTCTGGCAGATGGTCGAGACCCGATGCGCCGAGCACAAGGCGTCGCAAATCCTGATGGAAGACGAAGTTAGCTGCGAGAAGCGCCTTTGCCGCTGCTTCAAGGAAGCGCCTCCCGCAACCCTGCTGTCTTAGTCAAAATCCTGATAGCCCCGCTGCCGCTTGAGCCGGTTACGGATTGCGGCAGCGAGTGCAAACACAAGCGCACATGCCGTAACAGTGGCGATCAAGTGGGGAACAAAATGCTCGACCAAGGCTGCTGAGGCGTACCCGAGGTGGTCATGGCTGAAATGACGGATGGTGGCAACGAAGATGCCAGTCATAAATCCCAGGACAGCCGCCATGGGAATGCTCCACGGCTCTCCTGATGCGGGTCTCTTGCGAAGGCTGGTATTCATCGTGACGGCCCAACCCGAACTCTTGCATTCCACCAAAGCCAATACATGACCACCCGATAAGAAAGCTTAACGGATCGCGGCGGCTTTTATTCCCCGCGCGAGGGTCACCCAGTGGTTCTATTGGCAGAGGCCTAATCTGCGGCTAGATACCTGAATAGGACCTTAGCGATACTGATATCCCCTGAGGTCTCGGCCGGGCCGCTTGGACCCGCCTAGCCCGGCCGTGGATTCAGAGGCTATTGATGCGCTGTTACTTTTACTTGGTGAACGGCCACGAGACCGTCCGCGACAATATCGGCATTGAGGTCTCGGACTTGGCCACTGCACGGGAAATGGCCCTGCAGACTATTGAGGAGATCAGGAACGAGGCGATTCAAGTCGGTGCACCATGGCAAGGGTGGCAACTCGATATTGTGGATCCCTCCGGCCGTACCCTCGCATCGATCCCCTTGGAGCCCACCATCCACTGAGTGCATACAAATCGTCAGGCGCTCTGCACCATTGGCGGCTCCACCACCTGCGGCGTGGCCATTTGCCTGAACACGGCGATGATGGTGTTGGGCAGGTAGGGCTTTCCGAGGAACGCGACCCGGTCCGACAAATCGTCAGGGCCAGGGCGCTCCCGGCGCGAGGAAATCACAACGCCGACGCCGGACCAACGCTCCTGGATGGTGCGAGATAGCTTGAGGCCGTTCATGGAGCCTGTCGGCATCTCGATGTCGGTGACCACCACCTGAATGTCAGGGCGGGCCTGAAGGACGGTGAGAGCCTCGTCGGCATTGACCGCCTCGAAGACCTTGAACCCGGCCTCGTCGAGGAAGTCGGCCATGAACATGCGCACCAGGGTCTCGTCTTCCACGACAAGGACCACCATCCGGGGATCGGAAATAGACATATGAAATGGATCTACCAACGACCTAAGAGAACTCTCAACGGAGGAGGATGACCTCAGTTCCCCTGAACAGGGCGTTGTCCCCAAGGCTTCTCGGAAATTCGGAGTAATGTTCTCACGCACACGCGAGGCTGATAAAGCTGGGCGAGTGCGGAGATAACCTATGAAAGATGAGCGTTACGACGAACAGGAGCAACGCGAGAAGCTGAAGGTCACTCAGTTCAACTTATTCGGGAACGAGAGAAGGACCCGTATCACCCTGCTCCTGCTCGCCCTTCTGAACGTGGGCATCCTCGCTCTAGTGGCCGGATACCTCTTCAATTTGTCTTGGGACCCTTACAGCCCCGCCCGCCACCTCTGGTAGCCTGTTCGCCTCGTGAACCTTTAGGAGCAGCCGAGTATCTCTGTACTGTTCCCCAGCGTGCCAAAAGCGGCTTCCACGAAGTTGATTGCCTCTCGGCAACGGGATCCGAATCGCCCGATCCCTGCCAACGGCAGATGTAAAACCGGGTTAGGCTGCAAGCCTTGAACGGAGGGGGTAGGCAAGCCTCGCCCGAGTTAGATGGTTGGGACGGTGGTTTGCCAAGCCGTCCAGGGACGCTCGGAGCTTACTCGCTGGTCTTCTTCTTGGAAGGTGCGCGACGCTTGGGCTTTGAAGCCGCAGCCGGAGCCATGGCGGTCTCCTCCGGCGCTGCAACTGCTTTCGCGGCGGTCTTCCGCCGCTGCTGGCCGAGGCCGCTGCTTCTGGCGAGTTCAGAGCGCTTCTGCGCGTAGTTGGGTGCAACCATCGGGTAATCAGCCGGAAGCCCCCACTTTGCACGATACTCCTCAGCCGTCAGCCCTAGCCTCCCGAGATGGCGCTTGAGCGTTTTGTACTTCTTGCCGTCTTCAAGACTGATCAGGAAGTCAGGCGTGACAGACTTGCGGATCGCAACGACCGGCTGCAACTGCTTCTCAGGCTTCAGCTGCTTGGGAGCGACCAACCTCGCGAGTGCAGCATGTACGGACGCGATCACGGCCGGCAGATCGGCCCGATGGACTGCATTGTTCGCAACATACGATGAAACGATGTCGGCGGTGATGCTAGGAAGATCCGGCTTCTGCTGTTCTGACTGACCCATAACTCATCCAATACCAGGGAAGGCAGGGCGCAATCAGTTAGCCGATTGCGTTGTGGGGTCAAGCCATGGGTACACCGGCACTTGCCGATGGAAATCCGGCACTCCGGTTGAGTGCATCAGGATCGCACAGCAAGACGAGGCGGCCGACCATTGATTCCATCGATCGCCATCCACGACGCCTGGACCGCAAGGAATCATTTCAACGAAGCATAAGATTTTCCCAGATCTGTCGGCTATCCGACTGACGCCACGAGCATCGGACGCGTACGCAGGTTGAACCGGCTCCGTGGTTAGCAGCGGCGGGCCGCACCTTGAAGCGCCCTGGAGACGGTGGCGCTTTCTTCTTATCGGGGGCGCTTGCTCATCGGTCTGGAAGAGAACCCGTGCCTCTCCGGTCCGGTATCGGATCGATGTAGTCTACCGCCCCAAGATACGCCACGAGCGCCCGCGGCCGATTTCCTTCCTGCCGAGGCAGGCGAACGATCCTGATGTAGGACGGTGCGGAGCCAGCTATCGTTTGCAGGCCTGGAGATGCGGCGGCTCCGACTGATGATCGGGACCAGGCAAGGAGAGGCCGGAGATAGTGCCATTTCCGGCCTCTCCTCTTAGCCACGTTGAAACGCGACCGGGCCGGACGCATTGTAGACATGAAGGCTGTCCGTAGCCCAGCCTTCTGGCTCCCAGAAACCGGCCTCCTTGCCCGCATGTCTCGTAGGCAAGGAGGCGTTTCTTTGGCCCATGCCGTGCTAAGCATTCGTCAGTATTCGCGCGCTGGCTGATATCTGCTTCGAAGCCGGTTCTACTACGGCGCGGCGTTCCATAAGCCGACGGGAAGACGTCACGAAACCTTCAAAGCGCGTTCCGTACAACGTCTTCTCGGAAATTCTCGGCCCCGAAACGCCAGAATCCCCGGATCGCTCCAGGGCTTCAAGTGGGGGAGGTTCGTTACTTCGGAAAGTGCAAAGGAAGCGGCGCTGCCGCATGCATGGCGGGGCCGCCGGATCCGGTGCACCCCGCGGCAACCGCCATGCGCTCAAGACCGGGCTGCACACCCGTGAGATGATCGAACAGCGTCAGGCCGTGAGCGCCTTGTTGCGATGCTCGCGCCGATTGCTGGATGGCCTGAATTGACATCCTCCCCTCCGTGAACGGAGGGGAGGATGTCAATATCCAAAGTCGTCCTGAAATCGATCGATCTGATGCATGCGCTCATGCAGGATCGTCACGATGCCGATGTCGCCATTGCTGAGCTTCCGCCAGTAGACGAAGTGCCGCTCATATCGGAAGAAGTAACCATCAACCCCAAACTCGGCCGGAATCGGGCGAGACAACACCTCGTGCGTGTCAATCTTGCCAAAGGCGTCGAACAGCCCGGTGATATACCGCTCGGCCTGTTCGACACCCCATTGGTCGCGTGTGTAGCGGTAGATTTCGTCTAGGCGATGAGACGCTGCCTCCTGGACGCGGACAGAGGCCATGCCGCACTACGCCTTGTTGCGCGTGATGACTTCGGCGGCCGTGAGCGGTTGGTAGGAGGCCTCGGGCGCTGCGAAGGCTCGTGCTAGCTCCGCTTTAAGCCGCTCGAACGCTTCCTGCTCTACCCGCTCCTTGTCGCGCCGGATCAGATCGCGGACGTACTCGCTGACATTCTCGTAGGATCCAGTCTCGCTGACATTCGCGGCGACAAAGTCGCTCAGTGCACCACTGAGCCGGACCGTCATCGTCGTGGTGCGGGACATTACGATGCCTCCTTAGATTGATGTGTCTTAAATATAAACAAAAATGAATACAGAACAAGGCCTGACCCTGCTGCTGCAACCGTCCAGCTTTAGCAGTTGGGGAGTAGGTCTGGTGACGATTAAGACCCAATTCCTGTTCAGCCGACTACGCGCAAGCGTGTCGTCTCGCGTCATCTCCTCGTAGGCCAAGGTGGCCTCCGAGAGAGCCATCGCTTCTCGGTCTCGGCACGCTTATCCCCTGCTGAAACAGGCCGGCGGGTCAGCGCTGTTCGATCCGTATGGCGTTCTCGAAGAAGGAAATCCTGTCCTCCCTCGGGCACTTGGGACAGCCCCTGGCTACGTGACGCAATCGCGCCGGTCCTTGAGTGTACCGAGAGGGTTCGATCATCACCCATCAGAGCCTTTCCCGGTCCGAGGGGGGAGACAAAAGGCCAAATGCCGAAGCCGCACGTCAATGTGTCTTCTGCACTGGGCTTGTCGGTCGCATCACGCCAGCGCCGGTTCGTGAGCCTTCCGGGTTCGGGGTGCGCCCGGGAGGAGCAGCCTGGTTCAATCCGCGGCCTCGCCCGGCAATTGCAGTGCCCTCAAACACGAGCTGACCACGCAGAGCAAGGCTGTGAATGCCCTGCTGCGGCAGTCTCGGACGATGCTCATGGAGATAGGTGGAGCGTAAGGGCTGATGAACCCTGTCGCCGCTGGATCCACTGACGCGGAACGGACAATCGACTGAGCGCCCGAGACGATTCTCCGAGCAAGCTGGGTACACGGATGAGGATCCGAACGGGCAGGCTTGCGCATCGCACAACAGTTGCGTACACATAAGAGTACACAAAGGGATTGTCATGGTTCAACCGCAGAAGGACAAGCAGGTTCGGGTCGGCGTCCGTGAACTGCGGGCGAACCTCAGCCGGCTGCTCCGGCAGGCCCGCCAGGGCACCTCGTTCCTTGTCATGTCGCGCAACGAGATCATCGCCGAGATCCGGCCACCCTCTGGTGCGGAGCGTCCCCGTCGGGTCCCAGGCATGTTGAAAGGCAAGATCCGCATGGCGGAGGACTTCGACCTGCTGCCCGACGACGTTCTGTCCGCCATGGAAGGGAATGGGGATTGAGGATCCTTCTCGATACCCACGCTCTTCTCTGGTGGCTTGAGGGTGATCCGCGGATCGAGCGCCAGGCCCAGGACCTCGTCACCGACCCTGCGAACGACATCTTGGTTAGCATCGCGTCATTGTGGGAGCTCGTGGTGAAGGTGCGCGTTGGAAAGCTGGAGGCCGACATCCGTGACATCGGTGCCGCCATCAACGCTCAAGGTTTCGAAACGCTTGCGATCCGCCCCGAGCATCTTGAGGACCTCATCCGTCTCCCAATGCACCACCGGGACCCCTTCGATCACCTGCTGATCGCCCAGGCCATCGCTGAAGGCCTTACCCTCCTGTCGGAGGACCGGCATGTGTCGGCATATCCAGTGGCCTATGTCACCTGCACCGACAAGGGTCCGTGATGGCTCCCCACCGTGAACGATGGGGCTTCCCGGGCTCACGCCGCGAGAGTTTCTGCTTCATCGGCCGCCGCGGTCGCGATTTGGATATTCACTCTGCTGCAAAATTCACCTTGGGCCGAGCGAATGCCCGCAATGCCGTCTGCGCAACGCAGAACGGCAGTTGCAACCGGCAGCGTCGGACCAGAACCAGACATCTGATCAGCAGGCTGGCGCTTGGAACTGCGGAAGCAAGCCATCGTTTCAATGATACTTCACGGTCTGGGGAGGCAAGCGATGGGCAAAGGCAGTGAGAAGGTGCGCACCAGCGCGAAAAAGAACAAGCTGCGCGAGAAGGCCAAGAGGCTCATCAGCGAAGGAAAGAAGCTGACAGGCGAGCTTGTGAAGTATGATCCTCGCCATAAGAAGGCGACTTGATGGGAAACAAGACAGCGCCCGAAGGCGCCGTGTGGTGCGGCGTTTCCTTGCCCCTTGGCCCTTTGGCGCTCGGGCAAAACCACCTCGCTGTCGGTTCAGGCACGAAACTGCCCTCCCATCATGCGGGAGCCTGCCCGCTTCAGATCGTGCGCCGGGGTCGATCCCGCAGTCCGGGGCCGGCCCGCGTCGTAGTGGCCGATGAAGACCGCCCCGTCGGAATTCTGGCACATGCGATCGGCCGTGCCCTCGATTGGACCCACGACAGCACCACGGGGTGACCATGGGCGTAATCCGGCCTGTGCGGAACAGCCCCGGTGTGGGTCGCGCCCCGCTTCAGGGTTGGCCTGTCAGGCGCTGGCGGTGCAGGGGAAGAAACAGTGTCGGATGCCCGGCGGGGCGGGTGGCTCGGGAGCACTGAACGGCAACCGCCATGCGCTCAAGACAGGGCTGCACACCAAGGAGATGATCGAACAGCGTCAGGCGGTGAGCGCCCTGTTGCGGCGCTCATGCCAGATGCTCGATGATTTAAAGTGAGCCTGCGGGCGCCACTGACCCGTGGACTCATGAGGCATGAGGCACAGATCGAGGGGCTGTTTTCAAACCGCCTTGGGGGACATCGATAGCGTATCCAACAGTGTCCGCGCCATCTGTAGTTCCCGTGTACTGAAGCCTTCGCTGAACCAGCCATAGATCGGTGCTAGGAGATCGTGTGCCTCGGCCACCCGGCTTTGTTCGCGTAACATGTCGGCGAGGCCACATGCAGATTTCAGCTCCCACATGCGAGCTTTCTGCTCACGGGCGATCACCAGAGCCGTGCGGTAGCTCTGTTCAGCCTTGGCCGGTCGTTTGGCCAGCAGGAGTAGTTCAGCACGCGTCCGATAGACCTCCGCGTCGAAGAAATGACTACCCGTCGCATCCGCCCAGGCTGAAGTGGCTTCGAGGATCCGCAGCCCCTCGTCAGGCTCGCCACCGCGGCCATAGGCTCTCGCCAGCACGGCATCGTGCAGCGAGCGTGCGAAGCCTGGCTGCGGGTGCTGGCGCTTGTATTCCATCTGCTCTGGATCGCAGTGGAGCGCCACTGCAACGAGCCGCTCACGTCGGGCGACCATCTCCTTTATCCCGGAGAGACCCCATTCTGTGGCAAGGGCCATGGTCTCTTCGTTCGCCTTCCGAACGCCCTCCCAGTCGTCCATGAGCTCAGACAGGTGGCCCATCATGTGAGTGGCGTGAGCCAAGGTCAGATGATGCCCACGTTGACGCGCGAGGACGAGGGCATCGGCTGCCGCTTGCCTTGCCCGATCTGGATACCCCAGGATCCACAGCGTGCAGGCACCATAAACCAGCAGGAGCGGGCCGAGGCCTAGGTCATCGTATTCAATGGTCGCCTCAGGCCAGGGGCGCTCCTTGTACAGGCTCATCCCGCGTTCCAGGTGCTCTTGTGCCCCTTGAAACGCCCCGAGCTTGTAACAAGCGTTCAGCAGCGCCTGGTGGCCATTGAGCTGGAGGGCCGTGTCGTTTCGAGACTCTCCCAACCTGAGGAGCTCAAGGCCGAACGTCTCTGCGGTGCGCAACTCCCCGTTCGTCACATGGAACGCAAAAAGCCCCTCCAAAATGGAATGCAGCAGGCTATCGTCTCCCAAATCGGCGCAGAGGTCTCGCGCCCGGTAGAGCGCCTTTCCGACTTCTGCCGCGTCCCACCCCTTTGCGCCAGCAGCAGAGTTCCCCATTTGCACCAGCAGCCGCAGCTCATGCCGTTGGCGTTGCTTCTGGTCCTGGATCAGATCCACTAGCGCAAGGCCGCGGTTGGAATGCGCTATCGCCTCCTGATGCGCCTGTCGGCGTGCTGCGTTGTCGGCGGCGAGTTGCCAGTACACGACAGCTCTCTCTGCAAGACGGGCCTCACTCAGATGATGAGCAATGAGCTCTGGTTGACGGATGGTCACATCCGCGTCGCTCTCTTCGAGAATAGCCGCGATCCGCGCGTGATACTCTTGGCGGCGGCTCTTAAGTAGTCGGTCCTGAATAACCCACAACTTGTTGGGACAGAAGGATTCTTCGTCGTCACGAAGCATTGTAAAATGCCGGCATCTGGGGATGGACCCGCTTAAACCTGGTGTTTTGCCATGGGACCCAAGCCGACGCTGCCGAGTTCCGGCGATCTCTACCGCAGCCGTCTCGATCAAATCCTCGATCAGCGTCACGAGCTGTATCGGCTCGCCGTTCTCATCGACTGGCGCCGCTTCGACCACGAGTTTGGTCGCTTCTACCGCCCGCTCGGACGGCCCGCGAAGCCAACGCGCCTGATGGTCGGACTGTCGTATCTCCAGCATACCTTCAACCTGTCCGATGAGGCAGTGGTGCAGCGCTGGATCGAGAATCCGTATTACCAGTGGTTCTGCGGCTGCGAGTACTTCCAGCATGAGCTGCCGTGTGATCCCAGCTCGCTGACGCGCTGGCGCAAGCGGCTCGGACCCGAGGGACTGGAGAAGCTGCTGGCGGCCACGATCCAGGCTGGGCTGGAGAGCGGCGCGGTGCGACCGTCGAGCCTGGAGCGGATCAGCGTCGACACCACGGTGCAGCCCAAGGCGATCACTCATCCCACCGACGCCAAGCTCTATCTCAAGGCCTTGCAGGCTCTGGTACGACAGGCCAAGCGGCACGGCCTCGAGCTGCGTCAGGCCCACACCCATTTGGCCAAACGCGCTGCCGTGCAGGTGGGGCGGTATGCCCATGCCCGTCAGATGCGGCGCATGCGGCGAGAGCTCAAGCGGCTGAAGACCTATTTGGGCCGGGTCTATCGCGATGTCGCCAGGAAAGTCGCCAGTGATGAGGTTCTCTCACGCCGGTTTGCTCCTCTGCTCGGCCTCGTAGAGCGCCTCCTGACGCAGGAGCGCACGAGCAAGAACAAGCTCTACAGCCTGCATGCGCCAGAGGTGGTGTGCATCGCCAAAGGCAAGGCACATCGGCCGTACGAGTTCGGCAGCAAGGTCGCACTGGCGGTGACCAACCGCGAAGGCTTCGTGCTCGCTTCCAAATCGCTGGAGGGCAATCCGTATGACGGCCACACGCTCAACACGACGATGGATCAGGTCGTGGCCATGACTGACGTGGAGCCCTCGCGCATCTACGTCGACCAGGGCTATCGCGGGCATGACTACGCCAAGACGGATCGGGTGTTCATCACCCGACAGCGGCGTGGCCTCACACCGACGATCAAGCGCGAGCTGAGACGCCGGTCTGCGATCGAGCCGATGATCGGGCACATGAAGGCGGACGGGCGACTGGGACGCAACCACCTGCTCGGCGCAGCCGGCGACGCGATCAATGCGCTGCTGGTGGCCGCCGGACATAATCTGCGGCTGATACTGACGTGGCTCAGACTGTTTATCGCTTGGCTCATGGCGGCTCTAATGGGCTCATCCGCGCAATCGGATACTTTCCCCGAACCCTGGAATCCAATTGCCGCCTGAGCAAACTGCATTGTTCAGGGCCGACTAAGTAAGCTTGCATAGGCGGCATCGCACACAAGGGCGTGCTTAAACGTGTAAGTCGCCTCGGGTGGTGCTCCCCGGACGAAGATCAGCCCAGAGGAGATGAGTTGCTCGAGAGCAGCTTGCAACCCGCGTTCCCTCTGAGGGCTGATGCTGGTAAGCAATCCAAAGGTGAACTCACGGCCGATCACGGCCGCTCGCTGGGCGGCCGACTTAGCGTCAGGGAGACGGTCCAGACGGGACATAAGAGTGTCATGGAGGCTAGCCGGAATAACGGAGGGGAGCGGACTACCACCTGCAGGGTCAATTCCCACCCCTGCGTGAGACCTGCTCTCCAGCACTGCCTTAGTAAGCTCTTCCACGAAGAGCGGTATCCCATCTGTCTTCTCAAGGATCTGCTTGAACAGCTCGTCCGGTAGCTTCGCTTCTCCTGCAATTCCTTTTGCAAGTTCGGTGGTCTGCCGCCGACCGAGGCGGTCGAGTGAGATTGGTGTGACATGGGGTCGTCGCTGCCACCCTGCTTCAAACTCCGGACGGAAGGTGATCAAGAGGAGGACACGCTGTGAGGCCATCCGGTCGATGAGCTGGTCGAGTAATTCCAAGGTCGTCGGATCAGCCCAGTGCACGTCTTCGGCGACGATGAGCACTGGCTGCCGCCGCGCAAGGCCGATGAGATACTGGGTCAGGGCTGCGAGTGTGAGCTCCTTCTGCTGTCGAGGATCATGAGCGGGCAGCGGGTATCGCCCATCGGTCGGGATCGAGAGCATTGCGGCTATCAGGGGTACAGATGCCAATGCATTGTTGCTGGTTCGGTCCAGAAGTGTCTCCAGCTTCATCAATCGTTTCGTCGGTGTATCCTCATTCTGGAAACCGGCATGCCTTTCGATCTGCGCAATGAAGGGATGCAGAGGCGAATTGCTGAAGAACGCGGAGCATTGATACTGCACCTGGGCATGCGCGTTGGACTGCAAGCGGTCGAGCAGCTCCCGCACGAGCCGCGATTTGCCTATTCCAGGCTCACCCGAGAGCAGGACCGCCTGCCCCTCACCGTCGCTGGCCTGCTCCCAGCAGCGCATAAGGATCCCAAGCTCTTCGCTCCTCCCGATCAAAGGAGTGGCGCCTCTGCCATGGGCCTCGAAGCGGCTCTCGACTACCCGAGTGCCGACAACCAGCCAAGCCGGGACAGGCGCGGCGAATCCCTTGAGATCCTGTGGTCCCATATCCACGAGCTGGAACTCGCTTCCAAGCAGCCGCCGGGTTGATGCGGCAATCAGCACCCCATCCGGTGGCGCGAGGCCCTGCAGCCGTGCTGCCAAGTTCGGTGTCTCACCCGCGACACTCTGCTCTTGAGCTGATCCGACCCCGATCAGATCCCCCACCACCACGAGGCCGGTCGCGACGCCAACGCGAGCGTGGAGAGGGTCCAGACCAGCAGGGAGCGCAAGGCGAGTGATGTGTTCAACCAGAGCCAACCCTGCGAGAACCGCGCGGCTGGTCTCATCTTCGTGGGCCTGCGGATAGCCGAAATAGGCGAGGACCCCATCACCCATATACTTCGCGAGGAAGCCATCGAACCGGCCGATGATGTCGGCGCACGCTTGCTGGAAGGCCGCGATGATCCCCCGATACTCCTCAGGGTCGAGGCGGTTCGACAGAGCCGTCGAGCCGACCAGGTCGCAGAACATGATGGTGAGCTGACGGCGTTCGGCCTCCGAATGCTGAGGTCGATCAGACCGGACCGGCGCTGCTGATCGTGCAGGGGCAATGGGCAGGCTATCGGAGCGACCGGCCGCATCGTTCAATGCTGCGATGGCGTCGAGTAACTTGCGGCGATGGCCCACCGAGACGATGCCAAGGTCCTTAAGGTCCTCGGCTGTCAGCTGCGCCACGAGTTCAGCATCGATGTCGTTGTCACGGAACGCAGGCTCGTATTGCCCCAGGCCCAGGCTCCGCAGCCAAGCCGCAATATCCACCGCCCGCCTCCGCTCGGTCGCCTCGGCTTCTGCGCGGCCTCAGCATACCGCAGATGAAAGGGAAATGCGCCATGCAGCGGCACGCGGGATAAGACCTGGTGCTAGTGCCGGTGCCGCAGTCGATAGGATCATGCCGGCGGGTACCGGGGCACCTCCGTTCTCAGGAGAAGACCGATCCGCACGGCCTCTCGCGCAGCCAGGGGAGCCAAGTCGCATCGTGGGCAGAGAAGGCTTCAGGCCTGAGAGCCGGGGGCTTGGGGACACCCGGGTCGGGGCGGCTTGGGCATGGCCCCTGGGGCGGCAGCGGCATCGGGCAAACCCGACTTGGAGACGCTTGGGCGGACCAAATGATCCTTCTCGTTATCAAGCAAAGTATCTAATACGTTGATATTTATAGCGAATCGGCGTAGATTATACTTAGTAAAGACAGAAGTTTAGCTGTGGCATGAACTATAGAGTGCGCAAAGACCTTCGGGATGTTTGCGTTCATCTGTCTGGTGCGGCCTCAGGAACTTGCCTTCTGTGTGTGGCGGAGCGCGATCATCTTGGCCATCGTTCGGTCAAGCCGCTCAAACTCACGCGCCGTAACAAGGACAGACCCAGCCGCCGAACCGGACGCCGTCTTCCCGAGGCGCAGGCCGCAGGCCCTTTGTTGGAGACTTGCCATGACCAGAGTGCCACGCCGTCGTCGGTGTTGTCGGTCACACGTGCCCGGGCCGGCCCTGCCCAGCGGCAGGCCATCCACAGTTGCCTCGCTCGGACTGCAGGCGCGCCTTGTCGCGGCCGATCCGGCTCGGCAGCGCCAGTTCGCCGATCTGATCGCCGCCTGGGAAATCCTGTGTGCTGACCAGGAGCGCCTGGTCCGGCAGATCCTGGCGGTGCTCAGGGAGGCGAGCGGGCGCGGTGGACCTGAGCATGAGCCGTCTCGTTCGCCTGATCTCTGACGGAGGTGTCCCATGCCCTTCCTTGCGACCGAGGACGTGGGCACCACCGTTCGCCGCAAGCTCACCCCCTCTCGGCGGCTTGCCGTCTGGGAGAGGACCGGCGGTCGGTGCGTGGTGTGTGAGGCCCCGATCGATGGGATTCGCGAGCGTTGGATTGCCGAGCATATTCGTGCCCTCGAGCTTGGGGGCGCCGATGATCTCTCCAACATGGGACCGGCGCATGAGATCTGCGCTTTGGCTAAAACGCGGGATGATCACCGCCGGACGGCCCGGGCCAAACGGCAGAAGATCCGGCACATTGGGGCTGAGGCGTCGAAGCGGCCCCTGCCGTTCGGACGAGCCAGTCCTTGGAAGCGGACACTGTCCGGACGCGTCGTTCCCCGGTGAGCCGATGACAGGGCGCCATGGCGCGCGCGAGATCTGGCACCGCCTGCCGTTCTGCTGATCGTCGTGGCACCGATGCGTGTGCGGATGCGGGCACTGCCCTTCCCCTGCCGGGTGGCTCCCAGGGGCACTCGGCCTGGCTTTCCATCCGTTCTTGGGGGGAGGAAAGCCCCTTCCGCATTACCCCCAGGGGGAGATAGATCACGGTATGTCTTGGGTACCGAAAGGGGGCAGCCATGGTGGCGTTCATGTCAGAAGCGTGGGCCGAGATTGCGGGGCAGTACGCCGACGGGGTTCCCGTTGCCGCGATTGCCAAGCGGTTCAACATATCGCGCGCCAGGATCACGCGCGGAACTGTCGGGAATTTCGTGTGGGGCCATTACGATGATCATGAGGGAGACATCGCATGGCACGCCGCAAGGAACCCCGCATTCCCGATCACCTGCTCGATCAACTGCTGGCCGGGGCTGACGCCAAAACGGCCTTTGCCAAGGATGGCCTGCTCGACGAGCTGAAGAAGGCTCTCGCCGAACGCGCCTTGAATGCCGAGATGGACCACCATCTCGATCAGGACAGCGAGAGCGGCAACACCCGCAACGGCTATGGCCGCAAGAGTGTGCTCACCGACACCGGCAGGATCGATCTGGAGATCCCGCGCGATCGCCTGGCGACCTTCGATCCGCAGCTGATCGCCAAGTACCAGCGGCGCTTCCCCGGCTTCGATGAGAAGCTCGTGTCGATGTACGCCCGCGGCATGAGCGTGCGCGAGATCCAGGGACACCTGCGCGATCTCTATGGCATCGAGGTCTCGCCGGATCTGGTGCCGTGCTGGAGGAGATCTCCGAGTGGCAGAACCGCCCTTTGGAGGCGCTCTACGCCCTGGTGTTCTTCGACGCGATCCGGGTCAAGGTGCGCGAGGAAGGCACGGTGCGCAACAAAGCCGTCTACCTGGCCCTCGGGGTGCGGCCGGACGGCGCCAAGGAGATCTTGGGGCTATGGATCGAGCAGAGCGAGGGCGCCAAGTTCTGGCTGCGGGTGATGAACGAGTTGCGGACCCGCGGCGTCGAGGACGTGCTGATTGCGGTGGTGGATGGTCTCAAGGGCTTTCCCGAGGCGATCACGGCGGTGTTCCCAGAGGCTCAGGTCCAGACCTGCATCGTGCATCTGATCCGCTCCTCGCTGGCCTTCGTGTCGTACAAGGATCGCAGAGCCGTGGCGGGAGCCTTGAAGGAGATCTATCGGGCCAAGGATGCCGAGGCCGGCTAGGCGGCCCTGGAAGGATTTGCGACATCAATCTGGGGCAAGAAATATGAAGCCATCGCAGCCTCCTGGCGGCGCCACTGGACGGCGGTGATCCCGTTCTTTGCCTTTCCCGAGGAGGTGCGTCGGATCATCTACACGACCAACGCCATCGAGGCGCTCAATGCCAAACTGCGCCGGGCGGTGCGGGCCCGCGGGCACTTTCCCACCGACGAGAGCGCGATCAAGCTGTTGTTCCTGGTCATGAGGCAGGCGCTTAAAAGAGTGGAAGATGCCGCCCCGGGAATGGAGCATGGCGAAAACCCAGTTCGCCATTCTCTTCGAAGGCCGCTTCAGGCTGGGATGATGAACCCGGCCCTTACAGGAAGTTCTGAAAGGCTCCGCGCTTTCAGGCCGTGAAGCTCATCCCGTGAGGATCCAATGTCGCCAACAGCATCTCTATACTGCGCTCACTCGGCTGAGAGTCCCTTGTCCATGACACGCCGGATCGGAGGATCCGAGCAGGAGATCCTGCAATGAGAGAAAGGGGAGGAACAGGCTTGGTCACAAGAGACCTGGCTCCGACGACAGACCCCTTGCCGACGTGGACGCCCTTCATGATGATCACATCAGCGGCGATCCAGACGTGCGGGCCGATTATGACGTTCTCCGGCTTATTGATCTGCGTCCGCTCAGCAAGATCGATGATACCATGGGAGTCAGACGTTCGGAGTTGAATGCCCCAAGAGAACATGCAGTCGTCGCCGACGCACAGAGACCGGCCATCTCCTTCGATCAGGCAGTCAATCGCGTTGCTTGAACAGTTCTCGCCAAAGAAGGCCGCGCTGTTCGACCGCCGAAAGGTAAGCTTGCACTGCAAGGCGTGCGGGCTTTGACCAATAACGGCAAGATTGCCGTCGCCGGCGAAGCTGAACTCACCTTTGACACGGGTCTGCGGACCAATGATCACCGTGTTGCCTTCACCGTGAAACGCCAGGCGGAGATTTTGTGGGGGCGACGCGGCGTCAACGATGACCTGATTAGGCTTGAAGCTTGGTGCGCCCACGAGCAAAATGCCCTTGTCCGCCAAAGCGGCAGCGTCATCCGGTTTATTCGTATGAAGAACCCGCGGCTCCTGCATCTGGCTGATGGAGTATCCATCCGATCCGACGGGAGACCCGGTCAGGGCCTTGAACGACGTGATGACCGACTGAATGCTTATCATACGAGGGCCTCCTACAACGGCTCGGGTTGCCGTCTGCGGGCTTCCTCGACACCCTGCCACGTGATCTGCAGCACGTCCAAGAGGAACCTCGCGAGGCAATGAGTGATTGTGGCCCTCGCCTTCATCAACGGGTCAAAGTGAATTGGTCCGACGCCGGAAACTGACAACAGGCCGAGGCCAGCGCCTTCGACGGGGGCATGTCCATATCCGCGGTGGAACGTCACGATCATCGCGCAATGACGAGAGGCAAGCCTGGATTGCCCCGGCTCCGTACCCAGAGTGGGCTGACACTCTCGCATCCGATCGGCGATTTCCTGGTTGCCACAGCTCGCGGGTCAGCTCATCCGGCATCCACCGAAGCCGTGATTGTCTCAAGCACCGTTCTGAAGGTGTTGTCCCACGACAGGCGCTGTCTGTCCCGTTCCGTATTGGTTTTCAGATGAGCGCGCAGCTGAAGGCTGTCCGTGATCATCGTTCGCATCCCCTCGGCCAGACTCTCTACGGAAAGAGGATCGAAGTAATAGCATGCGTCGCCGCCGACTTCGGGCAGGCTCGAGCTTAAGGACGAAAGACTCGGAGTCCCGACTGAGATCGCCTCCGCAACGGGCAGACCGAACCCCTCGAACAGCGACGGGAAGATCAGGAACTCGGCGGCTTTGAGAAGCTTGTATTTCGTATACTCTGAGACGAACCCCGTAATGTGAATACGGCCTGTGCTGATCGCCTCCTTGACAAAGGACGGAACGTCTGAGTTCTCCTCTAGCCATCCTCCTCGGCCCGTCACGACAAGCTTAATGTCGTCGAGGAGGTCTCGGTGTGCATCGAGAGCTTGGAACAGGAGCTTGAGATTTTTGCGCGGCTCACGGGTGCCGAGCACGAGGGCATACTTTTCAACCGGCGTCGATCCAACTTCGCTCTCGTACCGGATTTCGAAATCGGCGGGCCAGAAGACCCCATTGCTGATGATCTTGAGCCTCTCCGGTGCAGCGCCGAGATAGGCCATGAGATCATCGTGCGTCGCGGATGAGATGCAGAACGTGACCCGGTTTGTTTCGATGTCCGGGAGCAGGCTTGCGCCGTGATAATCGATGTTCTCCTTGATGTGGAACTGCGGTGTCAGAAGCGTCGAGAGATCGTGAACAACGCTGAACTCATGATCAAAAAGCCCACGACGCCGCTTCACTGAGGGAAAGAAGCCGATGTGAACACGGTCGGTGAGACCGAGGGGAAGCGGCCCCTCGTTCACCTCCCCATGGAAAAAGTCCCGGCGAAGGTAGAGGCCGCTGCGTCGGTCGAGGGCATCCTGCACCGCAGCCGTGTTCACGGCGTGATCTTCGAAAAAGAATGTGGTTTGGCTGGAAAAATGCGTCAGAAAGCGTTTTGCGAACTCTGCGGTGACAACCGGAATGCCGGTCCACTCATGATCAAACAGGGGCGTCACATCCACATAGAAGTGGAGGCGGGGGTGGGGCAGTGCTCTCGTGTCAAGCATGAGGGTGACCTTCGGCCGGAGCACCAGAATGAGTGTCATCCCCGACGACCTTTGCGTTCGGGCGATGGGTCAGGATCAGGGACAGAAGGGTGCGAACATCGGCCATCGTGGGAACTGGTCTTTTCACAACCCGGGATCCGAGCTCATCGTCGAGCAGAACGCGTTCCGGCGGACGGTTGAGCGGGACGTCAGGAGTTCTCGTCTCTGTCACGGTCGCACCGATCGTGAACGTGGGCACGCCCAAGGCTGCCAGGCGGCGGCACGACCAGGGCGCGTCCGGGTCTCCGGCATCGAGGGCAGCGGCGCTGAACAGGGCTTGCACCGCGCGCAGGCTGCTACGGGTGGGGCCCAGAGCGAAATACAGTGATGTGCGATGGCGCTCCGCGTCCACCAGCTTCAGGCAGTCGGTAGCGAGGCGGACAAGGCGTTGCTTCGAACCCTGGCTTTCATTGAAGGGGAACACCACGATGTTGATTGATTGAGCGGCTTGATGCCGAGTCCGTGCCAGCAGCGTGAGCAAGGGAGGGACGATCGAACCATCATGATCCAGATTAAACGGGATCAGCAGATTTGTGGCGCCCTCGGCCCGGGCCCGAGACAGGAATTCGCAATGGGTTTGCGATGACCGCCATAGGAGAGGAGCACGAAGGTAATGGGCGTGGGTGTCGGCAGCGAATTCGGAAAACGGGATCACCTCCAGGGAGCGACGTCCCTGGTCTGGTGAGTGGCCATCTCCATCGCGGGCCAGGCTCGCGGTCATCTGGGCCAGGTCGTGCAGCAGGGTACTAGAACTGTCGCCGAGATAGAAGCAGGTCTCGAACAGTTGATCCGTTCGGCTGGCGAGTGTTCGGGCGAGATAGCTGTCCGTCCCGTCTTCCTCGATCGCCGGGCTATCGGATGTGATGAGCACGTTGCGGCAGCCCTTGATGATGCGCGCCCGCCGCCGTGAGCCAACCCTGACGTGGACGGTTGGACCGCTGATAAACCCAAGCTGCTCGCCTTGGATCTGGCGGGCCAAGGTGTGGGATGACACCAGTTCGGGAAAGTAGCAGTAGCCGATGTTGGCAGCCTGCTGATAGGCGCCAGCAAGGATTTGAACCTGAGATGCGGCCCCAAAAAGGCATTGGAGCGGCTCATACTGGTCAAGGGGCACGATGGTTGCTCCGGCCGGCGGAGCAAAGTCATAGGCGCTGAAGACAACGTTCATGGGAATCAACCGAGCGGCTGTTGCCTCAGCCGAGCAACCGCAGCGAGGGGGCCGTCGCGGTGAAGGTGGGATCTGACTGGCGAATATTGCTTGTCCTCTGATTGATTTCAGCCTCCAGGAGTTGGGCCGCTCTTTCAGGGGAGGGAAAATCGATGGTCTCAACAGGACGATCGTACATTACGGAGTTTTGGAAGCCCAGCTTCTCGAACAGGACTTCGTTCATGTGCTCGCCGCGGTTGCCGATGTATTTCCCAAGCACGGGAAACGTATTGATGCCGATGCGGCCCAGCATGTAGGTGCCGATCTTCTTGACGTCATCCTGCGACGAGACGCCCAGCGGGATGCCCCGGCTGCGAAAGTAGGCCAGGATCTCGGGCGTGGGCCGGCGGCGATACTCTTTTCCGACCACAAGGTCATAATAGGGTTTGAGCCATTGGTGCAGCTCGAGCCAGTGGGAGCGCACCAGTCCAAAACCCCAGTGATGGTCGATCCGCTCGATCCGGGCCGCGTTCTGGTGCTGGGTCTGCAAGGACGCCCGTAAGTGACCATAGGCAGCAAAGTAGCCCACGAACCGGCTCTCGATCGAGGCTGCTGCGAGGCGGTCCATCACCTGCAGATACTGCGGCGCGAGGACCATGTCATCCTCGAAAAAGTAGGCACAGTCTGCTTTCAGAACCTCGAAAAAGTGCGTTTCGGCCCGCAGGAAGTTTTCGCAGACGCCGATATTCGCCTCGGACCGGAAGACGTGCCCGTTCGGGAAGTACTTTTTGAACAGCTCAACCGATTGGTCAATCAAATGGTCCTCGGCCTTCCGGACCTGGCTGTAGGCATTCACAGCGCCATCCTGGAAGAGGAAAATCTCCCGCTGCGACCAGTCAACTCCCAGTTGCGCTCGCAGGGAGGCGAGCACCGGCTCGAGAAAGTCGGGGCGGGCAAAAGACATAACACCAATCGGCCAGGGCATAACGGTACTCATTTAATTCAGAGCCGATTCATACTGGCCTTTCAATCTGGCCGCTAGTCCGCTGGAGGGAACAGAAATGGGTACCGGGCCTCATAGGGCGAGGGCAGGCTGTCGCTTCCCGGGCGCTGATGGTCATGGCTTAGAAGGGTCACCAAAAACTGCTCAGGAGACATCTCACCGGAGACAAGCGCGCGTTCAAAGCGTGGCACGGCGCCCGGATCAGCCCACCGGTTGAACACGAACATATAGCTGACATCGATGAAGCGGCGGGCCCCCATCGCTAGGAGGCTGAGATCCAACCGAAGGCTGCCGACATGCTGGCGAACGTCGTCGATGGTCCAGGCCGGGAGAGGCCGAATGAGTTCCTCGATGTGAGTGCGACTTTTTCGATGCCTGTCGACGGGCACCGTAATCTGAAATTCTCCCAGATCGGTGCTGGAGCCATCGCCATTTTCGCTCCTCAGCACAATCGCGTGCTCCCCTGGAGGCAAGTCAGTCAGGCTCCTGGCCTGAAAGCTGTAGTGGCCATGCCCAATCCGTGCCTGCAGCAGGTCCCGGCGAAAGCGATCGGCAATGGCACGAGCAACGCATTCGCCATTCCAAAAAATCCCAACCTGACAAGGGAACCTGGCCGATGCGCCGCGGGCCCATCCCTCGAAGAGACTGCTCTCAGTGAAACGATCTAAATGTGCCTGAAGAGTCATTGTTGTAATGGTCCAACGCGCCACTGTATTCCAACAATTATTAGGTTTGTCACGTCCTCGTTATCATTCTAGGTGCAATCACAAAAGGGTGGACTTGCGCCCACACGCGCCTGGCCAATCGCACCACCGTGCAGGTGGGCCGCTATGTTCACGCCCGTCAGATGTGGCGCATGCGCCGCGAATTCAAACGGCTGACGATCTATTTGGGCCGGGTCTATCACGATTTAGCACGGAAGGTCGTCGGGGACGCTATGAATGCGCAGCTCGTGACGGCCAGGCACTACCTGCGGCTGATCCTGACCTGACCCACTGTTGTTGTTGCCTGGTTCATTGCGGCTCTGATGAACTCACCTGCGCAACCGGATCCTTCCCAGGCAGCCTGAAACCGCATTGTTCAGGCCGACTGATATGTCGAGATCAAGAACAGCGCGGGCACTGTGCGCAAGCTAGCTGTCCTCAGTTAATCCAATGCCCGCTATACACGAACGCCCGCCCAAGCTTGTCGGTGGTGGCACTCGTTGAGATGATCTCAACCGGCATGTCTTGGGCTTTCATCGGCCACTGCAAGCCCTTGGTAACAAGGAAGTCCGTGGGGCGACAAGCAACTTTATCTTCCACAGAGAGGCCTGCGGCCAGCCCCGGCTGACTCTTGATGAACGTATGCGTCCTAGCCCGAAGCAATCTGGCAGCACGATCCGCGTAAAGCGTCAGGTACTCCCGCAACGAGAAGACCCGACGGGGCAGGTTCTCGCGGTCCTCGAAGTCGCTGTCACAGAACTCAAGGCCGAGCTGATCCGCCACTCCCGGTAGGATCGGGACGCGCTTCTCAGGCTGGAGTTCAGACCCCGAGGTAAAGAAGCCCTTATCCAGGCTGATGCCTAAATGCTCCGCAATCCGCCACGCAACATACTTGTACAGAGTGGTGCTTGGATGGTTCGGGGTCAGAAATAGGCGGGACCGCTTGTAGTGCTGCAGGATGAAGTCCGATACACGGAAGTCCGTCTCCATAGTGGTTTCATGGGCAACTAGGTGCTCCGTCGTCCGCTCAAGGGCAGAGTGGACAGTATCGCCTAGGAAAGTGGCGCGAAGAAGCATATCATAGGCGAGATCAAACGGCATCTCGGCCATGAGGTCGAACAGTTGCGGGTAGATCCAGCCCTTGAACCCAAGCAGTTGACCCTGTATGCAGCCGGGGAAGTAGCCGTTCCATTGCAGCCACGGAAAACAAACCGTCTGGATGCCGTTGGCTTCGCAGAAGGCTTTCAGACGGTCGGTGTTGTAGTCCCCCTTGTTGGCGATGGGGGAATAAACAACAGCATCGAAGGTGGCTGCGTAGTCATACGGGAAAGGCTTCCTGGAGGCGATAAGGGTGAAGTTCGTAATGTGGTCGAATGTATGCCCTTCGGGGGCGAAACGCTCGAAAGCCCGTCTTAAGACCCCAGCGTGACAACCGCCATAAAATAACACTTTCATTGTCAGCCCTCCGAAGGATTGTTACTGAATGTCTCTATCCCCAGCTAGAGACATCTCCTCGTGCTTACCGCACTCTGTGGAATCAGCCAAAGATTAGAGCCGTACGCGGGAGAGTGTCACGCAACGTTCTGAGAGCGCATAGGGGAAGCCCCATGCGTTTCCCAAACGGTACTTGCAGATAAAAGCTACAACTCGATTCGAGACTACTCGAATCCGATATCCTGCTTGATCTTCGCTGCTAACTTCACCAGGCCGTCATCCGCCTTTTGTCGCAAATTGTGCCGACTTGCATAAGGAATTTTGGCCATGAAGCGTGAGAGCCGGTCGGGAAGGTCAGGGTGCCGATGGTGAGCTACTAGCTCTTCACGTTCTAACAGCTTATAGAAATTTCTGAACTTGTCGGTCGTAATGAGCATAATAGCAGGTATACCAAACATGCTAGCAACAACACAGCCATGAAATTTCATGCTCGCGAGAACGGTGCACTCACCGATGGCTCGGGTAAGATCCTCGATGTTTTCTGAGGCAATCGTTTCGACACCAGGAAGAGCCAATTCCTCAGCTGCCTGACGATCTTCTTCTCCGATTATGCCGGTAGCGAGTACAATGTGCCGGATCCTATAACCAAGAGAGACCGCTTTTTCACACAAGGCTCTCACGTTCTGCCACTGAATCTCGCCTGGCTTTTGTTTCCGGGAAACAAGTCCAAAAATCGGGGGGTCTGATGGCCGTTCGACAGACGGAAGATCAAGCGCGCAGACGATATCGGGAGTATAAAGCACCTCCACCCGTGGCGCTAACTTCTTTTCTATCCAGGCTTTGCTCTCACGGTCTCGAACGGTGATTTGCCTCACATTGTCGTGCTGAAAAAACTTAGCTAGGCGTTCAACGACTCTCTCGTTCTCGCCACCCCACGTGGGCACCCCGATGCCGTGCATATAGATCGGTTTTGCAAGGAACGCATCCTCAAAATACTGGTCTGTCCAATAGTCAGGAATGACTAGGTCCCCGCCTCCAATAAGGATCGCGTCAAGATCTCTAACTTTGTCATCGAGAGGGGAGAGGTAATACGGACGCTTAAGTATGTCCTGGAGGAACACGAGCTCAAAGTCTTGCTCCAAGTACTTTCTGAAGACATCCAAGAAAAGCTCGTCTCCGTAATTTCCGTAGCCATAATATCCTACCAAGCCTAGTCGCCGCTTTGTCATAACCGCTCCAAAATGTTGATCGTGGTACCGCCGGTCCTATACTCCAACATTGCCTGTTGGGAAGACCAATTTGCGGCAAAGTTCATCCGCTCCGCCTGAGATTGTGGCGAGACGCTATATGCGCAATACCCAGCGTCCCTGGAATGAATTCTGGTCCTGCTCATTCTACTCCCGAATATGTATCTAGATGCAGAGTGAATGTTGGATTACAGGCAAACGCAGCTTGTACGGCGGGCTGTGCTGGCATCTGTCGCCATTAAAGTCATCGCGACGGCGCGTATCTCGTTGTTATAAAAGATCCTCCGGCTAGATAAGGTACCTGTGTGCAGTACTATCAGGCACGTGTGCTGTTAGATGTCGCCCACAAGGAGGTTCACCACTTGTGAGCCACTACATGCAAACTCAATGGGCTCTATCGGTGATTTGATGAGAATCGCTGTGGGAATAGTGAATGACTACCTGAGTGACTGATACAGAAAGAGTGCGATCATCATGACTACCTTCAGCTGTTGCGGGAGAGGCAGCGACATCGCTTTCGATTCTCAGTGCCTTGAAGCAGTCGTTCTGGCGGTCTTTGGGCCAGTTAAGTGCAATGATAAAGCGCTGGTCCCCTGACCCATCTTTAACTTCGACCGAAGCTGAAACGTGGTCGAAAAATGCACGCAGCGAGGGACGCTCTGCGGCGTATACACTTTTCAATTGCAGTACAACTCGCTCAACGAGCCTATCTGGTTCAGGGTTGAACAGAATACCGCTCTGCCCCATCCAGCGGAAATCTACTCCGTCACTGCTCTCCACATTGTACCATCCATAAGAGAAGGACTCCGACTTAGCAGGAATTGTGTGGATAAGCGTATGCTGTTTAGGCTCATTGGTTGGTTCGACGTTTGGTGAATATATGAGCTCTTTGAAATTCAAAACTGACTTCGGAAGTGGCTTCGGCTTACCCTCGGTACCTTCTATGTTCTCCCGGTGCTCCGTAGCTCTCGCATCCAACAGGTGCAACATCATGTATTCTATGAAGGCGTCGATACGCTCCTGCAGAGTGCGCAGTCGATCGTTGCTTTGGCTCGCGATAGTTCCGATCTGAAGCGACGTTGAGCTGCGAATCTCTTCAATTCGGCTTTCCAGATCGATCATCTTGGCATGTACGTTGTCATCTTCGATGCGGGCCAGCACCGTGGATGTGAGTGGCACATCCGATCCATACTCGAATATCTCAACTGAGAGGCCCTGATCAGTTATGTCCGTCGGCAGGAGCTGCATCGCGAAGTGACAAACGGAGCCGCCGTCATCGAGCATCCTTGGATGCTCGACTGTGAGTGGCCGCGGGATTTTGCGATTGACGCGCGCAAACAAGTGGGGGCGAGCCAAGCCGTTCTTCCGATTGACCGCCGTGCCACGTAGCATTCCGTTCCGTAGGCTTATAGCCTCAACATGGAGCTCTCCAGGTCCGAGGAGAGCTAGAGCATCATCATGGGTCCGGAGTTCGAGTGGAGAACAGAAGTCGTGCCCTGTGGATTTGGCAACGAAGCGGATTTCCGAGGGGAGTTCTACCCAAGGCAGATAGTGGATTGGGATTTCGAAGGGTTTGCCAGCCTGGAACGATCCTCTCAGATGTTGACCACCGATTCTGATACCACGGACTAGAGCCTCGACTTCGTCATCAATCGTAAAGTCGACGCTGGCAATGAAATTTACCGCATTGGACGAGAAGCCGACTGGCTGCGCGACGCCCGCAGCGCCATCTCTTCTTTGGGTGTGATCTATGGCGGCTGTAGCAGCTCGCAGCTGTATTTCTTTGGGTTGTCTCATTGGAGCCCCTCACGCAGTTGATGCAGCGCTTCGACTAGGTCGTCATACTGATTCTGAACCTCTGCCATGTATCGGGCAAATGTTGCTCGCGAAGCAATGCGAAGTTTGTCGCGCTCAGACTCTGAAGCCGTGTATACGTGCATGGCTTGAACGAAGTCGTTCATGTTACTGATTTCGTGGAAAGGGTGCGATGTTCTAATGCCTTCGAAGGCGTCGCGGGTTCCGATCATCGGCTTTCCAAACGCGAGGCCCTCTATAGTTTTGATCTTTAGACCTGTTCCACCAAGCATCGGATTCAAAACACACTCGACCTTTTCATAAAAATCGGAAAGGGCGTCGACCATACCCATGTTTACAACGCCTGGGCCCAGATTCAACTTCCGCCGCGATATCGTACCCGCTATAGCCCAAGGCCCGGCAGGATTGCTATTCAGGGCGGAAGCCATTTCCTGTATTGATCGAACGTTGAGGGGGTTACCGCTGCCTAAGTAGCCGAAGCGCATAGGAGGATCTTTGTCGTAATGTCTCGTTAGGAACAGCGGATCAAAAGAATAGCCTACTGTTGTGACTGGGCCGTCGTATCGCGAACGGATTTGGGCGCTCTCGTTGCTTTGGATGCCAATAACGACGTCTGCACGGCTAAATCCTTTTGCTTCCTCTGCCTCGGTCGTAAAAAACCATCTAGGCTCGAGGCGTTGTTCGAGGAAGACCTCGCGCCGTCCCCCGAATATATCGTGAGTGTCGATCACCTTCACGCAGTCAACAAGACCTTCAAGAACTTTGGACAACCAGACATAGTTCACGATGACAACATCGTACTTGTTTGTTCCGACGATCTCTCGTGTCGCCTCGCAAAGCGCGTCTGAGCACCAGTCGTCAATTCCCCAACCCGTTGGTAGCTTGGGGTGAGGAAGAGGACGCGACGAGAGGAAGAAAAATCGTCTCCAAAAGGACGACATCTCTTTGCGCTGTTCGTCCGATATGCCGTCCATACCATAATAGAGCAGATCGACACTCAGGCCCCGCCGCATAAGCTCCCGTCCAAACCGCTGAACCCGAGCAGAATTGCCCTGATCCGCCGGATGCGAGTAGGTGGGCGAAATAACAAGCACTGACAGAGGTTTAGTCATAGAGATACCACGAGCTTGTCGATGCAAACACCGAGTCCATTTTGCCCTAAGTCGGGCAGAGCTATAGAAACCACCGCCTCGGGTATGCTGATATCTGCGACTGCCAGCTCAAGCATACCCGTGGTGTCCGACCATGCTGTGAAGGTATGTTCAACAAGCCTACCATTAAGAAAGGTTCGTATTCGCTTGCTAACTTCAGGTGATTCCATATTTGCGATAGTTAATTTGACCGTAGCCGCTGCCGGAAGGAAACCTATACAAAGACGGAAGCATTCGGTGGCGCCAGTCCATAGCCAGGAGTAGGTCTTGTCACCTTCGCTCAGTCTGGGACCGTCATGTACGAAAGCAAGGCTTGGGAGCACGAAGTTCGAGACGACTTCGGAAGGGATTGCCAGAGTAGGTTGTCTTGTGTCGACGCAATATGCCGAGTTCTGGATACGCTCAGAATAGCGGCGCCATGCAGGGTCTGCGAGCAATAGGACATACGTCGGCGTAAGTGTTTCGTCAGAGATGTAGACAGGAACTAGCCGCTCTGTATGACAGAGTTCCTGCAGTCGTCGGTGGTTTTCAATAGGTGTGAGCAGGATAGGTGAGAATCGCGATGCTAAGTGAACTACATCTCTCTCGATCATCTGATCCAGATACACGAGAGCGGAGTCCGCAGATTTGCTCTCCGTATCTGAAAACACTTGGTGCTCCCAACGTGACACATTGGCGGCTATAACGCTCTTATGACCCCCCAATTGCCGAAAACGTCTATAGAAGCTGAGTTCAGCCGTTGATCTGCCGAAAAATTCGCGACGCGCGAACACTGTGGCTGTTGGATCGAAGCGCGATAAGAAGTTCCTAGGGAAGGTTCCGTCGACAACTGTGATCTGCCCGAAGATTTCCCTAATCAGCTTGACTAAACCCGACAGGGTAGCCGCCGAATATGGGCGTGACTCGTAGAGGGCTATCAGTGAAGAGTTCAATGTACTATTCCCTCGACCTCAATGCCAATGCGGTTGCTTTTGACATTGCCTGAGGCGAATTTCTGAATTAAACGCGACCCAGTGATTTTGACGCTCAAAGGGAATAGACCATCCAACATCGGACTGAATTGGACGCTCGCGGAGGCAAAATTCTCCGGAGACGAGAACCAGATCCGCAGCCGAACTTTGCCCTTAGTCCCAGAAATAATTTGAGACACCCGCCGCACGAGTTCGCCTTGTTCTTTAGGAAACTCAATATCACGTTCAACAGCGACAGATTCGCTTTGGGGAGGCTGCATCCTTAGAACCGGCCGTGAAAGCGCGTACGCGTCCGACATTACACTTAAATAAGCATTGGCCACGGACTCGAGAGAGAGTTCACTCTTCGCGTAGGAAAGTGCGTTCTGCGCGAAGAACAGCCTCACGTCTGGCTTATCTGCTAACCCGGCGATCGCTTCGGCCAGCGGAACTATGGGGTCATCGATGGGGATATGCACAACCGCGTCCCTTGGCAACTCTGCATATGCGGCCGTGTCGTTGACGATGCAGCACTTTCCTGCCGAGAACGCTCTCGCCAAGGTTCCGGAGTTCTCTCCGACTGATGGGTACCTTAAGTTGACCACAACGTCGGAGGCAACGATGAATCTGTCTAGGTCCTCTTCGGACACGTAGCCGGTGATGGTCGCGAATTCCTTGACACGTGGGTAGCGCGCGATCTCGGCCGACAGAGCATACTCGCTAGGCCTCTCTTCCCCGGCATGGATCCACCGAACCTTGATGCCGCGCGCTGCTACCTCATCCAAAGCCTCAATTAGCCAATTGAAGCGCTTCGCCTCCGTGGCAAAACCCGATGTGAGCAGAATGAAATCATCCTTATCAAGGTTTAGTCGTGCCCGCGCTTCCTCTAAGTCCCGGTCTCGAAGTTTCGGCGCAAAGTGAGGGATCACTGTGACGCCCTGCGTCGCTTCATCACCGTAAATCAGTCGGAGCTTATTTTTTGCAAAACGAGAGTGAACAATCACAGCTCTCGCGGTGGCAAGCACCTCTCCCGTCATATCGAAGAGGGTATAATTCGCGCGTGTTTTGATTTTATGGTCTTTCCAGTGCCGGGCGTAGATGCTTCCGATAGCTGGAGACTGCTTCTCCATCCAGGAATAGATCTCTTCGGGATGCGACGAGGCCAACTCGTAGAGATAGAGAAGGCTCAGGTCATGAAGAGAGACGACCCCAGAGAAATGTCGCAGCGCCTCCAGCACGAAAACATGTCCCCCATTGTTCCCGATTTGATGGAGTATTGGCGTATCAGAAGAAATGTACCGGAATGCTTGAACTGCCTCCCGGACTTCTATTGACGGGGGCGCTTGGCCAAAGGGGTCATTACAGTAGACCGTGGACGGCATATGCTCCTTGAAGGTATCAAGCAGCATATACGAATAGTCCGCAATGCCGTTGCGGGCCGGCGGGAGGGGAGTAAACCAACTCACATGACGAAGATCACTCATGGTTGCAGGTCTCTCTCTATCAGTAAGGAAGGGTCGAGCCGAATAGAGTGTCGCTCATTGGTCTCAAGCCTCGTCTTGCGACGTGACGGGATCAGGGGCCGAGTTCGAGGCGGCCGCAAACTGGAATTTGTGGGAAGCATTCCGTTCGTCCTGCCAAGCTTCTCGTGATCAGCGGGTCTGCCGTTCCGCAGTAGCAAGGCCCCATTCCAGAAGGGTTTCGGCCCGCTCCTGGCTGGCCGCTTCCACGTAGACCCGCAGCTCCGGCGCGTTTCCGGACGGACGGAATTGCACCACCTCTCCGTTCTTGGCCGTGACCCTGAGGCCATCCTGATTGTCGTGCCCGGCGGTGCCGCCGAGAGGCGCCATGAGTTCGGACAGGAATGCCTCGTCCTCCTGCAGCTTGGCAACGAAGGCTGCGCTCTTTTCCGTCGGAACGTTCTTCAGCCGGTTGCTGGCGGCGGCCTTAAAAGCGAAATCGGCGCCGATCTGCGCCAATGGCCGCCTCTGGGCTATGACTTCTGCGAGTGCGCAAAGAATGGGCAGCATGGCATCGCGCGTGGGAAGTGCCATCAGCTGACACCCATCCCGTGTAATGTCTGAGCCGAGCAGGACGCCGCCATTGGCCTCGAACCCGACGACGGCGCGCGCGCCGGAGCGGACCGCCTCGACCATGCCTTCGATGACATAGGGCGATCCGACCTTGGTGCGGATCACGCTCGTAAAGGCTCTAGAGGCCTCGAGCGCGGAGTTGGATGTCACAGGTGTGACGATGGCATCCGCCCGCAGATATTTGGCCGTGATTGCGCCGACCAGGTCACCCCGCAGGAAGGTGCCGTTCGCATCGGAGATTAGAGGGCGGTCGGCGTCGCCATCGGTGGAGACGATGGCATCGAGCCTGTGCTCGCCGGCCCATTGCCGCGCCAGGACTTCGTCCTCGTCGCGCAGCGCCTCCGTATCGACCGGAATGAAGCTCGTGGCACGCCCGAGCGGTACCGCCCGTGCGCCCACGGACTCCAGCATCTCGACGATCACGTCCCGCGCAACAGAGGAGTGTTGGTAGACCCCGACCGTCAGGCCGGACAGTGCCCCCTCTCCGAAGAACTCCCGATAACGCACCTTGTAGGCGGCGATCAGATCGATGTTCGGTGTGGAGGCCCGTACGGCCTGGGTTCTCTCCGGCACTGAGTCGATCTTCAATTTGGCATGCCATGCGAGGATGCCGGCCTCGTCCTTCTTATCGATCTCCCCTTGTGCCCGGTAGAACTTCAGCCCATTACGATCCTCAGGAATATGGCTGCCCGTGACCATGATGGCGGGGATGCCGAATCGCATGCCGTGATAGGCGAGCGCCGGCGTGGGAAGAGCGCCGCAATCGAGCGGGGTGAGCCCTGATTCGTACAGGGCTGCACAGCAGAGCTGGGCAATGCTCGGGCTGCTTTCACGCAAGTCCCGTCCGACCAGGACGACATTGTCGGCAGCGGCCGCGGAGCCATCCTCCTTCAGCATCTCGGCAAAGGCACGGGTATAGGCGAAAGCCGGAATCCCGTTCAGCTCCACCACAAGCCCGCGCAAGCCACTCGTACCGAACTTGAGGGAGGATGGGATCGCTTCAAATCCCTGGTTGGTCTTAGTGCTGCTCATGTACATCCCATGAAGCGCATAGCGCGGTTACCTATTCGCAATAGCGGTAGGCGCCTCTCTCAACAAATCAGGTCAGCAGTGAAGGGGCGGCAGGAGCAAATAGCATCTTGCCGCAGTTCTCGATCACGGCGCGTGCATATTACCGCCCGTAGACATCCTCGACGCGGATGATGTCGTCCTCACCCGTGTAGCTACCCACCTGCACCTCGATGAGTTCCAGCGGGATACGGCCCGGATTGGTGAGACGGTGAACCGCGCCAATCGGGATATAGACCGACTCGTTCTCGTGCAACATCACGACGTCCTGGTTCACCACCACCTCGGCGGTGCCCCGCACCACAACCCAGTGCTCCGCACGATGATGGTGCTTCTGCAGCGACAGGCGGCCACCGGGCTTGACCATGATGCGCTTGACCTGAAAACGCGAGCCTTGGTCGATCCGCTGATACCAGCCCCAAGGGCGATACATTCGCAGGTGCTCGCTCGCTTCCGGGCGCTGCTTCCCCCGCATGGTCACCACGAGATCCTTGACCTGCTCCGAACGGCTGCGGGAGGTCACGAGCACAGCATCGGGCTTGGCGACAACTACGACATCATCCAGGCCCACCACCGTGGTCAGGATGCTGTCGCTGTGGACCAGGCTATTGCGGGCCTCGAGCACTTCCACGTTGCCGCGCAAGGCGTTGCCCGCGTCATCGCGCGACGACACATCCCACAGCGCGCCCCAGGAACCGATATCTGACCAGGAGAACGAGACCGGCAGAACCGCGGCCCGCTCGGTGCGCTCCATCACGGCGTAGTCGATCGAGATCTTCGGCGCGAGCTTGAACGCGGTCTCATCCAACCGGATGAAGTCAAGGTCGGTGGCCGCCTTCTCGAGAGCCTCCCGGGCAGCAGCGAGGATGGTGGGCTGGAAGCGCTCCAGCTCCTCAATCATCACATCGGCGCGGAACAGGAAGTTCCCGCTGTTCCAGAGGAAGCCCTGGCTGATGTACTCTTGCGCCGTCGCGGCCTTCGGTTTCTCCACGAAGCGGTCAACTGACCGAGCGTCGGAGCCGCCAATGGGCTGGCCCGGCTTGATATAGCCGTAGCTGGTGGCCGGATACTGCGGCACGACCCCCAAGGTCATGATATGACCCTGCCGGGCTGGCTCAAGGGCAGCCCGGCAAGCGGCAGCGAAGGCAGCGCTATCATCAATGATGTGGTCGGCCGCGATCACCAAAACGATCGTTTCTGGATCATGACGCGCAGCGTGACAGGCCGCCACGGCAATCGCGGCGGCGGAATCCCGCTGCGTCGGCTCGAGGATGATGTCAGCCTGAGTGCCAATCTCGGCCAGCTGTTCCGCAACGATGAAGCGGACATCGTTGCCCGAGACAATGGTCGGGCGCAGGAAGACGTCGGGCGCCGTCACACGCTGCACAGCGGTTTGGAAGGTGGAGTGTTGTCCAATCAGATCAATAAACTGCTTCGGCATGCTGTCGCGCGACGCCGGCCACAGCCGCGTCCCGGAGCCACCGCACATAATCACCGGTAAAATACGACTGCTGCCACCAGTCATCGAAAAGCCCCTTTAGCCAATTCTGATCGTTATCAGCAACGACCTGTTCCTAGTATTCTTGGGTGTTCCTGTCGCTGTTCTCTCTTTGGATGACGAATCATCCACAGAGCAGCTGTTATAAGCAGTAATCTTCTGATCTGAACAGAAGCATCCTGTCCGCCGGCCTGCGACAGATGGTGTGAGCCGCGCGGTGTGATAAAAATACGACTTTCGTTCTATGGTCAGAGCCGGGGCAGCAGGTCGGGCCCAACGATTGCGTCTGAGTACTATGTCTCGGCTCAGTCACACCAACTATATCACCGGGGGTGACCGAGCTGGTTACGTTCATTGCCACAGCAACCGTCAGCCTTGTCCGGGGCAGCGTCGGATTGATGACGGGTTGGATGGGTGGTGCTGGAGCTGGGAGTGCCACCGGCGATGTGGATCTGAAAGCTGACAGGCGTGCTGGCACTGACCAGCTGTAAAATCTTGCGCTGGCGCGACGCTGCAAGTACCAAGACCAACATGAACTGGGTAGGGCGGCAGCACAGCCCCTTCAGAACCCTGAATTACCGAATTGAGACGTATCAGGATCATTGCAATCTATAGTAGCATTGCCTTTGCCCTTGCCCTTAGCGAGGACTAATGATCGTCGTGAAAGCGGTGCAATCTAAGACGGTGTCAATCATCGTGAGGAGCGCGATGGATCGCAACATCTGGTGGCCGCGACGCTGTTGCTGCGGGGACGGCTCTCCCAGGCCGAGATCGCGCGGCAGTTGGGGGCAGGCGCACCAGTGTCTCGCGCTGGGTGCCTACGCTGGCCCAAGAGGGGCGGTGCGGGCTAGAGGCCCGGTCAATTATGGGACGATCATCTCGGCTCGACGAGAGAGTCTGGGTTCATCTTGGCCATCGTCTGGAGCGGGGCGGTCGCGGTTAGCTTTGCTACCGAGCGCTAGACTCTCAAGCGCATCGCGGCCCACCCGCACGACTATGCGGTGGCCTATCAGCCGGATTATTGCCGTGCGGCAGCGGTTCGGGTGCTGTAAAGCGCCTTTACCCTCAACATTCTCATAGAACCGGACATTGATTCCAGAGTCCCGGCTTCTGGAAAAGCCGTTTTTACCTCGGCCACCTGCGATCCGAGCTTATTTGATCTGACCTTGTCTGTTGATCAACAAAGTTTCTCTGGTCTGTTATCCTATATACCTCGGGATAGGGGTATATCCCTCGGGATATAGTCCTATTCCTTAGACGTGGTTTCATATCCCTCAAGAACTGCGAAACCTCCCTCTATTATTGTTACTTGATGATCATGCCGACAACGCTGCGGCACACGACAAACAAATTGGTGCGTGATCAGAGGGGGCAACTTTGGCTGACGGCAATAATATCTTTCAATATATTTATAATGTCACGGTAAAAGGTAACAATTACACAGTTGGGCCCGTGCACCTCACGGGGGTTACTGTAAAAGATAAAGATGATAGTTCAGGAACTGTAGCCGACAACATAGGCGTGCTTGGTGACATCGCGCCCGATTCCTTTGAAGTTGATGGCACTAAATACACGTATGTTGGCAAAACGGGTGACGGAGCTTTCCTCGCTTATACTGGAGATAAGAGCGCATATTACCTGTTTAGCGACTCGCCGGCATCAGGTGGCGGGAAGGTGAACCAATCAACAGGACAAACTGATATTTCAGCTCCTATCCCCTGCCTCACATCCGGAACCCAGGTTCTAACCGAGCGCGGTGAAGTCGCTGTTGAGGATCTACGTGTCGGTGACCGGGTTATGGCTCTGCTCTACCAGGGCCTTATCCCGATCAAATGGATCGGTTCCCGTCGGATTGATCTGAGATCTCATCCTCAACCCGAGACTGTGCGCCCCATCCGTATCGCTGCCGGAGCATTTGCAGACGGTAAGCCGCATCGGGATCTGATCGTGAGCCCGGGCCATGCATTGTTTGTGAATGGAAAGTTGATCCAAGCGGAGCGTCTGCTCAACGGCACAACAGTGGCCGAAGTGCCCGTGGATGAAGTGACCTACTGGCATGTTGAACTTGAGCATCATGATGTTCTGCTGACCGAGGGGTTGCCAACCGAGAGCTATCTGGACACTGGAAATCGGTCCGCCTTTGTGAATGGCGGCGAGTTCCTCGACCTGTATCCTGATTTTTCAGCGAAGCATTGGAGTGAAACCTGCGCGCCGCTCATTCATTCAGGGCCCGAATTGACAGCCGTTCGCACACAATTGATGGATCGTGCCACTACTGTTTTTGGGTTCTCGCCTGCAACGACGGACGATCCCGACCTGCACATCATCGCTGATGGCAAAGTCATTCAACCACATCAGGTCAAGGGGCGCGTCTACTATTTCACCCTGCCAGAAAACACCCAGGACGCCGTGCTGATGTCTCGGGCCTTCGTTCCGATGATGATGAGGCCTGGCACGACTGATCGTCGTAAACTCGGTGTGTGTGTCGGTCGTTTGGTGGTTGACGATCTTCCGGCGATTGCACTTGATGACGCTCGCTTGTGTGACGGCTGGTACAATGTGGAGCGTTATGGGGCTTATCAGCAGCGGTGGACCCAAGGTGCTGCGCGCCTGCCCAGTGGAGCTCGGACGATACGTATCGCCTTGGGCACAAGTGCTTCTTATCCCGTCGTGGATGAGGCGTCTAACCCGATCGTGTTGCCTGTACCAAACTCTCCGCATGTCGTGGCTGCCTGAGTGGCAGACAATCCTACCTTTTCCTGCTGTTGTGGGCCGGATCCATCCGGCCCACGCTTTCGCACACAGATGCGCTGAATGCCTTTGAGTAATGCTTCACTTGGCGTCGCATCATCGGAGCAGCCAAACACGCAAAAACCATGGGCGAGTCTTTGTCACTAGCGTGTGAGAATGCAGCAAAGCATCTAGAGTTTCGCCGCTCTGCCCCATTAGCGCGGTCCAGGCGCCTGAAACGCCACCACATCCTGGTGCTTGTCCCAGGCATGCTCCGAGATCGTGACCACCCGGGCATCCAGTGTCTTCAGGGTCTCGGTCAGCCACGGGACTGTCGTGGCGGAGACTCCGAGGCTACGCCCTTTGCGAACAGTCACGGGTGAGGTGCCAACGCTTTTGCCTTTGTACGGCACCCAGGCATATCCCTTGTCCGCCAACTGGTCCATGAACGCCGGTTCCAGGTCTCGCGCGATGTACTGAAGGCGCCGCTCCTGCATGTTCTGGATCATGCGACGGCCGTGCGTTGTCACGACACAGACCCCGTTCGGCTCGAGCCAACTCATGAACTTTGCCAACAGAGCCTGAGCGTCGTACTCGGGCAGATGGGTCAGCACCGACCCGGACCAGATCAGATCATAGGTGCGGGGCGCGGCCAGCTCTTGAATCTCGAAGCTTGATTGCCAAGTCGAGACGCCAAACTGGTCAGCCACAAACTGCAGGCTCTCCGGTCGGGGGTCGGCCGCCTCAATGGCGGCCTCCGGGAATAATGCCCTGAGCCAGCGGGTCGCCCGCCCCCCACCGCTGCCGAAATCAAGCACGGTTCGGGGGGCATCCACGTTCGCCAGCAGGAGACTACCGTAAATGGCCCGCGCGGCTGACTCGCCAACTTCCTTGTAGTGCGTGTAATTGGGCGCCGGTCCGAGCAGGGGATCCCCCGGCATGTACGTCCAGTCAACGTGGCGTGATGCTTCCGTGATAGCCGATGGCCGTAAATTGGACAGACGCGACAGGGCCGGGGCGGGCGCTTGAGCAGACACGATGAGCCTCTCAACCTCAGGGTTTGGAGCAGCTTGTAAAATTCAGGTCTGTCGTTGAGAACATCGGGAGAAAACCTTTGTCAATGTGAAAATGACCTGAGAGGTGTGCGCAAATGAGCGCGGATCATTGGCGTTGCGAGCTGGCATCTGTATCTCAACAGGTGCCCGCAGGTGGCGCCCCTCCGCTGAGACCGTACGGGATGTGATCAATCTTGCGGGCGCAACCTGCCGAATTGCATCGGAATACAGGACTGACCGACCGATGCCGTGGGCACTCACGATACGATGCGGTTTGGGAACGCCACTCGCGATCCGTGCTGAGGGGACCCGGTCAGAAGGTAAAGCGCGGATGAGGTCTGATCGCCTCAATCAGGGAGCTGCAATCCGATGGGCACTTGCGAGCAAAGAGCTTTGTCGTTTTCTTCGGCTGATCAAGTTCCGTTGCGTTAGTGTAAACGTAAGGGGTCGGGTGTTTCGAGAAGTCAGCCAGCATCGGACTGCCCGTAATCTTAGGAGCAAGATCTGAGTGTCTGAGCGCCGTCTGAATATAGTGCTCATCCGGCACAGCTGAGTACTCGAATGATGTCCGTAAGTCCTCATCAGCATGATAGACGGATAGAAACTTTTGCACCGCTGCATCGGACAAGGCCCACCACTGGCTACCGTGATATTGTGCCAATAGGCTTCTTTCCGCGGAGAACTGCGCTGCGAAACTTCAATAGATCCGCTACATGGTTAGGTGTAACTCCCCTCTCGATGAGAGGACGGGTTCTCGGCGACATTGCAGGCAAGTCATTCATATAGAATTTCGTGCAACTGGTCAGGCACCAATTGCAGGCTCTTCAGTCGGGAGTCGGCCGCCTCGATAAAAGGCTCGGGGAACATCGGCTTGAGCCAGCGGATCACGCGCCCACTGCCGCTGCCAAAGTCAAGCACCGTCCGGGGAACGTCTACGTTTGCCAACGGGAGGCTGCTGTAGATCACCCGTGCTGCTGACCCGCCGGCCACCCGGTAGTGAGTTTCGTGTGCGGCCGATCCAAGCAAGGCATCCCTGGGCATGTAAGTCCAATTGACTTGGCTCAATGCCTGGGCAATGGCGCCAGGGTGGAGATTGGAAAGACGTGCTGGGCCATGAATAGCAGCTTGAGCGGACATTCGGCACTCGGCGCTTTGGCGACCGGTATGACAAGCCATAGACACAAAGGATTTGACCAGTCCATTCGAGAGAAACCTTGGCAGATTCTCTCGGGCTCATTTGGAATCTCACGCCCAGCCTGGTTATTGGCCCATTTGCCTGAAGTCTTGGAGAAATGAACCGTCCGGTGTGACAGGTAGAATTTTGACCAGCCGATCAGCATAGCAAAGGTGCCTTGTCGGGGATGCAACGTGAAGCTAGTCAACGAAGAGGGCTTCAGCGTGACTTCGTCCATTGTTCGCCTGTGCGGGCAGCTTCCTTGTCTACGCGCTGAACTCCAACGGGCTATCTGATTACTGCCGCAAGGAGTTTGATCGAATAGGCGACAAAGCCGCCCAAAGGCGGCCCTGTTATGCTGCGTTAAGGGAAGTACTTACTTTCCGACAAACACCAGCCCAGACTTCCTAAAGTAGTTGAACGTCTCTTCGCGCTTCGAGACTTCGATGAAGACATCATTGTCAGGGGATAGTTTATATCCCCGTTGCGACATCTTCTCGATCCAATATTCACGTGGCTGAAGATTGACGTGATGATGGCCACCTTGACCGGGAAGCCCATGGGTCATGGCAACAATCCGACCATTGCAGAGGATATCAAGATAGTGGTCGACTTTGTCCTCGACGATGTGCTCCGCCACCTCACAGCTCCATGTGAGGTCGACTGGCATGAAATAAGGCCCGGAGGTGATGTCGTGCAGGGCGATTGGGGTGACTGCTCGCTCCACATTGACCCGCAGTCCGTCGATCCCGTGGGCAATCACGCCTAGGGTCTGAAAGAAGCGCACGGCATGGCCTTCGCCACATCCGACGTCAAGCACAGATCGGACCGCAAACCGTTCGACCAAATAACGCCACAGCCTTGGCGAGAACGTATGGAGGTCGCCGTGCCGCAGATTGCCGCCCAAGTCAGGTCGGCGCGGATCAACAACAGTCGTCGTATTCATGTCTGCCCTCATGTTGAGATAGTATCTGTTCTTTGAAGCCGTGTCGTGCAAATGGCTCTCGCACAGCCCTGGTGACTGGTGACGCCGAAGCAATAGGCTAAGGCGTCTCCTCCCCGAACAACGGCCTGCCGAAAATCTCCAACGCGGCTGACCTCATTGCATCTCGGAACTGGAGGATGGCCAGATCTGGCTCGTCATTGCGGTTGTGAAAATTGAAGAGATCGTCGGTCTGTGGGACATAATCTTGATGCCCCTTCCACAAATCGACCCGGCCGCGGGCCTTCTTCCACCCGTACTCCTCAAGCGTTTTAGTGTAATAGTGATTAAGTTGCGCAATGCTGTGCGTGACACTATCCTGCCGACCGGCCGGATAGGGTTTGAGCGGCCGCCGCTCTGGGTCGATGAAGATTGCGCCCTCACGAAGCTGATGGGTGTGCGCACCAGGAGTGATCAGATCGCCTGTCCGGGCGATGGTCTTGATCAAGTGGTTGGGGCCGAACTGCTCAGGCGCAGCGCGGGTAAACCGCTCCATCAGGAGAGCTGGACGATAATGTGTCTCTCCCGAGTCACCAAAGATCCTCCAGTTAACCCCAATGGCCGCAGCGTCAGGGTAGTCCGCGAGAAAACCCTTGATGGTGTCGTGCTTTTTGAGAAGTAAAAACTCGTCGGGATCCGCAAAAAACATCCAGTCGACATCCGTGCGATGCTTGTTCAGCAGATGCTTGTACGCCGCGAATTGCGTTCGGACACCTTCCTGGTTGGGCCAATCGTAGGAGGTACAAATCCCAGCCTCAGCCGCTCGCTCCAGGATCTCGCCGGTATCGTCCTCACTTTCATTGTTACAGACGAAGAAGTGGTCGAAGCCGATCGCGCGATGATAAGCCATCCACTCGCGCAGATACGGTCCCTCATTTTTCACAACGGCGCAGATCGCCACTTTCATAGACCACCTCCCACTCTGGGCCGAGGTTTTACAGTTCGGGCGCGGAGACGTAAACTGCTTAAGTGTTTGCACGATGTCGCGACCGGTCCGGGGCGCAATGCCGGATCGTGCCAACGACACGGCCTCGATCGCCGGCCGATGCACCACGACGTGCTATAGCACGGACGTGCTCACGAAACAGCGCCAGCCTGAGGCCTGTGAGCCTGAACCATTGAATGTGATCTTTGGAGTTCGGTGCTCCAGGAGGTCAGCAACCTTCAGGAAGAGGATGGAGAACATGGCCTCATGGAAAATTACCCGTCTCGCTGTGGCCAGTTGCTTCTCGGGAGCGTTGTCAGTCGGGTGGGTGGAGGCGAAGCAAGTGCAGCTGGTACCCGATGGACCGGAAAAAACGGTGTTCAAATGGGACGAGAGGCGATGTGAGCCCTCCTTTCTTCCGGATGCTCCGGCCAGAGCTTTCCGACGCGCCGACGGCCGCATCACCCTGCTTGCCACCCACTCCGACAACTGGAGCCTGACGGGAGACTCCTTCGAAACCCTCAGCCCAAGCTGCACATCCGTCATGCGAAGTTCGGACTATGCTGCCCGAGGGATGGGAAGCATGTGGATTGAGGCAACCTACACGCGCGATGGGCGCGCGATTACCGGATTGGCAAGTCAGGATTTGACCGCACAGATGACGCGAGCCGGCTGCGAGGTGCACGGAGTTCCGGGCCGCTGCTGGCTAAACAATATTGTTGCTGTGCGATCCAATGATATGGGTCAAACCTTTGAGGTGCTCCCCCAAGAGACGGAGGTGGTGGCTTCCCTCGGGGATGTCTACAGGAGCGAGCTCACAGAGCGCTACGGCTATTTCACAACGTCCAACATCGTGCAAAAGGACGGGGCATTCTACGTCTTTATGTTCGCTCAAGGGGAGGGGACTCAACCGAGCGGCAACTGCCTGTTCCGCACGGCCGATCCCTTTGATCCGATGTCCTGGAAAGGGTGGGGCGGTTCTGGCTTCAACGTCGTGCCTCGTCCCCAACGCGGCGCCGTTGCTGCCTGCCAGCCTGTCGCGCCGCACGCTCTCCCTCACGAGGTCCGGTCTCTGAATTACATCACGAGCGCTGGGGTTTGGGTCGCTGCCTTTGCCGATCGACGCAAACTGCCCGGCGACGATGGGCCGGTTCCCGGCTTCTATCTCTCAACCTCCAAAGATCTGTTGAACTGGACCGCGCCGTCGCGGATCAAGGCATCGCCCACCCGTCCCCGGATCGACTCGCATGACATTCTGACGAGCTATCCGTCGATCATCGATCCGGGCAGCCAGTCCCCAAACTTCGATACGATCGACTCACCCAATCCGGTGCTCTTGTACACGGTTCAGCACCTCAGGAATGGTCAAGGAACCATGAACCGTGACCTGAACTATGTCCCCCTTCGGATAAACCTTAAGGCCGATTAAGGCTGAGGGGCGTGTTGAAGTCGATCATGGTGATTTTCAATCAAGGCTTCTCGGGAGCGCAACGGCGCAAGCACACGCATTCGGCGCCCAGATGCCGAACTCCAGGACCGCCTGAACATGATGTGCACGATGCGCCTGTGGGTCAGGGAACCCAAGCCAAGGCAATGAGCGGGTTTGAAACATCCTGGTCGAGGCTCCCATGACAGCAGGATGTCGGCAAGTGCCTTCATGCGATCCCACCGTGCCTGGGTCAAAGCGGACGCCGTGTGTTGCTCTCATCGATACGCTCGCGGGGCCCGTTCGCGGTGGCAACGTGGCTCGGAAAGCCGAAGCGGGCAGGAGCGCCACCCCTTCGCACGCCTTTCTGTGCATGCTCAGGTCAAAGCAGAGAGCCACCGCCCGTCAGCTTCAGCGCAACCGTGAGCCGGATCTCCAGATTGGCCATGCCATCTCCGTTCGTGTCGCCCAGCACCCGCGTGACACCCGCAACGGCCGGGTCAATCTGGAGTTGGCCGCTGGCCTTGCTGAAGAGGGCAGTGCCGATGAACAAGGCTTGGTCGCCCAGGGTGTTGTCCGCATCCATGGTCGAGAGGTCGATCTTGTCGGCCCCGATCAGGGTGTCGTGAAAGCGGGTGGCGTCGAAAACCTCGATGCCGCCCACAGTATCGGTATGGACGAACGCGTCGATGGCTGTGCCGGTCGCCAAGTTCACGATTACGCCGGTGGACCACCCTGCGTGTAATCGGCCGCGTCGGTGTCGTCCGGATTGCCGCTTCCGGCTGATGTCCTGTCGAACGTGTCGTTACCAGCGCCACCCACAAAGTAGTCGCTGCGGGATCAAATTGCTTCAGGATCTATCCCTGCGAAGCTGCTGGAGGCCTACTGGAACAGCTTGGAGATGATTTGACTGTTTTGGTTTGCGATCGCCAAAGCTTGAATTCCAAGCTGTTGTTGGACCTGCAGAGCCTGCAAGCGAGAGGAGGCCTCAGTCATGTCGGCATCAACGAGGCTTGCGTGTCCCGCCGTGAGTGCGTCAGACAAGACACTGATAAACTCCTCCTGGGTTTCCAAAACAGCTTTAGTTGCCCCGATCCGCGCTGCGGCCGCAATGACGTCGTTGATCGCGTCGTCAACCGTGTTCAAAGCTCCCGCGAAGAGACCAACAGTGTCGGTGTCGCGAGTCAACGTATGAATACCGCGGATTTCTATGTTGAAATCGGCTCGGCCATCGCCGGTAACATCGCCGACCACATAGGTGTTGGAGCCAACATGAGAGTATTTGACCTGGCCCGCGCCCACGTTCCAGTCACCCACAGGGTCAAAGCCGACGAAGTTCAAACTCTGGTGCCCTGCCTGACTGATGCTGGCATCCATTGCGCTGAGGTCAAGGATATCGATGTTCTCCCAACCGACAATCGTATCACGTTGGGTCGGGCTCATCCCGCTCTCGGCCGCACGAGTGAACACGAAGGTGTCGGCACCCGCGCCGCCGATGAGTGTGTCCTTGCCCAATCCCCCTATAAGCGTATCGTTTCCAGAGCCACCTGTTAATCGGTCGGCGCCCGCAGTGCCGGTGAGGACGAGGGATGCACCCGCACCGGATCCAGTGCCCGCGGCTGGCTTCGGCGACGTGAGCCGCAGGGGATCAGAGAAATCGGCAGCGTCAAGCGCCGCAACCCTGCCGAGAATTCCTCCAACTCCGGCTACCGTGTCCTCGAAGAGAATGGTGCGGCTCGTATCGAAAGCCAGGGTGCCAATTTGCCGGCTCGCTCCATCATAGGATGAAACCAGTTTTGTCACGCCTCCGGATCCAGAGAGCCAGTTTTGACCGTTGACCGTTGCTGACGCAGCGATGTTCTTCATGCCTTTGATTTGGGCGCCGATCTCGGCCCGAAGGGCTGCGAGATCGGCGCCCGGCTGACTGGCCGTGACGAATGCCTGCTTGATCTTGTTGAGGGCCACGAGAGTGCTGTTCAGTGCTGCTGTAAAGGTATCAAGCATTGCCACGCTTTGCTTGATGGAACTGCGCACGGCCCCGAGTGCCCCAATGTCGGATTTCATTTTCACAGCCGTCGACCAGGCGGCGGCGTTGTGGGAAGCCTCACTGACCCTCAGGCCGGTCGACATTTGTCCCTGTGTCTTATTCAGAGAATTTTGAGTTGATCTGATGACCTGAAGGGCCGACAGCGCATTGAGGTTGGACCTGATCGACAACATGCTTGTTCTTCTCTGCTGTCGGGTTAGCCCCGCGGTCTCATAGAAGCCGAGATTTCGGTGGAACGCGGTGACCTTGCTCCACACCTGGCGGGGCCGTTGCATCCGTCCTCTGCAGCGCTTGGTTTATCTGATTGAGAATCTTGTCTGGACTACTTGCACAGAGTGGACGAATATCGTTAAGAAACTGCTAAGCTATCAGTATCTGAGGCGGGGAGCAGGTCCGATTTAGGTACACGAGCAGCTGCATTTGCGTCAGCTCTGGAGCTCCTGCATAGGGAGCCTGTCGTGCGACCCGCCGATGGTGGTCCGGAGCGCTCCCCCAGTGAACGGCAGATCATGGCACGAGCGCTCTGAACCCGGCAAGTGTCGGCTCGACCGAACGCAGGCGGGTAAGGCAGCAGGCTCAGCAGCTTGCTCACACGACTTTGGCTCGCCTCTCGAATAACGGCTGCCGTATGGGCTGCGAGGGTATCGGGGGGCAAATCATGGGCGTGGACGTGGTGCAGCAGCCCGCTACTCAACTTGGGATGGCGTTGTCGAATAAAGCCAAGCTTGGTCGGCCAGCCATCGTATCAAGTCTTTCGTCATACTGGAGGTCGGCGGCCTGAAGTATCGAAACGTATTCCTTGGCCAGCGCTGCGCGCGTGTCTCGGTATGCACTCGCGTCGAACGGGAAGAGCGACCCGAGATTATCCAGCGTAAGAGGCTCCTCAAAGGAGTCGAACATGCGGACAGGGATGCCCATGGTCTGGCACATCTCCAAGGTCCGGCTATCGTGGGCAATACAGCCTGCCGGAACACCAGCCTGAAGCGCCAGCATAACTCCGTGAAACCTTGGGCCGACGACGAAGTCATAGCGCTTCGTCCATGCCATCCAGTGATCCACATCGGCGAAGGCGAGCACGCGCTTGCGGCACCACGTCTTGAACTCCTCCAGCGTAAGGTGCGGTCGGAAGTAACGCCGGGTCTGCTCCAGGAGCGATGCCTCAATGCGGTCAAACTCATGCAGGGCCAGCTTGATCATGCTCAGTCCATGCTGGACGACACAGGTGCCCTCCGTGCGATCCACCAGATCGAGGATCTGCTGTTCGACCGCCGCCAAGGCGGGCGAAAACGGATGCCCCATGGCACAGGCCACCAGGGAGACCCCTTGCGCGCGGCGCCGCTCGACCGCCGCCACGTAATCAAACGAGAGATTCGTGAAGTTCGACGGGCACCCGATCACAGCCGCAGACGCGGGCAGGCCGAGCCGCTCCAGCTGCTGCAGGGTGTAGCGACCGCGCACGCCGATATTCGGCCCGGCGCTCGGGGCATGAGCCGCGATGACCTCGATCCACCGCCGGGTTCCGTCCGTGACGCTGGTATTCTCTCCTTGTGAGTTCGCTTGCGCCCCCAGCCCGAGGGCCAGGATCGGAAGACCGGCCTTGTCCAGATTGGCTGCGGTCCGTCCAAGGTCCGTGTGCGGACCAAGCTGGTTGGCGCAGGCAATCACTACTACCTCCCCGGAACGCTTCAGCTGCTCCGGCGAGGCATCCCACGACACGAAATTCACCTCGCCATCGAGATGGGATGAGATCGCGTTCACGAAGGCCACGTTGCCTGTATTGCCGCCGTGGAGGTTATAGATCTTCTCAGCATCGGCTTCATAAAGGCCCGGCACAGACCGAGATGAGGCCATGAGGGCGATGCGTTTTACGTCAGCCATTGCTTGCCTTGCAAATTGAGCGGAACAGGAATGTCGAGCAGTCCCACGGAGCGGCGAGGTCATGTCGGAGGCGCGGTTTTAGGTGAATCGTGCCGGTTCGTCTAGCGCGTTAGCCTCGTCGCCGGGCCACCTGACCGGGGCACAGTGACCAGCATTGCCGCGATCTGACCTTGTTCAAAGCGGGGCCAAACCCACGCGGCCGATCCGGCGCCGAGCTTTTTTCCGGAGCATACGGCGGAAAACGCGGCTCTCTCCTGGGCCATCATCTCAAGGGGACGGCACCGCCTCTTGTCGCATTGCCCAACAGCCGAGCCTTAGAGAGCGGCTCCATCCATCTCATGGATCAATCTGTCGCGCATTCCTCTGTCTGCTCAAGGGACGTCGCCCGCACGTCATCACGTAATACTCGATCAAGCAGGCTTAAGTGATTGATGTTATTTGGGATAATATCCCCATTGATGTGCGGTTGACGGGACGCTTGAGTCCTCCAGAGCGTTGTTCCCGTGCCCCGTAATCCCGGTGCCAGGAGGTCTGATGAGGGGTAAGGGCCCTCGTTGCGTGCCTAACCGGCCTTAATCTCCTTGACCGGGTGCTGAGACTTGGCGCACATACCCGCGGCTGATTGTGCGGAAGAACCGTTGCGCTGACCGCGCATAACAAGGTTCTCGGCATCCCAGGGGCTAGGCGAAAATGACTGCTAAAATCGACGAGATCTTTGTCCTTTGGGGCACCGTTTTTGCTATTGTCGACATCGAGACCGATCGCACCCTGGAGGTCTGGGACCGGATTGAGATCGTCCAAAACGAACTCTCCCTGTCTGCCTCCCGTGAAGCCTGGCGGCTGGTTGACCGAAGGGAGGCCCAGCCGTCCGGTCCCGAGGCCCCACGCAGGGCTGGCACGCCCGCCGCTGCTTCACGCAGCGGGACGCGCCAGTATCTGGCTGCTTGCACGACCTCGGATGCGACGAAACGGTTCAACCCGGCATGGCCGTGCCAGGCGAGCGTTTGGGATCGGTACGGCAACAGTGTGCGGCAGGACCTGTACGCCACGCCTGTGTCGCCGCAGTGGCTGGCGGAGACCGCTCTCAAAGGAGCGATCCATGATGCTTTCGAGGAGGCCGGCCAATCCGACCTCGTGGGCTTCCTGCGCTCCCCCATCGCCGTCCTTGATGCCGAAGCCTTTCGTCCGTTTCATATCGATCGAGCGGTGGCCGGCGCATCCGGTCTTGTCCTGGAAGGCTGGATTCCCCAGGTGGGTGACCGACAGGTGGCAGTTGTCTCCGGGGATTTCAGCATTCTCGTGACGAAACCAGCCCTGGCCACCCGGCTCCGTCCCGACGTGCATGAGTACCTCTCTAGCAACGGTCTGGTGAAGGGCGGATCGAATATCCATAGTTTTGCCGCTGTCCTTCCGGCTGAGGGGAATGAAAGCGAGCGGGAATTCTACTTTCTCGAGCGCGGCCCCTTCGAGGACGAGGTCAAGATCTTCGGCCCGGTGAGGGCGCCGGTGCGCCGGAACGAGAGGGAGGCGCTCGATATTGTCCGGCAGTTCTTCGGTGACATTCAGTCCCTGCCAGCCTCGTTTGTGGACCCGATCTACCGGCCTTTTCTGTCCCTTCCGAAGACGGAGGCCTTGGCCAAGAGATTTCACTTCGGTCCACCGGTTCAGACAGGCGGAGGCCTGTCCTCCATCATTATCCCGTTTTACGGCGATGCGTTTTTCCTGAACTGCGTTTATCATCTGCAGCGGGTTCTGGGGCCGGGCTTTGAGCTCATCCTGGTTGTCGACGACCCCCGGATCTGGCCGGAAATTTACGGCCGGCTGGCAAGCCGCAGCAAATCGATCACCATTCCGACGGTTCTGCTCCAGAATGCCGATAACTACGGCTTCGGCCGCACCAACAACTTGGGCTTTATGGCGGCCTCGGGCGATGTCGTGTTCCTGATGAACTCAGACATCATGGTGTTGGATCCTGCGCCGCTGCATGAGGCGGCCTCCGCGATCCGGGCCCGGCGGGAGGCGGGCGAACCCGAGCTCGTGGTGGGATTCTCGTTGCTGTACGAGGACAACACCATCCAGCATATCGGCATGGAGTTCACGCAATCGTCGCTGGTCGGCGGCATGCACCTGGCGGACCATCCGATGAAGGGTCTGCCCTTCGGGTTGTATCGCGGCGAGACGATCCGCAGTGCGCCGGCAGTGACGGCGGCCCTGATGGGGCTCTCGTCGGATCTCTATGGTCGCCTGGGCGGGTTCGATACGGTCTATGAGCGCGGCGACTTCGAGGACGCCGATCTCTGCCTGCGCGCCGAGCAGCTTGGCGCCGAGATGCAGGTCTTCGTTCGGCCGGGGCTGTACCATCTCGAGCGGCAGTCGATCCCCAGCATGGGCGACGGTGACCTCCGGCAGATGGTCACCTACATGAACTGTGTCGCGTTCAACCAGCGCTGGCAAACCCGCCTCGCACCGCCGGAGCCCGAGGCCAAACCGGTGCGTCGCATCCAGGTGATAAAGCGCACCGCCGTCGGCGCCTAAGGCGCCCGCCAATTGCGGGGCCAACCACTGCAGCCCCGAACACCCGGCCCCATCAGGAATTGAGACCACCACCATGCGGATGATCATTCTCTCGCACGGGCATCCCGAGCTGAGCGCCGGCGGCGCAGAGCGGGCCGCCTATTCGCTGTTTCAGCGGCTGAAGCAGGACGCCACCATCGATGAGGTTGTGTTCGTTGCCCGGGCTGAGCATCAGGCGATCGGGCACAGTGCCAATCTCGGCAGCTTCCGGGGCCGCCCGGACGAGATCCTGGTGGCGCCTCCGCCGGTCGACGGCTTCACGTTCCAGAGCTTCGGCTATGACGTACTCAAGCAACTCGTGGACGAGCTGGTGGGCTCGATCAAACCTGACGTCGTGCACATCCACCACTTCCTGCTCTGGGGCGTCGAGATCTTCGAGCTCTTCCAGCAGGCCGGCGTCAAGGTGGTCTTCACAGCCCACGAGTACGCAGCCATCTGCTCCAACTACGGCCAGATGGTGAAGGTCGACGGCCGCCTGTGCTACGCGGCATCGCCCGCCGAATGCGGTCTGTGCTTCCCGGCCACCAGCGCGGGCAAGTTCTTTGTGCGCAACACGATCCTGAAGACGATGTTCGACCACATCGACGAGTTCATCGCCCCGAGCGAGTTTCTCAAAGACCGCTATGTCGCCTGGGGAGTACCGGCCGAGAGGATTCACGTCATCGAGAACCTGCTCGACGCCGGGGTTCTGGCCCGCGGACAGGCCCGCCTAGCCGAGGCGCCCGACGAGATCAGCGAGGCGTCCGACGATGAAGCACATCAGCGGGTCGTCTTCGGCTATTTCGGCCAGATCAATCCGTTCAAGGGCATCGATCTCCTCCTGCAGGCGGCTGCGTCGCTGCCGGAGGAGATCCGTCAATCCATCGAGATCCGGATCCACGGGGAGAACAAGCATTACCGGGACACCGAATTCGGGAAGCGGGTGGATGAGCTTCTGGCGGACACCAAGGACGTCGTGCGCCAGATGGGCAGCTACCGCAACGAGGATGTCAGTGATCTCATGTCGGTCTGCGACTGGATCATCATGCCATCGATTTGGTGGGAGAACTCTCCAGTGGTCATTCAGGAGGCCCGCATTGCTGGGCGGCCTCTGATCTGTGCAAACATCGGCGGCATGGTAGAAAAGATCGACAGCAGCACCGATCTGCTGTTCCCGGCGCGCAGCCCAGGCGCACTCGCCGAACTGATGCGCAAGATCGTCCGCCAGCGCATCAAACCCAGCCCCCAGCGTCTCAACGATCTCGCCCAGTCACGGTCCAGCGCCGACGACATCCACTTCGCTCGCCATCAGGCCCTCTATACCAACTTGCACCAGCCCTCGGGCTGGCTGCGGGCCACGGGCTCAGCCGGTCGTTAACTTAATACCCCTCCACGTTAGGAATTTGGCTTATGGTCCAAGACGTCCGCTTTAGAGGCGCTCCGAAGAACGTCGCTGACGCGCCTGAAATCCTTGATCCGCAGAATGCCCCGATCGTGTTCGTCGATACAGTTCTGGCCGTGTCGCCCGGTCCGGTCTCGAATCTCGTGCTCGGCACCTGGCATCAAGAGCCCTTGCCAGGCGGTGGCGTGGAAACCCAGCATGTGATTGCAGCCCGGCTGCGGTTTGATGTTCGCTTTGCGCGGCAGCTGCGGGATACGCTGGACGCGATGATCGAGGCCGCGAAGCAGTAAGACCCGCAGGGGAGCGACGGACTAGGCTCAGCCCGCCAAAATCCGGAAAGGGTGGCGCCCTCGCGGCTCTGCCCTCGCATCAGGATGCGTGCGCGGAAGCGCTTCAATCTCAATGAGACGATGCATATTTTTTACTGAGTTCGCCAATGTCTAATTTGACGGTTCGCCTGACGGATATTCCTGACGTGATCTGTTTTGTCCCGCGGCGCTTCGGCGACGCACGGGGCTGGTTCTCCGAGACCTACAGCACGCGCGCCTTCTCGGACCTGCTCGGTGGGACGGTGTTTGTGCAGGACAATCAGGCCTTCTCCGCCCAGAGAGGCACCCTGCGCGGCCTGCACTTTCAGCGCCCGCCAGAGCCTCAGGCGAAGCTGATCAGGGTTCTGCGCGGCAGCATCTTCGATGTCGCCGTCGACCTGCGCGTCGGCTCCCCCACCTACGGTCACTGGGTTGGCGAGACCCTCACCGCTGAGGGCGGCGAGCAGCTCTTCCTGCCGCGCGGCTTCGCCCATGGCTACTGCACCCTGGAGCCGGACACGGAGGTTGCCTACAAGGCCGACGGCTTCTACGCACCGGAGTGTGATGCGGGGCTGGCCTGGAACGATCCGATGATCGGGATCACCTGGCCGATTGCGCCAGAGGAGGCGATCCTCTCCGACAAGGACAAGACGCTGCCGGGCTTCGCCGACTTCATCTCACCCTTCCGCTACCAGACGGCCCAGGCGCCGGTGTAATCAATCCTCCAAGGATTTCCCAATGTCTCTCCCCTCAATCTCCAAGCGCATCCTGGTCACAGGCGGCGCCGGCTTCATCGGCTCGGCCGTCGCCCGTCATCTGATCAATGAGACAGAGCATCAGGTGCTCGTCCTCGACAAGCTGACTTACGCAGGCAACCTCGACTCGCTCCAGCCAGTTGCCAACAATCCCCGCTACAGCTTTGTCCAAGCCGATATCCTCGATGCGCCCAAGATGCGGGAGGTCTTCGCCTCCTTCCGGCCCGACATCGTCATGCATCTGGCGGCCGAGAGCCATGTCGATCGCTCCATCGACGGCCCGGGCGAGTTCATCCAGACCAATGTGGTCGGCACCTACACCCTGCTGCAGGCGGCCCTGGCCCATTGGCAGAGCCTGTCGGGTGCGGAGAAGGAGGCCTTCCGTTTCCACCACATCTCCACCGACGAGGTGTTCGGCTCCCTGGGGGCTGAAGGCTACTTCACGGAAGCCACCGCTTACGATCCGCGCTCACCGTATTCCGCTTCCAAGGCAGCCTCCGATCACTTGGTGCGGGCCTGGCATCATACCTTCGGTCTGCCGACGGTGGTGAGCAACTGCTCGAACAACTACGGACCCTACCACTTCCCAGAAAAGCTGATCCCGCTGATCATCCTCAACGCGCTCGAGGGCAAGTCCCTGCCGGTCTATGGCGACGGCTCGAATGTGCGTGATTGGCTCTATGTGGAGGATCATGCCCGGGCGCTCGCCCTGATCGCCCTCGAAGGCGAGGTTGGCGAAAGCTACAATGTGGGCGGCCACAACGAGAAGACCAACCTGGAGGTGGTTCAGGCGATCTGCACGATCCTCGACGAGATCACGCCGGATGAGCGGATCGGCCCGCGCCGGAACCTGATCACCTTCGTGCGCGACCGGCCCGGGCACGACCAGCGCTATGCCATCGATCCGACCAAGATCGGCCGGGAGCTCGGCTGGGTGCCGCAGGAGACCTTCGAGACGGGTCTCGCCAAGACCGTGCGCTGGTATCTGGAGAACCGTCCCTGGTGGGAGCGCATCCGCTCCGGCGTGTACCGCGGCGAGCGCCTGGGCGCGGCCGCGTGAGCGACTGTGGCCAGCACTTCAGAAAGGACAGACGACAGGAGAGGGGCATGAACCGAAAAGGCATTATTCTCGCAGGCGGCTCCGGCACGCGCCTGCATCCGCTGACGCTGTCGACCTCGAAGCAGCTGTTGGCGATCTACGACAAGCCGATGATCTATTACCCGCTGACCTCGCTGATGCTGGCGGGGATCAAGGACATTCTGATCATCACGACGCCTGAAGACCAAGCGTCGTTCAAGAAGCTTCTGGGCACCGGCCGCCAGTGGGGTGTTCGCCTCGAATATGCGGTGCAGCCGAGCCCGGACGGTCTGGCACAGGCCTTCATCATCGGCGAAGACTTCGTGCGCGGCCATCCGTCGTGCCTGGTTCTCGGCGACAACCTCATCTACGGCCATGGCCTGACGGAGGTCCTGCAGCAGGCCGACCAACGGCGGGAAGGTGCCACCGTCTTCGGGTACCGCGTCGAGGATCCGGAGCGCTATGGCATCGTCGCCTTCGACCAGGACGGCCGGGCCACCTCCATCGAGGAGAAGCCAGCGGTCCCGCAATCGCACTGGGCAGTGATCGGACTGTACTTCTACGACGAGCAGGCGGTCGAGATCGCCAAGAGCATCAAGCCCTCACCCCGTGGCGAGCTGGAAATCACCGATCTCAACAATGTCTATCTCAAGCAGGGTAACCTCTATGTCGAGCGCCTCGGCCGTGGTTACACGTGGCTTGATGCTGGGACCCACGAGTCGCTCCTTGAGGCGGGAGAGTTCGTACGCGTGCTGCAGTCCCGTCAGGGCCAGTTGATTGCCTCGCCCGAGGAGATTGCCTACCGGCAGGGCTGGATCGACCGCTGGAGCTTCGAGGAGGTGGCGACCAAGTTGTCCAAGACGAAGCATGGGCGGATGCTGCTGGCGCAACTTCAGTCGCACGAACTCTGACAGGGACGCCTCATGACGGCGACCAGGCCATCATCGCGGCACCTGCACATCCGATGGCCTGGCCGCTGGCTCTGCGCCGTCGGCTGATTGACCTCAGTTGGCGGGAGCGCTGCGGCTGGACCCGGAGCGAAGGGGGATCTGTGCTTGGGGATAGAACCTCCGGACCAGAAATAATTAACCCGTCGGAGGAAAATAAATCTGACTTGTGATGAATCTGTTACAGACTCTGTTTACCTTACGAGATATAGCGAAAGGTACCTTACGAGGTATTAGGCTAATCTTTGGGGAAGCGACCAGAACGGGCGAGAACCGCTCACTTTGGGGGTATTGATGGCAAGTATGGGAAGCGTGTGGGACGGCAACGTCTCGCCGGATGCGTATAGTTATTTTCTAAAAGCTATTCCGCGCAATCTCCGCGACGACACGGTGCGAGAGCGGGATTTCAGTGACCCGTCCAAGTCGATCGTCAAGGGAACCAGTGCGTCCGACTACGTGATTCTCGGCAGCGGCGACAAGCTCGCGCAGCTGAAGGGCGCGCCTAAGGGCTTTGATACGGTCCAAACCGGCAGCTCGATCAACATCAGCGGCACGGGCTTCCGTGGCGTGGTGCTGACCGGCGAGTCCAATGCCAAGGTCACGGGCAGCACCTTGGGCGACGTGATTGCCGGCAATGATGGCAACAACGCCATCAAAGCGGGTCGCGGCAATGACGTTGCGGCGGGCGGCGAAGGACGGGACTCGATCTTCGGCGAGGATGGGCGCGACAGCCTGTTTGGCGATGCGGGCAACGACTCCCTGTATGGTGGCGATGACGCCGATCTGCTGAAGGGCGGCACGGGCAACGACCTGCTGAAGGGTGATGCGGGCCGTGACACCATCTACGGCGGCGATGACGCCGACCGGCTGTATGGCGGCAAGGACAACGATCGCCTCTACGGCGATGCCGGCAGCGACCGTCTCTACGGCGAGGACGGCAATGACAGCCTCTGGGGTGGTGATGATGCTGATCGGCTGTATGGCGGCAGCGGCAATGATCGTCTCTTTGGTGACGCCGGCAATGATCGTCTTTACGGCGACAGCGGCAATGACTCCCTGAGCGGCATGGTCGGCGACGACCAGCTCTTCGGTGGTTCCGGTAACGATACGCTGCTGGGTGGCGACGGCGACGATACGCTGTTTGGCGGCGCCGGGTCCGATCGTCTTCTGGGCGGCGCGGGTCGTGACACCTTCGAGATCGACAACGGTGCGAAGAACGACATCGACACGATTGCCGACTTCAAGGTCGGCGAGGACGTGATCGACCTGTCCGGCACGGCCGCGACCAAGCTCAGCAGCCTTTCGTTCAAGGGCGACGGCAATGGTAACACGATCGTCACCGTGAAGAGCGACGGCACCAAGTTCAAGCTGGTGGGTTACGATCCGAATGACATTGACGGTTCCTTCTTCCACTTCTGATGTCAGTCATTCCTAACGACAAGGGGGAGCTTCCGGTCTCGCAAGAGCCGGGAGCTCTTCCGCTTTTTGTGATCCCGTGGTCGGGCAGTGCGGCCTTCGCGTGGTGTTCTCAGCTCGAGAACGCCGCGATCGCTGATGTTCGGGTGGCTGGCGTCGCCGCGACTGTCCTTGAGCGCAAGAAACTGCTCCGGCCCGGGCAGCACCTCGAAGTTCTGCTGCTCGATAGCGTCAACCTGCGTGACGGCGCCGAATGCGAGTTGCACGTGACCTCCAAAGACGGGGAGGGTGCCGTCGTCAGGGCCGTGGCACGGCTTGCCCGCTGGGATAACCCTGAGACCCGGCGCGCCCTCGGCCTGGTGGCCAATCGGTTCACTCAAGCCAACGGACCCGCCCCCGTCCTGGAGCGCTATCTCGCCTTTATCAGTGCCTGGCAGGCACCGGGCTCCCTCGTCAAAGCCTTCCCCGAGGGCAGCATCCTTGATGTTCACGCGGAGCACGACGGAGGCCAGGTGAGTGCCTACGCCGTGACGGCGCATGGGTTGCAGCGTGTGGCGGGGCAGGTGCTGCATCATGGCGACGGCCGACTGGTTCTTTGGCTCGACGGGGAAGCTGAATCGCTTCTTTATCTGGAGCTCGCCGACACCCTGGTTCGGCTTCACCTCAACGAGCGATCGCCCCGGCATGCCCTCTCGCTGGTCGATACGGGAGCCAATGGGATCAACCTGGTCGAGGCCCTGCATGCGGGCATAGAACAACCCTCGCCGGAGCTGCGGGCGTGGGCCGCCAGCCTGTGCCGCCAAAACGTTGTTAGGCCCTCGGAAGCCGCCGGAGTTGAAGTAATTCGCGCCGTCCGCTTGCCATCACGCGAAGTCGCCATCTTCCTGCGCATCACCGACGCCATCGTCGGTGCAAGGGATCTGCGCCTCGAAGCATTCGGAGCGAAGGAGCCGCTGGCCATCACCATCGTGGCGCGCGAGGTGGATGGCGAGGGCCCGCAGTGGCAGCAGCAGGTCATCGTTAAAGCGCCCGCACCAGAGGCGGACCTGGGCTGCGTGAAACTGTCACGGAGTTATGCGGGACAGTCACATGCGGCCTGGATCCGTGAGGTCGATGCCGCCGATCCCCGGAATGCGGCATTGGCCCGTGACTTTGCCCCCATGGCATGGGTGGATCCTGCGACGCTCCCGACAATCCTTCATCCCCTCGCGACCGCCGGTGGTCATGCGGCGCCTGGCCTCCTGCAGCGTCTGGACCTGGGTTCTGAACCCGAACAGGTCAGTGCCGACATCGTTGTGTTCGTCCAGCAGGATTTGGAGGCTCTGCACCGCACCGTCCTGGCGCTGTCACTCACATTGCATGACAGACCGTTTGCCATCCACCTTTGCCTCTTCGATCCACGTCTGTGGCCAGCCCTCGAGGCCAAGGCGCAAGTGTGGAGCCGCAGCTATGGGTTGCCTCTACGACTGTCCTGCTACAGCACCCGAACCACAGAGGCTCACGTGGCGCAGCAGGCGATGGCGGGCACGCGGCCTCAGGTGTTCTGTCGTGCAGGCGTTGTGCTTCGTCGCGGTGATGGACTCGTGCGGCTCCTCTCGATGCTGCACGGCAAGGCGGCGACCCTGCTCGTGGAGGGCACGGCTGATCCCGCAATGCCGCGGCACGACGTCTCAACGGTGCCCCAACTCGCCGATGTGGTGCAGGCCGATTGGCCGGCGCGCATTGTCCTTGCGGCTCTGTCGTCAGACGATCGGCTGAAGGCTGACGGCATGCCGCAATTCTATACTCTGGAAGGGTTTCTCCTGGCCCAGGCTATGGCCAGCCAAAGCAGTGAGGTCGTTTTGCAGGACGCACACGACGGTGATGTCGTGTCGAGCGGAACGTCGGATCGTCCTGATGACTTTGAGACAAAGCTTGATCGGCTCAGCTTGCAAATGGTGAGAAGATCATCTTCTGCTGCGCAACGTCGGCCCCGTAAGGCCACCGGACGCGGGACGGGCTGAGGCAAGGCACACTTAATCAGTTTTGTTTAAACATCCATTATGAGCACTCATCGCATGCACTCCCATCAGGATCATGATGTTGCCGCGGCGCTCAAAGCGTGCCGGCAGCATTTCCTGTTCGCGCTTTGCTTCGAATCCTGCGTCAACGTTCTTCTGTTGGCCTACCCGATCTTCATGTTCCAAGTGTACGATCGGGTGATCGCCGCCAAGAGTTGGGAGACGCTCGTCGCGCTCCTGATCGGGTTCACGATCGCCATCGCGGCCAAGGGTATTTTCCAGTGGGTGCGCGGCACGCTTCTGATTCGGGCCTCCGCCCGGATTGAGCGCCGGCTGGCGGACCGGGTGTTCAAGGTCGTGGTCCGGAAATCCGCCAGCGGCACGGGCCCGGCGAATGCGCAACTCCTGCGTGATCTGGACAGCTTTCGTCAATTTGTGACCGGCAAGGGTGCGATGGCCGCGCTCGACATGCCGTGGGGTTTTCTCTTCCTCGGCATCCTCTTTCTGCTCGATCCGGCAATCGGGATCACGGCCGGGATCTGCATTGCGGTTTCAGCGGGCGCGACCGTTGCCAATGCCATCCTCACCAAGCGCGCCTTGATCAAAGCGAACGTGGTCGGCAATGCCTCGCAGCAATTCAGCGAAGCCGCCACCCGCTCAGCTGAGGCCGTGGTCGGCCTTGGCATGCTGAATGCCGTGATTGGCCGCTGGCGCAACGAGCGCAACAAGGCCATCCAAGAGCAGCTGATTGCCAGCGGTCGGGGTGTCGTGTTCTCCTCCTTCCTCGGATCTGCGCGCATTTTCATGCAGGGCGGCCTTATGGCGGTCGGCGTCATCCAGGTCATCAACGGCGAGATTCCCTTCGGAATCGTGTTCGCGTCGATCTTCGTCTTCGGGTTCGCCATGAAGCCGGTGGACCAGTTGATTTCGGCCTGGGAGGATTATCATCCGGTCAAGGACGCGATGCGGCGGATCGATACAGTCCTCAAGCAGTCGCCTGAGCCGACAACCACCCTGCATCTGCCGCGTCCAGCCGGCACCATCACGTGCCAGGACGTCACGTTCGTGCCGCCGGGTTCGGACCGGGCCGTGCTGAAGCGGATCAGCTTCGGGGTGCGGGCCGGTGAAAGCCTGGGTCTCGTCGGGTTGAACGGATCGGGCAAGACGACGCTGGCCCGGATCTTGACGGGCAGCCTGCGGCCGACCGGGGGGGCTGTCCGCATCGACGGCGCGGAACTCGACCAATGGAGCAACCACGAGTTCGGGCGCTTCGTCGGTTACCTGCCGCAGAGCATCAGCCTTCTGCCTGGGACTGTCGCCGAAAACATCGGTCGCTTCGGCATGTACTCCGATGACGAGATCATCGACGCGGCCAAGCGCGCGCGGGTGCATGATGTGATTCTGCGCCTGCCGAAGGGCTACGAGACCTCCCTGGACGACAGCTCTGTTCTGTCGGGAGGCCAGCGCCAGCTGATTGCCCTTGCCCGCGCCATCATCGGCAATCCGGCCCTCGTGGTGCTCGACGAACCCAACTCCAATCTCGACGGCCCCGGCGAAGAGGCGCTGATTGCCTGTATGCACGAGCTGAAGGAGCGGGGCACCACCGTGATCCTGATCACGCACCGCCCCAATCTGGTGATGCATCTCGACCATGCCGCTGTGCTGAAGGAAGGAACGCTGGTCAGCTTCGGATCCACGACGGATGTGTTCAAGCAGCTCGGCCGGCCAACGATTGTTAAGAAGGTGGGACAGGCCCGTGACTGATCAGGTTTTGCGCAACGCGCTCCCGATTTTACCTCTCAAGGATTCGGCATCCGGACCCGTGCTGTTCGGCGGCGTGGCGGCTCTCGCCCTGGTGGCGGGGATCGCTCTTTGGTCATCAACCATGTCGGTGGCGAGTGCGGCCATTGCGTCGGGAAAAGTGGCGGTCGAGGGCAACCGCAAGGCGATCCAACATCCGACCGGCGGGGAAATCGGCGTCGTCTTCGTGCGCGAGGGACAGCTGGTCGAGAAGGGGCAGAAGCTCCTGCAGCTCGAACTCGCCGACGCGAAGGCCGAGGCAACCGTCTTAAGCAGCAGTCGCGCCGCAGCCCTGCTGCGGACAGCACGCCTGCAGGCCGAGCGCGCCGATGCGGCTGAGTTGGCATTTCCCGCGTCGTTGCACGACCAGAAAAGCGACCCCCAGGTTCAGATGCTGTTTCAGCAGGAGGCTGCACTCCTGGCAGCGCGCCGGGCCGCCTATCTGGGGCAGATCAGCCTCCTGACGCAGCAGGTCGAGGGCAGTCGCCGCCAGATCACCGCCTTGCGCGGACGGGCCAGCGCCTCGCAAGTTCAGCTCAAGAGCATCGAGGATGAACTGACCTCGCTGCAGCCGCTTGTCGAGAAGGGCCTCATCGCTCGTCCGAGGGTGTTGACCCTGGAGCGATCGGCCGCGGGCCTGAGGGGCGATCTTTCGTCGATCTCCGGTTCGATCACGGCGGAAGAAGACAAGATCCGCGCAGCTGAGATCCAGATGCAGCAACTGAACAAGGATCGGCTGGAGACCATCGCGCGGGACAGCGCCGACAATGACGCCCGCCTGGCCGAAATCGAGCCACGCCTGCAATCGGCGCAGTGGCGGCTGAGCCAAGCCGTGCTGGTGGCGCCGGAGAGCGGCTATGTGTATGGTCTGTCCGTCTTCGGACCGGGGGCGACGCTGGTGCCTGGACAGACGGCACTCGAAATCGTGCCCAAGGACGATCCTCTGGTCCTGGCGGTCGAAATCAGCCCCACGGATGTCAATCGCGTCCACCCGGGGCAGAGCGCCAGCATCCATCTCTTGCCTTACCGCCAGCGTTATCATAAGGCGATTCCCGGCACGCTGGAGAAAGTATCCGCCGATCGCTTCGACGATAAGATCACCAACCACACCTACTACAAGGGTGTCGTCAGAGTTGATCCGAAGGACATCGAGGAGGCTCAGGTCGAGTTGACGCCCGGCATGCCGGCACAGGTCTCGATTGAGACAGGCAAGCGCACGATCCTGGCCTATTTCCTGGATCCGGTGCTCCAGATTTATGATTTCGCTCTCAAGGAACAGTAGGAGACAGCAATGGCAACGGGGCGTATGGGACAAGCGGCCGATCAGTCGCGTGGTGAAGCGAGCGGCCGCCCGGTGAATTTGCAGGGGGATAGCCCGGAGGTCGTGGCCTTCGCGCTCCTGCGTTACCTTGCACAGCTCGAACAGGCGCAGGCGCGCGAGACAGGCGTTGTCTTTGACCGCGAGTGGCTTTTGGACGCCTATGCCGATTGCTTGGATGCCGTCAAAGGCAATCGCGCTCCGTCCGAAGGCGGTGAAGCGCCCGCCGCAGGCGCCAAGACTCGGTAAGACTGGAAGAAGGCACCACCTTGGTGGTGCCTTTTGCATCATAGCGCGAGCGCCTCATTCATCAGGCGCTCGTAGGCTGGCCAGCAGACTGTCTTGAAGTCATAGCGCTCAAGCACCGTCTGACGTGCATTCTCTGACAGCTGCTGGCGTAGGTCGCGGTCGCTCGCCACGGAGGCAATGCGTTCGGCCAGCGCCTGCGCATCAAAAAAGTCTGCCAGAACGCCGTTATATCCATCCTGAATCACTTCCACGACCGGACCTGTGCTCGATCCAACAATGGCGCAGCCGCTGGCCATGGCGTCCAGCAGGGACCAGGACAGAATAAACGGGTAGGTCAGATAGACGTGGACCGTCGACAGACGAAACAGATTGATCAGTCCGTCATAGGGTAGCGTTCCAAGAAAATGGACACGCTCCCAGTCAACCTGTGACTCGATCTCCTCCACCATCACCTGCTTCCAGGTCCGGCCTTGGCTGGGATTGCGCCCATAGCTTGTCGGCTCCTTTCCCACGATCGCCACGTGTGCCTCGGGCAGCAGTGCCTGAAGGTGGGGAAGAGCGCGCATGAACGAATGAAAGCCGCGGTACGGTTCCAGAGAGCGGACAGAATAGGTGATCAGGGTCTGCCCAGGCTGGATCGTGCCACGCGAAACCGCCAACGGACGAGCTGGTCCCGGTTTGGCCACGTCTGTATCGATCCCTTCATGAATGACGTTGATCCGCTCTGACAGGGGAGGCGGAAACGACCCGGCTTGCCACCGGGTCGGTGACACGAGAGCATCAGACAATGCGGCTGCCTGCAGGGTGGGCAGATTGCGCAGCGAGACATACTGCATATCCACCGATGGCGACTGAAACTCGCGATCGAAATCCAGATCACTGCCTTGGCTGCGGTAGTAATATTCGAGATAGGAGATCAGCTTCGTCTCCGGGAAGACTTCTTTGACAAACAGCGCCTCACCCCATCCAGGATGGGCAAAGCACACATCCGGCGTGAAGCCGCGCCGCTTCAGGTCCTGTAACCGCCCGCGAACCATATCACCCCGGCGGACCTGTTCCGAAAAGAAGGTGAGGGGAGGGAAGAGATCAGACGAGTGATCAGGGCCTGACTGATAGCCCTCGTAGCTCACGGGGCCAAAATTGACGCCGAACGGGGACTTCTGACCAAGCGCAACGGCCTTGAATCCGTCGCGGCTGCCGAGTTCACGCGAGAGAAGCTTGTACTGACCCGGAAAGTTCTGGTGCAGAAAAAGAATGTTGCACGTCATAGACGTCCCTTGAGAAGTATGATGTCGCGTTGAACATCGTTCGTGCCGTGATGGCGGCGCAGCTCAACGCGTTCTGTCACTCCCTTGGAGATCCCAATGGTTCTGCTCCACAAAAGATCGGGAGTGGCCACTTCATCGCAGATGGAAAGCGGTCCCTCTGCCCTGTGTTGGCTCGAGTTCTTTACAGCTTCACGCGGAAACGTCCAGTCGCGTCTGCGGCTCCGCCTTCCGCCAAGGCACCGTCGAACCTATGGGGCCAGATCGCTCGGGTGGGCAATAATGAGGTTCCGTCCGCCGGGTGTGAGGACTGGGATTTAGGAGCAAAGTCCTGGGGCTGCGCGTCGGCTATTCGGCTTAAATGGTCGCCAACCAATAACCTTTCCGGCAATAATCTCGCCCGTTGCCTGGTTTCGCCATACCCCATCGGTACGGAGGCAGGGAAACGGGATCAGGTAGGTGCCGACATGATCCTCGCACAATACCTGCACCGGATCATCGGGGGCCGGATCGCCATTCGTGATGAAGTCATTGAGACGATTCTTTCGTGTCACCATTGTCCCACCCTTGTGAGCACCATCTCATCGGCTGCACATAGCGCCGCTGAATGAGCATGTTGATTAGCGCCCACGCAACTGCGGAGCATACCACCGCGAGCCGCGCGCTCTGCGCCTCCGGACCGACGGTAGCTCTTCCCCGTCATGACACGTTCAGGCTGATCGTGCTCCGCCACTCAAGTTTGTTGTGCGGCCGGACCCGCGTGCGCACCAAGCGGTGTCTTAATCAATAAAACCGTCATGCAGGTATTGGGCATTGCCGTAGGGCTAACGGTGTGCGTTCTATTGCGAGCACTGAGCGGTTCTCGCCGCATAGGATGACACCCGCGCCGTTAGCAATCGCCTTTTCCCTCGGCGCGCTGATCGGTCAGGCAACAGGCGAAGTGACTTGACGAGCCACAGCAGCCCCATATCGCAGAATGAATCTACTCTTAAGTGGTAGGGACTTCTTTCCAAGTTGGATTCATGTCTCCTTCGACGTACGCCTGAGCTATCGGCTTGTGAATCACCTGCTTCGTAAGTGGCATGTGTTCGAAAGCCGTGACGGCGTTTCTTTGTCAAGGTGATCAGCACGACGATTCGGGTTCGATAACAAGCCACGACGAAACATTGATCAGCGCCAAAAAAGAAATAACCGATACTAATCGAAGCGGGCTTAATGGCATGGCAACCCATCTTCTCGAAGCAACTGGTATCAACAGCGCGGTCCCGCAGGTTACAAGCCATTTTATCCGCGACAGCATTCGGCGCGGCGCCACCTCGCCGAACAGCTCCCGTGGCATGCACTAGGAATCCGCCACATGATCCTGGTATTCGGCGTTGGTGGGCAACTCGGGCGGGAGCTGGAGACCCTCGCAAGCTTCTATGGCTGGGCTTTGACCGGCCGCACGCGAGCCCAGGCTGACATTTCCAATTGGGAGCAGGTCCAGAAGGCGCTCGCCGAGGTTCGTCCGCGGGTCGTCATCAATGCCGCCGCTTATACAGATGTCGACCGGGCTGAGGTGGAGATGTGGCAGGCAATCCGGGTCAATGCCACCGGACCCGAGGTGCTGGCACGCGCGTGTGCTGACGCGGCCATTCCTTTGATTCATGTTTCTGCTCATCATGTCTTCAACGGATCCAAGGACAGCGTGTATACCGAGGCTGATCCTGTCTCTCCGATTAACCTGTATGGCCGCAGCAAGGTGGCTGGCGAGGCAGCAATCCGCGAGGCATTGCCGCAGCACGTGATTGTCCGCACCTCCTGGGTCTATGGCATCCACGGGGCGAACTTTCTGAAGACGGTTCTTCGGCTTGCCGGCGAACGTGGTACGTTGAAAGTGGTCGACGACCAGTGGGGATGCCCAACCTCCGCCAGAGAGCTCGCGATGGCACTGCTCGCCATCGTGCAACGGCTGGAGGAAGGCGGTACACCTTACGGCACCTACCATTTCGCGGGGCAGGGCATCACCACGCGGTACCGCTTTGCGCAGCACATCAGTGCGGCGCAGGCCACGTTTTCGGGGAAGCATTCGCCGGTACTGCCCGTCCCAACCGAAGCCCACCCGACAAAGACACGCCGCCCACTCAATGCTGCATTGGACTCAAGTTTGTTTGCCGAGACATTCGGCTACACGGCCCGACCCTGGGAGGTAGCGGTTCGCGAGGTGGTCGAGGAACTGTGCTCACATCCGGCGCAGGCCGGAATTGCACCGAATCCATCGCACGGCAACGAGTCCCACAGATTCCAAACCCGGGCGGCCGGAAATCCGCTGTGGGGCAAGTTGCCCTCCGCCGGTGCATGCAGCGGTGACGCAACGGGTTTTCGACCATCTCCGGCTGATCGGTCGGCGAAAACCGGTGAAGGATATCCGCACCCATCCGTCTGGCACAAGGTCCCTTGTGAGGGGGTGCCTGATCTTAACCAATCAACAGTCGGTGAAACGATGCCAGACACGAGAAGCACTCAAGGGGCCGAGAGAGCAAACCTTCGCCGTCTGAGACGATTACGCGTTTGGCAGAATGCCAAAATCATCTTCCAGGACCAAATGATTCACTGCATGGTGCGGGACCTTTCCGCTGAGGGTGCCGGGATCGTGGTCAAGAAGGGCGGGGCATTGCCCAAAGACTTCGATCTGTACGTCGCAGCTCCTAGTCTTCAGGTGTATCCCGCACGGCTGTGCTGGCAAAACGGCGATCTCGCAGGAGTGTCCTTCGGTTGATCGCAAATGCATGTCCCTTTGTCGCTGCAGGGGAATGCCCTTACGAAATCAATCAGGTAAGGACGATGCCCACCTCATATCTGTGAGATCTTGGACAGCCCGTGTCATGTGGCTTGCTTTAGCATCCTCCGCGCACTAGCAAGGCAGCTTGCTGAATTATACGCCAAATCATGCGAATTCGTCAGTAATGTCGTCTTGCCGACAGATACAGCGCACCAATTCAGACACGGTGCGATGAAAACCATCGCGTTTGTCGGGGCAAATCATGGCTTCTCATGGGATGGGCAGCACCGCGTGTTCGGTGCCAAACAAGGGCGGCGGAGCAGGCGCCGAACCACATCCTCTCGCCAAATCTCCTGAAGCAATCCTGAAAGAAATCGATTCTCAATATAAGCGGGCACGTGACACTCTCGGCAGAACTTTGCCGGTGACGGAGGTAAAAAAGCGCGTTCTGACGATGCTGGCGGATCGGCATCTGCAATACCGGGACAACTACGTCCGAGAACTGGCAGCTTTGGCTGGCGGGGAGCAATGACAGCCGCAACCTATTTGGGTGTTACGCCTGGGGCAGGGTCCTGTGCCAGATCTGGCAACGGGTTCTATTGCAGGAGCATGCTGCGCACCAGCCCTATCTGGTAAAACGGGTTTTCCTCAAACGGAGGCCTGTGCGCATGAAGCACGGTTTGCCTGAGCGCCGATCAAGTAAACGCTTTCCCACTCAGCTTGACGGCCTGATCGTGGGTGACCAGGGACAACGTCCGATCGCGTGTCTCGTGTCGGATCTCTCCGAGGTCGGGGTGCGCCTCGTGGTCTCTGCACCGGCCGATGTTCCGTTGGAATTCGAGTTGCAGATTCCGGCGCAAGGCGCTTCTGCCAGCGTTCGGTTGGTCTGGACCGACGGGGTGCATTATGGGGCGACGTTCACGGATTAGCGAAAATGTGCTGAAAGCCCTCTTCTTTCAGGGAGCCCCCGGTTGGAGCCGTCGCGGCAGGAGAGCAAGACCACGCGACTGGCAAGAGGTCGAACGCTGAGCGCATGACTTCCACCGAATGGCAGAACAAAAAAACGGTCAATTGCTGCGCTATGCGAAAGGAGTCGCTTGAATAAGACAGCTGCAATCCCGCGACCTCAGGCTATAAACTGAAGCATCTCGAATCGCTAGATAATAAAGCGTTGCAATAATGTGTATGAACATTCTCAGGGCCGGCACACTCGCAACTGCGACTCAGCAGCAGCTGTGATTATAGAGTCGAAATAATCCATTCCGGCATAGCAACGTCTGACGGGTAACCTCCTCTTAACCGTAAAAGAGAATTTCTAACCTAAGTGTCGATTGCTATCTTAATATTGCCTCCAAGCAGTGCCTTGAGGAGGTCCATGATGGACCAAGAGCGCTGCAGCACATAATTGGCTAAGGGGCTCATGATGAGCGACTACAGCGGACACGAGGAACCTTTCCCCGATTGGGACTGGTTCGCTTTCCTAATTGGGGCAATTGCAATCAGCGGCATCAGCACCTGTCTAATCCTGATTTACGCTTAGAATGCGAGCTTTGTTCACGCCCTGACGTGAACATCAACGTTCGTTGTATTTCAGGGCTTGATCCTGCCTTGCCTCAGGCCTGTGCTGGGTCCGACATTCGGCCTGGGCAGACACGGATCATAGGGCGAGACGAACTGGGCGCGGATCGCTTCGCCGCCTTTAGGAGGAGTCGGCAAGGATTGCTCCTATCCTGAAGTTAGCCTCACATCGGACAGGATGAGCATAGGCCTGCCCGGGAACTTGTGTCTCATGTGCGCCGATCTGGTGCAGGGTTGTCGCCGGAGATGACCTTGACACCTGTCGGATGACTGTTTCACTGCTTATAGAGGATCGACAACGGGATAGAGGAGAGCGGGAGTGAAAGGTTGTACGGGGGAGGCCCGATGGCCTACCCTTCAACTTGACCTTGCCAAGCTGTCTTACGTACAGAGGCGACGCGATTCTATCCTCTTTCCAAGGAGGCTGGTGATGCAATGCAGCCCGGCCACCGCCCTTCGAGCGGTGGTCTTACTCTCCGGCCTTTTGCTCCCCGCGCTCCCTCTCCAAGCAGAAACGCGCAATGCTCTTTATGTTACGAGCCGTAACTGCCAAACCGATGGGCTCTTGTCCACCGAACAGTGCCGTAACGCTTTTGCAAATGCCGAGGCTGAGTATTACGACCGTGTTCCGGTGTTCGATCGCAAGGAAGAGTGCGAGAGGCAGTTCCGTCGCTGCGCCATCAGCTTTGCCGAGTCTCCAGATCCAAATGCTCTTCGTTTTGTCCCTGCCATGAAAGGCGTGCAGGTCACTGTGAACTCGGAGCGCGTACGAACGGTCGTTCCTGTGCTCGATGACGGTCACTCAGCGATCAGCTTCAATCCGCGAACCGTTTTGGAACGACAGGACTTCCGCTCGTCAAAACCGCAACAGGCACAAGTAGAGCGAGTGGAGCCGCAGAGTCAGTCAGACGCTTCGACATGGGTGCTACGGGGCAGGGTTGATGCTCCTGTTCTGAAGGAACCTGAGGTACCGCTTCCATCATTGATTCCTTCGCTCATCACATGGTGTAGCCAGTATTGTGAGGCATTCTCGGGACGTGGTAATCGGACCTCTCACCTGAGCCCAGTTGGCACCGAGTTATTTGTGCCTATGCTGGATGCTGGTGCACGACCGTACGAACTAATCGAGACGCGTCACTTCAAGCGGCTGCCGACCCCAGCCCCGAAAAATCTGCCCCACTTCATACGCTAGAGAAGGACCAGAGGGTTGATGCTCTCATGCTTTCGGGCAGTAGTTTTCACGCGACCTTAGCACCTTTCAAGAGCCTGAGGTTCTTCTCAGGATAGTCGACCGCAAACCAGAATGAGCCAAATGACATTGATACCTCTTTCGGAGTCAGAGATACCTCTTTCGATAAATTGTGCCTACAAGTTCAGTCATGCCAAATCATTCGTGAGGCGTTCGGCGAATCACTTGGAAAATCAATGCAGTCGGACGCACCGTGAACTTCTACGGTTCTAATTTTTTGGGGGCAAAAATGAGCAATAAGATCGAGTTAGTCGCTCGCGCGTTTTATGACGCTGAGCATGAAGGATGCTCGTGGGATTGCGAGTCGGATTTCGTCAAAGAGATGTTTCGTGGGTGTGCGCAACATGCGATCGAGCTTGTAGAGAGCAGGGCAGAGCAGAACCCGCAATCAATGACTGTCAGGGAAGGCGTAGAGGCAGCGTAGACAATGTTGCTACGCAATGTCCGCTGGGCAATGAACATGGCGGCCCAAAATCTCAAGCCGCCTGGTGCCAGCCTGGTTCGAGATGCAGGTTAATTGAGACTTCAACCTTGCTCTATGCTGTTCTTGACCGCACTTCAGGATAGTTGGCTTCAGGCAAGTGATACGGGTCGGAACCGCAAGTGCAAAGTACTTCACCTCTGCCGTTTATTGGCTCAGAGGCTTTGAATGCGTTGCACTTGACTCAGATGGCCAGACGGCGCTGTCGATCACGTGAATTTGCGCTCCCCACATTGAGCATAGTTCAGGGTGCGCGGCAGCCGGCCGGTGGTGAATTCCGCGAAAGCGACCGAATAGGTTCGCAGGAGCTACGTTGACAATTGCGGCCGAGAAAAAATCCATCATACCGCTGCTGCGAGGCAATATTCGCGACTTGCCTCGCAGGTTTCGAATCAAGTTGAGAGTCGAGGAATAGGTAGTTTTAATCATATCCAAGTTTAAGGTATCATGTTGATTTTAATCCAACTTCCAAGCAACGTTGGTGTATAGTCCGATAGTGAGCATGTAAATTGCGCACATGCGCATTGGCGGCTAGTTGGAGCAACTCGTCGTTTTGGCGTTGACTACAGATTCGAAATAGAAGACTGAGCTGACGGGACTTGGGGAAAGATTCATGAGAGCATTAAGTCGTATTGGTTTGATAGCCGATGACGACGCGTACTTTCGAGTGGCTATGGGGGCGATCCTCAGTCGACATTTCGGATTTACGGAAGTTATCGAGGCAGCATCCCTAGACGAAGCACTTGAGTGCCTAGGTGCCAAGCCTGACATTTCGACGGCTCTTTTCGATCTCTCAATGCCTGGGATGAGAACGCCATCAAATTTGAGAGCGGTTCGTGAATGTGTTCCTAATGCGCGTGTCGCAGTTATCTCAGCCTCGAGTGCTCGGCGAGATATTCTGCTGGCTCTCGAGGCAGGCGCGCATGGTTATATGCATAAAAGCTTGAGCATCACCGAATTGACAGTGGCATTGAAAACAGTCCTTGAGGGCGGCATCTACGTGCCTGCCTCCTTGGCAGACATCTCTTCAGCACCGCTCCGGTCGATTGTCGACGAGCAAATTGAAGGTATTCCTTCCAAGCCCCTAGATCTGACCGGTCCATTGACGCCGCGGCAGCAGGATGTGCTCGAGCTCTTGATTCAGGGCAAGACGAACAAAGAAATTGCTCTGGCTCTGCAGCTGGGCGAGGGTACGGTCAAGATTCACATGGCGGCTATCTTCCGGTACTTCGGTGTGAATAACCGAGCCGCGGCCGCCGTGGCTGGCGCGTCCCAATCCAAGCCGTAAACGGTCTTCATAAGCGGTGAATACGTTGCGGAAGCCACGCGGCGGTTATGCCGCTGATTGGAGATAAGAGTGATGCGCAGAAGGGCACCGCGTTGGCAGTTCTCTCGCAACAGCCTTCTTTGGCGCTTCCTTGTGATCGGAATCGTTGCCTTGGCGCCTGTCAGTGCCGCACTTGTGCAGGTTGCCGGCGATGAACGCAAGCGGGTCATGAACGTCCTCCGCGAGCGGTTGGAGTTTGTAGCGTTCCATGTCGTCGAAGGCCAGAACCACGTCGTTGAAGAGGCACGAACTGCCCTGCATTATTTGAGCACTGCCGAAGAAGTTCGATCCGGTTCGCCTCTCTGTGGAGCATTCCTCCTGCGTTTTATGGAGACGCATCACTGGTTGAAGGCGCTGCATCTGTCAAAGATGGATGGCAGCGAGATATGTAGCGCCCCTCTGGGATTAGAGGCTTCTGCTAGCATTGACCGAAAGGTATTCAGCAAAGCTGTAGAGGAAAAGACCTTCGCCTTAAGTGGGATTTCAGCCACACCACAGAGCGGCAAACTCGCCAGAACGGCCGCGGCCCCGGTGTTCGAAGGCCAGAAGGCGGTCGGCATACTGTCAGCCGTCATAAACGCGGAGATTTTCGCCGATACCTCTCCACCTCATGTGGAATCCGATCTCGACGTCAGCATGTTTGTAGTGAACCGAAAGGGTTTCCTTGTCGCTCATCATCCTCCCATTGCTGGCCTTGTCGGCACCCAAGTTCAGGACAGACTTGTTATTCAGCAAGCTCTTGAGGGGGCACAGGAGAGTGAAGAGATTGCTGATCTTTCTGGTACATCACGTTTCTTTGTGTTTCGGGCTCTGCCTGGAACCGACGCGATACTGGCAGTTGGTCTCAACCGTGATTCCGTCATAAGCCCCATTAATGATGCTCTGCGTTATCGGCTTGTTCTGATCTCCCTTATCGTCGGTGGCTCAATATTGTTAGGCGCGTTGGGACTTGAATGGCTTATACTTCGACCGCTGCGCAATCTTGTTGAAATTGCTGAAGCCTTGGAGCATGGCGACTTCAGCATCCGCTCGCCTTATAAAGGATTTGGCGAGATCCGGATTCTTGAGCGTGCTTTTAACCGCATGGCGCGGGCCGTTGCTGACCGCGAGCATAAGCTATTGAGAGCCAAGGATGTCGCTGAGGAGGCCTTAGGTACAGCGAACGTCGCCAGCAGGGCAAAAACGGACTTCCTGGCCTCCATGAGCCATGAGATTCGCACGCCCTTGAATGGAATCATCGGCTATACGGGATGTTTGCTCGACGAGAGACTAGATCCAAAGCAGCGGCGGTATGTGGAGTTGATTGAAGTGTCTGCCTCTGCACTATTGACCGTAGCCAACGATATCCTCGATTTCTCGAGCATTGAGGCTGATCAGATCACGCTGCAACGCGAGCCCTTTTCACTCATATCGCTGGTCGACAACACCGTCTCTGTCATAAAAAGCGGCACAAGCAGGAAGGGTGTCCCAATTCGGGTCGAACTGGATTCGTGCCTTCCAACATTGGTACTGGGCGATGAGGCTCGTCTGCGGCAAGTCTTGCTCAACCTCTTGAATAACGCTGTCAAGTTTACACGCGAGGGACATATCACTGCTATTATACAGTATAAGGGACATACAGAAGCGGGGGAATGCATTCGAATTTCGATTGTCGACACAGGCATTGGGATTGCGCCTGAGCAGCATAGTCGGCTGTTCAAGCGCTTTTCCCAAGGAGATGCTTCCATACGGCGCGAGTTCGGGGGAACAGGCTTGGGCCTTGCCATCTCCAAGCGCCTTATCGAGCTCATGGGTGGAGAGATCGGAGTGGAAAGCGTGCAGGGCAAGGGGTCGACCTTCTGGATCGAGCTTGCGCTGCCAGCGGTAGACGAAATGCCCCGTCAGCAGCTTGAAGTTGAAATTCTGGTTGATACGACGCCAGCTCGCATCCTTGTCGTCGAGGACGTCGATATCAACAAAGAACTGATCGAGATTCTGCTCAAAGCAGCGGGCCACATCGTCGACACAGTTTCGAATGGCGAAGAGGCCATCGCGGCGATCCAAGCAGTGTCCTATGATCTGGTGCTCATGGACATTCAGATGCCCATCATGGACGGTGTGACAGCGACAAAGACTATTCGCGGACTTAACCATGCTGCCAGTAAAACATTTATCGTTGCCATGACGGCCAATGTCCTTCCCCAGCAAGTAAGAGTCTTCTTAGACGCCGGGATGAATGACCACATAGGCAAACCGATATGCCGAGATAGCCTTTTAGCCAAACTTGCTCAGTGGATACCCGCGACGAGCGCATACGATTGCGATCATACTGCTAGCGGATCCTCCTTCAGTGAGAAGAGCCTCTATGAGTTCAGACAGGTAATCGGCACCGCACAAGTTGATCAATGGATCGCGCGGTTCAATACCCAGCTGAAGGAAAGCTTCGCCTCCGAAGGGGCAGTAACTATGGATCGCCAGCAGATTGCCAGCATTGCTCATGCCCTCATTCCCCAGGCCGCACTGATGGGATTCTCAGACTTTGCGAAACTCTGTACTGAGCTAGAGCAGGCATGTCGGAGCGGAGCGGAGTTTTCGAAGCTGCACGAAAGATTGCGAGCATCGGCTCGCGACGTATGCAGCCATATTGAAGGTCTCGACATAATCACACCCGCCTAAAGCAGATTTCGAGCTGATGTGAATCCAAAGCAGCGGGCTGTGCGTTGATCGGCATATGGCACGCGAGGCGAGCCATGCTCCAGCCTTATTCTGCCGATTTGCGCGAGCGCGTTCTAGTCGCGCACCAGACGACGAGGGGGAGCGCGGCCTCCTCGGGACAAGCCGCGCTCACCTACCAGGGCTGCCACCGTGGAGACCGTCGGCCTGCGGAGACAGGCTCAAATCGAGCGGGCCTCGTCGTACGGCATTACCGAGGAGGCCGTAACAGTGGCCTATGAGCAAGCAGGGGACGAGCGTACCGAGGCTGACGAACGGTGGCTTGCCCCGAGGCCTGCCTTGGCCGATGAAAGAGCTGATGCGCAGGGGCATATTTCGGCAATCGGCTGAGCGGATGCCCGGATCTGCCGCGCAATCACAATCATGCGTCGTGCGGCGTGGCGTGCCACGCTGCAATCTTCTCTGCCACTGCCTCTCTCCGCCTGATCAACTCCGCCAATAGTGCCATCGGGATTGGGACGCAGCTCCGCTGCTTTTGATCCGATACATGGGCTTGCGGATTGCCTCCCATGAATTGCTGGGAGGGCGCGGAAAACAGATTGATGTGATGAACGGTTCGATCAAACAGTGGTGCGATAGAGCTTGAGCTGCTTCCGTGCCGGGGCTGCAGCAAAATGGGCTGGCATTGCAGCCTGTTCGAGGCAAACCTCAAACGGGGACAATTGAGGCGCATGCACGGCAGGTGCTGTACTGTCCTCTTCGAAGCCGAAGGCTACGCCTGCAAAACCACCGTCGCGCCAACACACCCGCACCCGGCGGGCCTGCAGGTCGTGAGCTGCGATGAACAGCTCGAAGGTTTCGGGCAGATCCATGTCCGGCTTCACCGCAATCCTCGCCCCGCCTGTCGAGATGTCCTTGACCGTGCAGGAAATCATTGCCTCGGGTCCCAAGACGATCTTTGCCGGATGGTGTGTCGAAAAGCGCCTGGCTTGCCGGCGATTGTCGGTGGCGATGCTGAGAGCCATGGAGCCGACCTTGGGTCAGGGAGTCAGTTAAGCTTAACATTAAGCATTTGTTAACCGCCGTCTCAAGTCTCTCCAAAGAGGAATTCACATAAAAGATGAGGCGTATCTGACGGCCGGTGTGACTTCGGCAGATTACCCGAATGCCCAAGACCAGAAGATCCCCGGTGGGCAGCTCTGATGTGATACATGCAAGGATTCAGATGAGGGGATAAGAGAAAATCAGAGATATTCTAAAAGATGAGCTACCGCAGTGAGATCAGGATGAAATTAGTCACTTTCGACGAGCTTCAAAGCAATTCCACTGGGCTTACTCATATATTTGTGCAGGCAGCGATTGCTGATGAGACTTCTTAAAAAGGCTTGGGGTTAGAGTGAAGCCAGCGATAATCTT
>NZ_CP069357.1 GCF_016864375.1 Microvirga sp. VF16 | reverse complement strand
GCCAGCGCCAGGGTTTGCGGGGCGGTATGGGCGCTGGCCCGGTCGCTCAGCAGCCAGAGCCAGCCGGCGCCGTGATAGCGGCGCCGCAACGTGCGCAGGAACGCCTGGGCATCCGCCTGACCGGCGCGGGTGCGGATCAGCACCACGCGGCGAGCGGTGCGCAGGTCGATCGCCCCAAACAGCACCCGCTTGGCATTGCGGCCGGTGATCGGCACCACCGCCTGGGTACCCTTGAGCGCCCAGGTTGCCCGCAGCGGCGGAAACAGCCGCAGCAGCGTCCAGTCGAGGCACAGCAGCCGATCGCCCCTGTGCCAGCCCGCCTTCAGACGCCGGGTAATCCCCCCTTATATGGGCCAATACGTCAAGCGCTGGCAGGCGGTGTGCCGGATCGAAGTCAGAATTTGACCTGGCCGAGAGGGTCGAACCAAAGGAAGCCGAGTTCAAAGCCTGCCATTCTGGCATGGCGGCTCTCAGCTTGGGCGAGGCGGGCGGTCAAGTCCCGCAGCCGCTTCGCGGTGCGCCGCAGGCGCAGGGCTTGAGGGCCGGCCGAAGGTCCAAGCCATCATGGAGACTGCCCGAGGGCAACTCGCTCCGACACTGTCCGTCAAATCACGGTCGGGATTCGACAGTTTGCGGTGACGTCCGAGGCTGAGCCCGATGGCGCTCATGCGAACCGCTCGTCCGCATCACCTTATATCCGGTTGGGCCCAAGCCCTGACCATAATCCCGCATGCGTCGGGAACGGGCTCCGGGGTGAGCGCGACCATTCTTTTTCGCGGCATTGTTCCAGCCAGGGGGGACAACGCGGTCGCACTCCCCTCAGACATCACGCGCTGACACTCCCGCGCCAGCGCGCAAGCGGGTTCAGGGCTTCACGGCCACATCGGCTGGCAGGGCGCCTGTTTCGACATAGCGCCACAACAGGATCAGCAGCTTGCGGGCGAGCGCCACAATTGCAATGCGTCTGACCCGCCCAGTGGCCGACCCCACACGGCTGCGGAACCAAGCCGCCAGTGCACTGTCAGGCTGGTTGCGCAACCACAGCCAGGCGAGTTCGATCAGCGCCTTGCGGGCGCGGGCGTTGCCCGCCTTGGTGATGCCTTGCTCGCGCGAGCGGCGGCCGCTCGCAAACGGGCTGGGCGTCAGCCCGGCATAGGCAGCCACGTGGCGCCGGCTGGCAAAGCATCGGTAGAACACCTCCTTGTCGAGGACAGTTGCAATCTCAGAGCCGATCCCCCTCAGATGCAGCAAGGTCCCAAGCTTGGACGAGGACGCGGCTCGTGCCGCCGCCGCTTCGGCATCGCGCCTCGTCTCGACCTCGGCCAAGTGCCGCAGCACGAGTTCAAGCCAATCGAGCTGACGCGCGATCTCCGCCGACAGCCGCGGCGGCAAGAGCCGGCCATCTCCCGTGATCAGCTGCGCCAGGCGCAGGCGGCGATCCGGCCGCAGCGGCTCGTAGTCGTCGATTCCTTGCGTCGCACACAGCCCCTTGATCCGGTTGACCAGGCGAATGCGCTCCTGCAGCAGCGTGGCGCGCTCGCGACTCGGGCGACGCGCATCCTCCTCGTCCGGTGACGGTGGGCGGACCATGGAGCAGACCTTCGGCTCGCCGCGAGACCAGGCCATCAGCGCCCGCAGCAGAGCCTGGGCATCCAGGCGGTCCGTCTTGGCCCGCCGGGCCCGGCGGTCGACCTGCAGCGAACTCGGGTCCATGACATGGCTGCTGACGCCGTGCGCCTCGAGAAGGCGGTGCAGCCAGAACCCGTCGCGGCCGGCCTCGTAGCAGCACGATACATGTGGGCTCACGCCGGTGCGTCGTTCCACGCGGGTCCGGATGCGGGCAAGCAGGTCGAGCACCGCCTGTCCATCACCGGCGGGAAGCCGATGCAGCTCGATCTTCGCGGCATCGGGGGCGTGCAGCGCCACCAGCCAGGAGCGGCGGCTGAGTTCAAGCGCCAGAAAGATCGTGTGGGTGCTGTCCGAGACTGAAGCGTCGGCTGAGGGAGAGGAGAACATGAGCGGCCTCCAGGGTGAGGTGAGGTGACCGCCTTACTTCACCAGTTCGGCGGTCGCTGGCCCATGAGATCTTTTTCTGCGCCAGATGAGCTGCGCGTCGCACATAGACATAACGCGGCCGCTTCCAGCGATAGCCCGCCTCGTGCAGCCGGCGCCGCAGCGTCCGCGGGCTGACGGCGAGGCCCTTCGCCGCCAGGTCGTGCGCCAGCAGCGGCACCGTCCAGCTCGTGGCCTGGTAGCCGCAGCGGCGCGGGTCACGCGCCAGGGCCGCCGCCAGCCGCTGCGGTGTGAGCGTCGGGTGACGGCGAGGGCGCCCGCTGCGCGGCCGGTCGAGGAGCGCGGTGGCCTCGTGCTCGGCCCGATACTGGACGAGCCAGCGGTGCACGCTGGAGCGGTTGACCCGGCCGCGGCGGGCCGCCTCGGCCACGGAATGCCCCTCGGCCACCAACAGCAGCGCCTCGAGGCGGCGATACACACGGGCCTCACGGGCGCCAGCAAGCGCTGCGGCAAGCCGCTTGCGATCCGCCTCGTCGAGCCACGTCTCGGGAGAGTGATCATGTCGTTGCATGCTCCCCAGGGAACACCCGCAGCTCTCCCGTTGCAAGTCTTATGGCGACCTACTTAGCCGCCCCATACCTTTCGGGGTGTTAACTCGAGCAGTGAAAAAGGCCCGGTGCCGAAGCACCGGGCCTTCTCTTTTCCTCAAAGGGGGCGTTTGAGGATCAGAACTTATAATTCAGACCTGCACGGAGGACCGTGAACTTGTTGTCGGCCTTTGCCGTGAAGGTATCCTCAGCGAGGATGTCGATGTCACCGGTGTAGGTGCCCGTGATCTTGGTGTCCTCGAGGTCGACATAAAGCGCCTCCGCACGAAGGGTGACGTTGTTCGTCAGCGCGTACTCGGCGCCACCACCAAGGGTCCAACCAAACTTCGTGTCGGACTCGGTGCCAGTCCAGACGTCAGCCGAACGGCCGAGGCGGGCAGTGGTCATCGTGTCGGTGGCCGAAGCGTCGATCGAACCGTAGGCCAAGCCGCCGGTGGCATAGACGAGAAACCGGTCGACCGGGACGAAGCCTACACGGGCGCGAACAGTGCCGAACCATTCGAGTTCAGAGCGGAACTCAAGGGATTCATTGAAGATGCCGGAACCGAGAGAGCCGAAGGACTTCGTTTCCTGGTCGGCATAGTTGATGTCAGCTTCAGCGCCGACGACGAACTTGCCGATCTGGTAGTTGTAACCAACCTGGGCACCACCGGTGAAGCCGTCGCCACCAGTCGTATTGAAGCCGCCGAAGGCTGCATCGTTGAAGAAGAAGCCCTCGGAACCGGACACCGACACGTCATCGCTGTTGTTCCAGCCGTAGCCGGCATTCACACCAGCGTAGAAGCCGGTCCAGTTGTAGCCCGAGCCGACAGTCGTGAAGGCCGGCACCGGAGCGGGTTGGGACGTGAAAGGAAGATCCGCAGCGGATGCGGGCACAGCGAACATTGCCATGGCGGCGCAGGCGGCGAGCGAAAGGAAAGAACGGTAACGCATGTCAACCTCAGTGTGACTGATGGAGGAGAGGTTCCGGCGCGAAGCGCGGAGCCGGGATAGCAACTGCGGGTGATTTTCTGAGCAGCTGGCTATGTCGAGCGTTCATGGAACGCTTTTTTGGGGTTTTCAGATTGTCTCTGGCAATTTCCTATTGGGAGATGGGATTAGGCGGTACCAAGAACGTTCCGCGCAGCGACAATCCGCTCATGTTCGCGTACAGCGAGCCACCGTGAGGTGGCGACGAATGTATGCATGATGAGAATGCCGACGGCGAAAACCGGAGGCATGTTGAAGCCGTAAGGGACGGCGGCGAGAATGAACGTCAGGACGTAGAAGGCGCGGTTCTGGTAGAATTCCAGGTTGCGACGGAAGCGCTTGAGTGCGTCGAGTTTGCTCAGGTTGCCCTTTGCTGCCATGCGACTTTGGGCATAGCGGACTCGCCAAGATCTATAGAGATCCTGCTTCCAGGTAATCCGCTCCAGACCGACGGCCTGAAGGAGGGATCTGCGTCCCGGAGAGCGGAGCATCCCGGCGATCCCGAGGAGCGCCAAGATGGCGAGAGTGAGCCATCCGGCGAGACCGGCAAGGTTGAGGACGAGCAGCAGTGCTAATGCCACCCGTTCCTCAATTGCTGCCGAGACGGTCCTGTCGTCAATCATCGATGTATTCATGTTACGATTCGCAAACTTCCGTTCGCCCGATTTGCACCTTATAGCAGCAATCCGAATTAAAGTGCATACCCAACCGCCATTTGGGTAAACGAGAGGTCATCATTGGCAGGCTGGGGCGGTTCCTCGAACTGGTTGAGGGCCGATGAGGCTAAAGGGACTTCTAAGGCAACCTCCTCAATGCCGTCTTGGACTGCATCATCGGAAACGGTTTCAGAGGCATCTGCTTCCTCGCCTTCGTCAGCATCTTCAGCGGCTGCAGCCTCCGCCGCTTTCTCGGCGGCGAGCTCTGCTTCAAGGGCATCGAGTTCAGCCAGCTTTTCGAGCAGGACAGCTTCCTCGGCGAACGGGACGCCAAGGCGGTTTCTGATCTGCTCGATCTTGCGCTGATTGCGCTGGATCTCGTCCTCATGCCGGTAAAGAAGGCGCTCTAGGCCACCGACTTGGTTCAAGCCACGGGTTGCGATGCCGCCCGGGGCGAGGTCCTGATCGAAGGGATACGTGACAATCGGGTCAGGGTCTCCGGGAAGGTCCATGTAGACCTCGGCGCCGTATTTCGTGAAATTCGTCGGGCGGATGCCCACGAACACGATATTGAAGCCGGCGAGCGTGCCGATTTCGCGGTTACCGACCGTCTGCCGGTTCACGTGCTGTGCAACCGCCTTGATGATAGCGTTGCCGAACGCCTCGCGCTTGTCATAGACGACGCCATCGACCGTGCCGCTGAATTCTCCGGCCGGAACGGGTTGGCGTTGTTTGATGGCCTCCCTGATTACATCGACTGTGGACGTTGAGGACTCGATGGTTTTCTCAGCCCACCGTTTCTCGCTGCGGAGTTTACCCTGTTCAGAGTTGTGGGCCTGGCGAAGACGCTCGAGGCGCTCCACGTCGGCTCTCAGGCCGGCCACTCGCATATAGCGCTCGTCACCGGACGCCAGCGCGGCAGCCATCTGGAAGGCTGATGCCTCAGAGACGTCGTCCATGCTGCGGATCGTATCGTCGCCGTTCATGGCTTGCTCAATGAAGCGTGCCTTTCGGGCGTTCATGCCCCACATCGTGGAGTCATAAGAGCCTTTTGTCGCATAGGCCCGGATACGAACCGAGCTATTCTGGTTGCCCTGGCGCTCGATGCGGCCCTCGCGCTGTTGGACGGAAGCCGGGAACCACGGCGCATCCAGGTGGAAGAGGTCATAGAGGCGCTTCTGGACGTTCACTCCTGTTTCCATATCGCGTCCGCCAATTAGTATCCTCTTCTTGCCTTCGCGCAGCTCTGCGAACAGGCGTTCCTTCTTGGCATGCTGCTTGTGATCGCGCATGAACGCGATGTGTTCCGGGCGCACTCCACCCTCAATCAGACGCTGCTGAATCCAGGCTTTCATATCGAACCCGCGATTGATCGCGGATTGCTCACCCAAGCCAATGTCCGTGAAGATGATGGAGGTTGCTCCCTTCAGCGGCTCGGCTTTCTTGGTCACCGGATCGAAGAACTCGAAGTCGGCGGTCTCGTGATAGGCGTCGATCGCGTCACTGAGCATCCGATTGAGTTTGCTGTCCGGGTCAGCCGGCCAGTTCGGATCGACAAAGCGCATATCGATGGCCGAGAAGCGTCCGTCAGCGATCACGGTCAAGATGATGTCATCACCCTTCTTCGGGGCGCCAGAGCGGTTACGGATTGCCTTGATGCGAGCTTCAAGCTCCTTCTGGTATTCCTTATAGCCGGTCGGCACAGGAGTAACGATGATCTGGCGCTGACCGCCCTCAATGAGCGGGCGTTCCACCAGTTCACCAAGCTGCTTGCTGGACAGAATGTCCATGAAGCTACGGACGCGGCGCATAAGCTCCGGCACGTTGTAGAACTTGGCGAAGCGGCTCACGATCTCATAGCCACCGGCAGCGTTCTGTTCGAAGCCTGCAACGATGTCGCCGTACTGAGCTGCCCAAGCATCGAAGCTGCCCAGACCATCGGCCTCCAACTGAGCGGGCTGGAAGAACCGCTGCACCGTGAACAATTCGCCCATGGTGTTGGTGATCGCGGTGCCTGAAGCCATGACCAAGGCACGGCCCTTGTTGTTCCGGCGGAGGTAATCGACCTTCATAAACAGGTCGAGCGCCATCTGGGATCCAGCCGGGTCGATTCCTTTGATATTTCCTTGGTTCGTTGCGAAATCCAGCTTCCGAAACGTATGTGCTTCGTCTACGTTTATAAAGTCGACGCCGAGTTCCTCGAAAGTTAGGACCTGGTCCTTCTTGTCCGAGGCTAGGCGAGCTTCCAGACGACGCTCCAGGGCTTCGATACGCCGCTCGATTTGCTTGCGGGTGCGGCGGTCTGAGTTGTCGACATCCTGCAGCAGCCATTCCCACTCGCGGATCTGGTCGTCAATGAATTCCTTGTAGAATTCGTTGCTCATGCCGATGCGCCCAAAAGCCGAATGCGTGATGACGATGGCATCCGGATTGTTCAGAGCGGCCATAGCCACGAACCGACGGCGGTTGTGGGTATGGAAGTTGTATTCGTCGGCCACCAGAATGTTCGCCGCCGGGTAGATCTCGAGGAATTCCCGCGAGAATTGGGCGAGCATGTGGTTGGGAACGACGAACATCGGCTTCGAGATCAGGCCGAGACGCTTTTGCTCCATCGAGCCGGCGATCATCTCGAAGGTTTTGCCCGCACCAACGGAGTGGGCCAGGTATACGTCGCCCTGCTGGATGATGCGCCAAACAGCCCGCTTCTGGTGGGCATAGGGCGAGAACCGGAGCGAGAGTCCCGGAAGGGTTAGGTGCGAGCCGTCGAAGACGCGCGGGGCGATGTTGTTGAAGTTCTCGTTATAGTAGGAAACGAGGCGCTCCGTACGATCCGCATCGGTCCAGAGCCACTTCTGGAAGGCTTCGCGCATCTTTGTTGCAATGTCGTTGGCCTTCTCGGTGGCTTCCACATTGACGGTCGAGGAGCCGTCCTCGTGGCGATCCACAATCTTGATCTGCTTGCTGTTGAGCAGCGCCTGCAGGACGTCGGACGACTCCATCCGGTCGAATGTCCATTCGGACACGGCATGGTGGTGGCAGGTGACCGTCCAGGTCCCGAGCGATGCCGTATAGACAACCTTCATCCGGTCGCCGATGACCTCCTGGGCGAACTCCTCGATGTCGGTGGTCGGGATCCAGTTTACGCCGAGCCGGACCATGATGTCCGAGGCCGCCAGCGGCTTTGGCTGAACCTCCATCAGGGCTTCGACGTTCCGCTTGTAGCTCGGATCGAGACTGCAGGCGGCCATGGCGTCCTTCAGCTTCTGGACGACGTTGCCCGACAGGTACTCGTCGGCCATGACCCACTGGCAGCCTGCCGGATCCTTGAAGATCGAGGTGCCGAGGTCTGCGATCACCTCATCGCGGTTGAGTTGGGCAAGGCGTGCCACATCGTCGATATCGAGACGGCCGAGGCGGTTCAGGGACACGAACAGGGCGTCCTGGGTCGTGTTGATGGCTGGTTCCTGATCCCGCTTGAGCACCCGACCCTGAAGGACAGGCCCGCGGCGGATATCTCCATCCTCCGCGATGGTTTCCAGGGCGTAGGCAAGCGCGCCCTCAGCGTCGATCCGGATCAGGGGATCGTTCTTGAAGCGCTTGGTCTCGGTAATGGTGCCATCGGGATTGGACCGTTCAATCACCGTGTATTGCAGAATCCGGCCATGGGATTTGACGAAGGAGTCATAGGTCTCGTTGAGGCGCGCTAGCGAGAACTCCCAGTTTCCGTCGTTGAGCTGGTCGGCCTGAGCCTTCTTCAAGGCGTCGCGGAGCTTGATATAGCCCTTCAGCCAGAAGAGCTCGCTCGGGCGCAGATCGATAGCCTTCCCGGACGAGTTGAAGCGCTGGGTCAGCGGCTGGCCGATGCCGTTCTCAAACTGCATGACGGTCCCGTCCTCGGAGAGGTACAGGCCGCCGACTTTCCGGTTGCTCGGGTCGAGGTCGATGGTCGGGCCGTTGGCGGCGGTCGAGGCGACCGATGAGGTTTTCGGGCGCCGGGCATAGATGCCCTCGGGTAGGGTCAGGATAGCGGTCTCGAAGGCATCCTCGATGGTGACGTCGGACAGAGGATCGACGGAGTATTCCACCGCCCGATGCATCGAGCCGCTGACACTGTGGCGACCCAGGACCATGTTCGGGTTGGCGACGAAATACTCATTGATCTCAAAGTCGTAGCCTTCGACTTCGATCTTGGCGGTCTCCATCCAGTCGTTCAGGTGGAGAACCGGCTCGCCGACGGCTTCACTGCGCTCATTCGTGCGGTACAGGGCAGCGCCCATGCTGGTCCGCCGCACCTTTTCGCCAGTCATGCGCTTGCGCAGGAAGAGAACGTCGGTCACGACCTGGGTGCCGGCGTTCTCCTTGAAAGCGGTCTGGGGAAGGCGGATAGCCGCCACAAGGTCGGCACGCTCGGCGATGTAGCGGCGGGCCTTGTCGTTCTTCTTGTCCATCGTGCCCTTGCTGGTAATCAGGACAACGATGCCCCCTTCGCGGACGCGATCGATGGTCTTGGCGATGAAGTAGTCGTGCAGGAGGAAGGACTGCTTCTTGTACTCCGGATCGTTCAGAACCTTCGTGGAGCTGAACGGCGGGTTTCCAATGGCGGCGTCGAAGAAGTCCCGCGGCAGGGCGGTCTTGGCGTAGTCGCCGGTGATGATATGGCTGCGGGGGTAAAGGAGACGGGCAATAGAAGCCGAAACCGCATCGTATTCGATGCCGGTGTACGTGCTGGCGGCGGCCATGTCCTCAGGCATGAGGCCGTTGAACAGGCCGACACCCATCCCGGGCTCAAGGATCGAGCCGCCATTGAAGCCCAGGCGCTGCATACCCTTGAAGATCGAGGTGATCACCGCCTCGCTGGTATAGTGGGCATACTGGGTGGTGCGCTTGGCCTCCTGATACTCGTCGTCGGTCAGGAGAGCCTTCAACCGATCGGAGAGTTGGTACCAGTCATGGCGGTAGCCGACGCCAAACATGCCATTGGCGACCTCGCTGGCGCCCCAGCCCGTGTACTTGGTGAGGAGAGACTTCTCCTCATCCGTGGCCCCCCGGCTCTCAGCGGTGATCGCCTTGGCGAGTTCGATGATCTCGATGTTCCGCTTGGCCGTCTCCTTCCAGGAGCCCTGGCGCTTCAGTTCGCCAGGCTGGATACGATAGTTGCGACGTCCGTCGAGCTCGGCTTCTGGAGCGAGCGAAACGAGGTCCGCCTCTTCGATCACTGTGTCGATGACGACATCGCCGACGAACGGGTCGACATGATCTGGGGCTGGTTCGGGCGCGACAGCCTGGGAAGCGCTTTCGGCCTCGGAAGTCACGGTTTCAACAGTCAGAGCGGGAGCCTCTTCAGGGGAGGCAGAGACATCCTGCTGCTCGAGTTGCGACGGAACGGGCAGGGGCTCGGTGATGATTTCGATGCGCTGGGCGGCCGGAACATTCTCGTTCGCCGAGGCGAGCTGCTTTACCGCCTCAAGGTCCTGGGGTTTTACGAGACCGCGCTGGATCTTGAGGGCGCCCTTCTCGTCAACACCGACCAGGGCGCCGGAGACTGCAAGCCATTCGCTTGGGATTGTGACGTCGGGGAGAGGGGCAGCAAGTGATAGATCCGAGGAGCGATAGGGGATCATATCCCAGGCGGTGTCTGGAGTGGTTCCCGTCGTAACCCACTTCCAGCCTTCCGCCTTGACCTGGCCGGAGACTGCATTGAGCTTCCGCGAGGCCAGTTGAACCAGCAGAGAGGAATCCGACAGGGTGCCGTTGCCTGGTTCACCGAAGAGATCGCGCTGAACGAAGCCGCCTGCCACCTTGTAGGCATCAAGGCTGACGAAGGAGACGAGCCGGTGCCCTTCGGGAATGCCCATGGGGCTCAGGATGAGGCGGATCTGGTCGGGCTCGGCCGCCCACTCGTTAAGCGCGTGGAAAATGACCTTTTCCTGGGCCTTGAAGTCGGAAGTGATGCTCAAAGCCTCGATCTGCTCCAGATCAAGGTGGCCCTGCCGAAAGAGGGCGATGATCTGGGGAGCAACCGTCGTGAGCTGTACGCGGGAGCGAGCCTCTTTGAGGGTGATCCCGAAACGAGTGGCGATCTCGCTGATATTCACGCGCTTCGAGCGCGAAAATTCACGGCACTCGTCGATCTGATCCGCGAGGTTGATCGCGACGGTCGAAGCTTCTGACATCATGGACAATCTCATTCGTTTGGCTTTGGCCGAAGGCCGCTTGGCCGAAGCCAGCGTTTGGGGGTTTTGATGTGGGAAATTCCAACGTCTGAATTGGCTAAAAATAAAAAAGGCCCGGGCGCTTAACGCCCAGGCCTCATCTCAATTCTGAAACTACAATGGTTCGATGATGGAAGGATCCGGCTGCGTCGGGTTCAGGTGGAAGCCTAATCCTCTGACGGAGCGTTCTGCCGCGCGAGGGCAATCGCAGCCCTGATCTTTGCCAAGGATTTCTGCGCGAGGCTGTCCTCCTCAGGCACGTCGGTGAGATCCTTCAGGAGGTTCTCGATCTCCTGTTCGGCATCCTGTAATGCCGCCACAAGGACCGGCGAAGCTGCCATCTGGGTGGCGATCTGGCCGGAAGGGGTCTCCAGGGGCTCCAAACCTTCGACCGGATGGTACCGGACTTCGGCAACGATCTCGTCGCTATTGGGATCGCGAATGGCGAACGTGTCGCCATTCCCCTCGATGATGAAAGCCTGTTCGGACAGGTCGGTGGTGGTGTTCCCGTCAGACATTGACGAACCGATCCAGCTTTAGCTTCCGAAATCCACTGGGAGCTCGGTCACCCTTCCGAAGGCTAGCCGACACCCAGGTACCTTTCGAGGTGGCTTTTGCCTTCTCAGCATATCGTTCGAACGCCGCCGATGCGTCGGCCGCAGTCCGGATCTCCACGGTTTCTCGCGGAAGGGGCGTCTCCTCATTGCAGAGACTGAAATGGATCGAATTGAAGCCGGACCCGTCGGAGGATGCAGGGTGAGTGGAAAGGATGAGTGTTGCCATAGGAGTGTACTGTTCCGTTGGTCGTCCGAGGATCAGACGTTGACGTAGCGATCGAGCTTCAGGGCCTTAAACCCACGGGGAGCACGGTCACCTCTCTTGAGGTCACCGAACGCGTGCGCCGGCTTCCCATTGGCGGTCGCATCCTCGCAGTAGGTTTCGAATGCCGCTTGGGCGTCGGCAGCGGATGCGATCGTCACCGACCGGTCAGGAAAGGGGATCGTCTCGGGAGTGCGGCTCAGACCAGTACGGGGCGCACCATGCGGCCCCTCGGCCGGGAAAGCCTGGAAAGTCTTCAGGATCAGGGTTGCCATGTGGCTGTTCTCCTCATTTTGGGGATTGGATTGAATTCTGTCCGTTTCAGGATTGGCGGAAATCCTGCGGAATCGGGTGAATTCGGGCGAACCGTGGCTTTTGGATGGGATAGAGCCGCTTTATAATGCGTTATAACCGCATTTTATTTCGGCTACGCAAATCAGGAGAGATCGTTGCGCTTTCTGACTATGGCCACCGTCGCGATCGCTAGTATCGTGTCCACCGGGGTTTTAGCCCAGTGCCGCCCAATCCCAGTTCAGGTGAGCGTGCAGACTCCTGAGCCTCAGGTCGTATTAAGCTCAACACCGAATGTGGCGGCTGTCGCAGCCTCGGCGCAGCAACTTCGATCGCCGGCTGGGTGGCATATCAATGGTTTGGCCCAGGCACGCCCGACGTATGATCTCAGACTACAGGGTGAGGTGATGCAGGACTGCTATCGTCCGAAGACGGTCGCTGTCACCCTTGGGTTTAAAGAACCGATCCAGGTTTTTATTGCGTCGAAATACCGGCCAGGGACCTGTGAGTACGAGGCCATCCGGCAGCACGAGATGCAACATGTCCGAATTTATAGAAACTCGATCACGAACTATGCCGGTAGGCTGCAATTCGATATCAACAACGCGGTGGCTTCGCTAAGCCCGCAGCAGTTGATCTCGGCCCAAGCACAGCAGCTGTCGTTCAATAAGGTCGTAGAGGCCACGGCACGGGTCTTTGACCAGATGATGGAAGAGTCCCGCCGGCTGAATGCTTCGCTGGATACGGCAGAAAACTATCGATACGAGCAGGCGCGGTGTTCAAATTGGTAGCGGGGCCGACTACGGATTCCCGCTATAGTTCTCGATGACAGCCGTAAAGGGCTTGGCGGAGCCCTCTCCGTCATCCCAAAACTCTCCCTGGTCGTCCAAGTTGGAGATGGCATTACGCAGCATCGTCTGCTCTGCGGCGGAGAGTTCCACTGGAATGCGAGCGGGGTAGGCCTGCTGCTCGACCGCTAGGGAGAGCCAAGTGCGCGCTGCCTCAAGATCCTCACTGTCGGGAGAACCCTACAAGCAATCGTTTTTAAGGACGTCGAGCATGCCTTCCATCATAGACAGGATTGCGGTTGCCTCCTCACTGGAAGCGAGGATCAAAACCGGGCTGTCACTGCCATTCATTATGTTCAATCCTGTCTGCTGAGCTCTCGCTCACGGGCTCGCTCGACTCGGGATGGGAACCCGTTTATGCAGCTTGTGAGGCCAACGGTGAATCTTCATCGTTGGCAACCATCTCGCTGTAGAGATTGGGTGTGTTCGGGGTCTGCATCAGACTACCGTTGGTCATGTCGAATAGTTCGATCCAACGCTGGAGCTCAGGTCGCTGGCTAATGTCGATATCCGCAACAGCTTCTTGAAAAGACATGAGGTGCTGAGGAGCACGTTCGACAATCATTTCGACCTCTTCAATTGGAAGAAGCTCCTTCTCGACGATGTACTCTGTCATCGAACCCGGGCGGGGGGTTGCCCCTCTCAATCCCTTAACAGGCTTTCTCCAAAGTCCGTCAATGTCGCGCAGCCGAGGCTTCGCCCGCGCTTCCATCAGAACGATGCGACGAAGCAGAGGCTTCTCAAGATCATGAAGCTCATGCGGCTTGCTAACCGGGCAAAAGAAGCAAGCACTTTTTACCGGAACTGGCAGACCTGCTGCTTTGATGCGAGCTATGCAATCCTCTCGCTTCCAGCCTAACTCACGAAGCGGGTATCGATAGGAATATTTGGGATCGTCTTGACCGGCTCGATCAGCATACCTTTTTTGATCCGCAGGGCTGCAGTCATAGCCGATTAGCTTGATAACCTTACCACCTGCAGCCCAACAGCGTCGTGCAGGCTCCCATCGGTCCGCCCAAAGTTCTTGAGGCTGTATTTTCCATTTACTTGAGCAAGAGCCAAATCCAAATGCCTTTGATGGCAAGGTTCCGTTAGTCAAGCAGTTGGATTCGAGGGTTCTATACGGTGGATAATTCTTAAAGTTCTTTGGCTCGTATTTAACTACTATAAGGGGAACACCGCGCTTTTCAAGCCATTCCTTAAAGATGGGGAGATAGGCGTATGTTTGTGGGCGCTCGCTACCGGTATCTGCGAAGAGGGCGGCATCCACACGCTCGCCACGCTCCACCAATTCCACGAGCATCGCTACACTATCCACCCCGAGCCCTAGGGCGGCTAGCACAGGAACGGACTCATTATCGGCGAAGAAGTCCAACTGCGGCGGACGGGCCGTCAAGTCAATCATAGGAAAGTCCACCATGGGAAGTGAGGAGCTTCAGGCAGTTGCGAGGGCAGGCCGCTCGGGCAGGATTTCCCGATGCTTGTCAGGGTCTATAATGAGGCCGAATTTCGGGCGCCGTTCGTATTCTGCGGCCGAGACGAGGAATACGCGCTCCTTGCGCGGCCCGGGACGGAAGTGGCGGTTGCCGCCGAGTGCTGCCGTGATCTTCAGCATTCCGTCGGCAGCAGTCTGGGCGGCGATTGAGACCCACTTGTCTTTCGTGGCCTCGACGAAGGCCTCTTCTTGCAAACGCAGGCTGTCGGAGAGCGCTAGCTTTTCGCCCGTCACGGCCATGTATTCGTGCGGCATGCAATTGACCAGGGTCCACTGGGCGGCCCGCCGATCGCGTGTCGTGAAGAGATTGGGGAAATGGTGGGCAACGATCGCCCAGCACTGATCCTCCTCGTAGAAGCCTGCAGAGTTGCGCCAGGCCTCATGGATCGTTTGGTTCCGCTCCTCGTCGAGGAAGAAGTAGCCGTGCCCTGGTGTGTTCAACTTTACGACACCCTCAGCGTACTTGTAGGCGTAGTCGGCCGCGCCGTCCGGGGTGTGAGGACGATTTGTCCCGAATGAAATGTGTTCGCGGGTCAGGGACTTCAGTTCCACGGTAGCGAGGTGGATGAGCCGCACTTCCTCCTGAGCCTCTGCCAGAGTGTCTTTGAAGGCAAGCTGCCACCAGTACGGACGGCTCTGGAGGATGCCTTCTTCCAGGCTTTGAACGCGGAAACCTGGGTAGCTTCCACCGACTTCGACAATACGGAGGGTCTGGCCAGATTCCGGATCGGTGGACAGTTCGATCTCGCGCTCACTCATGGCGGCTCCTGCTTTTGGGGATTTTCGTGTGTGGTTCTCTCCCTTGGGTGATTTGACCTGCACAACAAAAAACCCGCCTCTCAGGGAGAGGCGGGCGACGGTCCAGATGGGGGAGGTCGCTTCCGGAAATGGACTGGTTAACGCCGGTCTGTATCATTGAGCTCCTTTGCGCGCTCGTTCATCCTCCGCTTTGATCCGTACAGGACATAGCATCGGGAGGTGCTGGCGAAGATCGCCCATTCGCTCTTGTAGCGACTGACTGTGTATTCCATCGGAGATATCCTGAATTCGATGTGAGGAGCGGCTAGAACCTACTGGATCCGGTAAGAATTGCCCCAGGTCCAAGGACTGGTGAAGCCGGCGAGCAGGTTCTCAGGGTCTTCGACGATCTCGAGGTCCCAGTAGGGATCGACATGGGTGTCGCACACCCGTGTGACGTCGGATTCGACGGTTGCCTTCACCCGAGCTGCAACTTTCCCATCTGTCTTGATGTCGTGGGAGTTGTCGTCCTTGTAGGCGACGATCCATTCCGGATGGATTACCGTTCCGAGGACAGCCATATAATCGGCGAGTGCCCTTTGCTTCGCTTCAGCTTCCGGGAAAAGCGGATCATCGCTCATTGGACCCTCTCTAGTTCGCGCCGGAAGACACCCTTCTGCTGGCCGTTGTCCCAGTTTACGAAGACCATGTTCTTCCCTGGGTCGCAGTAGACCGAAGGGCCTCGGCCGGTAGCGACCTTCCCGACGGTTCCAAGGGTGTCCTTGGGAATACCAGCGAAGAGGGCGGTGCAGCGGACGCGCATCCCTTCTTGAAACCTTGTGCGAGTCTCAGTCATCGGAGCTGGCCTCTGAGAACATCACGAAATCGGTCCAGGCCTGGCCGTCTTCCGTGTGCCAGAGCCCGTCTTTGAAGTGTGCGATCTCCCGGTCACCGTCAGGGTCGACCCGAATGGTGCCGTAGGTGGCCTGGACGAACTCGAACGGACCATGGTTCTCGCTGAACCGATCCTCACGGCCGCACTCAAAGCGAATAAAGCTATTGGGCTTTCTCTCTGTCGCCTGTTGTTTCTGGGCGGGCACCTGGCGAACGAGGTTGCGGAGCTCGAAGTAAATCTCGTTACGGCGCCAATCGTTCTCAGGGACGTTCTCAATAAACCACCAGGAAGCCTGTAGGGCTCGATTTACGGCAGACAGGCCGGGGAGATTGGATAGTCCGACCAAGAGACCTTTGAAATCCCTCAGGCTGTCCTTGCGGAGCTTGTCGAGGAACAGCTGAACTTCCTCTTTTGGATGATCGTTCAGCACGAGAAGGAGTTTATCGCGGAGGTCCTCGGGGATCTCAATGACAGGGTTGCTCACACCTGATCCTTTGAACTTTGGGGTTTGAGGGAAATTGTGCTCGAACAAGGAAGGCCCCCAGGGTTACCTGCAGGCCCGATCATGAAAGTGTGTTGAGATGGGTGGGATGAGGCGGCTTATGCCGCCTCACCGAACAACGACATCTGCTGGATGCTGGCCTGCTGCTGACGGGCGAGAAGGCGAGCCTTGAGGTCAGCGCCCCAGGCGCGATAGACCGGCGGCGGCTCCTTGACCATCGACGCAACTACGATGTTGGCGTGGACCAATGCCTTTGCAACGCCAGGGCACACCGAGTTGCCGATCATGCGCGTCTGCGACGTACGAGTCAGGGCCTTACCATCATGCAGGGCCTCGAGGATGTAATCATCCGGGAAGCCCTGGCCGCGGGCCAATTCCCGCGGGGTGAGCATGCGCAATCTGATATCGACGACAATGTGAGTTCCCCCGACGGTGACCACCTCGCGATCGTCCCAGCAGCCGAACTCCCGAAGGAAGTCAGCGACCTTGCGAGCCTTTTCCATGAGTTCGGGAGAAAGCGGTGGGATACCGCCCTTTACATCGGCGAGGCCAAAGCGATCGCGGGTCGTGATCGTATGGACAGGTTCCGTGACCGGGGTGTCTTGGTCTGACCCATAGTAGGCGACCAGCGACGCACCGACCGTCCCGATGTGGTTCCCTTGGGCCGTCGCGGTTGGCATTGGATCATTGGCTGCCGAGGAGCGCATGTCGGAACCCTTCATGTTGATCACATGAGGGGCCACCATCTTGGTCTCGACGACACCGTGGCGTGGAGCGCCGGCCATCACCGTATGGATCGGCTCGTCCGGCAGCTGGCCGATGCTGTTCTCCTGGAACTTAGTCAGGTGAGCAGCAACGACGCTCTGGGTGCACCCCTTACCGACGATTGTGGAGAGTGGTTCCTCGGGCGAGTGGCCGATCATGCCGGTGTTGTTCTGCGAAAGGAACGTGGCAACGAGACCCGTTTTCCCGCCGCCGCCGGCAGTGGCGGTACCAACCGGCTCATCTGCGGCGGAACCGACAGACGCGCCGAAGTGGCGGACCAGAGAGACGGCCGCCAAGGATCCACCGTTGGCGTCAGGAACGATTGTCGGCGCGGGACGGTCAATCGGGTATGTGCGGGGCTCTTGTCCGGCGCGCTCGCCATAGCGAGGAACCAGGTAAGGAGCGATGACCGCATTCTGGTCTTTTCGACTTGCGGTCACGGTGTGGAGAGGCTTTTCCGGCGAACGATTGAGACCGCCCTGCTGGGCATAGGTCATCACCGGAGCGACGAGGCCCATTGGAACGCCGCAACCAGGCCGCTTCTCGAAGCTGTTGGCCGTGACCGTCGGCAGCGGATCATTTGCAGCCGAGCCGACAGCGCCGTTGCGGAACTTGGTCATGAAGGGCTGTACCAGCGCCTTCTCGCCGCGGTTCGCTGCCGTGATGGTCCGCATCGGATCGTCGACGCTCTCAGAGCGATCGCCGCCTTGGTGAGTCAGAGAAACTAGGAACGGACGCTCGGCATCGATCACGTACCGCTTAACCCCTTTAGCGATGCGAGCGAGGGTCGCACGCTCAAGCGGACGCTTCGTCTGGATGCCAGTCTGCTCCTTGAACTGCAGGGCCTCGACTTTCGACATGAAGATCGACGGGCAGGGACGATCCCAATCGATAATCTCAGCGGCAGTACGCCATGGGAGAAGTTTGCCCGACTGGACGTCCGCGCTGTTGGGGTCGCCATGGGTGGGCTCCGGCCAAACGATCGGTTTGCCATCGCAACGGGCGACCATGAAGAGGCGCTTGCGGATGGTCGGATCGCCATAGTCACAGGCGCGGAGCTCTTTCTTCTCCACGCGGTAGCCGAGGCGCTCGAGCTTCGAAACCCATTCGGCGAAGGTTTGTCCCTTGCGCTTCGGGCACGGCATTCCATCAGGTGTCAGCGGGCCCCAGTCCGCGAATTCTTCGACGTTCTCAAGAAGAATAACCTTCGGTCGAACGACCTTCGCCCAACGGATCACAACCCATGCTAGGTCGCGGATATTCTTCGACTTAGGCTTTCCTCCAGCCGCCTTTGAATGTGACTTACAATCGGGCGAGTACCACGCGAGGCCAATAGGCTGACCGTTCGTGTACTTGCGCGGATCTACACGCCAAATGTCATGACGAACGTGCACGGTCGAAGGGTGATTAGCTTCGTGCATCGACAAGGCCTCACCATCGTGGTTGATCGCGATATCAGGCTGACGTCCCAGCGCCATTGCAATGCCGGTGCTCGCTCCGCCGCCACCCGCGAAGGAGTCGATAATCAGCCCTCCGACTAGGGTGTCGAGTGCTTGCTGGTGATGCTTGCGGTTTTCGTAGATGCGGAAAGCCGGACGATCGTCTACGGCAGCGCCATCGTCATTGGAAGGTGTTCCGGTGGAATTGTCAAGACAATTGATTGATGAGGCGCTGATGGCCTCCAGAGCAGCAGCGTTTGCAGCAAAGCGAGAATAAGCAGGATTGTTCCCGAACATTGAGAATCCTCAACGGGTTAAGGCGACAGCCGATTTTTCTTGGGGTTTTTAGATTTGGATCTTCTGCTTACGTCAGAGGAGAGGAAGTACCTTCCTCATATCCTCTTCGATCCGGTCGGCGAGGGTGTCGTCCTTACGATGTAGAACGAAAGCCGGATGATAGGTTGGGATCAGCGGGGCATCGCAGGCCCGGGTGCTTAACGTCTGGCCGCGGTTCTCGGTCAAACCCTCCAACTGAGCCATGCCCCAGAGCGCCGTCGATCCCATGGCCAGGATAGCCTTCGGCTTTTTGTCACGAAGCAGCCGCCACGTTGCGCGAAGGTCGCCCGCGAGATCTTCGAGGAGATAGCGGCCGCGATAGGCTGGGAGATTGGGATTCGCGATCGTCTGATCCAGCGTGAAGAAATTCAGGATGTCGTTGTTACGGCGTTTGCCATCCTGATTGGCGCTCCAGGCTGGTTGATGGGCGAAGCAGTTCGTGATGAGCGTTTCGTCCCTCCTGATCCCAACGCGCTCGAGCAACTTGTTCAGCAATTCCCCGGCAGGTCCTGTGAACGGGACGCCATTGATAATTTCCTGTCGCCCCGGTGCCTCACCGATGATCGCGAGACCGTTCCACGATGATACTGGCAGCTGGGGTCCGATGGGACCCGCTTGCGTTCCGGGCGGGAGAGAATTGCGCATGGTTTCTCGAATCCTGTCACCAGATCCTGGATCGTAGTTCCGATCCGGTTTCCGATGATCTGAAGAGGTTCTTTTGGGGGTTTGCCACTCGATTTGGCTGGCCGCGGGCCATGGTCAATTCAGTGGACTGTGATGGGAGAAAGGAGACCTTTGAAGTTGAACGCCTTTTCGACAGCCTGGTCGGTGACGAAAGGCTCCACCTTCGGATTTCCCGCTTCCGTGCGAATGGGAAAGTATCCGGTTAGGCTGCTGTGACCGGTGTAAGCGCCCAGGACAACAACCAGTTGACTGGCTCCGGTCTTTGGATCTTCGAAATAGGCCGGTGTCACAATCGCATACGAGGTCGCTTTGTGAACCCGCAATATCGATGCATAGCTATCGCGCAGGTACTCGTTAACGGTTTCCTCGTCGTCACAACTAGAGCTGATTTCCTCGACGAGGTCAGATGCGACGCTGATCGTACGGATCATGTCCTGAGGATCGAGCATCAACATCGTATGCTGAAGGTCGTGCTTATTCTGCACAAGTTCGAGCACCTTTTCGGACGCGCCGGAGATTAACTTTTTCAGGAGGACGTCGTCGGCCATCAACAAACTCAAATCATAAATTGTTGATGTCAAAAATGAACTTTTACGACGAACAATTCAAGCGTTTGCAGACTGTATTAGGCTGCTATGCCAAAGGAAATCGGGATAGGATCAAAGCGGGTTTCCCTCCAAAGGTGAATTAACAATTCGGCCCGCTCGCAAACGATAGCGTTCCTCAGGATTTCGGCTCGGCTATGAGCGCCTATTCTCCTTAGGATGGCTTCCGCTGCGGCCTGTTCCGAAAGGTCTGGTGAGCCGGAGGCTTTCTCAATCAGGCCGGCCGGGTCGTGGTGTTTCCCGAGCCAGTGGCGAAACTCGTCTTCTTTGCAGAGGAGAACAATCCTCTGCATTGTTTTCCGGCGCTGTTCTGGCGCGTAACCAGTATGGTCGACGTCGTCGGTCGGATCGGGCTGGGCCGATATCCTGATCTGCGTTCCTCTTTTCGAATAGAGGATCTCGTCGGCAAGAGAATTCGGAAGAACTGCGAACGCAAGGGAGACCAAACCGTTTCCGAGATCACTGATTGGCAGCCGCTGGGCTTTCGTTGCGCCCATGAGCGGACCAGTATCAGTGATCACTGCGACGGCGAGCCTAAAGTTACTGCGTGCGGGGGCGAACTTCAGGTCATCGGGAATGTCAGCCGGCCGCGCCGCGACGGTAAACGAGAAGAGTCCGTCGCCGTTGTCCTTCCTGGCCCGTTTTTCACCTAGGAAAACGGAGGTGGACCTATCAACGAAAATGGCCGGCTGGGACCGGCCATCTTGGGGAGGAGAGAGATAGTTCATCGAGAGCACATCCTCTGTGACTTGTGCCCCTGGTCCTCGCCTAGTCGAGACCGAAATCTCGACCTCTCCTTCTGCCGAGGGCAGGCATGGATAGGTCGTCCATGCGCTCTGCCGATCCGAACATTTTGAGAGCCTGATCGATGACGCTCCGGGGATTTTGTTTTGTACCGAACGGAAGATGGTTCTCGAGGTCGTTCACCTGGGTCTTGCCCTGAGAGACGGCTTCCTCGCGTCCGGCCGGTGATGGGCTTGGAACCTCCGCTCCAAAGAAGTATGAGGAGGCCTCCTGGCGGACATAACTACCAGCTGAGGTGAAGCCCATATTGTCGAAGAGCTTACCGGCTGCGCCGAAGACGCTCGTTCCGGCACTGGAGACCGCTGACCCGATTCTTCGGCCGACGGCGGTCTCGCCAATGCGGTCGGATAGCGACTTTCCGGTGAACGCATAGAGCCCGAGATCAACGGCATCGTAGGCCAGGAGGGCGGTCCCGATCCCTGGGATCATTCGTGAGCCGGCTTTTGCAGCAAAGCGGGCGGCAACCTTCGAGGAGATCTTGTCGGCAGCCCAATCAGTGGCCGACCCTACGCCCTGGGAGATAAGTCCAAGAGAAGCATCTGAAACAGTCTGTCGATCCGCCAGCATGATCAATCCCTTTCGGCGCCGGAGTAGCGGCCTGGAGCAGGAAGCTGCTTAAGGGGAGGTGCTATGGCTTTTGGTGGAGGCGGCAAGCTCGCGAGGAAGGCTTCGATCGCTGCGGGATCGGCGGAGACAATCTCGCCGTCCTTTCCCTTTTGTGATTTGTGTGAGGCGTACCCGGCCTTAAGGCCCCGAATGAACCCAGCAGTCCCTGCAAAAGCTATATCTGCAGCTTCCGTGTTCAGTTCCTGTGAAGCCGAGTTAAGATTCTCACGGGCGGGGTCATTTGCAGAGAGCGCTGCATCTTTCAAAGATTTTCCGACCTTGCGCGCCTGGTTCGCGAGGGTGTGGTTAGAGCGAGACTGCTTCCGTTGGCGATCGTTTGCCTCGGAGCGGTCGCGCGCCTCCTTGGATTTGTCCTCGGTTGTGTTTTCCACTGTCGCCATCCGAAGGCTTGGTCCAGTAGTCCAGCCATGGGACCAGTCACCGTAGATTTCAGAAAGCCGCATGGGGAGATTGTCCCTGGTCTGGTTGATCTGGTCTTCGAGGCTGTCATCGTCCATCGCAGGCGCTCCTAATCAGTGGAGACCGCTATATACCACGGGAATCCGAATTAAACATCACCCTCCGAGACGATGAACCTGAGGGGAGGTCGCCATAAGGGGCGCGAGAAGTGTCCGGCGTTTGGCACTAGATGACCTAGATAGGGCGACGCGCAGCTGGTTTCGTTCATCGATGATGACGCACTTTTGGCGAGCGCGGGTGATCCCGACATTGAGCATATTGCGGTCCAGCATGTTTGCATTGCCCGGATCGGCAACGACTATAGAGGTGTGAAACTCCAATCCTTGTGATTTGTGGTAGGTGATGCAGTAGGCCTTGGACAGGGTACCTGTGGCCCTGAGGTCAAATTCGGCCACAACCCCTGCATCGGTCACGACACTTATGGTGCCGCCGCTGATGTCAGCGATGGTTCCGGTTTCACCATTGAAGAAGTCCTGATCGCGATCGTTCTTTAGCTGCATGACCCGGTCGCCGACGGCGAATTCCCTCCGGCCGGTAATAGCGTCATTGATCGCCTTCGTACCGACCGGGCCCTCGTGACGGGCGGTGAGTACCTGGACGTTATCTATTCCAACCGCGTCCCTGGCCGCGTGCCAGGCCTTGGTCACGGCCAGCAACGTGTCTTTCGGCCCTATCGTCTGGGTATAGAGGATGTCCGGCCCCACCAGGGGCATAAGTCCCTTCATGACCCGCTTACCTGAGCTGGGGATGGTCGATCCGGCTCCCGAGCGATGATTCGTGTTTAGGATGACAGAGGCGACGGCCCCCGAAGCAAGGAGGGCTTCGATCGGTTTGCCTCGGCCAATCGGCGCGATTTGCTCTGCATCGCCAATGATAACGAGCCTCGCCGATGGGCGCAGGGCACGGAGGAGGGCGAGGACGAGGGTGTTCCCGACCATGAAGGCTTCCTCCAGGAAGATGAGCCCTTCATCGAGCGGGTTGTCCTTGTTTCGACCAAACATACCGTCGATGTACTCGAGCCGGTTGTGGAGCGTATCTGCGGCCAGACCGGTCTTCTCGTGGATTGTTCTGGCGATCCGAGCGGGAAGGGACAGGCATAGAGGGACAAGGGCTTGGTCCGCCTCCATCAGGATCGATGCAATGATCTTGATGATAGTCGTCTTCCCGGTTCCCGGTCCGCCGGAGATGATTGTGGTGCGGTGAGTGCAAGCGGCTATGACAGCCTCAATCTGGCTATCGTCGATCTGGGGAATGCCCAGACGTGTGGCGTGGCGGATTACATCCGCAGCCGTGACCGAGAATGGTATCGTTCCAAGCCGCTGCTTGACCTCACTCGCAATGGTTGCTTCCTCATAGAAAACCCGATTGAGCATCGCTCGCCGGATGCCATGCAGGCTGAGCTCTACGATGAGGCCAGTATCGAGGGCCTGGCGCCACGCCCACTCGATTTCCTGCATGGATGCGCCGGACGTAGTCGCCATTCGGTCGAGAATTGTCAGGCTGTCAGCGAAGGTGTGGCCGGCCCGCTCGAAGTGATCAAACGCTTCGAGGATTGCGGCACGGAGCATGCAGCGCCGGTCTGCGGTTTCCGCGGTTCTTCGCCAAAGGCGAGCGGCCTTGTCGAAGGAGACGGCGTCGATCTCAGCGTAGAGACGGAATGGGTCGGTTGCCAAGACGAACGGGAGCCGCCCACCATAGTAAGCGTCCAGCGTGTCCTGCAGCTTCGGGCTTATTCCACAAGCATGGAACAGGATCTTTCGGGCTTTGTGAGACAGCCAAAGCTCGGGCTGATCGAGGTCTTCGTAATCTCTGGTGTCCTGGCAATAGCGGTCGATATCAGCCCGTGAAAGCCTGATGTGCATTTCGGTCCTAAGGTGGAAGCGAGTGTTAAAGCCGGCCTTCGTCAGGCAAGTCGGCTATCTGACCTGGGAGTAAGAAACGTGATGATAAGCCCAGTCAGAAGGAAGAACACGGTGACGACGGCAACAGCAACGGTAAGAGGGACAAAGCGGGCGAGGACAATGATCGGTGCGGTGATGACGGTAAGGGTGACCAGGCCATTGAAAACGAACTTCATCCAATAGCGAACTTCCTTCATGGAAGCTGCGATGAAGAGTGCCGCGAGGATCACTACGAGAACAAGGATAATGGGGTATCGCTCGTTGATCGGGAGAAGTGTGCCCACGACGTACCTTGCTGCGAAGTCAGGCAAGTACGGGGCAGCGATCTCAACAAGGAAGATGAAAGCGAGCGAGGCGCTCTTGAAGCTGTTGGCAATCGCAAATGGTGTGCCGCGCATGGGAACCAACCCTTTTGGGTTTTTATGTATGCTTCTAACCCAACCTTTATGGTAAGAGTTATACCGACCTTCTAACGCATTGCAAATCTTGATTTGCGAATTTGAGTTCCCCCCCAGGTGGTCGAAACTTTCTCATGGAGCCTTGTCGCTGATGAACGCCGTAGCCAAAATTAGAGCCGTCCAGGATGAGCCGAAAACCAAGTGCAGCGTGATCTTTCTAAGGAACTCTGACGGCGCCCCTTTCATCCACCACTTCGAGATCTCGGAGCGCGAAATCCAGCAAGGGCGGATCTATGACTATATCCTCGCGTGCTGGGGCTCCGTGGCCGACTATCAGAACCTGAAGCCCGCTCTCTGTCGCCGTGAGGAGCCGACGGGTGATGGGTTCCTGGTGACCTACCCGAGTCTCTGCCAGTACGTGGAGCGCAAGCTCCTCGAGGAGGAAACCTCTCGGACCCACCGGGCATAAGCCATGAGTTGGTTCGACTCTTCCGGCACCCGGGGCAGAAAGTATCGCCGCCGCGCTGAGCTGGCCCTGTTAGGCGTCATCGGGGTAGTGGGGTACCTGAGCCTGACGTTCTTGACCTCAACCGGGGGCGAGCTGTTGATCAGAGTTGTTTTGGGCCTTTCAATCGTGGTCTTGTTCGGGCTGATCGGCCTGTTGTTCTGGCGAGCACGGGAGCCCGAGGCCCGCAGAAGACTGGTTGGGCTTGTACGCCACGCCCAACCAAGGCGACCCGGGGGGCCAGACGAGGACACGAGGGGCGAATAGGAAAAGGGGGCGGAAAACCGCCCCCTTCGCTTTGGTAAGGCTACCGGATGCTCCGAGCCTTAAGGGCCATTACGCCGCCATGGACCGAGGCAACGATCCTGCCGATGATCCGGCTTTCAAAGGTGCCTAGATTAATGCGCAGGAGAACGGCCGCAGCGGTGATAGCGGTGCCAGCGGAAGCCTCGATCGAAAACTCGGCGAGCTTGTAGAGCCCAAGCGCGAGGATTGCGGCAAATACGAGAGCGCCGATGACGTGTCCGACGACCTCCGGCAAGCCGGCGAGAAGCCGGTCCTCCAACTCGTCGAACTCGTCATAGCTCTTCCAGAAAACACGCCAGAAGAACGGCGCGAGGAAAGCGAGGATGATGGCGAAGATGAACATGTGATGATCTTTCTTTTAGGGGATTCTAGCGTCCCGATTTTCACACTTCACTAATCAGCAAAAACATTTCAAAACAGGCACCAGTGATCTTTGGCCCATAAGAGTTTCCCGGGCCTGTCCTTGTCAACCTAATTCAAAAATCAAAAGCCCTCGCGCCATCCGGCCGAGGGCTCTTGTTGATTAAAAAACGATGTGACTAGGGGCCAGCGGAGAAGGCTTTGACCGTCTGCGTGGTCGAAGCCGCCCCGGGAATGTTCGGAATCCCCTTGGCGCCCCCAAGGGAATTCTTCGCGGCACCCTTGAGGAAATCCCAGACCTTGGGACCGGCAAACCCGGCTCCCCTGCCTGCCAGGCCTCCAGCGCCAAGGGCAACTGTTCCGCCCAGAGAGGCCGCCACACGGGCTCCATGCATGATGCTGGAGACAGCGCCCGCAGCGAACGAGTTTTCGCCTGCCATGCCTTGGTAGCTGGAGATTGATGCGGCAAGGCTGGGGGCAGCCCGCATAATGGAAGCGGCCATCGCTGCGGTAGCAAAGGAATAGATCAGGAAGTAGATGACGTTGCCCAAGCCCTGTGCGCTGCCGATCGAAATAGCGTTCGGATTACCCGCCTTCTCAATTCCCTGGGCGAGAACGAAGAGCACGACAGCCGACAGGAGGCCCGACATGACGAGCAGAACCGAACCGTAGAAGAAGCTCCGCAGGGCATTGGTGAAGGTTTTCTGGGTGGACTTGTAGACCCACGCATAGGCAAGGAAGGGGGCGAAGGCCACGAAAAAGCCCATGCGAACCAGCGCCTCGACGATCTGGAATGCAAAGAGCAAGAGCGCCAGCCAGTAAAGCCCGAAGACGATGAAGAAGAAGATCGAAAGGGCGAAACTGACTATTGTGCTCCTTGCTGAGGAGTCAGCCGTCTCGATTCTGCTAGCTGGTTCCGAACCTTTCTTGATCGCTTCGTTGACCGTCAGATGGACAGCGCAAACCAGCTTGATCACGCTCTCACCGGCCCGGATGATTTCCTGGTCGGTCCCGCTGATCCGATCATACCGACACACACCGGTGGATTTGTTGTTCTTGAAGGCGTTGTTCCCCACATTGGCCAACTTCGTTCCGAGCTCGCCACCAAGAGACATGGACGGGACGAGAACATAGGGCCGGACGATTTCAGTGTAGACGGATCCGGTTCCGATGAGCGTGATCACGAAGGTAAACCGCATCACCAGCCAGAAGATGTCGTTCCATCCGCCCGACCGGGATATCCAGAACAGCCTGCCGGCGATCAGCAGCGCGAAGACGATGCTGAAGATCACCCCCATTAGTTTCGCTGCCTTGGTGCCGAACTTGTTGATGAGGGCAGGACCGATGCGGCCGGTAATCTCCACGACGCGGGCGACACCGTCGCAGCCCCAGCACTCCTGAACCTGGAGATCCGGGCGAGACGACAGGTCGGAGGTGTCGGTCCCCTCGGCAATATTCTGGAAGGGATCGGACACTTCTGTTGGGGTGGACGCGCCGTTGCGCATTTTCTGAGCCATGGCGCAGATCGTGGTACCGTTGATGTCGGAAAAGCCGGAGCACTTGCCGGACTGCACCATCTTTTGGCAGTTTCCCGTGCCAAGCTGAATGCAGGCCATGATCATGGCGCCGTCGACCTGCTGGCCGTCGAACGTTCCCATCTGTTGAAGCTGGCGAACGACCGCGGTATTGGCCCCTTGGTTTGTGAGGTTGGCCCAGACCCTTACCTGCTCGTCCAGGCCTGCGTTCGCGTATTCCTCCGGCGTATAGCCGGCGGCGGCGAGGTTGGAGCGGTTGAGCTGAAACACGCCGGTGCAGCAACTTCCGTTGTAGATGCCAGCGTTGCCTCCGGACTCGAACATCCCGAGGTTGCCCATCTGGTCGGCATACTGGCGCAGGCTTGGATTGAGATTGGAGTTGCGAACGGCGTTCGCGATGTCACTGGCCGAGTAATTCGTCTTGGGACCGAGTTGCGACTTTCCAGCCCAAGCCTCCGATATGAAGCCGACATTTCCGACAATGAGGACCGCCAGGAGGGCGATCCAGCGTAAGGGGGCGCTCATTCTCATTCAGCCGACACCGTGGTTACGTTCGCAAATCATCGGCCCCTCAACAAAAAAGGGCTGACGCCATATCGTGGGTTACCACGGCGTCAGCCCTCTTTCTATCAGGAAAGTACGTTTTATTTCGGCTTTATGGCCCTTTACTTCGGGCTGGCGCCTTAGCTGATCTTCACCGTTGCGGTGCAGCCGTTCAGCGGACGGCCGTCTCGAAGAGCGCGGATCGTAACGGTCCGCTGCTTCGGGTCGTATGCGGCGAAGGTGGCGTTCTTGCGCGGATCAAGGCCGGAGGGATCGCCGGGCGGGACCACAAGGAAACAGCCCGTTGTCCGCGTGGTTTTGGAGCCGCCTGGGCCGGTCACCACCACCCGCAGCGGGCAGATGCCGTGGATGTCCGTGCTCGAAGCCGAGTTTGCTCCATTATCGCACCGGCGGGCGATGTTGATCAGGCTCACGGTGATCTGCTCCTGGCCGTCCGTGAACGTGTGGGACAGGAACTCGGCCGGAGCGTTACCGGTCTTGAACCGGGGATCCTTCAGCTCGTCGCGGAAGTAGCGGTTGTTGTCCGCAATAAGATCGCCCCAGATCTGGGTCATCGCCGGGGTCTCGGCAGAAGGCTTGCGCAGATTGCCGTAGGTCAGAACCTGCCAGTCCTGAGCTAGTGCAGCGCCGGAAAGAGCGAACGTCGCCGCGAGAAAGGTCAAAAGGGTCTTCATCATCGTGAAATCCTACCTGGGGAATTAAAAGGTCATATCCTCAACTCCTGCTTCGGGAAAGGAAGCAAGGGCATTGCTCTAATGGAACTGCTTGAACGTGCACAGATTGGCTTCGATGATATCGTTAATGTAGACGTTCGGCCGCCGTTCTGATCCGTCGTTCGTCCGATTGATCCGGCTTTTGGCATAGCTGATGAGGAGGCTGAGCTTGGCGCGGGTCATCGCCACATAGGCCAAACGCCGTTCTTCCTCGAGGTCGGTATCTGGTCGAACGACAGGGAAGATCCCTTCCTCCCAGCCAACCAGGTAGACATAATCGAATTCCAGTCCTTTGGCCGCGTGGATCGTGCCAAGCCAGACCGCATCATCGACGGAGCTGTCGGTCTCCAGCAGGCTCATCGAGTCCACGAAGTCCTGGATGTTCGTCTGCTCCTTGGCGTGGAAGAGGTATTGTTCGACCCGCTCCTCGATGGACGAGGCCTGCTTGCGGAACTGATCGGCCTTCTTGCGGTCAGACTGGTTCTCTGCCTTCTCGCGGAGTTCCTGGACGTGCTCTTTGATGCCGCACTCGGCGATGATCTTCTGGATCACCTCGTCGAGCGGAACGCCTAGACGGTAGTCGTCACCGATCTCGTCGATGAACTCGATGAAGGCTTTGACCTTCTCGACGGCGGCCTTGCGGATGGCGCCATTTCGAATCTGGTCGGCCAGAATGTCGATCATCGGAAGTTCAGTGATCCGGGCGGTATCCGACAGCTTCGCCAGGCTCTCCTTGCCGAACCCTCTAGGTTTGGCATCAATCGCATATTCGAAGGCGGCGTTGTCCGAACGGTTCAGCATCAGGCGGAGATACGCCGAGAGGGTCTTGATCTCCGCAGTCTGGTTGTATTTGCGACCCGCCGTAACGGTGAAGGGGATCCGGCGCATCGTCAGCGCCGGCTGGAAGCCATTGAGCTCCATAGAGGCGCGGGAGATGATCGCGATCTGGCTCGGGCGGATGCCGCCTTTGAGCTTTCTCTCGATGTCGTCGACGATCCAGGAGACTTCTCCCCGATCTTCCGAGAATTCATGGACGAGAACAGGGCTGCCCTGGGTTCCCTTCGTAAAGAGGGCCTTGCCGTGACGGCTCTCGTTTCCGGCGATCACATGGTTCGCGGCATCAAGGATGGCACGGGTCGAGCGGAAGTTCTGCTCAAGGCGAATAATCCGGGCACCCGGGTAGCGGTCGGCGAAGCTGAGAATGTTGTCGATGTTGGCGCCACGGAAGCTGTAGACGGACTGGTCGTCGTCTCCGACGCAGGTGAAATAGCACCCCTGTCCATGGTCCGTGATCAGATCGAGCCATTCCTGCTGAATGTCATTGGTGTCCTGATACTCATCGACCAGAACACCCCGCCATAGGGTCTGGTAGTACCTGCGAACTGCCTCGTCGTCGCGCAGAAGGTCCCGACACTTGATCAGGATATCGTTGTAATCCACCGCGTTCATGCGCTCTTTGGAACGCTCGTAGCGGTGGTACATCTGCTCGATACCGTGAGGGGTCAGGAATGTGCCGCGATTGAAGTTCGGCGGGAAGCCGCGGCCGGTTTTCTTGGCCTCGATACAGTCGAGGATGAACGCATAGTCGACCTGGCGGCGGGAGTCGGTGGAATCCGGGGGAACAATGTGCTCGCCATAGGACAGGCTGGCATAGCAATCCTTGACGACGTTTTTCTGGTCGTCAGCGTCCAGGACGGAAAAGTTGGGCTCCAGCCCGGCCCGATCGGCATTGTCCCGGAGGAGGCGAGCCGAGATGGCATGGAAGGTGCCGACGTCCATAGCCTTTGCCACCGGCCCCATCATGGCAGCAAGACGGTGTTTCATCTCCTGAGAGGCTTTACGGGTGAACGTGACCGCCAGGACTTGATGAGGCTGAACTCGCTGGGAGCCCACGAGAAACCCAATGCGGGAGGTAAGGGACTTCGTTTTGCCGGTTCCGGCGCCGGCCAGGATCAGGAGGGGATCGATCCCGTGGGTGACGGCCGCCTCCTGGATCTCGATGAGGCTGGTAAGGGCTTTGGCGCGGGATTCCTCCGCATCGAAGACCGCAGCATGCCCAAGGGAGCTATGATCTTCGATCTCGGAGAAAACATCGTCCTCAAGAGCATAGTCGGGAGTTGAAGGCAGGAACGGGGTCTCGGACTCGTCGAGATCAAACTGATCAAAGGGATTGGCAGAAACGAGATCGAGAGACATGGGAACCTATCCTTCTAACCTCCGGTGGGCTCTAGGGCCCTCTCGGGACTTCGTATGGCGACCTTTTGGGGGGCGGGCTCCTGGCGTGCCTCTGTGCCGATAAGCGCGATGAGGCGGCCCGCCCTGACAGCGACGTCAGGACGTTTGCCAGCGATGTCGATGAATCGGTAAACCCGGCCGCCCACGTTCACCGCGCCCTCCGGAGTAAGTGCTCCGATGATCACGGTGTCCGCTGATCCTGTATCGGTCGTCGGGTGGACCGTCTTGGTCTCGAAATCGACAAAGACGATCCGGCCCTCGGCCGTCAGAACTTTTGGGGTTTGGGTTCCTGCCACTTTCAAATCTCGATTGAACCCTCACGCCAGAGCGCTGCGAGCTGCGGCGCAATCACCGCTTTTGCGCTTCCGTTGCCCTTGAATTCGATGCCGGCAATCTCTTCGCCGTCGAACCGAAAACGGACGATCAGCTTGTTGTCACGGTCGACGATGTCTGCACTGCGACGGGCCAGATCCTTGCCGTTGGCGTCATATTCTTTCAGGACGTGAGCGCCCATCAGGCCACCCTCGGAAGGCTCGGCTATGGAAATGCGTTTCAGGGTGAACTGGTCGCCAAGTTGCCGCTCAAGGCTGGAGATGATGCTGGCTGGCGTCTGCTGGCCTTCAACGGCGTATTGCTCGACGACCACTTTGGTAACGACGACGCGCGATCCTGAGTCATCGGGTTTGGGCTGGGGGACCATAGTTAGGAAACCTTCACGTGGCTTGTTGGAGGGGTGGGAAACTCGATCCGTCGAGGAGACGAGACGAAGGGTCATGCGGCAAGCTCGCTTGGAGCAGCCCGCTCGGGATTCACTTCCGCCGCATCGGCGGGAGCGAAATTGAAACGATTGAAGTGGTTTCCGCGCTTAATGGAGATGTAGGGAGATCCAGAATCCCCCTCATTCTCGGCGCGGTACTGAAGACGGCCGCTCAAGGTAACCCAGTCGCCCTCTTTGAGAACGCCCTGGATCTCATCGGTGATGATTTCCTTTGAGTAGACCACGATCCGGTGGTTCTCGTCCTTTTCCACGACAGAGGCTTTCAGAGAGCCTTTTCCCTTGGTGAAGGACGCCTTGGTCGTGAGGGTGAACTCAGCGATCATCCCCCCAGAACCGTCGAAGGATTTGATACTGATATCGCCCTTCACGATGCCGCAGAGGGAGATTTGATTAAGCCAAGACATGGCTTTCTCCGTTGATTCGCAAATCAAGAAACTTGGTTGCTCTTAATCCGTGTATACCCCGCCCAAGCGCGAAGTGTAATGCAGAAAGAATGCTTCTTATTTCGTGCGCCGGATTAGATGGTTAACAGTGGCTGGGATCACACATCCCTGGCAAAGCGCCGGCGGGATTTGGAGCATAAATCAATCCAGCGAGCCTCGTCTGCCTTGTCGTAGGAGACGCGACGGACGTTGAAATCAATGGTGACAGACCGGCGGGAGATTGTGGCGACGAGCGCAACGCGCTGATCCTCGATCTTCTCCGGATCTCCATTCCAGTCGCGATCGGCGACAGTGTGGGAAAAATTGATGGATTTCGTCTCCGGGTCCAAGCGGAGCGGGGCAGCAGCGGCGCTGGCGAAAGCCTCAACCAAGGCCAGGGCTCGCATATCTGCTCCATCGAAGCCGGTGAAATCGGGATCCGTGCCAATGGCGCGCTGATAGACCCGACGGGTGACATGAACCGAGCGGCCATTCCATTCACCTACAGTGAAGAAAGCCTGCTGGCGGGTCTGAACGTCCTGCATCATGGTCTGTCTCCTTTGGAACGAAAAAGCCCCGGCCGAGGGCCGGGGCTCATGGTCACCAGATTGTTAGAAGAGGTTACATCCCGATCCCATTTTGCTGGGCCCTGGCAACCACACGGAACTTGTCATTGGCTGCCAGCTTAGAGAGCTTCGTTTCCAACTCGCGCTTGTCATTGTCCGCGAGGGCAACGGAGATCTCTTCAGGGGATTTAGCACTCTTTTGCTCATACTCGCTTGGGTGCCTCACAACTCCATACTTGAGAGCAATCTGAGCTGCGGTCAGGCCGTTAAGGTCGTCGCGGGTCAGGGTATTAGCCTTTCCGGCTTCGACGTTTTCGATGAACGCCCCCATTTCGCCGGTCTTCATAATGACCGTGGCCGGGCGGGAGAAGGATGCAACGCGAACCATCGGGCTGGACTGCGGGTCCATGCCACCGTCAGCGTTGTAGCCGTTGCTCTCGAAGACTCCGTCCTCACCTTGGAAGCCGACGCCAACCGGGCTGATGGTGTTTCCGCCGCGGCCGGTTTTGGCCGTGATGGTCCCCATCTCCCGGGTGAGGGCGACGTTCGCCGTGAAGTTCAAGAACTCCTCGGGGTTCGGCGAGAGGGTGGCGACGGGACGGGTCTGGCCGGACTCGACCGCGATCAGAGCTGATACGTCCTTGTCGCTGGCGGCGGCGAGCACGACGCTCTTTGCCGTCTCGGTGGCCATCTGCAGAACCTTGGTCCGGTTCGCCGCCATCTCGTTCTTGCCAAATCCCTGGGCTGAGACCATGGAGCCGCTGCCGTTGTTAATGGCATCGAACAGGGCGTCCACAGCCTTGTCGGACAGACCCGAAGCGTCCCTGTCAGGGGAGAAGGCGACGAACTTGGCCCCGTGCTTCGAAGCTGCCTCGATTACAGCCTCACCAATGCCCTTTTCGGCGGTGGTGTGGATGATCGCGCCCTTATCACGGGCCTCGACGACAAGCTGCTCGATCGCGCCCTTCGTCTTTGCGCCGATCTCGTTGTCGTGGCCGATGATCGCAACAGCATTGCCTACAGACGGCTCTCCGTAGACCACAACGGGCAGGGCGCGAGCCTTGGCGAAGTCCGACGTCAGGTCGTAGCGCATATCATTCTGCTTCGCTGCCTCAACCTTCATGGATGAAGCGAGAAGCAGGGCCTCCAGAGCGGCCGGGTTGCGAAGCTTTTCGACACCGCCCCGGAGGGCAGCGGCGACCGGACGGAGGGATGCCATTTCTTCCTTGCTGAGCGTCACGACGTTCTTGCCGGAACGGGAAGCGAACTCGACCACATCGCCCAAGGTCGAGAACTGCTTCTGGATGACCGCGAGGTTTTTGATGCCGCACACCTGGGCCAGGGCGAGGCTGTTGACCGTGGCGATGGTCTTCTGCTCCGGGCTGATGCCGGGAGCTTCCGGATTGATGAGACCAGCAGCGCAGCTCTGGATTTCACGGCGAGCTCGTTCCTGAGGGGTCGGAGCGCCCATGACGGCGGTCTTGTAGGCTTCCTCCAGGTTGACCGCAGCGCCGGCGTTATCCCGAACCTCGATCTGCTTGCCACCTTCGACACCACGCCGCACGTGCTGGCAGGTGTTGTAGTCGTTCTGCTCAAGCCCGAAGACGGCGACCTTGTTGGAGATCGACTGGGCGACCTGCCAGCCGATCATTCGGGCCTGGTTGTCGGACTTGCCATCCGGATGCAGGACGATGAGCTTGCCACGGGCAGCGCGCTGGCCCTCACGGGAGTGCAGATCGAAGGCTTCGTCCGGGTTGGACGGGTTCGGCACAGTGATTTGCATCTTGCGCTCGTTGAACGACTTGGCGCCGTTCTCCCCGACAATCTTCATCCGGGTGGTCTTGGCAGAGACCGTGGCGTTGATCACGCCAAAGCCGTTCTTCTCGGCCGCCTCAGTCAGTGCCTTATACGATTTGGACTTGTCATCCACGGTGACGACGAGGCTGGTGCGGGTGTGGGGCGGAAGAGCCTTGTTGGCCACCGCGATCTGAGCCACGTAGTCGTTGATGGCGCCGGCATTCTTATAGAAGCGGGAGCCTTCAACCGCGACTGTCGGGAACTTCAGCCCGCTGGTCTCAGCGCCGAAGAGGGCAGGGCGGATCGTCATCTTCACCGGGACGATCTTGCCGTCCTCGGCCTTCTTGTAAGACGCCATCTCGACCGGGCGGGAGAAGTCCTCCCGGATCTGCTTGGCCGCGTTCGCGATTGCGGTGCGGGATGGGACGTTCGGACCAGCCGAGGCTGCAAAGGAGACCCAGGCCTCGGCAATCAGAGCCTGCTGACGAGAAGCCATGACGAAATCAGTCCGGTCCATCTGCTGCGAGGCGTGGCGGCCCATGGCAGCCGTGATCGCATTCCGGTCGAGGCCGCTCTTCTGAAGGTCGGCCAGGGCCTGCTTCTGGCTCTGGAAGAGGTCTGAGGCGAGAACCTCCTTGGCAAGGGCATTGAGGTCAGCCGTGAACCCGTGCTTCTCGGCCCGGTCAGAGCCGCTTGCCACCATCTGGTCGTAGTGTTCCTTCTGCTTGTCCATGTCGGTACGCAGGATCCACTCGGGGCGGTCCTTGGTGCCGTCGAGGACGCCCATGGCAGCATTGTCGATGAACGCCGCGAACATGCGGCGCTCCTTCTCGTCGGAAATCACCTCCGAGATCATGGAGCCGAGGCGCAGGCGGTTGTAGACAGCCTGCTCGAAAGTTTCGTTGCCGACAAACGGATCTGCCGCCTGCTGCGCCGGGGCTTTGCCCTCCGGAGCGAAAGAGGACCGAAGGATCTGACGGGTCATCTGCTCGCGGCGGTCCGCGGAGACATCCTTGATGTTCCCGAGCTCATCCTCGTCATCTTTGAAAGGAACCGTCGTATCGGCATAGATATCGCCGACAGCCTTGGTAAGAGTGCGGTAGGCCTGCGTGTTTCGGAGGCGAACAACCGTCGAGTCGCTGTCATCGGTGATGATGTGGCCCTGAGCGGTACCGATGGCCTCGTTGACGAGGCGGGTAAGGACCTGATTGGTCTGAGCTACCGTGAGGTTCTTCGGCATCAGGTCCGTCAGCTGGCGCTTGGCCATCGTGACGTTCATGGTGCCTTCGATCTGACGGGGGGTCAGGTCGACGTCGCTGGCCTCAAGAGCCTGATTGGCACGGTCGCGCACTTGACGGCGGCCCTGTTCTGCCGAGAGGACGCCACGGGTGGCGACAGCTGCGATGGCGCGAAGCTCATTCCAGTAGGAAGCGCGAGCAAGCTCGTTGTCCTGGGTCAGAGACTGCTCGATGTGGAACGCGAAGGAGGCAGCCTTATCACGGTCGCTGCCGAACTGCGGGCGGTTGGGGTCCTGGATCGGGTGACGATCGCCGATGGTGATGACAGTAATGTCTCGCCGGAACGGGGCATCGGAGTGGTTCAGGAAGGACTTAGCGCTCATCGGGAGTTTGCTCCTGGCACGATGAAAAGAACAAAGGGTGGATTGGGGTATCCCGGCAAAACGAATTATAACGCAGTTTTGCCGCTTTTCATATCGGTTTCGTCACGCGATCTGCTATCTGAGGCGGAAAAGCAGATATTTTTTGCGGGCGATCTCCTCCAGATGGTCGAGAGTCCAGCCTTCCTGTCGGAAATCGTCCAGATCGTATCCGGGCTCGATATCCTCTGTCCGAGCGCCCTTTGCATTCGGGAGCACAGACCGTGGCATCCGAATTAAAGTGATGGACTTCGCCTTGCTTCTCAGAAACTGGGACGCATAACTGAGACCGGCGGCGTCCATGTCTTGGGCAATGAACAGGTCACGCCCTTCCAACGGCTCGAGATCGGCCATGTGAACCTTCCGGGAGCCTCCAAGGGTGGTGGTGGTCCAAGGGACGGCGCCGCCGAAGATCTCCGAGGGTCGGGTAATAAGCTTCTTGGCAGCCTCGGCGGTCTTTTCGCCTTCGACAGCGAGGACAGGGCTCTCGCCATCGTCCAGGTGAAGGTCGTACATCGGGTGGGGATCCGGAGGGGCATATCGGACCCACTGCACCTTGCCCTTGATCATCCAGGGGGTGAGGGGTTTGATATCCTTGCCACCTTCTGGGTCATCGAAGCGCACGGTGTAGAAGCACTCGCGGCCATGCCGGTCGTGCCAAGACCACACTCCGTTGTTGTTCTTGAGGAGGAACGCAGGCGGCTTTTCCTGCTGAGACGTGCCTGCATAGATCGCGCCGTCCGGAAGTCCCTTCTTCTTCCGGCGCTCTGTGGGCGCCACGCGCTGGCGCGGTCGGCCATCATCACACCGTAATTCGCGCTTCTGGGTGCGGCCGAGTTGCCTGGGCTCGATCTGGTATTTGCTCCTGAGCCTGTCGAGGATAACGGTTTGGGCGCAGGCCGCCCGACAGTAGAGGAGAAGCCGGTCACCTTTTTGCGTAATGACGAGGGAGGGCTTGCGGTCATCGTGGGCGGGACACAGCGTTTCCCATTCGTCGTCACTGTAGCGGCGCTCCTTCCCACTTCCGATTTGTTTGGCAAGGTCACCTGCGGAGAGCTTGAGGTTCTCTGACATTGTACTCAACGAGCTTTTGGGGTTTTCACTTTCCCCTGGTTCCAAGGGATTATTGATGGGAGCACAGAAAAGGCCCCGCGGATGCGGGGCCCGTTTAGGCCTACGCCGCCTGGCCTATGCCAAGGATATGTTGACGACGCTTTTCGATGAACGTGTCCATCGTGTCGAAGTAATGCTTGATGTCTTTCGCACCGGCAGAAGTGCCCGAGATGATGTTCTCGTTGGAGGCGCGCTTCCGGAAGTCGGCCATGTGAGCCTTCATCGTGGCCACATCCTCGACTGTTGTGACCCAGTTCTTCCGGGCCTCATTGATCTGCGAGAAGATGTTCTTCCACCGGTCAGGGATACCGACCTCGATCAGGTTCCCCTGGGGAATGATCAGCCGCAGGTGCTCGGAGAGCGGATCGGTGAGGGTGCGGACATCGACGGGAGCCTGATTCAAGGCATTATCGAAGTCGTCCGCCGGCCCGCGCTGCGATGCAGGCTGAGGCGGGGTGGTCGGGGCAGCCGGAGCGTGTTCCGGTGCCTGCCGAGACAGGCCACTGGTGACATTCGGCTCATGATGCTGTTGAGGACGGGACGGCTGCTGGGCCGAAGCCTGCGCTCTCTGCTGCGGGGACTGAGATTGAGGCTGCGGCCTCGTCTGGGCCTGGGGCCTGGCCTGGGATTGAACCTGCGGCTGATGCTGAGGCGGATTTTGGGGCTGGCCGACGTCGTTAGCGATCTCGACCTCCGAGGTGGGGCGGGTTTCCTCGTCTGCCTCATCATCCAAAGGCGGGACGTAATCATAATCGTACCGTTGGGTACCGTCCTTCTCCATACCGCGGCCGAAGATGTTTCCGAGGAGGGTTGCGGCACGTTTGATGGCGTCGGTTCCGGCGGCTTTAAGGGCGAGACCCTCGGCTTCCACAGAATTGGGGTTATCGGCACGACGGATCGCGTCACCGGCGCCAACGCCGTCGCGGAAGGTTTCTCGTCCGTCAGGAAATTTGACAGTCAATCGAACGGTAACCCAAGCTGATGCGACCCGAGCTTTGTAAACCTCCTGCTTGTTCTGTTTGAAGCTGACGAGATCCTGCTCCCATACACGGGATTCCTGATTGAGAATCTCCGCGCTCCAGTTTTCCGGGCCGAAAATTTCGTCGAGCTTGGTCGCGTCGTACTCCATTTTAACATAATAGAGTTTCGACCGATTATCGCCCTGGCGGTCCTTCTTGTTCTCGTTGGCGACCTTTTCTTTTAAAGCTATCACCACATCCGAGTTAGTGCGTGCTGGCATTTGAACCTCTAAAATTTAATCTGAAATCAGTAGCTTGCGATCAGACCGCCTGTGTCTGGCGGTCGATCTTGAGGGTCGAATAGGAGTATGCGGCCCGCTTTTGCTCCCCGACGTGGTGTTCATCTCGGAGGAGCCTGAAGCCCTTGCCCTGTGCTGCTGACCGGTTCCCCAGGGCTGTGATGAGTTGAGCCTTCAGCTTGCGCTTGGCTTTGTCCTTCTCCCGGACATCCCGCTCGAGCCCCTGGATCTCCTGGGTGATGGCCTCGTACTCCGTGACAAGCTTGTTGAAGGCGCGATCTTCCGAGTAGTCGGCAGGGTCGCTATTCATCGGGCGGTACCGCTTCTCGATAGCGTCCCCGTCGATGGCGAAGTCAGGGGCCGGCTCCTCGTCCATATCGAGGGAGAAGATGAAATCGGTCGTTGCCGTTTTGATCATTTCCCAGAGGGGAGGGTCGAAATCGATCTCGACGAAGGCTTCGAATTCGCCGCCGGCCACAATCAGAGCAATGGCGAGGCTTTCGATGCCAAGTGCCGCCATGATCGGGTGAACTTCGGCGACGATATAAGGAGGAGCCTGGACGACACCGTTTACATTCCAGTTGATCGCGTAGTTCTCGGACGAGATCTGGATCAAGTGGATGTGCTTGGTATCGTGGCTGAGGGGGAGTTGCCCACGGGACCGGACCTCTACCAGGTGGCGGGACAGAATCTGCCTTGTCGGGTGAATCTGCTCTTTGCTCCGATCGAAAAGAATGCAGGAGTAGCGTTCCTGCAGCCCGATCACGAACTCCCGGTGGAGGCGGCGGCTCCAGAAGCCGCGGCTGGATTCCACCTGCGCCGAGGGAATGTTGCCTTTGAGTACGTGCCAGAGCTCCCATGGGGATGGTGTCTTCTTGAGACCAAGGAGCGTCGGGACGTATCGGGCCTGAATGACATAGTCTGGATCTGGGCTCATCGATTTTTCCGGGGATTGGAAACCAATAGGTTTGTTTGACCAGACATGCCTTTTGCCTTTCGGGCGACCGAGTTTTGCAAATCGTACCGAATTACGTGCACTGTAGCCGAATTTATGATACAGGTCTTGTGTCGTTAATTCGCTATCGGAGACGGAGATCCCGCGATGCAGACAAGTCAGGTGAGCGTGGAAGCTGGTGTGAGTGGTAAGTCAGGACTTGATTTCGTGGCTGTCGGGCTGGTGTCCGAAGGGTTGACCGGGTTCTTCGCGCCCCGCGCCCAGGCAGACATTATGATTAAGGAACTCGGCCAGGCGGGTATCCGGGCGAGCTACAACGAGGAGTATGGCTGCTACGCGGCCCCGACAGGCGCGATCCCGGATGTTAACCATCCTGCCGTCCAGCGTTACGGAGTGGATTCCAAGTCGCATGCACTTTGGAAGGAAGACCGGGAGAGCCAGCTTAATCTCGAGGCGATCCTTTTCGGCGCAGCGGATGCCATCAGCCGAGAGCCGGAGATGGCAAAGGTCCGTGAGGCTGCTGCTCCTGTGTCGGCGAAAGTCGCCTCGACCCCACCGCGCCGGCAGCAGGGGCAGGTGAGTGACGAGCAGGTCGCGTACTCTGCCCGGGCCGAAGCTGCCACGCAGCAGGGATTGAAGTTGGTCGCCGCATATATCCGCGGCGGGCTCATGCTGGCGGGTGACCGAAATCCGGAGCGTCGTGATCAACAGCTAAACATGATCCGTGAGGCGTCCCGTGAGGAGATTACCGAGGTTCTCGACCGGACGGTGAAGCGCTTCCAGGAACTGGATAATAAGGAGAAATTTGCGCGGTTTGACCACGCGATCCAGAACCATCTGCCGGAAGTCGAGAAGCTCGCTCGGGCCATCGATCATGATAAAGCGTTCCAAGACCGTATCACCTGGGCGGTCGAAAATCTTCAGTCTGGTAAAAACACCGAGGCTAAGTTCGTCCTTCGGGGCGCTTTTATGCGCTTTGAATTCGACGATCAGAAGCGCCTGGGAGGCGGGGTCACGCTGGATCAGCAGGACAAGATCCCGATGGACTCGCTTCGCCGTGGCTTCAACGCACTGGAAAAGATCCATGTCGAGCGCTTCGGCATGCCGTCGGGCTATCGCCTGACGATCGGCCGGTCTGAGGGCGGCGTCTATAAGGCGGCACTCCAATCGCAGGGACGGCCTGCGCCGGCCGCAGAGGGAAAGCCTGCAGCTGAACCTCCGGCCGCGCAGCCAGCACAGCTCTCTCGCCTCCAGATGCGACGGCGGATGATGGAGCAGAATAGCCAGGGAATGTGACGGTCTCGGATTAAGGTTGAGGAGAGGGCGGCCCTAGGCCGACCTTTTTTATTGATCGACACAAATGTCTTATACAAACGCGGCCTGGATCTCTTTCTTGGTGGCGTTTTAGGCTGGAGCTTCGACAAGCTCCGCATTCTGTAATACCCCATAATCGCTATCAGTGGCCGGTTGTGCGAACCAGCTTTGAGCAGCCATAAATTCCTTAATAGGAGGAAACTTTATGACCGCGAGCTCAGAACCTAGTTTGTTAGGCCCGCATAGGTCCGGGAAGACGATGATCATGGATCGTCTATCTTATCCAGCTACCGTGACCCATCCCACGATGAGGGGCGAACTTCAGACGTTCGAGGTAACTATCCACAGCGTCTACTTTTCGGATGATGCCATCTCAGATGACCCGAACCTGGACGGGTTAGCGTTCAGAGGCTGGGCGACGGTTGAAGACTGGGGCGGGTTCAAGACGTTCTTTGCCGGAGAGTGCGAACGGATAGTCGATAAGATGACGGGGGAGATTGTCACCGACAAAGCAGCGTGGCTCCGTGGATTGGAGCAGCCTGTTGACCCGATGACCGTGCGGCAGCTTGGCGAGAGAATGCGGGAGCACTATCGCCTCAAGAAGTTCTACCGCATGGAAATCGGTAAGATGGAACTGGTGCAAGGAACGGGCGGATCGTCAATCATCTATACAGAGATCACCCAACCTGACGACACAAGGGAAGCTTTTAGGGTCGGAAAGTTGGAAATCCGCTTGGGCAGAACGTTCTCGAACATGGACGACGTTATTGGCTCCGAGCCCCTAACGATCGATGTCGATATGGACGACGGTGACGGGGGAGATCGGGTCACATGTACGCCGTGCGCTGCCGGGCGCATCGACATCCGTGATAGCTAGTTTCTTCCATTGGACTCCAATTAGGAGCAGCTCGAAACCTGGCGAATGATCCAGCCCTGATCGGGAAGGAAGAAGCGACGCCGAACCTTTTTGCACTCCGATCGCTCTGGTTGGACCGCTTGTACGGCGTTAACCATGTCGGGCCTTCTAGGCGGTTCGACGCTCGCCACTTTCTTGGGGGCTGCGTCGGCAGTGGAAGCTCCTACAAGGGTAAAGAGCGCGATTAGGCTAGTCGTGAAAGTTACACGGCGGCGCATGGAATTCGTTCTACGGCCGATCAGCCGCGCTTTTAAGAGTGAGATGTTCGGAAACCTACGGCCGCTGATCCTGCGGGAAGGCGATCGCTGGTGGCCGAATGTCGCCGATCCCGGTTTCTCAGCCAATAGAGGAACGGTAGAGAAAGAACGATCATCCACGCTTTCCCCAAGGCCTGCCCGGAGAAATGATCAAGCGAGCCAAATGCTAGCCAGAGAAACGATACTGAGTCCGCCAATAGTCCGACGAGGCTTGACCCGACGACAGCGATGACGAGCCCCTTGCGTTGCAGCGGGGTGTAGACAGCCAGATCGATGAGCTCCGAAATCAAAAAGGCGACCGCGCTTGCGAGGGCCAAGGCAGGGCTGATCAGGTAGCTGAGCGCGGCCCCGATCAGGACACCGACCGTGCTCCATGCGACCCCGAGCTGCCGCTGGACGAGATCACGGAGGATGAGGGCGATCCCGGCCCAGATCACGCCGCTCGGGGACATTATCCCAGGCGCCACGGGGATGAGACAGGGACCGTCGGGCAGGCAAATCGTGCCGATCCGCGAGACGAAGTAGTTGGCCAGGGGAATGGTCAGCAAAAAGCCGACCAAACTGGCAAAACCAGTGAGCCGAGATTTGGTCATGATGGGCATTTTTCTTTCTAATTGAGAATTCGGAGGGGTATCAGGCCAGACCCATTTCGGTTAGGAACGGAGAGGGGCCTAGTTGGCTATCCCAGAGCAGGTAGCATCGGGCCGAAGCGCGGGTGATGGTCACAAACGCCAGGCGGCGCGCCTCGTCGATCTCATCTCCCTTATCGAAGCCACTTGGAAATTTCCCCTTGCTCCATCCAGGGGAGATCACAACTGGCGATTCCAAGCCTTTCATGGCGTGCATCGTTGAAACCGCCACCGCGTTATCCGGCCGGCCTTCAACGTCGGCGATCTCCGTCTGGGCCGTCGCGATGATTGTGGCGAGGTCCTCAACCCGATGGGCGTGTTCTGAGATCGCCATGTATTGGCGGAAGAAGCGAGCCCGACGGGCTGGATTGAGGGCCTCAATGTCCTTATCGAGATCCGTATAGGTCAGGGCGAGCTCGATCATCTCGGTAGTGCTCGAGATCATCGTCGCACTCCTGAGGCCCTGATAGACGTCCATCAGCCGGAGAAGACCGTCTTGCCTCAGGCTGCCGGTATCCGCACGCTTACTCAACCACTGCATCACCGGAAGGCCTTCCATCCTGGCGGCTCGCCAGACTGCCTGAGCAGCACCGAGGCCGGCGAGGCTGGTCATGATCTTGATCGCTGCCGGGCTGTCGGATTCGTTCGCCAACAGGCGAAGCCAAGCAAGAAATGTCTGGAGCTGCGGGGAAGAATCCGCATCGGGATTGCACCGAAAGATGTTAACCCCGTGGCGGCTGAGAAACTGGGCCACCTCGTCGGCATCGCTGTTCGTGCGGGCAAGGACGGTAATATCCTTGGGCTGGGCTTTTGCGACCGATTGAATCAGGACCAGAGCTTGGTTGAGCATCCCCTGCTGCCCATTGCAGGAAATGCTCGCGACATCGCCCTGACCCTTGTTGCCGGATCGGACCGTCTTCGAGTGTCTCTTCTGATTGGCGGAGATTAGTTTTCCCGCCTTCCTGACAATCTGCTCCGGGCAGCGGTAATTGATTCCGAGCTTGATGACGACGGCATTGGGATACCGCTTTTCGAAGGTCAGGATGTTGTCGACCGTCGCATGGCGCCAACCATAGACTGCCTGGTCATCGTCGCCGAAGCAGGCGAGATTGTTCCCCGCGTCAGAAAAGATCTGTAGCCAGCACTCTTGAACGGGATTGGTGTCCTGATACTCGTCCACCAGGACAAGCTTGAACTTCTTTCGCCAGGACCGCGCAACAATGGGGTTGCTGTTCGTGAGCCGAATGAAATCCAGGATCAGATCGTTGTAATCGAGACAGCGATTTTCCCGCATCGTCTTTTCATACTGGGCGAGGATATCGCTATCCTCTTTGGACAGCCCTGGGGCGCTCGTGATCCAGGTCGATTTGCTGCTGGGATCGAGGTTCACGCCTATGTTCTTGGCGGCATCAATGGTCTTGAGGAGTGCATTGATCCGCTTGTCGATCTCCCGGCTACTGGAAGAGTTTCCGAAACCGTCCAAACTGGCGAGGATGCCCGTAAGAGTCATCTTGATCTCTTCCGGCTCGACGATCGTAAACGGCTTTTCACCAGTATGGATTGCCTGGTGGATCCTCAGCATACGGGAGGACAGGGAATGGAATGTCCCCACATATAGATTGTCGATGTCCGCGACGATTTTCTTTCCGATGCGCTCTTTCAGTTCGTGAGCGGCTTTTCTGGTGAAAGTGACCGCCATGATCTCGTCGGGCTTGTACCCGAGGACCTGGACCGCAAAGATGAACTTGGTCGCCAGAACATGGGTTTTGCCGGTTCCAGAGCTTGATAGGACCAGAAGGGGCTTATGGAAGGCTTCGACCGCCGCTTGCTGCTGCCGGTTCAAGCCGTGTGTGAGAGACGCCTCGATCGACGGATGCGCAGAGATCGTGGATGCTAAATCTGGCATGGCTTTCACTTTTTGGGGTTTGGTCGAGTAACTCGAATTCACCCGTGAATGCCGAATGTATGGTTTTGAAATTCTTCGAGATGAAGGAGATGGGTTCTATCGATCTAACCGTTCAACTATTGTGACTTGGCTCATCCAAAATCGGAGGGACTCTGTGAACTGACGTGATTCATGAGCCAAACCCGGACCGTTTCACTCAAACGACCCGTTGCTTGAAGATGTAGCCCCATGTTGAAACGGCGATGGCCTTCGATGAGGAGGTAGGTTGGGGGCAAGGCTTCCCACGATGGAACAGGGGATATGCCCTGCTTTAGATGCCCGTCGATTATCCAGGACTATGATTGGGCTAGGGAAATCGCCATGCTCAAGCATGTATAGGGCCGTTCTGTAGGCATAAAACTTGAGATTGTTCTCGATGATATGCCTTCCGTGGGCTCGGCAGGCTTCCCCACCTTCTTGCCAATCACACCATCCTGAGCGGATGTCGACGAGGCGATCAGATGGCCAATTCACCAGTCGAAAGCGATAGGCCTCTGACGGGAGGTAGCTGAACGGCGAATGGCTCCAGTGTTCGTGGAGCCAGCAACGGGCGACTTCTTCTGGAACGTGCGGGAAGTGGCTATGGACCCGAGCCCACCATTCATCGAAGGGTGTTTTCACAGCGCCACCTTCTTCGAACTCCGGCGCGAGATGCTCTGGGTAGTTGTCCATATCGTTCCCCCAGCTTCCACCTAATTGAAACTGACTTCTACCCAGTAGTTAAGCCGCTCGATGCACCGGCGCCAGGGTCTAAATTTGGTTAGCGACCAGATTAACCCTCATAGGCCACGATCTCCGGCGTCAGGTGCCGGGTTTCCTGATCATCCCGTTCCTTCCGTCGCCGGCCAGCATGCCGCTTCGCTGCTTCTGCAGGGTCAACGGTATTCAGGCGGCTCTTGAAAATGAACTCAGGAACGGTTTGAGTCGCGATTGGTCCGTTCCCGCGGGAGCGAACATGTTTGACCATGTCCTTATCCTTGAAGAAGTAGGGCGTATCGAGCTTCATCGGCCGATGCAGGAAGTTTTGGACCAATACGATGTTCTTACCTGGCTTGAGAGAAGCAATATCCTCAGTGCGCAGGAAGCTGATGTTCTCGATCTGCTCCGACCGACTCCAGGCCATGGGGTTTGCTGATTTCGAAAGACCCTCGTTATATGTTTTCTGTGCCCGCTGGATTGTCGTTTCGCCGACCATTTTCTTGAACTTGTCGATCGTGTCGGTGTTGTTCTGGGCCAGTACGTACTTAACGGCGGTTGTGGTGATGATCACCGACTCGTCCTCCGCCGTGTATTTCTTTCGGATCTGGCCAAAGTCTTGTGCTGCCAGGAGGTAGCTGACCTTCTTAGCACGCCCAAGATCGGGGCCAGTGATCACGGATTCGATGCGGGGCAGCTTCGCGAACTCATCGAGCGCAAAGCATACAGGGTATGGGCCGAGCTCCCGGCCTGTCTTGTGATTGAACGAGCCGGGGTCGTAGGAGATGAGGCTTTGCGAGAAAACCTCGTAAAGGAGAGCTGTGACTGTTTCGAACGCGCCAGCCTCAGCCTGGTTCACACAGATGTAGAGAGTTACCGGCTTGATCTCGTCGGATCCGGGAACTTTCATTCCCCGCATGTCGTCCGGGGTGAAATCGCAGGCAGATGTTCTTTGGGCAACGGCGGCATTCTTAAACGGCAAGAGCGCCTGATCCATCGTGCCGAAGACGCCTGATCTTTCCTTGTCCGCCATATTGACGAGAGAGCTTAGTTCGACAAAGGCGCGCGGGGAGGGGAACTTGCCGCCCTGCTCAGCGGGAACGACGTCATCACAGAGGGTGCGAATCCAGTCGCCCATCTTGTCAGCGCCGTAACCCGCCATTGGGTCTTCTTCGCCGGTCTTCTTGGTGCTCTCGAACTGCGATACTGCAAGCCAGTCAGATAGCATCGGGATCGAGGGCTCGTAGCCGTTCCAGTTAGCGGGCAGCCCATCATAGTTCTTTTTGTCGCCTACCTTGGAGATCAGGTAGTGCATAAAGCCTGTGAGCGCAGCACGGCCCTTGGTCACGAAGTAGTCGTTCCCTTTACCGCCGTCGGGATTTGGGATCAGGGTTTTTGCGACTGTATCCAGGTAGGTATCGCGGTCAGGGCCCTGAGGCGGCACGAGTTTCGGCGACAGGAAGTTGAAGCGCGGATAGAAGACCGGATCTCGGACGGTATAGACGTCTGCGCCATCGCGCTGGTTGACCCAATCCTTGACGGCCTTGAACCGAGCCGGAGCGACCGGGACGTCGAACGTGCCGTCATCGCGACCGGCAGCGTCACGGGCCTTGTATCCCGCGACCAATTCTTCGGGAATTTGTCCTTTAGTGCCCTTGCCGTAGAGTTCCAGGAAGAGGTTCCGAAATGGGCCCTCCTTGGTCAGGTCAAACGTGAAGATGTAATTGGGCTCGTCCACCTTCGCCCAGTTCAGCATGAAGACGTGGCTGACCTGTGACCGATAATGCCCGGTCATTTCATAGAGTTCGGGCTTCGGGTCATTGACGATGAACGACACGTTGTCGCCCTTGAGGAGTGTCGGGACCACGAAGGCCGCCGTTTTACCAGTTCCGGGAGGCGCGAGGCAGAGAGCGGAAAGGGTTTCGATCATCATGACCATCTGACCTTTGCGCTTTCCTTTTGGCCATCGCCCAAGGGCCATCAGATGCCCACCCTTGATTCCTACCTGTTCACGGGCCTCCATTTCCCCAAGTGTCTCGTCGTCGCACCAGTCGGCGAAGCCGCCCTTCATGACCTGGCGGAGGTAAGGATTGAGGAGGGCGGGCGCCATGTAGACGACGGTGCTGACCAGTGCCACACCGAAATAGGCCTTTAGCGCGTCAAAGCCACCGTAGTTGGGTGAAACGACAAAGGCATAATTCATCGAGAATATGTCGCCGCCGGCCACGCGGCCGAAGAATGCCCCAACGCCATCCAGGGTTCGCTGGTTCATCGGCTGATCAATGAGCCATCGGAAAAGCGGAGTGCAGAGGGTCGTTCCAACGGCCAGAGGAAGACCTATGGCCGCCGTCGTTCCCAGCCAGCGGTAGTGTTTCCGCTGACTTTCCGTCATGTGTTCGGGCAAATATTCTGTTTTGAGCGGGTTGTGGAGCTTCATGACAGGAACCGGAATAGAGTGGGCGAGGGTCGGAACGTCGTCCCGGGAGGCTGAGCCTCCCAGGTCTCAGATCTCAGGCTGCTGCGGAAAGGATCGTCTGGCCTTCAGCGCCAGAGGCTTCAACTGCCATTCCTTGGGCACCGGCAAGCGCAAAGTCGTCCGTGATATGTTGGCCGAGAGCATCGAAGACAGCCATGATGCCGTAACGTGCCGCCGGTTGATCCTGCAGGACCGTCAACAGGTGGGTGACGGCGATCTGGCGCAGCGGTGTTGGCGACCCGCCAAGGGCGCTCTTGCCGCTGATCCATTGCAGCAAGGGCGCATTGGTGCCCCCCGCCAAATGGCTGTGAAGGTCAGAAAGTGTAGCATCGGCGAAGCTCTCAAGGGTCGGATCAGGAGCATCTTCGTCGTCTAGCGCTGGCTTTTGAGCACGATCGGCGATGAAGGCGAGCAGCAGGCCCTTCAACAGCATCCGAGCCGGGAGGAGATGTGCCGAATAATGTTGTGCAGGAAGCACGTTGAGGGCGATGGAGTTGATCGCCGTCAGGGTCGAGCTGAGGTTTTGACCTGTAGGGAGTTTCGTAGCCATTGATCTATGCTCCCGTCTGCAAGGCGATCTGGCCGCCTACCGGCGCTTCTGGAGCCGGAGCCGAAACAGGGTCGCTGGCAGTAGGACGCCCCTTGATGGCGGCGATAATATCCTGGGTTCTGCGGTCCTCGTCCTGTCGGCGGATAACCTGGAAGCTGTGCACGATAGCCGCAATCCAGATGTACGGGAGAACGGCTGGCGCGAGGAGAATGCAAAGGCAGATCATCACCAGACTGGCGATGGCGTCATACTTGGCGTCTCGGATGACGAGGGAGATCGGCGGAACGAATATGGCGATTAGGAAAATCATATGAGCCTCGATGTTAGGCAACGGCTGAAATGCGGCGCTGGCCGAGAGAGTCTTTTTCGATCTGAATGACGCGAATGTGCTCGACCATCTGGGCCCGGAGCTCGTCGCGGTCGATGGCATCGGTGTTTCCAGCCTGCGAACGGGCGTTTGAAATACAGTTGATGAACGTGGTCAGCGCCTCGTCAGGGGATCTGGCGTGGATTGTCGTCATGAAGTGGCCGTGGCCGGTGGTCATGAGCTCCCAGATTGTGGCCGCGTTCGAATTCGAGATCTCGCCGGCCATGACCACGTCGGGGGTCATACGCACAATGAGATCGCGCACAGCACGGTAGTCGAATTTATTGGCCTGCTGCGTACGACTCATCAGGATATGGACGCGGTTGGGCTGGAGAACCCGGATTTCGCGGGTGTCCTCGACCGTGAGGATCCGCTTGCGGTCGTCGAGGAACGAGACAAGGCGGTTCAGAAAGGTGGTCTTGCCGCTGCTGGTCGCGCCCGAGAGGAGGATGTGGTCGCCTCGCGTCAGGGAGTTAACGATCTGGGCGAAGGGATCGTCAGGGTCGGTTGCTCGGGTGAAGATTGAGGCCACCGGAGGGCGAAGTCTCTGACCTGGCGTGATGCCGTAGTCCTGCAGATCGACCGTCTGTTCCTTGCTGTATTGGCGGACGCAGACGCAGATAGAGCCATCTTCGCTGGTTCCCTCGGGTGTTTCGGACTGAATATTCGGGCCAATCCCGGCCGCGAAACGATGCCCACCTGGAACAGTGCCGAAGACCACCGGCATTCCGGCTGCGCCGAAGTTCGGGATGTTCTGCAGGTTGGCCACCATGTGGCAGATGTTCTCGAGGTACCGTCCCGTAAGGTCGGGAGCCTCTTCGGGAATCCACTGGCGCCCCTGCTCGTCAGGCTTGCGCCGGCGGATCCAGATTTCGCCGGGTTTGTTGATGGCGATCTCCTCCACGTCAGGGTGAAGGAGACGCTCATAGAGAGGCCCAATGAATTTCTGGAGGAGGACCTGGGTGCTGGTGTTGCTCATGGGACCGTCTCTTAGAAAGGCGACCAGTTTTGACCCATCGGGGTCCCGGCTGCCGACTGTTGCTGCGAGGTCTGGCGAGACTGCTGCCGCTGCTGAAGCTTTTCATTCGCCGATGGGGCGCTGATGAAATCTAAGCTGTCATCTGCCCGAGCTCGCGGCTGCTGCGACCGGGCCTGTGTCAGGTTCTGGACTACTGGACTGTCCATGGCTGAGATCGTGTTCTGATTGATGCCACTGTTCTGCATGTATTGCGGAACGCTGGTCCCGATCGGAGAATTAAAGCGGTTCGGTGCCGCGGTCCCTGGCTGCTGGGTTGCGGCTTGACTGGGATTTGAGCGGACTGGATTGTTGCGGGCCGCTTGATATTCCGGAGTCTGGCGTACCTTGCTGGCGTACTCCTCACGCATTCTTTGGGTAGGATTGATCGGCTTGAGCCACAAGTCCGTGCTCGGGAACACCGTGATGCGAGTTCCAGCCGGAACAGTCCTGATGGGTGGCAGGGCCAACTGCTCCTCGGTGAATTGTTGAATAAGGGGCTGGGTATCTTCGCGGAACTGCTGGGTGGCGATCCCCCTGGCGTCCTGGCCGATATTGGCCGAGCCGGCACCATAGGGGCTGACGGAGGTGACCACCGTCTGGGAGCCATTCAGCCCCAACGTCACACCCACATTGAGCGCCGACATCAGCATTGTGGTTCCAAACCGCTCGAACCAGCGATTGTCCATATGTGCCGGGATGCTGGCGCGTCCCATTGCATCGCCGCTGGTAGCCTGGAATGCGAACGCCGCCCCGTCGGGTCGAACCAAGCGCTCCCACGCAATGGCGACCTTCTCCTCGCCCGTTGAGCCGATAGCTTCCACGGTTCCGATGAGGGTGGATCCGCGCTCGATAACCACGAGACGTCCGTCCCCGCCATAGATGTCGCGCTCGACAGTAGCAACCGCGCGGGAGGCGTTGCGGGTATCGATCGGGATCTTGATTACCGCGGGGATGGGCTTGTCCATCGTGACGACGCGGCTCATGTCGACCGGGTAGCTTGAGGAGTTCCGCTTATAACCGATGGACTCCCAATCCTCTTCGCTCGGCCGCTGGGGACCCAGGTAGGTCAGGTTCTCAGCATCCGACTGGGAGGTCAGAAGGCTGGCCGACCGCCGATTCCGGAGGACTGCCTCCGCTGCTGGATCGTATTCGGGTTCCGGCGGCGGTGGCGGAGCAAGAACTACCGGCTCGGCCACGACGGGGGTGATCGCGGTCGCATCGACGTTGACCACCTTTGTGACATTGCGGATCGAACCGTCCGACCGCTCCGAGGCGGCCGTGATCAGGATCCGTCCATCAACCCGGCCTGGGATAGCGGGATCATAGACGAATTGGACGAGGCAAGCCTGCTCAACCTCAAGCCGGACGCCCTCGCAGTTGCTGGCATCGAGGCGGATACCGGCTTCCTGGGCATAGGGCATGCTGACGGTCTTGATGGTCGCCGGCATATCCGTCGCCCGGATCGAGAACGTCGATGTGAAGCGCTCCTTTCCGGCCGGGATGTCCCGGGCCTCAATTGTGGCCCGGTCAGGAGAAATATCACCCTCCCGTGGGGGCGCCTTTGGCGCCTCCGGCTGGGCAGGTGCAAAGACAGGCTCGGACGGCGGCAGGGCAGCCTGCTTCATCGAAAGCGCGGTGTTCCTTTCCGGCAGCGTCAGAAGGAACAGGGTCACACCAAGAAGGGCAAAGGCGCTGGTGGCGGTAAGGAGCCGGATTTTAGTTTTGCGCTTGGGATCGTCACTCATTGTCTCGCCCCTTATTCTGCGACCAGGCAGGTGTCGCCATGCCGACGACGGACATCACAGATCGAGCTAGCCGCAGAAGGATCGACGCCGCTGATCTTGATCATGGCGCGGCCTGAGGCAGGAGCCGCCTTGAGAGAGCCACCGTTCTGGGACTGCCAAGTCAGTTTTGCTTTGCCAGCCTGCAGACGATTATCCGCCCGATAGAGCTTCCAAACCTGCTCGCCTTCCGCCTTGCTGTAAGGACCGAGGATGATGGCGCTGGACACCGGCGCCGGAGGCGGCGGAGGGGCAGCAGTAACGACCGCGGGGGCCGGAGCAACGGCAGGGGCGGGAATGGCCATGGGAGCCACGAGAGGACCGGCAGATGCGACGATCTTCTTCTCGACGGGCTCGACTGCGCCCTTCCGGACGAGGGGCGGCTGCGGGGCGGGTGCCGCAGGCCTTCCCGCAGGCGCCGGAACCGGCTTCTCGATGACGACGGTCTTCTGGATCTCGACCGGAACCTCACGCTCCACGATCACCGGCTTTTCGACTACTACGGTACGACGCGGGTCGACGATCGGCGCGTCCTTGGCGTAGCGGTTATCGTCCAGAGGGCGAGCCAGACGCAGGCAAACGAGACGGCCGCCGTTGCGCAGCGTGATATTGCCGATGGCTTCGATAACCATCATCGACCGGTCTTTGCCAGCTACGCGGGTGCCGACCGGGCTCTCGACACCTTGAATCACAAGGGCAGCCACAGGCCACTCGGTCATTGACGAAGCGTTGGGGCCAAAATCGAGATAGGTAAACCGTCCATCGTGCCAGGCGCGGATAGGGGCGATGACCGCATCGTCCTGCGAGCGGGCCTCGATGCTGATGTTGTTGCGCATATCGCCTGGATTGACCGGAGCGCCACGAGCATATTCCCGTCCGCCGGCATCGAAGTAGGCCGTCGCCTTGTTCACCGCAGGCTCGTAGAGATCCTTGTAGTTCGTGTATGGCATCGACACAGGCGCAGTCGATGCAAGGGTTTCACCCGTTCCGGCCTCCATGCCGCCGACCACAACCTCGACGGTCGTGTCGGGGAGACGATCGGCGTTGAAGGGAAGGGAGCGGAGATAGAAGTTATAGACGTTGCCCGAGCTGCCGTAGACGATCAGGTTGCCGTCCACACCTGGGTAAATGGCCCGAATGGCGACCGACCGCTTGTTAGGGCCAGTCGAGGTCTCGAACGAACCGGGATCCGACGACATGACCTGAACGACCTCTTCCTGCCGCGGGAACTTGATCACGCTCAGGAGCCCTTCACGAGCGTTGACTTCCATGACGTCATCGGGACGCCAGGAGATCTTCACGAAGCCCGGCCGCGTCTGGCGAGGGGACTTGTGCTTGTTCGGGTCAAGCCAAGCCTTCTGCTCCAGGCCGAGAGGCTTTGAAGCAACTGCCGTCGCAATTCTGGCCGTTCCTTGTGTCGTCACCTGTGAGGGCATATCGAGAGGCTCCGGCGCGAGCCCGGGAACGCCCGGCTTGGCATAGTCGGCCGGCACATTAGCCTGTGCCTGGGTGATCTGCCCGGCAGGGCCTATCGGAGTGCCCTGTGCGAGAGCAGCATCCAATCCGGAAGTGGCAATGAAGGCAGCCAGCGCGGCGGTTGAGAGGTGACGAGAGCGCGAGGAGGTCATTGGGTAAGGTCCTGGTGATCTTGTTGGCGCCGCGACGGCTTAGTCTTTTTTGGACGCCACTGTGTAAGCGGTGACAGTGAACCCGAGTGGGTTCAGGAAGCGGTTGTCATAGCTAATGCTTTGCTCGACATTCTGGGCACGGAGCTGGGCAACGAAGGTCCTGCGCTCGTCGCCGCCGTCGGTGAGGCCGGAGCCTATGCGCCGGTCAATGACATCGAACTCAACTTGCCAGTAGCCATTCTGGATTTTCAGAACACTCTTGAGCGACACGCTGCGGGTAAAACGCCGCTCCTTAAGGGCGTCATAAACAGGCTTCGTCTCAGCAAGGAACTGGTCGTAAACGGGCTTGGAGGACATCAGCCGGACGATGGTGCCCCACTGATAAATCGTGCGCTGCGGATCGTCCGTGATCGTATTTCGCATCGTCACGTATTCACGAACGTTCGCCTCTTCCAGGATTGCCAGCGACTTCAGGTTGCCGGTCGGCGGCTCGACGCGAACCACCTGATCGGATTTGTCGGACCAGGTGACGAAGAACGGTACGACACGGTAGAGCGGGATAAGCTGCATGATCGCGACGGCCTGCACCACGTTAATGGCAAGCGACACGCCTGCGACGGCGATCAGGAGCTTGTCAGAGACTGCAGCGCGACGGCCAGCGGCATGAGGCGCATCATGATCACGCAGGTAGCCGCCGATCTTGTCCTTAGGCTTCTGGCTAGAGACGGACGGGAGATGAGCCACACGCTCAGTATGAACCTGGGGCTCGGGCGCCGAGGTTGCGGGTGCAGCATCCCCCTCCTTCTTAGGGGAGATACGATCGGTGAGACGCTGGAGGCGAGAGACGCTGGAGGTCATGGTAAACGACGCCGATTGAAAGGATTAAACTGGCAGCACAGGCACGTCATTCGCCGCGTTTGGCAGCTGAATGCAGGCGCAAGGGCTCTTTTTCAGGTCGTTGGGTGAGCGGCCGATGCCGATTGGATCGTCCTGGGTCAATGTTCCGCAGGCGCTGAGAGCAAGGGCAGCAAGAGCGACGACAAAAATGCGAATCAACATTCGATCTTTCCTGGTGATCGGTGTTCTTTAATTCGCTTCTATACCTTTAAATTCGGGCGTCCAATCTATTTCGACGGTGTGCGGAACAAAGCGCGGGGATATGAGTAGGAAATGACTAGGTAAGTTAAAATGTAAGAGTTTCAGATGGTTAACGCAGGGCGGCTCAGTCGGTCACGGTGCTCGATGGAGGCACGTTCGCGTTAACCGAGATGTATGACCGATAACTCGAATCGTTCCGCAGATTTTCCAGAACAGTCTGCTGGTCGGTAATCATCCGGCGCAGCGATGCGTCTGAACCGAGTGAGGGATGCTGCTGCATGATTTGCGTAGCGGTGCGTATGCCCTTTTGGGTCTCCGCTGCGAGCTTGTTGATGAAGTCGTGGACCTGCTCTGGCGTGTCGAGCGAAGCGCCATACCGCTGGCTGAGGGTTTGCAGTTCCTCTCTCAGGTAGTTGGTGTCAGATCCGCCTCCGGATTGAATGCTCTGGTTCAGGTTGTGCCCGGTGATAAGGCCGTTGTGGAGCTCGACGGCATACACAAGGGACTGGCGGCCGGCGTTTAATGCATCCTGAGCCTGCAGGAGTGCTTTTGAGTTGAGAGCTTCTTCGGAGCGGGCTTCCTGCTCCACACTGTTCGCATAAGCTTGGGGGTTTCCATACGCATTGGAGTTGGAGGCCCAACTGTTGTTGCTGGCGAAGGAATCCTGGCCCATTTGTCGAAGGTGACTGACCGCCTGGCCGGAGGTGAGGCGAGCGACGAGGCGATTGCGCTCCTCAAGAGCCTGGAGAAGTGTCAGGCGGATTTTTGCGTTAACGACAAAGTCATCGCGGAGGGTCTTGGCTTTGCCAACCTCCTCGGACAGCTTTTTGATCTCATCTTGATTCTTAGTGACGACGGACTTGGCTGCCACCGCAGCTCCTAAGCCATCGCTGTAGACCGAGCGGGATAGTTGCGTCCGTTCCGCCGGATTGGTCGCTCCTGGGCGGAGGTAGAAGTCTGCAACCGCCCGTGACATGTCTGGCACGTTCGCTGGGTTGGCCGAGGCCATCACCTGAGGCAGGTTGATCCTCCCATCATCCTTAAAGGTCGTGAGGGGTCCGGCTGATCCACCAAATGAGAAGAGGCTGTTCAAAAAGGCCTTAACTTGGGAGATCGGTGCCGTGACGCTGCTGAGGGTCTTCTGCCATTCCTGAAGTTGCTCCATGAGGGCTTCCAGCTTCAAGTTCTCGTCCATCGTCGTCTGGACTTCATCTGCTAGGCGCTTGGGATCGATGATGGGGCAGGGGAACCAACCCCACAGCGTACCGCCGGAAGCGACCTCGCACGGGGTTGGCTTGTACTTGCCGACAGCCTCCGAAATGAGGGGCCGATTGGCTTGCCCGATCATATCGCTGGAAAAGAGCCCGACGATAATCGCCGTGGAGGCGAGTATGACCTTCTTGCGTTGCATGGCACTTCTCATTTCGGAGGCTAAAAAGGTTATGCGGTCCCAACGATGTCTTCTTGAACTGTCGGACTTACGTGAATTTCACAGTCCTCAGGAATGTTAAGAAGATCTCGTAGGCTCTCGGCGACTGCTAAGGAATAGCAATTCGTGAACCCGAAGCGGTATCCAAATAGGCTCATTGTGAAGAAGCAAACAAGGGAAACCGTTACGGTAAACAGAAGGAGGAAACGGACGAAGGACAGGTTTGAGGCTGTATCCCCATTCTGTAGTTCGCTTACGATCGCCATGAAGAAGTCAGGTGAGTATAGTGCCAGAGCAAGAGAACCATAAAATAAGAGCACCGGCACAGCGAGGATCAGTCGGTCTGAAACAAATATGGCCACGCGGCCCAGGTTCCGTAACTGCGCGACCGCGTTGCGGCGATCACGGACAGCTTGCAGTTGCATTTCCGCATATTGAGCGTCGGTGACGCTTCCGACTTCGACGTTATTCATCCAGATGCTCCAGCGGTCAGGAGCGTCGGCCTCAATGCGTTTCGTCAGGTTGGTGGGATACCATCTTACAAGCCAGCTAATGCCAATGGTCAGGGCCGTCCCGTCCGACAACGGCAGCAGCAAACCTTGCAGTCCGTAGTGAACTCCGCTTATGAGCGTAATCACCAGGGTTGCAAGGCCAGCGACAACAAAAACAAGTCCATATCGTTCGATCATGTGCTTCATTTGGCTTCCTCAGCAGGATTATAGCGTGGCTTATTCGAAGTGATTAGTTGCCACCTGACTGGCTGTTGTAGCTGTCGTTGCCGATCGCGCTGGCAGACTGAAGGTGGAGCATGGCGGAAAGTTGGGCATTGCTCTGGATGACCTGCTCCAACATCTTGATCATGATGGCGTTATTGACCGCGAGGTCACCGCGCATGTCCTGAGACTGTTTGGCCTGTTCCGAGATCTTCTGGATATCCTGAGAGGTCTTGGAAACCTGGTCCTTGCCCTGGATGGCAATTGCCATGGCGCTGGTTGCCGCAGTGCGAGTATTGATGGCTCGCACAGCATTGATGGCTTCCACATCCGCCTGGGTGCCAGCTGCCTTGTTCACGTAGAGCGCTTGGGTGATGCCGCTCTGGATCGTTCCGACGCCCTGTGAGGCTTGGCCAAACGCAGTCTGCAGGGTGTTGAAGGATGACGTGAAGCTGCCGTTGCGTCCCAGGTTGCCGAAGTTCTCTAAGGAGCCCAGTGTGGCTTTGATCCCGTGAAGGGAACTCATCATCTGGCCAATGCCGCCGGCGCCTTTGATTTCCGAGAACATGGAGGAGAGGCGGCCGAGGAGCCCGGAGATCTGGCTCGGCCCTAATTGCCCGATCGCCTGCTGTAGCTGATTCACCGTGCCAAGGATGTTCTGTAGCTGGCCGAGCTGGTTAGCCACCGTCTTCATGGTTTGCTGGACCTGGCCGAACACGTTGGAGTCCAGAACAGGCACTTGGGCATTGGCGAAACTTCCGCCTGCCGCACTCAGCCAGACTGACATGAGCATAACAGCCAGCATCGACGTGATGGCCGATGCCCGGGATCGAAGGGAACGTAGGGTCATGATAGCCTCTGTTGGTCAGTGGAACGGATTAGCGGGCGGCGAATTCGCCGTTCAGGTATGGCTCGAGGAACGCGTCGTTGCCGTATTTCTCGATAGCCTTGGTGAGTTCGATGACTGCTGGCCGGCCGGACGAGAAGACTTTGAGGTAGCGGCCCAGAACCGACAGGTTGATGTCGAGGATGGCCGATTGTCCGGTGGAGTATTTCTTCACCAGGACAGCGTACTTATGCTCCGGCCCAGCGAAGTCCTTGCCGAGGACGAAGGCCAGTTCGCTCTCGTTGAGGCCCCAATCGTCGTAGTCTTCAGGCTTGGCGTTGCGGTTCCGATAGAAGAACACGGTCTGGCATTGGCCGCGGATCAATTCGGACATCCCGGTCGCCTTGATGGCTTCCGGCCGCTGGAAGGCCAAGATGTAGGCCTGGCGGAGCTTTCGGGCTTCCTGCAGACCAACCTTAACGAAGTTGTTCCGGAAGAGCTCGTTCTGAAGCATGGGTTCGGTCTCGTCGACGAAGACGAGGGAAGGCGACCCTGTGGTGGTGGCGTTCGACCGGATACGGTGGATGATGTAATCGACGATCGGGGGAGCCAACCGGTGGTCCCCGAGGATCTTGGTCATATCGAAGCCCGCAAGGCGGGTCTTGGTCAGGTCGAGATTGTCCTCATCCGCATTGAAATAGCCTCCGAGCATGTTCGGATCGACCCAAGGCTGAAGGGACTTCCTCAGATTGCCGTGAGGCGAGAACGCCGCCTTGTGCAGAGAGTCCAGCTTCCGGAAGCTGGCATCGAGGTATGGGGCGTAGTTGATGTCGAGGGCTCGGGTGATCTCCTCCTCATCAAAAGCGTCCTTAGCGTCGCCCAGCAGCCGCAGCCATCGCTGCTGGAACTGGCGGTTATCCGGGGTATCCTCCAGGAGGAGCGGGTTCATTTTGGCAGACGAGGCATCCCCGTCGAAGGTGACATAGTCGCCGCCGGCGCACCGGACGAATACTTCACAGCCATTGAGGCGGTCGAATAGGTAGACCCTCAGGTCTGGCAAGCGGAGCGCCTGAGCCGCAAGAAAGCTTACAAGGGTCGTCTTACCCGTTCCGGTTGGACCAATGGAGACACAGTGGGGCACCGCCTCCTTGTCCTCGGTCGCGTGAAACTGAAAAGCGTAGGCCTCGCCGGTCACAGAACGGAAGTAACTAAGGGGCTCGTTACACCAATCCGACTTACGCAGGCCGATGTTCGGCTTGTGCAGGACGAGGTTGGTGGCGACATTCTGGCTCATGAACCTGAACTGACGAGGCCAGAGCCGGTCGAAGGAGAACATCGAGAACCAGACGGCCTGAGCGGTGATCAACTCACGAACACAGGTCGCACCGGTCCGGGAAATCGTCGAGACGATCTCGTTCTCGATCTCTCCGATATCCTCGGCGGTTTCGCCGTAAATCACAACATTCATTGAGTAGTTGTGCAGCGTAGCCTTCATCTCGGATTGGCCGTCGAGAAGGCTAATGGCCTCCATGATCTCGTAGGACGCGTTCTGCGATAGCGTCATCATGGGCGCCGCCATCTGCTCCTGCTTCAACTTCGCCATCTGGAGCGACGTATTGAGCGGCTGAATGGCGTGGTGAATGACCAACTCGGCATCAATGCCGATGATTTCCCTGTAGGCGTTCTCCGAAGTCTTCTCGCCACAATCCCGGACACCAAGGATAGTTGCGAGCTTCTCTTCGCGGCCATTCGAGAAATGTAAGATGCCTGTGTCGTCGGCGCCGAAGTCGATCGAGTCCACAGCGATCATTCGGTTCATGGCCCGCTCCTCAAGTCCCGCCACTTTTGGAGATGGGCGGCTGACGGGGCTAATCAGGCGAGCAAGGACGGCCGCAGGGCCCGTTGCCGGATCCAAACCCTCCTCGAGAACACGACAGTCGTAGGCATTGAGAGTACGAAGGATGAAGTCCTCGGACTGCTTCAGCAGTTCAGAGGCCTCCTGATCGTCACTGGACTTAACGACCAGCAGCGCGAAGTGGCGCAGGGAGTATGCGTGGCTGAAATCCTTGTTCCACTGTTCAGAAATCGCTTGGAGCAGGGGGTTGGTTCGATTTGGAGAGGCCTGGATGGGAAGGCGCTCTTTGGTCGTGAACAGCCTGATTTCGGCAAAGGATGACCTTTGCGCCTCGTCCAGCATGTACTTTCGGGCAAGAAAGAGCTCAGCCCGTGTTTCGAAGGAACTGAGATTTAGCTCCGCACCTCCGATCTCGACGATCGAAATATACCGGTCAGCAACACACCTGATGTGTTTGCGGTTCGGAAGCAACTCGATGAACGGCAGAAAGTCTGCCAACGTCTCCTGGCGGGCAGGTGGCCTGAGCCGATCCACAATAGATGGAACAGTAAAGGCGAGACCTGCGGCCGCGGCCCCAGCCCCTATGACCGTAGCAACGGCGCGAAGGCTAGTCTGATAGGTGAGGAGAAGATCTAGCGTTTGGCTCATGTGAGCGGCTTTCGTGACGACGTGAGGAGCGAATGATCAGGGCCAGAAGCGGCGCTGGGGCTTACCGCCAATTCGGCGGCATTTTTGGAGCGAGTAGCGCATTGTCTGGATGAGAGTTGTCATGTGCGGCTCTTTTGAGCCGAGCATAATAAGGGCCATGTGGCCGGCAAAAATAGAAGCTAAGAAGCCCAGAACGACCAAGAGGTTCGACAGACCGAAATCATAGAAAATCAGAAACAGGAAGCTAAGAACGGCGAAACACAAAGAGAACACAGCCGGCAGTAAGGGTGCCCCTGCGAACCTTTGAGGCATTGAGACGGGCCGGTAAATTTTAGTGTCGATATCCTGCACGACGGCACCTTGGTTCCAATGGCGAATTTGCCTGTACGATTCGAGAAATATACCTCGGAAATCCCTTTTACCTCGCCTAGGGAGCAGCCGTCGAGAAAAAGGGGGCGAAAGCCCCCTTTTGATTGATCTTTCGACTGCCGATCAACAGATTAGCGCGCGGTAAGTGTGTCGCCGAAGTCAGTCTCAGTTACTGAGACCTGCTCGGGCGAGTTGCTTTCAGTGACGTACTTAATCAAAGTTCCGGAAGACGCGATCAACGCAAGGCCGCCAACAAGAGCGAAGAGCCATTTGAACTGGAAACGGCCGAAGTAGGCCATAACAGCGAGTCCGATGATGCCGAATCCACCTACGAGGAACGATAGATTTTTGATAGCTTGAAAAGCATTAGCGCCCTTCTGCTCCAGGGCGCCGAATACTTGGGCGGACGCCGAGCTATCGATAGCCGTGAGCGCCGTGACGGCAAGTGCGCAGGCCGCGACTGCCAGATGCGTTTTATACCTCATTGAAACCCTCTCTGCTGATAGGCGACATGCCACCTATGATTCGCGAACGGTTTGGAATTCGTTCCGAGGATCATTCTATAACCGCTTTCCGAATTACAATGAAGTGGAATTGCCGTTTATTGCGGGACCATGAGCCAGATCGTAGCCCAGTGCCGAGAGATACCGCCGTAGTGAGCGGACGGTGGCGGCATCGGGGTTGGCCTCCAGGCGGCAGACCCACGGCTGGCTGGTTTTAAGCAGAGTGGCCATGTCCCTTTGGGTCAGCCCGCCTGTGTCCGTAGGTGAGCGAGCTGGGTCGACTTGTTCATCGGAAATGTCCCTTCCATCGCCTAGAGCGTGGTGATGTCCCGGAAATGGGGCCCAGCCTCTCGATCGAGGATGAATTGGGGAGATCCGATGCTGCCGATATCGAGTTCGTCGGTGATATTGCTCACGATCGTTTCCATCCACGCCTCGGAAGCATCTTTGTCCCGGTGGAGGATGAGGAAGAGGTTCGAGGCGGTTAGCGCGGCCGAACTGTCACGGCTCCGGCCATTATCGCTGAGTTGGCTGGTCATAAAGATCGGAATATCGGCATCGACACTGGTAGCCTGGAGTCGCTGGGCGACCCTGGTCAGGTGGGCATCGAGGGACTCGCCCTTCTCCTTCCCTTGGATCAGTTGCCAGAAGTCGATGAGGGCCGCCGCAATGCCGTGGCGGCGTCTGTGATACAGGATTTCGTGTCGGAGGTCGTCGACAGTCATGGCTGTATCGTGGACATAGTGGCAGCAGCGCTTGGCTGGCGCGAGAGCTGCGATCTTGTCCTTGTACTTACCGAGGTCGAAACCCTTGCAGCCGAGCCGCCTGGCCGTTTTGAGCTCCTCGACTTCGGTTCCGCCCCGCTCCAGACACGCCATCAGGTGAGGGATATTGGCGGCCTCCATGTTGTAGCTGATGGTGGCGCAAAGTGTGGTTTTCCCGGTCTTGCCAAAGGCGCCAAGCATCGTGAGGGTACCTGGGTGGAGACCGCCCCCCAGCCGCGCATCCAACGCTCGAAGACCCGTCGGGATTCGGGTGGAGACTTGCCGGTCTAGGCGCCGGAGAAGCTGCTTCTGAACTTCGTTGGCACTCATAGAGCGCCCGGTTGGTGTTTCGCTCACCAGGTTGTCAGAAAGGCTTTTCGTTACATCGCGCCATTGTGGATTTGATCTGTCCTCAAGCTTTTTCAGGGCCTCACGGGTTAAGGTGATGGCTCGACCTCTACTCCGCTCCTCGGAGATCAGATGGGCCTGACGGATCAGGGCATCGACGTTGGCCGATGCTCGGTGGATCAGCCGGCGGGGAAGATCCTGGTCATCTAGGAAAGTGGAAGCGGCAATGCGTTCTGGCGTCGGATCGTACCCTTCGGAGACGCTTTCACGAATCGCACCCCAGATCTGGATATGGTCGTCTTGGACAAAGTCACCCGGACTGAGAAATCGCACCTTCTCGTATAGGCTGGGCTCGCGCAGCACTGCGCCGATAATTTCGTCATACGCGTTCATGTTTGGACTGCCGTCTGGAACTGTGGCTGGATGAGGTCAGCGGACGAGGAAGCCGATATCTTCTTGAATCGAAGGGATCGGCATATCAGGGGGAGGGAGCTCCAACCGGATATGGCCCGTCCGCTGCCGGTAGATGCGTCTACGGGCTCCCTGTGGCCATTTGAATTCGGGGTTCGATGGATCCACTCCATCTGGCGGAGCCTCCCACCCAATGAATTCGGTTTTCGCGGCTTCGGGATTGGACGGCTTGACGAATTTGAACACGACGTTGGGCTTCGGTACCCGCAGGGTAGATGCGGGCGTTCCGGCGGTGCGCCGCAGCCAGTTAAGCAACATCCCGACTGGCTCCGCCGGATTGAGTGGCTTGCAGTAATCGATTGCCTGTACCAACCGATCATGGCCGTGGGCTTGGGCGAGCCAGTGATAGGTCTTCGGTGCCTGTTGCTCCGCAATTCCGAGAGCGATGAGATAACGGATCGCACGAGCCTTCGGGGTATCGGCGTTGAGTTGTTCGTGACGCTTCACCAAGCTTTCGAGATGTTTAGCGACCCTCTGGTCAGCCTTACTGTCATCGATCTCCCACGGCGCTGGCTGGCTGTCTTTATCCTTGAACGTGATCCGACCTGCGTGAATCGTGAAGAATTCCTCGAGGTCTTTACGAACCTCTTCAAAAACGAGCTCCGATACTCGACAAAGGGCTGCCGCCTCGTGGCGGCTGATAGAGCGCCCCTTCTCAGCCAAGGCCGCAGCAAGCCGGATCGCCACGACGATCTGCTTTTGACCCTTCTTGGAGAGATCCACCAGCGATTGCGCGTCGAACATGCGCGTCGATTCCTGAATCGGGGAGGTTGATACCTGTTAAAGTATCAAACCTCCTCCGAATTACAAGAACAAAACAGGAATTGAACTGCAATCTATCGGCCTTCGCCACGTGTGCGCCGTCTTTGGGCGAGGATTGCGCGGCGACGGGTTTCCGTGTCTGCGGCAGCAGGCTTCTGCTCCTGGGTCTCTTCAACGCCGGTCTTCCGCGGCTTCCGCTTCTTCCGCGGGAGTTCTTCGGCCACTGGCGCCGGGATGGGAGCAACCTCTGGGATCGTGCGCTTGGGTTCAACGATCGCGGAAGCCGGGGCTTTGGCTGGCGGTTTCTGATCAACCTGGCCCGGCAATGCACGCTCGACCACATCGGCTTGCGCGTGACTTGGGGTTGGTGTTGGTCGCTGCGGTGGAGCGAGCGGAGCCTTTTGTGTCGGTGGAGGCTTCACTTCTACGGTAGGCGCCTGCGGGTTCCCGGTTTTCTCGACAGATGTAGCGGGAGCCTGAGGCTTACTGGTTGCCTCCGTCACCTGGGCCGACTTGGGAGCTGAGGCCGGCTTGGCTCCGCGCTCGGGCATTTTGCCCGCGTTCTTCGGATTGAAGAAGTTCTTGCCGAGGTAACGATCGACGGCCGACCCCTGAGGAGGCTGCGGTGCAGGTTTGGATGGGGAATCCGACAAGCTGGTGTGCTTCGGAAACCATCCTGCGGTCATTTCCCTGATCTCCTGGAGCGACATCCCGCGGCGGCGCGGCTTCGGGCCAGGCGCCGGGTTGCTGGGAGCCAACATATCGAGGAACTGACCGAAAAGTTGCTTTTGAAAAGATCTGGCGAAGTCGGCCCGGATATGGGCAATCTGCGAGGCCTTCTCCCGGTATTCAGCCGCGAAGCGATCGGCAAGTGCGCCAAACTGTTTACCTTCGGTGGCTCTGATTTCCGCGGCCACCTCTATCAGAATCCTATCGATCTTGGTCCTCTGCGCGGGTTTCTTGAGACGCGCTCGGGACACCATCTTGTCAGCCACAAAGTTTGCTGCCGTTTGGGAGGCCACGGCCGACATCACAAGGCCGTAAAGATCGGCCGACCTACGGATCAATCCTTGGAAGCGCTCGGAATCCGGGTGACCGGCTGAGTGGAGGGCCGTGAAGAAGGCTCGGTTCTTATAGCTCGCATTGACCGCCGTGGTCGCGGCCTGCCTGGACTGCTGGTCAAGTTCGTCCGCTGCAGCTGCCCACTGCTGCCGGGCGGCCTCGATACCCTGTTCCGTGATCTGGCCTTTGCGTTCCTTTGCATAGATTTTCGGATCGATGCGCTTCTTAGCTTTCTGGGTGACTCCCATGGCTTTGTAGGAGCGATGGTCGTAGCGCTTGGAACTCCCTGCAGATTCTAAGGCCTTGTTCAGGATGTTCTTGTAACGGCGGCGCTCGACACCTACCCACGCGAGACTATTCATCTCTCGAATGCGCTCCTGGGCAAACGGATATCGCGTGCGTACATGCCGCCACTTGTTCTGGTACGTCTCGATTACCTCAAAATCCCATACCTCCTTCCCCGTTGTCGGGTGTATCATCCTCTTGGCAGGGCGCTCGCTGAGAGCGATGTGGATATGAAAGTTCCGCCGGTCGTTGTGCTTGTCGGGAGCGTGAATCACAGCCCAATAAGGTAGACCGAGCCGATCGAACTCTGCGCAATACTCCTTTGCGAGCTTAAGCCGCTGAGCCGGAGTGATTTCATGGGGGAGTTCGGCGATAATTCTAGTCTGAACACGGCCGCCCCGACCGAGGGATACTTTGATCGCGGCATCAGTTTCGAAATCTCCCATTGTACGGGCGAACTTGAGCAGCTCGATCGCCTGCTCGTCTTTGAGGGTGATTTCGAGCGGGGTCACATCACTCAGGCAATGCTTCATGGCACGGGTGAGCGGATCCGGAACTTCATTCCCTGAATCCGCATGCTTCTTAACTGCGTCCCAAAAGTCAGCCCCCCGAAAGGGATTGATAATGAACTTGTGCCCCCTGGGGCTCTGCTCGATGGCTTCGAGTTTCTTCCAAAACTCGAGACGCTCCTCCTTCGTATCAGCGATATTCCCGAAGGAAGAGATGATGATGCCGTCGTCCTCATGAAGTTCCTCAGAGGCGCCTGGCCTTTCAATGTAGTCCTGACCCTCGGCCGCTTGTTCCTGGTCAAACCGCTTCGACTCCGGGTCGATGAAGGTCTCCGCAGCACCGTCCCGCTCAATGTAGCTTTCGTGCTGCTCCGCACTCCCGGATGGCGAGCGGCCAGCGTAGGCGGCGACTGTGCGGTTGGTTTTAGAGACCGAAGTCACAGAAAAGTGAAACGTGACCCCACCTGTATCGGGGGCCTGGGGCCTCGGTGCGGTCTTGAAGGCCATAGAGCGATTGAAGTCTCTGGCGGATCTAAGCCCAGGTGACTTCATCGCATCAAGCATAGCTTTCAAATTCTTTGGCGACGTGCTGTGGCGCCTTACCCGCTCCTGCGCTCTACGCTCCGCGTCTGCAATTCGGCCGGAGATCGCGAGTGCGCGAGCGGTATCGCGGCGAACCATTTCTTCAGCTTCTTGCTCAGTCATCGTTTGATTTGCAAATTGAACTTCCTACCTGATGTACCACAAAACGGCGAGTTAAAGCACGTTATGACCACTTCATACCTCGGAATTAACCTGCTCTGAGACGCTTTGGGTCAGGCGGAAACTGAGCCGAAATGGTGCAGTTTTCTGATCGAAGCGTGAGCGAACGAATGTTGTGCTAATCCTGCGAAAACATTGCGTTTTTTACATTTCCGAAAGTCCTGTCCACAATTGCTAAAATTGATGGTTCAGATGTTTACCATCCTAGGGATTCAGCTTTGTTTATGTCCGAGTTACCGAGTATAAGAATCCTGTCCAAAAAGGACTTTAACAAACACCCAAAAGGGGCAACCAGGAAATGGATGGATCAACTGATGGAAGTATAAGGGAATCGATTTTCCACCCAATTGCGATTAGTGGAAATCTCTCCCGGCTTACTGAAGCCGTCGCGGCCGCAACAAACGTTGTGTGCCGGGACAAGCGCTTTGTGGACCGAATGGGCGAAGTTTTCGCTGATCTGCCAAAGTTCAGAGCAGGCTTCAATGTCTCGGGCCGTGTTCTGGGGATGCGCCAGAGGAAATATCTGGAGATCGCCCTTGCAACATCCGAGAGTTTGAACGAGATCCCGGAAGACGGCGCGTGTGAGCTGACGATTGTCGTGCGCAAGCCGGCAAAGTGTGAGGATATGAGGTCCTCACTGAACATAGGTGATTTGATCGAGGTGCGTGGAATGATTGTTCCGTTCGCGTACTCGGAAGATGACGGCGAGCGGGTTGTTTCGCTGACTCTTGTCGCAAGCAATGTCAACGTCATCGATAATGCGTAGAGATGAACTCTGACGCACCAAGCCCTTCGACGATTTCGTAAGGGTGTTCGCAGGGGGCCGCCATTTGGCGGCCTTTTTGCGTTATATCACTGAAGAAACTGGACGGATGAGAACTGAAGCGATGCAAGTTTCAGTGGCGTGAAGGTCGGAATTGATTCATCCGTCGTCGCGCCCCTGGTGTAGAAGGCGTTGCCGCCGGCCACTACCAAATATTGAGCATCCTTGTACGGGATCCGGAATCCAGCAGTGTGGAAATACATCGATCGCCCGACGGCTTTGTGCCTGGCGCCGGTGAGAACCTCAGACGCGACCACCTTTGCGCGCGAGTATCCTGGATCGGGCGTTGGCTTAGTCAGAACGCCTTTGGCAAACTGCCCTTTTTGACCGACAACTTCGCAGATCGTGTCTGGGTACTTGGGGGACTCGACCCGGTTCATAACGACAGTTCCAACGGCAAGCATTCCGTCATCACTGTTTCGATTGCTCTCGAAGTACATAGCGCGAGCTAGACACTCATGAGCGCTGCTGCTCACCAGCGTTGTCTGCTTTGGCGTCTCCTTCCGCAGGGGTGCGTGGAATTGGGCATTTGTCTGGAAGGAGGGTACTGGCTGCGCCGATTTGAATAGAGCGCTCTGGCATCCACCAAGCGCTAGGCAGATAATGCTGGCAGTCCAGATCGGCGACGTTGATTTATGATTTGCGTTTCGGGTCATGCTCCTTTTTAGCGCAGAGCTGGTCTGGAACGCAAATTCGGGAAACCTCTTTCTATTTCGCCCCATTGAAGAGGGCCGTCTGGCAATTGGCTTTGTGGGGTCTTTAAGTTCCTGGCACGGACTGTTGGTCGTGTCGGTCGCTAACCTGGGGTGGTGGGTTTCTGTGACTTTCGACCTTGGTTGCCAAGGCCCCGGCAGTAACGAACCAGAAAGGGACCTTTGCTAAGCAGTTTCTCGATGTGCTGAACGTTCCGGCTGGATGATTTGGCTCGGATGGTTCAGTTGGTGGGAATGAGTAGGACCGGCGATATTTGACGTTTGGGATGTTTAAGCGCCGATGGGGCTTAGGCACTCGTCGATAATTGTCGGAATGATCACAGCCGAAGGTACGGTTTGCGGTTGGGGGAAGTGAGCGTGTTGGAAGCAGGCATGATCTGCAGTTGCCGGCCGCTCGCGGAGTCTGCAGGGGATACGGCGAATTGGCTGCCTGTGTCTTCGAAGGGCAAATTTGAATTTGAAACGACCCTGCACATGGGCGTCTCCTGTTACGCAACTAAACTTCGTCACCTTGTATACGAAGGACCGCCGGAGTCCAGACACATTTATGCCACAACCGCCAAGAAGTGGCGGGATCGTCCTTTATCTGACGTTATAAAGTGAGAATGGCTACAATGGCTACGCTTCTATGAGCGACATCCTCTCTCTTCGCAGCATTGTCGCGGAAAAGATCGCTGCCTCAATCCTCAGTGGTGAGTTCGAGCCTGGGGCACAGCTTAAGGAGGCTGCGCTGGCCGAGCGCCTTGGGGTGAGCCGGGCACCAGTGCGTGAGGCGCTACGCTTGCTTGAGGAGAGGCGTCTTGTTGAGAGCCACCCTTATTCAGGCGCTAGGGTTACGGTATTCACACCCGAGGATGTGGCCGATCTGTATGAATTGCGAGAGGTCTTGGAGGCTAGAGCCGCTTACAAAGCGGCAATGAGAGCGACAGAGGAAGATATTGCGGAGCTGAAGGCAATCATCGATCAGGAGGCCACCCAGATTTCAGGAGAGGCTGTCGAAGCAACTGGTGATGAGCCTAACATCGACTTCCACCAGAAGATCATTCAGATCTCAGGGAACCGAGAATTCGCACGCCTGATGAATAATGACTTTTGGCGGTACAACCGGATCCTCTACCGGATGCACTGGGGACGGAAGGAGGGGAGGGATGAGGAGCGTCACATCGAGCACGTCCGGATATTTGAGGCAATTCAGTCCGGAGACGGGCCGTTGGCCGAGCTTCTGATGCGCCGCCATGTGCAGAGCACTCGAGTAGTGATTGGGGAGGCCCGACAGGTCAGATACGGACGTAGGGCCTCCGATAAGGTTTGAAGTAAACCATGGATAGGCAGGAAGGAGGGCCGTAAGACCCTCCAGCTCACCGCTCGGTCTTTTGAGGGTCCAGATTCCCAGTGTAATCCTTTACCTCCGTCCAGACCTTTTCTCCCTTTTTGCGTTCCCAAGCACGATCGACTTTCTGAATGGTATCAGTGCCGTGAGGGTCGGAACTTGCGGCAGTGTCCGAGCCAATGCTCTGGCCATTAGCGTGCTTATTCCAGATGTCATTGAGTTGCTTTTGATCCATGAGGAGCTCCTTGTCAGGCGGCAAACGCGAATGGGTCGAAACGGATCCACGCGGGCAAACCGCTTTGCTCTGAGCTACACCGACATCCTCACGATCTGCGAGCCGCCGGCCGGCTCTCTAGGAAGGCCGGCTGGGATCCTGGCCCGGTTGTAAAAGGGCAAGCAGAGCGTCGGGAACTGGTTCCTTGATCACAGAGGCATACTCGCTCCGTAGCACCTGCCCGAGCCGGGTCATGGTGGACCGCTTGAGTTTCGGGTCAGGAGGTCTGCGGCCGCCACCGGTGCCGCCTGGTGCCGATGCCAAGGCAAGCGCGCCTTGGGTCTCTGGTGCGTCCTCACCCATGGGCGTCTCATTCCTTTGTTGGCAATACGACTTGGGCTTGGCCTAGTAAGGGAGCCGCAATCAGCCGAAAATTGGGCGGGTTCCGGTGTGCCCCACCTGCAATTTTGCACGCAGCAGCGCTCTCCCTCGCCGTGGCCACGTTCGTCCAGACATACCTCCGGGCCCAGGTCGGAGGCTTCGGCGGAGCAGTCGGTGGTGCGCCGCAACTGTGAGCGCGCTCCTAACGAGGCTCAACCGATGTGCTTCTGTGAGGGACCGAAGATCAGTCTTGAGAGGAGCCGCATGGCTCCGTGAACCAGCGGGAAATCGTGCCGGCGGCTCTCGCCGGGACGATCAGGAAACCTGCGGCGGCTGCCTGTCAGCCGGGCCGAGCCGCTCTTGAGAGCGGCAGAGGCCGAGAGAGCATGCGGACGCTTGTCGTCCGCCCGCAGCCGGAGCGTTCTGCGGCGGCAAGTATTCACATAGTATTCACGATAGACGCGCTTTTCGCGTCCGGATTGCGAGGCAGGGATGCGTTCAGCAGCCTGAAGCCTCGCTCCTACCCGGCCACGATCCACCTGGATCGTGCGCTTTGGCCTCAGCCAAAGCGCGCCGGGGCAGCCTCGCAGAGCCCAATGTAAGAGACATCAGTTTTAGGCGAAACGATAGTTGCGCCAAAACTGAGGTATTGGGCCTAAAAAATATCCTGCCCCTAAACCTCCCTCTGGACCCCTCCTGTTGGGGGTCTGTGAGCCTCAGAGGTGTTCCGACAGCCGCAGGCTATGCCCGTCGGCGGGGTAGGGTCATGCGGGACGTGAAACGGGGCCTGTGGCCCCTCCCGAGCCGATCGAGGGCCTTTGAGCCTGCCCTGCCTCGACCGGCCTCCAGGCCGCTCCTGGCGGGTTTGGGGACGCGCACACAGTGAGAGCGCGTCTCAGTCTGCCGTGAAAACGTATTCCGGCAGTACAAACTGTTGTGAATACGCTCTAGTTGGATCGCGGGGGTACACCCGCTGTTATGCGTTACGCTGAAGCGTCAAGCTAAGGTTATGTATTCAGGCCAAGCAAAAGACCCATGGCGTTCTGTGAACGCTCCGAACAGGGGTTTTACTTTGCACGAATGGAGTCTGGCGGGCGAGATGGCGAGTCCGGCCGGTGCACGTGGGAGATCCGGGAGCTGCAGCGACCAGGATCGACTGCGATCTAACGGGAGAAAGGGTGACAGGTCCGTTGTGACATGACCTGTCACTGTTCTGACAGGCCGAAGGTTTCTTGACCTGCCATGTCGTCTGGTTCGCTGGTGTGCCTCGACCAGGCGGGGAGGGTGCCCTCGGCCTCGATGGCACTGGCGGGGCGGGGCGGGCGGCCGCTCGGCGTGCCAGGCCGCTTTGCTCCAGACCTGTCACTTGCTCTGGCAGACCTGTGGTCGATCCGGCCCGTCTGATGGAGCGTGTCGAGCGGAGGCTCCTGGCAGGAGGCGAGCTTGGTTTCCTCCCGCATCTGTAGTCGCAAGGGAGTGTCAGAGAAGCCAAGCCTTTGCGTCGTAAGGGTTTGGCTGAGGTTATGACAGGTGCTCGCATGTATGACCTGTCGCCCAAATGAAAGGTGTCTCGAAACTGGACCTGACGGATTGGGCCGGAACTGATGACAGGTGGTGTCGAAACCGACCTTTCACATTTGAGCTGAAGTGACAGGCGGCTCCATTGAGCAGGGATCCCGTCGGAGCGCGATCGGACCAAGCGGCGGGTGTCGCATGGGTATATGGAGCAAGCGAGGACTGAGTGCTGTCGACCATCGCTCGATCGCGGACGGACTGCCTCTCAGAGAGCAGAAAGAGTAGACGGAGGGCTGCTGGGGTGTCCGCCAGGCCGGAGAAGATGTGGCAGGCCTCCAATCTTCGCACCTGTCGCTCGCCCGAAGTGTGAAAGGTGAGCCGGAAGTTGACCTGTCAGGCCGTTTTACTTTGGGCTGTCAGGTAAGAATTTTCGGACCTGCCGTTGCTGCGACAGGTCAGTTTTCCGGCCATCTGCCTTTCCGGCGGCCCGGACTGGCAGGAGGTTTCTGGTGATAACTGCCATTTGAGTGTCAGTTGAATTCGGCCTTCCGGGTTTCACTTCGTTGAATCTTGGCCGTAAGGCTGCTACCTTCCGGTTTAATTCGGAGGTGTGAGTCCAGCTGCACGCCTCCTGTTTTTGACGAAGTGAGAGGCTTTGTGATGGGCGCTGCTGCGACCGGATCAGTATCAGTCAACACGGCCCGCAAGGACGGGAAGCGCTACTCCTGGGGCGCTGAGCGTCCCGGTGTGATCGAGAAGCGTGTGCAATCGCGCAAAGAACAGATCGATGCTGAGATGGCCAAGATCCGTGAGGAAGGCGAGCAGTGGATCGCGCGTCGGCTCGCGGCCAAAGAGGCTGAGAAGAAAAAACTGGACGATCAGGAGGTGCTTGTAGCGGAGCACCGGAAGGCTCTGAGGGAGCGCAGGCGCGCCTTCCGGGTGACCAATAGCTACATCGTGCCCAAGGGCACTTTCACCGATGAGCAGGTTGCGGCCATCAAGGCGCAGTATCCTGGCATTGATGATGAAGAGGCCCATCTGCTGCTGTCCAAGAGAGCAAGACAGACAATGGAGCCGGATGTGTCCGGTCCCGAGCCTGTCTCTCCTCAGGAGACGGATGCTGCTGTACCGTCAGCGTCAACAAGGCCTGGCCCTGTCGTCGAGCAGAGGGCGAAGCCTGTCGAGGCGCCGAAGGTTGTTGCTTCTGAGAAGCCGAAACCTGCAGCTGTTCATAATGAAGCGTCAGTGACGTTCTCTCCTGGGGCTGGTGAGGCCGAGCGCGATTGGTCGGATTTCGACCCCGAGGCGTGGGAAGAAGGTCAGCTTTATCCAGAGCATCTATATCGCGCCGTCCAAAATCAGGACCGCGACTATTATCTCGTGCCGAATACGGAAATGGATGAAGTCGTTGAGCCAGTTGCTACGTCCGAGATCCAGGCATTGCGAGATCGGCAGCGCAAACTCGAAAAGGCTCAGGACGACATTTTCGAGAGGTTCGGGCGCAATTCGATGCTATGGACACCTGAGGTGAATGCTGAGGTAGGACGCCTTGATCAGGAGGCGACTGACGTTTCCATTCAGCTTCGTAAGACACTGGCCGCCCAATAGCTGGGGTTTGAAGACGCGAGCATGAAAAAAGGCCCCTCTGTTTTGGGGCCTTCTTGCGTCCTGTTCGGATCAGGCTTTCTTACGGCGGTAGAAGCTCTCGCCCCACCAGGTGCTCAGGTCACGGTAGCAGTCCCGTTTGAGCAGCATGCCTTTCCAAGGGAAGCGTTTTCTCGGACGTTTCACGGTGATCGACATCGAGGCCATCCTTTCTGTTTGTCGTGAGCGAATCGAGAGGGAAAGTTCTCAGGCGGCGATGGCCAATTGGCTGTCCTTCCAGATGTCGCAGTGAGGACCGCAGGCCCGGCAGGGCTGTTTCGGCTGGGCGGTGACTCGGGCGACTTCCGCCTCGGCGGCTTCGACTGCGGCCCAGAGGGTCGGATGGTACCGGTTCTCCGGAAGTCGACGCGGATAGCAACCGGTGTTCCAAGAGACTTCCCAGCGCTCCTGCGTGCCCTTGTCCAGGATGAGATCGCTCCGCAGGACGTAGACGAGCTGCTCACCTGGCGCCCGGCCGCCGAAGTAGGTGTAGTGACTCATGCCAGTGGACATCCGGTCGGTCCAAATAAGTGGGGCCGGTTTGTTCAGCGATGCGGCGGTCATGCTGTTTCTCCGAAGCTGTGAGATCGTCGCGATGGGAAGCGAAACCCTTAGGCCGCGATCTGCTCGTCGCAGGGGATGAAAACGTAGTTGGCGGTGACGAGGACGCCGTATTGGGCGAGTTCCTCAATGAACCGACCCAGCCCTTCGATCTGCTCGGCAGTCGAGGGCGAGGCGATCGGCTCGCCGTCGCCATCGAGGGAGTACCAGTTCTCGCCGTTGATCTGGTACTCGCGGGTCCCGTGATCGATGTAGAGGCTGTCGATCAGGTGGATCTCGTCCGGACCTACCCAACCGAAGGCGCCCTCGTCTTCGTCCCCGAAGCGGGCCGCGACTGCGATTTCCAGTCGAAGCTTTTTGCAGATGTAGGCGAGCTGCTGCGCTAGGCGCTCATGGAGGTCACGGGCGAAGGCTGTCTTGCAGGCGGTAGCCTGGGCGAGAACCTGGATGCGAATGCCGGACAGAACCGTGAATTGCTCGAGGGTGTCCATCGCCTTGCTCCTTTTTGGGGATTTTTCGATCATCTCTTCACAATCCCAATCGGGAATTGAGATGAGCGGGGATTAGGGCGATGGGGTTTGGAAGCAGGAGCAAAAGAAAACCCGCCCCTTGTGAGGGCGGGTTGGCGGGTCAGGCGACCTCCCCAACCGGGAAGGCGGGGCGCTGAACCACCCCGCTGGCGTAAGCCGTCTCCAGGTCAGCGAGAAACTTGTCGCCATACTGGAGGCAACCGACCGCATGGATGTAGCGGGCGTAACGCTGACGGCCGAGCTCGTTGGAGAACTCGTGGTCAGTGGCAGTGCTGACGTCGAGGAACTCGCTGACCAGCGTGTCGCGGTCGGACCCGATGGTTTTGTCGAAGCTGCTGAAGCGCCGGATCCGCATGTCCGATCTCCTTTTCGGGGTTTTGCCCAATCATTGGTTCATGGATATGTCCCGAAAAGAATGATGCTGCGATCAGTGCGTCGGAGCCGAGGAAAGCCCAGGTAACTCGACGTGGTAGGGAGCCGGGTCGACAAAGGCGAAGCTGCCGTCGGGTTGGAGTTCGTCCTTCAGCATCTTTCGGTGCCGCGCCTTGCATCGGTTTCTCAAGGTGCCGACATAGCCCACCGCCTCGAAAAATACTTTGGGCGAGTCATGATCGACGACAGTCCCGTTCGCATCCAGAAAGGCGTTCTGGACTTCGTGCTTGATCGTGCCGCCCGGGAAGATCTGCTCGTGAATCTTCTTTTCCAGGGCATCGGCGACCTCGGCCTCGCCTTTGGCGGTGTAGCCGTGGACTAGACAATGACGGCGGAAGCTGTCGAGAGCCCGTAGGTCTCCTATGGTCTCGGTTCTGATCCGATGCACGACCCCTTTGGGGTCGAGCACGTAGTAGGTCGTCTTGAAGTGATCGGCCATAAAATGTCCTCTCACTGTAAAATGACGGAAAACCCCTGAGTTTCCAGTGCCTCAATGACGCGGATCACCCCATCAAGGATGGCCGATTGGTCGCTGGTCCAGAATTCGAACATCAGCCAGTCGGAGCTTTCGCCCTGCAGGAACCAGCGGGTGTCGATGAAGCGTTTGCCGTCGTCGTGGCGGGTGAACCCATGAGGTGCTGCGCCAAGGTAGCGGAAGGCGGTGGCGCGGAATGTCTCGACAAAGGCGACATCCTCTTCGTCGCTATCCTTCATGTGGAGCTCGAGGAGCCAGCCCTTGCCGGGGAAGTCCTTGTGGAGCTTCAGGGTGTAGCGGCTCGCGTCCATTGCAGGATCCTTTCGGGGATTTGTCCGATCATTTCTTCATGGTTATGATCGAGAAACGAATCCGAAAGAGGAGGCTATTGCCCGCGACCCTGACTGGCGGAGCGGGCCCAATAAGCTTCGGTCCCGACCATCGGATGAAGAATCCATCGGTCTCCACCAATGATGGGGACGAGAATGCTAAGCCGGGACAGTATGGCAGCCCATGAGCGAATTGCCTCCTCAGGAAGCCCGAACTTCGGGTTTGTGCTGCGGAGTTGTGTCGCTTCTGCTTCAGAGATGTTGCTGAAACGACGGTTGATCCACCGGCGTTCCCGGAGCTTCCAGAGCGCACCCTTTACGGTAATCGGAGATTGGCGGCCTGACACAACCATGTCGACGACATCGGCGAGGATCGTGGCCAGCCAGTCGCGCGGGGGTACCGTGAAACATCCGGAGCCCGGAACGTCATGGCCGATGGCTCTCTCCAGACTATCAGCCTGTATTCGTCGTACGGCGAGACATTCATTGTGGACCAGGCGAAGATCATTGAGTGCGGCATCGTACGAGCGCGACATAGCGGCGATCTTCCGAGAGAACGCATTGGCCCTTTTCCTTCTCCTCGCCTCGAGCTCAGCTTCGCCTTCCCGAAGCCGTGGATTGTGGAGCCATTTCCTGGGAGCCTCATAGAGGATTGCGGTTTCCAGGCGCCCGAGTGAATGGGCCTCATGAGTGAGCATCGATAGGTCGATCTCGATCGCGCTCAGATCGAGTTCTTTGATGTGGGCGATCTTCTCGGGCCCACATTCGTGGTTGACAGCGAATTCGATGATCAGATCTCGGTGCGCCTTGCGTGCGATGACATCGGGGACGATACCACCCATCCGGTTTTCAAGGACGGCGGAATCGAAGCTGTACTTCCTGCCTTCGAAGCCAATCCATCGATCGTCGGCGTCAGTGAGTTCGAGAGTGGGGAGGAAGATCTGCAAATTGCGAGCGAGGACCTCCTTGGCGAACTTGTGTAACGCGGTTTCAGGCCCGGTCGCGCATGGTCGCCCATCAGCAGACCCGTGATGACCGAAGTGGTGTTCGGTCTGGTCACCTTTCCTGGCGACTAGGGGGGTACCGCATTCCGGACAATTGCATGCGCAGACCAGCCCGCTTGGGACTTCCGAGATATGGGCGATGGAGCCGTCTGCCCGTTCTCCGAAGACGAGGCTCCTCCGGCCGTCGCGACATATAAAGCCGCTGAGGGGGGACCGAGAGGTCATTGAGACAAGCGATTTCGGTTCAGGCAAGCCATAGTCTGGAGCCTGAAACCGATCGGCTCGACTTGCAATACCGCTTTATGCCGCTTTCAGAACCTTACCCTCTGCTTCGGCGATCCGGGCCCAGAGATCGATATCGGGCTTCGGAGCCTCGGTCGCTGTGATGGCGGCGGTACCGTCCTGCAGGGCCTCGAAGGTAGTGCCGAGCTTTTCGAGCAGGGGAGGGGTTCTCCAGATGACGGAGATCTCATCGACGGTCATGTCGCACATGCCGCCGCGGCCGCAGTTGTCGTAGAGCATCGTGATCTTCGGCGTCATCAGGATCGAGTAGTAGAAGCACGACCTGATGATCACATCCGGCTGCTCCGTGCGGCTCGGGTGTCCTATGACCATGAAGGGATCGAACTGGTCGCCATTGTAGGCGCGGATCAGGAGGTGGCCGACATCCGTCATCGGATCGTTTTCGAGGCCCTGGGGCTGGGATGCGGGAACGTCGGTCATTTCGAACCTTTCGGGGTTTCTCAAATCATCGGATCGCAGAGATGATTTTAGCGGAATAGGAGAAACCCTGGGCCGTGCTCGGCCAGGCGGGTTTTCGATTTCCAGAGGCTTGGCAAACGCCCATAGAAAAAGAGGCCCCGGAAAGGAGCCTCTTTGCGTCTGTTCGGAAACGGGCCGATCAGTAGGTGCAGACGTAGCGATAGCCGTTGCTTGCCATAAACGTACCCGTGACCGGATCGTATGAACGATACTTGCGGGCGCAGTATGCGGCGAGCTGCGGATCCTGCGTGCCGGGAGGCGGCGGGGGCGCGGTCTGTGCCTGGCTAGCAATCGCCCCTGCAATCAGGGCGCCGGCGGCAAGACCGGCCACACCGGCTGCGACGGCAGCGCCGTTTCCGCCGCGGCGATAGTACCGAGGTCCGTGATAGTAGCGCGGACCTCCATAGTACCTGCGGTACTGGGTGTAGCCCTCACCCGGGTATTCCTTCGTGATGTCGGGAGTCTGGGGGCGGGGAGCAGCGACAGCCTGAGACATCGGAGCCGCCAGCATCGAAGCGGCGATAACCAGAGAAGCGAACTTACGCATCGTCTTTCCTTGTGGCCTTTCCGTAGACCATTAACCGAGGGGAGTGGCCCGAGGGCCTGTCGGACCTCAGCCAGAACTTGTCCCCTATCATAGCTTTGGCCAATTGGCTTGAATATGTGGACTTAGGTCCATGAATGCAGACTTAACGTTCGCCTCGGTACCGCCGGCAATCGCGAATAGCTTCGTCCGTCGTCAGAACAGATACAGGACCGGCCTTCATAGCCTGTAGAAGTTCGGGAAGTGCTTTCGTGAACTCCGGCATGACCTTGAAGATAACCCTAACCTCCTGGTGCCCGAAACGAGCTTGAAACTCGCTCGCTCTGATGACCTCGTCGAAATCTTCTGCCGTATCAGGCGTACGGTCAAAGAAGAGCTCCGTCTTGATGAACTCTCCAGGGAGCGTGAAGCTATGTCGGCCGTCGACTAGGAAACGGGCATTAAAGTTTTCAAACTCGGAATTGAACACCTTATCGATTGGTCCGACACGCCGCATTTCGAGACTGAAATGGACGTGCTTCCCTGGGTCTTTCGGACATTGGAGAAGCATCACATTCGGCATCTCTATATCCTTTGTGAAGGAATAGCGCCGATAGATCCGTTTGTTGGGATAGGTATCCGCTTTGCGGACCACCCAAGATCCATTGATGTAGACAGGTTGCGGTCCTTCGCTTGCTGCTTTTGTCTCCTCAGGCATGGAAACAATGACGGACAGAGCGGAAATTGCGAGGGCCAGATTTCTAAAGTGGCGGAGTTTGAGTGCTGAGGCGTGTTTAAGCATGATTGTTGATTATTGTGAGGAGTACGCTGGACCGCGTAGACCGAACATTGCACCAGATAGGGATTGGAAAGAAAGAGATTCCGAGCTTTCTTCGAGGCAAGAATAATGGTTCGGTTAAAACTGGTGGTTCTAGGCGTTATGGTTTCGACTGCGGCAACTGCCGCAGAGATCTCCCAGGCCGAGAAAGGTGTTGTCTGTCGCGCGGCGGTCGGGTCTGTGACGGGACGTGACCCGAGCATCATGATGGCGCGGCCGGACGGTGACGTGACGCACGTGAGTTACAGCCGGCCGTCTGACGGCTCGGTTTGGAGCTATCGCTGCCGGCTGGAAGGCAATCGCGTCATCTGGGCAAGTGCGGAAGGTCGCTGGCGTACCCATCCGGACAATGGTGTCCTGACCTATGAAATGGTGGAAGGCGGCAAGATCAGGATCGTTGAGGCACACTCCAATGGATCCAAGAGCGAGGACACCTACGATCGGAAGGATCTTCGCTAGGGGTTTGAAACGTCCGACACAAAAAAAGAGGCTCGGTCGAGCCTCTTTCGTGCCGTCCGGGAGAGCGGCTTAGTAGGTGCATACCATGCGTTCGCCTGCTCCCGTCAGGTACGTCCCGGTCATGGGATCGTAGGAACGGAACCGGCGCGCGCAGTAGGCCGCCAACTGGGGGTCGGTCGTGGCAGGAGGAGGCGGAGCCGCCTGGGCTTGGTTGGCGAGTGCGCCCACCACGGCAGCGCCGAGGGCCAAGGCGAGGATCCCTGCTCCGATGGCGCCGCTATTGTCGCGACGGTAGTGTCGCGGACGGCCGTAATGGCGTGGCTCGTCGTACCGAGGCCGATACCCACGCCCGTAGTCGGCGTATCGATCCCGGCTGTACCGGCTCTCGCCATAGGCTCCGGGATACCGAGACTGTGCTGCGGCCTCTGCGAATGAGAAGCCGAGGGTCAGCAGGGCGAGAAACAGGGTGGCGAACTTGCGCATCGAGGCTGCTTTCGATTTCGAGGAGGGAGGGCGAAGGATGCGGCCGGCTCAGTAGTCGTCGCGGCGCTTGGCTGCAGCGCGGTTGTAGGGGACGCCCTTGCCCTTCCGGCGGGTGTCGACGACCTTGTGGGTGCTGCGACCCTGGCTGCGTGCGTTGGCGAGAGCTGCCTGAACCGGGTTGAAGCGAGCCATTGTCCTGATCCTTTCTGGGGATTTTTCCGAATTCATCTTCACGCTCATGATCCGAAATAAGCTTCCGAACGATGCAAGAGCCGTGGCTTGGACGAGTTCATTCCCCAGAATGCCGTCGCTGGTGTCCCTATTGTCCGGGCCTCATTTCTCCGTCCTGCGCGATCCAACAGTGCGATGCCTGATCGATCCCGAGATGAGCCGCATATTCCACAACCGAGAATGTCAGGGCGGAAAACTCGCCGGAGAGGTTCAGGAGAGTAGGACGCGGGTCCAGGTCACCGCCTGATAAGGTGACGATGATTTCTTCCGAGCTGTCTTTCCTGATGACGGGAAAGGAATCCAAAAACTGGGTTCTGAATTCGCCGAGGGTCGCCTGCGGCCCTGTGATCGTCGCCTCAATGATGAATCCGGACACGATCGGTCCTCCTCTTCCTTTGACGGCCTAGTGTCTCCTCGGGGTTTTTACCAAGGCAGCACCCGTTACGGGTTAGTCGAAGGTGCGAGACGTTGTGCTGCCGGCGGCGGCTGTTTTCTTGGCCGGCGCTCCTTGAAGGTTGGGGTATTTCGCCTCTGAGTATCCGCTGGCGTAGACGCCGCCTGTCGCGATGGCTACCCCGACAAGAACCACGAGGCCGAGCCCAGTGGCCCATCCCTGCCTGTGAGCCTTCCAGAGAGCCAGCACTGCCGGAGCCAGGCACATGCAGAGCAGAATGAGGCCGAACATGAAAAAGGCATGGAGGTTCGGGGAGTGGTAGATCGCCCCGATGTCGAAGTCCCGCGGCTGCGGCGGCTCTCCCAGGAAGAATTGCGACAGGAACGAGAACATCGTTTTCCCCCAATGATTTCGGGGAGCGTTGTCCTCCCCTTTCCCTGTTTTAAACCAAATCAGACGAACTTCGACCGAACTGGTCAACTTTCCCCAGGCTTGGCGGCCGACCGGGGGCCATTCTCATTACCCCTGGCGTAATCGACCCGATGCCGTGGGTCGGCCATTGTTCACATGCCGGTGAGGAGCCGGCGCAATAACGAATTCGTAATCAGGGCCTCAATAGAAACCGCCGAATGCCATTCCTACTTTGGTGTGGCGGTTGGGCTGGGGCTATTCCGCCGCATCGTCGGCATACGTGGAGATCACGCATGACACTGGAACAGGGGCCCAGAAATAGTCAGGGGGCGATGGTTTCTTCCTTAGACCTCAATCAGGTCAGGGATGCAGTCAGAGAGGTCCGGGCCTCTCATCCGAGCAGCGTCTTGGCTGACTTGGTGGAAGAGAAGATCCGGGCGCTGGAAAGCGCCTCACACCATTTTGTGAGCGGCTTCTTCGAGGACTTTCGTATCAGCCGCCCACTCAATTCTTAGTGACCGGACGCATTCTCCAGGCACCGGCCTGAGCAGGCTCCGTCACCCCGACAGTCGCGGCACGGATCATCGTCCTTGGCGATGCCCGTGCCTTCGCACTCGTAACAGCGGGCTCCGCTGAGCCAATCCCGCTCCCCTGTTCCCTCGCAGTGGGGACAATCGTCGATTGTGCCCCTCCCGGTCAGTGGAGGGGACCAAGGCGTTCGGTGATTTTCCCGATGCGCCCCGAAATGGAAAGGCAGGCATTCAATTCGGCGATCACCGGCGGCGTGAGGGAAGCGACCGGAATCTCGACGAACCTCATCTGGTTGGCGCGCTCGTACCAGCCGGCCGCCCGGAAGGCGTCGCGATGTTTGACGAATTGTTCCTCGACCAGATCGGCCGGGCCATGCTTGTGGAGTGTTCCGCCCAGGGCGGTGTCGGTGTCGTAGAAGAGACCGAGTTTCCCACCTGGGGGAAGGTTGTAGACGATGTCCGGCCCACTCATCAGATAGAGGTTGCCGTCGGTGCCCATTCCATACTGGGGTGTGTGCCAGATCTTCTGCAGGACCTCGAGGGCGTTGCCGACGTCGTAGAAGGCGTTCCCGATCTTCTGCTTTACCAGGATTTCGGGACCGAGATTGCCGGTGTCGTCGAGCAGGGACACGAAGGCATCACCGAAGGGCTCACTAACCAGGATCGTCTTGGTCGGCGGGTCGATGTAGAGACCCATGTAGTCGGTTTCGCTGCGGAGCATGAGCTCGGTGTAGACCGCTCCGGCAGTCTCGGCGTCCGGGAACACGAAGCAGCGGTGAGTGGCGATCAGGTCGGTGGCAGCCGTCATCGGCGCTATCCTTCTCTTGATGTGGGGGAGGGTGTCGGCTTAGGAGCGGAGGAAAGCCACGTCCTTCTGGAACTTGAGGCGGCGACCCTGCTCCTCGGTCAGACCGACGAATTCGGACGAGGAGAAGCTGATTTCGTCCGGATAGTAGTCGAACAGCTTTACTTCATTGCCGTCCTCAAGGGTGGCGTGGACCTCCGGCAGCGGGCCGAACGGCGAGCGTGAAATCGGAGTGATGCGAGCGGACACGATCTTCTGGTCGGACATAACGGCGTCTCCTGCTGTTCGGATAGGACGGATCGGTGGCTTCAGCCCTGCTTGGGCTCGACGAATTGGATCTGGAATTCCCAGGACTCGACCTCCTGGTTCTGCTGGTTGCGCCAGGTGCGCTTCTTCCAGTAGCCGCGGACCACGACGTTGGTGCCCTGATCCATGGGGGCGAGCATCGCGTCGATCTCGGAGCGGTCCCGGAAGTAGGGGACGAAGTAGGTCCCGGAGAAGCGGCGGCCCCGTTCATCGGCTCCGTGGAAGGCGACGATCTTGTCTCCCGATGTCGTGAACCGGTGCATTGGGAACTCACTCAGGGTCACGGTGATCGTGTGCTTGGACAACTCCTCACGCTTCTTGGCGTCCTCGGCGATCTGGGCCTGAAAGTCGGCCGCCTCCCGCGCTGCCCGCTCCTCCGGGGTGAGAACCTTGATCTTCGAGAAGTCGAACGCCATGGCCATTCCTTTCGGGGATTTTCATCTCGGTTTGTCTGCCCATCTCAGAAGGACAGAAAATCCCGATGGTTTAGCGGCGCTTCCGGCCCGGATGCCGGATAGCCAGACGGGCTTCCTCGGCTCGAAGGCGTAGGAAGGTTTCTCGAGGGCCGGATGGCTTATCCCGCAGAGTCACGAATGCTGCGGCCATTCGCGATGCGAGGGTCTCCCTGTGAATCCGGATGACGAGGGCCCGACGGGGCCGATTGAGGCGAGGGTGCATTGTGAGCCCTCCCTCAGGCGGCTTCGAGCATGTAGCGCTTGTGCGCCGGCATGACCCGAAGAAGGGCTTGCCGCGCCAACTTCTGCATCGCAGTAGCGATGACGATTGGCTTTTCCTCGCCGGCCAGAACACGATTGAGGGTGTCGATCGTCTCATGGTCGAGATGCTCGACGGTCACAAAGGCCTTGCTCGCCCGAGGCGCCTCCGCACCGAGCTCGGTATAGAATGCATTGAATGAGGCTTCCCGCTCGAGGATCATCTCGACCCGCCCGTGGCGGAGGATCTCGACCTGGGTGTCGTCAATGTGCTCCCAAAGGATGCCGAAGGACGCCTTGCGGTCAGACCAGTAGGTCGGCTCGCCATTGACCGACATCATCAAGCCCTGCGGAACGATGTGGTAGCGAAGATCGGGCACGGCGGATTTCCTTTCTGGGGATTTCATCTCGGATGTTTCATTGATCCCGAGCTGGCAGAAACGATTTGTCTGGTGGTGGGCCGCACTTAGGCCGCACAGCGGAAGAGGCCGTGTTCCTCGTCGACATAATCCTCAAAGGCGTAGTCGAGAGTGTCGAACGCTCCAGCGACCCAAACATCCTGAAGGGGAAGGCTGACTGTCTCACCCTCGACGTTGATACCGGCGGCCCGGAGCATCTCCTGAACCGTGTTCCCGTCCACTTCGGAGACCTGAACAAGGTTGTTGATCACGTCATGGCTGACCGGGATGATCCCGGCAGGATCAGCATTCGTGACCGCTGTGAAGGCGTCCATCGCCGTATGGAAGCTCAGAAATGAGAATTGCCGGAACATGCCCATTTCGGTTGCGGGAGCCACTGCTGCCATCGTTTTTCTCCGGGGATTTTGATCTTGATGAACTCACGATCTTGGATCGGAGAATGATGCGAGGTCCCCGGGCAGAACCAGGGTTTGTGTGACCGAGCATGAAAAAAGCCCGCGATAGCGGGCTTGATCTCAGGCGTACCACCAACCCTTCGGCTGCCCCTGTTCGTCGGTCCAGATCCGATAGTGTGGCCAGGACCGGGCAAGCTCGATGAAGGCCTCTTTGGGCTTCATGTTGAACTTCTCGGCGTACTGTGCGGTCGAGAAGACTTCAGAGAATGCGAAGGCTCGGCGCTTCTCATAGGAGAGGTGGAGGTTCTGGCCCCCGTGCTCCTCGGCAAGTGCGCGGATTTCAGCATTGGCCTTTTCGGCAAGCGCACGGACCTGTTTTGCGCGCTTGGCAGCTTCGATGTTCTTTACCTGGGTTTCCCGCTTGCCATCGCCGTCACAGGCGAAGCAGAGGCCAGGGACGGCGTAGTGGACACGGATGTGGGTGGTCATTCCCGTGCCGCCGCAACGGGTGCATTCGTGGGGAGCCGCCTTTGCCATCGCTCAATCCTTTTCGGGGATTTGAATCAAATCGAATTCGATCCCTCAGGCAGGAAAGCGACAGGACATCCGTCCACAATTTCGAAGGAACTGAGTAGCTTGAAAACTATTGAATCAGTAGGACGGGCGCTTATGTAGGTGCTTGTCAGGCACGCTGAATGAGCGTGAGACGCACCTCAGGAACGAACGAGAGACGTTCCTGAGAGCCCGTACCGGCCGGATGGGAAGCTGTTAGAGCTTCAAAGCCGCGACGTTCTCAAACCAGAGCTAGCTCTGCCTTAGGTTTAGCGACCTGTGGCCATGGGTCATTTCATGGATAATTCCGATGGAAGTGACCATAGTGATTGACGTCGCGCAGATTATTTCGGCTATCGCCGCATTGATCCTTGCGCTCAAGAAGTGAACCTTGCTCTCGGCCTCAGGGCCGGGAGCAATCCTCGTTGGCAATACCGGCCTTCCGCAGCATGGAGTCGTACGAGCAATCCCCTGCAAGGGACGCTTCACCCTGGGGCGGAACATCCTCAGCGATGGGCCTGATATCGCGAGAGCGGACATACATCCAGGCGGGCAGGCACTTGCCTGGCAGTTCCGGCTCAAAAACCCAAAGGGTTTGCTCGGTCTCAGTGTATTTGGACTGGAACACGTGCTCTCGAGTGATCCGCCCCGTGACGCCGATGCAGGGCTTGTTCCAAGTGGTCATCTCTGGATGACCAACATAGCGAGCCCGCTTGCCGACGGCGATGGCGCCGTCGGCTCCCTCAGAAAGATCGGACATGGGGCGATCTTAGGCCGCCTGCTGACGCTTGCGGGCAAAATAGCCACCAATCGCCCGAAGCTCGGCCTCAGAACGAACCCGCTTGGTGGGCTTCTCAGCGGGCTTCTTGGTGCGAGGGACATATTGGCCGGTCTCGCGCAGCATCTTGAAATACTCCTTCGGCAGCAGATACGGCCGATCGTACTTCTTCTTCTCGGGAGCACCTGCCGCAACCGCCGGCTCTGTCGGCGCCTCAGCGGGAGCCGGGAGTTCCGAACCGGGGACCTCCGTGTCCTCGACGAGTTCCTCTTCGACACCGTTGTCGTTGGCCGAGACGTTCAGCATCTCGAGATGCGCCGGCGGAGCCTTGTAGCCCTCAACCTGCATCCAGCAGTCACCGGCCACGTCGAGATACTCGAGTTCGGAAGCCGGGATGGTGAACGGCTCGGTCGAGTAGGCCATCTCCCGGATGCCGTGGTGCTCGACGCCGCCGGTAAGCGGCATGATGTCGACGATCTCGGAAATCGAGTCGGCGTTGAAGCCAATGATCGTGAAGGGGGCACTCTCGGCGTTGACGAGGTCCGAGACGCGGATTGCGTTGAGATCGCGGCCGAACAGGAAGCCGTCGATCAGTTCCTCATTGTCCATGCGGAAGAGCTGGCTCTTCAGACCGGCCTCAGCGATCGAAGCCAGGCGCTGGGTCTCGACGACGGTGTAAATGATGCCAACTGCGTCCATGATCTTCTTCCTTTCGGGGATTTAAAATCATCTTCCTTCGCGAACGGCCCTCGAAAGAGGTTACCGTTGGGCCTTGTTCTCAGTAGCCGAGCGCCTTGGCGGTCTCGGCAATATCCGTGAGCCGTGCGGTGCTCACGTACTGGTACACGGCTTCAAGCTGCTCGGCCGTTGCGTCCGGGTGGGAGGTGACGGCGCCAATCCAGCGGGCGATGGACTCAAGTTGAGCGCGGGAAAGCTTTTCCATGGGAAGGCCCTCATCATTCCGAAGCGGTGGGATCGTTTGATCTGTCATGGGCCGAATTCCTTCTGGGGATTTCAGCAATCCGATGATCGCTTGTCCCGATTGAGGCAAGACGACAAAACCGCCCCGATGGCCGAGCCTTAGGAGAGAGGATTGGTCCTCTCCCCAGAGCAAAAGGGTTAGGAAGCGGCTTCCCTTCAGCTTTGGTAGAGCGCCTCGATCAGTTCCGAGGGCATGCGGAAGATCTCCCGTAGCTTCCTGAGGTCGCCATTGGCACGCTCCCACTCGGTTTTCAGGCGATCAAGCGGGGCCAAGAGCCCGAAGGCGAACTGCACGGCCTCGCGTTGGCACTGCTCCTCTGGTTTGGACTTCGGATAGTGCCGGACGATCAATCCGGCGTCGGCGCCGTGCCTCTCCCGGACCTTCGGAGTGTGGAGCACGTAGTGGCCGATGGCCTTGGCGACCTCGAGGTTGGCGCGGGGGAGGTCTGGGTTATCGGACGGCTTGAGCAGAACCAGGAAATCCCGATCCCCGTAGACAACCAGGCTGTCGCTGTCTTCGCTGGGCATCGCACCGATGACCACGTCGGCAAGACCATTCATGATTCCGGTTTTGCCGCCCATCGGGCCGAGCAGGGTCACGGTCGGCGTACCGATCGTAAAGCCGACCTCCTTTGCGAATTTGGCTGCCTCGACGAAGATCTGATCCCTTGAGAGACCGCAGGGTATGGGATCGTGTGCGTTGCGGGGAAGGCGCATTCTTACTGCCTCATGCCAGTGTGGCACTCTTGGTTGCGAAAGTAGCTCCCAAGAGGCCGATTATGTTTTCTGCAGGCATCCCGAGTACCGCCCGCAATTTGACCAAGCTGCCCTTGGCCCTATTCCATTCGAAGGCCAATCGGTCTGGCGGAGCTAGCAGCCGAGTGGCAAACAACTGGGCCTCTGTCTGGCAAAGGGCCTCATTGTCGGTAGTGGGCCGTGATCGAACCAATATTCTGGCGGCGTGCCCGTACCTTTCCTTGACTGTAGGGACATGAAGAATGAAGTGCCCCACACACTGCGCCACAATAAAGCTGGCTCGCGGTGTACCGGCCATGTGCGACTGAGATAGACGTACGGTGAAATGGTCTTCCCCAATGACAAGTTCGCAGTTGTCGGAATCAGACAAAGGGCCGCCCATGGTCATGCCGGCGCGTTGATCAATCTGCTCGACTTTTCCGCCGAGGCTTCCAGCAATAAGAGCCCCAGACATCGTTCCCTTGAACCTTTCTTCCACTGAGAAGGCATCAGCTTTGGCGAATATCTCCGCCGGGGAAAGGCCGCATGGAACGGTTTCGTATGTGTCGCGAGAGAGGGGCATTACTTGGCCTCCGGGAGTTTTAACGCGAAATCGAGCATGCCGATGAAGGACATCCTTAAGCGATCGGTATTGTAAGGGCGGGGTGTAGGGATGGCGTAGAACCCAGCCTCGAGCATCCCTTCGGTCGGATCCTTCAGGGTTTCTAAGACGACGCGGACGGTTCGAACCGACTTTGCTCGGCGTTCGGCGAATTCCCGAGAGAGCCGCGGATCGGTCAGCTTCAGGGTCTCTGGTGTCCAGGCTGCCGGGTCGAGCCGCTTGGCGGCAGTGAGAACGATGCTTTTGTCGGTCATGCTGGCCCTCTCAGTTCCCGACTCAAAGGGGATTTGCCAATATCGATGTGCGCCATGGAACGTGCCGGGCAGTTATTCCTCCATGTCTCCGCAGGTCTAGAAGTCGGCGTAGGCAGCGTTCCAAGCTGCGCTTTCGGTCGGCCAAGGGCCATTGTCGGCATCGTTGCCGTCAGGGTCGTTGAATACAAAGGCCCCTGGCGCACGTTCACGGACGGTATAGCCGGCAGTGTGGGCCCGTAGCATCTTGGTTTCAGAGGAAAGATTTTCCTCTTCATGGCGAGCCACATCGTTGAGATGCTGCAGGAGGGCAGAAGCCTGTCCGGTCCTTTCAGCCCACTGGCCGATCAGAACAAGCGTCGTACTGTCTTTCCATCCGGCTTCTTGTGACAGGGCCTGGATGCTGGATGCGGTGGCGTTCATTGGCGGTTTCCCATGCTTGTGTTCCGCATAGAAAAAGCGCCGAAGGTTTCCCTCCGGCGCTGCTCCGACTGTCTATTTTGCGACGCCCAGCTTGATCACTCTGGGACAGATCCCAACGAGCGAATTCCAGTCGTGCCGTCCCTGGCTAATGATGTCCTTGGGATCAAAGAACTTGTCACCCGCATAGCTCACCCACACGTCGAGCGCCCGCGCGATTGGGGCAGAGGCCGATTTCTCGTCCACTGGGAACCCGGGGAAGAGGTCTTGCACGACCAACAACTCCGTAGCCCACCTCGAACTGTATAATTGCTGGCGCAGGGCACAGCAGTTTACGTCCAGAGTGGAGGCCTCAGGTGCTGAGGTGCCCTGTTCGAATTGGTCGTACCAACGGTCGAAGTGATACTCGTATTTGCCCAGTGGCTTGCTAAAGAGCCGATCGCAACCGGCAGAAATAGCATGATAGGTGTGCCGGGCCTTCCATACGAGAGGTGCTGCCTTTGCGACCTCGAGAGCCTTCTTGCCCTTGTCGAACAGGCCGTACTGTTTGTGAAGGCGCTCGGTCCCATCGACGCTCTGGGCATGGAGGCCGCTGCTCATGAGCAGCAGAACGGTGAGGCTGATGAGCATGTGCAAGAACTTCATGGGGATTTTCCCTTCCTTTCTCTCGAAGCTGGCACGTCGAAACATGCTTGTTAGTCAGCTTCCAGAACCCTAGGAAACCCACAAGTCCCGTTTGATCTCGTTAGCTGAGGGAGGTGAGCTTTTCGATCTCGTCGGGCCGCACCCACATCAGGATTTGCGTCTCCTGATGAATGAGGTCGACGGTGTTGTCATAGACTTGCTCGATCTCCATCTGGGCCCCGGATTGGAAGGTTGTTCCCTCGGCGCTCACCGCCTTTGTGAGTCTGACGGTTTCACCAGGACGAAACCCATGGGAGAAGATGTCTCCTGTTAGCGTCATCTGCATGATCGCGTGCTCAATGTTTTTGAGCACGATGGCCCGGGCGATATGGGGGAGTACACCAGCCCTGTCGGGATGCGCCGGCTTTTCCAGATCACGGGCCGCTCCCCGCAGGATCGACGCTGCGTCTGGGTCTTCGAAGGTGGAGAGGGCGGCATCGACTGAGCTCGTGAAGTGTTTAATGCCCTTGAAGTCATCACGGCCCGCAATCTGCTGATCGATCCATATAGGCTAGGGAAGCACTCGTGCCTCGGGATCGAAAGACTGGAAGATCCTGGCATCAAGAGCGCGATCGGGGCCGCGGCTGGCCTTCAGATCCCCATGGAGAGCTTTGAGAGCAGAAAGCTTATCGGCCACGGGATTTCCTTTCCGGTCAGGCGGTTTGGGGCAGATCGGACCAGGTGCTGGTCGCATGGGCTGGTTTGTAGAGGACGGCAGATGCCTGACCGACGTTGTCGCGGATCCAGACCTGCCAGAGCTTCTGGGCTGCCTTGGCGATGAAATTTGAAAGTGCGGCCTCGGTCGGCGCTTTCACCTCCATGATGTCCCAACCCGGGCGCCGATCCCACGGGTGTCCGGCGTTCCGGTGGACAATGAATCCATTAACCATCGTTATTGGCCGACCCCCTGGAGGCGGGGGCCGTCGAAGCCCCAATCGTCGAGGTTCTCGGCGAGGCGGGTTCGACCGTGGAGCAGGTAGAGTTCTTGCATGGGTGTTCTCCCTTAAGGATGCGCCCATGCAAAAAGCCGACCCTGAGTAGGGCCGGCTTTGAATTTCTATCGGGGTCTGCGGAGCTTAGTCGGTGAACCTCGCCCCATAGAAATAACCGTCGGTCCAGACGAGGCGCACCTGCGCGATGGCGGCGTGGCTCGGGATCTTGAGCTCGAATGTGACTGGAACATCGGCAGGTTCAGGGAAAACCAGCCGAACACCTTTCTCTGAAAGGTCCCATACGGTGCACCGCTGCGGCTCGTGGGGCGGATCGGCTGTGATCCACCCTTCAAGGTCAGTACGATAGCGCTCACAGGATCGGCGTTCAGGTAGGCCAACGCGCATGCAGGCATCCTAGGATTGTGGAAGGCACCACATAGAATGGCTGGCTTGTGCGAGGGTTCCGCCAGTTTCCAGGCTCAATCGGCTATGGGCAGCCTCGGGCAAGCCCGGAATTCCTTGAGGTCCCCTTGGATTTGCATGACAGTCTCCTCCCACATAAGCCGACGGACCCGAGTGTAAAACTCCTTCATCATGTCGGCTTCAGGATCCTTGGGCGCATCCTTGACCTCAGAAGGTTCCGTCGGCGCCGCCGCGAGGTCCTTGAAATCGGCTCCAAGGACGGTACCGCCGTCGCTGTAGCCATAACCCTGATTTGCGACCCTCCGGAGGTCGTCGTAGGAGAAGAACGTCATCGTGAAGTCCGGCGCCAGGTGTTCCGGCCGGTCATTCTCGTGGAAGATTGCGATGCCGTGGTCGCCGATATGGAGATGACGGGCGTCCCAGAAGCCGGAGACGCAGCGACCGATGGTGTGAAACAGGCTCTCGCCCGGACCGCTGACCTCGAGGGCGAAAGCCTCGAAGACCATGGGATCGAAGGGAAAGGTCTCTTCGGTCACGAAGAGATGGGCGGGAAGGTCTCGGACAGTGATGGTATCTTCGCCCATCCGGACGAGCGCTAGGTCGGCGCCATCCTTCTGGACAACCACGCCGCGATCGTTGCCGAGGAACGGCAGGACCGTTTTCAGGAGGTTCGGATAGAGGGTGGCGGAGAGGCTCGATGCGAATTTCACCGTCAGCATATGCGAAGCTCCTTTTGGGGAATTTTGGATATCCAGATCTCCGAGCTCATCTTGAATAGCCAGGAAGGAGCCTGCGCGACGTTGGATTGTAGATCCAGAATAACGAAAGCCCGTCATCAGGACGGGCTTTCGCGGCTGGCTTAGAGCCCGTTATGCTTCTTTGCTCGGCGGTCCTATCGACAGAAGAGCAATAACGTCCTCATCATCCGGAAATTGAGCATCCTCGGGGATGGATGGCCCATATTGGCTCCATGTATGGTGCTCGTCAGACCAGAGCTCGACGTCAGTGATATACGGCCCCGAACCTTCCCAATCCGCCTTAATCCTCGCAAGCTGTTGGGAGAAGCAGTGCTCAATCTCCCAGTATCGTCCCTTTCGGTGATCCTCATCTGGAGGAAGGCTGTCGCTGTCCAAGCAGACGATTACTGCATCAATCTCCCGCCTAATGTGTTTGGCTAACTTGGACATCAAGGGAGCGTCGGGATCGGTTATTGATGCGGCCCTCATTGTCTTGATCTTGGATCATGCGGCGTAGCGGACTGGTTTATGGCGGAAGTAGCTTCTGACGCGCGCGGGCAATTTGGACAGCCTGCGCATGTGGCTGACGGTCGCCCGCTTGAGCTGCTGTTTGCTGCGCACGGGCGCCTTGCGGGTGACGGCCTGCTTCAGGTCGGCGTTCAGGCTCTCATCCGGGTTCAGTTCCGGACTGTAGGCAGGCAGGTAGAAGACCTCGATCTTGGTTCTATGCGCGGCCAACCAGTCGCGGATCTGGCCGGCCCGGTGCACCTGCAGCCGATCCAGAATCAAGAACACCTTGCGCCGGACGTCCCGGATCAGGCGCTGGAGGAAGCGGATCAAGGCCGCGGCATTCACCGCCCCATCGAGAACCATCCACCGCAGAGCGCCGCGGTTGCTCACCGCAGAGATCAGGCTCAGCCCGGCCCGCCGGTGGCAGACCCGGACCACCGGCGTCCGGCCCCGCGGCGCGTAGCCGCGACCGCGCACGTCATCCGAGCGCAGACCGGTTTCGTCGCCCCAGAAGATGGTGCCGCGCACCCGGCGGGCCGCCGCCACGAGCGCCGGGTAATCCCGTCGCAACCAGCGCCGCACCGCGGCCGGGTTCTGTTCGTAAGCGCGCCGCAACGGCTTCTGTGCGGTGAAACCCCAGCGCGCCAGGTATTTGCCCACAGTCCGTACGGCCAGCACGACCCTGCAGCGCTGCCGGATCACCTCGCGCACCGCCGCCCGGCTCCACAAGGCAAACGGCAGTTCCAGCTCGTCCGGCGTATGCCGGCAGATCAGCCACCGCACCTCAGCCTCTTGGGCCGCATCCAGCAGCCGCTGCTCATCCGGCTTGCGCCCGCGCGGCTTGTTCACCAGTCCCTTCGCGCCCTCCGCCGCGAACCGCTTGCAGATGTCGAACACTCCGGTCGGCGAGAGCCCGACCTGCGTCGCGATCGCTCCGTAGGTCAGCCCGCGCTGCCGCAGCCCAATCACTTGCCGCCGGCGCTCCTCTTGGGCCGCCGCAGGCAGCTTGCGCATGTCCACGTGCTTCATACCAATCAAGCTGGAGCTACCTGAGGCTCCTTCAAGACAATGAGGGCCGGATCAATAGTATGTAGACATCCGGTGTACGAGCCGAACTGCCTGGCTTTCCAAGCCTAGTATCAAGGAGATCTAGACTGAGATCTGCGGGCAGTTCGGTGGCATCACGTGAAAGGGACATCAGGGCCAAAACTCCATTTACAATTGAATGGTGCGCCTGTTTAGGTCCTTCGACGATGATTACCTGTCCTTGTCTCGCGAGCCATACGATCTGATGATGAATTGATCCCACATCAGCGATTCCCCAAGCCGCGAGATAAGATGTATGTAAAGGGATCTCAGCGAGCGAACCATTGTAAAAGAATGCCTCAGTGTTCGATGGAAGAAAGCTGTCAGGCGTACCAGACCTCCACATTTCCATCTCAGCAGCAAAGACCTCTTCGGTCATAGGTTGATCTAGCGTGATCTCCTTGCTTTCACACTCATTCTTCGAGCGGGAGTAAGCTGCGATGTGGTGAGCAACCTTCGTGAAAGCATCCAACAGAACATAGTCTGGGAGAATGAGCATCCTTCGGATTGTGAACGAGTCGACTGTAGTTAACTTCCAGCTACGCATCATGTGCAGAAGAAGTGCTCGTGGGTCCTTCAGAGGTGGAGTGGTAGGGGTGCCTGTAATCAGGTCGAAGATCACCCGCCCTGGCTTCACGTCCTTACGCTTAACCGTGACCGGCTCTGGATTATTGAACGACAGAAGATGAATAGGGTCGCAATAGAGTATTGATAGTAAGACACCTGCTATCGTGTCCTCAGCAGCGATGTCAGGGGGCACAACATTGCGGGCACCATCTAGCCTCCAGGCATACGAGTACACATCTTCAATACTCTTGTTTGTGCCGGGAGGTGCTGAACCCTCTGTAGGCCATTCAAGCGAGCCAGCTTTTTCTCTCGCGAATAACACATTGGTATCCGGAAGGCTAAATCCGGCCGTTATGGCATCGTATAGATGAGATCTCTTGATGTTATAGCCATGTGCCTTGAGTTTGTCGGCGGCTCTGTCGGCAAAGCCATGAAGTCTGGTTTTCATTTCCGTTTCTCCGGGAGGGCGCGGTATGGAGAATGGCTGGCTGCATTGTCCGGACCGCACCCTTAGAAGAAAAGGGTTCTGAGATTTGCCACATAGACTGGGCACCTGGGTCAGACGATCAAACAATTCGGGTTCAGCGTCACGGTTGTCCGTGGCAGCCGCCGGGCTTTCCGATGGCCCAGCACCGATTTAGCCCAACCTCCCTGTCCCATTCAATATTTATTTCTGCCTTCCGAGTTAAAATGTGAACGAGCCCTCATTTATGGCTCGGCAGGCGAGGAGAATACCTCGCAAATGGCTCTTGCTTTGCTCGGCCCGATCCCTTCGACGGCTCGGAGTTGCGCTTCGGTGGCGGTGGCGACCGCCTGTACCGATCCAAAATGCTGGAGCAGCCTATAGGCTAGGTTAGCGGAGACGCCTGGTAGTCCCTCGAGAACAAAGGCTGCGGCCTTTGCGGTGTGCTTCGGTGCCGTGCCCCGTAGAGGAATATCGTAGCCAAGCCCGTAGACCCGATGTCGGACTAACTTGGCGATCATGTAAACCGAATGGGGAAGGGAGAGCGTCGGGAGGACAGAGACGCCCTGGATGACGGCCAGGTACGAGAGCGTGCCTGCGATGTTCGGCAGGGTCAGCCGCTGCTGGCCGTAGACATCTCCCTCCAAGAGGAGAACCGAGGATCCAGGGACCATTGTCATGGCGTCCGTCTGATGGAACAGCCGGCGAGCATCCTCGGTGATCGATACCACCAGATCGTTGATGGTCTTTCGTTCGATCGTGAGGAGGCCTGGAATGACGTAGTCGCCGACTTCGAGCTGCTCTTCCTGGACGATCAGGTTATGGATTACCCGAAGCCGATCCTTCAGCTCGGCTGGCTCGCGGTGATCGACCAAGAGTGTGGTCGGCTCGGGGATTGGGTGAGCCATCGTGTCGGCATCAAGCGCTTCGGCATCCTCCGAGGTCCAGTGCCCGGCATTCATTCCAAAGGGGACGGTTGCCACGATAGGAGCACCAGTTTGTGGCTTGCCTCTGGGAACAGGTGTCCTGGCGATTTCAATGAGTTCGTCCCAGTCGAGACGCTGAAGGCCATAAGCGTCGAGCAGGGCACGTTCCACGACGGCAGATGGTAAACCGCCGGACGTAATCTTGATCTGCTCTCTTGCTCCCTTCTGGAGCCACACCTTATCCGTCGTATTGAGCCCACTGATGTAAATTCGCTCGAACCCGTTGGGCGCCGTCCAGAGGTTTAATCGAATGGGCATAGAAAAAGGCTCCGATTCCTAAGGATCGGAACCTTACTTTCGCTCTCCGTCAACAGAGAATACGCGTCAAATGTGCGGGACGGGGAAGGCCCGGTCCAGCGCCGGGTTCTCAATTCGCCACTGGGTAGAGCGATGGCGAGCCCCTTCCTCATCGTTGACAGCGGCCAACGCCATCAGGACATCGCCGGCAAACCGGGGTTCATTGGACTGGGACAGAGCCGTAACGGCATCTTTCAGGGTGCATTTCGCCAGGGAGCGAAGCTCACGAACCCTAGCAAACAGGGACGATCCCTGGACGCCTTCAGAGAAGTTCGGGAACTTCCCTGTCAGCTCGTAACACATCAGGGCCGATTGAGCCTTGTTGCGGGCTTCATGCTCGCTTGTGTAGGCCGGAGGCACCTCGATCTCGGCCAGGACGGTCTCTGAGCCTTCGTGCGGGAGCATCTGGATGTTGAACCCGAACAGCTCTGCGGACTGGGTGATACCGGACATGCGGGCAGAGAGGCTCGCCATTTCAATCATCCTTTCTTCTGGGGATTTCCAGAATTGTTGCTCACATCCTGCTCGCAACGAATTAGGCGACAGCCAAACCGCATTATAATTCGGTTTTCAGCAAATCTCCACCGCACCTGCCGGTTGGTTAACAACGACACCGCGGATGAACGCGGGGCGCGCCTGACGCACGCCGCGATCAGGGATCGAAGGCTGAACGGCCACAGGCCGGTTGGGAGGGCACTCCGGATGAGGCATCATTGCAAGGGGCGCTGCAGTCAGGACCGGCATCCCATCGGGACCAGGCTTCACGGTCTTCTGCAGAACGACGAAACCTCCGGGGACCCGCCCCTGAAGGATGATACGAGCATCCATTCGAACCGGAGCGACGCAAGGCGTTGGCTTCACGCCGGTCTCGAATTCATCATAGGTGAGATTGTCGTTTTCGGCGCGCAGCATCATTCGTCCGATCCTTGGATGGGCGGTGAAACGGAATGGCGGAAGAGAGGGGAGGCCGTTTAGGCGGCCAGGACCTGTGCGTCTGGGCCAGCCTGGCTGATCGCGTATTCGGCGATCTCAAGGAGACGGGCGGAGTCCATATCAGACACCTTGTCGAGCCGCTGCTCGCAGGCCGCTACGAGTTCCTTCGCGGAGAGCGGGTGCGGCTTGTCGGTGTCATAGTCAATCCCGAGGTCCCGGAGCGCCTCAACGGCGTGACTTCCTGTCCACTGGACCTGCGGATCATCGAACCGATCGGATTCGAGCCGCAAGAGCGGTTTCGCGTCGACATGGGACCGGTCATCTCTGGTCTCAACCGAGATGCCGAGATTGTTTTTCTGGGCGAAAGCCAGGTGAGCGCTGATCTTAGCGTGAAGGGCAGGGGGAAGAAGAAGTCCCTTCACAAAGCGCTGGGGCTCGACACGGATGGCATAGTAGCCGAATTGGAAGTCATTGAGACCGATGTAGCGTGCAGCGTCGGGAGCCCGACGGTGAACCGAGGTCACCAGCTCGATGGCTTCCTCACGCGTGAGCTCTACCTCTTGGGTCGGAGCGCCCTCGACGTCGAAAACATTCGGGAGCAGCGCGGACACGATCACGGACATTGCTCAATCCTTTTCGGGGATTTCTTCAACAGCGGGTTCGTCCCCAAAGGGCGAAACTTGCCCATTCGGTCAGAGCCCAGCACCTTCCGCAGGATCAAATTGATGGACCAGCTGCCGGTAGCTGACCGCTTCCCCCTCCCGGCACACCTCCTCAACGGACGGCAAGCCGTGGTTTGTATGGGAGTAGGTCTGCCGTACGACGCTGTTTCCCTCTTTGTAGACGTGGATCGAGTCTGCAAAGAACCGCGTCTGACCCTTCAGTGCGGCGTGCTGCTGGGCGATGGTGTTGTACTGGTCGGCCGTAATGACGATGCGGATTGTACGTCCCAAGGCAATGCCCTTTCCGAATTGGCGATTGAGGAAGAGTGGGCGGGCCGATCAGACTCAGTAACGGGCGCGGTGGGGGTAGCGGCCTTCCTGAATCATTACGTCGGGGGACTCGGGCTCAGCGCCGACCTCGGCGATGAATTCGTGACCATAGAGGAAGCTGCCCATCGTATAGACCGCCCTCGCGTAGCGATCCCGGTCCAGGTTCGACGGGAACTCATGGTCGTCGGCAATCCGGACATTTCGGTATTCAGCGACCAGATCCGCCTGGGTGGCCTTGGCGGCGTCTTGCAAGGAGTTGAAGCGCATGACTCTCATGGGACAAGCCTTTCGGGGATTTAAGCTTTCATCTGTTCGCGGGCATGAGCCGAGGGAATGAAAGGGGTTTGCGCGCAAACCCAAACAAAAAGGCTCCCCTATAGGGAGCCTCTTTGGGGTCGGTGCGAGAACCGGCTTAGTTCAGTTCGAGGAAGACAGTGGCTCTCTCGCTGGCGCGAAGATCCTCCTGGACCTTGAGGAGTCCGGAGAGTTCCCATTCAAGGTTCGAGTCAAACCCGAGCTGCTGGCCGTTGATCCTCTGCTTCTTGGGATCGATGGAAGCACTAAGGAGCTTCTGGGCGTCCACCTGGACACAGGTGATGTCTTCGTCGGCGTTGATAAACTCGAGATCGTCTGCGAGGCCGAGGCTTGAAAGGATCTCGATCGCCGTCCCCTGCGTGACAGCAAATCCGTAGCTTACACCTGCAAAGGCCTTGCGAGTGCCGACGGTGCGCTTGCCGATAACGTTGAGAGCGTAGGTGAAGGCCATCTCGATTTTCCTTCCGGGGTTTTCTCAAATCATTGGATCGCAACTCTGTTCGGATCAAAATCGATTGGGTTTGCCAGCAATCGAAAAGAAAAGGAGGCCCGAAAGGCCTCCTGATGTCGCCTAGTGGGCGGTGCGGGTCGCAAACAGGTGGAAAGCGGCCGTTTCCCGAATCGCCTGGTCGACGGCGGTCGCTCCGTCCGTTGGCGCCATATCCATGAGCTCGGTCTGGCGGGTGTCGGGAACGAAGATTTCCGGATTGATGAAATCCTCGTCGGCTTGGCGGCCCAGAAGTGAAGCGGCGGTGGCCCGGATCGCTTGTCGGATCGCATTCGCCGGGAAGGATGTGGACAGACCGATCAGATCGCTCCGGCGGTCAGCCGGTAGGAACTGCTGCGGGTCGAGGGAACTGGCAATGCCTTGGATGGTCGAATGGCCATTCTGGTTCATGTCTTTTCCTTCCGGGGATTTCAAATCGATCTTGAACGCATCTTCGCCAAGCAATCAATCGTCGATGACCTCGACATAGGTCTGAGTGACACCATGCTCATGCGGGTCGCCTAATCCGGCGAGGGTCACCCGATGGCCTTCAAAGGCCCCATCGGAATGGTACCGGCTGGTAGCGTAAACTTCATGACGACGGCCGGCGATGTTGCCTCTCTCGTCGTGATAATTGTGCTCATGATCCGCTCGGATGGTCACACCGCCGTAGGGATCGAAATTGGAGATGAGGGCTCCCGTGTCCGAAAACGTGTTGATGTAGTATGACGGCAGGACGAACTTAACCCGGCATCCGGGGGTGAACGGCCTTCCGTTACAATCCACGATCGGGGCATTTCCCGGATTAAACGGGGTTCGGGTCTGAAGGCTGTTGACCTCGTCGCTCGTATCATCCTGACGCGGTTTCTGATCGCCCATCGTCCTCATCTCCTGGGGTTTGCAGTCGGTGTGAGCTGCTCACGGCTTGAACAGCTTCAGGAGAGCGGCATGGGTCCGAACTCCGTCTCGCTTGATCAGATCGACGATTTCAGGCGCACAGGTCGCAAAGGGGCTCCAGCCGTCATAGCCCTCAGCACGCTGATAGAGGATGCAGTAGTCGGCATTGACCCCGAGCTGACGACAGTGCCGCCATACGGTGGTGTCGGTGAGCGGCCTGTACTCGACATCAGTCTCTGGGCCGTTCAGAACCGATCCAGTCGCGCCTTCATACGCCAGGCGCGCTTTGACAATCGGATGTTCCGGGTCGGTAATCCAGTGGGAGGAGGTCATTGTCCTTCCGCAGCGGGATGGTCGCCTTGCTCCACATGTTGCCGGGATTGTGGCGGTCCGAGGGATCGACCTCTGGATCGTTTTCGTAGCCTTCGCACTCAGGTCCATAGAACTGGACGCAGTTCCCCCATTCCTGAAGATTTCCACCTGTCATTTTGGCTGCGTCCAAGGGTGTCAGCCGAATGTCGAGAATGCAGCTTTCGTTATCGAGATCGTTCCCTACGACGACGAACCGGGCTCCCGGCTCGATGAAGTGAGTGGGATATGTTTCCAGAATCTTCGTGTTTGTGACGACGTCACCGACCTTCAGATCGGTTGCGGCCGCGAGATAGGTCATTCCATCGCCGGCCAGGAGGACTATGGAGCCGTCGTTTGCTGCCGTCCGGAATGAGTCCTCCAAGGCGAGCCATGCCCGAAGCTGTCTCTCTCGGTCCGAAGGCGAGATCAGGGGCCAAGCATGTTCCCAGTCGAGCGGGTCGCCTGTCTCCGGATGTTCCGGGTTGGGGCATCTCCCACTGAAGTGGTGAGCGGCAACTCCGCCGTCTGTAATCCCAACCGCTTTCTGCAGCAGGGCGCAAGACGCATCAAGGTCGCAAAGGTTTGCGGCCTGGCGGATGAGGTTGTCGCCCAACTGGGCGGCATAGGACAGAGCATCGGTCATGGTAGATCCAGGTGGGGAGGGGCGAAGCGCAAAACAGAAAAGCCCGCCGGGGAGGGCGGGCTGGGATCTGCGTCGGGCGCGAGGAACGGGTTAGGCTGCGTCAGGTATGTATGCGGGGATATCCATCCCGATATCTAACGGATGGAAATTCAGCGGGGTGTCGTGGCCGAGCAGGGCGACCCGGACATGGTTAGCTGAGCGACCCGCGTAGAGGACATTTCCGACTTTGCCGTAATGCGAGCTATTTGGATCCTTGACCCAGCAACCCCGATGAACTCGAACTTCGACGCCATACTGGCTCCGAATGTACCCATAGCCGTCATCGGCTAACGGCTCCTTGAGCATGTAGGCCGTTACGATCTGACGGAACTGTGCGAAGGACATCGAGCCAAAGGCTTCGCAGTTCTTGGCCTCGCGCAGGGCGGCCTGCTTCGAGAGTGCGTGAATGATCTCACGTCCAAAGCCCGGAACTGAGACGGAGTAGAGCTTCCATATCCTTGCGGGCGGACGGCGCTTTGAAGAGGTTGCGGTGTTCTGTCTCATGCGCAGACTACCTTCCCTTTTGCCGCCTTACATTCGAGACAGGTACAGGGTTTAACGCGTGCTTTCACTGCGGCCAGACACTCTTCCGGAGTATCCTCGCCGAACACATGTTCGCCGTCGTCATTGAAGCGCCACCCGCGGTTTAAGGTAACGATCACGGAGTTCCCCATCTCGCGTTCGTCATCGACGATCTCAACTCGGGGGTGGGCCTGTAGTTCTGCCAGCGCATCGGTTTTTATTTTTTCGTATCGCCGTCCGCCGGCGGGGCTTGATCTTCTGTGCGGTGACCGACCGTTTATTTCCCATCGTATCTCCGGCGGGGTGTCATAGAAGAAAAATTTCGAATTGCAATGGGGTTATTGCCCAATGAAGGCAGCAAATCCCTTTTCGAAGGCGGCATAGCTTTCGGCGGTTGGCATGACGAAGTTTCCTTCATCGTCCTGGCTTGCCATCATGCATTGCCCTTTTACCGACGTATCCTGATTGGCCTTGCACCGCTTGTCGGCCTGGGCCGCGGTCTTAGCCCCGCAGACAGGGCAATCGACTGGTGCCATGACAAGAGAAGGAAGTTCTGAGTTGGAAGCCATTGTCTTCACCTTTGATCGTTGAGCAGGGCTGCCATAGCCTCTGCGGGAGCGTTCGCACGCATCTGAATGGTGACGGGGCCGTTTCTCATGTCGCCCGTCAGTTCTCCGTGAAGTGCCTCGCGCTCGCGAGGGCGGAGGTTGCGCCACTTTTGAATGTCGAAGGCGCCAAATAGAATGCCTCGAGGCGCATGAGCTTGGTTCCGTCCTACTGAAAAGCCGCGACTTTCCAGAAAGCTGACTGCCTTACGGGAGGCGCCAAACTCCTCGTCGTCCTGAAAGACGATCGGATCAATCATCGTAACATCCCGTTCTGCGAACTCGAATCGTCGCAAAAGTTGAAGCGCATTAGATCGATATAATACCGCTTTTTAATTCGGCGGCCTACGGGCTATCGGGCCGAGAATGTGGAAGGTTGTGAACCCGATAGCCTTGAAACGGCTGGTGGGAGCCTACTTGTGAGGGCCTATTTCGCTTCGCCTGGGAGGCGGGAATGGACGGACCGATCATCGATCTTGGGAAGGCCGCCAATTGGAAGGTGATCCGGAAGGCGAAGAAGCGGGGCTATATCACGTCGGAGGAGTTGGATCGTCTCCTCCCGCCCGAGACGGCCACGCCTCAGCAGGTTGACGATGTGGTCAACCAATTAACGGAGGCCGGGATTGCCCTTGTTGAGGTAGAAGAACACCTAGGAAGCCACATAGATCCTCCGGCGAATTCCAATGAGCCACCCGATTGACCTCAGTGATTTCGAGGCGTCAGCAGCGGGTCAGGACCTCCATTCCCCGCTGTGAACCTTCAAGGCGCGCTCCTGGGCGGCTTCAAGGGTGTCGAAGGACCTGCAGTGCTCCGAGTAGAAGTCGAGTTCCTTCAGCGGCGAGTCCGACCGCTCTTGGCCGTAGCGGTTAACGCCGTAGCCGCCGCCATACGAACTGGCATCCTGGATGCTGATCCCGGTCCATTGGTCACCGTTCATCAGCATGAACTCGTCATCTTCGGCCTCGTCGAATTCGGCGGGGCTGTGCTTGAAATGTAATTGCATGAGAAACTCTGAGTTTGGAAGGGGAGGGCAGGCACACGCGGCCAAGCGGGCGGCGTGCTGGCGTCTAGCACCTGGCCATGAGCGAGGAGTTCCAAGGCAGCGAAAGGTGCGGCTGATGCCAACCCATGGCCTCAAGATACCGCCAATTGTTCCCGACCCACTCGGGAAGGGGCATTCCGGCGCGGATCAGGACCCGGATGGCGTCCTGCCCTGTGCTGGCCGTGCGCTCGGAGCGAAGGTACGCGTTGGCGCGTCCCTTGCCCTCCTGGGCCCGAAGCTCCTCCATGTTCTCCCGAATCCGATCGATCCTCTTCTGAGCTTCGCGGATAATGGACTGAGGGATGCGTTTTCTGCGCATAGGGGCAATCCTTTCAAGCCAGAGGGAGTTGATCGTCAGAAGCGGGGCGTGCCGAGGGCCTGGCGCTGGACGCTCATGTCCGCACCATTAGCCTCCAGGTAGTCGAGGGCGCGCTTAATGCTTTCAAACTCGGATCTGGCCTCGTTTCTGGCGAGGCCATCGCGCCGGTCGACAGAGAGGTCGATGGTTTCGGTGAGGATCCAGGCGAAGTCCCTCTTCTCCTCGTCGGACAGTGCGCCCTTGCGAGGCGTGTCTGAGCCTGGGAAGAGGAGGGTTGCGGTCCGTTTGCCGCTGAGGTGCTTCTTGATCGCTTCCAGCAGGGCCTCGCCGTCGTCCCCAGCATCTTCAAGGGCGAACCGGGCTAAGGGCTCGTTATTGACGACAGTCGACAGGCCGAGTGCGATGCCGTTCCGGCTCACAAGGTTCCAGTAGCCGCCTGTCGTGCGGGAGAGATAGCTGATATTACCCAGATCATCGCTGATCTGGATCCGGACTGCGCTCATGAACGGATATCCCTTCGGATTGTTGGAGAGGATGATGGCGGCCGATCACGCGAACCGAACGGCAATTTGCTCAGGGCGTTCGATGCCCCAAGGCGCCTTTTCCCATCCTGGCAGCTTCTTGATCAGGCGCCGGGCCAAGCGCGAAGCGAAGTCATAGGCGACGGTTTCCGGATAATCCGGGCATTCGCAGGCTTGGTGCTCATAGGAGACGAGGGCTTTTGAGACCACTGTCGGGCACAAGTTCGGCCGATATTCGAACCCATAGAAGCCGACGATCTCGTCGAGGGCCGGGTTGGAGCCGTGACCAAGCAGGGCGTCGAGATAGTTCACCGAACGGGCGTTTTCCGCCCAGAGTATCTTGCCGAGCTGCTCACCGTTTTCTGGAAGGATGTCGAGGAGAGCGCCGCCCTTAACCAGGCGTGCCGTACAGGCGAGGTCTATCGCGCCTGAGACGAGAACATCAATGTGCAGCTTGTCGATAAAGTTGGCGGACACGTTTTTCTCCGGCACGGCGAACAGCTTTTTGGGGATTTGGAATGCCCCGGTCGCTCGGATCCAATGGGGCGATTTACTCTGCGCGTGGGGGAGCGGAAATGCTTAACTATCATCCGCAATGGGCCTCGCCACAGGCGGCCGAATGGCTAAAGTGCCCACGGAATAAGCAAGAAGCACAAGAAGGCTCATGCTATGAGGAATTTTATCCCGAATTAAAATCATAAAGCGTGACATTTTAACTCGGAAGTGGTAACACCTTTTTAAGACATCAATTTCGCCTTTTACCGGGTGCCTTGTGCTGCAGCAGGATCTGGCCGACACAGAGACTGATTTTAGCCGCCTCGAGAGCAAGCTCTCCGAGGTTTACTCCTATTTGGGCGGCATTCCAGCACGGGAACTCTATAAGACCCTTCAGTCCGGCCAGGGCATGTCGGTGGTTTATCAGCCCCAGGTCAATGTGGCCGATGACCAAGTTTCGACCGTAGAAGCGCTGGTGCGCTGGCATCATCCGACAGTCGGGTCTGTTTCGCCGCGCGTCTTCATCCCTATCGCGGAAGAGACTGGCTTGATCCTTCAGGTCACGGAATTCGTAATCCGCGAGGCCTGCAGTGTGGCAAAGCGTCGACCTGATCTGACTGTCGCGGTCAATCTGTCTCCGCTGCTCTTCGCTCATTCGGCTTTGATTGAGCGATTTGTAAAGACCGTCGAGGAGTGCGGGGTGACCCCGCATCAGATCGAGTTCGAAATCACCGAAAATCAGCCGCTCGCTGGCGACGGCTCGGCCAGGGAGTCCATCGCATTCCTGCGTGATTGTGGGTTTCGGATTGCGCTCGACGACTTCGGGATTGGGTACTCGGGCGTGCAACGCCTAAATCATATCGGCGTCGACAAGCTCAAGATCGACCAGTCGTTTGTGCGGAGACTGGACTGCTTGAAGTCAGAGCCGTCGCACGAGACGATCCAGCAAATGATCGAGGTCGGCCGGACGATGGACCTCGTCGTCACTGCCGAGGGCGTCGAGACCGACGAGCAGCGACGGTTCCTGGCGTCAGCCGGCTGCGATGCCCTTCAGGGCTATCTCTTCGCCCGGCCGATGGCCGCAAGGGATCTAGACGCTTTCCTTGGAAACCGTGCCCGCGTGCCCGTCGCGGCTTGAAGCCTTCGTTCAACGGAACATTGATCGCCGGGGGAGCTGCGTGCGCTGCTCTGGCTTCTTGTCTGCCTGCGTGACGGGATCTGGCTTAGGCGCTAGGTGCCCTGCTGCAGACAGAATTGCGTCGGGCGGTATTCCCAGATCCTTATGGATCAGTTTTAGCAACTCATCGTCCTTCGACACGTAGTCGAGAACACCAAGGAGGAAGTGAGGGGTGTTGGCTGATTCACGAAGGGTCTCCGGCTGAAGGCCGGTGACGTTCAGGAATTGGATAATTCTGTCAACGTCCGCGACAATAAACTCGAAGATCCGGATGGCGAGGCCTTCAGAATCGCCCCGTCCTGGTGTTCCCAGACCAGAAATCGCTTCGCTCATGGTTACCTTCCTTGGTCGCGTACCGTGCTGGGCCGGATATCACATCACGATGGAGGGTGAGATTCGGCACTCTCGGCCCAGATATGGGAATAACGCTGACAGGCGGCTTTGATCGCCTCCTCGTCGCCGCGGTTCATCGCCTGGATCAACTCTGCGACCTCCTCGGGGGGTCTCCAGCCCTTCTTGACCTTGGCAGCGGCATAGGAGGTCCGGCAGAGGTGTTCGTTGATCTTGCCGGCGCGTGCGTAGCAGACATCGGCTCCAGGCCAAACAGGGAGGTTGGACATAAGAGGTCTCCGATTTGGATGTTAGATGCCGTGTTCGGCATTTCGCAGCATAATAACGCCCATCGCCCAGAAGCCTTTCTGGAGTACGGCTGTGGAGGCGCTGACCACGAACCACCGCCCCTGGGTGCCTGAAGCCAGCATGGCTTTTTTGATGCTCTCCTTGCTCTTCGGAGCGCATTGGGAACTGCCACTGCGATCGGTCCAGAAGAGCCAGTCCCGATGGCCGTAGCGGGCCTTACGCTGGGCATACTGAAGCGTGTATGTGCCTTCTCCAGGCGAGGTCATTCAGCGATCCTTGTGTTGCTGAAGAGAAAGTGGGCTCAGCCGGAGGCCTTTAGTTCGCTCAGATACTGGTATCGGAGTTCAATGGTGCGCCTCGGGACATTGAACCGGTATTCGAGGGAATGCGGCCTATCTGTCCCACAATAGGCGTTCATGAAGGCTTTGGCCGGGGTGAGGAACCCGAAGGCGAACCGTAGAGCCTCGCGGCGGGCCTGCCGGGCAATCGGATCGGAATCGTCGGGGTACCGCTTTACAGCCATGGCGACATCGCCATGCTGCTGGACAACCAGCGGATAGTGAAGCAGGCGGTGGCCGAGTTCCTGTGCCAGCATCCAGTTCTGGTCTTTCTCCTCCATGCGGTATCGCCCCAGGAGGGCAATCTCAAACCGCTCCTCATTGAAAACGATGAGGCTTTGGGAGGTATGAAGCTCGGAAGGCGGCACATACTCGAACTCGATTTGGCCGCCGATCTTCTTGATCAGGTCCTGGATACGTTCAACCCGGACCTTGCCCCGCATCTGCAGGGATTCCGCTGCGTCCCGATCCGGGATGAACCCGAGATGCTCGGCGACACTTTCGGCAAAGGTCTCGATGGCATGACGGGCGCAATTGGCCGGGACAGGCTGGTACACCTGGCTGGGGAAGTGCATCGGGTTGGCCTCAGCGGTGCCCGAGGGAGCGGGACGGATAGAATGCTCCCTTGGGCAGGTGCTGGGGGCGGGTCTCGATCCGAAATACGAGGAACAGGAGCGCCACCACAAGGAATGCCACGATTATGTGGGGTTCGAACACTGAGCAGATGACGATGGCGACCATGGCGGCGATGCCGATCAGAACGAGGCCGAGAAGGATGACCTGAGCAGTCCGTTCCGCAGCATTGGGCCGGCGACGGACGAGCGGGCGGGTATAGGCGTGCATGTGACCACTCCTTCTGGGGACTAAATCCCTGATTTTCCGCTGTTTGGATGTGCTGAAGCGAACAGAGATGTCGCTACGACACCTCGTAGAAGGTCAGCTCAGAGCCGATGATCCGAGCCATCCGGGCACGGCCTGTGGCGTACGAGCCGGCATCAAGGTTGAGCCGGTCTAGGCACAGCTGCTCCGCGACGGGGAACCATTCATAGTTGGGAGCGGTGTGGCCGTGCACCACGAAGTACCCGTGATGGCCTCGTCTTTCGTGCTCGGCGGGGTTGAAAGCCAGGAACGGATCCCGGACCCAAGCCCAATGGTCCTGCTCCTCGAGTTCCCTGAAATCGACGTCGATCGGCTCGGCAAGAAACTGGTCCAGGTTGGCATACGGGTTGAGCCCTGCATGAACGAACATGAACTCGCCCGAGGTCCGGTGCTTCGACAGCCCTTCGAGGAACTCCACCCGCCTCGGCCCAAGAGCATCCCTTAGGTCGCTGGGGGTCTTGGCGCTATGCCCCTCGTCCAGAAGGTCGTTCACAACCTTCATGCCGCCGTTCTTGAGCCAGTTCCCAAAGGCGGTTTTCCGACGATGAATTTGACCGTCCAGGACGATGGTCGCGAGAAGCATCTGCTCGTGGTTGCCAGCAAGGGCGTCCACGATGTCGGCGCCGGTCCGGTCCTTGGCCTCGATGGCAAGGTCGAGGCAGCCGAGGGAGTCCGGACCACGGTCGATGAGATCCCCCAGGAGAACCACGATCCGCCGGCAGCCAGGGGCGCGAGGGGTCTTGGCGATGACCTCGAAGAGGGCCTTCATGAGATCACTGCAGCCATGTATGTCGCCAATCGCGAAGATCTCCTCATCGGGCCGAGCGGCAAACGGGAGGACGTGTTGGGAGATCGTCATGGTCATCTCGATCCTTTGGGGTTTTCCCGGAAACGGGTTCGCCCATCCTCGATCAGGCCAAGTCCGGCCTCAGCTCACTCACCGCCAGTGAACTCAAGAGCAGATTTCCACGTTACCAGGAGGAGAATAAAAGGACTGACGGATGATAGAACCCGTCATCGTTGAAGGTGAATGGCGGCCTGAGAGCCGCTACGGGTCACATTTCAAGCTATTCATTGATGGCAACTGCCGGATCGATTACCAGGTCGGCAACCTGTTCCAAGAGGGGCGCGTCACAATGGATGGCCAGGCGCATCGTATGCGCTACAGGTACATCAGGAATACGCTCATTGGTGAAAGGTCCGGTGCGAAGCTGGGGCTGGCTTCACTGAACTTCTTCGGATGGCATATTGAGGTCCCGAAACGATCCCGGCTGCAAGTGAACGCGTTCCGAGTCTGGGACGAGGGCACTGGGGTATCTGAGATCCTCTACGAGGTGTCTCATGGTCGTTTCCCATTGGAAACGGTGAGGTTCCGGGCCTTGGACGGCCCGGATTTCTCAATCATCTCTGTCCTTGCCTTCGAGACCGTTCGCCGGATCACTTACGTGGATGTCCCTCGTGACTAAGGCAGCCGCCTCAAGGGGCGGCTGCGCCAGGTTTGGCAAGCGGTTGAGTGGCCACTTTCGTAGCGGCAGTGGCTGTTGAAGGCTGTGGCGGCGAGGCAATAAGGAGCATGCCCGTAGATGCAACGGCGAGGATGAGGCACCAGCGCCAGACCGACGCCTCATTCCAAAGCCTCCGGATGGGTCGGGGAACCAGCCGATCGAACATGGTGCTCCTCCTATCCGGTGATCGTCCCCTGGACCTTATCAAGGTCCGATTCATCCATCGTGAGCTTGACGCGGCGAGCGCCCTTCTGCCTGGCCTCGATCAGGACATCGGCAATGCGTTTTTCGAGAGCTCTGATCACGGCGCGTACACCGCCGGCAGTCTGCAGAACCTCAGCGCGCTGCATGGCCTCGAACAGGATCATGTCGTCGATGCCGCCCTGGTCGAGATCGAGGCCGTAACTCTCTACGATATTAACGATTTGGATGATCGCTACCCGGGCAGGGTCGAGCCCCTGGAGTGGGTTGAAAACGAATACCTCGTCAATTCTGCTCAGGACCTCAGGAGGGAATCCGGCCTCCTTGAGCACATTGTGAACGGCAGTCAGGAGCTTATCGCGATCTGTGATCTCGCGAGCCAGTTCGCCAATCCGGTCAGCAGCTGCGTTCGTCGTTGCGGCGAAAATGGCCCGGTTGGTCGACACTTTCTGTCCAGTCGAGGCTTCGGTCACGAAGCCATCATTCCAAGCAGTCAGAAACCGCTTCTGGACGTCGACATGCGCTTTCTCGATTTCATCAAGGAGCACGAATGAGTTGGGCTGATCCCGCAGGCCGCCCGTGAGGGTCCCATACTTATCGGAGCCTGAGTATCCCGGAGGAACGCCAAAAAGGCGTTCGGCACCAGCGGGATTGCTGCAGGTCGACATATCCTCGAAGAGGAACCCGCGCTTCAGGGTGCGAGCAAATTGCTTGCCCATCTCGGTTTTACCCACGCCGGGAGGGCCAACGAACAGGAAGACGCCGGCGGGCTTGTCACGTGCGACCTGTGCAAGGCGGCGACGCAGAGTTGCTGCAACCTCATCGGCTACGAGGTCCTGGCCGACAACCTTCTGCTTTACCGCGGCAGCGAGCGCGGTCGCATCGAGGTATTCGGAACGCTGCACAGCGGCGAGACGTGCGAGGAGGCCATCCTTGTTGGTGTAGCGATCGAGAAGGTCCAGGATGATCCGCAGCCACCTGGGTGGCAGTCCTTTGACGAAGATTCCGATGAAGCGGGTGGTGAGCCGGGTTTCGTGGGCGAGGCCGATCAAGACCAGAGCCCACGTCCCGATAGCAATGGCGGCGAACCAATCGAAGTACGAGCGCCCGTAGATGGGCAGATTGGTCATGAGAAAGATTGCCGTGATGTAGAGCGCGAGGAGGGTGAACCCGACCTTCACGATGAAGTATGGGAACGAAAATGACTTCCTCATCGACTCCTCACGGTGTGGTGACGGGCCGGGACCGGATCTGAATACCCGGTCCATATTTGCGCCCGTAGCGACGTCCTGCGGCCTCGCTCCAGCCCTCAGCTTCTGACCAGGCGGCGAGATCCGCCTCGCTGCATCTTGCGAGGTCGATGACGCGAGGAACCTCCGTCACCGTGACATCGACATAGCGCCCTTTCATGTCCCGATCGGCGTAGAAGAGAACCTGATCGCCAACCTTTAGGCCTGTCCAGCGCTCATATCCTGGCCATGCTGTAAAGCGTGTCGTCGAGCTGCGCTCGCCTGCCAGAATGGCGTCGAATGTCGTCTTTGATTTCAGACCCGACCGTGCGTCGCTTCCGTAAGAGAAATACATCGTCGCCTTGAGCATGCTCATCATCCTTTTTTCGGGATTTCTGATTTGAGTTTTTGCTGCCCCATCCTGACAAATGATCTTGTAATTCGTCCCCCGGAAATAGATGTGACATTGAATCAGCAGTCCGTAAAAAATGAGGCCAGTACAGGGATTGCACTCGATACCCTCCTGGTGTTGCTCTCGACGTGACACGCTGTCTCGTTGACCATCGCCGTAAGTTCCTATTTTGTTCTAACCCCTGTCAGAACAGAGAAAAGGAGCCGTTGGGGCCATGATGAATGCGGGGCTACAGGCCAAATCCCTCAAAACCGGGGTGGCGCAGCCGGAGAAGACTCCGGAGAAGCTGCTTGCTGAGGCGGAGCGTAGGATCAAGAAGCTGGAGTCGAAGATTGCCGATCAGCAGGCGACGATCCGTGACCTTCGAGCAGAGGCTAGGGATTTTGCTGCCCTCCAGGCGAAGATCGTGGACCTCAAGGAGGACATCACTGAACTCAAGGGCGAGATCAAGGAAGTGACCCGCGCTAACCACGAGCATGTAGCCCGTAACGAGGCTCTCAGAGACGAGAATGCTCGGCTACGATCTGGAGCGAAATCCCCCAAAGGACTCGCTGTCACTTTGGAAGTGGCCAACCGTAAGGGATCTGATGCGGCTGCAGCGTGATTCACACGCTTGCCGGGGATTGCAGCGACGATCATGAAAAAAGCCGCCCGAGGGCGGCTTCTTCATGGGGCCGATTAGGCGGCCTGCTGCATCTCTTCGGCAGCCTGTTCACGCGGCACGCTCAGACCCACGATACGGAAAACCTGCTTGCTTTTGCGCTCGGCGTCCGCCGGCATCTCGTCGAACACGCCGAAGACACGGATGGGCTGACCTTCCTTCAGCTGCTCGCGAATCGAACTCAGGGCTGCACCGCTCGCGGTGTGGAACATGGTGTAGACCTTGTCCTTGCCCTGACGGCGATACTCGCCGATGAAGCTCACGAACTCCGTGCCGTTCTTGTTCTTGCCTTCCTTGATGGTCTTGGGCGTGACCGTGCGCGGGTAGGAACGGGCGCGGGTCTCGGTGGAAACGGCGGCGGAGGTGGCGGTGTTGTCGTTCATCGAACTCTTCCTTTTCGGGGATTGAACCGAGCTTTTGCTCACTTTTCTGCAGGAACCTGAATTCTCGTCTTTCTGTCGGAGACCTTCAGATCATCTTTCGGATGGTGCGTGACGACGCCCTCCGCGCCCATGAGAAAAGCCGCCCGAAGGCGGCTCTCTTTAGCGTCCCAGGTTATGGGGCCTAAGTAGGTCGCCATAAGACTTGCAACGCGAGAGCTGCGGGTGTTCCCTGGGGAACATGCAACGACATGATCACTCTCCCGAGACGTGGCTCGACGAGGCGGATCGCAAGCGGCTTGCCGTAGCGCTTGCTGGCGCCCGTGAGGCCCGTGTTTATCGCCGTCTCGAGGCGCTGCTGTTGGTGGCCGAGGGGCATTCCGTCGCCGAGGCGGCCCAGCGCTGCCGCGTCAACCGCTCCAGCGTGCACCGATGGCTGGTGCAGTACCGGGCCGAGCATGAGACCACGGCCCTGATCGACCGGCCGCGCAGCGGGCGTCCGCGCCTGCATCACACCCTCACGCCGCGGCGGCTGGCGGCGGCCCTGGCGCGTGACCCGCGCCGCTGCGGCTACCAGGCCACGAGCTGGACGGTGCCGCTGCTGGCGCACGACCTGGCCGCGAAGGGCCTCGCCGTCAGCCCGCGGACCCTGCGGCGCCGGCTGCACGAGGCAGGCTATCGCTGGAAACGCCCGCGCTACGTCTATGTCGCGCGCGCGCCTCATCTGGCGCAGAAAAAGATCTCATGGGCCAGCGACCGCCGAACTGGTGAAGTAAGGCGGTCACCTCACCTCACCCTGGAGGCCGCTCATGTTCTCCTCTCCCTCAGCCGACGCTTCAGTCTCGGACAGCACCCACACGATCTTTCTGGCGCTTGAACTCAGCCGCCGCTCCTGGCTGGTGGCGCTGCACGCCCCCGATGCCGCGAAGATCGAGCTGCATCGGCTTCCCGCCGGTGATGGACAGGCGGTGCTCGACCTGCTTGCCCGCATCCGGACCCGCGTGGAACGACGCACCGGCGTGAGCCCACATGTATCGTGCTGCTACGAGGCCGGCCGCGACGGGTTCTGGCTGCACCGCCTTCTCGAGGCGCACGGCGTCAGCAGCCATGTCATGGACCCGAGTTCGCTGCAGGTCGACCGCCGGGCCCGGCGGGCCAAGACGGACCGCCTGGATGCCCAGGCTCTGCTGCGGGCGCTGATGGCCTGGTCTCGCGGCGAGCCGAAGGTCTGCTCCATGGTCCGCCCACCGTCACCGGACGAGGAGGATGCGCGTCGCCCGAGTCGCGAGCGCGCCACGCTGCTGCAGGAGCGCATTCGCCTGGTCAACCGGATCAAGGGGCTGTGTGCGACGCAAGGAATCGACGACTACGAGCCGCTGCGGCCGGATCGCCGCCTGCGCCTGGCGCAGCTGATCACGGGAGATGGCCGGCTCTTGCCGCCGCGGCTGTCGGCGGAGATCGCGCGTCAGCTCGATTGGCTTGAACTCGTGCTGCGGCACTTGGCCGAGGTCGAGACGAGGCGCGATGCCGAAGCGGCGGCGGCACGAGCCGCGTCCTCGTCCAAGCTTGGGACCTTGCTGCATCTGAGGGGGATCGGCTCTGAGATTGCAACTGTCCTCGACAAGGAGGTGTTCTACCGATGCTTTGCCAGCCGGCGCCACGTGGCTGCCTATGCCGGGCTGACGCCCAGCCCGTTTGCGAGCGGCCGCCGCTCGCGCGAGCAAGGCATCACCAAGGCGGGCAACGCCCGCGCCCGCAAGGCGCTGATCGAACTCGCCTGGCTGTGGTTGCGCAACCAGCCTGACAGTGCACTGGCGGCTTGGTTCCGCAGCCGTGTGGGGTCGGCCACTGGGCGGGTCAGACGCATTGCAATTGTGGCGCTCGCCCGCAAGCTGCTGATCCTGTTGTGGCGCTATGTCGAAACAGGCGCCCTGCCAGCCGATGTGGCCGTGAAGCCCTGAACCCGCTTGCGCGCTGGCGCGGGAGTGTCAGCGCGTGATGTCTGAGGGGAGTGCGACCGCGTTGTCCCCCCTGGCTGGAACAATGCCGCGAAAAAGAATGGTCGCGCTCACCCCGGAGCCCGTTCCCGACGCATGCGGGATTATGGTCAGGGCTTGGGCCCAACCGGATATAAGGTGATGCGGACGAGCGGTTCGCATGAGCGCCATCGGGCTCAGCCTCGGACGTCACCGCAAACTGTCGAATCCCGACCGTGATTTGACGGACAGTGTCGGAGCGAGTTGCCCTCGGGCAGTCTCCATGATGGCTTGGACCTTCGGCCGGCCCTCAAGCCCTGCGCCTGCGGCGCACCGCGAAGCGGCTGCGGGACTTGACCGCCCGCCTCGCCCAAGCTGAGAGCCGCCATGCCAGAATGGCAGGCTTTGAACTCGGCTTCCTTTGGTTCGACCCTCTCGGCCAGGTCAAATTCTGACTTCGATCCGGCACACCGCCTGCCAGCGCTTGACGTATTGGCCCATATAAGGGGGAATTACCCGACGTCTGAAGGCGGGCTGGCACAGGGGCGATCGGCTGCTGTGCCTCGACTGGACGCTGCTGCGGCTGTTCCCGCCCCTGCGCGCGACTTGGGCGCTCAAGGGTACCCAGGCGGTGGTGCCGATCACCGGCCGCAATGCCAAGCGGGTGCTGTTTGGGGCGATCGACCTGCGCACCGCTCGCCGCGTGGTGCTGATCCGCACCCGCGCCGGTCAGGCCGACGCGCAGGCGTTCCTGCGCACGTTGCGGCGCCGCTATCACGGCGCCGGCTGGCTCTGGCTGCTGAGTGATCGGGCGAGCGCCCATACCGCCCCGCAAACCCTGGCGCTGGCAGCCCGGTTGCGCATTCGCTTCGTGTGGCTGCCCCGGCAGGCACCCGAACTAAGCCCGATGGATCAGCTCTGGCGCGAACTCAAGCGGCTGATTGCGGCCAACCGACAGGCCGCGTCCATCGAGGCTCTCGCCGCTGATGCCGCGGCCTGGGTTCTGATGCTGACGCCGCAACAGGCGCGTCGCAAGGCTGGCCTGGCATCCAAACACTTCTGGCTCAGAAAGCTGTTGCAGAACTTTTGGCGACCTACTTAGCCTTACGCGGCCTCTTTCATCTCCGTCTGGACGGCCTCGCCCGGAGCGTTCTCACGCGGCGTGCTCAGGCCGATGATGCGGAAGACATCACCCTCGGAGCGATCTTCCGTGGCCGGCATCTTCTCGAAGACACCGAAGACGCGGATCGGCTGGCCTTCCTTGAGCTGCTCGCGGATCGATTCCAGCGATTTGCCCGACGCGGTGTGCAGCATCGTCGAGGGCTTGCTGGCGCCGCGGCGGGTGTACTCGCCGACGAAGCTGACAAACGGCGTACCGTTCTTGTTTGAGCCTTCCTTGATCGCCTTCGGCGTGACCATGCGCGGGTAGGTGCGCTGCTTCTGGGCGTTGTCGTTGGCGACGGTGGCGACGGTGGCGACGGTGGCGACGGCGGAGGTGTTGGCAGCGTTTGCCATCGAACTTTCCTTTCAGGGGATTTGACAAAGAACTCTTGCGCTCTCACCAGAGAGCAACTGATGTCTTTTCCTGCGTGGCGTAAGACACCTGGTGATGTGATCGATCGATGCGTTCAACCCGCCCGATCCGCCCATGAAAAAAGCCGCCCGAAGGCGGCTCTTTCTTGCTTGTGACCGCAGGCCTTACGCCGCCTGCTGCATCTCTTCGGCACCCTGCTCACGCGGCACGCTGCGGCCAATTATCCGGAAAACTTGTTTGGCGCGACGCTCGGCGTCCGCCGGCATCTCGTCGAACACTCCGAAGACACGGATGGATTGGCCTTCTTTCAACTCGTCTCGAATTGCCTGGAGGGCTGCACCGCTCGCGGTGTGGAACATCGTGTAGGTCTTCTCGGAGCCGCGGCGACGGTACTCACCGATGAAGCTGACGAACTCGGTGCCGTTTTTGTTCTTGCCCTCCTTGATGGCCTTGGGCGTCACGACGCGCGGGTAGGTGCGCTGCTGCTGACCGTTATCGTTAGCGGCGACGGTGGCGGCGGAGGTGGCAACGGCTGCGTTTGTCATCGAACTCATCCTATTTTTCGGGGATTTTGACGAAACTCTTCCCGCTTCTTTGAAGCGAAACCTGATCTTTGCTTTCGGGGATTTTCTGAATTTCCCTTAGCGCTCGATTGAGTGAGAACGAGCCAATATCCGAGCAATAAAAAACCCGGCGCCGGGCCGGGTTTTTCGATCATCGTGTGTATCTGCAATAATCTAAGCAGGATGATCCATGCTCAGTCTGAATTCCTTGATTACCACATCGCCGTTATTTTTAAGTGTTCCTGTGACGAAGGCCGGTACGGTCATTGAGCCTTCGACCTCAAAGCCATCAGGATATTTCACCGGAACGTCAACCAGGAGCTGGGCGCGTGTGCTGAACTTCCCGCCTGACTCGATTTCGACCGAGTCGGGCGAGCATTCCGTTACAAACAGGCTCGCCTTGGGGTGATCCTTCTTCACCGCGTTCCACGACGGATGTTTCTGGACATCGAAATCGCGAACGAAGGCAGCCACATGGACAGAGTCCGGTTCCGTCGGCACGGGATTGATCACTTGCTCGCCTCCGTAGAACTGCGCAGGGGTTGCCTTGCCGCCGACAGCCCATGATGCACCTAGCGGCCGCTTCGTGCGAGGCGCAACTTCCAAAGTGACTTCCTTTTTCGGGCGAAGGGTAGCTCTAGCATGGACCTCTACGAAGCCGCCCTTGATCTCTTCAATTGTCCGGAACCCGCCTCCGGCTTTGCCCTCAGAGGCACCTGCGAAGCCCTTCAATGCCTTTTCCGCTCGTTTCTTCATGCCCTGCGATCCAGCGGAACTCCGCTTCTTGACCCCTGTTCCGGCATCTCGAGACTGCATTTTCGACATTTGAGACCTCGCTACAGACGCGTACGATACTTCCAAGAGAGCGTGGCGCATAGCCCATCGAGATCAACCATTAGGCGTCCGCGGTTGACCCCAAAAGCATCAAGTGCCTGCCTGAAAAATGGTTTCTCAGCCCCGGGAATTTCAAGGGTATGATACCTTAGAGCGCGGCCGGGCGTCCACTTGGCCGTTGGGTCAGGGTGTAGGGAGAACAGGCCCTGCTGGGCCGTGATCCGCCCCACGCGCGGCGGGACCTGGACCAGGGCCACGTCCGACAACCGTGGATCGAAGGGTAGAACATCATCCCTTCTGTCCAGCGAGGGCACGTTGATCATGTGGACGAGGCCGTCGTCCGTGTCTTCTTCCTTCTCACAAGCAAACCAGGCCGCAACCAGCGGGTTGGTGGACCAGTCCAGAAGGCGGGTAGGAAGGCCGTGGTGCTGGGCCAAGGCGAGCCATTCGAGTTCGCTGAAGCCGCTTTCGACGTACCGTTTAGCTTCCCGAATGAAGTCCTTGAGAAGGTTGTATTCGTCGGCGCGTCGGTAGCCTGCGCTTCCGACGCACTTGTCGCGTCCGGCCGATGGGCTGAGAGGCCATTTCTTAGCGGCCTGCCCCCGGAAAAGCCAGGTTCCGTTGGTTCGGGTGGAAACGGTCCGAAGGAAGGTATCCCATGTGGGAGTGGGCAGGAGCGTCATGGCACCGGAGCATGTTACTTTGTTGGCGGCAAGCTATCGGATCGGCACGCAATAGCCAAGCTGATTGACGAAGGCGCGGGCTAAGCCGCCGCCTTCATCTGTTTCACCTCCGGGTGCCACTGGAGGTAATAGGGAGCCTTCACCCAGTTGGTTCCGGCGTTGTGGACGAACAGTACCACTGCGTCGTCCACCGGCAGTGCCGAGAGCAGCGAGCGGATCCGACGCTCCTGCTCCGCGTAAGCGCGGTTGGGGCGGTCGGCCATGTCGTAGGTCCAATCCATGGTCCGGATCAGGCCAGCGAGCTCACCGTTCTGAGCCGTCAGGACCTCCGGGTCCTGGCCCTCGGTCCGGGCGAAGGCGTCAGCCTTCCGCTCGATTTTCTCGATCTGGGCGTCATAGGCGTCGAACCTGACGTCGAAGGCGCGCAGATGCTCCATTTTGGCATCCTTGCGCTCAATGACGGACCTTGCGTAGTCCGCCAGCCGAGCGAAAGCCGGGTGCGCGAGGGCAGGGCCCGACACCGGAAGCAGGATCTTCCCGAAGTAGCCGGATTTCACGTCGGCGTGGAACACGCCATCGGTCCATACCTTCCGCTTCTGAGGGTGGTTGGAATAGACCATCCAGTCCGGCCAGAAGGTGGAGTCACGGAACGAGAACTCGTTCACCTCTCCCAGAAATTCATCGCGGGCGACATCCCAGGCGGCGAGCCCGGCGAGGCTCGGGCAGATGTCGATGAGGGTGAAGCGGGTGCGGGCACCGTTGACGATCCCGCCCTCAGGACCGTCGAGGTCGATCAGGAGATAGCGGTTGCCCTCGGCAGCCAAGAACGCGTGCGTGAGGTGCCGCAGGCCCGCGGGAAGGTTCTGGAAGAGGGCACGGATATCGGCCTGAACGGTCTTCCGGGCGTCGCAACGGTCTTTGGACAGGTTGTACTGCGCGGTCTCGATCTCCGAGATAGCAATGCGCTGACCACGAATTTCATTGTAGATGCGAGACATTGGCGAGCCCTTTTCCTTTTGGGGATTTCGAAATCACCCTGGTTCGATCTTCTGGATCGAGAAAAGTGCTTGGGACGAAGTCTTGGGAGTGGTGCAGCCTCCTAAATTGAGGCTTGCTGGAGACCGGCTCTGCGGATCCACTCGCCGATGGCTGCTTCGACGGCGGCTTGGGCGGCCTCTCGCGTCAGTTCCTTGCCCGTGTTGGGGGTGACGAACTCGCTGAAGTAGGTGTCGATGTCCCAGTCCCAGACGCCAAAACCAAGCAGTACGGAGCCGACGTGGAACTCGCCCAGAGAGGCCACATAGCATTCCTCATCTGGATAGTGCTTGGTGTCTCGCTCCCATTGAAGGTTCATGCTGCTTGTCGGCTTAGGCCGGCTCTCCATCGAACGTCGATCTGGGCTTTGTCGCAGCCCACACCCACACTAATCTGCGAGGTGGCTGGGTGAAAGAGTTATAGGTCCATTCCAAATCATGGGCCAAACGGTTGGAGGTCGCCATGGGCAGGCTAAAGGAGATCGTGATTGATGCTGATCGCCCGGCAAAGCTTGCCAGGTTCTGGATCGAGGCGCTCGACGAGTATGATTTGATGCCATACGACGATGCGGAGATCGCCCGTCTCGCAGCATTAGGTTTGTCTCCTGAGACTGATCCAAGCGTCATGGCCGTAGGACCTGGACCAAGACTGTGCTTTCAGTTCCGCAAAGGAGAGCGGCCGCTAAGGAACAGGCTTCATTTCGACATTGCGGCGGCGGACCTGGCTGTTGAGGTCTCCCGATTGGTGGCACTTGGCGCGACCGTCGTCCGGGAGACGGATGGCTATACCGTCCTCAATGATCCTGAAGGCAACAACTTTTGTGTCGTGCAGGAAGCCCCCTAGGCGGGCATCGAACGACGCCAAGGAGATGGATCAGCGGAGGCCGTCTGGGTCGATGAAGTCGACCTCTGACAGGTCGCCGAGGAGCGCGACGGCAGCGATGTTCTGAACTGTCGGCGCGATCTCCTCCCAGTGAGCGTCGAAAGGGGAGCGTGTCTTGAGATGAACGGTCTCCTCATCGTCTCCGACAGTGACCGTCAACGCTCCTGGCCGTCGGCCGTATTCCACCGTCAGCTTTTCGCTGACGGATAGCATCGAGACACGGCCTTCCCAGCGGCTGGGCTGGCTGGGATTGGTTTGCTCAACCCCTTCGAATCGGACGGACTTTCCAAGCACCTCCATCGGATCAGATGCTCTTGCTGAGGGCATAACCCACGGCAGCCAGCGGGAATACGACCCCCAGTGCAAAGCGCATCAACTGTGCAACCATGTTGACCCCCATTCACTCACACCAGCGAGACGGTCCTCGCAGCGCACATGAAAAAAGCCGCCCGAGGGGGCGGCTTCTGATTCCGGCATCGGGTGCCGTTAGGCTGCGGGCAGCGGCTCATCATCGGAGCCGTCCTCTTCAATCTGGTAGTGTCGATCGGCGCGGTGATCGAGATCGTGCGACCGGTCGAGATAGGTCGATGCCTTGCCGGGATCTTTGGTCGAGGCTGCAAGCCAAAGGTAGAACTTTGCCAGGAGATATTTCACCAGAACCTACCTGTCTGGAGCGGAGGTGGCAGGGCCGGCACGTCGCTCGCGCCGTGGCAGGCTAGCGCCTGCGCCGACCCCAGGTGGCGGCAGCCGATTACGCGGCTTCTTCCATCTCGGTCTGGGCGGCTGCCTCCTGCGCCGTCTCACGCGGCGTGCTCAGGCCGATGATGCGGAAGACATCACCCTCGGAGCGATCTTCCGTGGCCGGCATCTTCTCGAAGACACCGAAGACGCGGATCGGCTGGCCTTCCTTGAGCTGCTCGCGGATCGATTCCAGCGATTTGCCCGACGCGGTGTGCAGCATCGTCGAGGGCTTGCTGGCGCCGCGGCGGGTGTACTCGCCGACGAAGCTGACAAACGGCGTACCGTTCTTGTTTGAGCCTTCCTTGATCGCCTTCGGCGTGACCATGCGCGGGTAGGTGCGCTGCTTCTGGGCGTTGTCGTTGGCGACGGTGGCGACGGTGGCGACGGCGGAGGTGTTGGCAGCGTTTGTCATCGAACTCATCCTTTGTTTTGGGGATTGAAACGAGCCTTGCTCATTTTTCATCAGAGGAAATCTGATTTCCCTTTCGGGGATTGAACCTTTTCCTCTTCGCTGATCCTTTCTGAATTCAAAAACGTCCAGATACCCGCTGCGTTAAAGATTTGCTCCGCTGACTGAGTAGAGGTTGACCGGCGTGGTTCTTGGGGTTTGGCTCAACGAACACAAAAGAAGCCGCGAGATTGGTAGGGCCCATGTGGCACTCTCGCGGCTTCTTTCGTTAGGTGATCTTTAAGTTGGAGGTCGGTCCACTCTCGTCCCGCTGGAGATCGGGAGCCCGTCAGTGGTTCTCAATACTACCCAGTGTTTTAGATCCGGGGGTCATGGATCCGCGTCAGCGATGATCAGAGGCTGAGGCAACGGTCGGGTTACATGTCCGCCGTGTACCTGGCCAAAAGGCTACTTTGGTCAAAGAGTTCCTGCAGGACGGCCAATGGGCCAACAGATGAGGCAGGTATATTGTCGACTATCAATGTCGGAAGCAGCTAGCGTATCTAACGTTCCATCTTAACCTCCTCTCAGGTCGATTTTGCGGGGATTTCAACTTCCCCTTCTTCACATTCTCAAATGAATTAAAAATCTGATTGGCAGTGATCCTGGGGTGCCAGCCCACCTTCGACGCCCGAGAGGTAGCGAGCCCTTAAGCGGTTCCTATACTATCCCGTGTTTTAGACCCGTGGATCTTGGGTCCGCGTCAGCGATGATCAGAGGCTGAGGTCCCGTAGCGAGCACCTGGCCAAAAAGGATACTTGTTTTGAAGCCCTGCAGAACGGTCAAAGGGACCAACGGATGAGGCAGGTATATGTCAGAAAGCCACTTTGGGCTGGGACATTGAATTGATCTAAAGCTTCATTGTTGCCTCCTCTCGAAGCGTTTTCTTCTTTTGGGGATTTCAGCTTCCCCTTCTGCGCATTCTCAACTGGAGAAAAGTCTTCACTTCCTATGCTGCGGAAGCCGTGACTTCGCTTTCGTCAATTTGATGGAGGACCTGAAAGAGAGAGCGATGAAACGAATGATAAACCTTCGCCGCTCTCGCCTCTCCGACGAAAGGTGTGATCATCTGTGAAGGGACATAGGCTCCAACGTGGGCTTCCTGTGGCCCAAGATTGGCTCCGACGAGCACACCTGCAAGGCGTCCTTCGTTGTCGACGACTGGGCCGCCCAAGTCGCTCTTCGTCGGATAATCGAAACAGGCGTGCCCTGCGATGGTCCGTTTGCCCGAGAATTCAGGATCTCCACCGTGGCGGAAGTAGGTCAGACAGGGATGAGTGCTGATCCATCCTGCCTTCACAACCTGCGGCGGCTCCGTGCCTAAGGAGTTCAGTTCGAGGCGGTGATCTGCGAATTGGCCGTCCGCATAGCCGATCCGCCAAAGATGATTTTTGCCGTGCATGGCCGCTATTGTCGCGATTTCCGGATCGGGCCAGCGCTCAATGCCTTCGCCACGAACCTGAAGAACAGCAACGGGCATGATCGGAGTTTCGTAAACCCAGTCGACCCAGAACATCGCCCCAGAACCGTCGAGCAGGTGAATTCGAAGGTCGTGATAGGGGCCAGCTCCCTTCCACTCTGTCCAAGGCAGCTTGATTTTGCCGTCTGTGACCGTCGCGAACGCTCCGCCACCGAAGTGGGTGGCAAATCCGACGAATGAGCGTTCGCCATTGTAGGGGTGTCTGCAGATTGCAGCGATGCTCCCTTTCAGGGAAGCGAGGCCTTGTTCGGTGAATACGCCAGGGTTCTTGGGCAACGGAGCCTCCAGGGGCTGAAATAGGCTGGGACGAGACGGACCCGACCATGGATCGGGTCCAAGGGTGCGGTGCCGCTACTGAATGAGCGAAACCTGCCGCGCCTGGGCGGTGAAGTGATGGGCGATCACCGCCTGCGGGATCTCGATGGGGTCGGACAGAAGGAAGTGATGCTCTTCGGCCACCCGCCGCCAAGGTGAGTTCGGACCATGTGCAAGCAGGCTCAGGCTGGCTTCGGGCAGGCCTGCGTGGCGCTCGTCCACCCACTCGATCAGTTCATGGGTGATCGTGTCCTCATCCGGCACGGCTGGGCACCCTTTGACCTGAACCGGCTCCGTGATCGGAGCATCCCCGTAGGATGACAACCGAGCGAACAGGCGGCCGAAGATTGGACCTTCGCTCCAAACCTCCGGGGCTTCGGTAAGGAGCGGCTTTCCCAGGATCGGGATCGACCAGCCATACAGGAGATAGCAGAGCGTCTGGATCCGCTTGTGAGTGATACCGCCAGAAGCGGCGTGGCGAGCGATCAGCGTGTTTGCGACTGCAATCGGGGGGTATGCCATGGTCCGAGATCTCCGTTGAAGGGAAGGCAAACGAAAGCGGCGCGGGAAGACGGATCTCCCCGCGCTGGTGGTCGGCCTGGCCGACGCTAGATCGTGGCTGTGGGGCTAGCTCTTAACCGTCGTCGCGACGGTTCCACTCGGCGTTGATCGCCTCGTGCATAGCGGCACACATGCTGTCCTGAAGATCGTCCTGATTGTCCTTCAACCAGGCCCGGATATCTTCATCAGTGGGAGCCGGATCAATGTCGTCGCTGATCAGGGCGTCCACGTCGTCGACGTCATAGGCTGCCACAGCCCAGCCCCGGCGACGCATTTCCTCGAGGGCGAGGCATAGATCGTGATTGCTGAGTTCCTTCGGGTCGAACGCGACCGGCAGGAGAGCGAGGCGATCGGGTGTGGAGAGCCGCTCGGCCTCCTCTTTGGACGAGTGGGTTACGGCCCGGCCGAGGTAGACGGCGACCCACTGAGGGGCGACAGCGGTTTCAGTCGACATGTTTCAGGCTCTCCGTTGTGGCCATGACCTCAGATTGGAGGTCGTTCCAATCGTCGCGGTGGGCGGACGGGCGTTCGTCCCCGATCCATCACCAGAAGGATCGGACATGTCGCTGTCCTGCTTGGCGGCAAACTTGCGAAGATGGAGGAGAGCGGTCGAGGCGATCCCGTCCGATTGCCTGAGCCTGTCGAGGAGTTCTTGAACTCCGTCCTGGTCGAGGGAGATATCCTCTTTGAGGCCCTCAGCCTCTCCAGAGGCCAGCAGGTGGACTTCGTTGGATCGTTTGAAGGGCTCTCCCAGGCCGTCCTCGTGATAGTGGAGAAGAGCAGCCAGAACCGTGTTCTTCGCCTGGGTGCTGAGCGGATAGAGCGGCAGATCGACAGTCGATCCCTGTGCCTGCGCAGTGAGCCGGCGGATTTCGTGACTGCGGAGGTTTTGAAGCCCGAACTCCTCGGGTGTCTCCTGCGGGGTGTAGATGCCGATGTCTACGCCCCATTGGAGGAGGTCGCCTGCTTCGTTCAGGCCGAGAATTTCACCCTCCTCGAGGGCCTTTACGTCGAGCAACTCTCCCGTCGCGGGGAGGTGAAGCATCAGCTTGGGCAGGTTCATGTCGTAGTTCCTTACAGAAGGCAAGGGCGCAAAGATCGAAAGCCGTATGGCAAGCAATCTCGCGTGCAACGGCCTCGGTCCATTCCGGATCGGTTTTCAGGGTCTTGATCCGCGCTGGCAGCAGCTCTTCTTTGTGCTTTCGAGCAGCCATCAGGGCGTCGTAAGCGACGAGAAGGGTTTCACGGGGGTCTGCCATGATTGCGGAATCCTGCGGCTGTAAGGCTGAAGAGGCTGTGCCCCCCTGAACAGGGGGCTTTGGCCAGTTCTCCAGCCTCCAGGGTAGCAGAGGCGGGTAAACCAATCCCGACACGGTCAGTGGTTCTGATATCGGCCGAGCTCGCTGGGCCGAACCCGCATGAACGACGTGGCCGTGTTGCCGTTTCCATCAAGGATGTCGGCGCCATCGTCGTGGAGCCGAACCCCGAAGTACCCGCGCGTTGCCTTCGGGTTCAGGGAATAGAACAGCCGCAGGAACCCAGGTTTCGTGGAGGCCGTCGACTTGGCAAGCTGGCGAGACTCGATCCGGCGGCTGCCCTCTCGATCAATGACGCGGTAATGATCCGGCATCGTGTTTCCTTTCCGTGAAATGCGACTAAGCGCACAGGAGCCGCTCGGCGGTGGCCGACGCGGAGGCGTAGGAGGTGTGGGGGAGGGAGAAGAAGTCGCCCTGAGCCGTCTCGACTTGGACAACGAAGCCATTTCCGTCCGCGAGGACGGTCGCGTCCTTCACGTCAGAGCCGAAGGCCTGGATGTTGGCAGCTTCCTGAGACGAAAAACGATCGTAACCGGACATCGTGGCTCTCCTTGATTTTGGGGATTTTCAAATCATCCCTTTCATCTCGGACTGAGCCTGGAATTCAGATCCTGGGAGTTGGCACTCCGCTACCCGCGCAACAGAGCGATTGCTGTCTCCGCATCGGTCCATGTGAGCCCGATGCTAGGGTCAACCTGAATGTGGAAATGCTTCTGGTGCGGCAGCATGCCTGGATCATCATCAATGATGACATATCGGGCGGGCTGGTGGCGCTGCAGATGACGATCGATCTCGGAGCCTCGGATTGGAACGTCGGCAATCTCTTCCTCCGGGAGAAGATCCGGCGTGCGCCAATCTATGAAATAGCGATCCTGACCGATCCCAGCCTTAGCGAGCTTATCCCGGCAGTCGGCATCGCGGCGCCAGGTGCTTGCGACAACCAGACGCGCACCTGTTTGGTCGAGGATATCGACAACCATAGCGGCGGATCCAGGCGGTATGTAGTCGGCCCTGAATAATGCGGCTGCACGAGGCGGGCGCTGGATTTCACGCGACCTGAGAAGGATCCGATTGCGCGGATGAACTGATCAGGGCTGCCATGAGCCAGGCGACAAAAAGCCTGAGCCAGTTCAGGATCAGTCTGAGATTGTGCCCGGCCGCCACGAGGAGCGCATTCATCGCATCCCCGGCCGCTCCGAGCAGGTGACTGCGTCCCAGTCGCCCGTCCGCCTTCATGTGCCCGATCATCGGCTCGATCGCGGATCGGCGTCGCAGTTCCCGCTTGATCGTCGGGGTGAGCCCTCGCCGCTGCCGGGTGATGAACACCCGATCCGTCTTGGCATAATCATGCCCACGATAGCCGCTGTCGACGTAAACGCGTGCGGGCTCCACGTCAGTCATGGCCACGACCTGATCGATTGTCGTGGTGAGCGTATGGCCGTCATACGGATTGCCCTCCAATGCCTTGGAGGCGAGCACGAACCCTTCGCGGTTGGTCACCGCCAGTGCGACCTTGCTGCCGAACTCATACGGCCGATGCGCCTTGCCTTTGGCGATGCACACCACCTCGGGCGCATGCAGGCTGTAGAGTTTGTTCTTGCTCGTGCGCTCCTGCATCAGAAGACGCTCCGTCAGGCCAAGCAGAGGAGCAAACCGACGTGAGAGAACCTCATCCCCGGCGACTTTGCGGGCGATATCGCGGTAGACGCGCCCGAGATAGGTCTTCAGCCGCTTCAGTTCGCGGCGCATGCGCCGCATCTGACGGGCATGGGCATAGCGCCCGACCTGCACGGCCGCGCGTTTGGCCAAACGCGTGTGGGCCTGCCGCAGCTTGAGACCGCACTTCTTGGCCTGCCGCACCAGAGCCAGTACTGCCTTCAGGTACAGCTTCGCGTCGGTCGGATGGGTGATCGCCTTCGGCTGCACCGTGGTGTCGACGCTGATCCGTTCCAAACTGGAGGGCCGCACCGCGCCGCTCTCCAGCCCGGCCTGGATCGTTTCAGCCAGCAGCTTCTCCAGTCCGTCGGGTCCGAGCCGCTTGCGCCAGCGGGTGAGCGAGCTGGGATCACAGGGCAGCTCATGCTGGAAGTACTCGCAGCCACAGAACCATTGCCAGTAAGGGTTTTCGATCCAGCGCTGCACCACCGCCTCATCGGAGAGGTTGAAGGTGTGCTGGAGATACGACAGCCCGACCATCAGGCGCGTCGGCTTCGCGGGCCGTCCGAGCGGGCGATAGAAGCGGCCAAACTCGTGATCGAAGCGGTGCCAGTCGATCAGACCGGCGAGCCGGAACAACTCATGGCGGGGATCGAGGATCTGATCGAGACGGCTGCGGTAGAGATCGCCGGAGCTCGGCAGCGTCGGCTTGGGTCCCATGGCAAAACACCAAGTTTAAGCGGGTCAGTCCCCAGATGCTGGCATTCTACAATGCTTCGCGAAGACGAAGAATCCTTCAACCTCAATCAGTTGTGGGTTGTTCAGGGCCGACTAGGTAGCCGGCGCCGCCGAGTTTCGTCGACCGATCTGTGACGATGACGCCATCGATATCGAGATATATGAGCGGGGTCGCGGCCATCTTTATCCTCGGGGATTTCGTCCTTGGGTGTCCGGTTCCTGCTGAGGGGGAGAAACCAAGGAGCTTTGAAATGGTTCGGTGGTTTACAAATTCGTGCAAAAGAAAAGCCACCTTAACCAAGGTGGCTTTTCTCAAGCTGGCCGAGATCCGGGGGCTATGGATCAGGCCGCTGCTTGCTCCTTCGGCGGCAGCGCCTCGCTGATCACGCGGAAGACGTTGCGCTCGAAAGTGCCGTAGAGGGCGACCGGGCCCTCCTGAAAGAGGTGCTGCGTGCTGTCGAAGGCCTTGCCGAAAGCCATCGTCGTGACGGTCACTTCGCGGTTGTCCTTGCGGCGGGTGAAGGTCAGCTTGGCCTTCGCATAGGGCTTGTCGTTCTTGTCCTTAGAGACCTCGACTGCCGACAGGTGGCCGCGCACCGGAAATGCGGGGGAGCGATCCTGAGAAACCTGAGTGCCAGAGACGTTGTTCGAAACCTGGTTGTCGTTCACTGCCGTGTCCATGATTGGCTTTCTCTCTCGTTGTGCCAAAGGCTGGTGATGATGTGGCCCCTGTTCTCAGGTGACCGGTCGATGTCGTCCGGGCGGTTGAGCTCCGCCTCTTTTCGTTTTGGGGATTTTGAAGTCTTCCCTTCCGACCTAGCTGTTCCGATGAAGCTGATCTTTCTGGGGTTTTAATCCTTCTTCCCTCGCCCTACCGTTATGCCTGCAATAGGAAAAGTGATTTAACTTTGTAAAGAGAGAGTTCCGACAAGTTGCTCATTATGAGCAACTTCGAGTGCTCTATGCCGAAAGAATTTAAGCCGCTTTATTACTGAAAGAAACTGTGAGAGTATTTAGCAACTGCTAAAGAGGTCCCTGTGGAACCAAGCATAGGAGCGATGCCATGGTGTATTTGGTTCCTGCTGACTGGAATAAGGCCAAGGTTGAGGCCTCCATCCAGACCCTCTGGCAAGGCGGTATTCAGGAATTCGCGGCTTTCGATCCGACCTGGAGACGCTTTCTAAGGGGCGTCGATCGGCCGCCGGGAAACAAGATAAAGCTGAAGATCGAGTCCCATAGCGGCTATGTAAAATCGAAGGTCGAGGATATCGAAAGCCTTGAGGCTGAAATTCGCAAAGGCCTCCTTCGGCCATGGAGAGTTTCGGATATCGAAACCTACAAGAAGAAGCGGATTTCCCTCGGTGAAGCAGAAGCTAAATCATTGTCACTCGCAATTGTTGAACGATGCTTCAGAGACCCGTTCGAACCTCATCACGAGTGTGTCTGGGATATAACAGACAGTAAGAGTCCAGCGCGGGTCAAAGTCCTACATGCCGGTGGGGAAATGCCGTGGCGGTCGGTCCGGCGTCTTGGGCCTGAGCAAGGCGCGATTATCCGTCTACGATCCGCAGACGGCCTTTATTCGGTTCTCAGAAATCTGCATCATCCCGACTACTTTACGGCATACACAGCCATCGGCGGGATGACAGGGGCGAAATGGGACGCACCCCGCTTCGACTCTCAGCTTCATATCGAGCTCGGACGGAAAAGCACAGATCTCTCAGATTTCGTCCTTGATGAGGAAACAGCGTCGACGTTGTCATCGGCGATAGTCTGGAAGGCGTTTGCCTGCGGAGAGATGTTGGCCCTTGAGACAGGCGAGAGCCCAATTACCGAGAAGGGCGACTATTCAGACGTAAGAGTCATCGATGGTGAAGCGGAATTTCCGTGGCTCGATGTTGGGCTCATTACCCAAGACGAAATGCGCTCGCTCATGAGAGCCTTAGTCAATCGAGTCTACACGATCCTACGAGGACTGCCGAATAGGGAAACGGTGGAGCGCTATAAGGAGTTTGGGTTCAGCCTCCAGCGGGCTTATGGCGCCCCCTTTGCTCTGCGGCATCTCGACGAGTGAATGCGGCATTGCCAATCTATAAGGACTGACCCGCAACGGGTCAGATGTCGCTTCCATTAATGGTGTGAGGGCGAATGCCCTCAGACCTAAAAATGACTGCCGCTTGCCAAACCCTTTTTGCGGCGACGCCTACTCGTCGCCATCAATAAGACGATGGATCTCTTCGAAAATCCTGTGCCGCTCAGGGAACGTCTCATAGGAGAGAGTCTCCTGAAGGAACCCTTCGAGGGCCATTACCGCATGCTCAACCTCGTACCACTTGGCGATTGTGAGCGTGAAAGAGCCCTCCTTGCCGTGGAACATATCGAAGAGCGCGGTGAATGCCTCCTTCTTTGCCTCATCGTCCATGACGTGACGCAAGCAATCAGCCAGGAGGGTGCAATGCTTGTCGGTAAGGGTAACCGTACGGGTTTCAACCTCAAAATCGACGCGCGTCAAATCTTTCATTGGGGATTTCCTGAACCGTGATCTCCTCCTTGTTTCAGGAGATGATCCAAGATCTCCAGGTAGCGAGCGTAATCTTCAGGGCTCGCCTGGTCCTCATACTGTCGTGCGAATTCTTGAGCCGTTCGCGATGGCTCGGATTCGTCGTCACCCAGAGCTTCGAGGTGACCGTCTCGAGCAATGTCTCCATCGTACAGGGTGAGATACCGGCGCGCGGCATCCTCGGGCGAAAGAATGACCATCGAAGTGTCCTTTCAGGAGGAGGAATAAGGCTTTCTGCTTCCAGAATGGCTGACCCGTTTCGGGTCAGACTATCTCCAAGCTATTGGCAGGTGAGGGCGGAACGCCCTCAGGCCAGAATTTGGCGGCCGAAGGCCGAACATCACTGCATGGGATAGCGGGGATAATTCGTTAACCAGAATTGACGGTAGGGAAATCGGGTGTGATCCAGAGCGAGAACAAATAAGGAACATACACCCATGAGCGGGGTATTTAGTCTGGTCCAGAAGCCGGAATTTCATCTCGGACGAACCGCAGCGATAGACCTGGAGTCGTCACCCCGTTCCAGGAAGGGAGGCTCTGCCTCACCTCCCTGCAAGCCGCCGCTTTGTCCTCCGGGATGCAGCAAGTCGGTCGCACCATCGCCTGCGGCTCCGGAGCAACCGCGTTGCGCACCCATCGGCACGCCTCGGACTTCGTCTCGGGCTCTGCACCGGGACTTGCACCCACCCTCCGCTCCTCGCCGGAGAGGCAGGGTTGCAGGAAGGGCCTGCAACCTGCCCCCCACTGAAGAAGAGGAATTCAAAATGAGCGTAGTTTCTGGAGCAATGAACGTCCTGGCCGATGTGAAGGCTGGCTTTGTCTCTCGGACGGATGTCGCCGAGGCGCGGGAGCAACTGACGGCGGCTCTGCTGGCCGACGAGAGCCTGCCGCTGGAAGTCCGGCTCCTCCTGGAGCTACGCGAGGTCGAGGCCGGGTTCGTAGATAACAAGCGGATCGGCCGGCTGATCGGCGAGGCTGGGAAGCGGCACTAATTGAACCGCGATAATCTCGGGGCCAAGGGGTCGGCGTGAACCAGGATCGCCGGCCCTTTCTCTTTTGGGCAATTATTGATCGTCGCCGAGGGCGCTCTTGATCAGAGGCAGAAGGTCGGCAAGGTCCAAGTGCCCTTCAACATATGCTTCGAATATGTGGTCGACTCTTGGATCGTGTTTTGCACCCGCCATTAGATTGTTGTGGGTGGCGAGTTCGACAGCCGACTGGCGGCGGGCCCGTTCCTCAGGAGAGATCGGCGGCTTGGTCTGAGTAGAGGGCGTATGATCAATCATTCGACAGGAAGCCCTAGTGCTTTCTTGATCATCGGTACCATGTCCGACAATTCGATTTCCCCGCGTACGAAGGCGTCAAAGATAGGATCCGTTCGAGGGTCGCGCTTCGCGCCTGCCATGAGGCTGCTATGGGCAGCGGCCTCGACTACCCGGCGACGTTTTTCCATTTCTTCGGAGGTGATGCCTGGGGAAGGGCCCGCTAAAGGAATATCGGTCAAGGGGTTACCCTATGCAGGAGGTTTGCTGGAGAGCAGCTTACCCAAAATGCTCGAGAATTGCACTGACCAGTGCAGGGGCCTTGGCAGCGTAGAGTCCAACCTGGCCCAGCCGCATCGGATTGAGCTCGACGATCCCGACCTCTCCATTGATCATAGCGACATCCAGAACGAAGCTGCCGCCTCCAAGCTTGTCGACTGCCTCTGATGCGAAGGCGAGATATTGGTCGAGCCGGAGGTTGGACATTGCCGGTCCACCCAATTTGGTATCCCCGCGATGTTCAATCATCGCTGGGTCATAAAGAGCGGTGTTGTCGAGAGGGGTCTTCCAAGGCACGCATCCGGCGCCCGTCACGACCTGCCCGCCGACTACAAAGAGGCGGTATTCATAGGTCATCTCGACGTATTCCTGCACTAGCAGGCAGGCGTCCTCGTCTATGAAGGAATAGACCATGGCGTCTAAGGCTTGCCAGAGCGAGGTGCCGACTGGGACGTGCTTGGTGAAATACTTGTCCCGGGCAGCCTTCACGAAGGCATCCTTTCCCTCCAAGTGGAGTCGCTGGACCTCGGCGTCGGCCTGATCGAGGTCGCAGAGTTTGATGGACCGGCCGGCGAGTTCGAGAAAGCCCGGCAATGTCCAATAGGGCAGGGTCTTTTCATTCGGGCCCGGGTACTTCAGACCGTCCCGGAAAAGATCGCTGCGATGGCCGGCCCGTCCAAAGATATGGGTAACGGCCTCCGGGACCTTGCTCACATCGTCATAGGCCTTGATCTGCGATCCGGCGCGATCCTTGAGAGCCTTCCAGAGGATCGCGTTCTCAAGCCGCTCCTCCGGATCCATGCCGCGATCCAGGACGAAGGCATAGGGAGGGACTGGCTCAAGGGTGGCGGCAAGAACCGCCATCCCGATCGAGGCGAGCCGCGGCTTCACGAGCATTTCAGCGAGATCGTCCATTCCCTATTCCTTTCGGGGATTCCTGCGAATTGAATTCCGCCGGTCCTCAGATCCTGGCTTCAATCGGCTCTTGCGGAAAACCGATCCAGGGCGGTGATCCGGCGCACGGGAGGATCGACTGGGCGCAGATAGATTTGCGACTGCAGGAAGGTGATTTCCTCCTGGAGCTTCTCTTCGGGAACGTCGATCCACCACGCTTTCTGTGAGCCGTCCGATCCATCCGACCAGCGGTAGGACCGAGCTTTGAGAAGGTCCTTTCGCTCATAGGGTGTGTTGGGCGCTTTGACGCGGCAGGTTATCGCTCTGGAGGCCTGCAGCAGGTAGGAGATCGGGGAGCGTCCAGACTTCGGGAGAGGCAGCTTGAGGATCTGGAGGGCGGCGAGGCAATCTTGCGCGGCCCGATGTGCCTTGAAGAAGAACCCGCTTTTCATGCCGATGTAGCTGAGGGTCGCGCTCTCAAAGCCTTCCTCTTTCCAAGGGACCTCATAGAGGGAACAGGCCCACGGTTTCGTGGTGAAGATCGGCGACAGCTTTTCCAGCCAGCGGCGATCGAAGGAGGCCTTGTGAGCCACACAGATTTCGGTGGCCGAGACGAGGCCAACGACGGCATCAAGGTCGATGATTTTCCCCTGGACCATGCTGTCGTCGATGCCGGTCAGGTCAGTGATTGCGGCTGGGATGGGCTGGGACGGTTGCTGCAGCTGCTGGAACGGCTGGAAGATCTCAATGATCTCTCCGTCATCCATGAAGGTAAACGGAACCATGGCGAGCTCGATGATGTCTCCGCTCCTGGGATCGAGCGAGGTGGTCTCCGTATCCACATAGAGGCCAAAGTGCTGTCCGACCGGGAGGTCTTTCGGATCGGGAGCGGGGCGGAATGCCTCTGCATCGGTGACCAGTTGGCGCAGGACGCGATAGCGGCCTGAGGCTTCAAGGGCGGCTGCCATATCCTCAAGATGCATGAATCGAACTTTCTGTAGACGGTTAGCTGCTGATGGCGACCGGCTCGGGATTGAGGCCGCACTCTTTGACCTGGTCCCAGAGGAGCGAGGTGGCCCGCGGCTCGCCGTCAGGCGTGCGGCCCTGGGTGTAGTCGCCAACCTTAAGGAGACGGCAGTATCCAAAGCGTTGTTCGGGCCGGTCTTTCCGCCCTTTCCAGTACGGACAGCACTGGGTTTTCAGGGATGGCGCTCCGTCTACCCCTGTGGCGACGCTGGTGATGCGGTAGCAGTAATCCCCGTGTGGGATGACTGTTTCAGCACGGCTGATCCGACGGTCGTGGCGAGACTGACGGCGAAGAGCGGCAGAGGCTTGGACGGGCATCAGCTGTCGGCTCCTTATTGCACGTAAATCGTGACGTCGATCGGGGAGGCTCTGAAGACCTCATCGATAATGGCCCTGATCGTCGGCCAATCGCCGCCGGAAAGTCCGGCACCAATCCGGGGGAGGGCGAGTGACGTCGGGTGGATGACCTCATCAGGACGACGTGAATCCAGGATGATGCCTGCCAGCATCTGATCCCGGGACGAGGTGAGCGAGGAGCGCACGGCGTCGTACTCGACGCGGCGGCGGTCGGTGCCGACCTCCAACTGGATGAACAGGTTGGCGATGGCCGCCAGATTAGGGCGCAACCGCCGGCGGAGCCCCACCTCGGTCACGCCGACGAACTGAACGGTACCAAGCAGAGAGGGAGCAACGGACGTGTTCGGGCGGGTGCCGCGAATGGTCGGCACCGAGCTATGGAGACACTTAAACTCGCGTTTGACGTGCGGCCAGGTTTCGGCAATAGCCTCGGCAAAGCCCTTGCCCATCGCGCCGATGCAGTTTGTGCCGTGACCGATGACCATGGCTTCGGTCTGGAGGGCGTTGCCGCGAATTTCTCGAATCATCGAAGTTCCTGGGGTTTTCCAAAAGATCGAATTCGATCCCTTGCCCTGATCTCCGATTTAGCAATTCGTCTGCAAGAAGTTTAATTCGGAATGATGAATGCCCTAATTCCGGTTCAGGCCCATTTCTCGGCTCTGGAGCTTGCGTTTCCAGAGGTCTTCCATGCCGATGATGTTCTCGACTGTGGCGGCAGAACCGGCGACTTCTAGAATCGAAACTTGGTAGTCGCTGGGGTCTCGGCTCCGGAGGGCGACGTTGCCGCCGTGGCCGCCGTGGACGTAGGCGAGCCAGCGGCCGTAGAACCCACCCTCGCCGTAGGCCGCGCCGACATATTGCTCCTTCGTCTTCGGACAGGTCAGGAGATAGACCCCGCGGGAGTTCGACAGGGCAGTCCGCCAGGAGAGCGGGAGCCCTTCCAAATTTGATAGTGGAGCGATGAACCGTGCAAACCCGGGGAAATCCGGCTCCTGGAACTCCGTTCGGATCTCAATGACAATCTTGTTTTGATTGTCGGCCCGCTGGATCCAGGCGCGTTCTGAGGCGCCCCAGTCGATCACAAGCCGGCCAGCAAGGTCGAGGAGGTCATTTGCCAAGGCGAGATCGTAGATGTCGCAAGTGCCGGCTAGGTCGATCCCGTCGGCGTGCGGCCAAATCCTATCTTCCGTGGAAGGCCCGAGATACCGGCATCGATAGAAGCCGGCGAGGAGCGTCTCTCCAGTCGGGGTGACCACGAAAGACGCCCAATAGTCTGCCTGCAGCTTCGGCCTGCTTTTAAAGCTCTGAGTGCCTTGGTAGAGCTCGAAGGCAGGCCTGTCGTCACGCCAAAGCTCGTAGGGTGTCCGGCCTCTGGCCGACCGAGGGTCTTTGTGCCTCAGAAGACGAATGTCTGAGGGCGGGACATTAGCTTGGGCGAAGAGCGTGTTGAGGTAGAGCGGCATCGATCGCTAGGAGGTTTGCCAAGTCTGAGACCGGGCTTTCTATGAACTAGGTAGCGTGCATGCCTTAAGCAGCGGTTATCCGCTAGGGTTCAAAGCCGCGGCTGATCCGGCTAGCCGAGTTCTTGATGGATGAGGCAAAGACCCACTGCATAACGTCTGCCTCACTGTTATGCGGCTCGTGATCGGATTGGTTAACGAACCGGGCCCGGAGGCCGATATCGTCATCCCTAAGGATGCCCAGGGCATTATCCCAACGAAGGTTCCTTTTTACCTGCGCGGTCCGGGCCTGTTCCATCAGGTCTGGGCTGTACCTATCCGATTTCGGAGTAGGAATATGGCAAAGCTCACTGAGCTTGATGTAGCGTCGCATCGTTCAGCCCTCGGTTACGGGAGAAAGTCGAGAAGGTTGGTCTGGGCCGGCGCATCGACGCGGCGAGCTTCGGCCTGCCAGACTGCGAGGGTCTCATCCGAAACGCCTGGAAGGTGGGAGACGAGATCTGGCTCCACGGAAGCAAGGCGCTTGGCTCGCATATCCTCGTAGAACAGATCGCACCCGGAGAAGCTTCGTCCAGTTTCGCGGCAGGCAACATGCGTTGTGCCGGACCCTGAGAACGGATCGATTACCAGATCCCCTGGCATCGAATAGACGAGGACCGCCCGACGGGCGAGTTCCAGGGGGAACTGAGCGGGATGGCCGGTCCGTTCAGGATGATTGTGGCCGACATTGCCGATATCGTCCCAAACGTTCGACGGCCAAGCACCTAAAGGGTGGCTCGAAAGTTTGCCTTTGCGCGCCCCTTTGAACGCTCTCTTGCTTGGTCCCTTTTGAGGCTTTCGGGCCGGGGTCGGGTTAAAAACAGGGTTCGGACCCTTCGAGAAGACGAGAGCGGTTTCATGACGCTCTGCGAGTCTGCCCTTCGGCGTCAGCCCATGTGGCTGGGTCCAAATTACTCGCGATTGAAATGTAAGGCCTGTTTTCTTTAGCGGTTCGAATAGGAGGGCATCGAGCGGGGCAAGGCCTCCCGTCTCATCGCGGGTCGATCCGACCTGAAGGAAGAGCGTGCCGCCGTCCTTCAGGATGCGAGCGCATTCCGAGATGACCTGCATCGTCCAGCCCATGAAATAGACGAAGGCCATCTGATCGGCGGAGGCACCATCGCCGTATGATTTGCCGACGTTGTAGGGAATGCTAGAGATTATCAGGCGGGCGGAGCCATCCGGCAAAGAATCCAAATAGTCCAGAACGTCAGCTTTAGCTGTCGTATCGATTAACGCCGCGAGGCTCTCGAGTTGACGGGCCTTGCGCTCCGCAGCCCGCTCACGGATACGGGCCTCGGTCTTGCGGGCATTATGCTTCAAGGCAAGGTTGTAAATCTTGCCCCGGCTCCATCCTGAGGCCGCTCGGATCTCGTCATAGGTCATGACCGGCAAGGCTTGGAGGATGTCGGTCTCGGTCACCAGAACGGGCGAATGAGCGTTCATAGGGTACTCCAGCGATGATCTGATGTCGGAGGGGCGATGGGATCAGGCAACGCCGAGCGCGTACGAGAGCTTGCCGTCGATTGCGAAGACTTGAGCGGTTGCGACCGGCTCTAGGGTATCCGCACGGACGAAGGTGTCGAACTTGTGCGGGTTGTATCGGATCTGCACTGCATCAGGATGGTTGCGCACTGCCTCGACGTCCTGATCGCGCACATGGCCCCGAGCATACGCATGGACGTTCCGAACATTCTCCTCGCGGGTGCGGCGGAGACCGGCTTGACTCACTTCAAAGCGAACGTCCTGGAGTACGACCTGCCTTGGCTTGGCAACGACCTTTCCCTTCTTCTCGCCGGTCATAGCCTTAAGGGAGCTGCAACGTCGATGAAGGTCGCAATAGGCGCGGACTTCACCAGTGGGGAGGTCGGTTGAGGCATCCATGGGGTTCTCGCTGGGGATCACGGCCGACGGCTGAACAATCCGGATTTTAGCCCGAGGCAATGGAACCGGATTGTAGATGGGGGCCGTTTAGTGGAGAAAGGGCCTCCGCGACAGCGATGGCCTGACATACAACGGAACGAAACGATGAATTCTAAGCGCCTATTCTTGGCTGCGGTCCTAGGTCTGGCTGGAACACCAGCTTCTGCGCTCACTCTACGCTGCGAATTGACGAGCAATCGTATCGAGGCTGACCGCATGGGCTCGGTCAATCGGTTCGTGATCGATGAGGCGGCCCACGAGGTTCATATGTACTCGCGGTTTACGCCAAATGAGCCTGAATGGAGCTTCCGGACCAAAAAGGGCGATGTCTTCGATCCGAAGGGCGATAGCTTCTTAGTGAGAAAGGACGCCACCGGTGTTTTCGGAGCCGGGGTGAGGGCAGGATTTCCGCACGCCTTTTATTACAACACGGATACGAAGAATCTGACGTGGACCTACATCTGGAAGGACAAAGTCACCATGATGCAATGGTTCTGCCAGGCCTGACCTCGGTGACTTACCGAACCTGAAGGATCGCGTGGTTGGTCTTGCGAAGCTCCTCCAAAGCCATCTCCTGGTGAGGGAATAGCTTCGAAGCTTTGGCCTTTCTCAGGTCCTCCTGTGCAAAGGCGAACTCGTCGATCAGCTTCGAACGGTCAAGGCCAACGAACTCCCAGCACTGGCGCGCAGTGGGCATGACGTTGCCGCAAATCCGCTTGATCTGACCGAGGAGGCCGGATTGCTCACGGGCGAAGCCATACTCCGCTTCCGGGTATTGCCCGGCCATTTGCCGAACGGCGTCCAGGATCTCAGAACGCGCTTTCTGTCGATCAAGCATCGGTGTCATCTCCGTTGATGATCGGGCGCTCGGCCCGGAGATTTGCAATTATTTCGGCGAAGTCGATGTCCCTTGATTTGCAAAGGGTCATCAGGTCGAAGAGAAGAAACTGAACCTGGGCGTCAGGCTTGCCTGCCACATCCTTGGCAAAGGCAATTTGGGCCTGCTGTAGGAGCACATCGAAATGTGATCCCTGGGTTTCGCAGAGGTCCATGAGGGACAGGATTAGGTGCCAGATCTGGATGCCGGTGTTGCCAACCATTCCGGCCGTTCGTTCGTAAGTTTCGATGGCGAGTTCTGCGCGGGATGTTCCTGCGAGGGCCTCGAGGACAACTTCGGCTGAGTGGATCGAGTGCGGACTAATCATAGGAAGGTCCTTTTCGGCGGATGAGCTGTTTATTCAGCGAGGAGGCCAATAATCGCGACCAGCCCTACAGACCCAGCGGCGCAGGCTGGGATGAACAGGAGGAGAGCGAGGAGGAACCTCGTTTCCTCGCGCGTGATCAGTTTCCCGTCGGTCATTGGCCGAAAAGCTCCTTCTTGCGGGAATCGAGCAGGTTGTTGGCGAAAGCCATCGCCGCTGTCCTATTGGGACGCTCCTCTGCCGGACAGGTATCGACCTTGAGGAATTGAGCGATCTTGATCCTAGCCCGTCGGATCTCGGCGATGCTGTCGAGTGAAATATCCAAGAGGTATCGACGAACCTGGTTCACGTACGGATTCTTTTCGTCGGGTACCGTCTCCCGGAGGGTGACCCGATTGAGGCCCCGCCGAAGGTCGATCCTGATCTTTACGGGGTTCAGGTCATTGCGGCTGATCTCGATCTCGGCAATGCCGTCGCGGTGAAACCGGATGGTCGAGGGCACCAAGAATTTGTTCTTGAGCGAGCCTTCCTGGATGAGGCGGTAAACCTCCATCCGCTCCGAGACCTGGCGGGATCGCCGGTCGATCATGAGGAGGAGACCCGCTTTCTGTGCAACGAGGGGTGGCTCGACCGTAATCTCGGCGAGGGACACGAACCTCTGAAAGGAGGAGCTTGCAAGAAACCCCAGGCGCTTCTGAACAGGGCTGGGTCGCAGCCGGTCCGAGACGAAGAAGTAAGCGGCCGGTACCACGATCAGGAGCATGAAGACGAAAGCAAGCGAGGTGTCGAAGATCAGATCGACAAAGGCGAACACGAGAAAGGCCACAACGGCGGCCAGCACGGGCGCGGCGTCGAGTTTAGCCTTCAGAGATTGAAGCGAGCGGGATCGTGCCCAGACCAGAGCCTGGGATGCATACGTCGTCATGACTGTCCTCGGGCGTGAGGTTAGCGGGATTTCAGGTGGTCGAGTGCGGCCTGGGCGGCGTCTCTGAGATCGGTGGGTGAGCCTGTCGCCAGTGCCCGCTCGAGCTGCGTGATGATCTGTTCCTCAGGCGACTTCACCGGGAACTGAATCGTCGGCGGGGAGGGGCGCTGTTGTTCGTCGGCGCCATTCCAATCCGGCTCCAGGACGGAGCCGCGGCCAGCGTTGACGGCCAGTTGATCGGCCATTTCATTGTACTGGTTGCCGTTATGGCCGCGGACCCACTGCCATTTGATCTGCTGCTTGGACGCGAGGCGGTCGAGCTCGTGCCAGAGATCTTGGTTTTCGACCGGCTTCTTCTGGGCGTTGCGCCAGTTGTTGCGCTTCCAATTGACGATCCATTCCGTGATGCCCTTGATCACATACTGGCTGTCGGCATGGATGGTGAAGCTGCACTCCTCCGCCTTAAAGTGATCAAGCAGCGCGATGGCGGCCGAGAGCTCCATCTTGTTGTTCGTGGTCTGCGAGCCGCCGAAACCGGAGAGGGAATGGGCCTTGCCGTGCCTATCCAGGATGACGACTCCGAAGCCGCCAGGACCGGGATTCCCCGAGCAGGCGCCATCGATGTAGGCCTGAACGACCAAGCGGCCGGCAGCATCACGCAGAAAATGATTATCGAACATGCGGGAGATCTCGGATTGGAAATGGCTGCGAAGCAATCTGTGGGCGTCGGAGCGGCCCCTGATGCTATGGCTAGTGCCAGCGCGAGGCGAGGCTGGCAACCGTCGTCTCGCCCGGATCGAAGGAGATTTCAGCGGTCATCTTCCGCGCCTGCCCTGCGGAGGCGAAGCCGAGGACAAGCGTTGCCCGGTTTTCGCTGGAGATGAGATTGAGGCTCATTGACTTGAGAGCGCCGTGGGTCGGCTCATACATGCGGCGATAACGGTCGCGCAGCTGGGCGACGGTGCCATACCGGGAGTTCGTGTCGATCGCGATCATGTACTCTACTCTCGTGTTGGATCAGCTACTCCCGTCTGGCTGCTTTGTCCTGAGCATCCTTCGGGGGTTTTCTCTGATCTTTTGAACCGATTTCGAGGCCATCAAAGAAGAAACAGAACAACAGATTAGCAGGATTTCTCCGACCGATTTGAACGCCTTACGGGGTTTAGAATAGACGCCATTTTTCGCCCTGAAACTGGTCCGTTGACCGCCAATCCAAAACACAGAAGATCCCGATTAGAACACGAACGCCACTGGAACACGCCAATAGCCTTGCTCTACCAGATCAATCCTTCCAGAGCCGCGCTTGAAAAATAGACAATGCGTCTTGGAATAGAGCCAATTGGAAGATAAACGCCTTCTCGGGGTTTAACTGCCCTGCAATTTTAGGTGCCGAACTGGTCCGTTGACCGCAAGTCCAAGAACACAGCAGATCCCGGATAGAACACAAACGCTAATGGAAGATCCCAATAGCCTTTTGCTCCAACCCGAGCATCCCTTTGAAGGTGGTCCAATCTGAACCACCGCTCCTATACCCTCCGGACTGCTTAGAACCGAAGAGAGTATCTCTATGAACACCCCTGAAATCGCCACCACAAAAACGAGCAACGATCTCCTTCAGATGACGGCAGACGTCGTGACTGCCTATGTGGCGAACAATTCCTTGGTCCGGCAGGACATTCCGACGCTGATCGAGAACGTGCACAAGGCGTTTGCCACGATCCAGAGCGGTCCTGCGGAGATCAAGACAGCAGAGCCCCTGCAACCGCGGCTGCCGATCAAAAAGACTATCACGCCGGACTATCTGATCAGCCTGGAGGATGGCCGCCAGTATCGGACCCTGAAGCGGCACCTGAGGGGAGTGGGCCTGACGCCGGAGGAATACCGCGTCAAGTGGGGTCTGCCCCACGACTATCCGATGGTCGCCCCGAACTATTCTCAGCAGCGTTCCCAGATGGCCAAGAGCATGGGCCTTGGCGCCCAGGGGAAGAAGCCCGCAAAGAAGGCCGGCCGTCGCTCCGCTGCAGCCTAGAGAAACGAAAAGGGTCAGGTCCAGCGTTTGGCATGGCCAGCGCGGACAAGGAGATGGCCTAAATCGGAGCCGTCGATTGCGATACGGGCGAGAGTTCGCCCGTATCGATCCTTGCCCCTCCTACGGATCGTGGCGGAGCGAGCCCGCTCGACCCTATCCCGGAGGAACTCAGTCGCGGCAACAGCTTTGTTGAGTTCCCTGCGGGAGCGGGGGCGCCGGAGTTCGGGCGCATTTACGTTCTGGAGCCGGATCTTTTCTGAGACGGATCGATCCGGCCCGAGAATCCATACGGTGTCGCCGTCGATTACGCAGAGATTTCGTGGATTGATGGTCTGCTTTGCAGAGTACCGGATCCAAACCCACAACAAGCAGACGACGACGAGAGCAATCGCAGCGGGGTCAGCAAGGTTCATGGAACTCCTCAGGCGATCGCTTGCGTGGAGAGGGATGAGGCGGGACGGGCGAGGGCCCGTCTGATCCGCTCGATGTGGCGAGCCGCCAGCGCAGCATCCAAATGGCGGATGCCGGTGTAGACTCGGTGGCTCGTGTATCCGGCAGCCTGAGCTGCGAGTTTGCGCCGCTCCTCCTTGCGGACCTTACGTGGGTCGATGGTGCGGATGAGGGAGATCGGCCCGAAGCTCTGCCCACGGCGGGCGAGGATGTCGTGGAGGCATTTTTCGCCGCTCGGCGTGATCACCATGCAGGTGACCCTTTTCCGGCCGCCGGCATGCTGCCTGGTGCGGCGCAGATGTTCGAGTTTCAGAAGATCCTCGACATACGAAGTGACGGCGTAGGCCCATTTGACCTGCACGGCAAAGCCGGCATCTCCGCGGGAGGCCGCGAGGCGGAGGTAGGCTGTGCGAAGCGCAAGGCCCTTATGCTTATCCGCGGACATTCGGACGCTCCTGATTTTGGGGATTGATCGAAAACGATCTCAAGAACCGGTGCCCCACAGGAAACAGGTGGAAATCTGGGGCGGGGAGTACAAAAGAAGAACAGGAAATGCTATTACTAAGGTAATCAGATTGCCTGTATCCATTCGTGGGGACCACGTTGGACATCACCCTCGATCCAGTCATTGCACGCGAGACGCCGAAGGAAGCCGCTCACAACGAGGTGTTCACTGACCGCAAAGTGATACATTGTGACATGGATGCCTTTTACGCGAGTTGTGAGCAGAGAGACAATCCTGAATTGCGAGGAAGGCCTGTTGCGGTGGGCGGCTCAAGAGAGCGGGGCGTCGTAGCGGCTGCTAGTTATGAGGCTCGGCGCTTCGGGGTCCATTCCGCAATGCCATCGGTGACAGCACGCCGTAAGTGCCCCGATCTGATCTTCGTGAAGCCACGCTTTGACGTCTACAAGCAGGTGTCGCTGCAGATCCGCGAGATCTTTCATGAGTATACGCCCCTAGTGGAGCCTCTCTCGCTGGATGAGGCATATCTCGATGTCACCGAGAACCTGAAGGGCATCCCCTACGCTACGCAGGTTGCGAGGGAGCTCAGGGCTAAGATCTTCCAGGAGACGGGTCTGACTGCCTCAGTTGGGGTCAGCTACATGAAATTCCTTGCGAAAATGGCCTCAGACCAGCGCAAGCCGAACGGTATGTTCGTCATCACGCCCGAGATGGGACCAGCGTTCATGGAGCAGCTCCCGATCCAGAAGTTTCACGGGATCGGCCCTGCGACGGCTGCGAAGTTCAACAGGCTCGGCATTTTCACCGGGCTAGACCTGAAGGGGCGGTCGCTGGAGTTTCTGCAGGAGCGGTTCGGCAAGGCGGGGAGCTACTATTACTGGCTTGCCAGAGGGGTCGACCATCGCCCGGTGCGCCCAGACCGGATCCGGAAGTCCGTTGGCGCCGAGAACACATTCTCGAGCGATTTGACTGAGTTGGAGGCTATGAAAACGGCGCTCCAGCCGATCATCGATAAGGTCTGGCGCCATTGCGATCAGACCGGGGTGAGGGGCCGTACGGTGACGCTCAAGGTCAAGTATGCGGACTTCCACCAGATAACCCGTAGCCGAACCCTGCCAGGACTGGTGGAGGGCAGGGCGGAGCTTGAGGCCACCTCATTCGATCTGCTGTCTGGTTTAATCCCCTTCGCGAAGGCGGTTCGTCTCCTGGGGGTGTCCTTGTCCACCCTCAATACGGACGAGGAATCCGAAACCCCACAGCTATCCCTGGCGCTCTGAATTCGGCCGGTTGGCCGCAGGACACGCGTGGGTCCGGCCAAGCTTTGTCCCCGACAAAGTGGCGCAGTTCCCTATTTGTTCTGGTCTTTCGGCACGGTTCCAAGTAGGCTTGTGTCCATCCAAAAAATCTCACGTGCGGAGCCCTTATGAGCTTGGACAAGAAGAAGGCGATCGAAACAGCGGTCGCCCAGATCGAACGCGCCTTCGGCAAGGGCGCGATCATGCGCCTGGGCGGCGATCAGGTTGTCGAGGTTGAGACGATTTCAACCGGCTCGCTGGGCCTGGACATCGCCCTTGGTGTTGGCGGTCTTCCCAAGGGCCGGATCATCGAGATTTATGGGCCGGAATCCTCGGGCAAGACCACGCTCACGCTTCACGCGATTGCCGAGGCCCAGAAGAAGGGTGGCGTTTGCGCCTTCATCGATGCTGAGCACGCCCTTGACCCGGTCTATGCCCGCAAGCTGGGCGTGAATCTCGATGACTTGATCGTGTCGCAGCCGGACAACGGCGAGCAGGCACTGGAGATTGCCGATACGATGGTGCGCTCCGGTGCGATCGACGTCGTGATCATCGACTCCGTCGCGGCCCTCACGCCAAAGGCTGAAATCGAGGGCGAGATGGGCGAGAGCCGTCCCGGCCTTCAGGCTCGTCTCATGAGCCAAGCCCTGCGCAAGCTGACGGGATCGATCCACCGGACGAATACGCTGCTGATCTTCATCAACCAGATCCGCATGAAGATCGGCGTGACCTACGGTAGCCCGGAGACGACGACGGGCGGCAACGCGCTCAAGTTCTACGCCTCCGTGCGCCTCGACATCCGCCGGACCTCGACCCTGAAGGACCGCGACGAGCCGATCGGCAACCAGGTGCGGGTGAAAGTCGTCAAGAACAAGGTCGCTCCGCCCTTCAAGCAGGTCGAGTTCGACATCATGTTCGGCGAGGGCATTTCCAAGATGGGCGAGCTCATTGACCTCGGCGTGAAGGCTGGGGTGGTCGAGAAGTCGGGAGCCTGGTTCTCCTATGACAGCCAGCGTCTGGGGCAGGGTCGGGAGAACTCAAAGACCTTCCTGAAGGAGAACCCGGAGATCGCGGGCCAGATCGAGGCCAAGATCCGCCAGAACGCGGGCCTTCTCATGCACGATCTACAGGCCAATGACACAGGCGACGAAGCTGCCGACGATGCAGCGTAATTGGAAAGGCCGGTCTTATGACCGGCCTTTTTCTTAGGCGACCTTTTGATCGGGGACAGAGACGATGTCGAAGACACGATATCGGCCTCTGCCTTCGGACTTCGCCTGGTACAAGGCTTTGTCGGCGCCTCGCATGATCTCGTCTCGGGTAAGCCCACGTTCCTTGGCCATAAATATCCCGATACTGGTTCCGATCATGACCTCCTGACGATCCAGTCTGATCGGAGCGCTGATGGCGGTAATGATGCGTTGTGAGACGCTTTCCGCAATCTCCACTGAAGCAGGATCCCGGAGCAGTACGGCGAACTCGTCGCCACCAAGCCGGGCGAGTATGTCGCCAGATCTGATTGAATGCTGAAGACGCTTTGCGACGATCCGAAGCACGTCATCGCCAGCAGCGTGTCCCAGCTTGTCATTGACCTGTTTGAAACCGTCCAGATCGAGATACAGAACGGTTAAAGGCTGGCCCTTGCTGCGTAGAGTGTCTAGGTCACCTTCCAGGCTCTGGCGGAAGAGTACGCGGTTGGCCAAGCCTGTCAGGGCGTCATGATGGGCAAGGTGGGCTAGGTTCTTGGCGAGCTCCTGAACCTCGTCATGGGCCCCCTCCAGAAGGTCGTTCTGGCGCTTCATGAACGCAATCAGACCGAACCCGCATGCGATCATTCCGATCATCATGATCGTGAAAGCTCGGTGCAAATTCGTCAGAGATGCATGATTCTGGGTGATGAGATCGGCCACATACTGGTTTGCCATGCCCACAAGCGACGGCAAGAGCGTTGCGACCGGCTCAAGGATTGCCGCAGCCTGATCGGCCGCTCCCGGAGTCTCGATCCGGGATATGAATGGCTCTGCGGCCGTACGGATATGATTCAGGTGTTCGGCCGCTTGCTTCGTCCCTTCTTGACTGGAGATGAAGGCGCCAAAGTCGCCCTCCTGCAACATGTTGAAGCGGCTTTGGATGATTTCGAACCTGAGAACGACATCGTCGGCGGTAATGCCACCCTGACCTGTCCGGTAGGCAAGAAGAGTGTGCTGAAGGCGGAAGAATTCCGACTCGGCCTTATTGGCGACCCATGCCACATCCAATCGCGAAACCCGAGCCAGGTCGTCCTGTTGTTTGGCAATGAGCCAGGACAGGTACGCGGCCGCGACAACAAAGCAGGCTGCGAGCACCACGAGAACGATCTTCAACCGGCTGATAGAGCGTGCTCGGCTGGGAAATGCACGTCCCATCGATTTGGCGGATGTCAACAGCATGGGGATCATTGGACCGCCACCTCGCTGAGAAGCCGAACCCGAGTGGTCGGTAGCGGGATGACATTGTCATAGGCCGACGTGGCGATCTCACTTGCTGGGACTGGAGCGCCGAGGAAGTAGCCTTGAGCGTCAGTGAACCCTTCCTTGATCAGAAAGTTAAGTTCGTCTGCCGTCTCGACTCCTTCGGCGATGACGGGCAGACCCAAGCCGTCGCACAGGAGGCGCACGGCGCGAACGATCGACGCGGCCTGCTTATTGGCGTGAACCGCCTTAATGAACGACCGATCAATTTTGATCTTGTCGAGCGGAAACTCCCGCACGTTCGAAAGGGAGGAGTAGCCGGTTCCGAAATCGTCCATGGCGATAGAGACGCCGAGGGCTTTGAGCCTGTTGAGAGTCTCCAATGCCCGGTTCGGATCGCTGATGAGCGCGGTTTCTGTCACCTCAATCTCAAGCCGGCCGGGCGGGAGATTTGTCTCCGCCAGGACGTTGCTAACCAAATCGGCCAATCCGGTATCGATCAGCTGGCGCGCAGAAACATTGACCGCCACGGTGAGAGGCCGCTTCCAGGTTGCGGCTTCCTGGCAGGCACTGCGTAAAACCCATTCACCGAGAGTGAGGATGAAGCTGCTTTCCTCGGCAATCGGGATGAACAATCCGGGGGAGACATCTCCGCGGATGGGGTGGGTCCAGCGCGACAGAGCCTCGAAGCCCGTGACCTCGCCAGTCCGGATTTTGGCCTGAGGTTGGTAGACGAGATGAAACTGACCATCTTGGATCGCCTTTTGCAACTCCTCTTCGATGGTCCGGCGCTCGCGAAGCTGTTGGCCCATAGCGGGGTCGAAAAACCGGCAGGATCCGCTCTCTTCGTCCTTGGCGCGATGGAGAGCCGTGTCGGCATAGGTCAACAATTCGGCGCGATCGCTGGCATCCGATGGATACATGGCGATGCCGACACTAACGGAAATCGATCCAGGAAGGCCGATTTCGTTGGTGCCGGTGAAGACGTTCCTTTGCAGCCGCTCGACCAGGAGCCTGACCTCCGTCGGGCTCTCAATATTGGGCATCAGGATTGCGAACTCATCGCCACCAAGGCGTGCAAGGGTTTGGCCACGGCTTAGTGTTGCAGAGAGCTTACCTGCAACCTCACGAAGGGCATGATCGCCGGTGGTGTGCCCATAGAGATCGTTGATGTTCTTGAACCCATCGATATCAAGGCAGAGGATTGCCAGTTTCTGGCTCCTGGCCTGGTGGGCGGTGATCTCACGATCAAGCCTGTCGATGAAGTTGGCCCGGTTCTCGAGGCCTGTAACGAGATCCCGTGTGCGATTCCAACGGTCACGGATGCTCATACCGGCACCGATCCCCGTCAGAACGACGCCTGCAATGTAGGTTAACAGGGTCGGGTTGATGCCGAAGCCTTCTGGAGGAGCAGGCAATAACACCCGGTTGCCAACCCAATAGGTTGACCAGATGGCGAACAGACCTGATGAAACGGATATGCCTCCCAGAACAATACGCGAGAGGCCGCGGGCTTTGCGCGCCTGTGTCCATTGGTGAACGCTCGTGAGGCACGCAACGACGAGGGTCGCGAGCCCCATTGCGATCAGGAGAGCGGATCGCTCTGTGAAAACAAATTCATCAATCATTAGCATTTGATGCCCGCATCAACCTTCGAGCTGCAGCTGCCAACAAGCGGCTGAACTCGAAATCGATCAAATATGGCGATGGTGTCCAATATACCGGGTTCGCACCGGTATGGCGGGGCGGCATCATGCCTTTGGATCGGGCTCAAACGAGTGAGCTTCCAATCCGCCATGTGAAACTCAAATCAAGAAGTTTCGCTTGTCTGCTGTTTAATTCGGATTCACTCGACCCACAATCAGCCTAAGGGAAAATCGGCACAAGGGTTAATCCTACGGCCGAACCGAAAACATGTGATCAGGGCTTAGAGCCCTTCAGCTAACGAGGCGACGCAAGTCTACAGTTGCAGACTTGCGTCCTTGGTCAGCTGACGTACACTAACTTGCTGGGATCGAGCTCCGTCTCGCCATCCCACTGGTACGCGGCGAGATGGCCGCCCTTGGCCACGGAGTAGTCCAGGCAGAGCCGGCGCCGGTCGGTCAGGATTGGCTCACCCTGAAGCCAGTAGTGGCCAAAAAGGACCGGAGCTGAGTGGTCGTACGCTAGTCGGTCGGTCGGGCCGAGTTCGATGTCCGGCAGCAGAGCCGTCGTTTCCGGATCCACCAGAGCAGCGGTCTTGTAGGTAGTGGCAGCGTCGTCCCACCAGCGGATGCGCGTGTTGGTCCGCTCATGACCGTCCTTGTCGAAGAACGAAACACCTGGGGGCAGGGCGATCTCGAGCCCCTTGAGGAGAATTTCGACGGCATTGTGCGCCGGATGTCCTTTGGCAAAGGACGCATAGATCCCGTCGTGGGTGAGCGAGGCGTCATCGCGCACGAAATCCCGCATCACGGCAATCTCGCGGGAGTGCCAGCAAGCATGAATGATTCGAAGGCCATCGGTTTCCCACCAGAGTGGGAGCGTCGTGAACCAGTCGACCAGTTCCTTATGGAGGGGAGAGCCTTCGCCGACGGCTTCTAGGAACGCCCGATGCTGGGCTCGGTTCTTGGCACTGTGAGCCCGAAGCGGACGGGAGGGAACATCTGGATCGGTCAGGAACCAACCGATGGCATTGTGCTCATGGTTGCCCATCGTCACCAGAGCAAAGCCTTCGTCTCTCATGCGACGGAGAATGCGAACCGTTTCGATTTGCTCTGGGCCGCGGTCGATCAGGTCGCCGACGCTGATCAGGGTGCGATCCTGATGCTGCCAGGTGCCGTTCTTGAGCTTATAGCCAAGCTTGGACAGGAGGGCCGTAAGCTTGGAGGCGTGTCCATGGATGTCGGCGACAATATCAAAGCGCAATTCGAACTCCTTCCAGGCGCTCTTCGGCACCTAAAGCTTTGCCGTTCGTAGGTTGCGAACGGGCGCTCTTGAACATTTACCTTTTTGGGGATCTTGCTGACCCAAATTGCCAAGCTTCGCGGAGGAATTAAAGACGGATTTTCCGATTTGAATGCTTCGGGTTAACCAAATGTTAACCATACTGGCGATATCAAGGCAGCAACCGGGATGTGGGGCACTCGGCTGACGTGGTTAAGGGGTGGCGCGGATGTACCGTCACCCCTGGCCACTGTCGGAAGATGATTTTTCAATCCCTGCTGTAGGCCAGCGAAATCCCAGGCGGCAGCGGCCCAAGATCCAGTTCGCCGGCGATGTCGACGAGGCGATCATAGTTATTCCCAATTGCATTCATGAGAACGTGCTCGAATTCGGCGACGGTCTCGCGTTCGCTCGGAATGCAATCGTGCCAGCCGCGATCTTCGGCTTCCTTGAGCCGCTTCCGGCGGGCTTCCATTTCAGTGATATATTCTCGAAGGGTCGGCATCGGTTTCGCGAACTCCTAACTTCATCTGCCCGAAACAAAAAAGAGAGGCCTGACTGGCCTCCCTCTTGGGTTAGAGCATGAAGTAGGCGGCTTTCATCGACGTGACGCCTTTTACGCCGATATAGTGATCGGCGGCACCGTCTCCATTGGAATCAATAACGAGCGCGTCCGAGACGGTGTTGTAGTAGAACTGACCGGCCTTATGAGCGTTCAGCTTCCAATCGCCAGAGGAGTTGCCGAGGAAGGTCAGCTTCTGACGGCCCCCGACATCAACGTTGGCATCGAAGCTCCGGAAGTTGATCTTGTCGTCTTTCCGGAAATCATAGACCCGGTCGAACGAGTTCAGGTCGCCAAGGTCTCCGTAGGAGTTGAACTTGAACTGGTCCTTCCCAGATCCGCCGTAGAGCCGGTCGGCTCCGGCGCCACCCCAGATGGTATCGTTGCCGGTGCTGCCCGACAGATAGTCCATGCCGTCGCCGCCGCTAAGGAGATCGTTGCCCGAGTCTCCGTAGAGCCTGTCGTCGCCAGCGCCGCCGTACACCTTGTCATTCCCGGCACCGCCTTTGAGAGAATTGTTCTCTAAGTTGCCGGTGATGGTGTCGTTGTACTTCGAGCCCTTTGCGTTCTCGATGGTGGTCGACTGACCGATCACGGCCTGGCCGTCGGAGATCAGCGAGCTGGACTTCTTGTTGATGTAGCTCCAGCCTCCAGCACCGAGGTTGATGGCCACCTTGTACTTGGCACCCGAGGCATCCAGGGTATCGACTCCGCCGGCATCTAAGATGAGCTTGTCGTTGCCCAGCTTGTAGGTGTTGTTGCCGAGGCGAACCTGTGGGGTCCCATAGATCTCCTGGAGCGCCATGATGTCATAGACGCCCAACTTGTTGTCGGGCCCGGTGTAGGAGTAGCCCATCGCCGACGAGGCAAGCTCCTTGCCCTTCAGCGCGTACGGACCCTCGAAGGGATGCTGAAGTCCAAGAGCATGGCCGACTTCGTGCAGGATAGTATGGATGCCTTGGCCGCCCTTGGTGCTGTATTTGATAAGGCTATCTGCCCAGACCTGGGCTTGTTCGAAGCGGCCTAACGGCTTGTTGTAGTAAATGGCGTCAGCAGCGCCGACAGTATCGCCCTCCATGTCGTACTGACCAAAGGCAATCAGTGAATTCGCTGCGTCGGATTCAACGAAGGTTACGTTCGCGATCGTGGAAATATACCCGAGGGCCGCATAAACAGTGGCTTTCTCTTGAGCCGAGTAGGTCGAAAACGTTGCTTGCTTCCTGCTGCTGGTGCTGCCTTCGGGCAGCGCAGTCATGAAGGAGAAGGTGATGACAGCCCCTTCGCCATCGGCCTTATTGGCATAGTCGCGATAGAGTTCATTGTCTTGGTTGACACCACGAAGGGCGAGGATAGCTCGGGCCGACATATTGTTTCTTTCTTATTCCAGAAGCATGAGCAAGCGGGCGCACTTGTAATGCATCAAACCGAAATAGAATGGCATGATACAAAACCGTTTGGACCGCCTGCGGTCAAGCTATTTCGGTTCCATTTTGGGGATTTAGTTTCCCGTCCTAATAAGGACGTCATCTCGACCTTCCGCTGGCTTGTGCACCACTGGTAACGGGTCATTAAAAATTAATAAGTGTGGCAAACAGGGTTTGCGGACTTGTATAAAAAAGGGGCGCTCTCTAGCGCCCCAAATTTGGTGTTCGAAGTTCAGGCGAAGAGCTCTGCCTGCTCGATTACAGGTTTCGCCGCGGCTGCTTCTAAGGCAAGTTGTCTTTGAACACGCGGACTGTGCATCCCGACTTTTAGGCGCCTTCGCTCCTGTTCGGAGCGATCGATATAGTCCTGGATTGTGCCATCCCGAACGGCCTCACACATCTCGCGGGAGCCGGTGGCGATCAAACGGCTCCCAGAGAACAGATAACTTGGTCCGTTCTCGACGTCGACGATAGTCACGGGCTGCGTCTCCTTAGATATGAGCCCCTCGGATTTTGATCCGAGGTTTAGTCGCCGGCTGGCGACCTGGATGGGATCGATCGGCGACATAGGATCCAGCCGCTCTGGCACTCGAGAATACGCCTTCGAATTTCCCGTCGATGTAGAGCCCAACGTGATCGGAGCCACGGATGGGGGTCAGATCGTATGTTCGCTCGGGTCGAGGCTTCCTAGCTGGCACCGTCCGCACGATCTTGAGAGCTGACGCCTGGGTGAGGGCGGCGCTGGCGTCGTCGAATGACCCGTGGGAGGCGCCATCAATGAATAATTCAACCCGTGAGCCGTCGAGCTGCACCAATTTGATCTGACCGGAAATCGAACAATGCCGGACCTTGCTATTCAGCTTTCGACTGAATGTGGTGCGGTTTCCATAGGAGCCGGTTTTCGAACATTTCCGCATGACTAGGATCGATTTGGATATGGGGCAAATGGTGAGGAAAGCAGATCGGACTTGGGCTCAGCAGCCCCGAGAATAGAAAGTTCCGGTGTGGCTGCCGTTCAGATTGCGGGTTGGAACGAAACCAGACCTTGGCAAGTGTGGGACACCTGAGCCAGGCTCTACCTCGGCCAGATTGACCCGGTAGTAGGTTGCCCTATCCGCTGTTGTCATCCCGGTGACCTCGTAGGCATGGAGATAGCAGCTAAGGAGCTTGTACTGCCCCTCGGCCACCCTCCTTACTTCGGCACGCATATCCTGCTGGACAGGCGTGCAGCTTCCGGGCTGGTCACACCAGCGGTCGAAGTTGTCGACGACATGCACAAGGCTCTCATACGGAATCACTGCTTCCGCCGGAGTGAGGACCCAAAGAGGTCCCATTTCAGAGGAGATCTCTGACCAAAGACCATTCGGGCCTAGTGTGCTCTGGGAGTACGAGACAAGGCCATAGGCGGAATAGCCATATTCCCCCACCTCGACGCTGTACTGAGTTCCGTTAGTGAACTGCAGGACCCACGGGCCGACCTGGTGACAGGCAGGGCTATCCTCAACCCCAGCGCAGTTGGCGTTCGTCATCGTTAGTTCACCAACGCTGGAACCGCCTGGCCTGTCGTAGACGGGAAGTGGACGATAGGCTGTTTTGAACGCGAACCCTTCGATCGGAAAAAGCGTCGGCGGCGAGACAAACGAGATGACGGCTTTGCTTGATCTCGGTTGGGGCACAGTGTCTGGCGCGACCGACCCGAAGCTGGCTCCATTCGCCAAGGCCGCGATCGGATGTGCTACGCTTATGAGGCTAGAAAGGACGAAGTGAGTCAACCAGATGTTCATGGCTCAGTGTCCGGGAGTTATGGGAGCGAAGGCCACTTGCGTTGTGACCTTCACTCGTTTGCGTCATCCGAGGTGAGTTCTCCCTACCCGCAACCGCCGCTTGAGTTACATTCTAGGCACGTCGTACATTTCCCCGTTCTAATAACCCGCAAGCTTCCGCATGAGCCGCATGCCTCACCGATGAACCCTTGGTTCTTAGCGATGCTGAGTTTTGTCGCCATATCATCGTTGGCTTGTGTGTGAACCGGAGGCTGAAACGGCAGACTCTCGACCGGGTGCATCGCCAATGCGGCGTTGCCGTCGACTTGAGGCATCAGCGCCGCTGATGAGATGGCAACGGTTTGAGCAACCGTCTGGACATCGGAGCGAACAAATCCACGGGAGATCGGGAGAACGACACCAGTAGGATCGGACGAAGTGCCATCATTCTTGCCGAGACCGACAGTTGTCGGTGCATTCTCCGGCTCCACGTGAGCGAGGTCGTTGCGGCCGAGATAGGACACGGCGAGCTCGCGGAACACGTAGTCGAGGATCGAGGTCGCGGACTTGATGCGATCGTTGTTCTGGACGAAGCCGGCCGGCTCGAAGCGCGTGAAGGTGAAAGCCTCGACGTATTCCTCCAGCGGCACGCCGTATTGCAGGCCGAGCGAGATCGCGATGGCGAAGTTGTTCATCATCGCCCGGAAGGCGGCGCCTTCCTTGTGCATATCGATGAAGATCTCGCCGAGGCGGCCGTCGTCGTATTCGCCAGTCCGGAGGTAGACGCGATGTCCGCCGACCGTTGCCTTCTGGGTGTAGCCCTTGCGGCGGTCGGGCATGCGCTCACGGTCTCTGACCTTCACGATACGCTCGACAACCTTCTCGACCATGCGCTCGGAGATCTGAGCCACCTTAGCGGCCGCGGGGAGGGCGGCCACCGCTTCGGCGGCATCCTCCGCATCCTCGTCTTCATCGGCGATGAGGGCGGAGTTGAGCGGCTGCGAGAGCTTGGAGCCGTCGCGGTAGAGGGCGTTCGCCTTCAGGCCCAACTTCCAGGACAGCATGTAGGCGTTCTTGCAATCCTCGACCGTGGCGTCGTTGGGCATGTTGATGGTCTTGGAGATCGCGCCCGAGATGAAGGGCTGCGCCGCCGCCATCATGCGGATGTGGCTCTCGACCGAGAGATAGCGCTTGCCGATCTTGCCGCAGGGATTGGCGCAATCGAAGACCGGGTAGTGCTCAGTCTTAAGATGGGGTGCTCCCTCGAGAGTCATCGCTCCACAGATGTGGATGTTCGCGGCCTCGATGTCGGCCTTCGAGAAGCTTAAGTAAGAGAGCAGGTCGAAGGACGGATCGTTGAGCTTGTCCGCCGGGACCTTGAGGATGCCGGTCAGAAAATCCTCGCCGAGCGTCCAGCGGTTGAAGACGAACTTGATGTCGAAGGCGCTCTTCAGGCCCTTCTCCACCGCGTCGATCTTCTCGTCCGAAAAACCCTTGGCGCGCAGGGAGCCGGGGTTGATGGCGGGCGCTTGGCGCATGGAGCCGTGGCCGACCGCATAGGCCTCAATCTCGGCGATCTCGTGCTCGCGGTAGCCGAGCGCGCGGAGCGCATCGGGCACCGCCCGGTTGATGATCTTGAAGTAGCCGCCGCCGGCGAGCTTCTTGAACTTCACCAGGGCGAAGTCGGGCTCGATGCCGGTGGTGTCGCAATCCATCACGAGGCCGATCGTGCCGGTCGGCGCGATCACGGTAGCCTGCGCGTTGCGGTAGCCGTTCTTCTTACCAAGGTCCAGAGCTGTGTCCCACGCTTCTTTGGACTCGGCGGCAAGGTGGCTGCCGAGGGCGTTCCAGGCCTCATTCAGAGGTCCGGGACGGTTCAGGGTATCCACGTCGAGCGGGACCAAGCTGGTGGACAGCCCATCGTACCCGTCCAGAGCGCCGATGGCTGCGCGGCGGTGATTATACATCACCCGCAGCATGTGCTTGGCATTCCTCTCGTATTGCGGGAACGGTCCAAGCTCTCCAGCCATCTCGGCCGAGGTAGCATAGGAGACGCCGGTCATGATCGAGGTGAGGGCGCCTGCAATGGCTCGTCCTTCATTGGAATCGTAAGGCAGGCCCATTGTCATGAGCAGGCCGCCGATGTTCGCGAAGCCGAGGCCCAGCGTGCGGTACTCGTAGGAGAGTTGCGCGATCTTCTTGGATGGAAACTGCGCCATCATGACGGAGATTTCGAGCACCACCGTCCAGAGGCGGCAAGCGTGCTTGAAGTCGGCGATGCTGAAGGTGTTTCCTTGACGGTCGAAGAACTGCAGCAGGTTGGCGGAGGCGAGATTGCACGCCGTGTCGTCCAGGAACATGTATTCCGAGCACGGGTTCGAGGCTCGGATGCGGCCACCCTCAGGGCTGGTGTGCCAGTCGTTCATGGTGGTGTTGAAGTGCAGGCCCGGATCGGCGGACGCCCAGGCGGCATAGCCGATCTGCTCCCACAGGTCGCGAGCCTTCAGGGTTTTCATGACGTGGCCACCACGACGAGCCGTCAGGTGCCAGTCGGCATCGTTCTCGACGGCGCGGAGGAACCCCTCAGTTACGGAGACCGAATTGTTAGAGTTCTGGCCTGAGACGGTCAGGTAGGCTTCCGAGTCCCAGTCGGTGTCGTAGATCGGGAAGTCGATGTCGGTATAGCCCTGCTTGGCGAACTGGATGACGCGCTTGATGTAGTTGTCCGGGATCATGACCCGGCGGGCGAACTTGATCTCCTTCTTCAGGGCCGGGTTCTTCTCCGGATCGAAGCAGGCATCGCCCTCGGCCTCGCAGTTCACGCAGGCCTTCAGGATGGCTTTCAGGTGCTTGGAAGCGAGTTTGGAGCCCGTTACCAACGCGGCTACCTTCTGCTCCTCCTTCACCTTCCAGTCGATGTAAGCCTCAATGTCGGGGTGATCGACATCGATCACCACCATCTTGGCGGCGCGGCGCGTGGTGCCGCCCGACTTGATCGCGCCGGCAGCCCGGTCGCCGATCTTGAGGAAGGACATCAGGCCGGACGAGCGGCCACCGCCGGAGAGCTTCTCGCCCTCGCCTCTCAGGTACGAGAAGTTGGAGCCCGTGCCCGAGCCATACTTGAACAGGCGGGCCTCACGGACCCACAGGTCCATAATGCCGCCCTCGTTCACCAGGTCGTCCTCAACGCTCTGGATGAAGCAGGCATGCGGCTGCGGATGCTCGTAAGACGATTTGGACTTTGTCAGCTTGCCGGTCTTGTAGTCGACATAGAAATGACCCTGGCTCGGACCATCAATGCCGTAGGCCCAGTGCAGGCCGGTGTTGAACCATTGCGGGGAGTTCGGCGCCACCATCTGATTGCCGAGCATGTAACGCAGCTCGTCATAGAAGGCCTGGGCGTTTTCTTCTTCCCAAGCAGCCACTTCTTCAGGGATCAAAGAGCGCTTGAATGGGTCATTTTCCGGAAAACGGAAATAGCCGCCCTTCCAGCCCCAGTAAGTCCAGCAGCCAGCCAGCCGATCGAAGACCTGCTTGGAGGAAATCTCGGAGCCGAAGCGCTGATCCTCGGGGAGAGCGGCGAGCGCGTCCTCATCCGGCACGGAGCGCCAAAGCCAGGAGGGGACATCGTTCTCTTCCACCTTCTTCAGTCGTGCCGGGACCCCGGCCTTGCGAAAGTACTTCTGAGCAAGGACGTCCGCGGCGACCTGGCTCCAGGCCTCTGGCACCTCGATGTTCTCGAGCCTGAAGACGACAGAGCCATCCGGATTGCGGATCTCGCTCGTGGCGAGCCGGAAGGCGAGGGCAGCGTAGGGCGACAGCCCTGCGGTGGTAAAACGGCGCTCGAAATGCATCGTGGGCTAATCCTTACTTCGGAGATCTCAATCTCCGGGCCGCGGGAGCGGCTCATTGATGAGTAGTCTCAGGGTCTTTCGCTTCCCGTTGGAGGGCATACCCGAAGCGACCCAGAGAGCGCTCTGGAACACCGCAAGTATGATTTGCGAAATAAATTGTACTTTAAGTGCGTGATAATTCCAAAGACGATCAAGCCCTGACGAGGATCAAGGCGAAAATGTCCTTAATTTTCGTGACTTTGGTCTCTCAGGAGAGAAGACGGCGGCGATCGATGTGCCTGCACCGGATCGCAAATTGGATCGCCTTCGAGGCGCCGCCGACGTGGCAAATGGCTTCGGCAGCGGCCAGGAAGTCATCTCTGTAAGTCCGGCGAGTATAGATGGCCGAATGCGTCTCGGACTGGCTAAATCCAGCGAGGCTCATGGCCTGCTGCAGACGCGGAAGGGGCCGACTGATCATGGGAGGTCTCCGGATCCAGATTTTGGGGTTTGGTTCTGGTCAGTGGATCTCGAGATCACCTGATCTAAATGGGTCTTGGTCTATCCCTTGTGGGTGGGAAAAGGGCGGTGCACTCCCTTTAGGAAAGCACCGCTGCATCGATTTGAGCCTGGGCATAGTAGCGATAGGCCTCTTCGGTCGGTCCTTTGAGGGTCCTTCGCGCAGCCTCGATTTCGTTTCGGACATGTTTAAGGCTAGCCAGACCGCTCCTCATCTGGCTCTCAAGCCGACGCTTCTCGGTCCTGAGCTCCTGGTCGACCCGGGCCGTGTCTGCGGGATCGATAGGCAGGGTAGGGGCGTAGATGAAATCGCGCTCTATGGACGTCCGCCAAGCGAGGAGGCTTTCGAGCAGGCGGTTGCTCAGGCCGGGGATGGCGTGGAAACGCTTGATATCGATATCGGCAGCGGTTTCGATTCCATAGGAGGCGAGGAAGATCTGCCGTTCCGTGGTCAGAGCCTCTATTCTTGCCTCAGCAATCCGGTAGCCATCGAGGTAGCGGTTCCTTTGCAGCGCCCAATGATTGTCTTTGAGCTCCTCATGACGACGGTTCCGGAGAGCTGGAAGTTGGTCCCAACTGTCGCGAAGCTCTTGAAGGAGAGTCTTCTGACGGGAGAACTCTTCTGAGCTCGCCCTGAGTGTCCACTCGGCCTCCGCAGCCTCCCACTTGAGTTTGCCTCGCTCTAAGCGACGCCTGATGGCAGCCTCATCATCCTCGGTGTCAAACAGACCGTGGGTGACAAAGAATGCGAGGATCCCCGCACCGATGAACCACATCGGGTGAATGGCCTCGATCTTGGTGAAGATGCCTAAGGTGATCAGGCCCAATCCGATGCCCCCCGCCGCCAGATGGGCAAGGTTCCCTTTGCGGCGGACCGCTAAAGCCGCTTCCGAAGGAGCCGAGTCAAGGTCGAGAACATTGGGCGCCTCACCTGGGGGGTCGAGGGCTTCGGCTTCCCGCCAGAGGGTCTCGAAGTCAGCGTGTTCCCCGAAGAGGACTTCCTCGGCCAAGAAACTTGAGGCTGCCCCATCGTCGGAGGACAGACGACACCATGGGCACGAAGTTGCTGTGTGGTGCCAATGGGATGCGTTGGCGCGGCAAGGCTTCAGACTTTGCTCCAGGCGGCTGAGGGCAGCCATCCATTCGCGCGCTGACGGACGTCCCCCCTTGACCGCAGGTTTTCCGAATGCCCGGTCGAACAGGGCGGCAAGCTCCGGCCCCACGATTGAGAGGGAAGGGGTCTTTGGCGGTGGCTCCATCATATGGACGCTACGACGCGAGCCATATGGGAAGCGAAACTCAGCGATCGCTCTTGAGATCGGCATGTCACCGTCCCCGAGGTAGCGTCCTGCGAAGGGATGGCGTCCGGCAAAGAGCAACTGGAATATCAGAACGGCCAGGGCGAAATTGTCATGGTTAACGCTGCGGACTAGCCCACCAAACGGCTTGTCTTGAAGTTCGGGGGCAAGCAGCGTTACCTGCGCGGCTTCTCCGACCACAGAATCGATCATGTCGATTTGGAAGGTGTCGCAGCCTGTGAGAATGACCGATGCATCCTGTCCGACCAGAATATTGGCGGGATTTACGTTTCCAACGATGCATCCGGCTTTGATCACGGCGTTGAATGCCCGGGCGAGATTGGTCGAGACCCGGACGAGAAATCTCCAGTCGGCATTGGGAAAGCGCGCGAGCTGCCCTTTAGGGCTGGAGAGCGTCGAGATGGGGAAGCGCCCTCTGACCAAGGGCATAAGGAAACCGATTGGCTCGTCGCTATCCTTTGGATAGAGCAGGGCGGTGGGCCAGGCCGTGACTTTCCTTAGCTCACTGTTGTTGAGCTGGAGCATCCCCTTTAGCCGGGCAGTCATGTGCGGACTAGGGCCGCCCCGGAGCACTTTGGCGGCAAGCCATCCGTCGGCTGGGACACGATAGATCGCCCCACCGTTAGTGTCGGAGAGCATTTCGCCGAGCGGGAATGGAACTCCAGCCTCGTCGGTCACCTGGGGTGCGTTGAGGTTAACAGCGATGCTTTCTCCTGAAGGGAGCCGCCGGTCCATCGGAAGGGCAGGGCTTAGATGCATCGCGCAAGATCCTCATATGACGCGGCCGACGTACATTCACGTGAATGCGAAGGGCACGATAGAGGATCGACCTGTTAATTGGAATTTACGATTTAAAACAGCGTAAACGCCAGCCGCTCTGCGCTCGACCGGCGGCTAATTTCGCGCAACGAAGCCCTTGCCGCGAGTGGGCTCGATACCCCTACGATTATGAGAGGAGGGATACTTCGTTGCGCGCCTTCTGGTATCGGTCGAATTCCAGGCTCAAGATCTCGGCGCCACGGGAGCGAACCTTCTGGATCCGTGCGAGCGTTTTCTCGAGGTCGGCGATCCCGAGCCTCAGCTGGAGTTCCAGATCCCTTGCTTGAGCTGCGATGTCTGCTTTGACGCCATCGACCTGCGCCGGCAGGAGTGGCTCGGTAGGATCGAATTGGAACCCGCTCTGCAGCGTTCTGCGCCAATCGACTAGAGTTTTCCCGATTGAGGGGCCAATACCCTGAATGCGGGCCAAGTTTTCGACCGTTGTAATGTCGGCTGCCGTCTTGATGTTCGCCTCTCGGAGGGTCTTCAGACGCCCATCGCCAACGTTGAAAATGTCGGCCTCATGGATTGGAAATCCGGATAGAAATTGCTGGCGTTGGGCATCCCATTGGACGTCTTTGAGGGACTCCATCTTCTCCTCTTCGAGGTCAGGAAGACTGTTCCATTCATTCCGGAGGTCCAACAGTTGGAGCTTCTTGGTGTCGAATGATCGCGGGCCAGCGCATTGCTCCCATTCGGTCTCGACACTCTTCCATTCAGCCTCGGCACCGTGGAGCCGCTTCTGGAAGGCACTGGTGTCTGTAGGAATTGCTAGGACACAGCAGAGACAGAGGAGGCCGACCCCTCCAACAGACCATAGCGATACTGGGTCTCCTCCAGCGAGGCTGAGGATCGGGAGAAGGATAAAAGCCGTCCAGGCAAGGGCGAGGGCGACCTGGCGGGTATCGAGAAGGCGCCGAAAGAACCGCGCTTGGCGTGACGGGAGGATCGTGGATGCTTGGGGCTTCGGGGCGGGCCCTGGGTGAGGAATGGCCTCGACCCGTTGCCAGAGGACTTCGAAATCGGCTGTCATGGGGCTCTGGGGAAAAACGTTAAGGTGGCTCCGGCGGCCCGGAGTGCGGCTCTAATGAAGGAACGTCTGCGGCGGCGCAGCATCCTGAACTTCGGCCGCTCCGGCGATGAGCAGCACCTCCGACGTTACAAGCGCACGGAAGCTGACGAGATCCTCATAAAGAGTTCCAGCTTGCAGGAAGGCGCGTTCCCAAGCAGCGTCGTTATTCCCGGCGGTTCTGAGCCGGGAGAACGTAGACGCAATCCCGTCCCGCAATTGTTCGGCGCGCCTTTCTAGCGCGTGCATCTCGGCGCCCATATCCTCGGCGGCCTCAATCTGCTCATCGATCTCGTCGAGGATTCCGATTTGAAGGTTCCAGAGCGTCTCGATCTCTTTCATTAGGATATCGGATGCAAGCGGAGCAATGTGAAGGTCTGTCACGGGAGGGAGGGTATTCATCGATTTTTCCTATTATCCGCGGCAGTTAGTGAAATGAGTTAATCTCAACTGCACTGTCGTGCTGTTGGATCCCAGCAAGCCACTCCTTAAGCGCTTTGGCACGCTCGGGTGCTTGTCGAGAGATTTCCGCTTCTATGCAATCAACGAGCCGAAGGTATTTCCCACCTAGGAGCGTTGCGTGATTCACGACTAATCCAGCAAGAGAGTCTGGATCGCTCGCTGCTTGGAGGCGGGTATTCAATGTTGAGATTTCCTCCCGGGTCCACTCGAAGTCTGACCTGTCGAAGGGAGGTTTAAGGTTCAACTCCTCCAACATGGCGTATAAAGCCTCGTTTCGGGCAAGCATCTCGCTCAAGGTCTGGTTGATCTCAGCTATTGTTGGGTCGAGAGGCCGATTGCTTTCAGGTGAGTTGATCATTCTTTCTCGCTTCGAACTGTGATGAGTTGTGAGACTAAATGCGTCTAGGGAAGTGCCTCGCGGGCTACGGATGCGAAGCACCGCCGCATGCTATTGAGCGTCTTCAGCAGATCTTTTCCGGTCTTGCTCGTATAGCGCTGAAAATGGACTTCGAGGCCATCCATCAATTGGGTGTATAACTGGTTGATTGCGCCAGCCATCTCTTTGCCTGCACCGATGTCTGGATTCGGATTGTCTGCAGCGAGCACGCTTTGTTGGAGGATCAAAAATTCCCGGCGGAGCCGCGTGAGCTTCGAACGTCTGAAGGGACGTTGAATCTTCATCTTCATCATGAGATCAAAACCGTCCTCAGCGATCTCGAGCATTGTCGAAATGACGGTCGTGAGGATGTCGACCTTCTTCCGGACCGAGGCACGCACTTTGGGGGAGGGACTCAATGCATATCTCCTGTGTTGGGCGCAACGTTATAATTTCGCATAAGATTAGTTATGGAACCGGGGGGAAGATTCCGAAAGTGATATCAACGGCTTATGCGGGTCCATCTGCATTACCTACAGGTCGATTTTCACCAGCGAAGCCTTGGACATGACGCGGTAGACGCCGTCAGCCATCTTCTCAGGATCGGCTCGCCACTCGTCGATTGGGATACGACAGAGCTGCCATCCAGCGTTCTTGATGCGTGCAATGTCCGAAGCCTCTTGCAGAGGCGAATAGAGCCCAGTGATGTAGAAACTTATGACGTACCGGTGTGGGTCGTCTTTCTCGAACCCGGCCACGAAGCGTGGGAATTTGTGAACGAAGTACCGTTCGAACTTGAGCCGCTTCTGCATCAGGCGGAACGCTAACTCGAGATCATCTCCCGGGTTAGATTCGTCTAACGGGACGAGGCTTGGTCTGATCTCGGAGCAGTTCTGAACTTCCCTCCAATACTTCCTGAATGACTCCGCGCCATCACTACTGGCGTCAGCAAGCAACTCCATTTCGAAAGAATGATAGACGACTGTCTTCCACTTTGACCGCGTTGCAAGCACATTGACGCGGTTCGCGGCTCCAGGCTGTGAGAGAACGCCCAGATTCGCGATGAAGCGCTGCTTCCGGTCTCGGCCATAAGTTGTCGAAACGAGGATAATATCACGCTCGTCGCCTTGGACATTCTCAAGAGCTTTGACGAAGTGCCTCCCGTGCCCGTTTGTTCCGGCAAGGTCGAGCTCGGATAGGCTCTGTCGTTCCAGCGCCTCGGGGAGCAGAGTAAGGATTAGATCGCGTTGATTTTCATTGAGCGTGATAATTCCCACAGAACGGGGAGTACCTCCGAGTGGATTTCTCCTCCGCGAATTGTTCGCTTTCGCGATTTCTAGTGCATCTGAAATTAGGGCATTGGCTTCAACAACGTTATCCCCGGCTCCACCTCGGTCGTAAACCGCGTCGGACACGAACTTAAAGGCAGTTCCAAGCGATCCGTTGCGCAGCGGGGATGGAATGATGTCGAGCTGTCCGCGATAGTAGTTCTTGTTCGAGAAGAGGATGAGGCTCTCATGCTTAGAGCGGTAATGCTGCTTGAGAAGCCTTGACGGCAAGTTTGAGGCGACAGCGTGATCCAGGAGACTGTGGATCATGGTTGCTGAAACTTGAGTCTGGCCGACCCGTGCGAACAGGTTGCTCGGCGCCATCTGCTGCGAGTCACCAATCACGATGATCTGGTCTGCCAACGCAGCGACGACAGCGGAATGAGCCAGCCTCATCTGAGATGCCTCATCGACGATGAGGGTGTCGAATGAGACTCCAGGAGGGATTTTAAGGGCGGCGACTGCCGGAGTTGCGACTGCGAACTGAGCCTCAGGTCCTAATGGCGCTCCTCCCTCAGTGAGGAGGACTGGGCACGGAATGCCTTGAACGTTCTTCGGCCAGCGATCGGCAATTACTTCCAGTGCAGCGGTTTTCTCCGCCGAGACAAGAACACGCTTTCCATCATTGAGTAGATTGGCGACGACGTTGACGATAGTTTGCGATTTGCCGGTTCCGGGCGGGCCCTGAAGAACGAAGGACTCCCCTGCCCTGGCGGCAGTGACCACCTCGTCCTGGCTTAAGTCGGCATCGACAATATGCAGGTTTGGCGTTTTGAGATGATTTCTCGTGCTCGCCGGACTTAAGCCTGCGAGAATGCGAAGCGCACCAACTTCGGTTAGGTGCGGTCGAGCGGAAATATCCACGGCCCGGTGCATGGCAGCACTTTTGCCAGCATACAGGTTAAGATTGACCCGAGGCTTATAGCCGAGGATTGCGATGCCGCCGGGTTTTACCGGCTCAACAGCATGTGCTTTCACAACCAATGCGCGAGATGGCGGCTTGGTCGGGTCGATCCCGACAGTGCATCCGAATGAATCTGCAAAAAGTGGAAAGGTTTCGTTCGGCTCAAGCGGCCCGGCCTGCGTGATCGTGAGATCATTCGTGACCGTAACCGGTATGGTAAACATTGGAGCTGTCCGGTTTGCGCCGTCGGCGTCCTTCCACTCAATCATGCCGAGAGCAAGCCGGCGGGTCTCGATGCCTTGTTCGCTGGCGATGATCTCCGCATCAGCGATCAACGAGATAATTGAGCGGCGAAGATCTGCGGCCGATCGCTGAGACTCTTGAGCCAGCGGGAGAATGTCAGACCCGATCTTACCTGCGGCGTCTGGTTGAGCGAAGAACTCAACCAAGGCATCAGGGTCGACCGCGAGATCGATCGAACGCCCACGCGAGCTCGCGGCGGGAAGAGAAATCATCTTATTCCGCAGACCCAAATCTGTCAGAGCCCGGTATGCATCCGTAATGAAAGTCATGACGGGATCGGGGCAAGAGGCGATTTCTGCCTGCTGAATCAACGTGGAGGGTCCTGGCATTTGGTTTCTGAAATCGGAAATGATTTGCGTAATTTCTCCCTTTTATAGCAGACCGTTTCCCAGTTGGCACGGTGTCTCCGCGATTTGGTGACCGCTGCGTTAAGGGTAAACAAATCATGGATGATCCCGATTTGTTCACGCTATTCACAGGACTGACTCCGTCTCAAAGGGATCCTATTCCTCGCGTCCGACGTTCGCCTTATGTTCCGCGAAGCTGGAGTGAATCGGCCGCTAGGTGCCGATCCTCCCGTCGGGATTGCTTTGTCTGAAGGTTGGCGCAGGGGGTTTGAATGAGGCGGATGGTGTCCGTGTATCTTCCGACCTGGTCAACGGACCGGGTTAGGCGGCATGGCGGCCCTCCCCCCGATGAGCCTCTGGTCACGGCCCTATCAATCGGATCTGCGCGGCGGATTGGGTGCGCTTGCTCCAAGGCGTTGGAGTTGGGTCTTGGTCCAGGGCTTCCGATTGCCCAGGCACAAGCCCGTGTTCCGAACCTCCATGTGATTGACGCCGCGCCAGAGGAGGACAGGGCTGCTTTGGAGCGGTTGGCGCGGTGGGCCATCGCCTATTCACCCGTCGTCGCCCTCGACCCGCCGGACGGAATTTGGATCGACATCGCGGGTGTGGCCCATCTCTTTGGCAGCGAGGAGAAGCTTCTCGAGCACCTGTTGGGGCGTCTTTCAGGTCAAGGGATCAACGCGAAGGCTGCGATCGCTGATGCTCCGGGTACTGCATGGGCGGTCGCCCGCTATCGTGGCGGGGGCATCGTTCCAGTGGGCCGAAGCGTCGAGGCCGTGGCAACCCTGCCGGTTGCCGCTTTGAGGATCCCTCCTCAGACCGTGGCCACGATGCAAAAGCTTGGGGTCGATCGTGTCGGTCAGCTTGCGGCTATGCCTCGGGCGCCGATGGTTCGGCGCTTCGGGAAAGACGTGGCGCTCAGGCTCGACCAGGCGCTGGGTCATGCCTTTGAACCGATCAACCCGCTGATCCCGCACGAAACGGCAATGGCGAGCCGCGCATTTGCGGAGCCGATCGGCCGGCTGGAGCATCTTCAGCAAGTGGTCAGGCACTTGGCCGAGGACCTGTGCGGCCAGCTTGTCAAACGAGGTCAGGGTGTGCGGCGATTGGATTTGATCCTCCGTCGGGTCGACCAGAAGGGGGCCTCGCTGCGGGTCGGAACGGCCAAAGCGACCCGGGAGCACGCTCACCTCGCAAAACTCTTCGATGAGCGACTGGAGACCGTCGATCCAGGCTTCGGCATTGAGGAGATGGTTCTTGTGGCGAGCAAGGTCGAGCCATTCGCCGAAGCGCAGGTGGAGGCCAGGGGCATCGACGCAGCTGAAACGCAGGATGTGGACCTGAGCCGTCTTGTTGACCGGCTCAGCGCGAAAGTGGGCAGCGCCCGCGTCTATCGCTTGGCCCCTGTTCAGACCTTGGTGCCTGAGCGGATGGTAAAGCGGATCTCACCGCTTGCTCCGCCAACTGGGGAAGTCTGGCCCGAGAACCTGCCGCGGCCGACCCGTCTGCTCGATCCACCGGAGCGCGTGGTGGCGACGGCCCTTGTCCCGGATCACCCCCCTGCCCTCATCGTTTGGCGCAAGATCCGGCATAAGGTGGTCAATGCCGATGGTCCGGAACGGATCGCGCCTGAGTGGTGGGCAGGAGATAAGGATGGCCCCTCTCGGGACTATTACCGAATTGAAACCGATCAGGGTGGCCGGTTCTGGATCTTCCGCGATGCTCCCATGGCTGAGGGCGGTCGGTGGTGGGTGCATGGGTTCTTCGGCTGATGTACGCCGAATTACAGGTCACCACCCACTTCAGCTTCCTGCGAGGAGCTTCCAGTCCGGCCGAACTCTTCGAGCAGGCGAAGCTCCTTGGGATCACGGCACTGGGAATTGTCGATCGGAACTCGCTTGCTGGGATCGTCAGGGCGTATGAGGCCTCACGGGAAACGGGCGTCCGCCTTGTCGTCGGCTGCCGGCTGGATCTGACAGACGGCACCTCGCTGCTGGTGTATCCGACGGATCGCGCCGCCTATTCGCGCCTTTGCAGGCTCCTGAGTGTCGGCAAGAGCCGGGCTGGCAAGGGGCGCTGCCTTCTCACCTGGGAGGATGTTATCGCATGGCAGGAGGGCCTTTTGGCCATTCTCCTCGGCGACAATGCGGATGAGGAGCTTAAGACGAACCTGGCGCGCCTTAAGGCGACCTTTGGCGATCGGGCCTACATGGCTCTCATCCGCCGTTTTGCCCCCAACGAGCACTTGCGCCTTTATCATGTCGAGCAGGCCGCACAGGCGGCGAAGGTGCCGACGGTTGCTATGGGCGACGTCCTCTACCACCAACCATCCCGACGTCGCCTGCAGGATGTGGTGTCGTGCATCCGTCAGCGGTGCACTATCGACGAAGCCGGGTTTCGGCTTGATCGCCATGCCGATCGCTTCCTCAAGGACCCGGCGGAGATGCAGCGCCTGTTCGAGCGTCACCCTGAGGCGTTCTGGCGTGTCGGTGAAATCCTCGACCGGTGCACCTTCTCCCTGGACGAGCTGCGGTACCAATATCCGTCTGAAACGGACCCGGGCGAGACAGCCCAGGAGAAACTCGAGCGCTTGACCTGGGAGGGAGCGGCCAAGCGCTATCCGGACGGCATTCCGGATGTGGTCGCGGCAACCTGCCGTCATGAACTCCATCTGATCGAGGAATTGGAGTATGCGCCCTACTTCCTGACGGTCCATGCGATCGTGAGCTTCGCGAAGTCCCGGGGAATCTTGTGTCAGGGGCGGGGCTCGGCCGCGAACTCCGCCGTCTGCTACGTCCTCGGCATCACCTCCATCAATCCCACCGAACACGATCTGCTCTTTGAGCGCTTCGTGTCCCAGGAGCGCCGGGAGCCGCCGGACATCGACGTGGATTTCGAGCATGAGCGGCGGGAAGAGGTGATCCAGTGGATCTATGACACCTATGGCCGGCACCGTGCCGCTCTGACTGGCGTAGTGATCACCTACCGCGCCCGTGGCGCCGTCCGTGAGGTCGGCAAGGTTCTTGGTGTGCCGGAGGATGTGACGGCAGGCTTGTCCGGTCTGGTCTGGGGCTGGGGCAACGAGGGTGTGACCGACAAGGAGGCGAAGGAGCTCAACCTCAATTTGAGCGACCCGCGTCTTCGGATGACCCTGGAACTCGCCTCCGAGCTGATCGGAGCGCCGCGCCATCTCTCCCAACACCCGGGCGGCTTCGTCCTGACCCAGGAACGCCTCGACGATCTGGTGCCGATTGAACCGGCAGCAATGGAAAATCGCCAGGTGATTGAATGGGACAAGAACGACATCGACACTCTGAAGTTCATGAAGGTCGATGTGCTGGGCCTGGGGATGCTCGGCTGCATGCGTCGTGCCTTCGATCTCCTGCGGGAGCACAAGCAGATCGAGCAGGATCTGGCGTCGATCCCGGTCGACGATCAAAAGACCTATGAGATGATCCAGAAGGCGGACACGGTCGGCGTGTTCCAGATCGAGAGCCGCGCTCAAATGGCGATGCTGCCCCGGATTAAGCCGGCGAACTTCTATGACATCGTCATTCAGGTGGCGATTGTTCGCCCTGGGCCGATCCAGGGCGATATGGTGCACCCCTATTTGCGCCGTCGGGAGGGGCACGAAAAACCGGAATATCCTCGCCCGGAATTGCAGCGCGTTCTGGAGAAAACCCTGGGCGTGCCGCTGTTTCAGGAACAGGCAATGCGGGTTGCCATTGAGTGCGCCGGGTTCACCCCTTCCGAGGCAGATCAGCTTCGGCGGGCTATGGCGACCTTCAAGCTGACGGCCGGCGTGACCAAGTTTCGGGATAAGCTGGTCCATGGAATGATTGCCCGCGGCTATGACGGGGAATTCGCCGAACGAACTTTCAAGCAGCTCGAAGGCTTTGGCTCTTACGGCTTCCCGGAGAGCCATGCAGCGTCGTTTGCCAAGATCGCCTATGCCTCCTCATGGATGAAAAGGCACCATCCGGACGTGTTCTGCTGCGCGATCCTGAATGCGCAGCCAATGGGCTTCTACGCTCCGGCGCAACTGGTCCGGGATGCAAAGGCCCATGGGGTCGAGATCCGGCCCATCGATGTGAATCACTCCCGGTGGGATTGCACCCTGGAGCCGACGCGGAACCGCCACCGATTTGCAGTTCGGTTGGGTCTTCGCCTGGTGCACGGCCTGGCCAACGTCGATGGCGGCATGATCCCGATCGCACGAAGCGACACACCGTATACATCCATCGAAGAGCTGTGGCGCCGGGCGGAAATCCCGGTGATAGCTCTTGAGCGCCTGGCCGAGGCCGATGCCTTCGGCTCTCTTGGCGTCAACCGGCGCGATGCGCTCTGGACGATCCGTGGTCTCTCTGATGAGGTCATGCCGCTGTTCGCGGCTGCCGACGAACGGGACCGGGTTATCCGGTCGGAGAGCATTGAGCCGGCCGTGGAGCTCACGCCAATGACCGAAGGGCGGGAGGTGGTTGAGGATTACCGCTCAAAGGGACTGACGCTGCGTCAGCATCCCCTCGCCTTCCTGCGCGGCGAGTTGCGCGAGCGCCGGATCCATAGTTGCGCGACACTGCGGCGGGTCCGGGACGGGCAGCGCTTGACGATTGCCGGCATGGTGTTGGTACGCCAGAAGCCCGGCTCAGCCAAAGGCGTGATGTTCATGACGATCGAGGATGAAACCGATGTGGCAAACATCATTGTCTGGCCGTCCCTCTTCGGGAAGCAGCGCCGTCTGATCCTCTCATCCGGCATGATCGGCGTGCGCGGGCGTTTCCAGCGAGAGGGCGGCGTGACGCATCTGATCGCTGAGCATCTGATTGACCTGACAGATCTGATGCGCAGCGTCGGCGACCGGAATGACCCCTTCAGCATGCGCCATGGACGTGGTGATGAGGCGAAGATCGGGACCCGTGATCGTCTGCGTGAGGGAACGAGGGAGATCGCCATCCCGCCGGCGGCTGAACTGCCGGAGAAATTAGCCGAGGTGCCGATCATCCGGGTTGCGGCTCGCGATTTCCATTGAAAGAGCGGCTAAGTGTTTGAAAATCGAAACGTTTGGCCGAAAAGCGACTGGACCTGCTCTTTCCGGGGGCACGCCGAAGCGCAACTTCCCATGCGCTCCGGCGTTTGATATATTCCCAGGAAGGGACAGGTGCTGCTAACACCTGCCTCTCCCCCTGTTTTACAGGGTGGACCCCTTACGGGGCGCTTCGGTTACCAGAAGAATGGCGGGACGAGTGTGATTGTGAAGGTCCACTCGTCCTTTCCATTTCTGGTGATCCGCAGGGAAAAGGTTATCACTCTTTCCATCCTGGGAATGCCCCAACCGGCCGCGTGGCGGCAGTCGCGGGGTGCGTGATAAGCGCACCGCTTCGGGGACGAACGAATCCATCCGCAAAGCGCTGCTCTCATCATCTGTGTAGGAGCCAAGGCCCTACAAGTTGGTAAATTCACGTAGAGGGGGAGTAGCGGCAGGACCTATCCCGCCGCTTCCCATAGCCTCGCCGGTCACGACGCCAAAGGCTTAGGCCTTCTTGTCGAGCGCCTCATAGAAGGCCGCGATCTGCTCGGATACCTCCATGTAAAAGGGTCCCTCCCAATCCTGAACCCACTTCGGGGCATTGAAGGTGTAGCGGAGGTCGTCCGTGTTGTGCTGATCGTCCTGAAGCTCAAGTGCCTTCTGGCGCCCCATGGCGATGATCTCTGCGGTGATATCCCAGGTCGTGTCGCCCTGCGGATCAACCACCATGGTTTGATCACCAACCCACACTTGCGGCGTAAATTCCGCCATCACCGCCGGGGCATCCTTCGGCATCATCAGCCGGGCCAGCTTGATCTTCCAGTCGTCGAATTCGACGGCGTTCTGGACGATGTAGTCGAACGGGATCAGGGTCAGCAGCGTGTGACTGGTGTCGGGATCGTCCTCCTCGAGGATGACATGCCCGCCGATGGCTTCAATCCGGGGCCGGATTTGATCGGCATAAGCTTTAAGCTGCCGCAAGACGGTTTCCCGATCGCCCTCATTGTCACGGCCATAGCCGATCTCGATGGACGGGTAGGCAAACTTCCGGCCTTCATAGAGGCAGCTATAGGCCATGTGCGGCCAGAAGCCATTGGGAAGCTCAATGCCATCTTCGCCAATGAACCGGCTCTCCTTTTCCGTCAGCGGATAAAAGAATCCGTGCTCATCGACACTCCACTCCAGCCCGAGCTTGCTGAACAGGCGTGGTCCCGCGTGAGCCACTTCGCAACACCCATTGGTCGTGTAAAGCAAGCCTCCCGCATAGCCGTCAGCATCGTCGGCGCACCATTTCTGAACCGGGGGAAGGTCCGCAGTATCCGCTGTATCCTCGGCTTCGTCGTCCTCGTCCTCAGCCTCTTCGAGTTTGGCCGCAACCCAATCCCAGTATCCCCGGCGAGTGTCGCCGTTCTCGACTTCATACTTCCAGTCTTCGGACGGATAGTCGGGGTGATCGTCCCAGACACTATCGATCCCGGCGATCAGCTGCCGAGCACTAGGGTGCGTGGTATCCGGCAGCGGTTTGGGTTCGGGTTTGGCAGAAGGTCCGGTATTGCGCTTCGGCTGGGACGCTGCGCTTGGCATCACACCAAGGAGCTCACGAAGAAGCGGCAGAGGCACCCTCAGCGTGTCGGTCGACGTGTGGAGATATTCTTCGTGCGGCGCGTCGAAGTACCAGCGAATGATGTCCTTGTCGGAAAGCTTGGTGAGATCCTCACCATCGTCTGCGGGGTTGCCGGGACGAAACGTCCGGTCGTTGAACAGGCTGGACCGGCAGTAATCGGCGACCTCGGCATCGAGAGCTTCTTGTGTCGCCATCACATAGAGGTTGTCTCCATGCTTGTGGCTGACCTGCCCGATGAATAGCGGGATCTCGATGGTCTCTGACGCGCCGATGCCGTCGAGGTTGGCCTGAAGCGGCAGGATCTGATCGTCTAGGAGCCGCGACAGGTTCAGAAGGTGTCCGTAGGGCGTAGGACCGAAGAGCTCCGCCCGCTCCTCGGCGATGACCTGTTCGACGAAGGCCTGGTCAACTGCATAAGCCGAGTTGGCGAGGGGATCGCGAACCACAATGATCGTCTCGCCCGTCGGTAGGGCGACTTCCCCAATGGGCTCGGCCAGCGGCGGATTGAGATCGCCCGCTTTACCGGCAGCGGTGAGTTCGTTCTGGTTGTGATAGCCGAATGCGGCGGCAGCGACTTCCAGGGTTTGGTGACGCTTGCAAGGGATGCCGCGGGCCTTGAGGACCTTCTCAAGGCGATCAAGATGAACGGATAGGGATTTCATAAGCTGTCTCCTTCAGGGCAGCCGGCATGCTCTATCGAGACGGGGGTTCCATTGACCGCGAGCCGGCCGCCGCAGGATGCAGCAGGGGTCAATCGCAAGGTGAGGTTGAGCAGGATTCGCCTGCGGCCGAGAGCAGGCCGCGAGAGACAAAGTCTCTTTGGAACCGGCGGGCTTACCTGTGGCCCTTAAGGAGTCGAAGACCCCTTCGGCACGGTCGCTATGGCCGTGGCGGAGAAGTCATCGGGTATTTTGGGGTTTGAGGAATTCCCAGATCAATAGGATGACAGGTTGGATTGAGGATCTCGTCGGGTTTTCAGGCGCCAAAGCGTGGTGATGCCGATCACCGTGCAAAGACCTGTGATGAGGACGCCATCACTGTAAAGAATGCCTGAGACTGCTTCAGGCATGCCGACTATGCTCTACACTAATCCGTAATTCGTTTTAGTAAGGCTGGACGGCGAGCAGCAATCTGAACTCTGAACTGCCACCACAGCGACGCTGCAAGCATCGTTGCGGTTTCGATTGCTCGCGCACACCGGATCCACGATGTTGACGGGTAGGCATTGCTGAAACACCTATAGAATGCGTCTTCTGATTGTTGAGGAGGTTGCATGCATCGGGCATTCATCTGGATCATCTGCCAGATTAGTACAGTATCAATCATAGGACACCTCTGTTTGCCTGAAGTGCCTTCCTAAATAGTCTGATCGCTGGGATCTCTGAACCACCAGAAACGCAAGGTATGTTTCGGAAATGAAAAACATCGCTTGGGATGGATACCAGGTCTTCCTGACCGTCGCCCAGCAGGGTGGTCTCAGCCCAGCCAGTGCCGTGCTTGGACTGAGCAGTGCCACCATCGGCCGGCGGATGCTCGAGTTCGAGCGGGAAATCGGGGTATCCCTGTTCAACCGAAGCCAATCCGGCTACTCCCTTACTGAGGCCGGGCAACAGCTGTTCGAGCGTCTTCAGCAGATGGACCTCGTGGCGCGCAATGTTGAGGCCTGGCGGGAAGAGGCCAACGGCATCCCGACCGTCCGGATCGCAGCGGGAACCTGGGTGGCTTGGTTGATCAGCAAGAATCTGCCTGCCATCTGCTCCAGTCGCGACCGGTTCCGGGTTGAGCTTCTCATTTCGGAACAGAGGGCGACTTTAGCACATCGCGAAAGTGACATCGGCGTCCGTGCGTTTGAGCCCGTCGAAAGCAACCTGGCGGCCGTAAAAGTTGGCGAGGTCGCATACGCCGTCTACCAAGCAAAGCACCTAACTGCAGATGAGCAGGATCGGTGGGTCGCGATCAGCAAGGAGAGTGCCATTTCCGCCTACCTTCGATGGCCGTACACGCATGTACCCGATAAGATTGCCGTGCTGGTAAACCGCCCGAGGTCTCTGCAGGATCTGATTTGTGCCGGCGCGGGCAAAGGTGTTCTGCCTTGTTTCGTTGGGGATCAAGAGCCTCTCTTGGAGCGGGTCGGGGGAACGCTTGAGGAGCTGCGGCATCGGCAGTGGCTCGTGATGAACGACGAAGATCGGCATAGAGCAGATATCAGAACTGTTATTGATCGGCTGACGGTTCTCATGAGACATCATGCGCGAGCATTCTCGGCTGAGACATCGCCAGTGTCATCAGAAGCGAAGCCGGTCACGGTTCGGTAATCTGGGCAGAGTTGTAACGAGCAAATAAAAGGCATCAGCGAGGGCTATTGCTTCGCTGCCGAGTGAGAAAACCATGGTTCGCTTCTATTTCGCCTGCGCACTCGTCGTGGCCTCGATCTTTTATGTGAATGCCGCGATGGCAGAGACCCCGTGGCAGAAGGATACCCGCCGCCTATGTACTTCGACACAACAGCAGGCTTGTTGGATCAAAGCAGGTGCTGCGCTTTGCGATAAGGACCAAATGCGTTGTGACAAGCTGCCGGATCATGCTCCGGCTCGTATCATCGGCCATAGCGGTGGCCGCTGGAATGTCCAGACCGCTTATGGGGCTGGCTGGGTATCAGAGCGAATGATCATGATGGACTGCCGCTTCATGTCGCCGCCGCATCGTTGCGCAGGAGGCGCGCAGTAGCAAGCAAAAGCTCTTCAACAGCTTCCAACGATTGGCGGCGCAACCATTCTCTTCTTTGCGCCGCCAACCGGTACGGTTCGCTATCGTGGCTATGCGGCTGCGTTGCCCTTCGCTGATTTGCCAGGTCGAGGAGCACTGGCCAAACTCTGCTCAATGAGCTTACGGGCTTCTGTGTCGGTGATTTGGTTTATCGCTGCGACTTCCTTAATCATGAAGTCTAGAGCACTCTCGAAGATCTGTCGCTCGCTATGGGAGGCTTCTTCCTGCTGCGGTCCGCGGTTCAGATCTCGCAGAACCTCTGCGACGGCGATCAGCTGGCCGGTTCCGATCCGTTCCTGAAAGTCTGCCGCACGGCGGTTCCACATGCCGCGCTTGGCGCGGGCCTTTTCACTTAGGATCTCGAGGGCCTGTTTGACGACAGCGGGCTCAGACAGCTTTCTTAACCCACTGCTTTTCGCTTTTGCGATCGGAATACGAACCGTGACTTTTCCCGCTTCCAGGGAAAGCACGAGGAGTTCAAGTTTGAACCCAGCAACCTCTTGCTCTTCGATTCCCGTGATCAGGCCGAGGCCGTGGCCAGGATACACGACCGCTTCGCCAGTCTGGAAGGTCAGAGCGTTATTCTTCGTAGTCATTCAGATCAGATCTCCTTGAGACACAGATCATTTTTCGGTCGAGCCAATCTGTGTCGCAGACGTCGAATTCACTACGCGCTATGGAGCGTAAATGATTTGAACTCGATATCTTTTGTGCGGTTCCCGCATATCGGCCTCCCACCGTGGCTGTGCAAGGGGGACTTTCAACGATGGTTTACGCTGGCTACGCTGGGTCGACTGTGGCGTAGTCTCATCTCTCAATGCCGCTGCATAAAAGCAGTCTGAAAACGATAGGACAGTTTGGTTAACGGGCTGTTTACGAGAGGGGCAATGGCCTCAAGCCAGAATAGGGCGGCTTGAGCCCTGCCCGCTGGCGAGCTCGGCGGCGGAGTTCCTGACAGCCTGCAACGAGACTGGCTCCTGGCGGATTGATATGTTTGTAGTCGTCCCAGAAGGCCTTCCTGCCTTCTGGTGAGCGATCGATTCCGGCAACGATCTCCAGTTGCCCGATCGTGCTGACCGCCCGAAGAATTTGCTCGATGGGATGTTCCGGCGGTGATTTCCTGCGCTTGCCCGGCATGTTGGCCTCCTGATCGGCATTGAAACTACGGAAAATTTGCAGATAATCGCCTCGGTCTCGGAACCGGAGAGAACTGGCGTGCAGAGGATGGCGGAAATCATGAGCGAGGGCACTCCTGGCCCTGTCATGCCCGTCGTGCGCCCGAAATCCACTCGTCTCGCTCGAATAGTGGCGCCGCGCGCCTGGTGAAGCGTCCCCGCTGAAGATTCTCGGGGCGCATGCGCCCTGCCCGCGGCGTCCCGCCCAGCCATGATCCTGTCCGCCCTCTTGTCAGGCGCGGATCAGCGCACCTTCGAGAGAGCGAGCGATGACCATTTTCTACACGAGCGACACCCATTTCCGGCACAAGGCCGTTCTGCACTTTGACCGCCGCCCCTTCATCACCGCCGAGGAGATGGAGGAGGAGATCATCAGGCGCTGGAACCAGCGCGTCCGGCCCACCGACACCGTGTGGCACCTGGGCGATTTCGTGTGGGGCAAAGGCCAGCATGCCGCAGCGATCCTTGCCCGTCTCAACGGCCAGAAGCATTTCGTGTGGGGTAATCACGATCATTCGACCGTGAAGCGCTTGCCGGAGTGGCTTTCGTCGCAGCCGTACGCGGAGATCCGGGACAGTCAGGACTTTGTCGTCCTGAGTCATTACGGGCACCGGGTCTGGAACAAGGCCCACTATGGAGCCTTCCATCTGTACGGTCATTCCCACGGCTCCCTGCCTGCGCAAGGGCGCTCCCATGATGTGGGGACGAATGTCTGGGACTATCGGCCTGTCACGCTGGCGGAGGTGAAGGAGCGCTTGGATGGGCTCGGCCTCCTTGAGAGCTATGGCATCCATCATGGGGAGGAATCGAGGCTCGGTGAGTAACCAGGCCCGGGGCGATTGCCGGCGCACCCCCTTCCCTCCTGGCGCCGCCAACCGAAGCTGTCAGGCAGCCAGAGCCATGTCCGGATGGAAAGTCGCTTCGGCCTCTTCGTCATCGAAGGCAAAGGCCAGCACGCTCTCGTCATGAAGCTGCTGCCAGTCGATCTCTCCTGCCTCCAGGAGTTCGCGCATTTGCTCGCGGGCGTGGTGAAGCCGTGCCTCGAGGGGGCTTAGGGGAGCGGGCATCCTCAGATCGAGGAGGGCTGGGGGATGGCGGTTCTCGCCGGCCGGTGCCTGTAGAGCCTCGACTTGCTTCAGGTACCATTCGGTCATGATCTGGGCGAGGAACCGGTTGGTCTTGCTGATCCCGGCTTCCCGCGCCTCGACGCGCGCCTTGGTGCCATAGGCCTGGGAGTCCACGGTGGCGACACGGGGATGCTGGCGCAGTTCGGCAGCTCCGACCCCTTTGAGGCCGAAGAGGTGGAGCTGGATGGGTGTCCCGCGCAATTCGCGGTCCAGGGTCTCAATCACCTGCAGGATGCCCTGGGGCCCGTGGAGGTGCCGCCGGCACATGGACCCTACTCCGACGATCGGGAAGCCTGAGAGATCCGGCATGCGCTCAAGGCAGCGGACATAGTCTTCCGGCATCCAGCCCTGCAACACAGGCATCAAGCGGTTGAGGATGCCGCGCTCTCTGGCGCCGCGGATGCAGACCCGATTGAGGTCCACCGTCCCGGAGATCCTGTCGAGGACCAGTTCGCGGTTTCGGGCGATTTCGGGTTCCACGCAGAGGTCAGCGGACGAGAACCATTTCCAAGGGTAGGCTGCGCACAAGTCGAGGTATTCATCCACGGACCAAGGCAGTCCGCGGTACCGACTTGCAGCCACGAAACCTGCACTATCAAGATACGCTTCTAAACCGTTGAGATGTTTGAGGTTGCTGGTCCTGAAGCCGCGCCAGACGGGAATATCGCTGGCGTCCTTCTTCCATATGGAAAGCGCATTGGCGCTGATCAGGACGGGCGCGTTCAGGGAACGGGCAGCGTCGATCAGCGGCCCTCGCATCACATGCGGGAGGCCGAGGAGAAACTTGAGCATATCTTTGTCCGGGATAGCGCGGCTTGGAGTTTGTCAGCCGGCGATGGGCAAAGAAAAAGGACCGGCGGGAAATCCTGCCGATCCTTGGAAAATCAGATGTTTACAAGCGAATGCTAAACCGATGGCTTATTGTGGGTGACGCTTGTTGTACCACTCGTTCGCTTTAAGGGCCGCAAAGGCTAGCAGTACGACCATGCCGGGCAGAACGACGGAAACCACCAGTGTTTGTCCGTTCATGATATCAAGCCTCTAAGAGCCTTCCTGGCGATAATATGTAGTAGAACTGCAGCAATTGTCCAACCGGCTGCGACCGGCAGGAGTTCCGCGAGCCGCACCGTGTTGGCGAAATTCCCGATGTTATAAAGATACCCTGCCAGCGGAGTGGCGATGCCGACAGTGAAGCAGGCAGTCGACATTCGGTCAAAGTTGTTCGCGAGCAGCTTTTGCCGCTCGTTGAATATTAAACTCACAGCACCGGACCTCCTTGGAAGCGTGTGGTAGCTTTGAGGAGATCCGGCCTTTTATGGGGTTTGATCTTCCTCAGGTTCACCACCCAGTGGAAGTCATGAGCCTTAAGCGACCTTGCTTCCTGGTTGAGCTGCTCTGGCCTCGGCCGCTGCGGCTGCCTGCTCGCGCTGACGATGCTCGGCCAGTTGCTGGCGAAGGTCCTGGTAGAGCGGGCGGAACGTTGGCCCGTGGTCTTCGACCATGTCAGCGAGGATGTGAACAGCTCGGACCAACTTCTCTTCCGTGATCGGTCCGCGTTCCCGGTGATGCCATTCGCTCATGGTGCCGTCTCCTCATGATGGAGCGGGCACACTGCGCCGAGGATCTTGATAGGAGGTTAAGCTTGCCTGGGGCTGGTGGCGGCGTCCACAAACTGGTGTCCCGGCCGGCGCTGCCTTAACATCGCCGGCAAATCACACCAGGAGCAGATTGCTGAAGCACTGATTTGCTCAAGAAATACTCACGATATTGTACGATGAACCGATTTGACCGACACGTCGTCATCGACGTTGAAACCGCCCAATCCTATGATCACGTCATTGAAATCGCCGCTGTTGAGGTCATTGGCGGAACGATCTCCCCTCGCTCGTTTGTCCGCAGGGTCAAGCCGCGCTCAGCCATGAGTCCGTTCTGCTATGCGGTACATCGCATTTCGCTGGCTGACTTGGAAAATGAGCCGCACTTCGAGGAGGTCGTTCACGACCTCATTGAGTTCGTGGGTGATGATACGATTGTCGCTCACAACTATGCCTACGAGTACAATACGCTCAAACGAGAGTTCGAGCGTGCATCACGGCCGACTTACCCGCGAGAGCGCTTCTTTTGCACCATGGCTCTGGCAAAGCGCTCGGGATTGCCCGGCAAACTCCGCCATGCTTGTTCGCAGGCGGGCATCAGCGTTGCTCACCTGCGTGACGCGCATGATGCGTTGAACGATGCACTCTTGGCGGCCCATCTGTTCCTGAAGCTCAATCCGGCGGAGCGGCTATGACCTCGGGGCTGTTGCGGCAGGCCATAACACCCTCACGCAATCTAGGCCTGGTAATCCTTCTGCAGGGCTTAGGGGGAAGTCATGTGCAAGCGACAGATCGACAGGCGGCCAACACCGCCGGCGCCATCGAATGACAACGAACCGCGCGTGATAACCCGTCTCATGCTGGCGCGGCCGGTGTCCTATCGGACAGGCATTATGGCGGCGGTCCTGGAGCGGGCGGAGCGGGTCAGGTTGGATGTTCTGGCTGCTGGCGTGGTGAAGATCCAAGGGGCACGTCGCTGGTAAGCAGCCCATAATATTGCCACGGTTGAACGGCCAAGGTCAGCTTGTGTGGTTTCAGCCTCCTTGAACCGCATAAGCCCTGGTTGAGGATCCACCCGATTTCCTTGGCCGGGGCTCCAGCCGCCCTCAGCCGGAGGTCTGACAGGACCCCTCGGTGAGGGCGCTTTGCTGTCCTCCCAGCGATAAGGCTCCGTTAACCATACTCGCGGACGATAGATGGCCTGATCAAGACGGGGGAAATGGCATGAATGTCGTGGTTTTTGCGTCCCGCAAGGGCGGTTCTGGAAAGAGCACCCTTGCCGCGCATCTGGGGAGCTATATGGCCGAGAATGCTCGCCCGACGCTCCTGATTGAAGCGGATCCGCAGGGGTCTTTGGCCCTTTGGCACTGGGTCCGGGGCTCACAGGATCTTCCGCTTCATGTTGGCACCAAGCATCTCGCGGCCACCTTAGCGAAGGCGCGGCGCGCCGGGGCTGAATGGGTTCTGATCGACACGCCGCCGAACGCGGAAGCCCCTGTGGCCGAGGCGATCTGGCACGCGGATCTTGTCGTGATCCCCATGCGTCCGGGTCTGTTCGATGTCGACGCTGTTCAGGCCACGATCAAAATGTGCCGTGAGCTCAAGAAGCCTTATGCGGTGGTGATCAACGCCGCGCCGGCCAAGAACGGCTCGGAAGATCCGACGGTAATGGACGCACGGGGCGCGATGCAGGCGCTCGACGTTCCGACGTGGAGTGGTCAGATCACTCATCGCCCTGAATTGTCCCTCTCGCTGGCCCATGGATCTGGTGTCAACGAATTCAGCGCCGGGTCGGCTGGATCGGAGGAGATCGGCAGCCTTTGGCGAGCGCTTACAAGAAGCTTCGAAGCGATGAAGGCGATGTCGGGCACCCAGGCTCAATCGGCCTGACCCGCACGAGCGGGCCAAAATCGTTGGCCATGGGAGCCTCGGCCGGGTGGGCGGGCTTACAGCTTCTCAGGGAACCGGAGGTAGGCGTCGGGGTCGATCCCGTTCTCCTTCATCGCGTCCTTGAACCCGGCGAGGTACATGAGGTCGCCGGCGGTCATCGGCGAGCCGTCCGGCTTCCTGAGCGAGGTCGGCTTGAGGAAGACCGAATCGGGATGCTGCTTGTGCATGTGCCCGAGCTCCGTCTGCAGGCCGCGCCGCATGGCGTGCTCCTGCATCAGCTCCCATTTCAGGTCGGCGATGTGCCGACGCAGGGAGGCGAGGGCCTCCTCGTACTGATCTACCGTCGCCTCCATCCTCTTCGCCGCTCCCCAAGCGAGCGCGTAGGCCATGTTGTCGTCCATCGTTCGTCCTTCAGGTTTGAGAAAATCCATAACGCGCGGTGGGGGAGGCTCAAAATCTAAATCGGTCCTAGTGGTAAATGCGGGCTTGGCACTCGCGTAGAACGCAAAAACTGAGCCGCACAATTTCGCATAACGGGAACTACGGAACGATCCCGGGCAAAAGCTTCAGTTCTCAATGATGGCGGTGGGTGGAGATCGCCTCTTTCACGCTGCGTCGCTCGCTTCTGATCTCAGTCCTGATCGGAGCCGAAAAGATGCTGCCCGTGATCGAATTTGCTTGGCGTATAGCTCATCAGGCTTGAAGCCTGAACGACAGAGGCGACGGTCCCTGCGGCTTCGTCAAAGGTCCGTGTAACCCTTCTCCCGCTGGGTCTCAGCCCAGCCTTCAAGCGCCCGAGCCGCTGCGGCCTCATCCGGGTAGATATCGACCTTCTCCTGGCCCTTGGAGCCGACTGCTCCCCAATTCCGCACCAGCCGGATCGTCCCGAACAGGTCCCGCTCAATCATCAGGCTGAAGAAACGTGCCCTGCCCTGTTCCGGGTCACGCCGGTAGAGCACCAAGTGATGCCGGATCGGGGAGCGCGCATCAGGCATCCCGGAACCTGTCGTCCTGTCAGGTCCGGTTCTTCTGAAGCGTACGTTCCATCTCAGCCATCATGGCCGTCTCGATGTCGTCGAGGTTGACCTGAACGGCTTGGCCGCCCGTTTGGGCGGGACCGGCCTGCGCCTTGGTGGCCGGCACCTGCTTGGCGGCGGCACGGCCAAGGGGCACCCGTGGCTGGACCGGGAAGCGGTTCTCCAGAGTATCGAGGAGGCCGTTGAGCGCAGGATCACTCAAGGGGATCTCCGGAGCCTCATCAAGTCCTCTAAGGGCGAGCGACTGGTTGGTGTAGCGGGCATCCTCCGTCACCTCGGGCCCGAACCACGGCAGAGGATGAAAAGCCCTCGCCTCGGCCTCGTTGCTGAACTCAACGGTGACGAGGTGCAGGGTGCGGGGCCGGATAATCTGGTCAACCAGGACCTGATGATGACCGATGGGCAGCGGTGTCCGGCTATAGTCGACTTCGCCGGCACAGACGTCGAGCAGCGCATGGGCGTGAGCTACAGGCACCTCGGTCTGCTCTTCTGTTTCACCCTGCGGGCCGGCTGTTCTGAGGATGAGCAGTCCCCGGTTCTCCTCGAGGCGGACGGAGGAACTCCGGTCCCGCTGTTCGGGGAAGAAGCCTTCGACCTGGCGCAGGCCGCCCCGCTCCCTTTGGATGAGGCGGGCAAGGGACGAGGCGAGGAGAAAACGGCGGCGAATGGTCATGAAATCCAGGGAATGAAATGAATGCGGGGTCTGGCTTCCTATAGGACGGCCCAAGGCCGTGGCAACCCTGAACCCCGCATCGCGGTCGCTGCCTAGCGGCTGGCCCGGGACCTCTCCTTCTCCTGGATCTGTCGCTCGGACAGGTACTGGCGATCGTAGAGAAGCAGCGGGTCAGCGTCTTTGCCCCGCATATCAGACCATGCCGCAATGCTGGACAGCGGGACGAAATGGTAATGCGAGGAGTCTTTGTTCTGAGGCTCGAAGAGACCAATCTGGTCGTCCGGGCTCTCCGCCATGGCACCGGTGAGCGAGTGGCCTGACGTCAGATAGAGGGTCACCACACGGTCGAGCGACAGTTCCTTGAGGCCGGTGAGAGGATCGCTCTCCTTGGACCTTGAGAGAGGCGCCGGCACTTGGGGCTCGGCCACGGCTTTCAGCTTGTCCTGAAGCTTCTCGACAAGGTCTAGACCAGTGCTGCCGATGTGGGTGATGTCCGTCAGGGAGAGCACGTTGGGCTCCTCAGTATCAGACAGGGAGAGTTGCTCGCAGTTGGCAAACATGGCGAAGTAGGCATGGATCGAGTTCAGGAGTGCCTCGACCGTCTCAGGTTGATCCACGGGCTTTTGTTCGGCTGTGTCCACGAGGCAAATTCCTTGGAATAGGAGTGAAGGGTTTAGGCCGCGATTTGCTGGCCGATCTTGTCGATGAGGTCATTGGCTCGCGCGATGATCCGGGTCCGGATCTCCCGTTCCGCCTCGGCGTACTGGTCCGGGTGGTAGATCAAGGTCACAGCGCGACGCAGCTTCGTGAGCTGGTCCTTGGCTTTGATCGGCTGGGCCCGGATGAAGGTCTCCGTGACCGACCAGAGCCGGTCTTCGTGAAGATCGACCGGTTTCGCTGCAGGCTCAGGTGCCACGGGGCGGGCCGTCTGCGCGGATGCCGGAATGGTAAAGGAGAGATCCAGCGAGGACAGATTGCCGACCGCAATGTCTTCCACTGGCACAGGGACGGTCAGCTTCTCCGACCCATAGTAGACGATCAGGGTCATCGACTTGGCGAAGTTGCGCTCCTTCCCGGCGAAGGCGCTGCCGTAATAGAATTCCCCGTTCTGACCTTTCGCTCGCAGCTTGCGGTAGATGCCGCCGTTGCTTGCCTGAAAGACGGCGTCGGTGAGCAGGATCTCGAGGCGATCAAAACGAATTTCAGCTTCTGAATGAGGATCCTGCCGATTGACGGTCAGGAAACCGAGATGGAAGCGGCTGTTGTCGTTCTGGGCGCGGCGCATCGTCATGGCGGGTCCACCATTCATCGGGAAGACTGGGAAGGAAGGTGTCGGCTGGAGCGCTGGTGCCTGGCCGTCAGGCGAAGAGGGCGTGACTGTGTCCGTCCTCGAAGGCCTCCATCGCAAGGTCGCGATCGTCTTCGATAAGGTCTGCAGCGACTGACGGCTTCTCGAGGGTCTGCCACTGAGGCCCCTCGGCCTGAGCCTCGTACCGGTCGTGCCACCGCTCCACTGCAACCGGGATCGCGGGAACCTCGGAGACCCGATTGTCCCACCGCCCACCGTCACAATCGATGCCACCATAAACGATCGCGACTTTGCCGCTTTCCTGCAGCTGCCCGATCCTCGTTTTGAGATCGGCCCGTCGGGCGAGGAAATCCACCTTGTTGCGATTCAGCTCGCGGACCAGACGACGGATGAGGCTGCGGGACTTGCGCGTGAGCTGCATCGAGATCTCCCTTCCCTTTTGGGGATTTGACGGACTGTCGGGTTCACCCAATGCTCGACTTCGATACCACTTCTTGAACCTCTGGTAGTCCTGTGAGGATATGCTCAAAGGCAGGTTTTCTGAAAGGCGCAGCGCCGCCCCCTTCGCTCCTAGGCGCTGCGCCTCGGGTGGCAGAACGGAACGTCGGGGACATAAAAAGTAAAGGGCGGCCGTTATGACCGCCCTTCTTAGTTCTAAGCCGCTTCTGCCGGGGCCGGCGTATCACGTTCAACAGTTACGACCGGAGAGCCGCCTTTCTTGAGGTTCACGACCACCTTCATGACGATGGTTTCCTCCTCGCCCTCGACGTCGCTCATGAGGGCATAAGCCTTGTCGAGGACAGCGGATTGGACCTCCCTCTGGAAGTGGGAGCGGGACGCGCCAGTGATCCTCGCAATCAGTGTGGCGAATGATGCACTGTGGTTCTCCTCCTGGAGGGAGTAGTCGCCGCCTTCATCATTATACCACGGCACGCCGCGGATGAGGCGGCTATGGACTTCGTCTTCACGCCCTTTGGCGATCAATAGGTAGGGATCGTAAGTATCCCAATCAGGGTTGAAATAGATCGCAGCGATGGGGGCGGACAGCGTCCTCTCGCCCCCGGCCGGGTCCTCGATTTGGAACGTCAGCGCCAGATCTTCCACGACGGCGTTGTAAAGGTCGTCAATATTGGCCTCTGCATCGCGGATGGCCCCTCCCACCTCCTCATAGGACAGGGCGTAGCCAGATTCCCCATCGTCGAGAGGAATCTGGATTTCGTCTCCCTCGGCCTTGATCACAAGGGTGTTGCCGATCACGTGAGGAACGACACCTTTTCCAAGCGCCTGGTCAATTTCCCTGTCCTCGAACATGACCCGCGTGACGGCCGGACAGCCATCATTCCCGACGATGTTCTCCAGCATGGACTCCAGGTAACCGCTTTCCTGGACCCCATAGGATTCAAGAGAGACGCTGACGATCTCATGACGCTCCAGACGGTCGCCATCGGCGCTGATCAGGCCGGCATCCAGCGGGTTCCGGCGAGATTAGAGACAACGCAGGACGGGCGCGGGATCGGATACGGGGACGTTCCCCGCAAGGGGTGATCGGCCGGCAAGCCGTTGACGACGGCCGGGTTGGAGATCATCCGGCAATAGAGATGCTCGACGGTTTTCCAGATCAGGTCCAAGCCCTCGTCCTGGATCAGGACGTCGCGCTCGGGCAGCTTGAGTTTCAGGTGGCTGGTGTCGTGCACATCGATGAGAACAATCGTGCAGAAGCTGGTCTCGAGGAAAGCCTTCTTCTCGGTGTTCAACTCGACCGTCTTCTCCGCGGACGGGATCTGGTGGCGAGCCTGGGTGTCGCTCAGGCTGATGACCTTGCCGAAGAAGTTGATCTTCGTCTTGTCCATCCGCCAGAACTCACCTCGCACCCGGGCAAGCTTGATGGTCACACCATGAATCGTCTCAGAGGCGACGGCGGTGATCTGGCCCGTATGCTGCTCCAGGGCGTGATCGAGGAACGTCCTGGGCACAACCACCTTCGGCACGTCCTGAGGGAAACCCTGGAGGGTGGCAGTCAGTCCCGAATAGCGGCTGCATCGTTCGATGATTTCGCCGAGTTTTCCCCCCTCGTGCTCAACCAAGGCTTTGAGCGGGATGAAGGACCGGATGCGAATGGAGAGGCCATCCTGATGGGCAAAGCCACGGGTCAGCGCAGCGGTGGTGCCACCGGTGAAGGCTTCCTTCGGAATCTGCATCTCCCAATCATGAGAGCGTACGACAACGTCGTATTTAGCTAACGCGTAGAAGCCGAGTCCGGCAGGCGCCTCAAAGGTCTCCGTCGCAACATCGTTGTTGCTGCCACCGGCCATCAGCAGGATGTGGGCGTTGTCAGCCGTCAGGCCATGACCGTCATCGGCGATGATCAGGTCGCAGTCCTCGAGGATGAACCGGACGGTCTTGGCTTTGGCGCGGCGGGAGTTCTGGATCATCTCATCGATGATGCAGTCCTGGGAGTGGCTGAAGAACTGATCCGCCCGGGTGATGAGCTTGCGGCCCAGGGTGGCCTCAACGGCAGTAGTGGTAAACGTGTTCATTGCAAATGCCTTGGAATATCGAGGGAGGATTAGCCGGCGAGGGTGAGGAGAGCGGAAACGGCTGTGTCGTTTCGCTGCTCGTCATCGGCTTTGAGGATCCTGGCGACTGCCGGGAAGATCTTGACGATGTCCTGGTAGGTGACGCAGTCGTTGAAGGCCTGAACGAAAGCCGGCACCTGGGCGAATTCGGCCATCACCGCCGGACAGATATCCTCTTCCAGAACCCGGACGTGTTCCTTGAGGCTGGTTTGATACACTTCAACCCCAGGAGCTTCGGTCGACAGCGCCCACGAGAGCGTCGCTATGGGGAGGAAAGAGGCACTTCCGCCCCGCCCTCCTTCGTGGACGCGCTTGAAGCTCAGAATCTCGCCGGCCATCGGCTGACGGTTCTTGGCTCCTTCCGGCGACTGGAAGGTCAGGAAGCCCGGACGCGAGCAGTGGTCGAGCCAGACACCCCAGACGCTGCGGTAGGTATGGGCGATCTCGACATACCCGAGCAGATGGCTTGCCAGTGCTCCGATCTCGAGTTCGGAGGTGCTTTCAACCAGGCCGCCGACAGTGAACTCCTCGAAAGCTTTGTAGCGCTCGGAGGCGATGGCTCCGATCTGGTAGGCGCAATGAACAATGTCGCTGAGAACACGAGTGCGACGCTCGTACAGGGGTTTTGCAGGCTTGGGCATTGATCAGTGATACCGCGTGCATAAGCGCGCGGGTCCGATGCCCGTTCCTGAGCTTGAAGTCAGTTGTCATGGGATCCTCCGGTCAACTCTGTGCCGGTAAGGGTGGGTTGCGGTTCGATCGACCATGCGTCGAGCCCGCGCTGTCGAGATTCCTCTTTTGGGGTTTGAGGAATGCCGACTGGCAAATGATCAGAACAGAAAAAGAAAAAGGCTGGCCTGAACTCAATCAGGGCCAGCCTCGTGTGGATTGGGATTTGAGGATGGTTAGGCGTCAGGAACCTGGTCGAGAAAGCCGACAACCTGCTTCAGGCGCCCATTGTCCACGGTGACGAAGTCGGTGCCTTTGATCGGGCCATCGGTCCCTTCGGGCCCGAGTTGCCAGGAAAACCGGACGTGATCCGCGTGACCATCGGGCTTTCCGATCAGGGTGAACCGGAAACCGGGAAACCGCTGATGGACAGCGCTGATGAGAGCGTCGATCTGGCTATGGCCGCTTCCCTGCATAAGGGGATCGACATAGGTGCCGTCTTCGTCCCAGAGATCAGCCAACATAGCCCGGCGCCGGTCGGCGTTCGTCTCGTTCCATAGGGCGATGTAGCGGTCGGCGATGGTTGTGGCGTCAGTCATGCCATGTCTCCTGCTGGTGGGCCGGGTCAATTCCGGCGTGAGGACCATGAAGGAGACGGAGAGGTGGGTCGATTACGCGCGAGGTAATGTCTTATGCGGTTGCCATGATGTCGTCAGCCGCCGTTTCGGGCGAGTGTCCGGTCTCATAGTAATCCCGAGCATCGCCGTAGCGGGCCTCTGGCAGGTTTCGCTTGACGAGCTCTCCGTTCAGGGCCAGCCACCAGGGTGAGAACTCAGTATTGGCCTTCGTGGATGCGGTCTCGAGGAGACGAAGGCTGGTGTTGGTGTAGTGAGTCATGGACGGTCCTTCCTAAGGGATCGCTGATGCAAGCGTTAGCGTTGCCAGAGACCGACATCTCTGGAACGAGCCTGTTTCTGAATTTGAGGACGATGAGCGGGCGCGCCGCTGGTCCGAGCGGCGGACATGAGAACGCCTTGGCAGAGGTGCTGTCTTGGAAAACCTCGACCAAGGCGTTCGTGGTTCAATGGAATAAGACCACAACCGGCCAGATAGGATGCGGAGGCGAACGGGTCAACGCTCCCCTAACGAAAACGCCCTGACAGAGTTAGCCGTGCGGAGCTCACTGTCAGGGCGCATTCTGTATGGTGCCGGTTGCAACACCTACCCCACAACAATACTGCAGCCGGGCTGATGGTTCAACATAGGGCTGTGCACAAGTGGAATTGCCCCGGCAGGAGGCTGAGCACCAGACCTCCCACCAGGGCGCATGCGACGTGTTCCGGCATCGCACGTTCTATGTAGATGCACTCGCGGCACATCACTGTGTGGCGCCGCACATCCGCAGGTCCGAGCGCGATCGTCGAACCGGACCGAGCCTGAGACATCACTCGGCTCGGCTGCGGTCGACACCGACATCACGAAGCATATGCGGGCTGAGTTCGTGACGCAGCGCCTGCTGAAGTTCGTGACGAAGCAGGTGATCGAGTTCGGCGGTTGCCACAGGCCGCTTGTGATCGTTCGCGGGCCTGCGCGGCACGCGAAGGAATTCAAAGCGGAAGGCGAACCCTACAAAGGGCAGAGGGAATACGGTCGGTTTCATCGGAGCCACCAGCAGCAACAGTCGTGACGAGGAGAGCGGCGCGTTCGTACGTGCAAATACGCATAGACATGTAACGCCTCCTCTGGCTGTGGCTGTGAACCGGGCGGACAATCCGCGGGGCAGCTTCAATAACAGAATTCGGCTGCGGAAACTAGCCCCGCGATCCAATTTATTGCCGACTGCCGTCTCGATTACTTTAGGCAGACGGCCTAAGGCGATAGTAAGTAGACACGGAAGTATGATGGACCGGCACGATGATACCCTCCCTCCGGAGTTCGTCCATCGTGGCGAAGCCGATGCCACGGACCGTCCCCTGCGTGGCAGTCTTCAGGTGTGTCTTGAACTGCTCGCGCTTTGTGAATCGGCTGGTCTCCAGGGCGTAACGGAACTCCCCGCCCTCTTTCAGTACATCGAGGGCTTTCCTGGCGAGGGTGGAGAGCGCGGGAAGTTCTGTCATGATCGCCTCTGTTCTATGCGGGAATTCCCAGAGCGGCACAGCGTATGCGCCAGAGCTCGGTCGCCTGGCACGCATGGCCGGCCTGACCGAACAGGTCCTGCAGGCCGCTGGCGGATGTTAAAATCGGAACGAGGTGCGGGTTCTCGGCGATGTATTCATCCCAGAGAACCGAATAAAGCGACCTCACCTCGTCGGCATTGACGGCTCGCTTGCCTTTGGCCTCGCGCCAGGTGAGACCCGTCGAGCCGTCTTCGAACCGTTTTGCGGCCTGATAGATTTCCTCAATGGACTTGTTGCCACGGCTCCTAATCCGGGCCGCAAAGGCACTGAAGCGGCGATCTCCCTTGCTGGAGCATTCGAGGAAGGGAGCCGTGCCATGCTGGATCATTTTGGGGGGTCCTTGACTGGTTTCATCAGTTGCAAAGACCGTCACTTGATCCCTCTTCCCGAGCGGCGTCAGGCCGCAGCGGCGGTGTAGACGCCAAGATCGTCCGCGGGAAACTCGAACCTCGAAAGCTTGTTGTGGTTCGTTTTAAGCATTTCGTCGGTGACCTGGAAGTTCAGGACCTTCTCGAAGTCGCTGCGGTTCTTATGGAGACCAGCGACCTTCATTACGCAATCGGGGATCTCCGAGTAATAGGATTCCGCCGACTTGAACCAGCTTGGAGACTCCTGGCCGGCGGCTTCACGGATAGCACTGTCGGTGATCATGAAGCTCCGAAGGCGCTGGACCGCAAGAATGATATTCAGCGTGTCGTAGTTGAGCCTGCGCATCATCATTCCTTTCTGGGGACATGAATGGAATAGTTCATGTATAAACATGACCAGCGTGTTTAGAATTTCAGCCCCGAAATATCTCAGATCTCCGCATCGACTGCGGCCGCCATGGAGGAGCAGGGTGCGGCGACAGGCGAAATCGCCCGCAGCGTGCAGGAAGCCGCCCGTGGCACCGAACATGTCACTGGAAACATCTGCAATGTGCGCCGGGGTGCGGGCGAGACGGGGGCTGCTGCGTCTCAGGTGCTGAGTGCGGTCCAGGAACTGGCTCGCCACTCCAACAGCCTTGGGGACGAGGTTGACCGCTTCCTCCGTGGCGTGAAGGCAGCTTAAGGCAAGCTCCCTGAGCTATATAACAGCTACCGGCGCACAGAAGTTCGCTGGGCGGCTCGCCTCACGGTGATCCGAAAACGGAAGGCGCCCCTACTGGGAGGGGCGCTTTTCTTTTTGGCGGGCAAACCGCCGCTAAACCGGGCCGATAGCGACCACTCCGAATGTAACTCCTCCAAGGGACTTCGGGGTGCCGTTAAGAGGCGGGTAGACCAGGTGACCGATCCCGTAGCAAACGTCGGAGGTATCGACCCCCTCGGCGCCGTAGCACTCACGGGTGATCTGGATCGTGTACCGAGGGCAGCCTTCGTGCACGATCTCGCCGATGGCGATTACCTTCCCTTCGATGAAGTCTACTCTGTTCGATCGCGTGATCCGGGTATCCATCCCGTAGATCCGCCCGTCATTGAGCAGCGTCGCCAGATTGAAGGAGCGGACGGTAGCACCCACCTGGATCGGGTTTCCGAAAATGTCCTGATCCGGCTTGGCGTACTCCGCAATGAGCTCCGGCGTCGAGAAGAGAGAAACTGCGCTCATGATTGACCTCAGGGGTTTGGTTTCAGCCGATGGCCCTGTCGAGGGCGTCTCTCAAGGCGAGGTACTCGGGAGGATCGGAGTCCGCGATGCCGGTACCCTCAATCCAGGGAAGAGCCCGTCGGATCGCATGGACCATCCGGGGAGCGGCCGTCAGCACCTGGGCGTAAGCCGCGCTGTCATCTGTCGGAGCCGTACCCTCCCCTTTACGGTTGGTGACGCTCGCTAGCCCGCTGGACGGTTCAAGGACGAGGCGGAAGTCGATCGCCCGGATTGGGGTCTCGATGATCCTTTGATAGGCGGGTTCACCAAAGCTTGGGATCACGGTCTGCACAGTCGCGGATGGACCTGCCTTCCAGATCGTATGGCCACAAGTCTCTGCGATGTGGGTCAGAGAGGCGATGTGGGTGGCGACGTTTTCGCCGGCATTGTAAGCCGACAGGAAGTTGGCGAGAGCAGCCGTAACGTCGTCCTTGGAATACGGTTCTTGCTCCAGGTGGATGACCGGAATGAGGATCATCGACTTCCGGAGATCGACCAAGTTCCTGAACGAGCAACCTTCGTTGATGGCCACTGCACATTTGCACTGAAACTCGGCGCATTCATCGTCGACTGCATAAACAGCATCGGTCAAGGTCGGAGGCGTCCCGCCGTTCGTGTATTCGCCCTCCACCTTGTAGCGGATGGGCTCCCCTGCCTTCCGGAAGCCCGTGATGCGACGGGTTTCGGCCTCGGCATCGAAAACAGAGTTCAACTCGCGGGCTTTGGCGACCGCCGGGAGGAAGTTATCGATCATCGGACGCCGAGCCAGAACGTCCAATCTGACGTGGACGGGGACATCCTGACCTTCGAAGGAAACGATGTATTCGCGGACGGCAGTATCTTGAGGTGCGGCAGTCATGGAGAGCCTCTAGGCGTTATGAATTCAGGATCGATGCTGGAAGCAGTCAGGCCACGACCGCAGGTGCCGGAGTGTCGGGTGGGATAAATGCGGTCAGGACCGCAAGGTCGTCGATCAGGTCGGACACTGGCGCACCAAGCGTGTGAGCGGCGACGAGGGACTTTACCGCCTCGGCAAGCTCATTGAGGCTCACAGGGTTCTCAACGCAGTGAACGACCGTGACGTGATCCAGGACTTCCGAGAACCTAGCAGAGTCTTTGATCAGCGTTTGCCCGGCGAGACTCCCGGCCTGAAGGGCGATCCCGCATCTCGCGGCGAAATCGGCCTCATCGCCGTCGACGGCCTGGACCGGGCCGGTGTAGAGTTTCTCGTCGTTTTCACCGACGAAGCCCTCGTAGGCGAACCGCCTCAACGGCCCAGGCTTATGGACGGAAAGCAGATGATACCCCACGGCCCGGGTATCGAGATCATTGAGATAGTCGCTGTCCGATTTGTAGTCCTCGTGGACGAGTGTCTTCGCGGCACATCTCTTCTGAGCCGATTGAAGAATCTCATCCAGATCATCGAGCATTGTGTAACCGTGGAGGCTTTCCACCTCTACGGTGACCGTCTGCTCGCTGCCGTCCGGGCCGCTCATGACGGCCACGTATGATTTGAGAATGTAGGGCATAAGGATCCCCAACTTGGGCCGCCGCTTTCGCCGAACGCACCGGGAGGGTACGCCCAGGTGCTGGGGTCGATCAAAACTGGCACGTCATATGTCTCGGAAAGCGCTAAGCGTGCGATCTCAGGTGAGGCGAGAGCCGGACCGTACGGTCTGCCCTTCGCGGCAAGTTCGCGCACGCTCATGCTTCGTTTGATTGTGACGCCGAATTGCTCTTCGTAGTTCGCAACAATCTCGAAGCGTTCAGGCCAGATATACTGAAGCGTGGCCCATTGATCGGCGCCACCGAAGATGCAAAAGGCACATGAAGCTCTCGAGAGTCCCAGCCAGTAGCACGGATGTGGGTTGAGCCCGTGCCGCCTTATGATCGCCCATACTTCTTCCTCAGACCATTGCAGTACTGGACGCCAATGATCGATGTGACGGGCGCGTCGCGTTCCATCACGGGTGTCTGAGCGGTGACGCTCGAGGGGCTTATAGCGGGATCGCGCTGCGCTTTCCTGAGCACGCTCCCCTGTGATAAACAGAGTGCGTTTACCCAGAAATCGATCCTGCCCTCTGAGAGCGGCTGCACCCACGTCGATTTTAGTGGCGGCGAGCAATACCGAGTTTGAAGGTTCGCAGAAACCTGGGGGTAGCGCAACCGTGTACCAATTGGTCCCTCGCCGCCTGCTTTTCCGAGCGTCCCATCTGGCTTTTCGAAGATCACCGGAGCCGTCGGAGTTCCATTGCGGAGCATCTCACGCAGGAAGCCACCTTCGCGCCAGCTCATATATATAGGGACACCGAACGCTTTAGCGACAGCTTCGCAATAAGCCGTTGTTACAGGCCAATCGAAGAATGGATTTTTACCATCTACGTCGTGATGAAATAGCTCGATTCGAGACCGATCAACGCCTGACTCCAGCAAGTGGAGAAATGCCGAACAGCTGTCTTTGCCTCCACTGAACGCGACTACGAAGTAGTCGTACGAGGTAAGGTCCGGCACTTCGACCGGATCCTGAGGCATATCTACGGGCGGCGGAGTCTCCGGAAACGAAAACAGTGCAAGCTGTTCCACGAGATTTACTCCTGGTGTGAAGCGGAGAGAGCGTCTTCGTCAGGGTTGAGGATGTTATCGAAGAAGGTGCCGTCGGTCCCGAGCGCGAGGAGTTCATCGCGAACCTGGCCGTCAGGGATGTTCTCGACCGAGCCGACGATTTCGCAGCCGATCCAGCTGCCCTCGTTGATCTCGCTTAACGCCTTTTCGGCCTTCGAGTGCTGCGCCCAATAAGCGTCGGCAGCGGGCATCAGGGCGACAACCTGATAGACGATCTTTACGACCTTCGTGTCAGGGCCTTCGCTTGCGGTTGCGAAGGTTGAAGGTTGAGGGGATGAGCGCCCCTGTATCACCTCGCCGAGGATATTGGCGTGAGATTCTGCGATCTCGTCCGATCCTTCGTGAAACGTGACGTGAAAGGTGCCGCGAATGGAGGGAGCATCCCGATCGTCCCCGAAGAAGAACATCGGCTTTTCCCAGTGGTTACCGGGAGTGGTCCATTCCCAGCCCGAGGCGTCCTTGACCTCGTAGCCGAAATCGAACGTGCTGCATTCTTCGTCAGCTGCAAGCCGACGCTTCTCATCAAGAGCGCTCATGGAATAGTCCTGGGATGGAGGAAAGATCAGGCAGCCAGTGGCAACGGCGCAGTGCTGCAATTATCGCGATCAATAATCTCGCGTTGAAACGCTTCCTGCATGTCGTCTCTGGCGACGGAGGAGGCAAAGATTGCGCCGGACCGCATAAGAATCTTAGGGTCGACGAACCTGCTGGTGCGGTAGTCCCAGACCTTGAGTTCCCCGCTGGTGGTGCGGGTTGGAATGAAGGCTAGAATTCGATCGCTGCCGTCCAGAACGGTCAGTTCCTTGACGGTCCCGAATGAAGCATGGATCTGGTCAAGAGCATCTCTGACAGAGCGCAACCGGCGGAACTGGCCACGGCAGTTGAGATTGTCGGTGAAGATGCAACTGATCATGGCTCGCTTGCCTTTCCGTGGATCAAAATTCTTGGGGTTTAGCCTTGGACGTTTGACGTCTTCCGGCTCAAAGATCCGATAATGGGAATCCGGCGCAGCAGCCCTGCCCTGATGTCGAGATAACCGTTCTCAAGGGGCGGAGCGTTTCTCGAGACCCAATGCTGGGTTTCATCACTCTGCAGGATGTCCTGAATGGCTTCGAGCGAGTGGTCGGGACCGGCGGAGACCACATAGAGGTTATGATTGATCGGGAGGATGCCTGGCTCCAGCCGGATTGTCCGGATCTTGCGCCCGATGCGCGGGATCAGCAGAGCCGGGCGATCCAAAGCCAGCGTGATCGCCTCAGGAGGCATCCACCAGCGTCCTTTCTGTCCTCGCTTGGGCATCCGGGCTATTGTTGCCTGCAGGTGGTCTCTTACTGCACCGGTCGGCTCTCTGTCCTTGAGGGTGCGGATGGCGTAGCGGGTCGCCGGCCGTAGGGTATAGGAGGCAGGATCGATGTCGTCGCTGTCTACCGCTGGCAGTAGATCCGCATCGGGAAGTCGTCCGGCCTGATGGGCGTCGATGGTGAATATGCCGTGCGGCCCGAGCCATGGGGCCAAGCGGACTGTGGCGATATCAGCAAGGGTAGGCCCATCGTGCTGATCCAGGGCGCCATCGGGCGAAACCGCCTGTTTGCCGAGAGGGATCCTGGCTTGGGCTGAGGGCGTCAGTACGACTTCCACGGGATGGATACGAGGAGGAGTGCCCTTCCGTCGGGACTTCCTTGACCAAATTTAGGTCTTAACGGTTTTGTTTCGAGAGTTTCCGACATCCAGACCAACGAGGCAGTGGTTTCGACGATGGCACGCGAGGTATCATCAAGACCGGCTCCCTCTTGGGCATCCAGTGTGACGAAAAGTGTAAGACGTCGCGTCAGCGGCGGCTCACTTTGAGTTGAACTGGGTGCTAGACGCCGCGTGAGCGGCGGCTCCCAACAACCGTAGTCCTGCCGAGCTTTAGCGCCTCCCGTGCGTCAGACGCAGCTCACAGCATGTATCCGATATCGTATGCCCCGGTCGGGCAGGCGAACATTGTTGTTTTCAGGTCCTCAGCGGTGAGCCCATTCGGTACTGTGAGAAGTTCGGGATGCTGCTCCCGCCGCCGCGCACTGAGGGTGGCTGAAGGCTCTACGACCCGCACGATACCTGGGTACTGACGTTTACCCGGCGTGGGGGCGAACTCGGGGTTTAAGCTGAAGGAAATCAAGGCGCTGCTGGCCTTGGGTAGTCCTGGGCAGGTCCTGTGTGGCGAGGTTCGCGCGATCTCCACAAGGCACCTGGATGCCATCCGTGCGAAGATCGCAGATCTGAGGAAACGTGAGCGTCTGCTTGGGCAGACCATCGACAGATGCGAAGGCGGCACCCCACCCGAGTGTCCAGTGCTCGACATTCTCTCGCCCGAGCCGAGGCAGGTTTCATAATTCATGTGTTCGAGTCTGAATCCGACCGCGTTTATCTGACCAGAAGCAGAAAGGGTATTCGTCATTGAGGCTGTCATCACCAGGAGGTCACCGTTGCGGAACGACTATGCTTCCAGTTGCGGACGTACTTTTGCTCACAGTATACAAACCTTGGTTCTCGTCACATGTGGTCTTGAGAATCGTCACGTTATTGGGTCCGGCAAGTTGCCGCTTTAGAGCAGTATTCTCTGTCTCTAAGGCTTCGCAGCGATGCAGCAACTCGTTGTACTCCAGCTTGAAACGATCATAGTGGGCGACCACTTCCGCCAGCCGCGTTTCTAGCGCCTCAATTTTATTCGCCTTGGCGTCCTGCGCTTGGGGCTTGAGGGTCGGTGCAGTCTTCTTGATGCGGCGGAGCCAGTGATCCAGTGCCTCGGCCGTCTTCTTGTGAGTTGCGTTCTTCAGCGTCTGCGCTGACACCGCTGCGCGGCGTAGGACCTCGAGCTTACTGAGGCGGCCGCTGTTGTGTGGGTAATAGCCGTGTTCCGCGAGCTCAGCTTCGATCGCCCGTTCTGCTGCCTCGATGGCGCCGATTGTGTTCTGCTTCTGATTGGCTTGATAGGCGACTAGCGACTGAATCTTGGTGGTCACGCGACGTTCTCCTGAAAGCTTTCTTTGAGGGCACCCGTCAGGTTGTCCATAGTGGCGGCATCTATCCCAGCAAGGGCGAGTTGGACGCGTTCCTCAGCGAGGTAGCGCTGACGGATCTGCGGGAACCGTTGCAGTTGTCCGGCGAGCTGTGCCTGCCACCATCCCCTCATCATGGTGTTGTCTGGCGGCGGCATCTCGACGAGGATGCGCTCGATCGCCTTGGTGCAGTCGTCAATGGCTGCCGCAAGCTCGAGCCGGTGTTGGCAATTTGTCGAGCAATTGCCGACGTCGGGGAGGCCGGCTTTCTTGGTGCAGGGGCCTCTTTGCCCCAGAGACTTGGTGCATAGGACGCCGGGTCTGACCATTGTGACCTGGCCGTTCATGGACAGGATTTCGGCGGCCTCCGCTAGGGAGCCTACGCCGAGCTCAGCCTCGCCGGATCGCGCTGCAAGCCGTAGCCGGAGATCCTGCACCAGGGACGCGACTCGACCGCCGTTCTCGCTGGACCGCTCGATGGCCTCCCGAGTTAGCACGATATTGGCCTCGGATGCGATCTTGCGGATCTCGTCCTGAAGACCGGGGTCACTCAGGATGTAGTTGAGAGTCATCTCGGGGTCGCGATGGCCGAGGATGTCGAACAGGATCGGGGTGGCGCCGACAATCGAAAGCGCGGCTAGGCGGGCGACCGTCTTGCGGAAGCGATGAGGGTGGACGTTGCCATCGCTCCAGTCTTCAAGGGACCGACCATCCACAATCACGCCCCTCACGAACGATTGCAGGACCGGCCCCAAGACGGCCAGGTCGGGGAATTGGTCGGAGCCGTCGTGGCTCTTGAACGACAGCCACAGGGATGGTCGTCCAGGTGCCAGGATGTCTGCCAGCCGCTGTTGCTGACGGATGGCCGAAACGGCGATCTGCGGCAGCGGCCAGTTTCGGGCCTCGCCGTCAGGCCGATCGGATAGCTTGAATGTGTGGCCAAGCAGGAGGTCCTGGGAAGCGACCGTTCGTAGGCAGTCACGCTGCAGGTGCATGAGCTCGCTATCGCGGGCCGCCGTCGCCAGGGCAACGATAATAAGATGAGCCGTCTGTAAGTGCATCACTATGCGGCGCAGTGCCCTCCAGGTCGGTGGCGGCCACGAGTTCAGGAGGAAAGTGGCGCCGGACTGCGGACGCGCCGTGACCTGGAACTGGATGGGGAAGTGCTTCGGGCCCTGGAAGTGCTCGGCAGTCCACTGCTGCAAGGCGGCGCACCGTCGTTGATTGAGGGAGACGTTGCTGAGTCGCGTCCCGCCCTGCCTGTCCGATGGCACCGCTAGGACGGCCTCCAGGCTGTCGAGGAGGGACGGCCCCAGCTCATCGATGAACCAGACCGACGCCTTCCCGATGAGCGCAACGAAACCGTCGGGGAACGGGTGCCAGCTGGTGTTAGGGGCAAAGGCTGTCACCGGCAAAGCGGCATCGCGGCGTCGGGGCTCCCCTTCGGCACCAAGGTCGAGGTCTGGCCAATCGTCTATGACCCCCATTCGGGCGAGGGCCGCCAGCTTTGGTGCGGTATGTGAGAAGAAGCCGGCCAACCCTCGGGCCTGCCTCATCTGGTTCAGGTCATTCCTGTTGAGACCGCGGAAGATGGGACGCCCGTCCGGGCAGGAGCTCGGTTCCGGGGTCATTTCCTTGTGCAGCGCGATCCATAACACCGTCCGCAGGAGGATGCGGCATTCGTCGATCCAGGTCTGCGGGGCGGACGGCTGACGGATCGTGGCTTCAAAGGCGATTGGCGTCACCAGCAGGATCGCCGCGAGGCGTTTGATCCGCCGGAAGAGATGCTCGGCGAGGGCGATGTTGTGGTCGAGCGCTGTCGTGAGCACGCTTCGCAGGTCGACGGTTCTGTAGGCCTTCTTGCGCTGCCGCTTGGTCGAGACCCAGTCGGGCGGAAGTTCGATGACATCGGCATCCATGGTGAAGCCGGGAATGATCTCCACGTGCTGGATGTCCTCCCATTGGGCCGTCCAGAAGCGGTCGAAGGCGGCAATCTGGGCGAGGGAGGCGCGGTGCGCGCCGAGCGCGACCCTGTGGTCGAGAGACGCGACCATCGTCATCGAGCCGCTCCTATGATTTCGCCGATGCCGATCTGGTCAAACAGGTACGCATCGCCGCGGAGCAATCGTTCTGTATGAGCGACGATGAGTCCCTTGAGTTCGTCGCGGCGGCCTGGGAACACCCGGTCGACAGTTGCCTCTATAGCGATCCACTCCGCTTGGAAGGAGGACCCTTCCCACCGATCCACCGGGGTGCGCCCACGATGACCCGGAGTTCCGCTAGGCGCCGCGCCAGCGGTTCGAAGGAATCTGTGAAAATGACGCCGTGGCGGCAGAGAATGCACCGCTGCACCGCACAGAGCCCACCGACGTGCATCGGTGCGATGGCTGTCGACGGATGTTCGGGATCCAAGCACCCCATGCCCATACGTGTGCGGAGGCGGTGGTCGGCTAGGCGCTGCCGCTGCTCTTCGTTAATGTCGCCGAAGCGGGCACGGATGTAGAGAATAGTTGGGTCCACCCTCTGGAAGCGCTTGATCTCGTCGAAGAGCGCTTCCGACCACGCGGTGTAGTCGGCGAACCGTTGGGCCAGCATCTTCCGTTGCCGCAGATAATGCTTGGTGGCGTTCAAATCACCGTGGCCGAGGGCGCGCTTGATCAGGAGCACGTTGTAGAGGCTGTTGCCGTACAGAAAGCTTGTGAAACCGTCGCGCAAGTCGGATGGAGACAAGGTCCCTTCGATCCCAGCCGAATTGAGCAAGGAACGAAAGCACTCAGCGAATGCGTCTCGGCTTGTGGGCATCGCGCCGATCCGGCCGCCGTGGCGGGCATTCTTTGACAGAAAGAGCCAAGGCGACGAGATCGCTCGGCGGAGCCGAATAATTTCGTCCTGATGGTGGGGTGCCGCATCCTGGTTTTCCAAGGCGGCCAGTCGGCGCCGGAGCGTTTGACGCAATGGCTCGGTGCGTTCGACCATATCCTTGATGGCGCGGAAGGGATGGAATTCTGGCCGGGTGAGGCTGAATGCCACCTGCTCACGGCTGCTGCGCTTCTTCTGGGAGAAGATCGCTACGGTCTCGCCAGCGTCGGAGCTAAGGCGATGCTGATGCCAATCGTCGACGGAGATGTCGAGGTTCATCACGGTCTCGACATTCCATCCGGTGTGCAGCAGTACCAGGACAATGCAGGCCGTTGTGTCCTCGGCGGTCGGAACAAACCAGCGGAAGCGGTCGAACAGGGTGCCGTCAGGATAGGCGGCGGGGAAGACCGGATTCCGATCGGTGCTGCGGAAGCGCTTGTCCAAGAGGGCATCGGTGCTACGCCCCCCTGGGTCGTCGATCAGCACGTCAAGGTAGTGGCGGGTCAGCCAAGCGATGTTCTCGCGCTCGGCCCACACCGGTGTGCGGTTCCGATGGGGGCGCGGATCCCTCCCGCGCGGAAGAAGGTGCTGACCTTCGGCATGGGCGGAGGCGAAGCGCCGCACGACCCCCTTGGCGGCAGTGTATAGCGTCCTGAGCGCCGCTGGCTCGATGTCCTTGTGAGCCGAGCCGCGCTGGTCTTGGATCGTCGGCCAGATCAGGCGATGAGGGACGATACCAAGCCGGGCGCGTGTGAGTTCCACAAGGCGGGCAACGAGCTGAAGGTGGTTTCTGCCGTAGCTGCGTAACTTAAGGTCGTTGAGCAAGTGGAGCTTGTACAGTTGGCCGAGTTCGGGAGTAATCGTAGCGATGTCGGCAACGGGAGGGTGACCTCTGGCCTCAAGGGTCGCCATGAAGCGCCAGAAAACGCGCAGCGCGGAGATGTAGCCTGTTACGGTTCCCTTCGACTTGTTGAGCGACAAGGCGCGAAGCACTTGGGCGAACTGCCCGATGAGCACCGCTAGAGCAGGAAGGCCAAGGCTCTCATCGCCTTTCGCAAACGGTGTCAGATCAACCAGAAACGAGGGTGCACTGTGCTGGGCTGGGACGCGCCAAACCAGAGGATTGGTGTCGAGATCTAAGTGAACGACGTGGGACGACGCAGTTTGGCTTTGAGGTAAGCGTTTAGCTGTTAGCCTAGGCATCATTGCCCTCAAGATAATGAGCCCAAGCGGCGCGATGCTCCGCTACCATGAAGTGGTCAGCAACCCACTCAAGGTAACGGGCGGTAGTCTGCTCGCTGACGTGACCAAGGATAGGGCGAACGTACATTTGAACGAGATCCATGGCCTGGGTGATCATGACCGAGCGCGGCAGAGTGGCCGCCGATTGCCCGATGCGCTCTCCCTCCTCATGGATCAAGCGGAGGAGCAGCAGACAGGCAAAAGCATGACGTCCCGCGTGTGGACTCCATCCGGGGAACGGCAGCTTCTCGGCGCGCGTCCAAGCGTCGTAGATCATTTTCTTGGTTAGCGGCTCGCCTGTACTCTCGGACAGGAAAAGGATGTCTGAGGGGCGCTTGCCCGGATTATTACGCCGGAAAGCAGCTACGGCCTTTGCGCGGCGCAGGCGTCTGTAGTCGTCGAGGGTATGGAGAAAGTCGACTCCGAAGCGGAGCAACCGCTGCTTACCCTTTTTGTCCGGATCACCGACCTGGCGTGAGCCCTTGGTGCCGTAGCAAATGTCCATACGAGCCGGGTAACCGGGCAGGATCGTGCCTGGATCAGGAACTTGGGCCGCGCGCAGCAGCGCGACTTCCTCAAGGCGCATGCCTGTCTCCAGGATCGTTTTACATGCCAGTGCCTTGGTCTTGCCGCGCTTTGCCTCGACCTCGGCGAGCCAGGTGTCGATTTCAGCCACGGTCGGGATCCGGAGCCGCTCAATGCGCTCCCGAACCCGTCCTGCCCGACCGGCGACATCGTGGAAGCGATGAGTCGTGGCGGTTCCCGAACGGTCGCGGACAGTGGAGCGACTCTCCAAGATGAGGAAAGCCGGACGAAGACCACGGTCCCCTGCCCAGGACAAGAACTCACAGACATAGCCAACACGGCGATTGATGGTGGCCGGGGCGAGCGGGACGCCGCGTTCGCTCCAGGAACCGTTGTTCTGGTCAGCCTGATAGGTGCGCAGCACCTGCCGATAGTCCATGGCTCGCCAGTCGAGGCCATTGACCTCCATGTAGGTCAGGAAGTTTTCAAGGTCGCGCGCAATCGCGAAGATGGTATTCTCGGCAGGCGCGCGAACACGGGCTGTCGCTTCGCCATGGCGGTTGTTGGGATGCCAATCCAGCAGCGCTCGCTCGCGCAGGAAGCGATTGACTTCGTCCGCATAGGACATGTCATGGTTGAGCAAGAACGGGACGTGACCTACCGATCCAAAGCCGATCGGGCTGAGGAGGGCTGGGTCCCGACGGAAGAGAAAGGCCATTGGTGACCCACCGAGCGCGCCATACTTTACGCCTATTGTCTCATGCTAGGCTGGGACAAACCTCATGACCATTGGGGGAATGGGTGCCAAACATGTTGTTCACAGCGGTTCCATGAGGAGAATCGTCCAGGAATTCGTGGGACCGGTCAACCGGTCAAGGGTGCAGGTCGAACCTCCTGAGTTAATTTCGTCCCCAGCTTGGTCCCGCCCGCCTCCCAAAACTCCAAGCACAGCACTACGGACTGGCCTCGGCCTCGAACCGAGCAGATCCTTGCAATAAGGTCTTGCATAACCTAGAACATAAAGAGAACGTTTTTCAGGCTCTATGGCCTGCCACCCTCTAGGTATGCCAGGGTTCCCGCATGGCCAACGTCCTATCCCGCATCATCCTTTTCCTGAGCTCTTACATTCCGCTCTGGATTATATTCGCAGTGATGACGCTGAGAGAACGTCCATACCTCGGCAGCATCTTCATCGGATTGGCCATCCTCAGTCTGCTGGGAACCCTCTTGTACATGCGCTTGGTCCAGCGGCTCCAGGGCATTGGGATGCGAATCGGCATCATCCGTCGCAAAGACAGCGATACAATGAGCTACATCGCCAGCTACGTTATCCCATTCGCAGCTACCGCCTTTAACGATATCGAGCAGGTAGTCTCGCTCGTCATCTTTCTGGTCGTCCTATGCGTCGTGTATGTGAACACCGGCATGATTCACATAAACCCCCTCCTTTCAATCTTGGGTTATAACTTGTACGAAGTCGAAGACGATCAGGGGAATTCCTACTTTTTGATGTCTAAGCGCCGGCTTCGAAGAGGTGATGATGTCACCGCTATCGATGTCGCCGAGAGCATCTTCGTGGAGAAGAAGAGTTGACGTATCAAGCGCTCAGGACCGCGCTCACCGGATGCCGCACCATCGACAGTACAAATGCCTCTGTTAATGTCTGCCTTGCTGCACGGGCAGCGAACGGTACGATCCCGACGCTTCACCGGCTGCAACTGACAGATGAGCTTGCGGAGGGATTTCTGACGCTAGCTACGGATACACTGCGCCGTCTGGACTCGGACGTGAGCAATGTAAATGTGGCTCTTGAGACTTATGATGCCGCGACCCCACAAGATAAGCACGAGGTTGAAGTCCACATCCCGTCCGCAGGATCAACTCCGCATGCCGTTGTAGCGGCTTTGGATGATTTCCCGCAGTTGCCGGTTTTTGATGGAACAGGCGCAACAGTCAACAAGCTGATCTTCTATGTCGTCGCGATCCAGCGGCCTGGACAATCCCCGATTTACCTCTTCAGGAAATACTCAAAGACGAAGGAGCTCGGACGCTCCAGGAAGCTCGTCACGCTTTTCTCAGGCGGCACCTTCGACAAGATCACTGAACCGGTTTTCATCTTCGATGAATTGATCGACGCCATGTGGGTTGAAGGTCATATGGTGATCTTCAACAAGGACAACTATCAACGCATATTTCAATTTTTCACCGAAGTGCTCGTGCACGCGCAGTCGACCCTCGATCAGATCAAGGCGGCTATTCCCATTGAGAATGCCGGGCAGTTCGAGCAGGATTGCAAGGGTAATCCTGTCATATTGATCAAGCTCCGCGGCATCGCAAGCCGCAATTATCTGAGTAACCTCACCCTTGCTTCTCTGGAAGCAAAGATCCAAGCGCGATCTCTTCCCATCGCCATCAATGGAACAGGCGCAAACAGAAAGCTGGTCTACGATCCGCAACAAAAGTGGAAATTTTTGCGGTTGATTGATGACGGGTTCCTAAGTTCGGACATGACCGGAACGCATTACGAGGTAACCGGCAAACGGACACAGTAAGTCATACCATCTTGGCACCTGCACTGGGTTAAGCGTCCGCCACTGCCTGACGGCCTCGGCCGCCTCACGGGCACCCTTCCGGTTCGGCCCATCTGGATATCGGTCGCGGTGTCATCGCGTCACGCCGCTGATGCCTGCCATAGCTGTCAGACAGCTATTCTTCCTCAGCAAGTTCCGCATCCTCCGCTGTCTCGCCACCGGATTCGTCCGCTTCTTCGGCGGCGGGCTTCACCTTGTATCCCACCTTCACGAGAAAATCGTCGACCCGGTCGATCAGGCCCGGCGACTGCTCCTTGTGCACCACAACCCACTGGAAGGCGTTCAGCGCAGCGCGCTGCTTTAACGGGTCCCACATGCGCACAATCAACAGGAGATCCTCCGTCGTCAGCGCCAGGAGGCCCTTCGCTTCGATGGCCTCGCGCACGCCCTCCTGGAACCGCTCGGCAATGATCATGCCCAACGCTCCACGCTGGCTCACCTCGTGCGAGAAGTGCTCGAACGTGGCCACGTCGTCTATGGACACCACGAAGTGCTTGACCTCGGCGGAGATGACCAGGCGGTCGCCTTCCCAGGCATCGATGTCGCCGATGCCCTTCAACCTGGCGGACCCCGTCCGGACCTTCCGCGCCTCGACTTGGAGGTGGGGCGCGTCGGCGCGGATGAACCCGAACACCATCGCCTGGAAGGCGGCGCCGGTCGGCTCGCCCCTGGCGCGGTCGCGGAAGTCGAACTCCTGCAGGAGCTGGCGGAAGATCGGCGGCTCGGTCTTGACCGTGCTCGGGTCGAAGACGACCGGCTTGAGCTCGTCGAGGACGAATTCCTTCGTCCGGTCGCGCACCTCCTTCAACTGCTCCCCTGTGAAGGTCACGAGCACGTCGAGCCAGTCGCGGTAGTCGGCCCATTTGCCCGTGGCGTACGGCTCGGAGCGCGGGTAGCCGAGCCTCTTCTGTTCGAAGATGTAGTAGGCATGCATGCGGTTGTAGGCCGGGCGGATCGTCTTCTGCCCGGACCCGTACTGGACCGTAAGGGTGCTGACGCCCTCGGTAATGAGCGGGTAGTCGGCCAGGAAGTCGTTGAAGGACGTGTATCCGGTGCCCGGGGTGCCGATCTCCAGGAGGAAGTCGCAGAACGCCGGCAGGAGGCCGCCGACATACTTGCGTGGGCGCCCACCGCCTTCGCCACGGAACGCGCGCTTCATGCTCTCGATGATGTCGTCTGGTGTCATAGAATCAGCCCCCGCGGGGCGACTCTATGCGAGGTGGAGGCCTCCCGGCCAGGACATCGTTACAACACTTGGTCGGGTTCCTGGACGCGGATCGCCGCGAGCTCCTTCACGGCCTTGGTGGCCATGTCGAAGTAGGCCTGGTCGAGCTCGACGCCGACGCTGTCGTACCCGACGGCGTTCGCGGCCGCCAGGGTGGATCCCGCCCCCATGAACGGGTCCAGGACCTTCCCCTGGCCGAGCGGCAGCACGGCGCGCACGATCTGGCGCATGAAGGCCTGCGGCTTGAGCGAGGGATGCGGGGCGATCTTTCGCTCCGACGCCGGCGTCGGGTGCGACCGGATCAGGTCGCCGAACGGCTTGTCCTGCGAGGGCCGCCGGAACCCGCCCGTTCCGTACTTGCGCAGGGTGTCCTGGACGCGCCCCTCCAGCGGCGCTCGCAGGACCACCCACGGCTCCCATTGCGAGCGCGGCATGACGGACACGCCATCGAATTCGTGGTGGGCGTTCTTCGGCCGGTCCCCGCCGCGCATCGTCATGACCTGGCGCGCGATGTAGCCACGCAACTCCAGCCCGGCCTCAGACATGGCTTGGGCGACGATGTGGGACAGGAGGGGGTTGGAAGCAACGACGACGTTGGCGCCAGGGACGGAGACCCGCGCCAGGAGCACGCCGAGGCGCCGGAAGAACACGTGCAGCTCCTTGCGATCCTCATCCGAGAGGACGGTGAAGCGTGGCAGGGGCGAACGCTGGTGGCCGTCGAACGCCGGCGGGATGCGCCACACGCCGCCGCGGCCCGCGCGCAGCTTCTCCTTCTCCTTCGCAGAGTATTCGATGAGCCCGTAGGGTGGATCCGTCACCACGGCGTGGATCGACCGCGCCGGCTGGTCCGCGAGCCACTCGAAGCAATCACCGAGGTTGAGCCGGGCCTTGCCGACGGCGGCCGACGAGGCCTGCCGTTTCACGGTAGGCTTGGCCTCCTCCCCATTGACGGCGAGCCGATACCGCCCACGCCCGGTCCGGACGAAGGTGCGCGGCGTGTTGAGGTTGAGGTATGACCGGATCGAGGACGGGGCGACCTCTCCCATCTGGCGCCGGATCGCTTCCTGGATCTCGGCGACGCCGACATCGTTGTCGACGGCCTCCAGAAACCCGACGATTGCATCCCGTATGCTGCCCGGCGCGCGCGACATGTTACCATCCCAAAAGATCGCCCGATCTATCACGATTTGACGTCCAGACGTCAATTGAGGATTTGGGGATGCTGCGAGATGTACACAACTCTGGTTAACGGGCGGTGGACGAACTCCCGAGACTCGATCAGAATCGGCCTGACGCTGCGACGTCTTTCCCACCTCATGGAAGACCTCGCTCGCCAACGGGATACGGAGAGGACGATGCATTCAAGAGGGAGCGTCAGAGATGCCATCCTGGACTTCTTCAAATTAAAGCGCGGTGACGCCTCAGTCGACGAGATCCATGAGCATGTCTGCTCCAAGCTCGGGCCGACGGCTCGGTCGTCCGTGCGATCTTATCTTGGCCTCAATGCCGGGAAGCAATTCGAGCGCACGAGCCAAGGCCACTATCGCATAATGCGGTGACGCGGAGGCTCAGTGGGTGCCCTGATGAGCACGGGCGGACCGGTTGGCCTGGCGCGCGGCATCCCCTTCTTGTTGGAGCGGATGCCCTGGGTCAGGATTCCGTCCGGGCCGCGCAGGGTCCTGCGCCAAGAGCCCAGCCTCGGCTTCACGTCGGCCTGGAGGTTACCGGCGATGAGCCGGCGCCACAGGGCTCCGCGGCGCTGCCACCTCACAGGTGGGCCTCCGCCCGAACCCTAGTGTGGTTCTACTACGGCGTAGAGAGCGCTCCTGCCAGCTCCTGACCTTCCCGACTTATGTGCATGGCAGGTCAACAGCCTCTTCATATTACTGCTTCTGAGGTCCGCGACGGATCGAGGCTGGGTCAAAACGCGGACGAGCTGCTCCGTCGAGCAATCTAATTTCTTGCAAGCCTCAATAGACTAAACACTTAAGAAATCTCCGGTACAGGAGTGTGAACTTGCACAAATAGTTCGTCGAGGCGGGGCCTGTACGAGTTTTGACACACGTCGGTCAACAGCCGTTTAAGCACCCGCTCCTGTGAAGATCTGCTAAGGGTGGAAAACCGGATGCGGCATCCAGCAACGAGTGGAACCGCCTCTGATTTGCTGAGGGACGGTGCGCCCAATTACGGCAACTGTTGCCCGAACAGCCTCCAAGACAGACAGGGATTTTCGATGCCTACAATGGCGGCCTGAGGGGGAGAATCGCCTCTCATCCCAGCCAAGGGATCTGCTGAGCACTGATGCGTTTGATCTCAAATCAGTCGTCAATAAGGCCCAAACTTCAGCCTGGGAGATAACGGGTTTTCGGCATGTAGAAGCTGGAGCTCGCATCAAGCCGGGAAATATGGCCGATGCCGACCTTGTGCCCGAGCTGCTTGCGGAGGTTGGCGGCTGTTTCGTTTATCCAGATCCGGTCGGAGGTGACGAATCCAATAATGCCGTCTGGCGGCATATTGTAGACGCATCGGTCGAGAAAGGCATGGAGGAGGTCGCCACGGGCGAAATCCGGCAGGATCGGCCGGTAGAGATCCTTCAGGACCTCAGGCAGATGGCCATAGCGGAGATAAGGGGGATTGCCTGCGCAGAAGCGGAACGTGCCCGGCGCGGGGCCTCCCGTGAGGAAGTCCCCGTGATGAACGATGGCTTGGGCTGCCCTCTGGGCAGCGGCAATGGACCAGCCATTGCTGATCAGGTGGGATTGTACGCGCTCCCGGGCGGATCGCATGGCACCGGGATGAAGCTCCCAGCCCTGAACGCGGGCGACTTCTTGGAAGTCATCCGGCGCGAGGTCGAGGCGGCTCAGGGCCCGGACCATGAACATGCCGTCGCCGGCGCTTGGATCCACGAGTCTGCCGTCGGCGTCCGGCCAGCCGATCCGGTCGAGGAGAACGTCGACCACGGGTTCAGCTGTGTAGAGGGCCGTGGCGGCATGGAGGGCTTCGATAGCGGCCGAGAGATCGCCAGCCGCGTCAAAAAGATCGAGCATGTTCGGGGATTGCCTTGGAATCGAGCCGTGGTATGAGGCTGCAAGCCTGATCGAGGCACTTTCCGGGGTTTTACCTGGACGTGTACTTCTCGGATCAGATGATTGATCCAGTGATGAGGATCACCTTCCGATTCCCAAATTTTAGGGCGAATAGTTTCGGCCTGTCAGAATTGAAGTGATGAAGAGATCAACACCTCATTTTACCTTCGAAGTGAAACGTTCCCGCCTGCCCTCACATAAAACTTCGACGTTTCAGCGGTTTATCGTTGAGCCTAAGCCAACCGAACCCGCTGCCCAGCAAAACCCGCTGGAGAGCGAGAGCAATCCGGGTGCGACTTCAGAGATTGCTTTGTCAGAGCGGCGGGTGTTGCCAAGTATCGTCGAGAGCTTCGCTCCGGAGGAACCGTCAGTCGCAGGTTCAAAAAGGCGGCGGGTCATCAAGCCGAGGCGAGTGGTCGAGCCTGAACCGGCAATGGCGAGCCTGTCCCAGGAGGCAATCGCGGCGACCGTGGTCGAAGAGGATCCGATTGCCCGACCGGCGGCTGTTCTGCCTTTCGTGAAACGGCAGAGGGCGGCACCTAAAACGGTCGCAGATTTGCCGAGAAGCCAGAAATGGAAGCGTCGCCTTCCACGTGTCGCGTGGTGAGAGCGTACGACTTTTTTGCTATTGCCTAGCTTCAACCGGGGATTAGCTTACTGGGCAGAAAAAGGCCGCTCAAGGCGGCCCGAAGTTTAGGGAGGAAACGCCCAAGAAGGGCTGCAACAGAGCAACGCCATTGCTATGTTGCGATGCACAAGATAGTTCGTGCCTAAACGACACGCAAGAACAACGGGCAGCACGGCTGCCCTTCATTTTTTGCAAGCCTCGAGTAGGGCTATAGCGGTGATGCCTCACCCATCGCGGACGGCCGCGATCATTCGTTGGCCGTCGACCGTACTCATCCAGGTCACGGCTTCTGCCCGGCAGGCGAACCGCTCTCGGCATATTTTTGGCGTCAGTTTCCCACGCACCGGGACGATCACGCGCCAGGACCGCTTTAGCTCCATCGCATATGGGGCAGGATGTTCTTTACTCATTGGACATTCCCAACGTGAAACTCGCAGGGACGCAATCAACAGGTCCAAGGTCGCTGGCCGAGGATGACCTGCATGGGAACAATCCATCGGTCGCGATTAGAAAGAGGTTAACAGCGGCAGGAGATGTAATAGGCTCCTCGACGACAGGATCGAAGCCGAGGTTCCGGTTGGGGACCAGAGTGCCGATCATCATGATGGCTATTCGCCAGGCCGCGAGACGATAATGAGCTTCAGTAAGCGTCTTCTATTCGGAAATCTGCCACAGGATGACCCGATCAGAGAGGCAATCGCCCGATCATCGCAGGCTGCTTCTGCGGCATTCACTGTCAGATCTCACCGGCGCCCGAGGAAGCCACAGCGCGACCTGGCTGGCAGCCCGCGGGATGCAGTTTGGGAAGGGGCGCTCCCCGAGGCGATACGGGAACTCGGGGTTGCTTATACAAATCCCAATGGAGTTCCGCACTTCAAGACGGCCGAGGATCGCGACCGGGTTCATGAGCTGGCGGTCGAGAAATGGAAGACGAGATGGGATGAGCTGGAGAGAAAACCCTATCGGCGAATTCCAACCAAGCAGGATTCGGCAATCACTTCGACCAGAACTAAGCCGAGATCGTCAGTGCCCTTCATCCTATCTGCGATCCCGCCAGATCCTGCTCTGACCGATGATCAGTTGAAGCCTTATCTAACCAGCAGTTCCGGCGTCCCAGAACTTGACCGCTTCAATGCCGAAAGGAAGTGGAGAGATGCTCTTACTGCGCGGGACGAAAACGCATTCCTGGTGCCGTTCGTGAACTGGATACGACCGGCCATCAACTACCTTGCCTATCTCAAAACGCCGTTATGGGAGGACATTAAGGAAAAGGTGCTCACGAGAGCAGGCGGCAAGTGTGCTTGCTGCCGACAGCGAGCGACTGAAGTTCACCACCGGGATTACCGGCCCCGCGTTCTTGCGGGGGAAGACCTCTCCCCGCTCGTTCCGGTCTGCAGGTCCTGTCATGACCTGATTGAGGAAGAGAGGGACAAAAGTTGGCAACGCGGCGAGGCCAGGTTGGCTGACCTGGTCAATAGCGAGAACCAGCGCCTCGCTGGCACTGGCCGTCAGTCATAGGCCAGAACCGGCATCTGTGAGGCTGAATCTCCAGCGGTTACGCACCGCCAGCCTTGAGCGACTTGATGGTCTCGATCAACTCACGTTCATGACGCTCGCGCCTAATGCCGGACAGAACCTTCCAGGCATGTAGAATCGATGCCAGCCAGCAGACGAAGGCGACCAATCCCACCACGCCGACGGTAGCGAGGAATCCTCCGAAAAAGAGCAAGCCGAGCAACAGTACGAACGGGAGAAACAGGATCAGCGCGACTGATACGAACAGCATCCCGGCCAAGGAATCCACCAATCCGGAGAACATTCCGATGATGGGAAGAACCAGGAGCCAAGAGGTGCCGTAAAGGAGCGTGTTGCCGAGGGCCGGTCCCCATTTTCGGGCAAGAACGAGCGCCACAGGGGGGACAGAAGAAAGCGACTGCGTGGAGCATAGTTTGTACTCAAACGATTTGAATGCGAGAATTGTAGGATTTTAAATCGCTTTTGTCACAGGTTCCGGTAGGAAAGTCCGAATGCGGTTAATCCGCATTCGCGTAACTCTTCATGCGAACTAGGAGCCGGATTCGAGCTGAGAGGCCTTCTCCTCAAGCTGGGCGATCTGCGCCTGGTGGGTCGCAAGTTCATCTCGAGACTTGGCGAGCTGCTGCTCATAGCTGGCAATCTGCCTCTCGACGTGCTGGATGGATTTCTTCTGGTCCTTGATTTCGTTCCGGACGATCAGCGCCATATTGGCCGGGACCGAAGCCCACCGGGCGACAGCCTTCCGAATGGCATCCTTGACCTTCTTTGGGACCTTCTTTGGCGGAACGACTGTGTCCGAAAAGACGCCGTTCTTCAGAAGGTTGTGGCTCTGGATCTCCTTGAGCCCGCCTTCCTCAAAGGTCGCGAAGGTCATGAACTCATAGTGCTGTCCGTCGACCACAAACTTCCCCTCGATACTCTTCACATTGCCAATGCGAAAGCATCCGCCGATCAGAATGGGCCCGAATGGCGTGTCGACCTGAGATGTCTCCCACTCGAGGGGATCTTTCGGCTTAGGCTCTGCCTCCGGTTCCGGCCAGAGTGGCTTCATGCCAACCGCGAACTCACCTGGGGGCCAGACGGTCCCGTTGTAGGCAACTCGGCCGACGATTTTTCCATTCTCACGGATCTCGCCGCCCGTCCAATTGCCACCGCCGAGGTCATTCTCCTCGATGTAATCCCGGCAAGCTTTTGAGGCGGCGGCGAAATCCGCAATGGAAACCACTTGCCGCACTGTGCCGGGCAGCCGGCGCGATGGATCCTGGCCGCGATCGGGGTTGCCGCAATTGTCCAGGATAACGGTGTAGCGGACGTCAGCCGTGTTTGGTTTCTTAGGCATTGGACTGGTTCACTCCGCGGCGGTGACGAGTTCGGTTTTCAGGAAGGGTGCGGTGTCGCCTGCTTTGGCGGCATCCTCGTCCATCCAGGACAGGCGTTCGCACACGCGCTTGATCGACAGGCCCGCGGCATGGGCTTCCTCGACGGCTTTCAGGACCAGATTGGCTGCGAGCTCCCGGATAGGGCGGGGAAGCCGGGCGTCCAGCTGCATGCAATAGCTGCTGTCGGGCACATCTTCCCATTTCCCATCGTCACCCTTTTGGGAGACATCGAAGCGCAGGATCAGGCGGTCGTTGGGATCGTCCGGACGATAATCTCCGTCCTCGCCCTCGCCGATCCATTCCAAGCTGGCCTGAAATTTCTCCCCCGTCGCGACGATCTCGGTCGCAAGACTGCCCATGTTGGCCGGGACCTCGCCGCTATGGAAATCGGCATCCTCCGGCTCATACCGGATGATCTTGCGCCCCATCAGGCCGACCTCGGCACAGGAGGAGACATAGGTGGCGTCGGCAGCAACGATCATTTTCGCGTCCGGCTCGTCGCCTCTGTAAGATCGAACGACCACGTTGCCCTGATCGATTTCGATGTCGATCATACGGTCAGAGCCGTCAGGCGCTTTGAGAGTGAGGGTGAGGCCGTGATAGGTAGAATGGGAAGCCTCGACGAGCCAGTCTTCCGTCTGGCGGCCGGTGAGATCCTCAATGCTGTCTTCAGCAATGCGCCAGTCCCGAATTTCGGTCTGACAGAGGATGGCGTCATTGTCGGTCATGGCAGTGCTCTTGTTTGGCGATGATCAGATCCAGGTGGCATCAGCCGGAATGGCGGCGGGATCGATCGTGCTGGCCGAGATGCTGCAATCGTCTAGGCACGCGATGCCGATGGTTTTATGGAAGGTATCGAGGGCTTCCTCGGTCGGATCACTGGATCCGTCCCTCACTTCGACGATGTGGCTGCCGGCGATCTCTGGGCTGTCATCGGTATCAAGGGCTTCATCCGGTACCAGTTGGGTGACCGCGACAAGGACGTTCATGTTGGGGAGCCTTTCAGATATGATCAGGCGAACAGGGCGTATTGCCCATTGTCGATCCGCGGGAGGCCGAGTCTGCCGATAGTCTGGCGAATTTTCTCGCGGAAGTGAGGGCTTCCCTTAGCTTTGGGGTGATCCTCAAGCGCTGCGTAAATGTCCTTTAGCTTCGCCATCCCGCCCAGATTCTTGATCGCGTCGCAGACCACCTCGCGCCAGTGGGGCGTCGGCTGCTCAAAGTTGAGTACCATATGCAGCAGCACCGGACGGGTGAGACCGACGAAGGTGCCCTCAAGGCCGCTGTGGATCAGCCGCTCCACATCCTCCTCGCCATAGGCAACAAGAACACTGGGAGCACCGGAGTTGGCTTCGGCCCTCCGGCCATCAGGATAATGGAAGTGCAGGCGGCCCCGGAGGAAGTGGATTCCAGACGCGTAAGGCCAGACAAACTCGTGATATGCCTCCGTCTCCGTACGGGCGAAGATCAGGGCTGTGCCCTTGTTGTGACGGCTCATCTTCTTGAGCCAATCCGTCATGGCACGACCATAGGGCGGGTTGAGCCAAACCCTGCCCTCCCAGGGCAGCCTCAAGCCGTCCTGATCCGGCCAGGTGTAATGGTTCCGGGCCGTGTCCCAGGGGCGCGGCATCGGGGCGGCGCACGGATCCAAGTCGAATGAGGATGACGATCCGAGTGCCTGAATGATGTTCGGCGGGGTCAACCAGCACTCGGTGATCGCTGCCGCCGAGTGGTGACCGCCCATTCCTTTGTGAAGGATTATGTGAAACGATCTTGTGATGAAGGGATGGTCAGGAATGAGATGAATAAGCGGGAGGCACGATCGCTTAGCCCTTGATGATGATGCGATCCGCGTCCAACGCCTCGAGCAAAGTCCGTTCGAGATCCGCATGCTCACCAGTTGAGTTGACGGCGATGCTTATCAGGGTTTTCGCCGCGTCGGCCTGTGCGGGAGTGATCACGGCCTCTTTGCCCGTTACCTGATCTGCCTCAACCATGGCGAGGAGGGAGTTCGCCAGAGTCACGACTGCGGACTTCGGAATCGGGATCCTGACCGCATCTGACTGGCGCCCTCTCGAATCGACACAGCTGATGTGGATCTCGTCGTTTATCATCTGAAGGAGAGTGATGCCTGAGACCTTCATGTAACCGTTCGAGCCCCGTGCATCAAACTTGGGCCTATCGGCGAAGGTGATTTCACGAAAGCTCGGTGAATAGATTGTTTCGATCATGGTGGCCTCAGGCAAAGAAATCGGCCTGCTGGGGCAGAACCGTGATGGCGGGTTGGATCGGGTGGCCGGTCTTGAGGCCTGCGATATGAGATTCTTGAGAATCCGCGTTGTCCTGACGCTCGGCTCGGATTTCCTTGAAATCCGCGCAGACGATCTCAGTGCGGGGCGATGTTCCTCGCCAGAGGTGATCGTAGCCGGAGGTGTCCAGCCCGCAGTTCGGCTGTAGTGAGATCCCGGTCGACTTTACGAACGCCTCGTACTTTTGGGAGGTGGTCGGCCGGAAACCGGAGGTGCCGCTCATCTGGAAGGGCGCCGAGCCCTGCGGGACGATGAAGACGCCGTAATCGGCCAGATCCGAGGCCAGATCGATCACCGCGTATTCGAAGTTGCTGCCCTTATAGCGGGGAGCCTTCGTGTCGGTCCGTATCGCCCCAAACGGCGGATTGCCAATAGCGCAATCGAACTCGCCCAGGTCGAGTTTCGGGAGGTCAAGCACATCCGCGTGGACCCACCGAGCCTCAGGAAGAATCTTGCGCCCGACCTCGACATAATCCTTGTTGATCTCAACACAGGTGAGTTCCAGGGGCTGACGGGAGAAATCGGCCGCGGCCTTAATCAGGTAGGACAGCCGCCCGATGCCAGCACACAGGTCGATGATCCTGCGTCCAGTAACCTCGACAGCAAAGTCGCGGGCGAGCTCCAGGGGCGTGAAGAACGCGCCGGCGACCGAGTTCAGATGGCGGGCGCCTTCATGCCAATGTTCCAGAACGAACTCCCGTTCTGTGACGGTGAGGACGTCCTTTGCGAGGAGCTTTTCCGCTTCCTGGTGGCGTGCGGCTTCTTCCTTAGAGAGCTTGGGCATGGACGGACGCTCCGGTTAAGAATCTGGACGAGCGGAACCGACGCGCGGCGGGGAGCTGCGCGGCCGGCTGTTGATTGCGGAATTGTCGGACTAGGCGAGGAAGAGAGCGGTCTGATCGACTGGCTCGGGACGCTTTTCTTGAAGGGTCGCCCGCTCCTTGGCCTCCGCGATACGGCGCTCTAGCAGGCGACCGCCGACAGTGGCCTCGTAAGTCTTGCGGCTCCCACGGAGGCTGAGGCGCAGAACGATATGGCCGTTGGGACGAATCTCGGCGATCTGGGCGGTCGTGAAGATGCGATGGTCGAACTTGAGGCCGTCGAACTTTTGGTAGAGCGCGAAGCCGTTATCCGCAATGGCCTTGAGGTCACCGGCAATCTCGCGCTCTGCCTCGACGGCGTGACGCATCGTGTAGATTTCATACCCAAGCACGCCACGTTGAGCCTCGGCGAAGGGAAGCTGACGATCATAGGTGTCGTGTGCGACACCAGTCGCGAGCTTTCCTGTCCCGTCGCTGAACATCAGCGTGTAACATCCACCCCCGTCCCATTCCTTGCGGATGATAGCCCAGGATCCGCGAGGAAGAGCGGAGACCCGACCCTCCAGATCCCGAAGTTCCTGAAACGAAGGGTTGGTGAAGGTGCCAATCAGATTCTCGACAGTCTCGTCGAAGGGGAGAATCTGCGGGATGATCCTATCCTGCAGGTCCCGCTTGTAGAAAACGCCGGCGTCGAGGGCCTCCTCGACAAACTGCTTGAGCTTCTCGTTTCGGAGCTGAGATTCAGGCGACATCAGCAGTGATCCTCAGCTGGCGAGCGGTTGAACCGTTGCCTGGGTGTAGCAGGCGGCAATACGCTGGCAGGCCTCTTTGGCGGCCTCCACGTCCGGCCACTCGATTTCCTCGGCCGGATGTCTCCTTTCCCGCTGGGCGTAGCCCTCCACTCTGAAGGTGTTGGCCGCGCCCTTGCGTTTCTTCACTTCGCGATAGGTGGCGTAGATGTGCTGGTTGCTCTGATCGAGCAGGCCCATGCGGCTGGAGTCCTTGCGAATCCAGATCAGTCCCATGGATGTCTCCTGTTCTAAGCTGCAGGCTGGACGGAAAGTTTGTATTCGATGACGTCCTTGAACGACCCGTCCTTGCTGACGTCGATCGTGACGACATCGCCTGAGAAGCGATACTCGGCCGCCTTGCCGAACCAGAGCCAGTTATTGCCGGTGAATTGGACCGCGTTCGTCTGGAGCTTCTTGACCTGGCGGGTGCCATAGGCGTGAGGCCGGGTTTCGGGCGTCTGCCCGTTCCTCGTCATGACATCGTTCCGAAGGGTTTCGATGGTGGCGCCGGGGTGGGCGAGGAAGCGCTTAAAGTCGGCAAGGCTGCGGATATTCACGTCTGTCATTTTGACCTCATGACAAGGAAAAGCGCCGCCTGATGGGGATCGGACGGCGCTACTGCTCTTTCGTCGGGGTTTTTTAGTTACACTGATTCAGTGAGTGGTCTTAGGGCTTAGACCGGGTCTGCTTGAGGACTATCGGCGTTCATCCGCCTGGAACCTTCTGATGGGATATGCTTGTGCGCCGGCAACCGCAGGGAAAGAATCCGGCTCCGAATGATTTTCCACGCTGCGAAGGGTGAATTGACGTATCCCGCGAGGTTCTCTTAGACCCGGCATGAAGCTGCTTGGAGAGACAGGCATAATCGATGTTTGAGCCGTGGATAGGCGAGCTTTGGGCACGTCCGAACAACCCTTTGGGCGGAATGCGTCTCATGGTTCTTGGCGAGTCGCATCACTGCGACAAGCGCCCCATTGGCAGTTTGGCGCCTGAGATGACCCGAGACGTTGTCTCAGGGTATGTGAACGGTTCTCTCGACAGGGGATCAAAGCGCTTCTTCACTAAGGTTGCAAAGCTCGTTGCGCGAAAACCTGTCGAGCAGGTTACCCAAAGTGAGGCACTCGCGATCTGGAACTCGGTCATCTTCTATAACTATGTCCCGCGTATCGCGGCGAATGGCCCGGGCCAACGTCCGCCAAGAGAGCTTTGGTATGGTGAGGCGCCGAACCTCTTCAGGGAGCTCATCAAGAAAAAGGAAGTGGAAGCTGTCCTGGTATGTGGTGATGATCTTTGGAACCATCTTCCGCCAGGTCTTGAAGGTGCACCGTCATATATCCTCAACTCGGCCAACCGGCGGACGAGGATGTATCCGATCACGGGCCCCTACCAAGCAGTGGCGGCACATATGCATCATCCGTCCGCCGGAGGTGGTTGGGCTTATGCACGTTGGAGGCCTGTTGTTGACTTTCTGTTTGCTGAGGTCGCCCGTCAACGAGCCACCCAAGGCACGGCTCCCCCGCTTCCAGCGTCGCTGCTGGCGGGTGGATAGGCTGTGGTATCACTCCCGAGAGGAAGCATGATTTCGAAACCGTCGGTCGGCATTTTTTGGGGGGTGCGGCATGCAGGCGACCTCTCCATGATCAATGACAAGACCGACCTCAGTAACGCTGAGCCCTATGGAGAGTTCTTAACCCACCCGAAGGGACATTATGAGTTCTGGGAAGAGTTGCGGAGGGGAGGCGCTGAGCCTCTCAAAAGGAGAGGATGGCCCACCACTATCTTGGCATATGAATATGAGCAGTGGCCCCGTGGCAGAATAGTTTACAACACCAAAACAAACTTCTTCACGCTCTACGCTGACCGAAAGCTCCAAAGCCCCGCCATCATCAACCAGATCATAAGCGAGTTCGGTTTAGCGTCTGAAAATTGCGCAGTACAATCAGACCCGCACTACCGCAGTACTGAAACTCTCTAGCGGTTGATCTCCACAGAAACGTCTTCGCTTAAAGGCAGACTGGTTTGGCTGGTGCTTCAGCCCGCCCGCGAGTCCGTCATCGAGCGTGGGTAAAATCAACATCCTTGGGGCAGGACTCAGTACCGGGCTTGCCGCAGGCGATCCCGTGCTGTTCAAGCCGCAGGACCATTTTACCACTGACCGGCTTGAAGCTGTACTCTCGGACGGTATCCTCAAACTTGACCACCCACTCACTACGGCTGGTCGAAATGAGCACCTGGAGCGTGCAGCCTCCGCTACCGCAGAACATCGATGTGGAGCCGTCACATTCAAGATTGCCGTAATCGATAATCCAATCGTTAGTGCCGTCTCCGTTGAGATCAAGGTTGTTGCGGGTGAACCCCGGCTTGCCCTTAAATGTATCGCATGTCGCTGTGTTCGAGTTGATCGCGCTGGCGACAGAGGCAGGGTAAGACTGCGCACGCGCTGGCGATCGGATCGGCTGGGCCTCTACCGCTTCGGTCAGGTACCTGGCATTTGCCCAACCTTCGACAGGTCCAAATCGAACCCGGCACCAGAACGGGCCGGTGTTCAAATCGGAGTCCGGGAGGATCATCCCGTCCCGAACGGCCGAGCAACCCAGGTTTCGGAGTTTCTTACCGTTGTATGGAACCTGGCCAAGCTTTGGTGAACTGGCGGTCGGCCGCTCTCGGAGGAACAAAACGTCGTTGGGACTGACGCCGCGCACGTCGAAGAAGTCTGGACTGTCTGCAGTAGCGTAAGCGGTTCCGGCCGATATGAGGAGTGAGGCAGTCGCTAAGACGAGCATACGCATTCGGTTGACCTTGTCGGAAACTCCCCAGTGCATCTAGACCGGGTGCAGGGTTCTCACCCTTTAATAGCAGGCCAAATGGAAAAAGGGACGGAAGAAACCGGCCCTTCAGTTTGAAAGTGAGCCTCGAAGGTGAGCCTCGAAGGTGGGCCTTAGCCCAGGTAGGTATAGCCTTCAAACCGCTTAGATACGACCGGATCATAGCCCAGTCGCATCCGCAGCTTCTTGCGGAGCTTGCTGATGTGACCTTCTACGACGGTTTCGGAAACGTCAGCCTGACAGTCTTGATAGACCGCATTGAAGACCTGGGCTTTGCTGACCGACCGCCCACGGTTCCGGACGAAATATTCCAGGATGTTGAGCTCGCGCCGGGGCAGGGTCAGCGGTAAGCCGTCGATCTCGGCATCCTGCCCATTGAAGAAGACACGGATACGATCGGTAGAGGTCACGGTCTGGCTCTCACGATGGCGGCGCCAGATCGCCTCGGATCGCGCGAGTATCTCTTTGACGTGGATAGGCCTGCGGACGACATCGTCGATACCGGCCGTCAGCAACTCGAGCGTTGTCTCCAAAGAGCGGGTTTCGCTGTAGGCGATGATCGGAGCCGGAGTATGCTTCCGCAGGGTTCGGGCGAAAGCGATGCGCTCGTTGGATTCTTCGATCAAGAAGCCACGTACCCGGTCTAGATGGGCCTTGGAGGGATCGTCGAGCCAGGAGTGGTAATCGTCGGAAAACATCCTGACCGACGGCATTCCCTCACCGATGAACTCAGACACATAGGCAGCCGCAGCCGATTGCTGCGAAGCAACGACGATAAACATTGGATAAATGCCCCAACCCAGAAGTCTGTCCGAACGTCATCGTGTCTATTCTCGGCTCCCAAAGCTTTCGGATAGCTTTGAGTCCGTTGGTCTTTATTATCGAACAGACCGACCTTGTTCGTAGGTGCTGAGTGATTCGACGAATCAACTCAACCTTGTGCGAAGATGTCGCCGCGGAGGGCTGGGGTCAATCAGGAACCGCCCTTGGCTTTATGACTGCTCCTGGAGTGTTGCATATGGATAACAGGAGACGCTGAATTCGTGAACAAAGTTAACGAGTAGTTAACGTCGAGGTTGGCTTTACGATTTGGTTCAAGCGCGACGGGCAATTCAATGGTTGTACTCGACAGCCATCACGTACGGGTTAGCAGGTGGTGGAACTGTTTCATTTCATCGTCGGTGGCGTTTCGCAGGAATTTGAGCCCGCCCTTTGTCGGGCACCTGAGGAAGTTTCCGCGAGTTGCACCGATATATCCGACACTCTGGTTGTCCTTATACAGCCATACATGGGTGTCTCCGGCAGGCATCGTCGCTAGCGGATAGTGCCATCCGTCGAGACGATCGTTTGCGAACTGGATGATTGCGTCAATCTGCTTGAGGTCTGTGATCTCTTGATCCGGACTATCGGGATCAAAGCCATTATAGGTGATTGCTATGCGATCCGCCTTGGGCAAGGGTTCCACTGTCTCGAACCGGGTGCATCCTGCGAGAAGCGGTGCAATGAGCGCTAAGAATGCTCTCTTTGTGATCATGGGAAGTCTCAGCTGACAGCATGCTTCTTGAGTTAGCGGGGTTGATGGCCGCCGATCAGATAGAAGGGGCTTCGGCTCTGACGGCCAACCCGAGCACCGTGCTTACCTTCGCCCTGAGGGTCTCCGCGCTGAATGGTTTCACTATGTAATTGTCAACGCCGGCTTGCTTGGCAGCAATCACGTTTTCAGATCTTGCCTCTGCGGTGACCATGATGAAGGGCAGTTTCTGGAGCATCGGGTGCGCCCGGACCTGCTGCACAAGCTCATATCCTGTCATCGGAGCCATGTTCCAATCGGATATGACTAGGCCGTAGGGTCGTGCCTTGAGCTTCTCCAGTGCCTCTCGACCGTCTCTGGCCTCGTCCACGTCCGTGAACCCGATCCGCTTGAGCAGGTTGCGGACAATTCTTAGCATCGTCTGATAGTCGTCAATGATCAGGACTGGAATGGACGTGTCGAGGGCCATGGTAGTTCTCAGCCGATGAGGGGCGTACCGCCCGCGGGTTCAGTAAGGGCGATCTGTTCAAAGACAGTTGCAATCGGCCACTGCGGTTTTGCGACACTCTGGATATGACCGACGACACCAATCGGACCAAGGGGTGTTCCAATCCAGAAGATGTCGTCCGGATGGTAATCGATATGCCTGAACTTGGTCTCGACGACGGCGACCTTTAGGTCCTGGAGAAGAGGCGATTGGGTCTCGATGCGGCGAACTTCACCCTCCTCCAGTACGGCGAGCGCGTTCAGTTGCGGCAAAGGATGTTCGGTCAGAGAGCAGAGATAGGCTGCCTCACCCGCATCATCCTTTTCCTGATTCAGGTCAGCAAGCTCGTCGCGCCAGTTCTCTGCCGTGACTGTGCGGCTGTCGTCACAGGACTGGACAAAGGCGGCAGCAGCGCGCTCGGCCTCTGCCTTGTCAAAGAACGGTTGGACGGTATCAACGCCTGTGAGGAGCGTCCAGAAGTGGGTGGTCATGGGAGTTGTCCTGATCAGAGAATAGGCAAGCCGTGAGGCTCGCCTTTAGGCCTTGCCCTTCAGCTTCGGGATGTAGTGGAACGGCGTGGTATCGGCCGCGATGTAGAGGGGATGGCCTGCATTGCCGTTTTTCGTCAGCGCAAGGCACCAGAGCCGATGGCCGTCCTCGATGAGAGCCTGGCACACGGCATCCGCATAGTGCTGCAGCGAGGGATGGACGGCGCCGAACCCCATGACGATCATCGAGGCGCGGCTTGCCTGATCGCGAATGGCAGGAAGGTTATGCTCGCTGCAAGGAGTGACGCCAGGATCGCGCAGCCGCTTCTGATCGGTGCTGCAAAAATCCATAATGTTTGCTTTGACATACGACGCGTAGCCCCAACGGCGAGTGAAGTCCTGTTCCCGCGCCACAGTGGGGTCGTCTACGTCAAAGGAACCAACCGAAGGATTCATCCCGATCCAGAGGACGAACGGCGCGTTTGGATCCGGGGACCAGCGGCGGGTCAGGATAGGGCGATAGCGGCGATTATCGTAAAAAACGGCATCGGCGATGACGCCCTCTTTCAGCCGGAGGCGGCTTTTGCCTCCGGCATCGTGGTGTTCATCAAGTGCGTCTGATTGGGCAACCGGCATTTGAATTCTGATTTGAGAATTTAACTGCGGTCTTATACCACCTGCAGGGCCCGGGTGACTACCTATCGATCTGACCTTACCTCCTGGCGGATGCTGTCGGCCAGCTTGTCGGTTGGTTGAATGACCTCCGACATCCCTGAGACGATATTGATCACAACAATCTGCCCGCAGCGCAGGGCATAGGTGTGCACAGATCCCTCGCGCTTCAGGAGGCGCGGGAAGGCGTTCTCGAATCGAGTGCCGATCGCGCTGGTCAGGTGAGCGCCCTCTGGGAGGTCCGGTCCCTGGATGATCAGCGCAGGCTCCTGGGCCCAGCGCTCAAGCGTCCTGTAATCCTTGATCGAGGGCAAATACTCCCGCTCCGCATCGAATGTTGCAACGCATTCGAGCTCGTCGGCCGGGAACGCGGCCATGGCAGTTGTCGGATACTTGGTCACCAGGCGGTCGGCTGCCCTCCGTATGCGCTCATAGAAACTCTCGAGGTCTTTCGAGCCGATGGCGTTCCCCTCGTAGTAGCACAGGATGCGGCCATCCTGCTCACCCTCCCCAACGATGGCACTCGCCGGAAGCACGAGACTGGCAGCGGAAGATCCGGGCTTCGGGACATAGACGTTCAAAATCATGGGGTATCCCTTGGTAGTGGCTGTCATGACAAAGGGCGGCCTGATTGCTCAGACCGCCCTTGGGTGCTCGGCTACCGCCACTGGTGTTTGCGCTGGCTTTTCCTGCTGCGCTGGTTGCTCCGCGAAACATCCGACCAATAGGTGGGAAGCTCGCGCTGTCTCATAATCCGGCCGGGCGGAATGCCAGCCGCGAGAAGATCCTCCTTGTCGGCGTCGTGCCAGGTCATCGCCTGCTTTGTCCGCACAATCCGGATGGAGGAGCCACGATGGCCGCGGGGCCGGCGGATGCCTGGCCAAGGACCGTTACGGTAGGTGCCCTGCGGGCGGGCAGGCCGCGCTCTCAGCTTATGCGCGAGATCCAGGATCTGATCTCGGGTGAGGACATCGCCGAGAGAGGATCGGACGATCAGATGCCCTATGAGAGTATCGCGGCGGATACCGTCAATATCGACCCGAGTTTCGTATGAGAACCGGTCGGCAAGGACCTCAGAGAGAAAGAAGCCTTGCTGGAGAGCCGCTTTATTGAGGGCGAGAACGGCGTCTTCCAGGGTGTCGTAAGTCCAGACCTCCTGAGCACGATTGATGATGCTGTACTGAGGCTGGAACTGAGGAATGGTGTGCACCGGGATGCTCCGTTAGGGGTGAACCTAACGGAAGCCGGGCATATGCTCGTGTCGGATGAAGCCCATTTGGCTTTCCTTATGCTGCGAGGGCGATCGGCGTGGCAATCAAATCGGCCTCAGCCAGAGCCTCCGCCGATCTGAATTCGGCAAGGACTGCGGACGCCTTGGCGCGGGGCACTTCAAAGGAGTTGGCGATTCGGAGGGCAAGGAGAGAAAGCACCTTCGGCGGCTCCTGCCCGTGAGCTGACAGCACGAAGCGTGCGTCCACGATGCCGAAGCAGATCAACTCCTTCTCGTGGTCTGTAATGAGAATGGTGTCGGCATCGGAGGCAGCGCGAGCAAGCGCGCTCTCAAGAGCGTCGATGGCTCCCAAGATATTGATGCCTGCAGTGACGAAGTCTCTGATGCTGAACATGGCTCGCTTAGAATCTTTCGGGGATTTTCCAGATTTGACCTTCGTAAAATGCGATCTCCAGTGATCGGAATGCTCCGGGTGCTGCTTTGGATTTCAGGGATTTGACGGATCTCCTGAGTCATGAAGCTTGTAGGAACCTGACGACATCTCTCGTTCCTCCGTCGAAGGCGGTTTTGTCGCAGACCTCATTTTTCGTGGAATGCAATGAGGGCGAATCCCTCACCGGCACACAACGTAGAAACACTGGGAAAGTGCCATGCGTGTGACGGCTTTTTAGATCTCCGCCGGTCTGTGGATTCGGGGGACAGGTTCTGATTGGTGCCACAATCGTTCGATTCCCCGGAGGAGAATCGGCGCTGCGGCTATGGCCAGCGCGGCGTTTACGGCACCGGCGAGAACGTCGATGACGTAGTGGCTGCCCTGGAGGGGCGTTGCGACAAGCATCAAGCCATTGAGAATCATGCCGGCACTCCTGAGATACGGAACGTGCCAAAGTGCCCAAGCGAGGATAACCGCGTTCGCAGCATGGAAGCTGGGGAAGGTTACAAGACCAGTAGCTGCAAGGCGGGAGACGTTGAGTATCGAACCATCCCGCATGCCAATGATCTCGGCAACGTGGAGGTCCACTGCCCGAATGATGAGGTTCGGGTGATGTGCGGGGGTGATTCCGTAGACGTAATATGGGCCAAGCGCTGGCAGTAACCCGGCGATTAGAAAGGTGATGATTAGGGTGAGCAGCACTGCCACCGTTGAGACTGACAACGCATGATACCGACCTAACGCGGCAAGCAGGATGGGGACAGTGACTGACTGGAAGCCCGCCGAGACATAGGCACCGTATCCAACGGCTGTGAGACTAGGATGGTTGTTAGCCCACTCAAGCATACTCATCCAGTCGAAGCCCAACGCGGCGTCTACGTATATATATAGACTGTCGGCAAAGGGTTGGTGCCGAGAGAGATAACTGACGACATGGCCGAGATCTGCGAATGCCAGAGCACTAAACGGCACCAAGGCAACCGTGAAATGCAAGGAAGCCATACGGGGCCGGTGCCGGACCGGGCGGCTGTAGATCATGGCGCCGATGGCAGGGACGAGACCAAGCCCGAGAAGAGCGATCTGAGGTCCGGCGTGGAGTTCCAGCGGAGTTGCGGCCACGACAGCTAGTTTGAAGGCGCCCACTGCGAGGCACAAAAACGCGCAAACCAACATTCCTGGAACGATCTCGTGGGGCTGTCCGCCCTCCCCTACCTTAGAGACAAGATGAGAGGGCGCAATCAATGCGGAAGTCATGGTTTCTCACGATTGCGGCGAGTATTGATGAGCCGAAACTGAAAAGGACGGAGTTGGAGATCACGCCGTCCTATATTCAGGTCCTGCAGCAAAGGACGGCTGACAGTATTTAGCTGCTCATTTCCAAGGCCTGGAGGTAGAGATCAAGGATCGCTTCCTCCTCCATACGCTCGGAATGATCCTTCTTCCTGATGGCGAGGCACTTTTTGATGATTTTTGGGTCCAGGCCATTACCTTTTGCCTCAGCTAGAATGTCTTTGGCACCAGCCTTGAGACCATCGATCTCTTCGTAAACACGCTCCAACCGCTCGATCACGGACTTGAGCATATCGGAGGCTACAGATTCTGTATTGAAAGCGGCGTCGTCCATTTCACGAATCGTCCAGGTTTGTCGTGTTCGATGGACGAATTATAATGCAGAATGTCGCCGAATTAAATCGAATGCCTTGCCGTGCCGGAAATGTGAGGAGCGTCCTTAATGCCGGATCGGTCCGACCATCGGGGTAGAGGGAGGGTGCGGCATCGGCTTTATCGAACCGTTTGCAAACTGCTGCGAAACCAAGATCTGGCTCCAGCGGGTCATCATCTGGACCTGGTCGCGGTTGACGAGATCTGCAAGGGCAAGCCCCTCCGCGAGGCCTCTCAGATAGGCCTCGTTGATCGGGTCCCCTTTCCCGTCAGCAGTTTTCCCGAGGTCACCTACGAGACGAATGATTTTTGCGATCTCATCGCTATTCTTGTCGTTCACGCAGGCACTCTTGGGGCAGGCTTCAAGGCTCGACAGCTTGGGGCAGATCGAGCCTTACCCATCGGCGAAATTCCTTACCGTTCCGTTCTTCTGGTTCCCAACTCCAGGGGTGTCGGAGAAAGCAATTGGATAAGGGTGAACGAAGGCTTGCAGCCGGGAGCGCCTAGGCGGCCGCTCGGCTTTGCTCCATTTCGTCCGACTGCTCCCGATCGCCAATCGGCGCATCGATCTGTTCAGGCAAAGAGTTCATGAGCGTGGCAAAGGCGAGCAGGTTCACCTCCGCGGCAGCGAGCAGCTTGGAGAGCGTTTCTGTCGACGGCCATCGCTCCCGTCGATCGGGGCTCATCCGCTTGGACTTGTTCAGCGAAGTGGAATCCAACCCTGCTTTTAGGGCGAGGCCGGACGTCGATAAGTTGCACCGCTCGGCAAGCAAATCGATGGTGTGCCAAAGGTCTCCATGAGCAAACATCAGTTCTATCCGTACGCAATTATCACCGAATCAACGATGGTTTGCGCGTATAGGGAACGAAACTGGCCTGAAGATTGCGCACGGCTCACATCATTCGCCGTCTCCTCATCGCCAGGAGCTCGACCGCGAGATCGATCTTGCCGGATTTCACCATGCGGACGAGTGCCCGGTAGTACCCTCCAGGGTTCTTGATCCGGCTTTCTCCCCCGTTCTTAGCTACGTCATCCTCGTAAAGCTGCAGGGTATAGATGACCGCTACTGCGGCCCTGATAATGCCAATCTCCGCGGCGGCTTCAGCCCAGGCGCTCTCATGGGCGCCCAAGGAGGCTCGAAGGTAGCGGCCGGCTGCGACGATGTCGGCCAGGTCCCGCACGGGCTGGCCGTAGTCGCCGAGGGTGGGGCAGGCCTCAAGGATCAATTCCGGTGATAGGTGCTGTGAGGTTTGTTCGGTTGAACGAACCGCCTCAGCTTTCTTCGGAAAGCCTTTGTTACAAGCTTCGGTAGGAGATCCGTTGTTGTTATAAGAGTGGCGGCAATCTTTGCCTCCATTGCCAGCATCAAAGAACGCTTTCTCGCAAAGTGCCCTCAGGCCTTTCCACTCGTCGAGAGCATCCAGCGGTATCGCCTTCGAACTGCGCAAAGGCGTCCTGGCTTTCAGGGCTTTGAGACGGTCCTCGAGGTCTGAGCGGTCCAGATCTGAGTAGTGCTCTGCAAGGGCACTCAGGGCCTCCTCGGCGGCACGGCGAGCGATGGTGATCTCGTCGAAGGCGCGCTTCCGGGCTTCGCGAGCCTGCTTCTGCTCGATCAGGCGTTCCGCCCACTCCCCTCGCTTGGCATAGACCGGCGTCAGATCGAAGCCGAACGCGTCGACGACTTCGCCAGCCAAGTCCTTGATGGCAAATCGCTTCCCGTTCGGCGACTCCTTCGGAACGATCAATTGTTGGTCGATCAGAACCCTAAAGGCATACCGGACGGACCGCTCGGACAGGCCGGTGCGGCTCATGAGGTAATCGTTCGACGGCCAGACGAGCAGCCGCTCCCATTCCTGTTCGCCCCAGCAGGCGACGAGCTCGGACAGAACCGACCGGGGTCCATTCCGCAGTTCCAGGGCCTTGGCAGCGTCCCGGGCTGCCGCAGACAGTTCTTTTCGCGTCACCGTACGCCCGGTTTCGAGCGCAAGTTCTCTCGCGGCCAGAGCGGCATGTCTCAGCCGCCGGCCTCCTGACGATGCGAGTTGCATCGTACCCTCCATGTTGAGGGCAAAGCGGGAGCGTCCACCGTAACCGATGCTCTTGACAGTCAGCTTGTCGGGATGGCATAAGGAAGTCGCCAAACATTCCATTACGCCGCCCCTCGCGGGTAGCTCCAAAGGCCCTCGAAGTTCCCGCTTCGTGGGCCTTTTGCTTTGCCTGGGTTACGTCACGACATTACGATCCTTTTGGGCAAACATGGCCTCGAGGGCATGGGTGATGACGGCCTCACGGGACTTGAAGCGACCGCTCTCGACAGCTTGGTCGATCGCAGTGTTCAGAAGCCCAGGAATCCAGACGTTCACTTCCTTGTCTCCCCGTTCCCGGCGAGACTTACGGAAGCGCTGAACTCTCTCGGCTCGTTTAGCGTCAGGCATGGCATCCACCAGTTACACTCGTGCCGTTTCGAGAGATGACCGATTCTGAGTTGGCTGTGGAGTCGCGCGTCAAGAATCCATTCACAATAGATCGATTCAGCGGTGGGAAACTTCTTTGGCTGGAATCATTTAGCCCAAAAGGCGGAGTCAATTCGCATGTAAAGGCCCGGTTCCGGGTGATTCCACGTTACACACTTGATTCGATGTTGCGCAGTATTCGCGCCGAAGTTGGACTCGCGGTCCGGCATTATGATTCGGGAAAGATGCGGGCGGAGTGGTTAAGAACTATTAACGGAACCACCAAGGCTGCCGGATATTTGCTCTAGATTCTAGGCTGCCGTTACCGGATCAGTCTTTGTCGGCCGAGGCAAGCCTTTATCCATCCTCCGACGAATTTCCTGGCGGTTTGAGTGGGACCCGCACGGGAAGACGTAGGCGTGATTGCCGTTGTGGCGCATCCTGCGAAACGGGCCTTCCTGCAGTGCGCGGCGGATGTAGTCAGCTTCCTTCTCACCGGGCGCGATAGCAGGGGCTCCATGGGACCGGAGAAAATCATAGGCATAGGCGGCCCCCCGCTCTCCGTTCCGGAGCTTGGATAGGGCTCGGGGTGACACGATTGAGCCGTCCTGGGTCAGCCAATGGGTTCGCGGCTTCCCACGCCCGAGATAGGCGCTGGAGCCCCCGTACGCCTGATAAATCCTTCCTACATGACCCACATGGATCAGCTCACCCGCAGCGTTCGTCCGGGGAACTGGATCACTGTAGGACAAGCAGAGATCGTAATATGGCCGGCGATCAGGGCGCTGTTTATCCTTTGCGAGCATTCCCAGGGCACGCCGGAGGAGCCAGGTTTCCCCATTCCCACCGACGTGATCCTTCAACACGAAGCGTCCGAGCTCGCAGAACTTAGCATCGCTGGGCGCGCCATAGGCCGCGGCTGCCTTTGGCTGCATTGGTACCGAAAACACGGCCACCCCGACGAGTTCGTCCTGAAAGGGAGCAACACGTTTGAACATGCCATAGGCGGCGACGGCGGCCGGGTAAGAGCCCGAGTAATGGTGCCTGATGACGAAGTCACGAGCGGCAGCATCTCCGATTGGGGCGACGGAGAACTGACTTGGATCGATAGGCTCCTGGGACGGCCGGTAAGATGCGCGGCGGCTATTCCACCGCATCGATATGTCGAAGAGCGAGAGCTGTGTCATTTCCGAAGATTGTTCGAGAGGGGAAGCTTCGAGAGCTGGTCAGAGGCGGCACACCGCGACGGCGGAGGCCGAAAACAGAAAACCCTGCGCAGCGGGGCAACAGCTGCGCAGGGTTCCCGGAGGAAAGGATCGGTTGGGTTGATCCTTGAGACCAGAGGTAGGCGCCGGCACTTAACAAAAGATTATCGCGACGAGGGATCCACAGGCAGGATCTTGAAAGGTGTGATGGCAATGTGAGGGATCGCTGCACTGTACCGGACCTGGCCAGTGATCTTGAGCAACGGGAACCAAGAGATCAGGCCAGCATCCCATTCGGCTTGCGTGTACCCCTGAGCCAGGATGTCGTCGGCCATAGTCTGGGCTTCTTGATCCATGTCCGGAAGGAGAAGCGCCCGGTCTATGATCGAGGAGTCGATTGCAAGGATGATCCAGTCAACGGGCCACTCTTCCCCGCGATTGCATTCGGCGTAGTTGGTGGCAAGCCCGAGCTCGTCAGTCAGGAAGACAATCGGGACGTCCTTGCTTGAGTGCATACAAGGCGATAGGCCGTAGCTTCTGATCTGACCGTGTATGGAAGAATCCCAGACCCCGTGATTGTCCGTGGCTTGGGGATCATACCGGTAGAGCGGCGTAGCGTGGTGCAGGGTGCGCGGGAGATGACCGGTCATAGGACGGTCTATGCCGCAGCGGCGGATGGGAAGCGCATCTGCCCGCCTTTGATGTATTCAAGCATGCACTCGGACGCGACCCATCGCCGATTCAGCGCTTCCGCGACGGCCGCCGTGGTCAACGAACCGCCGAAGGGCTCGAAGACGAGGTCGTTGGGCCGTGTGAGAAACTTGATGAACATCTCGGGGAGTGCTGCTGGGAACCGAGCAGGATGAACCGGCAGTCCGGCGGCCTTGACGCTCCTGATATAGTCGGAGTTGCTTTCCGTGTTTGCGGCGACGATGAGATTGCCCGGAATGGCTCCGCCGTTATCGTTACTGAACGCACCGGCTGCCATCGTGTAACCCGACGGACGATTTGCGGCTTCCTGCCCTCCCCTTTTCAGCATTGCTTTCATGCTGTCGGAATAGGGGACGAGGATCTGGCGGTTATCCGCATAGGGATTGTCTGACGCGGAGAGCCAGAAAACGTTCTCGAGCGATGGTTTTACCCGCACCCGACGTACAGTCACCCACTCCGCCGGCGCCGGGAGCTTCGAAGGAGACTGCCACGAGAATCGCTGGCACAGTTTCAGGCCGAGTTCGTCTTCAAATTTAATGAGCAAGCGTTCCTGGTATAAGGACAGAGTTGGCTCGCCCCGACGCCACGCGTCTCCCAAGTTCAAGACCACTGAGCCGTCTTTGGAGATCTTGGGCATGACGTGCTCCATAAGGCGAAGCATCCACGTGACATATTCCTTCTCGTCGAGGTTCCCGTATTCCTTCTTGCGAAGAAGCGGATAGGGAGGCGATGAAAACAAAAGGCTGATGCTCTCATCGTCGAGTAGACCCACTGCATCCTCACAGTGCCCCCAGAGCGCAGCACCTTTTTCGGTCATGAAGATCGTAACGACGAGCCCAGGAGTTGCCTTGGTGAGCGCCGAATGCCCTTTGTCGGTAAGCGCCCAAAGGCCTGCATTCGCCGGTCGCAAAAGACCTTGGAGTTTTGCTCTCTGTTGGGCCCAACGCACCTCGCGCTCGAACGCATTATACGAGTGTCCGGATATCGAAATTCGAGCCGTACGCTCGTCTGCCGATAGGTCGACCTTCTCGGCCACCAAGTCGTAGATATCGCGTGCCTTGGCTGCCCCTCCCCTTTCCTCGATCGCGTCGAGCAGCGGAAGGATAAGCTGCGATTGGCTGATCTTCTTTTTCATGGGGTTTGACCTCGTCTGATCCACTCCAGACAGGTCACTTCGATAGGTTGAGGCTTAGTCACTTAAACGCCGCGCTGGTTCAGGACAGGTTTGGACAAGCTTGGCGATCTAGATAAGAACTATGTTGGTTCCGTAAGAACTTTATTGTCTATGACCAAACTTTGTTGTCACAGGGCATGAAGAATGGATTTGGAACAACTTCGCAGCGACAGGCATATATTGTCGCAACCCTGAACTTAACCACAATTATTCCTTGCCTATGAAGCTCCGTCGATTCATTTCGGAATCGTTAATTCGGCGTTTGATTCCGAAGGCAAAAACAATAATGAACGCACCATGGTTGGGGCGCGACGATTGCCCAGTCGTTGCGGACGATATTGCGCGGGCTCGCTCAACTTTGCTCTCCGTGAGAGCGAAGATCGACTCAAAAGGGCACAACAAAGTTTATGCATACGGCCAGGCGCTCTGGCATGTGGGACGCCTGATTTCCTGTGCCCACGGGGTGACGGAAGCCGACGCACTCAAAGCGCGTGGCATGACTGCTGACCGGATGGATCTCATCTATCGCGATCTGTTTAGCAGTGCCCGTCGGTGCCGGACGTTCCTTCAAGAGGGAACGCAGGCCTTCGACATGGCGGATAACCTCGCAACCGCCTGTTCGATCCTGAAGAATCTTTATCGGATGCGCTTTCATGAGATGAAAGCGTCTGGATCGCAACAGGTCAAAGCAGGAGACTTGGCAGAGCGTTTCATGACCCTATCGCAGGCTCTCTGTGAACTTGGGATTGCTGTTCCGCCGGCCGATTGGGAAGAGAAGCAGCGCTTGGCCGCTTGATCTGTGGCCGGGCAAGTCCTCCGACTAACCTTCTCGAAAACGCACGATTGGTTCTCAGGCAGAGGTATGGATTCCTGCTCTATGGAGACCAGCATGAGCTTCGATGGCCACGACAGAGCCTTCCCGCGGTGGTTTCCATTTTTCTTTGCGGGATTGGCGATCGCAGGAGGTGTTGTTTACTACGCCCTTACCTGAAGCGTCGGGCGCATATTCTGCGGCTTTGAGGTAGTTCCGACACTCTGTGGCTGGGTAGGTTCCGTTCAGGCCTCAAGATCGTCGAGCAGGCGGGCGAGCGTGTTTCGACCAAGGGCACTCATCCTCGGATTGGTGCGCTCGTAGTACCAGACCAGTCCCATCGCCTGCTGGAACGCCCATGCTGCGCCGCGCTTCCACTCGACTTCGTCCGATCCGAGATGACGCCGTACAATCTCCCTTCGGTCGCGGTCAAGAAGATGCCAGGCCGCCACAAGATCCAACGCCGGATCGGCCGGCCCGAAGCCGCCCGCATCGAGCACACCCACGAGACGCCCGTCGTGCACGAGAAGGTTTGCTGGAATGAGATCCCGATGGCTCATGACGGCCGGCCCGGATGGCGGTAGCTCCCGCAGCCGAGCCCACATGCGGCGCAGGCGAGCAACGTCCAGGAGGCCGTCGCTGTTCCTGAAGCAGACTTCCATCCAGGCATCGTGATTGGGAAGGTTACCACCCCTCCCCTGTCCGGCGAAGCGGCGACCATGAGTGTCCGCTGCTCGCAACGTCGCGATCAGGTCGGCGATGTCGAGGGCAAATGCCGTGGACGTCGCAAGTCCGTTTGGCGTAGCAATCTCGCCTTCTATCCAACTCTGCACCGCCCAAGGCATCGGATAGAACGTGCTGGGTTGACCAAGTCCTAACGGTTGAGGAGTCGCAACCGGAGAATGCTTCGCGAACTCGGTCATAGCTGCCGCTTCCTTGCGAAGCATCTCAGCGCATTCGACCGGATTCATTGCGCGCAATGGGAACCTTGCCGCCACACTTGACCCAATCCTGAAGATAGCATTGACAGTGCCGATTGTGTTGAGCTGCTTAATTCGTTCATGGCGATACTCCGGGAATTGATCAATGATCATCCCGCGAACGGTATTCGCATTCATATGAACCTGATCGTCGTGCATCATGCTGCCCGCGTCTCTGACCAACCTCGCTCCTACAGGAAGGGTACAGGCACGGGATCTGCGCCTGCTTAATCGTCCAGTGTATAGTCTAGTCTCTAACAAAGGATGCCAAAGCCTTTCCACCAAGCAGCTGCAAAGATTGAGCTTATTTTTTGAGTCTGTCTCAACTTCCTGCAGGAATACGCCCTCAGTCCGCCTCAGCTCTGAAAGTACGCGGTTTTTTGCCGTAGAAGGCCATTTACGGAACCCGAGTGGCCTTGTTAGGTAGGACGGTACAATAATGGACCGTTGAACCGGCCACCTCATCTATGTTGCTTCTGAAAGCCGCCTGCTTTGCTGTTCTCGGCGCACTAATATGCTCCGGGATAGCTTTTGTTCTCAGCTTTCCTGGTCTCATCGTCATCGGCGGAATCCTGGAAGGCGTGTTCGGCGTCGACGAAGTGGCTTGGTACGGATTTGTTATAGGTCCCATATTCGCGATTATCGGTTTCCTGGCCGGCGCGTATTATGGGGCCGTGTTCGCGTTGCGGACGAGGGGATACTCCTTGCGCGAGTACGGTCGAACAATCTGGGCTTTCTTGAACAATGTGTAGCTTACACGGTGAAGCCGCAATTTCGCAGAATTCCCTTCATGGAATGAGCAGCTTAGGCCTGCTGGGCTAAGCGGACCGGATCATTAGCACGGTGAGAAACGTCACTGCCAGACATCCCACGAAGGCACTGAAGATCACCATCCTTAGGGTATAGGACCAACTGCCCGAGCTTCTTGCCACCACTCCGGCTGGAAGATCCGAGACTGCCAGTAGGGACTGAACAACCAAAGGGGGGAGTAGCTTTTACCTTCCCTTTGGCAGACGTTTCGAATGATAGCGTCGTCGAGGATGACCTGCACAAGCACCAAGGCTGTTCCGAGGACAAAAAGAATTATTGTTACGCCACTCATGGAAAAGAGTTCTGTGACAGGCCAACTAACCGCAGAGAGTCATATCAGAACATCAACGCAATTTCCGAGAAGACGCTTTACGGAACGCGATTGGATGAGACAGTCCGACCCGCAGGCGCAGGCACCTCAATCCTGCTCAGGATGTCAGGTAGATTGTCCGGCCAGATCGTTTCAGACGTTTGAGCCAATTCCGATATAGACCACCAGCGATGGTCTGCCATGACCTCATGCTCTTCGGATGTCCACCCGTTCCGAGACAGGTCTGTATGCTCAGTCTGAACCACAAAGAACCGTTCGTGCGCCATCACATGTTCGCCGTCTGGTAGCTGCAGGACGAACTCGCGGCTCTCCACTTCAGGCCCCATGGCGTCAACGTGGAGGCCGGTCTCTTCTCTGAGTTCCCGGATGGCCGCCTGCTCAAACGTTTCCCCTTCTTCGAGGCCGCCGCCTGGTGTGGCCCAGTAGGATTGACCTACCAAAGCCCCTCGCTGGTAGGAGAAGCGAAACAACAGCACTCTTCCAGTCGGGTCGAGCACGAGCAGTCGGGCTGAGGGACGGCGGCGCATAGGGTATTCCTCGAATCGAACAGGTCAATCAACCGATTGGCTAGAGTTCATAACACGAGGCTTGATCTCAGTGCGAAAAAGCCCGTCTTAACGGGTGACACAGGCTGATCTGACCTCTGAAGAAGCACTTTGCCGAAGTATGACTATCCTATGCGGATGTCGACATCTAGCGCCTGGATGCTCGGGCATCCATTAGCTGTTGCATGAGCGAGCTCAAATCTTCGGCAGCCATTTCTCCCCGAAGGAAAATGATTCCGCGCTCTATGGTTTTTCCGTTTTCATCTTTCGTGCCGTTGAAGAAGGCATCCCGCTCTGCCTTCGACATCTTCAGGACGGCGCGAGCTTCGCACTCGCGCTGCCATTCCTCAGACCATGTGTTGACCGATTGTCCGGTGATTTCAGCGATTGCGGTGGTTTCGCGGGAATAGGTCATTTGAATAGTCTCGTATGCACCATCGAAACGGGATTGTCTGTAGATGCTGGGTTAGACGTCAGTCGGGCTAACAGCTTTGTCGGGTTTTGGTCGCTTGGGAGGCGCTGAGAGTATCAGTTTCGTGAGGACCTCGTAGACGGATTGTGGGCCGCACTCGTTCTTCCGAGCGGCGCAGTCTTCGAAGAAGCTCACATACTGGTCGCACTGGATTGACCGCTGCTGCTTCGGAGCCTCGGCACACTGAGTGTAGGTTTGCCGCAGGATCGGCGGCGGATCGAACGATTCAAAGACCTCCTGGGCAGGCGTTCGAGTGAGCTTCTCATGGGCAAGAATGAGACCGGCCGGGCCCGCGAGGATGACGATCGCTATAAAGCCGTGATGGATCTTTCGCATCGGCTTACGTCGGACCTTTATGGTTAAGACGGAGTTAACCTATTCCTCGTGAAATGAAACACGTAACCCCATAGCATAGCTAGTGGCGTCGAGCCTAAGGAAGCGAGCAGATGGAAAAGCGCCCCAAGCAAGAGGATGAGCAACCTGAAACCAGTGCTAAACCCAGTACGCCGCAGCTGGATCGACTGGAGAAGCTGGCCAATGCTGCTGCGACCGCCGCCCAGGCGAAGCAATGGCGCTCACGCAAGAACGGCATTGATCAACAGGAGGAGTCATCGGAAGTCCGCAACCTCAGTAACAATGCTGAAGCCAGAGCGCGGGCAGAGGAAGCGATGCGGCAGATGATGGCAAAGCCACAAGGCAAACGACGTGGCTGGTGACGATCAGGCGTTCTAATTGAAACCTTCATTAGACATTTGAATCATCAGAGCGGGATTAAGGAAGTGTTCAGCCCTTGCTGGCCATGGTCCTGCCCCTTTGCCGCTGCAGATGCCTGCGAGGCACAGTTTAGGAGTTTTACAATGACCGTAGCCAAAGCAGCCAAGAAGCCCAATCCCGCCCTGGCGAAGCCGCTGCAGCCGTCGAACGAACTGGCGGCCGTTGTCGGCTCGGCCCCGCTCCCGCGCACCGAAGTGGTGAGCAAGGTCTGGGAGTACATCAAAGCCAACAACCTGCAGAACCCCGCGAACAAGCGGGAGATCTTGGCAGATCCAAAGCTTCAGGCCGTATTCGGCGGCAAGGACAAGGTCAGCATGTTCGAGATGAACAAGCACTTCGCTCAGCACCTCTCCTGAGAAGGCCAAGGCACGGGCCAAGCGTCTGGCCTGTGCACCAAATGTTAAGCTTGACCGTTCGAATATGCAGATACCGGGCGCGTTGCGTATCTGCCCGAACAATCTCCATAGCCCCCAATGCTTGGAGTTGGCCCTGGCTGAGAGCCCTTACCCTCTCGGCTGGGGCTTTTTCGGTCGCGGCGCTTACAGCGTGCCCGGACGGACTATGCGGGAGGTAAAGGGAGTCCGTTCGGTAGTGACACCCAGATGACCGTCTGCGCCTCTGGGGAATGGCGTGAGAGATGGCCCTTGCCGTGTGTGTCCTCCACTAACACGAAGCTCCCCGCCTGAACGTGGCGCACCTCTCCGTCGCTCGTCTCGTATTCCACCGAACCATCCAGCCTGATCGTCAGCACCGGCTCTGGTACCGTATGCCAAGCAACCTCGCGCATGCCCGCTGGGATGTGGGTGATGCGGACGCGGGACGCCGGATAGCTGCCCGTAACGTCGAACGGCACGGCATCGGAATGCACCTGCCTCTTTGTCGTCGGCAGTTCGACTTCGTCGAAATGCGACTCGCCATCCGGGGTGGCATAGATGCGCAGGCACTTCATCGCGGCTGGCTCCTTTTGGTTCACCATTCTTTGCCGTTAGCGAAAGAGATCCGGCCCCCAAACACATTGGCGATGATTGGGAACGCGGTAGCATGCATAACGATGCTTGCCGCCATCCAGGCGCTTATCGATCGAGATCTCAGTCCCAGCGGCAATTCTCTCGCAGGAGCCATTCTTGTAACTGCGCTCAAGGTAATCGACCAGGGCTGCTTTGTCGTTCGCCAGACCCAAGTAGGTCTGTAAGTCTTTCAAATCCTTGCAGACGATGAAGCTGTATTGGCTGGGGAGAGAGCGGTGCCTCCCCGGAGGTTCAGGTTCGTCAGCCGCCACAAGGGCCCAGAGGCCCTTACGTTTCTGTGGCCCATAGTCGTCCCAGGCAGCCGAACATGCACTTGGTCGGGCAGCCGCCACAAACTTGGACATCTCCTGCATTGTGATATCCGTCAGAAGCTTCTTCGTCTCCGGACTCACTACATCCCAGAGCGAGGAACCAGGGTAGACCGCCTTGATCGGATTGTACCGGAGGTTGTACCCGCAGCGCTCTACCGCGAGTCTCAAATAGATGCCAAGTCGAGCCGTTTCGAGCTCACTGGCAGAGAGAGTTCTTTTGGTTTGGGCAGATGCAGCCCCTGCCGTCATCGAAAAGCACAGTAGCGTCAGTGCGATCCGCCTGCGGAAGCGGGCTCCAATCTTGCCATGTGTGCATCTCGTTGCGGCCACTGGATTTTCCATCGCGATTTGAAGCATGTTGGCTGTTACGAAGCCAGGGAGGACAGCTTCTGGGAGCGCAAGTATGCATCCCGGTTCTTCTTGAACGTTGCCGCCTTCTCCAGATCCTTCAGAACTTTCTTCTGCGCCGGCACTTGCCGTTGGGCGTACCGGGCACAAAGCCGTGGCAATGAGAACGGGACCGCTATGTCGGTCCGGTTCTTGCCAATCGCATCCTGAATGAGCTCTACCTGCTCTCCTGCCAGCGGGACTCCACCTTCCTCCCCGAGGAGCAGCAACAGGTTCATCACCGCCGACGGCATCGCCCGGACGAGTTCCTTCCCGGGCTTTGCAGCGGCGATCTCGAGATACTCGGTCCTTGCAAGGGTGATCGTCAGTGTCTGGTCCTTCCCCATGGGACCGTCGGCGAGAGCGGTGAGGTATTCGCGGAAACCCTGTTCCCGTGCCCGGGCCGCATCGTCATGGCGGCCGAACCCTGCCTTCTGGCGGATCCACTGTTCGCTGGGCCCTTTCGGGCCCACTGCGACGATGGAGGACTTAATCAGGCCCTCGGCGAGGCTCGGGCGGAGCTGCTCTTCCTTCTCCGGATTATCAATGATGAAGAAACGGACGTTCGTGTTCGCCACGATCGCCTTGATTTCCGGCAACACGCTCGGGTCGAAAGTCGTGACGGAGAACGCCGTCGGTTTTCCTCCAAATGCATAGGGGAAGAGGTCGGCAAACCGCTGGCGCAGCCGGCAATAGGCGGCGAGGAGATCTCGCCTTTGTGGGGTGAGCTGGTTTGGGCGATCCAGAACAACCGAGCGAAGATCGGGCCGCAGGCTGTGAGTTCCGGTAGCCCGCTCGACCAACCGAACGGCAGCGACGTTGAGTAACCTGGCCAGGAGTCCCGCCTTGTCCTTCAGGAGATCGATGGCGGCTGACATCTGGGTCGCATTGGCTGGAGCCGCGAATTCAGTGAGCCACGGGAAGGCGAGAGGCCGCGCCTGTTGAAGGCTTATGAGGAACTTGCGCTGTTTGTCGGTAGGGCTAGCACTCTCGTAGTCGCCGTCGTGCCGGATGCCAACAAAGGCCACGTACTTTCGGGCGACATCCTGGGTCCTGCAGAGGAAGGCCTGCTGTGCCCCTGTCCGTTCGTCGTGCGTGGCAACCAGCCAGCGAGGGAGATCTGGGGCGGCCTCCTCGTCATAGAGGCCAAATTCCTTGAGATCGCAGAACAGTGCCACACGGCTGGAGAACTTCTTTGTCTCGGAATCGTACCTGCGCATTCCGGTCGCCATAAGACCGGCCGCAAAGGGCTTCGGCACCGGGAGGGTGTCCTCGTCGCCGATCTCCATGGTCGGGTCGAGCGGATCGTCGTACTGCTCACTGTCCCCTTCGCCCATCCGGAGGCGGATCTGACGCTGGCGCTCCTCGATCTGCTCGCGAAGGCTGGGATCCTTGTCGAACCATGCCTCGAACTGCTCCCGGATCGGGGCGGCCAGCCCGCGGACTTGGCGGCGGCAACGCTCCGGATCGTTCCGGCGCATGGCGTCGATATCGCTGAAAATCCGCAGGATCGAGTTGCCAACGTCAACAAAGACCTGATGCGTCTTGCCAGAAGCCTTGTGAGCTCGCTCCCCTCGCCCGCTGATCTGTTTCACCGGGCCGATGGAGCGCTCTTGGCAGGCCAGGATATTGAGGTCCGTCTGGGGAACGTCGGTCCCGACACCCAGAGCATTGACGTTGACCAGGATGTCGAAGCCGCCGGCACGGGCCGCATCCAGGAGATCGTCGCGCTTGATCTTGCGGCCGACCGGCTCGCCCTCCTTCAGCCCCTGCTCGGCGCCGTTGCGCCAGACCCGGATTTCGCCGGCCACGACAAAGGCCACGCGGGGTTTCTCACCTTCCCGTTCGTGACCGGGAGGGAGGATTTCTTGAGCCAGATACCCGGAGAGCTCTTTGGCAAACTCAACGCTGTCGCAGTGGATCATCGCCAGGGTGGCGCTGGCCGCACGCTTGGCCCAGATCCGGGCAACGGCCGCCACAATGAGAGCGGCAATGGCCTTGTCGCCTTCGCTCGCGCCTTCCTTGAAGAAACGGGAGAACGCCTGCTGGGAGGCTTGGTCAACCGATTTGTTCTCCGCCAGAAGCGCGAGGAAGGCGCTTTCAATGAGACGGACGGCGTCGGTACCCAGGTGGGCTTCAAACTCTCCCGTGGCGATGTCGAACCTGGTGGGAACCGTGCGGCCGGTCGCCAGGACCTCGTCATAGGTCGCAACATCGATCAGGTCGTGCTCGATGCTGGCGCCGAAAGCATCCAGCGGGTCTTTGCCGTCGGTCCGGAACGGTGTGGCAGTCAGAACAATGCCGGAGCCGCCGGCATGAGCGACACGGGAGAGGACCTTTGCGAGCTCGTCCGCCGCAGCCTTATGGCCCTCGTCGATGAGGACCACCCCTCCCCTTTTGCCGAAGCGGTCCAATGAGCGCAGGAATTCCTCGTCATCGAGCTTGTTGACGAGGGACATGTTCGTGGCGGGGATCACATCCGCGTCGAGTGAGTTCCGAACCATCGGCCCTTCACCGATGATCTCGTTCTTGGCGACATAGAACGCAGTCTGCGCCCCTCTCACTGCCGAAACGCTCTGGAACTGGGCATAGTTCTGGCGCAGCAGGCTAACGTCGGGATGGAGGACCAGGATGGGCTTGCCTACGTCGACGGCGTCTTCGGCCGCTCCAGCCGCCAGGAGGCTCTTGCCGCTGCCGGTTGGTGCAAGGACCGCGCCCGAGCGTCCACGCCGAATAGCCTCTCGGACCGACGCGGAGATCCTGGCCTGGTAGGGCTCGGCCTGCTTGTCACCAATCCGCCGGGAGAGGTTCATGGCGGTGGATTGGGGCAGAGTTTCAGGAGAATGCGAATGAGGCGGCATCGGTCAACGGATCGAGAAATGAGGGGAATTGCGAACGAGGAGACGGGCCAATCTTGCGCCATGATTCGCAAATCAAAGCGCTGCCTGCCGATTGCGAGGAATATACCCTGATAGGTTGCGCGAAGCATCCAACATTGTCAGGTTTGCGGGTGACACGCTCGTTTGGGATGAAACTCGGAATGCCGAGACGGAGGGTTCCACCCGTGTGCAATCTCTATAGCACCTATGCGACACAGGCCGCGATGCGAAAGGCGTTCGATGTCACGCGAGACAGCGCGGGCAACGTCCCGCCGCTGCCGGCGATCTTCCCGGACCAGATGGCGCCGGTCATCAGAAACCATGAAGGCGAGCGCGAGCTGATCCAGATGCGCTGGGGCTTTCCCCCTCCGCCGAGGGTCGGGAACCATCCGGTGACGAACGTGCGCAATGTGGGCTCGCCGTTCTGGCGTGCTTGGCTGAAGCCGCAGTACCGCGCCATCGTGCCATTGACTTCATTTCCAGAGTACGCCGACACCAAGCCGAGAAAGAAACCCATTTGGTTTGCCCTCAATGAAGAGCGCCCGCTTGCCGCGTTTGCTGGCATCTGGCGGCCATGGACCGGCGTGCGTGGAACGAAGGCTGATCCTGTTGAAGGTGAACACCTGCTCTATTCATTTCTAACATCGGAACCAAATGGCGTGGTGGGACCGATTCATCCAAAGGCCATGCCGGTTATCCTGACCACGCCTGAGGAATACGATATCTGGCTCAACGCACCGACAGAAGAGGCCCTGAAACTTCAGAGGCCGCTTCCCGATGAGATGCTTCAGATTGTTGCAGAGGGTGAAAGGTCAGACAAAGGCAATGGCGCAAGCGATCGCAGTCATAGCAGAGCTACACACTCGCCTTGAGCTATGTTGGAATTTCTGAACTGTTCATAAAATGTAGAGCCATTGCTCTTTCAATGCGCATCTGCGGACACATAGCTCTACCTCTGGGTAGTCGGGCGGTACTAAGTATTCTTCAACCTATCAGGAGTATAACTTCAAACGCTATCAACCCATTTTCCTGGTATAGCAGCAAACTTGGCGGCCGCTGTCAGCAGCGGTCGCTTCTTTTGATTCACAGACGACACGACACCAATGGGAACCGACAGGGGGGTATCCTAAACAGTGCTATGAGCTGGATGAGCTCCGCTAGTTGCTATAGCTCGGACGAAAAGTTAACCCAATTGAACAAATTTTTGGAAGATTCAGGCTTTCCTTACGAATTTAAGAGTGGCGGTGAGGCAAAGGTGCCGATCTCTTTAGGGAGCGTCACGCGCAATCTGATTTCTGCGTTCCACAGGCGGTAAGCCGGGGTCGCATGTCAGAACTCATTAGACAAGTCTCTGTTTGACCCCGTTAGAGACGTCACCAGTATAGTCATTGTTGTATGGCTCCGACGGCATGCTCAGAACCCTGCACAGCTGGTCAGGGTTGCAGGGAAGGGTTCTGAGAATATCCAGTTTAACTCGGGAATGGGACTAAATCTGCTGGGGTTTGTTGCTTCAAGCAGGAAGGCTGCAGCAGGCTTCAGCCGACCTTGAAGATGCTCTTGCCCTGCCCCTGCCGGCGCGGTGCTTTCTGGCTGCGCTTCATGTCGAGTTCCTTCTGCCGCTCGGCGACATAGGCCAGGATCGGCCCGAGCCGCTTGTTCTCGACAATCGCCGCCTGGTCGACCTGGCGCAGCTTGTCGTAAATCCGGTAGGGCAGGGAGATGCCCTTGTGCTTGATCTCAAACCGTCCGTCCGGATAGTCGTAGACCGTGACCCGCTGGCGGGCCAAAGCCCGGGTGATCGCGTTGGGCTCGAGGATGAACATTACCTTGTCGTACTGGAGCGTCAGATTGTAGGTCACCGTGCGCTCCTCCTTCCAGGCGAACACGTCGTCGAGATCGTCATGCTCGTTGAGGGGACGGTGCAGATCCCTGTCGCTGAACGGCGCCTTGGCAAAGCGGCGGTTGTAATCCTCCATGAAGGCCGGCAGGAAGGCATTGGCCGCCTCCATGGTCGAGATACCCTCCAGGCGCATCTCCTTCACCAGCCGGTCCTGCAGGGTGCCGTTGGCACGCTCGACGCGCCCTTTGGCCTGCGGAGCATTGGCGCAGATGATGTCGATGTTGAGCTGATGCAGGGCTCGCCCGAACTGGGTCATGCCATCGCCCTGGGTGGCGCCGACCTTGTTGACCCGGAACGTGGCGTGCTTGTCCGAGTAGAACGCCACCGGCTTGCCGTACTGCTCCAGATAGGTGCGGGTGGCATGGAAATAGTCGAAGGTCGACTCCGTCTCGACGAAGCGCAGGTACATCAGCCGGCTGGTCGCATCGTCGATGAAGACGATCAGGGTGCATTGCGGACCGCGGTCCTCGAACCACCAGTGCTCGGAGCCGTCGATCTGAACGAGCTCACCCACGCATTCCCGGCGATAGCGCGGCTGATGCACGGGCTTGAGCCGCTGGCGCCGATCCTTCCAGATGCCACCGGCGATCATCCAGCGCCGCACCGTCTCAACGCCCAGATGTAGGCCGTGCCGCTCGGAGAGCTTCTCGGCAGCCAGCGTCGGCCCGAAGTCGGCGTAGTTCGCCTTGATCAGCGCCAGAGCCTCGCTGCGCAGGACCGGCGGGTAGGAGCGGTTGCTCGGCTTGCCGCGCTTCTTCGAGATGAGAGCTGCCGGCCCTTGGTCACGATAGCGATTCAGGAGCCTAAAAACCTGCCGGCGTGTGATCCGGAGCAGTTGGGCGGCTTCGCGCACTGAAATCCGGTCTGCCACCACATCGCGTAAAACGTGAACCCGATCGATCTCCGGCCGGCTCATCGTGACCACCGTCATCACTCGACACTCCCCAGAACCAGCCACACAGGGCGAGTGACATTTGTATCGGGGAGAAGGGTGACCTTTCTAACGGTGTTCTACATCGCAACTTCGTCGAACATTTTTTATGGAACCAGCTGCAGGATGTTTCTTCATGTCAACGACGTCATTCACGTACCTCCTGAGGGCGTTTGCCGCCCATCGTGGACGCCGTTAGCTTCAGCCTGTCTACGACGGTTAGAGCGCGCTCATGCATCTCCAGCGCCTTGTTCTGCCCAGCGGCAAAGTCACCTGGACTGCCTATGACGGGAATGCCTTCATCCCTGAGATCCGCAACTTCGTCGTCCACCTCGAAGCGCGTCACTAGGCGCCTCGCACTATCAGCCACTACGCCAGGCACGTGGTCTGACTCGGCAACGATCTCGCGGCCCTCGGCAAGAGCTTCCGCGAGATCACGGCCACGAATCGCGACCGGTTCATCCCAGCCGTCGCCAAGTATGGAACCTGATGCCTCCAGCGGGTTGCGGCCAAAACGATCTTGAGCCCGTAGTTCCGGGCTAGCATTGTCTCCGTCGCTATTCGTTAGGAGTTTTGACAAGAAGTCGAAGGAACTGCTCAGGCCGGTTTACGCCTTCTGCGCACTTCACTCCCAATTGGCATCTGGCACTTTGGCTGGATTCAACCTCAGTCAGAGAAGCTCCATGAGATCATTCATCTCGGCCGCTTTGGCAGCCTGCAGCCTCCTCCTGTCAGTCCCGTCGGCCTTCGCACAGAGCCAAACGCAGCGTGGCGAGTATTTGGTGACCATCATGGATTGCACGGGCTGCCACACTCCCGGCACCTTCCTCGGCAAACCCGACATGCAGCGCTACTTGGGGGGATCGGAGGTCGGCTTCCAGATCCCAGGGCTCGGCATTTTCTACCCACCCAACTTGACACCTGATCCGGAGACGGGGCTCGGCAAGTGGAGCGAGACCGATATCATCAAGGCGGTGCGAATCGGCGTCAGGCCGGACGGTCGGCAGCTTATGCCGATCATGCCGTACCATTCCTACAGCAAGCTCACGGATGCGGACGCCAAGGCTCTTGCCGGCTATCTCAAGAGCCTGAAGCCAGTCAGGAACCAGGTGCCCGGTCCGGTTGGCGCAAACGAGAAGCCCTCAGCGCCTTACCTGGCTGTCATCATGCCCCAGTAGCGTCTGGGAACAGTGCACCCACAATCCGCAACTGGCAGTTCCCGCAAGGACACAGGAGACATCAGACATGCTGGAGGCGGAACTGCAGCGAGTGCGACGACACCACGGCGATCGCGGTTCTGCTAACCGAGTTGGAGAAGTACCTTGCGCGGCCGCTCCCGCCAGAGCCGCCCTTTCAGGTCATGGCGGATGTGACAGCCCTCCACGATCGGGTGTATGACATGGCCCGCAGGGTGGGTAGCATGAAGCGGATGATCCGCGACAGGATCCTGCAGCAGACACTCGCAGCCGACATTTCTCCGCAAGGAACTAAGATTGAAACCCTAAGGTAGCTCCGTATCGCCTTGGGGCGGAATGGGTTCGCTGGCTTCGCCTCGTTAGGGGTATTCGCCCTCCAGCGTGAAGCCTGCCTTGAGCACGACCTGATAATGCTGAACCTCGCCGTTCTCCACCTGCCCGCGGGTTTGCACCACCTCAAACCAGCGCAGGTTGCGCAAGGTCTGGTCGGACTGCTTGATCGCCGTTTGGATCGCATCCTCGATGCTGCTGGGCGATGAGCCCACCAGTTCAACGATCTTGTAGACGTGATCGGACATCACGCTCCCCTCTCCTATCCCAGATCCCAGGTAGCGCACACAACGTCGCCTGCGAGTCCTGCCAGCTCTCAATAGCCGGCATGGCACGACGATCAGGAACAACGACGCGGCCGGCGCAGATCAGTCGCCGGGTTGTTCCGGTAGGTGTAAGGCAGCAGCCGCTCGAAACTGCGGCGCACCGTGCCGTAGCACTCGCAAGAAGCTCTCTCCAGGCCGGTACGATCCATTACGGTGATCACACCCCGGCCTTGCCTGATGAAACCCGCCTCCTGCAGCGCTCGTGCGATGCTGCTGACGGTGGAGCGCTGTACGCCCAGCATGTCGGCCAGGAACTCGTGCGTGAGCGGTACGGTGTCCCGGTCGAGCCGGTCGTGCATGCTCAGGATCCAGCGGCAGCACCGCGCCTCGACACTGTGGACCGCGTTGCAGGCCACATTCTGCAGCACCCGGGCCATCATGGCTTCGGCAAAGTTCAGCACCAGCTGGCGCACCTTTGGGCGGGTGCTGATGATTTCGTGCAGACGCTCCAGCTCAATCTGCGAGGCGGTCCCGTCAGCTTGTACGATGTAGCGCCCAAAGGACTGGCGGGCTGTCATGGAGCTGACGAGGCCCAGCGCCCCTTCCCGGCCATAGACCGCCATCTCGGCCGAGCGGCCATCCTTCAACACGGCCACCAGCGACACCACCGTGTCATGGGGAAAGAAGGCATGGCGCAGGGGATCGCCGGCCTCGTACAGCACCTGATCCTGCCGCAGGCTGACCCCGTGCAGGTGCGGCTCCAGTGTCGCAAAGTCGTCGGAATCTAAAGCCGCCAGGAGCCGGTTGGCCCGGTGATCGACCTTTGGAGCTGGAGCAATGGCCAAGATATGGGGTTTCATGCCTCAAGCTAAGCAGCGGATGGTCCCGAAGAAAAGCTGGAAATCACACGGGAGTTAGCAAAGCTCTGGCTGACGGGCCGCTGCGACCTCTCGGACACGAAGGCCATTGCCACGGCCTGCCTTGCGATGATCGCGCGAAGGCGACATGCCGTCACCTGATGGCTGTGGCGGCTGGTGTGATCTGGCTCCCGAGCCATCTGGAGCCACCGGTCCCCTGATTGAAGGTTTGATCGTGCTGCCTTTAGCCGAGGCGCTCTATTCCAGCACACCGAATGTTTACTCTATCGGCTCAGGATGCTTCCCCCGGGCCTGATGCGAACCATCTCGATCCGGTGCGGCGCTTTACCCTCCGCTCAACGCCCTGGGTGAGGTTTCAGACAGCCCTCAACCAGGGCGTTTCCCTTTCAGGCCTTGAATGGTCAACGTGCGCCACGCTGCAGCGCCCCAATCGTGCCACTTGTCTCTTCCAGCAAATCACCTCACTCTGGCTCCAGCTGTCTATTAACGACAGCTCTTGACGAGCCCCGGGAGCCGGCACGGATGGACTGCCCTCCCGGGCTCCTCGTCGGACCTCCGCGCCCGCCGCAGGATCTGCACGGGGGCAAGTCAGGAACCACCCCTTCATTCCTCCCTGCTCTCCGCTCAGCGCCATTTGCGCTGTCTCGGAAGAGTGAGCCGAGCCGCTGCCTTACCTCCGAAGCACCATGGCCTTTCATCCTGCTCCACAGGCAAAGTGTTACCAAAGGGTTGATCCGTAAGGGGTGATGATGGCCAGGTGCCGTTCAACAATTCAGTATCCCGGCGCAGACGGGCTGCCGTCCGCGGTCAATCTCAACCACTCGCAGACCCGTTCCCTGACGGATCCAGAAACTCAGATCCTTCTTTTGTTGATGGCCGGTAAGGAAAAGGCCGAGATTGCGGCTGGCGTCGGCTCTGACGAAGCTGCTGTGAAAGAGCACGTCAAGGCGATCTTGCGAAAGGCCGTCGGGGCATTGAGCCAAAGCCGTGGTCCGAAGAGACTCATATGCCTCAAACCGGACGCATCCCGTCCCATTGCGGAGCGTTGAGTGCACAGCGAACGGTTGGCTTAGGCGCCTAAAACTTCTTTCTCGACACCCTTAGCAAGCGATATCCGCACAACGGGACCCCAATTTCGTTTCTAGAACCGTGCACAGGTGACGGTACGCTCGCGCAGGACGGCCTCTTGGTCAAAGCGCTGCCTGTATTCGGCAATGATCTCTGAGATCTTACTCCGTGCTGTGGGATCACCGGAGTGAAGCACGGTCACGACTTCCGAGGCCTCCCGCTCGATGTGGCCATTGGCATTCCGCCATTGCCCGGTTGCCCTCACCACCGTCAGGCCATCAGGAAAGCGTGGCGTGATGATCTCATTGAGGAACCGCCGCCACTCGGCCTCGCGAACTGCTTCTCCGCTGGGGCGGTTACGGCCAAAGTAGAGCGTGTCGCGAACCATCGACTGATCCCCTGCCTCGCACGCCCATCCACTTGGATGCCTGGCCATAGAAGACGAGGCGCAGCCTGCTAATCCCAGAGGGAGCAGCGCCAAGATCGTGTGCCACTGAAGACGGCGGGCCTGCTTCAGGAGACCGTCACTCACTTGCCAGCGGCCTTCCTCAGGGCTGCATTGATCCGGTCTTGCCAGCCTGGGCCGTCCTCCTGGAAGAACTCCACCACATCCTGGTCGACGCGCAGGGAGGCGGTCTCCTTCACGCCCGGAATGGAACGAGCCTTCGGCGGCCCTTCGATCGGCTTCGTTGTCGCCTTCCTGAACGCCGCCTCTGCAGCCTTCAGTGGATCGCCTGGGCGGCGCCCACCTAGTGATCTCGACATCATCGTCCTCCCAGTTCGGTCCGGTCCCTGTGATCTGAAATAGCGAGATTTCATAGTGGAGCAACTCAAGGACGGGCGTTCCATTGATGCTTGCCAACCCTTGGTCCCGCAACTAGCCTTCCTCCGCTGGGAACATGGCGGCACAGGCAGAGTGGTAGCAAGACACCATTCGGGCCGATGGAGAGGGAATACAGACGACTATGGCGACGGGTACTGTAAAATGGTTCAACGAGACCAAAGGCTACGGCTTCATTCAGCCGGACAGCGGTGGCAAGGATGTTTTCGTGCACATCAGTGCAGTTGAGCGCGCTGGCCTCAGAGGTCTGAGCGAAGGGCAGAAGGTCACCTACGAGGTCGAGTCCGACCGCAGGACCGGCAAAGAGTCGGCAGTCGATCTGAAGGTTTAGGACGCTTCAAGACACTGTGCGGGTTTCCCGTGGATACGAATGGCCGCTCCTGGTGGAGCGGCCATTTTGTTGTCCCCTGCCCTGTCGAACGCTCCCTCTCTCGCGACCTGATAATTGTCCTTCCGAGCCTAATCAGCGGATAGTTGGTGTCCACCGCCTACCTAGACGACCTGTTAGGTCAAGAGCAGTCCTTCCTGCAGACCTGCAAAACTGATCGCATTGTGCAACATCAGAAGCGGGGAGTGAGACACTCTTACTTTGCGAGATCAGGACATTCTAACTTTGCGGCTACAAGCGAATTTCGTTGAACATTTTTATGAAACCTAACTCAGTATAATGGGGCGCTCAGCAATCCACGGAGTTCCTAAGGATTTTTCCCATCCGTTCCTGTATGTCGTCCCTCTCTCGGCCGGTCGGTCGCATAGTGATCTGACTATGATCGAAACGGTGGTGAATACCGCTGCCCGCGCCCAAGCGGCTGCTGATACAGGTGGAATCCTGGTTACGATGGCTGTTGTATGATTGGCTGGAAGTGATGTGGTCAGAGGCGAAAGCTGAGACTATGACTTGACGGGCTTCGAGGCTTCGGCGCAGCTTTATACAGCGTGACCCCGACTCCTGCCATTCAATGACGGTTCAAGGCTGCCTTCACGAAGGTGACGGCGTCGGGCGAGGCCCATTCCGCTGGCCCCTTCAGCAGGGCGATCTCGCAGCCCGACGCATCGACCACGAAGGTGGTCGGCAGGCCCACCACATGACCGGACTTCTGCAGCACCTGCAGCAGCTTGCCCTCCGGATCCGCGTGATAAGCCAGATTCCTGATGCCGTTCTCCTGCAACCAAGCCTTGGGCTTGTCGCGGTTGCGAGTGTCGACATTGATGGCCACGACCTGGAAATCGGGCCCGCCCAGTTCCGCCTGCAGCCTGTCGAGGGCCGGCATTTCCTCGCGGCAGGGCACACACCAGGTCGCCCAGAGATTGACCAGGATCGTCTTGCCTTTGAAGTCAGACAGACTCATGGGCTGACCCTCGGGGCCGATGAAGGCAATGACCGGCGGCGGTTTCGGGGCGTTGCTCACGCCAACGGCCGCCATCTCGCCCTTGGCGAGCGGCTTCAGGCGCTCGGCCGTCGGCTTCGAGGCGCGGCATTCGGCAGCGCCGGCCGCCATGGGATCGCGCGGTGCAAGGCCGTACCAAGCGACGCCTGCCCCGACGAGAGCAAGAGCGATAAGACCCACGGCCATTGTCCAGGACTTCGATATGTTCGGCATGACCCGTGATTTGACGCTTTTTCAGCGAAGTCTCAACCCCGTATGTGGGAACGCGGCTGTCCGCCTCATCACAAAAGCGTTGAACAGGTAGCCTGTTGCCTTTCCCATCTTGCCTCTCGCGAGAGCATCGAGCCAAACGCGGCTTCCACTATTGGCATCAATCTGCTGCACTGCTTGTGTGATCTGCGTATCGGTTGGAGGAACCGAAGGTTCCCGTCAGAGAAAACCAGGTCCACATTTTTGCGCGATGGCCCTACGTCGGGCCATAGATTGCTGCTTTCCCCCACGTGAAGCCGCGATCGGTTATACCTTGAGCGGGACTCCTTGCCAGAACGATAAAGGTTCGTATCACAGATCCCAAGGGCGGGAAGAGGAGGAGCCGTATCTTAACAGCCTGTCAGCGCCCCGCTCTGTTCCATGTTTTCAATCGTCGCGGACCATGGATGGATCGGCCTCAAGCAAGGTTTACCTCCAACCGCGTTCGCTTTGAATGCCTCCTCCGTAACCTTTTGTAGCGGGTTTCGTTTCTGAACATGGCCACTTCACAGATGACCGCACTTTCTCTTTGCGAGCGAGGTTTGCTTGGTATGCATCCGGTGACTGCCCACTTGTGAGCAACGATCGTTTCAGGCGGGATTGCAGCTCCTGATTGGATCTAGCGATGTTGCAAGATCGATGACCTTCATTGCCGTTGATGTCGTGAACCGGTTGGAACGGCGGCGCCGGTTCACCACGGAGCAGAAGCTTTCTATTCTCTCTGAAGCCTGCCAGCCCGGTGCCAGTCTCTCGGCGGTCGCCCGCAAGCACGGTCTGGTTCCGAGCCAGGTGTTCAAGTGGCGCCGCCTTGCTCAGCTGGGCGTGATCGGCATCCCGGGAGCCTCGGAGCTGCCGTCCCTTGTCGCCTCTGAGATGGTCCAGATGGGCCCCGCGGCGACGGATCCGGCCTCGGCCCCTACTGTGGAGCAGCCGCAGGGCTTGATCGAGATCGTCATGGGCAGGCGCTGTGTCGTGCGCGTTGACCGCGATGTCGATGCCGAGGCGCTGCGGCGGGTCCTGCAGGTCGTGGAGAGCCTGGCATGATCCCGGTGCCCACCGGCGTGCGCGTGTGGCTGGCCACCGGCCACACTGATATGCGCAATTATGTGGAGTGCCAGATTATGCGGAGTCCGCAGCGGGCCGAGCGGCTTCGCCCTTTTTATCCAATAGCTTAGAGTGCTCAAGAGCCTTCCCCACTTGGCATAATTGTTGTCGTCTCTCGACGTTCTTTTTGAGCTCGAGAGGAGAGCACACGTGCCAAAATCGACGGAAGTTCTGCCGGACTGCACGCAACTGATGAACCCAGGTGCCTTGCGGCCGTTCGTGGTGGCGTTCACGGACCGATTGTCGAGTCTGGGGCACACCCGCCTCACAGTGTCAGGCTACGAAGCCTCGGCTCGTCATTTCGGACAATGGCTGCAGAACAGGAAGATCGCCGTCGCTGAGATTGACGACAGTGTCATTCACCGGTTTGCGCAGCATCGATGCCGTTGCCCCGGTATCCGGCAGGCCGCTCGACTGTCAGTCAAATACGTCAACCGCGCTCGCCGGTTCGTTGGCTTCCTGGCGGAATGCGGAGCGGTGACACTGTTGGAACAGGAGCCACCGCGTCCCAACGAAGATGTGATCCTTGCTTTCCAGGCCTGGCTGAGGCGGCATCGCGGAATCTCGGAGCGCACGGTCTGGCGCCACGGGCGTATGGTCATGCGCCTGCTTCCTGCTCTCGGCCCCGATTCCATGCAGTACGATGCTGCTCTTGTCCGACAGGTGATCCTGGACGAGGGAAAGCGAAGTTCGCACGCCTACCTCAAGACCATGACGATGGCACTGCGAGGCTATCTTCGATATCTGGCTGCCCACGGCCTGTGCCGTCCAGGACTTGATCAGGCCATCCCGACAATCCCGCAATGGCGGCTGTCAGCGTTGCCGCGCTACATCCCCAGCGCGGACGTCGAGCGGGTCATTGGGTCGTGCGACGTCACGACGTCGATGGGCATCCGTGACCGCGCGGTGCTTCTGCTGCTGGCCCGTCTCGGCCTGCGCGCCGGCGACATTGCAGGCATGCGCCTCGACGACATCGACTGGCAAGAAGGCACCCTGCGGGTCCGCGGCAAAGGCCGTCGTGAGATCCGGCTTCCACTCCCCCAGGACGCAGGCGACGCGATCATCGCCTATCTCCGAGATGCCCGGCCGCTCGCCGCCTGTGAGCAGATTTTCTTGCGGATAGTTGCACCGTATCGGCCATTGGCGAGCGCGAGCGTCTCGAGCATTGTGAGCCTTGCTCTTGAGAGGGCCGGCATCGATGACCCGCCGTCCCGAGGCACCAATCTGCTTCGGCACTCCGCAGCGACCGGCATGCTGCGCGCCGGCGCCACCCTGGACATGATCGGAACCGTGCTTCGCCACCGATCGATCGACACCACCGCCCATTACGCGAAGGTGGACGTCGATATGCTGCTTCAGATCGCTCAGCCCTGGCCGGGGAGTGTGTCATGCTGAGCCTGAACCTCGCACGCTATGCGGAATTGCAGCAGCATCTGGGCTTCAAGTTCCGCGTCCAGCACTCGTTGCTCAAGAGCTTTGTTGCCTTCGCGGAAGGCAACGGCGACCGGTATGTTCAAACGGCGCGCGTGCTCGAATGGGCGACGCTCGCCCCTTCACCGCAGCAGTGTCGCAATCGCTTGCTGACGGTCCGGCGCTTTGCCCTGGCGCTGTCGGCCGAGAATCGGTGTCATGAGATTCCGCCCGCCGATGCCCTGGGCCGTGGCCTGTTCGAGCGGCGGATCCCGCACATCTATACGGTCGATGAGATCACCGCGCTGATGCGAGCGGCGGCCCGCCTCAAGCCCTCAGGCTCGATCAGGCCGCTGCTGTACGAGACCCTGTTCGGCCTTCTTGCCGCCACCGGCATGCGCGTTTCCGAAGCCCTCGCTCTCCGCCTTGATGACCTGACGGCCGATGGGCTGGTGATCCGGCAAACCAAATTCCAAAAGAGCCGCTTGCTGCCACTCCACGCCACCACGTGGGAAGCCCTGGATCGGTATGTGGCAGCGCGCCAGCGGCTCGGGACCTGGGACGACGCCCTGTTCGTTTCCAATACAGGAACGACGCCGTCCTATCCTACGGTAATTGCCATTTTCCTCCGCCTGGCCCGATCAACCGGCCTGAGAGGGCAGCCCGGTCAGCCGGGACCTCGTATTCACGATCTGCGGCACACCTTCGCCGTCCGCTCTTTGGAGCAATGTCGGCCTGATCGCGACGCCGTTGGCCGCCATATCGTCGCGCTCAGCACCTACCTCGGTCACGCCCATGTCACCGACACCTACTGGTACCTGCAGGCAACGCCGACCCTCATGGGGCAGATTGCATCCGCCGGTGAGGCTTTGCACCAGGGAGCCGCTCCATGACCGCGCTGGCTCCCCATCTCGCCACCTTCCTACAAACCCATCTTCTCCATGAGCGGCGGGCAAGCCCGCACACGTGTGAGGCCTACGCCGACAGCTTTCGACTGCTGCTGTGCTTCGCGGCTGCCCGGTTGAGGACGACGCCGTCCCGCCTCGCGATCGAGCAGCTCGATCCGCCGCTCCTCCTGGCTTTCCTCGAGCACATCGAGGAGGCGCGGGGTAACTCGGCGCGCACCCGCAATGCCCGCCTTGCCGCCATCCACTCGTTCTTCCGTTTCCTCGAGTACCGGGTCCCGTCCTGTCTGGACCAGGCCCGCCGGGTCCGGGCGATCCCGATGAAGAAGGCCGATGAGGCGCTCGTCAGCCATCTCACACGCGCGGAGATGCAGGCTCTGCTTGATGCGCCGAACCCGCGTCAGGTCGCCGGTATCCGGGATCGGGCGATGCTCCACTTGGCCTTCGCCGCGGGCCTGCGCGTCTCCGAACTTGTCAGCCTGCGCCTCGATCAGATCGACCGCCAAATGGTCGCCAGCATCCATGTCATGGGCAAAGGACGCCGCGAGCGTATACTGCCCCTGTGGAAGGAGACAACGGCGGCGCTGAAGGCTTGGCTGGCAGTCCGCCCGGCGAGCGGCGATGCCGAGCTCTTCCTCAATGCCACAGGCCGGGCGATGACCCGATCCGGGTTCGAATATATTCTCGCCAAGCACGTAGCCACCGCGGCGCAGAAGTTGCCCTCCATCGCCGACAAGCGCGTCACTCCGCATGTTTTGCGCCATACCTGCGCCATGCACACCCTGCAAGCGACGCGCGATGTTCGCAAAGTGTCGCTCTGGCTTGGCCACGCCAGTCTGCAGAGCACGGAGATCTATCTGCGAGCCGATCCGACCGAAAAGCTCGAGGCGCTTGCCGCGATGGCGCCGCCGTCGCTCAGGCCGGGTCGCTTCCGCGCGCCCGACAAGCTACTGGCGATGCTGAAGTCGATCGGCTGATCGACGAATTATGTCGAGTGATTGCTACCTGAACACCGCAGCCGGCAAGGGATTGCCGCTGCGGACTCCGCATAATCTGGCACTCCACATAATTACGCTTATGCGGAGCTCCGCATAACCGCAAAGGCTTCGGCGGGTTGTCCCTGCTCGTGCAGGAGACGCTCAAGTGTGATCCGCATTCCGGCAGTCTGTTTGTCTTCCGTGGCCGGCGCGGCGATCTGATCAAGGTCCTCTGGTATGACGGCCAGGGCCTATGCCTGTTCTCAAAGCGCATCGATCGTGGCCGTTTCCTGTGGCCCTCACCGGCAGACGGCACGGTGTCGATTTCCACCGCGCAGTTGGGCTATCTGCTTGAGGGCATCGACTGGCGCAATCCCCAGCAGACCTGGCGTCCGTCTGCCGCCGGATGAGCAACAAAGCCTTGCTACGCAACAGGTTCGTGGCACACTCAAAGCGTGGCAAATCACCCTGATCCGCTTCCCGCCAGTCTGACCGAGGCTCACGCGATGATCCGCGCCGAGCGCGCCGCCCGTCTGGCAGCCGAAGCCCGCGCCGGTGATCTGGAGATCGCTCGGGCTGCGTTGGAGGTGGCCCGGCTCGAAGTCACCCAGGCCCACGCTGCCCGCTATGCCCTGGAGCTGGAGATCGAGCGGCTCAAGCTGCAGATTGCCAAGTTGCGCCGCCAGCACTTCGGCACCTCGTCGGAACGCAGTGCCCGTCTCGAACAATTGCTGCTCGCTCTGGAGGACCTGGAGGAAAGCGCCGCCCACATGGATGCCGACGCCGAGGCGAAGGATGCCGCCGCAGCGCCGGAGGCTCCGCAGTGGACACTCGAGGAGTTGAAGCGGGCCAAGCCTGCCCGCCGGCCCTTGCCCGGGCACCTGCCGCGCCGGCGCATGGTCCTTCCTGGCCCGACCGCCTGTGCCTGCTGTGGCGGCGGCTTGCGCAAGCTCGGGGAAGTCGTGACCGAGACCCTGGAGCGCATCCCGGCGCGCTGGGTCGTGGTGGAGACGGTCCGCGAGAAGTTCTGCTGTGCGGCGTGCGAGACGATCACCGAGACACCGGCGCCGTTCCATGCCATTCCCCGCGGCCGCGCCGGCCCGCATCTTTTGGCCGAGATCACGGTCGGCAAGTTCGGGCTGCATCTGCCGCTGACCCGCCAGAGCGCGGTGTTCGCCCAGGAAGGCGTCGATCTCGATGTCTCGACCCTGTGCGACTGGATGGGTGCCGTCGCGGTTGCAACCCAGCCTTTGAGCGCGCTGATCGCCGAGCATGTGATGAAGGCTGAGCGGCTGCATGCCGATGACACGCCGGTGCCGGTGCTGGCCAAGGGCAATACGAAGACCGGGCGGCTCTGGACGGTGGTGCGCGATGACCGCCCCTTTGCCGGGGCTGATCCGCCGGCGGCCGTGTATTTCTACTCGGCCGATCGCAAGGGTGAGCATCCACAGGGCTTTCTCAAGAGCTACAGCGGCCTTCTGCAGGCGGATGCCTATTCCGGCTTCGGGCAGCTGTATGAGCCAGGCCGCGTGATCGGGGCTGCGACTGAGGCGGCGTGTTGGGCGCATGCGCGGCGCAAGTTCTTCGAGTTGGCCGAGTTGAAGAAGGGGCCGATCGCGGTTGAGGCGGTCAAGCGCATGGATGCGCTGTTTGCAATCGAGCGTGAGATCAACGGCCGACCGCCTGACAAGCGACGCTCTGTCCGTGCGGCTCAGTCCAAGCCCCTCGTCGACGATTTGGAGAGCTGGTTGCGAGCTCAGCGTGGACGGCTGTCGCCCAAGAGCGAGACGGCCAAAGCCATCGACTACATGCTCCGGCGTTGGTCTGCGTTCGCGCTCTTCCTTGAGGATGGGCGGGTCTGCCTGTCGAACAATGCGGCCGAACGGGCAATCCGTGGCATTGCGGTCGGGCGCCGGAATTGGATGTTTGCCGGCTCGGATGTGGGTGGCCATCGGGCGGCAGCGCTGTACACGCTGGTCGAGACCTGCAAGCTCAATGAGGTCGACCCACGGGCCTGGCTGGCTGATGTTCTGGCACGGCTGCCGGAGCATCCGGCCAAACGCCTCGACGAACTCCTGCCCTGGAACTGGAAAGCCCCGCGCCACCAGCAGGCGGCCGCCTGAGGCTCAGGGCTTTCGCGTGAACAGCGCCTTGAAGAGCTCCTCGGCTTTCTGCAAGCCTTCATCGGTGAGCACGACGGACTTGGTCTTGTTGGCCGGATCGCAGATCAGGCCTTTCTGGTAGAGTCGGTTTGTTGCGCTCCAGTCAAAGCTCTTCCAGGCCCGACGCTCATCGTGCAGCGTCAGCCACATCAGGGCGAGAACCGCCTCGTCGATCTTGTCATGATCGATCTCCATGGCGCTACTCTACCACACCGCGGCCGAAGATTCCGTGGTCGTCGCCGGATGCGTACTTTGCTTGCGCGGGTCAGGTATTGAGGTTGTGTCATATTTCGCAGGTTACCCTCCCCAGCCCGTGCCGCTGCTGGCGCTCTCGAGCGAGACTGCAGCAATTTCGTGCTGGCAGGCATTCACGCGATGGCGAGCAGCCGGATCAAGCCTAGACTGAGGCTGAGAAGGATGAGAAGTGACAAACTCACCGCCAGCGTCACTCGTCCGCCGACGCGGCCGATTACGCGCAGGTCCACTCCGAGCCCAAGGGCTGCCATGGATACAACAGTGAGTCCTGTCGCCATAGGCAGCACACTACGCAGGATCACATCCGGAATCGCTCCCATCGAGCGCAAGGCTCCAAGAGCGATGAAGCCGATGATGAACCACGGGACAAGTCTTTTAAGCGACAGAGTGCCTAATCCGGAACGGGTGCCAGCGAAAAGCGAGAGTAGGATGACCACCGGCCCCAGCATGAGCACCCGTACGAGCTTCACCAGAGTACCGAGTTGCGTGCTGACGACACTGATCGGCACTGTGGCCGCAAGCACTTGGGGGACGGCATAGACTGTAAGACCTGCAAGCACACCATACTGTGACGCTGACAAGCCCATCAGAGGGACCAGCAGTGGCAGAGTGAGAACAACGATCACACCGAGGACTGCCGTAAAGGCGATCGACGAAGCGATGTCGTCGCTCTTGGCATTGATGATAGGTGCGACTGCCGCGATGGCAGAGTTTCCGCAGATGGAATTGCCACAGGCTATCAGGACAGCCATACGATTCGGCAACCCAAGGAAGCGACATAATCCGAAGCTCGCGCCGATGGCCAGGAAAACCACGAGAGCAATACCGAGGATGAGCCCGGTACCGGCTTGCATGACGGCTTCGAAGCTGATCGAGGCGCCGAGCAGCATCACCGCGAGTTCAAGCAGGAACTTGGCGGAAAATCCGATGCCGGGCAGCCAGTCGGAGCTGGGCGTCCACAGAGTCCTGAGAATCGTGCCGAGCAGGATCGCGATGACCAGCGCCTCAAGATAGGGGCGCCCGGTCCAGTGCTCTTCCAAGATCTGGAGAGCAATGGCGACGAGCGCGACCAATGTGCAGAGAAGCACTCCTGGTACTAGACGCATGCATCGAATGATCGTCGGAGTGGAAGGGCTCGACATCGCTTTCGTTTTTCTTGATCATCAGGGCTGGGACCCCTGGCCGTCTTGCCTGCCGGCTCATAGAATTCAGGTGGCTGCGCCGCACTGCTCTGGTGCGGTCCGCCCGAGATCTGGCGGCACCTGACTCACTCTGGTCCACAAATTGTAGGCACAGGGACCTTCGATATAAATGGCTCGGTCGTCCTCGTTCGCTCGCTGTCAGAGAGAAGCAAGCCTATATTCACGGAGAATAGACGAGGCGTGCATGTTGTGATCGAACCCATAAATATGGAGTGAGATCGCCTCTTCCCCATGGCTATTGATCATCTGATGAATGTTCGGGCCTGACGGCAACATACAAGCGACATAACCCGGGGATCTGACAGCCCGCTCAGAGACAACGACCCGACCTTCACCGACCGATCGAAACCAGACCTCCTCAAGAGAACCACTGAGCATTCCAAAGCAGCACGAACAATGATGATCATGGATCGTCGTTTGGGAAGATGGACTCCAAACTATCGCATAAACACTCATCTGATCATCATTGAATAACAGCGTCCGCGCGTAGCCTCCGTCTTTTCGCTCCAGCTGCCGGCCAACCAGAAGATCCGGAGTGCCGATGAGCTGTTGAAGAGCATGGCGGGCGGAAGCCAGATACTCGTTAGAAAGGCTGCGGTTCCGTTGCCCAAGTTCATTGAGGATCTCAGCCTCATTTGGACGTGAGGGGCATGGCATCAAACTCATTTCTCAAAGCTCCGCGGAAATTACGAGCAAAACCATAATCCCACAGACGCCTCGCAAAAATTTTTCCAATTTTGCTCCAATCCCTGCGAAGTTAGAAAACTTTTGCGCAGTTATATGGAATTTGCGAAATTCTCTTTCCGCGCATCGCCCGATGTGATTATCTCGGCAGCAGTTCATACTCCGTATGCTTGGAAATCAACGAGACCGTCAGCAATCACTCTCGAAGGCCCGGATAAGGATGGAAAACTCCAGATCAGTAAAACTCGACGCATTTGATCTGAAGATCCTCGAAAGGCTTCAGAAGGACGCTACCCTTCCGCTTGAAGAGTTAGCGGAACACGTCGGAATTTCGTCCTCGCCCTGCTGGAGGCGCATCCGCCGTCTCGAGCAAGCTGGGTTCATCAGCCGGCGGGTGACATTGCTTGATCGAAAAAAACTCAATGTCGGCGTGACTGTTTTTATAGCGGTTCGAACAAATCAACATAGTTCGGAGTGGCTTACAAGCTTCAAGGAGGCAGTAAAAGATATGCCCGAGATTGTTGACTTCTATCGCATGAGCGGAACGATAGATTACCTCCTGAAAGCGTACTTGCCGGACATCGAAAGTTATGATGCGCTCTATCAGAAATTGATATCACGCGTGCAGTTGAGTGATGTCACATCCATGTTTGCTATGGAAGAGATTAAATCAACGACCGAAATACCATTAACCTTCTACAAACCCTGAGAGTATCCTTTGGATTATGGTTCGGGTGTAATGCACACTGTTTCTAGGGATACTGGCAACGGAGACAGCATCCTAATGTCCCGCCATATCGCAGACGTTCACACCGGGGCTACTCCTTTTCGCAGTGCCGGACCCTTGGGACTATTCAGAACCAGCCGATAGAAACAGCTCATCCGGCCAGTGTGGCAACATCCGCGGTCACCGCCGACGTGAACATTCAGCCAAACCATGTCTTAATCACAATCGACAGGCAGTTCGTGCACATACTGGATCTGGCCGCTTATTGCACCGTTGTGCCACAGCTCTTGGCGTGAACGGCTCCGATACTAAGCCTCTCCAGTTACAATTGTTTTGTTCGGTGCATCCCGGTTCATCCAGGCAAGCATGAGCACGACACCAGTTTCAACGTCGGTCGCTATCGTCGGAAGCAGCCCATCTGAATTGAACACAGGCACAAAACTTGAGTCTCCCTCAATTTCCGTTTTACGTTTTGCATCGGACATAGCAGCTCTCACTCTACAACTCGGCTCTTATGATCGTCATTTCTGGATGCCAGCATAGGATCCTGTCGCCGATTGCGAGTCGGTGCAAGATCCAGCGACCTGACGGGTGTGCCGCGGCTCCTGATCGGACGACGATTGATCAAGCCTTTATCCGCGGACTGGTCACCGCATGTCCCAGTGTTCGTCGTGGGCCTTCCTTGCTCTAAGCACGAGGCATGAGCGCGAAAGCTTGCCCGCCTGAGCGTCGAGGGTTTCGCATCGCTCCAGGGTGTTACGGCACGCTGGTCAGGTGGTTATGGTTCCATTGGCTCAATCCCTCCTGTGCAGCTGTGCTGATGCTGGTGTGGGGCGGTTAGCCTGCGTGGTCCGTTGCAGCGGGAGCAACCGGAACCCAGCGCGCAATGTCCCACACGAAGCCGGCCAGCTCGCAGGCGATCGCTGTATTCACCTTCGGGCAAGAGCTCGCCGGCGGTCATGAGACGGCGGAAGCGCGCCGCCTCGCGGGCCGGCAAGCGATACTACCAGTCTGCCTCGATCAGCATGGTCCGGGCATGCCCGTTGCCGCTCTTGGCGATCCCCACCTGTCGCCTGCGGGTGCCGCTTGAGCGTTCGGACGGCACCAAGCCGAGCGAACTCTCGCAGTGGCTGCATGCCGGCCTTGTGCAGGCCGGGTTCGAAGTCGTGCTGCTGGAGACCCGGCACGTGAAGGCGGCGCTCTCGGCCATGATCGTCAAGACGGACCGGCGCGATGCGCAGCATCGCCCAGCTGCTGCGCATGGGCTGGTTCCACCCAGTCCACTGCAAGTCGCCGTCGGCGTAAGACGTGCGGGCACTCGTCATGGCTCGCAAACAGTTGCAGGACAAGATGCGCGATATCGAACTCAGCCTGCGTGGTCTGCTCCGTGGGTTCGACCTGAAGGTCGACGAGGCCAGCAAGAGTCAGTTCGCGGCGCGCGTACACATGCTCACGGCCGGTCATGCGATGCTGGAGAAGATCGCCGAGTCCATGATAGTCAGGTTCCGCCTGCCGAGGCGACCCTCGACCCGGTGTTGCAAGTTGCAGTACCTTGGCCGGTGCGCTGACGGCGCGGGTCGCAGCCGGTGGACAGGAATTGCGCCCAGTCCGCCGAGCTTCCGTAGAAGGCGTTGCGGTCGACATTGCCAGAAATCCCAGGCACACGTCCGGTCGCAGTGTATTGCCACAGGATCCACGGCCTACCCGCGTAGCGCTCTTCGGGCCCAGCGGCGACGCTGCGCAGCCAGTGAGGATAATCCGGCAGTTCGCCTTCCAGAACTTCCTTGTGAAACGTGATATCCGTGTAGATGATCGGTCGCTTGCCGGTGTAGGCCTCCATCTCCCGGAGCATGAGCCTGATCATGCTGAGAGCTTCTTCGCGCGGGACCTTCGTGGGGCAGGTGCGAGAGCTTCCATTCCACTCAACGTCCAGAACCGGCGGAAGGGCATCCGGATCAGCCGGCACGTTCTTCTTGAACCACTCGACCTGCTCGGTTGCGGATCGGCACCAATAGACGAAGTGATACGCCCCGCGCGGGACGCCGGCGGCCCGCGCTTTCTCCCAGTTCTCCATAAAGCGCTCATCGACATGGTCCCCGCCCTCCGTCGCCTTGATGAAGGCGAACTTGGTGCCTGCGGCACGGACTGAGCTCCAATCAATCTTACCCTGCCACTTGGAGACGTCGATGCCCTGAATGGGATGACTTTGCGCACGGGCGACGCCCGGGTGGGGCTTTGCGTCACTTTTGGCCGGGTAGTAGCTCGGCCGCTGGGCGCACGAGGCCACAAGAATTGAGACAATCAGGACAAGGGTGAGCTGCTTTGCACCCCCTACGAGCCTCCCAGGCCGCGACAAGGGGCGAACTTCGATTGCAGAGCGTACGGGCAATAGCATGCATCATGTGATACTCCCCGACTCGTTAAGGAACGTTTGCTTGGCTCTGCTAGGGCAACTTGGATAGCACATTGAGGCCAGTCAGAGGGCTTCATCATGTGGCAAGGTTGGGACCCATATTCATTGTCAGAGGTCGCGCAACCCATTGGGTCATAAGCTCTGCCATCTGGGCTGGTCCCGGAGGACGTCGCAAAGGTCGTTCGAGCTTGGGAGCCTGAGACGCTTAATTTCGTCCAGAATTCTCCTCTGGTCAGATTGGCGATTGATCCAGACACGACATCAGTGGCGAAGAACCGACCATACCTCCGAACGCCACGACTCAATACGCTCGTTGAGGTTGATTGTGCTCTTGTAGCGGTGTCCGAACGCGCCACGTGGCGTCAGAGCCATTGGGTCTTTGTTGATCCCCCTACCGGTTTAGGGTGGGTAACAAGTTCGTCCATGGCGCTGTCGGAGACGTATCGATTGGCAGTAAGCCCGTCTTCTCAAGCTGCTCTGCCTAGCCTCAAGCGAGGTGGTTTCAGCGCCCTTGAATTTGTGGAAGTCGGGATTTGACCTGTCGGACAGTGTTGAATCAAATCGCGTTCTGCACGAGAGAATTGAGTTCGGAATTCGCTATTCTGGCATGGTCGCTTTCAGCTTGGGCGAGGCGGGCGGTCAAGCCCCATAGCCGCTTTGCGGTGCGCCGCAGGCGTAAGGCTTGAGGGCGCGCCGGAGCACCACGCCACCATCCAGGCTGCCAGAGCGCAACTCGCTCTGACACTGTCCGTCAAATCAAGTTCAGGATTTTACATGCCCGCATGGTTGGCAGAATTCTCGACACGCTTTTGATGGGCGCTGTTGGTAATGGCGCCGATCCGCAGCAGGTTCGGAGCATGACGATTCTTGCTTATGCCGGCGCCGCAGTCGCCGAGATCGCAGGCTGTTTTTCGTTCTGGGCGTGGCTGCGCCTGGACAAATCCATCTGGTGGCTTATCCCGGGCGGGGCCTCGCTGGCTCTCTTCGCCTACCTGCTGACACTCGTTGACAGCGATGCGGCGGGACGGGCCTACGCGGCGTACGGCGGCGTGTACATCGCGGCCTCCCTACTCTGGCTCTGGGCTGTCGGGGGTGTCCGTCCTGACCGCTGGGACATCACGGGCGCCCTGGTTGCCTCCTTGGGGCCGCGATCATCCTGCTCGGCCCTCGGCATTGACGTGCAAGGACGGTCCCATCTCTAGCCGTGGCGTCGCTGAAACCGGGTGAACACAAACCGCTGCCGGCCACCAGACGGCGTCTGGTGGTCCTCCTCGAAGGCCTCCAGCAGGTCGAAGTCAGGCCCGAGAAGGGCCGCAATGGCATCCTGGCCAGCCCGCAGGACGGGCAGGCCGCTGCATCGCTCGGGTCCGCTTGGGACGAAGCCTGGGATCAGCACGAAGCCACCGGGCGTCACGGCACGACGGAGCGCTTGCGCATAGGCGGCACGATCCTGCGGCTCCGTCAGGAAGTGCAGGACCGCCCGGTCACGCCACAGATCGACAGCGAGGTCAGGCCGCCGGTCCGCGAGATCGGCCACAATGAAGCGGACCGCATGCCCCCTTGTCGCCGACGGAGCCTTCGTTTTCGCCAGAGCGGCGGCCGAAATGTCGAGCACGGCAATATTGATAAACCCTCCTCAAGAAGGGCACCAGGCAGGTGCGAGGCCCCTGCCCCGACGTCGAGGATGCTTGCGTCCTTCGTAAGATTGCAGGGGCGGATCAGGCGCATCGAGGCCTCGGGCGTCGCCTGAACCAACTGATCGCGTCCTCGGCCTTGGTGGTGAAGATCCTGTCCCAGTGTTCTTGGCATGTGTCGGATACCGCTGCTTCCTTCGGGGCGACCACGGACAGGCAGGGAATGCCGGGGCGGCCGCTCCGCCCCGGCACAGGCCCTACCGGGCGGCCGCGCGCAGACCGGAGCGCTCGCTCAGTTTCGTTGCGTGATCGATCACGTGGTAGATGTAGTTCTGCTCCACCACGCCGGCGAACAGGTGAGCCCAGGGGCCGCCGGCGAAGATCGCCACGTCCTCGCCGCCGTGGGTTTCGCTTTCGAGCGGAACCAGCGACTGCTGCTTGTAGTCGGGCGCCGTCGTGTTGGTCGGCACGGGCCGTGGTTCGCCCTCCTTCACGGCTCCGGGCCCGTTCGCATAGCCCAGGGTTGTGATGGGCTTGCCATCCTTGCCGAGCTTGGGCTTGCCGTCCGGCTCGACAATCGTCTCCAGGATCGGGTTGCCGCGCTTCGGATAGCCGCTGATCGTGAACGTATGGCTGTGGTCGGCGGTCACGACCACTAGGGTCTCGTCGAGGTTCACCTTGCCCAGAGCGGCCTTAATGGCGTTGTCGAACGCCACCATGTCCTCGAGCGAGCGATAGGCATTGCTTTCATGGTGGGCATGGTCGATGCGCCCGCCCTCGACCATCAGGAAGAAGCCGTTCGGGTTCTGGCTCACGATGTCGATGCTCTTCACCGTCATCTCGGCCAGCGACGGCTCACCGCCATTGTCCTTCAAGCGATCCGCTTCGTAGCGCATGTGCGAGCGCTCGAAGAGGCCCATGACATGCGGTGTCGACGTGTCGATCCTGTCGAACTGCTCCTTGTTCCACAGGAACACGCCGCTGTTGGAATAGCGGCCCTGCCATTCCTGCACGAGGTTGCGCCCGTCCTTGCGCGAGCCCTTGCGATCCGGATCCTCGGGATCATTCATGGTCTCCGGCAGGAATCGGTCACGTCCGCCCCCGAAGATCACCTCGAAGCCATCACCATGGGACCAGGCGGCAAGCTGCTGGGCGATGTCCTTGCATCCGGCCGCAATGGCCTCAGGCGTCATGTTGACGTCGCCTTCCCAATCGCGGTGGGGTGTGTGCGCATACATGGCGGCCGGCGTGGCATGGGTGATGCGGGCCGTGGTGACGACGCCGGTGGCCTGCCCGGCCCGCTCGGCCATGGCGGCCAGGCTCAGCACCTCCTTGCCTTTGGATCCGGCGCAGTCGCCGACCTCGACCTCGCTGTTGATCCCGATGATGTCATTGCGCGTCTTGACGCCGGTCACCATCGCCACGGCCGTCGGCGCGGAGTCGGCCACCTGCGCGTCATGGGTGTAGGTCTTGGACAGGGCCGCATAGGGTAGCTTTTCCATGGTCAGCGAGTTCGACTCGCCATCCACGCGACGCTTCTGTCCCTCATAGATGCGGCCGGCCGTGACCGTGGAGATGCCCATGCCGTCGCCGACGAACAGGATCACGTTCTTGGCGCGATTGGTGTTCGGCATCACGCGCAGGCGCTCCTGGAGCGCGGATTGGGCTGCGAGGAAGTAGGCGTCATTGAGTTGAGGCAGGGTATTCTGGGCGTACGCCGCGCTACCTGTGGCGGCCACGAGGGCCGCGACGCTGACAACTCGTCTCATGATGTTTCCTCCCGTGCTGTCCAGTTGCCCGAAAATCCGGGCCGGATGCACACGGGAGTAAGTAGCACTTGTGCCAGGGCCGCCCAGTATCCTGGCCAAGGGCGCCTGATCCTGCACTACGAGCCATCGGCGCCACGGTTTCCTCCCCCGCGCCGGCAGGCACGCTTCAGCCACAGTATTTGCTCATGCTCCCGAACGGCGAAGGATGCCGGGATGGAGAACCGATGGACAATTGTCACCGCAGCCCTCGTGGCCACCACCACCCTTGCTTGGCCGGCCGTTGCGGACCCATTCGACATGTCACCCCGCGATGTCGGCTACGCGGTCAACGACAGGCTCCGATTGGCCGGCCTCGACCTGCGCTTCGAACTCGAAGGGTGCGAGGAGCGCGGGCTGATGGAATGCCGGTTCTTGTCAGCGCGCGCTTTTCTCGTCGCCACGGGTCAGGCGAAGCCACCTTGGACTGCGGCAATCATGATCGCGGCTGTCAATCGGCTTCCAAGTTTGGCTCTGACGCAGTTTTGGTGCAGCAGTCGTCGCGACCTGTCATTCCGCTCCAACCAATCTGGCTTGCAGGAGGTCGAGATGGCCTCTGCCATACATCTGACGCTTCACGAGCTTGAGTTTCGTGATCTGCCCTTCGGTCTGACCGTTCGACCACGGCAGCGTGATCGCCGCACGAACGGCCGCCTCATCCTTGGCAATGCCATTGGCAAACGAGGCCACAAGGCTTTGGTGCGCTCGGGCAATCCATGACGTCAGGTCAGCCTCGCGGCCACGCCGGATCAGGATCTGGAAGTCCGCAACCGCGTCGCGGGCACTTGCGAGAGCTGGCACGCCGCTTTCGATGGCGGCGATGGTCACGGTCTCTGTCTTGGAGAGCATGTCTCGGCCCGTACTCATCAGCCGGGCGATGGTCCTGGCTGACGGCACGCGCTGAAGCTGCTCGCTTTCCAGCCGTTCAGCCCGACGGCGGCGCGTCGACCATCCCCCCACAACGCGCAGTGAACCGCGGAAACCGCTGGCCCGCAGACGCCGCCAGAGCTCGGCACCGTTGCGGCATCCGCCGGTCCAGAGGGCCTCAAGCAGCGGCCAGTATGCCTCGAGACTGCTCTCCCGTTGGCGGAAGACCTCGCTTCGGCAACCCCGCAGGATCTGTCGGACCGTGCCGCGGCTCAGACCCGTTTGTCGGACGATCTGCTTGATCGGGATCCCTTCCGCACTGAGAGCCATGACCGTTGCGTTGGTCTCATCACGGCGTAAATAGCCCTCGTACTGAAGGCGTTCGGCACAGGTGAGAAGGTCCGGGTTGATTGTTGCCGATCCGATGACTTGGCGGATCTGGCGCATCGACTTGCGCACCGCCTCCAGAAAGGCGCGGCTGGCGTTCTCCATCAGATGCCAGCGGTCGGCCACCTGCACCGCATCCGGCAGCGCCTTGGCCGCAGCCTCGCCATAGCCGCCGCCTCTGTCGCGGGCGACGACGGTAATCTCCAGGTGGCTGGCCAGCCATGCCTGTGCGGTGGCCTGCTCTCGGTCCGGAAGAAGTGATGCGATCCGCCGCCGTTCGAGATCGCAGACAAGGGTGCCGTAGCGGTGATTGCGGCGCCAGGCCCAATCATCGATCCCGATCACACTCAGCGGCTCTGACGGAAGGTGGGCATGGCAGCGCACGATCCGCAGAAGCGTATCCTTGCGCACAGGCAGCATCAGCCGCCGGGCGAGACGCGCTGCGGGCCGTCCGCCCAGAGCCAATCCGAGGTGGTGGGCAATGCCCTCGAGTTGGGTGGTGCGCCGGGCATGGCCGGCGATCACATCCGGGGCGAAGCGTTCGGTGAAGATCCGCCGCCCGCACCGGACGGCATCGCAGCGGAAGCGCCGCGCTCGGATGAGGAACTGGACCGGTCGCCCTGCCAGCGGCAGATCTGCCACGCGCCGGGGATAGTGGCTATGCACCCGTGAGGAGAGCGTGCCGCACGACGGGCAGACTCCAGATCGGTGACTGGAATGGACCGTGATGGTCACCTGCTGTGCATCGGCGTGGATCTGATCGACGATCAGGCCGGGCGGGATCAGGGCTGAGGGGCGCAGGCTTCGGTGCATGATGCAGTCTCCTTCCGGAAGACAGCATCAGTTCAGTCCTCAACTGCACCAAAAGTGCCTCAGAGCCAACATTGCGCGCCGAAACACAGACTGAGATCGCCATTGCCGTTCATGCCTTGAACCGCATGCTTGAGCTTGGACGCCCGAAGTCTGTCCGCATCGCCTAAGCTAAGGGCATGGGGTGGGGGCATGGGGTGGGCGGCGTCCATTCTCCAACCGATCCATGCAACACGGTCGGAGTGTTGCGCCATCCCGCGGGATCCTCGCTGCGCCGGCTAGTCGGCAAGCCGCTCATCAGGAATTTCGCCTGTGGCGGCCGAGGTCGCTTCTGTCACGGCAGCTGGCGGAGCATTCTCCACCGTCGCGGCAGAGCGCTCCTGTCCTTGATCCGCCAGTTCCCGCTCCGCCCTGAACCAATGGTCTTCAGGGTTCCCGGTGCGGCCCTCACGCTCCCAGATCTCGTAAGCCCGTTGCCGGATCCTCTCGTCCTGGCGGGTGGCGATGGCTGCAGCAGACAGAGTGTCGTACATCATTGTTTCCCCTTACCTGACGCGCTTCATCAATGATCGAGCTGGGGAGATGTTCATCCCAAAATCACGTCTGTTACAATGAAGCGCAATGTCGTCGAACAAACATTTTGACAAGAAGTCCGGAGCCGATGCCGTGCCGAGATTCTGAAACCGCATTGGCCGCTCGTCGGATCTCGTTCGGGCGAGGCTTAGTTTTGCAGTACCGAGAGGCTCCCGGAAGCTCACTTGTCAGTATCGACGGCTTTGCCGTTCACATGAGCCTTAAGAACGTCCGAGGGCCTGAACGTCACAACCCGGCGCGGTTCAACCGGCACCTCGACTCCTGTCCTGGGATTGCGGCCCATGCGCATGCCTTTGTCGCGAACATCGAAGAGGCCGAAGCTGGAGAGCTTCACGCTCTCACCCACCGCCAGGCAGTCGCGGATCTCTCTGATGACCTGTTCAACCAGCTCGGCCGCTTCTGCCCGCGAGAGGCCAACCTTCTGGTAAACGGCCTCGCTCAGATCCGCTCGCGTCACGTTCTTGCCCGCCATTCCTGCCCCCAGGCTCCGGCCCCCAAAGAAAAAGGCTGCCGGAGACAGCAGCCCGAAGTGAGAGCCCGAAGGCTCTGTTCAGAGAACCGGTCCGATGAAAAACCAGTCAGGCATGGGCGTTATACAAAAGACCAAGTTCACGCAAGAGAATTTCTCGTCGGCGGCCGTGACCTTTCTGAATATTGCGTCACTGTAGGGAGGCAGCTGTCAAAGGAGCGTCAGCATCATTCTGGCGGAGAGTGCCCCCAGCCAGCTCGAGCAAACCAGCAACCGTAAGACGCCGCGCATTACGGTTGCGAATCCAGACCCCAGGAGTGGGCGATGTGAGAGGCGGCGCACACGCCGACGTCTGCAAAGTGCTTGCCCGTTTTGCCGCATGGAGCCGAGGCCGATCCCGGATCAACGGGAACAGCGTGTCCCATGCCTGGGATCTCGAAGGACGCCACCTTCGTCTCGCCGCGAGCATCCTTGTACTCCCGGTGACGATATCGCCCTGATGCCGGCCCTTGCGCGTCGGGAACCTGATCGATGCCATGCGCTGCGGTCCATTGCTCAACCAGTTCGCCCAAGTTCGATGGATGCACCGTGCTGTCATTGCTTCCCTGCCAGACCGACACCCTGGGCCATGAAGCGCGTGCGGCCGGGCCGCCGGCCTCCGCGACCAGGTCCCGCCACTCCTCCGGGCGGCGGTCTGCGGGTGTCAGTGGCGGAAAGGAGGTCCGGTTAATCCCGCAGCGATACGCAGCCCAGACCGCCTCGCCGATTGGGTTATACCACAACAGAAACCAGGACCGCTGGACCATGAGGAACGGGTTCTCGCCCGTGCTGGCGCAGCCATAGGGGAGCCCGGCGAGGATCGCCCCGCCTTTGAAGACGTCCGGGTAGGCCGCCAACATCACCGCCGTCATGGCGCCGCCGGCGGACAGGCCGGTGATGAAGATGCGTTGCGGGTCGATGTTATGCTCGATCTGCATCGCCTCGACCATGGCCATGATTGAGCCCGCTTCGCCCTGACCACGGCGATTGTGCTCCGCCATGAAAAAGTTGAAGCAACGATCACGATTGTTGACCTCCTGCTGCTCCGGGAAGAGAAGCGCAAAGCGAAAGCGCTCTGCCAACCCGGTCCAGCCGCTCTCATCGTCAGAGTCGAGAGCCTTTTGCGTGCAGCCGTGGAGCGCCACCACGAGGGGTGCGCCCTGAGGCAGCCCATCAGGCACATACTTGAACATGACCAGGTTGCCCGGGTTCGGCGCGAAGGTCGTGTCGCGCAGTGTCTCTGCCGCCAAGAGGCGGGACGATGGCGAGCCCAGGCCCATGACCGCAATCGTGAGGAGGGAAGCCAACAAACGCATTGCTCATCTCCGGGGGAGTGGGCCCCACGGCACGGGGAATCAGCGAGCCGGTGGTCATCGGCCAGAACACGCAAAATAGACTGCAGCAGGATTTTCGGACTTTCTAAAGAGGATAACCTCGAACGAAATACCCGGCTTCTATCTGGCTGTGCGCAGGCAAGGGGGGATCGCAACTCGGGTGATGCACGTGCTGGGGCAGGAAAAAGCCCTGTTGGGATCTGCCTGAACGGGGCGAAGTCTGCGGAGGGCGGTTAAGGGACCTATGGGGCAGTGCCTCCGCATCAATACAATGCGCAACGGCTTTGGGCGGTGTCAACCAAGCACCATGACGCTCACGATCACCGCCTCTCGATCAATCTGAGAGATGTGCTAGCCGCAGTAGGGCAGCTAGCCCTTGAGGCGTACTGGATAGCTTTGCTGTGCGGATGGGCGATTTGGCGGCCAAAGCTGAATGGCATAGGAGGACTACGTCCTCTTGATCTTGGTTTTTGCCGTGCCGCTCAAGTCCAACGCCGCTCGCCGTCACCACATTCCGAAGCAACTGCACAGGATGTCGAATTGGGCAGACTACGATGCAGCCCTGCGCGAGCGCGGAAGCCTCACGATCTGGTTCTCTGACAGGGCGAGTGCGGCCTGGTGTGCCGAGCTCCGCACAACACGCGGCAGTCAACCCCACTATTCGTCTCTAGCGGTAAAGACAGCCCTAAGGTCAGCTTCAGATCTGCTCCGGCCATGAACTCCTACATGGACTGGGGCGCCTGACCTGGCATGCCGGATGAGGTGATTATCGCTGGCAGGATCGAAGAGGTCGCGGATCGAATCAAAGCCGTTCGCCAATCGCTTCGCGAGGAAAAGGGGCTGGATCTTGAACATAGACCTCTTGTACCTCTTGGAGCACGAGAGGACGGGCACATGATTGCGCACCTTCCATATTTCATGTCCGAACAGCGATTGCCCCAATGCCTACTGATGACCTGATATGGCGGCAAGATATCGATGCTCTCGTGTTCAGACTCGAAGGACACCAGGGCGGCTGCTTCGTCCATCGGCTGGCATTCCGCTCCTTGGCTAAGGTGGCTTCCCGGGACAGCTGCGAGGCCTATTTTCGGGCGCATGAGGATGCCTTCAAACGGGCGGCCCAAGCGAAGATCCAAAGGGCGGGCGTTCCAAGCCGGCAGAGTTTCCATCTGACAAGCCGTGACATCAGACGAGCTCTAGCGGAGACTGCCGGTCCATCATGAAGACTTGCGGCCATGTCCCTCGCCGTCTTTGCATTTGTGATTTCGTGGAATAGGGTTATAGCTAAGGTGTCGGAGCCCTTTGGGGACAAATAAGGGAATGCGGTGCGGGCTGTCTTTCGCCCAATGCCGCGGCTGCCCCCGCAACTGTAGACGGAGAGTGTTCCTCGCCGCGCCACTGGGATTTCCCGGGAAGGCAAGAGGAAACACGCGGATCCGTGAGCCAGGAGACCTGCCGGCGTCGGAAAACCTTCGAAAGGTCCTCGGGTGGAGGACACAGGATGAACCATGAATACTCAGCAGACTTCGCTCCCGATCCAAACATCGGTTACCGCAGCCTCCCGGCTGGCTCAGATCGGTCTTGCAGCTTTCCTCGGACTTGTCGTCCTCGGGGTCGCCGGCTTCGCGCCTATCGAGGCTATCCACAACGCGTCGCATGATGTGCGCCACTCGCTCGCATTTCCCTGTCACTGAGGGGCAAGCGCGATGGCTCTCTTTCGCAACATCGTCTTCATCGCCGCTCTCGCCGGGCTCGTTGCGGGCCTTGCGATGACCGCCATGCAATATGCCGGCACAGTCCCACTGATCTTGAAGGCCGAAGCCTTCGAAAACGCGGGGCTGGCTCACGAGCATGCCGCACTGCCGAATGCCGCTCATTCGCACGACGAGGGCGAGGGATGGGCTCCGGCGGATGGCTTCGAGCGCTCAGCCTATACCGCTCTCGCCAACGTGGTCACGGCTATCGGCGTCGCACTCTTGCTTGTCGCCGTCTCCGAGATCAAGGGTGGAATGACTGGTTGGCGCCAGGGAGTGTTCTGGGGATTGGCGGGGTTCGCTGTCTTCACCTTGGCGCCCGGCCTCGGCCTTCCGCCTGAATTGCCGGCCATGCCGGCTGCGGAACTGGACAAGCGGCAGATCTGGTGGATCGCGACCGTATCGGCGACAGGCCTCGGCCTTGTCTTGCTGGTGTTCAGGCAATCCTTACCGCTCGCCATTCTGGGCATCGCGCTCATCGTTGCACCACATCTGGTCGGTGCACCGAGGCCCGACAGCTTCGAGAGTCCAGTTCCCGAGGCGTTGGCCCATGACTTTGTTGTGCTGGTTTCCGTGATCAGCCTAGTGTTTTGGGTCGTTCTCGGAGGAACCGCAGGGTTCATCCGCTCACGAGTACAACAGATGATGTGACGAAAGGCGGGCCTACCCTGAAGCAACCGTGCGAGTCCATGATGCTTCGGGTAGGCCTGCCTGCGATGGCCGAGGGACGGCCAGTCCTGCGTTCCTACCAGCACCATTCCGCGCGTTGTTTCTGTGTCGAGCGGGCTCCGCCCCGGAAATGTCGCCGGATGACAATCCCACTCTGTGGAGGTTGAACTCGGCCCGCTGACTGGCAGGCACGAGATGTTCTCAACCTCGGACGAGACAGATGCTTGAATCCGTCAGCACCTCAAGGGCCGGGAGAAACGAAGATCAAAGCAGCCGTTTCAGAGTCGAGGCTGCACTCTCCGGCAGCACGTCAATCCGATGTTCCCCGACGTCTGAGTGGGCAGCCCGGGCAGGTTGGCGCAGCGCATTCGGTTGAGGGGCGGAATGGAAGATGGTCCGACGTTCGGCAGGATGGGGTAAACTGGCATTGAATTCGGCGGCGCGAGCCGCTTCGTGTCTCTCCGTCCCAAGGGCTGCGATGAAGCTCCCGTCGCCGGGCAAACCTGTGATCCTCAGAAGCCCGGCGATCGACCTGCCCGCCGTTGGCGCTTTCGTCGGAATCACCGTGACCGGAAAGACGCATGTGCTCGACCAGGCTGCCATAGGATCGCGCAGACGCCGAGAGCGATGCGGCAACCTTCAATGACTTTTCGCAAGAGAGGTCGATCGACAAGTCCAGACGAATGCACCCCTGTCGGAGGTCCCATGACGCGCGGGCGATGCCCACGGCGGATCGATCGATCCTGGCATCCCGCCCGGCTTTATCACATTGCTGTCGGGGATACGAAGCGCGTAAGGCGGCGGCCGCTGGTGAGAAGAACGGCATGGGCCTAGGGGATGCCGTTCGTCACTAGACGGCTCCGGTCGAGAGCCAACAGGGTGGCGTACTCGCCGCGCATCGCTCACTGGTAGATGCTGGGTTTGTGTCAACTGTGCCATCATGATGACGACGCCTGGCTACGCGATCGGTTGGGAAGGCTCGGCGATCGTGGTTCTCTTCTGATCGGTCTCGATCCGATCCACGGTCAGGCCCGGTGGATCAGAGCTGAGGGGCGCAGACTTCGGCGCCTGATGCTGTTTCCTTGGGGAAAGCAGCCTCAGTTGTAGAATCCTGAACTTGATTTGACGGACAGTGTCGGAGCGAGTTGCACTCTGGCAGCCTGGATGGTGGCGTGGTGCTCCGGCGCGCCCTCAAGCCTTACGCCTGCGGCGCACCGCGAAGCGGCTATGGGGCTGCCTACGCGGCCTTGATCCTCCTCCGGTCCCGCGAAGCGTCCCAGATCCGACGGCAAGCGCGGCCGTGTCCGTAGATTCGGTAAATGCCACAAGCTGGCCGCTCTCAACCCTGAAGCGGTACAGGAAGCGATTGTCGATGGACTGGCCTGTCGCGGCCGCGCGAGTCTTTGTGTGGCCGAAGCAGAATACCCAGCTACCGGCAGCATGAAAGCTGTCCGGCGAGAGGACCTCGAACGTATAGACGAAGCGCCGGGCGGCATTCTTGCCACTGGCTGCTCCGGCATGCGGCAGCCAAGCTGGGGTGGCACGGCAATCCCATGGCAATCGCCGGCAGCAGCCCGTCCGCGTTGAAGACGGGAGCGAAGACGAAGCCTTCCTTAATCCCTGCCCTGGTGGACGGGCCCTGCATGATGCCGCTCCCGGTCAGGCGACCGCCGGCGCGGGCTCGCGGAGGACGGGGCCGAAGATCGCGTGGCCGACTTCCAGTGCCTCGTCCAGGTTCAGACGGGCTCCCATAGGCCGGATCGCCTGGCTGTCGAGCCAGCGTTGCAGATGCGCGTCGGAACAGAAGAACGCGATAGCCGGGCAGCACGAGGAAGCCGCGCTGTCGGCGTAGGCAAAGTCGTACCAGACGCCCGCCCTGGGGTGGGACACGCTCTGCAGCGTGCGGCCCGCGTCCGCTGTCATGACGCGGATCGTCTCGCCGCAGGATCGGCATTGCGAGGTGACCATGACGTCGGTCCCGTACATCGCGGCGACCCCGAGGGCGTCGATGGCGCACAGGGCGTTCAGGGAATGGCCGTTGAGCTCGACCCGGTGCCCGGTCGCCCGCTCCGTGAACGGATAGGCCAGCCAGATGGCGTCCGATCCGGCTTCGAGACCAACGAGGTCCCGCAGTTGCAGTTCGCGCAGGAGCGCGGCGACACGGCTTGCACCCATTCCCGTCGTGGCGGCGATCCCGTTGATGGTGGGAGGCCGCCCCTTGGCTGCGTAGAGATGCAGGACCGTCCGCCAAACAATGTCCTCGCTGGCTTCGAGCGCGTGGGACCACTTGTCGAGCAGACCCGAACGCGCTGCCATACGCCCGCGTAGAGTCTCTCGGGCGGCCGATGTCGTCACGGCCGACCAGTCCGGACGCAATACGCCCGGCCTGATTTCTGCGGCACGCTCTGGTGTGAGGTTCACGGTGATGTTCATAGCTCAATCCTCAATAGAGTTGGCCGATGCTATCCCGCACAGCAGGAGAGCTTCTTGACGTCCTTGTCGAAGGTCTGGGCGGCGAGCTTGAGCCCTTCGACGGTGGTCAGGTAGGGGAAGATCGCCTCCGCAAGGTCATCAATCGTGAGCCCGCCGCGGATCGCCATGGCCGCTGTCTGGATGCTGTCCGCGCCCTCGGGGGCCAGGATGTGCGCCCCGAGCAGCTTACGGGTGCCCCGGTCCGCCACGAGCTTGATCAGGCCCCGCCTGTCGCGGGCGGCCAGCGCCCGCGGCACGTTGTCGAGCGAGAGCACAGAGGTCCGCACGTCATGGCCGGCCGCCCGGGCCTGCGCCTCGGTCAGCCCGACGCTCCCGACCTGCGGATCGGTGAAGACCACCGCCGGCATGGCCGAGTTGTCGTAGCGCAGGCTGTCGCCGTTAAGCGCGTTCTTGGCCGCGAGCTTTGCACCATAAGCCGCCATGTAGACGAACTGGTCCTTGCCCGTCACATCACCGGCCGCGTAGACGCCTGGCTTGGAGGTCCGCATGCGGTCGTCGACGATGATGGCGCCCGTGGCGGTCTGGGCCACGCCCGCCTCCGCCAGTCCGAGGCTCTCCGTGTTGGGCGTGCGGCCCGTCGCGACCAGGATGCGCTCGGCAGTGATCGTCTGCGGACGTCCGTCCCTGACGACGGTGAGCGCGACCCCATCCTCTGTCTTGTGGACGGCATCGTAAGTCAGGCCGCCCACAACCGTGATGCCCTCGTCGGCCAGATAGCCGGCAAGCGCCGCCCCGATCTCCGGCTCCGCCTCCGGCAAGAGGCGGCTGCGGAAGACCAGCGTCACCGCGACCCCGGCCCGGGCGAAGGTTTGGGCGAGTTCGGCCCCGATGTAGCCGCCGCCAACCACGACCATCGAGCGAGGCAGCTCGGTCAGCGCCAGCGCCGCCGTGCTGTCGAGCGGCAACATGTCCGCAAGGCCCGGAATGGCCGGCGGGGCCGGCCGCGTGCCGGTCGCGATGATGATGCGATCCGACAGGAACCGCTTGCCGCCGGCCTCGACGCCCCCGTCGACGAGGCGGGCTTGGCCTTCATGGTAGGCGATGTTGTTGTAGTCCGGCAGGAGGTCGGCGTACTTGGCTTGGCGCAGGCTCGCGACGAGGTCGTCCTTCTGGACCACCAGGGCCCGCCAGTCGGCGACCCGCGCGGTTCCGTCGATCCCGGCGAAGCGCGAGGCCGCGTTGGCGTGGTGCACCGCCTCCGTGGCCCGGATCAGGGTCTTCGAGGGCACGCAGCCGACGTTGACGCAGGTGCCGCCCATCGTGCCGTGGCCGACGAGGGCAATCTGCGCCCCCTGCTCGGCGGCCGTGATGGCAGCCGAGAACCCGGCCGACCCGGCACCGACGACCACCAAATCGTAGCGGTCGTTGCCGTTCTTGGCGCCAGTGGCGCAGCAGTCACTCATGATCTTAGCTTTCGTGTGTTCCCGGCCGGCTGACAGCAGTCGGCACCGGGAAGGTTGATTGATTGGCGACGGCGCGACGGGTCAGGAAGAACCCTTGGCGCCCTTCACCGTCGAGGGATAGCCCGCATTGGTCGTCGCCTGGGTCAGCGCCTCAGGCGTGACCTTTTCGTCGTCGAAGGTGACGGTCGCCGTCGCCATACCGCCATGGTCAATCACCGCGACTTGGCTGACGCCCGGGATGCGGGAGAGCGCCTTTTTCACAGTCGGGACGCAGGTGACGCAGCTCACGTTCTCGACCTCGAGCGTGACGGTCCGTGGCGCGGCCATAGCCCCGCCCGCGAGCAGCAGGCCCGAGGCGATCAGGGCGGTATGAAACAGGATCTTCATTGCAGGTCTCCTCAGAGGCTGATCAACAGTGGGGCGGTGTAGGGGAAGGTGACGGCCGCGAGGACGAGCACGGCGGCCGTCCAGAGGCCGATTTTTGTGATGCGGCTCGATCCCGGCTGGGCGCAGAAGCTTCCGTCCGCGCATGCCACCTTTGGCTGGCGGTAGACGCGCCAGAAGCCAAAGCCCAGGAAGGCCAGCGCCATGGCCACGAAGACCGGCTGGTAGGGCGCCAGCGCGGTCAGGGTGCCGATCCAGGCCCCGCTCACACCAAACCAGAAGAGCGTGAGGGGCAGGATGCAGCAGGACGAGGCCCCGAGCGCGGCCAGAAGGCCTCCAGCCGCCAGCAGACCTTGGCGGTCCCGGGGAGCGCTCTCGCTCTCCGACGGGCTTGCCGCGTCGCTTGGCCCCACGCGGGTCAATTCATGCATCGAACAATCTCCTTTACGCCGATGGGGTGACCGTGCATCCTGTAGTGGCTACAGGAGCAAGGGCTTTTTTTCGATGGACGCGATCACGCATGCGCGAGGTGAGACATTCCCCATCGGCGAGCTGTCACGGCTCACCGGGGTGAACATTGAGACCATCCGCTACTACGAGAGGATCGGGATGCTGCCCGCGCCACCGCGCACGGAAGGCGGCCGCAGGGTCTACGATCAGCACCATACGCGCGTGCTGGCCTTCCTCCGGCGCGGCCGCGAGCTCGGGTTCACGCTGGACGAGATCAAGGCGCTTCTGGCGCTGGGCGGGCCGGAGCGAGCCCCGTGCGGCGAGGTCCGCGAGATTGCCTCGAAGCACCTGGATGACATCCGGGCGAAGATCGCTGACCTCACGAAGCTCGAGCGGCTGCTCGGGCAGACCATCGACAAATGCGACGGCGGCACCGCACCCGAGTGTCCCGTGCTCGACATTCTCTCGCTCGAGCCGCGGCGGGGACCATAGTTCCAGGCATCGGGCGCCCAAGCTGGCCTGAAATCGGGAACGAAGGTCTCCGGCGACTTCATCGAAGTCATGCGGGCGAGAGGCATGACCATCGGCTGCTTGAATCCGTAAGGGCGTTGAGACCATGACCATTCTTGCCTATGTCGGCGCCCCGGTCGCCGAGATCGCGGGCTGTTTCTCCTTCTGGGCGTGGCTGCGCCTGGACAAGTCCATCTGGTGGCTCCTTCCGGGCGGTGCCTCGCTGGCCCTCTTCGCCTACCTGCTGACGCTCGTCGACAGCGACGCGGCGGGACGGGCCTACGCAGCCTATGGCAGCGTGTACATCGTCGTCTCCCTGCTCTGGCTCTGGGCCGTCGAGGGCGTCCGTCCGGATCGCTGGACGTCACGGGCGCCGTGGCCTGCCTGCTTGGAGCCGCCATTATCCTGCTGGGGCCTCGCACCGCGTGAGACTCATTCAATGTAATGGCGATCAATGCGCGCCGAGAGGGCCTGAGCCATCCCTCCACGGCGCTTCAACAGTGAGCCCGATTCTGGTCATGCCTTGGCCGCGGCGGGCGTCGGGCTTGGTCGTATCCTCCACGGGACGCGGCGGTCGCGAGCGCGTTGACGATCCCGAACATGATGGTTCCGGCCGCGACGGTGATGAACAGCGCCGCCAGGCCACCGCCGAAATGGGCAATCACGATCCAGCCAAGGCCGGCACTGATGAGAAGACGCGCGGTTCCGGCGAAGAACGGCACGGTCACGCGCTTGGCGCCCTGGGCCGCGAAGTACAGGATCATGCCAAGCCCTACGCAACCGTAGAACGGCCCGACGCTGCGAAGATAGAGGCTGCCGGCCTCGAGAACCGCGGGATCATTGCTGAAGAGACCGAGCCAGGCACGCGGGAATAGGGCCACGGCCAGCTGACTGCGATCGTCACCGCGCCCGCGAGAACCACACCACGCGCTTGGCGCTGTCTGTGTTCCCTGCGCCCACGTTCACGCCCACCATCGTGACCACGGCCGTGCCAAGCGCGAAGATAAACTGGATCAGGACGTGGTCGAGACGGGACGCGATCCCGTAGCCGGCCAAGGGCATCAACGCCGACCAGGCCGACGGCCCCGTCACGAGGATGACCATCAAGTTGGCTTGCAGGGTGTTCAGCGCCGAGAGGGCGCCGACGCCCATGATCTCCCGAATAAGCTGCTCCTGGAGCGGGACCCGCCTGAGCGTTCCCTGCCGCGCCCGGACGCCATGTAACGCAGGGGCACGATGCTCGCGCCGACGTAGTACAGGGCACGTCAGAGACATCGGATTTCGATTTAATCGTATAAAGAGGGATACGATATTCTTGGAAACTCCGTTACCAAAGCGGTCGTAAAGGATCTATCTGAGTACGCTGTTCTGGGCAAAGCCGCTGGCGTAAATGTGGCTCCTCTTTCAAGCATCTATTTGTCGCCTCGTGCGCGAGCGCGGATCATGAAGCTATCATAGGTATACTCACTCACTTGAAACCAGAGGTATTCTTCATTTCGGAAGGCACGAAGAGCCTCAAGCATTTTCTTGAAAGCGGCATTATTAGCTGAGGTCTCGTCAAAGACTTCATTTGTTGCCTTGTAGAAGGCCTCGAGAAGTTCCTGCGGGAACGGCCGTAATTGCGCGCCAGCACCAACCAGACGACGGAGCGCGGCCGGATTACGCGCGTCATATTTGGCCAGCATGTCGATGTTGGCAGTCATCGCAGCTGATTGCGCGACCGCCTTGTAGTATTTAGAGAGTTCGTTCCACTTCGCCTGATTGAAGAAGAAGTGGAGCATAGCGCCCCCTTCCCAGAAACCGGGATAGTAGCAACCTTTTGGAAGCCGAGCTTCTCGTCATCGTAAGGGCCAACCCACTCGGCCGCATCAATTGTGCCGCGCTCAAGCGCGGGATAAATATCGCCACCTCCAACCTGCTGCGGCACGACGCCAAGCTTTGCCATGATCTGGCCCGCGATGCCGGCAATCCGCATCTTTAGACCCTGCAGGTCTGCGGGCGTTTTGATTTTCCTACGAAACCAGCCGCCCATCTGTGTGCCGGTGTTGCTGCCAGGCAGCGCATAGACATTCTGCGGACAATTCTGCGTGGCAAAGAACTCATTGACGAGATCGATGCCGCTACCGTGATACACCCACGCATTTTGATGGCGTTGCGTTCATGCCAAACGGCGCAGCTGAAATGAGCGAGAAGGTCGGATTCTTTCCAACATAGTAGTAGGCAGCCGAGTGGGCCATTTCGACCGTGCCGGAGCTGACCGCATCAAAAGCCTGGAAGGTGCCGACGATTTCGCCGGCAGCAAAGGGTTGAATCTGGAACTTACCATCTGTTCCTTCAGACACATAACGGGTAAAAAGTTCAGCTGCGCCGAAGATTGTGTCGAGCGACTTCGGAAAACCAAAAGTCAGACGCCATCTGACGTCGGGCATCGACTGAGCGATCGCTGGCGCTGCGAGGGGTGTCGCGGCAAGACCGGTGGCTGCCAAGGAAATGAAATCGCGACGTTTCATGAGTATCCCTCCGTTCTAAGTAGGACAGCTCTGGCCACCTTGGCGCAAGTGTTCAGCGCGGGCGGCAACGATGTGGCAGACACGCTGGCTATTTTAGCCCAGTACTCTTTTCTCTCCAGGGGCGGACGGTAAAATCGCCCTCGGTGTAGGCGATGACGCGAAAGACCGTCGTTGCTCCCTGCGATGGATCTCCAGGAGGGCCGCATACTACTCTCAGAAGAGCGCCTCCGTTCTCAAAGCCGATCGGCTGAAAGTCCTTCACCTCTGGACAGTGATGGCCGTAATCGCGGATATAAATCGCGATCGTATTCCGCAAGCCGAACATGAGATGCATGTCGCTGGCTAAGGCTGGTGTAATGATGGTGAGTAACAAACAAAGCTGCGAGACGAGCCGCATAAGAGCCTCCTCATCGCCCCCTTTCCCTCATATGGCGCAGCAGTGTGGTCCAACTCGGTTGCCCGTTTTGGAGAGGTGAGATCCTGGACACGCAGCACACGAGTTCCGGCTTGCTTTATTCCCGCGAACTCATGAGGAAATGCGATTCACAGTCCCGTTTCCAGGACCAAAGCGCTCGCAGTCCGCCATTCTGACAGCGGTATCGCGTATTTTCCTCCTGATGTGCTTCCGGCCGCCATTGATCCATGATCGGACGATTTCCTTGACGATGAAAACCTCTCCAAGCGCGGTTCCATGTTCAACAACAGTGTCGTAACCAGTCGCGGTGGATTGGCCACCTTGGAGTATTGTTAGTCCATGTTTTGCGTCGGTGCACCTGCCTGCTGAAATGCTGCGAAGCCGCCGGCGACATGCGCTACGTTCTCGATTCCCATCCCCTAGAGACTTCGCGCCAAGCGCCGAGCGATTACCTGAGCCGCAGTAAAGCACGAGCTTCTTCCCGCTCCCTAACTCCGGCTTGTGCGAGGCATTGTTCGGATCGGCCTGGAACTCAAGCAAGCCACGCGGCACATGCACCGCACCCTTGAGCTTACCGGTCTTCTGCAGTTCCTCGCCCTCTCGCACGTCCATGAAGATTACATTGGGATCGCCCACGAGCTTCATGGCCTCGTCACCGGAGAGGGTTTCAAGGTCTCGGCTTGCCTCGGCGACAAGCTCTCTTGCGCTTTTCGTCGTCATAATACTCTCCTTCATTTGTCCCATCGTGCGCCTTAAAGCGCATCGAGCGGGATTCTCAGGTAGCGTTTGCCGTTGTTTCCAGGTTCCGGTAGTCGACCACTCCGGATGTTCACCTGCAGCGAGTGCAGGATCAGCTTGGATATCGGGAGTTCGCGGTCACGATTTTCCCGCAAGGCGATGAATTCCTCTTCCGTCTTTGCCCTTCTGAGGTGGATGTTCTCCGCCCGCTGCTGCGCGACGGTACTTTCCCAGTGGCGCCTACGTCCTCCAGGGCAGTAGTCATGGTCTGTGAATAGGCGCGTTTCGTTCGGCAGCGCCATAATCCGTTGAATGCTGTTCCAGAGCACCCGAGCGGAGCCGGGAGCGTAACTCATACCTGAACGCCCGATCGGGCTGGACTCCCTGGCCACCTGCTTTCATCGAGCGAAAGTGATTTTCCAAAATGACAAGCGGTCTGTTGACTATCTACATGCGACAACATCTGAAATCCTGGCTCGGGCTCCTCCCCGTTGCCTCGATCCTCGGGATCGGGCAGGTCAAGGCATCACCGGAGCCACGTGAGGTCCTCGAGCTCTTTACGAGCCAAGGCTGCTCGGCCTGCTGGCCCGCCAATCAGCTCCTGAGCGAGTTGAGCCAGGATCCCGGCCTCATCGTGTTGAGCCTGCCGGTGAACTATTGGGACTATCTTGGTTGGAAGGACACGCTCGCGGACCCAGCCTTTACCGCGAGGCAGAGGGGTTATGCGCTCGCCCGCCATGGCCGTCAGGTCTACACACCCGAGCTGATCATCAATGGCGTCCTGTCCCGCGTCGGTTCGGCACGCGAGCAAGTCACGAAGGCACTTGATCGGGAGACCACGGGCCTCATCCCGCTCCCCGTCGCCATTCAAGTGACCGAGGAGAATGGCCTGATTGTCGTTGAGGTCGGGCAAGACGCTGGGGAGGCCAGGGCCTGGCTGCTGCCCGTCCGTCGACATGTTCAGGTCGCAATCCATCGCGGCGAGAATGCCGGGCGCATGGAGACATACACGAACGTCGTGCGCGGGTTGTATCCGCTCGGGGCTTGGTCCGGTTCGTCCGTGCGTTTCTGGATGCCCCTGAACACCGTTCAGACGCATGATGCCGACTCGTATGTCGTCCTGCTTCAAGCCGCACAGGACGGAAAGCCGGGCCGCATCCTTGGCGCGACCAAAGGGCCAGGCTTGTAGCACGCGCTCATCAGCGACCCTCTGGCATCACCGCCCTGACGGCTTGTCCTCGATCCAGGCCTCGACAACGACAGCGCCAGCGTTCTTGAACGTCAGGGTCAATTCGAACTTCTCGCCAGCGACAAGAGGCTGACGAACACCGATCAGTTTGATGAAGCGACCGCCCGGGAGCATGTTGAGAACGACCTTTGGTTCCAATGTCGCCTCGTCGACGCGCTTCGCGCCCTCCTCCGCCAACCACAGTTCGGCTCTCTCTGCCACCGGGGTCTCGATCTTAACGAGCACATCCTGGTTCGGACCTTGGTTGAGCAGTGGCCCAAAGACCTTGCCGATTTCACCCACGCGGGCTGGCTGAGCGGAAAGGTGACCTATCATGAGAGTGCCCTTCCGGTAAGAATGAGCTGCCGCCGAAGTGACCGTGGCGACCAAGATCAGAAGGGCCGCAAGAGGTTTCTTCATCAGTGGGGTTCCTTTCACCCAAGAGGCAAAGACAGCGACGATCATCGCGAAGCCCGCGAGACTTGTCGCGTGACGGTGCAGCAGGATTTCGTGCCGCATGGGCGGGGCTCGGCCGGACGTGACGTGTCAATTGCCTTCTTCTCGATAATTCTCAGCGGTCTCGCGGATCGTCCTTGACCGAGCGTCTCACCTCTGCCCTGTTGCGATCGTCCTGATAGCGACGGGCCTCGGCAGGCCAAGTGCTCCTGATGAAGGCGAGCACCGCTTCGATGTCGGCGTCGGAGAGCACGTTCTCGAACGCAGGCATGTCGCTCTCATAACCAGGAACCACTGCAGACAAGCCCTTCTTGGTGATGAGGAACAGTTCGCGATCAGTGTGATGCCAGGTATGGCCGCGGGCATCGTGCGGAGGCGCCGGCATGCGACCGTTCGGTTTCGGCGTCTGCCACTCGGGCTCCCCTTCAAGCTTCGCTCCGTGACATGCGGCGCAGTGGATAGCGTAGACGTCGCGGCCGCGTGCGACTTGCGTCTGCGTTTTAAACCAAGTCAGACCAAGCCAGACGAGGGAGGCCAAAGCTGCGAGACCAAAAATCCCGAACGCGCGCGCTTTCCAGCTCCAAAATTTCATCCCAACAGGCCTGTCTTTGGGAACGCCTGCCGGCGGTTCGTCGGCACGCGCATCAACCCCGCCCAGGCGAATGCAACCAAGGGAATGACAACCCATTGCATGAGTGGCGATAGGCCCACGTGGAAACCTAAAATCGACAAAGTCGGCATGAGATCCGCATACGTCCATGCCGCGCGAACAACAATATTGAGCCAGTCGCTGAATGCCGTGGACACGATGCCGAGAACAATGGTGAGCGTGGCCACGGCGCGGAATCGTTCAAGTGGCCATGCCCCGCTTCCGACCGTCAGCAGCGCAATCATCAGCGGCGAGAGTGCAATCAGGATATCGCCGCCGGCGCAATGGACAGCAGCGACGACGATGATCTCGCGCCACGTCCCGGTCGCCCAAATCGTGTAAAGCGGCATATGGGCGAACTCCCAGGCGAGATTGCCCAGCGCAATTGCGATCAGATACCGGCGCAACGCAGTACGCCACAGGCCAGAGCCGCGCCCTCCTGACGTATTGCCTGGTTCAGTTCCCATCGCTCTCCCTGCCCGAGAGCTCGTGCCCGAGACGTCAATCCGTCTGCGGTCTATGCTATGCGCAGGTTGGGTCGACCCCGATGTTCGCCAGCCTCCCTCGCGAATGCCGGAAGTGAACTCACGAACCGGAAGCCCCAAATGTGGCCCACGTCCGTCCCTGGTCCGTGCTGGTCAGCACGCCGCCACGAGCCGTCGCGGCGAAGAGCCGGTTCGGATTGCCCGGATCGGCGGCGAGATGAAGCAGAACGCTGCCGCCGAAGTTCTCGCTGAGGGTCGTAAAGGCGAGAGCCTCATCCGCCGAGCGGACGAGCCCACGTCCGACGATGAAGGCGTAGACAGATCCGTCTGGCGTCACTTCCACGAGGCTGACAGGCGCACCGCTCAGCACGACCGCCCACGTCTTGCCGGCATCGCGGCTGCTGAGCAGGCCTGCCTCAGTCGCGGCATAGAGCACATCCGCGTTCTTGGCCGACGCCGCAAGGTCGATCAGTTTGTCGGGTGTCGGCCCCACAAGGGTCCACGTCTTGCCTGCGTCTCGGCTCACCTGGAGGCCGCCATAAGCGCCGTAGATTCGCGACGGGTCCGCCGCGCTGACCGTCAGCTGGTGGAAATCGACAGGCCCTTTCACGCCGGGCGAAACCTGCTCCCAGGTCCTTCCCTGATCCGTCGAGGCAATGAAACCCAGATTGCCGCCAGTCGCTGGATGCCCGCTGGCATAGAGGGTCTTCGGGTCACTTGGGTGCGGGTTGAAGCCCATGAAGTCCTGGACCACGGAAATCCGCTCCGCCTGGCCATCCGGCCCGGCGCGGAAGAGGCCGTGATGGGTCGCGATAAGAAGCTTCGCCGGATCCTGCCGATCAACCGCAAGACCATGGATATGCGTGTGACGTGGCAACTCGGAAACCCGCAATGTCTCCGTCGCACCTGGCTGAATCGCGAAGCCGACCGTCAGGGCAGCGAGAGCAGCGGCCCCAAGCCATGCGATTCTTCGTGATGCATTCTTCTTCATTCGTGTCGATCTCCATCAATGGCTCATGGTCTCTGCTATCCGGCCAAACTGCCCAAGCCCAGAATGGCTACCGCCGGATGATGCGGACGGGCCTCCCGATGGTGCGGAGGGACCGGTTGAAGGCGCTTCTACGACCGCTGTTCGTGTGCCGCCACAGACGCACAGGTCTCAATGTACGCGGGTCTCTTCGGTTTGAGCCAGCGGCGCCTCATCGGTCGCGTGCAGGATCGAACGGCAGGCGCGGCGCAGGGCCGCCCCCTCGAACTCAGGATCCAGAGCCTCCAAGGCATAGAAGAGGTGGTCAGCAACATCCAATCTGTTGTCTGCGAGCGCTTGCTCGAAGGCCCGCAGGATTTGTTCCTCCAGGTTACTGAAGCGATGCGGCATTTCAGATCTCCAGGGCCACAACGGCCCGATCGTCCTGTTCTGGCAAGCCTCGCAGATCCACTCGGCCCATGCCCCTGTCACGGGATCTCGCGGCCGCCGCGCTAGGGGAACCGCGGCGGCCGCGCGTCGCGCTCGCTAGCCTCTCTGCCCAGGAGTGGCCGGCGGGGTCTCACGCGACGGAGTGGCGGGCGTCTGGTCGGTCATGGCCTGCATCATGCGGTTGCAGTTTTCCATCATCTGCATCATGGCGCCCATGGTGCCCATCATGGTGCCGCCCATCATGCCCGGGCGGTCCATCGCGCCGGGTGATGGAGCTGTGCCGGGTGTCTGAGGCGCGGCGGCACCGGGCGCCTCCTGCGCCCGCAGGGCCGGCGCCAATGCCAGGCCGGCGCCCAGCGCCAGCAGGGCGAGAGTGGTTGTCTTCATGGTGCTCCTGTTCCTTTCTCCGGGGTGAACTCGGGTGCGGGCGGCTATGGCCAGCGGCTGCGGGGCTCAGGCCGGACCCGGCCCACCGCGCTCGCTCGTGTCCGGCTCGTGCGCCGGAGGTGCGGGGCTGTCCTTCTGGCATCCGGCATCGCCCGGCCGCGAGCAGAGGCTCAGGGCGCACATGGCGGCGCAGGGTGCGAGGGCGAGCAGCAGCGGGGCGATGCCGGCCGCGACCAGCCAGCTCCAGTTCAGGGCTGCGCCGCCGACCAGCGCCAGCGCCGCAAGGATCAGCCAGGTCCGGCGGCCGCCCCAGGCCACCCTGCCACGCGGACGCGGTGCGGCTCGGGCGGCGTCTGCGACGGAAGCGGTGCGTGCGTTCATCATGCGACCTCCATGGGCGTCGTCGATGCGCCCCTGCCAATCAGTTCGGATCCTCCGCCGCATCGGTTACAGCCTCACGCATCTGTGAAGCGATCGCCCGTAGCTCGGCAGGCCTGGACTCCCGCGAGGGGATTTCGCGAGCCTCTCGACAGAATGCCTCGCACTCGCTCGACAGTTCCGCTCTTGCCGCCGTTGATCGCTAAAGCACTGAGGGAGGCGATTTCGCCCATCCGGTCGCCCAATGGAACGACCGCACGGTCATGACTGCCGCAGTGAGTCATAGAAAGGCGCCATTGGCGACTTCCGGCCAGAGTTTGGCAGACTTCATGTGGGGCGTCCTGGACTTGTCCCTTTTCCCATACCTTTGCAGGAGGATGGACTTCTCGCGCTGGCTTCTCGCCCCCATGGCTGTCGCGCAAAGCGGCTCGATGGCAACCTTCGTCAAAGCGCCGCAACTGGATTTTGACAGTGATCGGGGTCCAAGGCAGGGTGGGATGATCAACAGGAGCCACCTTCCCAAGCGGCTCAGCTCGACATCTCGGACGCAAAGGTCACCTCGGTTGATCAGGTTTCGAGACGAAACCCGCCACAGCCACTGTCAACGCTTACCAGCGTCCTCGGCTCGATGCGACGAGGGTTAGACCATTCGCCTGTGTCGTAAGCGCCTTCTGCAACCGCGAAGGTTATCGAGAGTCATCCATCAGTCTCCCCCTCCCGGTGCGCAGGAGAAGTATCGCTCGAACTTCCCCGGGACGCCGTTCCATTCGTCCGCATTGGCGGGCGGATCCTTCTTGATCGTGATGTTGGGCCAGCTCTTGGCCATATCGGCATTGAGCTTCAGCCACTGCTCGAGACCCGGCTCCGCATCGGGCTTGATCGCCTCGGCGGGGCATTCCGGCTCACAGACGCCGCAATCGATGCACTCGTCGGGATGAATGACGAGCATGTTCTCGCCCTCGTAGAAACAGTCGACCGGGCATACCTCCACGCAGTCCATGTATTTGCACTTGATGCAGTTATCAGTGACAACATAGGTCATGGATCACTCCGGCGAGATCGGCCTCAATCGGCACTGGATCGAGGCGGAGGCACACTTGGCAGTCCTGCGGCGCATCGAGCTCGTCTCGCCCCCGAGATTAACGATTCCGTGTCGGAAGCGATGTCCATCCTGCATCCCCTCGGAGGCTTTCCGGCTTTCTGACGCCAGGACGTTGACACGTGCTCCCGGGCTTGCGGAGAGGTCCTCCTGTTTGGAGGCGGATGGAACGGCAGCGAGCCGCATGTCGTGAAACACCCGCAAAGCGCAGTTTGCGCCGAAGCAGTGTAGCTCCTCACCTCGTGTCCAGCGCGGCGGCCGGCCCGCGGCCAGATCGAGGGGAACGACGTCGGCACTGGTGCCATCCACCGTCTCCGAGGTTGGCAAATTGGGACGCCATCCGAGGATTGACCTCGATCATCGTCAGGCGCTCGCTTCGTTCGCCGTGCCCGCGGCAACCAGGGTCCGCTCGCGCGCCGGATTTGCGATATCAGCGGTGTGCCGGTCCGACGCGGGATGACGTGCCCATGCTAGACGGCGTCACCAGCGGAGGAGCCGCGGCCCAAGCATCGCCCCTGCAAGGGTGCACAGAGCGATCGTGCCGCCATACCAGAATGCGATGAACGGCAGCGAGTCGTCGGTGCAGTGGAGTGCGTAGCCCATGGCGCTCACGCCCCCCGCAACCAGACCTGCGAAAGCACCGGTGCGCGCGAGATCGGTCGGAGCCGCCACCCGGCGCACAACCCAGACGATCACGGTGAACGGGAGCACAGCGATAATGGGAATGGACAGGAGGCACTCCAGCCACATGTCGCCGACGATCATCGCCCGCCAATGCGCAGTCGGGGCAGAGGCAAGGCTGATCGCCCCGAGCAGCATGACCGCTGCGAATGGTACTGCCGCGAGTGCAAGCCGTGTCCGCCGCTCGCCGCCGGGGCGGACGAGCTTCGTCAGAAGGGCCAACGCCGTCAGGACGATGCCAACCGTAAAGGCGAGCTTCAGGATCAGGAAGGTCAACGCGCCAGCCTCCTCCAAATCGGGACGGACCCCAAGTATGAAGAGCGCCGTGCACAGAGCCACGGCTGCCCCGGCGGCGACCGCGAGGCCAAGATCGCGCGTGAGCTGCCGACGATCCACTGGCTCGATGTTTGTGCTGAGGAGATCGATCAATTCGTCTGTCTTCATGTGTCCTTCCCGTTGGCGATGGTCGCCGCCAGCGCTTTGAGACCGCGATGCACGTTGATTTTGACGGCGGATTCCGACATGCCGCAGCGGGCTGCCGCCTCGGCCACGCTCAAGCCTTCGAGCTTCACGCAAAGGATCGCCCGGCGCATCTTGTCAGGCAACTGTGACAGCAGCCGGTGCAGGTCGAAAGCACTCTCGGCGCCGACATGGTCGTCTTGCGCCATAACCTCCATTGCGTCGTCGATCGGCACGTCAGTCATCGACGGCCGGGTGTGCCGCAGATGATCGATGAGCTTGTAGCGCGCAATGGCATGGACCCAAGGGGTAAACGGCTCGGCCGGATCGTAGGTATGCCGACGGGTATGGATCGCCATTAGCGCATCCTGCACAAGATCCTCCGCTTCCTCGGCGCTCCGGTCGATGCGCGCCAGCCTGCCCTTGTAATAGGCCCGCAGATGGCGGCTCAGCCGCTGAAGAAGCGTCCGATGGGCGGCCGCATCGCCATTCAGCCCAGCTACCATCAGCGCCCGAAGCTCGGTTTCGTCCGTCATCATGGGACCGTCACCTCCAAGTTCGAGCCAACGGACGATCCGGTTACAGCCTCACGCATTCGTGATCGTAGAAGACGATCTTGGCGGAACGCTTCACCACGCTCCCAGGGAACGATCTCAGGCTCAGGCGGCGGTTCCACAAGGAGGATGAGGACCAGAAGATGGTGTCTCATCGCCCACTCCGGAACACGTATTTGGCGAGCGCCAGGATAGCCAGGACGAGGGTGACCAGAAGCAGGAGTCCAATCAGGCCCATGCCCCACATCATGCCGCCCATGAGATCAGGCATCATGTCATGCATCATGAATCAACTCCAGCGTGATCACTCGACCGCGTAAACCTTGGGCGTTGCGTCACCCGAGATCTCGTACATTGTGAACGGCTCCACCTTCCGGCCAGCCATTCCGGGCGATCCCATCGGCATTCCGGGCAGAGAGATGCCCTTGATTGCAGGGCGTTCGGTGAGAAGCCTGTTCAGCGTCGTGAGGGGCACGTGTCCCTCGACGACGTAGTTACCGACGAGGGTGGTGTGGCAGCCCTCGAGGTCTGCCGGGACGCCGTGCTCCTTCCGGATCAGGGGCAGGTCGTGGGTCATGACGACTTTCACGTCGAACCCGCTCTCACGCAGATACTTGGCATACTCCTCGCAGCAGCTGCACTGTGGGTTCTTGTAGAGCGTGGCTTGCTTGGCGGTCTCGGCTGCGAGTGCCGGACCGGCCAGGGTGAGCGTGAGGGCGGCGATCGCAGTGTTGAGGATGCGCATGTGATATTCTCCTATGCTGGGTTAGGCTGAAGCAACCCGGATGGTTCCCATCATCCCGCCCGCCTGGTGCTCCAGCACATGGCAGTGGAACATCCAGTCGCCAGGATTGTCGGCAGCAAAGCCAATCTCGACCCGCTCCCGAGGGGGAATGAGCACGGTGTCCTGCCATTCGCGGTAGCGCGTCGGTACGCCGTTTCGGCTCAGAACCCGGAAGGTGTGGCCGTGGAGATGCATGGGGTGCCACCAAGCCGTCTCGTTCGCAATCGCGAGGACGTGAGAACTGCCGTGGGCGAGGGTCGCCATCGGCTCATGGACATGGCCGGTGGCGGCGACCCCATTGATGGCCCAGACAAGCCCTTGGCGCAGCATCGAGCGGATGTCCATCAGATCGCCGTGAACCATCGCACCGGTCATCATGCCCATCATGCCGCCGCCGAGGGTCACCTCATGGCGCCGGGCAGACGACAGGTCCGGCTCTCGCACCGGGTTGGCGGGAAGTCTGGGGACTGGAGTCGCCCGGACCTCGCGCAGAGGCTCGCCGGTGTAACTGAGCTCGAGCAGCTGGTATTCGAGGCCTTTGTAGAAGCTGTCGACGACCTTGAATCGGCTGCCCGGCCTTCCCGTCATGTCGAGCACGAGATCGACCCGCATCGCCGGCCCAAGCACGACTTGGCCGCCCGCTGGCTCGTGCGGCTCGACGGGATGCCCGTCCAGCGCCACCACCATCGGCGAGTGGCCCTCAAAGGTCAGGCCGAAGATGCGGGCGTTGGCGGCATTGATAAGCCGCAGCCGGATCCGCTCGCCGGCGCGGACCTCGAAGGCTTCTCGGACGAGCCCGTTGACGGTCACCGTATTCCCGATGCGGCCGGCGTGGCTGACGTCGTGCAGGTTGCCGAAGTCGTCGCTGATCGAGCCATCCTTCAAGAGCCGCCAGTCGCCAAGCATCCAAGTGACATCGCGATCGACCGGGTAGGGCTCATTCTCCTCGACGATGAAGGGGCCATAGAGTCCCCGGCCGGCCTGGGCAAAGCTCCTCTGGTGGGGATGATACCAGAAGGTGCCGGCGTCCAGGCAATCGAACTCATAGGCGAAGGTCTCACCAACGCCGATCGGGGGCTGGGTCAGCTGCGGCACGCCGTCCATCGGGTTTGGCACCCGCACTCCGTGCCAGTGGACCGTGGTCTCCTCGGGGAGCCGGTTTTCAATGAGCACGCGCACGCGCTCGCCTTGCCGGACCCGGATCTCGGGGCCGGGCACCTGGCCATGATAGGCCCAGACCTGCGTCTCCGCACGCGAGGCGCCAACGAGCGGCACCTGCGCCGGAGCGGCGTTGAGGCGGTATTCCTTGAGGGCCGGGACAAGCGCCCGCGCACCGCGCGGCAAGGCCGTGGCAAGGGCCAGTCCGGCGCTGCCAGCCAGGATTGACCGGCGACTGAGCCCCGGCCTAGAATATTGTGACATTATATCGTCCTGAAGTTCGGCAAGATCGGACACAGTCGCGCCGCGACGGCGTCCAAGAGCGGTCGCACACCGGCCTTCGCCGAATGTGCGGCGTCAAGCGCAGCCGCGAACGGCACGCCTCAGTTCAGGATGGCGGGTCTCGGTGGAAAGGGATCTGGCGGGCCGCGAAGGCTTTCGCCGTCGATGGCGGCGTCGGTGTGTGCCAGCGCAACCTCGATGGCTTGAATGTCCAGCGGAACCGGCAGAACGGCGACGAAGCCCGTGCATACGGCGGCTGAGCAGGCGGGCACCGATTTGCCGCTCTCGTCGCAGCCGTTGCATCCGTCAGGCATCGGCGCGTCCAGCGCCGCCGCCGCCATGGTCGCGCTCATGTGTGCGGCCTGCACCCCATGCGCCGCAAACCCCGCCACAAGGGCGAGGGTCAACAGAATTGCGCTCCAGCGACGGATGACATCCGGAATCATGGATCCAAAGATAGCATTGAGCCCGCGCATCCGCAAAGGCGGTGTGGCCGAATGTCGTGCTTGCGGTGGTAGCGAACGCCTCTAGGTGGACGGCCGCCGCGATGTTTGTGGCCCTGCGGGATGGGCAAATCGTGCAGCCGGGCGATATGCTCACTCGGCCATCGTGCAACGGTTTTCATGCCTGCAGTGAAAGACGCGGTATTTTGATACCAGCCAGGATCTGAGAGGCGGTTCTCGGGTGGAGAACCCGACCCTGCATTGCCCCATCGCCCAGCAACCGAGTCAAGCCGTGTATTGAGTGAATCCGGGCTCACCGGCGGCTCACGGGAAAGCAATTCACGTTCCATCGAGAGGTTGTCGGTTGTTGCATCCGGCTGGGCCATCACCCCTAGTTGGTGGTTTTTGCCCCTCGACCGCGCTGGTATCCTGGCGACGAAGGATGAGATCCTGGTCATGCCACGCTCGCCTACGAGTGTCACGTCCGATGCGAAAGCGACTGCCGCCGCGCCGCCGTTAAAACCGTTGAGCGGCCTTTCGGGTCGATCACGTCGCCGTGATGCTTGTAACCGGACCCGTTTTGATCACGAACTCCTAACGAAAACCGCCAGTTACTCTGATGGAAGAGACTCATGCATCTGGTTTCCTCCACCACTTTGGCAGGCGCCAGTCAGCAAGGAGCAGAGACGTGAGCGCGAGCAAGTCGCATCCGACCAATGGCAAATCCAGTCCGTCCGGCCCGGTGGCTCCTCCCGGGCCGTCCACATCCGCCAGCGGCGGCCCCAAGTTGAAAATTGGGCCAGCAAGCCGCCCCGCCGCGTCCGGCTTCTCGTGGGGAATGGGGCTGTGTATGGGGGTCGGGCTGTTGATCCTGGCCCTGGCCGTTGTCCAACTGCTCCGGTGAGAGACGTGGGCCCGCCCACTACGGTCGGTTCGATGGCCGCTGGCTGACGGGTTGCGCGTTGCTGGGCGAGAGCACACGCCCCCGTCGCTCCCGCGAAGCGTTGGTGAGCGATCCGCGGAGCGGGGCGCACTTCGGAATATTCGTGCGGGAACGTTCGCGAGCCGCAACACTTCCCCTGAGGGCTGAAGAGTACGAGGGAATCCCGATGAGGCACGCTGAAAAGGCGGAAAAGAAGGACCACTCGTGCGGTCATGATGCGTCAGCTCATGGGTACGCGAGACCGCCCGGTATGCGCGCGGCCGGGCCTGAAGTGGAGCATCCGGTCAAGGATCCCGTTTGCGGGATGATGGTTGATCCGCACACGACTCCTCACCGTGCCGAGCACGGCGGACGGCCATACTACTTCTGCTCCGCCCGCTGTCGCGAGCAATTCGAGACCGATCCGGCCCGGTATCTCTCGCCCGAGGAAGCCAAGAAGACGGACGAGCCCGTGCCTGAGGGCACCATCTACACCTGCCCCATGCATCCGGAGATCCGGCAGGTCGGCCCGGGCTCCTGCCCAATCTGCGGCATGGGCCTCGAACCCGTTCTGGTGACCGCCGAAGCGGGGCCCAATCCCGAGCTCGTTGACATGAGGCGCCGGTTCTGGATCGGGACGGCGCTGACGGTTCCCGTCGTGATTCTGTCCATGGGCGGGGAACTCACGGGCCTCACCCATGTGATCGGCCAGCATGCGTCGAACTGGCTCCAGCTCCTGCTCGCGACCCCGGTCGTGCTCTGGGCTGGGTGGCCTTTCTTCGAACGCGGCTGGCACTCCCTCACTGCCCGCAGCCTCAACATGTTCACCCTGATCGCACTCGGCGTCGGGGCCGCATGGGCCTACAGCACGGTTGCGACCGTCGCACCAGGGCTCTTCCCCGCGACCTTGCGAGGCCCCGACGGGGCGATCCCGGCCTATTTCGAGGCGGCGGCGGTCATCACCGTCCTTGTTCTGCTCGGTCAGGTTCTTGAACTGCGCGCCCGCGAGCAGACCTCCGGCGCGATCCGGGCCCTGCTCGATCTCGCGCCCAAGACCGCACGACGCATCCGCAACGATGGCTCGGATGAGGAGATTGCACTCGAGACGGTCGCGGTCGACGACCGCCTGCGGGTCCGGCCGGGCGAGAAGGTGCCCGTCGATGGCGAAGTCATCGAGGGACGATGCTCCGTCGACGAGTCGATGGTCACAGGCGAGTCAATGCCAGTTACCAAGGAGCCTGGGGCGAAGGTGATTGCCGGCACCCTGAACCAGACCGGCAGCTTCATCATGCGTGCGGAGAAGGTCGGACGGGACACGATGCTCGCCCGTATCGTGCAGATGGTCGCGGAGGCGCAGCGCTCACGGGCGCCGATCCAGCGGCTCGTCGATCAGGTCTCCGCCTGGTTCGTCCCGGCCGTGATTGTCATCTCCATCCTGGCCTTCCTGAGCTGGTTCTTTGTCGGTCCCGAGCCGCGCCTGTCCTTTGCTCTCATCGCCAGCGTCGCTGTGCTCATCATCGCCTGCCCGTGTGCGCTGGGGCTTGCGACGCCGATGTCGATCATGGTTGGTGTTGGCCGCGGGGCCCAAGCGGGTGTGCTGATCAAGAACGCCGAAGCCCTGGAACGGCTGGAGAAGGTCGACACCCTTGTGGTCGACAAGACCGGCACGCTCACTGAGGGCAAGCCGAAAGTCACGTCCTTGCAGCCGGTTGAGGGGCTCGCCGAGGCGGAGCTCCTGCGCCTCGCTGCGAGCGTCGAACGCGCGAGCGAGCATCCTCTGGCGACGGCCATCGTCGCGGCGGCAACCGAGCGTGCGCTGTCCTTATCGAATCCGACCGAGTTCGATTCGCCGACCGGCAAGGGTGCGCTTGGAACAGTGGATAACCGGCGCGTAGTGCTGGGCACCGCCAAGTTTCTCGCCGCGCACGGTGTGGATGTCGCGTCTCTGTCGCAGACGGCGGACGATTTGAGGCGGGAGGGCGCGACGGTCATTTTCGTCGGGATCGATGGCCGACCGGCCGGTACGATTGCCATTGCCGACCCGATCAAGTCCTCGACGCCAGAGGCGCTCGCCGCTCTCAAAGCAGAAGGCATCCGGGTGGTCATGCTCACCGGCGACAACTGGACGACGGCCAAGGCGGTCGCGGCGAGGCTCGGCATCACCGATGTCGAGGCCGAGGTTCTGCCTGAGGAGAAGAGCGCCGTCGTCAGCCGACATAAGGCTGCCGGCCGCGTGGTCGCTATGGCCGGCGATGGCGTCAACGATGCCCCCGCGCTTGCCGCGGCCGACGTCGGCATTGCCATGGGCACCGGAACCGACGTGGCGATCGAGAGCGCCGGCGTGACGCTGCTCAAGGGCGACCTCAACGGCATCGCCCGAGCCCGACGCCTCTCGGAGGCCACCATGCAGAACATCCGCCAGAATCTGTTCTGGGCCTTTATCTACAATGCTCTTGGTGTTCCGGTCGCGGCGGGCGTGCTCTTCCCGTTCCTTGGGATCCTGCTCTCTCCCATTATCGCTGCCGCAGCAATGGCGCTCTCGTCTTTGAGCGTTGTCGCGAACTCCCTGAGGCTGCGCGTCGTCCGGTTCTGACGCGTTCGGGCAGAGGCGAAACGATGGGCTCCTCCGTGCATGGGTTCCGTCGGTCGCTGTGAGCAGAGACGTGAGGAGATGGCTCAGCATCTGGGGAACACCACTGGCGGCAGTCCATAGACGCAAACAGCCCCTGCCAGCATGGGAAGTCCCGCACCCGAGCGACGGCCCGCCAGCGATCAAGCTGGACGCCCTGAAGCCGTGCCGAATTCGATGCTCGCAGCGATCCTATCCGATCAGGGTGACGGGTACGCCAGATGCCACTGTCTGGACAGCGGACGCAAGCGAGTCGATCAAGGGCCACGCGAGAGCGATTGCGCCGACCGCAGTGGTGACGCCCATCGCAATGCAGGGAAATCGCGCCGCGTGGCTTCGACGATTAGAGCTGGAACCATATCTTCCATGACTTAGCGCCCATGCGTCTGACTCGATGTCATTCCATTCGGGCACTTGTGGCCCGAACCTGCCGGATAACAGCCAAACGTCGTTCCTCGGATCAAAGAACCGTTCGAAGAGAGCAGGAGCCTCCGGAGCCCGAACGGGCATGGCGCATTCGGCCTATATCAGACCGCGATCCACAGGAGGACCCGGACAAGCTACACACTCACGCCGTGACGGTGCCCTTGCGTGCAGCCACAGTCCCTATTGTGCCAACGGATGCTTGCCCCTTCGGGCATGTCTATCAAAAGCGCCAGCTTGGAGCGATCACGCCCGGCTCCGCAGTCCCGCACGCCCTCAAAATCTCCAGGTTGTCTGGGCTCCTGAGTTTCTCCCTCGAGAATGTTCCGCTCTCCCGCCAGAAACCTTCGCGGACGATCCGTGCGGTGAGCTTGGTTCGGAGGGGTGCGGTATCACAGGTCTGTGAGCCTGTAACCAGAGCCGGTCGGCGACCGAACAAGAGAATAGGCGGTCGGCACCAACAGAGATGGTTGGGTTGGCGGGTTGGCAACGGCAGGGACTGTGCCACGGCAGTGTGGCTTCTGCTCTTGCCGCTCCTCAGCACCCAACGACACCGGCCGCAGGATTGCCGGTCAACACCGATGAGGAGAGGCTGTGATGAACACCGTCGCCGAAAGCTGGCAAGGCTACTTTCCTTTGGCAATCATGATGATCGTCATTGCCTCGTGGGGCCTGTATTACTTCCTCGCTCCCGCCAGATGGCGTGAATGGGCTGGTGCAGGATTAGTACAGGCCTTCATTATCGCGCTCTATGCTGAGATGTATGGCTTCCCGCTCACCATCTACTTTCTGACGAGCATTCTCCCAATCGACATTCCGCTGGCCCATCCAAGTGGCCATCTCTGGGCCACCCTCCTCGGATACGGCCCTATCGGTCAAAGTGTCGAGATGGCTCTCGGCTTCATATTCATCATTGCCGGCCTGATCTTCATCGCCAGAGGATGGACGAGGATCTATTATTCCGGTGGCGATCTGCGTACGGATGGCATTTACAGCGTTGTCCGCCATCCCCAGTATACTGGAATTTTTCTGGTCATTTTCGGGCAGCTGATTCACTGGCCGACGATTCCGACGATTGCGCTCTCACCTTTTATCATCTGGGCGTACGTGCATTTGGCGCGCAAGGAAGAAGCGGAGATGGTTGGGCGGTTCGGCAGATCCTACGCGGAATATCAACGCAGGGTACCGATGTTTCTCCCCCATTGGTCCGACGTGCAGCGGGCCATCGCCGCCACAGATAAGCCATGAGGGCACCTCTGAGGGCACCTCTCGAAGCCCAATGTATTTGGCGAGTGCGATCGAGGCGGTGACTGCGACAATCTCCTCCACGTTGCGCATCGGGAAAATCTGAGTTCTGACACAGCGCTCCAAAGCGGTCGGCCGAGATCTGGATCGGTCTTGATAAACCGGCACAGATCACCCGGGTGACGGGTACCGATAAACCGTCTGCGATGCCGATCGAAGACTCTGTAGTGCAACCTATTAAATTGGTGACTGGTGCGTCTCGCCAACCCATTGCGGACCTCAAAGTCTGCGCGACCATCCACTGCCGGCATCGGGAGATGTGGTCCAGCTTTAGGCTGCTGGCCAATGACTACTGAACGAGCGGAGATGAATCCCGTGAGCAATTCCGCTACCCAGACCGAGCTGAGTCACGCCATCCTCCGCTATATCGGGCCCCCAGATACGAGGACGCCGTGGTCTGATCGCCGTTGTCATCTTGTTCGTCGTCTCGGTGCTTGGTTGGGACGGCCGTGAATCGGAGCCGTGGGAATCGCTCCTCTCCTAGCGCTCGCACCTTGTGCTGCAATGTGTGCGCCAGAGCCCGGCATGAACCGCTCATGCAAACCAGAAGGGACAGATGTCACATGATCGGCCGATCGAAGAGCCCATTCTTGCAAGAGGCCGCGATCACGAACAGCTCAGGACACGGCACTGACCAAGGGGCTCGCTGGCCGGTATCGGATCCGGATTCATCAGAAGTCGAGCTTCACGAATGCCGGGAAACCGCCGCGCACAGGCGCCTGAAGCGAGACTTGCCGTTGCGTCGAAGAGCTCAGGGCCGGGGCTCTCAAGCACATGCATGGGCAGGTTCTAACCGGCCACCCCGGAGCCAGCAAATGCAGCAAGGAAGATGCTGAACTTCCGGCGGCCGATTAATCTTGTGCGCGTGTCGCGAGGGGAACCAAGGTGGCGAGCACTGCGGGCCTCCGGCTCAAGAAGAGTTACTCTTGCCGCCGCGTTTATCTCGAGAGTTTTCCACTGGCCCCGAGCCGAAGCCGGGCCGATCCTAGGATCGGCCCGGCCAAGCTCTTCAACTAGGGTCTATTCTGGGGCTGAGCCGGCGGAGCGCTCGGCGTGCCTTGGCTCGGCGGAGTCTGCATCATCTTATTGCAGCTCTCCATCATCTGGCTCATCTGCTGCATCATGTTCATCATATTCATCGTGGGCATTGTGCCGCCTTGCATCATACCCTGCATGCCCTGACCTGAGGATCCGCTCGGGGGCGCAGGCTGCTGGGCCGCCACGCCGGCAACACCGAGCCATGCGGTCGCGGCAAGGCTCGCGGTGAGGATCGTAAAGAGCTTAGCCATGGAAATCTCCTTTCTGGCTTTGGTGGGGACGATCGGCGTCTGACAGAGCCCGTGTGCAATCCCTCATGGGCTGCTCACCAGGACCGTGCTGGGGCAGCGCCCGCAACATCGGCGAGCACCTCACGGATTCGTTCCTGCTGTTGCAGGGCGACTGCGGTCCGTCTCCGTTCGTCTCATAAAGGTGCTGCTCGCGCCAATAGGCATTGTCGCCCAAAACCTCGACAATCATCAGGCCCGGACCAGCGCGCCGGCCAACGATGACCGACGGCTGGCAATTCAATAAACGCAGCATTTATGCTCTCGACCTCCCATCTGTTGCTTTAGGCGGCAGGTTCTGCCGTGCATGGAACGGCCAACAGTCCTCGGCCGCAGAAGGGGCTTGCGTGGGAACAGATCAGAGACGCCACAGCTTACCAGCGCAGCAGGCGCGGCCCGAGCTTGGCTCCAGCGATGGCACATAGTGCGATCCCGCTCCCATACCAGATTGCGACGAACGGCAACAAACCCTCTGTGCTATGCAATGCATACGCTGTGGCACTCACACCTCCGGCGGCAATTCCAATGAGCGCGCCAGTGCGGCGCAGATCCGTTGGGGCAGCTTGGCGTACGGCCCAGATCATAGCTGCGAACGGCACAACTGCCGCCGCAGGGATGGCGAGGAGGCATTCAAGCCAACGTTCTCCCATCATCATTCCATCCCAATACGTGCTGGGTTGCAATAGAAGCCCGACCGTCGCGACGAGCACGAGGACGATGAACGGGACCGAGAGCAGGCTGAGGGGCGTTCCGTTCTCACCCCCCGGGCGAGCAAGCTTGGCCAGGAACGTGGTAGCCAAGGCAACAACAGCGACGGTGAACGTCAGTTTTGCAATTACAACAATGAGAACACTAGGCTCGCTCAGGTCCCAACGGACCCCTATCGCATAGAAGACGAGTGCAGTTGCCGTTACTGAACCAGTGATGACAGCCGCGGCGATGATACGCGGAACCTGCTGAGGGTGGACAGGTTCAAGGTTTGCGCTGAGCCGATTGATCAGGGTTTCCGTTTTCACGGCTTCCTCCTTCAGCCTGCCAACGTCGGCGGGCAGGCAATCGGCAGACCGTTCCTTGTAACGGTCAAGTAATACTGAGCCGAGCCTTGAACCACGCCGCGGCCGACGGGGCCTTCGAAGCGGCCTTGCCGGCGCAATGGCCGATACTGCTCTCTTGATCTCTTAAGTTCGCACGAATAATGCCCAACGTTACATGTTCACGCAATTGTGACAAAGCGAGGGACGGCCTGTTGCTGCCTGCGGCCATCACGGTTTCTCGGTTCCGCGCAGGCCCTATGCGCGTTTGACGTTCGTTTCCATCCAACGCCGGGCGCAGAGTCGATTGTGCTGACATGAGGGGAAGCTGGCGATGATGCCTCGGTATCCTTCCGCTGCTGACACCGATCAAACTCCCTATCCCACCAGGAATGTGATTACATACTCCACCGGCCCTCAATCGAGGTCGATTCGCACCAGGATCACTTGCGACGCCGGCGGCCAGCAGGCTGCGAAATCTGACATGATCGCCGGAGGCAGCTCCCGGCCCGAGTCTCCCTGTCGAAGCCAGACAGCTGTACTGTTCGGGCTCAGATGGTCTTCGTCTGACCTGGTCCACCGCCCTGCCAGCCGGCGGAGGCTGGCGCGGCCCGCTTACTGTCAAGCTTGTGGCAGTAGAAGAGGGTGCCGAGGAGAAGAAGGAAGACGATCACGATCTTCACGAAAAACCGATAGCTGCGGCTGGCTTTGCGCACGATCGACGGCCTAACGCGCCGCCGCCGCATGCCGCGCCGAGAACCCGGAATGACTGCGCTCTGCCGAAACTTCTTCTTACTTGACATGACAATGGAGGGCTACTGGCACAGATGCATGGACTCTCATCCAGGAAGCGAGCCGAAGCCGAACCGTTGGCCTTCGTTTCCACCCATGCTCAGAACAAGAAGGACTGCACTCAAGCACATTGACCGCCGAATTCAACGCATGATGCATTGTTCTCCTCCCCTGCAAACCGGCGGGTGTGCTTGAGGGTTAGTTCGCCAAATTACGCAAGCCAGTTACACCGCGTGCCCGAAATTCTCCTGGACGAGGGCAGCAAAACGAACCGGACTCCACAGACAGCCCATGGGGCATGGAACGGGATGGATGACACGGCCTCGATGGCCCTAAGCACCGAACCAGGATCCACTGGATGAGGACATTTCATCGGTTGTCCCGGGCTTTGGCGGTGCATCCGTTTCGCCAGTACGGGGACCACTACGGGATGGATCCGCCACGGCAGCGCCACTACGCCGGGATGGTCTGTCGGGCAGACAAGACCGCATCGTGTGCAGCCTGCCCGCTCGAGGTGCGCGCGACTGGCTCCCCGGACCCTCTCTCGGCTCTCGCTCTCAGCTCCTGCTTCGGTCTCAGGTCTTCCGCCATCTTCATCGGACACCGGGGTGGCGCGCGACTGTGTTCCCACGCTACCCGCTGTCGCATTGTCATGGATCCCCCGATATCGGCAGTGCGCTCACCATTCTGGCGGCGCTTTTTCGGGCTGGGTCGGTACCGCTTCCGATGCTTGGAAGGAATTTGCGTTCTCAGGAGAATGTGAGGACGGCCACATGTTCAGCGGGGCCATGATTGCCCGCCGTGGCAGGCGGCAGCGCTCAGGTCGGGTCTACCCGAGCGTGGATGCTTCTAGGTCCGGCCACAGGGTATCGGCAGCAACTGGAGGAGGGCTAGCAGTGAACCTAGCCAAACGATCCTCTGCTCAGGCGACAGCCGATGATTGTGCTCTGGAGGCCCGCTAAGCCGCTGGACTTCTGGCGGTAGAGAGGTTTCGTGCCGTGTCAGCAAGAGCCAGGTGACTGAACGCCTGCGGGAAGTTCCCGAGCTGTCGCCGCGCTCGTGCATCGTACTCTTCGGCGAGAAGGCCAACATCGTTGCGAAGGTCAAGCAGGCGTTCGAACATGCGACGCGCCTCGTCGTGCCTGCCTTGCAGGATCAGGTTGTCGACGAACCAGAAGCTGCAAGCCAGAAAAGCCCCTTCGCCAGGCGGTAGCCCGTCTTCGGTCTCTGACGTGTCGTAGCGGAGCACCAGCTGCTCTCGCATCAGACGGTGCTCGACTGCTGCCACGGTGCCGCGAACGCGAGGGTCCGCCGCTGGCAGGAATCCCACGAGCGGAATCATCAGCAGGCTTGCGTCAAGCTGCTTGGAACCATAGGACTGGACAAAGCTGCCAATCTCCGGATCAAACCCGTTCCGGCAAACGTCCTCGTGGATCATCTGTCGAAGCTGACGCCACTGGTCAACCCGCCCTTTCAGTCCGAATGCCTCGACGTTTTTCACGGCCCGGTCCAAGGCAACCCACGCCATGACCTTCGAATGCGTGAAATGGCGCCTGCCGCCCCGCACTTCCCAGATCCCCTCATCGGGCTTGTCCCAGACCATGGCAACATGCTCGATGAGAGATCGCTCCAGAGCCCAGTCCGCATCGCACGGGGCAAGTCCAGCACACCGGGCCTGATAGAGCGCGTCGGCAACCTCGCCATAAACATCGAGCTGGAACTGTCCATGTGCCGCATTGCCGATGCGCACCGGCTGCGATCTCTCAAAGCCGGGCAGCCAGGGCACCTCCCAATCGGTGAGGCGCCGCTCGCCTGCGACGCCATCCATGATCTGCATCTGGTGCGGACTGCCGGCCACGGAACGCAGCAGCCACTCGCGCCAGGCTCTCGCCTCGTCCTGGTATCCAGCATCCATGAGCGACAGAAGCGTGAAGGTGGCATCCCTTAACCAGCAGAACCTGTAGTCCCAGTTGCGTGGTCCCCCAACCTGTTCGGGCAGGGAGGTCGTCGCGGCCGCGACAATGCCGCCCGTGGGAGCGTACGTAAGCGCCTTGAGGGTAATGTGCGAGCGCAAAACTGCGTCACGCCACTCTCCTGTGTTCTGGCAGCGGCTCGACCACTCGCGCCAGAATGCTTCCGTGTCCGCGAGCGCTTTGACGGGATCAATTGGATCAAGCGGCTCCTGGTGAGAAGGTCCGTAAGAGAGAACAAAGCCGACCGTCTCCCCTGCGCCGACCGTGAACTCGCCGACAGTCTTTAGATCTTCGCCGTGGAGAGGAACCTGCGTTCGCAGCACCACCATATCCGGGCCAGCCACAGCACGTAAGCCGACTCCGCTTGGCAGGCGCGTCACCCACGGGACTGTGGTGCCGTAGTCAAATCGGATCACCAGTTCAGTCTGCATAGAGACAAGACCACGCCGACCAATGACAAGTCGGATAAGGTCTGACGCCGCTCCCCGGGGTGGCATGAAGTCGATCAGGGTGACGGCCCCGTCAGCGGTCTCGAAGTCGGTCTCCAGAATGAGGGTACCATCGCGGTAGCGCCGGTCTACACCCGAGGCCGGGTCGGCTGGCGCGACGGTCCAGCGCCCGTGCTCGGGCTCGCCGAGCAGCGCGGCGAAGCAGGCACCTGAGTCGAAGCGCGGCCAGCACAGCCAGTCGATTGAACCCGTACGTCCCACCAGGGCAGCGGTCTGACATCGCCAATCAGGGCATAGTCTTCGATTCGCGACGCCATGCAATGATCTCCAGAAATGTCAGAGTGGAGTTCTCAGCCGTTGTCCCGAAACCCTGGGTAGAGGGTCATCCCACCGTCGATAAAGAGGGTCGTGCCGACGACGTAATCTGCGTTATCTGAGGCCAGCCACACCGCCGCATTGGCGACGTCTTCAGGCTCACCACCCCGCCCGTAAGGGATCAGCTCGAGGAGCCTACGCTCAGCCTCCGGCATTTCCCAGGCCTCCTGGTTGATTGGCGTCCTGATAGCGCCTGGAGCAATCCCATTCACGCGGATGCCATGTTCCGCCGTTTCCTGGGCGAGGCTCTTCATCATCATCATGACCCCGCCCTTGGAGGCGGCGTAGTTCACGTGCCCGGCCCAGGGGATGACCTCGTGGACGGACGACATACAGATGATCTTACCCGCAGCCCGCGACACGGATGGGTCGATCCCCTGGGTAAGGAAGCGCCGCACCGCCTCACGAGCGCAGAGGAACTGGCCTGTGAGGTTGACATCAAGAACCCGGCGCCACTGATCCTGACTCATCTCGGGGAAAGAGGCGTCCTTCTGAATACCGGAGTTTGCTATCAGGATGTCGATCCGGCCGAAGGTCTCGAGAAGTACGGCAAACATCGCCTGGACCTCGACCTCATTCGCCACATCGGCCTTAAGCGCCAAGGCCTCGCCGCCTGAGCTGCGGATCTCGGTCACGATGCGCTCCGCGGCCTCGGGATGCGAGTGGTAGTTCACCCCGACTGCAGCTCCGGCAGCCGCGAAGGCACGAGCGATTCCTTCACCGATGCCAGAACTCCCGCCAGTCACAAGAGCTTTTTGTCCACGCAAGGGGCGGACTGGATCATAAGGCATCGATCTCTCCTCCGAGGGCGTTGGCCGTCGAGTAACGGCCCGGTCACGCCGCAAAAGGCCGAACCAGGGGGCCACGCGCCCTTATAGAGCGTTTGATAATCTGAACTCCTGGCCGGGTAATTTCACTAACGCGCATGGGCAAGCGTTGGGTCACACCCGGCCGAAAGATTCCAAGCCCATCCCGCAAGGAACCTCGATCCGACCGGCTGCGTGCCACTGGATCCAGTATGGCTTCCGCTGCAAGTCGACTTCCGCCTGGGCTCTTACGAGAAGCAACGCAGCACGATGCTGAGTGCAAGTTCACGGCTCGTCCGGTCCTCGCCCGGTCCCATCAGGCAGGTGCTCCCCGCCTGCCGGCTTGTGTTCGACATCGAACCCCGCCAGGAGAATAGCCCCGTTGATCGTGCTGGTATCAAGATGGCTACGCACCATGATCTCTCCACTTCCAAGATTAATGTCTATGGAGGCGGCAGGGTCGAGAGATCTGATCGACTGCTCCAGTGTCTCTGCGCAGCCTGCGCAAGAGCTTGGCGATATCAGGAAGCATCGCATTCTGAGAGACATGCAGCCTGTTCCACTTGCACTCAATGGTAAGTAAGATTGCCAACAGAGTCGACTCTTGGGTTACCCTCGGACCTGCAATGTGCCTCGCTCAAGGATTGTGCATGGCATCGCGCAGCGCAAACAAGTCGCGCTCGATCCGCCTCAAGGCATCCGCTTCAGGTGTCTTCGGGTCCGAGGGGTTCGCTTTTGAGTAACTGACGACCAAGCCGTCGCCGCGCCCATGCAGCCATATTCTCGAGCCGAAGAGATCCACCACTGCGAACTGCCCCCAAGAGATCTCGGAGGTGGCCGGCAAAATGCGGCGCAGCTGATCAGGCGTGATCTCGTGACGGTGTTCAACACCAACCTCAAGAGGAGCGAAGCGGCTTGGCCAGTCACGCGGCTCCCAGTCTCCAGGGAGCACATCAGGGTAGACGGAGAGCCCTGCAATCAGCTCGCCTTGCGAGAAGAGTGCAAAATCGGCTCTCCGAATCATGATAGAGAGTTCCCAGATCACGCGGTCGACCATTGCCTTTGTCTCCGCCATGGCCTTAATGACAAGCTTTACCCGTCGATTTCAGTTCGACCAAGGCATGTAGACACCCCAATGGCCGCTCGGTTTCCAGTTCGAGTATAAGCTTGGAGAGCCTAACCGAGGTCATTGGGACCGCACAGCCTTTCTCGCTCGAGAGCAGTGAATCTGGCCTTTCTGGCATCTGCGATCGTCCAGCATCGTGGTCACTGCCCATGCCGGTTCGGCTGCCACCGCGGAGGTTGGGCGGAACAGCGCTAGTGGTGATGGTCTGCGCCGCCGCCGCACCCATCGGACAGGTCCCAGATTGCGGCGACCTGCGGGCCAGTGAAATCGTGCTCGCGGATCAGGTACTTCGCGAGCCCGCCATAAACCTTCCAGCGCCAACATTGGCAGCAGCATGGCCCGCGCTCGTCCGAGTTCGCCATTGCATAGGCATATGCCTCCTGCTCCGTACCTGTGAGTTCAAGCGGGTAGTATGTCATCAATTTCGAGGCGAGACCGGCCGGGATATCATAGGGATCTGTCGGGATTGCGGATATCCCCCAGTACGCTTTGAGACCTCGGACTTGTTCGATGTAGCGATGCTTGTCCATGGGGCTGCAGCAGGAGCCCTGAAGCATCTGCATGGATGACATCGTGGCGATCGAGGCTTCGAACTCGCGGGAGCAGTTGCTGTTGCCGTTCGCACTGAGGTACGCGAAGCGGCTCGCAAGGACCTCATCTGCCGGTTCGTCCGCCATCGCCTCAGACGTCAGCGGGTTGCCCGACAACACGGCCACTGCGACAAGCAGGCTGAACAGAACTTTCGAGATTTGGGTCACCATTGCTAAAGTCCTCCTGCAGCCGATCCACGCTAGGCCGGTTGGACCACCAGCCCCATCGTATGCGGTGTCGTCATCGGTGATGTGACCATTTAAACCGCGTGTTAGATCACCGCTACGACAGGTGTACTGACGGGGCTAACAGGGCTGCGTGCATCACCTTTCGGCATTAGCAGCACCCCACGCGCGAGGCCTCCGCTGTGGGACGCGAAACGTCACGAACGACCCTGGCAGTCTCGTTCTCTGGCGCGTGCTGGGCGATGTCGGCCTGCGAGACCATCCCGCAGCATGAGCCATTCTCGTCCACCACCGGGACGCGGCGGATCTGGTTTTCCTCGAGTGTCTTGCAACAGTCCTCAAGGCTCGTACCCGGTGTGACGGTTACGACAGGACTCGACATCACCTCGCGCACTGGGGTTTCGGGGGACTTGCCTTCAGCGAGCCCTCGACAGCAAATGTCTCGGTCGGTCACGACCCCGATCGGACGTCCTTGCTCGTCAACCACCGGAAGTTCACCACAATCTTTGTCGGCCATAAGCTTGGCCGCATCCTTCATAGGAGTTTCCGATGCACAGCACGCCGGATTCGCCGTCATGATCTCTTGAGCCTGCATGTTCTGTCCTTTCCTTGTTGTGGACCGCATGCCCCCGTCTGTCGTCGCGTCCCAGCTAAACGCACTCCTGGAATCTTCGCTCTTGGGGATGGATATAACTTGCTAGGTATCAACCGGGTCGAACCCGATCTACAGGCCCTCCAGTCACTCATCGGTCTGCCTGACAAATTCGCGGCTTCGGAATGTTCCCTCGCGCCATGTCCCGTCTATAGTGCCGGAGTTGGCGATCCGCCTGAGGGCCATCATGGCGGCGCTGTTGATGAGGATGACGATCTGACCCCGGCGCTCGATTGTGGCGTTCACGCCATCCCGAACATCGTGGGCCGTGACGCGTCCGGTTTAGCCAACAGGGTATCGCCAACTCTCCGAACTGCCACTTGCTCCCTCGGGGCTGCAGTCGATGAGTGCAATCTTGGCACCGTCGGATCCGAACCGCTCGACAGCATCCCTGCTGATGCCGCAGGTGGACTCGATCACGATGGCTACCGCGTCGCATCGCGTTCTCCCGGAGGCTTCGTGTGTCGGCTGCTCGGCAAGTTCGTTCAAATAACATAGCGATCCCAACCAGCGTAGTGTTCGCGGCTTCGCCTGCCACGCGGGAGGCTTAGGCCAATGAGGGCCAACCCAATCGCGACGCTCGCCAAGGACGCCAGCGTCGAAGCTCCTTCGAGAATCCAGGGTGCCACAACAAGCCAGGCGCCGAACAAAAAGTTGATCAAGCGGAACGGGCGCGCGACCTCGGCAGTCGCAATGATGGCAACGGTGATGGTGAGTGCGCCAACCACATGATCGCTGTTCGCCATTGCACCCGACGTGCCGAAGATGAGCCGGGTCAGCATCAGAAATGCGCCGATCGCGATCGAGGCGCCGAGTGTCCACGGCAGGGTGATCCCGCGCAACGTGTCGGTCCAGAACGCAGCCGGGCTCGCGAGGGCGTCCGACGTGTCCTCCTGGCCGCGGTCAACGGCGCCGCCTTTGAAAAAGGTGCGGATGAGCGGCTTTCCGCGACAGTGCGACCAGTAGAGAAACTGCCCCATCGCGATTACCTCATCGACGGCAAACGGAATCATGATCAACATGGCGAGCGCGGCGATGAGCGCCGGCGTACTCCAGGTGCCAATGATGAGTGGCTGAATGATGATGAAGTAGATGCTGACCACCCCGAGCGGGATCACGAGGATCCCGAAGAAGGTCACCATCCAGGGCATCGTGCGCCAGCGGTCGCGGGTGCCCATGACCGCCATGAGAATTTCAAGCATGTAGCTCACGGCACCGAGTCCCGCATCGGGAATCGGCCAGGCCTTTGAGACGGATGACGTAATGATCTCCTCGGTACCATTCCTTGGGTCGGCGGGGCTGCCTGCGAAGAACGGCTCCCAGGCATAGTCCACATGTCCGAGCTGGTAGGCGGTGAGCATGCGCGCGATGAGCAGGCCGATGAGTCCCATCGCGGCGATCGGCAGCCGTTGCGCCGCGGTCGAGGGGCAGTAGGTCCATCCCGGTGGCACGACCTTTGGATCCATCATGCCTTCCATGCTCATGCCCGGCATCATCGGGACGAGCACCGAGAACGCGATCACCAGCGCGCCGACGAGAAGGTCGTTCTGGTACTGGGCGGCGCTCGGGCTCCACAACAGGAGCGGTGCAAACAGGAGCCAGATCCCGACAAACGTGTTCGCCCACTGCGCGAACCAGGCCGTGCGCTTAGACAGCGAGAGAAAGCCGAACAGGGCGATCAGCAGGCCGCTGACAACGTCGCTGGCCATCAGGATGCCCGCGCGCCACTCGACCGACGGCAGTCCGCGCTCGGCCGTGACCGCCCGCACGGTGGCGCTCACCGTCTCGCTCGTCATGGCGTCATACACGAGAGGACTGGCGGCCAGCCACAAGCCCAAGCTGATATTGGCGAAGTGGGCCCAGCGGGTGCGGCGGGCGTCCTCTTCCATCATGACCATATGATCGTGGCCGCCGGAAGCCGTCATTCCGCCGTGGCCGGCGTGATCGCCTTTTGCCATCGGCGCGTGCCCCATGGCGGCGTGCTCGTGCGGTGTGCGATCCGGCGGCGGACCTGAGCCGTGATCCTTCTCACCCAGCTTCACCCCTCCCGGCGCTGGCCGCTGGCCGTACCAGGCGACGAGCGCCGAGTTAAGTCTGTTGGCCTTGTACCATCCGGTGGGATTGCGCTTAAACGCCGCAACGATCTTCGGGAGTGTCTCCCGCAACGAGTGCGTCGGCTCCCAGCCGAGCAGGCGGCGGGCCCGCGTGATATCGAGCACATAGTGGTCGTTCGACTGCTCGACCATCCAGGGCTTGATGAAGTCGTCGGCACCAAGCACCTCATTCTGAACCCACGCGCCCGCCATGGCGAGAGCTTTTGGGACGCGGATTGTGGTCCAGTCCTCGCCATGCATGGCTTCACCGGTGATATTTTGTACCTCGGCGTAGCCGAGGACCTCCGGTTCGCCGACAAGCAGCGGCAGCTCGGAGGGCAGCTCACGACGGCGATCAATGAGGCGGGCGATCGCATCGGTGAGGTCGTCGAGGTGAACAAACGATTGCCCCGCACAGAGCATGCCGGGGTAGAAGTGGGCAACGAGCCGGTGCTCGTAGATCCGCGCCACCTGCTCGGCAATGAACGGCGAGTGGCCGAGGTCGTCGTAGACGCCGGCAATGCGCAGCATCACGACCGGGATGCGGCCGCGCCGCTCGCGCAGCAGGGCTTCCGTGCGCACCTTCGACTCCGGATAGGCCCAGGTCGGTTCGATGGGTGAGTCTTCGTTGATGGTCTCGTCCGGCCGATCGGTCGGCTTGTGCACCAACATCGTGCTGGCGAAGACGAACTGCTCGACCTCGAATGCCTGGAGCCCGTCGATCAGCCTTCGTGTACCCTCGACAGTGATCTTGTCGTAGAGCGGGTTGGCCTCGCCCGAGATGTCATAGTAGGCGGCCAGATGCACGACCGAGGCGATGCTTCTGCCAAAGCGGCGCCGCACCTCGTCAAGCGCAGCAGCCAGCTTTTCGCCGGAGCTCAAGTCAAGATCGACAGCGTGAGCTGGTGCCGGCGGGTCAGGGGGACCGGCGCGATCAAGACCGACAAGCGTAGAGCGGTCGGACAAGCGCTTGATGACGGCGCTGCCGATAAAGCCGCTGGCCCCCGTGATCAGCACGACCGGCTTGTCTTCAGTGGCCTTTGCTTCTGCAGCCATCAGGGGCTGGGGCGTCATGAGCGGGAACCTCATTTTCGCTCTGGCGGAGAAAGAACTCCTAGTGGCTGAGAAGGTTCGAACTGAGGAGGGACCGAGTCCAAAGCATGATTGAATCGAGGACTTGGTTCCATGGACGCTGGCGTCAAGTTGGGGCTTGAGCGTCCAACACGCGAGCACGGCAAGACCTGCGATCAAAATGCAATTTCTGCCTCTCCTTCCTGGAGCACCGACCATGCCCTTTCGGGTAGTTCGATAGGATGCGCAAACCGGTTACACGGCACGTGTAAAATTCTGGGGCGATGGCGATGGACAGCAGCGAACGTGTTGGACGGCGCTGGCTCTCGCCTCAGCTGCGACTGGCCGAACGCCAAGAGTGCCCGGCAGTTCGCCGGGGCAGCCTCAGTCCGCGTGGCCCAACGAAGATGCAAACAGGAGGTGGCGACGCCCCCGTAGGTGATAGCAGCCACCAGGGCCCTTGGATACAAACAGTCCCGTTGCACCAGCAATGGCCGTCGTCTGCGCGGCTGCCCGCTACCTAAGCACAGTACGATTTAGGCATCGGAGTTCACGATAAGCTTTGACGTATTGATGCCAACCCCACACCAGTCTCCGCCGGGCTCCCTGATCACATTAACGTGAAGATGTAACCAGTCTGCCTTTTTGTCCGAAATTTAGCCAGGAGACCATAAGGTTAGAGACTCTTTCACATGAACCAGCTTGGCTCGACCCGCCTGGATCCGGCGGATCACCACCCTGGCCGTGCCTCGTCAAATCGGCGGGCGCTGGCGGTCGTCACGGCGGCCGTGGCGCTCCTGGTGGCGACAAGCGGGACGGCCATAATCCTTCTCCGACAGGCGCGGCCGGAGCCAGCTGCAGCCATCTCCAGTGCCGACCCCATTCCCCTTAGCGGACCGAAGTCAATCCCGGCACTAACCTTCGTGGACGCTGAGGGAAAACAGCTTGATCTGGGCGCCTTCAGGGGCAAGGTGGTCCTGCTGAATGTCTGGGCAACCTGGTGCGTGCCCTGCCGAGAAGAGATGCCGACCCTCGATCGGCTCCAGGCGGCCCTGGGCGGTCCTGACTTTGAGGTCGTTGCCTTGTCCATCGACCGCAAGGGGCGACCAGCCGTCGAAGATTTCTTCTCCAAGATTGGAGTCAAGAATCTCCGCACCTATCTCGACCAGCCCGGTGCCGCGATGCGGGCGCTTGCGATCGTCGGGGTGCCGACGACCCTCCTGATCGACCGTGAAGGGCGTGAGATCGGGCGGCTGGCCGGGCCGGCGGCATGGGACAGTCCTGCAACAATCGCTCAAATCCGGCGCTACCTCGAGCCTGTATCGAATGCTAGGATCTGAAGAATGCTGGTCAGAACACGGAGGCCCGATGACGAGCATACAAGCGTCAAGGGAGGGCTTTGCGACTGGGATTGCTGGCCCAGTCGGGCTCTCCAACCAACAAAGAAAGAGCGAATGAATACGTCGACACACAGGTCGTCCGTGAGCCGGGACGTCGGCCTCTATCTGCGTCACCAGTTGCGCGGTCCCCGCGCTCGTGTTGCAGCTGCCATCACGTTGGCTGTCCCAGCGCTTTGGCTTGGTTGGCCATGGCTGGTGGCCGTTGGTGTTGCGCCACTGCTCGTCAGCTTCGCGCCTTGCGCGATCATGTGCGCCTTAGGGCTTTGCGTAAGCCATACGTGCAAGAAGGCGGACACCAGCGTGGCGTCTGGTGTGGGGGAAGGCTCATCCACCCGGACTGACATCATTGAGGGCGCTGCGGGCCAGAGCCTCGGCAAGGATCGCGACCAACCTCAGGACCTTCTCGTCGGCTCCGTGGTCTCGACAAGACACCATCATTGATCTCCCAACCGGTTGGCTAGACCGGAACGACCCAGTGCGGACCACCTGCAACCCTGCACCGTAGAACCTGCGAAACAAGAAGAATGTACGTCATGAGACTGCCATCGCTACTCGTCATCTCGGCCTCCCTCGCTCTGATAGCCGTGACACCCGTCCCCACTCTCGCCCACTCGCTCGACAGCCTGCAGAACGAACTTCACAAGAAAGAACTGTATTTCGAGGTGAAGGATCGTCCTGCACCGGACTTTGCCCTCCAGGATGCGAATGGAAAAGCCTATCGCTTGTCTGATCTCCGCGGAAAGGTGGTTGTTCTCCACTTTATTTACGTCGGCTGCACGGATGTATGCCCGCTCCACGCCGAGCTGATCGCCCAAATCCAGGAGATGATCAATTCGACGCCGATGCGCAACCAGGTGCAGTTCCTCAGCATCACCACCGACCCAGAGCGGGACACCCCCGACATTCTCCGGGCCTATGGCGAGTCCCGGGGCCTGAAGCTGGACAACTGGGCTTTCTTAACGACGACCCCGGGAATGGCCGAGGACGCGACGCGCAAGCTCGCAGAGCAGTTTGGGCACAAGTTCACCAAGACAGACGACGGGATGCAGATGCACGGAGTCGTCACGCACGTGATCGACCGGGAGGGGCGCTGGCGCGCGAATTTCCACGGCCTGCGGTTCGAGCGGACGAACCTCGTGACATACATCAACGCTCTCGTGAACGATCATGACAAGCACGATAAACGATCGCTCTGGGAACGCCTCCGCTCGCGGTTCTGACGATCTCCCATGTTTGCTGCCTCTTCCGTCCCCGGCTCCATTGCCGACGGGGCGGTGTCGGCGATGCATCGCACCGCGTCGGCGCAATGTGATCAAGGGCCATAGCTTTGCACGCACCATGAGTCTTGCCCGGAGGCATCTTTTCGTTGCACCAGCCTAATCCGTCATCATCCAGCCATGCCCGGATCGGAACACCAGGAGCAAGAATGTCAGACACGGCTCGAGGCTCTGTCGACCACAGGTCCTCATCGCGTCGCAAAGGGGTGACGGCGGCGTGGCTTGCGGCGGTGGCGGCCAGCATGGTCGGCGTCAGCTTCGCGGCGGTCCCGCTCTATGATCTCTTCTGCAAGGTAACAGGATACGGTGGCACCACGCAGGTGGCCGCTGCCGCGGCAGCCCGATCCGAGCGGAAATTTACGGTGCGATTCGATGCCAACGTTGCTGCCGGCATGGGATGGATCTTCGAGGCTCCGGCGCCGGTCGAAGTCTTCTTGGGCGAGACAGCTCTGGTCGCCTACAAGGCCCGGAACATCACCAATCGCCCGGTGCTCGGCACTGCCACCCACAATGTAGTGCCATTTCAGGCAGGCCCGTACTTCACCAAGGTCGCGTGCTTCTGCTTCACCGAGCAGTTGCTCATGCCGGGCGAGGAGAAGGAATTCCCCGTCTCGTTTTTCGTCGACCCTGCCATCGCGGAAGATCATGAGCAGCGCGGTATTTCATCGATAACGCTCTCTTATACGTTCTTCAACAAAGGGCCGGATGCGCTAAAGAAGTACTTGGCGAACACCACCACAGCGGCCGCACAAGCGGATAGAAATGCGGGTAATCCGCAATGATTGCGGAGGACAACCGAGCCGACATGGCTCCTGAATTCTACGTGTACATACATCATCCCAGCATTTGCTATGCTTAAGGTGAAACTTTGGACCGCCACCTCCGTGGCTCTTTCCGTCATCGCCATGCTCCTCTCCGGGATGGTGGTGCTTATCGCGTCCGGCGTCTTCGACGCGAATTTGCGGGTTCAGCATAACTTCGAGGCGCAGGCCCGCGAGCATCTCCTTCGCAGTCCCGAGGTGATCCTAGAAGCCGTCGAACGCCTTGAGGAGCACCAGAAAGCTAAGGAAGGCGATGAGCTGATAACAGCAATCGCCAAACACCGCGACGAAATTTTCAATGATCCGACCTCCCCTGTCGGAGGCAATCCGAACGGGAATGTCAGCGTGGTCGAGTTGTTTGACTACAACTGCCTCTACTGCCGAAGGGCGGCGTCCGCGCTTGAGCAGGCGCAGGACGCCGATGGAAGGTTACGGGCCGTGTACAAGGAGTTTCCAATCCTAGGACCCCGGTCGGCGTTTGCGGCTCGTGCGGCGTTGGTCTCTCACAAGCAAGGGAAGTATGGTCTCTTTCACAAGGCTATGATGGCTCACTCAAGCGCCGCCGCGGAGAGTACCACGTTTCAGGTCGCGCAAGATGTCGGCCTTGATCTCGATCGTCTTAAGCAGGACATGGATGACCCAAAGATTGCGCAGATGGGCAAGCGTAGTCTCACGCTGGCGGGCGAGTTGCGGATTACAGGAACACCAAGCTGGATCATTGGAGACTGGGTCGCCCCCGGACTGATGGATCTGCCGGCGCTGCGGAAGTTGATCCATGACGCGAGACAACCGCCGAACGGAGCCGAATGATGCTTGAAATCTCGAATATTGGAATCCTGACGGCACTCTTCGCCGGCGTCATGTCCTTTCTTTCCCCCTGCGTTTTGCCGCTCGTTCCAGGGTACATCTCGTATGTGGCCGGGAACACCGTCGCCGATGTCAGGCCGTCCCTGAGTACCCGCCTCTCCACCGTCCTGCTTAGCGCGTGCTTCGTTCTTGGCTTCTCAACGATATTTATCGCGCTGGGCGCCAGTGCGACGGCGATCAGCCGTCTCCTGCTGGCATACCGGTACGAGGCCAACATTGTTGGGGGTGTCATCATTGTCCTGTTCGGCGTGTTCATGACGGGCTTGCTGCGAATTCCGCTCATGGAAAGAGAATTCAGATTTCACGGAGGCCACAGCGGCGGCCGCCCGTTCGGAGCGTATCTTCTGGGCCTCGCCTTCGGATTTGGCTGGACCCCATGCATCGGACCTGTCTTGGGAGCCATCCTGACGGTGAGTGCACTGTCCGCGACAGCCACAAGTGGGATCGCGCTGCTCAGCATCTACTCCCTTGGTCTTGGACTGCCGTTCCTGCTCACGGCCGTGTTCATGGATCGTATGACAAAGCGATTGAAGGCGATGCGGCGGACAGGCCGTATCCTCCAGATCGGCGCCGGCGCGACAATGGCTCTCATGGGAGCCGCGATGATCACCGGGCACATGTCCGCGTTCTCGTTCTGGCTGCTTGAGCAATTTCCGGTCCTGGGGCGGATCGGGTGACCTCTCCGCTCAACATGGTTCGGAAATGCCAGGGCGTCGCGCTCGACTCACCGCCAACCTTCTCGCAATCCTTAAAGCCGATTTCACTTGGATGGAATCAGCTCTCTTCCTGGTTTGCCGCAATTTTGACGGCAAACCGGATCCACTTCGCCGAAAAATGCCTTAGATCAACGGAGATATCGGGCGACTGAGACGAGGCATATTGCCTGACCATGTCACCATCAGAGGCTGTGCCGCTGTAACCGGACCGACAACTTCCGCGAACTTATAAACGCTTTCGATTCAGCGACCGAAGCCGAACCAAGGATCCAGGCAGCGCCACCGACCACGTGAGGGAATCAAACATGCCCTCTGCTTGGCCTCACAGGACCAGCCGATTGCGGCGCTCCGGAATGGCACGCCTGCGCTTCGGTAAAGGACAATGAGGAGATAACCATGTGCCGGTCGCCGCCAAAACAACTCGTCCCGGAGATGCCACCTTAACGGAAAAGACTGCCCTATACTGGTCAAGAAGATATTTGCTCACCGCTGGAAATCAGACATTCGGGCGATGCAAAAATCGACGGAACAGATCGTTGGCAGTCCTATACCGATTGATTGTGACATCTCCGATCGAGGCCCAGCTGGCAGTGCTGAAACATTCGGTGTCAGGGGTGAGCGGTCGTGCTCATCATTGCAGCGTGACTCTGAGATCTTTGCGTCGCCGCGCGCGGCCGTGAAGGAGAAGTCTGGTGAGAGAATCAAAGAGGCCGGTGGAGTTATGGGACGCAATCGTGGTGGGCGGAGGCCCTGCGGGGCTGAACGCCGCCCTCGTGCTGGGGCGGTGCCGCAGGAAGGTCCTGCTCTTCGATGACGGAAAGCCCCGCAACCTCGTGTCGCATGCCTTGCACGGATTTCTCAGCCGCGACGGCATCGCGCCGGCACAGTTACTTGCTCTTGCGAGAGAGCAGCTCGCGCCGTACGAATCAGTCGTTGTCGACCACGCGCGTGTCATCGATGCCGCGCGCACCGACACTGGCTTTTCGGTGCGCACATGCGATGGCCGCAGCTTTAGCGCCCGCAAGCTGCCGCTGGCAGCGGGCGTGGTTGACGCGCTACCGGAACAGCCCGGCTTTCGCGAGCTCTATGGCGTCGGGGTCTTTCACTGTCCCTACTGCGATGGCTGGGAGATGCGCGACCAGCCGCTCGCGATCTACGGCCGGGGTGACGACAAGGGCGGCGGGCTGGCGCTCGAAATGACGCTGTGGAGCCGCGATATCGTCTTGTGCAGTGACGGCCCCTCGGGTCTCAGCGCCGACTATCGCCGGCGCCTTGATTGGCATGGCATCGCAGTGCGAGAGGAACCGATCGTGCGCTTGGAGGTCGGTAGCAACGTTCCCTACAAGGCCTCGTTCGAGATTGTGTTCCAGTCCGGCCCCCGCCTGAGCCGCGCTGCAATCTTTTTCAACACAGGCAGAAGCCAGTCCACCGACCTCGCCGCACGTCTCGGGTGCGACATGTACGACCCCAAAGGCTGCACAGTAGACAATGACCAGCGGGTGACCCATGTGCCGGGCTTGTATGTCGCTGGCGATGCGTCGCGCGACGTCCTGCAGGCCATCGTCGCCGCTGCCGAAGGCGTGGAAGCGGCCATCGGGATAAACAAAGCGCTGCTCCACGAGGACTTGGCCTAATGGCGCGCATTCGCTGCCCAACGGGTCAGATCTCGGCAACAACAGTGCATGAGTGGCCGATGAGATCTGAGGTCGTCCATGATCGCAGAGGCGCGATCAACCTCACTTGGCAGCCCATTCTCCACCCGTTCCAGAAGGCCGCACGGTGCACGCTGCCACGTCCAGGATAGGCCAAGCCCCGTCGCGCCTCCAGCGGCAGAGCTATGTTGTGCTTGGGTGTAACCGAAACGCTCGCTAGTACGAATTCATTGCCGAGGGAAGCCTTGGTTCTGGTGCCACGATGATGGTTGCCCCTCATGCAATCCTGCAGGCGGCCAATTCAGCACTGGCGTAAAGAAGTCGACTGCCATAACGAGAGAGCAAGATGTTAAACGAGAACGAGTGTGCTTCGACACAACGAGAGACCCTTGACCTTGCTTATAGACAGGCGCCTAGCCGGTGGAAGCTCAACCCGAAGCGGCTCACCGTCGCCGCCATTCGGTGGGGCGCGACTCGTATTCCCTTGGCCGTCTTCAAGCGCCTTCCCACTGAACTCGTCATCGACGTAACCAATTCATGTAACCTTCGATGCCCGGTCTGCCCAGTCACGTTCGCCATGACGAGGCCCCGTGGGCTCATGAGCCTAGTGGTTAAATTCTAACACTTGGTACCCGATCCGCGATGCCCTTCTCAAACCTAAAGCGGAAGTTGGGCAAAAAGCAGCTACTTGCCATGAGGCGACCTTCCGAAATTTCGGTTCAGTTTCGCGGAAGGCCGTTTACGGAAACGGCCTTGAGGCCGCATGGCTGACCTAAAGTGGTATTGATTGAGTGCATTGCCCTCTCTTGCAAGTACCGCAGTCTCGGCAGACCATCATCCGGCCAGGGAAACTCGTCCCAGGAGCGTTCATGACGACCCACTCGCTGCTATCCACGCCTACGCCGACGGCTGATCCAGAGCCTGAGGCTCACCCTCTGCTGCTGGCGATCCTGGAGGAGCGGGTCAAGCAAACAAAGGATGGTCCGGGATACGAATGGGCGGCCGACATCCGGCGGTTGCTCTCTCCGTGGTTGACGAGCCATCGCCGTTCGGTCGACGACATGGCTGATCTTCTGGCGATGAGCCGTCGCACCTTAGATCGCCGCCTGAGGAGCCGCGGCATCAAGTACAAGGCACTTGCGAGCGAGATCCGGTTCGAGGTTGCCTGTCGCCTGCTCAAGGACACCGAGCTGTCGCTCAGCCAAGTTGCGGCGGCTCTTGGCTATTCCGAGGCGAGCGCCTTCACCCGCGCCTTCCGGGGCTGGTGCGGCCAAGCGCCGAGCATGTGGCGAGCCGCGCATGCGGCCGACGTCCTGACTACCCTGTAAGCCCGCGATGACTGCTGCGCCAATCTGACGGGGTCTGCCCCGTCCAGCGCCGAAAGGCGCGGGTAAAGGCGCTGTGTTCGGCGTAATTCAGGACCTCAGCAATCTGGCTGAGCGACAAGTCCGACTTGGCGAGCACCATGCAGGCAATCTCGCAGCGAACCTCGTTGGTCACCTGCCGGAACGTGCGGCCCTCGGCTTTCAGGTGCCGGTACAGCGTCCGGCGGGACACCGCGTATAGACTGGCGGCCGTGGCAGCCGAACAGGTATCCTTGATGAGCTCGACGCGGAGCGTGCGCCGCAACTCGTCGGTGAGCGGTTGTTGGCCATGGCGTGGTCGGGGCAAGTCTGCCTTGTGAGACGACATTTCCATCGCATCAGTCTAGCGCGGCTGGAGTGCCGTGCTTGACCACTTGGGACAATCTCTCAACAGTTTGGGACACGGCTTTTCTGCTTTCCACTCAAAGCGCGGGCCCGATCCTAGGTACCAAGCGTTAGAATTTAACCACTAGAGCTGTTCCGCCGGATCATCGACGACTTCAGAACCGAGCTAAGAAAACCCACAATTTATTTTAACTTCTCGGGCGAGCCAACACTGAACAAGGCCCTTCCCGACATGATCGCTTATGCAACCGTGCATGGGCATGATACCTTCGTGAGCACGAACGCGACGAAGTTGAGTGAGGATATGGCGGAGCGCCTGATCCGGGCAGGCTTGGGCCGCATAGCCCTGTGCATGGATGGCTTCTCCAAGGAGGCTCAAGAAGCCTACCGGGTCGGTTCGCAGTTCGCGGCTGTGAAGGCTAACATTGAGCTGTTCTGTGCCGCGAAACAGCGGCTTAGGGCCAAGAACCCGATTACAGTGCTCCAGACGCTCCTAACCTCCTATTCCGAGACGCAGATTGATGAGATCAGGCACTGGGCGATCCAGCACGGTTTCGACCGGATCCGCTTCAAGACTTTTAGCCTCGGCTCACACACTAGCCCCGAAATGCGAGTTGCCCACTCGCACTTCCTGCCGAAAGACCAGTCCTTGCGGCGCCACGAGAACGCCCGCGAGAGCGTCCTCTGCACAAGCCCGCTGTCGCAAACCGTCGTCTTCTGGAGCGGGGATCTCGGGTTGTGTTGCATCGACTATGATCAAGTGGTCCGCCTGCCCAATGTGATGGAACACGGCTTCCTGACGGCGTACCGCTCGGACGAAGCGGCGCGAGCCCGCCGACGCGGATTCGCAAGGCAATTCAAGATCTGCCAGTCATGCTCCTACAGCAATGCCGATAAGCTCGGCTTCATCGTGAGGCTCGATCCTAGCGGAGCAGCCTGATCCCGGGTGCGAATCTTGTACGGCGTCCGGCGAAGCTGGACGCACAGTCCAACCTGAAGCCAGACACTTTCCTCTTCTCATCTCAGGTCATTGGGATGCCGGATTCGGGTGGCGCAGTGGTCAAGCCGACGGCGATGTCGTTACTGGGGAATGCTGCTTTCGCAGGATCTCGCTCGAGAGTTCGATCCGGTAAGCATTGGGGACGAAGCGAACCAAGATCGCGTCGGCCATGATGGGACCGCTGGCCTGCGCGACCATGGCTTGAGTGCGCCGTGGGTGATCGACGGCCCGATCAATTGTCCGACCCTTCACGCGTCCATTGAGGCCTGAGTCGCTCCAACGCTGTCGAAGAGAGACAGGATGATCCTCGACAACTTGCAGGTCCACAAGAGTGCGAAAGCAGTCCGACGTGAGAGGCCGAAAGATGCAGGGCATCTGTCCCTGTCCGCATATTCGCCCGACTTGAATTCGATCGAGCATTCCTTCTCAAAGCACAAGGCGCCCTTGCGCAAAATCGAGGTCAGATCCGGTGAGGCGCTCTCGCGAGCCATCGGCGACCTCTGTGCTCTCTTCGAGCCTCAGGAATATCGCAATTGCTTCAAAGTCGCTTGATATCCCTCAGTTTCATGGTCCGCTGCTCTAGCCTCTAGATCGCTGCGCTCATTCAGTCGGCTGTCCCTCGCTAAGATGCTCGGTGACACACGATGATGCATGGAATCACGAAGAGCGTCAGAGAGGCGAACATCAGGCTGTGCTACCGCGTGTTTTCGCATCATCGCTTGGAGCGTGAAAGCTGCTTCTCGAGCACATGCATGGTGTTGCGCTGTCTGTCCAAGAGAGCCCGTCACTCAATATATTTATGTAACCGATCATCACGTCGAAGGGTACCGTCTCCTCTGGGTTCGGCTAGCGGCCCGGCACAAGTTTGCACGCGAGAGGACGAAGAGACGGCTCAGAAGGCCTGCACCGATGACTGGACGGCCGCTCTGGTCGACCGCTGCAGTACAGGTCCTCTGATATCGGATGCTATGAGGATGCTGGCCTGGACGTGCCGTGGGTTGAAATTGACCGGAGGGGCGTCCGCGCCCCTCCGGTCCACAGCTCACTGCGCCGGGCTGAGTGACTCGACGGTGTAGGTGCCGTCCGCGCCCTTCTTCACGGTAAACCGCACCTTGCTGCCGGTCTTCACCTTTGACAGGTCAATGGACGGCGCGGCTGCCATCTCCATCGACATGGCCGGCCAGTTGAACGCTGGGATCGGCTCATGATCCAGCTTGATCTTGCGCTGGGACTGGGTGACAGAGGCAACCGTGCCGGTGGCCGTTGCGGTCATCGCCTCGGCCTTGCCCCCGCTCATACCCTGCATGTTACCCATGCCGGAGGGAGCGCTCTGGCCAACCTGGGCCTTGGTATTTCCCATTCCGGGCATGTTGCCCATGTTCGATTGGGCTTGGGCCTGTCCGGCGGCGATTACAGCCGGCGCCAGCCCGATCAGCACAGCGCTCATAACGAAAGGTTTGCGAAGAGACATCATTTTGAAGGATCGGAACACGGGTGTTCTCCTGTTGGTTCCAAGGATGGCTTCACGAGACGTGAAGGTGCACGGCACGGGCGAGGAAAGACTCGATGCCGGAACAGCCGGCGCTCGCCCGCGTGGGCGCCGGCCTCGACCAACTGGTCGAGACGAATCGAAGGGGATGGATGACATGCGTCAGAGGGCCTGCGTCCGCGTGCATTGGTTTTCCAGGAATGCCTCACCTTGGAGGTGGGGACCTTCCACGGTCTGCACAGGCGATGGCGCGTCGATCACAACATCGATCGCGACGCTGCCCACCTCGACCCGTCCCTCCCGCCAGCGCATGACTTGGATCGGTTGCCGGCGTCCTCGAAGCGCCTGCTCCGGCAGAAGTGCCCAAGCAGCATCGCCCGTTCGCCCGGCCGCAGCAAGAGCGGCGGCCGATACCAGAAGGCGCATGCCCCTGCCGCCCGCAAGTTCCTCGATCCGATTGGCGGCGTTTACTGTGTCGCCGATCACCGTGAACTCCAGGCTGTGGGACTCCCCGAGGATGCCCGCGCTCACATCGCCATAGTGAATGCCAATGCCGATGTGGACCGGAGCAAGACCGGCATTGGCCCGCTCTTCATTCCACCGATCCACAGCCGCCAGCAGCGCCACGCCGCAGTCGACCGCGTTGCGCGCGTCCCGTTCGTCCGGCTCGGGAACCCCGAATACCGCCATCACACCATCGCCAATGAACTTATCGATGACGCCGCCGTGCTCGGCCACAGGCAGCGAGACCCGGCGGCGATACTCGTTGAGGAAGGCCGCAAGCTCGCTATCCTGAAGGCTCTCCGCCATGGTGGTGAACCCGCGGATGTCGACGAACATCACTGCGGCTTTCTGAGCACGGAGCGGGCGGGCATCGTGGCCGGATTCCGCGAGTTTATCGGCGATCCTCGGACTGAAGAAGCGCGCGAGATTGGTGCGAAGGCGCGCCTCCGTGATCGCCGCGGTCAGCGCACGACGGGTCCGCTGGACCGCGACGAAGAGGATGGTGGCGGTCAGGCCGATGACGGCGAGGCGAGCCATCTCTGTCGCGATCGTCACTGAGTCAAGATGGACGTCCGCGGCCATGTGCGTTGTCCCGGTGGTCGCCCAGAGTACCGCCCAACCCGCGACGAACAGGACGCCGGTGTAAAGGACGAGAAAGGGGCGGTGGCGGACCGCGGCCGTGGCCAGGAACAGGAAGATCAGCAACGCTCCAGGTGCGCCGAGCGAGCCGAAAACCGGGAAACCCTCACTCATCGCGAGTGCGCGGATGCAATGAAGGAGCAGTCCGACGTCGAGGGTCGCAAACAGCCACGGCAGCCATGGGCGAAAGTAACCAGCCCAAGCGGTCGCCAGGCTGACTGCGGCAAGCGAGCCGAGGCCAGCAATCGCGAGCATTGCCATATGATCCTGGTCGAGCGCGCCCGTTGCCCAGAACACGATGGTGATCGCAATCGCCACAAGGACCCGAAGGTAGGCGAGGAGCCTGTCGGCCTCTCGTTCCGCCTGGGCCAGCGCCCTGTTCACGTACGATTTCATGGGCGGCCCGCAGTGATCCGCCGCAGCGTGGCATCACACCTCCTCCCCTCGCGCACGGGGGCGCGAGGGTTTAAGGCGGGCGTAGCGAGAATGAGTCTCATCTCAGCCATTACTCCGCCGCCTGCCAAAGTCCGGAGGCCTGCTCGTCAGCCCGCGAGCGGTCAAGCTCCTCCTCGTCCATGTCCCGGTCGCGCTGGAGCCGGAAGCCCTTGATCAGGGCGTAGATTGCCGGGATGACGATCAGCGTGAGCAGGGTCGACGAGATCATGCCTCCAATCATCGGCACGGCGATGCGCTGCATGATCTCGGAACCGGTGCCGGTGCTCCACAGGATCGGGACCAGGCCGGCCATGATCGCGATGACCGTCATCATCTTGGGCCGCACGCGTTCGACGGCGCCGATCATGATCGACTCGTAGAGATCCGCTCTCGTGAACGGCCGACCCTGCGCAGCCCTCTCGGCCTTCACCTCCTCCATCGCGTGATCGAGATAGATCAGCATGATCACGCCCGTTTCCGCGGCAACGCCTGCGAGCGCGATGAACCCGACCGCGACGGCGACCGACATGTTGAAGCCGAGCCACCACATCAGCCACAGACCGCCGATCAGCGCGAAGGGCAGCGAGAGCATGACGATCAAGGTCTCGGTCAGTCGCTTGAAGTTGAGGTACAGCAGCAGGAAGATGATCATGAGCGTGACCGGCACGACGATCTTCAGCCGTGCTTCGGCGCGCTCCAGATATTCGAACTGCCCGCTCCACTGGACGTAATAGCCGGGTGGGAATTGGACCTCGTTCGCCACCGCCTGTCTCGCCTCGGCGACGTAGCCGCCCAGGTCACGCCCGGTGATGTCGACGAAGATATAGACGGCAAGCTGACCATTCTCGGTGCGGATCGAAGTGGCGCCCCGGTTGAGCTTGACCTCGGCAACTTCGCCGAGCGGCACGGTGCCGCCGCTCGGGAGCGGAACCTGGACCTCGGTCGCGATGGCCTGCGGGTTCGAGCGCAGTTCACGGGGATAGCGGACATTGACGCTATAGCGCTCGCGGCCCTCGACGGTGTTCGTCACCGTTTCGCCTCCAAGCGCGGTCGCGATCACGTCCTGCACGTCGCCCACTGTCAGACCATAGCGCCCAAGCGCCGTCCGGTTGGGCGTGATGTCGAGGTAGTAGCCCCCGATCACCCGCTCGGCGTAGGCGCTCGATGTGCCGGGCACCGCCTTGACCACGGCCTCGACCTGACGCGAGATCTTTTCCATTTCAGCAAGATCCGTCCCGAACACCTTGATGCCGACCGGCGTACGGATGCCGGTCGAGAGCATGTCGATGCGTGCTCGGATCGGCATGGTCCAGGCATTCGAGACACCGGGGAACTGAAGCGCCTGGTCCATCTCCGCCTTGAGGCTGTCGATGGTGACACCAGGCCGCCACTCGGATTTCGGTTTCAGGTTGATGATCGTCTCGAACATCTCCGTCGGGGCAGGGTCGGTCGCTGTCATCGCACGACCGGCTTTACCGTAGACGGATGCAACCTCCGGGAACGTCTTGATGATCCGGTTCTGGGTCTGCACCAACTCGGCTGCCTTGGTGACCGACAGCCCTGGCAAGGTCGTCGGCATGTACATCAACGTGCCTTCATTGAGGCTCGGCATGAACTCGGAGCCGATCTGGCGCGCCGGCCACACGCTCACGCCGAGCGCTATCAATGCGAGAAGGATTGTCAGAACCTTCGCCTTGAGCACCCCCCGGATGATGGGCCGATAGATCCAGATCAGGAAGCGGTTGATCGGGTTCTTGTGCTCCGGGACGATCCGCCCGCGCACAAAGATCACCATCAGGGCCGGCACCAGCGTCACTGACAGCAGCGCCGCCGCGGCCATCGCGAAGGTCTTGGTGAAGGCGAGTGGCCCGAAGAGGCGGCCCTCCTGGCTCTCCAGCGTGAAGATCGGCAGGAAGGAGACCGTGATGATCAGGAGACTGAAGAACAGGGCCGGCCCGACCTCGCTCGCCGCCTTAATCAAAACCTCAACACGAGGCTTGTCGGGCGGTGCCCGCTCGAGATGCTTGTGGGCGTTCTCGATCATGACGATGGCGGCGTCGATCATCGCACCGATGGCAATCGCAATGCCGCCGAGACTCATGATGTTAGAGCCGAGCCCCATGAGCTTCATGGCGCCGAACGCCATCAGGATCCCGACCGGCAGCATCAGGATGGCCACCAGTGCGCTTCTGACATGGAGGAGAAACACGATGCACACCAGGGCGACGATGATGCTCTCCTCGACCAGCGTGCCCTTCAGCGTCTCGATGGCGGCCTCGATTAGTTGCGAGCGGTCATAAACCGGGATGATCTCAGTGCCTTTGGGAAGACTTGAGGCGACCTCGGCCAGCCGCGCCTTGACGTTCTCAATCACGTTGAGCGCGTTCGCCCCGAAGCGCTGCAGGATAATCCCGCTCGCAACCTCACCTTCGCCGTTGAGTTCCGTGATGCCGCGGCGCTCGTCCGGTCCAAGCTCAACCCGGGCGACGTCCCCGAGGCGCACCGGCGTGCCGGCGTCGCTCTTCAGCACGACGCTCTCGATATCCTGGATGTTCTTGAGATAGCCGCGGCCCCGGACCATGAACTCGAACTCGGAGAGTTCGACCGTGCGTCCACCGACATCCGCGTTGCTCATGCGGATTGCCTCACGCACCTTCTGCAACGAGATGCCCTGGGCACGGAGCCGCCGCGGGTCGATGACGACGTTATACTGCTTAACGAAGCCGCCCACACCGGCGACCTCCGCGACTCCTTCCGCCTTGGCGGCGGCGAAGCGGACCTTCCAGTCCTGGATCGAGCGTAACTCGGCCAGGGTCATGTCCTTGGCGATCACGGCGTACTGGTAAACCCAGCCGACGCCGGTCGCATCTGGCCCGAGGCTCGGAGTCACCCCGGTCGGCAGGCGCTGTGTCGCGGCATTGAGGTATTCGAGCACCCGCGAGCGCGCCCAGTACGGATCCGTGCCATCCTCGAAGATGATGTAGACGAACGACACGCCAAAGAACGAGAAGCCGCGCACCACCTTCGACTTCGGCACCGTCAGCATGGCCGTCGTCAAGGGATAGGTAACCTGATCCTCGACGACCTGAGGCGCCTGGCCGGGGTAGTCGGTGTAGACGATGACCTGGACGTCCGAGAGGTCCGGGATGGCATCCAGCGGCAGACTGCGCAACGCATAGAGACCGGCCGCAACAGCAAACACCGTCCCAATCAGGACGAGCATCAGGTTGCGGGCCGACCAGCCGATGATACGGGCGATCATTGGGCCTTCTCCTCGGTCGAGGCCGCCATGCTCTGCAGCGCGGCTTTGAGATTGCTCTCGGCATCAATGAGGAAGTTCGCCGATACGACCACCTGATCCCCCTGCACGACGCCGTCCCGGATTTCGACGAAGCCTGCGCCGCGGTCACCGACCTTGACCTCCCGCGGCTCGAAGCGGCCCTCGCCCTTGTCGATGATCACGACCTGGCGCGTCCCGGTATCGATCAGGGCGCTGTCTGGCACCGCCACAACCGGCTTGTCGGCGCCGGTTGCAACCTCGACATCGGCATACATGTCCGGGAGGAGGAGACCGCTGGGGTTTGCAATCTCAATCCGGACGCGGGCCGTACGGGTTTCCGGGTTTAGCTGCGGATAGATCAAGCCGATCTTGCCCTGGAAAACTTGTCCTGGCAGGCTGCGCAGCCGGATGGTGACGGTCTGGCCCGGCCGAACGGCGCCAAGATCGTGTTCCGGGACATCGGCGAGCACCCACAGCGTGGAGATGTCGGCGATGCGGAACAGGACATCTCCCGGCATGGCCCGCGCCCCCTCGATCGCGTTGCGCTCGAGCACGACGCCTTCCCGCGGTGCAGACCAGGTGATCGTGGTCGGCACCTTGCGGGTGCGCTCGATCTCGGAGATCACCTCGGGCGGCACGTTCAAGTTCTCCAGGCGCCGCCGCGCGCCTTCAAGAACCAGGGGGCGGATCCCAGTCGAGCCCCCCTCGTTGACGACGCTCAGGTACTGGGCGCTTGCGGCCGCGATCTCAGGTGAATAGAGGCGAAAGAGGGATTGGCCCATACGTACCCGGTCACCCGTCGTGACGTTCTCGACCTTCTCGACGAAGCCCTCAGATCGCAGTGAGATGACAGCAATACGCCGCTCGTCGAGCTTGATCGTGCCCGGTACGCGCACTGGACGCGTGACGACACGCCGCTCAACGATCTCCGACCGCACGCCAGTGCGCTGGAGCCGGCCAGGCGAGATTTTTACGGTGGATCCGTCTTCGGCCTCACCCTCGTAGACGGGCAGGTAGTCCATTCCCATCGAGTCCTTCTTCGGCACCGGTGAGGTGTCGGGCAAGCCCATGGGGTTCCGGTAGTAAAGGATGCGCTTGCCCCCTGCGCCGGCAGACCCTTCCGCTGCCGTGTCCTTCGGCTTCTCCTCAAAGCTCACATCCTCGCCGACCGGCACCGGACGATAGTCGCGGCCGTCTTCGGTCTTTTTCGGCGCTGCGGCGTAGAATGGTTTTCCGGTCGGATCGCGGTAGTAAGCGATCGGCCCGGTTGGGGTCGGAGCCGAACCGCCAATCACCGACGCAACTGGGGCCGGGACCCAAGCCGGTAACGGCCAGCCCTCCTGGCCCAGGCGAAAGCCTACCGCGAGGGCGGCGAGTGCCGCTGGCACGAGGATGATCGGGGCGATCCGCTTCACGGCGCTTTTCCTCCGCCGGCCCTGCTGGTCGGCACGATCGAACGCGCGAATAGGGGTGATCTGGTTCATTACGGCACCGCTTTCAGCACAAGCTGGTTCTGAACGGTGCCGGTCTGGCCCTGCACCTTGGCCGCGAGCGACAGCTGCCAACCGCCCTCCATCGCGAGGTTTGTCCTGAAACGGTAGACACCAGGCTCCGTTCCGGGCTGCGGCTCGAGCGGAGCCGTCATGGTCGGCATTCCCTCCGGCGCCATGTCGAGACGGCGCGCAAACACGACCGCATCGGGCACTGGCTTGCCGGTCGGCTTATGGACGAGTTGGACGGCGATGGTGGCGCCATCCCCCTGCTTCACTTGTTCAGAGGTGAGCTTGAACTCGTACTCGCCATTCAGGCTGTCCGAGACAGCGGAGGCGGGCGCAGGATGCGAAGGAAACAGCGTCGACCAGGCCGTGGCGACGGGCGCCGGCACCCAACTCGGCAGCACGGGATTTGCGCGGCCTGCGATATATCCGGTTGCCGCCGCGACACCGAGCACCGCTATCAGCGACACGATGAAAAGGAAGGATCTCATGATTTACCCCCGCTGTGCGCTGGTGTGAGCGCACGGATTGTGGTCTGGGACTGGCCGGCCTTCATTCACTCACCGCTTCCAGATGGAGCCGGTTCTGGATAAAGCCCTTATCGTCTGGCAGCTTGGCGGCAAGCGTGAGCGCCCACCCGCCGGCCATGAAAAGGTCGGTCTCGAACCGGTAGTAGCCCGGAAGCGTATCCGGCAGCAGGTGGACCGGCGCCGTCATGTCAGCCATGCCATCCGGCGCCATATCGAGGCGGTTCATGAAGACGACAGCGTCGGGCAAGGTCTTCCCGGTCCGTTTGTTGACGAGCCGCACTGTGACGGTCGCTCCGCCACCCTGTTTTACCTGCCGCTCGACCAGCTGGAACTCGTAATCATCGGTGTCGCCGACACGGGCTTGAGCCGTAAACCCGAAAAAGGCCGACCGGACCTGCTCGACGAGCTGAACCTCGTAGGCTCGGACGGTGGCATTCGCCTGTGCACCAGCCGCCACTAAACCGGCTGCTAAGAACGCCACCCACCCCCGCCTCAAATTGAACATGTGCAAATCCCCCACATTGCCGGCCACCCCGATGGCCTGCCCTTTCCTGGGAGTTCGCATGATCTCTGCATTCGGTTACATGCTCACGATTACGTGAGCGGAATAATTTTAAAAACCGGAGAAGCATCGCGATAGCGACCTTGTGTGACAGTGGGAGTTACGCCGATGGCTGCTGAGAACGCACCTGACGGCATGGCCGCGCCGCTCGTGACCGAAGCGGACCTCCATCAAGCGATTGAGATCAGCTCCCGTTGGGCTTTCGCGGGTGATCGCCCGGTGTTTTGCGGACCGGCCGGAAATGACCGTTATGCTGTTACGCCAATTCTAACCTTCGTGTCTGAAACGAACACATAGGGTGGAATCGGCAGGTTAAGCGGGGCCGGACCACGGCGCACGCGCCCGGACGTGTCGAACACCGATCCATGGCAGGGACAGAACCAGCCCTCGTAAGGACCTTGATGACCGAGCGGTACGCACCCGAGATGCGTGCAGTAGCCGGAGGTGATCAGCCATTGCGCGTGGCCCTCCTTCACCCGCTCTGAGTCAAGTTGCGGGTCTATGAGCCACGCCAAATTGACATCCTGCGCCAGCGCAATCTCCTTTGGGGAGCGGTGACGCACGAAGATCAGGCGTCCCCGCCAGAACACTTTAACGATCTGCCCCTCCGCTATTGGCGTCAGATCAAGATCGACGGGAGCACCGGATGCGATGGTCTGAGCGTCTGGTCCGAGTGCAAGGATAAAGGGCCACGCGGTCATCATGGCGCCAATGGATGTGGCGGCAACGGTGGACACAAACAAAAAATCTCGCCGCGTCGGTTCGTCGCTAACGGTTACAACATCAGGTCCGCTGCGTGTCATCGTCAGCCTCCACAACAGAGCCACTTGACGAGGAAACTGGAGATTGCACCGATATGAGCTCTTGGGCCTGAAGGGTGCCATCACAAAGCTTCGCAATTACCGTGCGCGACAGACAGCGTCCTGTCGCGAATTCATCCGATTCTTGCTGCTGCACACAAGTTCGGATGGACGTCGAAGCAGGTTACATCTTCACGCTGACGTGAATTGGAGCGGACGAGGTGTGCACCCGCGCCTTTCCAGGCACGCGAGTGCATTTCGATATTCGAGCGCATGGCGTCTTCCGAGATCCTCACAATTGCGGCTTTGCGGCACGTCCAGTCTGCGGGCCGCAGGCCTCCCGCTGGCTTCGTATTGATGTAGCTCTTGCTCGTTGGCCACCCGAAGATCCATGTCGAGATGTTAAGGAGTGTCGACCCGAAGACTTGATGAGCTGCTCGGAATGATTGCGGATTCGAAGATTGATCGGCGCGCGCGGCACGTCAGCGCCGATTTGGAGGCGCGATCAGCTCCATTTGGGTCCCACCGCTTCCATAGCAATCACATGAACCATGCCTCCTAGCCCAGGGCATTGCTGCGGACATACACCCGTAGCGCAGAGGACGCTGATGAGATGTTGGTGGGTTCGTGAGGTTCTCACCGATCTCGGTAGGGGTGAAGACCGGGCTCGCATGTCTGGCCCACACAGAAGCAAGATGCCACCCGGCACAGTCGGTCCGGCTGACAGGATCCTGCTGGGCTGTTTTGAGGTGGTCTTATGGCGGCCTCTGATCAGCGACATCGGTTGCCCGAGCCCCTGCCGGAGCGTCAACTGATCTGCACCTCACTATTGAGACGGGCAAGTTCTTCCTATGAGCCCGGAGATATCCCTGTGGCCTCAGCAATATCGCTCAGAATTGGACAGTCAGGTCGCCCATCAGCATGACAATGACTTGCCAAGTTCCTCAGCACGTCGCGCATGGCAACGAGCTCGTTGATCTTGAGGTCGAGCTCAGACACGTGCCCGAGTGCAATTTGCCTCACCTCAGTGTTGGATCGGTTGCGATCCTGCCAGAGAGCAAGGAGCTGCCTCACTTCCTCGAGAGAAAATTCCAAACTCCGCGCGCGGTTTATGAAGCGGAGGGTATGGACATCCGCCTCCGTGTAGATCCGGTATCCGGCATCGGTACGCTCTGCCCGCCCGATGAGCCCGATCTCCTCGTAATAACGAATGGTTTTTGCTGGTAGACCTGAGGCATGGGCAGCCTGCCCAATGCTCATCAGGTTCTCCTGCCGCCGAGTACGCATTGGAGTGGTGGTCGATTGCTCCGACCTCCGCACCTGAAGGTGAACTACCGTGTCCGACATGACATTCGTTGCCTTTGCCTGGGAGCGTCCTTCGATTTGAGATTGGTTAACTTCCTTGCGCTTGATCCTGCCCAGTTGGAGATCAGGGCTGATGCTTCCACTCGGTCAAACCAAAAAAAGACCACTTCACCAATAAGTTAACGCCGAGCGCAGGTTTTGATTGTGGCTGCGACGGGGTGCCGCACCCTCCCAAGATTACTCCTGGCGTGGAGTTCTTGACCTTCCTGTTGCTGGAAGCCGTAGAATTATCTGATGTGGGAGGCGACCTTCCTTACTTTGGAGGTTGCGATGTATCATTATCACTGGAGAAATGGCGCTGCGCTGGACGTGGCCACCCTAGGAATTGGGGTCATGCTCTTCATTTCTCCCTGGGCGCTGAGATATACCGCAAATACCGCAGCTTCTTGGAATGCCTGGGGTCTTGGCCTTACGATTACCCTCTTGGCTCTGGCGGCCATCATCGCCTTCGAGAGGTGGGAGGAATGGATCAACTTATCTCTCGGCATCTGGGTCGTTTTGGCGCCGTGGGTGCTTGGGTTTTCGGCGGTAACCGCAGCGATGTGGACGCATCTTGTTCTCGGGGCCTTGGTCGTGGCCCTCGCCGATGATGCCCAGCGCTGGTCTGACGATTCAGAGGGGCGGTTCGATCGTCCCCCGCAAGTCTAGCCAGAGCGACCATTATCCCGCCGGGCACCTTAGCAGCCTAGAATGGAGCGGCTGTGCGAGCCACCTTTTGGTGTGCGTGCACGGCTCCGAGAAAGTGCCGTCTGACAACTCCACCCTTGCCGCCTGAGGCCCTTGAGCAGGCAGTTGCGGCCCCCAGGGAAGCTGGACCGGTCCGAGGCTGCTTCGGGCCAGATTGAAGCCTCGCAAACCTCTCAAGCGTGATGCCAATCACGAGGGCCTCTTCTCTGCCCTTGTGCAGTGGCCGTGCCACTGTTGTCTGGGCTACTACCCACGGCCAGAAATGTCGCCGCGTTTTCTGAATCCTCGCTTTCTGCAACCTGCCGCAGAAGGAGGATCAGCGTCTGCAGCGCGGACATTTTTGCTTCGAGGTCCTGAGCATACTTCATCGCACGCGTTTCTCGATCGACTCTGCGCATCCTTCCGCTCAGGAGACGGAGAAGCTCCCTACATCCGACGATCGAAATGCCGACGCTGCGCGCCAGTCGGATCAGACGAAGGGCTCGGATATCAGCGTCGCAGTAGAGCCGGTAACCGTGCGTCGTCCTCGACACTGACCGTAGCAGGCCAATGCGCTCATAGTATCGGATCATCTTCGCCGGGACGCCGGACGCAGTAGCGGCCTCGCCGATTTTGAAATGGGCCTTCTTGAGCATGAGCGCCCTCCTCTGTCTCACTTGTTGAAGGGTTCCCTTGCGGTGACCTGCATGTCGTCGTAGCGGCTGTGTTCGTGGTTCCGGGAACGAAGTCCCGCGGCTGTAGATAGACCCGCTAAACGGCACCGCTTACATTACATCGAGCGCGGACTTGTCTGTCCCAAGTTGGCCTCCAGCCCTGCTCTCCCCTGTCCCTGTCCCGGAAAGGTGACCGTGCTGAACGGGCTTCTTGGGCCCACTCCACCGAACAGCCTAGAGTTCGGATGAGATTGAAAATCCCGCCAACTGACGTCTCGTCGAGTGGCCGCAATGCAGAACATATCAGGAGCCGGGTCGACGACAACGTAGGAGCCCCAGCGCCTCACGCACGGGAGATGGAAAGCAGCCTTGCTGCGTTCATCGTTGGCCGATCCGGGACGCCTGCTTGTCTTGGCTTGGTCCGGCATGTCCGGGAGCTCCCATGTCCATCCCTGGACGCTGCCGGACGCAGCGTCATTATGACGGTGCGTCCGCTGCGGCCTGCGGTTTTAATCCTTCGGCTGCGGCACGATGCGCATATAGGGTTTCGGCGCTGTCCAGCCTTGCGGATATGTCTGTCTGGCCTCATCGTCGGACACAGAGCCGGCGATGATGACGTCCTCGCCCGGCTCCCAGTTGACCGGTGTCGCAACCTTGTGCTTCGCCGTCAGCTGGAGCGAGTCGATGACGCGCAGGACCTCGTCGAAGTTGCGGCCGGTGGTCATCGGGTAGACGAGGATGAGCTTAATCTTCTTGTCTGGCCCGATGACGAACACGTTCCGCACCGTCTGATTGTCGGCCGGGGTGCGGCCCTCCGAGGTGCCGGTCGTGCCGGCTGGCAGCATGCCGTACATCTTTGAGATCTTCAGGTCGGAATCGCCGATCATCGGATAGTTCGGCGCAAAGCCCTGCGTGTCCCTGATGTCGTCGGCCCACCTGGCATGGTTATCGACGGGATCGACGGTGAGCCCGACGATCTTGACATTGCGCTTGTCGAACTCGGGTTTGATCTTGGCCATGTAACCGAGTTCGGTCGTGCACACCGGCGTAAAGTCCTTTGGGTGCGAGAACAGCACGCACCAGGAGTCGCCGATCCAGTCATGGAAGTGGATATGGCCTTCGGTCGTCTCGGCTTCGAAGTCCGGGGCCGCATTGCCGATTTGCAGTGTCATGTCATCCTCCTTGAAATGGATCTACCGATTCCTGCCGCTCGCCAGATCACGATGAACGCCGTGTATTCCGCCTCTGCCCCCAAGATGGCCAACCAAGGGGTAGGCCGGCCGCTGCAATGTTTCGCTCCGGGCGGCTCAAATAACGGCCGCTCTGCCAGCGGCAGCTTTATGCCTCCGGAACTGTGGTCGGCGCATTTTGGTCTGCGGCGCCGGCCGCATGCTTAGAGATGAGTTCGAATGAAGGTGGGAACAAGTTACAGCATAATTTGAGCCTGAGGGCCTTAATTAGGCTGAAACCGTTGGCTCCCGAGGAGCGACCCTGCGTCTGCTGGATGTCTGCTGGCGCATTGCACCACAAGGGGGCAGCTGACGACAGGATCGGCCTCTTGCAAAGCGCCGATCGCCTCCCACCCTGACGCCCAAGCGTATGGCGCGCAGACCAGACGCCGCGAGACGAGGTTCTGGCGGCAGGTGATCTGGCAAGCCTCTCCGCACCGCGAGGGAGCTTCAGGAGGGAGGCGGACGCGCCGGATGCTCCGCCCAACTTGTTCATCTGGAAACGGCTACGCCATCGGCGACGCGGAGGCGGTGGGGGCCAACGTGACGGTTCTGCCGCGAGAGCTGCCCTAGTCACAGGTTTGTGAGCGTGTAACCACATCGCGTATCTCAGCGAACTAAGTGAATATAGGCATCAGCGCCCGAGCTCGACACCCGGGGAGATCACGCCTCGTGGTCGTCGACGCGGGCTGCTGCTCCCAACCTTCGGAAAGAGGACTCCGATGCAACCGTATGAGCAAAACCAAACCGCCTATGGCACCGGCTTGACCCGGACGGAGGCCCAGGTCGACCAGGGCCTGCGCGCCTTCATGCTCGGCGTCTACAACAACATGGTCCTGGGCCTTGCCATCTCGGCCCTGGTCGCACTCGGCGTGAACATGCTGGCCACGACGAGCGATCCGGCTGCTGCCGTCGCCCGTATCGGCAGCATCGGACTGACTCAGTTCGGCGCGACCCTCTACACCACGCCGCTGATGTGGATTGTGGCGCTGCCGCCTCTGGCGTTCATCTTCTTCGTCTCGTTCCGCATGGACCGGATGTCGGCGGCGGCGGCCCGTGGCACCTTCTTCGCCTTCGCGGCGGTGATGGGTGCTTCGCTCTCGACGCTGCTCATCCGTTACACCGGCGCGAGCGTCGTGCAGGTGTTCTTCATCACGGCGGCGTCGTTCGGGGCGCTGTCGCTGTGGGGTTACACCACGAACCGCAGCCTGTCGGGCATGGGCTCGTTCCTGATCATGGGCCTCGTCGGCCTGATCCTGGCCTCGATCGTGAACATCTTCGTCGCGTCGAGCGCGCTGCAGTTCGGCATTTCCGTGATCGGCGTTCTGATCTTCGCCGGCCTCACCGCCTACGATACGCAGAAGCTGAAGGAGATGTACCTGTACGGTAATCTCGACACCGAGGCCGCCGCCAAGGTCTCGGTGTTCGGCGCCCTGACGCTCTACCTGGACTTCATCAACATGTTGCAGTTCCTCCTCGCGCTCGTGGGCACCCGCAACGAGTAAGCGACCGTTTCGCATCGCCCGTGAACAGGCAGCAGCGCAACTGCGGACTGGACAGCTTCATGGCCGCATCAGACCTGACGCCGGAGCGTGATAGTGTCATCATCGTGGCCTCCAGTGGGTTCCTGGGGGCGCTTTCCTCAGCAGCTTGGGCCCAGTCGCGTCCTGCGCGAGTGTAGTTGTTGGCCTGGCACTCATGACCTTGAGCCTGCCTCATGCTTAATGTCGATACAGGCGCTACCCGATCCACGACCTAAACGTCGCGTGAGGCTGCGCGCAGGCTCAAGACCCGATCGTGAGAGCGCATCCCTTTCGCATGCGACTAATCGCTGCCGTTTCGAGAGGTATACATGCTCAACGAGTTCGATCAATCGCTGCTTGCGTCCGTCAGTGGCCGGTCTGGAGGCCCTCACACATTTATGTTCGCGACGGGTATCGAAAACAGCTATCCGACGATTGCCGGACCCGATGCGGGTTCGGTTCGGGTGGACGAAATGGCGAAGACGGGCCATTACGAGCGATGGCGCGACGACTTCACACTGGTGCGTGCGCTTGGCATCGACTACCTGCGATGGGGGCCTCCGTACTACCGGGTTCACGAAGGGCCCGATCGGTATCATTGGTCCTACGCTGACGAGGCGCTCGCCGAGCTTCGGCGCCTCAACATTACTCCTATCGTCGACTTGTGCCACTTCGGCGTCCCGGATTGGATCGGGGATTTTCAGAATTCGGACTGGCCCGAACTGTTCGCGGGCTATGCCGGCGCCTTCGCTGCCCGCTACCCAGAGGTGCGGTTTTACACGCCTGTCAACGAAATTTTCATCACAGCGGTCTTCTCCGGCCAGCTCGGGTGGTGGAACGAGCGCCTGACCTCAGACGAAGGCTTCGTCACTGCGCTCAAACATCTGGCTCGCGCCAATCTGCTGGCCGAGGCGGCAATCCTGAAAGCGCGCGGTCCGCAGGGCACCTACTTTATTCAAAGTGAATCAACCGAGTACTTCCACCCGGAGAAGCCGGCAGCCGATGCACGCGCCGATTTCCATAATCAGAAGCGCTTTCTCTCGCTCGACCTTTGCTACGGCGTCGACGTCCGCGCTTGCATGTACGAGTACCTCCTCGACAATGGCCTAACGCGGGAGGATTATCATTGGTTTATGCGAGCGGGGCGTGCGGTCAAACCGTTCTGTATTATGGGGAATGACTACTATATCACGAACGAACACATGGTTCCGGCCGAGGACGGACCTATCATCGCTTCGGGCGAGCTCTTTGGCTACTACATCATCACCAAGCAGTACTACGACCGCTACCATCTTCCAGTGATGCATACTGAGACCAATCTCGCAGACACCGAGCGGGCACCTGATTGGCTCAGGAAAGAATGGGCTAATATGGTGCGGCTCAGGCAAGATGGCGTGCCAATTATAGGCTTCACCTGGTACAGCCTGATCGACCAGGTTGACTGGGACACCGCCTTGCGAGAAACCAACGGGCGTGTGAACCCGCTTGGACTTTTCGACCTTGATCGCAACATTCGGCCGGTCGGAGATGCCTATCGGCAGTTGGTATCTGAGTGGCGGCACATCCTGCCGGCGGAGAGCCTGTGCCTCGGTGTCGATTAGTCCCGAAAAGGAATCTGAAAGCTGCTACACGGCTGTTCCGAGCCTATTGAGCCTTTATCTGGGCCTGCAACTGATCGTACCGGGTAGGTTCATCGCCTCCCACCTCCTCCCGCCGACCGGCTTGAGCAGGACCCCGCACTCCCTCCGCGCGCAGCCGCTCTCCTCGTCTTTGCGTCAGCAAGGCGCCATGTCGTTCAAGCCAACGGTGCAAGGCGAACCGCCAGTGGCCCGGCGTAGGTTCGCCGCCAGCAAGCGGCATTCCGACAGATGTATCGACGGATCCTGAGTTTGACCTGGACGAACCGTCCGCCAAACGGGACATCATAGGGCCGCCGTCGATGATAGCTGTGCACGACTTCAGACCGCCGCTAGATGTTTGATCCCAGGGTTTGATGGTGCATTGTTGTCCCCTGAATGGAGGGATGCGCTATGGGCCAGGTTCTCCATGGGAGCGCCACAACGACAGAGGCAGTCCGTCGAGCAATACAAAATAGTCAAGCGAGCTTGAGGGCCCTTGCCGGGCGCCACGGCATCAACCCAAAGACCGTCGCCAAATGGAAGAAGCGGGATACCACCGCAGATCGCCCGACGGGACCGAGAGCACCGCATTCAACGGTGCTCTCGGTTGCGGAAGAGGCGATCGTCATCGCCTTCCGCAAGCACACCCTGCTGCCGTTGGACGATTGCCTTTATGCCCTCCAGCCCACCATCCCGCACCTGACGCGCTCCTCCCTGCATCGCTGTCTGCAACGCCATGGCATCAGCCGCTTGCCCGAGGTGACCGGTGACAAGCCTGCCAAGAAGAAGTTCAAGAGCTATCCGATCGGCTACTTCCATATCGACATCGCCGAGGTGCACACGGAAGAAGGCAGGCTCTACCTGTGTGTGGCCATAGATCGCACGTCTAAGTTCGCCTTTGCCCAACTGCATGAGAAAGCCACAAGGCGCGTGGCGGGCGACTTCCTACGGGCGCTGATCTCGGCCGTGCCTTACAAGATCCATACGGTTCTCACCGACAACGGCACCCACTTTACCACGCCTGGCAACACCAGTTCGGCCGCCCCTCTGATCAAAGAGGCGATGGCCCGCGGCGAGATCTTCCGGGCGCATTCGTTCGAGCTCGCCTGTGCGCAGAACGACATCGATCACCGCCTGACCAAACCGCGCCATCCCTGGACGACTGATGTGATCGACAAGAGCTTTTTTGCCGCAACTGGTGTATTCTCCTCTCGCGCACGGGTGACTCTGTGGCAAAGAGCAGGGCTTGAGGTGCAAACCCTGCCGCGCAGCCTTTATTGTCGCTCCTCCTTTAGAGCGCCCGTGCGCACCTTTCCGGATCTCGGGCCACGAGGATTCCAGCCCGCCACAAACCGCGCGTAAGCAGCCTCGGCCTGCTCGACCCAGCGGCGTTCCTGATCACGATGGCTCTTGAGATTGTAGGCGTGGGCTGCTCCTTTCTGGCCGCGGGCGGCCGGGTGTCCCGCCTTGAGTTCGAGCTCACGCATCTTCTTGGCATGCAGCGCCGGGCGCGCCCAGAGATAGCTCTCACCCTTGTGCAGCAAATGCCAGATCAGGACAGCCAGCTTGCGGGCGGTTGCCACCGCCGCCACATGCTGCCCGCGCCGGCTGCTCACCCGCAGGAAGAATGCCCGCAGGGGACCAGGGGCTCGTGCTGCGGCCCAGGCGGCCTCGACCAGCATGCCGCGGGCATGCCCACGTCCCTGCTTGGTGATCCGGCCATGATGGGCTGGCCCAGGACCAGACTGACGCACACTCGGGTTCAGCCCGAGGTAGCTGACCAGCTTCTCGGGGGCCTCGAAGCGCTGGATGTCGCCAATGGCTGCCGTCAGCGCGAGCGCCACCACCATGTCGATCCCGGGAATGGTCATCAGGTGCGCGACGCTCTCGTCAGCCAGAGCGGAGCGCGCGAGATCCCGCTCGATCACCCGGAGATCGTCCGCCAACCGGTCGAATTCCCGCAGATGCCGCTCAATGGCAAAGCGTTCATCGTCCGGCAGGACCTGTTCGGACAGCCAAGCCCGTCCTTTAGGGCCACACAGATCAGCCACGGGACACGCGGGGATCAGATGAGCATGCAGGATTGACTGGATGATGTTCTTGAGCCGGGAGCGCTGACGTACAACCTGGTTGCGCCGCGTGACCTGCCGGCGCAAGGCCTGGGTCGCCTCGTCGGCGATCCAGACCTCGGGCAGGAAGCCACTGGCATAGGGCTGGGCCAGGACACCGGCGTCGATGGTGTCGGTCTTGATCTTGGCATGGGCGATCACCCGCACCTGCATGGGATTGGCAATCACGACACGCTTCACATGCAGGCGGAGCACCGCCACTACGGCGGCCGCGTTGCCGGTTGCTTCGACCACGACCACGTCAGTGCCTGATAGCGAGGCCGCGAAGGCCGTCAGCTGGTCCCGGCGCATGTCGATGCGCCCGATCCGCTTGAGCTTGCCTTCTTGCCAGGCGACCGCCTCGGCGAAGGCGCGGTGGATATCCAGTCCGATGATGCGCATGCCGGCTCCCTCCGAGCTGTGCTCGTCCAAAACGGGAGCTGGCGGGCAACACGACACCTACTGATCCGCGCTCGCAGCGCATCCGGGCAAGTCGCAAGGGGGCGGCCATGTAACGAGCTCGGGCTCTCAGCCCAACGTCTATCGGCGGCCTGCCCGCACCTTCGTGCTCCCGGTGCCCCGCGTCCCAGATGGGCTCACCATAGCACCGCTTTTCGAAGAAAGCAGATGGACGCATAAGGCACCGCAAACATCATGCCGGATAACGGACAGGTTGAGCGCATGAACCGCACGATCAAGGACGCGACCGTCAGGCGCTACTACTACGACACTCACGACCAGCTTCGGCAGCATCTGGCTGACTTCGTGAGCGCCTACAACTTCGCCCGCCGGCTCAAGACTCTGCGCGGGCTCACTCCCTACGAGTACATCTGCAAAACTTGGACAACCGAGCCTCATCGCTTCAGGCTCGATCCGATCCATCAAATGCCGGGACTAAACATCTAGCAGGCCGGACAGCATGCGCTGTCACGCCGTCCTCGGGCGGATATGTTTAGGTCCGAGAATCCCTTACGGCTGATCGCATTGCAATGGCAGGCGGGCATGAGAATGAGCCCGAGCATCCTTCCCTCCGCCGCCTTATCTGCAGCGGCAAAAAGACCCGGAGCGCCTCGCGACCGTACAAAGTGCGCGAGAGCCCCTCAACTCGCAGTCTTGCTTTACGGGATTCTGGTATGAGCGAGGAACTCCTTTTCTCTCAACTCTGCCTCAGTTCTCAGGTTAAACTCGGGGTGGGTCCGCAGTTCGAGCAAACTTCGCCACACGCATCTTTACAACCGCCGCGCAGTAAGCCGGCAGGACTAACGCGGTCAGAGGCGCGACCGCCCTCCTCAGTGCCGGCCCTGAGGAACCGCTTTCGTTCTTTCTAGAATGGAACGGCCCGAGTCCGGTAAGGCTATGCTTTCAAATTCAGGGTCCATCGCTTCCAGAGCTTGGAAGAGATGATCAGCGACATCCAGTCGGTTCTCTGCAACCGCCCGTCGGAAGGCACGGATGATTTGGCGTTCTAGTCCATTGTAGATAAGTCGCATGTCAGATCTCCTGAAACGCGATGGCCCGACCACATTGCCTTCGTAACTCACGGATGCACTGCCTCTTCGAACAATCACTTTGCGTCGCACCGGAATACCGGTCTAGCGGATTGCCAATGGAAGCGGGGTGCGGCCGCCGCGCTAGGGGAACCGCGGCGGCCGCGCGTCGCGCTCGCTAGCCTCTCTGCCCAGGAGTGGCCGGCGGGGTCTCACGCGACGGAGTGGCGGGCGTCTGGTCGGTCATGGCCTGCATCATGCGGTTGCAGTTTTCCATCATCTGCATCATGGCGCCCATGGTGCCCATCATGGTGCCGCCCATCATGCCCGGGCGGTCCATCGCGCCGGGTGATGGAGCTGTGCCGGGTGTCTGAGGCGCGGCGGCACCGGGCGCCTCCTGCGCCCGCAGGGCCGGCGCCAATGCCAGGCCGGCGCCCAGCGCCAGCAGGGCGAGAGTGGTTGTCTTCATGGTGCTCCTGTTCCTTTCTCCGGGGTGAACTCGGGTGCGGGCGGCTATGGCCAGCGGCTGCGGGGCTCAGGCCGGACCCGGCCCACCGCGCTCGCTCGTGTCCGGCTCGTGCGCCGGAGGTGCGGGGCTGTCCTTCTGGCATCCGGCATCGCCCGGCCGCGAGCAGAGGCTCAGGGCGCACATGGCGGCGCAGGGTGCGAGGGCGAGCAGCAGCGGGGCGATGCCGGCCGCGACCAGCCAGCTCCAGTTCAGGGCTGCGCCGCCGACCAGCGCCAGCGCCGCAAGGATCAGCCAGGTCCGGCGGCCGCCCCAGGCCACCCTGCCACGCGGACGCGGTGCGGCTCGGGCGGCGTCTGCGACGGAAGCGGTGCGTGCGTTCATCATGCGACCTCCATGGGCGTCGTCGATGCGCCCCTGCCAATCAGTTCGGATCCTCCGCCGCATCGGTTACAGCCTCACGCATCTGTGAAGCGATCGCCCGAGTGACTGTCAGAGGGCGAGATCCCGTCCAAAAACCCCGCAACATCTTTGGTCATTTGCTATTGCGCTTGATTACAAGGTAGCGGGAGTTGTCAAACGCGGCGGCACCGTTCCTGGCGAGCATCTCCTGCAGGGGTGTCGGCCTGTAGCCTGGGGGAAAGCTGCCCTCCGGGAACCGGGAGGTCAGGTCACGCTCCAAGCCGCTTCGGAGGCCTGCCGGAAAACTAGGCTCGACCGTCGAAGGTCCGCGCGTCGCTCTTGCCGTCTCTGCATGCGCGGCGCCCGCAACTGAGATAGCAGCGATGGCAGCGAGGACCAGCAATTTCATTGTTCATTCTCCTTGTCGTGGGCGGCGCCTGAAACACGCTCCTGACCATGAGTTCGGATAGAATACGGTCCCGGTTACATCCGCATGCGAGGGAACGCGCGGTAGCGCGACGAGCAGAAGCGATAGGGTTGCCGCCATGGCAGGAGCGGTGCGGCATTGTGTGAATCAATCATCGCCCCGCATACAATGCCCTTGACCCAATACTTCGCATCAGGAGGCGCTGGGTGCATTTCGCGGTCATGGATCGCGCCGAGATGGGTGTGAGCGGAGCTGCTGTTATTTCAGCACGATATGATTGTCAGGATTTGGTTTGTCAGACGATGTCGGATCAAATCGCGTTTTGCGCAGCGGAGCCGAGTTCTGAATCTGCCATTCGGGCATCGTCGCTCTCCGCTTGGGCGAGGCAGGGGTCAAGCTCCGCAACCGCTTAGCGGTGCTCCGCAGGTGCAGGACCTGACGGCCTGTGGGAGCACCAAGCCATCCTTCAGGCTGCCAGAATACCACCCGCTCCGACGCTGCCCGTCAAATCGAGCTTGGTATCTTACAAGTTTCCCCGGGAGCCGCCGCGGACTCGGCCGGCGTGCCTGCATCGGGTTCGGTTGTCGTGCATCCCGTTGGAAGTGCGCTGTAACCTCGAAGCACTGCCATACGAACTTATGCTCAGAGGCGATGCGCCGCTCTTCGGGCACAGGCGTAGCCGCCTTATGAGCAGTGTGCTTTTTGGTGAGGGGCCATGGCACGTCGATCTGCGGTTCGGCCGCAGCGTTTTACTATGATTTGGCACAAGGGCAGGCGTCCAAGGTGCCAGATTACATTGGCCAACGCGCTGGCTGGCATACGCGCCTTGCATGCTCTCCCCGAGCCTATATCGGCATGTGTTGCCATGACGGTCACGCAGTCGCTCCCGCGCATGATCGGCGATAGCGCGCCTTCGGACCGCCCCAAGGGTGATCTCAAAGGCAGGATGCCACGGCCGCGCAACCCTGGGCGGCTGAATCAGGCGAATAGACCTTTGATCACTGGCGCCGCCCGCTGCCAACTGATCTATTGCTATCTTCCGGAGCACTGCATTGCCAGACAAGACCGTTAACCGCCGGAGGCGGAAACCAGCCGGCGCTAGCCCTCTGGATAACGAAGTGCCCCGCCCTCTTGCAAGCAAAAGAGAGGGTAACGGCTCGCATTCTGACTTTGCCTCCGGCCGTCACCCTGTTCAAGGTGAGGCACGGAAAGTGACTGCGGCACAATCCTATATCATTTTTGAATCACGGTTCGCTCGCGACCTGTTCTGCGCGGTCCCGAAGAGTAGCCCGATCCCGGACTTCCTCATCGGTGCAGGCTGGAAGTTCCGAGGCACGCTGGGCCGGCCCGGGAGCAGCCGACGTGGCTTCAAAGCAGAGGCGGCACAAGCGGCCGTGCAGCGTGACGGATTCTACTTTTTTGTGATTTCGCCGAGCAAGACTTGAGCGTCACTCAGAACCGACAAATGAGGCTGGTCATGCTGTAAGAACTTGCCAACGAACTGCGCGAACCGTCCGGTGTCAGCAATGCCACATTCATCTTGCTTCAGAGGTCTTGGGAACAGGATCAGACCTGAAGGTTCTCAAAAGCACCGTGTCCGCACTCGGCCGTTCTTTTGATCATTGGTGGCTGCAGTCAGGATAGAGTTCAATGGGCTTCAACGGAGAGTTGCCACCGTGTAGCGCATCAAACGTGGTCCAATCTTCTGCTTGCAGTTGAGCGTGAAGCAGTCCCGTTCCCCATGGCTCTCGCATCCCCTACTCCGACATGCTTCTCTACCCGTTCGATGCGTCCATGATAGGAAAGTGGGTGCACATGAGCGGCCGTCCAGTCAGCTTCGGCGAAGGCGCAGGTTTATGTCGCAATCTCCCGGTTCCACTGACGAGACGATCCCATATTGAGACTAGGCTGGTTCGCAGCGTACGTTGATCGGCAGGTGCTGGTCTCCTACTCGGGCTTAGAAACATTCGCGACGGAGACAAGCGGGTCGCTATGGAATCGCGAGCTATTCGGCATTGGTCCGTAATCCCCTTGACCTTCTAGGCTGTAGACGTCGCGCTGGAGTGTCCAGCGCGCTTGGGCAAGGAGAATGCAATGTTCCGTCATCCCCAGTTCACGCTCGCCATGACTCTTGTCGCGGGGGCCGCCATCACCAGTGCGGCGCATGCCGAAGGTCCGGTCACCTTCGCGGTGTCCATCGAGAGCATCACAAGCAACGAGACGCTCACACTGCCCGACGGCAGACGCACGAGAGCCCCGATCTCCCCCGGCCTCTATGTCGTCTCCAAAGACAAGTTTGTCTTCTTCACGCCGGGGCAGCCGGCAGGCACCGCCTTGGAGTCATTGGCCGAAGACGGCAATCCCACGCCATTGATCGCGGCGCTCAATCACGGCAGATCGTCGCCGATCGCACAGCCGTTCTTGCACAATGAGGACTTCACCATCACGGCGGAGCCTGGCGATCGGCTTCATTTCGCGGTTATGTTCGTGCAGTCCAACGATCTCGTCTATGCACCGCAGGAGGGTGGCATGGACCTGTTCACGGCGGATGGCCAACCGGTCAGCGGTGAACTGACCGCCAGCGTCGCCCTTTGGGATGCTGGGACCGAAGTCAACCAGCCGCCCGGTGTCGGCTCGGATCAAGCGCCGCGACAGGCGGCGCCAAACACTGGCGCCTCCGAGAATGGCGTGCTGCGCCGGATCGACGAGGCCTCCTACCCGCCCGCCGCGAGCGTGATTCGGGTCACCGTCGCACCTGAGTAGAACCGCCATTCATGCCGCGACGACTCCTCTGCAGGCCTGGGCCGGCAGCCTCTGATGGCGGCATCCCGGCGAACCCAGTACAGTTTAGCCGCCGGGATGGGTAACTGCTTCCTGAAGAGGTGCTCGAGGCCGAGGCCTTTCAGGCGGCCATTCGGCGGCAGCTTTCGGCGCAGCGGCGGCAGGCCTCGATACAGTCCTGCATGTCGCCGACCTGCTCGCAGGAGCGGGCGCATTCCTCGCAGATCTCGGCGCATTCGCGGCAGGCATGCTTGTGGTGCGGCGAGTTCATCAGCATGAAGCCGGCCGCGGTCTTGCAGATCTCGGCGCAGGCGATCATGAGCCGGAAGTGGCCGGGTTCGACGTGCTTGCCGCCCTGCTCGAGGCAGTGGGTCATCGCCGTGCCGAAACAGGTCTGGTAGCAGCGCAGGCACTCGTCGATGCAAGCCCGCATCTCAGGCGATAGCTGATGCATGGTGGTCTCCTGAATTCTTGGCGCGCTAGGGACTAGCCCGCACCGGCGCGGCGCCTGACGCGCCGACGGACTGACGCTCGAGGGGCGGAGGCCTTGCACCCATTGATGGCATGAAGGCTCCGCCAGAATCAGGCAGGTTTTGGGGGATGATCGATGCCTGACAGTGCTGCCGATACCGGCATCAGGTCTGGCGACATCGGAACAGGGGCCCTCGGAGCAGTAGGATGAATCCCGCCGGCAACAGACGGGGCCAGGGCCATAGTGCAAGCGGAATGACAACACGATTGCCCAGACACGTGGCCCTTCGACTGCGAGGCATGCTTGTGGTTGGCAGTTACGCACTCTGTTTTGGCCGCATTCGCGGCATAGAGGTCCTGGGTAGAGATTGACCCGCGAACACGGAGACTCGCGTGCAACGGCGCACTCGCGAAGCCAAGGGCCACCAGCGCGATGATCCCGCGGCTTAGCATGAGGCGAATGAAATCGGCCACAGCACCATCCATCAGGGGTCAAAGCCAAAACGGCGGCCTCCGGTACCCGGTTCCGTCGCATGCCTTGGAGTGGGGCTTCAGGTTTAGCGCGCTAGGCCCTCGTACATGAACGTGAAGGGGCGTGGCCCACGAGCATATCCGGTGCGCAGGCCAACAATCCCGAAACCTGCCCCTGTGATGAGATCGGCGATCGGCCGGTTGAGATGACAGCCACCGGCGAGCGGTCTCCAGGCGGGAGTGAGCCAGTCCTGGAAGCGGACCACCCAAGAATCGGGTGCCCGGCCGTGCTCGACAAACAGGAGATCCCCGCCAGGCTTGAGCACCCGTCGCATCTCGGCGAGGGCCGCTGCAGCATCGGGGATGGAGCACATGGTCCAAGTCGTCACGATGGTATCGACACTGCTTCGTTCGAGCGGGATCGCCTCAGCAGACCTTGGCAGGAAGGACACGGCCCTGCCACTCGGTCCGGCGCGGCGCGAGGCTAGAGCTATGAGGGCCCGCGAGGGCTCCAGGCCGATGATCTCCGTCACCCCGGGGCCGTAGAATGGCAGGTTTAGGCCCGATCCGATGCCGACCTCCAGCACCCGGCCGTGCGCCGCCCCGACGATTCGTTGGCGGTAGCCGACGAGATCCTCATTTTTCATCGCATGGTCGAGGAGGCGGGGCAGCACGACGTCGCTGTAGAAGCTCATCCCAGTCCTCCTGCATGCCCCGTTCTGGGCGGAGATTGAGTTTGTCAAACCTCCCGGGCCACCTGGCGGAGGCCCGATGACTGAAGCTCTGTGGGGAGGTTGGCTCTCTGTCCCACATAATCGGGTCCGCTAGGATCTTTGCCATATTCCACCGACGGGATCAGATGCCTCGCCTTACATCTTGCCGAGATATAGACCATACAGAGCTGCGGCGAGGAGCAGAACCCCTGCGAGGAGGCAGAGCGCTCCTCGTCGGGAGCGTAGGAAGGTGGTGAGCGGATCCTCGAGGATGCCGGCACGTCTGAGGCGACCAGCCGCAATCCGGCGCTTGCGCCGGTTGAGCTGTTGGGCTCCTTCGGCTTCGAAGGGAGCGCCCGTCAGCTTTACGGTCGGTCGGACTGGCCTGTTGATCATTGAGGAACCGTCTACAGTAGCACCTGGTTACGCGCGGTGGATCGTTGAGGAGATCCCTTTCGAGTGGAATGGCTCATGCGCATGAGACGGCGGTCTCCTCCATGTAAAGCACTCCTCCCCGCCTCGAAATGGCGAAGTCTCTTTCAAGACCACTGTCAAGCAGGACGGTGACCGCACCGTCATGGACCGAGTAGGTACCGTGGTCGGTCCACAACCCGTCGTAAGCGTAATGCCCATCGTTGGCGAACGCGAAGGTGGCGCCCACCCGCGACGTGCAGACTTTGCCACGGAGAGCGCGCGTAATCTCATCAGCCCGGATTAAGCCGCTTTCTGGCTCAGCCTGAGCCAGCGCAATAGCCGGGGCTAACATCAAGGCCACCGTGCCTATCAATCCAGCAAAACGGGCATATCTCATTGCTTCCTCCCGGAACCCGAGCCCCCGCCTGGACGGTTTGCCGTCTCCTTCCTTCAATGTCGGCTAGCATTCTTCCAAGGTGCCGAACCGCTTAATGACTGCTTGGCACATTATCACAGATTGACCAATCAAGCCTTCAATTCGCGGGAGTGATCAGACACGCCTAGCCTCCTGCGGCTTTGCTCAAGCAATGCTCTGTAGACGGCATGATCGGCCGCCCTGCAGTTCGCTAGGGCCAATGTAACGCCTTGGTAAGAACCAGACGGGGCCCGCAAGCCTAGCCAGGGCGATCATCATCGGCCGGGCACTTCAGCAGCCTGGAAGGAAGCGGCCGCGCCAGGCGTGTCTGCAAAGAACTATTGCTAGTGGTCAAAATCTGACACTTGGTTCCCAGGGCCAACGGGCTAGTGTTGACCCGTTGCGGTTATCCCCCGTCCCGAGCTGCTGCTCCCGATCTTGCTTGAGAAAGGGTCCTTCGGCCGTCGGCTGGTATTTCCCACATGACGACTCTGGCGACGACTCTGAACCGCCCGGCCCGCGTCTGACCGCGGTGGTTTACAGCGCAGCATGAACAGGGCATCGTAGCCTTGGAGCGCGGCTCTCGATCCGGCCGTCGGCATCGTCGCAGGGAGGATGCTATGCCAACGATTATTGGCCATCACAACATCACAAAGGGCACGGAGCACTGGCTCACCTCACCGAAGCGCAAAGAGTTTTTCGGTTCGCTCGGAGTGACCAACATCCGAACGTTCGTAGATCCACAAAATCCGGCTCGGGTGGCTGTGATGATGGACGTGCCGGATTTGGATGCCTTGAAAACGGCGATGCAAAGCAAGGCGGCCAGTGACGCGATGGCCTTCGATGGCGTGGTGCCGGAGTCCCTGGTGATCCTCGTCGAATCGACGGGGTAATCGCCTCGGAAGAGGAGGTTCCAACGACAGCGTTGGCGGGCGCGTTGTTTTGAGGGTCGCGGTGCTCGATTATGGCGCAGAGCCGGCCGATCATCGCGGGAACCAAGTACCAGATTTCGACCACTAGCGCATGACCGGCCTGATGATGATCATTGCGAGATAGTTGGCGGCGCTTCTCGTCGCGGCTGGCGATGGAGCGGACTTGTTTGAGACAGTCCGATCAGAAGTTCAAGGTTATTGCGATCCCGATAAGCCTGACGATCAGAGACCGGACGAACTAAGGTTCCGAGCCCTTTGACGGAGAAGCCTAACATGCGATTTTGCCGCACTGACGTGTGTTTGCAATTGCCTGCCGCAGCGGCTCAAGTCCTACTGCGCCCGCAATGATATCTTCGTTCAGGATGAAGGCGGGCGTTCCCGTAATGCCGAGCTTATCGCCAAGGCCGGTATTCTCCTGAAGCACGGCCGTGACCGCAGCGCTCTGCATGTCCTTCTGCAGCCTCGCCAGGTCAAGCCCGAATTCCTTCGCCACGGCCAGTGCGCGCTCCCCGTTCGCGCGGCCGCGTGTCTCCATGAGCTTATCATGGAATGCCAGGTACTTGTCCGGGGAGAGTTGCTGTTTCGCCGCGACCACCACACGACTCGCCTCGACGGAGTCCGGCCCGAGAATCGGGAACTCCTTGAGCACAACCCGCAGCTTCGGATCGCTTCTGATGAGAGCGTCGACATCGCCCTTTGCCTTCCGGCAGTACGGACAGTTGTAATCAAAGAACTCGACCAGGGTCACATCGCCGGAAGGATTGCCGACCACGTAATCATTTGGCGAGTTGATCAGCTTTTCCCGCTCGGCGCGCAATGCGGTCGTTTGAGCGTTCTTCTGCGCCTCCTGCTGGCGGCGCTCAAGCTCCCCGATCGCTTCCTGCAAGACCTCGGGGTTTTTCAGCAAGTACTCCCTGATGATCGCCTCGATAGCTTGGCGCTGCGGAGCATCGAATTGTACAGGTTGGCTATTTGCAACTGTTGAGCCTAAAGCCAAAACGATCGCGAGAGCAAAGCGAAGGGAGATTCTGGGCTGTTTGCCCCGAGTCTGATCCATGGAACTAGCCTTCCTTAGAAAGGCATAAGAGGCATTACGTCGATATCTCCGACCATAAGCATAGCGGCTTGCAAGGATAATAGGGCGCGGACGCTCTGCCGCCAAAGCACACCGCTTCTGTGGCGGCCCAAGGCAAGTAACTTGCGGTCGCCTTGCGACGTGTGAGGAAGTCGCCGCCTACTGCTTGACACGCGGCCCACTGGCTAAGGGCCGAGTGAAACCGCGTGCAAAAACACCAGTCTCATTCGCTCGATCGATGCATCCGAGCCCTCGTGGAAAATGAGCACGTGGATCAGGTCGCAGTTCGGGTTTCACAACCTTCCCGAGCCGCCCTCACCTGAGCGCCTGGAGCGTGATTGCGGCCGCTGCCAGAGCACCCAAGTCGAACTGGTTTGCACAGCGCAAACCTCGAAAGGACATTCGCCATCTGCTGCGGCGTGCTGGCAGGCACGCTTCAGCCACAGTATTGGCCCATGCTTCCGGACGGCGGAGGGCGCCCGGGTGGACAGCCGACGGAAAATCCTCACCACGGTCCTTATGGCCGCCCTTGCCGGGCCGGCCATCGCAGACCCGTTCTACAGATCGCCCCGCAATGTCGGCATCGTAGTGAACGACAGGCTCCGGTTGGCCGGCCTTGATCTGCGCTTTGAACTCGAATGGTGCGCGGGGCGCGAGCTGATCGAATGCCGTTTCTCGTCAGCGCGCGCGTTCCTCGTCGCCACTGGTCGGGCAATGCCGCCCCGGACAAGGGAAATCATGATCGCAGCGGATCTCTTGGCAGCCGATGCCGCAGGCGATGTTCATGACCGCATCGTCGACGCCACCGCAGCATTGGGGGCAACGATGGAAATCTTCGATGCCGAGCTGCAACCCAATCGGAGATCCAGGTTGCTCTCGGACTTGCCTGGGGCGGCCCTCCGCGATGGGCAGAGCGAGGGCGACGGGATCAAGGCCCACTATTCACTGGCATTCGACCAGGGGGCCGATGGCCTGCTCACGATCACGGTGGTCCCCAAAAGATGAGGCATCACGAGCCTCGAAGCCGCGGCAGGGCCCCACTTCAGTCGAGCGAACGCGACCTTCTCGAAAAGCAGCCATCGTGTCGAGGACCGGGATGCGGCATGGCCTTCGAAATCCCCTGCGGGACGGACGCCCGATCAGGACCGGTCCTCGTCCGAGCGAGGGATGACCGGAACCGGCAGGGCATAGAGTTCCAGGCGATGGCTGACGAGCCGGTAACCGAGCCGTCGCGCGATCTCCGCTTGCAACCTCTCGATCTCGGCATTGCGGAACTCGACCACGTTCCCCGTTTCGAGGTCGATCAGGTGATCATGATGCGTCTTCGACGCCGGCTCGTACCGGGCATGGCCGTCACGGAATTCATGCCGCTCGAGAATGCCCTCCGCTTCCAGGCGCCGGACCGTCCGGTAGACGGTGGCGAGCGCGACATGCGGGCATTGCGCTACCACGCGGCGGTGCAGTTCGAACACGTCGGGATGATCTTCAGCCTCCGAGAGCACGTGGGCGATCAGGCGGCGCTGATCCGTCAGTCTCATCCCCTTCGCCCGACACTGGGCCTCGATGCGGTTCGCCCCCGACAATGCAGCGGGTTCCCGCGAGCCCCCGGCCCTTGCATGTGTCCTCCGGTTGGTCTCGATCCTGTCGCCCGGAGTTCCCGGGCCTGAATGCTTCGTCCTGCGAGCCGTCATCGAACCAGTCCTTGCTTGCTAGACCTTCACCAGGACGGCGGTGGCATACATCAGCGCAACACCGGCCACGAGACCGCCGATGACGCTGACGGGGACCGACGCAGTCTTCCATCGATCGTCCAGGCGGAGGAGATAGACTCCGACTTCCACAATCACCTGAAGGATCGCCCCGGCGCCGACCGCCAGTGCGAGGGCCGCCCACTGCGGGCTGTAGGCCAGGCTGCCGAACCATATGCCCAGGATGGCTGGGGCGCCGGCCAGCAGGGCCAGCCAGACGAAGGCGGACAGCGGCGGCGGCTCCTTCACCAGGGGCGCGGCGATCCCGATGCCTTCGGTGATGTTGTGCAGCGTGAAGCCGAGCACAAGGAAGGTGCCGAGTCCTGCGGCTCCGGCCGTGAAGGCGGCGCCAATCGCGAGGCCCTCACCAAGATTGTGCAGGCCGATCCCGAGCGCGATGTAGGTCGCCAGCGCCAACCCGGTCGGGGCGCCCCGGCGGCGGCCGACGACCCACAGCAGGAGGAAACTGACCGTGGCCGCGAGCACCACCATCACAGGGCCCTGGAAGGCCGTGGCCGCCTCCCCGGCCAGCTCGAGCGCATCCTCGGTCGCATCGACGAGCAGGAACGCGAGCAGACCGATGGTGAGGGCGAGCAGGAAGCCCATGCCCTGGGACCCGACCCCGCGCAGCGCCGGGTAGAACATCAGCCCAAGGGAAACCGGCACGATGCCGACGAAGGCGCCCAGCACGGCCTGCGGCACGAGCTGGCTCGAGTCGGCCTCCGGGGTCCGCACGGCCACCGGAATCTCATGGTCGAAGGTGGTTCCGGTTTTCGTCACGACCCGGATCGCGTGCGCCTCGCCAAGGGTCCATGGAAAGGGAATGTGGATCCAGGCGGTGGCAAGCCTGGGAAGATCGCCCGACGGATCCTGGGTGAAGGTCCAGTAGGCATCATCCACCTGGACCTGCGCGATGGTCACCGGCTCGGACCCGCCGGCCCGCACCAGAAGGTGGATACCGCCGTTGTCAAGGATGCGGCGCTCGAACGTCAGCCGCTCGACCGGCGGCGCGCCGTTGTTGAAGGCGCGCAAGGGATCGGAGACCACGAGCCATGCGGCCGCCATCCCAAGGAGGAATAGGGGCAGAGCAACCCACAGTGCGATGGCGTATCTCGACCGAGCCGTCGCCGTTGTTCTCGCTGGTGGAGCAGCAACCGTGTCAGGACCCGCGATTTCGCTCATGCGGCAGCCTCCACTACATCGAACATGCCCATCCAGCCGAGCTCGGTGAACTCGGACTGGTGAGCGTGGAACATGTACAAGCCGGTCTCGTGCTCCCGGTAGGTGAACTCCAGGATGCCGCGCTGGGCCTGGCACTGCATGACCGTGTCGATGGTGCGCAGCGTCGGCGTCAGGGTTGTACCGTGGTCGTAATAGTCGAAGAAGTTGCCGTGCAGATGCAGCGAGTTGATCGGATCGAACTCGACCACGTTGATGAGGTAGATGCGCACCGGCCTGCCGCGGACCACTGTGATTGGGTGCTTGGCAAAGTGATGCGCCACCGTGTTGACGGCGTAGATCTCGTTCTCGCCGTCGAAGTTGGTGTCGAAGGCGTTCATCACCATGACGAATTCCTGCCAACCCTGGTTCTCGGGCGTGCCGAGGAGGCGTGAACGGGCAACCTCAGCCAGTTCGGGATGACGTGTCGGGTCGGGATCAATGACGAAGGCGCCGTACATGCCCTTGTGGATGTGCCGCTTCAACGGCAGCGAGTGGCAGTGATAGAGGTGGCACCCGAACGGGAAGGCATCGAACTCGTACGTGAACGCCTCGCCAGGACCGATCTCCCCTGCTCCAGGGATCCCGTCCATACGGGCCGAGTGGATGCCGTGGAAGTGCATCGAGTGGCGATGCGAGCCATCGTTTTGAAAGATGATCCGGATGCGGTCGCCCTCTGTGACCCGCATGGTCGGGCCCGGCACCCGGCCATTGTAGGTCCAGGCCGGAAAGAAGATGCCCGGTGCGATCTCGATTTCCTTGTCCTCGCCGGTGATCTCGAAGGTGCGCAGCGTGCGGCCGTCTGGCAGCAATGAGACGATCCCGGTGTCCCAGTCAGTCAGGAGCGCTGTCGGATCGAAGCCGTTGCGGGCGCTGCCGACGTCGCCGACCGTGATCATGTTGCCGTGCGCGCCGTGGGGATTGGTTGAGTTCGTTTCGTAAGGCCGAGCCGCCGCCCCATGGCCGGCATGCGGGCTTTGGCCGGTCGCTGCCACACCCCCGAGCAGGGAGCCGCTGGCCGTGGCGAGGCTGCCCCAGAGAAGGTGGCGGCGGTTGACGGTCTCTCGCAGCCAGTTGCGCATGGCAGCCACTCGCGTTGCTCTTGCAAGGCATTTGCAAGTTAGCGCGTTTCTGGGATTTACTCAAGAACTTAGTTCTGGCTCAGCGCGGATCTCCCGGACCTGAGACATTGATGGCGGGATGCCGGTCAAACGCAAATCCCCCGGGACTGGACCGGTTGTCACTTCCAACCTCCCTGACACAGGCGCCGTTTGTCGCAGGCTAAATTTGGGACAGCTAAACTGGGGGTGTTGACCTTGCCACGGTGGGGAGGGCTACAGGCTTCGTGAACAAAGCAGAGCTGAGGATTTCCATGCTCTCCTACCTCATTCCCTCCCGCTAGACAGGGGCCGACCCTCTGTCTGCCCTCGCCTTGTCGAATCCAGATTTTCGTGACACATATCCGGTTCTGACGAACAGGAGCGCCTTCCCCTTGCGGCTGATGGGCACAATCATCGTGGCACTGCTTGCGCTTACCATGGCGATCCTCCCGATCTCCATGTCGCAGGCGGCTGCGCCGGCCGGGCATGGGCCCGCCACGGCGGTTAACGCCGGGCACGAGCATGCAGCCGTCGATGGGGATCACGAGCACGCGGATGTGCTGGCATCCTGCGACGATACCGCGTTGAGCGGCTTCAGCGACCAAGATGGGGACACGCAGGATTGCACAGGCCTGATCTGCTGTAGCATGGGCGCATGCCATGCCTTTCAGGGCAGTGCACCTCCCAGCCTCTACTCCCCGGCGGCTTCCCAGGCTCCCATGGTGATGGCCGGCGACGAGCAGGTCGGGGGCATCACCGCAGGCGGCCTCGACAGGCCTCCACGAACCGTCTGAGTCAGGCGCGGGCGGCTGACGCCCGCACGAACCGGCGTGCCCGCTCCTGAGAGCCGGCTGCGACCGTCCTGAAGCTCAAACCGGTCATCCTTCGCAGATCGCAATCAGAACGCCGGGCCTGTGGTGAAGGACGGACGTGCCGTCCGCCATCGCATCGTCCCATTCTGACCACGCTGCGGAGGTCCGCCCGGAGACGGACCCCATGATAAAGCTGATTCCCTTGGCTATGCTTGGCCTCAGTCTGGGTGCCTGCGTGGCCACCCAGCCGCCCTCCTACCTTGCGGCTCCTGCCAACTCCACCATCGACACCCGCAGCCCTGGCTATACCGCCGTCACCGCTGGCGTGCGAAGCTACGATGTCGTCGACCCTCTCGATTGGCGCGAGCTCAACCGGCGCGTCGCGCCCGGCGCCAATCCGGAGCGCGACGACTCGAACGATGCTGCCCGGCGCGGGCGGTGATCCATGGGTGAAAACAAGGACATATCAGCCGCTTTGGGGGCGGCGCGGCAACGCACGCGCAAGGAAAGCAATATAATGACTCAAAAAGAGTGCAAGATGGTATCAATGCCACGCCTGGGGCTACTCGGCAGCGTCGCCCTGACCGTGCTCCTTGGCGGCTGCGTCTCCTTTTCGGCAGACGGTGGATTGTCGACAGCACAAACGGTCGCGTACGCTGAACTGAACAAAGACGTCGTCAAGGTCACCAACGAGGCTGAGGCCCTTGGCATTCAGCAGCGGGTTGAGGAGCTGCTGCGCCGCCCGCTCACCCCCGACAGCGCGGTCCAAATTGCGCTGCTGAAAAACCGTGGTCTGCAAGCGGACTTCAACGAGCTCGGGGTCTCGGAAGCCGAGTATATCCAGACGAGCTTGCCTCCGAGCCCCACCGTGTCCCTGTCACGGCTGGGCGGCAGCCTGGAACTTGAGATCGAGCGCCAGATCGTCATCGGCCTGTTCGAACTCGCCACCCTGCCGGCGCGGACGGCCATCGCCGAGCAGCGCTTCCGTGCCGCCCAGTTCCGCACCGCCGAGGCCGTGCTCCGGCTCGCCGCTGAGGCGCGTCGGGAATACTACCGGGCCATTGCCGCCAACCAGCAGGTCGCCTTTATGCAGCAGGCGCTCGGGACGGCGGAGACTGCCTCGGAACTCGCCAAGCAGCTCGGCGAGACCGGCTCGCTCAACAAGCTGGAGCAGGCGCGCGAGCATGCCTTCTACCAGGAACTTGGAGCTCAGCTCGCCCGTGCGCGGATTGAGCAGAAGGTTGCCCGCGAGCGCCTGATCCGGCAGCTCGGCCTGTGGGGTCGGGACATCGACTTCCGCCTGCCGAACTCGCTGCCGGCACTCCCGGCCCGCATCGCCTCGGCCCAGGACATCGAGCGTCGGGCGCTCGAACGGCGTGTCGACCTCCAGGCATTACGGCATGACCTGAATGCGGTCGCGGGGCAGTACGGCCTGACCAACGCCACGCGGTTTGTGACCGATATCGAACTCGCCGGGCTGTCCAGTTACGAACGCACGACATCCGTTTTCTCCGAAGGCGGCGAGACTGTGGTCGAGAGTGAACGGATCAAGCGGCGCGGGCTGGAGGTCGCTTTCACGATCCCGATCTTCGACTTCGGCGCGGTGGGCGTCCGCAACGCCCAGGAGACCTACATGGCCGCCGCCAATCGCCTGGCGGAGCGGGCCGTCAACGTGCGCTCCGAGGCCCGCGAGGCCTACCTGCGCTACCGCGGCAACCATGACCTCGCCCGCCATTACCAGGGCCGCGTCCTGCCGTTGCAGAAGACCATCCAGGATGAAGCACAGCTCCAGTACAGCGGCATGCTCGTCGACGTGAGCCAGCTCATCCTCGACGCCCGCACCCGCATCCTCAGCAACGTCGACGCCATCAACGCCCGCCGCGACTTCTGGATCGCAGCCACCGACCTCAAGGCCGCCCTGATCGGCGGCGGGGTTGGCGGCGGAGAGGGCGGCGGGGAAACCACCACAGCTGCGGCCGGCGGGGGAGCCGGCGGCGGCGGACACTGAAACCCTTGAGGAGAACCCAATGACCGACCTATCGCGCAGGAACTTCCTCGGCGCCGGAGGCCTGGCCCTTGCCGGCGCCTCGATGATCAGCGGACGTACCCAGGCCGCCAGCCTGCCCGAGGCGCCGACCATGACCGAGGCCACGATGCAGCCGCCGCTCTATCCCAAGAGCGGGCCAGACTACCAACCCGTGGTCACCCTCAACGGCTGGACCCTGCCCTGGCGCCAGAACGGCGACTGGAAGGAGTTCCACCTTGTCGCCGAGCCCGTCGTGCGCGAGCTCGCGCCCGGCATGAAGGCGCATTTGTGGGGCTACAACGGCCAGTCGCCGGGACCGACCATCGAGGCGGTCGAGGGCGACAAGGTGCGCATTTTCGTCACCAACAAGCTGCCGGAGAACACCGCAGTGCACTGGCACGGCCAGCTCCTGCCCAACGGCATGGACGGCGTGGGCGGCCTGACCCAGCCGCACATCCCGCCCGGCAAGACCTTCGTGTACGAGTTCATTCTGCGCAAGTCCGGCACCTTCATGTACCACCCGCATTCGGACGAGATGGTGCAGATGGCGATGGGCATGATGGGCTTCTTCGTCGTGCACCCGCGCGATCCGGCCGAGCGCCGCGTCGACCGCGACTTCGTGTTCCTGCTCAACGCCTTCGACATCGAGGCCGGAAGCTACGTGCCGAAGGTCAACACGATGCTCGACTTCAATCTGTGGTGCTGGAACTCGCGCGTGTTCCCGGGGATCGATCACCTCGTTGCACGGCAAGGCGACAAGGTCCGCGTCCGGTTCGGCAACCTGACCATGACGAACCACCCGATCCACATGCACGGCCACGACTTCAAGGTCACCGGCACCGATGGCGGCTGGGTGCCCGAATCCGCGCAATGGCCGGAGGTCTCGGTCGACGTGGCGGTTGGCCAGATGCGCGCGTTCGAGTTCGTCGCTGACGTTCCCGGCGACTGGGCGATCCACTGCCATAAGTCGCACCACACCATGAACGCCATGGGCCACGGCGTGCGCACCTATATCGGCGTCAACATGAAGAAGACCGCGCCCGCAATTCGCAAGGTCGCACCGGGCTACATGCCGATGGGCTCGGCCGGCATGGGCGAGATGGGCTCGATGGAGATGCCACTGCCCGACAACACGCTGCCGATGATGACAGGCTACGGCCAGTTCGGGCCCATCGAGATGGGCGGCATGTTCTCGGTCGTGAAGGTCCGTCCGGGCCTGGCGGCCGACGATTACAAGGATCCGGGTTGGTACAAGCACCCGGAGGGAACCGTCGCCTACGAGTGGACCGGCGAGCAGCTCGCCGAGCCCGCCCGGGCAACCTCGCCCGACAGCGGCGTGAAGGCGACGGAGTTCCGCGCCGTCGATCCCCGCAAGCGCCCCGCTCGCACCGCCCAAAGCGGGGGCGGGCATAACAACCACTGACCAATCGCAGCAACAAGGAGTTCTTAAGCGATGAAATCCACTCTAACTCTGTCCGGTCTTGCAGCCCTCCTTCTTACGACGGGCCTCGCCTTCGCTGGCCCCGGAGCGCCTGGCCACCACGACAAAGAGGCTGCTTACGGCCAGCCTGGCGACCCGAAAAAGGCAGCGCGCGTCGTCCCGATCACCATGAAGGAAACCGACGACGGCAAGATGGTCTACTTTCCCGATAAAGTGGAAGTGCGCCAGGGTGAGCAGATCAAGTTCGTTCTCAAGAACAACGGCAAGGTCGACCACGAGTTTGTCCTCGACACCGTCGAGAGCAACGCGAAGCACAAGATCGAGATGCAGAAAAACCCCGACATGGAGCATGACGACCCGAATGCCCGGCGCCTGGCTGTCAGCAAGGGCGGCGAGATGGTGTGGCAATTCACCAAGCCCGGCACGTTCGAGTTCGCCTGCCTGATTCCCGGCCACTACGAATCCGGCATGCACGGCACCGTCGTCGTCAAGTGACGACGCCCTTTCCAACCACTGACAACATCCGACGAGGAGTTTTCCGATGAGGCGTATCAACTTCACCACGATCGCCCTGACTGCCGCTTTCGCCCTGTCGAGCCAAGCGTTCGCCCAGAGCCTGCCGGTGGTCTCCGGCACGGTCGAGAAGGTCGACACCGCTCAAGGCAAGATCACGCTCGAGCATGGCGCGATCTCGAACCTCAATATGGATGCCATGACCATGGTGTTCCGTGCCCAGGATCCGGCCATGCTCAAGCAAGTCAAGGCCGGCGACAAGGTGCAGTTCACCGCCGACCGGGTGAATGGCCAGATCACCGTCACCTCGATCAAGAAGGGCAAGTAAGGCCCGTGCCGCCCCGCGATCCAACGAGTTCGACACCTCCACTCGCGGGGCGGCCTTTCGCTTTCAGGAGAGAGACCACCATGAAACGCATGACCGCCACCCTCACTGCCGCTGGGGCCCTGCTGGCCATCGTCGCCATCGGTCCCGACCGCCTCGCCCAGGCGCAGCCCGCCAAGGGGGCGCCGGCCGCCTATGAGCGCGTCCGCGAGGTCATGAACGACCGCTTCAAGGATATGAAGCTCGTCGGCGATCCCGACAAGGATTTTGCCTCGTTGCTCATTGCCCATCATGAAGATCTGATCTTCCTCGCCAAGACACAGCTTGAATTCGGGGGCGATCGGCAGCTGCGCCAGCTGGCCCAAAAGATTCTCGACGAGCAGCAGAAGCAGATTTCCGAGCTGAAGGAGTGGCAGGTTCGCAATCGCCAGCCTGACTACCGCGCCCAGCCTGACCAGCCGCCGCACGGCTCCGGGCCGCTGGATCAACGGGGGGCACCGACCGCCCAGGCCAGTCCGGCCCCCGCCGTGCCCGCTCCCGCCGCAGCGCCAGCCCAAGCAGCCCCGGCCGCCAGCCAAGCCCCCATGGTGTCCGGCACGGTCGAGAAGGTCGACACCGCCCAGGGCAAGATCACGCTCGACCATGGCGCGATCCCGAACCTCAACATGGATACGATGACGATGGTGTTCCGTGTCCAGGATCCGGCCCTCCTGAAAGGCGTCAAGGCGGGCGACAAGGTGCAGTTCCAGGCCGACCGCGTGAATGGCCAGCTTTCCGTCATCAGCCTTCGGAAGGCGCGATAGCGGCATCAATTCCGTCCGGCCCCAACCCCGGGTGGACCATCGCCGGCCGCCGCGCTTTCGGACTCACCGTGGCGGCCGGCGATACCCAAGAACAACAAGGAAACCATCATGCTCCCGATGAAGCGGCTCGTTGCCGTTGGAGTGGCTGTGGCCACGATTGCAGCCTATGCCATCCTGCAGCCCTGTCCGGCCAATGCCGAGGACGAAAGCGCCGTCCTGGGCGACTTGGCCATCTCGCAGATCGCCGCCACACCCGCCCGCGCCGGTGAAACGACCGTGATCACCTTTGCGGTCGAGAACGCCGGAACTGACCGCGTCCTCATCACGGGCTTGCAGATGCCGGGGGAGCAGCCGGCGCGGATCATGGGGTCCTTCGGCCAAGGCCACAGCGGCGAAATCGGCACGCTGCCGGTCAGGCCCGGCGCCACCGAGCGCCTGGACGGCAGGAGGATCTGGATCGAGGTGGGCCCTCTCGCGCGGGATCTGGAACCCGACAGCGCCATCCCGGCCGACCTTGTTCTCGGTCCCTACGAGAGCCCACTGACGCTCCACGTCGGACCGGTCGCCACAGGCTCAACAAGGAACACGAATGCAGACGCGAGAATCGCCAACCAGTCTTCGCCGACAACGCATCCCGGCGCCGGATGCTGAAACCGGCCATCCGCTCGGATCCGCCCGCATCAGGAAACGGCCCGCGCCAAGGACCGGCGGGGCTACTGCGGACCGGGTGCGTTCTGATGAACTGCCGGAGTATCTGGAGGCCGATTTCGACCGGCGCGCGCTGGTGCCACGGCTTCTGGTCCTGGCCATCCTCGGGGCTGCCGCGGTTCTCGAATACGGCTACGGCCATCGGGAGGGACACTGGATCGTCCTGGTGATCTACGGCCTGACGACGGTCGTCTTGGCGCTGTCATCGCGCTTCGCCGCCGGACGATCTTGGCTGCCATGGGCCGCAACGCTGACGGACGCCGGGTTGGCGGTCTATGTCATCGCCGATCATCTGCCCCGCGATTCCCATGATCTGTCTCTGGCGACGGATGCGGTCAGCCTGTTTCCGGCCTTTCTTCTTCTCATCCAGACCGGCCTGCGGCTGCGCCGCGATCTGGTGGCGGCGTTTGCCGCGATTGTCACCTTAGGCTGGATCCTGTCGTTCGTTCTGCTGATTGGACCCGCGACGCTGCCGGCTGAAGGACGCCCAAGCCCTCTGAGATCCCGGCAAGCGCTTGCGTTCATCTCGTTCGCCACTGCGGCCGGCTTCGTCTTCTACGCAGTCCATCGAACACGGCTTGCGTGGTCAACCATTTTGCGCGCCGAGTGGGACCGGATGCTGCTGTCACGGTTCCTGCCCGAAGGCGTCGCCGCGGAGGTGGTCAGGGGCGAAGAAGCCACCGAGGTTGCCGAGCGCCATGCGTGTCTGTTGCTGGTGGACATCCGGGGCTTCTCAGGCCTGGCCCGGAGCCGTCCCGGGCGTCAGGTCATCGGTGATCTCATGGCGTTCAGACGCTTCGTGCACGAAGCGGTTTCGCGCCACGGCGGCATCATCGACAAATATCTCGGCGACGGCGTGCTGGCTGTTTTCCTCGACGGGCCCCCGGAGCAGCAAGCCATCCAGGCTTTTGACGCGGCCTGCGAGGTCCTGCCCCCCCTGGATACGTGGAAGAATCATGCGGAGACGCCCTCCGGCATGCACGTCATCGCCACACTGCACTGCGGGTTCGTTCTGGCGGGTGTCTTCGATGATGGCCGGCGCGCCGAATTCACGGTGCTCGGATCCGCCATGAACGCCCTACCGCGCATGGAGCGGCGGTCAAAGGAGGCCAATCTCGGCGTGGTGATGTCGAAGCGATTCCTGCATCTCCTGCCGCCGGTGGTCCGGGCCAGGATTGACGCTCGGCCCGTGGAGCGGCGGCCCGGAGATGAGCAGCTCCCCGACATCCTGTCGGTTCGCTTTCCGGCCGCCGAAGCCGCCATCCCGACGGGAGCCGCCCGTTGAACCATGTCCTGGAGTATGGCGGCCTGTTCGTGGCGGCGTTCCTGTCCGCAACGGTCCTGCCGTTCCAGTCCGAGGTCGTGCTGTTCGGTCTGCTCGTCGCCGAACACTACCAATGGTGGCTTCTCATCCTGGTGGCGAGTGTCGGGAATACCCTGGGCTCGGCCGCGAACTGGCTTCTGGGGCGGCTTCTCGCCCGGTTCGAGGACCGGCCCTGGTTTCCGGTCCGGCGCGAGACGATCAAGCGGGCCGAGGCTTGGTATCACCGCTACGGGCGCTGGTCGCTGCTGCTGAGCTGGCTACCGTTCATCGGCGATCCGCTCACGATTGTCGCCGGCGTGCTGCGCGAGCCACTTCCGATCTTCATCGTCATCGTGGCGGTGGCGAAGACGGCCCGGTATTTCGCCGTGGCCGGGCTGACATTCGGATGGTTCTGAGATGGCCCGTCCCACGGAGCCAAACCGGGCAACCGGCAACTCCCGTGCCTGCGGCATGACCGGAAAGACGGTCAGGTCCTATGCGCAGAGCAAACTTGGGCGGACCGGGACTGGGCCGATGCGGGTGGAGGTCCAGCCACGATTCTCCGCTGCTCCAACCTGTTCTCGGCGGCCTCCGGCGTGCGGTCGTCAAGATGAGATGAGGCCACGCCGTTCACACAAAGGAGAAGTTCATGCGTTCGATTGCTGTCTCGGCCGCCCTGGTCCTCGCCGGGTTCGGCCACGCCCAAGCCCAGGATGCGGCGGCTGGCGAGAAGGTCTTTGCGCAATGCCGGGCCTGCCACCAGATCGGTGAAAACGCCAAGAATGCCGTCGGCCCGGTGCTGAACGGCCTGTTTGGCCGGCACTCGGGGTCGATTGAGGGCTATAACTACTCCGCGGCCAACAAGAATTCCGGCCTGACCTGGGACGAGGCGACCTTTCGGGACTACATCCAGAACCCGCGCGCCAAGATCCCGGGCACCAAGATGGTTTATGCCGGCCTCAAGGACGAGCAGAGGATCAACGACCTTATCGCCTATCTGAAACAGTTTGATGCGAGCGGAAAGAAAGTCACCCCGTAATCTCTGGCTATCAGGCCGACTGCAAGATTTGCATACCGGCCGTGCCCCGGAGCCGCCGAGGGAGCACGACCGGGCATGGTCGACGCACATGGTCTGAGATGCTCGGCCGACACGCCGTGTTTCTGGCGTGGCGGTGAATCACGCCCTTGGAGCACGGGGCCTTGTCCGCGGCGGCGTTGCTGTCGCAACGGTCCTGCCACTCCAGTCCGAGGTCGTGCTTCTCGGGCCCTTTCCGGGGCCTCTGGCCATTGTGGCCGCCGCAAAGGTGGCGCGGTCCTTCGCCGGGCTGGTGTTCAGCCTTGCGTGGTTCCAGGGGCGCGGCGCAACAGCGCTGCCCGAAGCATAGCAGGACCCGGAAGTGGCCGGCTTCCAGCGCGTTAAATCCATCATCGGGAGGCCCTCATGTCACATCGTGCAACCCTGAGGTTTGTTATGGCGGTGCTCGCCTCAAGCGCGTCCGGGGCGATGGCGCACGACTGGTACCCTGTCGCGTGCTGCAGCCAAAGGGACTGCAGGCATCTGGAGGAAGCAAAGGGCGAGACGGTGCTTGAAACGTCGAAGGGCTGGCAGCTGTGGGATGGCCGGATCGTGCCGCGAGGCATGGCAAAGCTGTCACCCGACCCCCTGTTTCATCTATGCGAGCTTTCCGACAAGCGCATCATCTGCTTCTTCGCTCCGCCCGGGGCCTCGTGATGCGCAGGGTCCTGTGGGCGCAAGTTGGCACTCAGGGATCTCCACGTGGCCGGGGATCGGGAAACCGGCATTATCCTCGCCACCGTAGGCTCACGCATCGAGAAGATCGCCGCGACAGGCGAGCGCAAGGGACCTGTCCTCGGATTGGATCTTGAGAAGCAGTTCCGCGCCGCGACACCATTGAGCATCCGTGCAGTTGATTGGATGATCACGGCCGAATTGCAGGGGATCCATAAGGTTATGCCGAGAGCCGATCTAGGTTTGAGGCTCCGGTTCGCGTGCGCGAGGGCGAGCGGGTCGCGACCGCCATGCGCAACGCGAGCCCGATGGCTTACCCGATGCACCTCCACGGTCATCGGTTTCAGGTCATCGGCATCGATGGGGTTCAGGTCGCGGGAGTGGTCCGCGACACAGCCCCCATTCCGCCTGGAAGCACGTTGATGGTTGGGTTCGATACCGATAGCCCAGGGCCTTCATGTTTCACTGCCATCATCTCTACCACATGGCAGCCGGCATGATGGGCTTCGTCACCTACGATGGTGTTTCCAGGTGATGGGCGCATAAGGGGCTTTCTCCAAGGCCCCTCGATCTCACGCGTCTCGCATCGTTCACGCGGTTGCCTTCGGCGAAGGCGGGAACTATCCGCATTGATCGCGCAATCGCCCCATCGATCCGGTCAGGATCAGGTCGCCCTTTCTTCCAGGTCGCTCCTCCACTCACCTTTGGAGGCCAGGCTGTTCATTCTGGCGCGGTGGGTAAAGGCGCGCTGGGCGTCGGCGACGTTGTCCGGCTTGCCGGACCATGCCTTCTGGGGCGCCGCCTGAAGAGCACGCCCGTAGGAGAACGTCAGCTTCCAGGGAACTCCACCGATCCTGTTCATGGCATCAAGATGAGCCGTGGCCTCCTGGTCCGACTGGCCGCCCGAGAGGAAGGCGAAGCCGGGCACCGCGGATGGTACGCAGCGCTTCAGCACCATGAGGGTCTTCTCGGCCACCTCGTCCACGGAAGCCTGCTGCGGCGACATCTTGCCGGCAATGACCATATTAGGCTTCAGCACTATGCCTTCGAGCACGACGCGCTGTTCGTAAAGCTCCTGGAAGACGGTTTTCAGCACGAATTCCGTGACGGTGGCGCAGCGGTCGATGTCGTGTGCGCCATCCATCAGGACCTCCGGCTCGACGATCGGTACCACGTTCTGCTCCTGGCAGAGCGCGGCGTAGCGCGCCAGGACATGAGCGTTGGCCTTCACCGCCGTCCCGCTCGGAATGCCGTCGCCAATGTCGATGACCGAGCGCCACTTCGCGAAGTGGGCGCCGAGGCTATGATACTCTGTGAGGCGCTCACGCAGGCCGTCGAGACCTTCCGTAATGGTCTCTCCGGGACAGAAGGGCAGCGGCTTCGCGCCGAGATCCACCTTGATGCCGGGGATGGCGCCGGCCTGCTCGATCAGCTTTACCAGCGGCGTCCCATCCGCGGCGAGCTGCCGGATCGTCTCGTCATAGAGAATGACGCCGGAGATGTAGTTCTTCATCGCCTCGCTCGAGCGGAAGAGAAGCTCGCGATAGTCGCGCCGGTTGTCTGGGGTCGATTCGACACCAATGGTGTCAAAGCGCTTCTTGATCGTCCCTGAGCTTTCGTCGGCAGCCAGAATGCCCTTGCCGGGCTTCACCATGGCCGCCGCGGTTGTTACCAGTTGGTCGAGATTCATCATCTTTCTCCACTGATGGTCCGTCTTGGGTTGAACCCGATCATAGCGAGAGCCGGATCTTACGCTCGTCCGCGAGGCGCAGCGCTGCCGTTGAGAACATGAGCCTGCGCCACGTCCCTCCACGCCGAAAGTAAGAATGGATTAGTATGCCCTTGAACCGAACAACAGGGGAACCGATCAACTATACTCTCGCCGAATTAAGCGGCCATTCGTACGGTCCACTTCGTGACTAGGATAGGTAATCTGTCGACGATCTTGTGAGCGAAAGGAGCCATCATGAGAAAGCAGATCCTTATTGGGGCTCTCGTGGGTAGCCTCCTTGCAGTTGGTGTATCAGCCACTGCGCAAAGCGGCAGCGGCGGGACGCGAGACGGCATGATGGGCGGCCCCGGCAGGGGCATGATGGGCCGTCTCTCGCCCGACGACATGAGCGCCTTCGTGGACGCCCACATTGCGGCACTCCGGGCCGGGCTGAAGCTGTCCGCTGAGCAGGAGAAGCTGTGGCCTCCCGTCGAGGAGGCGATGCGGAGCCTCGCCCGCCTGCACCTCACGCACATGCAGGGCTTGCGCCAGAGCCGGGGCACGATGGCCGACGACTCGGTCGGCCTGCTTCGCATCATGGCTGATCGGATGAGCCAAGGGGCCGAAGCCGTCCGGGAACTCGCGGATGCGGCGGCGCCGCTCTACGCGACACTCGACGATGCTCAAAAGCGGCGGCTCCAAATGCTCGTCCGCATGCGGCCTCGTGGCATGATGGGTTCTGGCATGATGGGGCTGAGCGGCCGAGGCATGATGCGCGGCTGGTTCGGCGATGATGACGAGGACCAGGACGACCACTGAGGCAACCGAACGCCTGTGTCGGTGGCCGAGTATGGGGGTGGCCTGCTCCGCTCGGTCGGTGCGGCCATCCCCTCACCCACGGTACAGCGCCTGAAAGGCAGTTATCGTGCGACGAAGGCAACGGTCGTGACGCCGTGACTACTGGGGAACACCAGCCGATTTTTCAGGCTCATGGCCTGCCCCTGGCGGGGCCTCAGCTCCGAAGATATTTAACAGCACAGCTGTTCCCAAGATGACCAGGAGCAAGAGCCAAACCAAGCTTATCAGCCCACCCAGCCCATTTCGGTCATGCCCTGCATCATTGAATGATCTCCCTCGCCCCTGGGTGATGCAGTCAGGTAATGTCCGCCGTCTGGTCTCCGACTCCATGCCGCCCCGTCACGGCCGCTGCGGGTCACCCCCTGTCACCCTGTAGGTCCTCACAGCGGCGTCATCCAGTCAGGATGGGCAAGATCCGGCCAGAGGACCTTCGCACGCTAACGAGAAGCGCAACCGATCTGATCTCATCCGTCAATCGGTTCCGGTTCTGGTTAGAACCGGAACTTGCCGCAACGGGCGCGCGATAGCGAGGACACCCTTGAGGCCGCTTCCGAAGCGGGCGATGGCTTCTCGGTGTTCGCGCAGTTCGCTGTAAGGCAGATAGCGTAGATCCAGCTCCCCAACCCGGGAGAAAGCTGGTCGGGCAAACTGCGCCCGGACGTCCGACTCCCGGTCGTCCGGTGCAACAAGAAAGAAGTTGCGCGCTGCGGCATCCTCGATGCCAAGGGCCAGGTCGAGCATACGCACGATGCCGGAATAGATGCTCGCTGTGTGCTCCACTTCGAAGGCCGCGACGATGGCGCCGGTGGACTGGTCGACCCAGAGCACATCGATCAGCCGGATGGCATCCGCTGCGGGGTTGCAGCTCAGGGCGTCAGGAAGCCGCTCAAGGCACCCGTCGGCGAGCCGCCCGGCGCCTACGGGCGGTTTCCGTCATTGGCAGCGACCCACACGCTGTAACCGAGCGCCAGGCCGAGATCCCGGAGCCAGCCCTGGATTTCTGCATGGGTATGGTCAGCCTCGCGGGCTGCCTGCGCCGCCCTGCTTGCGGCGGCGGACTCCGCCCTCACCTGCTCGAGATCCTGGTGCCAGTGCTCCAGCGAGCCGGCGCCGTCCCGGTCCGGAAGCGGATAGCGCCCAGAGCCGACGTCGAACAGGAAGGCCGAGACGGCCCCGAGGTCGTTCGACAACAACGAGCGATGGGCGGCATTCAGCTCCAGGATGCCCTTGTGCATGGCGAGGTACTCGTCCCAGCGCCCGAGCTTGACGGTCGCGCCCGCCAGCGCGTTGTAGTCCTTCACGATTGCCGTGTTGAACGGCGGCGCCATGGTCGGGTGGAGGAAGTACAGCAGGTTCGCCGCCGCTGGGCCGAGCCCCTGATCTTCTTCGCGTCCGGGGCGTGGATGGCGCTCACGATCTGGGCCTCGGCGTTGCAGCAGAGGCAGACATCAAGGAAGTGCCCGAAGGCGATCTGGTTATCGCGGTTCTCGTAGATGTCCGGAATGCGCAGCTTGGGCTTCCACATGAAGGCATGGGCGGCCCCCTTGAACACCTGACGCTGCTCCGCGATCGAGTCCAGCACGGTCTCCAAGGACGAGCCCCGGTAGGCATTGCCGAAGCGGTCGGTGCGGATCTCGTCAATCACCGCCTGAATGCCGCGCCGGATCGAGCGGAAGTTCTTGATCCGCTCCTCCAAAGAAACCACGTGCGGTAGGTTCCGCCGGGATCATCACGCCAATGCCGGATCAGATCGCCCGCCCAAGCCTGCCCTTGCTCCACCACCTGCATATTCTCAAACTCTGGCCCTGTGATATTACAGCGGCACCGAAGTATCGGAGCACCTCGGATCTCCGCACCTCCACCATTATGAACAAAGATCTCCTTGGTGAAGCCCTCAGTCAGTCACAGCAAGGAAGCGGCAGCTTTTACAGCGGAGGTGCTAGCTGAGGACGGGCCAGCGATGAAGCCCGAGGAGGCCCGTTGGTTAAGCCGTCGGTTGCCGCGGACTGGTCCGTCGGCGCTTGCTTGGCTCATGGCCATCCTGACCGACAGCTTGAGGTTTTCGGACACGTCCTGCCTCACCCTTGTTGTCCTTTTGCGCCTTGTCGGGCTCCAGGGTGGCCAAGTCATCAAGGATTGGGCAATTGGGACGCGCATCGCCGTGGCAGTGGCTCGCCAAGTGCCGCAGGGTGCGCGTCATCGCCTGGAGTTCCCCGATCTTGGCCTCAAGATTGTGCACGTGCTGAAGGGCGAACGCCTTTACGTCGGCGCTTGCCCGGCTTTTGTCGCGCCACAGCGCGAGCAGCCCAGCAGTTTCCTCAATGGAGAACCCCAGAGTTCGGGCCCTCTTGATGAAGCGAAGGGCATAGATATCGTGGGAGCCGTAGACCCGATATCCCGCCTCCGTGCGCGCAGGGGCCTCGATCAGCCCAATGCTTTCGTAATAGCGGATCATCTTGGCCGTGACGCCCGAGGCTTCGGCCGCCTGTCCGATGTTCATCACTCCCTCCTGTTATTCTGCTGGTGCGAGCTGGCCCGGCCCTGCTTGCAGCGCTGTCCCGCCCACTGAAAGCGGCGGGCCGAAGCGGCGCAGGCGTAGGGCGTTCATCAGCACGCTCACGCTGGAGAACGCCATGGCAAGGCCGGCGAATATCGGTGACATCAGGATGCCGAAGCTCGGGTAGAGCGCTCCCGCAGCCACCGGGATCAGCACCACGTTATAGCCGAAGGCCCAGAGTAGGTTCTGCTTGATGTTGCGGATGGTCGACTGCGACAGAGCAATCGCGTTTGGCACGTTGCGCAGATCTCCCGACATCAACACCACGTCCGCGCTTTCGATGGCGATGTCCGTGCCGGTGCCGATGGCAAGGCCGACATCCGCCTGCGCCAGCGCCGGTGCGTCGTTGATACCATCGCCGACAAAGGCAACTCGGGCCGATCCGCCGGCCTGGAGCCGCTTCACGACATCAGCCTTGTCGGTGGGCAACACTTCAGCCACAACCTCGTCGATGCCGAGTTGCCGGGCAATGGCCTTGGCCGTGCGGCGGTTGTCACCGGTAATCATGACAACCCGCGTGCCGACGCGATGCAGGGCGTCAATGGCCGCCGGTGTTGTCGCCTTGATCGGGTCGGCGACCGCGATTACCGCGGCGAGCTGGCCATCAATAGCGGCGTAGAGTGGTGTCTTCCCCTCATCCGCAAGGCGGGTGGCAACAGCGGCGAACGCGGCGACATCCAGGCCAATCTGGCGCATCAGGCGGTCGGCCCCGACATCGACCCGACGCCCCTCAACCTCGGCCCGCACGCCGAAGCCGGGCTCGGCCTCGAACGCGCTCGGGGCCGGCAGGTCGAGCCCGCGCCGCCGCGCCGCCGCGACAATGGCTTCGGCGACCGGGTGCTCCGAGCGCGTCTCGACGGCCGCGACCAGACGCAGGACGTCGGCCTCGGCGAAGCCGGGCGCGGCGGCGATGTCGGTGAGTTCGGGGCGGCCCTTGGTCAAGGTGCCGGTCTTGTCGAGGGCGACGATGGTCGCATCCTTGAGCGCCTGGAGCGCCTCGCCACGGCGAAACAACACGCCCATCTCGGCGGCCTTGCCGGTTCCAACCATGATCGACGTCGGAGTGGCCAGTCCCATGGCGCAGGGGCAGGCGATGATGAGCACCGCCACGGCACTAATAAGGGCGTAGGTCAGTGCCGGCGACGGCCCGAAAACGAGCCAGGCCAGAAAGGTCAGCCCTGCCACGCCGATCACTGCCGGCACGAACCAAGTCGTGACCCGGTCCACGAGGGCCTGAATCGGCAGCTTTGAGCCTTGCGCTTCCTCAACTGTGCGGACGATCTGCGCCAAGAGGGTGTCGGCGCCCACCTTGGTGGCGCGGAAACGGAATGCACCGGTCTTGTTGATCGTGCCGCCGACGACCGACGCCCCGAGCGCCTTCTGGGCCGGCACCGGTTCACCGGTGATCATCGACTCGTCCACGTAGGACGCGCCCTCGGTCACCTCGCCGTCGACCGGGACCTTGTCGCCCGGCCGCACGACAACGATGTCGCCCGGCCGCACCGCCTCAATACCGACGTCGACCTCCTGGCCGTCGCGCAGGATCCGGGCGGTCTTGGCCTGTAGGGTCATGAGCCGCCGGATGGCCTCGCTGGTGCTTCCCTTGGCGCGGGCCTCGAACCAGCGCCCCAGCAGGATCAACGTGATAATGACGGCACCGGCCTCGTAATAGCTATAGTCGGTGCCCTCCGGCAGGATCCCGGATGCAAACGTCGAAACCACCGAATAGCCATAGGCGGCAGTCGTTCCGAGCATCACGAGCGAGTTCATGTCAGGGGCACCGCGCAGGAGCGCCGGCCAACCCTTGATGTAGAACCGCAGGCCCGGCCCGAACTGGACGAGGGTCGCCAGGAGGAAGGACAGGATTCCAACCGTATCGTCGCCGATGTTGCCGGCCAGGAAGTGGTGAACGCCCTCAAACAGGTGCGATCCCATCTCGAAGACCAAAAGCGGCAGAGTCGCGATGGCGGCCAGGATCACCGACCGCCGCAGCGAGGAAAGCTCCGCCTCGCGGGCCGCGCGCTCCCGGTCGGCCTGCTCCGCGCCGCTGCGGGCGGGCTCCGCCTCGTAACCGGTTGTCTTGACCGCGGCGATGAGCGCCCCGCTCATGTTGGAGCCACCCAGGGTGCGAACCGAGGCCCGCTCGGTCGCGAGGTTCACAGTGGCGTCGAGCACGCCTGGCACAGTCCTCAGTGCCTTCTCGACTCGTCCGACACATGAGGCGCAGGTCATGCCGGAGATTTGCAGGTCAACGGTGTCCTCAATAGGCTCGTAGCCGACGTTGCGGATTGCCACTGCCAAGGACACGGCATTCGTAACGCCTGGCTTCAGGGCGACCTGGGCACGCTCGGTCGCCAGATTGACGCTGGCGGCATCCACGCCGTCGACGGCACGGATTGCCCTCTCAACCCGCCCCACGCATGAGGCGCAGCTCATGCCTTGGATGGGAATGTCGATGGTCGCTCCTGGGGCGGAGTGCTGCTTCGCAGGTGTTTGATGGGCCACGTTCGTCTCCTCGGAGAACTGTCTGGCAATCCGTATAAACCTTGCCATCATGGGAAGGTCAAGTCATTTATCGGCAACTTTCTGGCTCGCGGGCACCAGCTTCGAGCTCGGTTCCTGCAATGCCGAAGAAAGCCCCTTGACCTTGCCGCCGTGGGAAGGTGCAGACTTCCCAAACCGTCAACACGCAACTGGAGCGATGAGATCATGTGCGGATGTGCAACCCATCAGTCTCAGGGGGCAGCCCATGAGGCGAACCAGGAAGCCGGCACCCTAACGCTGCGGGTCGAGGACATGACCTGTAGCCATTGCGCGGGCACCCTTACGAAGGCCATCGAGGCCAGCCTGCCTGGAACGCAGGTGCAGGCTGACCCGGCAACCAAGCTTGTCTCCGTCCAGGGAGCCGGGGACTTGGCGGCTATCAAAGAGATCGTGGCAGCGGCAGGTTACACCCCGAGCGAAGTGCCGGCCCATATCTGACCTGAAAGGAGGCCCCACGGCTCGCAGGGCCTCCTTGACCTTACTGGTTGCCTTCCTTCTTGGCATTCTTCGACAGCCACTCCTTGAGTTCGGCGATCTCCTGCCCTTGGTCCTTGATCACCTTCTCCGCCATTCTCTTGGCTTCGGCATTGTCTCCCGTCTTGAGGACGACCTGGGCCATATCGATAGCGCTCTGGTGGTGGGGGATCATTCCGCAGATGAACGCAACATCGGCATCCTTCGCCATCATGGCCATCATCATCGGGCCGCGCATCTTCATCATGGCTTGCATGTAGCCCTTCTGGGCCTCGGTCATGTTGGCCATCATGCCCTGCATGGTCTGCGACATGCCTTGCATGTCCATGCCCTGCATCATCTGCCTCTGGCCACCGGCTTGCGCCGCGGTCCGGCACTCCTCGGGTAGGCTCTCCGCCGACATGTTCATCTGGCCAGCTGGTGCGCCGCTCTGGCTTTGCTGTGCGGATACGGGAGAAGCCAAGGCGAGAATGCTGGCGAAGGTGGTGGAAAGCAGATATTTCATCTCAAGTCTCCGATAATGTTTCAAGTTGCGGTGAGCCACCTTGGCCCTGCCGTAGATGTGACGCCGTCATCATGCGGCGTCTCGTGGTGAGGATTGGCCGAATTGCCGGCTTCAGCCACACTGACCAAAGGATACGCCGAGAGGCGCATCCCGCCTCCCCGCCAGTTTGAATAAGGCCTGGCTTAAAGCTCGAAGTAGCCGTCACGCCTCACTGTTGCGACAGTCTCTTCTTGGAAGATCAGTTGCGATCCATCATGGGTGATAGCAGGATCATCAATGACACCACCCACCCTCGCATCATCGGCATTGAACATAAAGTCGTCCTGAGCCATCTGGTTCTTCGACAAGCCGACCAGGAAAATCGACCCTTCCGCGGCAGGATCCCCGTCGGTATTCCAGCTGACCAGCACGCCCGTCTCTCCGTCCCGCGTGGCGTCTTCCACGCTGACCTGGTCAGGGGTGATGTCGCGCAACGCGATGTGATCGAACGCGCCCGGCCCGGCGTCGAAGCCACCGATCACGACATCGTTGCCACTGTCGGGAGAAACGATGAAGGCGTCGGCCCCGTCACCGCCATCGAGGACATCGTCACCCACGCCGCCGTCCAGCATGTCGTGACCAGCGCCGGCCGCGAGGCTGTCGTTGCCTGCATCACCCATGAGGTTGTCGGCCATCGCCCCACCGAAGAGCTGGTCGTTCCCGTCGTCGCCCTTCAGGTGATCCATGCCGTCGCCGGCAACGAGAACATCGTTGCCTCCCCCGCCATGCAGGTCGTCGTCACCGCCTTCGCCGGAGAGCTGGTCGTTGCCCTCTAGACCAGCGAAGTAGTCACGCTGGTCCGTGCCCAGGAACGTATCGTCGCCGCTGCCGCCGAACTTGATGTTGAAGTCATCAAAGCGGAACCATGCGGCCGCGTCACTGTCGGCCCCAAGAGCCGGGGGAGTGAGCGCATCGCCCTCATCCTTGATGAACACCACCGCAGTCACGTGGTCCGCATCGGCGCTGGTCGGCTGGATGACCTTGCGGTCGTCGGCGAACATGAAGTCGTCCTGAGCCAACTCCGTCTTTTGGACCCCTTCGAGCAGGACGGAGCCCTGGCCGTCACTCCAGCTGATCAGAACGCCGCGGTCGGTATCCTCAAAGCGGAGATTTTCGGGCTCAATGGCGCGGACGGCCACGTGATCGAGAATGCCGGGACCGGCATCAAAGTCCTTGATGATGTCATGCCCGCTGTCGGGGGAGATCATGAAGGCATCGCCGCCAGGTCCCCCAACAAGCGTATCGTTCCCGGTGCCGCCCTCCAGGCCACCATGGCCGATGCCCTCGTCGAGGTAGTCGCCGCCACTGCTGCCACGAAGGCCATCGGCGTCAAGACCGCCGATCAGAGCATCACGCCCGTCGCCGCCGTCCAGATGGTCTATTCCAGCTCCGCCCCGGAGATAATCGGCGCCCTTCCCGCCCAGCAGATCATCGTCCATGCCGCGGCCGAACAGGAAATCGCTTCCGCCCCTGCCGAAGGCGAGGTCCTGCCGCCCCGTCCCAGGGTAATAGTCAAGGTGTCCGCCTCCAATGTAGAGCTTGACGTCTCCGAACGTCTCCCGTGTCGTTGCGTGAGAATGCGAGTTCTCAAGAGCTTGATGATTGCGCTTATCCGTCATGGTTCTGATCCTGTTATGCCCGAGATGTAAGGCGATCCGGGCTTAGGAGAGGGTTCCGGCCGGCGGGCCGGGCTCAGGCTCTTCGGACCGCCCGTTACGCCGCCATCCTGCGGCAGCTTTCGGCGCAGCGGCGGCAGGCCTCGACGCAGTCCTGCATGTCGCCGACCTGCTCGCAGGAGCGGGCGCATTCCTCGCAGATCTCGGCGCATTCGCGGCAGGCATGCTTGTGGTGCGGCGAGTTCATCAGCATGAAGCCGGCCGCGGTCTTGCAGATCTCGGCGCAGGCGATCATGAGCCGGAAGTGGCCGGGTTCGACGTGCTTGCCGCCCTGCTCGAGGCAGTGGGTCATCGCCGTGCCGAAACAGGTCTGGTAGCAGCGCAGGCACTCGTCGATGCAAGCCCGCATCTCAGGCGATAGCTGATGCATGGTGGTCTCCATAAGTCAGATAGACGTCCACATGGATCATGGCAGGGCTGCGGGAACGCCGGATCGCTCGCCGAGTCGGTATGGGAAAGATCCTGGCGCACTGGCCTGCCCGACGGGGCGGCCGGTTGAGCGCAGGCCCGCGATCATGCTGCGGGCGCCGGTGGCAGGCGGAAATGTCAGGTGCGCTTGGGCGGGTGGTCGAGACTGGACGGAGTTATCGGCACCGGCATCAGGTCACGGGCGACCGGAAGGGAAGCCGAGAACAGAAAGGTCTGTGCGGGGATGGCGGGGGATGGAGCAGTCGCCATCGTACAGGCGGGATGGCAGTGCCTCTGTCCCGCCGCATGGGCCTTGGCCGAAGCGGAGTGCTGGTGGTCGGCTTGGCTGTGTCTGACCTGCGCGTCGCGAGCCTGCACAGCGGGACCATGGCTGGCCGCCTGGGCCACTCCATGCCACGTCGTGCTCGCGAGGCTGAAGGCAATCATCGCGATCAGGAGGCGGCTGAGCATGAAGCGGAGCAGGTGGGCCACAGCATTATCCGGTCTGGGGTCGAGTTAAAACGGCAGCACCTCCATGCTTGTTCCTATCAGGTTCGGCTTGGGTTGTCCGACAAGCGACACAGACCGGCCGCTTAATCCTGCTCTCGTGGGAAGGTACAGTGAACGTGCAAGCCAGTGCGAGCCGACGTTGAAGCGGCGTAAGTGCTGCAGCACTTACCTAGACCCGTTTTTGATTAGGCGCTCTGGGCCCTTGAGAGAGGTCATGTTGGCTCTGTCGAGCTTGCACTCGCGTCGCCCTTAACTTCAGGCACCCGGGCTCGCGATGAAGCTGGACTGTTGGCAGCCGCAAACATCGCCTGGACATCCTTCTTTGCCGACACATCGGCTTTGAGCGCAGTCGCCGCGCCGCCCGCCGGATTTCATCAGCAATGCGCTCGGCAGCTTCGGAAAGCTTCGGAATGAGAGTAGTAGGTCATCCTCACCGTCGCTCCAGCCTCGGTGAAAGCGCACAATGGTTGCGCCAATGCCGGAACTCCCTCCCGTCACGGGCGCCTTTTGGCTCTGAAGCGGGGGACGGAGAGCGATGTCCATCAGCGATCTCCTCACTCCAGGGATTTGGCGCGCTTCTATATTCAGACCACATACCGGTCCCAGCTGGACCCAAATTGATTGCTCCCGCTCATCCGCCGCTAACTTGCCCCTCATGGTCAACAAGAACAGCGGTGGACTGTCGATTCGTCTTCAGTCATTCAAACCCATTCAGCCGCTTTAGACTCGCGGCACCTCGTTCACCCAGCGCTAGTCAGCCTATGTATACTCATATGGGTCTCTGTCGCCGGGCGGTTCATCAACCGTCGGTTCGATCATCGCTGTTCTTCCGTTCCGACGTGCCGCTGTGGCGGCGGCCCATCAGAAACGGCATCAGCAGACAGGGCAGCAGGAAGAGGAGGAGGATCAACCCCGTTCCGCCGGTTGGCCAGGAACCGCCGCCGGTTTCCGGACCGGCGAACAGAAAGACCACCGCTACGGTCAGGAGCGCCAGAATCATACCCCAGCGTGCCAACATGGAGCGTGACAAGCGCCCACGAACAGGTCGAGAGTGTTTGGTCTGATCGGTGTTGTTCATCTTAGCGCTCCTTTGTTTATACCTGGGTTGAACAACGAGTTACAGCGCACGACACCCAAGCCCGACGCAAACAACAGGCTGGCCTTTGAGGGTCAGGCGCGCCCCGCGTTCGGGCTGGAAAGGCGCACGGCTGCGGGCCCGACCGTCTGAACCCGGCCGAAATGGCTCTCATCGCGGCCCAAACTGGGGCGTGCGACGCTGAGGGGACCCAATGCGTCTGGGAATGGCACTTGCAATGCTGATGATCTGAGACGCTCGACATCGCTCGCGACCGGTGACCTGGAACACATAAAACCCGTTGAAGCGCACGCCAATGCGCGCCGCTTCGATCCTGAACCCCGGCGGCCGCTGCTCTCCAGTGCTCACCTTGCATTCGAACGTCCACCGCTCGGCCGTGAGAAAGCGCGGCACAGAATAGTCCTCTGGGACCGCACAGAAGATGTCTTGCCATAGTTTGTTTCTGAACAGGTTGTAGGCGCACTCAAACCTGACCATCCGAGCGCCCAGCTCGGAAAATCGCGCGTTCATAGCAAGCCTCCCAAGCGCTGCAGTTACTGCTCCATCAAATCGCAGCTGCGGCATTGAGCCTATCCCCTCGCTCATCAATGATCAGGCAGACAGCTGGCTTATCGTGGCGAAGCCGCCGCGGCCCCGCCATCTCCCATTCCAGTTCGTTGCAGTTGGGCATTCGGTTACACGTGCACGGGCTTGTGATTGAGAGGCGCGTCGCTGTGCTGCCGCCTCGCCCGAGAGGCAAATGGTCGATCCCGCACAGCTCCGAGCGCTGGCCGTAAGAGGCACCTTCCCGATCGGCCTTGAACCACATCTGGTTGAGGCGGTCTGGGACGGAGCCGATCTTGAAGCCGAACGAGGGCACGGCCCGGGGATGAATCACGTCCACGTGAAGATGTAACCGGTGCGCCCATCCTACCGAACTGATCCTCAGATGGTGCACTGGGGGCTTTGGCATGGACCCGCAAGGCTCCCCCCAGCTGAATGGAGGTCAGACCGGATCACCGCCGGAGCCCGCTCGCGTCCGGGCGGCGCCGGCGGGTTGCCCCGAGTCTCCCACCTATCGTCAACTCGACACAAAGCGAGCCGCGTTATCAGGCGAAAATTTTACGGAGTCTAGCTTCCGTCGTGAACATAAGGGCCTGAAAGGAGAGAAGATCATGGGCGCTCTCTGCCAATTCGGTAAGACAAATGCGCCATGCTGCGGGAGTACCTCTGCGGCAAGTAAAGCCGTCCGAACGCCCACTGCAGCGTTCAGAGGACCGTATATTTCTTCCGGGACGGATATCGTACTCTGCCTGCGCTATCTGATGCGGGATCGGCGGGTCCTGATCGGCACCGCCGCGGCTATTATCGTCGGGGCCGCGGTGATGAACTGGAACTGGCTTGTGGCCATCGGGGCTGCGCCGCTCATCGTGGCTCTCGCCCTCTGCGCCGCCATGTGCGCGCTCGGCCTATGCACCAACGGCAATGCCACGGATTCCTGCCAGAAGAGTGCAGCGCCTGCGTCGCTGGACGATCATGGGCCGCCCGTGGCAGGCCAAGCAGCGCGGGGATCTGATCCCAACCCCATGGGACGAGCTCGATCGCGCTCCATCGGTAACGTGCCCCTATCATATCGAACTTAGGTGCAATAGCATGGATAGCAGCGTTTTCGTTGGCGGATCGGCGATCGCTGCCTTCGCGGCGGGGATGATCGCTCTGTTTGCACCTTGTTGCATCTCGGTGATGCTGCCTGCCTATTTCGCTAATTCGTTCCGCAATCGAGGTGTGCTGGTTGGCATGACCCTTGTGTTCGCCGCGGGGATTGCCACTATCATCCTGCCGCTCGCCATGGGGGCCTCAGCCCTCCGGCAGCTCTTCGTCACACAGCATAGCTTGGTTTATGTCACGGCCGGTCTGCTAATGCTGGCGATGGGCCTCTACACCCTCGCCGGCGGGCAGATGCACTTGCCGGTGCCGGGCCGGCGAGCGGGCAATCGGTCCGGAGCGCTTAGCGTTTACTCACTGGGCGTCTTCTCCGGCGTAGCGAGCTCCTGCTGCGCGCCAGTCTTGGCAGGCGTGGTCGCGCTCGCTAGCGTCGCTCAGTCCTTCATCGTCGCCCTTGGCCTCGGCGCACTTTACGTGTTCGGGATGGTAGCGCCGCTGTTTCTCATTTCGGTGCTTTGGGATCGTTTCGATTGGCGTTCCAGCTGGCTCTTCCGCCAAAGGCAGTTCACGTGGCGAATTGGATCCGTCCGTCGCACGATTTCAGGGTCCGCAGTGGCAAGCGGGCTCCTTCTGACAGCAATGGGCGCGGGGACCGTTTGGGTAGGCTTAGCCTACGAGGCGATGTCTGCAAGCAGCGGATGGCAGCTGCAAGCAACCATTTTGCTGCAGCAATATGGACGAGCCCTCGCTGACGCGTTCTCGTCGGTGCCAAACTGGGTCGCCGCCACGGTCCTCCTCGGCTCGGCGGTCCTCCTCGGCTGGCGAGCAATCATGCAACTGACGGCTCCACCCATCACCGGAGCATTACATGACAACCAGCAGCAAATCTCATCTCGAGACGACTATGGTGACAGCAAGCAAGTCCGCGAAGTCGAGCACAGCTAAGGCATCGCTGGCGAAGCGTCCGCCTTGGGGGCTGTCGAAGAGGGCATTCGCAATCTCTGCCGTGGCTGTGCTCGCTCTGGCGGCTCTTTACTGGACCAATGCCGGATCGGCTGCCGGGAAGTTCAACTTCCAAGTCGGCCGTCCCGGGCCGGGCGAATTGGCACCGCCAATCCGGCTGGGCTCGCCGACGTTTGGCACATTCAACCTAGCGGATTATCGGGGCAAGACAGTCCTGTTGTATTTCCAGGAGGGCTTGATGTGCCCACCTTGTTGGGAGCAGATCAAGGACATTGAAAGAAATATCAAGCAGTTCCAGGATCTCCACATCGAGCAGATCGTCAGCGTTACCACTGACCCAGCTGAACTCTTGCAAAAGCAGAAAGCCACTTACAAGATTGATACGCCGGTTCTGTCAGATCCGGATCTGGCAGTGTCACGGGCTTACAGCACGAACAAGTATGGCATGATGGGCGGTACGCACAACGGACACTCGTTCATCGTCGTGGGACCAGACGGACGCATTCAGTGGCGTGCCGATTATGGCGGCGCGCCGGACTACACAATGTTTGTTCCAGCCAAGAATCTCCTGGCTGACCTCCGCCGTGGGCTTGGGAAGGAGTGATGCCTTGCCGCCGATCGATGTTCTGATACTGACGCAAGATTATTGCGGATTCTGTGAGGAGGCCCGGGCTGTTTTCCAGCGGCTGACGCGGGAGTTCCCGCTTTCTATCGCGATTTTGGACATCAATTCGCCGGAGGGGCAGGAGCTGGCCGCACGTGGCGGTGTTCTATTCCCGCCCGGTGTCTTCATCGGCGGGGAGCCGTTCTGTTATGGGCGCCCCTCCGAACAAAAAATTCGCCGCGAGATGGAACGCCGGCTAAGTAGGTCGCCATAAGACTTGCAACGCGAGAGCTGCGGGTGTTCCCTGGGGAACATGCAACGACATGATCACTCTCCCGAGACGTGGCTCGACGAGGCGGATCGCAAGCGGCTTGCCGTAGCGCTTGCTGGCGCCCGTGAGGCCCGTGTTTATCGCCGTCTCGAGGCGCTGCTGTTGGTGGCCGAGGGGCATTCCGTCGCCGAGGCGGCCCGCCGCGGCCGCGTCAACCGCTCCAGCGTGCACCGATGGCTGGTGCAGTACCGGGCCGAGCATGAGACCACGGCCCTGATCGACCGGCCGCGCAGCGGGCGTCCGCGCCTGCATCACACCCTCACGCCGCGGCGGCTGGCGGCGGCCCTGGCGCGTGACCCGCGCCGCTGCGGCTACCAGGCCACGAGCTGGACGGTGCCGCTGCTGGCGCACGACCTGGCCGCGAAGGGCCTCGCCGTCAGCCCGCGGACCCTGCGGCGCCGGCTGCACGAGGCAGGCTATCGCTGGAAACGCCCGCGCTACGTCTATGTCGCGCGCGCGCCTCATCTGGCGCAGAAAAAGATCTCATGGGCCAGCGACCGCCGAACTGGTGAAGTAAGGCGGTCACCTCACCTCACCCTGGAGGCCGCTCATGTTCTCCTCTCCCTCAGCCGACGCTTCAGTCTCGGACAGCACCCACACGATCTTTCTGGCGCTTGAACTCAGCCGCCGCTCCTGGCTGGTGGCGCTGCACGCCCCCGATGCCGCGAAGATCGAGCTGCATCGGCTTCCCGCCGGTGATGGACAGGCGGTGCTCGACCTGCTTGCCCGCATCCGGACCCGCGTGGAACGACGCACCGGCGTGAGCCCACATGTATCGTGCTGCTACGAGGCCGGCCGCGACGGGTTCTGGCTGCACCGCCTTCTCGAGGCGCACGGCGTCAGCAGCCATGTCATGGACCCGAGTTCGCTGCAGGTCGACCGCCGGGCCCGGCGGGCCAAGACGGACCGCCTGGATGCCCAGGCTCTGCTGCGGGCGCTGATGGCCTGGTCTCGCGGCGAGCCGAAGGTCTGCTCCATGGTCCGCCCACCGTCACCGGACGAGGAGGATGCGCGTCGCCCGAGTCGCGAGCGCGCCACGCTGCTGCAGGAGCGCATTCGCCTGGTCAACCGGATCAAGGGGCTGTGTGCGACGCAAGGAATCGACGACTACGAGCCGCTGCGGCCGGATCGCCGCCTGCGCCTGGCGCAGCTGATCACGGGAGATGGCCGGCTCTTGCCGCCGCGGCTGTCGGCGGAGATCGCGCGTCAGCTCGATTGGCTTGAACTCGTGCTGCGGCACTTGGCCGAGGTCGAGACGAGGCGCGATGCCGAAGCGGCGGCGGCACGAGCCGCGTCCTCGTCCAAGCTTGGGACCTTGCTGCATCTGAGGGGGATCGGCTCTGAGATTGCAACTGTCCTCGACAAGGAGGTGTTCTACCGATGCTTTGCCAGCCGGCGCCACGTGGCTGCCTATGCCGGGCTGACGCCCAGCCCGTTTGCGAGCGGCCGCCGCTCGCGCGAGCAAGGCATCACCAAGGCGGGCAACGCCCGCGCCCGCAAGGCGCTGATCGAACTCGCCTGGCTGTGGTTGCGCAACCAGCCTGACAGTGCACTGGCGGCTTGGTTCCGCAGCCGTGTGGGGTCGGCCACTGGGCGGGTCAGACGCATTGCAATTGTGGCGCTCGCCCGCAAGCTGCTGATCCTGTTGTGGCGCTATGTCGAAACAGGCGCCCTGCCAGCCGATGTGGCCGTGAAGCCCTGAACCCGCTTGCGCGCTGGCGCGGGAGTGTCAGCGCGTGATGTCTGAGGGGAGTGCGACCGCGTTGTCCCCCCTGGCTGGAACAATGCCGCGAAAAAGAATGGTCGCGCTCACCCCGGAGCCCGTTCCCGACGCATGCGGGATTATGGTCAGGGCTTGGGCCCAACCGGATATAAGGTGATGCGGACGAGCGGTTCGCATGAGCGCCATCGGGCTCAGCCTCGGACGTCACCGCAAACTGTCGAATCCCGACCGTGATTTGACGGACAGTGTCGGAGCGAGTTGCCCTCGGGCAGTCTCCATGATGGCTTGGACCTTCGGCCGGCCCTCAAGCCCTGCGCCTGCGGCGCACCGCGAAGCGGCTGCGGGACTTGACCGCCCGCCTCGCCCAAGCTGAGAGCCGCCATGCCAGAATGGCAGGCTTTGAACTCGGCTTCCTTTGGTTCGACCCTCTCGGCCAGGTCAAATTCTGACTTCGATCCGGCACACCGCCTGCCAGCGCTTGACGTATTGGCCCATATAAGGGGGAATTACCCGACGTCTGAAGGCCGGCTGGCACAGGGGCGATCGGCTGCTGTGCCTCGACTGGACGCTGCTGCGGCTGTTCCCGCCCCTGCGCGCGACTTGGGCGCTCAAGGGTACCCAGGCGGTGGTGCCGATCACCGGCCGCAATGCCAAGCGGGTGCTGTTTGGGGCGATCGACCTGCGCACCGCTCGCCGCGTGGTGCTGATCCGCACCCGCGCCGGTCAGGCCGACGCGCAGGCGTTCCTGCGCACGTTGCGGCGCCGCTATCACGGCGCCGGCTGGCTCTGGCTGCTGAGCGACCGGGCCAGCGCCCATACCGCCCCGCAAACCCTGGCGCTGGCGACCCGGTTGCGCATTCGCTTCGTGTGGCTGCCCCGGCAGGCACCCGAACTAAGCCCGATGGATCAGCTCTGGCGCGAACTCAAGCGGCTGATTGCGGCCAACCGACAGGCCGCGTCCATCGATGCTCTCGCCGCTGATGCCGCGGCCTGGGTTCTGATGCTGACGCCGCAACAGGCGCGTCGCAAGGCTGGCCTGGCATCCAAACACTTCTGGCTCAGAAAGCTGTTGCAGAACTTTTGGCGACCTACTTAGCAGGTCGGGCGGCTGCGCCATGATCGCCTTCGTTTACCGTCGCAGGCGGCTCCGGCGGCGCTCGATCAAGGAGAGCCGGCTTCCGCTTGCAACGACACGTGCCCGCTTCAGAGCGACCTAATCGGAGGGATCCAGCGAGAAGCGAACGGTACGTCGCTCCGCGATGCTGCCCAGTTCGTTTCGATCACGGCCGATCCCAGAAGAGACACACCGGACGTGATGAAGGCGAAGGGGCCGCTACAGGGTTTGGATACGCTGAACTGCATTTTCCTGACAAGCGGGACGACCAAGGAGGTCAAGGCCCAGACGCGTGAACTGGGTGAGGATTGCGGTCTCACATTTACACCCGCGGGCGGTGGTGATTTCATTCATGCGGTCGTTACGTTTGGGATTGATCGGAGCGGCGTGATGCGGGCGCAATTCAATGCATTGAACTTCAATCCCTCCAATCTTTTCGCTTGTATCAAAAGCTTGGTGAGCGGCGATCACGAGGGTGCCGCGCGTCTGCTCCGACCGCGGTCTCTACGGTTCCGCTCATTCGGCACATCCGTCAGCACGGCACAGACATGGGTGGCAAGATCCATACCACCAACAGGCGCTGTCACTCGGGATTACCGAACCGCTTGCGTTGCTCGTCGTCTGAGATAGGCGGAGCGGCCAAGGATACGCTGCGCCTCGTCCACCCACTTATGGAGAAATTCGAATACCAAAAGAAAGCCCAGTGAGCAATTCGATCCAAAAGCTTCAATTAGGCATGTCATCAATATCTCTCTACGACATTAATCGTGGCCGCCATACTCCTGGGAGCACCAGCACATTGGTTTGGTTCGCCGGCTTTGGTCGCGGCCGGGATCGCGCCTCCTGCTGGGTTTGGTGCCATGCGCCATCATATGTGTCCTAGGTTGTGCATGATACTGCGTGCAAAAAACGTCGGACGCCAGCGCAGCGCGCCGCACCGGGGCTGCTGCCTCGCCCGAGATGCCGAGGGCGCAGATGACGTGAATATAGCCATGGCCGCAGGATGCACGCGCTGTGATGAAAGCCCAATCGAAGCCGATGCGCTGTTGGCATCGCGCTGATAGCGCCTGCCTGTTTCCGTCGGCAGGTCGGATCGATGGGCCATATTCACGCTCAGGTCACCCGGCGGGCGGGAGCGGTCGGCATTGCTCACGGCGCCGTGCCCCCATGACATGACCTGGCCGCCGGGCCAGACCGGAGCAGGCGGTATAGCAGCTGTCGAGAATAGACCATGCCGCAGAACACCTCAGCATCTGACCACACTAGCGCACTGTCCTGCCGAAATTGGTGGACGGTAGCTTGGTTTGCGGCCGTTCCCGCCGGCATGGGATGGAACTTCGAGGCGCCAGCGCTGATCGAAATAGCTTTGGGCGAGACCGCCCTGGTCGTCTACAAGGCTCGCCATCAGACCAATCGGCCGGTGCTAGGCACCGCAACCTACAACGTAGTGCCGTTTCAAGCCGGTCAGTACTTCGACAAGATCCAGTGTTTCTGCTTCACCGAGCAGCTGCTCATGCGAGGGGAGGAGAAGGCCTTTCCGGTCTCCTTCTACGTTGACCCTGCCTTGGCGGCGGATCGCGGCCTGAAGGATACCTCCTCGATTACGCTATCCTACTCGTTCTTCGACAAAGGGCCGAGAGCCCTGCAGAGGCGGTTGGCGAGCGGCTCTACGGCAGCAGCCCCAGCGAAGAGGAATGCCGATCGATTGGGGGTGATTACGGGCTGCACGCGCAGACGGTTCCGTTCGCAGTCCAGTCCGACAGGCCGGAAGGCGAATCTAGATTACCGCAAGACATTGTTTCGAGTGGCGGCGTTGAGTTGGCACACCGATCCCGCTTTATCTGAATCGGAGATAGCGAAAGCCCTTGACCTTCCACTTACTGGAAGGCGTAGGTTGATTGTACAGTAGGTGGCAACCTCCTCAGTCGATAGAGGTTGCAGCAAGTATCGCTCGCCTAGGAGGATCTGGGTCACGTGGCAGAAACGCTCGCCGGACCAGATGACGAACCAATGCGGCGCGATTTCCTATTCCTAGCGACGGGAACGATGGGTGCCGTCGGTGGCGCTTTGGCATTCATCTCCTCGCTCGCGCCGATGCCCTGGCCGGCGCGTCCGGCGCGCCGGTTGAACTTGATCTGGCACCGATTGCCGAAGGGCAGATTGTCAAGGTGTTCTGGCGCGGCAGGCTGATCTTCGTTCGTCCTCGCACTGAGAAGGAGATTGAGGATGCCCGGAAAGTCGATCTCAAGGCTCTGATTGATCCGCAACCTGACGACGCACGTGTCAAGGAGGGTAAGGAGCAATGGCTGGTCGTTTTCGGCAACTGCACTTATCTCGGCTGCGTGCCTCTCGGCCACCAAGGGCGCTACGGCGACGTGATCTCGAGCGGTATCTTCGACTGATGACCGAGGTGGGCCATGATTTCCAGACGCGCGTTTCTCGGCGTTGCGGCGGTGTTCTCTTCCGCTCATAGCGCTACGGCCTTTTCCCATCCGCTCCCACAGCACCTCGAGGCTCCGAGGGCAACTGTTGGCTGGTATGTTGGTTGGATGCCGGACGATCCGCACGATATCCCCATCGTGGATCTGAGACGCATCCACCCAGCCTACTGGCGTCAGCTCGTCCGGTACAACGGTTCGGAGCAGCCTGGGACTATCGTGATCAATACCGGCCCTCGCTTTCTCTATTTGACCAGGGAGGACAATACCGCGATTCGCTACGGCATCGGCGTCGGGCGCGAAGGCTTTGCCTGGTCCGGTGTGGCCAGGGTCCAGCGCAAGGCCAAGTGGCCGGGCTGGACGCCGCCCGAGGAGATGCGCAGACGTCAGCCAGAGCTTCCGGCCTTCATGGAAGGCGGACTCGACAATCCGCTCGGCGCCCGGGCTCTCTATCTTTACCAGAATGGGCGAGACACTCTCTACCGCATTCATGGCACGAACGAGCCCTGGAGCATAGGTCGTGCCGTCTCGTCTGGCTGCATCCGCTTGCTAAATGAGGACATCGTCGATCTCTACGATCGGGTTCCGCTTGGCACGATGGTCAAGGTTACGCATCGAGTCCAACCCGTGGGCCCGGCCTCATGAGAACCTCACGCGGTGAACTGGACCCCGCGATGAGCTATGTCGTCACCGCGAACTGCATCAAGTGCAACTACATCGGCTGTGTGGAGGTGTGCCCAGTCGACTGCTTCTATGAGAGCGAGAACGTGCTTGTCATTCATCCTGACGAGTGCATCGATTGCGGCGTCTGCGAGCCCGAATGCCCAGCCGAGGCGATCAGGTCGGATGCGGAGCCGAGCCTCGATCAATGGCCCAAAATCAATGCTCACCAGGGCACGGACGTGTTGAAGAACATCACCATACCCGAAGGACCGCAGGATGGCGCACTCGGCCCTCACGATGTGCACACGGGACTCGACCCGCTGCCCGAAGAGCAGCGTTCGGTTCATCTTCTCATCGGAATAGAGGACCTCTCCTACGACGAGGCTGCCCAGGTGCCCCAGGTTCCAATCAGCACAGTCAGGTTCCGGTTGAGCCGTGTCAGGGAGGAGATGAGACAGTATCTCGAAACGGACCGTGGCTTGGTTCTGAGGAGAGTGAAATGAAGGACAACCGGCGTATCGGTGAGGACGACCTCCATGCTTTGATTGATGGTAGGCTTCCGGTCGAGCGCCGAGCCGCCGTAGGGGTCTATCTGGCCGCGACCCCCCAAGCGGCGGCACGGGTACTCGCCTACCAGAAGCAGCGTGCAGCACTCAGGGATCGCCTGGCGCTCAAGGCTAACGAGCCTGTCCCATCTCGGCTGAGGATTGCTAACATTACGGCTGAACGCCGGCGCCGCAGACGGGAGCGCGTGACGTCCTTTGCGGCGGCACTCGCGCTAATTGCGTTGGGCGGGGTGCTTGGGTGGTTAGTTCATGAGTGGTCAGGCGACCCTACGACAGCTCCCATCGAGACGGTGCGTACGCCGGTGGCCGACGACGCCATCTCAGCGCATCGAACGTTTGCGGTTGAGGTCGCTCACCCGGTAGAAGTCTCAGCATCACAGGAACAGCAGCTCATTCAATGGCTCTCAAAGCGCTTGGGCCCGCCGTTGCAAATCCCGAACCTGAATGATCTGGGTTTTCGGCTGATGGGGGGACGCTTGCTCCCGGCTGGCACAGGGCCAGCCGCACAGTTCATGTTTGAGGACGCTGCAGGCACGCGCGTGACGCTGTATGTTCAGGTCCGGGAGAATGAGGAGACGGCGTTTCGTTCTGCCCGTGACGGCGAGGTCTCGACCTTCTACTGGATCAAGGACGGCTTAGGCTATGCAATCTCTGCTGCGCTGGAGCGAGACCGGCTACTCGCCATCGCTGAAGCTGCCTATCGTCAGCTTGAGAGCGACAATCCAAAGCAAAAGCGAACGACATTGTAACGGATTTGACGGGTCATCCAATCGCGGGCCGGTTTGGAAGCTTTTTCAACAGTTCACCCACTCGGAACCATGATCAGGGTTCGAGGGAACATTGAATAAATCCAGAATCGCTGGTGGCTGGTCCTCCTGCGAGATTTACTCGGCATCAGCGGACTTGCCGTCGTCTTCGTCCTATGGTGGGGCGGCACCAATCTGCTCGCAGAACCGAATGGGTTTCTCCGGCGGTTTTCTCCGACGAGCGCCTTGTTGAGCTGCTCGCAAATTCCGATCTGCCGACGCATCTCTTCGTTAGCCTCAAACGAATTCTCGTCAGCCTTGCGATTGCTTCGTCTATCGGCGTCCCTGTGGGACTCGCGATCGGCAACTCAAATGCACTGGAGGGCGCCACATCAAGGAGTTTTACTTACCTATACTGCCCCTCGCGCATATGCCCGATCGTGCGTTTTCAATAACTTAGGTAGTCGGCCCTGAATAATGCGGCTGCACGAGGCGGGCGCTGGATTTCACGCGACCTGAGAAGGATCCGATTGCGCGGATGAACTGATCAGGGCTGCCATGAGCCAGGCGACAAAAAGCCTGAGCCAGTTCAGGATCAGTCTGAGATTGTGCCCGGCCGCCACGAGGAGCGCATTCATCGCATCCCCGGCCGCTCCGAGCAGGTGACTGCGTCCCAGTCGCCCGTCCGCCTTCATGTGCCCGATCATCGGCTCGATCGCGGATCGGCGTCGCAGTTCCCGCTTGATCGTCGGGGTGAGCCCTCGCCGCTGCCGGGTGATGAACACCCGATCCGTCTTGGCATAATCATGCCCACGATAGCCGCTGTCGACGTAAACGCGTGCGGGCTCCACGTCAGTCATGGCCACGACCTGATCGATTGTCGTGGTGAGCGTATGGCCGTCATACGGATTGCCCTCCAATGCCTTGGAGGCGAGCACGAACCCTTCGCGGTTGGTCACCGCCAGTGCGACCTTGCTGCCGAACTCATACGGCCGATGCGCCTTGCCTTTGGCGATGCACACCACCTCGGGCGCATGCAGGCTGTAGAGTTTGTTCTTGCTCGTGCGCTCCTGCATCAGAAGACGCTCCGTCAGGCCAAGCAGAGGAGCAAACCGACGTGAGAGAACCTCATCCCCGGCGACTTTGCGGGCGATATCGCGGTAGACGCGCCCGAGATAGGTCTTCAGCCGCTTCAGTTCGCGGCGCATGCGCCGCATCTGACGGGCATGGGCATAGCGCCCGACCTGCACGGCCGCGCGTTTGGCCAAACGCGTGTGGGCCTGCCGCAGCTTGAGACCGCACTTCTTGGCCTGCCGCACCAGAGCCAGTACTGCCTTCAGGTACAGCTTCGCGTCGGTCGGATGGGTGATCGCCTTCGGCTGCACCGTGGTGTCGACGCTGATCCGTTCCAAACTGGAGGGCCGCACCGCGCCGCTCTCCAGCCCGGCCTGGATCGTTTCAGCCAGCAGCTTCTCCAGTCCGTCGGGTCCGAGCCGCTTGCGCCAGCGGGTGAGCGAGCTGGGATCACAGGGCAGCTCATGCTGGAAGTACTCGCAGCCACAGAACCATTGTTCGCGGTAGGGATGCCTGTTGCCAGGCACCCCCCGCACAGATCCGAACGTGCCCCATTCAGGCATTCGGCTCCCACCTCGGGTGTGTGCCGGCAAAGCGCTGGTCGGGCCAGGGATGAAGGATATGGGGCATCGGCAGCCATGCGTCGGCAATCTGCATCATCCGTTGCCAGTTCATCCCGTCTTTCTGGCTCCGTCGGCGCAGCGTTTGTCGCCACGCTACAGTCACCCGGTGACGGAACTTCTGTAACGATCGCATGTTGGTGGGCACCGCATGATAGGCGAAATAACCCGTCATCACGGACTTCAGCCACTTCCCTTGCTCGGGAATGGAAGCGTGCATGTGCTTCCGCAGCTGGTCCTTGATCGCGCGCAATCTGTCTCGCATCCGGTCCGCCCTGGTCCGGCGATGGAGCTGAAAGCGCCCCTGCCGTGACCGGCCGCAGATGAACACAAACCCGAGAAACTGGAACGTCTCCGGCTTGCCAAGGCCCCGTCGCTGCCGGCGCTCGCTCGCATAGCGACCGAACTCCAGCAGCCGGGTCTTGTCCCCATGAAGCTCGAGTCCAAACTGCTCGAGCCTTTCACGCATCGCGTCCCGGAATCGCCGCGCGTCGCCTTCGTGCTCGAAGCCGACGATCACATCATCGGCATAGCGCACGATGATGACCTTGCCGTTGGCCTGTCGCCGTCGCCACTGCTCGGCCCAGAGATCGAAGACGTAGTGCAGGTAGACATTGGCGAGCAGAGGCGAGGCCCCTGATCCCTGAGGTGTCCCCATGTCACTCACGCTCCATTCTCCCTCATCCAGAACGCCCGCCGTGAGCCACTTGAGCACCAGGCGGATGATGCGCTCGTCGCCGACCCGATGCCTCAGGAACCGGAGCAACCACATTCGGTCGATCCTGTCGAAGAAACTCCGGATATCGGCGTCGAGAATCCAGTTCACGCGCATGGCATTGATGCCAACCGACAGCGCATCGAGCGCATGGTGCTGACTGCGCCCTGGCCGGAACCCATACGAGAACCCGAGGAAATCCTCCTCGTAGATCGCGTTGAGCACTCTGACCACGGCGCGCTGGACGATCTTATCCTCCAGAGCGGTTACGCCTAGCGGTCGCTGTCGGCCATCCGGCTTCGGAATGAACCGCCGCCGAACCGGCTTCGCCCGGTAGCTGCCACGATGGACCCGGCGATGCAGATCCTGAAGATTGGCCTCCAGGTTTGCCTCGTAGTCCTGCCATGTCAGGCCATCCACCCCGGGCGCAGCCTGACGCTCAAGCGCCTGGAACGCCTCCCGGAGCAGATCAACGGTGACATGGTGCATCAACGCGGTGAACTTCTCCTTCTTCCGCAGCCTTGCGGCCTGCCGGACACGGTCCAGCCCCGGTGACACGCTGGCCCGGCTCTGTGTCCGGTGCGTGCGTGGATGGCCCGTGTTCCCCTCGGTCCTCGCCCTTGGCTCCGCCCCCTCCGCCGCCGGTGTCCCAGCTTTGTTCGGGGACCTCGTTGCTACTATAGCGAGGTCAGACTTCTCCGGTTCGTGCATCATCGGCTTCGGCTCCTCGCCTTCCCGATGCGGGCCGTCGGCTGATACGCACACCGACGGTCAAGCCGGAGATCTCCCGGTTCCCGCGCAAAGAGCGTGCGTGCATGCCAGGGTCTGCGACCACGCCGGATTCCCGCAGCCCTTGCGGTAACGGGCTGTGGGATGTTGCCTTCCACGTACTGGAGCGTGTCGGCATCCGGGATAAGAACCCTATCGTGGCTCAATGGCTGGCCTGCACGTGCCCCTGCCGACGCTTCGACGACAGCCTCGCGGCTGCCTTCGCACGGCTCGGGGTCGATGTGGGTCGCTACTCCTTCATCGCGGTGGACTTGCACCACCTGCTCTTTGCCGGTCTCCCGGCGCTCCCAGTAAGGGTTTTCGATCCAGCGCTGCACCACCGCCTCATCGGAGAGGTTGAAGGTGTGCTGGAGATACGACAGCCCGACCATCAGGCGCGTCGGCTTCGCGGGCCGTCCGAGCGGGCGATAGAAGCGGCCAAACTCGTGATCGAAGCGGTGCCAGTCGATCAGACCGGCGAGCCGGAACAACTCATGGCGGGGATCGAGGATCTGATCGAGACGGCTGCGGTAGAGATCGCCGGAGCTCGGCAGCGTCGGCTTGGGTCCCATGGCAAAACACCAAGTTTAAGCGGGTCAGTCCCCAGATGCTGGCATTCTACAATGCTTCGCGAAGACGAAGAATCCTTCAACCTCAATCAGTTGTGGGTTGTTCAGGGCCGACTAGGTAGGCGAGGTCCGCCGCCAAAATGACCTTTTACTTGCTTGATGTGACAACGCCATCTCGAAGGTGCGCAGCGTGCGGCCGTCTGGCAGCAATGAGACGATCCCGGTGTCCCAGTCAGTCAGGAGCGCTGTCGGATCGAAGCCGTTGCGGGCGCTGCCGACGTCGCCGACCGTGATCATGTTGCCGTGCGCGCCGTGGGGATTGGTTGAGTTCGTTTCGTAAGGCCGAGCCGCCGCCCCATGGCCGGCATGCGGGCTTTGGCCGGTCGCTGCCACACCCCCGAGCAGGGAGCCGCTGGCCGTGGCGAGGCTGCCCCAGAGAAGGTGGCGGCGGTTGACGGTCTCTCGCAGCCAGTTGCGCATGGCAGCCACTCGCGTTGCTCTTGCAAGGCATTTGCAAGTTAGCGCGTTTCTGGGTTCACTCAAGAACTTACCCTTGGTCAGCTCTCGTCTGAGCGATGTTCCGCTTCAGGTTCGATTTCACAACGTGCGGGGGGAGGGCTTCACAACTGTATCAGGCTGTGCCATGGTTCTTGCAAATGGTTTGCAACTGCAAAAATCTCTGAGGAGCCCATGGACGCCCGCACTCCTGATCTCGACCACGGCCTGACAGGCTGGCGCCAGCCTCGGCGCGAGGCCCCCCTCTCAGAAGTCTACCGCACGGTGGCGGTGCCCCGGATCGGCGGCAACCTGCGCAAGCTCGCCGCCTTCGTCGGCCCCGGCTACCTCGTATCAGTGGGCTACATGGACCCCGGCAATTGGGCGACCTCCATCGCCGGCGGCTCGAAGTTCGGCTACACGCTCCTCGTCGTCGCGCTCGTCTCCAACATCATGGCCATCGTGCTGCAGTCGCTCTGCGCGCGCCTTGCCGTCGCGTCAGGCCGCGACCTTGCCCAAGCCTGTCGCGATGCCTTTCCACGAGCCGTCGCCGTGCCGCTCTGGCTGCTCGCTGAGCTGGCCATCATTGCGACTGATCTTGCAGAGGTGATCGGCACCGCCATCGGCCTCAATCTTCTGTTTGGCATCCCGCTGGAGATCGGCGTCCTCATCACGGCGCTCGACGTGTTCCTCATCCTCTATCTCCAGCGGATCGGGTTCCGATACCTGGAGGCCTTCGTGATCGCGCTGCTCGGGGTGATCGCCGTCTGCTTCGGCGTCCAGATCGCGCTGGCGGACCCAGACTGGGGTGCGGTGATCCGCGGCTTCGCTCCTACGACCCAGATCGTGACGAATCCAGAGATGCTCTACCTGGCGCTTGGCATCCTCGGCGCGACCGTGATGCCGCATAACCTCTACCTGCACTCGGCCATCGTTCAAACGCGCTCCTACGGACACTCGTTGCCGGAAAAGCGAGAAGCTCTGAAGTTCGCCACCATCGACTCGACGGTGGCGCTGATGTTCGCGCTGCTGATCAACGCCTCGATCCTGATTCTTGCCGCGGCAGCATTCCACACGACAGGTCGCTCCGAGGTCGCAGAGCTCGGCGAGGCGCATAGTCTCCTCTCCCCGCTCCTGGGAGCGGCCATTGCGCCAACGCTGTTCGGACTCGCCCTCCTATGCTGTGGCCTCAATTCGACCGTCACAGCAACTCTTGCCGGCCAAGCGGTCATGGAAGGCTTTCTCAACATCCGCCTGCCGGCGTGGCTACGCCGACTCGTCACTCGCATAGTGGCCATCGTGCCAGCCGCCGTCGTCACTGTCTGGTACGGCGAGAGCGGCACGGCCCAGCTGCTGATCCTCAGCCAGGTCGTGCTCAGCCTGCAGCTCTCCTTCGCGGTGATTCCGCTCATCATGTTCACTGCCAGCCGGGCCAAGATGGGGGCTCTGGTTGCTCCGGCATGGCTCGTGGCCTTCGCCGCCATTATTGCCGCTGTCATCGTGACCTTGAATGTCAAGCTGCTAGCCGACTTCGTGATCGGCTAGCTGCGGACTTCTCGGGAGTACGCCTACATGCCAATAGAATCGAAACCCAAATCCGCGCCAAAGGCCTGCCGCTCACGGGCCAGCGCAAGCTCATCGCGCAGGTGATCGCGAATGCGCATGACCATCCAGATGTCTCCGAGTTGCACCACCGCGTCATACGGCAGGACGATCGTAACTCCCTCGCAACCGTCTCCCGGGCGATGAAGCGCTTCGAGGAGCTCGGTCTGATCAAGCGCCACGAATTTCGGGACGGGCGGGCACGATACGAGCCGACCGCGAAGCGACCACGACCGCTTGATTGACGTCGATACGGGAGAAGTGATCGAATTTCGCTCCGAGGAGATCGAGCAGCTTCAGGCTGCAATCGCGCAGGAGTTCGGTTACGAGCTCGTAGGGTATCGCCTGGAACTCTACGCTCGCAGAAGGTGCCCACGGAAGAGCTCCTGACCGTCAGGCATCGGCGCGGAACGTTTATTGCCGGACTTGGGCGGCAGCCGAGCGCTCGTGCCGATACCATGGTGTGACCCGCTGCCTGGTTTGCGGGCGCTGCCTTCTGACATGGCATTAAGGCTCAACAGTCAAATTTTCACCAGCACAGCCGTCGTGTACATCAGCGCGAGACCGACAATAATTCCGCTAATGGCGCTGACCGGGATCGAGGATGTCCGCCACCGCTCGTCCGATCGGACGAGATCTGAGCCGACCTCCACGACAACCTGGAGGACGGCGCCCGCTGCAATTGCAAGCGCCAGAGTCGACCATTGCGGGCTAAGTAGGTCGCCAAAAGTTCTGCAACAGCTTTCTGAGCCAGAAGTGTTTGGATGCCAGGCCAGCCTTGCGACGCGCCTGTTGCGGCGTCAGCATCAGAACCCAGGCCGCGGCATCAGCGGCGAGAGCATCGATGGACGCGGCCTGTCGGTTGGCCGCAATCAGCCGCTTGAGTTCGCGCCAGAGCTGATCCATCGGGCTTAGTTCGGGTGCCTGCCGGGGCAGCCACACGAAGCGAATGCGCAACCGGGTCGCCAGCGCCAGGGTTTGCGGGGCGGTATGGGCGCTGGCCCGGTCGCTCAGCAGCCAGAGCCAGCCGGCGCCGTGATAGCGGCGCCGCAACGTGCGCAGGAACGCCTGCGCGTCGGCCTGACCGGCGCGGGTGCGGATCAGCACCACGCGGCGAGCGGTGCGCAGGTCGATCGCCCCAAACAGCACCCGCTTGGCATTGCGGCCGGTGATCGGCACCACCGCCTGGGTACCCTTGAGCGCCCAAGTCGCGCGCAGGGGCGGGAACAGCCGCAGCAGCGTCCAGTCGAGGCACAGCAGCCGATCGCCCCTGTGCCAGCCCGCCTTCAGACGTCGGGTAATCCCCCCTTATATGGGCCAATACGTCAAGCGCTGGCAGGCGGTGTGCCGGATCGAAGTCAGAATTTGACCTGGCCGAGAGGGTCGAACCAAAGGAAGCCGAGTTCAAAGCCTGCCATTCTGGCATGGCGGCTCTCAGCTTGGGCGAGGCGGGCGGTCAAGTCCCGCAGCCGCTTCGCGGTGCGCCGCAGGCGCAGGGCTTGAGGGCCGGCCGAAGGTCCAAGCCATCATGGAGACTGCCCGAGGGCAACTCGCTCCGACACTGTCCGTCAAATCACGGTCGGGATTCGACAGTTTGCGGTGACGTCCGAGGCTGAGCCCGATGGCGCTCATGCGAACCGCTCGTCCGCATCACCTTATATCCGGTTGGGCCCAAGCCCTGACCATAATCCCGCATGCGTCGGGAACGGGCTCCGGGGTGAGCGCGACCATTCTTTTTCGCGGCATTGTTCCAGCCAGGGGGGACAACGCGGTCGCACTCCCCTCAGACATCACGCGCTGACACTCCCGCGCCAGCGCGCAAGCGGGTTCAGGGCTTCACGGCCACATCGGCTGGCAGGGCGCCTGTTTCGACATAGCGCCACAACAGGATCAGCAGCTTGCGGGCGAGCGCCACAATTGCAATGCGTCTGACCCGCCCAGTGGCCGACCCCACACGGCTGCGGAACCAAGCCGCCAGTGCACTGTCAGGCTGGTTGCGCAACCACAGCCAGGCGAGTTCGATCAGCGCCTTGCGGGCGCGGGCGTTGCCCGCCTTGGTGATGCCTTGCTCGCGCGAGCGGCGGCCGCTCGCAAACGGGCTGGGCGTCAGCCCGGCATAGGCAGCCACGTGGCGCCGGCTGGCAAAGCATCGGTAGAACACCTCCTTGTCGAGGACAGTTGCAATCTCAGAGCCGATCCCCCTCAGATGCAGCAAGGTCCCAAGCTTGGACGAGGACGCGGCTCGTGCCGCCGCCGCTTCGGCATCGCGCCTCGTCTCGACCTCGGCCAAGTGCCGCAGCACGAGTTCAAGCCAATCGAGCTGACGCGCGATCTCCGCCGACAGCCGCGGCGGCAAGAGCCGGCCATCTCCCGTGATCAGCTGCGCCAGGCGCAGGCGGCGATCCGGCCGCAGCGGCTCGTAGTCGTCGATTCCTTGCGTCGCACACAGCCCCTTGATCCGGTTGACCAGGCGAATGCGCTCCTGCAGCAGCGTGGCGCGCTCGCGACTCGGGCGACGCGCATCCTCCTCGTCCGGTGACGGTGGGCGGACCATGGAGCAGACCTTCGGCTCGCCGCGAGACCAGGCCATCAGCGCCCGCAGCAGAGCCTGGGCATCCAGGCGGTCCGTCTTGGCCCGCCGGGCCCGGCGGTCGACCTGCAGCGAACTCGGGTCCATGACATGGCTGCTGACGCCGTGCGCCTCGAGAAGGCGGTGCAGCCAGAACCCGTCGCGGCCGGCCTCGTAGCAGCACGATACATGTGGGCTCACGCCGGTGCGTCGTTCCACGCGGGTCCGGATGCGGGCAAGCAGGTCGAGCACCGCCTGTCCATCACCGGCGGGAAGCCGATGCAGCTCGATCTTCGCGGCATCGGGGGCGTGCAGCGCCACCAGCCAGGAGCGGCGGCTGAGTTCAAGCGCCAGAAAGATCGTGTGGGTGCTGTCCGAGACTGAAGCGTCGGCTGAGGGAGAGGAGAACATGAGCGGCCTCCAGGGTGAGGTGAGGTGACCGCCTTACTTCACCAGTTCGGCGGTCGCTGGCCCATGAGATCTTTTTCTGCGCCAGATGAGGCGCGCGCGCGACATAGACGTAGCGCGGGCGTTTCCAGCGATAGCCTGCCTCGTGCAGCCGGCGCCGCAGGGTCCGCGGGCTGACGGCGAGGCCCTTCGCGGCCAGGTCGTGCGCCAGCAGCGGCACCGTCCAGCTCGTGGCCTGGTAGCCGCAGCGGCGCGGGTCACGCGCCAGGGCCGCCGCCAGCCGCCGCGGCGTGAGGGTGTGATGCAGGCGCGGACGCCCGCTGCGCGGCCGGTCGATCAGGGCCGTGGTCTCATGCTCGGCCCGGTACTGCACCAGCCATCGGTGCACGCTGGAGCGGTTGACGCGGCAGCGCTGGGCCGCCTCGGCGACGGAATGCCCCTCGGCCACCAACAGCAGCGCCTCGAGACGGCGATAAACACGGGCCTCACGGGCGCCAGCAAGCGCTACGGCAAGCCGCTTGCGATCCGCCTCGTCGAGCCACGTCTCGGGAGAGTGATCATGTCGTTGCATGTTCCCCAGGGAACACCCGCAGCTCTCGCGTTGCAAGTCTTATGGCGACCTACTTAGAGGCGAGGCTTCCAAGCCACATTCCAACGATGGCCGGAAATCCCGCCAGCAGGGCCAGCCCGACGAAGACAAAGAGCGGCGGACGCTCCTTCACCAACGGGGCGGCGATCCCAACCCCTTCGGTGATATTGCGGAGTGTAAAGCCAAGCACGAGGAACGTGCCAAGTCCCGCCGCGCCAGCCGAGAAAGTGTCAGCTGGTGCGGCGATAACCGCAGCTACCATCATTGCCACGGTCAGCTTGACTTGTCGCTTGCTCTTTGCAATGCCCCTACGGTCGAACTTACTGGGCCGATAAAGCCGGTTGCCACGATGTCAATGCAGGATCTGGGACAGGAAGAGCTTGGTGCGCTCGTGCTGCGGGTTCTTGAAGAACTCGTCGGGCGTGTTCATCTCCACGATCTGCCCGTAATCCATGAAGATCACCCGGTCGGCGACCTGCCGGGCGAAGCCCATTTCGTGGGTGACGCAGAGCATCGTCATGCCCTCGTCTGCAAGACCCACCATGGTGTCGAGCACCTCCTTCACCATCTCGGGATCGAGCGCCGAGGTCGGCTCGTCGAACAGCATGATCTTCGGGCTCATGCAGAGCGAGCGGGCGATCGCCACGCGCTGCTGCTGGCCGCCGGAGAGCTGGCCCGGATACTTGTTCGCCTGCTCCGGGATCTTGACCCGCTTCAGGTAGTGCATGGCGATCTCTTCCGCCTCCTTCTTGGGCATCTTCTTCACCCAGATCGGAGCGAGCGTGCAGTTCTCGAGAATCGTCAGATGCGGAAAGAGGTTGAAATGCTGGAACACCATGCCGACCTCGCGCCGCACCTCGTCGATGCGCTTGAGGTCGTTGGTGAGTTCCGTGCCGTCGACGATGATGCGGCCCTTCTGGTGCTCTTCCAGACGATTGATGCAGCGGATCATCGTGGACTTGCCGGAGCCCGAGGGGCCGCAGATCACGATGCGCTCGCCGCGGCGCACGTTGAGATTGATGTCGCGCAGCACGTGGAACTCGCCGTACCACTTGTGCACGTCGATCATCTGAACGGCGGCTTCGGCCCTGGGGTCGATGGATCGACCCACTGAACCAGCGATCAGTTCAACTGAAACAGGCATTTTGACATCCGATCGTTGGGGTAAGAATCAAATCGCGTCACCGGACCTGTCCTGCCGCGGCACGCCTCTCAAGATAAAGGCTGTAGCGTGAGATGCCGAAGCAGATGACGAAGTAAATCATTGCGATGAAGAGATAGGTCTCTGCAAACGGACTCGGCCAGGATGGGTCAGCCAAGGCCGCCTTTCCTGAACTGAGGAGATCGAACAGGCCGACGACCAGAACCAGTGCCGTGTTCTTTACCATAACAATGACGGTGTTGGTCAGGGGCGGGATGACCTTCTGAATGGCTTGAGGCAGAATGACCTGACGGATCGTATCAACCCAGCTCAGCCCGAGCGCCCGTGCCGCTTCAGCTTGGCCCTCTGGGATCGCCTGCAAGCCGCCCCGTACAACCTCAGCGAGATAAGCGGCCGAGAAGATGGTCAATGCCACACCGGCACGGGCAAGCTTATCAATGGTCAGCCCCTCCGGGAGCATGATCGGCAACATGATTGACGACATGAACAGAAGGCTGACCAGAGGCAACCCACGGATGACCTCGATCAGTCCAACCGACAGGAGCCGTGGCACGGGCAGTGCCGAGCGACGCCCGAGCGCAAGGATGACTCCGAAAGGAAAGCCAATTCCCAGTGCCGAGACTGCGAGAATGAGCGTCACTGGCAGCCCGCCCCAGTATGCGGTCGGAACTAAGGTGAGACCAAGCACCCCGCCTTGCATCAAGACCATGAAGCAGGCCACAGCAATGCACCACAAAAAGACGAGGAAACGATTCCAGTTACGGGGTGGCAAACTGTAGAGAATGACACAAAACAGCATTGTGACCGCAAGGAGCGGGCGCCATTGCTGGTCTGGAGGATAGATGCCGAATATGATCTGCCGGAATTTGGCGCGCAGAAACGCCCAGCAAGCGCCGCTCGCTTCGCGGCAGGCCGATCCATCAGTTGCCGTCCAGACGCTGTCGAGAACACCCCATTGGATCAGGCGCGGCACTGCCGCCAAAAGAATAGCCGCTGTGGCAAGGGTCAGGAGGGTATTCCCGATAGTACCAAACAGAACCTGTGCAATCGGAGGCTTGCGCCGCGCTGGTGGCCTGAGGGCCGGGACCGCGTTGTCTCCCGCGTCTGCGATCGGCTCAAGTGGCAGATTCGAAGCTGTGGTCATCGTGTCACCAGCATCATGCGGCGATTGTACCAGTTCATGAAGGCCGAGACGGATAAGCTGATCGCCAGGTAGACACTCATGAGGATCAGAACGCCTTCAATCGCTTGGCCAGTCTGATTGATCGTTGTTGCCATCACGGAGGCAAAATCAGGGTAACCGACCGCCAAGGCCAGCGTTGTGTTCTTGACGACATTCAGAAACTGACTGGTCATGGGCGGTACTATGATGCGCAGCGCCTGCGGCACGACAACGAGCCAAAGAATGCGTGCCTCGCGCAATCCCAGGGCCCTGCCGCTCTCCCACTGGCCCTTCGGGACGGCGTCGATGCCGCCTCGGACAATCTCCGCAACAAATGCTGCCGTGTAGAGCACAAGTCCGACGACAAGGGCCATGAATTCAGGCGTCAGCGTGGCTCCGCCGGTAAAGTTGAACCCTCGCAAGACAGGCCGGTCCAGGGAGAGACGGATGTCGCTGGCCCAGACAGTCAAGCCAAACAGCAGAACGACCAGACCAAGCAGCCCAGCGCACAGGGCAGGGATTCGACGGGTTGGGCGACCAAGACGTGATTGCCAAGCCAATGCTCCAAGCGCCATGGCACTGCCAAGCAGCAGGACACTTCCGAAGAGCCCGTTGCCGCCCTCCACGATCGGCCATGGGAAGAATAGCCCGCGCAGCGACAGAAACAGGCCGGGCATCGGTTCAAGGGCGGCCCGCGGTGCGGGGAGTCCAATGGTCAATAACGCATACCAAAACAGGAGCTGGACCACGAGCGGGGTGTTTCGCATCGTTTCGACGAAACACGATGCAAGGCCGCGGACGAGCGGATTAAGGGAGCGACGCCCCAAGCCGATGCAGAAGCCGAAAGCCGTTGCGACGACAATCACGATCATCGAGATATAAAGGGTGTTCAGCAACCCGACAGCAAAAGCTTTCAGATAAGGATTTGTCGGATCATAAGCGAGAAAGCCTTCCGCAATGGGAAAGCGCGCCGGCCGACTTAGAAACCCGAAGCCGGTTTGGATACCGCGCCGGACGAGGTTGTCGAGCGTGTTGGCCGTGAGCCATGCCACTGTGGCAAGAAATGCCAGCAGAATGAGAGATTGCCAAAGGTAGGAGCGGAACCGCGCATCAAACCACAGTCGCGACATTGCTTTTATCTCACAGGACAGAGGCAGGAGGGACCGCACGAGGCCCCTCCTGGCGCACCAACAGTGTCAGTTGAAGACAAGAGGGAACATGAGCCCGCCGTCCTTGTGGAGTTTGTTCGGTCCTCGATCCAGCTTAATCGGACTGTTCTTGCCAATATGACGGTCGAAGATCTCGCCATAGTTTCCGAGTTGCTTGATGATGTTGTAAGCCCATTTCTCGTCAAGACCCAGCGCCTGACCATTCCCGGGCTCCATCCCGAGGAAGCGTTGGATCTGCGGGTCGCTCGACTTGAGCATCTCGTCTACGTTGGCTTGCGAAATTCCCATGTCCTCCGCAGCAATCAGGGCCTGAAACGACCATTTGACGATGTCATAGAAACGGTCGTCGCCATGCCGAACCGACGGTGCTAGGCCTTCGAAGTGGCCGCTCGCCGGGAAGATAACGTAATCATCGGGATTCGGGGCCTGGGTTGCCCGCGTGGTTGCCAACGCCGACGCATCGGAGATCAGCGCATCGCAACGCCCGCTAAAAAAAGCCTGCCGGGTGGCTGGAACGTTGTCGAACAGGATCGGCTTAAGATCGAGGTTGTACTTGCGTGACAGATCCGCAAGCGTCACCTCCGTTGTCGATCCGGTTTGCAGGCAGACGGAGGCGCCTTTCATCTGCTTCGTTTCGGTCACGCCCAGTTTCCGAGACAACAGGAAGCCGTCGTACTCATAGTAATTCGGGAAGGAAAAATTGAGACCATTAGCATCGCGGCGCAATGTCCAGGTGGTGGTGCGTGGCAGGACATCGATCTCGCCCGTTTGCAAAGCGGTGAGCCGCTGTGGGCCAGTGAGCGGAACGAATCTCGCTTTATCTTTGTCACCCAGGATGGCAACGGCAACGGCGCGACAGGTGTCCACGTCGAGCCCTTTCCAGACACCCTTCTCGTCGGGCGCGGAAAAGCCAACGTTGCCTTGGCTTGCACCGCAGATAATATAGCCTCGCTGCTTGATCTGCTCGACTGTTTGCTGGGCTTGTGCGGGCAAGCCTACTGTACTCGCCAAGCCGATTGTGAGGAGTGCCGCCATAAATCGTCTATTTGTCATCTTTTGCTTCCCTCTGGATTACTCAGCGCTTGAAACGCCGAGATTCGTGTGAAACCTGCGCTTATTCGTCGGCGTGGCGCCCAGAGCACCGAAGAACCGTTGCAGGTCCTCAATGAGATCCGCTACATTTTCCAGTCCAATTGATAGTCGGATCAGATGTCCTGCCGGTAACCAGGCTAGGTCGTCGCGGCCTGAGCGAGGATTGCTGGGCGCAACAAGGCTGTGCGCACCACCCCAGCTCGCCCCGATCTTAAATAGTCTGAGTTCCTGAAACGCCCGCTCAATGACGTCGGCCGAATGCGGCGCCATCACGATCGAAAACACGCCTGACGATCCCCGAAAGTCACGCGTCCAAACTGCGTGCCCGGGATGGTTGGGCTCAGCGGGATGGAGGATTTGCACAACGTCGTCTTGATCCCGAAGCCATTCGAGAATTTGCAACGACGACTGCTCCGATTGCCTCAACCGCAGTGGTAAAGTCACAAGGCCTCTCATGCATAGGAAGCATTCGTCGGCACCGACGCCGAGGCCGAGGAAGCGGGCGACATCCTTTAGCCGCCGGAACAGTGCCTCTTCCCTGACAGCAATGGAGCCCATGTTGAGATCGGAATGGCCGCTGGCATACTTCGACAGCGACTGCATGGACAAGTCGACGCCATGGGCGAGAGGATTGAACAGGATTGGCGTCGCCCATGTGTTATCGGCGGCGACAAGGATGCCGCGCGCATGGGCTGCGGCACTGATGGCGGGGATGTCCTGAACCTCGAAAGTTACCGATCCGGGGGACTCGACCCAGACAAGCTTGGTGCGGTCGTCGAGCAGGTCACCAACGGAACTGGCAATGGTTGGATCATAGAAGGCGGTGTCAATCCCAAGGGGTGCTAGAAGCCGTTGGGCCATTGTTCGCGCTGGCCCATACATCGAAGAGGGCATGAGGATTCGATCGTCCTTCTGCGCGAAGGCCATACAGACCAGACTGATTGCGGAGAGTCCGGAGGGGGTGATGAGCGCTCGCGTTCCGCCCTCGAGAGCAGCGATCTGTTGTTCCAGGGATCGGCTCGTGGGTGTGCCATAGAGCCCATACGAGTAGCCATCATAGAGGCGCTCATGACGGCTCTCAAAGGCGGCCATGGTCTCGAAGGTGACCGTCGACGCATGGTGCAGGGGGACGGTCAGCGTCTGGAATGGCTCGTCGGCCGTACGGGGTGGGTGAACTAGGGTTGTCTCGGTCCGCATCACAATCAGTCTCCTGGTCAAGCACAGCACCATAGAATGATGCGGTAAGCTATGTTCGGAAGCGACAGACTCTATTCATTTATGATATGACCTCGCCATGAACCTGCACGATATCGAAGTCTTTCACGCCGTCATGATTTCCGGGGGGGCAGGCCGCGCTGCGGAACTGCTCGGGACGTCCCAGCCGACCGTGAGCCGAACGATCGCCAATTTGGAACGAAGTATCGGGTTTTCCCTCTTCGACCGGGTGCGGGGACGCCTGATTCCGACCCGTGACGGCCGCCTGTTTCACGAGGAGGTGCAACGCAACCTGATTGGCCTTGATCGGCTCCAGGCCGCGGCAGCCAGAATCCGAGAGGTTGGCGAAGGATCGCTCAGGATCGCTTCGCTCGCGGCGCTAGGGCAAATCCTGATCCCGCGAGCCGTGACAAGATTCCTTCAACATTTTTCCGAAGCGCGCATTTCGCTGCAGATCAGAACCTCGTCAGTCGTCAAGGATCTCGTCGCATCTGGGCAGGTCGACCTGGGGCTGGCGGCTGACGAGATCGATGTGTCGGGGGTTCAGACCACCGTGTTCGCAACACCGCGGGCTGTTTGCGTCTTTCCTCGCGATCATCCGCTGGCCGGTCGTGACATGATCACGCCAGCCGATTTTGCCCGCTATCCCCTGCTGGCGCTGTCGCCGGAAGATACGGCCAGAAAGGCCATGGATCGAGCCTTGGCGGCCGCCAATGTTGAGCCAAAGATCGTTGTTGAAACGCCCTTTTCCTCAACCGTCGTCACCCTCGCCGGCGAGGGCGCAGGAATCGGCATTGCCAACCCTCTGGCGATCGATCATGCATCGTCCAGTCGAGTCTCAACGGCCCCGTTCGAGCCGGCCATCTATTTCCGGGCTCTTCTTCTCAGACCTCCGGATGCTCCACGATCGCGGCTTGCGGATGCCTTTCTGAGTGCATTGTATGAGACCCGGAATGCCAGCGCGCGTGGATGATGGCCTGCAGTACCATCATGTCTGGTGCAAGTTATGCGCGTCTCCTCGCGGTCGTTGGTGATGCTGATCTGGACCCGGCTGCCCTCCCTGACCCGGAGCACCGATCCGGGCACGCGGCCCTGCGCAACCGAGCCCTCCCCGCCCGCCAGGCTGAAGCCGAGCATGTTGAGGCGCGTGCCGTCAATCATTTCAGCCCGGATATCATTGATGCCCAGATTGAACTTCACGGCGCCTGCGGTACCGGCGTAGGACCCCCGCTGACTTGGCATACGCTTTGTGCCAGTGCGTCCATCGGCGGAAGACCTATGCTGGCCGATGCAATCCCAGCAGCCCCGAATTTGAGGAACTGACGCCGTTCCATAACGAATGCCCCATGGCTAATGTTGAAGCGGTGGGACAACCTAGTCCGGCTGGTTGATCGGGAAATCTGCCATTGGTCCAGGCGCGCTCGGACTTAGGTCCGAGTCAGCCCCCGGATTCGGAGAGAACAATGTCGACGCCGAGCAACCCCTCGCAAGACTTCATTAACCCTGTTGGTTTTTGATCGAGGTGCTTCGCCAACGCAGGTGAAGCCGAAAGGCCTTTAGGAAGTTCTCTCCATTCCTTTGGCGCTACCGGGCACTTAGGACTGTTCAACCGGGCGGTTCTTCGACGCTTTCACATCTCCTATCAGGCCCTTGATGCTGTTTCGGTTCCAGAAATCCCCCGGGCTTCCGGCGGCCGTGTTGATCGCGGCCTGCAGTTTCATTATGGCCGATCCCGCCGTGGCCCTGCAGGATCAGAGCCCGGCCCATTCGCTCGCATTCATCGATGCAGGTGTCGAAACAGTGGCATTCGGGGAGTCGATGGCGTCTGCCCGGTTCCAGATCGTCAATCTTGGAACAGGAGCCGACGATCTCGTCGAAGCGTCCTCCCCGGATTTCGAAACCGTCCGGCTCCATGTGCCACGTAGCGTGCCGTTTGTGCAGAAAAACCGGATCGCTGCTCCCATGATCCATGTATCGCCTTACGGTTTCATCGCGGTCGGCTCACACGGACTTAAAATGCTGTTGATCGATCCAGTCCGGCCTCTTCGTGCAGGGAGCCGGCTGACATTGACGCTCCGCTTCCGGAATGCCGGCGATATCACAGTTAACCTACCGGTTCTCGCCACAGGGCAACGGGTGCAGATCACCGGGGACTGAGCCCCCGGCTCGTGCGTTTCCGATCTGGGGCCAGAGATAGCTGTTGCTGCCGGCAAGAGCGGTTGGGTTGACCCGGCCGATGAGGTCCAGGGCATCGGTTCTCCCTGTGAGATCTGACCCTCCCGCCGGCAGCCCTGCCCGACTGAAATCAATCCCGTGCAGGTTCCCGCCAGTGCCTCGGAGATCAGGTCCCCTTCCGCACCTGCTCGACCTCACTGGCGACCAGATCATAAAGCTGTTGCGGACCGAAGTTGGTCAATGGCTTGCCATTGACAAAGAAGGTTGGCGTCTGCTGCACATTGTTGGCCTTCACATCGGCAACATCCTGCTCCAGCACGCGGTCGATCGCGGGCGAGGAAGCCTCGGCCTGGGCGTGCTGCACATCGAGACCGGCGGCTCCTGCGAAGCTCCAGGCCTTGTTCAGATCAGGAGCGCCATGAGGGGCCCATTCCGGTTGCCGTCCCAACAATGCTTCGAGAACGGGTTCGAACTTTTGTTGCGCACGAGCCGTCTCGAGGATTCGGACTGCAACGTCGGATCCTTCATGGAAGGGCGTGTATCGCAGAACGAGACGGACCTCATTCGGGAAGGCCGCGAGGATCTGCTTGACAATAGGATAGAAGGATCGACATGCCTCACAGGACGGATCGAAGAATTCAACGATTGTCACCTTGGCCTCTGGAGGCCCGATGACCGGCGAATGCGGCCGGACAAGAGTGCTGGCGACGGGAGATGCGGGAGTAGGCTCAGGTTCAGTGCCGAAGCGATCGTAAAGAAAAGCCCCACCGGCAAAGGCGACAACCATGATGAGGGCCGTCAGGGCAACAAGAACACGTTTAGACATTGGATACCTTTCGGCGGGCAGGGAGGAGAAGAACGGCGATAGCCGTAAAGGCCGCCAATGATAAATACGGAAGCGGCAGTCCCAGAATGGTCATGGCGGCACTTGAGCAGGACGGGCCTTGCCCACAGGGCTTGATTGCCTCGGGGATGACACCGGCATAGAGAAGCGAATGGAAGGCTGCCACGAGCCAGCCAATGGCAACAATCGGCAGAGCGTAGCGCCAGATGGCGAGATCTTCGCGGAAGGTTGCCACGGCCAGGATGACAGCGAGCGGGAACATGAAGGCGCGCTGATGCCAGCAGAGATGGCATGGCGTCTGCCCCATGACTTCCCCGATGAACAGAGCCCCGAAGGTTGCGGCGAGCGCAACGATCCAGGCGGCAAACAGGCACGCCCATGCATGACCGTCGGATACCGCGAGTGGAACACGCGCCACGGATATGTCTCGGCTGGTGGTTGTCCGGCTCATGCGACTCATCTCGTCCTTTCAAACCTGTTCAGCAAGGACTGTGCGACCCCGTTGACTGAGGTCTCCAGCTGTGAATTGCCATTCATTTCTTACTCGCGGACGACTCGTTGCAACTTGGCGAGCGCCATTGCTTTGTCCTCGTGATAGTCGATCAGGCTGACGAACTCACCCTTGGCATCCGTGACGATCACCGATGAGGTGTGGTCCATGGTGTAGTTGCCACCCTCGGTCGGCACCTTACGGTAGGAGATGCGGAAGGCCCTGGCCGCGGTTGCTAGCTCCTCTGCCGTCCCGGTCAGTGCGACGATGCGGGGATCGAAGCTTTCGAGATAGGTCTTCAGCAACTCGGGGGTATCCCGCTCCGGATCGACCGTCACGAACACGACATTGAGGCGGTTGGCGTCGGGTCCGAGGTCCTTGAGGTGCTGGCTCATCTCGAACAGCGTCGTCGGGCACACCTCAGGGCAGTGGGTGAAGCCGAAGAAGTAGGCTGTCGGTTTACCCTTGAAGGTGTCCTGGGTCACGCGCTCGCCACGGTGGTTCACCAGCGAGAATGGACCGCCGACAGCCGGCGTACCCGTGGTCGTCACCGCCACAGGCGGGCGCTGGCCGAGCCACTCCGTCCTGAGCCAGCCGACTGCGACCCCCGTCGCGACGAAGATTGCCACGGCCACCAGGGACCACAAGATCCAACGCACGAGCTTGAGAGCGGACATGGTTCCCTCAGTGGTTCTGATGAGCGCTCGCTGCGGCAGGGGCCGCCTGCGCGCCGATCCCACCGACCCGGTACTCGATCCCGACTGTGCCGGCCTTCTCAAACATCAGCGTGCCCTTCACCGTGTCGCCTGGTTTCAGCCCCTGGCGCAGGTTGACGAACATGGCATGCAGACTCCCGCCAGGCTTCAGTTCCTCCGTCCGCCCCGGCGCGATCTCCAGGCCTCCGGCAACGGGTTCCATGCGGGCGATGCCATCAGTCACGGTGGAGCGATGCACCTCAAAGCGTTCGGCGACGACCGTGGAGCCGCCGACCAGACGGTCGGGCTCTGAGCCTGTGTTCGTGATCCGCATGTAGCCTGCGGCCACCTTGGCGCCGCCGGGCGTCGCGCGAGACCAAGGGGCCTCGACGATGATGGTGCCGGTGCGATAGGTCTCAGAGCCCTGGCCCAGTGCGGGTGCCAGGTTGCTGCCGAGCAAGATCACAAGAAGGGCTTGGGTGCCCAAGAGAACTGATTTCATCACATTAACAGTTTGCTGTCGGACGGAAGCGATACTCCGGCCCGGGATATGAGGGACGTGCCTCCTGATGCGGGCGCAGTCAATGCGGTATGCAGTCAGGGTCGTACACTCTTTTGTCATTCGCCCACCGCAGCTCTCGTGTTGTCTGCTGCGGCTCCGGAGAACCCGATGAGAACTGCTGCCGCCCTCTTGATCCTGGTCCTCGCATCACCCGCCCTGGCGAATCCCTTCGACACTCCGCCTGAGCGTTATGATGAGACCGTCAACGTGGCCCTGCAACAGGTCGGCTCCGGCCTGCGCGTCCGGCAGACTGCGTGCGCCGCCGCCCGCTGCCGCTTCGTCGCGCGCCAGGTCGACGTGGAGGTGTCCAGTTCCGCGGCCCGTCCCGCGATGGAGCGGATCACTGTCGCGGCGACCTTCCGTCAGGGTGACGACGCGGCGGCGAAGGGCCTCCTCGAGGACACCCTGACGGTGATCGGGGCCACCATGGTGGCCTACGATCCAGAAATGGACGCGGGTCGGCGCGGTGAGATCCTTCTTGCACTGGGTGAGGCGGCCCTCAGCGTGGGCGAGGCGCACCGGGACAGCACCAACGTGCACTACGCCCTCGTGTTCGATGATGTCAGCGGTCGCCTGGAGATTACCGCTGCGACATTGCGCGCCGGACACGGCTGACGAAACTCCGGAACGAAAGGTGGGTGCGACCTGTTAACCTTTGTTTAACTTTTGCCTTGAGCCCTCCCGACCCCTTGTGTCAGGTTTGATGAACGAAACCTTAACGACACAGCGGTGGGGGCTATGCGGCAACCTCTCTTCGGGCTTCTGAACGTTCGGCCTTTTTCCAGGATCACGCGCGGTTTTGCTGCCCTTGCCTTAACCCTCGCTGCGATCGGAAGCGAAGCTCAGGCGCAAACCGTGGCCGGCCTGCCGGGTGTCACCCAGCCCACGGCTCAGGTTGGCATCGCCAAGCCGATCATGGGCTGGGTCCGCTTCTGCGAACAGAACCCAGCTGAGTGCGCCGTTGACGCTTCCGAACCCGCCACGGTCAATCTCACGCCGAAGGACTGGCAGACCCTCGTCCGGATCAACCAGCAGGTGAACGCCGACATCAAGGCCAAGACCGACAAGGACCACTGGGGCGTCGACGACCGCTGGGACTTCGCTGAGGACGGCTACGGCGACTGCGAGGACTACCAGCTCGTCAAGCGCAAGCGTCTCGTCGAGGCGGGCTTCCCGCGCCGGGCACTGCGGATGACAGTGGTCATCGACGAGGAAGGCGCGGGACACGCAGTCATGATGGTGCGCACCAACCGCGGCGATCTCATCCTCGACAACAAGCGCAATGCGATCCTGCCCTGGCACAAGACGGGCTATGTCTACATCAAGCGCGAGGGCGACGCGGGCGCGACCTGGGCCTCGCTCGGCGGCCAGACCTCGCCGACCATGACGGCAAACCAGTAAACTGTAGCTGGAATATAGACCTCATCGATCCTGGAGCAGTTCGCGGCCGTGATGGACTTGCGATGAGAGCTCGAATTCCAATGTGGCGTGGTCGATGCCGAACCGCTCCTTGAGCCGCGCCTTGATGCGCTCCTTGAGGTCCGTGACGGCGGCGAGATCCCGCTCCGACACGGCCACGTGCACTTCCAGCGCGGTCCTGCCCTCGTCGGGCTGCCACACGTGCAGGTGGTGGACGTCTTCGACGGAGGGGTTCGCCTTCAGCTCCGCCACAAGTCCATCGTAGTCGAAGTCTTTTGGGGCGCTGTCCATCAGGACAGCGATGGCTTCCTTGATCTCCTTATACGCGTGCCAGAAGATGTAGACGGCGATGAGCGCCGTGATCGCGGGATCGATCCAGGTGATGCCCCACACCATAATCGCAATGGCACCCACGATGACGCCGACCGTCGCCAGGGCATCGGCGATCATGTGGAGATAGGTGCTCTTCACGTTCAGGCTGCCCAGTTCCTTGCGCAGCACCCAGGCCGCCGCGAGGTCCTCGACAAGCGCGATCACCCCGACGACCAGCATCGTGGTGCCGGCTACTTCCACCGGATTGATGAGCCGGTTCGCCGCCTCATAGGCGAGATAGATCCCGATCACGAATAAGGTGGTAAGATTGATCAGGGCACCGACTGTTTCGGCGCGGGCATAGCCGAAGGTCCGCCGGCGGTCCGCCTCGCGCTGGGAGATCCGCCACGCGATGTAGGACACGAGCACGGAGGCTGCGTCGGAGAAGTTGTGCGCCGCGTCGGCAAGAAGCGCCAGCGAACCGGAGATCACGCTGCCACCAACCTCAGCGGCGGTGATGCCCAGATTGAGCGCGAGCGCGATCAGCAGGCGACGCCCGCGCTGGGGTGATCGGTCCTCTGAGCCAGTGCCGCCTCCATGAGAGTGGGCATGCCCGTGTGTGTGTCCCATGATGGTCCCTCCATTGTTTCGTGATCCAGGAACCGGGAGAGGCATCGGCCCTCGCCTTCCCGACCTTAAGCCGTGTCAGGAAGCCGCCAGCAAACGCCGGCCGCCGATCAGCCATTTAGGGTGAAAGGACGGCCAAGCACTGGGCGGCCTTATGGATGTCTTGGAGGACGAAAGATACCGCCCGCGGACTGACGGGTCCCGGGCTCATCGGTGAGGTGTGCCAAGTAATGTCCCTGGCCGCACGGCAGAGGCGAGATGAGTGGCTCACGTCCAATGGAGAAGGCACAATGGGCGAGACAGCATCCTTTCTGGGGAGCAGCTGTCGGCTGGCCCTTGTCATGGCCGATAGGCATGCCCATCGACCATCCCACATCCGCTGCATCGATGACCCCAGGAGAATAGCGATAGGCAGCAGCCTGCTGGCCCGCTGGAAGAGCGAAGGCAGCAACGACAATAAGGATGAGACACCGCAAGCGGCGCAGAGTCCATCGCATGACAAAAGCCGACTGAATTCCTTCAGCCGTCAACGGCGGCTAAGCCAGGCTGTTCCAACCCTCTCAGCCTCCCACAATTAGAACGAGTGGCGAGGATCACCGGCGTGAACAAAGCCTGTAGTCTTGCTGTTGTCACTTTGCTGCTTATGGAGAGGGCTTCATGTCCAGGTTCACGGTGAAGATGCACCCCTGCCTGTGTAGTGTCAGCATCTGGCTCCTGATCTCGGCGCGTTCCGGTATGGCAGCAGAAATCGACCTGCCGACGGACCTTCTCACCCTATGCTTGGCGACCCTTCCCGAAACCAAGCCGGAGCAACTTTGGACGTCGTGGAGCTTGTCGCCCGTGGTTGTCCTGCCACTGATCCTTGTCGCTTTCGTTTACCTCCGGGGGCTGTCGGCCATCGACAGCAACGCCCGGCCGACCGTTGTCCAGAGGGCCTTCTTTACGGCCGGCGTCGGGTGCCTGGCTGTGGCGCTGGTGTCCCCGCTGTGCCGGATGGCATCAACCCTCGCCTGGGCGCACATGGTCCAGCATGTCCTGCTTGTCGTAGGGGTGCCATTATTGCTCGTGCTGAGCCGCCCGGGCCGTGCCCTGCTCGCTGGCGTGCCGGCAAATCTTCGCATCAAACTGGAGAGATGGAGGCACGCTTCAGTGGCGGTGCAGCCGCATGTCTATCTCCTTGTCAGCTTTGTGCTCTACGGCTTGAACATCTGGATCTGGCATATTCCGGCGCTCTATCAGGGGGCGTTGCTGAATGTCGGCCTGCATGTGCTGATGTACGCGATGCTTCTCGTCGTGAGTTTAGTGTTCTGGCATTCGATCATCGACACGTACCGGGCTCCAAGTGCGGCGTCCGGATTGGCCACCATGCTTCTGTTTTTCACCTTCCTGCATACGGCATTGCTGGGCCTCCTGCTCGCTCTCTCCCCCCGGATCTGGTATCCTCTGATGGCTCTTCGAGGCGCGTCCTGGGGTCTTCCGCCGCTTGATGATCAGAGGCTTGCCGGGTTGATCATGTGGATCCCGATGGGGGGCATTTACTTCGTGGCGGCCCTCGCCATTATGGCACGCCTCATCGCAGGATCAGGACAGGCGTCCTCGAAGGACACGGCCCCTGCCCGGATACTCTGAGCTCTGCGATGCTTCAGTGAGGCTGAATGGCTGGCAGCAGCCAAACGGCTTCAGCGGCCAATCGGATCAGCTTGGCTGATGTATCGCTTTGCCTCGAGCGCGCTAGCTTGTTGGTATTTCGGGCAGAGTTCCGCAGTTTGCGTCGCGCCGTGAGTGGGGCTTTCTGCCGGCCAGAGCCAACTTTCAGAGGATCCTCAGACCCGAAATGATCTCCTTCTTCTCCCCGTACTGTCATGACTTCGTCCGGATTGCCGCCTGCGTTCCGCGGATGGACGTCGCGAACCCAGGGTTCAACGCCGAGCGGACGCTGGAGCTCTTGCGCCAAGGCCATCAGGAACGCATCGCGCTCATGGTGTTCCCTGAACTGGGGCTGTCGGCGTACTCGATCGACGACCTCTTCCACCAGGACGCTCTGCTCGAGGCGGTCGAGCATGCCATCAGCCGCCTCGTGGCCGACAGTGCCGAGCTGTTTCCAGCCTTCGTCGTCGGAGCCCCCCTTCGATCCAAAGGCCGCCTCTACAACGCTGCGATCGTCATCCATGCCGGACGCATCCTCGGCGTCGTGCCCAAGGCCTACCTGCCGAATTACCGGGAGTTTTATGAGCGACGCTACTTCGCGCCTGGGGCGGAGGTCCGAGGGCAGGAGATCACCGTCGCGGGAGTTCAGGCTCCCCTGGGAATCGACCTCCTGTTCCGGTCGGCGGGAACCTGCCCGTTCACCTTCCATGTCGAGATCTGCGAGGACATGTGGGTGCCCCATCCACCGAGCACGGCGGCGGCCCTCGCCGGGGCCGAGATCCTGCTCAACCTTTCGGCCAGCAACATCACCATCGGCAAGGCCGAGGACCGGCGCCTGCTGTGCGGCTCCCAGTCCATGCGCTGCATTGCGGCCTACGCCTACTCCGCAGCGGGACCTGGGGAATCGACAACGGATCTCGCGTGGGACGGCCATGGCGGCATCTTCGAGGACGGCCTGCGCCTAGCCGAGACCGAACGCTTTCCTGCCAATTCCACCATGGCGGTCGCTGACGTGGACCTCGGTCGCCTGCGCCAGGAACGGATGCGGCGTGTCTCTTTTCGGGATTGCGGCGACGTGTTGAAGGTCACCCCTAGTGACTTCCGGATCATTCCACTCTCCATCGACGCGCCGGAGGAGGAACTCCCGCTGAGGCGTCCGGTCGAGCGCTTTCCTTACGTGCCGGCGGACCCGAGCAAGCTCGCGGAGAACTGCTACGAGGCCTACAACATCCAGGTCCAGGGACTTGCGAAGCGCCTGCAAGCCACACGGACCGAGACGGTGGTCATCGGAGTGTCCGGCGGCCTCGACTCGACGCAGGCGCTGCTCGTGTGCTGTCGCGCCATGGACAAATTGGGCCTGCCGCGGACGAACATCCTGGCCTATACGCTGCCCGGCTTTGCGACCAGCGAGGGCACCAAGGGCAACGCCTGGGCGCTGATGCGGGCGCTCGGCGTCAGCGCATCCGAGATCGACATCCGCCCGGCCGCCCGGCAGATGCTCTCCGACATGGGGCATCCCTTTGCCGAAGGGCAGCCCGTCTACGACGTCACGTTCGAGAACGTGCAGGCGGGCTTGCGGACGGACTACCTGTTCCGGCTCGCCAACCACAACCGCGGCATCGTCGTCGGCACGGGCGACCTGTCCGAGCTGGGGCTGGGCTGGTGCACGTACGGCGTCGGGGACCAGATGTCCCACTACAATGTCAATGCGTCGGTTTCCAAGACGCTGATCCAGCACTTGATCCGGTTCGTCGCCGCGTCCGGTGACGTCGACCCATCCACCGCCGAGATCCTCCACGTGATCCTGGCGACCGAGATCTCACCGGAGCTGGTGCCGCAGGATGGGTCTGGGCAGATCCAGTCGACGGAGGCGATGATCGGTCCCTACGCATTACAGGACTTCAATCTGTACTACCTGACCCGCTATGGGTTCCGCCCCTCGAAGATCGCCTATCTTTCCTGGCATGCCTGGAAGGACGCGCAAGCCGGTACCTGGCCGCCAAACCTTCCGCCAGCGTCACACCGGGCTTACGACCTCGTCGAGATCAAGCGATGGCTGCGGGTCTTTCTGGGTCGGTTCTTCACCAGCCAGTTCAAGCGTACGGCGATGCCCAATGGCCCAAAGATCTCGTCCGGCGGCTCACTGTCGCCTCGAGGCGATTGGCGTGCGCCATCCGATGCAGAGCCGAGCGTTTGGCTGGATGAGCTTGACCGTAACGTCCCAGATATCGAGCCGACATAAGCGCAGAAAGCTTGGCCGAGCCTCAAGCGGTACGGCCTGGGGAGCGCCCCGGCGCGTCTTGGATGGTGAATACTATTGCAACGACTGAACAGCGAGAGCTCGCGCTCAAATCGAGCGCCCTTGAGCATTGATGGAGTTGAGCAGGACGCAACGAACTCACCGTTAACCTGTGCACCTCCCCGCCGATCGTTGCCTAGGCCGCACCCACTCGGGCAACTTTCGCCACGGCAATCCGGTTGCGGCCATCCTGCTTGGCCCGATAGAGGGCCGCATCGGCGAGCGTGATCAGGTCCTCCGGGCCATTGCGGGATCGGTCCAGGCTTGGCACGCGGGTCGCGCTGCCGATGCTGACGGTCAGGGTGCACGAGGGAATGTTGGCTTCGTGCCGCACGCAGAGCGCCTCGACTTTTGCGCGGATGTCCTCGGCCACGGCCGCCGCGCCGGCCTCGTCGAGATCCGGCAGAAGAACCACAAGTTCTTCGCCGCCATAACGTGCCACCAGGTCGCCCGGTCTGCGGGCTGCGCTCGCAAGCGCCTTGGCAATGATGCGCAGGCATTCGTCGCCGGCCTGATGGCCATAGATGTCGTTGTAGGCCTTGAACTGATCCACATCGACGAGAAGCAGGGACACCGGTGACTTCTCCCGCGAGGCCCGGAGCCACTCCGTCTCGAGCTGCTTGTCGAACAGGCGCCGGTTGGCAAGACCCGTCAGGCTATCGGTGACGGCGAGCACGGCGAGCTCCGCCTCCGCCTCCTCCCGTCGCCGCAGTTGCCGTACGAGGCTCAAGCCCAGGGTGACGATCGTGACAACGAGCAAAACCGATGAGGACAATCCGAAACACGAAGAGCCGGTTCCAAACTATCAGTGCCTCGTCTCGCCCGACGGAGGCGAGAACGCCAATGGGAAAGATATGATTGCGTTGAAAGCCGCCAATGCGCGTGACCCCGTCGATGGGCGAGGTGTATTCATGAACTCCAGCGGCCTTGTCAGTCTTAAACCAAGGCTCGTAGGCACCATTGATCCCAAGGGCGCGCTCGGAATACGGGTGGCGCGAGAGGAGTGTGCCGCTCGTGTGAAAGAGAGAGATGGAGCCCTATGATCCAAGGTTGATACGGCCGAAGAAGTTCGCAAAGTAGCGGGCGGAATGCTGATCTGGGCGACACCTCCGAAACTTCCGTCTGGCTTGTTGATCCGGCGCGACAGCGTAATAACCCAATTGCCTCCAAGCGGATCGTGAACGAGCGGACCGAGAAAGACGCCCCGGCGCGTGACGGCGCTATGATACTGAAAAAACGGCTCGTCGCTCACGCTCACCCTGCCGCGGTGGCCCGGCAGGGAACTGCTCCGCAGAACCGCATCCTCACCGTAGATTGTCAGCGACTTGATACGTTGCAGGGATTGGACCCGCTCACCGAGAAAACCATCCAACCGTCTGATGGCCTCCGGCGAAACGCCGCCGGTTTCGACACGGTCCACCACATCCACCAGAAGGGCGTCAGCCACCTCGAAGGAGTCTTGCACATGCTGGGTCAGCGACTTGGCAAGAATCAGCGTTTCACTGCCAATCCTGGCGAACTCCTGCTACCGCTCATGCCAATCGCGCCAGCCCTCCAAGCCAAGGATGATCAGAGCCACCGCGATCACAAAGACGGTGAGCCCCCGTGCCGAGGATCTCGGCCTCATGCGAGTGAATGCAGACATGATGTCTCAAGCCATAACCGCCGTGGCTGGCCCGTGGCTGGCTTGAACTCGCGGATTCCGGCCGGGAACTGGTGCTCGCCCAAGCAGGGGCTTCTGCACGGCAGAGATAAACAAGCGCCATGCTCGCCACGGGGCACAAGGTCGCGGATACTCACGGTCCCGTAGCGGGCCATTGCACGCGTGGCGCGACCCGCCCCAACTTGCGGTCTTAGCCTAGACTGGCGCTTAGCCCCCGAACAAGGAGAGCATGCGTCCAAGAACCGAACGTCCTTCGCCACTGGCCGCTTGGGCTGTTGGCTCAACCGCAGCACTCGCGGCAGGGGATGGAGCAGCCTGTAGCACCGGCCCGCGAGCGCCCACTTGACCATTTGACGGCTTCTGCGAGGCATAGGCGAGTGTGGACGATGTCTCCTGCTTAGGCTTCCCGTTTGCGGCGAGAACAATCTCCTGCGGCCCTGCGGCCAAGGCTTCGGGCCGACTCACGTCACCCAAACGGTTCCGCGCGCTGGCATCGACCGCAAGTGAGCCGCCGTCGCTGGGCGCGTTGTCCGCCAGCACCTGCCGAAACGACTGGTGCTGTCCGCCGTCATCGTACACCAGCTTGATAGGCTGCACGCCCTTGGCCACCAGTTCGGCAACTTCCTGCTCGTCTCTCTGGCGCTTCTGGGCCACCGCCGTGGCGACGGAGGCATCGCTGCCACCAAACGCATATTGCCGGTTGACGACTGAAATGCGCGGCTCTTCCTTGGCGATTTCGAAGTAGTCCGAGCCATCCTTGAGGTTCTTCCAGAAGGCGATGTTCGGATCGAGGCGGTGCTTGGCCAGGTTCTCGGCCGTCATCCGGAACGGATAGGATTGGAACTGGAAGCCGCGCTGGCCGGCGGCAAACGCTTCCCGCCCAAGCGCATACACCTCGGAGATCGCTTCGTCCGTCATGGCGAAGCAGCCGCGCGAGGAGCACGAGCCGTGCACCATCAGGTGCGATCCCGTCCGACCATGGGCGCGGTCAAACTCGTTCGGATATCCGAGGTTGAACGACAGATAGAGCTGCGAGTTCGGGTTCATGGCGGCTGGAGTGACGGTGTAGAAGCCCTCCGGCGCCTGACGATCGCCCTCGCGGACCTTCGGACCGAGCTGGCCCGACCAGCGGCACATGGGATAGGTCTTGAGGAGCGCGTACTTACCGTCGCGGCCGCGCTTCCAGACCTCGATCTCGGATTCCTTCTTGAACGACCGCATCAGGATCGGGTCGTTCTGCGACATCCCCTTGCTGGCCATCAGTGACATGGTCGCGGCCGGGATCGGAGCAAGGTGCTTCGTGGAGCTCGTGGAGACACCGTCAGCCTGGCAGGCGGCGAGCGCGAGCATCAGGCTCGCAGCCAAAGCGATACGCTTCATCATGGGGACCCCGCAATTCTTGATCCGCCCGGACATGGACGCCGGACACTTCCCCGAATTCCTTAAATGCTTAGCGTTAACTCTGTCTTACGGCAAGAACGATGTCTTGATCGCAGGGACGACTTCTGCGGGTGACTGCTACGCTTGAGGCATCCGCAGATGGATCTCATGCCTCGCCTGCCCATCATCCAATCAGCCACCTGGCTCCCGAGGAGCCGTGACGGTTACCCCAAGCGGGAGAGAGCCGGAAATGTCTCGATGAACCAGATCGCGATCAGAGACATTTGCCCGGTTACCATTAGCAGGCCCATGATGGCCATGGTGGATCCGGCGATGAGCCGGAGGGCAATTCCGGTTCGCTTCAGGGAGATGATCCGGCGACTGAAGTGCCCCATCAGAAATGCGGCCATGAGGAATGGGAGTCCCAGTCCGAACGAATACACAGCCAGCAGGAAGGCGCCCTGTCCTGGATTTGCAGCAGCAAGCGCAAGAATTGCAGCAAGGATCGGCCCGATACACGGGGTCCAGCCAAGCGCGAAAGCAATCCCGACAAGATAGGCCGTGCCCGGTCCACCCGCCCGCCTAGGACCGTGCCACCGCAACTCCCGTTCCAGGAACGGCAGACGCACCAGACCCGTCATCAGGATGCCAAGCACGATCAGCAGGGCGCCGGCACCCATGGTCGCTTCCCACTGGAAGCGCAAGAGCAGCCCGCCGAAGGCCGAAACTCCAACACCAAGCGCAACGAAAACCGTCGTGAAGCCCAACACGAAGAGACTGTGGGTTCCCAGATCCGACACCGAGAATTCTTTGCGGGCTTGGTTCACCCCATCGAGCTCACGACCTGCGACAAAGGATAGGTATCCGGGCACGAGAGGCAGGACGCATGGCGAGAGGAATGAGATCGCTCCTGCGGCAAAGGCCGTTGCGAGAGCGATCGGAGAGAGGTCCATCAATTCGGAGATCCTTTGTGGGTTCGTGCCACGAATGCATCTGCATTGCTCCAGGCAGATGGCGACAGTTAGGCCGATGATCGGACGCCAAGGTCGCGACGGGCATCCTTGATAATCTGCCAGGCCGATTGGAGGAACAATCCTGCGATCACGACTGCGACGACAAGGTCGGGCCAAGGGGTCGCGGTCCAGGCGACGAGGCCCGCGGCGACGATCACTGCCACGTTGCCGATGGCATCGTTCCGGCTGAACAGCCATACCGCTCGGACGTTGGCATCCCCTGACCGGTGCGGCAGCAGCACCCAAGCGGACGCGACGTTGACAACCAGCGCGATCACCCCGAACAGGCCCATGATGTCGGCCTCGGGTTGCTGGAGGACGAAGACCCGGTAGGCGGACGTGACAAGGACGCCGATGCCAAGAAGGCCAAGGAAAACACCCTGAAGAAGAGCCGATCTGGCCCGCCAGACCCGGCTCCACCTGATGGCAATTAAGCCGAGCAGCGTGATGGTGCCGTCGCCGAGGAAGTCGAGGGCATCCGCCTTCAGGGCCTGCGACCCGGAGACGAACCCGGCCACGATCTCGGCGAGCCCATAGCCGACATTGAGCACGACGACCGTCCACAGGGCGCGCCGGTATGCCGGGGTGACGTGGGAGTAATCCTGGATCTTGTCGTCGTCATCGTCCTCCCCGCTCATCGTCTGGATCTCCTCTCAGCCGGACGTTGCACATGATGAAGCGGCTTCGCGGCAGTGCCGGAAGCCTGGTGCGGTCGATCCGCAGGTCCTGCTCCGGCACGTCGTACGCCATGCCTCCCGCGAGAAAGCTCAACGCAACCTTCATCAGTTCGATGGTGATCCACTCGCCTGGGCAGCGGTGGGTCACGCGATGCTCGCCGCCGCCCTGGGGGATGAAGTTAAAAGGGCTCTTGTCCCATTGCCTAAATCGCTCTGGCCGGAAGGCCTCTGGCCTGTCCCATGTCCGCGGATCGTGATTGGTGCCGTACAGGTCAAGCATCACGCTCCTGCCGCGCGGAAACCGGTAGCCGTTCCAGTCGAAGTCCTCCCGCACCCGCGCCATCACGGCGGGGAAGAACGGATAGAACCGCCGCACCTCCTGCACGAAAAGGTCCGCAGAGCCGTCCTCGTCCTGTGCAAGCCTCTGCCGGCACTCGGAATGAAGGTGCAGGGCGTGGGCGGCGAACGTCATGAAGACGGAGACGGCCACCGTTGGCCGCAGGAGGTTCAGCACCTCCACGGCGGCCATCCGGGCGGGCAGCAGCGCACCGTTCACATCCCGATGCGTGGCGATGACATGCAGGGGGCTCTGCTTCGGCGGGCTGAGTTGTCCAGCCCGGACCTGTTCGACGATGCCTTCGATCCAACGTTCAGCCCGACGGCGGGCGAGGCGCGACCACAGGTGCCTCGCCCCAACCCCGCCGGCGGCATCGAACAGCGCGACCAGCTCCCTTGTTCGCCGGGCGACCTCCGTCTCCGCAAGCGGAACGCCGCCCCAGGTGCACACGGCACGGGTCAAGATCGGATGGAGTTCAGGGTACAGGACCACCCGACCCATCGAGGCCCACCTGTGGGCTTGGGCACGCCAGTGATCCGCTACGAGGTCGCCCAATCGGCCGATGCTTTCGGGCGTCATCAGCGAGACGAACATTTCTTTGCGGTGCCGATGCTCCTGGTCATCCAGCCCTTGCACCCCGCCCTGACCGAGCAGCGTCTTGCGGATCGGCTCCGGCATGGCCCCGTGGCGGATGAAGCGGCGTGGGTCGTAGAACAGCTTGGCCGCCTCCGGTCCGGTCATGCAGATGGTCTTACGGAGCAGGAGGCGGGCTTGGAACACATCGGACCCGAACCGCCGACGCCGCTCGGACACGAAATCGTAGGGTTCTCGGAGCAAAGCCAAGGTACTGTCAAAACTGTTGTCGCGCGGAATGCGGTGCATAGTCCGTTTCTCCTCTCGCCTCGGGCGATCCAGCAAGATGAGTTCACTGGACCCTCATTGGCCGTCCGAAAGCCTTCCGAGCCACCATCCTGTCTGCGCAGCAGGCTTCGGGCCTGCTGCTCGCGAGCGGTCGTGCCGTCCTGACCTAAAGTTGAACCTAGGATCTCAGCAACAGCGGAATCATGAACGTTTGAATAGCCGTTTGTGCGATCATTTCCAACGGCCGCAGCCCGTTCCGCGTTCCGGCGCTTTTGATCTGCTTCCCTGCGAGAGGTCCACTGGCCTCGTCAGAATCGAAGCGGAGCTTGTTTAGAGAAACGTCATCGCATTACATGGCTATGCCTTCCGCATTGGCCCAAGCAGTACGCAGCTTCGGTCGTCAGCGTCCTGCGAGCATCAAACTGGCCGCGAGGACATAACCCACACCCGTTGGGGCACCGGTCAGGACCATGCCAAATGCGCGGCTGGGCGCACCCTTCACATAATTGAAGGCAAACGCCAATCGACCGACCAAGTACAGGAACACCAGCACAGGAATAAGGATCAACTCGGATCCACGCAGGACGGTGGCAAGTATGAGGTGCGCACCAACGGCGAGCACCGTTTGCTCGAGCGAGTTTTGCAACACAGCTGTACGAACTGCGAGCGCCGGGCTCGGTGGACCGAACGCCGCCCCTCTTCGGTCGACAGGCGAGTTGAAACGTCCTGTGGCCACTGATCGGACGCACGCAGCCAGCCAGATGAATACCGGCAGATCGGCTTTGAGAGCGAAAGCAATCTGTTCGCCGACGGCCATGGTCCGGCCCAAGCCAAAGAGCTCAGGTGGCAACCAAGCAACGCCGCTGCCAACCGCGACGACGCCAACAAGCAGCGCAAGGACGGTCCCGCGAAGTATCCCCCGTTGCTCCTTGTCGAAGGCCATCTTCGTTTCCTCCGCAGATGCCAAATCGGATCAAAGCCAAGGGTGCGAGACCTGTGTCGAATGCCATTACTATCGCAGCATCCGAACCTGAGCTAATCGAGCCGATGATCCTCCCGTCCTATCAGCATGTAGCAGACGGCGGGATTCGGGTGTAAAAGGGCCGCTCTATTGTTACGCTCTTTATAGACCTCGGGAACAAAGACGCCGTCCCAATTGATGCCCTCACGGGCACGATATATGTCGAACCAGACAGCGCCAGTTCAATTCTTCGGGTGGCAATCTAACCACTGGGAACTAGAGATTTGGGAGAGTTAGCATCGGATCCCCATCGGCGAGCGGTCCCGCGGAACTGACGTGAAGCTGCCGACGATCTGCTACTATGAAAAGATGGGCCTGCTCCCCTGTTGGGGGCCAGCCCTGTCGATTTTTGCTAAGAACAAATACCTGCTCAAGGATTCACCAGGAGCATCATGGCACAGGTCGTTCTTGATGAGGAGCGTGCGACGGAGCTTGCCGAAATCTTTCGCCTGCTGGGCGATGCGAACCGTCTCCGTATCGCGGTGGTCTGCCTGGACGAGCCGCTTTGCGTGAGCGATATCGCACAACAGGTTGGCCTGTCAGCTTCGCTCGTCAGCCATCATCTCCGGCTTCTGAGGGCCGCCCGGTTCGTGCGGGCACACAAGGAAGGCAAGCAGGTCTTCTACGTTTCGGCTGACGAGCAAGCGCGCTGTGTGATCAAAGACATGGTCAGCCATGTCAGCGCACATCGGGATGCGACAGATGACGATGACTGACACTACTGCGATCTGCGGCCCAACGGGTGCCTGGCTCAATCATACCGCACAACGCGGTTTTGCAGCACGCCACGGCTCTGTAACGTGTTGCCGCAGATCATTGTGCCGCGGCGGTAAGCGGCTCCGCCCGAGGCGTTCACGACCGCTGTTCAGCATGTCGGCACGGGACAGACCGGTAACAAGGAATAATTCAAACGTCTCTTGAATGTTTTAGCGAGTGCGATGAGCGGCCTCTCCAATTCTCGAGCCGTTCACCGGTAGTCGGGAACCTCACAATGAGTGGCGATCACCCGCCAAACTTCGTCCCGGCAGCTGGCTTCCGCCGACTGACCGCGCTCTATGACCCAGTGCTGTCCGCCATCATGCGCGAGCGCTCCTGGAAGAGCTGGTTGGTCGAGAGGGTCTCACCGCAACCAGGACAGCGCATTCTAGATCTCGGAAGTGGCACTGGAACACTTACCCTCATGCTACAGCAGGCCTGTCCTGGTGCCGAAATCATCGGAGTTGATGCTGACCCTGATGTTATAGCCCGTGCCCGCGCAAAGGCTGTTCAGACGGGGGTCACTCCCGCCTTCCAGCGCAGCCGCATCGATGAGCTTGATCTGGTCCCGGCGTTTGGAGTGGCGAGCTTCGACACGATCGTCTCCAGCCTCGTCTTCCATCACCTCAATCGAGAGGCCAAACGACGGGCTCTTATCAATGTGGTGACGCTCCTACGCCCGGGTGGCATGATGCATGTCGCTGATTGGGGACAGCCTGACACCACGCTCATGCGCCTCCTGTTCTACCCGGTGCAGGCCCTCGACGGTTTCGCAAACACCGCCGATAACCTGAAAGGTCTGCTGCCGCAGTTCATGCGTGAGGCCGGTCTCCAGGAGGTGCACGAAATACGCCGCGTGGCGACCGCGTTCGGCAGCCTTTCGTTTTACGAAGGGGTGCGGCCTTGAAGTGGTGTGCCCCAGCGCTGCTCGGCTCGTGACGTCGCTCTCGGCTGGGTGATCGTCCGCACAACCCCGCAGTTCGCCGCCACCACCGGTGTCGTATCGCCTTAGCATCGTACCGGTGCGCTCCAAAAGATACGATGCACGCTGTGAGACAGCCTCGTTGGGTTGGGGCTCACGAGAGTTGTCGTGGGCCTCTCCTCCGCCGACGGCCCTTCCTTTTTAGGGTCATGCGCTCTCGGTTCAGGATCGGCTCGCTGCTTCTTGACCTCACGCGGCACTCGACCTCCATCTCAGCCTCGGTCCATCGACAAGCAGGGCCTAGGATCGAGAGAACGTGACTTTACGGAGAAAAGCTAGCTGTATTGAGTACGGGTATGAGAGATCGCTTGAAAACCTGGCTGGGGCTTCTTCCCGTACTATCGACCCTTTTGGTTGGCCCAGCTCTGGCATCGCCCGAGCCACGAGCCGTCCTTGAACTTTTCGTCAGCCAAGGCTGCTCGGCTTGCCGGCCTGCCAACCAACTCATGACGGAGTTGAAACAGGATCCAAGCCTTATCGTGCTGAGCTTGCCTGTTAACTATTGGGACTATCTCGGCTGGAAGGATACCCTTGCCGATCCGACCTTCACCTCGAGGCAGCGGGGCTATGCGTCAGCCCGGCGCGATCGGCAGGTTTATACGCCTCAGATGGTCGTCAATGGTGTTCTCGCCTGTGTCGGCTCGGAGAGAAACCAAGTTGCTCGGTTGATCGAAACAGCGACGGCCTCTCACGCGATCCTGCCCGTTGCCATCAAGGTCAGTGAAGAGAATGGCCTGGTCATCGTAGACATCGCCCCCGGCTCCGGCACGGCGGGTGTTTGGTTGCTCCCCATTCGCAAACACAATCAGGTTGCAATCCAGCGGGGCGAGAACGCCGGACGCACGGAAACCTACACCAATGTGGTACGGGGTTTCTATCTGCTTGGATCATGGTCCGGTGCTGCCCTGCGCGTTACGACGCCCCTTGCAGCCGTTCTGACACAAGATGCCGATTCATATGTTGTGTTGCTCCAACGAGCTGACGATGAGAAGCCAGGCCTGATCCTCGGAGCGGCCGGGAGACCAAGCTTATAGGTGTGCGACGACCAAAGCCGACATAGATCGTCGATCGCTGTCCACTGGATGCAGAGGCCTCGCCCCGTGAGGCGGGCACTGTTGTGGCCGTTGCAATCACAGTACCGTTTGTATCGGGTCTGCAGGATTTTGGTGCGCAGGGCTGACCTGACGTCCGATGCTTTCATCCGTCAGGTGGGAGGCGGCTCCGCGGATAGGTTCCGGGCCATTGCAGGTCCGCGGTTCAACACGATGACCGGTGAGCCGACCGGTACGCGGTTGTAAAGGTCGATGATGTCCTGATTGAACAGCCGGATACAGCCACTGGAAACGGCCTGTCCAATCGACCACGGCTCCGTTGTGCCGTGTAAGCGAAATAAGGTGTCTCTGTCGCCCTCATACAGATAAAGCGCCCGCGCGCCGAGCGGGTTTTGCAGGCCACCGGGCATGCCACCGGCCCAGCGCGCATTCCGCTCCGGCTCTCGCTTGATCATGTCAGCCGTTGGCGTCCAGCTCGGCCAGGTTGCTTTCCGGCCAATCCGGGCGCGGCCGCTCCAAGCCAATCCCTCTTTCCCCACGCCGATCCCATACCGGAGGGCTCGCCCATTCTCTCGCACGAGATAGAGATACCGGTTGTCCGTGTCGACAACGATCGTTCCCGGCGCCTCGGAGCCGTTATAGGCCACCTCACGCCGAAGGAACTTCGGGTCAACCTCGGAGATGTCGGTTGCGGGCAGAGAAAACCGCTCGTCAGGACGAGGTCCGTACATCCTCACGTATTCTGGATCGGGCAGCCTGCGGGTCTCCTGAACGGGCGCCTGTTCAACCGAAACACAGCCCGCCAGGACAACTGGGCAGAAAAGCACGAAGAGGTGGAGATTGAGGCGTCGAGCACACGCAAGTGCCGAACGAAGCGCAGGCATTGGATTGGCCTTGTTTGGCGAGAGATTGAAGTATCGTTTTATTCCTAACGCACCGTGAACGGCAAAGGTTCAGATCGCCAGTGGCAGAGGATATAGACGGTTGTCGCGGGAATAACGTCCGGTGGTTGTTTGCTGTTGTGTGCCCGCTCGGGCTCCGACACCTAAGTCGGGCTGCTATTCCCAATCAAAGCCCGCAATTTGCGCAACTTCGCCTCTTTCGGCTCGTGCTTGTCGAGCGATCCAGCAAAGCGCCCTTCGCGATCCATCAGGTATACCGCAGCAGAATGGTCCATCGTATAGCCGCCGAGGTCGTCCGGAACTTTACGATAAAAAACCTTGAATGCTTTGGCCGCAGTATCGACGTCAGCCAGAGACCCTGTGAGTGCGATGATGCGCGGGTCGAAAGCTTGCATATACTCAGCTAAGACCGGTCTCGTATCCCGCTCAGGGTCAACTGTGATAAAAACTGGCGTGATCTTGTCCCCATCGGCACCAAGCTCCTGCAGCAAGCCCGATAAGTCAATCAAGGCTGTCGGGCACACCTCAGGACAATACGTGAAGCCGAAGAACACCGCTGCAGGCCGCCCCTTCAGGCTTTGATTCGTAACAATCTCGCCCTTGTGGCTCTCGAGGCGAAATGCGCCGCCGATCTGGGCCGTTCCCGTTGTGACAGCCAGCGGTGACGATTGCTGCGGCCGCGGAACAAGACCGGATTGAAGGATCCCGAAGGCTGTCAGCCCCAGCAGCGCGGCGATCCACAGAGTGATCTGGAGAAGACGGTGCGTCCTTATTGGGATGGTCCGTTCTGGTGCATGCCCGGTGCCATGGTGTCATGCTGGGCGGCGCCCTCGCCTGCTCCCATGGCCGCCACGTCGAAGACCACCTCGACGGACCCCGCCTTCTCGAACCTCAAGGTGACCGGCACTTTGTCGTTCGGCTTCAGGGGTGCACGTAACCCCTCGAACATAAGATGATATGCTCCGCCAGGTTTGAGCTCAACGGTCTGCCGTGGGCTAACGTCGAGCCCACCTTCGACCGGGCGCATCCGGGCAATCCCATTGTCGATTGACGATGCATGAATGGTGACGCGCTCTGCGAAAGGCGATGCGCCGCCTGTCAGGCGATCGGACTCAGGGCCGGTGTTGGTCACCGTCAGATACCCGCTGCCGGTTTTGGAGCCGCCCGGAGTTGCGCGCGACCAGGGATGATTAATGGTCACCGAGCCCAGATTGTAATCATGTGCGAGCACGGGGCCCGAGGTGAACAGCATGATGGTGGAAGCAGCCACAACGCTGCCGGTCAGCAGGAAACGCATCTATCTCTCCGTGGTGCGAGGCAAGAGCCGACGGTCGAGTGTGTTCTCGACGCTGGTTCAGGGATCAGGCGACGAGATGCGGCGGCCCACGCAAATGAGGGCGCAGGTGCAGCCTTGGCAGAGGGATCTCACGGTGGCGTGACTCAACCGTGGACAGGGCCATCAAGGGGCAGACGAGAGATGAGAGAGGCTGCACACCACCAAGCGTCGGTGCCGATAAACCCTTCGGCATAAGGCGGCCGGAGGCGCACCCTAGCACCGTGTGCGCCGCGTCCGACCGGTGCGTATCGCTGCCGACTCTAGTGGTTCTGGCATCGGCACTGGACCTCACCAAGGACAATTGGTCCTTGGATTGTTGCGTTCCATGATCCTGCCAAGCGACTTGGGCAAAGGCGACCTCACACGCCTGAAGCACAAGCGCAATGACGATGATCTGAAGCAGCAACTCGCCCAGCGAGCGGTTCAGGTATGGGATGCGCAAACGGTTCACAGCAGCGCTATAGTCCTGATGCAACCGGCTCGTATAGCCGAGTCACAGATTTGTGATCGTCAAGGTTGGCACAAACCGCAAGAAACCGGCGAGCCATACCGCGAGCTGGCGGCTGCTTTGTTAGTGCTCGTCATGGCGGCACTGCGCGTGATCAGCCAGGACCTCAATCACCCTACACTCACAGATCCGCCCATGCTGGCATTCTTCGACCATGCGCGCGAGCTCCCGGCGCAAGGCGCTCAGTTGCGCCAGTCGCCGGTCGACCGCCTCAAGGTTTCGGCGGGCGATAGAATCCGCTTGGTGGCAGGGTTGGTTAGGGCGTGCCGACAAGTCCAGGAGTTCCCGGATGTCCTCTACACCAAAGCCGAGCTCGCGCGCATGACGGATGAAGTTGAGTCGGTTCACCTCATCCTGCTGATATCGTCTTTGCTGTCCGTCCGTCCGCGCCGGCTGCGGTAACAGGCCAATCTGCTCGTAGTACCGTACGGTCGGTATCTTTACCTGGGTGCGACGAGACAATTCACCAATTGTCAGATTCATCGAAGGCCTCGTAAATCTATAGTCACTTGAGGGTTCTGGCGCCCCGCAGATAGGGCCAACGTTCAATTTTTACAACCGGGCAGGCAGCACACTGGCCGACCGCCACCATTTCGGGCCGGCACCCTCGGAGCATGACGTCTGCTCTGCCAAATGCGACGACGTGTCCAGCAGATCTCACCTTTTATCGAACATTCGGGCTTGAACCTCTAGCGGCTTGAGGTGCTAGGGCAATGGGTGAATCAGAGCGTAGAACGACAAACGAACCGCCTCATGCGCGTGAGCCAACAAAGCCCGTCACATCTGACCAGCGTTCCGAACGGGTCCGCTGCGGTTTCCATCGTCGGAAGGTTACAGAGACTGAGATCCGCTCTGCCGAACTCTCGTGTTCGGCGGCAAGGAGACTGCTGGCGGGCCCAAAACATCCCGATTACGAGAGTTATCGCCACTGGAAGGAAGCTGCCAAACGGTGATGAAAGACGCGAGGCAGCCGGCCCTGCACGGAAAGACCACGACGTCCTTAGGGGTCTGGTGCGGGATCTTAGGCGTCCGTTGCGTGTCGCTGCGTTCATGCCTATCGCTGCTGGTGGGGTTGTGCACAACAACAATCAGAAGCCAGGGGCGAGAACGACCACGCCAATGCTGTCGGCTCGAGAACTGTGGAGTCAGGCGAACAGTCCCGGTTTACGACGCAGCTTGCTGCTGGAGTGTGCCCCATGAGCGTCCGCGCGCAGGCTAAACTCATCCTCGTGATCATGGCGTTTGTGGCTGGGCTGGTCAGCACGCCCGTGCCGGCAAATGAACTTCCCGAACGCCTTCAGCTCTATGCAAAACCGCGCCCTGTTCCAGCAATCACATTCAAAGGACCGCAAGGCGAAGACCTGACGCTGGCCAGTTTTCGCGGCAAGTTCGTTGTCTTGAATATTTGGGCGACTTGGTGCGTGCCCTGCCGCAAGGAAATGCCAACGCTGGACCGCCTGCAGGGTCTCTTCAACAACGATGATGTTGCAGTGGTGGCGCTCTCCCTGGACCGGCAAGGCAGGGAGGTTGTTGATAAATTCTTTCGTGACATCGGGGTCGAGCACCTTGTGCCCTACGTCGATTCGAGCGGCCAAGCCTTACGTGATCTTGGTCTTGTTGGATTGCCGGGCACTCTTCTCATTGATCGAGACGGCTTGGAGATCGGCCGCCTGCTGGGAGAGGCCGACTGGAGCGGCCAAGCGATGGTCGAGTTTATCAAAGCGAAGGCCAATGCTCCTGTGCAGCCCTAGCCCTCCGGACATCAGCTGCGCGCCGCAACCACCCTCAGCGGTTGGCGGCAGTCGTTGGCGAGGTCATGATGCCTCCGAGAGAAGCCCAGGCAGTGGCATCTGCGCTTTCGACCTTGATGTAAGTATAGCCTGTCTGGGACCAGGGAAGAATGGCGTCTTTCTTGTTGTCGAGAACGAAGTCACCACGATCCGTGCTGACGAGCATCACAGCATGGCCCGCACCCAGCTCATCGATAACAACAGCCATCCGCAGGGCTCGCCGGGGCCATCCCTGCTGCACCAATGTCCTGCGTTTGACGAGTTGGTAATCCTCGCAGTCGCCGTATCCATCCTCAGCAAAATTCCAACGGTCCGCGATTCCCCAATGATCGTCGTCGGTCTTAGCCCGGATGGTTTGATTTACTCGCTTGTTGATGGAGGTGAGTGTGGTCCAGAGCTGCGAGGTAAGAGTGATGGTGCGGGGCTCGGTGAGATCGAGCGTGCATTCGCTTGGCAGGCGGTTGCAGAACTCCGTCCATGCCGCTGTCGGATTTGCTATTCCTTGCGCCTGCAGCGCACTGGTCTGCGACGGTGCGGATGTCTGGGCTACTGCCGTCCCCATGCCGATAGCAGTTACCCCGCTGAGCACTGCAAGAGAGAGCTTCTGCCGGGTGACCCCACGCAATATGTGACGCTGAAAAAAAGCCTGCGACATCGCCCCACCGCCGTTTGATTGTTGCATCAGTCAATGACAAAGCAGAGGGTGCGGCGCAAGATGATAGTTAAACCTGAGTTAACGCGCCGCACCTATTTTGGTTCCGGAGATCACCATGCGACAGAATCAACATCAGAGCCAATCGGATGACCTCATCCGGTTGCGAAAGCGACGCAACGTTGCCCTGGCGCTCGCCCTTTTTCTGTTGGCGGTCATTTTTTACGCAGTCTCGTTCGTCAAAACACGCGAGCAGGAAGAGCAACGTCATCAACAGGATCCCCGAGCGCATACCTCAGAGTCGGCTCAGCCAAGCCCCTCGCCATAAACCGGCGTCCCTCTCGTACCCATGTCTGGTGCCTGTTGACGCATGCTCTTGGGCCAGACTGCGTTGGTCGAGAGGCCTGCTGTTGTGGGATTGGGCTGATCCCGCCAAGAGACCACCGCATGCGGGGACGGATTGAGGAGCGCCTGTCAGGAGCAAATTGACCCCCTATGCCACACGCACGGCAACCGCATCCCCACCCGCAGTGTGACGCCTATGTCCAAGCCTTTGCGCAATGTTGAAATCACGAGCCGGCGGCACTGCCTGCTTCGTTCTCCGCAATCATCGCCCCGCTGTCTCAGCAGAACGACATGACGTGCTTTGGCTGGCTTGCCCCAAGATTCGAGCGGTGACACTTCTGCCTGTTGAAACCTGGCGCGGCAGTTCCCGTCACTGCGGCTAGACGCCTGTTCAAGCGCGTGACACGCCGTCCGAACTCTATGAGCTGTCGTATGCACCACAACGGAAGAGTAGCTTTTGCCTGCGGACTCCTCCCGCAGACGGGGTTTACGAGAATCGCAGGCTTAGCAGGCTGTTGAAAAAGTCCGTAGCGGCGCAGGCTCGCCTGTGATTCATTCGATTCGGGCAGCTGGAGGGAATGAATGCGCGGGCGAGACGAGCAGACGGGGCAACTATTCTCCTATGTCGATCTGGAGGCCCGGGTGCGCGCGGATCATCCATTGCGGGCGATCCGCCAGATCGCCAACACGGCGCTCGCAGTGCTGCAGCGCGAGTTCGCAGTCTTGTACGCCCCTCGCATGGGTCGACCCTCGATCGCGCCCGAGAAGCTGCTGCGGGCCATGCTGCTGCAGGCCTTCTACTCTATCCGTTCCGAGCGCCAGCTGATGGAGCGCCTCGAGTACGATTTGCTGTTTCGCTGGTTTGTTGGGCTCGGCATTGATGATGCAGCCTGGGATCACTCCACCTTCTCCAAGAACCGCGATCGGCTGCTCGACGGCGACATCGCGGCCCAGTTCCTGGCCGCCATACTGGCCCAGCCCAGGGTGAAGAAGCTTCTATCCGCGGACCACTTCTCGGTCGATGGCACTCTGATCGAAGCCTGGGCCTCCATGAAGAGCTTCAAGCCGAAGGACGGCGCGGGTGATCCGCCGGCCGACGGCGGGCGCAACGCGGAGGCAAACTTCCGGGGGGAGAAGCGGTCGAACCAGACCCATGCCTCGACCACCGATCCGGACGCGCGGCTCTACCGCAAGGGAGCCGGCAAGGAGGCGAAGCTGTGCTTCCTCGGCCATGCGCTCATGGAGAACCGCTCCGGCCTGGTGGTCGACGCCTGTCTGACGCGCGCCGATGGCCATGCCGAGCGCGTGGCCGCCCTGGCTTTGATCGAGCCCTACGCCGATCGATCACGGGCGATCACGCTCGGCGCCGACAAGGCTTACGACACACAGGACTTCGTCTATGATCTGCGGGCGATGAAGGTCACGCCGCATGTGGCGCAGAATACGAACGGGCGGCGCTCGGCCATTGATGGCCGCACGACCCGCCATGCCGGCTACGCCGTGAGCCAGCGCATCCGCAAGCGGATTGAAGAGGCCTTCGGCTGGATAAAAACGGTTGCCGGTCAGGCCAAGACCCGCTTCCGGGGTGTGGAGCGGGTGGAGTTGGCCTTCACGTTCGCAGCCGCTGCCTACAATCTGGTGCGCCTGCCCAAGTTGCTGGCGGAGAGCCTCTGATGGCCAAAGTTCCAGCCTTTGCCAAGGCGTTTGCCGGCCGCTGGCGCATCGTCGAGATGGATGTTTGGGACAATGACTTCCTCGATCTTGTCGAAGAGGCGCATCTCACACTGACGGGCGAAGCGGCCGGGGAGATCGCATTCGGCGCGCTCCAAGGCGCCTTGGACGTCCGCTATGGCTCGCGCGATGGCGCGGCATGTGCCGAGTTCTCGTGGGAAGGCTCCGACGACAACGACCCAGCATGCGGGCGTGGATGGGTCGCGCTCGGCAGTGCAGGCCGTCTCGTTGGCCACTTCTACATCCACAATGGCGATGATTCAGGTTTCGTCTGCGAACGCAGCTAACTTTTTCAACGGCCTGTTAGGCTTGAAAGGAGATCGCTGTGGCAATGACCGATCAACATGATCACGACAAGAGTTCCCACACCGGCCGGCTCACGTGCCTCCGCACCGACAAGAGGCTCGGTCATATGCTTAAATGCCATGCTCGCCTTGGTGGGAACGACCGATTCTTAGCGGGTGCTCGTCGAGGGCATCTGGACGGGCATGCGAGTCTGTGATCCTTGGTCGTTGCCATGGCTCCTATGTTCTACCGGATTGTACGAGGCGACAGCAACAAGCACAACGCCAATCGCCAGGCCACACATCATCAGTTCTGTTCTCGTCATAAACTTTGTCATTGCACATCTCCTCGTCTGTGATCGGGCAGAGATCACGTTGAACCCAAAACGCCGGAGCGGGACGGTTACTCCAAACCAGGACCCGGTTGAGGCCCATTCTACTCTGATATGCCGGATCCAGCAGCGGTTTTAATGCCTTCCGCAGCACCTGCAAGTTCGGAATAGATCATGAATGGGATGTCGCCTATGGTTCAAGAGATCTTGGCCATGTGCAAAATGGGCCTGCATGGTTTGTGCTGGCAGGTCCTTCGTTGACACCGAACTTGGCGCTCTGCTCCTCACTGCTGCCCCGAGCGGAGCCGCTGTCGTTCGTGCTAGGCATCGCAATGGCTTTTGCGAGGGGACGCCCTCACGGAGAAGACGAACCTAAATCTTGGATATGCCAACGGTTCCGGCTGCAGTATGCCCAAGTGAAGTCTGAAGCCCTAGACAGGCGGCCTGAGCGAACTGGCGTTCATCGATCGGAATGCAGCGATTGCTTCGGCAGTGGCGTCGATTGGATCGGCAGATGGCCCGTTAAATGAATCCAGTTGTCATCAGCCTGCTTGATATCGGCGATCGGGTCCTTGAACCAGAGACCGTCGAAGAGCTTCGGACAATTGAGATAAAGGCGACCATATACAATCATCCACGCCTGAGGGTCTGCATCGAGTAAGGATCCTTTCCCAACCCCATAAGCGCAATGGCCCCCGTAAGCGGGAGTGTACCGGTCCGGGTTCTGCTCAAACAAGCGTTTGTTCGCGTCGCTTGAGAACAGCCACCGCGCACCAGTGTGCTCCGTCGAGAAGCGGGGTTGCCCCGTTCGCGCTTCTCCGTCGACGAAATAAGCTACGGGGTCATACCCGCGGATCGCGATGCCCTGGCCACCCAGCACATTAACCGGGGCTTCGCTGGTTTGAGCCGCCGTTGATAGAAAACAAAACGCCATCCCAACAAGAGCCCACATCCAGGCCGACGACAACCTCATGCGACCCACCTCAGTGCTCGGCGCAGGTGGCTTTCAAGAGGTAGAAAGTCACACCGCCGGAGAAGACAGCGCCGCCGACTGCCGAGAGAGCGATGACAAGGCCGAACTCGAGCACCTCCCGCAGACCGGCGTTGGAAGCCTGTTCCCAAGCGATGGATGATGACGACACGATCAGGAGGCCGACTCCAGCCCCGGTCACCCACGCCAGGATTCGAGCCCAACGCAGCCTGAGTCTCTGTGGATCCCGATCTTTCAGGGGACGGAGTGGGTAAGGTGTCACGCCAGTGATCCATCTTTGCTAGCTAACGAGAATTCGGCGGCTTGTCCTCGCCGCGCCGTCATCGATCCCCATCCACGGGTAAGGGTGCGTCTCGCTGGTGCCGAGTATATCATCATGCTACGGCGTTGTAGACCCGGTGGAAACCGTTGATTGGCCGGCAAGAGCATCAATTTGCTCCCGCTCCCGCTCGAACTGCATCAGCGCGGCGCCAGTGAGCTCGCTGTCGCGCGGAACCCGGATTTTGAGCGCATCGATAAAGCGCCCGTTGACAAGGATCTCGTAGTGAAGGTGCGGGCCAGTCGAGAGACCTGTGTTGCCGACATACCCGATCACCTGCCCCTGCCGGACCTTCACGCCGGCCGTGATCCCCGTGTTGAACTTTGATTGATGGGAGTACGCGGTCACATAGCCGTTGGCGTGCTCAATCTCGATGCGGCGGCCATAACCACCATCCCATTCGGCCTTGATGACCGTACCATCCCCTGCCGCCAGGATCGGAGTACCCGTCCGATTGGCCCAGTCAATGCCAGTATGCATCTTTGTGTAGCCCAGGATTGGGTGGCGTCGAGCGCCAAAACCCGAGCGGAGTTCACCATCGGCGATCGGTTTGCGCAGCAGAAACTTCCGCAATGAGCGGCCTTGCTCATCCAGATAGCGAACCGAACCGTCCGGGGACGCGAAATGGTACGCCCTTTTGACCTCGCCTCCAATGCTAAGACCGGCGTAAAGAATCTCCGCACGTCCCTGATCGCCCTCCTCTTCAGTCCCATAGAGGATCTCGAGACTGTCTTCGGATGAGACACGGCGCAAAAGATCCACATCGTCCCCGAAGGCCTGGATGAACTGGTCGACGATTTCGCGGGGCAGGTCGTTCTTGGCGGCCGTCTCGTAGAGGCTCTCATAGAGGCGGACGCCGCCGCGGCTGTCATCCTCGGCTTCACCCTCGTCCTCAGAAGCCACCTGCCGGGTCGCCTCGTCGGCGGGCGGTGTCACGGACACGAAAACGCCACGGTCATTGGTGGCGGCAATGCCTTCCATCCCCCTTTCCCCGAAGGCGATGACGCGTACAATCTGTCGAGGGTCGCCGAGACGAGGGCCAGGGGCAATGAGAATCCGCAGGCGCTGGCCTTCCGTGAGGCCCTCGATCTTGATGCGGGCCGCCAGCGCCGACGAGATCGCAGCAATCTGGTCCGGCGTGGCGCCATAGCTGCGCAAAGTTGTCTCGAGAGTTTCCCCCTTCTTGAGCACTACGTCGCGCTCTTCGATCAGAGGAACGATAGCCTTGTCGATCTTCGGAAGCTCAGTCACGTTTTCGGGCACGACCCGCACCTCGATCGTGCTGAAGGGTGCATCGACGACGCGGGCATAGCCCAGCGCATCGCCCAGCGCCGCAGGCTGGCGCAGAGTCCGCGACAGCATCTGCTGGGCGGGGATCGGCACGGAGGGTCGACGCCCTGCCTCATTGAAGACCCGCCGCTCCTCCTCCAGAATCGAAAGCACGTCGTTGTCCGTCAAGGAGGGGGCGCTCGCCTCAATACCAACGGTGGCAAGATCCCGCCTGAGAACGGACACATCGGCATCGGCGATCTCCGGTGCCGGCTCGACCAGGCGCGAGCCACTTTGCTCGGCGAAGAGACGGAGAGGGTTGAAAGGCGGGATCTCGGAGGCATAGGTGCCGGCGGTCAGCGACAGATGAGTTGTTACCCGCGTGAACTGACGCGCCTTGATGACCTCGCGGTTTCCAACGCGAGACGTCATCGGCGCGCGGAACGTCTGCTTCGCAGATCGGACGGCGTCCGACCAATTCAGCTTATCGCTCTTTCGAGCCACGTCCCTCATCTTGTCCTTCGGCCGCTCGACACGCGTGACAATCAGGTTCGCGGGCTTGGCGGGCTCCGGCGCGTTAGTTCCACCGTCCAGGGCGATATAGATAGAGCTACCAATCAAGCCCCCTCCCATCACGGCAAGAAGCAGGCTTGCCCCCAACCATCGCAATATGATGCCTTGCCGCGACGGCTCCCAGATGTCGTCCTCGCCGGCCACGAGCAACGGTTCGTCATTGATTGGACGAGTGTCGATCACAAACCTGGAGCGCGGGCGGTGAGTCGCTCGGTTCAAACCAATTTGCTTCGGGTGCTGGAGGCGCATGTCCGGGACGGGTCTTTTGAGTTGAGCAATCCGCATCGGCAGGGGCTCTGCCGATGCGCAGGGCGACACAGACACGCGTGAGATATGACGCGAAGGCTGCACCACCTATCACTGCGGTGCAGGTGCTGAGGCAACATGTCGGAAGTGTGGCACAAGAGCACGCATGATCGAGATTGCAACAGGAAGCTGTCGTGTTGATCTGATCGTTGGGATAACGCAATGCAGAACCCAATCAAGCTGTGAGTTCAATGCCGATCTTTCGTGAACGTGTCCGGGTCTGGTTCTATCCGCGTAGCCTGACCGTAGTCGGGCTGCAGGTCGCCGTTGGGGGAATGTATGGGCTCGGTTTCGCGCCCCTTTCCTGGTGGCCTGTCGCTCTTGTCGCACTCACATGCCATTTCGTCGTCCTCCGACGGCTTCAGAGTTGGCGCGTGAGCGGTTTCGCTGGGTGGATGTTCGGGTTCGGCTTCTTCATGGTATCCCTGCACTGGGTCAACGAGAGTTTTGCGTTTGCGCCGGCTGGGCTGCGGGGGCTGGGCTGGGTTGCGGTTCTCGGACTGAGCCTCGCGCTTGGCCTCTTCAATGCGCTCTTCTCCGCGCTGGCGCACTGCCGCTTGTGCAAAGGCGTGCCCAGGTCGTTGGAACAGGCTGCTCTGTGGACGGCGGTTGAGTGGCTGCGGGCGTCCGTGTTCACGGGCTTTCCGTGGAATCTCACTGCCTACCTGTGGAGCGACACGCTCCCGATGCTACAATCGACCGCTGTTGTCGGCGTATACGGGCTCGGATTCCTGACAGTTCTGGCGAGCGCCACTTTTGCCGAGCTGCTGGCGACAACGCCGTCGCGGCGTCAGCTCGCGGTCTGCACAGGCATGGTTGCTGTGCTGGCAGGAGTTTATTCGGGCGGCGTTCGTCGTTTGCAGTCATCTGCCCCGGACACGACGCAGTTCCGCGTGCGGATCGTGCAGGCGAACATCCGGCAGGATCGCAAATGGAGCAGTACCGCGCGTGAGCAAATCCTGGCTGCCTACCTTGAAGGAACAGCCGAAGCGGAAGTTGTTCCGCCTGTTGTTGTATGGCCGGAAACGGCCATTCCTTTCCTTCTCGACGAAGATGCTGCCCGGCGGGGGCTTATCGCGAAAGCTCTCCCACCGAAGGGAGTTCTTGTCACCGGCGGGCTTCGCCGGGAGCACCAGGGACAGGCTCAGCGCTTTTTCAACAGCGTGCTAACGGTGGCGTCGGGCGGCGCCGTGGTCGGGCGGTACGACAAGGTTCACCTTGTGCCCTTTGGAGAATTCGTTCCCCTCGCAGCACTCAATCCGTTTCCGCGTCTTACGGCTGGTCTTGCGGACTTGACCGCAGGGACAAGGCACGGTTTGGTCGATCTGGGCAATGGTGTCCTGGCTGCGCCGCTGATCTGCTACGAGGCGATCTTCCCGGGTGACGTGCGCGCACTCGCTGCGGATGCATCGGTGCTGGTGAATGTCACGAACGATGCCTGGTTCGGAACGTCCTGGGGTCCCTACCAGCATCTTGCGATTGCGCGTGTCCGAGCCATCGAGCTCGGCATTCCTTTGATACGAGCAGCGAATACAGGGATCTCAGGTGTCTTCGATCCGTATGGCAGGACTCGCGCCATGATCCCTTTAGGTGTTCGATCATTCGCCGACGTCGACGTTCCCTCTCCTCTTCCCAATCGGACCATTTATGCCCGACTCGGCGACGGCCCCCTCTTCGGACTCATCGGGAGCGGTCTTGTCGTCAGTGGAGCCATTCGCCGCCGGCGACGTGCGTCTCCCTCATAGAGGATTCGGCGAGGCGGTCGCCGGGCGCTGCCGAGCCCACCGGTTCGTCAATGCACTCGTAATCGCGTCTAACACTTTGCTTTGCCGCAACGCCGCACGTTGCTGATCGCCTGCTGAAGCGGGTCCACTCCCACCGCTCCTGCAATCACCTGATCGCCGAGCACAAATCCTGGGGTACCGGTTATGCCGAGTTTCTCGGCAAGCATTCCATTGGCTTCGATGACATCACGACCGCCAGCAGTCTCGATCTCTTTCTCAAGTTGCGCCATGTTGAGGCCCATGTCCTTGGCGACTGCTTTGGCCTTTTCGCCGTCGACCTGTCCCCGAGATTCCATCAGGCGCGTGTGATACTCGAGAAGCCTGTCACTTTTGAGCTGCTGCTTGGCCGCAAGTGCGACGCGGCTTGCTTCCAGCGACGGCGGTCCCAGGACCGGTAATTCCTTGAGCACGACCCGAAGTTTCGGATCGGCCTTGATCAACGCCTTCACGTCGCCCACCGCCTTCTTACAGTACGGGCAATTGTAGTCGAGGAATTCGACAAGCGTGACGTCACCTTGCGGGTTTCCGACGACATAATCGTGAGGGGAGTTGAAGATTGTGTCTTTCTCTGCGCTGAGCACTTCTGCCTGAGAGCGTGCCTGCGCCTCTGTATTGCGCCGCTCGAGCTCGGCCATCATGTCTTGCAGCACTTCAGGATTCTTGAGGAGATATTCCCGCGTGATCTCACCGATGGCTTTGCGCTGATCATCGTTGAACACAGGAGTTTGCGCTGCCACGGGAGAGGCCAGAGTAACGGCGCTATAAAGCGCGGCGGTCAGCATTGAGATGCGGAACGGGATCATTGACGGCTGCCTCCGAGTCTCTGGAACCTGGCGAGTGGGTCGTGCTGCGCGGCGGAAGATCCTCCGGCAGCTGGATTGATGACCGATCGGGCACAAAGCCCGGCTAGGGTGATCGACGTCTGGGGTTTGGACAACTCTGTGGTTAACCATCCGGCTCCCCGCGCAGGGCGGACGCCGGGCTCCTCAAGCACTCGCTGAAGTGAGTGGAAGGCTTGGTTTGTTCTGCCCATGCTCAGTTCCTGGGCCTGTTCATGAAGAAGCCGGCGCGGCCGGGCGGTTGCGTCCAAACAGATCTCCGGCGACGAGCACGACTGCGCCGAGGAAGATAGCAACGTCGGCCATGTTGAAAGTGGGCCAATGCCAGGTCCCAACATAGACGTCGAGGAAGTCTGTCACGGCGCCCTGGCGAATGCGATCAACAGCATTGCCAAGCGCTCCGCCAGAAATGAGTCCTAAAGCGATCGCCTCGCGGCGCGAGCCAGCCCGGGATGCCCAGACCAGAAGGAATCCGACAACCAGCAGGGTCAGGCCGGTCAAGGCCCAAGGGTTGTCTGCAAACACAGTTTTCAGGAGGCCGAAGCTGATCCCCGTGTTGTATCCAAGTGTGAGGTTAAAGAACGGGACAATCGGAATCACCTGGGGCGGCTGCATCACCACCTCAAGGATCAGCCACTTCGTGCCTTGATCGAGCACTGTTGCGGCCGCGACCGCTGCGAGCGCCGACGTCAGGTTGGCAGGAGCAAGGGCTGGCATTAGCGACTTTTCATCCGACGCGAGAGTGAACACATCAGCAGACCTCTTACAAGAAACGGTGCCCGGCGACGGCGTCGGGACAGGGAACGCGCTCGTACTGCAGCGTCACATGCCCGATTTTGAAGCGGTCCCGAAGCATCCTGTTCATCTCCTCGATGAGAACCTCCTGATCCGATGCCCGTGAGGAGGCCACCATATGAGCTGTCAAACAGACCCGACCACCTGTGAGGGACCAGACATGGAGGTCGTGAATATCCGTCACACCGGAGACTTCGATCATGGCAACCCGGATTTTTTCCACATCGAGCCCCGGGGGCACACCCTCCAGCAGCACGTTGAGCGCACTGCTGAACAGCATCCAGGTGCGCGGAAGAACCCACAGGCCGATCGCAATCGCGACGAGGGAGTCAATCCAGACCCAGCCCGTGAACCGAATGATCAAGGCTGCAGCGATGACACCGATCGACCCAATGAGGTCACTCCACACTTCCAGATAAGCGCCCTTGAGATTGAGGCTCTCCTCTTGGCCTTCTGAGAGGATGCGCATGGCCAGGAAGTTCACAACCAGCCCGATCAGTGCAATGACGAGCATGGACGTTGACTGGATTTCCGGCGGGGCACTCAGCCGTCGATAGGCTTCGACAAGGATATAGGCGGCCACACCGAAGAGCAGGAGCGCGTTCAAGGCAGCGGCCAGGGTTTCGAAGCGCTCATAGCCGAAGGTGCGCTGCAGGTCCGCCGGTCGCCGTCCAATGCGGATCGCCGCGATGGCGATCGCAATTCCGAACACGTCAGTGGCCATGTGACTGGCGTCAGAGATGAGCGCGAGACTTCCGGTCAGGACACCGCCGACAACCTCGGCCAGCATAAATCCTGCCGTGGGGACGAGGGCAACCCAGAGCGCCCGCTCGTGGCGCTCCGAGGCTGAGCCGTGGCTATGATGAGCTGACATACCCCAGCCCTGATTAGGCGGTGACCGGCTTGAGCTCGGCGGCCGGCTTCAACCCGCCCGACGAGGATCCACCCGAGTCACGACGGAAGAAGCCCAGAAGCCGCAAAGCATTCGCCGTGACGATCACCGTCGCCCCGGTGTCGGCCAGGATGGCAATCCAAAGGCCTGTGATCCCCAGGACACTGGTCACCAGAAACACAGCCTTGAGGCCTAACGCGATCGCGATGTTCTGGCGAATGTTCGCCATTGTGCCGCGGGAGAGCCGGATGAGCGCCACCACGTCACGAACCCGGTTGCGCAACAGAGCGCCATCCGCTGTCTCAAGGGCAACATCGGTGCCTGACCCCATGGCAACACCGACCGTTGCAGCAGCAAGCGCAGGCGCATCGTTGATGCCGTCACCAACCATCATCACAGGTTGTTCGCTCGACAGAGTCTTGAGCGTCATCACCTTGTCTTCCGGCATGAGCTCGGCCCGATACTCCATGCCCAGCGCGCCTGCGATCGCAGCGCCCGTCCGGGCATTGTCGCCAGTGAGCATCATGGAACGGATGCCAAGCTGCTTTAGTTCCGCCACGGCGACGGCCGCGTCCTCACGCGGCTCATCGCGCAGGGCGAGCACTCCCGTCAGCTGGTCATCAACAACGAGCGCTGTGACGGTTTTGCCTTCACCCTCGAGACGCTCCATATCCGCCACCATACGGGCAGACACCTGCGAGGCCCGCTGCTGCGCAAATCGTGGGGCGCCAAGAAAGATATGTCGATCATCCAACGTACCGACGACCCCCTGCCCCGGGATCGCCTTCACGTCACGGGCCGGGCTGACCGGCAGCCCGCGCGCCTTGGCACGCTCCAGAATCGCAAGAGCGAGGGGATGGTTTGATCCCGTCTCCACCGCAGCGGCGAGCCGCGTGGCCCCGAACTCGCTGCCGTCGTAGGCGATGATATCCGTCACGAACGGACGGCCTGCGGTGAGAGTGCCCGTTTTGTCGAATGCAACAAGGCCCGTCTTCGCGGCCTCTTCGATGACGACACCACCCTTCATCAGCAGGCCCTGCCGGGCGCCGGCAGAGAGCGCCGACGCGATGGATGCGGGAACCGAAATCACGAGAGCGCAGGGGCAGCCGATCAGGAGCAGCGCCAAGGCCCGGTAGGTCCAGGTCCACCAGTCGCCGCCAAGGGCGAGCGGTGGGACCACAGCCACGAGGAGGGCCAGGCCGACGACGGCAGGCATGTAGTAGCGCGAGAAGCGGTCGATGAACCGCTCTGTGGGGGCTCGCGCTTCTTGAGCTTCCTCAACGAGGCGAATGATCCGGGCGATAGTGTTGTCCTGCGCCGCTTTCTCCACACGCACGCGGATGGCCGCCTCGGTGTTGATCGAGCCTGCGAAGACGCTGTCGCCCACGCCTTTGGTCTTCGGTACGGATTCTCCCGTGACCGGCGATTCATCGATCCCTGAGACGCCGGACAGGATTTCCCCATCAGCCGGAATGCGATCTCCAGGCCGCACGAGCACCGTCTGCCCGATTGCGAGCGCTGAGGCCGCAACTTCCCTCGCTGTCCCGTTCTCCTCGAGCATGGCCGTCTTGGGAACCAGGTCGCTGAGTGCGCGAATGCTGGCACGCGCCCGGTTGGCGGCCACCCCTTCGAGCACCTCCCCAACCGCAAACAGGAACACGACGAGAGCAGCCTCCTCGGCTGCGCCGATGACCAATGCACCGGCCGCCGCGATGGTCATGAGCATCTCAATGGTGAAGGGCATGCCGGCCCGGGCAGCCGCAAAAGCCCGTCGTGCCACCGGAAGAACGCCAACGGCAGTGGCCCCGATATAAATCCAGTGACTTGCTGCAGGTACGATGTATTGCGAGAGGAACGCCAAGGCGAGCAGGACGCCCGTCAGGATCACAAGCCGGCCTTTCGCCGTCTGCCACCAGTGCTTGTCTCCCATGCTCTCATGCGCATGGTCATGGCCGTGCGCGCTTAGGGCCGTGGGAGCCGCGCCTGCGCCTGGGCGATGGGCATGGCCATGCCCGTGTTGATGATCGTGATGATGGTCATGAGCATGGCTGTGCCCACCGGAGCAGCTATCCCCACTGCAGCAGCTCGCGGGAGCCTGGCTCGTCGGCTGTGCTGGGACCGGCTTTCGGGCTACCGTGTAGCCCAGGCCAGCAACACGCTTTTCCACCTGCTCGGTCGTGGTGCGTGTCTCGTCAAGCGTTGCCGTGAGTGTCTCCGTCATCGTCGAAATCCGAATGTCAGAGACACCAGGGAGCTTGCCCACAGCGGTTTCGATTTTTGCGGCACAGCTGGCGCAATCCATGCCGCCAACCGTCCAGCTATAGGGTTGGGGTGCCCCGCCGGACGCAGGACCCTGCTGGCGGGTGACTGCGTAGCCCAGTCCGCTGACACGCTTTTCGACCTCGTGCGCCGGCGTAAGCGCTTCATCAAGACGCGCCGACAAGGTCTCCGTCATGGTCGAGGCCCTGATGTCCGAAACGCCTGGCAATCGGCTCACAGCGGTCTCAATCTTGGCCACACAGCTCGCGCAGTCCATGCCCTCCACCTTCCAGGTGAAGGATTTTGCACTCGCCGCCGTCTGCGGTGTCGGTTGGGTCATTCCATTGTCCTCTCGACCGTTTGAACTCGTGATACAACCTCGAGCCACTTGAGGTTCAAGAGGAAAAATCCAAAAAAGTCGGGAATCTCTCCAGCCAGCCTTTCGGCATTGAACAGCCAAGCCAGCGGTGGCCACTCGCCCGGCTCAGCCGTCATCAGGGCCAATCCACGAGGACCGGACGCCGGTTCTTCGCTCCTCAATGACCGTGAGGTTGATCCATTTTGGAGACGCTGCCGGATCAAGGCTGCCCGATCCGAAAAGTCACAGCCGCCTCTTGACCCTCTAGTGGCTTGAGGTCCTAGGCTGCCCGTCTTTGAGTCGGGAAAGGAGGGTCTGTAGTGCTCCGTCGTCATTTCATGGTGGGTAGCCTTGCAACTGGCCTCGTGCTTGCTGGGGGCAGTGCGCTGGCGCAAGAGGTTGTGGATCAGGCCGAGCTTCTCAAGCCCGGCCCTCTGCCGGACAAGATGATCGGCCGCCCCGATGCCCCTGTGACCGTCATCGAGTACGCCTCACTGACCTGTCATCACTGCCAGAACTTTCACAAAACGACGTGGCCGAGTTTCAAGGCAAAATACGTCGATACCGGCAAAGTCCGTTTTATCATCCGGGAGTTTCCGCTCGACCCGTTGGCCACGGCGGGCTTCATGCTCGCCCGCTGCGCCGGCGATGACAAGTGGTATCCGGTCGTCGACATGCTCTATCAGACGGGGGAGGCATGGAACCATGCCGACAAGCCCTATGACGCTCTCGTCCAGGTGATGCGCCAAGCGGGGATGGGGCGAGAGACCGTAGAGGCGTGTCTGCGCGACGAGAAGACCTATAACGGAATCCGAGAGATTGCCGACCGGGCAACGCAGTCGTTCAAGGTCGACTCGACGCCAACCTTCTTCATCAATGGCCGCAAGGAGGTCGGTGCACTGCCTCTCGATCGTTTCGACAAGATTCTCGAACCCCTGCTGGCAGCGAAGCCCTGACCAGGGCCGGCGTCCCACCGGCTTCTCGAACAAGGGCGATTTCAGCCGCAGGTGAGGGTCACATGGGCTGCCGAACTCCCGCAGGAGCTTAAACTGAACCGGAGTGAGAGAATGCAGGTGCCGGACAGAAGCTGCAATCGGGCCCGGGGCGTCGGCCCTCTATCTGTGGCTGGGCTGCAGCCTGATGAGGGCAACCGTTCTGTCGAGACGAGGCGACCATGATTAGGATCGGTGCCTCCCTGCTGGTCTGTCTCTACGTGGCGGGCTTCCTGACCCTGTCCATGCTTGCAGCGCGGATCATGGGACGCTCTGTTTGGCTCTTCGGAGCCGGTGATCCGCGGCAGCGCTGGACCGGATTAGCCTTTCGGGCTGCATTCCTCGGCGCGCTCCTCTGGCCTGGCTACCGGGTGTGGCAAGGCGGGTCCGTCGGACTGTTCCAGTCCGGCCTTCTGTCTCACAGCGGCGTTGTCTCAACCCTGGGCGCTGTGCTGATCGCTGTGGGAGGCAGCTTCGCTCTTGTGTCGCAATACCACATGGGCGCCGCATGGCGGATCGGCGCCGCTGAGGGCCAGCAAGGGCAACTTGTCGTGACGGGGCCGTTCCGCTGGTCGAGGAATCCCGTGTTTGTTGGACAGAGCGGCGTGTTTCTCGGGCTGCTGCTGGTGTTTCCCGATCCAGTTCAATTCGCCGTTACGGCCGTGGCGCTGCTGGCGATCCGGGCGCAGGTTCGCATTGAGGAACGGGTGCTGCGAGCCACGTTCGGGGCAGTCTACGAAGATTATGCCCGTCGGGTGCCGCGCTGGATTGGCGGGGTTTCCTCACACATTGTTCCAAAGCGAGCTTGAGCCTGCAAGCATGACCTTCTCGACCGACAAATGGCATCCGCGTGGCTGGCGCACAAAAATCGGCATCGCGCACACGAGCCTGATCGCCGCCGTCTTCGTCCTGAGCGCACCCGCGCTTGCGACCCAACACCCACAAGATACCGGGATCAACATCACGGTCCCTGACCCCATACCACCTGCAGAGATCCGGCGACGGCCATCTCAGCTGTCACGGATCGTAGTCCCGTTTGTATCCTCGTACGAAGTCGGCACCATTCTGGTGGACACCCGAGGGCGTCGACTTCTTCGTGTGCTGTCTCCGGAACGGGCACTTCAGTACCCCATCGGTGTTGGACGGCAGGGCTTTACATGGACGGGGGAACTTCCTGTGAGCCGAAAGGCCACCTGGCCGGACTGGCGCCCGCCAAAGGAGATGCGTCAGCGCGATCCGCGTCTGCCTGCCTTCCTGCCAGGGGGACCTAAAAACCCTCTGGGGCTCGCGCCATCTACCTGGGCGAGACGCTCTACCGAATTCACGGCACGAATGAGCCTCGAACGATCGGCCGTGCGGTTTCATCCGGGTGCTTCCGCATGTTCAACGCGGATATTATCGACCTTGCTCGCCGAACCCCAGTTGGTGCGCGCGTCGTTGCATTTGACCGGCTGCCCCAGACAAATGCCTCACCAATCCGGAAGCCGACCCCAAGCCCGGCGTTCACTCTTCCGGTTGAACCACCGGAACTGGGAGCCCAGTCCCGCCCGATTTCGGGTACGCGGGAGCCAGATAGCGAGGTTGTGATGCCATGAACCAAGCGATTCAGAGATCGGGCAAGGAGCCGCGGACTGGGGCTGCCGGAGGCGGAGCACCAGCGTGCGCGTTGGACCCAAGGCAGCTGGGGGTTCGCTCCGACGAGCCGTCTTGAAGCGAGTTCACATTCGAGGCACGGAGACGACACGAAATGGCCGATCCGCAGACAAAGAACCACGACTACCACATTCTTGAACCGAGCCCGTGGCCGCTCATCGGCGCGGTCAGTGCCTTCCTGATGGCATCCGGGTTCGTGACCTGGTGGAAGGACATCGCCATCGCCGGGATGCACCTCGGTCCCTTCATTTTCGGCGCCGGCATCATCGGTGTGCTCTACACCATGCTCAGTTGGTGGACCGACGTGGTGCGCGAGGCCAATACCGGCTATCACACCCGCGTGGTTCAGCTTCACCACCGCTACGGCATGATCATGTTCATCGCCTCCGAGGTGATGTTCTTCGCCGCCTGGTTCTGGGCCTATTTCGATGCTGCTCTCTATGCTGGTGACCCGCAGCTCTACTCGCGTGTCGAGGCTCTCGGCGGCGTCTGGCCGCCCAAGGGCATCGCGACCTTCGATCCCTGGCACCTGCCACTCTTGAACACGCTGATCCTGCTCACCTCGGGCACCACGGTTACCTGGGCGCACCACGCGCTGCTGGAGAACGACCGTCAGGGCCTCAAGGCGGGCCTGTGGCTCACGGTGATCCTCGGCATCCTGTTCAGCTTCGTCCAGGCCTACGAGTACAGCCACGCCGCCTTCGGCTTCAAAGGCAACATCTACGGCGCCACCTTCTTCATGGCGACGGGCTTCCATGGCGCACACGTGATCATCGGCACGATCTTCCTGGCCGTCTGCCTGTTGCGCGCCTATCGCGGCGACTTCACGCCCAAGCAGCACCTCGGCTTCGAGTTCGCCGCCTGGTACTGGCACTTCGTCGACGTGGTGTGGCTGTTCCTCTTCGCATCCATCTATCTCTGGGGCTACGGCGGACATGGAGGCGGCTAATGCCGCGTCGCATCCAATTTTTCAAGGAGCGGTGGCGTCCAAGTCACTTTGTGGCACTCGCGGTCGAAGGCGATCCGGATCAAGAGCTCGCTTCTGGAAATGCGGATCTGCTCAGGCCAGGAGATCGCAGGCGATCAGCAGCGCACTGTTCATTCACCTACTTAACGTGCGGACCCTAGCCAATCGTTCCCGCTCTGAAGTGAACGTGAGGCTTAAGGTCGGCATAGTCTGCACGTTCCATCCAGATCCAGCAGTGACGGAGTTGCAAATGAAAATCTCAATCCTTGTCGCCGCAGCATGGGTCACGGTTGTGTCGGGGAGCTACGACCATGCTCTTGCTCAAACTGCCAACAATCCTCCCGTCAGTCAGGGCGGCGATTCACAGGTATACGAATCTCCAGGGGAAAGCAGGATGCCACCTGGCACCCTGCACCAGTCACCCTTGGATGACGAACTGCCGAAGTTGCTACCACGCAGCGACTTGATGAGGGCAGTCGATGCCTACAAAAGGGCTGTTGCTGAACTCAAGAGGAGCCTCGATGTCGAGTTCAGTGGTAATCCGGACGCTGATTTCATGCGGCTGCTGATTGCCCAGTATGAAGGGATGGTCGCCCTGGGATCAGTGATGCTGGATTATGGGAGCGATCCGAAACTGCGGGAGACGGCAGAGTATGCGGTCGATATCGCCACGCAGGAGCTGGCTAACTTAAGAGAGCTACAGACGAAGCCGAAGCCTTAGTTCGCTTGCGGCGTCAACCGACGAAAACTCGGCCGAGTGCGTATTGTTGCTCATCTTTGCGCTTGATGCCGTAGCGTTTCAGACCATGAGTGGCTCCAGCCAGTGCCCGGTAGGACCTTTTCTCACCACTATAGAAACACCCGGTTTCTGTTCATCACCACGGAATGATCATGAACATCTTCAAACAAGGCTTGCTCTTCTCTACTCTTGCCGCGGCGTCTGCAATCTCGATTGAGGCCTCGGCTCAAGGCCAAGAGATCAAAGCAGGCGAAATATCAATCAGTCAGGGTGTCGTGCGCCCAACACGAGGAGGGGAGAAAGTGGGAATTGGTTTCCTCATCGTGCGTAACAACGCAGCCACCGCAGATCGACTCATAGCTATCGAAAGCCCCATAGCGGAGAACGTGGAGGTTCACCGCGCTTCGATTGACAGCGGCGCTGTTCGCCAACATGAACGGGACGGAATTCCTGTCCCCCCAAATGGCGAGGTCTCGCTCCCGTCAGGGGCGGGGCACATCATGTTCGAGGGCATTGAAGCCCCGTTCACGGAAGGTGATACAATCGCGGCGACGCTCGTTTTCGAGACAGCGGGCCGAATACCGGTCACATTCCGGGTAGAGTCAGCACCGAGATAGGCTCGTCCATTGTCGAGTTCCAGGCTGGTTAGCACTTTATAAATTTCGCAACTGACCAAAGTGCGCCGCTTCGAACTCTCACGTGGCCTTCAGGTGCCATTGTCCACCATGAGAAATTTCTCCAAGGTCGTCTAATGTCACGATCGGTCGATAAAGAAGATGGCTGTCGAGTTGACTTCAACGCCATCTTCTACACGGCATTTCACTGCGTCTTCGGCATCAAGTGGCTTCTAATCGTGGAGACATGCCTCGAACTTATCTTTCGAAAAGCTGGCTCGCCACATTGCCTGCTGGAGAACGTCTGGGGCGGCTCAATATATTGGCCCAAATATGTTGTCGCTCGAAAGCTTGTCTGTGATCAGATGATATTTAGTCGGTCCTGCACAACCCACAACTGATTGAGGTTGAAGGATTCTTCGTCTTGGCGAAGCATTGTAGAATGCCAGCATCTGGGAACTGACCCGCTCAAAACCGGTGTTTTGCCATGGGACCCAAGCCGACGATGCCGAGCTCCGGCGATCTCTACCGCAGCCGTCTCGATCAGATCCTGGATCAGCGTCACGAGCTCTGCCGCCTAGCCGGGCTGATCGACTGGGACGGCTTCGACCAAGCGTTTGGCCGCTTCTATCGCCCGCTCGGGAGGCCTGCGAAGCCGACGCGCCTGATGGTGGGTCTGTCCTATCTCCAGCACACCTTCAACCTGTCCGATGAAGCAGTGGTGCAGCGCTGGATCGAGAACCCGTACTGGCAGTGGTTCTGCGGCTGCGAGTACTTCCAGCATGAGTTACCGTGCGATCCCAGCTCGCTGACGCGCTGGCGCAAGCGGCTTGGACCAGACGGGTTGGAGTGGCTCCTGGCCGCCACGATCCAGGCCGGGCTCGACACGGGCGCGGTGCAGCCCTCCAGTTTGGAGCGGATCAGCGTCGATACGACCGTGCAGCCCAAAGCCATCACCCATCCCACCGACGCGAAGCTCTATCTCAAGGCTCTCCTCGCCCTTGTGCGGCAGGCCAAGCGGCATGGCCTCAAGCTCCGTCAGACCCACACCCGCCTGGCCAAACGCGCCAGCGTGCAGGTCGGTCGCTATGCCCATGCCCGGCAGATGCGGCGGATGCGGCGAGAGCTCAAGCGGCTGAAGACCTATCTTGGACGCGTGTACCGCGATGTCGCCAGGAAAGTCGCCGGGGATGCGGGGCTCTCACGCCGGTTTGCTCCTCTGCTCGGTCTGACAGAGCGTCTTCTGACCCAAGAGCGCACGAGCAAGAACAAACTCTATAGTCTGCATGCGCCAGAGGTGGTGTGTATCGCAAAGGGGAAAGCGCATCGGCCGTACGAGTTCGGCTCCAAGGTTGCGGTGGCGGTGACCAACCGGGAAGGCTTCGTACTCGCTTCCAAATCGCTGGAGGGCAACCCTTATGACGGTCACACGCTCAGCGCGACAATGGATCAGGTCGTGGCCCTGACGGGCGTGGAGCCCTCGCGCATTGACGTCGACCAGGGCTATCGCGGGCACGACTATGCGCGCAAGGAGCGCGTGTTCATCGCCCATCAGCGGCGCGGCCTCACACCGACGATCAAACGAGAGCTGAGACGCCGATCCGCGATCGAGCCGATGATCGGGCACATGAAGGCGGACGGGCGCCTTGGCCGCAATCACCTGCTCGGAGTTGCGGGCGACGCCATGAATGCGCTGCTGGTGGCCGCCGGGCACAATCTGCGGCTGATCCTGAACTGGCTCAGGCATTGTGTCGCCTGGCTCATGGCGGTTCTCATGGGTTCATCCGCACAATCGGATACTTCCCGCGTTCTCTGGGACCCAATTGCCGCCTGATCAAACGGCATTGTTCAGGGCCGACTATTTATTCTCTCCGGCGCACCGCGAGCATACATCAAGCCTTTGCTGACGTAGCAAGTGTGAACTCAAGTAGGATCAAGCCTACATCTCCGATCCCGATGTAACGCTTCTTCAGCTCTGGCTAGGTGCCTCTGTGGAAGGTTGCACAATGGGAGCAGGTTAAGGATGCTACGCGACGAGTGTCACCTTGGCTTCCAGTGAGCCAACACGGCATCTTCCACCAAGTCTCATGATTCACGGAAGGCACGGGCGATCTGCTCCTGCATGGGCTTGAAGAAGTACTCGAACGGGGTGCGCTCGTTGACTTCTATAAAAACTTCCGCCTGCATGCCGGCAATCAGTCGCAGTTCGGCAAGGCGCTTGATCTCGTTCGGGGGGAGCTCAACCCTGACAGTGTAGAAGGTGGTGCCGGTCTGCTCATCCTTCGACACGTTCGCCGAGATCCGACTGACCGAGCCGTGCAGATCGGGCGTTGTGCGTTGGTTCGACGCCTGGACCTTCACCGTCGCCTTCTGCCCGAGCTTCACCTGGTCGATCTCGTTCGGGAGCACCTTGGCTTCGAGTTCGAGCTTATCATTCACCGGAACGATGTTCATCACCGGCTCGGCCGGGGAGATCACGCCGCCGATCGTGTGCACGTTCAGCTGATGGACATAGCCGTCGCTGGGTGCACGGATGTCGATGCGCTTCAGCTGATCCTCGGCCGCCACGCGGCGCTCGGTGTATTCCGCGACCTTGCCCTGGATCTCGCGCAGTTCCTGCATCGCCTCGGCGCGCATCTGCTCGTCGATCTGGATGATCTGGAACTGGGTCTCGGCAATGCGGCTCTCCGCCTGGGCGACCGCTGCAATGAGCTGGCCGCGCTGGCCTTCGATGCTCGCGGCATCGCGCTCGAGCGCGTTCAACCGTGTGATCGGAACGAGGTTCTTCTCATAGAGGTCGCGAACACCCTTCAGCTCAGCCACGATCAGCTCGGCCTCGCGGGCCTTCGCTGTCTGCTGAGCTTTCAGGCCCACGATCTCGTCCTGGGACTGGGCGATGCGCTTCTTGAGCTGGTCCTTCTGCGCGTCGCGGGAAGCGGCACGTGCGATGAACAGGGTGCGCTCCGAGGACATGATCTTCGTCACAGCCGGATCATTGAGGCGGCCGGCGAATTCCTCAGGGGTCTTGACCTCGGACGAGCCGTCGCGCTCCGCCTCCAAGCGAGCCTGGCGGCCGAGATATTCGTCGAGCTGCTTGGCCACGACCTGCATGTTGGCGCGGGTCATCGTCTCGTCGAGGCGGACCAGGAGGTCGCCTTGGGAAACGCGGTCGCCTTCCTTGACCTTCAGCTCGCCGACGATGCCGCCGGTCGAGTGCTGGACCTTCTTGACGCTGGTATCGACCACGAACTGACCGCCGGCGACGACAGCGCCGGAGAGGGTCGAGGTGGCCGCCCAGAGGCCGATCGTTCCGCCGAACAGGGTGATCATGGCCACGCCGCCGATGGTCGACTGGCGCAGAATCCGCTGGTGGACGGAGGGTTTCTTTTCGGGAGCTTGAACGACCAACATTTAACCAACCTCTCGCAGGTTCGCAGCCTGAGCTGCCGGCGCCTGCTGCGGCCGCACCGGTGCCGGTGCCGGCGTCGCATTGCGTTTCATGACGGATTGCAGAACCTCGTCGCGCGGTCCCATGGCCTTGATCCGACCCTCTTCCATGATGGCGACCTGATCGACCTGGCCGAGCGCGGCCGGGCGGTGCGTGATGACGACGACGATGCCGCCGCGCTTGCGGACCGACAGGATGGCTTGATTCAGGGCTTCGTCGCCGGCGCCGTCGAGGCTGGCATTCGGCTCGTCGAGCACGACCAGGAACGGATTGCCGTAGAGGGCGCGGGCAAGAGCCACACGCTGGCGCTGACCGCCCGACAGGGAGGCTCCACCCTCGCCGATGCGGGTGTCGTAGCCGTCGGGCAGGTTGAGGACGAGCTCATGCGCACCGGCCGTCTGCGCCGCAGCGATCACGTCCTCCGGCTTGGCATCGGGCTGGAAGCGGGAGATGTTCTCGGCGACGGTGCCTTCGAACAGCTCGACGTCCTGCGGCAGGTAGCCGATATGGCGGCCGAGGGCATCCGACTCCCACTGGTCGAGAGCCGCGCCGTCGAGGCGGATCTCACCGCGCAGGGTCGGCCACACGCCGACGAGGGCACGGGCGAGGGTCGACTTGCCCGAGGCGCTGGGACCGATGAGGCCGAGGCCCTGACCGGCCTGGAGCTGGAGCGAGGCGGCCTGGACGATCGGCAGCTGAACGCCGGGAGCGCCGACATACACTTCTTCTACCGACAGGGCGGCTTTCGGCGCCGGCAGCGGCATGCGCTGGCCCTGGGCCGGCACGATCGACATGATGTGCTGGAGGCGACGATAGGCCTGACGGGAGGCGGTGAAGCCCTTCCAGTGAGCGACCGCGATTTCGATCGGAGCGAGCGCACGGGACATGAGGATCGAGCCGGCGATCATCAGGCCGCCCGACATCTGCCCCTGGATCACGTAATAGGCGCCCAGTCCCAGGATGGCCGACTGCAGCACCATGCGGAAGACCTTGGCGAAGGCGCTGATGCCCGCGGAAGACTCGCTGGCGAGCAGGCCGTCATTGACGTGGCGGACATGCACCTCGTCATAGCGCTTGGCCAGGAAGCCCAGCATGCCGTTCGCGCGGATGGTCTCCGCATTGCGGCGGCTGGTCTCGGCCATGGCATGGCGCTCGGCGCCGCTCTTGGTCACCTCGTAGGAGGGGCCCTTGCTCTTGGCATCCGTGTAGAGGGTCAGGAGAATGATGACTACGCCACCGACCACCGACATGACGCCGATACCGGGATGGATCATGAAGCAGCCGATGAGGAAGATCGGCATGAAGGGCATGTCGAACAGAGCCGTGGGGCCCAGGCTCGAGAGGAAGCTGCGGATCGTATCGAGATCCCGGATCGGCTGCATGCTCTCCGCCTGCTTAGCGCCCTTGAGCGGCATCGTGGCCACCAGGTCAAAGACGCGGTGCGAGAGCAGTTCGTCGAAGCGGGCGCCGATGCGTGCCAGCATCCGGCCGCGCAACATGTCGAGACCGCCGGATAGCGCAAAGGCCGCGAGCGTGATCAGGGAGAGACCGATCAGTGTAGGGATGCTCCGGCTCGACAGCACCCGGTCATAGACCTGGAGCATGTAGATGGAACCCGTGAGAGCCAGGATATTGACCACCGCCGAAAATACGGCAACCCCGGTGAAGGAGGGAAGGCAGGACTTCAGAGCGTCTTGGACCTCTGTGCTTTCTTCCCGATTTCTCGATGCCTGCTTCATATCGTCTTTCCATAGGCCGACCAGTCACCCGGCGCCGTCGTGGTTGTAGAGCCATTGCGCAAGGTTATACCTTATCACAGCGTTTGCCATCTGGCGATGGCGCGATGTCGGGGATGGCCCCACAAGAGTATCTCGTTATAGTTAGCCCGGGCAGGCCAGGTTTCTCAGCACTCTTGTGGGTATTGAGTTGCCCCTAAGGTGGTCGCATTCCGCTACGCCACCTTGCGTAACTCTAGTCTATGAAAATATACCATAAAAACTCATGTCAAATTGAAAGATATCTTGTTCGCATTGTTGGAGAGTAATAGTAATATTAAAGCATCAGGGAAATGCAGCGTCTAAGAAAACTTTTGAGTTAGCTGTCTCTGGACTAGAAATGAGGTTGGAATATGGACGCCACCAAGCTTTCCGAGGATCGGTCAGAGATGTATGGTCAAATTACAGGATCTGCTCTTGCAACCAAATATTTCAGCACGAGCCATTGAGGCCAAATCTGGCCCCGGAGGCCATCCTTGCGTTATGTTGCCGCCTTGCTGTGCTTGAGTGAACATAGGCATCCTAAGAGCAGGCGGCTGGCAAACAAGACATAAATCAGATGTATGAAGGAGCGCGGTCAGACGCCAGATAGAGATCTAGCCCGGGCAAACCTTAGCGTCGTGCTAGGCTTGTAGACCGCGTGCCCTGGCGGTTGAGGACAATCCTGCTCTGTCAGACCCGATGACACAGCGCCGCTTGAGAGCAATGCAGACATCGATTTCCGGACTGGATAGTCCACCGTCCCCGACAGCCTGGCCGCAGCGCCAGGTGCTGATGGCCTTTGCCCTCATCCTAGCCGCCTGGGCTCTGGCCGCTGCCGTATGGCCCCTGACCGGAACCGTTGTTCCCTGGGACTCGAAGAACCAGTTCTACCCGACCCTGCGCTACCTGGGCAGCGCCCTCGCCCACGGCGAACTTCCCCTGTGGAACCCCTACCATTTCGGCGGACACCCCTCGGCGGCAGATCCTCAATCCCTGCTTTTCACGCCCACCATGTTGCTGTTCGGGTGGCTCGTTCCCGAGCCCTCCATGCAGCTCTTCGACGTGGTCGTCTTCGCCCATTTCCTCCCCGGGGCGCTGGCTTTCGTGCCTCTGTTTCGCCGGAGAGGATGGCACCCGGCCGGGGCAGTGGTGGCTGCCCTCATCTTCATGCTCGGTGGCTCCGCTACGGCCCGACTCCAGCACACGGGCATGATCTTCAGCTACGGCTTCTTCCCGCTTGCCTTCTGGCTTCTGGAAGAAGCCCTGGACCGTCGCTCGTATCTTTACGGCCTGCTGTTCGCCATCAGTGCCGCCATGATGGTCATCGGTCGGGATCAGGTCGCCTTCCTCTGCGCCCTGACCCTCATCGCGCTGGTCGTGCAGCGGATCTGGATTGCACCCCGGTCATTCGCCTATCTCAGGTCCCGCCTCGGGCTCCTGGTCGTCATGGGGCTGGTCGGCGGCGCGCTTCTCGCCGTGCCGGTCGTGCTGACGATGCAGTTCCTCGCCACGTCGACCCGCCCCTCCTTCGGCTTCGGAGTGGCTGCCATGGGCTCCCTGCCCCCGGAGAGCCTGGCGACGATCCTGTTCGGCAACGTCTTCGGCTCCCTGCGCTGGACCTACGATTACTGGGGACCGGATTGGCACAGCCTGTCCGAGGGAACCTGGACGGACAGGGCCACCAACTACCTGTTCGTCGGCACGATCCCGGCTCTCCTGCTCCTCTGGCACGGCGTGGCAGGCGGGCGCCTGTTTGCCCTCGAGTTCCGGTTCTTCCTCATCGTCGGCCTGGTCGCCCTGTTCTATGCCCTCGGGCGCTATACGCCCGGCTTTGAGGTCATCTTCGATCATATGCCGGGCGTGAACCTCTACCGCAGGCCCGCCGACGCGACCTTCCTCATCAACATCGCTCTGGCTTTTGCCGCAGGCTACCTTGTCCATCGCTATGCGACGGAAGGGCTGCCGCAATGGAACCGGGCCTCGCTCGGGCGGCTCTGGGCCATCCTGCCCCTCCTGGCTCTGGGCCTCGTGGTCGCAGCGATCGCCAGCGCCCTGGCCTTCGCCATCAAGGGAGGGCATGTGTCGCCCGCCCTGGTCGAAATCGGCGTGAGCCTCGCCGCGGCAGCCCTGGCAATCGTTGTGATCACCAGGGTCAGCGGCATCTCTCGCTGGCGCGAGGCCGTGGCCCTCGTGCTGGTCACCCTGACGGGAGCTGAGCTGATCGGCCGCCACGCAGCGTCCGCTCTCAACGCGGAGCCCGCCGAGCGCTATACGGTCTTCACCAAGCTGCCGCCCGAGCAGCTGCAGGGCCTGCAAATTCTCAAGCGCGAACTGGCAGAGCGCCACGCGAAGGGCGAATATCCCCGCGTCGAGATTCTTGGTCTGAAGGGTGCTTGGCAGAATGCGTCCATGGTTCTCGGGATCGAGGACATCATCGGCTACAATCCCCTGCGTCTCGCCGATTACGAGCGCGCCATCGGCACCGGCGAGAACGCCGAGGATCCCAATCTGCGCCGTTTTCCGACGAGTTTCCGCGGCTACAAGGGCCAGCTCGCGAGCCTGCTCGGGCTCGACTACATCGTGCTCGACCGCCCCGTGGAGAAATTGCCGCGCCATTTCCCGCGCCTGACCGATGCCGAGGTCGTCTATGGCACCGGGCGGATGTGGATCTACCGCCTGAATACCTCCGTCCCGCGCGCCTACGTGGCGCATCATGTAACGCCGGTGGATTCCGAGGCCGTGCTGGGTCTGGAGGAACTGCCGGAGTTCAACCGCGAAACGGAAGCCCTCATCGACGACCAAAGCATGCACTTGCTCAAGGCATCCTACGCGCCGGCGAGCTCCGCCCGCGATAAAGCCAAGGGAGAAGCGCGCATCGTCAGCTATCAGCGGAACTCCGTTGCCATTGATGTCGAAAGCGACAAGCCCGGTGTTCTTGTGCTACACGATATCTTTTACCCCGGCTGGGAGGTGTGGGTCGACGGCGAGCGCCAGCCTGTCCTGCGGGCGAATCTTTTGTTTCGCGGCGTTGAAGTGGCGGCGGGCAAGCGCCGGGTCGAGTTCCGTTTCCGCCCGATGTCGCTCGAGAATCTGGTTGCGGCCACCAGAAGCCTGCTAGGAAGCGAGGAAGAACCAATCAGGACGGCGACTATCCCTCGGCCCACGCATGCAGTCGACGCTAATTGACAACGTGTTCGAAAGCAGTGCATCCCGACCAGGAGCGCTTCGGCATATGCTCTCTTCGTCCTTCGGCAGTCCTCATCGCACCGGCGGGAGCTAAAGCGCTTTTGGGATCAATGTAGGGCATAGCCGGCATGCCTGATCCAGCCTCGAGCATCCTTTGCGGTGATGGTGTCGAGGGCTGGTTTGAGTTCCGCCTCAAGAGCCTCCAGGCTGCGGGCGGCTTTCGCCTTGAGCCGCTCTTTGACCTTGGCCCAGGCCTGCTCGATCGGGTTGAACTCGGGTGAATAGCGCGGCAGGTACAAAAGCCCGATCCCGGCCTGGGCGAGCATCTCCCGCACTTGTGTGGCCCGATGCGGGCGCAGGTTGTCCATCACCAGGATCGCATCCGGCTTCACCTGCCGAAGTTTGGGCACCAGCACCTGCTCGAGATAAGCCAGTAGCACGGAGGTCGAGGTGGACGCCTCGATGCTCATGGTGGCCACCAGGCCTTCCCACGCGAGGGCGCCTAACACCGTCAGCCGCTGCCACGAGCCGAGCGGGATAGAGCCATAGGCGCGTTGCCCTCGCGGCGCTCGCGCATGGGTGCGGGCCATCTTGGTGGTGACGCCGCTTTCATCCAGGAACACCAAGCGTTCCACGGGAAGCTCGCTCATCTGCTGGCGGTAAGCCTCGCGCTCGGCGGCGATCTCGGGCCGCTCCTGCTCGGCCGCCCGAAGCGTCTAATGGCATGGACCGGCCGTGCTCCCGGGTGGAGCATGGGAGGACGGGGCTATCCCGCAGCGAAGGAGCCATGTCATGACACAGCAGCCCCAACCTGAGAGCATTACCACCATCGGCATCGACTTGGGTAAGAACACCTTCCACCTGATCGGCATGGATGCGCGCGGCAGGATCGTGCTGCGCCGGAAGGTCTCGCGCGGGCAGCTGCTGCAATGCGTGGCCAACCTGCCGGTCTGCCTGATCGGCCTGGAGGCCTGTGCCGGGGCTCATCACGTCGGGCGCCAGCTCGCGGCCCTCGGCCATGACGTGCGCCTGCTGCCGGCCCAGTACGTCAAACCGTTTCTCAAGGGCCACAAGAGATACCATGATGGTCACGGCGGCGTCGGTGCTGACTTAGGAGGCGGCCATGGATCAAACTCAGGACTTGGGAGTAGCGGCAGTTCTAGTGGCAATCGAGCTGAGCAAGGCAACGTGGCTCCTGGCGATCCACGAGCCTGTCTCCGGTAAGGTGTCACGGCGGCGTGTCGGCGGGGGTGAAGCAGATACGCTCATCGCTACGATCGAGCAGATCCGGCACAACGCCGAAGCCCGATTGAGGGCTGCCGTCGAGATCGAATGCGTCTTCGAGGCAGGCTACGACGGGTTCTGGTTGCAGCGCCGGCTCGCTCAGAGCGGAATCGCCTGCCGGGTGATGGATCCGGCCAGCCTCAAGGTCGACCGCCGGGCGCGCCGCGTCAAAACCGACCGGGTCGACGCGGAATGCCTCCTGCGGGCGCTCCAGGCCTGGCGTCGTGGTGACCGGCATGCGTGCTCCTTCGTCCGGATCCCGAGCATCGAGGAGGAGGATGCGCGCAGGCCTCATCGTGAGTTGGCGCGACTGGTCAAGGAACGGGTGGCCCACGCCAACCGGATCAAAGGCCTGCTGGCGTTGCATGGCGTCCGAACCTACCAGCCGCTCCGGCGTGACCGACGCGAAGCCCTGGCTGTCGTGCAAACAAGCTGCGGAGGGCCTCTGCCGGCGCGGTGCCGGGCTGAGATCGAACGGGAGTTGTCGCGGCTCGAGCTCGTGCTGCAGCACATTGAGGAGGTTGAGCAGGCCATGGCAGAACCGGCGTTCCTGCCCTCATTGGAGAGCAAGGATGAGCCAGCTCGATCCGAGCCCGCAGCCTCGGATGCTGTAACCATGCTGGAGAAGCTCACCTGCGTTGGCCGCGAGACCGCCGTGGTTCTTGCTCGTGAGGTGCTGTGTCGTGACTTTCGGGATCGCCGCAGCCTCGCAGCCTTCGCAGGACTGACACCGTGTCCGTACAGCAGTGGCCGCCTCCGGCACGAGCAAGGCATCAGCAAGGCGGGGAACGCGATCGTTCGCGCGCGCCTGATCCAGCTGGCATGGCGCTGGGTTCGGTTCCAGTCGACAAGCGATGTCACTGCTTGGTTTTTGGCCCACACGGCCGGCAACAGCAAGCGGAGTCGACGCATCACCATCGTTGCGGTTGCCAGAAAGTTGCTGATCGCGTTGTGGCGTTACGCCACTACCGGCCTCGTGCCAACGGGAGCCCGGATCCGATCCGCATAGGCCTAACCGAGATTGAGAAGATCGTCCCGGAGCGACGGCTCCGTGACGTCCGGGGTGGACGTGTGATCGTGTAATCGTTGGGGCTCAAGACCCGAACCAAAGAGTTGGATCCCGCCCGCCTGCAGCTTGCACGCCGTGCATGAGGCACCTGGGTCGGCTTTGCTGACCGGATACGAGTGGATGGCGCCAAGCGCCTGACCTGATGCAAGCGCGCCCTGGACGTCAAAGACGGCTGAGGATCCGAACATGACTTGACGAAACCATCATACGAACGACTACCGCGATGCCGAGGCCATCGCGGAGGCGGCCCAGCGGCCGACCATGCGTCCCGTGCCCCTGAAGTCAGCCGAGCAACTCGATCTGCAAGCCCTGCATCGGGTGCGCAGCCGCCTGATCGGGCAGCGCACGGCGGTGATCAACCAGATCCGTGGCTTCCTGCTCGAATGCGGCATCCCAGTACGAAAGGGACCCGCTGGCCTGCGAGAAGCCCTGCCTTCGCTTCTTGCCCAGCGCACGGACGTGCTCTCGCCGCGCATGGTCCACCTGATCGAGGATCTGGCAGGAGACTGGCACCGGTTGGATGAGCGCATCGACGCCCTCACCCAGGACATCGCGGCTCTGGCCCGTCAGGATGTGGGCTGCCAAAGGTTGATGGGGATCCCTGGCGTGGGCGTGATCACCGCCAGCGCCATGGTGGCGGCGATTGGCACCGGAGCCGCCTTCGGCAAAGGTCGCGACTTTGCCGCCTGGCTCGGTCTGGTGCCGAAGCAGATCTCGACCGGCGGCCGCACCATCCTGGGTGGTCTCTCCAAGCGCGGCAACCGCTACTTGCGCACGCTCTTCGTCGGGGGTGCGCAAGTTCTCCTGCAGCGACCGCGCCACTGGGGCGGACATGGCTTCGGCCGCTGGTTGGCCGCGGCAGGGACCCGGCTGCACCGGAATGTGCTGGCGGCAGCCTTGGCTAACAAGCTCGCGCGCATCGCCTGGAGCGTGCTGTCCCGCGAGAATGGCTACAATCCGGAGTTTGCCACCCGGATGTCGTGAGGTGCTGCAGCGGCGAGCAGTCCAGAGATAGGGTTCCCACCGAGGTTCGCGAGAAGGATGTGACAGGATGGATGAACGGTTGCCCGGCGCATCGGAAACCTGACGAAAAAAATGGCCCTTGAGGTCTTGGCGTCTAAGTAGGCCCGGTGCGCGCGGATTCCCATGATGGCCCGGAGCTCACGCTCCACCCAGAGGCCGGATAGATTGATGCGAACCGTCACTCACCCAATCTGAAACAACCCTCTTGCGATGCACGGCCGGTCCATAGATTTTTTCGGACGCAGCTTGAGACGCTTGAGCGCCTCACAGATCACCGCCAGACACACCGTCACGCCCGTTCTCTCGGCCAGGCGCTCGCGGTACTCGCGCAGCAGCGCGTCATTGTCCTCGATCACGAGCTGACGCAGCACCTCCAGAGCTGCTGCATCCAGGCGCGAGGGCACACCGCCGCTGTGCGGCTTGGGGCCGCGTCGGCCTTCTTCGCGCTCTTGGCGGCGCCAGTTTGACACGGTGGCGGGATAGACTTGGAAGCGGCGGGCAATCTCAACCTGGCTGCCGTCGCCGCGCTCGCAGGCGACCAGAACACGCTCACGCAAATCGGGAGAATAGGGCTGGGGCATCGCTCGCCTCCTGGGCCATATGCCAATCAACGCACAGCCCACCCGAATGGATTCAAGCCCAGATCAAAAGCGCTTTAGTACTACAGCCGGGCCTTGCGTCGGCGTCGGGTGCGTTTGCGCCAGTGACAGTCACGGGCGCGCTGCTGATGGCGCCGACGCCACGCCGACCAGTGTTCGACGGCCTCGATCGAAGGCGGCCGCTCCCACACCAGATGCCAGAGCAGCCGTCGCACCTCCGGCACGGTGAGCGGCAACAGCCGCGCGGCCTGCACGACGGGGGCTTCTCCCCCCGATGGCGTGCTGGCGCACGACGGTCAGATAGGCATGCGCCAGCATGGATAACGTGATGTGCCGGTGCCAGCCCGTCCATGAGCGCACCTCGTACTCGTCCAATCCGGTCTCGCCCTTGGCTTCCTCAAAACAGCTCTCGATCCGCCAGCGCGAACCCGCAATCCGCACCAGGCTTGCCAGCGACGTCTCCTCCGGCGCGCGGGTGTCTGGTGGCGGAACGTTGTTGGGATCGGGTGCGTTGCGCGATTGAGGAGTATGCTTGGCGCTTTGACGGCCTGCGACGCCGAGCCCCTCACCGCAGGAGGACGTGATGCTGTCCCTTCATCCGCAAGCCCGCACCACCCCAGCCGTTCGCCAGGAGATTGCCCGCTCGACCGAGCCCACCGGCGTGCTGGCCCAGCGCTTCAGCGTGAGCACCGAGACCATCCGCAAATGGCGCAAGCGCGGGGTGCAAGACTGCCAGGACCATAGCAGCCGGCCGCACAAGCTGCCTTGGAAAGCCACCGAGGAAGAGCGGGCGATCGTCTGTACCCTGCGCCAGGCCACCGGCTTTCCGCTCGATGACCTCACCTTTGTGGTCACGCACTTCCTGCCGCATCTCAACCGCGATGCCGTCTACCGCATCCTCAAGGCGGAAGGCCTGGGCCGCCTGCCGCCGGCGCAGCAGCGCAAACGGGAGAGCGGCACCTTCAAGGACTACGATCTCGGCTTCGTGCACATGGACATCAAACACCTGCCGAAGCTGCAGACCGCCAATGGCGAGCGCCGCAAGCGCTTCCTCTATGTGGCCATCGATCGCTGCTCGCGTTGGGTGCACCTGGCCGTAAAGGACGATGAGCTGACAGGCAGCGCGATCGCCTTCCTGAAAGAGGCGATCCGCGCCTTTCCCTTCAAGGTCACGCACGTGCTGACGGACAGAGGATCCTGCTTTACGGCCGATGGCTTTGAGGACGCCTGCCGCCAGCTGAAGGTGCAGCATCGCAAGACCAAGCCCTACACGCCGCAAACCAATGGTCTCGCGGAGCGCTTCAACGGCCGGGTGCAGCGCGAGGTGCTGGGCATCACAATCTACAGCCATCGGGACCTCGAGACGCTGCTCCAGGGCTTCAACCAGGCCTACAATCGAAGACGCCAGCGCGTGCTCACGGGACGATCACCGGACGAGGTCGTGCGAAGCCGACTTGCGGCCGAGCCGAAATTGGCCAACCGGCGCTTCAAGCCGCCCGATCCACACGCGATGTCCCAAGCCCTCCAAGTCGTCGCTCACGCCAAGGAGGTCTCGCATCCAGACAATTAGCTAACCCCATCATTCTGGAAAGGCTCTTGTGCAAACCCTTACAACGTCCCCTTGATGGTTTCTGTGGGTCTACAATTTTGCTCCTCGAATTTAGACGCTACGCCCGTGCATACCTTTTGCATACGGCCGGACGATTTGAGTTCTCGAGATGGAGTACTTCAGGCTCAATTGCTCACACCATGGGTTAAGCATCTGGAAACTCAGAAGAGACAGATCATTCCTCTGCCGCGCGCGCGGCCTCGGCTTCCGCACGCTTCTTCTCGACCATGCGGACGGAGAAGATGGATGCCTCGTAAAGAAGCAAGGTGGGGACCGCAAGGGCGAACTGGCTGATCACGTCCGGCGGCGTCAACACGGCAGCGATCACGAAAACGATCACGACGGCATAGCGGCGCTTGTCCTTCAGGAACTGCGAGTCGATGATCCCGGCGCGGGCGAGCAGGGTCAGGATCACGGGCAGCTGGAAGCAGATGCCGAAGGCGAAGATGAGCGTCATGATCAGCGACAGGTACTCGCTGACCTTGGGCAGGAACTCGATAGCGGGGCTCGAATCCGTCGCCAGTTGCTGCATGCCGACGGAGAATCGCATGAGCAGCGGCATCGCGACGAAATAGACGCAGGCCGCGCCGACGGCGAACAGAACCGGGGTCGCGATCAGGTACGGCACGAAGGCCCGGCGCTCGTTCTTGTAGAGGCCCGGCGCCACGAACTTGTAGACCTGCATGGCGATGATCGGGAAGGCCAGGAAGCCGGCGCCAAAGGCCGCGACCTGGATCTGCGTGAACAGGAATTCCAGGCCGTGGGTATAGACAAGTCGAGCCTTTTCCGCAGAACCGACGGCGAGGACGTAGGGCCAGACGAGCGCGTTGTAGATGTATTTCGCGCCGGCAAAGCAGGCGAAGAACATCAGCACGAAGGCGATCAGCGCCTTGATCAGGCGCGAGCGCAATTCGGTCAGATGCTCGATCAGAGGCGCGCGCGACGCTTCGATATCATCGCCAGAACTTGACATTCATCTCTCTAACTTCCTGACGACAGCTCAAGACGGATCTACGTTTGTTGACAGACAACGGCTGATCTTCGCAAATCATACCGACCCGTATTGAGCCGCCACGAACTCCCCTACTTAGGCCCTCGATAACCAATCATAGGAAAAATACAGTCATGGTGGGCCGTTTTGTCCGCCTTGCCCTCATCATGAGGCGGGTGCTGCCGGACTCCAATGAGGAATTCTCCGGAGGCGTAGAGGATACGGACGTGGTAGGTACAAGTGAGACATAACCATAACCTGCCTGAATTTGAAGATGGCAGGATGCCAGAGGTCAATAATAACGCAGGTCGGTCGCTTCGCCCCAGAAGATCCGATAAGCGAAGGCCGAGTAGGCGACGATGATCGGCAACACGACGAGCGCTCCGACGAACATGATCATGAGTGACTCCGGCGCAGCCGCGGCCTGCCACACAGTCAACTGGTCCGGCACGACATAGGGAAAGAAACTGTAGGCGAGGCCGTGGAAGCCTAACATGAAGATGCCGACAGCACCGGCAAAAGGAAGCCAGCAGAAACGGTCCGAGCGCGTCGGCAGATGCCGCAGGACGAGAGCCAGCGCGAAGAAGAGGCCGGCCGTCACGAGCGGAATGGGAGCGAGCAGGATCAGATTGGGCAAACTGAACCACTTGTCCCAGATGCGCTCGGACACGAGCGGCGTGACGACCGAGACGGCCACCATGCCGATGCCGGACAGGAGAAGGGTGCCGCGGGCCCAAGCCACGGCGCGGCGCTGCAACTCGCCTTCGGTCTTCATGATGAGCCATGAGGCTCCGATGAAGCTGTAGCCGGCGACGAGGCACAGGGCGGTCAGCAACGCGAAGGCCACATGGGCAGGCGTTCGCTCGAACCCGACAATGTAAAGCCCCAGCATGTAGCCCTGCATAAGGGCGGCGAGGGTTGAGCCCGCCATGAAGGCACGGTCCCACCAGGCTTTGTGGCCGACATTGGACTTTGCCCTGAACTCAAAAGCGACGCCGCGCAGGATAAGCCCGAGCAGAAGGCCCGCAACCGGTAGGTAGAGTTGGCCAAGGATCGCGCCGTGAGCCTGCGGGAAGGCCACCAGAAGGAGCCCGACGGCCAGTACGAGCCAGGTTTCGTTGGCATCCCAGAACGGACCGATTGAGGCAATCATCCGATCGCGATGCTTGCCCTCGGCGGTACCGCTGAGGATCCCCACACCGAGATCGTATCCATCGAGCACGACGTAGAGAAGAACGGCGAGCCCCATGAGACTTGCAAAGGCCACCGGCAGCCAAGTGGTGGAGGAAATATCCATGATGCTGATCCCTCAGGTAGCGGCCGCGACGGAATCGCCCGCGACCATTGCCCCCCCGGCGCTGACAGGTTCGGCGGGGTCGCGATCTGCCGGAGCCGCGGACTTGCGCGCAAGATAGAAGATCGTTGCGATGTAGGCTGCCAAAAGCGCCGTGTAGACGAGGAGATACCCGACGAGCGTCGACGCGATCAGTGGCGCCGGCACCGCGGATGCGGCTTCCCTGGCCGTGAGAACACCCGTCACGAGCCAGGGCTGTCGGCCGATCTCGGTCACGTACCAGCCGGCCAGGGTGGCGATCCAGCCGGCGAAGGTCATGGCGACAAGGACATACGCAACGGGCCGCTGTACCTGGCCTTTACGACGCAGCTGCCAGGCGGCGAGCCATGACACAGCAAGCATGAGGAGCCCGATGCCGACCATAATCCGGAAGGCGAAGAACACGGGGGTCACGGGTGGGCGATGCTCGAAATCGTTGAGGCCCTTGATCTCGCCGTTCCAGTCATGGGTGAGATAGAATGAGGCAATATTCGGGATCGCTAGCTCGAAGCGGTTGCTCTGGGTGGCCTCGTCGGGCCACCCGAAGACCACCATGGGAGCGCCGTTCTGGGTCTCCCAAATGCCTTCCATGGCGGCGATCTTGGCGGGCTGGTGTTCCAGCGTGTTGAGGCCATGCATGTCGCCGACGAAGATCTGAACCGGGATCAACGCCGCCGCCAGGAAGACGCCCGTGCGCAGGCCTGCCAAGACATCAGGCGCGCGATCGCGTCGCAGCCAGCGGAAGGCCGAGACCCCCGCCACCAGGAAGGCCGCTGTCAGGCCTGACGCCAGCAGCATGTGGGTGAGGCGGTAGGGCATGGAGGGGTTGAACACGATGGCCCACCAGTCGGTCGCATGGGCCACCCCGTCACGCAGCTCGAACCCTGCGGGAGTCTGCATCCAGGAGTTCAGGACCAGGATCCAAAACGCCGAGATCGTGGTGCCGCCAGCCACCAGGACCGTTGCAGCCGTGTGCACCCGGTTCGAGACCCGGTTCCAGCCGAACAGCATGATGCCGAGGAAAGCAGCCTCCAGGAAGAACGCCGTTAGGATCTCGTACGCCAGCAACGGGCCGGCAATATTGCCGACCGTGTTCATGAAGCCGGGCCAGTTGGTGCCGAACTGGAATGACATGGTGATGCCGGACACCACGCCGAGCGCGAAGCTGAGGGCGAAGATCTTCACCCAGAACTTGTAAGCCTCCATCCAGGCCGCATCGCCCGTGCGGTTGAAGCGCAGCTTGAAGAACAGCAGCACCCAGCCAAGGGCAATCGTGATGGTCGGGAAGAGAATATGAAAGGAGATGTTCGCGGCAAACTGAACGCGCGCGAGGAGAAGGGGATCGCCCATGGTGCCTACTTGTCCTTGCCGTCGTCACGGCGCTTCTTCGATCCTGGAACCACGAAGAGGCGGTCCTTCATCTCCAGGATCTTCTGAACCTTCGAGCCCAGCGTCAGGAGCTGCACGAGGCGCTCCGTGTCGAGGCGCTGCACGTCGGCGTACCAGCCGGTCAAAAGCTCGAAGAGATCATGCATCTCGCGCATGCGCGCCTGGGCATGGCGCTCCTCGACGCTTGCCGGCTCCTGCATGAGGACCTCACGCAGCAGGGTCAGGGTCGGGTCGATCTCACGTTTCTTGCGCTCCTCAACCAAAGTGCGGACGATCTGCCAGATATCATCGGGCGTGGCGTAGTAGTCGCGCCGGTCGCCTGGCTTGTGCTGGAGCCGGACCAGGTTCCAGGCCTGGAGTTCCTTGAGACCCATGCTGACGTTGGAGCGGGAGACGCCGAGCCGCTCGACGATGTCCTCGGCGTTCAGCGGCTCGTTGGAGACGAAGAGCAAGGCGTAGATCTGTCCGACCGTGCGGTTAATACCCCAGCGGGATCCCATCTCTCCGAAGTGGAGGACAAACGTCTGGATCAAGGGTGGGAGGTTCATATTTATTCCGATATTTCAGAAATTTCTGAAAATATAGGTCAGAACGCAGCAAATGTCGAGGGCGACGGATCGGCTGTGCGATAGCATTGCAACAGGCCAGTACGGCCGCTCACGGTTCTCTCGCGGACTGCAGCCCGTAGTTCTGGATCCGCTCATCAGCCCGTGTCGCCTGTCACCAGTCCGGCGCTAGGTTGCCGGGCGTTAGACCGCGTTGAACACGGATGGACGGATTCGCATTTAAATGCTCCCTACTGGGAGTGGAGCACGTCGCAGGCCTTCCGTCTCTAATCATCTGTCGAAAAGCAAGCTGCGCGGCTAGCGAACCGCCCTCACCTTCTGCCTGAACTCCTCGGCCTGCTCTGGCAAGATTGGCCCCACATGTCTGTAGCGGATGACCCCGTCCGAGCCGACCACGAACGTCTCGGGCACACCATAAACGCCCCAATTGATCGCTGTGCGCCCGTCCTGGTCGACCCCCACAGCGGCGTACGGGTTGCCAAGCATTCCGAGAAAGCGACGAGCATTGTCCGGGTTGTCCTTGTAATTGATGCCGGCCACCTTGAGGCCGGATTCCTTCGCCAGTTCCATCAACACCGGATGCTCTTGACGACAGGGGACACACCAGGACGCCCATACGTTCACAACAGTCACGCGTCCTTTCAGGTCTGCGGTGGATAGGCCTGGAACCGGTGTTCCGTCTGCTGTCAGGCCAGGCAAGGGCGCAAGACTGAATTCCGGGACGGGACGTCCGATCAGAGCCGACGGCAGTTTCGAAGGATCGCCGGTTGTGAGCCTAACCAGAAAAATCAGTGCTAGGACTGAGAAGATGAGGATGGGTAAAAGCACGAGAAGACGGCCCCGTAGCTTGCCGGGACGGGCACCAAGATCCTGAGGTGGCTCTTGCGCCGCTCCATGCTGGTCCGTCATCAATGCCCTCGCCTTTCCGATTGGCCCTCACCAAGGTTCGCACCATCCGCCGGATTGGCCAACCATGCCCAGCCTACAGACGCCGCGGCATGATCGACGACGTTGCCGGTACATCGACGCCCTGCCCATCGGGATGCGGATCGATTTTGGCGGGATCCAGCCCATAGATGTCGTCACGGAAGTGGACGGTACCATCTGGCATAGCATACCCCGTCAGATAGACCCAAGCGACCGGAACAGGCTTTCCAAGTCGAATGTCCTGACGGGCTGTTGTGGCGATCGCGGCATCGATGCTGGCCTGAGCCCACTCCCCGTTCGGTCCAGCGGTGCCCCGCAGCAACCATTCGACGAAATCACGGACATTGGCTACACGCACGCATCCGGATGAAAAGAAGCGAGTGTCCTGCGCGAACAGCCGCTTCGATGGCGTATCGTGCATGAACACCGCGTCCTTGTTTGGCATGTCGATCCGGATCTGACCGAGCGAGTTCATTGCCCAGGGATCCTGCCGCAGGGTGTAGTTGACGGCGTTGTTGGTGGTCCAGTCCAGCGTTCGCGGATCAACCTCCTGTCCTTTCGCATCCAGAATCCGGATTTTCATCTTCGCAAGATAGTCCGGATCCTTGCGCACCTGCGGGATGATGTCTTTCTTGATCAAAGAGACCGGGACTGTCCATGTTGGATTGAGGTTGACGGCCGTGACGCGCGTTTCCACCATAGGAGACGGGCGATCAGGCTTACCAACCACCGCCACGTAGCGGCGGGCGACCTGTCCGCTCTCGACCGCCTCAACAGTCGCAGAGGGAATGTTGACGACAACGTAACGTTCTCCGAAAGGAAAGCGAGACCCCATCAGACGCTGGGTTGAGGCAGTCAGCTGGCGGTGACGCGTGAGAGCGGGTACATTTAAGGCTTCCAGTGTCTTGCGGCGAACCGCGCCGGTCTCCGGGAGTCCGTGGCGGGTCTGGAAGCGCTTGACGGCTTTCACGAGTTCAGCGTCAAACGTGCTGCCTGTGACCTGATCGGCCGGAAGATCACCTTCGCGCGCAAGCCGTTGCCGCAGGGTTGCTACAAGGACTCCTTTGTCTCCCATCTTCAATTCAGTGCCCGCCGGCAAGGTCGGCCAGCCCCCTTCCTCAGCGAGGCGCTTATAGATCCCAGCAGCCCGCATTGTGTTGATGAAGGTGTCCTGATCGAAGGTGGGACGGGGATCCTGGGAGATTGTTACTGTAACCGGCGGCGACAGGGGCTTCAACGGAACCTGGGATGGAGCTGAAGTCGGAGTCGTGACAGGAGCCGTGGAATTGCCTGCGGTGTTGCCCGCTTCACCCTTGGGATCAATCTTTGACGTAACGGTTTGCTGCGCTGTCGACTTGGTGGCCGGCATTGGAGACTGTTGCAAGGTAGCGGCTTTTCCGACAGGCCCACTCTTTTCCGGAGCACTGGGTTCCGCGAGTGCTCGGTCCGATGCCATGCAAATGGCCAAAGCAAGTCCAAGGTTGAAACAAGTCCGAATCACATCACCGTTCATGGGCGGAGTATGAGCGAGTATGGTTTACAAATTGCTGATGTTGGCTCGGCAACAGACGGTTCTGGTAAAAGCGCTACCAGGGTGGTCACGCTTTGTTGGACGTAGGGTATACGATACGGCCTTAGGCAACATGGTCTTCCCCGATGGCGTTCCCGCGGCGCTATCAGGCCTGTAGATCCCGGGCGGTGCTGATGACCGCTGGATGGAAAGCGTGGTCCTATTCAGGCTGCGGCAAGACGTCGATCGGACGCGTGTGATGATCCGGCCGTTCCAGCACTACCCTGACCGGCGTATCGCCACTCACTAGATTGCATGCGGCACGCTAATCTCGCTTTTCCGGTCCATGGGTTTTTTGTGTCTCTTCGAGCATCCGCTTCAATTGTTTAGCATAGTCCCAGAGCGGGTCGGCCGTCTCGATCCCGTGCCTGTGCCGAAGAGCAGCAGCAAGTTGCCATGCTTCCAATCCGTGCTCGGCCGCAAGCCCGCTGAACCTGCTGTGGAGGATACCTCGGTCATGCGCAATCATGCCATCGATGATACCCTGGCTTGAACGTAGTTTATTGCGAAACATCAGGCATCGTCCCGTCAGTATCGCGTCAATGGCGCGCCATCCATCGAGATCCTCCGGATAGCGTGGGAGCTCTGGCAGCGTTGTATCCCGTTGAATGAGCTCCGTCTCCGACGGATGCGGCACATGCGCATTGCCGCAGACCACTTCAGCGCACCTGGCAGCATAAGCCTCCAAAAGCACGGCAAGCCGCAGGGCCATGTAGGCTGCAAGCGAGCGCTGGCGACGGCGATCACGAAGGAATAGCAGCAGCCCTCCGACGGCTCCCGTACCAAGGCCAGCCCCAAGAGCGCTCTTCCCGACGGATGCCCAGTCCCAATGCAAGATGATCTGCCACCAACTCATCTACACTCTTCCTGATCTTCAGCTTGGAGTTGGCGACTGAACGTGAGCGCTCAACTGCGCGCCAGCAGCCACAGGTCAGCGGATCCGCTCGAAGAGGCGATTCCAGCGGATCTTCTGCGGCCATTCCCACGGACGCCACAGGGAGGCGCTCTCGTCGATGGAGAAGAAGATGATCTCGGCCCGGCCGACCAGGTTCTCGAACGGCACCTGCCCGACGCTCGCCTCGTCGCGCGAGTCGGTGGAGTTGTCGCGGTTGTCGCCCATCATGAAGAAATGGCCGGGCTGGACCGTGTAGACGTTGGTGTTGTCCCAGTAGCCGCGGTCGCCGTCGCGCTCAATGACGAAGTGGGACACGCCGCCCGGCAGCGTCTCCTTGAATTGAGGCACGGAGATCGTGCGACCGTACAGATCGGTGGTCTTGTAGTCCTCCACCCGTTCGCGCTGCACCGGCTGGCCGTTGACGTGCAGCACACCGCTGATCACCTGGATCTTGTCGCCCGGCAGGCCGATGACGCGTTTAATAAAGTCGGTCGAATTATCTCGTGGCAGCTTGAACACGGCGATCTCGCCGCGCTTCGGCTCGGAGCCGAGGATACGGCCGGAGAAGATGCCCGGGCTGAAGGGGATCGAGTGCTTCGAATAGCCGTAGGAATACTTGGAGACGAACAGGTAGTCGCCGATCAGCAGGGTCGGGATCAGCGATCCTGACGGGATGTTGAAGGGCTGGAAGAGCACCGTACGGACGACGACCGCGATCAGGAGGGCCTGGATGATGACCTTGATGGTCTCCCAGAGGCCGCCTTCTTCATTCTTCGCGCTGCTACCCACGTATTTGCTGCTATTGTTCACACCTGCGGACCTATGTTGACGGCACTACTGGCTCTTCAAATCGTGATGCAACACCTCTCACTCCTGACCTTGTGAGGTCAGGGAGAGACTTTCCCGTACGTACATCGCGAACCTGAACGGCTCTAACGCTAGGAAGAGTCACAATACCGACCCGGCTGTAGCTCAAAACTCCGAGAGCCGCTCTAATCAAAGAGGCGGCCGAGGAAATTGCGGTGGCGACCATGGTGATCATCGTGGTGGTCGTCATGGTGTTCGCTCCTGCGGGGAGCGTAATACCCAGGTCCGTTGGTGGGCGGGTAGCCAGGGTGGGATGGCGGAGCCCCACGAGGGGCACTGACCCGAGGCGATGGAGCTCCAGGCTGGGGCAAGAAGCTTGGCGCAGAGGGATCCCCAACCACCGGACCCGTCAAAGGTCCCTGCTCATACTCTCGCGCACTTCTCTCGAGTATCTTGTCAAGTTCGCCGCGATCAAGCCAGACGCCGCGACACTTCGGACAATATTCGATCTCAATGCCTTGGCGCTCGCTCATTGCCAAATCGGTGCGGCATACTGGACATAACATACCGTGATGCGGCAGCCGTGAACTATTGGTCATCGCAGGGTCCCTATCCTGTTCTGCTTCGAGAGCGAACAGTCTGAAGATAGGAGCTCTAGCCACCTGAGGTTCAAGAGCAGCTGCTGAGAAAAATCGACACAGGTGCCAAGGCAGCGGGCGAAATACTCGGAGTGTTTGACCCGCTTGCCAGGTCGGCAAGTCAAGGTTTAGTTACGGAATCGAACGCGTCAGACTGCTTCGTTCCCTGGGGACATGGAAAAATGTCAGTGTGAGAACGCCCGCCACGAAAGCGAGCAGAATTCCCAAGACTATAAGGTTCTTGCGTCGGCGCGCCCGCAGGAAGGCCTCCGAGGGCGCGGCTCCGGTCCGAAATGGCGCTTCCTGTTGTTGGTTATCATTGGCCAAGGTCTGTGTCGCTCCAGATGTTTCAACGCGTTGGTTCACCAAGAATCCATTTTGGCTTATGATCCGTAGGGTTCTAATTCAACCTATCAACAAATCAACTTCGTCGGGAACAATCTGGTCGGATCGAAGCCGCACACACGAAGTGATGCCGGATTTGTGGCTGCATCCTCGGTCGATCCCTCTGCAACAGGGATGTCTGTCATCAGCAAGAAGCGCGCCCGATGAGCCGGATAGGGGAACTGATCTGGCATTGGGCATCTTAGAGCGGACGGTTTATCGCTAGTGGAAGCGGTACGCGGGCCTCAAGCCGGATCAGGTGCGGGAGCTTAATGAGGTGGTTTAGGTGGCCTGTCCCTGCTGGGCGATCCCGGCGTGATGTTAATTCAGGGTCGGTCGCGGCGCTGGCCCGGAGGCCAGCACCCCCACCTCTGGAGCTGATCTCTGTCACGCCCGTTCGCCTTGTGGCCTTCGATATGGGAGACCTTTGTCCCATCACGGCACCCATGCCATAGCGTCGTGACGGTCTCTTCAGCTGTAACGTGTCCAACATGTGATGTTAATGCAGATTGCGATGGCAAAGGAAGCCATGGCCTAAGATAGACGCTGCCCAGACTTGGCATCTCTCGCCGGAAATAGTCCGCGACCATGCTGCCCTGCGCGATCTAGAGTGGAAAAATACGATTAGGTGTCCGTTGGTATCGACATGAACATACTTTACGGGCGATCCTTCCAATGGAAGCTCTCATAACATAATCGTGACTCTCTTTGCTCTAGCTTCTACGGCATACAGAGGCGGCCTTCATGATTAACAAGTGCTGGAGCTTTAAGTGGCTGAGATCACTCCTCACGTCGTTGAGCCGACACGGCGCGATTTCCTTTACATTGCCACGGGCGCTGCCGCTGCCGTCGGCGGCTCGCTCCTGGTGTGGCCTTTCATCCAGTCTCTCGCGCCGGACGCGGCGACCGTGGCAGCCGGTGCTCCAGTCGACGTTGATCTGGAACCCATTGCCGAAGGGCAGCTCGTGAAGCTTTTCTGGCGCGGCAAGCTAGTCTTCATTCGCCATCGCGCGGCGGAGGAGATCAAGGCCGCCGAGGACGTGAACGTAGCTTCGCTCCGCGACCCTCAGCCCGACTCGGCCCGTGTGAAGGACGGCAAGGCCCAGTGGCTCGTTGTCTATGGCAACTGCACCCACCTCGGCTGCGTACCGCTCAGCCACCAAGGTGAGTATAAAGGCTGGTTCTGCCCCTGCCACGGCTCGGTGTTCGACACGTCCGGCCGTGTCCGTGGTGGCCCGGCTCCGATTAACTTGCCGATCCCGCCCTATGCCTTCGTGTCTGACACGAAGGTCGTAATTGGCCAACAGGAAACAGCGTAACTTGCGCGACGTTGAGGTGTATGGCCCCGAGATATGGCGTGACGGGTTGAGCCTGAACCTTTCGGGCTCCTTCGTCCAGAGGTGCAGACGTACTCGTACGGCGTGAGGCCGTGCAGGGTCTTGAGCCTTTCGGGCATAATTGTAAGCATCCACGAAGAGCAGCAGGTGCACCCTGAGCTGGTCATGCGTGTCGTCGTGGTAGCGCTTGACGATGGCGTCTTTGATCGTCCGGTTCACCCGCTCGACCTGACCATTATCCGGCATGATGATTTCGGTGCCTTATGCGTCCATCTGCATTCTTTAGGAAGCAGTGCTATGGTGAGCCCGTCTGGGACGCGGGGCACCGGGAGCACGAAGGTGCGGGCAGGCCGCCGATAGACGTTAGGCTGAGAGCCCGAGCTCGTTACATGGCCGCCCCCTTGCGACTTGCCCGGATGCGCTGCGAGCGCGGATCGTCAAGTGTCGTGTTGCCCGCCAGCTCCCGTTTTGGACGAGCACAGCTCGGAGGGAGCCGGCATGCGCATCATCGGACTGGAGATCCACCGCGCCTTCGCCGAGGCGGTCGCCTGGCAGGACGGCAAGCTCAAGCGGATTGGGCGCATCGACATGCGCCGGGACCAGCTGACGGCCTTCGCGGCCTCGCTATCAGGCACTGACGTGGTCGTGGTCGAAGCAACCGGCAACGCGGCCGCCGTAGTGGCGGTGCTCCGCCTGCATGTGAAGCGTGTCGTGATTGCCAATCCCATGCAGGTGCGGGTGATCGCCCATGCCAAGATCAAGACCGACACCATCGACGCCGGTGTCCTGGCCCAGCCCTATGCCAGTGGCTTCCTGCCGGAGGTCTGGATCGCCGACGAGGCGACCCAGGCCTTGCGCCGACAGGTCACGCGGCGCAACCAAGTCGTGCGCCAGCGCTCCCGGCTAGAGCCGGATAATTTGTCTTCCTTTGACCGTTCCAGCCCGATGATCCAGACTTTGCGGATATACTCAAGGTGTGCGGCCGGGAAATGCCTTGGTACAGGAGAAGAATTGTAGATTGTCAGGGATCATTGAAGTGGCCTCGAATGAAGAAGGGCAAGAATTACTGCTCATGACGAAAGGATGGATAGCTTCCACTGCCAATGGTCGGATCATTAGCACCATCTAAACTGGTGGCATATGGTAGGACCCAAGCCCAGCTCTCCACCTTGAACAGGGAGCAGTCCGGCTTGATGCTAATGGACCAATAGCTGGAACCACGCGATTCTCGACACTTTTTCAAATGCACTTTTCATGGCAGCCTGCGGAGGGTGACGGTACTAATCCCAGTAAGCTAGGTGCGCCATTTCTGCTGCGGCTTCTGAAGGAGTGTAAATGCAATGAGCGAATTCCCGCGCGCTGCGCCTTCACAATGTCTGTTCGGGCAACACTGGCTCACAGCATTTCTCGATGTTCAACCTGGCGATCGAATTCTGGTGTTTGGGTGCGGTTCCGGGCTGGAGCTGTCTCTCTGCTTAGCCTGCGGCGCAGGCAGAGTTGTTGGCTTTGACTCTTGGTTGGTGAAGCTTGCTATCGCGTACCGCCGTAACCGCGCCGCATTTCTTCTTGGTCGGTTGAATCTGCGTCACGGAGGGCTGGAGGCTCTAAGCGGTGGCATCGAGCCCGTAGATAAGGTGCTCTGCATCAACACAGTCGAACACGTGGAAAATCGGATTGGAGTTCTTCGCAAGCTATCCACCGTTGTCACCGCTGGCGGCCGCATTGTCATTGCAACAGATGCCCGGGCTTCGCTGAGAGGTACCACTGCACTCGGCGAGGATACGCGGCTCGATATGATCGGCACTGGATGGACGGGAACACGTGTGGAGACTCTACCACGCCGGAGAGACTCTTTGGTTTGCACAATTGGCCATCGACGTCGCTGATATGTATTCCAAGATGAGCATGTAGATGAGTGTTCTGCGGTTGATCCCTGCAACCGGGCGGCTATAGCAACGCTCCTCTTGCGCCATCTCTATGGCCGCTTGAGCGTTTGGTCGTTGTATCACACGATGGTCTGATGGATAGTGTCGAGCATCGGCATCAGATCGAGTTGCTAAATGAACTCATTGCGAAGTTGCTTGACGCCGAGCAGCCGCTATTGCTGAAGGGACAGGATGAGCGCTTCCCGACCGGGGAAGACCACCTAGGCCACCAGACGAAAAGAACCCAGCTGTGATCCACAAGGCTGGTCCATCAGGCTGCTAGCCCGCTTAATTCGTGGCGACCCGTTCGAGGTCGGTGGCGTGAGCAATGCCGGGGTATTTGAACGGATTTCGGGCATGCCTTTGCCGCCGCCGATTGTGTTCGGTGGGCGAGGATGGCGGGGTTTGCGGTGGACGGGGGCGAGCTCAGATCAGGGGCATGCGCGCCCCCTCCGTCATGTGACCAGACGCGGTATGCGACCAAGAACGACGCGCAGGATGTCTTGGTAGGGACACGCGCTCGGCATGTGCAGGCGGATCTGGGTCTTCAGTTCAACCACCCGCGCGGCGATCTTGATGAGGCGCAGCCGCAAGGTGTCAAACTGCGCCACCCGCCAGGTTGAGCGCTTCGGCATCATGGCTCGCAGGCCCCACATCAGCCAGTATGCGCCGGCGTGCAGAAACAGCCAGAACTGGTTCGCCGTTGCTCTGGTGCAGGACGTCCGGTCGGCCGCGAGATGCGTCTTCCAGGACTTGATGTGGTTTTCTGCCGATCCACGCCGGCAATAAACATCTTCGTAGAGCACCCTGGCCTTGCCGTCCGTGAGGTTGGTGACAATGAACCGGGTGTCGGCGCCCTGATCCCCGGCCTCGACGCGCGCGATGATGCGCTCGACCCGGCTCCAACTCGCGGCGCCGTCGAGGAACTCCTTGAAGCGCCGCACTTTACCCTCGTGTGGAGCGGCACCGAAGCGGGCCTTCGTGCTCACCTCCAGGGTCTCGACATGGTTGCGCAGGATGGATGTCGGGGCGACACCGAGAATGAAGTCGACGTCGTTCTTCCGGCACCAGTCGATGACGAGCGGGCCGCAATAATGGCTGTCTCCGCGGATCAGGATTCGGGTGTTCGGCCAATTGGCGCGCATCGCCCGAATGAGTCGGCGCAGATGGGCGCGGATCTCGCTCCCCTTTGGTCGCTTCGCAGGCCGCAGCACCGCAGTCACGAACCGGCCGTCGCCGTCGAACACGACGATTGGCTGGAATCCGTATTCGTCATGATGAGCGTTGAAAAGGCGCAGTTGCTGGCCGCCGTGCACGGCGTCGAACGTATCATCGATGTCGAGAACGATCCGCTTCGGGACTAGACTGAAGGACGCGCAGTAGAGGTCGATCATCGCGCGACCCATCCGCAACAGCGAGCGCAAGTCGGGAAGGTTCTCCAGCCGCGAGATGGTCGACTGCGAGGCGAGATCCCGATCCGACGGCAGCATTCCCTGCGCCATCTTGAAGATTGGATCGGACCGCAGGCTTGTGGCGTCGTTGCCGTCCTCATAACCCGCGGCGATCATCATCAGCCGGAACCGGATCATGTCGGCAAGGCTATGGATGACCTGATCCTGAGACCTGGAATCGACAAGGCAGCCGGCAAGCCGCTCTGCCACACCAAGACGCTTCTCGACCTCGCGCAAGGCCAGAACGCCAGCGTCCGACGACAGCAATCCGCCGTCGAACCGAGCAACGATCGGCTTGTTCAAGACGGGTGACAGGCCGGGCAGCGGAAGCGTACGATCGTCCATGGCGGGTGTGTTCTCTCTGAAATGACGCGGATCGGATTAAGCAACCAAATCCTAAGTTATCTCAGAGGCTTGAGCTACACCCGCCAACCCACCGTGAATTTTCCGGGCTAGAGCATTGGATCTAGAAGTGGGCTCCTGCTTTAGCATCCAACAATGCTCCAATTCTTGAAGATAGCATCGTTGGATCCGAACCGAAGGTCCGCATCGAGCGAAAATCCGGGTCCACTTTTCCGCTCGATGCCCCACGGCGGACCGCGTCCGGGAGCTGCCAAGCTCCTCACGCAGAAGTGTATCCTCAAGAACACAGTTCAAAGTTACATAGGCGGTAAAGGCGGTTCTGAGGCCTGAGGAGTGTTGGGCAGGCCGGTTTGCCATAAAACGGCCCCGATGTTCCTCGTTTTCGATACCGTTCTTTAATTCTATCCCGGCACTTATGCTGGGAACTGGGGCAGATGCGGACGCTCGTCCGCCGCTCCCATTATCGCCACTTCTAACCGGGAAGAGCCTGCGCGCATGTTGTCTCGCCGTACCCTCCTGACCGGATCGCTCGCCCTGATCTTCACGCCGGCTACCGTCGCGCTGGCCCAGAGCCAGGCCGAGTGGTCGCAGAACTACGAGGCGGTCTCCCGCACCCGCGTGCAACGGACCTCGACCCCGATGCTGTCCCCGGACGCGCTCGCCGCCACCGAGCAGATGATCGAGTACTACCGCAACATCGCCGCTCGCGGCGGCTGGCAACCGGTCCAGGGCGTCCAGGGTCTGCGCGTGGGCTCGAAAAGCCCGGCCGTCATCGCCCTGCGCCAGCGCCTCATCATCACCGGCGATCTCGATCAATCCGCCGGCGAATCGCCGATCTACGATTCTTACGTCGAGGCCGGCGTGCGCCGCTTCCAGGCCCGTCATGGCATCAGCTCCACGGGCACGGTGACGGCTCCGACGGTCGCTGCCATGAACGTGCCGGCCGATGTCCGCATCCGCCAGCTCGAGATCAACCTGGGCCGCCTACGCACCCTCGTGAGCGGGTTGGGCAACAAGTACGTGGTCGCCAACATCCCCGCTGCTCTCGTCGAGACGGTGGAGGGCGGCATGGTGCACACCCGCCACGCCGCCGGCGTCGGCAAGATCGACCGTCAGTCGCCCATCATCAATGTTAAAATCACGGAAGTGAACTTCAATCCGTTCTGGACGGTTCCAGCTTCGATCATTCGGAAAGATCTGATTCCGAAGATGCAAAAGGAACCCAACTATCTGACCGAGAACAAAATCCGGATTATTAACGGTCAGGGTCAGGAGATTAGACCTGAGCAGGTCAATTGGAACTCAAACGAAGCCACCCGCTATATGTTCAAGCAAGATCCCGGCGGTGAGATCAACTCGATGGGCTTCGTGCGCATTAACATGCCGAACAAGGATGGAGTCTACATGCACGACACGCCCTCCAAGGGCATCTTCGGCGACGATTTCCGCTTCGTGTCGTCCGGCTGCATCCGGGTACAGAACGTGCGCGACTACATCGAGTGGCTCCTGAAGGACACCCCCGGCTGGAGCCGCGAGCAGATCGACGCCACCTTCAAGTCCGGCGACCGCATTGATGCTAGACTCGTGCAGGCGATCAACGTCTACTGGGTCTACATCACGGCCTGGGCGACCCCGGACGGCCTCGTGCAGTTCCGCGACGACATCTACAACAAGGACGGCCTCGGCAACGCCATCCCGGTCGCAAGCCGCACCCCGACCGAGCCGGACCAGGAGATGTTCCTGCAAAACTAGAGGAGAGTTGGCCTGTTGAGCAGTGTCTTGATCTGCTCTCGCTCCTGCTCAAACTGGGCGAGCAAGCTTCCGGAGAGCTCGCTCTCCCGGCCGACCCATATCTTCATTGCATCGATGAAGCGGCCATTGACGAGAACCTCTTAGTGCAGGTGTGGTCCCGTTGAAAGGCCGGTGTTTCCCATATACGCGATCACCTGACCCTGCCGCACCTTCACACCGGCAGCAATGCCATCAATGCCTCTCTCCTAGGACGATGACACGCACAATTTGCGTAGGGTCGCCGAGGCGTGGCTCCGGCCCCATCAGGATGCGGAGTCGCTGTCCCTCGGAATAGGTTGCAACGTTGATGCGGCCGGCCAGTGCGGCTGTGATCGCCGAGATTTCGTCCGGATCGGCTCCATAGGTACGCAGGAACGCTTCCAGGGTTTCTCCTTTGGCGAGCGCAACATCCCGCTCCTCGCCGAGCGAGTGAGGGCTTTCTGCTCGGTCGTCGGCAGATTGGAGAGGTTCTCCGGAACGACCCGAACCTCAATCGTGCTGAAGGGGTCATCCATAAGGCCGGCATAGCCGAGAGCGTTGCCAAGTCCACCTGACTGCCGCAGAGCCCGCGAGAGCATTTGCTGCGCCGGGATCGGAATGGAGGCTCGGTGGGCCCGTCTCGGACAAGAGACGTCGCTCCTCCTCCAGAGCTGCGAGCACATCATCATCATCGGTGAGGGTTGACGCGCTTGCCTCAACAGTCACCGAAGCGAGGTCGCGTCTTACGATCGACACGTCAGCGTCCGCAACCTCAGGTGCTGGTTCAACCAAACTTTCACCGCTCTCCTCAGCGAACTAGCGGGTTGGATTGAAAGGAGGGATACCTGTCACGGAGGTCCCAGTACTCAGCGTCAGGTCGGTCGCCATGCGAACGAACTGACGGACTTTGATCACCTCGCAGTTACCTACGCGTATCGTCATCGGAGCGCCAAAGCTGCTTTTTGCAGATGCTGTCGCCTTCGTGCGACGTTCACTGGTTTGGCACCCTGCGCCACATTACGCATTGTACCCGGAACCCATGGCTTCGCTGGCGCAGGCCTGGTGGTTGATCTGTCGAGGGCGACGTAGATGGAGGCTCCGATCAAGCCTCCGCCCATAAGGCCGATGAGCAGATTAGCTCTGAGCCACCGACGATTAACGCTCCGCCGGGAAAGATCCCAGGAATTGATCTCGCCTCTCTCTTTAGGACCAGTGCTGGCTCGCTCCCCAGAGTTCGGGCAGCGTCAGAAAACCTGCAGAACAAGGCTTAATCTGCTCGAACAGGGTCGTGTCTCTTTGGGAATCGCGCACTCATTCAAGAAGACGGATCAACTGAAAGTCCACATGACCTGAGGCTCTGCAGGTCGTCTGCATAGCCGTCGCTCACGAGAGACACAAGGTAAGAGAGAGGAGTTCAATAGCGCCTCGCAGGTGACGGCGCAACGTGGTCAAATGTGGCGTCAGGGCATGCCGCGGCATCTACTCTGCCGGAGCAGGTACCATCCTCGTCCGCACTGCTGCTCCAATACGAAAGCGCCGATCAGTCAATGATAGGACGCCGCCTACGGCCATAACGATAGCGCCAAGCCAGATGAGCAGGATCAGAGGTTTGTAGTAAAGCCGAATACCGATTGAGCCATCCGCCTGCACGTCCCCTAGACTGATGTAGATTTGGCTGAGCCCGGTTGTGAGAATGCCGGCTTCCGTCGTCGGCATGCTCCGGGCCAAGTAGACGCGCTTCATCGTCTCAACAGTGCCAATAGTCCGATCAGCCTGAAGGACGGTCAGCAATGCCACATCCTCGCGGTAATTAGGGCCCGTCCTCGGCTGGACACTCTCCAGACGCGCCTCATATGACGCTACTCCGACCCGCTCACCCGGACGCATCGTCGCAATAGTCTCAGTGCTCCAAGCGGTCGCGGCGATGCCAATCACAGTGACGCCAACGCCGGCATGAGCGACCACCATGCCCCAGGTGGATCGGGGCAGGCCAGTGGCCTTGCGCAACGTAATGCTGATGCGCTGATTGCGCTTCCAGGACCGTGTCACGATCTCATTGACAGAGCCAAAGATCAGATATGCCCCGATACCGACGCCGAGTGGCGCCGCGACGGGCCCTTCGACGGTCAGGGAAAGAAGGATCAAAGTGGCAAGCAGCGCAAGGCCGAACACCACGAAGAGGCGCTGGGCCGTACCGAGGAAGTCGCCTCGCTTCCACGCCAAGGTTTGACCGAGTGGCACAAGCAACAGAAGCGGAACCATAAGCGGCACGAAGGTCAAATTGAAGAAGGGCGGCCCGACCGAGATCTTCTCGCCCGTAAGGGCCTCCAATGCCAGTGGATAGAGCGTGCCGATGAAGACAGTGGCGCAGGCGGCTGCCAGGAAGAGATTGTTCATCACAAGCGCCCCTTCTCGGGACACTGGCGCGAACAATCCACCCTGTCGCAGGAGTGGGGCACGCCACGCAAACAGAGCAAGAGATCCGCCAATAAAGACAATGAGAATAGCGAGAATAAAGACGCCACGCGCGGGATCAACGGCGAAGGAGTGCACCGAGGTCAGGATGCCGGATCGCACTAGGAACGTGCCGAGCAGGGACAATGAAAACGTCAGGATGGCGAGCAGGATGGTCCACACTTTGAGGGCGTCGCGACGCTCCATCACGACGGTTGAGTGCAGGAGGGCCGTCCCGGCGAGCCAGGGCATGAAGGATGCGTTCTCCACCGGATCCCAGAACCACCATCCACCCCAGCCGAGCTCGTAATAGGCCCAGTACGAGCCCATGGCGATGCCGAGCGTCAGGAAGATCCAAGCCCCGAGAGTCCAGGGGCGGACGACTCGCGCCCAGATCGCATCGATGCGTCCGCCGATCAGGGCTGCCACGGCGAAGGCGAACGAAATCGAGAATCCCACATATCCGAGGTAGAGAAGCGGCGGATGGACCGCGAGGCCGAAATCCTGCAGCAATGGATTAAGGTCCTGCCCCTCAAGAGGAGCTGGGTTCACCCGCGTGAACGGATTTGATACGGTGATCAGGTAAAGCAGAAACGCCAAGGTGATCGAAGCTTGAACCGCAAGTGTGTTGGCCCGCAGCCGGTGCGGTACCGCATCCCTTGCCATCGCCAGAATGGCTCCGAACAGGGTCAGGATTAGAACCCAGAGAAGCATTGATCCTTCATGATTTCCCCATACACCCGAGATTTTGTAGATCATCGGCTTACTGGAGTGAGAGTTTGCGACCACGTTCAGAATCGAGAAGTCGGAGGTGACATAGGCAACCGTTAGTGCGAGAAAAGCGAAGGCAACACAGCCCAGAACAGCCAAGGCTGTCACTGGCGCAACCCCCATCAGAGCAGGATCATTGGCCCGCGCACCCCAGAGAGGTACGATGAGCTGGATCAAAGACAAGCTCAGCGCCAACGCAAGTGCATAATGTCCGGCTTCAATGAGCATCTGTCATCCCCCGCCTATGATCAGGGTTAGGACCATACCCGATCGCTAGTAAATCCGGCTGGATTCAGCAGCCGCACAGTCAATTTTGCTCGATCTTCGTTCTTCAAGCGTACTCGCAGAGAAGAAGATCCGGAAGGTAATTGTTATTCCACTGTCGACAGCCCTCAGTTGAATGCCCCCGCAGCTCCGGCCTCGCAGGCTTTCCATGAACATGACCGCTTATGGCTGGGGCGACATGCATCCCGATGCGTTGAGCGACCGCAGTGATCGGCATCTACGGACTGGGCTTTCTCACGGTTGTCCCTCTGTGCGTACGTGGTCTGTTGGTTCGAGGCGAACTCTTCCCGTCGCCAAACTCTCGCGGGTCTGAGCGTTCGCGGAGATCCTGCTTAGAGGAATTTGGACTCCCAGCACACAGCGCCTGGAATCATAGAGTGGGCGTACCAGCCAATACCGTGCTCGGCTCGTGCAGGCAAACATCCGGCAGGGTCGCAGAACGCGGCAGGTAGGTCTTCCCTTTCTCGGCGGAAGCGAAAGCCGATGCGGTCGCAGAACTCACAGTCGCTGATCCAGAAAACATGCGCCGGCGAGCGCGCCACCTCTCGTCCGTCCGGAAGCCAAACCATCGGGCTGTTGTAGAGCTCGTGGAGGAAGCGCTCAGGGTTGCGCCGAAGTTGCAACAGCTGCTCGCGGCTAACATCCTGGTCCGTGTTGGGGACCAATCTCGCTTGAGACCGTCGGCGCAGAAGGGAGGCCACCCGAGACCCAGGCGGATGAGGGTGATGTCAGTCACGGACCGTTAAAACTGGCATCGCGTTAGGTGAAGAGCAACAGGATTACGCCGTCGCCTGCGTGCCGACTTCCACCACGTGTCCGGTCGGAACCGGGGAGTCACCTTATTCCGGCACATGAACCCTGAGGAAGCCTTGTGCCATGAAGAAGATGCGGTGTGCGGAAGGCCAGCGCCTGAACCGCTGGGTCGTCCATGGACTTCGTCTGTTGGGCAGATCGTGGCCGTACCCTGTATTGTGCACCCGGTGGGAGGACCTTAGTCTGCCCTACGTCCTACATGTGGTTTCGAACCCAGGGACTCCGTTCTCCTATGGCTTCTCCGCTCATGTTTTCTTCCCCGCTGTTACTCGCTGCAATCGCCATCGAGGGCTATGCCGTTCTCGCGGTGGAACTCCTCGCCATCCGTCAGCTCACCCCCTATGTGGGCAACGCGACCGACACGATTGCCATCGTCATTGCCGCGGTCCTGCTCCCCTTAGCTTTCGGCTACGAGGCTGGAGGGCGGGCCAGCTTCGCTCCCGGTGATGAGGCAGGCGTGCGCCGCCAACTCACCCGAAACCTCCTGATTTCCGCTCTCATTCTCAGCTTCGGGCTGTCCCATCCCTTTCTGGCCGCCTTCTTCCAGATCCTCGATAGCCTTGGTCTCACACATCGCCTGGTTCAGGCTGCCGTTCATGCCTCCCTGTTCCTGGTCTACCCAGTCTACCTTCTGGGCCAGACCATCCCGTTGGTCGCGTATTGCTCCACCGGCGCGAGCCTTCCGCGATCCACCGGGCTGATGCTCTTCCTGTCCACGTTCGGGTCGTTCCTGGGCTCCGTCGTGTCGACCCTCGTGTTCATGACCTTTTTCGGGGTCCACATCACAGTCGCCCTCACCCTCGGGCTTCTGGTGGTGCTCGCGGCGCTCATTGGCTGGCAGATGGAAGGCCACAACAGGCTGGTTCTCATAACCGCTGCGCTCGGCCTCTATATCGTTGCCATCAACAGCCCCGCGGCGGTGAGGGCCTATGGCATTGTGAGCAACAATCTCTACAGCGAGGTGCGGATCGTCGCCGATCCGGCGGAGGACAGCCGCCTCTTGGTCATCAACAACAGCCCGTCCTCGAAGATTGCGGCCCATCCGGAGCACCGTTTCGCATATTTGAAGTTCATCGAGAAGGAAGTCCTCAGGAGGCTCGATACGGATCGGCCTCACCGTATCCTCGTGATCGGGGCCGGAGGGTTCACCATCGGCCTGGAGGATCGCTTCCACGCCTACACCTATGTCGACATCGACCCTGCCCTGCAGCAGGTGAGTGAGGAGCATTTCCTGCGCCAACCTCTGTCTCCCAACAAGACCTTCGTGCCGGAATCCGCCCGGGCTTTCCTGCGCCGCAACACCCAGACCTATGATGTTGTTGTGCTTGATGCGTTCACGAACCGGATCAGCCTGCCGCCGGACCTGATCACCCGTGAAGCGTTTGCAGCCGTTCGGCAGGCGGTGGCGCCGGACGGTCAGGTCATCATGAACATCATCACCTCTCCAAGCTTCGCCGACCGGTTCAGCCGCAGCATCGATGCCACGGTCCGCAGCGTATTTCCCTTCGTCTCCCGCCAGGTCCTGCTCGAGACCAGGACCGGCAGTGTTGCGACTGTGCTCTATGTTGCGGGTCGCTCAGAAGGGCAACCGCACGACATCTACACGGATGACCAGAACCGCTCCTTTCTGGACTATTGAACCAGAAAATCATCGATGGAGTGCGGCTATGGTATCATTTGAGAAGGGCATAATATCAGTATGTTTTGCTTGTTCCTGATATCTCCGGAGAGTGAGCCGATGACTCCGTATTTTCGATGGCTTGAGCTGGTCGCTCGCACGGGCATAAATGGCTTTGCGTGCTCGATGTGACGAGATCCTTGCGGAACTTTGTGCGAGTAGCTCATTTGCCTCATCTCCGCAGCATCTAGGATGAGGCCCAAGGACTAGATTACAAGGCTCGTGGCAATCGGAGTGGAAGAGGAATCGATGTCGAGACCACCAGGAGGGCGGCGCCCGAGCGATCCATTTAAGGTTGCTGAGGCAGCCTTCAAGAAAGCCACGACGAAGCCTATTGAGGCGCCGCCGAAGACACCCTCTGTCCCCGGCATGAAGGAGACGGTCACCTTACGCATCGACCGCGACGTGCTCGACTTTTTCCAGGAGGACGGCCCGGGCTGGCAGGACCGTATTAACGCGGCTCTACGCAGGGCGGCCGGCAAGTCCGATGGCTGACGCTTCTCCCCAAGAAGACGGGGGCCCGGAGCACCGTGGCTACCCAGATCCGCCTCAGCAGACCGACCTTAAATGGATTGAGGCGCAGCTTGGTGCTGTTTGGACTCCAGTTGACCTACCGCCTCATCCAGCATGCACCTGGAGCCTATGATCTCCTCCTGAAGGGTGAGGTTATGCGTATTGTCGTGAGGAACGGCTTACGGCATCCTTCTATGTGAACTGCCCAAATGTTGGAGGATATGTCTCAAAATAAGAGGCCAGCTTCGATTACGGAGATCGAACACGACTTCACAATCTTGGAGGGGCTGTGCACCTGGCTCCGCAGCCCCAAAGTCAAGATCAACCGGCAAGAAAGTGACGCCTTCTGAGAGCAGTCTTTTGCCGCATGCTATCCTTGAAACCCGTCCCTCTGTCATGAGTTCAGTTTGCGACCACTGACATAACAGCCGATCAACGGCGATGGAGAGTAGCCTATGGGGGCCGAGGAAAGCCGACGGCGGAGTCGGCTGCCGAATCAAGACACGCCACACCTACCGCGGTACATCATCGAGCATATCGGACAGGTTCTGCGAAATCGCACCCGAGAGGATCTTCTCATACCGGTTCCCAGTGCGATGCTTGGCCTGTTGGGGACGATCGACCAGAGCACGACTTTGACGTCGTCGGAACGGCAGCGGTGAGTCTGAAAGGAGGTCCGACGAGGAGCCTGGGAAGGCAGTACATCCGTGCCTTTCCCAGGGCTCGCCGGCAGCTGTCGTTGCGAGGCAGCTGCCGGCGAGACTGAGCTGATTTGCTGACCAATGCAAGCGGCTCGAGGGAGGCGCGGCAGCTTGGCACACTCCCGCTGCCGGCCACCTGACACAGGTGCCATAACTCAAACGCCCCAGCTGAGGGGCTGTCTTAAACCTCAACCGGGGCGCCTGTGGCCCCAACTGAGAGGGTAGAGCTCTCAGCAATGGCGTGTGCGGTGCCGGTTACAACACCGCAGCCGGACCTTATCGTCGATCGAGTAAAGATACCCTTTCCGCCGAGTAGACAATTCTATCTGATCCTTGACAGTGATGGAGCCGGATACCACCATTCTCGAATTGGAATGCAGCGCCCATCCTCTAGGGTATCGAAACTGACAGTCCGCTAGCGGCATAGATTGGCCGAGCTTAGCCGGTACCCTCGACAAGCGGGCTTCGAAGCTCTTTCTTTGCGACTGTCATGCGCGGCTATTGAGCCAAGCGTAGTGAGCGCTTGTCCCTCCTAGGGTATATAGCTGCGCTGGGCGCTCATAGGCCTCGCTCGCATGCGAATGGCTTGTAGGATATTTGTCGCTACGGCAGCTTTAAGCAGACAAGAAGAGCTGTTACCCCTGCGATCGTGGCGGTCAGGATCAAGCCGCCGTCGACGAGCGCCTCTGAGGTCTTGATGCGATTCAGTAGCTGTGCAAGCACCGCCGGCTCGCTAGTGCCGCTAACATAGATTAGGGTTGAACGTGGCTCACAATGGTAGGAAGTCAACATTCCTGCGATCCGCGCCTCGCTACAAAGGTCAATTTCCTTGAGAGCGGGCAGAACTAATGATGCCACCTGGAAATCTCAAACTCTGGCTTGGGCTGTAAAAGACCTGCCATCTTGGCTACTCCTTCGTCCTTTTGACACGAGCTGCTGCCACTCAATTTCACTCGCCGCCTGCAACCAGAACTGAAACCCGTTTACTTCCTCCCGCACGGCAATAAAAGGCCTGCTGTCGGATGCAAGCGTAGCCGCGCCGCTCTCATACCTGATCAGGCACACAGCCTCGTATTCAACCGCCGAAAGACGGTCTTCACACTGACGTCTGGTGGGGCGCGCAAGGAAGCCGCGAATATAACTGACAAGGCGCTTCAATATGGCCGTGACCAGTCTTTATGGTATAGCCATAGGGAGATTGGGGCCAGGTGAATTCGTGCTGAACAGCGATAGATAATCAGATAGTGATCAGTTTGGATGCAGAAGTGCGGCATTGATGAGGAGCCGACAGGATGGCTCAATCTGAGGAGCTTAAAAGCCTTATTGTCGAAGCGATGCAACAGAAATGCCGCTTCAAGGACATCCTCAAGCGTATCATCAATCAACACCCTGATGCCACGGCGGCCGAGATTGCGATTGCCTTACGTCTTGCGGATCAAGAACGGTGGATGAAGGCAGGACAAGAACGTTCCGATATATCCCCTCTGGAGTCAGGTAACGTGGTGTTCCCTCGTCATTGGAAGACGATCCAACCACAGCATGATGATCTCACAGATGATCCGTAGAATAGGAATAGATCAGCCTATAAGACCGTTTTTTGGGGTGCAATCCGATACTATTCCGTCCCAAGTGCCGCCCCTCTTGGGCGGCTTTTTGAGGCTGCTCGTACCCCTCTGGATTGTAGGTCAGATTGTGCAACGTGTATTGGTGATGCTCATTTTTGGATCAAAGACCACGTTAAGGCCTTCTAGCGCATCGTGCGGAAAATTGGATCCGGTTTTCCGCGCCGAACGATGCGCCAGTTAAGAAAAGGAGCATCGGATCGATCCCAAAAGGGGAGTCACTTTCGGGTCCGATGCTCTAGCGAAGGTTAGTAGCATGTTATCTCACGAGCGCGTTTGGGCTGCTATCGATGCGTTGGCATCACGTCACGGCCTGACCGCATCCGGACTGGCTCTCAAGGCCGGTCTCGACGCGACCAGCTTCAATAAATCAAAGCGTGTGAGCCCGAAGGGCCGGAAGCGTTGGCCTTCCACGGAGTCGATCTCGAAAATCCTGAAAGCCACCGGTACCACCCTGGAGGAGTTCCTGCGTCTCGGCGAGCCTTCCGGCTCCTTGCGCCGTTCCATGATCCCGCTGATCGGCATGGAGGAGGCGGCCTCTGGCAAGGTCTTCAACGAAGAAGGCATGCCAAGCGGAGGTCCCGGCAGGGACGAGATCGAGTTTCCCAATTTCGGGCAGGAGATGGCTTTCGCCCTCGAGGTCACAGGCGATACCCTGGCCCCTCTCTATCGCGACGGCGATATCCTCATCGTCTCGCCGACCGCCAGCACCCGCAAGGGCGACCGGATCGTCGTCTGCACGACCAATGGGGAGATCCTGGCCAAGGAGCTCAAGCGCCGCTCGGCCAAGACTCTGGAGATGACATCCCTAGCCAAGGATCAGGAGGATCAGGTGATCCCGGCGGAAGAGGTCTCCTGGGCAGCCCGGATTATGTGGGCGCGGCAATAGCTCTTAGCGCATCGTGCGGATAAGTGGATCCGGTTTTCCGCACGACGCGCTAACGGCTCAAGATGCCGCCGATCTGGAGTTGTTGCCTTATTTCCAAGCTCACCTTCACCTAACGACTTACGCTTATCCAGCGCGTCCATGGGGCAGTAATGTAGCGGACTGAAAATCCTCGCTCCTTGGAGCGATCTTTCGATCTGCTGCAGCCAAGCTGTGATCTGGTGCAGGCGGTGGTTCAGGATCGTCTCTTTGATCAGAATAAGTTTGCTAAGCTTGAGCGGGTCGACGCTGAGGCGTTCCGCCCACTCCTCCAGAGCCGAGGCGTAGAGCTTCCCGACGAAGCGTGATGGATCATGCCCCCGGTTCTTCAAGGTCGCGAGTTCACTCAGCGCCTGCTTCAACAGCTTGAGGTCTACCAGCTTGAACACCTCTCAAGACCATCCGAAGCCTGCCTTCAGAAGGGCGGGCTGCCAAGAGGCTCAAAAGGTTGATTTCGTGACGTAGGGCAGTGCTGCTCGGGCTCACCCGAGTGAAGCCTGCACAGCATCCGAGATGGCTCCATTCTCGGCCCAAACCGGGTCCAGGTATGTCGTGGGCGGCTCAAGCCGCCACGAGGATCTCGTCGGCGGGTCCGAAGGACTCGTAGTGGATGCGGTTCGAACGAACCCCGGCCAGGGCCAAGCCACTCACGAAGGCGCGCAGGAACGGCCGCGGACCACACAGGTAATAGCCTGCCTCGCCCAGCGGCGTGTTGGCCTGCAACCAATCCACGGTGATCAGACCCTGCTGATCGTAATCTTGGCCCTGACGATCCTCCGGCCTTGGCTCGACATAGAAGGTCGTGGCCCGGATGTTGGAATGGGCCTGAGCCAGGGAGCGGACCCGCTCCTTCATGGCATGGGTCGAGCCGTTCAGCGTGCCGTGCACGTAATGGGTGGATTTGTTCGGGTACCGGGCCGCGATGGTCTGGACTTGCTTCGCTTTAGATACTGCTGGCGAACGCCTCATCCTGCAGTGGGAGCCATCATGAGCTTGGTAAATGCGGATTGACGGGTTTGCGCAAGTGGTGCGCCACCAATCCAAGCACCAATGTGGGCGAGGTTCATGGCAGCCGCCGTCAGCACGTGTTGCAGATGCGTTTTGGCAAGACCGATATAGCGCGAGCGCCGCAGATGCAGGACCCGGACGCCCGCCGAAATCGTTCCCTCGATGCCGGCGCGCTGTCGATACTCCTATGAGAAGGCAAGCTGCTCCTCGCGCTGGCGAGCCGCCTCCAGCATCTCGTGTTCCTCGCGTGGTCGTAGCGTGAGCAGTCGCCGCCCGCTTCGGGTACACTGTGTCTTCAAGGGACAGGGTCGACAATCTGTTGTCGAGAAGCGAACTTTGAGGGCGGTCCGTCTCTGGTGATAATCAGGGCCCCAGCTCTTGCTCTGATGCCCGGCCGGGCAGGTCGCCACTTCCCGATCCCAATCGAGGAGGAAGTCCTGCACCGTGAAGCCTTCTCCTGAACGGGCCTGCCACTGATAATCCTTGGGAGCCGGCCCGAGAAGCGTGATGCCTTTCTTCCGGCTGGCGACAAGCTGGTCAGCCGCAACATAACCGGCATCGGCCAGATGAGTATCGGGCAGCAGGCCCTTGGCTTCGAGCGCTGCATGGATGTCTTCGAGAGCGTCGCGATCAACGACGGGTGCCGGCGTGGTCTCCACATGCGTGATCAAGTGTGGTCCGCCCTCGTCGCATGTCTCGGTCAGATGCACCTTGTAGCCGATCCAGATCGTTGACTGCTTCTTGGCATAGTGCACCTCCGGATCGTAGGGCGAGGCGACCATCAGCAGGGAGGGCGGAAACCCCTCCTGATCCGTCCGCCACCGCACCAGAGGCGGATCCTCAGGTCGCGCGGGTGGAGCTTCGCTGATCAGGCAGAAGTTCTGAAGCCAGACCTGCCGCAGCAACTCAACCGCCGGGATGTGCCGCAGCCATATCGGTGCGCCAGGAGCTATGATAGCAGCAAGCACCTGATGACCATCGCGGCCGACCTGCTCGGCGTGGGCTCGCCGCTTCGCCTCGCCTTGCGGCACTTCATCATCGCCAGCCCGCCGGTCATAGCGCTCCAGCCAGGCAGGATCAGCCTCAGCACGCAGCCACTCGGGCGCTGCGGACGCCAAGGCATTCAGGGCGGCCCGTAGCGTCTCGGTGACACATTCGAGACGGTTGAGGGAGCGGACGGCCCCAAGCACATGGGTGGAGTCGGTGCGCTGCCGGCCCCGGGCACTGAGCAGCTTCAGGTCACGGCACGCGGACTGCTTCCACCTTGTGCCACGCCGCATACGTTGTAGTCAGCAGCGCCAAAACCCCAATTACTTGCTCCGCCGTCAAACCTCTGGCTCAAGCAGGGAACCGGGCCCATGTGGGGCCGTTGGCCTGCATCGACACCTTCCGTAGATTGACATGACGCCCCTCGGTCCCGGCACGCTTCACCTGTGCATTGATATGCAGCACCTCTTCTCTGTTGATGGGCCATGGCCGACGCCGTGGATGGAACGCGTCCTGCCCACCGTTGCCCAGATTGCTGAACGTGCTCCGGACCGCACCGTCTTCACGCGTTTCATCCCGCCCGAACGGCCTGAGGACATGCCAGGTACTTGGCGCCGTTATTACGAGCACTGGCGCGAGACGACCCGCGAGCACCTCGACCCTCGGCTTCTGGAGCTCATGCCGCCATTACAACGGCTCGTACCTCCTGCCACAGTTTTGGAAAAGCCAGTCTATTCGGCCTTTGCCGGCCACAAGCTGCGCGATCTCGTGAGAGAGCGAGGCATTGACACTCTCCTGATCACCGGCTCTGAGACTGACATGTGCGTTCTCGCCACCGTGCTTGGCGCTGTCGATCTGGGGCTACGTGTTTTGATTGTAACAGACGGCGTTTGCAGCTCGTCCGACCAAGGTCATGATGACCTTTTGACACTCTACTCAACGCGCTACAGCTATCAGATTGAAACCGTCAGCAGCGAGATCGTGTTGGCCCAATGGCCATCATAAGCACTCTGTTCATCCGTCCATCCATCTCGGGGGCACATGATGAATTCTGAGAAGTCGATTTGAGGCACATCAGAATCCCCTGCCCTCTAAGAAGGCGCGGCGTTGCCGACTTGAACAGACATTCGCGTTGCTTCTGAGAAGTGCCAACTCCCGACATTGATCGCCGTGACAGCAGCCTTCAAGAGATCGCTGGGCACCAATCTTTCAGTTTGGAGACGCAGAAGGATCCTGATCAGTCGTGATCCGCTCACTTAACCCGAGTGGCAGAGTGGCCACGACCATCGTTCCTCGGGCGTCACTCAAGAGCCGCAGGCAGCCGCCGAACCGCAGCAGGCGAGCGCGCATGCCGGTGACGCCGACCCCGAGCAGCGCACCATCCTCAGCTGCCTTCCGGACGCCGCGGGACAGCCCGCAGCCATCATCGAGAATCCGCAGTTTCATGGTAGTTGCCCCAAACCGCAGGTCGATCATCACCCGCGAAGCGGCCGCATGCCGGTAGGCATTGGTCAGGGCTTCCTGGATGACCCGAAGAAGTGAGCGCTGGATATCAAAGGGAAGGTTTTTGGTCGTTTCCGGCATGCATACGGATGTTTCCAGGCCCGTCCGGCGTGCGAAACCTGCCGCAAAATCCCGCACGGTTCCGGCAAGGCCGCCGTGCTCCAAGCCTGGCGGGTGCAGCAGATAGGTGAAGGTACGGAGTTCCCTGGCGGCCTCCTCTACCGAGTCTGCAGCCTCGTCGAGCACCTTTTGGCCCTCGCCGGGGATGAGATACTGTTGCAGCCGCATGAGGTGGAGCCCGGCTGCGACGAGGTGCTGAGCCGTCGAGTCGTGCAGCTCCTCGGCGATCCTTTGCCGCTCCTCGTCCTGGAGATTCAGGAGACGCCCGGAGAGTTCGTCCAGGGCCGCCGTGGCGGCACGACGCTCCGTGACGTCGGTGAAGAACACACTCAGGCCTTCCGCCGAGGGGCTGACCTGGAGATCGAGCCAGCGGCCGGGCCGGAGGCCGGACATCACCTCGCGCCGGATCCGGCGGCGCTCCTGCATACCCTCCCGGATGACAAGGCTGCACTCGGCATAAGGATTGCACAGGTCCCAGAGGCATGCGCCCACGACCTGGTCCGGATTGGATCCAACCCAGTCTACCGCCGCCTCGTTGAGATCGGTGATGCGATACGCCGGGTTCAGCGTGAAATAGCAATCGCTGACACTGGCCAGAACAGATCTGAGCCGCTCACTCGCACCGTCGACGTCTCCTGGAGCAGCTTTCGTGCTGCCGCGCAGGCCACGCCACAGCCATTTTTCTAATGCGTTCCGCGACCAGGACAAGTCACCCATGGCTCAGCTCCAGGACGAATGAACAACTGGATGACGGGATTTCCGCAGCGCGTCGTCGGGCAAGCGCGGCGAGGCGATCCGTATCTGCCGGCTCGACAGTGTAACATGGATTAATATGAGCCGGGTTGGCGCGGTCGCTGGCGGGCGTGTTCGTGCCCGCTCAAAGGGCTGATCAAACATTGGTGGGCTAGGTCAAATTATGCCTTCCTCAGGCTGCGAAGGTCCCGCGCGGTAGGACCCGGATGCTACCAGTTCTCACCAAACAAGGGGAACATCAGCCTAGCGTTGGATGCCCTAACCCACGGCGCTGTTGGTGGCTGTTCTTTGTCACTCCTCGCCGGAGTTTTGACCCGTCAGCAGGTCCGCATTCTGCCTGCGATGGAAAGCACCGTACTATCGTCCGGGCGGCAAAGCTGGCGCCAGCGAGGAATGCTCCTTGCAGAATGGGGCAGCCCAGCAGATGGGGCTAGCATCACGACCCGCCAGTGCTAAGTGGTGGCGTGGGGAGCGGCTACTGGCTTCGACCCTGGCGATCCCCTCTCCCGAAGGTAGACGCCCAGCACCAGCAGTATTGCAATCGACAGGAACTCGCTCTGCCAGTTCTGGAAGCTCTCATACCAGAACTCGGGATCGACCATTGTCTGCGCTGGCTGCCCATGCCACGGGCGCGCGAAGGTATGTGTCCAAATCCTGTTCGGCGGACGAACTTTTGCTGGCCGCAAGAAGCACGGCTATCGGAGGGACTTACGTATCACAAAGTTTTGCAAGCGGGTTCGTCAAAGTACTGCGAGACCCTTCCACGCGTAAGATCGCCATACCGGCTCTGAAGCTGAGCGCTCGCGAAGATCAGATCGCCCGTCTTCTGCTTGACGGCAGAACCTTTCGCTTCAGAGCAAGTGGCTCCCACAGCAGCGATCAGAGATACGTGACCGGTGCTGGATCGTATCACTCATGACGTTCCTTCCCCACGGCAGGATCAATTAGCTAAGCCACCTAGGGATTTTCTCGGTGGCCCCCTATGCCATTCCGCTTCGGCCGCCAAATCACCGTTCGTGCAGCAAAGTGCAGTCAGGCCTCCATTATCTCGGATTGCTCCTGGGACTTTGAGCATGATGTCGCAGTAGTGCCCTTGGCCTTCTTTGTTCCTTGCCTGAACCTGGGATTGCCTTCATGTCTGAGACTTCGGTCGATGGGCTGATTCCCAAACAATAAGTTACGCAAATGTGCAAATGGATGTCGGGGCGTCACGACGGTGATGTAGTCGAGAGAGATCTCGCGCGGGCAAAGTCACTGCTCATTCGGCTTCGCGCTAAAATAGACAAAGGGGGCTATAGGAAGGCTCAGGCCTATGGACGTGCATTGGTGCATGTTGCGAACCTTCTATCCGGATATCTCGGTGTCCCTGCGGGCGATGCATTGCTCGCACGCGGGATGAGGTTGGACGATCTCAATGATACCTTCGGAGATCTCCAACGCAGTGCGGCGCGTTGCCAAACTTTCCTGAATGAGACGGCGCCGGCAGGTGAGATCGCCGACAGTTTGGCAACGGCCTGTTCCATTCTGGCGGATCTCTACCGTATGCGTTTCCATGCGTTGAAAGCTTCCCAGCCTCAGAGGGCTGAAGCCGCAGATCTCGCTAAGAGACTGTCTCATGTGATTGAAGCCCTTATTTATTCAGACAGGCCGATGAAACAGGCTCGTAAGGATAGCCGGCCGGCGGCATAATGAAATCTGTGCGCGGATGGCCTCGACACAGGCACTTTGGATGATTCAATGGCATTGATAGCTGCTGCTGGAGCATCCATGGCACGCTGTTAGATTGGTCAGGAGCCCTTCACGATTGTCTCAGACCCATGTCTCAGCACTCGCCCCTAGACCGTTTGTCGGAGCTGATTAACTAATTCGGCGTCCGTGAAGAATGGTTTGATGGCTCCAGTCAGGCGGGTTGGTGTGATGGGTCACGGCCAACCCACATCAGGATCAGGACACGCATCAGTGCTGCCAGCCACCGCCGCAGGAGCGAGAAGTGGTACCCGACCACCGCCCGGGCGGCATTGATGCGGTCGTCGTCCCGGCACCTCAGATGGTTGCAGCCCATGCGGTGTTCGGCTTTCAGGTGCCCGATCACAGGTTTGATCGCCGCTCGCCGCTTCATCTCGCGCCTCAGGGCGGCTGGCGTCTGGCGCACCTGACCGGAGATCCAGACCTGGAACCGGTTCGGGTGATTGTGCCCGCGATAGCCTCTGTCGACATGGGGGACCTCAACTCCGATCGTCACCGCCACATCAGCCATCACTGCCGCGAGCGTATGGCCGTCAATTGCGTGGGGCGTTTGCTTTTACATCCATGGGCCGAGATTACCGTTAGTCTGGGGCGGCGCCAGGAGGTGGGTGCTGGGCAGCGCCAAAGCAAACTCTGACGGTCTGGTTGATCCGTCTCTGCTGGTCGGGTGTGAGTTGCGGGCGCTCGATAAGGCTCCAAAGCCCAGCCTTCTTGAGCTCGCGGGCCGAGCACTCACAAGACGTCCGGCACGCGACCTCACTCTCCGCGTTGCGTGCGCAACTGGCCTGGCATGCCTGGAGGAACGATGCATCCAGATTGGCAGCTCTTGGGGGCCATACCCATGCGATGGGATAAAGAATTCCGAGCAGGATTGGTTGGTGAACGAGGTAGATCACAAGGCTCTGCCGCCCGGCCCTGGTGAGCAACCGGACGAGACCGCCCTGTGGTTGCCAGGACAGCTTTTCAATCATCCCGAATGTCAGCAGGGCTCGGCCGATCACAATCCCCAGAACCACTAGTCCGAACCAGGGAAAGAGGGGCTCGAAATCATTGGACGGCGGCACATCGGTGCCAAGACCGATCCAGGCGAGCCAGCGCTCGTTGAAGGCCGGCGAGCGGAAGTGCCCTGGAAGCGCGAAAACTGACCCCGCAACGATCAGGAGCATCCAGGTCGGGACGAGAAGGAAAGGCAATGCCAAGATGCTGAACAATGCGATGGCATGAAGAATGCCGAAGTAGATGAAGGTTTGGGGAAAGGTCAGAAGCGTTGTGGCCGTTATCGCCACGGCAGCGCCGGTGAGAATGCCGATGCGCCTCCAAAACGCAGGCCATCGGATGCCTTGGTGGTGGGCGAGGACAAGGCTGACACCTGCGAGGCCAACGAAGCTTCCGGCCAGCACACGGGCGAAGACGCTCCACGCGAGATCCCGGCCGACATCGATACTGATGAACCCCAGAAAGGCGAGGTCCCACGCGAGATGGTAGATGGCGACACCGATGATCGCGAGGCCGCGGATCAGGTCGATGAGGATGAGGCGCTGACTGATCTTTTGCTTAGGTTGAGGATTCTCAGTCAGGCGCACGCCAAATTCCCGCTCAGCACATATGCTTCTATTCCCTTAACGGGTGCGGACGGCCCGCCGCAAGGCAGTAGTGTGGTGAAGGTTCTAAATCGCCTGAGCGGGAGCCATCCATCCTATCGTCATCGCGAACTACTCTTGCTCTGATCCCATGTGGGAATTGCCAGTCCCTGCACCAAGCCACGGTGCCGACCGGTAGTCAGTTGTTTGCTAGGCAGGTGAAGCGCGTGCTCCGGCGGGCCTAACGCATTTCATGCTCAGTTACCGATCCCGCGAGATAGCAATGCGTTGTCAGAGATCGGCCGTGGCAGCATCTCAAGCCAGGCGTTCCGCAGGGGTGACATGAGACATGAACGAGAGTTTCTCGCCAGTGATTTTTCTGTACGGCATGGCCCTGGTCGGGGCCGTGGGCAAGGCGTTCACGCTGCTGATCTGGGGGACCCTGGCGAGGCCGCGGCCACCTCTACGGCAAGAGGTGATTGAAGCTTGGCGCCGGCGGAGGACACACACTCGAACAGCGACTGACAAACGCCGAACTCCGCCTCCGAGCGACTGACGCCTTCGCAGGGCCCTCGGTGTTCGGTTCGAAGCTATGAAGGAGTATGAGCTCCTGCACCGCAGCCCCATCCCAAGTGAGCAGCCCTATCCCAAGTGAGTGGTATTACGCTTTCAAATGATCCTTTGAAACATTTGGCCGGGGTCATGGGTTTAGGTTCCATGGAGCCGTCCCCGGGGCAGACTGATCCGCCATGCCTTCTCGGGCTTTGTGGACTGACCTGATTTCTGCCGAGGCTAAACAGTGACACGTGTCGAAACCAGTGGCCGTCATCGGTGGTCGGGCTACCTTCTGGGCTTCGCGTTCGGCGGCTTCTTCGATGGGATTCTCCTTCACCAGATCCTCCAGTGGCATCACCTCCTGAGTACCATCAACTCGGAAGACATTCGATTTCAGGTGGCAGCCGATGGCTACTTCCATGCCCTGATGTATGTCATCGCTGCCATTGGCCTCTGGATGCTCTGGGCATCGAGGACCGAGCCGGATCGCCCCTCAGGCCGGCTGCTGTTCGCCACTATCCTGATCGGGTTCGGCGTGTGGCACGTGGTCGACAGCGTCCTGTCGCATTGGCTGCTCGGCATCCATCGCATCCGCGTGGACAGCGGCAGCCCGCTCTTCTGGGACCTGCTGTGGTTCGGCTTATTCGGAATCCTGCCTTCAGCCATAGGCTGGATGATAGGGCGGACAGGCGACGATGATGGAATGCAGATGTCCCGCTCTCCGGCCGTTGCGCGGTCGCTCGTAGCGCTGTTCGTCATCGGAGTGGGAGCTCAGGCCCTGCGGCCGCTGCAGGGATTCGAGATCCTTCCTGCGACCTCGGATGAAATCTGGACCGATCGTCCGACTGGAGGCTGCCGACGGCCTCGATGACGGCTGATGTCGTATCGGACCGTGCCGCAGCCGTCTCGACGGGGATGGCGGTAGACTTCCCGGAGCGGGGAGCGGAAGCGGTGGCCTGAGGAGCCTGCCCAGTTCCGAGCCGTTCCGCCACGAACTACCTGGCTCCGGCCACGTACCGGCCGTCGAGCATGAATGCGTCTGCGGCCCCGAGTGCAATCAGCACAGCGCATGCCTTGGTCGACGTCTTCATGGATACTCCGGGATTGTTCGGGGAAATGGCTAAGGTGTTCTCTATAGGATTGCCCACACGGGTAGTTCGTTCAAATGAACATTCCGTAATCCTGCCTGCCCGAAACAGGGGCGACTTCGTTGCAGCAACTTATTTGGGCGCGGAAGGTAGCCCCAGGTCTCACAGCTGGCGGCTGCGCCGAATGTACAGGTGAGCCCTGCGGGCTGGCTAGAGAGCGTGGATAAAAATGGGCCTGTGCACAACCCGCAACCTAAAGGCCTCTGCTGCTTACGCGCGGTCGTGGAGTGTCGAACCTACTCTGAAAGCGACACTCCCGCGGACGAGCCTTGGGCGAGCAGCCCCCTTCTCCATTAATCGTTCTGCCCTGAATGGTGGCTGAGGCACCGAGATTCAAGCCGTATCCAGCCATCTGGTGGTTCTCTGGGGACGGCTTAGACCCAGATTCTTGGGTACGGCTCAGCTACCGGACCATTGGGCAGGTGGAGCAAGGCTCATTGATCGCCGAAGCGCTGGCTCCATGAAGAAGATTCAGGATTTTAGGGCTGGCGATCCGGGTTAGGAACGAGGCCTTGCCACCCTCGTTGACTTGCACGTTCAATCAGTGGTTCGAGGTGGCTTATGACCAAGCTCAGGCGTTTGTCAGTTGCGATTGCAGGATGCATTCTCGCTAGTAGTTTCGCCGGAGGAGTCTCCGCGCAGCCTCGAATGGATCGAGACTGGGATCAAGGTCGAGACTGGCAAGATCGGGATCGTTCTCCGGACGGTGATCGAGACTGGCGCGACAGAGATTGGAGAAATCGGGATCGAGACTGGGACCGTGACCGCCGTTGGCGTGGCCGTGACTGCTATTACGAAACGCGTCGCCAACGGGACCGCTTCGGCGACGTCGTTGTAAGGCGCTACCGCGTTTGCGAAGACTAACCCATCAGGATCGGTGGTAGAAGCTCTACCACCGATCCTCACTGATTACTGGGGCATTGGAGGTGTGGTCGGCGCCGTTGCTGTTGGGCGAGGCTGCGACTGCAACCGATCGAACATCCGCAGGGCCGCATCGACGCAGGCTTGGGTGGACTCCTCACCACCGCAGACAACCCGCAGCTGCGTGTCGCCACTACGCAGGAAGAAGCGGCTGCCACGCCCTAAACGATCGTCGTCATCGTCGCGCATAGCACGTCCACGCCGCTCTCGGCGATCGTCATCGTTGTCTCTGTCCCATCCGCCACGGCTATCATGCCATCTCCCACGCCGATCATCATCATCGTCGTCTCTCGACATGCTCTGGCTCCAGGCTGAAGTACCGATGAGAGCCAGTCCGGCTGCGAGTATGAGGGCTTTTCGCATGTTGACCTCCGTTAGAGCGACGCCATTGCGAATGCGCGCGAACATTCCTTGGGGCGGCGTCTACGACCGTGGATAAGGGCGCTCGGGAGAACCGAGGGGTGGAGCGGAGGTTCCAACACGATGATCTCCGTGACCTCGCAACGGCCGGGCTATCGGCGGGGATAGAGTGCGGGCAAAAGGGCATCGTCGAGATGCCGTGACGCTTTGGTCATTCACGAGCCACTGGAAACAGCGTTTCCCCTATGACGTTGATCATGGTAGGCGCGTGGGTGAGAGGACTGTTTCAAAGAAGCCAGTCAACATCCGGTGCAGATACTTCGTGTCAGCCTGTTCATCCGGCGTTGGCGGGCCTGCGCGACTGCATCGGCCTTCTTTCGTTCTGCATCCGCCAATGCCGCTCTCTCTTCGTTGGTCACAGTCTTTGACGAGGATGCCTCCGGGGTGCCCGTTTGTGGTGGCAGTTTCGTGTCCTGTGCAGCCACTACCTACGGGCCGACGAGAAAGCTGAACATGACAGCGGCTGCCACAGTGCGCATGGGCGGCCCTTTCCTGAGCCATTCCCACTCAACAGGTAGGGCAAAGGCCGATCACCTCAACACGAGCAAGTGTTCGGTGAGGCCGCCGTGGACCATAAAGCCCACACGAGGTCGGCCATGTTGCGGGTAACATCATCGGTGTCGTCGTCCTCGTAGCAGTACTTGATATCATCGGTCATTACCTCGCGGATGGAGGATGTCTCCGGGCCCTTGCCCTGGGCCACTGCGCGTATAGCGATGTCCCGATCAGTGATCATGGCGACCAGGCGGTCACCCTCACGCACCGGCATGACGCCTGCATCCAGCTCTGCCATCAGCCGGGCAGCATCCCGGATGGCCTGGCTCGGCTCGATCAGCCGCACATCCCGTGTCATAACTTCGCTGACTTCCATGAGCTCCTCCTCTTGGGTGCCCCCGTCAGTCTCGTGTTCATCATCATTCGTCCCTCATTGGAGGAGAACTCGCGGGACACCTCCAGCGTCGGCGCTGTGCGGGAGGCGCCGGCGAGAGGTTCGACTTCCTCCTGCGAGGGCAACGCCACGTCTGGATCGCTGTTCGGCCATGAGCCTTCAGGCAAGGTAGGCAACCAAGCTCCTGCCGGGCCAGGTCACGCTGCTTGGCGACGGCGGGCTATTTCACCTCGGTTTCGTAGATGTAGAGCACGGACTTGTTGTCTTCGGGCATGAAGTAGCCGCGAATACCGGCGTCGCTCGCTTCCAGCCAAACCGGATTATGGGTCATGTCAAAGCCGGAGGCCGTCCACAGCAGCACCGGGGTCTGAAACAGTGGCCGCCCATCCGTGAGACTAACCAGATCGAGACCGCCGAGCCGAAACAGGGGAGTATCGGACGTGACCCGCATTTCGGTCACGCCCGAGCACAGCATGCGGTGAATGCCGGCATATTTGCAGTCCTGATAGTCGAGGTAGTGCGACGTGTTCAACTTCCTTAGACTCTCGGGCGTTTCGTTAGCATTCGTGGGCTTTCCGTTCGCGTCGAGCGGCCAACGGTAGAACCGGCGCGAACCCCAGCTTACCCCGTGTAGGGAATTGTCGTCCGTGTCGTGGACAACGCCGCCCACGTGGTCCGCGAAACGGAACATCTCTTCGGCTTTCATGGTCTCCGGATCGACCTGGCAGACGATGGAGCGGCTGTTCGGCCTGTACTCCGCCACAGGAACCCAGATGTAGCGGCCGTCATAGTCGATCCCGCCCGGGTGATAGATCGACCCCTCGCCGAGAGTCATCTCGGACACGAGATTTCCCTTCAGGTCGATCTTAAACAGATGCCCGACACCGGCACCCGTATCCCGGTCATAGCCATCCATCGGCTGCGGGAAGCGCTTGGTTGGCTCCTTGATCTCGACCGAGGACACGAAGAACGTATCGCCGATCCTCACCATGCCTTGGGGATGAAAGGTCGGGAAGTCGATCGGGATCGCTTCGACAGGCTTCCACTGCGTGCTACGCGACAGCTTCGTCACCCGCTCCGCGAGAACATTGCGATCAGACTCGGCGGCCATAGCGGCAGGTGCCATCCCGACAAGGCACAGGACCGCCAGGTCGACGATCCGATGGCGAATGGAACAACGGCGCATTGTAGATCCTCCCAAATCCGTGATCCGCTTCTGACGAGCGGATGCAGTCATCATACTGTCGAGGTTGTCCTGTCAGCAACGCACGCGGTCCGCCGGCAACTCTCCCGTCTAACGAGGGCGAGGAAGCATGGAAAAGGGCGCCCCTGCTCCCGTAGGCTTGTACAGGCATTGTTCAGGCAACGCAGGCTAAAACACCTGCATCTTCTGATGAACGAGGATCTCCATGCTGATCTGGACCGCTCTTGCTGCGGCCCTGCTGTCGGGCCTGACGCTTGGATTGTTTACGAACGGTGCGCCCGAATGGGCCACGCAGACCTCCGAGCTGGTCACAGTCGTGGCTGTTTTCGTTCTGGTCTGCCTTGTCGAGACTGGCGGGTCGCGGTCCGACAAGGCAAGCGCGCCGTAGGACTGATGCCTCATCTTAATCAAGGCCGCCTGATTGCCCCACCGCTGCGAGCGCCCTCTGCTGTGGGCTGTGATGGACAGGCAACGGCCTGCCGGGCTCCGGCATAGCAGCAGAAGGGAGGGCTGGCTTCGGGTGAGCCGCCGGGCGCAGGCTTGGAGGCAAAGATGGTACGGCCTGGAAGATCTCCCAGGCCTGGCTCGGTTTTTCCCGAGGTTACAAACATGCCAACCTGGATCCATCCCTGCCGCACGAATTGCGCGAATTCGAACCTGTCGCGGGAGCCGGGCATATCAACGTGGCCAAAGCCACCTTCACGTCGGGCCGCTGTTTCAGGATCTCGAACGCCTCATTGGCATTCTCGGCCTCCAGGGCTCAGAAGTCCGCCTGCCGCAGGATGTCCACCTGTGGCAGGCAGACCAGCAGTTCATCCTTGATCAGGAGAACTATAGGCCGGTTCAGGATTTCGCAGCAGGGTTTCATGTGTGCAACGCCGGGCCCCTGGGAAGTTGGCTTCGCCCCTTCCGGGAAATATGGTGTTCATGGCGGGGACCACGGTTGAGAGGGGGCTGGCAGTTGGTCCATTTCATCTTGTGCGAACGCGATCAGCGGCTTTGCCTCCGGGTTCAGGAGCGCGACCAGCCGTCCGCCCGGGAACCGTAGCAACTCGTCGTTATGGGCGCGGGTTGGTAAGCACTCGGTGTGCGCCCTCTTGTGAGAGCGCAGTTTGCGCGTGACGTTCTGACCTTAAGGCTAGCTTTAAGGTCAGTAGATCAATGAAGATCGAAGTTCTCGGCACAGAGCGTCGGCGGCGCTGGAGCCTCCAGGACAAACTCCAGATCGTTGACGAGACGATGCAGCCGGGCGTGACAGTGACCGAAGTGGCCCGCCGTCATGGGCTCGCACCCAGTGTCGTCTTCACCTGGCGCCGGCTCGCCCGTGAAGGACGGCTCGGCGACGCTGGTCCCGCCTTCATGCCGGTCGAGATCGCGCCCGTGCCGGTGCAGACCACGCCTGCGGGATCCTCACCGCGGCGCACTGGCTTGATCGAGATCGTTTTGAGGCACGGGCGCCGTATTCGCGTGGACCGCGAGGTCGATGCCGAGGCGCTGCGGCGGGTGCTGCAGGTGATGGAGAGCCTGGCATGATCCCGGTGCCGACCGGCGTGCGCGTGTGGCTGGCCACCGGGCACACTGATATGAGGAATTATGTGGAGTGCCAGATTATGCGGAGTCCGCAGCGGCAATCCCTTGCCGGCTGCGGTGTTCAGGTAGCAATCACTCGACATAATTCGTCGATCAGCCGATCGACTTCAGCATCGCCAGTAGCTTGTCGGGCGCGCGGAAGCGACCCGGCCTGAGCGACGGCGGCGCCATCGCGGCAAGCGCCTCGAGCTTTTCGGTCGGATCGGCTCGCAGATAGATCTCCGTGCTCTGCAGACTGGCGTGGCCAAGCCAGAGCGACACTTTGCGAACATCGCGCGTCGCTTGCAGGGTGTGCATGGCGCAGGTATGGCGCAAAACATGCGGAGTGACGCGCTTGTCGGCGATGGAGGGCAACTTCTGCGCCGCGGTGGCTACGTGCTTGGCGAGAATATATTCGAACCCGGATCGGGTCATCGCCCGGCCTGTGGCATTGAGGAAGAGCTCGGCATCGCCGCTCGCCGGGCGGACTGCCAGCCAAGCCTTCAGCGCCGCCGTTGTCTCCTTCCACAGGGGCAGTATACGCTCGCGGCGTCCTTTGCCCATGACATGGATGCTGGCGACCATTTGGCGGTCGATCTGATCGAGGCGCAGGCTGACAAGTTCGGAGACGCGCAGGCCCGCGGCGAAGGCCAAGTGGAGCATCGCCCGATCCCGGATACCGGCGACCTGACGCGGGTTCGGCGCATCAAGCAGAGCCTGCATCTCCGCGCGTGTGAGATGGCTGACGAGCGCCTCATCGGCCTTCTTCATCGGGATCGCCCGGACCCGGCGGGCCTGGTCCAGACAGGACGGGACCCGGTACTCGAGGAAACGGAAGAACGAGTGGATGGCGGCAAGGCGGGCATTGCGGGTGCGCGCCGAGTTACCCCGCGCCTCCTCGATGTGCTCGAGGAAAGCCAGGAGGAGCGGCGGATCGAGCTGCTCGATCGCGAGGCGGGACGGCGTCGTCCTCAACCGGGCAGCCGCGAAGCACAGCAGCAGTCGAAAGCTGTCGGCGTAGGCCTCACACGTGTGCGGGCTTGCCCGCCGCTCATGGAGAAGATGGGTTTGTAGGAAGGTGGCGAGATGGGGAGCCAGCGCGGTCATGGAGCGGCTCCCTGGTGCAAAGCCTCACCGGCGGATGCAATCTGCCCCATGAGGGTCGGCGTTGCCTGCAGGTACCAGTAGGTGTCGGTGACATGGGCGTGACCGAGGTAGGTGCTGAGCGCGACGATATGGCGGCCAACGGCGTCGCGATCAGGCCGACATTGCTCCAAAGAGCGGACGGCGAAGGTGTGCCGCAGATCGTGAATACGAGGTCCCGGCTGACCGGGCTGCCCTCTCAGGCCGGTTGATCGGGCCAGGCGGAGGAAAATGGCAATTACCGTAGGATAGGACGGCGTCGTTCCTGTATTGGAAACGAACAGGGCGTCGTCCCAGGTCCCGAGCCGCTGGCGCGCTGCCACATACCGATCCAGGGCTTCCCACGTGGTGGCGTGGAGTGGCAGCAAGCGGCTCTTTTGGAATTTGGTTTGCCGGATCACCAGCCCATCGGCCGTCAGGTCATCAAGGCGGAGAGCGAGGGCTTCGGAAACGCGCATGCCGGTGGCGGCAAGAAGGCCGAACAGGGTCTCGTACAGCAGCGGCCTGATCGAGCCTGAGGGCTTGAGGCGGGCCGCCGCTCGCATCAGCGCGGTGATCTCATCGACCGTATAGATGTGCGGGATCCGCCGCTCGAACAGGCCACGGCCCAGGGCATCGGCGGGCGGAATCTCATGACACCGATTCTCGGCCGACAGCGCCAGGGCAAAGCGCCGGACCGTCAGCAAGCGATTGCGACACTGCTGCGGTGAAGGGGCGAGCGTCGCCCATTCGAGCACGCGCGCCGTTTGAACATACCGGTCGCCGTTGCCTTCCGCGAAGGCAACAAAGCTCTTGAGCAACGAGTGCTGGACGCGGAACTTGAAGCCCAGATGCTGCTGCAATTCCGCATAGCGTGCGAGGTTCAGGCTCAGCATGACACACTCCCCGGCCAGGGCTGAGCGATCTGAAGCAGCATATCGACGTCCACCTTCGCGTAATGGGCGGTGGTGTCGATCGATCGGTGGCGAAGCACGGTTCCGATCATGTCCAGGGTGGCGCCGGCGCGCAGCATGCCGGTCGCTGCGGAGTGCCGAAGCAGATTGGTGCCTCGGGACGGCGGGTCATCGATGCCGGCCCTCTCAAGAGCAAGGCTCACAATGCTCGAGACGCTCGCGCTCGCCAATGGCCGATACGGTGCAACTATCCGCAAGAAAATCTGCTCACAGGCGGCGAGCGGCCGGGCATCTCGGAGATAGGCGATGATCGCGTCGCCTGCGTCCTGGGGGAGTGGAAGCCGGATCTCACGACGGCCTTTGCCGCGGACCCGCAGGGTGCCTTCTTGCCAGTCGATGTCGTCGAGGCGCATGCCTGCAATGTCGCCGGCGCGCAGGCCGAGACGGGCCAGCAGCAGAAGCACCGCGCGGTCACGGATGCCCATCGACGTCGTGACGTCGCACGACCCAATGACCCGCTCGACGTCCGCGCTGGGGATGTAGCGCGGCAACGCTGACAGCCGCCATTGCGGGATTGTCGGGATGGCCTGATCAAGTCCTGGACGGCACAGGCCGTGGGCAGCCAGATATCGAAGATAGCCTCGCAGTGCCATCGTCATGGTCTTGAGGTAGGCGTGCGAACTTCGCTTTCCCTCGTCCAGGATCACCTGTCGGACAAGAGCAGCATCGTACTGCATGGAATCGGGGCCGAGAGCAGGAAGCAGGCGCATGACCATACGCCCGTGGCGCCAGACCGTGCGCTCCGAGATTCCGCGATGCCGCCTCAGCCAGGCCTGGAAAGCAAGGATCACATCTTCGTTGGGACGCGGTGGCTCCTGTTCCAACAGTGTCACCGCTCCGCATTCCGCCAGGAAGCCAACGAACCGGCGAGCGCGGTTGACGTATTTGACTGACAGTCGAGCGGCCTGCCGGATACCGGGGCAACGGCATCGATGCTGCGCAAACCGGTGAATGACACTGTCGTCAATCTCAGCGACGGCGATCTTCCTGTTCTGCAGCCATTGTCCGAAATGACGAGCCGAGGCTTCGTAGCCTGACACTGTGAGGCGGGTGTGCCCCAGACTCGACAATCGGTCCGTGAACGCCACCACGAACGGCCGCAAGGCACCTGGGTTCATCAGTTGCGTGCAGTCCGGCAGAACTTCCGTCGATTTTGGCACGTGTGCTCTCCTCTCGAGCTCAAAAAGAACGTCGAGAGACGACAACAATTATGCCAAGTGGGGAAGGCTCTTGAGCACTCTAAGCTATTGGATAAAAAGGGCGAAGCCGCTCGGCCCGCTGCGGACTCCGCATAATCTGGCACTCCACATAATTGCGCTTATGCGGAGCTCCGCATAAGCGTAAGGGCTTCGGCGGCCTCTCCCTGCTGGTGCAGGAGACGCTCAAACGTGATCCGCATTCGGGCAATCTGTTTGTCTTCCGGGGACGCAGAGGCGATCTGATCAAGGTCCTCTGGTACGACGGCCAGGGCCTATGTTTGTTCTCGAAGCGCATTGATCGGGGTCGTTTTCTGTGGCCGTCGCCGGTCGACGGCACGGTGTCGATTTCCACCGCGCAGTTGGGTTATCTCTTGGAGGGCATCGACTGGCGCAATCCCCAGCAAACCTGGCGCCCGATCGCGGCCGGATGAGCATCAAAGCCTTGCAAATCAACGCTTCCGTGGCAGACTCAGAGCGTGGCAAATCACCCTGATCCGCTTCCCGCCAGTCTGGCTGACGCTCACGCGATGATCCGCGCCGAGCGGGCAGCCCGCCTGGCGGCCGAAGCCCGCGCGGGTGATCTGGAGATCGCTCGGGCTGCATTGGAGACGGCCCGGCTCGAAGTCACCCAGGCCCACGCCGCCCGCTATGCCCTGGAGCTGGAGATCGAGCGGCTCAAGCTGCAGATCGCCAAGTTGCGCCGCCAGCACTTCGGCGCCTCGTCGGAACGCAGTGCCCGTCTCGAACAACTGATGCTCGCTTTGGAGGACCTGGAAGAGAGCGCCGCTCACATGGATGCCGAGGCCGAGGCGAAGGATGCCGCGGCGCCGCCGGAGGCGCCCCGGTGGACGGTGGAGGAGTTGGAACGGACCAAGCCCGCCCGCAGGCCCTTGCCCGGTCACCTGTCGCGCCGGCGCGTTGTCCTTCCTGGTCCCACCGCCTGCGCCTGCTGCGGTGGCAGCTTGCGCAAGCTCGGAGAGGTGGTGAGCGAGACCCTGGAGCGCATCCCGGCGCGTTGGGTCGTGCTGCAAACCGTGCGCGAGAAGTTCAGCTGTGCGGCGTGCGAGACGATCACCGAGACGCCGGCGCCGTTCCATGCCATTCCGCGCGGCCGCGCCGGCCCGCATCTTCTGGCCGAGATCACGGTCGGCAAGTTCGGCCTGCATCTGCCGCTGACGCGCCAGAGCGCGGTGTTCGCTCAGGAAGGCGTCGATCTGGATGTCTCGACCCTGTGCGACTGGATGGGCGCTGTTGCGGTCGCAGCCCAGCCCTTGAGCGCGCTGATCGCCGACCACGTAATGACGGCTGAGCGGCTGCACGCCGACGACACGCCCGTGCCGGTACTGGCCAAGGGCAAGACGAAGACCGGCCGGCTCTGGACCGTGGTGCGTGACGACCGCCCCTTTGCCGGCGCCGATCCGCCGGCGGCCGTGTATTTCTACTCGCCCGATCGCAAGGGTGAGCATCCGCAATCGTTCCTGACGAGCTATAGCGGCCTTCTGCAGGCGGATGCCTATTCCGGTTTCGGGCAGCTGTATGAACCAGGCCGCGTGATCGGGGCTGTGACCGAGGCAGCGTGTTGGGCGCACGCCCGGCGCAAATTCTTTGAACTGGCCGAGTTGCGGAAGGGGCCCATCGCGATCGAGGCGGTGAAGCGCATCGATGCGCTGTTTGCCATCGAGCGTGAGATCATCGGCCGACCACCGGATGAGCGACGCACCATTCGAGCCGCTCAATCCAAGCCCCTGGTCGATGATCTGGAGAGCTGGTTGCGGGTGCAGCGTGGACGGTTGTCACCCAAGAGTGAGACGGCCAAAGCCATCGACTACATGCTGCGGCGCTGGTCGTCGTTCGCGCTCTTCCTCGAGGACGGCCGGGTCTGCCTGTCGAATAACGCAGCCGAGCGGGCGATCCGCGGCATTGCAGTTGGGCGCCGGAACTGGACCTTCGCGGGCTCGGATGTGGGTGGCCATCGGGCCGCGGCGCTGTATACGCTGATCGAGACCTGCAAGCTCAATGAGGTCGACCCGCGCGCTTGGCTGGCCGACGTTCTGGCGCGACTGCCGGAGCATCCGGCCAAACGCCTCGCCGAGCTTCTGCCCTGGAACTGGAAGCCCTTGCGAGATCAGCAGGCCGCGGCCTGATCTCAGGGCTTTTGCGTAAACAGCTCCTTGAACAGCTCTTCGGCTTTCTGAAGCCCCTCATCGGTGAGCACGACGGACTTGGTCTTGTTGACGGGGTCGCAGATGAAGCCCTTCTCATAGAGTCGGTTCATTGTCGCCCAGTCGAAGCCCTTCCAGGCCCGGCACCCATCGTGCAGCGTCAACCACAGCAGGGCGAGAACCGCCTCGTCGATCTTGTCGTGGTCAATCTCCATGCGGCCACTCTACCACGCCGCAGTCGAAATTCCGCGGTCCTCGGCGGACGCTTACGCGGGTTGCGCCGATGAGGTCGCTGCGGGCCACCAGCAGCCGATCCTCCAACCGCTAGAACTCCCGCAGGCGGTTCGACAGGGCGTGTCGCCCGTGAGTTTGGAATAGTGCTTGATGGTCGCGTATAACCGGTCCAAATCAACCGAGAGCCGCTGCTGCGCCTTCTCATAGTGGCGGAAGCGCCCCGGCTCGGCGAGGAACCCATCCGCTTTCCGAATGGCGACCACCTCGTCGTGGGCCGCCATGACCTCATCGAGCACCTCGCGCTCGGCTGGCGCCTTCGTGTGCACTGAGCGCTGGACCAAGACAAACGGGACAAATGCATTTGGATCCACAGCGCGCCGCATCCGTTGCTACGTTCCGCACTATGGTGATCACCACCTCAAGGCTCCCGCAACAACCCGGCACATGCACTCGTCGGCAAGATGCAGTTGGTGTACTTCGGGCTAGACTTCAGAGTCGAGCGTCGAACAGTTTCATAGTTTCGTGGCGGCCCGCGCCCGCGTGGGAGGGTATCTACTCTACCATCCGCCGCTAGCGAAAACGGCGCGAACGGACCGCGAGATTGATTAAGGCAGCAAGACAATGGCAGCGTGTGTAGATCGATTGCGGAGAGCCGATTCATGCACTCATATAGAATAGGATAGTCCGCGCTCGGATCCCAATAACGTGACTATGCGCTCAGATGCTCTAAAGCTGTTAGAGTTTGCTGGTGGATACGACGCAAGGAAGGACCGCACTCTTGCGGCCCTTCAACTTGGTTACAGATCTTGCACAAAGCAAAGGTGTGGACCTACCGTCGAGCAACGTTTTACTTTTTACCGGATTTATCACGATGCCCATGTGGGTCAAGGTCACCCGGCTTATGACCCGGGTGATCATGATGCGGTCCTGGCTTCTCGGTCACGGACTTGTCGCGATGCCCATGCCGGTCGAGGTCACCTGGGGTATGGCCAGGATGATCATGGTGCGGACCAGGTTTTTCCTTAACCATCTATAACGCTCCTAAATAGTTACTAGTCTCAAAGAGAACGCAAGCCATGGTGGCAGGTTCCGGCGGAGTGGTTTTGCTAGTGATTATGGTTTACACGGAGTCCGGTGTGCGAGAGTCAGAATAAGTTAAAGTTCTAAGCGAGCCACGACTTGGGGCGCTCCCTCACAACGGTCGAGAGAGCGTGGCCCAGCTTTCCGCTTTGATCCGACGCATCATAGATCTGAGAAATTGAGTTCATCTCTACGCTTCCCTCAGAACCGTCCGACCACTCGGTTGGTCTCGTGGTTGAGGTGGAAAGACTCAAATGACCGAAGCGATAATTGCACACGTTACGCTATGGTGTCAGATCTGAATAAAACTAGCTCATGGAATCGCGGGATCTACTGATGATGCCTCTCTTCAAGCACGTGTATCTTCACGAATGTGAGAGCTTAGATGATGACAGCGCGGTCTAGGAGCGTGAGACCGCGCACAATTCGAGGGACCTTACCCGTTTCGTCCAATTACCTAATCATAACTTCACGTCGGGGTTTTCAATCCAGCCCAAGGACGGCATAAAATGTGGGGCGCTCTAGCTTGGTCTCAACAGCTCATTCATGCAGTGGGCCTTCTCTTAGAAAATGCCTTGACAGAACGTTCAACCAACGAATGACAGCGAAGCTACAGACTTCCTCTCAGCACAGAGTTCTGCATCAACGCAATTCGCATAGAGAAGAGAAGATGGTATCGGGCTTAGCAGAGACCGACCTCTTCCGCCGAGGTGGACCATATCTCTTCAACAGCGTGGTTCGACGACTTCAACTGTGGCTTAGAGGGAATTATGCAATCACCTCCCGAGCGAGTCCCCCGCGATTGCATGCCGCGCCTCGGGCAGCAGTCTTTCCAGAAGGCTCTGATTTGGCTGGTGTGCTCGGCCACACATCGGCTTTAGCTCAGGAGCTTTACTTAAGGTCAATTAGGATTGTTGGTGGGAGAAGTGCGTGCCCCATTCAGCTTTGCTAATCCTCGGCGGCTGAAGCCAGCTTGTTTCGGAGCTGGCAGACTGATGCCGTGCACGACATGCGTGGCCTGAGCCGAGATACCGAGCAAAGCACGCCGCCGCTTTCGATCTGCACGCCTACCGCAATTGGACGAACGCAAGAAATTGTCGAACTCCGGGAGGTTCGTCACGATGACCCGTCACGTCCTGTGCTCTCACCCTTCTTCAACACTCATCCTCCTTTCGGCAGTTGCCGTCATGCCATTGCTCGCGAGCGAGACGGCTCATGCTTGCTCGCTCGGCAGTCACGACAGCCCGAGAGTACGGCTGCTCCGTGCCCTGCAACTCAAGGAGCTACATGCCTCCGGCCATGGGGCGAACGTGGCGCAGTTGCAGTTCCGATCCTCCTGTCAGATCCCGATTCAGGTCAGCGAAGCGCACGGGGTTGGGCTCCTATAGCCGCGACCTGCCGCGGGGCGCCGCCGCCCCGACCAGAGAAGCCGTACCACCGCACGGAGAGGACTTTGGAAAGCTCTCTTGGTCGATCGTCAGCGCGACGAGCACGCAAGCGGAAGCCCAAGACGGATCGCATGCTCGCGCTGATCGAAGGCGTACTCGGATTCCAGTAGCTTGGGTCGCTGCAGGGGATGCCGAATCATTCTGGCGCAATTCATCTTATATCCATACGGTCGAGGCCTCCGAGCGTCCCGATAAGGCGTCATCCCATGCGGCACGTCTCAAAGCCTTGATGCCCGGCGCTGGACATCTCGTCCACATACCGAGCCACATTTGGTATCACCTTGGCCGTTGGCGCGAGAGTCTCAACGCCAACGTGCGTGCCGTGGCGGCAGACGAGGCGATGGGCCACGGCGGCGCAAGCTTGCTCTACTCCGAAGGCTACTATGCGCATAACGTCCATTTCGTGATGGTGTCGGCCATGATGGGCGGCGATGGCCACACAGCCGTGGACGGGGTGCAAAAACTTGGGAGCATTATCCTGACCAGACGAAGCGCGAGGTGCCTTGGACACAGCCGATCGCGGCTGCACCTTACTATGCCCAAGCGGTCATCACGACGTCCGAGATCGCCGCCCCGCCCGAGGCTGGTGTTCCGCGAGCCGATGTGTTGGCCATCTCCACCCGCGTAATCGAGGCACGCATGGCACAGCAGGCCGGCGCTTACGCCAGATCAACCGCCCTGTTCGTCGAGGCTGCGAAAATCCAGGACCGCCTGCTCTATAGGGAGTCACCATTCTCGCACTATCCGCGACACCAATCGCTGGGCGCGGCGCTGCTGGCACAGGACATGCCGCAGGAGGCAGAAGCGGCCTTCCGCAGGGCGCTCCAACGCTCGCACAGTAACAGGTGGGCGGAGCTGCTGAGTGCCGCCGAGGCACGCGCGGATGTCGGCAATGACCGAGGAGGCACGCGCACTCCTGAACAAAAACTGGTTCGGCGAGGAAATGCCGGGGCTTGAGCAGCTTTGACGCTGAACATAAGCCATGTACCGTTCTGGGCTGTATTCGCGTTTGTCGAAGTCTCTGTGAGAGGACTCAACAAGGCGGTCATGTCGTCTTGATCGCCGGCAGCAGACGGCCTCCACCTCACCGGAGAACAGCTCCTGCTCGGGGGAGATCAGCTCGACATGGATTTTACCTACAGCATTCGTCCGCAGCCTTTTCAGTGTCCGCCGAGCACGAGAGTTTGGATGGGATACAGCAGCGCCTGGATCCGCAGGAGCATGGCGCTCACGAGCGCCATGGTGTCCACCGCGTGGAGGGCGAAACGTCTGACCGTGCCGATGTCGTTCGAGGCGAGCCGGTCATAGTTGCTGGTGTAGGCATTAACAACGCAGCTGCTGCCGGGTGTTACCCCGTCGAGGCCACCTTCGTATAGGGGCTCAAGATAGACCAGGATGGTCCCTGGCCGCACCACCTGCTGAGGATCAATCAATTGTTCGCCGCTGCGGATCTGGCCGGCAGCGATGAAGTCCTGCGTCCCCGTCACCACCATCGGGATGATTGTCCAGGGCTTCGATGCGCAGGGGGCCTCGGCGACCATGCCAGCCTTCATCACCTGAGCCTCGATTTGCCCAAATCCGGCTTGCAGGCGTCCTCGCCCGGCACCCTCCGGGATCAGAACCCCGGCCGGGCGCATGAGCGGATTGACGACGTCGCCCACCCGCAGCGTGAATTGTTCCACCCGCCCGTCTACACCGGCCCGAACGACGGTCTTCCCGAGGTCCACCTCGGCTTGGGCCGGTTCGGCTTCGGCGCTGGCCTTCTGCGCTGGAAGGAGAGTCGAGATTTGCGTCTCGGCCTGCGCCTTGGCGGCAACGGCGGCGTCAATGCCGCCCTGGCGTCCTTCGACGGCAACCTGGAGTTTCTCGATGTCCCTCGTGGAAACGGCACCTGGGTTGCGGCGGTAGATCTCCTGCTTGGTCTCCAGCTCGTCCATCGCCTGCTGATGGGCGCTTCGGGCCTCCTGGATCTTGCCTTCAGCTGCCGCGACATCGGTCCGCGCCGCCACCAGCTCCGCCTCGACCTCGGCAATCCTGCGGCGGGTGGTCTCCACCGCTGCCTCCTGGCTGGAGCTGTCAAGCCGGAAGATTAGTGCGCCTTGTTTGACCGAACCGCTCAAGCCGTCAACGTAGATTTCGGCAACGCGTCCATTGGTTTCGGGCAGGATCGGGATCGTCCGGAAGAACGTCGTGGCATTCGTGGTCGAGGGGTGATTGTAGAAGATCAGCGTGATCAGCCCGACCGTGAGCATCAGGCAGGCGATGATGTCCCATCGCAGCTCGAACCACACCGAGTAGAGGGTGATCTCCTTGCCGATGCGCTTGCCCTGGACATAGCGGCGGTAGAGATAGTCCGGCAGGATTGTCAACAGGGAGCAGAGAAGAAGCTCAAGCATCGATCAGCTCCCTGTGTTGTCAGCCCTCTGTGTTGATCGGCGAGATCTGGGGTTTAGACCGAGACGGCATCTGGATGGGAGTGATGGTCTTCGGCACAGCGACTGCGCTTTCCCCTGCTGCTTCGTCGTGCGCGACAGCGGGAGCGCTTTCATCCGGAACATCGTTGCCGCCCTGGCCCGGCGGGATACTGGCGATCCTCTCTAGGGACCCGGCAATCCGGCGTAGTGGATTTCCAAAGTCGGGAATGTCGATCAATGCGAGCAGCAGGCCAGCCACCCAGAAGATCTGTATGTGCGTAAAGAGGGCCAGCAAGCCCAGCACTGCCACGATCTCGAACTGCAACTTATGGGACTTGTGTGCCATGCGCTCGGGCAGCGTGTGTAGGCGCAGAAACAGGAGGCCGACCGCTAGTACGGCGAGCACCAGGAACACCGCCATTCCCACCATGAAGGCGTCCGTCTCGCCGGGCGCAGCGATGAAGGGCGGTAGATGAGGAGGGGCCGCCGGGTGGAGTGATGCGGTCATATGGTCTCGTCCGTTGAGTGTAGGCCAGTGTCTGCAAGTACCTGGCCCATTGGTCCCCGGACCGTTGGCGGACGGAGTATGGCCCGTCTCTGCCTCCGCGGCTTGATCATTTGAGCCGTCTGTTTAACAGTTTGGGACTGCCTACAGGATATGAGCAGGAGCATCGTCTGGCTTGGCTGTGAACGTGGGGGTACCTTGCGTTCCTGTCCCCAAGTCGCGGCTGACCAGCGGACCTGATGATTATCATACCTTTGTCGGTTACGAACGGGGATCGATGGATACCCGTCAGGGCATCACAGAATCCTCTAGAGATCCTACGTTGGAGCGCTTCGCGGAAAGGTGAGCGCGGGTGCTGGGGTGGACAGAAAAAGCCCAATGTGAAGGCTCTGCGGGCTACACATAATTTCCATTGAAGCTGATGTGCTCCCAACCGAGCAGTGGGATATGGGCCAGCAGTTCATCTGGCAGGTGTTCGAAGCGATAAGCCACTCTGGTATTCCTCTCATGCCCTGTTGTCAGCTGACATCGTGGAATGAGAATATCGGGCTTACGGCAGCTTTGGACATCAATAATCAGACAAACGGACCGTTTGGTTTCTCACTTTAGATGTCAATTCTAATGCGGTGCGCTCTATGCTGTCGCCAATCCCGCCGCCACAATCCGAGACCAATGTTGGACGGCGGCCGTCTCAAAAGAAATGTACAAAGCCATCCAGTTTCTCAATTCAAATGCATATTCTCAAATGAGATGCTCAACGCTAAGTGTCTGAAAACGTTCACGACGACGTCTCACACCAAAATGTCAACGGACAATTGACCCCAAGCCCGCGCTGGGCGCTTTCCCCGGCCGATCGACGCCGCCTACCGGATTGTGCCCGTGTTTCGCAGCGCCCCTGCCCAGTCGGACGACCCGCTCGAGGCCGCAATCCGCCTGCCCGCGACGACGCCACCGGCGCAAGTGCCGCGCCTCGTGGCGGCCGGACTTGCGCTCTTACCCTATCGGCGCGATCCGGTCTATGCGGCCACCGAGGAGCGCCGCAAGGCGGTCTGGCTTGAGTTCGACCGGCCCCCGGACGACCCCCTCGACCGCTACTGCGCGCGTGCTCGCCTCCGCACCTGATCCGGTGCTGACCGACATCACCGAGGGGCTGCCCGATCCGGGCGACCTGCCCCTGCCCATCGACCCCGAGCCGATCCGCCGCGTGGTGCCCGGACAGGGCGACGACCGCGCCAGGCAGCAGGCCATGCAGCCCCTCCTGCCGACCACCAGCCCGGTCCATTTCCTCCTGCCCCTACCACCCGGAATCGGGCCCGAAGACCCGGCGCTCTTCGGCTTCTTTGCGTATGAGTTCCGCCTGGGGCGTTTCGGGACTTGGAACACGGCGCAGGGCTTCGCCGTGCGAGCACTGCGGGTGGCGGGGCTTCAGCACACGCCGCCGCCGCTCGCCTGTGGGGTCAGCCGCAGCAAGGGTCGCCTGACAGTGAGCGCAGCCTTCGCCGACCCGGTGCGGGACGGCCGCTCCCTGCGCCCCTCGCCGCCCGTGACCGAGCTCTGGGCGCTCCTTTACGCGCAGGTGCACCAAGCCGACGACGCCGACCGGCGCAACATCCTCCTGTCCACCCGCCGGCTTGAGCCGCCCAAGCGCGGGCGCGTTCCCAAGGGCCGCGGCCCGTTGGCGGCGGTCGACCTGGCCCGGACCGGGGCGGACGGCCGCACCGACTGGTCGAGCGCCGAGATCACCACGAGCCTCGAACTCCTGACCCTTGGCCACGCGCCGCTCTCGTGCCTCGTGGTCGAGACGCTGCCTGGCGAGGCGCCTTACTCCGATCCGGTCAGCCGAAACCTTGGCTATGAGCGGTTCCTGCGGACCTCGCCGCTCACCGCTGTACCCGCGATTTGCTAGATGAAGCCGTCCATAGACCTGGCCATCCCGGATGAAGAGAGGGGTGAGAGCGCTGCCCGCCCCCTGCCCGAGCGGACCACACTCGTGGCAAGGACGCCAGGATTGGGCCATCGAACGGCAGGCTTGAAGCTTTTGATCTGGCCACAGCGCCTTGCGAGTGTTGATGGCACCACCTTGATGCCCGATACCAGGTTGGGTGGCGCACCTTTCCCCATCAATGACCGGGGTAGCTCAGGGCCAAGCTCTCCACGCGGAGCATGAGGAAGTATGGGGAGGCTTATACGGCGCGGTGGATAGAGGTTTGTAGCAGAGCAAACAGCGATTGGCGGCCGGGACCGCCTCCATTACACATCTCAGCTTGCCGATTGACCGCCCGACGAAACCTCATGCTGCCTGATCCAGCGTCTCACAGATCACAGCAAGCGCGGCGCGAGGTCAGGCGCAATGAAGGATCCACCGGCCTTCACGCTTGTCACGGCCATAATGAGATCTCGAGCATCGATCCCTTTGAGGATATAGCCCACAGCGCCAGCCTCACGTGCCCGCAACACGTCGTCGTCATCGCCCGAGACCGTCAGCATTACGACACGAGTGGGGATTGGAAGGCCATGGATCGCACGCGCTGCTTCTATTCCATTGCCTGGCATCGATATGTCGAGCAAGATGAGATCGGGTGCATGGACTTTCGCAAGCTCGATCGCTTCCTCCGCCGAGGCGCCCTCCCCGACGATCTCGATCATGGGATCAAGTGCGAGTGCGCGGACAAGTCCAGCCCGTAAGAGCGCGTGATCATCCACCACTACAATACGGGTCTTCTCAACCATCCTGGCTTTCCTCCGCGATAGCAACGGTCATCTCAACTCTGGTTCCCCCGCCTGTCCGCTGGCTCACACAGAAGACGCCGCCCAGACTCTCGACTCTTTCCCTTAAACCGATAAGTCCCAGGCCGAAGTCCAGACCGGCCACGCCGCTGGTGCCCGTTCCTCCATCATCCTGCACGGCTAGGTGTAGAGCAGAGCCATCGAGCGTGCATGTTACCGCCTGACCATTGCCGCCTGCATGGCGGAAGGCATTGTTGAGACCTTCCTGGAGAAACCGGTACGCGCAAATCTTGATCGCATCCGTGGGGGCGCCTGAAATCTCACCGCAATGAACGTCAACTTTCGTGCCAGTCCGCCGCTCGTGGTCGGAGACCACTCGTCCGATGATATCTGGGAGCGGCAAACCCTCTATCTCGGGCAGCATCAGTCCTTTTGACACGGTCCGGATGTCACGAAGAGCCTCCAAGAGCATGGAGCTCAGGGATTCCAGCTCCTTCTCCCGTTCCGCGGGTGCTTGGGCGCGTCTGACATGCTCCACCGATAGAGCTGCCAAACCAATGAACTGTGCAGGACCATCATGTAAGTCCGCACCAATTCTCCGCAAATAATCCTCGGTCAACTCGGCGACCCGGCCAGAGGCACGCCGAGCACGATCCCTGAGGATGCGATTGTGTCGGTTCGTTTGTTCAATTTCTACCAATCGTTCTTGAAGCTGTCGTCTCTGGAGCAGGATAAGCTGATTGCCCCGGTAGACGATACCGAACAGGCCCATCATGATGAGCGCGGTCGCACCTCCGACTACCAGCCAGCTTTTGAGACGCAGCCACCAAAGCTCGTGCTCGAGCGATGCGGTGCTCTCATGGATCTCGGCAACGGCAATGACACGGCCTGAACGATCCTCGCGAAGGGGAATGTAGATTTCAAGATATTTGCCGCTGATATTCCGGATCAGATTTGAACGCTCGAGACCGTCGGCATATTGTGCAGAAACCTTTCCTTCCAGAGCTCTTACAAGTCCTTCAGGCGGAGTAAACCTCTGACCGACCAAACTTGGTGTCGTTGAATAAGCTATGAGTCCACTGGCTTTCCAGATCTCCAAGTACGGGAATCGCTCCTTGAATTGGTCTTCGCCCAAGAGCTGATCCAACTCGGCCGTTTGCTTGGCAGGCAAGACTTCCTCTGTCACCAGGTCTTGAGTCAGCGGCTCTAGAATGCTGTCGAGAAGAAGAGCCGTTGCAGAGGCAGTATTCTCGATCGTTGCCTTCGATACCATCTCGGCGATGAACAAGCCGGCGGTCATCATCGCCACAAGCATAATAGCGCTACCAGTCAGCGCGAACTGGCGGGTCAGGCTCGCAGGAGGCCGACTTAGGCTTCGGTCGCGCATCCTTATCGGCGATACCCACTCTGACATCGTTGTCCCAAATGTGGCCCCAGAAAGCGTGAGGGTACACAGGGGTAAGTTTTCCTGCAATCGACCTAGGTCGGATACTCGTCTGGACGAAAATCCAGACGAGTATCCGACCACGAACCCGAAAGTGCAGAGTAAGATGGGTCAACCTCCATGTAACAGTTTAAGATCTCTGTCTGTCCAATGCTTTAGCACCGTCATGTCGATTAGTCAGAACCGTCTAGTATAGTTGACTATCGACTGCTTGAACTGCGAAATACCCCTGTCGAGTTACTCCTTCCGATTGTGCTAAGCCGTTCGTGAAATGGGCTCGATCCCGGCACTTATCTAAGTTCCTTTGGCGCGTACTCTAAGCTCGAGATTGGCCAATCAGGCAGTATGCCAGAGCGCGTCAGTCAAGTATCGCTGAGGTGCCTGTAAGGGTTAGCGTTTGTGACAATGCCAGGGAAGGAAGCGCAAGGATCTGTAGAGCAACAAGTGAGAGGGTCTTTTCCGAAAGGCTGCGATTGCGCCCGATTAGCGGTAGTGCAATGGGCGCCAAGACAGCCAGCAGCATTATTGCCCTATATTTCCTAATGCTCTCCTCATTGGGCGTTGATGACCGCAACATTCTTGTCGATCCTTCGACGGGCTCTCTGTCGGACAACATCAGCGATCGAGCTCCCCGGGGATGAGCAGGCCATTCCAGTGGATGCTGGTCTCCTCACCGAGAGAGTTCGTGACGGCGATCTCCACGTCGCCGCGGTGGACGCGTAGCGTCGGGCCAAGATAGCTCCCATTGTAGCCAAGCGTCCGGCTCTCCTGCTCTGGGAAGAAAGAGGTGTGGCTGGCTTGCGCCTTGAGCGGGATCGACTGGCTCTGGCTGCGGGCATCGATCAGCTCCGGAATCCGCAATTCCCGCGGCTCGGCAGCCGCCCCACGCCACGCGGATGAGATAGCAAAGGCGGTACCTCCAACCAAAGCGGCACCTGCTAAGAAAGGGCGATGCGTGAGCATCATGGATCGTGCCTTCCTCAGAAGGTGAACTGACCGAAGCCAGCGCTGGCCGCGATCACCAGCGCGGTCACATACATACCGAGGCCGAAGACGGAGTGCCCGAGCAGACTTTTCAGACGGGTCACGTTCGGCTTCGGTGTCCTGGCCCCCGCGATGCCCGAGCCCGTGCCGGGCATCATGATGAAGTACGGAGCGCCGAGAAGAGCCAGCGCCAGGATCATTGGGGGAAGGAGCGTAGGCTGTCGCAGCCATTCGACGCCCCAAAGCCCTACAAGAAGCAACCCATACCCTATGCCGATGACGTAATGCACGATCCAGCCGATCGCGTGCTCTCCTGAAACAGGCGCGGCTCTGCCGATGTTTTCATGAACGAAGTGGCCTCTCGGCATGTGGCTGACCCAACGGCCCACCATCCCCCAGTTGGTCGCCGGCACGTCGAAGACACGCTGCATGAAGGCCGCCCACAGATCCAGAATGACCGTGCCGCCGATACCGATGATCGCTCCCGTTCGGACGATCCCTATTTCCTCAATCATAAATTCATCCACTTGCAAAAAAGGTGTTCCATGGCGCTTCAAATCTCCACCGTTATCGGCGGAAAATCGCGCCCTGTGCTGAAGCAGCCTTCACCGATCAAACCAGATGTACGCGCCATCCGGACCAACTTGGGCGTGCAGGTCCGTGCCATCCTGAGGCCGCCGAGTGCGCCGACGACGAGGTCCGGAGCACCTCAACCATGCTGGCCAGGTTGGCTCTTTAGGGGACGCCCTCGCAGAAGTCGCCGCCGCAACCCAATTGGTGGTTCCAAATCCGGTCAGCGCCCTATCCGGGTCGGAGTGTCAGCGGTTCTCCTGGCTGTCGGCATTGTCGCCATCGTCAAAGCCGGATCCACTGGGCATCATGGAGCCTCCGGAACCCATCACTCCCTGGACCATCATCCCTGGCCCCATCATGCCGCGGCCACCCATGCGGACGAGCACTCGCAGCCGACGCTTCTGACTCTCGTCGAGGGTCGCATAGAGCGGTGACGCCGCGTCCGCGAGCTTGCGCATCGCGTCCGCTCCCTGGCTCATCCGGTCGGCCATCGTGCGGAGCAGGCCGACCGGATCGCCCGCCATCATCCCCCGGGTCTGGCGCATGGCCTGCATATGGCTGAGGTGAAGGGTGGCGAGGTTGCGGATCGCGGTTTCGACGGGAGGCCACAGCTTCTCCTGGTCGGCTGACAGCTTCAGACCGGTATGGATTGCCGCGATGTGAGCGTCGATGAGGGCGCTCGAGTCCTCAGACGAGAACCGGCCCATCATGCCCCGCCCCCCCGTCATTCCTCCGCTCATCATGCCGCCTGGCATGCCATGGCCCATGGGCCTTTCCGTCCGGGGCTGGTCAGGCGCGGTCTGAGGCTGCACCGGGGCAGCGGTCTGGGCCTGCACCGCGGTCGTATCGCCCTGATGGTGCTGCCCGTGGTCGGCGGGCGCCTGGGCCAGAACGGGTCCGGCGAGGGTGATCAGGGTGGCGGCGAGAATGGACGTTCTCATGACAGGCTCTCCTTGTTGGACCCGACCCCTGAGTTCGGGAAAGAATGGGTCCGCTTTCCGTTTCAGATGCGATGTGGCTGATTTGGCCCAAAGCCAAGAGAATGCTCGTGTCAGCTTGGCTTTGCGAGCGACCGGACCAGCAGGACGGTCAAGGTCAGGATGCCCCCGAAGAACAGGATCATCGCAATCGGCCCAAGTGCCATCAGCCACCCCATCTCGGACCACATGGCTGTCATGGGATGCGGTCCCTGGGAACCGGGGGATGTGAAGGAGGGGTTCGGACCGTAAGTGTGTAACATGGTCATTGTCGCGAGGCTGACGAGCAGTGCGACGGTTGCCCCGGTAGCCAGTTTTGCGTTCTTGGTCATGATCTTCTCCACAAGGCAGCGGTGGTCTCCGCTGTTCGCGACCATCTGCCGTGGAGGATGTCACTTAAGTTTTTCGGAGCAGGGCCCTTTTGTGACAAGATGTGTCCGGCGCGCCCTTGGCCAAAGTTCGTTTCAACTTTTCCCGGCAGGGTCGTCGCTCTTCGATTAAGAGCACCGTCATGCAAAGCAGCCCTCATATCCTGATTGTTGACGACCATCGCGAAATCCGCGAACTGGTTTCGCGTGCCCTGGCCACTGAGGGCTTTCGCATCAGTGTTGCCGCCGATGGGCGAGCGATGCGAAAGATCATGGCTGACGCTCGCATCAACCTGATCATCCTCGACCTGATGCTGCCCGGGGAGGACGGGCTCTCGCTCTGCCGCGCATTGCGCGCTGAATCGAGCATCCCGATCATCATGCTGACCGCGAAGGGAGACGAGATCGATCGGGTCGTCGGCCTCGAGCTGGGTGCGGACGACTACATCGCAAAGCCCTTCGGCAGCCGCGAGCTGATCGCCCGGATCAGAGCTGTCCTGCGTCGCACCCGGAATGATGGAACAGCCGACAAGCCTCAGCGCGCCAAGCGCTATTCATTCGACCGTTGGCAGCTCGACACCGGCGCGAGAGAACTCCTGCGCGGGGACGGCGTCACGGTGCCTCTGAGCACGGGCGAGTTCGACCTTTTGATGGCGTTGATCGAGCGCCCCCAGCGCGTACTCAGCCGTGATCAGCTCCTGGATCTGGCCCGGGGACGGGCTGCCGGCTCCTTCGACCGGAGCATCGATACCCAGGTGAGCCGCCTGCGCAAGAAACTGGAAGAGGATCCCAACGAACCGAAGATCATCAAGACGGTGTGGGGCGGCGGCTATATGTTCGCCCCTGAGGTGACCCCTGAATGATGCGCCTGATTCCTCGGAGCCTGTTCGGCCAGACCTTGTTCGTGCTCCTGGCCGGACTCATTGCCTCCCATCTGGTGGGCTCATGGATATACAGCGCCGACCGCGGACAGATCGTGCGTGCGGTCGGTGGCCTTGTGATCGCTCAACGCATCACGAACCTGACGCGGCTGGTGCGAGACGCGCCCAGCGAATGGCGGGCCCGCATCGTCATGGCCTCGAGCGAGGAGACGTTTAACCTGGCGCTGTCGGCGGAGCCGCCCCGGGCAGCACTGACCGACGAGGATGCGCCGGCCGCCGAGGCCTTGAAGCAGCTTCTCATCGAACGGTTGTCCCTGGACGGGGCTGCCGAGCCGCTGGTCTCGGCATCGCAACCTCGAGGCATGATGTTCGGCATGGCTCAGCGGATGATGGACCGGAACCCAATGATGCACGGGTTGGGCGGCTTGGGACCGTTCGCGGGATTTCGCGAGTTGCAGGTCGCCATTCCGTTGCAGGATGGACAGTGGCTCACCTTTGCAACGGTCCTGCCAGAAAGCGGCGCCGCCTTCTCGCTGCGCTTCCTTGTGTCGATGGGGATCATGGCGGTGATCACCATTCTGGTGGCGATCTGGGTCGTGCGCCGGGTCACGGCGCCGCTGACGGCCCTGTCGAAGGCCGCTCGCAGGCTCGGTGAGGACTTGAATGCTCCGCCGATGCCGGAGGTCGGAACAGTCGAGACCCGGCAGGCCGCGCGGGCCTTCAACGCCATGCAGTCGCGTGTGCGCGGGATGATCGACGATCGCACGAAGATGCTGGCTGCCATCTCTCATGATTTCCGCACGCCGCTGACGCTCTTGAGGCTACGGGCGGAGAATGTCGAAGATCCAGTCGAACGTGAGAAGATGCTGTCGACCATAGCGGATCTGGACTCTATGGTCGCCGCGACGCTCGAATTCGCGAGTGGCAGTGCGAGGCAGGCACCACGTCGGCCCACCGATCTCACCGCCCTGGTCACAAGTATCACGGACGATCTTGCCGATGGCGGCCTCCCGGTGAGCATGGATGCCGCTCAACCCGTCATCTACGCATGCGATCCAGCGACGCTCAAACGGGCACTGACCAACTTGATCGACAATGCGGTGAAATATGGTGGCAGCGCGACGGTTGCGATCCACGAGACGCCGAGAGGGATCGAAATCACCATTGATGACACAGGTCCCGGAATTCCTGAGGAGGAACTCACGCACGTTTTCGAGCCGCTCTATCGAATTGAGAGTTCGCGAAGTCGGGAAACTGGAGGAATAGGATTGGGCCTTGCGATTGCCCTGTCCATCATTCGTGCCCACGCGGGTCGAGTTATTCTGTCGAACCGGCCGGAAGGGGGGCTTCGCGCTTTAGTCGCATTTCCGAGGAGTAAGCCTTGCCAATGATATCGTGATCGGGAACTGGACTCTGTTGCAAAGAATGTCGGAAGGTACAGAAGAGGTTCGAGTTGGCTGGTTCAGATCGCGTCGACGCCAAATGCCTATTTGATGAGATGCACTTCTCCCATGACGCTGCCTTCGTATTGCCAGTGGGCCGTCTGCTCATGGGGGAGGATAAGGGTTTGTGGGGCACCCGCGATGAAGCGGCTTCAGGAGATCCGCCCATCGCAACACGTAGTCCGCCCATCAAAGAGGGGCTGCCCTCAAGGGGTTGCATAGCTGACCCCACCCAACCTCATGCTCTCCGTTGGCCAGGAGTCCTCAGGGCTCTCGCGGCGCTTGCTGCGGAGCTCATTTGCTGGCACTCCCGCGCTGGCCGCTTTGGCCGCCGCCACCCGTGCCCTGCCCAGCTTGGCTGCCCCGATGACCTGTCCACTCTGTCCGCGCTTGGCACGCCCTGTCACAAGCCCGGATGTAGGTGCGCATAGTGCTGCTATCTGTTAGAAAACCGGCATTTGCATTCCGCGCAATTACCTGCTCACGTCGACGTCCGGTGCTGACGGCTCTAGACGATCGTTGAAGCCGACACGGCTCTCGGGCCTGATGAACCCTCGCAGGTACCTCATGTCATTCTTCCAGCACGATTGACGCGTGCCTTGACGTCGGTCGATTTCCGCCCGATATTTCAGAAAATTCTGAAATTTCGGAATCATCATGAACCTGCCGCCACTCGTCCAGACCTTCGTGCTGCATTTCGGCGAGATGGGCTCCCGCTGGGGCATCAACCGCACCGTCGGCCAGATCTACGCCCTGCTGTACCTCTCCAAGGAGCCGCTGAACGCTGAGGACATCGTCGAGCGGCTCGGCGTCTCCCGCTCCAATGTGAGCATGGGCCTCAAGGAGTTGCAGGCGTGGAACCTGGTCCGGCTCCAGCACAAGCCCGGTGACCGGCGCGACTACTTCGCCACTCCGGATGACATCTGGCAGATCGTTCGAACGCTCGTCGAGGAACGCAAAAAGCGGGAGATCGACCCGACCATGACGCTCTTGCGCGAAGTACTCATGCAAGAGCCCGCCAGCGTTGAGGAGCGCCATGCGCAGGAACGCATGCGCGAGATGCACGATCTCTTCGAGCTGCTGACAGGCTGGTACGCCGACGTGCAACGCCTCGACACCGAGCGCCTTATCCAGCTCCTGACGCTGGGCTCGAAGGTGCAGAAGATCCTGGAGATGAAGGATCGCCTCTTCGTCGTGCCGGGATCGAAGAAGCGCCGTAACGACGCCAAGGACCAGTAGGATGTTTGACCAGTTCGAAGCGCTTCTCCTGGCGCGGTTCCAGTTTGCCTTCACGGTCTCGTTCCACTTCATCTTCCCGTCGTTCTCGATCGGGCTCGCGAGCTATCTCGCCGTGCTCGAGGGGCTGTGGCTGTGGACCGGGCGTGAGGTCTACCTCAACCTGTTCAAGTACTGGCTCAAGATCTTCGCCCTGGCGTTTGCCATGGGCGTGGTCTCCGGCATTGTCATGTCGTACCAGTTCGGCACCAACTGGGCGGTGTTCTCCGACAAGGCCGGACCGGTCATCGGTCCGCTGATGGCCTATGAGGTCATGACCGCGTTCTTCCTCGAGGCGGGATTCCTCGGCATCATGCTGTTCGGCATGGGCCGGGTCGGGCGGCGGCTGCACTTCGCCGCGACCCTTGCGGTCGCCATCGGCACGTTTATCTCCGCCTTCTGGATCCTGTCCGCCAATAGCTGGATGCAGACCCCGGTCGGCTACGGCATCAACGAGGCCGGGCAGTTCGTGCCCCAGGACTGGTGGGTCATCATCTTCAACCCGTCCTTCCCGTATCGCCTGGTGCATACGGTGTTCGCCGCCTACCTCACCACGGCCCTGGTCGTCGGCGGTGTCGGCGCCTGGCATCTCCTGCGCGAGCGCACCAACAAGGGCGCCCGGGTGATGTTCTCGATGGCGATGGGCATGATCGCCGTCGTCGCCCCGCTCCAGATCTTCGCCGGCGATATGCACGGCCTCAACACGCTGGAGCACCAACCCGCCAAGGTCATGGCGATGGAGGGTCACTTCACAAGCCATCCGGACGGCGCTCCCCTCATCCTGTTCGGCATCCCCGATCAGGAGGCCGGCACGGTGCGTAACGCCATCGAAATCCCGAAAGCCTCCTCGCTCATTCTCAAGCACGACCTGAATGCCCCGCTGAAAGGGCTCGACACCTTCGACCGTGCGAACTGGCCCTACGTGCCCGTGGTGTTCTGGTCCTTCCGCGTCATGGTGGGGCTCGGCTTCGCGATGCTGGGTCTTGGGATGCTCAGCCTGTGGGCGCGTTTCCGCGGCAGGCTTTACGACTGGCGCCCGCTGCACTGGCTGGCGCTGGCTATGGGTCCGGCGGGCTTCGTGGCCGTCATCGCAGGCTGGGTCACGACGGAGGTCGGGCGGCAGCCCTTCACGGTCTACGGCCTGCTCAAGACCGCGGCCTCGGCCTCGCCGCTCGAAGCCCCGGCTGTCGCCGCGTCGCTGCTGACCTTCATCGTGGTCTACTTCATCGTGTTCGGGGCCGGCACCGGGTACATCCTCAAGCTCATGGGCAAGGCCCCGCATCCGGGCGAGACCGGACCCGAGGAAGGCCCCGACCATCCCATCCGCACCGCCGGCATCACCCCGGCGCCGGCCGTCGATCCGGCCCGCACCCTCGGCGCGGAGGCCTGAACCATGATGCCCGTTTTTGATCTTCCCACCCTCTGGGCCTTCATCATCGCGTTCGCGGTCTTCGCCTACGTGGTCATGGACGGCTTCGATCTCGGCATCGGCATCCTGTTCCCGTTTTTCAGTACCGGACCGGAGCGCGACAGCGCCATGAACTCGGTCGCTCCCGTCTGGGACGGCAACGAGACCTGGCTCGTGCTCGGCGGTGGCGGCCTGATGGCGGCCTTTCCGCTCGCCTATGCCATCATCCTGCCGGCTCTTTACGCTCCGATCGTCGCCATGGTGCTGGCGCTGATCTTCCGCGGCGTCGCCTTCGAGTTCCGCTGGCGTGATCCCGGGCATCGCCGCTACTGGGACTTCGCCTTCACGGCGGGATCGATCGTCGCGACGCTGGCGCAGGGTATCACGCTCGGCGCCCTGCTCCAGGGCATCGTGGTGGAAGGACGCTCCTATGCCGGCGGCTGGTGGGATTGGCTCACGCCCTTCAGCCTGCTCGTCGGGTTCAGCCTCGTGATCGGCTACGCTCTGCTTGGCGCGACGTGGCTGGTGATGAAGACCGAGGGTGCCGTCCAGGACCACAGCTTCCGCCTCGCTGGCAGGCTCGCCCTCGGGCTGATCGTTTGCATCGGTCTGGTCAGTGCGGCAACGCCGTTCCTCAGCGGCGCCTACTACGAGCGCTGGTTTGCCTGGCCGCAGGTGCTGTTCACCGCCCAGGTGCCGCTGCTGGTCGGCCTGTGCTCCGGGACGCTGCTGGTCAGCCTGGTTCGTCGCTGGGAGTACTGGCCGTTCCTGCTGACGCTGGCGCTGTTCGCCCTCTGCCTGCTTGGCCTCGGCGTCAGCATGTTCCCGCACGTGGTGCCGAACGCTGTCACCATCCATGAGGCGGCCGCGCCGCACGCGAGTCTTCAGTTCATGCTGGTCGGCGCGAGCGTGCTGATCCCGATCATCCTCGCTTATACCGGCTACTCGTACTGGGTGTTCCGCGGCAAGACGGGACACGAGGGATATCACTGATGGACACCGTGACCGCGCCAAACTCCGCCCTGCGCCGCTGGCTGTGGTTCGTCGGCCTCTGGGCCGCCGGCGTCGGCACGACCGGAGCCGTCAGCCTCGTCATCCGGTTCTGGCTGACTTAACACCCGCGGAGTTCCCAACTGACGCAACATGCTAACGAGCAGTAGAGAACGACGAACGGCTGTCGGATCGACGCTGTCGAATGTCCTTGATCGACGATGTCAGCTCGGCGCTGCCCTCCCCTTGATCCTGTAGTAACTACAGCTCCTAGAAGTGAGTCCACGGCAGTTCCAGCTGTTCCGTCACCTGTTCGAGGCGGTGGTGCAGCGGTGCCTGGACGAGAGACTGGCGGGTGGCGAAGGCTTTGCGGTCGATGCGAGCCTGATCCAGGCTGATGCCAACAAGCAGCGTTCGCTGGCAGGTTCCGACTGGACAGCGCTGGACCACCCTCAGGACGCTCCGCGAGCCGTGCGCGAGTACTTGGCCACGCTGGACGAGGCCGCCTGGGGCGCCGCAACCGAGGTCGAGCCGAGGTTCGTCTTACCCTCGGATCCGGCCGCCCAGTGGATCGGTATGATGCGTGGCCCAGCCTTCTTTGCCTATGCGGACAACTACCTTATCGATCTCAAGTCAGCCGGGATCGTGGATGTGGAAGCCTCTCGTGCTGTGCGTCAGGCCGAAGTCGGGGCTGCCCGCACCATGCTCGAGCGCACGGCTGAGCGCTTCGGCCTCAAGCCGGAGCGGCTGGCCGGCGACAGTGCCTACGGCTCGGCGGAGATGCTGCACTGACTCGTGGAGGAGCAGAAGACCGAACCCCATGTTCCGGTCATAGACAAGTCCACGCGCCAGGACGGCACCTTCTCGCGGGCGGACTTCACCTATGACCCTGAGGCGGACACCTACACCTGTCCTGAGGTCAAGACGCTGACGACCAGCGGCCGAATTGTGAACGAGGGCACGAACAGGCTCTATCTGGGCAGCACCTTTGACTGTGGTCCCTGCCATCTCAAGGAGCGCTGCTGCCCCAACACACCGACCCGCAGGATCACGCGCAGCATCTATGAGAATGCTCGGGAAGTGGCTCGAGCGCTGTCCGGCACGCCGGCGTTCGAGCGGTCGCGTCAGGGCCGCAAGCGCATCGAGATGCTGTTTGCCCATCTCAAGCGGATCCTGAAGATGGGGCGTCTGCGGCTGAGCGGTCCATGCGGCGCTCACGATGAGTTCCTGCTGGCAGCAACAGCCCAGAATCTCAGAAAGCTCGCTAAGCTGGCTCTTCCAACAACGGTTCAGGTGAAGTCTGCGGCCTGATGGAATACCGGCACTCAGCTCATCATCGTCCTGACCTCAGCAAACAAAGCTGGTCGCTGTTCAGGCCATTTGAGTGCCGACTTTTTCAACGAAATCTGCCAGTTTCGGACCTTCCTAGACAAGGCGAAGGAACTGAGCTGCCTTTGGCAGTCCCTTCGCTCTGAGCAGGCTGCAGGGAAAGGTCCGGGCAGCTTCTAGGCCCAAGGTGGCTCATTTCCCCCTTGAGCTCACGTCATCTCGCCTTTACAGGTTGTGCACCAGGCCGGGCCCCTCTGGCAGTTCCGAGGAACTGCGATGTCGGACTGGATGTCCAATCGGGTGCCCGGCTCATGGCGTTCTGCCGACCGTAACTTGCTTCGCAACGCGCTCCACCTTCCGGTGGGGGCTGATGCTGCGTGGTTCATCTTGCGGTCGTTCCAGACGGCATGACGGCTGCCCCTGTTCATGCAACCGGGAGCCACATGAGCGAATTTTTCACCACAGAAGCCCTCTCCGCCCTCCTCCAAGTGATCATGATCGACCTGGTCTTGGCGGGTGACAACGCTATCGTCATCGGCTTGGCCGCCGCCGGCCTGCCTAAGGAGCAGCGGGCGAAAGCCATCCTGATCGGAATCATCGCGGCCACGGTCCTGCGTATCGGGTTTGCCGCCGCGACAACCCAACTCCTGCAGATCGTCGGCCTGCTCCTGGCCGGCGGCATCCTGCTGCTCTGGGTGTGCTGGAAAATGTGGCGTGAGCTGCGCATCAGCCACGCGGAGGAGATCCAGGGCGAGGAAGCTCTGGAGGGACGTGACCTCGACCAGGACGGCAAGATCGCGGGTGCCGCCCCGCGCAAGACCTTCGCGCAGGCGGCCTGGCAAATCGTCATTGCCGACGTGTCGATGTCGCTCGACAACGTGCTGGCGGTGGCCGGCGCCGCCCGCGAGCATCCCAACGTGCTGATCTTCGGACTGATCCTGTCTATCGCTCTCATGGGCGTGGCGGCGAGCTTCATTGCCCGCCTGCTGCAGAAGCACCGCTGGATTGCCTATGTGGGCCTTGCCATCATTCTCTATGTCGCGGTCGAGATGATCTACCGCGGCGCTCTGGAGGTGTGGCCGTTGGTCAACGGCGGGTAACAGCTGACCCAGCGAACAGGATGGCTCGCCTCTGGCTTCAGAAGCGAGCCATTGCAGAGCCGTGCTCTGGTTTGGCGCTGGCGAAAAATCACTGATGCATCAGGGTTCTGGCCTGGTCTTGTAGCCAGGCGTCCCGACCCCTATCTAGCATTTACCGGGGTCCGGGCCCCTCTGGCAATCTTCTCCAAGACTGCGATGTCGGACTCTCTCACCTGAGGAGTATATCAATCTGCTCCGCATCTGGGAGACGACTGTGACGTCTTACTCTTATACCTCCTTCAATGACACCTCCTTCCGGGCGCGCACGACACGAGCGCGACTCGATACTCTCGCGCGGTTCCTCGATAGCGCCATTCGCGTACCGGGAACAAATATACGCTTCGGCGCTGATGCGCTCCTGAACCTAGTTCCGGGCGTTGGAACCCTGACCTCAAAAGGCATGTCGGCTTATCTGATCTGGGAGGCGTACCGTCTCGGCGTGCCGACCTCGATCGTCCTTCGCATGATCGGGAATACCGGTGTCGACTTCGTGATCAGCGCAATCCCCGTCGTCGGCTGGGTCGGCGACGTGTTTTACCGTTCAAACCTTCGCAACATGGCGCTGCTTTGTAATCATCTCGACCGGGTTCATCCTGTGCCGCGCCGTTTCCAGCGCTGACGGCGGCGAGACGCAAACCAGTCCTGCAAATATTTGCCAGGATCAATTCGTTCCTTGTGGTTCAGAAAGCATCAAGATGAACAACCCCAATGCAGCGCCGAACTTCCGCAATTTTGCGATAGCAGCTGCAGTCATGTCCCTGCTGTCGCTGTTCTACTTCCAGAACACGTCAGCACCTCAGCCGGATCAACTCCCCTACTCTGTTTTTGTGACGGCAGTCGATCAGGGCGAGATCCGCTCCGTCACCATCCAGGGGCAGGAGGTCATCGCCGAGCGCTCGACAGGCGGCCGCATCACGACCTATGTCCCGCAAGGTGCCGGCCTCATTGCCCAGCTGCAGCAGAAGGGTGTCGTGATCAAGGCCGAGCCACCGCCGCAGCCGAGCCTGCTCGGCAGTCTGCTGCTGTCGCTGCTGCCGTTTGCCTTGATGATCGGCCTCGTGGTCTGGCTGTCGCGCAACGCCATGAACAAGCAGGGTGGCGGCGGGCTGCTGTCGATCGGCAAGTCGAAGGCGAAGCTCCTGACGGAGGCGCATGGCCGCGTCACCTTCGACGATGTCGCCGGCATCGACGAGGCCAAGGAAGACCTGCAGGAGGTCGTGGAATTCCTACGCGATCCGCAGAAGTTCCAGCGCCTCGGCGGCCGCATTCCGCGCGGCGTGCTGCTGGTCGGCCCTCCCGGCACCGGTAAGACCCTGACCGCCCGCGCGGTGGCGGGCGAAGCCAACGTGCCGTTCTTCACCATCTCGGGTTCCGACTTCGTCGAGATGTTCGTCGGCGTCGGTGCCTCCCGCGTGCGCGACATGTTCGAGCAGGCGAAGAAGAACGCCCCCTGCATCATCTTCATCGACGAGATCGACGCGGTCGGCCGCCATCGCGGCGCCGGCCTCGGCGGTGGTAACGACGAGCGCGAGCAGACCCTCAACCAGCTCTTGGTCGAGATGGACGGCTTCGAGGCCAACGAGGGCGTGATCATCATCGCGGCCACCAACCGTCCCGACGTGCTCGATCCGGCGCTCCTGCGTCCGGGCCGCTTCGACCGCCAGATCGTCGTCCCGAATCCGGACGTCCTGGGCCGCGAGAAGATCCTGCGCGTCCATGTGCGCAAGGTGCCGCTCGCTCCCGATGTGGACCTGAAGGTCATTGCCCGCGGCACCCCTGGCTTCTCGGGCGCCGACCTCATGAACCTCGTCAACGAGGCGGCGCTGCTCGCCGCTCGCCGCGGCAAGCGCATCGTCACGATGAAGGAGTTCGAGGACGCCAAGGACAAGGTGATGATGGGCGCTGAGCGCCGCACCCTGGTCATGACCGACGACGAGAAGCGCCTGACCGCCTATCACGAGGCCGGCCACGCCGTCGTCGCCCTCAACGTCCCGGCGACCGATCCGGTCCACAAGGCGACCATCATCCCGCGCGGCCGCGCGCTCGGCATGGTCATGCAGCTGCCCGAGCGGGACAAACTGTCCATGTCCTACGAGCAGATGACCTCGCGCCTTGCCATCATGATGGGCGGCCGCATCGCCGAGGAGATGATCTTCGGCAAGGACAAGGTCACCTCGGGCGCTCAGTCGGACATCGAGCAGGCGACCCGTCTCGCTCGGATGATGGTGACCAAGTGGGGCTTCTCGCCGGAACTCGGCACGGTGGCCTATGGCGAGAACCAGGACGAGGTCTTCCTCGGCATGTCCATGGGACGCCAGCAGAACATTTCCGAGGCCACCGCCCAGAAGATCGACTCGGAGGTCCGCCGCCTAGTCGAGGACGGGCTCAACGATGCCCGCCGCATCCTGACCGAGAAGGCGCATGAGCTCGAGGCCCTGGCCCGCGGCCTGCTCGAATACGAGACCCTGACCGGCGACGAGATCCGCCATCTGCTCGACGGCCAGCCCCCGGTGCGCGACACCGGCGAGACCATCACCCCCAGCCGCGGCTCCGCCGTGCCCACCGCCGGCCGCGGCCGGCCGCGCGAGAGCGACGGGGGTCTAGTCCCGCAGCCACAGAACTGAACCAGAAAAGGCGGGAGCTGTTTCAGCGCCGCCATTCCTTCTCCGGAACCGGCGTTGAGAGGTATGGGCAAAAAATTCTGACATTCTTCCGGATTAAACCCACGAGCAGCCCCGTACACCTCATATGAATGACGCTAAGCGCGCAGATGTTGTCGCACTACTCAGGCCCTTGCGGCGCTATGCCCGTTCGCTGGCACGGGATGAGGCCCAGGCTGAGGACTTGGTGCAGGACACCCTTGTCCGCGCCTACGAGCGGCGCAATTCGTTTCGCTCAAGCGGCAACCTGCGCGGCTGGCTGATGTCGATCCTGCACAACACTTTCATTGATCACCGACGCCGACACGTTGCGGAATTGCGCCGCCTGGAGCAGGCATCAGCCTTCGTCGACACCGAGGCCCCGCCTGAGCAGGAAAGCCGGATGCGGCTTCAGCAGGTCCAGGCTGCCTTCATGGGTCTGCCGGACGAGCAGCGTGCCGCTTTGCATCTCGTGGCCATCGAGGGCCTGTCCTACCAGGAGGCCGCCAACGCCCTGAAGATCCCGGTTGGCACCCTCATGTCCCGCCTGAGTCGCGCTCGCGCCGCCTTGCGCGACTTTGAGGCGGGAGCCGATCTTACGCAGCCGTCCGAAGCCAGGCGTCCGAGCCTGCGCATCGTCGGAGGATCCGATGTCTGACCCCATCACCGAAGCCGACCTCCTCGCCTATGTGGACGAGCAGCTCGACCCTGCCCGGCGGATCGAGGTCGAGGAGCATCTTGCCCATGATCCGGAGGCCGCCATTCGGATCATGGCCGATCTGAAGGACCGGGACGCCCTTCGGCTGCTCCATGCGGCTCCGCTGCCCCGCCCGGCGGAGTCTCTGCTCGCGGCGGCAACCCGGCTCGAGCGTGCCCTTACCTGGCAGGAGCTGGGTCTGAAGCTCCGTCGCGTCGCCGCCGTGGTGATGCTCATCGGGTTTGGCTGGTTCGCCCATGGGCAGGTTGGCCTGGGCGTCACTGACAGCGAGGCGTCACCCACGCCGCCGGCCTTCGTCGAAGACGCCCTGCACTCGCACGAGACGGCTCTGGTGCGTGCCCGCATGGTCTCGCAACGCGAGACCGCCGCGTACGACCCGGCCGAGATCTTGGCCGAAACCGGAATCCGGCTACCAGCCTTGCCGGAGGGCTGGCAGGTTCGCGATGCCCAAGTTTTCCCGTCCCGCGACGGCCATAGCGTCGAGATCGCCGTCGATGCCGGTGATCTCGGCCAGTTGTCGCTGTTTGCCGCCCATGTGCCGGTCTTCAACGTCATCGACCCCACCATTGCCCGCTTTGACGAAGCGAAGACCGTCTACTGGCAAACGGGCCAACTCGCCTATGCGCTGACGGGCACTGGCAGCGACAAGTCCATCGAACGGGCAGCCCTCCGGCTATCCCGTAAGCTTCAGTAATTTCAATCAGGAGGACTATTGATGAACACTCCCTATGCCTGGCAGACCACCACGGCCCGCGCCAGCGGCGCCGTCTTCGATGAGGGCCTGCGCCAGCACATGCTGCGGGTCTACAACACCATGGGCATCGGCCTTGTCGTGACAGGGCTTGTCGCCTACTTCGTCGCCTCGACCCCGGCCCTCTACGTGCCGATCTTCCAGACGCCACTCAAATGGGTGGTGATGCTGGCTCCTCTGGCCTTCATCTTCTTCTTCTCGTTCCGCATGGACCGGATGACGGCGGCATCCGCACGCACCGCCTTCTTCGCCTTCTCGGCGGTGATGGGGCTGTCGCTCGCCTCCGTGTTCCTGGTCTTCACCGGCGCCAGCATTGCCCGCACCTTCTTCATCACCGCCGCCATGTTCGGCGCGACCAGCCTCTACGGCTACACCACCAAGCGTGATCTCTCGAAGTTCGGCTCGTTCCTGTTCATGGGTCTGATCGGCATCATCATCGCCTCGCTGGTCAACATCGTTCTCGCGTCGAGTGCCCTGCAGTTCGCGATCTCGATCATCGGCGTGCTCGTGTTCACGGGCCTGACCGCCTACGACACGCAGTCGATCAAGGAACAGTACGCGGAGGGCTACGGCCACGAGGCCAACAACAAGATGGCGGTGTTCGGCGCCCTCTCGCTGTATCTGAACTTCATCAATCTCTTCCAGCTGCTCCTCAGCCTCACCGGACAGCGCGAAGAGTAATCTCCGTCCATTGTTGAAAGGATCGATTTTCATGGATCATCAGGACCGTCAGGCCATCGAACAGCTCTTCGGCAAGATTGCCCAGGTTGAGGGCCAAGCCGGAGCTCCGGACGCCCAGGCGGCGGAGTTCATCCGCTCTCAGATCGCGCGGCAGCCGAATGCCCCCTACTACATGGCTCAGACCATTGTGGTGCAGGAGCAGGCGCTGAATGCCGCCCAAGGCCGCATCCAGCAGATGGAGCAGGAGCTTGCCAGCCGTCCTGCAGGCGGGGGCGGTTTTCTGTCCGGCCTTTTCGGTGGCGGACAGTCACGGCCGCAGCCGCAACCCGCTTATCAGCCGCATCAGCCCTATCAGCAGCCGATGCACGGCATGCCGCCCCACATGGCTCCCCGTGGTAGCGGTGGCTTCCTGGCTGGCGCGGCCCAGACTGCCATGGGTGTGGCCGGCGGCGTGCTGCTGGGCAACTTGATTGCCGATGCCTTCTCAGGTGGCGACGAGACCAAAGCCGCCGACGCCGCACAGGCCGAGCCGCAGCAAGCGGCTGCCGAGGATTCTGGCGGCGATGACTTTAGCTTCGAAGAGGACATCTGAGTCAGATCAACGATGGGGCGGCCCTCCCGGGCAGGGGCGGGCCGCCCCATGATCTCATCCCTCCCGATCCGAGCGCCCGTCTTGGAGACCACTCGGATCCCCAGTACCGTGCGCCGCCGCCGGAGGTCCATGCGCTCCTCAGGCATTACGACAAAGACGGAACCCCGGCCCGCCAACGCCGTTGCCCGGTGACCTTACACCGCTTTTCAGCCTCATCATTTCCTGCAGCACGATCCCCGTACGGAGTTTAAGAATGCACCATTTGCAGCCTGCCGCGACCTTCGCCTTTGCCTGCATCCTTGCCCTGTCTGGAACCGCCGTCCTGGCTCAGACCAACAGCGCCTACCGGAGCACGGATGTGGTCGCGGGCAAGTCGCACCGCTTAGGCGTCTACGGCAACGTGCAGAAGGACTGCACATCAGGGCCGCTGCCAACCGTCCGGGTGGTGACCTCACCCAAGCATGGCGAACTGAATGTACGGAGTGGGAAGCTCAAAGCCGGACGGATCTCCCGCTGCCCGAAGCTGGAGGCCACCGCCCAAGGGATCTTCTATAAGCCCAACCCCACCTACAAGGGAGCCGACGAGGTCAGCTACGAGGTCAAGTCGGCCAGTGGCAAGGTGGAGAGCCACATCGTCAGGATCACGGTGAAAGATGCGACGCCCGCAGAGGCCAAGTCCAACCCGGACGCCGACACCGAGATGTGACGCGTGCCCTGGCCCGCTCCTGGCTGCACCATTGACAGCCTGGATGAGGCTCCAAGATTGGTAAGGACTGGCCACGCCTCAGCGCTGAACCAAGAGCCCTTATGACAGACGAGAGTGCGATGTTGACGGAACGTGCCATCCTGGAGAGCATGAGGTTCTGTGGGGCAGTTTGATAAGGGGTTGGCTGTACAAAGTTTCCAGCCAGACAAGGCTGCGGGACACCTCCGTTTGCCAACGCGCACCCCTCCAAAACCGGGCGGCCTGCCCCTTCCACGGCGCCGGAGATTTTGCAGTTCAAGGTCTGGCTGCTTGGCATCAGCCCCATGATCTGGCGGCGGGTTCGGCTGCCAACCAGCATGACGCTGCGGCAGTTGCATGGTGTCGTTCAGGTGGCAATGGGCTGGGAGGGCGTCAACCTATTCCAGTTCATGCTCCGGGCCAGACGGTTCGGCTCCCTGGAGTTGGCGGTCCGATCACCGGATATTCCGCTTTCAGAGCTGCGCCTCCGCTCAAGGAGCCGCTTCCGCTACGAGTACGATCTCAACATTCCATGGGAGCGCGAGGTGCGCCTCGAGAGCCGGCATGAGGCTCTTCATGGGACGACCTATCCACTTTGCCTGGACGGAGATGGATCCTGTCCGCCGGAGGATTGCGGCGGTGTGGCCAGCTTCCTGGCGCAGCGCGAGGCCTGGACCATGCTAGAGGTCAGCGAGGACTTGGCAGCTCTGGCCTCTTTCATCGCTCAACTCGCTCGGAAGCGAAGTACGAGGGCTCCGATGGCTGCCGAGGAGGTCGATGAGATCCGCGAGGTTCTGGGCCGCCTTGAGGTACGTCAAGGGAGGCAGGCAAGCTGTTCTCCCGCAAGGACGTCAACGCTCGGCTAAGGAGCGCCGAGTATCTCGGCCTCATGCATCAACAATGAGGAGACCGTGGCCCATGTGATCTGATAACGGCGTGGCGGCTCTCCCGAAAGCGCACGGAGAGCCCATGTAGCTCATGATCATGCTTCAGATCGTCGAGGCTCAGGTCGGCGCTTGGCTTGAGAAGCACCGGCACTGCGAGATCACTGGTCGGCGGCTCCAAGGCAAGGGCAGCTACCCGATCACCTTCCGGACTCTGTTCGGAGATGTCCAGCTGAAGAGCCCACGCTTCTACGTTCCCAAAGAGCGGCAGACCAACGGTCCAGCGACGATCTCGCCATTGACGCAGTTGCTTCCCGACCACGTTGCGCCAGAGCGCCTGTATCTCGAGACCCGCTGGGCTTCGCTCGTGCCCTATGCAGCAGCCGCCGATCTCCTGGCCGACGTGCTTCCTGTCGGGAGCGGCGTCAACGCAACCACGGTCCGTCAGCACGTCCTACGGACAGCCGAGCGGATAGAGGGCGATCTCGCCGAGCAGCGAGCCTCATTCACCGAGGGCACAGATCCTCGCGATTGGGAGGATCTGCCAATTCCTGATGGACGGATGGTCATCGGCCTGGACGGCGGCTACATCCGCGATTGGCGCGACAGAAAGAAGAATTTCGAGCTCATCGTCGGCCGGTCCATGCCCGAAGAGGGAGAGGCCCGCTACATCGGCTTCGTTCATGGCTATGATCGCAAGCCGCAGCGTCGCGTTATTGATCACCTCCGCCGACAGGGCTTCCAGACCAATCAGGATCTGACCTTTATCACTGACGGCGGGGACGAGGTCCGCGCGCTTGCTGAGCGGATCAGCCCGTGCAGCGAGCACGTCCTCGACTGGTTTCACGTCACCATGCGGATCACGGTCCTGCGCCAGTTTGCCCAAGGTCTGGTGCACCATGGCAAGGAGGCCGGATTGGAGGCGCTCGATAAGTTGCGCTGGATCAAGTAGTTCCTCTGGCATGGCAACATCTACCGAGCCTGCGAGGCAATCGACGATCTGCTTCTCGACCTCGAAGCTCTCGACAGTCGCTACCCTAATCTGCGCAAGTTCAGGACGGCCATGCGCGACTTCCAGATCTATACCACCAGCAATGAAACGAGCCTGATCAACTACGGAGAGCGCTATCGGTCCGGTGAGCGGATCTCCTCAGCCTTTGTCGAGGCGACACTGAATGCCGTCGTCAGCAAGCGCTTTGCCAAGAAGCAGCAGATGAGTGGAGCCGACGCGGCGCGCACCTGCTCCTGCAGACGCGGACCAGGACTCTGGATGGCTCGCTGCGTGCCACATTCGAGCAATAGTATCCTGGCATGATGAACAACAATGTTGGATGCGATGGCCGGGTAGCTGCCTAAGCTAGATGAAGCCATATCGATGCCGGGAGTAATGCAGGGCCGGACTCTCCACGGGGAGCACGAAGAATTTTCGGGAGGCTTATGCTGCGGCTCGGTGGAAAGAGGTTTGTTGCAGAGCGAACAGCGATTGGCGGCCGTGACCGCCTCCATTACACATCTCAGCTTGCCGATTGACCGCCCGACGAAACCTCATGCTGCTCCAGTAAAGCGGCTGATTGCACGAGCCTGGTCCTGCGGCTGTGGCGCCGGAGGACTTTGCACTTCTCAAACCTCACCTCGAGAGCGCCGCCCTGCAGTACGAGGGTGAACCGACCAAGCTCCTTCAGGACCCAGCGCAAGTGGACCGGCACCCACGCTGGGAGGCGCTGTTATGTGATCGTCGCAGGTGGCGTTCCGGTTCGCTCAAGGTCGTGAATTACCGCTTCGTCGGGACCCTTGCTCTCTTGCAACCATGGCGTGTTCAATAATCCAGCATGACGTCCTCCGCACTGAGCCGTCAGAACAGAGGATCGGCCACCAGCAGCGTTGTGACGGTTGCCGCGAGGTTGAGCAGGCCAACCCTCGCGGCAATGTGGTACGACATACCGCGCCGGCGGGGACGTTCGAGGTGGTTCAACAGATGCTGCGTCGCGCGTGTCATGTTTAGTGCCTGGCGCGCCGACGGGCTGGCTCCGACACCGTGTACTCCGTTGTGGGCTGCCGCATATGGTTCTGAGCTTGGCGTAGCGTCTCGAAGGCTTGCTTGTTGGCACGACCTTCAGCAATGGCGCGCTCCCAGCGGCCATCCCGCTGCATAGCCTCAACCTCGCGGTTGACACGGTCGCGATCGATCTTGCTGCCCATTTCCGCCAAGGCCATGCCCGGGAGGAAAAGAAGGGGCAGAGTCAAAAGAAGCTTTCTAAACATTTTACTCTCCATAAGGCCGGTGCACAGCCTGTGTCTGAGGGATGTTGCAATCGGCGAGAACCGATTGAAATTGAGTCATTCTTGCAGCCATCCTGGGCCAGGAAACAGGACCAAGATTGAGCGAACAGATTGCACCATTGGACAGTCGAACGCTTGCTGAGGCTTGGGTTTCTCAGCCCTCCCCAACGTTGGTGCGGGGAGGGCTGTCAGCGTCCGGGAACGATCACATAATCCGGGTTGGCGACGGCAAAGGCCGCCTTGCGATCAGCCGCCGGCAGATAGACCCACGGTGTTGATCTCCCGCTTCTGAGCCTTGCCTTTCGCGTGCGTCAGCCGCACCTGACGGTCCCAGCCCTCGGTGTAGAGAGCACCCCGCCGACCGATATCGAGGCATGCGACGTACCTCGGGCGGAGCCTTTGCCCACCTGGGCCGCATCCTCAACATCAACATCTCAAGGGACTCCTGCATGGCTCGCTGCCATCATCATTCAGCCGCTTCTCGGAACGGAATCGCTATAGCCTTTGACGAGGCAGCCGCCTGATCAGGTGCCTCAGTCAGTGCGTGCTTCGCCTTGGCCGCCTGCCCAGCAAAACGGGCGTAAAGGGCCGGCAGAACGAGGAGGGTCAGCAAGGTCGCACTTATCAGGCCGCCGATGACGACCGTTGCCAAGGGCTTCTGCACCTCCGCCCCTGTTCCAGTTGCGAGCGCCATCGGCACGAAACCCAGCGACGCGACCAGCGCCGTCATCACGACCGGCCGTAGCCGCGTGAGCGCCCCCTCAATGATCGCATCCGTGATGGGACGGCCCTCCGCGACGAGCTGCTTGATGAAGGTGAGCATCACGAGGCCGTTCAGCACCGCCACGCCGGACAGGGCGATAAACCCGACGGCTGCCGAAACGGAGAAGCTCATGTCGCGCAGCCAGAGCGCTGCAACGCCGCCCGTCAGAGCGAGCGGGACCGCGCTGAACACGAGCAGCGCGTCGCGCGGCGAGCCCAGAGCCGAGTAGAGCAGGAGGAAGATCAGGAAAAAGCCGCCGGGCACCACGATCATGAGGCGCTGACTGGCGGCCGCGAGGTTCTCGAACTGTCCCCCCCAGGTGATCCAGGATCCGGCTGGCAGCTTGACCCCGGCGGCCACCTTGGCCTGCGCCTCTGCTACGACCGAGGCTATATCACGCCCCCGCACGTTAGCGGTCACGACAATACGCCGCTTTCCGTTCTCGCGGCTGATCTGGTTCGGGCCTTCTGAGAAGGAGAAACTCGCGACTTGCTTCAGCGGAACCGCGGCGTTCACACGCACTGATAGCGGCACCGGCAGGTTCTTGAGCCCCTCCAGGTCATCGCGAACGGCGTCAGGAAGGCGAACGACGATGTCAAAGCGACGATCGCCTTCGAAGAGGACACCGGCTTCACGGCCACCAATGGCGGCACCAACCACGTCCTGCACCGCGGCGTGGCTCAGGCCAAGGCGGGCGATCTCCGCCTTCTCAATGCGGATGTCCAGAAAGGGCAAGCCTGTGACCTGCTCGACCTTGACGTCTTCGGCGCCTTGAACACCGCGGAGGATACCGGCAATTTGGTTTGCCGCCGGTAGCATCGCGTCGAACTCCTCCCCGAATACCTTGACAGCCAGATCGCCGCGGGTGCCGGCCAAAAGCTCGTTGAACCGCATCTGGATAGGCTGCGTGAACTCGTAGTTGTTGCCCGCGACCGTGCCGACGGCAGCCTGAATTTCTGCAATCAGCTTCTCCTTGGGCAGGTCTGGATCGGGCCACTCCTCGCGGGGTTTGAGAATGATGAAGTTATCGGAGACGTTGACCGGCATTGGGTCGGCGGCAACCTCCGCCGTACCGGTTTTCGAGAAGACGAAGGCCACTTGCGGGAATGTGCTCACCGCTTTCTCGATAGAGAGCTGCAGGTCTTGCGACTGCGATAGCGACGTCGACGGTATCCGCACGGCATGCATCGCAATGTTTTTCTCATCCAGTTGCGGGATGAACTCCTGCCCCAAGCGGTTGAAGAGCACGGTCGCGCCGATGAACAGCAGCAGCGCCGTAGCGATCACTGGCCCCGGCCGGCGGACTACCCCGTCCAGAAACGGCCGGTAGAGCGTCTTGAGAACCCGCACGATGAGATTTTCCTTCTCCTGCACCCGGCCCTTGATGACGATCGAAATCAACGCCGGCACGAAGGTGAGGGATAGGATGAAGGCTGCGACGAGCGCGATGATGACCGTCAGGGCCATCGGTGCGAACATCTTGCCTTCGACTCCCGTGAAGGCGAGGAGCGGTACGTAGACGAGAATGATGATTGCTTGCCCATAGACGGAGGGCTTCACCATCTCCTCCGCTGAACGCCGCACGGTTTGAAGGCGCTCGTCGAGGGTGAGCTGCCTGCCGAGTTCGTGCTGGCGCTCGGCCAAGTGTCGCAGCGAGTTCTCAGCGATGATGACAGCGCCGTCGACGATGAGTCCAAAGTCGAGTGCTCCCAAGCTCATGAGGTTGGCGCTGATCTTTCCCTGAACCATGCCGGTCACCGTCATCAGCATGGCGACCGGAATGACGAGCGCCGTGATGATGGCAGCGCGGATGTTGCCGAGCAGAAGAAAGAGGACCACAACGACAAGCAGTGCGCCCTCAGCCAAATTCTTCGCCACCGTTTTGACGGTGGCGTCAACGAGCAAGGTTCGGTTCAGAACCGTCTTAGCCTCAACACCCGGCGGCAGAGTGCGAGCAATCTCCTTCATCTTCGCGTCGACCGCGGCCGCAACCGTGCGGCTGTTGCCGCCGATCAGCATCAGCGCCGTGCCGAGGACTACCTCCTCGCCGTTCGCGGATGCTGAGCCCGTGCGCAGCTCGCGACCGATCCCGACGCTGGCGATGTCCTTAATCCGAACGGGCACTCCGCCCCGCGTCACCACGACGACGTTGCCAATCTCCTCCATGCTCTCGAGACGACCGGCCGAGCGCACGACGTAGCCCTCACCGTTGCGCTCGAGATAGCCGGCGCCGCGGTTCTGGTTGTTGCTCTCAATCGCTTCGGCCAGATCCTTGAAGGATAATCCAAGTGCGTTGAGCCTCGCGGAGTCAGGCTGAACGTGATACTGCTTCTTATAACCGCCGATCACATCGACCCCGGCCACACCATGCACGGTCTTGAGCTGCGGGCCGATGATCCAGTCTTGCACCGTTCGCAGGTACGAGGCGCGCTCAAAGTTATTGCGCAGCCGCTGTCCCTCAGGGGTGAGATAACTGCCGTCCGACTGCCAGCCAGTCTGACCATCCAGCACCGGCGCGCCTTGGCCTGGCTTGCGGTAGGCAACGGTCCACATGTAAATCTCGCCAAGGCCGGTCGAGATCGGTCCCATGTGAACCTCAGCGCCGGGAGGCAGATTGTTCTTGGTCTCGCTCAGGCGTTCGTTGACCTGTGCTCGCGCGAAGTAGAGATCGGTCGATTCGCTGAAAACGGCCGTGACCTGGGCAAAGCCATTGCGGGAAAGTGAGCGAGTATATTCGAGACCTGGGATGCCGGCGAGCGCCGTCTCGATTGGATAGGTGACCTGCTTCTCGACATCGAACGGTGAGAGCGAGGACACAACCGCATTCACCTGAACCTGGTTGTTTGTGATGTCAGGAACGGCATCGATGGGCAGCTTTGTGAGCGACCAGCCACCAAGGGTGATCGCGAGAAGCGACAGCAGGAGGACGAGCCAGCGTTGCCGGACCGAGAAGTCGATGATGTGGCTGATCATGGCGTGACCTCAGTGACTGTGCTCGGCCTCGGCCTTGCCGAGTTCCGCTTTCAGGACAAACGTGTTGGCCACCGCGACCTGCTCGCCGGGGTCCAACCCAGAGGTGACCTCGACCGACGTGTCGTCGCCCTTACCGAGCACCACCTCCCGCTTCTCGAAACCTGCTTCGGTGCGGACGAAGACGACCTGCTCGCCATTAATGGTCTGGAGTGCTGAGCGGGGAAGCCGTAGGTTGACTGGCTGCTCCTCGACGGTGATGTGGGCTGTCACATAAGAGCCAGGCCGCCAAGTCAGATCCTTGTTGTCGAGGGACGCAATCACGCGGGCTGAGCGCGTATCCTGGTTCAGCAAAGGACTGACGAAGACGATGCGTGCCTCAGCGCTCGGCCCGTCATGGGTCGTGATAATCTGGACGGCTTGTCCCTCTCGAACCTGGGGGAGATCCCCCGTCGGAATGGAGAGCTCGACCCAGACTGACGAAAGATCGGCGATGACATAGACTTCCTTCTCCTGGTCCTCGCCACCGACCGGCGCGCCTAGATCGACCCTGCGCTCAACCACGCGTCCTGCGATCGGGGAGCGCAGCTCATAACGCTGCAATTTGTTCGGGCGCGTCGCGACCTGCGGCCCAAACGAGGCTTGCTTGACGGGTGCAACGGGACTTCCCACCGCAGCAATCTCCTTATCTGAAAGGCCAAGTGCGGTCAGCTTCTGGTGAGCGAGATCGACCCGCAACTGCGCTTCCGCGAAGCTATTGCGAACCTTCAGGTACTGCTGTTCGGCGGAGATCTTCTTGTCCCAGAGGGACTGTTCGCGTTCAAAGAGGGTCGTTTGGAGCTCCAGGTTCACGAGCGCCGACAGCAGTTCGCTCCTGGCCTCGGCGACCTCCCGGCTGTCGAGGACCGCAATCGTCTCACCCTTTGCGACAATATCACCAAGACGCTTGTTCAGTTCTGCGACGGTTCCGACGACTCTTGCCGCGATATGGGCGATCCGGTCAGGATCCGGGATGACCGAACCCGGGACGGTCAGGCGGCGCGCGAGCACCCCCTTGTCGATCGTAGCGACCTCGATCTTTGCCGCAGCGACGCGCTCAGGGGTCATCTGGACGACGCCTTCAGGCCCTTCTTGTCCCCCGGCGCCGTGTTCGTCGCCGTGTTCATGGCCATGCCCGTCACTGTCGGCGGTGGCCGATGACACAGCATCATGTTTGTCTTCAGCCCTGGCCTGAAACGCGGTGCTGACGTTGGCTTTCGCAAGCAGGTCGCGCACCGTCTCGGGGGCCTGTGGCACGAGAGCCGCAAAAGCCAAACCGCTGACCGCAGCAATCAGAACAAAAACGGAGCGCAGCATCAGTCTTTTCCTCTATGATGAACGCAGACCATGCGGGTTCCGCGCTAGGCACCCAAGTGTCACTGGCCGAAACGAGCGCAACGGGTGGTCCGACTGCCTGGAACCAGTGGCAGCCGAAGCGTCGACAAGGATCAGGACTCTCGACGCTTCAGCCAACAGGATCGAAATGGCGCCAGAAACGCATCTGCCCCAAGGTACCTCCAGCGGTCAGCCACGATGAGGGCCGGAGCCGAAGGAAAGTGCTATGGCCTTCTTGCTGTCTCGCAAGAGCGATTATCTAATGTCCAGTCGTTTCAGGCTGTGACGGAAATCACAGATTACGTGCAGCGGCCAGCGTGTGGCGTCGCATCGCTCACTTGACCACCACGAGTGGCTTGTCTTTCTCGACCAAGTACGTAGCGAGCTCCGCCGCATTGCCGCTGCCGACGTTCCTGGCCGCGTGGGGTGTCCCAGCTGGGATGAACAAGGAGTCTCCGGCTTTGAGCGTGACCGGGGGCTTACCCTCGAACTGATACTCCAGCAAGCCTTCGAGGACATAGGCGATCTCCTCACCCGGATGCGTGTGCATGCCGAAGGCCGCCCCCGGGGCGAAATCGACCCGCACCTGGATGACCTCGCGTCCGGGCTGGCCAAGATCGTGCCGCAGGACCTCGGTCCGCCCGAGGCCTGAAGGCCGTGCCACTTGGTTTTCTGGCTGCTGGGCCTGCGCGAGCTGCAGCGCCAATCCGCTTCCGACGAACAGCACCGCTGCCGTAATAAGTCGAGTTGCTTTCATTTGAAAATCCTCCCGCCCTTCGCGTCCATTGAAGATGGCGTTTGTATTGGTGATGTTTCGATCCATCGCTGATTTGTATCTTCATGTGTTCGCACCTTCAGGAGACACAGTGGCGTACCAAGCGAATGACGGAGTGGCGCGGGGTGTATGTCCTCTTTGCGAGCCACATCGCAGCTCAAGCGCGGCAGGTTCACGTTTAGATGTGCTCCCAAGAAATGGCTGCCGCCTCCATCGCCGGGGCCTGGCTCGTGGAGGTCATCGTTCGTGTCGGCGGTGTCAAGGAGCACTCTCCGGATTGCGCTAGCCCGCCTTGGGCCAGCTCCCGGCTGGCAATATGCGCGAACATTAGGGCATCTCGGCGCAAACATTGATCTTCTCCAAAGCCGCGAAATGGGCTGGGTGATCCCGCTCCAGGCACCACCGAGAAGGAACATAAGGTGAGGCGAGGTCAGTGCGAATACACGCTATTCGCCAGTTACTCTTTCTCGGTACGCAAGAAATGAGCCTTAAGATCCGTTAGGTCTTCGGATGAATGCCCTGTTGTGCCCACGACCGGCCGGTGGGCTTGCCCAGTTTGATGAAGTTCCTATCGCCATCCCTAAGTGGAGAGCACGAGGAACTGTGGGGCAGTTTGGTAACAGGCTGGCTGCACAACGTTTCGAGCCAAACGAAACAAAGCTGCTGGACACCTTCATTTGCCAAAGTGCCATCCGGCCTCGAACTCAGACCCTGCCGCGTGCTGGGCCTAAACTTCTGCGGAGCTTTCGGTTTTTGCTCAGACCGGGAGGGTCACGACCGGCGCGGACTGTGATCCCTCTGTTGTTGACGTTTGTTTCGCATCATCAACAGGTTGCGCTCATTCTGACAGGGGTCAATGTTTCCGAGCCGATTTAGGAGAGCATGAGGTTTTGTGTTGGGGCAGCTATGTGGAGCGCCTGAGGGCAGCTGTCATTGATGGGCAGATAACCGTGTTGAGATGGCGGGCTCCTGAAACTGATTCATTATTGGGCGCCCCACAGATCCTTATGCTCCCCTGATCCGGGCAATTTGGCCGTCACAGATCAACGAGAGGCCGTATACCGCGCGAACTCTGTCAGCTCCCGATTGAAGCGGTCGGGCGCCTCCAGAAACGGGAGATGCCCGATGGACTCGTACCATGAGGCAGCGGCCCCGGCGCATGTCCGGAGCACGTGCTCGCTCATGGCTGGAAGCACCACGGTATCGGATCGGCCTTGGCTGATCAGGACCGGGGCCGTCAGCCCGCGTAGAACGTCGTCGTTATTCAAGTCGCGCGTCACCAGGGCCAGACGGACCTTGGGCGGTACAATCATATTCCAGCAAAGAGCCGTCTCGATCTCCTCCTCGGACAGTGGGTGTGCCACGCATGCGTGCACAAAGCTGCGGATCGCCGCGATGTTGGTCGGTAGGTCCTCGGCCGTTGCTCCCGGGACATGGTTGAGGAATCCCGGTCCGATGAGCGTTCCGAACGCCGCCTGGTTGAGCGTGACGGCCCCGGCAACAAAGTTGATGCCAGCGATGGCCGTATCGCCGTGGCTCCGCAGGTAATCACAGATGACATATCCTCCATAAGACCAACCGACCAGGACGGGCCGAGCCAGTTGCAGCTGATCGATGATGCACCAGAGATCATCCGCCCAGAGCTGGGGGCTTGCATAATGTTCAGATTCAAGGGGCGCTTGCGTCATTCCATGTCCGCGACAATCAAAGGCGACGAGGCGAAACTCGTCGGCAAGTGCGCTCTCCCACTGCATTTTCCAGCACAGATGGCTCTGCGACCAGCCGTGGATGAACAGGATCGCTGGTCCGCTCTTCGGGCCCCATTCGCGAACATGCAGGCGTAGTCCGCCACCCCCCGAAACCTCGTGCATCTCCATGGCCTGTCTCCTTCTGACCGGCGGGAGCCGAGATGCTCATCTGTGGCGCTTCCAAGCTCACCACACCAGGTACAGCCGCGCCCAACAGATCGTCTGGTGCTCAAAAATCTACTCCGGTTTCGGAACCTGGTCGACCGATACGCCGGCGAGCGCGGGTTTGACGGTGATGGGCGCCGGCCGCGCCGCGAAATACGCGAAAGCGTGGTGGTCGAAGCGATAGTGTCATCAGGGGAGCATGAGGTTTCCTGTCGGGGCAGTCGATCGGCCGGCTGAGATCTGAAAGGGGACGACCACGGCCGCCAACGCTGTTCGTTCTGACACGAACCTCTTGCCACCGAGCAGCTGCAGACGCCGCCCCACCTTTCCTCATGCTCTCCGTCAGGCTAGCGACAGCAAAGCGGCGCCGCCCCAAGCCGTCAGCACGGCTCCGGCTGCGCGGCCGATCCAGTGCCCCCCCGGCGCCGCCTTCTCGATCAGGACGAAGAGCGCGAGCACCGCAATCCAGAGCAGGTTCATGACGCCGCCGACGAAGAGCAAAAGCATCAGCATCCAGCAGCAACCGAGGCAGAACAGGCCGTGACGGGTCCCCATCGCCACGGCGCCGCGAGAGCCCTCGCGCCAGTCGCCGAGGAGGAAGTCAAGCGGGGAGCGGCACTGCCGCAGGCAGGCCTGCTTGAGCGGGGTCCACTGGTAGAGACCGGCCGCGACGAGCACGAGACCGGCGACCGCGACGCTGGTCGTCGCCATCAGGGGCGACAGCAGCAGCGCCGCGTCCAGCCCCCATTGCAGCGTGGCCGCCAGGAGGCCGAAGACAGCCCACACCACGACATAGCCAAGGGCGAAGAGGCCGGCGGCTGGTGCCGCCGCGCCCTGCTGCCTGCGCCGACGCGCGATCGTGGCGTAGAGCAGGATGACCGGCGCGGCGCTCGGCAGCATCATCGCCGCCATCATCACGATCCACATGGCCACGATCAACGCAAAATAGCCCGGTGACCACGGCATGGGCGCCATCGGCATGGCCATGTCACCCATGGCCTGCATGTCCATGCCGGTGCGCCGGAAAAGATAGAGCCACGACAGCGCGACAACGCCGAGCAGGCCGCCGATCACGATCAAACGGTCGCGGCGCAGTGCCGATGCAAGAACCGATGTCTCTGACACTGGGCGACCTCAACTCAGCGGGCCGTCAGGCGGCAACGCCTTCCGGGGTCTGCACCACATGAGCGAGCGTGCTGTGGCTACCCTTGGTCTCGAAACGGATCGCGCCCGAGCTGCGGATGTTCGAAGAGGCGATCTCGCCCGCCCGATGCTCGAAACCGTCCGGCATCACCACCTGAATGCGATGGTCAGCGCCAGTGACCGGGTTCTTGATCGGCTCGACCTCGGTCTCAAGCACTCCGGGAATGATCGCCCGCGCAATCCTCGCTTCCTGGTCGAAGCGGACCTCGATGGGCGCGAAGATCGGATCGTGCATCTTCGTGACGATCAGGCTGAAGATATGGAAGAGAGTGCCTTCCGCCGAGTTCTGCCCCGACAGGATGCCGAAAAGCGCCTCACGCTGCTCGGGGGTGGCGCGTTCGTCGATGATGGGCTGGGCCTGACCATTCCCCTCGTGCAGCGGCCCCGGGAAATGCACAGTGACGAAGAAGCTCAGCCCGTCGAGCCGGACGTCCCCGAAATGGCCCTTGGTGATGCGCATCCCGAGCAGGCCCTCGCAATAGCCCTGCGTCGGAGGCGCGTTGAAGTCGCAGGGACAGCCATAGGCACAACTGCAGTTCTTGATCCACTCGCCTTCCAGGCGCCAATCGGTGCGTGGCATGGACACCTCCTCCTCTGGACCCTGCGGGGCCGGGCGGGCAGCATCTGCTGTGATGGTGGTCAGTATAGCAAGGACGATGGCTTGTTGCGAGCAGCCAAACTCGGCTACTGGCATTCGGGCGGGCCGGCAAATAGCCTTGCTCAGGACTCACAAGCGCAGCAGGAGGCTCCGTCGCAATTTTTGTTTCCGAGTATCTGCTAATGGCGCTGACGTCTCAGCGGCGGAGGGCGACGTGTTGGTATCGTCATGTCTGGATGGCGCCCGTTTGGCAATATGACTGTTGACGACGTTTGTAATCGGGGTAGTTTGGGGGCCGCGGGCCTCAGGCTGTTTGGCTAACGAGGGTGGCGAGCGGCGGGATCCTCGGCTGATCCCCATGCAGGCCGAGCCGATCCCCGAGATAGTCGAAGAACGACAGCCGGAGCTTGCGGCATGTCTTCGAGAGCCCCAGCATGACATCGCGTGCCATGCGGCCATCCGCACTCATCGTGCCGCCGGAGACCTTCCACTTGATCACGCAGGCACGCAGGTCATTCTCCGACGCATTGGTGTGCAGCGGGATCTCGGGCCGCTTGAGCACCATCAGCAGTTCGCCCTTGCGCCGCGCCAGGCGGGCGAGCAGCGCATCGAGGTCCTTGTAACCCGTGCGCTGGCCAAAGATGCGGTTGAACTGACGCCGGAATGACGCCTCGGCGCCCGGTGAGGGGCTTTGCTTCCACAGCTTCAGACCGCGATAAAAACACCAGATGGTCTTGCGGACCAATTCCACCGCCTTGGCCTGCTTGGGCGAGGCCGGCATCAGCTTCTCGAGGTGCCGCTCGGCATGAACCCAGCACAGGGCGTGGCCCTGGAGCTTCGTCAACCGGGCGATCACGGCGGCCTCGACCGGCTGCCGGCGCAGGTAGTCCAGCGCAGCCTCGTTGACGACGTAGTTCTCGCAGCCCGCCCGCAGCAGCGACAGGAAGTTCAGGCGCGATTTCGACCGGCTGGTGCGGAAGACGCAAAAGCGCTCGCCGCCGATCTGCGTGGTGACACCGTGGCAGCGGGCATGGCGTGCGTCAGTGTCATCAACGGTTCACTGCTGGCCGAGCCGACTCGCACGGAGGGCCAGCAGCGGCGGTACCGTGCCGAGGATGTTCGCAGGCTGAACTTCATTCGTCACGCCCGCGAACTCGGCTTCGAGGTCGAGGCCATCCGGCAACTCCTGGGTCTTGCGAGCGATCCAGGCCGCTCCTGTGGCGAGGTGCACGACATCACCAAGGCCCACCTCGAGGAGGTGAAGGACAAGATCGCCCGGCTCACGGCCTTGCGCGACGAATTGGAGGCGATGGTCACGTACGACCATCGGATGATCTCCGAGTGCCGGATCATCGAGGTGCTGGCCGATCACGGACAGTGTCATCGCGAGCGGCACTGACCTGCGGATGGTGCGGGCTCACGGCCCGCGTTTCCGGACCATGTGCGTGGGCATCGGAACTGGGCAAGGCCGGGAGCAACGGTTCAGCGTCCCTCTTCGACGGGGACACCCGCCTGCCGGAGGGCCGCAAAGCCGCCAGCGACATGTGCCACGTTCCCGATCCCCATGTCCTTCAGTGTTTTCGCCGCCAGGGCCGAGCGATTGCCGGAGGCGCAGTAGAGCACCAGCCGCCTGCCGCCGCCGAGCTCAGCCTTGTGCGACGGGCTGGCCGGATCGGCCTGGAACTCGAGGAAGCCGCGTGGCACATGCACCGCCCCCCGGGCCTTTCCGGTTTTCTCCAGTTCCTCGCCCTCGCGCACGTCCACGAACACCACATCGGGGCTCCCGAGGAGCTTGAGGGACTCCTCCGCCGTCAGCGTCTCGACCGTCCCATTGGCCTCGGCCACCAAGTCCCTTGCCGTCTTCGTCATGATCGCCTCCTTCGGTCACTCGTCCCACGGTGCGCCGTCGAGCGCATCGAGGGGAATCCTCAGATAACGCCTGCCGTTGTCCTCCGGCTCGGGCAGGCGCCCGCCCCGGATGTTCACCTGCAAGGAATGCAGGATCAGCTTCGGCATCGGCAGCTCACGGTCGCGCGCCTCGCGCAAGGCCACGAACTCGTCCTCGGTCCTCGCCTTCACGAGGTGCTTATTCTCGCGCTGCTGCTGCCCGACCGTGCTCTCCCACTGCGGTTCGCGGCCGCCCGGCATGTAGTCGTGCCCCGTGAACAGGCGCGTGTCGTCGGGAAGCGCGATGATCCGCTGGATGCTCCTCCACAGCGCGTGCGCCGAACCGCCCGGGAAGTCGGCGCGGGCCGTGCCGCCGTCCGGCATGAAGATCGTGTCGTGGATGAACGCGGCGTCGCCGAAAACGTAAGCGATGGACGCGAGCGTATGGCCCGGCGTGAACATCACCTCGACATCCAGGTTCCCGATGGTGAAGCGCTCGCCATCGGCGAACAGCCGATCCCATTGCGAGCCATCGGTCCGGAATTCGTCGGGCAGGTTGTAGAGCCCCTTCCAGAGCTTCTGCACGTCGACCACCCTCTCGCCGATGGCGGTGGGCACGCCGGTCCTGTCCCTGAGGTAACCCGCCGCCGAGAAGTGGTCGGCGTGCGGGTGCGTGTCGAGGATCCACTGGAGGGAAAGCCCCTCGCGCTCGACATATGCCAGCAGCCCGTCGGCGGAGTGGGTCGCCGTCGCGCCCGACTTCGGGTCGAAGTCCAGGACAGGGTCGATGATCGCGGCGCGGCGCGTCTCCGGATCGGCGACGACGTACTGGACGCTGTTGGTGCGCCTCTCGAAGAACCCCTTCACGATGGGTCGCCCGCGCAACGGTGGTTTCGTGACGGACATGGATGCTCCTTCCTTGGCTTGCGGACTCAGGCGGTCAATCCGATGAGGCCGCGCGAGACGACGTAGACCCCGACGGCGATGACGAGGCCGGCGAAGACGGTACCGAGCACCTGCCTGCGCGATGCCAACACCTTGCCGAGGACGGCCCCGGCGAATCCGCCGAGCAGGCCGCCGCCGACGAACAGGCCGGCGAGCCGCCAGTCGACCAGGCCCGAGATCGCGTAGCTGGCGGCGGTGGCCGCCCCGAAGGCCGTGACGGCCACGAGGGACGTGCCGATGGCGAAGGTGAGCGGCATGCCCGTGGCGAGCATCAGGCCCGGCACGATCAGGAAGCCGCCGCCGATGCCGAAGAAGCCGGAGAACAGACCCACCCCGAAGCCGATGCCGAGCAACGGTGGCAGGAGCCGCCTTGCCGTCCGGGCGGTCAGGCGGACCGCCGGATCGCCGCCGGAGCCGCGCCGGCGCAGCATGACGATGCCGACGACGATCATCACGAGCCCGAACAGGGCCAGCAGCTTCTGGCCGTCAAGGGCCTTGGCCGCAGCCGCTCCCGCGATGGCGCCGAGAACCCCGGCCGCCGCGAACACGGCGGCGCACCGTCCCTTCACGTTGCCCAGCCGCCAGTGCGTGAGCAGGTTGCCAAGCGCACTGGCCGAGACGGCGACGGCGCCGGTGCCGATCGCCACGTGAGGCGAAGCCACGCCGACGGCATAGACCAGGAGCGGCACGGCGAGGATGGATCCACCACCGCCGACCAAGCCCAGCACCAGGCCGACGACCCCGCCGGAACCCGTGGCCAGGGCACCTGTCAGGAGATCAGGCATCATCGCTCGCTCCCACGGGTTCGCGCCGGAAGGTGGCCCGGGGCCAGTCGGACGGCAGGATCCGGAACAGGGCCATGCCGGCGATCATCGCGACGACGAACACGAGAACCTGCCAAGGGCCGAACGTGATCGCGGTGAACGCCGGGCCAGGGCAGAGGCCGACAAGCCCCCAGCCGATGCCGAACAGGGCCGCGCCGCCGATCAGGCGCGGGTCGAGGTCGCGGCGGGTCGGGATCTCCAGACGCCGGGCCAGGACGGGGGCGCGGCGATGCCCGGCGATGACGGTGCCGAGGGCCGATGCCGTGACGGCGCCGCCCATGACGAGGGCGAGGCTCGGGTCCCAGTCGCCGAAGACGTCGAGGAAGCTGAGCACCTTCGCCGGGTTGACCATCTGCGAGACGATCAGCCCGAGGCCGAAGAGCAGGCCGGACGCGAGCGCGGAAAGGATGGCCGGCATGGCTCAGCTCCCGAGGACGTGACGGGTGAGAAGGACGGTGACGATGGCGGTCGTCATGAAGACGAGGGTGGCGACGATCGAACGCGGCGAGCCGCGGCCGATGCCACAGACCCCGTGCCCGCTGGTGCAGCCAGCCCCCAGGCGGGTGCCGAAGCCGACGAGCAGTCCTGCGGCGGCGAGGAGACCGAGCGGCGCGTCCAGGACGATCGGGGGCAACGCGCCACCGATGGCCCGGTAGGCCAACGGCGCCATGAGCAAGCCGACGAGGAAGGCCGTGCGCCAGCCGATCTCGCCACGGTTCGGGGGCAGCATGCCGGCAAGGATGCCGCTGATGCCGGCGATGCGCCCGTTCAGCACCAGGAGCAGGGCCGCTGATGTGCCGATCAGGAGGCCGCCGACCAGGGCGGAGACCGGGGTGAAGTTTCCCATGACAACCTCCGTCAGGCGGACCTGTCGGTCCCGGCCTGCATGCAATACAGCTCGTAGAGAGTGGAGAAGAGCCGCTCGACGCGCGGATCGGCGATGCGGTACCAGATCGTCTGGCTCTCGCGCCGCGTCGTGACGAGCCCTTCGTCCCGCATCCTGGCGAGGTGCTGCGACAGGGCCGATTGGGACAGACCCACCGCCTCGGCCAGGGCGGTGACGTTTCCCTCGCCCCATTCCACCAACTTGCACAGGATCATCAGGCGCCGCCCGTTGGCGAGCGCGCGCAGCATGTCCGCCACCTCGGTGGCTTGCCGTTCGAATGCTTCGAGATCCATTCCCAATCCAGGCATCGGCAACTCGTTTATTTAGGTCTATCTAATTTAGATAATTCTAATATATATGCAAGAGCCGGACACATAGATTCCGCGCCAGTGCTGGCGCCGTACACATCCCAGGAATTGGGTCAGTCTGGGCACGCGGGTCCGGCCGGAAACACGGCACGGGGCAAAGCGCCGGAGTAGCGCTTGGCTTGTTGGCAGGAACAGCCCCCTGAATATCGGTCTGGTCGCCGTGCTGTGGGTGGTGGAGCGAACGGCTGATCTCGGCTCCTAGGAACACGCACTAGCGCAGAAGGGATGAGCCAGTCCCCATCATCACCCTATTATTGATAGGGAAAACGGGGCACGATCTGAAATCGTCTTATTTTCAAACAGGTTATCATCGTCTGACCTGTCACAGCGTTCAGAACGGGATGTCATCTTGCACTTCAAGTACCTTCCCGTAAACGGGCATAGGCCTCAGAAAATCACCATCGGCTGGCGTCCACTGCCCAGCCTCCTCAGCCAAGGCTAGCTGCCAGCACGCCGCGACGGCAGCTTTGGGGTCCATGTTCTCGTCGCTCTTCCAGAGCGCCTCAATGATGGGGTTGGAACAAGAACTCACATGGGGATGGTAAGGTCAAGGCAGTCTGTTTCAGGTGGGCATGACGACGATCTCCACGGGCAGTGCGGATCCACGGTCTGAGCCTGATGCGTGAACCAGGATCCTGTCCGGCTCAAACTCACATACGGTCGCCGCTCGAGGTGGCTGCACCATGATCCCGCTTGCGGCGGTCGAGGCTCAGGAGGACGGGACCCTTCTGCTCCGCGGCTTTTAAAGCCATATTCTTGTCCGGTCCGCCCACCTGGATCCGCTGGGGCCAGTCAGGTCCCAGGCAGATTATAAGACTTGCTATGACGGCGCGATCTCAGGCGGTCATCGTCGCCCCTTCGATCACCACGCCGGCGGTCGCGTACTTCCAGAACGCCACCAGGAGCTTGCGGGCAAGCGCCGTGATTGCCGTCTTGCGCACACGCCTGCCATGGCGCTCAACCCGCTCATGGAACCAGCGGCTGAGGGCTGAGCCTGGCTGGTGGCGCAACCAGAGCCAGGCCAGCTGGATCATTGTGGTGCGCAGCCGAGGGTTGCCGGCTTTCGACACCCCCTGCTCACGATCAATCGAGCCGCTGCGCCAGGGTGTTGGGGCCAGACCCGCGTAGGCGGCCACCTGCCGGCGATTGGCGAAGGACCGAAACAAGCCCTCTGACCAAAGGATCCCGGCGAACTCCGGTCCGACTCCCTTCAACGCCATCAACAGGACTGCGGGCCTCGGTTGTCCCGCAGCTTCCGGGCTTGCTGGGACGAGCAGGTCGTCCCGCTGCGCCTCCACGGCCTTGAGGTGCTCCAGAACAAGCTCAAGCCGATCGAGTTCGCGACTGATCTGAGCTTTAAGATGCTTCGGCAAGGGGCGGCCATCGCCGGTCGTGAGCTCGTCGAGCTTTGTTCTGCGGTCGCGACGTCCGGGCTCATAATCAGTGATGCCTTGGGCAAACAGCAGTCCCTTGATGCGGTTGATGTGTTGGATCCTCTCAGCTGTGAGGGTCTTGCGCTCACGCGTGACCCGGCGCCGATCCTCCTCGTCAGGTGTCGGAGCCCTAACGATGGCACAGACCTGTGGCTCACCGCGCTTATAGGCCAGCAGGGCCCGCACCAGGGCTTCGCCATCGATCTTGTCGGTCTTGGCCCGCCGGCGCCGGCGTGAGGTGGCAATCGAGGCGGGATCGACCACGTAGCTTTCGATGCCTTCGGCCTCCAGCACGCGATGAATCCAGAACCCATCCAAGCCCGCCTCCTGAACAGTGATGATCGGAAATATTTGGCCGGTGCGAGCCCGTGCCTTCTGGCGGAGATCCGCCAACCGCGCCAGCAATCCGGCAACATCGCCGGCGCGCACGCTGTGCTTGGACATCTTCTCGCCGGCCCCGGGTGAGAGCGAGGTGATCAGCCACACCGAGCGACTGAGTTCCAGTGAGACGAAGATCGCGCCAAGATCGGTGCGGATAGCGGTCTGCGTGGGCCGATGATCGAGTAACATGGGTCGCCTCCAGAGTGGGTGTCCAGCAACCTCACTCTGCCATCAAGCGGGTCGCTATCCACCCGCATAGGATCTGCTCCTGCGCAAGGCCCATGAGGCGCTGCCCAGCGGGGGTGCGCTCATCGTCTACGATGCCATGATTGACAATGGACTCCGCGAGAATGCCTTCGGTCTGCTCATGAGCCTGATCATGCTGATCGAGACCCCGGCCGGCTTCGACTATACCGGTGCGGATTGCCGACGCTGGATGGAGGAGGCCGGCTTTCAGGACGTGCAGATCCAGCCGCTACAGGTTCCCTACTCGGCGGCGATCGGACGGAAGTAGGGCAGCAAAGGATCCGTGGGCAGTCAGTGATCAATCGGCTTCAGGCGTCTGACATCACAGTGTCAAGGCCAGCAGCATCGAAGTGCGTCGCAGCCGGAAAGGCCGACCTGCCCCACTCTTCCTCATGCTCCGCAGGTAAACATCCGTGGCGGGCGACTGCCGAAACCGGAAGACAACGGTAAACGGTATCTCAAAATCCCAATCGATGCGCTCGACGGCGCACCGTGGGATGAGTGACCGAAGGAGACAATCATGACGGAGAAGAGCGCAACGAACCTCGTGGCCGAGGCCAAACAGCTCAGCTAGGAGTTTACACGATGGCGAGCAGACGGATCAAACCTAGGCTGATGCCGAGAAGGACGAGAAGCGACACACTTACCGCCAGCGTCACCCGTCCGCCAACACGGCCGAGCACGCGCAGGTCCACCCCAAGCCCGAGGGCCGCCATGGAAACAACAGTGAGTCCTGTCGCCGTAGGAAGCACGCCGCGCAGAACCACATCTGGAATCGCTCCCACTGAGCGCAGGCCTGCAAGAGCGACGAAGCCGATGATGAACCACGGGACAAGTCGCTTGAACGACAGAGTGGCCAATCCAGAACGGGTGCCGGCGAAAACCGAAAGCAGGATCACCACCGGTCCCAGCATAAGCACTCGCACGAGTTTCACCAGAGTACCAAGTTGCGTGCTGATAACGCTGATCGGCACCGTGGCCGCGAGCACTTGGGGCACGGCATAGACTGTAAGACCGGCAAGCACACCATATTGTGACGCCGACAGGCCTACCAGTGGGACCAGCAGCGGCAGAGTGAGAACGACGATCACGCCAAGAATGGCCGTAAAGGCGATCGAAGAGGTTACATCCTCGCTACTGGCCTTGATGACAGGCGCGACTGCCGCGATGGCTGAGTTCCCGCAGATGGAGTTGCCGCAGGCGATCAGGACCGCCATGCGGTTGGGCAGCCCGAGGAGGCGACACAATCCGAAGCTCGCTCCGATCGCCAGGAAAACCACGAGAGCAATCCCAAGGATGAGCCCGGAGCCCGCCTGCACGACGGCTTCGAAGCTAATCGAGGCGCCCAATAGCATAACCGCGAGTTCAAGCAGAGCCCTGGCGGAGAATTCGATGCCAGGCAGCCAGTGGGAGTTGGGTGTCCAGACGGTTCTGAGGACTGCGCCGAGCAGGATCGCGATGACCAGTGCCTCAAGATAGGGCCGTCCGGTCCAGTGCTCTTCCAAGACCTGGAGACCTATGGCGCCCAGCGCGACAAGTGCGCAGAGGAGCACACCTGGCAGTAGACGCATCCATTGATGTGTCGGTGGATTGAAGAGGCTCGACATCGCTTTCAGGTTTCTTGATCTTCCGTCGCGGAAGGTCCGTGGCTGTCTTGTCTGTCAACTCATGGGATCCAGATGGCTGCGCCGCACTGGTGCGGCCCACGCTCAGGATCTGGCCTTATCTTGCTCGGTGCCATCCTACGGCCAGAAGGAACGAGGGCTTTCGGTGAAGGCAGTGCTATTTCCGATTGTTGTGGCGTCAGAGAGAAGCAAGCCGATACTCGTGGAGGATGGACGAGGCGTGCATCTTGTGATCGAACCCATAGATATGGATCGAGATCGCCTCTTCCCTGCTGTTGTTGATCATCTGGTGGATGTTCGGGCCTGACGGCAACATACAAGCGATATAACCTGGGGTTCGGATGGCCCGCTCAGTGATAACGACCCGACCTTCACCGACGGATCGAAACCATACTTCCTCAAGTGAACCACTGAGCATGCCAAAGCAGCACGAACAGTGATGATCATGAATAGCCGTTTGGGATGATGGACTCCAAACGATCGCATAGACGCTCATCTGATCATCATTGAACAAGAGCGTTCGAGCGTAGCCGCCCTCCTTCCGCTCCAGCCGCCGACCAGCCAGAAGATCACACGTGCCGACGAGCTGTTGAAGAGCATGGCGGGCGGAGGCCAGATATTCGTTCGAAAGGCTGCGGTTTTTTTGTCCAAGCTCACTGAAAATCTCAGCCCCGTCCGAGCGCGAGGTGTGCAACACCAAACTCATTTTCCAAAGCCTCACGGAAATTACGAACAGGATTCATAATCTCACGAACCCGCTGCAAAGCGTTTGCTGATTTTGCCTGGATCACGACGAAATTAGAAACGATTTGCGCGCTGCTGTGTGGCATTAGAAATTTTCTTCCTCCTCAAGTCTCAATATGGTTATGTGTGCGGCGACTCACGTAGAGCATGCTGGCACGTTCGCTCGGCCTCTAGCGGAGATCTCTTGAGGGGACAGGCAAGAATGGACAGTTCAAGATCAGGCAAACTCGACGCATTCGACTTGAGAATTCTGGATAGGCTTCAGAAGGATGCAACACTTCCCCTTGAGGAATTAGCAGAATACGTCGGAATTTCATCCTCGCCCTGTTGGAGACGTATCCGCCGACTTGAGGACGCTGGATTTATCGACCGCCGAGTGGCATTGCTAAATAGAAAAAAGCTAAATGTAGGCGTCACTGTATTTATAGCAGTTCGCACAAATCAGCATACTGCAGAGTGGCTATCGAGTTTTAAGAATGCTGTACAGAATATTCCTGAGATTGTTGACTTCTATCGCATGAGCGGAACAATCGATTATCTCCTGAAAGCTTACCTGCCTGATATTGAAAGCTATGACGCGCTGTATCAAAAATTGATATCGTGCGTCCAGTTAAGTGACGTCACATCCATGTTTGCTATGGAAGAGATTAAGTCAACGACGGAAATACCATTGAATTTCTACAGATCCTAAGGTGGGAAGCATGTTCACCAACTTTGGCTTGTCCCAGTTTGCCAAGGTATCGGAGCGCTGAGCGGGCGGAAGGTCGATGGTCCGCCGACATTCAAGATCAACAACTATCATGCCGCAGCACAGGTGTCGCTTCGGGAATGTCATGTCTGGATGGCGCCCGTTTGGCAATTTGATTGTTGAGGGCATTTGGGCCTAGCGGGTCGGATGCAGATCCTTATGTGGGCGGCTTCCTCCTCGCAAGAGTGTTGGGCAGTACTTTGATCGGATCGCTTGCGCCCATATGTCCGGCCGGCATCATCAACTTAACGGGTTGAGTTAGGTCTGCCCGTCCTGGATCGTCAGATCAGAGACCACCGGCAACGGCTGCCACCTCGTTCCAGGCCAGAAAGGTCTGTGCTCGGGACGTACGATGAGCCGCGGCATTAGTGTTGGCAGGACGACGGAAGAGATTTCCCACCCGGTCGTGAACCGAGAGGAAGCGTTGCGCCTGGCCGGCTGACTTGAAGCGCTTCATGATCCGCTCCCGTCATCGGGTCGGCTGATGGCTGTTCTCGGCACGATTGTTCAGGCCCCGGTGCTGGCGATGCCCGACACCTGGCATAATCTCTCGCCTGGCCGGGCGGTAATTCGCGAGTTTATCCGTGATCATCACGCGCCGTGCCATGCTCTGCTTCTTGAGCAGCTTCCGCAGCAGGCGCTTGGCTGCTTGAGTGTCGCGGCGGCTCTGAACCAGAATGTCAAGCACAAGCCCATCCGGTACCTGCCGGCGTTCGCATTGCATTTGCTCGAAAATGCTCTGGGCGATGTTGTTGTTGCCGCGCCAGTCGGTTGCATGTTCGGCATTGGTGAATTGGTCGAGATAGTAGCCGTCGGTCTCGGTCGCGAGCTTCTGGGCGACAGCATGGATCTCGCCAGCATGATCGACGAAATGGCAACACCCCCCGAAGCGTTCGATGGCTTCGATCGTCTGGTGGCTCGTCGACCGCGGCATGACCGCTATGAAGGGAAGATCGAGGAGATGCGCAAAATATGCTTCCGAGACTGCGGTCGACCCGGACGAGGCTTCGACCGGGGTGGTGCCGGGGCCGATGTGACCGTTGCAAATTCCGTCGAGGAATAACGATCGCGCCAACCTGTGCTTCAAACTACCGGCCGGGTGCATGGTTTCATCCTTCAAATAGATCGAGATGCCCTTCAGGCCCTTGAAAACGGGTTTCACCAGGTGCGCGTCGGCCGAGCGGCGGCCATCACCCTGGAGAAGTTTGAGCGCCCCCGCGCCTAGGAGCGATCCGGCCCAGAAAGCGGCAGAGGCTCGGTCTGGCAATTGCAGAAATCGGTCATGTCATTCGTTTCCGAGTGCAATCACAGATTCAATCTCGATCTGAGCACCTTTCGGCAGACCCGAAACCTCGAATGTGGCACGCGCCGATACCGCGTCGAGAAGAACTCCGCATAGGCGCATTGATTTCGGCGAAGCGACCGAGATCGCGCACCTGAACAGTTGTTTTGACTGTACGCGTCAAGTCGATACCGACCGCCTGCGCAATGGCGGCAATGTTCTTCAGGCACTGGCGCGCTTGCTCGATCGGATCGTCGGATGGAAAGGCGCCGGTGGCCGGGTCGATGGGAAGCTGGCCGGAGACGAAAAGAAGACCGTTGACGGCGATGGCTTGCGAGAATGGTCCAACCGCTTCGGGTGCATTGGGTGTTGAGATAGGCTTCGTGGGACGCTCGAAAGTGGAAAGGTGGTGCGGCGGCCCTGAGGCCGCCGCGAGCGTTCAATTCAATCCCACGGCGGCCCGCTTGCTGTCCTTCCACATGCCCCACAGTGGGGTGGCGAGGATGAACAGCGTCAGTCCTGCGACAATCATCGAGACGGGCGAGGAAATCAGCGCCACGGCATGATCGCCTGAAATCGTGAGGGCAAGCGAGAGCTGACTTTCGGCGATGGGACCGAGGATAACGCCTAGGATAATTGGGGCGCTCGGATACTCCAGTCGCTCCATCACATAAGACACGAGGCCGATCCCCAGCAGAAGGTAGAGATCGAACATCGAGTTGTTCACAGCATAGACACCAACCGTCACGAAAAGCAGGATCATGGGGGCAAGCACAACATGCGGCAGACGCAGAGCCTGACCGAAGATGCGGGTCGCGGCCAGACCACCGACCATGATCAGTATGAATGATGAGAGCAGCATCTGCAGCATGAAGCCGTAGACCACGTCCGGATGATCCGTGAACAGCTGGGGACCTGGACGGAGGCCGTGCACGAGCAGGCCTCCCAGAATGACGGCTGCCACACCCGAGCCCGGGATGCCGAGCGAGAGAGCCGGGATCAACGAGGACGCGTTATCCGCACCGTTGCCGCATTCTGAAGCCGCAACTCCTTCGGGATTACCTTTGCCGAAGCTTTCGGGATCTTTTGAATGGCGCTTAGCATCATTATAGGCAAGGTAGCACGACATTGAGCCACCGGCGCCAGGCAGAATGCCGATGATGATGCCAATGACCGAGGAACGCGCCCAGACCGGAAGGAAACGCTTCCATTCGCGCAACACGGAACCCTGGCGACGCAGATTGAGCAGTTCCCGCGGCATGCCTGTGCGGCTCGCTTCCTCGATCATCCGGACGACAGGCGGAATGGCGAAGAGGGCAGTAAGCAGCACAACGAGATCGAGCCCCTCGGCAAACTCAAGGCGGCCAAAGGTGTAGCGCTCGACGCCCGTCGAAATGTCGGTGCCCATTGTACCGATGATCAGACCGAGTATGGCGGCAATCAGCCCTTTCAGGAAATCGTCGCCGAGAAGCGAGGCAACCGTTGCAAGGCCGAGCAGCGCGATCCAGAAATACTCCGCGGGACCGAAGAGCAGGCTGACCTTCACAAGGATCGGTGCGAGGGTGATCAGTGCGATGGCGGATAAGACCGACCCGATGACGCCGGAGACGACCGCGACCTGGATGGCATAGGCTGCCTTGCCCTGCCGGGTCATCTCGTACCCGTCGAGCAGCGTTGCCACGGATGCGGGCGTCCCCGGAACCCGGAGCAGGATCGCCGGAATGGCACCCCCGTAGCTGCCGCCGTTATACATTCCCGCCATCATTCCAAGCGCGAAGAGCGGATCGAGACCGAAGCTGAGCGGAATAAGCACGGCGATGCCGGTGGTTACGGTCAGGCCAGGCAAGGCGCCAACGATCAGGCCGGCGACTGTGCCCAGCAGGACGGCAAACAGGTTAGCTGGATCGAAGACGTTGGGGAGAGCATTGATTAGGGCTTCGATCATCGCAGGAGCTCCAGGAAGGAATCCAGCACGTCAGCCGGAAGGGGACGAGCAAGAATGACGAAGAACACGAGCACGATGAACGCGAGTGTGCCAAGCGTGACGGGAACCGTGAGGCTGAAGCCACGGTAGCCGAGAAGCAGCGGCAGGCCGAGACCGAGAGCAATGCTCGGCAGAATATATCCGACGACAGCCACCGCCCCCACGTAGGCGATCATCGCCGCGACGGCGAGCAGGAACCGTCCTGGGTGGATAAACAGCCGCGGCTCGTCCGCAGCGGCAGGCCGCCCCAGAGCCCGCAGGATCACGAGCGCTGCGCCGACGGCCAGCATAATGGAGAGCACACGAGGATAGGTGCCGCTGGCGCCGGGAAAATTCCCGGATTCGAAGAAGCACCAACCCGCGACGGCGAGAAGCACCGCTGCGAAGCCGATATCCCCCTGGCGTTGGGAAAGATTCATTAGCGCCATGGCGTCACCTTCCAGGTTTCCGTCAGTTCAGACGTGATGCGGTCGATGAGTGCGCGGTAGGCTTTGGCATCGAGATAGGCCAGCGGAATTTCCGCTTCCTTCGCAGTCCTAACGTATTCCGGATCTTCCATGGCCGCCTTGAGAGCGCTCTGGAGCTTTTCGACTACGGCAGGTGGCGTACCAGCAGGAGCGGCCAGGCCGCGCGAGGTCATGACGACCAGATCGTATCCCTGTTCTTTGAAAGTAGGAGCATCCGGCAAATATTGCGAACGCTCCTGGGCCATGACACCGAGAAGGCGCACGTCGCCGCTGCGGACCAGTGGCAGGGCTTCGGACAGGTTCATCGTAGCGGCCGGAATATGCCCGCCAAGGATTGCCTGGCGAACCGGCGCGGTGGAACCGAAGAAAGCTGGCTTGAAGGCAGAGCCAGCGCTGCGGTTAAGGCTCAGGATACCGATATGCTCGGACGAACCGGCGGCGCCGGACGTGCCGACGACAATGGTGCCCGGGGCAGCCTTGGACGCGTCAACGAGTTCGGTCAGCGTCTTGTAGGGACTGTTCTTGGTGACGACAAGGATGCCCGGATCTAGCACGACGTTGCCGATCGGCTGAAAACTGTCCATCGTATATTTTGCCTTGCCCTCGACAGCGAGTGCGTTGAAGGCAGGCGGATTGATCATGCCAATGGTGTAGCCGTCTGGCTTGCCCTGCGAAAGCGTCGTCCAACCGATCTCACCGCCGGCGCCCGGCTTGTTGATGACGGCAATAGAAGCACCTTCCCCGAGATGCTTTTGCATGAAACGTGCGATCGAGCGCGCCGCCACGTCAGTACCGCCCCCCGGCGCGAAGGCAACGATCATCTCGATCGGCTTTGCCGGATACTCGCTGGCAACTGATGGCGCCACACCCATGGCGGCGATGATGGTGCCGATTAGAAGACTACGTATGTTCATATTGTTCCCTCCCTTCTTGCGACTGGCTTTCCAGTCGGTTCGAAGTCATTTGCCGGTGCGACTATTGTCGATGGTCGCGACCGGCCGGCTCGACAGACGCGACATTTCTATCAATAGGATGTACCTCCCTTAGCCATTCACTGCGCGGCAACTGCTGCGTCGTGCAGAGCCGTCGCAGATCCGCGCGGTAGCCGTTCCTTAACGATGGAGCGGATGGCGTGAAGGGTTTCGGGCTTGAAGCCAGCGCGGATTGTGCAACTTGGCGTGAAAATCAGATCGCTCATGCCATCGGCAGCGATGCGGACGGAGGAAATCTGATTTTCAATAGCCGGAATGTCGTTGGCGGTCACCGAACGGCGGTCAATACCGCCGACGATGCACTTGCGGGAGGAGAGCATGCCGGTAAGAGCTGAGGGCAGCGTTTCCCACGAGTGCCAGTTGATCGCATGGACCGGATAATCGAGCAGTTCGCGGAAGCGAATCTGCTCACCGTGGATATGAAGAATGTTGAAGCGCCCGAAACGCGCGCCGCTCAGCGCCTCGTGATCGTAGGCAGCCACATATTCGCTGAAGTCGTCGTAGGCGAGCAGGTGGCGGCCCGTGTCCTGATGCGCGAAAAAGACGCCGTCCGCGCCCGCCTCAATGGCCGCCGCGGAATATTGCGCGACGGTCTGCGACAGTTTAACCAGCGCGGAATGAATGAGCGCTGCATTCGTCCCTTCGGCAATGTGCTCGTAGATCTTGCCCCGGCTCAGCTTCGCCGCAAGCGTCATCGGACTAAAAACTGTAAAAACCACTGGAACATGAGGCAAAGCAGCACGCACGAGACGAAGAGACTGTAGTTCGCGACCAAGTGCACCGGCATGAATGTTGATTTCCGGCAGCTTGCTCCAGTCTTCGACCGTTTCGAACGGTGTCGAGACGAGCCGCGCAACGCCTCCCTCGGGCACCTCCGAAAAATCGATTTTGACACCATAATCCTCGACCGCGTGCATGCCATTGGGCGCTGTCTTCACGAAATCGAGATCGAATTCCAGCTGCAAGCGGATGGTCGCATTGGCGAGACGCTCCGCGTCAAGATCATCGCGTGGGAAATGGGTCCAAAAGGAAAAGAGCGGCGCACCGTCCGCCCGTGCTCCAAAAACATTCCGGATGGTGCGGCTATAGTCCATGAATGCCTCGGTTCGTCGTTACGATCATGTTTCCGTCACAAATACGCAATCGACGGCTATACAAAAAATACTATATCAAGATACCCTCTATCGCGTCTTGCGATATGAAAGATGGTTTCATTGATGAAGCTCGACCAACTCCGGTATTTTTTGGAAGCAGTTCAATGCGGGAGCATTTCAGCCGCCGCCCGCAAAGTTCACCTGGCGCAACCGGCTTTTTCAACCCACATCAAGGCATTGGAAGACGAGCTTGGCGTGCAGCTTTTCGAACGCAGCACAAAAGGCGTTCGTCTGACGGATGCAGGTGAGCGGCTGTCCAGGGGCGCACAGTCGCTGTTCAGGCATGTCGATCAGGTGCGGGAAGAGACCATCAATGCGGCTAACGAACTGGCGGGTGAAGTCCGGATCGTCCTTGCCTCGTCTGTTGCATCGTTACTCGCCGGAAAGTTGTTCTGGGAAACACGCCAAACCTATCCGCATATCCGTCTCGTCATACTCGATCTGATGCGCGTTGCGAGTGATGATCTAGTGACCTCACGCCAAGTAGATTTTGCCCTGTTACCCAACGTCGCGACGCTAGCGGGTGCAGCAACCGTGCCTGTTATCGCTCAGGACCTGTATATGGTCGGGCGTGTGCCACCCGGAGATACTCATGGAGAAATAGACTTCCGCAATCTCGCGAACTATTCATTGGTTATGGGAGGGCGGAGAAACCAGCTTCGCATTGATCTGGAAAACACAGCGGCACGTGAGGGGCACCGAGTTAGAGTCGCGATTGAGCAGGACTCCCTATCCGTTTTCCGCAGTATCGTTATAAATGGACCAGCCTACACGATCGTCCCTTATTCCGCCTTCGCGACGGAAATCGAAGCTGGACTATTGACCGCAACGCGTATCGTCAATCCATCCATTGAGCGCACGTTATCCTTTGTATGGCATGAGTTCTCCAGTCTTTCATCATCAGCTAGCGCCGTTAGGGATTTACTGCGCCAGATAATAATCAGAGTGGTGGCGGAAGGCCATCTCCGTGGACGTTTGCTTTAGTGTTGTATGGAACTTAAAAAGCAATGTTATGATCCTAGTTGTTAGGATGGTCGAAGGAGAGAGACGGCGCAACGGTCCCTGAGACGGCATCAGGACGACCAGCTTTTCAACAGGTGCCGTGAGCACGTGCTTTTGACTTGGACCTGATCCGCGGACTTCCGTTCGGGCCCGCGGCCTGTGAGCCGCATAAGGCCGCACACAGTCAGCCCTGACCACGCGCTGTCCCAAGCCTGAAGATTTTTCTTGTGTCACCAGGGGCGTCTGTTCATGTTGAGAGACGCCTCGCGCGCTACAGAGGAGCGTGATTTCCTGATGAGGCTCCTCGGCGGAGGAGTAGATTTGTCCCAAGCTGCTAAATTGACGCTGCTAACCGCTTGTAGAAGCTATCGTTTGGCGAGAAAATGTTACCGAAGGTATCGCATATTTTCTTCTATGTCCCACTTCCCGGGCAGCAACCTGACCGCATGGGGAACAACCGCACCCTGCCTACCGCAATCAATCTTGCAGAACGAATTTGAGAAGATCATTCTCGCTGGCGAAATCGCGCCCATAAAGTGCACTGAATATTTGTACCCCCGCCTGATGAAGCGGCATCGGAATACCTTGCCGAGCCCCTAGCCCATCGTATTCACCAGAGTTGGTTGGGATGATTTGATTTGCAGCCCGGGCGTGCCGATCCGCTGCGTTTCTTTCACCGCCGCGAGGTCTGGAACGTGGGGAACGCGTTGGCGGGGACGACGGGTTGATGAGGGCGATGGCTGCCCCCTCGCTCATGGCGAGGCCGTCCGTGGCCTGGATGCGAGAGCCCCCGCAAGACGGCGGAAGAGATCCGCTTCCGGACAGCACGAGGCATAGGCCAGCCGGATGCGACTGGCGCTTTCCTGCACCCGCACGGCGATCTTGAGCAGGCGAAGGCGCAGCGTCGCGAACTCGGCCCGGGCGAGATCGCGCAGAGTTGGGATGGCATCCCGCACCGACAGCATCAGCCAGTAGGCTGCCGTGTGCAGCACCAGCCGGACCTGGTTGGCCACCACTCGCCGACAGGAAGTCCGGTCGGAGGCCAGTTGGGTCTTGTGGAATTTGATCCAGTTCTCCGCTTGGCCTCGGGCACAGTACAGGCTCTCGTAGAGAATCTGCGGGCTTGTTCCGATCAGGTTGGTGACGACAAAGCGGATGTCGAGCCCCAGGCGGGTGGCCTCGATGCGAGCGACCGCGCGACGCTCGCACGACCAACTTCCAGCCCGGTGTTTCGTCTCGGCAAAACCGCGAACGACCTCGCAGTCCTCCAGCGCCCGTTGGGTGCGCACCGCATCGGCCATATCCTGAACTTTGGCCGTGAGCGGCCGGGTGCCGGTCAGCCCGAAGATGTAGCTGAGGCCATTCGCCTCGCAGAAGTCCATGACTTCGGGACGGGCATAGTGACTGTCGCCGCGGATCGTGATCTGCGTGGTCGGCCAGCGCGTGCGGATGCGCCGCACGAGGCGTCGCAGGTAAGCCTGCACCTCACGGCCGGAGGGCGTCTTGCCGGGGCGCAGCACAACCGCAACAGGCCGGCCCGTCTGCGTGTCGTAGACATGGATGGGCAGAAAGCAGCGTTCGTCGTAATGGGCATTGAACAGCGACAGTTGCTGATGCCCGTGCACCACGTCACAGGTGTCGTCGATGTCCAGCACCACGCCATGAGGCGGTGTGGCATAGCTGGCCATCCATTGATCGATCAGAGCATAGGTCAGGCGGATCGCGTCGCGGATCGTCGGTGTATTCTCCAGGCGGGAAAGGGTTGGCTGCGAGGCGAGATCCGCACCCGTCTCGGGCAAGCGCCCGCAGGCGAGCTTGAACGCCGGATCGGAGCGCAGCGGGCCAAAGTCGTTGCAGTCCTCATAACCGCACGCGATGGCAAAGATGCGGGCGCGGATCATGTCCGGGATCGCATGCTTGATCCGCTCCGGATCACGCCGATCCGGGATGACGCGCGCCAGCCGCTCGGCGATCCCAAGCCGGCGCTCGGCCTGCGCCAGGAGCAGGACGCCACCGTCTGATGACAGGCGCCCACCATCGAAAGCGGCGGTGATCTTCTTGCGGCCAACGGCTGGAAACAGGAACGTCGCGGTTGTATCGTCCGTCATGGCGGGTGTGGCAGCCTTGAAGGGAGTACAGGATCGGTGTCAGCAACCAAATCCTACGCTGCTTCAACTGCTTAAGCTACATCCGCCAGCCCTTCCCAGTCGTCTCGTGCATAAGATGGGCTAGCTCAACGAGAGGCACGATCCCGAAAGGAACATCTTCAGTAACGAATCGCGTGCTCAGGGACGTTGGGCCCGGCGGGCCCTGACGCTTCGTATGAACCATCGCTGCCATCTCGGCGATCGAGCACCCCTCATCGAAGCCGAAGCTCAGGCAGTAGTGTTCCTGGACAGTGCGAACTTTCACTCGGTAGGCTTTAGCCAGTTCCAGCCGCTCTTGATCAAGCGCCTCGATGAGCCGTGCGACAGATGGCGTGATGCCGTCGTAGTTTGCCCAATACTCGCCCTTCTCGATCCGCGTGAAATTGCATAGCGCGCTCGCGAGATGGATCGGGGGATTGAGATTGCCGAGGGCAATGGCAAAAATATCCGGGACAAGCCTAAATCTGTCGCCAAACAGCACACGGCACAGATTGAGGCATCTTTCGCCGGCCTCTGCGGGGAGGGCTGCAATCTCCAGCATACTCCGGATACCCCCGATCGCGACGCTTGATGATCCCGTGCGCCGGCCCATCAGGACTGTTGTCGCCCAGGCCAGGACATCCGCCTGGATCCCCCGGGCAGTGAGGTGGCGTTGCAGGTAGACGCCGCTCAAGGACAATTGAGCGCTGACAATGAAGGACTGTCCACCCCGCGCGAACGGGATGACCGCATCCATGACGGAGCGATGCCCATAGCCGGGGACGGCAATAATGACGACTTCCGCGTCCGAAACCAACTCTTCGGGAGATTGGGCCACGCGAATGCGGAAGCTGCCCTCCAAGGTTCCGGATACTGTGAGGTCCTGGTCAACAAGGGAGCGAGCGCTCGCGCCGGATGGCGACCAGACAATAGCCTGGTGGCCGCCCTTCAGGAGAAAGGCGGCATAGCCCAGGGCAACACCGCCGCATCCGACGATACCCACCCTCATAGCTCGAGACCATAAATCTCACGGGCCGCCTTTTCGGAGATACGGTCCTCGCGCAAATCCTTCAGAACAAGCGCGCGATCCCGCTTCTTCGGGTCGCCGTATCCGCCTCCCGATGATGCGACCATGGCGAGCGTCTGACCGGGACCGACACGTCCGACCCGCTTCTTCAGAGGAGCGACGCCGTCCCCTAGTTCGACATTGGTGGTCGTTCCATCAAGCCCACCGAACAAGCCCCAGGGCGGAACAATGGCGTTCGTCCCGCCGGCAGAAACTGTCGCCGTGTGATCGAGCGCTTTCACTTGGCGTCGGATGGTCATGCCACCTCTCCACTGGCCGGGACCGCCTGAATCTCGCACCAGCTCATAGCGTTCAACCATGATTGGATGCTCGAACTCGAGAGCTTCGATCGGGATATTGGCCGTATTGGTGGTATGCACCTGTACGCCATCAAGGCCATCCTTGTCTGCACGAGCCCCCATGCTGCCGCCACACATCTCGTTATAGACGTAGAAGCGGTTCGTGCGGGGGTGAATTCCACTGAAGGTCATCAATCCGCCTCCCGTGCAGGCAGCACAGACCTCGTCCGGGATGGCCTTGGATAGAGCCGCAAAAATCAAGTCTACAAGGCGCTGGGCCGGATCGGTTCGGCTATAGACTGCTGCCGGTGCCACGGCGTTAAACAATGATCCTTCCGGTGCCGAAACATGAATGGGACGATGGAAGCCGGAGTTAGCCGGGATGTCCGGGTCTACGAGTGTCTTGACGGCGAAGTAGACCGTTGCCAGCGTTGCCGTATAGACCATGTTGATCGGGGCGCGTACCTGATCCGGGTTGCCGGACAGGTCGAAGAATATCTCATCCCCGCGCACCTTGATCTTGACCTTCAGCTCCATCACCTCATCAACAAGATTGCTGTCGAAACGGCAGCTATGCTCGTAGATCCCGTCGGGAATCCTGGCGATTCCTGCTCGGGTCTTGCGGTCGGCATAGTTCAGCACTTCCGCCGCGGCGGCCTTCACGACATCCTTGCCGTACTTCGCGCACAGGGCCTGATAGCGTTGAACACCAAGTCGGTTGGCAGCCATCTGAGCTCTGAAGTCGTTGATGCGTTCGCGCGGGACTTGGCAGTTGAGCAGGACCAGATCCATGACATCCTGCTGCAGCACGCCTTTTCGGTAGAGCCGGATCGGCGGGATGCGCAGGCCTTCCTGGAAGATATGTGCGTGGCCGCGATCCACGAAATCCGAATGATGCGCGAGGTTGGTAACCCACGCCACTAGCTCGCCTTCAAAGAAAACCGGTTCCAGAAAGACGATGTCGTTGAGGTGCGTCCCACCGCCCGTATGGGCATCGTTGCCGATGAACACATCGCCCGGCTCGACGGTCGCAAGATCGACATGCTTGAGTACGTAGTCGGCGATGCCGAGGAGCGATCCCAAGTGAATGGGAATGCGCTCCGCCTGGGCAATTGTCCGCCCGTCGGCATCGAAGATCACCGTGGAGCAATCTTGCCGCTCCTTGATGTTCGTGGAGTAGGCGGCCCTGACAATGGCTTTGCCCATCTCCTCGACAATCGTCGAGAGAGCGCTGCCGATCACCTCAACGGTGACTGGGTCGATGGAAGTGCCCGACATGTCGCGAAAGTTCGGGATCTGGTTCATGATTGCCACTCGATCAGGAGATTCAGGTAATGGTCGACGCTTGCCTTCTGGCCCGGAAGGAGAAGGGTTGTTGAGTCCATCTGCTCAATGATGGCGGGTCCGGAAATCGTGTGGTCAGGGCCGAGATGCTCTCGCTGGTAGAGCGGACAATCCGTGAAACGTCCAAGCTCTGGCAGGTAGACGCTTCTCGTTCCCACAATGGCATCCTCCGCCTTGCCGGCTGCCGGCCCGCTGCGCTTGGGATCAGCCTTCGGAACATGTCCAATGGCCTCGACCCGAAGCGTCGTCACCTGAACCGGCTCTTCGGCGGCGATATAGCCATAGAGCTGCTTGTGAGCGTCTTCGAAATTGCTTCTGAGGGAGTCGATGAGCTTCTTTCCGTGCAGTCCCTCCGGCCATTCGACCGTGAGTTCATAGGCTTGGCCGCCATACCGCATGTCGATTGCAAGCCGCAGCGTTCTCGCTTCCCGCGGAATCGCCTCGAGATTGAACCAGGCATCCGCACGCTCACGGAGCTGCGAGAAGCCGGCTTCGATCGTTGATAGAGCCTCCAGGGACAGTGGCGTCATACGCGTCAGCGAAATGTTGGTTCGCAGATCGGCCTGCAGCAGACCGATCGCGCACATAATACCCGGATGCTTCGGAATGAGCACCTTTGGGATCTCAAGCTCCTTGGCCAGACGGCATGCATGAATCGGGCCCGCGCCGCCGAAGGCAAGCATCGTGTAGTCTCGGGGATCGTAGCCGCGCTCGACGGAAATGACCCGAATGGCCTTGGCCATGTTCGCCGTCACGACGCGGATGATGCCCTGTGCCGCCTCAATCGGCTCGATGCCCAGTTGATCCGCAAGCCGCTTGATCGCTCGGCGGGACGCTTCCGCATCGATCGGCATGCGGCCATTGAGCAGATGCGTCTGATTCAGCACGCCGAGCACCACGTTCGCATCCGTAACGGTCGGCTCCTCATTGCCGAGCCCGTAGCAGACCGGCCCGGGAGCAGCTCCAGCACTGCGGGGGCCGACCTTGAGGAGACCGTTGTCCACAGACGCGATCGAACCGCCGCCGGCGCCAACGGTGTGAATGTCGAGCATGGGCACCTTCAGGGGGTAACCATGAACCTCGATGTCGTTCGCCATCTGAGGGCGGCCGCGGTCGATCAGCGAGACGTCGCTCGACGTTCCGCCCATGTCGAATGTGATAAGATTATCAATCCCCGTCGTACGGCCCACTTCCAAGGCCGCTGTGACACCGGCGGCAGGTCCTGACAGCACTGTCCGTACGGGTTGGTTTCGCGCCGTTTCGCACGAGATCACGCCGCCATTGCTTTGCGTGAGACGAGGCTCTGCGGAGATGCCCGCTTCCTCGAGCCTTGGCGACAAGCGGTCGAGATACTGACGCATAATCGGGCCGAGATAGGCATTGACCACCGTCGTCGACATGCGCTCGTACTCGCGGAATTCGGGAGCAATCTCATGCGAGACACTGAGGAATGCGCCCGGAATTTCCTCCAGAACGATGTCACGGATCCGCTTCTCATGGTGCGGTTCCACGAACGAGAAGAGCGTACAGATAGCAATTGCCGTCACGCCTTGCTCTTTCAGCTTTCGCACCGCCGTCCGAACATCGTCCTCATGCAGCGGCGTGGCAACAGTACCGTCAAAGAGTACGCGTTCGCGCACCTCAAGACGCCTGTCACGCGTCGCCAGGATCGGAGGCTTGACGCTTTGAAGAGAGTAAAGCTCCGGGCGCTTCTGCCGTCCAATTTCCAGTACGTCGCGAAAGCCGTCGGTTGTGATGAGGCCGCATTCGGCGCCGCGCCCCTGGATCAGTGCATTGGTGCCAACGGTCGTGCCGTGGCCGAAATAGGCCACTTTGTCAGGATGGCCCGGCTCAGGCATGGCCCGGAGCCCCTGAGTGATGCCGTTCACGATACCTTCTGATGGATCGGCGGGAGTGCTGGACACCTTCCAGACGAAGACCTCCGACTTCTCCTCGTCGAAGATGCAAATATCAGTAAAGGTGCCACCGGAGTCGACACCCACGCGGAAGCGGGATCCAATCTTATTGAGCAAGGAAGCCTCGTCATCTAAAAATCCGATAGTTTCTTAAATTGGCGCCAAAATGCGAGGATGTCAATGGCGCTTATTATGTGTTAGGGGAGATATGTTCCCCATTCAAGGAGTGCTTCACTTGCAGGATGTAGGAGTCGCGAGAGGCGGTGCCCGAGCGGGCGGTTCGCTTGCGGAGATGATTGAGGCCGATATTTACAGCGGTGCCTTGGCGCCCGGGATGTGGCTCAAGCAGATCGACCTTGAAGAGCGTTACGGTTGCACGCGCCTCACGCTCCGCCACGCTTTAGACCAATTGCACTCACGCAAGATCGTCCAAAGAATTCCCAATCGAGGTTACTACGTTCCACCGGTAGATCAGGCTTACGTGAAGAACATTTTCCGAGCCAGAGCCCTTGTCGAAATGTCGATCGTCGACGAATTGGTAGCGAATGTTACGAGCGAGTCGCTTGCGCGGCTCTCTTATCTGGCGAGCGTCTTCGCGGATACGGTAAGAACTGGAACAGTGGTCGAGCAAGACAGCGCCAATCATGACTTCCACCGGGAGTTGCTGAAAGCCTGTCACAACCCAGTGATGGTGGAGATCATCTGGGACCTGCGGACACGTGTGCCCCTTGCAGTCCAGCGTGCCAACAACACTCCTGCTAAGCTTGAGCAAGCCGCACGGGATCACTTTGAGATGATTGAGGCCTTGCGTACCAAGGATGCTGACCGGATGAGAGCTATCACGGAGCGGCACGTTGGCATGAACCAGGGCACTTCTGCATAGCCTTTAAGCTGGCCTTCTGTAATGGGCTGTTGAGTGTCAATCCCCTGAGTGATCGTCACGACCCCCCGCTCATGCTTCTGTCCTTGGTCGGTACTCGGCCGCCACATCGTGCCATCAGAGAGGATCTTGTGACCAATCTCGGTACATGTAGTGGGAAAGCCCTGCCACAAAAGCTGTTGCGGCTTTCCGGCTCCTTCGTCCCGGCGACGGGACCTCAGCAGGACGGGAGCGCTCCCGCTCTGAACTCGTTTCTCAGATCAGGCCGCTATCGCGGCTTCCTTGCCCAGCGGAAGGTCGTGCCATCCACCCAGATGCGATGCAGAACGGTGGCCGATTTGCGCGCCAGCGCCCCTTCCATGGCCTAGCGCTTGAGAACCGAGAACCGCGTGGCATGGCTGAGTATCACGTTGATGGCCTCCTAGAGCGCGGTGCGTACCATCGCATCTCCCACTCGAAGGCGCTGGTCGAGCATCACCATGCGGCGACGCGGGAGGTGCGGTTCAACGGGCAGCTTCATGCCTTGCCCGCTACTGGGGATTTGCGCCGCGCTCCTGTACGCCGGGCGCCGCTAACGGGCCGGCGTCGGGGAGCCGGAGTGCCGCTTTCGCCGCATGAGCTTAATGGCGAAACGATCGCTGCCACCAGTGTGCCGGGTCGCCGCCCGGCAGGAGTGGCCCGCCCCGACACAGTCTACGACCGGCACCCTGCGATTGAGAAAAAGCAGTGAGCCATGATCCGCCTCCCGCCCGAAGGAGCGATTCACAGCTCTATCCCGCTCAGAAGCCCAAGAGCGTAATTTCCGGTCCGCTGCTTAAGCTTAGTAACGAGGTTGAGAACAGAAATTTTCGTTTGAAATTGGCGCCATTTCATGATGTTAATTTGGAGCCATGAGGTTCTTGGGCTTCGAAGGCTTCCAACCTAAGGGACAGATATGCCAACGGTGACGTTGAATGATGCGACTTTCGTCTATGACGACGTTGGCCCGTCCAATGCCGAAGTGATCGTCGCCCTTCATGGAGGACGAGGCATTGGCGACCGGCATGGAGAATTCCGAGCCTACAGGAGCCTCTCCGATAGATACCGTCTATTGGCCTATGACCAGCGCGGCTGTGGCGAGACCAGCCTGACGCCTCCCTATACCTTCGAGCAGTTCGCTGACGATGTCGAGGCCTTCCGGGTCAATCTGTGCGGCGGGAGAAAGATCACTCTCCTCGGCGGGTCCTTCGGTGGCATGATCGCGCTGACCTATGCCGTCAAGTATCCCGAAGGGCTGTCCCGCCTAATCCTGCGTGGCACTGCCGCAAGCCATCATAATGAAGATGATGCCTTCGTGACGTTCAAGGAGCGCTTGCACAAGGCGCCGAGCGCCTCGATCGGTATGCTGGAAAAGCTGTTCTCGGACAAGGTGAAAGATGACACCGAGCTCCGCCTCATCTGGCTTGCACTCCAGCCTCTCTATTACGAGAATTTTGACCCCGATGTTGCGTTGGAGCGTACTCGGACCATGCACATGCATGCCGAGACGCACAATGCACTTTTTGCTGAGCGCGTATACGACGTGCGGGATCAGCTGAAGAACATCAATGTCCCTACCTTAGTGATCTGCGGTGCGAAGGATTGGATTTGCCCACCGAACCACTCGCGCCTTATCGCGGAAAGAATCCCTCACGCTGAGCTTCTGGAGGTGCCGGGCGCAAACCATGCTGTTCATATCGAAGCGAATGAAGTGGTCGTCGCGGCTGTCCGGGAGTTTCTTGCACGCACTAAGCCAGCGTAAGAAACCCAGTGCAGCGGGAAGCCTATAAGGGCTCAGTCAAAACAAGAGAGGGAAACAAAATGATCGTGAAACTTCGCAACACACTTTTGCTGGGTGCGACTGCCATGGCTCTTGCCGTTGGCACTCCAAGCTTTGCCCAAGAGCAAGACACCGTTACAATTGCGCTCAGGGTGGCAGTCAATACGCTTGATCCACACATGACAGCCTCTGTCGGCTCGGATCTCAGCGTGCTGAGCCATATTTATCCGGCGCTGATCCTTCGCGGTCCAGATCTAAAACTTCAGCCTGCGCTTGCTGAGAGCTGGGAAATGACGGATCCGAACACATGGCGGTTCAAACTAAAACCTGGCGCACATTTTGCTAATGGCGAAAAGCTTGATGCAGCTGCGGTGAAGTGGAACCTAGACCGCGTTCGCGCTAAGGCAGTTGGCGCACGCATCGCTGCTTGGTTTGAACTTGTTTCCGAGGTTAACCTCATCGACGATACGACTCTGGAGGTGAAAACGTCGTCGCCCTATCCGGCCTTCGCCGACCAGCTCTCGATGTTCTTCCTGCTACCCCCGAAATGGGCCCAGACCCACAAGCCAGCTAGCGAGACCATGTCGGGCGGACCCTATAAGGTGCAGGAGAACATCCCAGGCGATCGGATCACCTTGGTCGCCAACCCAGACTACTGGGGACCTGCCCCAGAGTTCGAAAAAATTATCTTCAGCACGATTCCAGAATCCGCTGCGCGCACGGCTGCCCTCGAAGCCGGTGAAGTAGATCTGATCACAGGGCTGCCGACGACTGAGATCAAGCGCATCAATGAACGGGGATTGGCACAGGCTGATGCAATCGCCTCAATCCGAATGTTGCTTGGCAAGTTCAACCATCAGAAGGCTCCAATCAACAACCTTAAGCTCCGGCAGGCGATCAATTATGCCGTCGACAAAGAGGGAATTGCTAAGGCCATCTATGACGGCAAGACAACAGCCGCAAATTGCCAGCTCCTGACGCCAGGATATTTCGGGTACAATCCAGATCTGAAGCCATATCCATATGATCCCGAAAAGGCACAGAAGCTGTTGAAAGAGTCCGGCGTCAACCTCAGCCAGCCAATTGAGATTGAAGTCCCTGTCGGCACTTACTTGCAAGGTGAAGAACTCACCCAGGTTATCGCTTCTCAGCTGCAAGAAATTGGCTTGAACGTGAAGATCACTGAGATTGAGTTCGGTGCCTTCATGAACAAACAGCTCAAGGCGCGCGATTTGGCACAGGTCGCAATCCAGGGGCTGGCTTGGCCGACCATCGACGCAGACGGAATGCTGACCATGTTTGCCCCGGGCAATATCTACGACTACTGGAATAATAAGGAGTTCGGCGCCCTTCTCGACAAGGGTCGTGCCTCGACTGATCATAAAGAGCGCACCCGGATCTATGCTGAAGCAACCAAGATGATGTGTGATCAGGCCGGCGCACTGTTTCTGTTTGCGCAACCAGCAACGTATGGAATTTCCAAGCGCATCACCTGGAATGCGCGAGGTGATGATTGGGTTCGCGCCTACGATATGAAGCCGAAGAACTGAGGCAGCTTTCGTCTGAAGAGACGAAATCGATCTAACCTGTCGCGGGAAGCGCCTCTGAGCGGACATCCTCATCTCATCGCGCGTGACTCTGGTCGAAGTGAGATGAAGCCGATCAAGTGGACACCCGCGGCAAGATAGCGGGCGCATAGGAGTATGAGACTTGATCCAGGAAAAGACTGTGAATGGTCTGGCCAAGCTTGAGAGAGCGCTCGCTGAGGACCTATTGCTCCTTGAACTGCATATGACCCGCTATCGCCTGTCGAGGGACGCGCAACCATGACGCGCTATCTCCTATCAAAACTCTTCGAGGCTGCTCTGGCAATTTGGGGCGTGGTGACAATTGTCTTTTTCGTCAGTCGCGTACTTGGAGATCCAGCTGTTCTCCTCCTGCCAATCGGAGCCGTCGAGCAGGACCTGGAGCGACTGCGCGCTGCTCTCGGCCTCGATCGGCCCATTTTAGAGCAGTATGTGATCTCCATGCTCGCGATGTTTCGGGGCGATTTCGGAATCTCGTTCCAGCATACGAGGCCTGCTCTCGACGTGGTGCTGGAGCGGATGCCGGCGACAGGGCTACTGGCGGGAACGGCTCTGGTATTCGGAACACTTATCGGGGCTGCTGCAGGGGCAATTGCGGCACTGCGTCGTGGAACGGTGGCGGAGTTCATTGTGATGACTGCAGCCCTCCTTGGCCAGGCCACTCCGGTGTTCTGGTTAGGCATTATGCTGATCCTACTCTTCGCAGTTGAGCTAGGCTGGCTGCCGACTGGCGGGTATGGAAGCCTCGCGTATCTGATCTTGCCAGGCGTAACCCTTTCCGTCTTCGTGTCCGCCTCAATCGCGCGCCTGCTTCGCTCGTCACTTCTCGATATCATGCGAGAGGATTATGTACGCACTGCGCGTGCAAAAGGACTTCTCCCGAAGACTGTCTTCCTCTGGCACATTGCTCGCAATGCACTCATCCCAGTTGTGACTATGATCGGAATCATTGCCGGTGAGCTTCTCGGGGGATCCGTAGTCATAGAGACCGTCTTTGCATGGCCAGGAGTGGGCCGGGTGATCATGCAGGCAATTCAGGCTCAGGATTTCCCCGTCATCCAAGCTGGCGTGGCGCTTGTCGCCGTGATCTTCGTCGTGGTCAATTTGCTGGTCGATCTGCTTTACGGCGTACTCGACCCACGCATTCGCAGGCACTAGGAGCAGATCCATGAAATCGTTTTTTTCTGCTCTCACACAGAGCCGTGCCGGATTGTTCGGGTTTGCGTTAGTAGTCGCTTTTGTGCTGGCTGCCTTACTCGCCCCTCTCTTCAATCTCCCATCTCCCACACGATCCAACATCCTCGCACGTATGGTGGAGCCGACATGGACCGGGCCTTTCTCGCCTGGGCCACACCCGCTCGGCACTGATGAGCTTGGCCGGGATATTCTCTCACGCATCATCTATGGCAGCCGAGTGACACTGCTGATCGCGTGTTCTGCCGTTCTCCTTGGCGGCGTCGTCGGAGTGCTACTCGGCATTGTTGCTGGCTACTATCGCGGCATTGTCGACCGGGTGCTGATGCGAATCGTCGACATTCAGCTAGCCTTGCCGTTGATGCTGCTGGCTTTGCTGATCGTTGCGGCCCTCGGACCGTCCACTCGCAACCTCATTATTGTCTTGGCACTGACGAGCTGGCTGCGTTATGCGCGAATAATTCGCGGTCAGGTTCTTGCTCTACGTGAGCGCGAGTTCATCCTATCTGCGCAAGCGATCGGTGCTGGCACTTGGCGTATCATGCTGAGGCATCTACTGCCGAATGTCCTAACTCCAGCCCTCGTCGTCGCGACGCTCGAGCTCGCGCGCGTCATCATCATGGATGCGGCTCTGTCGTTCCTCGGTCTTGGCGTTCAGCCGCCCAATCCGAGTTGGGGGCGCATGCTCTCGGATGGGCGCGTCTACATTTCTACTGCCTGGTGGATCGTTACGTTTCCTGGAATCGCCATCTTGCTCACGGTCCTGAGCGTGAACCTTCTTGGTGATTGGCTACGTGACTATTTCGATCCAAAGCTGAGAGTGTCACGATGAAGCCGCTCCTCGAGGTCCGCAACCTAACTGTCGAGTTCAACACGTCGGCTGTCACTGTACACGCTGTCAATGACGTCTCATACACATTGCACGGTGGTGAGACACTCGGGATTGTGGGTGAGTCTGGCTCAGGCAAGAGTGTTCACGCACTCTCGATGGTCGGCCTCATCTCGATGCCTCCCGGGCGGATTGTCCGGGGCGAGGTCTTGTTTAACGGCCGAAACCTGCTGGCGCTCTCCCAACGCGAGCTCTTCGATCTTAGAGGAAGGGAGATTGGATTCATCTTCCAGGATCCCATGACATCGCTGAACCCAGTCCTAACCGTGGAGCGTCAGATCGCCGAGCCGCTACGTCGGCATTTCGGATTATCTGCAAGTAAGGCGCGGCAGCGTGTCATTGAGCTTCTCGACATGGTTGGGATCCCGGATCCTGGCCGCAGGGCGGGCCAATATCCCCACGAGTTCTCAGGCGGCATGCGGCAGCGGGTCATGATTGCCATTGGCATCTCGTGCAATCCCAAGCTCCTGATCGCGGACGAAGCCACGACAGCACTGGATGTAACCGTTCAGGCCCAGATTCTTGATCTCGTGCGCGACCTCAAGAAGAAGATCGGCACAACGGTAATCTGGATTACTCACGACATGGGTGTAGTGGCTGGCCTGGCTGACACGGTGCAGGTTATGTATGGCGGGCGGATCATGGAGCGGGGACCGGTCCGAGCCGTCTTCAAAGATCCCCGGAGTGCCTATACCTGGGGGCTGCTCAGGTCCCTCCCCCATGGCAGCCGGCGGGGCATGAAGCGCCTGTACCAAATACCAGGTAATCCGCCCGATATGACTCGGGAGCCAGTGGGCGATCCCTTCGCGCCGCGCAACCCGTTCGCTACAGATCGCTGCAGGATAGAAACACCGCCGCTCGTCGACGCACCTGGGAGCGTTCCCGGTCACAAGGTGGCGGCTTGGTATGATCTACGACAAGAACTCGCTTCTCTGGAGGATGTCCGTGGTTGAGAAAGCACCTGCTCCCGAGAGGCCCGAGCCAATTGTCGAGGTTAATAACCTCTCCAAGATCTATGGCGGAGAACGCCGTCTGTTTGGCGCACCATCAGCTCTGCTGAAGGCAGTCAACAATATCAGCTTCGATATCGCTGCAGGTGAGACGTTGGGCCTCGTCGGCGAATCAGGTTCAGGGAAGTCTACCACCGGACGCGTGCTGCTTCAGTTGGAAGCGCCAACCAGCGGTGACATCATTTTCAGATCCAAGAACATCACCGGGCTGTCGAAGCGGATGCTACGGCCATACCGCCGCGACATGCAGATCATTTTCCAGGACCCCTATTCCTCCCTCAATCCGCGGATGACGGTAGGCGACTTCGTTGGCGAGCCACTGGATGTGCATGGTGTTTGCACAGGTGGACCGGAAAGGCTGGATAGGGTCGCTGCACTCTTCAGGAAAGTAGGGCTCGATCCCGCCTTCATGAAACGCTACCCACATGAGTTTTCAGGCGGGCAGCGTCAACGTGTGAGCATCGCCCGCGCAATCGCTCTCAATCCCGCGTTTATTGTTGCCGACGAGCCAATTACGGCTCTCGACGTGTCGATCCAGGCACAGATCGTCAATCTGTTTCAGGATCTACAGGACGAGCTTGGCCTTACTTATCTCTTCATCGCGCACGATCTTTCAATGGTTCGTTTTCTCTGCCATCGTGTCGCGGTGATGTTGCGAGGGCGGATCGTAGAGATGGGTCCGTGCGAGGCAATCTTCGAGGATCCGCAGCATCCCTACACCCGGGCACTGCTGTCCTCCATCCCCATTCCTGATCCAGATATTGAAAGCACCCGCCGTCCACTAACATTCGACGTCAGCGCAAACTTGCCGCCGGACGATGCAGTCCTCGAGCCGGTGGGAGACGGGCATCTGGTAATGCGAGGTTGAGGAACTAGCGAGGAATGCTCGGCCGCGCCAGATCATGCTGTCCGAGCACCAGAGGACTGTAAAAGGTAGGTGCAAGCTGCACTGGAAGGAGTGACATGGTCGACCGCATAGACATACTGTCGCGGCTAAACCCCGGTTCTGAACTCCATGGCATCAGGCGTGAGCGCCCAGAATTCGTGGAGGGAGCTGAGCTTTGTCGCAGAGCCGTGCTGACGCCCAATTCAGATTTCGGAATAAGCCACGCAATGCGTGCAGCCTTGGCCGCCCGGATGGCACGCCTGATCGGCCTTGAGGATTTAGCCAAGTCCTATGACGCTCAACGAGAGAGCAGCGACGGTGATGAGATGTTGCGAATAATCGCCTCAGGGAGCGATCTGCCAACGGGTGGGAACTTTTTTACCGCAGCGTTGGTTCGCCATGCGGACCTCGTAACCACAAAGCCACGCGACAGCACACGCTCGGATATCCAGCGGTTGGAGGAGGCTGGGCTGAGCAATTCACAGATCGTCGCCATCTCTGAGCTGATTGCCTTTGTGAACTTTGAAGCAAGAGTCATTGTGGGTCTAAGGGCGCTGGAGGCCGTCACATGAATAACGCCAGTTTCAAAGTAAAGGCGCTCTCGTGGCATCCCTACATTCAACCTTTGGATTTACAATCCGCGAACGAAGAGCAGCTTGCCGCAATGCAAGTCACTCCATCGAACACCAAAGTCTCGCCCTACGTTCGTACCCTCGCGCACGATCCAGAGTCCTATGTGGCCCGAACGAAACTGTTCAACGCAATAATGTATGTAGAAGGTGGACTTAATCGGGCAGAGAGAGAACTAGGAGCGCTGGTGGCGTCGGCGGTGAACAGATGTGTCTATTGTGCGTCTGTTCACGCAAGACGCTATGTCGAGCTTTCGGGCCGCGCTGACGTTGTTGAAGGTATTTACCTCAAAAGCCTTGATGGTCCGTTCGATACCCGCAGCCAAGCGATCGTTGATTTCTGCAAGACGCTTTCTCAAACCCCTTCGATCGTAACACCTGATCAAGTGAGGGCTTTGCTCAACTGCGGTATGTCAAAGTCGGAGATTGTTGATCTTATTCATTCCGCTGCCATTTTCGGCTGGGCCAACCGGCTGATGCATACACTTGGCCATTCTGGGCCAGTCAATAGCAAATAGCTCGTCAAGGCATCGTAAAGCGAAGTTCGGCTCAGTGTAGAGCATAGCCGGCATGCCTGATCCAGCCTCGCGCGTCCTTTGCGGTGATGGTGTCGAGGGCTGGCTTGAGTTCTGCCTCCAGGGCTTCGAGGCTGCGCGCGGCTTTGGCCTTCAGGCGTTCTTTCATCTTGGCCCAGGTGTCGCTGAGCATGTTGGCGTGAGATTCCCGATTTTGGAGCAGCCGTAGGCATCTTGGCGTGAGACTCTGAGGCTTTGGAATCTCAAGTTAACTGCCGATACTGTTGGCGAACCAATCAGCCGGCCAGGGCTGCAAAGCGTGAGGTTCGGGTCGGCGCCAGCGCTTGCCCATCGAGCCAGGCCGTGATGCGCTCGATGTTCAGTGCGGCTGCGGTGGCCACATGCTGCAGGCGTGTCTTCGCCAAGCCGCGGTAGCGCGCCCGGCGCAATCCGAACGCGCGGACGCCCTGGGAGAAGGTGCCTTCGATCCCCTGCCGCAAAGCATACAGGCGCTGCCCGGCCTCAGTTTGCTGGTGCACCCGCGCTGCGACCAAGGCTTCGTGTGCATCTCTGGTGTGGAGCAGAAGCTGCCGGCCCTGCGCTGATCCTGCAACTCGGGTGCAACGTGCACGGGACGCGCAGGTGAGGCAATCGGCGGCGCGGAAGCGAACCTTCACATAGCGGCCGCGAGCAGCGTCCCCATATTCGCCCCAAGACAGGCTCTCCTTGCCATTCGGGCACCGCACACGGCGATTGTCCCAATCCACCACAAAATCCTTGATTTCGAAGGCGCCTTCGGTGCGGTGTTGCCAACTCACGTCCTTCCGGCTTGGCCCAACGAGATCAATCCCGTGCTGTTGGCGGGAGCGAGCGAGGTGGGCCGCACTCATATAGCCTGTATCGACCAGATGTTCGCCCGGCAGCAGCCCCTTGGCTTCAAGCGCCCCGTGAATGGGTCCAAGGCGCATGACGTCGTGAACATTGGCCGGCGTGGAATCGGCATGAATGATCAGGTGGGGATGGTCCTGATCACAGGTCTCGATCAGATGGAGCATATAACCGATCCAATCTCGCCCGTTCCTGGCCCGGAAACGGGCATCCGCATCGTATGGGGAGACGAGGTGATCCTCACTGCCGCGGTTACGTCGTTCAGTCCGTCTCGGCTGCCGATTGTCGGACTTGGGCGGTGAACGGCCCTGGTCCGGATCGGGCGGCGCGCCAGTGGATCCTGGTGAGCGCTCGAACTGCTGCGCCCACACGGTCCGCAAGATCTGGATGGCGTGCAGCCTCCCGAGCCCCGCCGGCGCGTCAGCATGCTTCAACGCCTGCAGCAGGCGAAAGCCGTCTTCACCGATCTGCCGTTGGAGTATCTCCCGCTGCGCCTCAGCCCGCGGCAGACGCGCATTCTCGACACGGCGACCGTAGCGCTCATACCACTCTGGTGGGGCGAACGCCCGCAGCCAGTTTGGATCCGCCGTTGCAACGGCGTTGAGGGCGGCCCGCAGGGTCTCGGCCACGAGTTCAAGCCGGTTGAGCGCGCGCACGGCCGCCAGCACGTGGGTCGAGTCGGTCCGTTGCCGCCCTCGGGCCCGGAGCAACCCGTGGGCCTGCGAGGCCTCGAGGAGGCGCTCCAGCAAGCGAGCCTCGAGGCTGCCGCCGAGGAGCCGATCCCGGAACTCACAGAGCACGCTGTGGTCGAAGCCGGGGTCGTCGAGCGCGAGGCCAAGGAGATACTTCCAGTCAATCCGGGCTCGCACCGCGTCGGCGGCTTGGCGGTCGCTCAGGCCCTCGCGAAACTGCATGAGCGTGACAAGCGCCAGCCTCCAGGGCGGGTAAGCTGGCTGGCCACCGGCTGGGTAGAGATCAGCAAAGTCACTGTCGCAGAACACGGTGCCGAGTTCGTCCCGCAGCGTGAGATAGGGACTGCCCTTGGGGAAAGCGGCCCGGGCAATGCGGACCGTTTTAGCTGGAATGGATAATCTCAAGGATTGCGGGCGAAGGGACATGGGACCAGCTCCAAAATGGCTGACCATTAACGCCTTCCCCAACGCTGGGTCTCCTTCATTCGCCAACAGTATCAACTGCCAATGTAAGACGGCTTCGGGAATTCCCCTACCCTGCTCCATCCCGGCTAACGCGATGCACTGCTTAGCATTGATGCACGATCCAACGCTCTGATTGACTGTGGCCCCGCCAGGCTCACTCGGCTCCAAATCCAGAGAACGTTTGTGCGCCGGAGTCTCAGGTTAAATGCTCAAGGCCAACGAGAATCTCAGGTTAAATGTCCAACCTTTCGTCTCAGAGTACAAGCTAAGTCACTGAAATTATTAGATCGCCTGTCTCACGCCAAAATGCCCAGTGACAATCGGCGTTGCGCCCTCACGAACGTCCCGCTCCAGTTCCGAGGGGAGCATGAGAGCACCCATCTTCTCGCGTCTCTAGATCGAATTGACAGCAATGGGCATTACGCGGAGGGCAATCTTCAGGTTGTCTGCCGTTTCGTGAACAGCTGGAAGAGTGACATGCCGAACGAGGAGTTTCTTGGACTTCTGGCGCTTGTGCGTGGCGGGGCGGAATGATTCCTGAGGCATCGATGTCCCAGAGCAAAGAGGATCTTGAACGGGCTTTCGCCAATCCCAGCATCTCCATGCGGATCATGCGGGGAACCGCTCTTCTGGTTCTCGGATGAGAGGCCGGACCGATCGATCAGGTATTAGCCAGTTGGTCGGCCCAAGATTTTCAGCTCTTTGTTGTGCGAACAGGCAGTGTGACGTCTGAGCTAATAGCATCTTGCCCGTCGAATTAGCACCTGCGGGTTGAAGACGCGCTCAGAGCGCCGGACGACTTGGCGCACCTCTGTAACATCGTGCCAAGCCTCACGCGATCGAGCTAAACTGGAGTCAGCGCAAGAGTTGTTGAATGCTACAAGCGAATGCTCGAATTCGACGTCAGGTAAGCTAGAGTGTCACAAATCTTTGGGGGGTGGCGTTTTGCATGTGGCGTAAAGCACTGATCCCGCCGCTCGTGTCTTCGACCTTCATCTCGATCAAACCCGCGCCCGCCCGCATTCCGCCGGCATCGAGACGATGGAGGACACGCTCTTCATGGAGCTCGACGAGGTCCTGGGCGTCACTGATTCCGAGGACGCAATGGTCGACAAGAACGGGAGCCACCCGCCCCTGGCCGAGCACGTCCGCCAAACCTGCTTCCTCGCTGCGTACGCCATGGACGCAGCGGCGCGCCTGGAGGCTGACCCGGACGCCCTGGAGAGTGGCTTGCACCGTGCGCTCCGAGGACAGACCGGCTCCGCGCTCGCGAAACGGTACGCTAAGACGGCCGCCGCTCCCGGGCAACCCGTTGATCGCGACCAGATGATGAAGGCCGCCATCAAGGACATCTTCAGGGCGGAGATGATCGCCCAGGCCATGGCGGCAGAGCCTACGAATTACCGTCCGATCTACGAACTCATCGGCGACCGTGTCGGCATTAAGCCTGCTGATCGGGAACGGCACCTCAAAGAGCGCGTGCGGGAGATGCAGGATTTCGCGAGGAAAATCCCCGCGATGTTCCAGTAGCTCAATGCTGAAAACCCAAACCTATAAGAAAGCTCCCGATGTGCTCTCTTCTCATTGCCCTCTCGCTCGCTTCTCAGCCTTGCTCAAGACGGGCGAGAATCACTGACACGTTGTCCTCGCCACCAGCACCCAAGGCTTTGGCGACCAAGGCGTCAGCTTTGAGTTCACTAGAGTGCAGAGCCGCGCAGAGAACCTGATCACCAACCATGTCGGTCAGACCATCCGAGCACAAGAGCAATGTCCATCCGTCGGGCAGCACCGGAACCGGTACGATGTGAGGGTAAAGAGAACGTGTTCGATGGATGGATCCGCCAAATGCCTGCGTGATCGCGTGCGTGGCCCGGCGGCCTGTATGATGGTGGGAGCCGACGGAAGCGACTCTCTCCAGCCCTATAGCTACAGCCGCTCGCGGAACATCTTCAACACTGACCTGCCGGAATCCATCTGCGTCATCATATAGGTAAGCCCGGCTATCGCCGACGTTGATAATTGTCAGTGTCCCCTCAGTGATGATCGCCGCAGCAAGCGTACTCCCCATTCCGCGCAGGGATGTGTCTTCAACCATCTGTCCTCTGAGGTCGAAATCGATGTGCTTAAGAAGGTCGACGATGGCATCGCTGTCCCCGGTCGGCAGACGATCGACGCCTCGGACGAGTTGCTCTACCAGGAAGCGACTTGCGATCTCTCCTGCACGGTGACCACCGAGGCCGTCGGCGACCGCGAGGAGGATCCCACGTTGGCTCACGAAGTATTCGGCAGCATGCTCGGCAGCATTACCAAACCCGAACCAGTGCCCTACCGCAATGGCATCCTCGTTAGTGGGTCGAATGTGTCCACGGTGTGTGGCGGCCGAGACCGTAAGCCGATGCCTGAAACTAGTCACGGCTGTGTGCCCCTCTGCGATGGAGCGGATCAGCGTGGTCGAGCCCTGCTAGGCGGGCGATCTCAGCAACAACTTCAGGATGTCTCGTCACAATACCCACGGTGGGAATAAAGCTCAAAGGACGCTCGCGGCCGCTCAGAAACGGGCGGTTTGAGACAACGGCCAAGCTATCGTCTTTAATTAGGAAAAAGAGATCTTCAGGGGCCCGTTGCGCCAAGTTCAGGCGGAGTTTCTGCTGGGCAGTCAGCCAGAGCTCTACACCGGGCTCGAACGATCCGGGTTTTCCCTTGGGATTGGTGCTGAGAGCGACCGATGTCTCGATGCGAACCTCAACACCCTCGTCCAAGCGTTCATTGAGTCCGCGCAAGACAAGGCCATGCGTTACGTCGGGATCGACATCTGTCGAGGTGATAAGAAGCCGTCTTCTGGCAGCATTCAATGCCTCGTTGAACAGGTCCCATTGCTCGTAAGGGGCGAGGGGACGAATGTCGAACTCATCGAGGCGTTCGCGCGCAGCTCGCAACCGCTCGTCCAGCACTGACATATCCTCTCGCTCGGCATCTCGCAGCTTCGGACGTTGGCGAAGGCGTTCAAGTTTGGCACCAAGCTGAGATCGCTCGCGCGAGGCTAATGCAACCTCAAGTCGGCGTCGGCTCACCTCTTCTGGGTCTGCAAGCTTTGCGCACAGATCCGGACCAATGAGGTGGTGCAGCGCGGTCATAGCGTCTGCGTGGGCGGAAGAGCGAACGAGGCCAGGCTTCTTTGCGCCACCGTGGCGAGAGAACTCGATCTCATAATCCTCAGCAAGCTGGTCCCCAAGCACGAAGCCGATCTGCACTTCCTCCGTGGCGCGGTTCCGGAAAACGAGCCCTATTGCGGGCCGGAACAGATTGTCACGACGGACGATTCGTCGGACGGCCAAGACTCCACGAGAAAACTCCTTGCCCGAGAGCCGTCGCACCGCACGACCGATTTCGTTTAATGGAAGCTGGGAGGCATCAGGCGGATCAGCGGGGTATGGCCGGATCTGAATTGCACCCCTCTCTGAAAGCTCTTTCGGGCGGCGGACACTTTCCGCTCCAAGTTTGATGGGGCGACGGCGGGTCCCGTCATAATCGAACACAAGGATCTCGTCCTGAGGGGTTCGCTCGCCCTGGAGCAGACGTTCAAGACCAAGATCTGTTACCTCATATTGATCGCATGAGGCATCACCGTTCTCATCGCCGACAGGCTGTACGACGGCGACGCAGCCGTCATAGGCAAGGAGGTTCAAGGCGTCGAGCACGACTTCGTCGGTGAGGCCAAGCAGGTGAGCGATACCATGCGCCTGTGTCTCACCAATTATGATCGCCCGCAGCACGAACTCGTGGGTAGTGGGCATCTCCTGCTTGGCGAGCGTTACGGCTTCGACTGTGAGTCGAAAGACAGGCAGGCCAACCTCCGCGAAATCGACGAGGTCGAAGCCGTCGCGTACATCAAACAGTCGGGCCGCTTGCGCCGGGGTCATCATAGCAATGGTCCAATGTGACAAGAATCGGGGTGTGCCTCTACCCAGTCAATGACTTGCTTGAACGGATTCTCGCCTTTGGCGGTTCGGCAAAAGTGATGATCTCCTATCAAGATCAGGGCTGACCGCGCACGAGAAAGGGCCACGTTGAGGCGAGGCTTTTCCTTCAAGAAGCCTATCCGGTGCTTTGTATTTGACCGGGTTACTGAATAAATGCACACATCCGCTTGTTTGCCCTGGAAAGCATCAACGCTGTTGCAGGCAATTTTCAGGAGCGGCCAGTCCGACGCATTCCGGTCTGTCATCTTGACCAATCGCTTTACCTGAGCGGTGTACCCGGAGATGATAGCAACGGTTACGTCTTTCCCCTGACGGGCCACCGCCATCTGCAGACGATCAAGCACGCGCTTGGTCCACTCCACTTCTAGGGCGTTGTCGAAGGTCCTGCCAACTGGGTTCTCTTTACGTTCGCGTTGGCGCTTACGTGACGTCGTGAACCAAGTGACTGCGGCTGGTATGTCCGGATGGAGCTTTAGTCCATGTGAGGCGACCGGGCTCTGCAGAGTACCATCATAAAAGCAGTCGCTGACCAGATTACCGATCGGTGTAACCATACGGTGCTGGATTTTCAGCTCGGCACGGCAGTCCTTCGGCAAACCGGATTTCGGGTCCACCATACGGTCTAGGATCGTGGGACGAATCTCATCTTTTTCGTCGTACTCTGCCAGCAGCTGCTCGCCAAACTCTTCATAGAAAGGAGGAAGCTGCTTTGGGTCCCCGACAATGATCCAGCGCTGGCTCCGGGACATAGGGATCAGGATCTCGGTTGCGGTTGCCTTTGAGGCCTCGTCGACGATGCAGAGATCGTATTCGACTTCCTCAATGCCCTTAACGCCAGCGATGCCAACGCACGTTCCGGCAATGATCTTCGCGCCGTTTAGCACTGCGGCGTTGAAATCTCCGGTACGGCCAACACGCAGGAACCAGTTCTCAAGTAGGGAGAGGCGCTGCTGACATTGACGCACCGTGTCATCGCCATTCAGATACACTGCTTGCCACTCCTCGAGTTCAGACACGTCGCTCATGCGTGCGAGGTCCGGTCCCAAGTCAGGGCTGGAGGCGAGATCGGCTCTGACTGCTTTCTCCTGCCGGCGGAGCCGCTTGCGAGTAGCCTTTAAGAGGGCCAACTCATCACTGATCTCGATCGTTGCCTCATCTAGTTCCACGCCCTCATCGGGCGTGGCAGCGCCCTGTTCTAGCCGCTGCTCGGCTTTATCGACCTCGGCCTCTTCCTCAGAGATGCGGCTCTCGATATCGGCTAGCTGGCGAAGAACCAGCACAAGACGCTCAACCTTCATTCCAAGAGCCACGAGCGCGCGATCCACACCACGCTGCTCAGCCCAGATCGCCATGTTCTCCTCGGCGGCCCTTCGGACTTGGTCCGCCCACGCCTCAACCTTCTGTTCCAGCATCAGCGGCTTGGAGACCTCCCCAATCCGAGGATCGTCAGACCGGCCGATCCGAACGACGGCCGCGGCACCGTCGGCCTTGAGTTTCGAGATACGATCGATCGCCTCGTCTAGGGCTGTATGGGTTTGAGAGGAGAGCAGAATCCGCTGCCCCGAATTGGACGCGAGCCATCGGACCGCGATCTCCGAGATGAGGTCGGTTTTGCTCGTCCCTGGCGGACCTTCGATGGCCAGAAATTCGGTTGTTCCGAGAGCCCGCCGTAGAACTGCAAGTTTCTCGCCAGTTAGTCGGGAGCCTTTCACCTGCTCCGGGTCGACGAGCTCCGGAAGCCGCGCACAGGCAGGATCGAGTAAAATCGCCCGAAGGCGAGGGTTGACAATCCGGTCGTAAATAATCGCGTCGAGGGCTGAACTCTGATATCCAAGGGATCGCTCTGCAGCAACAGTATTCAGCAGGAGTTCTCCCCTCCGAGGCAGGAGCTCAGGATCGCCGTTTGTGACCTCCAAGGTCACTTGATCGAGGAGAACTTGAGCCACCCGCCCAAAAACATGGCGCCCCCCAACTCGCACAAATCTATCCTGTCCAATAACGTCACTGGATGGTGCAAGGTCGGCCGTGAAGACGACCTTGCTTCCCTCGATGCGTCGGTTCGTGAAGTGGACCGCATTCGCCCGATTGGTCTCAAGGTGAAGTCGGTCGCGTAGGTACCCCTTCCATGCCCTGAATATACGCTCACTGCTCAGGGCACGGCGTGCCTCATCCCTTTTCTTTTCGTGGTGTTTAACCTGGCTGAGTAATTCCTGAAGGGTCTCTGCCGCTGTCGTTTCGTCGGCAGCGCGGCCGAAAGAGAATGCGAGTGGTACGCGATAGGACTCCTCGCGGATCTTTCCGGCGCGGGCAGCCTCGATCTCGTACGCATTGATGATTTCGAGGCGTCCGCCACTGCGCCCACCGAGTAGTGCCCGGAAACGCCATGTGACGCCAATGATTTCAATCCGGTCAGAGTTCGTAGTGCCGTCAGGTCGACGCTGGAGCGCCAAGGCGTGAGTCTCCACGAGTTCATCGAGGATGAAGCGTTCAACTGCGTCACGTTCTCTAAGGTTCAACAAGTCGCGCAGATAACTCTCCGTGCTATGGGACAAATCGAAATAGCAAGGAATAGCAGTTGCGCCGGCCCGAGAGCGCGCTTCCTCAGCCCGGTCCAGCTCTACTCGCATTATTCCAGCATCGAAAGGGCGCCGCTTGGGATCATCTGATAGGGAGGCCTCGATCAGGGGTCGCACGACCTCAGGGAAAGGGGCTTCCTGGAGCGCAATAGCTAGGTCTTCGTCCCCCTCAAGCTTGCGGCCGACGAGGCAGAAGACTGCCACTGCAGCCAGAGAGAAACAGTCCCGACTCCGAGAGTGCACGCGGTCGTCGGCTTCTTTGGGGGAAAACCCCGGGGTGCGGGCATCTATGAAGGTTTTCCCGGCAGCCGGCATCCAAGCGTCACGATCGTCGAGAACCTTAGAAATTCCGTAGTCCGTAATCTTCGGAACGCACTTATCTGTCACCAAGATGTTTCGGGGGTTTAGGTCGCGGTGAACTAAATTGCGCGTCCTTTGTGCATGCTCGATTGCGCCCAGGAGCGGGCGTCCAAAGTCATTGAGAAACCGATTCCAAGACATCGGCCCATGCTCAAGGACGAAGGCCTCAAGATTGCGGTCGATCCATTCCATGGCGAGGAACCAGCGGCCCTTGTCATCTTGATCCACAGCCAAGAGTTTAATGATGTTGGGGTGCTCGAGACTGCGGAGGGCCTCAACCTCGCGCTGAAAGGATGTTTTCAGGCGCTGTTGGTCACCTGAGGTTTTCATACGCTTGAGAGCGGCGAATTGGCCTGTCTGCAGGTCAACTGCCTTCTGCACCGTGCCCATGCCGCCAGACCGGATCTCGTCAAGCACCATGAAACGACTGCCAAGGACCTTTGGAGCTTGGGAGATAGCATCAGCGCTTGAAATATTGGATGAGGTCATTCGTCGTGTGCCCCTTTTCGCGTGGCAGCACCGCAGCAGGAAGGCTCGCGATGACGTGCGCATCAATCAAATGTCGCTGCCCATTACTGCAGGCCTTCGCTCTCTAGTAGACATCTGAGTCTAAAACGATCGCTCGATAGCACAATGCTGGCATCAAACCTACAAGGTTAACAACTCCAATCCAGAGGAAGCTCTACACAATCCCCCATGCCCGATAGCGTCGCCGGCCGGTCAATTCTCTCGGCAAGGCTCCTCCCAGCTGCACGAGCATCAGGTCCACAGCCTTGGGCGTCACCTTCAGGAGCTTGGCGCCCAAAGGGACGGTGACGTGGTAGACAATGGTGCAAAGTTTGCGATCAGCTTTGTCCATACGATTGCTCGCGAGACCCTGCGCCATCGCTCGACCGGTCCGACGTTGAAGCCTTCAGCCTGATCTGGATGGGCCAGACCGGCGGAGGAAGAGGACCACGATGGCCAAGCTTTGCAAGAGGCGCCGGCCCCTGCGCCTTGAGGTCGGCTTCGAGGTCAGACGGGGCAGTCGGGACGTCTTGGGACGCGCCTACGAGCGCCTCCTGCCTGCGCACCCAGTTCGTGTCATCACGTGCACCGGCACCGTTGTCTAAGGAAGGTTGCCATGAGAACTCAGCACCTGAGAGCCGTTTCGACACCGCAGACCCTGCAGGTTGCCCTTTACGCCCGGGTCTCCTCCGACCAGCAGGCTGAGCGTCACACCATCGACAGCCAACTGGCTGAGTTGACTGCACAAGCGGTGCAGGATGGCCACTGCATCCGGAACGATCTGCGGTTCATCGACAATGGCCACAGCGGCGCCAGCCTGATCCGTCCCGCCCTGGAGCGTCTGCGCGATCTCGTGGCGCTGTCGGCGATCGATCTCGTCTACGTCCAGTCCCCGGATCGTCTCGCCCGCAGCTACGCGCATCAGGTTCTGCTGCTCGAAGAATTTACCCACGCCGGCACCCAGGTGATCTTCCTCAATCGCCCGATCGGGACCACGCCCGAGGACAGTTTGCTGCTGCAGCTGCAGGGCATGTTCGCCGAGTACGAGCGAGCCAAAGTGCTGGAGCGCAGCCGGCGCGGCAAGCGCCATCGCGCCCAAACCGGGGCCGTCAGTGTCCTGACCCGCGCGCCCTTTGGTTACCACTACATCACGCGCGAGGCTGGTGGGGGAGCCGCACGCTACGAGATCGACGAGGAGGCGGCGCGGATTGTCCGCCAGATCTTCACCTGGGTTGGGCACGAACGCCTGACGTTAGCGGCGGTCTGCCGGCGCTTGCGCCACAACGCCATTGCAAGCCCATCAGGTCAGCCCCACTGGAGCCGGACCGTGATCCACACCATGCTGCGCAACCCCGCTTATGCGGGTCAGGCGGTTTATGGTCGCCGCCAGTGCGTGCCATGGCAGCCGCCGCTTCATCCGCCGCGCGGCCACGATGGTTTGCCGCGCAAGCCCTATCGGCAAGTGCCAGCCGCGGCCGAGCGGCACATCAGCATCGCCGTGCCGGCGATCATCGACGAAGACCTCTTTGCGAGTGTCGCCGAGCGGCTGGAGGAGAACCGGAAACGCAATCGCGAGCGGCTTGCGGGCGTTCAGTATCTGCTGCGGGGTCTGCTTGTCTGCCAGAAGTGTGGCTATGGGTTTACCGGGTATCATCCCTATGGACCATGGCGGTACTATCGCTGTTGCGGCACCGACCGCACCCGGTTCCACGGTGAGCGGCGATGCGACGCCCGCTTGGTTGCGGTCGATCGGCTCGATGAGGCGGTCTGGAGCGAGGTCTATCGGCTGCTCGATGACCCGACGCGGGTCATCGAAGAGTATCAGCGCCGCCTGGATGCGATCCAGGCCACCCCGCACCAACTCGAACTCGATGCTCTCGGCCGTCAGTTGGCGAAGGCGCGCCGCGCCATCGAGCGGCTGATCGACAGCTACACGGAGGGATTGATCGAGAAGCCTGAGTTTGAACCGCGCCTCACTGGTCTTGCTTCGGAAAGATGGAGAGCACTCTTATAGCCCAGGAGGATCTCCATGCCCCAGACACGCTTTACGAAAGAGTTTCAGGATGAGGCGGTGCGGCTTGCTCTGACGAGCGGCCGCAGCCGGCGCGCGATTGCCGCGGATCTCGGGGTTGGTCTGTCGACCCTGCGCCACTGGATTGATCGTCGCCGCGAGCGTGAGATCGATGATCCGCCCGAAGAGCGCCAGGAGGATATGGCCGCCGAGCTCAAGCGGCTGCGGCGCGAGAACGAGATCCTGCGCCAGGAGCGGGAGATCCTGAAGAAGGCTACGATGGATTCAACGGGTCAGCGCACCATGATCGATTTCTCGGTGTCTGAAAGGATCCATGATGGCGCGTACGGGGCGGCCGGGCTTATCGGCGGAGCAGAAAAGGGAACTCTGGGCCCGGTGGAAAGCTGGCGAGTCGCTGAGCGACATCGGCCGTGCTCTTGGAAAGCATGCCGGGTCGGTCTTTGGCGTCGTGCTCGCCAAGGGAGGCATTGCTCCACCGCCGAGGACCCGCTCTCGGCTTTCGCTCACGTCAGACGAACGCGAGGAGATATCTCGGGGCCTCGCAGCCGAGTGGTCATTCCATCAGATCGCGAACCGGCTTGGGCGGTCACCCTCGACCATCAGCCGGGAGGTCCGTCGGAATGGAGGCAGAAAGGGGTATCGTGCCACGCGAGCCGATGAGCGTGCGTGGCAACAGAGTTTGCGTCCGAAAGCTTGCCTTTTGGCAATCAACAAGGCTCTTCAGGAGTTGGTAGCGGAGAAGCTTCAGAACCAATGGTCTCCCGAGCAGATCTCAGGATGGCTCAAGGCTGAACATCGCGATGACAGAACGATGCGTGTATCCCACGAGACGATCTACAAGAGCCTGTTCATCCAAGCCCGCGGCGTCCTGCGAAAGGAGCTGACCCGCCATCTGCGGAGCAGACGGAGTATGCGGCGCGGCAAGACAGCGAGCACGGCCGGCCAGCCGAGAGGCCAGATCATCGATGCTGTCTCCATCAGAGATCGCCCTCCCGAGATCGAGGACCGGGCTGTGCCGGGGCATTGGGAAGGCGATCTGCTCACGGGCGGCAAGAACACGCACATTGCCACCCTGGTTGAACGCCAATCCCGGTTTGTCATGCTGGTTCATGTGGAAGGCAAAGACAGCGACAGCGTGGTGAAAGCACTTGTTCGCCAGGTGCAGCAACTTCCTCAGGGATTGATGGCGTCGCTGACGTGGGATCGAGGCATGGAACTGGCCCAGCACAAGCGGTTTAGCGTCGCGACTGACGTGGACGTCTACTTCTGTGATCCGCAGAGCCCCTGGCAACGCGGGAGTAACGAGAACACCAATGGCTTGTTACGCCAGTATCTCCCCAAGGGATCGGACCTGTCCGTCTATAGCCAGAATGATCTCGACGCGATTGCCCTCAGCCTCAATACCCGGCCGAGGAAAACCCTTGGCTTTAGAACCCCTGGCGCTATGCTGGCCGAAGCTGTTGCGCTGATCGATTGAACTCACCACCGCTAATGGCATGGACCGGCCGTGCTCCCGGGTGGAGCATGGGAGGGCGGGATTATCTCGCAGGCAAGGAGCCATGCCATGTCACACCAGACCACGACTGAGGCCGTCGCCACCATCGGAATCGACCTGAGCAAGAACACCTTCCACCTGATCGGCATGGATGCATGCGGCAGGATCGTGCTGCGCCGAAAGGTCTCGCGCGGGCAGCTGCAATCCTGCCTGGCCAACCTGCCGGTCTGTCTGATTGGGATGGAGGCTTGCGCCGGTGCTCATCATGTTGGGCGCCAGCTCGCTGCCCTCGGTCATGACGTGCGCCTGCTGCCGGCCCAGTACGTGAAGCCGTTCCTCAAAGGACACAAGAATGACTACCGCGATGCGGAAGCCATCGCGGAGGCGGTCCAGCGCCCGACCATGCGGCCAGTGCCGCTGAAGTCGGCCGAGCAACTTGATCTGCAAGCCTTGCACCGGGTGCGCCGCCGCCAGATCGGCCAGCGCACCGCCATCATCAACCAGATCCGCGCCTTCCTGCTCGAGTGCGGCCTTCCGGTACGTCAGGGGCTCGCGGGCTTGCGCGAGGCGCTTCCCACCCTTCTGTCTCAACGCACGGACGTGCTCTCGCCGCGCCTGATCCACCTGATCGAGGATCTGTCGGAGGATTGGCGGCAACTGGACGAACGCATCGAGACGCTGACCCGGGACATCACGGCCTTGGCGCGAGAGGACGCGGGCTGCGGGCGGTTGATGGATATCCCGGGTGTCGGGGTGATCACCGCCAGCGCCATGGTGGCGGCGGTCGGCACCGGAGCGGCTTTCGCCAAAGGCCGCGACTTCGCCGCTTGGCTAGGGCTGGTGCCCAAGCAGATCTCGACCGGCAATCGCACCATCCTGGGTGGCCTCTCCAAGCGAGGGAACCGCTACTTGCGCACCCTGTTCGTGGGCGGTGCGCAGGCTATTCTGCAGCACCCACACAACTGGCAGAGATATCGCTTCGGCCATTGGCTGATGACAGCGGCCCCTCGGCTGCATCGAAACGTGCTGGCTGCCGCGTTGGCCAATAAGTTGGCGCGCATCGCCTGGAGCGTGTTGTACCGCGAAAGGGGCTATGATGCGGGGATTGCCACCCAGGTTCCGTAAGACCGCTTTAGCCGCAGGCGTTTCGGCTATCGAGTTCCCACCGAGGTTTGCGGGAAGGATGTGACAGGATGGATGAACGGTCGCCCTGCGCACTGGAAGCCTGAGCGAAAAAATGGCCCAATGAGGTCTCACCGCTAAAAAGGCCCAGTGCGCGCGGATTTCCATGATGGCCCGGAGCAGGCGCTCCACCCAGAGGCCGGATAGATTGATGCAAACCGTCTCTCATCCAATCTGAAGCAGCCCTCTTGCAACGCACGGCCGGTCCATAGATTTTTTCGCCAAGGAGGGAAGTCGATGAAGTTTCAGTTCATCGATGTGGCGAAAGAGAGCTTCCCCGTCACACGTCTATGCCAGGTCCTGGGAGTCAGCCCGAGTGGCTACTTCGCTTGGCGCTCTCGTCCGGCCAGTCCGCGCCAGCGGGAGGATCTGGTTCTGTTGGCCCACATTCGCACGGCCTTCACCCTCTCGAACGAGACCTACGGCAGCCCGCGCATGACCCGCGAGTTGCAGGACGAGGGCCTGACGGTAGGCCGACGCCGCACCGCTCGGCTGATGCGCGAGAATGGCCTCAAGGCCCGCCAGAAGCGGCGCTTCAAACGCACCACCGACAGCCATCATGCCTTCCCGATCACGCCCAACCTGCTCGAGCAGGACTTCTCGGCTGAGCGCCCGAACCAGAAGTGGGCCGCCGATATCTCGTACGTGTGGACGGGTGAAGGCTGGCTGTATCTGGCCGTGGTCCTCGATCTCTTCGCCCGCCGGGTGGTTGGCTGGGCGGTGAGTGACCGGCTGCACAAGGAACTGGCGCTTGAGGCGCTGCGCAAGGCTCTGGCAATTCGAAGGCCTGGGAAGGGACTGATCCATCACGCCGACCGCGGCAGTCAATATTGTTCGATCGAGTATCAGGCTGAGTTGCGAAAGCACGGCATCCGGATCTCGATGTCCGGCAAAGGCAACTGTTATGATAATTCGGTGGTCGAGACCTTCTTCAAGACCTTGAAGTCCGAATTGGTCTGGCGCACGGTGTTCCAGACCAGAGCTGAAGCCAAGGCGGCAATTGCTCGTTATATCGACGGCTTCTACAACCCTGTCCGGCGTCATTCGACACTGGATTATGTCAGTCCGGTTCAGTTCGAAAAGCTGGCCGGATAACTACTAAACCGCTCTCCGCAAAAGCGGAGCAAGACCACACTGAGTTGCGCCGCCGGACGGCCCGGCTGGAAGCCGAAGCCAAGGCCCAACAGGAGGCCGCTGAGCAGATCCGCTCGCTCCAGTTCGTGGTGGGGAAACTCGACCTGTTTGCCGAGATGGTGCATGACCGGCTTGCCAGTGCGGATTGGGCAACGAAGCGCGACATTATCTGTACCCTCGTCAAGCGCATCGAGGTGGCCGATGATGTTGTTCGGGTGGTCTTCCGGATTGATCCCGGTTTCTCAGGCCCACCCGAGGCACGTCGAACTTTGCACCATTGTCCTACGCGTCGTCACCAATGGACGCGACAGGAAGAGATCGACGAGCTCGGGCAGCTTGGAATTGCTGCGGCATTTATCGGCCACCCGGTTCATCAGCTCCCGGGCGAGGATCAATCTCTCCAGATCCTTGTTTGCAATCTCAACACTCTCTTCGAGCACCTGGCAGAAGCCCTGCAGCTTTTCGAGGACCCCTTCCCTGCCCTGAGGCCGGAATTTCGATTTCTTAAACCCGGCCGCGAGCGGCAGGAGGTGACTGGTCAATCCTCGAGCCCGGAGGATCGACGCGGCCATGGTCAATCCGAGCCATGGTTGCCGGGTATAGAGGTTCAGATCGAGCCAGGCATCCCAGGCGACGGCGGCCGCGGCGACTGCCGGCCAATGGGAAACCCGTTTCACCAGATCAAGCCAGGCGTCTTCATTCTCGGCCTCATCCACGTCCGGATCGTAAACCAAGTGCGATCGGCTTTTGGGCAGCGGCGTTTCGCCAGCGAGAACCTTGTCGGTTCGATCAAGGAGCGCATCAATTTCCGCAAAATGCGCCTTCCACGGATCCGCGTCGTTGGCGAAGGCCGGATAGGCCTCATCATCGTCCGGATCGATTTTCTTTTTACCCTTGGCCTTCGGCTCCCCGGCTTTTACCGGCCCAACCCCGCGCAGAGCCGCCAACCCGTCGTAGGAAATCGGCCAAGGCGCCTTCCTGGCCATTGCAGTCCGTCGCGCCCTGAGAGCCGATGCAGCTCTCATGATCTCATGGGTAGGGCTTCGTACGTCCATGCCGGCGTCATGCAGCACTAAGTCGCCGATATCGACCAGGTGTCCATCCAGGATTAGTGCACGTACCGCCTCATTCATGTCGCACCGAGAATGCCAACCAGCGGACAGACCAGCGGCCTCAAGGCGAGCATCAAAATCCTTTACGGCCAGCGCGATCCTCTCCAGGCGGCCAATGACCTTCTCGCAAGGGATCTCGGGGAGTTCATAGCTCTTTGGTTGCTCTTGATCTGAGACTGCGAAATTGAGCATGGGGCGTGGCCTGATCTATAGTTTCACGACAAGAAGTCTTTGCCGAGGGCGCCGGCCGATGCACGGCCAACAATGGTTGAACGGATCCAGATCTCCTTGCCGAGTGCCAGACGGCGAACATGGCCTTTCCTCATGTGCAGGCGAGGTCCGGCTCGATCAGACTCTGCGCCGTCTCTTGTACTCGACGTCCGTTCATTGCCCATGAACTTGACTCGGTGGAAATCAAACAGAGGTGGCTTACCGGACTTTTGTCTAGAGGCAGCCAGCTTGGCTGGCGGGACAACACGCGTCACCTCCGCTCCCGGCCGGTTCAGTAGTGCTAGGTAGGAAAGGACTGGGGCAAGGAATATCGCTGTTACGCGCTTGAGATGTTCCTCATCCTCGAGATCAGTGGGCATTTGATCGGTGAGAAGATCCGGTTCCCAGAGAACCTCCCCATCCTCCACGCGCCAGCGTGCTCCAAAGCCCATTGAGAAGTATCGGTCGCCGGGCGGGTGCGACCGGAAGAAGACAGAGGAAACTTCGCCTCCCAAATCTCTTGCCAGAACCATCATCCGGATCTGCCCGACCGGTGTGCCGTCGTCGCGCTCGGCTCCATCAGCATCAAACTCGAAATAGCAGACAGGATAGGGCAAGTGCCCCATTAACAATGCGTCATTTGAAGAGGGATGGGGCAACTTATTGGCGTCACCAACATCGAAGCGCACTGCGCGCGCAATCTGATCTGCGAGCACAGGATGTACCTGGCCGATTTGGAATTTGTCCTCGGCCGAATAGCCTATGTAACGATAAATTTCGCGCGTTTTGAGAGCGGTTGCCAGCTTATGTGCTTGGCCGACAACTATCTTGCTCTCCTCTGTCTGGGCCTGAGCAAACATAGGATAGAGCTGTGCTGCCTTGGCAATGTCCTCCCGCGTAACACCTAACTCCTCACAGACGGCTGCGAAGGCTTGGCGTGTCCTGCAAGCAAAAAGAGCTGCAGAAGTGGTTGCGGTCATAGCTGAGCGCGTGCGCTCGCGGGCTCTCTGAGGATTTTTGATGTCGACGATGTAGAGTTGGCCGCCCCTTTTGCCGATGTCCCTACCGAGACGATCGACATGTACCGCGAGGTCGCCCGCCGCGGCGAGTGTTCGCTCAGCAACTGGCTTGGACTCTCCCTCCCCGGTCACGGCGACTGCGGCAAATCGTGGCCCGTCTGCCGTGGAGAATGTCAGGAGGATGCCCTCATTAGAAAGGAGATGCCCAATGACTTCAGGTTTCGGTAACTCAGTTAACAAATCCGATTGTTCGGCGTCCATGCCCCTGCCCCTTTATTATCCCGATCAGGCAGGCTTTGACTGGAAGCTCCTTAGGTCTCCCAGACTGCCTTTGGCCAACAGCTAAGTTACTGTTCTAGCTAATTTGGCGCCATTGACAAAGGATTAAAACGACCATTGGCTACGCTGACAGGAGTGCTGTTGGGGTACTTACTTTCCGGCATGTATCTGCTTAGTTGGCTTGGGCCATTAGCGTATGTTTAGGAACAATTCTTGTACCCCTTCGTGGTTGGCCAGTTGCTTCCCCTCTCCGGACCAGAGCCCAGGATTCCACGGCCTCTCGTCTCAGGAATAGGCCAGATCCAGCCCAGGGCGAGCTCTCAGCCATTGGTTACGTTATAGCTCCGGAAGCCTCTAGCCATGCGGAGAAACGATCAATTGAACGCAACATCTAACTATGTACAGAATATCGTCTGTGGACAGCAGTTCTTACAAGCTCGTATCCCCTACTCCGCCTCTGCTGGTATTTGGCGCTCTTGGACCGGCGTGCATGGGACGAAGGCTGATCCTGTTGAAGGTGGAAAGCTGCTCAATTCGTTTTTGACATCGGAGTCGAACGGTGTGGTCGGGCTGATTTATCCCCAAGCGATACCAGTGATCCTGACCATGCCTGAGGGATATGAGGTCTGGCTCAACGCTCCCACAGAGGAAGCCCTCAGACTCCAGAGACCGCTTCCAGATGAGATGCTGCAGATAGTTGCAGAGGGAGCAAAGTCAGATAAGCCAGTTGAGGCAGCAACTGCCGAATACGCACTGGTTTGTTGATGGAGCATCGCCTCAATCTCGCTGTGAGCGATGACCGAAGCGATGCTGGGTCGAAGTAGTGACGAAACCTCACTCTTTGTCTGCGGCCTGAAACTCGTTGTAGAGTTGCTCCAGACGGCTGACGAGGAACTTCCCGAAACGTGGCGAAAGCTTCCGATCAATGACGAGCGAGAATTTCTCGTCGGTTTCGGTGTACTTGGCCAAGCGGGCACCGTCGGGAGCAGTCCAGAGTTCAGGGCGAGCGATTTCGGCTTTGGTTGTAAGCGCCTTGTAGGCTGCCTCAAACTTTGCGTCGCTATCCCGGCCCGAATTTTCGGCCCGCTCGATCGCGTGCCGGGCTTTGTCGATATTGCCCTTCGTGATCAATGCAGCGAAGTCTTCCCACTTCCGTCTTCCGATGCCTGGTGCTGGCCCGATGGCATTGATGATTTCCATCGGAATACTCGATGCGAATTTGACCATCTGCGAGACCCTAGGGCGGTCAACGCAAAGAGCCTGCATGATGACATCGCGACGGAAGCCGCGCTCTTCCAGTTGCAGCGCAAAGCGAGCTTTCTCGATGAAGCTCAGGTTTGTCCGGGCGTTGTTCTCTTGGCCCTGTGCGACAACCAACTGCTCGTCGGTAAGTTCGCGGACAACAGCTCGGACCTTGATGCCGAGTTCGGTTACCGCTCGAAGACGCCTGTGCCCATAGGCAACCTGGTAGCGCCCCTGCTCTGCCGGATGAGGACGAACCAGAATGGGTACGATCTGTCCGTCTGCCTTAATCGCTTGGACAAGCTCCCTGTGGGCCTCTTCCGAGGGAGCCATGCGATCTGGAACGAACGACGCATCGATCATAGAAGGATCAAGGTCGACCACGGCATGACCTGACCGCAGTTGCTTCTCAAGTTCGTCGACACGGTTAACTGCGTTGAGCGTATCTGCCATGACCCTCTGTTGGGAGGTCATAACCGGAGCAACCTGTCGAGGAATCGTTGGAACTTCATTGCCAGATGAGCCGCTTTGCTCTCCGCCGGCGACGGGACTCTTAGCGTGGGGACGGTTGGCGAACGGACGATCCGGCCGCACGGTAATCGGCGTATCGTTGTTCCCGTTAAGCGCCCCTGCAAGGGCTGCTTGTTGGTCCGCTACTGGATTAGGTGCAGGAGCGGACGTTGTTCCAAGGTCTTTAGCGGCAGGATTCAGTACGTTCCGGGCCATTATTGCCTCCCCCAGGCGCGACGGATGTTGGCTTCGATTTCACCATTCACGAGATCAAGCGACTCGAGCGCTCGGTCGTAAGTGCTCTTGGTGAACTTGGTTCGATCCACCTCGTAGAGGGTTTGCTTCGTGAGGCCCGAGTCCGCGATCGCAGTGCTTTTCAGAACTGGGTTTTGCAGAACACGATGCTCGAAGAGCGAACGCATCCACGTGACCATTTGGTTTTGGGGTCCGTCGTTGGGCTCGTGCCGCGTAATAAGGTAACGAAGCCAGTCATAGTCCGGACGCCTATTCCCAAACAGGTTTACAGTGTCGCCAACCATCTTCAGGAACTGAGCCATCGACAGTACGTCGAGCATTTGGGGATGCACAGTTACGAGGAGCGACGTTGCAGCCGATAGTGCTGCCATTGTGAGATACCCAAGGTTGGGCGGGCAATCCATCACGACAACGTCGTACTCAGACTCCACCGGCTGTAATGCCTCGGTGATGCGGAGGAAGAATGTTCGCACTTCCTTGGCGACCGGGGTCGTTGTCTCGAACTCCATGAGTTCCAGATTGCCAGGGATGAAGTGTAGACCGGGAAGATAGGTCGCGCGAATGATCTCCTCGATGGAAGTGCGCTGGCTGTCATAGCGCAGCGCCCCATAGAGGGTCTCGTTTGGCAAGACATCCAGTTCCGGCTGTTGGCCGAACAAGGTTGAGAGGCTTGCTTGCGGATCCAGGTCAATTGCCAGAACACGGTAGCCTCTTAAAGCAAGATACTGAGAAAGATGCGCAGCAGTCGTAGTTTTCGCGCTTCCACCTTTGAAATTAATGACTGAGATTACCTGCAGTTTCTCGCCGGCCGTACGATGGGGGATGTAGCGGCGGTTTGACTGGTTGCTGTCAAGGAATTCGCGAACTGCATTGATCTCTTCAACCGAGAATGTGCGCTTCCCGTTCGGCTGGACTTCAGGAAGGGGCGCCTTTCCGTCAACAGCCAGTTGACGAAGATAGCCTTCGTGGATGCCCAAGAAGCTGGCCGCTTCGGCGGAAGAAAATCGACGGATCGCCTTCTGGGCTACAGGCGGGAAGATGCGCTGCGTGTGCTTCTGAAGCTCGGTCGCTAGCAGTTCGGCATCTAGGGAGATCTGCGCCCGGTTGTTTTCTTCGATGGGCGCGACCACTGGATCGAGAGTAGATTGCTCGAGTGCTGACATTGAGGGCTCCTAGCATTGCCGCTCGGAATTGGCCGAGATCAGCAAATTTTGCGCTGATCGCTAGTTCGCCCGCACTCCGTTAACGGTGAGTTAAAGAGAGCGCCAGAAACCGAAAAAGACGCGCAAATTTTTCAGAATTCGTCATTTTCGCGCTGCATCTAGAGTACAATCCCCTCCCCTGCTGCCCTGTGGCTCGAGGGTATTGCCCGCGGGCAATGGGTCGAGTTTGCTGTGCCGAGTTCGCTGGAGTGTTGCGCAAGTGGTCGCTTGCGGACAAGAATTGCTCAGAGGCGACTGGTGGATTGGTATGGTTAATGAGGCATTGCCCTGCCCTTCCCCGCGTGTTGGCGAGGTACATTGCCCGCGGGCAATAGGTCTAGGCCGTGACAAATCACCAGGTCGTCAGCACTTCAGCGGCTTCGATCGGCATAGAGATTGCCCGCGGGCAATGGGTCTGGATCTTCCTTCAAACGGTCCTGAAACTCGTCTTTCTCCTCGTGTGAGGCGTCACATTGCCCGCGGGCAATGTGTCCGGACTCAAAGCTATCATTGGCCATCGGGCTTCATAGGATCCGAGTCGGAGAGATTTCCCGCGGACGACAGGTCTGGATCGGCTCTCTTAAACCATTCTGGATCGTCCCTCCCCTACCCTTCGAAGTGCTTGATTGCCCGCGGGCAATGGGTCGGGTGAGCTGCGTGGCAAGGCCGCTGCGATTGCCCCAAGGATTGCCCGATCCGACGTTTAAGTGAATATCCGGACAGACTTACTCTGGGCATGTTCCTGCTCATCGTAGTAGCCGGCCGCCTGTTGGACCGACTTATGAGCAGACTGCCTCATAGCGTCTACGAGTGGGATCCCGTCCCGTCCGGCCTGGGTCATAAAGCCAGATCGTAGCCCATGGGAGCTGAAGTCGGCTGGATCAAGTCCGGCCAAGCGGCATCGCTTTTTCAGGATTAGGTTGATCGACTGTGGGGTCAGCGGGGTCGCGCCAATGGAGCCATCTTTCCGCACTTCCGGGAAGACTGGTCCAGTTGTAATCTCGGCGAATTGCATCCACTCATGAAGCGCCAGCGCCGCAGGGCCAGCGGCGAAGACAAAGGCTCCCTGTCCTGCCGTAGTGGTCTTTGTCCGTCCGAGCGCGATGCGAACACAGGGCACTGTTGGAGATGCAGGATCGGCCGGCCGGAGCTTGATCGGTTCAGCGATGCTGATCTGGGAATGCCGTAGGCTTGCGACCTCACTGCGCCGCCGTCCGCCTGCTGCAAATGCAATTAGAAGGATTGCCCGATCGCGTAGGTCTATCGCTTTCGTTCCAGCACAAGTGGCCAAGAGTCGTTTGAGAACGTCGCGGGTGACAGGCTTGCGGCTCTTGCGCTGGGGCTCCCGCCCTGAGGCCTTCATCGCAAGCCGGACGGCCTTTTTGATGCCCGGATCATCGAACGGTCCCTCGACGCCTTTCCACTGGTGCAGGGTGGACCAATTGGACAGGCGCCGGGATACCGTCTTAGGAGCGTGCGGTCCTCTGATCTTGAGGATCTTGCGGTCCCAAAGCTCTTCAATCACGTCGTCGGGCATGCCATGGGTGGGATCGACAGCTTTCTGGTCCGGATCCCAGAGATGATGGGCAATGAACTTCAGGACGAGTTCGCGATCGGCTGACCATGGAAGCGGGCGTCCTGTGGCGGCGTGGGACCAGGCCTCGAGATAAGCGAGATCGGAGGCGAGGGCGCGGAGGGTGTTGGCACCCATGCCCGCATCGGCGAGATGCTTCAGGGTGGCCACATCGGCATCTGTCAGGACCTCGGCATACCGGTCCGCCGAGGACATCGGAAGGACGGACGCCAGTGCGTCAAGGGCACGAGCCCGCTTGTTCTGTGACGCCGGGTTGCCCACCGCGCTTTGCCCCATGTCCTTAAGATCAGACTTCGCCGGACTATGAGCGAGGCATCGTGATTTGTGAACCGCGACCTGCCGCCCTCGGGCGCGAACAGCAGGGGCTGCTCCGGAGCCCGTGTCGTAATGCTGCTACATTTCCGTGGTCTGTGCCGTGCCGCCAGATAGGGAAGGAACGCAGCGTGAGTTGGATCAACGATGTCGTCCCACCGAAGATCAAGACATTCTTCAAGCGGGAGGCGCCAGAGAGCCTCTGGATTAAGTGTCCGGACTCCGGCCAAGTGGTTTTCCAAAAGGACGTCGAGGCCAACCAGTGGGTGATCCCCGGCTCGGACCACCATATGCGCCTGTCGGCCATCCAACGTCTGAAGCTGACCTTCGATCAGGGGCAATGGACCGATATTCCGCTTCCCGAGGTGGAGGTCGATCCACTGAAGTTCCGAGATACCAAGCGCTACACCGACCGCCTGAAAGAGGCCCGGACTAAGACCGGACTACCAGATGCCCTCAAAGTTGGCGTCGGCACGGTGGAGGGCTTGTCGATGACGATTGCGGCCCACGTCCTGATTTCATCGGAGGATCTGTCGGCGTGGCCGCCGGGACGGCCTTCATCACGGGCGCCGAAACGGCCATTGAACGGGCAACGCCTTATGTCGTGTTTACCGCCTCGGGCGGAGCTCGGATGCAGGAGGGTATCCTGTCCCTGATGCAGATGGCTCGAACCACGGTTCTGGTGCAGCGCCTGCGCGAGCGAAAGCTACCCTACATCGTGGTTCTGACCAATCCGACCACAGGCGGTGTCACCGCGTCTTATGCAATGTTGGGCGATGTCCATATCGCCGAGCCAGGAGCCCTGATCGGTTTTGCCGGTCCCCGGGTGATCGAGCAGACCATTCGTGAGCAGTTGCCTGATGGGTTTCAGCGAGCCGAGTTCCTGAAGAACCACGGCATGATCGATATGGTGGTTCACCGCCACGAGCTGCGCCCAACTCTGGCCCGCCTCTGCAGCCTCCTGATGCGGCTTCCGGCGAATGAAGCAGCCTCAGGTGCCCAAGTCCGTCCAAAGACCGGGCCGGACCTCGATCAGGTGAACGCTCCAGCCTCCGAGACAGTCGAGACCCCGTATCCATAGGAGAAAGGGTCATCCTCGCATTGTGCAACCAGAAAGGTCCCCACCGTTTAGATTGAACGGGTAGGCCGAGGCCGCCAGTATGGTTAACGAGGATTGAACAGGCTGGAGGTGGAATGGCGCGAAACCCGGCTCGCGATGCGCGACAGGGGGACCTGTTTGGCGCACCTCCGCCTCTCAAACCGGCTCGTCGAGCCTCTCCGCAACGGGTGGCCAAGGAAGAACTGCCGGCGCCAGAACTTGTGTCATTGGCCAGATCGGGGGAAACGGCGACAAGGCCCGAGATCGACGAGTTGCTCGACAGCCTGCCGGATCAGGAGCTGGCGTACCTTGTGGTCGAGGCGACACGGATTGTGAAGCGCCGGCTCGCCCGAGGGCAGGGGAGGGGGCTTCGGACCAAGGGGTCCGGTCTGGGAAAGTCGCCTCTTGACGATGCCCTCCACCGGATCGCAGGCGAGTTGATGGAATTCGAGGACCCCGGCGAGACGTGGTGAGCTACGTCCAGGGTCAGCTGTTCAGAGCTGCGAGAGCCATCTCCGCCACTTGGAGCTCGATCCCAGGATCCAAGTCATCGCCGAGCTGCCAGGCAGCCGACAATCCCGCCCAGGCGAGAATCCAGAGGAGCAGGCGGCGTGTCTCTAAGGCGGCAGCCTCGCTGACGACCTTGAGGCGCTGGGCGAAGATCTCGGGACGTCTGGCAATCTGCAGATGGGGGAGGCCAAGGTCCGGGTCGCAGAAGAGGATCGTGTATTCGAAGGTCCGCTCGCCGATCACTCGCTTCGGGTCGATGGCAAGCCAGCCCCGCTCCTCGAAATCCAGGATGTTCTCGTGATGCAGGTCCGCATGCAGCGGCGTGATCTCCCGCTGAGAGGCCAGGAGTTCGGCGACGGCTGCGGCGGCGGGGACAAGGATGCCGCCGTGCGCCTGGGCCGTCGGGGCGAGGGGCTCGAACCAGGTTGACAGCGGCACCAGACGGGAAGGGGGCGCTCCCCGCGGGGCATGCAGCTGGCGGGCGACATCGCAGATGATCCGTGTGGCGTCCTCATCCCGGCCCTCGGCAAGGCTCACAAGGGAGCCCGGACCGGTCGCGCGCTCCAGCAGAATTGCCCCCTCCGCATGGGCCAGCACTCGGGCGGCTCCGTCCCCGGCCCACCACTGCATGAGCAGATGGCCGTGCTTTTCCTCGGCATCCTCCGTGACCTTCAGCATCGCCGGCAGCCCATCGTAGACGACGGGAAGGAGCTGGCTTGTGTGGGTCACGATCGGGGATCCGACGGGCGCCAAGCGCCATTTCGTGAGATAGGGCTCAAGCATGGGCGTCGGATAGCACGGCCGGAACCACGGGGCGATGGCAGGATGAGATCAGGGGCTTGGCTGCCCCGGGACTGGGGCAGGTAGCCTCCAAGAGGGGAGGGGCTCAAGCGCCGGATGTCTGGTCTATTGGGCCGCCTGTTCTTCGGCGGGGCGCTCGGCCTGGGCCTGCGCCAGAGCCCGGCGGAACCGGGCGCGGGCCTCGTGCGTCGCCGGCCGCAGCGGGACGAGGAGGGCCACGGTTCGTCCGGCGCTCTGGACGGGGACCGCGCCGGGCAACCCGGGCCACCGTACGATGGAAGCTCCGGAGAGCCGCTTGAGATCGGTGACGCGGAGCGCCTGTGCCATACTCCGCCTTTAAGGGCTCTCCGGATTTCAGTGTGGTCTCGACGGCGCTTCCGCCGAAACGTCAGGGCCAGGAACGCGCCATTGGCGTTGCGCTCGAGGATACGCTCGGATGGCCGTAAGCGCGCAGGCGGGAGTGTGATCAATCCTCGATGACGAGTGAATAGCTGGTGCTGCGGCCACCGCCGGGCTCCTTTTCCAGCAGACCGCGGGTCGAAAGATCACGGATGTCGCGCAGGGCGGTATCCTGCGAACATTTGGCAATTTTGGCCCATTTCGAGGATGTCAGCTTGCCCTCGAATCCGTCCAGAAGACGGTTCAGCATGGTGCGCTGACGGTCGTTGATGCCAGCCGTCGCGAGCTTCTCCCAGAATTGGGCCTTCCGGAGCACTCCAGACAGAGCCAACTCAGCACCGTCAACCGCACGCCCCAGACAGCCGAGAAACCAATGCAGCCACGGCGTGATATCCAGATCGCCCTTCTGAGTGGCTTCAAGCATGTCGTAGTAGGCGTTGCGTTCCTGACGGATTTGCGCGGACATGCTGTAGAAGCGCTGCGGACTCTGCTCCGAGCGGGCCAGGGCCATATCGGCGATGGCACGGGCGATACGCCCGTTGCCGTCATCGAACGGATGAATCGTCACGAACCAGAGATGGGCCACCCCCGCCTTGAGCACCAGATCGGTCTCGCTCGCGCCGTTGAACCAGGCCAGGAACGCCGTCATCTCGGGATGGAGCCGATCCGCTGCCGGGGCTTCATAATGCACCCGCTCGCGGCCGAGCGGTCCTGACACGACCTGCATCGGGCCGCCCCTGTCGTGGCGCCAGCCCGCGACAGTGATCCTGTGCATACCGCTGCGGCCGGTCGGAAACAACGCCGCGTGCCAGTTGAACAGACGCTCCGCGGTGAGCGCTTCGCCGTAGTTCTGCGTCGCGTCGAGCATCATTTCAACGACGCCTTCAACGTCGCGATCCGGTGCCGCGAGGGCACCGATATCGAGGCCGAGCCGCCGGGCAATCGAAGACCGCACATCCTCGCGATTGAGGATCTCACCCTCGATCTCGCTGGACTTCAGAACGTCCTCGGTCAGGGTTTGGAGCATGGCTTCGCTCTGGAGCGGAAAACCGAGCCCCTGCATCCGCCCGATCAGGCGTCCCTGCCGATGCCGCACATCCGCCAGCAGATCGGCCAGTGCCTTGTAGTCCCAGCGAAAGTTCGGCCAGCCCGGCTGCTCATGGATGTACCTTGCCATAATCTCCGCATCTCCTGCGGCGATTATGCGCCGTATTCGCCGCACAGGCAAACATTACCGCCGCATATTATGCGGTGAATGAGGCTCCTATTCACCGCGTGGGTTCGGCTCACCGCCTGACCGCGAACTTTGCTCAACCCGCGATACCCCTCGCGAACCGGGGGTGCCGTCGGGTTCGAGAAGGCTTCCTGATCTGCCGTTTGGGCCCTTTCGGACGCTCGTCCGCCCCATGGACATCCAGAGAGCCCAACGATGGCTGTGCCGGCCTGCGAAACAACGCCCCCGACCCGCAATCTGGCCGCCTGGGAGCGCCTGGCCAAGGGCCGAACTCCCGCCCCAAACGGCTTCCAAACCCGCGAAAACGGCTCAGCTAACGATAAGCGGGGATTATCGCTACCAAAAGCCAAGCTAAGAGCCTCGCATCCCTCAGCGAAGCAAGCGCGACGCTCAGTTCTCTTGCTGCCCCAAAGCGCGGCTGTTACAAGAGCTTAGAACCACGAAGGGGGCAGCCTTGCATCGGGACTGGGACGAGGATCGCCTCGAGCGCGCCGCGCTCGCACTGCCCGAACTGCCGTGGGAGGTGATTGCCGGACGGCTGGAGCAGATCACGATCAGCATTCTCAGGTTTGATGCCCGCCTGGAGGCCTCCGGCCTCGCCGCCGGCTGGCAGTCCCGCTGCGACATGACCGAAGCGGTCCGCGCGCTGATCCTCGACGGCCATCTCGTCGATGTCGGCGATCTGGTGCTGCACGATGCCGGCATGGACGTGCGCCATCCCACCCACGAGCTCACCCGCGCCGCCGCGGCGCTGAAGGCACGGCGCACCGCGATGGCGCGCAAGGCACCGTGGCCGCTCTCGATCGATGGATTGTCAGCCCTGAGAGGGATCGGAGGCGTGGCGGAAGAGACATCGCAGCGGTCGAAGGTGAAGCGGCCCGATCCCGACGATGACGAGGCCTATCCGCCGCATGCAAACGATGCCGATCCCTGGAAGGCGCACTTTGCCGAGATCGACGCGCTTCTGGATCGCACGAGCAAGGTGCTCGCCGGCGAGACCCCTTTGCGCAAGAGCCGCTCGCATCTCGTCTACGATCCGGACAAGGATGAGGCCGAAAATGAGGATGTGTGGCTGGATCTGGTCAAGCGCACCAGCCATTGGCCGGCGGTCGCGGCGGCGGCTGTGGCGTGGAATGCCTGGCTCGATCTGAACCTCTACACCCGGCAGCCATGGCTCGGTCTCACGATGGCCGCTTCCATCCTGCGGGCCCGTGGTCTGACGAACCATCTGCTGCCGCTGGCGGCTGGGTTCAAGCAGTCGAAGTTCCGACCGCAGGGCAGGGAAGGGGCTCGGGAGAAGCTGGAGGGGTTCTGCCAGGTACTGGAGGAGGCGCTTGTCATCGCTACCAAGGACCTCGACCGGCTGATCCTGGCCTGTGAGCTAATGAGCCGGGTCACGGCGAGGACCCGCAGCAACTCGCGGCTGCCAGGGCTGGTCGAGCTGTTCCTATCGCGCCCGCTGGTGACGGTGCCGCTCGCGGCCAAGCTGCTCAAGGTCACGCCCAAGGCGGTCGACCTGATGCTGGCGCAGCTGGGCGGCGCGCTGCCGCGCGAGCTTACCGGGAGGACCCGGTACCGCGCTTGGGGCATAGTTTGATGGGCCGTATATTGTTCTAGAAGAATGATTATTTCGGGAGAGAGATTCTATGACAAAGCGCGCGCTGAATAGACGTGAGTTCTTCGGCGCTGCCGAAGACATGGTTAAACACATCTATGCCGAGCAGGGTTACCTTCATCCTATGGCCCTTGCGTTGGAGAATGGCTCAATTGCGATGATCAGCATTGGAGAGGCGAGGGACGATACTGACTCCGCTGAGCGGCTGGCGACCCAGCTCAAGTTGAAACAATGGCCAGCCTATGCTGTTGCATTCGAAGCGAGCTTGGTTGGCTCGCAGAAGGAAGTAGAAGCCCGGCAGCGTGGCGAGGTGCAGCTAGATCAAGTTGGACCACAAAGAGCGACGTTGGCGGATCTCATTCAAGATGCAGGGCAGGACTTCAGCGAGTTCCCATCGGAGATGGTGTTCCTGTTCATGGCCTCACTGCAGGGGCCACAAAAAGCAGTCGGGTACCCAGTGGTCGAGGTGAATGGACAGCGCCAACTTGGCCCCAAGCAAAAGCTCTCGCAGGAGATGGAATCCCCGTTCCGCAATCTTTATTCCTTCGTCTGAGGGAACAAAGCAGCTTGAACTTGTCAGCAACCAAAGAGTGAGCTTGTCATTGGCTGTTCATCTTCAGTGAGTTAAGCCTGCTTCCCGTTCTCAGGGACGCTTTCATGTTGGTGTGGGGCACAATCGTTGCATTCCTCCTCTCGCTGGGCCGTGGGGCCGTTGCGGGGGATTTCGCCATCCTGGTTCCTGTCCGGAGCTGAGTTCCTAGCAGTGATCAGCCTCTTAGCTCTCGTATGCTTGCTGGAATCCAGCGGCAACAATACCGACCGCTCAAATTCTGCTGCCTGAGCGCCGCGCCTAACATCTGTCACCTTAGCCGTTGCAAGCGTCGGGTGCCGTGCCTGCGGCAATTGATCCCGCAAATTTGATCGGGGGAGAGGCTTCCTATCACGGGCCCGATATGCGAGGCGCTTTATCTCGGCTGACCTAAGCGTTAATTCCTAGGCAGCGATCCATTCCATTTCAAGAATATCATTGCTCAACCTCGCCTAAGAAATCACCGCAACGAATGCATTTCCCGCTGCCTTCCAACGAATCCGAACGACTGGAGAGCCTTCATAAGCTCGCTATCCTCGACACGCCTTCCTCACCGGCCATTGATCGGCTCTGCAGGATCACGCGCCAGGTGTTAGATGTTCCGGCCGTGTATGTGACGCTGATCGACAAGGATCGGCAGTGGATCAAGGCGAGTTGCGGAGCCAATTCAGGTATCGACATTCCACGCGAGCATGTGTTCTGCAATTACACAATCCTGCATGACGAGGTCTTCGTAGTACCGGACGCGCACGCAGATCAGACCTTTGCACCCAATCCGTATGTGGTCGGGGAGCCGCATATCCGGTTCTATGCAGGAGCACCGCTGACCATTAGGCCGGGTATTCGCCTTGGCGCACTTTGCGTTACGGACTGCAAGCCTCGCGATCTTTGTCCTGAGAAGGCTGCGCTTCTTCGCGGGCTGGGCCGGCTGGTCGTGGATGAGCTTTGGTTACATTATCTGGAGCTGACCGGCCAAGCCGTGACACAGGAGGTTCCATCCAGTGAGATGGGCCTGTCTTTTGATTTCGAAACGCCAAAGTATCCTACGAGCGACCAGATCAGGGCTGCTCGGGGACTACTGAACTGGTCCAGCCAAGAGCTGGCTAATGCTGCCGGCGTTTCTTTGGCATCGATCAAACGGATCGAGACCATGGGGGAAACCTCGGTTCGGAAGTGGGTCTTGAGCGCCGTGGTCCAAGCGTTCGAGCAGCAAGGAGTGCGGTTCACCCGTAAACCTGATGGCTTGATGGGGGTCGAGCGGGTTCGTCGGGATGAGCTCAATCCGGTTTCCTGAATAGGCATAAGGCCTCCCCATCCGCCGTTGCCAGGTAGATGAGGAGGCCTCCTAGCCCTGAAGGTCTGCCGACCTTCGGCCGGAAAACTCTGTTCAGGGTGAAGCGTTCCAGCAGCTCTGGATTGGCGAGACTGCGACAGAATGTTCTCACTCTATCCCTTGCGAACTATTATATCAGCCCTTATATCAGGCTTACCCCAGCGGACATTGTTGTGGACTTCGAAGAGCGGCGGGCGTCACCGTCAAGCTTCGATGTGGTCGTGTTAGGACGGATGTAATCCGACAGGGCCTTTTCCTGTGCTAGCCTGACGATGCGAGCGCCCGACTGGTACCCAATCAGCCCAAGCCCGTAGTTGGCGAGGCGAGAGATGCGAAGGCATCCCGCCCGTTTGCCCCGGAGCTTGGGCTTTTCCGTTTTCAGGCTGAGATCGTCCCGGGCGCAGGAACGGTTGAAAGGGTCAGATTCCTGGGGAAAGGCTTGGCCGATTGAGGACAATGCTGCAACCGATCAGCGGAAGCTGCATTCGCCTCCAATAGGTAAGCAGGGGCGCAAGTAAGTGCCATGCAGAATAGCAACAGTGATGATCGGAAGCAGCCGATCCAGAATAGCTTGAGCCTCGGGCAGGAGCAGGTGGCCGTCTTCATAGGTCACTCGCTGCGCAGCCTGTATGGTGAGGTTCTGGCTGCAGATCTGCCTGAGCACCTTGAGGCTCTTGTGCTTGAGCTTGAGGCGAAATATCCCCCGTAGGGCACGCCCTTGGTTAGGGCACCCTTAAGATGGTGGGATGAGCTGATGGCCCGCAGAAACGTGACCCGAGCCGATCTGGCCCAGGCAGTAGCCCAGGCTGTCGGACTGCCCAAGCATGAGGCGATCACCCTATCCGAGCAGGTCCTGACTGAAATCTGCGATACCTTGGAGCGCGGCGAGAACGTGAAGCTCTCCGGGTTCGGGAATTTCACGGTTCGGAACAAAGCCGAGAGAACTGGGCGCAATCCAAAGACCGGGGTCGAGGTGCCAATCGAGCAGCGCCGGGTCGTGACCTTCACGCCATCCGATAAGCTCAAGGACCGTGTGAACGGTGATGCTGTGGGCGCCTGATCTAAGGCGCGGTTAACCCGCCCCTGACATAGGTGACCCGTTCTCAGAAGCTATTTGCGATTCACAGGAGTTTTGACGTGTTTGTTGTGCCTCCGCCGCCGGCCAACGAAGCAGAGCGGCTTGATTTTCTTCTCTCCTGCGGGATCCTCGATACGCCGCAGGACGAGCGCTTCGACCGGCTCACACGCATAGCGTCAAAAGTGTACGGTGCCGATGTCGCGTTATTGCCGTTCTCCTTGGTTGCAAGGTAAGCGGTAAGCTGGCCATGAAGCAATTTATCGCGACCGCTCCTTGGGTTACCGCCATGCCTCCGTGCTCGGAAAAGAAGCCCGCTTTGCACAGGCTTCCAGACTTCTATCAGAGTCTCTTGGTATGATCACATGCAAGCGATAACTCGACAGCCAGTATCCGTATTGGCTGGATAACATTTACAATCGCAGATACTCAGAAGCGGATAGTCGGCTGGACAGCACGTAACCCCAGAACGACATCTCGTGGGACCACAGTTCCCTCGACTGCCGCAGCCTGATTGCGCGAAAGTTGGAGCCGTTGTTAGTAGAAATGCCCCGGCGAATGCTTTCGCAAACAGAACAAGAGCCGAACGCCTTGATGGTCTTACGTTATCATCCGACGCAGAAGAGTTGACACTATCTATTGCCGCACGACTATTTCGAAATGAAAACACAAGCATATGGGAAGCCCAGTTACCTGTCGCCGCCAACAATATGTAGAACAAGACATTCGAGAATGTCGCTCCTGGAACGAAGAATATACTCAACGCGTATAGGAGCCCGCATGCTACTGCGAACAAGAACGATTCGCGCATACATCTGGGGCACTGGCCGATGCGATACAGAAACGCCAAGACAGGAGTGGCTCGGACAGATTTTATTTTCGACATCGGGAACTCCTATGCAGATGAAGAAGAACGCCGTTCAATGTAGCGGACGGCAGTTTTCGTCCACGGCGATAGTTGCCCCAGGACAATTGGTGCGCCCGCCGCCACCACCTCTATAGTTTTGCACTGGTGCCTGATAGACGGGCGCAGAGCGGTAGACCGGAGCCCTTCGTCTAGGCTGGTTGTTCATGATCGCCGCAGCGCCTCCCAGGAACGCTCCTATGAAGGGGTCGAAGTCGGGGTTTTCTGTTTCAGCTTGTTGCTGCCGTTGACGAGCAACGGCAAATGACAAGCCGCCGTTATCGGATATTTCATTTGCCCATACGGAGAGGCCCCGAGTCGCTTTGAGATGGGTTGCGCCGAACAGTCTACAATTTGGATACACTTTCCTACAATTGCTCCAGGCTCTCCCTGCATACCCTTCAGATGACGGTGCGTTGCCATAAGTCCAGAAACAGTTACGTGTTCTTCCATCTGTGCCGGCGACAAATGCGTATGATCTTCCTAGGCTGCGGCGCACATTATTCCAGGGCTTTTGACACGCATCGTACTGGTCTTGGTAATCGTCTGCTTTGATTGTCGGTGGCGAGGACAACATGCCGATAACAAGTACACCAATTCCGAGTAGAGTACGTCTCATGACTGTTCTCCTCTTGGCTACTTCGAGTCCCATCAGGCCTCACAATTTCGATGTCTTGCGCTGACTGTCTTCCTGACGGTGCCCGCCCTTACTCCTGTATGAAATTCCGTCTGAGAGGCGTCAGGGCATTCTGGCGACCTGCAGTCCGCGCACCACCACCGGCCTAATTATGAATGATGGACCGTAGTCGGGTTTGCCGCTCACGTTGCAAGCATCCGTTCATATAAGACTATTGAGTGCTTGGTCCTTGCGCATGACCCAATTGGGCTATTGCGGCGAAAATGGGCGCGCAACTATGCGTGTAAGGAGACCAACCAGCTCGGCCTGGCGGTGGGTGTCCGTTTTCGCGAGGACCGATTTTAATTGGTTACGGGCGGTCTCGTAGGCGATGCCGAGATGCGTTGCAACGGCCTCAATGGATTCACCAGACACAAGATGTCGGGCTAGCTTTGCTTCCGCTGGAGTCAATCCGAACGAGATTTGCAACGTGTTTTCCGGAGGAAGCGGCTGCCTTTCGAGATCAATGATCACGACGACTGCCTGGCAGGGAGCCATCAAATTGGCGGACACTTCTGCAAGTCGAAGTGGATAGGCGAGAAAGGGCCGGCCCTGCGTGCGCGGCATAAGGACCGGAGGTAATAGAGCGGTCGAATCTGGCTGCCAGAGGAGCGCATGCAAAGCGCGGTCGAGAGCAGCGGTAGCCTCGTGATTTGCTGAAACAAGCCGTCGCCCCCTGACTTGAATGTCAGGTCCGAATAGACGAATGGCGGCTTCGTTACTGCGGATGACGCAACTATGTCGATCCAGCAATACGACAGCACGATCACTTACCATGAATGCCGATAGCGCTGCATCAGCTCGTGCAAACCCAAGAGCACGAGCTAATGCAGCCGACGCGGAAAGATGCGATGACAGGACAGCGAGCTTACGCAAGGCTGTGGGAGAGAATGGTCCCTGTGCAATAGAGCGCTGAATGGAGAGGCACCATAAATCATCGCCACTGGCTATTTTCACGCCTGCAAACCATCGCAGCCCATGCGGCGCGAGGAACTCTTGGTAGTAAGGATGTCGCTTAATCTCGTCGTCGGTCGTGAAGTCGAAGTCAGTGCCAACGCCAATTCGCTCCAGTGCTGGCCGGATGCGATCCCGTTCATCTCGCTTGATCCAGCCGTCTCGCACATAGACATCAAGCGAAGGTTCCATCGAGTGACTATGGGGTAACTGGGGGAGTTTTCCCTCCACCGGGAAGAGAATGGCGCCAGCGGCCCCTGTGGCAGAGACGACGTCTTCCATTGCCGCGGTCCAGCGGGTCGAGTCCACGGCGGCCTGAGAGAAGGCTGCCGTTATAAGATCCAGCCGCCCCAACGCACCCATTTCTCTGCCTTTGTCGGTTTGATTGTACTGAGGTTGCAGCGTGGAGAACAGTAGTCCGTTCAGAGTATTTGGCCGATCAGCAAGTGCTCTGATCTGTGGTCACATAGAACGGCAGGGTGGCTTCTCGATTTCACACCAAGTCAGTCACTTGGTTCTTCCGCAGTTGCGAGGCCACAATCATGGGTCGCGCAGTAGTTGAGAGTCGGGGCTGAGTATCAGAAAAGCCAGGGTTTATATCGCCTAGAGGTTGCAGCGCGGGTGGGTGCATAAGCTTAGGACCCGAGCATGACCTTCATTTCTATCCCGGTTCAAAACCGCAGCACCGACGGCGAAGCTTCACACGGGGCGTGAAGAGCGTAATTAAGTAACAAGATATGGCTTCGATATTACTCAGCCACATGCAGTAACATTATTTAGCGGTTATGAGCGGCAGTCAGAAGGCAGTTAGGAGCGTCACGAGGGCCAAAGGAACAAATCAACAACCAAAATGCATAGCCCAGCTTGAAAAACGCGAATCATGGACTTTATTCTGGTTCGGGTCGGCTTAATTCGGCTGGCCAATCCGGATAGCCGTGCGGGGCTGGCGGAACCTGTCATCACCTCTTCGTCGTTCAAAAGTCAGTCTGAACCGGTGTGAGTGCATCGGAGCAGGAGTTCAGGAGTCTCTCTTTTGGCTACGCTGAAGCAATTCGAAGAAGCCCTGCGCGCCCAAGGCATGAACATGGCCTTGGCCATCCTGGAGAAGATGCGCAAGGAGGAGAAAAAGACCCGGTCGGTTGCTCCGGCCCGGAGAGTGTCCGGACGCAAGATGACGCCGGAGCTCGCCCGCAAGATCCTCGAGCTTCATAGCACCACCGACATGACCCAGCAGGAGATCGCCTTCCAGCTGGGGATCAACCAGGGTCGCGTGAACGAGGTGATCAAGCGCGGGAAATGGCTGACAGAAGATCCGCAATCCGAGGAAGCCCAGGCGCGAGACAAGGCGAAAGCTCGGATGAAGCGCATGCAATCGGAAGACACGCCCATCCCGCGCAAGCAGCCCGTTGCAGCAGGCGTGGAAGAGGGGCCCAAGAAGCCGAAGGCGAAGCCGGCCAATTCGGCGCAGCTGTCGATCGACGATTTCCTCAAGGCCTCAGGCGATTGAATGGAATCTTGTATCAGCGGGATCCAGCCCCGCTGGTTACGATCAGTTCAAGGCGCGGCAGATCGCTATGGTGCATCAACAGCACGCCATTCTTGTGCGCGAGCTGGTGGGCTGATTTGGTGAAGACCGAATTGGTAACCACCACCGCATAAGGTGCATCCTGAAAGGCGGCGGCGGCATAAGCCTCCTGAACGGCCTTGTTGCCGACGGTGCCGTTGTAGAACTTGCACTGGATCACAACCCGTCGGTCCTCCTTCTCCGCAATGATGTCGGCACCCTGGTCGCCTGATCCGGGCGTAAGGGCAGCACGCCAGCCGGCCTCTTGCAGGATATCCCGACAATAGAGCTCAAACTCCCTTCCAGTCATCGTATCGTCGAACTCGACGGTTTGCTCGGCCGGCTGGTGCCGATCGATGATCCGGTTATTGCTTCGGCCCTCATTGTCTTGAGGAGCCTCTGGCAGCACCTTCTGGTGAACACGCAGCGGCTCAGGCGGGCAAAATCCTCAGTGGCATGCGCAGACCGGCAAAATCGCCCGCTCGCATCGGGATGCTACATCTGCAACAAACCCGCCTGCTACGCCGCTTGTTCAAGACAAAGAGGGCCGGAGCAATAATTCGGGTCCTGAGGCGGGCAAGGTATCGCTTCGGATCCTTTGCCAGCAGGTGATCGATCTTCCTGCGCTGAAACTCCGGTAGAAGCGTCTTCTTGATGAAGGTGTTGAGATGCTTGTCCCAGGCTTCCTCAGAGACATTCCCATACTCGTCAGGCGAGAGCATATGGGCCCGTTTCGTTGCTAGGGTCCGGACATGCTTCAAGGTCGCCCGGTCCGTCAGATCGTAGATCAGCAGAAGCGAGTGAACCTTGGTCAGGCGTAGGAACAGGAGCAGCGCGAGCCCGATCCAGGCGGCGATCGGCTAGAGATACAAGCCGATGCCGAAGAGGAAGAGCAGCACGGCGCTGAGCGCCTTATGTCTCCAGAGGTAGCGAAACATTCCCTTATCCGGCAGTCGGCGGCGGTTTTCAGTGTGACTGCGAGGGTTTTGGATAACCGACTGGGGTTACTGGCAGCTTCGGATAATCATGCGCCTGCTGAAACTCACAGGAATATTTCGGCTGCTACTGTCTGGTAATCCGGGTCCGGTCGAGGATTTGACCAGCAAACTCCCGCAACTCCTCGGCAGTGCTGCCTTCATCTCGCTGGATGACGAAGAGCCCGGTATGGAGCAAAATCATCAACTCCCGAGCTTGCTGTGCTTCGCCGTCCGCGGCCGGCATGACTTCAGCCATCTTGGCTCTCATGATGGCGGCATCGCGATCCAGGACTTCCATAAGGCGTGTGGTCACTGCGTCTGCTCTCCGAGGCAAGTCCTGAGGGACTTCTCATCTAAGATAATTCGCCCCTGCCGATTGAATAGGGGAGACGGTGGGCAGAGGCAGAAACGCCTGATCATTCGGGCTTGATGCCGAGGGCCACGCAATAGCCGTAGTAAGCATGCTCCCCTGCCTTATGGTAAATCTCTGCGATCTCCATTTTCTTGCGCCGGTCGAGAGCGAAGCGGGATCCGGTCCGCTGCAGGCGCAGATACGCCTTGGGACAGGCATCGAGTTTGACGGTCTCACGCAGACGCGGGAACTCCTCAGTGGACATTTCCTGCGAGTAGCCGTCGCGGCCCATAAACATCACGAAAACCCTCCGGTGCTCGCTGATGAAGCGCTCGTCGCTGAGAAACTCAGGGGGCGATGTCTCTGTCATGGGGATCTCCAGTTTGATAGGCACAACAAAAAAGCCGCTCCAAAATGGAGCGGCTTCTCGTTGAGGCGGAGCAATCCGCAAATGTGAGAGGTCTTAGACCTCCTGCAGGTTGGCCGCAGATTCTTTTCCCGACCGACGGTCCTGCTCGATCTCGTAGGAGATCTTCTGGCCGTCCTTCAGACCGCGGAGGCCTGCGCGCTCCACCGCTGAAATATGAACGAACACGTCCTTGCCGCCATTGTCCGGCTGAATGAAGCCGTAACCCTTGGTTTCGTTAAACCACTTTACCGTCCCAGTCGCCATTCTCGTCTCTAGTCCCTAGTAGTTCCCCTCCGGCGGAACGTCCTGCTCCGCCCTCCGGTGACCGATCCGTCACGCGAAGAAGGCTAGTTGGGCAGGGCAACCGTGGCAACAAAGTGGCGAAAGGGTAGTTAACGGCGGGAACGGGCCATCAGAGTTGCCTCCAGGCGGTCTGGACCTATCTCCGAGATCTGGGTGTGAGCCGGCTAAGGACCATGCCGTCATCAGTATGTCACCGATCCTTGGAAGACCAGCATCCCAGACAAGTAGACGGAACTACTGGAGGAAACATGAAGACCCTGGTCCTGGCGGCTGTCCTTGCCCTTGCGCCGACGATGGTCTCTGCTGCTGACGTAAAGCCCCTTGCTCAAGCCCATGCTCACAATGACTATGAGCATAAGCGGCCACTCCTTGATGCCCTCGACCATGGCTTTACCGGCGTTGAGGCTGACATTTGGCTCGTGAATGGCAAGCTGCTGGTGGCGCACGAGGAGGCCCATATCAAGCCGGAGAGGACCCTGGAGGCGCTATACCTGGACCCCCTTAAGAAGCGCATCTCTGAGAATGGTGGCAGGGTCTATCCCGGAAGTGAGGGATTTACGCTCCTCATCGACATCAAAACTGAGGGTGAGCCGACCTACAAAGCTTTGGCAGAGGTGCTGTCCAAGTATGCGGACATTCTGACGGTTGTTCGGGATGGCAAGGTTCAGGCAGGTGCCGTCACCGCGGTCGTGTCCGGCAACCGCCCGAAAGACTACATGCTTTCGGAAAAGGTTCGCTATGCCGGGTATGATGGCCGCATGCCTGATCTGACCTCCGACATGCCCGCATCCTTCATGCCGCTCCTGAGCGACAACTGGACCAAGGTGTTCACTTGGAAAGGCGAGGGAGAGATGCCCTCGGCCGAGAAGGCCAAATTGCAGGACATTGTGAAGACGGCCCATGGCAAGGGCTGGACCATCCGGTTCTGGGCGACCCCGGACCAGTCAGGTCCACAGCGCGAGGCAATCTGGAAAGAGCTGAAGGCGGCAGGCGTCGACAAGATCAATACGGACGATCTTGCGGGCTTGCAGAGTTTCCTGAGCAAGTAACCCGATAAGCGACTGGGATGCGCGCGTTGTGAGCGTGCATCTCAGTTGGTTCAGGCCCGTGAGTTAAGCAACAGGCTGGATACGGCTTCAAGAATGTCGGTATCCGTCGGCTTCGATGCCGATGAACATCCCATGCCAAGTGCCGCCGAATATGTTGTCAAAGGAGAGGTGGCGGAACCGCTTCCGAAATTCTCGATAAGTTGGGCTTCCGTCGGGTGAGCGTTGGAACAGTTGGTGGATCGACTTCATCTGAGCACGGGTGGGCCGAGCGCGGTTCATGATTTTCCTCTTCTAAGTGGTAGAGGCTGGATCAGTCGGCGAGGATACCAGCGGCCGACAGAACGGCCTTCGCCTGGTCCGTGAAGAGAAAGTCGATCTTCTGCTCTTCCGTCATGATCTCCCATGCGGCGCGGAATAGGTCCTGCAGATCGCCAACTTCATGGTCACCTTCCGAATCCTCGCCGTTAACGAAGGCGGCATGGGTGTAGGTGTCGGCATCCTTCACGTCGGTGAGCGTGAGAGGGCGCTTGGTGTCGTCGCGTTCCGTGAGGACCGGCTCGAAGAACTTCTTGGCCGGGAGCCCATCGCCCTCGTCGAACACGTTGACGATCTTGCCCTCGATGGCGAGGGTCAATGCGATCCCCTGAGATCCCTCGAGGCGCTCAATGCGATCAATGATCGCCACGGCGCCGATCGGGAACGTGAGTTCGTTGTCGTCGGCGTCCAAGCCGCTGGTTTCGACCAGCATCTGAATCACGTCGTCTTTCTTGAACCCGAAGGCGTCGGGCAGTTCCTGGGTCATTTCAGGCGTCCTTGATTGATGTTTCTGGGGTTTTCCCGATTGGGAGTACGCCAAGCAAAAGGGCCATCATCTCTCGATGACAGCCCTCTTGGTCGGCTCGAATTGGCTCGATAACCCTTTGCTTACCATACCGTCCACTCGTCGGTGCGGGAGCCGAACTGATGGGAAGGCGCGTCGTTAACCACGCGGACTAGCTCAGTGAGGTTGCGTACATGACACCGATCCTGTCCCCTTGGAGCCACCCAGCCCCGGCTGAAGCTCGCGTGCAGAAGAGCCTGCGCCAGCGCGTTCTCGTGGTCGAAGATGAGTTGATCATCGGTGAGATTGCGGCTGAAGCCCTGACAGAGGCCGGCTTCGAGGTGTTTACCGCCGCGAGCGCCGAAGAAGCTGAGGTGATTTTGGCCGATGTTTCCGTGGACGTCCTCTTTACCGACATCAATCTCGGCGGCCGGGACGGATTTGACCTGGCGGCATCAGCTTTGACGCTCCAACCCCTACTTTCCGTTGTCTTTACGTCCGGCCGCCCCCGCGCCTGTCACGGAATATGTGCGTCTGCGGGCGTCCCATTTCTGCCAAAGCCTTATCGGCTGCCGGAAATGATCGAGATGATTGAGCGCGTGGTGAAGCGCGATTCTCCCCAGTGAGGCGGAACCGGCTCAGATCATAGGGCCGTCGGCGCGCTCTTCAGACGAGACGCAGTCTTAGCTCTGGCCTTGAGGAGCAAGGCTTTGATGTGCTGCTTGACCTCTGGTTCATTGACAGCAAGCTGGGCGGCGATATCGCTTGTGGGGACCCCTGCGGCAATGAGCCGAAGAACAAGAGCTTCCTGCATCGACACCGCAGGCCGTGACCCTCTTCTGTTCTCATTGGCGGCGGGTTGGGCATCTGGCTCAACCAGGCTTTGCGTTCTCTTTGCCCCCATGTTCTCCCCCTGAGCAGCGGAATATACTCCCAGCCTTTTACGGGATTATAGAGGAACAGACTTTGCCCAGTAGCTCAAACACTTTGCACTTTGGAGCATGGCCCAGTCCCAGAAGGGGTATTCTTTAGCAGGCGAACAACAAAGGAAGATTTTTCTACCCGATCAGGGCCCACTTGCCGCCGATCGGCAGGTTCATCGTGACCTTCTCGTGGGCGTAGAAGAGGGTCTTGGAGTCTTTTTCCACCCAGCCATCGTCGTTGGACCAGAAGTCGCCAGCATCGTTGACGATCGCCCAGGTGGTTTTGTCGGCCAGGGCCTCCTGGTGATCGCTAATCCGTTGGAACTCGACCGGGGCATTCTCCTTGAGCCAGTTCAGGACGCTCTGATGATAGGCGCTACCGCTCTGGGCCTGGCTCCAGACATGAGTCCACGCCGCAGCATCGCCGGTGAAAATCCCTGCGTCGTCGATGCGCTCCAGGCGAGCGGTTTCAGTTTCGAGGCCATTGCATTCCGCAAGCCACCAGCCCTCGCTTTCGGCCTGTGTCAGATCCGGCCGGCTGGCCCAACCCGGGGCATGGGCGGCTGGCGCAGCTGAATCCGATGGTGATGCGGTGGGCTTCACCTCGATCCCTTCAGCAAGGCAGAGCTCTTCCCAATCGCCGTAGTATTCGATGCGGTCATCCTGACCCTCGACCTGCAGGACGAAAGCCTCGTCGTGTTCGTCCTGGGCTGAAACCTGCGACCATCCAGCGGCCCGGGCGGCTGCCTCGTACGCCCTGTCGCTTGGGTTGGATTCCGTGAACAGGGTCCAGTCTTCTTTGAGTGCCTCGTCGCCGGAGCCGTAGGTATAGACGCTAATACCCTCATCCTGACGTTTGATGAGAAGGGTCAGTCCATCGGCTTGGACCGTGACCTGATCGCCGGTCTTCAGCAGATGGGCTTGGGTGTTGAGCGTGATGTCAGTCTGCATGGAGGACCTGTCGTTCAAGCTGCTTGCGAAAGGGTTTCGAAGAAGAAGGGGGCACGGGTTTCCGCATCGTCGCGGGCCTGGCGTGTGACGGCGCACCGGATGTTATGGAGGGCAGGGAAGTAGGATCCTGCTTCCGGCCACCGGCGGCCGTTCGGAGCGATGAGGGCGAAGCCGTGTCCTTTGGCATCGACCTCAACTTCAAAGCCGTCTGGCAGAAGGCCTAGGGTCCCTTCCTTCAGGCGGTCGGGATTTCCATGCTCTGAACATTTCCCGTCGCCCCATTGGCCGTTGCCCTCGATGATCAGGGCGGCATTGTATGGGTCGGTTTTTAGCTTCTGAAGCGCGAGGAGCGCACCAATGGCCGGCTGCGGGCCGTCCTCCCCGGATTCGGGTAGGCGATAAGTCGTAGCCGGGATCGGCAACTTGCCCTTGTGCTGTTTGCGGCGCTCTGTCAGCAGAGCCATGAAGGTTTCTTCTGAAGAGCCTTTCCGACTGGAGCAGCCTGACATAAATCCGGTTTCGCTGATGAACGGCTTGCCCGGGTCGATGGCGTAGAAACACATCCAACGGTCGGGTGTGCAGATGGCCCGGATGCCGTCGATTTCGAGAATCCGCGGGGTCTTGTCCTCGACACCTTCTAGGCGGTCGGTCCACGGTCTGGATTGTTCGTCTCCGGAAGCAGACTCGATCGGCTTCCTGTAGGCGAACACTGCGTCCTTGACTGCTTCCTTCACAGCTTCGGGCATCGTTGGCTGTGGGGAGAACAAGGCATCAAAGTCGAACGCCATCTGGCTGGCGCCGAGGGAGTTTCGGGGCATGAGCTGATCCCTGTCGATGGATAGGGGAAAGGGCCTACGCGGCCGTGACGGCAAACCGAACCGGGCCGTCGGGGATGACCCTGCCGCCCTTGTGCTGAGTGGCGATTTGTTTGGCCTGAAGGCTACACCTCAGTCCTTTCAGGACCAGGCGCGTCCCATCTGGAAGGCGGTCACCGGGCTTTGTCTTTCTCCAGGTGGGATGCTCGCCTGCAACCAATTGAGCTTCGACGGAACGCCTGTAGAGCGTCTCGACGATGGCGCGGAAGCGGCTTTTGTCGATGCCCTTCCCGTAAACGGAGGACCGGCAAATGTTGGCATCCGCAGTTAGATGAGAGGGAACATGGCCGACATCAGCCAGGATCCGCAGCTTCGGCTCAAGAGTCTTTGACGATGCTGCGCCTAGGAAGTGGATGCGGCTGGGCCGTGACTGCCGAATGAAGCTCCGGAGTTCGTCAGGGGTGACCGCCTTCTCATTTGACGGAACCCCGACCACCCATCTGTCGCTATCCAAGATCTCAACAATTCGGGCGTATGCCTGAGCGAGTGTCAGGTCGCCGACTTGGATCGGAATGATCGGGATAGACTGATCCTGGTTGATCTCCTCCAGAATCCAAGAGCGGTACCGCTCCACCAGGGCGATGCTGACCCTCTGATTGCCTACAACATCCGGCATTACGAACAGAGGACGAGGATAGTCAGGATTGTCGGGTGTGGCCGAGCCGTCGATGCCGCTGTCACCATTGAGGAAGTAGGCGATCGTCGCCTTGATGCTCTCATATCGTTGCCAAACTCGGGCGAAGTCCACCGTCGGGCTTCGGGCGAGGAGTCTTTCGGTCTCATCCGAAAAGAGGTCGCAGATTATGGGTTTAGACCGTGAAACCCCTTTGAGGCTGCGTTTGAACTCGCTGAAGGCACCAGAGTCCACGAAGATCTGGGTTTTGTGCAGAATGACGGCCTCGGCGATTGCCTCGATGGCGGTGCTCGACAGCTCTCCTGCTTCAACACCGATCCCACGGCTCTTCAGATTCTTCCAGACGAACGCTCCTGCTTCCAGATCGCCGATCCGGCTCATCCCAGAGGCGAAAATGACGAGCTTCTGCTTCAGAACCTCCAGTAGGGATTCAGGCATGGGAGAAGCCTGATTGTCATTGACGGGCGAGATAAGCGGCGCTGGGTCAGTCCCGAAGATCGGAGACTGAACCGCAGGCGTGCTGACAACAGGATCTGCGATGAAGAGATCGAAGTCGAAGGTAGTCTGCAGAGCGGTAGCAAGGATCCAGGGCATCGTTGGCCTAGTGTGAAGGAGGGAAGGGGCAGGGCCCCTACCAGGAGCCTCGTGTGATCACGCGGCGAGCCGCATCGATCCACTCTTGGTCGCCGTAACCGTGGTAACCGCCAATCACTTGGGCCCCAGCCGGCGCAGTGGCATCCTTTTCGAGAAGGATGATCTGGTCGCCGTAACGATTGAGGAGCCGCTCATCATAGAACACCGAGGCCTCGCCTTGCGTGACGCTCATCCGGTGGCGTTCGATCCTAACCTTTGTAGGGTCAAAATCGGGAAGGGGGCGCTTGGTGTCGTTGATTACCTCAGCCCAGGCCTCTGTCGCCGTGTAGCGGCCGATGATTGCGCCTGAAGCGTCCTGAATCGTATGACGCCCATCGGCGCTGGTCAGGGCATCCCGCTTATGAGACAGCCTGCGGGCGGCAAGGGCCTCGTTCAGGGTTGGCCCACCAATCAACTCTACTTCGAGATCGTCGCCAGCATTCCGGACGCGGAATTTGTAACCTTCATGTGCGAACTCAACCCAAGGATCGGCTTTGGCTCGGGGCTCAGCATCGAACATGGCCTGAGTGGCTTTTGCCCGGACTGTCTCCCGCCCCTGGGGACCGAGACGGTCATGCAGTTTTGCCCGCAACATCAGGAACGGGTTGTCGGATCGACCGGCGATCTGTTCTTGGAACATGGTCTATAACTCCTGGCGTCACGTGGCTCAGTCGATGGAGGAGAGTTGCGAGGTGTCGACGCCAAGGTCATGCAGGCGCGTATCCAGGGATCGCAGCCGGGTCTGGAACCTCCCCCGCAGGGCGTTGAAAATGGCGTGGAGATCATCGCCCGTCTCGATGACAAGCTCACACGTCTGATTGGCCGTGTCAGGCGTGAAGATCTGAACCCGTGAACCGATGGTAAGCGATGCGGCGATCTCATCGTGATGAGCAATGATAGCTCCGCGCTGCGTCAGTGCGTCCGCGGCGGAATGGATAGTTTGGGGCGTCATGGAAACACCTCAGTCGAGAAAGGAGTGGGACGGATCAGTGCTCGAAAACCGGGAGCACGTTCGGATCCGGATCTGCCTCGTTATCGTAGAGAACGTAATCGGCGCCGAGCTCGCGAGCCTTCTTCATCGCCTCGACGATCTCAGCCGGGCACTTCGGATAGGCCTTCAGGTCAGCTTCGTGTGGAGCGTAGACGAGCCAGCCGTGCTGGGTGACGCCACCGGAAATGGAAGGTCGTCAGTCTCAAGCTCGTTCAGATGCTTGATCGTTTCCGGGCGGAGGTGTGCAGTGGATAGATCCAAGAAGGCGCGCAGCGGGTATTCCACCGCCGGTTTGAATACAGCGTCGGTCATAGAGAATTCCTGGGGTTTTGATTTGTCGCTCTCAGCCAATTAGGGCTTTGGAGATGCAGACCTTCGCTGAGGAACGATCAACTCAGCGGAAAAGAGAAGGCGGGGGGTGTTTCCAACTCCCTCGCCTGATAGCCACGCTGGCTACATGGAAGCGTCACCTGATCAGGCGACCGTCGCGAAGCTCAGTAATCCACGAAGTTCTCGTACTTGCCGCTGATCGAAAACGGCACGCCGCAAGGACGGGTTGAGGTTTTGCTCACCGCTACAGTGGCAGGACCTGCCAGGGCGATCTCGATCGGCTGGCCATCGGGGAACGCGCCTTTGAGCCGCTTACCGTCCCGTGCCAGCTGCGCGGTGACTTTGCAGAGGGTCTTGCGCGTAATGAGACCGTCTGGGCTGCGACCCTGCTGCTCCGCCTCGAAAACAACAGTGTACGACTTCCCGCCAGCGACGGGATCGATTTCCAAGCTGCAGGATACATTCTTTGCGCAGACACCGTCATTGCCTCCATACCCGCCTGCGAACGGATCTCTTGCCATAGCAGGCGAGGTAGCGAGGGTCAGGGCGGCCAGAGCGAGGCCGAACTTCAACTTCATGATTCTTCCTTTGATCGTCGTGATGCGAATTAAACCGACTGCAGCGAGCTTATTGAAGACCTCATGCGGATTGTCGAGAGACGGCACACAGCAATCGGTGGACAAGGGATTACTGCTGCGGGCGATTTTGGAGAGGACTCATCCAAGCCGGGTTGGTCGTCAGGGAAGTCGTGCGGTCCTTTACCAAGCCGATGAACTTTCCCGCACTTTAATTCGTATCATGCCTATTTATTGCAGACAGAGCCGGGGTGATCGGATAACAGCGGCCTATCGAACACCAGGAGTTTTGCAAATCATGAACAATCATCTGAAGGGTTTCGCCGCTGCAATCGCGCTTGCTCTTGCCAGCACTTCTTCGATCGCCGCTGATCTTTCTGCGCCGTCGTTTTCGTCGATTCTGCCGTCCGCGGTTCAAAGCCTGAAGCCGGGATTCGTCTGGACCGGTGCATATGTCGGTGGCAACGTGGGCCTGGCTTATGGTGAGAGGCAGGGGCACTTCGGCAGCGACACCGTTGTCTCAGAGCTCGGCGGCTGGGTTCGCCCGAAGGACGATTTCCAGACCTTTATTGGCGGTGCCCAAGCCGGTTACAACTGGCAGACCGGCCTGTTGGTTTTCGGCGTCGAAGGAGACATCAGCTATCTCGACGACGTGAAGGCTCTGAATATGCCCCGCACGGTCGAGGGCGCGACATACACCGCCAACGGAACCGTGACGGTCCTGAACAGCCTTGAGTGGCTGGGCACTGTGCGTGGCCGCGTTGGCGTGGCGGCGGATCGGTTCTTTGTCTATGGAACTGGCGGCTTAGCCTTCGGCGACGTGCAAAACCGTGCCACCGTTGAGGGCACCGTGACCGCGAGAGGCGTCGTGACTCCTCTGGAGCCTATCAGCGGGAACGGCGACGAAACCCGCACCGGCTATACCGTTGGCGCCGGCACTGAGTACGCCATCACGAACAATCTGACGGGCAAGTTCGAGTATCTTTACTACAATCTCGGCACGTCCAAGTACGATGTCGGGGCCGCGGGCGAAGTCGCTGATTACCATGTCCGCAGCGACAACACGGGCAATGTCGTTCGCGCCGGCCTGAACTTCAAATGGTGAGCTGCCGCCATTTCATGATGGTGAAAGGAGGCCGGGCATAGCGCTCGGCCTTTTTCTTAATAAGCACAGTTCCATAGACGCGGATGCCTCGACGATGCTTCCCCTTTTTGCCACCACCATTTTCTTGTCTGCGTTCCTGCTCTTCGGTGTGCAGCCGATGTTCACCAAGATGGTGCTCCCGATTTTGGGTGGTTCGCCGTCGGTCTGGTCGGTCGCTATGGTTTTCTTTCAGGCTCTGCTCTTGGCGGGTTATGCCTATGCAAACCTGCTGGTCACGCGCATGCGCCGGGGCGTCGCCGTCGCGGTCCATGTGGCATTGCTGGCCCTAGCCATGGCAGGACTTCCGATCTCGGTCGTTGCGTTCGGGAGCCCAGAGCCGTCAGGCCCGACAGCGATCTGGCTTTTGGGTGTGTTCGCTTTGTCAGTCGGGCTGCCGTTTCTCGCTTTATCTGCAAATGGCCCGCTGCTCCAGGCGTGGTTCGGCCAGGTCGGAGACAAGCAATCGTCGGATCCATATTTCCTGTATGCCGCCTCAAATGCAGGGTCTTTCCTTGCCCTTCTATCCTATCCGCTCCTGATCGAGCCGTGGCTGCGGCTGGGGGAGCAAAGCCTTCTCTGGGCATCGCTCTACGGCTTATTGGCGACGGGCGTCAGTCTTTGCGCGTTTTTCCTGATCCGCCGGGGGCGAGGTATCAGCGAGACCATCGCCGCGGATGAGATTGAACGGATCGCAGTAGGATGGTCAGACCGTCTGGCATGGATGGCCATTGCCCTGGTGCCGTCTGGTCTGCTGGTTGCAGTCACTGCCCATATCGCGACCGATGTGGCTTCTGCTCCTTTCCTATGGGTCCTCCCCTTAGCGCTGTTCTTGCTGACTTTCATCATGACGTTCCGCGAGAGGTCGTTTGCCTCGTCGGGCAAGTTGAAGGCAATTCAGGTCTGGGGCATCGCGTTTGTTTTTCTGATGCTTCTGAAAGGGGCCGAGACACTGGCTCTAGCAGGGCTCCACCTAGTGGTTTTCTTCGTCAGCGCTCTTATCGCTCATCGAGCTCTTTACGAGCGCCGTCCCTCGGCCCGAAACTTGACCTCGTTCTATGTCTGGATGTCCGCCGGCGGGGTGATGGGCGGGGTGTTCAGTGGCCTTTTGGCGCCAGCCCTGTTCTCCGGAGTTCTCGAGTACCCCATCCTTCTGGTAGCCTCTCTCTTCGTCGGGCGCAAGGTTGCTTGGAGGGACTTCACCTCTAAGGAAGCTTATCCGGGCATCGCTGCAGCTATCCTGCTGGTGGGATGCGGCGTTTTGATCCTTTTGGTCGATCGGCTGAGCGAAACAATCCTATTTATCACAGGGGTGTTGCTGATCATCCTGCTGATCCTCACCTGGCGAAAGGCCGTCGGTACGGTCCTTGTTGGAACTGCCTGCGCCCTTACCGTAACGGTCCTGTCTGATCTGGTGGTCGGGACAACCTCATATCGATCGTTCTTCGGGGTCAACAAGGTCTATGAGTCGCCGGACGGACAGTTCCGGTACATTCGCCATGGCAGCACGATCCATGGGGCTATCAGGCTCCGGACTCCGGACGGCAAGCTGGTAACCGGCCGGCCCGAGCCCCTGACCTATTACGCGTCGGCTGGATCGAACGTCCTTGGGATTGAGGCAGTTCGGCGTGCTCAGGGGGGACGGCTCAATCGGGTTGCGGCGGTCGGGCTGGGGAGTGGCAGCATTGCCTGTTCGATCAAGGCTGGCGAGAATTGGACCTTCTTCGAGATCGATCCAGTGGTAACGGAGATTGCCACCGACCCGTCCCAATTCGCCTTTATGGCGAAATGTGCGCCCAATTCGAGGATCGTCCATGGCGATGCAAGGCTTACGCTGCAGAAAGAGGCAGATCGTTTTGACCTGATCTTTCTGGACGCCTTCTCATCGGATTCGATTCCGGCTCATCTAATCACTGTCGAGGCAATCCGCTCTTATCTGGATCGGATGAGCCCGAATGGGGTCGTCGTGATGCACATTTCCAACCGGCACCTGGACCTGCGAGCAATCGTTGCACGAGCTGCGGCCGAGGCGGGCCTGGTTACCTATGCCGGTGCGACAAAGGCTAGTGGTGAGGCGACCGGGGCGAGTATCACTCTGGCGATCGGCCATAGGGCTGAGGACATGGGAGACATTGCCCAGACGTGGAAACTGATCCGGCCCGATTATGCCCGCTCCCCCTGGACAGATGATTACTCGAACATCATTGAGGGGATCAATGACAAGTGGTTTGGGCCGGCGATGGATGAAGTTTTAATTCAGCCTGGGAGAAGTGTTGAAGCATCCAATTGACGTCGGGAATTGGCGACGCTCGAATGAAAACAGGCGGCGGTGAGCGGCACCGCCGCCTTTCTTTTACTGGATAACCGTCTGAGACTAGATCCGCTCCGCTACGTGGTTTGGGTAATTTCCAAAACCCGCTCGCATGCATCGAGATCGAGCCAGTCATCCCGATCCCGGATGCGGGTTTCCATATCGATCCAGAAGGGTTGACCAGCGCAAGCATGTTTGATGGCTGGGAGCGCACCCGAGAGCGTTTCCGGGCCCAAGCCGCCGGCGAACCCGCAGATTTTGCCATTGAGGGGCGGTAACCATTCGGCGGCTTCGATGCCACGGCCGCCAGATGCATCAAAGAGGACTTGGTGGTTCGGTGCCTTGATCGCGAGTGAAACCCCTTCGTTTGCCCGATGCTCCTGGGTGATGACTGGAATGGCTAGAGATTGGATTGCAGAATCCAGTTCCGAGAGGGAAAACGTCGCTCTTCGAAATGCGAAGTTCAGTTGGATCCGGGAAACGGCTGGATGAGTGGCGAGCCGAAACACCTCTTGATCTTCCCCACTTCCCTCTCCTGAGACCGCCCCTCGAATGAAATCGGGCACTGCCCTCCCGCACAGGTGGATGGCCCATTTGATTGGTCCGGCGGTGAGCAGGGTATGGATCTGCTGGACTGTTGGAAATCTGTTCTGTTGGCCTGAGCGTTCTGGGGAAAACAGAATTGCGAACTCGGCCTGGGGAAAGGTCGTCGAAAGTTGAGCGACCCGTGCGAGATCTGTCTTTCGATCGATGCCTGTGAGGGTGCAGGAAATTAGGTTCATTTGCTTGTCCCTTGTGGCCGTGATGCCTCGCCAGAGCGAACAGGGCATTGGGGTTTTCGCTTTAGTTTTGAGCAAGCTGGAAGAAGGTTCAGAGCCTCAAAGGCTATTGAGCTGAGACGTTTAGGTGTTGCTCGGAAGGGTGCCAAGTTATCACGCGGGTGAAACACCATCCAGGCACGTCGCGGCAGGCCACTATCCTGCCTGAAAGTCCCTATTAAGATTGACCCGGCTATCTTGGTGGACGAAAATTGCAGAGCGAACTTCTAGGACAGGAGGATGATACCTGATGTTTACTGGAGCCAATTCTCCTGCCGTCCTATTGCCTGTTGAAATCAGGCGTACCGCGGGCGCCCCGTCGGCGACCGTGAACGAATTAGAGCGGCGGCTATCAGGATACATTGAAGTCCCTGTCGATGCAGAGGTCGAGTCACTAGACCTAGAAATGGACATCGGCTGCGTTTGGGATCCTGATGAGGTCGGTAGCATCATTGATGCCTACGCAACTTTAGAAAATTCAGAGGAATTGAAAGAACGAACGATCGATATCCTCGAACATGCAAGACGAGACCTCAGGAGCCATGCACTGGTCCGGGCTCAGTCGGCAGGCAAGATCCTGGGATTCGTGGTAATCAAGCGCGGGATCGAGTATATTTCCTCTCGATCAGGGACGCCTGATTGTATCCGGATGGTGCATGATGTTCTGGCCGCGGCTGAGTCCGAAGGCGGAGTGCTGCAAGAGATCATTGGCGCCTGCGGCATTCTCATCCTGAGTGACGTGTTCAATCTTCATCAGGGCGCGGGTGCGATTGGCAATGATCTTCTCGAGAGCATGGGTGAGTTGGAGGAAATTGAGCCAGGGCTAAAGATGCTGAGCACGGAGTCGGTCAGGGTCGAATGCCACGTGAGGGGTAGCGCCGGATCGCAAGACGAAGTTGTCCGCGCCTTTAGTGGGATTATCGAGTCTTACTCCGGCCATCTGGGCGATTTCGAGGACGCCGACGGGACAGCAGGACCGGCCTATGTTGTGGGACCCTTCGTACCAGGCAATTGGTTTGAGGACGACGGTATTGAGCGGGGGCAGGACAGCCATGAAGATCTTCGCAGACGTGAGATCCTGCGTTCAGCGAGTTTGATCGCGTATTCAGATATTCGCAGGCTCAAGTCTGAAGACAATTTTATGCCTCTTCCTGGCCTGCGTATCCCAGAGCTTGTAGCCGAGCATGCGTCACCGGACATCTTGGATGTTGCAAGTTTGGCGCTTGATCCTGAGATTCCGCATCCGGCCACAGTATTTGGCAATGGGGCCGCGGATGTACGCCGCGCGCAAGTCCGGATCAGCCACGTAGGAAATCGGGCGTTCAGCCTTTGCGCCGGTCTAAGGCGGACACTCAGCTTGGCGCTGGATGCGGGATACATGGCGCCGCTTCTGTTAGACATCCAAGTTTGTCATGTTCTGGGAGTGCGCCACACCAGCCTCAATGAACGGCTTGGTGAAGTGATCATGAGCCAGGTGGTTTCTGATCTCCAGTCGTTGGCGAGCAGCCTTACTAGCTTCGATGGGCAAATTCAGATCAGGATCCGGGTTCCTAACTTTGTTCTCCGCTCGGTTCGAAAGGTTGTGACTGGGGATTGGGAAGCAGCCCGCGTCGCCGTGTCGGCGTTCGAGACCAACCATACTGTTCTTGAACCTGTCATTGAGGCGGCTGATCTTTGGCCAGACCAGGGTGAGCCTTACTCCCCCACCATGCTGTTCCAGCCGATGCCAGTGGAGATAGATGTCCAATCCATCGATCTTTATGACTTTATGGAAGGCTACTGCTCAGATGTTCTGGATGGTGGCGAGGTCGCGATCGAGAAGTTAGAGGTCCTCCGGTATAAGAAGGAAGGGCCACAGTGGCTTGACCTCGACGACATCGAGTCTTTCCGCTGTGTTGAGCCATTCCTCTTCCTGCGCGGGTGGGTCAACGGGGTGCCAATTCCGGCCGTCGTGTCCAGCCTAACGCTTCGTGGGGAGGAGATTGAGAACCTTAGTATCGCGGATCTGATCAAAGACTTTGTATATACCCTTGCATCGAGCGAAGATGGCTGGACCAGTGTAGCTCCGATTCCTCAAGCCATTAGTGATCTCACGGCAGCGGCACATAGGTTGTTCAAACGCTCAGAGATTCATGTTGCACCATTGAACTTGGTGGCTTTGAGATCGCAGGACAGCTTCATGATCTTCGGTGACGAGCGCAGCGATGAAGATAAGGAAATCATCGTTCGATGTGCCCATTTGGACGAGTATGGAGCTCTAGGAGCGGACCAAATATTCTTAGGTCCAAAGAGCACTGAGTTTATCGTCGCCGTACATAACGATCTGCGGGTTGGAACAGTCTATGGTGTCGAAAGGGTTCTCGCGCTCTTCCTAACAAGACGAGCCAACGAACTGCTGGAGGTGGCAGGCCCCGAGGCGTCATGCTCGATCCTATACCTTTCAAGGCTTTACGTCCGAGCGGGGCTCGCTCCTGAGGGTACCGACCTGACCGCCCTCGCTTTGTCGGAGGATCTGATACGCGATCTGGAAAAGGGGCTGGAGTATAAGATCGACCGGGGTCTCTTAGGCAGGTTAATCAAGGCCGCAGAAGGAAACTTTGTCCGCTGCCGGGAGGGGGCACCAATCTACATGATCGTCGCCACCATAGCCGATGCCTACGAACGCTTCCTGCACGAACTATCCATCGAGCCAATACCAAATGCTGCGTGAGCATGAAATCCTCTCGTGGTAGAGGGGAACGTACGTCCTGGTGTGAGCCAGGTGGGTAACGGGGCTAATTATGGATCAGACCTATAGGGGCAGGCTCCTCCGGGGAGCCATGCTGCGGGGCACGCCTCAGGTTGGCGTGTTCGTCGGTGTAAAGCGGCTTCACATTGCCGACGGCGAGACTCTTGATGACGCTTTCGCTAAGGCAAGAGCGTTCGTGGATGCGGGTTTTGCGGAGAGCTCAAAGAAGCGAAGGCTTCCAAATGTTGCGACGACAGAGGAGTACGTGAACTATTTTGCGGGCCACCGGCTCAGCGAGCACCATGAGAAGATGCTGAGGGCAAACGCGATCAAGCCGATGACGGCGCACGAACTGGCTGAGGTTGCTGGCTGGGACAGCTACTCAACCGCAAACCGTCAGTACGGTGGGCTAGGTAAAGAGGTTGGCCGGGAACTCGGGTTGACGTTTGAAACCTATCAAAACGGCCGTGAGTTCTTCATGAGCGTCCTTGTGAAGGATCTCGCAGCCACCGATGACGAGTCCGGCCACATTTTTGAGATGCATCCGGAACTCGTGGCAGCCCTGAAGGTCGTCGGCCTGAACTGAACGGTATGAGTGGACCATCGTGTTACGTTGTAAATCGATAGCCGCAGGTGTTCTCGTGGCGGCGACATTCGCATCTGGGGCTACTGGAGCGATGGCGCAAACACAGGCGCGTATGCCGGGTAAGCCTATCGCGAAGCCGTTGCCAGACTGGTGCCAGCACGGCGAGTGCGTGACTCCAACGATCGAGTATTCCGAACCGGTCTTGTTCCACTCGGCTGGGGTGCTTTTCCGTATTGAGGGTGAAACCTGGTCCTACTCAATGCAGAATCCGAAGAAGAAGACCCGGGCGCCAGGGACGAGCAGGGCCTTCGTGTTCTGCTCAAAGCAGGTGCCGGCAGTCATTTCACCCTTTGAGGGAAAGTATCTCGTCGACTTCCTGACCCTGGATGATGAAGGCCGCTACGGTCACGCCAACGAGATTTCGATGGCTCAATACTTTGCCGTGTGTCACGGCCGCATCTTCGATTCCATGATGACAGGGGCCGCCGAGTTTGCGCGGACGTTGGGCTATAAGGTTCAGGATCGGGTTGAGCAGCCAACGATCGATCGGCCCGAGGGAATCCTCCAATTCCTGCCAAAGTCTGCCCGTTAGACGGGTTTGAGAAGGCGGACATAGAAAAAGCCGCAGGCCGGAATGCTCTGCGGCTTTAATGGTCGGCACAGCGGAATCTCTGCCCACGGCGGCCGTTGGATTCAGCAATTGGTCAAGCCGCGTTCCTTCCTACGGCCACCATGGCGGGCGGTTGCTTCGCTTCCGAACCGCATTCCGATCGAAGTGGCCGTGTCAAATCCCTGTTTGGCGTGCTCTCAATATGCATCGCCAAAGCCATCCTAGCGCCGAACAGACAACGTAGACCAAATAGGCTGTGATCAGAGCCGCCGGCCAGAAATAGATTGCGTGTGCAGTGTAGTACCCTAAGTAGGTCGCCAAAAGTTCTGCAACAGCTTTCGGAGCCAGAAGTGTTTGGATGCCATGCCAGCCTTGCGACGCGCCTGTTGCGGCGTCAACCTCAGAACCCAGGCCGCGGCATCGGCGGCGAGGGCATCGATGGACGCCGCCTGTCGGTTGGCCGCAATCAGCCGCTTGAGCTCGCGCCAGAGCTGATCCATCGGGCTCAGTTCGGGCGCCTGCTGGGGCAACCACACGAACCGGATGCGCAACCGCGTGGCCAGCGCTTGGGTCTGCGGGGCAGTGTGGGCGCTCGCCCGGTCGGTTAGCAGCCAGAGCCAGCCGGCGCCGCGGTAGCGGCGCCGCAGCGCGCGCAGGAACGCCTGGGCGTCTGCCTGACCGGCGTGGGAGCGGATCAGCACCACGCGGCGCGCGCTGCGCAGGTCGATCGCCCCGAACAGCACCCGCTTGGCATTGCGGCCGGTGATCGGCACAACCGCCTGCGTGCCCTTGAGCGCCCAGGCCGCCCGTAGCGGCGGAAACAGCCGCAGCAGCGTCCAGTCGAGGCACAGCAGCCGATCGCCCCTGTGCCAGCCCGCCTTCAGCCGCCGGATCAGGCCCCCTTATATGGGCCAATACGTCAAGCGCTGGCAGGCGGTGTGCCGGATCGAAGTCAGAATTTGACCTGGCCGAGAGGGTCGAACCAAAGGAAGCCGAGTTCAAAGCCTGCCATTCTGGCATGGCGGCTCTCAGCTTGGGCGAGGCGGGCGGTCAAGTCCCGCAGCCGCTTCGCGGTGCGCCGCAGGCGCAGGGCTTGAGGGCCGGCCGAAGGTCCAAGCCATCATGGAGACTGCCCGAGGGCAACTCGCTCCGACACTGTCCGTCAAATCACGGTCGGGATTCGACAGTTTGCGGTGACGTCCGAGGCTGAGCCCGATGGCGCTCATGCGAACCGCTCGTCCGCATCACCTTATATCCGGTTGGGCCCAAGCCCTGACCATAATCCCGCATGCGTCGGGAACGGGCTCCGGGGTGAGCGCGACCATTCTTTTTCGCGGCATTGTTCCAGCCAGGGGGGACAACGCGGTCGCACTCCCCTCAGACATCACGCGCTGACACTCCCGCGCCAGCGCGCAAGCGGGTTCAGGGCTTCACGGCCACATCGGCTGGCAGGGCGCCTGTTTCGACATAGCGCCACAACAGGATCAGCAGCTTGCGGGCGAGCGCCACAATTGCAATGCGTCTGACCCGCCCAGTGGCCGACCCCACACGGCTGCGGAACCAAGCCGCCAGTGCACTGTCAGGCTGGTTGCGCAACCACAGCCAGGCGAGTTCGATCAGCGCCTTGCGGGCGCGGGCGTTGCCCGCCTTGGTGATGCCTTGCTCGCGCGAGCGGCGGCCGCTCGCAAACGGGCTGGGCGTCAGCCCGGCATAGGCAGCCACGTGGCGCCGGCTGGCAAAGCATCGGTAGAACACCTCCTTGTCGAGGACAGTTGCAATCTCAGAGCCGATCCCCCTCAGATGCAGCAAGGTCCCAAGCTTGGACGAGGACGCGGCTCGTGCCGCCGCCGCTTCGGCATCGCGCCTCGTCTCGACCTCGGCCAAGTGCCGCAGCACGAGTTCAAGCCAATCGAGCTGACGCGCGATCTCCGCCGACAGCCGCGGCGGCAAGAGCCGGCCATCTCCCGTGATCAGCTGCGCCAGGCGCAGGCGGCGATCCGGCCGCAGCGGCTCGTAGTCGTCGATTCCTTGCGTCGCACACAGCCCCTTGATCCGGTTGACCAGGCGAATGCGCTCCTGCAGCAGCGTGGCGCGCTCGCGACTCGGGCGACGCGCATCCTCCTCGTCCGGTGACGGTGGGCGGACCATGGAGCAGACCTTCGGCTCGCCGCGAGACCAGGCCATCAGCGCCCGCAGCAGAGCCTGGGCATCCAGGCGGTCCGTCTTGGCCCGCCGGGCCCGGCGGTCGACCTGCAGCGAACTCGGGTCCATGACATGGCTGCTGACGCCGTGCGCCTCGAGAAGGCGGTGCAGCCAGAACCCGTCGCGGCCGGCCTCGTAGCAGCACGATACATGTGGGCTCACGCCGGTGCGTCGTTCCACGCGGGTCCGGATGCGGGCAAGCAGGTCGAGCACCGCCTGTCCATCACCGGCGGGAAGCCGATGCAGCTCGATCTTCGCGGCATCGGGGGCGTGCAGCGCCACCAGCCAGGAGCGGCGGCTGAGTTCAAGCGCCAGAAAGATCGTGTGGGTGCTGTCCGAGACTGAAGCGTCGGCTGAGGGAGAGGAGAACATGAGCGGCCTCCAGGGTGAGGTGAGGTGACCGCCTTACTTCACCAGTTCGGCGGTCGCTGGCCCATGAGATCTTTTTCTGCGCCAGATGAGGCGCGCGCGCGACATAGACGTAGCGCGGCCGCTTCCAGCGATAGCCTGCCTCGTGCAGCCGCCGCCGCAGCGTGCGCGGGCTGACGGCGAGGCCCTTCGCGGCCAGGTCGTGCGCCAGCAGCGGCACCGTCCAGCTCGTGGCCTGATAGCCGCAGCGGCGCGGGTCACGCGCCAGGGCCGCGGCTAGTCGCTGTGGCGTGAGCGGGCGATGCAGGCGTGGACGCCCGCTGCGCGGCCGGTCGATCAGTGCCGTGGTCTCATGCTCGGCCCTGTACTGCACCACCCAGCGGTGGACGCTGGAGCGGTTGACGCGGCAGCGGCGGGCTGCCTCAGCCATAGAATGGCCCTCGGCCACCAGCAGCAGCGCCTCGAGACGGCGATACACCCGCGCCTCACGGGCGCCGGCAAGCGCTGCGGCAAGCCGCTTGCGATCCGCCTCATCGAGCCACGTCTCGGGAGAGTGATCATGTCGTTGCATGCTCCCCAGGGAACACCCGCAGCTCCTGCGTTGCAAGTCTTATGGCGATCTACTTAGTCCGCTTGGAATAAGCACAAAACCATACTGGCCCAGAGCCCATGTGAGAGCTACCCCCACGACAGCTACAGGATAGGTGGCCAGGAACAGACCAAGATTGCCTAAGCCATCCGGAGCCGTGTGGGTGAAATCAATCCAAACATAGACGGCGAAGGCCAAATAGGCTGCTGGAGGAAGGTAGATCCATCTCATGGGCATCGCTTAGCCCATCGTATTCACCAGAGTTGGTTGGGATGATTTGATTTGCAGCCCGGGCGTGCCGATCCGCTGCGTTTCTTTCACCGCCGCGAGGTCTGGAACGTGGGGAACGCGTTGGCGGGGACGACGGGTTGATGAGGGCGATGGCTGCCCCCTCGCTCATGGCGAGGCCGTCCGTGGCCTGGATGCGAGAGCCCCCGCAAGACGGCGGAAGAGATCCGCTTCCGGACAGCACGAGGCATAGGCCAGCCGGATGCGACTGGCGCTTTCCTGCACCCGCACGGCGATCTTGAGCAGGCGAAGGCGCAGCGTCGCGAACTCGGCCCGGGCGAGATCGCGCAGAGTTGGGATGGCATCCCGCACCGACAGCATCAGCCAGTAGGCTGCCGTGTGCAGCACCAGCCGGACCTGGTTGGCCACCACTCGCCGACAGGAAGTCCGGTCGGAGGCCAGTTGGGTCTTGTGGAATTTGATCCAGTTCTCCGCTTGGCCTCGGGCACAGTACAGGCTCTCGTAGAGAATCTGCGGGCTTGTTCCGATCAGGTTGGTGACGACAAAGCGGATGTCGAGCCCCAGGCGGGTGGCCTCGATGCGAGCGACCGCGCGACGCTCGCACGACCAACTTCCAGCCCGGTGTTTCGTCTCGGCAAAACCGCGAACGACCTCGCAGTCCTCCAGCGCCCGTTGGGTGCGCACCGCATCGGCCATATCCTGAACTTTGGCCGTGAGCGGCCGGGTGCCGGTCAGCCCGAAGATGTAGCTGAGGCCATTCGCCTCGCAGAAGTCCATGACTTCGGGACGGGCATAGTGACTGTCGCCGCGGATCGTGATCTGCGTGGTCGGCCAGCGCGTGCGGATGCGCCGCACGAGGCGTCGCAGGTAAGCCTGCACCTCACGGCCGGAGGGCGTCTTGCCGGGGCGCAGCACAACCGCAACAGGCCGGCCCGTCTGCGTGTCGTAGACATGGATGGGCAGAAAGCAGCGTTCGTCGTAATGGGCATTGAACAGCGACAGTTGCTGATGCCCGTGCACCACGTCACAGGTGTCGTCGATGTCCAGCACCACGCCATGAGGCGGTGTGGCATAGCTGGCCATCCATTGATCGATCAGAGCATAGGTCAGGCGGATCGCGTCGCGGATCGTCGGTGTATTCTCCAGGCGGGAAAGGGTTGGCTGCGAGGCGAGATCCGCACCCGTCTCGGGCAAGCGCCCGCAGGCGAGCTTGAACGCCGGATCGGAGCGCAGCGGGCCAAAGTCGTTGCAGTCCTCATAACCGCACGCGATGGCAAAGATGCGGGCGCGGATCATGTCCGGGATCGCATGCTTGATCCGCTCCGGATCACGCCGATCCGGGATGACGCGCGCCAGCCGCTCGGCGATCCCAAGCCGGCGCTCGGCCTGCGCCAGGAGCAGGACGCCACCGTCTGATGACAGGCGCCCACCATCGAAAGCGGCGGTGATCTTCTTGCGGCCAACGGCTGGAAACAGGAACGTCGCGGTTGTATCGTCCGTCATGGCGGGTGTGGCAGCCTTGAAGGGAGTACAGGATCGGTGTCAGCAACCAAATCCTACGCTGCTTCAACTGCTTAAGCTACATCCGCCAGCCCTTCCCAGTCGTCTCGTGCATAAGATGGGTTAGTAATCCGGAGGAGCTTCGAACTTGAGGACAGCATGCGGGCTGTTCTTGGTCGCTTCCAGGACCGCACATGAATCCTTGGCTCGACGGGGCGCGGCCCCCTTCATGGTCACCGACCACGCATTGTACGTCCCCGAGACCTGATATGGAGCTGGTTCGCACCCCTTTTTGAAAACGTAGGCGGTCCCGTTGACTGTTCCCCGAGCCTCGAGACCCGGGGCGTTCTTGAACTCGCCACGGAACAGAACGGTGCCTTCCTTTACGGTACCCGCGATCGACTCTTTCGGAGCGGCATATCGTATGATCCCGGTTCCCATGTTGACGTACATCCCCGAGCCGTTGTGGATGTAAAGCTGGTCATTGTCCCAGCCGAGGGTATCTTCGAGTCTCTTCGGCTGCGAGCCTCCAGCTTTCCACGAAGAGGCGATGACCAGCTTCCCCTTCTGGCATTGCTTGTAGATGTGATATTCAGTGGCGTTGTGCCGCCAGACTGGCCAGCAATCCCCGGCGAGGTCCACCGCAAGATCCTGGTACCCGTTGGACCGGTCAGGAAGAGCCTTAATCTCCTGAGCATCGAACCCAAGGTTAGCTATCCACTCGCCTTTACGGTTCCTGATCATCAGGGTCTTGTTCATTCCAAGATGGCTGAAGCATGCCGCGCCGCCATTCTCGTGGCTGGCCGTAATCATGACCTCCTCTACACCGTCGGCGTTCAGGTCCATCGGCGTGACGTCGAGCTCGACGGGACTTCCCATCTCGACGCCGCATTCGATGTAGCGGCCGACAGGCCCGGCTTTTGCAGCCTTGATGGCTGCTTCCCGATCTGTATCGGAGAGTGCCATTGCAGAGGTAGAGGCGAGGAGAAGGACGGCGGTTGCCGATTTGAAAAGAAGCTTCATGACGATAGGCTCGATTGTAGTGGCGGCTGGGATGCTTGCTTATTGCTGCTGCATTTGGAAACAGACTTCTTCTGGCCCGATGTCCCTCTCACCGTGGCGCTTGAAGGTTTGTCCGGCCCATTCCATGTCTTCCCTCATGCAGCGGCCGCCGTCCTGCCAGAAAGCAACCACGAGGCGGCTGTTCAGGCGATAATGCAGGTCGAGGTACATGTTGTCCTCACCGCCGAGTGGGAAGTTGTAGACCTGGCCCGTAGAGACATCAGCCACGTATGCAAATCGGCAGCCTGCGCCGCATCCAATCTCGACTCCCAGGAGCTTTAGCTGCTGAACTCTGGCTGGGCGCGACCTGTTCTTTGGGAGCGGCACTCCAGGACATGGTTGATCCGCTTGGTGGCGTCGCACCGGAGCAGCGCGCCTGGACTTTCTCGATGACTGTCTTCGCGCCTTTAAGCGAGATCCAGTCTCGCTGTCCCCCAGGCTTCTGGTACTGAGCATCCTTTTCGATCTCAGCAATGAGGTCACCTTTGAGAAGATCGAAGAGGGCATGCCTTACGGGTTGCTGAACCGAGAGGTCCCATTCGCCGGTACTAACGTTCTCAACAAGCGATCCTTTGAGGCTCACTTCTTTGCCGGCACGTCGGAGCGTGATTCCTGCAGGACCGCCATCGCCTTGCTTGCCTTCTGGCATCGGCGCGTAATTGGCAAATATGACGTCGATGGAGCCCTTCTGGTTGCAGGCGAGGGTCAAGACGATGTCATCGGTGTCCGGGGTTCCGAGCGCGGCAGAAGTTAAATCTTCTGCAGCTTCCCAGACATGACTCGGGCTAGGCTCACGGATCTCCATCGCCAGTGCGGCTGTCGAGACGGACGAGAGAATAAAGGCGGCTACCGCCACCTTCCCGGAGTTTCTGAAATTCAACACGGTTAATGCCCCAACTATGAATTTCCGCGTTCTTAGGTGCGGTCTCCCTTTGCCGCACCATAACACGATTTATGCAGAGTTAGACCGCAGTCTTTGCCCGCTCCTTCGCTGATTTACGGAGGCAAAAGGATACTCATCCTCTGCGGGCCGCGAGCTGGCATAGGAGTTGAGGTTTACCGTTCCCCACGGCGCCAGTCCCATGGCAAGGTGAAAGATCCCGCCCAGAGGCCACGCCTGGCCTTCCGAGCCGCTTCCTCCTGAGGAATGTAGTCCGTGCCGTATTGACGGTAAGCAAGAGCATAGCCCCGCTCGATCAGCCATCCATTGAGGTCGGTACCATTAACCGAGCATTGGGCCACAACGCGTTGGTACCGGTCGATATCCCTTTGCTGACAGGTGACATTCGAGGCCCCGATCTTGTCGGACAAAGCCAGCGCGGCCTGTTGACCGCACCGGTAGGCTTTCCCGTCAGCACCTTGGCATGTCTGGGCACTCTCCGGGGCATCAACGCCATGGAATCTTATCCGCGATCCCCGAATTTCGATGGTGTCTCCGTCGATCACGCCGGCCCGGCCAGTAATGGATTGAGCCATAAGAGGGGTGACAGACAAAGCGATTGCCGTGAGAGCGATTGAAATTCTGAGCATGTTTGATTTGCGGGGTTGAGCGAACGAGGAGGAATGATAGCGAGATTGCGGATGAGGATCACTATTGTGCGGAGCCTCATCCACGGGGCAGATCAGAAACTAAGTCGATATCCTGAACTGCTCCACGGTTCCAGTATGGCCACAGGAACGACAGACACACTGGCTGCCATCGTCCCAGTCATGACTTTGATCTTCCGCAGCATCGGGATCGGTCCCGTCTGGCGTTTGCCGAACCCAGACCAAAGCGGCGATATCGATCCGGCTGGTGTCCTTTCATCGAGGGCAGGTGAGGGGACTAGGGCTGGCATCATCGGCGGTGAACCGGTTGGACTGCGTCATGGTTCGCGATCCTCCTTCAAGGGGTTGATAGGTTTGTGAGGCGAGACTGCTCGGCCGCGATCGCTTGCTCAATCTGCCTGGCGGCACTGGCGTACCAGCCATAGAGCCAAATGACCTGCGGATGAGTAGGGTCGCCGAATTTCCCGGCCATATAATCGGCATGAATTTCGCGGAATCGCTCGAACTCGCTTTGCAGCACCAAAAGGTAATCCGAAGTTCCGGTTGCTTCCGTCGGGGAGATATTCACTCCGCCGACCTCGATAGTCTCTCCGACCCGGAAGCCCCTCCGTGGGAACCTTCCGATCTGGTAGGTGACAGGGGCCGCGGGTCATGATGGCGCAATCATCCGGTAGCCTTCCCGCCAAATTTCCCAAAGATCGCCGCCGATGAAGTCAACTTGGGATACGCCGTCGTTCCGCAGAACGGGGAACGAGAACGGATTGGCTGAAATCTTTGCTCGGGCAGAGGCCGCCGCACGTCCCATTTCGAAAGCGGCGTTGTCATTGTGAGCTGCTGGAAGAAGCTTGATCCACCGCAGGCGCGGTTCACCGAGATTTCGCATGGGGCGGGAGCGGGACCGGTGCGCCCAAGATTTAGGCTCGATGGGGACGATCGCCCGTTTGACTCCAAGCCCGTGGCGAACGAACCGCGAGTGGTGCTGAATGTCCAATCGCCAGCCAGCTGCTCGAAGTGAGGCTCCAGTCTCGGATATACGGGTATAGGTCGTTAGCCGATAGATTGTGTGACCTCGGAGCTTATTGATCCGGCCCTCATTGTCTTGAAGGAGCCTCAGGTAGCTCCAGCTTGATTGGTATGAAGCACGTGGACATGCGCAAGCTGCCTGCGGCGGCCCAAGAGGAGCGCCGGCGGCAAGTGATTGGGCTGCGGCAGCGCGGGCTGACCTACGGAGCGATCGCGACGCAGGTCGGGCTCTCGCCGACCGGAGTGTTCGACATCTGCAAGCGGTTCGCGGCGGAGGGCGCGAAGGGACTGGTGAACAAGCCGCGCGGGCGCAAGCCGGATGAGCAGCGGCTGCTGGATGCGGCCCAAGAGGCTGAGGTGCGGTGGCTGATCTGCCGGCATACGCCGGACGAGCTGGAACTGCCGTTTGCCTTGTGGAGCCGGGCGGCGGTGCGCGAGGTGATCCGGCAGCGCTGCAGGGTCGTGCTGGCCGTACGGACTGTGGGCAAATACCTGGCGCGCTGGGGTTTCACCGCACAGAAGCCGTTGCGGCGCGCTTACGAACAGAACCCGGCCGCGGTGCGGCGCTGGTTGCGACGGGATTACCCGGCGCTCGTGGCGGCGGCCCGCCGGGTGCGCGGCACCATCTTCTGGGGCGACGAAACCGGTCTGCGCTCGGATGACGTGCGCGGTCGCGGCTACGCGCCGCGGGGCCGGACGCCGGTGGTCCGGGTCTGCCACCGGCGGGCCGGGCTGAGCCTGATCTCTGCGGTGAGCAACCGCGGCGCTCTGCGGTGGATGGTTCTCGATGGGGCGGTGAATGCCGCGGCCTTGATCCGCTTCCTCCAGCGCCTGATCCGGGACGTCCGGCGCAAGGTGTTCTTGATTCTGGATCGGCTGCAGGTGCACCGGGCCGGCCAGATCCGCGACTGGTTGGCCGCGCATAGAACCAAGATCGAGGTCTTCTACCTGCCTGCCTACAGTCCGGAACTGAACCCGGATGAGAGCCTGAACGCCGACCTGAAGCAGGCCGTCACCCGCAAGGCGCCCGTGCGCAGCAAACAGCAGCTCAAGCGGGCGACCGTCAGCCACATGCGCAGGCTGTCCAAATTGCCCGCGCGCGTCAGAAGCTACTTCCGCCATAAACCAGTCCGCTACGCCGCATGATCCAAGATCAAGACAATGAGGGCCGCATCAATAATTGATTGGGCTTGCCGAGCCAAAGCCCCGAGAATCGCAGAGCAGGCGTGGGGCGTACCGTCCGTCGCTGTCCGGCTGACCTCAAGGGTCAGACCATCGTCAAGGATTTGGGAGACAGGGCGGCCTAGAATCCCAACGCCAATTACGTCATGGGATTGCCGATCTCGGATAAGGATCTGCCGCACCGACACGCCGATCTCGGGCGAATGCCGGTGTAGCTGCCTAACCACGGCGTTCGCCGTAGCCTTATCCGTGATTTCGAACTGGAAGCGTTTGGCCAAAGGGAGATGGTAGAGTTGGAGGGATGCGAACGATAGGGAGCGAGGCCAGGTTGGAGAAGTCGGTTGTATTTAGAATCATCGCGACTTTCATGCCGAGCCGCACGTTTTCTTCTTCGTCTTCCGAGTCGAGAATTTCGATCCGGACATCTCCGTCGATGTCCAAGATGAGAACACCGTTGTCGTCAGGATCTGTGCCCACCGGGCGGTCAATGATCCAGTCGCCGCTCTCATGATACTCGTCGATCTCAGTTCCCGAGTTGAGCCGATCGACGATCACATTGGCCAACAGACTGTTTCCCGGCGTTTTCTCCTCTTCTGAGATCGCGATGCGGGATTCGCCCTGGTACCACAAGACATGCATGGTCTCGGTTTCCCACATCGGGCGTCGGACGATGGTCCATTCGGCTGATTGTGTCATAGCGAAAATCTCACTCATATTTACGCAACAATGGCCTCCGCCAACCTGAACAGGTTGACGTGGCGTTTCACGACCTGCGAGGTGGCCTTTTCCCAAGTATCAAAGGACCCGCCATCTTTTACGCCGCCGGCGCGGCCGTCACGGAATCCGGTGTCGCCCGGGCGGAAGTCTACAGCAGCGGCTGCCGATGTACCGAAGGTAAAGCAGAGCATCGCGCTGGACCGGGCGACGTCGCTGTTCCGATTTTTAAAGCCGGGGTTCACGACGAAGCGAGCGCCCCGCTCCTGCGCCACCGCCAAGTCCCGAAGCGTGTCGCGGTTCAACGCGCGGGAGAAGATGTCATGATAGTAGTTCGACGTCTTTCCCGGATTGAACTGGATGTTTGCATCAGGGATGAAGCGGCGACCGTCGAACTCGGCCGGGATGTAGAGCGTGAGGCTTTCGAGCGCGCCCTGCAGAAACGAAGTGACCGCGCAATGATCGGCCCACGCTGCGCCACCGGAAATTCCATGCCGGATGTCGAAGTCGTTTATAGCCCGAAATGTCTCCCGCATCATCAGCTCGTAGAGATACCCGGACATGCGGGAGGCATCATCTTTGCGACCGGCAGTCCCGATCACGGAGAGGGTCGCTTCAAGTGACATACGGCGGCTCGCGAGGCGTCCGATCATGTGATGCTCCTGGGGTTTAGTCCCTGTTTCAGATCACCGGTTCAGATCGAAAGTTGTTCACACGTTGACTACAGTTTCTAAGGCGTATTATCCCCTGTTTACTCCGGGCAATCTATCGCCCCGACAGACTATCAACTGCCTTCTATTGCTGGATTCATTGTGTGGTTAACGACATCACTCTGCCGCGATTAACCGTATCGCCCGCTTCTGCAGCTTTTCCTGCCGCTTTCGCGCTGTAGGGGAGATCCATCCGGGCACAAACCGTTCGGCGAGCACAAAGTCCGTCGCCAACGTGAGGCTTTCCCTGCAGCCCGGCGGAATGAGGAACGTCGGGATGAAGAATGGTTGGGTCTGCACTCGCGGCCACTGGCCCTGGTCATCTCGCGTCCAGACGTACCAGGCGTAGGCCGTCGCCGTAGAGAGTTTCGGATCCCACCCTCCAAGGCACATGGGAAGCCGTTCGGTGAAAACCGCGACAACCGAAGGAGGGGTCTGCGTCCACAGGCTGTTATATCGCCCCTGACTTTCCAGCCATGCGAGGCGGACAAGGAAGGCTACTCCCATCCGGGCGATCCGCATCGCCTGCTCGAGGAATTCGTAGGCATGATCGAAGGGCGGGTTGGTAATCACCCAATCAACCAGCGCCGTATTCGGATCAGCCTTTGTGAAATCGATCTGGGCGTCGAGGTGTGGACCGTAGGGATAGATGTCCGTCGCGAGAGTCATCTGCGAGAATTCAGATAGCGGCGTACTCATATGGCCAAAACCCGCGGCCGGTTCCCAAACAGTTCGAATACGCGACGGAAGCTGAAGCGCCGGCATCACATACTTGAACAGCGCTCTTGTCCCCCACGGTGGCGTCGGGAACAGATCGAGCTTCCTCCATTGATCCGCGTCGGGCAAGGCGTGGTCGGCATCTTGGCCAAGACGGTGGGCCATCACCGCAGTACCACCACGAGGGCTCTTACTCATTCTCGGTGAAAATCCCCGTTGAAAATGGGCTGGGCCGATAGGCCCGGTTGGCTTTTACCAGAGCGATTTTGATTTGAGTTTTATCGTCTGGGATCTGGCTTCTTCCGGCTGCGCGATCGCAATCGGCGTCGTCGCGGGATCGGATCGTTCAGCCGGCCGACCAGGGCCAACAGACCACGGATACGGGCTTCATCGTGGAAGCCTCGACGTATCTCCTGGATCTCCAGGTACAGGCGAACTTTTTGCCGGGAGGGCTCGGTCGGTTAGAAGAATGTCAAGGAGACTGTCTGAGGCCTTCTCGAGCTTTGTAGCGTTAGCATAACCTGATGCAGCGTCTTTCAGGACATCGATGGCTTCAAGAAGGGCCGTGTTGTCGGGCATGGGTGGACCTCCCTTGTCATGGGATCATGGCGAGCAGCTTCTCGGAGGTGGGTTCATGAGGCGGCAGGCGAGCTGCCAGAGGGTAGTAGGCGACGCCGACCTTGCGGCGAGTGCCTGAAAAACGGAGGAGGGCGAGACCGCAATGCCTCAAGCCCTCACTCGATCAGGTTCATTTATGCGGGCTTGGACCAGATGATCTGTTCGATGGAGGCGGGCTCTTTCACCCAGCGAGTGTACTCTTCGAGAGACAATCCAAGGAATTCATGGAGCTCGAGGTCACTGGAACCGGTATGCCATCGTTCGACCCAACGATCGATTTGGCTTGGGTCTGCATCTCCTGATCGACAGGCCCCGACGAATGTTGCGCGAGGATCCATTGGAGGGCTCCTACTTAAAGAACAGGTGAGCGACATCGTTCAAGGTCGCGAAGATCATCAGTGACAGCACGAAGGCCAAGCCGACACCGTAGCTGAACTGTTCGACCTTCTTGTTTGGCCGCTTCCTTGCGATAGCTTCGTAACCAAACATGGCAAGATGCCCACCATCCAGGACCGGAATCGGCAGAAGGTTCATGAAGCCGATCGATACGGACACGAAGCCAATGAGGAGAACGAGCCCCTCGATTCCGTGATCCTCAGCATAGGTGCCTGAGACAGCCGCCAGCCTGACCGGGCCAGAGAGGTTCTCGATTCCATCCTCACCTGTAACCATCCGCTTCAGAGAAACGGCTGTTACCTCGGCCACCCGGTAGGTCATCGTGAAACCATGGAGGACGGCATCGCCAATGCTCATCGGGACATGGAATACGTTGTCTGGGCTTGTGGCAAAGCTGAACCCTACAACGGGATAGGTTTCGGTCTCCGATCGGTTGGCGTTCGGCCTGGTCTTGAGAACGGGCGTAACCGTGAGATCCAGGGTCTCAGAGCCGCGCTGGATGGTCATGATCATCGGAGTGTCGCGGCTCTGTTGGACGGCAGCGATGATGTCCTCTGCGGCCGGCGTGGGCACCCCATTGACCGCAGTGACGATGTCTCCCGCCTTGATGCCAGACCTCTCTGCCGGGGTTCCCGGGTTGATGCTGCCCACTTGGCCATGCAGCGTGGGTGCCCCTTGGATGTATGCGATCGCCCCGAAGGCGAGGATCGCGAGAGCAATGTTTGTGAGTGGACCAGCCGCTATCGTGCTGGCTCGGGCTAAAAGTGAGGCGTGAAAGAAAGTTGCCCGCTTCTCGGAATCGCTCATAGAGGCCACTGCCTCGTGTGACACTTGGCTGGCGGCGTTCTTATCGCCGGCGAACTTCACGTAGCCGCCGAGTGGTACCAGGCAGAGCCGCCATTCTGTCCCTTTCCGGTCGGTTCTTGCCCACAGGAACTTGCCGAACCCGAGCGAAAAGACCTCGGCCTTGATGCCAAATGCCCGCGCAGTGAACAGATGCCCTGCTTCGTGGACGGCAATCACGACGCCGAGCACAAGGATGAAGGCACCAAGCGTCAAAGGCAGTGCCAGCAGGGAGGTAAATACGGAATCGAAAAAGGCGGCCATGATTCGAGAATTCCTATTTCGCGTTTCAGCGTTTTAAAGCGGATCGCGCCGGAATGGCAGCTAAAACCCAGTCGGGTCTTGCCGAATGCCGATGGAAAAGTCGTGATTTGGATCGGACGGTTACAAAAGGCTGAACCGCGCCGCAGCGGTATCACGAACTTTCGGACCGAGGGTCGTGTCCTTACTGGACCGTGAAATCACGAATCCTTTCGCTGCGAGCTGGTCAAGAATTGCGTTGGCTGCGATCTGGTATCCGAGGTCCTCCTCGTCATCTCCTTCGGGCGTTTCTTTAGCGTCGGACGAGGATAAGGAGGGGCCGTTCATCGCCGTAAGAATGCGTGCGAGTGCGACGACAGCATCGGCATGGGGGATGGGCAGGTTTTCGACGGGAGAGGGGCCGCTGCGCATGACGATTTACCTTTTGGGGTTTGATTGTGTGGCCTGCTGCATCAGCCAAATCTGATTGAGAACAAACTGCAGTTCAGCTATCTGGACGGTGGGGCTAATCACAAGCGTGCCTAGGGGCTGAAGATGCTTAATGGAACAAAAGTACAGCTGACTGTTTACCCGCCGGAGCGCGACAACCCGATCACCAAGCCGGCGACTACCAAGATCTCTGCCGGTAAGATCGAATTCAACAACTCGAAACTTTATGAGTTAGACGGCAGTCCTTATAGCGTCGTGCCGGCGCAGTTCGACATCTCCGGCAGCCGGTTCAACTATAAGGTCATTAGCGGGACTTCGTGGTACTTCGCCGACGTTCCGGATAGGGGCGGATTCAACGGGTATGGCCTGAAGTTCGATGCGCTGGGAGGAGGGTCGAACAAATCCCTCTACGCCGCAGACATTGTGGTTTCAGATACCTCCTTAGGTATCACGAGGAAGAGTGTAACGATCACCAAGAACTCGCTATATGTGAATGTTGATGGTCCCACGTATGATCACGGAGACACAATCTCGATTGAGCTTGGGTTCGCGATCAACGGCAACTCGGCTGCGAACCGCCTGAATGGTGGCAATGGCCGGGACAAGATCGCTGGCGGCTCCGGCAATGATACGATTTCCGGGTCTGGTGGGAGCGACCGTCTTTATGGCGGGACCGGAAAGGACGCATTCGTTTTCAAATCCATTACGGACTCCACGGTCGACAGCGGCAGCCGGGACACGATCTTTGATTTTTCCAAGGCTCAGAAGGATCGGATCGACCTGAGAGGGATCGACGCCGACGTCACCACCGCGGGGAACGGAGCCTTCATCTTTATCGGCAGCGTTGCCTTCAGCAACAAGGCTGGAGAGCTGCGGTTCGATAGAGCGGCGTCTGATACCTACATCCATGGAGACGTGGATGGCGACGGCGTAGCCGACTTGTCCATTCATTTGGATGACGCAGTAACCCTCCTGAAGTCCTATTTCATTCTCTAACCATACAATAGGCGACATCCCGCACCTTCAGACATAGGATGCGGGACTTCACGGTATCGGAAAGCAAGAACACCCGCCGTAGGCGGGTGTTTTCGTATGCAAGGAGGCCGAGCTGAAATCGCTTCGTCCTGGCTTGTTCTGTCCTACTGAATGACCTTTGTGACGTTCTGCGGAGGTAAAACTCCTTCGAAGAACTGCGTAAGAACTTCATCCCACTTCTTTAGGAGCATCGTATATTCCGGGCCGATCCCGAAACGGAGGAAAAGTTCAGGGTGATCGATGTTGTTCGTGGTGATGAACATGCCAGAGTTGGCTGCTGCGTGTGCCTTCGCCGTGATCTCCTCCCAGTCCTGTTTCATCTGGCTTGTTAGAGGGTTCGTCGAGAAGGATGACCATGAGTATCCTTCGACGCGCCAAGACCAATCGCGGATATCGTCGGCAGTCAGCTCGAACGTCGTGGGCGTTTTTCCCATCTTCAATTGAAGGATGATCGTCCGGTTTGTAACGTCTACACCGATCCGACCACCAGGGGCCTTGGTGTAATAATCGAGTTTTCGGCCCTCGAGGTGCTCTTGGAAGGGATCGTTGGCCTTCCTTTTATCACGGGCGGTAGATACCTGGATGGCAACGCCAATGCCAAGGACAATTAAAATCCCGACCCAGCCAGCAGCCATGCCGCCGGCGACGAGCATCAGGATCCCCACTATCGGGCGCCAACTGAAGCCGGGGCCGAGTTCATTCACGTGCTTTCTGGCTTGGCTCACTTCAGGCTTGGTACTGCCCCTCAGAATCTTCATGATTTTTGCCCTTTATTGCCCCGTCGTACCGATGGGTTATCGAACCTGTTATTGCGATAACTTTAAATTCTGGTTTTCGTGGAAGGGGATAGGTATTGCTACGGTAGGTCTGGTGGCTGCAAGTCGACCTCAGGAGTAGGCCCGTCGCCTCTCTTCTTCCACGCGCTCCTCCTCTCGGCGCCGTTCGTCCTGGGCGCACTCCAATTCTTCGCGTAGGCGGGCTTCCTCCTGGAGGCGGGTGTTTTCCTGGTTGCGGAGGGCCTCTTCCTGGAGCCGACGCTGTTCCCCACGGAGCCGCTCGGCTTCAGTTCGTTCTGAGGCGATCTGGGTGTTCAGACCTTTCCGAATGATATCGGCCGAACGGTCCTGCACGGCCGGGGCACTGGAGGCAAAAGCGGATCTCTGCTTTGAGGGACCGGACAAGCCATTGAGACCTGCTACGCCCTTTCCAGAAATGGCTCCACCTCCACCGCCGGATGATGATGATCGAGTTCGACGGCGACCGGTTGGCTTTGGTGCGCCTGCTTTCACCTCCGGAGCTTTGGAACGAAGGCGGATTTTTAGAATGCGGAACGAGCCGATACCCATGATGCGAAGGCAAAGCCAGACGATAACGAGTGGGGCAGCGTAGATAAGCAACAGGAGGTGTTTCATGGATTCGCAAAAGCTCTGTCGTTGTCACCACTTTTAATTCGGATTGGGGACGATGGGTAGTAGTAGGATCGAAGGCGTCGAAAAGAAAGGCCGCTCAGAAGAGCGGCCTTTCCTAAGCGGGACATTTGCGGGGCAAGACAATGTCACCAGCATTTCCGATACGGGCAGTTTACAGCTGTCGTTTGATCCGAACGGGTACCAGTTTGGGGGCTTGGCGGGATGCCATTCCAACACTCCAGAGAAAGAGCCCCAAGGATAGGCCTATTAGGCAATATTCGAGAACCATCCGATGATCCGTCTATGAGCGGAAGAACACCAGATAACCGGATCCTGCTGCCATCGAAAGAGCGACAAGAAGTGGGAGCAGTTTGGACATATATTGTCTGCGACCCGGATATTCGGAAGTGTATGGGTGATCTGTAACGAGGAATTCGGCCGCGGGCCTTAGTTCAGCTGGCGTCCAGCCTCTCGCTCCCGATCAACGATCGTCTTCACGTTCCGGGCTAGGTTCACCATCTTGTTCCTTGGGAACGCGAGACCGAGATCCTTGGCAAACTGCGAAATCGAGTTGCATACCCGACCGAGGCCCTCCCGAGCATGGATTTTGGCATAATGGGTAGCTGCCAATCCAAAAGCCTGCTCAATCGTCTTCCCGCTGGCGAGGTGTCGGAGCATGTCGCGTCCAAACGGCGTCCGGGCGGCGACAGCGTTCAGAGCGGATCGGTGGGCGAACTGGGCGGCCTGGAGCGTCTGCTGATTTTGCCGAAGCAAAGCGATCTGGGCGTGAGCCGCTTCCAGATCCTTCGGTTTGGTGATCATAGCTAAATCCATAATCTGCGCTCCTATTGGCGAATTATGGATAACACAATCCGAATTAAACTTCAATGAATCAGCCTGCGCCGTTCCTCGTTGGAGCGTTTAGACCGTGAGCGCCAGATCCTGGGCGCGAGGCTGACTCGTCGTGGTCAGTCCAGCAAAAAAACTGGTTTGTCTCCACTACGAATCCGGCGTCAGTGAGAGCCGTGACAAGCTTCTGGGCTTCAGCGGCCGGGTCCGAGACATCTTCCTTCACCCACGCCTCCCGATGGTGATTGTATGAGAAGCCGTGCTTGCGAACCTTCGATTGTATTTTGTTGCGACGGGTTTCAGAAAACTGGCCCATGTAACCGAAGCGAAATGCGAGGGGGCGCCAGAGTAAGCCGTATGCCTCGTCGCGGAAATTAAGCTGCACGGGCGGGATCGACGTTGTTTTCATTGTGAGCCTCAAAGGAGTGATTTGTGCTGATTGACGATCTCCGCTTCTCATTATCTTTGAGAAGTTTCTCGTTTTCTGGGGTCAGTTTCTCACTATTCGTCGAACTGAGAACGCTTCCTGTATGGCAGGACTTCCTGATGGCTCGCGCGATATGTTTGGCATAGACGGCACAGGCCTTCCAATATGCAGCCATAGGCCCCTTCTTCTTAAGCCACGAAGCCTGGGCTTTGGATTCCGCATCCTTTGAGAGGTTATCAAGAAGGCTCGCCAAAACGAGCTTTGTCTCGTCCGAGAGGCTATAGACTGCCTTGAAGGCAGGGAGCGCCAGGATCGGGTTGCGGACCTCAATCCGGCTGGAGCGGGGAATTGGTGATGTCATCGGCAGTATCCTGCTTTGTCCTAGAACAGGCTCAATTGCATTGGGGCAGGCGGCGCTGGGTTGATCACGCGCATTAGGAGGTCAATCATTTTGGCAGCCTCGTCGCGAGCTCGCGCTGAGAGGCAACTGTTCCCCGATTCGATTTGCCTCTTAAACCAGGTCTTGGCGCTGTTTGCATAGAACCTGATGGCATCATCCTTCTCGTTGAAGGCTACGCGATCCCAGACTCCGGGAGCGCAACCAGCACCGCCGATACTGTTGCGAAAGTCATATCCAGTGAGCCAGTGACCGCGCCCGGTCTGGGCGACTTTGACCTTCGCCTGAGATTGGCCGACTTCGGCCATGACGATCTCTTCATGGTCGATGATCACGCCGGCACGGTTGGTTTCGACCTGGTGCCAGCTAGCAAGGGTGACAGTGGCTGCGTCGTACTCATCACCTCGCAGCCCATAGCCGCCGGCCTTAGTGATTAGGTTGGCTAAGTCGATTTGTGGAACCATTCTTGTCCTGTCCTCCGTATTGGCGGGCTGTGCAGCCGGAGCCGAGGCATCGTTCATGCGACGCTCCATGCTGCTGCGGATTGAGAGGGGCTAGTCCTTCTTCTCGAGCAGGGCGGCGAGGTTCGGATTCTGGCGAACGACCTCTTTTACGATCCGTCCCATGGCCTCCTCGATGATCTCGTCGGAAGTCGCCTTGTGGATCGCCTCCTGCCAGTCGTCATTGGTGTCGGCGAAGTGATCGGGGATGCGCTGCATCGCGGCTTTAAAGAAGCGGTTCTCGGCGTCGACCTGACGATCGGATCCCCAATCGGCGTCGGTCTTGCACTTGGCAGCCTCCGACAGCATCAGGAGCGTATTGTAGTTCGGCGCTGTCCCTGCAGGCGGGGAATAGTTGTCCAGGAAGTCCCTGACCAAGTTCCACTCATCAGCCGAGTAGAGGTCTTCCGTGGTTCCATCGTCGAACTCTCGGCAGACACCAAAACGAAGATTCTCAGGAAGCTCACGATCTTGGGGGTCGGGATAATCCACCCACAAGATCAGATCCCGCATGACGTCGTGGAACCTCGGGCAGGTGTCATTGTGCCAGGAGTAATCCTCGAAAGTCGGTGGGAGCTCGGGAATCCAGTCGGCCTGAAAACGGGGGAACTCCCGCTTTCATTGAGGCTGCTCGTCTGTCTGAGGGGCTTCCGGCGCGGCAAGGATCGCCGCGATGGCCTCCGCCTCCTCAGGAACGAAGTACCCGGAAGACTGGGCGGTGGTCAGGATATCGCGCAAGTTCGCGATTGTAGCCTCCTGGCCGGCGGCGAAGCGCGTCTTTGCGAAAGTGACAAAGGTTCCGATGACGCTCAAGGCCTGACGCGGCGTGGCACTCGAATTGAGCCACCATTCGTTAGTGGGATGATATGCGCCGATCAGACAGGTCGGATCATCCGGGTTGTCGGGGAGGGACGCCCCATCTTAGGCCGTGAGCCAGAAATACCAGCCGTCCTCATAGTGACGAGCATAGGCAAGACATCCGCCCCCAGTATGGTCGACATCCAGCTGAGATTGTTCGGCCAGCGCCTTCATCGGATCTGGTTGGCGCTGGATCGTTTTCTCAATCGCGTCCGAGAAGTGATGGGCAGCAATTTCACGATCCACTCTGGTCGCGGACTCCGCGGCGATCCGCACCATTTCCATGATCTGGGGAATGCGAAGCGGAGTCACCGCTGCGCCAGCCCCACCGTAGTCTGCCGGAAAGATGTCGCGGCGGAACGCATGGGCCTTGGCCTCCGGGCTCTTAGCATAGCGCTCAAGTGCCTCAAGGATCGTCGCGACGTCATTCAGGTCGAACTCGCCGCTAAGCGGGAATTTGGGAAACATAGGCTGCCTTTCTTAAGACAAGCGATGAAGGGTGAGGGCCGCGTCAGGCGGTCGGCACTGCCAGGCCCTTGGGCAGAGGGTGGCGACGAAAGTCGGGGCGCTGATCGAAGCGAAGGGCGGAGGCGCCGAGGTAGGTCAGCGAAGGCTCGGAAGCGATGAAACGCCGGCCGAGATCGAGAGCGACCTTTCCCGTCGTGTTCGATCCGGCCATGGGGTCGTAGACAACCTGACCTGGTTCGGTCGTGAGCAGGATCACCCGCTTCGGGATTGCCTCGGGGAACCGCGCTGGGTGCGGAGGCAATCCAGCTTCTCTGCACCGGCGGCTGAATTGATCGTTGCCTGGAGCTCCCGCGGCGACAATCAGGTTGCCCGGGAGTGGGCCATCACCAGTTGGGGCAAAGGCCCTTTCATTGATGTTGTAGCCGCAGGGCCGCTTGCTCGACGGCCGTTTCTGGGCTCGATTCCAGGCTGCAACTGTCGAGGCCGCATATGGCTCGGCCGGCAGTCGGCGGGTGTCCCAATTTGGGTTGGGGCTCCCGCTGAAGAACAGGAGGTGCTCAAGAGTGTTGCGCGGGCGCACTCGCATCTTAGAGGCCCACTGGATGTTGCCCATCTTGGTGGGGCTGTGCCACACGCTCCTGCCTGCCAGGTGGAGACCGTGATCGTCGATGCAACTGAGCGTCAGCCTTTCGATATAGGGCGAGAGATTGGGTGTCCCGCTCACAAAAGTATCCATGACGTTCAGGCAGATGGTGCCATCGGGAGCCAAAAGGCTCTTCCACGTTCCGATCAAAGACCTCATCCACGAGAGCCATTCGGGAACGGAAAAGCGCCCATACTCGCGAGAGACAGTCGGGTACGGGGGACTGGTAAAAATTAGATTCAGCGAGCCTGGCTCTATCGCCCGTCCTGCATCCTCGGCATGGGCCCAGAGCGCCACCCCGTCATCGAGCGAGTAGATGAGGACAGCGACGCCGCGGCGAACCTTCTTGAGTTTGGCATAGCCGGGATCGGCCAATTCCCAGATTCCACGGTCGCCTTTATGGATCAGGCCGGCCATCACGGCGTTCTGGCGAGCCCATCGGACCGCTTGCGGAAAGACTGAGTATGTCTGGCCATCTCCGCAGGTGCGCTTCTGGGAGCGTAGATCGTCTGGAACATCAAGCCGGTCAGCAAGCCGCTCATAGAGATCGCTCGGCTTGGCGCGTCCGCCATGAGATTCCAGTTCTTCGAGCAAGGGCAATTGCAACAGCCCCTGAAGCGAGGGCCGAGCAGTGAAGGTACGGGCGCGCTCTTCGGTTTGGACGCCTTTTTCGACGCGTCGGGCGCGTGCTCGCGCCGCCGTGGCTTCGGAAGATTTCATGTCAGGTACTCAGTTTGCTCAACTAGATCCCGACATGAAAAAAGCCGGACGGGTGTCGTCCGGCTAAGTTGGCTCCTCGCTTCAGGGAGAATGAAATTCTAGTCTTGCCAGGGATCGTCCTCGTTCCCGCCAAGGCCGTCGCTACTGCCGCCGTTATCGGCCCCGTTGCCGCTCCCATTGCCCATGAGGATTAGGTCGCCGCCGAATCGTTGAAGCACAAGATCCGTCACCTGCTTTTCAACGCCCTTGCTATCTGTGAAGGTGCGATACTGGATCTTGAGCCCCATGAGCTGGATCGGATCGCCCTTCTTGACGTACTTCTCGACGGTTTCGATCAGGTTCGGATTGTAGATGACGACATTGTGCCACTCGGTCTTGGACTTCTTCTCGCCGTTCTGAGTCCACGTGTCATTCGTTGCGACGCGCAGGTTGGCCACCCTCTCACCACTGCCGAGCGTGCGGATCTCGGGATCTCGACCTACATTGCCGAGGATCTGGGTTTGATTGATCGACTTCATCTTATGGTCTTTCCTAGGTTTCGACCGGAGGGTCGGAGTGAGGGACTTTTGGGGATTGCTTTAGGCGTTGACCAACTTCCGTTGGCTTTGAGGTTTCAGCGGAAAATGATCCCGTTTCTCATTGAAAAAGCAGACATCTTGTGCTTGGGAGGCTTGTCTGCAGCGGCGACCTTCTCAGGCTTCTCATACGCGATGGAAGCGCAATGCCCGCAGTATGGTTTGCCGTTCATCGCAGGCTCGCTGCAGTAGAGCATGGAGACGCCGGTGCCGCTGACGGGATAGCGGCAATGCCGGTCGCGAAGATCGAAGATCGTGAGGCACTTCGAGAGGTCACGTTCTGGCTTGGTCGCGGCGACGGGTGCGGCCTCCTCCAGCATGGGGGCTGGTTCGGGCGCGGCGACCACAACGGCCGGGATGCTGATAATCTCGGCGATGGGTGCTGTGGCGGGAGCTGTCTCAGTAACGACAGGCTGGATCACTTCTGCCACTTCGGCAGTCGTCTTGGCCTTCTCGGCTCGCTTCTTGTAGCGCCGGATAAAGTCTGCGCCTGACGTATTCAGCTTGGTGTCGGTAGTTGCAGCGGCCTCAAACAGTGGCAGGGTAAGGAGAGCTTTGTCCAATGGCTTCCGGGCACTTGCCTTGCGGACGATCCGTGTCCCTTCAACAGGGTGGACGTCACGGGTATCGGGCAGGGCGAGAATGACCTGCACGTCGGACTGACCACGCTTCAGAATGCGCTTTCCGATCATGCGCTGCTTGGGAACGTGATTGCGTGATGGACGCTTCTGGCCGACCTGCCAGCCACGGCGCCAGCAAATCCCGAGGATCTGGGAACGGGTGACGGGAACTTCGGCTGTCGAGATTTCAGCCGCAATGGCTTCGGCTGTGAGCTTGCGAGCGACGAGCTGCTTTATTCTCTCAACGGTTTCGTCGTTCCAGATACCATTGACCTTAATCTGGTTAGCTGGGGCGCCGGATGATTGAGAGGCGATGACCGCGGAGAAGCCGCTGGTCTTGTGAAGAGCCGTTGGTTGCAACGTTTTCATCATATCGACCTTGGTTACGCAAACGTCCGCTTTCGCATTCCATCGCTTAGGACGGGCGTCTGTGTCGTACATCGATGATCATGAACTGCGCGCGGGGCGAGGCCTGATCCTGGTGAAGCCTGCGAGCTTGTTATTTATTAGTCTCACAGGAGAAGCCCGGCCTTTGACTCCCATTCCGTCATAGAATGGTAAGCTTGCCAAAACCGCCGGATCATCTAGCGGCTTGCCGTAGCTCCAATGTGGCCGAATTATGCCGTCTGGGCCTCGAACCGTCAAGGCAGAAACGAATTAGTAAGGGGTCGCCCGAATTAGAAAGCAGCTCCAGAAAACATGATTCGAGCCGATCCGAGCGGGGGCGTCGCCAATGGGCCGCACCCGCCTAGCAGGAAAATATGTTCTAGTTCAATGATGTACGAAGCCCATCCGGAGGCCTTTGGCCTTCTTGTGGGAAAGCTCCTCCTGCAAGGCTGCGACAAACCAGCCCGGGTCCTCCTTAATTCGGAGAACCGAAGCTTTCTGCAAAACCACGTCAAAATCACCAGGGGTGAGATTTGTGAGCTGGAGGAGGTCGGCCGGAGCTGGCATGTTGAAGAAGCGGGTGAAGGCCTTCGCTGCTAGTTCTGGGGTAAGAGCCTCGAATTCGAGCTTGAACACAAAACGGCGCAGGATGGCAGGGTCGATGTCCCGCTTGTGATTGGTCGAGCAGAAGACCGGAAGGTCATGGCTGTCCAGGTGGGTCAGGAAAGCATTTGTCAGGGTCTTCTGGTAGTCGTGGGTCGCGGTCTCGCGATCAGAGAACATCGTTTCAACTTCGTCCATGATGATTGCGAAGTTGTGCTTCCGGGCATCGGCGAACATCTTGTCGACGGCTTTCTCGGACTCCGAGAGCCAGCGGCTCGTTAAATCCGAGTAGCGATAGACCTTCGACTGATAGCCCATTTGGTGGGCGACATAGCGGCCGAAGGCGCTCTTGCCCGTGCCAGCCACGCCGTCGATCAGGACCGGCATGCGCCCGCGGGGCGCAGTGGTCATCTTTTCGATCAGATCCGGCAAGTCCTGCTCGCAGACGTACAGGGACATATCGAGGTCTGCGATTGCGATCGCGGGCGTCACCGAGGCCGAGGATCTGGCGATGACCTCCAGAGCGGATTGAGCCGATCCTGTCATCACCGTCGAGTAGACGGCCTGGCGCCGCTGGGCTGGGGTGAGGTCAAGCCTTGCGATGGCGGCGATGTCGGTTTGCGGCAGTTCCTGACCTGGGAGGGTTTGGGCAACGGCTTTGATCTCGGCAATGCGCTCCTCGTAGGAGGGCTGGGGCGGCTGATAGGCGAGGGTGAGCCGGTTTGCGATCGTCGCAATCAGCGGGATCTGAGAACGGGCAGGACCAATGATCGGGGTTTTGCCGTGGCTGATGATCGATCCAAGCATCAGGTGCGCGAGGTTCGGCCCTATGTCGTATCCCTTGATGACTTCGGGATCATCGGGGCTGACCATGGGCTCGTTCGACGGTGAGGCTTCGAAGAGCGTCGGATAGGTCGGGACGAGGATCGCAGCGGGAAGGTCCGCATAGACTGCGGCGAGAACGGCGATGTCCATGATGACGTCGCGGGTTTCCCGATAGTGGCGCTGGATCTTCAGCGGGAGCATGCCGTGAGATGACAGGACATGCTCGATCCGTGCTGCCGCATAGTCGAGATCCTCGCCTGGATGGTACGTCGAAACAAAGCCAGGAATGGACGATGGGGCGAGCCGTCGAAGGGCATAATACCGGAGGAGGGCAGATGCGAGCTTGTCTTGCGTGGCCGTCGCAGGGTTGGTGTGAGGTGTCGCGGCATTTTCGAGCGCGATCGACAGAGAATGGAGGTTGTGCTGAAGGCTGATCGCTCCGTCCTCAATCGTGAGGATCTTCAGCATGGCACACGGCAGGGACGCGAGCTCGCCTGCCAGAACATTGGCGTCGGTCGCCCAATTGGCGGCATCGATGGAGTTCTGCAGAAAGGCCAGGCCTGAAATAAGAATGCTCTGTGCTTCCGCGCCGTCAGCAGAAGTCGGACGGAACAATGAAGCCTTGCGGTCTTCCGTGGTGAAGGCGGAGAGCACCTCGGCGAATGCCGGATAGCGACGGTCCATCAAAATCGTCAAGACCGGCCACTGAAGAGACGGCTTCCCATCGCTGACAACAAGAGAAAGCCGCTCGATCGCTTTCAGATCGGCGGCGAAGAGGTGATCGGTTAAAACTCGGCTCGACCATTCTCGGTGCAGTGCGACGGCATTCTTCTTGTTTGCCGCCTGCTTCGGCATTACACGCGATAACATTGCGAGAAGATAGAGAGCAAAATTCATAATGACCCTTGGCCTGTGGCGGGCTTCTTTTGGGGATTGAGAGGGGTAGGCTGCGGATTAGGTCAGCGTCGACCTAAATCCGCCTGAGCCTGGGTCTGAGGTTTCACAGGAATGCGAACAGGCGAGTTATTCACCTTTGCATCCTGGGCGAAATACTCCGGTGGGATGCCATTCTCGAAGATCGCGATCCGGCAGTCAGGGGTAAGTGCGAGACGTTCGATCTCATTGCCTCGAAGCGCGATGATGCCGTCGGCCTTCGCCACCTGAACGGGGAGTTGCTGGCGAGGTTGAACATTCTTGAGCATGCCGGCGATGCTGCCGTTTCGCCGGAACGAGATGAGATCCACCGCGAAGTTGAGATCCCGTGTCATGAAGTCGAAGGTCGTCTCAGCGCTCAGGATCGTGGCAAATCCCGTCGACGGAGCCATAGAGGCGCGATGCGAGAGTCCAACGGCGGCCCGGACGGGCGAGCTGGCGAACTCTACGGCAACGGGATGCATGGCCGTTGGGCAGACGAAGGCGGCAGCCCGGATGACGTTGTTCGTGAAGCATCCATCCGTGGACGGCTGCTGCGCGCACATCGAGCTGTCGCGGGTCTGCTCGGCAGGCGATTCTGATGTCAGCGAGACCCGTGAGATCAGGTCATTCTGAACCCGTGTCACGATCTTCTTGGCGCTGGGCACGGCCTCGAGGATCTTGGTCGGGCTTCCAGCGGTCAGAACCAGGGCCGCGGCTGTCGCCACCGTTCCGATCAGAACAAGGGAGCCACGGCGCTTCTTTGGCGGCTGGTTCTTATTCATCAGACGCTGCCGCAGCGCCTCCTCTTCGTTCACCGAGATCCCTGTCCCCCAATCATGATCGTAGGAGACATTGACCTCGGAGGCCGCGGCGCGGCTCCACGGCCAGCGACGCGATTTACGGGCCTCTGGAGCATGGTATGGGCCAGGAAGGGTGTTGCCTGGGACGGAAGCGAGGGTGGGAGTAGCTTCGACGGAAACCGGGTCGGGAAGAGGGCCAAAGGATTCGAGATAGGGATCGTGTACGTCGATCACAGGATTATCCGGATCGATGGGTCCTGCAGAGCCAGCTTCGGCAGATGCCTCATCCTCGGCGGGTTCGGCATTGGCCACGGATCCGATCACGTCGCCGGCATTGTCATCTGCTGCGAAAGGCTCGACCTTCTGCCCAGCCTCTCCCAACGGCGTGCCGGTGAAGCCTCCGGCCAGAACCACGAAATCGTTTGTCTGGGTGTCGTCCGTCCCCGGCTCCGGGATTGGATCTTCCGCTGTCGGTTGGAGCTGGCCGCCGACGAGAAGAATGAAGGAATCGTCGACCATATCGGGCCCTCCCGGGTTCGACGGCTGCGGCTGGTCGGCATCTTTAGGGGCGGCGCCAGACTTCGAGGGCCAAAAGCGTGTCAGGTTCATGATCTTATGCCCGCTTTGCAGCCTTGCCCTCAGAACGGGCATTCGGGGAACCCAGGCTCTTGAGATAGGCAATATGCGAGTCGATCTCAGCGGCCGCGACGTCCGATTTCAGGAGGTCCCGGGCCTCGGCTTCTTTGCCAGTCATCACGAGGACGACAGCGAGGTTCTGGCGGACCTTCTGGTCAGCACCAGGCGCAACGGAGGCTTTGCGGAGATACTGTTCGGCAGAGGCCATGTCGCCGGTCACAGCATAGGAGAGACCCATGTTGGTCAGGACCATTGGATCCTCCGGCTGGATCTTCAGTGCAGCGGTGTAAAGGGAGCGGGCGCGATTGTGGTCGCCGGACTGATCCGCGATCACGCCTTGAGCCGAAAGTACCCGCCAGTCGGGGTTATCCGGCGTATGAGCTCGATCCAGAACATTCGAGGCGAGTTGGGTTTTGCCAACGGCGATCAGCGACTTGCCGTAGGCCGCGATCACCCCTTTGTCGTTCGGGAAGCGGAGAGCCGTCTGCTGGAGAACGGCAGCCGCTTCGTCATTCCGATCGAGGGAGTTGAGAGCCTTTGCATAGGCCAGAGCAGCCGCCGGGTTGTCCGGCTGGGAACGGTAAGCCTCTCCCAGACGCTCAGCTTCAGAGCGGATCTGGCCCTGAGAAGGCGGGCCCGAAAGACCGAGGCTTCCGGTGGTTGTGGTGCATGCGGAGGCCAAAAGCCCAGCGGCCGAAATCAGCGCAGCACGGAGGATGAGGCTGTGTCTCATATCAATGTCCCGGTTAAAACGACGATTCGTGTTTTTCTATTTCGCCACTTTTCGCATTTTCGCGTGCGAAGGGAAACGGGTTCAAAGCGTTCCGCACGCTAATTCGCAGCCTCAATCGGCGGCAATGCGAGCTGGTCGGGCAAGAAGTGGAAGTCGACCCGAGCATCGGAGGCACAATCTGGGTCAGGCCCAGACGCCAAAAGTTCAACCAGGCCATCGATTTGATCCAGCCGGATCGGGGATTGGAGCATCAGGAGCGATGAGCCGGTTAAGCATGTTTGGGAAAACTCGACCGGAGTTGTTGTGATGAGCGCTTCCGGGTGATCCTGGCTTAGACCGACTGCGGTCCATTGCGCTGCTGCTCCGTCGAGAGAAGCAAAGAGTGGAATGGCACCCGCTGCGTTCTGAACAGCGACTAGATATGTGAGCATGATTCGAGAATGTCCTGATGGTGATTCTTGTTGTCGGACCGGTAAATCGTGGGCTTGAATGGCCGCCGTGACCTGATCTCAACGCTTTAGGCGAAATATTTTTCTGTCAGGTTGTTTGTTGTTAAACGCCGCTGAACACTTTCGTCAGCGAGTAGTCGCTGGATGAACTTGCAAGCCAAATCGATGAAGGGCGACGTTCTGAGCGTGTTTATACATCTTCAAAACTAGCCCATTCCGTTTCGCATACCCCGCATTTTATTTCGGAGTGCACCAGGCGCCGGGCACCCTAAGATTTGAACTCTCTGGCGCGAGGTTTGAAAAATCCAGCCGGCAAGTGGAGTAACGTTTCCGTCTACTTGCGGCTCGATTATGAGACAGTATGTGTGAAGGCAATTCTGAAACGCTTTGCAACTGATCCCGGCAGGGGATTAGATACTGTCCCGTCGTAAGAAGTATACCGTGAACTCAATCTTGTGACCTCGGAAGTGTTTGCGCTGACCCGCTACGATTGACCGCCGTTCAATGTATTGTCCTGACTTCCGCCTGCAATTGATGGACGTTGCGCTCTCCCGATCTCGATGGCATGTTCATGGGGAACCCGGCAATGTCGCCTCTTCCTGGTGAGCCAACATTGTCGAAGCGGGTCTACGCCCGTCTGACTGGGCGGAACTGACAGCCGTTGATTTTCATCCGGCATGTCGTTCCGCCTCTTTTTTACCGAACAGCGGGAACACAAGCGAAGGCCTCGGATCGTGCGTCCGGCTTGCTGCCATTCTCGCGATGATCTCCCGCATGCCCGGCTGGTGCGAGGCTGACTTGCTAACGATGCTGTGGAGATAGCCGCCGGGGTTCGAGATCCGCCCATCCTCATGACCCTGCAGAATGACCAGAAGGCTCAAGGAAGCCTCAATCGGACCCAGGGACCGCTGGGCTTCATCCCATAGCTTTCCTGAAATACCGAGGAGTCCTCTGAGCTGGTGAATGCTTGATGCCAGCTTCTGAACCGATGAGAAGGCGTCAGGATAATATTGGGAGAGGGCGGGGCAGGCTTGCTGCACCTGATTCAGGTCCAAGGATATGTCTTTGGTACGCTCCTGCTGGATCTCTGACCTTGGGGCGGAGGGCGCAGCCTTGATGCCATTCACATCTCCGGCAGCCCTTTGATTCAAAGAGTCATCTTTTTTATGAATCAGATTAGGATTCTGGGTGAATCCTTTGTCGCCTGCGGACGATGAATCTTCGACCAATTCGGTTGCATCGAGATGCTGGCTCCAAGCGGACTCAGCCGAAACTTCGAGTGTGATAAGTGACGACAGGAGCGTGTGCAGGTCAGTCAGCGAGGCCTTCACCGTTCGGGTAGGGCGGCTCAGCGCCATGCCGTACTGCTCTCCAAGACGAGCGAAGGTTGTAGAGAGCTCGATCCAAGGACCGGCGATTTGGCTGTCCTGGCCGCCGGCGATCAGGCGGATGACCTTGATCCGGGTTTCAGAAATGAGTTGAGCGAGCTTCTTTCGCTCCGCGAGTTCAGCCTGATGAGTTTCGGCCAGTTCAAGAAACTCCTCCCGACGGATCATCAGGGGAGTGAGGTTGATGCCGCAGGCCTGAACGATGCGATTATTGACACGCGTACCGAAGCGTTTGCGGGTCGCGCTGTCGCTGTGGGTGATCAACCCCATTTGGACCAGGCGCCGGAGGTGTACCTGAATGCTGCGAACATCGACCCCGACACGATCGGCGAGGGCGGCATTGGATGGCCATACCACGGGGCCGATCTTGCGATCCTCCCAGTCAATCGGATGTGAGAGATCACAAAGGACGCTGAGGAGCCGCCACGTGGTCGGGCGGAGTTTAAGGGCCGGAGCTGCCTTCTTGAGGGCGTAGAGCACCGCCGACTTGGTAGTTGGCTTTTCGTTAACGAACTTTTCTTTCACGGCCCGTTCGACACGGGCGTGCGCAGCCGACATCGGCCGCAATCCTTGCGGATTCATGGTCTTGACCCCGATTGTTTTTGGACAAGCGAGACCGATCGCCGAAACGACGTTTCCAGTTGACAGGGATGTCGGGGGGGTCTAAGAACAACGACGCCAATCACGTTCTTAGTCCGGTCCCGTTGGGTTCAGTCCTTCCGATACCGGCCTCTTCAAAACCCCTGCCGCGCCAACGGCGGGGTTTTTGATTCTTAGGCCTTCTTCAAGCCGTTCATGTCCTCATGTGTTGGATCGATCCGAGAAAATGCCGCCAAGCATTTCGGGCCGACTTTTAGATGTGAATACTGGCCCAGGACTCTTGCTCCAGACGCGCCAACGCCTAAATTCCGAATCTGATGGGCCAAGTGGATTCACACCGGCAAGGTGGGTTGAGTCAAGGGCAACCGAATTAAAACGCGGATTGCCAGAAATAGAGTTAAAAGGCCCACCCCTCGAATGCGGTCTTCCCGGATAGGCTGTTTTGAAATTCCGATTGCGATTCGGGGTAGTTGACAGCGTGGCAGCTTGCCATTTCCGAATTCTTGTGCTTCGTAAACTCGTTCTCAAATCAAAATTCGGATTTTCGAAATGGGAACAAGGGGAACGAGAAAGCGGCAAACTTGCGAGCTTCGGAAATTGCCAGCGAGCGCGCAACTTTAGATCGCTCCGTAACTTGTACTGGACCGGGCTTTGTTAATCCAACCCGGCCAGTGGCGGTTCTGGGTTTGAATGTGGTATTTGGGGGAACGGATGACCCGTAGGTCGTTTTCGGAAGACGATTTCTCTGAAAGCAAAACGCTTCAGAATGTGAGCGCAAACCTTCAGACCATCAAGAAGTTGATGGGGTGGGGAACCACGGAGATGTCGAAGCAGATCGGCATCAGCGACCGGCATCTCGATAGCTTGCTTCGGATGACCTCGAATGTGACCGTTCTGGTCCTTGAGAAGATCGCCGAGGGTCTAGGAATTCCTTTCCAGCGCCTGACAGGAACTCGGATCATCGTCAGAGGCCACGTTTCTGGCGCCAACTTCCTTGAGGAGCTCCAGCAGGAGTCCTGGCAGATTAGCAGCGAGGACATTGACGCCCCGGTGGCTCGGTCGTCCCGTGAGGCTCCTTCGCGCAAGGCGAAGAAGGAAACGAAAGCACCGGAAGAGCCGGCACTGCCTCCTGGAATGGAGGGGATCTTCCAGCGCCTTATCGATGTTCAGGAGCGGCTCACAAAGGATCAGAGCCGGACTGACGCCAAGGTCGATAAGCTGGCCGAGCAGATGCAGGACCTGGCCAGCGCGGTCAGAGGTCAGGCACCGTCGGCGGCTGCCGCCAAGAGTAAGGCCGCCGGTTCGGGACGCGGTGCAAAGGGATCGCGTAAAGGACGGACGGGTTCGGAGGAGACCTCGTCCAAGTCAGGCAAGGGCGGACGGGGTGCGGCAGCCCGTTCCAGCGCTGGCGCGACGGTCTCAAGTGGGCGTACCGCGGGTCCAGACGGAGACCTGTTCGACCGGAGCGCTCCTGAGGCTCCCAAGCGCCGTGGCCGACCGCCTAAAGCCGAAGGCGCAAGCCGGACGACCCGCGAGGCAGCCTTAAAGTCCCGAGGGCATGAGAGCGTCAAGAAGGCCAGCCCTTCCAAAGAGGAAGGGCGCAAGAAGCGCCCCTACAACCGGAAGAAATAAAAAAAGCCCGCTCGGAAGAGCGGGCTTTCTCGTATCGGCTGGGAGAGACGGGAAGCCGGCTCTCCTGGTTAGAACACCATCGTGAAGACGTAGGCGATTGCGGCCAGAGCAGCGAGGAACGCCCCGATCTTGACGACGGTCCAGCCGAGGACGAGCGCCATCTTGACGGCGCCGAGCGCCAGCAGGACGCCGAGGGCGCCAAAGACGCCTTCGTTATAGACCCACATGATCATCGCATGAGCGATCACGATGAAGGCGACAGTGGGGGCCAGGGCCTTGAGCTCGACCCGGAGAGCTTCCTTGAAAGTCATGGCAGGATCCGTTTCTTATTCTTTTTATTGGATCCAGCGCGGGGATGTCTAGGCTAGCGTCTAGTCCGTGCTGGTTCTTATCATTGTTCTTGGCACGGCCGCTTTTGCCGCCGTTCTTTTTGGGGTTTCAGAAGACCCCTTATTCACCTTCAAAGTCAAAGCTTCAAAAAGTGTCTCCCTGACCGGAACCGGTCAGGGGCAGCGTTCACCAGGGCATGCCGAAATAGAGATCCTGCTGCCCTGCTCTCCTATCGTTGTCAGCGCGTGGGGTCTCGGAGTTCGGGGACGAAGGACGAGGGACCACGACGTGGGGGATTGTTCCTAGCGCTCTCACGAGCGCCTCAATGAGACTGATCTTATCTCTTGTGAGATCTCCCGATCCGGACACCGGAACGACCGCGCTGATGGAACGCCCCAGAATCGTGTCTCCGTCCCATACGCTCTGGGGCGCCGCCTGGACTCGAATTGGAGATTCGGGATCAGGGAGGGAGACTGGGGTGAGACCGTTCCTGACCGACAGCCGGTCGGTATCAATGACCGCTCCAAGTATGGAATGGGCCGATCCGAGATCATTGAGCCCCCTGACCTCGATGACGTCGCTAAGGGCAGCGGGATGTCGGCAGCGGTCAGCTTCGGCAGCATGCAGCGCTCGACACAGGGGAACTCCGTACTCCTTTAATATATGGCGCAGTTGAACCTGCGGGTCCGGCTCGACGAGACGGAAGGGAATCGTGACCTCCGCATGACCGACCCTGGGGGTGTGGAACATACATATTAAGATAGCAAACCGAATTAGGCGACGGTATTTTAGCTACGTAACTCGGCCTGGCCGTTCTCGAATCATAATTTGGGAGCCGGATTGGCCCGAAGCCCGCGCACGCAACGTTTCCGAGGTTTCCATGGACAACGATCTGATATCCACCAACAAGCCTAATACTACCGACCAGTCATCGGGTTCAAAAGGCCTGTTGAGCTCAATCAAGGGGAGTTTGTCCGACGTTGGCAAGCGGGCGGTCGATGGCGCAGTGGACCTCGTGACACCCGAGGGTCTGAACGCATTCTCCGGTCGCATGCATCTCCACGGGGCCGACGGTACGGCACCAGCCAGCCTCAAGGATGTTGACAGCGTTCTCTCAAAGGCAGGCTCAAAGGGACTCGACGCCCTCATGGGGCCGAACTTCGAGAAGCAAGCTCTGCGGGGTGCGGAGGAGGTGTTCTCGCGCATGGCCCATGGCCGTGACCGTACTCGCGTCCGGGACGGTCATGACATCAGTGGCTAATCCTGCGGACAACCGGTTTACCGCGGGTCCATTTTGGGCGGTCTCGGCCATGCGAACAGCCCTAGGGCGGCTCCCCGGTTATGGGCGGCTGAGCCGATTGTATCGGGGCATCGCGATCACAGCGGCCGGGGCGGTCCCGATCTGTCTGTTGCTGGGTACAGGTTGGGGCCTGCTGGGGGGCTTGGTCCTGGCTTTGATTGTCGACCATAGTCTTTGGCTTGGAAGAAACTTTGTGGCCTGGACCACAATCTGGTTTCTCGTCTGGTCGTTTTCGGTTCAAGCCGGATCATACTTTCTACCACTCCACAGCGAGTTCTGGCTGGTTCTGGTCGCGGTCTGGAAAGCCGATGGGAATGTCCTAAGGGAAGTTGGAGTCCCACTCCTTGCTTCCCCGATCGCGTGGTTTGTCCTTGGCTTTCCCGGATCGAAGGGCCTCGACACGCTCTTCAAACATATTCAGCGGGATCTGGTTGAGCTCCCACTGCTCGTGGCTTCCGCCACGGTTTTCACGTTCAGCTGGTCGGCGCCGCAAACTCCGGGTGCCGTCCTGATCGGCTCCACAATTTTCGCAGGGATCATCGGCATGGTTATGAACTTTCTCAGGCGCGGACTGCTCAAGAGCGCGGCGGCAATAGACAATAAGATTGAGGCGTTGGAGACGAGGCAAAGCGGGACGCAGGTTCGCGAGATTAACGTCCTGGCCCTCGGACAATCCGGCCGCCCTAAGCGGTTCGTGTTCGATGATGAGGAGCCTGAAGCGGCGGCCCCACCTGTAGCTCCGGCCTCCTATCCCGCACCGGGAGCACGGGCCCTCGCCGGAGTTGCCGTTTCGCAGGCTTCTGCCCTGGAGGAACCTATCGAACTTACTCCTGACGCTAGCCTTTGGGACGAGGACGGCGGCGATGAAGCGGAGGTTGAGGCACACGGGCAGGGCGAGGACGAAGAGCAGGGGGCCGACGCCGCCGAGGTCTCTCAGGATCTGGTTTTCGATGACTCGCTTTTCGCGAGCGATAATGGACTTGGATCTGAAGCAGGTCCACTTGGAGATGAGGTTTCAAGCGAAATGAGCTTGGGTGCGGAAGAGACTGTGGACGGGGACGCTCGCCGGATTGCGTTCATGGACGCCCGCAAGCTGGTCGATGCCTATCACCTGTTGTCCGAGCAAGCGGCGATCAGCGACGATCCAGTCTCAGTCCGGGAGGCGGTCGGCACGCTGGCCGACATGATTACCAACACGACCCAGCTCTCGCGGGACTGTCTGATGGAAATCGATCATCCTGAAGTGATCGATGGCTGGATCCTCTCTGCAACATTGGACGAGGATGCGGATATTGAACGTGAGATCTACGACCACTTCATGAGCCCCGCGGCGGAGCCGACGGATGAGTTCGCGACGCCGGTCTTAGATAGTGTCGAAGAGGTTTTCACTCAGCCCGTGGTTAATGTCGGCGGACCACCGGAATGGGAAATGGGCACAGCGATCGTAATTGAGGCCCAGGGGGTCGAGGAGCCGCAACCCCAGGAGGCGGCTGTGGGGCCAGTTCTCACTGTGGTCCCGACCGAGGAGGTCGACGTGCCGGTGAAGGAGTCTGAGAAGCCGAGCATCCCGACGCCTTTGCTCGATGGTGACCTCACTGAGGACGAGAAAAGTCTCTTGGAGTCCATCTTGGAGGATCAAGACCTCCTGGAAAATGGCTTGCGGGCCATCGCAGCCTATGACTTCCGACCGAAATCCCTCAGCCTTCTCAGCGGCCGGGTTGGGGCACTCCTGCGGGCCCGTTGGAGCGAGGTGGTAGGGGATTCGCGCCTGCAGCGGGTTTTCATGACCGTCCTCGAACGTGTCGATGACGAGCTATACGAGAGGGTCGGGGTCCGCCGCAGCATCTGTTCCGTACGCTTCACCACGTCTCTCGTCCAGGAAGAGACGGAAACGTTCATGATGGATGTCGAGGCGAAGCTTAATGCTGGGATCGATACGAAAGATGATTACGACTTCCTTCTTGGATGCAGGGACCGGCTTGAAAGCCTGACCGAGGCGTTCGGTGAGGTCGTGCCGAGCCTGAGCGAACTCGCTCAACGATTCCGGAAGGACCTGGAGGCGTCTGGGCGGGTATACGCCGAACCCTTGACCCCGGTGGTGACCGAGCTGACCGGTGTGCACGCGATCGACCCGGGCTCGATCAAGAGGGGAATGGGGCATGTCCTGGCCTCGAGCTTGGATCAGAACGACCGTGATCTCCTCGACGGCTTCATCGCTGTCGCCAAATCGGTGAAGACGCTGGAGCAGAGGGTGATGATGGAATCCCTGCGCCGGCAGACGGACGTGTCGACCCATCCCCTGTACGACTCTGTGATGGCGCTCAAGCAGGAGGCTTTGGCCAGAGCGAAGTCGCTGCAGGACCGCGTCACGCTCTCGGGAGGAGGAGAGACGCGGCTCAAGAACATGCTGCTTTCAGGTGGGGAGGATGCAGCGGAGGTTTTTGCCAATATCCTCCGTTCTGCGCAGGAGGTGGAGAACTACCGGATCGACGGAAAATCGAAGAGTGCCCTGCTCGCGAGCTTGGAATCCCAGATGGAAGCTCTCAACCGGCTTAATGAGGAACATGCGGTCGAGAAGCGGGAACTGCGGAAGCAGGCAGATGCGAACCTGACAAGCGACAGCATCGAGGCTCATATCAGCCTACTGGCTGAGGTGTTCTCGCAGAAGAAGAATGCGGGTAACCACAAGATGGTCACCGACGCTGAGACGGTCCTGACCCGACCGAAAACCGGCCCGGCTCAGGCGATCTACCGCACCAAGGATATCACCTATGCATTCTGCTTCATCTACGGGCAGAACCGCAACGACTGGTATATCAAGGATGCCGAGATGCTGCTCTGCAGGTCGAACTCTATGGCGATCTCACTCAAACAGGCGCGAACCCAGGTCGGTAGCCTTGCAGAGGTGCAGACTGAGAAGGTCCGGATGCGCTTCATCATGGTTCACGGGAACGTGGAGGCGGGGATGGGCATCGCCTTCTCCGCAAAGCAAGCACTTGAACAACCGGATCTGCTTATGAAACCGAGTGAGCTCGATCGCGGCTTGGAAAAGGTCTCGGGGGATGAGCAGGAGGTAAGGCCAGCCGCGTAACGGGCGGTGATCAGAGAAGAGGGGTGCAACAATGCTGTGCGATCCGGTCAGCCCGGCCGACCGTTTCCCCTGTTGCATCCCTCACTGCGGCCGAACGGTCGCTAAGACAGTTGCTCACGAACAAGGTTGGGGTGAGTGGATCTGCGGCGTCCACTGGAAAATGGTTCGACCTACTTATCGGCGTGTCCACGGGCGCATCCTGCGTCGCGGCCGCCGAGGGCTGCCAGTACCTCGCGTGAGGGCCAATCGCATATGGGCTCTTGTTAAGCGGGCGGCGGTGGAACGCGCCGCTGGTCTGAGCTGATGACCACCGGCCGCTGATAGTCCCGCAATAAAAATCTGCAATCTGCATTAAATTGCTGTTTTCCGAATTGTGCTTCGGAAAACTTATGCTAGGATTCCTTTGCTCGTCACTGACGAGTGCACTTGTACGCCTGGTGTGGAGGTTCGTCCGCTGGGTGCGTCCTGTGCAACCTACCGAGCCCAATGCTCGGTCAAAGCCAAAGGTGTCCAGCAATGGCTGACAACCAGAACACGGAAGTGAAGAAGCCCACCGTCTCGGAGATCCTCGAAGGTGCGACCTCGCATGCTGCGTTGATGTCCGATCGTAGCCCCGAAGGCCTTGAGGGCCGGAAGGCGGCTGCGAAGGTGATCAGTGACAAGCTCGACTACCAGCGGGACTTTAAGGGTGCCCCTGGGGTTAAGAGCCTCGCTGGTTTCCAGACTGTGGTGACCAAGGACGGCGATCTGAAGCTGCATTACGCGAAGAGCGAGGTCGAGATGGCCAAGACGATCGCGGCCAAACAGCAGCTTCCGGAGGGGCAGAAGCCGACCTCCAAGGTCCGCTTCCTTGCATTCAACATGAATGCAGCGGTCAATCGCACTGCGAACACGACAGGTAAGGACGCTCTCCACGAGAAGGATGGCGGCGTTATCTACTTCGACACCAAGGTCCTGCAGGAGAACGTCAAGGTTCTCTCCAAGGCCTCGCAGCGTGATGCCATGTCCTCGGCTCTGCAGGATGCGATCGACTCGAGCCGCCTGAAGTTTGCTGAAATGCAGGCTTTGCGGGGTCGCGCGCAGCAGCAGCAAGGCATGGCCGCCTAAAAAGGCTTCTCTTCCCGGCAATAGGAGGCGTCCAGAGAGATCTGGCGCCTCCTTTCTTATTTGTAGCCTTGTTCAGCGCAGGCGGTCTGGTCCTGTCAGGATCAATGCCGCGCCGAAGATAGGGTCACCCGAAGAGATCCCCCGAGCTGCATAAGCAGCATCACGGATGGCGATTGCTGACGAGTTCAAGGGCAGCTTCTTACGAGCGTGCTCCTCGTCCACGATCATCTGGGCGGGCTCGCCCTCGTACTGATCAACGCCGCTAACAATCTCAATGCCGCTGGAGTTCAAGGCAGAGCAGGCTTCATCAAGATCCCGGGGAGCAGCGGCCAGGGCGGTCTTCTCACCGTCGGCGCTGATAATGAAGCAAGGCATAATCGGATGGCTCCTATAGGGTTGCTGTCTATGAATTAGACCAGAGTGGATGGTTTAGCAATTTACGAGCTGCAGTTCTTTTTTACCGCTTTAAAGGGCGGTAACACGGGATAGACTGCAGGACGTTTCACGAATCGTAATTGTCCAGGATTCGAGAATTTGGAGAACATGGATGTTGATGACGCCAGAGACGATGGAGGCGTTGGAGGTAAGACGCAGCCGTCTGGTGGAAATGTTCGCAGGATGCCTGAGGCGACCTGACGTTCACCGGGTTTATGCGACGCCACTTTCGCGCCGGCAGAAGACGTCAGAGCTTCCGAAGCATTTTGCACTCGGCGGACTGCCCGACGCCGCCGTCGAAGGTGGATTAACGAGTGACTTCATGGCTCTCGCCCATGTCGCCTCTTCGGATGCCGTAGAGCCGGACGATATCCGCTTCCGGCGGCTTTGGAAGGTTGTCCGGGAGAGTGCCCATGAGGCAGCCCTGGCTCTGCGCCAACGGCTTCATGTCGAGAGAATGAAGCGTCTCGGCAGCACACGTATCAGGGCGCCGGCTCAGGCCCAGCAAGCGAGCGGAGGTCCACAATGACGGCTCAGGCTCTGGAGTCTGGCGGGATGCCTGATCCTGTCGGGCCGCTGCTCAGGCGGGAGTTCGCTCCCTATAGTGTGACAGACCGGGTCGAGATCCAGACGAGGGTAGATGGCCGGTTCACCATCATTCTCTTCGGCGATTATGTGCCGGAGGAGTCGCTGCTGGGAGGACGGTTAATTCTGTCCCCCTCTCCAAGCAGAATGCGGATCTTCGTTCGGCACTATATGGACGAAAACTATGACGAGGGCACCGTGCTGATCGCTGAGTGCCCTGAACCGAAACCGGAGCTTCTTGAGGTTTGTAGGGCGCACGAGTTCCTCGATGTGCTGATCTACAATCAGACACAGAACCCTCTCGAGTTCCAGAACCTGTTGGCATGGGTCGACGAAGATTAGCGATCCCATCCCGAGACGATGCAAACATTCACGAAAGGCTAGCTATGGATACCCTTGCTTTTACAACCGGTCAGAAACCTTCCTTCATTGTCGGAACCCGTACGGGCGGACAGGGCAAGACCCTCATCTCGCAGGTCATTCAGTACATCTTCCAGGGGCGTGGGCAGCCGTTGCGGGTGATGGCTGCGGATACGGCCGGGGATGAGGGCAGCGCCACGAAATCGAAGCTCGCCCGCTTCCTGGAAGGCGAAGAGAGCGTGGAAGAGCTCGGCATCGGTGTGTCGTTGACGTCAATCCGCTCTGATGAAAGCGCGGGCCTCCAGTACTGGGAGCGGCTGGGCCAGGCACTTGAGCAGGGCAATGTTCTGGTTGATGTCGGCGCAAACGTTTTGCCGTCGATTTGGAATTGGGCCTTGGAGATTGATGCCGGCCGCGTATTCGAGACGGCGCCCCCGATCTGGCTGATCATCCCCGTCACTGCTCAAGCACAGAGCCTGGTGGATGCCGCGGATCTGATCCGCCTCGCGGAGGCGAACCGCAAGTTCCTGCCGATTGCCCGCTACGTGGTGGTATTCAATGAGAACGAAGGCAAGTTTGATAGCCTGTCGGAAACATCTGAGTACCGCGATCTGATGAAGTTCGTGACCGACCATAACGTGACGGTCGTGAAACTCGGGCGCTGCAAGAGTTCGGTGTGGCAGAAGATCCAAGGCAACTGCATTTCGCTTAAGGCTATGAAGGAACTCGACTTCCGCGATTATACGACGAAGTTCGGGATCAGCTCTTTCATGGCATCGGCCGCCGAGAAAGACTTTTCGGGCTGGCTCACTGAGACCGTGAGCGCATTCCGTGAGGCGAAGCTGGTGCCCGATGATCTGGCAGTTGCCAAAACTGTAGACGAATACAGTCTGAATGGCTGATCACCTGATGGACCCGGTGAACGATTTCTACGAGAGCCATGATCGGGATTATCGGGAAGCCCTGGTCCGTCACGAGCAGATGTGCAGGGAGCGGGAACGCTCTCTGCTTCATCTCCTAGAGCAGGCGGTTCTTGATGGCGGCAGCGGCCAAGTCGTTGCTGTCATCGATGGATTGCCAGAAGAGGATCGGGAACTGATCGTTGAGCGTTTTCCCGATCTTCTCTCTAGGCTGATGGCGACAGCCAATCGGACGCCGGCGGGATCTGGTGTCGATCTCGGAGCGGCTTTTCGGGCGATTGAACTCATCCGACAGGCAAAACAGGAGATTGAAGCTCCGCCGCCCTCAGACCCTCTCGGTGTATCGATCAGCCTTCCTGATCTTGTGGCACTGGCCAGTAAGGGAAGGCTTACAAGCGCCAGGGGCTTGATCGCGGCCCGCGATCGGGCAGAAGCCGAAAAGCGCGGGATTTGGGCTCTCTTCAGCCTGGTTGTCCGACGACAGGCGTGGTTTTGGTGGATGCGGTTAAAAAAAGGAGCCGGGGCCTGTTAGGCTCCGGCTCTTGGCATTAGGGCTCAGTGAACCTCGGCACCACGACGCAGGAAGGGTGGGATGTCCAGGTTGTCCGCGCTGACGATGGTGACCTGATCGGCCATTTCGGCATGATCACCGAACGGACCATCGTCATCGAAGATGCTTTCATCCGGCTGGTCAGAATGCGCGAATTGGCTGGCAGTAAGGCTAGATGCCGTCTCGAGAACGATGACGGAAGCGTCCTGGGCCAGGTTCAGGTCGGCTTCAGGAGAACTCATCTGCTGGAGCTGCTGGTCTACGGTTTCTTCGTAACCGTTCTCCCAGCTCTGACGCAGCGGCCCTGGAGCATAGGGGCACGTGCTCTTGGGTTCATTGGCAAGGGCTGCCTGAGCGCCCTCGTCCCGAGCCTTCGTCAGGAAGATCCCGTCAGGCGAGAAGGTTACGATGTCGTCGTCCTGTTGGACCGAGCCATCGGAGATAGGGGCAGATGCCTGGGTGCTGGGAGCATCGATCGCTTCCGATCTTGCAGCGGTAACCGTCTCTTCCTGAGAGGAGCCGGCCTGCTCCTGCAGGTCCGTCCCGCCTTCGGCCGCAGCCTCAATGCTGTTCGGAGCGTCGATCGCCGTGGGATTAAGAGCGGCCGGCGTCTCGCCAGGAACAGCAGGAGAAACCACTGGTTCTTCAGCGGGCTCACCCTCTTTGTCCTTGGCGCCAGCATCATAGCCCTGCGAGTACGCCGTCTGCGCCGAGGGGCGCTTGTAAAGGTTGATGTCCTTCACCTGGCCGGTGATCCCGTCGTCATAGCCTTTCTGATAGGCCGAGCGGGAGCGGGGGACGTCATCCCCATAGGGATTGTTGGGTGCGGGCGTCGACGAGACCGGAGCGAGGGAAGCGGCTTCGCTGAGAGGCGCTGCGGGCTGGACGGAAGGGGTGACCACCGTGAGGTCGATGTCCCCTCCGACGAGACCGAGTTCGACGAGGGCGCCGACGCGCTTCTGGATCATGTCATCGAAGGCAGGACGCGGAAGGTTCGTTTCACCCGTCACTGAAACAGCGAGGTCGTCGTAGTTGGTCTGAGCAACCATCAGGGCGGAGCGAGCGGCTTCGACTTCCAACTGCAGCCTGTCCAGCGTCCGCTGAGCAAGAATGACAGCGATGTGAGACTGTTCGCCCTGGGAGACAAGAGCCAGGATTTTGTCGTTCATGTTGTGCTCTCTAGTTTTGGGGATTGAGAAATCTCGTAATGTGCACATCGACTCGGGATGTGGATTTCTTGTGTGGGCAGAATTTCAGTTTGGGTGCCCAGGAATGAAACTATTGGGGTTTGGAGTGCTCCCCGTGCAGGCAAAGATCCTGCAGACCATCACTCTCTGAGCTTACGCCTCATTCGCCTTTGCCTTCCCTGGGGCTGCGGTAGCGAAAGGCCGAATGGGAGCCTTGTTTCCGAATTAAGATTCCACAAACCTGAATTAGATAATATGTATCGGAAGTAATCTAACTCCCAGGTGTCGGTGATGAGTGAAAAGCCGCCTCAAGATAGGCGACCGGACCCAGCCTTTGCGCTGCTTATCGGCGCTGTCTCCGGGGGACTGGGAACTGGCGGCTATCATATATTAAGCGGTGTTCGCCGTTCGCGGGTGGATGCGATCACAGGGACAGTCGAGTCGGATCTCGCTTTGGGCGTCGGCGTAGGGATAGCGTTTGTTGGAGTGTATCTCCTGGCGAGGTCTTCCGCCGGCCGGAAGCGGTAGGCTATCTCCGCGGAAGTTGAGCCCTAGGCGATCGAATACCTGTTATGATGAAATCCGAGCCTAAGGAGCCAGGGGCGGAGTTCGGATGTCGTGGGTGTTGATCATTGTGGCGGCGGTCATTCTTGAAACGACCCCTGGATATGGGCAAACCGGCTCGCTGAAGCAGGAGGGGCGTGTCCGCTACAAGCCCGGTTGGGTTGAAGCGACCTGCGAGCTAGAGAAGCTCGATTTTCTCGAAGCTGAAAAGCGCAAGGAAGCACGCCGAGCGTTCTTCGATCGGCCTTACCCTAAGGAGATCGAGAACTATGTCCCTGGGGTTTTCGAATATGCCGAGCACATTCTGACCGGGATCCCCTGCTATGCGACCCCAACGGTCGAGATCCGATTGCCAGAGCGTTTCCGTTGCCGCTTGGATCGGGTGATTTTCCGCGATCCCGAGAAGGGGGAAGAGCTAAAAGCCACCGGCGGGAGCTACAACTTTCACTTCGTCTATCTCGATCCGACCGATGAGACGGTCGAAGATCGGCCCCGTGCTTTGAGAAAAGGACCTCCAAGCGTCATCGGCCAGGTCTTAGTCAGAGGGCAGTTGGCCGGGAAGACCTATACAGTTACCCGCGAGTGGATGAATGGAAGCCCGGCAGAGGCAACCGGGTCTCGGGAGACTCAAGAAGCCAATCCGGACGATGCGGTATTGCCGGCAGACAGTCTGCCGTTCGTGACGAGTTCGAACGCATCGATGTTCGTGTTTGACCTAAAGAACGACTCGCCGATTGTGAAGGAACTCACGGGCGGGCCGCTTAAAGAGTACCAGTTCATTCCGCATAGCTGTCAGGGATAAGGCAGGCCGCTCGGCTATAACGCCAGTGGTCTGCATCAACACCCAGAGGCGGATCGGATCCTCTCTATCCGGATGCCGTCTGAGGTTTGGATAAGGCTCACCGTTGCCTCGCCATTGCACGGCTTTCGCCCACTTCGGTAGCGGTACCGGACCTTTACCTGCATTGGACCCGCTTCATCGGCCGACAGCAGCTTGAGTGGCTCGTCGAGGGCGCCGTAGAACTTGGTCAGGGCTTGAGCTGTGAATGGGCCACTCGCCTGCTTCTCTGCAATCACTCGAGCCGACGCTGCTCGGCCATCCCCACGCTCGAGTGCTCCATAGAATTCGCTCACCAGGGCAACAGCCGTTGCCGATCCGGGTGTCGTCGGCTCAGAGGCCGGGGATCCCCGGCTCTCCGGTGGTGTCCATGCAGCAAGCATCTCAGCGGCAATCGCTGGGTATAGCGCGGCATCGTTGCCAGAAAGTCGGACCTTCAGGAGGCGGACGGAAGGCTCGACAGCAGGATCGCCGATGAGGAATACGAGGCCACGAGTGGCGAGTGGCGGGACCGGCTCCTCGCCGTCCGTGCCGAGCCCGTTCTGTCCGGCTGGGGTTCTATAGCTCACCACATCCTGGGCCAGGTGGCGGATTTGGTCCGATGGCCAGGGTGCAAAGACATAGGCGTTCGCATCATCGATGCCTTCGTCCCGGACGCCTTCAGCAAATGAGAGGGCCTGCGGGAATACTCGGGCGATGACCCGTGCGACGGCAAACCGTCCTGAGGTCCCGCCTTCCGAGAACCGGCGGACGATCTGCGGTCCCATCCAGGGGTCGTCGAAGTTCGCAGGTGCCTCGGGAGGGGTGACATATAAAACGTCTCCGTCACTCCCTGACACGGCTCTGCAGGACCAACCCCTTGGGCCGAGAACGCCGCCGCGGCCTGATGGATTGGCTGTGTAATAGGCGAGTCTCTGAGCAGTTCCGCCGGGGATGAGGAGCCTTGCCGTTTTTGGAAGGGAATGCGGCTCACGCAAGCCCATCTGTCCGTCCTGGGGGCACCCTATGAGGGGAACTTCAGCACTGGTTAAAGACGCGGTGGTCTGGGTGTCAGGAAGAGTTTGCTGGAACGCCTCAACCAATTCCATGGCAGTTTCGCCGGCACCTGCTGTGGATGCGAAAAGGGAGGCGGCGGCAATGGTGGATGCAAGTCGGATCGATAATCTCACGGAACGCTCTTCAGCCTGGAGGCGATAAGGGACACGCTAGTTGAGATCGGGCTCGTCGCCAATGCAGGGCGAGGGGTCGAGTGGCTTATTCGCGAGAACCAGGTTCACCCCCGATCAGCTATTGGGAAGTCTGAAGCTCAGACCGGGTAGACCCTAGTGTAATCGACCTGACACATCGCTTAGGTCGCATCTTATGGGTTCATGGTCTCAACTTATGTGTGACGCGATGTTCAGGAAACTAAATGTCTGACTCAAGTTCGGCCCATTCTCCTGTGGGCGTGCCCTCAAAAGTTTGACCTTTGTTTCAAAAAAGACTGACTCTTCTGGATCCTTTTTACAGAAAAGCTCGACTCAAAGGGTGTGGTACCCGAGGTAAGCGGACCTTCCGATAGATCGGCTCTTGGGCTCGTTCTGACCCAAACCAGCCCTTGCGATCTCACGTTGGCCTACCGGCGGCCCAGAGTTTACCCGCCAGTAGAAACAGGCCATGCTGCGGTTCCTAGGAGAGCTTTGCGGGGCGTCCATGCATCGCCGTCACCTTGCGCATATCCTCGCGCTCGGGATCGGCCTTGACCTCGTCGCGGGCGCGGCGCAGGCGACGGAGGGCGGCGCCAGTCTCTTCATCCCAGGCGCCCATGGTCCCGGAGCCAGCATCGTCACTGGTGGACACCGCCGGTGAGGCTGGGCTCGCCGAAGTCCTTCGACCTCATCACCGATCCGAAGGAAGAGTACCCGGCAACGGGAATGCGGAACACTTGGCACGCGGAGCCCGCCTTGAGGATAGTGAGTGAGTTCGAGAAGAGCCTGAAGCAGCACCCGCCAATTGCACCCGGCACGCCCGATCCTTACACGCCGCCCACGTGAGAAACCCAGAACCCTCGCGTCGGAGGCTCGCATGAGCCCGAGCCGGAGAGAAACCATCATGCGGCTGGCGGGCACGGCCTCCACCGCTCTCGGCGTGCTCGCCGCAGGTGGAACGCTGGCCGCCCAAGGCCGTGCGACCCAGCCCAACATCGTGGGATCAGTTTTCGTCCTGGGCGGATCGCAGTCGATTTCGAGCCATTCAGACAGGGGGAGTCTTGGCATCAAGCTGCGCGGTGGTCGATTACGTCCACGTTCGGTCGATTATCACCGGCCAGAATGTTCGGCAGCTCCTGGATGAAGATCTCGCTGTGCCCTTCGATCAGCCCTTCCTTCTTCAGGCGCCAGTCTCCGGTCGCGAGCTTTTCCGGTAGGGGGCGGTCCACGACCTCGTAGACGATCTGGATGTCGGATGGGATCTTGTCCACGATCGCCAGGCGGTCGTTGCGCTTCAGATTGGTGGCATCGAGCACGACGGTTTCGCCGTCCGCCAGTCGACGGATGACCCGGCGTTCGACCTCCTTGAACACGTCTGTCTGGTCACTGGTCTCGAGAGAGCCGTACTTCTCGATCCGGATGTCGTCGCTCGATACGATGCTGTCCTGGGAGTACCTGCGCTTCGCCAGCGTGGACTTGCCGGCACCGCTCGGGCCGACCATCAGGACAAGCTTCTGCCCGCAACGCGGCCAGTCCCATCCACGGGCCTCGCTCCTGTTCGAGCGGATCTCGTCCCACCTGTCCGAGAGCTGGGTGAGATGGTCTGCCGGCACGACGTTGTGGTGAGCCACCTTGTTGCGCGCCGCGGTCGCCATCTTCAGGAACTTCACGTGCTTGACGGGGATACGTCCGTCCAGGAGGTAGTAGATGTGGCTCACCTCGAAGTCCCGCAGGTCGTGGATCAGCTTTGGGCCCTTCCTCGTCTCCACCGTGTACGGCAGGAGCGGGGAGAGGATATGCCCGTATCGGTCCACGAAGAAGTCAATCACCTCTCCGACGAACTGCGTGACGACCTGCGAATGGGCCAGCCACAGGCGCCGCTTCAGGGTGGCCTGGTCCCCGGTCGCGAGGCACGACATCGAATGGATGAAGGGCGATCCGTCCCACTCGTCGATCAGGCCGCTGCTCCAGCAAGCATGCCTCTCGATGGCGGGGAGTTCGGCCATGACCGCCAGCGGATCGGCAAGCTCCTCGGGTTCCTTTGCCGCAAGGGTGACAGCGAGGTCGCGGTCCCAGCCTGCCAGGCGCACGACGGTTTCGGCGGCCACACGCTCCATCAGGCTCTCTGCCCCAATGTGCCGCATGAGATGGGAGACGTAGACCCGTGTGTCGGTCGGGGAGACGTAGCCGCGCCACTGCATCTCGTCCCTGCCGAACAGGAACTGCACGTCCGACCTCGGGACGTCGACGGGCAGGAAGACGATGAGGCGGGGGGCCAGGGATCGATCGGCATCCTGCGATGCGGCCGAGAAGCTCCGGAGGAATGTGGACCACCGCCCCCATGCATCGCGGTCGAGTCCATCGATCACGAACGAGACGGCTGCCAGATCCGGCAGGTTCACGAACGCGGACACCGAATGGATGCTCGTGTCCCTGATCCCGCCCGCGCGAGCAAGCCCGTGCGGGATGGAGCGGTCGAACGCCCGGTCCCGCGCATTGATCGGGATGACCCGGCCGCCGCCGCGGTCACGAGTCGCTTCCATGACGGCATCCACGAACCCGCCGGGCCGGAACTGCGGCACGGTCACGCCGAGGACGCCCTTGGAGGACGACAGCATGCGGGACGCGACGTTCTCCAGGAATCGGGAAGGGCCCGAGAGGCTCCAGAAGGGGTCGGCCACCATCACGCGGCCTCCCGGATCTCGGTGCCCAACAGGCGACGTGCCAGCGGGACGAAGGAGTAGGTCATCCTGGCATCGTCATCGGGCTGGTGGCCGGCCATGAGCTCGAAGGCCCCTATGTAGATGCCGTAGGCGAGGATGGCCTCGGCGGAGGTCCAGTCGCCCGCGGCGGCCTTCACCTCCGAGAAGTCCAGCGCGGTGCCGATGTCCGCCAGGGTGAAGGTCGTCCCCGTGTACCTGGTGATCAGGCGGCACACGTCGCCGAACGATCCGTCGAGACCGAAGCGGGACAGGGTATCCGGCACCGTCATGACCTCGGTCGCGAGACGATCGATCCGGCCGGGGATCTTGTCGCTGCGCCCGCTGTGGAAGACGAACGACATCGGCGAGTTCCAACCGCCGCAGGCATCGATCATCCGGTCCCTGGCCGCGCGGTCGAGGGCAGGGCTGTGCTGGACGATCTCGCTGTCGAGGAAGGCCGCGCTCCACGGCTCCAGCGGGATGACCTTGATCCCGGTCGGGCGCGCGAAGCGGGGATCGGTCACAACGCGCTCGGCGTGCCGGGGCCTGCCCACGAAGACGACCTTGGCGAGCTTCTCGACCACCGACCGGGCCCGCAGGGTCTCTGCGACCCAATCCGGTCCCCAGTCGGATCGGGAATCCACCACGATCACTACCTGCGTCTGGCGCTGCCCGCCCGATGCCCTGATCTTGGTCAAGCGCTCCGAGAGATCCTGCTTGTTCGGGAATGTCTGGGCGACCACCTCGAACCGTTCGGCATCCGAGAAGGAACCCGGCGCGCTTCGCAGCGACAGGGACACGAGGTCAATGTCGGCGGCCATGGTGCCGAACACCAGCTTCACCGGTGTCTGGTCGGTGATGATGTCGCGCTCCTGCCCGAAGGTGAGCGGCGAAGGCGTTGCCGTCTCAAGGCTGTAGCCCTTGGCTGGTTCGAGGATACGGCGGGCCGACTTGGGATCGAACTCGCCGTGAGGCTCGCGGTCGCTGAACTCCACGAGGATGTCGTCGACCTCGTCGCGGTTGCCGAGCAGGCGGGTGACGGCGGTCGAGCGCAGCGTCCAGCGGTTGCCGGCCGTACGACGCAGGATGCCAAGCCCTTCCATCTCGTCCACGAGGTCCTCGAAGAGCGAGAAGCGGTTCGGGTCGACGAAGCCCCGCGGCCAGAAGGCGACGGCGGCATTCCGGATCTCGCGGACCGTCACGCCCTCGTCGATGATGCCCTCCGCCTCGTGCCCGAGGACGAGATGGGCGACCACGTAGGCGAGGAGCTCGTAGCGCTGGTCGATGCGCAGCGTCATTACGAACTTGTCCCGCACCTCCTCGCTTGTCTGGCGGCGCTCCAGCACCTCCGACACGAGGCCGCGGCTGATGACCCGGACGTGATTGCTGCCGCGCTTCATCTCCTCGTGGACGATCTCGAGCAGGTGCTTGGCATAGGTCTGGACCAGCACCGGGTAGTAGTTGGCGTGGCTCAGGATGCGCCAGATGTCCTCGCGCCTCTCGAACTTCATGCCGAGAGCCGCGAACGGACGCACCACCAGATCCTCCGCGTCCTTCAGCTCGGCACCCATCAATGGACCGATGCGCTGCGGATCGGACGAGATCTGCTTGATCGGGTCGTTGCCGGTCTGGACCAGACGGGTGACGTTGTGCAGGCCCGAGAGGATGAACTTGAACCGCCGTCCGGTCCCGGTCATTAGCTTCTGGAGGGCCAGGAACTCGGTGTATTCCTGCGCCGCGTCCGCCTTAACGAAGGTGTCTGCCTCGTCGATGAGCAGGAGGATGCGGCGGCGGGGATCGCCGTCGATCCAGCGCTGGATCTCCTCGATCACGCGCTTGGGTTCCATCGATCCGTGCTTCTGGAAGATCGTCGGCAGGGCCTTGGCGATCTCCTCCCAGATGCGACGGGTCAACTGCTGCCCATGGCCGATGCCCTGGGCATCCACAAAGCCGACGAGGATGCCGTTCGCGGGATCGTTCCTCGTCCCTTGGAGGTGCTTGAGGAGGGCGGTCTTGCCGAGGCGGCGGCCGCCGTACACCACGCAGCTTCCGTGGGTGTCGAACAGACTCGCGATCTCGTTGCGGCGGCCGACGAACATTTCGACGGGCACCGAGTCACGGCCCCAGTCGCGGTAGGGCTCGGCATAGCTGTAGGGCTGTCCGAGCTCGACCGGCGTCAGCGCACGCATCTCGGGCTCGCCGAGCGCGTACAGGAGGCTCGCGGAATCCACGAGGATGACGCGGCGGCGCGCCCCGATGTTCTGGAGCATGAACTGCTGGCGTCGGTCCTTGGAGACGACGTCGCCCACGAACAGGATCACGCCCATCTGTCCCGTGTTGCACAGCTCGTTGAGCGGTGCGTCGCCGGGCATGGTGGACACGACCGCGACACGCCAGTTGCGGTTGGTGAGGGAGCCGAAGTCGGGCAGGAGCAGCGTCTCGCTGTCGAGGGGCAATGAGAACTCGAAGTCGGCCACGAACCGCTTCTGCTGGGCGTTGGTGAGGTTGCTGTGGTCCCTCAATTGGGCCCGGATGCCCAGCCCTTCCATGAAGTCCGTCACCTTGGCCGCGAAGCCGGGGTCGTTCTTCACGGTGTCGATCCTGCGGAAGATCTCGCGCCAGCGCGTGAAGATGGAGCCGGCCTCGTCGCGCCGGGCAGGGGAGTGGCTGTCGAACCGCAGCCCGCAGAACTCTTCCCCGTTGGCGACGGCACCGGCCGCACGCTCCACGTAGTTCTTCCCGAGCTTCGAGAGCGCTGGAAGAACCTCGGACGAGAACTCGTCGAAGCGGCGGAGACGCGAGGGCGGGGTTGGGATTTCTCCTTTTTCCTCAGCCAATGCAACGAATTCCTCGGCCGTGAGCAGGTCGTCGCCCGCGCACAGGTTGCGCAGCCTCGTGGCCTCGGCTTCCGAGATCCGGTCCTCGACGGCATCGACTCGGGCCAGAAGGCGGGTGCGGGGCTCGTCGAGAAGCTCGCGGACCTCGTCCACCGTCTCCTCGAGCAGGAGGGAGGCGAGACGGATGTCGTCGATGCGCTCCTCGTCGATGGTCTCGTCCCGCTCTTCGAGGGACATCTCGACCGGAACCCTTGCGGCCCCGATCCGGTCGACCTTGGAGAGCTTCGACTGCGCCTCCTCTGGCTTCGTGATCGAGCCGAACCGGATCACCCGCTCGACGAGGCTGCGGGCCTCGTCGACCTCGCGGGCGAGTTCCTCACGGGCGGTGTCGCGATCGGTGGAGTAGCGATCCGACAGTGCATCCCGCATCGCCTCCGAGATGCCGTGGTGCTCGGCGAGGTCCACGAGGAGACGCGCCCCCATGAACGAGGTCTCGTCGATGCGCTGGCGGAACAGCTCCTCGTAGGCGCGGTCGCGTTCCTCCCCCTTCTCGGGCAGCAGGGGAACCTTGACCTCCTGGAGAACGCGGCAGACCTCACCCTGATCGTACGGGGCCGGATACCAGGAGCGTCCGAAATGAAGATCGGAGAGGAGCGGCAGCGAGCCGTGCAGCTTCAGCATGTGGCCGTAGGCCGGAGGCGTGGCGGCGGACCCGGCCAGGACGGTGTCGAGGCGGCGGTAGGAATCCGCGACGAAGCGGGCCACGGACGAGTAGTTCTCGTCCTCTGCGAGGCGGTCGAAGGCATCGCAAGCGGCCGCCAGGTGGCGGCGCAGATCGGCGACCGCCTCCTTCAGCTTGGGCTGCTCGCTCGCGCTCACCAGCGAGACCGCGTTCCGGCGGTCGACGTACTCGGCGCAACGGGCACCGAGGTCGAGCAGGGAGCCGACGATCTTGTCCCGGGCGGCGCCGTCGAGCCCCTTGTACTTCGTGTTAACGGCGATCTCGGCACGGTACAGCATGTCAATGATCTGGGAGCGCGTGGAGCAGTCGTTGACGTAGCGCTTGGCTGCCGCGAGGGCGGCGGCATCGTCGGCCTTCATCGCGTCCCGCAGGTCGCCGACCTCCTTGCCCGGCTGGAGCAGGGCGTTCCTGATCTTGGTGCCGAGCTGGAAGGTGAACTGCGTGCGCGAGAACTGCTCGATCCTCGACAGGATGTCCTTCCGGCATGCCTCGGCATCGCTCTCCGCTTCCATCGTGTTGGAGATGTGATGGAGCACGGCCGGCGACAGGGGAAGGCGCGAACGGGCGAACCGCTGAACGCTCTCGGAGAGTGCACGGGTCTCCTCCCGGACGGGCTCGATGAGGCCGTTCAGGGAACGGAGCACCTCGCCGGCACCCGCATCGGAATGGAACAGGGTCAGCTCCACCGCGGACGGATACATGAGCATCCGGCGCAGGGCGCCTGCGGTCTCGTCGGTCGACGGCATCGCCTCGATGGTGGCGAGCGCCTTGACCACGGCATCCTGCACCACCATCGGGGTCGCATGGAGGCTGGCATGGTTGACGTGCCCCGCCATGGCGGCGAAGCGCAGTTCCTCCGGCGTCATGTCGAACGATGCGATCTTGTGCAGTCCGCGGGCCGCCGTCACGAGGTGGTAGGCCAACCCGAGATCATGGGAGGAGACGAATTCCCAAAGCTTCGCGTTGATCCGCGCGACCTCGGGATCCTCCTCGACGGTTTCCGGCTCGGCCTCCGCTTCCGGCTCATCGTCATCAGAGGCATCGGACAGGACGCGCAGGTCGTCCTCGTCGATCGTGAGCTCATCCTCGTCGGAGATGATCACGGCGGGCATCTCTGCCGCTTCCACCTCGACGACCATCGGCACTTCCACCTGCGCCGGCTCGGCGTCGATCTCCTCCCGGGGTGAGGTTGCAGCCTCTTCGGTTCCGGCCTTAGGCTCGGCTTCGAGCGTGGGCTCGACGACCTGAGGTGCGACCTCCTCGGTGGAACGGGCAGCCCAGTAGGCCTCCTCATGGTCCTCTTCCTGCTGCTCACCCGCATCGGCCTGGACCGCGTCCGGAATAGCCTCCTCGGGCACGTCAGGCACCACCTCGGCGGCCAGAAGGGCGGTCACCTCGTCGAAGCCTTCGCAGGCGGTCTCGATGTGCCCGAGCAGCGTCTGTGACTCCCTCTCGAGCTCCTGATTGAGCTGTGCCTTCTGGAGCAGCTTTGCGCTGGCGAGCCGCTCCTCGATCCCGTCGATCCTTTCACGGTCGGCCACGGTGTCGGACAGGGCGGACTCGGTCTTGCCGAGGCTCACCTCGATCAGGCCGATGCCTTCCTGGGAGAGGTCCGTCGGTGACGGAACTTCGGGAACGGTGCGCTCGAGTCCGATGTACTCGACGAGCCCGACGATGCTGCCGCGTGCCTCGAGGGCACGTTCGCGGTAGGGCCCGGCATCGACCCGGCGTGGGCGTGCCGCCTCGTAGGCAACGATCGATGCCGAGACGTTCGTGAGGATCTCCCTCAGCCTGTCCACGATGACAGGGGATGGTTCGGCATCGGCATGCAGCCGGACGAGTTCGCCCAGATCACCGAAGGCCTGCCTGTAGGCAGCGACCGCCCCTTCCATCCCGCCGGAGATCAAGTGCGAGACCTGTCGCCCCGCGTCCGTCTTCCCGGTGGTCATCGAGGGATGGTCTTCGGTCACCATGGGAAGCACCTCATCGATTGAAGGAAGGTCGTTTGCGGTAAGGTCGCCGGGCTGCTCTGCCTCGTCGGCAGGGGCATCCTGACGGGCCACGTCCGGCTCCCTGATCGAGTCCCGACGCGCGGTCTGCACCAGTTCCTCCGCCGCAGACTCGGCGAGTTCATTGATCAGCGGGTCGTCGTCCTGCGCCCGCCAGGCCTTGTGCGCGCGGCGGCTCCTCAGGAAGTCAGCCACGTCCGCGAAGCCGGGTTCGTCCGCGATGGCCGGGAGCAGGTTCTCGTCGAGCAGTTCGGAGCCGCGCAGGACACAGAAGTCCCGTGCGAGATCGGTCTGCTTGTCGATCAGAAGACACTCGAGCACATGCAGGTCGGTCAGGGCGCCGACGTCGTCGGTACCCGCCCGTTTCCTGATCGTGTCGACCATGCCCCTGAGAACCCCGTCCACCTTCCGGTAGAATGGACGGAAGATGCTCCGGTCGCGGGGATTGGTTCCGTCCTTCGACACGACGAGTTGGGCAACGGCCGCATGGAGGAAGGGAAGCTCGAACCCCTTGAGGAGGAGGTCGATGATGGCATCCCCCTCCGGCTTGGCTTGCGGCCAGAACTTGCCGTTCCGGGCGTGACGGTTGATCCTGTCGCGACCTTGGTGGAGCTGGCTCTTGACTGCTCCCGAGAGGCTGATCTTGTCCTTGAGCCAGATGCGGTCGAGGAAAGCCGGGATGACGATGGTGGGCGCGGCATCGCCTTCGAGGGCTTCCTCATCGATGCCTTCGAACCAGTTGGCCGGCTCTCTCCTTTCGGGATTCCCTTCCTCGGCCGACAGTTCGCCACTGGACGGTTCGCCTTCCATCACCTCGCCATCGGGCCCGACCCGGGTGAATTGCCCGCTATGCTCGGCAGCACCGGTGTCCTGTTCGAACGCGATCAGCCTCAAGATGTACGGAAGCAGGTCGGCAACGGGCTGACCGACCTTCACCACGGCTTCGATGAATTCGCGGTTGGCATGCCCGCCATGGATGGCCTCGATCAGGATGAAGGACCGCAGTTCGTCCCACTTCTCCATCTTGGCCAGTGCCTTGATGGTCTCGAGGGGGCCGACGGGTGCCTGCATCGTCCTGTAGGGGCCCTTCTTCTGGCGGGTCATCGCATCGACCGCATCGTACCAGCGGTGGAAGATCCCGCGGACGCCCAGCTTGGGCTTGGCCTTGCGGGACTTCCTGTACAGGGCACCGATGCCGGGCACGATCCGGAAGAGATCGGAGACGACGACGTAGAACTCCTCCTCGGTCGGCGGCCGATCCTTGGGCCAGAGATAGAACGGGGCGGTGATGATCACCTCCCGCCACAGGGGATCCAGCTTGCGCAGGAAGGCCGGACTCACGGTGATGTGCTGCTTGACCCATTCCGGCGTGACGAAATCAGGCACGACGTCGACATAGAACCGACGGACCATCTCCTCCCGTTCGGGATAGCGCTCGACGAAGCGCTGGAGCCTCTCGCTCAGGGGGCCCTCCGCGCGGTTCGACAAGCCCTGGGTGGTGATCGAGGTCGGTGGCGTGGGCGGGAGCACGAAGGATGCGGTCATAGCTCGGTTGGCATGTTGGAAGATGACGGCGGGAAGGACGGCGGAGCCATCCTCAGTCGAAGAGGCCGGGAGGGCCTTCTCGGCCTCCCCTTCGGACTGATCGGGCAGCGACGGCACGGCCTCGGCATCGTCCGGCTCGGGATCGTCCTCGTCGAGGACGAACGACGGGACGTAATCCCTGAGCTTCGTCTCGAAGAAGAGCGGAGCGGGGAGGGAAGTCGAGGACGCGGTATGGCCGTATCCGCTCCGCAGCTTGGTCACGAGCGAGGCGATCGCGTCGGGATCGTCCGTGCCGGGGCAGTGCATGACCACGATGTCGATGGAGCCGGCGATCTTGTAGAACTCCTCCTTGAGCGAGCGGACCTGCTCGATATGGAGTCCTTCCTTTCCCTTGAGTGCCGCAGGCACCTCGGCCTTCGAGGGAAGCTTGTAGGGATAGGCGAGATCCCGGTAGACGCTCAGCCCCTTGGCGATCTTCTGCTTGCCGTCGTTCGTCCCCATCGAGAGGTAGAAGGGAGAGGGCACCCCGCCCATCCGGAACGTCGACACGATGGTGGTCGGGGCATAGCGCACGACCTCCTCGAGCGTCCGTCCGCTGTCGGCATCGAGACGTGCGAGCTTGCGGACCTTCCTGACGATCACCCGCGGAGCCACGTCGGTTCGGATCCTGACGAGGCGGGCACCCATCCAGTCCGAGGCAGGATCCAGGGATTGGCCGAGGAGGTCGAAGCTGCGTCCGATGTCCTTGTCCCTCAGGGCCGGCCACAAGCCGCTTGCCGAGGTCGCGTCGAACAGGACGAGCGGGCGCTGGCCCCGTTCGCACGCCCCGCCGATGACGTGGTTCACGAACCGCTGGTAGGTGTCCCTGCGGGCATCCTCGTTGTCGCCCAGATTGGGCGTGACCCAGGCGGCGGCCTCGCGGAGCGCCTCGAAGAGGGGCCTCTCCTCCGTCCACTGGGCGACGCCGTTCATCCGCCGCCCGAGGATCGCGGTCGTGCGGCCCGTGGCGACATCGACGCTGGTCGCCATCAGGATCTGGCTCGACTTCGTGCCCGCCCTGCTCCGGGACTTGCTGATGACCGAGATGCCGATGATCGACTTGGGCCTGGTGTCGGCTTTCGGGAATGCGGATGCGACCGGGGTCTGGATCTCGGAAACGAGCCCGGCATGCCCGAACAGGAGGTCGAGCAGGGCGGCCTGCACGCGGAAGAGATAGTCCTGGAAGCGCCGGGCCGACGGCTCGGGCGGGCGGAGGTACTGGACGTTCGCGTTCGCGCCGCGGGCAAGGGCAATGCGTCCGGCAGGCTTGTTCACGCGGTCGTCGGGTCGCTTCCCGCCGGGATCGCCTTCCGTGGCCGGCACGGTGTACCAATCGGTGGCCTGGACGAGGACATGGCACCCGTCCCTTTCCGAGAGCACGTCGGCGAGCGGCTTCCAGGCCTCGATCCTGGCGGCATACCGCTCGGCGTTGGTGCCGTCGCTCGCGGGTAGCCGCTTCTGCGCGCCATGGACGCCATTGGGCAGGGCATGGGACAGCACGTCCACGGACTTCCCGAACAGGGCCCCGATGATGCGCTCCAGCACGGTGCGCTCGCTATGTGACGGGGCGACGACCACCACGGTGGGCTTGTCGTTGCCGAACGTCCTCCGGATGCGGTCCCGGTTGGTCGCCTGCAATTCCTGGAGGGTGGAAAGCGCCTTGCTCACCCCGGTGGCATCGAGCGTCGCGGGCGGTTCGCCGTCGACCAGCATGGCCCACGCCTCCGCGAGGGAGCTGTCGTCGAGCTCATTCAAGCCGTGCGAGGTGGCCACCCATCCGAGGACGGACTGGAGCTTCAGGGCGACGTGCTGATCCTCGGCCCGCTTGATGATGGCGTCGTTCTGCGACACCGGAATCGGCTGGAGGACATCCGACACCCTTTTCTGGACGGCATCGAACAGGTCGAGCAGGTCACGCTCCGTGACACCCGACCCGACCGAGGTCTCGAGTGAGTAGCCGTTGTGGTAGGGAATGCCCACGAAGGCGGTGCGCTGCGGCCCTTTCGCCACCAGCTCGCCGAACCCGGCGCTGAGATCGAGTCTGGCCCCGAAGGCCTCCATCACGAAGGCTGGATCGACGGGCTCGACGATCTCGCCTCGGCGCAGGCCGCAGTCGAAGCGGACGGACACGTCCTTCTCCCTGGCCATGATGATGCCGCCGACGCGGGTCTGACGACGCAGGTCCGATGCGGCCGGAACCTCCCGGCACCATCGCCTGCGGGTGGCGTCGACCCTGACGATGGGATTGTCGGACCCCGGTACGGTCTCGACCGAGAACGTGGCGACCATCGACCAATGGTCCTCTCCGCTGGTCTGGGGCCATGCCTCGAAGGAGATCTCGTTCGAGCGCGGCGCCGACCGGATGACGCGCTTCACGGGACCGAGCCCGTCGAACAGCTCCACGCCCGTGAGCCTGCGCGCCAGGAGGGCATGGATGGCATCGCGGGTCCGCGCGAAGGCCCCGCCGTCGCCTCCGATGGCTGCGCCCACGTCGAAGGTGCGCCGCTCGTGATCGAACAGGTTGCCCTCATCAGCAAGGTCGCGGACGTCGTCGAGCAGGACCTCGCTGACCCCGACGTTCTCGCTCCATGGTGCGAGCACACGGTCGACCCACAGCTTCGTCGCGCGGGTCGCGGCCTTGATGGCGTTGTCCGTCCCGTCATCGAGCACGTCGATGAAGTAGGCGGTCCCTTCCGAGTCCCGCTTGCGCCCGATCCGGCCGAGGTCGGATGACACGAGGACGGCGCCGGGCACGGCAGCGGCGATGGCGGCGCGCAGCGAGGCATAGGGAAGGGCACCCGCCTCCGGCTTCTTCGAGGCCTTGGCCGACGAGACGATGACCCGGAACAGGTCCTCTGCCTGCCCGCTCCAGCCGATCCGCAGGCTCTGCACCTCCTCGGATGCGCCGCGCGGCCGGAACGCCATCGCCACGTTCTCCGTCTTGGCCCGGGTCTTCCCCGTCAGGGGCAGGAGATAGGTCGGTGCGTCAGTCATCTTGCCTCGCGTCGTAGAACCTGATGCCTTCCACACGGCTCAAGGGACCGTAGAAGGGTGAATAGAGTGCGCCGTAGACCTCGCGGATGACCGGGTCGGGATCGGAGACCCGCTTTCGCAGGATGTCCCGCATCATCACGATGAAGCTCGTCTGGGGCTTGTCGGCCTCGGCGCCGCCAGTCGCGGCCGCGATGTTGGCCCAGGCACCGTCGACGAAGATCGCCCTGGCCTTGCAGCCGTTGCGCATGGCGCGGCCGATGGTTTGCAGGATGTCGATCATGATGTCGGCGACGAACGGCTCGAGGAGGTCTCCAAGCAGGCTGGCCTGCACCGAATGGCGCATCAGCCGACGCACGCGCTCGAGGGAGGACTGGCGCTCGCGCCGCCATGCCTGCGCGATGTCCCGGACGCCCATGCCCGCAGGGAACTCGCGGAGGTCGAATTCCATGCTATCCCGGCCGGCGAGGCCCGCCACGAAGTCGTAGCTCTCGGCGGCCGGATGCGGGCGGGTCAGGAAGACGACGGTCGAGATCGCTGCCTTGTTGAACAGCGGCGTGCCTGCATGCGCCTCGCCACCGAAGACGATGTTCACGCCTCGGGCGAGGGCCTTCATCGGGAAGACGATGACGTCCCAGTCGTCGCGGGTGCCGATGGATTCGACCTGGGCCGTGGTGACGTAGTCCCCGTCATGGTCCGCCGGGATCTCGTCCACCACGCCGATCACCCGGCGCGCGAGACCTTCCCTGATGCGGGCGACGTGCCGCTTGACCAGCTTGACCTGCTCGTACCCGTTCACGACCAGAGCGACCTTGCGGCCGGGGTCGAAGTCCCGGGTCAGCGCGAGCACGCGCGGGTCGTCGCCCATGAAAAAGTGCTCGACCATCTTCTCGAGAATCCTGCCCCGCTGCGACAGGGGCGCTCCCGAGAAGCGGAGCTTGCGGCGCGGATCCTCGGGATCGGGGATGGGCTGGAAGAGGAACACGCTGTCTCGCCACGCCGCCTCGGCACCCGCACGGCGCAGGACGTAGTGCGGTCCGACCGGGATGTGGAAGGATGGACTCTCGGCGAGGAACGAGGTCGCGCTCGTCAGGAGGACGTTTGGGCCGCGCTCCACGCCGTCGTGGCGGAGAAGCTCGTGCAGGCGGTAGAGCAACGTCCGCGGGGTGCCGCGGAAGGTCAGGTAGCTCACCGCGAGGCTCGTGCGTCCGGCATCCGTCTGGAAGCGGAACCGGATGCCGGAGAGGCGCCCGATCAGGGCTTCCGGCACGAGGCGGGCGAAGTCCTCGCTGATGCCCTGCTGGAACAGGGGCGAGGTATGGATGCCCTCGGCCACCATCGCGTGCTGGGCCGGCACGATGGCGAGGAACTGCATGACGACGGTGGTCACGTGAACCAGGAACCGGAAGAGCTCGGTCGTCTTCTCCGGCCCGAGGTCGCGCGGCTCGATCAGCGCGAACATGGCCTCGCGCGTGGCCGACAGGTGGGTTTCCTTGATCGTCGGAGAGGGTTCCGCGAGCCAGTCGCGCAAGTGCTCCACGATCGCCCGGAAGGCCTCGTCGACCTCTGCGGGCGAACGTCCGATGGCCTCCCCGGTCTTGACCGGGTCGTACTCGCGCACGGTGTCGTCGTCGATCACCGTGCGTCGGAAGAGGGCCTCGCGGACGCAAGCGTCCCAGAAGGTCGAGACCGCATGGAACCTCTGCTCCTCCTCGGCCCGCTCCAGAGGATTCATCTTCGACAGGTCGGGTTTCCCGAAGAGATCGCCCGCCACCCTGTTGCCCGTGATGAAGGCGTCGTCGTAGGCATCGAGATGGGTGTTGCCCTTGCCCCTGCGCCTGTCCGCCTGGAGCTGCACGACAAGGGCCCGGTTGAGGGCGACGAAGTTGTTGGCCCTGTTCGAGTAGTCCGTGATGCTCGCGGCGACGGCGTCGTTGCGCCCCTGCGCGGCTGGCATCATCAAATCCTCGATGAGCTTCAGCTCGTACGAGCTTCCGCTGCCCGTGATGTCGACGACCGAGACGGCCTTGCGATCGAGCACGGCCTGCACGCCGTCGACCTCGTCGACGATGACCACGTCGGACGTCATGGCGACGGACTCGATGTAGCGGATGTGATCCTCGACGAAGTGAAGGGGCAGGCGGGTGTCGAGCGACAGCACGTGGCCGAGCCAGATCCTGCGCCGGGTCAGCTCCCGGGTGGCCTTCAGGCGGCCGCACCATCCGCCGACGGGGCAGAGATGCTGGGTCGCCTTCTCGGACTCGCCGCCCTTCTTCAGCTCCCGCTTCTGCCAGACGGCATTGCACGGAGGCTCGAGATGCGGGAACACGTCCTCGTCGCTCTCCTCCTCGAATCCTCCGAGGGCGCAGTTCAATCCCATGAGATCGGCGCCGAAGACGCTCCGTCCGAAACCCCGCGCCTCGTCGATGGATGCGATCCTCTCGGAGAGCTTCGCGGCATGGCGCAGGCGCGTGTCGGGAGACTGTCCCATCAGCAGCCCGGCCTTGACCCCGTAGCGATCGAGGTCGGCCAAGGTGTTGAAGGCGTTCTCGATGGATGGCACGAGCACGACCACCTTGTACTCGCGGCTGTCGAGCCACGCGAGCACCAGCTTGATCAGCGTGGTCTTTCCCGTCCCGGGCAGGCCGATCATGTGCTTCAGCCCGTCGAGCCGGAGAACCTGGACGGGTTCGAGGCCCGAGCCGTCGGACTTCGGGGCTAGGAGATGGACCTTCTGGTTCCCCAGATCGTCCTCGAGGCGCTTCAGCCACTCGCCGCCCGGCATTCCGGGATTCGCGGAATCGATCCTGTCGAACTCGGCGGCGATGGCCCTGAGCTCGGAAAGGGGAATGTCGATCGGCCCACGGGGGCGACGGTTCACGTCGTGCTGAGGCGGCTCGGGGAGCAGGTCGGCCACATCCTCGAGGTCGACCTTCACGGCGCGGGCATGGGAGCCGCGCTCGCTCAGGATGTGCATGGCGCGGCTCGGATCGGCGATGGCCCGCCCGTGCTCTGCCAACGGCAGCCCGCCGACGAGGGCGGCGACCATCGCATCGATGGAGGGGTCGTTGTCCGGGACGCGACGATAGAAGGGGATGCCAGGCGATTCAGGATCGACCTCGTACGGCGGTTCGATGAAGCCGTCGTCCTCCGCGCTTTCCGCCTCCCATTGCTGCATGTCGTAGACGGCCTGCCTGAGGCTGGCATCCGAGGAGACGACCATGCCCATCTGGCGCAGCGAGAAGGCCGCCCGCGCGAAGGCGGATGAGTTCGGATGGTCGAGGATCGAGCCGTACCCCGTCATGAGGGCCGGCATGTCCGCAAGGCTGGTTGCGCCCAGCAACCTGTCCGCGGCCGCGCAGAGCCATTGGACGGCGACGGCCTTCCTGTATTCCGCAGGCTTCTCCCTCATGCCGCCAGCTCCTTCAGGAGGGTGCCTACGGTCATGAACTCGAGACACTTGCCCTCGCCTTGGGAGGCGATCGCCTTGAGGGTCGTCAGGTACCCCTTGTCCTGCCTGACCCGCGCATCGGGAACGCAGAGGATCCGGCGGCGGAAGAGGGTGATCTGGCCGACGGAGCGTGCCAGCCGGGCCCCGAGCAGGGCGGCACTGGCATAGGACTTCACGTCGATGCCGATCTCCCGTCCGTCGACCGAGACGTCAGCCGCATCGCTGTAGGGATAGAGGTCGACCGTCCGCCCGGCCGCCTTGAGGCGGTCATGGACCTCGATCTCGGCCAGTCCGGGCCCGGTCCAATACGCGAGGACGGCGTTGGTCGCGAGCTGCCATTCCCTGACGTCGTCTACCGTGAACTCCTCCCCGACCTCGCAGACCGGGTGCCGCATGCGGCAATCGCGGATCCGGCACCGCCCCTTGGGGAAGGAAATCGTGTCGTTGTCGGGCCAGAGGGGCGCGCCGCATCCGGCGCAGAGGCGCAGGGTCTTGCCGTGGAGGGCGCCGGAGGGCAGGGGACGGTAGAAGGACTGGATGTCCGGCGCGGCCGTGAGCCAATCCCCCACGAAGGAGAACAGGTCCTCGGTCGGGAGGCATGGGCGGCGGACGACGAGGCCGCGGATCTCCCGGTAGGCCCTGTCCTTCTGCTTGCCGCCGAAGCGCTCTGAAGCGGACCGCAGCCGCTGATGGTGGATCTCCTGGAGGAGCTCGGTCTCGCCGCCACCGCCCGCGGCCAGCTCGAAGCATTCGGGGGTCGGCTGGCCCAGGTCGCCATCGACGAGGATGACGCTTGCCCAAGGGAAGTCACCGGTGAAGGATGCAAGACCCCATTCGCCCATGGGACGGGTGGCCAGTTCCATGACGGTGTGGATGCTGGCACCGAGATCGTCGGTGCCGTCGCGGAGGCTTTGGGCGGATATGCGGGCCAGTGCCCGGCGCATCCGGGGCGGCATGCGGGCATCCTGCCGGACGAGATCGCCATGATGGAGGAGTCTCTCATGGACGTCGGAGAGACCACGAGCGAGCAATCCAGCGGTAATTAACGAAGCTTCGCCCATATACCGAATAATGTGTTGCTAATGAGGGTCAACAGGGTTAATCCACTCAATAGACGGTGTCAATCCATTCACTAGACGATATCGGTCAACTCAATTGACGATGACAGTCCATTCAATAGACGATCTCCGTGGCAAGCGGGGTGGCGACTCCATCCTGAGGCGCTTGCGCTGGATCGAGGACGTGATCCATTGGACGGGCGAGATGCGCCGTCGGGATCTATGCGTCCAGTTCAACATCTCTCCCCAGCAGGCATCGTCCGACATCGGACAATACCTAAGCCTCGCGCCTGGGAATATGAGACTAAGTACGGACGACAAGGTCTACAGGCGGGGGGACGACTACCAGCCCATCTTCGGCAAGGACGCGGCCCAGTGGGTCCAGGACAACTCGTCATCCGCCGACCGCCCGACGATCCCACTGGAGCGGATCTCGAGCCCGTGGCGGAAGGAGGACGACGGAATCATCTCGGCCGTCATCCGCTCGTTCAGCCAGCGGATCCCTCTGTCCATCCGGTACCAGTCCCTGACAAGCAGGGACGCGAGGCGCCGGACCATCTGTCCCCATCACCTCGTCGACAACGGCAACCGTCTCCACGCACGGACCTGGGATTACGAACGCAAAGCCTTCATCGATCTCGTCCTGACCCGCATGTCGGAGCCGGAACCAGACGGTTCGGTCCCTTGGGTAGACGGAGCGGCCGACCAGGAATGGAACGAGCGCATCGACATCGCCTTGGTCCCGAACCCAGCCCTTTCCCCCGGTCAGGCCGAAGTGGTCATGAAGGAGATCGGACTGCCGGCCGCCGGCGGGACGATCGCCGTCCGACGGGCGGAGGCCCTCTACTTGCTCGAACATCTCGGACTGCGCGGCTCGGTCCAGGGAGGCGTCGAAGATCCCAATGCACGAATTGTGTGCATCAACAGGTCGAAGCTACAGGAAGCCCTGAGGTAACCGCACCGATCCGGGGACCATGAGTCTCCCGTACCAGGAGTGCGGCTTCATTGACGCTCTGAAGACCGCTCTAGGCACGTGACCTCAGGGAGCCCTGAAGCGCTCGATGGCGGTGACGCGTTGGCTGAACGGCTCCGCAGTGCATTGATTGCGGAGGGACGCGCTGGTGCACTCGAGGCCGAGGCTGGCAGTCCCGCCTTGCTGGTCGTGCGCCGTTACCTGGATCGCAAGGCCGACCTGTTGGAGTTTACCGTCAGCGTGCATCCGGCCGATCGATACGTCGTCTCCTCGTCCCTGCGACGCATCGTCGAGGCGGCGTAAGAGCGGTAGCAGCGCCTCTCGACCTTTGCCGGCGTTGCTCATCTTATGATGCTGTGCGGGAAGGTCGGTTAATGGCACGAGGCTGACCTAAGCCGAATGTCTGCTCAAGCGTAGAGCACCGGACATTCCTGATGGGCTGGAGATCTCCTGGTTTGACTCGATCCAAGCCTGCCAATGAATGACCAAACATCAGGTGATCACCCGAGAGACAGGGTTGCGAACCCTGCGGTATTCTGGCGCTTGGGGAGGCGGTAGAACCGGCGGCGGTGCGCCTCTGCCCGGTGGCCGAAGGTGTTGCATGAATGCGTCACCAAGGTTCGGAAGGACGGCCCCGGTAGCGCGCAAATGTTGACGCACAAGCCACCAGTTCCCTATTTTCCGGCCAAAATCAAACGTCAGGGGCATCATGCAACGATTTGAGCTCGAGGCCATCGCCGCGATCGCGGTCGCTGCAGGCATGCTGTTCGGCACCAGTGCCCAGGCGCAATCCCTCTCAGGGATCAAGGTCGGCGAGGAGATCGCGTCGGTCCCCAAAATCAATGCAAGGCCGCTTCCCTCCAAGAGCTTGGCTCCGCACGAGGACCGGCGATGGAAGTTGCCCGACGGGAACAGGCTCTCCGTCGCTGCGGACCCGGAGACGAAGAGGATCGTCTACGCCGAGAAGAAGTGGGGCGGCGGCGCCAATGGTAAGCCTGCCGATTTCCCAGGCTTCGTCTACGGCGAGACCACACTCGCCGACATCCGGGCACATGCCCAGAACAATGGGTTTGCGTTCAAAGAAAACCTCATCGACGTGAGGCCGGACGGCCTCGCTCTGTTCAACGCGTACGAGGTCGAGGGGGCGCCTGGCATTGTCGTGACGTTTGTCACCAAGCTGTCCAAGAAGGATGACGCGCGCCTCCGGAACGGCAAGGCGCACGTGGACATCAACCGTGCCGCGCGGTTGGACGCCATCATTCTCGCCGAGGCGGGATACCTCGACACGATCTGGGGTGACGCGAAGCTGAGGGACAAGGCGTACAAGCCCATCCGGTGGGAGCCGCCCCGCCATGCCGCGTTAGCGTCCCGCTAGAGGCGAGCGACACCGCCATGGAGCCCGCGCTGGAGGGCGGCACCTCGCTATCCTCCCTCGCCGTTGGAGCAGTACTGTCAAGTTGGCTTAGGTCGGCGCCTACGGCAGGGTCTCAGGCATGAGCACGAGCCTCAATCTCTATCAAGGCTTCCGTTTCATCGCGCGGGGTGTGGCCTATTCTGGTCACGTGGGAGCACATGCCCAGGATCATTCACTTTAGGGCAACTTCAGTTGGCACTTCTGCAAGAGGTGAGTGAGGCGGACCTTCACACGGCCGCGCTTCAAGGCCGGGTTTGACCTGGTGCTAACTGTAGGACCACCGTCTCGACCTGTGGGAGCCTGACGCCACAGCCTGAAGGCTGAAGAGGCACCGGAGGCCTGCACATGGTCCCGAATCTGGTGGCATTTGCTACCGGATGCCAGAGCGGCACATGGCTTTACAGCCGCAGGTCCGACCGCTCTCGGGACTAGCCATGGGAGGGGCGAGGCGTAGCCCGCAAGCGACAAACTGTCCGGTTTGACCGCCGACAGCGCCTTGAGCAAGATGCCGCCAACAACACAAAGGAGGGAACATGCGCTGGTTGGCTGTCTTCGGGGATGCACTCTCAATGATCTTCAATCCGCGCCCGGACCGACGTTTCCGGGACGAGCTCAAGGATCGACTCGTGCGGCGCCATTGAGCGACCGTGGATCACGGGTCCTACACCCTCCAAGTGTACTCTTGAAAACCAAGTGTACTCTTGAAAAGTGCGAAGGGCCGCTCTTGGCACTGGGCGGACCTTAGCTGAAGGTCCGTGCTTGGGCCGTAAGCAGAAGTTCATGCTTGAGTCAGACTACTGTGCAATATGAGTCAAACTTCTGCGCGTTTGAGTCAGACTTATGGGTGTTCGAACACACACCGACACTAGCCTTCCCACGTGCGAATAGCCCCGGTATCGACGTGCACGAATGACCTATAGCGCCCAATCCCCCCGATGCCGATGGCCTGAGCGTACTTGGCGATTGTCTCGGCCGACATCTTATTAACCACGATGTCAGATGCCTGGGAGTGCATATGGAGGGAATTGATCGCGGATCCCTCGGCCCGGAGCAACTCGTTGGTGTCCTTGGTCCTGAACCCTGATGTGATGATGATCGGCTGTTGGAAGTTGATCCGATGCTGGATTGCCCAGAGCAGGTGAAACAGCTTGGGATCCATTGCCATCGTGACATTCTCACGCCAGTCGCGAAGCATGTGGCAGAGCTGGGAGTAGGCTGGCTTGTCGTATACGCCTTCCTTCCAGAAGACGGTCTTAACTTCCTCATTGGTGTTGTAGTTGACCAGCCAGAGCCCGCGGTGGGCCGGAAGTCCTGCTTGGGTTAACGGAGCTTTTGACGTGATTGCCGCAAGGTCCGTGTTCTTCATGTCGTTCGGCAGGCTGGGGGCCTCAGCGGACGGCTCGAATTCGAATGACGGCATCTCGAGGGTCTCGGGGCCGGCAAGCGACGGTATCAGCTGAGTGCCGACAGGAAATGCGACCTGGGCACGGGCGAGGGTGCTATGGGCGAGGCCTGCCGATGCAGCAAGACCGGTAAGGATTTGGCGGCGGTTAAGCATGGATCGTCCTGGTGGCATGATTCGAGAATCAAAATTCCCGCTCTTGGTCTTTTGAATTAGCGAGGAACTTATCAGCGTTTTAATTCGGGGGCTAGGTCAGGCGGCGGCGGCCATGGCAAGATCGCTGCCGACGGCGCTGTAGATTTTGTCCTCGTCGCCATAGATCTCGTTGGCGATGCGGAGCTTGGTGTCGACGATGCTGCAAATGTAGGCGTCAATCGACCCTTTGATGACCATGTACCAGACATTGACCGACCTGGTTTGGCCGTGACGGTGGGATCGATCCTCGGCCTGCAATAGTGCAAAAGGATCCCAATCGACTTCGCAGAAGAGCACCTCCGCGGCACGGGTCATTGTTAACCCTGTTCCTGCAGCCTGGATGCCTGCGACGATCACATCAATTTGGCCAGATTGAAACTCGTCGATCAGCTTTTGCCGTTTGCGAGGCGTGTTGGCGCTGCCGTGGAGTTTGGCCACCTTGGGTCCAAACGCGGAGATAATGTCTGCAAGTTGGTCGATGATCTCCTGGTGATGAGCAAACACCAGCACCGGCTCGCCTTGCTCATACTTGGTGATCACCCACTCGACCGCATAGGGGATCTTAAACGAAGCCGTCCTGCGCCGGAGCGCGTTGAGCTTCGTCATGATCTGCTTTTTCTCGACCTTGTTCTCGGTGTTCTTCAAAGAGTCGAAAATCAGGTTCTCTTCCTTGAGGAGGTCCACAAGGGAGGGATCCATCACGTCGAGTTCGATGGGCTGGCGCCGCTTGGGAGGCAGGCCCTTCTTGAGGCGCCGCAGCATAATGCTGCCCATGATGATGCGGCCGAGCGTCTTTCGCCGTTCCCGCCGTTCCTCATTGTCGGAGTCGAGATCTCCAAGGCCGTAGACCTTCGAGAACCGACCGAAGTCGTCAAAGGCCTGCGGAAGGGAGAGGTGGAGCGGGGTAAACAGGTCTTGGGGACGGCGGGTGAGGGGAGTGCCGGAGAGGAACAGTCCTCCAGAGAGCTTGTATCCCAGTCGCTCAATGACGGCTCGTGCACGCTTGGCGGTCTGGTTCTTCAGCTTATGGAATTCGTCGAAGACCGCATAATCCCATGGGTAGTCGAGGAGTTCCGGATTGTTAAGGATGGACTCGTATGAGGCGACCGTCACACCTGGCTGGACCGGCGTCTTGGCAAGGTTTGTGAACAGGTTGACGTGTGGTTGGTAAGACACCCAATCTGTTACAGCCCTGGCGAAAGCAGGGGTGACGGAAGCAAGAGTGAGGATCAGCACATAACGAGGACGGAGCACGTCAATGACGCCGACCGCCTGCATTGTCTTCCCGTAACCCATATCGTCCGCAAGGACTGCCCACGGTCGGGTTGTGGCAAAGTTGATGCCTGCGATTTGATCCGACGTATAGCTCTGGCCTTTGCGAGGAGCCGGGACAGGAGCCGGAACTCTTGCTGCCGCTGCCGCCGCATACTCTTCCGCGATCAGCGTCTGGATTGCGATCTCGGTTTCGTCGTCGCCCCACTTCCGATATTTGGAGGCCGCCACCGGGTCGGTGGTCATCCAGACAGTGTCTTTGGCTACGGTCCAAGCGTTGTCGTTGGCGGCCTCAACCCGTGTCGTGAAGAAGCGCTTCTGCTTTTTCACATACCGGAGCTCGATCTTGTGCGCCCGGTCGGCCTCGGATTTCTTCTGTTTGGCGCTGCTGTCGGTGGAGACGATCTGCCCGAGAAGGGCCGAGATGTCGATAGAGCCGATATCGAGGAACTGAAGCTTCGATGCGATCGCTGCCAGTCCGGTGGCTAGGATTGGATCGGCAAGTTGGGTCAAGTCGCATGCGGCCCGGAAGTTTCGGGTCGTGAACCTGCCGCTGAAGGCGTTCCGTTTACCCAGCGACATGCGAGCCCTGAACCCGTAGGGCCCAAGGGCAGACTGCAGATCCTCCTCCCCATGAACAACAAGACGCTCCTTTCGGGGATCATACGTCATCCAGGGGCGGCCAAAGGTCAGGCCCTTCTTGACAGCGGCGAGAAGTTTCAGACCTGCAAGCTCCTCCTCGATCTTTGTCCGGGCTTGGGGCGTGGCGAGTTTATAGAGGCCAGCCGCCTTGAGAGCAGAGTCGGTGTACCAGAGCGATCCGCTTTCGCTGAAGGCCCAGCCAGTGTTCTTGGCCCACCCGCGATGGCTGAAGCTCCCTACGAAGATAAACAGGTCACGACTTTTAATATAATGAACACAGGGCGCTGCGATCGGCTCTTCCAAGACGTCGAGGTGAGGGCATTTGGCCATGAGCTTGCGCCGGTATGCCTCGGGGGCAAAGCCGCACAGGAGGCCGACCTCCCGGAGAGTAGGTATGCGCCAGGCAAGTCGCTGGGCGTCATATTTGAGCCCAAGAGTTTGAGCGAGTGGCGCGAAGCGAGGAGACTTCAGAAGAACTCTCCAGGCGGTGACGTCGTCAGCTTCTCCATCCAGGAGCAGGATCGCTCCGTAGTTCTTTCCTGAGGTCCATTCGCCGGCAGAGTAGACTGCGGGCAGATCATCCCCTGCCTGCAGGGCGCGCTGCAAAGCGTCAGTCTCACTGGGATGCTGGCCGGGGAGGAGTGCAGCTTGTGGCATTACCGATAGATGAGCGGGGACCGAGGCAGGAGAGGGCAGGGACTGTGTTGCTGGGACGCCGGGCGGAAATCCGCTGAACCACTGGAGTTCTGGCTTTTAGCTCTCTCGCTTTCGGCAATCATGTATTATAGGTCGCCCTGGGACCATTTTAAAACGCGAATCGTCAATGTATTTCGGGAGGAACTCGATCATGCCGACCGTGCGGGTGCGCAATCAGGCTAATGGCGGCATGACGTTTTGGGGATTTTTGGCAGTGATGGCCCTGGTAATTGGGCTCGGATCAGCGTTCGGGCTCGGTTCCGCGCACGCTGAAACGTCACCGGCCCAGACCCCTCAGGTGGGAACGACTGAGTGGTTCCAGCAGAAATTCAACGAGAACAGCCAAGCGCTGCTCAGCAAGGGCAAGCAGCTTAAAGACTTCGTAGACGCTTACGGTAGCTGCGTCCTGAGTGGATCATCAGACTGTTCGGCCGATAAGATTACCAATCAGCTTATGATGACCAATTTGCAGAACGAGCTCGCGAATTCCGGCAGTTGGGTCCGGGAAGTGGTCTCAAAGCTGGATGCAAGCTGCTGGTCCTGCGAGACTTATTCCGCCATCTTCGGCGCCCTGATGGGGCTTGCAGGCGAGACGTTTTCCTTCTTCGTCGAAACAAGGGAGATCGTGGCGCTCGCCGTGGTCGTTACGCAGATCATTCTGGTAGTCAAGGTCTTCCTGATCATCAGCGCCCCCGCGGCTCAAGATTTCAATTCGGCGTATGGTGACGTGTTCAAGTACATAGGCCGCGTTGCAGTCATTTTTCTTCTATTCCTGACCTCTCTTACAGCGCAGGCCTTCAAGACAAACACCGGATCGGGGAGCGAGCATCCTGCCAAAGTCCTCTTCGTAGATGGGCCGCTTCTGCTCGGAACTCAGGTGGGGAAGATGCTCGTTGAGGAGACGGGGCAAATTACCAAGGCGAAACTGCAGGACAGGACGTGCGCTGACCCGACAACAGGATCGGGGTCGCTGTCCGACATGGCGAGGGAGCACCTGAAGACCGCTTGTAAGATGCTCTGGTCGTTTCACTCCATGGGCGTCGCGGGGATTGCCTCTGGCACCTGGCTCATTACGGAGGCTCCCAGGTCCATGAACAATCCGTCCTGGGGCGCGCTCGGTGCAGTCATCGTCGCCGGCCTCGTCATGACGGTAGCGTTCCTGTTTTTCACCATCACCTTCGGGCTTCGCTACCTGGACGCACTCGTTCGGGCGGGTTTGACCCTGGCGCTCCTGCCGGTTTTCCTCTTCTTTTGGATTTTCCAGTCCACTCGAAGCATCGCCCATGCGGGTCTGCGGTCACTCCTTTACATGGGAGCCGTGTTTGCCGCCTCGGGCTTCGTGTTTGTGATCTGCAATGAAATCATGAACTTCGGCTTCTCCAAGGCGCTCGGCTCCAGCGTCACAGCGGACGGAAGCCGGGCATTCTTGAATGCCATGTCCCAGGGTGGGTTCAACTGGTTCGTTGGCACTGGCAGCGGTGGGGATGAGGCCAATTGGCTCTCATTCTTCTATCTCATGGGGGCGTGGGGCCTCGCCACCAAAGCGGCCAGCATCGTGTTCCAGCTTGCGGAAGAGATTACCCAGTTCCAGGGTGGCTTGACCGGTGCGGGCAAGGAGGCGGAGACCGATCTGAAGGACAAGGCAAGCACGGGTATGAGCCTCGCCGGTGGCGGCGCGAAAATGGTGGGTTCGGGCGCGATGTCGCTCGGCTCCGGTGCCGTTCGGATGATGAGGTAAGAGGCAGCCATGCAAGACTGGGTTCTTGATGCTCAAGCCGACGTCGCCATGTGCCGGGACCAGGCGGCAGGTGCATCCTATTACGTGAAGAAGAGCGGATCAGACCTTTCCCTGACGATCGAAGTCCATCGGCAGGGAGGGGCACTCTCCCGCCTCACCATCCTTCCCTTCGGCCACTTCGGGGTTGCTGTGGAGACGGCACTGATGTGGCGTTCGGAGATGATGGGCGTCGAGCGGATTTCGGTCGATGACGCGGACCTTCGGATCAGCCGAGGCAAGGTTCGAAAGCCCGAGGCTCAGAATGTAATCCGGCTTGGCAACTGGATGACGCCAAAGTTTGCCTGCGGGCTGATTGTGCGGGCGTTCACAGCAGCGGACTTAGGTAGGGATGTGACGGCTGCCGCCAAACGGTACTCAGACAGGTACCGGGATGAGAAGGTGGATACCGGAATCGCGTCCGGCTACCGGCTGCAGCGAAACATCTTCGGGGATGATCGTGACGGCGCGATTCCGAAGGTGCAGCCAGTTTCATCCGTGGCCGCTGCTCCGGAGCGTCCGCAGAAGCCTAAAGCTGAGAAGGCGGTGGTGCCGCCCCAGCCCATCGCCGAAACACCAAAGCCCACATTCCGTGCCCAGCCGCCGATCCCGATCTACGAAGTCGTGCATGAACGGGCGGCGATCGGCGTGATCTACAAGCTCGAGGTACGCACAGCGGAAAAGGAAGGACCCAGGCAGGAGGCAAAGGTATCGCTCTTGTCGCGGTTCCTGAGTGGGCGCAACACGTAGTCCTTCTTGTCGCAATCAGGCTCTTGGCTCGTCAGATGAAGGATCCTGTGGTCACAGAGCACCCGCCCGGTCTCCTGCGCTATGGAAACCCAGAATTGCTCACAGGATCGAAGATCGCCCAGAGTAGGAAGCTATCGAGGGGCGGTGTAAGACCGCCCTTTCTCTTTCAAGGCCAAGACGACTGGCAAAAACACTGACAGTGCGGGGCAGACGATGCAAAAGTTAATGATGGGTGTTTTGGTAACGGCCGGGCTGGTCGCTGCTGCTGATGTATCCGCCGCTCCAGCCCCCAAAGTGCCGGTTTATGGTCGGGACTTTTCAGAGGTCGCGGTTGACGCCGTGCAGTATCGGACTGGAGTGACGGAGAAGCAGGCGAATAGGGTGATCAAGGAAACCCGGGAGGCCTTCGCCAGATGCGTAAGGGAAAAGGCCAGCACGCCGGCGGGGAATTGCATTGTCGCCAAGGACGGTCTGGTTCTGAAGTACGACGCCAGAACCGGAGGCATCAGCTACCGGGTTGAGTATGGCCATAAGTCCGGTGACGGGTACCGACCTGATTTCACGGATGAAAATGGCGCGGAGCAGTCCGGAAACGAGGTCCGAGTATGGGCCGGGGACAAGAGCACAACCTACCCGGTGCGATAAGGAACGACGAGGGCGGCAATAGCCGCCCTTTTCATTTTGCCCGAGCATTTCATGATCTATAAAACTATATGAGCAACCCTGTCGCTCATAAAAACGGGCGATTTGAGTCTGGCTCGGTTCAGTATTTGCGGATCAATACCGTTTCACGACGGCCGGTGCTTTTCACCGGCTGCTTCTTAGTGACTGGCACTTTCAAGCAGTCTGTCTGGTACATCCAACAGTAGTCACTGTATGGACCGTGCTGCACATAGATTGCGTAGTTCGGAAGATGGGTGCGGTCTGCGCAAGCCGATAGAGTGGCTGTTCCGAGCACAACCGCCGTGAGGGCTAAAAGTTTCTTCATTCGAGTTATCCTTTGGGGGCTGGTGGTTTGTGGTCAGTGCTTGTTGCGCCTGACCTCCTCTTCAAGGAAAGGTCTGAGCTCACAGCCAGATGCAGTCGCCATTGCAATGAGCCTCTCCAAGGTTTCATGGCGAGCGATAGTCTCGAGGAGCACTTCGGCGGCGACCTTGGATTCGAACGTCTTTGTGGAGACACTCAGGTAAAGGCCAAGGGTGTCCTGACACAGGGCCGGGTCCGTGGTCCTCGACTGGGCCCTCGTCTGCGGCTCTCCGGCGGCCGCTGCTTGCGCGATCCTTGGCCCAGTGCCAAAGCGGCCTGAACCTTCTACGGCGTGAACTGGAGTTGCAACGTATAGCGCGAGGAAACTGGCCCCGGCGAGGAGGGACAGAGGGTTTGATTTGCGTTTCGTCAGGCACTTCATGAACTTGGATCTCAATATTGTTCCCGATTTAGTACGCTGTATAATACACGTTAAATTCGGAGCAAGCGACCAAACGTTCTGCCGATTTGCAAAACTTTCGGACCCGCGTTGAGAAAGATGTCACTGATGCAAAGCCGCATGGATGCCGAGCTCCAGGAAGGAATGACAGAGGAGTTTCACGACACTAGCAGGCCTCTGAGGGTGTTTAGGTTGTCCAAAGTTGTCTTCATTAGTCCCTTGGTCGTGGGAGGTGTCTCGGTCATTGCAGCGGCCTACGCTCAAGCCCTTACTCAGCCGTGGCGCCTTCTTAGCCCGGCAACTTGGACGTTGATCTATGCCGGATGCGTGGCAGCCGGGGCGATAGCAGTCCTGCTAGTCTATATCCGCTGGCATACCACTCAGTTCATTATCTATCCGGATCGTGTGGTGGCACGCTCGGGCTTCATCCGCCGCTATGCACAATCTGCGTCACTTCGAGAGATCATTGGCGCAGAGCTTAACCAATCCATTGACGGACGAGTGATGGGCTATGGTGACATCGCGCTCGACACGAGCGGCGTCGTGAATATCAGGATGAAATCGCTCGGAAATGCCCGGGAGGCCGTAAACCTGGTGATGGGCCTGCGCGGAGAATTGGATTCGAGGAGGGAAGCTCCCTCCCGCTATCGTAGCCGCTTGGGGTCGTAGTGGGTCGGGTCCAAGAGGGGAATTTCAGCGAGCGAAATGTCGCGGAGTCCCTTGCTGCGGGATGAGGACGCAAGCGGAGTAGCGGCTTTCGACTTTGGAGATGGGCTTGCGGAGGGAGTTGCCTGAGCAACGGTGGCGCTCTGTGGCCTATCGGCATTCAGGCGGCGCAACACCCAAGAGTTTGAATTGCCTGCAACATCAATCTCGCGTTTGCCTGTAGCAGCTGCGATCGCCGGCAGTTGGCTTTGCCCGATATTCCCAACCTTCGGACTTGTGGTGACAAGCGGCTCGTTTGATGGGAGCGAGACGGATTTGGTCTGGCATCCCCCAAGAGCAAGTGCGGTGGCGACGACGGAAAAGCCGGCAGCGCGAATTAGTGTGCGATGACTGGTCGGTATACGCATGGTACAGCCCTTAAAGAAGAGACGCATTAGAAAGTGGTCTACACTTATGATTCGCAAATCAAGAAGTGCAGTTCGGATTTTAGCAGTTTGCCTCGCATCGGCGATACTGTCGGGATGCGGCGATCCGAGTATCACCGGGACAAACCACGAGGGGCTTTCGAAGAGTGTTAATGAGGTCGCTCAAGATCTCGCCTCCCACGATAAGGACGGTCGTGGGCGGGCTCAGGCCTTTCTGAAGGCTCTATATAGGGCAGCAAGCCCGGTCTCGTTTGAGGCTCCACCGGACGAGTTCAATGGCAAGGAAGGATTGAGGCTTGTTACTGATCGCGGAACGGAGCCATCATTCGGCAACCCGGCCTATCTGGACGCGATCCTTAAAGGTGGAGTGGGCAAGTTCGACCAGATGAGCCCTGCTGCCATCGTATCGGTGTACGTTGCCCAGGACTCCCGCGCTCTCAAGGAGCAGCTCGATTGGATTCGTGAGTACCGTCGGCGAGAGCGTCGGGACGTCAGCAGCCAGCAGTTTGACGAAGAGCGCCGGCGGAACCTTCTCGGGAAGGTATCACTGGCTCGCACCCGCTATTTCTGGTCAGAGACGGCTAAGAGTAAGCCCTATATTGGATTCTCAATCTTCAACGTTCTCGACGTTCCGATGACGGGTGTTGACGTATCCGTGGATTTGGTGAACCGGAAGGGCGAGGTCGTCGCCTACGGACGCGTAAAGCATGAGCCGCCCATTCCTCTCGCTCCAGGTGTCCAGACCGTGATGGAGGTGGACCTTACCCGGGTTCCGGCATTGGCCGATCCGAAGCTGGCCGCGATGGCTCCAGAGATCGCCGCCAGGATCAAGGTCGATAACCTATATGTCGGTCGTGGCGAGGCCCTGATCCGACCTGGCGGGTTCGACGGATCGGCCTTGGCTTCACGCATGGAGGCTCTGGGTGATCTCGAGGTCAGAATCCAGGAGGCTCGCGACAACCTGAGAGTCTACCGTTTGCTGTTCCCGGAAATCGACGCTGGGGACGGTAGCTCGGAGGCAAGCTCGTGATGGACGCCGTGCCTGTGGCCCCAAGACGCCGTATGCTAAGGATCAAAAAACCCGCAGCGATTTGGCCCAACCCCAAGTTCGGACTGTTAGTCCTTGCTCTCGTAGCAGTGGGCCCTTCCTATGCTCAAGAAGCGCCGTCCCGCAGCGAGTGGAAGGGTGTCTCCCGGACCGCCTCTGACCCGCTGAAGGTCTCCCTCTCCATCATGGATCGGATCACAAAGCGAAAGGACGTGAAGGGCCACCTGAAGGATATGGCCTGTGGATGTCAGATCGACACCCGCCAGGGCCGAGTGGGGCAACCACTCGAATGCAGGCCGGTGGTCGAGGCAGTCACTGAGGATGCCTCGATCCTCAAAGCAGTCCGGATCGTCGGCGAAGAGGAGCTGGCTGCAACCATGCCCTGCTTCAAGCAAGGGATCTCTGCGTGCCGGAAGGATCCTGCCTACCGGAGCGCTTTGGCCGATCCGCACCTAGTGTTTGTTGTCCCCGCACCGGTCGCTGATGCCCTCGATGGATATAAGCTTGGACCAATTGAGACCCCCTCGGCGCCGGTCGCTGGTTGTGACGTGATTGTTGACCGGGACAAGGGGACCTACGCGCTAGATCCGCGCTGGCACGGATTCGTGGCGAGAGCGCTTATGTATGCCAGCGATCATTACAAGGTTCGGACTAGGCTCTTACCTGGTGAGCTCAAGAGGATCTCGGAGCAGCACCCTCCAACCCCCCAAGAGCGTTTGATGTCGATGGAAGGCAAGCCGCTTGGAGTACCACAGGAAATGACAGACGCGGCCGCTGCCGGGAATTGAAAAGGGCGGTTCCAATCGATGGAGCCGCCCTCTGCGTTGATGGATTTCGGGGTTTGGTCGAGGTTCGGGGGTACGAGCAGCCCCCTAGGTGAATTGGCTCCTGCTGCGGGTCGATGGCACCCGTTCTCGAATCAAAGAACGGCGGAGCGCAGCGTGATCGCTGCAGCTGCGATCGCGACGCCATAAGGAATGCCCTTAGTCGGGTTGTAGAGATTGGCGGCCCAGTTCCAACCTTTCACGACTGCAGGCAGCGGAACGTGCCGATAGCTGAGGATGGCGAGTGCCAGAAAGCCGCCATAGAAGGAAAACAGGATTCCAAACGTAATCAGTTCTTCGCCAAGGCCAAACCAAAGGGCAATGGCTGCAATGAATTTGACATCTCCTGCTCCCATGGCCCGGAAGCTATAGGGGACAAGGGCGATGAGGAAAATAATCGATGCGACCGCGATGTGTATGAGGATGTCGTTAAGAGCCATCCTGTTCAGAAGAGCGAACACGAAGAAGCCGGCCAGGCACAGACCGACCAGGACATTAGGTATCTTCATGCGGTGAACATCAGTCACGATGGCCGCGCACATCAAGATAACAAAGGTGCCAACCTGCATGTTCTGGAGCATAGCGATGGTCCTAAAGGGTCTTGGAAAAGAAAACCCGGTCCTTTGTTCAAAGACCGGGTGAAATTATCCGATGCCGAAGGCTACTTATTGGCCTTCACTTGCGGAGACGTTCGATCAGCTGGCCTTCATGTTTGCGGTTGCGGTGCTCAGAGCGGTACCGATGTTCGTGAACACCGTCTTGAGGTTGCTGCCGAGCGTGGTCGCCGCGCCGATGGCAACGACTGCGATGAGGCCAGCGAGGAGGCCATACTCCATCATGGCGGAGCCGTCTTCGTCCTTCGCGAGGCGCTTCGTGGCAGCGGCGGTGCGATTGATGATGTTCTTCATGGTTCTACGTCGTCCTGTTGATGTTTTCGGGAGTCATTACCCGCTATCGACGGGAATCATTCCCTGCTGAGGGCTCTTTGGTTGCCGCCGTCACGCCGCAGCGTCTGCTCTTGGTTCCTGTGACCGGCTCACTCTCGGTTTTAATCTCAGCCCGATTCCCTTGCAAGGCTGATTAGCATTTCATTTCGGTTTTCTGCGTTGTGGCTCCTCTTTCCCCCTTATATTTCGTCGTGTAGAAAGGGGTTAGCTCATTCGCCGCTGAAATGCGGCGCTTCTTTCATGAAGTTCAGACGGAAAAGGCATTATTCAATGAGGCTTCTGGCGAATACTCGAATCATCGTAAGCGTAGTTTTGATTTGCGTTTCGATGGGGGCATCACAGGCGCAGGAGCGCACCAAAGTCCCTCTGCTTGGACCCACCCTTCGGGCCTCGATGGACAAGGCCGTGCTGGTGAAGATGCCAGAGGGCATCCGGACCGTGGTTATCGGAAATCCATCGGTTGCTCACGTGAACTTCGACAAGTCTGGTCTGGCTGTGGTGACGGGGCGGAGCTTCGGCGAGACGAACCTGATCATTCTCAACGAGCATGGCGAGATCATTACCCAGACGGATCTAATCGTCGGTGACGACCGCAAGTCTTTGGTTAGTGTCCAATCGGGCACATCGGGCAAAGTCACGGTCTCCTGTGACCCGCGGTGCCAGCCGATCGCAGTGATCGGCGACGATGATCGGGCGTTCTCCGGCGTCAATGGCCAGATCAGCACTTTGACCAGTGCCGCGCAGCAGGCTGCTCAATCGTCGGCTGGATCTGCGCCCAGCGCTGTTACCCAAGTCGCGGCACCCACTCCCACTGCGGCGCCTTCTGCGCCGCGTGCGCCGGCCGTCAATTCTGGATCGTCGAGCTCGCGACCAGGCCGGAGTGACGGCATGGAAGTTATCCCTGCTCGCCCAGCCCCCAAGATGGAAGGCGTCTCAGCAGAGGCGCAGTGATCTGAGACGGGTCCGAACCAGGAGCGAGCAGGGCCATGAAAGCAGCGTTCAAGTCATTCGGATCGTCTCGCATGATTCGAGAAACCGAGGGATCCGTCGCGGTTGAGTTCGCGCTGGTCGCCTTTCCGTTCTTCATGGCGATCTTGGGCCTGATCTATATTGGGCTGCTCTATTGGACCAGCGCCACGCTGGACAAAGGCTTAGAGAAGGTCGCGCAACTCATGTACGAGGGACGGCCGCTCTGTGGCCTCGCTCCTGGAGCAACGTCCCCATACAACCAGTCCTGCCTCCGCGACCGCCTGTGCGAGCAAACCCCCCTTGTTCTGGTCAGTGAGGCCAAGTGCAAGGGCGGCGCTCTCTTCTTTGACCTTCGGGTAATCAAGGGGGACGGAACCGATGCCATGCCTGCTGTCGTTTCGGGTGGAGCTGTGAACGCGGGAGCGTTCGTGGATCAACCGGGAGCTGTTCCCGGGAAGCTCGTGATGCTTCGCGCGGCGTTGGAGGTACCGAACCTTGCGTGGGTTGGCCCTGGAGCTGCGACAGACGCCGGGAAGCGGGTTGTGATCTCGGCCTCAGCGTTCCGCATGCGCGATCTCACCCAGTACATGAACGCGACCCACTAAGTACCATCGCCTTCTGAAGAGAGTTTCCATGCTCATCCGTGCGCTCCGCAAGATATTGAAGTCTGAGAGGGCATCTGCTGGCCTTGAGTTTGCGCTCATTGTTCCGGTGATGCTCTTCATTTATCTCGGGGGCTCGTATGTCTCCACGCTTGCTTCGCTGAACAAGAAGCTTCAATCCGCGTCCTATGCGGTCAATAACCTTGTCCCTTATCCGAGGGACTACTGCAGTTACCGCGCTTTCGTACGGAACTTCCATGCTTCCGGCGGTGCCAAGGATCTGATGGGACAGTTCGTTGCCCCGCATCCTGTCGGGGATCAGCCGACGATGGTCCAGTACACGGAGAGTGCGCCGGACGTCGACAATCTCGTCACAGTTAAAGCCACGGCCCGCTATTCGTTCAACACGGGTTTCTGGGGGGTGGTCAACAGCGTTGCGGCGGTCACTCCTGGGGCGTCGAACGGTAGCGGAATCCTTCCGTCAGTGTTCAGCCTTAGCGCAACTTCTGCAGGTGTTACGGTTCATAAGAACCCGGCTACGACCTGTGCTTCAGGGGTGGTTCGTCTCGTTGGTCCTGCGGTCACGGAGTTTGCCGTCGAGGAGTACAACAGTTTCTCCGTAAGGGCGGAAGACGGCATTCCCCCTTACCAGATCCGTCTGATGTCAGCGCTTCCGCCAGGTCTGAACTTCACTCCGAATGGAGCTGATGCCGACATCGCTGGCTCTATCACGGAGACCTGCACGACCGGCCCATGCGATCCAGAAGCGATCAATGTGACACTCGAGGCCGAGGACTCGAGCAGCGAGATCTGGACCGGTACCGCGAACACGAAGGCCCAGAAGACCTTTCAGATCAGCCTCATTCACAAACTACGCCTGGAGGTGCCGAATGCGGTTGGCACGGCGGGGGTCTTCTTCCGGAGCGCTCCGCCTGTGAGGCAGGGCGGTAAGCCGGGGTACATCTATTCGATGCAGAATGGGCCTCCCGGATTAGCGATCAATCCAACGACCGGCGTTGTTGAGGGCACTCCGTCAGTTCCTGGCGCCTACAATCAAATCTCAATCACAGTACGCGATGCCCGTGGGAGTGTCGTCACCGACAGCGGCTTTGTCTACGATATCAAGCCTCCTGCCCTGACCGCCTGGGCTGATGGGCCGTTCCAGGGGACTGGCGGCTATTACGGTGCGGTAGGCATTCATGCCCGCGGGGGCTGGGGCACCATTACGGTGAGCTGCACGGGCTTCCCGGCTGGAGTCGGATGCGGTCCCGCAAGTAGCGGAACTCCCTATGACGGGACCGTAAACGGGGCTCCACAGCAACTCGGCAGCGGAACCGGGACTGTCACGTTCCGGGACTCGTACAATCAGGTCGCCTCGGTCCAGGTGTGGTGGAGCATTCAACCGCCGGCGCTGAATGCGTGGCTGGTCAGCAACCAGTCGGGCCAGGCAGGCGCTTACGTCCGGGGCGATGTTGCAGCGTCGGGAGGCTGGGGCAATCTCGTAGTCGAGAGTGTGTCGGGTGTGGGCGGTATGAGTCCCGCGCTTGTTGGCTATTGGCAGTGGGCCATTCATGGAACGGCTCCATCCCCCGGCAGCGGGCCAATCACGGTCGTGATCCGCGACGATGCGGGACAACGGAAGTCGGTGAGCATGTGGTTCACCTATAACCCGCCACCGCTGAATACATCCAAGAGTGGCAACTTTGGCACTAAGATCTGTTGCACCTCTACGTACACCGAGTACGTGTACTCGAGTGGAGGTTGGGGCGGAAAGTCGCCATCAGCGTCGGGCATTCCTGCGGGTATGAGCCTGGGATGGGACGGGAATAGTGCGTGGGTTACGGGTAGGCCGTCAGCAGCGGGATCGGGTACTATTACGGTGACGATCCGGGACTCCGCTGGTCAGGCGAGTTCGCAATCGCTCTCGTACAATTTCACTCCGGCAACGTCCTCGGTGACGATCAAGCGGCAACTGGTTTCTGGTCAGAGCCTCATGATTGAGTTCTCGGAGGCAATCCAAGTCATTGATGTCCAGAGAAGGCACTCAGCGACGGTCGGGGGAGGTGCACCATGGTACGCAAGCACCTACGTGAATTCAGAGGTTCTAAGTGCCCATACGTTCACGATTACGATTCGGGACCAACGAGGCCTGACGAAAACGTTTACCGTGAACTGGCCGAATTTGGCGGAGCCGGAGCCTTGTCGACCTGGGCGCTGCGGCTAGCCACTCTGGACATCGGGCTCTGGCGATAAGCCTGAGGCTACTCGGGTTCTCCTTTGCGGCGGCGCCAGTGATGGTGCCGCCGTTCTCATGTCTGGCTTTTGAGTTGACGATTGCCGATTGGGCTCTCCGCGTTGGCTATAGCTAGGTTCTTATCCTGGCTAGCCTTTGATCCTGAAAGGAAACGGTGGGAATTGGGAGCAGGAATCAGGAATGGGTGATGACGGCCAAGAAATATGAGGACCGGCGCAATAATTGATCCAGGGTTGCCAACGATCGTTCCGATGCCCTTTGGATAGGGGGACAGATCGACTGAACAAAACTGACCAAGTATCTAGTGGCCGCCTTAGGAACCGCAAACAGGAGACGAGGCGCGCACCCAGGATGGCTAATGAGCTAGGCGGGCAGAGACGGACAGTGACGCTGGGAGGCGGTACAGAGTTCGTACGGAATGGATCCTTGCAAATGAAAAAGCCGCCCCAAGGGCGGCCTTTGATGTTAGTGTCACGATATCTGAGACAGTGTCAGGATATGTGAGAATCTCTACTGGATTGGGCTCTGCTTCCGCTCAGCTGGTGGGGTTCCCGTTGCCGTCGAAGCACTGCGTGCCCTGAGCTCGGGTCATTCCCCAGCCATTGTCCCGCTTCCAGTATGCGCAGTAAGGCGGCGCAGCCGGAGGCGGTGCGCTGTTGATGAACTCTCCCATGTCGGAGACGTCGTTCAGTTGGACGCTGCCGCAGAACGAGCCCTGACGGCCGCCCCAGAGAACGTCCCGGTGATAGTCAACGAACTCGCACATTTCCTTGCGAGCGAATGCTCGAGCGTCGTCCATCTGAGCCTTCGTCATATAGCGAGAGCCGTAGGTCTTCCCATAGGGACCGACATCTTCGTTGTACGGTCCGGGTCCCATGATGTTCAAATCTGAGTTGGATCCGCAGGCCACGTGCACCCGGCGTTGGAAGCCGCAACCGTACTTACAATGGACGGAGTTGTAGGTAACATCGACCCAAGCGATCCACGTTTCCCTGCCGCAGTCATAGCGAGTGACCTTGTCATTTGCCTTGAACTCGAATGCCACAGGGAAGGTGACCGTCCGCTCCGTATCGTCAACGATTGTGACATTGAAGGTTCCTGTCATCCGAGTTTTGTCTGTGGGGCGACCGTAAACGGTGCCATCGAAGCGACTGTCGCTCCCGTTCCCCGCGCAACGCATTCCGGCAGGCAGGCCCGAGCAATAGGCACGAAGGGTGCCCCAGCCGCCGGTTCCCTCGAAGGCGCCGGTGATCATGATGTCGTCCTGGATTTCACCAGTGATCTTTCTGAGGGCACGTCCTGCGAGACCGGGCAGGCGGAAGTGGTAAGGCACTTGCGTCGAGGCTGTCAGGCCGCGGCCGTCGCGCACGGTAACCGTGATCGCACCGGAGATCGCCTGCTGACCGCTGGACAGAAGCGGCTGCCCTTTGATGACGCCAGTATTGGCATCGCATGTGAAGGGATTGTTCGGATGGCTCGCAGGCAGTCCGGCACATGAGTACGTATACGGGCCTTTACCGCCGGACCGCACGGGTGTCTTTGTATAGGTATACTGTCCCGCTGCGACGATAGTGTCGAAGCTGTCGCCCGTGTACGAGAGACCGAGTGGGTGCACGATGGTGAAGACGACGTTGTGATAAGCGGTCTGCTTATTGATGCCGCCTCGAGCCGGGTCGCCGCTATCGGTGACGCCGAAGGTGGTGGCAGGCAACGTTTGGGGGTTGCATGGCGAAGTGCAGCCGATCGCCTGAGCCTGCCCACCGACCTGGCCGGAGGTAGGATTCACAGTGAGGCCCGCCGGGAGGTTCGCGCCAACGCTATACGAATAAGCAGGCCACCCCTTTGATGCCTGCAGGGCAAAGGGGAGCGATGGAGATGTCTGGCCAGCCCAGATCTCAATGGCCGTAGGGCCGGTCAGAGCAAGCTGATCGGCCTGAGCGAAAGCGTTCGAGGTGACGGCAGAAGATGAAGCTGAGACCGTGCAGTCCTTCTTGAGAAGGGACATGAACACGCATTTGTAACCAACCTGGGCGTTCACGACGTAGCGGCCGGTGTACTTGTCGATCTCGACTGAACCGATAACCTGCGGAGGTTTAGCCGGATCAAAGCCCGTCTGGCTGAAATTCGTCGCCAAAAGCTTCTGAGCTTCTAACTGCGGGTCGAAGGCCCGTCGATCGGCTCCGTACTGGCCAGCGTTGAGGCATCCGGTATCCAACGTGTAGCCGCCGGCGCCGTTATCAGTCCGGATAGTGTCCAGACAGGCGTTGATCCGCTGGGTGATGGTCTGGCTGATTGAATCGACCGATCCTTGCAGATCATTGTGGAGGGCGGAAATGCGGGAATAGTCGTAGGCGACACCTGCCGCCGGGATGAGGATGGGCAGTGTCAGGGCGAAGGTAAGAGCGACGTTACCCCGGGTATCTTTGAAGAAGGATCGGATTGCGCGCGCTCCCGACCCCGCTCTGATGCGGCGGATGTCCATGGCTTGTCCTAGTCGTTGGGAGGTCAGAGCCGGCCAGGTCACTCGCCAGCGATTGGGTCGAAGGGATTATAGGCCAAGTTTAACGAATTATGAAACGATATTTGGCCGTTTTAATGCGGGAATAGGGACGTAGAGTCCCTCGCTAACCCCGTGGTTCAGCAGCATGGGCTCAATGTTTTGCCGTGGACGGCCTCACAGATTGCCGCCGCTCAGGAGCTTGATCAGCAACGGGCTGATAATGATGGTAATCAGCACCGGAAGCAGGGTTAAGATCATCGGCAGCGTGAGTTTCGGCCCCATCTGGGCGGCCCGGCGTTCTGCCTCGTTCATTCGCTCAAGGCGTCCCTCGTCGGCCAGTGTCTTAAGAGCATCACCAACCGGTGTACCGTTGAGCTCCGCCTGGATCAGGGTTGATGCAAAGTTCCGGATCGGCCCGAGTTCAACTCGCTTGTACAGATTTTCGTAAGCCTGACGTCGAGATGACAAATAGGCCATTTCGGCAAGCAGGATCCGGAATTCCTCGGCCAGGGGGAACGATTGATGTCCGATCTTGTCCGAGACTTTGCGGATAGATTGCTCGACAGAGATGCCCGACCTGACACAAATGTTCAGGAGATCGAGGGCGTCGGGCCATGCCAGCCTGATCGATTCCTGGCGGCTCCGGATGGTTCGGCTCAGGAAAATCTCGGGAAGCCTGAGCCCGGCAAATCCCATGAAGCCAATCAGCAGCACCTGCTGAAGCAGGTTCCCGGCAAGGGCACCCGTCAGGAACATGTAGGCGGTGGTGAGGACGATCAGCGACACAGGGGCGATAAACCTGGCGAACAGGAAGCTCACCTCGTGGGCGGGGGAACGGTAGCCTGCTTGAACCAGGCGATCCCGCGCGTCTTCCGTACCAAGGTAGCGGGCGAGATGGAGGCGGGCCACGATGGTCCGAACCTGACGGCCGGGCATGAACTTGACACGTCCTTGGCCATCGATCTGTCCGGCCGACCGGAGCTTGTCCGGCGCCGTGTCCTCTAGCCGCCGTCTGCGCACGTTGCCGACGCTCTCCGGCTCGAATATCTGCATGACGACCATGCCAGCGGTGGTGAGGGCGATTGTGATCAGGCCGATAATGAATGCGTGGTGCATGACGAAGCCCTCTAGATCTTGATCTTCATGAACGACTTCATGAGAAGAGCGCCAAATCCAGCCCACAGGATGCAAGCACCAAGAACCACATGTCCGAGTGTCGTGTAGAACAACGGCTCCAGGTACTCGGGAGATATGAACTGGACGGCGACCATGACTACGACTGGAACAGCCGCAATGATGTAGGCGGACATCTTCGGCTGAGCGGCCAGCGATTTGATCTTTTCCCGCATCTGCTTACGCGCTCGCATCATGTTCGACAGGGTTTGCAGCGTCTCGGCGAGGTTCGAACCTGCCGACTGCTGGACTTCGATGAGGGTGATGAAGAAATTAGTTTCAGGCGAGGGGACCGTGAGACGCATCCGAGCGACCGCGTCAGCAACTGTCATGCCGAGGGACTGAGCCTGCATGACGGCTTGGAACTCAGAGCGCAGCGGCTCCTCAGCCTCCGTCGCTATGGTGACCATACAGGTCCGGATCGGGAGACCGGATTTGAGACCACGGATAATGATGTCGAGGCCGGTCGGGAACTGGTCCAGGAACTTCTGGATGCGTTTCTCCCGGAGACGGGAAACATACATCTTGGGCCAGACCATAGGCGCAACGAGCGTCGCGATCGCTGTTGCGAGGAGGCTCATAGAGAGCACGTACACGGTGACGGACGTGATAATCACTCCAGAAGCCATCATCAGGTAGTAACGTTGGTTCGTCCAATCGAGGCCAGCTTGCCGTATGAGGACATCAATCGGGATGTTTTTTCGGCTCTTCTCCTCGGCTTGAAGATCCTCAAGGTTGTGAACCACGGCGCGCCGCCGCCGCCGGTCAAGAACCGCCTTAGCGCTGACGGCGGCCCCCTCCTTGGTGAGCTTCGATAGGCGCGTGGCTGCCACGGACTCGTCAGAGATCTTAGGCGAAAGAAGCGCATAGGAGACCGAGCCGACCGCAACAAAGCTGCAGAGGCCGATGACGATTTGAGATGCAAGCATGAGACTTCAACCTTATGCAGCGCTAGAAAGGATCTTCATGAGCCTTTCTCCTTCGCCATAGAATGCCGCCTTCTCGTAGATCTTTGGCTTCACCACACCCTGAAACTCGTGATGGCCGACTATGCGCCTACGCTCGTCTTCACCTTCGACTTTGTAGACAAGGAGGTCCTGGGTCGAGATGACATCGCCCTCCATCCCGGTAAGTTCCGTGATGTGGGTGATGCGGCGAGAGCCGTCGGGCAGGCGGTTCACTTGAACAATCACATCGACAGACTCATGGATCATCTTGCGAACGTCGGATTTGTTGAGGTTTGGCCTCCCCATGACCACAAATGACTCCATCCTGGTCAGAGCGCCCTTCGGATCATTGGCATGAAGAGTACCCATCGAGCCGGGATGACCCGAGCTCATGGCCTGAAGAAGGAAGAACATTTCCTCGCCGCGGACCTCACCGATGAGAACGCGGGTTGGCCGCATACGCAGAGTGGTCTTTACGAGCTTCTCAATATTGATCTCTCCCACGCCCTCGATGCTTGGTGGGCGCGCCTCCATGGGGACCACGTGTGGCTGCTGAAGCTGGAGTTCCGCCGTGTCTTCTACTGTTAGGATGCGCTCCTTATCGTCGATAAAGGCCGACAGGCAGTTCAGAAGGGTGGTTTTGCCGGAGCCCGTACCTCCCGAGACGATGACATTGAGCCGGCACCTGCCGATGATTTTGAGCAGTTCAGCGGCATTCGGCGAAATCGTGCCGAACTTGATCAGGTCATTGAGCGTCAGGCGTTCAGCCCTGAACTTACGAATGGTGATGGTCGTGTACTTTGTGATCGGCGGGACTACGACACTAAGGCGGGAGCCATCCGCGAGACGGGCTTCGCAGATAGGGTTGGCTTCATCGACGCTGCGGCCGCTCTGACCTACCAGTCTCTGAGCAATGTTAAAGACGTGGGCCTCATCGATAAAGCGGCAGTTTGGAACAAGCTCCATTTGGCCGCCGACCTCGATGTAGACCTGGTCGGGTCGATTGACCATGATATCGGCGATATCCTGTCGATCGAGCAAAGGCTGCAGGGGGCCGAAGCCGAGGATGTCATCGACGAGATCGCGGAGCATCTGGTCCTGCTCCACCTTCGAGATAGCGATCTCCAGCTCGGCCATGATCTGCCTCGCGGCATCCTGGATCTCCTCGGCTGCCTGGGCGCTCTCAAGAGCTCCAAGTCGCTGCATCATGTCCAGGTTGCCGAAGAGCTGGTCGGAGACCCGCTTCTTCCACTCGAAGTAGTTGGCCGACATCACGGTGGTGTTTGTCACCAACGTCGTTGGGCTCGCCTTGGCCTGGGCAGGGGAGCGCTGGGGATGGGCCGCTGCTGGGATAGCTACCACAGTGCCCGAGGTGGGCTTGGTCGAGTGACCGAAGCCTCCAGCCGGGCGAGGGCCGGAGTTTCCGAAGGCTCCGAGCGCCGCCCGCGGGGCGACAGGCACTGCCGGCCTGGCGGCATCGTTGACTGAGCGAGGTTCCGATTTCTTGGTGCCAAACGCCATGATTGTCTCAATTCGCTAGGTTCAAATCAGTTAGACTTGGCTCTGGTCGGAAGAGCCTTGGAAAGACGGCCGATCAGGGACGAGAGACCTGAAGCCTTCGCATCACTGGCCGCCTCGACAGCATTGGAAGGCACAACTCCTGCCAGAGAGCGTGCGAGTTCCTTGAGGCTGTGGGATGCAGGGTTGTTGGGCTGGACCTGAGACAGCATTCGCGCGTTCTCGGACGCCTCACGGTGCAAGTCGCGGTCATAGGCGAGCACCGCGTCGGGTTCCAAACCGCTCAGGGCCTTGGTGATATCGGCGATTGAGGGATCCGAGCTCTTCGGGCCGCTGTGCTGGTTGACGATAAGTCGAGGCCGCTTTCCGAGGCGGTCCAAGGCCGCCACCGTCTCCTGCGCGTTGCGGATGCTAAGGAGACTCGGCGTGACCACCAGAACGATCTCGGTAGAGACCTGGAGGGCAAGCAGCGTCCAGTTGGTCCAGACCCGCGGCATGTCGAGGACGAGGTTTGTGTTGTCCCGGCGCAATGTCTCAATGATGCGGGAGACGGCATCCTCACGAACATCCCAGGTCTTGTCGAGAGTCGCCGGGGCAGGAAGGATCGCCAGGTTGTCGTCGCATTGCACGAGGAGACGCTCGAGCAGGTTCGCGTCGATCCGCTCAGGCGTGGACAGAGCCTCCGAGATGTCCTGCTTGGGCTCCTGATTGAAATTGAACGCAGAGGCTCCAAAGCCGAAATTGAGATCCACGAGCACTGATGAGGGCACAATACCTGCAAGGTTCGCAGCCAAGTTGGCGGCAATCGTCGTGACGCCGGCGCCGCCGACGCTGCCAATGACAGCGGTGACATGCCCATGTCCGACGCCAGAATCCTCGGAGTAGATCCGCGAGATCGCCCGGACGATGTCGAAGCGGTCAAGCTCCTCCACCACGAGGTAGTCTCGTACGTTTCGATCCTGAAGGGCCCGATGGATCCGGACACTGTTCTTGTGGCCAATCACGATGACGTTCGTGGTCTCGGCGCAGTGGGTGGCCAGTTCGTCAAGAACCGGGAGGAAGTTGTCCTCGTCCGGGCCGACCTCAAGGACAATGACACTGGGGGTGCCGCTCCCAGTGGAATAGTAGGCGATCGCGTCTTGAAGCCCTCCTTCCAAGAGATCGGTCTTGGCTCTGGTCAGGATGGGATCTTTGAAAGCTTCGGCTACGAAGCGGGCGACAGGCTTTGTCTGGCAAAAGGCGTCGATGGTGATCCGCGGCACCGGAGCCAGCGGGGTGGCCATAGAGTGGCTGATGTGAGGGTTCACGTGGTTCATGAGTGGATTCTTCCCGCTATCAGTTCGGGACCGATGAGGACGTGCTGGTGTCCCCGCCCTCTGAGCCGCCTTGGTTCGTGGACGTGGGCTGGCCGGAGACGTAGCGGCGCAGCATCAAGACACGCTGGGTGGAATCAGGAGAGGTTTCACGGGCAGGACGAACCGCATCCATTGGGTTCGCCATCTGTGCTGCGAGGTTCTGCTGGTGGGCGCACCCAAAGTTCGCTGACGTTAGGTTCTCCATATCGACAATCGCGCCGCCCGCTCCGAGATCGTCCGGCCAGTCGCCGCACGGATGGGGTACGCCAGCTTCGACCTGAACATAGGCCAGTTTGACGGGTTCGATACGGTCGCCGTTGAAACTTTGATACTTCCGGAGCTCGATAGCCGAACGAGGCACGCCGGCAGAGACAAGGTCCTTAACGACAACACTGGCAAAACGATCGACGGCGGCATTGTCGGCCGCCTGGGTCTTGTAAGGTGAGGAGACAACCAGAGAGGTCTTGCCTGCTGGAATGTAGGCTTGGGCGAAATCGCGCAGATCAGTCCGCTGACGGGCATCCAAGCCACTGATCTGGGTTGGATACACATCAAGGGTCGTAAGCTCGTTCTTCAGAACGACGGGGTGGCGATCCCGCACGTCGGGGGCATAGGGAAGCGCGTAAGCAGGTGGCTCCAAATCTGCACAGCCAGCGGCCAGAAGGGAAATGTACGCCACCGTGGTAAGCATCTTAAACATGGGAAATCCTTCGAGAATGGTCGGGCGGCGTCAGTTGATGATGAAACCAGGCTGCTTGAAGATCGGCTTGGCTTCCCGCCTGCCTGTGGTCTTCCGGTTCATATGGCCGAGAAAGACAGCGCTCGGTTCGGAGGCCGGGGCGAAACCATCGTCAGGGCGTGCGATCTTCTGGGGCGAGACCGGCTTCGCAATGTACGGCGTCACGATGATCACCAGTTCGGTTTCCTGGCGCTGATAGTCGCGGGACCGAAACAGCGTTCCGAGGATCGGAAGATCCATCAACCCAGGAAGGCCGTTCACTGCCTGCTTCGTCTGCTGCTGGATAAGACCTGCGGTGACCAGTGCACCGCCGGATGGCATTTCCACGGTGGTATCCTGCTTGCGGACCTTGAAGCCTGGGATGGCAATTGTCTTGCCGTCGCCAGCAGGAAGGAGAGCCTGGGTATTCGGATCTATCTCCGAGACTTCGGTGCCAACCTTCAGGCTGATCTTGCCAGCAGATTGAACAACCGGCGTGAAGTTGAGGCTCACGCCGAATTTCTTATAAGTGATCGTGGGTTGGCAGTTACTGCCTCCATCGCCACTGCACGACGTTCCGCTGGGAACCGGCATTTCGCCGCCGACCAGGAAGCTGGCGGACTCGCCAGAGATTGCGGTCAGTGTCGGCTCTGCCAGGGTGTGGGCAACGCCGGCCTGCTCCATCGCTTCAAGGTTGATAGCGTCGCCACCGGGCCAGGTGGCTCCGAGGGCGGTCTGAGCAAGAGATGAGCCAGCTACGGGAAAGGCAGGCGAGAAGGCGGCGTTCACTGTGGCGTCCTGCAGGTTCCAGGATCCAGTCCACTTGATGCCGAGCTGCTTCAGGACATTCCGCTGGATTTCAGCGATGGTCACTTTGAGCATGACCTGATCGCGACCCTTAATCGTGAGCGCGCTGATAACGGGGCCAAGCGTCCCGTCGCTGGGCGCTCCAGAGGAGATGCCTCCACCTGCACCAGCAGCGGAGTCGGGCGAGCGGACACCGGCAGTCATATAAGCGGTGGCCACGTCGACAGCCTGCTTGGCCTGGATGTCGGAATCGACCTCGCCTGAGAGAATAACGGAGTTTCCAATCATCTTGGTCCGGATGGTCGATCCGGGGATGACCTCGCGCAGGACCTCCTCAAGGCGGCCCGTGTCGCGTGAGACCTGGACGGTATAGCTGGTGATCCGTCGTCCTTCGGCGTCCATGACGTAGACCTGCGTCTCGCCTTCGCCCAGGCCAAGGAGCATCATCTTACGCTCGGAGCGGATGGTAGCCTGAACCACGCTCGGGTTTGTGACGATCACATCGCGGGCATCGGCCTTCAGGTCCAAGAAGGTGGATTTGCCAATGCCGACGGTGATCGTGCCCCTGGCCACGCTAACGGCGGTAGCCCGGCTCAGCGGGTCGGGTACGGGATCGGCCGCATTAGCCGGATAGGCTAACCCGACGCTAAGCCCGAGTGCGAGGAGCGGGGTCGCCCCATAAATCAGAGCGCCTCGAAAGTTCCAAGTGCTCGGGTTCCTGGTGATTGTCATTATCGTTATCCGAATTTGAAGGCTTGAAATGTCAGTTCAGCGTCGACGAGACGCCGAAGCGAATGAGCTGGATGTCGGCCGCTTTTGCAGGTGCCGCCTCGGCAGCTGACGCCTCTACCGTCCCGGGATGCTTTTCCGTCATGGGACGAAGCGCAAAGGACAGGGTTCCGTTCTTCTGGGCCTTATTGATCGAGACGATCTGTTCGGGAGTAAGCTCCAGTGTGGCCGTGCTCCCGATCATCGCGTGAGAGCCGTCGGTCTTCTCGATGTTCTGATCGATTGCGATGACGCGAATGTCCTGCATCAGGATCGTGGAATCGATGTCAGAGCGGCCGGGGAGCGGAGCCTGGCCGGTCACGTAGATATCAACCCGGTCGTTAGGGAGGATCATGCCGCCGGCGGCATTAGCACCGCCAGCATCGAGGCGAATAGAGAAAGCGCGGTATCCTGCGGGCAGAGCGGTTGCCACGAAGCCAGACTTGTCAGTCCGGATCAGACGGGCCTCAGCGATGAGCTCGCCCTTCATGAGGGTCGCCGTGGCAGTGGCCTTCTCATATACGGTCAGAGCATCCGGCTGGCTTTCACGGGTAATCGCGTGAGGAGGAACAGAGGTCTTGGGCCATGTTTGCCAAGTCATCATCGCAGGGTTGATCTGCTGACCGACCTTGATGTTTTCATTCGCAACGAGAACCTCCGTCAGGTCCCGCGGATCCGGAGCGGCCGGGGCTTGAACGACATTCTCCTGAACCGGGGGAGGGGGCTCGGGCGTCATGGCGCCCGAGATAATGACTGCGAGGGAAGCCGATACGGCTGCAATACCCAGAAACGCTGCGTTCTTCTTCTTCATGAGCCGTATCCGATTTCCATTATGATTCGTGTTCGCCGAATTAACCTGCTGTGACCCTCCTTTTATATCTTTTTACCGCACAACAACTCGGTTTTTTGTGAGGATGGGGCCTTTATTCAGCGTTCCAATGGTTAACGGTAAGAGCCGCTGCCGTGGCAGCCGCCAGGGTTAGGACCGGGTCGGAAAATATCTGGCCCTGTTGCTCGACGGCAGCGTAGGCCTCGACCGCATAGTCGTAGACGACATAATCACGCCCGCGCTCGGTCGCAGCGGTTTGGCTTTCCTGGGGATTGGACTGGCTCGCCACATCCTTGAGAGTGATGAGCGTGTCCAGAAGCTCCATTTCGGTCAGCCCACGCTCAAATCCTGCCTTGATGACGGCCGTGCTCGCTTCATGAGACAGACGCAGGAGGGAATGGGACCAGGGAAGGGTCAGACGGAATCCCCGCCCTGAGGGGCGGATCGAGCAACCGGCCCGCACGATGATGCCCGTATCAGGGCTAAACCATTGGCACGGCCTGCAGATTGCAGCGAATGCGAGCGCTTGTGCAGTTGCAGTAAGGTTTGGATCGAGGGCCGCTCCTGCTGCTGCTTTCCGCACGCTAGAATCCCAGACGAGCTCCCTCAGTCCAGACATTGCTGGCGGCAGATCGACTGTTAGGGGTCTGCCGCCGGGAAGGGATAGCGAGGAAAGGGCAAATTGGGTGCGCTCGAGGACGCCGTCTGTATCGTCAGCCGCCAACAATGCCGAACGCGCGTGGCGCATGATTTGCGTTTGGGCAGCGTTGGTGACTTTGCTCTCGTCGGACAGCGCCAGGCCCGCATATACATAGCGCATATCGAGAACGTCATTCTCGTTCTGGGCCGTGGCACTGCGGTTGACGAGAAGGCTCATGGACCTCGCAAGGATCTCAGCCGAAGCGGCACGGGCGCTCAAGAGCGTAGGTTCATAATTGCCATCTGAAGAGGAGCTGACCCCTCGGTCATAGACGATTTCGAAGCTGGATCGCAGGAACGGGGTACGGGACGACTCTCGAATCATGGCGTTTGTTCTGCCCTTTTTTGGCTCAGATGAACGCCAATATCGCGCATTACGGGTGTCGCGCCATGCGTTTTAATGTGATATTCCGAATTAAAGTTAGCGCCCGAAAAGGAGGTAGTGAATGGCAGACGAAACCTTCAGCGATGTCAAAGACCTGGTTCCGATAAGCGCCACAGGTGACGAGGAACCGGCCCCATCGTACCCGGAGGATGTTACAGAGAGGCTCGCTCCGGCCGAGGCTGATTTGCCGCCTCCGGAGGGCTTCACGCCTAAGGAGATCCAGTCCTCGATCTACGGTGCGTCGGTCCAGATCTATAATAGCCGTCCGGACCATCAGGATTACGATGGCAAAGTCCAGGCGGTCACCGACGCGGCAACATTGTTTGCACTCTGCGGCAACAAGCAGTTGATGGCGACAATGTTTGAGGAAATCACGGCGGAGCACGCCCACCCGTATGATGTATTTGCCCGAGCGCAGAGTGAAATAGAGGGCATGTTCATCCTCCCAAGCGAGAGCTAAAGAAAAGGCCGGGGAGACCCGGCCTTCTTCGTTTTGGATGGATTGGTTTGCGGCCTATTTCTTCGCCCCCGCAAACCGTTTGGCCGGCGCTCCCGCAGGCCGCTTCTGGGCTCCCACCTTTGCGGTTCCGGGTCGTGCTCCAGAGCCTCCGCTGCTTGCCTTCTTGGCAAAGGCAGCATCGAGAAACTTGCTGGCTGTGGTCTTCGACACGGCGTCCGGGTATCCGTCCGGCGGTGTGGCGCCTTGGTCGACGAGCTTCTTGACCCAAGCCATCTGGCTGTCACTCGCAGGTTCGGAGCCACGCTTTTTGTCAGCCTCGTCGACGAACTTTTTGAGGGCGGCGCGATCCTGCTTGATAGATTCCGGTAGGGGTGTGTTGGTGGCCTGGGCTAGCCGTTGGGCTTTATCGAGGAGCCAATCGCCACTTCCTTCACCATTTTGGGGTGTTCCGTTGTGCTGGTCGATGAAGGCTTTACAGGCTTTGAAGTTTTTCGTGACATCGCGGGGGAGTGGGATGTTCTTCCGGCCGGCGATGGTCTGGGCGAATTGAACCATGGCTTTGGTAGGAGGAGTTGCCACTGCTGCAGTGACAGAACCCTTCTTCTGCTTGATGCTCGGGATGAGGTTATAGGCGACCTTTGAAATTTCCTTGATCACCTGGTCGGCGCTTGCCTTGCCGCTGAGGATGTCGTCGAGGCGCGCTTCCATGCGGGCGGTTGCGCCAGGATCGACGATCACTGGGGCGGCAGACGCCAGGATTTGGTAGAGCTGCATGCCGAGTTCAGTCGGCACGAGGTTCTTCTTCTGAACGGTGATTTGCCCCTGGAGCTTGAGACCCTCGATGATGGTGTCACGGGTAGCAGGGGTTCCAATACCCTTGGCTTCCTTGAGACGCTCCCGCTCAGCGGGGTCGTCGACGAATTTCCACGCTTCCTGCATGGCCTCGATGAGGCTGCCTTCAGTGTAGCGCGGCGGGGGCTTGGTCATCTTGACCTGAACTTCCGTCTCACGGGCCTTTACAGGCTCGCCGTTCTTAAGAGGCGGGAGCTTGTTTTCCTCCTCGTCCTCGTCCGACTTGTCCTCGAATATTTCCTTCCAGCCAGCAAAGACCGGAACCGAGCCGGTAACCGAGAAGGTGAACTTGCCAGGAGGAATCGGAGGGGCCTGCACGTCGACCCAAACCTTGGTCTGGTCATAGATGTGCTGTTCGCCGATCGCCGCGAGAAAGGTTCGGGCGATCAGGTCGAAGAGACGCTTCTGGTCCGGATTGAGTTGGCCAACCATTTTGGCGAAGCCGCCCGGGCAATTGATGTTCGGAATGATCGCATGGTGAGAGATGCCTTCCAGCTGCTTGTCCGAGAACACGCCGCTCTTGCCTTTCCGGATAACCGGAGCCTTCAGGGAATAGGAGGCGTAATCGGAGACCTCCTTGAGCATTGCGAGGAGGGGAGCCGCCTGGGGGATCAGACTCTCATTAAGGTAGCGGGACTCGGATCGTGGGTAGGTGATGATCTTGAAAGTCTCGTAGAGGTCCTGAGCCGTATCGAGGGTCTTCTTTGCCGTCCAGCCCCATTGAGAGGCTCGCTTCTGAAGGGTCGGCAGGTCCATCGGCTTGGCTGGCGACCGTTCCTTTCGCTCAGTCTTCACGTGGACAGGACCGGAATAGGCTCTCGCGGCCTCCGCGATCTGGTCAGCCGTGCCTCGGATGAAGATGCGGTTTTCGTCAGAGGGACGATAGAATAGGTCCGCGATGCCCGACGCACCCAAGACGTTCAGCCGAACCTCGAAATACTCCTTCGGAACGAAGATCCGGATCTCAAGCTCCCGCCGGCAGAGGATACCGAGGGTAGGGCTGCGGACGCGCCCAATCCCAACAGGCTTCTTGCTCCCCTCAGGGCGGAGATTGTTGGTCGCAACGCGGGTCAGGGAGAGATTGTAGATCTGGTCGCCCTGCTGACGGGCAACAAAGGCATCGTACATGCCCTGGTATTCCGCATTGGGTTTGAGCGACTTGAAGGCCGTTTGCAGGGTTGTCGGGTCCTGCGCCGTGAACATGGCCCTGCGGACACGCCCCTTGAACTTGAGGAACTCCAGAAGGCTCTGACCGATACCCTGGCCTTCGCGATCGCAGTCGGTGGCGATGATCACCTCGTCGGCGGAAGAGAGTGCTCGCTTGATCTTGTCGAGCGCCTCCTTCTTGCCACCACCCTCTCCGGGAACATAGCCGTAGCGGCCTCCCTGCGGGTAGAGGAGATCGTCAGTCCATTTCTCCCAGGCCGGATTGACCTCACCTGGGAGCTGCAGCCGGAGGAGGTGTCCTTGGGCGGCGAGAACCTGCCCATAGGTGTTTCCAACCGCCGTGACGATGTCACGGGCTTGAGATGGCTTTTCGCAAATGACGATGGAGGGCATGAATGGCGTGTTCTGCTATCGTTCTGGAATCAACGGTACCTATGCTCGGGGTTTGGGGACGAGAGCACGGGTGTAGCAGACTACATTTTATTTCGGATTGGCGCTACTAAACTCGGCTGCTAATGATGCGGAGACGGGCTCAAGGACTGGATTATCGATCACGGCGAGTTGGTCTGTGACGGCATGCATTCGATGTTTAGCGGCAGTGCCGGAAGCCTCATCCAGGTCCGGATCTCCACCGCGCCCGACAAATGGACGGAGAAGTTCAACGAGTACGTCCGGGGGTACAAGGTTGTGAACCGCGGCGGGAAAGCCAGTTTCACTTTGGAATTGCACGGCTCGGCCTGCCGGAAGTCGGGAGCGGCGGCGTGCTCAAAGTCCGTCAGCTTCACTAATCGCTAGCCGGTAGATCGTTTTCTCGAACACAGCTGCGATGGACACGCGGGTTTCGATCTGCGTGTCACTCTACTTTGGGTTCATGCAACGTTTTGAATTAGCTCACCAACGAGATCCGCGGCGTCTACGACGTCTAAACTGACTAGAGCTGCGATAAGCTCGCGGGAGGCGTTGATCCGGCGGACGTGGGTATCGATCATCACGTCGGCGTCAGGCGTGGGGACGATAAACACCAGACCGGAGGTTCCGGGAGGGCGGAGTGCCTTCTCCCGGATGACGTCTCGGATTTGGGCCAGGCCGGAATCTCCGCAAGTGGAAGAGAGCCGGATCTCAATTCTTGTCGGGTTCATGGAGTCTATCCAGTCATTTCTATTCCGATGACGCCTTTCATGGCTTTGATGGCCCCAAGGCTAACATCATCGGTCTTGATGGTGAGGCTCGTTTCTTTGGGTGCGTTGCTCCCAATTGCGATAAACAGGCGTGAACCATTCTCAGCCTGGGTTCTGAGAGCATTGTGCGAGCGGATTTGACCGAGAACTTGAACAGCCAACGTCTGATCTGCACAGCGGACTACCGCGCCGTTCCCTGCTTTCTGCTGTTCGGCATTGGCGGGCGACCAGCGTGTGATCACAGGGCCACCCTTGGACCAGTCGATCTCAACCACGGCGATCAGTGGATCCTTAGAAAGGATGGGTGGAACGACCTTGTTCGAGAATTGAGCCCGCATCGCTGAGCAGGCGTCTCCGACTTGAACCTCGGTGATTACCGTTCCATCGACATTGCGGTCCTGGATGCTGACGATTTCGACCAGAGCTTTCAGCGAGGTCTGGTCAGGTGTGATCTCCCGCATGGTTCGGCGGGCCGTGGTCAGTGAGACAATCCCGTTCGTTCCGATCAGGTCGGCATAGATGTCGATGGGGTGCGCCGCAAATCGATAGCCGAAAGCCTTCTCCTCACCGGCAATTGCATCGGCCGTAGAAAGGGGCTCGACCGTGAATTTCAGCGGTACCGGTGCAAAGCTGCCGAACAGATCGCCCTGGTTCACGCCTGCTGATTTCCGGCTGGCCGCCTGCTTCCGTAGCGCTTCCGTAGCCGAGAGGTGCTTGGCCCGAAGATCGATACGGGCCTGGTTGTCCTTTGGAGCCACAGACTTGTCGGTATTCTGGGTCTGGAGACGGTCGAAGGCGCCGGCCAAGATCAGGGTCAGGATGTCCGATTGTTTGACGGTGCCCAAGGTCCGGTTGATGAAATCCTCGAGAGACTTGAAGGGTCCATCCTCGCGGATGGCTGCAATCTGAGTTGCCAGATCCCGGCCGATGCCGCTCAGAGCGCAAAGAGCATATCGAATGGCTTTAGAGCCGTCCTGCCGTCTCTCGATCTGGAAGCTTGCGCCGGACACATTGATATCCGGTGGGAGAACCGTAATGCCAATCTTCTTGGCCTCGTCCACGGTTCGCATGAGCTTTTCGACTTTCTCCTGCTCCATGTTGGCCGCGAGGAACTCATGGGTGTAGTGGCGCTTCAGGTAGGCCGTGATCCAGGTGATCAGGGCATAGGCTGCGGCATGACTTTTGTTGAAGCCGTAGGCAGCGAAGGGCAGGACGAAGTCATAGAGATCGTTGGCGTCCTTTTCCGTCTCGCCCTGCTCGATGCACTTCTGGACGAAGATCGTCCGCTGCTTGGCGATCTCCTCGGGGATTTTCTTACCGATAGCTTTGCGCAGAACGTCGGCCTCGGCCAGGCTGTAGCCAGCCACGATCCGAGCCATCTGCATGATCTGCTCTTGGTAGATGATAATCCCGTAGGTCTCTGCCAGCGTTTCAGCCAGCTTCGGATGGGGGTAGGCCACCTTGGCACGGCCGGCCTTTCGAGCGGCATACTGCGGGATGTACTCCATCGGGCCGGGGCGATAGAGGGCCACAAGCGCGATCAGGTCTTCAAACCGGCTCGGCTTGATCTCCCGGAGCGCCTTGGTCATCCCAGGGCTTTCGATCTGGAACACGCGAAGCGTCCAGCCGCGATTGAGCATGGTGAAGGTCGCTTCGTCCTCCCATGGGAGTGCATAGGGATCGATTTCGATCCCATCGGCCTTCAGGAGGCGGCGGGTGTTCTCGATGACTGTCAGGGTCTCCAGACCCAGGAAGTCAAACTTGACGTGTCCGGTGGCCTCGGCGGCTCCCATTTCGAACTGAGCGACTTTGAGGTCGCTCTTGTCTGGCGGGTACAGCGGACACGTCTCGATCAGCGGGCGGTCTGCGATAATGATGCCGGCAGCATGCTTTGTGGCATGGGTGACCGATCCCTCGACGATCTGGGCGGCCTTGAAGGCCTCAGAGGCCTCCGGCTGTGATAGGGCTCGGGCTACGGCAGGGAGTTGGGCTGCATCGGCGAGGGTCTTGGCATCGTCGGGAATGAGCCTCACGAAGGATTCCACCGCACCCGGGGTCATGCCTCGGGATGCGGCCGCTGCGCGGAAGGCGCCCTTGGCTGCCACCGTGGCGTAGGAGCCAATATGGGCCACGTAGTCAGCCCCATAGCGACGGTGAACGTAGTCGAGGACCTCCGGGCGCCGAGCCTTGCAGAAATCGACGTCAAAATCCGGCAGCGAGATGCGCTCGGGATTGATGAAGCGCTCGAAGAACAGACCAAACCGGATCGGGTCCAACTCGGTGATCGACAGAGACCATGCCACAAGTGAGCCAGCACCGGATCCGCGTCCTGGCCCTACGGGGATGTTGTTCTGCTTGGACCAGGTGATGAAGTCGGACACGATGAGGAAGTAGCCGGAGAAGCCCAGACGCGTGATGTGGTCGAGCTCGAATTCCAGCCGGTCGAAGTAGGCCTGTTTCTTCTCTTCAATGTAGGGGTTCTGGGAAATGCGAGCCGCCAGTCCTCCCCGGGCCCTCGTCTTGATCTGCTCGATCTCATCCTCGGCGGTCAAACCGGGCATATGAGGGATGCGGGGCTGGCTCGGATGAACGAAGGCCTCCGACCGACTGGAAATGGCATCGGCGTTGATGTGGGCCTGAGGAACATCCTCAAAGAGGGTCTCGAGTTCCGCCGGCGTCTTGAAGGTCACCCCAGCAGTCAAATTGCCTTTTTCCGCCAGCGCCTCGGCGACACCGGTTTCCTTACGACGCGAGACGAAATCGATGATCTCGAGGGCCTCGCGGTCGGCAGCGCTCCCGTGGCGGATCTCGCTCGTGGCGACCACAGCGGGTTCCAGGCCAAACTCGTCCAACAGGTCGAGGATACGAGCCTCAACGGATTCCGGTCTCTGCCGCCGTTCCAGCTCGACAGCGTAGGTGACGCCGCTGGCATCCAAGATGGCGAAGAGGTTTCGGACGTAGACAGGCGCATTGCTGGATCGGGTCGCGTTCGGCAGTAGGCCGTCCGCAGTAGGCCCTGTGAGGAAGTAGATCGTATCCGCTTGGCCTTCGACCAGAAGCTCCAAGGGCAACGGACCTGAATGGCAGTCTGAAGCCATTTTGTAGAGATGCTTCAGCCCGGCCTCGTTGCGGGCATAGAGAGTCACCCACCCTGTGAGGGTGGTGTTTGCTTCGGCGCCCTGGATGCTGGCTTCGACAGAAAGGCCAAGGACGGGCTTGATGTCTGCCTTCTTGGCGGCTTTGCAGAACTCATATGATCCTGCCATCGAATTGCGATCACAGAGACCGACGGCGCTCTGCCCCGCAGCCTTGGCGAGGCTGACAATAGCCTCCGGCGATAAGCAAGACCGGCCGAAGGAATAGTAGGACTCGGTTTTGAGATTGTTCGGCATCAGAGATCACAGAAGCTTCGTGGACCAGCCGCGAACAGCCACGGCAGGCGAGGTCATGTTGGAAGGTTGAGGACCGGCAAAGAGGTCGTTCTGAGACTGCGGGTTCTCCCGCAGGGCCAGCATTCTGATCCAGACATCCGCCAAGAGGGTGCAGTCCCTGATCGCATCGTGCTTCTTCGCCCGCTCGGGATCAAAGAGACCGAGGCGCCCCGCCACTGCGTCGAGGTTCACCGTCCGGCCTGGCCAGATGAGCGAGGCGGTATCGATAGAGTTGATGATCGGGTTCGGGAGTGGCGGCAACCCATCCCGCCGGCAGGCGTCATTGATGAAGCCGACATCGAAGGGAGCGTTATGGATGACCAGAGGAGCGTCACCGACCATGCGGCAGAATCTCGGGTAGACCTCGCCGAACAGCGGAGCATCCTGAACCACTGTGTCATGAATCCCATGGGCCTCGAATGAGCCATAGGAGATCCGGCGCCCTTCTGGATTGATATAGGAGTGGAATGTCCGCCCGGTCCGGACGCGGTTCACGACCTCAACGGCGCCGAGCTCGATGATCCGGTCGCCATCTTCGACGCTGAGGCCGGTGGTCTCGGTATCGGCAATCCAGAAGCGTTCGACCGTTTGGTTCTGGGGGTCGGATGCAGGCATTGGCGGGTTCAACTTTTGAATTTATTGGGATTTTGCCCTCTAAAGGGGAGAGGGCAAAATCTGGAAAGATGAGCTTTGTGCCCCTTATGCACCCATTTGGGCCGTGGGAGGGCAGGCGCGCTCGTCAGAGGCAGGGGTCGCTTTGCGTTTGTTTTCTCCCACTCGGATGACTTCACCGTCAGGTGTCGAATTGTACCAGCCGGCGATGTGGTAAACCTTGCTTCCTCGATTCAGCTTGCCTTTGAAGCAGGGGCGCTTGGCCGTCTTGTCGGCATCTGTCAGGACGAACGTGAAGATCGCGCCTTTGAGCACTTCTCCGGCAGCGCTTCTACCGGATACCGCCTGATAGCGTTTTCTGTCCCTGGCAACCTTTTGCTGGGTCCGAACCTCAAAGGTGACTCCTTCCAGGACAATGGTCCCCATAAGCGAAACAGAGTTCTGCGAGGTCTGCTCATTGAGCGTTCCCGAGATCACGAAGGTATGCTGGGGGGCCATTTGTGCTCCTTATTGCTGCAGCGATCCGGGAAACACCCGTTCTCGAATCGCGAATTAAAATGCAGGTTTTCCGCGTTACTCCTCGCTTTTAATCCAAGGCGAGGATCATAGAAACCTGCGTACAGCCTCAAGGAGTTCGATTGGGAGTTCACTCACATCATTTATGACGAGCCACCCGGGGATGTTCATGGATGGAGCTTGCTGGCCGATCCCGATGCCAATCAGATGAATGCCACAGGAGATTGCGACGTTTGCCGCCTCTTCGGCGGCGATGGGATCGTTAGCTTCGCCATCGGTGATCAGGATGAGAACCTTCTTGTCGTGTTTCAGCCGGTAAAGTTGGTGGGCTCCCTCCAAAATGGCCTCGGCTGTCGGTGTTCCGCCGTTCCTTCGGCGCAGGATGGATCCGAGAGCTGGCCGCATCGTCGAAGGGGGCTCTCCGAATGCTTTGTGGCGAACAATCGTTGGATTGAGTTGATCGTCGGTGGTGTAACTGTCGATGGCGAGGTCAATCTGCCGTTGGTGGCCGATAGCCTCGATGACCGCTCCGGCGGCCCGCAGGAGAACATCGCGACGGCTCATTCTAGCTTTGAGTTCCGACTGGCTTCCGTTGGGCTGCTCCTCAGACGTGAGCATTGATCTTGAGGCGTCGAGCATCAACTGGACTGCGGCGCTTGTCCCGGTACGGCGCTCAGTGCGTCGGAAGATATCCGGATCGCACATCGCGATGCCCATGATGTTCTGGTCGTCCAGTTCTCCCTCCAGCCGGTGGCGGCGGACGACCTTCCGCTGGCGTGAGATAAGCAGCGACCGAACCGCGGCGGCCAGCGTTTCAGCGTCTCTGCTCGCGTTTTCCATGATGGACCGAAATGCACCCCCGTCCTCGGGTTGCCGGGTTTCTGGAGCGATGATCAGGGGGCTGGAGAATGCTCTCCGATAGTGGCTGGGCAAATTCCCCGAGGCCTCGGCGCGGGCAACCGAACGATTGTAGGTTCGTACGTCGATCTGGGTTCGGCTGACGATCCTGGCCACCACATCGGAGATGTCGAGGAGAGGGGTGTTCAACTGGTCCTCGTCGTCTCCCTGCCATCCGGGTTGACCAGCGTCGGCGGCGAGACCCGGATTGAGGACGCTCGCTGTCCCACCGCGTGCGGTGGAGCATCCGGACTCTTGCTCACCAGGCGCGTTTCCAGGCGGGTTGAGTGTGTCGCCCCCGCTCTCTTGTTGGCTCTCTGGGGGGCGGCTAGCCTGGGTTCGCTCGCGGGAGAGGCGGATCAACAGGTCGGACAGGTGGAGGGCTACTGGGTAGAGCTCAGGATTGCCCCTGCAGCGGGAGATCACGGGCCAATAGTGCTCGACGATTTCAACAGCCTCCGAATCCACATGGTCGCGCATGAATTTTATCGCAACCTGTGCCGTCGGTGCGCAGGGATAGGCATTGGCGATTGTACCGAACCAGGTGAGCGCCTGATGGACGTTGGGGATCAGGCGAGGGGGAACAGAAGGATCCCGGGCTTGGAGCTGGTTGAGTTCACGAGAGACGATATGGTTGCGGGTGTAGCCGATATTGACGTGAGAGCCGGGAAACTCCCTGGCTCCAATGGACTCGATCCTCCAGTCCTCCAGACAATTCTCCGTCTTGAGCCAGACTCGAAGGCGGTGCTCCTGGGATTTGTCCATCTCGGCCGCAGGAAGCCCAATCGCCTTCTCGATCCAAGGGAGGCGTCTAGAAAGGGTGCTGTAGAGGGGATGGAACACTTCATGGTTCCCATATCCTCTCAGGACCTTGGCATCTGCGTCGCTGTATTCGCTCTGCGGCCAGATCGCCGGTAGATTTATGTTCACGCCGTCAGTGAAAGCCCGGCTTCCCCTGAACGTGATGTTGAAGCGGCGGTTCCCCATCGCCGAGAGCGTTGAGGCAATCTCCCGGCGCAGGATGTATCCTGGAATAGTGGTCATGAAGGTCTGCTTAGAAAGGGGCCGGAGGATTCCAGCACGGTCCGTAAATCTGATGAGCGAGCTCATAGATTGTCTTGGCATCGGCCAGCGTAGGGGCCCGGGCGTAGAGAATCCGCCGGACAGCCTCACATTCGTCACCGTAGAATGAGGCGAGGTCCGCAGTCGCTTCGAGCTGACGGAAGCTGCAGGTGGTGCTGATCTCGCCCTTCTTGTAGGCAGCCCGGATCAGGTTTGCCACTTTGATGATGTTGGTCGCGGCCGAGGGACTCTTGATGATGCCTCGTTCGGTCAGGATTTCGGCCTCCTCATCGGGCGGCGCATAGTTCATATCGACCCAGACAGAAAAGCGGTCGCGGGTCGCTTCCGACATCTCATTGATCATCTGATAGCGATTTAGGCTATCCGCCCGACCCTTTGTGTTCGCCGTTGCCAGCAGCGCAACCTTCGGATGGGGAGGCACAAAGCGTCCCTCATCCTCCAGGATGGTGATGCCTTCGCCCTCGTAGAGTTGGTGCGCGATGTACTGGAGATCCGGATCGGCCCGATCGATTTCGTCTACGTCGATGACGGCCGGCTGGGTGATCGCTTGAGTGAGGAGCCCGTCGAACCAGCGGGTTTCTGGTCCCTGGTGGGTGCTGATCTGCTTGAAGCCACCCAGCATGTCACGTCTGCCCATATCACCGTGCATGGGGATCCGGTACCAGGGGCGCCGTAGCCTGCCGGCAATCTCTCTGGTCACCGTGGTCTTCCCACATCCTGGCGGGCCAGTGAGAACTGAATTGTACCCCCGATCCATTGCCCAGAGGATGAGGCGAAGGTGCTCGATGTCGAAGCGGTGGCTATGATCGATGTTCGGAACGCGAGGATGCTGGCCGGACCATTCAAAAACGGTAACAGGAAAGTCCAGCTTGTCGGCGTCGCTCGGGTGGCGCAGCGCATCCGCGAAGAGATCCGCGGCTTTGACCTGGTGCGGGCGCCCTTCTGGATAGCTCCCGTGAGCCGGGACAATCTGGGCTGACGGTACGATCGCGGGTTTGGAGATTGCGATCCGGTCGGCCTCAACGAGCTTGCTGAAGACGCTCTCAAGGCTCCGGAACTTGCCGCTGGTAGCTTTTTCGATCAGACGGTCACCGCTCGAGAGGATCTCTCGGTCGAGAGCGAGCCGGCCGACTGGTTCATAACCGCCTGACGGCGCCGAACCGAGAGAAGGCGGAGCTGCCGTCGTAACAAGGTCGGCGACTGGCACCTGAGGCGTCTGATGGGGCAGGGTAGTATTGGGTTGGGCCAAGGCGCTGATAGCGTCGGCGAGCGCCCGATCGCTGGCGGTCTTCATGCGCTCACGAAGCGCCTCTATGTCGTCCGCATTGGCAGGGTCGGTCAGTGCTTTGCAGAAGCCGGTATGGCATTCCGAGGCGGGATCGAATCTTACCTGGCCCATCGCCTTGTGGAGGAGGGTTCGGGCGGCGTCGATACAATCGGATAGGATCGCCTGCGCCTGCTGGGGCCCAAGAGCCTCCGCCAAGATGCCACGAAACTGGTCAGCAACTTCGTCCTGACTGGGGAAGAACACACCGCCGCGGCTGCGTGTGATCCGGAAGTAGGTCTTCTTAATATAGAGACCGACCAGGAGGTTGATGAGGAATGATTTTTGTTCGTCGATCTCGGACATTGGGGTTTACTTCAATGAGTAGATTTGAACTCATTTCAGGAAACCAGCTTCTTTTGCTACTTCCTTCCACGCTCGGAATTCATCACAACGACGATGGGATGGACATTGGGACCGGCGCAAATCCGAGAGGAGGGCGCTGTCTCCTTATACATACGCCCTCCTAGACCTTTCATGTCATCTTGCAGCAACCTGTGCGTTCCTCGCGTGCTGGACCTGCAACCGGGTAAAGGTCATCAGCGATCCCCTGGATTCCCTGAAACTGTCGATCAGGATCTTCGTCATCTTCCGGGTGCGTTTGCCGTCACCCTTGTCGACGCGGGTTGATTCAAGAACCGTGAACAGAGAGATGTTCCGGCGCACGAGTTCATGGCCAATCTTAGATAGATCGATCCTTGTGACGGTGCTGGGCCGAGCGGGTTTGATGTCACGGACCTGTCCCTGCTTACGCCCTGCAGTGTTCTCAGTCTTTTCATACAGAAGATATGAACGTGAACCCGGAGGGCGAACGGCGAACAGGCTCTTATCGCCTGTATGGAGCCCAAGAACCTCCGTTTGATCGCTCTCTTTGGTCAGACGCCGCCACGGTCGATAGTTGCTGGCATTCGGCCCTTCCACGACATAGGCCTCAATCTCAATATAATCTTCCATTCGTCCGTGAAGGACGGTCGAGGCTCCCATATCGATGACCAAGCACTCCTTCTTGTCGAAGGTTACAGCCCCGGAAGCGTCTCGTTCCGTGTGGGCTCTCATGCCGCGACCTTCCATTTGCTGCTTCTCGGCGCGGCTGGTGATCTCTTTTGCGTTGAGGATGCAAGCGGTCTTTGTCTCGTCCACCCCTTCGATGAGCATATCGACGCTGCAGAGGACCTGGACGGCACCCTGCCGATAATCGCTGAAAGCCTTTTCGATCTGAATGGGAGACAGCTGGGAATGGACAGTCTGGGCCGCGAAGCCGGCATCCTTGAAGGCTTTGGCAAGGCTCTCGGCGTCTTTGATAGTGCCGGTATAGGCGAAGGTTGGCATGGTGGAGCCACCCTCCTTAGCCCATGCCCGAACGCACCGCTTGTGATAATCCGCCGGGCGGTTGTTTCGAATATGGCTTTGTATGCCGGACTGCGTTTCGACCGGATTTGTCGGATCGATATACTTGCTGACCGCAGCCTCGATCGAGGATCCATCTTTCAGGGCGACATACGGGGTGACCGTTCGCGTCGGCACGATAGCGCCCATCTTCAGGGCTTCCTGATAGGAAACCCTCAGGAGCTTCGCATTCGCCAGATCCGGATGGAGTTCCTTGCCGTCAGGTCGCTCGTGGGTAGCGGTTGCTCCCATCACCACTAGGTCAGGATTGATGGCCCGAGCCGCGTTGATGATGGCGGAGTGCTGGGAGTCGGCGTTCTCACTCGCATGGTGGCATTCGTCGACAACCAGGAGGTCATAGGGTTTCAAAGACCGGATGTTGGCCATCACGGTTTCGGGGAGCGCGTAGACAATCTGACCGGTCTGGTCGAGTTTCCCGTCGATGCCGAGCGAAGTGCCCTTATGCCCCAGGCTTTCAGCGCGCCGCTTGTTCTGCTGCGCGACCGCGATCAGATCCTGCATGACGAGGATGTTAGCGTCAGGCTTGCGCTGGAGCGTCTTATTGATGACGTCCGTGAACATATTGGTCTTGCCGGACCCTGTAGGCGAAACGACCAGGACATTCTGGCCGGTTGCCAAGAGTTCCGAGGCCTGGGTGGTCACGCGATCTTGCATCGCCTGCCGGAGTTCGTGATCAACGGGCATCAGAGAATCCGAAACTGGAAGTTTGGGAGCTAAACGCAACTACGATTCCTGATCATACCATTAAAATCGGCGTTCCTGAACCGTAAAGCGTAAATATGTGTTTTTAATTCGGGCTTCGTGATAAAAGCGGCGAGTTCATAGGAGTGCCCGATGGCATTGAAGAAACCACATATCGACGGATTCGGGGTAAAGGCGGACAGGCACTTAGATAGCCCGTCGGCCCATCAGAGGCCTCATGACCGGTCTGACGATTCGAGAACGCCTGGATCCAGCAGCCAGCAAGAGCGGAGTTCGCGTAGGGACGGTAGCGACGGCATCGGCGATGTAGCCAATTCGCTCCTGAAGAGAGCAGAACGGAACGACAAGCTTTCGGGGCTCGCCGAGGGTGCAGCGCGGTTCGGCGCCTATGCTGGCCTTGCGTACGGCACTATGGAACTGGTCATTCTCGCGCGGCGAGCCATGGTGAAGTACCTGACGGGCGTGGATCCTGACGCTCCACAGGCTGCGGAACAAGCGAAGGCGTTGGGTGTAGACCCGCAAAAGGGCGAGTGGGCGGAAAAGGCGGTTCGGCTCGACCAGGCAGGGATGCAGCAGGCGAACGGCAAGCTTGCGGAGGTCGCAGGGGCGGTCGGGATCAATCTCCCCGGCCAGACACAAACGGAAGGCGGTAGGGCTGTCGCCGAAGGAAAGCTATCCTCATTGGAGCCTTCTGATACGAAGATCTTTACCGTTGGGCGTAAGGAGCCGGGGAGCAAAGAGGACCAGAGCGTCATCGCGCTCTCGACCGGAGCGGGGCGGGAAACGCTGTCAGCTTACTCCCAGAAAACCGAGGACGGTCTAGTACGGAAGCGCAACTTCGTCAGCGAGCTGCCGGAAGGATCGCTCAAACTGGGGGAGAACGGCGTGGATTTGTCCTCCCAGGCCGACAAGGCTCTCCAGATCGGGAGCAAATCGTTGGGTGAGAGCTCACTGGAACAGATCGTCGGCGTCGGCAATCGCGAAACCGACGTGATGACCATGCTCAATAAGGAAGGGCGCGTCAGCAAGGAGGCCCGGTTCTACGGGCGGAACGGGCAGGGCGCGGTGGAAATTTCCGAAGGCCGGGCTGTGTTCTCGCAATTGGATGAACGCGGCAAGCCCATATCCAGCCGCGAGTTGAAAGATCCAGGGATCTCGGTCTCGCCTGAAACCGGCGCTGAGACGCTTCCGAGGGGCGTTGTGCACCAGATCGGAGCATTCGCTGCCGATCCCTCGAAGTTCCCAGCGGAGCTTGAGCCGACAGCAGTCGATAAGGTATTGGGACAGGCGAAGGCGATGACCTCCAGCCCGCTCGATTTGAACCTCGATGTCGGCCGCACCGCGCCTATGCGCGACATGGGGATGTCCCGCTAAGTAGGTCGCCCAAAGTTCTGCAACAGCTTTCTGAGCCAGAAGTGTTTGGATGTCATGCCAGCCTTACGCCGTGCTTGTTGCGGCGTCAGCGTCAGAACCCAATCAGCGGCATCAGCGGCCAGAGCATCGATGGACGCGGCCTGTCGGTTGGCGGCGATGAGCCGCTTGAGGTCACGCCAGAGCTGATCCATCGGGCTCAGTTCAGGCGTCTGGCGGGGCAACCACACGAAGCGAATGCGCAACCGCGTG
>NZ_CP069356.1 GCF_016864375.1 Microvirga sp. VF16 | reverse complement strand
GGCTTTGGTGCGTAATTCAGATGTGGGTCGCGTTGATGCCCTGACATCGGGGCTCAGGTGATGCGCTGGGACACCGGCATGCCAAGGCGGGTCATGACGTTTAGGGCCTTGCAGCCGGCCGCGGCTTCAGCCTTTTGCGTCGGCAGCGTCCGGGCGTGGAGGCGCCGCCCGATCACGGTCTTGTAGCGCATCATCGCCACCTCGCCCAATGACCGACGGCCGTAGTTAATCGCCTTTTGCCAGCCGAGCCGACCACGCTCTTCGATCATCCGGAGGTGCCGATCCCGCGGCGTAGGCGTCGTCTCGGCGGTGCCGCTCGGCACTGCCGTTGATCGCGGTGGGATGATCACAGCGGCGGCAGGGTCCCGCTGAGCGATGATGCGGTAAACGGAATCGCCATCGTACGCACCATCGGCTGTGACCGAAGCGATCGGGCCTGAGATCTGATCAAGCAGCGGTCCGACCTGTGAGGCATCGCCGTCTTCCGTGGTGGTCAGCTCTGAAGCAAGGATCTCGCCGGTATCGGGATCAACAGCAAGGTGCAACTTGCGCCAGGTTCGGCGCCCCTTGCCGCCATGCTTGTCGCGCTGCCATTCGCCGGCCCCGAACACCTTCAGGCCGGTGGAGTCGATCACCACATTCACTGGAGTGGTTGCTGTTCTCACCGCCTTGGCGACGGTCAGGTCGACGCTGCGACGCGAGAAGGTGGTGTGATCCGGAACCGGGAGGGCCAAGCCGAGCAGACGCAGGATCGAGGCCAGCATGCCTTCGGTCTGGCGCCAGGGCCGTCCAAAAGCCAGCCGCAGCATCAGACCCGTTTCGACGACCATCTCGGAGTATCGCTGTGGTCGACCACGCCGGCCCGTGTTTGCCGGCGTCCATGCCTCAAGCGCCTCAGCCGTCACCCACACCGTCAGGTCGCCGCGCCGACGCAGGGCGGCATCGTAGTCATGCCAATTCTTCACCCGGCAGCGGGCCTTCGGGATTCTGTGGCGGCGCTCTTGATTGACCTTGTAAGGCATGCAGCTCTCGGATTCCGACGACCGCCTCTATACCTCACCCCGATCTTCGCGCGACACCTCAGGCCGAATTACGCACCAACGTCCATCAGCGACATCCGGGAGAAGGCATCCACCAATCCCGACGTGCAAGTCACGCCCGATGACATCAAGGCCTGGATTGCCAAGAACGGCCCGCTCCCGGACAGGGCTTGTGTGGCGATGAGTTCAGGCTGGGATGCTCACGTGAGCGGGCCGAAGTTCCGCAATGCGGACGAAGGTCATGCACTTTCCCGGCTTCCATATGGAGGCGGCGAAGATGCTCCTCGAGACAACAACAGCCTCGGGCATCGCCGTGGACACGCTCTCGCTCGATTTCGGCCCCTCGCCGGACTTCGCCACTCACTATGCTTGGCTGCCGAGTGGGCGGTGGGACCTGGAAGCCGTAGCCAATCTGGGCCGCCTACCGGAGAAGGGCGCGATGCTTGTGGTTGGTGCGCAGAAGATCCGCGGCGGTTCCGGCAGCCCTTGTCGCGTGTTCGCCTTTGTCTGATAGGCGATCCTGGGTATAGATGGGCACTTCGTCGAGAGTGGAAGGCTCTGTCAAACGAAGCGCGGGCGAGTTGATTTTATCCGCGGAGTTCTTCAGCGGAGAATACGCGTCGAGCGAGCAACGAACCTTTCTTGCTCCAACCCGCCTCTGAGAGCTGCTGCATAGACAGCGGCTGCACGCTTGACCTCATCGAGCGAACAATCCCAAGGCCGGTGAAAGAACACCGCCTCACCGGCGTAGTCCTCGACGAGCCAATCGGCCGAAACCGGATCGCGGACGATCACCATATCTTCGTCGGTCACATGGCCGGCCTCGATCAGTTCTCCAGGCATTTCCTGGCTGGCATCGTTGGTGTGACGAATCGGAATGTCATTATTGTTGGCACTATCCCCAATGCCTGTAACGCGAGAGTGCCATCCGATAAGCGCTTGAGCCGTGGCCGCGTCCTTCGGTCCATTCCTGCGTGTGTTATATCCCGGTCCGACCTGAGGAGTCCCCGGGGCAGAAAGCTTATCCCCTGACGGTCTTGGGCAAGACGTTGAGGAAAGCCGCCTGCTATGGTTTGCCAGGACCATAAAGCCCGATAACGAGATTGTTCTGGAGGCCCCCGGCAAAGGGTGTCAGTAGCCGGTCATCTCCAAATACCCTCGTCCAGGATGACTGCCGCTGACGCGTATTGGCCCCTCCCAATACGGGAAGCTGGTTCCCATCCAGCTGTGGGGGTTGAGCGGCGCACATTCAATGTCGAGCCCTCGGCTCTGGATCTTCAGGGCCCAGCGCATTGGAAGCTTTCGCCCGGCGATGGCGTTATGAGCCATCGGCTCCATCATGATGTCATTTGGTCCGATCGGTTGCGTCAGGCCGTCTGGACTGATCCACGTACCCGTGCGGTAAGGCTTACCATCCTCGTGTCGGATCTGAAACAGCATCAGCTTTTCGCCCGTGTCGAAATGCACCGAGAACCAGTCCCAGCCCTTCTGATCCGGCGCGAGCGGCTGGCTGCTCCACTCCCGATCCATCCAGGCGCGGCCCCTTACGTTCACCTCCTTGCCGTCGAGCGTGACGCCCCCCTCGACTGCGAAGAAGGGCTGGCTGAAATAATAGGACGCCTGCCCGCGCTCGGATTTTCGGCTGTAGCCCTGATCGCCCTGCAGGACGAGTGGTGCATTGCTCCGCAGCCGGAGCCGGTAGCTGAAGGCAGGACCGGATGCCGTCACCTCCAGCTGTGACAGATCAGCCTCTAGCGACGGGTCAAGGCTGCGCAGCGCCCAGGCATCGATCCAGGCCCGGAAGGGCGCGGCGATCACGCCGGCCTGACCAATGCCGCCACGAGCGAAGGTCTCGGCATAGAGATGTCGATCCTTGCTGGTGACCGCGGCGTGCCCCATCCAGACATGCTGGTTCGCCCATCCCTTCCGCTCCGGCCCCGGCTCGAGCGCCCGCCGGAATAGCGTCCACTGCATGCCATACGACGTGCCCTCGTCATCCTCGAGGTTGGCCGTCAGATACCACCACTCGATGCGATGGTCAGGATGAGACCCAAAGTCTTTTGGAAACTCCAGCGCCGTCCCCGGCGTCACTTGGGCAAACCCACCGGCATCGCGGCCGAGCCCGACAAAGCCTTGACCGAACGATGTCCCGACAAAGCCCGTCAGTAGCAGAACCACGCAGGCAAGCACGCTGCGGGCAAGATCATCAGCGTTCATCGGCGAAAACCTTGACCAAATGCGCCGGAGAGGTCCGTCTGAGACGGATCATCGGCGGGATCGCGGCAAGCAGGGCCGTCAGGAGCGCCAGCCCTACAAGCTGAAGCCACTGGGCCGGGAAAAGATGAAACGGCAGGCGCCAGCCGAAGGCCTGAACATTGACCACTGCCACCAGGCACCAGGCGACCAGGAGCCCGAGTGGCAGCGAGAGCAGTGCCGTGATCAGCCCGAGGGCGAGGATCTTCAACAATTCGATGTGCGCCAGCCGGCGGCGGGGGACTCCTATCGCCCAGAGTGGAGCGAGCTGGGGGAGCCGACGGTCGCTGAGCGTGAGCAGGCTGGTCAGCAGTGCGACGCCCGCGATCCCGAGCGTCAGCGCATTGAGCGCCGATGTTACGGTGAAGGTGCGCTCGAAGATCCGCGCCGAGAAGCTATTGAGCGAAGCCTGATCGATAAGCTGGCGGATGCCCGCCCCGAATGTTGCTCGCAGCGCCTCGATCAGCGCTGGCGCCGCCGGTAAGGGAACGCGCAGACTATAACGAGTGCGCGGGACCTGAGGCCAATGGGTCAGCAAGGCATCGCTATCGGCCCGCAATTGGCCCTTCGGGTTGCCGTAGTCAGCATAGATGCCAACGGCCTCGACCTGCCACGCCCCGCGCGGTGTTGGAACCTGAACCGTATCGCCAAGTGCAACGTCCAGGCGCCGCGCCAGCTGTTCGCTGATCAGTACCGCGTTGCCCGTGCGGATCCGATCCCACGCATCCTGGGTCGCGTCGAGAAGCGGCCAGTGGTCGCGGTAGGTTGCGTGGTCGCGAAACCCATAGACATCGACGGGCCAGCCGCCGACGCGGGTCGGGGCACTCCAGTTCGGCAGAATGGCCTCAACCTCGGGCCGCTGATCCAGCCATCGTTTGATGGCCTGCGCCTGCTCGTCGGTGTTCGCCTCAAGATAGATCTCAGCGACGAGGCGCTGATCCAGCCATGCCGTAAAGGTCTTGCGAAAGCCCTCCACCATCGTGCCGACGCCAACGTTCGCCGCGAGCGCCAGCAGGAGTGCCATCAGCGCGAGGGACAAGTCAGGCAACTGCTGCCGGCTGTCGGCCCAGAACCACTTCGCGAGCGGACGGTCGGCCCATCTCTCGCCGAGCCGCAACACCCCACTGAGCACCAGCGGCAGCGCCAGGGCAGCGCCGAGCAACAAACCCGCCAGCATAACGAATCCTGTGAGCAGGCTCTGACCGAAAACAAAGGCGACGAGGGCCCCGCTGAAGCAGCAGACGGCGATCCCTCCCTGACGGTTCAGCCATTTCTGCTGCGCCTTGCGCCACGCATAGGGTTGCGCCAGCGCGAGCAGGGGGAGCCGATGGGCTCTGAGGAGGCTGCCCCCAGCGGCCGCCAGAGCCCCCAGAATGGCCATGCCGAGCCCAGCAAGCCACCAGTCGTATTCCAGCGTCAACTGGCCGACGACACGCGCGCCGTAAAGGCCTCGGAGACTGGCCGCGACATCGGGCAGCAGAGCCGTGGCGATTAGATAGCCGCAGAGCATACCCACGGCGCCACCGAGCAGCGCCAGCGATACCAGCTCGGCGAGCAGCACGACGGTCAACGCACGGGCGGACACTCCGCAGGCCCGGAGGGTCCGCATCATCGGCAGACGCTGCTCGAAGGCGAGACCGATGGACGAATGCACGATGAAGAGGCCGACGACAAAAGCCAGCAGGCCAAAGGCCGTCAGGTTGAGATGGAAACTTTCGGTCAGCCGCACCAAATCACCGTTCTCGTCCGGCTCGATCAGGCGAAGCTGATCGCCAACGAGGGTTGACAGAGGCGGTGCGGGTAAGCCCAAGTCTGGGCTGACCAGCACGCGCGACACCCGTTCCGGGGCTTCCAGCAGTTGCTGGGCGACGCCGATGTCGACCACCAATACGCCTGGCGCCAGCCCCGCGCGTGCCGTCATCGGCGGCAGCGTCCGTCCCTGGTCCGTGGCAAGCGGTGCCCCCTCCTCACGATTCCAATCGTTCAGCGTTTCGGGCGCAACGAGAGTTTGCCAAGGCGGTGTTAGAAACTCCTTGAGATTGCCGCTGTCATTTCGGACGCCGCCAAAACCTGACTCCCGAGGCAAGGTGACCGGCTCGATGCCAAGAAGCCGGAACGATAGCCCGCCGATCTGCACGTGGCCCTCAAGAACCGGCGAAACCCGCCATCCCCCGAGACGAAGAGCGATGTACTGATCCTGCGAAACGGGTGCCCCGTCCTTGCTGACGAGCATTCGGATCCGATCACCGCCGAAGAGCGTGGTGGCGCGGTCATAGCTGCTGCGGGCGTGGTGGTTGAGCGCTTGCACGCCGCTCCACAGGGCCGTGGCGACCGCGAGGCCGACCAGCAGGGTCGCCAAGTGAATCGGGCGCTTGCGCCAATGGCTCGACAGCGCCACTAAGATCCAGAAGGACCGCCTCACAACAAGACCCCCGAGGTCAGCGTCACCTGACGATCCAGCCTTGAGGCGAGCCGCGCGCTGTGCGTGACCATGAGAAATGCGCACCCGGTCTGTGCGACGAGTTCGAGTGCAAGCCTCAGCACCTCGTCCCCCGCAGCCTCATCGAGATTGCCGGTGGGCTCGTCCGCCAACACCAGGCCCGGCCTGACCGCCAGGGTGCGCCCGATCGCGACCCGCTGCTGCTGTCCGCCCGAGAGCTGCTCGGGGTAGCAATCGATCTGAGCGCTCAGATCGAGCCGGCGGATCAGCTCGTGCTGCCACTGTGAGTCAAAGCGGCCCGCAATCCTCGCCTGGAACGCTAGGTTATCGCCGACAGTCAGGCTCGGGATGAGATTGAATTGCTGGAAGACCAGCCCCAGGCTCTCGCGCCGCAGTGTGGCGCGACCGGTGTCGGACAGTTTCGAGATCGCTACGCCGTCGAGCCGGATCTCACCGCTATCGGCGTCATCGAGTCCGGCGATCAGATGCAAGAGCGTGCTCTTTCCGCTTCCGGATTCTCCCATCAGGGCCAGGCTGGACCCGGGTTCAAGCGTCAGGTTGACTCCCTTGAGCACCATCAGCGGCCCTTGAGGTGTGGGATAGCTCTTCCTGAGATCGAAGATCTTAAGCATGGGCATGCGCGGGTTCTGTCGCATCTAACAGATATAGGCCGCCGGCATAAAACCGGCAGAGATTCACCCTAAGCGGACTGATTAAGCTCATCCTCCTGCGCGATATCCGTAGCTGAGGTGCGGAGCGGTCGGAACCCGTCCTGCATGAGTGAGGGACCTGCCTTGTCGTCCTGCTGTAGGTCGTGTTGCCCCTACGGGGCTCGTGAGGCATCAGAGCCTGACAAGGTCTCTTTGCGAGTTCGAGGTGTTCCCGTCATGAGCGTCAGTGCTGCAACAGCATAGAGCGCGAGCGCCAAGCAGATGACGAGAGTTAAACCGATGTGCATTGCAAGGATACTCGCGAGGACAGCCCCGACCACAGAGGCACAGCCATTGATACCCCAAGCCCATGGCACCAGGTCAGGAGCCTCTGCAGCGACCCGCTCCAGGCCAAGTGGAAATGGGAGACCCATCACGAAGCCCAGGGGCGCGATCAGCACAAGGGTGATCGCCGTTTTGAGTGGAGCGGGCAAGCTGACGAGGCTCGGCAGCAGGACAGGTAATCCAATCAGATAAATCCCAGCGAATGCGATGATGCCTGCCACAGCAATCACGATGACCGCTCGTCGACGCAAAGCGAGGGGTGCCGCGATGCCACTGCCAAGACCAGCGAAGACCAGGAAGGCGGCTAGGACCACGGCAATCGCCGCAAGTGGATGGCCAAGGAACAACGTAAAGCGCTGGATGAAGCTGATCTCGATGAAGATGAACCCAAAGCCAAGAGCCAAAAAGTAAAGCACGACCTGCCACCGTGCCACGGTTCCAGGCTTGCGATGCCGGTGTCTGGCGCGCAACACCGCCAGCGGCAACAGGATGAGGACCAAGCTCGCGACCGCCGATTGCAGGAGCGTGGCGAGCACGACCAGATAGCCCGCATCCACTTGGGTCAGCCCACCCTGAGCGCGCTGGGCCAAAAGCTCGGGCAACAGCGCCCATTTGAACGAGCGGAAAAAGTAGGGCCGGTCATCGGTTGCCGGGGTGATATAGAACCTGTAGTCGTTCAGAAATCGCTCCCGCGCTGGGCCAAGCAGCGCCAGGGCGGCGCGGTACAAGTAAGGCTCGGCCCCTTGGTTGAACCGGTTTGCCTCCACCTCGACCATGCCCGGGTACCAAGCCACATCGAAGGAACGGGCTTCGGCGAAAGCTCGAATCGCGGCGATATCGGCGGCATTGAACGGCCCGTTCTTCATCAATAATGTTGCCGTGTTCCAGCTATGGATCATCGCCAGCTGAGCGCCGGGGGATGAGACACCCCTTTGCTCAAGAGCCACTGCAGCAGTGGCAAACAGTTTGATGGCATCGCGGGGCGGTGCGAGCAGCCAGCGCGTGATGGCCAGCAGCCCGCCGGGGGCGAGATGCCCGTAATATGCCTGAAGTGCTTCCACCGTGTAGAGTGGACTCTCCCCAAGAGCCTGAACACCGGCCGCTGCCGCCGTGAACGAATCGAGGAGTGCCAGCTGGATCAAATCCCAACGCTGCCCACTCGCCTCGACAAAGCTGCGGGCTTCGGCGATATGCACTGTGACACCCTCGCGCTGATAGAGCCCTCCGGCCAAAGCCGAGAAGGGCCTCCGCACCAAGTCGATCAAGTCGGGGTTGAGCTCAACGGCATCGACGTGCGTTGCGTCATAGTACAGAGCGCTTAGCACGTCGGCGCCTCCTCCCGCCCCGAGGATGAGTGTGCGTGGCTTCTTGAGGAGGTGGTACGGCAGTGCTGTGATCTGCTGATCGAGATAGTCGAGCGCACTCTTGTCGCCCGTAAAGCGGGTGATGACGGTCAGCGCTTCGGCATCCGTGAAGACACCCAGCTGCGGTGGCGGCTCCGACGTGGCGCCGAGGCTAAGCCCGGGAGCGTAACGGAACGAAACAACCGGGCTTTCAACCACCGTCAGCAGTCCCAGCGGACTGGACCGCTGCGCCAGGACACGGGCACCGGGGGCGGTCAAGGCTACGCTCAGGCCCTTGTACGGTGAGGGCTGGAGCTGCAGCCATGACGACGGCCAGGCAGCTGTCGAGATTACCGCAAGGGCAGCCAACGCAGCAGCCGAACGGCGAGCGCCACTGTCCCATGCGGTCAGTGCGGCGGCAACGAAGCCCAGCCCGCCAATGATCCGCAGGCAATCCTGCGGTGGAAGCACGTACAGCAGAGCGACAATCAGCAGCGCACCGGCACCGGCGCCGAGCAGATCCGCGCGATAGATCGCGGCGACCCGTTCGCTGCCCTGGGTGAACGCCAGCCCGATCGCGGCACCGGAGGCAAAAAAGGGCAGGGTCAGCAACAGGCAAATCCGCGCCAGATGAAGCTGCTGGTGAACATCCCAGGTCACCTCGAGTGGATTGAACGGCACCCGCTGTGCGAGCGCAAAGCCTCCGACAGTGGAGACCGCGAACAACACGGCGCAGCCGGTGAAGCCGACGCCAAAGGATGATGAGGTGTGTGCTCCTCGTGCGAAGGCCAGGACCGTGCCGCTGGCGCCAATCCCGAGCAGCGCCACGCTGATAATCATGTAGGCGAAATGGTGCCAGAGCAGGATCGAGAACAGGCGCGCCAGCAGGATCTCGTAGGCGAGGGCGGCGCCTGCAAGAATGCCGATGGCGACCAGGAGTGCCACGGCCCTAGCGATTACCGCCAGTCAGCGGGACGAAGTGGACGGGCAGGAGTGTGCGAGTATGCACTTGGTCCCGCGTGTCTTTCTCGACCAGCATCAGGTTCTGAGCCATGAAGGGCGGCCCGACTGGAATGACCATGCGGCCTCCCGGCTTGAGCTGGCTGACAAGAGACGGGGGAATATGGCTTGCGGCTGCGGTTACAATGATCGCATCGAAGGGGCTGTGTTCGGGCCAGCCGTGATAGCCGTCGCCGTGGCGCACCGTCACGTTGCCGTAGCCCAGTGCCGCCAATCGCTCCGTTGCCCGCTTGGCCAGCGCGTCCACGATCTCGATCGAGAAGACGCGGCTGACCAGCGGCGACAGGACGGCAGCCTGATAGCCGGAGCCGGTACCAATCTCGAGAACAACATCATCCTTGTCTGGCCTCACAAGGTCGGTCATGAGGGCGACGATGTACGGCTGTGAGATCGTCTGGCCGTAGCCGATCGGCAGGGGCCGGTTGTCATAGGCTGCGGCTCGGGCCTCTGCCGGCACGAACTCGTGCCGTGGCACCTGCCGCAAGGCAGCCAGAACGGGTGGGGCAAGGCTATCGGTACCCGGGGCTGCGGTGATACGGGTGGCGAGCCCCTCGATTGTATTGACCATTTTTTGCCGCGCTGTCCCATAATCCGGCTCCGCGGCTGCGGCGGTCAACAGCGGCAGAGCTGTGGCGAGCAGGACCAGCGTGCGAGCCATGATCTGAGCCTTGACAGGTATCCTGAAACCAACCCCTTCGCTCTCACCGATGTTCCGGAAGCGCTTGCTTCTTACCAGCTCTACTTGGGTTTGCTACGGTCCAATTCCAGGTCGGGACAGGCCGTAGAGATCCAGGGCGCTTTGTTGCACGAATAGGCGATTTGGTGGCCAAGTCCAGGTATGGGCGCAAGGCATGGGCATTCTCCCGGAATTCATGTCGACCGATAATCGTAATCTTCTCATGTTCAGCTACGTAAGCAGTACTGAACCAGGATCGGAAAATAGAACCTGCACGCTGAGTTCACCCAGCAAAGGGCATGAGACTCGACAGAGCGGGGGCTGCAAGGGCAATCATGAGCGTTCTTCTTGTTTTGGGCCGGTCATTAGCTGACTCTTGGGTCGGCCGAGCAGACATGAGGTTAACGGACTGCCCAGAGCTGGCAATGGATAAATGAACCATTGCCTTGTACATTCCGAACATGAGAAGAGCAGCCAATGCTCTTGGTGGCAAACGCATTGTACGGAATGGCTTGGAGAAGGAAGTATGGTCGCGGGTGTTCACTGCCCCGGCCAGCAGATGATCTATCGGTGTTATGCTACGGACCCGGGGACTGGTAGACCCTGTGGCACGATTTCTGAGCGTGTCGAAGACGTCATCGCGACCTGAGAAGACATGTCGAGCCTATCGGCACGAGATCGGCATGAGCGTCGGTTCATGGCACTCTTGAGACGTAAGCGGTTGGTCTGCTTCGGCACTCAAGTGCCGACGTTTGCTAAGCGGCTGGAACGTGAAACTTTAACCCGTTTCGGATCTTCAGAGCGCTGACCCACGAATAAGTCGGATTAAACGGCATGCGGGGCGGTTGCCGGGACACCTTGTGCGTCCAGCGCCTCGTGCGGAAAACCGGGTCCAGTTTTCCGCACGAGGCGCTCACTTAAGAAGAGAGCCGCTATCACGGCTCCAGCCGTTGAAACCACAGCCATCGCGATCACCCCCTCGGAAACTTTGGTTGGGACGCTGCTATCCACAGCTTGAGCGCTATCCCAAATTTGGATGTTTGGATGACGGGGAAAGGGCACAGGGCGTTATCCCGTGCAAAACTCATTGTGGGCGGACGAGGAGCGACGTAAAATTGTGGAGTTGAATGACGGCGCAGGAAGGCGACGGTCTTCACGGCGGACTGTTTCGGCACCATGCGCAAGCGGCCGGAGGTCGTCATGGCGATTGCTGCGACGCTCCAAAAGTACTTGGACGATCGGGATGTCACGTACGACCTGATCTCACATGAGCCGACGGAATCGTCGTGGGGCACAGCCCAGATCAGCCATATCCCGGGGAACCGCTTGGCCAAGGGTATTCTGCTCCGGGACCGGCAAGGCTACTGGCTCGCGATCCTGCCGGCTTCGCACCACCTTCTATTGTCCGATCTTAAGCTGGACCTCGGCGAGCGTGTGGAGCTTGCCAGCGAGGACGAGATTGCCGAGATCTTCCCAGATTGTGTCCGCGGCGCTATCCCGCCGGTTGGCGAATGCTATGGGCTGGATGTGATCATCGATTCCAGCATCGATCAGCAACCGGAGCTTTACTTCGAAGGCGGCGATCACGCCACGCTGATCCATATGAGCCAAGCGGAGTTTGCGCGGCTCAACACCCGCGCCCGGCACGGGGCCTTTTCCGAAGGCCCGTGAGCAGAGGCCGCCTCGGTGATCTCGGTCGCGAAGGCCTTGGCAGGGCAGGATCGGAGGATGGGATCGGATTCATCACCGGCCCTCGCTCCGGCTCCTTCGACGGGCTCGGAACCTCTCCTGCAGCCGCGGCCCCAAAGGAGAAGGCGATGGCTTACACTTGTGAGACACCCGACCAGGTCCTCAAGATCATCAAGGATGACGCGATCGCCATGGTCGACCTTCGCTTCACCGACCTGCCCGGGCTGTGGCAGCACTTCTCGGTTCCCCCGACCGCGCTCGATGGCGACAGTTTTACCAACGGTGTCGGCTTCGATGGTTCATCCATCCGCGGCTTTCAGGAGATCCAGGAAAGCGACATGCTCGTCGTTCCGGATCCTACCACCGCCTTCCTGGACCCCTTCACCGAAGCGCAGACCCTCGTCCTGATCTGCAATGTCATGGACCCCGTCAGTGGTCTGCCATATAGGCGCGATCCGCGCCATATCGCCCAAGAGGCCGAGACCTATTTGGCCAGCACGGGGATCGGCGACACCGCCTATCTCGGCCCCGAACTGGAGCACTTCGTCTTCAACGAGGTCAGCTACGATCAGGGAACGAACTACGGCTCATATGAGATCGATGCCCTCGAGGCGAACTGGAATCCAAGGAGGACCGACGAACCGAACCTTGGTCACAAACTCCGCCCCAAGGAAGGCTACTTTCCCGTCCCGCCGGCCGATGCTCTCCAGGATGTCCGGACAAGCATGGTGCTCACTCTGGAGGAGCTCGGCATTGCGGTCGAGGCCCACCACCATGAGGTTGCCACCGGCGGACAGGGCGAGATCGACATGCGGTTCACCACGCTCAAGCGGATGGCCGATAATGTGATGATCTACAAGTACGTGGTCAAGAACGTCGCCCGTGAACGCGGCATGACCGCGACCTTCATGCCGAAACCGCTCTTCGGTGACAATGGCTCAGGCATGCATGTGCACCAGAGCCTCTGGAAACAGGGGCGGCCGCTTTTTGCGGGCGAGGGCTATGCCGGATCAAGCGACCTGATGCGCTACTACATTGGTGGTCTGCTCAGGCATGCACCGGCACTCCTCGCCCTGTGCGCTCCCACGGTCAATTCTTACCGGCGGCTGGTGCCGGGCTTCGAAGCGCCGGTGAACCTCGGCTACTCGGCCCGCAACCGCTCGGCGGCATGCCGCATCCCGATGTACTCGCCGAGCCCGAAAAGCAAGCGAGTGGAATTCCGCTGCCCCGATCCGTCGTGCAATCCGTATCTGGCCTTTGCCGCAATGCTGATGGCCGGGCTCGACGGGATTCAGAACCGCATCGATCCCGGAGAGCCGCTGGACAAGAACCTCTACGACCTGCCGCCGCAGGAACGAGCCAAGGTACCATCGACTCCGGGTTCCCTCGACCAGGCCCTTGATGCTCTGGAGGCCGACCACGCATTCCTCGTCAAGGGTGACGTATTCACGACGGAGGTCATCGAGACCTACCTTGATTATAAGCGCGCGCACGAAATCGACGAAATCCGCATGCGGCCCCACCCTTACGAGTTTGTCCTGTACTACGACGTATAGCGGAAAGGAGATTGTGCAGGGCACCGGGAAGAGGACGATCGTCGAGCAGGGCAGAATGTTTCCCGAAGCGTCGATGCTCTAAAGAAACCAAGGGCGTTCGCCTGCGCCCATCCACCATGCAGACCTTGACGCTCAGGCTGCAGGTCTGATGAGCATTGCCCGCAGCAATCAAGGGGAGCCGCGCTTGTGGGTGCAGTAGCAGGAGAGCGGCGTGCCCGTATCGCTGCTCTCTGAAGAGCCGTTGCTGCGGCAGGACTACGGGCTCGAGTTGATCGAGCGGGCGCTGCCCTATCGGTTCGGGCCGGTGAGAGATTGATCCCAACCCACAAACCCTAGAATGAACCTTTTGCGGAGCACCGGCTCTCACCCAAGTTAAACGGAGCAGGAGAATTTGGTTAGCCCGCCTCCAAGCTGTCGGGCTCTGCTTTAACTTGGCAAGCCACAGGATATGCTAGCTCTTGGTCAGATCGAAGACGCTACAGACTATTTTCGCGAAGTTGGTGCAACAGAGCCAGGAACTCCGAGTTCATTCATGGGCTCCTATGGACTGAACGAAAGCATTGCGCCGGGGTAGGGATGGGATAGAGGCAAGTCAGAGAGGTGTCCCCATGCGCCACAAGTTCGAGGTGGGTCAAGCCGTCGTGCCGGCGAACCCCCGCAAGGATCGTCATCATGTGTACTACATCATTCAGTTGATCCCTGAGACTTCTTACGAGCCGCAATACCGCATCCAGGAAGTGAAAAGCGGGATCGCCTGCGTGGTTGCCGAGACGGACATCAAAGTGGCAGAGGTGCGACCAACCTGAGACGGAGCTTCGGACCTGGGCCGGGGCCTGATCAATGGGCATCGTCACATTAACGAACCGCAATCAGAAGCCGCCGTACGAGAGGGTATGAAGAAGCCCTGTCACTCGCTCTATGCCCGCCACCGTTTTCCGGCCGAGGTGATCAGCCTCGCGGTCTGGCTCTACTTCCGCTTTCCCCTGAGCTTACGGATGGTCGAGGAGATGCTGTCGGTCAGAGGGATCGAGGTCAGCCATGAAACCATTCGTCGCTGGGCCGAAAAGTTCGGCCTGGAGTTCGCCAACCGCATCCGCCGACGTACGCTGCGACCGGGCGGCCGATGGCATCTCGACGAGGTGGCGATCACCATCGCCGGGCAGAGGCATTGGCTGTGGCGGGCTGTCGACCAGGATGGCTTCACGCTGGATATCCTGGCCAGAGCCGCCGGAATCGCAAGGCCACCAAGCGCCTGTTGCGCAAGCTCTTGAAGAAGAGTGCCATGGCTCTGCGGGTCATGATCACGGACAAACTTGGATCCTACGGCGCAGCCCGTAGAGACATGGGCCTGGGCATCGAACATCGGCAGCATAGAGGATTGAACAACCGGGCCGAAAATTCACACCAACCCACCCGCCGACGCGAACGACAGATGAAGCGCTTCAAGTCGGCACGACAGGCGCAGCGCTTTCTCTCGATCCATGATCCGATCAGCAACCTGTTTCACCTGAGGCGCCATCGCTTGACTGCCACCGCCTATCGTCAGGCCCGCAGCGCAGCCTCCGAGACATGGGTGGGCGTCACCTCGGTGGCGCTCGCCGCCTGAAACCAACCGTTCTCAGCCCGAATTCTGTCGAACGTCCGTTAATGTGATGATGCCGTCTGCAGTCATCACGCTCAGGCCGAAGCCATTGGACGTCCATTATCCACTCTGGGCGAAAAATTCACAAAACGCAGGCGAAACCCGTTAAGTTGACGATGCCTCACCTCCACGAAGAGAGCGAGCGTGGGATTGACTGTCCAACCGAACACCGGACGCTCGATTGCGGGTCTGGGCTGCGTCGAGCAGACCTTGCTCATCCCCCTGGCCGCACGCGCGCTCGCCCGCCGTCTTCTCCCTCACCGGGGCTTTGCTGATCCAACGGCCGAAGCGATCGTCGTGCGCCTTGCTTACGACCTCACCCCATTCGAAGCTGACCGGGAGATGCTGCGGGGCTTGGTCGAGCGCAGTCTGGTCTTGGATCGGCTCTTGCGTGACTTCCTCAACCCTCACCCCGACGCTCAGGTGCTCAGCCTGGGGTCTGGCCTGTCGACCCAGTTTGAGCGGCTTGATAACGGTCGGCTCCGCTGGGTGGATGTCGATCTCCCCGAGGTTGTGGAGTTGCGACGCACCCTGTTCCCGCCCCACCCGCGCAGGTGCCTGGTGAGCGCCTCAGTTACCGAGGCCGGTTGGACCTCCAGCCTTGGCGATCTGCGTGGCCCGACCTTCGTGGTCGCCGAAGGTCTCTTGATGTATCTCGAGCGCGCGCAGGTTTTTCAGCTGGCGCGAGACCTGGCAGAGGTACAAGGGGGTGGCCCGGCCGAGTTCGCCTACGACTACTACTGTTCCCACATGGTCGGCCAGGCATGGCTGAATCTGTCGCTGCGCCGGCTCGGGGCTGAGTTCAGATGGGGTCTGGCGTGCCCGGAGGAGCTTTCGCTTGGCGAACCGCGCTGGCATGTAATTGGCACCTACCCGGTGATGGAGCGGCTGGGCTGGCCCTACGATCTGCTCTGGCCCTGGGTTCGCTTGTTCACGGGCGTTCAGCCCTATGGCATCGCACACTTGCGGCTCTTGGACAGCGCCTGGGGGCATGCGAGTTGAGCACTTGAAGGAAGATCATGGCAACCGAAACACCGACGGCAGCGGTCCTGTGCTCAGCTTTTCACCCGGACATAGCTGCCCGGCGCATCCTCAATGGGGGTGAGCCTACCCCCGCCGATCTCCCGGGCCGGAACGTGTCTCCCGTCCTGTGCCTCGCTCCAGTCCTGCAGTCCGGCCACCAGGAGCCCGGGTGCTCCTGCGCGGCTTCGAGCCAGGTCTCGAGTTCCCCCACAGGCGGCCCGTCAGTCCAGTACTGGTCTCGGTTCCGTGCCGGCGGGTTCACAACTCCGGCGATATGACCCGAACCGGCCACGACAAACCGGATGGAGCCCCCATGGAACTGGGCCCCTGAGAACACCGACCGCGCCGGTGCAATATGGTCCTCCTGGGCCGCCAGATGGGGCTTTGGTGCGTAATTCAGATGTGGGTCGCGTTGATGCCCTGACATCGGGGCTCAGGTGATGCGCTGGGACACCGGCATGCCAAGGCGGGTCATGACGTTTAGGGCCTTGCAGCCGGCCGCGGCTTCAGCCTTTTGCGTCGGCAGCGTCCGGGCGTGGAGGCGCCGCCCGATCACGGTCTTGTAGCGCATCATCGCCACCTCGCCCAATGACCGACGGCCGTAGTTAATCGCCTTTTGCCAGCCGAGCCGACCACGCTCTTCGATCATCCGGAGGTGCCGATCCCGCGGCGTAGGCGTCGTCTCGGCGGTGCCGCTCGGCACTGCCGTTGATCGCGGTGGGATGATCACAGCGGCGGCAGGGTCCCGCTGAGCGATGATGCGGTAAACGGAATCGCCATCGTACGCACCATCGGCTGTGACCGAAGCGATCGGGCCTGAGATCTGATCAAGCAGCGGTCCGATCTGTGAGGCATCGCCGTCTTCCGTGGTGGTCAGCTCTGAAGCAAGGATCTCGCCGGATTCGGGATCAACAGCAAGGTGCAACTTGCGCCAGGTTCGGCGCCCCTTGCCGCCATGCTTGTCGCGCTGCCATTCGCCGGCCCCGAACACCTTCAGGCCGGTGGAGTCGATCACCACATTCACTGGAGTGGTTGCTGTTCTCACCGCCTTGGCGACGGTCAGGTCGACGCTGCGACGCGAGAAGGTGGTGTGATCCGGAACCGGGAGGGCCAAGCCGAGCAGACGCAGGATCGAGGCCAGCATGCCTTCGGTCTGGCGCCAGGGCCGTCCAAAAGCCAGCCGCAGCATCAGACCCGTTTCGACGACCATCTCGGAGTATCGCTGTGGTCGACCACGCCGGCCCGTGTTTGCCGGCGTCCATGCCTCAAGCGCCTCAGCCGTCACCCACACCGTCAGGTCGCCGCGCCGACGCAGGGCGGCATCGTAGTCATGCCAATTCTTCACCCGGCAGCGGGCCTTCGGGATTCTGTGGCGGCGCTCTTGATTGACCTTGTAAGGCATGCAGCTCTCGGATTCCGACGACCGCCTCTATACCTCACCCCGATCTTCGCGCGACACCTCAGGCCGAATTACGCACCAACGTCCCGTCGCTCTGATCCAGACCCGTTATGGCATCCACCGGCAGGTTCTGCGGCTCCATCGGCCTCCCCTGCTGCACGAGGTCCTGGAACGCCCACAGGAAGCTTACGTTGATGCCGCATCACGGGGAATCCTTCTATGACCAGAGCCGCATCCTGTCTGAGATCCACCGCGCTCCTGTCCTGTGCCATCATCACCCTGACCTGCAGTTCCGGCCAAGCTGCCGAGGCTGACTTTCTCGAGCGCTTCCGCGGCACCTGGTCCGGCTCCGGCAAAGTTCAACGCGAAGGCAGCTCTCAGCCACGGCAGGTGACCTGCTCCGTGAGGGGGAGCCCTGCGGAGAACCGCATCAGCGCACAGGGTACTTGCCGCGCTGCCCTCATCTTCAGCCGACAGATCGGGGTCGATCTCGCCTACGATCCCCGGTCTGGCGCCTATCGCGGCACCTATACAGGCTCCCGGATCGGCCCGGCCCGGCTGACCGGCACGCGCAGCGGCGATACTGTGAACCTCCGGATTGAGTGGCCGCGCCCGGTCAACGGCGACACCCAGGCCGCCATGGCGATCCGAAATGATGGCCAAGGCAGCCTCCGCATCACGGTTGCCGATAACCTCACCCCCGGCGGTCCTGTTCAGCAGACCTCCGAGATCATCCTGGCCCGTCGGTGATCGACAACGGGCAAAGCGGGCTGCACCCGGCGATTGCCAGGACTCACCGTCCAGGAGACGCCCTCCACATCCTGATTGACGCTGAGCGCGAACGGCTGACTGGGTCGCGCTTGCTCGCATGAGCCGTCCGCAAATTCGATCATCCTTTCACGCGGCCCAGCGGTCCAGGAGTGCCTGTCCCTTCTCGGCAAGTTGGGTTGGGTTCATGGCCAGACGCTCCACGCTCAGCCAGCGCTCCCAGTCCGGCATGACGCTCCAGGCAGGATCGCTCAGATAGGCCTGCGGCAGCCGGTAATGAAACACCGGCCGGGGTCCGATCTTCTCATGCGGCAGAACCGAGCGCACCCGCTCCTCATCGAAGTGGGCCAGCAGCGGCAGCAGATCGAGCGCCCGCCTCCGGGTCGGGTTCGCGGCCAGATAATCCTCGGTCAGTTCCGTCAGGTCAGGCCAGTAGCCTGGATCAAGCACCCGCCGCTTGTAGGCTAGCGGGTAATCCGGCGGAAGAACAAGCGCACAGCGAGCGCTCCCACGTGCAATCTCCTGCCGGAGTCTGTCGTTCACGAGGAGAAAGGCTTTGAGAAAGGCTGTCACTGTGGCCGCATCAAGGCTCGGCGGGTCGACGTTGAAGTGGAGCCCCAGCGCGTCCCAGAGCACGGCCCCACGGCCGTAGGCCCCCGCAGCCCGCAAGCTTTGGACGATTGTATCCATCTCCGGCAGCCGGGCGATGGGGATCGGTGCGGTGATGAGCTCGCGCGGGACGAAGGGCGAGGCCACCGTGCCGAGCCATGCGGCCACCCGGCGATCCAGCCTCAGACCGAGCTCGGGGTGCCGGTCGGGATGAACGTGCCGCAAGTCGGTTTCGATCAACAGATCGCCAAGATGGGTGCCAGTGACCTTGAAGGCATGCGGATCGACCCTCTCACAGACCCCATCCAGATCATGTGCAAGGGCCTCAGCCGCAACCTGAGCGCTCGGGCCCAGGAATTCGATCTCGACCCCGACGCATCGCAACGAGCCGTCTGCCGCAATCAGAGGAGAGCTGAGCGCTTCGGGCGCGACCGCAATGTCGTTCATCACCTCCCGATATGGCGATGATGGGGCCGGACCTCAAGGAATGATCCTGGAACTCCCCCTATCTCCTGCGAGCTGCTGATGCAGATGGGGTGAGATTTCACTCGGATGGAGTGTCTCTCACAGGCCGAGGAGGCAGGGAGGCTCTCTGCCCTACACGATGCCCCAGGCGCGGTAGCGGGTGCGACCGGTGAGCTCGCGCGGCAGCGCCCCGCCGAGCTGCGCCAGCATCAAGTCAATGGCCTTGGGGGTTACGTTGAGCAACTTGGCTCCGAGCGGCACCGTCACCAGCGGCCGCGACAGGAACAGCTCGACTAGCTGCGGCAGTTTGGAGTTGGAGCGGGTCTTCGCTGTGACCCGGGCCATCAGTTCGCGAGCAAGGATCAGCCGGTCAAGATCTTTGGTGGCGATGACCAGCGCCTCCTCGAGCACTTGGCAGAAGCCCTCCAGCTTCTCTTTGGCCCCTTCCCGGCCCTGGGGCCGGAACTTCGACTGCTTGAACCCGGCCGCGAGCGGCAGCAGATGGCTCGTCAGGCCTCGGGCCCGAAGGATGGATGCTGCCATGATCAGACCAAGCCACGGCAGGCGGGTGTAGAGGTTGAGATCGAGCCACGCATTCCACGCCACGGCCGCCGCCGCGACTGCCGGCCAGTGGCTGGTGCGCTTGACCACATCGAGCCACAGATCCTCGGCCTCCGCCTCGTCCTGATCCGGATCGTAGACCAGATGCGAGCGGCTCTTCGGCAGCGGGGTCTCGCCGGCCAACACCTTGTCAGTGCGATCGAGCAGGGCATCGATTTCGGCCAAGTGCGCGGCCCATGGATCGGCATCGTTCGCATAGGGCGGGTAGGCCGCGTCGTCGTCCGGGTCAGGCCTCGCTTTCGTGCGCAACCGTGCCGCGTCGGCTTTGACCGGGCCGATGCCGCGCAGGGCGGCCAGCCCATCGATCGACAGCGGCCAAGGGGCTTTTCGGGCCAGGGCCGTGCGCCGAGTCCGCAAGGCGGCGGCCGCCCGGGTGAGTTCGTGGGTGGGATGACGCACGTCCATGCCGGCATCGTGCAGCACCAGATCGCCGACATCGACCAAGTGGCCGTCGAGGATCAGCGCCCGGACCGCTTCGGTCATATCGCAGCGGGACTGCCAACCGGCGTCCAGACCCGAGGCCTCGAGCCGGGCATCAAACCGGAGAACGCTGATCGTGATTGTCTCCAGCCGTCCGGAGATGGCCGCCCAGGGCAGCTCCGGCAGATCGTAAGAGCGGGGGATTAGGCGCTCCTCGTAGTACCCTCCCCTGTTCTCGAAAGCCACGCTTGCGCCCTTAAGCTAAGTTCTTGCACTTAGACCGTATAGATTGACAGAGCGAAGCGAAGCAAGGACTCGCTACGTCATGATGTAAGACAATTCATCATTCTGCCCAACTGCATCCACAGCGGGTTAGAGCGTTGCTGCCAGCGCACCCTCTCGGAGCCTCAGCGCGGCAAAGACAGGCACGGAATGGGGATAGAAGCCATTGTTTCTTAAGCCATTTTTCTATTCGTCGGGAAAGCCCTGCCCTCTCGAGCTGGTTAACACAATGACTTGAAAGACGTCTTCAAACGATCGGTTGCTAGCGATAAGCAAAAGTGTACAATTACGGCTAGGTCAGGATCCTGTTTCAGCTTAAATTCCTATCATACGGTTGATTTCAAAAGCTAATACAACGGGACTGGGTATATCTCATTCCCAGCAACCTAGTCGCGGTGCAACAAACCGTGTAGCAGCATAGTTGTCGGCATCACATGATGTTATTTTTGATGCCTATAGTGGAGACAGTGCTGTGAGAACAACCATCGCTATCGACGACGAACTCGTTGCCAAAGCGCAGGCCTTCACGGGCCTGCAGGAGAAGTCGGCCTTGGTTCGCGAAGCATTGAAGGCTTTGATAGAGCGGGAGAGTGCCCGAAGGCTCGCCCGCCTAGGCGGCACTGAGCCTGATCTTAAGCCAATCCCGCGCCGGCAGGCGGATCCCAAGTGATCATTGTCGATACTTCGGTGTGGATCGACCACTTGAAGAGTGGCGATGCTGTGTTGGCAGATCTCCTGGGGGCTGGGCGTATACTGGCGCATTCGTTTGTCACGGGTGAACTTGCCCTGGGCAGCCTGCGCCAGCGCGGAGCTGTGCTCGAGTCCCTAAGAGACCTGCCCCAGGCTATTGTCGCCCGGGATGATGAGGTCATGATGTTGATTGAGCGGGAGCAACTCTACGGACGTGGGATTGGCTTTGTCGATGCGCACCTTCTGGCCGCGGCGAGGCTCACGTCAGGGTCCCTGGTGTGGACCCGGGATCGGCGGTTGCGGCAGGCTGCTACGCAACTGGGGCTTTCTGCAGAGCTTAGCTGACCAACGCAGCATGATACCCCCCTCCCCTTCCAGGAAGCGCCTGATTGGCTACGCCCGCGTGTCCACCGAGGATCAGGTGCACGATGCCCAACTCGACGAGTTGCGTGCCGCGGGCTGTGCTGAAATCCACCAGGAGCATGGCTCCGGGGCAAGCCGGGCGCGGCCAGTGCTGGCACGGTTGATGCGCGAGATCAAGCCGGGAGAGGTGCTGGTCGTTGTACGTCTGGACCGCTTAGCCCGCTCTGTGGGCCACCTTCTTGAGGTGATCGAGGCCCTTGAGACGAAGAAGGCTCATTTCCGCTCTATCCGGGATCCGATCGACACCTCGACGCCGCAAGGCATGTTCTCCCTGCAAGTGCTTGGCGCGGTCGCGCAGCTGGAGCGCTCCCTCATCTCGGAGCGCACCAAGGCCGGCATCAAGGCTGCCAAGGCGCGAGGCAAGAAGCCCGGGAATCCGGGGATGCGTGAACGCCAGCCGGAGGCCATCCGAAAGATCGCTCTCGCCCGGGAGAAGGTCTATCTCGATGAGCTGATCACCGGTGCTGACCAATGGATGCCGACGGTTCAGCGCATGCGCCCCCAGCACCCTTGGGACGATGTCGTTCGGGTCCTTGCCGACAGCGGGCAGTCGTGGACTGTGGCCCGGCTGCGCCGCGCTGTCGGCAAGCTCGTCTCGCAGCATATGGCGGACCCTGCCCTCCTCCGCCCTGCCCCACGCAAGAACCCAAAGGATCGCCTCATGACGCTGATTGCCGGCATCGCCATGACCGACCCAAGTCTCTCGCTGCGGGATATCGGCGCACAGCTGGAGCGCATGCGGGAGCTCACTCCGCGTGGCGGCCTCACATGGTCAGCCTCCTCCGTGAAGAAGCAACTCGACCGGGCGCGAAAGGTTGGGCTGGCACTGCCAAAGCCCGGCTAAGACATCGTCCCGGTGCCTCGCTGAGAGATGGAGATCTCAAAGGAAGAGGGGCAGCGGGTAACACCAGCAGGGATTGGGTAAAGGCTCTGCGTTTCATAGTGCCTCATGCTCTATGATCGGGTGCCGCCACTCACCTGAACCTTGTGCTGGACGGACAGTGAACCTAGGCAAGATCAGCACCCAGGCAGGTAGTCTATCGGACACTATGATGTCCGCTGGTAAAGCTCTTTCTTCAGTCGAACTGGATGACGTCGCCCCGCCTCTGCTTTCGGCGCAGCCAAATTTGGGGGCTTCGGTCCGCGCCATCCGACAATAGTGATCCCGGCTCATTTGAGGATCAGTGCTACATCACCAAACAGACTCTTCTTAATCGAGGGCACATTAAGCGAGCCCGTGTGGGCGTCGGGGTCGCAGCAGTCGAGGATCAAGTACTGGATCTATTCGTCGGTGGCGCCCTAAGTCTCGCGCGTTCCTTTGCAACGCCCCAATTCAGGGCCGAAATCGAGGGCAACATTACGGATTCGATTTGTTGAAGAACTGGCGGTCGCGCGTGAACCCGAGAGTTGCCCGCGGGCAACTCGAACCTCTCCGCAAGAGCAAACGCTATCGCGGAGGCCGACCGGACGAAGCCCGATATCCCCAATCGTGGAAGACGGGGGATTTGCGGACTTGCCCGACTAAGCCCACAGAACGGAGCTAACCTATGCATGGTAAGCGCTTTCGTAGGCTTAAGGTGTCGCCTGCCAAGAGACACATGGGCCCTCGATGTTCTGGGGACAGAGACCCCATCGATGCGGACCTAGAAGGCCAACGGTGAACAAGCACATGTCTGCAATCATGGCATTAGGGGAAGCTATGCCCCAGACGGGCTGGTCGCCTGCAAACTCGAGAAGTCTGAGGCGGCAGAGGGGAAAAAGTTCGTCAACACCCTTGTGCCCGGCGAAGAACATCGCCAATCGGAGACGACCATTATCATTATGCACCTTCGCAAGATCGCTGCCTATCGCGGCATGTGGACCATCGAAACTTCCGCTGACACCTCAGTCTTCGTACTCAATGAGAGACATAGAACCGACGAAGAAGCGCTAGGGCTCGACATTATCAATCGAGCACGCAACGCAGCCTATTTTTCAGTGACGGCGCAGAAGCAGTCGATTGTCAGTTGAAGCAAGTTGCCACCGTACACTGATCGTTCTCGCTACGCCTTCATGCGGGAAAGTTGCCCGCGGGCAACTTTCCGCCCTCAAAGCGGCTGTGATAATGCTGCGCCGGATCTTGTGCCGGTAAGGATTCGTTTACCTTTAAGTCCTTGCTCACAGGGTAGAATCAGGTAAAGGTCACGAAACTTAACGTTATTGTTAGCCGGAAGCGTATCAACGGATTGCCATCGTGACATCACTCGCGACGCTCAAAAAAACTAACCCGAATACGGCCATCCAGAAGCTCGTCGGCGCACACGCGCGCGAACTCTCTGAGAAGCTGCAAGCTCATCGGCTAAAGCTGTTTCCCCCGACTGCCAAGAAAACGGTGAGGAGGTTCACGTCGAGCGAGGTCGCGGACCTGCTTGGCGTCGACCCCGGCTATCTTCGGCGCATCAATCTTGAAGGCAAGGGACCGCAGCCGGAGGTGACTGGCGGCGGTCGCCGTTTATACACAGTCGAAGATCTCGCGGCGCTGCGCGCACTTTTAGATGAGGGCGCAAAGGGCGGTCGCCGCTACCTTCCTCATCGTCGCCCTGGTGAGCACCTCCAAGTCATCTGCGTGGTTAATTTCAAAGGTGGTTCGGGCAAGACTACGACCACCGCTCATCTGGCGCAGCATCTCGCGCTTCACGGTTATCGGACCCTCGCAATTGATCTTGATCCTCAGGCGTCGTTGTCCGCCCTTCATGGTTATCAGCCCGAATTCGATGTCGGCGAGAACCAAACCTTATATGGCGCGATCCGCTATGATGATCAGAAACGGCCTATCTCAGAGATTATCCAGCAAACCTACTTTCCGAATCTCGATCTCATTCCAGGCAACATCGAGCTCATGGAGTATGAGCACGATACGCCTAAGGCGCTCGCTGACAGCCCTGGACAGGGACTATTCTTCACACGACTCGACAGCGCCTTGTCGGAGGTGCAGGACCGGTACGACGTGATCGTAATCGACTGTCCGCCCCAGCTGGGGTTTCTGACTATGACGGCGATGTGCGCAGCAACGGCTGTCCTCGTAACGGTGCATCCACAGATGCTGGACGTCATGTCCATGTGCCAATTCCTCATCATGACATCGGAACTACTCGAGGTCGTGGCGAACGCCGGCGGCAACACGGGCTACGACTGGATGCGCTATCTCGTGACGCGGTACGAGCCAGGCGACGGGCCGCAGAACCAAATGGTTTCCTTCATGCGGTCAATGTTCGAGGAGCACGTTCTCAATTATCCGATGCTGAAGAGCACCGCGATCTCGGATGCAGGCCTCACGAAGCAAACGCTTTATGAAGTTGGCAGAGAGAACTTCAGCCGATCAACTTACGATCGGGCCATGGAAGCACTCAACAACGTTAACGGCGAAATTGAAAGTTTGATCAAGCAAGCATGGGGGAGGGCATAATGGCTCGCAAAGGTGTCCTTGCAGACCTGATCGAGAAAAAGTTGCCTGCGGGCAACTCGGACACTGACGGGGAATCCGGAGCCGACAAGCAGACACAGACTGCGCCACCTTTCCAGGGTGCCATAGGGACACGCGGAGCCATTGGAGCGATCTCCCGCTCCATCGCCGGATTGACCAACGCAGCGTCCGATGCCGAGAGGCTGCGCACGCAACTGACGTCTGGCCATGCGGTCGTTGAGCTCGATCCGCTGCTGCTCGATCCGTCGCCAATCGCCGATCGCTTGAACGGGCATGACGTCAGAGAATTGCTTGAGTCTATAAAGGCGTCCGGCCAACAGGTCCCAATTCTGGTCCGACCACACCCAGAGACGCAAGGGCGCTATCAGATCGCCTACGGCCATCGCCGCGTCCGAGCACTAGCGCAAATTGGGCACCCGGTGAAAGCCGTTGTCCGCCAGCTGACGGATGAGGAACTCGTAGTCGCCCAAGGTCAAGAGAACAATGCTCGCCGCGACCTCAGCTACATCGAGAGAGCACTCTACGCCTCACGACTCGAGAAAGCTGGCTATAATCGCGAGACCCTGATGGCGGCACTCGCCGTCGACAAGACGCAGCTCTCGAAACTAATCTCCTCGGTCGCGAAGATCCCAATAGATATCATTGAGGCCATCGGACCTGCGCCTGAGATGGGTCGTAACCGTTGGGTCGCGCTGGCTCAGAAATTCGATACCGACGATCAGGCCGTCTTCATCGCGCGCAGTGCAATCAGTTCGGCCGATTTCGGAGATGTCGAAACAGACCGGCGCTTCGAGATCATCGAGAAGACCCTCCAGGAGCCGAGGCCAGAGCGCCCGAAGGCCGAGTCCGTTGTTTCAGCTTCAGGTCGGAAGGTCGGTCGGATTTCCCGTTCCGGGCGCGACCTGAAGATCTCGATTGACAAGAAATTCGACGCCGCGTTCGTGGAATTCCTTGTTTCCAAGCTTCCAATCCTCGCGGACGAATTCTCGAAGGCGAGGAAGAAGGACACGTAGTTATGTAGTGGTGGCAAAGCAAAAAGGCCCACGAAGCGTCAACTTCGAGGGCCTTTCGAACCTCACCAGGGTGGCAAGGCAGTAGTCACGCACTCCTTATGCCATCCCCGAGAATCACGGTCAAGGCACCGATTCGGTGAGCGCTCTCGCTTTGCCCTCGAAAAGGAGGGTAGGGTGCACATTGCATCGACAGGAGGTCGGCGGCTGGTCCATGCCGCTTTGGCCGCGAAGAAGTTTGCCCTAGAGGCGGGCTGTACAGTCACACGTAAAGAACTCTCGGCTGCAGCGCGGGACGCGGAGAAGGCGCTTGGGTTGCGTCCTGCACAGCGCTTGGTTCTATCTGAGCTCGTCGCCTGCTGGGGTGAACAGGAATGGGAGAAACTGCTGGTTTGGCCCTCCAACGATCGCTTGGTGAGCCGCACGGGGCTCAACGCCCGCTCGATCCGGCGCATCATCGTTCAGCTCACGGACCTCAAGCTGATCGTGGCGAAGGACTCGCCTAACGGCAAACGGTTCGCAATCCGGAATTTCGCGGGCGACATCATCGACGCCTATGGCTTCGATCTCACGCCGATTTACGTCAAGCGACGGGAGTGGACCGCGATGCTGGCGGAGCAAAAGGTCATGCGTGAAATCCGCAGGCGGGCTTACGGCGAGGTCACAGTGGCCCGCAGAGCCACAGAAGAGGCTCTTAATGCCTTGGCGCAGCATTTTCCAGGCCTCGACCGCTCAGACATTGAAGGCCGGTACAGGGAGCTCTTGAGCCGCACGCCGACACGTTCGATGGCAGAGCTTCCAGGAGGCCTCCTGCTGGACTGGCAGAATCTGAGAAACCTTGCTGAAGAAGCTTTTTATCAGTCCGGCAATGGCGGACTCGGAGTCCAACATAATGAAACAGATAAAGGATCTCCTAGTGAGACTTGTACAAAGGGCTTTACGAAGACTAGGGCGGTTCTGCCTAAAGAGTGGCCAGGGGAGCACCTGTCATCGGAATTGATCCTGGAGGCCTGCCCCACCGTCTCGGACTATGGCCGTCCCATCCGCACCATCGATGAACTCGTCGGGGCAGGGCGCTACCTGCGGGCCTCCCTGGGTGCCCATGAAAGCGCCTGGACTGAGGCCGTTGCCGAAATCGGGCCGGTGAGTGCCGCGGCCGCTGTCATTTACGTCCTGCAGCTCTACGACAATGATGTCTCAAGTGGCTTACAGAAAATCCGCAATCCCGGCGGCTACTTTCGCGCGCTGGTCCGCATGGTCAAATCCGGCAAGATCAACCTTGAGGTCGAACTGCTCGCAATGCGGCGCAGACGCCTGGCATGATGGGTGTTTCATAAGTTGGAACAGGATGTACATGACCAGCGTGACGACTGCCGAGGCCTCGGCATTTATGGAAGACCAAATGCAGTCGGATCCCGGGTTCCCACTGCCCGCATGCTGGAGGCCGAAGTGGTCCTGCGGTTCGCCGACTTCATCCTGACGCCGTGTGGCGCGGGGGCGATAGCCAGCGCGTCAAAAGGGCATGCATCCGAGTCGTCCTCGTGTCTCAACATTACGCCGGATCAGGGCTGAGCCTTTAGCGAGGACCTGCTTTTAAGGCTTCAATTCGAGCTTTGGTTACCTTTAGCTCTGCCATTACGGGTAAGTTAGCAGTGCTTGACCAGTATCGGACCCACTAGCGTGATTATTGAACAAATCTTGCGTCCCCTTGTGCATTGATTGAAGCGTCTTAAACTGATCGTTTGAAGACGTCTTTCAAGCCATTCTGTTAACCGGCCGGGGAGGGGAGGGCTTCCCCGAAGCCGACGAAAATGCTTTGAAAACAAGAGCTTTAGCGGCTCGGCTGACGGGCAGAGACCGACCGATATCTCCATGGTCAGATCGCACCCGACGCCGCTCACGATACCGTCCGAGAAAACAGCGTGCATCCGTAGGGCACGGCGTAGTGAATTTCTGTTTATCTTCGCGTGTTCCAAACGCACTCAATTATGTCAATAGCTTAGCGTTTAGAACGAAGCGTAGCTTTCGGGATGCGTGAGGCCCGAAGACTTTAGATGAGCGAAGCCTTGCTAGGATCCAAGCCGCTTCTGCTGCGCGATCGAGCCAGGGCAAGAGGCGGCGAGCCGCCCCCTGAGGATTCACGACAGCAGGAGAGGGGTAAACAAGAGCCTCCTCGAAACTGGCTGCCACGCGTTGCGTTATCAGGGTGGCACGGAGTGTGTGTTGAACCTCATGAGGTTTTGCCATGACCATGTCGGAGATCACCAACAAGCTCAAGTACGACATCTCGGATGCGCTCAGGCGTGTGGCCGGCAAGCTGCCGTTCCGCAAGGAAGGGCAGGGTGGCCCGTCTTCCGCGGGTAGCAATCGGTCCGGCTCCAAGACATGAGCCGACGCGGTGGGACGCTCACCGAGCGCCCCACCCTTGACGGATCGGCCAGGGCAGCAGGTTCCAATCTCATCGGTCACCGCAGGAACAGGGGACCCCCCGATTGTCCGGCCGGACGCTTGCGGGCTCGCTGAAGCCTCCTCATATCCAGGGTGTCTTCCGCCCGAACCTTCATATCATGGAGGACCGAATGAAGCTGAAAGGTGTCGATCGAACCATTCTGGTGCAAAGCTCGAACATTGATCTGGGCGACATGCTTCCCGACTATGCCCGGACAAGCATCCTGCAACTGGCGAGCAAGTACTTCGGGCATCTGAGCGCGGCTTCTGTGCACTTCACCCGAGAGGGCGCCACGTATCGGTGCACGATCAACGTTCAGGTGGGCACGCTCAAAATGATGAGCGGCGAGGCCAAGAGTACCGATATCTATGCCGCCTTCAGGCTTGCGCTCGAGAGGGTGGCCAAGCAGCTGCGGCGGGCCAAGCGCGCGTTGCGCGAGGACAAGGCCGAGCGTTTGGATAAGCATCTGGCTTGGCTTGGATCTATGCGGCGTCGGTCCGCCGGTCGTCACCTCGAGTGGCCCGCTCACGGCGGGCCGGTGGGGATCGATCACGGCGGATCCCATCGAATGGCTGCCGAGTAGATCCGGCGTTAGCTCGGCCTCTCGCCAAGTCCCAGCACGGGACGGGAGCAGACTTCCCCTGTGCCCTCCTGTCCCGGCTGAAGAAGGTGCCGCGCGGATCAGGCGATCAGCGGGCTTGACTGGCTCGCCTTAGTCGAGCGGTATCCTTCTCCTGTGCAAACCAGATCGGAGTTCGAAAGCATTCTCGGAGGCCAAGATGCCCAGCACCTTTGTCCCTGATGAGCCTTTGACACCAACCCACCCGCTCCGGGGAGATCCGGCCAACCGCCACTCTGAAAGTCCAGCGGGCCCGAGTACGTCCCCAATCCGATACGACCTGTTCCGAAGCCGGGATGAGCCGGAGCTCTACTGCGCCGTTCCGGAGGACCGACCTGCACCCGCCTTTCTCGGGTCCGAGCCATGGCAGGTGGCTGGTCAGATGACCGAAGCCGACCCAATGCCTTTGGGCTTCGACCGAGAGGCCGCAAGGATTGGGGTGTGCCTCAACGGGTTCTACCTGTTCGTGGCTTTCAGCCCGATTCCAGGACTGAAATCGAATGGGGGATCGCCCGCTATTGCGGCCCACTCAAAGCCTGGGCGCACCCCGCCGGGAGGGCATACTGAGCCCTCTTGAAAACCGAAAAAGTCCTTCCTACCATCAACGATGCCAAGGCTCTTGACGAGCTTGGCGGATCGGGCGCCGGTGGTGTCCGGCGCTCTTGTGGTTACGTTGCTCTAAGGGAGGATGTAGCTATGAGAACGGCGTTTGATTTTTCTCCTCTGTATCGCTCGATGGTGGGCTTCGACCGGCTGTTCGACCTGATCGATCAAACTAATCGTCTCGAACAGGCGCCCAGCTGGCCGCCCTACAATGTCGAAAAGGTCGGCGATGATCAGTACCGCATCACGATGGCGGTGGCGGGCTTCTCGCCTGACGAGATCGAGATCACCCAGAAAGAGAACGTGCTGCTCGTGGCAGGCCACAAGCACCCGGAGCAGGAGAACGGACAGTTCCTGCACCGCGGCATCGCCACACGTGCCTTCAAGCAGAGCTTCAGCCTCGCCGACTACGTGAAGGTCCGGGAGGCGAAGCTCGAGAATGGCCTGCTGACGGTGGATCTGGTGCGGGAAGTGCCGGAGGCGATGAAGCCCCGTCGCATCGAGATCGGGACCGGCGGTAGCCCCAAGACCATCGAGCACGACAAGGCAGCCTAACGGCTTGATCAGGGGTGAGGTCGACGCTGGTCAGGGATCGGCGCTGACCTCAGCCGCTTGGCTCGAACTGAACAGACAAGGAGGATGACACCATGAACATGCGCGATCTCATCCCCTGGGGTCGCAATGAGCAGACGACCCCGAGCCGCTACCGCGAGGAGGGTGATCCCTTCATGACCCTGCATCGCGAGATGAACCGGCTCTTCGACGACGTCTTCCGCGGCTTCGACATGGCGCCGCTCGGCAGCTTGAGCCGGATGGCGGGCTGGCCGCATGTCGAAGTCGTCGACAACGACAAGGATGTCCTCATCTCGGCGGAGCTGCCGGGCCTTGAGGACAAGGATGTGGAGGTCCTGATGGGCGACGGCGTCCTCACCATTCGCGGCGAAAAGAAATCCGAGATCGCGGACAAGGAGCGCGCGTTCAGCGAGCGCACCTACGGCCGCTTCGAGCGCCGCATCCCGCTCGCCTGGGAGGTCGAGGAGGACAAGATCGACGCCAGCTTCAAGAACGGCGTTCTCACCATTACCCTGCCCAAGGCGGTCGTGAGCCCGCCGGAGGTGAAGCGCATCGCGATCAACCGTGCGGGCGAGGAAACCAAGCATTAGCCGCATGAGAGCTGGGCCCGGGAGGCTGGCTGGCTGCCCGGGCCCCACCCTTTGCTCGATGGAGGAAGGACACCATGGATCCAGTGACCGTTGACCTGCAGCTTACCCATGACCCGTCAGCATCGCCCTCTCCACTGCAAGCCCACAGGCGAAGTGAGACGCCCGGAGCTGAGAGCCTTCCGTTCAGAGATCCGCAGGAGGTTCTGATGCACCCTGGCTTGGGCGTCGGCGCGAAGCGGGCCATCCTCGCGGCCTGGGTCTCGGATGCTTGTGCCGTGGAGAACCTGCCGACCTGGCGCAAGCTGCCCGGGACCGGTGCTCTCGTGGCGCTGGACGACATCCTCGACGCCCTACAGGCGCTCGATGGCCGCGCGCTCCACTAGACGGGGAGGGTGCCGTGACCCCATTCAGCCCGCGAGACTGGCCCCGCCTGCCGGACTGGCTCGACCCGCACCAGGGCCGCCGCAGCCCGCGGGAGATCAATCGGTCGGCGCTCGAGCGCTGCTGCATGGCGCTGGCGTTCTGCCTGTGCTTTGCTGCCCTCGCGCCACCGCACCTGATGCCCCTTGCGTTCGCCGGTCTGCTATTCCTGGCCGGGATCGCGTCCATCGGCCTCGCTTTCGTGCGAGGCGACCATCCGCAGACGTCGCACCTGACCGCCTGGGACGAAGCGGCGCTTTTGTTCACCGCGAGCCTTGGGCTGCGCCTCTGGCTTGGGCCGGTCCCGGTCACCTGAGATCTCCAAATCAACATCATCGACTTGCACCTGGAGGAGTGCAATGGAGCAGCAGACGATTGGAACGAGACACAGCCGACTACCACCGGCCTTCCTGACCCGAGAGCACGCTTGGCCTAAGAAAGTAGGGGAGGGCGGTCCCGAGCGCCCGATTGGCCTCTCGCATTGGCCAATCAATGCGCGGGCGGCAGGCGCAAACCCTACTGGAATTGTGCCCTGGGCGTCCCGGCTGCACGACCGCGCCAGCCGCTTGGACGCTCCCTTCCTGCCGGATCTCGACCGGGCCTTCGTCAGTCCAGCGTCCGTCTTCGACACGCCACACGATGTAGTGCGCCATCCACTGCTGACGATCGACTGCAAGCGCGAGATCTTGCAGCGCTGGGCCTGGGACGAATATCTGCTCGACCTTGCCAACACCGAGGGCATGCCGGAAAGCGAGCCCTCGCGACTGGACGAAGTCAAGGCGGCCCTGCGGCTGGTCAACAGCGAGCGCAGCCCCGACCCGGCAGCACCCGCGGCCTTTATCGTCCCTTACCACTGGGATGAGGCAACCCTTGCTGCTTAGCCAGAGTGAGCGTCGCCGAAGGCTCTAAGGCTATGTGGTCACTACGGCGGATGAGATTGCGGTCGGGAGCGAGGAGCAGTTGTGATCGGCCATCGGCGTGGCGCCAGTCAGGAGGCCTTGAGGCAACTTGCCCATTGGAAATAGCCTTGGATCGATTATGGCAGAGCATTCGACAACGGCGAGACTGATGAGGGTAGGGACAGATCGAGTTCTGAGACCGGGGAACAGCCTATGAGACACGCCGATTTCCAGATTGGCTGCGAGTTCACGACTCTCGCCGGCCGCTGGCGCTGCACGGATATCGGCACTCGTACCATCGTGGCGATCAGGACCGACCTGGTTGAGACCAGAACCATCATCGACGGGCACCCAGTCAGACGGTACCTCACGCGGGAAGAGGCTGAACTCGAAGGATGGTTCAACGGCCCACCCTATGTGCTCCCCGAGGTCGTTTTCGATGAGGACGGCATAGTGGAATGCGAACCTGTTCGATCAGGGGACTAATGCCTGATGAGGTGCGCTTCCCGATCAGAGTGGTGCAAACCGTGTCCATCACGCCGGTTGAGCGCAAGACCGGACGCTGCAATCCCGGTGAGCGTGGAACGCCAGGCTGCCATGGCCGGAGCAGGGGCGCTCCTGTCTGCCGCGAGCGAGTGCAGTGAAGGCCTTCTGACTTTTAATCAGAGGGTCCTGGGTTCGAGTCCCAGCGCGCTCACCAAACTATATCAAGCACTTAGCTGCTGATTGGGTTTGGTCCTGCTTCCCAGAAAACCGGATTGGGAAGCGTATGGGAAGCAAGCTCAACTGAGGGAGCTTTTCCTCTGCTATCGCATCGGTTCACCCGCAGGCCGAACCTTACTGCCAGAATCGGTCAACGTCAGGAAGCAGCCAGAGGGCGGACCTTGTTACGGTCGCGCTGAATGACTCAGATTGACCCGATGCGGACTTTTCCTTGGTTGGCTCGCAGTTTCTGCGGCTCTGTTTCAAATGGGTTAGAGCAGCCCCGATAGGCCGGGGGCATGCTGGCAGGTGGAGCAGGTGGCTTTCACCGTGGGTTCCTCAAGCAGCCTCGCTCACATACCCGTTGGGACCGTGCGCCCGCCGCGGTTCGGCTGAAAGGGAGGCTGAGATCGACATTCCGCCTGGGCTGAGACGGCCCCTCTCCAGTAGTGTGGTGAAGGTTCTGCAAATCGCCTGAACGGGGCGGTCATGGCAGGATGGTGATGTCCAAGTCACCCTCCGAGAGGAGCCCCACCATGACCAATGCGAAGGATAAACCTGCCGCTGCCGCCATCAAGGACCTTCTGAGCCACAGCCCGGACGGGCTGCGCGAGATCGTGTGCGCCGTCATGCAGGAGCTGCTCGAAGCCGAGATGACCGACGCCCTCCAGGCCGAGAAGGGCGAGCGCACGGCCGCCCGCCTGGGCTACCGCTCGGGCTATTACAGCCGCACCCTGGTTACCCGCGTGGGTAAGCTCGAGCTGCGCGTGCCGCAGGATCGGGACGGGCGCTTCTCGACCGAGCTGTTCGAGCGCTATCAGCGCTCCGAGCAGGCGCTCGTCGCCACCCTGGCCGAGATGTACGTGCAGGGTGTGTCCACCCGCAAGGTCAAGGCGATCACCGAGGAACTGTGCGGCCACAGCTTCTCGGCTTCGGCGATCTCGGCCATCAACAAGCGCCTCGACGACAGCCTGGCCCAGTTCGCCGCGCGCCGGCTCGAGGAGGCGTTCCCATACCTGATCCTGGATGCCCGTTATGAGAAGGTGCGCGAGGGCGGCATCGTCGCCTCGCAAGCGGTGCTGATTGCGGTGGGCATCGACTGGGACGGGCGGCGCCAGATCCTGGGCGTGGAAATGGCCAACCGGGAAAGCCAATCCTCGTGGCGGACGTTTCTGCTGGGCCTACGTGAGCGCGGTCTCTCAGGCGTTGAACTGGTGGTGGCCGACGACCATGCCGGACTGCGGGCGGCGATCCGCGAGGTGCTGTCAGAGGCCGTCTATCAGCGCTGCTATGTGCACTTCTTGCGCAATGCTCTCGATCACCTGCCGCGCAAGGCCGATGATGACTGCCTGCAGGAGCTGCGCTGGCTGTACGACCGCCGCTCGGTTGAGGAGGCCCGGCGCGATCTGGCGAGCTGGATTGCCAAATGGGAGGCGCGCTACCCGCGTCTGGTGGCCTGGGCCGAGGAGACGATTGAGGAGACGCTGACCTTCTACCGCTTGCCGCGCCAGCACCACAAACATCTCAAGAGCACCAACATGCTCGAACGCCTCAACGAGGAAATCCGCCGGCGCACTTACGTGGTGCGGATCTTTCCCAATGCGGCGTCATGCTGCCGACTGGTGCGGGCGCTGGCGGTGGAGACGCATGAGAACTGGCTCGAGGCGCACCGCTACCTCAACATGGAGGACCTGAAGGAGCACAAGAAAATCGCTCTTCGCGAAGCCGCTTAGCCAGCCTGCTGAGCCGCCCTGCTTTGCAGAACTTGACGCACACAATCGCCTCTCCCTTCTTCGTGCGGCAGAGGCTTATGTCCCGGCTCTACAATTTGAGCCGTTTGGCCGGATCATCCGGAACACCGTCAGTGACGTGTGACCTGGGGGTCACCACGGGCCCGTCGCCCCGCGACAGGGCCCGTTCCATGTCGGCCACGTGATTGGGGTCATCGCATAGCGCTGGAGGCACAGTTCCCTTTCCGCTCGAAACCTCGCCTCTTCATCGAACAAGGGATGACCTCTCGCGGTTTTAGCCTCCAACCGCCCGTCGCTCCGCTCGATGAACCCCAGGGGAAGCCGATGCCCCGCTATGACTTTCACCTGCGCTCCAAGGATCGGTTTGTCTGGGACGAGGAAGGCGTGGATCTGCCCGACCCGACGACCGCCCAAGGGGCAGCCGACAAGGTCGCGGCGGAACTCCACGGCGGCCTGCTGCATGAAAGCAAGGTGGCCTGCTGCTGGACCGTGGCAGTGACGGGCGAGGGCGATCAGCTCATCCATGTCACAGCGCTCTGAGACCCTCGCCGAGACCCAGGTGAGCGACGCCCTCAGGGCCGAGCTGACGGGCTACACGCCTTGTTCTGGCAGGCGTCCGGCGTAGGTGGAATTACGCTTCCTCCCGCGTGAGGATCGCTCTCATTATTCCAAGCTCCCACAGTGGGTGCGGCAACAGTGGGTCGAGCTCCGCGTCAATCTCCTTCATCCGTGTGATCTGCCGTTTGACCTGCGCCCGGAACCGCTGATGTGCCTCGCGAAGTTGCACGGTTTCCAGCCAAACGACCTCAGCGCGCCTGATGAGCGGATCGTCGACGACGTCCGTGATGCAGTCCCTTCATTCCCGATCCCGACGTTTCGGAGGATGCGGAGAGATCGACCGATCCAGCAGCTTGCGAGATGCCTCGATCACGCGTTTGGTCTCCTCGACCGTCTCCCTCGCCAGCTTAAGCGAGAGATCGACAGAGCGCCGATGACTACCGAGGCTTCCCGACCGAGCATGGCGATCAGCCTTCGTCTTACTCATCCTGATGATCGAGCCACTCCGCCGCAAGCGAAAGCGTCGCCTGGAACAGGTAGTGCCCGCCCTCGTCTCTGACCTTCACGGTGAAATCCCGCCGGTCGCCATCGGGCAGTTCATCCCGGGCAATGTCCGGCAGTACCTTGATGGCCGCATCGCGCATCGCTTTGCGGCTCTGGCACAGGTTCCCCACTTCGTCGCGGGTCAAGCGTTCCCCGTCGTTGATGTCGAAATAGAAGCGGTCCATCAGATGCTCCCTCTGCTACAGGCGGGAGCGCACGCATCTCTCAGTCACCGGTGCCCTGATCACTCATACCGGCGATGGTGGACAACGCTGCGGAGATGGTTCCGTTTCGGCGTGCCTCACAGACACGTGTGGCACCTGCTTTCCGGCCATCCCCCTCCTCGGAGCCATCTGCGGAGCTTTGAGGCCCTGGGTGCTACGGCCGAACGCCAAATGTTGCTCTTGTCACGTCTCGGAAGTTGTCCTGATCTGGACCTTCGTGGGCTATCTTGAGTCTTGAACACGGGCTCGAAGGGCCGTGAGAGTATCGCTTGATGCCGAGTGACTGACGTATTATCCCGTATGTTGAAACATGATTAGCACACCTAGGTTGGCCGCCTTAAGCGCAAAGCTGGAGGCCGGTAGCCTGACAAACAATCTTACAGACCGGTCTTTGGAATTGCATGGAGTGCCTGTGTCTGCCGTTCTGACTCGACACAATGTTACGGTTCTCGGCCATGGTGAGCAGCCCATGCTCTTTGCCCATGGCTTCGGTTGCGATCAGAACATGTGGCGCTTCATCACCCCTGCCTTCGAGGACCGTTACAAGATCATCCTGTTCGATCATGTTGGGCATGGTCATTCCGATGCCGCTGCCTTCGACCAGAGGAAGTACAGCTCGCTCGACGGCTACGCCGACGATGTGCTGACGATCTGCCAGGAGCTGAACCTGACGAACGTGATCTTCGTCGGCCATTCCGTCAGTGCCATGATCGGGGTTCTCGCCGCCATTCGGGAGCCGGAGCGGTTCGAGCGATTGGTGCTGATTGGACCTTCGCCGCGCTACATCGACGATGGCGACTACGTCGGCGGCTTCAAGCAGGAGGACATCGAAAGCCTGCTCAACTCCCTCGACAGCAACCATCTCGGCTGGTCGAGCACGATGGCCCCTGCGATCATGGGCAACCCTGCTCGTCCCGAACTCGCCGAGGAACTCACCAACAGCTTCTGCCGCACGAACCCGGAGATCGCGAAGCATTTCGCCCGCGTGACGTTCCTGTCGGATAATCGGGCCGACCTGCCGAAGGTCAGGACGAAGACACTCATCCTTCAGTGCTCGCAGGACGTGATTGCCCCCGAAGCGGTCGGGCGCTACGTGCATCAGAACCTTCCGGGCAGTGAGTTTGTCCTGATGAAGGCGACCGGACACTGCCCGAACTTGAGTGCACCTGAGGAGACGATTGCCGCCATCGAAGCCTTTCTGCGCAGTTCAGCTCTCAACAAGTCGGCGGCAGAGTGAGCATCGACCCTAAGGCGATCATCGAAACCCCGGAGGAACTCTACGAGAGCGCCCCCTGCGGCTATCTCTTGACCCTGCCAGATGGCACCATCATACGAGCCAACCAGACGTTCCTCACCTGGATCGGTATGGAGCGGCAGGACCTTGTCGACCATAAATGCGTTCAGGACCTTCTGAGCATGGGCGGCAGGATCTACTACGACACTCATTTCGCGCCGCTCCTGCGGATGCAGGGCTTTGTGAATGAGATCGCCTTTGATCTGATCTGCGCTGATGGGCGTTCCTTGCCGGTTCTCGCCAATGCTGTCCAGAAGCGGGATACCGGTGGGAACCCTGTCGTCAACCGCATCACCCTCTTCAATGCCACCGACCGGCGACAGTACGAGCGAGAGTTGCTTCTCGCGCGCCAAAAGGCCGAGCAGGCCGTCGAGGAACTCAAGCGCCTGAACGAGACCCTGGAGGAGAGGGTGACGCACGAGGTTGCCGAGCGCTTGAAAGCCGAGGCGGCGATGCGCCAATCGCAGAAGATGGAGGCCGTGGGCCAGCTCACGGGGGGCGTGGCGCACGACTTCAACAACCTGCTCACCGTCATCAAATCGTCGACCGATCTCCTCAAGAGACCGAACCTGTCCGAGGAGCGGCGGGCCCGCTATGTCGCCGCGATCTCCGATACCGTGGATCGGGCCGCCAAGCTCACGAGTCAGCTTCTCGCCTTTGCCCGGCGCCAAGCCCTCAAGCCTGAGACGTTCGATGTGGGGCAGGCCGTTCGGATGCTCGGCGACATGGTCGGCACGCTGACCGGGGCACGGATCCAGATCATCACATACTTGCCCGACGAGCCATGTTTCATCAGTGCCGATCCGAGTCAGTTCGACACAGCGCTGATCAACATCGTGGTCAACGCGCGTGACGCGATGGACAGTGAGGGCCAGATCACGATCACTGTGTGGCCGGCCGAAAGAATGCCCGCCGTCCGGAGACACGCGGCGGTCAAGGCCCCTTACGTGGCGATTTCAATTGCCGACACTGGCTCAGGCATCCCTGCCGATCAGATTGATCAGATCTTTGAGCCGTTTTTCACCACAAAGGGCGTTGGCCAGGGCACGGGCCTCGGATTGTCCCAGGTGTTCGGGTTCGTCAAGCAGTCAGGTGGACAGGTGATTGTCGAGAGCGAGATCGGCCAGGGCACCACATTCACGCTGTACCTGCCCCGTGTCATAGCCCCTCTCGGAGTGGCGGCTCCAGAGGTGGAGACCACTGAAGATGGGCACGGCACCTGCGTGCTGGTGGTCGAGGACAACCGCGACGTCGGCACCTTCGTGACGCATACGCTGGCCGAGTTGGGCTACCGCACGACGTGGGTCGAGAATGCACAAGCGGCGCTCGACGAGCTGGCGACATCTCCAGGCGCCCATGACATCGTGTTCTCGGACGTGGTGATGCCGGGCATGAACGGAGTGGAGTTGGCGCGCCAGGTGCAACGGCTCTATCCCGATCTGCCGCTGGTGCTGACGAGCGGGTACAGCCACGTGCTCGCTGAGGGGGGTCACGGGTTCGAGCTGTTGCAGAAGCCCTATTCCGTTGAGGCCCTGTCACGCGTGCTTCGCAAGGCATCGCAGAAGCTGCGCAAGCAGTCACGGGCCAAATAGCTTAATCCTATGGACCCTTCGAACGGCTTGAGGTTCGGCTTCGGCTCACGGTCCAATTCCTTGTGCTCCAACCTCCGGTAGGTGAAATCGTCTCAGTCGTGGGTCGAAAGGTCGAGCAGATGATCGAAGTCAGCCATTACGCGGTCGATCAGCTTGCGGCGGCGCAGATCGCTTGCATTCAGGCTCTGCGCCAGGAGGCCGAGTAGATAGCGTGCCTTCTCGACCGCCTCCGGCCAATCGGTAGCCGGTGCAGCCGCCAGAAGGTCTTCGAGTTCCGCCTGTCTCGTGCGCAGCGCTTCCTGGTCGGCTTCGACCTCGGACCGCAGCCGTCGGAGGTCAGTGGCCTTCTGGGCTGCCATACCGCGATGGGCGTCGAGATTGATTGGTTGATCAACCATGGCGGGTTCCCCTCTGCTTTGTCGCTTAAGCTCTCTCGGCCAGAAGCCGCGCCAGCGTCTTGGCCGGCTGGACATCCTGGCCGACAGGCTCGGGCGGCACGAGATGCCACGCATGTGCCCGAAGCGCCCATCCCACGTCCGAGAGGCTGCCGAGCGGCTCGTGCGGCCAGGCGGGCTCGCCCGTGGGCGTGAGGATCATGAACTGCCGTGAGGCCTTCATACCGACACGAGCGACATACAGGATCTCATCGCCCTGGCGGAGCAGCGCGACCGGTTCGTAGATCTGCGATCCTTGAAAGAAGGCGTCGCCGCTGGTCAAATGACGGACACCTGGGCCGCGATCTCGCTTTCGCGCACGGCGCGCTCACCGAAGCCGGACGATTTGATGCGGTATGATACTTCACCCGTTTGGTCTGCCGGCATGAGACGCGTCACCTCGTAGATGCCGCTTGCACTTGCACGCTTATCCGAAATACGCGGATGGGTAATGCGAACCAACTGATGAACCTGATACTTATGGGACATTCATTCCTCCTGGGCTTAACTGTGATCGCGCAGGGCAGAGTGGGTAGCCGCTGCTGGTCGTTCGCCTGTACAAACGAAAAAGCCGCCCCACGCGGGAGCGGCTTCAAGGCTTAAAAGCTCAGGTTATGGTCTGAGCCGATCATCAAGATCACGCGTTCTCGATGTTGTTAACGGCGATCTTGCCGGATCGGCGGTCTTCAGCCGTATCAAAGGCAACCTTCTGGCCTTCAACGAGGTTGCGCATGCCGGCACGTTCGAGGGCTGTGGCATGGACGAATACGTCCTTGCTGCCATCGTTCGGCTGAATGAAGCCAAAGCCCTTCATGTCGTTGTAGAATTTTACAGTGCCCGTAATCATAGGGGTGGCCTTTCGCGATTGCTGTAAATGCACGTGAGCAAAGGCGCGCAAGAGCGCGACCGCAACTCAATTCGTCGATGTAATGGTAAGAAAGTCCGAACGTGCGCCTGACAGTGTCAAAAGCGAAACGACCCGATTGTCCGGCCAAAATCCGATAAAAATTATATAGGCTCTTTCTTAATTGATAACAAGTGCTGTGTGTCTTCGTCGTTAGAACTGGACAGAAATTAACAGCGCTCGATGCGATCTAGGGATAGAACTGTGCTTAGCTGGGACCGCGGCTGCTCGGTATTATTTGGCCCATCGCATGTCCCTTCAACTGCCGCCAGCCCGGGTTCCAGCCCACGTGACATCATCGGCAGCGCTACTTTGTGCGAACAGAGGCATTTCAGCTTGGGTACGGCACCTACCTGCGCCAACCGGGAATGTCTTCAAATGGACGAGGCTGACATTCTCTGAACATCTGCTTTCCGTCGCAACTCGGTCGAACTCACGACCGAACAAGCGGATAGGGCATCGTACCTAGTCATGGCCTACTGCGTACGGGGCCAGCGACAGCTCTCCGGCGAGCAAGGCACGGGCGAGCGCATCGCGTTTCGTCTTGGACAGGCGCTGCAGTGCATTGTCCGGTCCCTCTAGCGCCTCGCGCGTGCCGCCCGCCCGCATTAGCTCGGCCAGCCGGGGCGTCTTGCTCTTCGTCATCCGGTCGGAAAGCACCTTCGCACCAGCCCCGACTATCGGAGCGGCCGCCGGCTAGCCTGCCAGAACCCCACTGACCACCGCTGCGGTCGAGGCCGCCGTGCCGAGCGCGCCCGATTGCGGCGCGAGCTCCCGCGGCCGGCATAGGCGGTGAGGTTACGGCTGAGGGAGCCACGCGCGATGCACTCGGCCAACGCACTCTCGTCAGCCGTCATTGCAACTCGGGCAGCGGCGGAGCGGGAACCGCTGCGGAGATCGGATGGCGGCTGCGAGTATAGCCGCAAAGGCTGACCTGAATCCCAGCGGCAATGCCGCAGGTGAAATTAGCAACCCGCCAGGTTCGCTCTGGCGGCCTCCCATAAGTCTCTGGTCTGCGCGATGGGCAAACGAGAACTCAACCGGGTCGAGATCCTGGCTCGCTGGAGAGCGGCCATCTCACTCCAAGCATCACTTGAGACACAAAGAAAAAAGCGTCCCTCGTGAGAAGGACGCTTTAGGGCCTGGCCCGTAGGGGCAGAAGAGAGCCAGAGGGTCATCAACATACGAGCGACAGCTTGGTTCCTTAGAATGGTCTAATAATCCTCGAAGCTAGGTCGCATTCCGGACAAGGTTGATTTTAAGTTAACAACCTCCCGTAGGGGCAACTATGGGCCGGGGGCCGCGCCCAGACTTCATAAGGATCGGGCGCGGCCTATTCCCGGATCGACCCTCTTTCTATCCCGCCCCGCTATACCCTCAGCATGACCTAAGCTGAGGGCTACGCGTTGAAGGGCCCTTGCTCGATCACAAGCGACAGAGCAGCTCGAAGTACCGTCTTGCCGGCTTCATTCCTCACATTCACGACAAAGCTCCGGCGGTCCGCATCTGGGAGAGCATCACTGACCATGTCTGGTAGAGCTTTCTGAGCCTCAATCCTGGCAGCCTCGATATCAGGTAATTCTTGGCCGGTTTTGTCCGGATAGAATTGCTCACCATCAAAGGTATCGAAGAAAAAGCGAGGCATTAGCACTCCAAGCCAGTGATCTGTGGCTATCAACCGAGGAGTGAATGTTTGGTTCAGCCTCTTGTGCGAGACCCGCACTCATCACCTGTTCCCGCGACACCACCGCCATCTCCGAACTCACCGGCCAGCCCGTCAACACCTGGTCTGAGGAATGGCGGTCCCATACGGACCGTTTCGCGAATGCCGTAGGCTCAAGCAGCGACATCCTTCAAGAGGCCGATCACCTGAGAGATCCTGTAGGGCTTCGACAGGATGATCCCTCCAGGAACAGGTTGCATCTGCTCAGCATAGCCTGTCACATACAAGACGGGGAGATCCGGGAAGCGCTCGCGGTAGGCCTTGGCCACCTCCCAGCCATTAGCCTCCGGCATGCGAATGTCGGTCAGCAGGGCATCCAGTGCAATGCCAGCCTGCAGGAGACTGAGGGCCTGTCCGCCAGTTGCCGCTTCCATGACCTCGTAACCGGCATCCTCCAACTCGGTCACGGTCATGTCCCGGACAAAGGGATCGTCTTCAACGACCAGAATTTTCATGATGCTCCCGCCCTATGGTGGGCATACATGGAGCGTTCGGTGAGGGCATCTAGAGGCAAGCATTCCTAAAGCGTCTCATCGGAATTGCACGGCCTGCCGAGGACGACCTACGCCGGAGCCGTGATCCCTTGACCCTCTTCAGGCGCGAGGCCCCAATCGTCCCCTGAGAAGCGGAGCTTGAGCACGGATTGTCGTGGTGCAAACCTCTGCGCCTTCATGCCATGGCCTCGGCATGACCCCTCCACGTGACCCTCTCGGAAGGAGTACCTCGGCGGGGCTAAGGAGAGGTATTCCTAAATAGGATATTCTCCCTCGTGAATAACGGGGGACTTGCATGACCCGAGAGCAAGTCGAGCGTGTGGCAAGAGCGTTCTACGAGGCCGAGCACCCTAGCGAATGGTGCGAGGCTGCCGAAGCTTCCCAGGAGCATTTCCGGGAGCTTGCTCGGATGGCTATCATCACGTTTAACCACCAAATGGCAGCTTACCGGTCAGCTGCGGCACCGAAACGAGTGCCTCAGCTTACTTTGGCGCTCTGAGACTATTGTCGGGATCCCCTCCGCCCTTTCTGGGTTTTATTCCCAGCGCAGGGCTCAGGGAAAATGACAGATAATCGACACGGGGATGAAGCGCTGCAGAGGCTGGCACGCACTCAGGCCAAGCTCTCTCGATATGAACGCAGGATCGGAATGATCCTCGCAGTCCTGACCTTCGCCGCCATTGTGGCGCTCGGGCTGCTGATCGGCCATATCGCGGGCCTGACGTGGCTGTCGCACTAACGGTCCTTTCGCCTCCTGCCATCACCCGGGGCTTGACCGACAGCCGCATTTCTCCACCACTTCAGGGGCATGGCCGCGCCGTCTGAGGCTGTCTTGAATTTGAAGACAAGAGCCCGCTTAGCGGACGGCGCAGGAGGTACGCCAACGCGGGCGGGGCGACAATGGTTAGCGGACTCGATGAGACAGATGCGGCGCGAGATCAGAAGCGACGCGAGCTGAAAGCGCGCTTTGCTCAGGAAACCCGAGTTGGCTGGCCTACTCTGGTTGCCATTCTCATCCCCATCGTCACCGGCACAGCGATAGTAGCTTACCTCCTCCTCAAAACACGCGGCTGAGAAGTTCATGGAAACGGTGCGCAGGCTTGAGGACGCCCGCAGCCGTCGCGGTCACGGAGCCGAGCCGTTTCTGCCAGGACGGCATCGGCGCGGGTCATAAGGCGATCATCCTCAGTGTTCATGCAAAAGAACCTTCTATGTTGATTGTTCTGGCCCAAATGTAGGGGGGAAGGACGCAAGATTAACATGGGTCAAGGACAGACTTACACCTGTCTGTAATGCTCACGGCATCATCAGTAATGGCCACGGTGCCAGGGCTAGACAGTGCGAATGCTACAGTTTTCAGAACTGGAAACGTCATGGTGCCTGCACCTTCCCCGTCCGATCCCCACCCGCTCATCCGCAAGCTGGAGAGCATTGCCGTCCTGACCGACGACGAGCGGCAGGCGCTGCTCGACCTGCCGATGCAGGTGACCGCCATCAAGGAGGATCAGGACATTGTTCGCGAGGGCGACCGCCCCTCCCGCTCGTTTGCGATCCTGAGCGGCTTCACCTGCACCTACAAGATCACCGGAGACGGCAAGCGCCAGATCGTAGCCTTCGGCATCCCCGGCGACATGCCCGACATTCAGAGCCTTCACCTGAAGGTGCTCGACATCGGCGTGGCGACCCTGACTCCGTGCAACGTGGGCTTCATCCAGCATGAGGACCTGTGGGATCTCTGCATGCGCCACCCGCGGCTCGGCGCCATCTTCTGGCGCGAGACCCTCGTGGAGAGCGCCTCTTTCCGTGAGTGGATCCTCAATGTGGGACGGCGGGAGGCTTATCCGCGCATGGCGCATGTCCTGTGCGAGTTGCTGGTGCGCCTCAGAGCGGTGGGCCTGGCAGAGGATCATAGCTGTGATCTGCCGATCACCCAGGTCGAGTTCGCCGACGCACTCGGGATCACGACGGTTCACGCCAACCGGGTTCTTCAGCAGATGCGAGCTGACCGCCTGATCAAGACCAAGGGAAGCCGCCTGAACATTCCCGACTGGGAGCAGTTGAAGGCAGCAGGTGACTTTGACCCGACCTACCTGCACCTCAGACCGGATGAGGTGGTTACATGACCCTCACGCTTCAGCCGGTGCGGGTGGCCACAGGTGCCGAGGAAGAGGGTATGCTGGTCTTTGATCACGAGCGGCGGCTCCGAGCTGTACTGATCCATCTCTCGCCTGAGAACGAGGTGGCTCCTGGGCATTGGTACCTGGAGGCGGGCTTTGACCATCTGGACGGGTCCAACCATCCCACCTTTGCCGATCTCGATGCGGCACAGCATTGGATCAGCCAGCGCCTGGATCACAACAGAGGATGACGAAGGATTATGCCCCGATTCTTGTTTCACCTCAGAGGTGGTCCGAACAGCTTCAGTCCGGACGACAGCGGACTTGAGCTGCCCGACACGGAGGCAGCCTACCTGGAGGCGTTCAAAGCCGCCAAGGATATGGCGCAGGAATGGCTCCGCTCAGGCCACAACCCGAGATCTTACGCCTTTGAGGTGATGAATGCAGCCGGTGAGCTGGTTCTGGAGCTACCCTTCTCCGAGGTCTTGGACCATCAGGCAGGCCATCGGCCGGTCAAGCTGTCCAGAAGCGTCAGGACAGCTAAGAAGCGCGGCAAGCGAATGCTGCGCCTGACGGCTGAGGTGGCGCGGCAGGTCGAGATGGCCCAGGAGAATGTTCGCCGCTCACAGGAACTGCTGAGAGGTTTCGGCAAGAGCAGCGTCATTTAGGGCCGCTTGCCGAGCCTTGCGCTCCTCTTTCCTCTGCCAACGTCTCCAGACGCTTGGCATCGTCGAGGAGTTGGTCCCTGGCCTCGTTGAAGTTGAGCTGTCGAGCCATGGTCCGGATCTTCTCGGCCTCCCGCCGATACTCAGCAGCCATAGTGGCTTGGGGGTGCCAAACGGACATAATCGTAAGCCTCAGGCACTCAAACCGATGCCCATCCTGTCGATCTTAACACATGTTAGTCCGTTGTCTGACGCAAGTTAACCAAGAGTGACAATGTGACCGAAGCCAAGGGCGCGCTTCGGCAACCGGCGACCTTCGACAAACGGCCCCTCCGACGGCAACTCATGCATCGATTTTCCTTGGAGGAACAAATATAAATTGAGTTTTCCTGCCGAAGCACAAAGTTTTTAGGAAAGGCTAACATAGATCAATGGCAGAGATTTATTTATGATATATATTGTTATTATTATCAGCAACCGATCATAGGCGCTGATACCTGAGAGAGACGTGTGCTCCCGCCTGCAAACAGGAGGAGTGTCACATGCACGCTTCTTTCCAGTCCCAAGACAATCCGCTCATCCGCAAGCTGGAGAGCGTCTTCACGCTCACTGCTGAGGTGCGCCAAGCCCTCAGGAACCTGCCGATGCAGCTTGCTGTCATCAAGGACGATCAGGACATCGTACGCGAGGGCGACCGGCCTACCCGGTGCTGCCTGATCCTGAGCGGCTTTGCTGCCACCTACAAGATCACCGCAGACGGCAAGCGCCAGATCACGTCCTTTGGCATCGCTGGTGACATTCCCGACCTGCACAGCCTGCACCTGAAGGTGCTGGACAACAGCGTCAGTACCCTGAGTACCTGCCGGGTCGGCTTCATCATCCATGATGACCTGCGCGATCTTTGCGAACGCTACCCCCGGATCGCCGCCGCCCTCTGGCGCGAAACCCTGATCGACGGGGCGATCTTCCGCGAGTGGATGCTCAACATTGGGCGGCGCGAAGCCTACAATCGGATTGCCCACCTCTTCTGCGAGATGCAGGTGCGTTTGAGCGCGGTCGGCTTGGTTGAGGACTACGCTTATGATTTGCCCATCACCCAAGCCGAGTTAGGGGATGCGCTGGGCATCACCACCGTTCACGTCAACCGGGTTCTGCAACAGATGCGAGCCGACGGCCTGATCGTGACCAAGAGAACACGGCTGGCCATTCCTGATTGGGACAAGCTGAAGGAAGTAGGCGAGTTCAACCCGAGCTACCTTCAACTGGAGCAGGGCGATCTTGCCGCTCCGGACGTAGATCAGGTCTGGCCCAGCCAGCGGCGCGCCTGATGAGCGTGATCGGAAATTCCATTGGCATCCGGAATGTCGCGTTCTGGCACTCCTGAGACCTAAGCTCGAAGGCAGCAATCCTCATCGAACCGGACATTCCGAAAGCGCAAGGAATCTCGGTTCCTGACCCTAACCGGACTATTACAGCCGACACGGTTATTCACGCCGATGAATGCCGCCGAGGCACTCACGTCGAGCCTCAGCCGACATCTTCGACGGGTGTGATCATGATCCCGATTTTGCACCCAGTTCTCGGGCCAAGCCGATAAAGGCCTTCAGGGCAGCCGATGGATTGCGCCGTCCAGGGTAGTAGAGACAGAGCCCACCAAAGGGTGGCGTCCAGTCTTCCAGCACGCGAACGAGGCGTCCGGCTTCGAGGTCAGTACGCACGTCTTGTTCCATGAAGAAGCCGAGCCCGATGCCCTCCAGAACAGCAGTCCGTGCCAGGCTGGCTTCGTCCAGTGTGATCGGACCGCTCACGTTGATCTGGGCCGTCTGGCCGTCTTTCTCGAACTGCCACCGATACAGGGAGCCGTTGGGCAAGCGAACACGAATGCACGGGTGATGGAGGAGGTCAGGCGGAACCCGCGGCTTCCCATGCTTCGCGATATAGGCCGGCGAGCCAACGACGGCATACCGCTGTGGCCGCCCAAGCGAAACCGCAATCATGTCACTGGGCACGAGGTCGGCCCTCCGCACCCCAAGGTCGAAGCCGTCGGCGACAATGTCGACCAGTCGTCCTTCGGTGACGAGATCGACATGTACCTGCGGATAACGGCGCAGGAACTCCAGCACCAGCGGCGAGAGGATCTCGCGTGCCGCCATGGCAAAGGCGTTGATGCGCAGGGTGCCTGACGGCGTGGCCTGCTGCGACCGCACGGCTTCCATGGCACCATGAATGTCCTGCAAGGCAGGGCCGACCTGTTCGATGAACAGGCGTCCGGCATCGGTAAGCGAAACGCTGCGCGTCGTCCGATTGAACAGGCGCACGCCGAGGTTTGCCTCAAGCTTGCCGACGGCATTGCTGAGCGCGGTCGTCGACATGCCTAGTTCGAGCGCTGCGGCCCGGAACGAAGCCTTGCGCGCTATAGCGACAACCGCGTCGAGATCGTTCAATCCGGGTTGGTACATTGTCCTGTTTTTCGAAACGCTTCATCCATTTTTATCCCGCTTATCGAAACAGGTGTCCAGGGCTAAATCGGGGAGGACATTATCTTCGAACCGAAGGAGCTGCCGGATGAACCTACCTTCCCCGATCCAGACCTATTTCGATGCTGACAGGAGAAGCGACGGCGTTGCACTGATTCACGCCTTCTCACCCGATGCCGTCGTCAGGGATGAGGGCCGGTCCCATGCCGGTCATCAGGCCATCGATGCGTGGTGGCATGACGTGAAGACCAGGTATCGGCACGTGATTGAGCCCCTCGAGGTGGCCAGGAACGGCGATTTTGCAAAAGTCCGTGCCAGAGTGGCCGGCCAATTCCCGGGCAGTCCCGCCATGCTCACCTTCGCGTTCCGGCTCGAAGGTGACCAGATCACAGGCCTGGAGATCGGCGCATGACCGGGTTTCTCACACTCGAAGGCAAGCGCGCACTCATTACCTCGGGTACGCGTGGTGCGGGTGCGGCCACCGTCGCGCTGTTTCGCGAACTCGGCGCACACGTCCTGACGGCAGCGCGGTCCCGGCCGGACGCGCTTTCCGAGACGATGTTCGTCGCTGCCGACCTCTCGACCCCTGAGGGCTGCGCCACCCTCGCGGCTGCGGTGCATGAGCGGTTGGGCGGGGTTGATGTCGTGGTCCACATGCTGGGCGGCTCCTCCGCCCCGGCGGGCGGCTTCGCAGCTTTGGGCGACGCGGAATGGGCCAAGGAGCTCGATCTCAACCTGATGGCAGCCGTCAGGCTCGATCGCGAGCTCGTGCCCGCGATGGTCGAGCAGGGCCGTGGGGTCGTCATCCACGTCACGTCCATCCAACGGGAGCTGCCGTTGCCGGAGGCGACGACCGCCTATGCGGCCGCGAAGGCTGCGCTCTCGACCTATAGCAAGAGCCTGTCGAAGGAAGTCTCGCCGAAGGGGGTGCGCGTGATGCGGGTCTCACCCGGCTGGATCGAGACCGAAGCGTCGGTGCGGCTGGCCGAGCGGCTCGCACGGGACGCCGGCACCGATTACGAGGGCGGCAAGCGGATGATCATGGAGTCGCTTGGTGGGATCCCGATCGGCCGGCCTTCGACGCCGGAGGAGGTGGCGAACCTGATCGCCTTCCTCGCCTCCGATCGCGCCGCGACCATAACGGGCGCTGAGTATGTCATCGACGGTGGCACCGTTCCCACCGCCTGAGCGGTGCAGCATGCCCTTTCGTAAGGCCATCGGCGGCAGGAGCGGTGAGTTGGATCGAGAGTTGTTGCGACCGCGCTCTGCATCTCGTTTCAAAAGTGGCCCTGCCGGAATTCGTGCCGCACGCGATTGACGGATAGCGCATGCAACAGCCTCTATGCATCGAAGGTCTCGAATTGGCACTCCTGAGATGTAACCGCGTGGTCCGCTTCAGCGGGGAAAAGCCGACGTTCATCGAGAGGTCGGGAAGTGAAGGTTTGACCCGATGTATGGACCGGCCGTGCGTCGCAAGAGGCTTTTCGAGATGGCGAGGTTGGTCTTGCGCTAATGTATCCGGCCCATGTGGAGCGATTGCTCCTGGCCATCATGGAGATCCGCGCGCATCGGTTCTCATAAGCGGACCGGCCCTTCATGGCCAAACGGGTCACCAGAGCCCAGATGCGACGGCGCGACCGTTCTCCATCTCGTGTTCCTCTCGCAGACCTCGGCGAGTTCCAGGCGGTTGATGCAGGGGAGGGGCGATGCTGCCCTCAACCCATTACAGCCGCTGTCCGTGGTTCATAGGTGCGGTTCTGGCTCAGCACGCTCCAGGCAATCCGCGCCAGCTTGTTGGCTAAAGCCGCCGCCAGCACGTTGTGGTGCAGGCGTGTGGACGCGGCGGTGAGCCATGCCCCGAAACTGTGTTGGCGCCACTTGGCCGGCCAGAGCAGCAGCACGCGAGCGGCCTGAACCAGGAGCGAGCGCAGGTAGCTGTTGCCGCGCTTCGACAGGCGGCCCAGGATCGTGCGGTCGCCCGTTGACGTCTGTTTGGGCACCAACCCGAGCCAGGCGCCGAAATCACGTCCTCGGCTAAAGGCGGCGCCGTTGCCAATGGCGGCTACCATGGCGCTGGCGATGATCGGTCCCACGCCTGGCACGCTCATCAAACGCTGGCAGGCTTCGTCTGCCGCTACGAGAGCTTCAATCTCGTCGGTGACAGCATCGATGCGCTCATCCAGATGATGCCAGTCCTGCATCAAGCCTTCGATCAGGCGTACCATACGCGGCGTGAGGACATCGGCGCGTTTGGCCAGGATATCGGGCAGCGCTTGCCGCAGGGTTCGCAGCCCCTGTCGCACCGCAATCCCGCGCTCGAGCAGGAAGGCGCGGATCTGGTTGACCACGGCCGTGCGCTGGCTGACCAAGCGGGCGCGAACACGATGCAGAGCTTGCAGGTCGAGTTGCTCGACTGTCTTCGTAGGCACGAAGCGCATCGTGGGACGCTCCACGGCTTCAGCAATGGCCTCGGCATCGCGGAAATCATTTTTGTGGCTCTTGCGGAACGGCTTCACGAACTGCGCCGGGATCAGCTTCACATCATGGCCAAGGGCCAGCAACTGACGGCTGAGATGGTGAGCGCCGACGCAGGCTTCCATGCCGATCAGGCAGGCCGGCATATTGGCCAGGCGTGCCTCGATCTGTCCGCGAGAGAGCTTCTGGCGCAGAACGATGGCGCCACGGACATCCAGGCCGATGAGGTGGAAGCTGTTCTTGCCGATGTCGATGCCAAGAGTGGCAATGGGCGGAAGCGGGGCTTTAGGCATGGCTCAGATCCTCGTGCTGGGCGCCCCTGATGAAGGGTGCGCCGGTAAGCACGGCCGGTCCATCCCATTAGCGGACATTGAGGCACGACGGACAAGCATGAGGTCGCAGCGAAAAATCCATGCGCTGCAGGAGTGCACGGTTCATGTTTTATGCGCGGACACCGACCTGCCCGGCGGCGAGGCGCCCACGCAAGCGTGGCGCGGCGAAGTCCAGGAAGCTGCGCATCTTGAGCGGGAGCGCGCCCTGTGTGCTGTGCAGGAGATACACCGGCAGCGGCGCAGGCTCGAACGCCTCAAGGACGATCCGCAGCAAGCCTTCCTGGACGGCGCTTGCAGCCTGATACGACAGCACCCTTGTCACCCCCACGCCCACTGTCGCAGCCGCAAGCGCCGCTTCTGCCGTGTTCACGGATAAGCGCGAGCGCACCGCCACCGTGAGATTTCGGCCCTTCGCGCCACCCGTAAAGGCCCATGTCATCGGAGAGCCAAGCACATCGAAAGTAACACAGGGCATGTTGGCAAGGTCACCCGGCTCCTGTGGAACCCCATGCTTGGCGAAGTAGTCGGGACTCCCGCACGCCACCTGCCGCACGGACCCGACGCGTGTGGCGACCAGGGAGCTGTCGGGCAGGGTGCCGATCCGCAAGGCCACGTCGATGTGGTCTTCCAGCAGGTGCACGTTCCGGTCGGACAGGAGCATTCTGACATGGATGTCGGGAGACATTTCGAGGAACTCACTGACCACAGGCACCACATGGAGCCGGCCGAACACGATTGGCGCGGTGATGACGAGTTCGCCCTTGGGAACCACATGCTCTCCGGCCGCCGCTCGCTCGGCCTCGCCGACCTCATCGAGAATGCGCTTGCACGCCACGACATAGGTTGTCCCTGCATCAGTCAGCGTCAGCCGGCGTGTCGACCGGGTGAGAAGGCGCGTGCCGAGGTGCTCTTCCAGGTCCGCGAGCTTCCGGCTGACGGTTGGCAACGGGATCTTCAGACGTCGGCTGGCACCGGTGAAGCTGCCCGCTTCGACCACGGCAACGAGGATCGACATCGCCTCTAGGCGGTCCATGGACTGTTCCAAAAATTGAGACAATCTCTCTCATAATTAGCAGGTTATATTGACTATCGGAAGAAGCCACCTTGCTCAGACCGGAACAAGCACCGGTCCCAACGCAGCCAGAGGAGTTCCGTCAATGTCCCGTATTGCCATTCCCGCTCTTGACGAAGCGCCGGCCGCATCGGCCCCCCTCCTGGAGGCCGTGAACAGGCAGCTCGGCGTCGTCCCCAATCTCTTCCGGCTGGTCTCAATCAGCCCGGCCGCACTGACTGGCTTAACCACTCTCAGCGGGGCACTCAGCCAGACGCTCGACGTCCGGACCCGCGAGCGCATCGCGCTGGCGGTCGCTCAGGTGAACGGCTGCGACTATTGTCTGTCTGCCCACACCTCTCTTGGCCTCAGCGCCGCCAAGATCAGCCCGGAGGAGATCGCGCTCAATCGCCAAGGTCGCTCCGGCGATCCGAGGGCTGACGCGGCCGTGCGGTTCGCCGCAAAGGTCGCAGAAGCCCGCGGCCGCGTCGGCGATGCCGATCTGCAAGCCGTCCGGGCTGCAGGCTACTCGGACGCGCAGATTGTCGAAATCGTCGGCCTCGTCACGGAGAACATCTTCACCAACCTCATCAACAACGTCGCGCAGACCGACATCGACTTCCCGGTCGTGTCGGCGGCCGAGCTCGGCAAGGCCGCCTGAACGAAAGACGGCATCCGGCGGCCTTCGTGCCGCCGGATGTTCGGTCGGCAGAGGATACGATCATGGCCTACAGCTTCCTGGACATTGCTTCGACTCCAAGCGTGAAGGCGGCCCAAGAGGCCAACGGAAGCCTGGAGTTCTGGTCGGATTTTGCGGGCAACCGAGCGTTCGACCGGTTCACCGCAAGCGAGGCGGCCTTCATCGCCGAGCGTGACAGCTTCTACATGGCAACGCTCTCGGAGAGCGGGTGGCCTTATGTCCAACATCGCGGCGGGCCGGCTGGCCTCCTCCGCGTGTTGGATGAACGGACGCTGGCCTGCGCCGACTTTCGCGGCAACCGGCAATACATCTCGGTCGGGAACCTGGCGGCCAATGATCGGGCGGCTCTCGTCCTGATGGACTATGCCGGGCGTCGGCGACTGAAGATCTATGCGCATGCCAAAGCGGTCAGCCTTGCCGACGCACCGGACCTGGCGTCGGAGCTGGCCCTTCCCGGGTACAAAGCCAAGGTCGAGCGGGCTCTCGTGTTCCGTCTCGAAGCGTTTGACTGGAACTGCCCGCAGCACATCACGCCGCGCTTCACCCTTGCCGAGATTGAACAAGGCCTCGCCGCCATGCGGGACCGGGTCACTCACCTGGAAGCCGAGAACACCGCATTGCGAGCACGGCTCGCAGCCGATGGAGAATAGCCATGCAGGTCACTGATCGTCCGCCTGTGCCCTTTCATCGTCGAGACCGCAACGCAGAAGGCGCGTCTCGCCGAGGATGCCTGGAACAGCCGCGACCCCACCCGTGTGGCGCTGGCCTCCACGCCTGACAGCGAATGGCGGAACCGGACCGGGTTCCTGACGGGGCGGCCTGCCATCGAGGCGTATCTCGCCCGGAAATGGGCCCGTGAACTCGATGATAGGCTGATCAAGGAGCACTGGGACTTCCGGGAGAACCGAATGGCCGTCCGCTTCGGCTACGAGTGGCACGACGACAGCGGCAATTGGTTCCGCGCCTATGGCATCGAGCTGTGGGAGTTCGATGAACAGGGCCTGATGCGGCGCCTAGCCAGCATCAATGACGCGCCGATTGCAGCGACGGATCGCAAGTTCCTCTGGCCCCTCGGCCATCGCCCGGACGATCATCCAGGATTAAGCGATCTCGGTCTCTGATTGTGCAGGGATCTCGGTGTAAGCCAGGAAGGTCCCTTCATGGCACACCTGAGACCTAAACCCGAGGGCGGGATTCCTCACCTAACCAGACATTCCGAAAGGCCAGGGAACATCAGTGCCTGACCCAATGCGGGTCGCACGGGGCCGATGCCGAACTGCTGCATTGGAAATGAGACATCCCAATTGCTCCGCTCTCAGGCAGGCGGCTCGGGTCGGCTACAGCAACTGTATTCCATTTGCTCGAGGGAGTCAGGACGGCCTCCGGGTGTAAGGTCGAACAGCGTCCACAATGGCTCCACTGTACCCAGATGCCTCATGTCCTGGCCCGGATCGGGCGGTTCGAAGACAAGCTCACTCGCCCAATGAAGCCGAATGGTGCCGTCAGCGTCGCGCCTGAACACCGTCATGATCGGGACCGGCTCGCCGTCGGGGCCGTCACCGCCATAGTCACGGCGGAAGCTGTTTGCCGATGCCGACAGCAGCCGCACATGCTTCCACCCCTTATCCTGCGCGAAGGCTGCCACTTTCTCGATCGGTGCCCTCGCCACGATAACGAGACTGCCGCCCAATCCCTCGAAGTGCGGCATCGTGCCCTCCCACATGTCGATCAGGGCGGTGCAGGAGGGACACGGTCCTTCCGCGAGCGGCACGGTCGCCATGGCTCCTCGCGTCGGTCCTGGCCGCGGATCCTGGGAGTGACGGGGGAACATGTAGTGGTAGACCATCAGTGCGTCGCCGCCGCGGAACAGCTCGGACATCTTCACCCTTTGCGGTGTGCCGTCGGCTCCGATGGCGTCGAAAACATAGTCTTCCAGTACTATCCCTCCTGCTGGAAGGCGCCGGAGCTCGGCCGCTACGGCCTCCATCTGACGCCGCAGCGCGATCTCCCTTTGCAGCAGAGTGTTTCGCGCGGTGCGATATTCCGGCGTTTCATTGGGAAAGCTGATGCCCACGCGCGCCTCCGGCTAGCGCTCTGGGCTCGCAATTTAGCACTCCAGAACTCTCGCTGAAAGTCCACACTGGGTCGATTCCGCCGTTCGCGATTGGGCCAGCGAATGTCGGCTTATGGCACACCTGAGACCTATGCTCGAAGGCAGCAATCCTCATCGAACCGGACGTCCAGTAAGCGCAGGTAATCTCTGTTCCTGACTCTGGCTGTTTGCACTTTACGACCGGCGTTGAAGCCCCCGAGCGTAACAGCCGCGGAGGGCGTACCGATTTGCCATCGTTCATCGAACCAACGTGTGTGCAGATCGCCGGAGTCGGCAGCCGCCCGCAGGGGCTGCGCTCGGGAGCTGCCACTCGTCAAGTTCGTCGGTGCGGCCGAATAGCCTCACTCTCTTCGCGCAGCGACTTGTCATTACACCTCATGGCCGTTTGTCCTTGATGACAAGCCTGCCGACCACAAGCTCGTCGATTTCAAGGCGGCCGACCCGCGCCTTTCCAATCACCAACCGTCCAACGGCGAGAGCGCCAACTGCAAACACACCCAATGCCATAGCACCGAGTGCCAAGGCACCTACAGAGGAAGCGCCTATCCGGACCGTTCCGAGTGCTGCATTTCTTATGGTAGCCGAGCTGGCGGCGGTTCCGTTCCGCCTGACTTCATGACGTCCTATGCGATCGCCCATCATTATCCTGGTCTCCGCAAGCTTTGGGAAGCTGGTTCAGGCAGAGATTGCCCGGATGCGGCCGCCCTCGATATGAAACCATCTGGCGAGGCAGAATTCCGATCGTCAAGATCCGCACGAATACGGCACGCTTGTGATGCTGACGATCGGGCTTCGGAAAAGGCCACTACTGGACACGTAGAAATCCTACCGTGCTGGGAGGAGCCCGTGGGGATATGAACCCTCAGGCTGAACAAGCAGGTTGCTGTACTGGCCGGGACTTCCAATCATGTACGGCCGCTCCCGGTACACCGCAGACGAAGGAGCTTGGTCCGCGGAGACGTGAAAGTTTGACCCTGGCTGTCGTCTAATCGCTCGTTGGAATGCAAGCCCTTTTGGTGCCGAGGCTGTGGTTTGCCGGGAGCAGTGTCGTCTTCGCGGTCGACAGCAGTCGCCGCATGATGGGGCTTCGCAGGAGGAACCTTCCAAGGTGTCAAACGCACGCTCCGGGCCTATGGGCGCGTCGGTGCAACAGCCTAGGCGGAATGGTTCATCCACGTCCCGGCAGGGACGCCTCGGCACGCCTCAGGACAGGCGCATAGCAGTTCTGGCCGGTCAGGCGGTGGCGCTGATTGCCCAGTTGAACGGCTGGCCGGATTTCAGCATCGCGTGCATGATGACCGCCAACTTGCGGGCTACGGCCACAGCCGCGCGCTTGAAGCCGACCTCGGCCAGATGGGCCAGGCCATCGGCATCATTGGCGTCGGTTTTGTTGGGCGCCATGGCGAGGGCGGCTTTGGCATGGCGCGCATCGATACAGATCGCCGGCAGCCCCTCGGTCTGGAGCGCATGATAGAACCACACCGCCAAAGGCCCGGTCTCGAACACCACCCGCTGGGCCGCAGGCGCACGCTTGCGGACGATCTCCGCAATCAGGGTTGGATCAGACGGGCATTTGCCGCGCCAGATCCGCTTGCCGTCCCGCCGCACGGAAATCGCCGTCTCTTTCACCGACACGTCAAGACCGATATACTCGCCCATGGGTGTTCTCCGTTCGATGCTTGGGCCCGGCGTCCAGTCGAGAGCCCGTCATTCCATCTTATCGGGGAACAACCACCCGCTCTTCCATGCAGTGACCATCCGGTCTTAGGGCGACTCGCTCCGCGATTACCCAATGTGTCAAAACGCGAACGAGCACCGCCTCCGACGAACTATTTGTACAATTTCATGCTCCTAAACCGGGGATTCCCCGGTCTGTTCAGGCTTGCAAAAAATTAGATTGCTCCACGGAGCCGCGCATTCATATTTTGACACGGTCTCGACCCATTGCGGCCCTAAACGGTGTGATCGGTGAACGCCGTACAGGATGGAAAGCGGACATTGGCGCTTCTCACCATATGCTCTGCATGCCGAGTACTCACCGAAGAACGTTTCGTATGACGGGTTAAGGTATCCCGATGATGAAGATACCAGTGGCCGCCGCGGCGGCTCTGATGCCCGCAAGCGCCATGGCGATGCAGGCCATGCCGGGTTCCGCCCCGGGCGTCACGCGTACCGATCACTCGTGGAGCAATATCGATGCGCGCCTGAATGGTCTCGCGGCCGGGGATGCTGAGGTCGTGCCGCTGCAGATGATCGAAAAGTGAGGAACGCGGGCGGATGGAGGCGAAAGGGTGTCCGCCCGCGTCCCCTCGCTCAGTGGAACGGCTTGAACGCCGCCGTCAGTTCCCGGGCGAAAATCATCGGCTGCTCCCAGGCGGCGAAGTGGCCGCCCTTCTCGGCATGATGATAGTAGATCAGGTTGGGATAGGCCTTCTCGGTCCAGCTCCGCGGCGCCTCATATTGCTCGCCGGGGAAGACGCTCACCGCCACAGGGATCTTGACGCCCTTCGCGTTGAAGAACCCTCCCTTGTACTCCCAATAGAGGCGCGCCGCAGACACGCCCGTATTGGTCAGCCAGTAGAGCGTGATGTTGTCGAGGATCTCGTCCCGCGTCAGCTCGCCGGTGGCGCTCTCATAGCGGCCCAGGGCCTCGGTGACCGCCGCCGCGGGCTGGCCGCCACCGTCACCATGGTCGAGCATATAGGCGGCGAGGGCGACGGGCGAATCGGCAAGGCCGTACAAGGTCTGGGGCCGCTCCGCCATCATCCTATACATGGCCACATGCTTGTAGGTGAAGAGGAGCTGCTCGTAGGCGCGTTTTTCCTCGGCTGAGAGACCGACAGGAGACGGATCGCCGGCCAAGGTCGCCTTGTCGATGTCCGCCGGAACGGTCCCGGGCATGTTGGTATGAATGGCGAGCAGCCCTGGAGGCGCTTGCAAGCCCATCTGGTCCACCACGAAGGCGCCCCAGTCGCCGCCCTGGGCGACATAGCGCTGATAGCCGAGGCGCTTCATCAGCACGTCCCAGGCCTTGGCCATGCGCTCGGGACCCCAGCCGGTCGCAGTCGGTTTGCCGGAGAAACCGTAGCCCGGCATCGACGGGATCACCACGTCGAACGAGTCTTCCACCCTGCCACCATAGGCAACCGGGTCCGTCAGCGGGCCGATCAGCTTGAGCTGTTCGATGATCGAGCCCGGCCAGCCATGGTTGATGATCAGCGGCAGCGCATTAGGATTCTTCGAACGGACGTGGATGAAGTGAATGTCTTGCCCATCGATGGCGGTGACGAACTGAGGCAAGGCATTCAGCTTCGCCTCTGCCGTGCGCCAGTCATAGTCCGTCGCCCAATATCGGGCGAGGTCCCGCATCGTCGCCAGCGGCACACCCTGAGACGAGTCCGAAACGGTCTCCTTCTCCGGCCACTGGGTCGCTGCAATCCGCTGGCGAAGCTCGTTGAGCGCCTGCTGCGAAAAGTGGACTTCTGGGAACGGACGGATCGCCGCGTCTTCGGTGACGTTAGCGGTCGTGGTGGCAGCTGCCGGTGGGCCACTTGCCACCTGAGCCAGCGCGGTCGTTGCAAGCATGGCCGCGGCGGCGGCAAGGGTCGTCATGGTCTTGGTCATGTCATCCTCACTTTCCGGACAAATCGTTGATCACTTCATCCGTCGTCCGGATGGCGTGAGCGAAGGTGGGTCCATTGATTTCATGCGCGGCATGCATCTGCGCGTGCCCGAAGGCGGCGGTCGCGTCGCGCACCAACGTGACGTGGTAGCCAAGCTCCATCGCGTACTTGGCAGTGGTCTCGATGCAGGTGTTGGCCAGCAGGCCGACAATGATCACGTGCGTGATGCCGTGCTGCTTGAGCTTCATGTCGAGATCGGTGTTGGCGAAGCCGCTCTGACCCCAATGCTCGGAAGCGATGATGTCGCCCGGCTTGGGCGCGAAATCAGGGTGGAATTCGCCGCCCCACTCGCCGCGGGCGAAGTGATGACGTTCCATGATCTTGCGCTGGGTGGGGCTGGGATGGTCCCAACTCTCATAATCACCGGGTTCCCAGCGCCGATGCGGGACAATCGCCACCTGGACGCCGGCCGCGCGCACGGCCTTGTCCAGCCGGCGGAGGTTGTCGAGCAGCCCGACCTCCTCGGCGACCGGCTTGAGCTGCGGGAAGACCTTCCCGTCCTCATGCAGGAAATCGTTGAACGGATCGACCAGCAGGTAGGCGGTCCGATCGATGGGATAGCTTTGCTGTGCCATGTTGAATCTCCAGTTGATCTTGTGGATCGTCAGTTCCTGAGCGCGGCCCGCTCGATGCTGGCCGCGAACAGCGGCGTTTCGCTCTGGTTATGGGCGATGGACATCGGCTGGCGCTGCGCGCGGAACAGGTCGAACGGGACACCCTGCCGGTCAAGGAGTGCAATGAACTCCGCGGTGCCGCGCGAGCGGACGTGGTTGGTGAACTCGCAGCGCTGGTCGTCGATGGCCTTCACGCTCAGCTCCCAAAGGACGTGGATCGTGGTCCGGCCGTTGGGGGTGAAGATATCAGAGACCGAGTCCAGGATGAGATGGTGTTTCTCGCCCAGGGTCTCGACATAATGCTGCACCATCGGCACGCCGCCGATGACCTCGACATTGATCGACATCCGCTTGCCGTCGGGCGCGGTGGTGACGCCGGCCGCGACATGGGCCGGGGAACAGCCCTGATACTCATGCTCGGGCAGGGTGAACGCCCATTGGGGCAGGTCGATCGTGTCGATCGGTGCGTTGATGACCGCGGTGAAGCTTGAATCGACGATTTCGTGATCGTCCCATGCGAAGTCCGCGGGAGCCTGTGCCGTTTCCGTCATGGTCATTCCTTTCTGCGCATCGGCCGCAGCGCAGCCTGTTGCATTGCTTTCGACAGTAGCTAGATATACACTATGAAAATCATAGCGACAAGTAACTATGAAAAAGAAAGCGACAATGGACGACACCCACACTCCCCCAACCCTCTGCCCGGTGGCCCGCGCCGAGACGGTGGTCGGCGACCGCTGGACCGTGCTGATCCTGCGCGAGCTGTTCATGGGCAGTCATCGCTTCGAGGAGATCCAAGCCCAAACCGGCGGCACGCCGCAGATGATCGCGGCGCGCCTCAAGACACTGGAAGCGGAGGGGCTGGTCGAACGGCGGCTCTACAACGCGCGACCAAAGCGGCACGAGTATCACCAGACCGCCAAAGGTGAGGCATTCTATCCGGTGGTGTTGGCGTTACGCGCCTGGGGCGAGACCTGGTGCAAGTCGCCCGGCGAGGGCATCGCCGTGCAGTATACCCATCACGCGTGCGGCAAGCCGACGGGAATGGGGCCAGTTTGCGAGAGCTGCGGCAAGCCCTTGGTGCGCGATGAAATGACTGCGAAGCTCAGCCCGGCCTATGCTGAGGAACGCGCCGAACGCACCCGTCGGTTCAAACGCAATGGCTAGGCGCCGGCCCAACGCGGGATCCCTTAGGCTACGCAGTGGCTCCACAAATTCTCGGGTAGGGTCGAGCGCCTGCATAACCCGATCATACGCGTTCAAGCTGTCCGGTTCCTTGCGGTGTGCCGGCTCGATCTCGGCAGTCTGGGTCGAGGGCTGGACCGCGTCGACCACGCTTGCCGTTTCAAGCTCTAACCGGCCCCAGATCAAGCCGCTGCGTCGGGCAGGCAAAGCCGATGCCTCTTGCTGGAAAGCGGATGCCATGACTGCTTGGCTGTTCTAATTCGGGCACTGGTTGACCGTTTCCTTGAGACGCTCGACGAGCCATCGCCCCGCCGGGCCGGGTGGCCGGTCCGAGCGGTGGACGGCATGCATCTGCATTTGCAGGCCGATCGTCCAACCGGAGCTCTCGATTTCGACAAGGGCGCCGCTGTCGAGGTCTGCCTGAACCACTGCCCTCGGCATGCTGCCCCAGCCGAGTCCGTAGCACAGGAAGGCATGCTTGGCACCGAGGTCGGCGAGCCGCCATGTCTTCGGCGACAGTACCCCGAACTCGCGGCCCGCCGACAGTTTCGAGCGATCGGACAGGACGAGCTGCACATGCTCTGCAAGGCGATTCTGGGGGATTGGGCCTGGGATCTGCGCCAGTGGATGACTGGCGGCGGCGACGAGGACGAACGGAACGCCGATCAGGTGCTCCTGCGTCAACTGAGGGGGGATCTCCGGAAGCGATCCAGCCACCGCGAAGGCGCAGCGTCCATCGAGCACCGGCTGAAGGACAGCACCGAGCGCCTCGACCTCAACCCGCAGCGGCGTGTTCGGGAACTCGGCCTGGAAGCCGCGAACGGCATGCGCCAGCACCTCGATCGGAAACATGACATCGACGGCAATCGACAATTCGGACTCAAGCCCGCCGGCGAGGGCGCGAGCCCGCGCCTTGAACCCGCTCATCCCCTGTGCGACAGCCCGGGCGTCTGCGAGAAGAGCACGTCCGGCATCCGTGAGCACGGGGTAGCGTGCGCTGCGGTCGAACAGCTTGACCCCGAGCTGGGCTTCGAGGTTCGCGAGTAGCTGGCTGACGACGGACTGGGCCCGCCCAAGCCGCCGTCCGGCCGCCGAGAAGCTGCCTTCGTCTACTGCGGCCAGGAACGTCCGCACCTGATCGAGCGATACACCGTCCAACATCCACCGGTCCCCGTCCATCTGTTCAGCCGATAGATCGTATCGAAAAATATAGGCTTCTGCAATGGATGAGCCCTGGCTATCTCTAAACCATCCCATTTGGGACGGCGAATTCACAGCGGGCATCCGCCCGCTTTTACAGAGGTGAGAACCATGAAACTTCTCCACGTCGACTCCAGCATCCTGGGCGAGAGCTCGGTCAGCCGCCGCCTGACCGCGCAGATCGTCACCGCCGAGCAGGCTGCTCATCCCGCCATCGAAGTGATCCGGCGCGACCTCGCCACTCACCCGGTTGCGCACCTGTCCGGGGCCCACCTTGCCGGGCAGGGCGCATCGCCGGAGGATCCGTCCCTCCTGCGGGATTTGGCGGAAGGCCAGGCTGCGCTTGAAGAGTTCCTGGCTGCCGACATCGTGGTGGTCGGGGCACCAATGTACAACTTCACCGTGCCAAGCCAACTCAAGGCCTGGATCGATCGCTTGGCCGTGGCTGGCCGCACCTTCCGCTATACGGCCGAGGGGCCGGAGGGCCTCGCAGGCGGCAAGAAGGTCGTCGTCGTTTCCACGCGCGGCGGCTTTTATGGCCCAGAAACCGCGAACGCTGCCCTTGAGCACCAGGAGAGCTACCTGCGCGGCATCTTCGGCTTCTTCGGCATCACCGACCTCAGCTTCGTGCGCGCCGAGGGTGTAGCGGTCGGCGAGCAGCAGCGGGCCGAGGCCCTTCAGGCCGCCGAGGCGCAGATCCGCCGTCTCGCGGCCTGAGCCTACCACTCTCTCGATATCTGGAGACACGAGATGAATACCTATACCTCTTCCGCGTCAGCACTGGGCCGGGTGCTTCTCGCGCTGATTTTCGTGATCAGCGGCTTGGGCAAGATCGCTGCACCAGTAGGCACCGTCGCTTACATCGAGATGACCAGCCTGCCGCTGCCGTGGCTGGCCTATCTCGGAGCCGTGATCATCGAGGTCGGCGGAGGCCTGCTGCTCGCCGTAGGATATCAGACCCGGCTCGTCGCTGGGGTAACAGCCGGCTTCACGATCGCAACCGCACTCGCCTTCCATTACAACTTCGGCGACCAGAACCAAGCGATCCATTTCCTAAAGAACATTGCCCTCGCCGGTGGCCTCCTCCAGGTGGTCGCATTCGGCTCCGGGCATTTCAGTGTCGATGCATGGCTTGGACGCCCAGCATCTGGTCGGATATCGATCGGGGACCGGCAGCGCGCCTGACCGCTTGATCTGGCGCCCTATGCGAGCAGTGCTCTATAGAGCACTGCTCGCATAGGGTATCCTTCCGTTCCCGCTTGCTGAAGGAAGTTGCTCGCTGGCAGTTCAGGAAGGTCCGGTTCTGGCAGATTTCGTTGAAAAAGTCCTCGTGATTGGCGGCAGATCGTGATTCCCTGATGAGGCATTCTCAGCAGGAGGATCGGGCCATGATGGGCGAGCGTCTCGTGATGCAGGAGAGCCTGTTCTATGAGTTTCGGCTCGAGGACCACGTCCCGTCCGATCACCTCCTGCGGCGCATCGACCGCTTCGTCGACTGCTCCGGGCTGCGCCAGCATCTGGCCGGCTACTACAATGCCACCGGCCGACCCTCGGTTGATCCCGAGCTGATGATCCGCATGCTGCTGATCGGCTACTGTCTCGGCATCCGCTCCGAGCGGCGGCTCTGTGAGGAGGTGCACCTGAACCTCGCTTACAGGTGGTTCTGCCGCCTCGGGCTGGAGGGCAAGGTGCCCGACCACTCCACCTTCTCCAAGTGCCGGCACGGGCGCTTTCGCGAGTGTGACCTGTTCCGTCACCTGTTCGAGGCGGTGGTGCAGCGTTGCCTCGACGAGGGGCTGGTGAGTGGTGAGGGCTTTGCGGTCGATGCCAGCCTGATCCAGGCTGATGCCAACAAGCAGCGCTCCCTGGCAGGGTCCGACTGGACCGCGCTCGACCACCCGCAGGATGCTCCGCGGGCCGTGCGCGAGTATCTTGCCACCCTCGATGAGGCCGCCTGGGGTGCGGCGACAGAGGTTGAGCCGAAGTTCGTCTCGCCTTCTGATCCAGCGGCTCAGTGGACCGGAGCACTGCGCGGCCCGGCGTTCTTTGCCTATGCCGACAACTACCTCATCGACCTCAAGGCCGCTGTGATCGTGGACGTGGAAGCCTCTCGCGCGGTACGTCAGGCCGAGGTGGGGGCTGCGCGCTCCATGCTCGAGCGCACCGCTGAGCGGTTCAGCCTCAAGCCCGAGCGGCTGGCGGCGGATAGTGCCTATGGTTCGGCCGAGATGCTGCACTGGCTCGTGGACGAACAGAAGATCGAGCCGCACGTGCCCGTCATCGACAAATCCGAGCGCCAGGATGGCACCTTCTCGCGATCAGACTTCAAGTATGATCCGGAAACGGACGCCTACGTCTGTCCTGAGGGCAAGACCCTGACCACCAGCGGGCGGATCGTGAATGAGGGCACGAACCGGCTCTACCTAGGCAGCACCTTCGATTGCGGTCCCTGTCCGCTGAAGGAACAGTGCTGTCCCAACACGCCGGCGCGCAGGATCCCGCGCAGCATCTATGAGCATGCCCGGGAGGTCGCGCGCTCATTGAGAGACACGCCAGCCTTCGAGCGGTCACGTCAGGGTCGCAAACGCATCGAAATGCTGTTTGCTCATCTCAAGCGGATCCTCAAGATGGGACGTCTGCGGCTGCGCGGTCCGTGCGGGGCTCAGGATGAGTTCCTGCTAGCGGCAACGGCTCAGAATCTGAGAAAGCTTGCCAAACTGGTCACTTCACCAGAGCCTCATATGATCCAAGGAGCCTGAGAAGGCCCGAAGGATACCCCTCACCAGTCCTAACCTCAACAAGGCAAGCTGCATCGCTGCCCTAGCCCGTCTGGATACCGACTTTGTCAACGCTATCGGCACGAAGCCGAAGTAGGCCGAAGGTCCGCTTGAGCTAGGAACACCGGACGCTCGGGAGGCTACGGGAGTTATACTTCCTTGCTCATAGGAGACATTCTTCTGGTTGCAGCACCTCACTCAACAGAGCGAGATTGCGTCAGCCCTGCATCCCAGACCGTCTGTTCCGCCAGATTGCGGGTGTCCTGACGAGCAGGGTATAGAATGCCGGATATGAGGGTTCTGGCGCTCGATCATCTGGTTCTCGCGGTGCACGATGTCGCGCGCACGTGCCGCATTTACGAGCGGGTTCTGGGCATGGAGCCGAAGCAGGAGCGTCCCGGCAAGTGGTCGCTGCATTTCGGAGCCCATAAGATCAGCCTGCAGGATGCCCAGGCTGCCCCCAACATTGCCTGTGACACCGTTCCAGGCAGCGGCAACTTCTGTCTTCTGACCACCACGCCCATCGAAGAGGTGGTGGCGCATCTTGAGCGTGAGGGCGTAGCGATCGTTGACGGACCTGGCGAGCGTGCCGGTGCGACAGGAACCCTCCTGTCGGTCTACTTCAAGGATCCAGACGGCAATCTGGTTGAGATCAGTAATTATCTTCCGTGAACGACTGTGTACGGGAATTTATCTATCGACCTGCGAGGGGCTGACTGGCAGGGCTTGGTCTTCTTGCGGCAGCCGTTGCCCCAATCCTGGATTCCCATGCCGATCCCCCATGGCAACTTCTCAAACCAGAACCGGAAACTCAGGGCGCGTCACACGTCTGAAATGAACCGCATCGGACAATGGGACCTCCTCGACAACCTTGGAGGTTATGGTGTCCGCTTTCACTCGGCGAAGCTTGCTCCAGACCAGCGCCGCCGCCGCGCTGGCCGCGCCCTTCACCGGGTTCAGCACCTCCGTAAGTGTGGCCCAGGGCGCACCCTTGTTCCGGTTTGGTGTTGTGGCTGATCCCCAGTATGCCCCGGTGCCGCCGCGCAGAACTCGGTTCTACTCCCACAGTCTGTGGAAGCTGAGCGATGCAGTCGAGTTCTTCAACGGGCAGGAGGTGCAGTTCGTGGTCACGCTCGGGGACATCATCGACCGGCACTGGGAGAGCTATGACCATATCCTGCCGATCTATGACCGCCTGAAGCACCCTTACTTTTTCCTCCTCGGCAACCACGACTTCGAAGTGGCTTCGGATTATCTCTCATCGGTTTTGCGGGTGACAGGTCTGAAGCGCGCCTACTATGACTTCACGGGCGGTGGGTACCGGTTCATCGTCCTCGACGGCAATGACATCAGCCTGTTTGCCCATGCCAAGGACACCCCGAAACACAAGCTGGCCGCCGAGAAGCTCGACCAACTCAAAGGCGTCAACGCTCCCAATGCGCAAACCTGGAACGGCGGCATGAGCGAGGAGCAATTCAGGTGGCTCCAGCAGACGCTGGATCAGGCTGAGGCGGCCGGCGAGAAGATCATCATCTTCAGCCATTACCCGGTCTACCCTGGCAACGAGCACAATATGTGGGATGATCAGCGCGTCGTCGATCTGGTGTCGAAATACAAGAACTTTGTTGCCTACATGAACGGCCACAACCATGCGGGAAACTACGGCTCTACAGCGGGAAAGCACTTCCTGAACTTCAAAGGAATGGTCGAAACGCCGGCCCAAACGGCCTATGCAGTGGTTGAGGTTTATCCAGACCGCCTGGAGGTGAAGGGATATGGGCTTGAGGAGAGCCGAACCCTCCGCATTGGTTAGCGGCGTCCTGAGAAGGGGCCGGCGCAAGATCTGTGTCTGAACGAGCGCTTAGGTCGAACGGATTGGGAATTTATCAGGCGTGACTTGAAGCCTGATCCTTGATGTTAGAGGGGATCGAGCCCCTCACTCCAGCCGATCCTCCGGGCAGATGCATCCCTCCTGTCAACGTACCCACAGCGCTGTATGGCTGTTCAGATCCCCAAACCAACTCGTGGTAGGCGGTTCGTTAGCTCGACAGGCCTGCTTGAGAGCGCACGTTCCTGCTACGTACTCCGTTAGCGCTCAATCGGGAGCAGATCTTGCGTTGATCCCATACTGGAACGGCCGGATAGATGTATCTTCCGACGTTGCAACAACCCCGGGAGCCTGAGCCGCAGTCGCGGCGGCAGCAGCGGCTACTGGGGATATGAGCACCGTACTGAGCACGGCCGCGGACAGGAATTTGGTAAGCTTAGTCATTTCAATTTCTTCCATTGGCTTGAACTGACGGTCTGTTAGCGGGAAAGGGGCGACGCGAAGTTGACCGCGCTGCATGTCAGATCTCCTGGCGGCCATCGTGCCCGCATCGCTGGGTCCGGCGGCTGGCAAGGACGGCTGCCAGCATCAGACCGCCGATCAGTCCGACATGCGCGAGAAAGCTGTTACGATCGTGAAAGCGCGCGATCGGGTCTGTGATCGTCCAGAAACGGTGGGCGATGAGCGTCGCGAGTCCGGTGAATACGCCGAGCGCCCCTGCTCCGAGCCATGCCCATCGGCCCAGGATAACCAACACCGATCCGCCGAGCTGGACGATAATTGTCATCGCCACGGTCGCCCATGCTGGCTCGAGGCCAAAATGGTGCGCCTCGGCCAGCGCCCCCGGTAGGTCGATCAGCTTGGCGATACCGGCCGTCCAATAGGGCAGCGTGAGCAGCGCACGAGCGAGCGTCGCGAACCAGCGGCCTTCGAGCAGTCGCGCGATTATTGGTGCGGGGGGCATTGTCATACCGCCCAGCAGCCGCATCCAAAGGCACCCCAGAAGGCGCGCATATCAGATGCCGGCACATTGGCCGCGAGCGCGGCCGCATGATCATGGCCGTGGACCGTGCAGGCACTGACGCAGCCGCAGGCCGATGCGAGCTTGGCCGCGGCAGTGGGCGTGCGGCGATGGCCGCCAAAGGTCGCAACCGGTGTCCAGTCAGGCATCGGCTTGGGAAGCTCGGGCGCGAGATCGCGATATTCGCCCTGGCCGTGCACCACCTCGCCCCCAAGCATCGTCAACGCGGAGACGATGTGAACGATTTCGTCTTCGGGCACGCTGAAATAGTCGTCGCTGAGGATCGCGAGATCGGCAAGTTGGCCGGCCTTGATCTGGCCCTTCTTGCCCTGCTCGTTGGAGAACCATGTATTAGCCTCCGTCCAGAGGCGAAGCGCCGTCTCGCGATCAAGCCGGTTGGCGGGCGGATACAAGCGCAGACCGCCCACCGTCCTGCCGGTCACCAGCCAGAAGAGTGAAATCCAGGGATTGTAGCTCGCGACGCGCGTCGCATCGGTGCCTGCGCCCACCGGCACACCGGCCTTCATCATCCTTGCCACGGGCGGCGTCGCCTCGGCGGCCTTCGCGCCGTAGCGCTCGACAAAATACTCGCCCTGATAGGCCATGCGGTGCTGCACCGCGATGCCACCACCCAGCGCCGCGATACGATCGATGTTGCGGTCACCGATCGTCTCCGCATGATCGAAGAACCAGTGGACGCCGTTGAAGGGAATGTCGCGATTGACCTTCTCGAACACGTCGAGCGCGCGGGTGATCGTCTCGTCATAGGTCGCATGGAGTCTCCAGGGCCAGCGGTTCTCGACGAGCAGGCGGATGACCGGTTCGAGATCTGATTCCATATTTGGCGGCATTTCGGGGCGGGAAAAGCGAAAATCCTCGAAGTCGGCGGCCGAATAGACGAGCATCTCGCCCGCGCCGTTGTGGCGATAGCTGTCGTCGCCATGGCCGGGCTTTACCTGGCGGGCCCAGCCCGCAAAGTCGGCCAGTTCTTCCTTGGGCTTTTGTGTGAAGAGATTGTAGCTGATACGCAGCGTCAGTTCGCCGTCGCGGTGCAGTTTTTCGATGATTGCATAATCATTCGGATAACTCTGATACCCACCGCCCGCATCGATCACGCCGGTGACTCCAAGTCGGTTCAACTCGCGCATGAAATGGCGCGTCGAGTTGAGCTGGTATTCGGGCGGCAATTTCGGCCCCTTGGCGAGCGTCGCATAGAGGATCGTCGCATTGGGCTGGGCGAGCAGCATCCCGGTCGGGCTGCCCTGCGCGTCGCGCACGATCTCGCCGCCCGGCGGATTGGGAGTATCCTTGGTATAGCCAACTGCACGCAGCGCTGCGCCGTTGAGCAGCGCGCGATCGTAGAGGTGGAGGATGAAGACAGGTGTGTCCGGTGCGGCGGTGTTCAACTCGTCGAGCGTAGGCAGGCGCTTTTCGGCGAACTGATGCTCGGAAAAGCCGCCGACTACGCGCACCCATTGGGGTGCAGGTGTATTGGCGACCTGCCTCCTGAGCATCGCCATCGCATCGGCAAGAGTGGACACGCCGTCCCAGTGCAGCTCCATATTGTAGTTCAGCCCGCCGCGGATGATGTGCATGTGGCTGTCGATCAGCCCGGGGATGATGCGCCGGCCCTTCGCGTCGATGATGCGCGGATTTTCGCCGGCCGTGGCGCGTACTTCGGCCTCAGTCCCGACGACCGCGAAGCGGCCGTCGCGGATCAGGATCGCTTGGGCCGCGGGATTGGCTCGATTGAGCGTCGTGACCTTCGCATTTGTCAAAATCAGATCGGTGGCAGCCATGGTCTTGCTCCGGGAATGGGCTAAGCGGGGGTGCGCAAGCAGCGACGCGGCGGTTCCGCCGAAAAGCGTGTCGCGGCGGGTGATGCGGGGATCAGGCCTTCCCGTTGGGGTCGTCTGGCAACTGTCCCATGACATGCTCGGCGCATTCGGTCCTGACATAGGCGGCGACCTGATCGCCCTTCATCAGCCGCTTGGCCACAGGCACGATCTGTTCACCCACCAGCATGCCAAACAGGCCGAGTAGCGCGATCGTCGGCGGCGCGGGCGAGCGAACACCCAAGAGGCTGTAAATGACGCCGACGACCAGCCCAGCGCCCAGCGACAATAGATAGGGTTTCATCGGGAGCGGCTCGCTGTTGTGTGGCCGGGGACATTCGACCCCGGCACGTTTTGATCAGTGACCGCCTTCGGACGCGCCGAACATGGTCTTGCCGTAGATGATGCCGAGGCCATAAGCGCCGCCATATTTCATGGCGATGCCCGTGGTGAGTTCATAGGTCTCGGCGCGTGCCCAATCGCGCTGCAGTTCCAGCAGATATTGGAGCGAAGTCAGCGGCCGCACGCCGCCCTGGATCATGCGTTCGACGGCGCGTTCATGGGCTTCGGCGGAAATGTCGCCGCAGGCGTCGGTGATAACGTAAACCTCGAATCCCTGGTCGACCGCGGACAGGGCTGGCCCGACGATGCAGACCGAGGTCCATAGGCCCGCCAAGACCACGCGATTCTTGCCGATCCGGTTGACTTCGGCGATCACCGCCTCGTCTTCCCAGATGTTCATCGATGTTCGGTCGATTTGCGCATGCGCGGAGAAAGGTTCCACCACTTCGTCAAACATCGGGCCCGAAAAACTCTTCTCCGCGACGGTGGTGAGGATCGCCGGCACCTTGAAGCCGGCGGCGCTAGCGGCGATCAGGCCGGCATTGTTGCGCAACTCGACCGCATCGATCGATTTGGTCGCGAATGCCATCTGCGACTGATAGTCGATTAGGATTAGCGCATGATCAGTCGGGCTGATCAGTGTGGAACCTGGTTTGACTTGGGCCAGTGCCATTGGAGCACTCCTTCGTTGCTAAGGTGAGTCGTCCCTGCGTAGCGCTAGGCAGAGAGTATTTCCGCCATGCGCTCGCCGATGAGGATGGAGGGAGCCTGTGTGTTGCCGGTGGTAATCGTTGGCATGATCGAGGCGTCAGCAACCCTGAGGTTCTTGACGCCGTAGACCCGTAAGTGGCCATCAACGACGGACTGATTGTCTTGTCCCATCTTGGCGGTTCCAGAGGCGTGGTGCATCGACGTCACACTGTCACGAATGATGTTGTCGAGCGCTTCTCCGGCCGCATCCACGGGCAGAATTTCACGATGGGCATAGGCGGACATTGCCGCTGAGTTGCCGATCTCGCGGCTGATGACGATCGCAGCACGTAAGGCTTCCAGATCTCGCACGTCGCCGATCATGTTTGCGTTGATCTCCACGGCATCGCGGGAATCGGCGGACTTCAGACGCAAGTAGCCGCGGCTCTTCGGACGAGCCAAGGCCGGCGAGATGGACCAGACGTTGGGACCGGCAAACTGAAGGTTTCGCTCGGACACGTACGGACCCTCGACGTTGAAGATGTGCAGGTCCGGCACATCCAGGTCCGGGTTGCTCTTCGCGAAAAGATTGGCCTCAGCCCCGTTGCTACGGCCGATTATTGGTTCCGACGCCTCCCACAGGACTGAGCTGAAAATCGGGTGGTCCTGCATGTTCCGTCCAACGCCGGGCAGGTCCGAAATCACGGGGATACCGAAACTCTCGAGGTGGGCACGTTCGCCGATACCGGAAAGCATCAGCAGCTTGGGGGTCTGGAATGCGCCGGCTGAAAGCACGATTTCCGAAGCGGCCCGGATCGTGTGAACCTGGCCCTGCCATGCGAATTCCACGCCGACGGCGACCTGGCCGTCGACGATCACACGATTGACGTAGGCCGAAGTCAGGACGGTCAGGTTCGGCCGATCCATCACGGGATAGAGGTAGCTGGCGGCGCTGTTCAGCCGGCGTCCGTCGCGAATGCGCACATTGGTTACTGCGCCGCCACCGGAGCCCACTTCCTGCAATTCGCCATTATGGTCATCGTGGATCGAAAAGCCGCGGCTCGCCGCACCGGCAAGAAACGCGTGGGCGAGCGGGTGCGGGTTCATCGCCGGCTGCACGAAAACCTCACCCCCGGTTCCACGGCGCAACGGATCGGCCGGGCCATGCCAGTCCTCGATGCGCCGATAGATGCCGAGGATGTGGTCGTAGCTCCAGGCGCTATCGCCGGCCGCCTTAGCCCACCCGTCGAAATCATCCTTGTGGCCGCGGGCCCAGACCATGCCGTTGATGCTGGTGCTGCCGCCGAGCGCCTTGCCCATGGCTTGGGCGATCGAGCGTCCATTGACGCTCGGAGATGGCTGCGCGGCGAATTGCCAGTCTGCCGGCGTGCCCTGATTGAAGAACCAGGTCTCGGTCGTCAGAATGCTTTCGGTCAGATCGTCTCCGCCGGCTTCGAGAAGCAGGACGTTGGCGTCCCGGTTCTCGGCAAGCCTACGGGCGACCACGGCTCCCGCGGCTCCAGCCCCAACGATGATGTAGTCGTAATAAGGACGGAGTGCGGCGCGGCGTGCTTCCTGATTGGCCGAAATTGCCAAATACTTGTCCGCAAGGTCAGCTGCCGTCGCGGCAGGCACGCCCGTTATGACTGCTGCCGAAATGAATGCCTGTTTGGTCAGCTCACCCTTGTAAAGCTGCCCCTCGAGGACGCCCAGCATGACGCCATTGAGGTCGGTGTGCGCGGTCATGGTCATTGCCCTTGCTGAAAAGCAGCGCACGGCTGCGAATTGACCTTGACTCTAGGCTCGGCTAATTATGGCAGCAATGACATATAACCCTGACTTTCGGCCATGACGATGGAAGCGAAACCGCGCCTGATTCTCTTCCTGGCCTATGAAGGAATGGGCCTGCTCGATCTCACTGGGCCACAAACTGTTTTCTGGTCTGCCTCCGAAATGATGCGGAAGGAGGGACGTCCCGGCTATGTGCGCCAGACGGTGAGTCTCGAGGGAGGCCTCGTCCGCACGGCGGAAGGCACGGAACTTCGCACCACGCCGATCGGCGAGGTTCAGGATTTCGACACGATCATCGTGCCCGGCTCGCTCCAGATCGAGGCGGTGCTCGAGAAGCATGGCCTAATCGAATGGCTGAAGCGGGCTTCTCACCGCGCGCGCCGGACCGCATCCGTGTGCGCCGGTGCTTTCCTCCTCGCCGAAGCCGGGCTTCTCGATGGCCGCAGGGCCGTCACCCACTGGGCCATGTGCGATGACTTCGCCAGCAGGTATCCGCAAGTCGACGTCGACTCGAATGCAATCTTCGTTCGCCAGGATCCGATCTGGACGTCAGCCGGTGTCAGTGCAGGGATCGATCTTGCCCTCGCGCTGGTTCAGGAGGATTGCGGGCGCGACGTGGCAATGCAGGTTGCGCGCCAACTCGTAATCTACGTCAAGCGCCCTGGCGGACAATCCCAGTTCAGCGAAATTTTGAAGGTGCAGAGTGAAGACACTGACTCTTTCGAGCAGTTGAACCTCTGGATCGAGAAGAACCTGAACCAGAATGATCTCACCGTCGAGAGACTGGCTGAGCAGGCCAGAATGAGTCCGCGCAATTTCGCACGCCGTTACAAGGAAAGGACCGGCCGCACGCCAGCAAAGGCCGTCGAGATTCTCCGGCTCGAAGCCGCCAAACGAATGCTAGAAACCTCGCCCCAAAATGTTGACCACATCGCACGCTCATGTGGCTTTGGCGATGAGGAGCATATGCGCGTCACTTTCCAGAGGCACCTCGGCGTATCGCCGCGAGACTATCGCAGAAGGTTCTCCACAATCGCCTGAACAACGGTGAGGGATGGGGGCAATCTTGGCGGGTTAATACGTGTCGCCAATGCTGTTCCAATAGGGATCAGCGCAAGATCTGCTCCTGATTGAGCGCTAAGGTAGAACGTATCGGCAACTCTTTCGGCGAGGAGATCAGATCTGACTCGCTACATTGAAATAGAGGAACGCTCCCGATCATCTGCTAACACATTGCTACTTCAGCACGAATCCTATGCGCCAGACTCAGCACGACGAGGCCACTCTGACGACGCATTCAGTGGTGCTACCTTTCCCATCCATGTGTTCCACTCAGCGCCACGTCTCAGACATCCAAACCAAGCCGAACAAGGCTTTGAGGAGTTCTATTCGTCTGCTTGAAGACACACGTTCTTGCTACGCACTTCGTTACCGTCCAATCAGGCACGGATCTTGTGCTGATCCCAGGATGGCTGGGTCGAAACGACTGAGGTTGTTGGGCCGGATTAGCCAGCCATTCGGTGCACATTTTTGTATCCGCGTGTATCGGCGCAGGCGCCCTGGGGCAGTCCGATACACGCAAGCCTCATCCCTGAAACATCCGATACACACAAGCAGCGCGATTTTTCCACCAGCGGGAGGCATGGCGCCTCCTCGGAAGGAAGAGCAAATGAAAGCACGCAATCTCTTGATGGCGGCCGGTGTAATCGCAATCGGGGTACTTTCGATTCAAGCGGCCCAGGCTCAGCAACAGCAGATCCAGCGCACCGATCTGGTGCAGAAGGACATCAGCGTTCCAGGGAAGGAAGTTGTCCAGGTGAGAGTCGACATCAATCCGGGTGTCGTATCGGTCAACCACAGCCATCCGGGCGAAGAGGTTGCCTACGTGCTCGAGGGCACTCTCGAGTATCAGCTCGGGGGCCAGCAGCCGGTCACCCTCACAGCAGGCCAGTCGCTGTTCATTCCGGCAGGAGTGGCCCATACCGCCAAGAATGTCGGCACGGGCAACGCCTCGGAGCTGGCAACTTACATCGTCACAAAGGGCGCCCCTCTCCTCGAACCCGTTAAGTGAGGTTTCTGATGGTCCTCGAAAAATGGAGGCACGCTTCTCGAAAGGTACGCTTTGGTCTGCTCGTGCGGGAGTTTTTTGTTGCTCCACTGATCTCTTCAGGATGTGCGCCATGGCTTGACCGGCCGCTTTTGGCAGATTTACGAAGTAGACCGAATGTGTGAGGAAGGGGACAAAGAAATTTTTGATGCATTGGCAATTTCTTCGGGTGACCCACGGCAGGCATTCGCAGTCCAAATTCACGCGAGATAGCCGGAAACGCCGTCCCACAACAGTTTCAACGCCGTCACGACCAGCAAGCCGTAGCAGGCCCGGTAAAGCTGACGCTGGTCCAGCCTGCCGTGAAGCCGCCACCCAAGCCAGACGCCGGTGGGAATGGCAAACAGGCAAGCTGCCATCAAGGTCCAGTCGCTGCTTGCCGGTTTCACCAGCAGCAGCCACGGCACCGCCTTGGTGGCGTTGCCAACCGTGAAGAACAGGCTCGTCGTTCCCGCATAGACTTCCTTGCTGAGGCCGCGCGACAGCAGATACATTGCCAGCGGCGGTCCGCCTGAATGTGCCACCATGGTGCTGATGCCCGATGTGAGACCGGCCGCGATCGCCTTCGGCGACGAACGGGGGCGGATCGTCACCGTGCCGCCTCCCGCAAACCAGAGACCAACGAAAATCAGGGTGATCACCGCCATCACAATCGCGATGGCGCGGTGATCCAGAACACGGAACAGCCAATAGCCGAGCCCGATCCCGATCACCAGCCCCGGCAACAGCCGCACAAGGTCGGGTTTTGACCAGGTTGAGGGCTTCCAGTAGCGCAAGGCGAACAGGTCCATCGCGATAAACAAGGGCGCGAGAAGGCCGCCGGCGGTCACCGGGTCCATCACGAGCGACAGCAGCGGTATGCCGATAATCGCGAAGCCGCCGCCAAACGCACCCCTCATGAAGGCGATCAGGAACACGGCGGCAAAAGCGACCAGGATCGTGGCCGCCGTCAGCTCTGCCGCCGGGGTGGCTATCATCACATTCTCGCCCAGTTGGGAGTGGTCATGAAGCCGTGGACTGCCGCTTCGATCTGGGAGCGCACGAGACCCATGTCCTGAAGGGCGCCGTCGTCGAGCTCGCGAAGCTGTGCAATGGCGGCGCGATGGCCGAAATAGCGCGTGATCCTCGCCCAGCAGGCGGTGAAGGTCCAAAGACCTGCGCCAAAGCGCTTCGTCCCCACAGGCCGCACGATGGTTGAAAGGGTTGCAGTCATGTCTCGTCTCCAGTGCTTGCTCCGCCGCAACTCCCGGTGCAATTTGGTTGATGTAAGTATAATGCTCCTCTAATTTACTCGGCTCAATCAAATCATTGTACTCGGTGCAATAAATGTCGAAGTCCGAATATCTAAAGCTGGCCGATGCCCTCGCGGCGGACATCGCCGATGGCACGCTCAAGCCTGGCGACCGCCTGCCGCCCCAGCGCAGCTTCGCCTACGAGCGCAGGATCGCGGTCTCGACGGCGAGCCGCGTCTATGCGGAGCTCCTGCGCCGCGGCTTGGTGGTCGGCGAAGTCGGCCGGGGCACCTACATCGCGGGTGACGCCAGGCGCGGCTTGGCAGCGCCAAGCGAGCCGCGCGGCATCCGGATCGATCTCGAGTTCAACTATCCGATCCTTCCCGATCAAACGACGCTCATCGCCAAAAGCCTGGAGGGCCTGACAAAACCTGGAGCGCTCGATGGCGCCTTAAGACAGGCGACCAGCGTCGGGACGCCGACTGCCAGAAGCGTCGCCGCCGCGTACCTGTCGCAGGGCGCATGGTCACCCTCGCCGGATCAGCTCGTCTTCACCGGCAACGGACGGCAAAGCATTGCCGCCGCGCTCGCCGCCGTGGTGCCCACGGGCGGCCGCTGTGGCGTGGAGGCTTTGACCTATCCCTTCATCAAGGGGATCGCCGCCCGGCTAGGTATATCGCTGGTGCCGCTGGCGATGGACGAAGCCGGCGTACGGCCTGGTGCGGTCGAAAAGGCGCACCGTGAGGCCCATCTCTCGGCCATCTATCTTCAGCCGGCAGTCCACAATCCTTTGGGCATGACGATGCCCCCGACGCGCAGGGCTGATCTCGTGCACGTGGTCGAGAAGCTCGATCTTCCGGTCATCGAGGACAATGTCTACGGCTTCCTCGACAATGAGCCGCCGCTGGCCGCAATCGCACCGGAATCCTGCATCGTCATCGACAGTCTCTCCAAGAAGGTCGCTCCCGGCCTGGCGCTTGGCTTCATCGTGCCGCCGCAGCGGCTGCGGGAAAGCGTGATGGCATCGGTGCGTTCGGGCGGATGGACCGCCTCAGGCTTTGCGTTTGCGGCGGCTCAGCGGCTCATCAGCGACGGCATTGTTGCCGAGCTGGCGCGGCAGAAGCGTCTCGATGCTCGCGCGCGTCAGAAACTCGCGGCCGATCGGCTTTCGGCGTTCGAGGTCCAGGCGAACGACAAATCCTATCACCTTTGGCTGACGCTGCCGGCGCACTGGCGTTCGCAGACCTTCGTTGCTGCCGCGGCCCGTCGCGACATAGCCCTGACGCCCTCGACGACCTTCGCCGTCACCCCGGGCCATGCGCCGAACGCCGTGAGGCTTGCGCTGGCGGGTCCGACCATGGATCAGCTCGATATTGGACTGCGCACGCTGGCCGCGATGCTGAAGGCCAGGGAGGACGATTACGCTTCGACCGAATAAGCGAGGTACGGTTGTTATCGCAGTGGCTGTTGCGCCGCCATAGCCGTTGGGCTGAACCGACTGACCGATTTTGGCTCCTGGCAGATTTTGTTGAAAAACTCCCGGTGGCTGCTTTGTCGGTCTATTAATAGCGCCAGAGCGCCAGATCAGGCCCAGCATCTTGTATGCTGACCACGCGAGAAACGGCGGTTGCAGACTTTTTCAACAGTATCGGCACTTCACGGAAGTAAAGCAAAGGTCTGCTTGAGATGCGAACACCGAACGTCCTGGAAAGGCCCGGGATTCCCCAGTTTGACCTGGGGCCGCCCTTCCGATGCCTGTCGTAGGATGCCGGTAGCTCATTGCTTGGGAGCCTGGTTACATGTGCTGCCTGTGCGTTTAGAAGGGCGCTTCCAACCGCAAGATCGCAAACTCTTGGCCCGTCTCCTCTACAATCTCGACGGTCAGATTCTCCTGTCGGAGGCGGCGGGGCAAGTAGGCCCGAAAGTGCCTGGCGACCCGGTGAGCCTCGCGCCAGGCGGTCTCCAGATCGGGGAGATGGTGGATCTCGAACTCCTGCACAAAGCAGATGCCACTCGATGCATTGAAGACGTAGCGCGGCATGATCTTTCCCTCGGGCCGGAGCCTTTTTGCGACGATGTCGGACGCTCCGCTATCAACCAGATTAACCTCCCGGCTCTCTTCTGGGCTTGAGCTCGGAGCCAGCCTCTTGGTCCCCCAAAGGACCACTGCCGGGTGAGACCAGCTCGAAAATCGCCTGCGCGTCCGGGATCCCCGGTAGCACGAAGGTTCCAAGCCGCCGTGTGGTCTCCGCCGGAAAGCAGGCCGCCACCTCCCGGGAACACGCCGCGGCCGCGTTCGCGCTCTTGGCGACTGACTCCAGCCGGCTGACGAAGTTGACCGTGGGACCCACGACCGTGAAGTCCAGCCGATCCGGGCTGCCGATATTGCCATAGATCACGGAGCCGACGTGCAGGCAGCCAACAAACCGTAGCCCTGCGATCGGCTCGGCCCCGAGCAGGGCCGCCTCCAATGACCGACGCGCGAGCGCACGCCTGCTCCCATCCACCCTCCTCAACTCGAAAGATGGCCAGCACGCCGTCACCGATGAACTTCAGCACGTCCCCACCCTCGGCCTGCACCGCGCTAACCACCAACTCCTGGTACTGGCCCAGGCGCTCCAGCAGCTCATAGGGAGGTAACTGTTCGGAGAGGGCAGTGTACCCGCGCAGATCGGTCAGCAGCACGGCCGCTTCGATGGCCACCTGATCACCGCGGCGGATGGCGCCGCCGCTAAAAAGGGACTGAGCTCCTCGATGAAGGCCATGGCTGCCGGGCCGAATCCGCCGGGAGCATCGGTGGTGAACGCAGCCCCTTGCACCGAGCCGTCTCCATAGACGATCGGGAGGGCCAGGTAATCGGTGCTGCCATCCGCAGCGAGTTCGAAGAGCACCGGATGGTCATGGGCTGGATCGAGGTCTCCCAGGGAACGCTGGAAGCGGGTTCGCGTCTTGATGACCTGCTCGAAGGGGCTGCCGGTGAATGAGCTTGTCGCCAGGACACGGCGGGGAACGGTGTACTCTTCGGCTCCGGTTTCGCGCATCCAGATCACCCCCCAGGCACCGATCAGCGGATTGATCAGCCGCTGTCCGATCCGAACCCGCCAGAGCGGAATGCCTGCGGCCACGAGCCGTTCGCAGGTTTGGGCAACGATCTCGACGGGGGAGAGAGCCACACGTGCCGCGCCAACCAGCCACGTGGCGAAGTCGACGACATTAAAGTCGGAGATGCGCTGATGGGGCATGGCGTATCCCACCTGTGCGTTGCGGATGCCGGACGGATGCAGCAAACTCATTCGAAGCACTCCCGACGATTATTCGGCCAGCCCTGATATGACACAACCCCGCGTAACGGCAGTCCTTGCATAAGACGGAAGTCAGTCTACTTCCGCATTGAAGCGGTGAACCGACGTTCGAAGGACCGCAGCGACCGAACCTATGCCGCTTTCCCACCAAGGTGAGAAGGCGTATCCTATTCAAGTTCGTTCAAGTCCTCGTGTTGGACCTTGGCTCCCGACGAGCCATTTTTTGATCGACAGCTTTGTCGAAGTCACTCCTGTGCCGCATAGTTTGCGTCATCCGATAGCGTAATCGGTCCGACGGTGTGCCTCTGCTGTGGTTCACGCGCGTGGATGTTTATTGCCACTCTCAAGGCACCCATACCTAAGGAGCCAGACATGAGCAGTACTCAGGTACATGATGAACCCGCAACCGAGCCTCCGCGAGTGCGAGCGGTCGATATGAAGCTCGAGGTCATCGTCATCCCTGTTGCGGACGTCGATCGGGCCAAGCGATTCTACGACGGCTTAGGGTGGAGGCTCGACGCCGACTTCGTCAAGGGCGAGGCATTTCGGGTCGTACAATTTACGCCTTCTGGCTCGCCGTGCTCGATCCACTTCGGCAAGGGCGTCACGTCCGCCGAGCCGGGTTCGGCACAGCGAATGTATCTCGTCGTGTCCGACATCGAGGCGGCGCGCGCCGAACTCGTCGAGCGCGGTGTCGATGTGAGCGATGTGTTCCACCGTGCCGCCGTCGGGGAGGGTCCCCTGAGCGGACCGGATCCGGAGCGGCGCAGTTACAACTCATTCGCCACGTTCAGTGACCCGGATGGTAATAGCTGGCTCTTGCAGGAAATCACCGCGCGACTGCCCGGACGCGTCGATGCGGCTGACACGACCTTCACCTCGGCGGCCAAACTCGCGGCTGCGCTCCGCCGGGCGGCGGCCGCACATGGGGAGCACGAGAAGCGAACCGGCCAGCATAATGAGGGTTGGCCGGACTGGTACGCCGAGTACATCGTGCGCGAGCAGGCCGGCAAGCCGCTGCCCTCATGAGCACTGGCCCGGTGGCCTACCGCTTGCCGTTCGGACAGGATCAACGTGTCGCCCACTGAAAGACATCATTGCGATCCTCAGTGCGGCACTCATCGCAGGCTCGTGCCATGACCCAAGTCTTCGACGCCATCATCATCGGGACCGGACAGGCGGGTCCCTCCCTGGCCGGGGAGACCAAGGGCTTCATGAAGGTGGTCGCCGACGCGGACACGAAGCAGATCCTGGGGGTGGGGCGACGAGGCGATTCACGGCATCCTGGACATTATGAATGCGAGAGCGACCTATCCGGTGCTGCAATGGGCTGTTCCCATTCATCCGACCGTCTCGGAACTGATCCCCACCGTGCTGGGAGACCTGAAACCCTTGAATTGAGGCTGCCGCGTTGCAGGACGTAAATGCTACGCGCGACAGGCTTATCTCGCGAGCCGATGTCCTGATGGCCGCCCGGTGTCCGCTTTTGATGCTGTGGGCCGCTCCCACCTATCGCTGAGGCAGCAGGGCTGCTTTGAGCAGTTAGCGACCCAGGACCAGGTGATCAAGGCCCACCTACCTGAGAAGGAGAGGCTGTCATGCCCTCGCTGACGCAATCCACCATCACCACGCGCCGGGACCAGATGTTTCCCATCCTCAAGCCAGCCGAGATGATGCGCCTGTACCGGTTTGGCGAGGTCCAGCGCTACCGCGCTCATGAGCCTCTGGTCCGGAGCGGGGAGGCGGGTTATGGCCTCGCCGTCATCCTGACCGGCAAGGTCGCGGTGACCCGGTATGACGAAACAGGCCAGCAGGAGCCGATCATCACATATGGTCCCGGTGGGTTCACGGGCGAACTGGCTCAACTATCTGGGCATCCGGCTCTCGTGGACGCCCATGCTCTGGAGCCGGTGGAGGCCCTGATCATTCCCCCCGAGCGCCTCCGGGGGCTTCTGGTGGCCGAGGCGGAACTTGGAGAGCAGATCATGCGAGCTTTGATCCTGCGGCGTGTCGGCTTGATCGAAGCAGGAGTCGGCGGACCGCTGATCATTGGACAGGCCGATGATGGCAATGTGTTGCGGCTCGAGAATTTCCTGGCCCGCAATGGCCATCCGTACAAGAGATTGGATCCCATGGGCGATCCTGCAGCGGGGACACTGATTGAGCGGTTTCATATCGCTTCGGAACATCTGCCGATTATCCTGTGTCCAAGTGGCCAATTGCTGCGCAACCCCACCGAGTTCGAATTGGCCCGCTGCATCGGACTGGTGGGGGCGCTCGATCCAAACCGGATCTGTGATGTGGTTGTCGTTGGGGCGGGGCCCGCGGGACTTGCCACCGCCGTCTACGCCGCGTCCGAAGGCTTATCCGTCCTGGTGCTCGACTGCCGCGCGTTCGGCGGCCAAGCGGGCGCCTCTACCCGAATCGAGAACTATTTGGGCTTTCCGACCGGAATTACCGGCATGGCGTTGATGGCTCGCGCCTACACACAGGCCCAGAAGTTCGGGGCCGAGATGGCGATACCGGACGAGGCCGTTGGGCTTGAGGGCGGCATATCAGGAGGCGGTCCATACGTGGTGCATCTGCTCAATGGCGAGAAAGCCCGCGCCCGGTCTGTGGTGATCGCTACGGGCGCCCGCTACCGGCGGCTTGATGTTCCGGACCTGGAGCGGTTCGAAGGCGCGTGCGTGCACTATTGGGCCTCGCCTTTGGAAGGGAAGCTCTGCTCCGGCCAGGAGATTGCCCTCGTCGGCGGCGGCAATTCCGCGGGTCAGGCCGTGGTCTACCTTGCTAGCCAAGTGGCGAAGGTGTGGCTGCTCGTCCGGGGGCGGGATCTTGGGACGAGCATGTCGCGCTATCTCGTCGACCGGATCGAAGCTCTTCCCAATGTGGAGATCATCACCCAAGTTCAAGTCACCGAGCTGGAAGGACAGCCAGGCCGGCTGGAGGCGGTCCGCTGGCGCCTGGCAACTGGGGAGGAAATCCGCCAGCCGATGCGGCATCTGTTCTTATTCATTGGTGCTTCGCCTAACACTCAATGGCTGGAATCGTCGCAAGTGGCGCTGGACCCCAAAGGTTTCGTTCTGACCGGAGCCGATGTGGCTCCGGGCCGGAGGCCATTGGAGACGAGCCTCACCGGCGTCTTCACCGTCGGGGATGTCCGTTCCGGTTCGGTGAAGCGGGTGGCCGCGGCGGTGGGCGAAGGGGCACAGGTGGTGGCCGCGCTCCATTCATTCCTGACGAAAGACACGATTCTGACCAAGGTCTACAGCGAGACCATGTTGCAATAAACCGTTCTCGGTTCAGTATCGCCGCTGCGGTGTCGCTTAGCACGGGCGAACAGGTTTTGACCGACCAAGCCGCGAAGCGCAAACTCCACATTGGCTCAAGGTCCGGGTTCGAGCAGGACACAGGAGACCGAACATGACCGCTTCAACGTTTCTGTTCGCCACGGGGATCGAGAACAGCTATCCCACGATCAACGGCGGTCGGACCCGCATCGATGAGATGGAGAAGTGCGGACACTACACCCTCTGGAAGACGGACTTTGATCTACTCGACGAGGTCGGGATCCACTATCTCCGCTACGGTCCGCCGATCCACACGACTTGGCTCGGGCACGGGCGCTACGACTGGGACTTCTGCGACCAAACCTTCGGCGAACTCTATCGGCGTAACGTCGTGCCGATCGTCGACCTGTGCCATTTCGGCGTGCCGGACTGGATCGGCAATTTCCAGAACCCCGAGTTTCCCGAACTCTTCGCCGGGTATGCGCAGGCTTTTGCCGAGCGCTTTCCCTGGGTCCAGTTCTACACGCCGGTCAACGAGATGTTCGTTTGCGCCGCGTTCTCAGCTGCCTATGGCTGGTGGAACGAGCAGATGCAAAGCGACCAGGCTTTCGTCACCGCCCTGAAGCACATCGTCAAGGCCAATGTGCTCGCCATGGGGGTGATCCTCGACGTGCGTGCGGATGCCATCTTCATCCAGAGCGAGTCCTCGGAGCACTTCCACCCGGACTGCCCCGGCGCGATCCCGCTTGCCGAGTTCTACAACGCCCGCCGCTTTCTCCCGCTCGATCTCAACTACAGCCGGCGGGTGGACTCGGACATGTTCGTCTACCTCATGGACAACGGCATGAGCCGGGACGAGTACGAATTCTTTATAAGGGCCAACCTCAAGCGCCACTGCATCATGGGCAACGACTACTACGTGACCAACGAGCACCTCGTCTCGGCCAACGGCCACTCTAGCGCCTCGGACGAGGTCTTCGGCTATGCCGAGATCACGCGGCAGTACCATGACCGCTACAGGCTGCCGGTGATGCACACGGAGACGAACGTCAAAGAAGGCCCGAGTGGCGATGAGGCGGTCAAGTGGCTCTGGAAGGAGTGGTCCAACGTTCTGCGCGTGCGCAACTCCGGCGTGCCGATGATCGGCTTCACGTGGTACTCGCTCACCGATCAGGTCGACTGGGATACCGCCCTGCGGGAGGAGAACGGCACCGTCAACCCACTCGGCCTGTACGATCTCGACCGCAACATCCGGGCGGTGGGACGGTCGTACAAACAGCTGATCCATGACTGGTGCCAGGTCCTGCCGGCCCAGAGCGTCTGCCTGCAACTGTCGATCACGCAGCCCCGCGACTTCGACAAGCCGTTCGCTCAACGTGCGCGGAAGTCGATGAAGTGGATCTGCGAGAGAACGCCCAGCGAGCCTCTCATGGCCAGCTAAATCAGTCTCAATAGGTGTTCAACCAGTTTTCACCCTAGGCTGCTATAACGTCATTATCTTTCCACGGCGGGTATTGTTAATGTCCACCAGAGCAAGAGCTATTCCGCACTCTCGCCACTTCGACGATCTTTGCGGAAATGGGAACTTCACCCTTAATTGCCCGTAGTTTGCACTTGAGCCACGTCGGTGGATCCTTCCAAGCTTGGCTGTCACTCATGCTGCAACCCTGGAGCTGAGTTCGTCCAGTTCCGCGTTCATTAGCGCCATGGCACGGGCTCGACAGGCAACCTCGATGGCCGAGCCCAGGTCAGGGTGGAGGAGCTTGGCTACGCGCCGGCGGACCCGGTTGATGTCCGAGCGGGTGGCCGGTTTTTCCGCGTCGATGATCAATCTCGCCGCGTCGCAATACTGCCGGACGCAGATGGCGGTTGTGCCGTTGTCGCTCGAGAATGCAATCGCTTCCGGAAGCGAACCGATGATCGCAATTCTTCGGGACCAAGGCTTCACATCGAACTGTATATTTGAGCCGCTTGTGTCGCCAACAAAGACCACCAGACAACCGCGGCCGTCTGTGATGAGCCGGGCTGACCAGGCAATGGAGTTCTCGTCGACGATCGTGGCCCCGTAAACTCGTGTGCCATGCGAGGAGGCGGGATGCGCCATCAGATACAATCCGAGGGAATGGGTCTCGCCCGAGTTCGGATTCGTGATGTCGAGAGTCAGAAACCTCTTTGCATACGGAAGATCGTTACCGCTGGTAGAATGAGGAGTCTGGCGGCGAACAATCCGCGACAACTTGTCCGTCATAGAAGAGTGACCGGCGACTCTTGCGATTCCTGCCAAAATGGAACCAACCAATAGCATAATAAGATCCTCTAACCCGTTTTACTAAAAGCCAAGACATCTGCACTCGCCTGCCAGTCACCAGCTCTCTCCAGCCGTCATGTTCTTGCGACTTTGCTGCCCAGACTCTGCGGTTTTTGGAGTGCGTGCTGTTTCGGCTACTGGCCTGTCGACGAAGTTACCAAAACGTGCCCTCCAAGCGAAACCCAGTCGAGGCTCTTGTTACCTTCACTCTTGATGTAGACGTAACCGGTCCGATACCACAGCAGCACCTCGTTCCTATTGTTGTCGAGGATGAAGTCGCCGCGGTCCGTGCGGGCCATCAGCACAGCATGGCCCTCGCGGTTCTCATCCAGCACGACGACCATGCGCAGTGCGCGGCGTGAGAGACCAGCGTCCACCAGGATGCGGCGCTTGAGTAGCTGGTAATCCTCACAGTCACCATAGCCGTCGGCCGGATAATCCCAGCGGTCGATCACGCCCCAGTGACTGATGTCTTCACGGGGAGAAACCATGGTATTGACGTGCTTGTTGACGGTTATGATCGTCTTCCAGACCTGATCCGTGAGTTGAATCCTTTCAGTCTCAGACGGGTCGACTGCACACTCGGCTGCCATGCGCACGCAGAATTCATTCCAGGCTGCCGTCGGCTGAACGATCTGATCCGCTGTCGGAATCCACGCTGCTTCATCCCCCTGATGGGATTCATCCGCGTGAGCCCGCGGGGCTTGGACGAGCGCCAGAAGCAAAATAACGGTGATGGCGATGGCTCGCAGAAACCATGCAAGGTTGCCTCGAGATGGGATGTCTGGATCTTTAGCAACGATATGATTGTGCTCTCCATCCGAAGTCGGAGGCATATAGGCCTTCGTATTCATGAAAAGTCTAGCCTGAACCATTGATCGGGCTTGCGGCGGCAGGACTCTGATGGAGACCCGCAGGCGCCGTGGCGATCTGAATTGGCGGACAAGAAGCGTTAACATCGTGCGAGCTCTCCTGAGGCTCCCTGCAATGGCGACAGGCGCAATGTACCGGTGCGCTTTGCGTCATAGAATCCTCAAAGCCGGCACGGGACCGTTGCGCGAGACGGAATAATCCTTGCCCGCCCCGGGACCTCAAGAGACACGGTCGCAGGGAGCGGGAGCTTCGATTGTGGAATCCGACAAGACCTACTTGGCTCCGACAGCAGCGAAAGGCGAAGTGGCAGCCTTCATCGCATCGTACCGGTGAAGATCATCCGTCCAGTTGTGGCACGAGCCAGCATGGCTTGATATCGATCGTCTTCTGTCTGTGTCGCGACTGGGTGGACCGGTTGGCATCACAGACGCAATCGACGGCAGCTATCAGCTCGTCGTCCGATAAGGATAGGTCAAGGCTGTCGATATTGGATCTGCCTGGGGTTAATCTGACCTCCAGCCAAAGCAGAGATACCTGCGACAGTCCCGATAGCTTGGACAGCCGACGCTCGAGGCTCGGATCGTATGGGATCGCGATCGTGCTTGAACTTTCGATCTCAGCCGTCAGAGAGAGTTGAACATGGGCACGACTGGTCTGTTCTCGTTCCAGTCGCGATCCTCATCAGAATTAGGCTCGTATCCCGTCGACGGCGCGAACGGCTGAAGAATTCCATTCCCCATCAACATGAGATCCCTGGATAGGCCATGGCTGCAAGGGAAGGCGTTTCAGAGAGCTGCCCTTGCTGATGCTGATCAGGACCGATCCACATCCAAGACCGCTTCGACGAAGGCCTGCGGCGATTCTTGCGGCAGGTTGTGGCCGATCCCACCGGTGATCAGCCGATGTTCGTACCTGCCCGAGAACTTCCTGGCGTAGGCTGCCGGATCCGGATGGGGAGCCCCATTGGCATCCCCTTCGAGCGTGATGGTCGGCACGGTCACGACCGGGAATTCGGCAAGCTTCTTTTCCAGTGCATCGTATGGCGGCTCGCCGTCTGCCAGCCCAAGCCGCCAGCGATAGTTATGTACGACGACGGCAACGTGGTCTGGGTTCTCGAAGGCTGCGGCGCTGCGGTCAAATGTGGCATCGTCAAAGTCCCACTTCGGTGAAGCGAGCTGCCAGATCAGCTTGGCGAAATCGTGCCGGTATTTTTCGTAGCCGACCCGACCGCGTTCCGTCGCGAAATAGTACTGATACCACCATTCCAACTCGGCCTTCGGTGGTAATGGTACCTTACCCGCCTCCTGGCTGCCGATCAGATAGCCACTCACGGCGACAAGGCCTTTGACACGCTCCGGCCAGAGCGCCGCGACGATATCCGCGGATCGCGCTCCCCAGTCGTAGCCGGCGAGGATCGCCTTCTTGATCTTGAGCGCATCCATGAAGGCAATGAGGTCGACGGCGAGCGCCGACGGCTGACCGTTGCGGATCGTCTCGCTGGACAGAAAGTGCGTTGCTCCATGACCGCGCAGATAAGGGACGAGCACCCTGTACCCGGCGGATGCCAGCAACGGAGCGACATCGACATAGCTATGAATGTCGTAGGGCCAACCGTGCAGAAGGATCACCGGGGCGCCGTCAGTGGGGCCGACGTCCGCGTAACCGACATTCAGGAGGCCGGCGTCGATCTGCTTGAGCGAGGGGAACGATGTGTTCGTCCCCGGCTTAAGGACGGACAGGTATCCCGGCGCTGTCTGGCCGGATCCCGCTATCGCAGAACTGATCACGTCCAAGTCCGCTGCGGCAATGAGAATGGCTGCGGTGCCAAAAAAGCGGCGACGACGCAGATCGATTTTCTCAGGCGTGTCAGTCTTGCGCATCTTGGATCTCCTTCGCTCAACGGTTGGTCGCACAGTGCTGGTTGCCGTCCGGAGGTGGCGACTTTGGCCGCCGCCGATCACGCGTTTTACTCGAAGGCAAAGGTTCATCCGGATACCGGGTCCGTCAGGAGGCAGCGCAGCTGCCGTGCGCTGCCCCCTCACTTCCATCAGCGCAGTGACCGGAACGCATCCCGGATCTCCTGGGTGAAGAGTTCCGGCTGTTCCCAGGCCGCAAAGTGCCCGCCCTTGGGCAGCCGGTTGTAGTGAATCAGCTTGGGAAACGCTTTCTCAGTCCAACTGCGCGGCGCAGTATAGATTTCGTCCGGGAAAGCGCTCACCGCGACCGGAATGCTAACGCCCTTGGGAGCGAAGAATGCGAGCTTGCTCTCCCAAAAGAGACGCGCCGACGAAACACCCGTGTTCGTCAGCCAGTAGAGCGTGACGTTGTCGAGGATATCGTCGCGCGTGATCCCCTCCGACTGCCCATCGAAGACTCGTCCGATAAGCTTCTGGCTGACCGCATCATGGTCGAGCATCCACGCGGCAAGGCCAATGGGCGAATCCTCCAGAGCGTAGAGCGTCTGCGGACGGTTGCCCATTTCGTGCGCGTAACCCACGCGGTGCTTGTAGAAGAAATCCAACTGGTCCCACGCATATTGTTCGTCAGTCGAGAGACCAGAGGGCGCTGGCCCGCCGGCCAGGGCCGCTGAAATATTGTCAGGGAGGGTTCCCGGCATATTGGTGTGGATGCCAAGCAACCCCGCGGGCCTCTGAAGTGCCATTTGCTCGGAGATGGCATCGCCCCAGTCACCGCCCTGTGCGACATATTTCTTGTACCCCAGCCGGTCCATCAGGACGGCCCAGACGCGCGCGATGCGCTGCGGATCCCATCCGAGCTCCGTGGGCTTGCCGGAAAAGCCGTACCCTGGAATGGACGGAATGACGACGTCGAACGCGTCGGCCGCGGTCCCGCCATGAGCGGTCGGGTTGGTCAGCGGGTTGATGATCTTCAGCTGCTCGATAATCGAACCCGGCCATCCGTGCGTGATGATCACCGGCAGCGCGTTAGGATCCCTCGACTTGACGTGGATGAAGTGGATGTCGACGCCGTCGATGTTGGTGACGAACTGCGGCAGCGTGGCGAGCCGCTCCTCGACCTTTCGCCAGTCGTACTGGTTCGCCCAATAATCGGCGAGCTTCTGCATCGTCGCGAGCCGCACGCCCTGCGAGTCGTCCGCCACCAGCTCCCGGCTGGGCCATTTAGTTGCCTGGATCCGCCGCTTGAGGTTGACAAGCTCGTCATCGGACGCGCGGAACTTAAACGGCCGGATCGCTGTGTCTTCCGTCACTGTACCCGCTTGCACGGTCTGCGCGGCCAGAGGCGTGGGGATCAGATCGACGGCGAGCACGGCTGCCGACGCGGCCAGAAATACTGCGGCTGAGCTAGCTAGAGAGTGGCGCCGAGTAGGCGATAACGGTAGTGCCTGCACGATGATTCTCCGTGATAAGATTAAGTTTAGACGGCTGGCCCATGCACGGCCGTTGGGCCGAGACCTAAGATTGGCGGAGGTCGAAGCGAATAGTCGCCATCTGGGAGACACTCTTTCGCGATCCGGTTGAATGGCCGCTTCAGGATCGCTCGAGTTCTATGGTCAACGCGCGAAATCCGCGCAACCAGTCGCGAGATCACCTTCGGGCAACTGGCAAGCGCGCATGAGCGGAGCCTCGGGAGCCCGCGCTATGCGAGGGATGCAACCAGCTCGTCGGACTAGAGAATAGTCTCCCTTAGCTGGCTAGTAGGATAGGGGCTATGCGCGTTCGGACGCTACAGCCCCGGTACGTGGTCTGGCAAGGCGAGCTTGGTCGTAAGGCCGAGCTTTGCCATGCATAGCCCTAGTGGAATTGCCGCAACGCGAGTGAAAGTCTATGATTTGGCTATCATTACTCCTCCAAACGTAAGAATAAGTGGAGGACATATCAGTGGACCGCCTCGACGCCATGAAAGTCTTTGTGGCGGCGCTCGACGAAGGCAGCCTCGCCGGTGCCGGTCGCAAGCTCCGCCGCTCTCCGGCCGCAGTCAGCCGGGCCATCGCCTTCCTGGAGGAGCATGTCGGCACCGAACTCCTGCACCGAACGACACGATCGATCAAGCTCAGCGAAGCGGGGGAGCGCTACGCTGCCGTCTGCCGGCGCGTGCTCACCGATCTTCAGGAGGCCGACATCTTGGCAGTGGGCGAGCGCTCGGTGCCGCGTGGCACGCTCGCCCTGACAGCGCCGGTTTTCCTCGGCGAGACGGTGTTGTGCCCGATCATCGATGCCTTCATGGATGCCTATCCGGCCGTGTCGGTGCGTCTGTATCTGCTGGACCGGCTCGTGAATCTCATTGATGAAGGTATCGACGTTGCCCTGCGCATTGGGCACCTCGCCGACTCGAGTCTGGTGGCGACCCGGGTCGGCGAAGTTCGGCGCATTGTGGCGGCGGCACCGCGTTATCTCGCGCACAATCCCCGGATCATGGAGCCGGCGGATCTTGCAAAACATCAGATCATCGCGTTCGCAGACCTTGGGATTGATTCCTGGAGCTTTCCGCCACTGGACGGATCGTCTGCTCCCCGCACGGTGCACTTCACACCGCGGCTCATCGTCAACAGTATCCGAGGAGCCATAGTCTCTGCCGCCAGTGGCCGTGGTGTGACGCGGTTGATGTCGTACCACATCGACCGACAGGTGCGTGAAGGGTCATTGGAAATTGTACTCAAGGACTACGATGACCGGCCTTTACCTCTCCATTTGGTTTCGCCGCAGGGGCGCCTTTCCGTTCCGAAAGTACGCGCATTTGTGGATATGGCTCTCCCACGGCTCCGAAGTCACTTCGCCCATGCGAGCCGTGATGCCGAGTTTGCAAGAAAGAGCGATTCGCTCACACTCTGAAAAAGACCGCGCCAGAAGCGACTGCTTGCTGATATAGCGACTGAAGCCGCTGCCGCTAGCAGCAGCTGTCCAGTTCGCTCCTGAGTGCAGCCCAGGGAGCGGCGATCCGCCGTCCTCACCACTCGCACTCAACCGTGCAACGAAAAAGTGTCTACCGATCCGCGGCTATTCGCAGCCACATCGAGCGGGACTAGAGCATCGGCGGTTCTGACTGAATCAGAGGCTATGCGGCGTGGCGGCTTCGTGATTCATTTGTCTCAGCCCTCTTCCTGGGAGGAGATGAGCGATGACCAAGTCCTATTCGCTGGATCTGCGCCACCGGGTGGCGCGCTTTGTCGAGGCGGGCCATCCCTGCCATGAGGCTGCCCGCCACTTCGAGGTCTCGGTCGCCTTCGTGGTCCGGCTCATGGCGGCCTATCGAGCCACTGGCAGCCTGGCACCTAAGCCGGAGGGCGGCTGGCGCTACTCCAAGCTCGATCCGCATCGCGAGTTCCTGCTCCAGCGTGTTGCCGAGAAGGGCGACATCACCATGCCGCAGCTCGCGGCTGAATTGGCGGCCTGCGGCACGAAGGTCATGCCTGCGTCGATCTCGCGCTGGTTCATTCGCCAGGGCTACAGCTTCAAAAAAAACGCTGCGGGCCAGCGAGCAAGGACGCGCCGACGTGCGCCAAGCGCGCGATCATTGGCGCAGCAAGCGCCAGCCGCGCATGCAGCAGGAGCCGCATCGTCTGGTGTTCCTGGATGAGACCGGCACCTCCACCAAGATGACGCGCCTGCGCGGGCGCTGCCGCAAGGGAAAGCGGTTATGTATGAGCGCTCCCTTTGGCCATTGGAAAACCCAGACCTTTGTCGCCGGGCTGCGGTGCTATGAGCTGACGGCGCCCTGGGTGATCGACGGGCCGATGACCCGTCAGATCTTCGAGACGTATGTCGAGACGCAACTGGCGCCGACGCTCCGCCAAGGCGACGTGGTCATTCTCGACAACCTGCCAGCCCACAAGAGTGAGAAGGCCGCGCGGTGTCTGAAGCAACAAGGCGCCTGGTTCCTGTTCCTGCCCCCGTACAGTCCGGACATGAACCCAATTGAGCAGGCCTTTGCCAAGATCAAAGCGCTCCTGCGCAGAGCTGAGGCCCGAACCCTCGACGCGCTCTGGCGCGCCATCGGTGACATCTGCAACTTGTTCGAGCCAGGAGAATGCCGCAACTACTTCACCGCCGCAGGCTATGGATTCGTCTGAACGTCCGATGCTCTAATTGTCTGGTGGCGGAACGTTGTTGGGACCAAGTGCGTTGCGCGATTGAGGAGTATGCTTGGCGCTTTGACGGCCTGCGGCGCCGAGCTCCTCATCGCAGGAGGACATGATGCACTCCCTTCATCCGCAAGCCCGCACCACTCCAGCCGTCCGCCAGGAGATTGCCCGCTCATCCGAGCCGACGGGCGTGCTGGCCCAGCGCTTCAGTGTGAGCACCGAGACGGTCCGCAAATGGCGCAAGCGCGGCCCCAAAGACTGTCAGGACCACAGCAGCCGGCCGCACAAGCTGCCCTGGAGGGCCACCGAGGAGGAACGCGCCATCGTCTGCGCCCTGAGGCAGGCCACCGGCTTTCCGCTCGACGATCTGACCTTCGTGGTCACGCATTTCCTGCCGCATCTCAACCGTGATGCGGTCTACCGCATCCTCAAGGCTGAAGGCTTAGGCCGCCTGCCACCGGCGCAGCAGCGCCAGCGCCGGAGCGGCACCTTCAAGGACTACGATCTCGGCTTCGTGCACATGGACATCAAACACCTGCCCAAGCTGAGAACCGCCAATGGCGAGAGCCGCAAACGCTTCCTCTATGTCGCCATCGACCGCTGCTCGCGCTGGGTGCACCTGGCCGTCAAAGACGACGAGCTGGCCATAAGCGCGATTGCCTTCCTCAAAGAAGCGATCCGCGCGTTTCCCTTCAAGGTCACCCACGTGCTCACCGACCGTGGCTCGTGCTTTACCGCTGATGGCTTCGAGGACGCCTGCCACCAGTTGAAGGTGGAGCATCGCAGGACCAAGCCCTACACGCCGCAAACCAACGGTCTCGCCGAGCGCTTCAATGGACGGGTGCAGCGTGAAGTGCTCGGCATCACGATCTACAGCCATGGGGATCTGGAGACGCTGCTCAAGGGCTTCAACCAAGCCTACAACAGAAGACGCCAGCGCGTGCTCAAGGGGCGATCACCGGACGAGGTCGTGCGAAGCCGCTTGGTCGCTGAGCCGAAGCTGGCCAATCGGCGCGCGAAGCCACCCGATCCACACGCTTTGCCTCAAGCCCTCCAGGTCGTCGCTCACGCCAAGGAGGTCTCGCATCCAGACATCTAGCACTACAGTTGCACCTTGCGTTTGCGATGTGAGGTTTGCGCCATCGCCTGATGCGCGCGTCGCCACGCGGACCAGGCGATCACGAAGGCAGGCTCGATCCGACGCTGCTGGAGGCGGGTGGCCACACGGCGGATTTCCTGGACAGACCATCGCACCAGCGCTGGAGCCGGGCTTCGTCGTTTCTTTTTTGGGGTGACGTGAGAGTGTTGGCGCGCTCGCGCACCACCGCCATCATGGCAAAGGCCAGCATCACCAGCGAGACATGCCGGTGCCAGCCATGCCACGAGCGGGTTTCGTTGTGCGTCAGCCCCAGCTCCGTTTTGGCGGTCTCGAACGCATCTTCGATCGCCCAGCGCTGGCCCTCGACCCGCACCAACTCTTCGATCGACGTGCCGGCCGGGCACCAGGTCGAGAAGAACGCCAGATCCCCATCAGCGATGCTGCGTCGGATCAGCAGGCCGCGCGTCCACAGGCCGGTGAGGTCTTCGTTGTACTCATCCGCCTCGAGATCCGCCAACTCTAGATAAGCCCATTCGTACAGGCGCGCTCCCTTGGTGCCGTCTCCCGCCGACAGGCGTCGCCAAGTCCCGGGAGCAAGAGCCTTTGCGATCTGCTCGGCCATGCCGGCCACCTCAGGTTTGTCGCCCCAGGAGTTGAACTGATCGGTCGCATGAGCGCCGAGCACATAGCCCTTGCCGGCCCGGCGCAACAGCATCTCGATGGAGCCCACGCCGTAGATGGAGTCCGTCGCCGCCCAGTCGAACGGCACGTCAGCCGCGATCGCGCGCTCGATCATCTCGGCGGCGATCTCGGGTTTGGTGACAAAGCGAATGGCATCCGGCACCTGAGCCGCCGTGCGGCGCTCGGGCGTGTTGGTCCAGTCCTTGGGCAGATAGAGCTGGCGATCGATGAAGGCGCAGCCCTTCTCCGACACGTAGGTGGCAAACACGCCGATCTGGCAACTGGTGATCTTGCCCGCCGATCCGGTGTATTGTCGGCCTACCCCGCACGAGCGCTGGCCTTGCTTGAGAAAGCCGGTCTCGTCGATCACCAGCACCGCCCCGGGTGAGGCGAGCGTCTCGAGCGCATAGTCGCGCACCATATCCCGCAGCGCATCGGCGTCCCAGTGGCTGCGGCCGAGCACCGCCTGCTGGCGCCAAGGGCCCGAATCGCCGGCGGCTTCCGCGCGCATCCAGCCGGTCTTGCGCCGCTCCGGCCCCAGCAGCCCGTCGAGGAAGGCGGCGGCCGAGGCGGCGATGCTGGGATGGGCAAACAGCGATTTGAGGTGAGCTTTGACCTGACGCAACTCCACGCACCAGAGTTCGAGCATCTGCTCGACGGCCACACCGGTCATGGCAGCCTCCTGTGTCAGATCAGGAGGTAATTAGCGCAAAACCGACGGGTGCAACTGTAGTGCTTCTGTAATGGGCCGTTGGGTGTCAAGCCCCTGAGTGACTGTCCTGTCGCCGAAGTCTTGCTTCTGTTCGGGGTCGACGCGAGGCCGCCCCACCATGCCATCAGAGAGGATGCGGTCAGCCCATCTAAGGCGCGTGTTCCACCTCGATGAGATGCTCACGGCACTACTTACGGCTTGACCGCCTCCATCGTCCCGGCGACGGGACCTCAGGAGAACGGGACGATCGCCGCCCCGTTCCGAACGCTTGTTTCTCCTATGCGGCAACGCCCTCCCGGTTCCAGCGGAAGGTGGTGCCGTCGATCCAGATGCGATGCAAAATGACCGCAAGCTTCCGGGCCAGCGCCACCTTGGCCCGCCGCATGCCGCGCCGCTTGGCCACCTCCAGCGCCCAGCGCTTGAGCGCAGAGAAGCGCACCGCGCGGGTGAGCAGGATATGGGCTCCTTCATAGAGCGCCGTGCGCACCATCGGATCGCCCACCCGGCTCACGGCTCCCGTGATATCCGTCTCGCCCGACTGATACTTCTTCGGGGTCAGGCCAAAATGCGCGCCCACCGCCCGCGAGCGCGAGAACCGCTCAGGATGATCGACTGCGGACGTGAAGGTGACCGCGATCAGCGCGCCAACGCCTGGCACGCTCATCAGCCGCCGGCAGACCTCGTTCTTCCGGGCGATCGCCAGCATGGCCCGATGCAATCGGGCAAACTCCATTTGCAGCGCGTCCCGGGCGCGCAGCATGGCTTCGGCAATCTTCTCCAGCATTTCATGACCGGCCGTGAGGGTGCGCACCCGGGCGGCAAACTGGCCCTTGCTGATCTCGCCGACCTTCAGGCCGAAGCCGCGCAACAGCCCACGCAGGCTGAGCTCGACATCACGCATCTTGGCCTGCAGCTGCTTGCGGGCCATGAGCAGCGCCCGCACTTCTTGCGCCGGCGGCGACTTGCAGTGGACGGGGCGGAACCAGCCCATGCGCAGCAGTTGGGCGATGCCGCGCGCATCGCGCCGGTCGGTCTTGACGATCATGGCCGAGAGCGCCGCCTTGACATGCCGCGTCTCCAGCAGCACGACTTCGAACCCAGCCTGCACAAGGCCGGCATGCAGCCACTGCGAAAGTGGCCCGGCCTCCAGGCCGACGCGGGTGAGCGGTAGGCTCAGGCTGGCGAGAAAGGCCGCAAGCGCCTCCGGCTCGCTGGCGACCTTCGCCTCGCGGACAATCTGTCCGGAGCCATCGAGGATGCAGACGCTGCTCAGTTCCAAAGACACGTCGATTCCGGCATAGTAGTCCATGGCTGTCCCTCATGATGCTTGGGGCCGATCCGCTCGGACCCCGTTCCAACACACATCACTCTGAGGGACAGCCACCCCGCTCCGCTACTGCGTGAGCGGCAGGCCCATTACGGCATCTAACTCTGTGCTCAACAGCATTGTGCACCCTGACTGACAGCGGCACCAGAATTACTCAGGGCGAAGATCCCTATCACTGCTTCCGATTGGCTACGCGAGGAGAGGCAAGGACTCGCGATTGATGCTGAATGGGAAAGAAATGCTGAGGCGCCGTCGCGCTGCTCAGCGTCCGATAAGCACCTGCATTGCTATCGAACCAGAACGCGATCGACATGAGTTCGAATGGAGAGACTGCTCGTATAACAGGCGGCAACTCCCGAAAGGACAGCTTCTATCCATTCAATGTGCGGCAGGACGGGTATTAAGACGACAGCCGGTCAGGAACAGGTTCGCGCACATTCTGGCCCGTGCCGCGATCTCCTCCGCATCGGGCGCGGCGCGTTGGCCTAGCATCACGGCGCGCTGTGGCTCCATGACCATCATGCCGCGCAACATGTCAGCCGCGACACCAGGATCGTCGAGCGCGATCACTCCCTGATCGCATTGCCGACGCAACCAGCCCTCAATGGCCTCACGGGTGCGCCGGAAGGCGCCCTCGTAAAAGGCCGCCCCAAGCTCGGGAAAGCGGTCGCTCTCGCTGGTGACGAGCCGCGTGATGGCGATGACTTCCTGGTCAAGGGCCAAGTTGCCGTACGCGCACAGAATACGCTCAAGCGCCGCCTCAAGCTCGAGGGTTCCGATGACGGCCTCATCGATGGCCAGCATGAAACGTCCGATCCGCTCGGAGCACATGCTTTTGAACAGATCCGCCTTGGTGGGGATAAGGCGGTACATGGTCTTGGTGGAGATCCCGGCCCGTTGGCCTACGGCAGCCATGGTGGTGGAGGCGTAGCCGTTTGCCCGGAATTCCAACGACGCGGCCTCAAGGATCAGATGCCGGGTCTCCTCGTCGGAGCGGATTGGCGGGCGTCCACGAGAGCGCCGGGTCTTCTCTGCAATTTCGCCCATGACGGTTTTCCAAATTCTGATTGACATTGCCGTTATAGAGCTTATTTTGGAAAACATCAAGTTTCCTAAATTGGTCAGGACCGGGATGTCCAGGTCCCCCAAATGGGAAAGGGGTATTCCGATGTCCCAGCAGTCAGCTCCCTTCACGGCCGAAAAGCCTGCTTTAACAGTACTCAGTCCCCACCTGACTAACCGCGCTCCCGAGCCTGATCCAAGCGCCGCGCCCGTTCAGGCGGATCCCATTGGCCGCCCGGCTGGCACTAGGCGCCGGCTGCGCGCTCTCTTGTTGGTGGGTGCCGGTCTCCTCGCCTTGGCGGGAGCCGCCGACTACGGGTGGCGCTACTGGACCGTCGGGCGATTCACGGTGTCGACGGACGATGCCTATGTCCGTGCCGACAACAGCACAATCGCGCCGAAGGTGCCGGGCTATATCGCGGCTGTGCTGGTCGGCGACAATGAGCGCGTCAAGGCCGGCCAGATCTTGGCCCGGATTGACGATCGCGACTATGCGGTGGCGCTGGTACAGGCCAAAGCCGACCTCGCCGCGGCCCAGGCGACAGCAGACAACAAGGAGGCCGCACTCGCCGCTCAGCAGTCGCTGATTGACGCGGCACGCGCGACGATTGCTGTCGATCAGGCCAACGAGGCCTTCGCCGAGCAGGAGGACCGGCGTTACGCCGCCCTTGCGACCAAGGGCTTCGGAAGCGTCCAGAATGCCCAGCAGGCCTCATCCCGGATCGCGGCCGCCCGGGCGGCGGTCACACGCGACGAAGCGGCCCTCGCGAACACGATCCGACAGACCGATATCCTGAAGGCCGAACTGGCTCAGGCCCATGCGGTACTGGCCCGGAGCGCAGCGGCGCTCAAGCAGGCCGAGCTGAACCTGTCTTACACCACCATCACCGCGTCGGTCGATGGTGTCGTCGGGAACCGGACATTGCGGGTGGGCCAGTACGTACAGGCCGGAACGCAGCTGATGGCCGTTGTGCCGGTCGATGCAACCTATGTCATTGCCAATTACAAGGAGACGCAGCTGACCCATGTCCGGCCTGGGCAGCCGGTCGAGATCGATGTCGACACCTTCCCGGGCGCCACCTTCAGCGGGCGTGTCGACAGCATCGCGCCGGCCAGCGGGCAGGAGTTCGCCCTGCTGCCGCCCGACAATGCCACCGGCAACTTTACAAAAGTAGTGCAGCGCATCCCGGTCAAAATTGTTCTCGACTCCGGCAGGCCGCTGGCTGGCCAGCTCAGGCCCGGTATGTCGGTCACCCCCAGCATCGATACCCGGACGCCCGAGCACCGGATCGCTTCGGAGGCCGTCATCAAAGGGTAGCTTCAAAAAACCAGAACGACACACTTGCCAGAGGCACGGCCATGTCCGACATGACGCTCAATTCCTCGCACTCCCCATTATCTGCCACCCGCCCCGCCGACAAGGCCAGCCTGACCGCGTGGGTGGCCGTGTTGGCCGGCATGATCGGGGCGTTCATGGCGATCCTGAACATCCAGATCACCAATGCTTCGCTCCTCAACATCGAGGGCGGCATCGGCACCGGCGTCGACAACGGCGCCTGGATCTCGACCTCCTACCTGATTGGCGAGATCGTGGTGATCCCGCTGACAGACTATCTGAGCCGTATCTTCTCGTTCCGGCGCTACATCATCACCAGTACGATCCTGTTCCCGCTGTTCTCGATTGCCTGTGCCTTCACCCATGATCTCGGTTCGATGATCGTCATGCGTGGCCTCCAGGGCTTAGCCGGCGGCGTCCTGATCCCAATGGCCTTCACGATGGTCCTGACCAAGCTGCCGAAACCGCAGCAGTCAATAGGACTTGCTCTCTTTGCCCTGTCGGTCACCTTTGCCCCGGCGATCGGCCCGACTATCGGCGGCTATCTGACCGAAAACTATGGCTGGCAGACGATCTTCTTGACACTGTCGGCGAATTGCGCGGCGATCTGAGCGGGCGCATGATCTGGAGCTTCACCGAGCAGGAAGGATCAGCCATGAGCCTTCACCCAGAGCCGATCGGCGCGATCCCGACGGAGACTGCCCGCATTGCCCGCGCAGCGTTTCCCAAGAGCACCACCATCATGCGGCTGCGCGACGAGTTCAGCGCGCTCTACAGCGACGCCGACTTCGCCGCCTTCTATCCGTCGCGAGGCCAGCCGGGTCTGGCGCCCTGGCGCCTGGCGCTGGTCACGGTGTTCCAGTTCCTCGAACAGCTGAGCGACAGGCAGGCCGCCGATGCGGTGCGGGCGCGGATCGACTGGAAGTACGCGCTCGGGCTCGAGTTGGCCGACCCCGGCTTTCACTTCAGCGTGCTCGCCGAGTTCCGCCAGCGGCTGGTGGATGGTGGCGCCGAGCATTTGCTGCTCGACCGCATGCTCGAGCACTTCAAGGCACGCGGCCTGGTCAAGCCGCGCGGCAAGCAGCGCACTGACAGCACACATGTGCTCGGCGCCGTGCGTGACCTGCATCTCTTGGAGCTGGTCGGCGAGACACTGCGTGCCACGCTCGACGATTTGGCGGCCGTTGTGCCCGAATGGCTGCGCTCAATCGCCCAGCCGGTCTGGTTTGAGCGCTATGCGCACCGGATCGAGGACGGCCGCCTGCCCAAGAGCCAGGCCAAGCGCGAGGCGCTGGCGCTCGAGATTGGCGCCGACGGCTATCGGCTGCTCGATGTGCTGGATGCGCCCGAAGCTCCGGCTGAGGCGCGCGCGGTGCCGATGGTGGCTCGGCTGCGTCACGTCTGGCAGGTGCATTTTGCCCGAGAGGACGGCCGGCCACGCTGGCGGGCCGGCAAGGAGCTGCCGCCGGTCGGCGAGCGACTGCAGTCGCCCTATGATCCGGAGATGCACTACAGCACCAAGCGCGGGCACGAATGGTCGGGCTACAAGGTCCACGTCACCGAGACCTGCGATGATGACAGCGCCCATGTGATCACGCATGTGAGGACCGGTATGGCCATGCAGTTTGACATGAGCTGCACGGCCGAGATCCACACGAGACTGGCGGCCAAGGGTCTGTTGCCTGCCGAGCATTTTGTCGACTGCGCCTATGTCAATGCCGATCTGCTGGTCGACAGTCGACGCGACCACGCGGTGTCCCTCGAGGGGCCGGTGCGAAGTATCTCGACGTGGCAGATGCGTGAAGGGCACGGCTACGATCTGGCGCAGTTCGTCATCGACTGGGAGCACGAACGGGTCATTTGCCCCCAGGGCAAGATCTCGGTGACGTGGCGCATCCGGCGAGGCCGTGATGGCCTTGAGGACGTCAATGCCCAGTTTAGCCGTTCCGATTGCGGTATTTGCACGGTGCGGGCACTTTGCACGCAGGCCAAGGAGGCCCGCCGCAATCTCTACTTCCGACCTCGCGAGAAGCATGAGGCGCTGAATGCGGCCCGCGCCCGCATGCGCGATCCTGAATGGCAGGAGCGCTACCATATTCGCGCCGGTGTCGAAGCCACGCTGTCGCAGGGCGTGCGCGCCTTTGGCCTGCGGCGCAGCCGCTACATCGGGCTGGCAAAGACCAGCCTTCAGCACGTCTGCACGGCCGTGGCGATGAACGTCTCCCGCATGATCAACTGGCTTGAGGGACGGCCACGTGCCAAGACGCGCGTGACCCGCTTTGCTGCCCTGGTCGCCGCCTGAATTCGCCGACAGTGTCATCTTCTTCATCAACTTGCCGCCCAGTGCCGTCATGGTCGTGGCGCTCTTCCTCACCCTTGAGCGCCAGCCGATGCAGCTGTCGCTTCTGAAGGAGGGTGACTGGGCCGGCATCATCACCATGGCCATCGGCCTATCGGCGCTGCAGACGGTTCTCGAGGAAGGCAATAAGGATGACTGGTTCGCCTCACCGTTCATCGTTCGGCTCGCCATACTTGCCGCTGTCTTCCTGGCTGCCTTTGTGGCGATCGAGCTCACAGTCAGGAAGCCGCTCATCAACCTGCGGCTCCTGACACGCCGCAACTTTGGCGCCGGCGTGCTTGTGCAGGTCCTCGTCGGTTTTGCACTGTTCGGCACGGTCTATATCCTGCCGCAGTATTTGGGCCAGGTGCAGCACTACAATGCCGAGCAGATTGGCAACGTGCTCGCCTGGACAGGACTGCCGCAGCTCCTTCTGATTCCGCTCGTGCCGATTCTCATGAAGCGCTTCGAGCCTCGCTACATCACGTTCGTCGGACTTGGCTTGTTCGCGGCGAGCTGCTTCATGAACACGACGCTGTCGCCGGATACGGCCGGTGACCAGCTCTGGGTTCCGAATATCGTGCGGGCAATCGGCCAGGCTCTGGTGCTGACGCCGATCAGCGCGATTACCACGTCCGGCATTGCACCGAGCGAAGCCGGCGCGGCCTCGGGCCTGTCGAACATGTTGCGCAATCTCGGCGGCGCAGTCGGGACCGCCATCCTTGGCACGATCCTGACCAAACGCGAGCAGTTCCACTCGAACATCATCGGTCAGACGGTGACGCTCTACCGTGAGGAGGTGCGTCAGAGGATCGCCGATCTGACGCAGTACTTCCTGTCGCATGGTGTCTCCGATGCGGCCGCAGCGCAGCACAAGGCGCTTGCAGCCCTCGGCTCCTCCATGCGGCGGCAGGCCCTCATCATGGGCTTCAGTGACACTTACGCCGTCCTCGGCGTGGTGCTGGCGCTGGCCGCCCTGGTGTTGCTGTTCACACGCAAGGTGAAAGGCGCCAGCGATGCCGGCGGCGCTCAGTAAGGACGATCACAATGAACATGTTTCTTGCAGAAATCATTGAGGCTCACGGCGGTCTTGATCGCTGGCGATCGTTCACCCTTGGGGAGGCAACGATCATCACGGGCGGCGGCCTCTGGGGCCTCAAGGGCCTGATCCAGGATCCGAACCCGCGGCGCATGACGGTGTCTCTTCATGAGGAACGCGCCTCGCTCAAGCCATTCGGCGACCTTGACTGGCATACGGAGTTCACACCCGAGCGGATCGCCATCGTTCGGAGCGACGGCTCGATTGTGAGGGAACGTACCCACCCAAGAGCGTCGTTTGCCGGTCATGGCCTCGACACGCCCTGGGACCCGCTGCACCGGGCCTACTTCAACGGATATGCCATGTGGACCTATCTCACGACCCCGTTCCTGTTCAGGATGGCGGGGGTCCGGGTCCAGGAGGTTGAACCCTGGGCCGAAGGGAGCAGGACCTGGCGCGTTCTGCGGGTTGAGTTTCCGGACTCTATCGCCACGCACAGCCGCGTTCAGGACTTCTATTTTGGAGAGGACCTGTCCCTGCGCCGGCATGACTACACCGTCGATGTCGCCGGCGGGTTTGCCGCGGCGCAGATCGTCCACGACTACATCGAGGCCGATGGGATTCGCCTGCCCAGCAAGCGGCGGGCCTATCTGCGCGGGCCTGACCACAGACCCAACCTGGATGTCCTGCTGGTTTCGATTGATGTCAGCGAAGTCCGGTTTACCTAGACTCTCGTATGGCTCGACGGCAGCTATGATCGCCGAACTGACTGGCAATGCCATATGACACTCAGGGCGCAGCAGTGGATGAGCTCCGCGGAACCACAAGCTTCGAGGTGAGTACCTGAACGATTTCGCCCCGCTGATTTCGGGTCTCGCTGCGCAAAATCACGATGCCCCGGTCCGGTTTAGAGCGGGACGGGATGATCTCCATGACCTCACTGACGACATGGAGTTCGTCGCCGGGACGGGTCGGCTTCGGCCACGCGATCTCGCCCCCCGCGCCGACAAGGCCGCCGGCGATGGGTGCGCCGCCGTTCACGAGCATGCGCATCGTGAGAGCGGCCGTATGCCAGCCGCTGGCCGCGAGGCCGGCAAAGAGCGACCGGGCTGCAGCCTCCTCATCGAGGTGAAACGGTTGCGGGTCGAACTCCGCCGCGAAGTGTTTGATCTGCGCGGCATCCAGCCTGTGGGATGCGCTGGTGAAGGTTTGGCCGACGTGCAGGTCGTCAAGAAACAGATGCTCTCGTTTCTGGCTGTTTGAACCGCGCCGGGATTCCCGGAGGCTCCAACTCCTGACAGGATGGAGCCATGACGAAGCGAACACCCCCATATTCACCAGAGGTCCGCGAGCGCGCGGTCCGGATGGTTTTCGATCACCGCGACGAGTACGCCTCGCAGTATGAGGCGATCCTGTCGATTGCGGCCAAGATCGGCTGCTCGCGTGAGACGCTGCGGCACTGGGTGCGGCAAGCGGAGCGCGAGCAGGGCCTGCGCCCCGGGCCGACGAGCGCGGACCAGGAGCGCATCAAGGCGCTCGAGCGGGAGGTGCGCGAACTGCGCCAGGCCAATGAGATCCTGCGCAAGGCCAGTGCGTATTTTGCCCAGGCGGAGCTCGACCGCCGCTCCAAGCCATGAAGGCGTTTATCGACGAGCATCGTGAGATCTACGGGGTCGAGCCGATCTGCCGTGTGCTGCCGATCGCCCCGTCGACCTACCATGAGCACGCCGCCCGCAAGGCCAATCCCGACCGCAGGCCGGCCCGCGAGCGCCGGGACATCGACCTGTGCCAAGAGATCCGCCGGGTCTTCGCGGCGAACTTCGGCGTCTATGGGGTTCGCAAGGTCTGGCGCCAGATGCAGCGTGAGGGCATCGATGTTGCGCGCTGCACGGTTGCCCGGCTGATGCGGCAGATGGGTCTCCAAGGGGTGGTTCGCGGCAAGAGTATCCGGACGACCGTCAGCGATGGCGCAGCCCTATGCCCGCGCGACCGGGTCAACCGGCAGTTCACGGCGCCGCGGCCGAACGCCTTGTGGGTCAGTGACTTCACCTTTGTCGCGACCTGGTCGGGCTTTGTCTATGTGGCCTTCGTAATCGACGCCTTCGCCCGCCGGATCGTGGGCTGGCTTGCGTCGCGCTCGGCCCGGGCCGAGTTCGTGCTCGATGCCCTGGAGCAGGCTCTCCATGACCGGCAGCCCTGGCGAGCCAACCTCATCCACCACAGCGATAGGGGAGCTCAAGGCGGATTCAAACGGTCGTCGCAACAGGGATTCTGTTGACCTGCCGCAGCCACTCGTCAAGCGCCTCTGCAGGGGTTTTCCAGCCCAGCGTCTTTCTCGGCCTTGAGTTGAGGACGGCCGCCACGGCAGCAATCTCCTCGGCGCTGTGCGCACTCAGATCAGTGCCTTTCGGGAATTACTGACGCAGCAGCTCGTTGGTGTTCTCGTTGGTACCACGCTGCCATGGGCTTTGCGGATCGCAGAAGTAGACCTGGACGCCCGCATCAATCTTGAGACGGGCATGCTGAGCCATCTCGGCGCCCTGATCCCAGGTCAGTGATCGGCGCAGCCCTCCCGGTCAGGCGGATTCGTGCCCGGATCCGTTACACTCCTTCGCGGGCGAGGCGCAGAGCGGCCTCTTGGCCCGAGCGCAGAATCGTCTCGGAGAGAGCAGGATCCGTCGCGACGCGGGCAAGCTGTAGCGTGCCGATCATCAGCCCGAAGATCGCATAGGCGGTTTCCGTTGCCTTCTCCTCGGGGAAGGAGGAGGGCAGTTCGGCCGCGATGGTCGCGACGATCTCACTTGCCGCATCGGCCATGATGTTGCGGGTCTTTGGATCGTTGCGGGCAATTTCGGGCGCGAGCGCGGCGACGGAGCAGCCTGCCTCCGGCTGGTCGCGGTGCACCGGGCGCAGATACCGACGCACGATGGCCTCAAGCCCGTCCTCGCCCCGCTCGCGGGCGGCCTTTGCCTCCGTGGCCCATGTCTCGCGACTGCGCGCCTGGGCGGTTGAGAGGGCCTCCCGAACGAGATCGTCCTTCGATTTGAAATGGGCATAGAAGCCGCCATGGGTCAGCCCGGCATCGGCCATCAGGCTGGCGACCCCGGTCCCCTCGATGCCCTTGGCGCGGAACCGCGCTCCCGCAATGTCGAGGACGCGTTTGCGGGTCTGCTCCTTGTGGCCCTTCTCGTAACGCATGGCCGAACTCCGTTGGATCTGGACTTTACATTACGCCCATCATGTTATATGTCAAACATCATATAAAGGAGACGCAGATGTCGTCGCATGATCCGGTCGTGATCGTTTCCGCCGTTCGCAGTCCGCTCGGACGGTTCCAGGGCAGTCTCTCGGGGCTGGGCGCCCCGAAGCTCGGCAGCCATGTCATTCGTGCTGCACTCGATCGCGCCGGGCTTTTGGCCGAAAAGGTCGACGAGGTCCTCATGGGCTGCGTGTTACCGGCCGGTCAGGGGCAGGCGCCAGCCCGCCAGGCTGCCCGCCAGGCAGGCCTGCCGGACGCAGCAGGCGCGACGACCGTCAATAAGGTCTGTGGTTCCGGCATGAAGGCGACCATGCTGGCCCATGACCTCATTCTGGCTGGCTCGGCCGGGATCGTCGTCTCCGGCGGCATGGAGTCCATGTCCAACGCGCCGTACCTTCTGGCCAAGGCACGCAGCGGCTACCGGGTCGGTCACGACCGCCTCATCGACCACATGATGATGGATGGCCTCGAGGATGCCTATGAGGGCGGGCGGCCGATGGGGGATTTCGGCGAGGCGACGGCGGAGGTCTATCAGTTCAGCCGGGCCGATCAGGACGCTTATGCAATCGAGACGCTCACCCGGGCCCGGCAGGCCATCGGGGAGGGGAGCTTTGCAGCCGAGATCGCACCGATCGTCATCACCGGGAAGACGGGCGACACGGTCATCGACACGGACGAGAACCCACTGAAGGTCTCACCGGACAAGATCCCATCCCTGAAGCCGGCCTTCCGGCTCGATGGCACGATCACGGCGGCGAGTTCCTCCGCCAATGCCGACGGGGCGGCGGCGCTCGTCCTCACGCGCCGCTCGATCGCCGAACGCGAAGGCCTCCCGGTCCTGGCAGCAATCCGGGGGCACGTGACCCATTCCCAGGACCCTGCCTGGTTCACCACGGCGCCGATTCCGGCGATCCGCAAGCTCCTCGACAAGGTGGGCTGGAGCGTCGGGGATGTCGACCTATTCGAGATCAATGAGGCTTTCGCGGTCGTCGCCATGGCAGCACAGCGGGATCTCGGCATCCCACGCGACACCCTCAACGTGAATGGCGGCGCCTGTGCGCTCGGCCATCCCATCGGCGCCACCGGCGCGCGCCTGATTGTGACCCTGCTGCATGCGCTGGAGCGCCGGGGGCTGTCCCGCGGGATCGCATCCCTGTGCATCGGCGGCGGCGAGGCAACGGCCATTGCCGTCGAGCGTCCAGCCTGAATGGGCCGTCCAATCACCCGGTTGCGTACTCTCTCATGAAAGGAATGAACCATGAGCCAAGGACAAGGAACAGCGCTGATCACCGGTGCTTCGGCCGGCATTGGGGCGGTCTATGCGGACCGGCTCGCCCAGCGCGGATACGATCTCGTTCTCGTCGCCCGCGACGCGGCGAAACTGAACGAACTCGCGTCTCGTCTGCGCGATGAGACCGGCGTGATGATCGAGGTGCTATCAGCCGATCTCGCCGACGCGAACGATCGTCGCAAGGTGGAGGCACGGCTCCAAGCCGATGACATCACGATGCTGGTCAACAATGCCGGTATCGCGGTCTCCGGTCCAACGATCAGCATGGATCCCGAGCGTCTCGATGCGATGATCCACCTCAACATGGTGGTGGCAACTCGTCTCGCTCGGGCCGTTGCATCGGGTATGGCGCAGCGGCGGAAGGGCGATATCGTGAACATCGCTTCAGTGGTTGCAATTCGAGGAGACCAGCCGGCTATCAGTGTCGGCTACGGGGCGAGCAAGGCCTATCTCCTCGCCTTCAGCGAAGGGCTCGACAGCGAGCTCTCGTCCTACGGTGTGCGCGTGCAAGCGGTGCTACCGGGAGCCACGCGCACGGAACTGTGGGCGAAGGGCGGAATCGACATCAACACCCTGCCACAGGAGGTGGTGATGGAGACGGGCGAAATGGTCGATGCCGCGCTCGCGGGCCTCGATCAGGGAGAGCGCGTCACGATTCCCTCGCTGCCGGACATTGCCGACTGGGTCGCTTTCAAGGCCGACCGCGCGGCGCTCGGTCCCAACCTGTCCCGTCGCCTACCGGCGGATCGCTACGGCAGCAGGAGTTCGGGCTTGGCTCCTCTGCCAAAGGCCTCGTGAGCGTGATGGCTGCCGGTCGGTGTCCTCATCAGCCGGCTCCTCGTCGCGGTGATGGAGGCCGCAGAGTTGTTGCTCACCATTGGCAGACTATCGGCCCTACTTCACCTGGCAGAATAATATGAGGGATGGGCTGTGAAGTCAGGATCTACGAATGGCTGTTTCTGGCACGGGGCTGACCTGGGCCGAACTTTTGCAAGAGCAGAGTGAAGCGGACCTTCGCATGGGCTCGCATAAAGGCTCGGTTTGACCTGCTGCTGACATTCAGCCATTTCCGCTCAGCCGCTCGATGCGCATCATCCCGCAGCCGGGGGCGCGTCGGAAGGGCTGTGGTTGAACCAGTATACAACCAGACCGCCTGATTGATGATCTCGGCCGGGCAGCGGAAGCTGCGGTAAGGGTTTCATGTCGTGCTCATGCCCAGGACCTGCCACAGACCCGAACTCTGGCCAATCTGACAGTACCCGCAGAGCCGTGAGATCCCGATGTTGGACTGATTTGATCTCGACCTACGAAGCACGTCTTCGCATCAACCATCAGTACTGGCTATGCGCCAAGCCGTTTCCTCAGACGTGGGACCGAAAAGTCCAGGAAGGCGCGCAGTTTCAGTGGCACCTGCCGTTGGCTCGGATAGATGAAGCTGACCGGGATGGGAGAGGGCTCATACGTCTCAAGCAGTGTCACGAGCGCACCTAAGTTGACCAACTCGTCGATCTGATAGGACAACACCCGGGCAATGCCGACCCCGGCGGTTGCGGCGCTCACCGCCGCCTCGACCGAGTTCACGACGAGCCGGGATAGGATCGGAACAATCTGCGGGACTCCCACCGAATGGAAATCCCAATTGCTCCCAAGCACCAAGTCTTCGTATGCCACACAGTCGTGCGCGGCCAGATCGGATGGTGTCTTTGGCACACCTCGTATTTTCAAATAGCCTGGGCTGGCGCACAGCACTTGGCGTATCGACGCAACACGCACAGCAATCATGCTGCTGTCGGGCAGTTCGCCGACGCGCAGCGCGAGATCGACATTCTCCTCGAGCAGATTGACATTCCGATCGTTCAAGAGCACGCGCATGTGAATGTCCGGATAGGTACGCAGGAATTCCGCGACGACGGGCACGACGTGGACGCGTCCCATGACTTGCGACACGCTGATGGTCAGTTCTCCCCGGGGGGTCAGGTACTCTCCGGCAGCCGTGCGTTCGGCCTCCGCAATGTCTTCCATGATCCGCCGGCATGAGGCGACGTAGCTGCGCCCAGCGTCGGTCAGTGTCAGTTTGCGGTGGCCACGCAGCAGCAAGCGGATGTTCAGGTGCTCCTCCAGCTCCGAGACCCGTCTGCTGACCGTCGCCAGGGGAAGGCGGAGCTGGCGGCTGGCGGCGGATAGGCTCCCCGTGTCGACTGCGGCAAGCAGGACGGTCATGGCGTCAAGGCGGTCCATAGCCTTTCACCCAGTGAAAGGATGCCTCCCAAGTTTACCGTCTGATCTCCCAAACGGGAACGGCCTATCGTCTGCGCGTCGGCTCTGAAAGCCGGCAAATCCCAGCGCCGCGTGAAGGAGACAATGCAGTCCCCGGTCTTCGTGGATCGAAGCCTGGGACGAGACTCGCTTGGAACAAAGGAACGAAATCGATGCGCAAGGAAATCTTTGCTACCGCGTTTGCCGCTCTGTCATCCAGTGTCGTCTTTGCCCATGCCGAACCCGTGTCTGCCGGATCATCCGTCAGCGGGGCCGTCACCATCGCGCCGACCAGCAAAGCCGACGCAATCCTCCCCTTCCGCGTCCACGTGCCGGATGCGGACCTTGCCGACCTGAAGCGGCGCCTCGCGGCGACCCGCTGGCCCGACAAGGAGACCGTCTCGGATCGTTCGCAGGGCGCGCAGCTCGCGAACCTCCAAGAGCTCGTGCGCCATTGGGCCACGGATTACGATTGGCGGAAGGGCGAGTCTAAGCTCAATGCGTACCCGCAGTTCATGACGAACCTTGATGGTGTGGACATCCATTTCATCCACGTCCGCTCGCGCCACCCGAACGCGATGCCGCTGATCGTCACCCACGGTTGGCCCGGCTCGGTCTTCGAGCAGATCAAGATCATCGCTCCGCTCACCGACCCAACCGCGTTCGGCGGGCGGGCCGAGGATGCCTTCGACGTGGTGATCCCGTCCCTGCCGGGCTACGGCTTCTCGTCGCGCCCCACCGAGACCGGATGGGGCGTGGAGCGCATCGGCCGTGCCTGGGACGTGCTGATGAAGCGGTTGGGGTACACGCGCTACGTTGCCCAGGGCGGCGATTGGGGAGCCGGCGTCGTCGAGGCGATGGCGCGGCAGGCGCCAACGGGACTGCTCGCCGTCCACACGAACCTGCCGGCGGTGTTCCCGCCCGACGCTGCCGAGGTGATCGCCAGCGGCGGGCCCGCACCGGCGGGACTCTCCGCGAAGGAGCGCGCGGAATTCGATGCCATGCAGACATTCATCAAGACCGGGGGCTGGGGCTACCTGACGATGATGAGTGCGCGACCGCAGGCCGTCGGTTACGGCCTGACGGACTCGCCCGCCGGTCTGGCGGGATGGATGCTCGTCCACGGCGGGTTCGGCAAGTGGACCTACGGCAAGGATCCCGAACAGCGGCCGACTCCGGACGAGGTGCTGGACAACTTCTCACTGCATTGGCTGACCAACACCGTATCCTCTGGAGCAAGGCTCTACTGGGAGAATCGCGATCAGAACCTCATCAGCGCGGCTGCGCAGAAGACCGATGAGATCACGGTCCCGGTGGCGATCACGACATTCCCGGACGACGATCTCTTTCGGGCGCCTGAAACGTGGGCGCGCCGCGCCTTCCCCAGCCTGATCTACTTCCACGACGCCGAAAGGGGCGGGCACTTCCCCGCCTGGGAGGAGCCGGTGATCTTCACCCGCGAGCTCAGGGCGGCGTTCAAGCCGTTGCGCGAACCGAACTGAGACGAGCGTGCGGTAAGCAGTTGCCGCTCCGCTCTTTCCCGACAGGCAGGCCCGAACATCGAAACCGGAGGAGATTGCAAATGACCATGCCCACGAACACCCTTGCCGCTATCGCGGCTGGAACGCTACTCGCCACGACCGCCTTCGCCCAGAGCGCGAGGGACGTCCGCGGCGCTACGCCTTACTTGTCCGTCGAGAACGAACCCGCACCCAGACTGATCGTGGATCCGCCTCTCGCCGAAGGATTGGCCCAAGGCGTTTTCTGGGCCCAGTACCGGGTGGAGAACTTGCGCATCGTGCCCGTGTTTGGGGCAGGCGCCCTCCAGGCATCTCCACGGATTGGCCACCTGCACGTCATCGTCGACGACCTGCCCTGGTGGTGGGCCGATGCGAGTGACAACAACACGATCGACATCGCCGGGCTGCCGCCCGGCAAGCACAAGGTGAAGATCGCGCTGGTCGACGCCAACCACCACGTCATCCCCGGCCAAGTGGTGACGGTGCCGTTCACCGTGCCCGCCTCGGCGAAACCCGCTCACGAGCATCACGACGATTAGCCTCCGTGCGCAGCGCCAGCAGGCGCTGCGCACGGAGGCGGAACGCAGAAGGAAACCATGTCATGCCCAACGACGAGGAAGGAGAAAGGCTCATGCTCAAGAATAAGACGGCGCTGATCACCGGTGGCGCTTCGGGAATCGGATTGGCCTCGGCGAAACTGATGTACGAGGCGGGGGCCCGTGTGGCGATCACCGGTCGCGACCAACTCAAGCTGGACAGGGCACGTGCGGCCATCGGGGATGACGTGCTCACGCTCCAGGTCGATGCCCTCTCGACGGAAAGCCTGCGCAACATGGCGGCAACGATCAAAGAAGCGTTCGGAGGCCTGGATGTGTTCTTCGCCAATGCCGGCGTGGCGTACACGACACCGTTGTCGACGACGACCGAAAGTGCGTACGACACCCTCATGGATACCAACGTGAAGTCCGTGTTCTTTTCGCTCCAGGCGGTGGAGCCGATCATGCGTGAGGGCGGATCGGTCATTCTCAATACCGCATGGCTCAACCAGGTGGGCGCCCCTGGCCGCGCTGCGCTTTCGGCGTCCAAGGCGGCGGTCCGTTCCTTCGCCCGGACATTCTCGGCAGAGCTGAGATCGCGGCGCATCCGCGTCAACGCGGTGAGCCCCGGTCTCATCGATACCCCCATTCTCAGGGATGTCGGACAGTCGGAGTTCCCCGGTCAGACGGAGACCGAATTCAAGGAGTACCTTGCCGCGGCCGCGAGACAGATCCCGTACGGCCGGCTAGGACGTCCCGAGGAAGTGGCGGCCGTCGTCCTGTTCCTGGCCAGCGACGCGTCAGGCTACATGCTGGGCTCGGAACTGGTCGTGGATGGTGGCCTCGCTGAACTGTAGGAAGGCGTAACGCCATCGGCCTTCGCGCGGACAAGGTGCGAAGGCCAGCACCGACAGAGCGGTGGTTCAGATCTTGTCGAAGGGAATTCCTTGACGCTTACAACTCGATCCATGCTCTCGCGAGAATTTCCGAGGCGGTATGTTAACTTCGCTTCCTGGTAGCACGCTCAAGATTGCTGGTATGAATCTCCGAGGACCCGCAGAGCAGGGAGGTCCTGGGTGTAGGGCTGGTTTAATCACGGGCTACGAAACCCATCTGGGCATCAACTATCAGTGCTGGCTACACGCTAATCCGCTCCCTCAGACGCGGGAGTGAAAAATCCAGGAAGGTACGTAGCTTAAGTGGCACCTTGCGTTGGTTTGGGTAGATCAGATGAGCTGGAAGGAGAGGAGGTTCATATTCTTCCAGCAATGTCACCAGCAAGCCCGACTTTAGAAAATGACTGGCCAGGTATGACGGGATCCGGGCAACTCCAGCCCCGGCGACTGCGGCGCTAGCGGCGGCCTCGACCGAATTCACGAGGAGCCGGTAGGGGATCGGGACAATCTCGAGCGTCTCTTTCGAACCGAATTCCCAATTTGACCCGCCTGTCCCGGGTATAATCGCACGGTCGTAGGCCACGCAGTCATGCGAGCCCAGGTCGGAGGGTTTCTTCGGCACACCATGGGTTTTCAGGTAAGCAGGGCTGGCACAGAGCATCCGGCGGAAATATCCCACACGCAAAGCAATCATGCTGCTGTCGTCTAGTTCGTAGACGCGGAGCGCAAGATCGACATTCTCCTCGATCAGATCCACCCTCCGATCATTCAGAAACACGCGCATGCGAATATCCGGAAAGGTGCGCAGAAATTCCTCAACGACGGGCATGACATGGACGCGCCCCATGATTTGCGACACGCTGAGGGTCAGTTCTCCCCGTGGCGTCAGGTACTCGCCGGCGGCACTGCGTTCGGCCTCCGCAATGTCTTCCATAATCCGTCGGCATGAGGCGACGTAGCTGCGCCCAGAGTCGGTCAGTGTCAGTTTGCGGCTGCCGCGCAGCAGCAGCCTGATGTTCAGGTGCTCCTCCAGTTCTGAGACCTTTCGGCTGACCGTCGCCAAAGGAAGGCCGAGCTGACGGCCAGCAGCGGAGAGGCTCCCCGCGTCGACGGCGGCCAGCAGAACGGTCATGGCTTCGAGGCGGTCCATAGCCTTTCACCCGGTGGAAGGATGCCTCCCGAGTTTACCGTCTGAACCCCCAAACCGGAACCGCCTATGGTCTGCACGTGAGCCTTAGGACGAGCTCCGTCGCGGCTCACCCATTCGACTGCCGGGACAGGAGCTTCACCGGTTACGGAGGACCACATGTCACCGTCAAACGCAGAAAAGCCCGAGCGCGTCCTGATTGCCGAGTCCAACAAGGTTTTCCGCGAGAGCCTTGCCGAGCGCCTGCGGTCGAGCGGCTTTGAGGTGGTGATATGCCTAACCGGCGAAGGCGCCTTTTCCCTCCTGAGGGATTGGATGCGTCCGATCGACTGGCTGTATGCCAGGGCGGATCTTCCCGGCCTGATTGATGGATGGATCCTGGCGGATGAGTACCACGACCACCATCCCGGTCGGGCTGCGGTGATCGCCGTTTCTGCCGAGCGTCTCTCCGGCCAGGGCCATGTCGTCCTGAGGAAACCATCCCTGGCTGCGGCACTGGACGCTATCCACGCCGTCGCCACGATGGAGAAGCCAGCCCTGTCCGCAGCTGCCGCGGAGGCGGATCCGGAGAACCTCGCTGCATGAACAAGCCTCCACTCACCAATGGGCACACGGGATCGAACCGGCCAGGCAGTGAACAGGCCGGCCATGCGCGTCGACGGCGCGTTCATGGGCGCCCTGCGGGCACAACGACGAAGCCCCCTCTCGGGGCCTACGGGGCTTTCCTCCTGCTCGGCCTGATCTGGGGTACGAATTTCATCTTTATGAAGTGGGCGTCTGCCTCGATCAGCCCGACGCAAATCGTCCTGCTGCGGGTCCTGTTCGGGTTCCTGCCGCTCTTGGTATTCGCGGTCGCGACGGGGACGCTGCACTGGCGTGACTGGCGCCACGCCCACCACTTTCTCGTGATGGCGATGCTGGCGACGGCCTTCTACTACATCGCCTTCGCCAAGGGCACGGCCCTGCTTCTGTCGAGCGTGGCCGGAATGCTGAGCGGCGCCATACCACTCTTCACCTTCGTCACCGCTGCCGTGTTCCTGCGCGAGGAGCCGCTGAATGTCCGCTCGGTTAGCGGAACGCTGCTTGGCTTCCTCGGCGTCCTCCTGATCGCACGGCCGTGGAGTCACGATATCGGCGCGGTGAACGTCGCAGGCGTCCTCTGGATGGTTGCGGGCTCGTTCAGCGTCGGCTGCTCCTTTGTGTACGCCCGGAAGTTCATCAGCCCGCTCCGGCTGCCGCCGCTGGCGCTGACCACCTACCAGATCGGGCTCGCCCTCGTAATCCTGTTGGCCACCACCGATCCCGGCGGTATTATGCAGATCTTCGGCGACATCCGCGCCTCGCTCGGCCTCATCGTTGGACTGGGTTTCCTCGGTACCAGCGTCGCTTACATCCTCTACTATTTGATCGTCGATCGGCTCGGCGCCGTGGCCGCCTCAAGCGTCACTTATATCCCGCCGGTGGTCGCGCTGGTCATCGGAGCGGTCCTCGCGGGAGAGCCGGTGCAGGCGGTTGACGTACTTGCGATGGCTACGATCCTCGTCGGCGTCGGCATTCTTCAGTCGGGCCGGACGATCGGGAAATCCTAGGAGGACTGAGCCCGTAGCCCATTGCGTCGGGCATTCTCCCTAGAAGTCTGGACATACTTCCAAATGAGGAATTGGCCATGCCGACTTACACTGTCAGAACTGCCAATCTGGCCCTTACCGAGGATCAAAAGGAGCGGATCGCGGCGGCGATTACCGCTGCTCACAACGCTCACACCGGCGCACCCGCCTATTTTGCCCAAGTTATATTCGACCCTCTCGACGCTGGCAGTCACTTCCTGGGGGGCAAGCCGAACCCGACCCCGCATGTGTTCGTGCAGGGCCTGATCCGGTCGGGCCGGGCCGTCGAGGTCAAAGCGGGCCTTATCCAGCAGATCGTGGAACAGGTCAGCGCCGTCGCCGGCCTCAGTACCGAAGATGTCTGGGTTTACCTCCAAGACATTGCCGCGACGCAGATGGTTGAGTTCGGGCGATTCCTACCGCAACCGGGCGCCGAGGATGAATGGCGAAAAGGCTTCTCGTCACAGAAGCTCGCGAGCATGGCTCGCGCTGGTATCAAGGTCTGAGGCTTCGGCTCGGGTAGACAGCCGAAACGGCATCATCAGGATGAGTGCGAGCTGATCGCGGCGGTTCATAGGTGAGGGACAAATAAGACCCACCTTTCTCGCTAGGCCCGCCACCGTTTCCCGGCTGATGTAATCAGCCATGCCGTGTGGTTGTGCTTCCGGTTCCCGCTCAGGCTTTATATGGTTGAGGAGATGGTCACTGCCTAAGACATTGCGATCAGCCATACAACCATGCAGCATTGTGGCAACTGACTGGTACGCTATCGCTTGCTGAAGGAAGTTGCACACTGGCAGTTCAGGAAGGCACGGTTACATGCGTCCGACCAAGCTCCTGATCACGACATGCAAGTCTCGATTGCCCAATCCGTCTGCTCCGCCGTGAGATCCGGCATTTCTGCAGACTCTGGACCGTGACCCAGGGGGCTCCGAACCGCTGTGAAGAAGCCTTTCAAGGTGTCCGACTCCCACTGGCCCAGAAAACTTCCTCTTCGATACCCACGGTATAGCTCCATTAATGGAGCCGGACGCTAGCTAAAGGACTGGTTTAAGTCTGGGGGCGGCTGCTAGCGAATGCCAGAAATTTGTCTCACGTCATCAAACTGTGATCCAGAATTGAGACTTTTCTCAAAAGCACTCAAAAGTAATGTTCGCAGACTGATTTAGGGGGCTCATGGAGAGGAGGACCCCACATGCGGAAAAGTTTTCAGCCTGATAGCAGCACCGAGCAACGCAACGGGGAGGACGCGGCCACTATCGGCGTGAGTGAGATCGAGGTGACGGCGCGGACTATCCTGCGAGACCGAATTGAGCGCTCACCCTGGTATCCTAATCTGTCAGAAGAAGATCGCTCCGAGCGCATTGCCCATGACGTAGAATGCTATTGGCCCACAGTGATCAATGAGGCCGCTCGCCGTCTCAATCGACAACGCGTACAGCAGACCAAGCGCAGCGGGTTCTAATACTTCACCCGGGCCTTGTGCGATGTCTTAGACACAGAGGTGTCGCGCCATGACGCACGCCGGCGAGGCTCACCGCTGGGCCGATCAACTGGATAATCTCGTCGCCCGAATTGCTCCCCGCTTTGGTCACATCGAGTCGCGCCGCTATGCCCGGGCTTATCTGCAGGATCTACTCTCGCCGCGTGACTTCTCCTACTCGGCGATCCTGCTATACGGTCGGCGAGGGGGAGAATGAAGATCTGTGAGGCAACAATGTCCCCCTGGGCCTTAGCTCTCGTTGCACTTCTTCAAATGGCTGGATCGCCATATTGCAGTGCAGTCGTCTTCCCAACTGCCCCTTAGATCCTAATGCTCCCCCATTGGCCAGCAGTCGTCGCGGCCGCCATCGCCTGGGATGCCTTGCTGGATCTGACCCCTACTAGCAAAACGAATATCAGGAGCGGCTGCTTTCCAATACATTGCCGCCGCCGGATCTCAATGAAACTCATGAAAAGGAAGCAGCTTGTCTGAATAGGATGCGGCGCTCGCCTGCGGCAGCGAGTAGGCAAACCTATCTCAAAGTGCAGGCAACCCTATCCCAACGTGCAGGTCTATCTGCTTCTTTCGATAACGGACCCTAGCAGGCTGCACGGTATCGGGGGCCCAGGACGTGCGCGATCATGGTCTCGCCACCAGAGGAGCAACAGGAGACAACCATGAACCTGCACAACACCCCACACCCCTCAGTCAAGCACTGCGCCGACAAGGTAAACGCGAGGTACATCCACGGTAGACCGGAGCACGAGTCGGTTCCGTCACGCTACGTGCTGAAGGTCGGCACGATTGACGTGACGGTGGTCAGCGATGGGGTGCTATCGCTGCCAGGCGCGATGTTGGGCCACAATGCCGACCCGGCCGTCCGGGAGGCCTGGCTGGAGGACAAGTTCCTGCCGCCGGATGTGCTCGAGTGGGCGCTGAACGTCGTCGTGGTGCGGAGCGGCGACAGGACCATCCTCATCGACGCTGGGATCGGGGCGGAGTTCCCGGACTTGAAGCGGGCCGGGCGGTTGGTCCAGCGACTGGACGACGCTGGCATCGATCTCGCATCCGTGACTGACGTGGTGCTGACCCACCTGCACATGGACCACATTGGCGGGCTGCTCGTCGACGGGGTGAAGGAAGTGCTGCGTCCGGATCTGCGGATCCATGTGGCGGCCGCCGAGGTCGAGTTCTGGGAGGCGCCCGACTTCTCCCACGTCTCCATGCCGCCGGGGTTCCCGGACGCGCTTCGAGAGTCGGCCAAGCGGTTCTTGAAGGAGTACCGCAACCAGCTGCGGCCGTTCGAGGACGAGCACGAGGTGGCGCCGGGGGTGCGCGTCCAACGCACCGGCGGCCATACCCCCGGGCACAGCGTGGTCCGGCTGGCGTCCGGCGGCGACCGGCTGACGTTCGCCGGCGACGCCGTGTTCGCGGTCGGGTTCGAGCACCCCGACTGGTACAACGGCTTCGAACATGACCCCGAGGAGGCGGCCCGCGTCCGGGTCCGTCTGCTGCGGGAGCTGGCGGCGAACCGTGAGTCGCTGTTGGCCACTCACCTGTCGTTCCCGTCCGTTTGCCATGTGGCGGTTGATGGCGACGTCTTTCGTTGGGTACCGGGCCCCTGGGAGTACTAAACGCTTGTTGGGTTAGGGCCGAACCAGCCTAGATGAGGGCGCCGCGGAGAACCATCGCGCCATGATCGTCTGTTCGTGCAATATGTTGAGCGATCAGGATGTGCGCTCCGCCGTCGCGGCGGAGGCGCCGCGCTCGACCAGCCAGGTCTATGGCTGTCTCGGCTGCCGCGCCCAGTGCGGTCGCTGTGCGCGCACCATCCGCCGCCTCATGGACACGGCGCTCGGTCCTCGCAGTCGTGACTCGGCCGCCGCCGACCGGCCTTCGGGGAGTATTGACCGCTTGTTGAGCTAGGGCCGAGCTAGACAACAATGCGTTTGAACAACCGGTCGATCGCTGCCTCGTACGACAACGCCCGTATTGCGGTGTCGTACGAGTTCGCCGGCTTCGGCTCCTCCACCGCGAGCGGGTCGGCCATCTCGCGCCCGCGCCGGTTCGCGAAAGGCTGTCTGCTCCACCCGTGCGGTCGCTCGCTCCAACGTCACTGAGCGGGCGGTAGGCCGGTCAGCAAAGTGCCGGGGGCGTCCGCCGCAGTCGGACGAGGACCTGGTGCAAGGAGAAAAGGAGTCTGACGCGGCCGTTTATCTCCCTGATATGGCGACACATCCACCCCACTTGGCTTCGGATGCGGAAAGCGCCTGTTCCTGGGTGACCGGTCGATGAGTAGGGGATTGGCTTGAGGTGCGCCATCCAGAATGCCAACGGGAGGGATGGTAGGTGGTTCTCTTCGGAGCACGGACGAACAATCTCGTCGAAGTCTGGCCAGCCTCTTTGGCTCGCTGGCTCTTGCTCGCCAGGCTCGTCGTTGCGCTTGGCGCCTGCGTTGCCCGGCCTGGATCCACGATCCTGGAGCCGGAAGGAGCAAAGCGTAGTGACAGCAGCGTCACCATCTTTCTTGCGACACTGCGAACGCCAGAGCCTGGATTGGGAGCTGCATTCAATAGCGTCCCATACGAGATACTTCGCTTCGCTCGGTACGTGATCTCGATCCCACCAACACACCGAACCGATGAGATCGAGTGGCCAGGTGACCCGCCTGATCCCGCCACTGATTTTGGCACGCCCGAAGCCGAGCGTCTCTCGGAGGCCGAGTTCCGATCGGTGGCGGCGGCACCCGGAGGCCGTCGATGAGCACCGTCTCGTTCCTCAACATCGGCATGCACGGGTACATCAACCCGACGCTTCCGGTCGTGGCAGAACTCGCTCGGCGTGGTCACACGGTGACCTACCACACCTCCCCCGCGTTCGCGGCCCAAATTGAGGCCGCTGGTGCGAAGGTCCAGCTCTATTCTGGGGGCGACCTGCCCCTGCCGGATCCGCCGATCCCCCTCGCGATGCTGGAACAGCTCGCACGGAGCGCCCTCGGCCTGCTGCCCGGCGTGCTCTCGGACCTCAGTGGCACCCGGCCCGACCTGATCGTGCACGGGGCAGCCTGTCCATGGGGCGCGGTAGCCGCGCGTGAGCTCGGTGTGCCGGCGGCGGCCACGTTCACCACGTTCGCGTTCAACAGGCAGGTTCCCAGCCCCACCGGCATCTCCCACGAGTTGGTGGCTGCCGCGGCGGCTCGTCCTCGCATCGGCTGGGGCTACGTCCGCGCGCGCTGGGCCCTGCACCGCGGCTACGACACCGGCGGACTGCCACTGATCGACCTGATGAACGCGCGCGAGCCGCTGAACCTGGTCTTTACCTCTAGCGCGTTCCAGCCCGGAGCCGACGCATTCGACGCCTCGTACCGGTTCGTCGGGGCGAGTGTCGGTTCCCGCCTGACCGATCCGGAGTTCGACGCCGTCCGGCTTGAGGATCCTGTGCTGTACGCGTCGCTGGGCACGGTGTTCGATGGGGGGCCCGCCCTGCTGCGGACCTTCGCGACCGCGCTGGCGCCGCTAGGTGGCACCGTTGTCGTCTCGACTGGGCACACGGAACCGGCAGACCTGGGTCCGCTGCCGGCCAACGTGCTGGCCCGCCGATCCGTGCCGCAGCTCCAAGTGCTGGACCGGGCGGCGCTCTTCGTAACGCACGGCGGCATGAACAGTGTCAATGAGGCCATGCGGGCCGGGGTGCCAACGCTCGTCGTGCCGCAGGGCGCGGACCAGCCGCTGGTGGCCCGGCGGGTCGTCGAACTCGGCGCTGGCCTCGCGCTCCGCACGGAGGATGCCACTGCGGAGACGGTGCTCGCGCTCGCCCGGAGACTGGACGAGCCGCGCTTCCGTGAGGCGGCAGCTGCACAGCGTGCCGCACAGCAGCAGGCCGGTGGCGCCCAGCGTGCGGCCGACGAACTCGAGCAATACCTCGACGCCGCGCGCGGCGGCACCGTGACCGATCGAGCACGGGGGCACTGAACCATGTCGACGACCGTCGTTGTCCTGCTGGTCCTCGCTGGACTGTCCGAGAGTGCCGGGCGGGTGCTGCCCCTGGTGGCGCGCAGACCCAACCTGTCCCCGCGGCTCGTGGCCGGGCTGATGGTGACCGGCACCGTCGTCGAGGGCACGATGATCGCGCTGTGGCCCCTCGCCGCGTGGACCATCGCCGACCTGATTCAGCCGGTCATGGCGCCTGACGCGGCTCCGCTGACCGGCACGACCGGGCTCGTCTGGACACCCGCCCTGGTCGCCCCGCTACTCCTGACCGCCGTCCTCGCGTTCCCGCTCCTTGGGCCGTTCCTGCACATCCTGCTTGTGGCCGGTGTCGGGGCAGGGCTGGCCGGTCCGCTCGCCGCGGCGTCGGGACTGGGCTGGTGGACCGCGGCCGGGTGCATCGCCGTCGCGGGGGTCGGGCTCGCCGCCACGGTCGGGGTGGTCCGGCGGCTGATCGCGAGGATCATCGCGGGCGTGCGGGAGCCGGAGGCGATCGTATGAGCGAGCTCCTCCTGCTCGTCGTCCTCCTGGCGCTCGGCCCGGTCCTGGTCGCCGAGGGCTTGCTCGCCCGCTACGAGCTGATGCTCTACACCATCGGCCGGCGCGGACCGGTCGCTACGCTCCCACCCGAGGTGCCCTACGCCAGGGGGGCCGATCCAAGGCGACCGCCGGACGCCTACGTGGTCTATCTGGACGGGATCGGCAAGCGCCGCTTCACCGATACGCGCGACGGCGGCCAATTCGTCAAGGCCGTCATCGCCGGAGCACCGGAGCTGCGCGTGCTGGGCCAGATCCAGCCCTACTCGCCCCTGGCGGACCCGCTCGTAGGGCGCCCGGTGTGGGACTGGCTCCGGCGGCACGTCGGCATCATGCTGTTCCTGCACAATGTCATGCAGACCTTTGTGGCCGCCGACCGCCGATACCGCCCGCTGTACAACCGGGCAGTGGGCGCCCAGATCGCCGACCAGCTCCGGCTCGCAGGCTACGAGCCCGCCAGTGGCATGCCGGTCGTCCTGCTCTGCTACAGCGGCGGCGCCCAGGTGGCCACCGGCGCGGTTGAGGAGCTTTTCACTCAGCTTTGCGCCCCCCTGTGGCTGATCACGCTCGGCGGTTTCCACAACGGCGCCAACGACCTCACGCATGCGCTCCACCTGTATCGGCTCACCAGCACGAAGGACTGGATCGAACGGGTGGGCATCGGACTCTTCCCCCAGCGCTGGCGCCTGTGGCGGCGCAGCGCCTGGAACCGGGCCCTGGACGCCGGGAAAATCACGGTGCACTCGCTCGATCCGGCAGCCCACATCGGCCCGCAGAGCTACATCAGCCCGACGGCACGGCTCGCCGATGGGCGCAGCTATCTCGACCGCACCACCGAGACCGTGATCGAGATCATCCGGCGCAACTGCACGACGACAATGCTCGGAAGGAGAGAAAGTAATGGATAGAGGTTGAAGCGTTCCTCGACGAGAGCTTGGTTGAGGTCTGGATCAACGAAGGTTGCGTCAAACCGCTCTCCACTTAAGCGGAGCAAATCCACTGGTTGGGCTGTGCCTAAGCCTAGGGTGGCTAGACCCAGTGCTAGGCGCACTATCGAAGCGCAAAGGATACCCTATGCTTCGGCATAGGAGAGTATCGCCTTTTGGTCGGTAGCCGGTCGCTTTCCGATATTGAAAGATGATTGTAGGAGCATTGAAACGCATGAGCGGCAGTTGCTTCAAGGCACTTGATCCAATGCCAATTGGAGGACTGGCAGGTGGTTCTTGACCGAGCAAAGACGAACCATGTCATCGCAGGCTGGTCAGCCCACGCGGTTTGCTGGATCATGGTCGCCACAATCGTGGTTGCGCTGGGCGCGTGTGTCACACGACCTGGACCCGAGGTTCTGCAGCCCGCAAGAGCGAAGTGGGGCGAGAGGAGCGTCACCATCTTTGTCGCGACCCTGCGAACGCCGGAGCCCGGATCGGGAACTGCATTCAGCAGCGGTCAATCGCAGACACTTCGCTTTGCCCGTTACGTGATCTCGATTCCACCGACCCACCAAGCTGATATGATCGAGTGGCCAAGTGATCCGCCTGATCCGATGACCGACTTCGTTACAGTCCACGCGACGCGCCTGTCCGAAGCCGAATTCCGATCCGGCATCGCCGGCACGAAAGGCGACGGGCGGCCCATCCGGCTTTTCGTACACGGATATAATAACAGCTTCCAGGAAACGGTTTATCGGCTCGCGCAGATTGCCGCGGATGCTCACGACAACCGGGTCGCGGTGCTGTTCGCTTGGCCGTCCCAGGGGAAGCCGCTGAGCTATAGCGCCGACAGAGCCGCTGCCGCAGCATCCACGGATGGCCTTGCCCGGACTATCGAAATTCTCGCTGAGGAGCCGAACGCGCGGGTCGTGTTGCTGGCTCACAGCATGGGAGGATGGCTCACAATGGAGACGCTGGCAAAAATGAGCCGCGAGCGTCGGCGAGCCGTGATCGAGCGGTTTTCGAATGTCGTGTTGGCTGCTCCTGATATCGATGTCGTCGACATGGTTCGCCAACTCGAGATCATCGGCCGGCTTCCTCGTCCACTCACCCTGCTGGTTTCGAGCGATGACAGTGCTTTAACCCTGTCTCGCATCATCACCGGTGGCCGGCGTGTCGGTGCCGACGATGTCCACGATCCATGGGTTCAGGCTGCGGCCAGGCGATACGGCGCCCGCGTGATCGACATCTCGGAGCTGACGACGACCGACAGCTTCAAACATGCACGCTTCACCGCAATGGTGGCGCTCTACTCGAAGTTTCAAGCGCAGATCGAAAACCCGCTGGCCAGACGCTACGCTGGACCCGGTGCATTCGTGTTTAGAGCCGCGACCTCGACGCTAGAGCCAGTCGACAGGTAGACGGCCAATCTGATGAGCACACTTGGAGGTGGGCGAGACAAGATGACGTCATTGCAAGGAGCACATGGTGCCGGCATCTCAGCTCCCGGGGTGGATAAGCCTTCTGGAGCCCGGACCACGCTTTATACCGCTCTTGTCCTGGGCCTGATTGGGGTCACGGCCGGGATCCTGCTCGCCATGGGCCGGACGGCGATCTGCACCTGCGGGACGATTGAGCTCTGGCACGGGACAGTCAAGGATTCGGGCAATTCCTAGCACCTGACGGACTGGTACACTCCGTCCCACATCATCCACGGTTTCTTGTTCTATGGCGGAACGTGGCTCGTTGGATCCGTGCGAGGGCGACCACTGCCGCTGGGCATAGCGCTCCTGATGGCTCTCGGGGTCGAGTGCGCATGGGAGATCGCCGAGAACACGAACACCGTCATCGACCGCTACCGGGCGACGAATATCGCTCTCAATTACTACGGTGACAGTGTCATCAACTCGGTTATGGATGTCGGCGCCATGATCCTCGGCTTTTGGCTCGCCCGTATCTGGCCCGTCTGGTTAACAGTAGCGGCTGCTCTACTCATGGAACTGATCGTCGGGTACTGGATCCGGGACAACCTCACCCTCAACATCATCATGCTGATCTATCCCATCCTGGCTATCAACCAGTGGCAAGCGGGGACTTAGCGAGCTCTATTGCAGGCAAGACGATTACTCTGCTTCCGACCGGAACACGGCGATAGAGGTCGATGATATCCTGGTTGAGGAAGCGAACGCAGCCAGAAGAGACCATCGTGCCGATTGTCCATGGCTCAACAGTGCCGTGAAGCCGGTAAAGAGTGTCCTGTCCGTCCCTATACAGATAGAGAGCCCGCGGACCCAGGGGATTTTCAGGTCCGCCCTGCAGACCGCCCGCATGTTTCGCATAGCGTTCTGGATCTCGACGGATCATATCTTGCGTTGGCGTCCAACGCGGCCATTGCACCTTTCGCCCGACCGAGGCGCTCCCCTGAAAGTTGAAAGCCTCCTCCTTGCCGACCCCAACGCCATATCGGATCGCCCGGCCTCCATCCATAACGAGATAGGCATATCGTTCGCCGGGATCGACAACCACGGTGCCGGGTCGTTCCGCCGTGGAGTAGGAAACCTCACGGCGCCAGAATCTCGGGTCAACTTGCGTGAGATCGACGTCCTGAACCGGGTATGGTTCATCATCCAAGGCAGCATACATTTGCGAATAGAAGGGATCGATTCTTGGTTCTGCTGGCTCCATTACGGCGGTTTCAGGACTTGAAACGCACCCTGTGAGCATAGCAGACCCCATCGCCAACACGGCCCGTCTCGTCAACATTGCTTGGCAGTTCCTCAAGATCGGGCTGCACGTAACGTCGAGAGGAGCCGTCAGTCTATTGCCGATGCGCTCATATGCATCATAACTGCGAGGAATAGTCAGGCTTCACGATGCCGCCGGCTGCTTGAGCGGGTCGATGCCCTCAACGGCTTTCAGGCGCGGAACCACGAACTCGGTGAATGCTCTGACGGCAGGGCGCATGAAGCGAACAGACGGGTACGCCATGAAGAGGTCATGTGACCTGATCTCATATTCGGGAAGAGTGCGGACGAGGCTGCCGCTCTCCAATTCGTCACGGACGAGTAGATGCTGGACCGGTCCAGCAACCCTGCCTGACAGGAGAGAGTTCACGATCACATTAGCGTTGTTTGTCCGAAGGTTCGCACGAACGCCTACTTCGACTTCCTTGTGACCACATTGAACGAAGAGGGTGTCGTGTGGGGATAACACCGCCGCGGTCGTCACTAAATCGATACCTGCAAGCCTGTCGAGCGTGTCGATTGGCCCGTGGCAGGTCAGAAAGGCAGGCGATGCGACCAGGATGCGCCGGACATGACCCAGGCTTCTGATGATGAGGCCCTGCCCATCGGGGCGGCCATACTTGATCCCCAGGTCATAGTTCTCGAAGACGAGATCGACAACACGATCTTCGAGAACCAGGTCGATCGAGACGGTTGGATGCCGATCCTGAAACGCCATGACGATGGAGTGAAGATGCTTGGCTCCGATGCATGTTGGCGCGTGGACCCGAAGCAGGCCCTCGATCAATCCCATATTGCGCCGCACACCTTCGAGAGCGGCCTCGATGGAGGCAAGCGCAGGCTGACATCCTTCGTAGAGCGTCAGTCCGAGCGGTGTCGGCCGGACGATACGCGAAGACCGCTCAAGCAGGCGCGCACCAACGTGGGTTTCGAGATTGCGCAAGTGCTTTGTCACGGCAGGTTGCGATACGCCGAGGTCCTTTGACGCAGCGGTCACCGAGCCGCGTTCGACGGTACGAACGAAAGCTCTGAGGGCAAGTGCCAGATCCACTCTAACTTCCTGGTTATGGCCAATCCCGAACATAACGGATCGCCCTTTGAAGCAACCCGAGAGCTCAAGTGAGAATGTTTAGGTGCCGGATCGTTGGGTCCTACGGGTCAATCCGGTGGTGAACTCTGACGGTTGAGCAGCATCGTGCTTACCCGCCCCACCGTGAGCGGCCGAACTGGCCTAATCGTGCGTCCGCAGTTCTGTGATGGCAGCAATCAAGCCGGATTGATACTTCTCCCGTAGGAGCGCCATCACATTGCTGGCACTTCTCTCCCCAACTCTCTTGACCAGAAAGCGGTCTAGGCTGTCCTGTCTGGCACGGCACCGATCAAGTGCTTGCTCTGCAAGTTGCTCTGCCGGCTGGTTCGCCTGAAGCCTGCCCTTTAGGGCAGATGCGGCACAGACCTGCCATTGATCGTTCAGAACTTTCGCCTCCTCATAGACGACGAAAGGGTCGAACTCATCCGCTTCGACAGAGGGACCGACGAGCAATGAGCCGACCAGGCATCCGGCGGCCAACGCACTACGCCAGCCATTCACTCGGGTACGAGCGAATAGACAGTTATCTGGTTGTCCGGCTAGCGGAAGAACGCGATGAGCGGGAGCCAACGGGACATCATGCATGCTCATGCGCACCAGTTGAGATGCTTGAGGCACGCAGCACCTGCTCTACCCAAGCAGCATAATCTGCCTCCGTCTGCCGGGGCTGATCAGGCATGAGGACGCCCTCCATCGCATACGCCAAACACCACCTCGCGAACTGCTCCGCTGCGGAACGGGTGTTCTGAATCTGAATGTCGCCGGGGGCCACATGAGTATCGAGGTACTCCGCGATCCGCTCGACCGTTGGGCCAAGGCTTTGGATGAGGAACTCCTCGCCCAGATTGGGGAACCGGCCAAGGGCACCGATGACCAGGCGTAGGGTAGCCACCGTCGCTGGGACTTCCAGGATCTGGAGAATTGCAATCCCAATCCGCGTCAGAGCAGAGGCTGGATTGGGATCCTCCGGGTCAGGGGATGGCAGGTCGCGTGCAAGTCGCTTTGCTTCCGCATGGATCAGCGACTTGAACATGTCATCCTTGCTGTCAAAATGGTTGTAGAGCGTGCCCTTCGAGACCCCCGCTTTAGCGGCGATCTCGTCCATGCTGGCTTCCGCATAGCCGCTCTGGAGGAAGATCTGGCGAGCGCCGTCGACGATCTGACGCCTCTTGAGGATGATCTGGAGATCAGGGGTTCGCCCGTCACCCGCGGGAGGTATGTTGTCGAGCATGATCCATCCTAGATATTCGTGACATAGTTACGAGTGGGCCCTGGCTGCGGCGGCCAGGGCCCGGCGGGATGCTCATGGAGCCTGCGTGGAGGGGGCACAGGTTCGCACGTTGGGCGTCCCGCAAGGGGAAGCTCGTTGTTGGTCTCGGCCAATGCAGATTCAGCCGAACGCCTGAAGCGGGATTGTCTCCGCCTCTTGTTTGACCGGTGGCCGGGGATGTAACTCAACCGTCCCCAGCGGCTTCGCAGCTTGCGCCTTCGCGTACCGGTGCAGGCCGACCTTGATGGTGACCAACAACGGCGCGGCGATGAGGAAGAGTATTGCGACCGCATTGAACGCCGTATCGAAGGCAATCAAGGTCGACTGACCTGCAACGACCCGGCCCAGCAGGCTCATGGCAGCACGGCTGGCCGCTGCGGCGTCCATGCCTTTTGCCACCAACATGGCCGTCGTTGCCGTTAACCGCTCACTGATCGCCGGAACGCCGGCTGCGACGTGGGAGCCGAGCACCGCGAGGTTGCCCACGACGTTGTGCTCGATCAGGGTCTGGAGCCCGGCAACCCCCATGAGACCGCCAAGCTGACGGCCCGTATTGAAGAGCCCGATGCCGGAGGCAAGATTGGCGCTGTTGAGAGTGCTGAAGGCGATCAGGGTAATCGACAGAAACAGGAAGCCGAGGCCCAGGCCGCGCAGCAGGATGGCGCCCATCATGTCGTCCGCGCCGCTTTGACTGGTCGAGCCAGACAGCATCCACATCGCGACCATGATCATCAGAATGCCGAACGGTACAGTCGCGAATGGAGCAACACGGCGCACCTGGAAGAGGAAAGCGGCGATCAGGAGCGCTCCGACAAAAAGGGCGCCGCTTGGCAACAAGAGTAGGCCGGCATCGGTCGGCGTGAACGCGAGGACGGACACGGCAAAGGACGGGATCAGGAACGCGCTTCCGAACAAAGCGGCGCCGGCAACAAAGCTGACGATGAAGGCAAAGGTAAAATCCTCTGATCGAAACGCAGTAAAATTGAGCAGGCCGCGGGGGCTGGTCATGACTTGTTGACCAAGAAAGGCCAGCAGGGTGGCTGTGCCAATCACGGTCAGCCACAGGATGCGCGGTTCCTCGAACCAGTCCCACCGGCTGCCCTGGCTGAGCACATAAGTGAAGCACAACAGGGTGGTGGAGATCAGCGAGAAGCCGATCCAGTCGAACGGACGCGGCGTAGCCTTGATGGGATCTGGGCCATCGACCATCAGCAGGAGGCCGGCAGCCGCCATGGCTAGCGGAACCACACTGAAGAAGATCCATGTCCAGGAGTGGCTATCGAGCAGCCAGCCTTGGAGAGCTGGCGCGATTGTCGCAGGGGCCACGACGGACCCCATGGCAAACAGAGCCTGTAGGATCGGCTGATAGGATCGCGGATAGGCGAGAAAGATGATCGCCTGGCCCGCAACCAGGAGAATACCGCCGGAAAGACCCTGGAAGATACGAAGCGTGATCAACAGGTCCAGGCGAGCCGTGAAGGCCGCCAGGCCACAGGCCGCGCCCATCACGAGGGTCGCCCCAATGATCAGGCTGCGTAGATTGATCCGGGTCATCAGCCAGGGAGCAGCGACGAACCCGATCATCTTGAGCGCAGTGTAGTGTAGCCGACATCGAGCCAGGCGAACTCATCCGGGGTAGCATAGGTGTCGCCGATGATGTCGGCCCACCCGAGCGACAGGACAGTGCTGGCGATCGCCTCCGTCAGAGCCGCCAGCACGATCCCAGTGACAAGAAGGATTCCAGTCGCAGGCTTGTCGCGGCTCGGCAGGGCGACGACGGCCGCAGTCATGAGCCGCTTCCTTCAGTAATCTCGACCCGCGCCGACAGGCCGGGCACGAGCCGGCCGGGCAACGGATTGTTGGCAAACCGGATCTTGACCGGGACGCGCTGGACGACGCGAACGAAGTTTCCTGTCGCATTGTCTGCGGGAAGCAGGCTGAAGGCAGACCCACTTCCAGGCGCGAAGCTGTCCACGATACCTTCAAGCGCCTCGTTCGGATAGCCATCGACGGAAATCCGGGCACGCTGACCGGGCCGGATCTGTTCGAGCTGGGTTTCCTTGAAGTTCGCCACGATCCAAACATCGGCGACCGGAACGATATCGAGCAGGGCAGCGCCCGGCGCGACAAGCCGGCCGACGCGGACCTGGCGGTTGCCGATCACGCCGCCGACCGGCGCCCGAACCACGGTGTTGTCGAGATCGATCTGGGCGAGATCGCGTGCGGCCTGGGCCTGCGCCACCGCGGCCACAGCCGCTTCACGCTGGGTCACAAGGACACCAATGCGCCGCTGTTGAGCCTCGACCGTTGCGGAGGCCGCTGTGACTCCTGCCTCTGCTCGCAATCGCACCGCGTCGCTTTCATCGATCTGGGCCTGGCTCACGGCATTGCTGCGGATCAGCTGACGATGGCGGTCCGAGGCCTTGGTCGCGCGGTTCAACTCGGCCACGGCCGATTGCTTCTGGGCTTCGGCTTGCCGGATGAGCGCGTGCTGGAGTTCGGTCTCCGCATCGACATTGGTCAGGCGGGCCTGGGCCGCTTCGATATTGGCCACGGCTTGCGCAAGCCGGGCGCGGTAGTCCCGATCGTCGATCCGGAACAAGACGTCTCCTACTCGTACGGGTTGATTGTCCTCAACCTCGACCGCCATGGCATAGCCTGCAACCTTTGGGGCAAGCGAGGTCACGTCGCCGCGGATGTAGGCGTTGTCGGTCGATGTCTCGTCGCTTGAGCGGGCCCAAGCCCAACCGGCCGCCGTGACGACACCGGCGCCAAGGCACAACAGGATGCCGATCCGCTTCTTCTTGCTGAGCTGCGCCATGGCGCCCTCCGGTAATACATATTACCACTGACCTATACGGTAATGTCAGTTACCAGTCAAGGACAGGTTACCGCTTGCTCCAGAAGGATACCTGCACAGGAGAGGCGGCACTATTGAGCCAGTGGCGTGGATGCCCACTCGATAAGTCTACGACGACTATACTGAAGTTTAGGTGTCTCAGGTCAGTTCGCGTCCGCGAGGCACCATAGCCATTTCCAGCTACAGTGCGGTCCAGCCGCCATCGATGGAGATTGCCGCGCCGGTGATCTGGCTGGCAGCATCCGAGCACAGGAAGGCAACGGTGCCGCCGAGTTGAGCTGGAGAGACAAAGGTCAGGGACGGCTGCTTTTCCGCCAGCAGCTCCTTTGTCGCCTCCTTCTCGCTGATATGCCTCTCTGCGGCGATATCGCTGATCTGCTTTTCGACTAACGGCGTTCGCACCCAGCCAGGGCAGATGGCATTGCAGGTCACGCCACTGCCGGCAGTCTCGAGGCCAACCACCTTGGTCAGACCGACAAGCCCATGCTTGGCTGCAACATAGGCGGCCTTATGGGGTGAACCGACGAGGCCATGGGCGGAGGCGATGTTGACGATCCGCCCCCAACCCTGCTTCCTCATCCGGGGCACGGCTGCCGCAATGCCGTGGAACGCGGCTGACAAATTGATCGCCAGAATGGCATTCCATTTGGCGGGCGGGAATTCTTCCACCGGCGCAGTGAACTGGATTCCGGCATTGTTCACCAGAATGTCGACACGCCCGAACGTCTCGACTGTCGTGGCGATCAGTTCGCGCACGGCTTCCCCGTCCGACATGTCGGCGCCGTCGTAAACAACGCGCACGCCGTGGTCGCGTACGAGTCCGCTGCGGGTCGCTTCGATTTCGTCGGCATCGCCAAGGCCATTCAATATGATGTCTGCGCCCAACCGGGCCAGTTCGTTGGCGATCCCCAGCCCGATGCCGCTGGTCGAGCCGGTGACGATCGCTACCTTCCCCTTCAACATGGAATTCCCTTTCGAGGTCCTGATCCTGACCAATGAGATCTGTCGCTGCTCAATCGCCGCGATGTACGTCATGCGTTACAATGCCGAGATCCGGTGGCGGCGGATCCAGACGCCGTGGATCGGCTAGCGTGCGGCGAATGTCGTCCAGTCCGCTCTGCCAGTGACTGCGCATGGCGTTCAGCCCGAATTCATAATCCTTGGAGTGGCCCTCATAGATCTTGGACTGATAGATCAGGTGGATGATGTTGTAAGAGCAGTGGCGGGCCATATCCATGATAGCGCTGATCTCTGGATCGTCCTTTGCGCTCTCCGGCAACTTGTCGATCGTTCGCTGCAAAGCCTGACGCATCTTCTGCATCCGCTTCACCTGGTCGGTGATGGCACGCGTTCGGCTCGAATACTGAATGTCTTTATACCGGCTCGACACCTCCATCATGTCGTTGGGAATACGCCCCTTGGCCGACCAGAGATCAACCTGGAAGGTCAGCGTCTCACGCCGTGGCTCGTCGGCCAGCACGTGCGAAAGAGGTGTGTTCCAGACCACGCCGCCATCCCAGTAATGATCGCCGTCGATTTCGATCGCTGGGAAGCCCGGCGGCAAAGCGCCGGAAGCCATAAAGTGCTTCGGCCTCAACGGCTGTTCGGCCGTGTCGAAATAGGTGAGATTCCCGGTACTGACGTTCACAGCACCGACGCTCACGCGGACCTCGCCTGAGTTCAGCCGGTCGAAATCGACAAGCCGCTCCAACGTCTGGTGCAGCGGGGACGTATCGTAGAAGCTCGTCGCAGCATCGCCCGTAAAGGGCGACCAGAAGGGTAGCGGAAAGCGCGGTTTGAAGAAGCCGGGCTGGCCTTGCAGAAGCGCTCGCGTCGCCGCAACGGCGTTGTGCATCGAGCGAACGTCGAATGCAAAGGGCATGGCGTCAGCCAGCCCTTGGCCCGCGGGCCACTCCACCGGGGTGGCGCAGATGGTTTCCCAGAACTCGCGCAGTCGCTCTACGCGCTCAGGTTCGGGGGAACCGGCGATGATGGCAGCGTTGAGTGCTCCGATCGAGATACCCGCCACCCAATTCGGCCGAATGCCGGCCTCGTGCAAGCCCTCATAAACCCCGGCCTGATAGGCTCCAAGAGCTCCGCCGCCCTGCAGCACCAAGGCCACGACCTCGTATGGCAGCGACTTGGTTTGCGGTGCCCCGGGGCTGATCGAATCGTGCATCATATTCAGCATTATCCAAACTCCGTCATTTCCGGATGTTTCCAGGCCAGCCAGCTGTCGCTTCGGCCAAGGCGGCAATGTCACCACGTGCCGATCGATCGGGAGACAGGTAATCGTGGACCACCGTGCCAAGCCCAAGGGTCAGGTCGGCAACAATGTGCTTCGCCAAAAGCACCTGGAGGACAGGCAGCTCGGCGACAGGCGCCAAAGCGTGCGAGAACAGGTCGAGCGCCGCCGGCCCAGTCCAGGCGCCCTTCACGGTGATGTCCTCGAGGTGGAAGCGCACCAGCTCGCAGATCCGCGCCGTACCATCCACGTGGGGGATGACCTTGACCAGGAAATTGGGTGCGGCGAGCTTGCTGGCTTCGAGCGCGGGATCAAGGGCGCGGTGCTTGTAGCCCATGGTGCCGGTCGCGACCCGAACCGAGCCGTAGTTCAACGTGCCGACCAGCGTATCGGTCTCCACCGCCAGGGTCGGTTGCGCCAGCTTCTTGGGAAAGCCCCACAACTCGCGCCCACCGGCGATTGGCGGGTGATCGTTGAGAAACACCTGATGGGTGTAAGTGCCGGCCCTGCCCTGGAAGGAGACTGGAATCACCTGACCGCTTTCAGTGTAGTCGCCGAAGCCGGTTGAATCCGGCATGCGGATGAACTCGTAGTTCACCACCGGCTCGGCAAGCTCGAGCGGGTCCGGTACCAGCCGGCGCAGCGCCTCGGGATCCGTCCGGTATTGGATGATGAAGTACTCGCGGTTGATGAAGCGGTAGGGGCCGGGTGGAAAAGCAGGGTTTGTCAGCGGCATGGCAAACGCCGTCCCGCGCACAGTGCGTTGGTCCATCGTCGATTATTCCAGGTTGGTCGTTAGGAGGTGAACCGCGCTCAGAGGCAGAGCGCGGTCTATGGTGAGGAGCACCTAGAGGTCCGTGACACGCTCCGGATCGGCTGACGCGAGCGCAGCGGCACGATCGGCGGGCGGCGGATAAATCCACACGGTGTTGATCTCCTGCTTGGTCTTCTTGGCCTCCGCCCCGACCAGTTCCACCTTTCGGTCCCAGCCTCGCGTGAAGATCGCGCCGGCTTCGCCCAGGTCGAGACAGGTGACGTATGTCTTCTGGTGATAGGGCTTGGTCGGAACACCCAACAGGTCAGCCGCAGCATTGTGGCCCGCAAAAGCTCCCATCCGCGTGGCGTGCTGGCACGACATCAGCGCGTAGTTGCCGAGATCGTCGCATGCGGCCCGGGCGGCATCGCCGGTGGCAAAGACGCTTGGCTGCGATGGCAGACGCAAATTGCGATCGACAAGCAGCCGACCGAAATTATCGCGCTCGGCGGGGATCTGCGTAGTCAGCGGTGCGGCACGCATGCCGGCGGCCCAGATCACGGTTGCGCTTTCAATGTGCTCACCGTCAGAGAGCGTGACGCCGGATTCATGCAAGGCTGCGACGCCGGCGCCGAGACGGACCTCGATGCCGAGCTCATGCAGGGCCTCCTCGATGATGGGGCGAGGACGTGGGCCCATGTCAGGAGCGATGACGTCACTTCGTTCAACGATAATGACCCGTGTTTTAGCATTCTCGCCGAGGATCGCACGAAGCCGCGCCGGCATTTCTGTTGCCGCCTCGATGCCGGTGAACCCGCCGCCGGCAACGACGACCGTATCGCGCGCCTTCGATGCGGGGCGATCAGCCAGACTGTGCAGGTGTCGATAAAGCGCGATCGCGTCGTCGAGCTGGTCGACGCTGAAGGCGTGCTCGCCGAGGCCAGGAATGTCTGGGTGAAACAGCCGCGAGCCGGTCGCTATGACGAGCCGATCGTAGGAGAGACTTCCCCGCATGCCGTTGGCTGTCACGCCTTCCACAACGCGGGATGCTGTATCGACAGTCTCGATGTTGCCTTGCACGTAGACCACGTCAATGGCCTTGAAGACCCCCTGGAGAGGAGCTGTGAGGGTTTCGGGCTTCGGTTCGTAGAGCCGCGGCCGAACCACCAGAGTTGGCTCCGGTGCGACCAGGGCGATCTCGAGTTCCGTGGGCGAAACACCCTGGAGGTCGCGCAGGCGGGCCGCGGACAGAGCGGCGTACATGCCGGCAAAGCCGACGCCGATGATGACAAGTCGCATGTGATTTACTCCTGTGGTTTGGGTTTCTCAGACGTACGTGCGGGGCCGCCGCGGCTGCTCGTTGGCGGCGGTGTCCGTCTTCGATCTGATGGGGTTGGACTGCTATTGATGACGATGATCGTGCGCCCGAAGTCCTGCGCTCATGATCATCTCGACTGCCGTGGCCAGCTCGTCCTCGTCCAAATCCGAGAATCCGCAGCTGTCGATCACGGAAAGGCTGCCGTCGGGATACACTTCCAGCCAGAACAGCGGCATGCCCTGTATCTCGGGTGAAGCCTCCGTCAACCGCACGTTCAGCTGAGGCAGGCGAACCACGGTCAGGCTGCGGGATTCCCCACTCTCGCGGGGACGGCAGGCAAGCTGCACATACGCGCGGATGATCCGTTGCTCGATCTCGTCCGCATTCAGCCCTGCCCTAGACACCTCAATGGGCGGGGTTTCCAATCTATTCATCATTAATCTCCGGTAGCAGAGCCTTTCCCGCGAGGTTGACGCGGACGCTCTGCCAAGCGCGCTCCAATGGGAGTTACGCCTGGACCAGCTCGTTCGATCTGAGCCGGAACAGGTGGGGTAAGGAGCTTTGCTGATTTGCGTTACTCGGTTCGGTAATGCTCATTACCATTGACACATAGGGTAACGAGCGTTACCAGTCAAGGACATAGATAGTGATGGGAGGTTCGATGCCTGCAGTAGCAGCAAAGTCAGGACGGCCAAGCACCCGCCGGGAAGCCCTTCTGCAAGCGGCGGCCGAGGTCTTTTTTGAGCAAGGCTATGCGGCGACAAGCATTGACGCGATCATCGAACGCGCCGGCGGCTCGAAGCGCAACATCTACAACGAGTTCGGCAACAAGGAGGGCCTGTTCGCGGCCATCGTCACCGAAAACGCAGATAAGGTGCTCTCAACCTTGGCGGTCGAGGAGATCGAGGGTCGGGATTTGCGGGAGACGCTGACAGCGTTCGGTCGGCATCTCATGGGTGGTTATATGTCGCCAACCCTGATCGGCATCTATCGAATGGCTGTTACCGAAGCCAATCGCTTTCCTGATCTTGTGAAATCGTTCTACGAACAGGGGCCGGGCCGCGCCACGACCCAACTGGCCGAGGTGCTGGAGATTGCCAAGAAGCGGGGGGACATCCGAGCCGACGATTGCCTGCGCTTAGCCGGGCATTTTGTCGGCATGATCCGTGACAACCTTCATCTGCAGGTCATTCTCGGCCTCCGCCGGCCGCCGTCAGACAAAGAAATGCGAGCGGCAGTCGCCTCCGCTGTTGAGCTCTTTTTGAACGGAGTTCGACCTCACTCGGACAAATAGCATGCCTTTAGCCCCCAAGCGTTTCCTTAATGGCAAAACCGCTCGAGTGATTGCCGATATCGCATATGTGACCAAATCATGATGGGACGAGCTGAATCTGGCAATTATACAACAGGGGCATGGCCATGTTCAGGTAGTTTACGCTACACAATTTCAATGGTCAGAGAGATGCGCTTCGGTGGCGAGTCCAGGGTGCGAGCATGAGTTCGCCCGCCCAAAACTCGGGGACAGGTGCTATATTCAGCACTGACAGGCCCCAGGCTTTCTTTGTTCGGCAGGAGCAGCCGATGATGAGAGCGTCTCAATCATCAACCGAAACCGTCTCCGATAACGCGCGTGCGCTGCAAATTCTTGAGAGCATGCCCGGCTTCGCGTGGTCGGCGGACGCCGCCGGTAGGTTCACCTACGTTAGTCCAAGTACCCTGGCGTTCCTCGGCAGTGCGTCCGAAGAGCTCAATGTTTCCGAAGACGAGGATGAGTTTGGCTGGCGTCGGTTCGTCCATCCCGACGACTACGATCGTGTCGCCGCCCGATGGCGGCATTGCCTCAAAACCGGTGATCATTATGACACAGAGCATCGTCTGAGGCGTGCCGATGGTGCCTATCGCTGGTTTCGAAACTCGGGGCGCCCTTCACGGAATAGCCAAGGACGTATTACTCAATGGTACGGCACAACAATAGATATTGAGGATCAAAAGCGGGCCGAGGCGGCGTTGCGCGATCGGGAGCGGGAACTCTCGCAGCTCGTCGACATGGTCCCAAGCCACGTTTGGCGCCTGACACCCGACGGTGAGCCGACCTTCTTCAACAAGCGCATGGTGGATTATCTCGGCTTGGATGTGAGCGATACCGACAAGCCGGGCTTGAGCCGACTGGAGGCGGTCCTGGAGACCGTCCATCCGGAGGACGCGGGGGCGTTTAGAGACACCCTCCAGCGGTGCCTCGTCATAGGCGAAAGCTTTGCGTTGCGGTATCGCTTGCGCCGAGCCGATGGCGTCTACCACTGGATGTCGAGCCGGGCGGAGCCGTTGCGAGATCAGGACGGGGAGATCGTCCAGTGGTACGGCCTCTGTCACGACATCGACGATCAGATGCACGCTGAAGAGGCGTTGCGGCAAAGCGAGCAACAGCTTCAGCAGATGATCGACACCGTGCCGGCTATCATCTGGTGTACGACCCCGGAAGGAATACCGTGCTACCTCAGCAAGCGGGCTACAGATGTCATTGGCGTCACTCTGAAGGACTTGATCGCGCCCGACGGGTCACGGTCCTTGACGGTCGTCCATCCGGATGACCGGGACGCGGTTGATCAGGCGCTCGCACGCTCAATCGCGACGGGCGCGTCCTTCGTGGGGAGATATCGTCAGCGCCGATCTAACGGCCCCAACCGGTGGGTCGAGAGCCGTGCGGAGCCATTGCGCGACGACTCTGGCAAGATCATCCAGTGGTACGGCGTGAGCGTCGACATCGACGACTTGGTGACCGCGCAGGAGGCCTTGCACGACCGGGAACGGGAACTGTCGCAGCTCGTGAACATGGTCCCGGTCCATATCAGGCGTATGACGCCCGAAGGTGAGCCGACCTTCTTCAACAAGCGGTTGCTGGACTTCTTCGGACTGGGAGATTTGGCCGACCTGGATAAGCCCGGCATGAGCCGTCTGGCGGCAGCCATCCAGTCCCTCGTCCACCCCGATGATGCCGCCAGCCTGCTGGCGACAGCTCGCCATTCCTTTGCCACCGGCGAACCCTTCACCATGAAGTACCGTATGCGTCGTGCCGACGGCGCGTATCGCTGGGTTGATACCCGCGGGGAACCGGTGCGAAATCAAAGTGGAGCGATTGTGCAATGGTATGTGATCTCCATCGACGTCGATGATGGGATGCGAGCACAGGAAGCGCTGCACGCCCGGGAGCGGGAGCTCTCGCAGCTCGTGGACATGGTCCCCAGCCTGCTCTGGCGGCTGTCTCCCGAGGGCGAGCCGACTTTCTTCAGCAAGCGCCTGATCGAGTTCTGCGGCTTGAATGTAGGGGACCTCGACAAGCCGGGGATAAATCGCCTAGAGGCCACCATAATGACCTTCCTCCATCCCGACGACATCACCAGGCTGAAGGAAGCACTCACCCACTCTTTGGCCACCGGCGAGAGCTTTTCTCTCAACTACCGCATCCGTCGCGTGGACGGGGTCTACCGCTGGATGTCGGGCCGCGCCGAGCCGCTACGGGATGAGAGTGGACGCATCGTCCAGTGGTTTGGCCTCTCGCACGACATCGACGATCAGGTCCGTGTTGAGGCAGAGCTGCATCTGGCGCGAGAGAGCCTTACACGAGCAAGCCAGGCAGCAAGCCTTGCTGAGCTTTCAGCCGCTATCGCACATGAGGTGAACCAACCCTTGGCCGCGATCGTCGCCAACTCCAATGCATGCCGGCGCTGGCTCTCGTCGGCCCCTCCGAATCTCGAGCGTGCGCAGAAAACGGTAGAACGCATCATCCATAATGCCAATTCCGCCGCCGACGTCGTGAGCCACATCCGCGCCTTGTTCAAGCACTCCGTGAAGGCGAGGACAAACACGACGCTCGAGAGCGTCATCGCCGAGGCGAACAACCTCATGGCCGAAGAGGCGGCGCGGCGCCGCATTCGCATGAACGTTGAGATCGAAAGCGACCTTCCGCCTGTCGCGCTCGATCGCGTCCAGGTTCAGCAGGTTCTTGTCAATCTTTTCCGCAACGGCATGGAAGCCATGGATGCTGTAGCAGGCGACAGAGTTCTCGCAGTAGGTGTGCACCGACGAGGGGATGAGGTTCAGATCGATATCAGCGATCGCGGCCGCGGTATCGAGTTTCCCGAAAAGGTGTTCGAACCATTCTTCACGACAAAGGACCATGGCATGGGCATGGGGCTGGCGATCTGCCGATCGATTGTCGAGTCTCACGGCGGCCGCCTGTGGGCCGAGAACGACGAGCGACAAGGGGCGACGTTCAGCTTCACGCTGCCACTTGAAGGGGAAATGGCGCCATGACGCCCGGACAGCAGAGGGCCGCCTTTCCGCCCTCGCTGCCCTCGGGGAACCAGGAGGCATTCCTATGATCACGCCCAACGCCAAAGCAGATCGCCCGCTGATTCTCATCGTTGACGACGATGAGGAAGTCCGGACTGCGCTCCAGGAGCTCATACTGTCCATCGGCCTCGATGCGGTTTGTTTCGCGTCCCCTCGCGAATTGCTGGAATCGGAGCTCCCCGACCGCCCTGGCTGCCTAGTGCTCGACGTCCGCATGCCCGGGGCCAGCGGCCTCGATCTTCAGCACCAGCTGGCAGCGAAGCGCAACCCGAAGCCGATCATCTTTCTGACCGGCCATGGCGACATCCCGATGACGGTCCAGGCCATGAAAGCCGGAGCCGTCGACTTCCTCACAAAGCCGGTCCGCGACCAGACCCTGCTTGACGCGGTAACAGTAGCCATCGAGAGGGATGTTGAGCAGATGGCGGCTACCCGCCGCGCCAAGCAACACTTCGATCTCTTCGTAACTCTGACACAGCGCGAGCGGCAGGTCATGCGGGAGGTGGCGCGGGGGAGGCTCAACAAGCAGATCGCCTTCGATCTGGGCATCAAGGAGATCACGGTCAAGCTCCATCGCGGTAATGTCATGCGCAAGATGCAGGCAGCGTCCGTCGGCGAGCTGATCCGAGCGTGGGAGACGCTGCCCACCGACCTTCGCGATAAGCTGTGAATCCTAGACCTCGGTATGGTTTCCATGCGTCGTGATTGAGCGCAGCCTCGGAGACGTCGGCCTGCCGGGCTGCAGCAGTAAAGGTCACATGCGTGTTCAATCCGCCTGTCATTGCGGTCGTGGATGATGACGAAGCTATCCGCGATGCCCTTTCCGATCTTCTTCTGGTCATGGGGTACACCTGTTACGTCTTCGACCGGGCTGAAGCCTTCCTGGCCGCCGATGCGCCCGGCCGGTTCGACTGCCTCATCACCGATATCCGAATGCCTGGCATGAGCGGCTTGGACCTGCTGCAGCGCCTCAAGACAAAGGGTTCGACCATACCGGTGATCGTCGTGACCTCCGTAACCGATCCTTTGACCCGAGGCCGGGCACTCGCGGGAGGGGCTCATGCGTATCTGACGAAGCCGGTCACTGACGATGCCCTCCTTCAGAGCCTCCAGACCGCACTACCCAACAGGGACATTCCAGCTGACGATGAGGAAGGTCCGGCTGATGCTTAAGGTCGCCAGGAGGCGGCCCCATACCGAGTGAAACCTAAACTTCGGTATAGGCATCGTAGACTTTTCGAGTGGGTATCCACGCCACCGGGCCAATAGCACGATCTTTGGTAAGCATGCATGCTTCAAACACCTTCATAAAAGCTTCGCTTCTGGAGATCGGCTATGAAGATCGTCATCAACGGTGGAACCGGCCTCATCGGTTCGAAGACAGTTGTACGGTTACGCAGCGCTGGGCATGAGGTGGTTGCCGCGTCACCGCAAAGCGGCTTCAACTCGGTAACCGGCGAAGGAGTCGCTGAAACCCTGAAGGGCGCGCAGGTCATCGTCGACCTGTCGAATTCACCCTCCTGGGAGGATGCCGCCGTTCTCGAGTTCTTCCAGAAGTCGACGGACAATCTCATCGCCGCTGCGAGGGCGAACGGGGTCAAGCATTACGTGGCCTTGTCCGTCGTTGGAACGGAGCGTCTGCAGGCGAGCGGCTATTTCGTAGCCAAGCTGGCTCAGGAAACACTGATCAAGAATTCCGGTGTCCCCTACACCATTGTCCATTCGACACAGTTCTTCGAGTTGCTGGGCTTCTTGGTCAAATCCTGGGAAGTGGGGGACAAGGTAGTTGTGCCCGCCGCCCTGATCCAGCCGATCGCCTCTGACGACGTTGCCAACGTCATGGCGGAGGTGGCGCTGGCCGCACCCCGTAACGGAACGTTCGAGATCGCCGGCCCGGAGCGGTTCACCATCCGTGACCTGATCGCGGAGTATCTGGCGGCGACGGACGATGCCCGCGCGGTCGAAGCCTCAGCGGATGTTCCGTATTCCGGAGCCAAGCTCGACGAGGCCACGCTGGTTTCGGATGACAATCCGCGCCTCGGCAAGATCGATTTCGACCAGTGGTTCGCGTCCCGAGCCAAGGCCGCCTGAGCGCCCGCCATCACAATCGGGCCGACGCAGAAAAGGCATCCACAATGATCAAGACACTCTGCAGCGGAGCCGTCATGCTGCTCCTAACCGCCAGCGCCGCCGGCGCTCACGAGACCGGACAAGCCGCGAAGGTCACGCTCGTCTACGAGCATGAGCTTCCGAACGTGCCAGGCAAGAGCATGAAGGGCGTTCTGGTCGAGTACGGGCCTGCAGGCTCCAACGAGGCCCATACACACCCACCCTCGGCCTTCATCTATGCCACAGTCCTGGACGGCGCGATCCGAAGCCAGGTCAACGACGGACCTGTCAAGACCTACCGAGTCGGCGAAAGCTGGTCGGAAGCTCCGGGCGATCGCCACCTCGTCAGCGCAAACGCCAGCGCGACCGAGCCGGCGCGGCTGCTGGCCGTCTTCGTGGTTGACACCGCTGAGAAGGAACTGGTCCTCCCAATCAAGCCGGCCACACGATAGGACCGCTCTGCTTCCGTCAACAGTTCCGTAAGCCGATGGGGGCAAACATGCATGACAACTACTGCTGCAGGCCGCAGCGGCGTTCATTCCTGACGGCTTTGGCCGGCGGGACGGCAGCGGTGTTCTGAGTCGCGCGGACGGGTTCGCCGTGGCGTGATCTGCACGACAATTTCGACAAGTGGAGCTCGGTCTACCGGCAGTTCCGACGCTGCACGGTCTCCGAGGTATAAGTCTTGACAGTGATGGAGGTGATCGATGGTTCTTATGGTGTTAGCATTCTTGATTGGCGTGATTGCAGGCCTTCGCGCCATGACCGCGCCGGCCGCGGTAAGTTGGGCCGCCTACTTCGGATTCCTCAATCTTGAGGGAACCTGGCTTGCCTTTCTGGGCTACTGGTTCACGCCCTGGATGCTGACGGTGCTCGCCATTGGGGAACTGATTACCGATCAACTCCCGACCACACCGAGCCGCAAGCTGCTCCTGCCCTTCGCCACTCGGATCATCGTGGGCGGCCTCTGTGGCGTGGCGATCGCCGCAAAGAGTGGCTCCCTCCTCGGCGGGATTGTTGCTGGAAGCCTGGGAGCGGTCGTTGGCACGCTTGGAGGGGCGGAAGGGCGGGCGCGTCTAGCCGCTGCCTTCGGCAAGGATCGTCCTGCTGCCCTGATCGAAGATTCAGTGGCGATCCTCGGTGTGATGCTGATCGTGGGAGCTTTCCCATGACCCAGACTTTCGACGCCGTTATCATCGGCGCTGGACAAGCCGGTCCCTCCCTTGCCGTGTGGTTGACCACATTGGGCCCTTCAACCATCGGACAAGCAGCTCAGCGCCCTCGCCAGACATGCATAGAGCTGACGATCGGCGGCATGAGCGACGATCCACCCTCGAACATCCGGATGATAGCTGTGAAGGTGGTTACAGGAGCCGCCCGCTCAAAAGGTGTTCATTCTGCGGAGGGATCGCTCTGACAACCTTTCAACGTACAATCCTGTAGAAATGCAGATGCACCCGAGTGTCGCGAGGGCAATCCTGGTATACCTGAGATCAAATCCTCACGGCCGCGTCCCGCTCGTCGTATCTGCGGAAAGTGGATAGGGAGATCCTGCCCGAGGAGGCAGTGCAATGAGCAAGAGCAGGCTGGAGGGATTCAGCGACGGCGTAATCGCGATCATCATCACGATCATGGTGCTTGAGCTGAAGGCACCGCATGGCGCGGATCTCAATGCTCTCTTTGCCCTTGCGCCCGTCTTCCTCAGCTATGTGCTGAGCTTCCTGTATGTCGCCATCTACTGGCACAATCACCACCATCTCTTCCAAATCTCCTTCAAGGTCGACGGCCGCATCCTATGGGCGAATACCCATCTGCTGTTCTGGCTATCGCTGATTCCCTTTACGACCGCATGGCTCAATGAAGCCCACTTCGCCCCTCTGCCAACGGCGATCTACGGCGTGTCGCTTCTGATGGCGGCGGGAGCCTTTCTGATCCTCCAGGCCGCGATCATCCATGCACAGGGTCGAGAGTCTGAGCTACGGCGAGCGGTTGGGTCCGATCAGAAGGGCAAGATCTCGATTGCGGGCTGCGCTCTGGCGATCGTCCTGGCCTCGGTCGATGTGCGCCTGTCCCTCGCCGTGTACGTCCTGGTTGCCCTCGTGTGGCTCGTTCCCGATCGTAGGATCGAAAGAGGACTGCGCGAAAAGCCCTGACGTGGTTTGGATCGGTGGCTTAGTCGCCCTTGCACAGGTCAGAACTCGACAGAAATGCCTGGTGGTCATCGTCATGTCAGCGCCAATGCGAGCCGGACACGAGCGCTGACGATCCTCGCTGTCTTCGCCGTGCAGGACGCCAGGCCGTTGTAGAAACCGATCGCGCGTGGGGTCGCTCATTGCTGCTGTGCTGGTCAGCCGCCTTCCCCTGATGGGATAGGCGGGATGTCTCCGACAGTATGTGGTCGAGAGTGCGCATGACGCTTTGGGACGTCCTGTCCGGATCAATGAACCCGACCAGACAGGCGATCTCGTAGAAGGTACGGCGGATGTCCTCGATCGTGGGATGTGCCGCTTCGACACGCAGGCGCTCGATGGCTTTCGTGGGCGTCATACCTGCAATGAGACAAAAGCCCGGCTGAACTGCCGAACGCTGAGATTGGCCACCTCAGCGAGACGCTTCACCGAACGATGCTGTGGCAGATTCTCCAGCGCGAAGCTTTGATCGAACTCGAAAAGCGACGAGGAATAGTAGTGTCCATCGTGGGCGATGGGAACCAATCGCAGCCGTCCAATGGCACCTATGCTGTCACCGATACGACCTAAACTTTGGTTTAGTCATACGTAGACTTACCGAGTGGACACTCAAGTCACCCGATCAGTAGCGCGATCTCCGTTCAGCAGACATGCTTCAACACAATGCATTGACAGCGCCTTTTGAGGAGATTGCGCATGGATACAGAGACTTCGGAACATACGAAAGCCTCCCGCAAGCCATCGGGAACGTGCGTGTCAACTCAATCAAAGCGACGGAGCGCCTGATGGCCGATCCGACCGCTTCCAAGCGAGATCCGGCTCGCCGTGATCTCCTCGTACTCGGCCTGAGCGCCACGGTTTTAGCGACCTTACCCGCTCGCCCGGCCGCAGCCCAATCCCATCGTACCAATCTGTCAACCGGAAGGACACAGGACATGAGCACAGTCACCACCACCGACGGCGTCGAGATCTTCTACAAGGACTGGGGTCCCAAAGACGCCCAGCCCATCGTCTTCCACCACGGGTGGCCGTTGTCGGCTGACGACTGGGACAACCAGATGCTGTTCTTCCTGGGCCAGGGGTATCGCGTCGTCGCGCACGACCGCCGCGGCCATGGGCGGTCCGCACAGGTGTCGGACGGCCACGACATGGACCACTACGCCGCCGACGTGGCGGCGGTGGTCAAGCATCTCGACCTCAGGAACGCCGTCCATATCGGGCACTCGACCGGGGGAGGGGAGGCGACCCGCTATGTTGCCCGCCATGGCCAGCCGCAGGGCCGCGTGGCCAAGCTGATCCTGGTCGGCGCCGTGCCGCCGCTCATGGTGAAGACACCAGCCAATCCGGGAGGCTTGCCGATCGAGGCGCTCGACGGCTTACGGGCGCAGCTTGCAGAGAATCGTGCGCAGTTCTATCTCGATTTCGCGAGCGGTCCGTTCTACGGCTACAATCGCCCTGGCGCTACGCCATCGCAGGGGGTCATCCAGAACTGGTGGCGCCAAGGCATGGCAGGCAGCGCCAGGGCTCATTATGACGGCAGCAAGGCCTTCTCCGAAACCGACTTCACCGAGGATCTGAAGATCATCACCGTGCCGACGCTGGTGATGCACGGCGATGACGACCAAATCGTACCGATCGCGAATTCCGCGCTCCTGTCGGTCAAGCTTCTCAAGAAGGGTACGCTGAAGGTCTACAAGGAATTTCCCCACGGCATGCTGACCACCCATGCCGATGTGGTGAATCCCGATCTGCTCGCCTTCATCAAGGCCTAGAAAGCCGTTCTCCACGGGCGAACCAGGGATCGGTCGTAACGTCGACCGATCCACCGTCGCCGGCAGAAGTGTCTTGAACCATCCGCATCCATGTCACAGGCCTCTGAGACTGTGGTGCGCTGCTATTCGGACAAGGTTATGAAGATGTTTGCGACTGATAACAAAGTGCTTGCCGGAGTCTCAGTTCCCGGGACGCCAATCGTTGATCGCGCGCTCGAGTACGCCCGGCAGAGATGTGAGCCATACCTGTATAATCACGTCGTTCGCTCGTGGCTGTTTGCGGCACGGCTGGGACAACTTCAGGGCATTGAGCACGACGCAGAGGTCGTTGCTGTCGGAACCTTGTTGCATGACATTACGCTCAACGAGCGCTTTGCCGGGCCACGCCGGTTCGAGGTGGAGGCTGCCGATCTCGCCAGCAGCTTTGCGAGGGACGGCGGACTCGACGAACACCGTGCCCAGTTAATCTGGGATAGCGTCGCCCTCAACTCAACACCCTCGATCGGGCTCTACAAGGAGGCAGAGGTCGCTCTGTGCACTGCCGGCATTTGCCTGGATGTGATCGGCTGGCAGTATGACCGCATTCCATCAAATGAGATCGAAAGAATTGTCGCGGAGTTCCCGAGGCTCCGAATGAAGCAGCGAATGACGCGCTGCTTCTGTCACATCGCCGAAGTGAAGCCCGAATTGACCTACGATAACTTTGTTCGTGACTTCGGAGAGCGCTTTGTCGCCGACTACAAGGCTCCTTCAGCTGTCGATTTTGTGGCGGACGCCCCGTTTCCAGAGTGACGCGGCAAGACCGGTCTCGCGCCCGTTCGCTACAGTGCGGAGATTAAAATGGATTCTTCGGTGGAGAAAGTTTTCACTATCACGGGCAGAAGTGCTGGTTCTGAAATATGAGGCTGATCGCGAGAGCGATCCTGCAATTGTCAGTATAGGCCCGTCAGTAGACTCAAGTTCAAGCCTTGAAGGAACAAGGTCGTGAACATCGCCTGCGGCAAGGATGACTTAAACGACGGCGGCTCCTATTCACGCCCCGACGTTTTCCGGCTCCACGTCAACGTGCAGGCTCAGTCGGCCGTCGCTTTGTCCGGAGGGGAATTCCATGTTTGACCAGTTCGACGCCCTGCTTCTGGCGCGATTCCAGTTCGCGTTCACCATCTCCTTTCACTTCATCTTCCCGTCATTCTCGATCGGGCTGGCGAGCTATCTCGCCGTGTTGGAAGGGTTGTGGCTGTGGACCGGGCGCGAGGTTTATCTCAATCTGTTCAAGTACTGGCTCAAGATCTTCGCCCTCGCCTTTGCCATGGGCGTGGTCTCGGGCATCGTCATGTCCTACCAATTCGGCACCAACTGGGCCGTGTTCTCCGACAAGGCCGGGCCGATCGTCGGTCCGCTGATGGCCTATGAGGTCCTGACCGCCTTCTTCCTCGAGGCCGGCTTCCTCGGCATCATGCTGTTCGGCATGGGCCGCGTCGGGCGACGGCTGCACTTCGCCGCCACGCTTGCGGTCGCCATCGGCACCTTCATCTCGGCCTTCTGGATCCTGTCCGCCAATTCCTGGATGCAGACCCCGGTCGGCTACAGCGTGAACGAGGTTGGGCAGTTCGTACCCGAGGACTGGTGGGCCATCGTGTTCAACCCGTCCTTCCCCTATCGCCTGATGCATACGGTGATGGCAGCGTACCTCACCACGGCCCTTGTGGTCGGCGGCGTCGGCGCCTGGCATCTCCTGCGCGAGCGCGCCAATCAGGGCGCCCGGGTGATGTTCTCGATGGCCATGGGCATGGTCGCCGTCGTCGCGCCACTTCAGATCTTCGTGGGCGACACGCACGGCCTCAACACCCTCGAGCACCAACCTGCCAAGGTCATGGCCATGGAAGGCCACTTCCAGAGCCACCCGCATGGCGCTCCCGTGATCCTGTTCGGCATTCCCGACCAGGAGGCCGCCACCGTGCGCCACGCTATCGAAATCCCGAAGGTAGGGTCACTCCTCCTCAAGCATGACCTGAATGCTCCGGTGGATGGGCTCGACACGGTCAATCGTGCCAATTGGCCCTACGTGCCTGTGGTGTTCTGGTCCTTCCGCATCATGGTGGGGCTCGGCTTCGCGATGCTAGGTCTCGGGGTACTCAGCGTTTGGGCACGTTACCGTGGTCGGCTCTACGACTGGCGCCCGCTGCACTGGCTGGCGCTGGCTATGGGGCCCGCCGGCTTCGTGGCCGTGATCGCCGGCTGGGTCACCGCGGAGGTCGGGCGCCAGCCCTTCACCATCTATGGCCTGCTCCGGACTGCCGAGTCGGTCTCACCACTTGAGGCTCCGGCGGTCGCCACGTCGCTGCTGACCTTCATCATCGTTTACTTCATCGTGTTCGGGGCAGGCACCGGGTACATCCTCAAGCTCATGAGCAAGGCTCCGCATCCGGGCGAGACCGGACCCGAGGCCGGCCCTGACCATCCCATCCGCACCGCCGGCATCACCCCGGCTCCAGCCGTCGATCCGGACCGCACTCTCGGCGCGGAGGCAAGCTCATGACAACCCTCCTCGATCTGCCCACCCTCTGGGCCTTCGTCATCGCGTTTGCGGTCTTCGCCTATGTGGTGATGGACGGCTTCGACCTCGGCATCGGCATCCTGTTCCCGTTCTTCCGTCCGGGACCGGAGCGCGACAGCGCCATGAACTCGGTCGCACCGGTCTGGGACGGCAACGAGACTTGGCTGGTGTTGGGCGGCGGCGGCCTGATGGCGGCCTTCCCCCTGGCCTATGCCATCATCCTGCCGGCTCTCTATGCGCCGATCATCGCCATGGTGCTGGCGCTGATCTTCCGCGGCGTCGCGTTCGAGTTCCGCTGGCGCGATCCCGGCCATCGGCGCTACTGGGACGTCGCCTTCACGACCGGTTCCGTCGTGGCGACATTAACCCAAGGCATCACGCTCGGCGCCCTGCTCCGGGGTATCGCGGTCGAGGGGCGCTCCTATGCCGGTGGCTGGTGGGACTGGCTCACGCCGTTCAGTCTGCTGGTCGGGGTCAGTCTCGTGATCGGCTATGCCCTGCTCGGGGCGACCTGGCTGGTGATGAAGACCGAAGGTGCCGTTCAGGGTCACAGCTTCCGTCTTGCCGGCAAGCTCGCCATCGCACTCATCGGCTGCATCGGCCTGGTCAGTGCGGCAACGCCGTTCCTCAGCGGTGCATATTATGAGCGGTGGTTCGCCTGGCCGCAGGTCCTGTTCACGGCGCAGGTGCCGCTGCTGGTTGGCCTCTGCTCGGGAGCCCTGCTGGTGAGCCTGGTGCGCCGCTGGGAGTACTGGCCGTTCCTGCTGACGCTGGCGCTGTTCGCCCTCTGCCTGCTTGGGTTGGGCATCAGCATGTTCCCGCACGTGGTGCCGAACGCCGTCACGATCCATGAGGCCGCGGCGCCTCATTCCAGCCTCCAGTTCATGTTGGTTGGCGCCAGCGTGCTGATCCCGATCATCCTGGCTTACACTGGGTATTCGTACTGGGTGTTCCGCGGCAAGACCGGACACGAGGGCTATCACTGATGGGCAACGATCTCGAACAGGGCTCCGCCCTTAGACGATGGCTGTGGTTCGTCGGCCTCTGGATGGCCGGCGTGGGCACGACGGGAGCTGTCGGTCTCGTCATCCGGTTCTGGCTGACCTGACGACCATGCAGGACCCAACATAACCCAACCGACCGCGATCGGCGCGTTGGATTTGTGCATAGATCGCATCACGAAAGAACAGGGTCCGACAAAGCTCGGACTGGCGATTGATGGCCGGCGCTCATTGTTGCCGCGTCAAGGCCACGGGTTATGCGGCTGGCTTTCGAACAAAAGCACGGATCCCGCGCCGGGAGAAGCGAAGGTCATCAAACCCACGTTAGGACCAGAGCTGTGACATTACCGTAGGGAACACGCGCTGGATCGAGAACGAGAGCATACTCGATCCAGCGCAGTGGGCTATTCAGTGCGCCTCGTCCGCCGGCCCGAACAACTCGTAGTGGACCCGGTCGGATGGCACGCCGGCGCGAGCGAGATCGCCGATGAAAGCACGCAGGAAAGGCTTGGGCCCGCAGAGGTAGAAATCCGCTTCATGCAGCGGCGTATTATCCTTAAGCCATTCCATGCTGATAAAACCGTCGGCATCGTGTGACTCACCCACAGCGTCGTCTGGATGCGGTTCGCTGTAAAAAGTCGCGACCCGAATCTTGCCATGTGCCTCGGCGAGTGATCGGACATGAGCGTCCATCGCATGGGTGGCGCTGTTCATGGTACCATGAACGTAATGGGTCTCCAGAGCAGGGTGTTGGTCAGCAATGGTTTCAACCATGCTCACCATTGGCGTCAGGCCCACGCCGCCGGAGAGCAGCACCACCGGCCGCAGTGGTGCTTCGGGTAGGAAGAAGTCGCCAGCTGGCGGTGTCGCTTCCAGGATGTCACCGACTTTGACATCATCATGCAAAAACAGCGATCCGCCTTGGCCATTCGCCTCCCGTTTCACGGAAATCCGATAGGCGTCTGAATTGGGCCCACAGGAGATGGAGTAGTTGCGTTTAAGTTGGGCTCCACTCGCCGGCCGAAAGCGGAAGGTCAGGTATTGCCCCGGCTTGTGCTGTATAACTGGCCGTCCATCGACGGGACGAAGGACAAAAGACGCAATAACCGCACTCTCACGGATCTTATCTGCCACCGCAAATTCCCGCCAGCCCGACCAACCGCCCTCTAGATACTCGATCTCCGCACGAATGGCGGCTTCGCGGGATTTTAAGATTTCGGCGAGGAACCAGTAGGCTTCGCCCCAAGCATTGACGATTTCGTCGGTGGCGGCATCACCCAGCATGTCAGCGATTGCGCCGAGGAGAGCTGTGGCAACATATGGATAGTGCTCAGGGAGAATATGAAAGCCGATGTGCTTATGGGCGACGCGTTCGACGACGGGCGCAAGAGCACCCAAATCCTCGATGTTACGTGCATAGGTCAAAATGGCGGCGGCGAGGGCATGGACCTGTGCTCCACCGTCTCCCTGATTGGCGTGATTAAAGAGTGCGCGGATATGCTCATCCCGGAACAGTCGGGCATACATGAGCTTGGTGATTGTCGTCCCATGCTCCGCAAGGGCCGGTACTGTTGCTTTCACAATCGCGATCGTTTGCGGGCTTAACGGTTGTTGCATTATTAATCTCCTTTGGTGGTCGAATTTGTCAGTAAGTTTTCGCCGGGTGTACGAAGGCGGATGGCAACCTGCAGGCTCTTGGCGATGCGTCGTGCTTTCGCCTGAGCAGTCGTGGCCACCTCGTCGGGCAGCGATTCGCCGGTGGTCTGTTCCCAAAGCTCAAGCCAGCGGCTGAACATGCCAGGGGTGATCCGATGGGCATGGATCAGGTGAATAACGACAGGATTTCCCTTGTAGCGGCCCGAAGCGAGCATCACCGATGACCAGAAATCCTCCAGGCGATCGAGGTGCTCAGCCCAGTCGTGTATGGCGTCGTTGAACAATGGGCCTAGCTCTGCGTCGCATCGAACACGGTCATAGAAGCGCTTCAGGAGCCTTGGCAGATCTGCCTGATCAAGTTGGGGGGCACTGCTCATGGAGGTGCTCTCCATCGGTATTCTCCGAGGTTGTCGCGGCTGAAGCTCCAAGTGATGCTTTGTTTTACGGGTCGCTTGGGACAGCATCGCGTTCGTCTTAAATGTATGGGTTATATGTGCGTTTCGAGTACATACATTTGCACCTCATCATACAAAGCGCTTGCCGACAATGGAGATGTCGGCCCGGGGCTTCTGCGACATTTGGCTTACGATCCTGCATTGCGGCAATGCAGTAATTATACGTATATGCGAAACTGATTGTATGGTTTAATAAAACCATACATGTTGCCCACGGAGTCCAAGGAACAATGATAAATCCGAGTCTCGGCTCCCGCAGCACGGTGCCGCATGGCGCATTTGATCCGGACAGCTTCTTCCGAAGCTGCCTGGCCGAGCTGAAGGCGGACGGGCGTTATCGGACCTTCCTCGAGCTGGAGCGCCGGGCAGGGCAGTTCCCACTCGCCGATGCACCCGGGCGGCCGGCCCCTGTCGTCGTGTGGTGCTCGAACGACTACCTCGGCATGGGCCAGCACCCGGCGGTGCTCGAGGCGATGCACGCGGCCATCGACCGCGCGGGGACCGGCGCTGGGGGGACCCGCAATATCTCCGGCAACACCCGCGACCACGTCCTGCTCGAGCGCGAGCTCGCAGACCTGCACGGCAAGGAGGCGGCGCTCGTCTTCGCCACGGGCTACGTGACCAACGAGGCCGCGCTCTCCACGCTCGCCGGGATGATCCCGGGCTGCATCGTGTACTCGGATGCCCTGAACCACGCCTCCATGATCGCGGGCATCCGCCACTCCAAGGCCGAGAAGCGCATCTTCCGGCACAACGACATGGAGGATCTCGAGCGCCTGATGGCGGTCGACGACCCGGCGCGGCCAAAGCTGGTGTGCTTCGAGAGCGTGTACTCGATGGACGCGGACGTCGGCCCGATCAGAGCGATCTGCGACATCGCCGAGCGCTACGGTGCCATGACCTACCTCGACGAGGTCCATGCCGTCGGGCTGTACGGCGAACGCGGGGCCGGCGTGGCCGAGCGTGAGGGCCAGATGCATCGCCTGACCGTGATTCAGGGAACCTTGGGCAAGGCCTTCGGCTGCGGCGGCGGCTATATCGCCGCCTCGGCTCCGCTGATCGACTTCGTGCGCAGCCATGCGCCCGGCTTCATCTTCACCACGTCGATGCCGCCGGCCGTCGCGGCGGCCGCGCGGGCGAGCGTGGCCCACCTCAAGGCCAGCAGCTCCGAGCGCAAGCGCCATCAGGAGGTCGTCGCCACTGTGAAGAGCCGCCTCAGGGCCGCGGGAATTCCCGTCATGCCATCCGAGACCCACCTCGTTCCGGTGTTCGTGGGCGACGCCCACCGGGTCCGGAGGATCTCGGACGAGTTGCTGACGCAGCACGGGATCTACATCCAGCCGATCAACTACCCCACGGTGCCACGCGGTACTGAGCGGCTGCGGATCACGCCGACGCCGCTTCACACCGATGAGCAGGTGGATCACCTCGTCGAGGCCCTAACGGCGGTGTTCCGGGCGCACGGGCTGGAGATGAGGCAGGCGGCATGACATTCGAGCGCGAGAACGTGCGGCGCCTGGCCGGCTACGTTCCGGGTGAGCAGCCCGCCCGGGCGGTGGCCAAGCTCAACACGAATGAAAACCCGTTTCCGCCAAGTGACGCGGTCCTCGCAGCCCTGAAGGAAGTCGACGGTGAGATGCTGCGACGCTACCCGGATCCCACGGCTTGGGCGTTTCGCACCGCAGCTGCTCGCCTGCACGGCCTGACGCCGGATCACATCATCGCCACCAATGGCGGCGACGAACTCCTGCGGTTAGCCTTGACGACGTTCCTGCCGCCCGGTGCTCCGCTCGGCGTGGCGGACCCGAGCTACTCGCTCTATCCGGTGCTGGCGGCCATCCACGGCAGCCCGAAGTATGCAGTGCCCTTGCACGCCGACTGGTCCGCTCCGGCGGATATCGCACGGCGGTGGAACAAGGCTCGGGCCAGGCTGGCGATGCTGGTCAATCCGCATGCTCCGTCAGGCCGGCTGACCTCGGTGGATGAGCTGGCGGCGATCGCGCGTGCCTTCAAGGGCGTGCTGGTGATCGACGAAGCCTATATCGACTTTGTCGATCCCGGGATCAGCCACAACACCATTGGCCTGGTGTCAGAGTTCGACAACGTCCTGCTCCTGCGCACCATGAGCAAGGGCTATTCCCTCGCCGGGCTGCGCCTGGGCTATGGGATCGGCTCGCCCGGCCTGATCGCACCCATGCTGTCGAAGACAAAGGATTCGTACAACGTGGACGCGGTGTCCCAGAAGCTTGGGGAAGCGGCCCTGCGCCATCGCGCCGAGGCGGTCCGCACCTGGGACTATGTCCGCGTGGAGCGAAGCCGCATGCTGCGGGAACTCTCCGCACGGGGGTTCGCCTGTGCGCCTTCGCAAGCCAACTTCCTTCTGGCCACCGTGCCGGGTTCTTCGGGCACAGCGGAGGGGCTGCTGCGGAGACTCGCGGGGGAGGGGATCTTCGTCCGGTGGTTCAATCAGGACCGGCTCCGCGACAGTCTCCGCATCTCGATCGGGACGCAGGATGAGAATAGCGCGCTCCTCACGGCAGTGGACGGAGTGATGCAGGGTGGTGTCTGAGATTCAGTGTGCCGCCGCCAGGGCAGCCTGGGCTCCGGCCCGCAGGAAGCCCGTGTCAGTCCCGATGGAAACCAGGTCGAAACCCTTTCTCGCCAACTCGCCGCCCCGCTCGCCCGACGAGGCGTAGACGCCGATGAACTTGTTGACGGCTCTGGCCCGAGCGAGCGCGTGATCGAGCGCCGCCAAGGTCGCTTGGCCCGGCGGGTTGTTCTCGGCCCCGTTCGAGAGCGCGATCGACAGGTCGGACGGGCCAACGAAGATCCCGTCGATCTCGGGAGCTCCAAGGATCCCGTCAATTGCGCCAAGCGCCTCGCGGGTTTCGATCAAAGGCGAGCGAGAACCCGTTGGCCTGTGCGAAGTAGTTCTTGGGCTCAAGACCTGACAGGGGCACGGCGGCATGCGGGCCCCAGCTCCGTTGGCCGAGCGGCGGGTACTTGACGAGGCCGCCGAAGCGGCGGGCGTCCTCAACACTGTTGATCATAAGTGCGATCATGGCTGAGGCGCCCGCATCCAGAAGCCGCGAGGCAGTGGCGAACTCACCGACAGGAATTCGCACAAGGGCGGGCTTGCCGGCAGCCGCGATGAGCGGGATCGCCCGCAGGGTGGCGGCGAAGTCGATCGCGCCGTGCTGCATGTCGATGGTGATTGCGTCGAACCCCGCACGGGCGAGCAGGCCAGCAGCGGATGGGTCGGGCAGGCCGCACCAGGCGGCCAAGGCGGGCGTGCCCGACCGAAGCTTGTCGGCGAGGATGCTGATGGTGGACATGGGATTCTCCATTCCAGACAAGCCTGAAGACATCAAACTTTGTGGACAGGTAAGCTGGGTTCGGGCAACAGCGACGAGCTACTGGTTGGCCGATGCCTCCAGGGTCTTGCCGTTCTTCGACGGGAAGTAGGTGTACGAGAGGGTGATGTCGTGCACATCGGCCATGCCTGGGTCGTCCGCGATGGCCGGGTCGATGTAGAACACCACCGCTGCTTCCATGGTCTCGCCCGCCTTGAGGGTGTTCTCCTGGAAGCAGAAGCATTCCAGCTTCATGAAGTGGCCGCCGGCCAGCTCCGGCAAGACGTTGTAGGTCGCCATGGCCGTGGCCGGGGCATCGCCCGCGTTCTGGATCTTGTACGTGATGGTCTGGGTCTCGCCGACCTTGATCTTGATCGCGGGCGTTTCGGGTGTGAAGCGCCAGCGCAGATTGGGCGCGACGTTCGCATCGAACCGGATGGTGAGCGTGCGGTCGAGCACCTTGGCGGCGGGACCGGACGCGAGCATCGGCGTGCCACCGAAGCCGGTGACGGTGCAGAACAGGGTATAGAGCGGAACCGACGCGTACGCGAGGCCGAGCATGCCGGCTGCGACGGCGAGGCAGGTCAGGGCCGTGTTGCGGGTCCGTCTCGCAGGCGAGGGGTTGGTGTCGGACATGGCAGTGGCCTTCCGAAGAGTGGCGTGAAAGGTCAACCGCGGGGATCGCCAGCGCCGGCGGAGGGCAGTCCAGTCCGTGCCGCCGCCGGCTGCGGCGTCCCGAAGCGACTCTCCTCGGCCTTGTAAAAGTACTGGCTTGCAACCAGCATGCCCTTGAAGATCCGGATCGTCGGCACGCAGCTCAGCAACAGGAACGGCAACGTCGTGAACAGGTGCACCCACAGGCCGGGCTCGTAGGCCATCTCGACCCACACGCCGAACGCGGTGGCCGGAATCGCCATCGTCATCATCACGAAGAAGGCCGGCCCGTCGGCCGTGTCGGCGAAGGAGAAGTCGAGCCCACATGATTCACACCGCGGGGCGAGCGTCAGGAAGCCGTTGAACAGCCGGCCCTTGCCGCACCTCGGGCAGCGGCATTTGAGTCCGTACTTGAGGATGGTTTCTCGTGCCGAGAGCGTGGTCATGTCGGATCCTTCTGGTATGCGCCCCTGAGGTTCCCACAGGTGCCCTGGCATGTATGGATTGACTATCCATACATGACGCCGTAATCTCAGTGCAAAGGTTGATCAGAACTAGCGGCCAAAGGTCGAAATTTTGATCAATCTGCTTATAAATTCATGTATGTCTTACATGATCCATACACCTGTAAGACAAGAAGGTCAAGAAAACGTGCTGTCCTGGATGCCGCAGATTGAGAACGAGACCGGGCCCAAGTACTTGGCGATCGCCGGGGCGCTGCTGGCCGACGTGCAGTCCGGGCGGCTCAAGCCAGGCCACCGCCTGCCGCCGCAGCGGCAGCTCGCCAAGGAACTTGGGGTTGATCTCACCACTGTGACCCGCGCCTTCAACGAGGCCCGCAAAATGGGGCTGATCGAGGCGAACACCGCACGGGGCAGCTATGTGCGGGGAAGGGCGCCGGAACAGGACAACGCCGCCCTTGCTGGATCCCCGGTTATCGACCTGAGCATGAACATGCCGCCACAGCCATCGGCCGCGAAGCTGCGTGAACGCGTTCAGGAAGGGATTGCAGGCGTGCTGTCGTCCCCCCACGGGCTCATGCACCTGCACTATCAGGAAAGCGTGGGAGCTGGGCCGGATCGTGCTGCCGCCGCACGGTGGCTTGGGGCTCGCTTGGAATCCGTTTCGGTTGACCGTGTTGTGGTGACCAGTGGTGCCCAGGCGGCGCTCTATGCCGTCATGCGGATCCTGGCCGGGCCCGGTGACGCCATCTGCGTTCCAGACCTCACCTATCCGGGCCTGCGGGCCATCGCCGAGCAGCTCAAGGTGCGGCTGGTCCCAGTGGCCATGGACGGGGAGGGGCTCGATCCCGCTGCTCTTGAGGAGGCCTGTCAACGCGAGAGGCCGAAGGCGGTCTACTGCGTTCCGACCATTCACAATCCGACGACCGCAACCATGTCGGCCAAGCGGCGCGAGGGTCTCGCCGAGGTGGCTCGCCGGCACGCAATCGCGATCATTGAGGACGATGCCTACGGGGCGCTGCCACGGCAAGTTCCGGCACCGGTCGCGGCGCTCGCGCCAGACCTCACTTGGCACATTGCCACTCTATCGAAGTGCGTGACGCCCGCCCTGCGCACGGCCTACGTCATCACGCCGGGCATGGCCGACACCCTACGGCTCGCGGCGGAAATCCGCGCCATGTCCCTGATGATGCCACCCCTCATGGCTGCCCTTGCCTCAAGGTGGATCCTGGATGGCACGCTGGAGGCCATCACGGCGGCCATCCGCGAGGAGAGCGCCGCCCGGCAGGTTATCGCAGGTCGGGTCCTGCACGGCCTCGCGTTCCAGGCGCACCCGGAAGGACATCACCTGTGGCTGACCCTGCCGGAGCGCTGGCGTCGGGCCGACCTCAACCTTTATGCACGGCAGTCGGGCCTTGCCTTGGTGCCGAGTGAGGCCTTCGCCGTTGGATCAGCTCCAGAGGCGATCCGCGTCTCCCTTGGCGCGGCTCAGAACCAGGCCGTGCTGGAACGCGGGCTCAACCTGCTGGCGACGATCTTGTCGCACGGCCCCAGTGCTCTGTCCTCGATCGTATGATCTTGGTGAAGAATCGACACCCTGTGGCATCGCAGAACGATCGTTTCATCCAAGTGCAATTGGTCGCTGGGCGGCGAGCCGACGGACGCCCCCGCTTCATCTGGTGGAACTTCGTCTCGACGCGGCAGGACCGCATCGAACAGGCCAAATCCGATTGGAAGGTGGCACGGTTCGATAGGGTGCCCGGGGACGTTACCAAGTCTATCCCTCTCTGCCCAAGCCGCAACCTCCGCCAGTGCGCTATCCAGACCGGCAATCAATCGTGAACCGGGTTGATCACGGCAGAAGAGCGGAAGTGATCCTGATGCTGCTCATCCAATGACAAGATCGTTGACCTCAGGGTGGTGGCTGACCCAGTTCGCCATGAACGAGCACCGGACAACCGCCTGACGCCCGCTCTCACGAATCTGCCGGAACACTCCCTCTGCCAGTATGGAGCCGATCCCCTGACCGGATAGCTGTTGGGCACTTCGGTGTGAATGAGAACGACCTTGTCATCCTCCAGCCGGTAATAGGCTGCTGCAATCGTGTCTCCGATGGCCATCTCAAAGCGGTGAGCGGCTGTATTTTCAGTGACTCTGTCGTCCAAAGGGTTGCTCCTGTTGGTATGCTGACGGCATAGGCTCTCTTTACTCCTGTCACGATCCCAACGACGCAGTGTGGCTTGGTTTTTGAATGGGCATGGGCATGAAGGTTTAGCCGCCACCATACCAAGGTATAGGTCCATTCGACCGCTGCATAGTCGGGCCGCGCCTTGTCTAAACCAGAACATAGCTTTCGTGATCGGTGGAAAGAGCCATGATTGGACAACTGCCCTTTGAGGAGACAGCCCCAATAGAGGCCTCCTCCGATCGGAGCAGGCTCTCTGAAGCTTAAGGTAAGGGACACACAATGGGACACGTTCTGCCCAGTGGCGGTGGCAAAGCTCTGATGAATGTCGACGACGCAGCGTTGCTCCTGCTCGATCATCAGACGGGTCTCTTTCAGACTGTCAAGGACATCACGGGCGCTGAATTGCGTGCCAACGTGTCGGCACTCGCCCAGATCGCGACTCTGCTGAAGTTGCCGATTATTACAACGGCCTCGGAACCTGAAGGGCCAAACGGTCCCCTGATGCCGGAGCTAGCCGAGCTGGCGCCCCATGCCGTCTACGTGCCGCGGAACGGCGAGGTGAATGCCTGGGACAACGAGCTGTTCGTCCAGACGGTCGAGAAGACCGGTAAAAAGACGCTGATCATGGCCGGTGTCTGGACGAGTGTATGCGTCATGTTTCCAGCCCTCGATGCCAAGGCCACAGGCTTCAACGTTTATGCCGTTGTTGACGCGTCCGGTGATCCCAGCCAAATGGCGTCCCGCACGACCCTTGCTCGGTTCGCTCAGTCCGGCGTCATACCGACAACCACCAACGCGGTGATTTGCGAACTTCACCGCACTTGGCGGCGCCCGGAGGCGGCGGCAATCGCCGACATCTATACCGTGGCCACACCAGACTACCGGACCGTCATGGAGAGCTATCAGAAGGCCAAGGATGTCGGTTCGGCCCAGAAGCAATACCAGGACCGCATGTAAGGGCTTGTGCGCATGGCATTAGCTCAAAACGGAGGATATCCGATGAGAATGATGATGAGTGCCGCAGCGACAGCGTTGTTGCTGACCATGGGAAACGCCGATGCCCAAGCGCCCAGTTCGTCGGATAACGGCATCAAGCTTCCTGGCTCCAAGAACGCGAAAGTGACGGAAGTCTACAAACACGCTTTGCCCGGGATTCCCGGCAAGAGCATCAAGGGCGTTATGGTTGAATACGGACCAGGTGGCTATTCGCCGTCCCACACTCACGCGAAATCCGCAATCATCTACGCAACGGTCATTGAAGGCGCAGTCCGCACCCAGGTCAACGAAGGACCTGTCGTGACCTATCAGACCGGACAAAACTGGACAGAGATGCCTGGCGATCATCATCGGGTTAGCGCCAATGCGAGTGAAACACAGCCGGCCAGGATCCATGCTGTCTTCGTCGTAGATGACGCCGACACCGAACTCACAATCTCGGACAAGCGGTGATGGCCTTCGAGTCCCCGATAAACAGTCACCGAGGAGGCAGATCATGAACGACTTTGGCGCCGAGCGGATCAGGGATGAGGTCATCCTGATCGCGCGTTTCCTGCTTGCCCTGCTGTTTCTGATCTTCGGCTGGGGTAAGCTTGGCGATTATTCAGGGACCGTCGCTTATATGACGCAGAGCGGCGCTCCCCTGCCGACCATTTCCGCCCTCGTGGCGATCATGGTCGAGCTTTTTGTGTCTATCGCAATCATCCTTGGTGTCTGGACGCGACCGCTAGCGGTGGTACTGGCGCTCTATAGCCTTGCGACTGCGTACATCGGCCATCCCTACTGGAACATGGAAGGGGCAGACCGCTTTGCGAACATGATCAACTTCTACAAGAACTTCAGCATGATCGGCGGTTTCATGCTGCTGTATGTGACGGGCCCGGGCAAATACTCGGTCGATGTAAGGCTAGGATCGATTGACGCACCGCCGCTACGCCGCCAGACACACTGAGCTCGCGGAAGCCAGCAATGCCAAGCCGGCCATCGTTCAGGGTCTATATCATCAAGGGTAACATGACCGACGTTGCCGTCCCTCGGCTGATTGCCTGGGTCCTGGAACTGCCCGCCCTGGATCTCGTCGCTCGCCTTGGCCTTGCGTCACCATTTCTGATGAGTGGCGTCGTGAAGCTCATCGACTTCACCGGCGCCCTGAAAGAGGTCGCCGAGCTCGGGCTGAAGCCTGCAGGCCCGTTCGCGGCGGCTGTGATCGTGACCCAACTCGGCGGCTCGCTTTTGTTTCTCACCTCGCGTTACTGCTGGCTGGGCGCTGGCATCCTGGCGGGCTTCACGATCCTGGCGACGCTGCTGGCGCATCCGTTTTGGGCGTTCGAGGGATCGGACCGCGGCCGGCATACCGCCACCTTCTTCGAGCATGTCGCCATCGTCGGCGGGCTTGCCATGATGGCTCTGTTCGTCAACGGGCGGAGCCCCTCTCAATGACGGCGCCGATCACCATGCCGGACAGCTCACCCGCCTCTCCGGCGGGCACGTTCGCACCGCTGCGGCATAGGGTTTTTGCGGTGATCTGGGCCGCTATCGTGCTCGGCAATATCGGCACCTTCATGCGCGATGTCACCTCCGCCTGGCTCGTCACCGACCTCTCGTCCTCACCGGCCGCAGTCGCCATGATCCAGGCGGCCGGCACGCTTCCGTTCTTCCTCATCGCCATTCCGGCCGGCGTCCTGTCCGATATCCTCGACCGGCGCCGCTTCCTCATCGGAACGCAGGTCTGTCTTGCAATCGTAAGCACTCTTCTCGCCTTTCTCGCCTGGACCGGCACGGTCTCTGTCGCGAGCATCGTAACCCTCACCTTTCTCGGCGGTATGGGCACGGCATTGGCGGCGCCGGCCTGGCAGGCGGTCGTGCCGGAACTCGTTCCCCGAACCGACATCAAGGGCGCCGTGGCGCTCAGCCTGCTCGGCATCAATGTCGCCCGTTCCATCGGTCCGGCGCTGGGCGGCTTCCTGCTGGCCGCCTTGGGAGCTGCGGCCGTCTACGGGAATGCCGTGCTCAGCTATGTCCTTGTCATCGGGGCGCTGCTGTGGTGGCGGCGCGACCGTGATGCTGATGAAGGCCTGCAGGAGCACTTCGGCGGCGCCCTGCGGGCAGGCCTGCGTCACGCTCGCGCCAACCGCGAACTGCATCGCGTACTCTGGCGGGCAGCCGTGTTCTTTGCCTTTGCAAGCGCGGTGTGGGCGCTCCTGCCGATCGTGGCACGTCAGGAGATCGGCGGCGGGCCTGGCTTCTATGGTCTGACGCTCGGCGGTATCGGTGCCGGGGCAATCGTCGGCGCACTGCTGCTGCCCCGGGTTCGCGACTGCCTCGGGCAGGATGGACTGGTGCTGGCAGCGTCGCTGGTCACGTCCGCGGCCACCGTGCTGCTGGCGCTCACCGACTGGGAGGTGTTGGGCATTGGCGCGACCTTCGTGCTTGGAAGCGCCTGGATCGCGATGCTGACCACGCTGAATTCGACCGCGCAGGGGATCCTGCCGAACTGGGTCCGCGGCCGGGGTCTGGCGATCTATCTCACCGTGTTCAACGGCGCGATGGCGGCGGGCAGCCTGGGCTGGGGCTTCGTGGCCCAGACCGTTGGCACGGATGCCGCCCTGCTCATCGCCGGAGCCGGATTGGCTGTTGTCGCCGGCGTTGCGTATCGGGCCGCCCTACCGAGCGGGGAGGGCGATCTCACACCGTCCCTGCACTGGCCCGAGCCAGCCGTCGCCGAGCCAGTGGCGCATAACCGCGGGCCGGTGATGATCATGGTGACCTACCGCATCCGGCAACTCGACCGGCCCGCCTTCCTGGCAGTCCTTGGCCGGCTCTCGGAGGAGCGTCACGGGGATGGGGCCTATGCGTGGGGTGTCTCGGAGGACGCGGCCGATCCGGAGCGCGTGGTCGAATGGTTTTTCGTCGAGTCCTGGGCCGAACACCTGCGCCAGCACCGGCGTGTCTCCATGGCCGACGCGAGCATCCAAGCCGAGGTCCGCCGCTTTCATCAAGGACCCGAGCAGCCGATGGTCCAGCACCTCCTAGCGCTCGACCCACGCCGGGCAAGGCGACCCGTCACAGGGGAGGGCGTGTCCTGACAATCCTCAACGGCCAACAGTATTGGACAGCGCTCACTGACACGAGGACGATCGATGACGAATATCCCATCCCTTCTGATCCCGTCTGACTGTGCCCTGCTGCTTATCGACCACCAAGCGGGGCTGGCTTTCGCGGTGGAGTCGATCGACCGTCAGACGCTGCTGAACAACACCGCTGCCGTGGCCCGGACCGCCGTCGTGTTCGGCCTCCCCATCATCGTCTCGACGTCGGCGACGAAGGTCTACAGCGGACCTTTGATGCCCGCAATTCAGACGATCATTCCGGATGTGCAGGCGATCGACCGGAAGAGTATGAATGTGTGGGAAGACGAGCCGGCCCGCACAGCGGTCGCGTCATCGGGCCGAAAGCACCTGCTGGTCTCAGGCCTCCTGACGGAAGCCTGTGTCTCATTCACCGTGATCTCCGCGTTGGCGGAAGGCTACGAAGTGTCCGTCGTCGCAGACGCCTGCGGAGGTCTGACTCCCACAAGCCATGATCTTGCTCTCCGCCGAATGGAATCCGCTGGAGCCCGCATGACATCCTGGATCCAGGTCCTGCTCGAACTGCAGCGCGATTGGACCCGTCACGAGACCTATGACGGCGCACGCTCCATCGTGGAGACTTATGGAGGAGGATACGGTATCGGTCTGCGCTACGCTCGAGACATGATCAAGCCACCAGGCCCGGTCGGATCTGCGAAATGACGTGCTCCTGCCGCCGCGGCGGGCCCGCAAGGCGGCTCATGGCATGGACAAGCCGGAATGCGTGAGGATATTGGCCGGAGTCGCCCGCCTCGTTTGCGCGGAGCAGCTCGTCGAGGTCAGCTTTACTGTGGTGCTCCTGGGCTCATGGCCGGCCGCTCTACGATCAACTGATAGGAAGACCTAAACCTTCGTATGGATTGGCCTGGACCTCGGGCTGTGTAGGCGCCCGGGTCACACCAACCTAAAACTACGATCGGGGGCCGTCGGATCACATGGGCCCGCCGCATTCTCCTCCGAACCGAACCGATCTTGCCTGGGGAGTAAACCGATGAAAATTGTTGTGGTAGGTGGCACCGGCCTTATCGGCTCCAGGTTGGTTGAGGCGCTCCATGACCGAGCCCATGACGTCATGGCGGCCTCGCGGGCAACTGGCGTCGACACGATCACGGGCGAAGGTCTGGCCGATGCGCTATCCGGTGCCCAACTCGTCATTGACGTCTCGAACTCGCCGTCGATCGACGAGGATACCGCCCTGGCATTTTTTGAAACGTCGGGTCGGCATCTGCTGGCAGCCGAGCAAGCGGCCGGCGTCCAGCATCATGTTGCGCTGTCTGCCGTCGGAACCGATCGGTTGCCGGACAGTGGCTACTTTCGCGCGAAGATGGCGCAGGAAAAGCTGATCCGAGCATCGGGCATACCGTACACCATTTTGCGATCGACGCCTTTCTTCGAATACATCACCGGGGTTGTCGAGAACGCCGCCGAGGGCCACACGATCCGCATCTCGCCGGCGGCTGTTCAACCCATAGCCGCCGATGACGTCGTCGCCGCCTTGCTCGAAGTGGCGCTGGGGCGTCCCCAGAACTCCGATCTTGAGATTGTTGGCCCAGATCGTTTCCGTCTTGACGAACTCGCCGAGCAGATCCTCGCGGCCAATGAAGATGACCGACGGGTGATTGCCGACGCCCAAGCCCGGTATTTTGGTGCAGTGCTTCGCGACGACACGCTCGTGCCCGGGGATCACCCGCGGTTTGCCCCAACTCGCTTCGACGACTGGCTCAGATTGTATGTAGCCGACAGGCTGCCCGTGGCGTTTTAGCCCGCTGGCTCAATAGGCGCACTTCTTGGGGCGCACGGGATGTGCTCCAACGCTTAAGGAATGAGATGTTCAAGCACAGCGAATACAAGCCGAAAAGCCGGTTCGAGCGGTGGCTCGAGGCGAGACTGCCCATTATTGGCTTTTCCTATGATACAGCGGTGTCCTATCCGGTGCCGCGGAACCTGAACTATCTCTGGACGTTCGGCGGAATCTTGACCCTCATGCTCGCGTCGCAGATCGCGACCGGCATTTTTCTCGCGATGCACTATGTGCCAAATGCCGACCTGGCGTTTCCGTCGATCGAGCGGATCATGCGTGACGTCAACTATGGTTGGCTCATCCGTTACTTGCACGCGACGGGCGCCTCGATGTTTTTCATCGCGGTCTACATCCATATCTTTCGTGGCCTGTGCTATGGATCGTACAAAGCGCCGCGCGAGATCCTCTGGCTCCTGGGCGTCATTAACTTTCTGATCATGATGGCCACCGCGTTCCTAGGATATGTTCTGCCCTGGGGGCAGATGTCGTTCTGGGGCGCAACCGTGATCACCAATCTCTTCTCGGCAATCCCGCTCGTGGGTGAGACGATCGTTGAATATCTGTGGGGTGGCTACTCGGTCGGCAATGCAACCCTGAACCGGTTCTTCTCGCTCCACTACCTGTTGCCCTTCATGCTTGTTGGTACCGTCACGCTTCACGTCTGGGCGCTTCACCATGTGGGACAGAACAACCCGACCGGTGTCGAGATCACGGATTTCAAGAAAGATACAGTGCCGTTCACCCCAGAAGCCACCATGAAGGACATCTTCTCGATTGTCACCTTTATGGTCTTCTTCGCTTACTGGGTGTTCTACATGCCGAATTATCTCGGCCATGCAGACAACTATATTCCGGCGAACCCGGCCGTCACGCCGGCGCACATCGTGCCCGAATGGTACTTCCTGCCGTTCTACGCGATCCTGCGCGCCATCCCCGATAAGCTCGGCGGCGTTGTCGCGATGACTTGCGCAGTCCTCGTGCTGGCCTTCCTGCCCTGGCTCGACACCTCCAAGGTCCGCTCCATGTCCTACCGCCCGATCGGCCGGTGGATGCTCTGGGCTTTCGTTGTGGCGTTCATCGGCCTTGGGTATCTCGGCAGCAGGCCGGCAGAGGGCGGCTATGTGATTGCCGCTCAAATTCTCACGGTTGTTTACTTTGGCTATTTCGTCGCCCTGCCGGTCGTTGGCCTGTTTGAAACGCCGCTCCCGCTGCCCCTGTCGATCAATGAGTCCGTGCTCGCCCGTCACAAGACCGCTGATCCGGTGTCCGACAGGTCCGTCAGACGCATCCGACAACTTAAGGGTGGTTAGGTCATGCATGTCGGGCGACGCTATAAGATCAATGACTTTCTCGCCTGGACGCGATGGGAGACCAGCTGGATCATTGCCTGGTCACTATTGGCGACCGTGTTTCTCCAGGTCACGGGCTGGAGCTTTCTGACGGTACCAGGGCCGATCCTGACCATTGTAGGGTCGGCGCTTGCGATCAGTCTCGCGTTTAAGAACCAGCAGTGCTATGCCCGCTTCAACGACGGTCTTATCCTGTCCGGTCAGGTCAGTACGACCAGTTTGGTCTTGGCCAATAAGTTGACGGCGATGATCGGCAATCGAGATGCCGGGCCGCAGCCGGAACTGAAAGAGATCTTTTACCGCCATTTTGCCTGGCTGACCGCGCTGCGCTTTTATCTGCGCGAGAAGAGATCCTGGGAAAATACCTTTGACCGGGGAAATGTCAGTTATCTTGCCAGGCTGCCAAGCCCCGAAAGCCAGTCTGTCCTTGAGGATGAACTGCAAACCTATCTGTCAGATGCCGAGCTGCAAAAGTTTAAGGGGCATCGCGGCGACAAGGAAGCTCTCCTTCTTCATTGGCAGTACGAGGCCATCAAGGACATCCATAGCAGAGGCCTTATCAGCGAACTGATCTTGACCGTGTTGGCAAGCGCGCTGGATGAGCTTCTTCGCTTGCAAGGGGGGTTGAAGCGGGTGAAGAACTATCCCTATTCACGCAACTATTATTCGATCGCCGTTATTGTAGTGAAGATTTTCGTCGCGATCGTGCCGTTCGGCCTCTTTCCATACGCCCGGGAACTGGGCGATTCGGCGGGGGTCGCGGCCTGGGCGGCGTGGTTGAACGTTCCGCTCAGCGCGATAGTCGGCTGGATATTCGTCTCGATGGAGAAGGTCGGCGAGAATTCCTCAAACCCGTTCGAAGGAAACGCCAATGATGTGCCAATCTCATCAATCACGCGGCGAATTGAGATTGAGATGCGGGTGATGCTCGGCGAGCAGACGGAGCTCAAACCCATTGAGGCAAAGCATGATATCCTGTTCTAGCGGTCGGGATCACTAGCCAAGACGAGGAGACCATGCCCGACTTCGCGCACTACGACGCGAGTGAGATGCTCGTGTTCACCGGCGATGGCAAGACTGTGCGGCTCATCGCGGGTTCAGTTCTCGGCCCAAGAACGCCGGTGCGGACATCCAGTCCGATGTTCTATGCTGACGTGGCGTTGCAGGCCGGAACCTCGGTGCCGCTGGATCCAACCTACGACGAGCGGGCGATCCACACCATCACGGTCGAGGTCGAGATCGCCGGCGACGTGCTCCCGCCCGTCGAGCTTCTGGTGTCTCTGGTGTCCCGTCCGGGCGACCGCATCACGATCCGCACGTGCAATGACGCCAAGTTCTTGATGCTGGGCAGTAAACCGATGGACGGTTCCCGCTTCATCCTGTGGAACTTCGTCTCGTCGCGCCAAGACCGCATCGAGAGGTCTAAGGCTGACCCGAGATGCCCCAGCGGAACAACCCACGAGGGATATCATGCCCGATTATTCGCTCAGTGACCGCCCTGACCGCCAACCAACCCGCGTCACCCTGTTCCTGTTCGCGACCGGCATCGAGAACAGCTATCCCACGATCCAGCACGGCCGCGTGCGCCGGGACCAGATGGAGGAATGCGGGCACTACCGGCAGTGGCAGCGCGACTTCGAGCTCCTGGAGGACCTGAACATCCGCTTCCTGCGGTACGGCCCTCCGCTGTACAAGACCTTCCTCGGACAGGGCCGATATGACTGGGACTTCGCCGACCTGACGTTCGCCTGGCTGAAGGACCACGACATCGTCCCCATTGTCGACCTGTGCCACTTCGGTGTGCCGGGCTGGATCGGCGACTTCCAGAACCCGAACTTCCCAGCACTCTTTGCCGAGTACGCCAGAGCCTTCGCGCACCGCTTCCCCTGGGTTCAGTTCTACACGCCCGTCAACGAGATGTTCATCTGCGCTCAGTTCTCGGCCGCCTTCGGCTGGTGGAACGAGCAACTGAAGAGCGATCGGGCCTTTGTCACCGCACTCAAGCACATGGCCAAGGCGAACGTGCTGGCCATGTATGCCATCCTGGAGGAACGCCCGGACGCCATCTTCATCCAGAGCGAGTCGACCGAGTACTTCCATGCCGAGAACCCCAAGGCGATCAAGTCGGCGGAGTTCTACAACGCCCGGCGGTTCCTCTCGCTCGACCTGAACTACGGGTATCCGGTCAACTCGCACATGCACGAGTACCTGCTCGACAACGGCATGACCCGGGAGGAATACCATTTCTTCCTCGACAACACCCTGCGCCACCACTGCATCATGGGCAACGACTTCTATCACTCCAACGAGCACCGGGTGGGTGCCGGCGGCGAGATCCGGCCGGCCGGCGAGGTGTTCGGCTACGACGAAATCACGCGGCAGTACCACGACCGCTACGGCCTGCCCGTGATGCACACCGAAACCAACTTCGACCAAGGCCACGAGGGTGATGAGGCCGTCGACTGGCTCTGGAAGCAGTGGGCGAATGTCCTGCGGGTGCGCAACAATCGCGTGCCCATCGTGGGGTTCACCTGGTACTCGCTCACTGACCAGATCGACTGGGACATCGCTCTCCGCGAGCAACGGGGGCGGGTGAACCCACGGGGACTGTACGATCTCGACCGCAACATCCGACCTGTTGGAGAAGCTTTCAAAAAGCTTCTGTCCCAGTGGCGCGAGGTGCTGCCGACCCAGAGCGTCTGCCTGTTCGTGCCGGTCATGCTGCCAAGCGAGTACGACGAACCGGTGGCGGCCCGCCGGCGCGAGGGATGGCGGCGGTACTTGCGCCACGAACTGAAGGCCAAACCTGCGCTGGGTAATTAGTCGTCCGTGAAGAATGTTCTGACGGTTTGAGTCACGCGCCTTGAGGCGATCGACCATATCCTATCAGCAACAGGACAAAGGCACACAAGTGTGCAGCCAGCCATCGCAGCAGGAGCGAGAAGTTGTACCCGACCGCTGCCAGAACGGCATTGATGCGGTCGCCTTCTCGGCCTTTCAGATGGTTGCGGCCCATGCGGTGCTCGGTCTTCAGATGCCCGATCACCGGCTCGATCGCTGCCCGCCGGCGCATCTCGCGTTTGAGGGCCGCCGTGGTCCGGCGCACCTGGCCCGAGATCCAGACCTGGAAGCGGTTCGGGTGATTGTGTCCGCGATAGCCCTTGTCGACATGCGTACGTTTGACTTCAACCCCGGTCATCGCCGCCACATCGGCCACCGCGGCCGCCAGCGTGTGACCATCATACGGATTGCCGTGCAAAGCCCGGGCATGCAGCACGAACTGGCCGCCCTTGGGCTGTGTCACCGGGGTGGCGATGCTGACCTTGCAGCCGAACTCATAGGGTGTACGGGCCTTGCCCTTGCCGATACATTCCACCTCGGGCGCATGCAGCGCGTAGATCTTGGGCCCGCGCTGGCGCTGGGTCTGAGACCGGACCCTCACCGCCAGGGCAAGCAGCAGCTCAAAGCGCTCCTCCAGGGCCGCATTGCCTGTGATCTTGCGGCGCACGTCCCGGATCACCCGCCCGAGCCGGGCGCGCAGAAACCGCAGCTCGCGGTTGGCGCGCTTGAACTGATGCGCATGCTGATAGCGGCCGATCCGGATCAGGGCGTGCTTGGCCACTCTTCGATAGCTCTGGCGCAGCCGGACACCACACCGCCTGGCGAGATCCACCAGCTTGATCAGGGCCCGGTGCATCAGGCGGGCATCGGTGGGATAAGCGATCGCCTTGGGCTGAACCGTGGTGTCGACGGCGACCCGCTCGAGATCCCTGGTCGCCAGAGCTCCAGTCCGATGCGCCACTGAAAGGCTTTCCTGCAGCAGAGCCGTGAGATGCTCCTCGCCCAGCCGCTGGCGCCACCGCGTCAAGGATGAGCGCTCAAACGGCAGCTCATGGCGGAAGCTGACCTCGCCGCAGAAGAACTGCACATAGGGGCTGTCGAGAAAGCGGGCACACAGCGCCTCATCGGACAGGCTCTCCATGTGCTTGAGGATCATCAGTCCGGCGATCAGCCGCAACCGGCAAGGGCGGCTGGCCCGGTCCGGGCTTGTAGACGCCACCGAGCCGCTGTTCGAGGAAGGTCCAGTCGATGCGCTGGGCCAGCAGCACCAGCGGATGCTTCAGATCGATGATGCTGTCCAGTGCGGGGCGGAACAGATCCTTCTGGCGCTCGTCTTTTGGCGTCGACATGGCGCAACTCCGGCCGGGTGGAGTGCTCTTGATTGAATCAGATCCCGGGCCGGAGCGGCAACGAAAAACGCAAGGAATCCACCGCTCTCAGTACACAATCCTGCGAAATCGAAGGCGGGGATGCGCCCGATATCCCACTTGTCTCAACGAGATCGGGATTCTTCACGGACGACTAGTTAGTCCATGCAAATCGGTGTTGTAGACTGACACACGTCATCCTGCCTTAGGTTCTGACGTAGAGATTGCCCCATCGCGCCATAGTCTGTGACCCCTGATGCAATCTCACCAACGTCTTCGACGAATTCGGCACCTTGCGCAGTTTGTGCTCCGTGAAACTACTGCTCGCCTGACGGAAGATCTGCTCAAGCTCCTTGAACCGCTTCATCGCGCCTTGAGTCCATTCGCTGTCCAGTTCGACAAGGAGGCTGCGCCGGTCATCGGGATTGGGGATGCGGCGAATGGAGCCGACCTCTCCAGCAGATCGGGAACCGCGCTTTGCCGTCCGGAGGTCAGGTGCACGTGGGAGGAAATTCGCTTGAAGCTGGCGGCCTCATGCCGGCGGAGGACGGCGCGCAGGGGCTCAGCTCCGCCACGGCGTCAGCCGCGGCAGCCAGCGGCGCACAGCGGCGGCATAGGCCTCGTACTGCGCGCCGTAAGTGCTGCGCAACGTCGGTTCCTCGTAGATCAGCACGAAGAGGTGAGTGACGACGCCAAACGCCAGGGCGTAGATCAGCAGCGGCAGGCAGCCGAGCAGCAGCCCCTGACCGGCGATCAGCGCGATGACTGCGAGGTACATCGGATTGCGCACGTAGCGGTAGGCGCCCGAGACCACCAGCGTCGCCGTGGGATAGATCGGCGCCGGCGTACCGCGGCCCTGCCACGCGAAGCGGGCAAAGGAATCGAGCAGGACTGTGGCGCCGATGAGGATCAGCGCGCCGCCCAGCCAACGGACCGGCTCAAACCCGAGCAGCGGCGCGGACATGTGCCACCCCGTCGTGTACCACGGGATGAAGACGCCAAGCAGACCCGGCGCGGCGACGAGAAACACGATCGAGCCGACAACGGGCATGATGCCGCGAGAAGAGGGCTGGTCCATGACAGACCTCCGTTGCGTCCCGACGGCTATTGAAGCACCGGACGGGGCGGCCGCAAGGCCCATGAGATCTGGGAGCGTCAGGAGCGCACGGGCAGCCCGGACGATCACGGGCTCTAGGCTGACATCGCAGTGGTCATCAGTCCGCCTTGCGTGATTGCGCCAATGTTGATGCTGATGAGGACGATAGCGCCACACGTGAGCTTCATGTGTTCCATCGCTAACCTCATGAGGCGGGGATGCTGAGGCAATCTTGGTCAGGATGCGCTCAGGCCAGAAGCGACAGCACGGTCGCACAGACATTCATGACCACCACAATTCCGGCCAGATACATGGCAACAGGGAAGTGCGACTCAAGGTCAAGATCTGGCAGATCAGCTAAGGTCTCGTTGGAAAGCTTGCTGTCTTTCATGGTCATTTGTCCATCACTCCAGGCAGGGATGAGGTGCTAACGACCTAAAGAGGATGGCACTGAGCTGCGATGTTAGCGGTGCTTTCCCGCACGTTCGGGCACAGGATAGTTGTCTTTTAACAGTCTGAAAGACTTGGTGAATTGACCCGCCCGAGGGCCGGGAGGACACTGCCCATGGGCTGGTACGTTCATTGGTCCTCCCTGAAACTCAGGCTCCCCTACGGAGCCTTTTCTTTGCAAAAGCGACACGTTATGGCCACGGTTGGCCTTAGGTGTCTGCTGACATCTTGGTGTTAGACGTCGATGTGAGCGTTCGCAGACGCTTAGATGTTTGACCCTGTCACGGCAAAGCCCCGCCCGCCAGGTCGATTGCGCCAATCTCGCCGATCTCGTGCCGAGCCATCGCCTCGACGATGACGAGGCCCACGATCTCGCTTATTGCCTCGCGAAAGAGGCCTACAAGCTGAGACACGGGACATGGGCTGAATTAGCGGACGATAAGCGTATGCGGCAGAAGCTGCTCGGAGGGTTTCTCACCTGCCCATAAGGCCTGCAACTGATCCAAGACCTTAGCACCGAAATCCGCGTACGGGATATGGACTGAGGTTAGCCAGGGAGCAATCCAAGCATTGAGCTTGTTATCGTCGACACCCACAATCCTGCATTCCTCAGGGATACGGACACCTGTTTCCGTCGCCAAGCGATAGGCTCCATAGGCCATGAGATCGCTCGGACAGAGCAGCCCCTGAGGCCATGGTTGTCCGTTAACGAGCCTTTGAGCTGCGGCGTAGCCGACTTCCATATGCGTCAGGCCAGGTGCCTCGGCCCGCCGTATTGCTTTTTGGGGTAGGCCAAGCTTTGCAAGGCGTGTAATGAAGCCGCCCACACGATCGTGTGACACCGATGATCCTTGCGTGGGGTAGATAGCAGCAAAGTTTCTGATCCCTTGTGCCCAAAGGTGATCGGCTGCATCGGCTCCGGCACGTCGGTTGTCGATGCCCACAAACGAGCCTCCTCCGTCGGGATTTCGGCGACCGACGAATACAACGGGATCTCCCCGAGCAACCGAGACGGACAGTGCTTCACTGCGTACAGCATTGACGACCACATATCCCTGCACGACCTGTGATCGCATGGCCTGGAGGTATTCATCCTGAAGTTCCGCACGATCGTGGGTGTCGCACAGGATCATCACATAGCCGGCGGAGCGAAGTGCTGTCTCGACAGAGGCTGCGATGGCCGCCATGGCCGGGTTGTCGAGATTGGGTGACAGCATGGCGACAATCCGGCTTTCCCGCCTGCGCAAGGTCCGGCCGACGTAATTAGGCTGGTAGCCGAGGGCCGCCACAACCTTCTGGACCCGCTCGACGGTTTCGGCTGATGCACGGCGGGTCTCGCCATTCACGATCCGGGACACGGTCGCAATCGACACCCCGGCTTGGGCTGCCACCGTCGCCAGTGAAACCGGTTCCTGCCTGACCTGTCTCTGCTTGCTCATCCGGCCTGACCCATCCCTCCAGCCTATCCATTCATGGTCTCGGATACTGCCGTCAAGATGATTACTCTAAAGAATGATAGACAGCTAGGCAAACGTTTGCCAAAGTATGCGCCAACGGTTGCTTTGGGAGTTTCAAGCCTCTGGACGCATGTCCACGGCCTAGCTGTCGCATTGCCGAGAACTGGGCGCCATTCAGTACCTCGCGGAATGCGAGTTTGAACGAAAATTGGCCCGGACGCAGCTCGATCGAATTCCTCCACTGCGGAGGAGTCGGCCGGCTCCACAGCCGGGCTCTAATGAGATCTGACGCCTCTGTGGCGCCACAGATCCAAGCAAATCTCGACGTTCGGCGAGAAAACGAAATGGAGGAAACAATGAAGGGCGCAAGAATGCTCCTGGGCTGTGCCGTACTCGCGGCGAGCCTGGCAGTCGGTCACGCGCAGGCACAGACGACCCTGCGGATGACCTGGTACTCGGACGGCAACGAAGGCGAGGTCATGTCCGACCTACTGCGCCGCTTCGAGGAGCAGAACAAGGACATCAAGGTCGTCCTCGATCAGGTGCCATTCAAGGCTATCAACGAGAACCTGCCCGTACAGCTCGCGGCAGGGCAGGGGCCTGATCTTGCGCGTGTTGCAGACCTCGGCGGCGTCGCCCGCTACATGCTCGACCTGCGTCCCCATTTGAAGGACGCGGCCTATTTCGAAACCAATTTCGGGCCCTTCCTCGAGTGGATGCGGCTGCCGGGCGACACCACCTCGATCCCGGGCTACATGACGCAGCTCACCCTGACGGGACCTTTCGTGAACAAGACCCTGTTCGAGCAGGCGAATGTCGCGATGCCCGGTCCCAAGGCAACCTGGGAGGAGTGGGCCACGGCCGCCAAGAACGTTGCCGCGAAGGTGCAGGCCCCATTCCCGATCGCCATCGATCGCTCAGGCCACCGGTTCTTCAGCCTCGCGATCACGCAGGGTGCAAAGGTGTTCAACGACAAAGGCGAGCCCGCCGTCGTCGATGAGGGTTTCAAGAGAGCCGCGCAGCTCGTCTTCGACTGGCATAAGAACGGCGTGATGTCGAAGGAACTCTGGGGCTCGGTTGCAGGCACGGCCTATCGCGGCGCCAACGACGAGTTCAAGAACGCACAGGTCGTCATGTACGAGTCGGGCTCCTGGCAAATCGGGCAGTTCGACAAGACCATCGGCGCGGACTTTGACTGGGTTGCCGTCCCGACCCCCTGCGGCCCGGCCAACTGCTCCGGCATGCCTGGCGGCGCGGCGCTCGTCGCCATCAAGACGACCCAGCATCCGAAGGAGGTTGCGCGCCTCGTCGAGTACCTTGCCAGCGAGAAGGTGGCTGAGGAATTCTACCAGCGGTCGCTGTTCGTCCCGGGCCACCTTGGCCTCGCCAAGAAAGGGCTTGAGTACAAAAGCGCTTCGCCGCAAGCCAAGGCGGCCCTCAAGGTCTTCAGTGAGGGCGTGTCGCAGCTCTCTCCGGTTGCCAACAAGCTGCAAGGCTATGTCAACAACCGCGTGATCTTCAACGCGGTGATCAGCCGGCTCGGCCAGGCCATTGCCGGCGAGGCCACGCTTGACGAAGCCTACAAGCGCATCACGGCCGATATCGAGCAGCAGATCGCCGAGCGCAACAAGAAGTAAGATCCGGAACGTGTCCCGGGCGAAATTGCCCGGGACATTCTCGCTTCGGCCGGAGGCAGCATGACCCTCACGTCAAAGACCTCTTTAACACCGCCGTCTGATCCAGCAGGCCATCACGCTCAGACCCATGGGTCAAACCCTATCCTGAGACAGGCTGCGCGGATCGTCGACTGGCCTATGGCGGGACTGCAGCGCCTCATCGGCGAGAGGCGAATGCCTTATGTTTTCCTGCTGCCGAATCTCGTCTTCTTCGGCCTGTTCGTGTTCGTGCCGATCGCCATCAATTTCGTCTACTCGGTGACCGGCGGTCCTGCGCTGTTTCCATCCGAACGTCCTTACGTAGGAACCGGCCAATACGCCTATCTGTTCGATTGTGCATCTTATCTTGATCCGAGCACCTGCCGCGAGGACCATTTCTGGCGCGGCGTCTATAATACGCTCAGGTTCACCTTCTTCCAGGTTATCGCGATGGTGGGATTCTCGCTCCTCACAGCCATCGTTCTCAACATGAAGATCCGCGGGCGCGGCTTCTTCCGTGCCGTCTACTTCTTTCCGGTCCTGTTGTCGCCTGTGGTCGTTGCCCTGATCTGGAAATGGATCCTGCAGCGCGACGGGCTTCTGAATGCCGGCATTACGGCGTTCGATGGCGACAAGATCCTGTTCCTCAGCGAACCCGGTTGGGCGATGTTCTGGGCCATTTTTGTGTCGGTCTGGGCCCATATGGGCTTCTACACGCTCATTCTGCTGGCTGGCCTGCAGGCTATCCCATCCGACATCTACGAGGCCGCTGAGATGGACGCGACGCCCCGCTGGCGCGTGTTCTGGCGTCTCACCTTGCCACTGTTGTGGCCGAACTTGATCGTGGTGATCGTGTTGGCCTTGATCCGTGCCGTGCAGACCTTTGACGAGGTCTTCGTGCTGACCGGGGGAGGGCCGGGCACCTCCACCTTGATGGTGGTGCAATACATCTACGAAACTGCGTTCTCGAACCAGGTTCAGAATTTCGGTCTTGCGGCGGCGGCTTCTGTGGTGCTCGGCATCGTGCTGTTCGCGCTGACGCTGACGCAGCTCGCCTTCACGCAACGCAAGTCCTCGTGAGGCTCTCATGAACGTCGCCACTCTCCTCACCGCCCGCCGCAACGCCAAACATTGGCACTGGACCGACATCGCGGCTTATGTGTATCTCCTGATCGGCGTCGTATTGATGTTCGGCCCGGTCCTGTGGCTGGTCATGTCGTCGTTCAAGACACAGGCCGGTTTGCTTGAATTCCCGCCCTCCCTTCTGCCGATGTCGCAGCAGGAAGTCCGCGTGGAAGGCTTCCCGCAGCCATTGCCGCTCTTCAAGGTGACCATGGAGGACGGAACCACGCGTGAGCTCGCCCAGGTCCGCCGCGTCGGGATCCAGGCTCAGATGATCGATCCGGCCAATCCGAGCCAGCAGGTCCGGGTGCCGATCGACAAACGCGTTCCGGTGCGCCAGTTCTCCCTCGCCACGGAAAACTACACCGAGCCGTTGCAACGCTTCGCCTTCCCGCAATTTCTCGCCAATTCGGTCTTTGTGACGGTGGTCGCGACCTTGATCACGCTTCTGATCAACTCGATGGCGGCCTACGCCCTTTCCATCTACGAGTTCAAAGGCAAGAACGCCGCCATGCTGATGGTGATCGGCACACTCATGATCCCCATCACCATCATTTTGGTACCTGTCTATCTGGTGGTGACCAAGCTTGGGCTCGTCAACTCACTCTGGGCCGTGATTCTACCGGGGGCCGCAACACCCACAGGCGTGTTTCTCCTGCGCCAGTACATGCTGACCCTGCCGCGCGACCTTATTGAGGCCGCCCGCATGGATAAGGCATCGGAGTGGCAGATCTACTGGCGTATCGTAATTCCCCTGACGCTGCCTGCGCTGGCGGTCTTAGCGATTTTCTCGATCATGTGGCGCTGGAACGAGTTCCTGTGGCCGCTCGCCGTTCTGACGAAGACGGAATCTTACACACTGCAGATCGGCCTCAATGCCTTCCAAGGCGAGTTACAGACCCAATGGCAGTATCTTCTTGCGATGACCGTCATGACTTTAACCCCGGTCGCGATCGTCTTCGTGTTCCTGCAGCGCTTCATCACCACCGGTATTGCCAATACCGGGATGAAATAATCCGGCTGGTTGAATCATGGCTGACCTCAAACTTACCGAAATCAAGAAGTCCTACGGCTCCGCGACGATCATTCATGGTGTCGATCTCGCGATCGCGGATGGTGAGTTCGTGGTGTTCGTCGGTCCCTCCGGCTGCGGCAAGTCCACGCTTCTGCGCATCATCGCCGGCCTGGAGACAGTCAGCGATGGCGATATCCGGATCGACGGTCAGAGCGTCACGAACGTTCCGGCCTCTGACCGGGGGCTTGCGATGGTGTTCCAGTCCTATGCGCTCTATCCGCATATGAGCGTCTACAAGAACATGGCCTTTGCTCTCGAGAACATGGGGCTCAGCCGGACCGAAATCGACCAGCGTGTCGGCCGCGCGGCCCAGATGCTCCGGCTGACTGAGTACCTCGACCGCAAGCCCAAGGCTCTCTCGGGCGGCCAACGCCAGCGTGTCGCGATCGGCCGCGCGATCGTCCGTGATCCCAAGATCTTCCTCTTCGACGAGCCCCTGTCCAACCTCGACGCGGAACTGCGGGTCGCCACGCGCAAGGAGCTTGCCGCCCTGCACGGGGAGATCGGTGGCACCATGATCTACGTCACCCACGATCAGGTGGAGGCCATGACCCTGGCCGACCGCATCGTGGTGCTGCGGGCCGGCCGCATCGAGCAGGTCGGAACGCCGCTGGAAGTCTACAATCATCCAGCCAATCTTTTCGTGGCGGGCTTCATCGGCTCGCCCCGCATGAACCTGCTCCCGGCGCGCGTGGCGGGTTCGGGACAGGTCGCTCTTGAAAACGACACACGAGCGATTTCCGTATCCTCCACCGGTCAGGCAGCCTCGGGAGCCAGTATCACGCTGGGCGCCCGCCCGGAGCACATCGATGTGGTGGACGAGACCCAGGCGGATCTTGTCATCACGGTCGACCTGGTCGAGCAGCTCGGGGGCGAAACGTACCTGTACGGATCGGCTCCCGGCTTGCCGCAGCTGACCGTGCGCCAGGATGGACAGGCCCGATACGACCGAAGCCAGAGGGTCGGACTGCGGCTTAAGCGCGAGACGCTTCACCTTTTCGATGCGGATGGAAACGCGATCCGCATTCGCTGATATTGCTGAGGAGACAGTTTCGATGAAAGCACTGACGGAGGGTCGCTATCGCGGCCGGGACGGAATCTGGGCCGTGTTCGATCTCGGCTGGGGCGCGGAGCTACGCGTCGGAATCCTCGAGCAGGATATCGGCCGCGTCGTCATGAAGCGCGATGGCGGCTATCGCCTCGACCGCGGCTGGAGCATTGCACCCGGCGGGCTGGAGCCTTCCTTCGAGGGCCGCCTGCGGGACTCAACGGAGGGATTCTCCTGCCCCGAAGCCTCAGTGGCGGAACGGGATGGTACCATCGTGCTCGAAGCTGCCGGCTTGGCCGCGATCGTGACCCTCAACCCCTTCGGTATCGCCTGGCAGCGGACCGGCGAAAGCCGTCCCTTCCTGCGCGACCGTCCGACCCAGGCCTATTTCCTGTCGCGCAAGACCGGCGCGCTTCAGCACGTCATGGCGCGCGAGGAGCACGAGCGCCATTATGGCGTCGGCGACAAGGCGGGGCCCCTCGACCACACGGGTCGGCGCTTCAAAATCGATGCCGTGGATCCATGCGGCTTCGACGCGGAGCTGAGCGATCCGCTCTACAAGATGATCCCGTTCCTCATCGTCGATGGCCCGGCGGGCGCGCACGGCATCTTCTATGACAATCTTGCCATTGGAGAGATGGATCTAGGCTGCACGATTGACAACTATCATGGGCTGTTTCGATCCTACAGCGCGCAGGATGGCGACCTCGACTTCTACGTCATCGCGGGGCCCCGCGTGCCTGATGTGGTGCAGCGCTTTTCCTGGCTGACGGGCGGTCAAGCCTTCGCGCCGAAATGGACGCTCGGCTTCGCCACCACGACGATGACAATCACGGATGCGCCGGATGCCGATGCGAGGATCACCGACTTCATTGAGAAGTGTCGGTACCACCAGATCCCCTGCGACAGCTTTCATTTCGGCTCCGGCTACACGTCCATTGGCCACCGCCGCTACGCCTTCAACTGGAACCGCGACAAGTTTCCCGATCCGGCAGGCACCATGCGCCGGCTGAAGGAGGCCGGCAAGCAGCCCGTCACCAATCTCAAGCCCTGCCTCTTGGACGACCATCCCCGCCTGAACGAGGCACAGGAGCAGGGTATTCTCGTTATGGATGGTGCGACGGGTCAGCCGGCTGTAGCGCAGTTCTGGGATGGTCTGGGCTTCCACGTCGACTTCACGAACCCTGATGGGCGCGCCTGGTGGCGGGATGGAATTCAGACCGCACTGCTCGACTATGGTGTCGTCTCAGTTTGGAACGACAACAACGAGTACGAGATCTGGGACGAGGACGCCATGTGCAACGGCGATGGGCGCCCCTTCCCACAGACCTTGGCCCGGGCGGCACAGCCGCTTCTTATGACGAAGCTGTCCTTCGAGGCGCAGGCCGCCTCCACCCCCGGGAAACGGCCCTATGCGATCACGCGCGGTGGAGCAGCCGGCCTGTGGCGCTATGCCCAGACGTGGTCCGGCGACAACGAGACGGCCTGGAAGACGCTTCGGTTTAATCTCACCCAAGGGCTCAACATGAGCCTGACCGGCATGTTCAACATTGGACACGACGTTGGCGGCTTCCATGGACCCAGCCCAAATGCGGAGCTGTTCTGCCGGTTCGTGGAATTCTGCTCTCTCTGGCCACGCTTCGTTATGAATTCCTGGAAGGTCACTGGTATCGTCAACCTGCCGTGGATGCACGAGAGTGTCATCCCTCAGGTTCGTGGTGCCATCGCACTGCGCTACCGGCTGATGCCCTATCTCTACACACAGATGTGGCGGGCCTCACGTGAGAACGAGCCGGTCGTGCGTCCGTTGTTTTATAATTTCCCCGATGACCGTGCAGCCCTTGATGTCCAGGACAGCTTTATGCTCGGGCCAGACATTCTGGTAGCGCCCGTTCTTGACGAGGGGGCAACGGACCGAAAGGTTTACCTGCCAGAGTATCCGGGCGGCTGGTTCGATTTCCACGACGGACGCCACTTCGAAGGGGGGCAGACGATCACGGTTCCGGCACCTCTCGGCCGCCTGCCTGTTTTCGTCCGGTGCGGTGCCATCATTCCAGTGACCCGGCAAACCGATGGCATCAATCCAAGCGCCGACACGCAGCGCGAGTTGATTGTCTTCGGTGCCCCGCAGGACGTCGCCGATGCATACCTCTACGAGGATGACGGAGATACATCGGACTGGCAGGGCGACGGCCGGCTGGAGCTTCGCTTCCAGCTGCGGCGAAGCGGTAAGGACCTCGTCCTGTCTCTCAGCGCCGTCGGTTCCTACCGGCCAGCGTTCGACACGGTCTCGGTTCATCCCGTGGGCATCGAAGGTCAGATCCGGGTCGAACCACCGGAGGGATCCATTAACGTCGTGCCAGGCACACCGGCGTTCAAAGATTGAGAGCGTACCGCATCGACACTCAAACAGCATGAAGGACGTGATCCATGAGACAAGCTTGGCGATGGTTCGGCCCCAATGATCCGGTAACGCTGGATGCGGTTCGTCAGGCAGGAGCCACGGATATTGTCTCCGCGCTCCATCATGTCCCGCCGGGCGAGGCGTGGTCGCTCAACGATGTTGAGCGCCACCGCGACCTTATTGAGATCACGCCACCTGGGCGCTCGCCGTTGAGGTGGTCAGTGATCGAGAGCATCCCCGTCGCCGACGACATTAAACGGCATGGAGCCGGTGCGAAGCAATCGATCGCGGCGTGGATCGCAAGCCTTGAGGCCGCGGCCCACGGCGGCCTGAAGATCATTTGCTACAACTTCATGCCTGTGGTGGACTGGACCCGGACGGATCTCGATTGGCCGCTTCCGACAGGGGCAACGGCCCTGCGTTTTGACCAGGATGCATTCGCGGCCTTCGACCTCTATATCCTGAAACGTCCCGGTGCCGAGAACTCCTACGATCAGGAGGCTCAGGTGCGGGCGCGGACGGCGGCCGATGCACTCGACGATGCTGCTGTCGAACGGCTGACGAAAACCATCGCAGCAGGCCTGCCCGGATCCACGACCGATGCCTTGAGCCTGGAGGCGTTCCGCGACCGGCTTGCCGCCTATGAAGGTATCGACGCTGCGAAGCTGCGCAAGCACCTGGTCGAGTTCTTGGAGCAGGTTACCCCCGTCGCGGAGAGCCTGTCGGTCAAGCTCACACTCCATCCGGACGACCCGCCACGGCCGCTTTTCGGGCTACCGCGCGTTGCGTCGACGGAGGAGGACTATGCGGCTTTGTTCACGGCCGTGCCGTCTGACGCAAATGGGATGTGCTTCTGCACGGGTAGTCTCGGGGTGCGGGCGGATAACGACCTTCCCGCCATGGCCCGCCGCTTTGCATCGCGCATCCACTTTGCTCATCTGAGGGCAACGCGACGGGAGCAAGATGGACTGAGCTTCTATGAAGCGGACCATCTCGAAGGTGACGTCGGTATGGTTGCAGTCCTTGATGCCCTCCTGAAGGAGGATCGTCAGCGGCCAGAGAGCACGAAGATCCCATTCCGCCCCGATCATGGCCATCGTATGCTTGATGACCTCAATTCAGGCAAGCGCGTTAACCCAGGCTATACCGCAATTGGACGCCTTAAAGGCTTGGCCGAACTGAGAGGAGTGATAAAGGCATTGGATTATTCGCTCAGTCTGAGATGACGGTGCCGCGGCGGCTCTCCTACTCGACGAAACACCGGCGCGACCGACCTGCCTAGGGCACATGTATGTGGCGTGGTTCGCGTCGAGCACGTTGTGAATGACAGCCCAAGCCTTGCGTTCGCCAAGACGATGACCGATGGAAGCCTTCAGAAGGCATACTGTAGATGCTGCTAGGTAACAGCTGAGTCCATTTCCCGCCAGTCCAGTCTTCGGATGGAGCGGCTGGCCGTATGCGTAGCGGCACCCTGTTTTAAGGTCCTAGTACCAGCGGTCTTGGCGGCGTTCGTGGGTTATCGTGCCCGTCGCGGTCCTGATCGTGATCCTCCAGGAGCATGTCGTATCCGGCCTGACCTCCGGCAGCATCAAGGGATAAGGAACTTTTGAGATGACACGCCGAAATATCGGGGAGCTCCGTAGCCAGCGTTGGTTCGCCTCCGACGACATGCGCGGCTTCGCGCATCGCCAGCGCACCCAGCAGATGGGCATGCGTCGGGAGGAGTTCCTCGGGAAGCCCGTCGTTGCGATCATCAATACCTGGAGCGACCTGAGCCCCTGCCATTCGCATCTGCGCGATCGCGCGGAGGCCGTAAAGCGCGGCGTCTGGCAGGCGGGCGGATATCCGGTGGAATTGCCGGCCCTGTCGGTCGGCGAGGTGATGGTGAAGCCCACCACGATGCTCTATCGCAACTTCCTCGCCATGGAGGTGGAAGAACTCCTGCGTTCGCATCCCATCGACGGGGCCGTGCTGCTGGGCGGCTGCGACAAGTCCACGCCCGGCCTTCTCATGGGTGCGATCAGCATGGACATTCCGGTGATCTACTGCCCGGCCGGTCCGATGTCGAACGGACAGTGGCGCGGCCAGAAGACCGGGGCGGGTACGCACACTAAGAAATACTGGGACGAACTCCGGGCGGGCAACATTACGCAAGCCGATTGGGTCGATCTGGAAAGCCGGATGACTCGCTCCATTGGCACCTGCAACACCATGGGAACGGCCTCCACCATGACATCCATCGTGGACGCCATGGGCCTCACGCTTCCGGGCGCGTCCTCGATACCGGCCGCTGACAGCGGCCATCCGCGCATGGCGTCCGCCTGCGGCGAGCGTATCGTGGAGATGATCTGGGAAGACTGGAAGCCATCCCGTTTCCTCGATGCGAAGAGCTTCCGCAACGGGCTTGTTGCTTACATGGCGCTTGGGGGCTCCACCAATGCTGCCGTGCACCTGATCGCCATGGCACGCCGTGCCAATGTCGACCTGAGCCTCGATGACATGTCCGACATGGCAGGCAAGGTGCCGGTCTGTGCCAACCTCTTCCCGTCCGGCGAGTACCTGATGGAGGACTTCTACTTCGCGGGCGGATTGCTCGCGATGCTCAGGAAGCTGGAGCGGCATCTCGACCAGGGTGCCATGACCGTGAACGGCAAGGCGCTGGGTGAGAACATCGCCAGGGCCGAGTGCTGGAATGACGACGTCATCCGTGGAGAGGACAATCCAGTCGTGCCGCTCTCGCGCGGCAAGACGCTGGCCGTCCTGCGCGGCAATCTCGCCCCGAACGGTGCCGTGATGAAGTCCTCGGCGGCGAACCCGAAATTCCTCAAGCATGTGGGGCCGGCGCTCGTCTTCGACAGCCCGGCCGAGATGAACCGGACCATCGACAATCCCGATCTCGACATCACGGAGGATACGGTCATCGTGCTCCGCAATGCCGGCCCTGTCGGGGCGCCGGGCATGCCGGAATGGGGAAATCTGCCGATCCCGAAGAAGCTCCTTCGCCAAGGCGTGCGAGACATGGTCCGCATCTGCGACGGACGCATGAGCGGCACCCATTACGGCACCTGCATTCTGCACGTGGCTCCTGAAGCGGCTGTGGGCGGTCCTCTTGGGCTCCTCAGAACGGGCGATCTCGTGGAACTCGATGTCGAGGCCGGACGCCTCGACATGAAGGTCGACGAGACCGAGTTGGTGCGCCGCCGCGCCGAATGGAAGCCGACCGCGCATGTCTACGACCGGTCCTTCGCGGCGCTCTACCAGCGCCATGTCTCGCAGGCCGATCAGGGCTGCGATTTCGATTTCCTCAGCACGCCCGGCCCGGTGGTCGAGCCGTCAATCTTCTAAGGTCACGTCATGATCGACATCGAGAACCGCTTCAAAGGCTGGCTGAAAGGCGAGGGGCCGCGCCCGCCGCTCGGAACTTGGCTCATGGCAGCAGCCCCCGCGACCGCGGAAGCGATGGGCTATAGCGGCTTCGACTTCCTCGTCGTCGACATGGAGCACGTGCCGATCGAAGTGGCGGACCTGGCCCATATCCTGCGAGCCATCGGCTGCACGCCGGCCGATGCGGTCGTGCGGCTCGCCTGGAACGATCAGGTGCTCGTGAAGCGCGTGCTCGATGCAGGCGCCCAGACGATCATGGTTCCCTTCGTTCAGACCGTGGAGGAAGCCCGCCAGGCCGTCTCGTTTGCGAAGTATCCGCCCGAGGGCGTTCGCGGCGTCGCTGCGGTCCATCGCGGTTCGCGCTTCGGCCGCGCTGCGGACTATCTCAAGCGTGCCAATGACCAGGTCGCGGTGATCGTCCAGCTGGAGACGCCCGAGGCCATCGAGCGGCTGCCTGAGATCGCGGCGGTGCCCGGGATCGACGCACTGTTCGTAGGCCCAGGCGATCTCGCTGCCGCCATGGGGCATATCGGCAATATCGCGCATCCCGACGTTCAGGCGCTGATCGAGAAGGCCGCCAAGATGGCACGCGATGCCGGCAAGCCGGTCGGCGTCGTCGGACCCAACCCGGACATGGTGCGCCGCTTTATCGGCTATGGCTACAGCTACGTGGCAGTGGCATCCGACATCGCCATGATGACGGGCCGTGCTTCCGAATGGCTGGGCGCCCTGCGCGATCAGCCTGTAGCATCGAACGCTCCAGCCGCAGCCTATTGAGGTTTCGTGAAATGCCGCTCACTGTCGCCCTCGATGTTCGCGCACAACTGGGCGAGTGCCCGATCTGGGACGCCGACGAGCAGGCGCTGTTCTTCGTCGACATCAAGTGCAAGGCGCTTCATCGCTTCTGGCCCAGCACGGGCGAGCACATCGTCATGGCTATGCCCGAGGAGATCGGCTGCATCGGGTTCCGGAAGGGCGGAGGCTTCATCGCGGGGTTTCGCTCGGGGCTCTGGTCGCTGGATGCTCTGGGAAAGCCTGAGACGAAGCTGGCCGACAATCCGGAAGATCAGCGCACTAGCCGCTTCAATGACGGCCGTGTCGATCCCGCAGGCCGCTTCATCGCCGGCACCATCGATGAGCCAAAGGATGGCGGCAAGGCTCATCTCTACCGCTACGACCGGCGAGGGCTTGCGGAACTCGCAGGCGGTCTTCTCACGTCGAACGGCGTCGCCTTTTCGCCGGACGGGCGCACGCTCTATCATTCCGATACGCCGACATTCACCGTATGGCGCTACGCCTATGATCCTGCGACCGGCGCGGCGACGGACAAGACCCTGTTCGCGCGCCTTGAGCCGACCGAGACCAACCGGAGCCGCCCCGACGGCGCGGCGGTGGATATGGAGGGCTGCTATTGGACGGCCTTGTTCGAGGGCGGACGGATACAGCGCTACGCGCCCGATGGCCGTTTCCTGGCGGAATATCCTGTTCCGGCCCGGTGCCCCACCATGGTCTGTTTCGGAGGCCATGATCGGAAGACCCTTTACGTGACCTCCGCCCGCACCGGCCGCTCTGTCGAAGAACTCGAAGCCTTTCCGCATTCGGGGAGCCTGTTCGCCATGCCGGTCGATGTGCCGGGCCTGCCCGAAACCCGCTTTGATCCATCCGTTTAAGGCCGCTTCGCGATGTCGTTCGATTACTCAACGGTTCAGTACCGCTCCCTTCAAGATCGCTCCGTCGTCATCACGGGCGGTGCGTCCGGGATCGGCGAGGAGATGGTGAAGGCCTTCGTGGCGCAGGGGGCACGGGTCTCCTTCATCGATATCGCGCAGGAGCCGGGCAATGCCCTGGCAGATGCAACGGGAGCCACTTTCCACCCCTGCGACGTCACCGACATTCCGGCGCTCCGCGAGGTGCTGGCCAGGATCGAGAATGATCTTGGCGGCGTGGATGTGCTCGTCAACAATGCCGGCAAGGATGACCGGCACGACATGGCCGAGGTGGAGCCGGATTACTGGCGGAGCGCGCTTGCCCTGAATCTCGACCATCAGTTCTTCGCAACGCAGGCGGTTGTGAAGGGCATGGCGGCACGGGGCGCAGGCTCCGTCATCATGCTCGGCTCCATTTCGTGGATGCGCGGCCGCCCCGGCATGGTCGGATACACGACCGCGAAGGCGGCCATCAACGGCATGACCCGCACGCTCGCCCGCGAGTTGGGACCGTCCAATATCCGGGTCAACTGCATCGTGCCCGGCGCAATCCTCACGGAACGCCAGAAGCAGCTCTGGCTGACGCCCGAACTGAACCAGCAATTCCTCGATCTCCAGGCATTGAAGTTCCGGCTCGATGCCAGCCATGTGGCGAAGATGGCCCTCTTCCTCGGCTCCGACGAGAGCGGCGGCTGCACTGGCGCGAATTTCATCGTCGATGCCGGCTTGACCCAGAACTGAGAGCGTCCCATGCAGATCCACACGACCGACAACGGCTTCGATCTCGTTCTCGACGGAAGGCTTGTCCTGCGTCATCGCAGCGATGCGCCGTGCCTTTTCGTAGGGCAGGGCGATGCGCGGATGGACATGTACCGCGGCAATTTTGATATCGAGGATTACATCATCGAGCGGACGCCGCTCGCCCATGCGGTCGTATCCGGCTCCCACATCGCCTTTTCTGCAGCCCCAGGGCAGCCCGTTCGACTGATCCTTCAGGTTTCCGGCGACGGCAGGAATGGCGCCATTGCCTTTCGGGCTGAGGATGCCGCCCTTAATAGGATCTGGATTCGCATTCATGCGGAGCAGGGCGAACATGTGTGGGGCGGCGGCGAGCAGATGTCGTATTTCGACATGCGCGGGCGCCGCTTTCCTCTCTGGACGTCCGAGCCCGGGGTCGGACGTGACAAGACCACGGAAATCACCTTCAAGTCGGACGTGACCGGAAAATCCGGTGGCGATTACTGGAACACCAATTATCCGCAGCCCACCTATCTGTCGTCCCGTCGGTATGCGCTGCACGTGGAGACGAATGCCTATTCGGCCTTCGACTTCCGCCGCGCCGGCTTCCACGAAATCGAGATCTGGGCCGTGCCGGAGCGAATCGAGCTCACGGCCCGTCCCACCTTCATCTCTCTCGTTGAAGCCATGTCAGAGCGCTTCGGCCGCCAGCCGCCGCTGCCTGAATGGGTTTATGGCGGCGCGATCATCGGCCTGAAGGATGGCGCCAATTCCTTCGACCGGCTGGAGGCCATCATTGCGGCTGGCACGAAGGTCTCCGGTCTCTGGTGCGAGGATTGGGTGGGCCTGCGCCACACCTCATTCGGCGCGCGTCTGTTCTGGGACTGGAAGGCCAACGACGACCGCTATCCGGGCCTGCGCCAGCGCATCGCGGAGCTGGAAGACCGCGGCATTCGCTTCCTCGGCTACGTGAACCCCTACCTTGCCGTCGATGGCTCCCTGTTCCCCGAAGCGGACGCTGCGGGCTATTTCGCAAAGGACGAGGCCGGAAAGACGGCTCTTGTCGATTTCGGCGAATTCGATTGCGGCGTCGTCGACTTCACTAATCCGGATGCGGCCGCCTGGTTCGCCGAGCGCGTGATCGGGCAGAACATGCTCGACTACCGGCTCTCCGGCTGGATGGCCGATTTCGGAGAATATCTGCCGATCGATGTGAAACTCGCCAATGGTGTCGATGCGAAGCTGATGCACAATGCATGGCCGACGCTCTGGGCTGAGGTAAATGCACGTGCGGTGGCGAGCCGGGGCAAGACCGGCGAGGTTCTGTTCTTCATGCGCGCCGGTTTCACGGGCGTTCAGAAGCACTGCCCCCTGCTGTGGGGAGGAGATCAGTCGGTCGACTTCACTCGTCACGACGGGCTCGTGACCGTGATTTCGGGTGCGCTTTCATCCGGGCTTCTCGGTAATGCCTATCACCATTCGGACATTGGCGGCTATACGAGCCTCTTCGGCAATGTGCGTACGGCGGAACTCATCATGCGTTGGGCCGAGATGGGCGCATTCACGCCCGTCATGCGCACCCATGAGGGAAATCGTCCGCGCGACAATCTGCAGATCGACCAGGATCCGCAGGTCCTCGCGCATTTCGCGCGGATGACGAAGATCTACGTGCATCTCGCGCCCTACCTGAAATCTCTGGTGGCGGAAGCTTCCACGCGTGGTCTACCGGTGCAGCGTCCGTTATTCCTCCATTTCGAGGAGGATCCCCGCACCTATGCGATCCAGGATGCCTATCTCTACGGCGCCGACCTGCTCGTCGCGCCTGTCTGGCAGGCTGGGAAGACGGAGTGGAGCACCTATCTTCCGGAAGGAGCGGAGTGGGTCCATGTGTGGTCCGGCAAGACATTTGGGGGAGGGCAGGACGCCACGGTGCCTGCGCCCTTCGGCGAGCCGCCGGTGTTCTATCGGGCCTCTTCGAACTTCGCAGCTCTGTTCGCGGGCTTGAGGAACCTCTGAGCGATGTCGTCTGCGGAGCTCATCGGGTTTCTCGTTCTCGCGGGCTTCGCCGCCTATGCGCAGACCCTGACCGGCTTCGCCTTCGGGCTCATCACCATGGGCGGCGTCGGGCTGACCGGGCTGCTGTCACTGCCCGATGCCGCCGTGATCGTGAGTGTGCTGACGCTGGTGAACGCCACGCAGATGCTCCTGAAGGGCTGGCGCGATGTGGCCTGGCGCGAGTTCGGCTTCGTCATGGCGGCCAGTATTCCATTGCTTTTCGTCGGATACTGGCTGCTGGAATGGCTTGCCGGGACGCAGGCGGATGCTTTGCGTCTGATCCTCGGTCTTGTGATCATCGTCTCGAGCCTGCAGCTCGCACGAAAGCCGGAGCCCCTGGCGAAGCAGTCGCCTGATGGATCGTTCCTCTTCTTCGGTGGCATTGCCGGATTGATGGGCGGGATGTTCTCAACGGCAGGTCCGCCCCTCGTCTATCATTTCTATCGCCAGCCGATGCCGCTGATCACGGTGCGGGAGACGCTCGTTACCGTCTTTGCGCTCAATGCCGTCTTCCGCATCGGTCTCGTGGTGTTCTCTGGCGATCTGCCGTCCGGATCCACCCTCACGGGCCTCCTCGCCATTCCGGCGGTGATGGGCGCGACCTACGCCGCGCGCCGCTGGCCGCCTCCTGTTTCGCCAACCATGATGCGCCGCATCGTGTTCATTCTCCTTTTTCTATCGGGCGTATCCCTTGGAGCGCCTGCCGTCACTCATCTTCTGGGAGCCTCAAAATGACCGTACATGCGAAGCCCGTGGAGCGCTGTGTTCTAGCATTGGAGACCCTGTCCTTGCTGGTGGAACAGGCCTATGTAGCCGGCGCGTGGATCGCTGCCCCGGACGGCAAGACATCGAGGACCTCCTCGAATTCAAATACCTCTGCCTCCCTGGGTTGTAACGCCCTGAACCGGATCATGGAAGGAGGAACGCATGGCTGACTTCGTGCTGGCTCTCGACCAGGGCACCACGTCTTCCCGTGCCATCGTCTTTGACGGCACCTACAGGATCCGCGGCCTTGCGCAGCGCGAGTTCCCCCAGATCTATCCGAAACCCGGCTGGGTCGAGCACGATCCCCAGGACCTCTGGCAAACGATCGTGGAAACCATGCGGTCCGCCCTGGCCGATGCCGGACTGGCAGCCTCGGACATCGCGGCGATCGGCATCACCAACCAGCGCGAGACTGTGCTCGTCTGGGATCGCGAGACGGGACGTGCCATTCACAATGCCATCGTCTGGCAGGATCGGCGGACTGCAGATCTCTGTGCTGCATTGAAGGCCGATGGATCCGAGAAGCTGATTACCGATCGGACTGGCTTGCTCGCGGATCCATACTTTTCTGCCACAAAGATTGCGTGGATTCTGGACAATGTCGAAGGCGCTCGGACCCGTGCCGAACGCGGCGAGCTTGCCTTTGGGACTGTGGACACTTGGCTTCTCTGGCATCTCACCGGCGGGCGGCGGCACGTGACCGATGCGACCAATGCCTCCCGGACCATGCTGTGCAATATCGATACGGGCGAGTGGGATGAGGATCTGCTGCGCCTGTTCCGCGTGCCGCGCGCCATCCTGCCCGAGATCAGGGATTGCATCGACGATTTCGGCACCACGGATCCGAGTCTGTTCGGTGTCGCGATTCCCATCCGCGGTGTGGCCGGCGACCAGCAGGCTGCCACCGTGGGACAGGCCTGCTTCTCGCCCGGGATGATGAAGTCCACCTATGGCACAGGCTGCTTCGCGCTGCTCAACACGGGGCACGAACGTGTGCCTTCAACGAACCGTTTGCTGACCACCATTGCCTACCGCATCAAGGGTCGGACGACCTATGCGCTCGAAGGCTCGATTTTCATTGCCGGCGCCGCCGTTCAATGGCTGCGGGATGGACTCGGCATTCTCCAGCGTGCGGACCAATCCGGATCATTTGCCGCACAGGCCGACCCGCAGCAGGAGGTCTATCTCGTTCCCGCCTTCACAGGCCTCGGAGCGCCATGGTGGCAACCCGATGCACGTGGAGCGCTCTATGGCCTCACGCGCAATACCGGCCCCAATGAAATCGCGCGGGCGGCGCTGGAATCCGTGTGCTTCCAGACGCGGGATCTTCTGGATGCCATGCGTCAGGATTGGTCAGCCGCGGCCGACACGGTTCTGCGTGTGGACGGCGGCATGGTGGCGAGCGATTGGACGATGCAACGGCTTGCCGACATTCTGAACAGCCCCGTCGATCGACCCGTCATTCTCGAAACCACTGCTTTGGGGGCAGCCTGGCTCGCCGGTTGTGGCGCCGGAGTCTGGCCGGATAGCAAGGGATTTGCCAGCAGTTGGCGGGCCGATCACCGGTTCGAGCCATCGATGGCCGGCGACGAGCGGGAGCGGTCACTCGCCGGGTGGCGACGCGCGGTGCAGCGGACGACCTGGCCAGGGCCCTAAGCAGCGCTGGCAGGATCGCATCTGAAGGGAATCGCTATGGCTCACTCAGAATTTGACATCGTCGTGATCGGCGGCGGCATCAACAGCTGCGGAATCGCCCGTGATGCGGTCGGGCGGGGTTACAGCGTTCTTCTCGCTGAAATGCAGGATCTGGCCAGCGGGACGTCATCGGCCTCCACCAAGCTGATCCATGGCGGGTTGCGCTACCTCGAGCATTATGAATTCCGCCTGGTCCGGGAATCCCTGATGGAGCGCGAGGTGCTCTGGACGATGGCGCCCCATATCATCTGGCCACTTCGCTTCGTCCTGCCTCATCACCAGGGCCTGCGGCCGGCCTGGCTCCTGCGGCTCGGTCTGTTCCTGTACGATCATATCGGCGGCCGGAAGCTGCTCCCGAAAACGCGAACGCTCGATCTCGCGCGTGATCCGGCCGGAAAACCTCTGCGCGCGGGGTATACCAGGGCCTTTGAATACTCAGACGCCTGGGTGCAGGATGCCCGGCTTGTCGCCCTCAATGCGCGGGATGCCGCGGACCGGGGCGCCGAGATCCTGACACGTACGAAAGTCACCCAGCTCCAGCGCCGTGAGGGAGGTTTTCTGGTCGAGTTGACGGATCAGGAGACGGGGCAGATCCGCGAGGTGACGGCGAAGCTCGTGGTGAATGCCGCCGGACCATGGGTCGATCAGGTTCTCCGTCAATCGACCGGTGAAGGCGAACGCCGCCATGTTCGGCTCGTCCAGGGCAGCCATATCGTGGTCCGGAAGCTGTTCGATCATGATCGGGGCTACATCTTCCAGAACAAGGACAACCGCATCATCTTCGCCATTCCCTACGAGGGCGATTTCACCCTAATCGGAACGACCGACCGGGATTTTGGCGCGAGCCCCGACAGGGTACAGATTTCGAACGAGGAAATTGCCTACCTGTGCGAGGCGGCATCCGAGTATTTCGAGCGTGGCATCACGCCCGGCGATGTGGTCTGGAGCTATTCCGGTGTTCGTCCCCTGTACGACGATGGTGCGTCGATGGCTCAGGAAGCCACGCGGGATTATGTCATCAAAGTCGATGGAACGGGCCAGGATGGCGCCATCGTCAACATCTTCGGCGGGAAGATCACCACCTACCGGCGCTTGGCCGAATCCGTCCTGAAGAAGATCGAAGAGGTGCTCGGCGCCCGCGGAGCCGCTTGGACGGCTGGGGCGACGCTGCCCGGAGGCGACTTCCCCGTCCAGGGATTCGAAGCCTTGGTGTCTCAACTCAAGAAGGAGGCACCTGCTGTCCCCGAAACAACGATCCGCCGGCTGGCTCGCAATTATGGGACGCGGGCCCGGCAGATTCTTGGTGCCACGGGAGAACTAGGACGGATCTTCGATGCAGATCTCGGCGAAAACGAAGTTGACTACCTGATCAATCAGGAATGGGCACGAGATGTGGAGGATGTCTTGTGGCGCCGCTCAAAACTCGGGCTCAGGTTCTCGCCTGATAAGGCGGCTGCTCTCACAGCCCATATGAAGGCGCGACTAACTGCGCGTGATCGGGCAGACAAAAGCATTAGTACGAGCAACAGCGGATACTTTTAGTTTCAAGGTTTAGCTTGGGTTCGCATCAGAACAGGCTGCCTACGCAAGTGTGAACGACGAAACCAAATATGGAGGCCGTGATGCTGCCGCGCTTGAGCAATGCCATAACCGACCATCTCCCACCAAGTGTCCGACGCCCTCGGTATGATAGGAGAGCCGTCACTACTGGGATCGTTCATCTAGGTGTGGGGGCGTTCCATCGGGCGCACCAAGCTGTCTATACGGACGATGTTCTAGCTCAAGATCCGCGTTGGGGCATTGTGGCTGCAAGCCTACGCAGCCCGGAGACCTACGATGCGCTTGCATCTCAGGACAGCCTCTATACCGTTTCAGTTCGATCACAAGCTGGGGAAGATTTGCGTTTGGTTGGTGCTATCCAGCGCATCATCGTCGCACCAAGAGCTCAGGATGATCTTTTGGATGTGATGACCGATCCGCGGGTTCGAATTGTGTCCCTCACAGTGACCGAAAAGGGCTATTGCCACGACCCAGCGACTGGTGCCCTGAACGAAGCCCACCCGGATGTTGTGCACGATCTCACTCATCCTGCCATTCCACGATCCGCGCCCGGCTTCATCATTGAAGCACTGCGTCGCCGCCAGGCAAAAGGTGTACTGCCATTTACAGTACTCTCCTGTGATAACCTCCCGTCGAACGGCCAAACAGTGCGGCAGGTCCTCACCCGCTTCGCCGAACTGGTCAATCCGGACCTCGGCCGCTTCGTGGCGAACGAGGTCTCCTGTCCCTCCACCATGGTGGACCGGATCGTGCCGGCAACCACCGATCAGGATCGCGCGCGCATCGGGGAGGCTCTCGGCATCGAGGATGCATGGCCGGTCGTGACCGAGCCTTTCACACAGTGGGTGATCGAGGATCGTTTCCCGCAGGGACGACCGGCCTGGGAGACGGCAGGCGCCGAGTTCGTCGTGGACGTCGAGCCCTATGAGCACATGAAGCTCAGGCTGCTCAACGGCAGCCACTCGACGCTGGCCTATCTCGGCTATCTCGCAGGCTACGAGACGGTGGCGGACACCATGGCCGACCCGGCTTTCGTGCGGCTGATCGAGGGGCTCATGGACGTGGAGGTCACTCCGACGCTGCACATGCCGCCGGGCGCCGATCTGACCTCCTACAAGCGGGCTCTCATCGAGCGCTTCAAGAACCCGGCCCTGAAGCATCGCACCTGGCAGATCGCCATGGACGGCTCGCAGAAGCTGCCGCAGCGCCTCCTGGGAACGGTGCGCGACCGCCTGCGCGAGGGCACCTCCATCGCACGGCTCTCCCTCGGCGTGGCGGCCTGGATGCGCTATGTCACGGGCGTGGACGAGAACGGCGCGCCAATCGACGTGCGCGATCCCATGGCGGCGCGACTGCGGGAACTCGCCGACCGGGCAGGGCGCTCGGCCGAGAACCTGGCCGGCGCACTGTTCGCCGTGCGCGAAATTTTCGGGGACGATCTTCCCCAGGACTCGCGCTTCACTGGCGCTGTGACGAATAGCCTAAAGAGCCTGTACGAGAAAGGCGCCAAACGAACGGTTAGCAATCTTCCAGGCCGATGAAAACGATGACCAGAGGCGATCAACGAAGTAGCTCTTGTTTGGAGCAGCATAACCTAACCGTCGGTTCTCCTCGCCGAGATAATTGAGACAGATAGATACCGTTAAAATCCGTCGCGCTGACGCAAGCGACAGGAACAGATAGGAGATACAGAGATGTTTGACTCTGCCGTTCTTAAGCAGCTGTTTCCTTTCGAGAACGATATGCTTACCGAGCATCAGCCCCCATCTTCGGTTCATCAGCGCGTATATCTCGTTAACGGGGAGCTTCGGTCTTGGACAGGGCCTGTCGAAACGGTCCGGTCACCTGTGTGCGTGCGTCGCCCTGACGGTTCGTTAGAGCAGATCGAGCTCGGGAGCTATCCGGTCGGGGGAGAACCGGAAGCCGAGGAAGCTCTGGCCGCGGCGGTGGCGGCTTACGATGAGGGTCGCGGCATCTGGCCGACCATGACAGTCGCCGACCGCATCGCCTGCATGCAGGCCTTCACGAACCAGATGATTGCAAGACGCCAGGAGGTGGTTAGCCTCATCATGTGGGAGATCGGCAAGAGCCAAGCCGACTCGGAGAAGGAGTTCGACCGGACCGTCGACTACATCCGGGCCACCATCGAGGCGTTAAAGGAGCTCGACAATAGCAACTCGCGCTTCCACATCGTTGAAGGCACCATCGGGCAGATTCGGCGCACCCCGCTCGGCGTCGTTCTCTGCATGGGACCGTACAACTATCCGCTCAACGAGACGTTCGCTACACTGATCCCGGCGCTGATCATGGGTAATACCGTCGTGTTCAAGCCACCCCGGTATGGCGCATTGCTGTTCTACCCGCTGCTTGAGGCGTTCCGCAGCGCTTTTCCGAAAGGGGTCATCAACACCGTCTACGGACGCGGCTCTGTAATCGTGCCCCGCCTGCTGGATTCCGGGAAGGTGAACGTGCTGACCCTGATCGGATCGAGCAAGGTCGCCGATCATCTGAAGAAGCTACACCCGAAGGCGCATCGTCTGCGGGCGATCCTTGGTCTCGACGCCAAGAATGCTGCCATTGTCCTGCCAGACGCCGATATCGAGCTGGCCGTCAAGGAATGTCTCCTCGGAAGCCTGTCCTTCAACGGCCAGCGCTGCACAGCGCTCAAGATGCTGATTGTTCATCAGTCGGTCATCGAGCCCTTCCTGCGCCGATTCACAGAGGAGTTGGGCAAGCTCAAGGTCGGCATGCCTTGGGAGAAGGGCGTGAGCATCACGCCGCTGCCAGAGCCTGGCAAGGTCGACTACATGACCCAGCTTGTTGAGGACGCCAAGGCCAAGGGAGCTCGTGTTGTCAACGAAGGTGGCGGGACGGTCTGTGGAACCTTGTTCTACCCGGCGGTTGTCTATCCGGTGAAGGAAGGCATGAAGCTCTACCGGGAAGAGCAATTCGGACCAGTCGTCCCCGTCATGCCGTTCGAGGATCTCGAAACAGCGCTTGAATACGTCATCACGTCGGAGCACGGCCAGCAGGTCAGCATCTTCAGCTCAAGCCCGGATCAGATCGGTCGTCTCGTTGATCCACTCGTCAACCAAGTCTGCCGCGTGAACATTAATGCCCAGTGCCAGCGCGGGCCGGATGTGTTTCCCTTTACTGGACGCAAGGACTCAGCCGAGGGCACATTGTCCGTTACCGATGCTCTGCGCTCGTTCTCGATCCGCTCCATGATCGCCACGAAGCAGACAGAAGCCAATAAGCAGTTGCTGGACGCCATTGTGACCGAGCACAAATCCAACTTCATCAACACGCGGTTCATCTTTTGACGGGTACTGGATTGGGGTGGAACCGAAGGTAGCCGATCATCTCGATGAATGAACCCACCAACCCTCGCGACCGGCCGCTGCGTGGCATCGTCCTCATGCTGGCCGCGCTGGCCTTCTTCTCCTGCTCGGATGCGGCCTCCAAGCTCATGACCGCGACCCTGCCAGCGGTGGAGGTGGCGTGGCTGCGGTTCTGCGTGTTCACCCTCCTGATGCTGGGGACTGCAATCGGCACGGGACAAGCGCATGCTCTCCGCTCTAAGCGACCGATCCTGCAAACCCTGCGGGCGCTCGGTGTGCTCGGCTCGTCCATCTTCTTCATCATGGGACTGGCCTTCCTGCCGATGGCCGAGGCCACGGCCATCGCGTTCATCTCGCCGATGCTCGTGACCGCCCTGTCGATCCCGATCCTTGGAGAGGTGGTCGGGTGGAGGCGCTGGAGCGCGGTCATGGTGGGGCTGCTTGGCGTCCTCATCGTTGTGAGGCCCGGAGCAGGGGCATTCGATCCGACTGCGATATTTCCCATTCTGTCGGCTGCCAGCTGGGCTGTTGCGCTGGTGGTGACGCGCAAGATGAGCGGATCTGACGGGCCTCTGATTTCCCTCACCTATGCGGCCATCGTGGGTTTGCTGGTTACTTCAGCCCTTGTGCCGTTCACGTGGGTGATGCCGGGATGGCGTGAGGTCGGCCTGGGGCTTGTCACGGGTGTAGCCTCCACTATCGCGCAGTGGCTGGTCGTGCTGGCGTTCCAGCAGGCACGCGCCTCCGTCCTCGCGCCGTTTTCCTACAGCCAGCTCGTCTGGTCCGGACTGCTAGGCTACGTCATCTTCGGCAACGTGCCGGACCAATGGACCTTAGCTGGTGCGAGCGTCATCATCGCCAGTGGCCTCTACACCGCCCATCGCGAGCGCACGGTCCGGGTGTCGTCCGCTCTTGCAAAGTAGATCAGTGCACGGGGCAGATCTCTGCTCTGCTACCGCCTGAACCCGCCGGCGCCTATGACCTGTTCCTGCATGACAACATCATTGCGGGCGTGGTCAGGGACGGCTCGCGCCAACCCAACACCTGGCCCGCCGAGTTGCCGGAGGATCGGAAGCGGAACAAGCGGCCCTCGCGCTTCCGGGAGATTGAGCATGATTTCCCGTCCCTGGACGAGGTGTGCGCCTGGCTAGGCCACCCGGCGGTGAAGACCAGCAACCGGCACACCGCCTCTGGGCGTGTGATCGTGCAGCAACTTCTCTGCGGATACCTTCGTCATACAGGAAAGCAGTTCATCCGTGCGCACTACCCCTAAGAGAGCGCCCCGGCGGAAGCGCTGTCTCATGCCTCCACCAAGGCGCTCGTGTGCCAAGGGAATGACGCACGTCTTCAATGTAGGCTGCTCAGACGGATCGACAATCCTGCATTCCTCACCAGTGCTATCCGGCATGGCTCATCAGCGTGATCTTGCTATGCGTGTCAGCCTAGACCCATCGCACCACGCAATCCATCGCAATGACCGATCCTCAGATCTTCGCCTTTCTGGTGATGCCGTTCCTGTTCGTGCTGACCTGCAGCATGGTGTTCTTCAGCCGTGACGGAACGAAGCCCGAGCAACCTGCCGATCCGCCCGAGGCTGTCACAAGGCCGAAGGCATACACTCGCAGACCACGCAAAAGAGGATCAGCAGCCAAACAAGTTGATACAGCAGAGGATTAGCGTCACTGCATCAGGCAGAGCCCTGCCGAGATCCCGCCTCGAATGGCTCGCAATCATTATTGCTGTCGGCCGCTGGAAGGTCTCACGAGGCGGGTTCAATCTGAGGCTGAATCGCTTCTGTTTCCAACAAAACAGGACGGCCCGCAATCAGTTGCACGAAGGCCAGTCCTGTGTCCTGCAAGCTACAGACAGCAGCGCGCAAATCGGACAGATGAACGCCCGCCGAGTAGCTCGCTCGATCGGATGTTTTGTCGATTTTCCAGAACCAGCTGAATTGCTTGAAGGTGTTCCTTATGCCTCAGACAGAAGTCGCAGCGCCTGCTTTTCCTCCTGTGCCCGTGCCCACGTCCACGCGTGCTGCCATCCGATTTGTCGCGTCTTTTGCGGCCTTGATCGGCATCAGCCTTCTGCTAGCCAGCCTCTGACGGCGCATCTTCGGCACCTGTGCCCTTTTCGGTACAGCCACAGTTGCGCTTATCGGGCATTCTGATCCGGTCCACGAGGAGCGGCTGGAGGGCGGTCCTCCCTGGAACTCAAGCGCCTCTGCCACACGCGAGTCGCTTCTCTTTGTCGGACGTAGCGGCTGCAGGCCAGCCCCTCGTCCAGACGCAGCTTTCATTCTCATGATTGAGCCCTAGCTTAGGGCAGGGCATCAGCCCGTCACCCGCCTATCAGAGAGGCCACACCGCGGGGGCACGCATCGCCTGTTCATCATCGCTCCATCTCTGGCGCGCCTGATCCGGAAGGAGAGGGGAGGCGAGCACGTGATCGAGGGCTATTTCAGCGACCAGCCGCAGCGCAGCACCTTCGTGCAGATCGAGGAGACCGGCAGCCGCCTGATTCTGGAGGCCGGGGAGGGCGCAGCGTCCGAGGAGCAGGCGGACCTGCCGCTGGCCCTGCTCGCGGTCAGCCAGGGCCAAGTGGAGTACCTGCGGACCAGGCTCTCCATCGGCTCGCATGAGATCCAGGCTCTTCATTTCCTCAGGCCCAGTGCAATGGATCTGATTGCGGAAACTGTTGCACCCGAGGACGGGCGAGGACTCGCCTCCGCTGTCCTGGTTTGGCCCGGAGGTCAGCGCCGAGCACGCCTACCAGCGCCGGCGGCTGGCTCTGGATGGCCATCCAGACATCCCGGAGGTGGATGTCTCAAATGCGGCTCTCAACAGTCTGCTCGACCTGCTGGAGGACCGCTTCTCGACGTGGCCGCAGTCAGGGCAAGTCATGGAATCGGACGCATCGGCGGCTGATGCCTCGCCACGCACGGAGAGCCCTGCCCCCGAGCCGGACTCCATCCTCGCGCTGGCCCGCTCTCTACAGCCGCGGTGGGGCTGATAGATGGTAGCCCTTCCGATAGGAGGTTCAGCCTTCGTGTCACGGCCGCTCGATCGCACCCTGGATCCTGGTTAGACAGCTCCTGGAAGCCTTGCTACAGGAGCGCCGTGCGGCAGGGCGTGTCCGACCCGCTGCCAGAGAGGGGAACGAGATGTCCGACTGTTTGCACTGTGACATCAATCAACTCGTGCAAGAGCGCTTTGATCGCGGCGACACCGACCTCGTCGAGATGGCGTCCATGATCGTCGAGAGCCTCGCCGATCTGATCCTGCTCGCGCCCGAAAGCGACCAGTCCAACTTGATGGCGCATGCGCTCTCGGCCTTCGGGCAAATCGTCTTGGAAAAGAGTGGTGCGCTCGAAGGCGGCTCCAACGCCACACATTGATCCCCAGTCTAACGGTCTCCTCGCGGTTCGGCCCAGCCCGGCTCTTCACAACAGGAAATGTTTGCTCCAATTGGCACCTGCTCCGGGCCGTTAGAACACTCCGAGACTTATCCCTGCCGCAAGGGCAGCCCCAAGCGCTTCGCAGCGCTTTAGATCATCAGGGCTGATGACCTTGGGAGCAAGGATCGCGTCCGGTGTCTGCGCGTGGGTGCAGACGATCAGCGGATCCGCCACGGCTTCGAGCCGCCATCCGATTCCGATGCGCTCAACCTGACGGGCTGCGTTATGACCGTCACTGCCCGCGCAGATCAGCATTGCGTAGGGACGCCCGTTGATGCGATCCAGAGCCGGATAGTAGGTGCGGTAGAAGAAATTCTTCATCAGTCCGGCCATGGCCGCCAGGTTCTCAGGAGTACCAAAGAGATAGCCGTCTACATCGAGAAGATCGGCGGGTTGCGCATCCCGGAGCCGGAAGCACGCGGACGCGCACGGTAGGCTCCAACGCTGCTCCACGGGCAGCGGCCTCCACCATCTGACGGGTGCCTCCGGTCATCGAATGCTACACGATCAGAAGCGTCTTCGTCGTGCCTGAATGCAGTGGGCCGGCCATCGGCCGAGATCCTGGACTTGATGGATGATGGCCGCAAGTGTGTTAACACGCGCAACTCAATAGAATGCTGAGAGTCTTGATTTTCCAGTTATTTCAAGCGGTTAGGTTCCATAATGTTTGTTACGCCTCAAAACGGTGTAGGCGCAGAGTTAAAATGTCAGCCCTGAGCAAAGTCAAAATGTCAGTCTCCTGCCCTCTGGGATCGAGGCACGGAGGCGGCAGATCAGATGAGCGTGGTGCTGATGAGCAAACGAGAACTCAACCGGATCGAGGTTCTGTCGAAGGTTGTCGAGCGCCGCATGACGATCGTTGTGGCGTCCTATATCCTGGCCGTGAGCCCTCAGCAGGTCCGCCGACCGATCAAGAGGGTGCGAGCCGACAGCCGCCTCAGAACGTGCCCGAGGCCGCAACACAACTGGGGTTTTGTGGCAGTGTCACAGCTATCCTGGTCGAGCACATGGGCGCGTTGTGCGGTTCGACCAAATCCTGAAGCTCTTTCGCTCAGGCGGCGATCGCACTCCAACACATCGCTGCGATCGCATTGCGCTCTGCGGGCAACAGCGTTGATCCGTCGACGCGCCGCCATTTCAGCGTGTTGCGAATACCACCGCCAATGAAGCCGCCCATATCCGAGACCGGCAGGTTACGCAGCACGCCCGCGGCGCGGGCTTCCGTCACAAGACGGGCAGTGAAGGCAGTAATTGGTGCAAACAAGTTGCGCAGGTCCTCGGCCGGAATGAGTGGTATATTGGACAGGTATTCGAACAGGATTGCACGGTCCGGGTCAGCCCAGATGAAAGTAATGTAATCGTCAATATAGCGGCGGATGCGCATCTCGTGCGAAACGTCCGGGCCGTGCTCGACGACCAGCGCCGCCAGTGCCTGCTCCGTCAGGCGGCCGTAGACCCCACGGATCAGGTCTTCCTTCGACTTGAAATAAAGATACACCGTACCGGTCGCGACACCGGCGACCTGGGCGATCTCCACCATCGAACATTGCAGGCCGTTCTTCACGATCAGGTTGGACGCGGCGGCCAGGATGCGTTCGCGCTTATCGACGACGTGATCCAAAGGTCTCTCCAATCCGAATTGAATGAACGTTCATTCAGCTGTCATGAACCTGGATTAACTGCTCTCTTGTTCTCGCGCAAGCCCCGACCCTGGCGGTTGGCGTGCCTCACAGGATCCGACGCTTATGTCCGCAAACTCGCTCACTTTCGTGCACATCACCGATCTTCACATCGGCAACCCGAACGTTCAGGACGATCATCTCTATTCCGATACGGAAGCCACGCTGCGGGCGATCCTGGCCGACATCAAGTCGCTGCAGCCGGCGCCCCGCTTCATCGTCGCCAGCGGCGACTTGACCAACCATGGCGAACCGGAAGCCTATCAACGCCTGAAGAGCATCATGGACGGCGCTGGCCTCGAGATGCCGGTTCTCTACACGCTGGGCAACCACGACAAACGCGAGGGCTTTTACCCGGTGATGCTCGGCTGCACAGATGAGACGAGCGCGCCGTACGACCATGCCGCCGTCATTGACGGCATCCACATTGTGCTGATCGACTCCAGTAAGCCATTCAAGATCGGCGGCCATTTCGAAGACGGCCAGATCGACTGGCTTGCCGCCGAGCTCGACCGCCATCCGGAACTTCCGAAGCTCATTGTTATGCATCACGCGCCGGCACTGGATGAGAATGTCGAGCTTGAATGGGAGGCGTTGTCGATTGCCGATACGCAGGCCTTGCGCGACTTGCTGAAGGGCCGCGAGAACATCCTCGGCATCTTGTCCGGCCACATCCACTACGACCGTGTCAGCAACTGGTATGGCATCCCAGTGGTCGTCGGTATCGGCCAGCATGCCGCGACTGACGTGCGCTACCTGCATGAAGGTCTGCGGATGGTCTCCGGCGCATCCTTTGCCATCGGCACCGTTCGGCCCTCGGGGCTGACGATCTCTTTCGTGCCGCAACCGGCCGAGCGCCGCGAACTCAAGGTCCACACCTTCGCCGGCATGACCGAAGTGATCCGCTTCTACGAGATGCAGGCGCAAGAAGCCGCTGCCATCGCAGCCGAATAGATTTCTCGATTGGAGCTCACCCCATGGACCGCAAGACATTCCTGACCGGCTCGCTTGCCCTGCTTGCCACATGCGTCGTTCTTCCCGCTTTCGCCGGGGAGATCCCGGCAATCATCGATCGACCGGTGACCATCAGCTACTATAACTACAATCTCGCCTCCGCCGGTAACGGCGCGGAAGCGACCAAGCGGATGATCGCCGCGTTTGAGAAGGCCAATCCGAACATCAAGGTTGAGGGCGTTGGCGCGAGCTCGGCCGATATCACCAGCCGCATTCAGGCCGACGTCGCGGCCGGCCGCATCCCCGACGTCGTGCAGATGGTCTTTTCCGACCTCAACTTCACGGTCGACAATCTCGGCGCGGTGGCGCTCGAGGACACCGTCCCGGAAGCCGAGCTCAAGCAGCACTTCGAAGGCATCGCACCGAACGGCCTGCAGCTTGGCGTCATCAACGGCAAGACCTATGGCCTGGCCTACACCTTCTCCACACCGGTGCTGTTCTACAATGCCAACCTGTTCAAGCAGGCCGGGCTTGATCCGGATAAGCCACCAAAGACCTGGGCTGAGGTCAAGCAGGCAGCGCTGGCCATCGTCGACAAGACCAAAGCCGAAGGCATCGCTACCGGGATCTTCGGCCCTTCGGCCGGTGATTGGCTGTTCCAGGGCGTCCTGCGCTCGAACAACGGCGGTTTGATGTCCGAAGACCGCAAGCGGCTGGCCTTCGCCCAGCCGGCCTCCGTGGAGGCGGTGGCGATGCTGCGCGACCTCTATGACAGCGGCGCCTACACCAATCTCGAATTGCAGGCAGCCATGGAAGGCATGGCATCGGGCAATGTCGGCATGTATCTCCAGACTTCCGCGATCCAGGGCTTTCTGGTGAAAGGCGCGGAAGGCAAGTTCGACCTGCGTGCGACCACCATGCCGCGCTTCGGCGACAAGACGCAGCGGCCGAACAATTCGGGCAGCGCCCTGGTGATCCTGAGCCGCGACCCGCTGAAGCAGCGCGCCGCCTGGGAGCTGATGAAGTTCATGACCTCGAAGGAGGCCTACACGGTCATCACCTCCGAGATCGGCTATCTGCCGTTGCGGACCGACATTGTCGACGACCCAAAATATCTCGGCGACTGGGTCAAGAAGCATCCGCTGATCAAGCCGAACCTCGAGCAGCTTGCGATCCTGGAACGGTGGGAGTCCTTTCCCGGCTCGAACTACCGGCAGATCCAGAAGATCATGATGGAAGGCGCCGAGATGGCCGTCTTCGGCGGCATGGACCCGGCGAAGGCCATGCGGGCGGCACAGGACAATGCCCAAACCCTGATGCCGAAATAACACGACGAACTGCCGGCATCAGACAGCTTCAACTGCGCGCCTGATGCCGGCACTCGGCCTTATCAGATCCGGAGGCAACCGATGACAGACACAGCGCTCAGCCCGCTGCTGCCGGCCCGCGGCTTCGCAGCGCCATCCCGGCGCACCAACCTGCGACACCTCGCGCCCTGGCTGTATCTTGCGCCGGCTGCGATCACGCTGATCATCTGGGTCTACTGGCCGCTGATCGACGCGGTTCGATTAAGCTTCTACGAATGGAACATGCTGCCGACCTCCCCAATGAGGTTCGTCGGCTGGCAGAACTACGCCAACATCTTCGCCTTGCCGAAATTCTGGCAGGCGCTGTCCAACACGCTGGTCTACGTCCTCGGCCTGCTGCCCATGGCGATCCTCATCCCGCTTGGCATCGCCATCTATACCCATGACCTGCCGGCGCGCTCGCGCAATGTCTACCGGGCAATTATCTTCGTGCCGATGATCATTGCACCCGTCGTGGCTGCCGCGATCTGGCGCTGGCTGCTCGATCCTGGCCACGGCATGGTCAACGAGGTGGTCAGCCTGTTTGGTTACCGGCCCGTCCGTTTCCTGCAGGATCCCAAGGTGGCGATCTGGACGATCATCGGGCTCACCGGCTGGAAGCTGATCGGCTTCTCGACGTTGATCTTTTCGGCTGCTAACGCCAACATCAATCCGTCGTTGATCGAGGCCGCCCGCATGGACGGCGCCTCGCGCTGGCGGATCATCCGCGACATCCGCCTGCCGCTGCTGCGCTCGACCATCCTGTTCCTGACGCTGATGACGATCCTGCTCGGCGCACAATGGAGCTTCTCGTACATCCATGTGCTGACCGGCGGCGGGCCGCTCGGGGCAACCACCAACATCTTCTACATCCTCTGGGATTTCGGCTTCTCGACAATGTCGGTCGGCTGGAGTTCAGCCGCTGCTGTGATCCTTTTCCTCGGCTTCGGAGCCGTCGCTTTCATCCTCTTCCGGCTGATGGACAGGTACTCGTTCCATGACAACTGATGCACTCTATGCTCCCGCCCGATCGCAGGTCGCGCCGCGCAAACGAGCGACGGGCAAAGCCGGGATCCGCTGGAACACCGCCGCCGGCCACGTCGTCATGATCGTTCTGTCAATCCTTTGCCTGTTCCCGGTCTACTGGATGATCGTCTCGTCGTTTCGCCCGGCCAATGCGATCTTTGAGACGACGCTATGGCCGAGCGCGGCATCGCTCGACAACTACGTCCATGCGATCAATGCGATCCCAATTGGGACAATGCTCCTCAACACCTTTCTGGTGTCGTCCATCGTCACCATCGTGCAGCTCTTCACCGGCCTGCTTGCAGCCTATGCCTTCGCGCGCTGGCGTTTCCCCTTCGACAAGATCATCTACACGCTGATCGCGCTGACATGGCTTGTGCCATTCCAGGTGGTGATGATCCCGAACTATCTCCTGGTCGCCGATCTCGGCCTCCTCGACAGCATCGCCGCGCTGATCCTGCCGCACTTTGCCGGCGCGCTGGCCGTGCTCATGCTGGCCCAGGCCATGCGTTCCTTCCCTGCCGAGATCATCGAGGCTGCACGCATGGATGGGGCGAAAAGCTGGCGCATCCTATGGGAGGTCATCGCGCCGAACCTGCGCGGCACCATCGCCTCGCTTGCGATCCTGCTCTTCATCTCGACCTGGAACGAATATTTCTGGCCGCTGCTTCTCTCACGCACCCCTGAGAACAGCGTCGTCCAGATCGGCATCCAGATGTTCATCACCTCCGAGGGGACCGCATGGGGACCGCTGATGGCAGCATCTACGCTGGCGAGCCTGCCGATCCTCTTCATTTACGTTGTCCTGCAGCGGCAGGTCATCCAGTCCTTCATGAAATCGGGAATTCGTTGATGCAACCCCAGTTCGAACGACATTTTGTCGTTGCCGGCACCTTCAACATTCGTGATCTCGGCGGCTATGCCTCAGGGGAGGGGCAGACTCGCTGGCGGCGCCTGCTCCGCGCTGATGGTCTGCATCGGCTCGATGCCGCGGGCATGGCTATGCTCACCGACGAAGGCGTTCGGACTGTCATCGACCTGCGCCGCGATCATGAACTCGAAAGCCATCCGAACCCGTTTCGTGACAATCCGGTCGTTGCCTACCACAACGTCTCGCTCTTCGATGCGTTGGATCCGGCCGCGATGACAGGCGGCGACGTGTTGCTCGATCTCTACCTCGCCGCACTTATGACCCGCCACGGTGCGGTTGCGCAGGTCCTGACACTGATCGCCGATGCGCCCGAGGGCATCGTGCTGTTTCATTGCACCGCTGGCAAGGATCGCACAGGCCTCATCGCGGCACTTATGCTGGCCTTGGCGGGAGTCGAGGCGGCCGTGATCGTCGAGGACTACGCGTTGACCGGCCCGATGATCGCGCCATTGCTGGAGACCTTCGTGGCTGATGCGGTCGCTCGCGGAACCGACATTGAGTCCTTCCGGCCGCTGCTTGCCTGCAAGCGGCAGACGATGGTCGCCACACTCGCCTTCCTGATCGATCATCACGGTTCCGTCGAAGACTACTTGAGATCGATCGGGCTTGGACATGACACCATCGACCGCCTCAAGATGCGGCTGACGAGGGAGGTATAAGATGGGACGGCTGACTCTTTCCGGTCTCAAGAAGGTCTATAACGGCAAGCAGGTGCTGCACGGCATCAACGCCGAAATCTCGAATGGCCAGTTCGTCGTCATCGTCGGCCCGTCCGGTTGCGGCAAGTCAACCTTGTTGCGCATGATCGCCGGGCTTGAGGACATCACCGAGGGTGAGATTGCACTCGATGGGCGCCTCCTCAATGATCTCGAGCCGGCAGATCGCGACTGCGCCATGGTATTTCAAAATTACGCGCTCTATCCGCACATGACCGTTCGCCAGAACATCGCTTACCCGCTGAAGATCGCCGGTGTGGCAAAGGAGGAGCGCAACCGCCGCGCCGCGGAGGTGGCAGCAATCCTTGATCTCTCCCCATATCTTGATCGCCGACCGGCAGAACTGTCTGGCGGCCAGCGTCAGCGCGTTGCAATGGGCCGTGCAATCGTACGCGAGCCGGGTGTCTTCCTCTTCGACGAGCCTTTATCCAATCTCGATGCCAAACTGCGGGTCAGCATGCGCATCGAGATCAAGCGCCTGCACAAGCGCCTGGGTGCGACCTCAATCTTCGTGACCCATGACCAGGTCGAGGCAATGACGATGGCCGATGTGCTGATCGTCATGAACAGTGGCGTGGTCGAGCAGATCGGCAGCCCAGGCGAAATATATAACGAGCCGTCCTCGACCTTCGTCGCAGGATTCATGGGTGCACCGGCCATGAACCTTATGCCATCGACCTTAAGGCGGGGTCGCGCCGTTCTCGACGCTGCGCCGGAGGCAGTGCTCGAACTGCCCTTCGCCCAACTGGCTGATGGGCAGGCACTGACGCTTGGCATACGGCCAGAGGACATCGTCGCCTCGCTTGCCCCTGCTTCAAGCGGGCTTCTGGCGATGGTCGAACTGGTCGAGGAACTCGGCGGCAACCGTGTGGCCTACTGTTCACTGGCAGAGCAGCAGCTTGCTGTGGTTCTGCCAAAGAGCTTTGAAGTCCGCAATGGCGGAGTTCTCTATCTGACCTTCCCGGAAGACGCCCTGCATGGCTTCGATGCCACCTCGGGCAAGCGCCTTGCCAAGTCGGCCATCGAACAGCTCGGGCTCGTTCCAGCCTGAGCAGGCCTCAGGTGATCAAGCCTATCTCACGAATTCATTACTCTATCGCTTGAGCGTCCGCCTCATTGAGCGGGTGGAGGTCTCGGACCATGTGGTGGAGGCGGGAGGTGTCGAGATGGGTGTAGATCTGGGTGGTCTCGATGCCGGCATGGCCGAGCAGTTCCTGCAGCACCCGCAGGTCCGTGCCGCCGGCATGCATGTGGGTGGCAAAGGCATGCCGCAGCACATGTGGCGACACTCGCTCGGGGCTGGCCAGCCCTGCGGCCACCGCCGCCTCCTTGATCTCCAGCAGAGCCGCTTGGCGTGTCAGCGCCTTGGTGCCGTTGCGGACTGAGTGAAACAGCCAGGGGGAGGGCGCTCCACCGGAATAGGCCTCCGCCAGCTTCTGCCAGAGGGCGAGCGCGTCAATCGCCCGCTCGTGCAGCGGTGCCAAGCGCTGCTTGTCGCCCTTGCCGCGCACCAGCAGCATCCGGGTGCCGGGAGAAGCCGCGTCGGAGGGCAAGGACAAAGCCTCGCTGATGCGCATGCCGGAGGCATAGAGGGTCTCGAACAGAGCAGCCCGGCGGGCATAGCCGGCCTGCCGGTACAGCCCCACCGAGGGATATCGGCCGCGAGGGTGTGGGCGGTTTCCAGGAGCGCTTCCGTCCCGGCAATGGAGAGCACGAAGGGCAGCTTGCGGGCCCGGCGCATGGTTGACAGATTGCTCGTCGGGTCCCGGGAGCCGAGCTCCTCGGCGACCAGGAACTTGTGCAAGCCGCGCGCCACTGTGATCCTACGGGCGATGGTCGATCCGGCGTAGCCGCGCCCATCGAGCGCGGCAATGTAGTCCCGGATCTGCTCCAGGCCGACATTGTCCAGGCCGAGGCTGTTTTCATCGAGCCAGACCAGGTAGCAATTCAGATCGTCGGTATAGGTGGCGATGGTCCTGGCCGAGGCACCAAGCTCGGTGGTCAGAGCATCCAGCCAGAGCTGGGCCAGCCGCTGATTGGTCCGCATGAGATCCTCCTGGGAGAGGATCCTGCCGCAGCACTGGTTACGGACTTCGTGTCAAAATGCGCGTTCAACGAAATCGTGTTGTAGCCGCCAAGTTGATATGTCCGGTGGCCTGCAAAGCAACCATGTCACCTCCCCGCATTTGAACCCTCGGGAAAGACTGGTTTAGCGACGAACTTAGGTCCCGGAATTGATCGCTGCCTTGATCCGTGGCAACCCCTCTGAGGTCACGGGGTCGATCCTCAGGATCGGGTGCCCTCCTGAGGAATGGCGCTGCGAGAATACAAGACGGACATAGCCGCTGTCGGGAAGAGGGAGGTAAAAGATCCCGTCAGACTCTCCCTTCAGAAAACAGCGGAGTCCGATATAGAAGCTCTCCTCGTATCCTCTCATGGCGGTACGAATGGCCGGGTGGATAACCAGAGTAATGCTTTTGCGCTCGCAGACCTCTTCCACGGTTTTGAAACTCAACACGATTGAACCTCGTCTTTAGACGGCCAAGCAGCCTCTGATGGTTCAACGTCCCTCCTGAGAATCCGGTTCTCCTCGAGCTCACTTATCTAAAAGGATGGACTTGCAGCCCTCCCTGCAGCATGATTATCTCCTGTTAGCACTCTCATGCGTCGAGTGCTAACGCTGCTGCCCGGCGCAGACGAGTGCCCCCAATCTCAAGAACGAGGAGGCACATCCATGAAGTTCCGTCCGCTGCACGACCGTGTTGTCGTCCGCCGCATCGAGGCCGAAGAGAAGACGGCCGGCGGCATCATCATCCCGGACACCGCCAAGGAAAAGCCGCAAGAGGGCGAAGTCGTCGCCGTCGGCCCCGGCGCCCGTGACGAGAGCGGCAAGGTGGTCGCCCTCGACGTAAAGGCTGGCGACGGCGTGCTCTTCGGCAAGTGGTCCGGCACCGAGGTGCGTATCGATGGCCAGGATCTCCTGATCATGAAGGAATCCGACATCATGGGCGTGATCGAGCAGTCTGCTGAAGCGCAGAAGGCTGCCTGAGCACTGCAATCGGAACCAAGAACCGTCAGAATAGGAGGAATAACTATGGCTGCCAAAGAGGTGAAATTTGCTGCCAATGCGCGTGAGAAGATGCTGCGCGGCGTCGATATTCTCGCCGATGCCGTGAAGGTCACGCTCGGTCCCAAGGGCCGCAACGTGGTGCTGGAGAAGAGCTTCGGCGCGCCCCGTGTTACCAAGGACGGCGTCACCGTCGCCAAGGAAATCGAGCTGGCCGACAAGTTCGAGAACATGGGCGCCCAGATGGTGCGCGAAGTGGCGAGCAAGACCAGCACGGTGGCCGGTGACGGCACCACCACTGCGACGGTTCTGGCCCAGGCGATCGTCCGCGAGGGCGCCAAGGCGGTTGCCGCCGGCATGAACCCGATGGACCTCAAGCGCGGCATCGATCTCGCCACCGCCGAGGCCGTGAAGGACATTCAGTCCCGCGCCAAGAAGGTGGCCTCCTCCGAGGAGATTGCCCAGATCGGCACCATCTCGGCCAATGGCGACGCCGAGGTCGGCCGCATGCTGGCGGAAGCCATGCAGAAGGTCGGCAACGAGGGTGTCATCACCGTCGAGGAGGCCAAGACGGCTGCGACCGAACTCGACGTCGTGGAAGGCATGCAGTTCGACCGCGGCTATCTCTCGCCGTACTTCATCACCAATGCCGAGAAGATGATAGCCGAGCTCGAGGATCCCTACATCCTCATTCACGAGAAGAAGCTCTCTTCCCTACAGTCGCTGCTGCCGATCCTGGAAGCCGTGGTGCAGACCAGCAAGCCGCTGTTGATCATTGCCGAGGATATCGAGGGCGAGGCCCTTGCGACATTGGTCGTGAACAAGCTGCGGGGCGGCCTCAAGATCGCGGCCGTGAAGGCTCCGGGCTTCGGCGACCGCCGCAAGGCCATGCTCGAGGACATCGCCGTCCTCACCGCCGGCCAGACGATCTCCGAAGACCTCGGCATCAAGCTCGAGAATGTCACGCTGGACATGCTCGGGCGGGCCAAGCGCGTCCGCATCGAGAAGGAAAACACCACGATCATCGACGGCGCCGGCCAGAAGGCCGACATCGAGGCTCGTGTGGCTCAGATCAAGGCGCAGATCGAGGAGACCACCTCGGACTACGACCGTGAGAAGCTCCAGGAGCGTCTGGCCAAGCTGGCCGGCGGTGTGGCGGTGATTCATGTCGGTGGCAGCACCGAGATCGAGGTGAAGGAGAAGAAGGACCGCGTCGATGACGCACTGCACGCCACCAAGGCGGCGGTCGAGGAGGGCATCGTCCCCGGCGGCGGCACGGCGCTGCTGCGCGCCAAGGCGGCGGTCGCCAAGCTGAAGAGCGACAACCCGGATATCCAGGCCGGCATCAGCATCGTGCTACGGGCGCTGGAGGCTCCGATCCGTCAGATCGCTGAGAATGCCGGTGTCGAGGGCTCGATCGTGGTCGGTAAGATCACTGACAACACGAAGTCCGAGACCTTCGGCTTTGATGCTCAGGCGGAGGAGTTCGTCGATCTGGTCCAGGCCGGCATCGTTGATCCGGCAAAGGTCGTCCGCACGGCCCTGCAGGATGCTTCTTCCGTCGCCGGCCTGCTCGTCACCACCGAGGCTATGGTCGCCGAGCTGCCGAAGAAGGAAGCCGCTCCGGCGATGCCGGGCGGAATGGGTGGCATGGGCGGCATGGACTTCTAATCCAGACACATGCGGTGCGAGGCCCTGGAGAAATCCGGGGCCTCGCTTTATGGCCTGCCGGCCTCTCACCGAACAGCTGCGGCTGCTGACTGTGTCGCAGCACGGGAGCCTCGGATCCGTATCGGATGCATTGCCTGGATTGACCTAAGGCCTCTCCAGGCAACCCCATCGGTTCGTAAACCTTGGGGGAAAGAATGGATTGCCCTGGTGCACTCGCCCCGAGCTGCCGGGGCCCACAAGAGTAGTCCTGAGCCCAGAGAGGCGCAGCGACTGCAAACCGCGCTCTCTCTATAGTCGTTCCAGTCTAGTCCTTGGAAACGCTTCGCTGCATGACCCGTGCGAGCCGTTGCGAAAATGCCTTCGCATCCGCCGGCAACTCGCCATCCAAGATTCGTGCCTCGTCCAGCAGGAGATGCGCGGCATCTTCACGGAGTGTCTGCTCGACATCTCCGAGATCCGCCAAGGCGACAACGAGGTCATGGCGTGGGTTGATCTCCAGGACTGGCTTTGCGGCCGATCCCAGTTGTCCTGCCCGCGCCAGGAGCCGTTCAAGCTGCCGGTCCATGCCGGTCTCAGATGCTACCAGACAGACGGCGCTTTCCGTGAGACGCTCAGAAGCACGGACATCGGCGACGGCGTCCCCGAGAATGGCCTTCACGGCTTGAATGAAGCGCGATACCACCTCCGTTGCCGGCGCGTCCGCATTGTCCTTGGCATCAACCAGCGGGATTAGCGCCAGATCCGCGCCGCCCTGAGTGATGGACTTGAACGGCTTGCCCTCGTAATCGACGCCAGCCGTGACCCAGAAGCTGTCGACGGCATCCGGAAGCAGAAGGACTTCAATGCCACGCGCCCTGAAGCCTTCAAGCTGAGGCGAGGCCTCGAGACGCGCAAGATCCGTTCCGGTCACGTAGTAGATGGCCGTCTGGTTCTCCTTGAGGGAGCCGACATAATCCTTGAGCGAGTGCCACCCACTGCCGGAGGCCGTCGTCTTGAACCGCGCCAGTCCCAACAATGTCGAGCGCCGCTCAAAATCCTCATAGAGCCCTTCCTTCAGCACTGGGCCGAAGATCTCCCACACCTTGGTGTAGGCCTCCGCATCGTTCTGGGCGAGCTTCTCGAGCTCGCTGAGCACGCGGCTGGTCACACCCTTCTTGATCGCAGCCAGAAGCGGGCTTTCCTGGATCATCTCGCGCGAGACGTTGAGCGGCAGATCGGCCGAGTCGACGAGCCCACGCACGAAACGCAGGTAGCGTGGGACGAGCTCGGCCTCGTCGGTGATGAAGACCCGCTTCACATAGAGCTTCATCCGCCCGTGGCGGTCGGGATCGAACAGGTCGAAGGGCGTGGAGCCCGGCACGAAGGCCAAGGCCGTGTATTCGTGGCGGCCCTCGGCCCGGAAATGCACCGTCAGGGCCGGCTCATCGAACTGATTAGCCACGCTGCGGTAGAAATCCGTGTACTCCTCGGGCGTGATCTCGTTGCGCGACTTCACCCAAAGCGCGGCGCCGTCGGCGACCTCCTGCGGCTCCGCCCCGGGCTTCTCGACAAGAGAGATCGGCACGGGGACATGCCCCGACTGCTCCTTGACAATGCGCTCGAGCCGGTAGCGCTCGGTGTAGGACGTGGCGTCCTCCATCAGGTGCAGGATCACCCAGGTGCCGCGGGTCGGCGCCTCATCCAATGCGATCGCCGCGACCGTGTAGGAGCCCTTGCCGTCGGATGACCAGATCGTAGCCTCGTCACTGCCGGCCCGGCGTGAGATGACATCAACCCGCTCGGCCACCATGAAGGCCGAGTAAAAGCCGACGCCGAACTGGCCAATCAGCTGGGCCCCTTCGCCGCCTTGGGCGGCCCGGATCCGCTCCATGAAGGCCTTGGTGCCCGAGCGGGCGATGGTGCCGAGCGCCTCGATCATCTCGTCCCGGCTCAGGCCGATGCCGTTGTCCTCGATGGTGAGGCGGCGGTTGTCGGCATCGATCAGCAGCGTGATCCGGGCCTTGGGATCATCGCCGAGCAGGGCGGGATGGGAGATCGCCTCGTAGCGCAGCTTCTCGCAGGCATCGGCCGCGTTGGAGATCAGCTCGCGCAGGAAGATGTCCTTGTCGGAATAGACCGAGTGCACCATCAGGTGCAGCAGCTTGGCGACATCGGCCTCGAACGTGTGGTTCTCAGGGGCGGGCGTGGTGTCAGCAGTCGTCATGGCGTGAGATGAACCTTGTTGCTCCGGCGGGCGATGAGATGGCGGCCTACAGTCAAGATTTCAAGGCTGGGATCAACCCCGGATGAGGAGCACCTCTGAGATATGGTGGCCGTCGGCTAGCGTGCTGACCGGAACCGCTCGAAGGCGGTGATCCTCTGAGTGTAGGGCTCGACCTCGCGCCGGTAAACCTCGCGCCGGAGAAAGGCGAGTTCGGCCTCGCCAGCCTCCTCGTCAACCTCCACCCACCACGCTTTCGGCCGGCCGTCGCTGCCGTCGTTCCAGCGGTACCCTCGCGCCTTCAGTACATCCTTCATGTCGAACGGGCTGGCCTCGGCCCAGATGCGCACGAGCACCTTTCGTGCCGAGGTTAGCAGATGCCCGAAGGGGAGCCCGGCCTCGGAGGGGAGGGGGGAGGCCAGCACCTCGAGCAGGGCGTGGCAATCCTCGACGGCCCGGTGCCCCTGGTGGAACCAGCCGCACTGGGTCAGGAGGTACCCGAGCTTCGATCCCTCAAAGCCGAACCCGCTCCAGGCGATCTCGGAATGGGAGCAGGCCCAGGCCTTGACCCGAAAGCCCTTCGACAGGCGCTCACAGAAGGGGCGGTCGAAGCGCGCATTGTGCGCGATGATGAGATCCGCCGGTGCGATGAACCGCTCAATCGCCTCAAGGTCGAGCACCTGGCCGGCGACCATATCGGGCGTGATGCCGGTCAGACGGGTGATCTCAGGGCTGATGGGCACGCCCGGCTCGCGTAAGCCATTGAACGTGCCGATCACGTTGCCGATGCGGCCTTCCTCACCGTACACGAAGGCGACCATGCCGAGTTCGATGACCTCGTCCCGTGTGTGATCGAGGCCCGTGGTTTCGGTGTCCAGGATGACGGCGATCTTCTCGCTTTCACAAGGCGTACGCGAAACGACGTGCCGGGGCTGCAACCGGCGGAGAACACGATAGTCACCGGTGGCCTCCAACATCCGGGCAGCAGTCCCATAATCAGGAGCTTCGAAGGATTCGCTGCGTGGCCTGGCCTTGACGATGATCTCGTCCGCGGGCCTTCGGATCGGGCTTGGCGGTGCGTCGTAGTCCAAGAAAAGATCGGCTTGGCCTCGCATTCCCGCACCTTCCACCTGTGGTAACAGGCTCATGCGTGAGCCTCGCGGCGAAGATTAGAAGGTGCGGGTCGCCAGATCGTTAATGCACAAGGTCATGAAGGAGGGAGTAAAACCGTGGAGTGGGTGGTTTGTCCGCCATCCGTGCGGGCCAATCAGGTAAAGATTGAAATGGGAGCACCTTGAAACTGGTCCGGGTTTACGATCTGACTCTTGTTTTCCCGGAAGCCCAATCCGATTTCACGTGGTCCTGACGATGAATCGGACCCATGACCATTCATTTGCCCTTCGACAATACCTACGCACGCTTGCCTGACAGGTTCTACACGCGCGTAGAACCGACATCTGTGACGGCTCCGAGACTCATCCGGCTGAACCGAGGCCTCGCCTTACAGCTCCGCCTCGACCCCGATCGCCTCTCCAGTCCTGATGGGGTTGCGCTTCTGTCTGGCAACTGGGTTCCGGATACGGCGGAGCCTATCGCCATGGCCTATGCCGGGCACCAGTTCGGGCAATTCGTACCGCAGCTCGGTGACGGCCGAGCCATTCTTCTCGGCGAAGTGGTTGATCGAGATGGCATCCGCCGGGACATTCAGCTCAAAGGTTCAGGTCCAACACCTTATTCGCGCCGCGGTGATGGGCGTGCGGCGTTGGGGCCTGTTCTGCGCGAATACCTCCTCAGTGAAGCGATGGCGGCACTTGGGCTGCCGACAACGCGGGCGCTCGCCGCCGTCTTGACGGGAGAGACGGTTGTCCGCGAGACGCTGCTTCCCGGGGCCGTTCTCACCCGGGTGGCTTCGAGTCATATCCGGGTCGGCACATTCCAGTTCTTCGCAGTCCGGCAGGATGTGGAGGGATTGCGCCTCCTTGCGGACTACGTCATCGGCCGGCACTACCCACAGGCTTCCGAAAGTGACCGGCCCTATCGCGCGCTCCTGGACCAGGTCATTGCGGCCCAGGCAGACCTCATTGCCCGCTGGCTGCACATCGGCTTCATCCATGGGGTCATGAACACCGACAACATGTCCATTGCGGGCGAGACGATCGACTATGGCCCATGCGCTTTCATGGACGCCTATGATCCTGCAACGGTCTTCAGCTCCATCGACCAGCACGGCCGCTATTCCTATGGCAACCAGCCGCGCATCGGCCTCTGGAACCTGACGCGGCTGGCCGAGGCGCTTCTGCCGCTCCTGTCCCAGGATGAGGAAAAGGCTGTCGCGGAAGCGAACGAAGCGCTTGAAGCTTTCTCGGACAAGTTCGAGATGGCCTATCACGCAGGGCTCAGGCGCAAGCTCGGGCTGCTGACCAAGCGCGAGGAGGACTCGACGCTCGCCGGGGATCTTCTGAAGGCCATGGCCGAGAACCAGGCGGACTTCACCCTGACTTTCCGGCGTTTGAGTGAGGCCGCTGCCGGACCCGAAGCGGACGAGGCCGTCCGAAACCTCTTCATCAACCCGCTTGCTTACGATGCCTGGGCTGCTCGCTGGCGGGAGCGGCTGAGCCAGGAACCGCAAGACGCTGCAACCCGCCAAGCTGCCATGCGAGCCGTCAATCCGGCCTATATCCCGCGCAACCACCGCGTGGAGGCTGTGATTCAAGCTGCGGTGGAACGGAACGATTTTGCTCCCTTCGAGGAGCTTCTGATGGTCCTCTCGCAGCCCTTGAGGATCAGCCGGCGTTTGCTCACTACGCCGACCCGCCGGAGCCGAGCGAGCGCGTCTATCGGACGTTCTGTGGAACGTGAGGCGGGACAAGCTACAAGCCCCCAGACTTGATCATTGGCAACTCAGGATCGAGAACGCCTGCGCTTTTGGCAATCAACCCCGGCCTTTGATCCCCGTCAGCCTGTCTTTGGGCCCAGGCGTCTCGGGCGCACCTCGAGATGACGGCGGGAGATCAGACCGATGCCACCCAGAGGAGCCCAATGGGTCCACCGCGTTTCCGGTCCCCAGTGCCATTGCCCATGCGGGGTCAAACCAAGGCGGTGGCCCTGCGCCCCAATATCAACGCCAATCGGCACACGAGTGACGCTCTGGTGCTCCCATTCGTGACGTTGGTACCGGATCTCCCGTCGGCAGTGGGGGCAGCGTGACGCGAGCACCTTTCTGAAGGGCCATGGACTGTCTGCGAGGTCAGGAAGAGCCACTTGAGCCCTGGCATACGCTGCCACATAACCCGGCATTGCCTGGATCGCCTCAACGTCGATTAACTTTCTCTGGGGCGTTTCGGCCCTGTAGGCGAGGAGAACCCTCTTCCGGCAGGTGCGATGCCAACACTGGTCTTCACGAAGCACGAGCGTGACGATCCCATGTCGGCCATTGCCATACCAGTGGAGCTGACCGCTGAGCGCACCAGAGACAAATTCAGGGATGCTCAGCGACAAGCCATCGATATGCACCTGCGCGTCTGGCCGACCATCGTGATCTTTCCCGATCGCGGTCCTGAAGGCCGGCAGAGACGGATCGGGCTTAAGCCAGTAGCGATGCAAGGCTGCGGGCTCATGAGCAACCAGCCAGAGGGCACGGATGCCCGAGGCTGCATAGCGCTCTTGCCGCTGACGGTAGGTTTCCTCCCCCTGCAGCTGGACCTGGGCCTCAAGGGCGATAGTCCATGACTTGCCGGGCCGGCGGCACAGGACGTCAGCCCGCCAGTCCTGACCATCCGGCGTCCTCCCTGATTGCTCTGGGAGCGCGTCCCAACCTGCGGCTCGGGCTCCCATCAGGCTCTGTGCTTTGATGTGAAGATGAAGGTCGCTTTCCTTTGCCCCTGCAGAAGTCTGTCCAGGAGGATGAGCGAAGAACCGCGTTCCCAGGCGCGAGGCCTTAGGGACAGCCCGTCCTTTCCCATGAGGCATCCACGCATCACGGTTTCGTGCTGATCTCAGTTGCTCCCATTCTTGATCGGTCATTAAGGGAGCTACAAGAGGTTCTCCTGAGTGGGTGTAGGCGAGCAGCGGCATGGTCCATGCTTATACTATCTCGAGGTGTTTGTATGGCGCCGCTCTCTAGGATCGCCTGCGCTCACAGCATAGAGGTACTGGCTTCGCTCTTGATCACGTTCCGGGGCATGTTGCGAGCGCGGATAGCAGCCTTGCGCGGAAGCTGATTCAGCTTGGCGAAGGTCTGCGCGACTGGTTCAACTCCGATGGGTCGGGGCGGAGGGCCATCCCGAGGGTGACGCCGTTCGCAACACCAACTTGCCCGTGGTCTCACCCGACTCCAGAGTTCGATGCGCTTGCGCTACATCTTCAAGTGCAAACGAACATACCTTTGGCGCCCGAATGCTCCCTGCTTCTACCCAGGCGGTGAGGTCGTTCACAGCAGCATGCAGCAGGTCGGTGCGGCCAAAGAGAAATGACAAGTTGAACGCCACCACGCCTTTGTTCTCGCTTGTCATCACGAGCGGGTTGAAGCGCGGCATCCGCAGCATTCCAAGGACGGCCTTGGGGTAGTTGAAGCGCCCACCCTGTTTGGGCAACAAAGTGTGAAAGCCATAGACCAACAGCTTTCCCGTCGGCCTCAGATGGACGTAGCTCTGTGCCAGGGTTTCAGGGCCGTTTGCATCAAAGACCAGGTCGTATCCGTCAGGGCAGAGGCGCTTGGCTTCCAGCCAGAGCGACTGAGTGGATTTGTCGATCACGGCGTTTGCGCCGAGTTGGCGCACATACTCGACCTTGTGACGTCCTCCCACGACGCCGGTTACGTGCAGATTGTGCAACTTGCACAGTTGGATGAGCGCCGAACCCACTCCGCCGCCAGCCGAATGCACAAGCACCCTCATGCCGGGCCGGATCACCACGTTCTGCAGCAGTCCATGATAGGCAGTCAGGTATACGGCCAGGAAGCCGGCGGCGGCCTCGAAATCCAGAGCCTGAGGCTTCGGCCATACCAGGTCTGCCGGGGCACACACGTGCGTGGAATACCCGTTGAAGAGAGTGACGCCAAACACCGGGTCGCCGGGCTTCACATGCTCGACCTCACGGCCAACCTCTTCCACCCAGCCTGAGTATTCGAAGCCGGGCGTGATCGGCCAGCCTACGAACCGGCGGGCAGACTCGTACACGCCCCAACGAACACAGACGTCCGCATAGTTCACGCCGACCGCCTCGGTGCGGATCAGAACCTGTCGATCGCCGGGCTTCGGCACCGGATGAGATTCGAGCTTCAGCTGCTCGTAACCGCCAGCCTTGTGAATGACCACTTTGTACATGGATTCTAACGGCATCATCTTTCGGCCTACGGTTTCGACATCAATTTCCCGCGCCGGCGACGACGGCGCTTATCATGGGCGTCGGCGCAGCGCTCCAACGATCGGCCCCATAGGCATCAGCGTGTCCATCCGGTCCAGGGAAGGGGCATAGAGACTGGAGACACTTCCATCCAGGAACAGAGCATTGGCACAGTCCAGCTCATCCCGGAACAAGCGAGCGAATGTGCTGAACGTGACCGGATCTTCGGAAATCGCGAACACGACCGTGCCTTGGCCTTTCACTCCAACGCCGTTGCGGATCTTGCGCGAGGTGCTTTGCTCTGAGAATTGAGGGTGGATCTGCCCATTGATGACGAGCATTGGGCCCGATTGTGTCGCGAAATCCGGCTTGATGTTCCGCTTCAGAAAAACGCCCGTCTCGAGGACGCCTGCGTGACGGCCTTTGACATAGAAGATGCCGTTCGGCTTGAGATGAAAGTTTCCGGGTCCATTCCTTGTGTTGGCCGCCTTCAACTCCTTGCCGTTTTCGACGTAAAGTCCCACGGGCGAGCGATCCTCATGGTACATGCCGGCGTTCATTGCGAAAGCGACGCGTGAACCCTCCGGCATCTGTTTCAAGCGATCGAACGAGCCGAGCACGTCCCCGCCTGGCCCGCGCCAGAACAGCCTGACCTCGTATTTTCGGAGATCCGCCGTGCAGACCACGAAGGTGCTGTCAGCAAACTGGATTGGCCGGCACGGATCACTATCAGGCTGAGCCGCAGCTCGTCTGGTAAGCAGGCCGACGGAAACCAGGATCACAAGCAATATGATGGCTGTCCAGGATAGCAAGCGGCCCAGGATGAGACTGATCAACATCATTTGCAGCTAAGGTCCCCTCAGCGTCCGAGATACCGTTCCTTCAGGTGAGCGCGGAAGATCTCCGTCGTCAGCGGTCGCCCGGTTGCAGCAACCAGAAGCTCGTCGGACGTCAGCAGACTCCCCTTCGAATGGACGTTGGCGCGCAGCCAGATCTGAAGCGGCGTGAAATCGCCCTTCGCCAAACCCGGAAGGATCTCCGCATCGGTCTGACACGCCGCCCTGAAAAGTTGAGCCGCCGTCATGGCGCCAAGCGTGTAGGTCGGGAAGTAGCCCCATGCACCGCCGGGCCAGTGGATGTCCTGCAGGCAACCCAGGCTGTCGTCGGGCACCGTGATACCAAGGAGTCTTCTGACCTCGTCATTGAAGGCCAACGGCAGGTCTTGGATTGGGAGATCACCAGCGATCAGGGCCTTCTCGAGCTGGTAGCGGATCAGGATGTGAGCCGGATAGGTGATCTCGTCCGCATCCACGCGGATGAAGCCCGGCTCCACCTTGGTCAGGATGCGATGGAGATTCTCTGGACTCCAGGCCAAGCCCTCTCCCTGGAAAGTCTCCCGCACAAGGGGAGCCAGATAGGTGACAAACTCCCAGCTCCGGCAGGCCTGCATCTCGATGAGCAGGGACTGGCTCTCGTGCAGGCTCATGCCGCGGGCCAGCCCGACTGGCTGACGGCGCCATGTCTCCGGGCGGCCCTGCTCGTAGAGCGCGTGCCCGGTCTCATGCAGCACCCCCATGAGCGCGCTCATGAAGTTTGCTTCGCTATAGCGGGTGGTGATCCGGACATCGCCCGTGGATCCGCCGCAGAAGGGATGCAGGCTGACATCGAGCCGCCCCCGGTTGAAATCGAACCCAGCGGCCTTCATCAACTGCTCGCCGATGCGGCGTTGATCATCGACAGGGAAGGGGCCGGCGAGCGGCTGGATGGCAGGAAGGCTCTTCTGGCGCTCCTGGGCCTCCTGGATCAGGGCCGGCAACTCGGCACCGAGTTCGGCGAAGAGCGGATCAATGGCCGCCTGGCGAAGACCGGGGTCGTAGCTGTCGAGGAGCGCATCGTAAGGGGCAAGCCCCAATGCCTCGCCCTTGACCTGGCCGATCTGCCGCTGGAATGCGAGGACCTGAGACAAGGTGCGGCAGGAGCAGGGCGAAATCGCCGTTCTGACGGGCCTCGCGCCACACCAGCTCCGCCCGGGATACCGCTCTTGAGTTGGCCTCGACGAGGTCGGCCGGAACCGCGGCGGCATGGAGGTAGATCCGCCGCATCTCACGCAGGTTGGCGCGCTGCCAATCGTCGAGAAGGCTGCTGTCCTGATCGGCTCGGTCCAGGAGGTCACCCGTGTCGCGTGCGGTGAGAAGCTCATGGGCGAGACCCTTGAGCGTTGCGAGCTGATCGGAGCGGCCATCAGCAGCTCCGTCTGGCATCATGGTTTCGGCATCCCATTGCAGAATGCCAATCGCGTCCTCAATCGAGCTAATGCGGGCGAAGCGTTCTTCCAATGTCTTGTAGGCTTGCATGGGAATGAGAATTCCGTTTCGGGTTGATCTCGCAGGCTGCTGTGCGAGTGGAGTGCATCCTCAGCCGGCACGGCTGAAAGCACCGGCTGCATTCGAGCCTGTCTCTGGGGCGCTGTTCTGCGCCTATTCCGGCTGCTTGTGGATCGGATCGATCCAGTAGACCTCCTCCGGCTGTTCGACCGGGTCCACATCGGTGATGTTCACTACGACGGCTTCGTTGTCGCTGCGCACCAGAACGCACTTGAGAGGCTCGTCGCGGCTGGCATTGATCTCCTGATGCGGCACGGCGGGCGGCACATAGATGAAATCGCCCGGTCCGGCCTCTGCGACGAACTCCAACCGTTCGCCCCAGCGCATGCGAGCCTTGCCCCGCGCCACATAGATAACGCTTTCCAGCTCACCGTGGTGGTGCACTCCGGTCTTGGCATTCGGCTGGATCGAAACCGTGCCTGCCCAGATCTTCTGGGCGCCGACCCGAGCGTGATTGATCGCAGCCTGGCGAAACATGCCAGGAGTCTGGGCCGTGTTCGGATCAAGTCGGTCACCTTTGATCACCTGGACGCCATGATGGGTAGATTCTATTCTGAAGTGCGAATTCCGTTACAAACAAGGGTTTGCACTCGGAGGCCGCATGACCCTGCCCTACATCCACCTGAGCCTGGCTGACCGGCGCGAGATCGCCCGCATGCACGCAGCCGAGGTCCCGATCCGTGTGATCGCTGAACGCCTGCAGCGGCACCGATCGACCATCTACCGCGAGATCAAGCGGAACTGGGTTCACGATGAGGAGCCGTTGTATCGCGGCTATTTCCATGTGGCCGCCGACATGCAGGCGCGAGCCCGGCGTCAGAGTCTGAGCAAACTCTCCCGCAAACCGGTGCTGGCGGTCTACGTCATGGACCGCCTCAAAGCTGGATGGTCGCCAGAGCAGATCGCTGGCCGGCTGCGGACATCCGGGGCGCCTGAACGGCTGTCGCATGAGACGATCTACCGGTTCGTCTACAGCCCTCAAGGGCAAAAGCTCGGGCTGTACCAGGATCTGCCCTTGGCGCGGCGCCGGCGGCGAGCGCGCTACCAGCGTAAACCTCGCGGGCTCTTCATTCCGGCGGGCAATACCATCGAGCAGCGTCCGGCAGAGATCGCCGACCGCACGAGCTTTGGTCACTGGGAAGGCGATCTGATGATGTTCCGTAAGGATCTGGGCAAGCACAACCTCACGTCACTGATTGAGCGCCAAAGCCGCTACACGATCCTGACCCGCAACCCGGATCGCAACTCAACTGGGGTCATGACTGGCGTGATCGAGAAGCTGAAAGTCCTGCCGGAAACGGCGCGTCTGTCGATCACTTTCGATCGCGGGACAGAGTTTGCTTATTACCCGTTGCTCAAGCAGCAGCTCGGCATGGACAGCTACTTCTGCAAGGCGCAGGCCCCCTGGCAGAAGGGTTCGGTGGAGAACACCAATGGCCGGGTCCGGCGCTACCTTTCACGGGACACGGCCATTGCCGCTTTGCCTGAGCAGGCTCTGCTTGAGATCTGTGACCGGCTCAACTCGACCCCACGCAAATGCCTGGGCTATCGCACGCCCCAAGAGGTCCTGATGAGCTCTCTGGATCCGAGACTGCCGGGGCTGTGCAACCCAGACCAGCTCCGCCCCGGCAGTCCCTGACCGACCGGGAACCGATGGCGCACCAACTGTCGCACTTCGGCTTGATTCCACATTCATAATTGGTCCAATTCAATGCCCCCTCTCCTTGGAGAACGGTGAGTTTCTTCAGCTTCGCTCTAACAACCGTGATGGGGTTTGCTGGAGGGGCGCCATAGCCCATCCTGTCGCACAATCTTTGCAGGTAGAACGGAACGCCGAGTTGCCATTTGGCATTAAATCTCCTATATGGTGCCATATGGGAGATGCTGCTATGGCCGCCTTACTGCCCGTCGACACTGCACCTCGGGATTTCAGGCCCTCGCCGATTACTGATGACGAGGCTGCCGCGATGTTTCGCGCTGCGCTCAATCTGTTCCGTCTGTGGGACATCACGGATGAAGAGGCGGCCACCCTGCTCGATTTGCCGGTGCGCACCTATCGTCGCTGGAAGGCGGGTGATATCGGCCGCATCGACCGCGACAGCAAGGCCCGGTTGTCAAACCTTATGGGCATCCACAAGGCCCTGCGGATCATCTTTCGCGAACCGCAGCGCGGTTATGCTTGGATCAAGAAGCCTAACTCCGCATTCGCAAAGAGATCGGCCCTTGAGGTCATGCTCGGCGGTGAACTTACCGACCTGATGCGGGTCCGTCGCTATCTGGACGCGGAACGGGGCACTTGGTGATCGATATAAATTCGATTCCCATCTCGGAAATCAGGTGGCGTGGCTCCGTTCGGATCATCCGAAGCATCTTTCCACCGATCGACCTGTTCGAGGACATTGCTGACCCAGCTGATTGGCCCCTGATCATCTCGGCCGAGCAGAAGACCAATCCACGCCTCATGGAGACCATCGGCAATCTCGACCTTGTTCCCGAGAACCGCCGCGTCGCCGGTCCGGGGGCGAGTTACCTCATGGCGCCTTTCACCCATGTAAGCCCTGATCGCCCCAGCCGATTCAGCGATGGCACGTTTGGAGTCCTCTACGCGGGCAACTCCTTTGAGGTCGCCCTGTTCGAGACGATTCACCACCACGGGCGGTTCATGGCTCGTACGAATGAACCGGCTGGGTGGACCTCTCAGTTTCGGGAGATCGTCCTCGACATGAATGCACAACTGCATGATCTCAGGGGCAATATAGCCGACCATTCGGAGCTGCTCCGGCCGGACGCTTATGAGGCGAGCCAAACATTAGGTTCTCAGCTTCGTGCGACAGGCTCGGATGGAGTCGTTTATCCGAGCGTCCGCTATCCCGGTGGCGAGTGTGTGGGCGTGTTTTATCCAGACTGCGCCGCAAATCCAATCCAGGGCCGGCATCTCGACTATCACTGGAATGGTACGGCCGTTGATCTCTACCGGAATGCGAACACCGGTCAGGTGTATCGGATAGCCTAACCGGCTGCTGGCAACGCCGGCGCAGGCTACTACGATCAGGATAAGAGCGGCCCGCTCATATTTAATTGTTAACCCCAAACTGTAAGGTACGCATCCGCCGACGACCGCGGAATTTCGGCTGCGGCGTGGTAAAGTGGCCGCATGGAGATCGACCACGACAAGATCGATGAGGCGGTTCTCGCCCTGATGTGGCTGACGCTGCATGATGGATGCCGGGCCTGGAAGAGCTTTGACTGGGACGCAACAGACCGGCTCTACCAGAAGGGGTTCATCTGCGATCCGGCTAACAAGGCCAAATCCGTCGTGCTCACCGAGGAAGGGATGCAGAAAGCGGAGGAGCTCTTCAAGGCGCTCTTCACCCGAAAGTCCTGAGCCTCAAGCGGCCGCCTGCTGATCCCGCAAGACTTTCCAATTCCAGGGCAGGAGCTCATCAAGGCGCTTGGCTGGATGCTCTGGCAACCGCGCCAGCACGTCGGCGAGCCAGGCGCGGGTCGACCTCATTCAGCTTGCAGGTCTCGATCAGCGTGTACAGGGCCGCCGCCCGATGCCCGCCCACATCCGAGCCCGCAAACGTCCAGTTCCGGCGCCCGACCGCAATCTCCTGGTCATTCTGCCTATGTCGGGCAGGAAGTGATCGTCCATTATCGTTGGCATCCTTTGTATGGGCGGTGCGTTTCCCTCCGCCGCACGGAACACCGTGTCTCCGGACGCTTCGTGCAGATTGAAGCAGAGCCTGGCGTCGTGCTGGTAGTGGCGGCCTGGATGCTCGACCCGCTCGCCTGCGCCGAGATGCAGGTAGGTTCCCGCCAGGTGTCGGTGAGCGCGCTCGCCGATCTCCATCGCCTTCTGCATGAGCGCGGATATCGGCGAAGATCTCCAGACGACCCGGTCGTCCAGGAGGCACAAGATTGAGAGCATGAGGTTTGGTGGGGCAGGTATGAAGCGCTTGCGGGTAGGCCCCATTGACCGGCGGGGAGACGTGTTGAGATGGCGGGATCCTGAAACAGATCCATGCCCGGGTGCCCTACAAATCCCTATGCTCCCTAGGAATGGTCGTCCTGGCTGCTTCTCCGCACGGGCGCAAATTCGTACAGCCCACGAATACAAGAATCTAAAAGCAGCCTCGCGCAAAGGCGCGAGAACATCGATGCAGCGAGATTCTTCGGGCCAATACAGAACCAAGCAGAACCCGAGAAGGGCATTCGGCAGAGCCGAGGCGGGTGAGGGAAGGGCGGAGCTGGGTTCCTAAGGTCTACAGGATATATCCAAGCCCATACAGTAACAGTGTGGCCGCTATCGCACCACCCAGCGCAAGCAGGAGCCACGTTGAATATCCGCCGAAGTCATCCATCGTGAACTCCTTCGCAGCCGGGAGACCGGGGAGATGAATGAGCTAGGATCGTGATGGACGACGAGCGTTCCCCTATCCGGTTCCGTCTTGTGCTGCACCGGATCGACCCGGAGCAGGGCATCCGGCGCTTCTACTCCCTCATGATCGAGCGGGATCTGTTCGGGACCGTGCGCCTGGTGCGCAACTGGGGCCGTGTATGGACGCCTCCCGGCTTGCAAGGGTTTTCTTGAGATCCTGAGCGAGCATTGGACGTGCGGTCGTGTATCCGGCCTGTTCATGCGGCTGGCACGCCGCTGGCCCTGATGGAATCCGCGGTTCGGCGCCCCATCGGATCGGAGAGCTTCATCGCTCAGCCCCAGTTTCGGGTTGAGCCGAACCCAGTTTGCCTGTCTCGCCATCACCTCATTCTACCCTCGCACCCTTCAGCGACCGTGGCCGGTCACTGATCCATTAGCCAGCCAAAGAGGCCTTTGCCGGCTCATAACTCACCGAGCGTGTCAGCACCGCCCATGCAATCCGCGCGTTCTTGTTGGCAATGGCCACCGTCGCGATGTTGGTCGAGCGCCGGGAGGTCAGGCCGGCGACCCACGCCGAGCGCGCCTCGCCCGTGGAGTGCCGGATGAGAACCGATCGGGCTCCGTGGATCAGAAGACGGCGCAGATAGCCGTCCCCGCGCTTCGAGATCCCGCCGAGCTTTGGCTTGCCGCCAGTGGAGAACTGGCGCGGCACAAGCCCGAGCCACGCCGCCAACTGCCGCCCGGACTTGAACTGCGTTGCCGAGCCGATCCGCACCAGGTCGATCAGGGCCCGGACCCCTTCGCACCCCTTGCCGCCGATCAGGCCGAATTCGGCACAATGACCGCGAAGGGCGTTGACCAGCATCGTGCGCTGGCGACCGAGAAGATCGCGTGACCGGTGAAGCGTCAGGACGGCCTGCTGATCCATGCTCTTGGCGGGAACGAAGCGCATTGTGGGGCGCTGGATGGCCTCGCAGATCGCCTCCGCGTCGGCGGTATCATTCTTGTTGGTCTTGACGAAAGGACGGACGTATTGCGGCGGTACCAGTCTGACCCGGTGACCGAGTTTGCTGAGCTCCCGCGCCCAATGATGCGCACTTGCACAGGCCTCCCTCCCGACAAGGCAGGGCGGAAGCGCCTCAAAAAAGGCTTGCACCTGAGCGCGTCGGAGCCTCTTTCGGATCAGTGGGCGCCCTTGGGCGTCTGCGCAGTGCACTTGAAAGACATGCTTCGCGAGATCAAGGCCGACAGTGGCAACTGCCATGGTTGGATCCTCCGGTCATGCCAAGCGCTCCAGCGTAACAGAACGCGCTCCAGGAGGGAGGCGTCCATCCGATCGGATCGGGATCAAGGGACAGGAGCTGGTCGAGATCCATGAAGATGAGGTCGCGGCAGGGCAGGCGCTGGAGGCGGTCGCCCGGGCGAAGCGGTGGCGCGGATACCGGGATTTGTAGAGCCGGATCATCGGAAATGGGGCGAGGCGGATGCCCTGATGACAGCGTGAACCGATTCCCCCACAGGAAATAAGAAGTGACCGTCCACGGCCGGGTTATCCTCGCTCCGCATTGCTGATTCACGAGGAAAGCCGATGACCAGTGCGGGCGGTAATCCCCTTGAGTTCACGGCTCGCGCCCTGTTGCGTGAGCGGATTGAGGCCACACCCTGGTTTCGGGTCAAGATGACCCAGGAACGGCGCCGAGACGCCATCAAGCGGGAAGTCGATGCCTATTGGCACCTGTTCATTGCCGACGCCGCAGAGCGGTTGCTCGGGCCCGACACAGCGAACCAGCACGCAAAGCATTAGCTCAAATGAAGCGGCGGCGCGGCTATCCGGATCTCTGATTGCCAAGGATTGGCCCCATTGGGCGAGTAGCCCAGGTTCATGGCTGAACAGAACACGCAATCTCTCGATGCAGCAGTTGAGGAGACGATTGAACTGGCCCTGCAAGCAATCGAGCAGACCCGTGCTGAAATCGCTCGCTCGCAGGCTTTGAGCCAAGCCGAAGCTGATCTGGCGCAGACAATCGAACGCATGGTCGATGATCATGACGGCTGTGCGCACGAGCAATGAGGTCAGATCAATCGATACCGTCGCTTAACCCGGCACGGGTACAAAGCTGACAAGCCGGGTAGCGTATCAGGCTCAAAAACCCAGAACCCCCGTTCGGACGCTCAGCCGGACGGGGGTCTTGTTAGAGGTTTGTTAACCATACCACGGCGACCATGCTGTGGCTGATCCGCTGGGCTCCGGATCAGCAACCTCCCATGGAGCAGGCGAGGCGATCCATCCGCGTCTCGCCTGTTTCGGGGATGTAAGCGTCAAGGCGCAGTAACTATCCCGTAACCACGACCACAATCGAACCTGATCCAAGCGGGAGGCACGGCGTTGCTCCTGTGCCTGAACGGGAGAGGACTGCCCATGACTATTCTCGATCCGATCACCGGAAACCTCGTCACCATCGACACATCGAGCCGGCCCCGCCGCTGATGCCTTTCAGTGACTGGAGGATGGTGATGAAGCGATCCTCAGCACGACGGGCCAGACGCTGGGTCGTTCAAGAGCTGACCCGCTGGCTGGATCAGTGCTCCGATCCCTCTGTTTAAGGCAACTTTGTCGGCTGACGGCAACCGCAATTAAAAAACCCTGCCCTTGCAGGGCAGGGTTGAGTTCTCCTCGCCTTCGGGTGTCACTCCGAAAACAGACCCAGTACCGCACGCACCCGCCACACTGTCAAACACTACGGAAGTATTAACGGGCGTAACGATGCGTACAGGCCGCTAGATTCGTCAGCAAAGCGTCTAAATCCCAGCAGTGTTGCGGCTTTACCATAGTCAGAATTCATTCTTGAACCATACTCTGCACCCGCGACTCCTCGCACAAGGGATGAATTGCTTATGAAGACGCGTATTCTTGGTCTGCTTGCCGCAACAGCCCTCTCAACGGCGGCTGTCTCGTCCGTGTCCGCCGCTGACCTGCCGGCCCGTGCGGCTCCTCCGCCGGTCATCGCGGCCGTTCCGGTCTTCACCTGGACCGGCTTCTATGTCGGTGGCAACCTCGGCTGGGGCTGGCGTGATGACGATAGCGAAACCGTGGTGCTGACCGGCCCGGGCATTCCGGCCGGCCTCGTGGGCACGCTCAACTTCGACAACGGCAACGACGGCAACTTCACCGGCGGCGGCCAGATCGGCTACAACTACCAGATCGGCTCGTTCGTGATCGGTGCCGAGGCCGACATCCAGTGGATTGACACCGACGACAATGATGCGGTGTTCGTCGCGGGCCCGGGCAATGCCGGCACCTTCGTGCCCGGCGAGTTCGAGGACTCTTCGGATTGGTGGGGCACGGTGCGCCTGCGCGCCGGTGTCGCCTTCGACCGCTTCCTGGTCTACGCCACCGGTGGTCTGGCCTACACCGACAACAACACCGGCTGGACGGCCGGCGGTGGTGTCGAGTGGGCCCTGCCGGTGAACTGGTTCGGCTCCTCAGCCGTCACCCTTGGCCTGGAGGGTCTGTGGGTCAGCATCGATCAGGACGATGATGACGACGGCCGCATCGGCACCTTCACGCCGACTGGCGGAGCGCCGGTCGATGTGTTCCTGCCGCGGGACAATGACGAGCAGGACTTCTTCGTCGCCCGGGCCAAGCTGAACTTCAAGTTCGGCACCTACTAAGAGCGCCGCAGCACCAGCAGCCGAAGAGGCCCGGGGCAACCCGGGCCTTTTTGTTGCTGGAGAGCATGAGGTTCTGTGGGGCAGACTGGTAACGGGTCGGCGGTACAACGTTCCCGGCCAGACGCAACCAGGCTGCGAGACACCTTCATTTGCCAAAGCGCGCCCCATCCAGTCCCGCTCCGCTTGATCCTTCTCCAGCTCCGGAGATTCTGCAGCTCAAGATTTGGCTGCTCGGGATCAGCCCCATGATCTGGCGGCGGGTTCAGGTGCCAGCCAGCCTAACGCTGCGTGAGCTGCACGGCGTCATTCAGGTGGCAATGGGCTGGGAGGGCATCCATCTGTTCCAGTTCATGCTCCGGGCCAGACGGCTCGGCTCTCTGGAGTTGGCGGCTCGGTCTCCTGATGTCCCGCTCTCCGAGCTTCGCCTCCGTGTTGGTACCCGCTTCCGCTACGAGTACGATCTCAATGGTCCATGGGAGCACGAGGTACGCCTCGAGGGCCGACATGAGGCTGACCCTGGGAGTAGCTATCCCATTTGCCTGGATGGGGATGGATTCTGCCCGCCGGAGGACTGCGGCGGGGTGCCGGGCTTTCTGGCCCGGCGTGAGGCCTGGACCGCTCCGGAGACCAGTCGTGACTTCGCCGTCTTGGCCGATTTCGTTGATCAGCTCGCTCTCAAGCGAAGCACGGGCACCTCCATCGATGCCGAGGAAGTCGATCAGGTCCGGGAGGCTGAACCGCGCCGGGCTTGCGCGGAATGAGCGAAGGGGCCACCACCGTACAGGGATAGCCGAGACTGGTGATGAGCCGGTGCAAGCCGTAGCCAGTCGGGCCGGCCTCAGAACAGAAATGGACGCGATCATAGGTGGAAACCAGCCGCTTCACGAAGCGCCGCATGCTCTCCTCGGACGCATCGATTTCCCCCAAATAGCGAACTTCGCCGCCCGCTCGCCATCAGCAACTGCAACGGCATTGCGCGCTTTGGCGACATCGATGCCGACGAAAACTTCTAGACTGTCCCATGGCTCGTCCTCCTGCGGCGAGGATCGGCTCGGCCCACCCGAGTAACCCTCGGATGCGCAGAGTAGGGCGAGCCACCGTCTCAACATAGGCGGACATACGGTCTTACGCTCTTCTGATACAGTCTAGCTTGCATTATTATGCCGTAGAATGCTTCCAGGTCACTCTTGGGAATGTAACAATGACCAAAGACATTGAAAGAGGTTATCCGCCGTCTCTGAAGCGAAGCCTGCAGAATGTTATTGACAGGAGATGTTCATCGCGGCCCACCAAGGGGCCCGATGATCTCGGCATCTTGGACTATGCCCGATATGGCATTTGAGGCCCATTACACGCTCGTGGCCAGTTCAGTGTTTGGGCCGGTGCGGGAGCTGTCAAAAGATGATCATGTGAAATGAACCTAATCGTGATGCGACTGATCTTGTATTTACCTGTACATTCTCCAGGCCAAACCGCAGCCTTCGGAGAAGTAGACTGATGAGTTACGGGATCTCAACAACGTATTGGGATCTGGAAGGATTTGTATTCCTGATTTTATTTGTATTCTCATTTATATTTGGCTTCCGATTGAGCGTTGTCGGGCTCTGCCTCGCCTTGATTACGTTTGTTGTTTGGTATGGTGTTGCCGCAGCCATGCAGGGGAAAGAACTTGTGGAGGTAATAGTTAACGTCGTTCTCGGAGCCATTATACTACAAATAGGATATCTTCTATCAATCGCTGTGCAGGTGCTCATCAGGATCTGGCGATCAAGGCGAGAAGGGACTACGCCTTGCGATAAGGGATCCGAGTGACTGTTGGTATTATGGGCTGACGCACCAGCACCAATCCCGTAGTTGTCTGGTGGCGGAACGTTGTTGGGACCAAGTGCGTTGCGCGATTGAGGAGTATGCTTGGCGCTTTGACGGCCTGCGGCGCCGAGCTCCTCATCGCAGGAGGACATGATGCACTCCCTTCATCCGGTACTGTCAAGTTGGCGAGAGGCGGCGATCTATGGCAGGGTCACGGGCATGAGCACGCCATCCAACACCTATCGGGGCTTCCGCTATCCCGCCGAGATCATCAACCAAGCAGTCTGGTTGTATCACTGCTTCAGTCTGAGCTTGCGGGAAGTCGAACTGATCCTCGCGGCGCGAGGCATCGTGGTCAGCTACGAGACGATCCGCGGGTGGAGCTTGCGCTTCGGACGGACCTACGCCAAGACCCTCAAGAGGCGGCGGCCGCGGCCCGGCGACAAATGGTTTCTGGACGAGGTGTTCGTTCGCATCAGGGGCAAATTGCATTATCTCTGGCGAGCGGTTGATCAGCATGGCAATGTGCTCGACGTGCTGGTTCAGAGCCGCCGTAACATGAAGGCCGCCAAGCGCTTCTTTCGCAAGCTGCTGAAGGGCTTGTGCTACGTGCCCAGGGTGATCGTGACAGATAAACTTGGATCCTATGCTGCCGCCAAACGCGAGATCCTGCCGGGCGTTGAACATCGGCAGAGTCGTTATCTCAACAACCGCTGTGAGGTCTCGCACCAACCGACCCGACGGCGCGAACGCCACATGAGGCAGTTCAAGTTAGTCCAGCATGCCCAGCAGTTTCTCTCCATCCACACTCCGATCCACAACCACTTCCAGCTCCGCCGTCATCGCCTCTCCGCCAGTGAGTATCGGGCTGCGCGGAATCGCGCCTTTGCTACGTGGCGCGAGGCCACCGGTGCTGCCTTGGTAGGCGGATGTGGACCGACTTGATGGCTGTCCCAGCGGCAAATTCGTCTACTTACGCCAACTTGACAGTACCGCGGATACCGTGATCTGGCCACACTGATGTGGATGACGATGCCCCAGCACAGGCGCGGCTGTCGAGCCACTCGGAGGGCGTCCATGGACATAGATCGTAATCCTACGCGCCGCTCTGCACTTGCCAACCTATGTTAATGCCCCATCTCTGGGGTCAAGAAGCAAGAACAATGAGAGGAAATCGTGCCCAAGCAATCGAAGCAGCTCTATCGCATGTACTCGCCGAGCCTCGACACCATGATGCGCGAGGTTCTCCATACCCTTGGCGACATTGACTTTGCAAACGAGGTTGAACTGGAACAAGTAGAGGAGAGCGTCCTCGACCCAGACCTGAGAGAATCCATCAAAGATAAGGTCAGAACCGCCCATCAGAAGAGGCGCCAGCCGTACGCAGACCTCCTGGAGACGCTTCGGCGGCAACAGCACCGTCAATCCTTTGCCGCCTGACCATTCGCGTTGGGAGTTCCGGGCAACCTGTCAGATGACCGGAGGAGGGATGCCGCGAATGCACCAAACCAATACCGCATTGAGCGGGAACCACACTCGACCCTGTATCGCCTCGTATTGTCTTCAGTTGACTGAGGTTGCACGCAGCGCCAGCGATGAAGAAGTCAAAAGACACGTCCCGCAAAAAGCGAAAGCGGCGCATCGCAACCGACGTCAGCCTGACGCTGCATCAGCTTGAGGAGCTTCGGCAGCAGCAACATCGTCAGCCCTTCGTCCTCTGAAGGGATCTGAGGAAGCCACCCTCTCCGGGCTGCGGGGGCCTGTCTCGACGGCCAACCGCAACTGAGCATCGGCACTACATATAAGTGTCACCCTCATGAGCGAGTGTTGCGTCAAGCCCAGCAACACCCCAACTGTACCAAAACTAGGCCACGCCAATGACCCATAACCATCGGAGGAAAGCCATGTCCGCTAACACGGAATACCGTCCTTCGCACGCCGGAATGGGCGCTCCCCATTTGTATCCATCAGAGCTTTTGCCTTCACTGCAAGCGCTCTTGGCAACTCTGGCCGACATTGATTTCGAGCACGAGAGCGATGTGGAGACGATCAGGAATAGCTCGGTGGACGAATGGCTGAAGCAGAAGACGATGAGGAAGTTGCAAGAACGTCATTGCGAGCGGCGGATGCCCTACGTTGCACAACTTGAACGCGTGCAGAAGCAGATTCAGGCCCTGGCTGCCTGACCAACGTAAGCCAAGGCAGCCGATAGAGTTCCGCTTAGGCCCTTTAACAACACGCCATCTGGTACCTATGCCAGCCGCTCCTCTTACGATGGGTCGGCGGGCCGAGACCATCATTGGCGCGACCGATTTTCCAAGCAGACATCTGGGGATTGGCACATGACGGCACATAACGTTGTCACGAAGACGACTGTGCTTCTGGTGGAGAATGAACCGGTAGTCCGCACGGGCATAGCCACTGTTCTGAACGAGGCCGGGTTCAATGTCATTGAGGCAAACAGCATCCCGGAGGCGTGGACGACACTGGAGGCGCGGCCCGGAGTGCAAGTCCTGTTTGCCGATCTCGATGTTTCTACCGAAGCGGAGGGCCTGGATCTTGCCCGAAAGGTTCACGACCGCTGGCCATCCATTGGGCTGGTGATGACTTCGGGCCACCTTCGGCATCTTCGTCCCGCCGACGTTCCTGGAGAGGGCTGCTTTCTGCCCCGTCCGTTTCCGAAGGAGATCCTGTTGCGCGAGATTCGCGCAGCGGCGCACCAATAGGCAGCCTCGGTAGCGAAGCCAGTGGATCTTCATATCTGATACTGCTCCGGAAGGAGCGTGGCCTCTCCGGCTCTTTCCACCGTGCGGAATTCAGATCAGCCTCTTCCGTGGTCCAACTGGATCTTTTCTAACCCAGCATGGTCCGGCAGTCGCGATGCCCGGTCCGAAACTGGATAGGCTGTCGGTGCCATGCGCATCTCGCTCCTCTTCTTGGGTAGGGCACAACAGGGAACCTCCCCTGTCCTTGCGCGATGATATCGATTCCGTGCTCTTCTGGCTGCGAGATCAGCCATGCCCGATGCCCCTGAAAAGACCTTACAGGAGTTGCGTCAGCGAATTACCACCGAGGGTCTGCCGAGGCTCTCCACAGAAGCATTGCGCTCATACAAGCGGCAGGAACGGCATCGTCCCAAGCTCATGCAGCCGACCGCTTTCAAGCCTCCTCTCAGCCTGTCAGAAGAGGCACGGCGTCTGTTCCATAAGAAGAGCGATCCAGAGTGGCCGTGGCGACGATGATCGTGCTCCGGAAGAGCCTGCCGCGAAATCATTTTGAGAGGACGAGCGTCGCGCCCTCGGTTGCCGAAGCTACCCCGTCACCGCATGGCTGCCCCGAACAGCAGCTTCTCTGGGCACTATCCCATACCAGCCCAAGACTGTGAGATAGAGATTGCTACTGCACTCACCTAATGCCTGGAACCTGACACGCTGGCCTGCCGCGTCCCTGTTATTCTCTTCGTCCGAATAATGCAGAAAGCAGACCTCCCTGCTTGCGGGCGGGCTGAGACTCAACATCGACTTGATCCAATTCAGAATTGCCTTCCGCTTCAGGTATTCGTTCAATCTCAGGTTCCGATTGGACATCCAGTTCCCCCAGATGCTGCTCGTCGGCTGCTCGCACGGAGCCTTCGGGTGCTTTTAACGAGATTGGAGCGGATGCGGGCTCCCTCTCCACGTCCTGTTCTGCGGTGGCCAGTACCTCGATCCGACCAGGGAAATCCTTCCAGCACTCATACTGGACATAATCGTGGAAATTGGGCCTGATCCGGTGCGGTTGATCAAGAAGGACCTCATTCCGGACTTCGAGCACGAAGAAGCGCCCTTCCGCAGTGGTCATATCCACCCGCTTGACCACGCCTTCGGAAAAGCTCTTCCATGGACCGGGCGGATGGAAGTGGACGCGAACCTCGTCGCCAACGGCGATCTTCATCGTCTTTGCCTCAGCCATTCACCGATGCTCCACCTCGCTGCGTTAGGCGCTGCGAGGCCCACATGGCAGCCTGGGTGCGATTGGTGGCCCCGATCTTGCGCAGAATGGCTTTGACGTGGACCTTGATGGTGGCTTCGGTGATCTCCAGCTTGCGGGCGATGACCTTGTTGGGCTCGCCTTTCGTCAAGCATCCCAGGATTTCCAACTCTCGTGCTGAGAACTTGCAAGCCTTCAGGTCAGACAGCCTCGGCTCTGCCATGTTGTCCTGGAGCGGTTCGTTTCGGTGCGGGGCAGCCCCAGTCGCAATTGAGCGGAGCACCACTGAGGGCACCACAGTCTCGCCGAGCATGATGAGTTCCAATGATTTTGTCAGAACCTCGGGAGAAGTGGCTGCCAGACAGAAGCCATCCACGCCCACCTCGTGTCCCAGCCGCACCAAGCTGAGATCGAACTGATCCGCCAGAACCACGATCCGAGCCTCCGGAATCCGTTCTCTCACCTGCCTGACGATCTCAAGCACGCGCCTGGGGTTCTGGCTGGCCTCGATGATCACCAGGGCGGGCTGTGAAACGAATTCCCGGAGCCGTCGTGGCCCGGCGACAGGAGCGGTCTCGGCAACGACAAAGTGGGTTCCCGACAATATCTGCTGAAGTCCTGAACGGAGCAGAGAGTTGTCACAGATCAGAGCCGTAGGAATTATGAAAGTGGTGGACGGGGTTTCCGACTGAGAAAAGTGATCGTGTCCGAGCGTCAGCGTTTGCACAGTCATACGCGCCCCTGTTTGGTTCTCCAAGTTCAGAAGAAGTAAACAGGTCGCAGAAGATATGTCTGTCGGATATCCGACCGAAGCAATCAGCCAACAGTCCTAGCGTCGCCAATTGCTAACTTCATTTCTCTTAACTTAGCAATATAAACCTCGACTGGAGATCTATGCTGAGCTTACTGAGTAATTTTAGTTCAGAGGCGTAAACGACTCAATGTAAGCAGAACCAATGGCATTAGCCAGCCGCTGACCTACTCCCTAATCTGCTCCCTCCGTACGAACCGCTCCACGAGTTCGGCCAGCCGAGCCGGGAGGGGAGCCTCAAGCGAACCATAGGTCAGCCGCAGCCGATCCCCAAGCATCTGAAGTTCATCGGAGCCCAGCGCTTGGCTCGACATATTGTCGGACGGGAAAGGAAGTGCGGCTGCCGGGGCATTGGTCGGGGACAGAGCTTGCATTGAGACACTCTCGTTGGGGCGTTGTCACGTTAACTGGCATCGGGCGCGCTGAGGCAAACTCGGTCATCCGACGGGCTCACGTGGCAACGCAGGCCGCAGATTTCCAGGCCGCCATAGCATCGAGGCGGTGACGATGGGTAGCGAGAGCAGAGCGGTGAGAGCGGGACGGAACGAAGAGGTTGCGGACAGCCGAGAAGACACTGACGAACCGCTGCAAGCCTCCCGGTGACCGGAAGCCTTGCATCCCCCGCTCTCGCCGGCGCAAGGGCAGATGTGAATTCTCCGCCCGATTGTTGAGCCCTTTATGGGAGCGGTGTTCGACCGCTGGCAGGATCTGACGCCGGGCCGCCGCATAGGAGCCGGGCTTGTCGGTGATCAGTCGCCGGGGCGGGCAGCCTTGCTTCTTCAACAGACGCTTCAGCAAGCGCTTGGCTGCCTTGGTGTCGCGGCGCGTCTGGACAATTTCATCGAGCACATAGCCGTCCTGATCGACGGCTCGCCACAGCCAGTGCGTCCTGCCGGCGATGGTGACCACGACCTCGTCCAAATGCCAGATGTCGCGAGGGCTTGGCGTCTTGCGCCTGAGGCGGCGGGCGTAAGACGGCCCAAACTTCAGAGCCCAACGGCGGACTGTCTCATAGGAGACGAGAACGCCCCGCTCAAGCAGCATCTCCTCGACCAATCGCAGGCTCAGAGGAAAGCGGAAGTACAACCAGACCGCATGGGCGATGATCTGAGGTGGGAAGCGGTGGCGCTTGTAGCTGACGGGCTTGGACATGCCAGTCGATCTACACGGCTTGCTTTCATACCTGAGTTAACGTGACACCGCCCCAGGAAGCAGGACCAAGAATGGGCGTAAGAGCTGCACCGTAGGCTCCCTGATCTCGCTCTTGCCAAGGTCACTCGTCCGGTCAATCCTGCGAGTAACCTCGGTAAGGATATCAAGCGTTCGAAGTCGCAACCTTCGTGACGATGTCTGAGCGCGCTTCAAGGGTTCGATGGACTGAGCACTTGTCAGCGATCTCTGCGATCTTGTCCGTCACCGCAGGGCCGGGATCGGTTTCAAAGGTGATCCGCCGCACGAACTGATCGATCTTGCCGGTATGACCCTCCGTGCAGCTCAAGCAGTCTTCAGCATGAACTTTGGCGTGCCGAACCTCGACCGTATATGGCGGCAGCTGCCATCCTTTCCGCTCGGCATAAAGCTGGAGCGTCATCGACGTACACGCTCCGAGCCCCGCCGATAGGAAGTCGTAAGGACTGGGTCCGCTGTCCAGTCCGCCATAGCTCTCAGGCTCGTCGGCAAGGAACCGGTGCCGCCCGGCTTCGACAACCTGCTGGAAGCGGCCCTCACCCGACGCCCGCACGAGGACGCCATCGTGATTGGCAACCGCCTCTGCATGGGACGAACGCGCCAGATGCCGGCCGTACCAGGCGCTGATCACCTCTGCGACAAAGGCCGCGTCCTCATGGCGGGTCAGGAGATGATCCGCGCCGTCGAGGGAGACGAAGCTCTTCGGATGCTGGGCAGCCTCAAAAATTCGCTTGGCGTTATCGACTCCAACGATGTCGTCATCGGGAGCGTGCAGGACAAGCAGCGGACGACCAAGACTGCGGATCTTCGTCTCGAGATGCTGCCTGCGGACGTCATCCAGAAACTGCTGCTGGATGGCGAAGCGGCATCCAGCCAGCTGCACCTCGGCCTCTCCCTGACTTTCGATGGCGGGCACATGGCTGCGAAAGCTTGAGATCACGTGCGCAGTATCAGCCGGAGCCCCGATCGTGACCACCGCCCGGACCTCGGGCAGCTCTGGGGCCACCGCAAGCACGGCGGCGCCACCGAGGGAGTGGCCGACAAGGAGTTCGGCGGGACCAAAGTGCCTCGTGAGATACTTGGCAGCTTGCCGGAGATCCTCGACATTCGAGGAGAAGTTGGTTTTAGGGAACTCGCCGCCCGAGGCCCCCAGGCCGGTGAAATCGAACCGCAACACCGCGATGCCCCGCATGGCGAGCTCGAACGCGATGCGCCGGGAGGCAAAGAGATCCTTGGAGCAGGTGAAGCAATGGGCGAAGATCGCATAGGACCGGATCGGGCCGAGCGGGAGTTCAAGCCGGGCGGAAAGCGGGTCACCACGGAACCCTGGAAAGGCTACCTTGAGGCTCTGCATCTTCGTTTCCTATGTGCGAATGAAGGGTTCTACGGTTCCCCGATAATGATGTAGGAATATTCCACGCAACACGGTGCGTCCGAGTTGTACCCTGAGACCCGGCTCACGCAGTGCCGGGTCTCAGATGTCTATGTCACATTCAAAGGAACCGGCGGCGGTCAGTGGCTTGCCGCAGCCAGCGGCACGGCGCGGAAACTGATCGCCAAGCGGTTGAAGGCGTTCATCAAGCCGATCGCGATGGTCAGGTCGGCGAGTTCCTTCTCCGAGAAGGTGGCGCGAGCTTCGGTATAGGCCTCCTCGGGCACATGCGTGTCGCTGACCCGCGTGACCACTTCGGCCCACTTCAACGCCGCGCGTTCGCGATCACTGAACAGGGTTCCACCTTCGTCCCAAGACTGGACAAGCACGAGCTTCTCGACCGGCACTTCGGCCTTGAGCAGGTCGCGGCTGTGCATGTCGATGCAGTAGGCGCAGCCGTTGATCTGCGAGATGCGCAGATACACCAGTTCGATCAGGGCTGTCGGCAAACCGCTTTGGGCTACATAGCTGTAGACCGTGCCAAGGGCCTTCATGCCGCCCGGGGCGGCGGCCGCATAGTTCATCCGCTGAGACATGATGGCAATCCTTACTTCTGATCCGGAACGACCAGGGAATCTCTAGGATCGACGACGAAGACGGCGAGCAGCTTTGCCGGTTCGCTGTCGCTGGCGTTCTCGCTCACTCTGTGGTGCGAGCCGGGATTCTCGTACCAACCTTCGCCGGTCCGGTAGACTTTGGTTGGCTCCTCGCCGACCTGGCTGCGAATGGCGCCGGAGACCACATGCGCATAGATGAAGGCGGAGTTTGGATGATAATGGGAAGGCGACTTGCCGCCCGGCGTATAGGTCACCTCAAGGGCAATCAGGCTCTTGCCCGGGATATGCGGGATAGCGCGCTCAAAGACCGGTTTCACAGTCTCACCGTTGGCCTGCGCCGAAGCTGTCTGCGAAACTGGTGTTGTCGTGGCATGCTCCGGCCCGTGTGCGGACACGGTCGTACCCGCGAGAGTGATTGCGATGCCCGCGGCGCCGGCCAAACTCGAAACTTTGATCATCGTCATTGTCTAAGCCTCATGTTGGGATCAGGAATGCCGTGATCTTGCCGCTGGCATGGACTTCTCAACAGGTCCAAGAACGAGTAAAAAGGCTGTACCATCGACGCGGCCCTCTTGGCTGGCTCAACCCGTCTGGAACTCGCAACCCGCCCCGAGGGAGTCGGTTACTTGAACCTGCTTCATCGAGCGGCGCACCCGGCCACCTCGATCCTCACGTCCTTGAAGCGGGATTCGAGTTCCCGCCGGAGAGACTCAAGTTTCTTTTGCCGACATCGGCCATGTCATTTGCGATCCCGCACTCCTCGCAGGGAGCAGGAAGTATAGGGCTGGTCACGTCGTCCGGTCAGCTATTTGGCGACCGGACATGGCTTTGAAGCCGTGACGTCTCACGCTAAGCCCTTGGCGAACGCAAGTCGCACGAGCATGACGCAAAACAGTGTGGCGCCGGCGAGCCAGACAATGGCGGCCGCGACGGCCGGTATCGGCTGACCATAGGTTATCAGCAGGTAGATGCCCGCCGGAAACATGATGCCGCTTGGCGCCGAAAGCAAAAAGTGAGCTTTCGCCAGTCTTCCTTCGGCCAGAGCCGGATAGGCACGGTAGGTGAGCCCAAAGAGCGCCATCGACACCCATCCGACGAGATTCAGGTGAGAGTGAAGGTGGCTGAGCGAGAAATCCTGCGCGAAGCCCATTCCAAGGCCAAGGGAGACACTCAGCACCAGGCACAAGCTTGCGAGCGTGAGAAAGTAAACGTCGATGTTACGCAAGATATGTATCTCCGCCTTGACCGAGCAGCAGCCCGGCCAAGGCACCAGTTGTGTCTACATTGAGGTTAGGGGGACGATCACGAAGTCCGGGTTGGCGACAGCAAAGGCTGCGTTGCGATCAGCCCGAGGCGGGTAAATCCACGTCGTGTTGATCTCTTGCTTTAGAGCCTTGCCAGCGTCTCGCGTCAGATGCACCTGGCGGTCCCAGCCCTCGGTGTAGAGAGCCCCCCCAAGGACCGATATCGAGGCAGGTGACGTATTTCGGCTGGCTGTACAGGTGCAACGGCAATCCAATCAGTTCCGCGGCGGCGTTATGACCGGCAACGCGACCAAGGCTTTGTGCGTGCTGGCATGACATCAACGTGGTGTTGCCAACGCCGTCCGTTGCCGCGCGAACGACGTCGCCGGTGACGAAGATGTCGTTCACCTCTGCGGCATGGAGGAAAGCATCGCCGATCACCCGGCCGAAGCGGTCGCGCTCGCCTGGGATTTGGGCGGCAAGTGGGTTGGCGCGGGCTCCGGCGGTCCAGATGACGGTGTTCGTCTGAATGCGCTCCCCGGATGAGAGGGTAACGCTGCCGGCAGAAACGATGTTAACCGCAGCGCCGGTGATGATCTCGACCCCACACTCGGCCAGAGCCTGTTCGATGACCGGCCGCGGAACTGGACCGAGGTCGGGACCGATGTGCGGCGCCTGTTCAACGACGACGACCCGGATGGCAGCGTTGCTTCCCAGAATTGCTCGCAGCCGCTCCGGCATCTCGGCAACGGTCTCGATCCCCGTAAAGCCGCCTCCGGCGACGACAACTGTGTTGCGTGCGACGGTCTCAGGACGGTCCGCGAGGGATTTCAGGTGGCTGTCGAGCCTGCGAGCGCTCGCTAACTGATCGACATTGAACGTATGCTCCGCCAGCCCTGGCACCGGCGGCTGAAAGAGGCAGCTACCTGCGGCCAGTACGAACTTGTCGTAGGGCAGGCGTAGCTGTGTCCCGTCGTTCTTGCCGATTTCGATGAGGCGGGCGCCGGCATCGATCGTCTGCACCAGCCCAGCCATGTGGCGGACCCCGACAGCGTCGAACAACGGCGCGAGGTCCGGGTTCATGTTCTCGAGAACCGCTTCATAGAGACGGGGCCGGATCGTCAGGCTGGCCGTGGGTGACACGACGATCACCTCAATGTCCTTTTCCCTGCCCGCAAGCGACACCGCCCGAGCGGCGGAGACGGCAGCCCACATGCCGGCAAAGCCCGAGCCGGCGATCACAATCTTCTTGGTCATGATACTTCTCTGTCTCAGCCGGACGTGTGAAGCCATTCCGTCAAGCTGATGCCCAACGGGTTCTCGGCAGGTCCGGCAAGGTGCCGAGAAATTCTAGATGTTTGAGGTGAGGGCGGCTGACCGCCGCAGGATCAACCCGGCGGCTCTTTGGATCGGCGGATGCGACCGGGGCGACGGGCATCGAGGCGGTCCGACATCCAGTCTTGAACCTGGCCGAGAAAACCTGATGGGGCTTTGCGTCCGAGTGCTGCATGCACGTCGGCCAGCGATTGGGAGGCCAGTGTGTCTCGCATCGCCTTCTCGGCCTGCAGCATGACCGCATGGACGGCGCAGACACCGTTGCTCGACCATGCCGGCGGCTTGCCCTTGAACACGGCGCAGCGGCCCCTGATCTGCTGACAATCGAAAAGAGGCTTGTCGCCTTCAATCGCGTCGACGATCTCAAGGAAGGTGATGTCCTGGGCCGGACGTGCGAGGCAGTAGCCTCCCCGTGCGCCTTCGCTGGCCGTGACGATCCCCGCCTTTTCGAGCTTGGGAAAGATCTTGGCGAGGAAACCGGGCGAGATGCCCTGCAGCTCGGCGAGATCCCGGCTGCTGAGGGCTGCATCAGAGTCGACAAGCCACAGGAGGCAATGGATGCCATACTCAACGCTGACGGTCAGGTGTGCCATGATATCGGTATGTTGCGTCTGCCAGCAATCGGAGTTGCGATAAACACGGACCATATTCGTCCGTGTTTATCGACGCAAGTGCAAAAACGCGTACTAGGTTTGTCCGAGTTAATCTGCCGCTGCGTACAATCCGGGTCGGCCCTGGCGTTTCCCTCCCAGGGCCGTTTGGTTCAACAGAGGCTGCTTCCCGTATGACATGACTCAGTGACCGGCAGATCGGCGAGCAGGCCGCGACGCCGTGTATTCGGTAGCGGGCGGCCGCATCCGGTCTTCAGCCTGGCGCAGCGCCTCGAAGGCTTGCTTGTTGGCTCGACCCTCCGCAATGGCGCGCTCCCAGCGGCCATCCCGCATCATGGCCTCAACCTCGCGGTTGACACGGTCGCGATCTGTCTTACCACCCATTTCGGCTAGGGCGATGCTCGGGAGAAGAAGAAGAGGCAGGGTCAAAGCAATCTTCCTAAACATGCGACACTCCATGAAAGCCGGTCCACAGCCGGCGCCTGAGGGAGGTTGCAATCAGCGAGAGCCGATCGAGCCTGAGGCGATCTTGCAGCTGTCCTGGGCGGCAAAACAGGACCGAGACCGACCGAAAAGACTGCACCATTGACGTTGATCGCTCCCCACCGTCGGCGCTCGGAGAACTTTCAGAGTGACGGGCAGCAGCGGGGACGATCACATCCTCCGAATTGGCATGCCAAAGGTGGCGTTGCGATCCGCTGCAGGCGGGCAGATTCAGGAGACGGGTCGACGATCGAGCCCCGTAGACTCGTGATCGGAGCAGCTATAAAACCCAGTGCAATCAGGATCTCACCTACATCCAGGGCGATCCGATCCCCAAGAATTGGCCGGGAGGCACGCATGCTCAAGATATTCGGCGCGGTCGGATCGGGCTCAGTTCCGATCGAGGCCACGCTGACTCTGCTCGGAGTTCCTTACGAGGTGATTGAGGCGGTCACTTAGGAGGATGAAGCGGCGCGCAAGCTGGTCGAGACGGTCAATCCGCTGCGCCAAGTCCCGGCGCTGATGCTGCCGTCCGGCGAGGTCATCACCGAAAGTGCTGCGATCCTGATCTATCTCGCCGATCTCTATCCACAGGGACGGCTGGCGCCAGGGCTCAACGACCCCAAGCGCGCACAATATCTACGCTGGATGGCCTACGTGTCGGCGGCTATCTACGCGTTTGCCTGGATTAAGGACGACGCCATGCGCATCGCTGCCAGCAAAGAAGATGCGCCGGCGATCATTGATCGCATTCATGACCGCATTGCCGCCTGTTGGCACATGATGGACGAACAGATCACACCTGGCCGCTACATCCTCGGCGACGAACTCTCGGTGCTGGATCTCTATGTCACGGTGATCTCGCGCTTCGCTCCCTGGCGCTCGCGCTTTTACAAGAGTGCGCCCAAGATGGCCGAAATCGTCCGACAGGTCGATGCCGATCCCCGTCTCAAAGAATTCTGGGCGAAGCGATTTCCATCTGATGAGGGGTGGGAGCGGTAAGCGTTACATCACGAGCCATGCTTAAGAACCAGCGGCGGCGATGAGTGCACATCGCCGCCGCGGGTCCACTTGGGTGTGAGTTCACCGCCTGGCCACACGGCCTAGACAGGCGCACGCGTTCCCACTGCTTTGAGGTGACGATGCTGCTGGAGGAAGTCGCCCTTCGCAAGATCATCGGCCACCGTCATCGTCTTTGGATCAAATGCTTCGGGATCACTCTCCTGGTTGAGCGAGCGGTGCAGTTGTTTCTCATCGAGAGCGCCTTCCCATTTGGCAACAACGACGGTTGCCAAGCCATTGCCGATCAGGTTGGTGAGCGCCCGCGCCTCAGACATGAAGCGGTCGATCCCAAGGATCAGAGCGATACTCGTGACCGGAATCGTGCCGACCGAAGCCAGCGTCGCCGCCAGCACGATGAAGCCAGAGCCGGTCACGCCAGCTGCTCCCTTCGACGTGAGCAGAAGAACGGCGATGATCCCAATCTCTTGGGACAGGGTTAGGTCGGTGTTGGTCGCCTGTGCCAGGAACACGGCCGCCATGGTCAGATAGATGCAGGTTCCATCAAGGTTGAACGAGTACCCGGTGGGGATCACCAGTCCGACAACGGAGGGCCCGCAACCGAGTTTCTCCATCTTCGCTATCATACGCGGCAGCACCGACTCCGAGGACGACGTCCCGAGGACGATCAACAACTCTTCCTTGATATAGCGGATAAACTTGAAGATCGAGAAGCCGCACAATGCTGCGATGCTGCCCAACGTGACAAAGACAAACAGCAGACAGGTTGTGTAGAACGCCAGCATGAAGTTGCCGAGCGACAGGAGGGTTCCGACGCCATACTTGCCGATCGTGAACGCCATTGCACCGAAGGCGCCGACCGGAGCGAGCTTCATGATGATACCGACGATGCGAAAGAAGATTTGCCCGAGGGTGTCGATGAGGTGCAGCACCGGTTCGCCACGCGTGCCGAGGGCTTGCAACCCGAACGCAAACAAGAGTGCGACGAAGAGAACCTGAAGGATTTCTCCGTTCGCGAACGCGCCGACAACGGTCGCGAGGATGATTTCCATCAGGAACGCGACCGTACTTTGGTCTTTCGCTTTTTCGGTAAAGCTTGCGATGGCCGAGGTGTCGATCCGGGAAAGATCGACATTGACCCCGACGCCCGGCTGCCAGAGGTTGACGACGACCAATCCGATAATGAGGGCAAGGGTTGTCACGACCTCGAAATAGATGAGGGCCTTTAAACCGACCCGGCCGACCTTCCTCATGTCTTTCATGCTGGCGATGCCATGCACGATGGTGAAAAAGATGATGGGCGCGATGAGCATCTTGATGAAAGCATCACCCAGGGGCTTCATCGCTTCGCCGAGGGAAGGGTAGAAATGGCCCCAGGAGGACGCCTGCCAGGATGGCGCCCAGGACCTGGACATAGAGATGTTGATACCAGCGGCCTTGACGGTGGAGCGCCAAGGCCGTCGTCGTTGGAGTTGCTGTTTTCATTGCACGTCCTCATTTCTGCCGGGGTTGAGATCGGCATGAGGTGATCCTGTCTGCGGATCGGGCGATGAAACAGACCCAAGAACAAGCCAGATGGATGTACCATTGGCCTGCCAAATATCACGGCTGGCACCGAGGAGCTTGTCTGTATTCCGAATTCTTCATCGGAATGCGAAGCAAGCCGCCCAGTTCTTGGGCTGAGGCGCATGAAGGGACGTGAAGTAGTTTGGGCTCAAATGGCTTGGCAATGTCGGCCGGTAGAGCCGGTGGAGGCGGCGTCGCTCCGTTTACGTTCTAAAGACGATCATCTTCTCCGCGGTCATTTCCTTCATCGTCCAGGGAATTCCGCCGACGCCATGCCCGGACACGTGCCGTCCCGCGAACGGCATCCAGTCCGTCCGAAAGGCTGTGTGATCGTTGATCATCACAGCCGCAGCGTCGACCCGCTCGGCTGCGTCGAGGGCGGTTCGCAGGTTCTCGGTGAAGATGCTCGCCTGGAACGCCACCGGCAGCGAATTGGCAGCGGTGATCGCCTCGTCGAGCTGCGTGAATGGGTAGATGCAGGTTGTCGGGCCAAAGACCTCGAGCGTCGAGACCTTGGCCTCCCGGGGCGGATTGATCAGGATCGATGGACGCAGCGTGGTGTGGCTGAGACGTCCCCCGCCGATCAGGCGGGCCCCGCTCGACACAGCCTCCTCAATCCAGGACGAGACCCGATCAGCCTCGCGAGGCGCAATAAGCGGGCCGACCTCAGTCTCGGGCAGGGTCGGATCGCCAACTTTGAGAGCTTCCACGCGTGCGGCAAAGCGGTCGATGAATGCGCTCTCAAGGTCCGCGTGCACAAAGATGCGCTGAGTCGACACGCAGACCTGGCCGGCATGATAGTAACCACCCTTCGCCAAGGGCTCGACGATCCGGTCAAGATCCGCAGTTCGGTCGATGATCGCAGGGGCGACGCCGCCGTGTTCCAGGGCACAGCGGGCCCCCGGCGCCAGCTTCGAGCGCAGATACCAGCCGACCCGACTTGAGCCAATGAAGCTCAAGAATGCAATCCGAGGATCGGTTGCGAGTGCCTCGGCGAGCTCACTGGTCTCCGGCAGAAAGGTCTGAACCCAGCCGGCCGGCATCCCGGCCTCATGGACAAGCGTCACGAAGTCGACGCAGCACAGCGGCGTTGCCGTTGCCGGCTTGACGATCACTGGACAACCGGTGGCAATCGCAGGAGCGACCTGATGGACGATCAGGTTCAGGGGATGGTTGAAGGCGGAAATGGCCGCCACAACGCCAATCGGCTCATGGATGGTGAAGGCCCGGCGGTCAATGCTCGCCCGCGTCAGGCCCATCGGGATCTCCTGGCCGGCTGCGACACGCAGCATGTCAGCCGCATTCCTTACGCCGTCGATGGCTCGGTCGGCCTCGACCAACGCGTCCGTCAAAGGCTTGCCACCCTCGCGAGCGATCTGATGCCCGAAGTGCTCACGCTTGCCCTCCATCAGCACGGCAAGCCGGCGAAGGATCTCAATTCGTTCGTAGGGTTTGAGCCATGCCCCTCGATCTTTGAACAGCCGCCTGGCGGTGGTGATCTTGTCCTCGAGCGCCCCTGCTTCATCGCTGTCGAGTTGGGTGATCGGTGCCCGATCGAAGGCCTGGACGACTTCAATCATTGGAGCCTCCACTCTGGGCCTGGGTACGCAGCTCCTCGACGAGAACCCGCATGTTCTCCGAGTAATCCACCGGGACGGTAACGAGTTGAATGCCGCCATCGGCAAAGGCAGCCTCCAGCGTCGGCGCGAGGTCATCGGGGCCCTCCACCCGGCTGCCCTTGACGCCATAAGCCTTGGCGTAGGCCACAAAGTCGGGATTGCCGAAGGTCAGGCCAAAGTCGGAATAGCCGTCCACGGCCTGCTTCCAGCGGATCATCCCATAGGCGTTGTCCTGCAGGATCAGCACCACCAGATTAAGTTTAAGACGCGCTGCCGTTTCCAGTTCCTGGGAGTTCATCATGAACCCGCCATCCCCACAGACCGCGAGAACGCGGCGTTCGGGGTAGAGCAGGGCCGCCATCATAGCCGAAGGCAGGCCGGCACCCATGGTGGCGAGCGCATTGTCGAGCAGCAGCGTGTTGGCGACCCGGGTGCGATAGTTGCGGGCGAACCAGATCTTGTACATGCCGTTGTCGAGGCAGACGATGCCGTCCTCCGGCATCGCCTTCCGCACGTCGTGCACGATGCGCTGCGGGGTCGGCGGATAGCGGCTCTCCTCCGCCCGATCGGCGATCCGGGCCAGGATCTCCTCTCGCAGGCCAAGCAGCGCGCCTGCGTTGGGCAGCTGACCTTCGAGACGGTCGGCCAGCAGCCCGAGGCTCGGCCCGACGTCGCCCACTACCTCGGCATGGGGGAAAAAGACCTCCTCGACCGTCGCTGGCAGGTAACCCACATGCAGGACGGTCGGTCCCTTCGGGCCCATCAGGAAGGGCGGCTTTTCGACCGTGTCGTGGCCGATTGCGACGATCAGATCGGCGCGGTCGATCGCCCGGTGCACGTGATCGCGCTCCGAAAGGGCGGCGGTGCCCAGGTACAACCCGGACCCGCCGGACACCGATCCCTTGCCCATCTGCGTGTTAAAGAACGGGATCTGCAGACGCTTCACGAAGTCCGACAGCGCCTCCGTCAGGCGCGGGCGGCTCGCGGCGGCGCCGAGCATCACCAGCGGCCGCTCGGCCTTAAGGATCAGCTCGGCCGCCCGATCCAGGGCCTCCGGCGGAGCAACAGGCGGATCGATCGGATGAGGGGGCACCAGTAGCGGAGTCGCCGCAACGGGATCGGCAGCAATGTCCTCCGGCAGCTCGAGAAGCACCGGCCCTGGCCGCTCCTGCTGGGCGACCCGGAAGGCCTCCCGCACAGCCGTGGGGATCGTCGCTGGGCTGACAATCTGGCGCGCCATCTTGGTCAGCGGCGTCATGGTCGCGACCATGTCCACGATCTGGAAGCGCGCCTGTTTGCGGCTCAGGATGCCCTTCTGGCCCGTGATCATGACCATCGGCATGGCGCCGAGCAGGGCATAGGCCGCGCCGGTCGTGAGGTTGAGCGCACCCGGACCGAGCGTCGACAGGCAGACGCCCGGCTGACCGGTCAGCCGGCCATGCGTCGCCGCCATGAAGGCGGCTGCCTGCTCGTGGCGGGTCAGCACCAGTTCGATGGAGGATTGCCGCAGCGCCTCGACAAGGTCGAGGTTCTCTTCTCCGGGAACTCCGAAGATCCGGTCCACGCCTTCGTTCTCCAAAGCGGATACAAGCAGTTCTGCGCCGTTCATGGGACACTCCTCAAGCTGACACGATGGCGTCGGTGTATCAGACGGCGGTAAAACCCGATCAACGACGACCTCGCTCCCGGTCATCAAAAGGAGACCAGTCGGATGCAAATGGAGTCAAAATCACGCAGCTCAACCCACTCTCAGGATGATCAATTGAGGATATCGGTATAGAGCTCGGACGGATCGGGCTCCGGATCCTGCGTGGCGAACTCAGCTGCCTCGTTGACGATCTCGCGAATCCGGCTGTCGATGGCCTTCACTTCGTCTTCCGACAGCTTCCAGCGTGTTAAAAGGCGCTGGCGGACCTGCTCGATTGGATCGCGTGCCTCGCGCACCTGATCCACCTCGTCCCTTGTGCGGTATTTCGCCGGGTCGGACATCGAGTGACCGCGATAGCGGTAAGCCAGCATCTCCAGGATAAAGGGGCCCTTGCCGGAGCGGGCATGCTCGATGGCCCGCTGGCCGGCGGCGTAGACAGCGCGGACGTCCATGCCGTCCACCTGCTCGCCGGGGATGCCGAAGGACACGCCCCGCTTCGAGTAATCGGTCTGGGCCGAGGCGCGGCTCATCTCCGTACCCATGGCGTAGCGGTTGTTCTCAATCACGTAGACCACGGGCAGCTTCCACACAGCCGCCATATTGAAGCTCTCGGAGACCTGGCCCTGGTTGGCTGCGCCCTCGCCGAAATAGGTCAGGCAGACATTGCCGTTCTCGCGGTAGTGGTTCGCGAACGCAATGCCCGTACCGAGCGACACCTGGGAGCCGACGATGCCGTGGCCGCCGTAGAAATGCTTCTCCTTGGAGAACATGTGCATCGAGCCGCCCTTGCCTTTCGATAAGCCGGCACGGCGGCCCGTGAGTTCAGCCATGACGCCCTTCGGATCCATGCCGCAGGCGAGCATGTGTCCGTGATCGCGATAGCCGGTGATCACCTGGTCGCCGTCCTTCGTCGCCATCTGCATGCCGACGACAATGGCTTCCTGGCCGATGTAGAGGTGGCAGAAGCCGCGGATCAGGCCCATGCCATACATCTGGCCGGTCTTCTCCTCGAAACGGCGGATCAGCAGCATCTCGCGGTACGCGTGCGTCTCCTGATCCTTGCTCAATACCTCCTGTTTCTTGTTAGATTTGGGTGCCATGATGTTCTCCAAACGTCGGATGGGGCTATCTGGCCGGAGGGATGGTCGAACTACTCCGCAGCGAGCGCTGGCTGGTGCTCACGTTGATAAGATATCATTCTTTCAAGCATCATTGGGCGAAAATGGCGGATGAGTCCCTGCACGGGCCAAGCGGCAGCATCGCCGAACGCACAAATCGTATGGCCTTCCATCTGTTTGGTCACTTCCTCCAGCAGATCGATCTCGTGTGGATCGGCGCGGCCTTCCACCATCCGATACATGACCCTCGTGATCCACCCTGTTCCTTCGCGGCAGGGGGTGCATTGGCCGCAGCTTTCGTGCTTGAAGAACGCACTTAATCGGGCGATAGCCGCAATCAGGTCCGTCGACTTGTCCATGACAACGACAGCAGCGGTACCCAAACCGCTCTTGACATCTCGAAGGGCGTCGAAGTCCATCAGCAGCGTATCGCAAATGCTCTTCGGCAACAGCGGCATCGAGCCACCGCCGGGGATAACGGCAAGTAGGTTATCCCATCCTCCACGGACTCCGCCGGCATAGGTGTCGATCAGTTCGCGCAAGGGGATGCTCATTGCCTCCTCGACATTGCATGGCCGGTTCACATGACCGGATATCGAGTAGATCTTGGTCCCTACATTGTTCGGCCGACCAATGCCTGCGAACCAAGCAGCTCCCCGCCGCAGGATGGTCGGCACCACTGCAATGGTCTCGACATTGTTCACCGTGGTCGGGCAGCCGTACAGACCGATCGCCGCCGGGAACGGTGGCTTCATCCGTGGCATCGCCTTCTTGCCTTCGAGGCTCTCGAGCAAACCTGTCTCTTCTCCGGCGATGTAGGCACCGGCACCGCGGTGCAGGTAAAGATCGAAGTCCCACCCGGACCCGCAGGCGTTTTGGCCGATCAGGCCGGCCTCGTAGGCCTCGTCAATGGCCCGCTGCAGATGACGGGCCTCATCAATGAACTCGCCTCGAATGTAGATGTAACAGGCATGCGCGCCGATGGCGAAGGACGCGAGCAGACAGCCTTCCACCAGTTTGTGGGGATCCCCGCGCATGATCTCCCGGTCCTTGCAGGTTCCCGGCTCGGACTCGTCGGCATTGACGACCAGATAGCTCGGGAGCCTATCGGACACCTTCGGCATAAAGGACCATTTCATGCCAGTGGCAAAGCCTGCGCCTCCGCGTCCACGGAGCCCTGATTCCTTGGTCTCATTAATGATCCAGTCCCGTCCTTGCGCCAGGAGAAATGCCGTACCATCCCAGTCGCCGCGCATCCGGGCACCGGCAAGGCGCCAATCGTGGAACCCATACAGGTTGGTGAAGATCCGGTCCCTGTCGCTGAGCATGACCAACTCTCCCCTTTCGTCCGAAGATACCTTATGGCCTCAAAAATCCCGCTGGACCCGCAGGCGGGCTTCAAGGGCGTCCTCAGAATTGATGATGCTGTCTGATGCGGGATCGTTGTTCACGAACACCCGGCCCTGCGGGTCGACCCTACGATAGAAAGTCTCGACTCCAAGATAGAGACCGCTCACCGGGAGCCAGCCGAGATTGGTGCCGATTCGCCACTCGGAGGTGTCCGGGAACCCGAGGGCGCCGCCTGCAGGCGCGGTTACCACGCTGCCCTCCGGGTAGTTGATCACACCATAGGAACCGAACACCGCATGCCGGATCTGCGGCGTCCAATAGTGCAGGAACACCGCCGTCGCGGCCCAGCCCCTGGACCGTTGCACTGCTCCGTCGGCATCCACATAAGCATCAGTCTGATCGAGGATGATGTCGTTGATTGATGAGTTGCCGAGGCCGAGATAACTCAGGGCGCCATCGGCATAGGCGGCCTGGAGCCAAAGTTCGTCGCCGTCAGCAATCATGGGGAGTTCGACCTGGACTCCAGCCTGTACCGCAAAGCCGTACTCGGTGTCGACGAACGGAGCCAGAGCGGGTCCGGGAACGAGATTGTCGCCGCGGATCTGGTGCAACGCCGCCGAGAGTTGGGCCTTGCCCCAGTCCGGCTCCCACAGCAGCCGTCCAACGAGATCCGGAACACGTGCACCGGCTGGGCTGAACTCCTGGCCGGGAAACCCTGGTCCATTCGGGGCGGAGAACTGCCGCCGCTCGATAGAGTCTTCCAGCGAAATCGTTGCCGAGAGGTCGGAGCCCAACATCGCCGTATAGGCGAATACATTGGTCTTGACCTCGGAGACGATGAGATCCGCGAAGTTGAAGTCATTGGTATAGAAGTCGAAGAAGGATTCCAGGCGGCCGGCGGTCAGTCCGCCGAATTCGATAAAGGCCTCGTCGAGACGGAAGGTATCGGGCCCGTTATTGCCGGTGTTGTGTGTGAACTCATACTGCGTCTTGGCGCGCAGCAGGCCGTAAGATGTCCGGGTACGGGCGTCGAGGGCGATCCGGCCTCGGGTCCGGTAGCCGATCGCATCGTCGGCACGGCTGCCGGGTTCGAGATACCGGATTTCTCCGCGGGCCCGACCGCCGATCCGCAAGCATGTGTCGGTTCCTGGGATGGTGAAGAAGCCGGCGCCGTGGGTGGAGCAGATGCGCACAGCCTCGACGGGAGCCGTGTTCCTAGCGGGCAGATCGAGAGCCTGGGACGTCGTCGTGACAACACACCCGCTGATGGCTAACGCACAGGCGATTATTCCAGTGCGGACTTTTCGGAACGCATCCATTCGGTCTCCTTTTCTTGCGTTTAGGCCACCAGAACTGGCTCTTTCTAAGAGTTCACCGCGAGAACGATCTTTCCCTTGGATAGCGGACGAAAGTCGTCCAGCATGAGATGAGCCTCCCGCGCCTCAGCAAGGGGCATGACTGTGCCCACCCGCGTCCTCAGGTCGCCACGATCGATCAAGGCGGCAATTTCCGTCAGGTATTGTGTCGAGACTTTGACCAGAAAGAAGGCTGCATCGACCCCATGGCTCTTCGCCAGATCCTGATCCGGGTGAGATACGGCCGAGATCAGCTTGCCGCCGCGCCGCAGGACCTGAAACGAGCGCTGTTGCGTCTCTCCGCCGACCAGATCGAAGACGGCATCAACATCCCGGGCCACGTCCTCAAAGCGCTGGGAGTTGAAGTCCACCACGATATCGGCTCCCAGTTCACGCACAAAAGCATGGTCGTCAGCGGCAGCTGTCGCGATGGTCCGGAGGCCTGCCCGGTGGGCGAATTGCACCGCGTAGGCACCCACGTTGCCGGCGGCCCCGTGGATGAGCACTGTCTGACCGGCCTTGAGCTGTGCCTGATCAAACAGGCCCTGCCATGCGGTGACGGCAATGACCGGGACGGAGGCTGCTTCGAGGTCGTCGATCGCGGCCGGCTTTCGCGCGATCATTGCGGCCGAGGCCAGCGCATATTCGGCATATGCCCCGATAAAGCGCGGATTCGTGACTCCATAAATCTGGTCTCCGATGCGCAGGCCGGACACATCCGGCCCGATAGCCTGGATCTCGCCAGAGAGGTCGGAACCCAAGGTCAGGGGAAGGGGCTGGGGCAAGGCGCTGTTACCAGACCTGATCCAACCGTCCCAGGGGCCAACTCCGGCCGCGTGCACCTTGACGAGCACCTCGCCAGGGCCGGGAGTGGGCACGGCAATGGGTTCAAACTGCATCGCGTCCGGGGGACCGAACTCATGCACACGCCAAGCCATCATAGAGGACATCACCGCAGATCCTTACTTCTGCTCGGGGGTAACTAGAGTTTCGCCAGGATCGGTAACGAACACGGCGAGCAGCTTTGCCGGTTCGGTGGTACTGGCGTTCTCGCTGACCTTATGGTGCGAGCCAGGATCCTCGTACCAGCCTTCACCCACCTGGTAGACCCTGGCGGGCCCATCGCCGACTTGGCTGCGAATGGCGCCGGATGTCACGTGCGCATAGATGAAAGCGGACTTGGGATGGAAATGGGATGGAGACTTGCCACCCGGAGCATAGGCTACCTCGAGAGCGATCAGGGTCTTGCCCGGGATATTCGGGATGGCGCGCTCGAAGACGGTCTTCACCGTCTCGCCCTGTCCCTGGGCGGATGCGGGCATATTCGCGAGTGTGAGTGCAATGCCGGCGGCGCCGATAACGCTGACTGACTTGCTCTTGATCATCCTCATTGTCCTTTCCTCATGCTGGGATCGGGAACGCGGAGATCTTGGGGCCGGAGCGTCCTACTCGGGAGGCCCAAGAACGACTAAAAGGACTGTACCATCAGCAGGGGGCGTTATGTCCGGGCTCCTCCGAATGCAATGGCCACCGTTGTCGAGCGCCATTATGAGCGTTACGCCGGTCTATGCCTAAGCCGCAAATGTCTCGATATTGCGGGAGATCCTCCGATTTTGCGAAAATCGGCCCCGTCGAACGCATTCTGGCGCTCGGAGTAACAGAACCGCCTCAATAAAATGGCCCGGATTTCTCCGGGCCATTCCAATCGGAAGCTGCTCTACGGGAGACCGACTCCCCGAGTTTTCTGTCCTAAGCAGCGTTGCTGCGGCGCGGCAGCTTCCAGCCGGGACGGATGAAGTGGCACGTATAGCCGTTCGGAAGCCGCTCCAGATAATCCTGGTGCTCCGGCTCGGCCTCCCAGAAATCGCTCGCCGGCTCAAGTTCCGTGACTACCTTACCCGGCCAAAGGCCCGAGGCATCGACATCGGCGATCGTGTCCTCGGCCACCTGCCGCTGCTCATCCGAAGTGTAGAAGATCGCCGACCGGTAACTCAAGCCGCGATCATTCCCTTGCCGGTTCTTCGTGCTGGGGTCGTGGATCTGGAAAAAGAACTCCAGCAGGTCGCGGAAGCTCGTCTTCTCGGGATCGAATATGATCTCGATCGCCTCCGCGTGCGTGCCATGATTGCGATAGGTCGCGTTCGGCACGTCTCCACCAGAATAACCAACACGAGTGGAGACGACGCCGGGAAGGCGGCGGATGAGATCCTGCATGCCCCAGAAGCAGCCTCCAGCCAGAACGGCCCGCTCAGTCACGCCAGTCATACTGTTCCTCCTTTCTCTGCAAACAGCTTGCGGAATTCACCGTAGCCCTTGCTCTCCAGATCATCGTAATGGATGAACCGTAGCGAGGCCGAGTTAATGCAGTAGCGCAATCCGCCCGCCTCTTGTGGCCCATCCGGGAATACATGACCCAGATGGCTGTCGCCGTGGGCGGAGCGCACCTCGGTTCGCACCATGCCGTGGCTCGTATCGCGGATATCGACAACGTTGTCGGCATCGATCGGCTTGACGAAGCTGGGCCAGCCGCTGCCGCTGTCGTACTTGTCGAAGGAGGCGAACAAGGGCTCGCCTGATACTACGTCAACGTAGAGCCCAGGCTCCTTGTTATCCCAGTACGCATTGGCGAAGGGACGCTCAGTTCCGTCTTTCTGTGTCACCCGATACTGCTCTGGCGTAAGCCCGGACACAGCCTCGGGGTTCTTATGATAGGTTTTCATCTGATGTTCTCCTTCCGATGGGCGGAAGTGTGATTGGGGAGCCGCTTATGAGGCCACACTCTGACGCGCGATGGCATCGATATCGTTGCGCGAGATGCCAAGATCGTCGAGTTCGCGATCTGAGAGTTGCATCAGCTCGCGGATGACCTGGCGATAGCGCAGGAAGGCGCGGATCTTGGACGTGATAAAGGCGACAAACATGGGAAACTCCTGATGTTGAGCCGACTGTCACAGCCGGCGGAAGGAAGGCGAGGCCTCTTTGAGGCTTCGCTGGGGTTCGATTACGCAACGCGGGCGGAACGCATGCTCGAAAGCGAGTCGACAGCGATCGCGAGCGACACAGCGAGCAAACCTATGTCCTTGAGCAGGAACTGCCCGGGCGCGACGGATATCGCCGGATAGCCGACCTCCGGCAGAAACACGCCGGGCGTTGTTGCCATGAAACTAAGCGTCGTCACGAACAACCCGGCCGACAGCGCGCCGCCGACGAGCGAATACACCGGGTTGACGAGCCGGGCTGCGATCAGGGCGCCGATGCTGAGTTCGAGGACACCGAGAAGGCCTGAGAAGCCCCGCACTCCAAAGATGGGATAGACCCAACTCAACAGTGGGCTGTTTCCGACCAGTCCGGTCAGGCCTTCCGCCTCATAGGCGGTAAACTTCATGCCGCCGAACCAGGCATAAACCACAACCAGCGAGGCATAGAGGCCTGCTGTCGTGACCATTCGGCCATGACGATCAACGAGATCGAACAACGAAGTTGCGGCGGCCTGAAGGCTCGGATACGCCGCGACGCTGGGAATAGAAACGCGAGACATTGCTTGCTCCCTAAGTTTCGGAGGCCAATCTGACCAACCACTGCACAAGCGATACCGCTCTGTATCGCTGAGAGAGTTAAGTATACCGATCTGTATCGTTGGACAAGGGATTTCCGGCGGGCTTAGCCGGATCCCGGCGACGTAAGGTGCCATTTAGCACATGCAAAGAAATGCGCCGGCAATCGAGGTAGGAAGACTGCAAAGAGTACTAGTTGGTATCTTCTTAACAAAGCTAGGCCGCGGAAGCGCCTGTCGCGACTGAAACTGATTGCCAGCGCAAGACCAGGCGATTTGGCGTCCTCAGGCGGTCAGAAGATGAACCGGGTGTTGATGAAGTTGGACGTCTGCTCGGTGATGATCGCCTCAAGCAGGTCCTTGTTGCGCTGCGTTTCCTTGGTGGCGATCATCGAGCGGATCGAAAACGAGCGTAACGCATCGGTTACCGACAGCGTGCCTTCTGCCGAATCCTTGCGGCCGGTGAAGGGAAACACATCAGGACCGCGCTGACACTGGCAGTTGATGTTGACCCGGCAGACCTGGTTGACGAGCGGATCGACAAGCCGGCCGATCTGATCCGGGTTTGAGCCGAAGATGCTCACCTGCTGACCATGTTCGGACGTGGTCACGTACTCGAGCGCCATTTCGAGATCCTCGAAAGGCATCACCGGGACAACGGGCCCGAACTGCTCCTCCCGGTAGAGCCGCATGCCCTCTTGAACAGGATAAACGACCGCCGGGAAGAACAGGGTGCCGGCCACGCTGCCGCCGTCCTTATTGACCACGCGAGCCCCCTTGGCCTTCGCGTCCTCAACCAGCGCCGTCATGTGATCGGTCTTGCCGGCTTCAGGCAGCGGGGTGATGTTGACATCCTTCTCCCACGGCATGCCAACCTTGAGCTTACTCACCTCCTCGCTGAACCGGCGAAGAAACGACTCAGCGATTGACTCATGAACGATTAGCATCTTCAGCGCGGTACAGCGCTGGCCGTTGAACGTGAGAGACCCGATCAGACACTCCTTCACCGCAAGCTCAATGTCAGCGTCTGCCAGGATGATGGCGGCATTCTTCGCATCGAGCCCGAGAATGGCCCGCAGCCGGTTGGTCTTTGGATGCAGCTTTTTGAGATGGTCTGCAACCTTGCTCGAGCCAATCAGGGCCAGCACGTTCAGTTGGCCGGTATCCAGCAGGCGCGGCACGACCACCGAGCCACGTCCGTACACCATGTTGATCACGCCCTTCGGGAAGGAGTTTTGAAAGGCCTCCAGCAGCGGATAGAACAATAGTGCGCCGAACCGCGGCGGCTTGAACACGACGGTATTGCCCATGATGAGGGCCGGGATCAGGGTCGCAAACGTCTCGTTCAGGGGATAGTTGTACGGCCCCATGCAGAGGACGACCCCGAGCGGGGTGCGCCGGATCTGCCCGATGGTGCCTTCGATGATGGTGAACCGGGAATTGCTGTTGTCGAGCTCCTTCATAGCGTTGATCGTCGCCCGGATGTAATCGACGGTGCGGTCGAATTCCTTCTCGGAATCTGCTCTGGGCTTGCCGATCTCCCACATGATGAGATCCACGACTTCCTTCCGTCGGCCGATCATCCGACTTGTGAAGTCTTGCAGGCAGGCGACGCGTTCGGCAACCGTCATGGTGGGCCACTGGCCACGGCCGCCATCGTACGCGGCGACGGCAGCCTCGAGTGCCTCTTCCGCCTCCCGCTCTCCTCCAGAGGGGACACTTCCAAGTTCGATCTGCTGCAGTCGGCCATCCGCGGCACGCAGGCAGACTGGCGATCGCACCGCGTCGACAGATCCGTCCCAGACCTTCAATTCGCCGTTGACCAGATAGGCGCGCTGGTGAATGGGCGCTGGCGGACGATGTTCCGCAGGGATCCCACCGTCCTTGGGGAAGAGCAGCCTCAACGCATCGGAGTTGGCCATGTCATGCATCCCGTGTTGGTCACCGATGTAACCCGTCAGCGAGGCGGATCTATGGCTTGCTGGCCATCAGCCTGGGCATTGCTATGATCTGGTTTCGGATTGCCGGAGGGTGACCTCATCGAGATCGGCTTCAGCCCTGAAGGGGCTGCTCGGATCTCCACCAGAGTTCCCAATCGGGATAAGCTCTCAACCGAGAACGTGAACTGAACCAAAGCCTCACATCTAGGACACAATGCGGGTGATGAACGCGCTCCTCGCTCATCCTGAGCTTTGCGAACTCAGGATGAGCGAATCTAACTCACCGCTGCTGTTGATGGCATGCAGGTCATCGGATCCGCCGATATGCCGGCCGTCGATAAATACTTGAGGAACTGTGGTCCGCCTGCCTGCTTTCTGAACCATCTCCGCCCACTTCTCGGGCTGTGTTTCAACGTCGATTTCGGTAAAGCTGGCTCGTTTCTGGGTGAGCAGTCTCTTCGCTGAGGCGCAGTAAGGGCACCAGCTTTTGGTGTAGAGGGTGATTTCCGACATGATCATCATCTCCATAGTGTGAATGGTTGAGCTAGAGAAACAACGGCAGATAAAGCACGCCAATGACGAGTGTCAGCGTGAGCACCGCAGTGGCGGACGCCCAGAAAGAGTTTCGTTCATTGCTTCGGTCCATGGCTTTGTCCTCATCGATGGATTGGCACGGCCGCCCGCTTCGGACTGCGGGTCAGTGCGGGAGCGGGCCAATACGAGGGCCGGCATCATGCGCAGCGCTCACGATCATCTCGACAGCGGCTGCCAGTTCATCCTCGCCAAAGTCGTTGAATCCCAGACTGTCGATCGACATGTCGGTCGGGCCGGACATGACCTCGATCCAGAATGGCGGAAGGTCTAGGCTGGTACGTACCGGGCGCATTTCGGACAGATAAACTTCAACCAACCCAAGCCGCAGCACGGCAATAGTGCGCGAATTGTTTGTATTAACAGTCCGAAACACGAGTTGAAGATAGGCTTGGACGATGTGCCGCTCGATTTCGCCAGCGCAGAGGTCGCTCAACAGAGGGTAGTCGACACAGGCTTGTTCGACGATCGGTTTGGTAAACATTGTCGATGCCTCCAAGTGAGGGTTTTTATGGCCGACTGTAGGTTTCGGACGAGAACTTCGGTTAGGCCGCGACGCGCTGTGGACCGGGATGCGACCGTGGCATAAAAGCCTCCTGATTACCGGCTCACCGTTGACGTGACGACGGCTTGGTTGCCCAGCCAGACCCAAGCGTGAGTCCGGTCACCTTCGCTCTTGATGTACACGTAGCCGGTCTGATGCCACGGCAGGACGGTATCCCGCTTGTTGTCGAGGATGAAGTCACCGCGATCGGTCCGGACCGCCATGACGGCATGGCCTGCATCCAGCTCATCGAGCACCACAACCATGCGAAGCGCCCGCCGCGGCAGCCCGGCCTCGACCAGCAGACGACGCTTGAGAAGCTGATAGTCTTCACAATCGCCATAGCCATCGTCCGGGTAGTCCCAGCGGTCGATCACGCCCCAATGGGCATTGTCTTCCTGCGGTGAGATGGCGGCGTTGACATGCTGGTTGATCGCCACGATCAGGGCCCAGGCACGCTCGTCGAGCTTGATCGTGGCAGGCTCGGAGGGGTCGATCGCACAGTCACCCGGGCTCCGCTCGCAAAACTCACTCCAGGCGTCTGTCGGCTGAGCGCTCTCGCCCGCTGACGGAATCCAAGCTGCATTAAACGGGTGGAGCTCGCCTGCATTGACGCGCGGGATCCCGACAAGGGAGAACAACAGGAGGAGGCCGATCACGATCGACCGCAGAGTCCAAACCGGGCCTCCGCGGGCGGCCTTCTTTTCAGAAACAGGGTAACAGGAGAACTGCCGTTTGATGGTCCAGGGCATCATCGCCCCTCCTGGTCTGTCCGGCTTGGCAGGCCATTCCTGCCAATTCCGGAAACGATACAGTTCTGTATCGATAAACAGACAAATATACCGATCTGTATCGTCCGACAAGGCGGCTTTGAGAGCAGATCCGCCAAGTCACCCTTGCGCAAACGCAGAAATTCCCTCAGGAGCACTTGATCTCGCGTGGGGCTAGGCATAGGTAAAGCTACTGATCTGTTTTGTGCTTGAGGGTATGATGCGCCGTTCAGAGATCCGAAATCATCTGCTTGAGACCGCGCTCCGGCTGTTTAATCAGCACGGCTATCACGCTACGGGGATCGACTTGATCATTGCCGAGGCCGGAGTGGCCAAGACAACACTCTACCGCCACTTCGAAACCAAGGAAGACCTGATCCTGGCCGCCCTCGAGCGTCGTGACGAGCAGGATCGGGACGCCATGAGGGCCTTTGTCGAGCAGCGCACGAAGGATCCGGTCGAGCGCCTGCTGGCGACCTTCGATTTCCTCGAAGCCTGGTTCCGTGACGAGCACTTCCGCGGCTGCATTTTCATGAGCGCCGCAGGGGAGCATAAGGAGACCGTCAATCCGGTGTTCCAGGCCGCCGTGCTGCACAAGCGTCTGTCCCTGGCATACTTCGAGGAACTTGCCCATGCGGCGCGGGTTGCCGAGCCGAAGCGGCTTGCGGCCGAGATGAACATGTTGCATGAGGGCGCGATCGCCGTCGCGCAGATGACCCGCAACGTCGAGCCCGCCCGGCAGGCCAAGCAGATGGCGACCCAGTTGCTCGCAACGGAAGCACGGTCTGCGGTGGCGTCGGTATCCTAGGTGGTGTGGACGGATTTGATGAGGATGAAGCTCAAAGCAAGCGCGACGAAGGAGCCGTAGTTCTCGTCCGTTTTCTCGCAGCGTAAAGCAACGCGCTTGAACCGCTTGAGTTTGCCCATGGTCTGCTCGATGCGAGCCCGCCCACGATAAAGCGCTTTGGGAAAGTACTTTGGCTTGTCCTTGGTGGTCGTGCGATACGGAATGGCCGGGCCGATGCCGCGGGCCCGGGCCGCCTGTCGGTTGGCCCTCGCGTCATAGCCCTTGTCACCCACAGCCGCTCGCGGCGTGATCTCAGGCCCGAGATCGAGCAGCGTTTCAAAGTGCGGGCTGTCGCTGGCTTCCCCGCCAGTCAGGCAAAAGCCGAGCGGATCGCCATCCCAGTCGGTCTTGAGGTGGATCGTGGTCGAGAAGCCGCCCCGGGAGCGGCCCAGCGCCTGCCGGCTCTGCCCCCTTTTGCCCCGGCGGCCGAGACATGGGCCCGCACGATGGTCGAGTCGACCATCTGCACCAGATGAGCGGTCTCGCTCAGCGCCGCCAGGGCTTCGAAGAACGCCTCGAAGACGCCCGCCCGGCTCAAGCGCCAAAAGCGTTTCCAGATTGAGTTCCAGTTGCCGAAGCACGCCGGCAGCGCCCGCCAGGTGATGTTGTGGACGGTGAAGTCATGCAGCGCCTCGAGGAAGCGGCGGTCGTTGCGGCCCTTGGCGCCGCGCCGGGAACACGAGGCGGCAAACACCCGCAGCACCGTCGCCCAGTCGTCCTCCGTCATTCCCGTCAGCATGGTCGCGCCTCCTGAAGCCGACCCGCCATGAATCATCGCCACTCTGATTTGGGAATCCACTCACCCATTACTCATCTCAATCCGTCCACACGGCCTAGCTAAATCCCGGACTTGCGGTCAGGCTAAATGCCTTCAAGTCACTTCAGATTCGCTGAGGTCGATTGACACGAGCGTGCGTGAGCGGTCCGGCTGGCGGTTCGCGAGGCGCGGGTGAGCGCGTCTTTGGGTGGGGAACATGAATCCCCCGAAGTCTCTGACATCGTAGACGTACTGTGCAGCGAGGAAGCCGCCGGAAACGTCCACCTGATAATCGTGGCGGCGGAGCAGGAAATCGGGGCCAAAATAGAAGTCCTGTTCGCGGCAATGGCTGGCGATCGCAAGAGGAAAAGTCGCACGCAGGACCCGCCAGGTTTCATCTGCTTCCTGCCATGGCTCGACTTCCTCAACTTGAAAGCCGGGCATTGCCAGCAGGAAGGGAGTCGTCAGATACGTCCATAGCGCATATCCGTTGAAATAGGCCAGGTGTAAGGGGTCCCACGGGGACTCGAACCCATGACCCGCGAATGCTGATCTTGGATCGTCTCTTTCAGCGACGATCGATTTGTCACTGCCCTCGACCACAACACGGGTGGGGCCGAATGTCATGTGCCAGTCCGGACTGCCAAACGGCGCGAGTGTTGCCCATTCCTCATGGATCCCGGCTCTTGCTCGGCGCCGAATGTCGTCGGTGGGAATACCTTTCGTGGCCCAGAACTCACCCCCAGTCACAACGGTTGCACTAACCTCGTTAAAGGTGTTCCACCGGTCCAGTCCGCCATGTGCGGCGAGGACGCGCTTAAGTAGGTCTTGCATGGCATCCCTCATAAGGATCATTAGTCGGCCGATAGCTCTCCGATCTCAGCGCGGGCCTGCTCATGTAACGCTTCGAGTTTCGCGCGAAGCGCAGCTCCACCCACTTTGATGCCGGCAGCCCGCATATCGTCGCCGACTTTCTGGATAATATCGAGATCACCAGGTTCTTCCAGGTCAGCATCGACCACGCTCGCGATGTAGTGAAGCATCTCGCAATCGATCTTGCCGAGTTGCTTCCCCACCCAGAAGCCAAAGAGCCGGTTTCGCCGGAGGATGATCTTGTATCGGTGCACCCTCTCCGGATCGAACCTGAGGGTGTCGTCGGCTTGGTCTTCGATAATCATCATGGAATTCGACCCACTTTCTGAGACAGAGCGCGATCCTGCCGCCGGAGTGGGTCACGAAACAGATCCAAGAATCGTCGAAACGATTGTACTGTCGCCGGGCGGACATCATGTCGGCTCGCTGGCTGCTCCGCCGACGGTCTCGATTGGGTTCTGCATATCGGCTGGGTCAGGCCCTCTTTCCCCAGCGCCACGCTCCAGCTTTCCCGCAATCTCGGCCACATGCCGGCCCTGAAAGCGCGCACCATCAAGCTCGTTCTGGCTCGGCTGGCGGGAGCCGTCGCCATCGGCAATCGTGGAGGCTCCATACGGTGAGCAGCCGGTGATCTCGTCCATCCTGGACTGGCCGGCAAAGGAGTAGGGCAGGCCGACGATGATCATGCCATGGTGCAGGAGCGTGGTATGAAACGATGTGATGGTCATTTCCTGACCGCCATGCTGAGTGCCCGTGGAGCCGAAAACGCTGCCGACCTTGCCGATGAGCGCTCCCTTCACCCACAGGCTCCCGGTCTGGTCGAGGAAGTTGCGCATCTGCGCCGCCATTCCGCCGTAGCGGGTCGGCGTGCCGAAGATAATGGCGTCGTAATCGCCGAGTTCATTCGGAACCGCGATCGGGGCGTCCTGGTCGATCTTCATGCCGGCCTTGCGCGCGACTTCCTCGGGAACGAGTTCCGCAACCCGCTTGATGATGGCATCGGTGCCTGCAACAGAGCGGGCGCCCTCCGCAACGGCTTGGGCCATCTGCTCGATATGGCCGTACGACGAGTAGTAGACGACAAGGATCCTGGTCATAGGAGATTTCCCCCCTCATTCGGCCGGAGTCGAGTTAGGAACCGCAACCCGGGCGGGCTTAGAACGGCGCCTCCTGCTCAGAGTGATATTGTCGATGATTATATCCAAGCCCAAAGTCCTGACCCGGCGAGCCAGGGGTGACATGCCATCAAGAAGGTCCTGTCTTTGACTCCCCAGGATATCGTCGAGCGAGGCGAGCGCCGATCCCTCGAGCGACCACCACACGCTTTGTGTCTTTGTCGCGAGCATTCCCGTCTCTGCCAGCACCCGGAGAATGGCCTGCGCCATCAAGCGGCGGTTGAAGCAGTTGAGATTGCGGCCAGAATCCATAGTCGGCCATGCCTCGGCGAGCATTATGCCCGCATTCGTCTCGCGCCCCATAGTGCAGGCGGAATCGCGCGAGCCCGAGGCATCTTACCGTTCAAGAGAAAGAGCAGCAGATCCAGCTTTGCGGTAACTCGCCCGAAATTGCGGAAATCCGACTCACTTAAAGGTGATTGCGACGCTCCGGATCTATTCAGGGTGTTTCATAGTGCTCATGGCGGAAGAGGGATATAGTGTTGGCCCGATGGTATAGGGATCGTGAACTAATCGGCTGCCAGTGTCGGGCCCATGCCGGATCAGCAGCAAAACCGTCGTACCCGTTTATGCGTGAAACATTGTTCTAAGGGAATTCATCCACCCTGTGCTTTGGCTGCCCGGCGATCTTCTGGGCCAAGGCCTCCCCGGGGAGGGCGCCATGAACCCAGACGATGCCATCGCCGTGCAATTCCACCGATCGAAGGCGGACATTTTGAAGTTGAGCCATGGATGGGAAGTGCTCGACGCCGCTCATGTAATGATGGCGCACCCCAAGCCCTACGATTTTACGCTTCACAGCAGCCGCCACTGCGTCGTCCTCCTGAACTGCTATCGCAGAGACGGCGAAACAAACCTCGATGGTCTGCTACGCTCCACGATAAAGGACAATCGGGGCAAACTGACCTTTATCCCGGCCGGATGCCGCCTTCGGGGCTGGGCACAACCGGGATCAAGCGCCATGGCTTTCACGGCGGCCTACCTCGACCCGAAGCTATGCTCTTCTCTCGACGCCGGCGGGCAGCAGCTCTATCCAATCATGCATTTCGAGCATCCATTCCTGACCCAGATGATGCTGCGGCTCGAACGCATTCTGGCTCATCCCGAGAACTATTCCCGTGTCTATGTCGAGTCGTTCTCGGTGGTCATGCTGTCGGAGATCATGAGCTTTCAGGCAGCTCATCGCTTGCGCGACGGCCGCGTTGATGCAACCCGTCACCAGAAAGGAGGGCTGGCGAACTGGCAGTGCAAGGCCGTGTGCGACTACATTGACGCGAATCTGCACCAGGATATCTCCCTGGTTGAGTTGGCGGCGATCCTCCGGCTCAGTCCGTATCATTTCTGTCGCGCGTTCAAGCATGCCCTTGGGGTTCCGCCACACCGTTACCAGATGGATCGTCGCATCACATGGGCCAGGACATTGCTGGCCGACCACTCGCTGTCGATCACCGAGGTGGCGAACATCATCGGCTATGGCAGCGTCAGCCGGTTCTCCGCCTTGTTCCGACGGTTTACCGGCCACTCGCCCCGGGTGTTTCGGCGGCAGTTGATCTAGCATCTGGCTCAGGAGCGAACGATGCCTTCCATAGCTGCCGCAGGACCTTCGGTTATGGAAAGACGCCGGGAGCAGGCGTTTCCCGTCCTTGAGCAGGCTGAGATCGCTCGCATGCGCCGGTTTGGCGAGGTCCGCCATTACCAGCCCGGCGAGACGCTGGTCCGGGTTGGCGAAGCAGGACGCGGCCTGGCGGTGATCCTGACCGGCCGGGTGGAGATCATCCAGCACGCTTCCGGAAAGCGCCTGCTGATTATCACGCATGAGGCCGGGGAGATCATGGGCGAGCTCACCCAGCTTTCCGGCCGCCCCTCCCTCGTCGAGGCCCTGGTTGTCGAGCCGGTGGAGGCTCTGGTCATTCCGCCCGAAAAGCTCAGGGCCGTACTGATCGCCGAGGCGGAACTGGGCGAGCGCATCATGCGGGCGCTGATCCTGCGACGCATGGGGCTGGTGGAGTTGGGCGCCGGCGGGCCGGTGATTGTCGGAGCGGAGGAGCATGGTGACGTGCTGCGGCTGAGTGGCTTCCTGTCCCGCAACGGCCATCCGCACCAGAGCCTCGATCCGGACAGCGATCCGGAGGCAAGGGCGCTTGTCGAGCAGTTCGGTGTTGATCCCGGAGAACTGCCGATCGTCCTGTGCCCGGATGGGCGAATGCTGCGCAACCCGAGCGAAGACGAGTTGGCCCGCTGCCTTGGCTTGGTGGGTCCGCTCGATCCGGATCGGGTCTATGACGTGACAATCGTGGGTGCAGGCCCTGCTGGCCTGGCCACTGCCGTGTACGCGGCCTCAGAGGGGCTCTCGGTCCTGGTGCTCGACTGCCGCACCTTCGGCGGCCAGGCGGGCGCCTCCATGCGGATCGAGAACTATCTCGGCTTTCCCACCGGGATCACCGGTATGGCCCTGATGGCGCGCGCCTACACGCAGGCTCACAAGTTCGGAGCCGAGATGGCGATGCCGGACGAGGCCGTCAGACTTGAAGGTGAGGGAGCGGTGGGAGGCGGCCCGTATGTGGTGCATCTGCTCAACGGCGAGAGGGTCCGGGCTCGCTCGGTGGTGATCGCCACGGGCGCCCGCTACCGGCGGCTCGAGGTGCCCGACCTGGAGCGGTTCGAAGGTGCGTGCGTCCACTATTGGGCCTCGCCTCTGGAGAAGAAGCTCTGCACTGGACAGGAGGTCGCTCTCGTCGGCGGGGGCAATTCGGCGGGGCAGGCCGTGGTCTACCTTGCCAGCCAGGTCGCGAAGGTATGGCTGCTTGTACGCGGTCGGGATCTCGCAGCAAGCATGTCGCGCTATCTCGTTGACCGAATCGAATCTCTTCCCAATGTGGAGATCGTCACCCAGGCCCAGATCACCGGACTAGAGGGACAGCCCGGACGGATGGAGGCGGTGCGCTGGCGCCTGGCAACCGGAGAGGAAATCCGCCGGCCGATACGGCATCTGTTCCTGTTCATCGGTGCTTCGCCCAACACGCAGTGGCTGGAATCATCGCAAGTGGCGCTGGACCCGAAGGGCTTCGTTCTGACCGGAGCCGATGTGACTTCTGGCCGGAGGCCGTTGGAGACGAGCCTCAACGGCGTCTTTGCTGTCGGCGATGTCCGGTCCGGTTCGGTGAAGCGGGTCGCTGCGACGGTGGGCGAAGGGGCGCAGGTGGTGTCCGCGATACACGCCTTTTTGGCAAAGGATGCCGTTCTGACCAAGGCTCGCGCCGAAACTCACCCCTCCATCACAAGCGAGGTCCACCATGACGGTCTCGACGTTTCTGTTCGCCACAGGGATTGAGAACAGCGATCCGACCATCAATGGCGGCCGGACCCGCATCGATGAGATGGAAAAGTGCGGTCATTACATTCTGTGGAAGACCGACTTCGACCTGCTCGACGACGTCGGCATCAGGGTATTGCGGTATGGCCCGCCGATCCACACGACGTGGCTCGGTCACGGGCGCTACGACTGGGACTTCTGCGATCAGACCTTTGGTGAACTCCATCGCCGCAATGTGGTGCCGATTGTCGACCTGTGTCACTTCGGCGTGCCCGACTGGATCGGCAATTTCCAGAGCCCCGGCTTTCCAGAGCTCTTTGCCGGGTATGCCGGCGCCTTCGCCGAGCGCTTTCCCTGGGTTCAAGTCTACACGCCGGTGAACGAGATGTTCGTCTGCGCCGTATTCTCTGCGGCCTATGGCTGGTGGAACGAGCAGCTTACGAGCGATCAGGCCTTCGTCACGGCCCTGAAGCACATCGCCAAGGCCAATGTGCTGGCCATGGGGACGATCCTCGATGTCCGTGCCGATGCCATCTTCATCCAGAGCGAGGCCTCAGAACACTTCCACCCCGGCTGCCCGGGCGCGATGCCGGTCACCGAGTTCTACAACGCCCGCCGCTTTCTTCCTCTTGATCTCAACTACAGCCGCCGGGTCGACTCGGACATGTTCGTTTATCTCATGGACAACGGCATGAGCCGGAAAGAGTACGACTTCTTCATGCAGGCCAACCTCAAGCGTCACTGCATCATGGGCAACGACTATTACGTGACCAACGAGCATCTCGTCTCGGCCAGTGGACACACCAGCGCCTCCGACGAGGTCTTCGGCTATGCTGAGATCACCCGACAGTATCACGACCGCACATGCTACCGGTCATGCACACGGAGACGAACGTCAAGGAGGGCCCACGGGGCGACGAGGCGGTCAAGTGGCTCTGGAAAGAATGGTCCAACGTGCTGCGCGTGCGCAACTCCGGCGTGCCGGTGATCGGCTTCACCTGGTACTCACTTACCGATCAGGTCGATTGGGACACCGCCCTGCGCGAGGAGAACGGCAATGTCAACCCGCTCGGCTTGTGCGATTTGGACTGCAACATGCGGGCGGTCGGGCGGAGCTATAAGCAGCTGATCCATGACTGGTGCCAGGTTCTGCCGGTCCAGAGTGTTTGTCTTCAGCTTCCGATCACCGAACCACATGACTTCGACGACCCGTTTGCCGAACGTGCCCGTAACTCCATGAAGTGGATCTGCGAGAGGACGCCGAGCGAGCCGCTCATGTCGAAATAGGATCTCTGGAGAGACTCCAATGCGTTGGAAAACCAAACCCCGGCCTGAGTGCTACCCTGGAGTTGAAGCAGGATCCAAGCCGCAGGAACGTTTAGTGCGGCTTGTGCTGATAGCCATGATCGCGATCCTTGCGGTGTTCTCCTTAATCTATGTCTCCCGCGCCAGGGCGCATGGCACCCACCCGTCTGGTGTAGATTATTTGTATCCGAATGTATCAACATCAGCGTCTAGAGGCAGTCCGATACATCCGGGCAGTGTCCCTGAAACATCCAGGACACAGAAGTAGCGCGATCTTTCCACCAGCACGAGGCATGTCGCCTCCTCGGAAGGAAGAGCAGATGAAAGCGCTTAATCTCTTGATGTCCGCCGGCGTAATCGCGTTCGGTGCGCTGTCGCTTCAGGCCGCCCAGGCTCAGCAGAACGTGACCCAGCGCACTGATTTAGTGAAAAGCGATATCAGCGTACCCGGAAAAGAAGTCCTTCAGGTAAAAGTCGACTTCAATCCCGGTGTTGTATCGATCAACCACAGGCACCCTGGCGAAGAGGTCGCCTACGTGCTCGAGGGAACTCTCGAGTATCAGTTCGAAGGCCGTCAGCCTGTTACCCTCACGGTAGGCCAGGCGCTGTTCATCCCGGCTGGTGTGGCGCATATCGCCAAGAATGTCGGCACGGGCAAAGCGTCGGAATTGGCGACTTACATCGTCACGAAGGGCGCCCCTCTCCTCGAACCCGTGAAGTGAGCTTCCTGATGGACCTCAACACCGTGGAGAGCGAAATGTCATTGCAGGACACATCAGAGGATCGACAGTTCTCTCGTCGCTCGCTGCTTTTGGGCGGTGCGACGATGGGACTGGCGTCAGCTGCCCTTCCGTTGGCAGGCGCTTTGGCCTCAGATGCTGTGAGGAAGCCCGCTCCGGATTGGGTGCGACCCTTCCAGGTGAGCATCCCGGAGGCGGCTCTCGTTGACCTGCGCGTGCGCCTTACCGGGACACGATGGTCAGACGGGGAAACCGTGACTGACCGATCGCAGGGCGTTCAGCCCGAAAAGCTGAAGGCCCTCGTGGAGTATTGGCAGACCGCATACGATTGGCGTCAGGCCGAGGCCAAGCTGAATGCCTTTCCACAGTTCCTGACAACCATCGATGGGGTGGACATTCACTTCATCCACGTCCGCTCTCCTCACGAGAATGCGCTGCCGCTGATCATGACCCATGGATGGCCCGGATCCGTCTTCGAGCTCCTGAACCTGATCGGGCCCCTTACTGATCCCACGGCTCATGGCGGCAAAGCCGAAGACGCCTTCCATCTCGTACTCCCGACAATTCCAGGCTTTGGGTTCTCGCAGAAACCCACAACGAAGGGTTGGAACCCGCAGCGTATCGCGGCGGCATGGGATGTGCTCATGAAGCGCCTCGGATATCCGAGATATGTTTCTCAAGGCGGAGATTGGGGCGCCATCATCAGCGACGCCCTGGGCCGTCAGGCACCTGAAGGACTTCTGGCGATCCACGTCAACCGGATCGAACGTGCAACCACCTTCCCACCCGATGCCGCGCTTGCTCTCAGGAGCGGCGGCCCGGCACCGGACAACCTGTCCCCCGAAGAGAAGGTCATTTTCGATGAAGCCCGGGACTTCCTGAACAACGGCTTCGGATACGCCGCGATCATGGGAACCCGGCCTGAGACGGTCGGTTATGGGCTCGCGGACTCGCCAGTCGGCTTGGCCGCCTGGCTGTATGACAAGATCGCCGATTGGGTCTACACGCGGGGCGACCCCGAGGCGGCTCTCAGCAAGGACGCGATCCTCGACAACATCACGCTCTATTGGCTGACGAACACCGGCCCATCAAGTGGGCGGATCTACTGGGAAAATACCGCCTCCGGCGCGAAACTGACCCCTGTGAAGGTGCCAGTAGCCGTGACGGTGTTTCCAGGAGAGGTCTACAAGCCGCCGAAGAGTTGGCTGTCGCGGGCTTATCCGAACCTCATCTATTACAATCGGGTCGAGAAAGGTGGCCATTTTGCTGCCTGGGAAGAGCCCGAACTCTTCAGCGCCGAGATGCGTGCCGCATTCAGGACCGTTCGCTGATCAAGGTCATGCCGAGCCGGCGCATAGCCGGCTCGGCATGATACGTCGGGCGCGAATCATCATGGAAACTTCAGTGACAACACAATCGAAACGGAAGATCGCTTTTGCCCTGCTGATGGGCATCGTGACGACGGGTGTTATCTCCTTTGTGCTGCTCGCACTCAACGTGGGCTTCTCGGAGAAATTTGCCCTCACATGGCTGCGCTCATGGGGCATCGGATACGTGATTGTCGTCCCTGTCATTCTCCTCGTCGGTCCGTGGCTACAGGCACAGGTCAACCGAATGATTCAATGAACTCCCCGAGTTTTCTGGAGGGATCTGCTATGCTCAAGCGTTCGTTGTTTGCCATTTTCGGTTTTGTCCTCGGCTCCTCGGCTGCTTGGAGCTGCACCGACATATCTGCCGCGAAGGAACAGGCCATGGACATCGGATACATTGATGTAACTTCCGACATCACGCTCAGAAGGATGAGAGCCGGCCCTCCGAGTCCTAAGGGGACAGTGCTTCTGCTACATGGGTTTCCGGAGACGTTATGCGCCTGGAAAGAGATATCCAGGGATCTCTCCGCAGACTACGAGGTCCATGCCATCGACTGGCCGGGCTATGGTCTTTCATCGCGGCCTGCCGCCGATAGGTTCTCCTACTCGCCAAAAGACTACGCGGGTGTCTTAGGCGAATACATCAAGAAGGCTGGTATCGATACATCGAAGCTCACGATCTATGCGACAGATATCGGTGCCCTGCCGGCGCTGCTGTTGGCTCTGGACGATCCGAAGGTCGCTAGGACTATCATCGTGGGTGACTTCGCGCCCTTCAACCGGCCCCAGTACATGCACGATAGATTGCAAGGTCTGAAGTCTGAGCCTTCGGCAACGGCGATACTCGCTACCTACAAGACCAGGACTGGCGGGGAAATTCTTGACACTGCAGTGAGGGGAGGACTGTCCAAAGAGGCGCAGTTTGACGTCTCCGCTGACTTCAAGGAGGACGTCTCCCGTGGATGGAGCCATGGGGGAATGACGCCACCCGAGGCCTTCTACCACTACTATGCCAACTTCACCCGCGACGAAGATTTTCTCGAAGCGAACCTGCACAAGCTCAAAACACCCGTAAGGATAGTGTGGGGCGAAAAGGACGTCTACATTACGAAGGAGATGGGGATCGAGTTCGCGAACAGGGTCAATGCGGACATCACCCTTCTGCCTGGTATCGGACACTACCCTCATCTTCAAAGCCCGAAGCAGACCGTTGAGGAGATCCGTGCCTCGTTCCGATGACGGACAGAAACCAAGGGAAACGCGGAGCAATGTAAGGTAGCGCGTCATTGCCTCTGCGAACACCAGCGCTTAGACAGGCTGAGCATGCCGAGCCACCTCGATAGTGGCTCGGCGCACGACTTCAATCAAGCACGATCGGCATCAACAATCGCCTGGGCGAAGGCGTGTGGGGCCTCCTGAGGCAGGTTGTGGCCTATCCCGCCAGTGATCAGGCGATGCTCATACTTGCCGGAGAACTTCTTGGCATACACAGCCGGATCCGGGTGAGGTGCGCCATTGGCATCACCTTCGAGAGTGATCGATGGGATGCTGATCACCGGGAATTCAGCCAGACGGCGCTCGAGGTCGTCGTACCGGCGCTCGCCGTCTGCCAAGCCAAGCCTCCAGCGGTAGTTATGGATCGCAATCGCGACATGATCGGGATTGTCGAAGGCGGCGGCGCTACGATTGAATGTCGCCTCGTCGAAATCCCACTTTGGTGAGGCGAGTTGCCAGATCAGCTTGGCGAACTCGCGTCGGTACTTCTCATACCCAAGGCGCCCACGCTCTGTAGAAAAGTAATATTGATACCACCATTGCAGCTCAGCCTGAGGTGGCAGCGGCATCTGGTTGAGTGCCTGGCTGCCAATAAGATAGCCGCTCACGGAGACCATCGCCTTGAACCGCTCCGGCCAGAGCACCGCAAGGATGTTGGCGGTGCGCGCGCCCCAGTCGCAGCCGGCCACGACCGCCTTCTCGATCCTGAGAACATCCATCAGGGCAATGATATCGACGGCGATCGCCGACTGTTGGCCGTTACGGTGCGTATCGCTCTTGAGGAATTGCGTGCTTCCGTACCCACGCAAATAGGGCACGATCACCCGATAATCTGCCTCGGCAAGAACGGGCGCGACGTCAACATAGGTGTAAATGTCATAAGGCCAGCCGTGCAGCAGGATCACAGGCGTGCCATTGGAAGGACCGGCCTCCGCGTACCCAACATTCAGGACGCCTGCCTCGACCTGCTTAAGCGAGGAGAAGGATGTATGAGCGCCTCGCGTTAGCGGCGGAAGCCGGGATAGGGCTGCAGTGGGTACCTGCGCACGTGCGGCGCCCATCATCCCAAGTTGCGAGGCCGCCGCCGTTAGGGCAGCCAAGCCCACGAAGTTGCGCCTCGAACGGTCGATACTCTCTGTCATCGCTTTATCCCTCTGATGAATGAACCGGAGCCATAGAACAGGACCGTCGTGTGTCTCCATTGTGTTCGCTTGGACGCCTTTTGTAAGCTTTTGTATCAGGATCCCTGAACGAAACGTGCGCTTACAATTCGGGCCGATCTGCAAACATCCCGGATACGTAGTTCCGGCATCTGTTGGCTACGCTGACAGCACAATCCTCAGCGATGCAAGGAGCCGACACCATGTCAAAGATTGAAAAGGTTCTCTACACCGGCAAGACTCGCACGACCGGCGGACGCGATGGTACATCGCGCAGCGACGACGGTCGTCTCGATATCCAGCTATCTCACTTCGTGGGAAAGGGAAGCGGTACAAATCCCGAGCAGCTCTTTGCAGCCGGCTGGTCGGCCTGCTTCCTCGGCGCGATCGCCAAAGCAGCCTCCAAGCGGAAGATTGAGCTTCCGAAGGACCACGCGATCAATGCGGAGGTCGATATTGGTCAAACCGGCGATGCCTTCTCCCTCCAGGCTCGTCTCAATGTAAGCCTCCCGGGCATCGAACCGGAGACCGCCCGGGCTCTCGTCGATGAGGCCCACCAGACGTGCCCTTATTCCAAGGCCACGCGCGGCAACATCGATGTCGCAATCAACCTGATTTAAGGCCCGTCCAGGCGGGGGCTGCAAGCGGCGCTTTGCCGAACAGCTGGCTTTCCGAGGTGTGACTCCCCCGTGGCGCCATAGCCATGGGGGCTGTCACTCCGAGTTCAATTCTAGAGAATCTGCCTCTTACTGGAGATCGTTATGGGTGTTCCCATTTGGCTTAAGATTGGCGATGGCAGCGGCATTCCTCCATCGATGCGGCGGGCGTGCCCGGTTTGGCTTATCGCCGACAGTTCCAGCTTGGTCGGCCTCTCCGTTGCCAAGGACGTTGTCTAGCGTAGGCATCGGGTCATCCTCGCAGCCCGCGACACAACAGCGATGCAGGATCTTGTCAGGGGATTTCCGCATACGACTGTTGTTGTCGCACTCCCCGGCACGACGCCGGACGACATTTCTCGTATGGTTCAGGAAGCGAAGGACCAGTTCAGGCCGATCGAGGTCCTCGTCAATACCCCAGGTGTCGGCAGTCTTCCGTCCCTTGGATGATGGCGGCACCCTCCGTTGCGTGAGTGGGTGTCGAGGTGGGGTCAGCCAAGGACAATCTCCGCGGCAAGGCCCCCGCCAGACCGGTTCTTGAGGTTGAGCGAACCGTCGATTGCCAAGGCCAGTTGCTGGGCTATGGCCAGGCCAAGACCGGTTCCTCCCGTATCCCGGTTCCGGGACTGCTCCAGCCGATAGAAGGGCTGAAGGACAGCTTCGAGTTGCCCATCGGGAATCCCCGGGCCGCGATCGAGGACAACGATGTAAATTTTTCCATCCGGCTTCCTCCCGACATCGACTTCCGCCTCTCCAGCAAACTTCAGGGCATTGTCGATGAGATTCGTCAGGATCCGCCGGAGAGCATGGGGCCGTGTGGTCACGACGGCATCAATCGTCTGTAGAGCTTTTACGGCCTTCCCCGTATCCTGATAATCGGAGACGATGCTCTCAACGAAAGAACCGACATCGATCCGAGCCGGCTTTTCGACGTTGCCATGTGCTGTCCTGGCATAAGCCACACCCTCGCGCACAAGTCGCTCAATCTCCGAGAGGTCGCTGAGAAGTTTCTCCTTTCCCGGGCCATCCTCAGCGACCTCGGCACGGAGTTTCATGCGCGTAATGGGCGTCTGAAGATCATGCGAGATCGCAGCCAGGATCTGGACCCGCTCCTTGAGGTAGTGGGTGATCCGGTCCTGCATCGTGTTAAAAGCTGTCGCCGCGTAGGCGACTTCTGCCGGTCCGGTTTCATCGAGCCGAGCCACCTCTTTGCTAGGATCCAAGGCCTCGGCCGCCATTGCGAGCCGGTGAAGCGGCCTGATTGCCGAGCGGACAGCAATGTAGGTGCACAGCAAGAGAAGGGCGAGTTGTGCTAACAGAACATAGGGAAGCCACGAGGCGAGCGGCATGACCCTTGGACGTAAGTCGATCGTCACTTGAGAGCCATCACTAAGTGTCACATGAGCTTGAACCCGTTGCCGTACGCCCGGAATGGTTTCAATGGTAACTGGCAGCCGCTGTCCTACCGCTGTCTGGATGATGTCTGCGACCTCTTTGCCCAGCCCGCTCAGCTCGGGAACGCCAGGGAGACCTGGCCCGAGCTCATATCGATAGTTCCCCCGCTCCAGCGTGGCAATCCATTGATGGCGCTCGCCTGCTGGCAGGCGATCGAGCAGGGCCAGAGAGATCCCGACGTCCTTCTCCAAGTTGCCGAGCATCATCGTCTTGGCGGCCGTGTAACGCTCAAGGAACAGGACCCCAAACGAAAGAACGTGCGCTACGGCTAATCCGGCAAAGAGGATGAGAAACAGCTGCCATCGTAAGGTTCGCGGCAGTTGAAAGAGCCTGCGATGCCAGCTTTCCATGATCATTGCCGTGCCGTCGTGATCTCGACCGGCATTGCGAGTACATAGCCTTCGCTGCGGACGGTCTTGATATAGGCGGGTTCGCGAGCCTCGTCGCGGAGGCGTTGCCTAAGCCGGCTGACGAGCAAATCGATCGATCGGTCGAAGAGTTCGGATTCGCGTCCTTGTGTCAGGTTGAGCAACTGATCCCGTGTGAGAACACGTTGTGGATGGTCCAGGAAGACACGAAGCAGGCGGTACTCGGCGCCGCTCAACGCAACGGCAGTTCCCTCCTTGTCGAGCAGGTGCCTCATCGTCGTATCGAGTTGCCAATCGCCGAAGGTCAACAATTGGCCGGCTTCCGTCACCTGCAGGTTCGGCGGCATCATGCGCGTGCGGCGCAGCACCGCCTTGATCCTAGCAAGCAGCTCCCGAGCGGCGAATGGCTTTACCAGATAATCGTCGGCGCCCATCTCGAGGCCAACGATTTTGTCAGTCTCGTCACTTCGTGCGGTCAGCATCAGGATCGGCGTCGATTTGTGCTTTCCCGCCCGAAGTTCGCGACAGAGAACCAGCCCGTCATCCCCCGGAATCATAATGTCAAGGACAATGAGATCGACCCGGTTGGCTTCGAGAAACGTCCGCATTTGCCGTCCGTCAGCAGCGACGGTTGCGCGGAGACCATTCTTCTTCAGGTAATCGGCAACGAGTTCTCTGATTTCGCGATCGTCATCGACGATCAGGATGTGGTCTGTATGCTCCATGTCCATCACCGCAGATTGTGCCGAGCCACTTTAGCATCCCGATTTACGTGAGCATCCCACCTCCCATCGGAGATTTGTACCTTTCTGTATCCAGCCGATGCAATGATACACGTCCTGACAAAAAATTCCTTTTCGGCTGCCAAACCCATCAACGCGACGCTCCGGGCGGACCCTTTGAGACGTTACTTTGCGGCAATTGGGTGCGATCCTGCGCTCCAGGCACCTACACTGCGATACACTTCGGCCTGTCCTGGACACATGCCAGATACTTCAAGCTGAACAGATGCGGGTCGCGTTCGCCCCGGCCAGTGCACCAGCGCATTGACCCCATCCGAGAGGCCCGGCCATGACCCTGTTCATCGTTTCCTATCTGGCAGGAGTGCTGACGATCGTCAGTCCTTGTATCCTTCCGATCCTGCCATTTGTCTTTTCCAGGACGGACCAGCCGTTTGCCAGAAGCATCCTGCCGATGGCGTTGGGCATGGCCGGCACATTTGCGGCGGTCGCGACCCTTGCTGCCGTCGGCGGAAGTTGGGCGGTGCATGCAAACGAAATCGCGCGCGCTGCTGCCATCGCCTTGCTCGCTGTATTTGGCGTGACCCTCGTCTCGGCACGCGCGGCCGCCTTCCTGACCCGGCCCGTGGTTGCCCTTGGGGGACGCTTGTCTGGGGTTGCGCCCTCAGATCGGCCAAGTGCCAGTGGATCAATGCTCCTGGGAGCCGCGACAGGGCTCCTCTGGGCGCCCTGCGCCGGCCCGATCCTGGGATTGGTTCTGACGGGAGCCGCTCTCCAGGGAGCCAATTTGCAGACATCGTTGCTGTTGCTGGCCTACTCCGCCGGTGCGGCAACATCCTTGGCGCTGGCCGTCCTGGCAGGGGGACGGGTCTTTGCGATGATGAAGCGATCGATCGGTGTCAGCCACCGCGTTCAACAGGCCATGGGCATAGCAGTTCTTGCAGGCGTTGCAGCAATTGTCCTCGGCCTCGACACCGGCCTATTGGCACGCCTGTCCTACGCCAGCACAGCCGGGATCGAACAATCGTTGCTAGATCAGGTTCAGAGCAAGCCCGATGCCATCTCGACGAGTTCCGTAGGATCAGACGCGACTCTAGCCGTCAACAAGGCTGGTCAGGGCTATCGCAGCAGCTTGCCACTCGAAGGCAAGTTCCCGTCCCTTGATGGGGCCGTGAAGTGGCTGAACTCCGGGCCACTGACGACTGAACAACTGCGCGGCAAGGTCGTCCTCATCGGCTTCTGGACCTATTCCTGCATCAACTGCATTCGCACGATGCCGTACGTACGGGCCTGGGCCGAGAAGTACAAGGATCAGGGTCTCGTCGTGATCGGCGTCCATGCTCCCGAGTTCGCGTTCGAAAAGCGCATCCACAACGTCGAGCGTGCGGTCCAGAATTTCGGGATCACCTACCCGGTGGCGATCGACAACGACTTCAAGATCTGGCGCGCCTTCAGAAACAGCTATTGGCCTGCCCACTACTTTATCGATCCGCGAGGACAGATCAGGCACCACCACTTCGGCGAAGGCGACTACGAGGAGTCGGAGCGTGTCATTCAGGAACTGCTGGCGGAAGGCGGGACACAAAGAGCAGACAAGGGCTTCGTCGCGCCGGACGCAAAAGGAGCGGAAGCTGCAGCTGACTTCGACAGCGTCCAATCGGGCGAGACCTATCTCGGTTACAAAAGAGCCTCCAACTTCGCGTCGCCTGAACAGGTTGGCGCCGACGAAGCGCAGGTCTATTCCGCCGGACGTTTACAGCTCAACGAATGGGCTCTCGCCGGGAACTGGACCATTGGATCTGAGGAGGCTGTGCTCAATCAGTCAGGAGGGGCGATCTCCTACAAATTCTGCGCCAGGGACCTGCACTTGGTCCTTGGGCCCAGCCGCGACGGCAGACCGGTACGGTTTCAAGTCACGATCGATGGCAAAGCACCAGGGACAAACCGTGGTACCGATATCGACGCCAACGGGAATGGGACGGTTTCGGAGATCCGGCTCTACCAGTTGATCCGCCAAGATGATGATGTAGGAGAGCGCACTTTCGGAATTCGGTTTCTTGATCCCGGTGTTGAGGCATACGTGTTCACGTTTGGCTAGGAAGGCTGAATTCTGTCAACCGAAACAACCGTCATTTTGCGGATCGTTGGATGCCATGCCAGTTTGTTTATGACTGGCGTCGGGAATCATCGCCTGTCCGATGATGCGCAACCGCATCTGGGACAGGATGCGACGCGTGTAGAATGTCGCGAAAATGCAATCTGAACGCCGGAGTACTCAATTGATGCTAAGGGCAGTGCTGATCTCATTGATAGGGCTGAGCGCGACTATGCCTGCGTTCGCCAGCTCGGATGACGCTTGGCGGGCAATGCGACAGAAGGTGCGCAGCGGATGTCTCGCAAAGGCGAACGCGACTGGCCTTGGTAAGGTGAACGTCAGTGTGGATCCATTCGGAACGCAAAGTTATGGCACTGCCATTCTCTTCAAGCGCAGAGCTTCCAGACAAGCAGGTCTGGCCTACATATGCGTGATGGACAAGAAGACGGGAGAGGTTGAGATCGGAGGAGAACTGACGCTGCAATGATTGGCACTCAAGCCAGAATTGACCATGCGGGCCAACGGACTGTGAGTTACAGCATCCTGGGCGCCGTCCCTCAACGATGCACTCTCATAGCCTGCTCAGGCTTCAGTTGCGTTCCATCACATCAAATTGCTCACCCGCCTCAAAGCATCCTTTTCCACGAGGCTCGGGCCCGTTCGGTTAGCCGACCGAGACCCCTGATAGCTACCAGATCAATCGACAGATCTGCGGGAGGAACCTTGCTCCTCTGGTGATTCGCACCTTCGAAACGCACTGCCATAAACGGACTTCTCGTCCAAATGGTCCAGCGGCGCTCCGAACGCGGCCCATCGGCCCACGCGGCGCCTATTACGCTTCTTATTGTAGCGACCAGCTTTTGCCTGTACTAGCTGACACGTACTCGATCTTAGTCCCATACACCGATCATCTGCTGATCACGCTGTTCGATCAACTGGGTAACCGGAACAGGTGAATGCTCGGCCAGGAATTTGTCGGCTTCCAAGGCTGCCATGCTCCCCATGCCGGCGGAACTGATAGCCTGCCTGAACACCGGGTCGATGACATCGCCGGCGGCCATGCACCCGGCAACGGAGGTTTTCGTCGACCAGGAGCCGACCGTGATGTAGCCGGCCTCGTCCATTTCAAGCTGACCACGAAACAGCTTGGTCGCGGGATCATGGCCGATGGCAACGAAAAGGCCGTCTGTGGGGAGCTCCTTCGTCTCGCCTGTGTTCACATCACGGATCCGAACTCCAGTCACCGCCTTCATCGGCTCCTGTTTGCCAAGGACCTCGTCGATGACGTGGTTCCAGATCACCTCAACGTTCGGCTTGGCCAGGAGGCGATCCTGCAGAATGGGCTCCGCCCTGAGGCGATCACGGCGATGGATGATCGTGACTTTGGAAGCAAGGTTCGACAGGTAGAGCGCTTCCTCCGCGGCTGTGTTCCCGCCTCCCACAACCACGACTTCTTTGTTGCGATAGAAGAAGCCGTCACAGGTTGCACAGGCAGAAACCCCGTACCCGTTGAAGATCTCTTCCGAGGGCAATCTGAGCCAGCGAGCCTGGGCGCCCGTTGCGATGATGAGGGCCTCAGCGATGTACGTATCTCCGGAGTCCCCTTGGGCGTGGAACGGGCGCCTGGAGAGATCAACAGAGGTGATGGTGTCATACACCAGATTGGTGCCGACATTCTCTGCTTGCTGCCGCATCTGCTCCATCAGCCATGGCCCTTGAATGGGCTCCGCGAACCCAGGGTAGTTCTCGACATCCGTCGTGATCGTGAGCTGGCCGCCCGGCTGAATGCCGGTCACGAGAAGCGGCTTGCGGTTGGCGCGAGCCGCGTAGATGGCGGCGGTGTAGCCGGCCGGTCCTGCTCCGATGATCAGGACCTCGGTGCGATGCGTGGTCATAGGGTGGTCTCCGATTTCGAGGGTGGCGGATGCATGCACCCGTTGGAAGGCCTCGCTGCCCGAGCCGAAGCATACGAGGACCTTGTGACGGCATCGATCTCGTTACGGGAGATGCCGAGGTCATCGAGCTCGTGCTCGGAGTAAAGCAACAGCTCACGGACGGACGCACGATACCGCTGGTAGGCGCGGATCCTGGAAAGAAGAAAAGCGACGAACATGGGAATTCTCCGTTTGCAGCTGAAGCAATGGCTTCTTTCAATAGAGGTGATCCTGCCAGCCGGCTGGACTACAAAACAGGCCCAAGACTGAATGAAAGGACTGTACCGTCGCTCGCTCGATGGCAATTGACTGGTCGACGGCGCTATCGGGCTTGAGGATCAAATAGTCCTTGGCCAAAGGGATTATGCGGGATAGAGGCGCTGCAGTTTGGTGCGCGCTTGGACGGTCGTGAAACGCCAATGAGCTGTGGCTCTAAGTAGGTCGCCATAAGAGTTGCAACGGGAGAGCTGCGGGTGTTCCCTGGGGAGCATGCAACGACATGATCACTCTCCCGAGACGTGGCTCGACGAGGCGGATCGCAAGCGGCTGGCCGCAGCTCTTGCTGGCGCCCGTGAGGCCCGTGTGTATCGCCCCTCGAGGCGGTACTGTCAAGTTGATGCCTAATGGACAAAGTTGAAGTGGGCGGAGCCGTTAGGTCGGTCCAAGCGATTATACGAAGGCAGCACCGGTCGCATCGCGGTAATTGGCGAAGGCGTGATCACGCGCAATCCGGTACTCATTGGCAGGCAGGCGATGACGGCGGAGTTGGAAGTGGTTGTGGATCGGGCTATGGGTTGAGAGAAACTGCTGGGCCTGTTGAGCCGACTTGAATCGCCTCATGTGGCGCTCCTGCCGTCGGGTGGGTTGGTGTGGGACCTCACAGCGGTTGTTCAGGAATCGGCTCTGGCGATGTTCAACACCCTCCAGGATCTCGCGGTTAGCGGCGCCATAGGATCCGAGTTTATCCGTCACGATGACTCTGGGCGTGTAGCACAAACCCTTCAGCAGCTTGCGAAAGAAGCGCTTGGCCGCCTTCGTGTTACGACGGCTCTGGACCAGCACATCGAGCACGTTCCCGTGCTGATCGACGGCTCGCCAGAGGTAGTGCAGTTTGCCTCGGATGCGGACAAACACTTCGTCCAGGAACCACTTGTCACCGGGTTGCGGTCGGCGCCGCTTGAGGCTGTTGGCATAGGCTCGCCCGAAGCGCAGGCTCCACTCGCGAATGGTTTCATAGCTGACCACGATGCCTCGCGCCGCGAGGATCAGCTCGACTTCGCGCAAGCTCAGGCCGAAGCAGTGATACAACCAGACCGCTTGGTTGATGATCTCAGGCGGGAAGCGGAAGCCTCGGTACGGGTTGGATGTTGTGCTCATGTCCAAGACTCTGCCACAGGTCCCGAACCTTCGCCAACCTGACAGTACCAGCGCCAGTCCTTTTCTTGTCTGCTCTCCCAATTTGCGACGCAACCGGGCAGAATGCCTCTCCCGGAGAGAAGCAAGAGCTCGCGAGGAGTGCGCTCTACCTAGAGGTTGATAAGAGAATGCTTGACGTGGAGGTGCCGAATAGAGAAGGGTCAGCGGTCATGCAGCACCGCGCTTATAGGCCGGCGACATGACCGCACCCGCCAGGCCCAAACATCATCAACAATCACATTGCCAAACGAGCGCCATCCAGACATGACGACGCCTCTCAGAATTGCAGATCTCTGACTGTGAACTTTCGAGGTGGCGTTGCGTCGAGGATGCGGGCCATCACCGAGTTCAGTGTATCTGGGTCATTGTCAAAGCCACCATGCGAGTTGCTCCTGGACACACCGAGCCCTTTTTTTGCTCGTTCACCCGCCACCACAATCGAGTTCTGCAGGAGTGAGACAACAGCGGGATCGGGAGTTGAGTCGTCTGGACCCGCTGCTTTGCGCAGGTACTTCTCCATGCCTAAAAGTGGCACACCGCGCCTTCCCTCGAAAGCATTGCTCACGAGGTACAGCAGGGATTTGCCATAAGGACCGACATCGTCGTCCCGCTCTCCTGTGTCGCTGAGGACAAAAATGTCAGGTATGGGACAGCGTTTCTTCTCAATGAGCGGCAGCATCCGGTCCTTGAAGAGATCGACTGTCATGGCGGGAGCCATCAGCTGCAGCGTCTTCAGGCTGATGCCACATGAGAGAAAATGGGGCAGGGCATAGGCTGCATAGATCGATCCTGCGCTGTGGCCGACCACGTGCAACTCCCAATCGCGTAGGTCGTTCGCCTTTAGGCCAGAAGTTGCAGCCTTCACGCATTTCGCCAGGACCTGCATCGCGCCCCTTTTGTCGGGGTGTTCCGAGGAGAGCTTGGCGTTTTCCTTCATCTCGCGCCACAACGCGGATCCAGGTCCGGCTGCCGTGAGTTCAAGGGTCCAGTCCTTGGCCTCAATCAGATTATCTCTCGTCTTCCTGAGCCAATCGGCGACTCCGCCTGCACGCTCATCAGTATCGGTGAAGATGTCGGCAATCATGTGTCGGAGAGCGTCCATCACGCCCGACTCCCACATGATGTGCAGTGGATAAATCTCATTCGCCAGGAGAACATCCCGGAACGCCACAATCCGGCGCGCGACGGCATCCTCGTCGTTGAGCCCCCCATGCAGGTAGAGCAGCACGCGCCGTTTGCTCCAGCTTTTCGTCTGCTCAGGGATAACCTCCTCAAACAGCCGTACGACGTCGTCCTCGGTGGTCCAGTAATTGCCGGATCGGGACAGCTCTCCGTTGTTGCCGACATCAACAACAAAAGGTCTGACGTCGGCAAGTGGAATTGCGGTCGCGGCTCGGTGCAGACCAGCAGTCGTATCGGCGACGTTACTCCGCTCCCATAAGTCTGTTGTGACCGGAACACCAAGCTGCGCAGCCCAGACGTCGGTCGCATGGAGCATCCAGTCCTCGTACGGCAGAAGTGCGAAGCCTCTCTCGCCCCAGTCCTCTCCCCAGGAATTTTGAACTATAAACCCGTTTTCAGTGTAGCCGACGACAGCTACGGCATGACCGCTGTCGGCGCGCCCTTTCCTTTGAATGACAGGAAGACTGATCTGCCGCTTGGATCCAGATTCGAAGTAGTCAATGATCTGCGTTGTAGGCCCAGGCTCGAACCAGCCATCGTGAACCATCAGAGTCGCATAGAGGATCCCGATCTCGGCAAGAGCCCCATGCATGTCACGCACCTCGCGGTGCATGACACGGTAGAATGCTCCACCTGGGATTCGCCGCGACTCCTGTGCGAGGTCCGGAGTGAAATGGTGAGCCCCATGTTTTTTGTCAGGCCAACTCCTTCTCAGACAGACGCCGTGTCGAACCCAGCCTTTCATGGCTCCCCGGGCCGATGAGCCGGAATAGGCTTCACCGGGCCACTCATCGTAGCGCCGTGCAAGCTCATAGAGCATCCGAGGACTCACGGACTCATCTTGGTAGCGCCCGCGCAGATGGTAATTGACAACTGCAGCAAGGGCGAAGCCGGTGCAGGCACCCTCAGTTCCCTGATCCAGGATCAGCGGAACCCGGTCACAGTTCACAAGAATGTCGGGGAGCGGAAACAGCCGGGGCTGGTAAAACCAATCTCGAATATCGATCCGGTCCGGCACAGCGTCGAGCCGCCTGCCTGACCGCAATCCTACTGGCTGAGAAGAGCCAGGTGTGCGGCGGCTTGAGGCGAGCGGACGCGTTGTCTTCGGACCAGATGGATCAGAGATTCTTGAGGATGCAGACTTTCGAGCCGGTCGCTTTGCCATGCGTGTGCCTCCGCCATCGCATCAACCTTAAAATGAGGGTATGTTTTGGACAAGAAGTACGATGTAAATATGCTGAAACTCTGATGAGGATTATACTCACCTGATGCTCGGTAGCTTCTTGATTACTCAGTTGGGGTGGGTTCAGCCTTGATGTGGCCGCCCTCATTATTTTGGCAGTCACACAGTTTGGTGATACGGGCCGAGGCGTGACGGGCGCCATCCAGGCTCACGATGCCCGTCGGAGATCGGTGCGGCTCCTCAAAGCGTCCTTGGTGTGGAACTCGGCTCAAATTTCTAGAGCCGCTTCCGCAGCGGATTGGCTGTGTAGTGTTCAGCCGAATGCAAGGAAGTGACGAAGGCGGCTTTGGAGTGGGGTCGATCCATCAAACTTGCGCGTCTCGCCCTCAGGGTCGCGCGGTTCGGCAGCTAATGCAGCGATGATCGCTGGAGCCGCGGCGCCGATGTTCATCACTTGATTGCCGCTCATCGGTTCTGAATCGTAGAAGGTCGCAATCAGGCTGCCGACGACAATCATGGCAGTCGTTAATGTCCGGTAACAGTTGTGATCCAAGGCTAGTTCGGAACGGTGCTGCTCGTACGCATCGCAATCGTCCGAAACAGGTTCTGGGATCGCCTGGAACGCGCAGCCTAAACGCCCGACACTTCCTCATACTCCCGATTACATTGATGAACTGCGGATCTAGCAAGCGAGGAGTCCAGCACCTGCCGCCCTCCGTGTAGTGCTTTGATCGTTATCCATAAACGCCCTCAATCTTCTTCCACATATCCAGCAACGACATCACGGTGCTGATCAATAGAGCGCCCTGTGCACCCGCAAATTTCCCGAGTGTTACAAAATCGATTGGCCAAGTGGGGATGGTTCGCTGATGGAGATAAGTGCCGCGCAATGACTCAATCTGCGCAAGGCGGGCCGCCAGTTCCTTATGGTCGGTGTCCGCCCCAGACGCGAGGAGCGTCTCCTCAAGATCGGCGATCCGTCTGGCTAACGCGTGCCCTTGGGCTTCATAGACCGCGGTGTCTTCCTCCATGAAGCGATGGATACTAAGGAGAGGAACAGCGAAAGCCCCGATACTCAGAAGCACTATCCCGATCAAGCTGCCGGCGAAGACGGACGCGAAAACCTGGGCGCCATGGTCACTTCTGCCGCTTGTCCCGTAGAAGACCAGAAGCCAGCCACTCAAGTACACACCGACGGCAACGAGGATCAAGGAGAGGAAGAGGAACAAGCGCCCGATGGCGCCCAATCCCGCACATCCATCCGGGAAGAAGGGCCGAATCTTCAAAGCACGTTTTTGTCCCAACTGCCGGAATTCCCACCCGGTAACCAGAGCTTTCCAAGCGGCTACACCCGCGGCATATCCCAACAATATATCAATAGCCACCAAGGTCGTCCAAGCGAGGGCGAGATCGAGCCGCATGTTCCCCAGATCCGGCCATCGAAGCCAATAAAACCAATAAACGCCGAGCCCACACGCAATACCCATGATGGTTCCAACAGGATGATTCAGGCGACGTGTGAAATCCTCCGCTAATTGCTGCGCCGCCCGTTCGTCCAAAGCGCCGGTTTCGCGCAAGCGGGAAAAAACACCAGGAACCCTTTTGAACAGAAAGGACTTGGTGAGACCACCAACTATAATAAACATTGGATAAAAGGAAATTTCAATCGGCGCCGGCCACTTCGTCTCGCAGGTGAGCGGATAATTCATATGACAGTAGTGCGTATAATATACAATTAAACTGAGGCTAATGCCAGTAAATAACCAATAATAATCGATTGCGATCCTCGCAAGGGTCTCCTTGACAACCGTCTTTCCTGTGATTGGCCGAGCTGGCGTTTCGATTGCTGCTATATTAGCATCAGACATTACTTAAGTTCTTTGGCATTTGTTAGCAGGGACTTAACTTTGATACGCCTCCGCGCTGCCTGCCGGCTGGACTGGCATCTAAGAATAGAGGATGCGCGTCTCCACGGCTGCCCGCAATACAAAACCTGATGCGCTCCAAGGACGAAGTAGTCATAATCAGGGTAAGGCCGAGAGCATGCAACGTACCTACTCCTCCGGCTCTGGTGGTGCGAGCGGCAAGAGTTGTAAGTACTTCGCGCGCAGAATGCGGTAACACTCACATGCCGCACTTTCGAGGCGAGGACGGTCGAGGATTGTGATTTTCCCTCGCCCTTGGTGGATCAGGCCATTGTCCTGGAGAGCCCTGGTGATTGCGCTCACCGTTGACCGCTGAACGCCCAGCATCTCAGCCAGATACTCGTGTGTGAGAGGCACATCTTCGCGGCCGGTCCTGTCACTTGAGGCGATGATCAGCGGCAACAGCGGGCTTCAACACTATGAACGGCATTGCAGGCCACCGACTGGAGGGTAAGTGCCATCAACACTTCAGTGTACCTCAGGATCATGTGTTGAATGCCTGGCCAAGCAGCAACTACCTTGCCCATCCTCTCAGCATCCATGCGCAAGGCTGCTCCAGGGATCTGGACGAAATAGCGTCCAAAGGAGGCGAGCGGGATGCCACCAAACGACAGGCCAACCATGCCCTCACGGCCGAACGTCGCCATCTCGACAACCCGGCCATCAACCATATCCCGAACGAGCGAAACAATGGCCGTTTGAGGAAAATAGATATGTTGAAGTTGTTCACCTTGATGGGCGAGTTCCATTCCCCGTGGCAGGTCCACCTGGTCAAGGTAAGGCTCCAAGCGGTTGAGGTCTTCTGAACTCAAGGTCGCTAGAAGGCGGTTTTTGGGATAGCCGGCCGTCATTCAACTCTACGCCGATGCACAAGCACTTAGCCTATACTTCTAATGTTAGGATTAAAGAGCAAATGTAGGATAATGAGCTCGTCTTAATGGGTAGGCCGCAGCAGCGGAATGCTATCGAGCAAGCTAAATCCCGCGCACGGGTAGAGCCGAACAGCGTTCTGTGGAAGGCTTGATACGCACCATAGCCTTGCATTGTGTATGGCCGAAGGGCGTAAACGACCTGTGCCTCTCTCCGGGCCAGTGATGCTTGCGGATTCCCATGGTCACGCCAGGAAGGGCAAGGCCCTCTGCTATCAGGTTCGCGTCACCGGCTCGGGAGGTTGTGCCTCCCCGGCTTTCTCGTCCGGAACGGTTTCGATGATGTCAGCTAAGGCTCTCAGATCCAGATTGGCAGCCTTGAGCACCTTGGCGAGAGATTCAGTTGATGGCCATCGTTCGCGACATGGGAACTAAGCCGCTTAGAGCGATTGAATGTCGTCGCATCCAAGCCGGCGCTTTTCGCCAGAGCAGAAACCGACATCCCTTGCGCCTCGGCAATGGCATCAATGGCAGCCCAAATCTGTTTGTGAGTGAACATCCTTCTCTCCGCGCCTTAGAGGAATAAGATGCCCCACTCGGGGCGGGAGCAGAGTTTCAGTCGGGGTAAACTGCCTTTGCGTGATGCCGCCCAAAGAGAGAATGCTCAGAACTATTTAACGAAATGCTTTATGCCTTGCCCTCGTTCATGTGCAGGACGTCGAGGATGAGGGAAAGGCCGATGCTGTGGCCTGTTTCCAATCTCTCTTCGAGGGCATGGTCCAGTTCGTCCACCGTTGAGACTGTTGCGGGATCCAGAGCAGCCATCCGCGCCCATACGAGCCCCTTAGGTGTCTTCGACGCACTCTCGTCACTCCACCACATCCCGCCTTCCGCCGACGCGGGTGCGGCTCCGAACACTCAGAAAGAAAAACATGCCAGCTTATACAGCGGACTTTCATGTATCCAAGAGGATTAATCCCTCAGCCGAATAACCTGTTGCTTTGGATTAATCGCCAATACCCTCATCGAAAAGGGGAGTGCTGGCATAAAATAGTATCTGCTGTTGTGAATTCTTGGAGGCCGAAATGCTCATGGAGACAGTCAGCCGCCCCAAGAGGAATGTAGCAAGTGGCAACGCAAGCTCGCCCGTGGGAACTCGAGCCATCGAAACGGCGACCAGCTGGTCGACTGAACATGAGTACCAACGGGATATCGTTGAATTTCTAGCTCATTGTTGGCAGAGGAATGCACGCGCCATTGACGAGCTCACGTCGTGCAAACGCTTGAGTGAGTTAATTGTGGTGCAGTCCAAGTGGGCCTGGGAAGCCGAACAGGATCATCGCACTATGCTGGGCAAAATCCTGCTCTACCCCTGGAAGATCCTGTTCCGCCCCGGGCAGGTTCACTAACAGTCAACAGCGCTCCACCACACCCCACTCTCCGCTGACGGGGGCGGGGGATGCGGCTACGCTCAAGCCCGTGGCTGCGGGAATGATGGTGTCCTGGTTGGCACCTCCCGAGGCGTCGTTGGAGGCACACCTAACGGCTCTCCGTTGGGCACTTCAGCGGGCGTGGTTGGCGGGAGGCCTCAGGCTCCTCATTCCCCGGCAAGCCAGGCGGGCTAGCAGGTGGTAGGACAGGATTAGGACTAGGTGCTGGCGTGTCAGGCTGCGGAGATGGCGGAGAAGGAACGTCCGGCTGTTGCGGATCTGACATCACGCATAACCTCCCTTTCGGCAACTTGACCGTCTTGAGCCATCAACTCAACTCAGCCGTTTCGAATAGCGGGTGGGGTATGAAGAAACCAGAGTTAATGATGCACTCGCTGCTGTTGAGATATCGATCAAGCATCCGGTCCGGGCGAGGGCAGTATTGGGTTTGCGCCCGACAGGTCCCGAATCCAAGCACGTCACTGGTCACCTTGATCCCGTCCTCTCTCTGTGCGAGCTTAACCACCTCGCGGCTTATCTCATGACCGTGAATAGCGACGATGTAGTTTTGCGTTCTGATCAGAGGCTGCTTGGTGATCGTCTCCGCAAGGTCGGCTATGGACCACCGTATCAAGGGGGCAGCCTCATGGATGTACAGCTTTATCCCAATGAGCCTCAGCTTCATATCAGCAAGCTCACGAGCGTCCTGCGCGTGAATGCGGTAAACATCGATGAAGGTCACAGGTGTCTCGGCCACTGGTTTCCTCGCGGTTGATGCCATCACAAATCTCGATATCGCCGAGGATGATACCTCCGCATCCTCAATCCAAAGGATGACGGGCGCGCCGTCTCCACCAAACAAGTATGGAACGGGCAGGGGCGTTTCCGAATAGTAAGCTCAATGGGCCATCAGCACCGGCACCGTCATGGTTTGAAGGATCCTGCGGGTCGTGCCGCCCATCACGATTTCCCGCAGCCGCGAATGACCATAGCCGCCCATCACGATCAGATCGGCCTGCACATCGACGGCATGGGCCAGCAGCGTGCTGGCGACACTCCCCCGGTCGGCTGCCAGACTCGTCATCTGAGCCTCGATGTCGTGTCGAGCCAGATGACGCACCAGGTGACTGCTGTGCCGATTTCGGTCGCGGCCGTGGTCGCCGACAGTCACAACTTCGATCCGCTCGGCGATGGCGAGCAGGGGCAAGGCATCGGCAACAGCGCGGGCAGCGGGGCGCCCCTCATCCCATGCGATGAGGATTCTTTTGAGCTGTGAGTGTCCTTGGTGGGAGGGAACGATCAACACCGGTCGCCCTGATCCGAACAGAATCGCTTCGATGAGGTCGGCGGTCTTTGTACCCGCAGGATCAGGTTGCTGGAGCACGGTGGCATCGAAATACCGGGCCAGACGGCTGACCTCGGTGTCCGCATCACCGGTGGAGAGGTCAAGCATCACCGTCTCGACCGCCATGCCCATCTGCTTGGCTCTCTCCGAGAAGGCCTCTAGAGCGGCTCGGGCCCTGGTCTCCACATCCTCCCGCATGTGCTCCAGGAGATCACTCGGCATTTCCGAGCGGATAAAGGCAGGCAGGCTGGGAGCAGCTCCGGACGAGGTGACCGTCACGGACGCCCCATTGGTCCGAGCGAGTTCGAGGGCATAGCGCTCGCCGGCTTCAGTGTCTTTGCCAATCACGAGCAGCAGGTCTTTGAGGGGCATGCACGCCTCCTCTTGGCAAGGTGCGGGATGGCTCCGGGTGGCACCAACTCGCATCCAATGATAGCACAGCCAAGCATCAGGGCCTATCTGTGGCTGCGGTCAAGCTGTTGTCTCGACTGATTTCATGAAGGCTGATCGGCTGTACATGCCGTTTGACAACGCGTGACGAAACTCACATCGTGGATCCGCAAGGCTCCGCTGGCCCGAGGCATCTCCCGAGCGGATATGCGGGACATGGAAGTCCGCAGGTAACTAAGGAGCCCTGCTTTTATTTGCACTTCATATGAGACTTGCGCTCTCCTCAATCTCACATGAAGTGCACAAATCGGCATCCACATCGCCCAGCCCCATCACGAAGTGCAAAATGACAGCCGTGGCCGATAAACTCGAAGGGGTGCCTCGTCCTTGGCTTTAGAGGCTCAGACGCGGGAACCCTCAAACTACGCAGAGTCGTGGGCGGCCGTTTCTGGAACGGGCGCACGGACACCCGCTCTCATCCGCTGTGTGCCGTGTGGCCGGAGCTGTTGCAATGCTCAGGTCTGAATGCGGGTCACCACGCTAGATGTTCCTCATTGACCGCAGTCAGTAAGGGCCACGCTTGGCGAGAGCCTCAAAGCCGCCTCTCAGCTGCTGGACGCGCTCCTGATAGGCTTTGCCTAAGTAGGCTCGGTCGGCTCCACAGGCCGCCCGCCGTTTGAGCCAGGCAGCCTGTTCATCCTCCATGTCACCGCGGGCGCCCATGCCAAGCAACGGCTTGAGCTGGGTGTTGAGGACTGCCATCTCGACATCCTCGTCGTTCAGCTGGCGATCGGCACAAACTGCCTTCTCGTCAGCAGCTTCGGCTTTTGTGCAGTCGAAACTGGCAGCCCCGGCAGGCGGCCATCCCGCAGTCGTCAATAGGGCAACAAGACCCGTGAGGCAGAGAGCGGTCCTGATCATTGGATCATCCTTGATAAACTGACTCCTGAGCAAACCCCTCCAGCTGATCGAGGCTCCCGGTCGAAGAGAGCTGTTGTGAAGCAGGGTTAACAAACGGTGAGGGGCTTAGGTCATGCCCAAGAAGATCCTCAGCCGGAGCTCGCTGGATAGGCATCTGCTGATCTGGCGTGTGGCACCCGCTCGGCACAGCCGCTCTGTTGTTACGGTCGGCCAGCCGTCTCACGGATTTCTGCTGATCTCAGATCGAGAGTGACGCACGCTACCGCCGGCCATGATCCCGACTGTCAGCGGGTCGAAGCCGGTCAGGCGGCTGTAGTCACCTCCCGCACCCGACCCGACTGCCAGTCCTGTGCCGATCGGATCCATCCCCGTGATCTCGACTCGCGTGTTCTCGGCTCCTTCCAGCATGATGAGATCGAAGAGAATCCTCGCCTCTCTGGGTGCCAGCCGCACGCAGCCGTGCGAGGCTGGGGCCCCGAGATAGTTCGTGGCACGGCTGCCGTGAATGGCATGGCCCGCATCGGTGAAGAAGATCGAGTGCGGCATGGGTGCGTTGTCCCATTCCCGTGAGTAATGCACCCTGGCCAGCCGTGACGGCGTGAAGGTGCCGACTGGTGTGGAGTAATCGGCGGTGCCCGTCGATACCGGCCAGGAATAGCGCTGCTGCCCGTTGACAGACACAGTCATGCGCTGTGTCGTCTTGTCAACCACGATCGACACTTCAGCCACCGCAGGACCGGCCAGGATGATGCCTGCGAGCAGTGAGATCACGGGCCAGATTGCTCTGCGCATCGATCAGCCTCCGATGTTGTTCAAGCCTGGGTTGAGGCGCCGCACAAGGATGACGGTCGATAACAGCTAAGGTTCCGCCTTCAAGCCGGTGGTGCGCAGCGATCCACCCAGAGAGAGCTGCGACCGAGGGCAGGGGAGGGCCGTCCGATAGCCAGATCGGGAGCTCGCAGATGCTGATGAACTGCCGAAAGGCCGCGGCCTAGGATGCGAAAGCCTCCTCACCCGCCGTTGCCAGGTAGATGAGGAGGTTCTGTTGCAGCTTTGAAGCTTGCTCGGCCCGAGCTACGACAGGAGCGGGCTGAGAGGGGCTGGCGGTGAAGCGAAATAACAAAAACCCGTTCAAGGGCCGGCAATTTACGGCGGTGGTCATCCTGTGGGCGGTGCGTTGGTACCTGCAATTCCCGATCAGCTATCGCGACCTTGAGTGCATGCTGGCGGATCGCGGTGTCCGCGTTGATCACACGACGTTGTTTCGCTGGATCCAGGCCTACGCTCCAGAGCTCGAGAAGCGCATCCGACCGCATCTGCGTCCAACGAACGGCTCATGGCGCGTGGATGAGACATATATTCGGGTCAAAGGCGAGTGGGTGTACCTGTACCGCGCCGTTGATGCGACCGGGCAGACAATCGACTTTCTGCTTTCGCCCCAGCGGGATGCCGCGGCAGCCCGACGGTTCTTCCGGAAAGCTCTGAAGCAGTCACATACAGGCAGTCCGCGGACCATCACGATCAACAAGAACGCCGCTTACCCCATCGCGACAAAAGCCATGAAGCGGGAGGGGCCGCTTTGGCGCTTTGCCAAAGTCCGGCAGGTGAAAATTCTGAATAATATCGTCGAGCAGGACCGCCGGCGCATCAAGCGCTTGGTCCGGCCAGGTTTGGGCTTCAAGAGCTTTCAAACTGCCTTGCAGTTGCCGGCTATGAGGTGATGGCGATGATCCCCAAGGGTCAGGTGGCCTGCGTGCCTGCGAATGACATGAAGGCTCAGAGTGACTTCATTGCTGCTCTCTTCAGCGCTACTGCCTGACCAGAGGCCACGTCCGGCCGTCTCTTAACCTATGTCAGGGTTTGCAACGGAACCTGCGCAGGTGGGACCGTCACTCCGCATCGTGGACACTCCGCCGAATGCTGAAGCCATGCTGACGAACGAAGGCCGCAACGAAGGTGCCAGCCATGAGCAGAACGATGGTCGGGGCGGGGGCGCTGTCGATGAAGAAGCTGACATAGACACCGGTGAAGGATGCCACCGCGGCAACCAACACCGACACGACCAGCATCGTCCCGAACCGCTTCGTCAGGAGAAACGCCACGGCGCCCGGCGTGATCAGCAGGGCAATGGTCAGAATGATGCCGGTCGCGGTCAATGCGCCCACAACCGTCAGGGAGAGCAGGGACAGGAAGCCATAGTGGAGAAGCCGCACCGGCAGGCCCATAGCTTGGGCCTGCTGCGGATCGAACGCATGGAGCAGCAGATCCCGCCACTTCATGGCAATGATGGCCAAAACGACCGCGGCGATGATCCCGCTCTGTACCAGATCCGGCCAACCCACGCCGAGCATGTCACCAAAGAGGATGTGGTCGAGATGCACCTCCGTCTCCACCTTGGTGTAGAGCACGATGCCGAGGCCGAACATGCCGGAGAACACAATGCCCATGACCGTGTCCTCCTTGATGCGGCTATTCTCCTTCAAATAGCCAGTGGCGAGCGCGCAGGTCATGCCGGACGCGAAGGCGCCCACCGCCAAGGGAAGGCCGGCAATATAGGACAGGACAACACCGGGCAGCACCGCATGCGAGATCGCATCCCCCATGAGCGACCAGCCCTTGAGCACCAGGAAGCACGACAGCAGTGCCGCTGGCGCCGCGACGAGCATGGCGATCACAAGGGCTTCCCGCATGAACGGAAAGGTGAGGGGCAAGATGAGCGTGTCGAGCAGGCCGGTCATAGGCTCGCCTCCGATGTGGCTCGCATGCGCCGGCGGGCGGCGAGCAGCCCATGCTTGGGCGCCAGGAAGAAGGCGGTCAGGAACACCAGCGTCTGCAGCACGATGATGATGCCGCCGGTGGCACCGTCGAGGAAATAACTGAGATAGGCGCCGATGCCGCTTGAAAGCGCGCCGACCGCTATGCTGATCAGGATCAGCCGTGGAAACCGATCAGTCAGAAGGTAGGCCGTAGCACCGGGTGTCACCACCATGGCGATCACCAGGAACGCCCCGACCGTCTGCAACGCCGCGACCGTGCAGGCGCTGAGCAGGGTGAAGAACAGGACTTTCAGAGCCGTGGGATTCAGGCCGACCGAGCGGGCATGGTTCTCGTCGAAGAAGGTGACGAGGAGGTCCTTCCACTTCACCAGCAGAATGGCGAGAGACACGCCCGCAATGATGACAAGTTGCAGCGTATCCTCGGGCGTGACCGCCAGGATGTTGCCGAGGACGATGGTCTGGATGTTCACGGAGGTGGGCGACAGCGACACCATGAACAGCCCGAGGCCGAAGAAGGAGGTGAAGATCAGCCCGATGATGGCGTCCTCCTTGAGCTTCGTGCGCTGGTTCAGGAACAGCATGGCGCCGGCCGCCAGTCCGCCCGAGAGGAAAGCTCCGACGGAGAAGGGCAGGCCGAGCATGTAGGCGCCAGCCACACCTGGGACGATGGAGTGTGAGAGCGCATCGCCGATCAGCGACCAACCTTTGAGCATCAGATAGGCGGAGAGGAAGGCGCAGACCGCCCCGACGAGGGCGCTCACCCACATGGCGTTGACCATGTAGTCGTAGGAAAACGGCTCAAGGAGCTGGGCCATCAGGTGCGCTCGCTTCCTGCGGCCGGTGGGTTAGCCGTGCTATCCTTGGTCGCATCCGAAGCTTTGTCTGCGTAGATGACCAGCGGCCGCTCGTCGTCGGAGATGACATCCACCGAAGCAATACCGGCACGAAGTTTGGCATCGAACACGAAGTGCCGAAGCACGCCGCCAAAAGCCTTTTCCAGGTTGGCCCGCGTGAATACTTCTTCCGTCAGCCCGGCAGCGAGCACGGTCCGGTTCAGCAGCACGGCGCGATCACAGAACTCGGGAACGCTACCGAGATTGTGGGTCGAAACCAGGATCACGCGGCCTTCGTCGCGAAGCCCACGCAGGAGCACGATGATGGCCTCCTCCGTGGTCACGTCGACGCCGGTGAAGGGCTCGTCCAGGAGAATGACACGGGCGTGCTGCGCAAGGGCGCGTGCCAGGAAGACCCGCTTCTTCTGGCCACCCGAGAGCTCGCCGATCTGGCGCTTCCGGAAGGCCGTCATGCCGACCCGTTCCAGCGCCGCGTCCACCGCCTCGTGGTCCTGGCGCCGGGGCAGACGCAGCAGGTTCATGTGTCCGTAGCGGCCCATCATCACCACATCGTCGACCAGAACGGGGAAGTTCCAATCGACATCCTCACTCTGGGGCACATAGGCGACGATATTGTTCTTGAGCGCCTGGGCAACGGAGCCGCTGAGGATCGAGATCGAGCCGGGTGACACGGGGACAAAACCCATCACGGCCTTGAACAGGGTCGACTTGCCGCTGCCATTGACCCCCACCAGAGCCGTGATGGTGCCACGCGGGATCACAAAGCTCACGTCCCGAAGAGCCGTATGCCCATTGCGGTAGGTGACCGTTGCACCACTGACGGTAAGTCCTGCGTCGGCGGCGCCGGAACGAGGGTCGGCTCGTCGGGTGGGGGCATTCATTCGGTCAATCCCTTGGCGATGGTCTCCGAGGTGACGCGCAGGAGATCAAGATAGGTCGGCACCAGACCTGTGGCATCACTCAGGGAGTCGACGTAGAGAACGCCGCCGTATTTGGCGCCGGTCTCGCGGGCCACTTGCTTGGCCGGATCGGGCGAGACGGTGCTTTCCGAGAACACAGCCGGGATGGAGTTGGCCCGCACGGCATCGATGACCTTGCGCACTTGCCGCGGCGTGCCCTGCTGATCGGCGTTGATCGGCCAGAGGTAGAGTTCCTTTAGGCCGAAGTCGCGAGCGAGGTAGCTGAACGCGCCCTCGCTGGTCACGAGCCAGCGGCGCTGCTCGGGGATCGCCGCCAGGGTCGAGCGGATCGGCGCGACGGTCGCCTGGATCTTCGCCTTGTAGGTCTCCGCATTGGCCCGGTAGGTCTCGGCATTCCCGGGATCGTGATTGGCGAGCGCATCGCGGATGTTGTCGACATAGATGAGGGCATCGCTGGGGGACATCCAGGCATGGGGGTTGGGCTTGCCGGTGTAGGGCCCCTCCTGGATCCCCATCGGCTTCACGCCCTCGGACACGACGACGCTGGGCACCTCCCTTAGATTGCGGAGGAACTTCTCGAACCAAAGCTCAAGGTTGAGGCCGTTCCATAGGATGAGCTTGGCATCCTGCGCCCGCAGGATGTCGCCTGGTGTCGGCTGGTAATTGTGGATCTCCGCTCCGGGCTTGGTGGTTGATTCCACGATGGCTGCGTCACCAGCCACGTTCTGCGCCATGTCGGCAATGACCGTGAAGGTGGTAACGACCTTGAACTTGCCCTTTGCTCCTTGAGCAGATGAGGCAGCGAAGAACAAGGTTGCAAAGATCAGCAGCAAGGGAGGAAGCTTCATTAGGGTCTCCTCGAGAAACATCCCGGTAGTTTATGCAGTTGCAAAGCATTTGCAAGAAGCTCGATTGCCTAGGTGGCCTTAAGGCTGAGGGTTCACAGGCCTTGGTTTGCAAGTGTCCAAGACCCGATTGCTTCACCCTTCGACCTTGGCGTTTACGGCATCAGTTGGCGGATGGGCCTTGGCCGATTTCGAGGAGACGCGGATCGCCAAGCCAGAGTAACCAAGAGCCGCCTCTGCCCTTGGGTGGCTTTGGCTTCAAGGAGCTACGTGCCGGCTGCCGCCTTTGGGGCGTCGACTGGTCTCTGCCCACGTGCTCACGAGCGACGCTGCTGGCCTATAGGGACTACAAAGGGCCGCGTAAGCGGCCCTTGCCAAGCCCTTCTGCCAAGATAGCGTCAATGCGGACCGGGAGGTCCGTCCGACCGCTTCGTCGTCACAGGTCAGCGTCAGCGTCCGGGTTGGGCTTGGCGTCTGCGGGCGTCGCGTCTTTCACCGTGATCCTGATGGTGTGGCTCTCCACCTTGCCACTGGCCGACTTGACCTCGTAGCTGACCTCGTCGGCTCCCTTGTAGGTGGGGTTGGGCTTATAGAAGATCCCTTGGGCCGTAGCCTCCAGTTTCGGGCAGCGGGAGATCCGTCCGGCTTTGAGCTTCCCACTGCGCACATTCAGCTCGCCGTGTTTGGGCGGGGTCACGACCCGGACGGTTGGCAGCGGCCCCGACGTGCAGTCCTTTTGCACGTTGCCATAGACGCCTAAGCGATGCGGCTTGCCGGCAACCACATCCGTGCTCCGGTAGGCGCTGTTGCTCTGAGCGAGGACGGCGGTTCCAGACAGGGCAAAGATGCAGGCAAGGGCGAAGGTCGCGGCAGGCTGCAAACAGTGCATTCTTAAACTCCGTACGGGGATCGTGCTGCAGGAAATGATGGGGCTGGAAATCGGTGTAAGGTCACCGGGCAACGGCGTTGCAAGGCCGGCATTCCATCTCTGTCGTGAGCCTGAGACGCGCATGGACCTGCGACGGCGGAATGGTACTGGGGATCCGAGAGGTCTCCAAGACGGGCGCTCGGATCGGGAGGGATGAGATCATGGGGCGGTCAGCCCTGGTCTGGGAGGGCCGCCCCATCGTTGATCGGACTTAGATGTCCTCTTCGAAGCTGAAGTCATCGCCGCCAGTATCCTCGGCGGCGGCTTGCTGCGGCTCGGCCTGGCCGGCATCGGCGGCTTTCGCCTCGTCTCCACCTCCGAAAGCATCGGCGATCATGTTGCCCAGCAGTACGCCGCCGGCCACGCCCATGGCGGTCTGGGCCGCGCCAGCGAGAAAGCCTCCGCCGCCACGGGGAGCCATGCCGCCATGTGTCATGTGGGGCGGCATGCCGTGCATCGGCTGCTGATAGGGCTGATGCGGCTGATAAGCGGGTTGCGGCTGCGGCCGTGACTGCCCACCGCCAAACAGGCCAGAGAGGAATCCCCCACCGCCTGCCGGACGGCTGGCCAGCTCCTGTTCCAGTTGCTGGATCCGGCCTTGGGCGGCATTCAGTGCCTGCTCCTGCACCACGATGGTCTGGGCCATGTAGTACGGAGCATTCGGCTGCCGCGCGATCTGCGAGCGGATGAACTCCGCCGCCTGCGTGTCCGGAGCTCCGGCTTGGCCCTCGACCTGCGCGATCTTCCCGAAGAGCTGTTCGATGGCCTGACGGTCCTGATGGTCCATGTAAATCAATTCCTTTCTTGCAATGGACGGGGGTTACTCTTCCCGCTGCCCGGTGAGGCTCAGCAGCAGCTGGAAGAGATTGATGAAGTTCAGGTAGAGCGAGAGCGCGCCAAACACGGCCATCTTGTTGTTGGCTTCGTGGCCATAGCCTTCGGCATACCGCTCCTTGATCGACTGCGTGTCGTAAGCGGTCAGGCCGGTGAACACGAGCACGCCGATGATCGAGATCGCGAACTGCAAAGCGCTCGACGCGAGGAAGATGTTAACCAGCGAGGCGATGACGATGCCGATCAGGCCCATGATCAAGAACGAGCCGAACTTCGAGAGATCGCGTTTCGTCGTGTAGCCGTAAAGACTGGTGGCACCGAACATGGCCGCCGTTATGAAGAACGTGCGGGCGATGCTGGCTCCGGTGAAGACCAGGAACACCGAGGCGAGTGACAGCCCCATGACGGCCGAGAAGGCAAAGAAGGCAGTGCGGGCGGACGCCGCCGTCATCCGGTCTATGCGAAACGAGAAGAAGATGAAGGCCAGTGGCGCCAGCATCACCACCCACTTCAGCGGGGTTTGGAAGATCGGCACATAGAGGGCAGGGGTTGAGGCAACAAAAAACGCCACGAGTCCGGTCACCACAAGGCCAATGCCTATGTAGTTGTAGACCCGCAGCATGTGCTGGCGCAGGCCCTCGTCAAAGACGGCGCTACCCGCGCGTGCGGTCGTTGTCTGCCAGGCGTAAGGTGTATTCATCAAAGTCCTCCTGTGGGTGTTATCGAAGCTGGCGGGACAACCCGATGGCGGCCCGTTCAAGGGTTGTGTCGCTGCCGGTCCCGGTCAGCGCGTAGGCGAGCGGGCCGGTCTGCCAATAGACAGCCTTCGCCTTGTCGAAGCGGGCCAGGGTTGGGGCGATCACGTTGAAGGCCGGAGTCTGGGCGGCAAACAGGGACACCCGGCCAAGATCATTGGCATCGATGACGAGTTCGACGCTGTGGCCATGCCTGGACGGGAAAACCTGTGCATCCCGAACCTGCCAGTCATCAGGCAGGGGCGGAAGTTGGATCCCGGTCTCGGCCAGGATCTCGGCCGGGTCATAGGCCTCGACTTCAGGCTGTGAGACCATGCGAGCGCGCAGAAGGCCCGTCTCGTGCGAATGCAGGGCATCCTCGACGAAAGCCGGCGGCTTGGGCGAGGCCTCGCTGTCGGAAATCCCCAGCCCGACCTGCCCGTGAGCAAACCAGCCGAACCCGATCAGCGCCACCACGGCGGCGATCCGGCGCAGCTTCAGGCCGAACTCCTGCCAGGCCAGAGCGCGCTCAAGTCGGGAAGCCGCTGCAAAGGTGGTCTCTGGAGCGCGGGGCAGAGGACAAGCGTGGAGCAGCCGGAGGGCATCTCGGTCCTTCAGATCGGCCATGATCCGCGCGGCGGCTTCCGGATCGTGGGCAAGATGCTCCTCGACCTCAATCCGTCGCGCGACGTCAAGCTGGTCATCCACATAGGCCAGAAGGTCCGCTTCGGTGATAGGGTCAGACATCGGATCCTCCTACAGTGCGCAGGCTTGGACGCTTGCCTTCGGACGGTCGCGACACCTCGGTTCCTGACTCGAAGCCTCGCAAAGTGGCGCGGGCGCGGCCGAGGCGGGACATAAGGGTGCCGACTGGGATCTTCAGAGCGGTGGCGGCCTCTGGGTAGGACAGGCCTTCGATAGCGACGAGATGCAGGGCAGCCCGTTGCTCGTCTGGCAGGCTCACGAAAGCGGCCTGAACCTGCTGGAGCCGCACCCGGCTTTCCTGGTCGGGTGGAGCCGCTGTCTCGGCAACAGCGGCAACCTGCTCCAGGCGACGGAACTCCGCCACGTGACGCCGCCGGTGATCGATGAAGGTGTTGTGCAGAATCGAGAGCAGCCAGCCACGCAGGTTGCCGCCCGGGCGGAACGAGCTGCGCTGCTCATAGGCCCGAACAAGGGTGTCCTGCACCAGGTCCTCGGCTTGGCTCTCGTCCCGTGCCAGCGAGCGAGCATAGCGCCGCAAGGGTCCGAGCAGTCCGATGACATCCATGCGCTTGGCGTCGTTCATGACCCGTATACGGAGCTGATCGCAGGGTTAATCCGGCAAGGATCGAATTTTTCTGCCCGTCACCAGACTGGGAGCGGAAAAGAAAAGGCGTGTGCGGTCGAAGCACTCGCCTTCTACCTTTGCTTTAGCTCTGGGGCTGCGGAATCAGTTCCCCGTCGCTCTCCCGCGGCCGGCCACGGCCGGCGGTGGGCACGGCGGAGCCGCGGCTGGGGGTGATGGTCTCGCCGGTGTCGCGCACCGGCGGCTGGCCGTCGAGCAGATGGCGGATCTCGTCGCCGGTCAGAGTCTCGTATTCGAGCAGACCGCGGGCCAGGGCCTCGAGCTCGTGCGCCTTCTCGGTCAGAATGCGGCGGGCATCGTTGAGCCCGTCCTCGACCAGGCGGCGGACCTCCGAGTCGATCTTCTGGGCGGTGGCCTCGGAGACGTTCTGCTGGCGGCCCATCTGCATGCCGAGGAAGACCTCGTCCTGGTTCTCGCCATAGGCCACCGTGCCGAGTTCGGGCGAGAAGCCCCACTTGGTCACCATCATCCGGGCGAGACGGGTCGCCTGCTCGATGTCCGACTGAGCACCGGAGGTGACCTTGTCCTTGCCGAAGATCATCTCCTCGGCGATGCGGCCGCCCATCATGATGGCGAGGCGCGAGGTCATCTGCTCGTAGGACATGGACAGCTTGTCCCGCTCGGGCAGCTGCATGACCATGCCGAGCGCGCGGCCGCGCGGGATGATGGTCGCCTTGTGGACCGGATCGGTCGCCGGGACGTTGAGGGCGACGACGGCGTGGCCGGCCTCGTGATAGGCGGTCAGGCGCTTCTCGTCGTCGGTCATGACCAGGGTGCGGCGCTCAGCGCCCATCATCACCTTGTCCTTGGCGTCCTCGAACTCCTTCATCGTGACGATGCGCTTGCCGCGGCGAGCGGCGAGCAGCGCCGCCTCGTTGACGAGGTTCATGAGGTCGGCGCCCGAGAAGCCGGGCGTGCCGCGGGCGATCACCTTCAGGTCCACGTCGGGAGCGAGCGGCACCTTGCGCACATGGACGCGCAGGATCTTCTCGCGGCCCAGGACGTCCGGATTCGGAACGACGATCTGGCGGTCGAAGCGGCCCGGACGCAGCAGCGCCGGATCGAGCACGTCGGGACGGTTGGTGGCCGCGATGATGATCACGCCCTCGTTGGCCTCGAAGCCGTCCATCTCGACCAAGAGCTGGTTGAGGGTCTGCTCGCGCTCGTCGTTGCCGCCCCCTAAGCCTGCACCGCGATGGCGGCCGACCGCGTCGATCTCGTCGATGAAGATGATGCAGGGCGCGTTCTTCTTCGCCTGCTCGAACATGTCGCGCACACGGGAGGCACCCACGCCGACGAACATCTCGACGAAGTCGGAGCCCGAGATGGTGAAGAACGGCACGTTGGCTTCGCCCGCCACTGCGCGGGCGGTCAGGGTCTTACCGGTACCGGGAGGGCCGACCAGCAGCACGCCGCGCGGAATGCGGCCGCCGAGACGCTGGAACTTCTGCGGATCGCGCAGGAACTCCACGACCTCCTGCAGGTCTTCCTTGGCCTCGTCGATGCCGGCGACGTCGTCGAAGGTGACGCGGCCATGCGCTTCAGTCAGCAGCTTCGCCTTCGACTTGCCGATGGACATCAGACCGCCTCCGCTACCCTGCTTGTTCATAGCATTGCGGGACATCCAGACCACAATGCCGACCATCAAGGCAAACGGCAGCAGCGACAGCAGCAGGCTGCCGAGCAGGCTCGGCTGCGGCGGTGGCTCTGCTTTGATCACGACGCCCTTCTGCTGGAGTTGGGCGATGAGGCCGGCACCTTGCGGAACGTAGGTCGTGACGACGCCGCCGCCTGAACGCTCGGCCACGACCTCCTGCCCCTGGATAGTGACCGAGCGGATCTCGCCTTGATCGATTGCCGTGATGAAGGCGGAGTAGGGGAGTTGATCAGGTTGCGGTCCCGCCGTGCTCTGGAAGTAGAACATCGACAGCAGGGACATGACCGCAGCGGCTATCGCAAAATTGCGAAAGTTAGGCGCGGCGTTGGGGGTGTTCATCGCTATGCTTTCTGAGCGGCAAAGGTCTAGCCGAGATACGAGGGTAACAGCCGGACACGATCGGGTTCCTGAGTAGTGTCATCTCTGGAAGGTGTTCAGCCCTGGATGGAATCGGTCGAGATGGTCACGCAGCAGTGCCATGTTGCGCAGGTTCGAGCGAAAGAACACATCGCCAACCCAGCCGACCACCGGGACCGCGCTGATGGCGAAGTCGACGCCGACATTTCCTGTCATCCGCAGGAGCGTCGACATTGGTACACCAAGACGGCGCGCCTCCCAGATCAGGTAGGCCGACATGCCCTTTGACGTCAGCGTGCCGACGCCAGGAACCAGGTTCAAGAGCGCGTCGGCACCGAGCCGGATGTTGGTTCCCGGCACGCGAATGGCGCTGTCGAGGAAACGTGCAAGGGTATCAAGCCTCGCTCGTGTCTCGCTCGCGCGGAAAGAGGTGTCATTGAGGGAAGATACGTGGAGGTAAGACGTCACAGTCGTCTCCCAGATGCAGAGCAGCCTCACGCTCCTCAGGTGAGAGAGTCCGACATCGCAGCTTTGGGGAAGACTGCCAGAGGGGCCCGGACCCCGATAGTTGGCATGTGTGGTTAGAATGACTCCGGTTCAAGAGCTGGGTCCAATCCGTTTCCCCGTTATTTGCCTCGGATCCACCAGCCCGGCAACATTACGAAAGCTTAATGCCAGCATTCAGTACTCATTCACTGACCGCATCCTATGCAGACAACAAGATCACCACTGGCACCGTTAACTTAACTAAGTAATGGCTGTTTTAGGCTGACACCCCATCGGCCTAAGCTGTTGAAAATGCAGTACGGCGCACCCTTCAAACCACCGGCAAGAACAAGTAAAAGTGTTAAGTTGACGAGACCCCAAGGCGTTTGGCTCGCTCGGCACGTTGAGCTCGCATCGGATTTTGCCGGCGGCATCCACCACATAGACACCGGAGGATTCCAATTCCACGTCGGTGCCGGCATACTGCTCCGTGGCTGTCCCTCATGCTGCTGGGAGCCGATCCAATCGGACCCCGTTTCCATGCCATCACGCTGAGGGATAGCCGCTACGCTACTTCGCGAGCGGCAGGCGCATTACGATCTAGTTGATGAGGTAGCGATGAGACCAACCACTCGGCTCTTCCTGGTCAGTGCCGTGCCGGCCATGTTGATAGCAACGTCGCTTGTCGCACAGACTGACAGCTCCGCGTTGCGTGACGCCGTGACGGTGGCGGCGATCCGCACCCATCAGGAGGAACTGCAGAAGATTGCAGACGCCAACAACGGGACCCGCGTTTCGGGCAGTCCCGGGTATGATGCTTCCGTCCGCTACGTAGAGCAGAAGCTTCGGGACGCGGGCTACCAGGTCGTGGTCCAGCCATTCCAATTCCCAGTCTTCGAAGAAAGATCTCAGGCGGAGGTAGCACGGCTTAGTCCGGGGTCTCGGGCCTACGCTCATGGGACCGAATTTCTCACCCTGCGGTACTCAGGACCGGGAACCGTCGAGGGCGTGCTGGTGCCGACCCGCGACATCGTTATCCCACCAACCAGCAGTCCCAGCTCCCCCAGCGGGTGCGAGCCTACCGACTTTCCTGCCGCGCCGTCAGAGCCGGCCGTGGCGCTCGTCCAGCGCGGCACTTGCTCCTATCAGATCAAGGTCACGAACGCGGCAGCGGCCGGCTACGAGGCGGTGATTATCTTCAACGAAGGCCAAGACGGACGCCGGGAGGTCCTTACAGGCACGCTTGGTACGCCGGTCGGCATCCCCGTGGTGTTCGCGAGCTTTGCAGTGGGCGAGGAGCTGCACGCGCTGGCCCAGAGGGGCCCAGTGCGAGCCCGGGTCAGAACGGACACGATCACCGAAAGCCGTGAGACAGCTAATGTCATCGTCGAGACAAGCGAAGGTACGGCGGATCGGGTTGTGGTCGTGGGCGCTCACCTCGACTCCGTGCGAGAGGGGCCGGGCCTCAACGACAACGGCAGTGGCGCAGCCACCATTCTCGAGATCGCGCTCCAGATGCGACGGTTGGGCATTGCCTCGAATAACCGGCTCCGCTTCGCCTTCTGGGGCGCTGAGGAGTGGGGCCTGCTTGGCTCAAAGCACTACGTCGACCAACTTCCGCCGGAGGATCTCAGCAAGATCCTGCTCAACCTCAACTTCGACATGCTCGGCTCACCCAACCCCGTGCGCTTCGTCTACGACGGCGACGGCTCCGCGGATGGACCCGTCGGCCCGCCTGGCTCGGCCGAGATTGAGGCCGTTTTCCTCGACTACTTCCAGAGCCAGAACCTCCCCACGCTGGCGACACCTTTCGACGGCCGCTCTGACTATGGTCCGTTTATTGACAAGGGTATTCCGGCCGGCGGTCTCTTCACTGGCGCGGAAGGCCGCAAGACGGAGATGCAAGCCCAGATCTTCGGTGGGACGGCGGGTGAGGCCTATGATCGATGCTACCATCAGGCCTGCGATGACCTCGCGAACAACAACGACCGTGCACTCGACGAACTCAGCGACGCGGCAGCCCACGCGGTGCTGCACTTCACGACCATTCCGCCTCCGCCTCCTATGGTAGCCGCCCTCGCGGCTGGTGTTGTTGCTCGGGCAGCCAGAGGTGTGCCGCTGGAGACGCTTCCCTTCCGTGGTGAGGCCCAGCTTCAGAAATGAGACTCTGACCGAGAATTGCCCATGTGAGGGCACTGTTGCAGTAACTTGAAACGGGCAAAGGAAGCTCATCGAATGGGCCGCTCGGGCAGCGAGATCGAAGAGCTGATTGACGAGACGGATTTCGCCGGTCGCCTGTCGCTCGACGTTTCCGCTGGATGCAATGACCGCGGCGGATCATCCGCATGATTTCAAAACCCTTCAGGGTCGCGGCGGCAGTGTTCATCGTCTGGGAGCCGCGCGTCGGTCGGGTCATCCGCTTGAGCGCGCCGTGATTCGCCTCGGTGATGTTTTTTAAGTACTTTGACGTGCGGTGCTCGATGTCTTTCGGCAGCAGCCCTTCGTCCTGCAGGCGCAGGATAGCCTTGGGATACGACGCCAGTTGATCCGTCGTGATGGATGATGGTGGATAGTGGCTCATCGCCTTTACGGCTTTACGCAGGAAACGATAAGCGGCGTTGGTGTTCCGGCGATTGGACAGCATAGAGCCGATCAGCCGACCGTGTTTATCGACCGCTCGAAACAAGTACCGCCAGCGTCCGCCAACTCGCACAAGGTCTCATCGACCCGCCATGAGCCTGACCGATGTCCCTGGTACGGTCGCACCCGCTTCTCGATCTCTGGGGCATAGCGCTGCACCCAGCGGAAGATCGTGGGTGGGTTCACATTGATGCCTCGCTCTTGCATCATCTCGGCCAGATCGCGATAGCTGATGCCGTACTTGCAGTACCAGCGCACGCACAGCAGGTTGATCTCAACTGGGAAGCGACGACGCTTGAACAGATACATTGGAACGGCTCCTCAATAGCCGCTCCGGATTATCTAAGACCAGTTAACGCAACAGCCCCTGTCGTCTTCGGGATCATGTCGCACCCCCAAGTCGGCTGGTAACTATTCGAAAACCATGTTGGCTCATTCTATTGTCGTCGCAGGCGAATTTGCTTGCGCGACAAGCGGGGTGGACTCCGGTGGTTTTCAGCTTGTTCCTGGTGGTTGTTGTCTCCTTGGCCCTTCTGATTATCCCTGTGTTGGTAGGCATGATAAGCGAGCCCGAACGGTTCAGAGTTCGCCCTACACCTCCGAGCCTTGCCCCTCCCAAGGAGCGTAGCCGATTTGGTTTGCCGAACCGGTTGATCATGCCGCGCCCCCGAACATTTAGTTCCTCGCGAACGGACTCGTGATCTCAAGCGTAAGAGCAAGGCTAATCTTTCGTTCGTAATCTAGCTTCAATGCCTCAAGTGCGTTTGGCGGCAATCGGTCCTAATGATCTTCGCCGAAGTGCCTGCAACGGAGAGGCTTGCGTGACGAAAGAAACTGGCGATCATTTCGGGTCGCGGGTCATGGGCTTGAAACCCCGCAGGACCCATTAGACTTGGCCTATTTCAACGGCTATGCACTATAGACGTATCTCACGACTCCATTCCTCCTAGCGATGCCCGGCTTCAAAGTTGAAGAAGTCGAGCCCTGGCAGGAAGAAGATGAGCTTTGGCGGGTCCTGCGTGCGACTTTCCCCTCCGAGATTGCCAGCCACTGCCGCGAGCAGGACTTCTATTTTGGCCCCGATTTCCTGCTCCGCCGTCACGATTATCAGGTGGACGTTTCCGGCGGCTTCCTTGCTGCGCATTACGTCTACAATGTCAGGGAGTTTGGGGATTCATGTTCCCCACCCAAAGGCGCGCTCACCCGCGTCTCGCAAACCGCCAACCGGACCGCTCACGCACACTCGTGTCAATCGACCGCAGTGACTATGAGGTGACTTGAATGCATTTGGCCTGACCGGAATTCTGGACGTGATGCCTTCTGTCCTCAGACGGCTTGGTTCGGTTTCACAAGGGATGGGACCAGAGGAACTCAGGTCTGTCCGGTGTCTGATCCAAGGCCGGGCTCGGTGACCACTTGCTCTCGGTTGCCATAGCCAGCGCTGAATGCCGTTGCAGGCTCTGCGGCTTTTCTGACAACGAACTCGACTCAGGGCTCCTCCAGATTGACAGGGATGATGCCGGAGGATCACCATCCTGGAGTGGGGGCGCCACGAGGATGGCCGCCATGGGCAGTTTTGACCACATCCTGAACTGGACCCTGAAACAGGGCTCGCACGTGTTCCCCGGCAAGGACGGTGGGACCTGCATCAACGAAGCGGCCGTGGTCGCGGCGGGCTTCCACTACCGACCGGTGCGAACCGTCGACGACATGCCGGGTTGCTTCTCTCATCCAATCTGCCGGCTTGCGATGCACCTGAATGATGAGGCCGATGACGAGGAGCGGCAACTGCTACTGCCCTTCGTGACCCGCCTGGCCTGTGCTGACACGGCGGAGGTTGAGCGCAAGCGGCAGGCGTATATCGACGCGCTAATGCCATACCGCATCTCGTTTCGGGACCGGCTCGACGTCCTCGAAGATGCGCTCGCCATCGGACGCCAGGCTGACCTGTTCCCGTCAGAAGAGGTGAAGACCCGGCTGGAGGCTGTTCAGCAGGGTGCGAATACGGCCACCTCGGTCGCGGACTATGCTGTATTCTCTCAGGTGAAGACTTGGTTTGGTCCTCTCCTTTGAGATCAGGATCCTGCAGAGCTTCAGGTCAAGAGAGGCATCTGGACCGGAGCAGTCAGTTTGTGTTTTTGATGCGCTGCCCGACGCTTGGACGATCGTGGGGCTGGCATCATTGCGGCCAGCGGCCTTTACACCGTCTATCGCGAGCGGGTTCGGGCTGCCCGCCGACGGTAGTCCGCATTGGCTCGGCCCATTAGGCCTCTTGGTGCATAATCCTGACCGACAGCTTGATCTTCGATGCTCAGACTGAGGAGTTTGTGGATCTGGTCCAAGCCGGCATCGTCGATCCGGCCAAGGTCGTCCGTGGCTGGCCTGCTCGTCACGACCGAGGCCATGGTCGCTGCGCTGCCGAAGAAGGAAGCCGCCCCGGCAATGCCAGGTGGAGGAATGGGCGGCGGCATGGCGCGCGGACCATTCGTCAATGAGTCACTAGATGTTCGGTCCCAGGGTGTGGTGTGTCGGGTCAGTGATGAACGATGCGACTGCTCGGTCCAGGTTTTGCAGATGTACTCGTAGGGGGTGAGCCCGCGCAGGGTTTTAAGCCGGCGGGCGAAGTGGTTCTGTTGCAGCTTTGAAGGTTCCCCTGCCCGGGTTATGACGGTGAGGGCGTTGAGAGGGATCATGGTGAAAGCAGGCAAGAAGAACCCGTTCAAGAGTCGACAGTTTACGGCGGAGATCATTCTGTGGGCCGTACGCTGGTACCTGCAATTCCCGATCAGCTACCGCGATCTTGAGCGCATGTTCTCTGACCGTGGCGTGCAAGTGGACCATACGACTCTCTTTCGCTGGATCCAGGCCTACGCTCCCGAATTGGAGAAGCGCGTCCGGCCTCATCTGCGCATGACGAATGGCTCCTGGCGGGTGGACGAAACTTACATTCGGGTGAAGGGCGAGTGGGTTTATCTCTATCGCGCTGTCGATGCGAGCGGGCAAACCATCGATTTCCTGCTCTCACCCAGACGGGATGCGGCGGCAACTCGGCGCTTCTTCCGCAAGGCTTTGAAGCAGGCACATACGGTCAAACCGCGGACCATCACGGTCGACAAGAACGCCGCTTATCCTATTGCGGCGAAAGCCATGAAACGTGATGGAGAACTCTGGCGCTTTGCCAAACTCCGACAGGTGAAATTCTTGAATAACATCGTCGAGCAGGATCACCGGCGCATCAAGCACCTGGTTCGGCCGGGGCTGGGCTTCAAAAGCTTTTCGACCGCCTCGCAGACAATTGCTGGCTATGAGGCTATGGCGATGATCCGCAAAGGGCAGGTCGCGATCGCACCAGCAAACGACATGAAGGCTCAGCGTGATTTCATTGCTGCTCTCTTCAGCGCTGCTGCCTGATCTGGATCACGTTCGGCCTTCGCTTAACCTAAGTCAGGGTTTGCAACGGAACCCTGCCAGATTGCGTTCGCTCGCTGGACGCGCCGAGACGTCCCTGCCGGGACGTAGGTCAGGTCATTCCGTTGATGGGACTGCAGGTGCGCGTCATCGACCCGCAGACTGCGTCGAATACATTGGAAGGCCCCATCTGCGAAGACCATCATGCGGCGAACTGGTGTCGACCGCGAAGACAACCGTGCTCCCGGCAAGTGACCATCACTGGCGCCAAGGAGAACAGGCAACGCGATCACAATATCAGCCCTCTGTTCGCGATCCGTCGAACAATCGGCAATGGCATCGTCGATGCAATTCGATAAAAGACTTGATCAGGAGGCTGCGATTAGACAACCTCATCTGAGAACTCGCATCAGGTGATGCGCCGACGAGAGCGCAAGATGCAGGGCTTTCGCTCTCCGGGAGGTCTGCAGCGTTTCGCCAGTGTCTTCTCAGCTGCCCGCAACGTTTTCGTTCCACCGCGCTCCCGCCGCTCTGCGCTTGCCATCCATCTTCACCGCCTTAATGCTATGGCGGCGTGGAAGTCTGCAGCCTGCGTTGCCGCGTGAGCCCGTCAGGCGACCGCTGTTGCCTCAATGCGCCCGTTATCAGTTAACGTGATGTCGTGGATGGCGCCCTCCACCAGCGTCAGACGTGCCAAAATGGGCATGTTGAAGAACCGGAGAGGATCCACGTCCATGCCAGAGATTGTCACGATCGGCCTTGATATCGCGAAGAACGTCTTCCAGTTGCATGGCGTCGACAGGAGTGGAAAGATCGTCCTGCGCCGGGCACTGCGGCGCAGCCAGGTCCCAGGCTTCTTCAGCACTCTTCCGCCTTGCCTGATCGGGATGGAGGCCTGCGCGACGGCTCGCCCCTGGGCGCGCACGCTCATGGCCTTCGGGCATGACGTCCGCCTGATCCCTCCCGCCTACGTCAAACCCTATCTTCGTCGGCAGAAGAACGACGCAGCGGACGCGGCTGCGATCTGCGAGGCCGTCACACGGCCATCAATGCGCTTCGTTCCGGTCAAGAGCCCCCAGCAGCAGAGCACCCTCATGCTGCACGGAGCCCGCGATCTCCTGGTCGGGCAGCGGACCGCCCTGATCAATGCTCTGCGCGGTCACTTCGCCGAATTGGGCATCGTGGTCGCTCAGGGCGCTCGCACCACGCGCCAGTTGATCACTTTCCTCCATGAGGAGGGCAATCCAGACTTCCCCGCGGCAGCTCGAATTGCGCTCCAGCCCCTGGCGGCGATGCTGGTTGAGATCGAGGCGCAGATCGCCAAGCTCGACAAGGCCATTCTGGCGGCCCACCGCAGCGATCCGGTGAGCATCAGGCTCGCCACCATTCCCGGCATCGGCCCGATTGCGGCCTCTTGTCTCTCGGCCAGTGTTCCGGATGCCGGCCTGTTCCAGGGCAGCCGGGAGTTTGCCGCCTATCTCGGCCTCGTGCCCCGGCAGCATTCAACCGGCGGCAAGGCGAGGCTCGGCTCCATCTCGAAGATGGGCAATCGGCATCTGCGCAAGCTGCTGGTCGTCGGCGCACACGCGGCGCTCTACAGCATGAAGTCGGCCAAGACCAGGACGGCCCTGGCTGACTGGGCCCGGTCGCGGCTGGCCAAGAAGCCATTCAAGGTGGTCGCCGTCGCCTTGGCCAACAAGATGGCCCGGATCGCCTGGGCGGTCATGGCCGGGAGCACGGCTTACGAGCCCGGGAGCAAGGGAGCGGCCGCGCCGGCGGCCTCATAGACGACCAGCTCAAAACCATTCGCCCCTTGGGGCAACCCAGTTGGCACGGTGACGATGAGATGATGTGAAGCCAAGCGGATATGGATCGCCGGAACTGGCAAACCCGTGGTGTCGTCTGGCGTCAGTCGAGCGCGATAATGTGAGAGGGACCAGCTCCAGCGTAAAACATCAGGGCCAGCGGTCATAAGCACCGCATCAACAGGTCGAACACATGGCCTATGTGGACGGCCCCCGCCTCGCAAGAAGATTTCGGCATGGTTTGATCGGATCGCTTGCGGTCATATGTCCGGCCTTTCATTGCAGTCACACATGACCGCTGGCCAAGATGGCGTCCGCTCTGTGAGTTCCCAACAGCACCGCGGCCTCGCCAGACCACAGTCATGTGCGGAGTGTCTCACCGTCTGGATCGATCGATCACACCATCTGCTCGCTTCCTTGCAAGGTCCGACACCAGCTCAACACGAGAGCGCTTGAAGGGTTCTCATGTCGGGCTGATCTCTACACAGCGCACGCCGCTGCCGATACTGACGCTGGGGCTTTGTAGCTCTCCCCTGTCACCATCAGCTTCCAGGCAATGCGGGCGATCTTGTTGGCCAGCGCCACGGCAACCAGCTTGGGCGGCTTGCGCTGGAGCAACGCCACCAGCCACGGCGAAGGCGGCGCACTCTGGCCGCGCCGCAACTGCCGGATGACAGCAGTCGCCCCGACCACCAGCACGCTGCGCAGGGCCTCGTCACCGGCCCGCGTGATCACCCCATGCCGCACCTTGCCGGCGGTGGAATGATCCTTCGGGGTCAAGCCAAGCCAGGCGGCAAAGTGGCGGGCCGAGCGAAAGGCCTCGGGTGCAGGCGTCTTCATCACCAACATCGCAGCGCCGATCGGACCCACCCCAGGAATCCTGGCCAAGCGTCGGCTGATCTCATGGGCGCGGTGCCAAGCCATGAGGCGATCTTCAATCTCCTCCAATCGGGCCTGCAGCTGCGCATACTCCGTGGCCTGCATCGCAAACAGCTCCCGGGCGAGAGCCGGCAAGGTCTCCTCGGTTTTGACCCGCTCCAGCAGAGGCTCGATCCGGCACAGCCCCTTAGGGGCAATGAGCCCGAACTCCGCCGCATAGCCGCGGATCACGTTGACCAGCTGGGTGCGCTGCCGGATCAAGCGATCGCGCACGCCCACCAGCATCAAGGCCGCCTGCTGGTCGGCTGTTTTGACCGGCACGAAGCGCATGGTGGGCCGGCTCATCGCCTCGCAGATCGCCTCGGCATCAGCCGCATCGTTCTTGCCACGCTTGACGTACGGCTTGGCCAATTGCGGCGCGATCAGCTTCACCTGGTGCCCTAACGACTGCAGAAGGCGCGCCCAATGGTGCGAGCCCCCACAGGCTTCAAGGGCAACTACGGTGGGCGGAAGCTTGCCAAAGAAGGTGATCAGATCCTGGCGCCGCAGCTTCTTGCGCAGCACCGGCTCCTCGGCGGCATTCACGCCGTGCAGTTGGAAGACGTGCTTTGACGTATCCATTCCGATGCGGATAATCTGGTCCATGGACGGTCTCCTGTGACTGAGATCTGCAACGACCTCATTCTGGCACAGCGATGCCGTAAGGGGGCCGTCCACTCCAACAGCACCCGCCCCGCTCGGCCCAAACGTCAACAACAATCACATTGCCAAACGGGCGCCATCCAGACAGGACAGCACCGCACTTTCACTTCCTCACAAATCTGCTCAATCACCTCGCATGACGCCGAGAACACCCTTGTTCTGATACCAGCGGCTTGCACCGTCGTGAAACGGGAGAAAGGTATTGCGGGTGAAGTTCCCCGGCACCGTCTCGGCTGCGGCCGAGTGGACCTCAACCAGCTCGTCATGGTTCGCGAAGACCGCCTCAAGGATCGCGTGAGCGAGGTCCGCGGGAACATCACGATGAGCAACCGCGAAGTTGTAGAGCCCGACCGTCCCGTAGTTGCTCCTCAGTGACGGGTAGGTGCCTGCTCCGACCACAGAGGCTCCAAGCTCGGGCATGGCGAGACGCAGATCGAGGATCTGTTGCTGAGTAAGCGGAACGTAACGGACTCTTCCCTTTCGTTCGAGATCAATAAAGGAGGGGAATGGAACGCCAGCTGCCACTGCGAGTGCATCAAGGGTTCCAGCCTGCACCTGGTTCGCCACGTCAGCCCAGCCGCCATGAGCAAGTGAGGCGTCAACTTTCAAAACCTTGAAGAATTCGGGGATGTAGACTCCCGATGTGCCACCCTGCGGGCCGATCCCGACGCGCTTACCATTGAGTTCGCCCACTGAGCGGATCCCAGATTCCTCGCGGACCATGAACTGGAATGGCGTGTCGTACATGGGGAAGAGAGCACGCATCGTCCTCAGCTGTTTGCCTCCAGTCCAAGAAGCTGATCCGTTCCAGCCCTGCAGAGCGACACCAAGGGTGACAAACCCTATCTGGATCTCGCCTGTCTCCAGCAAGAGGATGTTCTGCCCCGGTCCTTCGGTTGCTCGCGCCGTCACCGGAATGTCAAGGACACGAGTCAGAATGCGCGCGAGTCCTTCGCCATAGGCGTGATATGTGCCTCCCGGCGAGGCAGTGCCGATCGTCAGCGATGGGGGCCAATGCGGTTCTACTGCTGAAGCGGGCCGATGGACCGCAACCAGCACCAGAAGCATCGCGAAGATTTTCGCAGCGAATCGAAGCATGAGAACCTTCCTCGCTTTCAATGCCGCGGTCCCGGTTCAAGTTCATTCGCATTGTCAGAAGACAGTCTCTCCCAAACGATAGGCCTTGTGAAGCGACATCGTGCAGTGATCGCATGAACTCGGTATCGGACAGCCTGTTCACCACGGCATGCTAGGCCGGATAGCCTAGCTTATTCCCGGCTGGGATCCTGTCGTAAGGCCCTGCTTAACGTCCTGAATGGCTGTGATATGGAAGATATTCAGGCCTGAGGAGAATGGTTGCAAGAACTTCTCCAGCTGAGTTTTCACAAGGGGAACCGAATGCGTTACTGCTGAGTTTACATCAACCAGCTAACCTAGGTTAGTCAGCACAGCTGTTCGGCCGAACCCAAGTCATCAGCGTACCCACGTCTAAGTAATCAGCGCACCCGCGTCTGACGGGAGGCGCCTGGGAGGTCACGGTGGACCGCAGTCGCGACCTTGATCCGATCGAGACCAGAGAATGGCTCGACTCGTTGAATGGTGTTCTGGAGGTCGATGGCCCCGACAGAGTCCACTTCCTCTTGGAACAAGTGATAGACGGAGCCCGACGCAAGGGCGCTCCTGTTCCGTACTCGGCAACAACCCCCTACGTTAACACAATTCCTGTCGAGCGGCAGGAGTCCCATCCCGGCGATAGGGCCATCGAGCATCGGATCCGGTCGGCCATCCGCTGGAACGCCCTCGCCATCGTGCTCAAGGCCAACAAGGAAACCTCCGAGCTCGGAGGCCACATTGCCAGCTTCCAGTCGGCGGCAACCCTCTACGACACCGGCTTCATGCATTTCTGGCGGGCCGCCTCGGATGAGCATAGCGGCGACCTCGTCTACGTACAGGGCCACTCCTCGCCAGGCGTCTATGCTCGTGCCTTTCTCGAGGGCCGCCTTACGGAGGAGCAACTCCTCAGCTTCCGTCAGGAGGTCGACGGCAAGGGCCTGTCGTCATATCCGCATCCGTGGCTGATGCCGGACTTCTGGCAGTTCCCAACGGTCTCGATGGGGTTGGGCCCTCTCATGGCAATCTATCAGGCCCGCTTCCTGAAATACCTGCACTTCCGCGGCCTTGCCCAGACTGAAGCCCGCAAGGTTTGGGCCTTCATGGGCGACGGCGAGATGGATGAGCCGGAGAGCCTCGGCGCGATCTCGCTGGCGGGACGGGAGAGGCTCGACAACCTGATCTTCGTCATCAATTGCAACCTGCAGCGCCTCGACGGGCCGGTGCGGGGCAACGGCAAGATCGTCCAGGAGCTCGAGGCCAACTTCCGAGGGGCAGGATGGAACGTCATCAAGGTGCTGTGGGGCTCAGGCTGGGACGCTCTGTTCGCGAAGGATATGAGCGGCATGCTCGTCAGGCTGATGGAGGAATGTGTCGACGGTGAGTACCAGGACTTCAAGTCGAAGGATGGCGCCTACATCCGCGAACATTTCTTTGGCCGCTACCCGGAAACCCTGGCGCTGGTGGCCGACATGTCGGACGACGAGATCTGGAAGCTCACCCGCGGCGGGCACGACCCGAGCAAGGTCTATGCGGCTTATGCAGCCGCCGTCAAGCACAAGGGCCAGCCAACCCTGATCCTCGCTAAGACTGTCAAGGGCTACGGCATGGGCGAAGCCGGCGAGGGCCAGAACATCACCCATCAGCAGAAGAAAATGGGCGAGGCGGTGCTGCGCCAGTTCCGCGACCGCTTCCAGATCGGCCTGACGGATGAACAGCTCCAAGAGATGCCTTTCATCCGCTTTGCCGACGATAGCCCAGAGATGCGCTATCTGAAGGCCCGCCGCGAGGCGCTCGGCGGCTATCTCCCATCGCGCCGACGTAAGTCGGATCCTCTGAACGTGCCCGCGCTCTCCGCCTTCGAGGCGCAGCTCAAGGCGACGGAGGGGCGCGAGATCTCAACCACCATGGCGTTCGTGCGCGTGCTCAACACGCTGCTGCGCGACAAGACCATCGGCAAGCACGTGGTCCCGATCGTGCCGGACGAAAGCCGCACCTTCGGCATGGAAGGTATGTTCCGCCAGTTCGGCATCTTCTCTCAGGTAGGCCAGCTCTACCGGCCCGAGGACGCCAACCAGCTCATGTTCTACAAGGAGGACAGGTCCGGCCAGATGCTCCAGGAGGGCATCAACGAGGCCGGCGCCATGTCGTCCTGGATTGCGGCCGCGACGGCGTATTCGACCTCGAATACGCCGATGATTCCGTTCTACGTCTACTACTCGATGTTCGGCTTCCAGCGGGTGGGCGATCTCGCCTGGGCGGCCGGCGATCTGAGAGCGCGAGGCTTCCTGATCGGTGGCACGGCAGGGCGTACCACGCTGAACGGGGAGGGCCTGCAGCACGAGGATGGCCACAGCCATCTGTTCTCGGCCACGATCCCCAATTGCGTCTCCTATGACCCGACGTTCTCGTATGAGGTTGCCGTCATTGTCCAGGACGGGCTGCGCCGAATGTATGCGGAGCAGGAGGATGTCTTCTATTACCTGACGGTGATGAACGAGAACTATGAGCATCCCGCGATGCCGGAGGGTGCTCAGCATGGTATCCTGAAGGGCATGTACCTGTTCCGGGAAGCGCAGGGGACTGGGAAAGCCCCACGGGTGCAACTCCTCGGCAGCGGCACAATTCTGCGGGAGGTGATTGCAGCTGCTGATCTGCTGGCGCAGGACTTCAATGTTGCGGCGGATGTGTGGAGTTGCCCGGGCTTTACGGAACTCGTCCGCGAGGCGATGGCGGTCGAGCGCTGGAACCTGCTTCATCCGACACAGGAGCCGCGCAAGTCCCATGTCGAAACTTGCCTGGAGAGCCGCGACGGACCCGTTGTCGCCGCGACTGATTACATGCGTCTGTTTGCCGACCAGATCCGGCCGTTCGTGCCGCGCCGTTACCGCGTGCTTGGCACGGATGGGTTCGGCCGTTCCGACTATCGCAAGCGCCTGCGCGATTTCTTCGAGGTCGACCGCCGCTGGATTGCGCTGGCCGCGCTCAAAACCCTTGCCGACGAAGGAGCGGTGAAGCCCACCGTCGTGGCCAAGGCCATCGCCCGGTACGGCATCGATCCGGAGAAACCCGCGCCCTGGACAGTCTGAGCATCGCGTAGTGAAGACATCGAAATGGCGACCCGCCCAACGAGGTTGCCCGATCACAGGAGGAACGCCGTGGCAACCGAGGTGAAGATCCCTGACATCGGCGACTACAAGGATGTGCCGATCGTCGAGGTGCACGTCAAAGAAGGGGATCCCGTCAATGCGGATGATCCTCTCGTGTCACTGGAGTCCGACAAAGCCACCATGGAGGTGCCGGCGCCCTCTTCAGGGATCATTGAGAAACTGCTGATCAAGCTCGGGGACAAGGTCAGCGAGGGCCATCCCATCGTCCTGCTGAAGGATGGCAACGCCACTGTCCCTGAGCCATCGTCACTCATCGAGCAGCAGGAGCCATCTCCTCCACCCGCCAGCCAGCCATCGCCGCCGGCCGCGGCGGCGGCCAGCGCGAAGCTGAATGGTCCAGGAGCCCAGGCCGACTTTGGGCACGTGCACGCCAGTCCGGGCGTGCGGCGCTTGGCACGGGAACTCGAGATCGATCTTGGGACCCTCCGCGGGACCGGCGAGAAGGGCCGGATCACCAAGGACGATGTGAAGGCGGCCGTCCGAGGCCCAGCTGCGCCGGTCTCGGCGCCTGCTCCGGTGAGCGGGATGGGCATCCCGGAAATTCCAGCAGTCGGTTTCTCCAAATTCGGCCCAACCGAGACGCGCCCGCTGCCGCGCATCAAGAAGATCTCAGGCCCGCACCTCCATCGCGCCTGGCTCAACGTGCCCCTCGTCACGCATCAGGACGAGGCGGATATCACCGAGACGGACGTCTACCGCAAGGAGCTCGACGCTGCCGCCAAGGACAAGGGTTATCGCATCACCCTGCTCGCCTTCCTGATGAAGGCCTCTGTGTCGGCGCTTAAGGAGTTCCCGGAGTTTAATGCTTCGCTGAGCCCCGAGAAGGACGCCCTGATCCTGAAGCAGTACTATCATATCGGGGTGGCGGTCGACACACCGGAAGGGTTGGTCGTGCCGGTGATCCGGGATGTTGATCGCAAGGGCATCGGCGACATCAGCCAGGAACTGGGCGCGGTGTCGAAGAAGGCCCGCGACGGCAAGCTCGGGGCGCTGACATGCAGGGCGCCTCCTTCACGATCTCGAGCCTCGGAGGGATTGGGGGCACGGCGTTCACGCCGCTCGTGAACGCGCCCGAGGTTGCGATCCTGGGCGTCGTGCGCTCCCGAATGGCGCCGATCTGGAATGGCGAGACCTTCCAGCCGCGCCTGATGCTGCCGCTCTCGGTGTCGTACGACCATCGCGTGATCGATGGAGCTCTGGCGGCCCGGTTCACGCGCCATCTCGCGCATGTGCTGGAGGATGTTCGCCGCTTGGTTCTCTGACCCGACCTGCGCTCTGGGAGACAATGTGATGAGCACGATGACCGAGATCCACCTGCCTGACATCGGCGACTTCAAAGACGTCCCGGTCATCGAGGTGCATGTTCACCCCGGCAGCAAGATCAACGTCGACGATACTCTGATTACGTTGGAATCCGACAAGGCAACGATGGACATCCCGGCAACAGCGGCTGGCACTGTTCGCGAGGTCAGGGTTAAGGCCGGCGACCGAGTATCCCAAGGCGATCTGATCGTCACTCTGGACGCGGAGGGAGCCTCCGCCACTCCGCCCAAGGAGCGGATCAAGGAGGAGGCCACTCCGTCCCCCGGTCAAGGCCAAGCCGGTTACGGCAGTCCCAGCGGAGTGTATGAGGCGATTGAAGTCAGGATCCCGGATATCGGCGATTACAAGGACGTACCAATCATTGAGGTGCATGTGCAGCCGGGAGCGACGATCAAGGTCGACGAGCCGTTGATCACGCTGGAATCCGACAAGGCAACCATGGAGGTGCCCGCGGCACACAGCGGCACGATCGGGGAGGTCAGAGTTAAGGTCGGGGATCGTGTCTCCCAAGGCGACGTGATCGCTGTCATGGAGGGGGGGGCAAGTGCCACCGTTGCACCTCTCAGCAACCACGCGCCCGGCCAGGGCCAGGCCGGCTACGGGTCATCGGCGCTCGAGGCTCGGGCCGCACCGAAAGGGAATGGACACAGTGCCCCAGCGCCAACCGCAAAGCCTCCAGTCGCTATGACCGGCGACTTCCATGCCGAGGTGCTGGTGCTCGGGGCAGGGCCGGGCGGCTACACGGCTGCCTTCCGGGCTGCAGATTTAGGCAAAAGGGTCGTGCTGGTGGACCGCTGGCCGAGCCTTGGGGGCGTCTGCCTGAATGTGGGCTGCATTCCCTCCAAGGCGCTCCTGCACGCCGCCAAGGTCATTGACGAGACAAGGAGCATGGGAGCGCACGGAATCGGCTTTGCGGAGCCTTCTATCGACATCGAGAAGCTACGTGGTTGGAAGGACGGCGTGGTGCAGCGCCTCACGGGCGGCCTGGCCGGGCTCGCCAAGCAACGTAAGGTGACCGTGGTGTCGGGGATCGGACGGTTCGCTTCCATGAATCAGCTCGAGGTCAGATGGGAGGACGGTGCAACCAAGATCGTGAGCTTCGAGCAGGCCATCATCGCGGCCGGATCGGAGCCGGTGAGGCTGCCCTTCATTCCGCACGATGATCCGCGCGTGATCGACTCGACGGGAGCACTTGAGCTGGACGGTATCCCGCAGCGGCTCCTGGTCATTGGCGGCGGCATCATCGGCCTGGAAATGGCGACCGTCTATCACGCGCTCGGTGCCATGGTAACGGTCGTCGAGCTGATGGATCAGATTATCCCAGGCGCCGACAAGGACATTGTCACCCCGCTGATGAAGCGGATCTCGAAACAATATGAGGCCATCCACCTCAAGGCGAAGGTCACCAGAGTCGAAGCCAACGGGCACGGGCTGACCGTGCACTTTGAGGGCGGCAGCGCTCCGGCTACTGACATGTTCGACAAGATCCTCGTGGCGGTTGGTCGCAAACCGAACGGCAAGCTGATTGGGGCCGAAAACGCTGGCATCGTGGTGGACGAGCGTGGCTTCATCCCGGTCGACCGGCAGATGCGGACCAATGTGCCGCATATCTTCGCCATCGGCGACATCGTCGGTCAGCCCATGTTGGCCCACAAGGCGGTGCACGAGGGCAAAGTTGCCGCCGAGACCGCCGCTGGCAAGAACGCGTTCTTCGACGCCAAGGTGATCCCGTCGGTGGCGTACACCGATCCGGAGGTGGCTTGGGTCGGGCTGACCGAGAACGAGGCCAGGGCGAAGGGGATCAAATACGGCAAAGGAGTGTTCCCCTGGGCCGCAAGCGGTCGCTCGCTGTCACTTGGACGTGACGAAGGTCTCACCAAGGTTCTGTTCGATGAAGCCACAGACCGGATTATCGGCTGCAGCATCGTCGGGCCGTCTGCGGGCGACCTAATTGCGGAGGCCGCGCTCGCCATCGAGATGGGGGCGGATGCGCAGGATATCGGGCTAACCATTCACCCGCACCCGACCCTCTCGGAGACGATTGGCATGGCGGCGGAAGCCTTCGAGGGCACGATCACCGATCTCTACATGCCGAAGAAGCAGCCACAGAAGGCACACTGAGCTGATTGTCGGGCGCGAACAGGCAACGTGCCTCTGAAAGTCTTGGAAACCACGTGCCGCCAGCCGTGCCAAAGTGAGGAACCATGAGCCAGGAAATAAACTTCAAAACATCAGGCGGTGAGATTAACCCATCCGAACCAGGCGCAGATGAAATCCTGGTCAAGGCGGCCCTCGACTACCATCGCTTCCCGACCCCGGGGAAGATCACGGTCCTGCCTACTAAGGACATGACCACCCAGCGCGACCTCGCGCTGGCCTACTCTCCAGGTGTGGCGGCCGCATGCTTGGCCATCAAGGACGATCCGCTCGAAGCTGCGAACCTGACATCGCGCGGAAACCTAGTCGCCGTGATCTCCAATGGCACGGCCGTGCTGGGCTTGGGCAATATCGGTGCACTGGCCGGCAAGCCAGTCATGGAAGGCAAGGGCTGCCTGTTCCGCAAGTTTGCTGGCATCGATGTGTTCGATATCGAGATCGACGAGACGGATCCCGATAAGCTCGTCGACATCATCGCCTCGCTTGAGCCGACCTTTGGAGGCATCAACCTCGAGGACATCAAGGCGCCTGAATGTTTCGTGATCGAGACGAAGCTGCGCGAGCGCATGAAGATCCCAGTCTTCCACGACGATCAGCATGGGACAGCGATCGTCGCTGCGGCGGCTGTCCTCAACGGCCTGAAGGTGGTCGGCAAGCGCATTGAGGACGTCAAGCTCGTCTGCTCCGGAGCCGGTGCTGCGGCCATTGCTTGTCTCAATATCCTGGTTGGCCTGGGCGTGCGGAAGGAGAACATCCTCGTTACCGACTCCAAGGGCGTCGTTTACGAAGGTCGCACCGAGGCCATGGACGAGCAGAAGGCGCAGTATGCTCGTTCGACATCGGCTCGCACGCTAGGCGAGATCGTCGAGGGAGCCGACATCTTCCTCGGTCTCTCGGCTGCCGGTGTTCTCAAGCCCGAGATGGTGAAGACGATGGCGGAGAGGCCGCTGATCCTGGCACTCGCCAATCCCGATCCTGAGATCCGACCGGAGCTCGCGAAAGAGGTCCGGCCCGATGCTATTATCGCGACTGGGCGCTCGGACTATCCCAACCAGGTCAACAATGTTCTTTGCTTCCCCTTCATCTTCCGTGGCGCCCTTGACGTCGGCGCCAGCACCATCAATGAGGAGATGAAGCTCGCCGCGGTGCGAGCGATTGCCGAACTCGCCCAGGCCGAGCAGTCGGACGTCGTCACGGCTGCCTACGGCACGCAGGATATCAGCTTCGGTCCGGACTATCTCATCCCGCGCCCGTTCGACCCAAGGCTGATCACCAAGGTCGCTCCAGCTGTCGCCCAGGCCGCGATGGACAGCGGCGTTGCGACCCGGCCGCTGCCAAACTTAGAGGAGTATCGACGGTCCCTCCAGCGGTTTGTCTACACCTCAGGTACGGTGATGCAGCCCGTTTTTGCCGCGGCGGCCGAGTCCGGCCGCAAGCGCATCGTGTACGCGGAAGGCGAGGATGATCGTGTCCTTCGTGCAGCGCAGGTGATCGTCGACGAGGGCCTTGCTATGCCAATCCTGGTGGGCCGGTCGGACGTAATAGCGCAGAAGATCAAAACGCTCGGCCTTCGGATCCAACCTGGCCAGCACGTTGAGATCGCCAGTTTCGATGACCAAGATGCCATTGCCGAAGCCACGGAGACCTATTACCAGCGGCGCAAGCGGCACGGACTGTCGCGCGATGTCGCCGCGGCCGAGATGCGGCGCAACAGCACTCTAATTGGGGCGATGCTGCTCTGCGGAGGCAAGGCGGAAGGGCTCCTGTGCGGCACGTTCGGAGCCTACACCCAGCATCTACGCTACATTGAGGAGGTGATTGGGCTGGCCGAGGACGCCCATGGCTTCGCGGCGATGAGCCTGCTTCAACTACCGCGGCACACGGTTTTCATCTGCGATCCCTATATCCACCTCGATCCGTCGGCCGAGGAGATCGCCGAGATGGCCGTACTGGCGGCAGCCGAGCTGCGGCGCTTCGGCCAGACGCCACGCGCCGCTCTCATATCCCACTCCAATTTCGGGACCGCCAGTGACCCGGCCGCCCGTAAGATGCGGGACGCTCTTGAGCTCATCAACCGCCGTGCTCCAGATCTCGAGGTTGAAGGCGAGATGCATGCCGATGCGGCGCTCAGCAAGCCGTTGCTCAATCGCATCTTCCCCGATGCGCGTCTTTCTGCGGAGGCGAACCTCCTGATCATGCCGAACCTCGATGCCGCGAATGCCACATTCAACGCTCTTAAGATCGTGGCAGGTCAGGGGATCAGCGTCGGGCCCATCCTGCTGGGTGCAGCCAGGCCGGCTCACATCCTCACCCCCACAGCGACTGTAAGAGGAATTGTGAATATGACCGCGTTGACAGCGGTGGCCGCCGGATCAGCTTCGCAGGACACCTAATAGAACCTCTTGGAGGGAGGATTTGCAATGGCAACGGTGACCCCGACAACGGCAGTCCTGGAATCCCACCATAAAGGCCGGTGGTACCAGCACCTCTATGTCCAGGTGCTGGCCGCCATCCTGATTGGTGTTCTCCTGGGCCATTTCTATCCTTCCATCGGCGAAGCGATGAAGCCCTTGGGCGATGCCTTCATCAAGATGATCAAGATGCTGATCGCCCCGATCATCTTCTTCACTGTCGTGCATGGCATCGCGAGCATGAAGGACATGAAGAAGGTTGGGCGGGTCGGCTTGAAGGCGCTCATTTACTTCGAGGTCGTAACGACGCTGGCTCTGGTAATTGGACTCATCGTCGTGAATCTGTGGCAGCCCGGTGTCGGGATGAATGTCAATCTTTCAACTGTCGATACCTCAGCAATCGCTACCTACACCACAAAAGCAAAGGACCAGAGTACAATCGGCTTCCTGCTTGACATCATACCTTCCACCGTCGTGGGCGCCTTCGCGACTGGTGAAATCCTGCAGGTGCTGTTCTTCGCAATCCTGTTCGCGTTTGGATTACAGGCGCTCGGCGAGCGCGGCGAGTCGGTCCTGCGCCTCATCGATGTCGTCAGTCACATCTTCTTCCGCATCGTCGGCTTGATCATGAAGCTGGCCCCGATTGGCGCGTTCGGCGCGATGGCCTTCACGATCGGCAAGTACGGAGTCGGAACCCTGCTGTCGCTCGGCAACTTCATGCTGGCATTCTATACCACCTGCCTGCTGTTCATCTTTGGCGTCCTGGGCGGAATCGCGGCGCTGTGCGGGTTTTCCATCTTCAAGTTCATCCGGTACATCAAGGAGGAGCTTCTCATCGTGCTCGGCACCTCGTCGTCGGAATCGGTGCTGCCCCGCATGATCGCCAAGATGGAAAACCTGGGCTGTGAGACCTCGGTTGTCGGGCTGGTGATCCCCACCGGCTATTCCTTCAACCTTGATGGAACCTGCATCTACCTGACGATGGCGGCTATCTTCCTCGCGCAGGCGACCAATACCGATCTAACCATGACGCAGCAGCTGGGGATTATAGCCATTCTCCTGCTGACCTCCAAGGGAGCCGCCGGAGTCACGGGCTCGGGCTTCATCGTGCTGGCCGCGACGCTTGCCTCAGTCGGCACGATCCCGGTCGCGAGCATTGCCCTGATCCTTGGCATCGACCGTTTTATGTCGGAGGCACGAGCCCTCACCAACCTAATCGGCAATGGTCTCGCAACTGTGGTCGTCGCTAAGTGGGAAGGCGCACTCGATGAGGACCGCCTTCACAGCCGTCTCAACAGGGAGACGGACCTCGAAGCTGACGAGCCTGAGACCGTAAAAGTGGAGGATGATGTCGTTGAGGCAGGGGCCCCACAGCCGATCCGGGTGTAAGCGAAAAACCCAAAGGACGGATGACCATGTCCGACGAGCCTAGTCCGGATACACACGCGGAACATCAACAGGACCCGCCTACCCAGCCACGAGCCGAGCCGTCCCTTCACCAGATTGTGGTTGTCGGCGGAGGCGCGGCGGGTCTGCAACTTGTGACCAAGCTTGGGGACCGGCTTGGCCGGCGCAGGAAAGCACAGGTGACGCTGGCCGAGCGCTCGAGGACCCATATCTGGAAACCGCTTCTGCATGAGGTAGCAGCTGGCAGCATGGATGTCGGCCACCATGCTGTCGATTATCTGGCGCAGGCGCACCGGCATCATTTCCGCTATCGAATCGGCGAGATGGTGGGCCTCGACCGTGACAAGCAGGAGGTATTCCTCGCGGCGGCACCGTCAGGTTAACGTCGAGTTGAGGGGATGCTGGCACAAGCGAGGAATGAAATCGACCCGCCATCCTCGCTACTCCCGCCACCGCTTTCCAGCTGAAGTGATCAGCCATGCTGTCTGGCTGTACTTCCGCTTCCCCTTGAGCCTGCGGATGGTCGAGGAGATGCTCACGGCCCGAGGCATCGAGGTGAGCCACGAGACCGTGCGGCAGTGGGCCCTGAAGTTTGGCCAGGAGTTTGCCGCGCAAATCCGCAGGCGTCTTCCGGCACCGGGAGACAAATGGCACCTCGATGAGGTCGCGATCAGTATTGCAGGTCGGAAGCACTGGCTCTGGCGAGCCGTCGACCAGCATGGAGTCGTGCTCGATATTCTGGTGCAGAGCCGCCGCAATACAAAAGCCGCCAAGCGCTTGCTGCGGAAGTTGCTCAAGAAGCAAGGTATCACACCGCGCGTGATGATCACCGACAAGCTGGCCAGCTACGCCGCCGCGAGAAACAAGGTTATGCCCAGCGTGGAGCATCGCCAGCACAAAGGCTTCTCTATTCGGCCGGGTTCAGTCAAGCGCTTCCGATCTAATTGGCTCCATAACATGGCTGCCCCGCGGGCTCTCGCTTCTCTCCGGAATCAGCGCGATGGCTCTTCCACTATGGGGTCAGAAGAATGAAGCGGAACGATCTGAACAGCGTCCTTTGTGCCGGGGGCGCAAGGAACAAACCTTTGTGCGGACTCGCTTCATTCATCGTCCCGCGAGGGACAGCTCTCCGCCTCGGGGCGGAACCTTGTCTTTCTGTCTGGCTCGGACGGTCTTCGTCGGCCACAAGCACCTACATCGCCTGAGCCTCTCTCGTCCAACGGAACTCAGTGCCATCACACCAGATCCGATGCAGAATGGTCGCCAGCCGGCGGGCGAGCGCGATGACAGCCTTTCCCCGCCCGCGCCGCTGGGCCACCTTCATGGCCCAGGCTTTCAGCCAGGACCAGCGGCTGGCTCGGGTCAGGATGATCTGAGCCGCCTCAAACAGTAGGGTTCGCATCATGGCATCGCCGCACAATGAGATCCGGCCGACCCGGCTGCTTTCCCCTGACTGGTGCAGGACGGGCGTCAGCCCCAGGGCCGGCCCCACCGCCTTGGAGCGCCGGAACCGAGCTGGTGTGTCGATCGTCGCCACAAAGGCCAGGGACACCACCGGCCCCACTCCCGGAACCGTCATCAGGCGCCGGCACACCTCATCATTGCGGACCAGGGCCAGCAGCTTCCGGTGCAGGGTGGCAAAGTGCTCGCGCAGCTCGCGACGGGCCTGCAGCAGCGGTTGGATGATCTCGATCAGATCGGGCATGCTCTCGATGAGCTCATGGATGCGCGCCTCGAACCGAACCGCCCCCACGGTCCCGACTTTGAGCCCGAAGTTGCGCAACAATCCGCGGATGTCGTTCTCAACCGCGAGGGCTTTCTCCTGCAGGAGCTTGCGAGCGGTAAGTAGGGCTCGGCGCTTCTGACTTGAGAGCGTCTTTACATGCACTGGGCGGAAGAGGTTGACCCGCATCATCTGGGCGATGCCGCGGGCATCGTGGCGGTCGCTCTTGTTCACCTGAGCTTTGAGAAAAGCCCTGGTGTGCCGCGCCTCGATGCACACAACGGGAAGCCCGGCCTGGGCAAGCCCCTCGAAGAGCCATTGGGAGAGCGGGCCCGCCTCAAGACCAACCCGCTCGAGGTGCCAGGCAGCGTCCTGCAGCACCCGCAGAAGATCCTCCGGATGGCTGAGAGCCTTGACCTCACGACAGATCTTCCCCGTCTCGTCAACGATGCACACCGAAGTCTCTTTGACCGAGACATCCAAACCCGCATAGTGTCTCATGCTGCGCTTCTCCCACTGGGGCCTGAGGCCGCTGCGAACGATCCTCGTTGTACCATCAGCCTGCAGTGCAGCACCTCACCGGGAATCGAGGGCTCCGGCGGCAGGCCGAATACATGGGGTAATCGCGGGGCGAGTCGCCTGTATGGGCTGGGTCACGCAGACGCCAGAGGCGAATGCCTATCCGAAAGGTGGTTGCTCCCCGATAAGATGAAGAAACGGGCTCACGACCTGACGCCGGGCCCAAGCATCGAACGGAGAGCAACCATGGCGCAGTATATCGGTCTGGACGTGTCGTTGAAAGAGACGGCGATCTCGGTGCGGCAGAATGGCAAACGGATCTGGCGCGGCAAATGCCCGTCGGATCCGACATTGCTGGCGGATGTGCTCCGCAAGCGTGCGCCCGCGGCAAAGCGAGTGGTGTTCGAGACCGGCCCATTGTCGGTGTGGTTCTATCATACCCTCAGTGCTGAAGGGCTGCCGGCGATCTGCATCGATGCTCGCCATGCCAAAGCAGCACTCGACATGGCACCGAACAAGACTGATGCGAATGATGCCGACGGCCTGGCGCAGCTCGCAGAGGCGGGCTTCTACCGTGAGGTGCGAGTCAAGCAGTATGACAGCATGCTGACCCGCACGCTGGTGGCCGCGCGCGGTCAACTGCTAAAATCCGTGACCGAGCTGGCCAATCAGATCCGCGGGCTCATGAAGACCTTCGGGCTGGTCGTTCCCAAGGGGGCCGGTCGCGTGTTTGAAACCAATGTCCGCGGTCTGCTTGCCGGTCACAGCGGGCTGGAGCGGATCGTTCTGCCTCTGCTCGAGGCCTGGCGCAGCCTGCGTGTCCGGGCAGCCGAGCTCGACCGACAGCTTGTCGCCGCCGCGCGGGAGAGCGCATCGTGCCAGCTCTTGATGTCGGTCCCCGGGATTGGCGCGGTCACCTCAGCGTCCTTCACCGCGGCGATCGAAGATCCGGAGAACTTCAGGACATCGCGCTCAGTGGGCGCGTGGCTCGGCCTCACAACCCGACGGTATCAGTCAGGCGAAGTCGATTACGATGGCCACATCTCGCGACGCGGAGACAAGCATCTGCGCGGCCTCCTCTACGAGGCGGCAACGGTGATCCTGACCCGGAGCCTTGCCGACAGTGCGCTCCGATCCTGGGGGCTGAAGCTGAGGGAGAAGATCGGCTTCAAGCGAGCCGCCGTGGCCGTAGCACGCAAGCTCGCGGTGATCATGCACACGATGCTGAAAACCGGCACGCTCTTTGATCGAGCCGCCCGCACGATCGCTTGAAAGCGCACTGCGGCATGGGAGACCGGCCATGACCTGAAGCTGAGCCACAACCAGATTGCGTCCGCTCGTCGGATGCGCCGAGACGTCCCTGCCGGGACGTAGGTCAGGCCATTCCGTTGATGGGATTGCAGGTGCGCGTCATCGACACGCAGACTGCGTCGAATACATTGGAAGGCCCCACCTGCGAAGACCATCATGCGGCGACCAAGTGTCGACCGCGAAGACAACCCTGCTCCCGGCAACCGGCCATCAATGGCGCCAAACGAATACGAATAAGCAGCACAGCCGCAATATCGGCCTCCCGTCCTTGCCGGTCACAAGACCGGCAAGGACATCGTTGAGCAATGACGAGAAAGGACTTGATCAATGAGCTGCGATTAGACAACCCCATCTGAATAACCGGGCGGAAAACTCACACCAGCCCACCCGCCGACGCGAACGACAGATGAAGCGCTTCAAATCAGCGGGGCAGGCCCAGCGCTTTCTCTCAATTCATGATCAGGTCGCAAACCTCTTCCACCGCACCGCTAACACTACTGCCGCAGAACATCGCACCTCCTGAGCCCAGGCCTTTACGACTTGGGCCGAGGTGACGGGCCTTGTTGCTGGCTTCTGACCGGCTGATCCCGTGGCGCTCTGTGACGTCAACTCATTAACCTGACGGTGCCGCAGGCACTCATCACCGAAGCTGCCAAGGAAGCCAAGGACTTTGAGCGTAAGACCATTCGAGGGTTTGAACTTACTGCTCTCGATGAGCTCAAATCTAAGGGGGTGGAGTTTTCGACCTCGCCGGAGGCCGAAGTGACAAAGCTGAGGGAGAAGACCAAGGCCGTGCGGGAGAAGTTCACCGTCGAGTTTGGGCAAGCCAGTGCAGCAGAGATGATGTCGGAGTTGGAGCGAATTCGCTCGACCAAACAGTAGTCTTGACGTTTCTATCATCTCCGATTGGCAATGGAGGTGCCGGCTCTCATTGTCGGCACCTCGAAGCCACAGCTCCAAGATCACGCCAAGGCTGCCCAATCCCTATTGACCTATGCTGAAGTTGATCGCGCTCTGGCAGGACGGCCAGCTCGCCGACTGACTTGTTTGCCTCGTGCGTCACTAAAATTTGTCAGGTCCAACGCTCGTTTGGAAGCAAACGTCGTCACCCAGTCCGTGTCACGGGCAAGGGCATCCTCGACGCAACCCTGAATGTGATCAATCAAAACCTGTTGGGCCGTCGCGAAGTCCCGTGCCAGCGAGCATTCGAGAAGTTTTTGATGCTGGTTTGCTGCAACTTCCCCGCGGAAGACCACTGCCACCATCTGGTAGCGGAGATACTTATCATAAATGACAGCATGCGTATCGAGAAGCACCTTGGAGCCGCAGGCGGAGATCAGCGCGTGATGGAACTGCCAGTCGAATTGCTTCCAGATCTCTGGCTCGGAGTGGTCGCCAGCAAGCATCCGCTTCTCCATCACTGATAGCTTATGATGGGCGGCGACAACCCGGCTTTCCCAATCCAGATCACTCCGTTGGAAGGACTGCTCCAGGGCGTGACACTCAAGGAGCTGACGCATGGCCGCCACTTCCCGGAAGTCCCCTGCCGAGACGGGCGCCACCTCAAACCCACGCTGGCCTTCAGCAACGGCTAAGCCCTCTGAGCACAGCCGGTTCAGAAGCTCCCGTAGTGTGCTGATACTTACACCATAGGCCTCACTGATCCGGTCGAGCTTGAGCTTCTCGCCCGGGATGAGCCGGCCGAACACGATGTCCAAGCGGATCCGGCGATAGGCGGTTTCGCCGACCGTTTCACCCTGCAACGGGTCTGACAGCATGATCTTACTCCCCTAAACCTTTGCGTCGGGCAGGAGCACAAATGGTCGTTGGAGCCGAAGCTATTGTTGGCTCTCGTCAATGAGACGCGCAAGCCGCTGAAGAGCCAATTGGTAACCTTGCGTCCCGAAACCAGCGATGACCCCGGAGGCAACGGTTGAGACATAGGAATGATGCCGGAACGCCTCCCGTCTATGCACATTCGAGATATGCACCTCAATGATCGGGAACTCGCAGGTGTTTAGGGCATCAAGGATCGCGACAGACGTATGGGTAAAGGCTGCCGGGTTGATGACGATGCCGCCCGCCCGCTCCCGCGCTTCGTGGATCCAGTCAATGATCTGATGTTCAGCATTGCTTTGGTAAAACTCAATCTCAAGCTTAAGTTCAGCCCCGACGCGGCGGCATTCTGCCTCTACGTCTGCTAAGGTTTCATGCCCGTAGATCGCCGGCTGGCGCTTTCCGAGAAGGTTCAGATTGGGGCCATTCAAGACATAGACGATGCGGCTCATAGTGGCTTTCCTGTTGCTGTGGGTTAAAGATGGTTCTGAGGTTGCACTTCCAGTGAAAAACGCGGCTCCACAAACTGCTTTGGGCCGTTGCCCGGGTCGCATCCAACAGCGCGAGCCAAAAACGTCAATTCTCATCCAAACCTTGGCCGAGTCGGCTGGAGGCATGAGCCGATGGCACGAAATGCCTCCCTCAGACGCGCAATCATACTCTGGACATCCCCACTGCTGTTGAGACCAATGCCTGCGCAGGGTGCAGATAATTAAGCCTTCAACACTTGTGTTATGCATCCTGCGCAGGCGAACTATGTGGCGTTTTCTCTGGTGCAGAGCGGCAAGCCGATCCATATTCCTTAGAAAGATCAAGAAGGAAACGCCTGAGGTCACGTTCTCTCTGAGAAGGATCCTCTCATGGCCACCACCCATTTCCCTGTTCAAGACCTGCCCAACCACAAGACAAGAATCCGCACACATTCACTGCTTCAGCTGCTTGGCCAGTTCGTCGCCAAAATGGTTAAGGTTGCGGGAGAAGCGGACCAAACCCACCAGGGACTTCGTCGTCAACGCTACGCAGCACTTCTGGGCTGACCGTCGGCGTCGCCATGCCCCAGCCACCGGAACATCACTTCCTCAAATAGCGGATAACCGTATCAATTACGGTTTCCCGCCGTTTGGCGAGCATGTCCGCTGACGCCATGTCTCTCTTGAAGATTTGAGAGAAAGTTGCACGGTTCGAGACGTTGAAGAAACACAACGCGCTAATCGTCATGTGCAGATCGATCTCATCAATGCCTTTCCGGAAGATTCCATCCTTGACGCCTCGCTCGTAGATGCCTCGCAGCGTGTTGATCACAGAGACGTTCAGTTCCTGGATTGCTCGGGAGCGTGCGAGATGGACGCCTTGGTGGATATTCTCGACCATGACGAGACGAATGAAGTCTTCATTCGAGTTCTGGTAATCAAAGGTGAAGCCCACAAGAGCTCGGATCGCCGCCTCGGGCTCAAGACCGGCTAAATCCAGGGTCGCTTCGATCTGCCTGATACGCCGGTAGGCGTCTTCGAGCACCGCAACGAACAATCCTTCCTTATCCTCAAAGTAATAGTAGATCATCCGCTTGCTGGTGTTCGTCCGGGCGGCGATCTCGTCGACGCGTGCTCCGCTATAGCCTTTCTCTGCGAACTCCTTGGTTGCTATTGCCAAGATGTTCTGCCGGGTCAATTCGGGATCGTACCCGCCGCGGCCGGAGGTCGACCGCTTCGCGGCATGACTGGAAGGTTTAACGTCATGCATGGCGGTTACATCCTTCATAGCACACCATCGACCAGCCTCTTCTCACCTAATCCTCTCGGGAAATGGCTCAGACCCAAGCCTGTTTTGAGAGCAAGTTCGCCTTAGCGTCAACGTGAAAGCTCCCAAGTACCAAACTCACTGGAACGCGTAAGATCTGTTCGCCTAAGGGCGTAGAGGCGCACGTAAAAAACACCGACGACCCCTGTTGACTATACTAACTAGTTCGTACATTAATGGCGTCGCCCGGCGGACGCAAGCAGTCGAGAGCAGAGAAATGCCTCGATCCCGGGCAATAATGAGGAAACTGCTCCGACCTAAGCGTCGGAGCACCAAGAGGGACATCATGGTCATGCCCATCGAAGGCATCCGACACGCTGATCCCATGCTTCATGCAGATACTGTCCGTTTCCAGTCGGCTGAGACCGGCAGTGGCAGCATCGGCAACTCTAGCCTGGCAGCACAGTACGCCTCCGCCCAATCTGTCCTGGTTGGTCTGATCGGATCCGGCATTCAGGCCTCCCGCACGCCCGCCATGCATGAGCGGGAAGGAGCCGAGCAGGGCCTCCGTTACATCTACAAGCTGATCGATCTCGATGTGCTCCGCCTCGGGCCGGAATCTCTGCCCGAGCTTGTCACAGGTGCCCAACGTATGGGCTTTGCCGGGTTGAACGTCACATACCCCTGCAAACAGGCCATCATCCCACTGATGGATGAACTGACACCGGATGCCCAAGCCCTCGGTGCTGTCAATACGGTCGTGTTTCGCGAGGGGCGCAGCATCGGACACAACACCGACTGGTGGGGCTTTGCGGAAAGCTTCAAGCGCGAACTGATGGATCTCGGCCGCGATCGCGTTGTGCAGTTCGGGGCCGGTGGCGCGGGTGCCGCTGTGGCACACGCCCTGCTGACCCTTGGCGTCGGCACGCTTATGATCGTCGATACGGACAAAAGCCGTGCTAAGCAGCTCGCTTCCGAACTGTGCGAGCGCTTCGGCGGCGAGCGCGCTGCGGCGGCCGATGACCTTGAGCCAGCAGTGTCGCGTGCGAACGGCATCGTCAACACGACGCCCGTCGGAATGGCCAAATATCCGGGCATGGCACTTCCCGCGCCTCTTCTGCAGCCAGGCCTTTGGGTTGCGGACATTGTCTACTTCCCCCTTGAGACGCAACTGCTGCGAACGGCCCGTGCCCTGGGCTGCCGCACCATGGGCGGCGGCGGCATGGCTGTCTTCCAGGCTGTCGGAGCCTTCCGTCTTTTTACCGGCATTGAGCCCGATCCGGAGAGAATGAAGCAACACTTTCAGTCGATGTGACGCGTCCAGATCAAATAGAACCAATAAGGACGCAAACCAGAGGAAACGCCCATGAACATGATCGTGGAAGGCTACTTTAAGCTGCTGAAGATCCTGATTGCTCTTTTCCTGGCGATCATGGTGGTCCTGGTCTTCGGCAATGTGGTGCTGCGCTACGCTTTCAACTCGGGCATCACTGTCTCCGAAGAACTCTCGCGCTGGCTGTTCGTCTGGCTCACCTTTCTCGGCGCGATTGTGGCCCTGCGAGCGCGCGGTCATCTCGGCGTGGACACCCTGGTCAAGCGTCTGCCCAATGTAGGCAAACGTGCCTGCCTCATCGTCAGCCAGGTCCTCATGCTCTACGCCACGTGGCTGCTCCTGCAAGGCAGCTGGGAGCAGACCCTGATCAACTGGGATGTGGCGGCACCGGCCTCTGGTCTGTCAACCGGCTGGTTCTACGGCGTTGGTGTGGTTTTCGGTATCTCAACGGGGCTAATTCTGTTGGCCGATCTCTACCGAACCCTGACCGGGAAACTCTCCGACGAGGAACTCGTCATGGTCAAAGAGTCGGAGGAGCAGGAGGAGCTTGAGGCCTTGCAGCACGAGCTCGCCGAGCGCGATCGCCGCGAAAGTGAGCTCGCCCCCCAGGCTCCCGCATCCGCACCGCGGAGGGCGCAGTCATGACCATCGCCATCTTCGTCGGCTCCCTTCTCGGCACCATGGCGATCGGCATGCCGATCGCCTATGCCCTTCTCATCAGCGGCATCGCCCTGATGGTCTACATGGACCTGTTCGACGCCCAGATCGTGGCGCAGAACATCATCAACGGCGCCGACAGCTTCCCGTTGCTGGCCGTGCCCTTCTTCATGCTGGCCGGTGAGATCATGAACACCGGCGGTCTGTCGAAGCGAATCGTGAATGTCGCTCTCGCGCTGGTCGGACATGTCAAAGGTGGCCTGGGCTACGTGGCAATCCTCGCCGCCTGCATCCTCTCGGCCTTGTCGGGATCAGCGGTGGCGGATGCAGCGGCGCTCTCGGCCCTGCTCGTGCCGATGATGGTGCAGGCCGGCCACGACAAGGCGCGCTCCGGCGGGCTGATCGCCGCCTCTGGGGTGATCGGACCGGTGATCCCGCCCAGCATCGGCTTCGTGATCTTCGGCGTCGTGGGCGGCGTGTCGATCACCAAGCTGTTTCTGGCCGGCCTGGTGCCCGGGATCCTCATCGGCCTCGGCCTCGCCTTCGCCTGGTGGTGGGAGGTGCGCAAGGAGACCATCGTCAGCCCGCCCAAGAGGTCTGCAGGCGAGATCGGTCGCGCCCTTCGGGAAGGCGTCTGGGCCCTGATGCTGCCCTTCATCATCATCTTCGGGCTGAAGTTTGGTGTCTTCACGCCCACCGAGGCGGCCGTGGTGGCGGCGGTGTACTCGCTGATCGTGGCGGTGTTCGTCTACCGCGAGCTTAAGATCGCGGAGCTGTTCGCCGTCTTCGTGACTTCGGCCCAGACAACGGCCGTCGTCATGCTGCTGGTCGCCGCAGCCCTGGTCTCGGCCTGGCTGATCACGGTATCGGAGATCGCCACTTCCGTGATCGACCTGCTGCAGCCGTTCATGGACAACCAGACGATGCTGCTGATTGCCATCATGGTGATTGTGGTGATCGTTGGCACGGCCATGGACATGACCCCGACGATCCTGATCCTGACGCCCATCCTGATGCCAGTGATCAAGGCGGCAGGCATCGACCCGGTCTACTTTGGCGTCCTGTTCATCGTGAACAACTCGATCGGCTTGATCACGCCGCCGGTGGGCACGGTGCTCAATGTCGTGGCCGGCGTCTCGCGCATCAGCATGGAAGACCTGATGAAGGGCGTGTGGCCTTTCCTGCTGGCGCAACTTGTCGTGCTGTTCCTGATGGTGCTGTTCCCGCAGCTCGTGATGTGGCCCGCCAAACTGATCGGAGGGTAGCAGACGACAATCCACAACCATGGTGCCGTGCACCGACAAACCATCCTGAGGAAACGTGAGGGAGATCAGAGTTATGAAGCATTTCGGAAAAATCATCTGCAGCGTCCTGTTGAGCAGCGTGTTTCTCTTGCCAGGATCAGCGAACGCCGAAATCAAAGAGCGCACCATTCGCTTCGCGTTTCAGAACGCGCAGGAGCACCCACAAGGACAGGGGGCCAAGAAGTTTGCAGAACTGGTCGAGCAGAAGAGTGGCGGCAAGATCAAGGTCCGTCTGTTCCCCAGCGGCCAGCTCGGTGGCGACCTGCAAACCGTCTCAGCCCTCCAGGGCGGCACCATCGATATCACAGTCCTGAATGCTGGGCTGCTCGTCGGCCAGGTCAAGGAGTTTGGCCTCTTTGACCTGCCGTTCCTGTTCGACAGTGCGAAGCAGGCGGACGCCGTGGTGGACGGCCCCTTCGGCCAGAAGCTCTCGGAGTCTCTCGTTCCCAAGAACCTTGTCGGCCTCGGCTATTGGGATCTGGGCTTCCGCAATCTCACAAACAGCCGACGTCCTGTGACGAAGCTCGAGGATATTCAGGGCCTCAAGGTTCGCGTGGTGCAGTCGCCGCTCTACATCGATCTGTTCAATACCCTCGGAGCCAACGCGGTCCCGCTGCCATTCCCGGAGCTCTACACGGCCCTAGAGCAGAAGACCGTCGACGGTCAGGAAAATCCCGCGACCGTCATCCAGACGTCGAAGTTTGCCGAGGTCCAGAAACACCTCACGTTCACCCGGCACGTGTACAACCCGCAGATCCTGATCTTCAGCAAACGCGTTTGGGATCGCTATGACCCTGAGGAGAGAAAGCTCATTGAGGAGGCCGCTGCGGAGGCGAAAGTCTACCAGCGTCAGGTCTCCCGTGACGCCGAGGCCAAGGCGGTTGAGCAGCTCAAGACCCAGGGCATGCAGCTGACGGAACTGTCGCCGGAGGAGGTCGCACGACTGCGTGACAAGGTGAAGCCGGTCACGGAGAAGTTTGCAAAGGAAGCGAACGAGGCCGCGTCTAAGGAACTCTTTGCGGAAGTCGAGAAGTCCCGCGCAACACGCTGAGCCATTACCAAATGTTATGCGTGCTGGCGGACAACCGCCGCCAGCACAACCACCCGCATCTCGCAAAACGAAGGTAGCAAAGCCGTGCAAACCGCCATCGCCACTGTTTGTCTCAGCGGTACATTGGACGAAAAGCTCCAAGCTATCGCGGCAGCTCAGTTCAAGGGCGTTGAGATCTTCGAGAACGACCTGTTGTCCTTCAATGGGACGCCAACGGACGTGCGCCGTATGGTCGGGGACCTTGGCCTCGTCACAGCTGTCTTCCAACCCTTCCGGGACTTCGAGGGGATGCCGGAGCCAAAGCGCGCCAAGGTATTCTCACGTGCCGAGCGGAAGTTCGATGTCATGCAAGAACTCGGCTGTGACTTCCTGATGGTCTGCAGCAATGTCTCGCCCGACAGCGTTGGCGGTATAGACCGGGCTGCTGCGGACTTCCACGAGCTCGGTGAGCGAGCAGCGAAGCGCGGCATGCGGGTTGCCTTCGAGGCGCTGGCCTGGGGCCGCCACGTCAACGACTATCGCGATGCCTGGGAGGTCGTCCGCCGTGCCAATCACCCCGCGGTCGGTCTTGTCCTGGATTCCTTTCACATTCTCGCGCGTGGGACGGACCTGACGGCGATCCGCTCCATCCCTAAAGACAAGATCTTCCTTGTCCAGATGGCCGACGCGCCGGAGCTCGATATGGATTATTTGTCGTGGAGCCGGCACTACCGCTGCTTCCCAGGGCAGGGGGATCTGCCCATCGATGCCTTCATGGATGCCCTGCAGGCAACGGGCTTCGATGGCCTGCTCTCGCTTGAGATCTTCAACGACCGTTTCCGGGCAGGATCCGCCCGAAGCGTTGCGCTCGACGGTCAGCGCTCGCTGCTCTTCATACTCGATCAGCTCCAGCGACGGACGGCGGTTCCGGTAAAGAGTTTGCCCAAGCTCCCCCCTCGCGCGACTTGCCACGGCGTAGAATTCGTCGAGTTTGCCATGGACGAGAGAAGCGCGAAACCTTTCGAGCATGTCTTAGAGGGGCTCGGCTTTGCCAAGGCTGGCAAACATCGCTCGAAGGACGTGACACATTGGCGTCAGGGTGACATCAATATCGTGGTGAACCGTGACAAGGAGGGCTTTGCCCATTCCTTCAACATCACGCATGGACCTTCGGTTTGCGCCGTCGCGTTGCGGGTCGATGATGCACCAGCGACGATCAATCGCGCCGTCCGACTTCTGGACCAGCCCTTCAGGCAGGCTGTGGGCCCGGGTGAGCTGGACATCCCAGCCGTTCGCGGTTTGGGCGGGAGCCTGATCTACTTCGTCGATCAAAAAAGCGGCCTTGACCGTCTTTGGGACACTGACTTCGAGCGTGTGACTGATGGCGATTTTACGGGCGCGGGGCTCACCGCCTTCGATCATGTGTCCCAGTCGATGTTTTATGAGGAGATGCTGACGTGGCTCCTGTTCTACGTCTCTCTGGTCGATGTGCAGAAAACGCCAGTCCAGAACGTGATCGACCCTGGCGGCGTCGTGCAAAGCCAGGTGATGGAGACCGAGGATGGAGCCTTACGCCTCATTCTCAACGCTTCGCAGAGCCGGCAGACCCAGTCATCCCGCTTCCTGACCGATATGTTCGGCTCAGGGGTTCAGCACATCGCACTGGCCACCTCTGACATCTTCGCGACAGTCGAACGGCTAAAAGCGAATGGGGTCGACCTGCTACCAATTCCTGAGAACTACTACGAGGACCTCGAGGCACGTACCGATTTGTCGGAAGAGGAGATCAAGCGGCTGCGAGCCGGCAACATCCTCTACGACCGTGAGGGTGCGGCAGAGTTTTTCCAGGTTTATACGAAAACTCTGGAGAATGGGTTCTTCTTCGAAATTGTCGAGCGCCGTGGCTACCAGGGGTTTGGTGCGGTTAACGCCCCGATCCGTCTTGCCGCACAAACCCGACTGGCGCCGGACCCCGCAATGCCAAAGCACTGAATGTCCAGGAGCGATTCCATGACTGTCGACAGCATCCGCAGGAGTCCCACGGCATTCTATCAGGACGAAGGCATGGGACCTGAGAGCGAGTTCATCCAGCGCGATCGCAGCCTTCACCCGCCCGCCTTCACGCCCAATTACAAGACAAGTGTGTTGCGGTCTCCGCGCATCCCGCTCTGGTCTCTGCAGAACTCCCTTTCGGAAGTGACCGGACCTGTTTTCAGTCCCGAGGACATCGGCCCGCTCGATAACGATCTGATCCTGAACTATGCCAAGGATGGCGAACCGCAGGGCGAGCGGATCATTGTCCACGGGCACGTCCTCGATGAGAACGGGCGAGGCGTGCCGAACACTCTCGTTGAGTTTTGGCAGGCCAATGCCAGCGGTCGCTATCGCCATGTCAATGACCGCTATCTGGCGCCAATCGATCCGAACTTCGGCGGGTGCGGGCGCACCCTGACCAATGAAGAGGGGTACTACGCCTTCCGGACGATCAAGCCTGGGGCTTATCCGTTCCGGAACTTTGTCAACAGCTGGCGGCCGGCCCACATCCACTTCTCGGTGTTCGGCTCCGGCTTCGCCCAACGGCTGATCACCCAGATGTACTTCGAAGGTGATCCGCTCCTGCGCCAGGATGTGATTGCCGGAACCATTCCGGACCCGGAAGCAGTCAAACGCTTGATTGCACCTCTTGATCTGGAGGCCGCTGTGCCGCTCGATTGCCTCGCCTACCGCTTCAACATTGTGCTGCGTGGCCGCCGGTCCACGTTGTTCGAAAACAAGTTGCAGGGGAACTAGAGCCATGATTCCGTCGCGTCCGTACAAGGAAAGCCCGTCCCAGACAGCCGGTCCCTACGTGCATATCGGCTTGATCCCGCACCAGGCTGGGTTCGTTATTTTTGAGAAGAACTTCAGTCATGTTCTGGTGGGGCCTGACACTGTCGGCGAGCGCATCCGCATCGAGGGGCGGATCTTTGATGGCTTGGGAGCGCTGGCGCGGGATGTCCTCGTTGAGATCTGGCAGGCAAATGCGGACGGCCGCTACAACCACCCTGCCGACCGGCAGGAGGATAAGCGCCTCGATCCCACCTTCCGTGGCTGGGGCCGAACCGGGACTAACTTCGAGACGGGTCTCTACACTTTCGAGACCATTAAGCCCGGCCCTGTCATTGGCCGCAGGGGGCACCGGCCCATGGCGCCGCACGTGAACGTCTGGCTGGTGGCGCGAGGCATCAACATTGGGCTCAGCACGCGTATGTACTTCTCCGACGAGGCTGAGGCGAACGCGCAGGATCCAGTGCTCAACATCATCGAGCCGCGCGAGCGGCGGGAGACCTTGATCGCCCGGCGCGAAGAGCGGGGAGGGGAGATCGTTTATGTCTTCGACATCCACCTCCAGGGTGAGCGCGAGACCGTCTTCTTCGATCTCTGAGCATCAACCAAGGACAATTTTGATGAACCCTGTTGTCATTGCCGTTGCCATTACTGGCTCGGTGCCACGCAAGAAGGACAATCCGGCGGTGCCGATCCTGCCGCCCGAGCAGGTCGAGAGCACGCGGGAGGCTTACGAGGCCGGAGCGACTCTCGTGCACATCCATGTCCGCAACGACGACGAGACCTCCTCCTCCGATCCGGAGCGGTTCCGGCAGGTTCAGGAAGGGGTGAACCATCTCTGTCCGGGCATGATCGTCCAGTTCTCCACGGGCGGACGCGGGCGTGACCCGTCCCTGCGCAGCAGTGCGCTGTACCTCCGGCCCGATATGGCATCTCTCTCCACAGGCTCGGTGAACTTCCCGACCATTGTCTATGAGAACCATACGACCCTGGTCGAGGAGATGGCTGGCAAGATGAAGGAGTTCGGTGTCAGACCTGAGATCGAGATCTTCGATCTCTCCCACCTACACGGCGCACGCCGCTTGGCTGACATGGGTCTGCTTGACGAACGACCGCACATCCAGTTCGTCATGGGCGTGCAGAATGCCATGCCTGCCGAGGAAGGACTGCTCGACATCCTGCTGAACGAAGCCAGGAGGCTGTTCCCGGCTTGTACCTGGACGGCAGCCGGCATCGGCCGTCATCAGTCACAGGTCATGGAATGGGCGCTGGCCTGCGGTGCCGATGCGGTCCGCACCGGGCTCGAAGACAACATCCGGATCACTAAGGACCGGCTCGCCGCCTCGAATGCGGAATTGGTGTCACTGGCGGCCGAGGCGGTGCGCCGTCATGGCCGGCGTGTCGCCACCGCTGAGGAGGCCCGTACGCTTCTCGGGCTTAAACCCACCCCGGGCGTACAGGCTGCGTGATCGAGCCCCGTACGGCCTTGTTTGTGATCGGATGTAACCGATGCCCGTGCTCAAAGTGAATGGTGTCGAAGTTTTCTACGAGCTGAGCGGACCAACCGGTGCACCGGTGGTCGTCTTCTCAAACTCACTCGGCACCACGTTGGCCATGTGGGATGGAATCGTTCCGGCCCTGCGGGGGTGGTACCGCGTTCTGCGCTACGATACGCGCGGTCATGGTCGGTCTCAAGTCGTGGACGCCCCCATCACGATCGATGACCTGGCCGCAGACCTCGTGGGTCTTCTCGATGGCCTTGAGATCGCGAGGGCCCATGTGGTCGGACTGTCTCTAGGCGGCATGACGGGTCAGGCGCTGGCGAGCCGCTATCCGGATCGGGTAGCCAGCCTAACTCTGATGGCCACTACCGCCTACATGCCGAGCCAGCAATCGTGGGACGAGCGGGCCTCCCTCGTGCGGGCGCAGGGCACAGTTGCCATTGTCGAGGCTACGATGGGGCGCTGGTTCACGCCGGGCTATCCTGACCAGGAACCAGAGCGGGTCTCTCCCGTACGCGAGGCCTTCATCGGCATCGATCCGGTGGGCTATGCCGTCTGCTGTAATGCGATCGGGCGCATGGACCTACGACCTGTCATCGGCCAGATTTCTGCCCCCACCCTGGTAATCGCAGGAGCCGATGATCCGGCCACACCTATTGCAATGGCGGAGGAGATCCGTTCTACCGTTACAGGTGCCGAGATGATCGTTCTCCCGCGCGCCGCGCACCTTCTTGCGGTCGAACAGGCGGAGAAGGTCGGAGCCTACCTGGTCTCGTTCCTGGACCAGTATCGTGACCGGGATCGCGACGGAGCCTTGGGCGCAGTGCCATTCGATGTTGGGCTTTTGAATCGCAAGAGCGTGCTGGGCGAAGAGCATGTTGACCGCTCACTGGCGAAGGCCGGGGCCTTCGCCCAGCCCTGGCAGGACTTCATTACGCGAACCGCTTGGGGTGAGGTGTGGGGCGACCCGCGCCTGCCTTGGAAGACACGCTCCCTGGTAACGCTTGCCCTGATGGTGGCCTTGCACCGGGAGGAGGAGTTCAAGCTCCATGTCAGGCCGGCGCTGAGGAACGGCGTGACTGCTGGCGAGCTTCAGTCCTTGCTCCTGCAGAGCGCGATCTATGCGGGCGTGCCGGCGGCAAATGCCGCATTTCGCTGGGTGAGGGATGTGCTCGGAGACGAGCTTGCGTGAAGGGACGATCACGCCAACAGAAAGGGCCAGAGAATGGATAAAGTTTACAGCGATGCGCGGGCAGCGCTGGCCGGTGCGGTGCGGGATGGCATGACCATCATGGCCGGCGGTTTCGGCCTGTGCGGCATTCCGGAGACGCTGATCGAGGCGATCCGTGATTCGGGGGCGAAGGACCTGACCTTCATCTCCAACAATGCCGGCGTCGACGGCATCGGCCTCGGCCGCCTGTTGGAGACCCGCCAGATCCGCAAGATGATCTCCTCCTACGTGGGCGAGAACAAGCTGTTCGCCCAGCAATATCTCTCCGGCGAGCTGGAGCTGGAATTCAACCCGCAAGGCACGCTGGCCGAGCGCATCCGCGCCGGCGGTGCCGGCATCCCGGCCTTCTACACCAAGACCGGCGTCGGCACGCTGATTGCCGAGGGCAAGGAGGTGCGCGCGTTCAACGGCGAGCCATACGTCATGGAGACCGGCCTGTTCGCCGACATCTCCATCGTGCATGCCTTCAAGGGCGACACCGAGGGCAACCTCGTCTACCGCAAGACCGCCCGCAACTTTAACCCGATGATGGCGACCGCTTCGCGCCTCACCATCGCCGAGGTCGAGCATCTGGTCGAAGCCGGTGAGATCGACCCGGATGGCATCCACACGCCGGGCATCTTCGTCAAGCGCATGGTGCATGTGCCGAACCCGGTCAAACACATCGAGCAACGCACGACCCGCAAGCGCGCCGAGGCTGCGCCTGCCGGAGCAGGGGAGGAAGTCTGATGGCCTGGACCCGTGACCAGATGGCCGCCCGTGCGGCCAAGGAGCTGCGCGACGGCTTCTACGTCAATCTCGGCATCGGCATTCCGACGCTGGTGTCGAACTACATCCCGAAGGGCATGCGCGTGCAGCTGCAGTCGGAGAACGGCATGCTCGGCATGGGCCCATTTCCTTACGAGGGCGAGGAGGACGCCGACCTGATCAATGCCGGCAAGCAGACGATCACCGAGCTGCCGACGACGAGCTATTTCTCCAGCTCCGATTCCTTCGGCATGATCCGCGGCGGCCATATCGACCTGTCGATCCTGGGCGCCATGCAGGTGGCGGCGAACGGCGATCTCGCCAACTGGATGATCCCCGGCAAGATGGTGAAGGGCATGGGCGGCGCCATGGATCTGGTGGCGGGCGTCAAGCGCGTCGTCGTGGTCATGGAGCATGTCGCCAAGGCCAAGGATGGCTCGGAGGATCCGAAGCTGCTGAAGGCCTGCAACCTGCCGCTCACCGGCACCGGCGTGGTCGATCTGGTGATCACCGATCTGGGCGTGTTTGCCATCGACAAGAAGGGCGGCTCCGGCATGAGCCTGATCGAGCTCGCCGACGGCGTCACCCTCGATGAGATCAAGGCCAAGACGGCGGCGGATTTCAAGGTTGCTCTCGTCGGAAGCCAGTCGAACGCAACCGAGGTCGGTCATGCCAAGCAATCCGAGGAAGAACCTGCCTCAAACTAGATCTCAATTGGATAGCTTGGTTGCGAAGGTATGATCTTCATCTCGATGCCATCGCTTGAGGAGGGTAGGGTCCTCTACAATGCCGCTGAGTTCTGAGATCTCTGCCATTCGCGAGGCTGTTAGCATCAGATCCCTTGTGCTGATCGGCATGATGGGCGTTGGTAAAACTAGCATCGGCAAGCGGCTAGCAGCCCGCCTACAGTTTCCGTTCGTGGACACGGACAAAGCAGTAGAAGAAGCCGCCCACCTGAGCGTGAGCGACATTTTTGACATTTATGGTGAGGCGGCCTTCCGCGATTGTGAGCAGCGGGTAATCGCCCGCATACTCCAAACTCCTGGCTAAGTGGTCGCTTTGGGCGGTGGAGCCTGGAAGGACATCCGAACCAGAGCGGTCGTGGAGGCGAATGCGATCTCGATTTGGCTTGATGCCGATCTGGCGACCCTCGTTGGACGTGTCCAACGCCGGACGACACGCCCGCTTCTGCAGAACGCCAACCCAGTCAGTGTGCTCGTAGCGCTCGATCACGAGCGCCGGCCGATCTATTCCCTTGCTGATATTCATCTAAAGGTCGGCCACGGTTCTCACAATTGCGTCGTCGATAATCTGATCCACGCTCTTGGCCGACACTTGGGCACGTGAATGTCCCGAGGTGTGGCGGATTCACTCGGACGACGACACGTATCAGAATCTTGCATCGAGTCCGACGATTGTCGGCGAACGTCTCTTTTTGGCACATCTCGGAAGAATTGCTTTGGTCTGCTCATGAGGCAGTGAGCGGACCTTCATTTCATTTGCTGTTCGTTACTCTTTGACCCTTTCCAGACGTTCAAGCAGCGGAGTGCACTTCACCAGCACAGTGTGAGCTGCGGCCATCGACTGGCGCCAGCTATCCGAGACGAATGAGCTGCCCCGTCTCTGCCGCCTGCTTCACAGCCGCTATAACTTTAAGAGTGTTCAGACCTTCTCTCCCTGAGACACGTGGGGCTTCCTCGCCACGAATGACCCGGCAGAAATGGCGGATCTGCAAAGCGAGAGGGTCCGCCTGATCGACACGAATCCGCTCCTGATGGATAGGCTCATGCCAGCCTCTTTTCTGGTTGTTGTACCAGACATCCAAGTACGGGATCGTCATGGACGCATGGGTGCCCCCGATCTGGTAGCAAGCTTCACCAGTCTGCGGGTAGGCAGGATTCTCGCCTGTGGTGAGTTCCCAACTCCATGGCGCGACGATCGCGTCGGACACGGTGATGGTTCCGAGAGCTCCGCTCCCAAAGCGCAACAGAATGGCAGCAGTATCTTCGACGGCGTTCCCGCGGGCCGCGTTGGACTCGATTGCCTGCACGGAGACGATGTCGCCGCAGAGGTAGCGGAGACTGTCGACGTCATGAATGAGATTGAGGAAGACGGGTCCTGCGCCTTTCTCGCGCCGCCAGGCAATGTTGAAATAGTCATCGGGCTTGAAGAACCAGCAGGTCCCGTGAACCGCCAGGACCCGGCCCAGCCGACCGGATTCGATCGTTTCCTTCGCCTTACGGATCAGCGGATTGTGGCGACGATGGTGGCCGACCAGGAGGGGCACACCGGCACTCTCGGCCGCTTCCACAAGCTTCTTTGCTGAGTCGATGTCATCAGCAATTGGCTTCTCCACCAGAGCAGGGATGCCGGCGGCGACACTTTCCAAGCCGTTGGCGGCGTGGACTTGGTTCGGCGTTGCGATGATGATCCCGTCAGGCCGACCTATCTCGATCAGAGCGGAGAAGCTTGGAGCCCACCCAACCCCGATGTCCTCGGCCAGGGCCTTCCCAGTCGGTGAGGGATCTACGACGGCCATAAGTTCTGCGTCGGGTGCGGCTCGCACATGCTCGATGTGCCTTTTGCCGATCAGCCCAGCGCCGAGCACGGCGAGCTTCACTTTCCTAGTCATCGCATCTCCCCCTCGATCATGAGACGGAACAAACCGGCGCAGGTTCTCCGCCAGCTTTGCTAGATTAGTTCTGGGACTGATCGATAAGGCGGGCGAGGCGCTGAAGGGCCAACGGGTACCCTTGCGTGCCGAAGCCGGCGATCACTCCCGAGGCGACGCAAGACACATAGGAGTGGTGCCGGAAGGCCTCGCGCTTGTGCACGTTCGAGATGTGTACCTCGATGATCGGGAACTCGCAGGTATTCAGCGCATCGAGAATGGCGACCGAGGTGTGCGTGAAGGCAGCCGGGTTGATGACGATACCCCCCGCACGCTCCCGGGCTTCATGGATCCAGTCAATGATCTGATACTCGGCGTTGCTTTGGTGGAACGCAATCTCGAGATTGAGCTCCTGTGCCACCCGCCGGCAATCCGCCTCCACATCGGCGAGGGTCTCGTAGCCGTAGATCGCAGGCTGGCGCTTTCCGAGTAGGTTCAGATTGGGACCGTTCAGGACGTAGACGATGCGGCTCATGGCGTTTTTCCTGTTGTAGTCTTGTATCTTGGTGTCAGCAGAGGCGCCCGATGCGGCCCCACCGTCATTGCTCTCCCGCGCGAGCCGTCGGGAAATGGGATGTCCTCAGCCTAGGGGCCGATGATGCGTGGCCTTCCTCGGAGAAGCGGCTACGGCGATTGCAGATCCTGGACCCGGCAGCTCTCAAACAGGGTTTGGGTCGCCTCGAAGACGTGCCGGGCGCGAGCCTCCGCTGGCGCCGTGCTGTCCATCGGGACCTCAACCGAAAGGCATACATCGTCCGGCAGCACGGCGAGCAGTTCACATAGGGGCAGATCTCCGTGACCGGGCGGGAGACGCCTGGACCGGGCTTCCTCGATGATGGCCTCGGTTGATCCCGGTCGTGTTGCCGGAGCATCGCAGAGCTGTGCGCTGCGGATCCGTTGCGATGGTACGGCCTTGAGATCGCTGGGAGACCCACCTGTGCGCGAGAGGTGGAGGGCATCGACGAGAGCACCACCGTTGGGGCGGCCCGCTGCCTCAACGACCCTAACGGCTTCCGGAAAGCTGGAAACCTGTCGCCAGGCCATGCACTCCAGATCTACGCCCATGCCGAAGCCGGCGGCCAGATCGCAGAGTTTGGCGAAGTTTGCTTCGAGCCGACCACGATCCGGATCGTCACCGCAGACGCTCAGCCTCCTGGCTCCCAGCTCACCTGCGGATTCGAGTATCGCCGTCAGCCGCGTCGCCGCAAAGTCAGGGTCGATGATCACAAACTCGATATCGTAGATGCTGACCCCTTCGCCTTGCATGCGCTCCCTCATCTCGCGCATGGCGCTGCTGCCGACCGGGATGGTGTAGTAAGGGGCTCCTGGGAATGCAGGGTGCAACCGAAGGCCCACGGCTGCATAGCCGATCCTTGCCGCCAGGCTGACGAGGTCAAGCGGCGGAACCTCCAGGACCGTGAAATGAGCCAGCCCGAGCGGCGGCGCGTCTTTGGCAATGATCACGATGGTTCCTCCCAGATCGCGGCCTTCTCGCCGCTTGGTTTCGGACCGCGGCGTCAGTCGCCGTCAGCTTGCGAAGCGTCGTTGAGAGCCGCAGCCAGGGCCCTCTTGAGGTTGGTGCCGGTTCTGTCGATGTGACGGCGCAAGGTCTCGCAGGCCTCTGATGATCGTCGTGCCACGGCCGCCTCAGCAATCGCGCTGTGTTCGCCCCGGACGTCGCGGTCGCCCGGATTCGTCGCAAGGAAGATCCTGCGATACCGGTCGTTCAGATTATGCAGCACTGAGCAGAAACGCAGGAGAAGAGGCATCCCACAGCCTTGGATCAACTGCCGGTGGAAGCCGTGGTGGGCCTCTTCCCAGGCTTCCAGGCTCGCCGGACGGGAGGGATCGCGCTCGATACGATTGAGGCGGTAGAGCGAGCGCATGACGTCGCTCTCCCATTCGAGATCGCCCTGTTCGATGGAGTGTTTGAGAGCGAGCGATTCGAACTCGACGCGAAGGCGGGTCACTTCGGCGAGGTTGCTTGTGGAGACTGGAGCAACCCGGTAGCCACGCAGATCCTCCAGTTCGACCAGTCCATCCGCGACCAGGCGCGAGAGGGCTTCGCGCAGGGGGCTGAGGCTGATGTCGTAGCCGGTGCGCAGCCGGTCGAGGTTGATTTTCGAGCCCGGCTTCATGTCGCCCCGAAGGATCGCCTGACGGATCTCTTGCGAAACCCTGCTGGCGATCGTCTTCTTCTCCCCGTCTTCGGGCGGGTGCTGCATGACCTTCATCTCACCGACGATCACTCCTGACCTCCAATATGGACCCTTTGCCTCAGCTTCACGGCTCAACTGCGAGCGGACCAGGCAGGTCCCTATGCAACAAAATACAAACAATCAGGCGAATGCGAATGCCGAGCCTCACTCGCTGCGAAGATACCACCAATAATCGCCGATTGACAATATAATCGATTATTCGTAATTAAACGATCATTCTAAGCCCCGACAAGAGGGTTGGCCGAGCCGCTCGACCGCTACAAGAGGCCTTTGAGGAGGGAACGGATGATCATCCAGCGTCAGGAAGACGTCACAACAGCCGCTCTTATCGTCATGGAGCAAACGACGGATCCGCGCCTGCGTCAGATCATGGTCTCGCTCATTCGCCACCTGCACGGCTTCGTCCGCGAGGTCCGCCTGACGGAGGAGGAATTCCGCGACGCCACTGCCATCCTGAATGAGATGGGAAAGCTGGCGAGCGACACCCACAACGAGATGGTCCTGATGGCCGGTTCGCTTGGCGTGTCGTCCCTCGTGTGTCTCCTGAACAACGGCGATAACGGCACGACAGAGACCTCTCAGTCGCTGCTCGGTCCATTCTGGCGCCTGAACTCGCCACGTGTTGAGAACGGCGGCTCGATTATCCGATCCGATACGCCTGGCCCAACGATGTTCGTCACGATGCGAGTCGTGGATCGGGAGGGGCAGCCGATTGCTGGCGCCGAGGTGGATATCTGGCATTCCTCACCCGTCGGCCTCTACGAGAACCAGGACCCTGACCAGGCCGACATGAACCTGCGTGGCAAGTTCATGACCGATGCTGACGGCCGCATCTGGTTCCGCTCCGTGAAGCCCGCAGGCTATCCAATCCCGACGGACGGCGTCGTCGGACGATTGCTCGAGGCGCAGAACCGGCATCCCTTCCGGCCGGCTCATGTTCATGCCCTCGCGTTCAAGGAGGGTTACAAAACCCTGACCTCGCAGGTCTATGCCGACGACGATCCGAATCTTGAGACGGACGTTCAGTTCGGCGTGACCCGTGCGCTCGTCGGCAAGTTCGACCGCCATGACGAACCGCATCCAAGCGAGCCCGACGTGGAAGTGCCCTGGTACTCGCTCGACTACACATTCGTGATGGAGCCGGGCGAAGCCCGCCTGCCGAAGCCGCCGATCAAGTAACCCTTGTCCCAGACCTGGCCCGCGGCAGCCGCCGGCTGGCCCCATGTATGAACGGATGCCACGATGCTGACCGATGACGAGCGCCGCCGCGGCGCAGAGGATCTCTACAACGCCGATCGCGAGCGGAGAGTCATTCCGCAGTTGAGCCGGACCTTTCCCAACATCGAGCTGGAGGATGCCTATGCCATCCAGGGCATGTGGGCCGAGAAAAGGATCGCGGACGGCGCCCGGATCATCGGCCATAAGATCGGTTTGACGTCCCGCGCCATGCAGATGGCGTCCAAGATCACCGAGCCCGACTACGGCTATCTGACGGACGACATGCTGTACCGGGATGGCGCCCAGATCCCGGCCGGGCGCTTTATGGCGCCCCGGCTCGAGGTGGAGCTTGCCTTCGTCATGAGCGAAACGCTGGAGGGGCCGGGCATTCAGATCTACGACGTCATGCGGGCGACCGAGTTCGTCGTGCCGGCCCTCGAGATCATCGACTACCGGACGGAAGTGCCCCGTGCGATCACGGACACGATTGCCGACAATGCGGCGGCCGGCGGCATGATTGTGGGCGGCCGGACCGTTCGTCCCATGGATGTCAATATCCGATGGGTTGGCGCCACGCTCTCGAAGAATGGCATCATCGAAGAGTCTGGCGTGTCGGCCGCCATCATGGGCCATCCGGCTGCGGGAATCGCCTGGCTCGTCAACAAGCTCCATGCCGTGGGCGCTCGGCTCGAGAAGGGCCAAATCGTCCTTGCGGGCTCCTTCACGCGGCCCGTGTCCGTTGCGCCGGGCGACGTGATCCACGCGGATTATGGGCCGCTTGGAGCGATCGGCGTTTCGTTCGTCTGACAGGAGAGGGCCGATGCACCTCCCCGAAAATCGATTCAAGCAGGCGTTGAACGAAGGGCGGCAGCAGATTGGGCTTTGGTGCGCCCTGTCGAGTTCCTATGCGGCAGAGGTCGTCGCCGGGTCGGGGTTCGACTGGCTCCTGTTCGATACGGAGCACTCGCCCAGCGACGTCGAGATTGTGTTAGGCCTGCTTCAGGCCGTTTCGGCCTACGACGTCTCTCCGATCGTTCGGCCGGCGAGTAACGATACGGTGCTGATCAAGTGCTACCTCGACATAGGGGTTCAGACACTACTCATCCCATACGTTCAGTCGGCTGAGGAGGCACGCAGCGCAGTCGCGGCGATCCGTTATGCCCCGGATGGTGTCCGGGGCGTCTCGGCTCTCACCCGCGCAACCCGCTTCGGCCGGGTGGAGGGCTATGCCCGCCGAGCCGCCGATGAGCTCTGTCTCCTGGTCCAGATCGAAACCCAGCAAGCGCTCGATGAACTCGAAGCTATTGCTGCCGTCGACGGCGTGGATGGAATCTTTATCGGACCGGCCGACTTGGCGGCGAGCCTCGGGCATGTCGGGGACCAGGGGCACCCTGACGTCAAGGCCGCCGTTGAAGATGCCGTGCGGCGGATCCGAGCCTGCGGGAAGCCCGCCGGTATTCTGACGGGAGACACCGTGTTCGCCCAGCGTTGCATCGAGATCGGCACGACCTTTACCGCCGTTGGCGTAGACCTGGGCGTCCTAGCCCGTGGCACGGAGAAGCTCGCACGACAGTTCCAAGCCGAAGGCACGTCCTCGCCGCACTCTGCGGTCAAAGCTCGTTGAGGAGAGGCCCATGTTCGCAACCGCCGACCTCATCGATGCCCATGAAGCCGTCCTTCAATCTTGTGATCTCCAGTTTCGTGACTTCGGCGGACGGACCCGTTTCCATGGGCCCATCCGGACGGTCGCCTGCCGTGAGGACAACGTGCTCGTTCGTGCAACCTTGTCGCGGCCGGGCCATGGCGGTGTGCTCGTGATTGACGGTGGAGGGTTGCTGCATCGCGCCCTTGTCGGCGATGTGATTGCAGGGCTTGCCATCGAGAATGGCTGGGCCGGGATTGTGGTCAATGGAGCTATCCGGGATGCCGCCGCGATAGCGGCGATGCAGATCGGTCTCAAGGCGCTCGGCACCAATCCCCGCCGCTGTGCGAAGACCGGCGTCGGCGCCGTCGATGTCCCAGTCGCCTTCGGCGGCGTGATCTTCACGCCTGGGGCTCACCTGTACACCGATGAGGATGGGATCGTGGTCTCCGAGCAGGCGCTTGAGATCATCAGGAGCGGCTGAGCCGCATCACGAATGCTCGGAGTGCCGCATGCAACAAGAACAATGGCGCTTCGAGGAGGTATCTAACCAGGAGGAAACACATATGAGACACCTCAAGTCACTGCTCACAGCAGCTCTCGTCGGAGCCGCTGCCTTGCTCGCAGGCGAGGCGAGCGCACAGGTGAGCGAACGGACTCTCCGCTGGGCGCAGCAGAATTCCCTGGAGCATCCACAAGGTCAGGGCGCGAAAAAGTTCGCCGAGCTCGTCGAACAGAAGAGCGGCGGCAAGATCAAGGTCAGGGTGTTTCCGAGTGGTCAGCTTGGAGGAGATCTTCAGAACGTGTCGGCCCTTCAGGGTGGCACGCTGGACCTGATGGTGTTGAATGCAGGCCTGCTGGTCGGCGTCGTGAAGGAATTCGCCGTTTTCGACCTGCCGTTCCAGTTCAACACGCCGCAGGAGGCCGACGCTGTCGCGGATGGCCCTGTCGGCAAGAAGCTGTTCGACAAGCTGCCCGAGAAGGGCCTGGTCGGACTAGGCTACTTCGAGCTTGGCTTCCGCAACGTCACCAACAGCAAGCGTCCCATCGCCAAGTTGCAAGACCTCCAGGGGCTCAAGCTGCGGGTGCTCCAATCGCCCCTGTTCATCGACGTGTTCAATACACTGGGAGCCAACACGATCGCGATGCCCTTCCCGGAGGTGTACACCGCCATGGAACAGAAGGTCATCGACGGGCATGAAAACCCGTTCACAGTGATCGCCGACTCCAAGCTGTACGAGGTGCAGAAGTACGTTTCGACGACCCGTCACATCTACAACCCGCAATCGGTGATCATGAGCAAGAAGAGCTGGGACAAGCTCTCGGACGAGGAGAAGACGATCATCCAGTCGTCCCTGGACGAGGCCAAGACCTACCAGCGCCAGGTCTCCCGCGAGGCCGAAGCCAAGGCGATTGCGCTGCTCAAGGAAAAGGGCATGCAGATCAACGAGGTGTCGCCTCAGGAGATTGCCCGCATGCGCGAGAAGATCAAACCGGTTCTCGACAAGTACTCCAAGGAAGTTGGCGAGGCTCTGGTTGCCGAGGTGAATGCCGAGATCGCTAAGAAGCGAGGCACGAACTGATCTCCCTGACTAAGGTGGGCGGCGATGTCACGTTAACTCAAGCGTGAGGGCAAGGCGGGTAGATCGACCGGCATGATTAAGCCTGTCAGCTACAAACGCCACCGGTTCCCACCTCAGATCATCGCTCATGCGGTCTGGTTGTATTTTCGTTTTCCCCTGAGCCTTCGCTTAGTTGAGGAAATGCTATTGGAGCGCAGCATTGCCGTCTCCTACGAGACGGTCCGCCGCTGGGCTTTGAAGTTCGGGCCGGACTACGCCCGCCGCATTAAGCGCAAAGCACCAAATCGCAACGACATTTGGCACCTCGACGAGGTTGTTGTTACCATCGCCGGCCAAAGGCACTGGCTGTGGCGAGCCGTTGATCAGGACGGATACGTGCTCGATGAGATCGTGCAGGCGCGCCGCAACACCAAGGCAGCCAAACGTTTATTGAAGCGTCTCCTGAAAAAGCAGGGATGTCCGCCCCGGCGGATAATCACCGATAAGCTCGGCTCCTACGCTGCCGCTCGACGCCAAGTCATGCCAGCTACCGAACATCGCTCCCATAAAGGGCTTAACAATCGCGCGGAAAATTCGCATCTGCCGTTGCGCCGGCGAGAGCGGGCGATGCAGGGCTTTCGGTCACCGGGAGGCCTGCAGCGCTTCGTGGCCGTCTTCTCCGCCGTCCGCAATCTCTTCGTCCCACCCCGCTCCAGCCGCTCTGCTCTTGCTACCTATCTGTATCGCCTCAACGCCATGGCCGAATGGAGAGCCGTGGCCAATGTCGCCGCTTGAGCCAATCAGGCGGCGAGATTTGCCTCAATTCGTTCGGCTTCAGTTAACGTGACAACGCCGAAGCAAGTATCTGCTCCCAGCCCGAATTCCGGCAAATGACGCCTTTTGGCACTTCTCGGAAGTAGCGTCATGGTCGGGTTGTACAGGCAAAGCCGACGTTGCTGGTGGGCAATGATTTCCTCATCGGCCTGATCCATTGCTGGGCATCAACAACAACCTTGGTGCGGTTCCACAGCCTTACCGCGTAGAAGGGCTGGTCAGACATTCGGTCGATGATCCTTAGTTCGGTTGTAAATAGCCGAAAGCTCCCCGGCAAAGTCTGCTGGGTGTCAGGTCTGGAGCATCACGAGTTCCACCCGGTCCGCCAGAAACTTGGTTCTAATAAACTGCACCGGCCGCCCTTCAAGATCCACATCAATTGCCTTACTAATCAGAACAATGGCATCGGCTGCGCAGCTCAATAGTTCAGCGTCCTTAGCCGAAACGCGCTCTGCTGTCAGGCGGGTCTCCCCGCGGCGATAATCGACAATTCCTTCGCGCCGTAGCGCTTCGGTGATGGAACCGGTTTCGGCATAGGCCTCGATGATCCCGGGAAAACGCTCAGCCGAAAAGTATGATGTCGAGCGCGAGAGCGGAACGCCATTCGCGACCGAGAGGCTGTCAAGACGGTGAAGTCGTGTGCCGACGCGGCATTCAAGCAAGGCCGCCATCACCAAATCCGACACGACATAGTCGGATTTGATGAGCCGGCCTGATGGCTCCAGCGATTGCTTCAGCATGTTTTCGGAAAAGCGTGTCCGCGAGCCGATGGGATAGACGATACGCTGCGGCTTATCGTTCACGAAGGTGCCGCGCCCACGCTCCACGCGAAGCACTCCATCTGCCGTCAAAGCTGCGATGGCACGACGAACCGTGTGGCGATTGACACCATACCGCGCTGCCAACTCAAGTTCGGATGGCAGAGCATCAGAAATGGCGCCGTCACCAATATTGCTGCGAATGTCATCCGCCACCCGCCGCCAGCGTGTGACGCCGTCTCCGTCCAAGCTCATCGACCCACCTTTCTTGAACCGTCATCAGGTTGTCACGGTCGGTGGAGTAAACAACGACCATGACTGGTTGTCTAGACAAATAGACAAGTGACGAGCTAAATGCACTCCTACGATGAAGCCCGAAAGCGGAGGCTGGATGCCCTGTCCTGTGGCGATCCGACCCACCTCGCCGAGCGATACGCTACGCTGGAGCCTTCCGCCCCTGCAGCAACACCCATCCGCGGTCCCGAAATCGGCATGGTCATGCTTCGAGGGCGTGCCGGCGGCGGGGGCGCGGTCTTCAATCTCGGCGAGGCCACGGTGACCCGAGCCACCGTGAAGCTCGCCACAGGTGAGGTTGGTCACGCGATTGTTCTCGGTCGCCACCTGCAGAAGGCAAGGATCGTCGCACATCTCGATGCGCTCTCCCAAATTCCCGACTGGGTCCAAGTGATCGAAACCGATTTCGTGGCGCCAGCGCTGGCGGAACAAGAGGCCGCGCGGACACGGCAGGCCGAAGAGACGCAAGCCACACGTGTCGACTTCTTCACCATGGTTCGCGGAGAGGACTGATGGCTGGTACAACACTGTTGGACGGCGGGTTCACGGCTCCCGTCTTTCAATCGCAGGCCGCATTCCGGCTGGTGATGGATGCGATGGCACAGCCGGGCCGCATCGTTGATCTGGGCCATGCGGTCCAGCCGCCTGCGCCGTTGGAGCCTGCAGCGGCGGCCTTCCTGGCAACGCTCGCCGATTATGACACACCGGTTTGGTTTGAAGACAATGGCACAGATGCAGCTGCGTCGTGGCTGACATTCCATACGGGTGCGGCTGTCGCGAACAACCCATCTACGGCGAGCTTTGTGGTTCTCTCCAAGGACAGCCTGGTTGCTGGCTGGCTGAAATTCGCCACCGGCTCTCTCTCTTACCCCGACCGATCTGCGACACTGCTTTTGCCGGTGGAAAGCCTGCGCGATGGCACGCCGCAAACGATCCGCGGCCCCGGAATTGAAACTGTCGCCACTATTGCACCACGCGGGCTGCCGGACGGGTTCGCCGCGACGATGGCGATCAATACGTCCCGCTATCCGCTGGGCTTCGACCTGCTGTTGACCTGCGGCAGCGAACTCCTCGCACTGCCGCGCACCACCCGTCTTGTGGAGGCTTGAGCCATGTATGTCGCGGTTAAAGGTGGAGAGGCGGCGATCTCCAATGCACATCGCCTCATGGCCGACCGCCGGCGTGGAGATCGCAATGTGCCGGCGCTCTCCGTCGAGCAAATCGTCAACCAACTGTCCCTCGGTGTTGATCGCGTGATGGCGGAGGGCTCTCTCTACGATCCCGAGTTGGCGGCGATGGCCGTGCGCCAGGCCCGTGGCGATCTGATCGAAGCCATCTTTCTTCTGCGTGCTTATCGAACCACGCTGCCGCGGTTCAGTAACGCATGCCCCATCGACACGAGTAGAATGCACCTTGAGCGCCGGGTCTCCGCGACCTTCAAGGACATCCCGGGCGGCCAGCTCTTAGGCCCGACCTTCGACTACACGCACCGCCTGATCGACCCATCCATGGCCGGTGACGAAGCTGTCGCAGGCCCTGTCAAGCGGGAGCGCCCCACGGATGAGAGCTGCCCGCGCGTGACTGATCTTCTCGATGGCCAAGCGCTGATCGAGGCTGATGTCCCAAGCAATGATGAACCGGGTGACCTGACGCGTGAAGCGATTGCCTATCCCGTCGGACGCGACATCCGCCTGCAGGCGTTGACGCGCGGCGACGAGGGCTTCCTGCTCGCCCTCGGCTATTCGACGCAGCGTGGCTACGGTCGCACACACCCCTTTGTCGGTGAGATCCGCATCGGCACGGTTGATGTCGAAGTGGACGTGCCGGAGCTCGGCTTTGCTGTGTGCATCGGCGCGATCCGGGTCACGGAATGCCAGATGGTGTCGCAATTCAAGGGAAGCGCCGATACGCCGCCGCGTTTCACACGTGGTTATGGCCTGGTCTTCGGCCAAGCCGAGCGCAAGGCGATGGCCATGAGCCTCGTCGACCGCGCGCTGAGAGCTGACGAGTTCAATGAGCAACGGCTGGCTCCGGCGCAAGATGAGGAATTCGTGCTGGAGCATTGCGACAACGTGCAGGCCACCGGCTTCGTCGAGCACCTGAAGCTGCCTCATTATGTCGACTTCCAGGCAGAGCTCGATTTGCTGCGAACGCTACGCCGGGAGGCCGAAATGGCGAGTGCTGACATACCCATGAGGGAGGCAGCAGAATGAAAAATCCGTCCTTGCCTGCTTATAACTTCGCCTATCTCGACGAACAGACCAAGCGCATGATCCGGCGGGCGATCCTGAAGGCGATCGCGATTCCCGGGTACCAAGTACCGTTCGCCTCCCGTGAGATGCCGATGCCGTATGGCTGGGGTACGGGCGGCGTGCAGGTCACCGCATCGATCCTGGGCCCGGATGATGTGCTCAAGGTCATCGATCAGGGCGCTGACGATACCACCAACGCGGTGTCGATCCGGGCCTTTTTCGCCAAGGTTGCGAATGTGGCAACGACGACGCGGACAGCGGATGCAACGATCATCCAGACCCGCCACCGCATTCCCGAGGCGCCCCTCACCCAGGGCCAGATCATCGTCTACCAGGTGCCGATCCCTGAGCCGCTTCGCTTCCTCGAGCCTCGTGAGACGGAAACGCGCGTGATGCATGCGCTGGAAGAATATGGCCTAGTGCATGTCAAACTCTATGAGGATATTGCGCAGCACGGCCATATTGCCACGACCTATGCCTATCCCGTGAAGGTCGAAGGCCGCTACGTCATGGATCCGTCTCCGATCCCCAAATTCGACAATCCGAAAATGCACCGATCGCCGGCGCTGCAGCTCTTTGGCGCCGGCCGCGAAAAGCGGATCTACGCGCTGCCGCCCTTCACTGATGTGGTCAGTCTCGACTTTGAGGACCACCCATTTACGGTCCAGCGCTTCGATTCCCGTTGTGCTCTCTGTGATGCACACGACGTCTATATGGACGAGGTCGTCACGGACGACCGCGGGGGGCGCATGTTTGTCTGCTCGGACACTGATCATTGCGAAACACGGCGGTCCGACGGGCATCAGGGCACAGGCCTGCCGCAGCATGGCGCCGCAAAGGACCATCGGGAGGCCGCGGAATGAACAGCGAACCCATCCTTTCCGTCCGCAAGCTGGAGAAGCGCTACGGCAACTTCATCGGCTGCACCGATGTCTCCTTTGATGTCTGGCCGGGCGAGGTCGTCGCGATCGTGGGCGAGTCCGGCTCCGGCAAAACGACCCTGCTCAACTGTATTTCCACTCGCGTGGAGCGGAGCAGTGGCGAAATCCGGTACAGAATGCGCGACCGGCGGTTCCCGGATCTCGCGGAGTTGAGCGAGGCCGAGCTGCGCTTCCTCATGAGGACAGACTGGGGTTTCGTTCACCAGAACCCGGCGGATGGATTGCGAATGCGCGTATCGGCAGGCGCTAATGTCGGTGAACGGCTGATGGCGATCGGCGACCGCAGCTACGGCGAGATCCGGAGCCGGGCGAGCGACTGGTTGGAGCGCGTCGAGATCGCAGCCTCCCGCATCGACGATATGCCCGTGGCCTTCTCGGGCGGTATGCGGCAGCGTCTGCAGATTGCGCGCAATCTCGTCACTCACCCCCGCCTGATCTTCATGGATGAGCCGACCGGCGGCCTCGACGTATCGGTCCAGGCGCGGGTTCTTGACCTGCTGCGAATGCTGGTCTCGGACCTCAGTCTGTCGGTGATCATCGTCACCCACGATCTGGCTGTCGCCCGGCTCCTGTCGCAGCGCATGATCGTCATGAAGAGCGGACGGATCGTCGAGCAGGGGCTGACCGATCGCGTGATGGACGATCCACGCCATCCCTACACCCAGCTTCTCGTCGCCTCGATTCTGGAGAACTGAGATGGTGCCTGACAATCAACCTGCCATGATCGGCATCCCGCTGCTTTCGGTCGAGGATGTATCCAAATCCTTCACGATTCATCTTCGCGGCGGCATCCGCCTCCCCATCGTGGCCAATGTTACGTTTGACGTCTCGTCCGGCGAATGCCTCGTGTTGGGCGGACCGTCGGGTATCGGCAAGTCTTCTATCCTGCGCATGATCTTCGGCAATTACGCCGTCGATACCGGCCGGATCCTGGTGCGGGATCGTAAGACGGGGGAGACGGCAGACCTCGCGTCCGGCGATCCCCGCCTCGTACTCGGGCTCCGGCGCGATCATATCGGCTATGTCAGCCAGTTCCTGCGGGCGATCCCGCGGGTTTCAGCTCTCGACGTCGTGGCTGAGCCGCTTCTCGCGCGTGGAGTGGATCGCAAGGTAGCATCGAACCGGGCCGCCGCCATGCTCGAGCGCCTGAACCTGCCATCGGCCCTGTTCAATCTTCCTCCGGCGACGTTCTCGGGAGGTGAGAAGCAGCGGGTGAACATCGCCCGTGGCTTCATGATCGATCACCCGATCCTTCTGCTCGACGAGCCGACGGCGTCGCTCGACGAGGCCAACCGGGACGTCGTCGTCGGCATGATCCGGGAGAAACTCGCCGCCGAAACAGCCATCCTTGGGATCTTCCACGACATTCCGGTCCGCGAGGCGGTCGCAACGAAGATTATCGACGTCTCGGCCTTCTCGACGCGGGAGGCCGCATAATGCCCAAGCTCAATGAGCATAGGCCGCTCATTCACCTGACGGCCGAAGTCGAGCAGTGCACGCTCGGCCGCTTTGTCGAGGTCGAAGCGCGTTCACGCGTAACCGAGACGGTGCTGGGAGACTACTCTTACATCATGCAGGATTGCGCCATCTGGTGTGCCAAGATAGGCAAATTTGCCAACATCGCGGCCGCCGTGCGGATCAATGCCACCAATCATCCCACTTGGCGCGCCACGCTGCATCACTTCACCTATCGCGCGGGCGACTATTTCGACGGAGCCGGAGACGAAGAGGACTTCTTCGGATGGCGCCGCTCCCAACCGGTGACGATCGGCCATGATGTCTGGATCGGCCATGGAGCGACAATCCTGCCTGGCATCACCATCGGCAACGGCGCTGTTGTTGGCGCAGGAGCCGTCGTCTCACGCGATGTGGCGCCCTACACCATCGTAGGAGGCGTTCCGGCCCGTCTCATCCGGGAGCGATTCACCCCTGAGATCGGGCAGCGGATGGATCGCCTGGCCTGGTGGGAGTGGCCGCACGGCAAACTTTTTTCAGCGCTCAATGATTTCCGAAGGCTTACGGCAGAGGCTTTTGTGGAACGCTATGAGGCGCTGACGCCAAACCTTCATCAAACTGACATTGAACTGTCGCCATCGAGTTACCCTGGCTAAGTAGGTTTAGACAAACGGGAATGATGCATATGGCTGCAATCAGCGTTTCTAGCCTCTCGAAGCGTTACGGAAAGACCCGGGCGCTCGACAATGTCAGCATCGAAGTCCAGCGTGGCGAGATGGTTGCACTGATCGGCGCCTCAGGTTCCGGCAAGAGCACCCTCATCCGCCATATCGCTGGACTTGAAGCAGGCGATGGCGAATCTGGCAGGGTCGTGGTTCTCGGGCAGGTATCACAGATGGCGGGACGGTTGATGCGTGGGCGGCCCGCCGGCCATGTGGCGGTCATCTTCCAGCAGTTCAATCTTGTGGGCCGCCTGTCCGTCCTGACCAATGTGCTCATCGGCAACCTAGGACGGGTTCCCCGCTGGCGCGGCACACTCGGCCTGTTCAACCGGTTCGAGAAAGAGAAGGCTGAGAACGCCCTGGCCCGCGTCGGTATTCCCCACGTGGCAACCCAGCGCTCATCAACTCTTTCGGGCGGCCAACAGCAGCGTGCCGCCATCGCGCGGACCCTGGTGCAGGAGGCTGAAATCCTGATTGCCGACGAGCCGATATCTGCGCTGGATCCGTCCTCCGCACGACGCGTGATGGACGTGCTAGCCGATATTAATACACAGGACCATATTACGGTCCTCGTGTCACTGCACCAAGTTGAGTACGCGCGGCGCTACTGCAAACGTACAATCGCCATGCGCGACGGGCGCGTTGTTTACGACGGGCCTTCGACGTCTCTTTCCAACAGTTTCCTCGCGGAGCTTTACGGCGACGCTTCGGAAGAGCTGGTTCTGCCGGAAAGTCCGGCCGAACCTCTGCCGCCTCGGCCAGCCCGGTCGAGCGGTCACGAACCAGTGCACATGTTAGCCTGAAACCAGGATATAAGCGGAGAATCTGGAATGAACGCGATGCTCAAATGGGTAGCGACGGTGTCGCTTGCCTGCACGACGTCGACGGCCGCTCTGGCCCAAGAGGTCATCAACTTCGGCATCATCTCGACCGAGTCCCAGCAGAACCTGAAGACCAGCTGGGAGCCCCTGCTTGCCGACCTGAAGAAGAAGACCGGCCTCGAAGTTAAGCCGTTCTTTGCGTCCGACTACGCCGGAATCATCGAAGGCATGCGCTTTGGTAAGGTGCAGATGGCCTGGTATGGCAACAAATCCGCCATGGAAGCTGTGGATCGCGCCAATGGCGAAGTCTTCGTGCAGAGCGTGCCGGTCGGCGGCGAACCCGGCTACTGGTCGGTCATCATCGTCCCCAAGGACTCCTCCATCAAGTCGGTTGACGATGTCCTGAAGTGCGACAAGTCCCTCAACTTCGGCCTTGGTGACCCGAATTCGACCTCCGGCTATCTGGTCCCGATAACTTTCGTGTTCAGCGCCAAGGGGATCGACCCGAAAACCTGTTTCAAGAACGTCACCAACGCCAACCACGAGACCAATGCGATGGTGGTCGCCAACAAACAGGTCGACGCGGCGACCAACAATACTGAAAACATGGCGCTGATTCAGAAGAACCAACCCAAGGCGTTTGAGAACATCCGCGAAATCTGGCGCTCGCCTCTGATCCCTTCCGACCCGATCGTGTGGCGTAAGGATCTTCCGGAGGCCCAGAAAACCAAGATCCGCGAGTTCTTTCTCACCTACGGCACCGACAAGTCGACAGGTGACATCGCTGCCGAGAAGAACGTGCTGGCTGGCCTGAAATGGGCCCCGTTCCGCACCTCTTCCGACCGGCAGCTCCTGCCAATCCGCATCATGGAGCTGACCAAATCGATTTCTCAGATCGAGGCCGACGCTTCGCTCGCGGTCGATGCCAAGAAGACCAAGCTCGACCAACTGAAGGCGCAGAAGGCCAAGTACGAGGCGGAACTGGCTGCCGCCGGCTGAGCCACCCCAAAGGAAGTGGCCTGGGTACAGGCCACTTCTCCCCATCAATGAACATAGAGCCTTGATGAACGGCATGGACCAGACAGTATCGACTCCCAGGCCTACGGCCCTCAAGCTTGTAAAGGCAATCGGGGATCGCGCCACTTCATCGCCAAAAGCTGAGCACGGATCCGGCGGACGCCGAAACCTGTTCCTATTAGCCGTGCTCGTAGCAGCGCTCTCCTGGAGCTGGGGACCGGCCGAAATAAGCCGCTGGACCTATCTTTTTACCGATTCCGGAAACATGGCCGAATATGCGGCCGGATTCCTGCGTCCCGATTTCAGCGGCTGGCGCCATTATCTCGAGGAGATGCTGGTCACGATCCAGATTGCGCTCTGGGGAACCTTCCTCGCGGTGGCGCTGTCGATACCCTTCGGAGTTCTATCCTCGCATAACATGGTGCCGTGGTGGGTCCTACAACCTGTGCGGCGGCTCATGGATCTTTTTCGCGCCATCCATGAGGTTGTCTTTGCCGTCCTGTTCGTCGTGGCGGTCGGTCTCGGCCCGTTTGCCGGTGTCATGGCTTTGTTCATTCACACGACCGGAATCCTGGCAAAGCTGTTTTCCGAGGCGGTTGAGGCGATCGACCCGCGTCCCGTGGAGGCCATCCGCACGACGGGCGCATCACGCGTCCAACAGGTGATTTATGGCGTGATCCCGCAGGTCCTGCCACTCTGGATTTCGTATTCGCTCTATCGGCTTGAATCGAACGTCCGGTCCGCGACTGTTCTCGGCATCATCGGTGCTGGCGGCATTGGCCAGGTGCTCTTCGAGTCGATACGCGCCTTCTATTATCCCGAAGCATCAGCGATCCTGATCATCGTCGTGATCACGGTCACGATCATGGATCTGATCTCGCAACTTCTCCGCCGGCTGGTGATCTGATGCGGGCGGCAATCTACTTCACCCCGGCCAAGGACCACCCGCTGACCTTACGCGCAGCCGAGTGGCTGGGACGCGACGCATTCGATCGTCGTCCGGTACGTGACCCTAATCCAAAGATAGACGTGCTCGTATCTGAGCCCGCACGTTATGGGTTCCATGCAACGTTGAAGGCGCCCTTTCGGCTTGCCGATGGCAGGACGCTCAACGATCTCGACCGGGCACTAGCCGCATTCGGGCAAAGGATGCAGTCTTTCTCTCTCGGAAGGCTTACGATTACCCGTCTGGACAGCTTCTTTGCACTCACGATTCAGGCCACGCTTCCGCTGTTGCTTGAAGCTGAGGAGGCCATTCGCATGGCCTTTGAACCATTCCGGGCTCCGCTGACCGAGCAGGAGCTGGCTCGGCGCGATCCGCAAAGTCTGTCGGAGCGCCAGCAGGCGAACCTGTCGCGATGGGGCTATCCACACGTGGGTCCGGACTTTCGCTTCCACATGACGCTGACCAACTCGATTGTGGACGAGGATGAGGCAGCCCGGGTCGAAAAGCGGCTGCACTCCCAGTTCAATCCCGTGCTCGAGACCCCTGTTGTCATTGACGCGCTCGCGCTGTTCGTCGAGCGGAAACCGGGTGCACCCTTCCATGTTCATTCGCGCCAGCCGCTTCAGGGCGGCATGCCATCCTAAGTCATAGAGCCATGAACCGAGAACTCATCTTCACCAATGCACGCATCGTCCTTGCCGACGAGATCGTTGAAGGTACCCTTAAGATCCAAGATGGCGATATCGCCGATATCTCGAGTGGGAGCTGCAGGACAGGCGAGGATTGCGCGGGTGATGTGCTGATCCCAGGCTGTGTCGAGCTGCACACCGATCACCTTGAGACCCATTTGCAGCCACGCCCAAAGGTGCGCTGGAACATGGATGCAGCACTCCAGGCGCATGACGGTCAGATTGCAACGTCAGGTATAACGACCGTCTTTGACGCACTTCGGGTCGGCTTAGAGGGTGATACCGAGTTCGGTTCGCAAGAGATGTCGGCCATGGCAGACGCCATCGCGTCGGCGAGTGCCGATGGGCGCTTACGTGCAGAGCACTTCATCCACCTGCGTTGTGAAGTTTCGGTGTCTGACGTGGTGGATCATTTCGACGAGCTTCGAGGCAACAAGCAGGTTCGTCTTGCCTCGCTGATGGATCACGCACCCGGGCAGAGGCAATTTGTCAGCCTGGAAGTCTACCGTATCTATTATCAGGGCAAGAAGAAGCTCAGCGACATCGAATTCACCGCCTATAGTGAGAGACGTATTGCGGAATCGGCGGCCAATTCCGAGCGCAACCGCCGGCTCCTCGCCGATCGCTGCCGCGCGGCTGGCATTTCGATCGCGTCCCATGACGATGCGACGCGCGAGCATGTGGAGGAGAGCGTCTCGCTCGGGGTTGCCCTGGCAGAATTCCCGACCACGATCGAAGCCGCAACATTATCGCGCGATGCGGGACTGCATGTGCTCATGGGCGCGCCGAATGTTGTGCGAGGCGGCTCTCACTCGGGCAATGTATCGGCCATTGACCTCCTGCATGCCGGCGCGCTCGACATCCTGTCCTCAGATTATGTGCCGTTTAGTCTCGTCCAGGCGGCCTTTCTTCTCGCCGAGCGGGCCGACATCAGCCTGCCCCACGCAATACGCCTGATCTCAGCCAATCCGGCCGATGCCGCGGGCCTGTCAGATCGCGGCCGCATCGAAATTGGGCGGCGTGCCGATCTGGTGCGTGTCCAGGCCACCAGCGGTCGGCCGCCCCGGGTTTACTCGGTCTGGCGCGAGGGGGTCCGCGTTGCGTAAGGGAATGCTCGTTGCGATCGTCGGCCCCAGCGGGGCAGGCAAGGATACGGTTATCCGAGCCGTTGCAGAAGCGGTGCGCGATCAGCCTGACATCATCTTCGTGCGCCGAGTCATTACCCGTTTGTCAGACGGCATCACCGAAGATCATGATACGATGACCTCGGAAGCGTTTGAAGCAGGACGTGCTGCCGGCATGTTCTGTTTGAGTTGGGGGGCACACGGGCTCTTCTATGGACTTCCTCAGTCAGCACTTGATGCAATTGATCGAGGCAACACGGTCGTCGCTAATGTATCCCGTGCTGCTCTTAACGAGGCAGTGCGAACGTTCGGCCGGGTTGCTGTCGTCGAGATTACGGCCGATCCGGAGATCCTGCTCAAGCGCATCGTGGCTCGGGGTCGAGAGAGTGCAGAAGAAGCGAAACGGCGCATCGCACGATCGGTCGATTTTCACCTACCACACGCGGCATGCAGTTACGTGCGGATCGACAACTCCGGCCCAATTGATGTCGCCAAGGATCAATTGACCAAGATACTCAGCTCATCATCGATCTGATGCCGAGCAGGCAGATTTCGAACTGCAGGACCTTCGGGTGTTTGGATAGCTCGGCATCGCAGAACCGATGAAGTCGCCCAGCCAATCGAGGCGTAGCGCAACCTCGCTCCTTATAGTTGAGGCCTTTGCAGGCGACCGGCTCCCATACCGTTCCATAGTACCTCATTCTCTCCTCGATATTCGGAACGCGGCTATATGATATCAATCAGGAAGCATACGTCTTGAGCAGACGCAGCAGAGCGAATCCTTAAATCTCTGTTCCGCTTAAACTGCAGAGAGTCATGCCAACGCGCTCGTCTGGCCTCCGATCACATGAGACCCGTTGGCGCCGAGCACAATCTACACGGTGAGACCTGCGACGACGTCGGCCGATTGGGGTGTCATCAAACCATCATCTGATCATCATCCAACCTTTGCATGTCAGGGCTAGTACCTCGGCCGTCGCGGTGTGGTGGCGTTTTCGTCCTTCCATCCGCCTTCCAAGCCGCGCCCGAGGTATTCGACCGGCTCATGCTGAAGCGTCTAAACAAGGGGATTTGAATGATGACGATAAACCGCCGTCAGGCGCTTGGGCTCCTTGGTGCAACCGGCGGCGGTTCTGTTGCAGCTTTGAAGCTTGCTCCGCCTGAGCTACGACACGAAGGTGTTGAGAGGGGCTGGCGGTGAAGCAGAATAACAAGAACCCGTTCAAGGGGCGGCACTTCACGGCGGAGATCATTCTGTGGGCGGTGCGTTGGTACCTGCAGTTCCCGATCAGCTATCGTGACCTGGAACGCATGCTTGCGGATCGTGGGATCCAAGCGGACCATACGACCTTGTTCCGGTGGATCCAGGCTTATGCACCCGAGCTCGACAAACGTATCCGTCCCCATCTGCGCATGACGAGCGGCTCTTGGCGCGTGGATGAGACTTATATTCGGGTGAAGGGTGAGTGGGTGTATCTGTACCGCGCTGTCGATGCGAGCGGGCAGACCATCGACTTTCTGCTCTCACCCAAACGGGATGCCGCGGCCGCACGGCGGTTTTTCCGGAAGGCTTTGAGGCAGTCGCATTCGGTCAATCCGCGGACGATCACGGTCGACAAGAATGCGGCTTACCCCATCGCGGCGAAAGCCATGAAGCGGGATGGGGAACTCTGGCGTTTCGCCAAACTCCGGCAGGTGAAGGTCCTGAATAACATCGTCGAGCAGGATCACCGGCGCATCAAGCGGTTGGTTCGTCCTGGGCTGGGTTTCAAGAGTTTCGTGACAGCCTCACGGACGGTGGTGGGTTACGAGGCTATGGCGATGACCCGCAAGGGCCAGGTCGCGATCGCACCAGCAAACGACATGCGGGCTCAGCGTGATTTCATTGCGGCTCTCTTCAGCGCTGCGGCCTAACCTGGGATCATTCCCGGCAGTCTCTTGACCTTTATCTGGGTTTGCAACAGATCCGTATTGACCGACAACGGCACCCACTTCACTAGTCCCGGCAACACCAGTTCGGCAGCCCCTCTGATCAAAGAAGCCATGGAACGAGGCGAGATCTTCCGCGCTCATTCCTTCGAACTCGCCTGTGCCCAGAATGACATTGATCATCGCCTGACCAAGCCGCGTCATCCCTGGACGAATGGGCAGGTTGAGCGGATGAACCGGACCCTCAAAGAGGCAACCGTCAGGCGCTACTACTACGATACTCATGACCAGCTGCGAGGCCACTTGGGTGACTTCCTGACCGCCTACAACTTCGCCCGAAGGCTCAAGACCCTGCGCGGCCTCACCCCCTATGAGTATATCTGCAAAATCTGGACAACCGAGCCCGGACGCTTCAGGCTCGACCCGCTCCACCAAATGCCGGGACTAAACACAATCCATTGTCACCAGCTTAGCGCCATGGCAGCGTGGAACGCTGCAGCCAGCGTTGCCGCTTGAACACTTATGTCTCCAGCTAAATCTCATCGCGTCCAACGACAGTTAACGTGACAAGCCCCACGTCACTTTCTGCCCCTGAACTCGCGCAGCAGAGCTTGAGCCTCGGAGTCCTCACTGCACTTGCTGCACTGCAGCATATAGTAGTACAGCTTGGCCATGAGGAGCGGCTTTTGACGGAATACGGCTATGCTTTTTGGGCATAACACCCGCGGCCTGTCAGACGGCCTTAGTCCAAGGAAAGCCGGTTCCTTTCATCTCGGCCTCCGGCCCAATGTGCCGCCTACGGCAACTGGCTGCAGATTAGAATAGCGGTGGCGACGGCGGTCATGGCGGTGGCAACCAAGCCAATATCGACAGCATCCGCCCTTGGCGACTCCGCCCTTGGCGACGCGGACTTCAACAATCGCTCAAACAATGTTTCGCCTCCACCGGCATAGCTCAGTTTATCGCCAGATGGTGCAGTGCAGCACCAGCGCAACCCGGGTGCGACAAACGGGCAGGCTATGGATCTGTGCGGTCATGACGAATTCGCCGCGCAAGGCTTGCCTTGGCTGGACAGTTGCCTCAGCCGTAATCCCGGCCAAGCCTAGAAGGCGCGGTCCTTCGCATCATTGCGGGATAGATGACGGAGGTTTGGGTAATTGAGTCACAATGGCATGGCAGTTGTAGGCGATCCAAACGACTCTGCCGCTGGAGAGTGTGAGCGCTTTGACACTGTCGTGGATAGATGAAGCTAACGACTTCTACGGCGAGCGACGAACACCCCGGGATAGTACGTGGATGACGTCGTTGACATGACGAAATATCCTACAGCTAGTTCCATAATGTTTGTTACCAGTCCTGTGCGTGTAGGCGCAAAGTTGAAATGTCAGCACTGAGCAACGTCCAAATGCGCTTATCCGTGCAGTCTTAATACCATTATGCTCTTTGATCGTTCCGGTTTGCAGGCGTGTTAGGTTGTCCGCGCGTTACGTGGATCTTATTCGGACTTCCGCATCGGGCACTTATCGACTCCGCTCTTCGCTACGTTTTGAACCGAGCACTATCTGCGTTTCGACCTCGATCATCCGATGTCAATCACTTCAAGCCTGAGACTAACTTATGCTGTGCAGCAGCATCATGCCGGCGTCCAACTGCCAATATACTGTCGAAATCCGTGCATGAAGGTTGTAGCCAATGCCGAAGCTGAGTGCTGAGGCGAGCGCAGGGCAACAAACCCGGCGTCAATGAAAGGGGTGAATGGCTTCGCGACGATGCCCTTGTCGAAAAACTCCGCTGCCGAATAGGGATCCACGAGGCTGATGCCGCCACCCTCGGCCACAAGAAGACAGGCAATGTGGGATAAAGGCGTTTCGAGCGAGATTGTTCGTGGGATCCCTGCAAGAGCCGTGTCGATCCTGGATCGAAAGAGGGTGCCCCGTCCGATCCCGACGAAGCGCTCCCCCTCAAAGTCGGCTGGCGTAATAGACTCATGCCGCGCCAGAGGGTGATCCTTTGGCATAATTGCTACCGCTGCCACGGGGATAGCCTCGGGTTCCATCCCGACCCGGTCAAGCGGTCCATCCGCGTACCCGAAATCAGCCTGACCACTTGCGACCGCGTCGATGACGAGGTGAGACGGTACTCCGCTGATCGAGATATGGACGCCCGGCCTGCGGGTGGAAAACTGGGCCACAAACCGGGTCAAGACGCTCCCAGCAAGTGCTGGCATCGCTGCAATCCGCAGCGAACCAGCCGTCTGGTCGCGGAGCGCCTGAGCGAAGGCTCCGATCCGCGAGAGGCCGACAAACGACCGCTCGACTTCCACAAGGAGGGCTGTCGCTTCAGCCGTGGGAACGACATGGTTTCCGCGCCGCTCGAACAGCGTAAGCCCCGTTACACCCTCAAGGCTCTGGATGAGCCGACTGATCGCCGGCTGGGTCACGAACAGAGCCTCGGATGCGCTGGTGATACTGCCCGTGAGCATCACCATGCGGAAGGCTTCGATTTGACGAGCAGTGATATCCATCGGCGGTGGCCTAGCATAACATCAAGACATACTGAGATGAATAAATCTGATTTGACGTTATGCAAAGGCCCCGATCATTGTGTCCGTTGGAGCATCAGAGATCGACTCGAACAGACCGGCTGATGGTCTCAAAGCCAGTTGAGGAACAAAGACGATGAACACCTTGGGAGTCTTGGGGGCTGCTGCTCTCAGCATTCTAGTGACCGCGAGCGGAGCGGCGGCACAGGAGAAGACCGTCAAGATCGCCACGGAAGGCGCCTATGCCCCGTGGAACTTCACGGGCGCGGGCGGCAAGCTGGAAGGCTTCGAGATCGATCTCGCCAACGACCTGTGCGGCCGCATGAAGGTGAAGTGCGAGATCGTCGCCCAGGACTGGGACGGCATCATCCCGGCGCTTCAGGCCAAGAAGTACGACGCCATCATGGCCGGCATGACGATCACCGATAAGCGTAAGGAGGTGATCAACTTCTCCATTCCGTACGCAGACACACCAAGCGTTTTCCTGACGGCAAAGAACTCGCCGTTGGCCAAGCTCCCGGGCACCGGCCAAGCGTTCAACCTCTCGACCCAGCAGGCGGCTGCCGAGAAGGCCATCGAGGATCTCAAGCCGCTCCTGAAGGGCAAGTCCATCGGCGTCCAGACCTCGACCATCCAGGCCAACTTCGCCGACAAGTACCTGAAGGGCACGGCCGAGATCCGGGAATACAAGACCACGGAGCAGCACGACCTCGATCTCGCAGCCGGCCGCATCGATGCCGTCTTCGCCGGTGCCGCCCAGGTGATTGGCACCCTCGAGAAGCCCGACTTCAAGGACTATGCCGTTGCGGGTCCATCCCTGACGGGTGGTCTTCTCGGTGCTGGTATCGCCGTGGGCCTGCGCAAGGACGAGGGCGATCTCAAGAAGGCCTTCGACGAGGCGATTCAGGGCGCCATCAAGGATGGCACAATCCAGAAGCTCTCGATGAAGTGGTTCAAGACGAACATCACGCCTCAAGGCTGAGGCGCATCATGCCCAGCGGGGCGCTCGCGCGCCCCGCATTTTCGGATGACAGGAATGGCAGTCAGTCGAATACACGCGGAGCCCGACATCATCGTTGTCGGCGGCGGTCTCATGGGTGCGTGCCTGACCTGGGGTCTGGCACGGCAGGGATTGCGCGTTTGCGTGTTGGATGAGGGCGACATTGCGCTGCGCGCGTCCCGAGCAAACTTCGCCCTGATCTGGGTGCAGGGGAAGGGCCTCGGGTTCCCCGCCTACACCGCCTGGACGAAGGCTGCGGCCGCGGCTTGGCCTCAGCTGGCGTCGGATCTCAAGTCCGATACCGGAATTGATGTCGGCCTTGATCAGCCTGGCGGCTTCACCCTTTGTCTTTCCGACCGGGAACTGCAGGCCAATGTCGATGCGCTGAGGAGACTGCACAACCAGCCCGGCGCGGTGGCACATCCCTACGACGTGCTCGATCATGGGCAAGCGAAGGCGCTGCTCCCTGCGATCGGCCCTGACGTGAGTGGAGCGATCTACTGTCCTCTGGACGGGCACGTGAACTCGCTCCGGCTCTTCCGGGCTTTGCATGCCGCGTTCAAGATCGGGGACATCGACTATCGGGCGGATCATGCGGTTGACACGATCGAGCCTCAGGCCGGGGGCTTCGTGCTGAAGGGAGCGTGGGGCGAGATCAGCGCACCGAAGGTCGTTCTTGCGGCCGGGATCGGCAACGCCCGGTTGGCTCCCATAGTAGGGCTCGACGCCCCAATGAAGCCGAGCCGAGGGCAGATCATCGTCACCGAGAAGGCCTCTCCCTTTTTGCGCCATCCCATCGTTACGGTCCGCCAAACCGATGAGGGCGGTGTCATGATCGGCGACAGTGAGGAAGCGGATAGTGCAAGTCTCACGATCGATCACGCAATCTCGTCCGTCATGGCCGATCGAGCCATCAGGATGTTCCCGCTGCTGGCAGACCTGAATGTCGTCAGAACGTGGTCGGCGCTTAGGGTCATGACGCTGGACGGCTGCCCTGTCTACGAACAGTCCCGATCCCATCCCGGCGCCTTCGTCGCAATGGCTCATTCAGGCGTCACCCTGGCTCCCCAACACGCTTACAATCTGGCGCAGGCGATTGCTGCCGGAGTGATCCCGGATGAGATTTCGGTCTTCGGAACCAGGAGGTTTCATGTTCCGGCGTGCGCCTGATCGCAGCGGCGATCAGGTTACTTTCACTTTCGATGGAATTCCGATCAACGCATCGGCGGGGGACAGCGTCGCTGCCGCACTCCTTGCAGCGGGCATCCGCTCCTGCCGCACGACCCCCGTTTCAGGCGTACCGCGAGGCCCCTATTGCATGATGGGCGTGTGCTTCGAATGTCTGGTCAGGATCGATGGCGTGGGCAACCGGCAGGGGTGCCTTGTCCCAGTGCAAGAAGGAATGAAGGTCGAAACCCAGAAGGGTCCGCATGTCCTGTCAGCGGAGCCGGCGCCATGACATGCACCATAGAGGGCAAAGCGGCCCATACGGTCAAGGATCTCGCCGATGCCTATGACGTTATCGTCATCGGTGCTGGGCCTGCCGGACTGTCCGCAGCAACAACGACTTCGACCCATGGAGCGCGCACGCTTCTCGTCGACGAGAACCAGACGCCTGGCGGCCAAATCTACCGGTCCATTCTCCTTGCGGAGACGGCAGATCGTCAGCGCCTCGGAGAGGACTACTGGAAGGGCCGGGAGATTGCCGAGACACTCCTTCGCTCGGCAGCTCAGTATGCTCCCGCAACGACAGCGTGGAGCATTGGGCCAGCAAACGATGAAGGAGGCCGGTTTATCGGCCACGAAGTCGGAGTCTCAGCCAGTGGAACGGCGCGCCTGATCCGCGCAAGGCAGGTTGTGCTTGCAACGGGTGCGCTTGAACGGCCCTTTCCGATACCTGGATGGACGCTGCCCGGTGTCATGACGGCGGGCGCCGCCCAGATCGCGCTGAAGACATCTGGCCTCATTCCGGAGGGGAGGGTGGTCATCGCCGGGACGGGACCGCTTCTCTATCTCCTGGCCGCTCAGTTGATCGAGGCTGGCGCGACAGTCACCGCGGTTCTCGACACAACCCCCAGAAGCAACTGGCTGAAAGCCTTGCGCCATATGCCGGCCTTCCTGACCTCACCCTATGTCAGCAAGGGACTGCGGCTCCTGCGCACGGTGCAGCGCCGTACGAAGGTGGTGCGGTGGGTCTCGGCCTTGTCAGCCGAAGGGCAGGGAGAACTGAAGGACGTCGTGTGGACGGCGGGCGGGCAGGAGCATCGCATGCCGGCGGACCTTCTCCTGCTTCATCAGGGTGTGGCTCCCAATATCAATTTCTCCAATGCGGCCGGCTGCAAGCATGTGTGGGACGAGACGCAGCTCGCTTTCCGGCCACAGGTCGAAGAATGGTACGAAACCTCCGTTCCCGGCATTGCGATCGCGGGGGATGGAGCGGGAATTCGCGGTGCTGAAGCGGCGGCCCTTCAGGGCAAGCTGGCAGGGCTCGGGTGCGCGGCCCGGCTTGGCTTGATCGGCAGTGAGGATCGCGATCGGCATGCGTCCTCGCTCAAAGTCCAGCTCACGAAAGTCACACGAGGCCGGGAGTTCCTTGATGCCCTCTACCGGCCTTCCAAGGCGTTCCGGGTGCCGCAGAACCCTGAGACCATTGTCTGCCGCTGCGAGGAAATCTCCGCCGCCCAGATCCGGGCATCGGTGAGCGCGGGCGCGATCGGCCCGAACCAGATGAAGGTGTTCCTGCGCTCCGGCATGGGACCGTGCCAGGGCCGGCTCTGCGGACTAACGGTCACAGAACTGATTGCAGACGAACGCGGCGTGAGCCCTGACAAGGTCGGCTATTACCGGCTGCGTTTCCCAATCAAGCCACTGAGGCTGCGCGAACTGGCTTCACTGCCGCAGTCGGACGCGGCCAAAGTTGCGGTTTTGGCCGACCTCGCCGACACACATCATTCGAAGGTCAACTAACCAAGGAAAAACCAAGTGACTGAGCGGCATATTCAAACGCCCATCATGCATCGCGTCGTCGTGCACAACGGACTTGTCTTCGTCGGCGGGACGGTCGCTGACGATATGTCGGTTGGACTCGAGGGGCAGACGGCACAGATCCTTGCCAAGTTCGACGAGTATCTCAGGACGGCCGGCACGGACAAAACCCGTCTGCTATCTGCAACCATCTTCCTGACGGATCTCAACCGAAAAGCCGAGATGGATGCGGCCTGGAAGCGATGGCTCTCGCCGGAGAGTTTTCCTGCACGGGCCACTGTAGGCGTCGCTGATCTAGGCGAAGATACTCTGGTCGAGATCGTGATCACGGCCGCCGCCTGATCAAACAGACATACGCTGGGCGAAGGAGACCACTCGTCGGCATTGACAGAACCTGAAGCGGGTAATGACTGAGGGCAGCGCAAGATCAGCAAGTCTTGTTCAAGCCCCTTACCTGACCAGCACGATAGGTGTAAGGCGGGCCTATGTTCACGCTGGACCAAACCACATCGCTCGAGCAGGTGATCAAGAAGAGCCGGTTCATCGCCGTAGCCGGCCCGCTTGCGAACGAGCAGGAGGCCAAGAGGTTCATTGCGGACCATTCCGATCCGAACGCCAATCACAATTGCTGGGCCTGGCGGACGGGTCAGACCTACCGGTTCAGTGACGATGGCGAACCCGGTGGCACCGCCGGTAAGCCGATCCTCCAGGCTATCGACCGGCTCGAGCTCGACCATGTTGCTGTGGTCGTGACGCGTTGGTTTGGCGGTGTCCTGCTGGGCAGCGGTGGACTGGCGCGGGCCTATGGCGGGACCGCAGCAGCCTGTCTGCGCGTCGCTCCTCGCGTTAAGATAGTACCGGTTCAGGAAGCAAGTATCTTTGTCCTGTTTTCTGACCTTGCGCTGGTGAGGGCACGGCTTTCCAGCGCTTCAGGGGTTCAGATCCGTCATGAGAGCTTTACCGAAGCAGGCGTGACCATCACCGCGGATCTGCCTGAGGAGAACACTGAGCACATCATCCGGATGATCACGGATGTCACCAGCGGGCGCGCATCGATCACGCGAAAGCAATGATGCCCAGGACGTGAGAGCTAGGACGAGGTGCCGGCCAGTTGTCTTTGAATCACGTCGTTGCGGGCGCCAGACGTTGTTGAGCCCCTGTCCGAAGATGCCAGGAAGTGATCAGGGTAGGGGTGCTGGCAGGAGTGGAGGGACTCGAACCCCCAACCCCCGGTTTTGGAGACCGGTGCTCTAGCCGATTGAGCTACACTCCTAAATGGTCGTTCCACAGGAACTGACCAGAGGCGGGGCCTTATGCGGCGAACGCTCGATAGCGTCAAGCTTCCGGCTGGCTCTCAAGTGGGCATGCTCAGGTGGCATGTAAGTGAGCTTCCGCAGTTCGATGTCGACTTCCAAAGCGAATTGCGGATCAGTGTAGAGCATAGCCGGCGTGCCTGAACCAGCTCGAGCATCCTCTGCGGTGATGGTATCGAAGGCTGGTTTAAGTTCTGCTTCCAGGGTTTCGAGGCTGCGGGCGGCTTTGGCCTCGAGCCGCTCTTTCATTTTGGACCAGGGGTGCTCGACTGGGTTGAACTCGGGCGAATAGCGCGGCAAGTACACCCGCCCGATCGCGGCACGGGCGAGAAGCTCACTGACTGTCGTGGCATGGTGCAGGCGCAGGTTGTCCATCACCAGAATGGCGTCGGGTTTCAATGGCTTCATAGCGATCGTCATCCTCGCGGGTCCGGCCAGTCTCATACTTGTCCATGAGAAGCTCACTCGAACGCAAGCCCAGGAAGTCTTTGAATCGTTCGAACCACCGCCAGTCCTGCGCCAGGCCTACACTCAGTGTGCCGACGCTCCCAAGCAGCAGCGTCAACCCAGTGCGACCAGTATGTGAACTTCTTCGAAGAGTGCGCCGCTCAGACGAACGAGTGCGGCCCGCAATCCGTCTACGAGGTCCTTACCAAGCTCATACTTTCAGAGCCACCCAAGAGATCAAAACCGGAAAAGCCTGTTATTCCGACTGGCGTCTAACCCAATAACCAGTGACAATCTCGTTTCGACGGTGCGTGCGACATTACTCAAGTGATCTATTCCCGCGAAACCACCGCGAAACCGGAACACATCGCATGCGCCCTGGTGAGAGGTCTGGTGCTCAGCCTCCTGCCGGGGCATTCCCGTTTATGCACAGCCACATGTTGAACCACTGTTCTGGCTGCGGTATTATTCGCGGGTAGGTGTTGCAACCGGCACCATACAGAATGCGCCCTGACAGTGAGCTCCGCACGGCTAACTCTGTCAGGGCGTTGTCGTTTGTGAGCGCCTTGCTCTCAGGGGTGACGAGGCGAGCGGAAACCATAGTGCGGGATCAGGGTTGCCGCTCCGGTCCAGCGCCCTGTACGAATGGCAGGCGTCCACAACCCCTCACCTTGATAGGGTGCCATGACAGTTCGCCGCCGCTTTCTGCTCACCCCGTCCTTCGCCCGCCTGATCCGGCGCGAGAGGGGTGGACTGCGCCACGTCGAGGGCTTCTTCCCCGAGCAGCGGGACCGCTCTGCCTGGATCCGCCTCGAAGAGAACAGAGGTCTGCTGATCCTCAAGACGGTCGGCGCTGATGGTGAGACCGAGGACCAGTGCGAAATCCCAGCGGGCCATGCCCATGCGCTGCTTGATGTCTGTGCCGGCGAGGTCGACTACACCCGGACCGCCGTGCCGATCGGCGAGGGGCATGCCCTGGTCGACGAGCTCACCCGGCCCCGTGCCCTGCACCTCGTCACGGTGGAGTTTGCGTCTGACGGGGAGGCGAGGGGCTTTCATCCGCTGGAATGGTTTGGGCCGGAGGTGACGGCGGATCGGCGCTATACCAATCAGTCCATCGCTCTCAAGGGGCTCGATGCCGTTGCGGAGATCCCGCTGTCCGACGCGGCGCTCGACAGCCTGATCGACACCTTGGATGGCCATGTCCCTGCCCAGGCGCCAATGGTTGCCAGCCGGCCCAAGGCTAAGCAGGTGCCGGTGACCAGGGCTAAGGCCCAGACGGATGGCGGAGCCGTCAAGGTCAACCTCGACGACATCGAGGCGGCGATGATGCGCGAGATGGAGAACACGCTCCGGAAGGGCAAACCCGAGTAGGAGCTCTGCCACGATGCCGGATGCCCGCTCGCCCATACGGCACCATCTGGTGCTCTATCGGCGTGACCCGGAGCAGGGCAGGGCGCGGTTCTTCAGCTTGATGATCGAACGGGATCTGTTCGGCACGATCCGGCTGGTCCGGAACTGGGGTTCCGTAGGCTCCAAAGGCAACGAGAAGGTCGAGATCTTTTCCGACGAGACCCAAGCCGCGCAGGCGCTGGAAGGCTGGGCCAAGGCCCAACGACACAAGGGCTATACGGACCTTTGATCTCGCCATGGTCGGCTCTCGTTTGGGTCCCGGCCTCTTGCCTCGAGTAGACCTGTCGACCTATATGGAGGCGCAAGAGAGGACGACCTCCCCCAGACACTGGGCCGATCGTTCGGGACGACCCGAGCTATGCCCCCTGGGGGACTTCATGCGAACCTCACGCGACCGCATTCGACACGCGATCAGCTTCGAAATCATTGGACTGGCTCTCGTCACACCCCTTGGTGCCTGGGCGTTTCACATGCCTGTGCATGACATCGGCGTGCTGGGGATCGTCGGCGCGACGATCGCAACGCTGTGGAACTACATCTACAATCTTGGTTTCGACCACCTCATGCAGCGGGTGCTGGGAAGCACCAGGAAAACTGCCTATTTCCGCATAGTACATGCTGTGATGTTCGAGGTCGGGCTCCTGATCGTCCTGCTGCCGCTCTTCGCCTGGTATCTCGGCATCAGTCTCTGGCAGGCCTTTCTGATGGATGCGTCCTTTGCCCTTTTCTACATAGGCTATGCGTTCGTCTTCAATTGGACGTATGACCGCCTGTTCCCGTTGCCAGAATGGCAAAAACTGGAAGTCGCATGATCGCTAGATGGGCGCGGCGATATCTGTGGCCTGATGGTCTGCCGCTAGCACGTGAGATCCCCGCTCCAGCGGTTCAGGCGGCTGTCGTATGCTCCTCCTTATTGAGAGGATGAAGGTCGCGGACCATCTGGTGCAAGCGAGAGGTGTCCAGATGGGTGTAGATCTGGGTGGTCTCGATGCCGGCATGGCCGAGCAGCTCCTGCAGCACGCGCAGGTCGGTGCCGCCGGCATGCATGTGGGTGGCGAAAGCGTGCCGCAGCACGTGAGGCGATACCCGCTCAGGATTGGAGAGGTCGGCGGCCACAGCAGCTTCCTTGATCTCGAGCAGGGCGGCCTGGCGCGTCAAGGCCTTGCTGCCATTGCGCACCGAGTGGAACAGCCACTGGCTTGGCTTGCCCCCAGAGTACGCGCTGGCGAGCTTCTGCCATTGGGCAATGGCCGCGATCGCTCGCTCATGCAGGGGCACCAGGCGCTGCTTGTCGCCCTTGCCGCGCACCAGCAGCATGCGCGTGCCCGCAGGCGCCGCATCGGACGGTAGCGACAGCGCCTCGCTGATGCGCATGCCCGAGGCATAGAGGGTCTCGAACAGGGCAGCCCGTCGGGCATAGCCGGCCTGCCGGTAGAGGCCAACCGAGGGATCGGCCGCAAGCCTGTGGGCGCTCTCCAACAGTGCTTCCGTCTCGGCAATCGACAGGACGAACGGCAACTTCCGGGCTCGCTTCATCGTCGACAGATTGCTTGTTGGGTCTCCGGACCCGAGTTCCTCGGCGACCAAAAACTTGTGCAACCCCCGCGCCACCGTAATGCGTCGGGCCATGGTCGATCCGGCATAGCCGCGCCCATCGAGAGCGGCGATGTAGTCGCGGATCTGCTCCAGGCCGACGTCGTCCAAACCGAGGCTGTTCTCATCGAGCCAAGCGAGATAGCAGTTCAAGTCATCGGTGTAGGTGTCGATGGTACCGGCCGCGGCGCCGAGCTCTGTTGCCAGGGCATCGAGCCAGAGCTGGGCCAGCCGTCGATTGGGCCGCATGAGATCCTCCTGTAAGAGGACCCTGCCACGGTACCGGTTACAGACTTCTTGTCAAAATGTTTGTTATCAGCCACAAACCATGTAGCCGCAAAGTTAAAATGTCCTGATCCTGCGTCATCAGGGCAGACGGCGGAAGCTCTCGAAAATCAGATCGTAAAGCCCTTCGGCATCAACATCACGGACGACGTAAGCGTTCTTTTGCCGGTTGGTGACGCCCCACCAATCGATCACTGTCATCCCAGTTGTCAGAGGAGAGGTCGTCTCGACCTCGACATTCACATGGAGACCCGAGAACAACTCGGGTCGCAGCAACCAGACAACTGTTGTCGGATCGTGCATCGGGGCGCGGTCAGTTCCGTACTTCTGCCAGTCAAACTGCTTAGCGTAGGTGAGGAGTTCCGCGAAGATCGGGCCGACCTTATTCCGCATTGTGCGAAAGCGTTCGATCCGATCAGCCGTCACATGAGCCTTATGGGTGACATCCAGCGGCATCATCACGACTTTGGCTCCGGAACTCAACACTCGCTCAGCCGCCTCCGGATCCACGTAGCAGTTGAACTCGGCGGCCGGAGTCACATTGCCGCCCTCCGACAAAGCACCGCCCATCCAGACGATCTGTTCGATCCTCTCAGCTATGCACCCGTCCCGTTCGAGGGCATTTGCTATGTTCGTCAATGGGCCAAGAGCACAGATCGTTATTGTCTTCGGCGGCCGGCTTACAACCTCTTCAACGATGAAGTCTGCCGCATGCAGTGACTGGACCGGCATCGTCGGTTCTGGGAGATCGTATCCGTCAAACCCGGTTTTGCCGTGTACGTATTCGGCCGTGAACAGAGGACGGGCCAGAGGAGCCTCGGCTCCGGCAAATGCCCTGACATCCTGTCGCTCAGCGAGCTCCAGGATCTTGCGAACGTTCCGGACGGTATGATGAAGGGGAACATTGCCGGCGACGGCACAGACCCCGAGAACTTCGATCACGGGAGAGCCCAAAGCCGTTAAGATAGCAATCCCATCATCTGGGCCAGGATCAGTATCGATAATAACCTGCTTCTTCATCGATCTGCGCTCACAGGCACCTCTGACCTCTGCCTTCAGCAAATGCTACGCCACAGTTGAAGTGCATTGATTTCTGCATGATTGTGATCGCCCATCCAGACCTGTGAGGGGCCGGATGGGCTACGCTGCCAGCCTTACTTCGGAACCCCAGCGCTCCAGTTCTGCCAATCCGCCACAACGGTGTGAACGAACCTGGCGCCGACCCGGTAGGCGTTCGTGACGGACGGAATGTAGCCGCCCGACTTTGCCGTCAGGGACTCCACCGGGGTCTGACCCGATCCTTCCCGATCGAAGTTCGACGCAGTCCTAAGGATGGCGACCCTGTCGAAGTTAAGGAGGTTGGCATCGGCACCGCGCCGAAGGGCCGTCAGGGTTGCGTTGTCCTCCTGCTGCGTCGTGCAATAGTTGGCCTCGCCATTGGTGATCAGCTTCGCCCATGCCTCCATCGTGGCACCAAGCTTAGAGCCGTGCCACCATGTATCCATGGAGATCGTATCGCAGATGCTCACACGCGGTGCGGCATTCGCCGGAGCGGCTGCGTACCGCGCCCGATAGGCTTTGGCGGCATCGCCATCGGCCAAGTCCACGTCCTTGGTCAGATTGTAAGCCTTCTGCAGAAGATCCTCGTTCAGCCGGTAGACTTCGCTTCCGTACTTGAGCTCGACCTTTTCGCCCGGTCGGCTCGCGCCGATGGCGACATAGCCGGTGCTCCAGTCACCGGGCATTTCGCGGGCATCGATCGCATTCTGCAGGCCACCGTCGACGGCAAAGCGTGCCCAATGAGCCGATCCCAATGTTCCATCCGCAGGATCGACACCAGCAATTCCGGCAATGAGAAAGTAGGTCTGTGAGAGGTCAAAGCGGCCGCTGTAGATCATCGCCGAAACAGAGCTCGCTGCGTTAGCATAGCCCATGCTGGTGGTCATCAGGCAGAGACCGGCATCCGTGCACGAGACATCGGGGAAGGTCTTCGACAGGCCAGGAACCGCTACTTTCCGGGTGAACGGCTCATTATCCAGCCAGGGCTTGGCCTCACCAGCGAACATGGTAATCACCACCACCTTGGGGCTGAGGCGTTGCGAGGCTTCCTGTGCGGAGAGGGCCAGCGGAAGGCTAGCCGCGATAAGGCCTAAAAGACCGGCTCTAAATTTACGTAACATCATCAGCTCCTCACGTCTACGATCACAATTTCTCCAGCAGCCAGACGGCTATCGGGGTGTCGACTGGGTTTGGTCTACCAAACCCAGTCGGATCGGAGCTATCGGAATGTTCGATCTTTGTTGCTTGTCATGCAGGCAGAGGGCTCGTTGAGGCCCCAAATCTGGTCATCGAGTGGGCATCTCAGCGATGCATCCATAGGCGGTTTGGGCCGCCAACTTCTGCTCGACTTGGCATCTGGTAAGGAGTCTGCCTCGTTGAGCGACTCCGCGGCTATACTCAGTTAATGTGACATTCCCACAATGTGACATCCCCTAGAAGATCCTGCGCTCGCTGGCGTTAGCAGGCAGGCACTTCGAGACTTGGGACGAGATCACCAACGCGGTCCACCGCTCCACGATCTACTGGAACGCGCATCCCCATCCCTTCATCTGGGGCAAGCGCCGTCGGCATCGACCACGCCGTGCACCCGGTGTCGCCCTCCTGCCGAAGGCTGCATAACTTACCGGATGATCCACTTCGACGGATCGCCGTGCTGTCCCACTCCGCACTTACTGAACACATCCAGCAAGGGCCGTGTGAGCGAGATCACAGTCGACAATCCCATTACTCGCTATAAGGGAATAATCGTTCGCTAAAGCGAACCTGGCCCTTGGAAAGTGCAGAGCCGTCAGCAGCGTGGACTCAGCCGCTCCGTGACGGCGCGAACAGGACTGCGTCATGCTGGTATTTGCTTATGGCTCGCTGATCTGGAACCCGGGTTTCGACTATGAGTCGACGATGCCCGCGATGGCTCCCGGCTGGCGCCGTTCCTGGTGCATCCCTTCTACTGTCCATCGTGGTTCCGCTGACAGTCCCGGCGTCGTCCTCGGTCTTGTTCCTGGCACCTGCTGCATCGGCATCGCGTATGAGGTCACCGATGTCCGGGAGGCCGCGGTCCGGCGCTACTTGGCGGAGCGCGAGACCGCGGAAGATGGCTACGTCGATTCCTTGATCGACGTTCTGACGCCGCGGGGATGGGACAAGGCCCTCTGCTATGTCGCCGATCTCTCGAATCCCTGCGTCCGCGAGTTGTCCGAGGCGGGGCTCCTGTCCCGGCTCAGGACCGCGTGGGGCCGGGCAGGAACGAACGCCGATTACGCCAAGAACACCATCGCTGCCGTCATGACGCTCCCACGTCCCCTTGCATGGCCCGAGCCGTGCCCCGGCATGGCTCTGCGACTTGCGGGCATCCTGTGCGGAAACGCCGGTGCCGAGTGGGTCTGAAGAAGGTCTGGGCCGTTACCGTCACCCTCGGCTTTGAGACCCGAAGTCGTGATTGTCGGGAGCCCCTGGCTTCGAGATCGACAGGGGATGGACCAGCTTGCGCGAGGTTGTGATCCCTGGGCCACACCTGGCCCGCTACTGTTTCCGGTTAGGTTGACTGATGTTCTTGGAAAGGTAGGTTGTCAGCCCCCTAAACGATGCCAAACGCCATGAGATTCATCACCTCCAGCATCATGAGAGGAGCGATCCCCGCTCTCGGCTTCCTTTTCCTGACTGCAGGAACGCAAGCCCAGACCCTGAACGGCATTCGCATCGGGGAGGAGATCTCGGCTGCGTCGCGGATCGCCGGGAAGCCGGCCTCGAGGGTTGCCGCTGGCGCCCACGAGGAGGTCAGATGGAGCCTGCCGGACGGGAACAAGCTCGCGCTCGCCACGGATCCGGGGAACGGACGGATCGCCTTTGCCAAGGAGACCTGGGGCGGGCGCCCAGACGGGAAGCCGGCCGACTTCCCAGGCTTCACCTACGGCGAGACCACCCTGGCCAACATCCGGGAGCACGCGGAAAATAATGGTTTCGCCTTCGTCGAGCGCCTCGTCGAGGAGAAGCCGGATGGGCTGAGGCTTTTCAATTCCTACGAGGTCGAGGGGACTCCAGGCCTCGTCGTGACCTTCGTCACCAGGATGTCCGCAAAGGATTCACAGAGGCTGCTCAACAAACAGCCGGGCCTGGACATCAATAAATCAGCCCGATTGGAATCGATCATTCTAGGGGATGCTAGGTATCTGGACTCCATCTGGGGCGAGCGGAAGCTCAAGGGCAAGAACTACAAACCGATTCGCTGGGCATCGATACGGCCCTAGTCTACCCTTCAAGGTCGTCGCTGTCGCCTTGGCCAACAAGATGGCCCGGATCGCCTGGGCGGTCATGGCCAGGAGCACGGCTTACGAGCCCGGGAGGCAAGGGAGCGGCCGCGCCGGCGGCCTCATAGACGACCAGCTCAAAACCATTCGCCCCTTGGGGCAACCCAGTTGGCACGGTGACGATGAGATGATGTGAAGCCAAGCGGATATGGATCGCCGGAACTGGCAAACCCGTGGTGTCGTCTGGCGTCAGTCGAGCGCGATAATGTGAGAGGGACCAGCTCCAGCGTAAAACATCAGGGCCCGCGGTCATGTAGCACCGCGTTCAAAGGCCGGAGACATGACCGCATCCGCCCCGCTCGGCCCAAACGTCGTCAACAATCACATTGCCAAACGGGCGCCATCCAGACAGGACATCCCCATCTGGATCGGTTCGGCGTCGAGCCGGATCGGATGCTGGCGCCCGGCGGCCCGCATGGTCACGTCGAGGTCTTCGACGAGACTTGCCAGATACGCATCGATCGCGACAACGCAAACGTCGTCGGAGTTGTACAGCCGGCGGTGCACGCCGGCGATTGCCATGACCCGGGCCTGCATCTCCTTGAGCGCGCTCGCCGCCGCCGGATTGTCGACGCTCGCAGTCTGCAGGTGCGCGAGCGCGGCGACCAGCGCCAGACTGCTGGCGATCCGGTGGTTCATTTCGCGCAGCAGTAGTTCCGCCCGATCCCGTGCTTCGCGGGCCTCTTGTTCGGCCTGATCCTTGGCGCGCCGCAGCCGCTCCTTTTCCAGCGCCGTCACGATCGCCTCGACCAGGAGCTCCCAGAAATGTCCCTGGATGTCCTTCCAGACGTAATTGGCTGCGCCCGCCTTGAGCGCGGCGACGGCGATGCGGCTGTCCTCGCAGCCGGTCACGTAAATGACAGGCGGAGGCTGAGGGAGCGCCTGGATCTGGGGAAGGATGTCGAGGCCGGTCTGGCCCAGCATATGATGATCCAGTGCGACGATGTCGATTCCGCCCCGACGGAGTTGCCGTAGGCCATCGGCGCCATTGGACGAAAGCTCGACGCCATAGCCCTTCTGTTCCAGCGTCCGCTGGACGCGGCGGGCCAGTCCCGGATCGTCATCGATGTAGAGAACCCAAACGGGCGAGTGATCGGACATTCTAATGATCTTCACGAATGTCATGTGACGGAGAGGCCTGCATGACGAAAGAAGCTGACGATCATCTCGGGTTGGCGTTGCAGGCGGACGAACTCGCGGCGCGCCAGCCGGTGCAGGTCGGCGACGGATTCGGGTAACGCATTCTCCATAGCCCGCTTGACGCACGCATTGCACTGCTCCTCCGGATTGAGTTCGGGGGCATAGGCCGGCAGGTAAGCGACCGCGAAGTCCCGCGCATGAGCTGCGATGAAGGCAGTGGTAACTTGTGATCGATGGGCATTGAGCCGATCCCAGACCACCAGCAGCGGCGTGCCGATCTTGCGCCGGAAATAGAGCAAGGCCGAGATCACGGTCTGGCTCGAGACGCTGGTGCGGAAGTGGCGGGCATAAAGCCGCCCGTCGGGCGTGATCGCCACGATGCTCGAGACCTCGCGCCGCTTGCTCACCCGCCGCAACAGCGGGGGCAGCCCGCGCCGCGCCCAGGTCGTGTCCGGCCGCGGCCCGGAAGCTGTGGCCGGTCTCGTCCCGGAGGAGCAGCGTGCGGCGCTCCCGCTGTGCCTTCTTTTCAAAGCAACCCATTCGCGCTTGGGCCAGACCGCAATCACGAGTTCGTCGCGCTCCTTGGCCTTTGTGGCGGGACGCTGCACGCTAAATCCATGCGCCTTCAGCGGCCGCTCCAGATAGTGCGGGATGATAGTGCACCCCGAACTCGCGCTCGATCAGGGCCGCAATGCGCTGGAGGGTCCAGCGCTCGGTGGCAAAGCCCGCTGCCAGGGCACCCCGGTCCAGGAGCCGATCCAGATCAGCCCAGGCCTCCTCATCAAGCCGGGGCGCTCCTCCATCTGCCCCGGCGTCAGATGCGCCGGACGCCACACGTTGTCCTCCATCGCGCACCTCCTCACGAGGATCGACACCGCCCTATGTTACACCACCTTCGTAATGATCATTAGGCGGTCTCCGGCGCCTGGACGACCGCGAAGAACAGCCAAGACTGGTGAATCGCGTTGACGAACCCTTCGTCGTTGACGGGCTTGATGATGTCGACGTTGCCGCCGAGATCATCGCAGCGTTGAATCTCACGCAGAATGAGAACGGGCCGTGCGGCACCGACCTCACCTAAACCATCCGGCTCGAACAGATAGGCGAGGGCATCGGTGCCGTTCGAGAAGGGCACAATGTCATTGTTGACACCGGGCGCCGGATGTTGCGCTCGATCAAATGCGCTTGGCCCTCATCATCTTCGATCGTCACGTCGGGGACGGGTACGCCAGTCGCTGGAGCAGGAGATGCTCCATCGAAGCGAACGCCAAGATCGAATGGCTCCCATCATACTCCAAGCCATCGCCCGCTTGTGTTTTCTAGCCGACACACCCGGGCAGAGCCGCATGCGGATTGAAACTGCGGTCAGTCCAGCAGGTTTTCCGGAATGTGAAGGAGAGCAAGTCATGTCGGAGGACCGCCACGGCACGCACAACTCGCTTCTCGGATCAACCCAACCCGTTGCAGCTTGGAGCTCGAAACAGCCACTGTGGTGCGCTGAGCCCCATCATCTGGGCCAAGAGTTCCTGGATCAGAGAAAGCATCTGCGCGATACGACTGCAACCAGGATCGAACGGCACAGACGGCTTTCGACAGAGAGCAGGATATCGTACGTGACGAACTGCCGGGCCTCCCTCAGGAGCATCTCAACATATTTATCTTTGGCTGCGCGCAAAGCGCGGGACTGCTTGAATTGCTCGCAATGTGTCGAGGCTCGCAGCCTGATCGCCTCGCCTGTAACCTGGACAGGTGCCGGAGCGAACGACTGCTGGCTGCTGCATGCCTCAGGGACGCTCCTCGCACCGTCATAGCCAACCATCGCGCGGCCAACGCTCTCGCCCTCAATTGTTGCCGAGACGATTGCCACGGCCCCGCGGCGGTACGTCTCCCAGCCATTCACATCGTTGCGCTGATCCAGTTCCTGATGTGTGTGTGACGATCTCGGCCGCCGGGAAGGCCACCGCATCGATCCAGATCACGGCACTCAGCGCGTCCGGCCTGGCCCGCTCCGGCAGCTGGTTTCCCAGTTCCACTCTCCAACATCGGGCCAAGGCGAGCCATCAGCCCTGTGCAGGACCCACGTGGTCGGCCATGTGGGCGCCGCGTCGGCCGAGGGGCTTTGGGGGCCCCTCTGTCGTGTCCTGGGCCGTCTGGTGCTCCATCTCGGCGTTGAGCTCGGCGCCCAGCAGGACAATCACCACCGACAGCCAGCTCCAGGTCATGAAACCGACCGCGGCCCCGAGTGCGCCATAGGTCCTGTTGTAGCTGTCGAAGTTCGCGACATACCAGGAGAACAGCATCGATGCCCCGAGCCAGAGGAAGGCCGCCAGGACGCTGCCCCACGTCACCCAGCGCCACTGCGCATCTCGTCGGCTCGGGCCATAGCGGTAGAGAACCGCCAGCCCCACGACCAGAACGCCGAGCAGGATCGGCCACCGCAGCAGGGCCAGGAGCCGGTCCGCCGGCGTGGCAACGCCGATGAAGCTCAGGACGAGCGGCGCCACGACCACCGCGGCAATCGCCGCGATGATGAAGCCGATCGCGCCCAGCGTGACCAGAAAGGTCGTGGCGTAGAAGCGCAGAAAACTGCGCTTCTCCTGCTCCTTGTAGACGACATTGAGCGCATCGAAGAGCGCCGCGACGCCGGAGTTTGCGCTCCACAGCGCAACCAGAAGGCCGAGGATGAAGGCAACGCCGAGCGTATCGCCGCTTTGGCCCGCAATGCGAGTGATCTGATCGCTGACCAGGCTCAACACCCCACCGGGCAGGATCCCGGCCAGCAGTGACAGGTGGCCGGCGATCGTGTGAGAATCTGCAACAAGCCCGTAGAGGGAGACGACGGTCGCAAGGGCCGGAAAGACCGCGAGCAGCGTGAAGAAGGCGACCCCTCCGGCCGTGGACAGGATCCGATCCGCCGGAATGGACCACAGCACGCGCCAGAGGATGTCGTTCCAGCCGCGTCTTGGAATCTGTGTCGGCGTGCGTGCCCGCCGGCCGCGCCCGCGCTCCCGGGCGCGGACCAGATCGACCGGTGCGGCGCCAGCCTCGGCTTCTTCGTCGACGGTCGAGCGCCAGTCCTCACCGTGTTCCTTGGTCATGGTGTGTCCTGCGGCGCAACCGGAAACGGCCGGCGCCGACCAGAGCACGGGCCGCGAACACGGGTCAAACGGTTTGGTGTGGCACGGGTCGGATCCATTTTGGTGGGCCCTCCTATCAAATGGGAGCGGTCGCTTGCTCCTCCAAGCCTGCTGGCGTGGCGTGGGATCTCTCTGTCGGCCCGGGATCTTCCGTCAGAGACATGCAACCTTCATTTAGGGCCGTGCGACCGCATGTTCTATGAGGCCGTCGGCACCGTCTCCTCATCCGAGGACAGCGACCAATCCAAACCAACAAGCCTCGTCCCAATAGTTCAATGATCTGCCGAAAGGGGACTCACGATTGTAAACTGCCAGAGCAAGACACAACCCTCCCGACAACCATACAAGATCAACGCAAAAATTTTGATGTCCGAGAGCAATCTGAAGCATGCAGATGGTTAGGATCACCACCATCTTCAAAATCGAATGAAAACATACGAACTGGGCAAGCGAGAGCCTCTTCGTGTCGTGTCCATCGCCCGACGATGCCCTTGAGCCAAAGTGCCCATACGCATCGGAGTTCACACTGCGCCGCACTGGCAGAACTGGCTTGGGGAGCGCACGCGGTCAGGAGACCGATCGACACTATCCTGCACGGCCAGAACCCGGTCTTGGGCCTGTCTCTTCGACCGGGAGGGTGCGGGCGATCAGCGCTGTCCGTGCCGGCTGGCCGCGCAGAAGAACACGCCGATCTGGCCGTGCGTGAGACGGCCGGCCGTTCCAGGGGAGCGCTCTCCATGGTCACCGCGTTGCTTCTGGCGTTCTTCGGGCGCGGCTTACGGCGGGAATCGTCGCGGGACTGCCGCTGATTGCTGGCGTGTTCGCCAACCGAAGCTCCTAACATTATCGTCAGACGGCCGTATTGTGCCTCAATCGCATTATCAGATGAAAGCCGCATAGATAGTCTGTACGCAACCGACAAAACGGCTCGCGTTCACCGTTGGGGCCGGTTGGGAAGGCGTAGCGGATCTCCACCTCACCGTCAGTGACAACAACGCGATCAACGAGCAGCTCGAGAAGAGCCCGCTTGCGGTCGAAGTCGGCACTGGCCAATCCATCGCGAACGCGTCGGCAGAACTCTTCAGCATTATCCGCCAAGCGCGCCGTCTCATGCCGATCGCGTGCGTCAGCAAGGAGTTCCTGTTCTTGCCTCTCCAAAGCCCCCAAGCGGCCCTCGGTTTCCCGGCGCCGCCGCTCAAACTCGGCTAAGGGCACGACCCCGCCTAAGTAAGCCTCGGTCAGTCGTTCGATCTGCTGGGTCAGGCTCATCCGGCCGCGCCGCAGGTTCTCCCGCCGGGCCTGCCATTCCTGCGGCAGCCAATGACCGCTGCGGGCTCGCTCCATGGCTTGCGCGATAACCTCTGGATGCTGCAGCACCTCACAAAGATCCTGCCAGACCAGCTCCTCCAGAGGCCTGGCCGGAATATAGCGCGCCGGGCAACGCTCACCAGGAACGAGCAGGCGCAGTTGGGTCTTCGTGCGGCACAGATAGTAATCATAAGCTGGCGGCAGCCGGCGGCCGGTGCAGGCACGCCGACAGCATCCGCAGCTGACAAGCCCGCGCAGAAGATACTGATGCACCCGGTTGTTACGTGGGGCCATCCGGCGATTATACACCAGCCGTGCGGCGGCCGCGTCAAACTGCTCCCGGCTGATGATGGCCGGAACAGAGGCCACCGCGATCCACTCCGCCACATCGGTAGGCCGGCGCGTTCCTTTTGAGTGGCCGACCGGGCGCAGCGCCGAGTATCGCGTTTGCGGAGGGCTGGTTCGCATGCGGTTGGCAAAGATCTGACCCGCATAGGCCGGATTGGTGAGCAAGCACCGCAAGGCCGAGGGGCTCCAAGTCATGCATCCCGTGGGCGAGGCAATGCCAAGTCGGGCCAGGCGCTGGATCAACGCGATCATGGTCGCGCCTTCGATGTACCAGGCGAAAAGATCGCGCACGACGGCGGCTTCGGCTTCGTCAATGCGCACGCCAGCCGGGTCTCGCGGGCGGTCGGGATCAAGACGGTAGCCGTAAGGTGGACGCGTCCACGGCAACAGCGTTCCCGCCTTGAGCCGCCGCAGCCGGCCGCGACGCATGCGCTCGGTAATCAGGGTTCGCTCGTACTCGGCCACCGCGCCGCGGATCTGGAGGAGCAATTGATCATGCGGATCCTGGCTCATGGGCCGGTCAAGGAACTCGACCGTGGCACCATGCTTCTGAAGCTCCTCCACCAGCAGAACCTGATGAACGTAGTTGCGAGCCAGGCGGTCCGGGCTTGTGATCAGGATGCGGTCGAGGCGGGCGCTTGCGACAGCATCGCGCAACCTATCGAGCCCAGGGCGTTGCAGGCTGGAGCCACTGTAGCCATCGTCGCGAAAGATGTACTCGGGGGCCAGATCTGTCCCTTGTGCGAGAGCGTAGGCTCGCAACCGTTCGATCTGCTGTTCAGTCGACTGACTTTGAACCTGGCGCTGGGTGGAGGCGCGGCCATAAGCGGCGAGGATTAGCATGGGGGCTCTCCTGTAGGGTCGCCTCGCCCCCGCCGCCGTCCGGGTCGGGTTCGGCCGGGCGTGCCGTTTCCAGGAGCAGCTGGAACGCACGGTCCCAACGCCGCTGCGCATCCGGGTGGTGGGCCCAGTGCCGTACGATCCTCCACGGTGGCTGGCGCATGATCTGCTCCCTGGGGGCGGGATGCCTCGGGAGCAGAACCCTGTTGGGCCGCACGTCGGCGGCAGGGGCTAAACGGAACCCGGCTCCATGTCAGAACCAAACGGCCAAGCCGGACGTAGCAGAATTTGTCGTTTGTGAATCTACCATCTAAGGCTTGTGTGGTCGGTCGTAACGCGTGTGCCACAAAAAACCCTGCCCGCATTGGGCAGGGTTGAGTTCTTCTCCTCGCCTTCGGGGGTTACTCCGAAGCCAGTCCAGTAGGGCATGCAACCGCCCCCGAGTCAAATCCATGGCTGTATTCGCAAGATCGGAGGCCTGTATTCACGTCAGCATTTCTGACGCACAAGGCGTAAAGCTGCGCGGTGTTGCATCTTTGCTATAGCCCATCTTGGCTCTCACTCCATACTCTGCCCTTGCGACTCCTCGCACTAGGGATGAATGCTCATGAAATCTCGTCTTCTTGGGTTGCTCGCCGCAACCGCTCTCTCAACGGCGGCGGTCTCGTCCGTTTCCGCTGCCGACCTCCCGGCCCGTGCCGCTCCGCCCCCAATGATCGCGGCTGTTCCGGTCTTCACCTGGACCGGCTTCTATGTCGGTGGCAACCTCGGCTGGGGCTGGCGTGATGACGACAACGAGACCGTGGTGCTGACCGGCCCGGGCATTCCGGCCGGCCTCGTGGGCACGCTCAACTTCGACAACGGCAACGACGGCAACTTCACCGGCGGCGGCCAGATCGGCTACAACTACCAGATCGGCGCGTTCGTGATCGGTGCCGAGGCCGACATCCAGTGGATTGACACCGACGACAATGATGCGGTGTTCATCCCAGGTCCGGGCTTTGCCGGCACCTTCGTGCCCGGCGAGTTCGAGGACTCTTCGGATTGGTGGGGCACGGTGCGCCTGCGCGCCGGTGTCGCCTTCGACCGCTTCCTGGTCTACGCCACCGGTGGTCTGGCCTACACCGACAACAACACCGGCTGGACGGCCGGCGGTGGTGTCGAGTGGGCCCTGCCGGTGAACTGGTTCGGCTCCTCAGCCGTCACCCTTGGCCTGGAGGGTCTGTGGGTCAGCATCGATCAGGACGATGATGACGACGGCCGCATCGGCACCTTCACGCCGGTTGGCGGAGCGCCGGTTGATGTGTTCCTGCCGCGGGACAATGACGAGCAGGACTTCTTCGTCGCCCGGGCCAAGCTGAACTTCAAGTTCGGCACCTACTAAGAGCGCCGCAGCACCAGCAGCCGAAGAGGCCCGGGGCACCCCGGGCCTTTTTGTTACTTGGACGTCAAGGCATGGGCTTGTGGCAACCAAGTTGAAATGTCGCTTGAAGCGCAAAGTCAAATTGTCAGTCAGGCCGGGTGAGACGGAGCCTGGGACGGCGGTGCGCAGACCGTCCGATCGGAGCGCCGGCGGCCCAGGCGTTTGGGTTTGGACTGGGACCGAGCAACTTGCGCCAGGCGATCTGCGCGATCTTTCATCAGGTCAAACTTTTGGCTCGAGCGGCGGGGGCCTGCCCCAACGCCGGATGGAACGGGCCGGGCATCCTGGCGCTCCTTGATCCAGGTCAGCACCTCGCCCAAGCGCTTGTTCTCGACAATCGCCGGCGTGTGTTTGGGAGCAGATCTTGTTCCAGCCCCAAAGATGCCCGAGGCTGGATCAGGCACGCCGGCTATGCCCTACACTGATCTCAAAAGCGCTTTAACGACCGGTCACGGGCTGGTCGGATGCCCGTCTTCAATCGTGACCTTTGGCAGGGGCATTGCTTGTTCGTGCGCCTTGCCGTGCAAGGAGGGCTTTCTGATGCCAGTCCGCACATTTGCATCGATCGCCGCGGCCATCTCGCTCACCGCTCTCATGGCATCGCCAGTCTCGGCCGACGAGCCCATGAAGGTGAAGGTCTTCATCGGGTCGATGTTCGAGATCGGCCAGAACACTGGCGACCGGGCCGGCGAGTTCCAGCACTGGTACGAGCGCTACTTCAGCCAGAGCAAGCCAATCACCGTTAAAGGCGCCCTCAACCCTGTTTACTGCAACGACGATGGCGTCTGCGGGTCCGTGCTGGGGATGGGCAAGGTCGCCTCGTCCGCGTCGGTGCAGGCGATCATCCTGAACCCGCAATTCGACCTGTCGGAAACCTATTTCATTGTCAGTGGCGTAGCCGGAACACCACCGGAGCACGGCACCATCGCAGACGTCAGCTGGGCGACTTGGCTCGTCGACTATGATCTCGGCCACCGCTGGGCACCGGAGGAGGGGGAGCCTGGTGCTCCGACCTTCATGCCGCGCAAGGGCTATGAGAAGGTCCGGCTGTTCCAGCTCAATCCCGATCTCGTCGGCTGGGCGATGCACCTCACGCGCCAGACGAACCTGAACGACTCGGACTCGGCCCGGAGCTATCGCATGCGTTATCCGCAGGAGGCGGCCCGGCGGGCCCCGGCGGTCAAGGCCGGCACCCACATGACCGGAGACACCTTCTTCCATGGTCCGGGCATGTCAGCCCAGGCGCAGTACATCGCCAAGCTCTACGGAGCGGATGATTACCTTATCACCGAGATGGAGGCGGCCGGCATCGCTCAGGTGGTCCAGCGGACGCTGGGCGACCGCAGGCTCCTGAGCCTGCGGGGAGCGGTGAACTTCGACCAGGGCAATCCCAACGAGACCACGCTCCAGCATCTCGACCCGGCTCCGGGCCAGACCGCCGGCGGGTTCGCCGAGACTGTCGATAACATCGCCGCTGTCGGAAGCCGGATGGTGGATCACATCGTGGCGAATTGGCCGGAGTGGAGGGACGGAGTTCCCCAGCTGTCGAAGCCATAGGAAAGGCTTACTCGTCGGGACGTGGCGAGCCTGTGCGACACCTCCCTGAGAGCAATTCAGGGGAATGCCCACCCTCGCGATCTCCTGATAGGATAGGCCCAGCTAGCTGACGAACTGGATGAGGTGACCCGTTTGGGTCTTCGGCCGCTGGTCCTACAGCCCCGCGGCAGACAACATCCGGAACCGGGGCATCTGTTGGATCGCATATAATGAGCGATGAAACCCAGACTAGCGATGCCCTCCGAGCCGAGTTGGCCGACCTGCGTGCCCTGTTCCAGCAGGCCCCCGGCCACATGGCGGTCCTGCGCGGGCCGAACCATGTCTTCGCACTGGTCAACGATGCCTACCGGCGCATCGTTGGCAACCGTGACCTCATCGGCAAGCCGGTGCGCGAGGCGCTGCCGGAGCTGGCCGGGCAGGGCTTCTTCGAGCTGCTCGATCAGGTCTACGCGACGGGCAAGCCCTTTGTCGGGCACCAGATGCCGGCGAAAGTCCAGCGGCAGCCCGAAGGCCCAGCCGAGCAGATCTTTGTCGATTTTGTCTACCAGCCGATCATCGGGGCCGATGGACAGGTCTCTGGCATCTTTGTTGAGGGCAGCGATGTCACGGCCCGGGTCCGGGGGGCCGAGTACCAGCAGCTGCTGCTGAACGAGCTCAACCACCGGGTCAAGAACACGCTCGCGACCGTGCAGTCGATTGTGTCGCAGACGCTGCGGAATGCCCCCACGCCACCCGAAGCGCGAACTCTGATCGAGCAGCGCATGATCGCTCTGTCGCGGGCGCATGACGTGCTGACCCAGGAGAAATGGGAGGGGGCGGACCTGCACGCGATCGTTGCGCAAGCGCTGGCACCGTTCCGCGACCCCAGCAACGACCGCTTTCATGTGCGCGGGCCAAACGTGCGGCTGTCGCCGCGCATGGCGCTCGATCTGGCGATGGCGTTGCACGAACTGGGGACCAACGCCGTCAAGTATGGTGCTCTGTCGAATGCGTCCGGCACGGTCGACCTCGCTTGGACGGTGGACCGTCACGGCACTCCGCCACACCTCAAGCTGCACTGGACGGAGAAGGGCGGCCCACCGGTCGAGCCACCCCGTCGCCGCGGCTTTGGCACCCGGCTGATCGAACGCAGCCTGGCGCAGGATTTCGGCGGCAAGGCCCAGATCGAGTTCGCCGCGACCGGCATCGTCTGCACGATCGACGCTCCAGTCGCCTAAGCACTCGGACCTTGGGGGCGGCCTGTCGCCAACTCGAAGTATAGGCATTAGATCTGGGGAGAATGCGACACCGTGCTGGCACCTCGGCTCGGCAGGCGCGACCGCCTTCAGGAGAAACCGTTTAACCATGCGGCGCATCGGCATGGCTGGACTTGCCGGATCCACCAATCATGTCATCTCGGCCGAGAGTTGCTGTACTCCTGAACATCTCTGCCGGGATGCTGGAGAGCCAATCCAGTGACACCCTGCGTGCAGCGCTGACCGCCGCCTTTGAGCAGCATCGGGTCTCCGCGGTTCTGGAGTTCCTGACGGGACCGGAGCTGCATAAGGCCGCTCAGCACGCTGCGCATCGGATCAAGGATCAAGAGCTGGACGCCATCGTGGTGGGCGGGGACGGCAGCATTCGCACCGTTGCTCATGTACTTGCCGGAACAGACATTCCGCTTGGCATCCTCCCGCTCGGAACCCTAAACCATTTCGCCCGGGATCTTGGCATTCCCACCACGATCGATGAAGCGGTGGCGCTGATCGCTGCCGGGCAAACCCATCTATTCGACGTCGGGGAAGTCAATGGAGAGGCGTTCATCAACAATTCCTCCATCGGACTTTATCCGTACCTAGTTCGAGAGCGGGAGCGAAGGCAGCACCGAGAAGGGATATCGAAGTTGAGCGCCTTGATCGTGTCCGGGTTTCGCGTGCTGCGCATCTTCCGCTGAGGCGGCTCTCGATTGCCGCAGAAGGTTTGGTTAAACCGTACCGGAGCCCAATCGTGTTTATTGGCAACAACGAATACGCTCTCACGGCGTCGGTCTTCGGCAGGCGGGGGAGGCTCGACGGTGGTGAGCTCTGCATCTACATAACCCAGGCCCAGAGCCGGCTGGCTTTGTTATGGCTCGCCGCTCAGGCGATCATGGGGCGTTTGGAGTTGAAGCAGAACCTACGGATCATGAGAGTCACGAAAGCCGAGATCCGCTCGCGTGCCAGCAGGCTTCTCGTCGCGCTCGATGGAGAGATTGCCGTACTGCGCTCGCCACTGTGCTACCGAAGCCGGCCCGGTGCCCTGCGTGTATTCATCGCCCCGATGCAAGAGGATGACGAGTAGCAGAGCCTCTGACTTTTAATCAGAGGGTCCTGGGTTCGAGTCCCAGCGCGCTCACCAACAATTTCAAAGGGTTACCGGCATCTGCCCTTTGAGCCATTTCCCCCAGGTAGCCAATAGGTAGCCAAACGTTGAGGCAAGGACATTCACCTCAACTTCGAGCCTCGTGCGACTCAGTGCTTGCTTTGGATGAGTCCCCGAACGTCATCGGGGCTGCTATGGCAGAGGCTTGGGAGAGGTAAGGCTGCTCAGTAGTGGCAGGAGTGGAGGGACTCGAACCCCCAGCCCCCGGTTTTGGAGACCGGTGCTCTAGCCGATTGAGCTACACTCCTTCAAGGCCGGCTATTGGAGGCCGGCGAGGGCTGGCCTTATCCACTGCGGGGAGCTTTACTGTCAAGCTTGTGCCGGCACTCACCTGTCCTTGGTGAGCGGAATACAGCGCCTGCCGAGATCCAGGTCTTGCACGCCGGTAGATCGTCAGCACTGCCGGGGTAAGCGGACCTTCATTTCGTCTGTTCTTCGTCGCTTTTTGACCCAGCCTGTCAAAACGCGAACGGGTCCGATCTCGGCGAACTATTTGTACAACATAAACCCCATACGCCGTGAAATCTCCGGCCTATTCGGCCCTCCAAGACATAAGATTGCTCCAACGAGCGGCACGTCAGCGTTTTTACACAACCAAGACCCGAACGCGACATTCGGAGTGTGGCCCAGTGCATTTCCAGAGGATCAGGCGCGATCTATTCGGGCCATCCCGCAACGGGTCCAGCCCTGCCGTTTGCCGCCGGGTGCTAATGTGAAAGGCAGCGTTTCCGGGGCCATCAACCGGTAGGGTCCCAAACCCCATCGACAGCAAACGCCTCGTCTTCGCCCGGCAATGGCGGCATGGTCGTGCCAACCGCCGTCAGAGGCCCGTGCGAGACAGAGCGAAACTGAAAGTGGGTCCCAACCGGAATTGAGATGGCGACACCAGGCTCCACATCGACGACTTCTTCCCGGTCATGCAAGCGGCGCCACATTTGTCCCCGGCCCGAGGCGAAGTACCAGACTTCCTCGGCGGTCCGGTGTGCCATGGCTTTTGAGACCGCATGAGGCGGCAGAGTGAATGCGCCAAGCTGCCCCGGCTGGTGCTGCACAAGACCCGCACCTCGGAACCGTCAGGGGCAGTAGCGCCAAGGAACGTGCCGAGCTGTTTGGCCGAGCTGTTTGGTGGCAAAGGACATCGAGCGTGCTTCTGCAGCCGGTGGAGGATAGTTACCATACCGATGAGGTGCTGCGTTGTATGCTTCGATGCCGGTCAGGGAATAGGATTGCTGGGGCCTTCGGCGACCACCATGAGGATGGTAGAGAGCACACCCGCCAAGGCCACGCCGCCCAGCAGAAGCGTACGCAAAGGGATATGGCGGCTGGCCCAAGACAAGCGAACCGCTTCGCGATGCTGCTGCCGTGCTGTCAGCTGATCGGCTGCTGTCTTGTTGAGCAGAGTATCGACGTCATCGAGCAAGTCGATCATATCCTGGGAGAGGGCTGTTTTCCGCCAGTGCTGCCGCTGATTCTTGCTTGTTTTCAGCTTTATGGACTGTGCCCGAAGCAGTGCCTCCGCATGGATCTCTCGGCGGATCACAAGAATGCCCAGGATCATCAGGACAGGCATCAGAGCAAGCAATCCGAACGCGATCCAATCGGCGGCTGTGAAGCTTGACTGAGGGATGCCCATGGCGGTTCCTCCGCATAGCTGTCCATAAATCGCTTCCTAAGCACATTTACGCTCGTTAGGGCCGGCCCTTCGCTGCCTCTAGGGCTAAGAACCTTTTGACCACCGTCTCATCTGGAGGCTTTCAGACAAAGCGTTAGAACCAAAACGGTTCAGGCGCGTGTCTCACGCAAGTGTCCCAGGTTGTGGCAGGAGCTCTGATGCGGCTGCTCGGAAACCTTTCTCAGACGCGGTTTTGGATCCGCGGGACCCTGGCGTTTGTGGTCCTTATCGCGATTGTTGTCCTGACGGCGAGCGCATCTGTGTATTGGCATTTGCGCGCCAGCCTTCCCGTATTGGAAGGCAGTGTTGCGGTGCGTGAGCTCTCGGCTCCCGTCACGGTGACACGGGATGCTCAAGGGGTGCCAACCCTGAGCGGCCGTTCCCGGGTCGATCTTGCCTGGGTGCTGGGCTTTTTGCACGCGCAGGAGCGCTTCTTCCAGATGGACGGTCAGCGCCGCCTCGCGGCCGGCGAACTCTCCGAGCTGGTCGGAACCGTCACCCTGGACCAAGATCGTCAGCATCGCGTGCATCGCTTCCGAACGCGGGCCGCCGCAGTTCTGGCCGCCATGATGCCGGAGGAGCGTGCGGTCATCGATGCGTATGTCGGCGGAGTTAACCGCGGCTTGCGGGATTTGGACGCTGCTCCCTTCGAATACATGATCTTGCGTTCCACCCCTGCGCCTTGGACAGCCGAGGACACCATACTGGCCGTCTACACGATCTATTTGGACCTGCAGGAAAACGATGGGGCGACCGAGCGTCAGCAGGCCGATGCGGAGGCAGCCCTCGGAAGCCCGCTGGCTGCCTTCCTTTTTCCTGAGGGCACAACATGGGATGCGCCACTCGATGGGTCGTCCCTGCCGATGCCGGCGATGCCCGACGGCAATGCCAAGACCAAGGCCGGTCTCCCGTTGCTGCTCAAGGAAGGCGGGGAGGAGGCTGTCAGCCGCGGTAGCAACAACTGGGCCGTAGGAGGCAGTCTCAGTGCCCGCGGGGCGGCTATCGTGGCCAACGATATGCATCTTAACCTGAGGGTTCCAAACACCTGGTACAAAGCACGCCTCGTGCTAAGCGATGAGAGTGGCGGCACGACTCTCGACATCACAGGTGTCACGCTGCCCGGGGCTCCGAGCATCGTCGCCGGCAGCAATGGCAAGATCGCCTGGGGCTTCACCAACAGCTATATCGATACGGGCGATGTCGTCATCCTCGAACCGGTCGCAGCAAACCCCGATCTCTATCGCACGCCCGCGGGCCCTCGGCACCTTGACCACGTGGAGGAGCGCCTCTGTCCGAAGGGCGCAGCATGCGAGATCCTATCTATCGAGGAGAGCCTCTGGGGACCTGTCATTGCCGCCGACCGCCAGGGCCGCAAGCTGGCTTATCGCTGGATCGCGCACGATCCGGTGGCGGTGAACCTGCGCGGCATATTGGACCTCGAACAAGCCGCCACAGCAGGCGCAGCGCTGGACATCGCCCACCGGTTGGGCATTCCGCACCAGAACCTTGTCGTCGGCGACGCTCACGGCAACATCGGCTGGACAGTGACATCGGTGATACCGAAGCGCTTCGGGTTCGATGGACGACTTCCAACGTCGTGGGCAGACGGGACCAAGGGCTGGAACGGATATCTGGCGCCGGAGGACGTGCCGGTGATCTATAACCCCGAGAACCGGCGCATCTGGACGGCAAACAGCCGAGTGGTCGGCGGGGAGGTCTTGGCGAAGATCGGCTTTGGCGCCTATGCCCATGGATCGCGTGCGCGCCAGATCAGAGACAGGTTATTGGCCAAGGAACTCTTCGACGAACAGGACATGTTGGCCATCCAACTGGATGATCGTGGGGTGTTGCTGGAACGGTGGCAGGTTCTGATGCTTCAACGGCTGCAGGCCGGTGCTGGAAACCCTCGCTACGCGGCCCTTATCCCAACAGTGGAGAATTGGGGCGGCCGGGCAGTCCCGGACTCTGTTGGCTATCGGCTTGTCCGCACCTTCCGGACCGAACTGATCAATGCCGTGTATGCCGCCTATTCCGTGCCGATGCGAACAGGCGAGCCCACGCCGGCGAGCGCGCGTGCCACTCCGCCTTTCGTCCCAAAGCAGGCTGACGAGCCGGTGTGGCGGCTGTTGACGGAGCGCCCGGCTCATCTTGTGCCGCCCGGGTATCGGGATTGGGATGCCGTTGTGGACGCCACAATCGAGAGAATCCTATCAGCCGTTGCCACACAGGCGCATGGCCGACTCGAAACCTTCACCTGGGGCGCCGCCAACCGGACCGAGATCAGGCACCCGCTTGCGCGAGCCATACCTGGGCTGGCCCTCCTCCTGAACCCGCCAAGTGTGGCGCAATCGGGGGATCTCTACCAGCCTCGGGTGGCGAGCCCGAGAACCGGAGCATCGGAGCGGTTCGTGGTCGCACCGGGTCATGAAGGAACAGGAATCTTTCACATGCCGACCGGTCAGACCGGCCATCCTCTGTCACCCTACTACAATGCCGGCCATGAGGATTGGGTGAGGGGCCGACCAATCCCATTCCTGCCGGGCGAACCGAAGTGGCGAATTGTATTCAACCCACAATGAGCGCACCGATCCGGATAGCCGCTCAGAGTGCAGCAACAACCGTGGGCGCCAATCGGAGTGGGGTGCTGCCGGGTCGTGCGACAGACGATCCTCTATGACGGCCCTCCGGTAGCTTGGCCTCGACGCCGCGTCTCCCGCAACGCACATATTGCTGCGAGCAATGTACGTCAGCTCCTGGCACAGCGCGGAAGTAAGCCGAACTTCCGCTCTGAGGTCGAAAGCAGTCGTTCGTGCCGAGCGCTGTAGGTCGAGTTGGGGGAAGGACTTTTGGTACACAAAGCTGGTCCAAAGCAGGTTTTACCCCAGCCTATCTCTTTGTTTTTCTTGAATACTGCGCCATGTGGTTCTCCTCTCCTCGGCTCCATTACGGCTCCGATTGGACTCGTGGGCGCCTGACGTTTTGCTGGAACATGAAGAAACGGATTGTCGGCTTTCACCTTGACGAAGAACAGCACTGGGTTGCTGAACTTGAATGTGGCCACAACCAACATGTCCGCCATAATCCGCCTTGGACCATTCGTCCGTGGGTGATTACAGAGGAAGGCCGTGATAGGGCGCTAGGCCACGAGCTGAACTGCAAGAAGTGCGACGTCGGCGCGCCACCCGACCAGGGTGATCTGCATTAAGAGGCTGGTGAGCAATTTTATTGCTCGATCCAAGTGTTTGATTCAGAATCGGTTTGGTGCTGGGCCGCGGAGGCGGATGCGGGCTGTTTCACGATCGAGGCCCGTGCCATGGATGTCAGTTCCTACGCCAGTGATCTCACCGATGCCGAATGGGCGCTGCTGGAGCCGCTGATCGCCCGCAGTCATCCCGCCGGGCGACGACAGACCTATCCCTTACGCCGCATCGCCGACGCCATCTTCTACCTGCTGCGGACAGGAGCTCAATGGCGGATGCTGCCGCACGAATATCCGCCACGCGACGCCGTCTTCTACCATTATACGCAGTGGCGGGAGAACGGCACGTGGGAGCACATCACTCAGGCGCTGCGCGAGAGTTATCGGCGCACGATCGGCCGGTCTGCTCAACCGAGTGCGGCGATCATCGACAGCCAGTCAGTCAAGACCACCGAGATGGGAGGGCCGCGCGGCTATGACGGCGCCAAGAAGGTGAAGGGCCGCAAGCGTCATCTGCTCGTTGATACGCAAGGCAATCTGCTGAAGAACAAGGTGCAGCCCGCCGACATCCATGACCGCGCCGGAGCTGAGGTCTTGTTGGAGGGTCTGCAGCATCTGTTTCCGGCCATCGAGCTGATGTGGGCAGACACCGCTTATCGAGGTTTGCGGGACTGGCTTCAGAAAGCCCTGGGCTGGAGATTATCCATCCCGCAGCATTGGTGGAGCGGCGGAACCTGGATGCGGATTGACGCAGAGCCACCGACGCGCCCGAGCGGCTTTCAGGTGCTCGCACGCCGATGGGTGGTGGAGCGGACCATCGGCTGGCTGACCACCAATCGTCGCCTCGCCAAGGACTATGAGCGCTTCGTCGAAACCGGCGAGATGCTGCTCTATCTCGCGATGAGCCGCATCCTGCTGCGCCGTCTCACTCGCAAAGGCGAAAGATAATTGCTCACCAGCCTCTAATGCCTGAGCTGGCACAGAGCCGAAGTAGACCGAGCGTCCGCAGTCGTGGGGTCAGCAGACCTTTACACGGTCACGCTTAACGGCTCAGTTTGACCCCAAGCCGACATTGAATGAGCATCAAGAACGCAGAGTAGGAGCGGATAAATCCCACCCTGACATGGGCATGAGTATCTTCCGCGCAGCCTTCAGTAAGTCGACGCGTCTCGTAGGCCCCTCAAGCCATGACACTGCATGAAGCTCAGAGGACATGCTCTGGCGCTGAGGTTCGCCAGAATAGGCGACGAAAGGGATGGCGTGGCTGTTGAGCTTGCCTGCAGCCTCTGTGGCAGGACCGTCGTTGAGCATGAAGTCGACAATGGCACCGCCGGCTGTTTGGCCTCCAGCCAAACCCATGCCTCGGCCATGGAGGCGACCGTCTGCACGGCAAAGCCAGCCCCCTCATGGGAGGTCGCGACCGACATGCGGTCCCGTCGAACTCGCTCACCTTCCTGGTCAGACGCACACCTATTCGCTGTTGCGTCGCGCAGGGTCATTCGATTGCGGACTCATCGTAAGCGCGCAAATCTCTGCACCTTTTCATTGCTGATGCAGTGAAGGAGTCTGTGTCCGCAATGGAGGCTGCGGACGCAATGACAGTGAATAGCGCGGAAGTACCAGGGCAGTTGCGGGTCGTCAGGGTTCTTCGCAACGGCAAGCGGTGGTTTGATCCGGTCGAGAAGGAGCGCTTGATCGACGCCTGCCTCGAGCCGGGGGTATCGGTGGCAGGGCTCGCGCTGGCGCACGGGATCAACGCCAATCAGTTGCGCAAGTGGGTCAAGCTGCGCCAGGACCGGAAGGCGACCGAGAAGGCGGCGTTGACGGTGATGCCGAGCGGCGCGCCGTCAGCCTTCGTGCCGGTGGTTGAGACCACGCCGATGGCGCGGCTGCCGGCCCCGTCAGCTCGGCCGCCAGCGGCACGGGTCCGCGTGACGGCGGCGCTGCCGAACGGGGTGCGGCTGGAGCTGGACGATGCGGATGCGCAGGTTCTGTCGGCGATGATCGAAGCGCTGGGGCGGTGCCATGTTCCGGCTCGCTGATGATCTGCGCGTCTACCTGCACCGGGATCCGATCGACTTCCGGGCCGGGATCAACACCTTGGCGATCCTGGTCGAGCAGGCGATGGGCCTCAACCCGTTCGAGCGTGCGGTGTTTGCCTTCTGCAATCGCCGGCGTACCCGGATAAAGTTGCTGTTCTTTGACCGGTCGGGCTTTGTGCTGGTGCTGAAGGCGCTGACGCAAGACAAGTTCCGCTGGCCGCGGCGGCCGGAGACGGTGGTCCTGCTTGACGCCGAGCAGTTGCACTGGCTGCTCGACGGCATCGATCTCGACGCGATGGTCCGCCATCCGGTGCGGCAATACGAATTTGTCGGGTGAGGTTGCCGGTTGACGTCAGGGGAGGCTTCCGATTCAACAATACGATGACTCGAGCCGGCACCCCGACCGTTGCGGAGTTGATGGCGCTTCTGGCGGCGCATACGGCCGAAATCACCGCGCTGAAGGCCGAGCGGGAAGCTCTTTCGCAGCGCATCGTCAAGCTGGAGGAAGAACTGGCACTGGCGCGGCTGCATCGGTTTGCGCCGCGGAGCGAAAAGCACATGGATCGCGTCTTCAACGAAGCCGAGCAGGTCGCCCGCGAGGCCGATGCAGACGAGGGCAGCGCCGAGGCGGATGCCGTTGAACTTCCGGACACGGGATTGCCGGACACCCAAAAGCCGGACGGCCAGAAACGCGGGCGCCGGCCCCTGCCGGCGAACCTGCCACGCGAGCGCGTCGAGTATGACCTCGCCGACGACCAGAAGAACTGTCCGTGCTGCAGTAACCCGATGCATCGCATGGGCGAGCTAGTGACCGAGCAGCTGCAGATCGAGGTGAAGGCGAAGGTTTTGCAGAATGCGCGGTTCAAATATGCATGCCGACACTGCGACCGCACCGGGATCATCACGCCCGTCGTCATCGCGCCGATGCCCGCGCAGCCCTTGCCCGGCAGCATCGCCACGGCCTCGACGCTGGCCTTCGCGCTCGTTCACAAATATGTCGACGGCACGCCGCTTTATCGCCTGGCGCAGGCCTTCGCACGGGCCGGGGTTCCTGTCAGCCGCGGCGCTCTGGGCCATTGGGTGATCGGTTCGAGCGAGAGGCATCTGCATCGCCTCTATGACGCGCTGAAGCTGCGGCTGCGATCCCAGACCGTCATCCATGGCGACGAGACCACGGTTCAGGTGCTGAAGGAAGAGGGTAAGGACCCCACCAGCACCTCGTACATGTGGACCTATCGCAGCGGCGAGGACAGCGAGCAGCCGATCGTGCTGTTCGATTACCAGCCCGGCCGCGGGCAGGAACATCCGCGGACCTTCCTCGGCGACTATCGCGGCATCTTGATGAGTGACGGCTACTCGGCCTGGCGCACGGTGAACGGGGCCACGCATGTTGGATGCATGGCTCATGCCAGGCGGCGCTTTGTCGACGCCCTCAAGGCGAGGAAGAAACCCGGCGGGCCGCCGGCGCAGGCCCTCACGTTCTTCGACCAGCTCTACCGGATTGAAAGGCAGGCGCGGGACGAAGAGCCGGATGAGGGCGCAACGCAAGCCGACGCCAGACGCCGCTTTCGCCAGAAACATGCCGTTCCGGTCCTGAACGCCCTCAAGGCATGGCTCGACGTTATCGCTCCGAAGGTTGTGCCAGACACCAAGCTCGAAGATGCCGTCTCCTACACGCTCAACCAGTGGGAATACCTGACGCGCTATACCGAAGACGGCCGGATGCCGATCGACAACAACCTTCTGGAGCGAGACATCCGGATTTTTGCAACAGGCAGGAAGAGTTGGCTCTTTAGCGATACAGTCCAGGGCGCCCATGCCAGCGCCGTCATCTACAGCCTGATGCTGACCTGCCGGGCCTGCCGCGTCGAACCCTTGGCGTGGTTACGACACGTCCTCACCGAATTGCCGCAACGTCCCGACGATGCCGATATCGAGGACCTGCTGCCCTTCAACTTCAACAAACAGCCAGCCTGAATGCCGCCTTACGAGGTGCACTGAAATGCGCGCTTACGACTCATCCATCCTTTCCTGATGTGACCGCTCGGCCCAAACGCCCCTTCTGCCGCCTCACAGGCCTGGATTGCAGACATCTTGGAGACAAGGGTTGAGTAGTACGACAGACGCTCCCTGAAGAAGGAGAAGTGTCGTCCACCGGCGCGCCATTGACGCGGTTGGAGATTGAGCTCTGAAAACCGCTTTTCAGCTTCGTTCAGATCAAGATGCCAGGAGAAGCATTTGCTGATCAGCAGAGTTGCCGCGGCAAAATCGTCCAACGCGACCTGTTGCGCGTCACGCGGCTGGACGGTGGCTGAGGGTGGCGCGACGAGCAAAGACACGACCATTGCCCCGCCTGGGCGAGGCGCGAGAGAGCCTTGAAGCCGAACCAGCAGACCGGTGCGTGATTGAGCCAGAAAGGCCTCGTACACACTCGAGGCAACAAAGCCATCGAAGGCAACCTGCTGCCCGTCACGCGGCTGGGCTTTGGCCGCTGCTATCGTAATGGGAAGAGGGATAACCGCTGCCGCACCGAGAAGCAGCCCAAGTGAGCTTTGACACCGACCAGGTAGTCGGCGGCGTGACTGGAGGGTCGAAAGCGTGTCATGGCTCAATCACGTGTCCTCCGGTTTGTAGAGTCTACCGCCCTGTTGGAACACGGTGCGCTCTGTTGCACACGGATCGGCGGAGAGCGCCGCGACCGGCCCCCAGACCGACAGGATGCTGCGGCCGGCACGAAGCCCAGGCCGTCCGAGCTAGCCATCGCGCCTCCTGAACGGGACGATGTTGCCGCTGGACTCGACCACCTTCTGCAGGCACGCCAGCTCGATAACCGCGCGGGCCCGGGACAGCCTCCACATCGGGCTGACCACTGGCTGGACGGGGATCGCCGTATTTAACGCCCACCGGTACTCCCACTCCCGGGCGGTGAAGTCGTCGCCGTATGCGTGCGTCACGTTCTGGTCCGGCTCGAGGCCGTCGTTGGCGCAGAGGGCCTTCGCCTTCTCGATCTCGTCATTCGTTACGCGGGATGGAGCCCATGCCCTTGAGTGTAACATCAATCCGACGCCGACTTGATTGCAGGGAGAGGCTTGCTGCGCTGCTCCAGGCAGCATGCCAGCTCTTGAATGACCCAGCGTCTGGCCTGGCGTTTCGAGGATCGCCTCATGATGACCTCCTACGGTTGATCCTAGGATCGCTCGAAACAACCCATGCTTCTGTGAACGGCACCACACAAGCCTTTGATTTGGCTCACAGCCATTCAGCGATGAAACGACTAGAGCTAAGGGGTTCGTTATGGTCCTCCCTGACTTAGGCGCCTCAGTTTGATACCGAGGCGCTCTTTTTGGCCCAGTTCAGCTCTACGAACGGCCCTCAGCGAAACTCTGCCTGTAGGCAGTCGAAGATTGGGCGTGTGGGATACCATGAACCTGGAAGGGCTCCTCCTGGCACGAGGTAGACGAAAGCCGAACTTCCGCAGTCATAGGGTAAGCTGATCTTCATAAGGCAAGGCCCAACGGCTCAGTTTGACCCGTTTGTATGGACCGGCCGTGCGTCGCAAGAGGCTTTTCGAGATGGCGAGGTTGGTCTTGCGCTAATGTATCCGGCCCATGTGGAGCGATTGCTCCTGGCCATCATGGAGATCCGCGCGCATCGGTTCTCATAAGCGGACCGGCCCTTCATGGCCAAACGGGTCACCAGAGCCCAGATGCGACGGCGCGACCGTTCTCCATCTCGTGTTCCTCTCGCAGACCTCGGCGAGTTCCAGGCGGTTGATGCAGGGGAGGGGCGATGCTGCCCTCAACCCATTACAGCCGCTGTCCGTGGTTCATAGGTGCGGTTCTGGCTCAGCACGCTCCAGGCAATCCGCGCCAGCTTGTTGGCTAAAGCCGCCGCCAGCACGTTGTGGTGCAGGCGTGTGGACGCGGCGGTGAGCCATGCCCCGAAACTGTGTTGGCGCCACTTGGCCGGCCAGAGCAGCAGCACGCGAGCGGCCTGAACCAGGAGCGAGCGCAGGTAGCTGTTGCCGCGCTTCGACAGGCGGCCCAGGATCGTGCGGTCGCCCGTTGACGTCTGTTTGGGCACCAACCCGAGCCAGGCGCCGAAATCACGTCCTCGGCTAAAGGCGGCGCCGTTGCCAATGGCGGCTACCATGGCGCTGGCGATGATCGGTCCCACGCCTGGCACGCTCATCAAACGCTGGCAGGCTTCGTCTGCCGCTACGAGAGCTTCAATCTCGTCGGTGACAGCATCGATGCGCTCATCCAGATGATGCCAGTCCTGCATCAAGCCTTCGATCAGGCGTACCATACGCGGCGTGAGGACATCGGCGCGTTTGGCCAGGATATCGGGCAGCGCTTGCCGCAGGGTTCGCAGCCCCTGTCGCACCGCAATCCCGCGCTCGAGCAGGAAGGCGCGGATCTGGTTGACCACGGCCGTGCGCTGGCTGACCAAGCGGGCGCGAACACGATGCAGAGCTTGCAGGTCGAGTTGCTCGACTGTCTTCGTAGGCACGAAGCGCATCGTGGGACGCTCCACGGCTTCAGCAATGGCCTCGGCATCGCGGAAATCATTTTTGTGGCTCTTGCGGAACGGCTTCACGAACTGCGCCGGGATCAGCTTCACATCATGGCCAAGGGCCAGCAACTGACGGCTGAGATGGTGAGCGCCGACGCAGGCTTCCATGCCGATCAGGCAGGCCGGCATATTGGCCAGGCGTGCCTCGATCTGTCCGCGAGAGAGCTTCTGGCGCAGAACGATGGCGCCACGGACATCCAGGCCGATGAGGTGGAAGCTGTTCTTGCCGATGTCGATGCCAAGAGTGGCAATGGGCGGAAGCGGGGCTTTAGGCATGGCTCAGATCCTCGTGCTGGGCGCCCCTGATGAAGGGTGCGCCGGTAAGCACGGCCGGTCCATCCCATTAGCGGACGAGCGGGAGCATGCCCCCTCGTCCGCGGAAGATTGAAGGCACAGTCGAGAGCTTTTATCAGGCTACCCTCATAGGACTCTGTCTGCAAACGATGGCCGCGCTTTGCCATTCCGTCGTTGTGCTTCGGGCCGGATCTGATCCATCCAATCATCCACATGGAGCTTCGTACGATCCACGGAGTTAGACGCCCAGTAGCGATTTTGGCTCAAGGAAAGCCTCCAGGCCGAATGGTCCATATTCCCGCCCAATGCCCGATTGTTTGAAGCCACCGAATGGCGCTTTGGGCTCATGAGCCAGCGTGTTGATCAGCACACGACCGGCGACAATCCGATCTGCGACGCTGCGGGCACGATCTCTATCGCCCGACAAGACATAAGCCTGAAGGCCGTAAACTGTGTCATTGGCGATCGCGATTGCTTCCTCCTCGTCTTGATAAGGAATAATGGACAGAACGGGTCCAAAGATCTCCTCGCGTGCAATGGCCATGTCGTTTCTCACCCCAGTGAACAGCGTCGGGCGAACGAACCAGCCGGTTGTCCCCTCCGGTTTTCCTGCGCCGCCGGCAAGCAGCGCTGCTCCTTCCTCGATCCCTTGTCGGATGTAACTCTGCACGCGCTCCCATTGCTTTCGGCTGACCATTGGGCCGACCTGCGTTGCCGGATCGCGCGGATCCCCCGCCTTCACTTGCTCGACTGCCGCCGTCGCGAGGGCCTCAATTTCAGCGAGGCGGCTGAAGGGGGCCAGCAACCGCGTGCCGGCGATGCAGGCCTGGCCGCTGTTCATGAACGCAGCGTTGACCGCAAGGGAAATGGCTTGTGTTAGGTCGGCATCGTCGAGAATGAGGGTCGGCGACTTGCCGCCGAGTTCCAACGTCACACGCTTCATCGTGTCCGCCGCTGCGCGCAGGATCGACTTGCCCACGGCGGTCGAGCCCGTGAAGGAGATTTTGGCAATGTCGGGGTGAGTGCTGATCTCCCGGCCCACGACCTCGCCTCTGCCGGTGATGATATTGAACACACCGGCCGGCAGGCCCGCCGCGTGGAGAGCCTCGGTCACGATCTGGGTCTGGATCGCGCTCATCTCGCTGGGCTTGATCACGGCGGTGGAGCCCGCTGCAATGGCAGTCGCAAGCTTCCCGCAGATGAAGCCCGCATTGCTGTTCCACGGCGTGATCAGCCCCGCTACGCCGAGCGGCTCCATCTTCACTTCGGCGGCGCCCATTCTCCTGACGAAAGGGTATTCCCCCAGGAGGTCAGCCGCTTCGGAGAAAACATTGATGGGATGATCCACCATGAAGGCGGCACGTGAGGCAGGGGCGCCATATTCCTCAACAACGGCTTCAAGGAGGTCGTTCCGGTGGGCGGCCATAGCATCACGAAGGCGATGCAGTATGGCAATCCGCTCCTCCGTGTTGGTCTGGGAAAAGGCCGGAAAGGCTCGTTTGGCCGCGGCAATCGCGGCGCGGGCATCCTCTTCGTCAGCCAAGCGGACCTGCCCAATCACCTCGCCTGTGGCCGGATTGTGCAGGTCGAACGACTCCGTCCCATGTGGGGTCACGAACTGTCCGTCGATGTAGATGTGCTCGATGCTGCGCACTGATTTAGCTCCTTTGCGTGTTCGCCCTGAAACATGACCCTGCTGGATTGATCCGATAAGCTGCATTAATCTGGATGAGTTATTGCAAGGATCAGGATAATGACGCGCGGTCGACTGGTGGAGCTTGAGGCCGTGGTTGCGGTCGCGCGGCGGCGCAGCTTCCGGGCGGCAGCCGTTGAGGTGGGGCTGTCCACCACTGCCTTGAGTCAGACGATCGCCGAACTTGAGGCACGATTGGGGGTGCGTCTGTTCAACCGGACCACCCGCAGCGTCTCACCCACAGAGGCGGGCGACCAGTTCGTAGCGGAGGTGGCGCCGGCGCTGAGCACCATCCGCAATGCCATGGACGGGGTGAACATACACCGGTCGACGCCTTCGGGCATGCTGCGCCTCAACAGCGCGGTGGGCGCGGCGCGTCGAATTTTGCGGCCGATCGTGTTCGAGTACCTGAACCGCTACCCGCAGATGTCTGTCGATCTCGTGACCGAGGACAAGCTGATCGACATCGTTCGCGATGGCTTTGATGCCGGCTTCCGCTTGGCCGATCAGGTGCCGGGCGACATGATCGCCATTCCCCTCGGGTCGAACGAGCGCCTCATCCTGGTTGGTGCCCCCTCCTATCTGGACGGGCGCGAGCCTCCCAAGAATCCTGCCGACTTGGTCCGGCATGACTGCATTCGCATGCGCCTCTCCGGCGGTGCAATCTATCGCTGGGAGCTTGAGAGGGGCGGGGAGGAGGTTTCGGTCGACGTGTCCGGCCGGATCATTTTGGATGAAGCTACTCTCATTCGGGAGTCTGTCCTCGCAGGCTACGGTTTGGCCTATGTGTCGGAATGGGAGGTGGCCGAGGACATACGGGCTGGCCGACTGATCCAGGTGATGGAGGATTGGACCCCACCGTTCTCAGGCCTCAGCTTGTACTATCCCGGGCGGCGTCACGTGCCTGCCGGATTGCGCGCCTTCATCGGCCTGATACAAGAACGGCGATCCAAGGCTGCCGGTTGAGTGCGAATGCTAGGCAGATTGCCATCGCTCATATGAGCACCTGCGATGAACGACTGCTATTGGCACGGGGCTGACCTTAGCCGTATTTCCGCAATGGGCCTACGAAGCGACCTTCACGCGATCTCACTTGAGGGCTCAGGTTGACCCCGAGCGGACCTTGCCCCGGGTGGATCTATTCCTGATAACTGACCAATGCCGTTCGGCCGTGCGCTCCATGCTTCCCGTCTTTCCCGAATTACGCACTCCAAGGCTGCGCAGGCTGATCCTCGACCTGGGCTCGTTCGAACCAAAGCGAGACGGTCACGGTGATCAGGCGCTCTTTGCTTTCGTTGCAGACCTCAACAATGACAACATGGTTCGAGGGTTCCAGCGGCATGGCCTTGGCGATCTCTCCGGCAAGGCCCACGGCGTGGGCTTTGGCAGAGCCCAGGTCCTCGAACTCCTCGCCGGCACGATCAGGACGGAATCCCAGCCCCTCGCGGATGTCGAAAAAGTAGCGCGGCATGGCTGTGCATCCCTGGCGGATGGTAACCATAACGCTCAGGTGAGCATTGTGTTCGCCGGTCCAGATCGGCGCCTACCGGACATCAGGCCCCTGATCGAGGCTCCGGCTTGGCGCCGTCGGCCTGAGCACGCCGCTCCTCTTCCTCCGCGAGCCCTTCCAGGCGCTTGGCCGTCTCAAGGAGTTGCTCGCGGGCCTCATCGACCGAGAGCTTCTGGACAATGGCCCGGATCTCCTGCGCCTGATGGCGATATTCAGCCGCCTTGTCGTGACAGGGATGTTGCACGGCCTACAGCCTCCACCACAGCCCGAGATTATCCCCTACAGCCAAGGGGGCGACGCCGGCGCGATAGGGGTTGGAGAACCTCCCGATCGGCCGGCGTCGGGGCCTCGCGATCAAGGCCGTCCAGCGGACCAGGCCATGAGAGGCCACTGACTCCAGCCTACTCCCGCAAGCCGCCGCTTCGAAGCTCTCCTTTGGTTGAGGCCACTCCTCGCATCCTCCGCAGATTGGGCGGTATGAAACGGGAACCCTCATCGGCATGAGCGCCATCCGTGAACCGATAAGGGGCCGGCGGGAGGCATGGCTTGGAGGCTGGATGGCCTTCTCATGGCACTTCTCGGAAGAAACGCTCTGGTCCGCTCATGAGGCAGTGAGCGGGCCTTCACTTCATTTGCTGTTCGTTACTCTTTGACCCTGAGCTGACCTTTAGACGCGATCTGGAACAAGACGTTCGTCCTGTCCATCGGTCCGCTTCAAGCTGCTTGGGTCATGAGCTCGCTTGCGCCCGTCCATCAGGCCGCGCGATCCTGGTCAGGCCGGCTTCGCAAGCCTCGGTCGACCGTCAAGAGCGCTGCTGTGCCTGGCCCCAGAAATCCAGAAACGCCCGTAGCTTGGGCAGCATCTGCGCCCGGCTCGGGAAGTAGATGAAGAAGCCGGGATGCTCGGGCATGTAGCTTTCCAGGCAAGGCTCCAGCAGCCCCTGTTTCACGAGAGGCTCGACGTTGGCTGCGATGTTGTAGGTCAAGCCGACGCCGGACACCGCCGCCGTCAGGCTAAGGCCCGCCCCGTTCACGATCAACGGTCCCGGCACGGCAATCTCAAACCTCCGCAGCTTGTTGCTCTTGAGCCGCTCCGCGAATTGCCAGCGGTAGAGGTTGCCGGTCGTCTGCCGGATGTTGATGCAGGCGTGTTCCGCCAGCGCTTCGGGGTACTGTGGCTTGCCGCGCTTGGCGAAGTACGCAGGCGAGCCCACCACGGTAAACACCGATGGCGTCGTCAGGCGCACCGACACCATGTCCTGCGCGACCATCTCGCCCACTCGGATGCCGGCGTCATATTCGTCGGCCACGATGTCGATGAAGCGGTCCTCGATCGCCAACTCCAGCTCGATGTCAGGGTAGGCGGTCGCAAAGCCCGCCAGCATCGGTTCCAGCACGGGTTGCGCGACCGCTGGAACGTTGAGGCGGAGCAGCCCTGTCGGGCGTGCGCCGAGCGTCTGGGCTGCATCGAATCCTGCCGCCACCTGCGCCACGCCAGCCCTTGCATGTTCCAGGAACAGCGCGCCCGCCTCGGTCAGGCCCACCGAACGCGTGGTGCGGGTCAGGAGGGGGGCACCAATCCGCCCCTCCAACTGCTTGATAGTCCAGCTCACGGCCGCCGGACTGACGCCAAGTTCCAGTGCCGCAGCCGTGAAGCTGCGCTTTTCCGCCACCCGGGTGAAGGCCAAGACACCATCGAGAAGGTCTGCGCGCATTATCAAATCCAAATTGAAAGTCCTTTTAGATTTTCAGCCATTATCAAGCAGTATGCTAGGGCCTACCTTCCTCTCATCATCGGGAGAGGACACGGATGACCCACGCATCGATCACTCGACGGACGTTCGGCTTGGCCGTCGGAGCGACCGCCACCCTCTTCAACACGGGGATCGCCATGGCACAGACGCTTACCGAGCAGAACCAATCGAAGCCACCGCTGAAGGTCAGCTTCCCGAGTGGAGACGGGTTCGTGGTGGCGAACCTCTATCTGCCGGAGGGATACGATGCCTCCCGCCGTTATCCCGCTGTCGCGGTCGGCGGCTCGATGAGCTCGGTCAAGGAGCAGATGGGCGGGAACTACGCCCGCGAACTGGCCCGACGCGGGATCATCGCGTTGGCGATCGATTACCGCAACTATGGCGAGAGCAGCGGCATCATCCGCCAGTACGAGGATCAGGAATCCAAGGCTGAAGACCTGTCGGCGGCCCTCCGTTTCCTGAAGGCGCGGTCCGACGTCACGGCGACCGGAATTCTTGGAGTCTGCACCTCGGGAGGCACCGCCATGTATGCGGCGGCCAGGGACCCGAACGTGCGCGCCCTGGCGACCGTTGCGGGATATTTCGGCGACCCAGAGTTCATGCTCAAGTTCTTCGGCGGCCAGGAAGGTGTCGATCGCCGGATCGCCCTCGGTCGTGCGGCCCGTAAGCGGTATGACGAGACCGGAGTGATCGAAACCGTCTTCGCCTACATGCCCAACGACAAGACGGCGACGAGCGCGAGCCCGAGCGAATATTACATGGATCAGACCCGTGGCGGTGGCGTGCGAGCCTGGCGCAACGAGTTCGCGGTCATGGCTTGGGAGCCGTGGTTGGCGTTCAACCCGGTTGCACAGGCTCCCAAGGTGACAGCGCCGACGCTCATCATACATTCGGACGGTGCGGCATTCCCCGAGCAGGCGCGCAAGGTTCACGACCTCCTCGCGGGGCCCAAGGAACTGTACTGGTCGGTCGGCAAGCACTTCGATTTCTACGATCAGGCGCCGACGGTCGGCGATGCCGCCGATCGGGTTGCGGCGCACTTCCGTGCGAAACTGGCCTGATCGGCAGCCTTCCCGCATTCGTGCGGGAAGGCTGCCCATTTATCTCATGACGGCGCTGGTGTTCGAGGTTTTACCAATGAAGTTGCTCGCCCAGCGGGCTTGGCGGGCTGTTGGTCTGTTCGCGATGCTGTCCCTGTCAGGACTACCCGCATTGGCGCAGAGCAACCGGGCCACCTTCCCGGCGAACGTCGATGAATTCGAGGTTTATTCGGTCCAGGAGCGGGGTTCCTCCAGGACCGAGGCCCTGGCTCTGCCCGAGACCATCCGCTTCGCAAAGGCGGGGCAGCCATTGCCACCCGGAACACGGATCCTACTCGGCATTTGGGAAAACAACACCCTGACAGGTTATTTTGTCATGGAGAAAGGCCAGGACTGGGGGCTCGATTTCAGCGCAGAGGAGCGTACCGGCGACTGGCATTTTCAGGAATACAATACAAAAGGCCAGATCAGCCGCCGGCCGATCGCCGAACGCTGTCAATCCTGTCATCAAGGCGCTGCCAAGACCGATTTCATCTTCACCTTCAACCGCATGCTTGACTAGGTCTTGTGACGCCAGTGTTTCTGTTGCGCCTGCTTCTGGACTTTCTCGCACTCGCCCTCCTGTTGGTAGCCCTCGCCTACGACTGGCTCGGCAACGTCGCTCACGAGATCATCGGGACCGTGATGTTCGCCCTGTTGCTTGACCACAACTTTTTCAATCGATGGTGGTACGCAGGGTTCAGCCGGCGGCTGTCCGGGCAAAGGGTCATCAGGATCGGAGTCAACCTGTCACTGCTGGTGTCTATGCTCGTCCTTGTGACGACGAGCATCATCGTCTCGCGGACGGTGTTCAGCTTCCTGCCGATCACGAGCACGGTTCTTGCCCGCCAGCTTCATACCATGGTCGGCTATCTCGTCCTGCTCATTGCAGGCGTCCACCTTGGCATGCACTGGAGGATGATCATGGCGGTGATCCGGGGCCTGCTCGGCATCTCAGGGCACAGCAGGAACCGCACGCTGATCTTGCGGGGTCTCACCGCGATGACCGCTCTCTTCGGCTTCGTGAGCCTCTCCGTCGTCAATCTCAAAGCCAAACTGACCATGGAGTTCACTCTGGAGGCCTGGGATTTCGAAGCACAAGCCGCCGCGTTTTTCATGCATCTCACAGGGATCATTGGCTTGGGAACCGCTATCGGACACTACGCCATCCGGATGTCCCAGCGGTTCGGAAAATAATCGGCAAGCCAGCCCTTCGCATGACGGGAAGCGGGAGCTTCGGGCTGACGGGTTGATCCTCTGATCCTTACAGTGCAATCGGGTAGCTTTTGCTATCTAATGTCGAGAATAGGTGTTGCTGCGGGGTGTGGGGCGGAAGGACCGCTTGTGGCACGTTCCTGAAGTACGCCGAGTGTCCGCAATGGGGCTGAAAACAGACAAAGCTACATTGACCGAGAAAAGAAAAGGTCGCCCGGTTGGGCGGCCTCTCGTTGCGATCTGTTTGCCGAAGTTTCCATTCGATTGCAGAAGAACCTCGTCTCACGCTTCAGTGGGTGAGGCGGACCGATGCGCGCATTGAGGAAGCACTTTGCCGGATTATGGCTATCCTATGCGAGCGTCCACATCTAGAACTCGTCTCCTACGAGCACTCGGTCGTGCTGCCGCATTAATAATAGGGGATCAGGCATATTCGTGTGTATGTAGAATGGTTTAGCTCTCGGCATATTCCGAGCGTCTTATTCCGACCTATACAACACGGAATAATCGCTTTTACGAGAGCAATAAGCTTCCCTCCGCCTTTCGGGATCGTCGCCCGCCTACACATGATCGGCTCTCGCTGTGTCTCTTCTGATTGGTTCAAGGCCTAGCCGGGGTGGCGGACCCAACCTTAAGAGTTGAGCCATTTACGTGGGGGATCGCCGTCCCACGCTCGGCTCAGCAGATCCCTCAGGCCTTCTTCCTCGAGTGGGCGGGGATTCCAGTAGGGAGCCGCCACCGCGGCCTTGACGGCCATCTCAATCCCGTCCGCCGGCATGCCGATGTCCCGCAGCGCCTGCTTGGCGCCCAAGCGCCGGGCTAGCGCGAACAGGCCTTGTGCGGCGTTCTCCACTCCCAAGGCGTTCGCTACTCGGTCCATGGCTTCGGGCGCAGCCGAAGCATTGTAGGCGACCGCGTGCGGCAGGATAATGGTATGGGTTTCCGCATGCGGCAGGTTGAAGGAGCCGCCCAGAACGTGACAGAGCTTGTGATGCAGGGCCATGCCGACTGCCCCGAGGCATGCCCCGCACAACCAGGCGCCATAAAGCGCATCCCACCGCGCCGCGCGATCCTGAGGATCGTCCTTGATCCTCGGCAGAGCCCGAGCGATAGCTCTGAGGCCCTCCTCGGCCATCAGGCAGATCACCGGATTGGTTTCCTTGGAGTAGAGTGCCTCGACCGCATGGGCCATGGCGTTCATTCCCGACGTGGCGGCGATGGAGGCAGGCAGCGCCATGGTCAGATCGACATCATAGATGACGACCTCCGGCAGGACCTTCGGCGTACGCTGCGTGATCTTCACGCCCTCCTTGGTCTCCCCCAGGATCGTCGTCATCTCCGAACCAGCGTAGGTGGTCGGCACCGCGATTTGCGGCAAATCGGTCCGCAGGGCGATGGCCTTTCCAAGGCCGATGGTCGATCCCCCGCCAACGGCCACTACGGCATCCACGCCGGCATCCCGAACCACCTGCAATGCGACTTCGGTGACTTCAACCGGGGTATGCATTACTGCGCCGGCATGCACACCGGCGGACAGATTCCCGAGCAGGGCGGCAATTTCATGCGCCAGCGCTTCGCCACGTCCTGGCGTGGAGAGGACAAGGACCCGTCGCACTCCCAAGCGCTCGGCCTCGGCCCTGACCTGCGTGACGGTGCCCTGTCCGAACACCACACGGGAGGGAAGGGTCTCATAGACGAAGGATTGCATCGTCGAACCTCCTCGAGAAGTCAGGCCGCGTCCGGACATCGAACTGCAATCTCTTCTACCGCGAGCGTCTGCCTTTTCGCATCATAAAGCTAGCGCAGGTGCTGGCGGCGGCCCTGAACGCCACCCTTGCCCCGACCGGCCCATCCGCTCGCCGACGCGGAAGAGCTCTTCCATGTACGTGCGATCGAACTCCGATCGAGCGACGTTGGCAAAATCCGGCGGAATGGAGGTAAATAAGACGTTTGCGTTGGTCTCGCCGGCAATCCGATCCAGCCTCCGCAGATCCGCCAGACCCTGATACTTGGTCATGGTCGAGATCGATCGGATCGCAAGGGGAAACGCCCCATCCTCCGTGGGCTTGTAATCGGGCGTGAGCTTGCCGTTCCGGATCACATAGAGGGTTCGCTCTCTCGCACGGCCAAATGCCAGCTGCTCGAAGCGGGTGAAGCGTGTCCGGGGTGGCGCAAAAAAGAGTTGAGCCGTGACGCCACCATCGACATGCAGCTCGTCGTAGACCCGTCCATTGGCATTCACCTGTATTCGCACAGGAGGGAATACCCCGGGGATCGCACTCGACGCGAGCAGAACTCGCACAATGAGATCCCGACGGTCAGGCTGCTGGCTCGCCGCGATCGCCGAAAGATCCCAGATTACGGGACGCTGTGCGTCAATATTGGTGGTCTGCACGAGGAGGCGGCGCCCTATCGAATACTCCCGTGCGATCGCATTCAAGACATCATCCGTCATGTACTGCTCGATCAATCGCTTAAGTGGGGCCGTGTCGTACAAGGACGAGCCAAGCAATCCGAGGAGGCCGCGATCAATAACGAGGTCACTGTCGCCGTACTTCGTGTACAGGTCCTTCAGAACGCTGTCATACTGCGACCCGAGGAAGGCGAACGGCGCTGCCAGGGCACCTGTCGAGACACCTGTCACCACCTCGAACTGAGGACGCCGTCCACTGGAACTCCATCCAGTGAGGAAGCCGGCCGCATACGCGCCATCGCCGCCGCCCCCTGAGATGGCCAGAAAGTCGGCCTTTCGGGTGCTGGCCGCGCGTTCACCAGCGAGAGCAGCCGCCTTAACCTGACGGTATTGTCGGCGGATGACAGCCTCGATCGTCGGTGTGACCTCGTCGCCCCAGAAGCGGATATCGCCATAACCAGCGACCCGAGCCCCCTCGAGCTGCGGTTCCGGTACAGCCGCGCGATCACCTGTGGTCACGCACCCACTCATCATCGCCGCGAGGGTCACGATGAAAGCCACGCGGGCTGGAACGCCATAGATCACGTCTGGACTCCCGGATAGTGCTTCGCTTGAGTTTTAATCTGAACGAACAACCTGCCTCTAGAATTTTAGGACGGTCTCGAACCCGACGAAGTGAGCCGTCTTGGACGGGCCGGTGTCCTTGATGAACTGTCCCGGCACGAATACCGAATAGGCAAGTTCAGCGCTGAACCACCGGGTGGGCTCCCATCCGAGGACTACATCCGCTTGGGTTCCGATGTAACGGGCGTGGCTGTTATCGGACGGCCGCACCAGACCGCCGGCACTATCGTAGATGCCGTCACCCAGGCTCTCCCGCCAATAGAACACCGCTGCTCCCGACAGCGTCCACTGATCATTCAGGTGGAGGGTCAGGTTAGGATGGAGATCCATCAGATTGTATGGCCCGATCAGGCCGATCTCGCCGAAGTATTTCCCTCTCGGAAACAGAGCGTTGAATGTCTGCAGGTTCGGATTGTTAGGATTGCGATCGCCGCTGATGATGTTGGCCCTCAGGCCAACCCGCGGGCTGAAGGTCAGGTCCGTGAACGTGTAGCCGGTGTCGGAGGCGACCGACCAGGCACGGATGTTGCCGCCGTCAAAGCTGCCGAATTGGAGCATCGCCTCAAAATTCCAGTCCCAGCCCTGCGCTTTGCCGAAGAACCGGCTGCCGAGCGTGTGCCGCACCTCATCGCCAGCCCCCTGGTTGAACACCGCATCAATGTTGCGATAGCCAATATAGTAGAGGTCGAGCCCGGATGTCGGGCTAATCTCCTCCAGGGTGCGGGTGGCGTAGACCGACCACAGCGACCGCTCCTCGTTGAAGCGGTCGTTGAAGCTGTCGACTTTGTTCCGCACCGGTCGGGCATAGAACGTGTCGACTCGCCAGGGACCCGCTTCAACGGATGCCAATCCTGCGTCGAACGAGCGGAGCACGTTGGGACCGTACCGCAAACTGATCAGCCGCTCCGACCCGTAGGACAGCAGTTGGCGTCCGCCTCGCAGGGTCAGATTGGCATCCTCGCCGAGCGGCAGCTTGAGTTCGCCGAAGCCCTGAAGGAACTCGAGCCCGGTCTCATCGACGCCGGTGACCGGAGTTTCCTTGCCCGTAGCCCAGGCTCCGATCATCTGACCGAACAGGCGCACATTTGGCCCGAGATGCAGGTCGGCATAGGGCAGCACCCGGTACCATTGGTAATTCTCGACCGGGACCTCGCCCCAGTTGAAGTTCCGGTAGGCTTCCTCCCTGAACCGGAGCTCGGCCCCAAAGCTTAGAAAGCTGGTCCCCGTGGGATCAAGCGGAATGTACTTGAACGGCTCCCACCACGCGCCGGTCCGGTTGGCCGGGTTTTGCAGGTACGAGTAGTCTTCCGTGTAACGGAGATTGGTGAGAGGTGGCGCCGGCACCTTGCTCGCGGACACGCTCCGATCGCCAGCTGACGTAGTCTCGCCCACAGATTGGGCGGCTGCTCCCGGGGCTGCCGCCAGAGCAATCGCCAGCAGAGCGACTCTCGGCGTCCATGAGACAACGACCGAACGGAACCGGGACCGCGCTCTTGGATCTTGAGAAGCTCTAGAGCTGGTAGTGTCGGTCACCGCACAGGACATGCCGTTCTTCCGTTTCATCTGGGTAAGGCCCCTCCGCACATGTCAGCAGGACAGCGGACAAGCCGTAGAGGGCGCTGTGTTGGAACGATCACACGGTGCCTGGAGGCTTGATCATGTCGCGGGCGTAGCTGAGGCCGATTCCGTAACCGCCGCCGTAGGTCTCCACGATGGAGCGTGCACCGTCATAGGTCTCGTGACGGGTCCAATCGCGCTGCAGTTCGAGCAGCACCTGGATCCACGACGTCATGCGTGCACCGGCGGATTCCATTCGGCGCAGAGCAAGTTCATGGCTGATGGATGTCAGACCTCCGCATGCATCCGCAACGACGTAGACGTCATAACCCTCAGCCAACGCTGAAAGCACGGCGAATGAGACACAGGCCTCCGTGAGAAGGCCAGAGACCAAAAGGCGTCGTCGACCCGAGGATACGACTGCCGCACGGGCCGCCTCGTCTTCCCAGACGTTCATGCTTTTGCGGTCGACCGCTTGCACATCCGGAATGACCTTCTGGATCGCGGGCATGAGAGGTCCGCTATAAACCCTCGTCGCCGATGTCGAAACAATGACGGGAACCCCGAAGACAATGGCGGTCCGAGCGAGAGCGGCGGTGTTGTTGAGCAACGTCTGACGGTCGATGGACTCCACCGCGAACGCGAGACCTGCCTGATGATCGATCAGCAGCAATGCGCATTCCGATGGCGTCAGAAGAGATGGGATGTTCGTCATGGATCTTCCTCGGGTTAATTAATGGCAGACGATGCGAATGCATCGAGCGAGTTTCATGGGCGACCTTGTTAGGATCCAAACGGGGGTCCGCGATTGCCGACTGGGCAGCATTGCTACAACGCGCGGGCGTTCACCCTCGCCAGCCATCGGCTCCAATTGAATAGTTCTTCGAACTCATCGTTCTACCTTCCATGAGGAGCAGCGGCAGCACGCTTAGCGCATGAGAAGCTGAAGAATTGCATTGCGCTGGCCAGTACTCCGAAGGCGAGGCCGAGACCGACGACTCCGGCCCAACCTCCCGCTTGCCAAGCGGCGGTTGCCGCAGCCGATCCGAGCGCTCCGCCGAGGAACATCGAGCCCATCAGGATTGTATTGAGGCGGGCGCGAGCGTCTGGTTGGAGCGCGAAGACGATGTGCTGATTGGACACCAGAGCCGATTGCATCGCGAAGTCCAGAAGGATCACGCCGACGACCAGACCAGCCAGCGACGTCCACAGGCCAAACACGATCCATGAGGCGAGCGTGAGCGCAGCGCCCATCGCAACAACCGGAGCCGGCCCCCGCGCGTCGGAGAAGCGGCCGGCAAGGGGAGCGGCGAAAATGCCGACAGCGCCGATGATGCCGAACAGGCCGGCCACGTCCGCACCCAGGCCGAATGGCGGTTCTTGAAGCCGAAAGGCCAGGATCGTCCAGAAGGCGGTAAAGGCTGCGAAGATCAGGGCCTGGGTAATCGCGGCAAACCGCAGCGCGGGAAATTCCTGCCAGAGGTGAACAAGGGAGTGCAACAGGCGGCCATAGCCGAGGCGTGAGGTCGGTGGACTATTCGGTAGCACGATCATCATCAGCCCGCCCGCCACAAGAGCCATCGGAACACCGAGCCAGAACATCTCGCGCCAGCCGCCATGGGTCGCCACGAAGCCGGCGAGCGTCCGGCTCAGCAAAATTCCGGTCAGAATGCCGGCCAGAATGGTGCCGACTACCGCACCGCGGCGCTCAGGAGCGGCAAGATGCGCCGCCAGCGGAACAATTTGCTGTGCCACCGTCGATGCAACACCGAGGACGAGGGAGGCAATCAGGATCAACGGCGCGTTCGGTGCGATAGCGGCCAGGGCGAGCGCCAGAGCCAGAACGCCGAACTGGACGACGATCAGACGTTTGCGTTCGAGAATATCCCCGAGCGGAACCAATAGAAACAGGCCTGCGGCATAGCCCAGCTGCGTGGCCGTCGGGATCAGCGATGACAAGTGTCCGGGAATATCCGCCTCGATGAGGCCCAGCATCGGCTGATTGTAATAGATGTTTGCGACCGCGATCCCTGCAGCAATCGCCATGACGTAAATCACCGACCGGCTGACAGCTGAAGACTGGTGGTTCACCGCGTTGGTTTGGTCCATGGTCCGAATTCCAGAGATCCGATTGTCGGGTCAGCTTCGATCCCGCTGAGGTGGCTCGCGATGATGTGCTCTGTGAGCTATGAACTCGTCGGCTGAGGATCGCGGATGGTGTCGAGCAAAATCCGACGTGACAGACGGATCTTGCTCGACACGTTTAGGAGGTGGTCTCGCGGTTGCGGAGCCGGGACTACTTGCGGATGAAGGCCAGCAAGTCGGCGTTCACCTGATCCTTGTGTGTCGTGCACGTGGCGTGCGGGGCGCCGGGATAGACCTTGAGCTGTGCACCGGGAACAATGCTCGCGGCCAGTTTTCCCGTCGGTCCGATGGGGACAGTCTGGTCGTCGTCGCCATGGATGATAAGGGTCGGAACGGTGATCTCGGCCATTTCTCGCCGGAAATCGGTTTCAGAGAACGCCGTGACACAGTCGATCGTGCCCTTGATGGACGCCTGCAGCGCGATCTGCAGCGTCTGGGTCAGGACGCCTTTCGATACCTTGCTGCCCGGCCGGTTCGTGCCATAGAAGATCGTGTTGAAATCATCCAGGAACTGTGGACGGTCGTTGGCGATACCGGCGCGGATGCCCTCGAACACGTCCGCCGGAACACCGTCCTGATGATCTTCGCTCTTGATGAACAAGGGGGTCACCGCGCTGATCAGCACCAGCTTGGCGACCCGGCCGCTCCCGTGGCGGGTGAGATAGCGAACGACATCGCCGCCACCCATGGAAAAGCCCACCAGGACCACATCCTTCAGATCGAGACGTTCGATCAACTGAGCGATGTCGTCCGCGAAAGTGTCGTAGTCATAACCGTCCCACGGCTGACTCGACCGGCCGAAACCACGGCGGTCGAAGGCCACGGCGCGATAGCCGTTCTGGGCCAGATGCAGCATCTGGTACTCCCACATATCGGCGCTGAGCGGCCAGCCGTGGCTGAACAGGATTGGCTGACCGGATCCCCAGTCCTTGTAATAGATCTCGGTGCCGTCCTTTGTCGTGATTGTACCCATGCTGGGTCCTTCGCTTGGTTGTGTGACTTGGGTGAGAGGGAGAGTGAGTTGCCGGCGCCCAGACACCGCGAGGGCGTCTGCGCCGGGAACTCAATGGGCCCGTCGGCCAGTGCGGTCGACCGTCAGGAAGTGCTGGACCAGGGGCGGCTCACCGCCCTGGTGGAAGCGGCGTGTCTCAGCCTGGATGTCGGCGTCCGCCTTCGAGACCCGCTTGTGCTGGCGCATATGCTCCGCCCAGGACTCGACGAAGAACCACTCGACGATGTGCTCGGGATCGGCCGCGTCCTCGGAGACGCCCCAGGCATAAGCGCCATCGCGGCGGCGCCCTTCGGAGAGACGCTCGAGCACGGTCAGGAAGGCGGCGCGGTCGGCTTGCTGGATACGGTAGGTCACCATGATCATGACCGGTCCCCGATCGTTCGCGACGGGTTCAGCCATGGCCGGCTCGGGCCAGTGCAGCGACGGGGTGAGATCGCCTTCGCCGCTCGGCAGAGGAGCGCGGTGAACCAGGACTGCAACAATTGTGAGAGTGATGCCGGCGACGATCAGCGTGGTATCGGTGCCGATCTCCTGGGCAAGGAAGCCCCAGCCCAGGCTGCCTGCGGCCATGGCGCCGTTAAAGGCGGTGAGATAGATCGCGAGACCACGCCCTCGGATCCAGTTCGGCAGAATGGCCTGCATGGTGCTGTTGAGCGTCGTCAGCATCGCGATCCACGCGACGCCAAGCACGAAGGTCGCCATGAGTGCCACAATCTCAAAATTGGTCAGCGCGAGCAGAGCCGTCGATCCGGCTGTGACGAGTGATGCGACCAGCACCAGTCGATCCTGCCCCAGCCGAGAGCGAACGCGCGGCAGCAGAACCGCTCCCAGGATAGCACCGGCCCCGACGCTGCCGAGCATCAGACCGTAGAAGCTCGGCCCTCCGCCGATCTCCTGTCGGGCCACGATGGGGAGCAGGGCCCACACAGCGCTGGCGAAGGAGAAGAACAGGACCGCACGCCATAGGATGCGGTGAAGATCATGGCTGGCCCGGGCATACCGCAGGCCGGCCCGCAAAGCCCCACCGAAATGCTCCCGCAGGCCGTCATCGGCATCAGCCTCGCGTCGCCACCACAGCAGGGCGCCCCCGACAAGAAGATAGGTCAACACGTCGAGGCCATAGACTGCGGCGGCTCCGAAGCCTGCCAGCAGGAAGCCTCCCAGGGCGGGTCCGATGGACCGTGCGATGTTGATGCCCAGCGAGTTGAGCGCGATAGCGCCTTTGAGGTCTGATCGCGGAACGAGTTCCGGGGTGATCGCCTGCCAGGCAGGCGTTGCGAGCGCAGCCCCGACACCGCCGAGGAAAGTGAGAACAACCAGGCTCTCGACCGTAACCGATCCCGTCCAGGCCAGCACGGCGAGCAGAGAGCTCACGGTCCCAAGCATGATCTGGATGGCAAGGAGAAAGCGGCGCCGGTCGAGGATGTCGGACAGGACGCCTGCCGGAATGGCCAGGAGGAAGACCGGGAGCGTTCCGGCCGCCTGAATCATGGCGACTGCCGCCGGCGAGGCGGAGAGCTCCGTCACCAGCCAGGAGGAGGACACATCGCGCATGAAGGTGCCGACGTTGCCGAGCACCGTCGCGGTCCAGATCACCGCAAAGAGACCGTGCCTTAGCGGGGCAAAGGTGCCGGGCGGAGGCGGTGGGACCGCCTGCTCAAGGGTCGTGCCTTGGGTCATGACCGTGTCCTCCGTTGGTTGACGAACAGAGCGGCAAGGGCGAGTCCGCCCACGATGGCAACGTGCTCGAAGAAGGTTGCGGTCTGGCGGCCCCGATCCGAGCCCTCGAACATCCAGAACGGATGCGCGAGCAAGGTGGCCATGACGGTGAACACGGCCAGGATGCCGGCGCCAAGCCAGCAGTAACGACGAGTGAGGAAGAGAGCGGACCCGCCGAGTTGCGTCAGGGTGACGGCGGCGGCGATCAGCCCTGCGGGCTGGAGCCCCAGCCCCGTGACCTCGGCGGTGGCTCCGCCGAAATCCGTGAGCTTCACGATCCCGCTGATCAGGAACGGCGAGGCGAGCGCAAGGCGCGCCAGATAATCGAACCCGGGCAGAGCCAGCAGCCGGCCGATCGGACGGGGAACTGCGACGTCAGTCATGGCGCCCTCCGTCAAAACGCCCAGCACGAGCAGCCCAGCACGCCCCAGAACGAGCGGGCGTCGGATGCAGGTGTGTTGGCAGCCCAGGCGCTGGCATGGCTGTGGCCATGCACGCCACAGGAATTGGCACAGGCGCAGGCCGCTGCCGCGAAGGCGTATTTGCGGTCGGCATCGAGCCCGGCACGCCGCTCCTGGTAGCCGCCGAAGGTGCCAACGGGCGACCAGTCCGGCATGGGAGGAGGCAGGGAGGGCGCGAGATCTTTGAAGTCGGCGTCGCCATGCACGGGCTTGCCACCGAGCAACGTCAGAACCGAGGTGATGTCCTGGATCGCGTCCTCCGGAACGGAGAAGTAGTCATCGGACAGCACCGCCAGATCGGCCAGTTGGCCCTCGGCAATCCGACCCTTTTTGGTCTCCTCGTTGGAGAACCAGGTGTTGGCCTCGGTCCACAGCCGAAGGGCACTTTCGCGATCGAGGCGATTGGCTGCTGGATAAAGCGTCAGACCACCCAGCGTCTTGCCGGTCACGAGCCAGGACAGCGACACCCACGGATTGTAGGAAGCAACACGTGTGGCGTCCGTGCCGGCGCCCACCGGCACGCCAGCCTCCAGCATGCGCTTGATGGGCGGTGTGCGCTCGGCCGCCCTGGCACCGTAGCGCTCGACGAAGTCCTCGCCCTGGAACGCCATGCGGTGCTGGACCGCGATGCCGCCGCCAAGGGCCGCGATGCGGTCGATGTTGCGGTCATCGATGGTCTCGGCATGATCGAAGAACCAGTGCAGGCCGTCGAAGGGAATGTCCCGGTTCACCTTCTCGAACACGTCGAGCGCCCGCGTGATGGTCTCGTTGTAGGTGGCGTGCATGCGCCACGGCCAGCGGTTCTCGGCCAGCAGGCGAACGACGGGCTCCAGGTCGCCCTCCATGTTGGGCGGCATCTCGGGCCGTTCGACCTTGAAGTCCTCGAAGTCGGCGGCGGAGTACACCAGCATCTCGCCGGCGCCGTTGTGGCGGTAGAGATCGTCACCCTGACCTGGTTTGACCTGCTTGGCCCAGGTGTCGAAGTCCTTCAGCTCTTCCTTTGGCTTCTGGGTGAAGAGATTATAGGCCAGGCGCACCGTGAGCTGGCCGTCCCGGTGCAGCTCCTCGATGATCTGGTAATCGTCCGGATAGTTCTGGAACCCGCCGCCGGCATCGATCACGCCGGTCACTCCGAGCCGGTTCACCTCGCGCATGAAGTGGCGCGAGGAGTTCTTCTGGTACTCGGGCGGAAGCTTCGGACCCTTGGCGAGGGTTGCATACAGGATCGTGGCGTTGGGCTTGGCGATCAGCAGGCCGGTGGGATTGCCGTTCGCATCCCGCTGGATCTCACCGCCGGGCGGGTTCGGGGTGTCTTTGGTGTAGCCTACTGCCCGCAAGGCAGCGCCGTTCAACAGGGCACGGTCATATAGGTGGAGGATGAAGACCGGCGTGTCAGGAGAAACGGCGTTGATCTCATCGAGCGTCGGCAGACGCTTTTCAGCGAACTGATGCTCGGTGAAGCCGCCGACGACGCGCACCCATTGCGGGGCTGGGGTGCGGTCGACCTGTTCTTTCAGCATCAGCATGGCGTCGGCTAGAGAGCGGACGCCGTCCCAGCGCAGCTCCATGTTGTAGTTGAGGCCGCCACGGATGATGTGCATGTGGCTGTCGATCAGACCCGGGATGACGCGCCGGCCCTTGAGGTCGATCCGCTGCGTGGTCGGTCCGGCGAGAGGCATCACCTCCTGCTCGTTGCCGACCGCGGCGAAGCGCCCGTCCCGGATGAGGAGCGCCGATGCTTCGGGCTGCTGGCGGTCAAGGGTCGTGATCCTCCCGTTGAACAGGATGAGGTCGGCTTGCATGGACGTGTCTCCCATCGGGGATCGGGTTGCGTCTGAAGCATTGGCGGGCGCGGTTGACCCGTGAAGGACAAAGCCTGCGGCGGCACCGAGAAACGTGCGACGTGTGGTCATGAGGCTTTATCCTGGGCATCAGCCGTCTGGTTGGAGGGGCTTGCCCCTTGTGGCAGGTGGCCGAAGACATGCGGACGCACTTGATGCGACCAGGACCGCGTCGGTGACTCCTTCTGCCAGAAGCTCTTGACGAGAGGCGGGATCTGCTCGCCGACCAGAATGCCGAGCAGACCCACCAGGGCGACCACCGGCGGCGCCGGCGAGCGCACGTTGATCAGGCTGTAGATGATGCCGACCAGCAGGCCGGCTCCAAGTGACAGAAGGTAGACTTTCAACAACGCCTCCCTGAGGATTGCACAAGGAGGGGCGACGCATCGATGCCGATACGGCGCCCCTTCGGCAGGGACGGGACACCTGTACCAAGTAGCTTATTCGGCAGCGACGGCCGACGAGCCGTGAGCGCCTTCGCTGGCGCCGAACATGGTCTTGGCGTAGATGATGCCGAGGCCGTAGGAACCGCCGAACTTTTTCGCGATGCCGGTGGTCATGTCGTAGGTCTCGGTGCGGGCCCAGTCGCGCTGCAGTTCGAGCAGGTATTGCAGCGAGGTCATCGGCCGAACGCCAGCCTGGATCATGCGTTCCACGGCACGCTCGTGGGCTTCGGTCGAGACGTCGCCACAGGCATCGGTGATGATGTAGACCTCGAAGCCCTGATCGAGGGCCGAGAGGGTCGGGCCGACGATGCAGACGGAGGTCCAGAGGCCGGCGAAGACCAGGCGGTTCTTGCCGATCAGGTTCACCTCGTCGATGACAGCGGCGTCCTCCCAGGTGTTCATGGAGGTGCGGTCCAGGAGGTTCTGGCCCGGGAAGGCGTCGGTGATCTCGGAGAACATGGGGCCCGAGAAGCTCTTCTCCGCAACCGTGGTCAGGATCGTGGGCACCTTGAAGCCGGCGGCGGCCTCGGAGATCAGGGCTGCGTTGTTGCGCAGGTTCACCGCGTCGATGGACTTGGTCGCGAACGACATCTGCGACTGGAAGTCGATTAGGATCAGCGCGTGATCGGTGGGGGTGATAAGCTTCGAGCCGGGAGTGGGAGACGCTTTGATCGCCATAGTCTGTCCTCTTGTGGTGCGAACTGCCGCAGGACAATTGCGTCATCGAGCCTCGAAATCTTGGACATCCTGAAACTCGGTTGGACAATCTGGTCGTCTCGTGACGGGAAAAGCCGAAAATCGCCAAAGAGTGCAAGACAAACCTTTCTCGGTGCAATTAGGGTCTAGGAAAGGATGCACTGGAGGGAGCCCATGGCCGGCCGCGGCCTACATCACGTCACGCTGATCTCGAGCGACGCCGAGCGGAGTTGGTGGTTCTACGCACGCCTGCTCGGAATGAGGCTCGTGAAGCGGACGGTGTCCCACCAGGACCCCGGCACGTTCCACCTCTGCCTTGGCGACGAGACCGGCCGGCCCGGCACACTGTTCACCCTGTTTCCATGGCAGCGCGTGCAGCGTGGGAGACGCGGGGCTTGCGAGGCATGGCAGACATCGTTCCGGATCCCAGCAGGCTCGCTGGATTATTGGACGCGACGCCTCAATATGGCGGACGTTCATCATCGGGTCAGCCAGACCGTATTCGGTGAGAATTGCCTGACCTTCGAGGACCCAGATGGCGCATTGCTCGCCCTTGTGGAAGCGGGCCTGCCAGCGCAGCCAACAGCTTGGCGCCATCCCGAAATCCCCGCGTCCTATGCTCTCCAAGGACTTCACGATCTTGTCTTGAAGGTGCGCGAGGCTGACCCGCTGAGCGAGTTGTTTCGGGAGATCCTAGGCTTTGCCGAGATTGGCCGTCACGGTGGACTCGTCCGGCTTCGGGCGCATGATGAGCCTGGCGGCACGATCACGCTTGACGGGTCCGGACCGCTCGCACGCGGCCAGCTTGGAGCAGGAAGCATTCACCATCCCGCTTTCCGCGCCTGTAACGCAGCCGATCAGGATGCTCTGGTCCAGGCTCTCCACGACCGGTACGGGATCGCTGCAACAGAGCCCAAGGATCGAGTCTATTATCGATCCGTCAACTTTCGCTCGACCTGCGGCATCCTCCTGGAGATCGCGACGGACGGGCCGGGCTTCGATGTGGATGAAAGCTTTGAGACTCTGGGCAGGAGCTTAAGGCTGCCGCCTAATCTTGAGGCGCGTCGGGCCGAGCTTCAGCGGCTTTTGCCGTCACTTCCAACCCCTGACATCTAAGGGCCCATGCCTGATAGCCAGAGGTCTGTGGCCACGCAAACCCAGCGTGCCCCCTCCGCACGCACAGTTTGCTTGGAGTCGCCTCATCGCCGTAATCCCAGAGACGCCACGAGGGGCGTCTCTGCTTCACTGGAGCATCGACCTGCGCCAGACGCCGGGGCTTGAGCCAACACAACGCGTAAACACACGCGTGAAGTAGCTTTGGTCTCCGAAGCCACAGATGAGAGCGATGTCGGCCAGGGACAGGGTTGAGGACGAAAGAAGGCTCTTCGCCTCCTGCACACGAATATGGGTCAGATACTGGTGCGGGCTCATACCTGTCGTTCGGCGGAAGGCCTTGGCGAAATAGCTCGGCGTGAGCCGGCATTCGCGTGCAACGTCGGCAATCGTCACACGGGCAGCAAGTCGGGAATGCATGATCTCCTTGGCACGGCGCTCCTGCCACGATGCAAGCTTGCCAGTGTCAGGAACCGGGGGAAGGTGCATGCCTCCATAGCCTTCGGCGAAATAGGTCAACAGGCTCAGGGCCAGCTGATCGACGAAAAGCTGATTGGTTTGGGCCAGCTCCGGCGGTGCCGACAGAAGGAACGCACACATTGATCCGAGAATGGGGTCAGGGGTATCGGGCAAGGCGCGCAGGGCCGAAACCGGTGAGGCGCCACGCTCATAGGCCAAATCGTCCAGAGCCTCCTTGCGCATGTAGAACTGCACGCCGTCATACGGTCCCCGGATACGACTGCGGGGGTCTTCCGACAGGTCGGCTGCGCTGACGGTTCCGGCCGCGAAGCCCCGGGCGTACCGCATGCGGCCATTGAGCCAGAACTCATGCTCCTCGACATCCTTCAACTTGTAAGAGGCGCTGAAGGCAGCCTCGGGTTCGATCAGAACCGTGCGCTCCCGGTCCTGGCGCATACAGGTCAGCCGGGTCACGGCGAGGGAAAGACGATCCCCCTTCGAGACCTGTAGAATGTTCTGGCTAACCATATCGAGATGGCGTCCAAGCCGCTGGCCAAATAGCCCGGGGCGTGTGTTCTGCTGAAGGATTTCCATTTTCATGTTGCCATCAACAAGCTTCGTGTCGGGGAGAGTGACGCCACTGGACCTCGGAATATTGTACGTTTCAGCGCATTTTTGAACGTTTCCTTCGCGGTTGGCGGAGCGGTTCTCAGGTCGCAAAACACTGCGTTACGTGTTCGGCGATCACCCGCGATCCGAATGACGCCAAACCCTCGGGGTGACACCTGTCATGCTGGTGAACACGCGCGTGAGATGACTTTGATCGGCGAATCCACAGGCCTGGGCGATCTGTGCCAGCCCAAGTCTCGGATCACGCAACAGGTCCTTGGCGATGTCGACGCGCCGCATCAGCAGCCAGCGCTTGGGATTGACACCGGTCGAGCGCTTGAATTGTCGGGCGAAATGGCCTGGTGAGAGCATGCACTCACGGGCGATCTCCGAGATGGAAATATCACCGTCGAGATTGGCTTCGAGAAGCTCCTGTGCACGACGAAGCTGCCAGGAAGCCAAGCCCCCTCGCACCTTTTCCGGCGGAGAGAACCCTCCACCGTACTTGTGCGCCACGTGCGCACACAAGGCCAGCGACAGGTGATCCACGAACAATCGGCTCACCTCATTGGGCCTGTCGAGCGCGGGAAGAAGGAGCTTTCCAATGCCCGAGATGACGGGGTCATCAACGCCGACGCCGATTGGTCCAGTCAAATCCTTAATCGCCGGGATTGAGTGAGCGGCCGCGAGTTTGTCGAGAAAGCTTTGGGGAATGTGGAATTGAATGAAATCGAAGGGATCTTCCAGATAGGCCTCGACCTCGTGCCGCAGATCGTAGAACACGCTATGATTCTCCCAGAGCTGTTCCTGCTTGTGGCTCCGCCCATCAAGCCAGAGCTCACCTTTCTGGAAGTTCATGAGTTCAAATGAGATGGCGTAGCCATCCTGTGCCGGAACAGGTGAAACAAAACCGTATTTCGCTCCGGCAGCGACGCGGGCGATCGTAACCCCGTTGGATTGGGGTAGGGAGAGCGACACAATTGAGCCCTCCCTTGGCCTCCAGTGGTCCTTGTACCGAGAACCGTAATGGGCGGACCCAAGGGCTTCCTGCATTCAAAATCTCCTAGCCCCCTGTAACCGGCCCGAATGTGACGCAAGATCAACAGGCACAGACCTCCAAGACTCTACCCATGATGTCAACCCATGTGCCTGGGGCGAGCCTGTAATGCTCTACGGTCCCGCCCTGACCGTCAGCGCGAGAGATTTCTGCATCGCCAACGCTCCAGGCAATGGTCCTGAACGGGTCAACCGTCCTAGATCTTCATGTGCTGGGGCGGCGGCGCGGGTTGGCGCCGGTCGCCGGATTCAGATGTTGCTGGATCAGCCAATTCGCGGGCGGAGCGAGGCTGCCGGAGCCGCTTGGAAGGCAACCGGCTTTACGGCGAAGACGCCGTCGCCGATCAGGACGTGAACTACAGCCGCAAGGGCGAGGAACGCCGGATACTCCCAGCCGCCGTTCGGGGCGTTGAACACCCAGCCGTTCGGCGCATGGACGAGAAAGGCGCCAAGCAGGACCGGCAGCAGGGCGACCGAGACGATGCGGGCATAGAAGCCGGCGAGGATGGCAAGACCACCGATCAGTTCGGCCAGTATAATCGGCCAGGCGAGGAAGCCGGGGAAGCCGACCTGGCTAAGGAAGCCGGCGAAACCCGGTACCGTGAACACGGCGAGCTTCAGGTAGGCGTGGGCAATGAATATGATGCCGAGGCTGGCCACGCAGGGCGAAGGCGCCATAGGGAGCGAAGCGATTGTCGATCATGGGTCTATCTCCAGGACCGGAAGTGGTCCGCTGGCGTCAAATCTGATCCTTTCGGAAATGCAAATCAATCGACTGATAAGCAACATTTATCTTGCATATATGCAATCGAAATTGCATGGCGCTCGTCCGGGTTCGGCTTATGTCTTGAAGCATCCCAGGGCGGGTATCGCCCGATGAAAGGACACGACAATGCGCCAGAACGGCATCCACCACATCACCGCCATTGCTGGCCCCGCACAGCGCAATCTCGACTTCTACACCCGCGTTCTTGGGCTGCGCCTGGTTAAAAAGACCGTCAACTTCGACGATCCCGGCACCTATCACTTCTACTACGGCGACGAGGCCGGTCAGCCTGGGACGATCCTGACCTTCTTCCCATGGGAGCATGCCGCTCCGGGACGGCTCGGCGTCGGTGAGACACAGGAGACTGTCTTCCGGGTGCCCGAGGGCGCCATCGGCTACTGGACGCATCGCCTGGTCGAGAAGGGTGTGACGCACGAGGCGCCCCAAAAGCGCTTCGGCGAGACCGTGATCGCGTTCAAGGATCCGGATGGCATGCGTTTGGCGCTTGTCGCCGTGCCCGACATCGAGAACGAGCCGGCGTGGACCACCGGCGAGATCCCGGCCGAGCATGCGATCCGCGGCTTCCACAGCGCCAGCCTGCTGGTGGCGAACGCCGCCCCCACGGGTGCGATCCTGACCGACATCTTCGGGTTTACCGAGGTCGCAAGGGAAGGCTCGGTGATCCGCTTCAAGGCGGGCGACACGGCACTCGGCGGCATCATCGACCTGCGTGAGGCGGAGAACTTCCCGCGTGGCCGCTCTGGTGCCGGAACGGTGCACCACATCGCCTTCCGCGCCGCCAGCGACGCTGTGCAGGCCGAGATGGTCAAGAAGCTCGCCGCGAACCACGGCATCCGCGCCACGGAACAGAAGGACCGCGACTACTTCCGGGCGGTCTACTTCCGCGAGCCGAACGGGATCCTGTTCGAGATCGCCACCGACGATCCGGGCTTCGCCGTCGACGAGCCGGTCGAGTCGCTCGGTCAGGCCCTGAAGCTGCCCCGCTTCCTGGAGCCGAAGCGCGAGAAGATCGAGGCCGTGCTGCCGAAGGTCGCCTGACCCGACGTCATCCCATCCTGCCGCTAGGTCCGTTCCGGCGGCAGGGACACTTTCCCGTTCCGCATCGCCAGGCCAGCAAGGTCCCGATCGAGGTTGCCATGATCACCACGACCGAACTCTCGTTCATCCATCGCTTCAAGCCGGCCTCTGAGCCCGGCAAGCCGCCGATCCTGCTGCTGCACGGCACCGGCGGCAATGAGGACGATCTGCTGCCGCTTGGGGACATGATTGCCCCGGGCTCTGCGCTTCTCTCTCCGCGCGGCAAGGTGCTGGAGGGCGGCATGCCGCGTTTCTTCCGCCGTCTTCGCGAAGGCATCTTCGATGAGGAGGATGTACGCCGTCGCGCCGGCGAGCTCGCCGACTTCATCGCCGAGGCGCGGGAGGCCTACGGTCTGGCGGCACCCATTGCCGTCGGTTTCTCGAATGGCGCCAACATCGCCGCCGCCGTGTTGCAACTCCGGCCCGAGGCTCTTGCTGGGGCTGCCCTGCTGCGGGCGATGGTGCCGTTGCAGGATCCGCCGGCAGCCGACCTCACTGGTAAGCCGGTGCTGATCCTTTCAGGTGCCTCCGATCCCATCGTGCCGGCGGATAACGCCAAGCGGCTGGCCTCGCTGCTGAAGGGCTCTGGCGCCACCGTTGAGCACCGGGTGCTCCCCACGGGCCATGGGCTGTCCCAGACCGACGTGGCCCTCGCCAAGGCCTGGATTGACAAACTCTAAACATTCCCGGCAGGCGGGCCGATCAGCCCGCCTTGCCTGACAAGGACACGGATCATGCAACTCACCGGCATCCACCATCTCACCGCCGTCACCGGCAACGCCCCGGCCAGCCACGCCTTCTACACCAAGACGCTCGGCCTGCGGCTGGTGAAGAAGACCGTCAACCAGGACGACGTGACAGCCTACCACCTGTTCTATGCCGACGGGCGCGGCTCGCCCGGTACCGACATCACCTTCTTCGACTGGCCCGTGGAGCGCGAGCAGCGTGGCACCCACAGCGTCACCCGCACGGGTATGCGTGTCTCTGGCACTGACACGCTGGCCTGGTGGAAGCAGCGCTTCCAGGATCTCGGCGTCACGCACTCCGATGTTGTCGAACGCGATGGCCGGCTCACGCTCGACTTCGAGGATTTCGAGGGCCAGCGCCTCAGCATGGTCGACGACGGCGGGCAGGGCGAGGAGGCCCATTCGTGGGAGCGCAGCCCCGTACCGGCCGAGCACCAGATCCGAGGCCTCGGGCCGATCACCATCAGCGTGCCCGTGCTGGATCATACGGACCTCGTTCTCACAAAGATCATGGGCATGACCCGCGTGCGGGACTACGCCACGCCCGGCAACGAGGAAACCCGCACTCATGTCTACCAGATGGGTCCAGGCGGCGCGGCCGCCGAGCTGCATGTCTCCGTCGAGCCCAACCTGGCGATCGCCCAGCCCGGGGCAGGGGGCGTCCACCACGTCGCCTTCCGCATCCCCGACGCCGACTATCAGGCCTGGGCCGAGCGGCTCAACCACGTGCGCATGCCATCGAGCGGTCCGGTTGACCGCTTCTGGTTCCGCAGCCTGTACTTCCGCGAGCCGAACGGAATCCTGTTCGAGATCGCCACCGACGGGCCGGGCTTTGCCACTGACGAGCCGATGGATACGCTCGGCGAGACACTGTCCCTGCCGCCGTTCCTAGAAGGGCAGCGCCAGCAGATCGAGGCTGGCCTGCAGACCCTGTAAGCGCGTATGCAGGTCATTGAACGAGCCGCCCATGACCAGAGGCATGGGCCGGCCCTCTGGTCCACCCCGCACCTCACCTACCCAACACAAGCGTGCAAGGAGACGATCTGATGAGTTGGAATCCCGCTGAAGATCCAAGGCCTGGCGACAAGCTTGCCTGTGATGCCATTGAGACGGTCGTCGTGCCCCGAGCCCGCGATCTCGGCAGCTTTGAGGTGCGCAGGGCGCTTCCCTCTGCCCAGCGGCAGATGGTCGGGCCCTTCATCTTCTGGTTCTGTTGCAATTTCTGACGGCGCTCAAGTGAAGACCGGACAGGAGCTCAGGTTAGGCAGCAGCGTTGAATAGACCAGCAATGAAATCACTCTGGGCTTTCATATCATTCGCTGGTACGCCGACGACTTGGCCCTTGCGGATCATCGCCATAGCCTCATAGCCGGCAATCGTCTGCGAGGCAGACGTGAGGCTCTTGAAGCCCAGCCCAGGACGAACCAACCGCTTGATGCGCCGGTGATCCTGCTCGACGATGTTATTCAGGACCTTCACCTGCCGGAGTTTGGCGAAACGCCAGAGTTCCCCATCCCGCTTCATGGCTTTCGCCGCGATGGGGTAAGCCGCATTCTTGTCGACCGTAATGGTGCGTGGATTGACCGTATGTGACTGCTTCAAGGCCTTGCGGAAGAACCGCCGAGCGGCAGCCGCATCCCGCTTTGACGAAAGCAGAAAGTCGATTGTCTGTCCTGTCGCATCAACAGCACGGTACAGGTACACCCACTTCCCCTTCACTCGGATATATGTTTCGTCGACCCTCCAAGAGCCATTGGTCATCCGCAGGTGCGGACGAATGCGCTTGTCCAGTTCGGGAGCGTAAACCTGGATCCACCGAAACAGGGTCGTGTGATCGACCTGAATGCCACGATCGGAGAGCATCCGCTCGAGATCGCGATAGCTGATTGGGAACTGAAGATACCAGCGGACCGCCCACTGGATGATCTCTGCCGTGAATTGCCGACCCTTGAACGGGTTCTTGCTACTCTGCTTCACTGCTGATCCCTCTTAACACCCCTACTTCATAGCTGCAGTGGGCGAAGCCTTAAAGCTGCAACAGAACCCTCGGGCATGCGCTCGAGCCGGGCCTGCGTCCGGTCGAGCACATCCTCATGCTGCCAGCGCTTCGCCCGCTTGTGCTTGTCCGGCGTGCACCGAGGTTTGAGCGCGCAGGCCGGGCACGCCGTCAGGTTACGATATGATCGATGGTGTCGCGCCGGTCTGAGCGCATCTTGCCCTTGGTCAGGTGCTGGCCCGCCGGGCAGATGTAGTGGTCATGCTCAGCGTCATAGACGAAGTCCTGCCCGGTGAAGAGACCGCGGTTGGTGTTGCCGGAGGTCTGGGTCTTGGGAACACAGGGCAGGACACCGCTGCCCTCGCAGGCCAGCACCTCGTCGCCGTTATAGTAGCCTCGATCCGCCAGCGCAGTGATTTCCTCGCACGCCATCACGTCCTGGGCTTGCCATCCCATCGCGAGCAGTTGTGCGGTCGTTGCCGACATTGGTCACCTCGTGCGCCACGATGAGATGATGCTCGGCCTCCACCGCCATCTGCACATTGTAGCCGACGATGCCCGTGCCCTTGCCGCTGGTGGCCATCGAGCGCGCATCCGGATCGGTGAGGGAGATCTGCTGGTCGGGCGCGGCCTCGACCTGCTGGCCCATAGCGTTGAGGGCTTGCATCTGCCGGCGCAGGCCCTTGATCTTTTCCTTGAGCCGGCTTGTGCGGGCCTCGGCCACATCGTTGTCCTGCCGGTCGGCTCGATCGAGCGCCGCCAGGTAGCGGGCAATACTGGCCTCGACCTGCTCGATGCGTTTGGCCACCTTGGCGGTGGTGAAATTCTTGTCGCGGTTGTTGACGGCCTTGAACTTGGAGCCGTCGAGAGCAACGACCGCGCGGGTAAACAGGTTGAGCTTGCGGCACAGCACGATGAACTGGGCACAGGCCGCACGGATGGCTGGCCCGTTGTCGCGGCGGAAGTCGGCAATGGTCTTGAAGTCGGGCCTCAGCCGGCCGGTCAGCCAGATCAGTTCGAGGTTGCGCTGACTCTCCCGTTCCAGCCTCCGGCTCGACTGAATGCGGTTGAGATAGCCGTAGATGTAGATCTTGAGCAGGATAGCGGGGTGGTACGACGGGCGGCCTGTTGCCTCCGGCACCACGCCGGCAAAGCCGAGGGCCGCCAGGCCCAGTTCATCGACAAAAGCTTCGATGATGCGCATGGGATTGTCGGGCGCCACATAGTCGTCCAGGCACTCAGGAAGCAGGGTGGCCTGCCAGCGGTCTTGCCCTTCAACGAAACGCTTCATCGCGACCTCCGCCGACCACGATCAGCTTAGCAGATCAAAGCGTTTCCACACAGGCTGGACCCTCAGGCGACATTCCCTAGCAACCCAAGGTCCTATGACCCCGGTCAGTTGAGATCCGCCAGCCTCTGGCGGAGAACCATGCGGCGCCCCGACGTTTACGAGGAAAATAGCCCTATATATACGTAAAAAGATGCGGAAATCTCATGAGTTCGCCTTGATGGGCAAGGAAGTGGCCTGTGGGGCAATCACGCAATTGTTCAATAGCCACTTACTTCACCTTTAGTCATATAATTCGCCTTCGCCGCTTGCTCCGGTTGAAAGTTGCTGTATAGGCCGCGCAGCATAAGCTGACCACATTCAGATGGAGTTCCCCATGGCCAGGTTATTGGCCCTCAGTCATGTTATTGACCGGATCACTTGGTTCGCGGGGATCATCGCCAGTTGGTTCGTGTTCTTGGCCTGCATGATCAGCGCCGGCAATGCCGTGTCCCGATACTTGTTCAGTGCCTCCTCGAACGCCTGGCTCGAGATCCAGTGGCAATTGTTCGCCGGTACGTTCCTGCTTGGGGCTGCCTGGGTGTTCAAGCTCAATGAGCACGTTCGCGTCGACCTGCTCTATGGCCCCCGGTCGGAGCGGGGCAAGCTCTGGACCGACGTGCTGGGTTTGATCTTCTTCTACTTCCCGGCAGTCTTCACCATCCTCTTCATGGCTTGGCCTTTCTTCCTCTCCAGCTTCCGCTCCGGAGAGGTGTCGTCCAATGCAGGCGGGCTTATCCTCTGGCCTGTAAAGATGCTGCTGCCCCTCGGCTTTGCGCTCCTAGTGCTTCAGGGCATCTCCGAGCTGATCAAGCGGATCGCTGCTCTGCGGGGAGAGGCACCTGCGAGCGAAGTCGTCGCTTACGAAAAGCCCCTCCAGTAGTTTCGGGGCTCGTAGAACGGGCCGCGCACACCAGAGAACCAACCTGACGCAGGGACCGGGTTTCGGCGCTCCTGCCCGAGAGACCAACAATGCTCGAATATGGCCTCACCGCCCCCCTGATGTTCGCCGGGCTCATCATCTTCTTGCTGGCGGGCTTCCCAGTTGCCTTCTCGCTTGCTGCGCTCGGACTGTTCTTCGGCATGATCGCCATCGAGATCGGCTACTTCACACTGCCGTTCCTCCAGGCGCTGCCGTACCGGATCTTCGGCATCATGTCGAACGAGCTGCTCCTCGCGATCCCGTTCTTCACCTTCATGGGCGTGATCCTTGAGCGATCGGGCTTGGCAGAGGACCTGCTGGACGGAACCGGTCAACTCTTCGGGCCCGTGCCCGGCGGTCTGGCCTATGCTGTCATCTTCGTGGGCGCAATCCTCGGTGCCATCACCGGTACCGTCGCCGCATCTGTCATCGCCATGGGCATGATCTCGCTGCCGGTGATGATGAAGTATAACTACGACATGCGCATTGCCACGGGCGTGATCGCCGCGTCCGGCACCATCACTCAGCTCATCCCGCCCTCCCTGGTTCTCGTCGTCCTGGCCGATCAGCTCGGCGTCTCTGTTGGCGATATGTATCTCGGCGCCATCGGTCCATCGTTTCTTCAGGTCGCGCTCTTCGTGCTCTTCATTGCCGGGGTGTCGATCTTCCAGCCACACAAGGTGCCGCCGCTGCCACCGGAAGCCCGCACCCTCAAGGGCTGGCCGCTGATCCGCAAGGTGCTGTGGGGCATGGTGCCCTCCATCGTGCTGATCTTCCTGGTGCTCGGCACGATCTTCATGGGCCTTGCCACCCCGACGGAAGCCGGCGCGATGGGCGCGGTCGGCGCCATCGTGCTCGCCGCCATGCACCGGCGCCTGACCTGGACCCTGGTCTGGCACGGCATGGATTCGACCATGCGCATCACCGCCATGGTGATCTTCATCCTCATCGGCGCCACCGTGTTCAGCCTGGTGTTCCAGGGCGTGAACGGCGGCAAGTGGATCGAGCATATCCTGTCCGGCCTGCCGGGCGGCCAGATCGGCTTCCTGATCTTCGTCAACATATTCGTGTTTTTCCTGGCCTTCTTCCTCGACTTCTTCGAGATCGCCTTCATCGTGATCCCGATGCTGGTTCCGGTGGCGAAGACGCTCGACATCAACCTGGTCTGGCTGGGCGTGCTGCTGTGCGTGAATATGCAGACCTCGTTCATGCACCCGCCCTTCGGCTTCGCCCTGTTCTACCTGCGCGGCATCGCGCCGAAGGAAGTGAAGAGCTCGGACATCTACTGGGGCTCGATCCCGTGGATCGTCTTGCAGATCATCCTGGTGGCCGTCGTGATCGCGTGGCCGGAGTCGGTGACGTACTGGCTTGGAAGTCACCAAGAGATCAATCAGGAGGAGGTCCAGAAGACCCTGGACAACCTGATCATGCCTGGCGCCGATCCCAATGCCCCGGGCGGTCTGCCCGGTCTAGACCTCCCTCCGCCTCCTAAGTTCCCATAAGGCAGGGTAATGCGGGAGGACTCGGTACGGAATTGTATGATGGAGGCCGAACCCACCTGGGATCTCTACCAAACCTTCCTTGCCGTTCTCTCCGAGAACTCGCTTGCCGGAGCGGCCAGGGTGCTCGGCCTCACGCGGCAGACCGTGGCCTGTCAAATCAAATCGCTCGAGGACGCCGTCGGGTGCGACCTCTTCATACGCTCACAACGTGGGTTGGAGCCGACAGAGGTTGCGCTTGAGCTGCGGTCCTATGCGGAGGCCTTGGCCTCGACCTCCGCGGCGCTACTGCGGGCAGCGTCGGGTTATGGCAGCGGTGTTAAAGGAAGGGTTCGGGTCAGTGCCAGCGAGGTAGTAGGTGTCGAAGTTCTGCCCACCATCCTGGCAGCTCTTCGGGCCCAGTATCCAGACCTCGTCATCGAGCTGGTGCTGTCAAACGGCCTTGACGGTCTTCGGCGGCGCGAAGCCGATGTTGCTGTCCGGATGGCTGAACCCGCACCTGAAGCTTTCGTGTCACGGCACGTGGGATCGATCACGCTGGGGCTTCACGCTCATGAGCGCTACCTGAACCAACGAGGTGTTCCCGCCACGCTCAAGGATCTGAGCCGGCACGACCTAGTTGGGTTTGACCGCAGAGCCAGAAGCGTGCTCAACGGTGTCAGCGGCTTCGAGCGCACGCGCTTCGCATTAAGAGCTGACAGCGACCTTGCGCAGTTTGCCGCCATTCGGGCCGGGTTTGGCATTGGTGTGTGCCAGGCTCCGCTGGCGGCTCGAAGCCCTGAACTCGTTCGGGTGCTCGCAGACGCGTTCAAGCTTGATCTCAGCACCTATGTCGTGATGCACGAGGATCTTAGGTCGAGTCCCCGGTGCCGCGTCGTCTTCGATGCACTGGTGGACGGGCTTACCACCTATACGAGAGCTGCCCAGCCTCTCACCTGATGGTGATGTCACAGTAACTCGCAGCAGGCGTGGGAATCTGCGGGCATTTCCGCAAAATGGACTATTGCAAAGCTACCCTTATCCGCCATCCCATAGCGGCATTGCCCGACAAACCTGTAAATCAGGAAGGTCTGGAATTGGCACTCCCCGGACCAAAGAGCTTGGTCCGCTTCGGCGCTTGAGAGCCGACGTTCGTTGAGCGGCCGGAAGGTGAAAGGTTGATCCGGTGCCGACCTCCAGGTGACCGTATGAGGGGTCCCGCTACTTCATTTGTCTGGCGTCCCTGACGACATCGAGGAATGCCCGCAGTGCCGGCGGCACTGCTCGATGCCCTGGGTAATAGACGGCCACTCTCTCCGGCTCGTGCATCCAGGCGGACAGCACCGTCCGCAAGCGCCCCTCCGCGATGGCGGCTTCGGCAACCCAGTTCGCCACATACGCAATACCCAAGCCCTGCACGGCCGCTTCCACCATCAAGTCCGTAAGCGTGGCGTGATGGCCGCGGGCTGGGACCGGATCCTGTCCACTCATGGCCAAGTGGACACTAAGACCGTGGCATCCAGTTCCATGGAAGGAGTTCATCGACCCTGTTGGCCGGGTGATCAGCAATGCGCTCGATGACGTCAGCAAGATAGGCTTGCGGGTTGACGCCGTTCATTTTGCAGGTTTCGACGATGGTGTAGATGACCGCTGCGCGATTGCCACCGGCATCGGAACCGCTGAAGAGATAGTTCTTCCGGCCCAGGGCCAAAGGTCTGATGGCCCGCTCAGCGGCATTGTTGCTCATCTCAAGCCGCCCGTCCGTGGCGTAAACCGTGAGAGCCTTCCAGCGGGAGGTCATATAGCGGATCGCCTCGGCCAATTCGCTTTTGCCGCTGATGCGCGTGAGCGTCGTGTCGAGATGGCTCTTCAGGATTTCCAGAAGAGGGACCGACCTGGCTCGGCGCGCAGCGAGCCGCGTTTCTGGATCCAAACCGTTGATCCCGGCTTCAACCGCAAACAGGTCGGAGATGAGGTCCAATGCCCGTTCCGCCGAAGGCGAGCGATTGCGGAGGAACTCGTTGTACAGATCGCGGCGGGCGTGGGCCCAACAGGCCACCTGAATCAGGCGCGTCTCGCCGGTGAGTGGATGGCCTGCATAGAACTTGTCGAAGCCGGCATAGGCATCGGCATGCAGGAAGCCACGGCATTGCGACAGCAGGTGCTGGGCACGCTCCCCTTTGCGATCTGGAGAATAGGCATAGAAAGCCGCGGGCGGCACGGCCGATCCCCATGGACGTTCATCCCGCACAACCGTCCAAAGCCTGCCGGTCTTGGTCTTGCCGCGTCCAGGGTCGAGCACTGGAACGGGGGTGTCGTCAGCATGCACCGTTTCGCCGGCGCGGGCATGGGTTCCGATCCTGTCACTCAAGACCTGAAGCAGCGCTGCCATGGCCCCGACCCAGCCGGCCAGCGTCGAGCGATCGAGATCGACGCCTTCGCGCGCATAGATGTCACTCTGGCGGTGCAGGGGAAGATGATCGCAATACTTGGAGACCAGGACATGGGCGAGAAGGCTGGGACCAGGTCGACCGCGCTCGATCAGCAGCGATGGCATCGGCGCCTGAACGATCGTCTCGCAGGTGCGGCAGCTCAACTTCGGACGAAGGTGGACGACCCGCTTGAAGTGCGAGGGCACATATTCCAGCACCTCACGTTCATCCGTGCCGATCGTGCTGAAGATGCTTCCGCCGCAATTCGGGCAGGTGCAATTCGGCTCGTGCACGATCGTCTCACACGGCAGATGGGCCGGTAGCGGCTTGCGGCCCAGCGACGGTTTTGCCGTCGCGCCAGCCGATGGGGAGGATGCGATTGGCCCCGCTGCCGTCCGCTCAATGTCAGCATGAGCCTCGCTCTCTTCCAGATCGGCAATCGCCAGTTCCAATTGCTCGATGAGATGGTCGAGTTTCTCCGAGGAGCGGCCGAAGCGGGCGCGCTTCAGGCTCGCGAGCTGCGCCTTCAGCTTTTCGATATAGAGGTTCTTGGCATAAAGCTCCGCCTGCAACTGCGCGGTCAAAGCGCGCAACGCCTCCAGTTCGGCCAGCACATCGGGAGCAGCAAGAGACATCTGTTTCTCTAGCACAAGCGGCCCGATGCAGCTACGTTTTTATATGTAAAAACAGTATGTTATCAGGCCATTGTCGGTTTTGGCAGACGCTCGGGCATCAGCGTCCGCCGCCAATCCATCCCTTCGATGAGAAGAGCGAGTTGTGCCGCCGACATTTGCAGCACGCCATCGACAAGCGACGGCCAGACGAACTTGCCATGTTCCAATCGCTTGGCAAAAAGACACATGCCGGTTCCGTCCCAATAGAGAGCTTTCAAATAGTCGCCTCTTTTCCCGCGGAAGAGGAACAGATGGCCGGAATAGGGATCGGCGTTCATCCGGTTGACGACCTCCGCGGACAGACCGTCGAACCCCCGACGCATGTCGACCGGCTGGCAGGCCAGAGACACCTTCGTTCCCGCAGCGATCTGGTCACGACTTCGCCCCGAGGGCCGCCAGAACCCGCCGAAGCGCCCGCTCGTTGACAAAGGCGTCAACCCGAACGCGCGCGCCGCCTGGCAGGTCGATCTCGATCACGCCAGGCCGCTCCTCCAGCGTCGACGTTCTGGTCGACCGATCGGCTCTCGACTGTGCTGAACTCTCCACCGGACTGGTGTCCGGCGGGCGAAGAGCCGGCATCGTGATCGCGGGCCCTTCGTCGTCGCACGTCCCGAAGACCCCGATCGGAATGAACTCATTGTGCGTCGAAGCCTTCGGTACAAGGATCAGAGGAGCCGGCCGGGGGCCCAGTTGGCCCGCTTCTGCCGCCCGGATCCAACCGAAAAGCTGATTGTTGTTGACGCCGTGCCGACGAGCCACCTCCGCGACAGCGTTTCCCGGGAGCCTGGCCTCCTCGACAAGCCGCCACTTCTCCTCCGTGGTCCAACTGCGTCGACGACGAGGCTCCATCTCTGACATGCATGCCGCCTAAGTGTCCGCTTCAATCTTCGTGGACACTTATCTCATCCTGATCGCCGCTTCGGTAGGCGGCCATGACGCCCTTTCAATTACCCACATCTCCGGAGTGAGGGCTGCTTGAGCTTGCGCGGCACGGCTCGGGCGTGATTCCTTGTCGGGCACCCGCTTGGATGGAGGGTGTCATGGATCCGATGGCTGAGGGTGCCTCGTGGCTCGACGAGGAACTGGCCGGTTCGACCTTTGCCGACGCACGGCTGGGCCAGCGGCTGCGGCGGCTCCTGGAGCAACTTGGCGGAGCAATCGGAGCGAGCCTGCCGCTGGCCTGCCAGGACTGGGCTGCCACCAAAGCCGCATATCGCTTCTTCGACAATGAGCGCGTCAGCGAGGCCCAGATCCTGGCCGGCCACTTCGCAGCCACCGCCAGCCGCGTGGCTGCGACCGAGGGGCCGATCCTCATTCTCCACGACACCACCGAGTTCGTCTATCACCGGGTCCGGCCCGAGCCCGTCGGCGTGATCGGGCAATATCCCTGCCGCAACGTCACTTATGATCGGCGCCAGTTCTATACCGTCTGCGGCCTGCTGATGCACTCCAGCCTTGGCGTCACACCGGACGGTCTGCCGCTGGGACTGTGCGCGATCAAGTTCTGGACCCGCGCCAACCTCAAGGGCTCAAGCACCCTCAAACGGCATATCAACCCAACGCGCGTGCCGATTGAGCAAAAGGAGAGCCTGCGCTGGCTCGACAACATGCGGCAGGCATCGGCGCTTGCTGCCGATCCGGCCCGATGCATCCATGTCGGTGATCGCGAGAGCGACATCTATGAGCTGTTCGTTGCCGCGCACGAACTCGGCACGCACTTTCTCGTGCGCAGCTGTGTTGACCGGCTGACGGACGACGGCGCCCGGACGCTCATGGCCGCGATGGAGACGGAGCAGGGCCAGGGCGAACACCGGATCGATGTGCGCGACGACAAAGGCAGGAGCAGTCAGGCGCGGCTTACCATCAAGTATCATCGCCTGACGGTACGGCCGCCTCTTGCCAAGCAGAGGCGCTATCCCGCGCTCGAACTTGCCGTGATCTGCGCCGATGAACAAGGCGCTCCTGAGAACCGTCAGCCGATCCATTGGCGCCTCATCACCGATCTGCCCGTCACCTGCGTTGATGAGGCGATCGCGAAGATCGGCTGGTACGCCCTGCGCTGGAAGATCGAGCTCTTTCACAAGATCCTGAAGTCGGGCTGCCGCGCCGAGGATGCGAAACTGCGGTCGGCCGAGCGGCTGGTCAACCTGCTGGCGCTGTTCTGCATCCTGGCCTGGCGGGTGTTCTGGCTGACGATGCTCAACCGGACGGCACCACAAGCCTCGCCACGCCTGGTCTTCACCCCGCTCGAGATCCGCCTGCTCGATCGCCTGGTCAAGAATAAGACAGTCTCACCGGCACCAACCTTGGCGCACTATCTGACCAAGATCGCCCAGCTCGGCGGCTATCTTGCCCGCGCCAAGGATCCGCCGCCCGGCAACATGGTCCTGTGGCGCGGCCTCTCGCGCCTCACCGATATCGAACTCGGCGCAACCGTCGGAACCGGACTTATGGGTAAGTGAAAGCATGACGCCACGCTTACTCAAGTCCTCATCATCGAGAATCACGGGTCCGTTTGCCGTGATCGTCATCTCTTGCCCAGCCCGCTCGAACTCCCATCGGTACAGCTTGCCGCTGGGCATGCGGTGGCCGATGCAGCGATGATGCTGCAAGTCCTCCGGGGTTTCCGGTTCGCAGAGGCGATTGAGATAGGCCGGTGATGCGACGCAGACGAATTGTATCGGGCTTGCGAGCGGCACCGCGATCATGTCCTTGGGGCCAGCGCAAGATCTGTTCCCATTGACACGCTAAGGTAGAACGGATCGGCAACCTTTCCGATAAGGCATGCGACCGGACCACTAAGCGTGGACCACGACGATGTTCCCGTCGATTGGGTACCCGTTTGAAACTATTGCATTAACTTGCTTTCTCGAACTCATCTCGACGGCGGCCGTCTCTCATCAGCAAGACCTCGGGGAGAAGTACGCTGCCCTGTCAGTCGTTCGCCCCAGGATGATGGCTCAGACACCAAGATGAAAGCTGGATTCAGCCATTGTGAGGGCACGCTCGGTCGGTTTGCGGGTCCACGTTCTTGCTACGTACTGCGTTAGCGTGTGTCGGCATTATAAACCAAACACAGCAATTCTGGAGATGGGATCGCTTTCTCGGATCTTGGTTTGACGCATTTCGTGCCCAACCGCCTGAACCGAAGCACCGGCGGTGTGATGGAGCGGCAATAGCCGAAGGTGAGGCAAATCCGCCTTATGCCAGACCATCGCCGCAAGCAGATGCCATCAATGGTCCTTATCTTGGAGGTCCTTATCTTGGAACGCCCTAGCCATGTCCGACATGGTAGTGATGCTCGCCACCGCCGACCACGAGGTCAGAGCCTCGCACAAAGCCATAGTTCCCAAGGAAAAGCTGTCTTTGGTTTATAATGCCGGCGTGTGTTTGGGAGCAGATCTTGTTCCAGACCCAACATGGGACATCCGAGGGTCGCAAGAGGGGCAAGGGTTTCGATGAGGCGGTGATCCGCGAACTCGAGCGGACGGGAACCCCACCGTCCGCAATCACGGAACAGCGACTACCGGAGAAAATGCCAGCCTGGCCGAGTCGCATCCCCAAGCAACTCGGCCAGATCGTCCTCGTGCTCCAGGGTGGCGGTGCGCTCGGCGCCTACCAGGTTGGCGCCTATCAGGCCCTGCATGAAGCTGGGGTCGAGCCAGACTGGGTCATTGGTACCTCGATCGGCGCCATCAATGCCAGCCTGATCGCCGGCAACGCTCCGGAGAGCCGGATGGAGCGGCTCCGAGAGTTCTGGAGCCGTATGCAGCGCAGCCCCTGGATGGAACTCCTGGGAGAGTGGCCTCTGATGGGGCCTTGGGCGGCCAACCTGACAACGATGGCTCAGGGCATCCCGGCCTTCTTCCGGCCGAACCTGCCGGCTTTCCTCGGCCCGCACGTCCCGCTCGGATCGGAGGCCGCCAGCTATTACGACACGTCTCCTCTGGCTCGGACTCTCTCCGAGCTCGTCGATTTCGAGCAGATCAACGGGCGGGAGACGCGGCTCACGGTCGGGGCGGCGAACGTGCGTACGAGCGAGATGCGCTACTTCGACAGCCGCGACATGCATCTCGATGTCCGGCATGTGATGGCCTCCGGTGCTCTGCCCCCGGCCTTCGCGGCCGTGCGCATCGACGGGGACCTCTATTGGGATGGCGGCATCCTGTCGAACACGCCGGTGGAGGCGGTGTTCGACGACAAGCCCCGGCGCAACTCGATCGTCTTCGCGACCCATATCTGGAATCCGCAAGGGCCCGAGCCCGATACGATCTGGCAGGTGATGAGCCGACAGAAGGACATTCAGTACTCGAGCCGCACCAACAGTCATATTGCCCGGCAGAAGCAGTTCCACCGTCTTCGGCATGTGATCGCCGAGCTCGTCCGTCGCCTGCCGGAAATGGAGCAGAAGACCCAGGCGGTGCGCGAATTAGCGGCTTATGGCTGCTTGACCCGGATGCACGTGGTCAGACTGCTAGCGCCGCCGCTCGATGGTGGATCACACGAAGGACATCGACTTCAGCCCGAGCGGCATCCGCGAACGCTGGGAGGCTGGCTACGCCGACACGAGCCGGGTTCTGGAGCTGGCACCTCGGTTCGGCGCGTTCGATCCGATGGAGGGCTTCATCCTGCACGAGGCACACTCCGGGGCGATGATGACGGCCGGCTGAGATATGGCAGTGAGGGCGGCTCTGGTGCATGAACCTGTCGGGCCAGAGGATTAAGGAACTCTTGGCCGGATCGAAGGCGCAACAGATCGTGACACGCGAAGTTCATGAACCGGTGCCCTGGCCGTGCCGGATGTCATACCTCGCGATACAGGCTGACCACACAGATGTGCGTGTCCTGTACAGCTGTCGCCTCAATACTCGCCCTAAAGCAGAATTCCTCAGGTAGGGCCGATATGACATTCGACTCAGCGGCAGCGCTTCTCAAGCTTTTTCGACAACAGAGACACCCGGAGAGTTGCCGGGTGTCTCGCCGTTGATTTCAGGCTCGGGTTAAGGCAACGAACCTTCCGAAAGACCCTGCGACCTCCCCAGTGCAGGAAGGCGCCCTGTGGCGAGCACGATCATGAGTGCAAGGAGGGTCGCGACCGCCCCTGTCCAACCCAGGTCAGCCGGCGTTCCAACATTGATCACCGCGCCGCCGACAACGGACCCGAGCGCCACGCCGAGATAAAGAGCCGAGGCGTTAAGCGATAGCGAAACGGGGGCGCTCGCAGGATGGAGCGCCACAAGGCGGCTCGCCTGCGCCGGCAGCAGCATCCAGCCCACGATCCCCCACAGAACGGTCAGCACGATGAGGGCCGGCCCAGCAAGCACAGGACTGAGGAGCTTGGCGGCCAGCGAGATGATCGTCAGGATCACGCTGATGCCGAGAATAGAGAAGATCCCGGTGGCACGCGCACCATACCGGTCCGCGGCTTGGCCGCCGATGAAATTGCCCAGAGCGGCGCCGCCACCCCAGGCAAGCAGCAGGCCCGGTATGACCACCGCCGGCAGCCCCGTTCCCTCAACGGCAAGGGGCGCGAGATACGTGAAGACGCTGAAGCCCCCGGTCATGACCAAGAGGGTCGTGGCCAGAATCGGCAGCATTCCGGGCTTCACAATCGTCATTGCACGCTCACGCAGCGGGATGCGTGTCCCCCGCAGATGAGCGGGAATCTTGAAAAGAAGAGCCACGGCTGCGACGGCACTCAGGGCCGCGATCGCCGCGAACGTGCCCCGCCAGCCCGTCAGTGTTGCCAGCAGCGCACCGATTGGAGCCCCGAGCGCCACCGCCACCGTGGTGCCGCCCACCACCACGGAAATGGCGCGTGCACGCCGTTCGGGTGGAGCGAGCGCAATGGCCGTGGCCTGTGCGGTCGCAGCATAGAGGCCCGCAGCGAGCGCCATGATCACACGAGCGAGGAGCAGCGTCAGGAACGAGGAGGTCAGGGCCGCAGCCAGGTTGCTGGCCGCGAAGAGAACCATCGTACCAGCCAGAACGCGGCGCCGGTCGACGTCACCCAGCAGTGTCGCAAGAACAGGGGCGCCGACAGCATAGGACAGGGAAAATGCGGTGACGAGGGTTCCACCCTGAGCGACAGAAATCCCTGCTTCTGCGGCGATGTCGGGCAGGATGCCTGCGATTACAAAGCCTTCCGTCCCAACGGTAAAGGTGCCGAGCGCCAGCCAAACCAGAGGTGAGATCACATGAATTCTCCATATTAAAAGGTTATTGAACAGCGGCAATCCCAGTCCTGCTGGATCAGCTGACCGCATCCGCCAAGCGCAAGGAGGGCAGGACGAGGGATCTTCAGATTGCGGCTCAGCCTCACGGATGCGAAAGCGGGGCACAGCGGTTGCCGACCCGATGGCGATGCAGGTTCTGATCTGACCCCCGCCCATTCAACTCAGTCGCATGTCCGCTCTCCTGGCAGGATCGGGTGCTAGTACTGGGCAGGCTCCCGGGAGTCGCGGCTGCCCTTTTCACTCCCCACATTGTACCGGGTGGCCGGCTTCGTCCTTGAAAGCTTGCCGGCCATCGCCCGGCGGGCCGCGTCGTAAGCATCCCACTCTGACTTTTGCTCAAGGGAGGGGATGGTGACCGTCTCGCCCTGGTCTAGACCTGCCAGTGCAGTGTCGACCAAGTCCTGCGCCGACATGACGATTTCCGCTGGGAGATTGTTCACTGGTAGCCCGGCAATGTCCCAGAACTCCGTCGCTGTGGCACCGGGCAGGACCGCCTGGATCCGCATGCCCTTGTCAGACAGTTCATGGTGAAGGGACTGGCTGAAGGCCAGGACGAAGGCCTTGGTGCCGCCGTAGACGCCGTTAAGCATCTCCGGCGAGATGGCAACGATGGATGCGATGTTGATGATCGTGCCGCCACCGCGCGCCACAAAGGCCGGCGCGGCCGCGTATGTCAGTCGTGTCAGCGCCAGAACGTTCAGCCGGATCATCCGGTCCATCGCGTCGATATCGGAGGCAAGCAGGGGAGCCGCTCCACCGATGCCGGCATTGTTCACAAGCACCGCAATCGCGGTGTTCGTCCGCAGGATCGTTTCGACTCGACGGAGATCGGCGTCGTCGTTTAGATCAGCAGGCAGGATCTCGACCGAGCGGCCGGTCTCGTCCCGCAGTCGCGCCGCAAGCGCCTCGAGGCGGTTCTGATTGCGTGCCACGAGGATCAGATCGTAGCCGCGCCGGGCCAGGCGATCGGCATAGATGGCGCCGATGCCGGACGAGGCGCCGGTGATCAGGGCGGTGCCCTGGGAGGTCGATGTATTCATCTGTGTCTCCTCATTCTCAAGGTTCTAAAGACCGTGGATGCTCACGGCCGAGGTTGGCCATCAGTTGGAATTCAATGGCCGGCGCTCTGGCCGCCGCCGACGTGGAGGATCTCGCCGGTCACAAAGCCGGCCGTCTCGAGGTAGAGGACTGCCTCGACGATGTCGGAAACCTCGCCCATGTGCCCGACCGGGTGAAAAGCCCCGAAGGCTGCGTGGGTCTCAACCGGGTGCATCGACAACTTGATGATGCCGGGCGAGACGGCATTCACCCGGATACCGTGCTTGGCGTATTCGATAGCGAGTGACTTGGTTGCCGCGTTGAGGCCACCCTTCGTCAGCGACGCGAGCACGGAAGGTACGCCGTCGACCGCGTGGTCGACGAGGCTGATTGTGATCTGCACGATATGGCCACTGCCCTGCTTCTCCATTTCGGCCAGAGCAAGCTGGGTAATGTGGAAGAAGCCGGCGGTGTTGGTTCGCAGGACAGCGGTGAAGTCGGCCTCGGTATACTCGGTGAACGGCTTGGCGATGGAGATGCCGGCATTGTTGACGAGCGTGTCGATGCGCCCAAAGCGCGATACACCTTCGGCGATCGCCTGCTCCGCCGTCTTCCGGTCACCGATGTCGCCGGAGATGACGAGAACGTCGGGGTTGCTCGACGGCCTAACGGACCGCGCCGTTGCGATCACTCGGTAGTTGCGATCGAGATATCCGTTGACGAGAGCGGCACCGATGCCTTTCGATGCATCTGTGATGATTGCTACTTTTCTGTCGATGCCCATGATGGGAACCCTTGGTTCTTGCTAATCGTGGTGCTGCTGCCCGTTGAGTTGGGTCATGCTGCATTGTTGGGGACATAATTAGTCTCGTCCGATGCGGGTGCGAATAGCCGCTAAACGAGAGACACTCTTTCGTTTCGTGGTTGAATGCGGAGAGGGGAGGGCGTTGGATTGCTGCTTTGACCGAGTGATGGCCGAAGGCGAAAGATCGGCTTCGGCCCAGCTTGCTTGGTTGCTCAATCCCTCAAGCGACGCATCGTTCGGAGCGGTCCTCTGGGTCCGCACGATGCGCAAGTATTTACCGACTGTGCCAACAGCCCTCTAAGGGCCCATCATTAATGCGGTCGATGAGCGAGTGACAGGCTCTCGCGTACTTACTCGGTGTCGCGGCTCGCAGTCGCGAAGTGACTGCGGAACCGCGGTAGAGCCAAGTCGAAAAATACGCGAACTTTTGGCACGGAGAGACGCCCGTTCGGCGAAATCAAGTGCACGGGCGTAGGCGGCAGCTCATGGTCCTTGAGAACAATCGCCAATGACCCTTCGCGCACCTGTTGTGGGACGTGATAAGAGAGCACGCGCGTCACGCCTCGGCCGCTGACAGCAGCGACTATGGCTCCCCAGATGCTGTTGACGATAAGCCGCGGTGTAAAATGCACCGTGCGGGGAGCAGATGATCCGTCCAGCGGGGGAAAGCTCCAGGAGTCGATCCCAAGATCTGCAAATGTGATGATCTGATGCTTGGCAAGGTCCGCCGGTTCTACAATGCGGGGATTCTGCGCAAGGTAGCGCGGCGACGCCGTAACGACCCGGCGCACCTCGCCGACACGGGTCGCCACCAAGCTCGAGTCGGCAAGGTGCCCGATGCGCAGGGCAACATCGATGCCCTCATCGATGAGATTTACAAACCGATCCAGCAGGTACAGACGCACCGACACGGCCGGGTAGGCATCCAGGAAGGCGTCGAGGATCGGGCCCAACACAGTCTCACCGGCAAAGACCGGGGCGGTCACGGTCAGCGTGCCGCGCGGCGCCGAGCGCTCCCCGGCCGCCGTGATGTCGGCCTCCTCGAGATCGATGAGCACGCGCCGGCAGGCGGCCGCGTAGCGTTCCCCTGCTTCGCTGAGCTTGATCGATCGCGTCGTGCGGTGAAGGAGTTCGGCGCCGACATGCTTCTCCAGGAAGGCGATGGCGCGGCTGACAGCGGCCGGCGAGCGGCGAAGCTTGCGGCCGGCGCCGGCGAGGCTGCCTTCGTCGAGCGCCGCGACGAAGACTTTCATGGCATCGAGGCGGTCCACGTCTTCGTCCTCCCCTTATTCTTCCGGCCGGAGGAGTAATGGCCGCCAAATCATAGCTATTCACTCGCGTTCCGGCAATTCCTGTCGTCCTCGCCGCTTCGCCCCGGGATGGGCTCTGCTCATCCCCATACAGGATCTGATTGGAAGAGAGTTGTCCCGGCTTTGCCTGTGCGTCCGCACATGATGAGGCAGGGTCAAAGCTGTCCTGCCTCCTTGCAGAACGCCTGTACCAGAGGGCCATTCGCTCACAAGGTGAAAGAGTGTCTCCCGAAACCGGGATATTCAGTCTCCCTCCGATTTCCCTCATCTTCTCGCCCATCAAAGCCATCGCATGAGGCCAATGGCTTTCTTAACGAAAGGAAAGACTGTAATGACTAAGCTCATCAAGACCCTTGCCGCGGCCGCTGCCGCTACCGTTCTCACCACGGGCGCCTTCGCTCAGAGTGCGAGAGAGATCCGTGGCCCCTCGCCATATGTCGCCATCGAGAACGAGCCCGCCCCCAAGCTGATCGTGGACGCCCCACTTCCCGAGGGGCTGGCCATCGGCGTCTACTGGGCCCAGTATCGGGTGGAAAACCTGCGCATCGTACCGGTGTTCGGGAAAGGCGCCCTCGGCGCATCGCCACGCATCGGGCATCTGCACGTTATCGTCGACGACCTGCCGTGGTGGTGGGCAGATGCGAGCGACAACAACACTGTCGATATAGCCAATTTTCCCCCGGGCCCGCACAAGGTGAAGATCCAGTTGGTCGACGCCGGCCACAACGTCATCCCGGGCCAGGAGGTGACTCACACGTTCACCATCCCGGACACTGCGGCTTCTCACAAGCACTGAGGATCGCGAAGGCTCTGTATGACAGTCCGACCGACTCAAAACGAGCTTGGCGTGAAACCCGAACTCTCACGCCGGCCCTATGACATTATGCTCGTAAGTCCATCTGATGATCATAGTGCAACAGGTCCACTATGGCAGCGCAACTGTAACGACGGGACAGACAACTCACGTTGATCGTCCCAAGCTAAAGTGAGGTTTTCATGCAAACGAACGAAGTATCCATTAGAAAAGCGTCGGAAGCGGACGCGCTCGCACGGCTTGGCGTCGGCGCAGCGGCTGCCGCCATTCGCAATGGCGACGTCTCGTCAGAGTCATATACCGCTGCGCTCCTCCAGCGAGCCCGAACGCACTCCGATCTGAATGCCTTCATCACGATAGATGAAGCCGCTGTGCTGGCTGCGGCCAGAGACGCGGACAAGGCTCGCGCCGCTGGTTCCACTGGTCCCCTTCTGGGCGTTCCGTTGGCAGTCAAGGACAGCTATCTAACTCAGGGCCTCCGCACGACGCTTGGAGTGCGGAACCTGAAAGACTTCGTACCGAACGAGGATGCCGACGTCGTTGGCGCGATCAAGGATGCTGGTGGCATCGTCTTTGGCAAAAACAACCTCGTTGAGTTGTCCTATGGCTTGACCGGCAACAACAGCCCGTATGGTCAGGTGAAAAACCCACACAACCGTGATCATATCTCTGGAGGTTCCTCCAGCGGGTCTGGCGCATCTGTCGCGGCTCGGATCGTACCCGCGGCCTTAGGGGGCGATACCGTCGGTTCGATCCGAGTGCCCGCGTCACTCTGTGGTGTGGTTGGCTTCAAGCCGACGACGGGACGGTGGCCACGCAATGGGGTCGCTCCGATCTCCCATACCCTCGATACAACAGGCGTCCTTGCCCGCAACGTTGACGACTGCGCGCTGATCGATCAAATCGTCACGAAGGATGAAGCGACCTCACCCTCCGATCGATCCGACCTGAAGGGCGTCAGGTTCGCCTATGCGCCCCGGCAATATCTTGATCTAGTCGAGCCTGACATCAAGACGCATTTCAAAGACACGGTCCGGCGCCTACGCGACGCTGGTGCCGAGGTCGTCGAGGTCGATCTCGGGGAAGGCTTTTCCGCGCGCGCCGAGACGGCGACGTGGAACATCTTTTTCCATGAAACGATGGAAGCGCTCTCGGATTTCCTTCGTCGCAACAACGTTCCAGCTACATTCGACGAAATCTATAATGGACTTAAACCTGGGCTAAAAGAAGCGTGGGCGCACGTCGTTCTGCCAAGTGGGACTGGGTTTATTTCTACAGACACATATGAGGCAGCGCTGTCTGCCGATCGCTCCGAAATCCGGCGCCGCTTCCATGAAGCATTTTCTCGCAGCGGGGCGGAGGCGCTTCTCTTTCCAACGACTCCCCGCACAGCGCCGTTGATCGAGCATCAGTCGAAGTTCTTAATCGCGGGTCAGGAGGTCAGCGATTTGGCTCTGGCCAGGCACACCATCCCTACGAGCGCAGCGGGTTTGCCGGGCATCAGCATTCCTACGGGTCTGTCCGAAAATGGCCTGCCGATAGGGCTTGAGATCGACGGCACGCACGGTCGTGACAGGCGCCTCCTCGACCTTGCACGTCGTGTGGAAGCTGCCGTTGGCGCACTGTCATCACCGGTCTGAAGAACCGGCGCAAGACACACCTATAGTGGGCTGGATGAACAACAGCCTACACGTCACAGCACTGAGTTGGAAAGATTACGAGAATGACAAATCAAACATACGTCAAGCAAACGATTTCCGTCGAGCACGTCACGATCCGGTCCAGCAACTCGTTCGATATCGTCAGAACGAAGCTGGAGGCGCTGCTTCCGCGGCTTGATGAAGGGATTCTAACGCTCTTGCGGGACGGTGAGAGCGCGCGGGCCTTGCAAGAGGCAGAGGCTTTGCCGACGCTCTCGATCTTCGGCTTTCGAGATCATGGCGCATTGCTGAGGTTAGCCGGTCTTCAGCGCCGAGCGGTGCAATATGATATTGGTAACCCACTCACGGCATCCAAGATGACCCGGCATCAAATCTCTGCAGCTCTCTATGCGCCCATTCGCATCCTCCTTCATGAAGACAGCGATGGACTCGTCGCGTTTGAGTATGACCGCCCGACTTCTGTTTTCGGCCAGTTCGGTGACGATCACGTCGATGGAGTTGCGCGCCAGCTTGATCAAGATTTGCAATCGGCGCTAGAGGCGGCCGCGTCCTGATGGGTGGTGGCCATCCGTATCCGACATGAAAGCGCGGCGCAGTTACGTCAAATACAGATCGTCACTTCCCAGACCGATCACTGAACCCTATCCCAGGCGCATCCACGCGCCGGAAGTTGGAGAAAGACTATGCGAACGTCATCAACGAGGCAGACATCGACAATTGGTCGTGGTGGTAAGGAGTTGCGTCAGTCTGCGCCTGGATCCAAAGGAGGTTCCATGAAAGACAATCTACACATAGATCGGCGCAGTCTGGTCGCAAAGCTCGGACTGGCTGCCGCAGCCGCCGCGCTTTCTGCGCCCACAGCAGCCCATGCCGTTCAAACTGTGGCGCTCCCGAAGGGAGCCGTTACCGTCGTTGCATTTGTTCGGGCACGCGGCGGCAAAGAGGCTGAACTCGCTCGGGCTACTGAGGTTCTGGTCCCAAAGGTGCGACAGGAGGCAGGAAATCTCCTCTGCCAGGTTCACCGGGGTCTAGAAGAGCCCGGGCTTTTTGTGTTTTATGAGATCTTCGAGAGTGCCGCGGCGCTCGAAGCCCATAAAGCAGCCCCATACGTGAAGCAGTGGGCCATGGACATTGAAGCGCTGACAGCAGGACCGGTCGAACTGAAGCTTCTCGAAGCCTTAGGTTAGAGCCAGCTCCGTTCCATGAGCGTGTCAGGCCGCGGAATGTAGGAGATGAACTGAATAAACGGACCATGCTTCTCATAATCAACCTAGCTCTGGTCCTCAGCCTTGCTGCTGCAGGACCAGCTTTTGCGCGCCGCCGCCCTCGAGACATGGCTGCCATCGATAATGCCCTGCGGACGGCGCAACTCTCGGCCTCTGGAAGGCAACAGGTTTGGATCTGCGCACAAGAGGCGGGGAAGTGCACGAGGCGGATAATCACCCCGAGTCGGAGAGACTTCTCGACCAAGCCAAGAGACCCCTCAAAATCTGAGGCTACCCTGAGCGGGCCACTCGTGGGTTAGTCCGCTTTGTTTTTCGGCCCTGATCTGCCGAGCGACCCCCGGGAGCACTTGTCATGCCTTGGAACTTCGACGGTACGCACGGAACGGCTTTTAGGGCATCAGCTTGCGAACGAGCCGGTCATGCACAATACCCTCGTCCTCGGGAGCGGCAGCCTCAATTCAGAGGCTTGAGATCGCCGAGCACGGTCGGTATCAGCTCGGAGACGGTGGGGTGGACCGGCACCGCCCATTGCAGTGTCGGATAGGCTGCTCCGGCATTCATCATATTGAGGACGCTGTGGACGACCTCATCGCCGGTCACGCCGAGAACGGCAGTGCCGAGGATCTGCTTCGTGTCCGCATCGGCGACGATCTTGATGAAGCCCTTGGTCTCGCCTCTCTCGATGGCGCGCCCGACCCGCGTCATCGGGCGCTTGGACATCAGCACCTTCCGGCCTGACCTGAGCGCTTCGGTCTCGGTCATGCCGACTCGCCCCAGCGGTGGATCAATGTAGAGCGCATAACCGGGCACACGCTCGCTGACCCGGCGGCTGGCACCGTCAAGAAGATTGGCGGCGACGATCTCGTAATCGTTGTAGGCGGTGTGGGTGAAGGCCCCACGCCCGTTGCAATCGCCCAGGGCCCAGATGCCGGGGACAGTGGTGGCGAGGCTGTCATCCACCTCAATGTAGCCCCGGGCATCGACCGCGACTCCAGCATTGTCGAGACCGAGATCGTCCGTGTTGGACCGGCGCCCCACCGCCAGCAGCACATGCGAACCGACCACGACGGGTGCCCCGGATGTGCAGTCGACGCTGGTCGCTACACCGTCCGCGTGAGGCTCGAACCCGATGCAGGTGACGCTGGTGCGCACCGTGATTCCCTCCTCGGTCAGGATCTCGCGGACCGCTTCGGACACGTCCTCGTCCTCGCGGGCAATCAGTCGCGGCATCATCTCGACCACCGTGACCTCGGCGCCGAAACGCCGATACATCTGGGCAAATTCAAGCCCGATATAACTTCCGCCGACGACGACTAGGTGCCGTGGAATGGTATCGAGCTTGAGGATCGAGGTGTTGGTGAGATAGTCGACTGTGCTGACGCCCGGCATGTCGGGCACGCTTGCGCGGCCGCCGACATTGATGAAAATGCGAGGAGCCTTCAGCAGGCTCTCGCCCACCTGGACGACATCCGGGCCTTCAAACCGGGCGTGCCCTTCGATGACTGTCAGGCCGTCCATACCGCGCAGCCACGCCTCGATGTTCCGGCGAGCATTCGTTGAGACGGTATCGGCCCGGGCCTTTACCCGTTTCATGTCGATGCTGACCGGACCCTCGCTTGCGATCCCGTACTCGGCGCTTCGGCGGGCAAGATGGGCCGCGTAGGCGCTGGCAACCAGCGTCTTGGTCGGCATGCAGCCGGTGTTGACGCAGGTGCCGCCGAAGAGCTTGCGTTCGATGAGCGCGACCCGCATTCCTGCAGCGGTCAGGCGCCCGGCCAGGGATGGGCCTGCCTGTCCGGCCCCGATGACGATGGCGTCGAAGACTTGGGTCATGGTACGGGCTCCACGATGGGCACTGGCCGAGGATCACTGCGGTGTTCCCCGGCTGGCCTCTTTCCAAAACGAAATCTTAGACCGCCGGGACCGCTGCTCACGTCGGCAGCGGCTGGCCGGTCTGCCGCGCGACCATGTACTCGGCGTACCAGTCCGGCCAGCCCTCATCATGGTGGCCAATCCGCTTCTCGTGCTCACCGTGCGCGGCCGCTGCACGCCGGAGCGCCGTCGCGAGGTCTGCCGACGAGGTAAAGGTCGCGCCGTCCGTGTCCACGCGTCCGGGCAGGCGCTCGATAACCTCCTGTAACAGCCAGCCGTTGCCGTCCGGGTCGCTGAACGAGGTATACGTGCGGTAGGTGCGGTTTTCGGGGTCCCGGCCGCTCACACGGACCCGCCCGAACAGGTACGGCTCGTCCGTACCAGAATGCTCGTCGCCGGCGTGGAACACCTCGCCGACCTCGACGCCACGTCGGAGCAGTTCATCGCGCGCGGCCTGAATGTCGGAGACGATGAGGTACAGTCCCTGGGCGGAGCCAGGGGCCGCCGCGGTCACGTTCTTGCCGAAGATGACCGAGCACCCGGAGCCCGGTGGCGTGAACTGAATCACGCGCCAGTCATCACCGGCGGCGAAGTCAGCGTCGAGCCTCCAACCGAGGTTGCTGTAAAAGCTTTTGGCGTGATCGACGTCCGCAACCGGGATGACGACGACCTCAAGCTTCAGGTCGACTGTTCGCGCTCCTGGGGTCTGGGTTGTGGTTTCTCTGAGGGCCTGAGTATCGCTCATGTTTCGCTCCTACGGTTTGGGCGTCTTGATACTGCGGGCTCAGGCCGGCCCCAGCCCCGATGGGCGCAGCGCTTGGAGCGTCCGCTAAGGCGTTCAGCTTCGCTTCCGCCTTCCGCCAGTCATAGCCGGTGCCGCAATACCCAACGAGCGACTAGCTGCGCCGGCGGGAAGCATATGCAACGCACCTGCGGCAGCCGAGGCAGCCGGGACCTCGCGCCGGTTCGGGAGTGATGACAGCTCCGACATTGATCTTCTCCATTCGTTCGCGTCGCTATAGTCAGCGCGGCGAGATTGGCGAATGGACAACCGCAAGACTGCTGGCGTTGTGTGCACAAACCGCTGCAGTGCGGCCTTTCCTAGACCTCTCCTAAATGTCGATGGAGGCTGCTGCCCTTGCGATCAGGTCCTCCTCCCGCGAGTTACATAACCACTCTGTTCACGAGCGACGTCGGCAAAGCTGCCGGTCAAAAGCGGCTCGTCGGGGAGCCCAAGTCCAACGCAGGGACATTGATTAAGTTAGTAGGCTATACCTCGGTAACTTGGCCCGCAAGTGGCGCCTGGAGTGTGCCCCATGTTCGTCGACCATGATGCCGCGAATGGCCGCATCGGGCCATGGGCCGGCAGAAGGCGAGGACGCTCTTTAACCCGGAGGCCGCCCGAAAGCTTCCTTCCACCGCATAATTCCAGATCGACACAGTCTCTCAGAACCGGCTTGTTAAAAGGTGGGGAGTCCCATCAGTTCATGCGCTGCCCCCAAATTACAACCGTGCTGCATTTTCAGCCTTATGTCCCAAGAAGTCGAAAAGGACGTGGGGCATGCCTTTCACCTCGAAGCGCGGTGGCTTGTCTGTACGGAGCTTGAGATAAAGTTCGATGGCAGCAACGAGACTTGCCTTTACTGATGCGAAATCATGGCGGGCGACCGTAGCGGCCAGTTCTCCCGTTTCATCAAGCGTTACGTCTCAACTCGTCTCACACCACGCTGCGGGCGCCCCGCACGGCGATGGAGCATAGGTCCCAGAACCTGATCACGGAAGAAGGCGAGCATGCTGATGGCCTCAAAGAGTTCTCCGCTCAAGGCTCTGGCCGCTCCGTAATGAAGCCAGATCCAGGCCCGGGCCTCAAACCAGTCCGGATCCAGGTTCGGCCAGGAAATGTCCGCCCGGTCCAACCTTTCCTCGACGGCCGCCTTGTCTCGTGACCAGAAGACGATCGGGCGCTGGAACCGCCAAGCTTGATCGCGCGTTCTGCTGCTGCGGCTCTCCCTTCCTTGGCCGCTCCGTGCTCCAAGCCTTTCTCTACAACGCCGATGGACATGACCAAGAGGTCGAGCTCGATCAGCAATGCCTTGTCGGCCTCGACGAGCGAACGCTCCTGTGGGTGGACGTCAGCGGCCGCAACCGGGATGAGATGGGGCATCTGGTGCGTCTCTTCGGTCTGGACCGCGGTTCGGGCCGGGAGCTCCTCAATCCGCAAGAGGCACCCTATCTCGACAATTACGGCGAGTACTTTCAGTTCGACGTCATCGGCCTCTCACGTGGAGAGAATGACAACGGGGATCGAGCCTTGACCAGGTGGCTCCCCGTCCATCTGGACTTTCTCGTCGGCCCGGGGTGGATCATCACCGTTCATGACGGCGAGCTGCCTTTCCTCCAGGCATTCCGCGACCAGGACAAGGGTGAGACCGTCATCGGAGCCTTGAGCCTGCCGGCGCTCGCGGCTTCGCTGCTGGACTGGCACCTGAGCGCATATTTCGAGGCCGTCAGCGAACTCGAGGAGTTTCTGGACCGGCTCGACGAGGCGATGCTGGCGCATTCGGCACGCCGCAGCCTGCTCGCAGGCGTGGTCGGGATGCGGCGCAAAGTGTCCGAACTGCGCCACTTCCTGAACCAGCAACGCCCCGTCTTCTACGCGCTCTCGCGTCCGGACTTCGCTCAGATCTTCGAGTCTGACGCGGCTGCGCATTATCAGTCGCTGGAACGGCGGTTCGAGCGGGCCGTGGATGCAGTTGACCATGCGCGCGAGCTGGTGAGCGGCTCCTTTGAGCTGTTCACGACCCGCACGGCGGAGGCGACCAATGATCTTGTCCGGCGGCTGACGTTCGTCACGGTGATGCTGGGCGTGGTTGGGGCGGTGGCGGGCGTGTTCGGCATGAACTTCGAGACGCCCTACACGCAAACCGGCGTCCTTGGCTTCTGGGTTGTCATCGGCGCCTTGGGTGCTTTCATCGGCATCGCGGTCGGCCTGGCCCGTCGCAGAGGCTGGATCTGACGGGTGGGGGCAACCGCCAGCGCGTCCCGGTCCTTCCGAACTCTGGTTAAGCGCATCAGGGCCAAGGAGGCAACGATTGAGAGATCATGCCAGTTAAGTCGACGATCACCCCCGATTGCGTTCATAACCGGCGAATTTCAGCGATGTTTCAGTGCAATCGTCGCCTCATGGCGCTTCTCGGAAGTGAACCGAATGTCAGCTCTGGCAGGGAATACCAGACGTCCCTGACGGACAGCAAATTTCCCGGATTGACCCGGTGCCGGCATTCGAACCGACTTGCAGCGCCCCAACCTCTTCCAAGGAAGCGGATTTCAGCGCGAGCGGGCTTCTTTGGCCCGCATTTGCGTCGGTGTCATCCCCGTCCAGCGCCGGAAGGCATGGGTGAAGGCGCTGACCTCCTGAAAGCCGAGCATCCAGGCAATGCGCGAAATTGAAATGCTTGCATCCTTAAGATAGCAAAGGGCCAGATCCTTGCGCATCTCCTCGCGGATCCCGAGGAAGGTCAGGTTCTCCGCCGCCAGCCGGCGCGCCAGGGTCCGTTCACTCATGCCCAGCGCCCGGGCCACTTCGCCCGCACGGCCCTTGCCATGGGGCAGGAGCGGAGCGAGGGCGTTCTCCACGCTCGCGCGGATTGGGCTGGCGGGATTGGCCCGCCGGGCCAGGGCCTCCTCGCTGTAGCGGACAAGGAGCTCGTTCAGAAAAGGATCCGCGTTGACCAGCCGAAGCTGCGACGCCCCGCGGGCGAAGGTAATGTCGTCAGCCTCCGACGCAAAGGCCACCTCACACCCGAAAAATGCATCAAGCTGACCTGATGCGCTGCAGCGCGGATGAGCGAAGCTGACCCGGATGGGCCTGACCTCGGTGCCGGTCAGGGTTTGACAGATCCGGACGAGCGTTCGCGACCAGAACTCGACCTGGTGCCGATCCGTGTGTCGCGGCACCCCGACATAGCTGTAGCGGAGGCTCAGGTCGCTGCCCTCCTGGCATCGCAGCCGGACGCCCTCATTGGTGATGGCGCTGAACCGCTCGACGCGGGCCAACGCCTCGCCGAGCGTCGCCGAGGAGGCCAGCACGAAATAGAGCAGGCCGCCCTCCCGCAGCTCGAATGCCGCGGCGAGATGGAATCCCAACAACTCATCGGGAAGGGTGTCGGCCACCAGATTCAGGAAGCTGATCTCGCTCGCCGCGTTCACGCGGGCCTGCCGATCCTGGATCTGGGACGCAGTCAGACCGACCTTACGCAGGAGCGGGCGGGCATCGAGGCCTGCCGCAGTGGCTCTGGCAAGAGCCAGGCGGGCAACAATGCCGACTGAGGTGGGGTGCATCATGAGAGGTGTCGAGGAAAGCTTTCGCATCGGGCACGCTCCTCGCTGCGACGGAGACCTGCATTCCAAGCCGGAGGCTGGGGCAGGCAAACCTCTGGCGGAAGATAGCAAGACCGGCGCGGACCGTCTCCGGTATGAGCACGCCCTTCCAGCACGACGTGATTGGCAGGCGGCAGGAGCCTCGCTCCTCTAGCAAGAAGCCAAGGTTGCGTGCGCCGCTGGAGTTTTTCGCGCTAATGGAGAATGGAATGCTGCAATCGATCGACGATCACGGGGATATGTCCCGACTGGCGCCGCTTGCTGGGCCAGCCACCGAGGCCTATACTTTTTACTCAATCAACGTGCCTGCGTTGGACTTGGGCTCCCCCGACGAGCCACTTTTTATCGACAGCTTTGCCGACGTCGCTCCTGAACCGAGTGGTTGCATGAGACCCGAAGGAGGAGCTGCCCGCAAGCGCCGCCGCTTCCATTAGTGCGCGGACCTGATCGCAAAACTGAGGCCTCCATAGAAGTCCGCAAAGAGATCTAGGGGCGACTGCGCTGCCGTGGCTTGGCACACAAGGCCAGGCGTCGTGCGCCCGTCCGCTCATCAATCTCGGTAATCGCCACCTGTGGCGATCCGAATGAATGGAGAATATCAATGTCGCAACAAACATCACTCCCGAACCAGCCTAACCCCGTGGCAGCTTCAACGGCCGCAGCCGCGTTGAATGTGCCTCCTGCAGGCTTGGCTCAAGCCGCCGAACAGGATGCGATCCGTCCCTTCCGTGTCGACATTCCGGAAAGTGAAGTTGCCGAACTGAAGCGTCGGATCAAGGAAACCAGATGGCCGGAGAAAGAAACAGTCGCGGATGAATCGCAAGGTGTACGACTGAAGACCATTCAAGAACTTGCGCGTTACTGGGCAGACGAGTACGACTGGCGCAAGATCGAATCCAGGTTGAACTCATATCCCAATTTCATCACCGAGATCGACGGTTTGGATTTTCACTTCATTCACGTCCGCTCCAAACATGAAAATGCGATGCCGCTGTTGATCGCGCACGGCTGGCCAGGCTCGATCGTCGAGCAGGTGAAGCTGATCGAGCCCCTGACTGACCCGACTGCGCACAGTGGAAGCGCAGCGGATGCGTTCCACGTCGTCATTCCATCGATGCCGGGCTACGGCTTCTCGGGCAAGCCGAGCACGACCGGCTGGAATCCCCAGCGCATAGCGCGCGCCTATGCTGAGCTGATGTCCCGCCTTGGTTATGAACGGTATGCGGCGCAGGGTGGTGACTGGGGTTCGATCGTCGTCAACTACATGGGAACTCAGGAACCCGAAGGACTGCTCGGCATCCACACCAACATGCCTGAGGTGATACCGCCCGACATCGATGCGCTTATCTGGTCCGGCTCCCCTCTGCCCGATAATTTGTCGGCCGAAGAGAGGAAGGCCTGCGAGCAAGTTCGTGAAAATAGGTTTGGCTACGCGATCGTCATGGGCACGCGTCCGCAAACGCTGACCGGGCTGGTGGATTCACCCGTCGGTTTGGCGGCCTTCATGATCGACCACGATTGGAAGAGCCATGCCATGATCGCGAGGTCGTTTGCCGGGGTCAAAGAAGGCCTCTCGCCCGACGATGTCCTCGATAACGTCTCGCTCTTCTGGTTCACGCGCACCGCGATTTCGGCAGCCCGCCTTTACTGGGAGCAAACGGTCGCCGGTAATTCTTTCTTTGCGACCAAAGGGGTCAAGCTCCCCGTCGCCTGCAGTGTGTTCCCTGACGAGATGTATGTAGCGCCGAGGAGTTGGGCCGAGAAAGCGTATCCCAATCTCATCCACTTCAATAAGCTTCCAAAGGGCGGCCACTTCGCCGCCTGGGAGCAGCCGGAGTTCATGATCTCCGAGATCCGCACGGGGCTCGGGCCACTCCGCAAATCGCTCTGAAGGCCTTGGCGCGCATCTTGTGCGCGCCGCCCCCCTCTGCGAGCGCGGCGGCCACGGGAGCGTTAAACGCCTTCATGGTCGCGGCTCCAGCATGAAGACCGCGATGTCCGTCTGAAGCAGCGCAGAGCGAGGCCGGCTGATTGCTTATTTGCCTGCGCCTAGTTCCGCCTGTGTGGCGCGCAGGAGATTGTCACGGATTCTTGCCACGGTCTTCTGCGTGGCGGGAAAGTCCGCTCCGAGCCCGATGGCGTCGACCAGCGCCGCGCCCGGATCCGTCTCGAGCAGTTGGCGGCCGGCCGGCGTCAGGCTGACCCGCACCTGCCGCTCGTCGGCGGGATCGCGGTGCCGCCGGATATAGCCGGTCGCCTCGAGCTTCTTGAGGATCGGCGTCAGCGTGTTGGATTCCAAATACAGCCTCTCGCCGAGGGCCCCGACGGTCTGGTCGTCCGCCTCGGACAGCGCCACCAGGGCGATGTACTGGGTGTAGGTCAGGCCAAGCTTGTCCAGGAGCGGCTTGTAGGCGCGGCCGAAGGCGAGGTTGGCCGAGTAGATCGCGAAGCACAGGAAATTCGAGAGCTTCGGACCGTCGCCGCTGGCCTGCGGGGCCTCAGGCCGGGGCCTGGTGGGCGTCTTCGGTCTTGGGGTCTGGGGCATGGGCCTCTCCGCGGGTGTCGCTGTTGCCCGAATATAAATCGTATCCGATTAAATCGAAAGTGCTTGACATGCCTTTGCTCGGAGCGTATTTGCATCGCATCCGAATTAATCGGATACGATGCAAACGGCACAGAAAGGGTTTCATCATGGCGGCGAACGTCCTCTTCACCGGAAAGACCCACAACGCCGGCGGCCGCAACGGCGGCACGCGCAGCAGTGACGGGTTCCTCGACCTCAAGCTGTCCCAGCCGCACCCGGCCGCCGAGAACCTGTTCGGCGCCGCCTGGTCGGCCTGCTACATCGGCGCGCTCGAGCTGGCCGCCGCCCAACGGAAGATCACCTTCCCGACCCTGCCGACGGTCGATGCCGAGATCGATTTGGTCCGCGACGGCAGCGCCTACTTCCTGCAGGCCCGCCTCAACGTCAGCGTACCGGGGATCGAGCGCGAGGTCGCGCAGACGCTGATCGATGCGGCCCACGAGATCTGCCCGTACTCCAAGGCGACGCACGGCAACATCAACGTCGAGACCAATCTGCTCTAAACCGGATCGGCCGGGCCCGCCACCCAGGCAGGCCCGGTTCCCCTCGGACGAGGCGCAGCGGAGACCTGCGCCTCATCGGCACGGCGTGGACCTCGTTTGCTGGTGCAAGCCGATCTGGAGAATGCTCGATGATTAATAGCCGCGCACACCGCCCCCCAGCGTATCGTGAGTTCTCGACCGTGCTCGATCCATCCATCTACGAGCCACTGCCGGATGACTGGATCATCGGCATAACGGACGTTGTCGACTCGACGTTGGCAATCAGCGCGGGACGTTACAAGGACGTCAACTACGCCGGAGCCTCTATCATTGCTGCCTTGGGCAATGCCTGGGGTGCGTTCGACTTCCCGTTTGTGTTCCGCGGCGACGGAGCGGCGTTTGCATTGCCGCCTCAGGGCTTCATGGTCGCGAACTCGGTAATGCGGCAGGTTGCGGGTCTTGCGGCAACCCGTCTCGGTCTGATCCTCCGCGTCGGTTTGCTGTCCGTGAGCGAGATCCGATCCCACGGGCACGACGTGAGAATAGCGCGATACGCGGCCTCGGACGACGCGACCTATGCGATGTTCTCCGGGGGCGGATTGAGATGGGCGGAACGGCAGATCAAGAACGGGCGGTATCTGGTAAAGCCGAGAAGGTACACGGTGCAGCTGGACCTAACCGGTCTGACCTGCGAGTGGACGCCTCTCCGGAGCCAGCACGGCGAGATCCTGTCGCTCCTAGTCGAGCCGCATGATCATACCAACCCAAAGGTCTTCTCTGCGCTTGCCAGGCAGGTGCTTGCGGTCCTCGACGCAGCTCCACGCCAATCTCACCCTGTCCCGGTGGAAATGGCGTTCCAAAAGGGCAAGGAGATGAATCTAGGTTCGGGGAATTGGTCGAGCGTCATCGCAAACTCGGACTATCGCAAATACGACGATGGGTTGCGTCTGACGCTCGACTGCACACGCGAACAAATCGATGCGGCTGAGGCCATCCTCATTGCGGCGAAGGCTCGTGGCGAGATCAACTTCGGGCTGCACCGCCAGTCTCACGCCCTCATGACCTGTCTTGTGCCGTCCGGCAGGCCGGAGTCGCATTTGCATTTTCTCGACGGAATGGGCGGTGGGTACGCCAAGGCCGCCGAGATGATGGAGGCAGGTGAAATCCTAATGGTCGCGGGTGCCGGCGAGAAGACCGCGATGTCCGCCTGAGGCGGTGCCGCAAGCCTCCATCCTGAAGGTTCGGACTTCCACAATAACTGCTGGTGCGCTGCCGTTTTTGAGGTGCCAAGTGCACCAACGGGAAACCTAGAATGAACAGTTCAGCAATCCATCATGAGTTCGCTGACGGGCAGGATGAACCTGCCGAACTGTACCAGCCTAGCATCGGCAACTCCAACGTCAGGAGAGAAGCCGCACGCGGCCCGTTGGGCGAGCGCATCCTGATCGTCGAGACCGATGCCGACTTTCAAAGCAGCCTGGCCCTATTGCTCCACGAGGCTGGTTTCGACGTGATGACCGCCACCACAGGGGAACAGGCCTTTCGCCTTCTTCGCGACTGGCGGCGCCCGATCGATTGGCTCTACACCCGGGCCATCCTGCCAGGCCTGATCGACGGCTGGATCCTGGCCGACCAGCATCGCGATAACCATCCCGACCGGCCCACGATCATCGGTGCGCGCGAGGTTGGGTACTCTGCGCAGGGAGACATCGTCTTGAAGGAACCGACAGCGGCGACCGTACTGGACGCTGCCCGCCACATCACCGTGTCGGCGCACCCCCAAGCCCCGGTCGAACCCGTTAGCGCTGACCCGCAGAGCCTTGCCGCATAGGAAGGCGCCAACTGACACGGATGACCCGGAGATAGGTCATTAAAGCAGGGCGATTTTTAGGAGACGCATATGACATCTAAGCAAGGAGCGGCGCAACGCGCCGCATGCTGGGATGAGAGCTTTCTTTCGTTGGACCTCTATACCGACGAAATTGAGCAACGGATCATCAGGGCCTACATCCAGCTTATGTTGCGGCCGGACAATGCCGACGGCTCTCGAGCCGTCATGGTAATGCGATTGGGAGCGCTTGAGGTGCGGCTCACCGAACTTCCACCGGACAGCGTCGCATCTGGCATACCGCCATTCTGGCTGGAGGTCTTCTCCGTTGCAGGCCACGAATCCATCGACAGCTGCGGGTGCTTCGAATTCGATGAGATCGAACTGGCGTCGGCAGTCAGCCTCGTGCTGGAGGCGGCGAGGGCACTGCCGTTGCGGCCGAGCGTCCGGCCTGAGCCGACTGAATGAATTAATAAGGGGAGCCGCCATACAATTGTGGCGACCATCTCTTCGTAAGCAGGTGCCGTTAGTGGCCACGATCCGCGCCCAACGACGCTTTGCCGCCATCCCGGTCAACGCAGTCGCCTGTACGGTGGCCGAGCAGAACGGCGTCGCTGAGCGGTAGGCGAAGGGGCCACCGGGCGGACGACTGGGATCCGGATCGGGGACATCATCTCATTCTGCCCCGGATGGTGAGACGATCACTCCATCGTCGGTGACGACCTCGAAACAGTATTGCTCGAACAGACTGGGCAGGAACGGGTCCAGGACAAAGAGCCCGGTGCCGAGCCGCGCGAACTCCTGCGCAGCCGCATCATCGGGACAGTCATGGCCGACACCATCGCGGGCGACAATTCGGAAGCCTAGTCTGAGATGGAAAAAGTAGCGGGGCATCAGGCCCTCCTCATCCCACCGTCACGGCCACTGACGTGAAACTGCCTCAAGCCCCGTCGGCGGGGGCGAGCCGGTCGCATGCGTCCCGCAGGAGCTGCCACACGCGTGCGACGTGTGCCTCGGTGGTGCGGATGTTGCCGACCGCGAGGCGCAGGGTGAAGCGGTCGTGGAGCTTCGTGTGCGAGAGGAACGCCTCGCCGGACGCATTGACGGCATGCATGATCTGCTCGTTCAGGCGGTCGAGGCGCGCAGCGCGCTCATCGGCAGCCTCACCGTCATGGGGCGGGCAGGCACGGAAGCAGACGAGGCTCAAGGGAACTGGTGCGAGCAGTTCCCAACCCGGCGTGGATTCGACCCACGAGGCGAACAGCCGTGCGAGGCGGCAGTGCTCGCGGATGCGTGCAGCGAGACCGTCGCGACCGAAGTAGCGCAGGACCATCCAGAATCTGAGGGCACGGAAGCGGCGCCCGAGCTGGATGCCGTATTCGGAGTGGTTGCGGACGGCCTCCTGCTCCTGGTCGAGCGTGCGCAGGTACTCGGGCACGAGCGAGAAGGCGCGGTGCAGCACCTCCATCCGCCGCGTGTACAACACGGACAGGTCGAAGGGCGTCATCAGCCACTTGTGCGGGTTGAGCACGAGCGAGTCCGCCCGCTCGCTGCCGTCGAGGATGTGGCGCAGTTCCGGAACGACCGCGGCCGAGCCTGCATAAGCGGCATCGACGTGCAGCCAGAGCCGCTCGCGCCCGCAAATGTCGGCGATGGCCGGCACAGGATCGATGCTCGCCGTCGAGGTCGTCCCGACGGTGGCGACGACGCAGAAGGGGAGATGGCCGGCAGCCCTGTCCTCCGCAACGGCGCGGGCCAGCGCGGCCGGGTCCATGCGGAACTCGGCATCCGTGGGGATTTTGCGCAAGGACCGCTGGCCGAGGCCGAGCGTGATGACACCTTTCTCGACAGACGAGTGGGCTTGCTCGGACGCGTAGACGCGCAGCAGCGGCAGGTCCGGGCGTCCGCTCATGCCATCCTCGCGCACGCGCAGATTGAGGCCCTCGCGTGCAGCGGCGATGGCGTGAAGGATCGACACCGAGGCGGTGTCGTAGATGATCCCCGAGAAGGCCTCGGGCAGGCCGATCATCTGGCGCAGCCACGCGAGGGTGACCTCCTCGAGTTCCTGCGTGGCGGGAGCCGCGCGCCAGAGCAGCGCCTTCGCGTCGAACGCGGCCGAGAGCATCTCCCCGAAAATGCCGGGGGCCGAGGTGGAGGTGGCGAAGTAGGCGAAGAAGCCCGGATGGCTCCAATGCGTGAGCGCCGGCACGATGAGGCGGTCGACATCGGCGATGATCGCCTCCATCGGCTCGCCGGTTTCCGGCGGTTCGGTCGGGAGTCTCGCAATGAGCGCGCCCGGCTCGACCTTGGCGAGGACGGAAAACCGTTCGACGCGCTCGAAGTAGTTGGCGATATAGTCGACGACGGAACGGCCGTAGTGCCGGAACTCCTCGGCGCTCATGTCGCCGAGCGGCGGGGCAAGCCCGTCCGAACCTAGCACGTTCAAGGCTTCCGATGTCGTCGCGCTCGGCACGGCGCCCAGCGGTTGGTCGTGAAGGTCGTCCTGGGGCATCGGTGCGCCTCCATCATGGCCGCACGGCGGATCGCGCCGGACGACGGGCAGGCGGAAGAACATCCGCAGGATAGATGAAATCCACACGGCGGACAAAAGCGGCGGCTGGTAGAGGCTCGAGGTGCCATCGAGACCGGTTCATCACCGAATGAGGCCCCAGGCCCAGATGGCGGTTTCGCAAGACGTTCAGATGCAACCTTGTCCGATTTCCTGAGGCAGAATACGCGAATGATGCGTACCCTTTCGCGCGCACGACACAAGTCCGGATGAGATGTAGGATCACCCTTGGAACGAAGAGGAGTTGCACCATGAAGGTCGATGGGCGCTGCCACTGTGGCTTCATCACCTTCGAGGCTGAGATTGAGCCCGAGAAGGTGTGGCTCTGCCACTGCACCGATTGCCAAACGCTCTCGGGATCCGCCTTCCGCACCGTGGCTCCCACGCGGGAGGGGGCCTTCACGCTGCTCACAGGTGGGGTGAAGAACTATGTGAAGATTGGAACGAGTGGAGCGAGACGGCTTCACGGGTTCTGCCCCGAGTGTGGGTCGTCCATCTACTCGACGTCGGAGCGTGACAGACCTAAGGTCTTCAACCTCCGGGTCGGAACGATCCGTCAGCGTTGGGACCTCGTGCCACGAAGGCAGATCTGGTGCCGTTCGGCCCTACCCTGGACCACTGGTATCAAGACCCAACAGCGTTTTGAAATGGGACCAGATCTACGCCCGTAGAACCGGTACTGGCACGGATTCCATCAACGGCCTTCCGCGAAATTGACTCAAAACCAGAAAGGTCGGGTCATGGCACTTCTCAGAAGCAGACTGGTTGTTGGCTTGAGGGTGGAAAGGAGACATTCCCATCATGTCGAGAACCTCCAGTCCCAACACCATCAGTATGAGCAAAGCGCACCACGCGCCTGTATCTTGCAGTCCTTGATGCACATCGCTTGAATGAGCGGTGGCTAAGCACTCGTCAGAAAGACTTATCGAGTAAGATCTCGGACAATAGAGGATGATTCGAGCGCTGCCCTTCGGCTGGAACTGCTGTCGTAGTTCTCTTCCCCAACTCTATCGCCGTTGTGCTGCAATACGCCTCTCGCTAGTCCAGGATATGCCCCGCCCAAGAAGGTGGCCGTCGCCTTTGCCGCGCGACGGAAGGCGTGAGGGCTTAGTCGGATACCCAGGGTTGCCTCTGTCGTCTCTACGATTGCAGCGCCGACGGCGGAGTAGGTAAGGGGAACTCCCGTAACCGAAATCCAGAGCGCACCTGCCTCGTGTTGAGGTAGATTAATCAGCATGGGCCGTGTTGCTCCGTTGCTTTTGCGTGCCTCGCGAGAGGCTTTATCCTTTTGCGTGAGGAGAATAGGCCGATAGACCGTTAGGTACCGCTCCACCAACGGGACGAGATCCTGCGGCACGCGCTTTTCGTCGATCCTGCCGGCCTTTGTATCCCCGGCCTCCAGTACAATCCACCAGTTGCCGTCCAAGTGGCGGAATGTGCTTCCGAGGGTCAGTTCACTAAAGTTCCTGTGCCGAATGGGGCGGAGCGCGAGCAGGGCGATCATGAGTCCATTACGGGCACGACGAGCTTGTTCCTTGGGCTTGAGGTGAGAGGCCTTCCCGGCCTCGCGGAATAGGGCCTCACCTGCTTCCACCAATTCGTCTGTGGTGACGTTTTCCCGACGCCGGGCAGGATGGGCCGCGGCCCGCAGGTCCGCCTCGATCTCGCGCAGCCAAGCAAAGCTCGTTTCAGGCGCTAGGATCTCAGCGATCCGTCGCAGCTTGTACACCGACTGGTATAGGGTCACGCTGCTCCAATGAGGCTCAGCCAACGAAATGAAGTGTTCGAGTGTGTCAGGCACGATCTGGGCGCCTGCCTGCTCAGCAGGATCGAGCTGCCTCGCCTGCATCAGAGCCCATAGGAAGTAGCCGTAACGTCGGGCCAGATCATCTTGGGTCACGGGTTTCATGTGAGATGCCAGACCACCAAGGCGCAGCCGCTGCGTCGGGCGGCAGGCTTCGGCCCAAACAAGCGGGTCGTGCATAGGCCATGAAGAGACGGGAAGGGATTGCATCATCGGGATCACCTCAACCTACCTGACGCGAGCGAATAGTCTCACGGACGAGCGCCGCGAAGATCTCATTGGCTTCGAGCGTCTCAAGGCCGATGTAGCTGTTCATTGTTGTGGCCGTTCCTTTGTGCCCGAGCACCTTCGCAACGAGCGGGTAATTGCCGGGATGCTTCTTGAGGAGCATCGCAGCTGCAACGTGTCGGAACTGATGAGCTGTGATCCTCAGGCCGATGCGCCTCTCGACCATGTTGCGGATCTGGGCGCTTAGGAGGTGAGGGGCCTTGAAGTCGCCATTCGCCCCAGGGAATAGCCAGTCCTCGTTGGAGCCACGCAGCAGCACCGGTCTGTGCAGCTCGATGTACTCGATCAGGAGATCCGTCAGCTCCTGATCGAACGAGAATTCCAGGTCGACATGGTTCTTCACCTCATGCGGCTCATACTGCAGCCAGAAGAGTCCTTTAGGACCGCCCATTTTGAAGAGATGTTGGTCGAGTCTGGTGGCAATGAGATTGCCAATCCGCACGGGGGCCATGGTCAAGATCGCAATGGCCGCCGCGATCTGCGCCTTCACGGCAGCCTTGTGAGGGCTGGTCGTGCGCTGTCGTCGCGCCTCAGCCATGAGCTGTTGGGGAAGATGACAGACGTGCGTCCATACGTTTGTCGACTTGACTGCGCGGATCACGGCTCGGTTCTTCTCAGTCAGGCCCTTCGATCGATGTCGCTGGGCCGCTGATCTGAGATCCGCCAGCTCTCTAAGAGGCTGACTGAAAAAGGTTGAGTGGCCTCAAGGCCCTGTGATTCCGTCGGATTTGCAAAGATTCGATGGAGGTCACGATGGTTTGGACCGAGGCCACTCGCCGACAGTATCGGCGGGATGGACTGCGTTATGCAAGCAATCTCACAGATGCCGAATGGGCCTTGATCGAGCCGTTCATGCCCGCCGCCCGGCGGATCGGGCGTCCGCGCATGACCTGCCTGCGGGCCGTGGCCGATGCCATTCTCTATCTCGCCTCGACCGGGTGCCAATGGCGCCAGCTGCCCAAGGAGTTTCCGCCCTATTCGACCGTGCAAGGATACTTCTATGCCTGGTCACGCGACGGCACCTTTGAGCGGATCAACCATGCTCTCGTGGCCGCCTCGCGCGAGAGGGCCGGCCGCGAGGCGAGCCCCTCGGCCGGCGTGATCGACAGCCAGTCCGTGAAGACCACCGAAGCCGGCGGCCCGCGCGGCTTTGATGCTGGCAAGAAGATCAAGGGCCGCAAGCGCCACATCATCACCGACACGCAGGGCCATCTCGTCGGGCTGCGCGTTCACACCGCCGAGATCCAGGATCGTGACGGTGCGGTGGAGGTGCTGACGTCCGTCCGCGCCCTCTATCCGTGGCTGCGCCATGTCTTTGCCGATGGCGGCTACGCGGGAGACAAGTTGCGCGACGCTCTCGCCGCTCTCGGGCACTGGACGATCGAGATCATCAAACGCTCGGATGCGGCCAAAGGCTTTGCGGTCCTCAAGCGCCGCTGGGTCGTGGAGCGAACCTTCGGTTGGCTTGGACGCTGCCGCCGCCTAGCCAAGGACTTTGACAAGGACTTTGAAGCCTCTATTGAAAGTGCGGTGGCATGGGTCTTCATCGCCCATATCCGGATGCTGACCAGGCGGCTCGCAAGGACCTGAAAGACCACATGTCTTTTTGAGTCAGCCTCTAAGGCTCAGATTATAGGCGAGATACCATCGGACGCACAGGAGGATGACTGAGCGATCAAAATGGCGGCCTTTGAACAACGTACACCTCCGGAGTTGGCCGGAGGCGTAGACCGAACTGAGTTACTGAACAGTTTGCGACGGAGCCCTTTCGACGCATCACATATCGTTAAGCCGCGCTGCAAGTCGCGTAGGGAGATCACCCATGCCGGAATCCCAGTGGGCGAATTCCGCGGCGTCAGGCACCGCCGCGGCTCCGCCGAGCACTGCTTCGGGAAACACGGAGCCCTGCATCGCGGCGCTTGTGGATGCGACCGGCATCTTGGTGCCGGCGAGCGCCGACGACGTGCTACAGCGGGCCACCGCCGGACAATTCTTCTGGCTCGATATCTTTACCGCGGATGCGGTTGCCCGCAGCAATCTGCTTGCCAAGCTTGGGCTCAACGATACGGATCGCACCTGGATTTTGCACTTCGGGCAAGCTCCGCGGATGGCGATAGCGGCCCCTGGCGCACGCGTCGTGACCATGGCCATTGGTCCGGAGGACCAGTGGGTTGAGATCCATGTTCTGTGGACCAGAGCGTGGATTGTGACGGTGTGGGCCGGGGATGCAGCGTCATTGCGAGAGGTCCGTCAGCGCTTCGCAACCGGACTACACGAGACGCATCAAACCGCTTGTGTCTCAGGGATGGTTTTTGCTTCTGCTGTTGCTCTCGACGATCGACGAAAGCGTGACCCAGGCCCGTGCGCAGCTTTACACGCTTGAGGAGTCTCTGGACGGATTGACCACGGCCGATCTGAACAGCCTCCGGTCGTTGCGCCGTCGGGTTCAGAAAGCGTCGGTGCACACCAGCCGGTACTACACTGCGGCCAGGAGCGCGGCAGTCAGCGTCGAGGTCATGCCCGGGAAGGATGCAGAGAGCGTCTCACTGGTGAAGGAGTATGCCGATCGTGTCGAGGATCTTGCGCACCAGTTGGAATCGCTGGCGGAGCTGGTAAGGGCCATCGATAGCGAGATTCCTGCCATCCTCGCTCGGAAACAGAGCCGCCGCATCGACCAACTTACGGCGATTTCCGCCGTCTTCCTGCCGATTACCTTCCTGACTGGCTTCTTCGGCATGAACTTTCAATGGATGATCGAGGCGCTCGGCAGTCGGGAGGCCTTCCTCGCTCTCGCTGTTGCACTGCCGACTGCCATGATAACGGTCACGGTGATGCTACTCATGCGGGAGGGGTTCATCGGGCAACGGTCGTCAAATTACAGTAACTGACCCGGGCAGTTCATACGCCGTCCCGTACTTGCAATACCAGCGCACGCACAACAGGATGATCTCGACCGGAAACCGGCGGCGCTTGAAAATTGACACAGGGGCGGCTCCTTCGGAGGCCGCAACCCGTTACACTGCCAAGGTTAGTGCAACACAACCGCTTGGGCTCAGGCAGGGTTCATCTCCCGTCCAATGCGCCTTGCTGCATGGATGAGCGGGTTGGTAACCACAGTTAGGTAGCGTAGGGGCCAGTTCGGCTTCTGACCAAAGATTTCCACCGTGCCCTTCAAAGCCAATGCCGCTCGCCGTCACCGCATTCCGAAGCAGCGGTACCGGGTGATGAACTGGGTGGAGTACGATGCGGCCCTGCGCCAGCGGGGCAGCCTCACGGTCTGGTTCTCTGACGAGGCGATTGCGGCCTGGCGGGCCGAGCCTCGCACGACACGAGGCGGTCAGCCGCATTACTCAGCTCTTGCGATCCAAACAGCCCTGACTCTGCGGGCGGTGTTCCGGCTGGCGCTGCGGCAGACCGAGGGGCTGATCGGCTCAATCGTGACGCTGCTTGGCCTTGATCTGTGGTGCCGGATCATTCAACCCTAAGCCGCCGCGCCGAGACTCTGGAGATCCCGAAGCCATGTCCAAGCTCCGGAGGACCGCTTCACCGGCTGGTGGACAGCACCGGCCTGCGGCTATGTGGACCTGGCGAGTGGTTGGCCGAGAAGCACGGGGCCCGGAGACGCCGCGCCTGGCGAAAGCTGCACATTGGAGTTGATGCCGAGACCGGACAGATCCTCGCCTCAGAGCTGACCACGAGCGATGTCGATGACGGCTCGCAGGTCGCTCCCTTGCTCGACCTGATCGCGGCTCCACTCGGCTCGTTCACTGGTGATGGTGCCTACGACCAAATCGGCGTCTACGACACTGTCGCCGAGCGCCATCCTGATGCTGAAGTCATCGTCCCACCACGTTCAACGGCGGTGCTGAGCGAGCATGCGGAGATCACCCCAGCCCAGCGCGATCGGCATCTCCAAAGGATCGACCGGCGCGGTCGCATGGGCTGGCAAAAGAGATCCGGGTACACTCGTCGGGCACTTGTGGAGGCATCCATCAGCCGCTTCAAACGGGTGATCGGGGATACGCTGCGCTCGCGGACAGACCAGCGTCGCACCACCGAGATCGCCATTGCGGTTCGCGCCCTCAACCGCATGCTTGAGCTTGGACGCCCAAAGTCTGTCCGCATCACTTGAACTTGAGTTACGGGTGCGTTCAATGCGTCCGTAATCCGATTCATGCAACAAAGCCCTCGGCCACTCCAACTTTTTGCCAAACCCGAGAGCAACTATCTAGTTTCTCCGTTGGCGCAGATCCTGTTTGGGCCCGTCCCCCAAGATCGCGCTGAGTACGTCTCTCATGTGAGAGATTGCGGATTTTCGGAGGATATGGCGGGTGGCAAATCCTCCCGGTTGCCGTAAAGATAAAAGTACCTTCTCGTCCTGGATAGGCTGGAACTCCCACCAGTCGAGAGGAGTGACAAGAACCGCTGTTGGGTCGTTGGCTTTCCTCCGGAGAGCTTCTCCAAGCGCGGTGGACGAGGCTTGAAGAAGGCCAATGCCAACGTCGTAAGGCAAGGCTAAAACAAGTTCCTGATCGTTATCGGCCCCAAACCTTACAAGGATGTGAGAACCATCCACGGTCGCTGAAACGCTGGCCACGCTAGCTATGGGAATAGCTTCAACAGAGACATCCATGACTTGTGATCCCTTTGGCTAACGTAATGTTGCGCAATCAGTGACTGGTCGTCCAGTCCCTGCTCGCCACCCTTTCATTCACGCGCTTTAGTGGGCTATTTCATGCCCAGAGCCCGGGCGGCATGCTGCAAATAGGAGGTCGACGAGATCGCGATGTCGAATAGCCAAGGTGTCTCGCCTGGAGCAAATGCTCCGACCACAGTGTGGTTTGTACCGTGGAAACGCTCAGCTCCTTTATCAAGGGCAAAAATAGAGTCCGTATTCGACATCGAGAGTGCGAAGCTGCGTCGGCTCCAGCAAGCGCATGGGTTCGAGCACACCAAGTCGAGCGCCGTTCTCAGTGTTCGGTCCGTGCGTGAGAGCGGCGGCTTTGAATTTGCCGGGTCGAACCAGACGATGCATAGCGCGTCAGACTTAGAATGATATACTTCCCGACGAACAAATTGCAGAATGTTCATTATCCGAAATCAGAGGCAGCGAGAACGTTCTTCCAAACTTATCCCGCTATCATAACGATGCTTGTTCGTTGCGCGACGAGCGCGATAGTATTGAAAGGATATGATTGCAGGCATTGTCGATAGCATGACTCGTGGGCATTTCCGATCATCGCTCAAGATGGTTCTCGGTATACTTCTTTTCTGGGTTATTGTCGGATCGGCGGTCGCGGGCAGGATTGCTTACTTCGATCAAATTTCGGCGTCTGCAGCGGCGCCTTTGAAGGGAAGTTTCAATCCGCTTCACTAATCCAACAGAGCAGGGGTGTCTTGTGGGGCCTTTGTTGCGAGCTCCTTTATTCTGTCGCGACGCTTGACCCTGCTCCGTTGGAGCGGATTTCCGGTGGCATCGCTGGCAGATGCGCCAATCGTAATGATCAGCGGCCCATCTTCAGGCAGAGGGATGCCGCGAGCAACACTCCCAACGGTTGTATGTAGGTTCTTCTGATCGGTTCTCGATACATTGCTGGTCGCGACGACGGGCGTGTCGGGCGGCAGCCCATTCTCGAGCAGACGCGTTGCCAACTTGGATGCCGTGCGCCGGCCCATGTAAACGACCGTGGTCGCTCTTGGGTCGGCCAATGCGCCGATGTTCAAATCTTCAGGGAGATCGCCATGCCGGTCATGGGCAGTGACGAACTGCACCCGTTGAGCGTGATCGCGGTGAGTCAGTGAGCCATTGAGCGAGGCCGCCGCGGCACTCGCGGTCGTGATGCCGGGAACGATGCGGGCTGGCACCCCAGCCTCCTGGCAAGCGGTGACTTCTTCGCCGGTGCGGCCGAAGACGGCCGGGTCACCACCTTTGAGACGGACGACACGTTCACCGGCAAGCGCCAGATCGACAATGAGGGCGTTGATGTCTTCCTGACGGCAGGATGCGCCGTGGCCCTCCTTGCCGACATGGACCCTGCGGGCTTCCCGGCGGGCCAGTTCGAGAATGGCGGGGGTGACAAGGCGATCGTAGACGATGACATCGGCCGCCTGAAGCTCGCGCATCGCCTTCAGGGTCAGAAGTTCGGGATCGCCAGGACCTGCGCCGACAATGACAACTTCACCGAGTGCCGGCCTCTCGGGAGCTACCCCGCTTGTCTCGCGTGCGAGTTGATCGAGAGTGTCCTTCAGCCCGCGCTCGGGGTCCCTGTTGTTGAATGCGGCATCCACGAATTGCTCCCAGAACCGGCGCCGATCCGGCTTCGATGGCACGATCTCCCGCAGACGATCACGGAAGTCCTTTGCGGCCTGCGCCCATGCCCCGAGGGAGGACGGCAGGACGGCTTCGATGCGCCGGCGAATGGCCTGGCCTAGAATCGGAGCTGCGCCATCGGTCGATATGGACACGATGACGGGAGCGCGATTGACGACCGTGCCGAACTGAAAGTCGCAAAAGGCCGGCTGATCGACGATGTTGACGAGGGCACCGTTCCGGCGCGCCGTGTCGGCGAAGATGGCGGCGTCCTGCCGGTCCTCGATGTCCGCGATGGCGACCGAGACTCCGACGAGATCCGTTTCGCGCCATGGACGTTGGATCAGGGTGAGACGCGTCGGATCGTTTCGAACGACGGCGCGGAGTTCGGATGACGGATCCTCCGCAAGGATCCTGACCATGCCGCCGGCGGCCGCGAGGAGTTCGACCTTCCAGGCGATCCCGTTGGATCCGCCCGCCACAAGGATCGAACGCCCAGCGAGATCGACGAAGATCGGCAGCTTCGGCAGGGCGTTGAGGCGCGCGGGACGCCGATCGTCGGGCCGAAGAGGCACGCTCATTCCGCCGCCTCGGCGAGAGGGCCCGTGTTGGCGTGAAAGTCCTGCCCGTTTCCCGTCGCCGCCACAATGCCCGCACGGATGACGAAATCTCCGAACCTCTCGGCGGGCTTTCGGCCATGAGCATAGGCCGCAAAGAGCGGGTCGAGAGCGGCGATGATCTCGTCGTGCTGCAGGTCGGCCGCATAGAGCTTGGAAAGACGGGACCCGTCGAACGCTGCGCCGAGATAGAGATTGTACCGCCCGGGGCCTTTGCCCACGAGGCCGATCTCAGCGATGTACGGGCGGGCACAGCCATTGGGGCAGCCGGTCATGCGGATCGTGATCTCGTCCTCGGCAAGGCCGCGAAGGCTGAGACGCTCCTCGAGGGCCGTCACGAGCGACGGTAGATAGCGCTCGCTCTCGGCCAGCGCCAGGCCGCAGGTGGGCAGGGCCACGCAGGCCATTGCGTTGCGGCGCAGCGCCGTGGCATGGCTCGTCAGGCCATGTTCCTCCACGAGGGCTTCGATCTGCCCACGTTTCTCCGGCGACACATTGGCCACGATGACGTTCTGGTTCGCCGTGAGGCGGAACTCGCCGTCGTGGATTTCGGCGATCCGACGGAACCCCGTCAGGAGCGACGGGCCGCCTGGAATATCGCGCAGGCGGCCGTTCTCGATGAAGAGCGTCAAGTGGGAGCGACCGTCCTCGCCTTCGACCCAGCCGTAGCGATCGCCGTTGCTGTCGAAGCGGAACGGCTGCGGCTTGCCCAGGGTCTTGCCGATACGGCGCTCGACCTCGGCGCGGAACGCCTCGAGACCACGATCCTCGATGGTGTATTTGAGCCGCGCATGCTTGCGGAGCGTGCGATCACCCCAGTCGCGCTGCACCGTCACCACCGCTTCGGCTACGGCCAGGGCATCTTCGGGCCGGCAGAAACCCATCACATCGGCGGTGCGGGGATAGGTGTCTTCCTCGCCATGGGTCATGCCCATGCCGCCGCCAACCGTCACGTTCCAGCCTTTGACCTCGCCTGTCTTGTCGAGGATCGCGATGAAGCCGAGGTCCTGCGCGAAGATGTCGACCTCGTTCGACGGCGGGACGGCCACCACCGTCTTGAACTTCCTCGGCAGGTAGGTCCGGCCATAGACGGGCTCGATGACTTCCTCGCCACCGACGACCTTCTCCCCGTCGAGCCAGACCTCGCGATAGGCCGGCGTCTGCGGCAGGAGATGCTCGGAGATCGACCGGGCGAGATCGAGAGCCGCCGCGTGGGCGCGGGATTGATGCGGATTGGTCGAGGCCAGCACGTTGCGGTTGACGTCGCCGCAGGCGGCCAGGGTGTCGAGAAGGGCCGTGTCGATGGCCTTCATCGTCGCCTTCAGGTTCGCCTTGATGACTCCATGGAACTGGAAGGTTTGCCGGGTGGTGAGACGCAGCGTTCCATTGGCATACTCTCGGGCAATCCGATCGAGCTGCAGCCACTGGGCCGGCGTGCAGACGCCACCGGGTATGCGCAGGCGGATCATGAAGGAATAGGCCTTCTCGAGCTTCTTCTTCGTCCGCTCGGCTCGCAGATCCCGGTCGTCCTGCAGGTACATGCCGTGGAACTTGACCAGCTGCTGATCGTCCTCGGTGATCGCACCGGTCACGATGTCGGTGAGGCCTTCCGCGAGCGTGCCGCGCAAATAGCCGCTCGCCTCCTTGATGCGCTCGTTGCGCGAGAGTTCCTTGGACATCGTTCGTGCTTCTCAATAAACGTCTTGGTGATAGCGGCGGCCGCGCTCAAGTTCGGTGACGGCGAGTTCGGCAGCCTCGGGAGAAAGGGCTTTCACGTCGGCGAAGGCCGCGACGAGCGCTGCGCGCACATCCTTCGCCATCGCCTTCGCGTCGCCGCAGACATAAAGCTGGGCCCCGTTGTCCAGCCAGCCGACGAGGTCGCGGCGCTGCTCCCAGAGGCGATGCTGGACGTAGACCTTCTGCGAGGTGTCGCGCGAGAAGGCGAGGTCGATCCGGGCCAGCGATCCGTCCTTCAGGGCATCCTGCCATTCGAGCTGATACAGGAAGTCGTGCGTGTAGCGCCGGTCGCCGAAGAACAGCCAGGACTTGCCGCTGGCCCCGATGGCGCGCCGCTCCTGCACAAAGGCGCGGAAGGGGGCGATGCCGGTTCCTGGGCCGATCATAATGATGTCGGTCGAGGGATCGGGCAGCCGGAAATGCTTGTTCGGCTTCAGACGAACACGGGTCGCCGCGCCCGCCTTGAGGCGATCCGCCACGAAGGTCGAGGCGACACCACCACGGGCACGACCATGCGTTTCATAGCGAACGGCGGCGATGAGCAGGTGGGCTTCGTCGCCGACGTCCTTGCGCGAGGAGGCAATGGAATAGGCCCGCGGCGGCAAGGGGCGTGTGAGGGCCGTGAGCTGCTGAGCGGTCAATGATGCGGGGAAGGCCTCGACCAGATCGATCAACTGGCGTCCCTCGATCCAGGCGCGAGCCTGCCCCTCATCCAGAAGCTTGCGCACGTCTGCATGCCCCGTCTCGGCAGCAAAGGTTTCGAGCGTCTTGACGGAGAGAGTGGTGGTATCCCGCTCGGTGGTCAGGGAGGCGCGCAGAGGGTCTTCGCCACTGAGCCCCGTGGCCGCAAGAACGGACTCGACAAGGGCCGGGTCGTTTTCCGGGAAGAGTTCGAGCGAGTCGCCGGGCTCATAGGCCGGAGCCCTGCTCTCAAAGCCGAGCGCCAGGTGAACGGTTTCCTTGTCCGAGCGCGAGGAGTTCAGATTGACGTGCTCGATGATCTCGGCCACCACCGGTTCGCGGCTGATCTCGGCGCCGGCACGGATGCCGAAATCGACGGCCACCACATTGCCCGAGTTCTCCAGAGCTGGTGCAAGCGTTTCGAGAGTGCTCTTGATCCAGGCCGCTGCCGGAGCTTCGAAGTCGAGGTCGCAATCGATCCTGTCGACGGCCCGCACCGCTCCCAGCTCGGCAAGCCGCGCATCGATGGCTTTGCCGACGCCGCAGAATTCCGCGTAAGCCGTATCGCCCAAAGCCAGAACGGCGAAGCGCGTGCTCTCAAGGCGCGGCGCCGATCCCCCCATCAGGTCGGCATAGGCCCGCGTGGCGCGTGAGGGCGGTTCGCCTTCGCCCCAGGTCGCAGTAATCACCACCAGCCGCTCATGCTTGGGCAGGTCGGCGATGTCGAGATCGGCGAAGTCGACGATCTTCGGCTTGAAGCCGCCTTTGCGGGCGAGCTTCGCCACGTCCTGAGCCAGACGCTCCGCATTGCCGGACTCGCTGGCAAAGAGGATCGTGAGAGGCTCTGCCGCACGGGCCGGTGCATCGACACAAGGGGCGGGTGCCTGGCCCGCATCGATCCCGGCGAGAAAGCCGGCGAGCCATGCACGCTGGATCGGGGAAGCCGCACCTAGGACACGATCGAGGCTGAGCCGGTCATCGTCTCCAAAGGGAGCCGTTTGAGGGAGAAGGGCTGATGCTGACATGGTTCGAATGTCGCGCGGGGCTTCAGTGCAAGTCAATGGAATGTTCTTTTTAAAGAACGTGGGCCTGAAGAAAACTTCTTTTGTCAAATTCTAAAAAGAGAGAAGAGAATTCTGTTTATCTATGAACTTAGGATTGTATATCTATAATCAGTCTGCCTTACACCGTCATCTCGATCGGTAGCGCCGTCGTGAACTTGACCCGCTCGACACTGAAGCGCGAGCTGACTTTCTTGAGCGGAACGATCCCGATCAAACGCTTATAAAACAAGTCATACGCCTTTACGTCCGAGACCACGACGCGGAGGATGTAGTCGACATCACCGGCCATCCGGTGGAACTCTACAACCTCGTTCATGGTCGCAATCGCATTGATGAACTGGTCGATAGCGTCCTGGGTATGGTCACCGGCCTCGATGCACACGAAGACCGTCAGGCCGAGCCCTAGCTTTTCAGGATCCAGAAGGGCGACCCGTCGCTCAATCACGCCCTCGGCTTCAAGACGCTGAATCCGCTTCCAGCATGGCGTTTGAGATAAACCGACCCGATGGCCGATGTCCGCGACAGAAAGTGTGCCATTCTGCTGAAGAAGGTCCAAAATTTTTCGGTCGATGCGATCCATCTCTGCATCCCGCCTTTTGTCGAATATGATTTTCCTTGTTCTGAGTTTTGAGGAAAGAATCTTCTCTTCTTGGGACAACTTGCCCCTTCGATCAATCGATCGCCTCTTCAAGTCAGAACAACCTGACCTTGACATCGTTCGTTATTAAGAACAAGTTCGAACTCGCAGTTTGGAGAATATTGCGATGGATTTTGCTTCATCAGGAGCGGCTGGGGCGGAGGCTCTGGCCCTTGCCTTGAGAGATGCCAGCCTCCCTGAACGGCTTTCCCTCGCCGCACGATCGCTCACTGGCCGGCTGGTGTTCACAACGAGCTTCGGCCTCGAGGATCAGGCCATTACCCATGCTCTGTTCAGGGCAGGCCTCGATCTTCATATCGAGCTCGTGACCCTCGATACCGGACGCCTGTTTCCCGAAACCTACGATCTCTGGGCGCAGACGGAGGATCATTACGGGCGCCGGATCAATGCCGTGAGCCCGGACCGCGCCAGCCTGGAAGTGCTCGTATCCCGCCAGGGCATCAACGGCTTCCGTCATTCCGTCGAGGCCCGAAAGGCCTGCTGCGACGTCCGGAAGGTCGAGCCCCTTGGCCGGGCTCTCATGGGCGCGGCAGGCTGGATTACGGGGCTTCGTGCCGAGCAGTCGGCGTTTCGAGCCGCCGTGCCGCTCGCGGTCCAGGATAGCGGCTATGGCCTGATCAAGATCAATCCCTTGGCGGATTGGAGCCGGCAGGACCTCGTCCGGTATGTGACGGACAATGCTATTCCCTATAACCCGCTGCACGACCAAGGATACCCGTCGATCGGTTGCGCTCCCTGCACCAGAGCGGTCCGCCTAGGCGAGCCTGAGCGTGCCGGTCGCTGGTGGTGGGAGCAGGAGGCCAAAAAAGAATGCGGCCTGCATCTCGGGCCGACCCATCAAATTCAGGAGCATTCCCATGATCAGCGGGCGTGAAGCAGAACGCGTTCGCCACGCAAGCCAGCTCGATTCTAGAAGCGATTCATCCGAAGGCGATCGTCTCCGGTCCGGCCTGACCCATCTCGATCGCCTCGAGGCGGAGAGCATCTACATCATGCGTGAGGCGGTCGCCGAAAGCGACAACCCGGTCATGCTGTACTCGATCGGCAAGGACTCGTCGGTCCTGCTCCACCTTGCACTAAAAGCCTTCTACCCGGCGAAGCCTCCCTTCCCTCTGCTTCATGTCGACACCACTTGGAAGTTTCGCGAGATGATCGCGTTCCGGGATCGCCGGGCGAAGGAGTTGGGTCTCGACCTGCTGGTGCACACCAACCCGGATGGGCTTGCACGCAACATCGGTCCGATCAGCCACGGCTCGGAGGTCCATACCGATGTCATGAAGACCCAGGCGCTCAAGCAGGCCCTGGAGCGATATGGGTTCGACGCCGCGTTCGGCGGCGCCCGCCGCGACGAGGAGAAGTCACGGGCGAAGGAACGGGTGTTCTCGTTGCGCAACGCCCATCATCGCTGGGATCCCAAGCGCCAGCGGCCGGAGCCCTGGCAGCTCTACAACGGACGCAAGCGTCGCGGCGAGAGCCTGCGCGTCTTTCCGCTCTCGAACTGGACCGAGCTCGACATCTGGCTCTACATCCACCGCGAGAACATCCCGATCGTTCCATTGTATTTCGCCACCGAGCGGCCGGTGGTGGAGCGGGACGGCATGCTGGTCATGGTCGATGACAACAGGCTGCCGCTGCATCCCGGCGAGCAGCCGCAGTTGCGATCGGTCCGCTTCAGGACGCTCGGCTGCTATCCGTTGACAGGAGCCGTGGAGAGCACGGCCGCCACTCTCCCGGACATCATCCGCGAGACGCTCGAGGCGCGCACATCCGAGCGCCACGGGCGCGCCATCGACAAGGACATGGCTGCGTCCATGGAACGCAAGAAGCAAGAGGGCTACTTCTGATGACGGTTCATCCCGCACCCGAGAGTTTCAAGCTGGAGGACTATCTCGCGGCCCATGAGCGCAAGAGTTTGTTGCGCTTCATCACCTGCGGCTCCGTCGATGATGGCAAGTCCACGCTGATTGGGCGTTTGCTGTACGAGTCCAAGCGTCTGTTCGATGACCAACTCGCAACGCTGGAGCGCGACTCGCGCAAGCATGGAACGCAGGGCGGCGGGATCGACTTCGCCCTTCTGGTCGATGGTCTGGCCAGCGAGCGCGAGCAGGGCATCACCATCGACGTCGCCTATCGCTTCTTCTCGACCGACCGGCGGACCTTCATCGTCGCCGATACGCCGGGCCATGAACAATATACGAGGAACATGGCAACAGGCGCCTCGACCGCGGATGTCGCCATCCTCCTGATCGATGCGCGCAAAGGGATCACCCGCCAGACCCGCCGGCATGCCCTTCTCGTTTCCATGCTCGGGATCCGTCATGTTGCTCTGGCCATCAACAAGATGGACCTCGTCGAATGGTCCGAGGAACGATTCAAGCAGATCGACGCGGAGTTTCGGGCCTTCGCGATCAATCTTGGCTTTGACCGGATCGCTTCCATCCCGTTGTCGGCTCTGCATGGCGACAACGTTGTCGCGCCCTCAGCGCAGACTCCTTGGTACGCCGGGCCGACGCTGCTCTCCTATCTCGAAACCGTCGAGGTCGAGCAGAAAGCCGAAGCGGAGCCGTTCCGCATGCCGGTGCAGTGGGTCAACCGGCCCAGCCCGGAGTTCCGTGGCTTTGCCGGCTTTGTCACCAGCGGCCGTGTCAAATCCGGCGACCGTGTGCGGATCCTTCCCTCCGGACTGGAGACGTCCGTTGCGCAGATCGTGACGATGGACGGAGTACTGCATGAGGCCATTGCCGGTCAGTCCCTCACGCTCACCCTGTCCGACGAGGTGGATATCTCCCGCGGGGACGTCATCGCATCCCTGGACAGGCAGACTCAGGTCTCCGACAGGATCAACGCCCGCCTGTTCTGGATGGCGACAGAGCACCTGAAGGAGGGTGACCAGTTTCTGTTGAAGATTGGTGCAGCGTCAGTGCCTGCAAGGGTCGTCCGTGTGCGTCAGCGGATCGATCTTGCCTCGCTCGCCTCTGTGCCCGTGTCGTCGCTGGGCGCCAACGATATCGGCCAGGTGGTTCTCTCCCTGGATCAGCCTATCGCCTTCGATCCCTATACCGAGAGCCGTCGCACGGGCGGCTTCATTCTCATCGACCGGGAGAGTTTCGACACGGTGGCAATCGGTCTCGTGGATGGAGCAGTGGCCGAGGAGCCCGTCAATCTCCAGGTCGTCCGGAACAATACTCCGTTGGCCTGGATCAAGTGGACGGGCGAGCAGAAGCGGCGCAGCGCTCTCAAGGCCATGTCGTGGCGGGTCATCGGATCGATTGCGACCATAGGTGCAGCAATTGTCCTGAGCCAGGATATCCGCTTAGCTGCGGCTATTGGCGCGACCGAGGTGGTGACCAAGCTCGTGCTCTATTACGGCCACGAGCGTCTCTGGGCCCGCATCAGATATGGCTTGTCCGTTGCAACCGGCCAGCATGGCGGCGGTCCCCAGAGTTCCGGCGCCAAGTAGGTTCCGGCCCTCTCTCTGAAGCATCAATCATCATGACAAATGCCTGCTGAGCCATCGAGGAGGAGCAGCCGGCCAGGTTGAAGGACGACCAATGAGCACGCGCTCACGCCGAAGCCGGCCCCTGCATGCGGAGACCCGTCTCGTCCATGAAGGCACGCTGCGGTCGGAGTTCGGCGAGACCTCCGAAGCGCTCTTCCTCACCCAGGGCCATGTTTATGGCAGCGCGGAAGAGTGTGAGGCCCGTTTCAAGGGAGAGAGCCCAGGCTTTCTCTATGCCCGCTTCTCGAACCCGACGGTCACGATGTTCGAGCAGCGCATTGCTTCCTTTGAAGGGGCAGAGTCTGCGCGCGCAACGGCAACCGGCATGGCCGCCGTGACGGCGGCTCTCATGGGCCCGCTGCAGGCAGGCGACCACATCGTCGCCGCACGCGCCCTCTTCGGCTCATGCCGCTATGTCGTGGCCGAACTCCTGCCGCGGTTTGGCGTGGCAGCCACTCTGGTTGACGGAACGGATCTCGGTGCGTGGCGCAAGGCCGTGCGGCCGGAGACGAAGATCTTCTTCCTGGAAAGCCCGGCCAATCCCACCCTGGAGGTCATCGACATCGAAGCCGTCGCCGGTATTGCCCATCAGGTCGGGGCGAAGCTGGTCGTGGACAACGTGTTCTCGTCCCCGATCTGGCAGAAGCCGCTGCAGCTCGGAGCTGATTGCGTCGTCTATTCTGCGACCAAGCATATCGATGGACAGGGGCGCTGCCTTGGCGGGGTCATTCTTGCGTCCGAGGAGTTCATCCAGACGCACGTCCATACGTTGCTCCGGCAGACAGGTCCTTCGATGTCTCCCTTCAACGCTTGGGTGCTTCTGAAAAGCCTGGAGACGCTTCCGCTGCGCGTCGAGCGTCAGACCCGGACAGCGGCCACCGTGGCGGACGCATTGGCTGGACATGGTAAGATCCGTCGCCTGATCTATCCAGGCCGCGCCGATCACCCGCAGGCTGATATCATTGCCCGGCAGATGACAGGCGGCTCGACCTTGATCGCCCTTGAGATCGAAGGCGGCAAGGCAGGGGCCTTTCGCTTCCTGAACGCCCTCGATCTGATCCGGATCTCCAACAATCTTGGCGATGCCAAGAGCCTGATCACCCATCCGGCGACGACGACGCACCAGCGCTTCACAGCAGAGGAGCGTGCGGAAATGGGGGTCTCGGAAGGTCTCGTCAGGCTCTCAGTAGGCCTTGAGCATCCCGATGATCTGATCGAGGACCTGACGCAGGCTCTTGAGTGCGTCTGAGGTCGTTGTCCGTCTCAGCTCACGTTCGTCGCGACAGGCCGGCTGGGATCCTGGGTCCACTCTGACATCGAACCATCATAGAGCCTCACATCCGGGCGTTTGAGCATCTCCGAGAGGATGAACCAGTTCGTGGAGGCGAGGTGGCCGGTGTTGCAATAGCTCACCACGGGCCCTGGGGGAATTTGCTCGTACAATTGCTCGAGTTCCGCGACAGGGCGTAGACGTCCGGTCCCCGGCTGGATGGCTCTGCAGTGGTCCAGGTGGAGGGCGCCTGGCAGGTGACCGGCCCGCCCAACCTGCGGACTCTTCTCTCGCCCGTCGAACTGAGCCTGTGAGCGCCCATCAAGCAGCGTTGCGTCGCCATGGGCTACAACCTTCTCGACAGCATGTGTCTCGGCGCGCAGGCTTCCGGTGAGCCGTACGGGATAATGCGGGCTCGGCGTCGGGGCAGACACGCCGGCTACGACAGGACCGCCGGATTCCTGCCAGGCCCGATAGCCGCCGTCGAGGATCGACACCTGCCTGTGGCCAAGGGCTTTCAGTGTCCAATAGACCCTTGCGGCTGCGCTGAAATCGGATGCAGCCTCTCCGGCCGATACGATGACCACGTGGTGCTCCGGCGTGATGCCGATACGGCTCAGCAGCGCAGACAAATGGCCGGCATCGGGCAACAAGCCGCCGGCGCCACCCTCAGCGATCCGCCAGCCAACGGCGGCATAGTCGCTGTGAACCGCGCCAGGAACGTGACCGGCCTCGAAGGCCGCTCGCCCACCGCTCTCTGCCGAGCGGATGTCAACGATCAGAACCGAGGAATCTGCGATATGGTCTGAGAGCCAGTCGACTGGAACGAGAGGGGAAGTTGTCATGATAACGGTCCCGAGCAATTACGCTGTTTGGCGGGGATCAACGGTCCAGGAGTGCGTGACCTCCGCAACCTGACCCAGCATGATGGACGCGAAGCAATACTTGTCCTTGGACAGCTGAATGGCGCGCTCGACCTTCTCGGGCGAGAGCCCTTGCCCTGAGAGATAGTACTTGAGGTGAATCGTCGTAAACACCTTCGGATCCGTCGATGCGCGCTCGGCTTCCACTTCCACTACGCAATCGGTGACAGGCTCGCGCCCCCGCTTGAGGATGAGAACGATGTCGAAAGCCGTGCAACCGGCGAGACCCAGCAACATGAGTTCCATGGGACGAATGCCAACATTGCGGCCGCCGTTCTCGGGGGCGCCGTCCAGCACGATGGCATGCCCGCTTCCGGACTCGCCTGTAAACATCATGCCCTCAACCCACGATACGCGCGCTTTCATGCTGGTCATTTCGTTTCCTTGAATATGAGCATCCGGCAACCCGGCCATCAGCGCATTTGGGCGCCGCCAGCAATCATGCAGGCGGCGCCGCTATCCGGGGCAATAGGTAATTGCCCCTCGCTTCGCATGTGCGATTGCAGATCAGTTCGCCTTGGCGGGCTGCGGCACAATGCGCAGATATGGCTTCGGCGCTTTCCAGCCGCCCGGATAAAGGCCCTTGGCTTCTTCGTCCGATATGGAGCCGACGATGATGACATCCTCGCCTTGCTTCCAATTGGCAGGAGTGGCGACCCGGTGCTGAGCCGTCAGCTGAAGGGAGTCGATGACCCGCAGCACTTCGTCGAAGTTGCGACCCGTGGTCATGGGATAGACCAGGACGAGCTTGATCTTCTTGTCGGGACCGATGATGAAAACGTTGCGCACCGTCTGGTTGTCGGCGGCCGTGCGCCCTTCGGAGGTTTCGCCTGCGTTGGCCGGGAGCATGCCGAAGAGTTTGGAAATCTTGAGGTCGGGATCCCCGATGATCGGGTAGTTGACGGCTGCGCCTTGCGTCTCCTCGATGTCACGGGCCCAAGCCTCGTGCTTCTCGACGGGATCGACGGAAAAGCCGACGACCTTCACGCCACGGCGATCGAATTCAGGTTTGAGCCGAGCCACCTCGCCCAGTTCCGTCGTGCACACGGGGGTGAAATTCTTCGGATGCGAGAACAGCACCGCCCAGGAATCGCCAATCCACTCATGGAAGCGGATCGGGCCTTCGGTCGTCACCGTCTCGAAATCGGGGGCAATCTGGCCGATTTGAAGTGTCATAGCAGGGATCTTTCTCCGTTACGCGTGGATTGGTCGCTGCATGTGCCAGGCAGGGTGCAATCGATTGGTCCGATCACGTGTGTTTCATCGCTTCGGTGCCAGCACACGGCGCATGCGACCGATCCTCATCGCAAGTTCAGCTATATGATCCGCATGAAATCGTGCCCGATGTTCACTTGAAGCGGAGGAATGCACCGGCTGGCAGGATCGGAGTGTCCGGCAGCAGGAGAGCCAAGTCAATAAAAATGTTCTTTTTATAGAACAGGCCGCAATGAAGTAGTTTGCCAGAGAGGTCCTTCCTTGAGAGAAGAATATTCTAAATTGCCCTACTGTGGGCCCGTTTGAGACATAATCAGCCTCGGCCGCAAATGCTCGGACGAATAAAAATTAGTCCTCCTCTATTCGTCCCCTTTCTAGTTCAACCATACTACAGTAACGCGGCTACAGTAGAATTTCATTCTATGAACCCGCCTCTGTATACTACAAAAGAGCACAAAACAGGAGAAAATTAACGAAGCAAACAGCCCGGGCCATTTGACACTCGTTCTTTTTAGCGGATATTTCTCTGCCCTGTTTGGGAGCTTGGGTAGCTTGCTGCCCGCTCTCGCTTCGATCTCAACCCAGGAGGGTAGAATGCACGGCAATTCCCTAGAAGTCGCTGGCGCGAGGACATATTCTCGACTGCGGTCCGTCCTGCCGGCCGTCGGTTTGATGGTCTTGGGAGGCATTGGCCTTCTGCCTCTGTCTGGTCCCGCATCGGCCCAGTCGCAATTGCTGAACGTGTCCTACGATCCGACGCGGGAACTCTACCGCGAGATCAATCAGGCCTTTGCCGATGATTGGAAGGCAAGGACCGGTGAGACCGTCTCGATCCGGACGTCCCATGGTGGATCCGGCGCTCAGGCCCGTACGGTGATCGACGGCATCGACGCTGACGTGGTGACGCTCGGGATTCCGTCCGACATCGATGCGATTGCGAAGGCCACCACGAAGATCCCGGCCGATTGGCGCGTCAAGCTGCCGAACAACTCGCTGCCTTACACGTCGACCGTCGTCTTTCTGGTTCGTAAAGGCAATCCGAAAGCGATCAAGGACTGGAACGATCTTGTGAAGCCAGGTGTCCAGGTGATCACGCCCAATCCGAAAACCTCTGCGGGCGGTCGTTGGAACTTCCTGGCGGCCTGGGGCTATTCCCAGACCAAGGATGGCAGTGCTGACAAGGCTAAGGAGTTCGTCACCGCCCTCTACAAGAACGTTCCGGTACTCGATACCGGTGCTCGCGGATCAACTGTGACGTTCGCGCAGCGCGGCCTCGGGGATGTTCTGCCGGCATGGGAGAACGAAGCCTTCCTCGTGCTCGATGAATTCGGACGCGACAAGTTCGAGATCGTGGTGCCGACGCTGTCGATCCTGGCGGAGCCGCCGGTCGCTCTCGTTGAGGGCAACGTGGATGGCAAGGGCACACGCAAGGTGGCTGAAGCCTTCCTCAGCTTCCTCTACACCGACAAGGCACAGGCGATCTTTGCCAAGCACCATTACCGGCCGATCAAGACCGAGGCTGCCAAACCGGAGGATCTCGCGGCTTTGCCGAACCTGAAGCTGTTCACGATCGAGTCGCTCCAGGGCAACTGGGACGACATCCAGAAGAACAACTTCGATTCCGGCGGGCTCTTCGATCAGATCAGCAAGCGCTGACCATGGCCTCGGCGTCCTATCTGCGTCTCAAGCAAGCGAGCGTGCTGCCGGGCTTCGGCGTCACGCTCGGTTACACGCTGCTCTACCTTGGATTGCTGGTGCTGCTGCCGCTCGGCGCGCTGGTGGTGAAGGCCTCAGGCATCGGGATCACCGGTATTGCTGCGACTGCCGCCGACCCCCGGGTTGCTGCGGCTCTCGAGACGAGTTTCAGCATTTCCCTGCTTGCCGCAGGCGTTGCCTCACTCTTCGGCCTCCTGATCGCATGGGTTCTCACCCGATACGATTTCCCGGGCCGTAAGCTCATCGATGCCATCGTGGATCTGCCCTTTGCCCTGCCAACAGCTGTTGCCGGCATTGCACTTGCCGCCCTTTATGCGCCGAATGGCTGGGTAGGATCACTTCTTGAGCCTCTGGGTCTCAAGGTGGCTTATACGCCCTTGGGTATCTTCATCGCCCTGGTCTTCATTGGGCTTCCTTTCGCTGTCCGCACCGTTCAGCCGCTGATCGCGGAAATTGAATGTGAGTTGGAGGAAGCCTCTGCGACTCTCGGTGCTTCCCGCTGGCGCACCCTTTGCAGTGTTCTCCTGCCTCCGCTTCTTCCTGGCGTGCTGACGGGCTTCGCATTGGCCTTTGCCCGCGGGGTCGGAGAGTATGGATCCGTGATTTTCATCGCCGGAAACCTGCCCTATGTTTCGGAAATCGCGCCGCTACTGATCGTCATCAGGCTGTCGGAATACGACTACACCGGCGCGACGGTGATCGCGACCATCATGCTGGCGATCTCGTTCTCAGTGCTTTTGCTGATCAACCTGATCCAGGCTTGGAGCCGCAGGAGGTTTGGCCATGTCTGATCTCAGCGCTGCTCTGGCCGTGCCGGTTTCATCGCAGCAGAGCGTGGTGACCGAGCAGAAGCCGATCCGATGGCTGGCCATCTCGGTCGCGCTCATCTTCCTGCTTCTGTTCCTGGTTCTGCCGCTCGCCGTCGTCTTCGTGGAAGCCTTCAGGCGAGGGCTCGAAGGCTTTCTCGCAGCCTTTCAGGAAGCGGACGCGCTGGCAGCGATCAGGCTGACGCTGACCGTCGCCGCAATCGCGGTGCCATTGAATCTCGTGTTCGGTCTCACGGCGTCCTGGGCCATTGCCAAGTTCGAGTTCAAGGGCAAGAGCCTTCTGATCACCCTGATCGACCTGCCATTTTCCATCTCGCCGGTCGTGTCGGGCTTGATCTACCTGCTTCTTTTCGGCGCGCAGGGCTTGTTCGGGCCTTGGCTCATGGCGCATGGCATCAAGATCGCCTTCGCTCTGCCGGGCATTGTCCTCGCCACCATTTTCGTGACGTTTCCGTTCGTGGCACGGCAGCTCATCCCGCTCATGCAGGAGCAAGGCACGGCCGAAGAAGAGGCTGCTTTGACGCTGGGCGCGAGCGGGTGGCGCACCTTCCTCACCGTGACGCTGCCCAACATCAAGTGGGGACTGCTGTACGGCGTCCTTCTGTGCAATGCCCGCGCCATGGGCGAGTTCGGCGCGGTTTCCGTGGTCTCGGGCCACATCCGCGGCTTGACCAACACCATCCCGCTTCATGTGGAGATTCTCTACAATGAGTATAACTTCGTTGCGGCCTTTGCCGTCGCCTCGCTCCTCGCCGGCCTCGCCCTCGTCACATTGGCGCTCAAGACTTGCCTCGAATGGCGTCACGGAGCTGACCTTGCCGGCAGCGCACACCGCTGAGCGGAGCCAAGCGGTCGATATCCGCGTTGCAGGTGTGACAAAGAACTTCGCGGGCGCGGCGGCGCTGCACGATGTGGATCTGGACGTCCGGCCTGGAGAACTCCTGGCGCTGCTCGGCCCCTCGGGTTCGGGCAAGACGACGTTGCTGCGCATCATAGCCGGATTGGTTGAGCCCGATCGTGGGCAGGTGTTCTTCGGGGGGGTGGAGGCGACATCTCTTCCCGTGCAGAAGCGGCAGGTCGGCTTTGTCTTTCAGCATTATGCCTTGTTCAAGCACATGAGCGTTGCCGACAACATTGCCTATGGTCTGAAGGTGCGTGAGCGGGCGAACCGTCCCTCCAAGAGCGAGATCCGGCGCCGCGTTTCCGAACTGCTCGATCTGGTCCAGCTCTCTGGGTATGAGAGCCGGTTTCCGGCTCAACTCTCTGGCGGCCAGCGCCAACGGGTCGCCCTGGCGCGGGCGCTGGCCGTCGAGCCGCGCGTCCTTCTGCTCGACGAGCCCTTCGGCGCCCTCGACGCCAAGGTCCGCAAGGATCTCCGCGCCTGGCTGCGTGACATCCACGAGCGCACCGGCACGACGACGGTCTTCGTCACCCATGATCAGGATGAGGCGCTGGAATTGGCAGACCGGGTCGCTGTCCTCAATGGTGGACATCTCGAGCAGGTTGGCAGTCCCGATAATGTGCAGGACTACCCTGCGACCCCCTTTGTGATGACCTTTCTCGGTCAGGCCGCCCGCTTCAATGCCGAAATTCGCGATGGGCGGGTGCTGGTGAATGGAAAGCCTGCTCCTGTGGCTGCACCGAAGTTCACTATTGGCCCGGCGTGTCTCTATTGCCGGCCATGGCATCTGAAGCCGGTACCCGCCGGCCATGGACACCATCAGGGTATTGTCAGTGGCGTTCGGCGCCTTGGATCCATGCGCCGGATCGAGGTCTCGCAAGCCGATGGGAAGAAGCTCGAGGTTGAGGTTGCTCTTGTGACGAACCTGAGGGTCGGCGAGGAGATCGGCCTGGACATCCTGGATGGTGCGATCTTCCGCGAAGGCTGAAAGCGCCAATAGCAGACATCTATGGATGCCAATGAAGACAGGGCAGAGGAGCCACATTCGGTGATCTCCCCACTCGGAAGTGTGCACCCGCTATCGCCGCAACGAGAATCGGTCGGCTCAATGCTAAAACGAATGCAGCTTCAGCGTGACGGGACGGCAGTTCGCTCGACGCTCATGAGGGGTGCTGAGCTGCTATAGATTGCCTGGCAGGTCGTCTGTCTAAAAGCCTATGGTGCGCATGATCCCAAAGCCCTGATGTACATTCACCGCGGCAATCCAGGGGCAGTTGCTAGGGTGGGTCGCCTCACGATGCTAAGGTCACCAGAGCATTATCCAAACTTCTCAAAGGAGGAGCTTATGATAGAGGCCCCCGAGAACTTACCGTCCGGCGCAGGCGAGATCGCACAGACGTACCCGGCGATCTGGAAGGCCTACGCGGCTCTTGGAAAAGCATGCGCTGAAGCACAGCCTAGCGTCGTTGTAGAGCGCCCGAATGCAAACCCCAACGGGCAACGATCGTCTGGCGTTCTATGCGCGACACAGGAAGTTTGTGCTGCCGGCTATCAGCGCTAGAGCTTGGCGGCGATTTCCGGGCGGTTCTCGGCCAGCCATTGTTGGGCATCGGACGGATCGACAACGCAGTCGAGTGCCGCCCAGGTAGGATCCTCCAGCGACTCCTCTCTGAGCCGGGTGGCCGCATACGCGACCAGCCGGTGCAACTCCTCATAGCCCGGGCGGGTCTCAAGAGCGTCGGCAATCCAGACGCTGGACCAGCCCTGCGCCGCCAGGTGCTGGATGCTCTGCGGATCCGCGTTTCGAAACCATGGCGTCGCATCGAACTCAATAGCCAGGGCATTGTCGGCGGTGTAGCACGAGGCTCGGATCATCCCCCGCCTCCCAAATCAGCTTTCGCGAGTTCGACTTTACCACACTCCGGCACCAGGGCTGAGCCCACTCTGCCACCCCAGGATGAGAAGATCGCTCTGAGCTGGCGAGCAAGCTCCCTCACGCAACATCCAGACCGAGATCGAGGATCGGTGCGCTGTGCGTGATCCAGCCGGTCGAGATCAGATCCACTCCTGTTGCAGCGATGGCCGCTGCTGTGGCTAGTGTAACCCGGCCAGAGGCTTCCGTGATGGCTCGCCGGTTCACCCGCCGTACCGCCTCCGAGAGGATGTCGGGGCTCATGTTGTCGAGAAGGATAGCATCGGCTCCGACCTCCAGCACCTCATCCAGCTGATCGAGAGTATCCACCTCGATCTCTATCTTCACGAGGTGGCCAACCGCTGCTCGAGCACGTTCCAGGGCTGGCTTGACGCCTCCGGCGATGGCGATGTGGTTGTCCTTGATGAGAACCGCATCATCGAGCCCGAAGCGGTGGTTGGCCCCTCCACCGGCCCGGACGGCATGCTTCTCGAGCGAGCGCAGCCCCGGGGTGGTCTTGCGCGTGCAGACGATCCGGGCATGTCCATGAGACCGGATGACATCGACCAGAGCCGCCGTTGCCGTTGCGATGCCCGACAGCTTGCAGAGCAGATTGAGAGTCACGCGCTCGGCCGAGAGAATGCTCCGGGCCGGACCCTCCACGCGGAGGACGGTCTCTCCCCGTTCCACCCGGCTGCCGTCGGGCCGGTCGACGGCGACCGTGACAGCAGGGTCGATCAGGGTGAAGGTGAGATGCGCTGCATCCACACCTGCGACCACACCGGGCTCGCGGGCCACGATGGCGCCACGCAGTCTGGCATCGGCAGGAATGACGGCATCGGTCGTGATGTCGCCCGCCCGGCCCAGATCCTCAAGCAGCGCTGCTCGCACGATGGGTTCCACCAGCAGGCGCGGGAGCGGAGATAAGGCAGCTTGTGTGGCGATGATCGGCTTCATGCAACTCTCCTGGCCGGTGCGTCTGTCTTGTTGTCGATCTCCGCTGCAATGCGCAGCACCTGATCGAGCGTCATCTCGGTATGTTGTCCCGGCATCATGTGAGGATAATCGAGCCGCTGGTGAGCACCGCGGCTCTCATGTCGGCTATACGCTGACGCTGTGATCAGCAGGCTGACCAACGCAGCGTCGCGCTCACCCAGTGAGTCGGCCTCGCGAAGCAGTGCACGGAAGCGCCAGATCGCACTTCGCAACCCAGCCTCGTCGCGGAGCACGCCCACATGGCGATCCATATGCGACCGGACCCGCTGGAGACGCGGAGATGGCACATCACCGAAGCCAGACAAATGGGGGGCACGAGGTGGATAGGGAAGCTGACTCGTCGACGACCGGAGCGCTCCTCCCTTGATGTCCTCGGCAATCCAGGCCGCATAGGCCAGCGCCTCGAGCAGGGAGTTGCTCGCCAGCCGGTTCGCCCCGTGCAGGCCTGTTGACGCGACCTCGCCGCAGGCCCAGAGCCCCTCAAGTGAGCTGCGGCCCTGACCGTCCACCTTGATCCCGCCCATGTGATAGTGAGCGGCCGGACGCACAGGGATTGGATCGCGAACCGGATCGACGCCTGCAGCCCGGCACAGCTCTGTCACGCCAGGGAATTTGCTGGCGATGCTGCCCCCAAGCACATGTCGCGTGTCGAGGAGCACGCGTTCACCGGCGCAGATCTGGGCGAAGATCGCCCGCGCTACCACATCGCGCGGCGCCAGCTCCGCTCCGGGGATACCGTGCATGAAGCGCTCGCCGCAACTGTTGACGAGCACCGCCCCTTCGCCACGCAGGGCCTCAGTAGCTAGCGGCATCGGATCACGACCGGCTGCAATGGCGGTGGGATGGAACTGAACGAACTCGAGGTCGCGCAGGACAGCTCCCGCACGGGTTGCCAGCGCCAATCCCGCACCTCGGGCACTCAGGGGATTGGTGGTATGGGCGTAGAGACCGCCGATCCCGCCTGTCGCCAGTACCACGGCACGGCCGGGGATCAGTACAGGCTCATCGCTGCCATCGGATCCCCAAGGGGCACAGAACACACCGGTCACTGCACCATTCGCATCCAGCGCCAGATCCGTGACGCGGTGGTCCTCCAGGATCTGAATCGAGGGGAAGTTCCTGACAGCAAGGATGAGCGCGTCCAGAACACTTTTGCCGGTTCGGTCACCCTGGGCATGCACGATCCGTCGGCGTGAGTGGGCGGCCTCGAGCCCCAGGATGAGCGCGTCATCCGATGTGGTTCGATCAAAGGAGGCGCCGTGAGCAACCAGCCACTTGATGCAGGACGGAGCGGCGCCTGCGACGCGCGCTGCAACGCCAGGATCGCCGAGTCCGGCACCCGCCTGAAGAGTGTCGGCGGCATGCAGGAGAGGGTCGTCGTCTGCTCCCAGGGCAGCTGCTATCCCACCCTGAGCGAGAGGTGTAGAGGCTTGCTGTCCAAGGGGCGACGCCAAAAGTAGGGTCACGGGCAGCGGTGCCAGATGAAGGGCTGTCGACAATCCCGCGATGCCGCCACCCACGACCACAACGCGGTCAAGTGAATTGGTGGAGGTCATGATCGATCCTCAGCGCACAGCCAGCATACGCTCGACCGCCAGCCGCGCCCGCTCGGCCACCGCCGGATCAATCGTGACCTCATGCTGACGCTGCTCCAGGGCTCGGCGGATCTTGGGTAAGGTGATGCGCTTCATGTGCGGGCACAGGTTGCAGGGGCGCACGAACTCGACCTCGGGATACAAAGCCGCCACGTTGTCGCTCATCGAGCACTCGGTCACGAGCGCAACACGGGCTGGGCGCTTCTCGCCCACGAAATCGGCCATGCCAGCCGTCGACCCGGCAAAGTCTGCCTCCGCCACCACCTCGGGCGGTGCCTCCGGGTGAGCTAGCACCACGACATCCGGATAGCTCTGACGCACTTCACGGATGTCCTCCGCAGTGAAGCGCTCATGCACCTCGCAGTGACCGGCCCAGGTGATGATCTCAACGCCGGGCACCTGAGCGGCCGTGTTTTGCGCCAGGAACTCGTCCGGCAGCATGATTACACGATCAACCCCAAGAGACTCAATGACCTTCTTGGCATTGCCTGAGGTGCAGCAGATGTCCGACACCGCCTTCACGGCGGCAGAGGTGTTGACATAGGTGATGACGGGCACCCCCGGAAAGCGCGCCCGGAGCTGGCGCACATCCTCGGCTGTGATCGACTCGGCCAGGGAGCACCCGGCCTCTGCATCCGGGATGAGCACTGTTTTGTTCGGATTGAGCAATTTGGCAGTTTCCGCCATGAAATGCACACCAGCGAGCACGATCACGTCGGCGTCGGTGTTCACAGCTTCACGCGCGAGCGCCAGGCTATCACCGACAATATCCGCCACCGTGTGGAAGATCTCGGGTGTCTGATAATTGTGCGCCAGGATGACCGCATTGTGTTCGCGCTTGAGGGTAAGGATGGCCTCGATGTCGTTGGCAAAGATTGGCCACTCGATCACCGGGACATGATGTCTGACGCGTGCGTAGAGGTCGGGCAGGGGAAGGGGTGCAAACCCCAACGGAGCAGCGGACATAGAGCCTCCTATGCTCAGGGAGAGCATTAGCGGGCCATGATAATACTCATCCTGAGTATTATCGGCTAATAAGAAGACCGGCTGCGTAGCCGGCACATCTCTTATGCTAGACAGGAGTATAAGTTGGCGTCAACCCACAATCGGTTGCGACAGCGCCTCACCGCAAGCGGGGCAGGCGCACCCCGGGAGCCGGTCGCTCGACCAGGACTTCGCGCCGGAAGCGTACCAGCCGGGCCGGTCGCCCGCCGGTCTCGGTCGTGACCTCGCCGGTTTCCTCCACCAGCCCCTGCATCTCCACCAGCCGGCGGAAATTCTGCTTATGAAGCCGCACCCCGGACAAGGCCTCGACGGTCTTCTGGAGGTCGAGCAGGGTGAAGGAGGCTGGCATCAGCTCAAAGATCACCGGGCGATACTTGATCTTGCCGCGCAGGCGGCCGATCGCTGTCGCGAGAATCCGCCGGTGATCGAGTGCCATCGACTGTCCAGGAGCCAGCCGCATCTTGGTGGAGCCAGACGGCTCTGCGTCACGGAGAGCCTCCTGGACCAGACCAGCCTCGAACAGGAGTTCATAGCGCTCCAGCACCCGTTCATCCGTCCAGTCTTCCGCTTCAAAGCCAAAGGTAAGCTCAATGCGCTCCTCGCGAAACGAGCGGAGGGATTTGCCCCCGGCCTTGGCCCAGGCCTTCAGCCGAGGCTCAATCACATCGAGGGCCTTTGGGCGCCCATCGCGCCAGTCTTCCCAGGGAAGGAAGGAGTACCAGTTGCGCCAAGCGGCATGGGCGAGTCCTGCCGGTCGGGCTTCCCGCACGAGCGCCAGATAGGCGATCGATAGGGAATGTCCCACCCCGTGGACGTCAGCCTCGGCCCGATCGCGATCACCAAAGGTGTAGAGCTGCTCGACATAGCCCAAGGTCAGCTGCGTCTGCTCGGCCACCCAGGTCCGCAAGCCCATCTCCAGGGTGCGGTGCTGCGACTGCAAGGGACCCGAAGGAAGGCCGTCAGGCTGCTGTGGGGTGGCCCGAACGGTGAGGACCCGCGGCTCATCCGGCGTGGCCGCCATGATCACGGCACTGAGATCGACCGTTGGAGCCACATGAGGCTGCACGCGGGTCTTTGGTCGTCGGGCAGGGGAGGAAGAGGCCATGGGTACTCAGAAGCGCACAAGACACGAGAGAACTACGATAGGTGGCTTGAACCCCTCGGTCGAGACGAACTTTGGATGTGGCGAGGTAATCCGCCCTCAGGCGCTTTGAATCGTCCATGACGCTGAAAGTGCAGCGGCCACACGAGATGAGACGAGATCAGGTCAAGCAGGCTTTGGCGCCAGGTAGCCAGGGAGCCGGGATCAGGGATGACCGTACGCCTGAATCGCTCTTTCCGATCGACTGCGGCAATTGTGCAACGCACAAATTTCCCGCTCGGGGCGTTATCTTGTCGGTCAAGGGGAATTGGTCAGATGGGTCGCAAGCAAACACCCGCCGAGTGGAGCCGTCGAAGAACGCGCCATGATCCTCCCGCGCTCAAGGAAGCCATCGCAGCCGCTCAAGGTTTAACCGGGCACATCGAGGATCAGATCGAGATCGCAGCGCAGTTGATGGGCCTGCCAGAGGCCGAGGTCCGGCCGGAGGTCCTGAAGGCAGCAGAGGGCGCTGCTGCAGTAGTGATAGGGGCGGCTCGCGTCCGCACGCGTCAGGCCCCAGTGGTTGTTGTCGAGCGCAGGGGCTTGCGCGTTCCGCGACGATGACATCGGCAATCGTCTCCCGGCAGCAGAACTTCGTAACAACAATGCCCCTTCAACTGGAGCACTCAAGCCGATGATCGGCCTCGCAACACCATCAGGCGGTCACTCTTCTCCAGAGAACCACTCGATGATCCTATTTCGCCTGCAGGCGCTCCACGGCTGCATCATTGGTCGAGGGTCACTCCGCGAAGCTCACTTCATAAGGCGGGCTGCGCGGTGATCAGGCGGTTCGTGAGTCCCAGACCAACTTCCAATGTACTGGTTGATAGCATTCTGCTGGCTACGGCTGTGACAGCAGGCGGTTTCGCTCTCCTGTTGTGTGCGCAGCTGCCGTAGCGGCAGCTTGCGAAATTCCGTCATGTGACGGCTTGAAGCACCATCCGTGGCGTGATGGCTGACGGCGTTATCCACCTGCTCGATGGCTCGACGGGGGCCATGAACCCGATTGATCTTACGGAACATCGCGCGACTGGCAGCCGCGGTTTCAGGCTCTATCTGCACTCCGGCTCATCATCAGGAGCGTTCCATGTCGGATCATGTCTACAAGGTGGTCGAACTCGTTGGTTCTTCTGAGAGCAGCATCGAGGATGCCATTCAAACGGCGATCAAGCGTGCCGACCAGACCCTGCGAAACCTGCGGTGGTTCGAGGTGGTGCAAACCCGTGGGCAAGTAGAGAACGGCGAGGTCCAGCATTACCAGGTGGTGCTCAAGGCCGGCTTTACCTTGGAAGGCGAGTATCCGTAGTACGAGACAAGCGCTTCCTAAACGCGGCAGGAAACCAGTGGCGGAGTAACCCTGAATCTCGAGCCCGAACTCAGCGGACAGTTGTGGCAGGATTAACAGGCAGAGTCTGTGATATCATTGTGGGTGATATCAACATGGGTTGCCCTACCTTGGGCTTGTGGACCGGGCACAGGCTGCTTCCCACAAGGCATCGAATTGTAAAAACAGTGACACTTCCGTTGTCACAAGGCGGGGAGTGTTTCGCTCACCCAGTTCCTTCAGGGTAGCTTCGCCTTTAGGCTAATCATTCTTCGTGAAAGAACAGTGATTTAGAGAGCTCGCAACTATCACGGCGATTTCCCATTGAGGAAAATCAGGGACTTAGCAGAAACCTATGGATTGCCAGAGAATGTAAAGAATTGACAGATTTACACTGGACCCATTGTAAAAGTTGACACTTGGACCTTAACTCGCCTTCACGGTCCTGAACACGCCCGCTACTTCCTCGTTCAACCTTCACAGAAACGAGGAATAAGATTGTGACGTACCAAGATCAGATCACGCAGGCTCAGCGGCTCATTGAGGGCCAGAGCACCTGGAACGGCATCAACCCCGAGTCAGTCGCTCGGATGCGATTGCAGAACCGTTTCCAAACCGGTCTCGACATCGCCCGCTACACTGCCCGGATCATGCGTGAGGATATGGCGGCTTACGACGCCGATCCTTCGCGCTATACCCAGTCGCTCGGGTGCTGGCATGGCTTTATCGGCCAGCAGAAGATGATCTCGATCAAGAAGCACTTTGGAACCACCCAACGTCGGTATCTCTACCTCTCTGGCTGGATGGTGGCCGCCCTGCGCTCGGAGTTCGGCCCGTTGCCGGACCAGTCCATGCACGAGAAGACCAGCGTTCCCGCGCTGATCGAGGAACTCTACACGTTTTTGCGCCAGGCCGATGGCCGCGAGCTCGGGCTCCTGTTCCGCGATCTCGATGCCGCGAGGAAGAGCGGCAACTCGGTTAAGGAGCGTGAGCTCGTCAACGCCATCGACGACCATCAGACTCATGTCGTGCCGATCATCGCCGACATCGATGCCGGCTTCGGCAACGCGGAAGCAACCTATCTTCTCGCCAAGAAGATGATCGAGGCCGGCGCCTGCTGCCTTCAGATCGAGAACCAGGTCTCGGACGAGAAGCAGTGCGGCCACCAGGACGGCAAGGTCACCGTTCCGCACGAGGACTTCCTCGCCAAGATTCGCGCTATCCGTTATGCCTTCCTTGAACTCGGCGTTGATGACGGCCTGATCGTCGCCCGCACCGACTCGCTCGGCGCCGGCCTCACCAAGCAGATCGCCTTCAGCCGCACGCCAGGCGATATCGGCGACCTCTACAACAGCTTCCTTGATTGTGAGGAGATCACGCCAGAGAACTGCGTCAACGGCGATGTGGTGATCAATCGCAACGGCAAGCTGCTGCGCCCGAAGCGGATGCCAAGCAACCTGTTCCAGTTCCGCTCCGGCACGGGCCAGGACCGCTGCGTGCTCGACTGCATCACCGCCTTGCAGAACGGTGCGGATCTGTTGTGGATCGAAACCGAGAAGCCGCATGTCGAGCAGATCTCCGGCATGGTGGACCGCATCCGCGAGGTCGTCCCGAACGCCAAGCTCGTCTACAACAACTCGCCATCCTTCAACTGGACCATCAACTTCCGCCAGCAGGTCTACGACGCCTGGGAGAAAGCCGGCAAAGACGTGTCCAAGTATGATCGCGCCAAGCTGATGAGCGTGGAGTATGACAATACCGAGTTGGCCAAGGAGGCCGATGAGCGCATCCGCACCTTCCAGGCGGATAGTGCGAAGCGGGCGGGTATTTTCCATCACCTCATCACGCTGCCAACCTATCACACTGCGGCGCTCTCCACGGATAATCTGGCAAAGGAGTACTTCGGCAGCGAAGGCATGCTGGGCTACGTGCGCAGTGTCCAACGCCAGGAGATCCGCCAGGGCATTGCCTGCGTGAAGCATCAGAACATGGCTGGCTCCGACATCGGTGACGACCACAAGGAGTACTTCGCGGGAGAGGCCGCGCTCAAGGCCGGCGGTGCTCACAACACCATGAACCAGTTCGGCTAGACTTCTGCCGCGGGCCGAGCCGCGATCTGTGCCGCCGCTCGTTGATTGCACCTCGCACTCGCGGATTGCCGAAGTCTAACGACACAGAGGCCGCACGCCTTTCAGTAGAAGAGATGCTGTGGTCACCGATTGACTTTAACAGGAGTGAAGAACATGACGATCTCTGAAAAGCCGCAACTGAAGAGCCGCTTCGAAGACGCTGCTAGCTCGATGTCTCCTGATCAAGAGGGCGCCATCCGGATCCTGGCCAATGAGCTCCATCGCGTGAACGAGGCGGTGATGAACTGCGTCAACCATGGCCTATCCATCGAGTTGCAGAGGGTGAAACGCTGCCATTCTGAGACAGGATATTGGGGCGATATGATCGTGCCGGTCATCGTCAAGCAAAGTGACAAACAGAGTTAGGCGGATTGAAGAGCGGGTCGTGTCAGCCGACGGTCCAGCCGCATCGTCGAAGCGTCGGGTAGGGCCGTCGAGTAGTGTTGTGGGGCTGAAGAGTTCATCTTGCAGACGCCGCTTGACGGCACACCCGGGCCTAATGATGGCTCTTGACCACGTGGCTGCTATTGCCGGTGTCTTTGTGGATCGAGGTGCCGTTTGCGTTTGGAATGTACCAGCACCAGTTCTAGCCAGATCCAATTCGCCCCTGCAACTTACGAGTTCCTCCCGAACAGGACCGTGGGGCGACGTGGATAGGCCTGGCGATCCAGGCACCAACACAACTTGGAGGACAGAGCTGCTCAAGGATCGCCTGCAGAGCAAGGGACGCGCTCCCTTCAAGAGAGCCAATTTGACTTTCTGACCCTGGAAGGGCTCTGCACCTGGTTTGTCGCCTTTAGGTGAAATGCAAGGTGCAGCAGACCTGGAGGAGAGTGCCGTGGCCCACTGTTATTTCGACGTCCTGAACGGGAAGCAGGTCATGCGTGATGACGAGGGCTCCGAGTTTGACAGTCTCGACACCGCGGTACAGGGAGTGGCACGCTCGGCGGCTGAGATTGGAACAGACCGGCTGGCAAAGAGCGATACTAGCCATGTTGTCATAGTGGTGAGAGACGAGCAGGATCAGCGGGCCTGCACCGTAACCGCGTCGATGAAGATCGACTGGCATGACCAATCGCCTCAGACCTATCATCTTTGGAGTGCGTAATCCGCAGACGTCCGCACCTATCAAAACGAGCCCGGGGACGATTGGCCCGGCTTTCTCGAAGACCATCAGGAGCATCAACACGTCTGACGGTCAACACCTGATGTCATCTTCCCGCTCCTCTGGGACTGGCACGAGCCCATGCTGGCAAAGCCTACTCCTAGGCAAACCAACCTGCCGGACATAAACTTCCGTGGGTATGACACGACGCAGGAGCAGTCGGGATGGCATTGAAGAAGCAAACCCTTACGATCCACGATGTCTACGTGCCTGTGAAGCGGCGCCAAACTCTGGACCTGCAGAAGGTTGATGCTTTGGCCGAGAGCATGATGGAAAAGGGGCATGAAGCCCCCATTCTCGTGCGCCCTGACGGGCAGCGGTTTGTCTTGGTCGAGGGGTTGCATCGGCTGGAGGCGTGCAAAGCTCTCGGTGAGACAACCGTTCCGGCCTACTTTGTGCAGGCTCGTCAGCACTGAGCTGCGACGACGACAGGGTTGATCCCTTCCGAGCGTCGGGCGTGGAGGGCAGTATCATGCCGTTGCAGCGTGCCGTTTCCTGACGGGGCAGAAGAGAGAAAGGCCGTCACTCAATGATGAACAATCCGCGCAAACAGGCTCGTTTGGCCAAGCGCAGGCGAGAAGACTGGGATGAGGCCGGCGAGGCCTACCTGCTCGAACATGCCCCCGGCTTGAAAGACCACTATGCCGCGCAGGACAAGGCCTTCATCCAGATTGAGGAGGATGCGCTGGTCCGCCATTCAGATCCGACACCGGACGACATCGCCGCGGCGCAAGCTGCGGAGGCCGCCCTCCCGTCCAGGAAGAGGACGGAGCTTCAACTGCGTCGCAGCTTCGTGCCTCTGGCGGCTCACCTTCCAAGCGAGATTAGACGCAGCAGGAAGCGCTTCATTCAGCGACATCAGCGCGCCTGGAACCGAGCCAACCCGATCTCTCTGACACGGGAGCTCGAGCGAATTCTCACGGCAAAGTTCAGAAGGACTTATGGGCAGCGACAGCCCATAGGGCAGGGAACGTGGACGGCAACGTACAGGGGCTCGTTGCTGTTACATAGCAGGTGCAGCCACTATGGCAGTTCGTCCCAGATTTGATCAATGAGCCGAGAGAGCGTCCAATGGGATCACCTGAACGGCTCGGCCGGAGCCATCAACAATCTCCAGGCGCCATCCCCGCCACTCGTCTGAACTTGTGGGCGCCTGTGCACGCAGCTCCTCGACGGCCTCTAGGGCGGAAATCACCGCCGCCTGGAGACTGGACACCTCAATGCCCTCTTCATCACGGATCATGTTAGCGCCGTCCGTGAGGTTGAAGTAATAGCGTGCTGGAGCCGCAAGAGCCCGTGCGCCCCCTGTCCAGGAGCCAGGCGATGGTATGCCGGTGTTAAGACCGTCGGTTGACACAGGCTTGCCTTTGATAACAGTTGTCACGGATCTTGTCGCCTTACTGAACTGCCGAATGGGAGATGTCATCGAGCTCCACCCAGCCGGTACAGGTCGGGAGTTCGGGAATGAGGTAGGCGCGGCTTCCTTCAACGCTCGCAACCCGGCACGCGTATGTTCGCTGATCTCCAGGGGGACGGTACAGGACAAGACTTCCAGCCGCGACACGTTCTGACAAGACATCCTCTGAGCTGGCTGTCGCGCCTGCTTGGCACGGCTTATCGGCATCCGGCGCGGAAGCGATGTTTTGCCTACCGGCCTGAACACGTTCGAGGGCGGCAATGGCCAGACGGGCTCGATCCCGATAGCGATCCATGACGAGTTTGACAGGGCCGTGCTCTATCCTCGAATGCCAGGAGAGACCACCCGCTTTTGCAAGCTCGGCCGCAACAGCCTCAACTTCATCCTCGGTCATGCGCCCCCCGGCTGTACTTGGCCACTACCGTTAAGTCCTAGGGGTCCTTTCCTGTTCCGCCCAACGATGGTGACATTCTGCGGCGAAAAGTCTCTATCCCAGGATTATTAGCACCGAACCCGTGATAGAATTGGTTGAGGTGGCTTGTCCCGAGAAGTAGTCGGGACGGCACGGCGACGTTGGGCGGCCCGACGAGACCATCCTGACGCGGGAGGGGTGCTATCCCGGCAGGAAAGTGCCGAGGCCCTCCGTCGCCAGGACCTGGATGGGGCACATGGAATGCGTACGGATGGCCCAGGTGCTCCGAGAGGATGGCCAGCCTGATATCGCGCTACTCGCGACGGGCTGCATCACAACCACGACGCTAAGGGCGGGCGCTATCTGTGCTCCAGCGACGGCAACAACGCGGAGTGAGGGACGGACATGGATGGTCTCTCTGCGGGAGCCTGATCAGGGAGTCGAGAGATAGAGGAGGGCGGTCCCGGCTGATGTGGACGGTCTGCAGGGTCGGTGCCATTAGGGATCTCCACTGGCCTGGACGGCCGAACTGCTCGAGGATTTGCCCTGGACCAAGAGACCGGCTCCCTTCAGAGGGATCGAGCACGACTTTGCAACCCTGGAGGAGGTGTGCGCCTGGCTCGGCAATCCGCCCGTGCAGAGCAACTTCGGGCGCAGTTCGACAGCTCGCTGACCTCGGACAAAATCCTACAGGGCGGGCTCACAATTCGCAACGAGAATGCATGGGACTCAAACTGTGTGGTTCAGATTGGATGGATATCCGACGGGTGCTGCCAGACGGTCATGACCAGCAGTGCACCTTTGCAAGCTGTTGGAGTGAGAGCGCTCCAATTGCAGTTCTTTGATCAGTTGCTGCCGCGCACCTACGCGATAGCCTGACCTGCAAATTGCTACTTCTCGCGACCGTCCTTGATTTTTGCCGCACTGTTTTGAGGAATTATTGACCAAACACCAGCGGGGCACTGTGATTTGTCGTGTTCCCGACAGACGCCATACATATTTTCCCAGATGATGGAGCGAGGGATGTAGTGTTCCATAGGGGTGGAGAGTGACCGATCAGAAGACCTGTCGCACGACGACCAATGGGAATGGCGTTGGGCTCGATGCTGCTTTAGAGGATCATCCTCTGATAAGGTCTCTTTGCTTCCTATTGAAAGAGCTCGATGAGCAGCATGAGCGGGAGCGGCAGAACCTCAACATCACGTTGCCGGATACGAGCGTGAAGGATCGCGCTTTGGCGATGCTCGAGTCCCAGTATTTCCATCGGCGGGAAACCTATCTCCGAGAATTGACCGCTCTGCGTGAGCGCTCTTGATGACAGCAACCCTCATCAGGATGCAAGTTCCCGAACCGTGCAGGTTTTCCACGGATGAGAGCGCCGTGTTGCGGCGGTTCCAAGACGGGATGCCAACAGACACGATTGCATCGGAGCTCGGCTTAGCGGAGCCGATCGTGAAGGAATACATCAAGGCGATCTTGAGGAAAGTCCGTCCGGACGGGACAAATCTGAGCGCCACTGGTGGAACAGATGAACAGTCGCAATCGACCCTTTGCCACGATGGTGATCGATCTATCGGTTCCGATCCCACCGTTAACTGGCCTGTCCAAGCTGACCGGCGGGCCAACCACTCTGTGCATCCCTCTCTACAGGACCGATCTGCTATGGCGACCATGACTGATCCTCATCACCTTCCGAAGACCAATCTCGCGGAGCACCGCGGGTATCAGATCCGCCTCAGCCAGAGCAGCTTGGAATGGATCGCCTTCGTCGCACGGCCCAAGCAGCGCCCAACCGTGATCATGGCTCCGGAGCGGCAGGCTGTCCTTGCCAAGGCTTATGAGTGGGTCGACCTGCAGCTTGCCTCTGGTCAGACCCCAGAATGACCTGGCGCCTAGTGCCTATGACCTCTTCTTGGATGACAATACATTGCCAGCGCGGTGAGGAACGGCTCACGACAGCCCTACACCTGGATCGCCGAGTTGCTGGAGGATTTGCCGCGCAGCAAACGACCCTGGCCACTCCGAGAGGTTGAGCACGACTTCCCTTCCTTGGAGGAATTGTGTGTTTGGCTCGGTCATCCAACGGTGACGACCAACAACCAGCATGGCATATCTCAGTGTGTGTGAGATGGCGAAGCCGGATGAGGACGACCTGTTGCAGGTGGACCAGCAGCCGTGGGTGCGGCGCGAGCCGTCCATGAGCATCCGCCTTATCGGTCTGGCGACAGCACTGGCCGGCATTGCGGTCACAATCTATCTGGCACTGCACTGGCTTTAGGGAGCCACGCCAGGGCTCGCGCATTCAGGCGGAATGGCAGATACGCCCTGAGTTTCCAAGGGAGCCGGTGGAGGGTAAAGGCTCCGCATCGTCTCGGGCTGATACGCAACATGCCCGGTGACGCCATCGTGACTTGAGCGCGTAAACATCCGGTTCACGCGTTGAGGAACTCAGAACCGAAAGCCAGCGCCCGCACCGCGTCCTGTTAGAAGCGGCCGAGCCAGAGGATCCGAGGCAGGGTGTTCCTCCAGATCGGGAGCCGCGGGCGCCTGAGCGCTCGATGATACGGGCCGAGCCGCCACCGACTGGGATGTATCTTGCGAGGTGCCAGCCATCGATGGTGGTGGCGGGACGGCCGTGCGGGGAAGAACGTCCGGGCTCCCGATCTGGAGGAACACCCCGTGAGAGTGGCGCACACCATCAGAAGCACGCATGATGTGGCAAAGGCTCGCATGCATAATCTCCAGCTGTAGCATCGGCCATGAAAAGCGCCCCGGCTGAGACGCTGTCTGAGGCCTCAATCGGAGCGCCGGTGTGCCAAGGGAATGACACACCTTGGAAGGAGGCTGCTCAGACCGATTGACAATGGTAGCACTGGCAGCGGACTTTCCGCGTCCGGTCCGGATAGCAGCAGAACCGGAGGTCCGCTACTTAGGTTCAGGAGAGATGCTGAGCAAAATGCTTGTTCATCTCGAACATGCTTACTTTGCTCTTGCCGCCAAATACGGCTTGGAGCTTTGCGTCGGCCAGGATCTCACGCTTGTTCGCCGGGTTCTGCAGATTGTTGGACTTGATGTAGTCCCACACCTTGCTCACCACTTCAGTGCGGGGCAGCGGAGCCGAGCCAACCACAGCCGCCAGTTCAGTCGAAGGCTGCAGTGGCTTCATCAGGGCCGGGTTCGGCTTCTTGGCTGCTCTGGCTTGTGACATTGTGAAACTCCTCGAGTACGCCTCACTGCCAGCTGCAGGGGCAAGAGGGGCGGGACCATGGCCAGCAAGAACTGAACAGTTCCTTAACCCCGCCATGGACGCGACGATGTCTGGAGAGTGGTTTCAGATGAAAAGCTCCAGATCGTCACCATCCGCGCCTTTTGCCTTGGGACTTTGCCATCATTTGCCGCATCGCTTCTTCAGCCTGTGCCCTTGCCTCTGCGTTATGAGAGAGGTTGCGCACCTCTGACTGTTCGTCTTGCTGATGCATACCATTCTTGCGCGCCCGCCACTGCTTTGCCTGCGCGGCAGTGGCAGCTGCGTTAGCCAGCTTCTCAAGCCTATCGAGATGCGGCGTACTAGCCGCCCCCTTGGTGTCAGGTTGTCCGTCCTCTTGCTCCAGGTGTTTAGCCATATGTTCGTTTCCTCACGATGAAAGTCGTCAACTGCGCCAGAATGTTACATGCTTCCATTTCAGGGTGCATCGGTTAACTTCGCCTTAACCATAAAGGTCCGAGGTATGACGATGCGAAAGATCCAACATAGCTTGATAGCTATCGCTATCCTCGGAGGGCCATCCACTATCATCCTCGCGCACCAGAAGCTCACGGAGACATTGCCGCAGGAGGCGTCCGGACCAGTTGATGTCACTGCGGTCGTGCAGCGAGCTATCCGAGAGCGCGGAAGCCCCGTGGCCTGTCAGATCCTCACAATGCGATGACTACATCCGGTCATTCGACGAATGCGCAGCCCGCAAGAACGAGTGCGACCCGCATTCTGTTTACGAGGTCTTGCTCAAGTTGAGTTTCACACCTTCAGATCGCGGCCACGAAACTTCGCCGAAGCCACTCTGAGGACCAATCGGCGCTGCGACCTGGCGCATGCTCGGGCGCTCTTATCGCATGTTCCGACTGGAGCGCATTAACCAGACGTTCACCACGTCCTCCCAATCAGTCCCTCGGTCTGACGAAGCCGCGATGAGCGCGGAACCATGCTTCCTCCAGACCATTGATGTCTGCCGGTTGAACGGACCCTCATCACCGGATGCTCGCGCATCTGTGTCATGCTTCGGGTCGCAACTGAGCGGTCCATTTCATGATGCTGTCATCACTTTCTGGGAGGGCCAGGAGGCTAACCCAGATTGTCTGAGCAAACGTCAGGCACTCGCGCCCGATGCCTGCTTTTGTTCAGCCACTGCCGGGCCACATTACCCGGTTCAAGTCAGACAAAGCACAACGTTGGGAGGCTCAGATTCGCTATGCTTGCACGTCAATCTGACGTCACCGTCCTGGCTCGTCACGAGCCTTCACCGATCCCTGTTTCTACGAGGAACCGTGCTGCAAATCCCCCAGATGACCGTTGGCGAGACATGTTCACGATCAACGACGCCACGACCGCAGCGATCAACATCCTTGGGGCAATCGATGCGCTTGAGTCTGCCTTGGATTGCCGGCGCCTCGATGCCAATGTTGTCATGACGACAGACCAGGAGCGGGAACTGCTGACTCTTGGGATCAGAGATTCGCTGTTCATTCTCGGGATGCACCGCAAGCCCCTGCCGAAAGTGCTGTCCTTGCTCTCGCTCCGAATGGCAACCTCCCTCAGGATCCCTCGCACGAAGGCGAGCGCGGCCTTGCATGAATTCCGCCTGGTGGAGGAACTGGCCGAAGGATTGTCTGCACCGGCGGCGTGCGCCGCCTAACAAACTCATCACAGGATTGGTCCGGCGCAAGCACATGCCGGGCTGCCGCTAGGACCGTCTCTCATGAAGGTGCCTCGCGCGTACTGTTCCTCCCGACCAAACACTCGTTCAGAAGTAATCAAGACGGCCAGGGGCAATAAATGACCTGATGGGGCTAGTCTCGGCAGCAGAATTCTGATATTGAAGCTGCCCTGCGGATCTTCCGCCCGTTTCACAGCCACAGCCAGAGGAGGCGTTACATGTCCATGCGACTTTGCACGTACGAACGCGCCGCTCTCCTCGTCACAACTTTAGCTGCTGTTGGCTCCGATGAATCCGACCGTCTTCCCTCTGCCCTTTGTAGGGTTCGCCTTCCGCTTTGAACTTGTTCGCGTTCCGCGCAGGCCTGCGAACGATCGCAGGCGGCTTGTGGTAACAAGCGAACTCGAGCAAACACTGCGTCACGAACTCAGCCCGCATATGCTTCGTGATGTTGGCGTCGACCGCAGCCGAGCTGACTGATGTTTCGGCTGCAGTGCTGTCCAATGATCTCGTTCGGAACTGACAGTGTGCGTCACCACACATCGGTTTGTCATGGGCGAATCTACATGGATCGTGCGATGCCGGAACACATCGCACGCGCCCGGGCGGGAGGTCTGGTGCTCAGCCTCCCGCCGGGGCATTTCGTACTTGTGCACAGCGTCCGGTTGAAGGTCCGGCATTCCTGGGGCATTATGGCAGCCGTGGTGTTGCAACCGGCATCACAAAAGCGCCCTGACAGTGAGCTCCGCACGGCTAACTCTGTCAGGGCGTTGTCATGTGTGAGAGCCTTGCTGCCAATGTCGGGAAGCCTATCCTCGAAGTGTGGATTCTTTCCCTTGGACCACCAACGCCTTGGCCGAGGTTTCAAGACAGCATCTCTGCCAAGGCGTCTTTGCAGCGTCTGCTCAGGCTAGTGCGGGTCGAGCACATCTCACTCCATAGTCAGGACTTGAATGGCGAACTCGGCAAGGGTGCGCTAATCGACTGTTTCCCTGAAACTGGGATTACCTGACCCCAGCAGAAAATCCGCGAGAAAAGGCCGACGGCTGAACGGAAACCATAGTGCGGGGTTCAGGGTTGCCTCCCTCTTTCTCTGCCATGTACGAATAAAAGGCTTCTCGATCCCTTATAGGCCCTGGGTTTCATGACCGTTCGCCGCCGCTTCCTCCTCACCCCATCCTTCGCCCGCTTGATCCGGCGTGAGAGGGGTGGGCTGCGCCACATCGAAGGCTTCTTCCCCGAGCAGCGGGATCGCTCCTCCTGGGTTCGCCTCGAAGAGGACAGGGGCTGGCTGGCCCTCAAGACGGTTGGCCAAGGCGGCGAGGCCGAGGACCAGACCGACATCCCGATTGCCCATGCCCATGCGCTGCTCGATGTCTGCGCCGGCGAGGTCGACTACACCCGGACAGCCCTGCCGATCGGTGAGGGGCATGCCCTGATCGACGAGATCCTCCGGCCCCGTGTCCTGCATCTCGTCACCGTGGAATTCGCTTCTGAAGCGGAGGCGAGGGGGTTCTGTCCATTAGAGTGGTTTGGGCCTGAAGTGACAGCGGATCCTCGCTATACCAATCAGGCCATCGCCCTGAGAGGTCTCGATAAGGCGCCAGAAATCCCGCTGTCCGATGCGGCGCTCAACAGCCTGATCGATACGCTGGAAGGCCACCTCCCGACCCAGGCGCGGCTGGCCGTCAATCGGCCCAAGGCCAAGCAGGTGCCGGTGACCAGGGCCAAGGCGCAGATCAGCGGTGAAGCCGTCAAGGTCAACCTCGACGAGATCGAGAAGGCGATGAGGCGCGAGATGGAGAAGACGCTCCAGAAGGGCAAACCCGAGTAAGGGACCGGCTGGGCCGATGCCTGACGCCCGCTCGCCCATCCGGCACCACCTGGTGCTCTATCGGCGTGATCCGGAGCCGGGGCCGGGCGCAGTTCTTCAGCCGGGTGATCGAACGCGACCTGTTCGGCACGATCCGGCTGGTGCGGAACTGGGGCTTCATTGGCGCCAAGGGTCAGGAGAAGGTCGAGATCTTCCCCGATGAGACGAAAGCCGCGCAGGCGCTGGAAGGCTGGGCAGAAACCCAGCGACGGAAGGGCTATACAGACCTCTGACTAACCGGGAGAGGGGCCGCTGCGCTTCTCGAGGCAACGTGTCAGCTCCTGTCAACATGTTCCTCCTGAGAAGAGGGCCAAGCGGAACGGCAACCGAGAATGCGATCTCAACAAGGGGCGCTCGAATCTTGAATCTGTGAGCACTGCCCTTGGATCGTCAGCACTCCTCCGGCCACAAAGTCCAGCCTGACGCGTTCCGCACGCTCAAGCGCGACCGACAGTATCCCGGATTGGAAGCTTGGCTGCTTCCAGGCCATGAGACGCTCTACCGACTTTGGATTGTTGTCGTTCGATGGTTTCGGTGCGATTGGCCGCTTGTCGATTTGTCGCTTGCACATGGGAGCCCCCTTTCCCTCTCATCCACTTAGCGCACCAACATTGTGCGAAGGTCGCTTCGCGAATGGGAATGATGACAGGCTGTGAGGAACTCCGCCGCTGAGTTCGGCAAACGGCTGGTCTCGAACCACCTTGTTCTGGGCTAAGGCCCGTGCCGCTTGCGTAAAGACAACATTAACCAGAGCATACTATCATCTTATGGTTGCGTTTAGGCGTCGGCATCGAGCAGCCGGCGATGAGACTACGCCACAGTGAATCCAGCGTAGCGAGCGTTAAGCATCGTTGAATGAGCCCTCTTGCACCGCGAGGGTGGACATCCGATATGCGGGAACCGCAAAGAAATCGAGTTCTGACAACCTACGCTCCACAAGCGAGCGTCGTGAATTCGACGTCTGCGACACAGATCGTCTCAGATGAAGCCTAGTCTGTGTCTCATGGAGATCTTTTCTGAATGAACACGAAGAACACTGCGCTGAGCTTCCAGGCTGGTGAAACGGTCGTGTATCCCGGCCATGGCCTCGGGGTGATCACGGGAATCGAGGGGCAAGAAGTTGCCGGGTTCAAACTTGAGCTCCTCGTGCTTTCACTCGACGCGGGAAAAGTCACAGTTCGCATTCCCTTGGCAAAAGCGAAAAGCAGTGGCTTGAGGAAGCTGTCCGAGCCGGCCATCGTCAACCAGGCACTCGCGATCCTGAGCGGAAAGGCTCGCGCCAAGCGTGGCATGTGGAACCGGCGTGCGGCGGACTACCAGGAGCGCATCAGCACTGGGCAGTTGACTGCCGTCGCGGAGGTCCTGCGGGATCTGAACCGCGGGCCGCAGCAGGAAGAGGCGTCCTACAGCGAACGACAGATTTTCGAGGGTGCCCTGGATTTCACGGTGAAAGAGATCGCAGCGGTGAGGCAGATAACGGAGACCGAAGCCCGCAAGCTCATTGAGCAGGGCTTGGCCGACGCTCCCCGTTCCAGCAAACTGGCTGGGAGCGAAGCGGCGGCATAACCGCAATACACACAGTTTCTATATCGGGTTCGCAGAGGAGAATAGGCTATCAGGCCCAGAGCGAGGCAGCGGGTGAGAAGTATCAGGAGCGTAGCGCGCGCATCCATGCGGACTATTCGGGCCGCGCCACGAAGCTCACACCTCCAGCCTGATTTTTGCTGATACGTCCTCGCCTCGCGGCGAAAAGTCAGCTGCGAGCGCCTGCTGGAGAATCCTGTCGCGGATCATCCGCTTCATGCTCCCGACCCTGCGGGCCATGGCATAGACCCGGTTCTGCAGGGCCGTCACATCCGCCATGACCTGGAACGGCGGTTCGGGCGAGAGCGGCAGTGCGAGGCTGTTCTCCAGTTCTTGCAGCAGTTCTGCAATCGCCGTGTTGTCATCGCGCAGCTGCTGCAACTCTGCCTCGAGCATGTCTGATGTCTCCTAAGCCTTTCCGGGAACCGCTGACTTCTGAATTCTGCGTGCTCTGCTCCAAGCGGCTACTGGGGCATGACAACGGTCAGGAAGGGGGCTGAGGGCTTCTCGCTTGTCCCGACCGGACCGGGCACTTGGTTCCTGACCGGCCTCAGGCTCTTGAGGTAGCTGACAAGGGCCCAGGCATCCTCATCCGTGAGCTTGCCGTAGGAATGATACGGCATGATCGGCACAAGCTGCCGCCCGTCCGGCCTGACGCCGGTCCGCACCGCCTTGATGATGTCGGCCTCACTCCACCGCCCCAGACCTGTCTCGGGATCAGGGGTCAGGTTGGGCGGATAGAAGATGCCGACGCCCGGGATCTGGAAGCCGACCTCCGATCCGGCCAGAGGCCGCTGCAGGTCGGGCTTGCCGAGAAAGGTGCCGGGGGTATGGCAGCCGGTGCAGTCCATGATGGTCACCAGGTACTCGCCGCGCTGCGTTTGCGTCTGCGCGAAAGCCGACGGGACTGAGAGGAGGCTGAAGGCGACCAAAGCGGCCCGGATAATTGATTTCATGGAGCTTCTCTGACTGAGGTTGAACCCCGCCAAAGTGCCAGATGCCACATGGGAGTGAAGTGCGCAGAAGGCGTAGACGGAAACGCCTGTGGCTGAAGCTTGCCACGCGCAACCGGCCCCAAAACACTCAGAGTCTGGACTTGGATGGCTCCCTTTCCGTCCGAGAGCCAAAAGAGGATACGCTTGGCTGTGAACCTTCCTCCTGGAGGAAATAGGTGTTGATGAGCGCTGTAACTCTGCGGCCCAGCGCCTGATCCTGTTCGAGGTTGTCCGTGTCGAGGATCTCAAGCCTGAGTTCAAAATCCGGATCGCAAATGAGAAGGGCCGGATCCTGCTCGTTGCCGCCGCTCAGACCGTCCAGAAACCAGCCCTCGTCCGGATCCGGGTCGTCCGGATGGAGACCCGCATTCAGGCTCTCAACGATGAACCGGGCGAGACGATCGTTGATCCGCGTGCCGTCATCTTCGCCAAAGAGGAGCCGGGGCTCGCCTTGCGGATCCCGGACGACGTGCTGCCGATCTCTTCCGGGGCGGGCGATGAACAGAGTCCATTGTGACGACGAGCTCACGGGCTTCTCCTCTCGTCATCGGCCGGCCGGGAGAGGTCCAGGATCGCCTTCCGACCGTCCGTGCTGGGAAAGTGATGGCGCATCACCATGCTCCTACACCTCCGGATCTACTCAGGTTTCGGTTCATCGAGTCAAGAACGAGTTCTGGGCCTTTGCGAGCAACGGCTGGTGACAATTCCCCTGCTTGTCCCCGCTCTCCACGGGATCCACAGGGATTGGCATCTCTGCAAGACCCGGATGACCCGAAAGAGCAGGCGGAAGTATGGGTTGGACGTTGTGGTCCTATCAGAGAAGACCCTACCAAGGATCTCGCCTTTGCCAACTTGGCAGTAGAATCTAGGCAGTCTGATGTTCAGCGTCACGATTCCCGCCGGATACGATAGCTCTCGCAGAGCAAGCTTGCCATGACTTTATCCAGTCCTTCTCTAGGACAATTTACCCTAAGGGATAATCTTCTCAGGTCTCAGCATCGCTGATATGGTTTTGGGCGGGGGCACGACAATGAAAACCTACGAGCTTGAGAGGCAGCGAAAGCTGGATGGCCTTCAGGCCCAGCGGGCGCGTCATGAAAAGGCAATCTGTATCACCCTTATGATCGTTATGATCTTAGCTGGACTGGCAATTGCGTGGTTCATGAGTCATCTCTTTAGTCAGTCGATATAAGCAACCAAAAACTCTGCAGGGGCTCATCATGAACTTCCATGCTCACCAGCTTAACCTCGCGCGCCTGTGTAACGAGTCGCTCGACCAGCCTCTGAGCGAGGCTGAGCGCGAAGGCATGATCGCCGCCGCCGCCCGGAAAGTGGAGGAGTTGTTCGACATCCTGCGCATCGATCATCAGAACGACCACAACACCCGTGAGACGCCGCAACGGGTGGCCAAGATGTACGTCGAGGAACTCTTGGAGGGCCGCTTCACCGCGCCGCCGCGGATCACCGAGTTCGATAACGCCCAGGCCTATGATCAGCTGATCGTCACGGGTCCACTTGAGGTGCGCTCCATGTGTGCACATCACATGATGCCAATCTATGGCGAGGCTTACATCGGCATCCTACCTGCCGCTGACGGCAAGATTATCGGGCTGTCCAAGTACGACCGCATCGTCGCGTACTTTGCCGCGCGGCTGCAGATCCAGGAGGAGCTCGTCAAGCAGATCGGTCAGTACATCATGGATATGACCGTACCCCGCGGGTTGGCGGTGCGCATCAGCGCGGTGCATATGTGCAAGACCCAGCGCGGCGTGCGCGCCAGCCACCGCAGCCGCATGGTCAACACCTACTACTGGGGCGAGATGGCCAACAGTGCTGACCTCAAGCGGGAGTTCCTGCAGGAATGCACCGCCCTCGATCAGACATGATCAGGGTAGGCCTGCCGCACCTACGTGGCCCAGCCCACCCCTTGTCTTGAGGCTTTTCGATCATGCGCTCGCCTTGGGATCGCCTGCGTCACGCCATCAGCTTTGAGCTCGGCGGCCTTGCCCTGATCTCACCGCTCGGCGCGTGGGCGTTCAGCATGCCGGTGGCAGAGATCACCGTAGTCCGGATTGCCTGTGCGAGCATCGCAACCCTGTGGACATACCTCTACAATTTAGCGTTCGATTCCATCCTGCAGCGCCTAACCGGTGGAGGTGACAAAAGCATTCCCGTTCGTGTCCTGCACGCTGTCCTGTTTGAGGCCGGGCTATTGGCCATGCTGACGCCGCTCTTGGCCTAGTACCTCAGCATCAGCTTGGTCCATGCCTTTCTCATGGATGTGGCATTCGCCCTCGTCTTCATCGGCCACGCCTTCGTGTTCACTTGGGTCTATGATTGTGTTTTTCCTGGACCTGCGGCGCAACACTCGGCGAGGCCCCAGCCAAGCTCTTCGGGGAATGCGCCAAGTTGGATCGCAGGACGGATGAAGGGGCGGCTCGCCTGAGAAGGCATGACGGAGGTCACGCCATCGGACAGGCCTGTTAAGGGCACTAGGCGGCGAGACTGCTGCCTGTCGTTTCGCCGCGATAGATGCGGCCTTCCGTCGAGCCGGGCATGCCGCGCTTGAGCTCGACCTCTTCGAGGTTCGGGAAACGCGCCTTCACCAGCCGCCAGATATAGGTGGTGACGTTCTCGAGCGAGGCGATGCCGATCTCGGGATTGAGATCGAGATTGCCGTGATCGAGGCCCGATCCGTACTCGCCCTTGATTTCCTTGATGTAGTTCTCGACGTCATAGAGATTGACCGGCCAGCCATAGATCTCGTCGGCGGCTCCACCGAAGGTGAGTTTAACGATGAAGGTATGTCCATGCAGCCCGGAATAGGGAGCCACCGAGTGCGCGGCTTCGAACGTAAACTCGCAATATGTCTTCATTGATCGTGCCCCTGACCGTTATCTCTTTCGCGTGAACAGAGTTCTGAACGCCATAGGTCCTGAGCTGGACACACCATCTCCAGGACAAGCTATCTTATCGCGTCGCTCGCGCTGCATCCAAGAGCGAGTTGGCGTTTTGGCCCGGCGCAGCGTGCAGTCTCAGAGAAGATGCACGGCTTGCAGCCGACATCGTCATCCTTCGGTTAGCCTGACGGTGCCGATAACGCTGGGTCCAGGGAATAGACCAGTTCATGGGCCGGCCTGGGACGTCCGAAGTAGTAGCCCTGGGCCTCCGTGTAGCCCGCCGTCTGGACCTGGAGGAATTGCTCCTTTGTCTCGATGCCCTCAGCAACAGTGGACATGCCAAGTCCGGCTCCAAGACTTGCGATCGATCGTACGATCGTCATCGCATCACGCCGGGACGAGAGATCCCGCACGAATGACCGATCTATCTTGATCCGGTCGAATGGAAAACTGCGGAGATAGCTGAGGGATGAATAACCTATGCCAAAATCATCAATGGCAATCTGCACTCCCAGCCGGCGCAGCTCATGCAGCGCCGCCATGGTCGCCTCGGTCTCATCGAGCAGCGACGTCTCGGTGAGCTCCAGTTCAAGCCGCCCTGGAGCGAGCCCCGTACTCTGCAGCGCCTTGCGCACGCTTTGCACAAGGCCTCCGCTCCGGAACTGAACCGGAGAGACATTGACGGCGACCTTGATGCACCGTGGCCATTTGACAGCTTCAGCGCAAGCCGTTTGGATGACCCACTCGCCAAGCGGTGAAATCAACCCAATGTCCTCAGCGACCGGAATATACTCTGCCGGCGAGACCTTGCTCCATTTGGGGTGGCGCCAGCGAAGAAGAGCCTCGAAGCCGTTGATCTCATTGAGCTGGATATCAACCTGGGGCTGGAAGAACAGCTCGAACTCGTCGTTTGCCAGAGCCGTGCGCAAGTCGATCTCAAGCGACCGGCGTGCATCCAATTGCGCTTCCATGCTCGGTTCGAACGAGCAAAACAGGCCGCGCCCCTGGGATTTAGCCGCGTAGAGGGCGAGGTCTGCGCGTTTCAGCATCTGGTCGGACGATACAATGTCTGCCTCAACTGCAGCGATGCCGATGCTGGCTCCTATGACGATCTCACGCCCGTCAACAGAGTAGGGCGCGCTCAATTGCCCTACAATGTGTCTCGCAAGGGCCATACACGGTTCAAGCCCGCCCGGAATCTCCTGGAGGATGGCAAACTCGTCGCCACCAAGACGGGCGACGGTGTCGCTATCGCGTAGGCAGTTCCGAAGGCGATCAGCGACGATTTTCAAAAGCGCATCGCCGATCTCGTGACCTAAGGTATCGTTGACGCTCTTGAACCGATCAAGATCCAAGCACAGGACAGCAAATCGAAGGCCCTCTTGCCGCCACCTGCCGAGATGCGTCTCCAGTCTCTCATGAAAAAGCACGCGGTTCGCCAGGCCAGTCAAGGCGTCGTGTCTGGCTGCATGGGCGAGATGACCGGTTACAGCGTGCAGATCACTATGTGCCCGTTCCAGCAATTGATTATGCCTGCTGAAGAGGCCAATCAGGATCAGCCCCAGCAGGATCAGACCAAGAGACAGTCCCGAGAAGATCCAGTATAGGCGATTGAGCTCTTGCTGATCCTGGGCGATCCTCTCCCCTCCACGGATCTGGGCGTAGGATGCGAGTTGCAGCAACTTTGGTTCCAGCGGCTCCAAGAGCTGAAGCGCCTGCTGAACCGAGCCAGGGTGCTCGAGTTCTGCGATGAGAGGCTGCAATATGACCAAGACATCAGCGAGACGGCGGAGCGTGGCCAGCTGATCAGCATCGTCCTGAATGATGCTTTGGAAACGGCCCTCGATGAGGAGCTTTACTCTGCTGAGAAGAATCTCGAAGCGGAGTTCAACTTCGCCCTTGTCGACACCTCGGCCCGGGACATTGAACGCATCCAACCGGCGCTCGAGGCGCATGAACTCTGCAACCGCCTGGCTGGCCTGCCACGCCGGGTTATAGTGTGTAATATCTCCCAGGACCTTCTGACGTTCTGTCACCAGCACCGCAATGTAGGCGCTCGCCAGGAGGAAGCAGACGGTAACGGCACCAAAAATCACTTTGAGCGTGCGCAGTGACACAGACACATCCTTAGGCGATTAGGTGCTGATCCTATCTCACGGATCATGACAGAATCCTGTTAAGTATCTGTGGATGGGGAAAACTCTGATGCTAAGAGCGCACGCCCTGAGCGCAAATTTAGATCATGCCGCCATCGGTGACGATATCGGATGTCAGTCCGGCGCGCAGGGCTTTCGCGGTCTGCGCGAGACCTGCATCTTGACGCTGGCGCGGGTGCGGACTGTCAATGCGATGCTCGGCGACGATCCGTCCAGGGGATCCTGAGAGAACGATGACTCGGTCCGCCAAATAGGTTGCTTCATCGATGTCGTGCGTCACGAACAGGATCGTCTTGCCTGTCTTCTGCCAGATGCGGATGAGTTCGTCCTGGAGGCTCTCGCGGGTAATCGCATCGAGAGCCGAGAAGGGCTCGTCCATGAGCAGAACCTCGGGCTGGACCGCGAGGGCCCGCGCCAGGGAAACACGCTGACGTTGTCCGCCCGACAGTTCGTGCGGCCAGCGCTGCGCCAAATGGCCCAAACCGACGAATTCGAGTGCGTTTTTAGCCTTGGTCCGGCGCTCACGACGGGGCATATGAGGATGCTCCAGGCCGAAGGCGACATTGGCGATCACGCGGCGCCAGGGTAGCAGACGGGAGTCCTGGAACACGAAGGCGACAGGCCGGCGCTGCGGATTCTTCGCGATGACCCGCGCCGTGCCGGCACTGGGACGCGCAAGTCCTGTCAGCACGCGGAGCAGGGTGGACTTACCGACCCCTGAGGGGCCGACGATGGCGAGGAATTCGCCGCGACGCACATCCAATGAAAGACGGTCCAACACGGTGGTCTTCTGGCCGTCTCTCGCGAAGGCGAGCGACAGGTCCCGGATCTCGATCACGCTTTCCATCGTAACAGCCATCCTTGCAGGGCCACGAAAGCCGTGTCGAAGAGCCCATACAGGGCTGCCATGGTCAGCATATAGACGACGACCACATCGGTCGCGAGAAGGCTGGACGCCTGCATCATGCGCTGGCCCAGGCCGCTCACGCCAAAAATCTCGGCGGCTACGACGGCCATCCACGCCTGCCCGAGAGCGGTGCGCAGGCCGACCAGAATGCCGGGAGTGGCAGCGGGAAGCAGGATCTTCTGCAGGCGCCGCAAGCCGGAATGAAACCCGAAAGCCTCCGCCACCTCCACGAGGTCGCGGTCTACCGTGCGCACGGCGCCATGAGCCGCGAAGTAGACGATCCAGAACACGCCGACGGCGATGATGAACACGGCCGCCGGCGTGCTGACGCCGAACCAGATGATGGCGAACGGAACCCAGGCCAGACCCGGAATCGGCCGCAGCACACGCACAATCCAGGCCGTGAAGCCTTCCGCGCTTCGGTACATGCCCGTGACGATGCCAAGGGCAACGCCAAGTCCGGCGCCAACGCTCAGTCCGACGACATAGTGGCTGAGGCTGCTGGTTACGGCTGTCAGCCAGGCACCACTCGTGACTTCCTTCATCAAAGCCGGGGGAATGGCGCTGGGACCAGGCAGCATCGCCGCATTGACGAGGCCCAGACGCGGAATGGCCTCCCACAATCCGAGAAAGATGAGGAGGCCGAGGCACGAAAGCAGGAGAAGGCGCATCAACGATCAGTTGCTCTTGGTGGCGCGCTCATAGAAGCGTGGCTCGAACAGGCCTTCGAACGGCAGCTCCTTGTCGAGAGAGCCCAGCTTGACCTGATAAGCCTGCATGAGGCGCGACGACTCGACGATCGTGCGGGGATCGATCTGGAACTTGGTCGCCGGTGAGGAGAGCGCCTTGCGGATCGTTTCGCTGTCCACGATCCCCTTGCCGAGAGCAGCTTCCAGCGGCGGGACAGCACGATCAGGAGTTTTCGCAAGGAGATCTGCGGCCTTCACAAGCCCGCTCACCAAAGTCTGAACAGCGTCCGGGTTCCTCTCAAGGAGGGCTCCTGACACGGCGACGACCGTTCCGGGCTGGCCGGGGAACATCTCATCGCCCAGGGCCACCAGCTTAATGCCGGGATTGCGTCCCTGCACGATGGTCACGGCCGGCTCGCGGATAGTCGCGCCCTCGACCGCTCCGGCCAGAATGGCCTGCTGCGTCGCGTCAATGCCCATGGGCACGATCTCGACATCGGCCTTATCGGCCTTAGCCTGCTCCCACAGCCAATATTGCAGGGTGGTGTTCGGAACCGAGCCTGCCGGCTGGGTTGCAAGTCGTGCCGGCTTGCCCTCCGCGGTGCGGTAGTTCTTGAACGCCGCAGCATGAGACGTGCCCGAGGTGAAGTATTTGGCAAGCTTTGGCGACGCCACGAACACGTTCTCAGCTGTTGCCGTCGCGGCAACGACGCGCACATCGATGCCCTTCGACCGAGCAACCGCCAGCGGCGCCACACCGGCCACGTAGATGTCGATGGTGCCCGAGGCCAGCGCCTGGATCATATTGGGGCCCGACTCGAACGTGGTGACGGTGAGATCAAGGCCACCCTGCTTCAGCCAGCCTTCGTTCTGCGCCACGAACAAGGGCGCCGTTCCAATGATCGGGATGATGCCGACCCGCGCCGTGACCGATGCCTGCTGCGCGAGGGCTTGCGGACTTATGATCAGGGCAGTCGCCAACATGCCGGCACAGGCGAGGAAAGTGCGACGCTTCATGAGGTTCGCTCCCCCTACGGCACCGCTTGAGCTGACCACGCCATCAGCAAACTCGTTGGCGGTCCCTTGTGCTACGTGGGACATCGTAGGTCTCCTTGATGCATATTTTTGCCCCCGATCCGATTTCTCATCTGCTTCGGCAGCGTTCCAGGTCAGGCGCAGAAGTTGTTCGTTATAAAGAACAAAGTCAAGAGGCTGAGCTCGTTAGCTGGTTTGCCGAGTGACAGCCATGGCGGGATGATTGGTGCATCTCTCGGCACGTGAGAAGAATTTTCCCCTTCAAGCCCCACTTGAAGGCGATTTTTTCTCTTTAGCAATGTCCTTTAGAAAGAACATACTTTTGCGAAAGGTGCCGGTTTATTGAGCACGCTTATGACGAGCTTCGAGCTTAAGCTCGCTGCCCCCTGTATCTTCGTAACCCAGATGACTGACCGAGGCATGACAAGGATCGTACGGAGCCATCTCTCGAAGAGCCCATCGGGCTAGGTTTCACAAAATCTGTTCAGCCCAATTCACCTAGACGGATCGAGTTTGATCCTGCCTCTCATGTCGGGCTTTAGCCAAAATGTTCGTTGCTCAGAACAGGAATTGGAACCTTGTCTGGTCTCAAAAACAGCAGGCATTACAGTCAGATGCGGCTGCAGCAACTGCTAAGGTTCCATTATATTGACAATCTGTTCTTTATAAAGGATAATGCGTTCTGTTTGATGAACTCTAGGCATGGGTTATGGCCGCAACGGCACAAATCATCGATCTCAACGAAGTGAGGCGCCAGCGCCAGGGGGTAACGCAACCCGCGGCGCCGATGCCCGCCGTTGTGCCCGGGACTTGGGTTGCGGTATGGTTCTTCGTGCCTGTTTGGGTTGGGAATGCTTGGCCCATGCATCGGTAAGACGAGGTGTCGCCGTGAGAGATGCGCCTAAGGATCATCTCGCCGGCGTCGCGCATGACGCCGAGGGCAATCTCGAGAGTGAGGCTCACGAACTTGCCGAGATCGTCAGCAGCAATCTCAAGCGGCTGCGCCGCTCGCGTGGTCACTCCTTAGAGCGCCTTGCAAATCTCGCTGGCGTCAGCCGCGCCATGCTGAGCCAGATTGAGCTGGGGCGAAGCGTCCCGACAATTTCGTTGCTGTGGAAGGTGGCGCGGGCGCTCAACGTCCCATTTTCGGCGCTGACAAGCCCGAGTACGGGCAGCGGCACAGTGGTCATGCGCTCGAAGAATGCAAAGATCCTCACATCGGCAGACGGGAGTTTCACCTCACGGGCGTTGTTTCCCTTCGAAGCGGAGCGGCGCGTCGAATTTTATAAGCTCACCCTTGCCGCGCAGTCACAAGAAAACGCCGGTGCCCATGCGGCGGGCACAATCGAGAACCTGACCGTCGTGGTCGGCGATGTGGAGATCGAGGTCAACGGCTCCGTTTACAGTCTCCACGCCGACGACTCGATCATCTTCCAAGCCGACGTTCCGCACATCTACCGCAACCCAGGCCACGTGATGGCGATCATGTACCTAGTGATGACCTACGTGGAGACGGTCTGACAGTTCGATCACTGTGCCCCGAGTGGGCGGTGCCACACCCGGCGGGAGGCAGCGCCTTTCGGAGGGGGCCTACTAAGCTCGACTTTGGCCAATCACGCGGCGTGGCAGAGCGCGTAAACCAAGCATCGCTGAAGAGCTCGTGAGGGTTTTGGCGTTTTGTGCTGGCGTTGGGATTTGAGTAAACCTGTCTCGCGCCAGATGTCCCGCCGCACGGCGGCCAGAGCATTCGCGAAGGTCGGACGAGACTTGCGGTACCAGCTGTCGATCCAAACAGCCGTGCGGGCGCGCTGACCGAGTTGGGCCGTCAGCAGGGTTACGATCGAGAACAACCCGAACAAGCAAGGCGTGGTGCGGGCGATGGCGCGATCCGACCATTGCCGCTGGGTCTCGACACCCAGATGCGCCCGGGCCTCCTGGAAGGTGACTTCGACCTGCCAGCGCAGGATGAACCAGCGGATGATTTGCAAGGGATCTCGCATGGGGTCAGTGCACAGCAGCGCCTGCGGTGAGAAACGGCCGAGTGGATCGCGCAGCAGCACCCAGCGGATTGGAACGATGGGTCTTCCGCTATGGTGCCACACGGCCGTGGCCGAGCAGAACTCGATCGACCGATCCCCTTCACCATGCCAGCCCGGCACCGTGACGCGTCGCCAGCGCGTGCTCGTCCGCTGCAGCACATCAGACAGGTTCGGCAAGCGAGCGCCTTTGGTGCGGGGACGGCCGTTTGTTCCGGGACGGCGCGGCGGGACCGGCTCATAGAGGGCAGCATCCAGCCGCAGACGCGTGATGCAGATCACGCCCTGGCGGGACAAGGCGGCCAGCAACTCCAGAGCCGCAAAGCCCATGTCCGCCACCAGCACCAGCCCGCGCTCGGGCAGCCAGCGGCGCACCTGCAGCGCCATCTGACGCGCCCAGTCGGTCAGCTTCTTGTGCCGTTGCCCATGCTCATGGCAGTACCGTTCGGAGGGCGCCAGGGCGGTCAGGACCGGCAAGGCCCAGGTGCGAGCCGCCCACGGGATCGGAGCCAACAGCATCAGACTAAGCCAGCGTAGGCCTGACGCTTTGACGAAGTGGGCATCCGATGAGCGCACCGGATCGCGGTAGATGCCCTTGGCTGTAATGTGCTTGCCGCGGCGGCGCTCAATGGTGTCGTCAAGACCGAGGATCACCGGGCCGGCTGGGACAAAGGTGTTGATCAGCAATCCAAGGAGCAGGTGAGCGGCGCGGCGGCCATTCCATCGTGCGCGATTGAGAACGCGGTGATAATTGACGAAGTGGCGCTCACGGCTGAGGCCGGTGATGCGCAGGATGCTGGTCACGGTGCGCTTGCCGGGCGCCAGGATGGCTCCGACGAGCAGGATCTCGGCATGGAGCCAGGTCCGGTGGCGAAAGAGCGGGGCAAAGGCTACAATGATCGCGGCGAAGCGGGCGGGCAGATCCGGCATGGCGGCGTCTCTTGGCGGAAACTCCGCTAGCCTACCGCATCGTTCGCTTCGCCGCCTCGCGCTCCCAATTCACCCACCAAAATGGCCAAAGTCGAGCTTAGGCACTCTTCTTCATCGGCTTGGTCTGCGCGCCCATGGCCGAGCTCATGCCGATCAACATCATGCCGCCGCACATCATCATGCAGGGCATGCCCATCTCCATCATCCTCATCATGTTCTCGCAGCACATCTTGAACATGTCTGCTGACATGCCTTCCATCGGCATCATGGTGCAGGTCATGGAACCGTCGGCGGCCATGTCGCAGGACATCCGGCACATCATCCCGCCCATCTGCATGGGCGACATCATGTTCGGCATCATGCCGGGCATCGGCATTTGAGGCATCATTCCGCCCATCATGGGCATCATTCCACCCATCATGGGCATCATGCCGCCCATCATCGGCATCATACCCGGCATCATGTTGCCCATCATGGGCATTGCGGCTGAGCTGGTCATCTGTCCGTCTCTCATCTGCTTATCAGAATTTCGCCAGCGTTTCCGCTGCGTCAAAGAGAAGGATGAGCCTGGCACGGTCCCGCAGCAACGCATCCCAACGACGAGGCCGCTTCTTTCCTCCAATTTATTGGAGGTCGGGTCAATTGCTCGAATAAACCATCGTTTTATTGGATGCGCCTCAGCTTTAGCAGACAACCTAAGCAGTGCCGAAACAGTGCGACATGCTCAAGATCACGCCGCCGTTGGTAGGCCCCTGCATGGTGCGGGTTGGAGGTGCGTGCGTGTCTCGGGTGCGGCCCCTTCCTCCTAGGCTCTCAACACCATCTCAATGGCCTAGTTGAGGCCATGGAGGACTTGCGCGAGAAGCGCCAGCACCAGCAATTCTTCCTCTTGCACACAGGCGGATCTATCCCGGCCGCAGACCTTGGATTCTGGTGCATACGTGCTGGCCGGCAAAGCTGATCTTTCAGCATCCAACCCAGTACTGGTGCTGCACGGCGGATCGGCAGCAACATCTTCCATGGCGCTCTGACGCTCGATCACCTCTTCGGCGCCTGGCCGATGCTGGGCGACGCCGACTTCCGGGCGCCGCTGGCGGGACTGTACATGTGCGGCTCGGGCACGCATCCGGGCGGTGGTGTCACCGGCGCCCTAGGCCACAATGCAGCGCGGGCTGCTCTCGCATATAGCGGACGCCGCTTCAGAAAGGCCTGATGCGGAATATCCGGTTCGGCTCTGGCGCCAGTCTCTTCAGGCGACCTGCACCACTCGGATGTCTACTCCTGCGTGTCGAAGAACTCGGTCACGGTGTATTCTTCCGGATTGTCACCCAGGCAAACGAAGTCCAGGTAGTCCTCTGGGACCTCCTCAAGGCTTCTGATCACCCGCGGCTTTTTCTCGCCGTCGAAGTAAGGCAGCAGGCTCTCCTCATCGACATCGCCGTGGTCCTGCGACTCCAACGCATGGAGAAGGCTGTCCACATCCTCGGCGAGGACAAAAATCGCCGTGGGCTCCCCATCCGCAGTGACGTTGAGACGGTATAGCTTCATGTGTTGCAAGCCCTCCTGCATCTGTTCAGTTCCTACAAATGCTCACCAGAGAAGCTGATGGTGGCTCGAACCGGGTTAAAGAACTTAGCGGCCAAACCCACGTCGACATTGTGTGCTCGACGGCACGAGCTTGACACCGGCTAATCGGGCATGGGCATCGAAGCCTGGACCACTCCTCCACTCAGGAGCAGCCAAGGGCCCACGGCTCCTGCAGCCGTTTCGATCTCGTGACGCTCAACCCAAATCCAGACCGCAAGGTCAGCCTCGTGCGAGCGGCGCGCCAGCCAGTAGCTCTCGGTCGGGCAACGGCGCACCTCCGGGTAAGGCTGCAGGAACTCAACCACTGCCGCCAGTGCATCGTTATAAGCGCAAAAGCCTTCACCCACGCAGCCGCTGTCCAGCGGTTGCCCGGACCGTCCGACGAGTTGCCACCGGACCCGATAGGCCATCAGGAGCTCCCAGGCATCACGAGGCTCAAATTGACATACCTCCCTGTCTTCCAACAGAGCTGACGCAGTTGGCAGTCGTTAGGTTAGAGATCGTTGTCGCTCGTCAGCTGGTTGGGTCTCAGGCCCTCGTCAGGTAGCCCAAAGCTGCGCAGGCGAACGCCGGGCCCTTCACCTCCTGCAGCCTCGAGAAAGATCACGCCCTGATCCTCCAGAGCAACCCGGATGGCAGCCACAGCGGCCACCGAGGCTCCAAGTTTACCGTCTGCCTCAGCTCGCTTGATGGTCGGCAGGGGCAGACACGCGCGTCCGGCGAGTTCAGTCTGGGATAATCCGAGGAGTGCTCGTCCGGCGCGCAGCTGTGCCGGGATGATGGGTCTCTCGTACATCACGATGATCCCTTTTGCGGATCCGAAGGCGTCACCCGGGCGTAACGGTGCCAAGGCGTCATGAAAGGCTCTCTGGGCAAGAATAGAGGTAGGACGACGGTGTCCAAAGGGCATGCTGAGGTGTTCAGATGGAGCGATCCACGCTGCAAATTTGCACTGAACGCAGGCCAAGGTCCGCGTTACCGTCGATGCAGCGGATTTCTCGCATAGCGAGACAGGGCAGGGGGTTCTGATCAGAGCCCGAACGTCGCTGGAGCCGCTCTCCCCACAGCCACAGGGGCTTGCCAGGTGGCTGTGGCGTTCGCTCGCTTGAGCTGATTGGTACGATGATGGATGTCATTCCACCATAGATGACAACGTAGCCTTGCCGCCTGAGATCGCGCTCGGCCTCGTTCAGGGTTTCGAGCCATGGGCGGAGAAAGTTCAGCATGCTAGCCTCAGAACAGGAGAGTTCCTTCGGCGAAGCAAGAACTATGCCCAGATGCCCGAAAAGGCCCGCCGCTAGCGCGGGAAAGCAGCGTTGGGACCATGGCTAACCTTTCTCGTTCCACAGGCACGGCTCACCCGGGTCGAGGAGCCGTGCCGACTTGACCACGAGCAGTCAGCGTTGGGTTTGATCCCGGCCCTGACCCGAGCCCTGCGGATTCCGATCCTGGTTCTGTTGATCCTGCTGCTTCCGATCCTGTCCGCTTTGGTTCTGCTGATCCCGGGATTGGCCCTGGTTCTTCTGATCCGAACCCTGTGGGTTCCGGCCTGGGTTGTTCTGGCTTTGTTGATTCCGATCCTGGCCCTGGTTGCCTTGGTCTTGCTGGCGGTTCGTCATGGCGTTTCTCCTATCGGCGACGCCTCTGCAACGCAGCAGACGCGTCGCCGGCGGACCTTCGCGCCGAAGCAACCGACAAGCAAGCCTAAATTTTCATCTGGAACCTGCAGCTTTCAGAAGCGTTTTAGAGTCCCAACGACAGCATCAATGCTTTAGCTTACATCGAGAACACAAGAACCTCGTACAGTTTAGCTTGTATTTTTCTTGCGCTCAACGAGATCTGAGAGATCCTGATCCCATGGCGCAGACGCTTGTTGCATGACAGCGGCAGGCTCGGCATTCTCTGACCACTGGTGGCACAGATGAGGGCCGTCGATGACGTATTGCGTCGGTGTTCTGGTGGAGCAGGGCTTGGTGCTGATCGCCGATACCCGCACCAATGCGGGCCTCGATGACATCTCCACCTACCGCAAGCTCACAACGCTAGCTGTTCCAGGAGAGCGCGTCTTGGTGCTGGCCAGTGCCGGCAATCTGTCCCTGTCGCAGTCTGTGCTCGGACTTCTAACGGAGGGCCTGCGCAATGAGGAGACTGGCGAGACTGAAACGCTGCAGACGGTCCCGACGCTGTTTCAGGCCGCCCTGTTGATCGGCCGAGCCATTCGGCAGGTCTGGACAATGCAGCAGGCGGCCCTGGAGCAGGCAAACCTGAGGTTCGATGTGACGTTCCTGTTCGGTGGGCAGATCGCCGATGGGCCGATGGAACTCTACCTCGTCTACTCAGCCGGCAATTTCATCCGCTGCGGGCCGGACGCCCCTTATCTTCAGATCGGCGAGCACAAATACGGCAAGCCCATTCTGGATCGAGCGGTTCGCTACAACACAGATCTGTACGAGGCCTTGAAGATCAGCCTGATCTCGATGGACTCGACCATGCGCTCGAACATCGGGGTCGGGCTGCCGATTGACCTGGCGATTGCCCGACGCGATGCCTTTGCCTTCGAAGTGCTCCACCGCATCGAGCCGGGCGAGCCTTACTTCCATGACCTGAGCGAGCGCTGGTCGGCTGCCTTGCGAGCCGCCCACAAGAGCATTCCCCGCCCGCCATATGGAGGGGACCCCTTATAGGATCATTGAAAGTCGACTCAGCTCACGTCCGGCCATCGACCCTGCACCTTTCTCCAGATCACATGCCAACCCGTGGGGCCGCGTGTGCCTACGGTAGCAGCGACCGGTGGCTAGGGAACGTCCGCCATGGCCGGCATCGAGCATTCGAGTGCTCGACTGGTCGCGCGACAGATGAGCCACCTTTGGACCCTGTTGAGAATAAGCGATCTCAGCATAGGATCAAATTTCGGTTGAGCAGCTGCATCGCAGAGCCCGCGAGCTCCGAACTCAGATATTTTTGCGAGCGCGATTATCCCGACTTGGATTTCCTGGCAATCTTCCAGACGCGGGTCGCTACCCAGAAAAACATGAGAAAGATCATGTAAGCCTCACCGGTTAGCGCTGGGGCGGCTATACCGGACCGGCTTGGTGGTAAGGAAAGCTCTGCTCCAGCCGAAACATTGCTCCCTGGACCGTTTCTGCCAGCTGCAAAGCGAGCACTCTTGGAATTGGCTTTGGGCCTACCAATCGAACGATCTGATGGTCGACGTCTAGAAAGAATTTGCTAGTAACCCATGCCTCTGGCAGCTGAGGTGTGTGCGAGTCTACCGCTTGCAAGAATGTGATCGACAATGGGCCATCTCCTGTGCTGTCAGACACGGATGATCCCGAGCGCTTCCGTTCATGTTGTTGCGAGAAGAATGATCGGGTTGGCTGTACTGTGGTAGATCGGTCTAGGCATATGACCTATGCGGAAGTCGCACAGAACATTTCGCGCAAATCATAAACTGAGCTACTGTGCGGGCTCTCAAGCGTTCCGACCTAGTGCATCGTGCGGAAGAGTGGCCCGGTTTCCCGCAAGAACGATGCTCTCGACTAAAGAAGAGGTATCGGATGAGCATCAGTCAGGGGGCTCATGGCCTCTCTATCTCGGCTATCTGCGTCAATCATGCGTTGCACATTCCTACGTCGGCTGAGATCAGCTGCGAGGCATAGGCTCGTCAGGAACAGCGCTTGTTCTGACCCCATAAGGTCCCAAACTACTGGTCTCAGTCTGGTCAGTCGGCTTCGCCCCCGCCCGATGTGGTTCTCCAGGACAGATTGAGCAGCTTTGCCAATATTTTCTGGGACTTCTGCCAAAGCTCTCTCACGCTCAAAGACAGTGGTAAAGTGACCGGTTGTGCTCTCATCGAGGGGGACAGTCTCGCAGTCTGCGGTGGCCTTGCCGCTCTGGAAGGATCAACAGGTGATAGCTCCCAACTGCTAGAGAGCCAGCGATCTGCCGCCACCCGCCCAGCATCTCGTAGCTGAAGCAGGAAGTGCCAGTCCGAATTCAGAGCACTTGATTGGCTCAGCAAAGGGTACTCCGTCTCCGCCGAGACATGATGAAGACGCAGCTTCTGCAGTCTCTGGAGCAGACGCGATCCTTGGACCTCAGCCTCGGCGAGCTTCGTCATCGCCGCAAGAGCATCCATGTCCCGCAGGAGCGAACTGTTGAATGTAATCTGTTCCATACGCTTCGCGATTTCAGAGGCCGTTGTCGGCATGTCGGCCCCGGCCGTGGGCATGATCTGTACAATGAGGATCTCGGATGCCCGAGACCTGGCGACCAGCGGGATCAGCGGCGGATTGGCCGAGTAGCCGCCATCCCAATACGTCTCGCCATCAATGGAAACGGCGTGATGGATCACGGGCAGGCAGGCTGAGGCGAGAATGACATCGATTGTGAGATCCTTCTCCTGAAAGACGTGCATCTTGCCATCGCGCACGCGTGTTGCTCCAATCAAAAGACGTAGGCTTGGGTTATGCCTCAGAACATCGAAGTCGATTTCGTTGGCGAGAAGCGTGCGAAGCGGATTCAGGTTGAAAGGGTTGAACTGATACGGCGACAGAATGCGGGTTGCGATCGCGGCGGCAATGCCGGGCTGGATTCGGGGAGCAGCCTCACCGGCTCGCTGCCAGAAGCGTTGCAGCCGCTTCCTTGCGCCCCTTCGCCCACCGTCCGCGAGGCCTGACGCCAGGAGGACGGCATTCACGGCTCCAGCGCTTGCTCCGCTGACGGCATCGAACAAAAGATTCTCCTCCTCCAGAAGCCGGTCGAGCACGCCCCAGGTGAATGCTCCAAACGAGCCGCCACCCTGAAGAGCGAGTGACAGGGATCTCGTTTCCTGTTGACGCCCAGGACCATGACGGATTGAGGCCGATGCATGTGCCTCGACGCATTGCTCCTGATCGAATCGAGCAGACCTGACTTCAGGTGATGATCTCATCGAGGCAAACCACGCAATGTAGCATCAGGTCTCAAGGACGTGCGTTACGGTACGAGTCTGATCCGTCTTCGATCATGAGGAAATCCCAATTCAAAACGGTGATTGCCTGTTCTCGCGTCACGGTGCCTATTGCGAGTGCGCTGTTGTGCAGATGCCATTCGCGCACAGCAACGGATTGCAAAGGCATCCTGTCCGTTGCGTCGAGCAATCCCGTTAGCCAAGAGGACGGATTGTAGGATAGAGCCCTCAAATGCATAGTCAGTGGTTTCAATTAAACCGGAAGGCTGCTCGTTGAGACCTGCTTGCCATGAACACTCCTTAAAGGGCCGCAACCTGTTTGACTATTGCTTTGGATAACAGCATTCAATAAGTGCACATACCTTTGGTTGTTGATGAACGGGAACTTAGCATCCTTTGACGCGACCTATTCGTCCTGCAAGTGCTGGCGGGTTGCTTCCCAAAGATCTAGCGGAGATAACCTGCGAGCACGGGCCCGCGATGTCTGGGGGAGATCAGTTGCCTCAGAAACCACCTTTCCAGGCGACAACACGCGACTTCAAGTTGTTTCGACGGCAAGCCAGTTTCCACTGATATACGGATGGAGATCGAACGGCGTTCCAGTGCGACTTTACTCACGAAATAAGAATGACAGGACACACTTCGGAAGCACGAGATGCCATAGCCCTGCTCGGGTGCGATCTGCCGGCCATCGTCCTGTCTTCGTTGGTGGAACGATCAGAGACTTCTCGCAATGGCTGCCTGCGCACGATGGTCCGCTTTGTCGCATGACGGAGCGTGGAACCTTGGTCACCATCGACGAATTAGCCTGCGTTAAGAACATCAGAACGGGCTGCTCCGTGAGCAGCCGGGGCTTAGGGACAAGCATCCGAGCTATTGAGTAGCGGATCAACACCAGAAAGCCACCGATTGCGTACGCAATGTTTTTCGTCCCGTCGACATACAAGTGTCACATCCTGTGGCACAACCTACAACGCTTGAGACTGTCGCTTTCATCCCTTGTGAGGACCAATGACGAACGGACGGTTCAGCCAGGCTCCGCCGGACAAGGCAAACGAGCTCTTCGACAAACTTCTCGCTACCTCTGACACCGCGGTCAAAACCCGCGAGCGGCTGTTGGCGGAGCTGAAGGAAGAGCTGGAGCTTCTCGCCACCCTTCAGGAAGAACACCTCTTTCCGGTGCTGACGCGGCACGGAATGCACGATCTCCTGCAGGAGGCTATCAGCGCAACGAGGAGACGGCCGCGCTCTTAGGTGAGCTGGAGCGCATGCCCAAGAACAGTGCTGAGTTCATCAGCCAGGTGACCGCGCTGCGGAACGTATTTCAGCAGCACATCCGCGACGACAGGAAGGAGCTGCTTCCCGCCGTGCTCAAGGTTCTGAGCGACGAGGAAGCCAACGCCATGGTCGAGAGAGTGGAGGATGAGATGAAACGCGCCGATAACCGCCGGACCCGTGAGCAGACCGAAGCCGTGCAGCGCGTGACGGAGGACGTGGCCGACACGCTGCGGGCCAGCGTCGAAAATGCCCAGACCATGGCGCAAGCCATGCAGGAGGCGGTGGGGACCAGCTTCGGCGCGTTCTCGGAGCTAACCCGGCGCACAACGGGCCAGGGCCTGCAGATCTTTGGCCGTGCCGACGGTGATGCCCTCGGGCTGAGCGAAGAGGCGGCCCACAACCTGCGGGCGGCCGCACAGTCCGGTACGGTTCTGGCCCGTGGTCTCCAGGACGCCTCGCGCGAGGTGGTCGACCGCAGCCAGAAGCGTCTGCAGCGCAACCTCGATGGCCTGCAGGCTCTCGCCCGCTGCCGGTCGGTGACGGACTTCGTCGAGGTGCACAGCTCATTGCTGCGCGACAATCTGGAGCAGACGGTCGAGAACAGCCGGCGCATCGCCGAGCTCACGATCGCAATGGCCGACGAGGCCGCACGCACCATGACCATGCAGGCTGAGAAAACCGCCGCCCGGGTCAGCCGCGTCGCGTAGAATCCGATCTTAATGTGATCAGGCCCCGCTCCCGGCTTCGGCTGGGAGCGCCTGCCCATCGGCGTGCCCACTCGTCAGAAGCATGGCTAAACGCGGAATTGAGTGTCGCCACACCTCAATGGCTCATTTGCGCGACAGATCCCCAGGCCTCTCACTCGCTCATAGGTCCGGACACATCGCTCTTCCGTAAGTGGCGAAGGGTCGTTGCCACGCTGCCACGGAGGCCTATCGATCCTGATCCCATGAAGGATATCGCGTCTGCGAATGCACTGTCATATGACGATATTATGACAATGCCAGCGAAATTACTTTCCTGTTGTGTCGGCTTGCAGACAGACATGTTCCTTTCGTTGGTGTGAGGTTAGCGGCCCCAAGGTAAGACGTGATCAGGAAGGCTCATGACCGCACGAGATTCTGCGACCCACACGACGAGACGCCTCCTTACCTTGCAGGCATTTCCCAGTTTCCCCGTCATCTAGCCACATCCGTTCGTTCTGTGTCAGACCCGTCATCGGTGGCGTCGCTACTCGGCAGGCATTGCTTGGATGTGGCATGAACGTCCACCTGCTGATCAGGCCCGGGGAACGACGTTGTCATCCGCTCATGCTCGCAGTGACGCGGTGACCCGGCATAATCCACTTCGCATCAGGGCAATAACGACTTGCGTCGAATCCGGGCAACATCAGGAGGCTGCCTTTGACCACTGACAGACAATCCGGGGCCGTGGTGAATTCGGGATTTGCGATGACGGATCCCTACCGCTTCGCAGGCAACATGGCCCGTCTGGTGACTGAGGCCGGCAAGGCCGCAGCAGCCTACATCCAGCCGCAGATCGGCACACTTGGACCGCTGGCGCAGGCTGACAATGTCACACCGGCTCTACACACCTTCGCACAGGTGCAACAAGCTTTGGTGACTCAGCCGGGGACCCTCATCAAATCCCAATCCAAACTCTGGCAGGCTTACCTCGATCTCTGGAATTCGTCGGTGCGCCAGACGCTGGGCATGGGTGATAATGAAGTCGCTCCTTCCAGCACCAAGGATGCCCGCTTCAAAGATCCGGCCTGGACCGAACACCAGTTCTTCGATGCCATGCGGCAGTCCTATCTCATCACCTCGCATTGGGCCGAGCAGCTGGTCGATGCAACCGAGGGGCTCGACCCGGAAGCACAGCGCAAGGCCCGCTTCTACATGAGGCAGATCATCAATGCGCTGGCGCCATCGAACTGGGTCTTCACCAATCCAGAACTCCTGCGCGAGACCTTCGCCTCAGATGGCGAGAACCTCGTGCGCGGCATGCAATTGTTGGCCGAGGACATCGAGCGCGGGGGCGGGCAGCTCAAGATCCGCCAGACCGATCCGACCCAGTTTGAGGTCGGGCGCAACCTGGCGATCACCCCAGGCAAGGTGGTCTATCAGAATGCCCTGATGCAGCTGATCCAGTATGCACCCACGACCGAAAAGGTGCTCAAGCGGCCATTGCTGATCGTACCGCCCTGGATCAACAAGTTCTACATCCTCGATCTCAATTCAGAGAAGAGCTTCATCCGGTGGGCCGTGGATCAGGGGCACAGCGTCTTCATCATCTCCTGGATCAACCCGGATGAGAGCCTCGCGGCCAAGTCGTTCGAGGACTACATGCGCGAGGGCATCCTCGAGGCTTTGGACGCGGTCGAGCAGGCCACAGGCGAGACGGCCGTGAACGCCATCGGCTATTGCGTCGGCGGGACGTTGCTTTCGGCCACTTTAGCCTACATGGCGGCAATGAATGATACCCGCATCAAGAGCGCGACGTTCTTGACCACGCAGGTGGACTTCAAGCAGGCCGGCGACCTGAAGGTGTTCTCGGACGAGGAGCAGATCCGAGCGATCGAGCGCGACATGAGCCAGTGCGGCTATCTCGACAGCAGCAAGATGGCCACAGTCTTCAACCTGCTGCGCTCCAACGACCTGATCTGGCCCTACATCGTCAACGTCTACCAGAGGGGCCAGGAGCCGCTGCCGTTCGATCTGCTGTACTGGAATTCGGATTCGACCCGCATGCCGGCCGCGAACCACAGCTTCTATCTGCGGCGCTGCTATCTGCAGAACGATCTGTCAGAGGGCCGGATGGAGTTTGGCGGCATCCAACTCGATCTCTCAGCCATCACGCTTCCGGTCTACCACCTCGCAGCGCGCGAGGACCATATTGCACCACCGCAGTCGGTGTTTGCCGGAGCAGGGCGCCTGGGCGGCCCGGTGACCTTCGTATTGGCGGGCTCCGGGCACATCGCCGGGGTTATCAACCCGCCGTCTCGCGGGCGCTATCAGTACTGGACTGGCGGGGCGCCCGAGAATTCCCTTGAGAGGTGGCTTGAACAGGCGGAGGAGCATCCCGGATCCTGGTGGCCGCACTGGCAGGCTTGGGTCGAGGCGCAGGACCGCAAACGGGCCAAAGCACGGGTAATCGGCGCGGGCAAGCTCACCCCGATCGAAGATGCGCCCGGCCGCTACGTGCGGGCAGCTTGAAGCAATTTCCTGCACAACACCATGAAAGAGGATCCCATGACTTCCATCGTCATTGTCGGCGCGGCGCGCACCCCCGTCGGCTCGTTCAACGGCGCCTTCGCCAACACGCCGGCCCATGAGCTCGGCGCGGTTGCCATCAGGGCGGCCCTCGAGCGCGCCAAGGTCGAAGGCGGGGACGTGGACGAGGTCATCCTCGGCCAGATCCTCACTGCCGGCCAGGGCCAGAACCCGGCCCGGCAGGCCGCCATGGCCGGTGGCGTGCCGCAGGACAAGACCGCCTGGGCGCTCAACCAGCTCTGCGGCTCCGGCCTGCGCACGGTCGCCATCGGCATGCAGCAGATCGCCAACGGCGATGCCAGCATCATCGTGGCCGGCGGCCAGGAATCGATGTCGCTGGCGCCGCACGCCGCGCATATGCGCGCCGGCACCAAGATGGGCGACTTCAAGCTCGTCGACACCATGCTGAAAGACGGCCTGATGGACGCCTTCAACGGCTACCACATGGGCAACACCGCCGAGAACGTGGCCCAGCGCTGGCAGCTCACCCGCGAGGAGCAGGATCAGTTTGCCACCGCCTCCCAGAACAAGGCCGAGGCGGCGCAGAAGGAAGGCCGCTTCAAGGACGAGATTACGCCGGTGACGATCGCGACCCGCAAGGGCGACATCGTGGTCGATCAGGACGAGTACATCCGCGCCGGCACCACCGTCGAGTCTCTCGCCAAGCTGCGGCCGGCTTTCTCGAAGGACGGCACGGTCACGGCCGGCAATGCCTCGGGCATCAATGACGGCGCGGCCGCCATCGTGCTGATGACGGAGGCCGAGGCCGAGAAGCGCGGCCTGACCCCGCTTGCCCGCATCGCCTCCTGGGCGACCGCCGGCGTCGATCCGGCGATCATGGGCACCGGCCCGATCCCGTCCTCGCGCAAGGCGCTGGAAAAGGCCGGCTGGAAGGTGTCCGATCTTGAGCTCGTCGAAGCGAACGAGGCCTTCGCGGCCCAGGCGCTCGCGGTCAACAAAGACATGGGCTGGGATCCGTCGATCGTGAACGTGAATGGCGGCGCCATCGCCATCGGCCATCCGATCGGCGCCTCGGGCGCCCGCGTGCTCGTGACCCTGTTGCACGAGATGGGCCGGCGCAACGCCAAGAAGGGCCTGGCCACTCTCTGCATCGGCGGCGGCATGGGCGTCGCCATGTGCCTCGAGCGCTAAAAGCTGCCTCGCGCCAAAAAACTTGACGAGGCTCCGGGAAATTCCGGGGCCTCACCCTTCCCCGTTCTGTCAAATATCCTAAGCTATGTTGTGAGGCGGTTTGAAACCGATCGTCTCACGACGAATGGATCCCTGAGAGATCCGCACGGGAATGGTCTTGGGAAGGAAACAGCATGGCGCGCGTTGCATTGGTCACCGGTGGCACCCGCGGCATCGGTGCCGCGATCTCGAAAGGCTTGAAAGACGCAGGCTACACGGTTGCCGCGAATTACGGCGGCAATGACGAAGCCGCCAACCAGTTCAAAGCTGAGACCGGCATTCCGGTCTTCAAGTTCGACGTCTCCGACGCCGCCTCCTGCGAGAGCGGGATCAAGGCGGTGGCGGCCGAACTCGGACCGGTCGACATCCTGGTCAACAACGCCGGCATCACCCGCGACGGCATGTTCCACAAGATGACCTTCGATCAGTGGTCCGCCGTCATCCGCACCAATCTCGATTCCATGTTCACCTGCACGCGCCCGGTGATCGAGGGCATGCGCGAGCGCGGATTTGGGCGCATCATCATCATCTCGTCCATCAACGGCCAGAAGGGCCAGATGGGACAGGCGAACTACTCCGCCGCCAAGGCCGGCGTGATCGGCTTCGCCAAGGCGCTGGCGCAGGAGAATGCCAACAAGGGCGTCACCGTCAACGTGATCGCGCCGGGCTACATCGCCACCGAGATGGTGAAGGCGGTGCCCGAAGAGGTGCTCAAGTCGAAGATCCTGCCGCTCATTCCCGTCGGCCGCCTCGGCGAGGCGGAGGAGATCGCCCGCAGCGTGCTGTTCCTGGCTTCCGACGAGGCCGGCTTCGTCACCGGCTCGACCCTGTCCGTCAATGGCGGACAGTACATGGCCTGATCGGGCGTGCCGTACGATCTGGTGACGGGTCTTGATGGTGGGACTGCTCGGGCGAGGGCGGAGTCCTGCCACAAAGCAAAACGCCCGGCATCATGGCCGGGCGCTCTGGCCCAATTGCACAAATTCATCGTTACTTCGCGCGGGTCGTGGACTTCGCGGGAGTAACGGCCGACTGCGTAGCAGAATAGAGAGCACCGAAGGGCGCAAAGCTGTCCTGCGCCAGCTTGGCATACAGCTCACGGGTCTTCGCCGACTGGGCGACAAACCCCTCATAGGCGCTCTTCACATAGTCGGCCTGAACCTCGATCGCCTTGCCGAGCGACTTGACGCCGACGAGTGTCTCAAAGGTGGCCGCGCTGTGCTGAAACGACTTCTTGGCATAGTCAGTGGTTTCAACAACGATGGCGTTGGTGCCGGTGGACGCAACTTCAAACGCCTTCACGGTCGCATCAAAACTGTCTTTGCCGAGCTTCTGAACGGCTTCGAACTGCTGGTTCATAGGAGATCTCCAATAGGGGGCGTTGGCCCTCAGACAAGTCTAGCCGCGTCATACATCGGCTGGTTGTTTATTGTGCACAGCACAATGAATGTCAACTAAAATGGTGCAATGCACAATGTGCTGTTAATGGCCATGTTGCAGGGTTTTTCAATTGTAAGCCTCACGATGCTTGTCACTTTATGCTGCACTGCGATATGAACTGTGGTGCTTCGTGACCGTGGCCACGCCTTCCCTGATGCACGGGTTCGAAGGCGATCCATCAGCGACTGCCTCGGTAGAGAGCAATACGCATTGGACGGATTGGCTTGGCTGGCACCTCGTCATCCCATCAGGAACCGCTCGGCTTGGTAGTGGGAGACAAAAGCAGCTTTGCTCCAAGTGAATACTGATCATGCGTTGCGCGCATAGACCCATTGAAGAAATTTCATTTCAAGATTCATTCTGATTTGATAATGCCGTTGCGGCACGTCGCTTCTCTACCCTGCGGCGTCGTTCCCTTCAGAGGGAGATGTCCTCTGCACCTCCGGTCGCTGGCAACAGCGGCCTTTTTCTTGAGCACAAGATCAGCGCCAAGGACTCAGCATGACGGGCAAGACCATCACCCGGGCCAATCTGGCCGAGGTTGTTTCTGACACAGTCGGCCTCTCACGGGCAGAGGCCGCGGACTTGGTCGGGCAGGTCATCCGCGAGATGAGCGATGCCATTGTCGCCGGTGAGAGCGTGAAGCTGTCAGGCTTTGGGGTTTTCACCGTCCGCCACAAGACCGAGCGCGTCGGCCGCAATCCCAAGACAGGCGAGGTGGTGCCGATTGGGCCCCGCCGATCGCTGACCTTCAGCGCCTCGCCTCTGCTGAAGTCTCGCATCAACGGCGATATCCCTAAGCCTCGCCCACGGCGGCGCCGTAAAGGGCCCCTTGTGTTGGCTCAAGCCGCAACGGAATGAGACCTATGCCTGACTTTTACCGGATTAAGCGCCTTCCGCCTTACGTCTTCGAGCAGGTCAACCGGATCAAGGCCGCGGCCCGGGCCAACGGCGCCGACATCATCGACCTCGGGATGGGCAATCCGGACCTCCAGGCGCCGCAGCACGTCATCGACAAGCTCATTGAGACCGTCGGCAAGCCGCGCACCGACCGCTATTCCGCCTCCAAGGGCATCGGCGGCCTGCGCCGTGCCCAGGCCGGCTATTACGAGCGCCGCTTCGGCGTGAAGCTCAACCCGGACACCCAGGTCGTTGCGACGCTGGGCTCGAAGGAGGGCTTCGCCAACATGGCCCAGGCGATCACCGAGCCGGGCGACGTGATTCTGGTGCCGAACCCGAGCTACCCGATCCATGCCTTCGGCTTCCTGATGGCCGGCGGCGTGATCCGCTCGGTGCCGGCCGAGCCGACGCCGGAATTCTTCGTCGCGGCCGAGCGCGCCGTGGCCCATTCGATCCCCAAGCCGGTGGCCCTCGTCGTCTGCTATCCGTCGAACCCGACCGCCTATGTGGCCTCCCTCGACTTCTACCGCGATCTCGTCGCCTTCGCGAAGAAGCATGAGCTGATCCTGCTGTCGGATCTGGCCTATTCGGAGGTCTATTTCGACGAATCCAACCCGCCGCCATCGATCCTGCAGGTGCCGGGCGCCATCGACGTGGCGGTGGAATTCACCTCGATGTCCAAGACCTTCTCGATGGCCGGCTGGCGCATCGGCTTTGCGGTCGGCAACGAGCGCCTGCTGGCGGCGCTGGCGCGGGTGAAGTCCTATCTCGACTATGGCGCCTTCACGCCGGTCCAGGTCGCCGCCACCGCCGCCCTCAACGGCCCGGACGAGTGCATCCGCGAGATGCGCGCCACCTACAAGCGCCGCCGCGACGTGATGGTCGAGTCCTTCGCCAAGGCCGGCTGGCAGGTGCCGGTACCGACCGCCTCGATGTTCGCCTGGGTGCAGATCCCGGAGAAGTTCCGGTCGCTGGGCAGTCTCGAATTCTCGAAGCTGCTGGTGGAGAAGGCCGATGTGGCGGTCGCGCCCGGCATCGGCTTTGGCGAGCACGGCGACGACTATGTCCGCATCGCGCTTGTGGAAAACGAGCAGCGCATCCGGCAGGCCGCGCGCAACATCCGCAAGTTCTTCGACAATGCCGACCAGACCCTCCATAACGTGGTGCCCCGGTCAGCACAGGCACAGTAGGCTTCTCGAGGCCGATGCCATGCCTTGGTTGAGAGTGTATCAGGGGCACAAGGCAGCAAGTGAACTGCCTTGCTGATCCAGGAAGGCATCTCTGACGTGCACGACTACATCCGCAAGATCTTGACCGCCCGGGTCTATGACGTGGCGATCGAGAGCCCGCTCGATCCCATGCCGCGCCTGTCTCAGCGCCTGGGGAGCCCTGTTCGGCTCAAGCGCGAAGATCTCCAGCCGGTGTTCTCGTTCAAGCTGCGCGGTGCCTACAACAAGATGGTCGGGCTATCACGCGAGGCACTCGAACGTGGCGTGATCTGCGCGTCCGCCGGCAATCACGCCCAGGGCGTCGCTCTCGCAGCCCAGAGACTGGGCACCAAGGCGACGATCGTGATGCCGCGCACCACGCCTGCCATCAAAGTCCAAGCGGTGAAAGGGCAGGGCGGCCGTGTGGTCCTGCACGGCGAGAGCTTCGACGAGGCCTATACCCATGCCCGTCAGCTTGAGGCGGAGAAGGGCCTTACCTTCATTCATCCGTACGATGATCCGGATGTCATTGCCGGGCAGGGCACGGTGGGCATGGAGATCCTGCGCCAGCACCCTGATCCTCTCGAGGCAGTGTTTGTGCCCATCGGCGGAGGAGGACTTGCCGCGGGAGTGGCCGTCTACACCAAGTTCCTGCGGCCCGAGGTGAAGGTGATCGGGGTCGAGCCTGAGGATGCCGCGAGCATGGCCGGCGCCCTTGCGGCCGGCGAGCGCATCATCCTGAACCAAGTCGGGCTGTTTGCAGATGGTGTTGCTGTGCGCCAAGCGGGTGAGGAGACGTTTCGCCTGTGCCGGGAGCTGCTCGACGAGGTGATCACCGTCAGCACCGATGAGATCTGCGCGGCCGTAAAGGACATCTTCGAGGACACGCGTGCCATTGCCGAACCATCCGGCGCCGTCAGTCTGGCCGGTCTGAAGAAGTACGTGGAGCGGGAAGGAGCAAGACCGCACGGACTGGTCGCGATCAACAGCGGCGCCAACATGAACTTCGACCGGCTCCGCCACATTGCCGAACGGGCTGAGATCGGTGAACACCGCGAGGCGTTGCTGGCAGTCAGCATTCCCGAGCAGCCGGGCAGCTATCGCCGCTTCATCCAGCTGCTGGGCAAGCGCTCGATCACCGAGTTCAACTACCGCTACTCGGATCCCCAGGCGGCGCAGATCTTTGTCGGCGTGCGGCTCTCGGAAGGCGACCAGGAGAAGCGCCAGATCATCACGATGCTGCGGGAGCAGGACTATCCCGTGCTCGACATGAGCGACAACGAGATGGCCAAGCTGCACGTGCGCTACATGGTCGGTGGACACACGCCTGGCCTTCAGGATGAGCTGATCTTCCGGTTCCAGTTCCCCGAGAGGCCGGGAGCCCTGCTGAAGTTCCTCAACGGTCTGTCCGGCAGCTGGAACATCTCGCTGTTCCACTACCGCAACCATGGCGCCGACTATGGGCGGGTGCTGGCTGGCATCCAGGTTCCCACCGCGGAGCGAGCGCAGCTCAAGCGCAGCTTGGATGAACTTGGATATCCGTACTGGGACGAGAGCGACAATCCGGCGTATCGCTCGTTTCTGAACCGAGACACAGCGGGAGTAACCGGCCGGATCTGAGGACCTGTCCATAGCAGGCTTCCCCTAGGCCGCTCTGTCTGATCAGATGTTCACAAGGGCAATGGCTGAGTGGTCATCTGTTTGATATCCGACTAATGCGCAGAGCGGGCATCAAGCGGGATCATCTGCAAGGCACGACCTCAGGTATCGATGATCTCAAGCCGCCATCCCTGCCACCCATCTGAATTGGACGGATCCTGGGCGCGAAGCTCCTCGACTGCCTCCAGCGCCGAAACCACAGCCGCCTGAATGCTGGACGTCTCAATACCCTCCTCATCGCGGATCATGATCTCGCCATCCGTGAGATTGAAATAGTAGCGGGTTAGCCCTGAACGAGATGGAGGATAATCATCTCCGGAGCGCGCCAACGAGTTGGCTTCGATGGAACAGTCAGTCGGGATCACTTTGCTCTTGATAGAAATTGTCACCGATTGGGCGCCTTACTGAATGGCCGGAGAAGAGAGGTTGTCTAGATCCACCCAGCCGGTGCAGGTTGGGATTTCAGGGAGAAGGTACACGCGGCTTCCATCGATCCTCTGAACCCGGCAGGAATAGGCCCTTTTGTCCCCAGGAGGGCGGTACAAAAGCAGGCTCCCGACAGCGATCCCATCGTGCGACGCAGGATCAAGGCTAGCTTGAAGGTTCAGGCCGACCTGCTCGATCTCCATTGGATCAGGAAAGTGAGCCTGCTTGGCGGCCCTGACACGCTCAAGGGCAGCAAGGGCGAAGTGGGCCCGGTCGCGGTATCGATCCATGACCAGCTTCAGAGGGCCGCGCTCTTGCCCGGAAGGCCAAGAGACGCCTCCCGCTTTGGCCAGTTCCGCCGCCACAGCCTCAACTTCATCGTCCGTCATCGTCAGCCCTCCGCCACCTCAACCAGAGTTCGTGCCTGCTAGAGCAATGCGACAGACTTGCCTTCTGTTGATGGGAAGGGTGAGATTGCTTGTGGTCGATGTGTCTGCTCCAGATACCCCGCAAGAGTGATACAAAATCCAGTTAGCCTGATGTAAGGCATACCTCAGACGCTGCGCACGACCGTCGGATCAAGAAGCCAACTTCGGGGGACCTCATGCCATCCATTCAGCACCTGGCTTCTGCCAAGGCAAACGCGCGTGACTGTACCTACAACCTGTTCCGGAACAGGCCGCGGCCCGCACTTTTCTGTGCCGTGCCGGAGGACCGTCCGGTTCCCGGTTTTCTTGATCCATGTAGCTGGAGGTTTGAGCGGGCGCTGCGGCCGTTGGACATGAACCCTTGGGGTTTTGACGACAAGGCGGCCCAGGCTGGTGTGCGGTTTAATGGGTTCTACCTGTTCCAGCTCACAGGTTCGCGCAGAGAGCTGGCGGCTTAGTCCAAGCACCTCCGTCTGCTAGAGTAACAGGACTTGAGCAGTAAGGAGATTTAGGCGTCGCAATTCCGTGTTCGTGCTCAGGCTATAAGTGGCATTGTGCAGATCCTATCCTGTTACCACAGCCACTTGCTCCAAACATTTGGCGGTTTGCATCTGCTTTGGCAGGGTTTGACGTTTCTGCGCCAATTTACATTTCGTCGCTGCACGTGAATGACAGAGCTGGTTCCTTGCACCCTGAGCCGCTACTGCGGTGCTCCAGCGATGACCCGGAAAACTGGCATGAGCCATGCAAGCGGAATCGCAACAAACCATCGGAAAATGTTCAAGTCGATCCCCAGCGATCGGCCAAGCATCGGCAGAAGAAAAATGATCCCAAGCAGAACCAGGAAACCGAACCGCTCCAGCTTTGCAAAGGGCTTTGCCAAGGCGTCGGGCAGAATGCTCAAGACGACGCGACCTCCATCCAGGGGCGGAAGGGGAAACATGTTGAAGATCGCCAGGATCAGGTTCAGCAGGATCGACTGATAGAGTGTCTGAACCAGCCAGGGGACGAGCGCCTCTGGCAACACCCAGACAATCCGCAGGAGACCCGCCGACGCAATGGCCAGCAATACATTCGCTAGTGGCCCGGCGATCGCGACAATCGCCATGTCGCGGCGCGGATGGCCCAGCCGCCCGAACGCCACGGGGACAGGCTTCGCCCATCCAAACAGGAAAGGAGCCTTGGTCAGAAAGAGCAGGGCCGGAAGCAGGATCGTCCCAAAAGGATCGACATGCTTCAGCGGATTGAACGTGACACGGCCCAGACGGTGCGCGGTGTCATCCCCCAATTTCCAGGCGGCATAGGCATGGGCCGCCTCATGGAAGGTGATTGCGATGAGGATCGGGACGACCCAGGTCGATGCCGCATAGATGGTGCCAGGAAAGTCCAAACAGCAATCCTCTTCGTTGGCCAGGGTCATTCATTGATGAGGCTCGACCCAAACCCGGCTGAAGGGCGGTTTTAACCTTCCGAAAGGCCGAATTGTCGTGCTGGCTCTCGGGAGACCGTCGGCCTTTTCGCGAATGCCTGTCAAGAAGCGCGATGGGATGGAGAGGCTTCGACAGGTGGGTTACCAATGCGCCCCGAAACGAATGCAATGGGTTCATTGGCTCCCAGACACAATCACGCAACTCGCGCATGCAACCGCTTCTGCAAGCGTTCAAGTTGTACAACGCAGGGCATCCGGCGCTCTCGATGGCACTCTTGCAGCTTTCTGATCGTCGCCTGCTTGAACAACTCATCCACTGAGCTCTTCCTGACGGTCTCAATGTCACTCTCGTATTCGAAGTCAATGTCGGCGAGGGTTGCCCGGAGCGATTGCAGGAACGGTTGAAGTTCCAATGAATACAGACAGGTAGCACCATTGCTCATGTGCGTAAAATGTTGTGCCGTGTTGGCCGGCATGGGCTTCCTCCGGGTGTTTTGGGTCATGGGCGGCGCCTGTTTCGGGCGGAGTTAAGGACGTTGGACTTGGCGAGACATCCGCCAGAGGAGGGTAAAGCTCTCTGACTCATCCGGCTGCCGGTCCGGAGAGGCCAACCATCCTAAGGCTCGTCACAATCCTGGTCCGTGCCTCCCTGTGGAACGGCAACGGTCACGAGTGATCCTCAATGACGCCTTCCTCTGGAGCGGAGGGTAAGCCGGATCCGTGGACTCCGAGGCAGTGAGTTCGATCGGAATGGATCTCGTGGTACTGGTCCAGGCGGCGTGTCAGCTCTTCAAGAAACCACCGCTTGATCCGTCGTTGGAAAGACCGTTTCATCCCTACCTCCGCGGTGTTCAGAACATTGAACGGTGTGGTTTGGTCCAGGTGTCGCTCTCGACCGGCCTTGGCGATCGGATTGAGAATGCTCCAGGTAATCTTCTTGCCGGAGCAGACGAAGAACGCTGCGCGCCCTGTTTCGATCAGGTTCGATTGGGATCGTGGTTAAGCCTCAGTTACTGCGCGGGTGCGGGAACATCCTCAAAGCAGAACGAGGTGGTCCACCCGCACCCCGTCTGCTTTGGAGGAGAGTGCTGATCCCTGAGCCGGATCTGCATGAGCATGCTCGCCGCAAAGTGGTTAACAGACAGCTAACAGGACTTGCGCGATCGCCATCAGCGCTTCCCTCGCTTCGTTAACCCCCTGGTAACTATCTTGAGCGCCGAATGAGGCTGCTTACGAGGGGTATGACCGTCACTGCTTCAGCTCGTTCGGCCTTGTTCCGTGTTGCTACCTCTCGATCTCGCTTGTGCCTGCGTGGGTGCCGTGCCTCCTCACGGTCTCTCTGGAGATAAGCCAGCGATGAAGAAGCCAAGGCCAAAGCAGTCCAAGACGAAGACAAAGTCCAGACAGGGCAGGGTGCTCGTCGTGACCTCCGGCAAGGGCGGGGTCGGCAAGACGACCTCCACGGCGGCACTAGGAGCTGCGCTGGCACAGAGCGGTCAGAGGGTGGTGGTCGTCGACTTTGATGTTGGGTTGCGCAATCTGGATCTGGTCATGGGCGCCGAGCGGCGGGTTGTCTTCGATCTGATCAACGTCATCCAGGGCGAGGCCAAGCTCACGCAGGCCCTGATCCGGGACAAGCGTCTCGACACGCTGGCTCTTCTGCCGGCCTCACAGAGCCGCGACAAGGACAGCCTGAGCGAGGACGGGGTCACACGTATCATCTCCGAATTGCGGGCGCAGTTCGACTGGGTGATCTGCGATAGCCCGGCCGGCATCGAGAAAGGTGCGACGCTCGCGATGCGGTACGCCGATGTTGCCGTTGTCGTGGTGAACCCGGAGGTCTCCTCAATCCGGGATGCCGATCGGATCATCGGCATGCTCGACGCCAAGACAGCCAAAGCCGAGAACGGGCAGTGCGTCGACAAACATCTGCTTCTCACCCGCTATGATCCCGTTCGTGCCCGGCGCGGCGAGATCATGCAGGTGGAGGATGTGCTGGAAATCCTGTCCATTCCACTGCTGGGCATCATCCCGGAGAGTAGGGAAGTGCTGCTGAGCTCAAATGTCGGAGCTCCAGTGACCCTGGGCAGCCCTGGCAGTGCACCGGCTCAGGCCTATCTTGAGGCGGCGCGACGGCTGAAGGGGGAGGGGACGGGGCTTGTTATCTCAAGTGATAAACCTCGCCTGTTGCACAGGCTGTTCACCCGACGAGCCGCATAACCTCACTCGACTTTCTTACAAGAACGAGATCTGATGCACTCCAGAAGAAATCTTCCAGAATTTATTCTGGCCCCTGCAAGTTCACGAAGGTTTTGAGGCGCGACCTGCATTCTTCAGGTTGACGTCATGCGCGCAAGATCTTAGGTCCTCATCGAATAAAATCATCATCAGCGTATAAGATGAAACGGAATCCAAAGCCTTTCTCTGTTGAAATCAAGAAGTCTCGTGTTCAAGGCCAGCATAGCCATCTTGCGCCAAGGCGTCTGTTCGCAATCTTACCGGATGAGCCTGCAAAGGTCTTCCAGAAGGAAGCACCTCAAGTTGTCGCTGAACCAGCGGTGGTCCCTCGCATTCTACCGAGCATCCTTGCGCCTGGACCGGACATTTCTAAGCCCGTTGAGCCTGTTCACCGCAAGCGCTCTTCGCCCGAGGCTCATCGGGGACAGATGGAATTCGATCTGGTTGCGATAGTCCCTGAAGACATCAACGACGCGCATGCACAAGCGCTGGAAGCCGCTGATGCCGTGACCCCGACCGATGTTACTCCTGGCGCTGGAGAGGGCATAGCACTCGCCGATGACGTTCGGTCGGCACAGGCCGAACCTGTGAAGGCCAATGTGCGGCAATCTCGGAAGAAGGGTTCTGCATCTGTCGAACAGATAACAGCGCTCAACCCAGCATCAGGGCTAGAACTGATAGGACAGGCAGACCTGATTGGCCACTCCTACATGGTGACATCAGAGAAGGCAGACCAGCCTAGACGAACTAAGCGCCAGGCCGCCGCTGTTCAACTTCCGAGACACGAGCGTTGGAAGCGCCGCCTCCATCCCGCATCTTGGTAAGGCCGGCGCAAGCCGAGGCCAATTGATACAGCGACCCGTTCACGTCCGCTCCTCCGCCACCCTCATGGATTGTAGAGGAGCACGACCAAAGGGGTGTGAACGCACCAATTTAACTTCTTCCTAATCAGGATCGAGGGGCAGTACCCAGTGCAACTCGCCTTTAGTCAAATAGCTTGGGGCTGATGGTTGTATCCCTTCGAGGGTCACGTTGGGAACGTCGGATGAGCAAAGAACATCCTGCTGCCTATGCAATGGATCTGAAGCGGTCCTGGCGCGTGGTCGTCCCTGTGCGCGGAAAGCTGACGCCTAGGATCTGTCGAGAGAAATTCACCTGCCGGGCAGAAGCTCTCACCTGGATGAACACGGCTGAAGGTCACCAAGCCATAGCATCCGCTCGAGGGGGTGACGCTTTTCTTTGCCAGCCATGTACCGGGATTCATCGCCCGGTCGGTTAAGGATGTTAGCAGAATCTCATACCATTCCATCGCAACTACTACCTACACTCGCCTGAGCCTTTCAGAGAGGTGATGGCATGAAGAGATTGGTCACGGTCACCGGTCCTGTCACAGCTGCCCAGATGAATGGATACCTCATTGAGGAAAGATTGCTGGATCAGATTATAATCCAGGTCAGCGACAAGGGCGATGGCAACCTGGAGGTCGCCTTCCATGAACGGGATCAGCGCTACCTGTCGCAATTCTCTGCCGCGCAGCAGGCCGAATGGCTACATGAAGCAGTGATCCATATTGAAGCTGGATGCCCGCTAGAGACGCCTGATGGGAAGTCGGCCTGGATTACTGACGAGGCGCCTCCGAAACCAAAATCCTTCATCAAGGCGATGAGACCAGCGCGACAGGAACACGACCTACCACCAGGATTGGAGTTCTTGAGGCGAGACTAACTTTTGCAAAATCCAAAGCGAGATCACTGCGGCCAGCGATTTGCCATCCTGTTTGTTCAACAGACCTCTCATCAACCCTGTCCCGAGAACGGCAACGCCGGCGCGATAGGAGGTTGGAGAACCTCCCGATCGGCCGGCGTCGGGACCTCGCGATCAAGGCGATCCAGCGGATCAAGCCATGAGAGGCCCTGACATGAGATTAGCCGCTCCAGCCATTCCAGCGAAGGTCTCCTTTGGCATAATGACTTGCCCTGTGGTCGAACCTGAGAGCGTCCTTTGAGATGGTGGGCGCTCCTTTTCGCAGAGGACGCGTCAGCGGTGCCATTGCTCGCACGGCTCGATAACAGCCTGATCGAAAGGCATACGCTGTGCCGGAACGATCCAATGATCACCGCTTCCCCTTCGACTTTGCCATCAACTGCTGCATGGCCGCTTCCGCTTGCGCTCTGGCCTCGGCATCATGAGAGAGGTTGCGCACCTCTGAGGATTCCTCTTGCTGATCCAGGCCGCTCTTGCGTGCCCGCCATTGTTTTGCCTGAGCAGCAGTCGCCGCCGCGTTCGCCAACCTCTCCAAACGGTCGAGCTGGGGGCTGGCAGGGCCGTTGGTGCCGGGTAGCTTGTTCTCTTGCTCAGAGCGCTGGACCACTTGTTCTCTCCCTCACAATGGATGCTGCATGTTTTCATAGAACGTTACATGCTTTTATTTCAAGAGAGATTGCGCGATGCCTGCATCACCATGACGGCCCGAACTATTCCAATCTTGTCTCTCACAAGGGCTCTGGTGCGAACAGTGCCGGCTGGCTTGACCACCGCCTTCGTTGCACGATGAACAGCCGTGCCCGCGATTGAGGAGATTTCGCTTCTGCCCGGTGGGCGAGGATCATCCGGCTCGAATGCTCTCTGACCGACGCAGTGCCGAGATCTCTTCCCTGATGAGTCCTTAACCCTAGCTTGAGATGAGCTGGCTCGACCAGCAGAACCCTTTGTGGAGAGCTGACCCGATGAGCGCCACCCGCGTCTTCCTGCTCGCTTCCGCTCTGGCTCGGCTGATTGAGAAGGAGAGAGGAGGCCGCCTCGTCCGACAGGGCTATTTCCCGGAAGGACCAGGGCGCAGCACACATGTGGAGGTGACAGAGAATGCCGGTCACCTCATCCTGATCTCCCACGCCTCAACCAGTCCGCTGGAGGAATCTGCTGAGATCTCCTGTCCTCAGGCCGAGGCGCTGCTTGAGCTGACGGCAGGACAGACCGAGCATCTGAGCATCCCAATCGACATCGGCTCGCACAGCGCCACCATCCAGCGCTTCGTCACCCCGGCGCCTCTCGACCTGATCAGCATTGCGTTCAAGCAAGACAAGATGGCGCGCAAGTTCCAGCCACCGGCTTGGTTCGGTCCCGAGGTCACCAGTGAACCCGCCTACCAGGTCCGCTCTCTGGCTCTCGCTGGTCTGCAATCCACTCTGGAGCTGGAAGTCACGAATGAAGCCCTTCATAGCTTGCTCGATGTCTTGGACAACCGCGCTGGTGAGCCCCAGCCACAACCAACTGAGGTGTTGCGCGTGCCCGAGACCTCGGAGGCAGCCTTAGATCCTGAGGCTGAGCAAGAACTCGGCAGGCTCAACATTGAGGATAGCGTGATCAGGGAGCTCGCCCGGTCGTTGCAGCCGCAGGGGCGCTGAGCCTATCCTCGAGATGACGGAACTCGCATCAGACGGATCCGCTGCACCAATCATGTGAAACTCTGACGATTGGACCGAAGGGGCGTCGCAGGAATCTGCCTTCACAAAAATTTACCAGCGAACACCCGCGCGTCTCGAGTACATGATCTTAGAGCAGCCATCATGGGCCATGACCGGCCCTGGCCTCCTCAGAGGCTCCTTGACATGCGCTCGTCGGTCGGAAGGACAATCATCAGGTCTCGAGAGTGGGGCACTCGACAGGACAGGGTACAGCAAAATGGCCGCTCCATCGGGAGCGGCCATTCGTATCCACGGGAAGCCCGTATAATACCTTGAAGTGTCCTAAACCTTCAGGTCGACCGCCGACTCCTTGCCGGTTCTGCGGTCGGACTGGACCTCGTAAGAGACCTTCTGCCCTTCGCTCAGACCTCTGAGGCCAGCGCGCTCAACCGCACTGATGTGCACGAAAACATCTTTGCCACCGGTGTCCGGCTGAATGAAGCCGTAGCCTTTGGTCTCGTTGAACCACTTCACGGTACCCGTCGCCATTGTCGTCTGTAGTCCCTCTCGTCGGCCCGAATGGTGTCTTGAGCCCATTCTGCCTGTGCCGCCCTATCCCCAGCGGAGGAAGGCTAGTTGCGGGACCAAGGATTGGCAAGCATCAATGGAATGCCCGTCCATGCGTTGCTCCATCGTGAAACCTCGCTATTTTCAGGTCCCATGGGATCGGATCTAACCGGGAGGAAGATGATGTCGAGATCACCAGGTGGGCGCCGTTCAGGCGATCCACTGAAGGCTTCTGCCATCCCGGGCGTGAAGGAGACGGTCACTCTCCGCATCGACCAGGATGTGCTGGAGTTCTTCCAGGAGGACGGCCCAGGCTGGCAGGACCGGATCAATTCAGCCCTGAGGAAGGCCGCTGGCAAGTGAGAGGCGATCTCATGAAGCAGGCCATCCGTATTCATTGCCATGCAATGGTGGTTCCGCTCCCGTTGGGATTGGCCGGCTGCGCCTCGTCCTCGTTGCCCATCCGACCGAGTATAGGGGCGTGTGAGGCAGGGGATCAGTCGATGGTTCGCGACACGCTCTATTTTGGCCGTAACCGCCCCAATGGAGGAATGGTCCGCGAGACCCAGTGGCGGCGGTTCCTCAATGAGATCATCACGCCACGCTTTCCTGATGGCCTGACGGTGGTGAAGGCAGCCGGGCAATGGCGGAGTGCCAATGGCCAAATCGAGCGGGAGGCCTCGGAAGTCGTGACCGTGCTTCACTCCGGTGATCCCACAGCACGGAGTAAGATCTCAGAGATCATTGCCGAGTACAGGCAGCGCTTTGACCAAGAGGCCGTCCTGCGCGAGCGTACTGCGACGTGCGCACGCTTCTAGAAACGAAGTTGAGGCATCTGTTGGGCAGATGTCGCTTTCTAAGGGTATCGCGAAAGGAGTTTTCGACCTCAAAGCCGACCGCTTTCTGGGCACTCAATACTCTGCAGCGGAACGGGATGCGTCCGATCCGAGACATATGAGTCTTGCGGCGGACACTTCTGTTTTTACCGGAGTCCGTGTTCACTCCAGCGCCCATTTGGAGGAAGCGGTGGTGCTGCCCGGAGTTGAGATTGCTCCTTCGACCCGACTGTCCAACGTCATCGTCAACCGTGGCGTGCGCATTCCGCAAGGGCTTGTCGTAGGGAAGGACCCGGATCTTGAGGCAAAGCACTTCCGGCGCACTGAAAGCGGTATCTGCCTGATCAATCAGCCGATGATCGATTGGCTTGACTAATAATGCAGGGCTTTCTTTCACGCTGTTCCCTGGGCGCAGGCGCTATCAGGCTTGGGAGCTCGTTTGCGGTGCAGACTGACAGTCTCAGCGTCATGGCTCGCGCTTGCTGTTGTTGCGGTTGATGCAACAGACGCTTAAGCGTCGACGCGACTGACAATGTCAGCAGCATTCGATGCCATGAATGCTGTTCTGTTTCGGTGCCCTAGCGATGAGGGATTGAGACGCTGATGCATCTCCTTGGCAGCCTTGAAGGCAGGCACGAGTTTTTCTGAAACAGAAACCGGTTCTTTGGTGCGCGGATTACAACCCATCCGAGCGGCATGCTTGCGCACCGCAAACGTTCCGAAGCCACGGAGTTCAACCCGGTCGCCTCGGGCAAGCCCATCACGAATGGCGTGAAGGATGGCATCCACGATTACTTCGAAATCATGTCGACACAAGTGCGGATCGTGCTCGGCGAGCTTCTGAACTAGTTCGGACTTGATCATGTTATTGGAGTTCTTTGTTGTGGCGCTGTCCCGTCAGAAGGCTGTCAGTACAGTAAAGGACCGTCAAGTCATCATCCGTAGCCATAAGATCTCATGCTTCCAACATCAGCCTCATCGATATGTCTTATCTCCGTGTCGGGAGGCTTCATCCCTATTCATTCCTTCTGCCAGGATTATTGCCTCAGTCTGAGCTTGGTGAAACACACGCGGGGCGGACTTGGTCAACTGGATCCGCTGTCTGGTGCTATCAGATAACCTCACAGGCGAAGCAATGCTGCCGGCAGCATCAATATGCTCAATGCTAGGACAATCAGAGCTGGGAACGGGCAGCACAGTGACAAACACCCTGGGTGTGACGTGGTGAGATCGTGACGATGGAGGACGTGCTCGAGATCCTCTCCATCCAGGTGACAAGCCCATCTTGTTCTACTGACTGTTCAGCTGGAGAGACGCATGGACCGCCCCAGCTGCGGCGGATTACCGTGGCCTGTGTTGATCCTGGATTAGTGTCGCGATGTCTGGTCTGTTCTCAACCAGCCAGTGCATAGCATCAGACGGGCTGACGCTGCAGTCGAGTGCATCCCAGGTGGGATCCTCAAGCGACTCCTCCCGCAGCCCGGTGGCGGCATAGTTGACTAGCTGATGCAGACCCTCATAGCCAGGATGTGTCTCAAGGGCATCGGCAATCCAGATGCTGGACCAGTCCTGATCAGCAAGATGGAGGATGCTCTGTGGATCGGCCTCGACAAACCATGGCGTCGCGTCGAACTCGACCGCAAGGGCATTATCGGCGGTATGGCACGAGGCTCGGATCATCCCGCATCTCGCTGAGCAGCTGTCCCAAAGACCATCTTAATATATCCCACCGTGCCGGCTGTCGAACGCTGCTGACGAACACGGTTTATCGCCTGAGCTTTTCCAGGCCCAGATCCCGCCAGAGCCAAGTGAAATCGTAGCTGGCCATCGGATCGTCCGACTGGCGTCCGCTCTTCGTCTGGTTTTCGATGTGCTTCAACCAGTCGGCGACCTTGCGCCGACCTGCGGCGGTTCGGGCTGCTGCCCGTGGGCTCAGATCCCCGAGCGCCGGGATCGGCTCGTCGAGGGTCTTGCGGTAGTGGTCGGTCAAGGCACCATGGACGAGTTCAGCCTGCAATTCGGCCGGGAGGTCGCTGGCTTGGTCCTGATGAGTGGACCCATCTCGTCTGGTCATGACCTGTTCAAGCGTTTCGATCTCGGTCAGAGACGGCCCGACCAGCGTTCCAGCCAAGTCAGCTAGGATGGCCGTCCCACGCTCGGCTCGCTCGCGGGAGTTCGCCTCCAGCACCAGTGCCTTGTCGGTCAGCTCGATGTTGCCCAGGACCGTGTCGCCCGTGTCGAGCGTCACCCGCACAGATGGGCCTTGCTGTGGGACGGACCTGCTCGCCGGCTGGCCTGAGGATTTCCGTTTGGCAGGCTGCCGCTCGATCCAGTTCCAGAAGCCATCGTTTTCCTCCTGGAATGCCGGAACGGCGCGCAGGCGCTCCCGGATCTCAGCGGCTGCGCCTCCTGAGCGCAAGGGAAAGCGAACGCGGCAGAAGACCACCTCGTCGCCATCGCTGTTGAGAATGGTCGGCAGGCTCTGATCGAGGGCACAGGCCAAGGCGTCATCCAGCCAGATGTTGCTGAAGATCGGTGCAGCCGTCGCCATGAACAGGAGGTCGGCGATTTGGCCATCTTCCCGGGTGGACCTGGGCGGCGGCTGGACCTCCTTGGTCAGCTTGCGGAACTCGCGCCGGGCCTCCTTCCTAGCCGCCGTGAGCTCTTCCATGAGCAGAGTGGCGGCGCTCGGGCGGAAGGGCAGGAGGCCTCCGGCCAGGACGTTCTTGCCCGAGACCGCAACGATGCGGGCGGCGATCTTGTCCCAGAGCTGGAGGCTCTTGGTTGCAGAGTGCTCGCGGACCCGGATCGGCTCACCGCCGCGCAGAAGATCCCGCGCCAGGAAGGATTGGCCGGGCACGATCTCGCTGACCTCGTACAGGCTCATGCACGAGTTCCGCAGCGCCTCCATGTAGCGTCGGTTGCCGGCACTCTCCTTCCAGCCACGCCGCTTGAGATAGTCCTCGATGATGTTACGTCCGTCCGGCTCGATCGACTGGGTCAGGAAGTCCTCGAAGGCGCAGCCCCACAGGGTCATGGCCGCATGATCGCCGATCACCTCGGCGATCTCTTCGAAGTCCATCTCGTAGTCTTCGCACGCTGGACCGAGGTGCAGGTCCAGGACGTCCGCAAACGGCTCGCGCCATTCCTCGTGTGTAAGCCATTTCATCAGACCGGAGAGGGAATGGTTGCCGAGCATGGTCATTCGATCCTGGTACGACTGCAAGAGAAGCGCTGGCAATCTGGCGTACAGTGACTGCGTTTCATCAGGACAAGAGCCCTTTGAGCTCAGTGTATCGCTGCGGATCTGCCGATCAAAGTTGCTTCCTGAGACCGTCGCAAGCATTGCTCCAGCTGTTCAGGCCGCTGACGTGCTCTCCACATTAAGCGGGTGGAGGTCGCGGACCATGTGGTGGAGGCGGGAGGGATCGAGATGGGTGTAGATCTGGGTGGTCTCGATGCCGGCATGGCCGAGCAGCTCCTGCAGCACACGCAGGTCCGTGCCGCCGGAATGCATGTGGGTGGCAAAGGCATGCCGCAGCACATGCGGCGACACTCGCTCGGGGCTGGAGAGCCCTGCGGCCACCGCCGCCTCCTTGATTTCGAGCAGGGCCGCCTGGCGCGTGAGCGCCCTGGCGCCATTGCGCACCGAATGGAACAGCCAGGGGGAGGGCGCTCCACCGGAATAGGCCCCCGCCAGCCGTTGCCAGAGGGCAAGGGCCGCGATCGCCCGCTCATGCAGCGGCACGAGGCGCTGCTTGTCGCCCTTGCCGCGCACCAGCAGCATGCAGGTGCCCGCAGGCGCAGCGTCGGATGGCAGGGACAGGGCTTCGCTGATGCGCATGCCGGAGGCATAGAGCGTCTCGAACAGGGCAGCTCGCCGGGCATAGCCGGCCTGCCGGTAGAGACCCACCGAGGGATCCGCCGCAAGCTTGTGGGCCGTCTCCAGGAGCGCTTCGGTCTCGGCAATGGAGAGGACGAAGGGCAGCTTGCGCGACCGCTTCATAGCCGCCAGATGGGCGGTGGGATCGCGCGAGCCGAGCTCCTCGGCGATCAGGAACTTGTGCAAGCCGCGCGCCACCGTGATCCTGCGGGCGATGGTCGAGCCCGCGTAGTCGCGCTCATCGAGAGCGGCGACGTAGTCCCGGATCTGCTCCAGGCCGACCTCGTCCAGGCCGAAGCTGTTCTCCTCCAGCCACGAAAGATAGCAGTTCAGATCGTCGGTGTAGGTGGCGAGGGTGCCCGCCGAGGCCCCGAGTTCGCTGGCCAGGGCGTCGAGCCAGAGCTGGGCCAGCCGCTGATTGGTCCGCATGAGATCCTCCTGTGGGAGGATCCTGCCACAGCACCGGTTACCGACTTCTTGTCAAAATCCGCAAACCACCTGCTGTGACCCGAATTCTCGGCTGAGCTCGAGAACCATCATGAGCGGTCGGTCCTTGAGCTCCATTCGATCGGCGAGGTCGATCAAGGAGTCAGGATCATCATCGTCAAGATTGTAGTGCTCGCGGAACCGCCAGAGTGCATGGATCGTCCAGTGGCGTCTGATTACCGTCATGATGGCCCGGTGAGACTTGGTGGAGGCCATGACCGCTCGACAGAGAACTCCATACCACACGACGGACAGTATCGTTCACATCAGCTCGGTTACAATCGCGACCCCCGACAGAATTGGCCGGGATTAGGTGTGATGCTAGACTTCCATCCATGACACAGATGGCCGACGAGATCCGCACTCTCATTGCAGATCTTTACGATGACCCTGAGGACTTCCTGAAGAGACCTCACCTGTGGTTCGGCGGGCGTTCGCCGGACGAGCTCTTGGTGACCGAGGCAGGCCAGTTCGTACTCCTGAAGTTCCTTCGTGGCGAAGACCATATCCCACCCATTGAAATGGACGTGGATTTCGAGCCCTACACCGCAGCGAACACCGACTTAGTTGACCAAGCGATTGCCCGCCTCGAAGGGCAAATCGAGCAGATCAAGTCCCTCAAAGGCGCTGGACCGGAGATCGCCACGGTCATCGGGAGGGCACAAGAGGTCTTCGGTGAGCGGGGCCTGAGCTGGTAATTCGACCTAATCAGGTGCTGCAGGCCACACCTCTGGACCTGGTAACTCAGGGTAAGACGGACCGAGTCCTCCGGCTTCTTGTCCAGATTGAGCACGGAGTACACCCATGAATGCAGAACAGGAGTCAGCTCAGGAGGCTGTTTTCGGTAGCCATGGGTGGACGGCGGCATTCAAGGACGCCGTCAAGCAGGCCATATCAGAAGCCGTCTCAGAGTTTTCCTCGTAAGGACACAACGTCACTCGGCCCCACAGCCTCGTGCAATGTCCATGACGGCCCTGAGGCGCCCTTCCTTGAGAGCTTCAAGTGGGGCACGCCCATCGAGGGCATCATCTGAGACTAAGAGCCATTCGAGACGCATCCAGTCAGATCGGAGTGGCATTGCCTCCAGGATGGCAGCAAGACCTTCGACAATCCCATCGGATTTGAACTGGCAGGCCGGGTAGCCGTATCTGCCTCCACTTCGTACCGCGATCAGAGCTCCTGCTTTGTGTTGATCCTCGACTGCTTCCTCAGAAACATTGAGGAGTGATGCAACCTCCGGAAGCGTGTACAGGCCACCAGCCATTGCAACCAGTTCCGTCTTCCGGGCGAGCCCTGCAGCTGTGAGGGCCTGTGTTTCGGATGGCATCAGTTTCACCTCGGAGTGTAGGCCACAGCTTTAATTGGAAGGTAGCCTGATCGACTTGGCATGTCTGGATACGCTTATAATTACCCTCAAGCTGGAGGAGTGTCCGTCTCCCACGCAGCCCATATTGTCTACTTCTAGAGCATCGGACTGAAAGACAGATTCAAGAGGTTTCGCCCGGGCTGGAGTGTGATTCCCTTCTGAAAGGAGGTGGATCAGGACCGAGAGCGTCTCCTTGGATCTGCGCGTGTAGCCGCCGCTCATCTCTCACGTCTGTGTGAGCGTACAGCCTGCCGCACTTGTGGCCGGGCATGGAAGGCCGATCTCCCTTGGACGCACCAATCCGTGCGGCTCGGACATGAGAACCGCGTGCCCCGTTTGCTCCCGAACACCTGTCGAGCGGCCTTCGCCACCGCTTTCCTGCTAACGGGAACCGTCGTCTCGCGCGCCGACGTCGGCTTGCCCGCAACTGACGCTGAAACCGATCCGTTTCGCCACGTGCAGGCACTGCAGGACATCGCAACGGCCAACCGAGGCAACCGCGCGGCCGGTACCCCCGGCTATGATCGATCCGCCGAGTATGTGGCCGACCAGCTTCGTGCCGCCGGCTACATCGTGCGGTTCGAGGAATTCACCTTTCCGTTCTTCGAGGAGCGCAAGCGGCCGGTTCTTGTCTCGGGAGCGGACGGGTCGGATTCCTTCGTACCTCCCCGGGAGGCCCTGCGCACGCTGATGAACTCGGGCTCCGGCGCCGTGACGGCACCCGTCCAAAGCGTCGATCTCGGCTTGGAGAATGAGCCCCTACAGGCCTCCACCAGCGGCTGCGAGCGCGAGGACTTTGCCGGGTTCACGCCGGGCAACATCGCCCTCGTGCGGCGTGGGACCTGCCCATTCCAGGCCAAGGCCGAGCAGGCAAAAGCCGCCGGGGCCGCAGGCCTCATCATCATGAATCAGGGAACGGGCGACCAGACCGGGATCTTCGGCGGCCGCTTGGAGACGCTGGCGACGATCCCGGTCCTCGGCGTGACCACGGAGGTGGGCCGACGGCTCGCGGAGGCCTCCCGCAATCCCGCACGCAACCGGGTGCGCCTGGCGGTCGAGGTCGAGACGGGCACCCGCTCGACCCGCAACGTCATCGCCGAGCGTGGCGAGGCGAACGGCGCTGCCATCGTCGTCGGGGCCCATCTTGACGGCGTGTCCGAAGGGCCCGGCATGAACGACAATGCCAGCGGCTCGGCGGCCGTTCTGGAAACGGCCCTGCGCCTCGCCAAGGAGCCTCAGCCTGACCCGCCCATTCGCTTCGCCTTCTGGGGCGCGGAGGAGCGCGGCCTCGTCGGCGCGCGGCATCACCTGAATGCGCTGTCCGAGAACGACCGCCGCCGCATTGGCCTCTACATCAACCTGGACATGGTGGGCTCGCCCAATTTCGGGCGTTTCATCCAGATGACCCAGCCGGGGGGCCGCACGAGCGCCACGGCCGGCCTCGCCCAATCCTTCGCGGACTACTTCGCCGCCCGAAATCTCGCCGTGGAGGAGCGGACCCGGAACGAACGCGGCTACGGCTCCGACGATGCGGCCTTCGCGGCCAGAGGAATCCCGACGCTTGGCCTCTTCACCGGCGCCGGCAGAACCAAGAGCGAAGACCACGCCGTCGGGTTCGGCGGAACCGCCGGCAAGCCCTTCGATCCCTGCTACCACAAGGCCTGCGACACGGCGGAGAACGTGAACCGCGAGGTGCTGGGACAGATGACCGATGCGCTCACCCATACCTTGAGGCAGGCGGGCTCCCGCGCGGTCGTGCCGGATCGGTAGGTCGCTTTCCCTCTGCCGTGTGAGCGGTACACCGCCTGTCATCCACAGGCCGAGCCCGAGGCGAGGGAAGGGCGTTCCATTTCAAATCTGGTCCTATAGGCCTCAACAACCTTGATCCCAACGCATCGGATGCCGGTCAGCGGGTAGCCGAGGAATTTGCAGACGAGGCGGATCCATACTGCCGCTCTCCAGTCACCGGACGACTTCTTGTCAAAAGCCTTATTATGCGAATTTTATTTGTAGCTGCCATATACAAATGTCAGTGCCCTGCCATTTAGAGATGTCAGTCCGTATGATCGTAACAAAGGATCATGAGGACACGGCGGGTGATGACGGTAGTGAGTATGAGCACGGCAGAGTTAAACCGACTGACAATCATCATGGATCTGGCGGAAAGCCGCCTCACCGCTCGCCAAGCCGCCAATATGCTGCGCCTGACGGAGCGGCAGGTCTGGCGGTTGCTGGGACGTTTCCGGCACGATGGCGCTGCTGGACTGGCGTCCCGCAAACGCGGCCGAGTGAGCAACCGGCGTCTGCATCCGGCTCTGCGGGAGATCACGATGAGCCTGGTGCGCGTGCATTACGCGGATTTCGGACCGACGCTGGCTGCCGAGAAGCTGGCCGAGCGTCATGATCTGCGCGTCGGCCGGGAGACCCTGCGCAAGTGGATGATGGAAGACGGTTTGTGGCTGGATCGCCGTCGGCGACTTCCTTCCGTGCACCAACCGCGCAATCGCCGGGAGCGCATGGGCGAACTGATCCAGATCGACGGCTCCAAGCACTGGTGGTTCGAGAACCGTGGGCCACAATGCACGCTGCTGGCCTATATCGACGATGCCACCAGCCAGCTCCTGCATGCGGCTTTCGTGTCCTCCGAATCCACCTTCGATTACCTGCGCGAGACGCATAAATACGTCACAGCCCATGGCCGCCCGATCGCCTTCTACTCGGACAAGCACGCCATCTTCCGGGTCAGTAAGACAGAGGCTGAAGGCGGTGACGGCATGACCCAGTTCGGACGGGCCATGCATGAGCTCAACATTGACATCATCTGCGCCAACACGGCCCCGGCCAAGGGCCGCATCGAGCGCTCGTTCGGCACGCTGCAGGATCGCTTAGTCAAGGAGATGCGGCTGCAAGGGATCTCTACGATCGCGGCAGCCAATGCCTTCCTGCCGGGGTTCCTGGCTGATCACAACCAGCGCTTTGCCAAAGCGCCATTCAGTAACTCGAATGCACATCGGTCTGTCGCGCAGGACATGGTGCTGGAAGACATCTTTGCCTGGAAGGAGGAACGTACGGTCACACACAACCTCACGCTCCAGTACGACAAGGTGATGTTCCTGCTCGAGCCCAATGAGATGACACGTCCGCTGGCCCGGCAGCGTGTGACGGTCATCGACTATCCGGACGGGCGGCTGGCGATCCGCCACAAGGGCATCGATCTGCCTTACCGCACCTATGACAAGCTCCAGCGGGTCACCCAGGCCGCGATCGTCGAGAACAAGCGCTTGGGGCCTGTTCTGGCGTATGTTGCGCAACTTCAGCAGGAGCGGGACGAGCAGCGCTCGGCCAAAGCGCCTCGCCGGCGTGGCCAGGCCGATCGCCACATGTTCAAGGTCAGCTGAGTGCAGCCATTCTCTTGGATAGATCCGAACTTAATGGTATTTTGAGGCGCTTCCAATTCGCTTTGATGGTATAATTTGGATGTTGTTTGATCCCTGCCCTGCAACCCTGACCAGCTCCGCAGGGATCAAACAACGCGCCGGCGCCATATGACTCATCCTATACTTCACTGACATTTCTATTTGGCGCCGATTGCGACATTTCTATCTTGCAATGACAGTTATACTATATCGGTAGATTCTATTCTGAAGTGCGAATTCCGTTACAAACAAGGGTTTGCACTCGGAGGCCGAATGACCCTGCCCTACATCCACCTGAGCCTGGCTGACCGGCGCGAGATCGCCCGCATGCACGCAGCCGAGGTCCCGATCCGTGTGATCGCTGAACGCCTGCAGCGGCACCGATCGACCATCTACCGCGAGATCAAGCGGAACTGGGTTCACGATGAGGAGCCGTTGTATCGCGGCTATTTCCATGTGGCCGCCGACATGCAGGCGCGAGCCCGGCGTCAGAGTCTGAGCAAACTCTCCCGCAAACCGGTGCTGGCGGTCTACGTCATGGACCGCCTCAAAGCTGGATGGTCGCCAGAGCAGATCGCTGGCCGGCTGCGGACATCCGGGGCGCCTGAACGGCTGTCGCATGAGACGATCTACCGGTTCGTCTACAGCCCTCAAGGGCAAAAGCTCGGGCTGTACCAGGATCTGCCCTTGGCGCGGCGCCGGCGGCGAGCGCGCTACCAGCGTAAACCTCGCGGGCTCTTCATTCCGGCGGGCAATACCATCGAGCAGCGTCCGGCAGAGATCGCCGACCGCACGAGCTTTGGTCACTGGGAAGGCGATCTGATGATGTTCCGTAAGGATCTGGGCAAGCACAACCTCACGTCACTGATTGAGCGCCAAAGCCGCTACACGATCCTGACCCGCAACCCGGATCGCAACTCAACTGGGGTCATGACTGGCGTGATCGAGAAGCTGAAAGTCCTGCCGGAAACGGCGCGTCTGTCGATCACTTTCGATCGCGGGACAGAGTTTGCTTATTACCCGTTGCTCAAGCAGCAGCTCGGCATGGACAGCTACTTCTGCAAGGCGCAGGCCCCCTGGCAGAAGGGTTCGGTGGAGAACACCAATGGCCGGGTCCGGCGCTACCTTTCACGGGACACGGCCATTGCCGCTTTGCCTGAGCAGGCTCTGCTTGAGATCTGTGACCGGCTCAACTCGACCCCACGCAAATGCCTGGGCTATCGCACGCCCCAAGAGGTCCTGATGAGCTCTCTGGATCCGAGACTGCCGGGGCTGTGCAACCCAGACCAGCTCCGCCCCGGCAGTCCCTGACCGACCGGGAACCGATGGCGCACCAACTGTCGCACTTCGGCTTGATTCCACACAATGATGAACTTCCGCGCCGAGATTGCATTATGTCCTGAAGGAGATATAGTCTATATCTAGACACAATGGTAACGCCATGGCACAGCCTCTCAAGAACCAAACGGAAGCTGCCTCACAGGATCTCCCTCGCCTGGAGCAAGCGCGCTTTGAGCCCGCCAATCGCAGGCGCCTGAGCGCTCCCGGCATGCGTACCTTCCTGGCGATTGCCGACCTATGGGCCTTAACCGAACAAGAGCGCCTCCGGATTCTCGGGTATCCACCGCGTTCCACCTATCACAAGTGGGCCAAACAGGCCCGTGAGCATGTCGAGTTCACCCTAGACGCCGATGTTCTGACCCGGATCTCAGCAGTCCTCGGGATCTACCAGGCGCTGCGAATCCTTTTCGCAACAGAACAGGAGGGCTTGTCATGGCTTCGCGGGCCACATCAGGCAACGGTGTTCGGAGGTCATCCGCCGATCGAACTCATGATTGATGGCACCCAGGACAGTCTCCTGACCGTACGGCGCTTCCTCGATGCGGCCCGCGGTGGCCTCTACATGGAGCCCAATGCGGCAGACCGAAACTTCATCCCTTATGAAATTCACTTTTCGTGACCAGCGTCGCTGAAGCACCTTACCCGACTTATCGTCTGATCCCGTCTCAGTTTCCGCCCATTGGCCTGTTTGACACAGTGGCAACGCCTGCCGATCTGTCGGCGGTCATGGAGTTGGTCGGGTGGACCAATGACCGGCTGGTCGCCAGCCGCATTGCCCGCCTTCCTCAACAGGAATGGGTTTATGGCCGGCCGAACGCCAGCATCGTGATGGCGGCGTTCCTGCACGTCAGCCCCGCAGGCATGCGGTTCAACTCATCCGAACTCGGAGCCTGGTATGCGGCCACCGAAATCGAAACGGCGGCAGCGGAAGTCGGACATCACCTCCAACGCGAGGCGGCGGCACGAAGCCTTCCGGAATTGACACGGGTCTATCGAAGCTATTCAGCGCGGCTAAACGGCGTCTACCTGGATATTCGCGGCCAACAGACAGAGCGCGCCGATGTTTATGCGCCGGATCGCTACGAGGCCTCGCAGCAATTAGGAGAAGCGATCCGTCGTGCAGGTGAGGCTGGCATCATCTACGACAGTTTGCGGCGCCACGGAGGGACCAACATCGTTGCGCATCGGCCCACGAATATTCGCGATGTCACGCAGGCTGATCATTTCGAGATACGCGTTCCGGCTGTCGGACGTCGAATTGACGTGCGGAAACTCACCGCTCCCTAGACGGAAAAATCATCGAGCCAAGAGGTCTTGCTAGCGAGCACCTTTTCCCATTGCTAGCATTAATTAGCAAGCGGCATGATCTTTTTCGCGCCCGAGAAAGCACCAATGAACCGCTGGACTACCTTTGGTTGGCATTTGGCGGAAGGGATGTTAATTCGTGCCCATCCCTTAACGTTTGTTTCTGTGTGGAGCGATGACGCTGCGTCTCCCCGCCTGAAATTCATTTTCAACGATCAGGATTTGCCAGATGCCCGGCATCGCACGTCAGTTCGAGCCGCAGATTACCCGCAGTGGCGGCGCTCCCTCCAAGTTCCGCTTTACCGTCCGCTGCTCGGGCTGTGCCAATACCGACACCTACGAAGCGTCCAGGCCGACCAGCGATGACGCCGTCAGAGGCCACTTCAAGGATCGCGGCTGGCTTCTCGCCCGCGATCGCGCCCATGACCTGTGTTCGACTTGCCTGGTGAACCCCCACAGGGCTCAGCCGCCTCGCCAGCGCACCGAAGTTCGGCACCACAGGTCACCAGCAGCTGCGAACCATCCAGATCGCCCGACACCAGTTGCGGACAAGCGGTCCCGAGACACCGCTGATATCCTGGCGCGCCACCTGGGCAAGCCTGACGCGCTCGCCGAGGAGGTGTTTCGCCCCAAGCCGGTGCAGGCCCCTCGCCCACCAGCTGCGGACGTGCCCCAGCAGATCACACCAGCCTCTGCCCTGTCACGCGAGGTCGAACAAGCCCTGACGGGAATGGCCGCCGAGTTGAAAGGCCTTCGCTCAGCCATGGAGCTCATGGCGGAGCAGATGGGAAAACTGGTCTCTCTTGGCACTCAGCAGATCGAGGCCATTGCTCGTCTGACGCCGCTGATGGTGCAGTCGGCAGAGGGGATCTCCAGAAGCCTGCGGGAAGTTGCCAGCGCGATCCAAGGCATCCCGACTGTTTCCATCCCTGCCAGTGGGGCCACGAAGCCATCAGCCAAAGAAACAGGGGCTGAGGAGCCGCCGGCACTGCAGCTTAACCTTCTGCAAGGCTTGGACCAAGCGGCTGGTCCGGACGCTGAATCTGCACCAATAGCGGCCGAGACTAGGACGCCGGCTAAGCAGAGCCGACGCTCCAAGAGGAACCCGGTACCCGCGTCAAAGGCAGGCTCTGCGCCAGTTGTGGTCAAGTCGATACCCGATGCCAAGCGTTCGGACCGGTTCTACACAATCATCAGACTGCCACGAGAGTTATGGGACCAGGCTGGCTTGGGTCCGGAAGATCGTCTCCTGCTCGACTGGAGCGGCAAGGCCCTGACCATCGAACGCGCTATCGAGGGCGGGGTGAAACCTAAAGCGGTCGGGGAGAACTCAGTGGTGCTGCAGTCGTGGAGGCTGGGAAACCTGAACTTCGATCACCCGAAGGTGAGCCGTGGAGACACTTCCCTGCGCCTGACGGCAAGGCCGTCGCTCGTCTGATACCCCTGCCATGAAAGGTGATCTGAAACTTGTCACCGGAAGCACATGGGAGCAAAACTCGCACCAGCCAGGCAAAATTGCATACCGTTGGAACGCGAACGCCCTGACTGGTGCCTCTTCCAGACTCCAGACAGGGTGTGTGCGATGCCGGTTGCAACACCGCGCCACTAGCCTACCCTGCTTCGGATGAGCGTTAACGGTAGCCGACATAGATGCGCCCCAGCGAAAGGCCGAGCACCAAACCTCCCACCAGGGCGCACGCGATCGGTTCTGATTGCGCTTGAGGAGTATGAGCGAGGACTGTGCCAACGAACGTGCGCTTGAGCACATTGCTATGGAGTGATGGCAGGCTGCTGTTGTGTCGCTGCCCGCAGCCGAGTGAAACCGATGGTTAACCATGAGAGCGCATGCTGGCCGATGTGTCTCAAGGGCTGCGCGGGCTCCCTCTTACCTAGAGACGGTTGCTTATGGCGGAAAATTGTTTCACCGACACGATTGAAGAGAAGCTGGCCTTGATCTCGCCAACAGTGAAGGCCATCGAGTTCGGAGGCGAACTGCCCTATCTGTGTGAATTGCAGACGCTCCTCAGACAGCACTTAGTAGGCTTAGTCGTCCTGTTCGAGCGTGATCCCGGCCTGGATGCTGCAACAACTGACCTGTATGCGGCTGCCGCAATGGTGCAGGACACCCCAACGGCCGCGCAGCCCCTCGCCCGAAAACCCCGTCTTCTCAACGAGGCTCAAACGCGCTTTCAGGAGCGCATCGCGACGGCACGTCCAAACGCCAGACGAACCTGCGCGGCTTGGCGCGAGAATGAGCTCTTCCTTGCTGCCTGATCTCGGCCCGGGTTCCGCATCACTCCTTGCTGCATAGCCGAACCCGATGCCCTGCCCTTCTCACGAGAAGAGTTGCTGGCCCGTTTAGCCGAGCACGCAATCTGCTGCCAGGTAACAGGTAAAGAGAAAGTCCTCCGCTTGCAGTCCTGTGAGAGACTTGGGCGAGAGCGCTGTGTGTCATTTCAAATCTGGTTGGTCCAGTTTCCGATTACATGCTTGGGCCCTCGTCCCTGCCCTTGCCGCGGCGCTTTGGCTTCTTCGGTGGCTTTGTGCCTTCGACGCGGATCGGCTCGATCTGCTTGGGAGTGACGGGAGACAGAGGATTGCCGACCCGGATCTCTGCCTTCTCCTTTGCAGGTTTCGCGTCCGAGCCCTCGCCAGATCGTTCTCCGGGTGTCCTGGCAGGACCCAATTCAGCCGTGGATGGCTTGGGTGCGACAAAGGCCCTCTCAGGCCGAGCAGGTGCCTTGGCCTCGGTTGCCGCCTTTGCACCGTCAGGTTTGCCGGTGCTCGTTTCCGCGCGAGGTGTCGGCCGAGCGGGTTCAGTACGAGGAGTCGGGGCTTGGGCAGGCGCGGGGGCTGGTGCCTTTTCCGGAGCCGCGGCTGGTGCCGATGTGACCTTAGTCGTGGCTGGCTCCTTCGCAGATCCGATCTGAGGAGCTGTGGGTCGGACGGACGGAGCCGCGGGAGCTTGCGCCGGGCGAGAAGGTGCCTGCGTCTGGCCAGGTTTCGCGTCGGTTTGAGCAGCGGCCGGGCGCTGAGCTTGAGCCGGCGCCGACGGAGCCGGGGCAGCTGTTGCTGGCTTCGACACAGCCGAACCTGAATTGTCGCGCGCGGGCTCCGTGCCTGGCGCGGCATTTTCCGGCTTCGGCACATTATTTACAGCCGGCCTGGATGGCTGATGGGAATTTTCTGCCACAACTGGCTTAATTCCTGCCTCGAACCGGGGATTATTCGGGGCAGGGGCCTTGGCGGCGGAACTAGCTGGAGTTGGCGCTGGCGATTTACCTGGACCCGCGGCAGTATTTTTCGTCTGTGCAACAGCCGGTTCATCAGGGAGTGATGAACTCTTTATTCCGACACTCTCCGTTTCTTCGCCGGGCATTGAAGTTGGAGATGTTCCACTCGTGATTATGATACCGGCAGGACTATCCGCCAGCCTGCCTAGGTCGGTTCGGTGGACGGGAGCTGGTGGCTCATGAACGGCTCTTACTACCTCTTGACCGTGAATCGGCGATAACACGTCAGAGCTCAGACTTGGATTTGTTCCGGAAGGCTTCCGGAGCGCGTTCCCAGAGGGTTCTTGACCCGACGGTGCTCCAACCGAATGTAACGCCTGTGATCGCTCAGATGCGGTTTGACTGATTCTGATCTTGGGAGCGCTAATCGGATCCGATGATGCAGGTAGATTTTGCGAGGTTAAAGCGAGCTGTTGCTTTTCACCGCTCACCTGCCCAATTCCTTTGATGTCGCTGCTAGCGTCCTGCTGCTTCATATCTGATGTAGGCGGCTGAACAAACACTGAGGCCGGAGAAACGACCTTATCTTGTGCTCGGGTAGGCCTGGAAGGCGCCTCGATGTTGGCAGAGGTCTTACCTTCAAGAGGCGCCCCCACCGATTCCGTGATTGAGGCTCCCAAGGCTGAAGCGTCCTGGGACGGCACACTTCTTATTGGCCGGCCCTGCCCTTTTGCTATCAGTTCTGCGACGGTAGGCTCCGACCCGAGCGCCGTTTGCTTAGTCGTTCTCGCTCGGTCGCTCTGCAAGACACCGGTGCTACCGACCTGAGGAGATTGAGTCGGGGCTTCCTTCGATGCGGGCCTGGACGAGCCGGATCGCGGCATTCCGCCGACACCCCCAGCATCCTGCTGCATCAGCGGCAATTGCATGGCAGGGCCGCCGGTCAAAGGGTTTGCTGCAGGGCTGTTAGCAGCGGCCGATTTCGATGGACTACGGGGTGACCGTCTATCAGCTGCGATCTGCTCTTCAATTGACCGTTTGACCGCCTCCCTTTCTCTGGCCGCCTCAGACACCGCGCGTAGGCGTTCAATCATGTTTCTAACTGGAGCCGTCACGCTTTCGGGACCGACAACGTCCGCATGCGAATGTGCCTGACCCGCACTGTGTCTCAGCTCACCAACAGCCTCCGGAACATGCTGGCCGCCCCTATAGGCGATAGGCTCGACAGAATTGTCCGATTCCTCTCCATGAGGAATCAACGATTGCTGGTCCTGTTCACCTTGGGTGGCGGGTGACCCGGAAAGAGGCTTTAGCCCCACACTCGCTTCCAGAGACGGGGTCCGTGTCGGCGGGATTTCTGGACCATCCCCTGCACTCTCTTGAGCATCAGCTCCATCATTTCCTGGTGATCCGAGCGCCATCGTTGTGGACACGGCCTTAGATACCGGATCAGACGGGCAATCGATCTCCTGGTCCGAGGGCGGCTCCCCTTCACCGCTTATCGGAAGCTCGTTGTCCCTCATCGGCCCCTCGGCCCTGCCAGCACTGGCTCCATCAGGGACGGCAGTTCCTTCCAAGCCAGGCATCGTCTCAGTGCTATCCTCCTGGGATATAAGCGGATCTGTTACCTTGCCGACTGAGGTAAACAGCGGTTCGTCTGTTTGAGCCTCCTCTTGCCTTTCGAGATACTCGCCAAACTCCTGTTTCGAAGGGGCAGCCGCAGCACTCTCCGTGCGACGTCTTCGAGCCTCGAGACCAAACCGCCGCCACCTCCCATCCGCAGAAACAGCATCGAGATAGATAAGGCGCGCGGTCCTTACCTCTTCGAGAATTTCCCGGGTCGCCCGTCGATCAAGATTCGTCCTGGCAGGACCAAGATGCTCCTCTGCTACGCGATCAAGGCCCTGCTTTGCGTAAGACCGGACGTCGATCTGCACTCCCAGATGATGGAGTGCTTCATTGACACAGTCCTGCCAATGAAGCCGCCACTCGTTGATAATGGCGGACCCGGTCCGGTGCTCATCCAGCTTCCTCGTCTTCTTGCCGCAGATTACATCACCCGCGGGACCGATCGCGACTTCGCGGGTTGTGAGCAAAAGATGAGCATGGAAGTTCCGCTCATCTCCCTCCTTCCCAGGTAAGTGGATAGCCACATCCACGGCGACGCCGTGGCGCTCTGCCAGATAGCGAGCGTGTTTTCGAACCAGCGACGCGTAGCGCGCTTGATCCAGCTCATGAGGAAGAGCCAAGATCGTTGAGCGCGCCACCACACTATTGCTCCGCGTCTCAGCAGCCTCTGCGGCATTCCACAGAACTTCACGATCGACTTTGCACTCGTCTGGGGCAACAACAAAGGCGCAATGCAAGCCGGCCTTCCGGCGGAAGTCGAATACTTCACCCGTCAGACGATCCTTTAAACGCTGACAGGCAATATAGGCAGAGGCCGCAAGCGCACTCCTGCCCTGCGCCCGTTTGACCGTGCTCATTCTATAGAATGCTATGGCCATTCATTCCTCGATATGCCCGACGCCGCCACCCGAACTCCTCGAGCCTCAGCCGCGCAAAGTTTGCATAATTGCGCCCTTCCGCTTTTCCAACAGAGACCTTGCCAACTTTCCCAGCAAAGGGATAGAGTCTTGAACGCACTATATACAGATAACGCCTTCTCCCGGAACGAAACACAAATGCCTGACCAGAACGACCAGACCAGCTCATACCCGACCCAAGGGGCCGAGAAAACGCTTCACGCGACACCAAGCACTCCGGGCGGGAGTGCTTTGAACGCCGAGCTTACAGCCCCCGATGCCCTACCCAACGATGAGTTGCTATTAGATGGTAAGGCCGACAACACTACCTCACAGGCGCCAATTGAGGATGCTCCGAACCGGTCTCAAGAAAGCACCCCTCCAGCCCGCAAGAGAAAGAGATCAGAGATTCTCCTTGAGAAGGTCCGTGAGCGAGAGAAAGAGACCGAGGAGAGCAGGAGGGCAGAGGTCGCGTTGAAGCGACAGTTGCAGGGTGCCCGGCGACGAGAAGAAAACGAGCTCGTTCGAACCCAGCAGATACTCATCGGACGGTGGTATCTCGAGTTGGCCTACGCTGATCCCGAGAAATTCGGTGCGTCTGTCGCCCGACTGATCACTATGAAGCTTCGGACACCGAAGGAACACGAAGCGGTAAGCGAACTCTATACGAAGTTCACAGGCAAGGTCCTACCAGTACCGCCGGACCCGGACCCAGGTGCAGCCAATGGTCGGAGGAAAAAGCCGGACTAATGATCTTCACGAATGTCATGTGACGGAGAGGCCTGCATGACGAAAGAAGCTGACGATCATCTCGGGTTGGCGTTGCAGGCGGACGAACTCGCGGCGCGCCAGCCGGTGCAGGTCGGCGACGGATTCGGGTAACGCATTCTCCATAGCCCGCTTGACGCACGCATTGCACTGCTCCTCCGGATTGAGTTCGGGGGCATAGGCCGGCAGGTAAGCGACCGCGAAGTCCCGCGCATGAGCTGCGATGAAGGCAGTGGTAACTTGTGATCGATGGGCATTGAGCCGATCCCAGACCACCAGCAGCGGCGTGCCGATCTTGCGCCGGAAATAGAGCAAGGCCGAGATCACGGTCTGGCTCGAGACGCTGGTGCGGAAGTGGCGGGCATAAAGCCGCCCGTCGGGCGTGATCGCCACGATGCTCGAGACCTCGCGCCGCTTGCTCACCCGCCGCAACAGCGGGGGCAGCCCGCGCCGCGCCCAGGTCGTGTCCGGCCGCGGCCCGGAAGCTGTGGCCGGTCTCGTCCCGGAGGAGCAGCGTGCGGCGCTCCCGCTGTGCCTTCTTTTCAAAGCAACCCATTCGCGCTTGGGCCAGACCGCAATCACGAGTTCGTCGCGCTCCTTGGCCTTTGTGGCGGGACGCTGCACGCTAAATCCATGCGCCTTCAGCGGCCGCTCCAGATAGTGCGGGATGATAGTGCACCCCGAACTCGCGCTCGATCAGGGCCGCAATGCGCTGGAGGGTCCAGCGCTCGGTGGCAAAGCCCGCTGCCAGGGCACCCCGGTCCAGGAGCCGATCCAGATCAGCCCAGGCCTCCTCATCAAGCCGGGGCGCTCCTCCATCTGCCCCGGCGTCAGATGCGCCGGACGCCACACGTTGTCCTCCATCGCGCACCTCCTCACGAGGATCGACACCGCCCTATGTTACACCACCTTCGTAATGATCATTAGGACAGGGTTATTCGATCTCACACCGGCTCGCGGCCATCGGTCCACCCTGCTCCGGAGTATTTCCGCAACTTCCTCACCGATGACCTCGCCACACTTTCAGGAAAACGAGCTCCACTGCCGGTGGTTGCTTGGGGCTTCCGATGGCCTCAACAAGAGCTGATCTAGCTGAGACGGGTCAAAGGGTCATCGCACAGCCGGATGACGATCCTTTCATGGATGATTAACCCGGTTGCGAGCGCGATCGTCGCCCATCCTTCTGAGTTCATTCAAGTCACCGCGTCTTCCAAGGCACATAAGAGACATAAGACAGGCTTATCACCAGTAGCTGAAGGGTCCTCTGTCGAGAGATCAGCATCTCCTGCGGTTCACCTGTGGCAACATCGTAGACGAGTGCGCAGCTCTGGCCGCTGCGGTCGAGCCGCGTCTCATGCCACATCAGTTCAATCTGGATGTGGCTGGGCGTGTGGGTCACCTCATAGCCGCCAATCCGATGGATAGTCGATGTGTTGAGGGCAACTGAAGTAGCCCCCGAATTGACCGGACATGATCTCCCACCTCGCTAAGAGATAGGAGTAGTGTTGGTGCTATGACTGGTTCTTCCTCGAAGTTAGAGGTCCTCGATGGACCGCAACACCGCCGCCGCTGGACGGCCTCTGAGAAGCTGTCCATCGTCCAGGAGACCTACGAACCTGACGCCACCGTCAGCCTGGTGGCCCGCCGGCATGGGGTCGCTCCCAACCAGCTCTTCCGCTGGCGCAAGCTCGCCGCGCAAGGCGCACTGACCGCCACCAGTGCCCAGGAGGAGGTCGTTGCCGCCTCCGAGTACCGCGCCTTGCAGAACCAAGTCCGAGAGCTGCAGCGCCTGCTCGGCAAGAAGACGCTCGAGGCCGAGATCCTCAAGGAGGCGCTGGAGGTCGCCACCGGGCCAAAAAAGCAGCTGTTGCGCTCGCTGTCATGGCCCAAGGGCGGTTCGCGATGAGCGCCGTCTGCGCCACTCTTCAGGTCGCCCGCTCGAACATTGCCGAGCAAGCGGCAGGGCGACCAGTCAAGCGCCGGGGACGTCCGCCCGAGCCGGAGGAGGAACTCGTCGCATCCATCAAGGCGATCATCGGCAGCCTGCCGACCTATGGCTATCGGCGCGTGCATGCACTTCTGGTGCGCCAGGCTCGCGAGCAGGGCCGGGCGCCGCCCAATCACAAGCGGGTCTACCGGGTCATGAAGGCCCACGGTCTCCTGCTGCAGCGGCATGCCGGCGGGGCCGAGGCGCGCCGGCACGACGGTCGTGTGGCCGTGGAGCGCTCCAACCTGCGCTGGTGTTCGGACGGCTTCGAAATCGGCTGTGACAATGGCGAGAAGGTGCGGGTCGCCTTTGCGCTCGACTGCTGTGACCGGGAGGTGCTGGGCCATGTGGCCACGACCGAAGGGATCAAGGGTGAGGATGTACAGGATCTGATGATCACCGCTGTCGAATACCGCTTTGGGCCGGTGAACCGACTGCCAGAGACCATCGAATGGCTCTCCGACAATGGCTCGGGCTACATCGCCCATGAGACGAAGGGCCTGGCGCGAGAGATGGGACTGGAGCCGAGGACCACACCCGTGCAGAGTCCGCAAAGCAAGGAGCAGGCATCACGATGCACCTTGTTGGAGTGGTTGAGCGACAATTAATCTGGGCGGACGACCACCATATCGGCTGCCGGCACCTTTTTCGAGTCTGACGTTGCCCGGCGGTTCGTACAAGTATCGATGGTTGGTGGCGTATCGATGGCGCTTGAGAATGCCCTTCCGCCCGAGTTGGTGAACGGTCGAGACGCACACGCCGAGCTGCTGGGCTACTTCTTCGCCGGTGATCATGCCGCTCTCCCGCAGCCGTTCGTACCGGCTCTTCAAGCCATAGGTGCGGCGCACCAGCATGACCTTCTTCAGCGTGAAGGGTTCGCCGCGCCAGTTGCGATGCCCGAGTTCATTGAGACGGGCGGCGATCTGCCGGTCGTTGGCGATCTCCAGCAGCTCGTTCATCAACGCCACGACCTTTGCCGGCGTCTTGCGTATCACTGACATAGGCCGTGGTCTGGCCACCGACAGGCTCTGCGTGCGCCCGCCGCGCCAACGGATATGGATGTTGACCTGCTCGTCGACGAGCAGCGTCACGTCATCGATGAGAAGGCCGAGCATGCGCTTGCGTTCGACGGCACCGGTGCGCTCGTCATTCCAGATGCGCGGGAAATCGGCGGCCAGCGCCCTGATGCGCTCCTGCGCTGGCTCGTCCAGCAGCGAACAGTCGGCCTCGTTCTGGCGCTCGTGCGTGCGCTGGAGTGCGTCGAGGTCACGCAGCCGTGCGTTCCAGTCGGCTTCCAGCGCGTCGGCGACCAGACGGTTGTCCGGATCGACCTTCAGGTAGCGCCGGCGGGCCAGTTCAGCTTCATAGCGGGCGCGTTGCAGCTGCGTGCCGCGCAGCGCCGCAGCCTGCTCCACGCGCTGGGTGATCTCCTGCTGCACGGCGAGCGCGACATCGATCGCCGCCGGCGCCATCGCCTCCAGCAGGAGCGTGCTCACCGCATCATCGACCGGAGCGCCGCGCACCCATTGGCAGTGCTTGCCGGCGTGTCGCACGACCGCTTCGTTGCAGACATAATACGGGCGCAGCCGCCCCTCGAACGGCTCATAGTGGACCCGCATGCGTGCACCGCAGCGGCCGCACAGCAGCCGTCCCTGCAACAGACCGCTGCCTTGGCGAGGCATGCGTCCACGCAGGCCAGGTGAAAAGCCGGCGGCGTTCTGTTCCAGGGCTGTCTGATTGCGCTCGTACTCGGCCCAGGGAATGTAGCCCTCGTGGGCTTCGGGTATAAGCACCTGCCAATCGGATCTCGCCACGCGCAGCTGCACGGACTTGAGCTTGGCATTGTAGGCTGTGCGCGTGCGCCCATAAGCGAACGCGCCGGCATATCGCGGGTTGTGCAGAATCTGGAGTACGCGGGAATGGTCGATCTCGCTCCACAGAACGTCGCCCTTGCCGATGCCGCGGCGGATCCGCCGGGGGAAGAGGATCTGCTCACCCCGCAGGCGGCGCACGACAGCGCAGGCTGAGCCGGTCTCGCGGAAGGTATCGAACAGGAGCCGCACCGTGTCCTGGATCTGCCGGTCGGGATCGAGCACGACCCGCGCGTCAGGGGTGTAGACCAACCCGATCGGCAACGGCATCTCGAGCTCGCCGCGGCGTGCCTTGTTGAGAATGCCGCCTTGCAGCCGCGACTTCAGGATGTGCAGTTCGGCCTCGCTCATCGTGCCCTTCAGCCCGAGCAGCATGCGATCGTTGAAATAAGCCGGATCGTAGACGCCGTCCTCGTCCATGATGAGCGTGCGCGACATGGCAGCCAGCTCAAGGAGACGGTGCCAGTCGGCATTGTTGCGTGCCAGGCGCGACACTTCCAGCCCCAGCACGATCCCTGCATGCCCCATCGCCACTTCGGTCACCAGGTGCTGGAAGCCGTCGCGGTCCTGCGACTGCGCGCCGGAGAGACCCAGGTCGCTATCGATGACATGGACACGTTCGATGGGCCAGCCTAGCGCCACGGCGCGATCGCGCAAGGCGTATTGCCGCTTGGTGCTCTCGGTGTTCTCGAACACCTGACGAAGAGAGGACTGACGCACGTAGAGGAACGCATCACGCCGCAGATGGTCGGCGCCAACCTTCATGGCAATATCAGTAGACATGATTGCCTCGCGTCTCTGCTGCCAGCACCATGTTGGCGAGCATATGCACGAGCTGGCGATCGTGCACTGCCGCCGAAGCCGTGGGCGGTGGTTCCGGCCGCCGATGGATCGGCGGGGGAGGCTGAGGAGCCGCGATCAGCACCGCCAGCCCTTGCCAAAAGCCATGAAAAACGATGGCGCCCATGTCCTTGACGCAGGCCTGACCGCACAAGACGGCGGCGCGCAGCGTCTCATAGCAATCCTTGCAGCCGTGCGGCAGTGTCGGGATGCGCGCATGGGTCTCACCGTTTTTTTTTACGGGCGATCGCGCGCTCGATGCTGCGGGGATGGACACTGATACCGAGCGTCGAATGCAGCAGTTGCGCCAGGGATCGTGCCTGCAACGGGGCCCCCGCGTGCTGGTTCTGCTCGATGAGCTGCATAACCTCGGCGGTGAGCTTGTGGGCTGACTTTGGTCCCCGGGGGCGTGGCAGCAGGCCGGTGATGCCCTCGCGTTCGAACGCGGCCTCGGCCTGATAGTAGGTTGGCCGCGACAGACCGAAAAGCGCGGCGGCATCGGCCTTGGTGACGCCGTCCTCCTGGACGTAACGCAGCATCTCGTACTTCACCTGCACGAGATCGAGAGGATCGAAGAAGCTGGACTCACGAAACCAGGGTGCGCGGACAGCTTCGGGACGAGGGTTGAGTGCTCCGAGATGGCGCAGTCGATCGCGTTTGGTCTCGTTGGGCATGGTATAGCCTCTTCCCTCTATGTAAGCCAAATTACGCCTTAGCAGAGAACGTGTCAATCTAATGAAGGCTGCTACCATACGGAACGAATGCCGGAAATTAACGCAAACCAGAGGCCAGGGCCGACGGCAACGTCTGCATGCAGCGGCATAATTAGCTTGACATATGCGGCATAAATTGCCTGACACGCGGTCAGCCGCCATGGCTGCGCTCGATTTGCGCGATCAACGCCGCCAAGGTTGCCAGATCATCGGGACGCACAAACGACCTGCCGGCCGCGACCTGAATGAAAACATCGGGTCCGGCGACGTCCGTCCATGACGCAAGCAGCGAACGAAGCCGTCCCTCCGCGTCGTAGAACATGACGCGGTCCTCACCCCAGTTCTGCTTGCGGGTCGACAGCACGAAGCGCTGGCCGCGCCACGGATGGAACGGGTGCGTGACCTCGAACTCTATACGCGCTTGAGTGTCAGCACGAACTGCAGTCCTGGACTTGAAAGAACGGCATGGCAGAAGCCTTCGTGCGCACCATCAAGCGCGATTACGCCCGCGTCAGCCCGGTCCCGGATGCGAGAACCGTACTGGAGAGCCTGCCGTTATGGTTCGAGCACTACAACAGCCTTCACCCACACAAGGCACTCGGCTATCGTTCCCCACGTGAGTTCATTGCCTCACGTCAACCCGGGTGATCCTGTCCGATCTTTCGGGGGCAACAACAGCAACCCGTTTCTCCCTCCCCTCCCCCTTCGGCTCAATATTGCCGACGCCGGCGGCCCGACCCTTAAAGTTGCCGCCGCTGCCCTTGAAGACACCTATGAATGAAAACCGCGTCCGCTTCGTCAGCGGAAGCAGAACGATCAGCCGTCGCGCGTCGAGCGGGCGAAGATTTCGCCGTCAGCGATAAGTCAGTCGATGAAGGCATGCGCCTCGGGCCGCGTGGTAGGATCAAGCGTGTGGTCGCTCATGCGACCATCTCCCGGTCGTCGGCTTGCGCTTTCAAATGGTCGACCAGAGCCACGACCTCACCTCTCACGGCCCAGCTCGGAAGAGCAATTCGGGATCCTGGCCCCAGTCGGATGATAGATCGTATGCCTTTGCCTCGGCAGGAGGTGCGTTGATGAGGCTGCCGGCGATCGACAGGTGGTCCTTTTTATTATTGGGCCTGACCAGGAGAATGACGTCGACCAGTCGATCGGCTGGACGGGAGGCGTGGCGCCGCACGAACTTTGCCGTGACGGCATGGGCTACGGCGTCCTGTCCGACGACCTCGGACTTGATCAGCGTGATGAGCTCCTGCTTGCTGAGCGTGGACGACTGAGGAGGGGCGCCATAGAAAAGACCTACCAAAATTGACGGATTAAGAAGTGTGACAGCGTTTCCCTGGGTTAGCTCCAGCCCAGGGGAAAAGATCGCTCCGGCTGGGCCTCATGCTGAGAGGCCGAGGAACCGCGAAGACGCGAGTCAGAGCACGTCCCACGATGGTGAGCCGCGACGCCGCGGTTGGAAACTGCAGCTGATCAGGTGAGCAAGGTGATCACGGGCAATGGCGAGGCGGTCTCCCGCGCTTTCTCCGGCGGCAGGGTGACGGGCCACAGCACTCGCGCAATCGGCGACGGCGCTCGACCTCGTTCGGGGCCATCATTGGGTACTTAGGCGACAGCCCCCATTTCCGGCGATAAGCTTTCGGGTTCAGTCCCAGTTTGCTCAGATGATCGTAAAGATCCTTGTAGGGCTGGCCGTCCTCGAGCGAGATAATGGCATCCGGCAACACCGCGCCCGGGATGGCAGGGCCTGAAGGCGCACCGCTGGGGAAGCGTGCCGGGGCCGGCGCGATCTCATCCAACAGATGATCCAGGCGGCGTCGGACCTGACCGGGGGCGGCGGGGCTATTCGGGTGCGACAGGATCAGGGCGAACCTGACGCTAAGGCGGACGATGTCGTCAAAGGTAAGAAAGGGTCGTTCGGTCATAATGGGTGCTTTGGATGATTGAAGAAGGGCCCGCCGATGCGATCGCGGCAGATCGCTGCGGTCCCGCTGAGGTGTCGTGAGGCTAAGAACGATATAGCGCTCTCCGCGAGCCTGCTGTGCCGGAGAAGTTGCCGGTACGCTGACTAGTGGTGCTGGTCAGGCTCGCGGTTCTCGGCTGCAACCGCCGTATCAATCGGCTCGACCCCAATCTCGTCGCCGTCCATCACCAGCCGAATGTGCGTGACTTCCCTTTCGCTACATTGCGTGAGGCGACGGTCGAGGGCGACCCTGCGGTGCCTGAATGCCAAGGACGAGACGCCGAGTGCCGACGTCATGGCGCATGCCAGCACCTCGGGGGCGAGGCCATCCCCCGCCAGGCTCAGCCCATGCACGGCCACTTGCTGTTCCAGACGCTGCCGGCATGCGCGGGCAAGATCATGCATGCTCATGCCCCCGAGGCAGAATGCGGCATCGACACGTCGTAGGAGATGGGCCGGCAAGCCTTCGTCCGACATAATCTTGAGGCAGGCCAGATGCCGTTGATCGGACGACAGACCGTCCCGGCCGATCTGGCCGAGCCGGTCCTGCGCAACAGCAGTCGTCAGCAGGAAGATCGCCGCGTCGGTTGGGATCCGGATCCCCGCGGGATCGAGAATGACGCCGCTACGCCAGCAGGCGACCAAGCGCTCGATCACCTCGGGCTCGGCCTGTTCGATCTGGTCGAGCACGATGACGGAATGCGGCGCTCTCATAAGCTGGTGCTGCAGCGAGCCCGGCAATGGACCCGACGGCCCAGACCGAAATAGCCGTGCAGCGGTCAGATCGGGGTCGGCGAGATTGTAGAGGCCCCAGTCGTAACCGAGCACGTCAGCAAGTGCATGGGCGATTGCATCTTTCTCGTGAGCAATCTCCGGGCCGGCGAGGAGGAAGATGGCGGCGGGTCGGGCGGGCTGAGCGAGGGTGAGCTGATCGCGCAACTCGGCGGCCAAGGCGATAAGCATCGCGTCATATCCGATCACGGCACCTCTGAGGGCGTCTGCGATCCTGGCGGCAGAGGGCGTCGGCGTTACCGGCATGCCTTTGGGAGGGGTCGTCGTCATGAATGTAGTCCAGGCTGAATGAAGACCGCCGATGTCATCGGCGTCGGGTCAAAATGTTTTGGGATTGATTATTGATGATTGTCTGGGGTGCCGTTGCTCTTTTTGGGATTTGAGGTCTGTCTTCTTTCACCATCGCAATCCTGTTCTTTCTGGCCTTTGTCTGAGTTCTTGATCTGCAATCTGACCCTCCTCGGGTCAGGTCCTCTTTGTCTTTCTCGGGATTTTGCGGCTCCTTTCCTTGATGAGGATCTTTCCGGTTCTCTGTGTTTCTTTGGCATCCCGACGAACACACAGGATCGCGCCTGCGATGCAGCGTGCGCGGCGTGGTCGGTCTGTCACCGCAGTCCGGTTGGGATGAGCGACGGCGAGATTGCGGATGGGGCTGCGTTTAGAACCCATGCAATCATCGACGCCGTCGGTCCTTCATACGGTTAAGTTTGAAGTAAGCCTTGCCGTTTGAGGCAGAGGACCTCGAACCGCTCTCTCGGGAGCGGGATTATTGCTCCAGCGACGCTGTTCACTGTCAGCATCCTGAACCCCGCCGGGGTGGTCCTTCCGGCCTTTGCAAGGGGGCGACGGTCGCAGAGATGTGTGGGACTGCATCCGGAAACACCGTTGACCCCGGTCGCGAACCGCCACAGGTTTTACCTGAATGCGCAGGATCTCGTGCTGGGATCAGGATCGAAACCGCCAGAGAATTTCTGTAAGGGCAGGCGACAGCGGACTGAGTGAGGAACGGGTATACGCTCATAACGCTTGTGAGCACCAAACCTGTCGTCATGCGCATCAGTAAAGAGGATAGCAAAACGCATCGCCTCTGAGCTGCAGCGACAGCTTTTGATGTAGGGATTTATTGGTTCACTTGATAACTGCAGAAGTGGTTCATCTCTCTGCTCAAGATCTCTTATCCTCACGGCGCTCAGACACTCTCGGGCGTCTTCCACGGGATGAACGAGACGAAATGAAAGGTAATGAACAGCATGCTCAGTGACTTCTGCACAGCGATGCGCATCTCCTCTGGCTGTTTGGTTCTGACGTCATAGATCAGAGCGCAGCTCTGCCCCGTTTGGTCGGCTCGGGTCTCCGCCCACATCAGCTCGATTTCCAAGTGTCCGGGAGTATGCGTCACCACATAGCCGCCGATTCGGTGCGAGGCAGGTATGTTGAGAGTCAACGTTGTTTGCTTCGCCTCCCCTTCCAAGTTGACATCGCCGATGCCGGCGGCATGCCCTTTGGCGCCAGGCTCTCGACTTCGAAAGATACCCGTGAACGAGATGCGGGAGCTGGGTGCCACGGGAACGAGGTCAATCAGCCGACGGGCGTCTGCTGTCCGGAACGTTGGCCCTTTGGCTACGAGGCGATCCAGGATAGCATGCGCTTCCAGCCGAGCGCTCAGGTCAAGTCGTTGTTCATTCATAATGGTATGGCAGGTCAATGATGGGCCGCGAGCCATCAGAGCGTGGCAACGCAACCCAAGGATGAGAGGATCCGATCCTGGGTCGGTGTGCTCAGGTCAGATGGTTCACTTCAGGGATTTTTTCTTTTCGTCCCTCAAAACAAACACTCTCGTACACCTTTCGCCGCGCACTACCTGTCGCTGCCAAATACTTCGTTAGAGAACCCTTTATGTACGACCAGCCCGGGGATGGTGTGGCGATCTCCACCATAGGGCGTCTCATCGACCTGTCGAAATAGCAGTGTACCGTCGAAGCGCCACTCCGATTTGGTAACAGGCAAGCATCGCGGAAGGATTGCGCGTTTTCCAAAGGTACCTACTGGTGATCAAGGCCGGCAATCGCGCCGTCTAAGGCGAGGCACGACGGGATTGAATGGGTCTTGATCGGCCCGCCCCAACGCCGAAGCCTCAGCGGCTGAGGCGAACTGGCATGCCGATCTTGTCGTGATTTGAACGCGGCCTGGGCTGTTTGATGTCGACGCCGTTCAGGCAACGATCCAGGCATTCCGTGAACTGAAAAAGCCTTATGCGGTGGTGATCAACGCCGCGCCGGCCAAGAATGGCTCGGTTGACCCGATGGTTACGGACGCAAGAGGTGCGATGCAGACGCTCGCCGTTCTGACATAGGCGCGTCAGATGACACACAGCCCTAAATTGTCGCTCTCCGTGGTCTATGGGGCCGGAGCGAACGAGTTCAGTTCCAAGGCGTCTGAATCGGAGGATAAAACAGCGGATAACTAACCTTTTGACAAGAAGTCTGGACTCTCACCAAGGTGGGCGGCACTGAACGGTCCTCATGATGTGGGACACGGCTTCATTCCAGGATCTGCCTTTGACCAAGATTGCGTTGATCTCTGATCCTCACCTCAAGGAGCACAAGGATCCTCCTGTGCTTGGAACACCACCGGGGATGTTCCAGGTCTATGGCAGCCTCGTGCTTCTCCGCTTATCGGTGATCTCGACCAGCGTCCCGAAGGCATCGAAGCATACAGCCTGGATCTCGGTCATCGTGTCTCCACCATCCTCAAGAACTCTCGATCGGCTCGGCACACCTCACGTTGCTCCAAAAGCATAGGTAGGCGCTTCATAGCCACTCTGACATCGTCCAGGATGCTTTCGGCTCTCTCGCGTGTCAGCCCGAAAGCAGCATAGGACGCGAATGCCGGCTGTGGGTCGCAGTCCGTGCTGAGCCCGGGCGCAGGCGCACAGACGTGCCGCTTGCGTCCAAGATAAGGCACCACGTCGAATACGGGCGAGAGCTCCCACCCTTCTCCTCTGTTGATCACGGCGTGGTTGCGCAGATGATCATCGGTATTGTGCAGGTAAGCATTGACGAGCAGCCGACGGAACATTTGCTCCTCCGGATCCCAAACCCCGATCGAGCGAGCCGCCGCCGCCATGTCCGTGTAGGTTTTCGACGTGCCGTAGCTACTTGGCGGCTCCCGGAGGAGTGTCCCCATGCTCAGGTATGAATAAGGTCGGCCGTCTTCCGATCGGTCGAAGCGCTTCACGAGCAGAACAGTTTTGCCAGAGAAGGTCATGAGCCGGCGCTCGGGCACCGGAAGGCCGGCGGCCTCAGCGACATCCAAACAGACGGCCTCGATGCGGGGATCGTCGAACTTGTCCCCCCAGGTTGGGAATTTCGCGATCCATTCCCCCTCCCCGTCGCGCCATCGGACCTTTGGGCGGGCTCCTCCCACATCGGCACTGGCTCGCACAAGCAGGGCGAGTTGTTCCTGTGTCGCGCTTCCCTCATCCGCGGTGATCGCAGCCCTCATCAGAGCCTCGAGGTCGGAACTCGCTTCTGGGCTTGTGAGGCAACGTGCTTGATCCGGGTAATAGGCCCCCGGTCCTGCTTGCGCCGATGCACCAAAGGCAAGGTCCCCCGTTCGAGCGGTTGTGCCGGCTGCCAGAAGTTCCGCCGCACCAAAGGTGGACGCCTCGAAGGCCGCGGACAGCACGGTCCGGCCCCAGCCTTCCGGTCCGGCATCAAGGCAGGCGAGCGGCACTTCCGGAGAGCCCGGAAACTGGTGCTGGCGCAGCGGGAGGCCAATGGGATCAATCGCAACAGCACTGTCAGACTCAAGATAACTTTGGGCATAGCTGAATGTGCCCGGGCGAAGGATCTCTTGCCCTTGGAACGCCAGTTCACCGACTGGCACGTAGCGACCATTGCGGTGCTTGAAGACAGTGAGGTTATCCAGGCGACCGGAGGGGGAGACACGCCACATCGAGAATTCCGATTAGTTGATCGACCGCTCTATGGCATCTGCTACCGTGAGCACTTTGGCGGGGGGACACGAACGCTGTAATCCAGTCAGGGCTGTCCACCGTAGTCGACATCTCCGCGCTCATGCGTAGATCCCATGCTCGATCTGGACAAGAAGCCGGAGGACTCGGTCCGTCTTACCCTGAGTTACCAGGTCCAGAGGTGTGGCCTGCAGCACCTGATTAGGTCTGATTAACCAGCTCAGGCCCCGCTCACCAAAGACCTCTTGTGCCCTCCCGATGACCGTGGCGATCTCCGGTCCAGCGCCTTTGAGGGACTTGATCTGCTCGATTTGCCCTTCGAGGCGGGCAATTGCTTGGTCAACTAAGTCGTCGGTATTCGCTGCGGTGTAGGGCTTGAAGTCCCCGTCCCTTTCAATGGGTGGTATATGGTCTTCGCCGCGAAGGAACTTCAGGAGTACGAACTGACCTGCCTCAGTTGCCATCAACTCGTTCGGCGAACGCCCGCCGAACCACAGGTGAGGCCTCCTCAGGAAGTCCTCAGGGTCATCGTAAAGATCTGCAATGAGAGTGCGGATCTCGTCGGCCATCTGTGTCATGGTCGAGAGTCTAGCATCATGGCTGATTGCGGCCAATTCTGTCGGAGGTCGCGATTGCAATCGAGCTGACGTGAAACATAATCCTGATCATGGGTATGGGTTCTCTGTCGAGCGGTCATGACCTCCACCGAGCCTGATCAGGACATCATGGCGGCAATCGAACGCCACTGGACGATTCATGCAATCCGGCGATTCCGCGAGCGCTACAATCTCGACGATTATGATCCCGCTTCCTTGATCGATCTGGTTGATCGGATTGAGTTCAAGTACCGAGCTGCTTTTGCGAGTCCTTACTGGGACCCCTATCCTAGGGTCATGATCATTGCGAAGCTGACACGTCCCAATCTCTCAGCATCCCCGAAGGTAAGGATCGTCTACCAGCGACGAGAGCAGATGATTGTGACGGTACTCCCGCTGAGGCTGGACCCCAACCGCCCCAACAAGCTCAAGACATTGAGGGTGTAATGCAAGTCGTGCATTCAGCCTGCGGGGAATAGGCGGCCGGAGAGTTTTGACAAGAAGTCGGTAACGGATGCCGTGCCATGTTGCTCCCGATCGGGAGGATTTCATGCGGACTAATCAGAGGCTTGCCCAACTCTGGCTCGACGCCCTGGCCACCGAACTCGGGGCCTCGGCGGGCACCATTGCCACCTACACCGATGATCTGAACTGTTATCTCACCTGGCTCGATGAGAACAGCCTCGGCCTGGACGAGGTCGGCCTGGAGCAGATCCGGGACTACGTCGCCGCTCTCGATGAGCGCGGCTACGCCGGCTCGACCATCGCCCGCAGGATCACGGTGGCGCGCGGCTTGCACAAGTTCCTGATCGCCGAGGAGCTCGGCTCGCGCGATCCCACCGCCCATCTGGCGGCCATGAAGCGGTCGCGCAAGCTGCCCTTCGTCCTCTCCATTGCCGAGACCGAGGTGCTCCTGGAGACGGCGCACCGGCTGGCGGCGGATCCCTCGGTGGGGCTGTACCGGCAGGCTGGCTATGCGCGCCGGGCGGCTCTGTTCGAGACCCTCTATGCCTCCGGCATGCGCATCAGCGAAGCGTTGTCGCTGCCCTCCGATGCCGCCCCGGCGGGCACCCGCATGCTGCTGGTGCGCGGCAAGGGCGACAAGCAGCGCCTCGTGCCGCTGCATGAGCGGGCGATCGCGGCCCTTGCCCTCTGGCAACGGCTGGCGGGGGCCTATTCCGGTGGAGCGCCCTCCCCCTGGCTGTTCCATTCGGTGCGCAATGGCGCCAAGGCGCTGACGCGTCAGGCCGCCCTGCTGGAGATCAAGGAGGCGGCGGTGGCGGCAGGTCTCGCCCATCCGGATCGAGTGTCGCCGCACGTGCTGCGGCATGCCTTTGCCACCCACATGCATTCCGGCGGCACGGACCTGCGTGTGCTGCAGGAGCTGCTCGGCCATGCCGGCATCGAGACCACCCAGATCTACACCCATCTCGATCCCTCCCGCCTCCACCACATGGTCCGCGACCTCCACCCGCTCAATGAGTTATCGACAGCTGGTGGGTAAGGGCATCCTGATACAACCCGCAACTCACTCTTTGGCTTTTTAGTATTCAATCGGGCCAGTATGGCCCTTCCCCTTAGTGTGGCTTCTGTCGCTGTCGCAACTTCAGCCGAGGCAATCTTGCTCTTTTCCGATCACATCATCTTCGTTGACGAGAGTGGTGATCACTCGCTCAAATCCATCGATCCGCAATATCCAATCTTCGCCCTTGCCTTCTGTATCATTCGCAAAGACGACTACATCCATCGGCTTGTCCCAGCTGTTCAGGAGTTCAAGTTTCGATGATTTGGCCACGACTGCGCAATTCTGCATGAGCACGAGATTCGGCGAGCCGAAGCCCCGTTCGTGTTTCTTGGCAACAAGGACAAGAAATGGCGCTTCATGAGGGAGCTCACCAAGATCATTGACGAGTGCCCGATGGTCGTCGTGGCGTCCGCAATCTGGAAGGATGTGCTAGCCCGCCGCTACACCGAACCGAGGAGTCCCTACGAACTGGCGCTCCTGTTTTGTATGGAACGGGCGCGTGAGTACCTGGATGACATCGCGAAGGATACAGATGGGTTGACCCACATCGTCTGCGAAGCAAGGGGAGGCAGCGGGGGTAAAGAGGATCGAGAGCTTGAACTTGAGTTCCGCCGGATTGCGACAGGTGCCAATCCCCTCAGCCGCGGGCCCATAGAAGGCTTCGAGATTCTTTTTGCCGACAAGAAGTCGAATTCGGTCGGGTTGCAGATCGCTGACCTCATTACGCGGCCGATCGGTCTGAAGACGCTGCGTCCGGATCAGGAGAACCGCGCCTATGACACCATCCTGCCGAAGGTCTAGGGGGCGAAAAGTGTTCCCCTAGAAAAGCGAAAGGCCCCGGTAAACCGAGGCCCAGCGCCGACCGGGGACAACCCCCAATCCACTTACCCGAGATATTGGGATGAGTTGCGGGAATGTCAAGTTGTCCAGCGGCCTCAAGCTTGGCTTTAATAGGGTCATGAACGCCATGACACTGAGCCGGCTCATCCCCTTGCTGGCACCCACTGTCAGGTTCAGGATCTTAGCCGATGGACGACCTATTGCACCCTGGCACGACCAAGACGTTGCTGATCGTGTATCATTCGATGACCGGCGGCACCCGTCAGATGGTCGAGGCCGCTGCCCGTGGAGCAGCGTCAGAGCCGACCGTTCGCGTTCACCTGCTTTCGGCACCGGCGGCTCAAGCAGCCGACCTCCTCGAGGCGGACGGCTATCTCTTTGGCACTCCCGAGAATTTGGCGGCCATCGCCGGACTAATGAAGGATTTCTTCGACCGGACCTACTATCCGGCGTTCGATCGGATCAGCGGGCGTCCCTACGCGACGCTGATCTGCGCCGGTAGCGACGGTCACAACGCGGCCCGTCAGGTTGAGCGGATTGCAACCGGATGGCGGCTCAAACCCATTGCCGAACCGTTGATCGTCTGCACCCACGCGCAAACACCGGAAGCGATTTTGGCCCCTAAGGTCATCAGCCCAGACGATCTGAAACGCTGCGAAGAGCTTGGGGCTGCGCTCGCGGCAGGAATGAGTATCGGGATGTTCTAAGCAGCAAGATGGTGCGAACCGAACGTTATCGAACTGCAGACGCCTCTTGTCAGCGAACAGCCTCAACGTTGCCACAGCAGAACCAGTCAGCCTCCGCACCTTCGACTCCAACGTATGAGATCGTGCCCCCTCCCCGCATCTGTCACGGCAACTCTCTTACCCATCCCTGAGCGCATAGCCACGTCGGCGCTTTCGCTGGAGCCAGGTCTCAAGAGCTTCCACGGCCATTGATTCGGTTTCATAAAGCTCGATCCGCGTCTGTCCCAGCCGGCCGATGCGGCCCCATTCGCGGATCAAAGAGGCATCACCGAACAGGCTGGTCTCGATAGACAACACATAGTGGCGGGCCATGTTGCAGGTGGGATCACGCCTGTCGAGCACCAGGTACTGGATCGTGTCTTCGGACATGTCTCCATGTTGGGCAGAGCATGAGGCGAGGTCCAATCAAAGTCGTGAATCGATTGCGACGCACTGATTCACAACAGTGATGTGCCCTGCTGACACAGAGCATCTTGCCTGTATCTGCGTCGAGCTTGAGCCTGGTTTGAGGTTGCCTCAGTTCAGGCTTGAATGCGGGCGGTCGAGCATCAAGCCTGGCCGCCATCGCTCTCCTCTTCGAAGGAGACCGCGACATCGGCGTTAGCCGAGAGGCGTACCTGGTTGCCCTCGATGTCTGCGACCAAGGCGATTGAGATGTAGTGGTGGTGGCCCTCGTGCGCCCCCTGCCTGTCAGCTCTTCCTGGCAGAGTGCCATGCGAGAGAAATGACGAGCCTCTCAGGAGAGGCATCCAGCTGGCTCGCCATTTCGGCTTCGACCTTGTCGAGAAGCTGCTCGGTCCTGGGGTCACCGGCACAGCCGTCGAGGCGAGGGTCAGTGGCAGAAGGATCAACGCTCGGCGTCAAACACATCGATTTCGCGATTGCAACACTCTCTCCTCCCCGATATCCACAGGTCCGCTCTCGAACCGCGCGTTGACTCTCTGTGTTGGTCCATGTTCCTGTTTTGTTCCATTTTGTCGTAGGAGGGAGGTGAGCTTGACCGATGGCCACCCGGCGCGAAGTCATCGACGACTTACGGCGCCAGATCGAGAAGCTCGGCGGAGCTCAGGGCTCACGCAAGTCCCTGCCCTTTGGCGTCTCGGCGCTCGACCGGCACCTACCTGGGAGAGGGCTTACTCTTGGATCCCTGCACGAGGTGATCGAGGAGGGACCCGTTTCGGAGTTCGCCGGAACCGCCACGTTCTTCGCGGCCGGGATTGCCGCTCGCCTCAAAGGGCCGGTGCTCTGGTGCCTGACCCGGCGCGATCTGTTTGCGCCTGGCCTCCTGCAGGTCGGCCTTCACCCGGATCGTGTCATTTACGCCGAGACTTGCCGTGATGCCGACGTCCTGCCTCTCATCGAAGAGGGCCTCCATCAGAAAGGCCTGGGCGCGGTCATCGGGGAAGTGTCCCGGCTCGGCCTCACCGCCTCCCGTCGCCTGCAGGTGGCCGCGGAGGCTTCGGGCGTTCCCGCCCTGGTCATCCGGCGCTGGTGGACGGTCGCCCAGAAGGACCTGACCAAGCTTCCCACCGCTGCCTCGACGCGATGGCGCGTGTCGCCGATCCCGTCAGAGGTTGTTCCTGCTGCTGGCCTCAAACGCGGCCGCTGGCAGGTCGAACTCGTGCGCTGCCGGGGTGCGGAACCCCGTTCGTGGATTTTGGAGGCCTGCGATGCGCAGGGTCGTCTCGCTCTACCTGCCAACCTGGCCGACCGACAGGATCAGGCGCAAGTTCGGTGATCCCCCGCGCGAGAAGCCGCTTGTGACCGTGATCAAGCAGGGCTCGCGCCGGCTGATCGCGTCAGCCTGCCCGGCCGCTCAGAAGGTCGGCCTGATCGAGGGCATGGCCGTCGCCAAAGCCCAGGCCATGGTCCCCGATCTGCACATCATCGACGCCGATTCTGAGGGTGAGAATGCGTCGCTCCGTCAACTGGCGGAATGGGCCATCCGTTTTTCACCTGTTGTCGCACCCGATCCTCCGGCCGGCATCTGGATCGACATTGCGGGAGTGGAGCATCTCTTCGGCGGCGAGGAGGCTCTGCTCAAGAAGCTGCTCGACCGGATCGAGAACAACGGCATTCATGCCCGCGCCGCGATTGCCGATGTGCCGGGTGCGGCATGGGCCGTCGCGCGGTTCGGCAAGGGCGGGATTATTCCGCCGGGGTGGGCTGTGGACGCAGTTTCCACCCTGCCCGTGCAAGCTCTCCGGCTCTCGCATGAGACGGTGAGCGCCATGCTCCGACTGGGCGTCGAGCGTGTTGGTCAGCTTGCCGCAATGCCGCGGGCGCCAATGGTGCGCCGCTTCGGACGCGAAGCAAGTCTGCGCCTGGACCAGGCGCTGGGGCATGCTTTCGAGCCGATCACTCCGATCATTCCGGACGAGGCGGTTATTGCATCCCGCGCCTTTGCGGAGCCGATCAGCCGGTTGGAGGACCTGCAGTTGGTGGTGCGACGGCTCTCAGAGGAGTTGTGTCAGACTTTGGAAAAACGCGGCGAGGGTGTCCGGCGGCTGGATCTGATCTTCCGCCGGGTGGATCAGAAGGGCGCGTCTCTCCGGGTTGGAACAGCCAAAGCCAGTCGGGATCACATCCACTTGGCAAAGCTGTTCGACGACAGAATCGAGACGGTTGATCCGGGCTTTGGCATCGAGGAGATCGTCCTCATCGCCAACCGCACCGAGCCTCTCTCTGAGAAGCAGACGGTGGCAAGAGGGATCGAGGCCGAGGACGAAGCCGTCGATCTGAGCCAACTCGTTGACCGGTTGACCGCCCGCATCGGGCAGGACCGCGTCTATCGGTTCGCCCCGGTCCAGTCCCTGGTGCCCGAGCGCATGACCAGGAGGGTCTCCCCTCTCGCGCCTCCATCGGGCTCCAACTGGCCAGAGAACCTGGAGCGTCCCACCCGCCTCCTCGATCCGCCGGAATCGATCATGACGACGGCGTTGCTGCCGGATCACCCGCCGGTGTCCTTCATCTGGCGCCGGGTCCGCTACAAGGTCATGAAGGCTGACGGCCCTGAACGCATCACCTCCGAGTGGTGGCTCGGCAATGAGCAGAAGAGGATCCGGGATTATTACCGGCTCGAGACGGCCGAGGGTTCTCGCTTCTGGATCTTCCGAGATGCGCCGATGATGGAAGGCGGCCGCTGGTGGATGCACGGGTTCTTTGCATGACCGTGTATGCCGACCTGCAGGTCACCACTCATTTCTCGTTTCTGCGCGGCGCATCCAGTCCGGCCGAATTGTTCGAGCAGGCAAAACTGCTCGGGATCTCGGCGCTGGGCGTGACCGACCGGAACTCTCTGGCCGGGATCGTCCGAGCATACGAGGCTGCGAAGGAGACAGGCGTGCGCCTGGCGGTCGGATGCCGGCTTGATCTGATCGACGGCACATCGCTCCTGGTCTACCCGATGGATCGCCCAGCTTATTCCCGGCTGTGCCGTTTGCTGAGCATCGGGAAGAGCCGCGGGGGAAAAGGCAAATGCTTTCTGACATGGGATGATGTCATCCAGTGGAGTGAAGGCCTGCTAGCAATCCTTCTTGGCGACGAGGCCAACGGCACACTGAAAGCCAACCTGTCGCGCCTCAAAGCCACCTTCGGCAACCGCGCCTATATGGCCCTGATCCGCCGGTTCTCTCAGAACGAACACCTGCGTCTCTATGAGATCGAGGAAGCCGCTCGGGTCGCCCGCGTTCCGACCGTCGCATTGGGTGACATCCTCTATCACCATCCAGACCGGCGCCGGCTGCAGGACGTGATGACATGCATCCGGGAGGGCTGCACGATCGATAGCGCAGGCTACCGGCTGGAGCGCAATTCGGATCGACATCTGAAGGACCCGACCGAAATGCAGCGCCTGTTCGAGCGGCATGCTGGCTCCTTCAAACGGATCCAGGAGATCCTCGATCGCTGCACGTTCTCCCTCGACGAGCTGCGCTACCAGTATCCCACCGAGACCGATCCGGGTGAGACCGCTCAGGAGAAGCTCGAGCATCTGACCTGGGACGGAGCGAACCGCCGGTACCCGGATGGTGTCCCCGATACGGTGGCCGGAACGATCCGACATGAGCTCCACCTGATCGAGAAGCTGGACTACGCGCCGTACTTCCTGACGGTCAACGCCATCGTCCAGTTTGCGCGGGCGCGAGGCATTCTGTGCCAAGGCAGGGGCTCGGCCGCCAACTCTGCTGTCTGCTATGTGCTGGGCATCACCTCGATCAACCCGATCGAGCACGATCTCCTGTTCGAGCGGTTCGTGTCCGAGGAACGGCGCGAGCCGCCGGACATCGATGTCGACTTCGAGCACGAGCGCCGGGAGGAGGTGATCCAGTGGATCTACGACATCTATGGTCGCCATCGGGCTGCCCTGACCGGTGTGGTGATCACCTATCGCGCTCGTGGTGCCGTGCGGGAAGTCGGCAAGGTCATGGGCCTGCCGGAGGACGTGACCGCCGGCCTGTCCGGTCTCGTCTGGGGCTGGGGCAACGATGGCGTGACAGAAAAGGAGGCGCAGGAACTCAACCTCAATCTCAAGGATCCGCGCCTGCGGATGACGCTGGAGCTGGCCTCCAAGCTGATCGGAGCTCCCCGGCATTTATCGCAGCATCCGGGCGGCTTTGTGCTGACCCAGGATCGCCTCGACGATCTCGTGCCGATCGAACCTGCCGCTATGGAGAACCGCCAGGTGATCGAGTGGGACAAGAACGATATCGACACCCTCAAATTCATGAAGATGGATGTGCTGGGCCTTGGCATGCTCGGCTGCATGCGCCGGGCCTTCGATCTTCTGCGGGAGCATAAAGGCGAGGAGCGGGAGATCGCCACGATCCCGATGAATGATGGCCCAACCTATCGCATGATCCAGAAGGCGGACACAGTTGGCGTGTTCCAGATCGAGAGCCGCGCCCAGATGGCAATGCTGCCGCGGATCAAGCCAAAGGTCTTCTATGACCTCGTCATCCAGGTGGCGATCGTCCGGCCGGGACCAATCCAGGGCGACATGGTGCATCCGTATCTCCGTCGGCGGGAAGGTTACGAGAAGCCGGACTATCCCCGGCCGGAGCTGCAGCGGGTTCTGGAAAAGACACTCGGCGTGCCGCTCTTCCAAGAACAGGCCATGCGGGTGGCGATCGAATGCGCCGGGTTCACGCCATCTGAAGCGGACCAACTCAGGCGGGCGATGGCAACGTTCAAGCTGACGGCGGGCGTCACCAAGTTCCGGGACAAGCTCGTCAGCGGAATGACCGCCCGCGGCTACGACCCGGAGTTCGCCGAGCGGACATTCAAGCAGCTTGAGGGCTTCGGATCCTACGGCTTCCCGGAGAGCCATGCCGCCTCCTTTGCCAAGATCGCCTATGCCTCGTCCTGGATGAAATGCCACCATCCGGATGTGTTCTGCTGCGCCATCCTGAACGCCCAGCCGATGGGGTTTTATGCCCCCGCACAACTGGTTCGGGATGCGCGAAATCACAGCGTCGAAATCCGGCCGGTGGATATCAATCACTCCCGCTGGGACTGCACATTGGAGCCGACGCGCAACCCGAAACGTTTCGCGGTCCGCCTCGGGTTACGGCTGGTCGCGGGGTTAAAGAATTCGGAAGCCGCCATGATCCCGTTGGCCCAGGCGGACCATCCTTTCACATCGATCGAGGATCTCTGGCGTCGGGCTGGAATTTCCGTAGCCGCTCTCGAGCGACTGGCGGATGCGGATGCCTACGGATCGATTGGAGTCAGCAGACGCGACGCTCTCTGGACGATCCGAGGCCTTTCGGATGTGCCCCTCCCCCTCTTTGCAGCAGCTGATGAGCGAGACAGCCAAATACGGCCGGAAGGCTATGAACCGCATGTCGAGCTCACGCCGATGACCGAGGGTCGAGAGGTCGTTGAGGACTATCGATCGAAGGGGCTGACGCTTCGACAACACCCAATCTCCTTCCTCCGAGAGGAATTACGGCGCCAGCGCATTCATCGCTGCTCGATGATCCGAATGATGAGGGATGGCCGCCGGCTGACAGTCGCCGGGATGGTTCTGGTGCGACAGAAGCCGGGATCCGCGAAGGGAGTGATGTTCATGACGATTGAGGATGAGACCGATGTGGCGAACCTCGTCATCTGGCCTTCGCTGTTCGAGAAGCAGCGCCGGCTGATCCTGTCCTCAGGAATGATCGGGTGTCGTGGACGCCTTCAGAAGGAAGGCGGGGTGATCCATGTCATCGCCGAGCACATCGTCGATCTATCGCACCTGCTGCGTTCCGTCGGCGATCGGGATCAACCATTCCAGGCGGAGCACGGTCGAGGAGACGAGGCAAAGCTCGGAGCCCGTGACATCCTAAGGCAGGGTGCGCGTGACTCCGATGAGGAACTTCCGGTGGCGCAAAGCAACCCGGCATCAACTGCCGAGATCAGATTCACCGCTCGGAATTTTCACTGAAAATTTGTGTCACGACACTTTTCCTTATGGAGCACGAGATGGGAGCAGGAACAAGTCGATCTACGTCGGACCTTTTGGGCGAAATCGAGGATCTGAAATCGAAGATCGAGACGATCCACGGTCGGATCTCGGAACATCAAAGAGAAATGACGGCCTTGCAAGGAGAGGTCGCACAGATGGAGGCGACGCGTCGTTCCCTCCTCGCCGAGGTCGAGCGACGCTCCCGGCCGACAGAGGACATCCGGATCACCGACCATGCCTTACTGCGATATGTCGAACGGGTGTTCAAGATCGACATTGATGCTTTGAGGCGGCAAATCCTGACCGATGGCGTCGCGAAGGGCATTGAGCACGGCGCGTCGACGATTACTGTCAACGGCATCCAGTTTCGCGTGAAGGATCGGAGTATCGTAACTGTGATCGGGGGTGATCAGAAGCCCCATCGGAAGACGTCAAAGGCTCAACACCGAGGTCGGCGTCCTGAACGGGACGACATCAACTCACATCTGGCGGATTACTATAGTCCGGACGATACCAATGATTGAGCCCATTCGCTCTTAAGCCAGTCGAGAGCAGCGACGAGGCAAAGAATGCCCATGAACTATCTTGCATCACAGGTGCTCTGCCTGAGACAGAGACAAACTGGGCCTAAAGGCTGACCCGCACCCTATATTTTCCGCACTTGGTAGCCGCGTCGCTGTTTGCGGCAAAGCCAGGTTTCCAGAGCCTCGATCGCCTTATCCTCTGACGAATGGATTTCGATCATCTGCCGGCCCCGCTGACCGCTCCGCCCCCACTCTCGGACCAGTGTTGGATCACCAAACAGCGATCGCTCGATGCGCAGCACATAAAAGCGCGACATGTTCTGTGACGGGTCACAGCGGTCCAGGACGAGCACGTTGAGCTTCTCAGACATGAGCCCAAGTGTCGTGATCCCTGGACTCGAGGTCTAATGAAAAGCCGGAATCTTTCACAGGCCGACTGATTCATGGGCCTGATCAATCGCATCGAGTGCGCTCGTTTTCAGAGCCATCAGAAAGCGGATTGGTTCCCTATGCGCGTGTGCCGACAAGCCCTGTGGCCTGACAAAGAGTTGCCATCGCCAGGAGCGTGATCAAAGCCCTACCCATCCCTGCCGGTTTCATGGCGAGCAGGCATCTGCGCTCCTCCGGAAGCTGGATCAGCCTTATCGTCCCAAGGTGCAGCCCATGGCTTACTCGCGCTCCTATGCCATTCTTCGCCTCCTCATGGCCAGGAGCTCGACGGCGAGGTCGATCTTGCCCGATTTCACCATGCGGGTCAGCGCACGGAAGTAGCCGCCCGGGTTCTTGATCCGGCTCTCCCCGCCGTTTTTGGCGACGTCGTCCTCATAGAGCTGCAGGACGTAGATCACGGCGATGGCGGCTCTGACGGTGCCGATGTCCTCGACGGCCTCGGCCCAGGCGCTCTCGTGAGCCCCCAGGGACGCCCGCAGGTAGCGGCCGGCCGAGACGATATCCGCCAGATCCCGTACGGGCTGGCCGTAATCGCCAAGAGTGGGGCAAGCCTCGAGGATCAATTCCGGTGATAGGTGCTCCGAGGGTTGTTCGGTTGAACGAACCGCCTCAGCTTTCTTCGGAAAGCTTTTGTTACAAGGCTCACTAGGAGATCCGTTGTTGTTATTAGTGTGGCGGCACTTAGTTCCGGCATAGCCTGCTCGATAATAAGCTTCCTCGCACGCACTTCTGAGGGATTTCCACTCGTCCAGAATATCGATCGGCATGGCTTTCGTGCTGCGTAACGGGGTCCGGGTCAGCAGTCCTCTAAGCCGCTCCTCAAGATCGGAGCGGTCCAGATCTGGGTACTCCCGTGACAGGCTCCCGAGCGCCTCCTGGGCAGCTCGTCTGGCAATCGTAATCTCGTCAAAGGTGCGCTTGCGGGCTTCACGCGCCTGCTTTTGCTCGATCAGACGCTCGGCCCACTCCCCTCGCCTGGCATAGACCGGCGTCAGGTCGAACCCAAAGGCGTCGACGATCTCGCCCGCTAAGTCTTTGACGGCATAGCGCTTCCCGTTGGGAGATTCCTTGGGAACAATCAGTTGCTGGTCGATGAGAACACGGAATGCCTTGCGGATTCCCCTCTCGGACATCCCGGTCCGAGTAACCAAGTAGTCGTTGGACGGCCAGACCAGCAGCCGCTCCCACTCCTGCTCGCCCCAACAGGCGACCAACTCGGACAGGACCGACCGGGGTCCATTCCGCAATTCCAGGGCTTTGGCAGCCTCCCGGGCTGCCGCAGATAGTTCTTTTCGCGTCACAGTGCGCCCGGTTTCGAGCGCAAGTTCTCTCGCGGCCAGAGCAGCATGTCTCAGCTGCCGGCCTCCTGACGATGCAAGCTGCATCGCACCCTCCATGTTGAGGGCAAAGCGGGAGCGTTCACCGAAACCGATGCTCTTGACAGTCAGTTTGTCGGGATGGCATAAGGATGTTGCGACACATTCTTTACGCCGCCCCTCGCGGGTAGCTCCAAAGGCCCTCGAAGTTTCCAGCTTCGTGGGCCTTTTGCTTTGCCTGGTTTACGTCACGACATTCCGACCCTTTTCGGCAAACATGGCTTCGAGGGCATGATTGATGACGTCCTGACGCGACTTAAATCGGCCACTCTCGACCGCTTCGTCGATCGCAGCGCCTATAAGCCTAGGGACCCAGACGTTCATCTCCCGGTCGCCGCGCTCTTTGCGGGACTTTCGGAAGCGTTGAACGCGCTCGGTCTGCTTTGCATCAGGCATGGCATCCACCTGTTACACTCGTGCCGTTTCGAGTGATGACCGATTCTGAGTTGGCTGTGGAGTCGCGCGTCAAGAATCCATTCACAATAGATCGATTCAGCGGTGGGAAACTTCTTTAGTCAGAATCATTTAGCTCATGAGGCCGAATCAATTCGCATGTAAATCCGTGGTTCCGGGCTATTTCAGGTTACGCACTTGATTCGTTGTCGCGAGTATTGGGGCTGAAGCTCGAGTCGCGATCCGGCTTAATGATTCGAGAAGCACTGATTCCAGGTGGTTAAGAACTGCTAACGAAACTCCCGGCGTTGCTAGATATTTGAATTAGATTCTAGTCAGCTACTAACGGGCCTTTGTTCGTATGTCGGCGGATCTCCTGGCTGATCGCGTGAGCGCCGCAAGGACAAAAAGTCTGGTCCGCAGTCATGGATTGAGATCATCAATCCGCGGCCGTGATCAACAATCTATTAACCATACTCGCGCGACTATGTATTGCCTGATCGATCTGGGACAACGAACAGGTCTTTCCACGACAGCAGGCGGGGCGGGCACAACGCCCTGTTTGTTTTCGGAAAGTATTGCAACGCAGTTGCGGTCTCGTCATCACGATCGATTTGCCGAGATCAGGAGACCTGGCATGAATGTCTTGGTTTTTGCTTCCCGCAAGGGCGGTTCTGGAAAGAGCACCCTTGCCGCGCATTTGGGGTGCTATATGGCCGAACATTCTCGACCGACGCTCCTGATTGACGCAGATCCACAGGGATCTCTGGCCCTTTGGCACGAGGTTCGGGGCGCACGGGATCTTCCGCTCCACGTTGGCACCAAGCATCTTTCGGCCACATTGGCAAAAGCGCGGCGCGACGGGGTCGAATGGGTCTTGATCGACACACCGCCCAATGCCGAAGCCCCAGTGGCCGAGGCGATATGGCACGCAGATCTTGTCGTGATCCCAATGCGTCCGGGGCTATTTGATGTCGACGCCGTTCAGGCAACGATCCAAGTCTGCCGTGAATTGAAAAAGCCCTATGCAGTGGTGGTCAACGCTGCGCCGGCCAAGAATGGCTCAGATGATCCGATGGTGGTGGATGCACGAAAGGCGATGCAGGCGCTCGACGTTCCGACATGGGCGGGTCAGATTACACATAGCCCTGAACTGTCGCTCTCCCTGGCCCACGGAGCCGGCGTGAACGAGTTCAGCTCTAGATCGCCCAGATCGGGGGAGATTGGCAACCTATGGCGGGCACTGACAAGAAGCTTTGAGGCAATTGAGGCTATGACGGGCAAACACGCTCAATCCGCCTGAGCATCTTCGGCGGATGCTTGGCTCCCGATCCGTTGGGCGACTCGCGTGATCCTGGGCAACATTGAGATGACCTGCCTGATGCATGAGTAACAGGCGACATATGTCTTCGAATCCGCGAATACCGTTGCCCGAGCAGTTTACCTGCTCACCGCATGAGGGCGACACGGCGGGCCTACTGCTGTCTCGTCCTTGATCCGGATCCGCGACAAAACCAGCGAAGCTGGCTGGATAAGTATCTCTACAAGAAGTTCGTAGCCGGTGCCATGGCAGAACCCTCGCACAGGGGCGCCTTCGCATTAGTCGAGATACGTACGGAAGACACCGTCAACTTGGCTAAAGGGCTTCGCTGCCGAACAAATCATTAGAGACAGAAAGCAGCTGCTTGAGCCACATTCCAGCGAGCTTGATCACGATGCCGCAGAGGTCGGTTTCGCAGTCGTTCTTGCTTGCATCCGGTGGCAAACAAACTCATTCCTGGATCATCAGCCTCCAGATTGATTCCCGGAAAATCGCATGTGCAATTGGTGGTCGTATCGTCGCGCGTGCGACGTTGTCGAGGGCGATTTGGCACGGGCCAAATCTGCGTTGATCTCTATTCGAGTTCGGCTGGACAAGCAGGGCAAAGAGAAGGCTCGGGCCTGTGGCGATGCTCTCATTCATGTCGCCCGAATGCTGTCAGATGGATTCAACATTAGTGTATCAGATGCGCTGAGTGGACGTGGTTTGCGAACCGAGGACTTGGATGCTGCGCATCATGATCTTCGGCGCAGCGTGCAGCGATGCCGGACATTCCTCATCGAGAACTCGCCCTGTTACGAGATGGCGGATGACTTGGTAAATGCCTGCTCCCTTCTCGAGCATATCTATCGAATGCGGTTCCACTCGGTGATGGCTGATCCCAAGCTGCGACCTGCGTGCGAGGAGGTTGCGCAGAACCTTGTCCTTCTGGTCGGGACGCTCCCACGACTAGGGGCGAAGCAGAACCAGTCCAGCAGGCGCCGTGGGGCTCCGCGGATGGCAGCATGATGCAGATCATCCGGCTCGTGCCGACCCAGACGCAATGCCGCGTTTCTGCTCATCCAGCTCAAAGCGATGGGCTTTCGGGTCGGCGATGCACCGCTCAGCTCCCGGATGAGGCCGTTGCTGGCAAGCAAGAAGGTCCTCGTCGGCCGAGAATGCTACGTCTTCTGGCAGCAGGAGCTTGAAGCCAAGCGCGAGGCAGAGATGGCACATTAACGGGGAATACTGGCCTGTACTCGTCAAGGAAGAATCTCGCGCCATGAGAAATCAACGGCTTGGGCTGTGCAAAACCAAACCTTGTTGAGCGGTTCCGCGGCTCTACACGGTTAATGTGACGTCCCCCTTGCGAGTAGCGGATGGAAGATCTCGACAATTAGAAGTGCTGGCAATGTTCTCGATGGTAGGAGGCAGGTAGTTACTTTTGGCAAAGCATCTACACCCCGAGTTGGCGAAGTCGATGTCTGGTGCCGCCTAGAATGAGGATGGCACAAAATGGGGCCTCGATTGATCACCAGTTTTTGGCGATCACCTCAGCCGACAGAGCGCCATTGCTTGGTCCTTTGCTGGCTTCAGCAGACCCACTCCTGAGCGATGCGGTTCCCACTGCGGATCATCTCGGCGATCCGGGCATAGAGTTCTTCATCTCCGAGCCATTGCCGGGTGAATGCCGAAACCGCACGGTCCCATGCCGCGTTGGGATCATAGCGGTCTTCGTACGTGGCGGCCTGCGGGGAACCAACGGAGAGGCATTCCCGGTACAGGTCCAGATGCGGCACGATGGTAAAGCCGGATGACCGCTTCGACGCATTCTGGATAGCTGTCACGGGAATGTCGAACCCAGGCACGTCTATGTCCCCGAAGTAGAGAACCTTTCCGGCATCAAGCTTGCGGACCAGATCCTCAAGTGCGGGTATGGAGCTCTTGAATGCGGCCCCTCCCCCGAATACAACGGCCCTGTAGCGGCGCTCGGCTTCGTTCCGCTGCTTGAAGATGTGGTAGGACTGCGCGTTCTCGATGACGAGGATGTCGTTCGATGCCGATCCAGCGCAGGCGTCGTGCACGAGGAACGACTCGTAGGGGACATAGCAATGCAGGTCGTCCAATCGAAGCGTGGGCGAGATCTCCCCCGTATCCCGGTTCCTCACGAGCCTGAGAAGCGTTTTCTCATCCCCGAAGATGTGGAGAGAGCGACAGTTGACCGGGATCTTGCCTGGGCGCTCGCCCGAGGTCCGCTTCAGATAGGCATCGATGCGGCTGAGCTTCTCCAGCTTATCGGTGGACGATCCCCTGACCATAGGGGCGAGCCGGATGTCCCACTCGATGGCGAACGGAGGACTCTCCGTTTTCTCGGACGGCAACTTGATCCATTTGGGCAGGAGCGTCGTCGCGCGTCGCTCGTAGGCTGCCTTGGACGAGGCGGACGGCAGGATGATCGCCCCTGCATGCCGGAGGCTATCTAATGTGCGCCCGAGACGGGCGTAGCCGAAGTCTGGGTCCATCCGTGCTTCAAGGACCGCCCGTTGGAATATGCGCTCACACTCGTCCAGCTCGATCCTAGATCGTCCATGACGCTTCAGCTCGGAAAGGAACGTATCGGATGACATACCAGCAGCCTGTAGGGTGCCGCCGCCGTCAGGCAGCGACACTGTCCTCTAGTTTAAGGGCGATGTGGAAGTTGTGGATCTTGTTCTCCTCGTAGTCGACGCTGACGTGGTTGCCCGCACCTGTCTGCCTGTTGGCGCTGAACGTCACGATCCACTCGTATGAGTTGATGCACTTGTCCGTGATGCCGGAGGCAGAGATGAGCTGGATGCCAAACGCCTTGGCCACCTGCAACTGCGTGTCCACGAGCGACTTCTGGTTTGCCTTCCCGATGGGATTGTCGAGGATGATGAAGCCTGAGGAAGCATCCTGGTCGCCGTTCCTGTTCCGGAGGCTGCTGGCGAGCATGTTCAGGAGGAGGCCGGCCGTGATCGTCTGGCCGCCGGACCCCGTGAGGGTGTGCATCCTCTCGTACGTGCTGCGGGCGGACTGGACCACGGGCTTGAGGAGGAGCAACTCGAACGGCTGGCCGTTCAGGCGCTTCGACATGATGTTGAGCATCTCGGTCGACATCACCCGGAGGCTGTTGATCCGGTGGGTGCCGTCGCTTGCCATCAATTGCTGGAGGTATTCCCTCGACACATCCTTCGTGCCCATGGCCTTCAATGCCTTGAAATCGATGTTCGTGGGCAACTTCACGATGGTACGGCCGGAGAACACGCCGCCGAATTCGGGAATGGTCTTCCGAATGGCGCGGCCGATGATCTCGACCGTATCCTCAAGTATGCTCGAGAGGTTGTCGACGATGAGGTCTTCCTCACGGGTCAGGGTGTCGATGATGCTGTGGTGACCCTTCAGCTTCTGGGTCAGGGCATCAAGGATCTCCTCACTGCAATCACCGTGCTCGGAAAACCCGTTGAACCTTCCGAAGCGCATCCTGAGGCCGTCGTCGCTGCCCAAGGGGAAGTTCTGGTTCGCGGCAAGGGACACGATCTCGTCGTGGTACTTGCGGGCCTTGAGCTCTGCGGCCTTGAGGCGATCTGTCAGTTCCTCGGTATCCCTGACGATGCCGAGAATGACGTCATTCCATTGCTCGGGAGAGGGCGGGAGCTCGACGTAGGAAGCCACGACCTCCGTACCCTTCAGCATCTGGTCGAGCCTCGCATGGATCGGCCGGGCGATGTTGAGGCGGTTAACGATCTGGCTAAGATCCCGCTGCAAGGTGCCGATGCTGATGCCGTTCAGGCGAATGGTCCGTTCGATGGTGTCGATGGATTTCGTTAGTTCGGACAGCAGGCCTCCCGTCGTGTCCCCCTCGAAGTCGGGATCAGCCAGGCGCACCTCGACGCGGGGCAGGAGATCGGCGTCGATCTGGATCGACCCTTCCGCCTTGAGTGCGCCGATGGATTGCCGATGTTCCTCAATCTCTTTCTGCAAGCCGGCGTGGGTGAGGCCCGATTGCGCGAGATCGGCTTCCCGTTCGGCCTCAGGAGGCAGTGCAAGCTCTTCCACGAGTTGGATGAACCTGCTCCGCTCCTGGTCCGGGACCGGCTTGTAGATGCGGTTCAGGCCGTCCATCGCGGAGTCCACGGACTCCTTCAGGGCAGACCTTCTCGCCCGCGCCTGCGCGAGCTCGGAGTCTGCGCTCTGGGTGATGCGGTAATCGTCCCGCAGTCGATCGAACTCGGCCTGGTAGGTGTCGACGGATCGGGTGAGGTCGGTCGTGACGCCATGACCCTCCATCTCGAAGTCGACCTTCCTCAGTCGGTTCTGGAGCGACACCTTCTCGGAATTGAGCCTTGCGCGGTTCTCGAGATGCTGGCGGTGCGCTTCCTCGAAGGACAGTTTGGTCCGTTCGCAGTGGTCGATCCCCGACCTCACCTCGTCTGCACGGCGGGACTTGCCGACGAAGTCGATGGCGGCCAGTTCCTCCGTGCGGCTGGCAACGGCTGCCTCGTCATTCCGAAGCCTTTTGAGACGATGGACCAACTCTGTGACACAGGCATCGCACCGTTCGATCAGTTCTCCCTTCTCCAAGAGCTGTGCGGACTTGCTCGCGTGGCCCTCGCGGGCTTCCTCTAAGGCAACGACGACGCCTTCGACACGTGAGACGGCATACTCGGCGGCCTCGGTCAGCGTATCTGCCGTTTCGGCGCCGAACTTCTTGGAGAATGCGGAGATGGCGTTCCGTGCCCCACGGAGAAGGGTTTCCCTTTCATCCAGCTTGGAGATGTCATCCTTTAGACGGTCCTCTTCTGCGCGCATCTTCTCCAGATGCTCCCGCCGGGTAGGCTCGTGGTAGGCGTAATCGTTGCGCGCCGACAGGACGATCTGGTCATGGATGAGCTCATCTTTCAGACTGTCGATATCCCGAACGACCGAAACCGCCACGGGTTTGCGCAGGCCCCAAGTCTCCCGGTTGAAGGCCTTGCGGATCTTTTGGAGGTCGGCTTTGTTATGGACGCGCAAGCCGAGCGTGATGTCGAGATTGCACTCCACAAAGTTCTTGGCGGCTTCTTGCGACGTGACGTTCTCCGAAACCCAATGGACGTAGGTGGAGATGTCGGTTACGCCGGCCTTCCTGCACAGCTCCATCGCCCGCGCGACATCATCGTCATCGAAGGATCCACCTTCCTCCGCCAGCCTGATGCGATCCCGGAGAGCCGAAAGACGGTCCCGCAGGTCGTCCAACTTCCTGGACAGGTGTGTAATCTCGTCATCGATCTTGATCGCCAGGTCAGGATCTGACGGATTGGCATCCGCCCCGGGGTATAGACCTTCGAGATAATCGCGCTTGATTGCATTGGATTGATCGATGAAGCCCTTCAGCTTCTCACGGGCGATATCCGACTGGCGCTTGGCATCGGCCAGCTCGCGGGACAGGGCACTTTCCCGGCTCACGAGTTCACGCAGCTCGGCCGTCAGTTCCGACTTCTTCATGTGGAGGTTGCGCTCTTCCTCCCTCAGGCGCTCCTCCTCCCCTTCAAGGCCCTTGAGTCCGTCCCTGAGCGCGTCGAGGTCGGCAGGTGCGTCGGGCAGGATACCGTCGGCGGCAATCTTGGCGAGCCTGCCGGCGATCTCGGTCTTCTTGCGTCCGTGCTCGGCAAGGGACGCCTCGAGGGAGGCGAGCTCCCGCCCCAAGCGTCCGAGGGTGGCGTCTGCCTCCTTAATCGAGAAGGCAAGGCCCGTGATGGATTCGTCCTGCTGCCCGATGGAGGCATCGAGCTGCTCGACCTCCATCCCGATGCGGGCCTTGAGGTTGGAGCCAGCAGTCCTGAGAGGGACGAGTTTCTCCCGCTCGCCTTGCTCCAGCCTGTACACCTCCTCGGTGGCGGTGACGAATTGATGGTTAAGTTGCAATGCCTTTGCCTGCGAGGGGGCGGCCTTGAGCGCCTCGATGCGGAAGCCGACCTCGGCGAACCGGGTCTTCGCCCCTTCGAGGTTCTCCTCGACCTTGCGTACCATCTTCCGCTTCCCGTGGACGCGGACAGCCTCCCACTCGACCTTCGCATCTTCGAGATCGCGTCTCAGGGATCTGTCGGAGGCCTTCAGTTCCTCAATCTGTTCGTCGGCCCGCTGCTGATCCGCCTCCATGACCGCGATCCGCGTGGCGGCCGTCTCGAGGGCGCCCTTCGCCTGCCCCTGCTTGTCGACGAGCCCCTTGCGGATGCCGATGACCTCCCGGTAGGCCCCGGCGAAGGTCGTCTCGACAGTGATCAGCTTCCCCGTGTTGGCAGCGATCGCCCTCTCCTTGGGGAGATCGCGGATCTTCTCAAGGTACTCGTTGATCCGGCCGATGGTGTCGGTCGCCTGGCTCTCGTCGATGATAACCGAGAGCAGGCGCTCCATCATCTCCGTGGGGTTGCTGGCCTCGAGGAACTTCTCGATGCCTCCCTCGGAGGACGCCATGTCGATCTGCGTCTCGAAGGATGCGAGGGACAGGCCGTTGCCCCGTAGGAGCTCCTGCCATTCCTTTTGGGTGGACGTGACACGGGCACTGACGGCCGAGTTCCGAAGCTCGCGAAACCAAGTGAAGGCGTCGGAGTTGGACCAGTCCAGTTCCTTGCCCTGCTTGGCAAGCTGGACGAACGGAAGGTCGTCGAAACCGTAGTCACCCGAGGGACGGATCATGAAGAAGGTCTCTTCCGAGGCGCCGTCGGGTGACTTGGTGGCGACCACGCCGATCACGAGCGCGGGCCTGTCTGCATCGATGAGGCCACGTTCCTTCGTGCAGAGTTCCATGACGAAGATCGTCGGCTTCTTCTCCGCCACGTAGTCCGCGAACTTGTGGCTGCTCTTCTGCCGGGTCTGAACGAACCACGGCTTCGCCGGGACGAACAGGTGAAGGATGAAGCTCAGGATCGTCGTCTTGCCGTTGCCGTTCGGGGCGTGGAGCATGACGCTACTGGCAACTTTGTTGCTTTCAAATGTCAGGAACGAGATCAGGTTGTTCTTGAAGACGGCATCCCGGTGACCGCAATTCGAGACGCAAATACGTGAGATCTGGTACATGACGGTCCCCGATTAGGCCTCTGAACTCATTTCGACGGCATCGTAGTAGCGGTTGAGGATCTCCGACATTTGGAGCGTGCTGCCGTTGATGCGGGTCGACACGATCTGCCGGAGCAGGGTCGTTGCGACGTAGGTCGTCTCGCCGGTGCCGTCGTCCTTGCGCTCCTGCACGTACTTCACGTCGACGAGGAGGCGGAGGGAGGCCCTGACGTAGTAGTCCCTGTAAGCCGTATGCCTGCCGTCGGTCGTTCCCCGGTCCGACATCCCGTCGATCTCGTAGGCAAGGGTAGTCACACGGTCGGCTTCGGACCCGCTGGCATCCTGCTTCGCGAACTCCACGAGCTTCGAGATCATGTCGAAGACGTCCTGCTCGCGGACCGAGTTGACGCTGCCGTGGGAGATGCTCTCGCGGGTCGGGTAGAAGGCGGCCACTGTGGCCATGAGGACGAACCCGAGGATCTGGGTGCGGACCTGTCCATCCTTGCCGCTGCCCATTCGGCGTCGGACCTCCTCGAGCTTCATGGCGAACGGGGACGTCACATCCGATGGCACGAATGAGATCGAGTTCCGGAGGGCACCGGGGATGATCTCGAGACCCATCCCGCGGGTGACCTCCTCGAAGGCCTTCTGCTTGTCCCGGTCGGAGAAGATCCGCCCATAGGCCTCCTTCGCCTCCCGCGAGAAGCTGGCCTCACGCCTGAGCCCGTGGTTCAGCAGCAGCCCGACGTCCCTTCCGAAATCCACAATGCTCATTCAGCCTTCTCCACGGGAACGATGCGGACGTCCTCACCCTGCAAGTACTCGTTGTCGATGGTCATTCCGGTCCCTTCCTTCCTGACCGCCCGCGTATCGCCCTTATCCAGGTTGAAAAGCGCGGCACTGTGCATGAGTCCCCTCCTGGTCCTCTCCGACAGGCGATCGTCTCTCTTCACGACCTCATAGAGTTCCGAGAGGGAGACGCCCTTGCTGCGGGAGAAGACGGCCTGGACGATGGTCTCGTAGAACTGGTTCAGCTCTCTGAGCTTGTAGTTGTCGTCTCCCCTGAGGATGGCCGTCTCGCCGAGGTCCTCGGGTCCGCTCTCCTCGCCCTCGCCTTCCGGCCGCAGCGGCGTCTGCTCGAAGAGGACGAAGGGGTCGAGGAAGGCCGGGGTCTGGCCAGGCAGGATCGCCGCGGCAAGACGGTTGGAGAGGTTGTGACCAATGAGGAAATCGGTCGGCTGGACGACGATGGGCTTGAGGAAGTCGTTGATCAGGTCCGGCGCCATCGAGCGGATGCCGGCGGTGACGATCCTCCTCTCCTGTTCCCGCACGAACGCCTCGCTGACGCGGTTGACCTCGGAGCGGAGCTTGGAATGGGTCTCCCTCATGGTGCCGAGCATGTCGCGCAGGGCGCCGAGCGCCCAGGCGTTGTCTGCGGTCAGATCGTCCTTCTCGGAGGCGCGTCCCACCGCTTCCCGGTAGGCGTCGCCGTCCGTCTTGTACTCGTCGATCTCCGCATGAGACGACTGGATCAGGAGTTCGATCTCGTCGTCGAAGCCCTTGTCATACTGGAGGCGGCCGATCTCGCGGGTGATGTCCTTCAGGCGCGCCCAGATCTTGGTCGCCCTTGCCTGCTGGACCCGCAACTGCTGCAAGGCCTTTTCGAACTCCCCCTTGTTAATCGAGTTCGTGATGAGGAGGTTCATAAGGTCGATCTGGTCGGGGGACGACCACATCACGAGGATCAGCTTCGCCCCGTGCTCGGTCAGCCGATAGACGGTGTCGCTGTTCCTCCTCTCGTCACGGCGCTCGCTGACGACGAGCTCGAAGACGAACTCCTCTCGGGCACCGGTCCTAGGGTCCGTGACGAACTCGCGGTACTTCGCATAATTCTGCTGCTTGTTCCGGATGGCATCGATGACCCTCCGGGCGGCGGTGCGCCGCTGGGCCTCCGACAGCCGATCATCGGGGTCGAGCCGGGCAATGAAGTCGGCGAGGCGATATTCAGCAAGGCCATGCTCAATCCCGTCGTCGATGAGCATGCTGTTGCAGACGATCGACAGGAACTCCTGTGCGACTTGGACCGGGTTCACTGTCTCGAAGAGGGCGACCTCCTCGGCGTTGAACCTGTCCCGGCTCACGTCGAGGTGGCTGATGGGCTTCTGGAGCATCGCGTGCCGGGCCCGGCGGATCGACTCCTCCGCCTCCACGTCCGTCATCTCGGAACGGCGGGTGGCCGAAAACGAGAAGAGGTCGTGGGTGACGGGTGCGTTCATTAGGTTCGGGAGCCCGCGTGCGAAGCCAGAGGAGCGTATAGACGCATCCTTAGGGTGTCCAGATAGCTTGGGCGAAGGCGTTTAGCGGCAACGATCTCTGATCGGATTTCAGAGCCATCCGATCAGAAAACCTGCAAGGACGCGGTGGGTATCAGACGGACAGGCAAAGAAATCATCGGTCAGATGCCAAGCGATTGAGTAGTAATCCGACCGATGGTGGAAACTTCACGCTGTGGACAACCGCGCATCAGCCGCTACTCGACGTGGACGGCACGCTGGTGATCGTGGGCCAGATCGGCCCGTTCGACGAGATGTCCACCGTGCCGCTCCTACTCGGGCAGCGGCATCCAGGAGACGCAGGAACTGCGGTTCCGTTGCAAACCCTGATGCAGGCCAATGGAAGGCTTAGCGAGATCTCAGATCAGGCAGCAACGCTGAACAGGGCAGCAATGAAGTCACTCTGGGCCTTCGTATCATTGGCGGGTGCGCCGACAAGCTGACCCTTGTGGATCATTGCCATAGTCTCATAGCCCGCAATCGGCCGGCTGGCAGACATGAAGCTCTTGAAGCCCATCCCCGGTCTGACCAGCCGCTTGATGCGCCGGTGATCCTGCTCGACGATATTGTTCAAGAACTTCACCTGTCGGAGTTTGGCGTACCTCCACAGTTCTCCGTTCCGTTTCATGGCCTTTGTCGCGATCGGGTAAGCGGCATTCTTGTCGACCGTGATGGTGCGTGGATTGACCGTATGCGGCTGCTTCAGCGCCTTGCGGAAGAAGCGCCGGGCTGCCGCAGCATCCCGCCTGGATGAGAGCAGGAAATCGATGGTTTGCCCGCTACCATCAACAGCACGGTACAGATAAACCCATTGACCCTTCACCCGAATATATGTCTCGTCCACGCGCCATGAGCCGTTTGTCATGCGCAGATGCGGACGGATGCGCTTATCGAGCTCGGAGGCATAGGCTTGAATCCAACGGAAAAGGGTCGTGTGATCCACCTGCACGCCACGATCGGCGAGCATGTGTTCCAGGTCGCGATAGCTGATCGGGAACTTTAGGTACCAGCGCATCGCCCACAGGATGATTTCCGAGGTGAACTGCCGACCCTTGAACAGACTCTTATTATTCTGCTTCACTGTCAGTCCCTCTCGCCCCCTCCTGTCGTAGCTCAGGTTGAGCACGCTTCAAAGCTGCAACAGATCCCTCTGAGGTCCACCTAAGGCTGGTCAGCCTCAGTACACTGATCAGATAACGAAGAAGTCATGATGGCTCATCTTGAGGTTTTTAGATACGGTGGCGATCTTCACCTGTGACTTGGAACCAGTGCCGTCGGGATCATAGTAAAGGATACCCTTCTTGTTGTCATAGATGATACGATCTTCCTTATCGTGTGCGATCTTGCCCTTGAGGAACATATCAGTTTTGAACTCCCTCGGCTTGGCAGCAGTGCCCGGACCAAGCGCGGCGAACACCTTATTGTCGAGCCAGAACCTGTCATCTTTGACGCTGAAGTCCAGAATCTCGTCGACGTTCCTGCTTCTTTCCGGCTTGGTATCGAACACGAATGTGTCTCGGCCCTTGTTGCCCTTGAGAACATCGTTGCCGGCCCCACCATAGAGGCTATCGTTGCCACCTGCGCCGAAGAGTCGGTCGTTTCCGAGGCCTCCTTTGATAAGGTCGGATCCTGCAGTACCGACGACCCGTTCCCGTACCACGTCTTGAATGCTAATAGAGAAGGCTTTGTCGATAACCAAACCAGCATCGTCACTCGCACGAACCACGACATGGTATGATGTCGCCTGTTCATAATCGAGCTTCATCCTGTGGACGACAACTAACTGGTTATCTTTGATCGAGAACCGCCCACCTGCATCGTTGAGTAACGAAAAGTGGAGCCTTGTGCTGTCAACGTCGGTTGCAGATAGATTTCCAATCACCGTTCCCGGTGCACTGTTCTCAAGGGCATTTGTGCCCGTAAGGAGCAGGTTATCAGGAGCATCATCGACGGGAGCGACAGTCAAGAGGAACGAATCGACTGATGCTGTATCTCCGGTCGATGATGCTATGACAGTCAAACCGATCGAGCCCGAATAGTTGTGCGGCGGTTCCGCTTGAAATGTTTGTGTCTCTGCATCGAAGGTGATCCAACCCGGGAGAGGAGATCCATTACTAAGGGTCGCGGCATAGGAAATGCTGGCGCCGGCTACGAACGTATTGGCCGGAACCTGGTAGAGCCAAGCCTGATCCTCATTCATGACCTGATCAGGAACAGGATTGGCGAGGATGATCGAGTTTGGCGATAGGAGAATTGCGCCATCGGCAAACTGAAGCTGCTCGATATCGACAACGATGTCAGTGCCATCGCCAAGCGGGCGATAGTCCGAAACCTGGATCTTACCGTCGGGGCGAACCAGGAACGTGTAGTCGGCCCTCCTCCCGGTGAAAGCTGCTGTGTCAGAGCCACCGCCACCATCAAGGAAATCGCTGCCGGGCCCTCCCTGCAAAGTGTCGTCGCTCTTGCCTCCCTGCAGAATGTCATCACCTCGTAGGCCGCTGAGTATGCTATTTCGCTCTCCACCATAGAGTTGGTCGGCATTGCCCGAGCCGAGCAGAACGAGAGGGAAGTCGCTCGACCACATCATGGGCTGCAGCTCGGAGACTTTGTTCTGATGGACGGATGTCCAGTCATCCTGCAGGATGCCGCCGGTGTCGCCGGAGTTCGGGTTCCACGACCACCAGGTCCAGTGGACGCCCTGTTGGCCCGCGGCGATGTCGCTCGTGCCATTGGCATCGAAGTCACCCGAGAGATAAGCCGTGATCGTGTCGAGCCAGGCCAGATCCTTCGGATCCGTCAGCTTGCTGCCGAACTCGCCGAGATACACCGGGGCGATGTTCTGCTTGTAGATGTAGCCCCACATCTGGTCGAACTTGGACGGAAGGTTGGCGGGAAACGCCGGATCGTTGAACCAGGGCTGGGCATAGATCGAGTTGGGATAATCGTGGGCCGAGTAGACCAGCCGTCCGGGGACATCGAGCTCAATCGGCCGGTCCTTCACGCCCATGAGGTTTCCGCCCCACCAGTAGGACTGGTTGTTGTACGCCTCGATGCCTTCGACGAAGATGAGCCAGTTCGGATTGGCCGCCAGCACGGCATTGCCGGCCCGCTCGGCCGCCGCGGCCCAGTCGGTTGCGGCATTGCCGCCCCAGGTCGCCGGCCCATGCGGTTCATTGTGCAGATCGGCGCCGATCACGGTCGGATTGCCGGCATAGTGCCGGGCCAGCATGGTCCAGTTGGCGATCCACTTCTGCTCGGTGTAAGCGCCCTCGTACCAGAGGCCGTTGGCGTTGGCGCCGGCCCCTGCGCTGGAGCGGTGGTGATCGAGGATGATCTTCAGGCCGATCTGGCCGGCATAGGCGACGATCCTGTCCATGATCTGAAGCCCGGTGAGGCCGGCCAGATCCGGGTTCTTGCCGAAGTCGATGCCGGTGGGCGTGCTGCCGGCTTCAAACAGCTGGTCGGAGAAGGGCAGACGGATGGTGTTGAAGCCCAGATCCGCCATCTGCTGCATCATGTCCTTGTAGTTGCGCGCATGCAGACCGTCCGGGGCATAGCGGTTTGACTCCAGGCCAAACCAGTTCACGCCGGCAATCTTCACCCCATTGCCCGACGCATCCACAATCTGATTGCCGTGTGTACTGAGATATCCTGTTGTCAATGTACGCTCCAGCCATCTGCAGGATGAGTGTGCTCCGCACTGGCAGACCTAAAACTTTTGCGGCGATGGCGGAGCCATTTGCAGCCAAGGCAACGCACCATGAGGACTGGTCAAAGTTCATGGGAGCTCCCCGAAAGAATCCATGGCCGCCGGACTAGCCAGGTCCACTACCAAGAGAGCGGGATAACGGACTGACATTCATCAGTCGCCCCTATGAAGGGGGTCCAGCTTGGCTCCCGAATAATACAGGCCATACTGGGTGTCGCGGGTGGATTGCTTCTTGTCCAGTTCGGCAAACTTCTCGCGCGCCTTGTCATATTGATTCAGATGGTACAGCGCCCAGCCGCGCAGCACGCCCAAGCCCTGGTCCTCCCGGGCAACGCCGCCTCTCTTGTCCAAGGTCGCAAGGGCTTCGCGATACTGTCCGTTCTTGAACTGCTCGACGGCTGCACTGGCCAGCTGGCTCGCCTGGGGCGACCCGCCACCTCCGCCGCCGCTACGCCGGATAACTCGACCGCCTTCGCCTGTTCCGCCTTGCGGTCGGTCATAGGTTTGCAGCGCTGCAACGGCAGCATATTGTGGGCCGTATTTTGAGACTGTCTTGCGGAACAGCGCTTGGTCTTTGATCCGGTGTGCGGCCAAGGCGAGCCCGAGCACGTTGGCTTCCGTCGCCTCCCAAGCAACCGATGTTTCAAACCACTGTCGTGCCTTGGGAAAGTTGTTCTTGTTGTAGTGATACCAGCCGAGTGCTTGGCCTCCGTTGACGGACTTCGTGGAGGAGACCACATCTTCGGTCCGCACCAGACGTGCGTCATCGAAGGGAGCCGGGTTCGGCTGCGTCAGCGCCGTCGCGACGATCTCGACAAAGAGCTTGGCGATCAGCGGCGAGGCATTCCGCCATTCATAGGCCACGGCCTCCGCGTCCTCAAGACGGCCCTGCTGGCGCAACGCAAGGGCATACCCTTCCGCCGCTTTGGGCAGCTTATCCCATTCCATAGCTAACTTGAACCAGTCTGCGGCTCCCGACCACGACTTCAGGGAGTAATAGTGCCAGCCCAGCAGGTCCGCATCGTTCGATCGCTTCTTCTGCTTGACCAGGCCCTCGAAGCTCTTGAGGTCCGCTGGCGGCACGGGCGTTGCGGTGGCGTCGGATGCCACCGCTCCGATCTGGCGTCTCAGGAGATCGAGTTGCACGCTTTCGAAGGCTTTCCCGTTATCCGTGCGGTACCGCGCAGCGGCCATGAGTGCTTTGACAGCCGGCACCGGCAGCAATTCCATGGCCTTTTGTACCGTCGCGAGGCGTTCCGCAGGATCAGGGCAGCGGATAAGAATGTACTTGTAGAGCTCCTGCGCCCGCTCCTCCTGGCCTGTCTGGATCAGAGCCTGCGCGACGCGCCACATGGAATCCACATCCGTGCAGATCAGCATGCCGGGGTGGGATTCCGCGATGGCGAGAACCCCATGCGCATCCTTGGCATCCGAGGCTGCGATCAACTGAGCGCGAACCTGCGCCCGGTCGAATTCCCGAACAAGTTTTCCCGAAGGACGCCAGCTCGGATCCGCCTTGCGGATATTCTCGACCGCAATCCGGATCTCGTCATAGCGGCCTTCGCCGAAGAGATCCCACAGCTTCTGCTCCACAGCTGGATCTCCGGCTTCGTTGAAGAGGTCGCTGGGCGGCTCCCATGATGGGTTCAGTGCCTTGATGCGCTTGATCTCCATGGATACGCGAGCTGAATCGTTCTGGGACGCGTAAAAGCGCAGGGCACTTTCATCGACATTCGAGGATGACGCGCGCGCGGGTCTCGCCGCCGGCTGTGAGATCGGGGGGGCTGTTGTCGCCTCCATGCCCGGCAACAGCGGTCCACCGCTCGACAGTGCCTTTGCGCCTGTATTGCCCGGCAAGGGAGCCTTGAGATCGAAAGGCGCATCGGCCGCAGTGTCATCGAGTTGGCTCAGAAGCAAACCACCCTGCTGGCTTGGCTTGTCGGCCGAAAGAGTCCCTGAAGCGATCAAAACAGAGGAGCCGATGCAGCTCAGGAGAAGGGCCATACGTTTCATAGACATTCCGGGTACCTTTCCTGAAGGGCGATCAGTGACAGAATGTGGAGGGTCATCGCGTAATAGCTGTCGGACTCGACCTTCCGCAGGGAAGGATGCAGCTTCTCCCGGTGCAGCGCGCACTTTGCGGACGCCACTACGGCCTTGAAACCTGTGCCGCCGAAGGTTTGAAGGGCACTGCCGGACGACAGTTCGACCTCGAAGGGGCCAAGGTTCAGTTCGTCGTTCCAGAGCCCGACGAAGGGACGCAACAGATCGGGCTGGGTCGCCTTGGCCCATACGAGATAGAGAGGAACGCGGATCGCGTTGTAACTGAATTTCGCCGGGAAGGCTTTGGCAGGAGCCGGCGGACCGGAGCCGATGGCAATCCAGTCGGCCGGGAGGCGAAGGGGCCCGAACCGGCTTTCCCGCAGCAGCTTCAACCCGGTCGCCTGGACCGCGGCCCAATCCGTCGCCGGATCGAGCTCCTTGAACCGCTCGAAGGCCGGAAAGACCCAATAGGACAGATTGAGCACCTGACCATCGGGATGGTCTTCCGGCGAAAAGCCGACCCGCCCCGGAAGCAAAGCGGGCCCTGCAGGCGTCAGAGCGATATTGGCCTGCCCGATGGCGCGCACAATGTCGCGGGCCGCCTCCCGGTGTTCCAGTGTGCTCCATCGTTCCGAAGCTTCCGCCAAGGCCCAGGCGATGAGAATGTCCCCATCGGAGGCATTGTTCTTGTCAGCCACTTTCGGCACCGAGCGCTCATCCCATTTCCAGGCAGCAAGACCGCTGGCATCGATGTAGAGCTCCCGCTTCGTCCATTGCCAGATCTCATCAAAGCCGGCACGGTCTCCGGCCTTGACGGCCATCAGCATGCCATAGCCCTGTCCCTCGCTGTGGCTGATGCGGTTCACGTCATCGATCACCCGCCCTGCCCTGACGAAACGCTTCTTGTAGACACCCCACGCCGTCTCGAGCCAGCTGGCGGCAAGACCCGCTCCTGCAGTCTGGGCTTTCTCAGATCCCGGACTCGCTGCTGCTCCCAAAGGGATGATGGCAGCTGAGATAAGCATCGCAAGACCGATGCCGGCCTGTCGCACCATCATGACTCACGCACTCCGGAAGAGCGCAGCGTCCACTGCATGAAGGCAGTCATCACAATGAACAGACCTAGCAGCACCCCGAGATAGATCGGGATGTTACGGGACAACCATCCCGCGGTGATCAAGCGGACATTCTGAAGGCTCAGCGTTTCCGTCGGAACGAGCAGGATCTGCTGCGAGACCCGGGTGCTCACGGAACCATCCTTGGCGGAATAAACGGCCGCATCGCCGACGAATTGCTGCCAGAGCGATCCGGAGAGGATCTCGGTCACCGCATGCGACAGATGCTCAGGGCTTGGCGCAACGAAGACAGTTGTCGAGCTGACATTCGGGAGCAGCTTGGCATGCCAGCCTTCCCCGAGGCCCTCCGTCCTGGCACCCTGTGCGACGACGAGCGTGCTCGTCTCGTCGAGCGGCAGATCCTCCCGTTGCGCGGGCTCAAGGAAGTTTACACGGCTCACGGTGCCGGCCACCAGCTTCGAGATGGATCCGAATGTCGACTGGACATGCCCTCGCAGCCAGTCTGACCCCTCACTGTCGAAGGCCTTCAACATTTTCGAGGCTTGCGACGGTGCTGCCGGAGAAGAGGCGAGCGTCAGACTGCCTGTGCTGTCGACAGGCACTCTCCCATTCGGAACATTCGAGGACAGTTCGATGGCTTCCCCGGCGGAGGCTACCTGCACTCGCGGCATAGCACTGGCCGCTTCCGGCGCCCGCGAGGCAGGCTGTCGCCAGATGCGTCTCAGCTTGTCTGGGTCGAGTCCGGCCGCCCTTAAGGTCGCCTCCGGCATGTCCTCGTAGGTGCCGAGGGCGAGCACATGGGGCGTTCCTGCGGGAACCAGATCGAAGGCGAACCGAGCCCTGGCTTCGCGACGCGAGACACTCGCCATCTTAGCCAGGGCTGTCAATGCCGTCTCTACAGCCTCAGGCCGGGCTTTCGGCACGAAAACCATCAGATCGTTTGCATCGGACAAGCGGGCGAGGCCGCCAGGAATGATGGACGAGATGTTGGGCAGAGCGCCGACGCGTCCCAGTGTGGGAACCGCGATCTGGCTCGTGCCAGAGAGCAGGAAGCGCTCACGCTGGTCGACAAGAGCCTCCAGAGAGCACTTCTCATCGCCACTGGTGCGGGTCTCAGTCTCGAAGTCGATCGTGTTCAGCCCTGGCTTGAAGGTGCTGATCGGCAGATGAAAGGATCGTTTGTTGAGGATATCGCCGGCCGAGTTCGCCATTGGGGCATCCGCAATCGCTGTGCCATTCACGCGAATGATCATCTTGTTCGTCGGCAAAAGACCGGCGGCATAGACCGCATCGACAGCAACCGTTACCCGATCATAATCGGCAGCCAAGAGGTCAGCCGGCATCTGGATCCGAACCGTCTGGCGGTGGAGACGCCCGCGGAAAGGTTCAGACTCGAGTCCAAGATCCGTAAGTGTGATGGTTTCCCCGCCCTCAACCTGCCAGCCGCTCGCCTTCTTGAGTGCGCGAAGTCCAGCCGGCGAGCCCTGCGGTGCGGATGCTTGAGCCTGCTGTGACAGGTCATCCAGGGCGGTATCAACTTCTGCAGCAGTGTCGCCCGTCACGATCAGCATCACATTGCCGCTTCGGCTATTGTGCTGGATCTGATGACGCGGCCCGACGCCGGGAACTTTCAACCCCATGGAGCGAGCGATCTCAGGAGCTGCGCCGACGATGACGTCGAGCCCTGGTTCGCTCTTCAACTCCGAAGCCAGCTCCACTCTGGGAGTGGTGAAGTGACCGAACATCACCGCCGACTGAACGGCGCGAGAGGCTTGGTTCAGCTCGGAAGGTGCGCGGCTGTCGGGAACTTTGATGCGGATTGGAACAGCTCCATCCCGTCCCGGATTCACGGCAGCAAGATCCTGCAGACTGCGGATTTCTCCAGATGCTCCTGCAAAGGACAAGGCGCTTTGCTCCGGCATCAATTGCGTCCACAGCTCGTAGGTCGAGTTGACGGAGCAGTCCACGCGGTGGGTTTGGCGGACGCTGACCCGAACCGAGTTGAATCCGGCCTGCAAGATTCCGATCGGAACGTTGAGATTCAGGATCTCTGTCTGGTTCGCGTTCTGAACCGAGGTCTCGCCGACGACGATGTCATTGATCTTGATGGTAAGCCGGAAGGTTTCCGGCATCACCGAGATTGCGTTGCGGTAAGCCAGCTGGAACTTGCTCATGCGAGTAGCCTCGCCGGCCGTCAGGAAGATGGGAAACTCGCGGCTTGCCGCCTCCCCGATCAGGCGGGCGTCCTCACCAGCAATGGGAAGAGGTCGGCTCCATTCAGGTGCAGCGGGCGTCAAGGAGGTAAGGCTAGCCCCCCCTTGGTTGCGCGGAGCGTCCGAGGCTCCAGCACTGGTTGCAGTAGCCAATATGAAGATAGCGACCGCCGATAAAAGGCGCATTGGACACTCCTGAGAGGCTAAAGAGAAAGGGAAGAGGTCACTGACGAAGCGATTTACGACCCTGAGGTTGCAGGAGACTCAGCCCCTCCTCCTCGACGGAACAGGGCGAAACTCACCCCGCGGAAGGTATGCCCGAGTCCCCAAGCCATGACTTCGATGGTGCCGGCCAGAATGCTCCTGGTGCGCTGACGGCTCATGCGTGCGTTGCGCAGCAGCCTCAGGTCTCCGAACATCAACGCCGAAATGGTGCTGTATTGCGACGGCTGCAGGTGGCCGAAGCTCAAGCCGACCAGCTGACCGTCCTTTTCAAAGCGCACATTGGCGAGTTTCACCGGCAGGACTGAACTCACCTCCCGTCCGGTGGGAGAAGCCACAGCTAAGTGGGCTTGAGACTGCATGCGTAGGGGGCTGGTTCCCGGAACCCGGATCAGCATGCCGCCCTGCGAGATGTCGACGATCTGGGCCGTGAGGTTCACGCTGTCGATCTGGAGCAGACCGCGCCCTTGAGTGGGCACCCGGTGCGTCGTCCGGCGTTCGCGACGCTCAGACACGACACCCAAGGCCAAGCCTGCCATGAAGAGGTTGAACAGGTTCCACAACCCAGCAATCACCAGAATGCCCGCCGATTCGGGTTCATACTGAAGCCGGTAGATCACCGTCACCGCGCCAGCGAGGAGAACCCCGAAGATTGCGAAATAAGGCCAAGCCAGATTCGAAAGATAGTCCTCCCCCGTTGCACCGCCCTTGGCCGTGACATTGAACGTCGGTCGGCGCGGATTCCTGATGACACTTAGGATTGCCGGCAGCAGGTAAACCGACTGAACATATTCGTAGAGCTCAGAGACCCAGGGCCAGCGGAAGCGTCCGTAGGCGTAGCTCTGAAGCAGGATGGCGGCCGCCAGGTATGCGCACGTATAGGCTCCGAACTCGCCAACGGTGGCGTTGTAGACCTTCAGATCGAAGAAGATGAACAGAAGCGGCGCGAAGATGAAGGTCATGCGCGGGATCGGGAAGAGCCAGAACATGCAGCTCGAGAGATAGCAGGCTCGCTGCGCCAGGGTCAGGCCCCGCTTGAGGACGGGGTTCTTCATCATGAAGATCTGCATCATGCCCGTGCACCAGCGGGTGCGCTGGCCGATGAAGGAGCCGAAGGTCTCCGGCTGCAGTCCGGCAATCAAAGGCTTGTCGACATAGATGCTCTTCCAGCCAGTTGCATGAAGCTCAAGAGCCGTCTCGCAATCCTCGGTGATCGAGGTTCCTGCAAAGCCTCCGGCCTGCTCAAGGGCGCTCCGGCGCAGCACAGCAGCGGAACCGCAAAAGAAGGCTGCATTCCACTTGTCGAGCCCCTTCTGGATCATGCCATAGAACATCTCGTTCTCAGACGGCATGCGCTCGAATGTCGATAAGTTTTTCTCAACAGGGTCGGGATTAATGAAGAAATGCGGTGTTTGCACGAGGAACAGCTTCGGGTCACGGGCAAAGAATCCGACCGTCTCCGTCAGAAAGTCTCTCGCAGGAGCATGGTCAGCATCGAAAACAACGACCAGCTCTCCTTTGGAATGAAGCAGTCCGTTCGAGAGATTTCCCGCCTTGGCATGCACATTGCGCGCACGGGTCAGATATTGGATCCCCAATTCGCGGCAGAGCTTTTGCAGTTCCTCCCGGCGCTTCAGGGCTGCATCAGCAACGATGGGATCGGCGGACTGAACCTTCTGGTCGGTGCCGCCATCGTCAAGCAGATACACCATCAGCTTGTCCTGCGGATAATGCATGGCCTTCGCGGCGGACAGGGTCATTGCAAGGAGTGCAGCATCCTCGTTGTAGGACGGTACGAATACGTCAACCGACGGCGCTTCTCCGTCGGAAAGCCGCGGAGCGCGAGGACGATGGATCGGACGGGAGATGACGAACAGGCTCAGTCCCAGCATGACGACGCAGAACATTTCGGCCGCATAGATCATGACGCCTGGAATAAAGTCCAGGAGGCTGTTCGCGGCCGGCAGCGTCGCCGTCGTGCGCCAGTAGACGTAACGGAGAACCAGGAGAGCACCCAGCGCGAAGAACAGGTGGCGCCAATACCCTTGCAGATTGAGGATCTTGATTGCCGCCATCACGGCAAGACACATCGTGGCGATGGCCCATTGCGTTTCCGTTCCGACAGGCTGCAGTACCAGAAACAACGCCAATGTTAATGTCAGCAAATAGAGTCCAAGCGATAGCGCCCGCAACATTGCCCCTCCAAAAATCACTAAGATTTGGGTGATTCCGTGCGCTCAAGGTAGGCTAAGAGGTGATTGCGGAACTATTCCTCAAAAAGGTCTCTTACGGAGTTTGTGTTGGTAGTCCAAAATTGGATCACGGTCTTCTTGGTACTACTTATGATAAATCGACCAATAATTCCTCCCGGTTGCTCAGGAAATGCCCAAATGGTGCTCCTTTCTCGAGCACATCAACAGCGCTGAACCGGATCGACCTCGCTAGGAATTGGCTGGTTCAGATGATGTAGAAATTGTCATCATTGATGGCGAGGCCGGCCTTGATTTTCGCGAACAGCACCGGCTTGCGGCTACCTGACCCATCCGGGTCATAGGAGAGGTAGCCGACGTTCTTGTTGTAGATGATGTGGTCGTTCACGTCCTGGGCCTTGCGGCCAATGGTGAAGAAGTCAGAGTTGAGATTACCTGACTTTCCCAAGGCCTTGAAAATCTTGTTCTCAAGCCGAATTGTATCATCCTGAACGCTGAAGTCTGTGATCGTATCGACATTGGACTTAGCGTTCGGTGTACTTCTAAAGATGAACGTGTCCCGTCCCCATCCGCCCGACAAGGTATCCTTTCCAAGTCCTCCGTCGATCAAATCCTTGCCGGCGTCACCATAGACCCTGTCGTTGCCGTCGCCGCCGTAAAGCGTATCGGCATGGGCGCCGCCATAGAGAGTATCGTGCCCGGTCTGGCCTTGCAGCCTGTTGTTCTCGGTCCCGCCATAAAGGCGGTCATTCCCCGCGCCGCCGTCTAAATAGTCTTTTCCAACATCTCCATAGAGCCGGTCACTACCGTCACTTCCATAGAGACTATCATTGCCCGCTCCTCCAAAGAGGCCATCATCGCCATTAGCGCCGTTCAGCAGATCGTTGCCGACATCTCCATACAGTTTGTCGTTTTCATTTCCTCCATCGAGATGATCATTACCGATACCTCCATAGAGATCATCCTCTCCGTTGCCCCCAAGGATGTAATCGTTTCCGCCATCCCCGTAGAGCGTATCGTCTCCATCGAGACCGTGGATTTCGTCGTTTCCCTGGTTTCCGGTAATGACATTCGAAAGGTGATTTCCCATAAGTCCGATAGAAGACGCGCCTGGGTCAGCCTTCAGATTCTCAAGATTGTACCCTAAGGCATATGACACACGAGTGACGACAGTGTCGTAACCACTCCTTTCATCTTCCAAAACCAAGTCCGAAGGATTATCGACCAAATAGAGGTCATCTCCGCCGCCGCCGATCAACGTATCGGCGCCACCTCCGCCGTCGAGTTCGTCTTGCCCCGGCGTCCCGGCAATCAGATTGCGGAATCCGTTGCCGATCAGAGACAGGGAGATAGCCCAAGGGGAAGCTTTAAGCTCTTCAATCTCCGTATCGGGCGCCATCGCAAAGCTGGCACTTGTCTGGATGATGTCATAACCGGCGCCCGCGTTTTCGAAAACGCGATCATCCTTGTGATCGACGATGTACATGTCATTGCCCGCACCACCGTCAAGCGTATCGCCTCCTTCAGCACCATCGAGCAAATCATCGCCCGCGTACGCCTCCATAAAATCCCCATGTGAGGAGCCCATGAGATGATCTCGGCCTGCCATGATGGCAGCAGCGGTGGCAGCGCCCTGCTGGTGGAAGTTGGCAAGTCCTCTATAGGTGAATTGAATGGCTTCACTCATTTCGCCGTACGTCAGCCAGGGCGAGCTCGCTGGACCGAAGCGCAGATAGGACACCTCTCCGGCATCCTCTGAAATGGATAGCCCCGCATAGAATGCGTCCGTGGGATACTGATAGATCATGATCTGAAAGCTTGCGGTCTCCATGCCAGCTTCAGTCCCATAACTTTGGCTGCCGCTTACGATGAATGAGAACAGCGCTTGCAGCCGCAGACCGACGGGCATGCTGCTATTGAACTTGAGAATGGCCATCCATGCTTTCCGGGAGTTTTCAGATGCGAGTCTATTGGAAGCCGGATTATCGCAGGCCCCGGATCCAGCGTCTTCGACAGCATTGGAGCAGATCCCTATAGAAGACGGAGTTGCAAATTCGGTCGATAACTCCAAATACTCGATATTGCATAGCCGAAAGAGTCCGGCTCTGTACCAGGCGGCTCCAAAGCATTATGGATGGACGGTAATGCCCCCTGCCGATCTTGCCGCTGATGTTTGCCACCGCGGTCGTGGTCTATCGGGTATTGATGGAACCATTCTGCCTCGTGTCGACGTTGTTAGGATCCGCAACAATGGCAAGTCCATCGATCAGGACTGGCCTGACATCCTCGGCGTCAGTGAGGGAATCGGCTGCTGCCACCCCGCGGTCGGAAAGAGTGCGCGCATTCTGCCGAATTTCCTCGACGCGTGCCGCTCACCGTGCCGTGTCTCTTGATGGTCCAGCATTGTGCCAATCATAGGATTACGGGTCACACAAATGAAAGAGCCCTCGCTCGCTTAGGAAGCAAGGGCTCTTGCCGCATTTGAAGGATGGTCTGCGCCAGCAGGCTTGCGGGCGCTCGTCCTCCTCGCCAGCGCGCTTAAAGTAGCCAGTCAAAAGACCCGGAGGGTGGATGACCTGGAGTGGCCTGGAAGCCAAAGGTCACTTCCTGACCCGGCGCGATCGTGCGGTTCCAACTTGCATTATTGAGCACGTAAGTATCGTCGCTGTGACTGACGATCTCCGCATTCCAGATATTGGAGATGTCCACTGGGGTCTTAAGCCGGAGGGTCCAAGTATCGACAGCCGTTGTTCCGGTATTCTTCACCACAACATTCGCCGTGAACCCGCTGCCCCAGTCGTTCACCACGGTTGTCGTTGTCTTCAGGGCCGAGGTCGCAGGTGTCGTGGGGGGGATGGTCGGGGGTGTCGAAGTACCACCGTCGTCGTTGATAATTGTGGCGGTCGCTGATGAATTGGCCAACGTTGCCCCTGTCGGACTGGACAGTGCGAGCTGAAAGGTTTCGTTCGCTTCCTGCAACGCGTCGCCCGTCAACTTCACGGTGACGGTTTTCCTCGTCTCGCCGGGGGCAAAGGTCAACGTCCCAGTAAGAGGCGTGAAGTCGCTGTCATTCGCGGTTCCTGTAACGGTCTTGTAGGCGACGGTCACGGGCGTGGCGGAAGCGGACGATAGTTCCACAGTGAAGACCGCATTGGTGGTCCCGTCGACCGTCGAGCCTCCGCCCCTAGTGTCGAAATCGAACATAATCGGCTGCAGTTCGGAGATCTTGTTCTGGTGGACGGATGTCCAGTCATCCTGCAGGATGCCGCCGGTGTCGCCGGAGTTCGGGTTCCACGACCACCAGGTCCAGTGGACGCCCTGTTGGCCCGCGGCGATGTCGCTCGTGCCATTGGCATCGAAGTCACCCGAGAGATAAGCCGTGATCGTGTCGAGCCAGGCCAGATCCTTCGGATCCGTCAGCTTGCTGCCGAACTCGCCGAGATACACCGGGGCGATGTTCTGCTTGTAGATGTAGCCCCACATCTGGTCGAACTTCGACGGCAGGTTGGCGGGAAACGCCGGATCGTTGAACCAGGGCTGGGCATAGATCGAGTTGGGATAATCGTGGGCCGAGTAGACCAGCCGTCCGGGGACATCGAGCTCAATCGGCCGGTCCTTCACGCCCATGAGGTTTCCGCCCCACCAGTAGGACTGGTTGTTGTACGCCTCGATGCCTTCGACGAAGATGAGCCAGTGTGGGTTGGCCGCCAGCACGGCATTGCCGGCCCGCTCGGCCGCCGCGGCCCAGTCGGTTGCGGCATTGCCGCCCCAGGTCGCCGGCCCATGCGGCTCATTGTGCAGATCGGCGCCGGTCACGGTCGGATTGCCGGCATAGTGCCGGGCCAGCATGGTCCAGTTGGCGATCCACTTCTGCTCGGTGTAAGCGCCCTCGTACCAGAGGCCGTTGGCGTTGGCGCCGGCCCCTGCGCTGGAGCGGTGGTGATCGAGGATGATCTTCAGGCCGATCTGCCCGGCATAGGCCACGATCTTGTCCATGATCTGAAGCCCGGTGAGACCGGCCAGATCCGGGTTCTCGCCGAAGTCGATGCCGTTGGGCGTGCTGCCGGCTTCAAACAGCTGGTCGGAGAAAGGCAGGCGGATGGTGTTGAACCCCAGATCCGCCATCTGCTGCATCATGTCCTTGTAGTTGCGCGCATGCAGACCGTCCGGGGCATAGCGGTTTGACTCCAGGCCAAACCAGTTCACGCCGGCAATCTTCACCCCATTGCCCGACGCATCCACAATCTGATTGCCGACTGTGTGGAAGAAGCCCTGGCCAGCGCCAGCCCCCGTTCCGGGCAGGGTAACCGGATTTCCCTCCTGAACGGAAATATCAGCCACCGTAATGGTCGATGTGGGAGCTGCCTGATCGTCATCGAGAATGGTTCCAGTTCCCTGCGCCTGGGCGATGGTTGCTCCCGAAGCGCTAGACAGGTTGAATTTAAAGGATTCGTTCTGCTCCGAGAGTATGTCGCTGAGGATGGAAACCGCGACCGTCTTCGAGGTTTCGCCTGGAGCAAAAGTCAGTGTGCCGGATTTCGGTGTGTAGTCGGCTCCTGCGACGGCTGTTTCATCTTCTGTCGCATAGGAAACCGCGACGGGACCAGTGGATGCTCCGGACAGGCTTACTGTGAACACCGCATTCATCGTGCCGCTCTGCCCCTCAAGGATGCGGACGTCAGACACACTCAGGGCTGCCATCGGTGCGGTGACATCGTCATTGGTAATCGTCACCGCGCCTTGCCCATCGGCGATGGTCGCCTTTGTGGGAGAGGAAAGGTCCAATCGAAAGGACTCATTCGCCTCGACAGTCGTATCTCCGATGACTGCAACGGCAATGGTCTTGCTGGTCTCACCTGGAGCGAAGGTCAAAGTACCGGACTTGGCCACATAGTCGGCGCCCGCCTGGGCTGTGCCATTGGCCGTGGCGTAGTTGACGGTGATCGCCTCGCTTGAAGCTTTGGAGAGCGAGACGGTGACCAAGGCGTCCCTCGAGCCTGTGCTACCTTCAATCAGGCTTACATCTGCGATGGCAAACGTCGGGAGGGTAACACTTTCGCCAACCTTCTGGCCGTTCACAATGTATCCAGCGGGCTGTGGAGCCGAACCACTGTAGCTGGCTTGGAACCCGAAGGAAGCCGTCCCATTCGGGCCGATGGTACCATTCCAGGATGCATCACGAATGACGTAATGGCTTCCAACATGGCTGACAATCTGGCCATTCCAGAGATTGGTGATCTCGAAAGGAGCGTCAAATTCAATTATCCAACCGTTGATTGAACTGGAGTTAAGATTTCTCAAGGAAATTGAGCCAGTGAGACCGGTGCTCCAGCTGTTATCAACCTTGAAATTAAGATTATAATCCATTTCCCCGCCACTTTCCCAAACCTGTTTCGCATCCATCTGAAGCAATATTAGCGTATAGTGTGAAATCTTCCCCGATTGAGGCAATTTAGTGTCTTAGATGCTCATAGTTTGAGCATTCTAATTGGAAGAAATGATCTAAACCTGGATATCATCTAGAATCAGGAAGAAAACTCTTAGTTGTATATACGCAGGAACATCGTGTTTTCTGTTGCGCGACGGAAGTACTGCTGGAACAACGCTATGCAGTTCTTGTTTGGCTAAACTCTTGCCTGCTTTCTTGGAGAGCATGAGGTTTTGTGGGGCAGATTGGTGACGGGTCGGCTGTACAAGGTTTCGAGCCAAACGAAGCAAAGCTGTTGGACACCTTCATTTGTCAAAGCGCACCTAATCCGAACTAGAGAGGCCGGACCTTCCCAAGCTCCGGAGATCCTGCGGTTCAAGACCTGGCTGCTCGGCATCAGCCCCATGGTCTGGCGGCGAGTTCAGATGCCAGCCAGCGTGATGCTTCGGGGGTTGCATGATGTCATCCAAGTGGCGATGTGTTGATACCGGAGTGAAACTGGTTCTCCCGCAAAGTGTGTGGTGCAGGAGTAGCGTGGCCGGAGCGGTCAGGATTTCTCGGACATGGACCTTTCCTTTGCAGGTGGCGCCATGTCCAAACGTCTTCTGCCTCTCGTCCCTGATGGCTTGAACGTGCTTCAGGTGCTGTCCAAGCCCGACAGCCTCACCATTGTCGCTGCTGCGCGACCAGCTTGGTGCCCGCCTAGAGCCGATCCGCGCAAGGTCAAACGATGTCGTCGGTCGCGCACTTGTCCGAGAGTTAATCCCCGTGCGCTGCCAGGATCATACCCTTGATTTCCACTTCATTCACGCAAGCGGTCTAAAATCAGGTTCGGCTATCCCTTTGCCTGGATCGGGATCATGTCACACGAGCGGAAAACCCAGTGGACGCATCGGCTCGAGCACCTGCATGCCTTGCGGGAGCGCTTTCTGGCAGCCCGCCGGTACGACCGGGCCTACGAGACCTACCTGATCATTCAGCACGCCTATGACCTCTGGGCGGATGAGATGTTCCATTCGCGTGGGTAGCTCTTTCGGCAGACCTTGCCTCCACTCCCATCAATTGTGGCTGGACGGAATTCCAGTGAACGCCGCCCTCAAGACAAAGCAACGCATCGAGCCGGTTGTCGTCCGGAGAGCCGCATCGGTGCGGGCCGAAACATCGGCGCGCACAAAGGTCAGGCACCTGCACTAGGTGAGCGGGTTCGCTCAGAGCTGCGGGGCCTCGAAGAACAGCGCAAACACACCCGCCCGGCTTAAGCACTAGAACAGCTTTCGAAACGTGAGGACTGCGCCTCCGACCCTGCACTCGGACGAGGGATTGCAATCCAAGGACCACACTATATTCTATATTTAGTAAGCGCTATGATTCCGAGGCCCGATATGTTGCGGCATGTCACGGATGAAGAGATTGAGCAGCGTGTCAAGGCCCTCCGACGGGAGCTTGGTCTCCAGAACCAGAGCCGCCCTGACATGATGACCGTGATCCAGAAACTTACGACCAGCTTTCGGCACTTCGCCTATCAGCGGGTGCCAGACGCCGAGATGCCCGATGCAGAGGCGCAATGGGAGGCCCGAAAGGGCGTCCTGCGGATCCGTGAGAGCGTCGTTGGTGCCATGCAGAGGGGTGAGCCACGAGCGCGAATGGCCATCGCCAATGAGATTGGGCACTTCGCCATGCGGCACCCGGGTGTTCGCAACAGGAGCACGACCCAACCGACAGCTGGAAGATCGTTGTTAGAAGCCAAGAAAGAGGAGAGTGAGGCAAGACGTTTCGCTGCGATGTTCCTGGCTCCTAACTATCTCCTCAGGTCGACCGATACGGTTGAGGATATTGTGGACCGTTTTGGACTGAGCTTTGAGGCAGCAATGATCCGCAAGGGCGAGTTCGATGCGTTTCAGCGACGGGCCGCCGGGCACCGGCGCGAGCTACCATCTGTCGTGGTCGATTACCTGAAGGATGCTCGGAGACAGGGCGCGAAGCTGCGGACAGACTTGAATTAGGGACCTCTGGCGTTGGCGAACGAACTGGTGCGGAGTACCGGACCCAGCTGGCGGTGCGGTGTAGGAACGCCGATTGCAATCGTTGAGCATCCGGTGCCAGGACGCGCCGGCTTTGGGTCGCTTCAAATGTAGAATCCTGGACTTGATTTGACAGACAGTGTCCGAGTTCATCCCGGCCAAGGATAGATCGCTTGGGGCTTGGCCATGCCGTCAAGCCCTGCGCCCCCGGCGCACCGCTGCGCGGCTCTGGGGCTTGCCCGCCGGTCCGGCCCAAGCCTTTGGGTTTTCACGCCGAGATGAACTGCTGCACCCATCACGTCTGATGGGATTCGATCTAACGCTGTCTGACAGGTCAAATCCTGACTTTTACACTTCAAAGAAGATCTGGATTGCTTCGGACAGCATCCAGCGCCGGATCGTCTCCACATTCGCAGCGATGCCGGACCGCTTTGCGAGCTTTTCAGGACATTCTAACTTTGCGGCTACAGTGAATTTCGTTAACATTTTTTATGGAACTTAAATTTGCGCTCGGGGGTGAGCCAGTCGCATCGCCGTTTTGCCCATCCACTGATCCTTAACAGTGTTCTGTCATGGTCCATCGAAACAGGATCGGCGTATAATCTCCTAAGGATGGGTCTGTGTCACTGCGCACCCTCAAAGTGATTTTTGGTGCCGTTACCGTCTGCTTCCTTTTGGCGAGTGCCTACATTGCGGTGCTGGTGACAGAACGTCAGAAGGTCCTGGGAGATATTACGCACTATAACCCGGCGTGGCAGGCCAGCCAGGCGGTTGCAGAGTTCATGCGCCTCGAGCGCCGGTTGGATGCTTTCAATCTCCCAGGCCGAGGCGTCGACAAGGGCGAAGTTGAACTCCGCTTCGAGATCCTACTCAGCAGAGTAAAGCTCCTCATCGAGGGCCGTTTCCAAAGCATCATTCAGGACGATCCTGATCAGCTGGCCACGCTCCACCGTCTCGCCGATGTCTTGGTGTTATTGCAGCCTCTTATCGCAGAACTCGAGCACCCTGGCTCGGTTCAGCAAGCACTTCAGCTCTTGGAGCCGCTGGAACCAAAGTTGCTGCAACTCGCATCCTACGCCCAGATCCGTGGAGGGGAGAGGATCGCCCAGGATCAGCAAGAGCTCAATCGCCTGTACTGGATCTTCTCGGGACTGTCTCTTGGTCTTATCCTGCTGGGGCTGATCCTGATTGGCCTCTTCAGCCGGCATAATCAATTGCTGGAACGGGCCCATAAGGACCTCCATGCTCTCACCGGTCATCTCGCCCATGCCGCCAGACACGATGCTTTGACTGGGCTAGCGAACCGCGTGCTTTTCCAGGAGCAGCTAGAGACGCATCTCGGCAGGTGGCGGCAAGAGCGCCTTCGATTTGCTGTCCTGTGCTTGGATCTTGATCGGTTCAAGAGCGTCAACGATACCTTAGGTCATGAGATTGGCGATGCGCTTTTGAAAATCGTCGCTGATCGCCTGCGGAACTGCCTACGCGATAGCGACACCGTCGCCCGTCTTGGTGGCGACGAGTTTGCCATCCTCCAGGAGATTCCGGGCGGGCTTGAACCGTGTATGGCCCTTGCGAGACACATTGTAGGGCAGTTGAGCGCGCCCTACTCTGTTGACGGGCGTGAGATCGTCATTGGGGTCAGCATCGGCATCGCTGCAGTTGAGGCAGACATTGTATCGTCCGACCAGATGCTGAAACGCGCAGACCTCGCCCTCTACGCGGCTAAATCCCAGGGGCGCGGCCTGTTTTGCTCGTTCGAACCGAGCATGGAAGCGCAATTGGATGCACGCCGGTCGCTTGAGATCGACTTGCGCACGGCTCTGGCAAACGACGAGTTCGAGCTGTTCTTCCAGCCCCAGGTTGATATCCAGCTCAATGAGATCAACGGCTTCGAGGCTCTTCTTCGCTGGCGCCACCCCAAATGGAGCAAGGTCTCGCCGGCAGAGTATATTCCGGTCGCTGAGGACATTGGGTTGATTTCACCGCTTGGCGAGTGGGTCATCCAAACGGCTTGCGCTGAAGCTGTCAAATGGCCACGGTGCATCAAGGTCGCCGTCAATGTCTCTCCGGTTCAGTTCCGGAGCGGAGGCCTTGTGCAAAGCGTGCGCAAGGCGCTGCAGAGTACGGGGCTCGCTCCAGGGCGGCTTGAACTGGAGCTCACCGAGACGTCGCTGCTCGATGAGACCGAGGCGACCATGGCGGCGCTGCATGAGCTGCGCCGGCTGGGAGTGCAGATTGCCATTGATGATTTTGGCATAGGTTATTCATCCCTCAGCTATCTCCGCAGTTTTCCATTCGACCGGATCAAGATAGATCGGTCATTCGTGCGGGATCTCTCGTCCCGGCGTGATGCGATGACGATCGTACGATCGATCGCAAGTCTTGGAGCCGGACTTGGCATGTCCACTGTTGCTGAGGGCATCGAGACAAAGGAGCAATTCCTCCAGGTCCAGACGGCGGGCTACACGGAGGCCCAGGGCTACTACTTCGGACGTCCCAGGCCGGCCCATGAACTGGTCTATTCCCTGGACCCAGCGTTATCGGCACCGTCAGGCTAACCGAAGGATGACGATGTCGGCTGCAAGCCGTGCATCTTCTCTGAGACTGCACGCTGCGCCGGGCCAAAACGCCAACTCGCTCTTGGATGCAGCGCGAGCGACGCGATAAGATAGCTTGTCCTGGAGATGGTGTGTCCAGCTCAGGACCTATGGCGTTCAGAACTCTGTTCACGCGAAAGAGATAACGGTCAGGGGCACGATCAATGAAGACATATTGCGAGTTTACGTTCGAAGCCGCGCACTCGGTGGCTCCCTATTCCGGGCTGCATGGACATACCTTCATCGTTAAACTCACCTTCGGTGGAGCCGCCGACGAGATCTATGGCTGGCCGGTCAATCTCTATGAGGTCGAGAACTACATCAAGGAGATCAAGGGCGAGCACGGATCGGGCCTCGATCACGGCAATCTCGATCTCAATCCCGAGATCGGCATCGCCTCGCTCGAGAACGTCACCACCTATATCTGGCGGCTGGTGAAGGCGCGTTTCCCGAATCTCGAAGAGGTCGAACTCAAGCGCGGCATGCCCGGCTCGACGGAAGGCTGCATCTATCGTGGTGAAGCTGCGAGCAAAGCCAGCCTCGCAGCCTAGCGCCCTATCGGCCTGTCCAATGGCGTGACCTCCGTCATGCCTTCTCAGGCGGGCCATCCCTTCATCCGTTCTGCGATCCAACTTGGCGCATTCCCCGGAGAACTTGGCTGAGGCCTCGCCGACTGTTGCGCCGCAGGTCCAGGAAAAACACGATCATAGACCCAAGTGAACACGAAGGCGTACAGGATGAAGACGAGGGCGAAGGCCACGTCCATAAGAAAAGCGTGGACCAGGCTGATGCCGAGATACCAGGCCAAGAGCGGCGTCAGCATGGCCAACAGCCCGATCTCAAACAGGACCGCGTGCAAGACGCGCATGGGGATGCTCTTGTCAATTGCGCCGGTGGTGCGCTGCAGGATGGAATCAAATGCTAAATTATAGAGGTATGTCCACAGGGTTGCGATGATCGCACAGGCAATCCTCACCACAGTGATGTCCGCCACCGACATACTGAAGGCCCACGCGCCAAGCGGGGACACAAGAGCAAGGCCGCCGAGTTCAAAGCTGATAGCATAACGGAGGCGATCCGAAGGTGCGCGCATGACCGAAATGCCTCAAGAGAAGGGGTGGGCTGAGCCACTCAGGTGCGGCAGGCCTACGCCGATCATGCCCGATCGAGGGCGGTACATTCCTGCAGGAACTCCCGCTTGAGGTCGGCATTCTCTGCCATCTCACCCCAATAGTAGGTGTTGACCATGCGGCTGCGGTGGCTGGCGCGCACGCCGCGCTGGGTCTTGCACATGTGCACCGCGCTGATGCGCACCGCCAGCCCACGGGGTGAAGTCATGTCCATGATGTACTGGCCGATCTGCTTGACCAGCTCCTCCTGGATCTGCAGACGCGAGGCGAAGTACGCGACAATGCGGTCATATTTGGACAGGCCGATGATCTTGCCATCAGCGGCGGGCAGGATGCCGATGTAAGCCTCACCGTAGATCGGCATCAGGTGATGCGCACACAGGGAGCGCACCTCAAGTGGACCCGTGACGATCAGTTGGTCGTAGTCTTGCGCGTTGTCGAACTCAGTGATCTTGGGCGGAGCGGTGTAACGACCCGCGAGGATCTCCTCGACGTACATCTTGGCGACGCGCTGAGGCGTCTCGCGGGTGTTGTGGTCGTTCTGATGATCGATGCGCAGGATGTCGAACAACTCCTCCAGCTTCCGGGCGGCCGCGGCGATCATCCCCTCGCGCTCGGTCTCGCTCAGAGGCTGGTCGAGCGTCTCGTTGCAGAGGCGTGCGAGATGAAGCTGGTGAGCATGGAAGTTCATAATGGCCCCTGCAGAGTTATTGGTTACTTATGTCGACTGACCGAAGAGATAATTGATGAACCAAGCAATCGCCACCCCGGCTATGATCACGACGATCATGAGGGTGATGCAGATCGCTTTTTCATGACGCACCCGCTGGGCCCGAAGGCCATCCAGCTTGCGCTGCTTCTCAAGCTCATAGGTTTTCATGGCCGTGCCCCCATCCATACCGTTACCAGCTCTGACGAGACCTGAGAAGATTGTCCCTTATGGCAAATTGTCCTAGAGCATGGTTGAATAATGTTGCGGAAGTCTTGTGCTGCGGGAGATGGACAACTGCCAAGCAAACGAAACATGCGCAACTAGCTGAGTCAAAATGAAGGATAATGCCGCACGTACCGACCCGTGAATTGGGGTCAGGTTGAGCCTCCGTCATTTGGAGGAGATGATGGCCGAGCGCGGCATCTTGGTCGACCATGCTACTGTCCCTTGCTGGACCGTCGACTATGCGCCACTCCTGCCGGAGCAGTTCAATCGACGCAAGCGGCCGGTCAGCGGCAAAAGACAGGTCGATGGAACCTATATCAAGGTTCGTGAACAGGGGCGGACCAACCTAGTGGGTCGTCTGCCATTGGATCTGGTATAGTGGCGTGCTGATCCTCGTGTTGCGAGGTGTGCCATGTCGCGCCACCAGAAAGACCCCTTGCGCCCGCTCACCGCGGAGGAGCGCACAGAACTTACTCGCCTGAGCCGTTCGCAGAGTGCCCCCGCCGCCGAGGTCGACCGGGCCCGCGCCCTGCTGGCCATTGCCGAGGGCGCCAGCTACACCGCCGCCGCGCGTCTGGTCGGGCGCGGCCACAATGAGACCATCTCGGCCTGGGTCAGCCGCTTCAACCGCGAGGGACTGGCCGCCGTGCGCCCGCACCATGGCGGCGGGCCACGCATCCGCTATGGCGCTCGGGAGCAGCAACGCATTCTGGTCGAGTGGGCCCGATCGCCCGAGCGCGAGACGGACGGCACCGCCACTTGGTCGCTGAGCCTGCTGCAGAAGGCCCTGCGCCGGGCGCCGGACGGCCTGCCGCGGGTGAGCCGGTTCACCATCGCACGCACCCTGCACGAGGCGGGCCTGAGCTGGCAGAAGAGCCGCACCTGGTGTGAGACCGGCGTGAGCCTGCGGCGGCGCAAGCGCGGGCTGGTGCGCGTCAGCGATCCCGATGCGGCGGTCAAAAAAAGCTGATCGAGCAGGCCTACACGCTTGGTGCCCACCTCGGGCTGTCGGTCTGGTGCGAGGACGAGGCCGGCCCGTTCCAGGCGGTGCCGCATCCGGGGACGTCATGGCAGCCGCAAGCTCACCCGGCCAGGCAACCCCACGAATACATCCGCGGTGGCACGACCAAGATCCTGACCCTGTTCCATCCCGCCTCAGGCCAGGTGCGGCTGCAATCCGCAGAGCGATGCACGAATGCGGTGCTGCATCCGTGGCTGCGCGAGCATCTGAGCGAAATTCTGGTGGCGTTGCCGGCGCCGGCTCCCCTGCAAGATCCCACCGCCACGCGCGCCGCGTGGCAGATGTGGCAGGCGGGCCTGACCCTGCGCTTCACCTTGCCAGAGGACTTGCCGCCGCTGCGGCTTCTGCTGGTGTGGGACAATCTCACCGGTCACAAGTCGCCCGAGCTGGTGCTGTGGCTGTGTGCACATGGCATCATGCCACTGTACACGCCCGTAGGCGGCAGCTGGCTCAACATGGCGGAGTCGATCCAGCGCGTGCTCAAGCGCCGCGCACTGGCCGGACAACATCCGCACAGCCCTGCCGAAATCGGGCGCTGGTTCGAGCAGACGGCACGGTGCTGGAATGCCCAGCCGACGCCGTTTGTCTGGAACGGCAAACGCCGGCAGCGGCGACGGCGCTCCGCGAACGAGCAGGTCCATCGCGTCGGCGGTTCCGGAGCGTGCACCTGCCAGCCGCTTCCTCAGCCGAGATCACAGGCGCCAGCAGAATGCCAGATCCGACGGCAGACGACCCACTAGTGGTACGAGTTTGAAGTTGATTTGCAGTTTGGCGATGGCGGGAGCAGTCTGACAGACTCTCTCCTGGGAGGCTGCCATGGCCCGCGGACCCAAGCCGGTTGCGTTGTCCCTCACTGCACCGGAGCGGGAAACCCTGGAGGCCCTGGTTCGTCGACGAAGCATCCATCAAGATGTCGCGATGCGGGCGCGGATCGTGCTCGCCTGCGCCGATTCTCGCGCCACCAACACCGCTATTGCTCGCCGGCTCGGCGTCAGCCGGCAGAGCGTCGTCACTTGGCGACAGCGCTTCCTGGCCCACCGCTTGGATGGTCTGAGTGATGCTCCCCGCTCCGGTGCGCCGCGCCGGGTCGGTGATGATGAGATCGAGCGCCTCATCGCTCTGACCTTGGAAACGCAACCGTCTGCCGCCACTCACTGGTCCACCCGCAGCATGGCCCAGCACGTGGGACTGAGCCAGACCATGGTCTCGCGCGTCTGGCGCGCCTTTGGCCTGCAACCGCATCGACAGGAGACGTTCAAGCTGTCGCGCGACCCTGCCTTTGTCGACAAGGTCCGGGATGTGGTGGGGCTCTACCTCAACCCACCGGATCGTGCGCTGGTGCTGTGCGTGGACGAGAAGCCGCAGATCCAGGCTGTTGAAGGCACAACGCCGCTTCTACCGATGCGTCCAGGACAGGTTGAGCGCCACAGCCACGACTACCGGCGGCATGGCACCACCAACCTGTTTGCAGCCCTGAATGTGAAGACCGGCAGCGTGATCGGCGCCTGCACGAGGCGGCATCGCAGTGAAGAGTTCCGCGCCTTTCTGGATCAGGTCGAGGCGTCTGTCCCGGCCGATCTGGATGTGCATCTGGTGCTCGACAATGCCTCAAGCCACAAGACGCGCCTGGTGCATGACTGGTTGGTGAAGCGGCCGCGCTGGCATCTTCACTTTACCCCCACCAGCGCCTCATGGCTCAATCTGGTGGAAGGCTGGTTCTCTCTTCTGACCCGGCGCTGCCTCCAACGCGGGGTCTTTGTCAGCACCGACAGCCTGAAAGCCGCAATCCACGCGTACATTGAGCAGACCAACCTGGATCCCAAACCGTTCATCTGGACCAAATCCGCTGACGAGATCCTCGCCAGTGTCAAACGCTTCTGCCAACGCACTTTGAACTCGCACCACTAGGTTGCGCGCTCAAGGCACGCGATCGCGAGGATAATTGCCCCGAAAAGCTGAGCCTGCAAAAAGAAAGCGCCCGTTCTTGTAAGAGGCGCTCTACGGTCCGACCCGTAGGGGCAGATACGGGCCAAGGGGTCGCGCGCATGGGCATAAGACCGGGTGCGGCCCTTTTTCATCGATGGCTTTGGCTCTTCTGCGCCCCTTGAAATCCGCCCTGACTTCATGACGCCAATGCTCGGGCTTGGCGCTGATCCGCTCCTCAGGGTAGAACCGCTTGATGTCGAGCGTGTAGCGCGCGCCGACCTGCAGATCGACCTCCTGGGCATCGATGTTGTTCAGGATCAGGGTAATCTCCTGTCTGCCTTCGGCACCGGTTCCCTCGAACTCGGCTTCGGTGCGGTGCTCGTCCTGAACCATGCGAACGAGCTTGAAAGCCATCAGGGTTTTCATGGGCATGATCTCCTCTCAGGAGGATGGCCAGCCCAAGCATCGACCAGGATCTGAGGCTTGTCATCCTCGCTGGCTTCCAGCTTCAAAATCTCCCCGAAATTTCGCGGAAGGCCCGTTGGAAACTGACGAGTCAACTCAAGGGTGGCGTTGCGGATAGGCGGGTCATCGACCGCGCGCTGAAAGCGAATTCAGGAGCATGAGAAGATCGGCGACATCAGTGCGCTGATCGTGGACAGCAGCGGCAAGATCCAGGCCGTGGTGGTGGGTGTGGGTGGTTTCTTGGGCATCGGCGAGCACGACGTGGCGTTCCCGCCAGACCAGATCAGGTTCGTGAATGGGCCCTGCGCGGTGGCAACCGCGACCAGCCCTAAAAAATACCCGCGAACCACCCCTGGAATTGGGCGCACAGAGGATACTCCTCCACGGAGGTGGCTGTTGCCGCATTCTGCTGGACTGTCGCCATCCGACTGCTGACCATCTCCACTCCCGGCGTGCCAGCCTGTCGTCCGATCGCAAGGGCGCCTTCGAGGATGGCCAGACGGTCACGGAAGGAGAGACGCCAACTCAGGCGCGCGGTGATGTAGGCCTCCCGCTCCTGCTCCACCGTTGGCGTATCGGCACAGGCCAGGCGGGTGACAAACGGCAGCAGGAGCTGCCGCTCCTCATTGTCGGCCTCATCATTCAGGTGCATCGCGAACCGACAGATCGGGCGCGAGAAGCAGTCCGGCATGTTCTCGACCGACCCGACAGCTTGGTATGGGAAGCCCGCCGCCACTATGGCCGCCTCGTTGATGCAGGTGCCACCGTCTTGGCCGGGGAAGGTGTGCGAGCCCTGTTGCAGTCTCCAGTGCAGGATGTGGTCGAAGCGGTCCATCGTGGCCATCCTTGTGGCGCACCCCCACGCGGGAATCGTGCTCCTTGGGCGTCAGTCCTGTCAATCGATCGGGCGCACGTTCTCCGGCCCCTCGTCGCGCCAAAGAATGATCCTGGGCGGCTATGGACCGATCTGGAATGTGTCGAGCTTTGGCGGATTGCCGTCGGTCACGAACGCTCCCTCGTACAGACCCGCCCGGGTATGGGCCACGCACTCGATCGTCGAGCCTCTCTTGGTCACGTCGCCAAAGCGGCAGAAGCCGATCGCGGTCTCCACGGTGGCATCCTCCTCTCGGACAATATTTGTCGTGTCCGCCAGGAACACCCGCTCGATGGACTGGATCACGTGGTCGGAGGCTTGTTCAAGCCGGCGGGCGCCGCCGCCGGCAAAGGACACAATGCTGTTCCCGGTCATGAACCAATACCCGCTCACGCCCGTACCGTAGTTCGTATTCACCAGGATGTTCTTGCATCCCCCGACGGGTCGTCCGGCCTGAACCAGCCGGGTGCATTCCCCGGAAACGGTGACGGTCTGGGCGAGCTGACCCGCTCTGGGTTTCGTCTTCGGCTTTCCCGAGGCGGCATCCGCACCGAGCGTGGCGGCCAAGAAGAATGCAAGGGCGAGAGACAGCGTCATCGCCTGCCTCCATCACAACCCGGCCCTAGATACTATAGGTGCATCGGACCTCTGCTGTCGATCTGACGGACCGGGCAAGCATCTTGGCTCGCGATCCAAGAGGATGGTGACGAATGAACGAGAGTTTCTCTCCGGTGATCTTTCTTTATGGGATCGCCATCATCCTTGCGGTCAGCAAGGCCTGCACGCTGTTCATCTGGCGGGCGCTGCCCAAGCCGAGGCCACCCTTGCGGCAGGAGATGATCGCGGCATGGCGCGGCCGGAAGACCCGCATTCAGGCATCGGACGTGGCCAGGCCTGATCCTCAAGGCCCAGCCTCGGCTCACCGCCCTGACGTGTCGGCCTCTGAGGCATCCGTGGCTGATGTACACGGACGATTGACCTAGGGTGTTGAGAAGGACGCGTTCGCCACCAGACGATCAGGGGAACGGTGGCCGTGAGGCCGCGTTGGAGAACAGAGCTTAACCTAGGTTAAAAGGGAGGTGACCCATGCGCCTCAAACCAAGACAGCTTTTGCTGACCGCAATCGTCATGGCTGGCGGGGTCGCCGGCACGATGCCCCTGGCCCAAGCACAGGGGCAGCCTCAGACCTCCGAGACTCTCAAGTCCGAGAGCACCGGGCCCCAGGATCCCCGCTCCACCGGCTCGGTGGGCCGCTCGAACGCACCGCTCAGCGACAAGCTGAATCGCACCGACGGCGTGATCCGCCCACCTGCCAACATCGCCCCCGACATGGCCGTGCGCCCCCCGGTGCCGAACCCCGGCACGACGCGGGTCATCCCGCCTCCAGGAACGCCAGGCGGCGATCAGACCATTGAACCGAAATGACAACCGCCTCCTGAACCCGCCATGCCGATCGCGCCTGACGCGGCCCCGCTCGACCACATCATCGAACTCGCCAACGGGGTCATCGACGCGTGCCCGTCCTGCGCGGGTACGGCATCGGAGATTGTCATGTGGGCCAGCGAGATCCGGGAGCGCCGGCCCGGCCGTGAGCAACTGGCAGCTCTTGTTGATGCCTGCCACCTGTCCCGGCCTGCCGGCCGATCAGAGGATGCTGCTGATCGGCGGTTTGCGGGCCTTTGTTCGCTGCGCCGAGACCTGAACCGCTCCACGGAACAGATTTTAGACCGGGACGTTTCCGCGCTTGGGTGGATGGTCCAAAGCCCCATCATGACGACCTCCGGCCCATAGCCTGCGTTCAGGCGAGACAGGTCAGACGGGCGAACCGCCGCGTGGTCTGCGACGGCATCAGGCAAACAGTAAAGATTGGCGTTCTGTAGGAGAGTTGCGGCTTCCAACTCATCCACGTCAGGAGACAGTTCATGGTCGATCTGGGCTCATGGCACGACATCGTCCTCCTTGGTGGCGCGGTTCTCATCATGGTGGTGATCTGTAGCCTGGAAGGATGGATGCGGTAGCTGAAAGCACCTTGGATGGATAGCGGGAGGCGGCAGGAGACAGCCGGGCCCGCCTAAGGGCCAAGGTGATCGTCTCAGCCGGCCATCGCCGTGGAGTCGTCCGGATAGCGGATTAACAGAAAGAGCGCCTGAACGGCACTCTTTGCGTGGGACCAGTCAAACCTGAAGCACGGGGCCTTACTTCCGAGGCTTGAACGGCAGCCCTACGTGAGCGGCCCTGCGCAGCACATTATCCGCTCTGCGTACCTGCTCGAGTCGAGCGGATGTGGAGCAGCCTATGCGCCAAGGGCTCGCGCATGGGCGACTGGCTCATCCGGATCTTGTGTCGCTAGCCTGGTCCGAGGCGCCGGCCTTCCCTTGATCCTCGCTTTCAGTGCCGGTGCCGCCGGAGGCGCCCCGAGCACCTTGAGCGCTCTGGGCACCTGGACCTCCACCTCCTCGGCCCTGCACCTGAATGCGGCGCGTGCGCTCCTGTCGACCGATCTTCGGCACCGTCACCGTGAGCACCCCATTCTCGAAGCTGGCTTGCACTTGCTCCGGATCCACCGGGAAAGGCAGCCGCAAGGAGCGCTGGAAGGTGCCGTAGGAGCGCTCGACGAAGTGGAAGTTCTCCTTGTCGTCCGTGCGTTCGAACTTCTTCTCGCCCCGGATGGTGAGCACATCGTCATCGAGGCTGATATCAATATCCTGCTCGGTGACGCCGGGCAGTTCCGCGGTGATGCGGATTTCCTTCTCCGTCTCCGACACGTTCATGCTGGCGGTGACAAAGGTGCCACCACCTTGACCCTGTGCCTCAGCAGCGGGCAGGCCAGCACCGCGAAAGACATCGTCGAACAGGCGGTTCATCTCGCGATGCAGCGAGAGGAAGGGATCACCAGGGACCATTCCGCCACCGGGACGGAACGGGGTCATAGGATTGCGGGCCATTGTGCGTTCCTCCTCGTTCAACTTGCGGTCTTCGGCGGAGATGGATCCGCCGGAAGGGCAACACAACTCAGACTGGATGATGGCGGAGCCAAAGCACTCGACCATCGGAACCAATTATATTCCGACACCAATCCGTCTGGAATGGAGACAGGACAATGATGGATGGGCAGCAGCCTTGGGTTTGCTTGGGCGTGCCAGTGCTCCTCCGGTCTCCCCGAGCCAGCAAGAATCGGCATCCCGGTGGCCCGAACACCGCGGCAAATCCGTTGCCGATGGAACGTCATCCGCAGCGGAGGCCTGTCACGATGCCGGCGCGGTCCACCTCGATGTTCAGCCGATCGGCATTGAGGTCGGTCGTGTAGGCGCCCCCCGGCTCGATCTTTTGGATCTCGCGAGCCCCGGCGGCCCGGCGGGCTCTCTCGGCCAGCTCAGGCGAGTAGGGTTGCCCGACGACCGCCTGGGCCTCGCCCATCGCACAGACCTGCCGGTCCGGTGCCGGTTGGGTGAGCCCTCCGGCCGGGATCAGGGGGAGAGCGGTCAGCAGGACCGCCAAGAACCGGATTAGACGCAAGCTCATGCGATGCCTCCGCTCCCAGATCAACCGAGGTGATGCAAACTCCCTGCGCCTCGGCGTTCCGCCCGCTCAGGGTGCGAGAACCGCGTGCCGATGGCATCGTCTGGTCCCAGACCAAGGACCTGTGCGAGATGGTGGCGCGCGCGGTTGACCCGGCTCTTGACGGTGCCCACGGTGACGTGCTGACGGGCGGCGATTTCCTCGTAGCTCAGGCCCTCCACGCCAACCAGCAGGAGGACCTCGCGCTGCCACGCCGGCAGCTTCGACAACGCCTGCGAGAGATCCTGCAACTCCAGCTCATCCAGCTGCTCCGGCAGCGCGATCAGGCGCGCGGCATAGGCGCCTTCGACATCCTCGACCTCCCGCTGCCGTTTCCGGTGCTCAGTGTGAAAGTCGTTCCTCAGGATCGTGAACAGCCAGGCCTGGAGGCAGGTGCCCGGCTCGAACCGGTTGCGCCGGTCACAGGCCTTCAGGAGCGTGCTCTGCACCAGGTCTTCCGCACGGTTCACGTCATGGGTGAGCGAGATCGCAAAGGCACGCAGATGACGGATGGAGTTCAGGAGGTCCTGGACGAAGCCTGGATCATGCGGATCGTGGGGGATCCGAATGGAACTCTCGAGGCGTCCGATCAGCCTGACGAGATCCGGCGGCAGATCGGAGGCGATGAGGTCGGAATAGACGCCACGCAACTGCTGTCCCAGGTGCTCTTGGACCACAACGCCAAGAACAATGGGGTTGGGTGGCCTGAACTTGGAGCCAGCCATAAGTAAAGAGATGTTGCTTGCTCTCTGTGGCATCAACCTATCAGGCTGTGACAAGCTCACGCAGTCTCCCGCAGGACCTACAACACCTTGGCTCCTCATCAGCCTTACCGCTCGTAGACGCCGACCACCTCCGCCTCGGCAATGATGTGGGGCAGCGCCCTCGCCCAAACGTCCTCGGCCCTTGTCGAAGCCGGGATGTCGAGCCGCTCCGCATCGAGGGCTGCGAGCCGGAAATGGTAATGATGCGGCCCATGCCCCTTCGGCGGCTGGGGCCCGTCATAACGGGCGTTCCGGAACCCGTTAACGCCCTCCTTCGCCCCGCTGCGTCCCTGGGCGGACACTCCCTCTGGCAGGCCTGCTTCGCTGGAGGGAATGTTGTAGATGGCCCAATGCCGGAACGTGCCTGATGGCGCATCGGGATCCTCAACGAGCAAGACGAAGCTCTTGGTTTCGGGAGGCGCATCCCGCCACTCCAGCGGCGGCGAGAGATTCTCGCAGTCGCGGGTGTACCGGGTCGGGATGACCTCGCCGTTCCGGAAGGCCGGACTGGTGATGGTAAGCGACATGGCTCCTCTCCTTCAGCGTCAGGTTGCGGCATCCGGATTGATCGTGCACTTGGCGAGCAGGCTCAGCCGCTCGTCCGTGCGTTTCTCCTCCTCCAGGATGGCCAGCAGCGCCTGCACATCCTCGTCCAGCCCGAGCTGCTTGGCCCAAGTGGCGAGCGAGCCGTACACCGCGATCTCGTAGTGCTCGACCCGCTGCGCCGAGGCGATGATGCCGGCATCGCGCAGATCCCGGTCCTGCACCATGCTGGCCCACTTCTCGGCTTCCTGCAGCATCGCCTGCATGGCCTGGTCGACGTGCTCGCGCGGCTCGGCGCTGTGCCGGCGCAGGATCTCCTCCACGCGGGATTGCTGCGCGCGGGTCTCCTCCAGGTGGGTTTGGATCCCCTGCTTGAGTTCCGGATGGCCGGCCACATCGGCCATCCGCGGCAAAGCCGCGACGAGTTGCTCCTCCACGCTGCGGATTTCCTGGAGCTCGGCAATGTACAGGTCACGAAGACTGCTGACGTTCATGGCACATCCTCCCTGTTCCAACGTTGGGCCTCGTCCAGAAGGGTGGTCACCTCCCGATCCGAGGTCTGGCGGAAATCCTCGTAGTGCTCGCCGACGGCGTAGAACTGCTCCGGCGTCCTCAGGCAGATCACCTCGTCGGCTTCGCTCGCGAGGCGTGCGAGGGTGTCCCGCGGCGCGACTGGCACGGCCAGGACAAGGCGTGCCGGCCGGGCAAGGGACAGGCCCTTCAACGCCGCCCGCACGGTGCTGCCCGTCGCGATTCCATCGTCGACCACGATAGCGACACGCCCCTCCACGTCGACCGGCCGCCGGCCCGCCAGGTAATGCTCGCGCCGCCGCTCGATCTCCTTCAGCTGCCGTTGGGTTTCGTCTTCGATGTAACCCGGCGGCACTTTGACGTGGCCAAGGGCCTCCTCATTGAGCACGACCTGGGGATGGGCGCCGTCGACCACCGCGCCGAGGCCGAATTCGGCGTGGCCGGGAGCCCCGATCTTGCGCACGAAGATGAGGTCGAGCGGTGCCTGCAGAGCCCGAGCGACCTCGAACGCCACTGGTACGCCGCCACGCGGCAAGGCCAAGATGGCCGGGCTCTGATCCGCATAGGCCATCAGACGCGGAACGAGCTGGCGTCCAGCCTCGGCGCGGTCCCGAAAGCTCAGATCATCCGGCTGCATGTTCAACCTCCCTGGCCCAGGCGCGGGACGAACCAATCACGCGCCAAGGTCACCACCTGATCGAGCGTGCCGGGCTCCTCGAACAGGTGCCCGGCGCCAGGCACACCCGCCAGGCGCTTCTCGCAGGTCAGATGGGTCAGCGCCTCCTCGTTCAGCTCGATCACCGCATGATCGTCTCCGCCAACGATCAGGAGCGTGGGCGCCCGGACGCGCGGGTGCGCGACACCCGCCAGATCCGGGCGGCCGCCGCGGGACACGACGGTAGCGATCCGGTGTCGTGTCAGGGTCTCCGCCACCAGAGCCGCGGCCGCGCCCGTGCTGGCGCCGAAGTAGCCGACGGGCACGTCCGGCAGTTCCTGGGAGCACACCCAATCCGTCGCCGACACCAGCCGCTTGGCGAGCAGGCTGATGTCGAACACGTTAGTGCGGTTGTCTGCCTCCTCTGGTTGGAGCAGGTCGAACAGCAGCGTGCCGAGTCCGCTCCATTGAAGCCCTTCGGCCACCAGGCGGTTGCGCGGGCTCAGGCGGCTGCTGCCGCTGCCGTGGGCGAACAGCACGATGCCCTGCCCGCCGGCCGGATGGACCAGCGTTCCCGGCAGGCCGAGCGGCGCAATCGAGACCTCGACCTCAGGCCGGTCGTTGCGCTGGTCCAGCGGCGCGTTGCGGTTCCCGCCTGTCATGGCAAGTGTCCGGGCTATGCCGATCTCGCTGTACCAAGGCTCAGTGCCGGGGACCGCCGGTTTGGCTGTGCTGACCGCCCGGCTGCGAAATGCCGGCTACGGCTTCGCCGGCCTTGCCAGCCTCGTCCGACACCGCCATGTCGCCGAGCGAGATGATGCCGACCAGACGCTTGTCGCGGGTGAGCACCGGCAGGCGGCGGACCTGGATGTCGGCCATGTTGCGGGCGACATCGTTGGTGTCGTCGTCCTCGTAGCAGTACTTCACATCCTCCGTCATCACCTCGCGGATGGTGGTGTCGGGCCCCTTGCCCTCCGCCACGGCGCGGACCGCGATGTCGCGATCGGTGATCATGCCGACCAGGCGGTCGCCCTCACGCACCGGCAGGATGCCGGCATCGAGCTCGGCCATCAGCTTCGCCGCATCGCGGATGGTCTGGGCGGGCTCGATCAGCTGGACGTCCCGTGTCATGACTTCACTGACTTTCATGGCTTCCTCCTCTGGAATGCCCCCGTCAGGCTTGGTTAGAGCGGTTCAGACCGATCATCTGGGCCAATCGCGCCAGTAGTCCCACATCTCCTGCTCCCGCTTCTTGCCAGGCCAGACCTCGTCCTCGCCGTAGAAGGCCGGAGCGCCGCGGACCTGCTCCTCGGTGATGTCGGTGCGGTACCCGTGAAGCCCCATGTCGTAGGTGAGCTTCTCCCAGGGGATGGTGTGATGGTGAACGCCAAGGCCCAGGAAGCCGCCGAAGGTCACATCGACGTAGACCACCCGGCCGCTCACCTTCTCGATCAGCAGCCGCTTGATGGTGCCGATCCGATGCCCCTGGAGATCGAACACTGCGGTGCCCTCGACACGGTCGCTTTCGATGACAGGCTTGGATGACGCGTGCTGCGGGATCGGGCCCAAGAGATAAAAGCCATTCTCCCCGATCCCGAACTCCACAACGGATTGGTTGACGTCGAGGGGCCAAGGCTCGTCCGGATCGATCTGCCGCTCAGACGTCCACGGTCCATCTGTTGCGGAGAGCATAGTACCGTCAGGATCGCTGGTAATCCCACGCAGGTCAGGGGCCATTGCCGAGTGGAACACGTAATACGTGGTTCGTCTCATGAGCACCTCCCTTGCTCGGGATGGATCGCCTCGGGGCATCGACTCATGATCGAAAGGATAACGCAAAGGCTGGTCCTTCAGGTCCGGTCGCGCGCACCAGGAAGGACAGATCCGGCAGTCCAGCCCCACCGTACCCGGTTGCAAAGATAATGGGGATCCTGCGGCCGCAGATCACCTCGGCGACGGGATAGCTGAGCATTCCGTTCAGATCGAGAACGGCGATGTCGAACTCGGCGTCCTGGGCCAGTGCCAGAGTCGTCTCGAAGCCGGCACCGGCCCGATGGGGCTCTCTTCACCGGCGACGTTGATCCGGTTGCTCAAGACGCTTCTGCCCCAGTCCGATCAAAAAAGCCTTACGCGCTTCAACCAGCCTCCGCCCGTTTACCGACCTTCACATTGATAGAATATGCGATCAAACGCGCAGAGAGACTCTGCCATTCGCAGGCGAAGGGCCAGGTTACTCAGAACTGAGGCCGATCGGTTCGCATTGATCCGGGTAGGGCACAGCGGCAGCGATGCAGCACATCACAGTCTTCGGTGGATCAGGCTTTATCGGTCGGCATCTGGTCGAGCATCTCACCAGGACGGGAGTATCCGTGCGGATCGCGGCGCGCCATCCGCTCACCACCGCAGAGCCTCCGAGGCTGGCCCAGATCCAATACGTCGCGGTCGACATTCTTAATGATGCGGCTGTGCAGGCGGCGATCCAAGGAGCCGACACGGTCATCAATCTGGTCGGCATTCTCTCGCAGGCAGGACGGCAAACCTTCACGGCCCTTCATGAAGGTGGGGCTCACCGGGTGGCCGCCAGCGCCAGGCGCTTGGGGGTCCGGCAACTGGTTCACGTCTCGGCACTCGGGGCCAGCCGCACCGCACCCGCGCGGGCGGACCGCTCCAAGGCGGCCGGCGAAGAGGCAGTGCGCGCCGTTTTCCCCGAGGCGACGATCATCCGGCCCAGCCTGGTTTACGGGCCAGACGATCACTTCTTCAACGGCTTTGCCGCGCTGGCGCGCCGGCTGCCGGCGCTGCCGCTGATCGGCGGCGGCCAAACGAGGTTTCAGCCCGTCTATGTCGAGGATGTGGTGGCGGGCGTTGGGGCCATTCTTGCGAACCCCGCCAGCCGCGGCACGACCTACGAATTCGGCGGCCCCCGGGTCTATACCTTCGAAGAGCTGCTTGAGTTTGTCTGCGCGACCATCGGCGTCCGACCGTTGCTGGTGCCCCTGCCCTTCTGGCCGGCCGAGATGTTGGGCGGGCTGCTGCAGGTGTTCCCCGATGCGCCGCTCACCCGCGATCAGGTCCGGCTGCTGAGGACCGACAAGGTGGTCAGCGGCTCCGAGCCGATGCTCCGTGATCTCGGTGTCGAACCCCGAGCACTTGAGCCAATCGTCCCAGAATATTTGACCACCTATCGGCGGCAGGGCTGACCCTTGAGGCACGCATGGTGAGGATTTTGATTGTCGGAGCTGGCATCGCAGGGCTGTCCCTCGCCCGCGCGCTCGAGCAGCGAGGCATTATCCCGGATGTTGTGGAACGACAGACCACATGGAACACAGGAGGCACAGGCCTTTTTCTTCCCGGCAACGCCTCGAGAGCCTTTTCTCACCTTGGACTCCTTCCAGACATTGCTCGAGTTGCCATGCCAATTCGCTATCAGCGATTTCTCAGCCAAGATGGCCATGAATTGAACGCCATCAACACCGAGCGTTTCTGGAGCGCCTGTGGCCCGTGCCTTGCATTAAGCCGTGCGGAGATGCATTCGATCCTTCTGAGCGGGGTGAAGCAAACCCCCATTGCCATGTCGCGGTCAATCGATCAGATCCAGTCCGCGTCCGATGCCTGCGAGGTCACATTTGAGGACGGCAAGACGGAGCGCTATGATCTTGTGGTTGGGGCGGACGGTATTCGTTCGCGTGTGCGCGATCTTGCATTTGCGAGCCTAACGTCGGTCTATGCGGGATATATCTGCTGGCGCTTCCTGACAGAAAACACTGGTGGCGTTGATAGCTGGACCGCGATGATTGGCCAGGGCCAGACGCTCCTCGCCATTCCGGTGAGCCCCTCAATGGCTTACGTCTATGCGGATCGCTCAGTGGAACTGGGTGCGACGCGGCCATACTCCGACACGACCAGTCTTGAGCGTCTTTTCTCCGGCTTTTCAGGTCCGCTGGTTTCACTCGTGAAGACGGTGCCTCCTGAGACGAAGGTGCATTTCAGCCAGATCGAGACCGTCCCCAGCGGGACCTGGCGACGAGATCGTATCATTCTCATTGGGGATGCTGCGCATGCGTCTTCGCCCAGTATGGCCGAGGGAGCAGGTCTGGCCTGTGAGGATGCTCTCGTGCTGGCCGAACTCCTTTCGAAAAATGGGGCTATAAATCTCGCCCTAGAAGTCTTTGTCCAGCGTCGCGAGCGGCGCGTGGCATGGGTGCAGAAGCAATGTGCGGCCCGCGACAGGATGCGAACTCTCCCCGCATTCGTCAGCAGTCCTCTGTTGAAGTACTTCGGCCCGGCTCTCTACAAGAAAAGCTACACGCCCCTTCTCGCCTCGATCTGAAGAGATCCTCTTCGTCTTCGATCACACTCGGATCATCATGGGTGGTCTAAGAACGGACGTCGATGTGACAGCTCACAATAGTCCGCTCTGCATCCGAGCCTGTGTGAAAACGCAAACAGGCTCGATCTCGGCGAACTATTTGTACAGTTTTATGCCTCTGCACCGGGCAAATCTCGGTCTGCATAGGACAGCAAGACAGAAAATTGCTCCAAGCCGTGGTCGGTCAGCGTTTTCACACAGGCTCCATCCGAAAGCGAACCAAAGTGAAATGTCTTCGATGTGCCAAGATGCGACCTTGACGCAGGCTGTCAACAAGCATTGCTGGGCGGGTACCGTCCCTGATCGTTGGACAAAACGATTGGCATCCGGTTTGATCGCGTAAGTCTTCTTCCTTTGGGACTATCCTAACCCGTGGTGCGCACTGTGAGTGGTTTCAAAACGGCTGATCTTTGCGATGAATTCGCAGACGAGTTGGAAGTCTGCCTCGCTCAGTTCCGCACCTTTGGTGGCTGCAAATCCTTCAGCGGCGAGATTCAAACTATCAGTACATTCGAGGATGTCGGGCTGGTCAGACAATGCCTCGAACAGCCTGGACAGGGGCAGGTTCTCGTCGTCGACGGAGGGGGCTCGACCCGGGTGGCTCTCCTTGGCGACAGGCTCTCGGCAAAGGCAATCGAAAACGGCTGGGCTGGAATACTCGTTTTTGGTGCCGTTCGCGACATCGAGGCACTTGCGATCATGGATCTTGGCGTGATGGCGCTCGGCGTCGTCCCAGCTCGAGGATCGTTCAACGGCACGGGCGTGATCGGCGCTTCATTCCAAGTCGGCAGGGTGGAGTTCGCTCCGGGTCGGTTCATCTACTGCGATATGGATGGAGTTGTCGTGAGTTCCCGGAGATTGCACGACCTCTGAGACCTCCCAATGATTGGCTCAACACCCCAGTCCCGTGTTGAAGCGCGCCTGAAGCTGCTCAAAGGAGACCAACTCGCCCGCGATGGCACTGGCCGCTACCGTGGGAGGGCTCGCGAGCCAGACCTTTCCAGGGCCCGTACGACCCGGAAAATTCCGGTTGATGGCGCTCACGGTCACCTGATCGCTACTGGTCGATGTGCCAGGACCGCAATTCGCACAGGCGCCACATGCGGGCTGAAGGATTTCGGCTCCTACCCGCGCGAAGGCGTCAAGGTAACTCTTCTCGATGCAGTAATCCCGAACAGCGATCGTGCCGAACTGAAGGAAGAGCCTGATGTGAGGCGGGACTTTGAGCCCCCTCTCTGCCGCCCATGAAAGCACCTCATGGTAGCGGTCGAAGTCCTCCCGCTTGCCGGCTGTGCAGGACCCGCCATAGGCGATGTCGATGGTCACCGGCTGTGACAATTTCGAAAGATCGAGTCCGTTACCAGGATCTCCGGGAGCCGCCACCATGGGCGACAAGGCCGACAGGTCGACGCGGATCACCTCGGCATAGGCAGCTCCCGCGTCGCTGCGCATCCATGGCTCGATTATGGCGTCGATTCCGCGACGTTCCTTGAGGAACCGTACCGTCTCCGCATCGGGTTCGACGATTCCGGTAAAGCCTCCCAACTCGGCAGTCATGTTGGTCAGCGTGGCGCGTTCATCCGTGTTGAGCTGTGCGATGCCGGGTCCGCCGAACTCGAAGACCTTGCCGACGCCTGTTCCCGCCTTGAGCCCAGGCAGCGCGAGCAGATGGAGGACAACATCTTTTGCTGTGACGCCACGGGGCAACGTGCCCGAGAGTTCAATGCGCAGGACCTCGGGTACCGTGATCCGCACTGCGCCCGTGACCATGCTGTTCGCGATGTCGGTCGTACCAACGCCGAACGCCAGGCAGCCGAGCGCTCCGCTATGCGGCGTATGCGAGTCCGTGCCGACGATCAACTGGCCCGGCAAGGCGTACTGCTCCGCCATCAGTGCGTGGGAGATGCCCTCGGACCCTTCTCCGCTCGGCAGATAGCCATGCGACCGCAAGCCGTAATCAGCCACAAATGCCCGGTGCGCCCGCGAAAGCTCATGGACCTGGGGCAGCAGGCCACGCTCGATGTGTACACGGCTGCGGTGCGCATACGAGTAGTGGTCCTCGAAGACGACGATCGACTCCGGTTCATAGAGGCGAACGGGTTTGCCAAACGTATGATGCAGCATATAGCTGCACATTCCGGTGTAGATGTCATGTATGAACCGGATATCGGCTCGAACGAATCCGCCCATCCCTGGCGTCAGGTCGCCTGGGAGATCGGTGGTCTTCACCACATGGCGGGCCAGGATCTTTTCGAAGAGGGTGCGGGGTCCCTCCCCGTCCGACAGGGTTTGAGTGGCTGAAACGGTGCCCAAACGCTCCCGGCCATAGCGCAGCAGGCCGCCACTGCGCAGGACTGCGGCCGCAATCCTGTCGCGGTTTCCGACCAGTTCCTCGATGTCGATGTCCTCACCCCGCCGGATTCGCTCGATCAGACCGAAGTCGGTCGACGTGAACAGCCCGACATTGTCGGCATTCTGGCGGTAGATGCGCTCGAAGCTCTCGGCGATGACGAGGCGAATGCCGGCTGCCTTCTCGGCGACCGGGCTGTGTTCACGCGATGAGCCCTTACCATACCGCTTGCCGCCGACAGTAACGGCGAAGCCGCCCCGTCTGACGGCATCCAAGCCGATCGGCAGTCGTTCGCCGGCCTTGAAGCCGGTATAGGGATGACTGGCCAAGCGCTCGTCGAAATAGACGAGCGACGGCAACGGGGTGATCTCGTCAGTCGAGACATCATCGCGAAGCGGCCCGGCCTGCTCCAGGGAGAGATCTGTTCCAGCAAGCTGGGCATCAACCTTGTCGGGATCGGCCGACAGGAAGAGGATGCGGCCAGGGAAGGTGATCCTAGTCATGCACTTGCCTGATCGAACTGGGGCTGCCACCGCAGGAGATAGGCTTGGATCCGGCGCACACCGATGGCGAGCAGGATGCCGACCACCATCAGGACAAAGATGGCGACCATCATCTCGGATGCGTTGGCGCGGGCCTCGGCTTCGACGATCAGCTTGCCGATGCCCCGCTCGGCGCCGATGAACTCACCCACGATCACGCCGATCAGCGCAAAGGACACCGCCGGCGTTAAAGAGGCGAACACCCAAGCCAGGGTCGAGGGGATCACCACCGTGCGGGTGACCGTCCACGAGTTAGCTCCAAGCAGCCGTGATGCGGCGATCTGGTCCCGGTCGACGGAACGGGTGCCCTCGAAGGTGTTGAAGAACACCACGAAGAAGACGACGATCCAGGCCGTGACAATCTTGGAGATGTCACCGAGGCCAAACATCAGGATGATGAGTGGAACGAGCGCGATGCGCGGGATCGAGTTGAACGCCACGATGTAGGGCTCGAACACCCGCGACAGGAAATCGGACCGGCCGAGGATCAGGCCCATCGCAATGCCCGAGAGGGTGCCGCCGAGAAAGCCCCAGAACGTGTTCTTGAGCGTCACGGCCGTTGCCATCCAGATATTGTTGGCGTCCTCGGCAAGGCACGCCGTCATGCCGCTCCAGCCGTGCAGCGTACCGCCTCGGTCCGTGAGGCAGCCCAGGCGCAGGAAGCTCTTCCAGATCTCGGACGGCTTGGATACGAAATACGGGTCGAGGAAGTTGGGCACGTAGGGCTTGAGCGCCGCAAACGCCCGCAAGTCGTAGGCCCACTGCCAGACAGCAAGAAGCAGGAGCAGGATCGCCACCCGCCAGAGCAGGACAGTCGTCGAGGATTGCGTGGATGCCATGTGTCTCACTCCGCCTTCGTCTTGCGGAATTCTTCGCCGAGCGAATGCCAGATGTGGGAGAACAGCCGAGCGAACTCGGGACTTTCGCGCAGGGCTACAGCATCTCTCGGACGCTCGAGCGGCACCTCGAAGTCCTCCTTGAGCCGTCCGGGCCGGGCCGACAGCAGGATGATGCGGTCCGCCAGTGTCAAGGCCTCACCAAGGTCGTGGGTGACGAACAGCACAGTCTGGCGCTCGCGCTCCCACAGTTGCAGCAGGATGCGATGCATCTCGAGCTTGGTGTGGGTGTCGAGGGCACCGAACGGCTCGTCCATCAGCAGGATCTCAGGCCGCGTGATCAAAGTGCGCATCAGCGCGACGCGCTGGCGCATGCCGCCGGAAAGGGTCCGCGGAAAGGCCTTGGCGAAGGCGCCGAGGCCTACCTGATCGAGAGCCTCGGCCACGCGCGCTCGGCGTTCGGCCGCAGGCGCGCCTGCGATCTCGAGCCCATAACCGACATTGGCCTCGACTGTGCGCCACGGAAAGACTGTGTCCCGCTGGAACACGTAGCCGATTTCACGCCGCACTTGGCCATGTTCCATAGACTTGCCGTCGATGAGAATGTCGCCGCCGGTCCGGGGAATCAGCCCGGCGACCATGTTAAGGATCGTGCTCTTGCCACAGCCCGATGGGCCTAGAAGCGCGACGAACTCGCCGCGCCCAATGTCGAAGGACACCTTGTCCACGGCTGTGACCTTCGCGTTACCACGTCCAAAGGCCTTATCGAGGGAGCGCACGGAGATCCGGACGTCCTTGCGTGCGGTCACAGCCTTCGGCATCGGCTCGGCCGTCGTGTAGAGCTGGGCTCCCATGTCAGGCCTTCTTCTGTGCAGCGTCGAGGAAGCGCATATCGACCACATCCTCATACTTCATCGGCGGGATATCAGTCCCGGTGCGGTACCACACGCGCCCGCCCCGCTCGAAATCCTCCTTCGTGATGCGACCGTTGTAGTCCCATGTGTCCTTGTCGAAGGCGAGTTCTGCCTTCGCGGACGCCGGATCGATAGAGCCGTAGTACTTGGTTCCGAGGAGAGCGAAGACCTCGTCTACGGGCGTTTCCTTCACCCAGCGCATCGCCTTGTACAGTGCATTGACGGTGGACTGCACGAGCGCAGGATCCTGGTCGATGGTGTCCTCGAGCGTATAGAAGGCCAGGACTGGAAGATTGCCTCCGAAGTCCTGCGCCATGACCCCAGGCGTGCGAACGTCGTAAAGCGTCTTGCCAAAGCCGTTGCGCCCTGCCTCCAACTGCCAAGCAGGGGGGGCCATGATGACGTCGAACTGCTTGCTTTGCAGGCCGGCGAGCATGGTCTTGCTGCCGCCGCCCGCAACCCAGTTGATGTTCTGGCCGAGTTTCCGTGCCTCGAACACGTACGTGCCCAACATCCATGTTCCCGACCCAATAGCGGTCGCTGCCACGATGGGCTTGGCACCATCCGGGCGCTTCCATTGCCCGAGTTTATCGACGGTGTTGATGCCTTGATCGTAGAGGTCCTGCCGGATCACCATGTTGGCGGTGGACGGAACCATTTGGGTGGCTAGGATGAGCTTCGCCTTTTTGCCACGGTTCGAGAGTTGGAGTGGATGGCTGCCATCACCGTGAGCAAACAGCGCATCCCCTGCGGCTAGCGTTTGGCGAGAGCGGGCACCGGCATCGGTGATGACGGTTTTGACGTTGACCCCTTCGTCCTTGAAGAAACCCCTCTCGACCGCGACGAAGGTCAGTGCGTAGACGGGCAGAGCCGGTCCAAACGTGATGCTTGCCGTCGTTGCAGCATGTGCAAGACGCGGGAAGCCGAGAACTCCTGCGGCAGCGGCGCCACTAGCAGTGGCGAGAAAGTGTCGGCGATTGATCATGCGTTTCCTCCTAGTTGTTTGATTGGGGCCGTCAGATCATCCGGGCCTTTGGCTCCTTGCTACGATCTCCGCCCTTCTGAGTTGAATGTCTGTCTGTCCTCAGTCCCCTGTGAGTCATCCTGCATGGCTGTTGCCCATGGCCATGAATTATCCTCGGTGCATCATCGAATGATGCGTAGACCCGACCTGAATCTCTCGGCGTTCCGGACGTAGCTTGCCGCGGATCTCCGCAGGCCCTCCAACGCTTTGGGGGCAAGTTCCCGGACAACCTTCGCCGGGGAGCCGACAATGAGAGACCCGTCGGGAAACTCCTTGCCTTCGGTTACAAGGGCATTCGCGCCGATGAGACAGTTTGCGCCGATCCGGGCCCCGTTCAAGATCGTGGCTCCCATGCCGACGAGCGAGCCATCCCCTATGGTACACCCATGGACGATCGCGCGGTGCCCGATGGTCACGCCCGCTCCTATGGACAGCGGGAAACCCGGGTCGGTGTGCAGTATCGCCCCCTCCTGGATATTCGTCCCGTCCCCGACATCGATCAGTTCGTTGTCACCGCGCAGCACGGCACCGAACCAGACACCGACATCACGGCCGAGCCTCACGCGGCCGATGATGTGGGCGTCCGGCGCGATCCAAATCTGATTGATGTCCGGGAGTTCCGGCACCATGTCGCCTAATGCATAGATCGGCATCGTTTGAAGTGTTCCTTTCCATGCTCATTTGCTTGGACCGCCCAGCCTCAGCCTGCGCTCTTGCATCAAGCCGCGGCCGGGGATTCTTGGGCGGACACTGACACGATCCCTTCGGCGATCATCATGTTGATCTCCGCCTCTGAGAGACCGGCCTCCTGCATCACCTCGATCCCATGCTCACCGGCATGCGGGGGCTGGCGCCTTAATCCAGGGCGACCGGTGCCCAAAGCGACGGGAAGTGCCGGGATCCCGGCCTCAGGAACAACCGGAGCACCATTTGGGGCGCCCTCGGCACTTCTGAGGTCAACCGGCAGCAACCCTTCCGATGCCAACAGGTGTGGGTCATCGAAAAGGTCGGCCGGCCGTGCGATGGGAGCGAAAGGCAATCCGAGGGCTTCACACCTCGCCATCAGCTCGGTTTTCGGCAGCTTCCGGAAGACATCGGCCACGCGCAAGCGGATCCGCGGTCGTGCAGCCGCCAACTGCGCCATGTTTGCAAGTTCGGGATCGGACAGGAGATCGTTAAGACCGAACGCCTCGCAGAACCCACGCCATTGACTCTCCGTGACCGTCCCGACGAATACCTGCTCACCCTCGTCGGCGGAATCGAAGACGTCATAGACGGGCCAAGGCTTCTTCATCTCCGGGTCGCCGAACGGCTCCGGATTGCGGCCCTCAATAGCCGCACGGGCCATATGCTGCGCCACAAGCACCATATTGGTTTCGAACAGGCCCGATTGAACGAGAGAGCCGTGGCCGGTCGTATCGCGCTCGCGCAGCGCTGCCAGAATGGCAACGGCCCCGAACGTCCCGCCTAGGATGTCGTTGACGGAGGCGCCCGTTCGCAGGGGGCGGCCGGGAGGGCCTGTCATGTAGGCAAGCCCGCCCATCATCTGGACCACCTCATCGAGAGCCGTGCGATGCTCATAGGGCCCGGGCAGGAAACCCTTGAGCGAGCAATAGACGAGACGCGGATTGATTCCTGATAGTGCCGAGTATCCCAGTCCGAGCTTTTCCATGGCTCCCGGGCGGAAGTTCTCGATGATGACATCCGCGCCTGCGGCAAGCCGGCGGACGAGCGCTGCCCCGGAGGGGCTCTTCATATCGACGCAGATGCTGCGCTTGTTCCGGTTATAGGTCGGGAAGAAGCCGATGGCCGCGCCCGTGAGACGTCGCGAATTGTCACCGGCAGGACCAGGCTCTACCTTCACGACATCGGCGCCGAGATCAGCCAGGATCATCCCGCAACTCGGCCCCATGATCATGTGGCTGAATTCGAGAACGCGGATCCCGGCGAGAGGCGCCGGTGCTTGCGGCGCAGATTGGGTCAAAGGTGCGGACACAGTGTAAACATCCTCAAGATTCTCAGGGTGGCGCCGGTGACGCCTGATCCCGCTATGCGGCGGCTGACGACAAGCGGTAGGTACGGGGAATGCCGGCGGCCGCGACCCGGCCCTGAAGTGTTTCGCTCGGAAGCCCCGCCTGGAGGGCCTTGCGGGCTTCAAGGAGCGCCTCAAGGTCAATTCCGGTCGAGAAGCCTTCCGATTCCAGGAGATAGACGAGATCCTCCGTTGACACGTTGCCGACCGAGCCGGGCGCGAACGGGCAGCCGCCGAGACCGCCTAGGGCTGCATCGAAACCGCGCACGCCCTCCTCGAGAGCCGCGAGGACGTTGGCCAGAGCTGTACCGAGCGTGTCATGCAGATGCAGGTTGCCGAAGGTCGTGTTGCCGATCTCGGCCTTCACGGACCGTACGAGACGATGAATGTGAGACGGGCTCGCGTACCCTAGGGTATCGGCCAGGGCGATCACGTCCACGCCCGTTTCGGCCAGGGAGGCCGCCAAGGAGATGACATCACGCTCGGGGACGATGCCTTGGAGCGAGCAGCCAAAGGCTGTCGAAATGCCGACCTCGATCCGGGGCGCATCGCCTCCCAGGGACCGGGCCCACTCGACAACGCGCCTGACCTCCGCAACCTGCTCGGCCCGTGACCGGCGCACATTGGACTGGCTATGAGCCTCGCTCGCCGACACGGGCAAGATGATGGACTGCGCTCCAGCAGCCGCCGCGTTCTGCACGCCACGCAGATTGGGAGCGAGAACGATGACGCGCAGGCTCGGGTGGGCCGAACGGACAGCGCGGGTCACTTCGGCCGCATCCGCCATCTGCGGCATCGCCGCCGGTGGAACGAAGCTGGCGACTTCCATCTCGCGGATGCCTGCTGCCGTCATCGCGGCGATCCAGGCAAGCTTGGCTTGTGTTGGCATGATCGCCGATGCGTTCTGCAAACCGTCGCGGGGGCCGACCTCGCGCACCACGACGGCTTCCGACTTGGAGCTGATCTCCATGGCGTCTCCTCGGGCGTAGTTTTGCTTTTGCTATCCCGCAGAGACTGCCGGCGCGAGAGCAGAAGGAGAAGCGCTATTTCGCGGACGCAGCGTCCGTCGCTCGCGAACGCTCCACCTCAGCCGGATCCCCTTTTGAGGCAGAAAGGTAGTCTAGCAGCAGGCGCGCCGAAGGCGTCAGCATAGTGGCCGGGCGACTGACCAGCCTCACCTGCCGCCGTGCCCAGGGCTCGGCCAGCCAAACCCCTGCAAGGCGGAGGTCGGGATTGTAGGTGGGCAGGACGCCATCCGGGATGATGGCCAGGTCATGGCCGGCGGCAACGAGCCGGGCGGCAGCCTCGACCGTTGCAACGCGAAGGCGCGGGCGCAGACGCACCCCAAGACGTTCTGCGGCCTCTTGCAGAAGCAACGTCATGGCGCCGCCCTCGATGATTTCGATCAGGGGATGGCCAAGGACTTCCGCAAAGCGCAGGCTCTGGCGCGCTGCCAGCTCATGCCCCATTGGCATGACGACGAGGAGTTGGTCAGAGCGCCAGGATCGCGCCTCCAGTCCATTGGGGACGGTTCCGCCAACGGTGATAATTCCAATATCCGTTTGGCCCTCGACGAGGTTTTGCAGGACGGACAGGCTCGTGACTTCCCGCAGCTCGACACTGACCCCAGGATGCTCGATGGCAAAGTCCGCCAACGCCTCCGCGAGTGGATGCCCGGCCAGGACCGAGAGGGTTGCGTGGAGACGCACACTGCCCAGTCCACCTTCAGCAACCGCACGGAGGTCCTCTCCAAGCCGCGCACCGAAAGCGAACATTGTACGGGCATGCCGGGCGAGGAGCTCCCCTGCCACCGTCGGCGTTACACCTCTTGCACCCCGGGTCAGGAGTTGGACCCCGAGTTCCGTCTCCAGATCCTGAATGCGTTTCGCAGCGGCCGAAACGGCGATGCCGCACTTTTCGGAGGCACGTGTAACGCTTCCGCACTCGATGGCGGCGAGAAAGATGCGCAGGGTCGTCCAATCCGGCAGGTTCATTGGCCCATATTCGTCAATGCGGCCTCAGGTGCAAGAACCGACCCAAGAAAGCCCAAGCTAGCTGGACACCAAGATCTTTCTAAGATCTCCTCTGGGTCAAAGGACGGCATAGAGTTGGCTTAAGGAATGTCCGCTCATCCCCCGATGCGGGACGCTGGGATAAGAGCAATCTCTTGCTAAGCGATGACCCTTAGGGGCCATTTGGATCATCCATGAAGGTCGCGGACGATCTTTCGAACAGTCAGAGCTCTCTGCTTCGATCGGTATCGCTATAAGCCCCAACCGAATGTGCGGTTCGTCCAACGCAATGCCTATTTGATCCATTGAGAAGAACACCCGGTCCTCTAACCTCTTTCCTCCCAGATACGCGCAAGCGGCAGTGATGGCCGCGGCTACGGGAGAGGAACGCGCATGAATGCCTTTGAACGCCCGCTTCTGGCCACCGCGGTGCTTTGGATCGGCATCATCCCGGCTCACGCACAGAACGCCTCCAGCTTTACCGCGACACCGCCCGATGCCCCCTTTCGCTCGACGCCGGTGTCCCCGCAGATGGCCTGCACGGCCATCGAGCGATTGGTGCTCCCAGAGGTGTCCTACCTCAAAGCGAGACATGCCGAGGCGACCGACCAGCACCCTGCCCACTGTCAGGTCACGGGCATGATCCAGCCGGAGGTCCAGTTCGAAATCACTCTGCCGGATGCCTGGAACCGGCGGCTCTACATGTTCGGCAATGGTGGCTATGCCGGCGAGAGCCTGGCGGAAGCCAGCCGGCAGGACACCCGCAACGCCGCTCTGCGGCAGGGCTTTGCCGTGGGCCAGCAGAACAGCGGCCACGATGCCCGCGCCCAACCGCTCGGCAGCTTTGCGGAGAACAATCTCGGCAAGCTGGTGGACTATGCTTCGCGCGGGGTCCACGTGACCGTCACCAGGGCCAAGGACCTGATCCGGGCCTACTATGATCGTCCTCCCGCCTACTCCTACTGGGATGGCTGCTCCACGGGTGGGCGTCAGGGCCTGATGTCGGCCCAGCGCTACCCGGGCGACTTCGACGGTATTCTCGCCGGCGCCCCGGTGCTCGATTTCACTGGAACCCAGCTCTGGGGCGTGTGGAACGCTCAGGCACTGGCCAAGGCGCCGATTTCCCTCCGGCAGCTTCCTGTGATCGCCAAGGCCGTGCTGGACAAGTGCGACGCCGTGGACGGTGCCAAGGATGGTCTGTTGGCTGACCCACGCCAATGCACGTTCAACCCAGCTCAGGACCTGTCGAAATGCACCGAGGGCCAAACCGGTGATCAGTGCTTCACCCAAGCCCAGGTCGAGACGCTCGAGACGATCTACGGTGGCGTGAAGAGTAAGGGCGAGGTCATCTTCCCGGGCCAGCTTCCGGGTGCGGAGCCGGCGGATGCCAGCGGCGCGAGTGGCTGGAAAGAGTGGATCGTCACCGAAGGGGCCAAGAGCCGGCAGTTCGCCTATGGTGAAAGCTTCCTGAAGTACTTTGCGAGCGCTCCGACGTCGCAGCCCAACCTGGATTGGAAGCAGTTCAACTTCGACAAGGATGTCGAGCCGATTACCCGGATCCGGGAGATCCTCGATGCCAACAACCCGGATCTGTCCGAGTTCGAAAAGCGCGGTGGGCGCCTCATCACGTACTTCGGTTGGGCTGATCCTGCCCTGAACCCGATGATGGGCGTGAACTACTACGAGCGAGTCCGCCGAACCATGGGCGAGGAGCGAACAAGTAACTTCTATCGCCTATTTATGGTGCCTGGCATGTTCCACTGCCGCGGCGGATTTGGCCCGGATCGGTTTGACGCCATGACGCCACTCATCAACTGGGTCGAGACCGGCAAGGCACCCGAGAGTATTCAGGCCCGCCAGATGGCAAGCTCTCAGGTCGTGCGAGCCCGCCCGCTGTGCCCGTATCCGCAGGTAGCGAAGTACTCCGGTGCTGGGAACCTGGACGAGGCTGCCAGTTTCAGCTGTGCCCAACCATAGGAGACCAAAGCGGGTCACGGAGATCCTGTTGAACCCGCTCGGATGTGGTCATAGCCCGCATGATTAAGCAGCAATGCCCGATAATCCCTAATTAGTCGGCCCTGAACAATGCCGTTTGATCAGGCGGCGATTGGATTCCAGGGTTCGTGGGCAGTATCCGATTGCGCGAATGAACTGATCAGGGCTGCCAGGACGCCTTGATGGTGTGGACGCCCCCAACGGCCTCAGTGTGCCACAGTGGAGGTGTTGAACACCACTTAAGGGAGGCGTCCATGGGAGAGGTTAGCATGATTGGCTTGGATCTGGCGAAGAGCGTGTTCCAAGTGCACGGTGCCGATGCATCCGGAGCGGTTCTATTTCGCAAGAAGCTGCGGCGGCATCAGGTTCTTACGTTCTTTGCTGGCCGACCACCCTGCACGGTGGCGATGGAGGCCTGCGGCAGCGCTCACCATTGGGCCCGTGAAATCGGCCGGCTCGGGCATGCGGTCCGGCTGATCCCGCCGGCTTACGTGAAGCCTTTCGTCAAGCGCCAGAAGAACGACGCTGCCGATGCTGAGGCGATCTGCGAGGCGGCCCAGCGCCCGACCATGCGCTTCGTGGCTCCCAAGAGCGAGCAGGCTCAAGCCGCCGCTGTCGTGTTCCGGGCGCGCGATCTCCTGGTGAAGCAGCGAACCCAGATCATCAATGCTTTGAGGGGACATCTGGCCGAGTTCGGCATCGTGGTGCCGAAAGGGCCAGCTCACGCCCCGCACCTCGTGCGGGCTGTCGAGGATATGGCAGAACCGATCCCGGAGCTCGCTCGACCGATCCTTCAGATGCTGGTTGAGGCGCTCCATCGGTTGGACGAGCAGATCACATATCTGGATCGCGAGATTGCCGAGAGGGCTAAGAGAGATGAGACGGCGCGTCGGCTGATGACCATTCCTGGTGTGGGCCCAGTCACTGCGGTGGCATTGGCGGCGCTTGCCCCACCCGCTGAGACCTTCAAGCGCGGACGGGACTTTGCCGCCTGGGTGGGACTCACGCCCCTGCAGCATTCGACCGGCGGCAAGCAGAAGCTCGGCGCCACCTCGAAGATGGGCGAGCGGACGCTGCGGCGCTTGCTGATCCTTGGCGCCAGCGGCGTCTTACGCTGGGCGGCCCGCAACGGAGTTCCGGCAGGGTCGTGGCTTGCACGAATGCTGGCCCGCAAGCCGCCGATGCTGGTGCGGGTGGCCTTGGCCAATAAGATGGCTCGCGTCATCTGGGCCTTGATGGCCAGGGGCGGGATCTACCGAGCTCCGGCCGTGAGCGTATAAGCGCTCGCGTCTGTGGGGCGGTTGGGGCGGAGGAAGGTCGAAGGAGAGAGATGGCGCAACGGTCGATGAAACGGGAGCAGGAAAACCAGTGTGCAACAACGCGCCTTGAGCGCGCCGCCTTGAATTGGACCTGATCCGCGAACTCCATCCGGGCCCGCGGCATGTGAATGGCCGCAGATGAGGCCGTACACATGGCTTATGTGGACGGCCCCCGCCTCGCAAGAAGATTTCGGCATGGTTTGATCGGATCGCTTGCGGTCATATGTCCGGCCTTTCATTGCAGTCACACATGACCGCTGGCCAAGATGGCGTCCGCTCTGTGAGTTCCCAACAGCACCGCGGCCTCGCCAGACCACAGTCATGTGCGGAGTGTCTCACCGTCTGGATCGATCGATCACACCATCTGCTCGCTTCCTTGCAAGGTCCGACACCAGCTCAACACGAGAGCGCTTGAAGGGTTCTCATGTCGGGCTGATCTCTACACAGCGCACGCCGCTGCCGATACTGACGCTGGGGCTTTGTAGCTCTCCCCTGTCACCATCAGCTTCCAGGCAATGCGGGCGATCTTGTTGGCCAGCGCCACGGCAACCAGCTTGGGCGGCTTGCGCTGGAGCAACGCCACCAGCCACGGCGAAGGCGGCGCACTCTGGCCGCGCCGCAACTGCCGGATGACAGCAGTCGCCCCGACCACCAGCACGCTGCGCAGGGCCTCGTCACCGGCCCGCGTGATCACCCCATGCCGCACCTTGCCGGCGGTGGAATGATCCTTCGGGGTCAAGCCAAGCCAGGCGGCAAAGTGGCGGGCCGAGCGAAAGGCCTCGGGTGCAGGCGTCTTCATCACCAACATCGCAGCGCCGATCGGACCCACCCCAGGAATCCTGGCCAAGCGTCGGCTGATCTCATGGGCGCGGTGCCAAGCCATGAGGCGATCTTCAATCTCCTCCAATCGGGCCTGCAGCTGCGCATACTCCGTGGCCTGCATCGCAAACAGCTCCCGGGCGAGAGCCGGCAAGGTCTCCTCGGTTTTGACCCGCTCCAGCAGAGGCTCGATCCGGCACAGCCCCTTAGGGGCAATGAGCCCGAACTCCGCCGCATAGCCGCGGATCACGTTGACCAGCTGGGTGCGCTGCCGGATCAAGCGATCGCGCACGCCCACCAGCATCAAGGCCGCCTGCTGGTCGGCTGTTTTGACCGGCACGAAGCGCATGGTGGGCCGGCTCATCGCCTCGCAGATCGCCTCGGCATCAGCCGCATCGTTCTTGCCACGCTTGACGTACGGCTTGGCCAATTGCGGCGCGATCAGCTTCACCTGGTGCCCTAACGACTGCAGAAGGCGCGCCCAATGGTGCGAGCCCCCACAGGCTTCAAGGGCAACTACGGTGGGCGGAAGCTTGCCAAAGAAGGTGATCAGATCCTGGCGCCGCAGCTTCTTGCGCAGCACCGGCTCCTCGGCGGCATTCACGCCGTGCAGTTGGAAGACGTGCTTTGACGTATCCATTCCGATGCGGATAATCTGGTCCATGGACGGTCTCCTGTGACTGAGATCTGCAACGACCTCATTCTGGCACAGCGATGCCGTAAGGGGGCCGTCCACTCCAACAGCACTCGCCGACGCGCTCCACCACTCCAGAAGATTCTTCTTGCGTCACCACGGGCGTCCACACATGTTGCAGCACTCGCCGACGCGCTCCACCACTCCAGAAGATTCTTCTTGCGTCACCACGGGCGTCCACACATGTTGCATGGATGAGCGAATTGGTAACCGCGGCTGGGTAGCATAGAGGCCAGTTCGGCTTCTGACCAAAGATTTCCACCGTGCCCTTCAAAGCCAATGCCGCTCGCCGTCACCGCATTCCGAAGCAGCGGTACCGGGTGATGAACTGGGCGGAGTACGATGCGGCCTTGCGCCAGCGGGGCAGGCTCACGGTCTGGTTCACCGAGCAAGCCATTGCCGCCTGGCGCGCTGAGCCCCGCAGGACACGCGGTGGTCAACCGCATTACTCGACCCTGGCGATCAGGACAGCCCTGACCCTGCGGGCGGTGTTCCGGCTGGCGCTGCGGCAGACCGAGGGGCTGATCGGCTCAATCGTGACGCTGCTTGGCCTTGATCTGGCGGTGCCGGATCATTCAACCCTAAGCCGCCGCGCCGAGACTCTGGAGATCCCGAAGCTATGTCCAAGCTCCGGAGGACCGCTTCACCTGCTGATGGACAGCACGGGCCTGCGGCTATGTGGACCTGGCGAGTGGTTGGCCGAGAAGCACGGGGCCCGGAGACGCCGCGCCTGGCGAAAGCTGCACATTGGAGTTGATGCCGAGACCGGACAGATCCTCGCCTCAGAGCTGACCACGAGCGATGTCGATGACGGCTCGCAGGTCGCCCCCTTGCTCGACCAGATCGCAGCTCCACTCGGCTCGTTCACTGGTGATGGTGCCTACGACCAAATCGGCGTCTACGACACTGTCGCCAAGCACTACCCTGATGCTGATGTGATCGTCCCACCTCGATCAACCGCAGTGCCGAGCGAGGATGTGGAGACCACTCCGACCCAGCGCGACCAGCATCTCCAAAGCATTGCTGAGCATGGACGCATGGGCTGGCAAAAGGTGTCAGGTTAAAATCGCCGTGCTTTGGTGGAGACCGCAGTAAGTCGCATCAAACGAGTGATGAGAGACAGCTTACGCTCACGGGCGGAATCCCGGCGCGCCACCGAGGTCGCTATTGCCGTTTATGCCTTGAACCGCATGCTTGAACTTGGACGCCCGAAGTCCATCCGCATCGCCTGAAATCGGTTTAGCAGAGCGTTCGATGCGTGCACTAACGGATCCGTGCAACATGTGTGGACGCCCGTGGTGACGCAAGAAGAATCTTCTGGAGTGGTGGAGCGCGTCGGCGAGTGCTGCAACATGTGTGGACGCCCGTGGTGACGCAAGAAGAATCTTCTGGAGTGGTGGAGCGCGTCGGCGAGTGCTGTTGGAGTGGACGGCCCCCTTACGGCATCGCTGTGCCAGAATGAGGTCGTTGCAGATCTCAGTCACAGGAGACCGTCCATGGACCAGATTATCCGCATCGGAATGGATACGTCAAAGCACGTCTTCCAACTGCACGGCGTGAATGCCGCCGAGGAGCCGGTGCTGCGCAAGAAGCTGCGGCGCCAGGATCTGATCACCTTCTTTGGCAAGCTTCCGCCCACCGTAGTTGCCCTTGAAGCCTGTGGGGGCTCGCACCATTGGGCGCGCCTTCTGCAGTCGTTAGGGCACCAGGTGAAGCTGATCGCGCCGCAATTGGCCAAGCCGTACGTCAAGCGTGGCAAGAACGATGCGGCTGATGCCGAGGCGATCTGCGAGGCGATGAGCCGGCCCACCATGCGCTTCGTGCCGGTCAAAACAGCCGACCAGCAGGCGGCCTTGATGCTGGTGGGCGTGCGCGATCGCTTGATCCGGCAGCGCACCCAGCTGGTCAACGTGATCCGCGGCTATGCGGCGGAGTTCGGGCTCATTGCCCCTAAGGGGCTGTGCCGGATCGAGCCTCTGCTGGAGCGGGTCAAAACCGAGGAGACCTTGCCGGCTCTCGCCCGGGAGCTGTTTGCGATGCAGGCCACGGAGTATGCGCAGCTGCAGGCCCGATTGGAGGAGATTGAAGATCGCCTCATGGCTTGGCACCGCGCCCATGAGATCAGCCGACGCTTGGCCAGGATTCCTGGGGTGGGTCCGATCGGCGCTGCGATGTTGGTGATGAAGACGCCTGCACCCGAGGCCTTTCGCTCGGCCCGCCACTTTGCCGCCTGGCTTGGCTTGACCCCGAAGGATCATTCCACCGCCGGCAAGGTGCGGCATGGGGTGATCACGCGGGCCGGTGACGAGGCCCTGCGCAGCGTGCTGGTGGTCGGGGCGACTGCTGTCATCCGGCAGTTGCGGCGCGGCCAGAGTGCGCCGCCTTCGCCGTGGCTGGTGGCGTTGCTCCAGCGCAAGCCGCCCAAGCTGGTTGCCGTGGCGCTGGCCAACAAGATCGCCCGCATTGCCTGGAAGCTGATGGTGACAGGGGAGAGCTACAAAGCCCCAGCGTCAGTATCGGCAGCGGCGTGCGCTGTGTAGAGATCAGCCCGACATGAGAACCCTTCAAGCGCTCTCGTGTTGAGCTGGTGTCGGACCTTGCAAGGAAGCGAGCAGATGGTGTGATCGATCGATCCAGACGGTGAGACACTCCGCACATGACTGTGGTCTGGCGAGGCCGCGGTGCTGTTGGGAACTCACAGAGCGGACGCCATCTTGGCCAGCGGTCATGTGTGACTGCAATGAAAGGCCGGACATATGACCGCAAGCGATCCGATCAAACCATGCCGAAATCTTCTTGCGAGGCGGGGGCCGTCCACATAAGCCATGTGTACGGCCTCATCTGCGGCCATTCACATGCCGCGGGCCCGGATGGAGTTCGCGGATCAGGTCCAATTCAAGGCGGCGCGCTCAAGGCGCGTTGTTGCACACTGGTTTTCCTGCTCCCGTTTCATCGACCGTTGCGCCATCTCTCTCCTTCGACCTTCCTCCGCCCCAACCGCCCCACAGACGCGAGCGCTTATACGCTCACGGCCGGAGCTCGGTAGATCCCGCCCCTGGCCATCAAGGCCCAGATGACGCGAGCCATCTTATTGGCCAAGGCCACCCGCACCAGCATCGGCGGCTTGCGGGCCAGCATTCGTGCAAGCCACGACCCTGCCGGAACTCCGTTGCGGGCCGCCCAGCGTAAGACGCCGCTGGCGCCAAGGATCAGCAAGCGCCGCAGCGTCCGCTCGCCCATCTTCGAGGTGGCGCCGAGCTTCTGCTTGCCGCCGGTCGAATGCTGCAGGGGCGTGAGTCCCACCCAGGCGGCAAAGTCCCGTCCGCGCTTGAAGGTCTCAGCGGGTGGGGCAAGCGCCGCCAATGCCACCGCAGTGACTGGGCCCACACCAGGAATGGTCATCAGCCGACGCGCCGTCTCATCTCTCTTAGCCCTCTCGGCAATCTCGCGATCCAGATATGTGATCTGCTCGTCCAACCGATGGAGCGCCTCAACCAGCATCTGAAGGATCGGTCGAGCGAGCTCCGGGATCGGTTCTGCCATATCCTCGACAGCCCGCACGAGGTGCGGGGCGTGAGCTGGCCCTTTCGGCACCACGATGCCGAACTCGGCCAGATGTCCCCTCAAAGCATTGATGATCTGGGTTCGCTGCTTCACCAGGAGATCGCGCGCCCGGAACACGACAGCGGCGGCTTGAGCCTGCTCGCTCTTGGGAGCCACGAAGCGCATGGTCGGGCGCTGGGCCGCCTCGCAGATCGCCTCAGCATCGGCAGCGTCGTTCTTCTGGCGCTTGACGAAAGGCTTCACGTAAGCCGGCGGGATCAGCCGGACCGCATGCCCGAGCCGGCCGATTTCACGGGCCCAATGGTGAGCGCTGCCGCAGGCCTCCATCGCCACCGTGCAGGGTGGTCGGCCAGCAAAGAACGTAAGAACCTGATGCCGCCGCAGCTTCTTGCGAAATAGAACCGCTCCGGATGCATCGGCACCGTGCACTTGGAACACGCTCTTCGCCAGATCCAAGCCAATCATGCTAACCTCTCCCATGGACGCCTCCCTTAAGTGGTGTTCAACACCTCCACTGTGGCACACTGAGGCCGTTGGGGGCGTCCACACCATCAAGGCCTCACCACCTCCAACTTGAAGACGCCCTGATCCTGAAGGATGGTCGTCCCGTTCAGGAAGTCGCGCGCAGCATCACACTCCGACACGCTACCTTCAGCGCTCGGATCATCAGGAGACGCTTAGGCCTGAACAGCGTCAGGACGGCGGAGTTGATCACGTAGGTGACGACGAGAATTCCGCCCAGCGCGACGGGCGAAGGGGCCTGTAGGGATGCCTTGACCAGAACCAGCGCAGATGCGCTCACCAGGAGACCGCAGGCATGGGGGATGACGATTCGGTAGATGTCACCAACCCCGACATAGCCTGCCCGTCCCGTCATGTACCAGGTGAAGGGAAGTCGTAGCGCATAATCGCTGACGACATAAGAGATGGCGACGCCAAGAGGTCCCCAGGGCAGACCGACGGCAAATGAGGCTATCGCCAATGTTGAACCAACAAGGCCGACGATACCGAATTCCCGCATCCTTCCTTGGCTTATGAACAGCCAGCCCGTCGTCGACGTGAATGTCTGGTGCAGACCCGCGAACCCCAGCCAGGCGAATATGGGCGCTGCTTCCGCCCACTTGCTTCCGAGCAGCAGCGCGACGGTTGCATCGGAATAGATCACCGCACACAACACACCTGGTTGCACCGCAAGCATCAGGAGGCTCACGCTGCTGACATAGGTGAGGCGATATTCCTCCGGTTCGTCCTGCAGCCGCGAAAGAATTGGTATTATGATGCGGCCCAACGGCCAGGTCGCCTGCGTGAGTGGCAGCAACATGAGCTTGTAGGCCCGATCGTAGAAGCCAAGCGCGACGGCGCCATGCGCTTTGGCAATCATCAGATTGTCCGCGCTGCGCGCGAAGAAGTTCAAGACATTGAACGTCGACAGGCCTGCGCCGAATCCGATCATCTGTCGCGCGGCCTCATCCCAAACCGGTCTCCCCGGGAACCACCGGGCCGCAAGGGCCGAAACAACCAAGTTCAGGAAACGGGCACACGCCAGAGGCACCAGCAAAGCCCAGTAGCTGCGGGTGTACCACGCGATCGCAACCCCAAGGGCAGCCCCAATGACGATGCCGAGAATGTCAAGGACGGCCAGAAGCCTGAAACGAAGGCCTCGGGTCAGGAGCGCCATAGGCTGCTCGGCGATGACGGAAACCACGGTGAGCACCGCACCGGCCCAGATGATGGCCGTCAAACGCGGTTCCTGAAAATAACGCGCCAGCAAGGGCGCCAGAACGGACAGACCGGCGGCGAACGTGAGACTGAGAAGCAGGGACAGCCAGAACAGCGTGTTGGTTTGTCCTTTCGTGATCATCTGGCGTTGAATGATCGCCTGGGTCAGACCCAGATTTTGAATCATTGTTACAAAACCGATGATCGGCGCCGAGGTTGCGATTAGGCCGAAGTCGGCGGGGTGCAGCAGCCTGCCGAGGATCGGGGCGGTTATGAATGTAACTATCAATCTGCAAGCCTGAGCCGCCCCCATGAAGACCACGGCTCTCGCTGCTGAAATTCTTTTGGTCATCCGGCTACCTGAGACGAGATGCGCGCCACGAGGAGCGCGTGAAACGACGGCGTGAAGGCTTCAGACGCTCGTGCCATGGCACTCGATCGGATCCCGGGCGCGGCCCGATCGACAATCCGCGACGCACCTGAAGTCTGTTCCGGCGTTCATGGGAACGTCAGATCGCCTCAACCGGCCGCCTTCCGGACGTGAGGACTGAAAGGCTTGTATCAATCACGGCTCGATACTCCATCAGACTGTGATCAAGGGAGAAGTCGTGCGCGCGCCTCCGGGCCGCAGCGGCGAAGTGCCTGCGATTGCGGGGCTGGCTCATTGTCCGAAGCGCGGCGCTCATGGCGCGCTCGTTGTCAGGTGGGACCAGAATGCCGAACCTGGCCTTCGTCAGCTCCGTGACTTTCGGCGCTCCCACTCCTCCCTGAAGGATCTCGGATGGGCCGGATTCGCAATCCGTCGACACGACAGGCAGTCCGATGCACATGGCCTCGATCATCGCATTCGGAAAACCTTCCGCGTTCGACGGCGACACGTAGAATTGGGCCCGCGCGACGATCGCGTGGGGATTCGCCGCGAAGCCCAGCAGGTGGACCTTGTCGGACACCCCGAGCTCGGACGCGAGGGCTTCGAGCCTGGACCGTTCGGCTCCCTCTCCGAGGATCACGAGCGAGCTGCCGATACTCGCAGCCGCATACGAACGCAGCAGCATCGAAAAGTTCTTGTTCGGCACGAGGCGCCCGACCGCCACGATGAAGTCATGAGGAAGATCGACCGAAGGAGCGGTCAAAGCCGCGCGCCTGATCCTCTCCGCATCGACGGGATTGTGGATCGTTACCACCTGTCTGGCGGCCACGCCATAGTGCTCGACGAGATCGTCCCTGATGCCTTGGGAGACGGCGACGATCCGATCCGCATAGGGGTAGAGGCACCTGATCAGAGCTTTCTTCAATCGACGGCCCCGGTCGGACGAGAGATGGCTTGTAGTGTGGACACGTTCGCTGACGACGCATGGAATCCCCGCCAGCCGTGAGCAGGCAATTGCGGCGCAGTTCGACCGCGTCAGAAAACTAATGACGACGTCGGGACGTTCCAGACGAAGAAGCCTACGAAGGGCGATCATGCTCCATAGCAGGCTTCCTCCTGCATTCAATCGAATACGGGTCACGCGCTCCGAAAGCGCATAGCTTTCGCGTTCCTGATCGAGGGTGGCAAGACTGACCCTCCAGTGCCTCTCGGCTTCTGCTACTGCGGCTGCCACAAGACACATCACCCGCTCTGCCCCGCCGCCCTCGAGGGAGTTGATGATGAAGAGAATCCTGCGGGTTGGTGCTTCGTCGACCATGAGTAAGGCATCTCCGCCCTGCCGGATTGGGCTAAGCTTGATCCAGGAGGAATGATAGCACAGGCTTGTGAGCTCGGCTGGCCGATCAGGCTGACAACTCCGGATCGACGGGCGCTAATTTAGCGGTCCGGCGCGATCCCTGTCGGAAACGTTCATTGCCGAGGCGTCCTGGACATCGGTTCTGCTGCATAGACGCGACAACGTTCCATAGGCCGGCGTGACGACTTCCGAACACTTCAGATCGTGTTCCAAAGATGATGGAGTGGACGGCGCCTGCTCCCGGCAGTGCCCTTCAGATAGGGTGTTTGCCTCAGCGCCAGACAGGGAGCCGCTCCAATGCAAGTCACGACAGTAGGTTTCGATCTCGCCAAGCATGTGTTTCAGGTCCACGGCATTGATGACGCAGGACAGGCTCTGATCCGTCGTCAGATACGGCGCAGTGAGGTGCTCGGCTTCTTCCACTGTTTACCAGCTTGTCTGATCGGGGTGGAGGCCTGCTCCACGGCGCACTTCTGGGCGCGGGAACTGGCGGCTCTCGGCCACGAGGTCCGGCTCATGCCTGCGGCCTATGTGAAGCCTCATGTCAAACGCAGCAAAAGTGATGCCCGCGATGCGGAAGGCATCTGCGAGGCAGTGACCCGGCCGACCATGCGCTTTGTCGCCATCAAGAATCCTGAGCAGCAGGCCGCGCTCACGCTCCACCGCACCCGCGACCTGCTCGTGCGCCAGCGGACCATGTTGGTCAATGCCCTGCGTGGTCACTTGGCTGAGTATGGCATCATCTCTCCTCAGGGGCTGCCCAGCGTTCCCAAGCTCATTGAAGTGGCCGAGAAGGCACGCGGCGCGGCGTTGCCGGACCTGGCATGGCGGTGCATCCGCCTGATCCTTGCTCAGATTGAGGACGTCCACGGCCGTATTGGCCAAGTTGAGCATGAGATCCTGGCGTGGCATCGCACAAATGAGCTGAGCCAGCGCCTGGAGACGATCCCCGGCATCGAACTGATCACCGCCAGTGCCCTGGCGGCCACCATCCCGGATCCGAGTTCCTTCCGTTCGGGCCAGCACTTGGCGGCCTGGATCGGACTTGTGCCACGGCAGAGCGGCACTGGCGGTAAGGTGCGATTGGGGCACATCTCCAAGCAGGGAGACCGATACCCACGACGGCTTCTGGTGTTGGGAGCCTCCACGCTGATGCGGCATGCGCGCGGCCGGAGCTCGGTGACAGCAGGGTGGATCAGCGCGCTTCTGGCTCGCCGCCCAGCCAGCGTGGTCAAGACCACCATTGCCAACCAGCTGGCTCGGATCGCTTGGGCGGTGCTGCAGGACAGCGAAGGATACCGCGCTCCGGCGGCTGCGGCTGCTTAGGCAGCGTTTGGAGCCGAACGAACATTTGTAGGATTGGTGAGGTGGTGATGGTGTGATGACGAACCGCTCGAGCCGGGGATCAGAGCAGCCCGAGAAGGCCGTTGCGCTCAGACGCAGCATAAACGATGGGGACCTGATCCGCGAACTTCATCAGGGCCAGCGGTCATGAGGCCGCATAAAGGCCAAACACATGGCTTATGTGGACGGCCCCCGCCTCGCAAGAAGATTTCGGCATGGTTTGATCGGATCGCTTGCGGTCATATGTCCGGCCTTTCATTGCAGTCACACATGACCGCTGGCCAAGATGGCGTCCGCTCTGTGAGTTCCCAACAGCACCGCGGCCTCGCCAGACCACAGTCATGTGCGGAGTGTCTCACCGTCTGGATCGATCGATCACACCATCTGCTCGCTTCCTTGCAAGGTCCGACACCAGCTCAACACGAGAGCGCTTGAAGGGTTCTCATGTCGGGCTGATCTCTACACAGCGCACGCCGCTGCCGATACTGACGCTGGGGCTTTGTAGCTCTCCCCTGTCACCATCAGCTTCCAGGCAATGCGGGCGATCTTGTTGGCCAGCGCCACGGCAACCAGCTTGGGCGGCTTGCGCTGGAGCAACGCCACCAGCCACGGCGAAGGCGGCGCACTCTGGCCGCGCCGCAACTGCCGGATGACAGCAGTCGCCCCGACCACCAGCACGCTGCGCAGGGCCTCGTCACCGGCCCGCGTGATCACCCCATGCCGCACCTTGCCGGCGGTGGAATGATCCTTCGGGGTCAAGCCAAGCCAGGCGGCAAAGTGGCGGGCCGAGCGAAAGGCCTCGGGTGCAGGCGTCTTCATCACCAACATCGCAGCGCCGATCGGACCCACCCCAGGAATCCTGGCCAAGCGTCGGCTGATCTCATGGGCGCGGTGCCAAGCCATGAGGCGATCTTCAATCTCCTCCAATCGGGCCTGCAGCTGCGCATACTCCGTGGCCTGCATCGCAAACAGCTCCCGGGCGAGAGCCGGCAAGGTCTCCTCGGTTTTGACCCGCTCCAGCAGAGGCTCGATCCGGCACAGCCCCTTAGGGGCAATGAGCCCGAACTCCGCCGCATAGCCGCGGATCACGTTGACCAGCTGGGTGCGCTGCCGGATCAAGCGATCGCGCACGCCCACCAGCATCAAGGCCGCCTGCTGGTCGGCTGTTTTGACCGGCACGAAGCGCATGGTGGGCCGGCTCATCGCCTCGCAGATCGCCTCGGCATCAGCCGCATCGTTCTTGCCACGCTTGACGTACGGCTTGGCCAATTGCGGCGCGATCAGCTTCACCTGGTGCCCTAACGACTGCAGAAGGCGCGCCCAATGGTGCGAGCCCCCACAGGCTTCAAGGGCAACTACGGTGGGCGGAAGCTTGCCAAAGAAGGTGATCAGATCCTGGCGCCGCAGCTTCTTGCGCAGCACCGGCTCCTCGGCGGCATTCACGCCGTGCAGTTGGAAGACGTGCTTTGACGTATCCATTCCGATGCGGATAATCTGGTCCATGGACGGTCTCCTGTCACTGAGATCTGCAACGACCTCATTCTGGCACAGCGATGCCGTAAGGGGGCCGTCCACTCCAACAGCACCCGACCAAAGCGTCAAAACATAAACAGCCCTCTTGCCAAGCAGGCGCCGTCCACACACGGCCTTCCGCGAATTACGTGGCCTAGGCGCGCGATTTGGTGCATGATCTTGGGCGCGTGCCATCTGTAGTCAAGCATGGACGCTCTTATCAACGAAGCAGCGCGGTTGCACCGCGACCCCAAATGAGACCGGAGGCGAGGTAAGATGCTCCAGGTCAAGAATTTGATTCAATCTGTGCTTGCGCGGTACGGCTATAGGATTGTCAGGATTGAACCAGAACTGCAGTATCGGCCGACTCGTCTCGACACGGACAACTCTGCCGGCCTGCTGCAGGACATTCTTCCAGAGATACAGCACAACGCCGTTACCGGAGCGTGGCCGACGCCGGCGTTCCTGCAGAAGTACTTCACCCCGCATCGGCTCGCGATGGTCCGCCTTCTGCTCGACCAGTGCGACGCGGAAGCAGTCGAAATCGCAGGAAAGCGTGTTCTGGATGTCGGTTGCCATGCGGGATGCCTGCTGCGCCTCATCGGAGCGCGATACCCCGGCGTCTCTCTCGCCGGATGCGACATCGGTAACGAGAAGCTCGCCATGGCGAAGCGGGCCTGCCCCGATGCCGAATTGTTCTTCTGCTCACTGTGGGATCTTCCGGAGGCACCGAGCTATGACGTGGTTTTTCTGACCGAGGTGCTCGAACACCTAGTAAATCCCGAGGCGGCCGTCCGGCGCCTGTTCGACATAGTCGCAGACGGCGGCACCCTGGTCCTAACGGTACCCGACGGGCGGAAGGATCGGTTTGTCGCCAAGGAGTACAACCCGGAATTCCAGTCCTACGCTGGGCACATTAACTTCTGGAGTCCGGAAAACTGGCACTACTTCCTCGCCCGCGTTGCCCCTGATAGTGAGGTTCGCACGGTGAAGCTGCCGACCGGCCACCTGTTCGCAGCGCTGACCCGGCAGAAATACCGAGAAATCACCGGATCGCCGCAGACGCCACTGCTCCTTTCAAGTCAGAGTTGAACTCGGCCGTAGGCGTCGTCGAGACCGGCAGACGAATTTGCTGACGTAGAACGGACGATTTCCTGCTGTGACGGCGTGGGCGGCCTAGTGCGGCGTTCTCCCGCTGAGTCACAAGCAGCCCATTCCATAAAGGCAGTTCTGCGAATTACGCACCTTCCTGTATGCACTATTTGCCTTGGCACACGATGCCATAGTTTCAGACAGCAAGCGGATTATGGTGCGGCAGCTTGTCCCGCCAAGGCGCCACGCTAGTTGCGGCGGTGCCGGACATTCCTCTGGCCTATGGCTTGTTTGTTGATGGACCCGCGAGGATAGGGACAGATGATGAGAAAACTCATTCAGGCCTACATCCAGGATCAGGCGCTTCCACGCACCGCACGGCTTGTTCAGCAAATTGCAACCGGCGGCTTGGATCCGACGAACCCCGGGCTGGAAGCCGTCTACCAGCGTATCTTCGAGCGGGATCTGGCGCAAATCGGGGTCGAGAACAAGTTCTATCCGGTCGGAAATGCCGCGAACTATGGACTGTTGTATTTCCTCCTTCGGGTCGCGCGCGAGACAAAGCTCTCGTCTGTCCTGGAGTTAGGGGCTGGACAGACTTCCCTGCTCTTCGATGAACTGAGACGGCACGGCCTGATCACGGGCAGCGTCTTAACGATAGAACATGATCCAATCTGGGCGGACTACGTCCGAGCGCGTGTGAGTCATGAGGTCAGGGTTGTCACGCTCAGACATTACGAGGACGACGGCCTCTCGTATGACGGTTACGATTTTGACGCAGCCCAACTTGATGCGACCATTGACCTTCTTGTTGTCGATGGCCCCCCAGCCCTAACACCGAAGCAGAGATACACACGTCACTGCTGCCTAACCCTCCTCGGCAAGCTGAACCCAGCAGGCTTCATCATCGTAATTGATGATGCGGAGCGACGGGGTGAGACCTTACTGCGTGATCGGATCGCCCAAGAACTCCAATCAGCCGACATTGCATTTACGCGCGGCCGAGTCGTCGCAAACAAACGGCAGTCCATATTTGCATCGGGCCAGTTTTCTCACGTTGCGTTCTACTGACCCAAGAACGTGATTGGCCTCTTGTTCCTAGGCCCTCATCGCTTTGAACAATACTTCGCTATGGCGAAGAGGAGGCGCAATGGCCACCCAGACCACCATCCCCGACGCAAAAACCCCATGCTCACCAAACTTATTTCTCCCTCGCAGCTTCCTCTTCTCACTTGATGGGCGCTGCGAAGCAACTTGCATGAATGACATATCAGTCCCCTTGGGGCATCTCCAGATTTCCCCTGATTACCGGTGTCACATAGCTGAGGCCGAAGCTGCTTTCCTCGTATTAATTGGGCACTGCATCGATCTGCAAACGCCTTCCCTCTCCGAGGCAGAGATCGCTCGCACGCTTCTACACACCGCGCTACAAGACAGCATCGAAATGATGCTTACTTCAACGGATCACCTGGTTGGACGTTATACCACGATCTGTTACGCCCATGGAAAGTGGACAGTGTTCACCGATGCATGCGCAATGCGGTCGACCTACTTTGCGGAAGACACCTCCTTAATTGCCTCCCATTCAACTATGATAGGAGAGATATTAAACCGCGAGCCGCGCAGGCAGCTGTTCCGACACTATCGTTATGGTCTGCCTGGAAATGCCTCGCCCGTGACAAGGGTGCGCGTTCTCCCCGCCAACTTCGCCCTGGATCTTTCCAGCGGACGACTCACCCGTTTCTGGCCGCGGGAGGAGCGGGTCGAGAGGTCGGTAGAAGAACTGATTGATCCGCTAGAGCGTGTCCTCGTTGGAACCGCTAATGCCATCGCTTCCCGCTGGACGCCTGCAGTTTCGCTGACCGCTGGGATCGACAGTCGCACCTCGCTAGCCGCATTTCGACACATCCCGAGTACAGTACCATTCACCTATGACCTCGACGCGAGCACCGCGATCGACGTAAAGATTGCAGGAGAACTGTGCCGATCTCTTGGCTTCGAGCACCGCCGCCTTTTAGTTGTCAGTCGTGAGGAAGCTCCATCTATCTATGCCGCCGTTGAGGCTATGCCGGACTACAAGCACTTTGACGAAGCGAGTGCAATTTATGTGAAGGCGTTTTCAGATCACAACTATATTCATGTGCGTTCCAATCTCGCAGAAATCGGGCGTGCTTTCTGGCGCAAGCATCCGGTAATGCCGACCTGCTTCGATGTTTCGAATTGGATCGATATAGCCACACACCAGCACTGCCAGAGTGAACCCCTCCGCGAAGAGGCAATTCAATATCTGCTGCACGAGATGGAGGCCTTCCTCGATTTAGCTGGATATGACGTTTCCGATCCGGCCAATCCCTTACTATTTGGCTACGATGGATGGGACCTCGTTTATTGGGAGCACCGCATGTCGACCTGGCACGCGCAGGTTCTTCTAGGCTCCGATTTCGCATTTGATACAAGCATCATCTTCAATTCGCGACGTGCCTTGAGTTTGCTGCTATCGGCCCCTCTGAAGGACCGGATCAAAGCCTCGCTGCTTCACGAATTCACAAATCGCAGATGCCCGGAAGTTAGAAACATACCGATCAACCCGAGAGCCGCTCCCCGCAGTCTGGAGGATCTCGTAATTGGAGCTTACCGCCAGATCCGACGCAGGGTCCCAATCCTGAGGTCGCTGGACCGATCTACCAATTTGATGGCTAAGCTACGGTAGGCCCCTTGCGTCGACCAGATCCGAAAGCGGATAATCACGTCGAACGATGCATCAGGTAGGTCGATGCGTTCAATGTTGATTACTAGATCATCCCCACCTAATGATCTTCACGCAGGTGGTGTAACATAGGGCGATGTCGACCCTCGTGAGGTGCGCGATGGATGACGACTTTTGGCGCCCGACGCATTTGACATCCGAGCAGATGGAGGAGCGGCGTCTGGCAGGCGCGACGCTGTTGCGCCAGGGGCGGCTCTCCCAGGCCGAGATCGCCCGGCAGCTGGGGGTGAGCCGCGCCAGTGTCTGCCGCTGGGCGGCCACCCTCGCCCAAGAGGGCCCGCACGGCCTGCAAGCTCGCCCCATTCCAGGACAGCTCCCCCGCCTGGATGAGAAAGCCTGGACCCGCTTGGGGCGGCTGCTGGACCGAGGTGCCATCGCGGCGGGCTTTGCCACCGAGCGCTGGACGCTTGAGCGCATCGCCGCCCTGATCGAGCGCGAGTTCGGGGTTCACTATCATCCGCGCTACCTGGAGCGTGTCATAGGGCGGTGAATACTGCCTGATTGTGGGCTTCGAAAATTCCCTAGCTGATGCCCCTGCCTTCACGTCCTGAGACCTGCTCCGGCCGTGCAGGCGCTCCCGCCGTCGCCGATGATCCTGTCCATGTCAATGCGGACGGGAGCGGCGATGGTGATCCAGCTTGGAGAAGTGCCTATGATCCTCGACCTTCATCGTCAGGGATTGTCCATCTCAGCCATCGCCCGCCGCACCGGCCGCGATCCCAAGACCATCCGCAAATACATCGCCCGCGGCCTCGAGCCGCCCTTCTACGGCCCACGGCGGGCCGGTCGCCCCGGCAAGCTGGCGCCGTATCTCGATTACCTGAGCGAGCGCGTCACGGCCTTTCCCGACCTGAGCGCGGTGCGGCTCACCCGCGAGATCCGCGAGCGCGGGTATGAGGGCGCCTACACGGCCGTGAAGCGCTTCCTGTCTGCTACCCGCCCGGCCGATCGGCCCAAGCCCTTCGAGATCCGCTTCGAGACGCCTCCCGGCCAGCAGGCCCAGGTCGACTTCGCCCGCTTCGTCACCGTCTTCACCGACCAGCCGGAGATTACCCGCGTCGTCTGGCTGTTCTCCCTGGTGCTCGGCCACTCGCGCTACATCTTCGCCCGCTTCGTCCTGCATCAGGATCTGCAGACCCTGCTGCGCTGTCACATGCTGGCCTTCGAGAGCATCGGCGGTGTGCCGCTCGAGATCCTCTATGACCGCATGAAGACCGCGGTGACCGGCGAGGATGGCGAGGGCCATATCATCTACAACCGGGCGCTGCTGAGCATGGCGCAGCACTACGGCTTCCTGCCCAAAGCCTGCCGGCCGTACCGGGCCAAGACGAAGGAGCAGGCATCACGATGCACCTTGTTGGAGTGGTTGAGCGACAATTAATCTGGGCGGACGACCACCATATCGGCTGCCGGCACCTTTTTCGAGTCTGACGTTGCCCGGCGGTTCGTACAAGTATCGATGGTTGGTGGCGTATCGATGGCGCTTGAGAATGCCCTTCCGCCCGAGTTGGTGAACGGTCGAGACGCACACGCCGAGCTGCTGGGCTACTTCTTCGCCGGTGATCATGCCGCTCTCCCGCAGCCGTTCGTACCGGCTCTTCAAGCCATAGGTGCGGCGCACCAGCATGACCTTCTTCAGCGTGAAGGGTTCGCCGCGCCAGTTGCGATGCCCGAGTTCATTGAGACGGGCGGCGATCTGCCGGTCGTTGGCGATCTCCAGCAGCTCGTTCATCAACGCCACGACCTTTGCCGGCGTCTTGCGTATCACTGACATAGGCCGTGGTCTGGCCACCGACAGGCTCTGCGTGCGCCCGCCGCGCCAACGGATATGGATGTTGACCTGCTCGTCGACGAGCAGCGTCACGTCATCGATGAGAAGGCCGAGCATGCGCTTGCGTTCGACGGCACCGGTGCGCTCGTCATTCCAGATGCGCGGGAAATCGGCGGCCAGCGCCCTGATGCGCTCCTGCGCTGGCTCGTCCAGCAGCGAACAGTCGGCCTCGTTCTGGCGCTCGTGCGTGCGCTGGAGTGCGTCGAGGTCACGCAGCCGTGCGTTCCAGTCGGCTTCCAGCGCGTCGGCGACCAGACGGTTGTCCGGATCGACCTTCAGGTAGCGCCGGCGGGCCAGTTCAGCTTCATAGCGGGCGCGTTGCAGCTGCGTGCCGCGCAGCGCCGCAGCCTGCTCCACGCGCTGGGTGATCTCCTGCTGCACGGCGAGCGCGACATCGATCGCCGCCGGCGCCATCGCCTCCAGCAGGAGCGTGCTCACCGCATCATCGACCGGAGCGCCGCGCACCCATTGGCAGTGCTTGCCGGCGTGTCGCACGACCGCTTCGTTGCAGACATAATACGGGCGCAGCCGCCCCTCGAACGGCTCATAGTGGACCCGCATGCGTGCACCGCAGCGGCCGCACAGCAGCCGTCCCTGCAACAGACCGCTGCCTTGGCGAGGCATGCGTCCACGCAGGCCAGGTGAAAAGCCGGCGGCGTTCTGTTCCAGGGCTGTCTGATTGCGCTCGTACTCGGCCCAGGGAATGTAGCCCTCGTGGGCTTCGGGTATAAGCACCTGCCAATCGGATCTCGCCACGCGCAGCTGCACGGACTTGAGCTTGGCATTGTAGGCTGTGCGCGTGCGCCCATAAGCGAACGCGCCGGCATATCGCGGGTTGTGCAGAATCTGGAGTACGCGGGAATGGTCGATCTCGCTCCACAGAACGTCGCCCTTGCCGATGCCGCGGCGGATCCGCCGGGGGAAGAGGATCTGCTCACCCCGCAGGCGGCGCACGACAGCGCAGGCTGAGCCGGTCTCGCGGAAGGTATCGAACAGGAGCCGCACCGTGTCCTGGATCTGCCGGTCGGGATCGAGCACGACCCGCGCGTCAGGGGTGTAGACCAACCCGATCGGCAACGGCATCTCGAGCTCGCCGCGGCGTGCCTTGTTGAGAATGCCGCCTTGCAGCCGCGACTTCAGGATGTGCAGTTCGGCCTCGCTCATCGTGCCCTTCAGCCCGAGCAGCATGCGATCGTTGAAATAAGCCGGATCGTAGACGCCGTCCTCGTCCATGATGAGCGTGCGCGACATGGCAGCCAGCTCAAGGAGACGGTGCCAGTCGGCATTGTTGCGTGCCAGGCGCGACACTTCCAGCCCCAGCACGATCCCTGCATGCCCCATCGCCACTTCGGTCACCAGGTGCTGGAAGCCGTCGCGGTCCTGCGACTGCGCGCCGGAGAGACCCAGGTCGCTATCGATGACATGGACACGTTCGATGGGCCAGCCTAGCGCCACGGCGCGATCGCGCAAGGCGTATTGCCGCTTGGTGCTCTCGGTGTTCTCGAACACCTGACGAAGAGAGGACTGACGCACGTAGAGGAACGCATCACGCCGCAGATGGTCGGCGCCAACCTTCATGGCAATATCAGTAGACATGATTGCCTCGCGTCTCTGCTGCCAGCACCATGTTGGCGAGCATATGCACGAGCTGGCGATCGTGCACTGCCGCCGAAGCCGTGGGCGGTGGTTCCGGCCGCCGATGGATCGGCGGGGGAGGCTGAGGAGCCGCGATCAGCACCGCCAGCCCTTGCCAAAAGCCATGAAAAACGATGGCGCCCATGTCCTTGACGCAGGCCTGACCGCACAAGACGGCGGCGCGCAGCGTCTCATAGCAATCCTTGCAGCCGTGCGGCAGTGTCGGGATGCGCGCATGGGTCTCACCGTTTTTTTTTACGGGCGATCGCGCGCTCGATGCTGCGGGGATGGACACTGATACCGAGCGTCGAATGCAGCAGTTGCGCCAGGGATCGTGCCTGCAACGGGGCCCCCGCGTGCTGGTTCTGCTCGATGAGCTGCATAACCTCGGCGGTGAGCTTGTGGGCTGACTTTGGTCCCCGGGGGCGTGGCAGCAGGCCGGTGATGCCCTCGCGTTCGAACGCGGCCTCGGCCTGATAGTAGGTTGGCCGCGACAGACCGAAAAGCGCGGCGGCATCGGCCTTGGTGACGCCGTCCTCCTGGACGTAACGCAGCATCTCGTACTTCACCTGCACGAGATCGAGAGGATCGAAGAAGCTGGACTCACGAAACCAGGGTGCGCGGACAGCTTCGGGACGAGGGTTGAGTGCTCCGAGATGGCGCAGTCGATCGCGTTTGGTCTCGTTGGGCATGGTATAGCCTCTTCCCTCTATGTAAGCCAAATTACGCCTTAGCAGAGAACGTGTCAATCTAATGAAGGCTGCTACCATACGGAACGAATGCCGGAAATTAACGCAAACCAGAGGCCAGGGCCGACGGCAACGTCTGCATGCAGCGGCATAATTAGCTTGACATATGCGGCATAAATTGCCTGACACGCGGTCAGCCGCCATGGCTGCGCTCGATTTGCGCGATCAACGCCGCCAAGGTTGCCAGATCATCGGGACGCACAAACGACCTGCCGGCCGCGACCTGAATGAAAACATCGGGTCCGGCGACGTCCGTCCATGACGCAAGCAGCGAACGAAGCCGTCCCTCCGCGTCGTAGAACATGACGCGGTCCTCACCCCAGTTCTGCTTGCGGGTCGACAGCACGAAGCGCTGGCCGCGCCACGGATGGAACGGGTGCGTGACCTCGAACTCTATACGCGCTTGAGTGTCAGCACGAACTGCAGTCCTGGACTTGAAAGAAGGGAAAGGTCGAGCGGCCCTTCAGCTACATCCGGCAGGACTTCTTCCTGGCGCGCCGCTTTTGCAATCTCGACGACCTCAACGCCCAACTGCGCGACTGGCTCGACACGGTCGCCAACGCCCGCCTGCACGGCACGACCCAGCGGATCGTCGCGGAGGCTTTTGCCGCTGAGCAGCCGGAGCTGCAGCCTCTGCCGGCCTTTCCCTTCGATGCCCTGCTCAAGCTCGAGCGCCGGGTCAGTCATGATGGACTCGTGTCGATCGGCGGCAATTACTACAGCGTTCCGGATCGCACCCGGCGCATCGTCGAGGTGCATCAACTCCCCGACCGGATCCGCATTCTCGACCAGGGCCGGGGGGTAGCCGAGCATCCGGTGCTCGAAGGGCGGCGTCAGTCGCGGGTCGATCCAGCCCATCGCCAGGGGTTTATCGCGAAGGCATCGCGCTCGTCGTCCGAGGCGATTGTGGTTGGGCGCCTGGGTGATCAGGTCGCACGTCGCTCGCTGGCCTTCTATCAGGCAGTCGCGGATCATCTGGCCGCCACGGGAGGCCGGGCATGACAGGCCATGGCCACACCACTCTCGAGAGCATCCGGAGAAGCCTGGTTGGCTTGCGGATGCCCCGCGCCCTGGAGATGCTCGACGCGACGCTGCGGCGCATCGAGCAGGGCGAGATCGACGGGATCGAGGCGCTCGATCACTTGCTTTTGGAAGAGCTCACGTTGCGGGAGAGCCGACGCATCAAGGCGGCCCTGCTGATGGCGCGGCTGACGACGGTCAAGACCCTGGCGAGCTTCGACTTCGCCTTCCAGCCCTCGCTCGACCGCAGTCGCATTCTGGCGCTGGCAGAGCTCAACTTCATCGACCGGGCCGAGGCGGTTCATCTGTTGGGGCCACCCGGCACGGGCAAAAGCCATCTCGCGACAGCCCTGGCGGTGGAGGCGGTGAAAGCCGGCAAGAGCGTCTACTTTGCGACCCTGGCGGAGATTGTTGCCTCTTTGGCGAAGGCGGAACGGGAGGGGCAACTGCGCGAGCGCATCCGCTTTCTGTCGCGGGCCGCGCTGCTCGTGGTGGATGAGATCGGTTACCTGCCGGTCACACCCGGGGGCGGCAATCTGTTCTTCCAGTTGGTCAACGCCCGCTATGAGAAAGGCGCCATGATCCTGACCTCGAACCGCGGATTTGCCGAATGGGGCGAGGTGTTCGGCGATCCCGTTGTGGCCACGGCACTGTTGGATCGCCTTCTTCACCATGCGGTTGTGATCCAGATCGAGGGCTCGAGCTACCGTCTGCGCCAGCATGCCGAGCTTGTTCCTGAGCACGTGCGTTCGAAAGCCCTGATCACGCCGCCACCGGCACCAAAGCGCCGCGGCCGACCACCCGGAGGGACATCGATGGATCATTCAACCGGCTGATCACCGGAGACAGCCCCACCCATCAGGTAGGGAAAATTGAAGGCCCACAAATGCGGAAGCTTCAACGCCCGTTGACAGAGCGGCCGCTCAAGGCGCACGGCTTCAGCGTGCAGCGCCCAGCCACACGGGCCAAGGAACGCGACGACCTCGTGATCGCGGTCGGCCCAAGCGCGAGTGGGTGGCGCTCAAAAAAAGGTGCGCCGGGAGCGCCGGACCCTCCTGCTCGTGGATGAGACAGGCCACAGCTTCCGGATCCGGCCGGCCACGACCTGGGCGCGGCGCGGGCTGACCCCGGTGCTGCGGCGGGTGAGCAAGCGGCGCGAGGTGTCGAGCATCGTGGCGATCACGCCGGACGGGCGGCTCTATGCCCGCCACTTCCGCACCAGCGTCTCAAGCCGCTGTGTCATCCTGGCCCTGCGCTTCTTCCGGCGAAAGGTCGGCACACCGCTGCTGGTGGTTTGGGATCGGCTGAATGCCCACCGCTCGCGAGCAACCACCGCCTTCATTGCGGAACACCCGCAGGACTATGCAGTGGCCCATCTGCCGGCCTATGCACCAGAGCTCAATCCGGAGGAGCAATGCAATGCCCTCGTCAAGTGCGCCATGGCGAACGCGCTACCTGGATCGGTCGCCGATCTGCACCGCCTGGCCCGCCGTGAATTCTGTCGCTTGCAACGTCAACCCGAAATGATCGTCAGCTTCTTTCGGCACGCGGGTCTCTCTGTTGCAGGTCTTCCGTGAAGATCATTAAATGGCGGATCAGGGTCATTTTGCCGGTGAGGCCGTCAAGGCTCTCGCGCAAGGCAGCGGGAGCATTGACGATGATCGTCTTGAGGGTGACCATCGCCTGGGTGCGGCTCTTGACGGCGGTGTCTCGCGCCACCTTGAGATGGCGGATCATTTCCACGGAGCTGGTGCCCGACTTCGGAGCCGCCCTTGCCTGGCCACTGAGAACGGCGCGGGCCGCGTTCTCAGCGTCAAGCGGGTCATTCTTGCCATGCTGGTGCCGGATCTGGCGATTGGGGCGGTTGACCTCGATGACATTGTGGCCTCTCTCCTGCAGGAAGCGTGCCAGGCCAGCCCCATAAGAGCCTGTCCCCTCGATCCCGAAGGCGCGAACGGGACCCAAGGATTGAGCCCAGCTCTCCATCTCGTGATAGCCTCTGCTGCTCGCCAGCAGGGTCATTGCCCCAAGGCGGGCTCCCAGCCCGTTGATGGCGACAGCGGCGTGGGCCTCCTTGTGAGTGTCAATGCCGATGATGATCTCAGCAGGATCAGTCATGCGCATTCCTCGTCCTCCGCTCGCAGGAACCTGTCAGGTTCCTGCGAGCGGACAGGACTGTGATGGGACGAGACCCTCAAGCTCCTATCAAGTCACGCGACAGCAGACCGTCAGGTGCCGCCCGGAGGACCGACACGTCAATGCAATGACACGCAGTCAATCGTACGAAGGGTCAGGCCTTCCGAGCGGCTCTCACATTCTCACAGTCGTACGAGTCGCCAACACTGCCGACGGATGGTTCAATCCCCGCCTCGGCAAGGCGCTCGGTGTACTTGATCGACACGTATTGAACTCCCCTGACTGTCGGAGTGGTGAATGAGGTCGGTTCGCCAGGGCTGCCGGTCATGGAGGGCCTGCTCCAGGGCATCGAGCACGAACTCGGCCCGGGCCGAGCGTGACACCCGCCAGCCCACGATCCGGCGGGCGAAGGCATCGATCACGAAGGCGACAGAGACGAAGCCCGACCAGGTCGCGACAAAGGTGAAGTCGCTGACCCACAGGGCATTCGGCCGCGGCGCCGTGAACTGTCGGTTGACTTGGTCACGCGGGCATGGGGCTGCGCCATCGCTGACGGTCGTCCTGATGCTCTTGCCGCGAACCACCCCTTGGAGGCCCATCTGTCGCATCAGCCGGGCGACCGTGCAGCGCGCCACATCGATGCCCTCACGCTGCAGCTGGCGCCAGACCTTGCGGACGCCATAAACGCCGAAGTTTGCCGCAAAGACCCGGCGGATCTCCCGGCACAGTGCGGCGTCCCGGCGCTCGCGGGCCGGTCTGCGGCCGGGATTGGCCTTGCGGGCGGCGTGCTCATGGTAGGTCGACGGGGCGATCGGCAGCACACGGCAGATCGGCTCGACCCCGTAGATCTCACGATGCTCGTCGATAAACGCCTTCATGGCTTGAAGCGGCGGTCGAGCTCCGCCTGGGCAAAATACGCGCTGGCCTTGCGCAGGATCTCGTTGGCCTGGCGCAGTTCGCGCACCTCACGCTCGAGCGCCTTGATCTTCTCCTGCTCCGCGCTCGTCGGCCCGGCCCGGAGGCCTTGATCGCGCTCGGCCTCCCGCACCCAGTGCCGCAGCGTCTCGCGCGAGCAGCCGATCTTGGCTGCGATCGACAGGATCGCCTCATACTGCGAGGCGTACTCGTCGCGGTGCTCGAAAACCATCCGGACCGCTCGCTCGCGGACCTCTGGTGAATAGGGTGGTGTTCGCTTCGTCATGGCTCCATCCTGTCAGGTGTTGGAGCCTCCGGGAATCCCGGCGCGGTTCGACAGCCAGCTTGCGGGCGGTTGCCACCGCCGCCACATGCTGCCCGCGCCGGCTGCTCACCCGGAGGAAGAACGCCCGCAGGGGACCAGGGGCTCACGCCGCAGCCCAGGCGGCCTCGACCAGCATTCCGCGGGCATGCCCGCGTCCCTGCTTGGTGATCCGGCCGTGATGGGCTGGCCCAGGACCGGACTGGCGCACGCTCGGGTTCAGCCCGAGATAGCTGACCAGCTTCTCGGGAGCATCGAAGCGCTGGATATCGCCGATGGCTGCCGCCAGCGCGAGCGCCACCACCATGTCGATGCCGGGGATGGTCATCAGGCGCGCAACACTCTCGTCGGCCAGAGCGGAGCGCGCGAGATCTCGCTCGATGACCCGGAGATCTTCCGCCAGTCGATCGAATTCCCGCAGATGGCGCACAATGGCAAAGCGCTCATCGTCCGGCAGAGACTGCTCCGACAGCCAGGCTCCTCCTCCGGCGCATGTCGATGCGCCCAATCCGCTTGAGCTTGCCCTCCTGCCAGGCGACCGCCTCGGCGAAGGCGCGGTGGATATCCAGTCCGATGACGCGCACGCTGGCTCCCTCCGAGCTGTGCTCGTTCAAGACGGGAGCTAGCGGGCAACACGACACCTACTGATCCGCGCTCGCAGCGCATCCGGGCAAGTCGCAAGGGGGCGGCCATGTAACGAGTTCGGGCTCTCAGCCCAACGTCTATCGGCGGCCTGCCCGCACCTTCGTGCTCCCGGTGCCCCGCGTCCCAGAGGGGCTCACCATAGCACCGCCTCCCGAGGAAAGCAGATGGACGCATAAGGCACCGAGATCATTATGCCCGATAATAGTCTCGTGGAGCGCTTCAACGGACGGGTGCAACGCGAGGTGCTGGGGATCACGATCTATAGCCATCGCGACCTCGAGAAGCTGCTCAAAGGCTTCAATCAGGCCTATAATAGAAGACGCCAGCGCGTGCTCAAGGGGGCCTCACCCGAACAGGTCGTGCAACGGCGCCTGGCTGCCGGGCCCAAACTCGCCAACTTGCGCTTCAAGCCACCCGATCCACACGCTTTGCCCCAAGCCTTCCACGTCGTCGCTCACGCCAAGGAGGTCTCGCATCCAGACAAGCCAAAGCACCAGAAGGCGATGCCGCTCGAGGCTATTACATTGCGGGCAGCGCGCATCATACCGATGAGGATGGCCAAAGCCTCGGGAAGCCCCTTTACGCCGCAGAGACAGCATTCAGGAGGAAATAACCCTCCATTCGAGATAAAAGAGTCTGCTCATACGGGCTTAACAGGACAGCCCTTAAGTGCTTCTGTATCCCATGCGGGACTTTCGCTAGATGTTCGGACCCAAGGACACACTCCGATGCTCTGGCGAGCAATAGCTCTGTCGACCCTTGCTTCAACGCGACAAATGATCCTTCACACCGAATTGCAGGGCCAAACCCCGCGTTATGCGCGGCTCGCCTGCGGGCAATAGCGACAACGTACCTAGGACAGGCTAATTGACCCGGTCCGGATCACTCCCGCCTACGTCCGCCCTTGATCGTTCAAGTTGCTCCCGTGCCAATAATCAGGAGTCGGCCGTGATCACGGCTTGCAAGACTGGGAGACAGATCTAGTTTCGACCCCTGGCAGTCTGTCAGGACCAATGAACCCCAAATTGCCTGTCCTTGCCAGTCGAGACCCGAGGCCGCTAAACTAGAAGGGACAGGCCTTGCTCGAATGTCGAACCACCTGCATCAGCAGGGTACGCCATACATCGGATCAGCGGGCGATGGGTTTGACTGCCTCGCCCCATAGCGATGATCGCGATGTGGCCAGTCGTTGAATCTCTAGTGGGAAATTTCGGCCGGGACTGACTTGCCGACATTCCCCGTTCGCAACAGGATCGTGGCAGCGTGGTTGCGTCCGATTCTCTTTTGGAGGACGACCCTATGACGACGCATGCGTTCAAGATCGGCCAACATGTCCGGGCAAAGGAAACGCCTCTGTGCAAGATGCCTCATGGTATCTTCAGCATCGTCAGCCTGCTTCCGTCTACCGCCGATGGCATTCCGCTCTACCACATCAGGCGCATCCCCGACGGAGATGAGCGGATCGTGCGTCAATATGAGATAGAGGTGGCAAGAAGCGGTTCAGGTGACGAATCCGGGCGAGACGGAAGAATGCATTGAGGCCCGATCCCGGCGAGACTACCGCTCGGGCTCACCTCCGCAAGCGAGGCGGATCGTTTCTCGGATCTCGGCCGCCGTGATGGCACGCTGTACCTTGAGCAGTCCCGTCACAAGCTCCGTTTCGCTGGCTCTGGCCCGATGCAGATCGCGGTAGCGCGACCATCCGCGTCTAAGAACATGTCTCAGAACGCGCAGAGTCCTCAGGCTCCTCGGAGTGCGGTTCCATGCACCACCTACCGTACGGCGATGCTTCCTCAGAAGTTCCTCAAGTGTGGTCCGCGTCGGATGCCGCACAACTGCATTTGGAGCGTAGATAAGGTGATGGCCGGCCGCTTTGATACGTCTCGAAAGATCGACGTCGGCGCCAGATCGCAGCGACGCGTCAAAGCTGCCCAATTCGGTGAGGATCTCTCTGGCGATAAGCCAGTTGGCCGTCACGAATGAATCCCCCCTGCCGTTGATCAGGCCGAGATAGCTGAAACGCATCTCGTAGAGAGAGATCGGGCGCTGGTCGGCCGGATAGAGAGCCACTGGACCCGAGACCACGCCGGGACGAGTGTGCGTGTCCCAGGCTTCGATCGCCGCCTCGAGCCATTCCGGCAGCGGCTGGCAATCGGCGTCGGTGAACGCGATCAGTTCGCTTTGCGAATTCGCGACGCCGGCATTGCGCGCATGGTAGGAACCGGGTTGGCGGCATCCGATGCCGCGCACTCGCAGGCCCGCGGCCGCAAACGCGGAGATGACGGCCTCGATCCCCGCGCCGACGCCGCCGTCTGCTGCTGGCTCGTTGTCGACAACCACAACCTGGAAATCGCCATAGGTCTGCCTGGTAAGGCACTCCAGGCACTGCCGCAGCTCCGCGTCCATCCGGTAGACCGGGATGATCAAGGAGACGCGTGCAGGGCGCGCGCCATCCGCCGAACTCGTCAGGCCGTACTCGCCGGTCAGGGTCCTTGGTTCGCCCACCGTCTCCATCTATCTCGCGTCCTGGACACTGGAGCGATCCACCGGAGGCTTCGTAGGGACCAGCTCCTGCAGAACCAGAAGCGTGTAGAGACGATCCGCGAGCAAACGGTGCCCCTCCGCATTGCTATGGTTGTCCCACGATGCGACCCAGAGCGATTTCCGGTCTCGGACTTTCGCAAATGATCCCTGAAGATCGAGAACGGGAAGTCCAGCCGCCCGCCCGATGCTCACCAGGCGGTCGAATTCCGGTTTACGGGTCCGGCCATCCTTGGGGATTTCAAGCAGAACAAGTGCCGGACGGGCACCACGCGCGAGCGTAGCCTTGCGGAAGCTGCGGAGCAAAGCCGTGAGAGCATCTTCTGCAAAGGGCGCCAATTTGTGAGTGAGGATGTCATCCTTGGGAAGCATTGCAGGATTGAGTCCCGCTCGTTCGATTGCGTCCCCGACATAGGGAAACTGATCGAGAAGAGCATTCCGCGCGAGCTTTGATGCCGACTTGAACATCCACAGAAACTCGGCCGTGTTCGCAACGTACAAGACGACATCCGGACGATAGGGGAACATACGATGTTCGATCACGGCGAGCTTCTGGGTCGGGCCATATCCCCTGAAGGAAAAGTTCATGATCTCGAACTTCTTTCCGGTTATCGGTCCCAACTCCCGGTTCAGCCGATCCTCGACGAGGTTCTCGTATGTCTCGTCATCTTTCACTCCCCAGCCCATGTCATGGGACGCGCCGACGAGACCAATCCGGAAAGTCCCAGAATCATGATCGCGCGGGTATTCACGGTCGCGCAGCCCAAAGCTGTTGACCGTACGAATCGTTCCGGCTGCGACCGTTGCCGTTGAGGGAACGAACTGCCTCTCGATGGCGTCATTTGTTTCCAATTCCGGGCCCAATCCCTTCCAGTCCGCAGGCGCCACGCCGAACAGCATGCCCAGTTCATTATTGAACCGGCCGGCATCGCCGAGATCCTCATAGTATCCGCGCACCATTTTCATTTCGTCGGCCGCATTCAGTTGGTTGCGATCGCGCAGGTCAGTGATCAGACTCGCGAGCGCCGGCGATACCGGCTGGAGCAGAGAGGGATGCAGCGCCACGACGATGAGGAGACCGGCTGTCAGCGTCACGGCCCCAGCCTGAATCATGAAGCTTCTGTCATCGCCACCGGTGTCCGTTCCGGGGGTCTCGCGCTTTCTGTTCCGGAATATGGCGCCCAGGACGCCCACGGCTACCGGGATGCCGAGGAGGATCAGGACATCTGCCGGACCCGAGTTGAGGATGCCCTGCCAGAGAACCGTGAGCTCGGCTACATCGGGCGTGCTCCAGATGGTCCAGAGCACGCAGATCGCCGCGAACGTGCCCGCCGTCTTCGCCGCAAGCACAGCATCATCCCGAAATGTCCGCGCAGGTTTGGTCAGCGTTCTCAGGCGCCCTTTTCGGGATTCCAGCAGCACGTTGACCAGGACGACCAATCCCAATCCGAACCAGAATACGATGTCGGCCCACACGATCGGGAAATCGCCTCTGATCCAGAACCACTGATAGGAGTGGAGAAGCCATGTCGCCGCAAAGGCGATCAGGGTCGCGGCTGCGACCGCGAATGTCTCGCCTCTCTTGCGCAACCGGAAGTATGCGGGATTGAAGACGATTTTCTGGATGAAGTCCTTCCAGTATATATTGATGCGGCGCCAAAAGTCGGTGAAGCTCGCCGAGAACAGATAGAAGTGATGTGTTTCTGCAAGGCCGAACCCATACAGATGAAGGAGCCCGACGATGATGTGAAACAGGCCGGAAATCTTCAAATACAGTAGGAACGTCGAGACCATATACCTCGCCGCATCGGTTCCATTCACGACGCTTCCCGGCTCGACCACGGCCAGGAAGTACACGGCCTTGTACAGGGTCAGGTGGATCAGTCCTCGAAGAATCCACTTCACGCCCGTTTGATACAGGCGCAAGGGATCTACATTATAGAAGCTGCGCTGAAACGTCTTGTAGTCGACGACCGGGAAGAGCGGCATGCAGACGCTCGGCAGCATGAAGAAGTAAGCCACGGCGCGGCTCGCGCTGAAAGGCGCGGCCTCGTGCTTGAGGTCATAAAGGTAGACGATCAACCGAAACATGAACATCGATCCCAGGATCGGCCAGATCGTCGGTGGGATCGCGGTGAATACGGGAAGCACTTGCTTGCGTGCGAGAGCCAGCGCAAGCGCCAGGGCGACGATAAGCGCAACGCGGACACGAAATGCAACCGGCACGTGGCAGAGCGCGATCAGCAGCCCCCCGAAGGCAAGCAGCCACATGCCGGCCTGCCAACCAAAGACGAGCGGCACGGTGGCCAGCGACAGAGCTGCGAAAAATGGAATTCGCCAGAGGAGGGGCAGAAAGTGATGGATGAGAAAACCGCCGAGAGCCAGCGTGAGCACGGATTCGAAAGCGGGGCTCTCAATATTGAGGAGCCTGACCGCGACTGCGACGAGCGCGAGTTCGACGACGATGGTCCCCAGCCTTAGAAGGCGACGGAATGTCAGATCGTGGCGCACCTGCTCCCAGTAGGCCTTGACGGCGCTGGCCTCCCTGGAAGGCGGGCTCCCGACGAGGACGTTATCGGCGTCGCGTGACTGCGCCGAGCGCACTGATGTGACAGGAGCCTCCACCGCTGTGGCCTCCGTTATAGGTCGTTCCCGGTCGTCCGGTCCTCGTGGATGCCAGTTAGAGCATCGATTCCAAAAGTGGACCCCGGTTGGGGATCGACCCGATGCCCGATCCCTTCAACGGCGCTCCGCCCTGCGCGACCCAAAGGGCCGCATAATGGGCTAGCCATGACGATCTTTGACCGCGCCGCGACGGGAGGTCCAGTACAGGCCGGGTGCTAAATTAGTCATTGGGCGGCTAGACGACGATATCTTGGCAGATCGAGTGCCCCGTGTGCGCCTAAGGGATTGGGCATCGAATCGATCTCAAAAGTGCAGATCCACTTCAGGGTCCGATGCTCCATGGGGCAGTACGTATATCGTCTCGTATCGACTGTCTTAATGCATCCTGGTGCAGTGCAGGTAAGCCGCCCGCATGATCCTGGTCGTTCCTCAATTCCGGAGGGCCACTAGCTTTTGAACGAGAGCTACCTAGAATCGGGAATCGTGCAGATCAGTTGACGCTGCGAGCCAGATGGAGCAGCTTTCATGACAGATCAGAGCGCCACTATGTCCGTCGTCAAGGACTACATCCTTGAGGAATTCCTTCCGGGGGAGGACCCAGGGCAGCTCACGCCGAGCACGCCCCTGGTGTCGACAGGCATCCTTGATTCCTTGGCGATGTTAAAGCTGGTTGCATTCCTCGAGCGCGAATTCGACATCCCGATCAAAGCCCATGAGGCCGACGAGGAGCACCTGAACACGTTGCAGGCCATTTGCGAGCTCGTCGACTCGAAGCGTTCGCTCGTGCGCTAGAGCTGTTTCCCATTTCGTGGACCCAGTTCTCTTCTCTGTTGTGCCGCATTTTCTGACGGCTTCTGACGGCGAACCGGATGCACTCGCCGAAAAATGCTCTAGGTCGTGCGCCGGAGGATCTATCAGATGAATCTCCATCAATATCTTCTCAATGCCGCGCATCACTGGCCTGACAAGATCGCGATCCAGGAGCTCGACGGCAGCTCCATGACATATGAGGATCTCGATACCCAGTCCGATCGGCTGCGTGACCGATTGGTCAGCCTTGGCATTCAGCCTGGCGATCGCGTCGGCTTCTGGCTTCACAAGTCGATCGATGCCGTCGTGACACTGTTCGCAATCCTGAAAGCCGGTGCCGCGTATGTTCCGCTCGATCCGACCGGACCGGCCGCGCGCAACAACTACATCCTTGCCGATTGTCGGGTGGCCGCCATCGTGATTGAGAGACGCTTCGAGCCGATGCTTGAAGCACACGACGAGGAAGAGTGGCACCCCACCATTGTCGTCGTCGATGAGGCGAGAGACGGCGGTCCGGCGCGAGCCACACTCGCCCGCAATGTTCGGACAGGGACGTCATTCGCCCTTTCTGCGGCCGGGACCGACGATCTGGCTTTCATCCTTTACACCTCCGGTTCCACCGGCAAGCCGAAAGGCGTCCAGCTCACGCATGGTAACGCGGTAAGTTTCGTTGAGTGGTGCGCGAGAACCTTTGTCCTCGCGCCATCGGATCGTTTTTCATCCCACGCTCCGTTCCATTTCGACCTGTCGGTCTTTGATGTCTTCAGTTCCGTGAAGCATGGCGGAACCTTGCTCATCATCGGTGAGGAGGTTGGAAAGCAGCCTTACGAGCTCGCTCAGCTGATAGCAGATCACAGGATCACGGTCTGGTACTCGGCTCCGTCGATCTTGAGCCTTATGGCTCAGTTTGGGCAGCTCGACACGCGCGACTACTCGGCGCTGAGACTGGTTCTGTTCGCCGGCGAGGTGTTTCCTATCAATCACCTGAAACTGCTGACAACATGTTGGCCGCATCCGCAGTATTTCAATTTGTACGGCCCGACCGAAACGAATGTCTGCACGTATTACCAGGTCCAGACGCCCATTCCGGCCGAGCAGATGGAGCCGGTTCCAATCGGGAAGGTCTGCCCGCATCTTGAAGGCATCCTCATTCAGGCCGATGGAACCGAGGCGAGCGAAGGGGCGGAGGGTGAGCTGTGTATATGCGGGCCCGCGGTTACGAGAGGTTACTGGAATTTGCCCGAGCAGTCACAGCGGTGCTTCGTCGAGGTGCGGGGCAAGAACTATTACCGGACTGGCGATATCGTTCGCGAGGATGCGGACGGCAACCTTCGTTACCTCGGTCGAAAGGACAGAATGATCAAGAAGCGTGGGTTCCGCGTTGAGCTGGGCGAAATCGAGGTATGTCTCTACCGCCATCCGGGCATTCGGGAAGCCGCCGTTGTCGCGTTAGCGGACGAGAGCGTCGGCATGAGGGTCCATGCCCACATCGTGTCCAAGGAAGGGAAGCCCTTGTCGCTGATCGACATGAAGACGTTCTGCTCCGAGCACATTCCGATCTACATGATCCCGGACCGGTTCAGCTTCCATTCGTCGCTTCCAAAGACATCGACAGACAAGATCGACTACCAGACCCTGAAAAGCTGGAGCGGGAGCTGATCCGTGGACTTCACCTGGTCCGATGAACAGATGCAGCTGCGGGAGGCCGTCAAAAGCTTTGCCCGCGACGAGCTGAATGAGGGCCTGCGCGAGCGCGACAAGCGCGGCGAGTTCAACCGTGAAGGCTGGCTCAAATGCGCCAGGTTCGGGATTCAAGGACTTCCCGTCCCGGCGGATTACGGCGGGATGGGGGCCGATGCGCTGACGACGGTGGGGGTGCTCGAGAACCTTGGATATGCGTGCAGAGACAACGGCCTGGTGTTCTCGATCAACGCCCACATGTGGACGGTCGAGATCCCGTTGCTCGATTTCGGATCGGAGTCGCAAAAGCGCAAATACCTGCCCGACCTCTGCAACGGTACCCTGATCGGTGGAAACGCGATGACGGAGCCCGGCTCGGGATCGGACGCGTACAGTCTCCGGACGACAGCGGAGCGGCGCGGCGACCGGTATGTGCTGAATGGCAGCAAGACCTTCGTGTCCAACGGCAATGTCGCGGACCTTATCGTTGTGTACGCCACCGTAGACCGGTCTGCCGGACCGAATGGCATCTGCGGCTTTCTCGTCGAGAAAAAGTACCCTGGCTTTCAAGTCGGACGTCCTCTCGAGAAAATGGGCCTTCGCACATCGCCGATGGCCGAACTGTTCTTCGACGATTGCGAGGTCCCGGCAGGGAACCGCCTTGGGCGGGAGGGAAGCGGCCGGAGCCTTTTCACGCATTCTATGAACTGGGAACGAGCCTGCATTCTTTCCAATGCCGTCGGAGCGATGCAGCGACTGCTCGACATGTCGATCCGCTACGCGAGAGACCGGAAGCAATTCGGCCAGTCCGTCGGCAAGTTCCAGTTGGTAGGTAGCAAGATCGTCGATATGAAGATGCGCGTCGATCAAGCGCAGGCAGCGCTGTATCGGACGGCCTGGCTCCAAACCAAGGGGCGAAACGTCTATCTCGAAGCGGCTCTGGCGAAGCTCACGATCAGCGAGAACTGGGTACGGTGCGCGGAGGATGCCATCCAGATCCACGGCGGCTACGGCTACATGGTGGAATTGGAAGTCGAGCGTGAATTGCGCGATGCATTGGGCAGTCGACTATATTCGGGAACATCGGAAATTCAGCGGGTGCTCGTCGCCTCTCTCCTGGGTTTATAGAGCCGTTGTGTCGGGTAACGCTATGGGTCCCCGAGTTTTAGCGGACCGTTTGACCTGGAGCATGATCAACGCAGGGACCCTGTGAGGGCCAATGACGTCCAAGACCAACGCAACGTTCGGGCCGATCCTGTTTCCGTTCACCGGTTCGACCGTGGGCGGAAGTCACATATCCGCCTTTCACCTTGCGCGATCCCTGGCGGCGGACCACGGCATCAAAGGTATCGTTCTGGCAGCACCGGCTTCGAATGTCGCGCGTCAAGCCGCCGAGATGGGCCTTGACGTACACTCCACCGGGGACGCCCCGGCGAAGGCCCGCGATCCTGTCGCCGACATCGCGAGGCTGTCCCGTCGCGTCCGGACGTTGAAATCCTATGGGCCCGGCGCCATCGTTCACTGTAACGACATCTGGAGCCTTCAATCATGGGGCATCGCGGGGCGGATGCTCGGATTGCCGCTCGTATATCACCATCGAGCGCTCTTGAGGATGCGCTGGTTCGATCGGGCGCTCGTGCGGCAATCACAGGGCATCATCACCATATCGGACTCCTGCCGGCACGATCTCGGATTTCTGCCCGCGAACTACGTCAGGTGCGTTCTCAATCCTTTCCCGGATCCCATGCTCGAGCCTCCCAAGGGCTGGCAGGAGGAATTCCGCGCCCATGCGCCGGAAGACGCGGAGCCGATTCTCATCGGATTCATCGGCAACTTTCAGTTTCGGAAGCGACCGGACTTCTTCCTCGATGTCTGTGCGGCCATCGCCGCGCGAGAGCCTCGCGCTCGGTTCGTCATCTTTGGCCGCGAACGCAATTTCCAAAGCGGCGATCTGGAGAGCCGCGCGGCGGACCTCGGGATCGCCAATAGGCTCATCCTGGCGGGTTTCCGGTCGCCGCCCGAGATGAACATCGCGACCCTCGACATCTTGCTCGCCCCGGCCTTCGGCGAACCGTTCGGCCGGACTCTCGTTGAAGCCCTGCTTCTCGGCGTTCCCTTCGTTGCAACCGACGATGCCGGTCATTCCGAAATCGTGGCTCGCTGGTCCGGCGGGATCCTGGTCGAGCCTCACGCCACGGTCGACGAATTCGCGGATGCGGCCATGCGCGTCCTCGCTGAGCCGAAGGACGTCATCCTGTCCCTCGATGCGCGCCGCAAGGTGGCTGAGGAACTCTCGCCACGAACGCATGCAGCCAGAATCATGGATGTGTATCGCAATATCAGCGGAGCCAGGGGATGAGCCCGTTCAACGCGCCCTCCGCCGGTCTTTGACGCAATTCTTCATACACGGCGCTCGTCTCATCGCTGATCCTGTCCCAGTCGTAGTTATGTAAGACGCTTGTCGATGGGACGAGATACGCCTGATGCGGTGCGGACAGCTTTTTTCGAAGGTCGTCCTCGTCGCCGGTCCTGAAGTAGTTTGTCGTCGGCAGGCCAAGATCGAGATTGGCCTGAATGTCGCTTAAGAGGGCCGGGCACCCCGACGCTGCGGCTTCCAAGGCGGCAATGGCCAGGCCCTCGTGCCGGGACGCAAGGACGAACAACGCGGCGTTTGCCAAAAGCACGCGAATGTCGACCGGATCGAGGGCGCCGGTGAAGATGACCCGTTCATCGGACTCGCGGTGCAGGTATTCGGCATATCGATCCTCCGACGAGGCGCCCCCGACAACGACGAGGTTCGATGGGTGAGGAACGCCGCGATATGCGTGAATGAGAGTCTCGACCCCCTTTTCCGGCACGAGACGCCCGACGGTGATGATATAGTTACGGCGGTTCAGCCCATACCGTAACAGGACCGACTGGTTCGCGCCGTCACCGGCATCGGCCCCTGTCATGTGATTTGATCCGTTGGGGATGAACGAGATGCGCGACGAACGCGACCGATAGCGGCGCCTCAAGTGATCCGCGGCGGATGGCGACACGGAAATGATATGATCGGCGAAATGGACGGCGCAGAACTCGCCCGCGCGCAGGACCGTCTTGGCGAGCACGTTCCAGCGCGCCCGGTTGTAGTCGGCGCCGTGATGGGTCACAAGCACCTTCATACCCAGCATCTTTGCCAACGGAGCGACCAAGGCCGGACCGATCGCATGGATATGGAGGATTTCGGCGTGAAGCCGGAACCTGGCATACAGGAGCCCGATCAGGGCGTTCGAGATCGTTTCGAGGTACTTGCCCCTTGCATGAGCAAGCGCAACGATCCGCACGCCGTCGAATTCCGAGACGTTGTTAGGGCAATAAGACCTGCGCCCGATGACAGTGAACTGATCCTCCGGCCGGCGCTTTTTCAGCCGCGGGAAGAGTTGCTCGCAGTGCATCTCAATGCCCCCGCTGACATGGGGCATGCCTCTGAGACCAAGAACACAGATCTTCACGACGGACCTCGACCTGGCTGCTACTGACCTGATGTGATCTGGAGATGGCCGCCATCGCGGACTAACGACAGCCTCCCACTCGAATTCGTCTTGATCGACGAGTTCTGGACGACGAGCGATCCTCCGGGTTCAATCTCAAAGGCCGTGGTCTGCTCATCGGGATCCCCGATCACGCATCCGGAGACATCCGCCATTGCGCCTTTTGCAATCCAAAAGTGGTTCTGCAAGCCGCTTCCGCCGCGCTTGTGCGGATCGCGGCTGACACAATCGACGATCGTGGCCTCGCCCCAGATGCGGTAGTTGCGCTTGTTGTCATCGGCAATGGTACGACGCAGGGTCGTCGCGGATGACTTGAGATCGTAACCGCCATCGGTGGACCCGGATGCCACCGTGTCTTCGAAGATGATGTTGCGGACCTTGCGTTCGGTCGTGAATCCGTCGCCGTTCCAGTACTCGTTCGTGCTATCGTGACTGTTCATCATCGTCACGCGCCGCAGAACGACGTCGTGGACCGTGTCCTCCAGGGCGACGCCGATCGCGAAATTGTCGCCATCCTGACGCTCACTGTCGCCGAGAACGTCTTCCATGGTGACATTGCTTGAATCGCCGCGAATACGAAAGGCTCCCTTAGAATAGCCCCGAACCGCCACGCGCCGGATCGTCAGATCGTCGACGCGCGCGCCTTGTTCCGCGCCGCTGGGATTAACCTCAAAGAAGCGGCGGACATTCCGGGCAGAGACGTCTTCGATGTGCAGACCGCGAATGCTGCCTGCCACCCGGAAGCCGCCGTCACCCGTGTTGCGAAAGGAAATATTCTTGAAGACGAGATAGTCGGCCCCCGTTTGAAGGCGAAAGACCTCCGGTCCGGGATGCGCGCCCTGTTGCCAGGGATCCGCACGTGACCCAAGAATCTCGGCATTCGCGGGATTCCCGTTCCCGTCAACGCCACGGATCGTGATCTGCGTCCCGTCGCTGCCGCCGTTCCGGATGGAGATCTGCCGATCGACCCGGTAGGGGCCGGCATCCGCCCTGAGCAGAATCGAGCCGCCGGGCCCAAGTTTGGCGATGAATGCGGGAAGTCGATTGAGCGATCCGGCATTCGCCCAGTCGGAGCCGTCCTCCGATCCCGCCGGTACCGGTGCAATATGCAGGGTTCGTGCCTCTTGGCCCAGTGCCAGGCACTGGCTGCCACAGACCGCAAGAAGTGCCAGCCTGACGAAAAGCCCGGGCCGCCATTTCGCACCATGCGCTGACGTCGATCTGAGCGATGAGAACGGCATGCGGGTCTCCCATAGATGCGTTTCGACATCGGGACCGATGCGAATGGCACCGATCTAGTACGCGTTCGTTTGACGGAGCACTTCACGGATTGTCCGAACGAGGATCAGGACATCGAGGCGCAGATTACGGTGCGCGATGTAGTCGTTGTCGAAATCGACACGTCGTTGGATGGCCTCAACCGTCGATATTCCGCCGCGAAGACCATGGATCTGCGCCCATCCCGTGATGCCCGGCTTCACCTGGCTTCTCAGCGCGTAGCCGTTGACGAACTTGCCGAACTCGATATCGTGCTGAAGCGCATGCGGACGAGGTCCGACGAGTGACATCTCGCCTCGAATGACATTGAGCAACTGGGGAAGCTCGTCGAGGCTCGTTTGCCGGAGGCGGCGTCCCACCTGCGTAATGCGCGGATCGCCGCGGGTTGCCTGAGTGATCGCTCCATCATCCTCGGTGACTGTCATCGTGCGGAACTTGTACATCCGAAACGGACGGCCGTTGATCCCTCCTCGGGTCTGACGAAACAGTATGGGGCCGGGCGAGTCGATGCGTATCGCGACTGCAATGGCGAGAAGAACCGGCAGAGTAATGATAAGTGCCACGACCGCAATGATGAGGTCGAACGCGCGTCTGCGCACCTCCTCACCTTGCGAGCGCAGTATCCGGTTGAACTCGTATGGGACTGTCGGCCTCGATGTAAGCATGGCGATGGACGGTCCTACCGTCACCAATGTGCGAGTTCGTGGTGCGGAGAAGTAGCGAACCGACGCGCAACGGAATCATCACTAACGCTGCACGTAGCGTGCCTAACGAACGCGCCGTTACGTCAAATTGTTCAGCCTACCTAAGCATTGGAATGTGCGTTACTCGACAAAGTCAAAGTTGTCGGCGGTGTTTATAACGCGCCGCTCGCCAAGAACAACGGCTGGGCCTCGGCCGACGGCAATGCGCACCCTGGGCTAAATTAGCCCTCCAGGGCCGAATCTGGCGCGAGGGAGTGCCGGCATTACTTCGGATCCGCAACGGACGAATGGGGAGAAGCATCTTCAAGCGGCGACGCTAGAGAATCGGACGTGAAAAGTGGACCCACTTTTGGGATCAATTCCGATGCTCCGTGTTTGGGCTGGCGCATCGTTCGGCGCGGAAAACCGGGTCCACTTTTCGCTGTCGCGGCCCTTCGGGTCCGCACGATGCACTAGAGCTGCTTCCATTGAGGTGGAATTATCTCTCCTCTTTTCTTCTCTTTGCTTTGCCGCATTTTGTGACGACGAAACTGATTCACTTCGCCAAAAATGCCCTGGAGCATCGTTCGACGCGACCCGAAAGGTCGCGTCAGCGAATAAGCGGATCCGCACGATGCGCTTGAGCTATTTCGATATCATGGGATCAGATCTCGTCTTGGGCCTGCCACATGGTTTGACTGCGAGCAGAATCGGCGTCTCCGGGAATGTTCTAGGCTATCGCACTGCACGGATGCTTCGCACCAAACCATGCTCCGGCCGAGAACGCGAGCTTTACACCTATGGCAGATCGCCCATCGGCTTGACGCGAGCCCTCTCGTCTGCAGGACAGGAAGCGCCTCGGATACCCAATCGCTGTCCCTGGGCCTGCCGACGGCGTTCCAGGCAGGGTATGGGCACTTGGACAGGGTATGGGCATTTGGACAAGTGGGTTCGGCACACCGGTGATACCTCTGCATCGATACCGTCAAGAGTCGCACCGCGAGCCGCAATGGCAGCTAGTTTAAACCTATCCGGGCCAAGCTTGAGCGTCGGATGGGAAGAGCGGTCGCGCCTATCACGGCCGATGTTCTTGGGAGAGAGCCGACCGAGGCTCGAACGACTGGCGATATCCGGTCGCCGCCATAGATTGGCATAAGGGCATCTTGAAAAACGTGCATCGGCAGTGACATTGCAGAGCAGACAGAGCGTCAACGAACAGGAGAGCCCTGTACCGTGGCTATGAAGGAGGCAGGGCCTTCCGGATCCCGCATCGATCGGGAACAACGGGAGCTGTAATGCATCAGCGCCGGAACGAATTGCGAGGAACCACATGCTGCAGCTATTCGCGCGAAATACTCTCGAAGAGCCGAACTTCGCATCTTCTCACGGGAGAGATCAGGGCGATTACTTCGACGTGAGGTTCATCCTTGCGGCTGTCAGACGACAGTTGAAAATAATCCTTTTATTCGCATTCCTTGGCGCGCTGGCCGGGATATTGTTTGTGACCACGTCAGTGCCCCTGTTCACGGCGACCACCAGCATCATGATCGATCGCCGGCAGGTTCGCGCCGTTCAGGACGTCTCGGCGGTGACGGAAATCGGCTCGGTGGATTCTTCTACCGTTGTCGATAGCCAAGTCGAGGTCCTGAAATCCGAGAAGATTGCACTTGCGGTGGTTGACGGACTGAATCTCACCGACGATCAGGTGTTTTGGATCGATGACGGCTGGATTCTCACTTGGTTTAGCCGATCGGTCGACCGGACCGTTCGCGCTCTCATCAGCCTCATACAGGACATGCCTGCGTCCACTCCCGATGAAGCGCGGGCACGGGAAGCCGCACGATGGACGGCTGCCTACCGCCTCCTGCGCCGGACGACAATCACACGGGTCGGCAAGACCTACCTCATCTCGATCAGCTACACCGGCGCGAATGCGGATCAATCGGCTCGCATCGTCAACACCTATGTCGAGGCCTACCTCACTGACCAGCTCGAAGGGAAATACGACTCCACTCGGCGAGCCAACGCTTGGCTTCTCGCGCGGCTCGAAGAGCTTCGGCAACAGGCCGTCGATTCAGATCTCGCCGTTCAGCAGTTCCGCGCCAGCAACAACCTGATTGCCGTCGGAGGGCAGCTCGTTACGGACCTGCAACTTTCCGAACTCAACGGCCAACTCGCCGCCGCCCGTGGGGAGGTGGCCCGCACGGGCGCCCGGTTAGACAGAATTCGCTATGTCTTGAGAACGAACCAGGTCGAGGCATTGGTAGGCGAGGGCCTCAAGGACAATGTCATCAACGATCTGCAAACGCGGTATATCGAGGCCGGGAGGCGCGAGGCGGAGATCAGTGCGCGCTTTGGGCCGGATCATGAGCGAGCCGTGCAATATCGAACCGAGAAGGCGGAGATCCAGCACCAGATTCTCTCCGAGCTGAGCTCCGTCGCGCAGAGCTACGAGAGCGACTTCGAGGTTGCGAAGGCCCGGCTGGAGGAACTCGACCGCAATGTGAACAACTTGATTGCCGTTGCCGCCGACGCAAACGCCAAGCTTGTCCAGCTGCGCGAGCTTGAGCGTTCCGCCGACACCTATAAAGCCCTCTACGACACTTTCTCACAGCGCTATCAGCAAACGATCCAGCAGCAATCGTTCCCGTTAAGCGACGCGCGGGTTGTTACCTCGGCGGCCCCTCCGCTGCAACCCAGTCAGCCGAAGCCTATCATCAGCATCGTCCTTTCGGCACTTGTCGGGGCGCTCGCCGGGGGAGCGTGGGGGACCGTGCGTGAGTATCGCGACGGGTCGGTCCGAACCGGCAAGGACGTCCGCGAGGAGCTCGGATTGCGGTGCCTTGGATTGCTGCCGGCCATTTCCATCCCCCATATCGGGAAACGGCGCAGGTTCGGGTTTCCGATCGGCAGATCCTCGAAGGGTCCAAGGGAGATATCATATGCCCTTGCCAGGTTCGTCGATCTCTTCCCCGAGTCGAGATTTGCCGAGACTCTCAGATCAGTGTCGCTCTCGGTTGCCGGGAGGGGGCCGGAGGGCTCGAAGGTCATCGGGATCCTGTCTGTCGCCCCGCAAGAGGGCAGGTCGCTGATTGCGGCCAATCTCGCGACACTTCTCGGGCGGGGAGAAGGACCGACCTTGCTGATCGACGGCGATACCAGGAATCCTCATCTGAGCACGATTTTCGCTCCCGATGCCGCGGTCGGGCTTCTGGACGTCCTCGCAGGTGCGTGTTCCTGGAAAGACGCCTTGCAGTGCGGCCCTATCCGTCGGGTCGCGACGCTTCCCATAATTAAACGTCCGGACCTGCCGCATCCAAGCCACCTTCTGGCCGGCGATCAGCTCGATCATGTTCTCCGAGATGCAGCGGCTCACTTCAAGTATGTCGTCGTCGATCTTCCGCCCCTGAGTGCTGCGAGCGAGGCGAGGATTTTCGCAAGAAAGGTCGATTGCGTGCTCTTCATCGTGAAATGGGGCGAGACCTCGAGGGAACTCATACGCGAGGTCTTGGGCGCCGACGAAGGTGTAAGACTTCAATGCGTTGGTGCAATCCTAAACGGCGTAGACATGGCGCGGATCCGGCAATACCAGGAACCCAGTCACGCTGGCGCCAGAACCTTGCCGGAGTGAAACGATTACGACGATGCGCCGGGCCTGTGCATGAATACCGCAGCCATGACGCCTCACGGCCCATAGTCAGCCCCCTCCGGGACGTATGCTTGTCAAGGATCATCCATGCCAACGTCGATCACCCAATCGAGGCAACGAAGCGTGAGGGCAGTGGTGTTCCCCTTCGTGAGTGGCGACATGGGGGGAAGCCACGTTTCCACCTTTACCCTTGCGCGGGCGCTGCAGGAGGAGCACGGAGTTCAATGCTGCGTCCTCTGTTCTGCTGACACATTGATCGCCCGGCACGCGATCGAGAGCGGGCTTTGCGTCATCCCGACGGGCGAAGCGCCGACATCCCGTCATCATCCGATATATGACGTCTCCCGGCTGTTCGCCCGCCTGCAAATTGCAAAAGCGCTTCCGGTTGACAGCGTGGTTCATTTCAACGACCTGCGGACAATGCAATCCTGGGGGCCGGTCGCCCGGCTTGCCGGGAAGCCCGTCGTGTATCATCACCGCTCGCTCAATCGAATGACCCTTCCGAAACGCTTTCTCATCGGCCTCGCCCATGAAGTCATCTGCATCTCGGCGTCATGTCGGGACAATGTCTCATTCGTCCGACCGGCCAAGAGCACGCTTGTCCTCAACCCGGTCCATATCGACCCCAAGAGCGCGCAGCGGGCCGATGCGCGCCGGTTTGCCGCCGAGCAAGGCTGTCCGACGGATCGGCTCCTGGTCGGCTTCGTGGGCAATTTCTGGTTCTGGAAGCGCCCGGACCTGTTCCTGCAGACCTGCTCGAGATTGCTGCAGGCCCGGTCCGACTGCCACTTCGTGGTCTTTGGGCGTGGCGGCGACTGGACCGAACACGACCTCATCCGTATGGCGCAGGACCTCGAGATAGCCGAGCAGGTGACATTCGCGGGCTTCCATCTGCCAGGGGAACGGAACATCGCGGCTCTCGACCTTCTGATCGCGACATCCGTTCGGGAGCCCTTCGGCCGCACGCTCGTTGAGGCCGCAATTGTTGGAACGCCATATGTTGCGACCGACGACGCAGGCTACCGGGAGATATGGAACGCTTGGCGCGGAGGCCGCCTGGTCCCGGCGACTGCCACTGCGGACGAATTCGCCCAGGTCGTACTCGACATCTTGCGCGCGCCTGAGAGTGTCGCTCTTAGCAGCAATGAGCGCGACCGGGTCGCCCAGGACGTCTCGGCAAGCACGCACGCGCTTCAGATCATGAAGATCTACGATCGCGTTCGCCCGCTACTGCGCGAAGCGGTGGAAGATACTCGGGAGGCGAGGATCTGAGAGCCATCTTTGCCGGCTTCGATGCTCCAATCGCGCCCTATTCAACACGAGGAATAGCCATACCCGGAGGCATGCCCGAGACCCGGATGCGCCGGGGCATCTGAACGTACAGCGTATAGGCCAGCGTGAGTGCGAGCAGGATATTCCCTTCGATCAGCCAGAGCGGCATCGTTGCCAAGTTGAGAATGAGAAATCCCACGTGCGCGCTGACGACGAGAAGGCGATGCTCGGGTACGCTGCCGAAGGCAAACCTGAAGTTCGACACGAACAGGACGATCATGCTGGCAAGGCCGACGGCTCCGATCTCATAGAGCGACGATATAAACGTGTTATGAGCGTATCCTGTAAAGACGTCTTCCCAGGAATCGGGACCGAAGCCTAAGGCGAGGTTGAGAATCGAGCCATCGAGATATGCGGTGACGTACCGGCTCCAGATGAGGGCACGGGCCGACAGCAATTCTTCATCGGACGCGGTATAATACTCCGGCGGCTTCACGAGATTGGAGATGTTGGCCAGTGTGACGAACAGGTCGTTGAAGCGCTCCTGCAGGGCAATGGCTGCGACATAGAAGAGCATGGCTCCTGCAAGACCGAACACGACGAGGACGAATGGGCGATCGGACGGGGAAACGCGTCGAACCGCGCCAATGAGCGGAGTCGCGATGACGATCGGGACCGCGGCGAGAAGAGAGGTTCTGTAATTGGCCAGAAGAAGCGCCACGAGGGCGATAGGGATGCACATCGCGGTGAGGATCGGCCGGTCGGGCTCAAGGAAGCATGAGCAATAGAGGAAGGTCAGCATGATAATCGAGAATGCCGCCTCGTGGTTGTATCCGCCGATATAGCATATCGAGTTATCGGACACGCTGAATTTCCCCAAGCCCACGACCACGGACAAGGCCTGGAGCGCGAGAGGTGGCAGGAAGGCAACGATCAAGGTGCGAAACACGGCGCCGGGCCCATGCCGACCGAGAGACTCGAAGGCGGCCGCCGTCAGAACAATAAAGTATCCCCATTTTGTCAGGCTGCCGACGACTTGGGCAGGATCGTTGATGCTCGCGCTGACTACCGTGGCGACGATCACCAGATAGACGCCCCCGAAGGCTTTCAGCAGCAATAGGCGTCGCTCGATGACCAGGAAGCCGATTGCCGTGAGCGCGATCGAGCCCAGTGCATTGAGCGACAGTCCACCGGCGATAGGCGGATATGTGTATTGATGGAACGCGGACAGGAGGTACCGCAGCCATAGAGCGAGAACCAGAAAGCGTGTCGGGGCGTCCTTGTTGCGGAGCAGGGCGATTAGGGTCAATGGGAACAGGGCCAGATAGACGCCCCCGACAACATAGGGAGAGAATGTCGGGACACTACTCAATTCCATTCTCATCGACCTCCGGTGAGTTGCGTATCGCTCCCGAAAGCGTGTCCACCTCTCGCCGACGCGGACCTCCGGGTCCGCACGACGCGCTGGCAATCGCCCTCGTTCCAGTGGTCCAGCGGCGCCTTCAGTGTCTCTCGGACAGCGCGCTCATGTCTCGGATGCTCCTGGACGGCGAATGCGCAGAGATTTCCGCCCTCGGCGTGGGGAGCAGCTGGTTCAGTTCCGCGCGAATCTGGTCTCGGATGCTCTCGACTTGGCTGATACGCATCGTTCCGGCATACATCGCCGCCCTCGTTTGGATCGCAGCAAGCTCGATCGTGTCGAAGGCCTCCAACAAGGCAAGCCCGCTATCTCTCCAATGGTCGTTGCTGTGGAGAACCTCGCACAGGGCACGGATCATCCGGGATGTGAGGGCCCCAGGCTTGTTGTTCGCCGTTTGGGTGACGCATTGAAGGGCCGTAATCAACGTGTCCGGACCGAAGCGCTTCAGGCATTGCGTGATCGCGCCGACCGCCATCGTCTGCCCGGGATGCTGACGCTCGACAGGGAGCGGATACCGAAGGAGCTCGACCTCGGCCCTGAGGCAGATATCGGCGGTGTCGATGGCCCAAGGCTCGCATGCCACGACCGCGGCAGCATGCAGGGCCATCGGCGAAATCGGCACGGTAATTCCGTTGATGGCCTTGAAGGCAGCGGCTTGCTGCTCGCGCGACGCAATGACCACCTGGCACGGAACGCTGTCGAATCCGATGAGCGCCGCCGCTGTGGTCCGATGCTGTCCATCGATGATGACGAATTTTCCCCCCTCGACAGGCGAGACGACAACCGGGGAGAAGCAGGACCAGGAGAAGGCTTTCGCAATTCGCATGACATTGCGTCGGCCCTGGCCGACAATCGGCCTTTGATAGGCTGGATCAACCAGCAGATCTTCAATGCGCAGCCATTGCAGCATTGGAACCGCGCCGGCATTGACATTGGCCGGCTTTTCGAGCCCTTCCGTTGAGATCGATCTCATGCCGCTGTTCCTCTAGATGTCGACCTTGGCGTAATGGTTCTCCTTCGAACTCTTCTTGCGAACCTTCCCACGGCATTGCCTATCTCGCTCCGCAGGACTGTTCGTTGGGCCTCCTCCGATGGTTTGCCTCTCTGTTGGGCGCTCATTATTATCGTGTGACGGGTTCTTCGCTGGCAGCGCTCATGCTGGATTGCCCGGATGAAGTGCTCTCCCCGATGGCTTGGTCGACCTGCACGACATCCCCTGGCTCGATCGTCGCTGTATCGTCGACGACGGATTTGACGGTGCTGCTGCCAACCCGGCGAATGACCGAGAACACCGACGTCGGCTTTGTGGGCAGTTTGTCGAGGAGAAGCTGTGGCGTGGCGACCGTCGCCTCGTTGATAAGGCTCAAGGCGGTCGCGAGACGTGCCTTGGATTGATCGATCTGCGCCTCGGTGTCCTGCTTCTCAGCGACGATCGTGGCCTTCCGCTCGGCCTTCAAGTCGTCCGCGGTGCGTTCCGCCTTGCTGATCTCCTGTCGGGCGCGGAGGACAGCAGTCGTGTAGTCGAGCAGCTTGCTCTCAAGGTCTGCCAACGTGCGTTCGAGAACGAATTCGCGGGAGGTGACTGCCAGGCCCTTGGCGACCAAGGCGCTGACGGTTTGCTGTTCACGGCGCGCAAGGGCAACTTGCCTGTTCTGGACCTCGATCTTCTGCTCGAGCGCCTCCACCTCCCGGGAGAACAGGCTTCTGATCTCGGAATGGGCCAGGAGCTGCGACTTCAACGCATCGCTGCGGGCGTTCATGACGGCCGTTTCATCCGCGATCAGCCGCGCGACATCGGCATCGTTGCGCAGTTCGTCGGGTGTCGCGATCTGCATGGACTCGTCAAGCTCGGCCGCGAGCCGCGCGCGGCGCACCAGCAGTCGACGGGCCTCAAGGCGCGCAATTTCGTGGACTCCCTGTGCCGTTATCCGGTCTTTCTCCAGGCGGCCGGACTCCGTTCCCGCCTGCTGGAAAATGCCCCCGGCCAGGCCGACCGCCTGCAGGACGGTCAGACCGGGCCGATACGGATATTCGCCCGAGTGCTGCACGGTCCCGACGACGTAGATCGGCCTGTATTGGACGATCTCGACACTGGCCTCCGGTCGGCGTGAAAGTCCGGCCCGTTTCTGCAATGTCTCGGCAACGGACGTTGCGAACTCCTCCGTCGTCCTTCCGGTTGCGGGCAGACTCCCGATGAGCGGCAAGGAGACGGTCCCGGAGGCGCTGATGGAATATTCGTTGGCGAAGACCGCCCAGTCGAAGTATTCGGCGCTTCCGGCCCGCCATTCAACAACCTTGATGCGTAATTTGTCCTGTGGGCCGAGACGATAATCGTCAGCCGTCGCGCGGATCGGGAGGGCGATCATCCCAACCGCGCAGAGCAAACTGCAGGATGTTGAGATTTTGAAGCGCATGCCTTCGGCCTTTGCTTGATCAAAAACGAGAGCACATCTCCGTCCTGCCACTTCCCGATATGATTCACGCTACGCAGGGCTATGGGTACATGCCATTCACGGGCTGCGCCCGAGATAAGTACGTCTTGGTTATCCAAACCTAGTTGCGAGTCAATGAAGTCCGGCCTCTCGTGGCACAACGTACTGAATTACAAATAAGTAATGTAGTCGAAAGCAAATCCGGGCCGAACCACTTGCGGCCAGATGACACCCTATACCATCGATTGTCAATCCCGGGAGAACATCTTGGGACGACTGATCCCTTGTGACGTGGCAGCTTGGCAGATCCTGTCGCAGATCAATGTCACACGTTGAGGACCTGCCCAACGGGCAGTAGATACATCGGAAGAATTACCTCGTTCTTGCCGCACTGACCGATGCGTCGCGCCGAAAGCCGGGCCCGACGACTGGCGGCCGAAGCAGTGCTCGGCGATAGGAATCCGGTTCGCCGCAAAACATGCGGCAACCCTAGAAAGAGAGGTGATTCCACCAAAGTGGGATCATCAAAAATATCCGCGGTCCCTTTGTAGCGCCGGCGGATTGTTGTCGTCTTCGACCTCGACGAGAGCACCGGACCCAAATGTGGACCACATTTGGGTCCGGTGCTCAATCCCTGAAGCGGCGCATCGTTGGACGCGGTCCTTCGGGTCCGCACGATGCACTACAGGATGAAATACTGGGCGCTCAGATGGAAGGTGCCGCTCAGCTTGACGCAGATGTCGACATGGCCGTCTCCGTTCACATCACCGTGGACTTCCGTGACGCCGTTGACGCTGAAGGCGCGCAACTCGCCTGCCACCTTGCTGAATCTAGCGTCGCCGATGAACACAAAGGACTGATTGCCCACGCTCTTCGTACTCGCGTCGATCAACGAATAGTCGATCTTGTCCTCGCCGAGCTTGAAATCCTTGATCGTGTCGACAGTTTTCGAAGATCCCGACTCGCTCGTCGCGTTGAAGCAGAAAGTGTCCTGTCCGCTGCCGCCGGAGAGCACGTCCTGACCGGCGCCGCCGATCAGCTTGTCGCTTCCTGCCCCGCCGGACAACGTATCGTTGCCCGCCAGGCCATTAATCGTATCGCTGCCCGCAGCGCCGTTCAGCTCGTCATGACCCGCCGTGCCCATGATCGTCTGCGGGGAAGGGAACGGAGCCTCCTCGGGCGCGGTGGCCATGGTCATGAGAACCTGGGAGTTGGATCCCAATCCTGACATCTTCCCGCTTGTGTTGATCGTCGTGCCGGTGACCTCCAGGATCGCACCGGTCTTCCACAGATCGAACACCGTTACGCTGGCATTCTGGTCGAGGATGGAGCCACCGCTGATTTTCGCATGAGCACCGTCGGCCAGCCAGAAATGATCGGTCGAGGCACTGCCGCCGAAATAGTGAGGATCCCGGCTCTGCCCGCCTTCCATGGTGATCGACGTGCTCCAGAAGCGGTAATTGCGGTTGTTGCCCTCCGCGATCGTGTTGACCAGAACCGTATCGCTGGATTTGAGATCATAGCCGGCATCCGTGTTGCCCGACGCCACCGTGTTCTCGAGCCGAATATTGTAATTGCCGGATTCTGTCGTGAAGCCGTCGCCGTTCCAGTACTCGGTGCTCAATCCACGCGCGTTGCTGCCCTGCATTGCGACGTTTCTGAACACGACATTGTGCGCCGTATCATCCAGTGCGATGCCTTGCACGTATTTCTCGGGTGTGTTCACGTCACCGTGCCCGGTGACATTCTCGATGAGAATGTTGCGGCTGTCGTATCTGAGCTTGATTGCATTCTGCGAGAACTTGTCGATATTCACATCCCTCACCGTGAGCCCATCGACACTGGCGCTCGCGTAGCCGCTCGAGATCGTATCCTCGAGGAAGCGTCTCACATTGTTCGCCTGCATGTGCTCGAGGGTGAGATCCTTGATGTCGGCGCCGATCCGGAAAGCACCATTGCCGATGTTCTCGAACGACATGTTCTGGAATTTGAGGTGGTTGGCGCCTGCCAGGAGACGGAAGACCTCCGTTCCTTCGGGTTTGCCCGTCGACCAGTCGGTCGCCCGCGTGCCGACGAACTGCGCATTCATGCTCTTGCCGGTCGCGTCCACCCCACGGACAGTGACGGGCGCTCCCGTCTCGCCACCCGCCCTGATGGTTGTCTGACTGGTCACCTTATAGGCACCCTGGTCGGCGCGTAGAAGAACCTCTCCATTCGGGCCAGCCTTGGCGATGAAGCTTGAAAGATTGGGGATCGTGCCTGCATTGGCCCAGGAGGAACCATCCTTGGTGCCGGATCCGGTTGGAGAAATATACAAAGTCGTCAAAGCAAATACCTTTCCGTGCGACCTCGGCAGGGCCTGCCTCGGTCGGCAAAAAGCGTGCGGCCTCCAAAGAACAGCCGCATGATCGTCATGAAATTGCACAGAACGCAGATGCCGGAGCGGAATATGTCCGACGTATGCTTATAATGTTCTGGCAACGAGCGAAGTGAATCAGAAGATCGTTAAAGTCAAGCTACTTCGATCCGCTCGGGCCGCGCCGGGCGATGCGCTCTTTTGGCGCGAGTTATAAACGGCGCCCTGCCAATTCGGCTCTGGCGCAATTTCGGAGTGCATAGATCAGCAGCGGCAGGCAGCCGATCAGCAGCCCGTGGCTGGCGATCAGCGCGATGACCGCGAGGTACATCGGATTGCGCACGTAGCGGTAGGCGCCCGAGACCACCAGAGTCGCGGTGGGATAGATCGGCGCCGGTGTGCCACGGCTCTGCAACGCGAAGCGGGCGAAACGGTCAGCCATCCTCTGTGTGGTTTGCTCCCTTTTGGATAAGCATCAGCACATTAGGATAGTGGTCCTGTCGATCCATAAACCCAAGGCTACAGCAGTGGTTTAGTGCTTTGTGAATTAGGGTGGGATTGCCGAACGATAATCTGTTTCCAACCGAGCTTCTAGGTTCACGTGCTCAGGCAAGCATCTTGGAGAAATTCGGCGGCCGCTGCCCCTCCATATCTGAGGTGGCAAACATCCCTGATGCTGATCTGCTGATGCTCGCAGGTATCGGACCTTCAACCATTCGGAAGATTCATTCGATCACCGGCGGTGGGATTATATCCTCCACCGCAATGGCAGGCTTGAGTGACGATGAACTCCTGTCGAAGTGTGATCGTCTCCTAGCCCAACTCAATGAACTGCGTGGCGAGTTCAAGTGGAGGGAACAGGAACTCAGAAGCTGGTGAGCAATTATCTTTCGCCTTTGCGCGTGAGGCGCCGGAGCAGGATGCGGCTCATCGCGAGATAGAGCAGCATCTCGCCGGTCTCGACCAAGCGTTCGTAGTCCTTGGCGAGCCGCCGGTTGGTATTAAGCCATGCCAGTGTTCGCTCAACGACCCACCTGCGCGCGAGCACCTGGAAGCTGCTCGGCGCGTCGGCGGCTCCGCGTCTACCCGCGTCCAGACGCCGCCGGACCACCAGTGTTGTGGGATCGAGAGCCTCCAGCCCAGTGCTTTGCACAGCCAATCCTTCAATCCGCGATAAGCCGTGTCAGCCCACATCAGCTCGATGGCAGGGAACAGATGCTGCAGGTCCGATAACAGGATTTCGGCTCCGGCGCGATCGTGGATGTCGGCTGGATGCACGCTGTTCTTCAGGAGATTTCCTTGCGTATCCACAAGAAGATGGCACTTGCGGCCCTTGATCTTTTTACCGCCATCATACCCACGTGGTCCGCCCACTTCAGTGGTCTTAACTGATTGGCTGTCAATGATCGCCGCTGTCGGCTGAGGATTGCGGCCGATCTTACAGCGATAACTCTCCCGCAGAACCTGGGTCACGTGCTCCCAGGTGCCATCCTCGCGCCATTGAGCATAGTGGTAGAAGACGGCACCACGCGGTGGATACTCATGCGGCAGCAGCCGCCATTGTGTAAGCGCTGTTCTCAGGCCACGGCCTTGAGGTCTGGCGTAGTGGCATAGGCCCACGGCAGTAGATCATCGATGCGGGTGTTGAGATGACCGGTGGCGATGCGGCTCAACACGTCGGCGAGATAGGCCTGCGGATCCACTCCGCACAGTTTGCAGGTCTCAACTAGCGAGGCGATGATCGCCCAGTGCCCGCCACCGCGGTCCGAGCCAGCAAACAGTGCGTTCTTGCGCGTCAATGCCAAGGGCCGGATCGCCCGCTCGACCACGTTGGAGTCGATCTCAATGCGCCCGTCGTCGACAAACCGCGTCAGCCCGTCCCAGCGCGAGAGCGCGTAGCGGATCGCCTCGGCCAGCTTGCTCTTCTGGCTGATCAGACCGAGCTTGGCGCGCAGCCACGGCTCGAGAGCCTCCAGAATGGGACGGCTCTTGGCCTGACGAATCCGGCATCTCTCCGCCGCACTCATGCCACGGATGTCGCTCTCAATCCGATACAGCTCCGCGATGCGCGTGAGGGCTTCGCTGGCGATCGGCGCCGCGCCGGCCGCAGCCAACTCGTAAAAGCGCCGCCGCACATGTGCCCAACAGAATGCGAGGGTGACCTGATTGCCTCCCGCCAGGGCTCGGTAGCCGCTGTAGCCGTCCACCTGCAGCACACCGGCAAAACCGGACAGATGCTCGATCGGCCGTGCTGCCTTGCGATCGGGCGCATAGACGTAGGCCACTCCGGGCGGGTCCGTGCCGCCCCAGGGCCGATCATCCCGGGCATAGGCAAACAGCTGACCCGTTTTGGTCTGGCCGCGGCCAGGGTCGAGCACGGGCGCCGTGGTCTCATCGGCAAACAGCTTCGACGAGGCTTTCAGCTGCGCCAGCAGCCGTTCATGCACCGGCCGCAGGTGCCAGGCGGCCCGTCCGACCCAGTCGGCCAGGGTCGAGCGATCCAAGCTGATGCCCTGCCGGGCATAGATCTGCGCCTGCCGGTAGAGCGGGAGGTGATCGGCGTATTTCGACACCAGCACCTGCGCGACCAGCGCATCGGTGGGCAGGCCGCCCTCGATCACACGGGCCGGAGCCAGGGCTTGCACCACTCCATCTTCGCAGTGGCGGCAGGCGTATTTGGGCCGGCGCATCACCAGCACGCGCAGTTGCGCCGGCACGATGTCGAGGCGTTCAGAGACATCCTCGCCGATGCGGTGCAGGAGGTTGCGGCAGCAGGGACAGGCCGGATCGTCGATGTCGATGATCGTCTCGATGCGCGGCAGATGCGCCGGCAAGGATCCACGGTTCCGGCGCCGCTGGGCCGCGCGGCTTTTACGCTCGGCCGGATCCGCTTGCTCGTGTTGGGCGTCCTCAGCGGCCTCAGTCTGTTCGGCCTCTTCCAGGCCCAGCAGCAGCTGATCCTCGGGCAGGCTCTCGGCGCGGCGGCCGAAGCGGTGACGCTGCATCGCCTTGATGATCTGCTCCAGCCGCTCGGCCCGCGCCCGCTCGGCCAGGAGCATGGCTTTGAGCAGGTCAGGATCATCCGGGAGAGCTGGCATCGCGCTGGTCACAGGACGAAGTGAATCATGCTTTGCGGTGGGCGACGACTGCTCTTACGGGGTGGGACTGACGGTGTGATCAACTCGCCGCCGACGGCACTGTGATCTGGCGCGCCTCATGCACGCGGCGCCAGTCCAAACCTTCGAGCAGCGCTGAGAGTTGAGCGGCCGACAGGTGAAGGCCACCATCTTGCACCTTGGGCCAGCGGAACTCGCCGTCCTCCAACCTTTTGGCCACGAGAACCACGCCCGTACCGTCCCAGAACACCAGCTTGACGCGATCCGCGCGTTTGGCCCGGAAGACATAAACAGTCCCGGAGAACGGATCCGCTCCCATGGTGTCGCGCACGAGCGCAGCGAGGCCATCCGCCCCTTTGCGGAAGTCAACGGGCTTGGTCGCCACGAGAACGCGGACGGTCCCGCTCGGCCCAATCATCGCAGGCTCTTGAGCGCGTGCAGCACGCGGGCCAGTGTCGCTCCATCGACACCGGGCGGGACGCGGATGACGACACCCTCCACGACAATCTCGATGATCGCCTCACGGCCAGCGGCCGGCGTGGGCTGCGGCGTGTCAGGGCTGACCACAACTGGGGTAAAGGTCAGAGGATGAGTGTCGGCCTCTCGCTTGGCCTGCCGGCGCCAGGTGAACAGGTGCTGGGGCGACATGCCATTGCGGCGGGCCACGTCGGACACCACCGCGCCGGGAGCCATCGCCTCCTCCAGGATCCGCGCCTTCTCAGCGGCTGACCAGCGTCGGCGTCCGCCAACTCCGGTGATCACTTCCAGGCGCCGCACCAGCCGCGGCGGCTCAAGCATATGGTCAACCATCGACACAAAACGATCCCAAATCAGAGATCGTTAGTCTCGCCGCTCAGAGACACGGACGTAAGGTGGGTTCAGAACACCGCTTACGCCATTGTGCGCCGGTGCGCAGCAGATAGAAGATCGCATCGACGATGCGCCGTAAGGGATAGGTCTGCCGCCATCCGGCCGGATGGCTGCGGGGGACAAGGGGCGCGAGCAGCGCCCATTCGGCATCGTTGAGATCGCTGGCGTAGGAACAGACGTCCATGGCACAGGCTCCCCAATCGTGAAGCAGCCCATGTCCGCCGCAGCAGCGGCCAGCACCAAACCTATGGTGAATCAATCACTTGGAGCGAGCAATAAAATTGCTCATCAGCCTCTTAAGACTGATTTGATGAAGTGCCGAAAAATGAAGTGTTATTTATGTTCGCAATCTTGCGAGCCAAATCGGCGCGGATTTGCTCCTTAACATCACCGCTAAGGCTTTCGCAGATGCTGTGGGCTAATAGGTGCCGGTGTATTGTTTCGATCTTAGCGTGAAAGTCATGCGACTCGGCTGCGACGTGTCCAGACAAACGGAATAATAGACCCGCTATCCCCTCAATTACGACTCCGGAGAGAACGAGCACGACGGCAGTACCAACATTGCCGGTTGCAATACTATATACCGCGGCAATTACGAAAAAGAAGAGGCCGATTCCTGCTGTGACTAGCGCCCAGAAGAAACATCGGCGCGATTGAGATAGAACAATTTTGTAGCTGCCCGTCATGAGCTGAAGCTGAGAGGCTGCTACCTCTTGAAGGTCTTTGGGATCAGCCTTGGCGAGACGATCGATGCAGGGCTTAAGCTGCAAGAGGTCCTCTCCGACATTGCCTGTAGCTAAAACGTCAAGGGTTTCAGCCAAACCTCCGCCGCGTCGGCCTCTGTTTACCGGACTTCCGCCGCCCAAGTCTCTTCCTACTAAGGCTCTGCTTTGCCAACCTTCGCGTACTAGGCTTCCACTTACCAAGCCTCGGCCAATCTGGCTCGTCTCACTGTGGTTCTTAGCCATAGCTGAATACCTAAGCGGGTCTTTGTGCAGAACAACGTGATGGAAATGTCGATTAGGTAACCCTTATGTTCAGTTACCTTTTAAAAACTTACGCACTCTATCGCTAATACGAAGGCTCGTCAGCCGGGGCGCTAAGTTCAAAGCACCAAGATCATGACTATTGGGTATTAGCCAAAATCTGAAATTGAAGCTTATCTCTGCGGCCATCCTGCTCCCCTCTACCGCATCAAGAGTGCCATAGAGGGGACGGAGCGTGCCGTCATTCAAGTGGTTCTGTCGCGAATTTTTGTCAAGGACAGAAAGGCACCTGTCCCGCACGCAGGCGCTACGCGGCCAGGAGCTCGAACTGCTCGGCGAGGGATAACTGCGAACGGCAGGCATACTTCGCCTGTCCTTTCCGCATCATGTGAACCATCTCGATGCCGCCCAAGATCGCGTGGGCAGATGCCATCGACTTGAACCCGAGCATCGGTCGAACCTGTCGCTTGATCACGCGATGATCCTGCTCGATGAGATTGTTATCGGGCATGAATAGGCGCGGCACCCCATTCAGGTTTCTGAAGGCTGACGGATCAGGTATCCTCGGCGCACCGGGATAGGGGTGTCGGGAGCACGGAAGGTGGGCAGGCCGTCGTATCTGATGAGCTGAGGGCTCGTGTTGTTATCTGGCCGCCCCTTCGACTGGCCCGGGTGCGCCGCGAGCGCGGATCCGTAGTTGTCGTGTGGCCCACCGGCTCCCGAGGTTATGCAACCCAACAGGAGCCGGAGATGAGGATCATTGCTCTCGATGTCCATCGTTCCTTCGCTCAGATGGCAATCCTGGAGAAGGGGGTTATCCGGGATGCTGGCAAGGTCGATCTCGAACGCAGCCGTTTGCTGCACTTTGCCAAATCCCTGAAGCCGGACGACGAGGTCGTCCTGGAGGCGACCGGCAACACCAGCGCCATCGTGCGCCTGCTGTCGCCCTTCGTGGCGCGCGTGGTGATTGCCAATCCCAACCTGGTGCGGGCGATCGCCTGGGCCAAAGTCAAGACCGATAAGATCGATGCCCGCGTGCTGGCCAAGCTCCATGCGAGCGGGTTTTTACCCGAGGTCTGGATGCCGGACGAGGAGACCGAGACGCGCCGCCGTATCACGGCAGAGCCACCCAGTTGGTCTCGCAGATGACCCGGCTCAAGAACCGGATCCACGCGGTTCTGCATGCTCACCTGATCCCGCCTTATCAAGGGAGCTTGTTCTCAAAACGCGGGAGGGCCTGGCTGGAGGCCCTCCCGCTCGCCGAGGATCAGCGCCGGGTGATCGTGCGCCATGCCGGTGAGCTGGATCGCCTCGGCGCCGAACTTGCTGACTTGGATAAGAGCCTCGCCCAGAAGGCGCTTGATGATCCGCAGGTCAGGCGGTTGATGACGATCACGGGGGGCAATGCAACTGTCGCGATGAGCGTCCTGGCTGCGATCGGCGACATCAAACGCTTCTCCTCGCCGCAAAAGCTGGTGAGCTACTTCGGGCTCAATCCTCAAGTCCGGCAGTCTGGTGACAGGCCCGCCTATCATGGCCGCATCAGCAAACAGGGTCGGGCTCACGCCCGTTCGATGTTGGTCGAAGCCGCCTGGGTGATCTCCGGCGTCCCCGGGCCACTGCGAGCCTTCTTTGTTCGCATCAGGAACAAGCGCGGCAAGTCGGTGGCGGCCGTGGCGACGGCACGCAAGCTGGCGGTGATCGTCTGGCATATGCTGAGCAAAGAGGAGGACTACACCTGGAGCAGGCCGGCGCTGCTGCAGTGGAAATTGCGCTACCTGGAACTGGCAGCAGGATATCCGTCTCGGCGTGGCGGAAAGCAGAAAGGGGCAGCCGCGGCCTACAGCCACAAGGCGGTGCGGGAAGCAGAACGAGAGATGATCCGGCCAGGCAGAGGAAGCCTACTGGCGGTTTGTGGCCACCTGGAAACCGCGATCACCGAAAGGGTGCTCGGGTGCCGCCAATGAGGTGCGACGATCCTAAGCTGCGCGGCAGGGTTGCAACCTCGCGCCCTGCTCTTCGCTCCGGGGTCACCCGAACCCGTCAACTATAGCAGAACCAGCCCGGCCAATCCACTCCCGATAGGGTCGAGGCGTCTGCGCTCTTGCCATTCAGGCAGTTCCAGGCGCCCATCGTCAGGCCCCAACACACTGCACTCCCACGCCGAGCGGTTGACCGCAGACGATCCCAGGACCGTGGCAAAAGACAAAAGATCTCTCTGCTCTCGAAAAAGCGCTTGTCAAATACATCCGTCAAGTAGGCGTTTTGTCGAATCCGGATCGGCTTCAGTTTGCGCCTCGACCGATGTTGGAGGCGGTCTGTCGTATCGCAGGACAGGATGGCTTCCCGGTTGGTTTGGCTGCCATCGATCACGACCCTCTCAGGACGGCCATGCCGCTCGAGTGCTTTGCGCAGGAAGCGCCTGGCGGCCGTGAGATTGCGCCGTTCGCTGAGCCAGAACTCGACCGTGTCGCCATTGCTGTCGATGGCGCAGTAGAGATATTTCCATTGGCCTCGGACCCTGATGTAAGTCTCATCCACGTGCCATTTCCTGCTGACGGCTCGTTTGCGAAAATTGAATCGCTTAAGCAGTTCAGGCGAGTACCGCACAACCCACCTGTGCACGGTCGCGTGGTCGACGGAGATGCCACGCTCGCTCATCATCTCCTCCAAGTTCCGGAGGCTGAGGTTGTAAGCCAAATACCACCGAACGCAGAGCAGGATTACCGAACGATCAAAATGCCTGCCCTTGAACACGCCGCCCTCCATCGCTGAGCCCAGGACGAATTAGCTGAAACTCTGAAACAAAAAGTTTGCGACGGATCCCTTGATCTTTCTCGATGAGACGTACGTCAACACGAAGATGACCCGCCTGCGCGGCCGCTCCCGCAAGGGCCGGCGCCTGCGCATGAGAGCTCCCTTTGGACACTGGAAAACCCATACCTTTCTGGCCGGGCTACGGTGCAATGAGTTGAGCGCCCCGTGGGTGATCGATGGTCCGATCACCCGGTTGGCGTTTGAGGCTTACATTGAGACACAGCTCGCGCCGACGCTGCGCAAAGGCGACGTGGTGATCCTCGACAACCTCGCGGTCCATAAAAGTGTAAGGGCGGCCGAATGCCTGAAGCAACGCGGAGCCTGGTTCCTGTTTTTGCCCGCCTATTCGCCCGATCTCAACCCGATTGAGCAGGCCTTCGCCAAGATCAAAGCCCACCTGCGCAACGCCGAGGCCCGAACGTTCGACGCGCTCTGGCGCGCCCTCGGCACCATCTGCAACCTGTTCGAGCCACATGAGTGTTGGAACTTCCTCGGGGCTACCGGATATGCGTCTGTTTAACAGTCCGATGCTCTAGAGCTATGCCATTGTATGGCCACGCTGAGCCTTCAACATTTACTTATTGTTAAGCAACCCGATTGCACGACTGGAATGCTTTGAGATGTTTGAGGACCTGAAGTCTGTTGCCGTACCACTGGGTGCAGCCGCCGCGCTGACAGCCGTGGGTGTGCTAATTGCCGTCACTGCCGGGATAGCTTTTTAATCGACCGAGGTGGAAGGACAGACTGCCAACTCCACTTCGCGTAAGCTTTCGGGACAGCCCAAGGTGGCTTCTTACCGAGTGCCTGTGCGCCATACTGCACGTGTGCGCCTATAAGCTATTCCCGCGTTTGGCCACGAGAGGCGGAGTAGCTGATGGGTAGAGATCGATGGTGGGCCTGTCAGCACAGGATCCGGATTTCGCGGTCGGTCGACCATCGGCGGCTTCCCATCAGCGTTCCTCTGGCGGCTTGACGGCCGAGAACTGCCGCAGCAGGGTCAGGTCGTAAGCCGCCTTCAGGGTGCCAGCAAGAACGAGCGGCCAGCCGAACGGTGACACCGTCAGCAGCCAACCGGACAAGAGTGGCGCAACGGCCGATGCGAGGCTGCGAGGCACGGCCGTGACGCTCGCGGCCGCGGGCCTCTCCTCGGGGCGCACCACCGCCATGACATAGGAGGACCGGGCCGGGACATCCATTTGGGAGAGCAGACTCCGGAGGATCAGCAGCCCGAACGCAATCCAGATCGTCGGCGCGAAGGCGGTCAGGATCAGGAACAGGTTCGACGGGAGATGCGTGAACACCATGGTGTTCACCAGCCCGAACCGGCGAGCCAAGGGCACCGCCGCGAAATACGACACGGCGGAGCACAGGCTGGTCACAAAGAGGATTGCCCCGATGGTGGCGACACCGATGCCGAACCGCTCACTGAGCCAGATCGTGAGCAATGCGTTGATGACGAGCCCGCCGCCGAAGGCATCAACCGAGAACAGGGCCGCCAAGCGGTAAACGATCCCGCGCGAGGGACTCAGTGGCGCCGGCGGGTTGTCGGTGCCGGCTTCTGCCTGCGGCGAGAGATCGCGATAGAGCAGGAACGTGAGCAGCCCAAGCAGGCCGTAGAGACTGAAAAGAACCGCCGATGTCGTTCCCGGCGCGACGATTGCTGCAAGCCAGTCGACCACCCCGACCGAGAGTGCCCCGAGGGCGCCGAAGAAGGCGCCGACGAAGCTGTAGCGGGCGAAGGCAGCCGTCCGCTCCTCGTCGGCGACAATGTGCGAGAGGACGGTGTGCTCAAGGGGAAGGAAAACGCTGACATCGCCACCCGACGGATTGAGCGTGCCGACGAACGCAATCACGAGCAGCGGCCAGAAAGCTTCGATTCCTGCGAACCCCAGCCCGGTTGCAAGCATGAGAAGGGCTGCGGCCAGCAGGGCCGGACGCCTCCGGATCCGGAAGGCGGCGAGCCCGAGCGCGAGCGTCAACAGGGCGGACCCCAGCAATGACGCGGTCGAGATGATCCCGACACCGAAGGCATCGTAGCCAAGACTTGCGAGATGGAACGGCAGCAGGATCGCGACGTAGCCGTCGCCAAACGCCCGCAGGGACCGCGCCCAGAGAACCCTCTGGATGTCCGGCGGCTGGGCCTTGCCCAAGCGGGTCCGGGCACCCGCTCCGGGTCGGGGTTCGGCTTCGACGGTGGTGCTGGCTGATGGCATACTGCGTCCCCTTCGAAAACAGGACGTGATGCTTGGGCATGCCGCCTCGTGGGGAGATCGCGATCCCCATGCGCTCAGTAGATGCCCCTGAGATTTCTCTGTCAACCGGGCGAGTATGTCCACGTTCTAAGGGAGCCTTCGGGTCCAAGAACTGCGATTAAGCGTGACCGTGTAAAGGTCAGTTCATTGCGCGATTGCAGAAATTGCGCTGTCCAGCGCAAGTGAGGCGGAGCTGGTGCAGATTGCTCGAGTTTTGTCTGCTGTTACCCGTAGTGTTACCCGAAAGAAAATAAGGCGCGCGGCTGCAGACACAAGAATGGGATAGAACCCTTTCCGGTTAAGGGTTTGAGGTGGTGAGCGCGCTGGGACTCGAACCCAGGACCCTCTGATTAAAAGTTAGAAAGAGCGAGTCCGCGCGAATCCTTGCGGCACAACGAATCTCGAGCTAAGTAGTTGTGCAGACTCGGTTTTCTGGCATTGAATATGTCAAACAAACCCGAATAAGCTGCAGCCAAATCAAAGCAGCGTGCGCACGGGGTGCGCACGGAAACCGGGGGCATGTCGTGCCAGAGCGTATCAAGTTCACTGCCAGTCGGGTCGGATCTTTGCCGATCCAAGCCAAAGAATATGCCGTGTGGGATGAGGCCACACCGGGCTTCGGGGTCCGGGTCTATCCCTCCGGGCAGCGGCGCTACGTCTACCGCTATCGCGCGGGAGCCAGTCGAAATGCTCCGGCCCGAATGGTCACCATCGGTGATGTGCGTAAGCTCGGGCTGGAGGATGCCCGGCGGGTGGCACGTGATCTCGCCGGGCAGGTCGCCCGTGGCGGCGATCCCTCCGCTGAGAAGCGGCAGAGCGAGCTGGATCGCGTGCGCAAACGGCGCTTCGCCGATGTGCGTGACGAGTTCCTGACCAAGTATGTGGACACCCGACTGAGACCGAGGACGGCCGCCGAGTACCGGCGCATCCTGACCCGCCTGTTTGCGCCGCTGGCCAACAAACCCTTCGATGAAGTTTCCCGAGCCGACATCGCGGACGCTCTTCACGCCATCGCTGAGCGCGGCATCCGGCAAGCCAATCTCGCCCGGGCGGTCATCCGCAAGATGTTCTCCTGGGCCAGGTCCGTTGGACTCTGTGACGAGAACCCGGTCCGGGATACCGCTCCAGCAGGTCGAGATGTGCGCCGCGAGCGAGTCCTGTCGATGGAGGAGCTCGGGTTGATCTACCGAGGAGCCCTGGCCCTTGATGATACCTATGGTGCCGCCGTGCGGTTTCTCATGCTCACAGGCCAGCGCCGGTCCGAGGTGTTCGAGATGCCACACAGCGAGATTGACGTCGAGGAGAGGCTTTGGCGCATACCAGCAGAGCGGACCAAAAATCGGCGCCCGCATGATGTGCCACTCTCCCCGACCGCGTTGGCCATTCTCACCTCGCGGCAGCACGGACGGGACCTCGTCTTCTCAACCCTGCACGGGACGGTGTTTGGTGCCCTCTCGAAGGCCAAGCGCCGGCTTGATGCCAAGGTGCTGGAGCTGCGGCGTGCCGTAGATCCTAAAGCCAGTCCCCTGCCCCACTGGACCCTCCATGATCTGCGCCGCAGCTTCGTCACGCAGGCGCATGATCAGCTGGGGGTCGACATTCCGGTGATCGAGCGGGCGATCAATCACATCTCGGGTACGTTCGGCGGTATTGTGGGCGTTTACAATCGCGCTCCCCTGCTCAAGGAGCGGCGCGCGGCATTTGACGGCTGGAATCGTCTCCTCACCCATGCCGCTGGTCTGGATTCAGGCCGAATCGAAATAGCTAGCATTGGCTCCGACCAAGTCGCCGAAGCTGTGTTATAGGTCGCAGCCGGCGAGGTTATGCAGCGCATGACTGTCGACCTGCATTGCCAAATGCAAGCCTGTTGTGGTGCGTTGGCCGGGCAGTTGACTATGGCACTTCGACCAGCTCGTGAAGAATAGCCACAGCTTTCCTTAGCTGCACGCTGGCGCTTGTCCGCGGGATCTCAGTGAAAGTGGCTTCACACGGCGGTTGACAAACTTTCAGCAAATGGCGGATTTATCTGATTATAATTTGTCTAAACTTGTTATTTAGGTCAATGTAAACCTGGGGTTGACGCATAAATACTATGTATATGCTCAGATGATACAAAGTTCAATGCCAATCCCAGGTTGACAATACTTTTATGTTCGAATAAATATCGAGCGGTAAGACGATTATTGCTTGCATTGCTCGATTTATATACGCAAATTCGAAGCCAGAGAGAACGCCTGTAGGGCGCTTGGCTGAAAGCGTCACAAAAATTGTTTGTCTGAAAATGAAAATCTCTAATCGTCTAACTGCGTCTTCCAGGATCCGTTCGTACCAAACAGATCAGGTGGCGGCATCATCAACTAAGAAAAACCCAGAAGCATCGTCCGAAGCTCCAGTCATGCTGCGGAGAGAAAGCCTCCGCCTTCTCACCACAGAAAATGTGGCAGAGCTGCTCGGCGTCGCTCCCGCGACGCTGATTTGGTGGCGAAGCCAGAAGCAGGGACCGAACTGGCTGCGTCTGGGGCGCGGGACACGCGCTCCGATCCGCTATAGGCCTGAGGCCATCGAAGCGTACATTGCGCAAATGGAGAGTGCGGAGCTCTAGGAGCCCCTCTCCTCCTCACCAAACCCTCAATCTTAGCGACGGGCGCAGTGCATCCGGGGAATGGAGTCTTGTGTCCCTCTGGAATCCACTGCTCGCCCACGACGATACATTCAAACTTAAAATCTACGAGATTCACATGACAGAAAGTAAAGACCTCGCCGCGAAAGAACGCGGCGAGTATGATCATCTGCGCCTTCGTTTCGCGATCGGCGATAGCAACTTGGGCCGTGCACAGAACACGAGGGAGACGTGGGGTGCATTTCGTCATAAGCTCCTGACAAAGCGTCGTGACACGCAAAGCTACTCTCACTACCGGGCGCTCTCTAAGGAAAAGAAAACCAAGTCAAAAGGTCGACATGGATTTTTTGTTTCCGGCCCCTGCGCAGAGGGCATCCGAAGCGCCGAGAGCGTAACAGAATGCTATGTGCTGTCGCTCGATTTTGACGGCATGAGGCAAAGGACTTTCGACCTGCTTTACACTGTCGGTGCCTTACCCGGTGGAGACTATGAGGCAGTTTGGAGCACCACCCGCTCGCATTGCAGTACCGATATCCGCGTGCGCGTAGTGATCCTACTTGCCCGACCCGTGAATCGACGTGAGTACAGGGCGCTCATGGCTATCTTAGCCCAAAAGATGGGCCCAGCGATGCACGGACTTGATCCAGCGTCTGCTGAGCCGGAGCGGGCGATGTTCTGGCCTTCCGTATGTGGTGATGGTGAATTCTATGCTGGCCACATCTGCGGCAAGCTCCTCGACCCAGATGAGTTACTCGGTCCCTACCGCGACGCTGAAGGCGAAATCGAGTGGGATCGCCTGCCGCCCATCCCGGGCAAGGGAGAGGACAACCGGTCTACACCTCCCTCTGGACTGATCGATGGCATCGATGATGACCTCGACTTTCTTGCTTTGGCTGAGAGCCAGCGGCCGCTCGGATTGCCACTGGAGGTCCTCCGAAGTGCAGTCATGGCGATCCCCAATGACGGCAGCGCGCCGGAGCACAAAGATCGATCATGGTGGCTCGGTGTTCTTGCAGCCATCCACCATGAGACCAACGGCTCTGAGGAAGGACGAGCGCTGGCGCACGAGTGGTCGAAGAAATGGTCTGGCTATAATCCCGCCCATACAGATCATGCGTGGGTCTCGTTCCGCAACCGAGCAGGGAGACGGCAAACAACTGCCCGCTATATACAAAAGCTTGCCCGCCAGAACGGGTGGCAACCACCATCGGGGAATGCAGGGATCGAACTCGGCGCTTATGGCGAGACCTGGTTTGGCGATCGCTTCGCAGAACGTTACCTGGGAAAGTTGATCTACATTCCCGAGTTGCAACACTGGTTTGGTTGGACCGGGGTTCGTTGGGACCCGGTATCTGTACCTGAGATCAACAGGTTCGCCAAAATCGTGGCGGAAGAGGAGCTCGTAGCCGCGCAGGAGCGGTACCGTGCTGAGCCCTCCGATCTGAACAAGGCCCTCACGCGCAAGGCCGAGCGCTTCTACGAGTCGCTGTCCAAGGTCCGTAACATCATTGGGGCGGCTATGAGCGTACCCGGAATGTGGGCAAGTATAAGTGAATTCGATCAAGACCCGATGCTCTTGGGCGTCCGCAATGGAGTTGTGGACCTACGAACAGGGCAGTTTCTGGAGCCCCACCCGGGTCAGCGCATTTCAAAACAGGCTGGTGCCATCTTCGATCGGGATGCCGACTGCCCGAAATGGCGTAAGTTCCTGAAGACCGTACAGCCTGACGCCGCAATGAGAAGCTTCTTGCAGCGGGCAATAGGGTACACGCTCACAGGGCGGGTTGATGAGGAGAGATGGTTCTTTCTTTATGGCAAGGGCGCGAACGGCAAGAGCGTTTGTGCCAATATATTTGCCGAACTGTTCGGCGCCTATGCGGTCACACTTGGGTCGCCGCTTGTCACGAAGAACAAGCACGAAAACGAGGCGGAGCGTCTTAAGGCTCGGCTTCCGGGGAAGCGTCTCGCGCTCGTCAATGAGGTTGCTCAGGGAGACATGTGGGACGACCAGCGAATGAAGGAGATTAACTCCCGCGAGAAGATCTCGGCACGCCTCCTTCAAAAGGAAGCATTTGACTTCATGCCAACTCACACGCTTTGGGTGCGCGGCAACTATTTGCCTGGGGTCACGGACGCCGGGCACGGCTTCTGGCGTCGAATTGTGCCAATCCTGTTTCCGCGCCAGTTGGAGGCGCATGAGATCATCTCTGACCTCGACCGCCAGATCATTGCAGAAGAGCTTCCAGGTGTGCTGAACTGGGCCATCGAAGGGGCATTGCACTGGCAGCGCGACGGGCTCAAGATCCCTGCCACTATCAAAGCTACGACCGCAGAGTACCAAGAAGAAACCGACCTGATTGGATTATGGTTCGAGGAATGTTGTGAGGCCGATGAAGCGGCGCGCACAACAGTTGCGGACGCCTTCGAGGCATACCGCCAGTTTTGTGCAAATCAAGGTGTCACCTACGGATCCAAGATGGCCTTTTCCCGAATGCTTCGGGCGAGAGGGTTCAGGCCCGACCCGAGCCGCAAACAGGGTCGTGCATTCTTCGGGTTCCTATTGCGCCGAAAGTTCACTGATGAGGGCACATTCCTTTGAGTTTGATCATGCCGAGGGTCGTCGTCGGGGGACGCAGGGGACGCATTTGTGCCGAATCTCCTGTTCTCTACACGGGAAAATCGCTTTGTGAGAAGAGTGGGAGAATCTTGAATAAAGCGTCCCCGGCGTCCCCCTTTATTCAGAGTAACACCAGACGACAGCCTTCCGACCGAAGGAGTTCGCATCTAGCAAGTTCGATAATGTCTTCGGCAAAGCACGTAGTCAGGTCACCTGCATCCCCTTTGTCTTTGAGATGCTGAAGTGGACCGGGCATTCGTATTCCGGCGACGTTAATAGGCCAGAAGAGGTAAGCCTCGGCTCTGTGCGTAAGAATATCGATGCCCACGAGAAATATCTGAAACCCATGTAGACACGCGTCCAAATCGACCGCCTATGCCCTCTGTTTAATATGCGAGCAGCAACCTTAAGGAGACTGTGATGATTAGCCTTTGCAATGAAGATGCCGGTGAGATTGAGACCGAAGAACAGGAGCGAGCCCGCCTCACTCTCGACGATCTGTTAAAGGTATTTGAGAAGAACTACGTAGACGGCAACCGGATGCGCATTGAGATTCTCAATGAGCTTTGGCCGCGTGGCTTCATACCCGTAGATCCATTCAGATGGGCGGACTACGCGGAGGACATTATTCGGTCTTGCAAGCGCGCCAACATCACCGAAGAAGAACTGGCCCAATGGGCACTCAGAGATGAAGAGCGGACGAGGTTGTTCGAGGACTATCTCCCGACAGTGAAGCTCATTCTTAAGTACCGACGGGTACTCACTGGGTATGAGTCCGACGCTACAGGACGCAACATCCTACAAACCCGATACGCGGGGATCTGGCACACCTGACACGTTAGAGCCCCGCTTCGGCGGGGTTTTTCTTTGAGACGACATGGGACAAATCTCTCGAGTCCTCACACGCTAAACCGTATAAATTTCCGATATGCGCCGGGACGTATAGACAGATCGATCGTGCGAAACTTCTGACAGGAGTTTCCCCGAAAATGGGTAGTTTGTCAGAAGTTTAAAGCCTTACGCCATAAGGGTTTGCGAGCCATTTTCCGAAACTTCTGACAAAATAAACTCCTGACACTGTGCGAGGCCGGATGAGTAGGTCCCCACGAGGTTGAATCTTCGCGAGAGGGTGTAAGTGTCATATTGTCAGAAGTTTATCCCCCTCTCTTAGATTCCCTATATATTTCAACGAGATAAACTTCTGACAAACTCCTGACAATTGCGTCAGAAGTTGTCAGGAGTTTCCCCAAGAGCATTTCAGAAAAAAAGTTGAAAACTCTCATAGCCGGCGCTCCGCGCCCCCCTCGGTATGCGGCTGACATAGGAAGGACCCGGAGCGGTCTACCTCTGATCCTGTCCCATGCCGTCTCATAGCGTCCCATGTGCTCTCATGCGGTCTCACTGCGTCTCATCCTGTCCCATGTTGTCTCAATTTCACCCGGCCGAGGTGACGACCGATTGCCCCAAGTCCCATGCCGTCTCACCTTGTCCCATGCTGTCCGTATCCGTGCCATGGCGTCTCATGCTGTCCTATGCTGTCTCAGGGCTAATCCTTTGCGCTTTTGATCTGCCTACCAGCTGCCCGTTGTCCCATACTGTCTCAGTTTGTCACATGCTGTCCGCCCCAGTTCCAAACTGTCTCAATCCGTCTCATGTGGTCTCACTGTTCACCGCTCTAATCGTCCGACCCGATGCCGCTTGTCCCATGTTATCTCAATCTGTCTCATAGTGTGCCAGGGCGTGTCATGTTCCGCCAGGATGTCCCATGCTGTCTCATTGCCACGTGCGTTTGGTCGGTTCGTATGATTGAACGGTTCATTTAGCCAGTCCCAAGATGGGACGTTCTTTGTTCGTCGTTTTGAGAGGCAGTAAGCAGGATTGTCACCAATCTTTTCGACTAGAGATCAGAGCCGCACCGGCGAATGTCACCAACACTCCAATCGTAGAGATCCGGCAGAAGCTACATGTCTCTGCTCGACTGCTGCCCAGCCCAAACACAGCCCCCCTAGCACGTCGGCGACTTTGAAGTGGTGAGCCTGAGCTATTGCAAATACGGTGTCGCGAAGATCTGTGGAGGGCCGAGAGAATTGGAGATGGATGTATCCACGAAAAAACCACGGTTGAACGGCCAAGTTTAGCAGTGCGGTTTCAGTTCCCTTAAACCGCGCACGCCCTGGCTGAGGGCTTTCCCGATCTCCTCAGCTGGGACACTTCTATGTCTGAGCTACTCCCAATGCCGAGAGTGCTCACGTCAGGAATAAAGGCTCACGCCGCTTTCTCCATTGAGGATCTGCCGTAACAGCGTAGCTTATCGAACGTGGCTCTATTGTTTTGCCCTACGGGAGCCACAGCGCGCTGGCGGAGAGTTTTCGGCCCCGTCTCGGCTCGAGCGCTCTTCTTGGCTCCGGTTGACTCTGGAGGAAGCACTGCTACTCAGACCGCGCATGGCGCTCGGAGCTTGGCACACGCCCTCGTTCGAAGGCGCCTACGCTCCGGACGGGGACGTTTCTGGTTGCGGACCGATCCAGATCGTGACTACACCGGCCGCACTCCTCTTGATATCTGGCACGTAGTAAAACACCATGGACCCATCCAATCACCCTGCTCCCGATTTAACCAGCATCACCGCGGATATCGTCTCGTCGTATGTGGCCAACAATGCTGTCCATCGGGCGGATCTCCCTGCCGTGATTGCAGCCGTGCATGCTGCTCTCCAAGGCTTAGTAGCTCCCAGGCAGACGGAGCCTGAGAAGCCAGCGCCGGCCGTTTCGATCCGCAGGTCTGTCACCCCTGACTTTCTGATCAGCCTTGAAGATGGCAAGAAGTACAAGACACTCAAGCGTCACCTCGGCAAGCTCGGGCTGACGGCAGACGCGTATCGCGCAAAATGGGACCTCCCGGCTGATTATCCGATGGTTGCACCGAACTATGCTGCGAAGCGCTCTGAGCTCGCCAAGAGCAGCGGCCTCGGCCAGCAGCGGAGGAAGACCGCCGCGAAAGCAGTTGCAGCGTCGGAGGAGACCGTCAGGGTCCCCGCTGCGGCCTCTAAGCCCAAGCGCCGTGCTCCAGCAAAGAAGAAGGCAAGCGAGTAAGCTATTGTGGGACTGGGTGCGGAGTACCGAGCCCCTTCTCTCGTCGCGGAGCTCCCTATTCGACAGCAATTGCTTTAAGGGCGCGCCTGACAGCGACACGGGCTGCCTCAATGTGTCCTCCGGCCAGCAGTTCGTCGACAATTCTGAGTGCCATGACCGCATCAGGCCGCTGGACAGTGTCTGACGCTGAGATTGCGGCACCGACAGCAACTGCTGCTCCGGCAAGGTCATCGCTTTCGCCTACAAGATAGGCCGGGCTGCACTGGAGGACGGCCGCAAGGCTCGTGAGGGCATCCTCTCCTGGAAGCTGCGAGCGACCTGTAATGATGTCTTGAATGAACCCCGCTTCAAGGCCTGCTTCGAGGGAGGCCCGGCGCCACGAGATTTTGAGCGCGCCAACCCGTTCCCCAATGCGCTCTTTGAGCATCGCGTTCACACTTGGCTCCTTCGGGAAGGCTGGGGTCGAAATCAAACGGCGGGGAGGCGGTCCATCCGCGCTCTCCCCGCCTACCTTTCGGCTCCGTCTATCTTCCCGCTCAGATGGTTAATAAGCGACTAACAGAGGTTGCCGGCAAAGCCTCCAAGGCGCACATCTCTAAGGTGGGGGTAAGCTTCCCACCCACGTCATGAGCCGCCATACTTGCTTGTGGCAGCAGGCCATGCGCGGGAGCAGCGGGCCATGATCGAGACCTATCAGCGGATCGACGAGCAGACGATGTCTCTCGTGCAGGAGTTCGCGCGCCAGTACGGGTGCTCCGACGCGGTTGCGCTGAAGTACCTGCTCAAAATCGGAAGGTACCCCCAAGAGGCCGGTGAGGACGATGAGGCCTACGCAGCCCGGCTGGAGCGGCTGCCGGATCCTTACATTTCAGCCTATCGAGCAGTTGAACCCGCCAATGATGATTGAGGTCGCGGACGAAAAGGTCGCAGCGGCCGCAATTGTCTCCAAGGCCGGGGGCTGCTCGCGGGTGGGCGTTCGGGGTGAATCTGCGCCCGGAGGTCTCTGCGACGATACCCGGCCGCCGTATTGTCTTGCCCGACTGGCACACGCGCTTCGTCGTAGCCAAGGAGAATGGGATTGCAAAGACCAACTACCCGGCGTTTCGAGTATGATCGTGCTGAACGTTGGGCCGATGGTGTTATCCATGGGCTTGGCATCGTCCTAGGGCTTGTTGCCGTTGGGATGCTCGTCGCCGCGATGCTGCCCGACCCATCGCCTTCAGACCTGATCCCTGCCCTGATCTATGGCGTCGCGATGATAGCGGTGCTGGTGATCTCGGCAGCCTACAACATGTGGCCGATCTCGCCTGTAAAGTGGTGGCTACGCCGCTTCGATCATGCGGCAATCTATGTCTTGATTGCCGGCACCTACACGCCATTCCTGACGCGCATGGGCAGTGCCCTCATTCCGCAAGTTGTCATGGTTGGTGTCTGGGCGGCTTCCCTGATCGGGATCATTCTCAAGCTCGCGCTGCCCGGGCGGTTTGATCGGCTGTCGATCGGCCTCTACCTCGTGATCGGCTGGAGCGGGGTTGTCTTGTGGGATCACATTCTCGTATTCCCGAGCGCGACCCTGTGGTTACTCGGCGCCGGCGCTTTGCTCTACACCACCGGCGTGATTTTCCACGTGTGGGACAGCCTACGCTTTCACAACGCAATCTGGCACGCCTTTGTGCTTGTGGCGACGGCGTGCCACTACGGCGCTGTGTTCTCCTCGGTCATGACGCAGAGCGTATGATGGGCACCCTTCCTCTCGTTCAGTTTGGGGGAAGCTCAGCAACACCGGCCTTTGTTTCGTTATGTAACTATAGGGCAACCATCGAAGCAGGATCACACGCGTCCGATAAGCCGCATCGCCCATGGACTGTCCTCGGGCTCCGGCACTTTGCAGCCAGCCATGGACGGGTGAGGCTCCCCTTCTCATCACGGGTGGGTGCAGACACTCTGGCGCGATGCTGCCTGAAGCTGTGACTTGTGCCCACCCTATTAACACAGCGCTTACGGACCTGCCGGATAGTACCCGTCCATATCCAGCAAAGGAGACACCATGAGTGACGTCGTTGGAATTCCGGGCAATCGGATCCGCTCGTTTGTCGAGCGCATCGAGCAGATCGAGAACGAGATCAAGGACCTGACCGAGGCCAAGAAGGAAGTCTTCTCCGAGGCGAAGGGCGAGGGCTTCGACGTCAAGATCCTCAAGGAGATCATCAAGCTGCGCAAGCAGGATCAGGACGAGCGCGACGAGCACGACAGCCTGCTCGACGTCTACATGCGGGCCATGGCTGAAGCCGACCCAACCCCTGCCGCCGAGGCGGCCTGATCCGCTCGCCCCATTCAGTGATGGCAAGGCTGCCTCATCCGGCGGCCTTTCTGTTCACCTCCACGCGAAACGATGCATCTGTCGCACATCGCTTGAGATTACTCGCCGTCAGCGGTTTGAGAGATGGAGCGTCAATGAAGGTCACACGAGTGTTGGCGCCCGCGGTGACGCGCCGCACAGCCTCTGTGCGGGAGCGGGCGTCACGTGAATGACATTCCGAGCCAGAACGTGACGAAGGCAAGCGAGCTGATGATGGCGGCCCACTCTGATGCTGTCAGCCGGCCCGATCCTGACCTTGATGAATTGCCTGAGGCCATCGTAACCCCCTCGCCTGGTGCGTCCTCGTTGCGGCCAAGGACATCGCGGTGCTTGATACCAACGATCCCAAGACTACAGCGAGACGCTCGGCCTCGATGTGCTGCGAGACACATTTCCTTTCAGATCGGCATTGCTCGCGGAGATTGCCGGAGTGAGCGCTCAGTTCCGTGAAGCACTATTTCGGCTGAGGCTGCAACGGCTCAACCCTGATGTCGAAGTGCAGCACGTCCTCGCGAGTCCCAAGCGTCTCGTAGAGCGCAGTGGCTGGATCGTCGCCATAATCGGCTTGCACATCGATGACCCAAACGCCACGCCGAGCGGCAATCTCGCGTAAGTGCTTGATCAGGGCTGTCGCGACACCCTGCCGTCGAAGTTCGGCGCTGACGGCCAAGTCATAGATGTATAGCTCGCGACGTGCCCTCTCGAACTTGTCGAGTTCGTAGCCGACGAGCCCGCCGAGAACCTCCTCGCCCTCCATTGCCACGAGCGCCACGACTGTTCCTTCGCGAGCAGGCCCTCGAGGTAAGCGTCACTTGGCGGTTCGGCCCGTAGGTCTGCGGGTCGGCAAATGCGTCACCGAATAAGGCGTTTAGCTTGCGAAGAAGCCCGATATTAGCGGGCATGAGACGGCGGAGGGTGAAGGACATGGGGGCCATTCTCTGCATCTAGGACTGCTGCGCTGTCGGGAAACCCGCTTTGGTGGCGATGAAATCAGTTGGAGGTGACTCACCCCGTCTTTGCAGCCTCATTGATATGCACGTCCTCCAATCATTTCGACCGGCGGAAGACGAGGCTGAGATTGTTGGCGGGCATCTGAGCGCGTTCGACGAGGTCCAGTCCGTGCGCTCTGGCCAGGTCTGCCACTGCTTCCAAGTCACGCACACCCCATTCCGGATTGCGCCGCCTGAGGTCCAGGTCAAAAGCTTCATTGCTTGGAGCTGTGTGAGCGCCGTTCTCCTTGTAGGCCCCGTACAGATAAAGCACCCCTCCAGGGGCAAGTACCTGCCCTGCTCCGGCCATTATCCCCTGGGTCGCCTGCCAGGGGGAGATGTGGACCATATTGATGGCAACGATCGCAGCAACCCGCTCCACAGGCCATTCCGGGGTTGCGGCATCGAGGACGAGCGGCGCGAGCAGATTAGGCAGGCCTGAGGCCGCCTGATGAGCGGCGATGCTCTTGAGGGCTTGCTCATCGCGGTCGGTGGGCTGCCAGGTCAGATGAGGGAGGGCTGCCGCAAAGTGAACGGCGTGCTCACCGGTGCCACTGGCAATCTCCAGAACCTGCCCGGTTTGCGGGAGTACCCGGCGAAGCACACTCAGGATGGGATCGCGATTGCGGGCGACCGAAGGTGAGGTCAGTGCTTCTGCAGAGTCGGAGGGCTTCGTCATGCGCCAAAATATAGCGCAGGTCAGAGGAACATGCCTGAGCAGTGAAGCGAAAAAAGGTGTTGGAGACCCCAAGAACACTGCGAAGCAAAAGCCGGTGGAAACCCCAGAGACCTCCTTGTCATTCCCACGCACCAAACTAGAACAAACAAGGAACATTGAGGGCTGATTCCTATGCAACGCGGTCATTTGAGAAGGTCTCATCGCATCATGAACCCGGAAGTTGCCAACAGGCTTCTGGAGTTCCTACGCCCAACCCGTCATCTCCTCTCCCGCTCCTTGGCTGAGATCCCGATTGATGGTCCGGAATGCCGTCAGATCAACCGTGTCTTGCGAGAGATCGATGGGCTTGCCGAGATCTTGATCTGTGACGGGACTCATTTTTATCAAAAGGAACACGCCGCCCCCGACAGCGGTGCTGGATAGCCGATCCCTCGGTCAGCAGATCAGAGTTCGAAGCACGGCTTGACAATTATTTCCTTTAAACTTGAAATATTCCGACAACAATAAGTGCTCGGTGGGGGCAGTTCAAAATGCTCATCTGCAAGCAACGCTGAAGCCCGCTTCGGGTGGAATGCGGCGCATGGAGAACAGCATAAAGGCAAGCAAGGGATCAGGAGGTCTCACCATGTCTCGCTTCGCCAAGATCTGCTGCCACGAGGTTAGGCCTCAACTCGATCGCCGCTCCGTGCTGGCCGGAATCGTCGGTCTCATCGCTCTCGCCCCTCTCGCCAGCGCCCATGCAAAGGACGAACTGCCGCTACCCAACCTTGTTGGACCGGATGGGCAGGCTTCCGACCTCGCACGATCCATGACAGGACAGACGGTCAGAATCCGGGGCTATCTGGCACCAAGCCTCGATGGACGTGAGTTCGCCCTGTCTGAGGCTTCGCCAGGTGCCTGCCAGCTCTGTGGCGCGATCCATGATCCGGGTGCGACGATCACAATCCGTTCTGCTTCTACTGAAGGCGCTCTGCCGATCTTCGAACCTGTCCTCGTCGAGGGGCAACTCGCGGTGACTGGGCCAGCCGCCACAGTAGTCCTGTTAGACGCCAAGACGCGCACCGTCTGAGCCTGCACAGTTCTCCCACTCGTGAGACCAGGAACTTCCATCATGATCAGCACTCGTGCGCGTCACCTGTTGACCGCCAGCTTTCTGCTTGCCGGCTCCCTGCTCACTGAATCGGCCTGGGCACAGCCCGCCGATCTCATCCTTCACAATGGCAAGATCGTCACGGTCGACAAGAACTTCGCCACCTCCGAAGCCGTCGCCGTCCGCGGTGATCGCTTTGTTGCCGTTGGCGACAATGCAACCGTACTCAAGGAGGCCGGTCCCAATGCCCAGATCATCGATCTCGACGGACGCACTGTCGTGCCGGGCTTGATTGATACGCATCTCCACATGTCGATGGCGGCCTTGAACCGGCCCGCCGTAAAGCTGTTGGATGCTCGCTCGGTTGACGACGTGAAGAAGTTGATCGGCGAGCGCGTTACCCAGACGCCACCGGGCCAGTGGGTGATCGCCTCATCCGGTTGGCATGAGAGCCTACTCAAGGAAGGACGCCTTCCGACCCGGTATGAACTCGACGAGGTGTCGGCCAACAATCCAGTGTTCATTCCACGCGGCGGACATGTTGTCACCGTCAACAGCAAGGCCCTTGAGCTTGCTGGGATCAAAAAAGACACCCCTGATCCAAAGGGCGGAGTGATCGTCCGGGATCCGGCCACAGGTGAGGCCACTGGCGTCCTACTCGAAACAGCCGCGTACTTCGCTCGCCGTGCTCTTCCGCCGCCGCCCTCGCCCACCGAGCATGCACGCCTGCTCAGGGAGGCCATGCGAGAGCTCAACAGCTATGGTCTCGTCTCTGTCGTCGAGCCCGGGATTGATGAACGTACCATCCAGATCTATGCGCAACTGCGTGACGCTGGCGCGATGACGATCCGCACGGATCTGCTCTATCGTGCCCTCACCAAGGAGCAGGTGCAGAAGGGTTTGGCACAGGCCTCACTTCGCTCCGACGACATGCTTCGGTTTGCTGGAATCAAGTACCCGCTCGATGGCGGCGTTGAGGGCGCACGCCTTTATGAGCCCTATCAGATTGTGCCGAGTGAACAGCCGGATCCCAACTATCGTGGCGTCCTCCTTCTGCCGCCAGGAGGAGAGGATGAATACGTCGAGGGACTGAAGCTCGCCGCTGCGGCCAAAGTCCAGGTTCAGACGCATGCCGTGGGTGACGAGACGATCGACGTCATCGTGCGCTCCTATGAGCGGGTCAACGCTGACACGCCGATCAAGGACCTGCGCTGGACGATCATGCATGTGTTCCTCCCGACTGAAGGCGCGCTCAAGAAGATGAATGAGCTCGGCATCATGGCAACCGCACAGGATCACGCGGTGCTCCTTGGGCACAACCAACGGCGGTGGTGGGGCGACAAACGCGCAGGCTATGCCATCCCCATCCGGGCCATGCTTGACGCAGGTATGCATGTCGGCGGTGGAACGGATGGTCCAGTCGTTCCTGTGGATCCATTCCTATCTATGTGGTGGATGACAACGCGCGGTACGCTCAACGGCTATCAGCTTGGGCCGGAACAGGCGATCACTCCGCGCGAAGCACTTCAGCTCTACACCATTAACAATGCTATTGTCATGGGTGTGGAGAAGGATCGGGGCTCCATTGAGAATGGGAAGCTCGCCGATCTGGCAGTGCTATCCCAAGACATCCTTTCCGTGCCGCCACAGGCGATCCGCGAAACCAAAGCATTGATGACTATGGTGGGCGGAGACATCGTCTATCGGTCCGGGATCTAGCGCATCATGCGGAGAACTGGACTTGATTGTCCGCTCTTAGCGATGCGCTACTTGAGAGAGGGAGCATCGGAATTTGTCCCGAAAGTGCAAGTCCACTTTTGGGTCCGATACTCTAAGGGCTGAAGGTGCTCTCGCGGTCTGGCTGAGTTTGGGTTCCGACTTGAACATAATCGGGAGGAGACCGCCGCTGTGAGCTCGGTTTTCAGCGCGGCTCTCGAGAGGCCGCTTACAGCTCCAAGGATAGCTGGGGACTTTCCGACTCGTCATCCGTGTTCAGACCTGACAGGGATACTCCTAACAGGCGGACGGATTTGTTCAGAGGGAACAGCAACAACAGGAGATCGACACTGGCTTGGTCGAGCCTCAACCGGCTTTCAACATAACCGGGCAGCGTACGACTGCGAGTGATCTGCTGGAAATCCGAAAACTTCACCTTGAGCGTCACCGTCCGGCCTCGCACACCCGTCTGCTCGCAGTGCCGCCAGACTTTATCCACGATCGGCTGGAGCGCAGCCTTCATCTCCTCGAAGACAACGAGATCCTTCTCGAAGGTGTTCTCGGCTCCAATAGATTTGCGAATACGGTCGGGCTGGACCAGGCGATGGTCAACAGCTCGGGCAATCCAGTAGTAATGGGTTCCGGCCTTGCCGAAGCGTTCCTGCAGGAAGTCGAGCGACTGAGCTTTCAGATCCAGGCCGGTGACGATGCCGAACTCGTTCATCTTGCGGGCTGTAGCCGGACCGATGCCATGGAACTTGCCGACCGCAAGGCTCTCGACGAACGCTGGTCCCATTTCGGGCGTAATCACAAACTGGCCGTTCGGCTTGTTCTGATCCGACGCCATCTTGGCCAGGAACTTGTTGAAGCTGATCCCGGCCGACGCTGTGAGCTGGGTCTCCTCCCAGATCCTGGCCCGGATCTCCCGAGCGACCTGAGTGGCGTATGGGATATCCTTCCGGTTCTCGGTCACATCAAGATAGGCCTCATCCAGCGACAGCGGCTCCACCAGCGGGGTGTACTCGTAAAAGATCTCGCGGATCTGGCGCGAGACCTCGCGATAGACATCAAACCGCGGCTTCACGAAGATCAGCTCCGGGCATTTGCGGCGGGCCGTGACGGACGGCATGGCCGAATGCACGTCAAAGCGCCGGGCCTCGTAGCTCGCGGCCGCCACGACACCTCGTTCGCGGGAGCCGCCGACGGCGACCGGCTTGCCCCGCAGCTCCGGATTGTCCCGCTGCTCCACCGATGCATAGAAGGCATCGAGATCCACGTGCACGATCCGGCGCTGCGGCTCGTCAGACGATGACCGCGTTTCAGCCGGGACCTTTCCGGTATCCTCGGAGATGTTGAAATCTTCGCTCAACATCGGCTGCTCCGGCCTCCCAATGCCACGCTTCAAGGCTGTACTATTCTAACCAAAATCAGCACAAAGAGCGAACGCCCACCCTGTCCCTGGAGTGGCAATTCACAGCAACGTTCGTAGGCTGCGCTGCTCAACCAAACCCAGAGGACCGATGGCCGACAGTTCACCCTCACTGCCCCAGATCACTCAAGCCGTCAGGGAAGCTGCCGAGTAAGTAGGGGTCTGAGGCATTTCGGTTCAGCCGGCGACAGGCAAAGGGGACGCGCGGATCGCGCTTGAAGCGTCAGACTTTCTGGATCTAATTGAGCAGCTCAGACCCAAGGTCTTATACCTGACAGAACTCGTCTTCAGGGCCGAGAGCGATTCATCGAAGCACCCGAAGATGCATTGGAGGCTCGCCCCTTATCCGAGGCGCCCCCGGGTTCGGTCCCTCGTCGAGCCAGCCCAGGCGGAGGAACGCCAAATGCTTGGCCGGGGAACTCCGGCGGCAGCGGCGGATAGACAACTGATCGAACCTGGGAGGCGCTCAGGTTCCTGCAAGCACCTGAGATGCTGCAGCCCGCCAAGCGACATGCAACTCCATACTGGCGATTGCATGGGAAAGGCCGTCGGCGTCGATGGCGTTGCCCAGAGACACCGACCAAGAAAAATCGACTGCGGGCTGGCGATAGCCGCTACTCGGCAGGCTGGCACTATTGGTCTCAAGGTCGGCAAAGGCCTCGCCGAAAAGACGTGCAGCTCGCGAAGAAATCTGTGTGTCGTCCAGCGCACGACTGTGCGGCTCTGGAACCTGACCGCCTGGCTTAAGCTCCTGGGTTTTCAGACTGAGAGCTGATTAGTGTCACGATGCCGGGCGGACACATAATAAGAAGGTAGACGTTTGTTGCATGGCAAGGTTGGGGCCGATCCCGGACTGGAGATTCTTGCTTGGCGATGAGGATTGCAGACGTTCAACTGCTGCGATCCGGGTGGTGAACTGACCGAAGCTGGAACTGATTATCCCGTTACCTTGTATATATCGGCAAGGTCGCACAAATCCCAGTTCCCTCCAGTCAGCACCGCGCAAACTTTTTCATCCTGCTTGACTTCTATGGCGCCCGCCAACAAAGCTCCGACGCCGATCGAGGCGGCTGGCTCAGCGATCAATTTCGCATCCTTGGCAAGGGCACGCATCCCCGCGATGATGTGCTCGTCTTCAACGAGAACGATCTCGTCCACATACTTTTCGATAATCGGATACGGGTTTTGACCCGGAACGCTTATCCTCAGGCCATCCGCAATCGTGTTCTTCAAGGGAAGCGATGTGCGCTCCTTGTTTATCCGGCTGTGAAAATACTTTGGTGTCAAGGCGGGTTCTGCCCCTATAACGCGAACCGATGGTTTCGTTTCTTTTATAGCGGTAGCGATTCCCGAGATAAGGCCCCCGCCGCCTACGGGAACAATGACCGTGTCCACATCATACAGGTCCTGCAGTATTTCACACCCTATTGTTCCCTGGCCGGCCATAACCATTGGGTCCTCAAAAGCGTGAACAGCCGCGTATTTGTTTTCCTCAGCGATTTCATACACCCTTCTCCATCTGGCAGCGGTGTCGCCATCGAAAAGAATGACCTCTGCCCCGAGAGCTTTTGTGTTTTCGATTTTGATCTTTGGCGTGGTGACCGGAAGGACCAATATCGCTTTCACGCCCAGCATCCTGGCGGCATAAGCAAGCCCTTGGGCATGATTGCCCGAAGAGGTAGCAATGATGCCGTTTGCGATCTCATCTCTCGAGAGCGAAAGGGCCTTGTTCAGGGCGCCGCGAATTTTGAACGCGCCGGTAATCTGCAGGGTTTCAGGTTTGAGATATAGCTGACAACCAGCAGCTTTCTCTATTTTTTCCGCACGCAATAGCGGCGTGTGCCTGATGTGGGGTTTAAGCCGTTCCTGAGCTTCACGGATGTCCTGAATGGTAGGGTAGTTGCGCATGGTCATCACTCAAGAAACTGAAAGAAAGTGCCAACGTTATTATCTATTGCATTCTGGTAGATTTTGGTGGCTGTCGTATTGTCCTGTATGGCCATTCCCGTGGAATCGAAAATCGTGATTTCTTCATCACTTTCTCGTCCCGCCTTCCTTCCCAATAATATCTCACCAATCTCCGCGTGGATGTCGTCTTTGGTGATGATATTGCTATTCAGCGGGTGCCAGGTCTCGCCCTTTTCGGTGCATTGCGTGATCGAGTCGACGATGATTTTCGCGTTCCTGAAGAGCTCCGGATCCAGCTCCTGTTTGCCACGTTGATCTGTGCCGATTGCAACGATGTGTGTGCCGGGTTTCACCCAATGCGCTTCCACAAGCTCCCCTTTTCCCCGGGTCGTCGTAATCAAGATATCGGCCTGCTCAACCGCTTCCTTCTTGGAGCTTGCGACGATGACAGGAATGCCGAATTCGCGTTCGATGTCCGTCTTGAATTTGGAAAGCGTATCCAGGGTGCGGCTCCAAGCGTGGATCCCTTCGATCTTCATGACCTCGTTGATCGCTCGGATTTGCATTCTTGCCTGATTTCCTGTCCCGACTGATGCAATTTTCTTGGCATTTTTCCTTGCCAGTGCTTTGACGGAAACGGCTCCAGATGCCCCGGTTCTGAGACCAGTGATTAAACTTCCATCCATAACGCAAATCACCGCACCGCTCCTTGCATCAAACAGGAGAATGGTCCCCATGCCACTAGGCACGCCGTGTGCTGTTGGGTTATAAATGAACCCTCCAGAAGACGCTTTCATGGAGATCACTTCATTGGCTTTGTAGTAACCAAGCTTGAAGTCAATTTCTCCACGCGGTGATGGGAGATGTATCCCTATATAGTCAGGTTGCTCAACCTGATCACTGTTGAAGGCTTTGTATGCCTCTTCCACCGCACCGATGACTTCCTTCATGCAGATTAATCTGCTGACTTCCCCTTTCTTAAGCAGCAGTGTTTTCATTTGCATTGTCTCTCTATCTTTTAAATTCAGAGCATATGCCATATGCCCGCGGCCGAAAGCTTGACACTCTTCAAACAGATTCAAGGAGGCGCATGTTCGAACGTCGAGTAGGACATGTTGAGCTGGGGACGCCATGGAACAGCCCCGGTCGCCCCCTCTATCACTCTGCCGCCCCGCTTCGCCGGTGGTCTGGTACGGCTCGCCTCCTAGATCACGATAGATGTGGCAGATCGGGAAGTAGCCAAATAGCGCAGCAGCGAGCGTGCCCAGCATGCCGATCCCGGCCGCCACGATCAACAAAAACGTGATCACGATGATCAAACGGGATTTATTTGATGCTCATGTTCCTTGCGCGTCTCCCGGAATGCATTAGCTGAAGATACATGCAAGCAGTATTGCACGGGGTATGCAGCAGAAAATGTCGGATACTCCCCGAGTGCATAATTTTCAATGATTTCCACCCCGATCTGCGAAAGCTAATGCTACGAGCCTCAGGCTGACCTGATGCCGCTGTCGTTTCGATAGCGTGCAGGATCGAGCAGCTGCTGCATGCGCATCCGACACAAACTAATGAACCTGGTGCTGGGGGAACTCGGCGACCGCTGCACGCTGCCCAATGCCACCGTCGCCGGGCAGCCGCTCTATGAAAGCCTCAGTTTCAAGGCCATCGGCACACCATTCATTAGCATCAGGACATGATGGCCACCGTCGGGCCGGTTGCACTACCGGCGGGAGAAAGCATCCGCCTGGCCGAACTGGGCGACATCTCAAGGATCATTGAGGTGGCAAACTACAAGACGCCGCTCGGCTATCGCAACATCACCGGCCTGGGCGGCAAGAGGATCATCGCATCAAGCCTGCTATCGCGCCGCTGATCACCAAGCTTTTCGAATGGTATGTGCGGGGCGAAATTTCGCTGAAGGAAGCGGCGCGCAAGGCGCATGCAACGGAACCTGCGCGTCATTCCAGTTTATGATGACAGAAGAAGCAGGGATCCTACGCCGGTATCCCAGAATGACAGTCATAAGAGTATCCCATTGGGCACAGGAGATCTCTCTGATCGCGGCAGGACAGGCAAATCCGTCCCGTCAATCAGCTCTTCAGTCTCGCTGCCTGAGCGGCCCATTCATGGGGTTCGTTATTCCTTTTCCGAGTTACTGCAATAGTACCCCCACTCGTAAGGCGCGTTCTTGTTTGCAACTCTGGACTCGTGCATGTGACTGACTTCTTGGTAGCTCCAGACCACAATGTCACCGTTTCACCAAGCAATGACAGACGGAAAATCGACGAGACGATGGAGGATCTCTTCGATCTTCATGTTTGCCCAGCCGAAGGTAGGGTCGGGTGCGTACTAGGACCGCTCTACCCGCAACATGTACCGAAATGCGTCTTGTCTTAAGTGTAAAGTTCCGAACCTAAGTGCCTATGAGGCGCCTCCTATGGCGTAAATGTCGGATACTGATCTCCAACGGTACGATGCGGCCTTCTGGCATACGACGCCGTGATACGGGGTTGCTCGGCGCGTCATTGACAGCTGAGATGGCGCCGCCATCAGGCATCTGCGCACTGGCCGCCCAGACAATCAGTTAAATAGCAAAAGTCCTTAGAGGTCCTCCGATGCTGACCCATTCCATCCGCCTCCCGACCGATCGCGGCCTCACACGGATCGAGCACGACCTGCTGGGGGACTTGGCGGTTCCCGCCGACGCCTATTACGGCGTGCAGACGGCCCGCGCCTTGGCTAACTTCCAGATCACCGGCATTCCCCTATCCCATTTCCCCAACTTCGTGCGCGCGCTGGCGATGGTGAAGAAAGCAGCAGCTCGCACCAACTGCAAGCTCGGCCTTCTCCCGAAAAGATTGGAAGCTGCGATTGCAGCGGCCTGCGACGAAGTGATTGCCGGACAATGGCACGACCAGTTCGCCGTCGACATGATCCAGGGTGGCGCCGGTACCTCCACCAACATGAACGCCAACGAGGTGATCGCCAACCGCGCCCTGGAACTTATGGGCTACGAAAAGGGGCAGCACGAGCACCTGCACCCCAACAATCACGTTAACCTGTCGCAATCTACCAACGACGTCTATCCGACCGCCCTCCGGCTGGGCATTCTCCTGAGTTACGGCGAACTTACCGAGGCGATGGAGTGCCTTTGCGCGGCATTTCAAGCGAAGGGCGAGGCGTTCGCGCATATCATCAAGATGGGGCGCACCCAGCTTCAGGATGCGGTCCCAATGACCCTTGGCCAAGAGTTTCGCGCCTTCGCGACCACCATGCGCGAAGATGTGGAGCGGGTGCGGGAACTGGTTCGACTATTCCGGGAAGTCAATCTGGGAGCGACCGCCATCGGGACCGGCATTAATACGGATCCGGGCTATGCGCCACTCGTGGTTTCCGAACTCTCCGAGATCAGCGGCGAATCCCTGCTGCTGGCGGCAGACCTCATTGAAGCTACCTCGGATACCGGTGCCTTCGTCACCTTTTCGGGCATCCTGAAACGCACTGCGGTGAAGGTCTCCAAGATTTGCAACGATCTGCGCCTCCTCTCCAGCGGCCCGCGCGCAGGATTGGGAGAAATCAACCTGCCGCCGGTACAGCCGGGTTCTTCCATCATGCCAGGCAAGGTCAATCCGGTAATTCCGGAGGTGGTCAACCAAGTGGCCTATCAGGTCATCGGCAACGATCTGACAGTCACGTTTGCGGCCGAAGCCGGGCAGCTGCAGCTCAATGCTTTCGAGCCGGTGGTCGCTCTCAACATTTTCCAGTCCATGCGCCTCATGACCCATGCCATGACGGCGCTGGCAGAGCGCTGCATCAAGGGAATCACCGCCAATGAGGATCATTGCCGGAGACTGGTCACCCACAGCATCGGCCTCGTGACCGCGCTGAACCCGGTCATCGGCTATCAGAACGCGACCCGCATCGCGCAAAAGGCGCAGGCCACAGGCTGTGGCGTTGCCGACCTCGTGTTAGAGGAGGGTCTGCTCAGCCCGGTTGAACTCGATGACATTCTGCGGCCAGAAAACATGACGCAGCCGCGCAAGATCGCACCCCTCCCATCGAACTGACGGAAGACAATCATGTTCATCAGCGCTCCGAAAGAAATTAAAGTCCATGAATACCGCGGTGGGCTCACCGGTTCTGTCGAAAACTCGAAGGATAGGCATTTTCTAGCGGTAGTCCGCATCATGGCGGTGGTTCCAAGCCATTGATTTTCGAGCAGCCAGTCCGTGCAGAGCAGCTGGGACTGGCAAGTAAAAACCGAATTTGGGACAGAACCCAGTTCTAGCGAGGGGATTTTGAATACAGTTGGAAGTGACGCTTGGAGGAAGATCTACGACGTGCCGTCCGAGTGGACGCACCGCGCCTATGTTCCTTGCGCCTCAGGCACAAAAGACGCTGTTCAGATCGATCCACTTCATTCTTCTGGCCCTATAGTGGAAGAGCTATCGCGCTGATTCCGGAGAGAAGCGTGAGCCCGCGGGGCAGTCATGTTATGGAGCCAAACAAATCGTAAGTGCTTGATTGACCCCGGCCGGACAGAGAGGACCCTTTATGCCGCCAGTATTCCACTCTCGGCATGAGTTGCCGTCTGGCGGCTCCGTATGAGAGAAGTTTAACAGTGATGGTGCGCTAGGGTATCTTGCTTAGCTTCTTCATCAATCTGGTCAGCAGACGTTTGGCCGCCTTCGCGTTGTGGCGGCTCTGGACAAGCCCGTCGAGCACGTACCCATCCTGGCCTACGGCCTGCCCCGGCCAGTATTTGGAGGTACAAGGCAAAGTGGAAATAGAGCCCGACCGCGAGGCTGATCACCTCGGCAGAGAAACGGTAGCGAGCGTAGAGCGATGGGCAAGGCTTCTTGATATCGCTCTCTGCCAGCTGCTGCTCGCAGCTTGTTAGTATGACGATGCCAACGGATCGCCGTTAAGGTCGGTCTTGATATGAATGTTCGTCGTGAAATCTGCTCGTTCTGGTCTCGCCGTCAATGGAACTTGAGCCTGGGCCTAACAACTCGGTTCACGTGCCCGACCAGAATCAGAGCAATTCCCTTCAACCATCCATGGACCCCGATCAGATGCATTCGGTAGAGTGACACGTAGACGAGACGAGCGATCCGCCCCTCAACGGCCATGCGACCGCCTACCAGGTTGCCCATCAGACTGCCAATCGTCGAGTAACGGCTGAGGGACACGAGCGACCCACGATCGCGGTAGACGAATGTCTCCAGCGGCCTGTCGGCGATCAGGGAGAGAACGTTGCGATAGGCTGTCCTGACCATCTGGTGGGCTGCCTGCGCGCGCGGAGGCACCGGCCGGTCAGAGTCGTCCGGCTTGAAGTAACAGCAATCACCAATGGCGAAGATGCGTTCGTCCCGCGTGGTTTGGAGCGTCGGACGGACGATGAGCTGGTTGCTACGGGTCGTCTCCAGACCTGCAATGTCCTTCAGGACATCCGGAGCCCGCACACCAGCCGCCCAGATCTTCAGGTCCGCTTCGATCACCTCGCCGGTGCGGGTGCCCATGCCGGTCGAGGTGGCTTCCATGATCGCGGTGTTGACGAGCACCCTTACGCCAAGTGCCTCCAGTTCCTTGTGGGCGGCTTCAGCGAGGTTAATGGGAAGAGCGGGTAGAATTCGGGGACCGGCCTCGACCAGGGTTACGCGCAGGCGGCTCTCGTCAAAGACCTCCAGCCCGTAATGTTTCAGCGCGGAGGCAGCATTGAAGAGCTCGGCGGCAAGCTCGACACCGGTGGCACCACCACCAACAATGGTGACATTGACATAGGCATCTGCGCCAGAATCCGTGGTCATCGTGCGCGATACGCGCAGGCAGTGGTTCAGCAATTTTTGCCGGAAGCGGTCCGCCTGCTCGCGATCCTCCAGGAAAAGGCAGTGCTCGCGCACACCGGGGGTACCAAAGTCGTTGGATACGGCACCGACACACAGAACCAGATAGTCGTAGCGTATCCTGTGGCGCCCAATAATTTCGGTGCCATCCTCATCCAGGATCGGAGCCACCACAACCTGTCGCGCCGCTCTGTCGATTGTCTCGAGATTGCCCAAGAAGAAGCGATATCCCCATCGATGTCCGTGACTGCGATAGCCAACCTCGTCCAGGTTAGCGTCGAGCGATCCGGCTGCGACCTCATGCAGGAGAGGTTTCCAGATGTGGGTTTGGTTTCGCTCAATGAGGATCACATCGTAAGCATCCCGGCCCAGCTTGGCGCCAAGCCGCCGTACGAGCTCGAGCCCTCCGGCTCCGCCTCCTACGATAACGATCTGAGTTTTCATGGCCTTTCCGAACCGGCCTCCGATTAGGTGGGCTGCAGCTGGTTGAATTGATGACGCGTTATCTCATATCATTAGCACGCGGCTTGTCGGAAGCCGTCGTACTCTAAAACAGTCGGCTGCAAGATAGGGCCATTTAGGCTTGGGCTCGCGACCTTGTTGCCAAGCGCCGCTTGCGCGGCGGTACGGCGCACAAGCGGTACGCAGTATGGCGAGCAGGACACGTAATCGAGGCTCGCCTCCTGGCAGAAGTGGATGGACGCCGGATCGCTGCCATTCTCGCCGCAGATCCCAAGTTTGATGTTCGGCCTCGTCTTCTTGCCGACATGAGTCAGTGCGTTCTCGACCTGGGACTTCAGCTCCTCCGGATAGGAGTGGCCGTGATCGTAGTGATAGGTGCAGACTTCCGTCGTGATGGAGAAGCCTGGTGGGACCGGCAGGCCCAGGTTGGACATCTCGGCCAGGTTGGGCCCCTTGCCGCTTAGCAGGTTCTTCATCCCCGCCTGACTCTCGGTCTTACCGTCCCCGAGGGTATAGACCCACTGGGCTGTTGTGCGGCTTTCCTGCCTGACTGCGAAATTCCGATCATCCACGACGGGTCTCCACGCTATAGGGATGCTCCGATGAGCCAATCTGGCGCTGGCCACGACCTCTGATGCCCGAAAACGGGGTCTGATAGGCCTGCTCGACAGCGCGGCGTAACAGACCTATGCGCCCTGAAACCGCCACTCGCCCTTATAACGGTCGGCGGCGAGATACTTGTGGGACATCTCCGGCACCCGCCCGGAGATCAGGTCGGCGAGCACGCGTCCCGAGCCGCAGGCCATGGTCCAGCCCAAGGTGCCATGACCGGTGTTCGTGTATAGGTTCCGGTACCGGGTTGGACCCACTACGGGCGTGCCGTCCGGCGTCATCGGCCGCAACCCGGTCCAGAAGCTGGCCTGCCTGAAGTCACCGCCTTGCGGGAACAGGTCAGTAACCGAGTATTCCAGAGTCGCCCGCCGCGGCCTTCGCAGGCGCTGGCTGAATCCTGCCAGCTCCGCCGTACCGCCGACACGGATCCGGTCACCTAAGCGGGTAATCCCGACCTTGTAGGTCTCGTCCATCACGGTTGAGACAGGCGCCGCATCTGCGTTCACGATGGGCATCGTCAAGGAGTAACCTTTCACCGGATACACCGGCAGATGGATCCCTAAGGGCTTCACCAGACGGGGCGTATAGCTGCCCATCGCCGCCACATAGGCGTCTGCCGTGAGCACCTCGCCGCCGTCGACCTGCACGCCGGAGATCCGGTCGCTGTCGGTGAGCAGCCTCTGGACAGAGGTGCTGTACCGGAACCGGACACCCAGTTGCTCCGCAATCGCAGCAAGCCGCTGGGTAAACAGGTGGGCATCCCCGGTCTCATCGCCGAGAAGGCGCAGGCCGCCGGCGACCTTGCTCTTCACTAGACCCAGCGCAGGTTCGGCGCTGACGCATCCTGCGGGATCCAGGATCTCGTAGGGAACGCCATAGGTAGTCGGCCCTGAATAACCCACAACTTGTTGGGGCAGAAGGATTCTTCGTCGTCACGAAGCATTGTAAAATGCCAGCATCTGGGGATGGACCCGCTTAAACCTGGTGTTTTGCCATGGGACCCAAGCCGACGCTGCCGAGTTCCGGCGATCTCTACCGCAGCCGCCTCGACCAGATCCTCGATCCCCGCCACGCGTTGTTCCGCCTGGCTGCTTTGATCGACTGGCACCGCTTCGATGAGGAGTTCGGCGGCTTCTATCGGCCCCTGGGGCGGCCCGCGAAGCCGACGCGCCTGATGGTCGGGCTGTCCTATCTCCAGCATACCTTCAACCTGTCCGATGAGGCGGTGGTGCAGCGCTGGATCGAGAACCCGTATTACCAATGGTTCTGTGGCTGTGAGTACTTCCAGCATGAGTTGCCCTGCGATCCGAGCTCATTGACGCGCTGGCGCAAACGGCTCGGACCCGACGGACTGGAGACACTGCTGGCTGAGACGATCCAGGCCGGGCTGGAGAGCGGCGCCGTGCGCTCGTCGAGCCTGGAGCGGATCAGCGTCGACACCACCGTGCAGCCCAAGGCGATCACCCATCCGACCGACGCCAAGCTCTATCTCAAGGCGTTGCAGGCTCTGGTGCGACAGGCCAAGCGGCACGGCCTCGCGCTGCGGCAGGCCCACACGCGCCTGGCCAAACGCGTGGCCGTGCAGGTCGGTCGCTATGCCCATGCCCGGCAGATGCGGCGCATGCGCCGCGAACTGAAGCGGCTGAAGACCTATTTGGGCCGGGTCTATCGCGATGTCGCCCGCAAAGTCACAGGCGATGAGGTTCTCTTACGCCGGTTTGCTCCTCTGCTCGGCCTCGTAGAACGTCTTCTGTCCCAGGAGCGCACGAGCAAGAACAAGCTCTACAGCCTGCACGCGCCCGAGGTGGTGTGCATCGCCAAAGGCAAGGCGCATCGGCCGTATGAGTTCGGCAGCAAGGTCGCGCTCGCGGTGACCAACCGCGAAGGGTTCGTGCTCGCCTCCAAGGCGCTGGAGGGCAATCCGTATGACGGCCATACGCTCGGCACGACGATCGATCAGGTCGTGGCCATGACAGGCATCGAGCCGGAGCGGACTTATGTCGACCAGGGCTATCGTGGGCATGACTACGCCAAGACAGATCGGGTGTTCATCACCCGGCAGCGGCGGGGTCTGACGCCGACGATCAAGCGCGAGCTGCGACGCCGGTCCGCGATCGAGCCGACGATCGGGCACATGAAGGCGGACGGGCGGCTGGGACGCAATCACCTGCTCGGCGCAGCCGGCGACGCGATCAATGCCTTGCTCGTGGCCGCCGGGCACAACCTGCGGCTGATCCTGAACTGGCTCAGGCTTTTTGTTGCCTGGATCATTGCAGCTCTGATGGATTCATTTGCGCAACCGGATACTTCTCAAGCCGCCTGAAATCCAGCGCTAGCCCCGTGCCGACGCATTATTCAGGGCCGACTAGGTATCGAGGACAGCCGTGTCCTCCCTGATGCCGTCGAACTGCTTTTGCGTGCGGAAGAGCTGGAGGAGTCCTTTTTCCCGGTGGTCATAGGTGATGCTGGTCTCCTGCCGCAGCTCGCGCAGGCAGTCCCGGCTGTACTCGGCGAGAGCGACCATTCGGCTCTTGTTGCGCCGGTACGCCTCCTCGGTGCAGTTGGCCAGCATGTGAGCAAGCCAGCTCCAGAGGCGCAGCTCGGTGCGCGGCCAGAGCACCAGCGGCCGGTGCTTCATCATCAGCCACTTCATGGCCTTGATCGGAATGCCCGGGGCCGCCCACGGCGCCGAGTAGCCGGGCGAGACCTGGCCGGCATTGGCGAAGCTGGTCTCCATGCCGGCGGCGGGCTGGCGATCCACCACCGTCACCTCATGACCCTGCTTCGCGAGATAGTATGCGGACGTGACGCCGACGACGCCGCTGCCGAGAACGAGAACGCGCATGGTTCCTGAACCTCAAGAATGGTTGAACTGACAGTGCTAACGGGACGGCCGTGCCTTAAAAGCGGTCAAATCAATGGCTTGGCACCGACCGATCAAATTGAAAGCGGTACACTCCAGAAGCGGTGGACAGCCTCAAAAGTCCGCAACCCTGCCCCATGCAGAGGCGCTTAGGCGCTCAGGCCTGTAGGGGTGTGGATCAACAATCGGTGGTTTGCCCGTAATCAGATCCGCAATGAGGTGGCCAGCCCCTGGTCCAATGCCGAAGCCATGACCGCTGAAGCCGGCGGCCAGAATGAAGCCTGGAATATGCTCAACCTCGCCAATGGCAGGAACGCCATCAGGTGTGCTGTCGATATATCCGGCCCATACGTTGGATATAGGCATTTGCCGCATGCTCGGCATGAGATCGCAAGCTCTCGAGTGGGTGAGACGGATCTGCTTCATGTCAGGCTTGGGGTCGAGGATGCGGACTTTCTCCATTGGGGTCACTTCATCCAACCGCCATTTGCGCAGGGTCTCATGGCCCTGACGCCAACCTTCCAGTCCTCCTGGTGCAAGACTGCGCCACCGCCGAGCGAACATCGGAATGAACTCACGACTGAAACGAAGTTGCTGCGGCGTGGGGTCGACGCGCGCCCGACCGCTGATAGCCAGGGTATACCCGCCATTGCGGCGCCGGGTCATTGAGACTTCTGCGGTATGCAATGCGTCGGGCAGATCGTTCGCACCTGGTGCGACGGCCATGATCGAGGCTCGTATCGATGCTTGCGGGAACCGGATGCCGAGTTGGTGGCAGAAGGACGATGCCCAGGCACCGCCGGCCATGACAGCGATCCGTGTGCGTATGGTACCCTTCTCCGTGACCACCGCGCTGACGCGGCCGGCGCTCACTTCAAGGCCTCGTGCGGCGCAATTCTGATGGACGGTCCCGCCGGCCGAAAGAATGGCCCGGGCTGTAACGGGAACGGCTCGGGATGGGTCGGCCGTCCCATCGCTCGGTGAGAAGACCCCACCCTTCCAGACGCGACCGGTGGCCCGGCCGTGTTCCGTCGCTTCCTGCTGGCTCAGCATATGAGTAGTCACGCCGACGGTCCGGGCGAAATCGCGCCATTTCGCCCAACCGGCCAGCTCATTCTCGTTCTGCGATAGATACAGGAGCCCGCAGCGGCGGAAACCGGTGTCCTCGCCTGTTTCCTCGGCCAACTTCTCCCACAGATCGAGACTTTTCGTTGCTAGAGGCAACTCGCGTGCGTCACGGTTCTGCTGGCGACACCAGCCCCAGTTCCGACTGGACTGTTCCGCACCGACAAGCCCCTTCTCTACCAGCGCAACCTTCACCCCGCGTCGGGCCAAATAGTACGCCGTGAAGACACCAACCACACCACCGCCAATGACGACGACATCCGCTTCCTGCGGGAGATCGGGTGTTGCTTCGATATGAATAAGCGGCGCTGGCACGGCAGATCTCCCGTCGTTTGGCGGGATCATAGGGGACCGGCCGCAGACCTATACCCCGTAACGGCCCAGTACAATGGAATCTCATGCTGTTCATACAAGGGATGACAGGCGATTGTTGTGGGGCCTTTTGATCATAGGCCCCGAGCAACCCATGAGCCGATCGCAACCCCGTGACGTGTCATCCACATCGGCTCGTTCAGGCTCAGTAGATGTAACACAGGCCAAACACGAGCGCCCATACCCAGGAGATTGCGATCGCGGGTAAAACCGGCATAATTAGCGAACAAAGTATCGAGAATGCGCGGATGCCGATGAAGCTCGACCGGATTGATCTGAAGATACTCGCGGAATTGCAGAAGAACGGGCGCATCACCAACGTCGAGCTGGCAGAACTCGTCCATCTTTCACCTAGTCCCTGTCTGATGCGGGTCAAGAAACTTCAAACCGAAGGATATATAGCAGGTTACTCGGCTCAGATTGACGTTTCCAAACTTGGTCAAACACTGACCGTCTTCACGGAGATCACGCTCAAGAACCATCGTCAAATCGACTTTGCGCGCTTTCTCGCAACCGTCGAGAAAATCGACGAGGTCATGGAGTGCCACCTTATTTCAGGCGGCTACGATTATCTGATGAAGTTCGTCACGTCAGGCATCGCAGAGTATCAGACGATTATGGAACGTCTCATCGATCTGGATGTAGGCATCGACAAATACTTCAGTTACGTGGTGCTGAAGTCCCCGATCGTCAAAACGCACCTTCCACTCGACAAGATTTTCGAAGCCTGAACAAAGCCCTTCTATTCCTTTCATCGTCTCGAATAGGCCTGCAGGAGTTCCGGGTCCTGCTCCAGGCTGTCGAGCCAACCGGTGTCGAGCTTCGGCACGGATGCAAACAACAGGCGGGAATAAGGGTGACTGGCCTCGCCGCCCATGGCATCTGGGTTTAATTGCTCGATCTTTTCACCGGCATACATCACCGCCACTTCGTCGCAGATCGCCCTGACCGTTGAAAGATCGTGACTGATGAAAAGATACGATAGGGAGAGTTCGCGCTGAAGCTCCTTGAGGAGTTCAATGATGGCGGCCCCAACGACGGTATCCAGCGCTGAGGTGATCTCATCGCAAAGAATGAGCTTGGCGTCAGCCGCTAGGGCGCGTGCCAGATTGATACGCTGCTTTTGTCCACCTGACAGCTCGCCTGGCCTCCGATAGCGCAAAGCGCGTGGCAAGCGAACCATGTCGAGCAGGTGATCGACCCGGGCGTCAAGCTGCTTGCCGCCCATCCCATGATAGAAAATCAACGGGCGAGCCAGGATATCGGCAATCGATTTCGCCGGATTGAGTGCGGTATCGGCCGATTGGAACACGATCTGTATCTCACGTAAATCATTGCGGCTGCGTTTGCGCAGATCCGGATCAAGCGGCTTGCCATCGAACAGGATCTGGCCTTGCGCAGCAGGCAAAATCCCGGCGATCACGCGCGCTAGGGTTGACTTTCCGCACCCCGACTCGCCGATGATTCCAAGGTTTTTTCCACGAGGAAGCTCGAAGCTGACCTTGTTGATCACCCGCAGCGATGGCATTCCGGCATTACCGATTTTGCCGTACCCGGCCACAATGTCCTTGACGACGAGAAGCGGCACCTCGGGCTCATTGCGCCCGCCAGAAATCGGGCCGCGCGAGGCCGGCTCAAAGGCGTCAAGCAGCTCTCGCGTGTAGGGATGTTGCGGACGCTGCACAATGTCTGTGGTCTGACCGACCTCCTGGATTTCTCCGTTCTTCAGAACGATGATACGGTCGGCAATCTGCGCGACGACCGCGAGATCGTGCGAGACGTAGACGCCGGCTATTGCATCCCTCTTCATCACCGACTTGAACGCACGAAGGACCTCGACCTGCGTCGTCACGTCGAGGGCTGTTGTTGGCTCGTCGAAGATCACAAGCTTCGGATCACCAATCAAAGCCATCGCCGCTGAAAGGCGTTGCAGCTGGCCGCCGGATACCTGATGCGGATAGCGATCCCCGATCGTATCGGGATCGGGCAAGGCCAGTGCCCGAAAGAGCTCAATGGCCTTCGCGCGCGCTTGCTCAATCGGCATCAAATGATGAATTTTCGTCACCTCGATGACTTGATCCATGATCTTGTGCGCAGGGTTGAACGAGGCCGCAGCGCTCTGCGGAATGTAGGATACCTCGGTACCCCGCTTGCTCGCGCGTTTGCCCTCGGGCAAGGCGGAAATCTCCTGTCCAGCCAGCTTGACGCTGCCCTCGACAATGCGACATCCCGAGCGGGTATACCCCATCAGGGTCAGTGCGATTGTCGTCTTGCCGGAGCCACTTTCACCAATGAGAGCGACAATCTCTCCGTCAGCAATATCGAACGAAACGTTACGGATGATCTCGACCGTACGGCCGGAATCGGTCTTTGCACTGACCCGCAGGTTGCGGACTTCGACGAGATTGCTCATGGCTCGCTCCGGTCGCGTATCTTCTGAGGCAGATTGTCGATCAGCAAATTGACGCTGATGGTTAGACTGGCGATCGCAATCGATGGAAAGATCACGGCCGGTGCTGCGAACGATAGCCCGCCGATATTCTCCTTAACCAAGGCACCCCAGTCAGCGAACGGTGGCTGCACACCGAGACCCAGAAAGGACATGCTCGACAGCAAAAGCACGATGAACACGAACCGCAGTCCAAAATCGGCCAGAACTGGTCCAATAATGCCAGGGAGGATTTCGGAGCGGATCAAGTAACCCAAGCCCTCGCCGCGGGCGCGGGCGACGGTCACATAGTCCATTGTATTGATGTTCACAGCCAGCGCACGTGCAAAGCGGTAGCAACCTGGCGTGTAGATGACGGCCAAAGTCACGATGAGGATCGGGATCGACGAGCCAACGGCAGCCACGATGACGAGCGCCAGGATCTTGCTCGGGATGGATGTGAGGGCATCGAGCGTCCGGCTCAGCACAGTGTCGAACCATCCGCCGATAACCGCGGCTGTCATTCCCAGTGTGACTCCGCACAAACACGCCAAGCAAACGGCAGCAAGCGAGATACCCACCGTATAGCGCGCGCCGAGCAGGATCCGCGAGAGCATGTCACGGCCAAGATAATCCGTCCCCAACGGAAATTCGGCGGTCATTGGGCCAAAGAAGTCGAAGTCGACGATATCGCCAACCGGATGCGGAGCGATGAACGGTGCGAAGATGGCAACGAGGATCCATGCGGCAATAATGAGAAACGATATTACGCCGACAAGGGGAAACCGGTACCCGAAGCGTGGCAGCCTGGTTTTCTGGGGTTTCGGCAAAGAAAGGGTCGTGGTCATTGAAGCCTCGGATTTGAGATGATGGCGACGAGGTCGGCAATGGTGATGAGAAGCAGGTAGCCCAGGCAGAAGATCATCGCGCAGCTCTGGATCAGCGGCAGGTCCCGGGTCGAAACCGCGTCAAGCATGAGCTTCGCAATACCGGGATAGTTGAAGATCGTTTCGACAATGATCACCCCACCCAACAGGTAAGACAGTGACAAAGCCACAGCATTAACGATTGGGCCGAGCGCGTTCGGCAGCGCGTGGCGGAGGACCATACGCCGGCGCGATGCGCCCTTCAGAAGGGCCATTTCAACATAGGGGGTGTTGAGTGTTTCGAGCACGGCGGCGCGGCTCATGCGGATCATTTGCGCGGAAACGACGAAGCTCAGCGTAATCACCGGCATAGCGAAGGCCTTCAGCAAGCCACCGATCGATGTGACCTCATTGGTCATGGAGAGCGCAGGCAGCCAGCCGAGATAGACCGCAAAAACGATGACGGCGATCGTTGCGACCATGAACTCGGGCACAGAGATCACCGAGATCGTGAAGATCGACACGATGCGGTCGTAGAGTGTCCCTCGCTTGATGGCAGCGGTGATACCAAGTGCCAAGGCGATGGGAACTGAGATCACGGCCGTCACACCGGCCAGCTTCAACGAGTTGACGAGCCGTCCGCCTATAAGGTCGGCAATTGGCATCTTGTTGACGTAGGATACGCCAAAATCGCCCGTGAACAACTCTCCGAGCCAGTAGATAAAGCGTAGGAAAGCCGGCTGATCGAGGTGCATGGCCGTGCGCAACCCAGCCACGGCTTCGGGCGTAGCGGCTTGGCCGAGGAGGATTTCCGCGACATCCCCTGGCAACATCTCGGTCGCGAAGAAGATCGTGAATGCGACGAAGAGCAGCGTCAAGAACGCGATAACTACGCGTTTTGCGGCGAGTCTAAGTATGAGTGGGTTCATGGGGCGACACCCGCTGATGCATAATGATGCCTTGACCCGGACGCGCAGAGTTCACTCTACGCGTCCAAGTTAGATCAACTCCTTAAGCCTCAATCCACGCATGTTCCGCGAAAGTGTAGCCCATCATCCCGCCAAGCGGGTTGGGGGTGAGACCCTTCAGCTTGGGCGAAATAGCATCAACATTTGACATAAAGACAGGAATGACCGTGCCTGCCCCATTGGAGATCATGGCCTGCATTTCGCCATAGATCTGCTTGCGCTTGGCCTCGTCGAGGAGTCCGCGTGCTTCGAGCAGCATGCTGTCAAACTTCTCCGACTTGTAGCCAGTCTCGTTCCAAGCTGCATCGGACTTGTAGAGCAGCGAGAAAAGGATGTCGGGGGTCGGACGTGCATTGATGTTGCCGAAGTGGACGGCATCCTTGATCCAATGATTGGACCAGTAGCCGTCAGATGGGACGCGGTTGATCGCCACCTTGAGGCCGATCTTGGAAGCCGCCTGCTGCACGACCACCGCATAATCTGGCGAGGAGGATGCCGCCTCGGCGGCCGTGATCCGGATCTCCTGGCCAAGCACGCCAGCCTTTGCGAAGAGAGACTTAGCCCGTTCCGGATCAAACTCGCGCTGCTTCAGTTCAGCGTTGTGATACTTGTTCCAATCCGGGATCGGATGGTCATTGGCGATCTCGGCCAGTCCGCGTAGCACCGATTTCTTAATGACGTCTCGGTTGATGAGGTATTTGAAGCCTTCCGCAACCCCCTGCTTGTCGCCGGGTGCCATGTCCAGGCGAACATTCAGGTTGGTGTAGGTACCCAGTTTCGAGATGAACAGGTTGGCCGCCGGGTTGTTCTCGAGCACGCGGAGCGAGCGGGGATTGAGGTTGGCGGCAAGTTGGATGTCGCCGGAGAGCAGCGCGTTCATGCGAGCCGTCTCGTCCCCGATTGCGAAGAACTCAAATCCTTCGAGGTTCGCCTTCCGGTCCTTCCAGTAATTCTCGTTGCGTGCCGCGATCGAGCGCACCCCTGGCTGAAACTCTTTCAAGATGAAGGGTCCGGTGCCGTTCCCCTTTGAAAAGTCGGTCGTACCGTCGGCAACGATCATGAAATGGTGTAGCGCAAGAATCGTCGGAAGATCGGCGTTCGGTGCTTGAAGTGTGATCTCAGCCGTCTGAGCGTCGATGGCCTTCACTTGGTCGATCTGCTTCGCGAGCGCGTTGACCTTCGAGCCAACAGCTGGATCCAGGTGTCGGTTGAGCGAAAACACGACGTCGGCTGAGGTTAAGCTCTTTCCGTCGTGGAAGATTACACCCTTGCGCAGCTTGACGACCCAGACCTTTGCGTCATTGCTTTCGATGCTCTCGGCCAACTCCATCGTCGTTTCGCCGGCACCGTTGAGGAAAGTGAGACGGTTGTACAAGGCAGAACAACGAACATAGTCGGTGGCGTTCGATGCTTTCGCAGGGTCGAGCGTATCAGCGGTTGAAGCAGAGAAGCCTGCCGCCTTGATGAAGCCGCCCTTCACAGGTTCAGCGGCAACCGCCGCCGTTGCACGCCCGAGGATTGTGGCGCCGGTGGTTGCCGCGACCCCGCCCATGAACATCATCTGCAGAAGTTCGCGGCGGCTTGCACCGCGACGGATCGCGCTCTCGACCATCGCATCGTCGGAAGAAGTCCAGTTGGCAATCTTGTCCATAGCAGTTCCCTTTTTTGTCTAGTGGCTGACTTCTGGTTATTTTTGTTCGCCTCCTCGGCGTAAGCTTAAAAATCTCAGGTTGACCCAGCTCCGCTACCGATAAGGATTAGTTTGGCGGCTATTGCTCGCCGATTGCGCTGAATCGTCGATGGCTCGCGGCACAAAATTGCGAATATGATGCCTCGGCAACATTTGTGCCGCGAGGTTGCCAGCTTCCAACCCACTCATCCGGCTACCGCCGCACGAACATCTGCGTCCTCCAGCGTCTGATTGAGCGTCACGCGGGTGCAATCGATAATCCTGTCGATGTCCTCTTCCGTGCAACAGAGTGGCGGTGCGTAACCCAACACCCCGTTGGCAAAGGCTCGGATGATGAGCCCGTTCTCCCATGCTCTGTCGAAGATCCGGCGTGCGGGATCTGCCGCTGCCGGGAGTGGCGTCTTGCGTTGCTTGTCGGTCACGAGTTCGACGGCCGCTAACATGCCGCGCCCCCGGACATCGCCGACCAGCGGGTGGTCCGCGAGGGACTGCAGACCGGCCATCAGCCGCTTGCCAGCCCGCACGCCGTTCTCTAGCAAGCCATCCTCGTAGAGCCGCAGACATTCCAGTCCGACTGCAGCACTGACGGGGTGTGCCGAGTAGGTGTAACCGTGGCCAACTGCGGTCATACCGGCGCCGTCAGCAATAGTGTTGTAGACCCGATCGGACATGAAGACGGCGCCGAGTGGCACATAACCGGAGGTCAGCCCCTTGGCCGTGGTCATGAGATCAGGCACGACCTCGTCCTCCGAACAAGCAAACAGTGGGCCCGTTCGCCCGAAACCCGTGATCACCTCGTCCGCCACGAACAGGATATCGAGCTCCCGGCAGACCTCGCGCATGGCCTTCATCCAGCCCTTCGGCGGCACCAGAACGCCACCAGACCCCTGGATTGGCTCGACATAGAAGGCGGCCACGCGCTCAGCGCCTAATATTTCCACCTTAGCACGCAACGCCGCCATGGAAGCATCAATGATGGCCTGAGGCTCCGAGCCGACCGGATTGCGGTAGGCATAGTGAGACGGAATTTTATGCTGCCAATCAAACGGAACTCCAAAACCTGCGTGGAACGCCGGCAGTGCCGTCAGGCCAGAACCAGCCGTCGAGGACCCATGGTAGCCTTGCTCGACCGAGATGAACTGGTCTTTCTGGGGCGTGCCCTTGGCGTGGTAGTAGTAGCGGATAAAGCGGATGGTGCTGTCGACGGCATCCGATCCACCAAGGGTGAAGTAGATGTGGTTAAGGTCGCCTGGCGCACGCTCAGCAAGCTCGGCTGCTAAGCGGATCGCCGGTTCGGAGCCCAGTCCGAAGTACCCGGTGGCATAGGGGAGCTCACGAAGCTGGCGGGTTGCGGCCTCCACGATGCTGTCTTGGCCGTACCCGGCATTGACGCACCAAAGGCCCGCGAAACCATCCACCAAGGTGTGCCCAGTGGAATCCGTCACCGACGCCCCCCTGCCGGATTTCAGGACGCGCACGCCTCTTTTCTCATGCCCGCGATAGGAGGCAACGGGATGGATCAGGTGGGCACGATCAAGCTCGATCAGCGAATTGCTCAGCATGTTAGTCTCCAACTTAACCCAGCGCCTGGTTGACCAGCGCATATGTGCGGTATGGTGCTTCGGCTCGCTCCACCTTGGGGCCGCGCTGCATCGGGATGCCGCCGCCGACATGGGCAAGGCCACGCTCGACAAGCCAGGGGCCAAGCTCAGTGGACAGTTCCATGTCGAGGCGGACGAAGTCCCCTTCATGATGCGCAAGCATGAACTGGATGAGGTCCTTGGCCTGCTGGCGGCTCGATGCAACGACCGGTCCGACAACGAGGCCATGGCCGAAGGCGCGCACTGCCGCGAATGCCTTGACCTCCCCTCGTTCCCGGATGACTGCGAACCGGGCCGCTTGCCGAAGGATGCACATGAGCTTGCTGCGATCGAGGCAGCAGGCAGCGCGGTCTAGCGAGCAAATTTTCTCATGTTCATCGTCCCGCGCCCAGGAAACGGTCGCCGGGACCGCGACCTTCAGGGCTTTCCCCTGATGCTGGATGATTTCGCCAACCGCAACGAAACCGAGCTTCTCATAAAGGGGCAGACCCTCTTTTGTCGCCACGAGCCGGCAGCTGCGGATGCCGGTCTTTTCCAGCGCGGCATCCATCAGTCTCCGCCCGAGCCCGCGCCCCCGCATAGCCGAGTCCACGATCACCATGTTGATGGCAGCGGCATCAGAGCCGAAAGGGGTTATGATGGTTGTTGCGACAACGCGGCCATCTTGTAGTGCCACGATGCCCTCGCTGACCGACAACACCAACTCCCAATCCTCGCGGCGATGAGGCCAGCCCGCCTCGCGCGAGAGCAGGACGGCTCCGTCCAGATGCCCGGTTTCCATTGCTTCCAGAGAGATCTGTTCTGCAGTCATTCCGTTTTCCGCGTCGCGTTTCGTGTCACCTTATGAATAGACTAGGCCTCGAAGCAGCTCCTCCTGACTCCAGTGCCTGATCAATGCTTTTGCGCTTTCTGTGGGCCTCACTTCCGCATCTTATGCCGCTCGTGCAACACGACGGGCCAACGCCGTGACTTCCGCCCCTGGCGGCGGGTGCTGCTGGAAAACTCTCTGCCGTGCCCGTCATCCAATACGGAACATTCTGCTTTCCGTCGGACCAAATGCGGTGATTAGTCCATAAGGAGGGGCGCTACGATGCGTGGCAGGTCGGCACGCGGTGCCGGCATCATTGCAAGGATTGACCTCATGAGCCAGTTTCGGCCGAAATACATCACCTTCGATTGCTACGGCACGCTGACCAACTTCGACATGGCCGGCGCAGCGAGGAGAGTCTATGGCTCGCGGCTGTCCCCCGCTGCGATGGCACAGTTCATCAAGGATTTCGCGGCCTATCGCCTGGACGAGGTGCTTGGCGCCTGGAAGCCCTACGCCGAGGTCGTGCACAATTCCGTCGAGCGCACCTGCAAGCGAAATGGCGTTGCATTTCGACCGGAGGATGCCCAGCGCATTTATGAAGAGGTGCCGACATGGGGGCCGCACCCGGATGTCCCGGCGGGTCTGGCCAAGGTTGCTAAGGAGATTCCGCTGGTGATCCTGTCGAACTCCATGAAAAGCCTGATCACGTCAAACGTGGAGAAGCTTGGTGCACCCTTCCACATGGTCATCACGGCGGAGGAAGCGGGTGCCTACAAGCCGCTGATGAAGGGGTTCGAGTATATGCTCGACAAGCTCGGCTGCGGACCCGAAGACATCACCCACGTTTCCTCCTCCTTCCGCTATGACCTGATGACGGCCTATGACATGGGTATAAAGAGCAAGGTCTGGGTGAACCGCGGCCACGAGCCTGCGAACCCCTTCTATGAGTACACGGAGATCAAGGACATCTCGGGCTTGGCTGGCGCAGTAGGTCTGTAATAAGGAACCGGCAAGATGCAGTTCAAGCCCTACTGGCACGAAACCACACCACCCTTCACCATGGCGTCGCCAGACCCGGTGAGCGGGCACTATGATGTCGCCGTGATTGGTGCAGGTTTCACGGGTTTGTCCGCGGCCCTGCACCTCGCCAAGGCTGGCGTGCGTGTCGTCGTGCTGGAGGGCGGAACGGTTGGCTCCGGCGCGTCCGGGCGAAACGGCGGCCATCTCAACAACGGCATCGCCCACAGCTACCTGGCCGCCAAAGCCCATCTCGGGGCCGACCGCGCGAAGGCGCTCTACCGCGCCTTTGACGATTCGATCGACTCGATCGAACGCATCGTCAGGGAAGAGACGATTGACTGCGCCTTTCGTCGTTCCGGCAAGCTGAAACTGGCGTCAAAGCCTTCGCATATGGATGCACTGGCCCGCAACTTCGAGGTTCTTCACCAGGAGGTGGATCCGGACACGGCGCTGTTGCGCCGCGAGGACCTTGCCGCCGAGGTCGGCTCGGACGCGTTCCATGGTGCGATGCTCTCGCGAAAGAGCGCCATGATGCACATGGGCCGGTATGTCACGGGCCTTGCCACGGCAGCCACCCGTCACGGCGCCACCATCTTTGAGAACGCGCTCGTCACGCAACGCCATCACAGTGGTAGTCTAACTGAACTTGAAACCCCGCACGGAACCGTTACGGCCGATACGGTCGTGTTGGCAACCGGGGCATACACGACAAAGACCTTCCCGTATTTTCGCCGCCGGATCATCCCCGTCGGCAGCTTCATCATTGCCACAAGGCCGCTCAGCGAGAGTGAAATCGCCGCGACCATGCCGGGCAACCGCACCTACGTAACGTCGATGAATATCGGCAATTATTTCCGTTTGGCCCCGGACCGGCGCATGATCTTCGGGGGCCGGGCGCGCTTTTCTGCCACCTCGGACCAAAGATCTGACGCCAAGAGCGGTGAGATCCTGCGCGCCAGCCTCGCAAATCTCTTCCCGCATCTGGCCCAGGTGGAGATCGATTATTGCTGGGGTGGTCTTGTTGACATGACACAGGATCGGTTCCCACGTGCCGGCTTCGCCGATGGTGTGTGGTTTGCCATGGGTTATTCGGGCCACGGCGCGCAGATGTCGACACAAATGGGCATCCTGCTCGCCGATGCGATTATGGGCAAAGGCGATCGCAATCCGCTCAATGGCCTCGAATGGCCGACCATCGCCGGGTACTCGGGCAAGCCGTGGTTCTTGCCGGTGGTCGGCCTCTACTACAAGATGCTCGACAAGATTCAATAAAAGCGATCCCGTCACATAGGCAACTGAGGAAGGCGGCCTGGGCCGCCTTCCTCCTTTCTGCCAGGCTTTGGCCGCTTCCACGCCACCCCAACGAAAGCAACTGGCGGGCGCACCGCCCCCAATCAAATTAGTTCAACCCTCCCATATGCAGGGTTTTTACCTCCAGATACTCTTCGATACCGAGCTGCGAGCCTTCACGGCCGATGCCGGACTGCTTGACACCACCGAACGGCGCCACCTCTGTGGAGATGGCACCGGTGTTCAACCCGACCATTCCGAACTCCAGTGCCTCGGCCACCCGCCATGAACGGCTGAGATTCTGCGTATAGAAGTAAGCCGCAAGTCCGAATGGCGTGCCGTTGGCGATCCCAATTGCCTCTTCTTCCGTCTCAAAACGAAAGAGTGGCGCGACTGGTCCAAAGGTTTCTTCCGATGCAAGCAGCATTTCGGTGGTTGCACCCCCTAGTACCAGAGGTCTTGCATATTGCGGGCCAACTGGAACAAAGTTACTTTCCGAGAGGATGTGTGCACCCTTTGCCAATGCATCATCGACATGCCGCTCAATCTTGTCGATGGCGGCTGCGTTGATCATCGGGCCGATCACCACACCGTCTTCCGTGCCGGCTCCAACCTTCATGTGTGCCACGCGGTTAGCCAGCCTCTCGGCAAATGCATCATAGATGCCAGACTGGACTAGGATGCGATTGGCGCAGACGCAGGTCTGGCCGCCGTTGCGAAACTTCGAAGAGATGGCGCCTTCTACCGCGAGCTCGATATCGGCATCGTCGAACACGATGAAGGGGGCGTTCCCACCCAGCTCGAGGCTCAACCGCTTAATGCCATCGGCCGCGCCACGCATCAGGAGCGCGCCGACACGCGTCGACCCAGTAAAGGAGATCTTCCGCACGGTTTCGTTGCCGATCAGCTCCCCACCAATCTCGGTGGGCATGCCCGTGACGATGTTGATGACGCCTGCCGGAATTCCGGCCCGCTCGGCCAGAACGCCGAGAGCAAGTGCCGAGTGGGGCGTAAATTCGGACGGCTTTATCACCGCCGTGCAGCCGGCCGCGAGCGCAGGCGCGACTTTACGGGTGATCATTGCGTTGGGAAAGTTCCAAGGCGTAATGATCCCGCAGACGCCGACGGCCTCCTTCAGAACTAGGATCCGTCGATCCGGTGTTGGCGACGGAATGGTGCTCCCGCCGATGCGGCGCGCCTCTTCGGCGAACCATTTGACGAAGCCCGCACCGTATCGAATCTCGCCGCGCGCCTCAGCAAGGGGCTTCCCCTGCTCGAGGGTCAGAATGAGGGCGAGATCCTCCTCATGCTTGAGCATGAGCGCGTGCCAGGCCTCAAGGAGCGCTGCCCGTTCTGCATGCGTCTTCTTCTTCCAAACCTTGAAAGCACGTGATGCCATCTCGATCGCGTCACGGGTTTCAGCCGCGCCCATGTCGGGAACCGTCCCGAGCACCAATTGTGTCGCTGGGTTGATGACATCGACGGTTTTGCCAGATTTTGCATCTCGCCACTCTTCACCAATCAAGCCGCGCTGGCGGAACAGCTCTGTATCCCTCAACTGCATGTCAGGTTTCCTTTTCGCTTAGACCATTGCCGCCAAGATGGCGTCTGTGATCGCCCCTGTCCTATCTTTGCCGGGCACGGTGCCAACGCCCTTGGCAGTACTCGCTTCGATTGCGCCCATCACATCCCTCGACGCATCCGCCTCGCCGAGATGCTCCAGCATCATCGCGCCTGACCAAATGGCAGCGATGGGGTTGGCAATGTTGAGATGTGCGATGTCAGGGGCGGATCCGTGCACCGGCTCGAACATCGAAGGCGCGGTGCGATCCGGGTTGATGTTGGCTGATGCGGCAAAGCCTAATCCGCCCTGGATGGCCGCGCCGAGATCCGTCAGGATGTCACCGAAGAGGTTGGAAGCAACCACGACGTCCAGCGATTCCGGCGCCATCACCATGCGAGCCGCCATGGCATCAATGTGGTAGTGCGACACCTCAATGTCTGGGTACTCGCGCGCAACGTCCCGTGTCACCTCGTCCCAGAACACCATGGAGTACTTCTGGGCATTCGACTTCGTCACCGAGGCCAGTTTGCCGCGCCGGGCTCTCGCCTGGTCAAACCCGAAACGAACGATGCGCTCAACACCCTTGCGGGTAAAAATTGCCGTTTCGACCGCCACCTCGTCTGAAGTGCCCGAATGCACCCGTCCGCCGGCTCCGGAATACTCCCCTTCGGTGTTCTCGCGAATGCACAAGATATCGAAGCTCTGTGCACGCAGGGGACCTGTGACGCCTTGCAGCAGCCGATGTGGGCGAATGTTGGCGTATTGGATGAATGCCTTGCGGATCGGCAGGAGGAGACCGTGCAGCGACACCGAGTCGGGCACCTCTGTCGGCCAGCCCACGGCGCCGAGATAGATCGCATCGAAGGCACGCAGCGTCTCGATCCCGGCCTCCGGCATCATGGCACCGGTTTGCCTATAGTGCTCGCAGGACCAAGGAAATGTCGTACCCTCGAGGTTGAAATTGTGCTTGCTGGCTGCGGCCTGCAGTACGGCCCAGGCGGCTGCGGTTACATCCTTGCCGATACCGTCGCCTGGGATCAGCGCTATAGAAAAGCTCTTCATGGATTGCCCTCTCAGAGGTCGATGAGCACGCTTTTCGATTTGCGATTGGCGAGATAGGCCTCCCGCCCGAGGTCCTTGCCAATACCTGAGCTCTTGTACCCACCGGTCGGCAGGATGTGGTCCCGTGACCGGCCGTATCGATTGACCCACACGGTCCCCGCCTGCAGAGCTTTGGTGACGCGTAACGCGCGGGAGAGATCGCGGGTGAACAGACCTGCTGCGAGCCCATAGGTTGGGTGATCCGCGAGCGCGAGCGCTTCCTCCTCGGTATGGAACGTCTGCATTGTCAACACCGGACCAAAGATCTCCTCGGTGACTACCGGTGATGACGAACTGACGCCGGACAGCAAGGTCGGCTCGTAGAAGTAGCCGGACCGTTCCATGATCCGCCCGCCGACGATGCACTCGGCCCCCTCGTGGAGGCTTCTGCGCACAATTGTATCGATGCGATCAAGCTGGCGTCGGGAGATGATCGGCGAGTATTGCGTATCCTCATTCCAGGTCACGCCGGGTCTAATACCGGCCATGTGCTGGGAAAGCGCTGAACTCAGCTGTTCGGCTATCTCTTCGGAGACAATCAGACGCGAACCGGCAACGCATGCCTGTCCCGAATTGGCGAGAATGCCGCGCGCTATTGCCGACGCGGCAAGGTCCAGATCCGCATCGGCGAATACAACCTGAGGGCTCTTTCCCCCCAGCTCGAGCGTCATCGGCTTGATGCCGGTCCGTGCGATGTTCTGCATGATAGCGGCGCCGGCCATGGTCGATCCAGTGAAGCTGACCTTCGCAATGTCGGGGTGCCCCGTGATGGCATTGCCGGTCGTCTGGCCGTCGCCAAGGACGATATTGATGAGCCCGCTTGGAATGCCTGCCCTGACTGCCAACTCGGCCATGTAGAGGGTGGAGAACGGCGTCATCTCGGAAGGCTTCAACACCACTGCATTCCCGGCGGCAAGCGCGGGACCCAGTTTCCAGCCAGCCATTGAGATCGGGAAGTTCCAGGGCGTGATCGCACCGATGACACCATATGGCTCGGTCAGCGTCATGCCGAAAGCGGAGGCCGAAGTCGGTACGACGTCGCTGCCCTCCTTGTCGGCGAATTCGGCGAAGAAGCGGATCTGCTCAGCTGTGACGGCGATGTCGCCTTCGATCAGCTGGGCGATGGGCCGTGTCGAGGACACCGCCTCCAGACGTGCGAGCGTCACCGCCTCCTCTTCCATCAGGTCCGCCCAGCGCTGCATCACCTTGACGCGCTCGCGCGGGCGGACATCGCTCCAGCCACTGGTTTTCAGGGCCCGTTTGGCGCTCTGCACCGCTCGATCGACAAGGTCCGCGTCCGCGACAGGGCATTCGCCATAGGCGCGACCGTCGGACGGCCGCCGCATCTCCGGTCCTGCGGCAACTGACGCGAGTGGCTTGCCGTCGATAAAGTGGTGGAAAGGAAACGCGAGCGTTTCAGGATCGAAACTCAAGGTCATGAGGCACCTCGCACTGCTGTTCGATCAGAGACTAGCGCCATGTGTGCCGCATTTTCCGTCGACATCTGCACTTCGGGCGGCGTAGAATCGTGCTGAAACGCTGACTTGCGGTGAATTGTTTTGGAGAGCGGCGGGCGCGGCTACCCACCCGCCCGCTCCTGGATCACTCGTAGACGCAGACGTAGATCTTGCGGACTGTCTCGATGGTCCGCCAGACGCCAACGAAGCCCGGCTTCATCACAAAGCTGTCCCCGGCGCGGTAGGTTTTGGTCTCACCCTCCTTTTCCTCGATTTCGACCAGGCCCGAGATGAGATGGCAGAATTCGTATGTGGTGCCCTTGATCGAATGCGTTTCGCCGGGTGTCGCCTCCCAAACGCCAGTTAGGACCTTATCCTGACGAGAGGCGTCCTGTGCCCAAGTCTTGAACGATGGATTGCCGGATATCAGTCGTTCCGGTGCCGGCAATGCATCCTTCGGCGCAAAGTCTGGGTTGGGATCGATGGTGACGAGAAGCGACATACTTTTCTCCTTGCTTCAGTAACCGCGTGTCCGATCGACGAGGCCGATCAACTCCTGACCGGCACGATGACGCCGGATGTTTTCAACGACCGATCGCGCCGCTGTGTGAGGCTGGGTCACGCTGGCTATATGCGGGGTCAGCATCACCTTCGGGTGGCTCCAAAGCGGGTGTCCCTGCGGCAGCGGTTCCGGATCGGTGACATCGAGCACTGCACCCGAGAGTTTTCCGGTATCCAGTGCGGCGAGGAGAGCCAGTTGATCGAGCTGCGGGCCACGGCCGACATGCACGAGTCCTGCACCCTGCGGCAGGTGCTCGAACAGGCGAGCATTCAGGATTCCATGCGTTTCGTCGGTGAGTGGTAGGAGGCAGACAAGAATGTCAGTCTGCGCCAGGAACTCCGGCAATTGACTGGCGCCATGGAAGCTCCTCACCTTAGGCACGTCGCGCTCGGTCCGGCTCCAAGCCGCTAACGGGAACTGGAACGGCGCCAGTCGTTCGATGGCGGCTTGAGCAAGCATGCCGAGGCCAAGGAAACCAACCCGACGCTCACTTGCTTGGCGGACGGAACGGACCTGCCATTCCTGCGCTTTCTGCTGCTCCCGGTATGCTGGCATCTCCCGATGGAGCGAAAGAACACCGAGTGTGACGTACTCCTGCATCATGCGGATGATGCCCTCTTCCACCATCCGCACCAGCTTTACATTCCCGGGCACACTGCCTGGCCGAAACTGGTCCACGCCTGCTCCAAGAGAAAATAGAACCTCGAGATTGCGGTATCGCTCTATCTCCTCCGGTGCTGTCCAGGTCAGAAGATAACGAACCCGTTCCGGGGGGACAAACTCCCCCTTCTGCACGAAATCGGTGTCGGGCAGCTCTCGAGCGAAGATCTCCCGGAAGACAGCGCCGCGCTCAGGATCGGAATTAAATAGGAAAACCATTGAGCCAGCCTATTGTTTGGAGGTCACGCCGAAAGCCGTGCACCTAAAGCCTCGATCATCTGCTGGCAGGCATGCAGTTCAGCCAGTGTAATATATTCGTCAGGACGATGGGCGCGGTCGATATCACCGGGACCGCAGATGATCGCCTCAATGCCTGCCTGCTGGTAGAGGCCAGCTTCGGTGCCGTAGCTGACTGCCGCGAGAGCCTCTTGGCCCGTCAACTCCTCCAGCAGACCCGCAAGGGGACTATCGGCGGCTAGGGACAGGGCGGGATAGGCTGAGAGTTCATGCCAAATCGTCTTGAAATTTTTGTCCTGCAGCGCTTCGAGGTCCGCCTTCACCGGCTCCAGCAGAGACAAGGGCGACGTGCCGGATACGGCACGCACCTCGATGTCGGCTGTGCAACGGTCTGGGATGATGTTGACAGCTTGCCCACCGGCGATAACTCCAACTTGCAGGGTTGAGTATGGCGGCTCGAAGTTCTGATCAAACGGCCCTCGGGCCAGGAGTTCGCTATACGCTACGGCCTTGGTGACGATAGCTGCCATGGCATGCACGGCATTCAGTCCAAGGTAGGGTTGGGAGGAGTGCCCGGACCTGCCTATCACCTCCAGGCGCACTGCTGCTTTGCCCTTGTGCGCCCGCACAGCCTGCATCCGGCTGGGCTCTCCGATAATGGCCCCAAGAGGCTTTTGGCAAAGATGGGGAAGCGCTGCGATAAGATGCGGAACGCCGCGGCAGCCAGCCTCTTCATCATAGGAAAAGGCGAGATGAATGGGTCGACTGAGATTGCTGGCGGCAAATGTCGGAAGAGCAGCAAGGATGCAGGCAAGGAACCCCTTCATGTCTGTGGTGCCACGCCCGTAACGCCTGTCCCCCTCGGACCGCAACGTGAAGGGGCCGGAACTCCATTCCGGTTCACCCGCTGGCACCACGTCCATATGGCCGGACAGGATATAGCCTGCCTTGTCGCGCGGACCGACAGTGGCAAACAGGTTGCATCGGTCCCCCTCTGGGCCAGGTAGAACCTCGACGGTCGCGCCGTGCGCTCTGCAGTAGTCAGCGATCCAGGCAACGATCGCCCCATTGGGCGCGCCCACGACGGACGGGAAGGCAACCAATTTTGCTAGAATGTCTTCTACCATCGTCGGGGCACCAAACGTTTCGGTAAGGGATCTTTGCCGTTGGGCTAAGGTAGTTCTCCGTCAGTGCTGTTTTCTGCCGGATTATGGTCAGGTACGGATGAAAATTTCGAATGCGGGGGCCTATCGAGCCAAAACTACTGCCATCCCCATGCGATGCTGTGACCAAACATGTATGGTCGACCGACCTTATTGAATGCTCTTCAATCGCTGGATTTCTGGCGATGAGGAGTATCGGTGACGCCACCCGAACCTGGGGAGGCGGGGAGTAGGAATATCAATGCAAAATCATCTACGTCTGGACTCGTTTGAACTCAGCCTAAGCGATATTGCCTCTATCGACGTAAATATGCTGCACGCGCTATCCCTAGGTGTCAGCTGGCCACATCGTCCTGAAGATTGGAATATGCTTCGACACGTGGGTAAGGGGTTTGCGGCAACGGATGGGATCGGTCGCGTTTTTGGCACGGCGATGTGGTTTTCCCATGGAACGGATTTCGCGACGGTTGGCATGGTGATCACGTCACCTCGCCTGCAGGCTCGGGGCAATGGCCGCTGGCTGATGGATCGAGTTCTCGACCGTTGCGGGGATCGAAATCTCATCCTCAACGCAACCCGTGAAGCCTACCAGCTTTATGTTTCTCTTGGGTTTGTGCCGGAGGCAACGGTTTATCAATGTCAAGGCGAGGCTGCAACACAATTGCCGTCTCTGAGACCCATGGACGGTGAACTAAGGGCTATTCCAAAGGCTGATTTCGATAGTCTAGCCGCGCTTGATACCCGTGCCTTCGGCGCGGATCGAACGAGGCTTCTCAAGGTTCTCGCACCCGACTCCAGCGGCTACGGTATCTGGCGTGACGGAGCTCTCATAGCATATGCCTTCCGTCGCAGGTTTGGGCGTGGACAGGTCATTGGCCCAATTGTGGCGAGCAATGACGATGATGCGATGCAACTCGTCTCGGCACATTTGGCAGATGTGCCAAGGCAATTTGCGCGGGTTGATACGCGACATAAGGAAGGTGCTTTCATGGCTTTCCTCCAGGAAAGCGGGCTACGCGTTTTCGATACGGTGACGACGATGTCGCGAGGGCGCCCGTTGCTCAAGGCAAAAATGGGCGAGCCGTCAATATATGGCCTGGCAGCGCACGCGCTAAGCTAACTCTCCCTGATGGTGTCCGCTACGAGGGCACAGCCGTACTTCCAATGCAGTGATCTCATTTGTTGGCGTCTTGTGAAGGTCTGCTGTTCCCCACTCTAGCGGACATTCGGCCTACTTCTGGAATGTGCCAGGAGCGGTCCTTTGATCGGCTAAGACGAGGGCAGCTCGCTGGAATGATCATACGGATCCTGTGCCAAGGCTTCGCGCGGGGTAGCGCAGGGTTGGGTCGAAAGGGTTGAGTTGCCGACCAATCCCATTCGCTTCCTTCTGCAGCAATTCCACCACCAGCGGAAGACGATCCCCCTCCAATCGTTCCGACAAGGTCCCGATGCTCAAGGCGGCGACAGCTCGCCCCTCCGAATCGAGGATCGGAACGCCGACTCCGGCCATTCCGGGAATGAGGCCCGTATTGAGGCTGGCAAATCCCTTCTTGCGGACATTCTCGATCTGCATCCGCAGCCCGACCTCGTCGAAGCTGCCCCGGTCGAGGAGGCGCGGAACATTGAAGCGTATGATCGTCTCACGCTCGTCCTCCGGCAGATAGGACAGAATAGCGAGACTGCCCTGCCCAATTCCGAGCGGCACCTTCCCGCCGATATCACCCGTGAACGTCCTGATCGGGAACGGCCCCTCCACGCGGTCCAGGCACAAGGCATCAAAACCGTTACGGACAAGAAGGAAGACGCTGTCGCTCAGAGTTGAAGACAGGCGTAGAAGGGCCGGCCTTGCCGTGCCGCGCAGCCCGCCTGCATGTGCAGCCCGCGCCGCGAGCACGAAGAAGTCGAGGGCCAACTGGTACCTTCGGCCGGCCTCGGACTGCTCGACGAACCCCTCTGCCATCAAGGCCTTCAGAGCTCTGTGGGCGGTAGGCTGACTGATCCCGCTCGCCGCAGCGATATCAGTGAGACGCATGCCCTGAGGATTTCCACCCCCAAGGATCTTAAGGATTCCGAGGGTTCTCCTGATTCCGGATAAAGTATCTTCAGTCATTTGTAATTTTAACCTGATTTCTAGGGCTTTTATTTCGATATCAGAAAGGAATGTCAAAAAAATTTCATAAGCTGGAATTGATCCATTGACTTGGCCTCGCGTCATGTCCGTGATCTGGGTCCAGGCACCACGCTCACTCAGGCTGCGATCTGAAGCGCTGCAGGGATTGGAGGAATTGTATGGCGTTCCTGACACTCGAAGGGGTTTCGAAGGAATTCGGTACATTCACGGCCGTGCGCGATGTCGATCTTACGATCGAAAAGGGCGAATTCGTTTCGCTTCTCGGCCCATCGGGCTGCGGGAAAACAACGACTTTGCAGATGATCGCCGGGTTGGTCGAACCAACCTATGGGCGGATCTCGCTCGACGGTCGTGACATCACGCGCGAGAAACCCAATCGCCGCGGCTTGGGCGTTGTCTTCCAGAGCTATGCGCTCTTTCCTCACATGACTGTTGCGCAGAACGTCGCCTTTGGCCTCGAGATGCGCCGCGTGCCGTCGGCTGAACGCACGGAGCGCGTACGCGAGGCGCTCTCGCTGGTGCAACTCTCCTCCTTTGCCGATCGCTATCCGCGCCAGCTCTCGGGCGGCCAGAGGCAGCGTGTCGCCATCGCCCGCGCCCTCGTCATTGCGCCGCCTGTCCTTCTGCTGGACGAGCCGCTCTCCAATCTTGATGCCAAATTGCGGGAGGAGATGCAGTTCGAATTGCGCCGGATCCAGCGCAAGGTTGGCACGACAACGATCATGGTCACCCATGATCAGGCCGAAGCGCTCTCCATCAGCGACCGTGTGGTCGTGATGGAAGGCGGACAGATGACCCAGGTGGATGCACCCTACCGCCTCTACGAACAGCCCTCGAACGCCTTTATCTCGTCCTTCGTCGGCAAGACCAATCTTCTGCCCGGCACCTGGCGCCGCGATGGCGCATCCGGAGCTGTGGACATCAGAGGCACCCTGCTGGAGGCCTCTGCGCCGGAGATCGCCCCTGGCACACAGGTCACACTGTCGATCCGCCCAGAGAAGATCCTGTTGCGAGAGGCTGGCGCAGGCCGCCTCGAGGGGCGCATCGCCAGCCGCTTCTTTCTCGGCAGCCAATGGCTCTTTACGATCGAGACCCTGCTTGGGACCATGACGGTGTCCACTCCCAACCAAGGTGACGAGCCGCCTGCGGAAGGCTCTCCGGTGAGCCTCGACTGGTCGCCCGCCAACCTGCGCGTCATCGCGGGCACCGCCGCAGCGGCTTGAAGGGAGCAAGATGACTCCGCGTTCACCCACCTCTTCCGCCCCATGGCTGCTTGCCGGTCCCGGAGCTCTGTTCTTTGTCGGTCTCGTGCTGCTGCCGCTGGCGCTGACCGTCATCCTGTCGTTTCATGCCTACGATCATTCCACCGGCATCCAGAACACCTTCACCCTGTCCCACTACGTCACAGTCGTTACGGATGGGTATTATCTCGAAATCTTCTGGAGAACGCTGCGGATCGCAGCGCTGACCACGATCATCTGTGTCGCGATCGGGGTTCCGGAAGCCTATATTCTGTCGCGCATGCGCGATCCATGGCGCTCGGTTTTCCTCCTCGTCATCATCGGCCCATTGCTCGTCTCCGTCGTGGTCCGCACTTTTGGCTGGAGCATGCTGCTCGGCTCGCAGGGCCTCGTAAATCAGGCACTGCAGCTTCTCGGATTCCCGCCGGCCAGGATCCTCTACACCGAGACCGCCATTGTCATCGCTCTCGTCCACGTCATGCTGCCGTTCATGGTCATTCCGGTATGGACGGCATTGCAGAAACTAGACCCCATGGTCGAGGCTGCGGCCTGGACGCTCGGCGCCTCGCACTTCACGGCTCTTCGCCGGGTGGTCATGCCGCAGGTGACGCTGGGCATGCTATCTGGCAGCCTCATCGTCTTCGGGCTGTCGGCTAGCGCCTTCGCCGTTCCGGCTCTGCTTGGCGGCCGTCGCCTGAAGATGGCGGCGACGCTGGTCTATGACGAATACTTGCAAGAGCTGAACTGGCCTCTCGGAGCCACCATCGCGATCATCGTGCTTGTCGCAAACCTCTGCATCATGCTGGCCTACAACCGCATGGTCGAGGCTCGTGCACGCCGGACCCTCGGGTGACACCATGCAGAAGAATGGCCCCATCGCTCTCATCTTTCACATTCTCGTCCTGACTTTCGTCCTGACACCGCTCGTCATCATCTGCCTTGTCGCGTTCACGCCCGAGAACACGCTAAGCCTGCCGACAACTGGCCTGTCGCTGCGCTGGTTCGCAGCTGTCTTCGCGCATCCGGATTTCATGGCGTCCTTCTGGAACAGCATCTGGTTGGCGACCCTCTCCGCGACGCTCGCTGTCGTGTTCGCGGTGCCCGCGGGACTTGCTATCAGCCGTTACACGTTCCCGGGCCGGGACTTCCTGAATGCCCTGTTCCTGTCGCCGCTGATCATTCCACATCTGGTGCTCGGTGTCGCCTTTCTGCGTCTGTTCGCGCTCATCGGCGCCACGGGAAGCTTTGCCTGGCTTGTCGCGACACACATCATCATCGTGACGCCCTATGTGCTCCGTCTCGTGCTCGCTGCCCTATCCGGGCTCGATCGCAGTGCCGAGCAGGCCGCGCGGACACTTGGTGCCGGGGAATGGACCGCGTTTCGTCGCATCACCGCTCCCATGATCCTGCCCGGTATCACGGGCGGCTGGCTGCTTGCCTTCATCAACAGCTTCGACGAGCTGACGATGTCGATCTTCGTCACCTCGCCCGCAACCGTCACGCTGCCGGTCCGCATGTACATGTACGCGACGGAGTCCATCGATCCGATGATGGCGGCCGTCTCGGCTCTGATGATCGCCATCACGGCCGTCGCCATGCTGGTGCTGGATCGCGCCTTCGGGCTCGACCGCATCCTTGTCGGGCAGCGCTGAGGAAAAAGATATGGCTCTTCTCAAGCGCCTCGCCCGCCACAAGCTTCCCCCGATTGCCTTTACGCTGAATGGTGAGGCCTGCTTCGGCCTCGCGGGCGACACGGTTCTGACCGCCATTCTTACCAGGACTGATCGGCTGCGTCTCAGCGACTTCTCAGGCGCCCCGCGGGCTGGCTTCTGCCAGATGGGCGCGTGCCAGGACTGCTGGGTCCTGACGAGCGACGGCAGGCGCATCCGCGCCTGCAGCACGATTCTCGAGCCGGGAATGAATCTTCGAACCATTACGGAGCCGAGATCGTGAAAGACACCCTTCGACCGCTGATCGTCGGTGCCGGTCCCGCCGGAATCCGCGCCGCCCAAGCCCTCGTGGACGCGGACATCAGGCCAATCGTCGTCGATGAGGCAGCGTCCGGTGGCGGACAGATCTATCGCCAGAGGCTCGTTCCTGATGAGCGCACGCCACGCGACCTCTACGGATCGGAGGCCGGGAAGGCGACGGCGCTGCACGAGGCCTTTGCGCGCATCAGGGACCAGATCGATTATTTGCCGCAGGCTCTGGTTTGGAACGTCCGGGACAAGGTTGCCGATGTAGCGGTCGGCGGCCGAACCCGTCGCCTCCCCTTCAGCCATCTCATCCTCGCCACGGGTGCCACCGATCGTGTGCTTCCCTTCCGTGGCTGGACCACCCCGGGTGTCTTCACCCTTGGCGGAGCGCAGATCGCACTGAAGTCGCAAGGCTGCGCCATCGGCGAGCGGGTTGTCTTCCTCGGCTCCGGGCCTCTGCTCTATCTCGTCGCTTGGCAATATGTGAAAGCCGGTGCCCGGGTTGCCGCCGTACTCGATACGGCTCCTTTTTCGGCGAAGCTTCATCTCCTGCGCGGTCTGCTGTCTCAGCCGGGTGTGGTGATGCGCGGATTCCGCTATGCAGCCGAATTCATGGCACGCGGCGTCCCGGTGCATTTCGGCGTCGAACCGGATCGGATCGAGGGCGAGACACAGGTCGAGGGCATTGTCTGGCGTGAGCGAGGAAAGGAACATCGCCTGGCCTGCAATGCCGTGGGATACGGCTTTGCCCTGCGCTCAGAAACGCAGCTGGCAGATCTTGCGGGGTGTCGCTTCGTCTTCGACGGACGGGATCGTGCGTGGCGACCAGAACGCGACATAGCGGGGCGCACCAGTGTGCCTGATCTCTATATCGCAGGCGACGGGGCCGGGATTGCCGGAGCGGACGCCGCCGAGCTCGCGGGAGAGCGAGCCAGTCTCGCCCTCCTCGAAGATGCTGGCCGTTCCGTCGACCACGTGCGGATCGCGGTGCTGGAACGCAAGCTTGCCGCGATCCAACGGTTCCGCGACGTTCTCGAAGCCGCCTTCCCCTTCCCCGACAAATGGGCGAGCAACATTACCGACGATGTTCTCCTCTGTCGCTGCGAGGAGATTTCCGTCGGTCAGGCGCGTGCCGCGGCGCGCGATCAGGGGGTGCACGAACTCAATCGTCTCAAGGCCCTGACCCGTATCGGCATGGGCCGATGCCAGGGACGGATGTGCGCAGGCGCGGCGGCAGAGATCCTGGCAGCTGCTCACGGCCAACCGCTGGAGGCCGTTGGCCGGCTGCGTGCACAGCCGCCCATCAAGCCTCTCCCTCTCGAGATCATGGCAGACGGAGAGGCCGCATGAGCCGGATCCTTCTCAAGGACGTGGCGATCATCGGCGGCGGACTTGTCGGCAGTTCCGCTGCGCTCGCCCTTCGTCGCATGGGCTTTTCCGTCGTTCTCCTCGACAAGGGCTTCTGCGGCGCGCAGGCGAGCGGCGTCAATTACGGCGGCGTGCGGCGTCAGGGGCGCCCTCCCGAGCAGATCGCCCTGTCCCAGCGCGCTCATGCCATTTGGCCGCGTCTGAAGGAGCTCATCGGCATTGATGGTGAGTTCGTGCGCTCCGGCCATCTCAAGGTGGCTCGGACAGAGGCCGAGATGGCATCGCTTGAAGGCTATGCGGCACGCGTTGCGGAGTTGGGGCTCGACCTCGAACTGATCGGCCATAACCAGCTCCGGGAGCGGTTTCCCTGGATTGCGGGAGATGTCGCGGGAGCATCGCTCTGCCCTGGAGACGGCCATGCCAATCCGCGCCTCGTTTCGGCGACTTTCGCCCTTGCGGCCCGGCGGGCCGGAGCAGAGGTTCTCGAACATACGCCAGTGTCCTATGTTGAGAAGGCGCCGGAAGGCTTCCGTCTCTCGGCGGGCCGAGGGACCGAGATCAAGGCGCGGTTCGTCATCAACAGCGCCGGGGCTTGGGCGGGCGCCTTCGCCGAGGCTTTCGGGGAACCGGTACCTCTCCAGCGCATCTATCCGAGCATGATCGTCACCGAACCGCTGGACGTGTTCATGAACGTGAACATCGGCGCGGAAGGCGGCGGCATCTATGCGCGTCAGGTGGAGCGCGGCAACTGCATCGTCGGCGGCATGCGCGGCGAGCCGATTGCGAATCCGGACTTCTCGCGCCCCACAGACATCGGTGCCGTCACCATCATGAACCGCGCGGCAGGCCTGTTCCCGGTCCTGCGCAATGCCTACGCCATCCGCTTCTGGAGCGGCACGGAAGGCGAGATGACGGACAGGAACCCAGTCATCGGCTTCAGCCGGACCACACCGAACCTTATTCACGCCTTCGGCTTCTCAGGCGCCGGATTCCAGATCGCACCAGGTGTCGGTGAAGTCCTCGCCGAACTCATCCGTGACGGTGAAAGCCCAACGCCGATTGACGCCTTTGCCATCGACCGATTTGCCCGCATGGACCAGGGCTCCCCTGTGGGTACCATCCCCGAGCCCCAAAAGAGGGAAACTTTGAAATGACCAAGTCCAAATTCCTACAGACCGCGGCCTTTGCTGCGCTTGCCATCACCACCGCGGGCGCAGTCCAGGCTCAGACCAAGACGCTCTATGTCGGCATGAATGGCGGCAACTTCGAGAAAACCTATACGCAGAATGTCTTTCCGGATTTCGAGAAGGCGAACGGCGTGAAGGTCGTCGTCGTGCCGGGCACGTCGTCCGATATTCTCGCCAAGGCTACGGCGGCCAAAAGCAATCCTCAGATGCACGTGATGTTCCTCGACGACGGCGTCATGGTGCGCGCCATCGGCGCCGGCCTCTGCGAGAAGGTGAAGGATACGCCGGCTCTGGCCGATCTCGCCCCGGGAGCCCGGCTGAAGAATGACATGGCCGTCGGTATCGACCTCGGCATGACGGGTCTCGCCTACAACAAGAAGATGTTTGAAGAAAAGGGCTGGGCCCCGCCGACCTCCTGGATGGATCTCGCGGATCCGAAGTACAAGGGGGCGGTCGTGTTCCAATCCGCCGCGGCCTCGTCCTTTGGCCTGCATGCGTTCCTGATGTTCAACCGGATCCAGGGTGGCGATGAGAAGAACGTCGAGCCGGGCTTTTCCAAGTTCAAGGACACCATCGGCCCGAACGTGCTCGAGTATATCCCCAGCTCGGCTAAGATCTCCGAGATGGTACAGACCGGAGAAGCCGCAATCTTCCCGTTGACGCCCACGGCCGTGGCGGCTCATCAAGAAAAGAACATCCCGGTGGAATATGCTCAACCTAAGGAAGGCTCCGTTGTGCTGATGGTGACCGAGTGCGTCATCGCCAACAACAGCGAGCCGGAACTGGCTCAGAAGCTTGCTGCATATCTCCTGTCGCCGGAAGCTCAGAGCAAGGCACTCCAATACGGCAACATCGTTCCTTCGAACGTGAAAACCAAAGCCCCCACGCCGGAAGCGGAAGCCAAACTCAAGAAGTTCCACGAGTACATGAAGACTGCCGTCACACTCGACTGGGATACAATCAACGAGAAGCGGCCTGAATGGAACAGCCGCTGGAACAAGACCATCGAACGCTGATATCATCATCATAAGACCGAGGCGGACGCTTGATGCGTCCGCCTTTGGCTCTCTTATCCCCCTTGGAGCATTTGAAGAGCGCCAGAGCGCAACCGAGATCTGCGGTAGGTCAAATAGGCAGCGCCCAAAATTCCTGCTCTCCGCTGCGATCTAAGCCATTCATCTAAAGTCGGCTTTGGGTCAACCAAAGCCCTTGAGCGAGGTCCCGCGAAGGTCCCAATCCCGCTCCATTGCGGAAATACCTCCAAGGTCGGCCTCGTGCCATGTGTGGACGGCTCCCTGTTGGCAAGGGATTTATTAAACGCTTCTGCAAGGCTGGTCGATGCTGTTGGAGTGGACGGCCCCCTTACGGCATCGCTGTGCCAGAATGAGGTCGTTGCAGATCTCAGTCACAGGAGACCGTCCATGGACCAGATTATCCGCATCGGAATGGATACGTCAAAGCACGTCTTCCAACTGCACGGCGTGAATGCCGCCGAGGAGCCGGTGCTGCGCAAGAAGCTGCGGCGCCAGGATCTGATCACCTTCTTTGGCAAGCTTCCGCCCACCGTAGTTGCCCTTGAAGCCTGTGGGGGCTCGCACCATTGGGCGCGCCTTCTGCAGTCGTTAGGGCACCAGGTGAAGCTGATCGCGCCGCAATTGGCCAAGCCGTACGTCAAGCGTGGCAAGAACGATGCGGCTGATGCCGAGGCGATCTGCGAGGCGATGAGCCGGCCCACCATGCGCTTCGTGCCGGTCAAAACAGCCGACCAGCAGGCGGCCTTGATGCTGGTGGGCGTGCGCGATCGCTTGATCCGGCAGCGCACCCAGCTGGTCAACGTGATCCGCGGCTATGCGGCGGAGTTCGGGCTCATTGCCCCTAAGGGGCTGTGCCGGATCGAGCCTCTGCTGGAGCGGGTCAAAACCGAGGAGACCTTGCCGGCTCTCGCCCGGGAGCTGTTTGCGATGCAGGCCACGGAGTATGCGCAGCTGCAGGCCCGATTGGAGGAGATTGAAGATCGCCTCATGGCTTGGCACCGCGCCCATGAGATCAGCCGACGCTTGGCCAGGATTCCTGGGGTGGGTCCGATCGGCGCTGCGATGTTGGTGATGAAGACGCCTGCACCCGAGGCCTTTCGCTCGGCCCGCCACTTTGCCGCCTGGCTTGGCTTGACCCCGAAGGATCATTCCACCGCCGGCAAGGTGCGGCATGGGGTGATCACGCGGGCCGGTGACGAGGCCCTGCGCAGCGTGCTGGTGGTCGGGGCGACTGCTGTCATCCGGCAGTTGCGGCGCGGCCAGAGTGCGCCGCCTTCGCCGTGGCTGGTGGCGTTGCTCCAGCGCAAGCCGCCCAAGCTGGTTGCCGTGGCGCTGGCCAACAAGATCGCCCGCATTGCCTGGAAGCTGATGGTGACAGGGGAGAGCTACAAAGCCCCAGCGTCAGTATCGGCAGCGGCGTGCGCTGTGTAGAGATCAGCCCGACATGAGAACCCTTCAAGCGCTCTCGTGTTGAGCTGGTGTCGGACCTTGCAAGGAAGCGAGCAGATGGTGTGATCGATCGATCCAGACGGTGAGACACTCCGCACATGACTGTGGTCTGGCGAGGCCGCGGTGCTGTTGGGAACTCACAGAGCGGACGCCATCTTGGCCAGCGGTCATGTGTGACTGCAATGAAAGGCCGGACATATGACCGCAAGCGATCCGATCAAACCATGCCGAAATCTTCTTGCGAGGCGGGGGCCGTCCACATAGGCCATGTGTTCGACCTGTTGATGCGGTGCTTATGACCGCTGGCCATAATGCCCTCCGCGAAGGGGTCCCGACCAAAAGCTCGCATTCCAAGATGCTCTGGCACGAGTGGGGTGTCCCGCTTCCCGGTTCGACCGGATCCTGCATTAACGTCTGTTCGCCCTTTCCAACCTCGTGATCGCCGGAGCCTTCCGACGATGATTATGCCGCTTGTACAACAGGCTCCCGATAGTGCTCGCCCTTGGCCATGATCGCCCACACCATCCGGGCCATCTTGTTGGCCAGGGCCACCGCCGCTACCTTCGTGGCCCGCCGCGCCAGCAGTTGCACGATCCACGGCCGCTTCGTCCCGTGCCGCTGGGCAAAGCGGATCACTGCGAGTGCGCCCACCGTCAGCAGGGAGCGCAGGTAGCGGTTGCCCTGTTTGGTCACGCCGCCGAGCCGCTCCTTGCCGCCGCTGGAGTTCTGCTTCGGCACCAAGCCGATCCAGGCCGCCAGATTGCGCCCGGATGAGAAGGCCTTCGGGTTGGGAACATGGGCCACGAGAGCTGATGCGAGCAGCGGACCCACACCGGGGATCTCGGCCAACCGGCGGCTGACTTCGTTGGCGCGGTGGCAGGCGGTGATCCGTCGGTCCATCTCCAGGATCTGGCGCTTGAGCAGCACCAGTTGCTCGGCCAAGGCCAGGATGCAGGCCCGGGCCAGCTCCGGGATGCGCTCATCTTCGTTGCTGACCATGAGCAGCAACTCATCAACACCTTCCCGGCCGATCTTCGCCACCACGCCGAACTCCGCCAGGTGTGCTCGGATCGCATTGGTGAGCATGGTCCTCTGCCGCACCTGCATCAGCCGCACCCGGTGCAGCATCAGGGTGCTTTGCTGCTCGCACGTCTTCGTCTCGACAAAGCGCATGGTGGGCCGGGTGACTGCCTCGCAGATCGCCTCGGCATCGGCCATGTCGTTCTTCTGTCGTTTTACATACGGTTTGACATAAGCCGGCGGCATGAGCTTCACCTCATGACCGAGGCTCTGCAACTCCCGTGACCAGTGATGGGCGCTCGCACAGGCCTCGATGCCGATCAGACAGGGTGGCAGGGAAGCAAAGAACTTGAGCACCTGCCCTCGCCTGACCTGGCGTCGGATGATCACGACCCCTTCGGCATCGATGCCATGCACCTGGAAGACGGACTTGGCGATGTCCAGACCAATGGTAGTGACCGTGCTCATGGGCTGCTCCTGTTCGCTGGCTGCTGACAACAGCCATGCTACCTCACCGCTGGGTGGGAGCCGTCCACAGCATCAATTGCAGACATCAGGCCTGCGGCCTCATTGAGCAGCGATCGGGTCGCTGCGCCCGTCGACGCGTGCGGGCAGGCGCAGCCGATCCTGCCCGACCGTTCTCGACGGAAGTGGATCGCAGCGCTTGTCCCACCGCATCCCACTCGTTGGGGCACCTGGGGCGTTCATGCCCACCGGCCAAAGACGGGCTGACCGGCGAAACCGCGCGGTCACTGACGCTTCATCACCGCCCGGAACTTGGCAGCCTTGTCCTCGATCAACTCACCGCTCGTGTCCACCTGAACCCGCTTGATGGTGCCGGTGAACCTGAATGGGGGCTTGTACTCCGGCATGGCGGGCGAACCGGGATCGGTGCCGACAGCAGCGGCCCCGCTGAGGCCAAATCCTATCGGAGTCGTGACCGGCAGATCGCCACGCCCGACCTCCTTGCCGTCGACGAGGAGCCGCACCGTGGCCGGCGTGCCGATGCCCTTGGCGAGGTCCGCCTTGCCTGTCGGCGTGAACTCGAAACTGAGGAAATGGTGCCCCTCCGGCACCCGGTCGCTGGATCCGATGGAGAAGTAGTCTTGCGCGACGTAGTTGTAGCCGTACCGCAGCTTCCCGTCCTTCACGTAGAACGCGAAGCCGCCGTCGTTGCCGCCCATGGAATAGAGCACGCCCTCCGCGCCGCCCTTGGGTATCTCGACTTCCGCGGTCACCGAGTGCGGCCGATTCAGCACGTTGGCCGCGGCATTGCCGGGGATCACCTGGGTGCCGGGGTAGTACATGTACTTGTCGCGACCGACTGAAAGCTGCGGGCGCTGTTCCGCGAACTTGAGCGTGGTGCGGCTGTCGATCGGCAGGACGTTGTACTTGCCAGCCTCGGCATACCACGTCCCGATCATCGCGATCAGCCGGGCGCGTTCCGTCTCCGCCAGATTGGCCGTCTCGGTCGGATCCTTGGTCAGATCGTAGAGCTCCCATCCCTTCGCGTCGAGCTCCGTGAGTTTGGCGGCGGAGATCGGATCGCCGAACGCCGCCGGCGCCTCGACGAACGACAGGCCCGGCCACGGGCAGACCGCCCGCCAGCCCTCGTGGTACAAGGCCCGGTGCCCGAACATCTCAAAGTACTGCGTGGTGTGCCGGCTCGCCGCGTTGGCGTCGTCGAAGGTGTGGGCGAAGCTGACGCCCTCGATCGGCGACTGCGTGACGCCGCGGATCGCCGTCGGGGCCTCGAGACCGAGCGCCTCGAGCACGGTCGGCACCATGTCGATGGCGTGCGCATACTGAGTGCGCACTTCGCTGCGCGCCTTGATCCCGTTCGGCCAGCACACGATGAACGGATCGCTGACGCCGCCGCGATAGGTCTCGCGCTTCCAGCGCCGGAATGGCGTGTTGCCGGCATGCGCCCAGCCCCAGGGATAGTGGTTGAAGTACTTCGGGCTGCCGATGTCGTCGATCGCCGCGAGGTTCTGCGCCAGGTCCTCCGGTACGTTGTTGAAGAACTTGCTCTCGTTGACCGAGCCGGTCGGCCCGCCCTCGGGGCTGGCGCCGTTGTCGGAGATCAGCATGATCAGGGTGTTGTCGTACTCGCCGATCGTCTTCAGGAAGGCGATCAACTCTCCGATGTAGTGGTCGGTGTGGGAGAGGAATCCGGCAAAGACCTCCATCATCCGCGCGTAAAGCCTGCGCTCATCGGAGGAGAGCGTGGTCCAGTCCTGGACGTCGGGATCGTGCCGGGAGAGGACGGCCTCCTTTGGCATGAGGCCCATCTCCTTCTGGCGCGCGAACACGGTCCCGCGGTAAGCATCCCAGCCCCCGTCGAACTTTCCCTTGTAGCGGTCGGCCCACTCCTTCGGCACGTGATGGGGGGCGTGCCCCGCGCCGGTGGCGAGGTACATGAAGAACGGCTTGTCGGGCGCCACCTGCTTGGCGTCAGCGATCATCGCCTTCGCCTTCTCGACCAGGTCGGGCGTCAGGTGATAGCCCTCCTCCGGCGTCTTCTCGGGCTCGGTCTGCGTGTTGTCGCGGACCACCTCCGGATAGTACTGGTGCGTGTCGCCTCCCAGGAAGCCGAAGTACCGCTCGAACCCCCGGCCGAGCGGCCAGCGATCGTATGGGCCGGCCGCGGAGGTGGCCTCCGACGGCGTCAGGTGCCATTTACCTATGGCATAGGTGTTGTAGCCCTGTCGCTGCAAGATCTCGGAGAGGAATCCGTTCTCGAACGGAATGTACCCGTCGTAGCCGGGAAAGCCGGTGGATATCTCCGTGATGCCGGCCATGTGGTTCGAGTGGTGGTTGCGGCCGGTCAGGATGCAGGACCGCGACGGCGAGCAGAGCGCCGTGGTGTGCATGTTCGTGTAGCGCAGGCCGTCCTCGGCCAGGGCGTCGATGTTCGGTGTCTCGATCAGGCCGCCGAAGCAGCCGAGCTGGCCGAAGCCCGTGTCGTCGATGACGATGAAGAGCACGTTCGGCGCCCCGGCCTTGGCGCGCACGGGTGCCGGCCAAGCCGGCGAAGATTCTTCGACGGTGCGGCCTATGCGGCCAGGAAATGTGGTGCCGGGCCTGAATTCCTTCAATTGCCCGTTCGCCGAGGTGTTCGGAGCTGCCGTTGCCAGTGCCGAAACTGCGAGCAGTGAACTTCCGCTCAACAACAGATCACGGCGTTTGAGGCCTTTGTCGCCTTGGGATTGCGGACGCGGAGATTTGTCTTTCGAGTGGTCGTCACTCATGTTGGCCTCCTGATCGCTCGACTTCCGGAGGTCCAGCGACATCCCTGCTGCCCAGTCTGCATCAGGCCCGGAGCGCGAGCCATCGGGTGTTTCCCTGAGATCGGATCCAGGCGACCTCTGAGCCGATGGCCCTTTAACCGCACGTGGGCTCCGTGGCATCGACCGCCGGCAAGTCCTGCCTCGGGTGCGAATTGGGACAATGCTGCCAGCCGCCTGGCCCACCCCGCCCACTGGATACGGCGAGGGGCGGAAGCGAATGTGGACGCAAAGGATCGTCGGGTATCCACCAGCTCCTCCTCTGCCTGGGTTTACGCAACCACTCGGCTCAGGAGCGACGTCGACAAAGCTGTCGATCGAAAGCGGCTCGTCGGGAGCCCAGGTCGAACGCAGGACTTTGCTTGAGGTTAGGACGATACGCCTTTCCGGTGCGGTGGGAAAGCGGATGATGGGTCGGCTGTTCCCGAAGAGAGCGGAAGGTCGGTTCAGGGTTAGGAGCCGAGACACCTTGCGCGTTCGGGATGTCCGGTTCGATGGGGCTTGCTGCCTTCACGCTTAGATCTCAGGAGTGCCATTAGGAGACTTTCCAGGCTTACACGCCCTCACCCTGACCCGCACTCCGGTGGATGTGAAAGCTCGCGGAAGGCCATTTAGGGAACTCAATATTGTGGCACCGCCTTTAACTCAACATTGAAGGTGCCGGATGGACATTGTTGAGGGGAAAATGCCCAAAAGGAGCGGTAATCCTGCCCCTGAACCGAAGCGGTTGCACGAGTATCAGCGGGCACTCGCGGCCTTCAGCCGGGTCGCCTCTGCGGTCCTGCCGACCGAGCGGCTGCTGCACTACGTCACCGCCCGGGTCTCCCGCGTCACCCACATCCGGCACGTCAAGGTGATGCACTACCGCCCGGACAAAGGCGATCTCCTGCTCGTGGCGGGCGTCGGCTGGAAGCCGGGTGTGGTGGGCAACACAACGTTCTCTCTCGACAGCGCCTCGGTCGCCGGCCGGACGATGCAGACGTCAGCTCCGGTCATCATCGAGGACCTGCCGAACGACCCCGAGTTCCGGACCCCGCCGACGCTGCGCGAGCACGGCATCGTCTCGGTCCTGAACGTGCCGATCCGGATCGACGGGCGCACCTGGGGCGTGCTGGAGATGGACGCGGAGGAGCCGCGCTCCTTCGACGAGGATGACGTCACCTTCCTGACCACCATGGCCAACATCCTGGGCGTCGCCCTCCTGCGTCAGGAGACCGAGGACAAGGCAGCAGAGACCACAGCGGAGCATGCCCGGCAGAAATCCTTTGCCGAGGTGGTCCTGCGCGAGTTCCAGCACCGGGTGAAGAACAACCTCCAGACCATCATCTCCTTCCTGGCGCTCCAGCGGCGGCATGCGTCCACGCCGGAAGACCGGGATCGCTTCGTGAGCGTCATGGACCGGGTTCATGCCATTGCCTTGGCGCAGGACCAACTGTCGTTCGAGACGGGGGTCAGCAATGTCGAGTTCGGCGACTACTTGCGGGCGCTCTGCGCCAACATCGATCCGCGGCGGGACGAGGTCACCATTGAAGTGGAAACCCACAGGGGAGCGCTGCTCCCGCTCGACCGGGCAGTCGCGGCCGGCCTCATCGTCAACGAGTTGGTCACCAACTCGCTCAAGTACGCATTCGATGAGAGCGGTGGGATTATCCGAGTGACCTTCACGATGGCCCCCGAACTGGGTGAGGCTTGCCTGGCGGTCGAGGACAACGGGCGCGGGATGGGATCGCCCCGCCAAGGCGGGTTGGGCCTACGCCTCATTGATGCCTTCACGACCCAGCTTGATGGCCAAGTCGAGCAGGAGCCAGCCGAGAAAGGGACACGCACCTGCGTGAGATTTCCATTGCCCCTATGATTGGCGTCAGCGTAGTTCAAGAGGCGGCTATGGAATTCAGCGCCGACAGCATTACGCGCTTCGTTCAGGCATATACACATACCGCGGATATGGTCCGCAGTGGGTCATCTAAGGAAATTGCCAACGATCCAGGAATGTCTGTTGTCCCCTTCGGCAGCAGACATTCGGTCTACTTCGCGGATGTGCCAGAAGCTGCCCTTCGGCCGTGGCTGGCTCCTATGCAGGCTGCTTGAACCCGGTTCCCGCTCCGTCAAATGTTCCGGCTCTCGGAAGCTCAGTGGGGCTGATTGAACCATTCAGGTCGCCGGGAAGGCTTCGTGATACGCGCTGCCCCCCAAGACCGTGTTATATTCCATTCTCGATCGAGGGAGGATGGCAAGCCATGGAAACCCCGCAGCTTCGATACAATTGGGCTGATCCCGACGTATACGAGACTTTCATGGCGCGTTGGAGCGAACGTCTGGCAGGCCAATTTCTCACTCGTGTCAATATCCCTCCGGGCGGTCGCGTGCTCGATGTAGCTTGTGGGACAGGTGTGTTGACCAGAGCACTGGCCCAGGCGGGGGCGCATGGGATCGGTGTTGATGCATCGGAGGGATACCTGGAAGGAGCGCGCCGTCGTCGATCTCACCCCAACATCACATATGAACACGGTGATGTCCGGCAAATGCGGTTCGCCAATGATGTATTCGATGCGGCCGTTTCCACGTTGGCCCTCGACGTTATTCCGGACATTGACCAGGTGGTTGCCGAGATGAAGCGCGTGACCCGCCCGGGCGGCGTGGTCGCGTCCGCTGTTACTCAGTTCCTTGGGGGCATGCCCGCTTGGGACCTCGTTATTCACACCGGTGCTGTGCTTGAGACCGACTTCGCCACGCTCAGGTCCATACGGGCGGGGCGCCAAGTCTTCTGGCCTGATGGTCAGGCCGAGTTGTGGCGGAAGATCGGCCTCACCGACGTGACGGAGGCTCCCGTTGTCGTGGATTGCGAGTATTCGTCCTTCGCGGATTATTGGGCTACGTTCACCGACGGCCCGGGCAGCGTCACGGGCATGTTGATGTCACTTTCAGATGATGCCCGCGGTTCAATCGAGCAGCATGTTCGTGCCGGATATCTGATCGGCTTGCCAGATGGACCCCGGTCATTTCCCATGGTGTTCCGTGTGGTGCGTGGCTTAGTCCCAGCCTGATCCTGGATAGTACGTAATGGGGCCTGGGAGGGTCCAGTTGGTATGATTTCTCTCCAGGTCGTCAGGTCTGAAGGTTCGGCTCGGGTCGAGGCTGTAACAGAGAACGGATCAAACGAAGATCCGCTCAGCGCGCAACCACGGAACCTGGGATAAGGTCGGCCTGGTGCCAAATCCAGACCTTCCCGAATAACGCAGAACGATCCTTACTTTAGTGCCGAGATCTACCAAGTGGACGGATGGCGCCGTGCGGCTGAGCGCGAGGCAGCGGACATGAGGGGGACCCCGCAGTCTTTCAGGGCGAGCACGGCACGGCCGCGTGGTGCCGAGCGCCCCCTGACCGTCCGCAGAAGGAACTCCTCGATGATATCACCAGCGCCGACTACCGCGGCGTCCTGATCGCCGATGGGTTGGCACCGCTTGCGAAGGCACTCGAGAAGCGCGGTCTCATCGGATTCCATGTCGTGAAAGGTGTCCTGGGAGGAGATCGGACGATGGCCTTCCTCCCCCACCTGGTCGACCCCATCGCCCGGTTCAATGCTAAGTGCGAGGCGGAGGAGGCTGCTGGCGAGGATGCAGACGAGGTCCCGGGCCCTCGGTTGCCTTGAGGGAAAGGTCAGCGACAGCCGCTGTTGTATGCAGCTCTGTTCGCGCTGATTCCTTGCCGGATCATCCCGCCGTAACCCTGCGCATCGTAGGCGCCCAGCACCCTCTCTAACCCGCTTAATTCGTGGCGACCCGTTCGAGGTCGGTGGCGTGAGCAATGCCGGGGTATTTGAACGGATTTCGGGCATGCCTTTGCCGCCGCCGATTGTGTTCGGTGGGCGAGGATGGCGGGGTTTGCGGTGGACGGGGGCGAGCTCAGATCAGGGGCATGCGCGCCCCCTCCGTCATGTGACAAGACGCGGTATGCGACCAAGAACGACGCGCAGGATGTCTTGGTAGGGACACGCGCTCGGCATGTGCAGGCGGATCTGGGTCTTCAGTTCAACCACCCGCGCGGCGATCTTGATGAGGCGCAGCCGCAAGGTGTCAAACTGCGCCACCCGCCAGGTTGAGCGCTTCGGCATCATGGCTCGCAGGCCCCACATCAGCCAGTATGCGCCGGCGTGCAGAAACAGCCAGAACTGGTTCGCCGTTGCTCTGGTGCAGGACGTCCGGTCGGCCGCGAGATGCGTCTTCCAGGACTTGATGTGGTTTTCTGCCGATCCACGCCGGCAATAAACATCTTCGTAGAGCACCCTGGCCTTGCCGTCCGTGAGGTTGGTGACAATGAACCGGGTGTCGGCGCCCTGATCCCCGGCCTCGACGCGCGCGATGATGCGCTCGACCCGGCTCCAACTCGCGGCGCCGTCGAGGAACTCCTTGAAGCGCCGCACTTTACCCTCGTGTGGAGCGGCACCGAAGCGGGCCTTCGTGCTCACCTCCAGGGTCTCGACATGGTTGCGCAGGATGGATGTCGGGGCGACACCGAGAATGAAGTCGACGTCGTTCTTCCGGCACCAGTCGATGACGAGCGGGCCGCAATAATGGCTGTCTCCGCGGATCAGGATTCGGGTGTTCGGCCAATTGGCGCGCATCGCCCGAATGAGTCGGCGCAGATGGGCGCGGATCTCGCTCCCCTTGGGTCGCTTCGCCGGCCGCAGCACCGCAGTCACGAACCGGCCGTCGCCGTCGAACACGACGATTGGCTGGAATCCGTATTCGTCATGATGAGCGTTGAAGAGGCGCAGTTGCTGGCCGCCGTGCACGGCGTCGAACGTATCATCGATGTCGAGAACGATCCGCTTCGGGACGAGACTGAAGGGACTCTCTAGACCGGCCAGCGCTCCATTGCGCTGATCAGGGCCTCGTCAACCGGATCGATAAGACCCTGATAGCCACGCAGGAGCAGCAACTCCGCCAGGGCCCGTGTCGAGAATTGCACTCCGAAAAAGTAGCCGCCTGACGCATCCCTCGACTTGCCTGTTGGTTCGATGGCATCCGTTCCGTCGCTCGTGAGCCAAGCGTGTTTGATCACCTGCGCCTTGTTGGGACCCATGGCGAACCCCTCGACGTAAGACAGCCCACGACCGTCAAGGGCATGATGGGCCGCATTCTGGTAGCACAGTCCCACCTTCTGTCCGCGCATCCCCTTCGGGCGTTGGCTGCCTGCGAAGACACGGCCATGCTGCAGCACGAAGCGTTCGGCCTCGCATCCTGGCTCGTCCTTCACGGCTTCGAGGTATGCGACAACCGGATGGATCATTCTCTTTCCCTTGGCTCAAGAATTTCGCTCTGCCCTTCCATCATCCGCCGCGGAACAACCGCTTCGCCGCCTCCGATAGCATTTCGATCGGTTTGGTCTTCCAAGCGTTCAACTGGGCCTGGGCTTCCTCGCGTTCGCGATCTGCGATCCCGGCAGATGGCGCAGGATCGTCTGCGGCGGGCGTGGGCGGGATCGGCTCGTCGGATGGGGGATGTCCCCCAGATCCGACGACCGTCCGTCCTGCGCGTCGGCAACGCGTCTGGCAGCGACGCTCTTCGCGAGAATCTCATCGAGATGCGCGTTGAAGGTCCGTTGGTCGTTCTCATCCGGAACGGGCGACATCTCGGGTGCCATCTTCGCAGATCTCCGATTCTCGACAGATCGAGGCGATGGACGATCCGTTCTCCGATCTCCTTCGGAGAGCGGCCCCGCAGGGGCCTCCTTTGATCCCATCTTCTGCGGGAAGTGAGATTGTTCCAAGGATTTTGGAGGGAGAGGGATCTTTTTCCCGGTTCTTATGTGTCCCAAAGGTATACGGGTATTCGCTACGCTCATGTCTTTGGGACATTTAGCGCGGGATCCTCCTGGGGGCGTCACAGGGACCGGACGCATCGTTTCCGCAGGACCGGACGACGCGCACCAGAATTCCCGCCACGGCCCGCCGCATCACGTCTATTCGCATTGATGAACAGGGGGGCGTACTCCGCTCCGAACATGAACCGGATCGGCTTGCGCTGCAGACCGTCCTCCGTCGCCTGATATTTGGATCCCGACGCCAGGGCGCGGTCGAGGAACCCGATCTCCTCCAGGACGCGGATCGCGCTTCGGATCTGTCGCTCCGTCAACGCGAGATCCGGATGATCGACGAGCTCGCGACGATCCAGGGGGGAAGGCCTCGACAACGCGGCCAGGGGCGGAGTGGTAGCGCGCGATGAAGACCGCGAGAGTCATGACCGCATCGCGGTTGCGGAACGGCGTCAGCGACGACGCAAGACGGTCCCTGACGCCATGCGGCAGGCGATAGGGTCCCTCCTCCCTGCGACGGATGGAAGGGACGGCGATTACTCCGCGCCCTGGCCCTCTGGAGAGCATGAGGAAGTGTGGGGCAGTTTGATAACGGGTAGGTTGTACAAGGTCTCCGGCCAGACGAAACAAGGCTGCGAGACACCCTCACTTGCCAAAGAGTACCCCATCCGAACCCAAGATTCCTGAACCTCCCCAAGCTCCGGAGATCCTGCAGTTCAAGGTCTGGCTGCTGGGGCTCAGTCCGATGATCTGGCGTCAGTTTCTGGTGCCTGCCAGCCTGACGCTGCGGGAGCTTCACGGTGTCATCCAGGTCGTGATGGGCTGGGAAGGCATCCACCTGTTCCAGTTCACGCTCCGGGCAAAGCGGTTCGGCTCCCGGGAACTGGCGGCTCGATCCCCGGATGTCCCACGTCCGAGCTTCGCCTGCGCGTGGGCGCTCGCTTCCGCTACGAGTACGATCTCAATGGTCCATGGGAGCAGGAGGTGCGCCTCGAGAGGCGGCATCAGGCTGAGCCTGGGAAAAGCTATCCCATTTGCCTGGACGGGGATGGAACCTGCCCACCGGAGGATTGCGGTGGGGTGAACGGCTTTCTGACCCGGCGTGAAGCTTGGACCGCTCCGGAGGTGAGGCATGACTTCGCCGTCCTCGCCGATTTCGTGGATCAGCTCGCTCTGAAGCGGAGTACGGGCGCCTCCATCAACGCCGAGGGGACCGGTGACGTTCGGGAGGCTCTGGAGCGCCTTGAGGTGTGCCAAGGATGGCAGGGTAAGCCGTTCTCCCGCAGGGACGTCAACGCGCAGCTAAGTAACGCCGAGTATCTCAACCTCATGCATCAACAGTGGTGAGGCTGTGAGGTCCGTTGGCCGGCAACGGGTCCTGGCTTCCCGAGAACCCATGGAAGGTCCCATGCAGGTCAGGATCATGCTTCAGATTGTCGGAGATGACGGCACCGTTGGCGACGCGGAGGAGGTCGCATCCCTGATGAAGGTCACCGAGCGGGCCGAGGATCTGGGCCTGTCCTTGGCCGAGAGCAAGGCCCTCTTGGCCGCCGCTCAGCAGCGGATCGTCGAGGCTCAGGTCAATGGCTGGCTCGCGAACCACCGCCACTGCAAGGTTACTGGTCGGAAGCTCCGGTGCAAGGGCAGTTACCCAGTCACCTTCCGGACCTTGTTCGGCGATGTCCAGCTGAAGAGCCCGCGCTTCTACGTTCCCAAAGAACGCCAGACCAATGGGCCAGCGACGATCTCCCCGCTGACGCAGTTACTTCCCGACCATGTTGCGCCGGAGCGCCTGTACCTCGAGACGCGCTGGGCCTCGCTCGTGCCCTATGCGGCAGCCGCCGATCTCCTGGCCGATGTCCTGCCTGTCGGGAGCGGCGTCAACGCGACGACGGTACGCCAGCATGTGCTCCGCGCCGCCGAGCGGATAGAGGCCGATCTCGCTGGACAGCGAGCTTCATTCACCGAGGGCAGAGACCCTCGCGATTGGGAGGATCTGCCGATCCCCGAGAGCCGGATGGTTATCGGCCTGGACAGCGGCTATATCCGCGACTGGCGCGACAGAAAGCGGAATTTCGAGCTGATCGTCGGCCGGTCCATCCCTGAAGAGGGAGACGCCCGCTACATCGGCTTCGTTCATGGCTATGATCGCAAGCCGCAGCGTCGCATCATTGATCACCTCAGGCGCCAAGGCTTCCAGGCCGATCAGGACCTGACCTTTATCACCGACGGCGGGGACGAGGTGCGCGCCCTTGCCGAGCGGATCAGCCCGTGCAGCGAGCATGTCCTCGACTGGTTTCACATCACGATGCGGATCACGGTTGTGCGCCAGTTTGCCCAAGGTCTGGTACACCATGACAAGGACGCAGGGACGGCGGCTCTCGATGAGCTGCGCCGGATCAAATGGTTCCTCTGGCACGGCAACACCTATCACGCTCGGGAGGCCATCGATAATCTGCTCCTCGATCTGGAAGCCCTCGACAGTCGCTATTCCAACCTGCGCAAGTTCAGGACGGCGATGCGGGAGTTCCAGGTCTACATCGCCAGCAACGAGGCCAGCCTGATCAACTATGGCGAGCGCGATCGGTCCGGTGAGCGGATCTCCTCGGCCTTTGTCGAGGCAACGGTGAACGCAGTGATCAGCAAGCGCTTTGCCAAGAAGCAGCAGATGCAGTGGAGCCGACGCGGGGCTCATCTGCTCCTGCAGACCCGCACCAGGACCTTGGATGGCTCGCTGCGTGCTGCATTCGAGCACTGGTACCCCGGCATGATGAACGACAATGACAGGGGTCACAAACGGGTAGCGGCTTGATTGCCCCACAAAACCTCATGCTCTCCATAAGGAAAACGGCGCCGCTTGCGCGGCGCCGTCGTGTTCGGCCTGAGTTTAGAAGTCCATACCGCCCGCCGGCATCGCTGGCGCGGCTTCCTTCTTCGGCTTCTCCGCGATCATCGCCTCGGTGGTGATGAGGAGACCTGCCACGGAGGCGGCGTCTTCCAGGGCGACACGCACAACCTTCGCAGGGTCGATGATGCCGAACCTGTAGAGATCGCCGTACTCGCCGGTCTGGGCGTTCCAGCCAGCCGCGTAGTCCTTGGCCTCGGCCACCTTGCCGACGATGACGGAGCCGTCCTCGCCCGCGTTCAGGGCGATCTGGCGGGCTGGAGCCTGGAGCGCGCGACGCACGATCTCGACGCCGGTCTTCTGGTCGTCGTTGACGGGCTTGACCGTCTCGAGAGCTTTCAGGGCGCGCAGCAGGGCCACGCCGCCGCCGGGCAGAATGCCCTCCTCGACGGCCGCCTTGGTGGCGTGCATGGCATCATCAACACGATCCTTCTTCTCCTTCACCTCGACCTCGGTTGCGCCGCCGACGCGGATCACCGCGACGCCGCCTGCGAGCTTGGCCAGACGCTCCTGGAGCTTCTCACGGTCATAGTCCGAGGTGGTCTCCTCGATCTGCGCTTTGATCTGGCCGACACGGGCTTCGATGTCGCGCTTGTCGCCGGCACCATCCACAATGGTGGTGTTCTCCTTCTCGATCACCACCTTCTTGGCGTGGCCGAGCATGTTGAGGGTGACGTTCTCGAGCTTGATGCCGAGATCCTCGGAGACGACTTGGCCCTTGGTGAGAACGGCGATGTCTTCCAGCATGGCCTTGCGGCGGTCGCCGAAGCCGGGCGCCTTGACGGCGGCGATCTTCAGGCCGCCGCGCAGCTTGTTGACCACAAGCGTCGCGAGTGCCTCGCCTTCCACATCCTCGGCGATGATGAGGAGCGGCTTGCCGGTCTGTACCACGGCCTCCAACACAGGCAGCATGGCCTGCAGGCCCGAGAGCTTCTTCTCGTGGATGAGGATGTAGGGATCCTCCAGCTCTACGCGCATCTTATCGGCATTGGTGATGAAGTACGGCGAGAGGTAGCCACGGTCGAACTGCATGCCCTCGACGACTTCAAGTTCGGTCTCAAGGGACTTCGCCTCCTCGACGGTGATCACGCCCTCGTTGCCGACCTTCTGCATGGCTTCCGCCAGCATGCGGCCGACCTCGGCATCGCCGTTGGCCGAGATGGTGCCGACCTGGGCGATCTCGTCGTTGGACGTGACCTTCTTGGCGTTCGTCTTGAGATCCGCCACTACGGCTTCGACCGCCATGTCGATGCCGCGCTTGAGGTCCATCGGGTTCATGCCGGCGGCAACCGCCTTGGCGCCTTCCTTCACGATGGCCTGGGCGAGGACGGTCGCAGTCGTGGTGCCATCCCCGGCACGGTCGTTCTGCTTCGAAGCGACCTCGCGCACCATCTGGGCGCCCATGTTCTCGAACTTGTCGGAGAGTTCGATCTCCTTGGCGACGGTGACGCCGTCCTTCGTGATGCGCGGAGCGCCGAAGCTCTTCTCGATCACCACATTGCGCCCTTTGGGACCGAGCGTGACCTTCACCGCATCGGCCAGAATATCGACACCCCGCAGCATCTTCTCGCGGGCGTCCAGGGCAAATTTGACTTCCTTAGCAGCCATTGTTCGTCACTCCTGATGAGACGTAACGATGTGTGACTCTGATTGTGGGATTGGCCTTAAGCGGCCTTCTTCTGGGCAGCGGCCTGATCCAGCACACCCATGATGTCGCTCTCCTTCATGATCAGGAGATCCTCGCCATCGATCTTCACTTCCGTGCCGGACCACTTGCCGAAGAGCACGATGTCGCCGACCCTCACGTCGAGGGGAACGAGCTGGCCCTGTTCGTTGCGGGCACCGGGACCGACAGCGATCACCTCGCCCTGCTGGGGCTTCTCCTTGGCAGTGTCGGGAATAATGATCCCGCCCGCCGTCTTCTCCTCGGCGTCGATGCGCTTGACCACGATCCGGTCATGCAAAGGACGGAACTTCATGAAGCTTCCTCCAATGATTTCAGTCTGTTAACTGCTCACGCGGAGCCGTTCGGGCCTCCGCGGTCGATGATTTGGTTGGCCAAGCTCTACCGTTCAAGGGGAGCGTGAAAGTTTTTTGGCGCTCCTTGGACGGGAGTGCCAATGACAAACAAACCTCGTTTTTGAGCGAGGCATCACTGCCGAGGCCCGCGGAGAAGTGAAACAGATTCCTGTCCAGAGTCTCCCATTCTAAGCTGCAAGGGCTTCGTCCCAGTGGTACGGGACGATGAAAGCCGCAGGGGCCGCCGGGTCAGGGCTGCGCTCCAAGTTGACCAGCCGCAGGGCCGCCTTGACCTCATCCAGGCGCAAGGGCTCGCTTTCCGGCATGCCCTCAGCATTGGCAAGATCAAGCAGATACTCGTCCCAAGCCCAGCGCTGCAAGATCTCTCGCTTGCAGTCGATCGTCAGCAGCGGATGGCGCACGACATCATGAGGCGAGCCGAAGACGGACGCTGGGTTGACGAACGCCCGGTCGAGATCTGGCAGGAACGGAGCCTCACGGCGGCTGGCGCGGCCACCCAGCCAGGACGCCCATGGCACGATGCTAGGAGGGTTTGCGCCGGCTGCCCACTCGCCAGTTGCGAGATGCGAAGGGCCAACTGGATGCTTGGAACTGCCCTTCCCTGCTCGCTTGGGCCAATGGTGCTCTCGGGTCAGGAACGGCGGTGGTGATTGGTTGTGTTCGATCCTGATCGTCTGCTGCTCCATCGCACTCCTCCAAGTGCAAGTTGATCGATGGCTGGTTTGGAAGCCTCACTTGACTGGGAACGGCCCGAGCCAGAGGCGCAGGCCGAGGCTTGCCGTGAACAGAAGTGCCGCCTCGTCCCAGGCGGTCAGGTGCAATGCCAGCGGCGGATCCCCGCGCAGGACCGCCAGGCTGAGCGAGGCGATCCCGGCCAGGAACAGCAGACCGGCGAACGCAAACGGCATCAGGGGCACCGGCGCGAGAGAGGCGAAGCACAGGCAGAACGCCAGCGCCAGGCAGCATCGCTCGAGCACCTCCCGATTGATCTCCCGCGGGTTGCGGCGGCCCTGATGCGGATCGAGCCAGTCCGGCAGGCGGGGCCAGTCGCGCGGGTTGAACGTGGTCACGGCACCCTCCCCGTTTAGTGGAGCGCGCGGCCATCGAGCGCCCGCAGGGCGTCGAGGATGTCGTCCAGCGCCACGAGAGCACCGGTCCCGGGCAGCTTGCGCCAGGTCGGCAGGTTCTCCACGGCACAAGCATCCGAGACCCAGGCCGCGAGGATGGCCCGCTTCGCGCCGACGCCCAAGCCAGGGTGCATCAGAACCTCCTGCGGATCTCTGAACGGAAGGCTCTCAGCTCCGGGCGTCTCACTTCGCCTGTGGGCTTGCAGTGGAGAGGGCGATGCTGACGGGTCATGGGTAAGCTGCAGGTCAACGGTCACTGGATCCATGGTGTCCTTCCTCCATCGAGCAAAGGGTGGGGCCCGGGCAGCCAGCCAGCCTCCCGGGCCCAGCTCTCATGCGGCTAATGCTTGGTTTCCTCGCCCGCGCGGTTGATCGCGATGCGCTTCACCTCCGGCGGGCTCACGACCGCCTTGGGCAGGGTAATGGTGAGAACGCCGTTCTTGAAGCTGGCATCGATCTTATCCTCCTCGACCTCCCAGGCGAGCGGGATGCGGCGCTCGAAGCGGCCATAGGTGCGCTCGCTGAACGCGCGCTCCTTGTCCGCGATCTCGGATTTCTTCTCGCCGCGGATGGTGAGGACGCCGTCGCCCATCAGCACCTCGACACCCTTCTCGTCCATGCCGGGCAACTCCGCCGAGATGCGGACGTCCTTGTCGTTGTCGACGACTTCCACCTGCGGCCAGCCTGCCGTCCGGCTCATGCTGCCGAGCGGCGCCATGTCGAAGCCGCGGAAGACGTCGTCGAAGAGCCGGTTCATCTCGCGATGCAGGGTCATGAAGGGGTCACCCTCCTCGCGATAGCGGCTTGGGGTCGTCTGCTCGTTGCGACCCCAGGGAATGAGATCGCGCATGTTCATAACGAATCCTCCTTGTCTGTTCAGTTCGAGCCAAGCGGCTGAGGTCAGCGCCGATCCCTGACCAGCGTCGACCTCACCCCTGATCAAGCCGTTAGGCTGCCTTGTCGTGCTCGATGGTCTTGGGGCTACCGCCGGTCCCGATCTCGATGCGACGGGGCTTCATCTCCTCCGGCACCTCACGCACGAGGTCGACCGTCAACAGGCCGTTCTCAAGCTTCGCCTCCCGGACCTTCACGTAGTCGGCGAGGCTGAAGCTCTGCTTGAAGGCGCGCGTGGCGATGCCCCGATGCAGGAACTGGCCGTTCTCCTGCTCCGGATGCTTGTGGCCTGCCACCAGCAGCACGTTCTCTTTTTGAGTGATCTCGATCTCGTCGGGCGAGAACCCGGCCACCGCCATCGTGATGCGGTACTGATCATCGCCGACCTTCTCGACGTTGTAGGGCGGCCAATGGGGCGAGGCGTCTTGCCGGGTCGTCTGGTCGATCAGGTCGAACAGCCGGTCGAAGCCGACCGTGGAGCGGTACAGGGGAGAGAAATCAAACGCTGTTCTCATAGCTACATCCTCCAATGAGCAACGTAACCACAAGGGCGCCGGACACCTGCCAGCGCCCGATCCGCCAAGCCATTGAGGGCCTTGGCACAAATGATGATAGGAGCGGTTTTTCGGGGTTTCAAGAGGGGCTTGCAAGCCCTCTGGGTGGATTGGGCCCAAGCTTTGAATAGGCGGCAATGGCGGGCGCCCCCTGTCCGATCGCAGTCCCAGGATCGGGCTGAACGCCACGAACAGATAGTAGCCGTTGAGACGCACCCCGATCCTCGCCGCCTCCCGGTCGAAGCCCAACGGGGTCGGCTCAGCTTCGGCCAGCTGACCGGCTGCCTGCTACGGCTCGGACCCGAGACAGGCAGACGCAGGCCGGTTCTCCGGCACGGCGCAGAAGAGCTCCGGCTCATGCTGGCTTCGGAACAGGTCGTATCGGATGTGGGAGATGCTTGAGCATTCCGGCCTGCTTGCCGGGTTTCCCCGGAACGGGTGGGTTGGGGTCAAAGGCTCATCAGGGACAAAGGTGCTGGGTATCTTGGCCTCCGAGAATACTGTCGAACTCCTGTCTGGATGAAACGAGAGAATGATGCCACAGGCTGGGACGGGTCGAAAGGCGAGCCAGTCAAGCCGAGCCCGCCGATCGCCTGATCCGCGCGGAGAGCACCTCATTTCTGTGACCGACGAGATCGGATCCCGTTGCCCCCGGCCGACCCGTCTGAGGGTGGGGCGCTTGGGCGAGCGCCCCGCCGTCTCGGCTTACTTCTTCAAGCTGGATCGATTGCTCGCCGCGGAAGACTGGCCTCCCTGCCCTTCCGTGCGGAACGGCAGCTTGCCGGCCACGCGCCTGAGCGCATCCGAGATGTCGTATTTGAGCTTGTTGGTGATCTCCGACATGGTCATGGCAAAACCTCCTGAGGTTCAGCACACACTCCGTGCCGGGCTGACAACGCAGCACCTCGCTGCTGGTTTCTGTGATGCTCGTCGCCACGGCGCGTTGAGGGGCCAGCCCTATCGGTCGTCGGGTGGCAGTGCTCACCACCTCTAAAGCGCATCCTACCCTAAAGGGGAGGATCGGTTGCTGAGCGATGGCACCGCTCCAAACCTTAGTTGGCTCAAGGTGCCGTCTCCGATTGCGTTTCTCTGGTGTGACAAGTGCAAGCAGGTCAAGTTCACCGGGCTAATCGCCTCCTGGCGGCTTTAGAGCCGGAGGATCTGGCCTACCTCGAGCCGCATCTGGAAGTCGTGCATCTCAAACGCAGGCAGCTCCTCTATGAGACCGGCGACACGATGCACCACGCCTACTTTCCGCATGACATGGTGATCTCGCTGGTCGCCGTGATGCAGGACGGGAGATCGGCCGAGATGTCCCTCTATGGCCCCGAGGGAGTTGCAGGTCTCATCGCAGCCGGGGGCCGCCGCCAGTCAGTGCATCGGAACCGTTGCTTCAACTGCTCGTTTCCGACTCCAGGAAGCTGGTCGCGGAGATCATGCACCTCCGCGCATGTCAAGGAGACGGGTGATGCCGCGCGGTGCCAAGTCCACTTACACTGACAAGCAGAAGCGCAAAGCCGAGCACATCGAGGAAGGCTACGAGAAAAAAGGCGTCTCGGAGAAAGAGGCTGAGCGGCGTGCCTGGGCGACCGTTAACAAGGAAAGCGGGGGCGGCAACAAGAGCGGCTCCGGCCGTGGTAAGACGGATACGACGACGTCGGCCAAAAAGGGCGGCGCTCGGGGTGGAGCGGCCTCGGCCAAGCGTCCCGCCGCAGCCCGTTCGGCATCCGCGAAAAAGGCCGCGGCGACGCGAACGCGGAATGCAGGCTGATCGGCGTCGGCCTCTGCCCGACCTAATCCAGGACCAGCCTGCAAAGCAGAGCCCCTTTGATCGCTGACAGGATCCGACATCAGTATGTCAGACACTGACTCGAAGGCGCCTCGGGGTAGTCTTGGCGCTGCCGTTCAAGCCCATCTCGGCGCACAGTTGCGTGACCTCTATGGCGATCCCTCCGAAAATAAGCTTCCCCTCGGCCTGCGCCTGCTCGCCCGACGTGTGGCGCAGACCATCCGTGCGCACACCGAGCCGGTGGACCAAGCCTTCATGGATGGGATCATGGACAATCTCGCCCCGCTCCGAGCCTATGCCATATCGCTGACCAAAGCCGTCGATCGCGCCGAGGATCTGGTTCAGGACACGGTGCTTCGCGCTCTCAGTAGGCAGGAGAGCTTCGAAGCAGGCACGAACTTGCAGGCTTGGCTCTTCACGATCCTGCGCAACAGCTTCTTCACCGAACATCGCAGGGCCGCGCGTGAGATTGAGGATGTCGATGGTCGGCTGGCTGGCGCGATGACGACGAGTGCGGACCAGGACAGCAGGCTTGTTCTGCAGGAACTGGCGGCGGCGCTCGCCAGACTGCCCCAGGAGCAACGAGAGGCGCTGCTGCTCGTAGCCATGGAGGGTCTGTCATATGAGGAAACGGCAGCGGCATTGGGCTGCGCTGTCGGCACTGTGAAGAGCCGGGTCAACCGGGCCAGGAACAGGCTGGCCGAGATGCTCGATCTGGAGGCGGATGACCGTGGTGGCAACCGGATGCGTTAGCCGTGATCCTCACCAATTCGACTAGGTTGGACGAAGTCGTCAGGCAGTCGAATAGATCTCTGCCTGTCCTGCCATTTCGTACGGTCGCGAGGCCGCAGTGCGCCGGCTGAAAGCGCGGTGCGGACCCTGGCTTTCCGGCCTAGCCCGACTTGAACGTGCCCGACAGCGATTGGCAAGAATCAGCACAACGCGTTGCCTATGCAAAAGGACCTGGCGCCACTTCGCAACAGATCTCATTAACGGGCGGGGCCTGCCTCTGGCCCGTGAAACGGATAGGGTCGTCTGGAACATACGCACAGCTCCTCCGTTAGGGAGGGCTGCCCCAACGAACGGAGACGCCCCATGTTTCTACGTGTCGACAAGCTGCAGATCGATCTGCCGGCGCCGAAGCGCCAGGACCCGAACGCTGCCGCTGCCCTGCAGGAGCTCCTCGGCGGCAAGTATGGGGAAATGTCGACCCTCGGGAACTACATGTTCCAGAGCTTCAACTTCCGCAGCAAAAGCAAGCTCCGGCCCTTCTACAGTCTTGTGGCGGCCATCACGGCCGAGGAGCTCGGCCATGTGGAGCTGGTCAGCAATGGCGTCGCCATGCTGAATAACGGTCCCGACAACGACGGCGACAATGAAGACGGCGGCGACATCTCCGGTGCACCCTTCGAGGACATGAAGGACATTCGCCTGGCCGCGGCCTTCCTGTCGGGCGGCGGAGGCGCCATGCCGGTCAACAGCAACGGCCAGTCCTGGAACAACGACTTCATCACCACGACCGGCAACGTCGTGCTCGATCTCCTGCACAACTTCCATCTCGAATGCGGCGCCCGGCTGCACAAGCTGCGGGTCTATGAGACCCTCTCTGATCCGACGGGACGTGAGGTCTGCGGCTATCTCCTCGTGCGCGGCTCGGTTCATGCCCACGCCTATGCCCTGGCGCTGAAGAAGATCACCGGCGTCGACATCGACAAGATGCTGCCGACGCCGAATATCCCCTTGGGCAACATCCCGGAATGCCAGAAGTACCTGGATGAAGGCTCGCACCGGCGCCTCTATACGTTCAGCCCGGATGACTACAAGGAGATGGCCGGCATCTGGGGCAACGGCGAGGTCGCCCTGCCCGACGATCCTCCGGGCGAGCTGACGGTGGTCGACGGCATGCCTGAGGGCGGCAAGATCCAGCAACTCACGGGGGTCCCGTCGGCCTTCACGCCGGACTACGCACCCGAGGAGATGTTCGAGATCGCCACCAAGCTCTACAAGGCATCGCGGTAGGTGCAGGACCATGATCCGACACCCGGTTCATCGGGTTACGGTTCCTTGACAAGCCTGCCGCGTCCTGTCGCGGCCTCGCCACGAAGGCTTGTGCGAGTGAACGCCAGCCTTCCGGCCGCCCGCCGTCCGTCGGTGTCCACTCCGCTTTCCATTGGCTACGGATCGCCGTGCACAACCACATCGCCCGCGCCGACGCGGTTGCCATATCCGCTGCTCCACTCGAGGTTGCGCATGATGCGCCATTGGTCATGTCACGACGCCGGCCCGATGAGCATCTGTTTACTGCCCCGGACTTGTGTCCACATTGAGCATGGGAACCTCGTCGACGTCGGTGCCGTTGGTTGCCGCAAAGCACTCCCTGTCCACCAACCCAATGTCAGGAGCATTCTTCATGGCCCCCAGACAGAAGACACTTGACGACCTCTTCCTCCATACGTTGAAGGACATCTACTACGCCGAGAAGCAGATCCTGAAGGCTCTGCCGAAGATGGCCAGGCGCGCGGAGCCGGATGAGCTCAAGGCCGCCTTCGAGACGCACCGCGAGCAGACCCAGGGACAGATCGAGCGGCTCGAGCAGGTCTTCGACCTTATTGGCAAGCCCGCGCGCGGCGTGACCTGCGAGGCGATCAAGGGGATCATCGACGAGGGCGCGGAAATCATGGAGGACTTCGCCGGCAGCCGCGCTCTTGACGCCGGCCTCCTGTCCTCGGCGCAAGCCGTTGAACACTACGAGATCACCCGTTATGGCACACTCAAGACCTGGGCCAAGGCGCTTGGGTTGACCGAGGCCGTGACGCTGCTCGATCAAAACCTCCAGGAGGAGAAGGAAACGGATGAACTCCTTACTCGTCTTGCCGAGGCCCGGGTGAATATGCAGGCGGCGTAGAGGGCAACCTGGCGCATCAATTCTCCCCACACGAGTTGAAACATCGATGACAGACGCATTCCAGATCAGAGGACACATGGAAGTGGTTGGGTCCGACCAGGAGCATGTTGGCACGGTTGACGAGGTCGAAGGACCGCGCATCAGGCTGACGAAAACGGATCCGGCCTGCTGGCGGTGAGCACCGCTACCTCCATCTCGATTCGGTCGAAAGGGTAGAAGCAGGCAAGGTAGTCCTCAATCGTACCGGCACCCAAGCGCACGACGAATGAGGCGTGCGCGAGGTTTGATCTCAACTCGCTGATATGCACAAATCCGATGAAGGGCGCTGGTGACGGCGCCCTTCATGTTGGGTGAGACTTTCCAAGGACGAAGCAGGAAGTGCGGGAACGCCACCAGCAACCCACATGAAGCCTTTCACGCTGGTTTAGCACCCCAGGCGCCGGACGTTGGCGCGAACTTTCCTTCGGTAGCCTTTGACCACGTGATGAGCCGTACCACCCGTCGTGATGATTGCAGCCGCCTCTGCGAAAGCATTCACCTTTTCAGTCACCATCAGTAGGCTCTCGGCAGGCGAGCCCTGGCCCAAGGCGATCCTCGACAGGCGCGCCCATATCACGGACTGGGCCTCAAAGGTCAGCATTGTGGCGTCAATCGTCAACTGCATCCAGGATAGTAACATCAGACCCTCAAAGCTGCGGCAGGCAGCAGGTCTCCAACTCCAAGCTCAGGCTTTGGATCCCGATGCGACTGATGTCTTTTTGCCGCCGGTGGTCCCTGGCATTTGTGCCGCGTCCGTCATGCTTCTCGATCCCAGCATCAGTGTCCGGTCTCCGCGTGAGGTGCGGCCACGGGCTTGGACTCCGGCGAGCCGCGCTCGCGCAAGTAGATGCCGAGCACCAGCAGCACCCCGATCGACAGGAACTCACTCTGCCAGTTCTGGAAGCTCTCGTACCAGAACTCCGGCTCGGTCAGCATCTCAGCCATGGTCTTCATCGGCTGATGGTGCTGAAGTGCCTCCTCGTTGGCCCGCCGTGTGCTCCCCGTCAGATGCAGCCAGAAGGACAGGACGAACAGTGCCACAAGCACGAGGCTGAGCGAGTGGGAGTAGAGCTTCAGCAGCAGTCCGCCACGATGGACTGGCCAGGGCGCATTGGGGTCATTGCGCCGGTTCTCCGGCGTCTCGTCTTCTGGATTGTCCTCGTCAGGCTTTTTGGATTCGGACGAACCCTTCTGAAACAGGAAGACGGTCAGCAGCACGTAGGCCGCCATCTGGAGGAACTCGCTCTCCCAGTTCTCGAACACCGCCGAGATGAAGTGGCCGCTGGTCAGGTACTCCAGAAAGCCGGTGGCAGGAAGTTCATGCAGGCGGAGTTCCTCAACGTGAGCTCTCCAGCCTGTGAGCGCCTGGCCAATAAGTGAGACCAAGAACAGAGCAAACAACGTAACCGACAGTCCGTTGTCACGCAGGAACCGACGCATACACCTAACCTCATGATGCTGGACTGCTACGGTTGATCAACGCGGGATAGAGATGTCGGTTTCCCGACCGTTCGCCTCATCGACGCCCAAGCCCTCCGGAGCGTCACGCTCCACGATGGCGCGCTGCTTGCGCAGCGTAACCGGCACCTCGACAGCTAAGGTCGTACCCAATCGGGATCACTGCGCGGTGCGATCGATCGCATCAGCGACGGCGTCCGGGGCCAGGTGATGGATCATGTGTCCCAGTCCTGGGAGGGCGATGAACTCACTCTCGGGCAGGTCCTGGTGCAGGCGCTGGGACTGACGGCCCACATCCGCGATCTGATCACCCGCACCCGTGATGATCGTTACCGGCCCCGTCAGCTCGCGGTAGTGCCGTTCGAGTTCCATCACTGACGGGGTCATGAGCGCGGCATCCTCGGCCGCCGCGCGAAGCTGCAAGGGACGAAGCATCAGCGGCTTCGGAAACTCGCGCTCGAAGCGCTCCGGCACCGGAGCCGGCTGGAACACCCGCTTGATCATGCCCGGCAGGATCGCCCGCGCCACGAGCGGGGAGACGGTGTAGCGCATGGCATCGCCGATCACCGGGATCGCTGGCGGTGAGAGCAGGAACGTGTCGGCTCGCAGGGTTGGATAGTAATAGCCCGAGCCGAGGACCAAACCGCGCACCAGCGAGGGAAACTCCAGTGCGAGGGCGGTCGCCACCAAGGTGCCCCAGGAGTGGCCGTAGACCACCGCCTGCTCGACCCCGAGCTGCGCCAAGGCGCTTCGGAACAGCCTGGCATGAGCACGGGGCGTCCAGAGCTGGCGCGGGCGCGAGCTGTAGCCATAGCCAGGGCGGTCAATCACGATCACACGGTAGCGCTCCGCCAATTTGTCGACGATGCCGCTGATGGTGAAGTCCTGGATCATGGTGCCGTTGCCGTGGATCAGCACCAAGGGATCGCCGCGGCCGCGCTCGATGTAGTGGAGGCGCACCCCGCCCACGTTGAGGAACCGGCCGATAGGTGGGTACCTGCGCTCGGCATCTTGGGTCTGCTTGCGGTTATAAAGGGCTGCCGCACCCAGCGCGGCGGCCGCGCCCACCAGAACGGGCGCGAGCCATCGGCGCGACCTGGAGCGGCCAGTCCCAGCAACCTGCTGAACTTCATCAGGCTCCTGATTAGTCACCCAATCGGATCTCGCGCCGGGCTCTCCAGGCCTCGATGCATTCAGATCAGTTCCTGTCTCCCGACCGCGCATAGACCCTCTCCGATGGATCCAGGAACGGATAACGCTCTGAATCCTGATCGGTTGCTGCGTTGCAGCAAACAAGGCATATCAGGCATCAATGGAAGTGCACCCTGACTGCCAAAATGATGATGATGAGCTGAGCAAGCTCATCTCCGGGAAGACCCTTCCCACGTAAATAGCCAGCGGACGCAGCCATCGCCAACATCCCTCGTCCATCCGCAGGCCTGATTATCCCTTTCCTGCGCCCGTAGGATCCAAGCCCTTCATCGCCGGGTCGGTCATCTTCGTCGTCGTGGATGAGCCACCTGTTCGTGCCGTTGCGGTGGACTGTCTGGAAGAAGGGATTGAGGTGATCGAGACTCCGTCCGCCGACTATGCGGTCACGTCCTTCACAACAGAAACGACATCCGCTTAGTGTTTACCGATATCGCCATGCCAGGAATGATGAATGGCCTCGACTTGGCTCGGGTGGTCGTGGCGATGTACCCGCAGATCTCTGTTCTCATCACCTCCAGTGCCTTGCCACCAGGGGTCACTGAACTGATGTCCAGGACGCGATTTTTGATCAAGCCATACCAGATGATCCATGTTGTACAGGTAATCCGTGAGATGATCGCTGATCACCACGGAGAACCCTCAGGAAATACAAACCAGCCTTCGCCTTACTGCCGACAAGCAACGGTCATCGCTTGAGCGAAGTCTTCCTGGCTGAAGGGCTTCTGAAGCGTAGGGTAGTCTTGGAAATTGTCCTTCAGTCCATAGTGGCCATAACCTGTTGCAAAGATGACGGGGATACCGCGTCCACGGATCACTTCAGCAATCGGGTAGCTAAGGGTGCCGCTCAGGTTGAGGTCGAGAACCGCGAGGGCAAACTCCGCGTCACGGGCCAGGACCAGAGCATCATCGAACTTGGCTACTGGCCCTACAACTTCGCCGCCCCAATCCCGAACCATATCTTCGAGCAACATGCTGATCATCGCCTCATCCTCGACGATGAGAATGCGATGCTTATGCTCGTCAATAAACATTGGCGCTACTCCGAGGCCGTGTGGAACTGTCTCCGCGGATTGTTATGTTTTGAACATTGCGAAGGGTGGTTAATAAGATTTTAACTCTACTGAAGACAATTTGCCCGAGCATTAACCTATGTGGCCAAGTCCGAGAGCTTTCGGCAGGCTTTATGCCGCGGGAACTTGATCAGAGCCTCTGTCAACACGGGAACAAGAGGTGCTCTGCATTTTCTGCCAACCGATGCAACTTTATCGCCATTCTCCGGAAGGTACGCTTTGGACCTTGCTGGTCGCTGTAGCAGGCGCGCACACTCTCCACATTCTGAGGCTGACTTCATCGTTGGCACTTAAGCCAAAAAAGCAGGACGAAGAATAGGAGCCGATCGGTCCAGCACACGCGCTTGCCGGTTCCGTGACGAGAGATCCACGTGACGCAATTCCGAGATGCCCCTGTCCTGAGCCGAGTTAAGCGCTAAAACCTCAAACCACCTTGGAGCGGTGGCTGGTATGGCGATTGCTGACGACATTGAGGCACTGATTGCCTGTAGGCCCGGCCTGGCGGAGGCTGCGATTGCAACTGCCCTGTTCGGTGACGCAGCCTCCCCGCAACGGATCAGCAAAGCCTGTCGATCCCTCTTGAAGAGCCACCGGATGGAGCGACGCGGGAGAAGCGATCTGTTCCGCTGTTTCGCAAAGGGAGCTCTGTCTGCTCCTAGCCTGCAGGTGATGCGCCCTCGATCTCCGGCGTAGCTCCGCTGGGCGGGGTGGGCCGCGTCAACCAGGCGAGAACTCGTGCCAGGGCCTCGCGGCTGACAGGTTTCTCGAGCCAAGGCACATCCCGCAGTTCCGGCAGACCATCGGCAGCAAGCCTGAGGCGATTGCGAAGGGCACGCTGTTATTCTTTAATTCACAGGCAATCTGTCAACAGGTTCAGTCCCTGATTATGACATCCGGCCGAGCCCGAGCAGATGCGTGGAGGACAAAATCGCCTTCACTTGTTTCTTCGCTCGGGGATGGGAAATCGTCACTTGCTTAGGTGCAACGGTGCTGCAGCTTCCCTGATGCGGGAGCCGTCCGAACAGCTAATCCTTATCTCACTCAGGCACCTCCTCGTCACCGGAGAAATCCGGCTTGGACGTTTGAAGGACGAAAGGGGCTTTACAGCCCCTTACTCATCGAAGAATTGCCCTTAGCGGGCGTACTTGAACTCGGGAGCCGCCTTCAACTGATCCTTGGTCATGCTCAGCATAGCATGGTCCGGCGTGGAGCGGTTCGCCGTATCGGCTGCAGCTCGGTCCGCCGTAGTTGTCGTCCCAGTCGTGGCAGGAGCGTTCGGAGATGCAGGTGCTGCCGGGGCAGATGAGGCATTCTGGTTGGTCCCGGCGGCCGCTGCACGTGGCTCGCTCACGAGCCTGATCTGATTGAAGGGTACCGCGACATCGTGCTCGCCCATGCCGAGGAAGCCGCCCACGCCGATCACAACAGCCTCGATCTTGCCGTTCTGATCAACCAGCAGCTCGCTGATATCGCCGATCTCCTCGTTGCTGTCGTTGTAGACGTTCAGGCCCTTGAGCTTCGAGGCTCGCCATTGCCCTGGTTGGATTTGGGCCGTGAGCGGCCCAGACATCTGTCCGGACTGGCTCTGGCTGACCTGAGCTGGCGGACCGAGCAGACGGCTGTGAATCTCGGTGATGTGCTGAAGGTGCTGGCGCAGTGTCGGCAGCGTCTGTTGCGCGAACTGCTTGATCTGAGCATCATCACCGTTCTGGCCATAGTTGTCGAACAGTGTGACGGCCTTCTGGTGACCATCGAGCTGCATCCGCACGTACGAACGGTTGAAATCGTTGTCAGATGCCTGCTGCAGCTGCTGCAACATCTGAGCGTGCTCCTGATCAAGAGCCGTCGGGACTGTCTGACCTTGGGCAGCAGCCTTCAGCTTGTCGCTTGCGGCAGTGTGATCCTGAACCATCTGCTGGGCAAAGTCGCGGATGCGGCTATCCTGTGTTTTGTTGAGCGCGAGCTGGCTCGATTGGATCTCGAACATGTCACTGTTGGCCGCCTGGGTAACAAACTGAGCGGCAGTTATGTTCATTGCTCTGGCCGTGGCAGGGACCTGATTGCCAGCGGCCGGTGGATTGCCTGCGGGCGCTGTGGTCTGGGCAACTGCGAGAGTAGCGAAGGATGCAGTCGCGACGAGGCACGCAGCCATATGGATCCTGAACATACTCTTCCTCCGAGTGTGGTTCCGGCACTGAACGGATGCCAAGACAACTGCCTCGGCTTTCGTTTGTTCGAGCAGTTCTCTCGGGGCAGAGCCCTTCTGGGGCTCCGATGAGGTCGTTTAAACCACGGGCTGGTTTGCAATCTTTTCTGCAACGGTTGATCTGCTCGGCCTATGTCAAGGCGGACAATGGACGGCCAGACCTTAAGCGCGCCACCGCCAATTTGGCTGTCGTGGTCGGTCCCCCTTACAGTCTTGGACACCATCGGCTTCGCACGCCCGAGATCGCAGCGGCGAGCGAGCAGGCTGCCGGGCGCCTTGTATCAGAGGAACTGGACGAAAGCCTTGTGGCCCCAACCCGACGTTTCATCTGCAATGGCGCACTGATTGTGTGGTCTACCAGCCTCAATGAGCGAAAACCTGAGTGCGTGGAAAGATGGTATTGCCCGCGACCACCTGAGCAATCACTCCCGCAATCTTTTCTCCACCCTTGGCTGATGGCTCGATCGGGTTAGCATAGTCATCGGGTTCATCGCAGATCAGGCGCAGGTCAATCAGCGGTACCCTTCTGGCAACGGCCTCGCGGGTGATGACATCGTTGAAAAGGCAGAGGCCAGTCACAACGAGGCGCTGCTCCTGCGGATCGGAAAAGCGTGCCTCATAGATGGTACAGAGCACAACCGGCAGCCGATGCTGCATGAGTGCATCGACCATTACGTGATAGGCCCTGGAGAACTCTTCGCGCACGTCAGCAAGCCGCCCCACGGCCTCAGCAACCGAGCGAGCTCCTTCTCTCAGGACGCCGATATTCCGCAGTCCATCATTCCCGCCGACACTTACAACCAAGTGACTGGCGTCAGCAGGCACGTTCCGAAGCTGATGCACCACGTCGCTGGTTGCTGCACCATCAACAGCACAAAGCGTTGCCCGCCAATCCTTGGGGAGCTTTGCCTGAACCTGCTTCACCAAATCCGGCTGCCCAGGAAGAACATAAGCTCCGTTGTCGAAAATGCTGTCCCCAAGGAGAATGATGTGGCTCATCCGCGTTCTCAATCAGGCGTTCTGTTAAGCTGCGCTCAGTCAAACCGAGTGGTGGCGCAGATGACCTAACCTCTCGTCGGAGAGTTCGAGACTGCACAGCTCTTTGCAGGGAAGTCATGATCGCTCTCGGACCGGTGTTCCCACGAGGTACTAGGCCCGGAAAGCAGGTTAATCCCACAGACTGAGTGATGATCGTATGCGCAACGTCTACGCATCCACTGATCTTGTCCTGTTAAATAAACCGAATGGTCGGCCCGGCAGAATTCAGATGGCCGTCAGGGCTTGGCCGATCAGCTTCGATCAAGCCGCTTGCCGATTGACGGCTGCTTCGGCGATCTGCGTCAGCACGGCATCGGTGTGCTTTTCTTCTTGCAGTGTTTGCTCGAGAAGCCGGGCGGCCTCGGTCAGGCCAAGCTGGGTCGCCCACGTCCGGAGCGTGCCATAGCGCGAAATCTCGTAATGCTCGACGGCTTGGGCCGCCGCGAGAAGCCCGGCATCGAGCGCGTCGGAGCCCTTGAAGTCCTCGATGACCTCTTGGCTCTCCTCGACCATGCCCTGGATCGCCTCACAGGGTTTGCCGCGCGCCGCTTTGCCCAGCATCTCAAACACCTGCTCCAGGCGCTCCACCTGGCCCTCGGTCTCCGCGCGATGCTGTTCGAAGGCCTGCCGCAGCTGATCTGACTCGGCCGCCTTCGCCATCTTCGGCAAGGCTTTCAGGATCTGCTTTTCGGCATGGTACATGTCCTTGAGGGTCTCGAGAAAAAGATCGTTGAGGGTCTTCTGCTTGGTGGCCATGGCACACCTCCTGTGCATGGGAGAACTTGGATTCAACCAACCGGAGGCATGGCAGTTCCGGCCTCCGAAGCGCTCTGGACTGTCCTCGCCCGCTCAACAGTTGGAGCGGCATTCTGGAACCGCCAAGTCAACCTTCTTGTTGTCTGGTGAACCTGGGGACCAAGCATGGCTCTTAATCCCACCGCGCGCACGCCGGCTGGTGCAGGACGCGAGGCGGAGGATTTCCCCATCTCCGCAGGCATCCTGTTCGGACTTGGACTTGGCGGCTTCTTCGACGGGATCGTGCTGCATCAGCTGTTGCAATGGCACCACATGCTGACCAGCGCCGGTTACCCACCCGACAGCGTGGAGAGCCTGAAGGTGAACACGCTTTGGGACGGCATCTTTCACGCCAGCACCTATATCTTCACGGCACTCGGCCTCTACATCCTGTGGCGGTTCTCGCGGACAACCCATATTCGGTGGTCCGGCAAACTCCTGCCGGGAACAATGCTGATGGGGTGGGGCATCTTTAACCTCGTCGAGGGCCTCATCGACCACCACCTGCTCGGCATCCACCACGTCAATGAGACAGTGCCACGGGAGCAGTGGCTCTATTGGGATCTCGGTTTCCTCATCTGGGGCGCTGCGATGCTCATCGGTGGCTGGCGCCTGCTTCGCGCTGGACAGCGCAATACATTGGAGCGGACACCATGAGCAGGTTGCGATCCTAATCCGGTTGTGAACCCTGTTCCGTCAACAGCCTTCTGCGCACTTTATCTCAGCGCTTGGATCAGATCTCAGCGCTTGGATCAGCAAGCGACGACGGAGCGGTTCCTCGACTGGCCACATGGGGTTATCTTGTCGAGGTGAACACAACGATGCCTGAGTAACGTCCCGGGCGCACCCGTCAGAACCAGCAGGGCTTGCAAAACCATCCAACCTCTTGAGGTCCGCTCACCGTGCAAACACCTGCGACCGCGGCAAGAGCGTCGTCCCTACCGCCACCTGCGCGATGACGGCGGCGATCTTCTCGCCACCCTTGGCTGAGGGCTCGATGGGATTGGCGTAGTCGTCGGGTTGGTCGCAGATGAGCCGGAGGTCGATGAGCGGAAGGCGGCGGGCAAAGGCTTCGCGGGTGATGACGTCGTTGAGGATTGCGAGACCTGTCAGGACGAGGCGCTGCTCCTGCGGGTCGGGGAAGCAGGCGTTGTAGATGGTGCAGAGCGCGACCGGCAGCCGAGGCATCATAACGGCATCCACCATCCCCCGATAGGAGTCAGCGAAGTCCTCGCGCACGGCAGACAGTTTTTCCATCGCTTCGGCCACCGAGCGGGCTCCCTGTCTCATAATGCCCAGGTTGAGCAAGCCATCATTGCCGCCGGCGCTCACGACAAGGTAGCTCGCATCCGCAGGGACGTGTTTCAGCTGGCGCTCGACATCGCGGGTGGCCGCCCCATCGACCGCGCAGAGGGTTGCCTTCCAATCGCGGGGCAGCAGGGCCCTGACCTGGGCGATGACGTCGGGCTCGCCGTGCCGGACATAGGATCCATTGTCGAAGATGCTGTCGCCGAGAAGAACAACATGGCTCATCGCTGTTAGCCTCATGCTCCAGATGGAGTCCCGGTGGCCCCTGGCGAGAGCCCTGGGCAGAAGTCAGTCTGCCCGGACAGTGTGGCACCACCCTCAGCCGAGCCCCGGATGACCTTTGCCGAGATGTGAGATCAGCCCGACGACAAGCGCTTCGTCCCAATAGTTGAGCGACCGGCCGAGCGGAAGCTCACGAGAGCGAAGGGCAAGGACAATGCAGGCCCCCGCCGCAAGAGCCGTCAGGTTAAAGAACACGTTCGGCCCTCCTGACGCGATCTGGATGCTGCAGATGAGCGAGAAAATCGCGAGCTTGAGCAGGAAGCGGAAGACCATGCACCAGGAACAGTTCCGGGAGCGTTGGCTGGCTGGTTCCATTCATCACCTGTCGACTGGACGTAGGCCTAGGGCCACAGTGAAGAAATCGCTGAGGCCTTCCGCCATAAGCGCTTCATCCTCGACGACGAGCACACGCTCCTGCCAGCATCGCCCTTCGTTCTTTCGCAATGCCAACAAACAACTGCGCCCTGCCCATGTTCCCGCGGACTTGGCATTCCTGTTTGATCCCGACGAGAATGGTGAGAACGACAAGAAACCGAACCAGGGTGGACACGGAGGCCTCTGCAAGCCCTCCTGCGCCGATCTAGCCGCCAGGAGCACGAATTCCGCACGCTTCTGATCCACAGACGCTTCTGCGTCGTTGTCCCACTGATCGGCCCGGAGTTGCGGGGATCCCTTCACTGGAGGAATCGGATGCCTGTCTTCAAGCGTGAGTTGGCCTTTGCTGCAGATGGCCCGACGGAGAATGCGGGTGACTGGTGGCACTTGGTTCTCGATACCGACGCACCGGGGCTGTATGTGGAACACACCTGGCTCCACGCGAGCCCCCATCAGGATGGCCCCGCAGCATGTGATACGCAGCGCTTCGGGATCAATGACTTTCTCACGCTGGCTGAGGGTCGGCCGGCGCAGCCGATGCTGATGAGCGCACTCAGGGAGATGTTCCGCGACGCCGCATCCACATCCGAGTAGCGTCGTCTGCAAGCGACATCACGCTCAAACCCATGGTGTGCCTGCGGTCATTCGGCCGCCTCAAGGATCGAGGGCGCTGTCCAGTCAACCTCGCAGTCCCGGAAATAGCGCGAGATGGCGCTCTCGAAGGAGGGCAGGATCAGACCGCGTTCACTCGTCAGGGCCGTCAGCGGTGCAGCAGCCTCCACCACCCGCGGTCCTGCCTGCCAGGACAGCCCGGCCTCGGCCGCGGTGCGCTCGGCCAGTTCGGCCCACGAGGTCATGCCCTGGTTTGCTAAGTGCCAGAGGCCCCGCTCGCCGTCGACCAGGAGATCAAGGGTGGCATGGACGAGATCCGGAACATAGGTGGGCGAGACAATGCCCTCAGCTGGTTTGACACACCGCCCGGCATGAAAGGCACTCAGCACCCGGTAGACGAAGTTGGCCCTGTCCCATGGACCGAAGAAGGCGCTGGTGCGGATGATCAGAGCCTTGGGATGAGCGCTGGCGATGCGCTGCTCGGCTTCCGACTTGCTCTCCCCGTACACGCAGGCCGGGCAGACGGGATCTGTCTCCCGGTAAGGACGCCCAAGTCTGCCATCGAAGACCCGGTCCGACGAGAAGGCGACCACCGGCAATCCGAGATGGGCGCAAGCCTGCGCAATGGCTTCGGCTCCGAGAGCATTGGCTCGGAAGCAGAGATCCCGCTCGCGGGCGGCATCATCAACACGAACGTAGCCTGCCGCATTGATCACGGCCCAAGGGCGATGCCGTGCGAGCGCGGCCTCGACCGAGGCGGGATCGGCGATGTCCATCTCGCCACGCGCCAAGAGCACGTGATTGAGGCCGCGCCACTCGCACAAGCGCGCAAAGGCGCGGCCGAGGGTGCCGGTTGCGCCAGTGATCAAGATGGGACGGCGTGCCCTTGTGGGAGGAGCGGCCTTCCGGGCCGGCGGATGGTAGTACCGGCCGTCGCGCCGCCACCAACCCGGCTGGTCGAGCACAGGGTGCTCGAAGGCGCCCGTGCGCGCCAAGGATTCGACCGCTTGGCCGATGGCCGTGCGGCGGGGCTCGGGGCCACGGATGTCGAAGGCGCCGGGCTCGTAGAAACCATTGCGTGCGACCAGGAGAGAGTTCCAATCGACTGCCCCGAACAGCGACCAGACGGTCACTGCCCGGATGTCGTGGCCCATGCCCCTGAGATCCTGGACGTCCTGCCAGATCTCCATCAGCCAGCGAGCCTGCTCCTCGCGCGTGCAGCCATGATGGGCCTCTGTCACCGCCATTGGGCTGCGATAGCGCTCCCAAACCTCGGCCAAGCGGGCCTTGAAGCCGATCTCCGCAGGGGGCAGGTCCATCCGCACGGCTTCGACATCCGCATAGGCCTGCCGCCCGTTGCCGCCATGAAAGTGCTCGGGATAGCGGTCCATCGCGTCGTCGAGGTAGCGTTCGCTCGTTGGGTAGTGGTTGATCCCGATGATGTCGGGCGCGCCATCCCCGTCGAGGAAGAAATCCAGCTCCTGTTCTTCGATGCCGCTGCGGAGGCAGATCTCGTACCACGGATGCGAGCGGTCCACACGCCCGAGCAGCAGGTCAAGACTGAGCCACCGGCGCTCGTTCTCATGATCAGCTTGCTCGCGCAAAAGCGCCGTGCTGAAGGTTTTGCCCATGTCCTCAGTCTGGATCAATTGGGCGTGCGGCGTGATCCGGTGGATGGCGCGCATGGCGAGCACCGTCGCCCGGCATTCCGTGATGAGGCACCGCAGGAAGGTTGGATTGTCGCGTCCGTGCGGATACCAATGGCCGTAGAGGCCGCTGAAACGGGCGGTGGTGAGCGGTTCGTTCACAGGTGTAAACATGTCGACCCACGGGTAGCGCTGGGCGACGCGCTCGGCGTGGCGGGCGAGCAGGTCAGGGAATGCTGGATCAATCAGGCTAGTGTAGCGGGGTCCGCTGCCATGGTGGACAAGGCCGGCAATGGGCCGGATGCCGAGTTCTCGCAGACGGGCGAAGCGCTCGTCGGTCCACTTCCAATCACAAATATCCGAACGATCCGGCGCGATGCACTCCCATACGACGGGATAGCGAAGAGTACGAATGCCGAGAGCGGCGATGGCATCAAGGTCGGATAAGCGCTGAAGGTGGCCGGTCTCTTCGAGCTGGTTACGAAAATCGTCGCCGATCCGCACTACGGAGCATTCGAGGCCACCCCAAAGGGCGAGCCGGGCGCAGTCTGCCATTATGTGTCTCCTCACTCAGGCAAACCACGACGGAAGCCATTGAACAGAGACATTTTGAACAATAGAAAAGCTGAATAAGTTCCAGCAAAGCTTATTTTTAGATAAAAATACTTCAACTAATCTATGTTAATTTTTAACTTTTGTTATTTCCATGTATAATTTTCAGAAGAGATCGTTCAACTCAAGACAAATCCGCTCGACGGCAGCGTGCCAGAGACAAACAGGTTGTGGTGCTGGAACGCTCCGTTAATCGGACATCGCGTGATGCTGTCGTCATCCGGTGGGATCTACGAGCGTCCAATTCCCTACATGATCGGATTGCTTGAGCCTGCGGACACCAGTCGGCACCATCCGAATGCCAAATAAGCCGTGGCTCCCCTTCAATCGTCGCCTTAACCTCGGTTCACTCCCGGCAACGATAGGGTTGTGACGATCCTAACAAAATCGGTTCTGCAGCGTTTGTACCGCGCAAGTACGCAGGGCTGTTGCCTCTTTTGATCATCGTAACCACAACAGGAGACATAGTATGGATCGCCGCCTCGTATTGGCAGGCTTGGCCGCCGCAGTTACCGCTCCCGCGCTGGCGCAGACCAGCGGATCCTCAACCACTAGACAACCAGGAGTCGCCGGTTCATCCGGGGCAAGCCCCACGGGCAGGGCACCGATGACACAGACAGACATGCAGCACATGCAGCAGACGATGCAGCTGGGTATAGTGGCCCTGGAAACCAGTCGCATCGCGCAGCGAAAGACACAGAATGCCGACCTGAAGAGGTTCGCAACATTCGAGGTGCAGGAGCAGACGACCCTCTCCGAGGTTCTTCGCTCCATGATGGAGCCTGCTGCGACATCAGCAACGGGATCAGCGGCTCAACCAAGTGCTGGATCTGGTGCCACCGCGCCAGCCATGCAGATGGATGGTCAAAGCAGGGAGATGATCCAGAGGCTCCAGAACACACAACCCGGCGAGGCCTTCGACCGCCAGTACCTTCAGGGGCAAATGGAAGGGCATAGAGGCCTGCTACAGGTGCAGACGCAGTATTTGCAAGGCAATCCGCAGAACCGCGAACATGTGAACGTCGCGAAAATGGCCCGTGGGGTGATCACCGAACACATAGCTTTGTTGGAGGATATCCAAACCAAGATGAAATGAGCCTTGCGACACGTGCGGCAGGATGTGCTTGGCTTGCCGCTCGTGTCAGGGCTCTACGCAAGTCATCGCTATGGGCGTCGAGCTAGTTTGCGGGCCTCTGCTCGACTTCGGCAGCAGCGGCTCCGAAGCGGCGTTCCGCAGCACTCGGGCATAGCCTAAAATGAGGCATGCATGACCAGGGTTGCCTGGACCAAGCGGTCGGGGCCGAGGTCTTCCTCGGGGACAAGGTCCAGCAGTTCCACCAGCCGAGTGCGGGCCCGGTTCACGCGGCTCTTGATCGTTCCCACGGTCGTGCCGCAGATCCTTGCGGCCTCCTCGTACGACACACCCTCTGCACCCACGAGCAACAGGGCCTCGCGCTGGTCGACACTGAGCTGAGCCAGCGCCGTCAGCATGTCGTTGAGATCTAGGCGAGCGCCCTGCTCGGGTAGGACTGACAGGCTCCCGGCCATTATGCCATCCGGGTCCGGCACCTCGCGGCGCCGGCGGCGGATCTCAGTGTAGAACCGATTGCGCAGGATGGTGAAGAGCCAAGCCTGCATGCTCGTGCCGGGCTGGAACTTGTCGAGATATTCGAGTCCCCGCATCAGGGCGGTCTGGACCAAATCGTCCGCATAGGTGATGTCGCCGGACAAGGAGATGGCGAAGGCGCGCAGGTGTGGGATGGCGGACAGCATCTGTTGGCGCAATGCGAGGTCAACCATGACCTGCCCTCCCCTTTTGATCCACCGCCTCCAAGATCTGGAGGAAGGTCTCCGGGATGGGCTCGGCCATCAGCTGCGAGTAGTGGGCGCGCAGCTGCTCCCCAAGGCAGGCAGTGACCATGAGTGGAAGGCCTGGCTTATGGAGATGATCGCTTGTGCCCGCTTGAGGCTCTTGGAGTTCGTCGGATGTCACCGATGGGCAGCTGGGTACAATCATCAGCACGGGCGCTCCTCCGGGTTCAAGGGTGATGATCCATCCCTAAAGGAGCCGTGCAGGCCTGCCATTAACCTATGATCAGCTTTAGCACGGGCCGCCCTGTATAGACGAAACCGGGCAGGAAGCGCGTCAGAAACTCCAGCCACGTTTCACGTGGGTGAATGAGCGGATACCCGATCAGGCCCACGGTTACGTCTGATGGTGTTCGCGCGTCCATTATTCCCGGCGAGGGCCCTGCCGAATGCCCCGCGACAGGGCTCTCCGTCTCCTTGGATTGCCTGAGACCTAACATGGTGAGTGATATGAGTAACCCTTGTTGCATGATCGTTGAAGACCAGGCGCTAATTGGCATGTCGCTCGAAGCGTACCTGGAGGACGCTGGATTTTCTGTGGCCGGCCCATTCCCGTCCTGCGCCGATGCCCTCCGGTGGCTGGAGCACAACACACCGCAGATTGCAGTGCTGGACGTCTCCCTCAGGTATGGGACCTCACTGCCGATTGCCCAGGCCTTGAAGAGGCGTAACACACCCTTTGCCATCTTCGGGCCTGCCATTCACCGCCAGCCTGCCGAAGGAACTCAAAAACGTGCCGTGGCTGGAGGAACCAATCCCACGGGAAGAACTCACCCAGACGCTGAGCCGCCTCCACCGAACCGAAACTTGAACGGCAACCTCACCGGGAAAGGAGGAGCGATGTTTACGATTGAAATCGGCGGTATCCCGATTGCCACGACGAACGCTGACGAAGCCCAGGCGCGGGATGTTTTCGGAAGCGAGGAGTTCAGGCATGACCTGATGGCAATGACCAGCAGCGGGACGCCGTTGTGGGATGGGAAGGCGCCCCTGACCGTCCGGTCGGCCTTCCGGCATGAAGTTGACGTATTTGAGGATCCTGGCCCGGACGGGAATGAGTTTGATGACGACGCGGAAGATGACAGCGTATTTGTCACCTTCCTCGTGCCGATTGACCATGACCACGAGGAGATGGCGGCCCTCCCGCCAGAGCTTCAGAGCTGAAGGCAGGCACTTTGGGTCGCTGCGCCATCTCAGTATCTGCTGGCAAGGAACTCTTCGCAGTATGCTCCCGATCCAAGCGGCCTTCCTGCCCGAGTGCGCAAGCCGGGCTGGTGGAATCCCACCCGAGCAGCGCCTCAACCGTGTATAAGGGAACGAGCCCGGGCAGGATTGGGCAGGAGGACACCATGATTGCTCCGCTCATCCGCAAACTGGAAAACTTCACCAAATTGTCCGAGGAGGAGAAGGCAGCGCTGGCGCAAGTCGCCCGCCGCACGACGACGCGGTCTCCGACCTTCAAGTCCGACACGCCTGGGCCAACCGCCTTGATCACAGCGGGGTCCCGGGACGATGAAAACACTACGTCGCACGCGCAGAAGGATGGCGCGTAGGTCGATAAAGTTCCTCTATGGATCGTACAGGTGAATTGCCTCAAGGCCATCTTGGGGCGCGATATGGGATAGAACGAGGAGCCGATGCCCGCACCACGCTCCTCGAGTGTCCGTTCGTAGTTCTGAAGGAGCTTGTTGGTTTCCGTCACGCTATGCCCGTGCCGGCCTGCATGAACTTACGCGCTCTTTGGCGTAAACCTCGATCCGGCTGACAAGGCCGAGCGACTCGAAGAGCCGGATGCGCCGTCCCCGGACGTAGTCACCTCTTGGATGGTGCAGGGCCAAAGTCAGGTGGCTTGATCAGCTAATCGGCCCACCGTTCATCCGCGATCTCGCCGGCTGCGGCAGAGTTTGCTTCCACTGCGGCGGCCGGTGGGGCATCCTCCAGGATTGCGTCGGGTCGCTCCTGGCTTTGGCCAGCAAGCTCGTGCTCGGCCCTGAACCAATGGTCCTCAGGATCTCCGGTGCGGCCTTCACTTTCCCAGATCTCATAAGCCCTTTGCCGGATACGCTCATCCTGGCTGGCGGCGATGGCTGTGGGAGACATCGTGTCGGACATGATCGTCATCCTTTTCCTCGACATCCTTCAATGATCGGACCTAGAGAAGGTTCACTCGCACCGTTGCTACCGCTGGCGGGAGGTCTCGACGGTGCCATCGATAAAGCTGCTCATGAAAGCAGCATCGCCGTGTCGCGCACTTATTGTTCTGGCAAAATTTCACAAGGTTTATGTCTGGAACGGGTAAAAGCGTAACGAACAGCAAATGAAATGAAGGTCCGCTTCGCGCCTCATGACCGGACCAAAGCGTTTCTTCTGAGAAGCGTCATTGGGCGACCATTCGGGCTCACACTATCCCTCACATTGAACCGTCAACAGCCTACAGGTGAGAGGATAGATGTTGTCAGAACTCATTAGACAAGTCTCTGATTGTCCTCATTAGAGATGTCACCTCCGGGGAGTGATTGCTGAGAGCTCAGCCCACCTTGAACAGGCTCTTGCCTTGGCCCCGGCGCCGCGGGGCGCTGTTGCTCCGGCTCATGTCGAGCTCCTTCTGCCGCTCGGCGATATAGGCCAGAACCGGCCCCAGCCGCTTGTTCTCGACAATCGCCGCCTGATCCACCTGCTGGCGGCGGTCAAAGGGTCTGTACGGCAGCTCCAGGCCCTTGTGCTTGATGGCAAAGCGCCCATCCGGATAGTCGTAGACGGTCCCCGCTGGCGGGCGAGGGACAGCGTGATCGCGTTTGGCTCGAGAATGAACAACACCTGGTCGTACTGCAGGGTCAGGCTGCGCGAGACCGTCCGCTCCTCCCGCCAGGCGAACACATCATCCAGCCCATCGTCGTCGCTGAGCGGGCGATGCAGGTCCTTGTCGCTGGAGGGTGCCTTGGCAAAGCGGCGGTTGAAGTCCGCCATGAACGCCGGCAGGAAGGCATTGCCCGCCTCCAGAGTCGAGATCCCGGCCAGCCGCAGCTCCTTGACCAGCCGGCCCTGCAAGGTACCGTTGGCGCGCTCCACGCGGCCTTTGGCCTGCGGAGCATTGGCGCAGATGATGTCAATGTTGAGCTGATGCAACGCCCGTCCGAACTGGGTCATGCCGTCACCTCCCACCGCTCCTTTGCCGTTGACGCGGAAGACGGCATGCTTGTCGGCGTAGAACGCCACCGGCTTGCCGTAAGCCTCCAGGTACTCCCGGGTCGATCTGAAATAGTCGAAGGTCGACTCGGTCTCGACGAACTTCAGATGCATCAGCCGGCTCGTGGCATCGTCGATGTCGACCAGCAGCGTGCAGGGCGGGCCGCGATCCTCGAACCAGTAGTGCTCGGAGCCGTCGATCTGGATTAACTCGCCAACGCAGTCGCGCCGATGGCGCGGCTGGTGCACGCGTTTGAGCCGCTGTTTGCGGTCCTGCCACAGGCCCGCAGCGATCATCCAGCGCCGGATCGTCTCGACGCCCAGATCGATGCCGTGCCGCTCGGCGAGCTTCTCGCAGGCGAGGGTCGGACCGAAATCGGCATAGGTGGCCGTGATCAGCGCCAGCACCTCGCTTCGCAGCACCGCCGGATAGGAGCGGTTGCTGGGCTTACCGCGGCGTGACGACACTAACGCTGCCGGACCGTCGGCCTGATAGGCCTTGAGCAATCGGAACACCTGGCGCCGCGTAATCCGCAGCAGCTGGGCGGCCTCGCGCACCGTAATCCGCTTCGCCACGACGTCCCGCAGAATGTGAACCCGATCGATCTCCGCCCGGCTCATCCCGATCACCGTCATCAGATCCAATCTCCCCAGCACGATCACCCAGGGAGAGTGACATTGGTAACGGGGAGAGGAGTGACCTTTCTAACGGGGTTCTACAGATGTGTTTCCGATAAGGCCGTTTATGGAACAGAAGTAGCGTATCTGAGTAGCAGAGCGCTTACCGCCCACTTGCAAGGCGCTCGTCGAGCCAATCCTGGGCGGCCTCCAGATCCGCAAAGGTCGGGCGACTGATCTCACCTACCGGGCCAAACCCGGCCTCCAGATACCAATGATCCGGTGCCACCTCGTTGGCTTCCGCCAGATGGGTCAGCACCGCCACAAGCCGCTGCTCCTCGTCAAACACCAGCCTGCCCTCTTCGTCTGCGCCTGTTGCTACGCGCACCGGCTGAAGGGTGAAGCTCATGCAATGGCCTCGTCCCGTCTGAGGTGGAGGTAGGTCGGATCAAAGTCGCCTGCCTCCTTAAACCTCTCCCAGTCGGGAATATTCAGGCGACTACCGTTGGTCTTGATCAGGCCATCGGCGCGGAGTTGCTGCATTACCCGGTTGACGTGAACCGTCGTGATGCCAAGGGCATCGGCAAACTCGACCTGTGTAATGGGCAGTTCGCAGACATGGTCCTCGGCCAGTCCCACGGCCCGCAGGCGCACCAGCAGCTCACACATGATGTGCGCCATGCGGTGATAGGCTTCGCGGCGTCCGACATTGAGCACCCACTCGCGGAAGATGGCGCCCTCCACGAGGCACTCGCGCCAGAAGGCGGCAGCGATCCGTGGATGACGCGTGCAGAGATCCCATAGAGCCTCGTGTTCGATGAAGCCGACGGTGCACGGGGTCAGGGTCGCCACGCTGATGTCGAGCACCTTCAGGTGCAGGCTCTGGAGATCGGGTATGTCACCAGCGATGCTGAAGGTCACGATCTGGCGTTTGCCGTCTCCGGTCATCTTGTAGGCGCAGGTGAAGCCGCTCAGGATGGCAAACGACCGCGAGGGCCGGTCGCCCTCACGCACGATGTCCTGATCCTCCTTGATGACACTGACCTGCATCGGCAGGTCCAAGAGCGCCTGCCGCTCCTCATCGTTGAGCGGGAAGATGCTCTCAAGCTTTCGGATCAGCGGATGGTAATCGGGCGATAGTAAAGGTGCAGGCACCATAGCTGCTTCTCCTTTGCCGGCGGAAGCATTTCCAGGGATCAGCACCCAAAACGTGGCCATAGGTGATGATAAAGCCACCTTTTCAGACATGTAAGTGTCAGTCTTTGATCTATGTTACTTTTTCGATGGGTGTGAGGACGATTTGGCGCGGCTCCGACCCACTTATGTAAATGTTGGTGGCTCCCTCCTCCTTTAACAGGAGAGCATGAGCACAGAAATGACCTATCAACCCCACTGCTTGGTTATCGAAGATCAGACACTCATCGCCATGTCGATTGAAACCTACCTGAAGGATGCCGGTATCACCGTGCAGACAGTGGTTTCCATGGCCGAGGCACGAGCCTGGCTGGAGGCCAACACAGCCGACATCGCCATTGTTGACTTCATGCTCAAGGGTGGTCCTGCCACCGAACTGGCACGAGAGCTCAACAGACGTGCCATCCCCTTCATCATCTACTCTGGATACCCTCACGGCGATAGAATGCCATCCGAGCTTCAGGCTGCGCCGTGGCTCGAGAAGCCGACGAGCCGGGACGATTTGTTGAAGGTGGTGCTGAAGACTCTCATGGCCGTATCGGGGCGAGCGCCCTCAGCACCTATTCTTCATTCTTGAGCTTTACCCGTCGCAGTGAATCTCAGCTTTCGCAGAAGGTCGGTATGGAACTGTGAGCACGGCATCGGGCGTTGATAGGCGTCCTTTCCAGCGCCGGAGTGCCAGTGCCCCGCTTTTTCTTCGACACCCACGACGGCGAATTTTTTGCCCCCGATGAGCAGGGGCAGGAACTGGAGGACCTCGAGGCGGCTAAAGTCGTCGCTCAGGAAGAACTGCCACAGATGGTATGGGATGAACTCCCTGACGGCGATCAGCGCACTTTCATCGTCAGCGTAAGAGACGCTGCCGGACAGATCGTGATCCGAGCCACGCTCTCCTTGGTCGTCGAATACCCGACCACGGCACAAGGTTAGGCCGGACAATTTCGCATAAGCCGCAGGATGAAACCGGCCACGCTGGAATGATTTGCCCCCGACCGTGTTATCTGAGCGGAGGAGGGAGTGGCCATGACCGACGCTCCGCAACCCGACCACCGCACGAACTGGCTCCTGGCGGCGCTGGAGCCGGAGGACTTTGCGGCTCTGGAGCCCCACCTGGAGGTGGTCGAGCTGCCCCTGAAGCAGGTGCTCTACGAAGCCGGTGATCCCATCCGCCACGCCTACTTCCCGCACCACGCCGTGGTGTCGCTGGTGAATGTGCTGGAGGACGACACCACGGTCGAGGTGGCCCTGTTCGGGCGCGGCGGTGTCGTGGGCCTGCTCAGCGCCCTCGTGAGCCGGGAGGCCTTTGGGCGGTATGTGGTGCAGATGGCCGGCACCGCCTCGCGCGTTGCAATTGAGCCGCTGAATGAGGTGCGCAACGCCCACCCCAAGCTGCGGCAGGTGATCGCCGGCTACGGCGAGGTCCTGCTCGCGCAGACATTCCAGATCCTGACCTGCAACGCCGTTCATCCGGTGGAGGCGCGCTGCTGCCGCTGGATCCTGATGATGCATGACCGGGCGGAGCACGATACCCTGTCGCTCACGCATGAGTTCCTGGCCGAGATGCTGGGCGTGCAACGCTCGACCGTGAGCGTGGTGACGCGCACCCTGCAAACGGCGGGGCTGATTCAGCAGGGACGCGGGAGCATCACGGTGACGGACCGGGCCGGTCTCGAGGAGACGGTGTGCGAGTGCTACGGCCGGATCCAGCGCGTGATGCCGGGCCGCTACCCACCACCGAAACCGGGCACGTAAGTCCGCCCAGCAATTCCGCATAGGCCACAGAATGGAGCCGCGAACCAAGGCTTCTGCCTGTCGGTGATAGTGTCAAGATCAGAATCGTTGTCCAAGGATGCCTAATCGAGCATCCTTTGTTACCCTAAGCGTTACCCCAATCCGATTTTATAGAAGGGCACTCTCTTTATTGAGATCGAAAAACCCTTGCCGGTTAAGGGTTTAAGGTGGTGAGCGCGCTGGGACTCGAACCCAGGACCCTCTGATTAAAGTCAGAGTGTCTGAGTCAGAGATGTCCGGCAATCGTTCAATGCCCTGGCAGCACCAGGATCTTCGGGTTCTTCGGCAGCGTGGCGCGCGACAGGATGATGGCTGCCGTGTCGCTGAACTCCACCGGGAAGTACGCTCGGGCGGAGGCGAGAAACCGGTTGAGGGTCGACGAGCCGAAGAAATGCATCGGGATCATGAGAGGTGCATTGACCGCGCGCAGCACCTCCATCATGTCGAAGGTCTCCAGCGTGTAGCCGCCATCCACCGGCACCAAGAGAACATCGATGCGCCCGAGTTTCTTCAGGTGCTCGGGCGTAAGGGTGTGATGCAGATGGCCGAGATGGGCGATGCACAACTGAGCGGTCTCGAACACGAAGATCGAGTTGCCGTCGTATTCCGTTGCCCCGCCAGAGCTGCGGATGTGGGTCGAGACATTGCGGATGCGCACATCCTGCACCGTCAGGTCGTGGATGGCGGGACCTCCGGCCGGGTTCCAGCCCCTGAGCACATGCTTGATGGCTGGATCGGGGCGATAGCTGAAGTGGGTGGAATGCGCCTTGTTCATCGTGGCCACATCGGGCATGACGGGCGGGCGCGTGCCGTCATTGTAGTCAGTGGCAATCCGCACCCCCTGTGGCGTCTCGAGCAGAAAGGTGGCGTGCCCAATGAAGGTCAAGCCAATCTCGTCCTGGCGCAAAGCCGCCCTGGAGAACAGAGTGTTTCGGGAGGCGATCAACCCTGGGCAACTCTCCGGCTCGGCGGCAGAGGCTGGTAAGGCGAGGCTCAAGCCGACGAAGACCGCAACCGAACCGGCAACTCGAGTGAAGCTCAGCATCGACGCCTCCGTTGATTTGGACTGGCGGCAGGGCAGGTGATCCCGAAGCTCTCAGCCAAGCTCAAAACTTACGAGCAGCAGCCTATACGTCTACATGCGGAACACACGGCCCTTCATGGCGATTTCGAATAGGAAGATCAGCAAACGGTGCGATCCATGTCCACTTGCCAGAGCCCGACATTCCGCCTCTGCCGCCAGCGGATATTCCCTCCGAGCCTACACCTGACATTCCGCCACTCGATCTGCTCGACCCATCAGAGAGTGATGCTCTTGAGGGAGAACCTCCGGCCTTGTCCCTGGATGTGCCGATCATCCGGCCGCCCGGTACGCAATAGATCATCAGCGGTGAAGAGGCTGACCGGACATGGGCCTGAGACGATGCCCCAGGCGCGGTTGCGGGTTCGACTTGGATTCCGCTCTGACAGAGGGAATGGTGAAGTGCCTTCTGGCGACGATGCAAAGATGGAAACGGCCATGGCCGAGGATCAGTGAGCCGGTCGATCCAGGATCTCATCGGCGAGCAGCTGCGCGTCATGTATGATGAGCTCAAGGAGGAGCCTGTCCCTGACCACTTCCTCGATTTGCTTAAGCGCCTGAACAAGCCGCAACCCGACGAGGATTCATGATGCAGCTGACATCGCCGAGCACCCACAGCCCGACTGTCTTAGCCTAAAGGCGCTCTTCGAGCACCTTGCGCACGGAGGCCAGCGACAGGCCGAAGTGCTTGGCGACTTGGGTCGGCGCCACGCCTGCCGCAAGGGCGGCCCGCACTGCCTTGCGTTGCCCCTCCTGCAGCACAGAGGAAGTCTTGCTGGACCTTGAGGGCCTGTCTTGGCGTGGAGAGCTGAGGACGAGGCGTTGGAGCGACTCGCAGGCCTGTTTCACCGCCGCCTCCAGCTCCGATCCGGTTCCCCTGCCCTTCCCCATGCGGCGCTGCACTTCTTCCAGCAGTTGGCCGAGCTGCTGGGCCAGTTGGACGTCCGACAAGCTGGCAAGCGCCGGCGGCTTGGCCGAGACAGCCAGTTCCGACGGCGTCGGTACCGTCAGGGTGTACTCGAACAGGTCGAGGGTGCGGGGCGAAGATCCCTTGGGCGGCATGCAGTCTATATGGGCACTCGGCCGCCCTTCTCCAAGCAGATCTGGTATATTGGGGGTCCGCAGGAGGCACGGGATGACGCGTGCCCAAGCTTTGGAAACTCTAGTCCTGCTGGCCCGGCGCGGGCGAGAGATCGGCATGGCCACGGCAGATGGCCTGATCGCCAATGGCATCAACGTCATTGAGGTCGCCAGCACCGACGAGGCCCTCAGCTACCTCGAATGCCGCAACGACATCCGCCTGGTGATCACAGAGAGCGACATGCCCGGCTGCCTCAGCGGACTCGATCTCGCACGCTACGTCACACGGCGGTGGCCGCACCTCGGTATCATTGTCCTGGGATGGCCCACCGTGCCCATGCCGAGCCTGGCGCAGACCGTGACTTTCCTGCCCGGGCAGTGCGCTTCCTCAGCTGTGGTGGAGCAAGTGTGTGCCAAGTTGATAACCTTCTCTCGACCTGCCTGAGCGACGCGGCGGCGTTAGAAGTCCGCCATCAACTCGGCTTGTCGAAGACCATTACCTTCGAGACGTATGCTGTTTCGTCACGCGTGTGGGTCAGATCACACGCTCTGGCCAGCGCCCCAAAGTCCTCCTCGATGTACCCAGCAAAATATGGCTCGTGGTAATTCTGCGGAAACAGCTCCAGAAGGCCGTCATACTCCGGCTTGTCACCGCGCTGCAGCGAGTCCACCAGAACCAGGCGGCCGCCGGGCTTCAGCACCCGGGCGAACTCCCGGAAAACGGTGCGGCGGACCTGGGGCGGCAGTTCATGGAACACGAAGATGCTCGTCACCGCATCCTGGCTGGCGTCCGGCAGCGGGATCGCCTCCCCGTTGGCCACGACGAGATTCAGCCACGACCAGCGCTGCAGGTGCTGCTTAGCTTCCCGGACATAGGCCTCCGACAGATCGATCCCGAGACAGGGTAGCCGCGGCCAGACCTGCTTGGCGCAGTCGAGAAAGCGCCCGGTGCCGCAGCCAACGTCGAGCAGGCGCAGCTGGCGCTGATCCCGCCCGGCAAAAACCTGCTGCAGCGGCGGCAGCGCCTGCCGCCGCATGGCATTGGCGGTCCCGCTGAACAGCACCTCAACCTGCGTGTCGTAGCGCTGGGCCGAGTCCTCGGTCATCCAGCCGCCGGTCTGGAAATGGAAGTTCTGGAGATAGTAGCGCGGCCGCTTGCCCCGGGTTTCCTCAGTGAGAACCTCGCTGTGCCCGCCGCTCTCGCGCCGGTGGTGAACACTTGGCAGGTCCTCGAAGAAGAGGCTGGAGCGGCGAAGGCGCGTCACCAGGGAGCCATCGTGATCAGCAGGAAGGGGATAGATGCCGGCCTCGACATTGGCGAGGTCCTGCCGGAACAGCGCGGCCATGTCCTCATAGAGGCTGTCGCGGTCCGGCACAGGCGCCGCGGTATGGGCCCGAGGGCGCTTGCTCTCCCCCTCCTCTTTCCGGGCTTTCGCTGCAAGGCGGCTGACGGCAGCAGCATGGGCCGCATACCAGGCAAACCGGGGCAGCTGTCTGGCATGGTACGCGGCACGGATGGCAAAGCGGGTAAGGGGACCGGCCATTCTTCCCTCCGCTCATGGGATAGAAAGTGTGATCGCCTCAACCAGGATCCGCAAGCAGGTCACTCGGAGTGCGCAATTCATCCGTGTCAGTCGATGATGCCTGATGGCGCTGACTTCAGCCTCCGAAGGGCGTGCATCACGAGACACTATCCGGTTCACCAGCGACGATAGAGATAAGCATCGGACAGGCCCAGGCGGCGGCAGGATTGGATGGCCGGGGACGACCGCAGGATGAGGCGGTCACTCGCCAACGCCAGGGCACGCACGATGGCGCGCTCTGTCGGCCGCAGCGTCCAGCGAGATCCAAGCCCAAGGCGCTCCCGCAGCCAGATGGGCAGGATCTCGACCGCTGCCTTGAGAAGCACCCGCTGAACCGGTCGCGCGGGTATTGGCAGAATCGGGACGTGCTCCATGATCTCCAGGAACTCGAAGATGACCGGCGAGGCGACGAGCCTGGGCCTCATCACCTCGAACAGGGCGTCGAGTTCCTCTTGTGAGGCGGGCGCGCCGGTGGCGCCGTAGAGCCGCGCGCTCGGCAGGGCCTCGGCGAAGAGAGCCCCCCGCTCATCCGCCGTCAAGCAGCGCACATAGGCGTGATAGGCCTCCGTGAAGCCGAAGCCTGCTGTTGCCTGCACCCAGTCGAGCAGCGCCGGCTCGTTGGCGTGGTAAGGCTCGCCCTCACTGGTCCAGCCTGTCACACGCTCATGCCGCCTGACCACGCCCGCGATCATCGCTTCAGCCTTGCTGCGGGGGCCGTAGACAGTGACCATGGCGGCGAGGCCGGTCCGCTGCAGGCGTGTGAGTGGATCAGTGCGGAAACTACTGTGCTGCCAGACGCCATCCCGCACGCGCGGCTCGGCAAATTCGAGCAGAACGGCCGTCACGCCGCCAATGAACACGGCAACAGGATTTTTGAACATGCGCCAGGAGATGGAATCGGGCGGGATCAGCGCCGGTTCTTCCTTCGGCCTGGAAAAATCGACGGTCGGCTGCGGCTGCAGGAAGGATTGCGCCAGCTCATCGATCTGGCGTTGGAGCGGACCGGGCAGGAGGATCGCGCCCGAACTGTGAGTCACGGTGCTGTCTCCGACCCTTCAATGCAGCCTGGGCGCAAAAGGTTGCGCCTACCACATCTTGCCACCCTCTGAGGCGGAGCGTCGGCTCAGGCTCAATCAGGAAATACCCTATCCTTCAGGAACGTCTGGTTCCTCCTCCTAGGGGCCGGAACAAGGTAAGCGTGGCGTGATGGCCGCGGGCTGGGACCGGATCCTGTCCACTCATGGCCAAGTGGACACTAAGACCGTGGCATCCAGTTCCATGGAAGGAGTTCATCGACCCTGTTGGCCGGGTGATCAGCAATGCGCTCGATGACGTCAGCAAGATAGGCTTGCGGGTTGACGCCGTTCATTTTGCAGGTTTCGACGATGGTGTAGATGACCGCTGCGCGATTGCCACCGGCATCGGAACCGCTGAAGAGATAGTTCTTCCGGCCCAGGGCCAAAGGTCTGATGGCCCGCTCAGCGGCATTGTTGCTCATCTCAAGCCGCCCGTCCGTGGCGTAAACCGTGAGAGCCTTCCAGCGGGAGGTCATATAGCGGATCGCCTCGGCCAATTCGCTTTTGCCGCTGATGCGCGTGAGCGTCGTGTCGAGATGGCTCTTCAGGATTTCCAGAAGAGGGACCGACCTGGCTCGGCGCGCAGCGAGCCGCGTTTCTGGATCCAAACCGTTGATCCCGGCTTCAACCGCAAACAGGTCGGAGATGAGGTCCAATGCCCGTTCCGCCGAAGGCGAGCGATTGCGGAGGAACTCGTTGTACAGATCGCGGCGGGCGTGGGCCCAACAGGCCACCTGAATCAGGCGCGTCTCGCCGGTGAGTGGATGGCCTGCATAGAACTTGTCGAAGCCGGCATAGGCATCGGCATGCAGGAAGCCACGGCATTGCGACAGCAGGTGCTGGGCACGCTCCCCTTTGCGATCTGGAGAATAGGCATAGAAAGCCGCGGGCGGCACGGCCGATCCCCATGGACGTTCATCCCGCACAACCGTCCAAAGCCTGCCGGTCTTGGTCTTGCCGCGTCCAGGGTCGAGCACTGGAACGGGGGTGTCGTCAGCATGCACCGTTTCGCCGGCGCGGGCATGGGTTCCGATCCTGTCACTCAAGACCTGAAGCAGCGCTGCCATGGCCCCGACCCAGCCGGCCAGCGTCGAGCGATCGAGATCGACGCCTTCGCGCGCATAGATGTCACTCTGGCGGTGCAGGGGAAGATGATCGCAATACTTGGAGACCAGGACATGGGCGAGAAGGCTGGGACCAGGTCGACCGCGCTCGATCAGCAGCGATGGCATCGGCGCCTGAACGATCGTCTCGCAGGTGCGGCAGCTCAACTTCGGACGAAGGTGGACGACCCGCTTGAAGTGCGAGGGCACATATTCCAGCACCTCACGTTCATCCGTGCCGATCGTGCTGAAGATGCTTCCGCCGCAATTCGGGCAGGTGCAATTCGGCTCGTGCACGATCGTCTCACACGGCAGATGGGCCGGTAGCGGCTTGCGGCCCAGCGACGGTTTTGCCGTCGCGCCAGCCGATGGGGAGGATGCGATTGGCCCCGCTGCCGTCCGCTCAATGTCAGCATGAGCCTCGCTCTCTTCCAGATCGGCAATCGCCAGTTCCAATTGCTCGATGAGATGGTCGAGTTTCTCCGAGGAGCGGCCGAAGCGGGCGCGCTTCAGGCTCGCGAGCTGCGCCTTCAGCTTTTCGATATAGAGGTTCTTGGCATAAAGCTCCGCCTGCAACTGCGCGGTCAAAGCGCGCAACGCCTCCAGTTCGGCCAGCACATCGGGAGCAGCAAGAGACATCTGTTTCTCTAGCACAAGCGGCCCGATGCAGCTACGTTTTTATATGTAAAAACAGTATGTTATCAGGCCATTGTCGGTTTTGGCAGACGCTCGGGCATCAGCGTCCGCCGCCAATCCATCCCTTCGATGAGAAGAGCGAGTTGTGCCGCCGACATTTGCAGCACGCCATCGACAAGCGACGGCCAGACGAACTTGCCATGTTCCAATCGCTTGGCAAAAAGACACATGCCGGTTCCGTCCCAATAGAGAGCTTTCAAATAGTCGCCTCTTTTCCCGCGGAAGAGGAACAGATGGCCGGAATAGGGATCGGCGTTCATCCGGTTGACGACCTCCGCGGACAGACCGTCGAACCCCCGACGCATGTCGACCGGCTGGCAGGCCAGAGACACCTTCGTTCCCGCAGCGATCTGGTCACGACTTCGCCCCGAGGGCCGCCAGAACCCGCCGAAGCGCCCGCTCGTTGACAAAGGCGTCAACCCGAACGCGCGCGCCGCCTGGCAGGTCGATCTCGATCACGCCAGGCCGCTCCTCCAGCGTCGACGTTCTGGTCGACCGATCGGCTCTCGACTGTGCTGAACTCTCCACCGGACTGGTGTCCGGCGGGCGAAGAGCCGGCATCGTGATCGCGGGCCCTTCGTCGTCGCACGTCCCGAAGACCCCGATCGGAATGAACTCATTGTGCGTCGAAGCCTTCGGTACAAGGATCAGAGGAGCCGGCCGGGGGCCCAGTTGGCCCGCTTCTGCCGCCCGGATCCAACCGAAAAGCTGATTGTTGTTGACGCCGTGCCGACGAGCCACCTCCGCGACAGCGTTTCCCGGGAGCCTGGCCTCCTCGACAAGCCGCCACTTCTCCTCCGTGGTCCAACTGCGTCGACGACGAGGCTCCATCTCTGACATGCATGCCGCCTAAGTGTCCGCTTCAATCTTCGTGGACACTTATCTCATCCTGATCGCCGCTTCGGTAGGCGGCCATGACGCCACGCTTACGGAACAAGAGCTGCTCTCAATGACACGATTAGGTAGAACGGATTGGCAACCCTTCACGACGAGCCTTCAGGACTGACCCGCTATTTGAAGCCAGATGATCCTCACGTCGCTCTGGTACCCGTTTGAAGCTCTTGCGCTAATCGGCTTCGGCGAACCTTTCCCGACACTGGCACTCTTTTGCGGACGATCCGTTGGCGGGCAGTAGGCTTTCCCATCCAGGTGTTCGGCCTGGATGACGGCATAAACATCAAGATCCAAGCTGTATTCAGCCATTGCGCGGGTCTTTTGGTCAGTTCATCGACCCATGTTCTTGCTACGTACTGCGTTAGCGTGTGTCGGCATTATAAACCAAACACAGCAATTCTGGAGATGGGATCGCTTTCTCGGATCTTGGTTTGACGCATTTCGTGCCCAACCGCCTGAACCGAAGCACCGGCGGTGTGATGGAGCGGCAATAGCCGAAGGTGAGGCAAATCCGCCTTATGCCAGACCATCGCCGCAAGCAGATGCCATCAATGGTCCTTATCTTGGAGGTCCTTATCTTGGAACGCCCTAGCCATGTCCGACATGGTAGTGATGCTCGCCACCGCCGACCACGAGGTCAGAGCCTCGCACAAAGCCATAGTTCCCAAGGAAAAGCTGTCTTTGGTTTATAATGCCGGCGTGTGTTCGGGAGCAGATCTTGTTCCGGCCCCTAATCTGCTGCTGTGGTGCCCAGCCTAATCACTGGTGCTATCGCCGGGGCGTTCCATTGTCCTGGTCCGGATGATCTTTGTCGCAGCCGTTGGCCTGACGACTGAAACAGAATGGAACCTTCCCTGCCCTTTCGCGCTGATAGCGATTCCGTGCTCTTCCGGCTGCGGGATTAGCCATGCCCGACGACCCTGAAAAGACCTTACAGGAGTTGCGTCAGCGAATTGCCACCGAAGGTCTGCCGAAGTGTGTTTCGGCGTGCAATGTTGGCTCTGACGCAATTTTGGTGGTGAGGCGCTATGCCGGCGCGACGAGGCGCGCCTCGAGCAGATCGAGTTTCCCGCGACCGTACATCTGGCGCTTCACCAGCTTGAGCTTGGTGATCTGGCCCTCAGTTTGGCCGTTGGACCAGGAAGACGTTATGGCCGCGGCGACAGCGGCGTGATCCTTTCTCACGCCGCGGCCGAACGCCGCCACGAGGCTCGAATTGGCTCGTTCCAGCCAGGGAGCAAGGTCAGCCAGAGCCTTCCTGCGGATCATGCCCTGGAAGGCAGCGATGATTTCACGCGCCTCGACAAGCGAGGGCACGCCGCTCTCGATCGCCGCAACCAGCACGGTTTCGGACCTGGAGAGCTTGTCGCGGGCGATGGTCATCAGTCGTGCGAGGGTTCTCGCCGATGGCGTCCGCTTCAGGATGCCGTCCTCGATCGTCTCAGCCCGCCGGCGGCGCGTTGCCCACTCGGTGACGACCCTCAAACTGCCACGGAACCCCTGGTGTCCGAGACGACGCCAGAGTTCGGCACCATTGCGCTGCCCGGCGGCCCACTGCGCGTCGAGCCAGGGCAGGAACAGTTCAAGCGAACTCTCTCGGGAGCGGAAGACATCCGAGCGCTGCCCGCGCAAAACGCGCCGAACCAGACCGCGGCTATATCCGGTGCGGCGAACGATCTCCTTGATCGTCACCTCTGCCTTTGCGAGTTCGAGAATAGCCGCGTTGGTCTCTTCGCGACGAAGGTATCCTTCATACTGGATGCGCTCGGCAGCGGTGAGCAGATCCGGGGCGATTGTCGCCGCGCCAACGACAGCACGGAGCTGGCGCATGGATTTGCGAACGGCGTCGATGAATGCCTGGCTCGCATTTTCCATCAGGTGCCAGCGATCAGCGACCTGCATCGCTGCTGGCAGGGCCTTGGCGGCGGCCAGAGCATAGCCGCCGCCCCGGTCTCGAGCGACAATGTTGATCTGAGGCTGGGCTGTAAGCCACGCCTGCGTCGTTGCCGGCTCCCGGTCAGGCAACAGAGCAATGGTCTGGCGCCGTTCCAGATCGCAGATCAACGTTCCATAGCGCTGATTGCGTCGCCAGGCCCAATCGTCGATCCCGATCACGGTGGGCGGGATGAAGGGCGGTCGGCCTCGCCTTCTGATCACCCGGAGCAGCGTGTCGTTGCTCGCCGGCAGCATCAGTCTTTGTGCAAAGCGTGCCGCGGGCCGGCCGCCCAAAGCGAGCCCGAGATGGTGGATGATCTGATCGAGCCGGGATGTGCGCCGAGACCACGGTAGTAGCACCCCATTGTCGAAGCGCTCTGTGAAGATGCGGCGCGGGCACAGAACCGCCTCGCAATGAAAGCGTCGTGCCCGAACGACGAGACGGACCGGCCTGCCGGAAAGCGGCAGATCCGCCAGCTGCCGGGTATAGCGGCTGTGAACGCGCGTTGAGGTTGTCCCGCATCCCGGGCAGCAACTTTCCGCGCTGGATGCTCGGAGGCCGATCCGGATGCCGAAATCCGCTTCGGCCACCTCATCGACGATAAAACCGCCCGGCACCAACTCCGAGACTCGCAAATGCTGACCCATGGCCTTGATTCTCCACGTGAACCAAGGCCAGCGAGACGCTCAACTCCATCAAAAGTGAGTCAGAGCCAACATTGCACGCCGAAACACAGACGAGGACAGAAACGGAATGGCCTCGAAGGTCCCAGTTGGATCAGACAGCAAAATTCCCTGTTCTTCAGGAACGTCCGGTGTGCCCTGATTAAGCAGACATTCGGTTCGCTTCCGAGAAGTGCCATGAGCGGTCCTTCCCTAAACCCGCAATCTCAATCCGACAGCAGCAATCTCCGTTTCAGCCGCGGTGCCGAAGCGCCTCGACGAGGACCTCAAGACGAGCAATCTCACTCTCTAGGCGCCGCACCTGGGCTTCCAGATTACGTAAGTGCTCGCCTCTCGGATCATCTATGCCGGAAAGCGCCTCGGAATACAGACGCATCTTCTCCAGAAACCAGTTCATCTTTCTTCCTCGTCTTTCGGATACTCTCAGATCTGCGCTATTCAGCTGCCGCAGCAAGGACGGGAAGCCTTTGCGGCTCAGTGCCGTGCAGTGCCTCATGTTCCTCATCGACGACCTCAGGCTTGATCCGGAACCACGCCGCATAGAGGGCCGGCAGGAAAAGCAGGATCAGCACCGTGCCGACCGCCGTGCCGCCAATCAGCGTGTAAGCCATCGACCCCCAGAAGACGGAATGCGTGAGGGGGATGAAGGCCAGCACAGCGGCAAGGGCGGTCAGGATCACGGGCCTCGTGCGTTGCACCGTGGCTTCGATGACGGCGTGATAGTCGTCAAGACCGGCAGCGCGGTTCTCCTTGATTTGTTCGGTCAGGATCAGCGTATTGCGCATCAGGATGCCCGCCAGTCCGATCAGGCCCAGAATGGCGTTGAATCCGAAGGGCTGGCTGAAGGTGAGCAACATAGGCACGACGCCGACGAGGCCAAGCGGTGCCGTCAGCAGCACCATGGCCATTGCCGAGAAGGATCGCACCTGCAGCATGATGACGATCAGCGTAACGGCGATCATGGCCGGGAAGACTTTGCCCAGCGCGGCGTTTGCCTTGGCCGCCTCCTCGATCGATCCACCCAAATCGATGTGATAGCCGACCGGAAGGGATGCGATCAGCGGCTGAAGCGCCGTCATGATCTGCTTGGAAACCTCTGGAGGCTGGGTCGCCTCATTGATGTCCGAACGGATCGTGATGACGGGCGTGCGATCGCGGCGCTTCAGGATCGGCTCTTCCAGACGGACTTCCGAATGGCCGATCTGGTCGAGCGGAATCTGGCGGCCGTCCCGGCTCATCAGTGAGAAATCCGCCAGACGGGTCGGATCCAGCCGCTCGCCGCCGGCGCTGCGGGCCACGATGGGGACATTGCGGATGTCCTCGCGGACCTGCGTAACCGGAATGCCGGTGAGGAGGAACTGGAGCTGCTGGCCCACCTCCGCCGGCGAGAGGCCGATGAGGTTCAGGCGATCCTGATCCGGGACAAAGCGCAGCACGGGCGTGCGGTTGCCCCAATCGCGGTTGGCCTGCCGCACGTCCGGGACGCCCCGCATCGTATCGAGGGCTTTTTCAGTGATCGCGTACAGTTGCGCGGGATCAGGTCCCATGACCCGGAACTCGACCGGGAACGGCGTGTAGGGTCCGAACACAAGCTGCGTGACGCGCACATAGGCCTCGGGTGCGAGCCCCTGTGACACCGCCTCTCGGAGCCGGTGCTTCAACGCCTCGCGCGCCTCAGCGTCCGGGGTCAGCACGACGATCTTGGCGAAGGCAGGATCAGGCAGCTCCGGCGCCATCGCGAAGAAGAAGCGGGGCGCGCCCTGACCGACATAGCTCGTGACAATCTTGGCCTCGGGCTGGTCGTCCAGCCAGTGCTCGAGTTTCCCGACCGCAGCGGTCGTCGTCTCGATGCTGGTGCCCTCCGGCAGACGGACCTCCACCAGAACCTCGGGGCGGTCGGAGGTTGGGAAGAACTGCTGTTTGACGGCGCCCATGCCGACACCGGAAAGCGCGAAGGCGATGCCAACGATGCCGCAGGTGACAAACTTGTGGCGCACGGCAAAGGTGATCAGCCCTCGCAGACGCCGATAGTTCGGTGTATCGTAGATCGCGTGGTGACCGCCCTCGATCGGTTTGATCGCGGGCAGCATCTTGACGCCGAGATAGGGGGTGAAGACCACCGCGACGATCCAGGAGACGATGAGGGCGAATCCCACGACCCAGAAGATGTTGCCGGCGTATTCGCCGGCCGTCGAACGTGCGAAGCCTACCGGCAGGAACCCGGCGATTGTCACGAGCGTTCCCGATAGCATCGGCGCCGCCGTGTGGCTCCACGCATAGGCGGCCGCCTTGATGCGGTCCATGCCCTCTTCCATTTTCACCACCATCACCTCGATGGCGATGATGGCGTCGTCCACGAGAAGACCAAGCGCCAGGATAAGGGCGCCGAGCGTGATGCGGTCGAAGAAGCGGCCTGTCTCCAGCATGATGAGGAACACAACCGCCAACGTCAGAGGGACGGCAGCCGCGACGACGATGCCGACGCGCCAGCCCAGGCTGAGCAGGCTCACCAGCAGCACCACGCCGAGCGCCATCGCGAACTTCATCATGAATTCATCGACCGCCGAGGTGATGTTGACGGCTTGGTCGGTCACCTTGTCGAGCGTCATCCCGAGCGGCAGTGTTTGTGCGATGGCCGCCGTCCTGTCCTCCAGCGCCTTGCCGAGCGCGAGACCATCCCAGCCCTCCTGCATCACCGCCGCGAGCATGATGGTGGGCTCACCCTGACGTCGGATGAGGTAGGTGGGAGGATCCTCGTAGCCGCGGCGGACCTCGGCGATGTCGGCGAGCTTCAGCGTCCGCCCCGCAGCGACGATCGGCGTGTCGGCGATCGCCTGGACACTGTCATAGGCGCCGTCGACCCGGATGAAGACCCGCGGCCCCCGGGTGTCGATCGAACCTGCCGGTGTGATGCTGTTCTGCCGCTGCAAGGCGGCGACGATGTCCTGTGCTGATACGCCGAGGGTTGCCAGCTTCGCGAAGGAGAACTCGACGAAGATCTGTTCGGGACGTTCCCCAAGGATGTTGATCTTCTTGACACCGGGCACGTGCAGGAGGTCCTGACGGATCACCTCGGCTTGCCTGGCCAGCTCACGCATCGGCATGCCCTTGGCCTTGAGCGCATAGAGGGCGAAGCTCACGTCCGAGTATTCGTCATTGACGAAGGGGCCGAAGACGCCGGACGGCAGGTTGCGGGCTTCATCCCCGAGCTTCTTGCGCGCTTGGTAGAACTCCTCTTGGACCTCCGATGGCGGCGTGCTGTCCTTCAGCGTAAGCGTCATGAGCGCAAAGCCCGGGCGCGTGGTCGTCTCAACCCGGTCGTACCAAGCCAACTCCTGGAGCCGCTTCTCGAGCGGTTCGGCGACGAGATCCTGCATTTCGCGCGCCGTCGCGCCCGGCCGCGCCGCCGTGACCGTCAAGTTCTTGATGGTGAAGCTCGGATCCTCAGCCCGGCCGAGCATGACGAAGGCGTAAGCGCCGGCGGCCACCAGCAAGAGGATCGAGAACAGGGTGACGGCCCGTTCGCGAACGGCGAGAGCGGAGAGATTGAGGCTCATCAGTTGCTCCTGCTTTCCAACGCAGTCCTGACGTGAGCGCCCTCCTGCAGGAGATGAGCGCCGAGCGAAACGATCGGATCACCAGAGCTCAGTCCGGAGATCACGGCGGTTTCGCCGCTCACCCGAACAAGCTTGACGGGCTGAAAGCGTACCGTCGAGGTGGCGCTGTCCAAGACCCACACGCCGGTCTTGCGGCCGTCGTCGAGCACGGCTCCCAGCGGCACCTGGACTTCCGGCTGGCCCGCTTGGCTGGCCAACCGAATGGTTACCGTCGCGCCAAGCGGTGCTGCCGCGGCCTCACCGTCGAGCACATAGCGGGCCTCATAGGTGCGGGTCTGGGGATCGGCGGCATCGGACAACTGCCGCAGGTGGGCCGTGTAACGAATTCCATCGCTTCCATAGATGCGGGCCTCGGCCGCCGAGCCGATCACCGGCCGGATCGTCTCGGGAAGCGCGACCACGGCCTCCCGGGGGCCGGCCTGGGCAAGACGGACCACGAGCTGTCCGGCCGAGACCACTTGCCCCGGCTCGCCAAGTGTTTCGACCACCGTTCCGTCCGCGTCCGCCACCAGGATCGAGTAGGTCGCCTCGTTCTCGGCGACCCGTGCTTCGGCTTCAGCGGCGGCGAGTTGCGCCTCGGCTGTATCCGACGCGGCTTTCGCTTGCTCATAGCGCTGTCGGGAAGCCCATCCGTTGCTGACCAAGTTGGCGTATCGCCGCTCATCCGCATCCGTCTGAACGACGGACGCACGCGCTGCGGCAACGGCGTTGCGCTTCGCCGTGAGCGCAAGGCGAAGGTCGGTTTCGTCGATCCGCATCAGCGGCTGACCAGCCTTGACCTGTTCTCCGACATTCACCAGCCGCTCCACGATCTTGCCGGCGACGCGAAAACCGAGATTGCTCTGCACCCTCGCTCCTATGATGCCTGTGAAACTGCGTTCGGATCCGGTCACCCGCGCTGCGATCACCAGTCTGACGATCGGTGGTTCCTGCCTTGGGTCGCTCACGGCAGAGGCTTGCTGCGTGCGAAAGGAAAGGGTGAAGACTGCGGCCGCCCCGGACACTGCGATCAGGAGGCCCCCCAACGCGATAGCTGGTTTCTTCTTCATGCCCGTCGCCTCGATAAAATTAGATTGCGTTCGCACTCTATATCGGATATAGATTACGAATGCAATCTAAAAAAGGAGAACGGCGATGCGCGTGAGTCGCGTTCAGGCTGAGAAAAACCGCCAAACCGTGATCGATGTGGCCAGCCACCTCTTTCGGGAACACGGCTTTGACGGCATCGGCCTCAAGGACCTGATGGAGAGTGCCGGGCTGACCCAAGGCGCGTTTTACAAGCAGTTCGCGTCGAAGGACGACCTGGCGGCGCAGGCGTCCAGACGGGCGTTGGAGAGTGCCTCCCGCCGGTGGTCCGCTGCCGCCGAGGCTAATCCGCAGGACCCGCTTGGCGCCGTGGTCGGGTTCTATCTCAGCACGGGGCATCGCGCAGAGAGGATGGACGGCTGCCCGGTGGTCGCGCTCGGCTCGGATGCCGCGAGGCAGGGCGCCGACGTAAAGGCGTCATTCGAAGCCGGGGTCCGGGACTACCTCAAGATGCTCAGCCTTTGGGTTGGCGAGCCGGGCGGCGAGGAGCCCAGCGGCAAGGCCATGGCCATTCTTTCGACAATGGTCGGCGCGGTGCTCCTCTCTCGCGCCGTCAACGACGAGCAGTTGTCGAAGCAGTTCCTGCAGGCGGCCGCCGAGAGCGTGCTGACAGAGTCGTCTGCTGGCGATGCCCAAGAAGGACCGCGCCCATGACGATGGATTCTCCAACCAAAGCGCGCAACGCCACTGCTCCTATCTCCGGGTTGGCAGGCTGGTCCGGGCTTGAGCTCGTTGCGAGGCTGGCAGACGGGAGCATCCGCCGCCCACCGATGGCGGAGACGCTCCCTTTCACCTTGCTTCCTCCGGAGGAGGGCAAAGTCGGGCTCCTGGCTACGCCTGAGCCGCGCTTTTGCAACCTGACGAATACGGTTCACGGCGGCTGGATCATGACGATGCTCGACACCGTCATGGCGCTTGCCGCCCAGACGACGCTTTCGCCGGGCGAAACCTGTCCGTCACACGAAACCACCGCCAAGTTTGTCCGCCCAATCTTCGTCGACTCCGGCGAGATGCGCGTCATCGGCCATGTGGTCTCGCGCGGCCGGACCGTCATCACGCTGGAGGGCAGGATTGAGGACGCGCAGGGTAGGCTCCACGCGCACGGTACGTCGAGCTGCTTGGTGGTGGGCAGGAAGCCGTGATGTCCGCGTTTTCGATCGCAACCCCGGCGCCTTCCCAGCGCCGCCTGACGGGCGGCACCCTGTTCCTGCTCGCTGGTCTGGCTGCGCTCGGCGCGCTCGCCACCAACATCATCCTCCCGGCCTTTCCACGGATTGGCGCCGGCCTCGGCGTTTCTTCCCAGGAACTCGGCCTGACGTGGAGCAGCTTCTTCGTTGCCTTCGCGTTCGGACAGCTTCTGGCTGGACCGCTCTCCGACCGCTTCGGCCGTAAATGGCTGGTGCTGGGGGGCCTTGCAGTCTTTGCCGCGGGCAGTGTCCTTTGTGCCTTCGCCGACACCTTGTCCTTTCTGGTCCTCGGCCGCGTCATCCAGGCGCTCGGGGCTTGCGCCGCCTCGGTCCTGTCGCGCGCCATCGCACGTGACCTGTTCGACGGCGAGGCGCTCGCGCGGGCTCTGGCGCTGACCATGATTGCCGGCGCGGCTGCACCGGGCTTTTCGCCGCTGCTCGGAAGTGCGCTTGACAGCCTGTTTGGTTGGCGGATCACCCTCCTCGTCGTTGCGGCGTTTGGCGTGGTGCTCGCGCTGCATTATTCGACGAGCGTCGGCGAAATTCATCTGGCCGACCGCAGGGCGTCCCTGGCGGCTTCGGCCGCGGCATCCGCCTATGGCCGCCTGGCCATCGATCCGCGCTTTCTCCTTCCCGCCGTTTCAGTGAGCCTTGTCATCGGCGGGCTCTACACCTTCTTCGCGGCGGCGCCCGCCATCCTGATAAGTGAGCTGGGCCTTACCGCCTTTCAGCTCGGATTGTCCTTCGCGACTACGGTTATGATCGTCTTCGTGGCTGGGTTTCTCGCGCCGCGCCTGGCTCACCGCTGGGGCCAGCGCACCATTGGCATGATCGGCCTCGTCATCGCGCTGGCTGGCAGCCTCTTTCTGTTCGCATTCGCCGCCGCGCCGGCCCTCACCCCCTTCACCACGGCCATCGCGCTGTATCTGCTCGGCATGGGATTGATCAATCCGCTCGGCACTGCGATTGCGCTGCATCCGTTTGGAAGGCAGGCCGGGCTGGCATCCGCGCTGCTCGGTTTCCTGCAGATGGGCTGCGCGGCCATCGGCGCGTCGTTCGCCAGCATTCTGCCTCTTCAGCCGTCTGCTTCCCTTGCAGTCATCCTGACGACGGGTTCGGCGCTTGCCCTTCTGGTCTTTGTCCCTGTCGCAATGCGTCAGCCCAAAGCGGAGGTGCAAGCATGAAACACGTTCAGCGCGACGCTCTGTATCGCAGGAGAAGCAAGCGGCAGTCGCGAGCGCGTCCCCGCACAGGATCGAGCCACAGCTCGGCAGTGCTGCCCACGGACCCAGATCGAGAGGAAGATAGATGCGACGGATTGTTGTAACAGGCATGGGTGCGGTCACGCCCCTTGCCGCAGATGTCGAAACGTCCTGGTCGCGTCTCCTGGCCGGTTGCTCGGGCATTCGGAGGCTTCCGGACGATGTGGTGAGAGACCTGCCGGCGAAGATCGGCGGCGTGGTTCCCTCCTTGGAAGAAGACCCCGAAGCCGGCTTCGATGCGAACACCGCCATGGCGCCGAAGGACCAGCGCAAGGTGGACCGGTTCATCCTCTTCGCGCTTGCCGCTACGCAAGAGGCACTCGCTCAAGCGAAGTGGACACCCGTCTCGGAAGCGGATCGCTTGCGCACGGCCACGATCATCGCTTCGGGCATCGGCGGGTTCCCCGCCATCACCGAGGCGGTGCGCACGGTGGACCAGCGCGGCGTCCGCCGTCTGTCGCCCTTCACGGTACCGTCCTTCCTCGTGAACCTCGCGGCGGGCCACATCTCGATCCGCTACGGCTTCAAGGGGCCACTCGGCGCCCCGGTGACGGCGTGCGCGGCCGGCATCCAGGCGATCGGCGATGCCGCTCGTCTTATCCGTGCAAACGAAGCCGATATCGCCGTGTGTGGCGGAACAGAAGCATGCATGAATATCGTCAGTCTCGGTGGCTTCGCCGCGGCGCGCTCGCTTTCCACCGGCTTCAATGAGACCCCAGCCCAAGCCTCGCGCCCCTTCGACCTGTCGCGGGACGGCTTCGTCATGGGCGAAGGGGCCGGCATCCTGGTCATCGAGGAATTGAGCCATGCGCTTGCGCGCGGTGCGAAACCGCTCGCCGAACTCGTCGGCTACGGCACGACGGCGGACGCTCATCATGTCACCTCCGGCCCCGAGGACGGCGATGGTGCGGGCAGAGCCATGGAGATCGCGATTGCTCAAGCCGGCATTTCGGCACGTGAGATTCGCCACCTCAATGCGCACGCGACCTCCACGCCAGTCGGCGATCTGGGAGAAATCGAAGCAATCAGACGGGTCTTCGGCACCGATTCCTCCATCACTGTCAGCGCAACGAAGTCGGCAACCGGACACCTGCTTGGAGCCGCCGGCGGGCTTGGAGCCATCTTCGCAATCCTGGCGCTCAGGGATCAGATGGCACCGCCGACACTCAACTTGAGCGCTCCCGATCCAGCCGGAGACGGGATCGACTTCGTCGTAACCCAGGCCCGGCCATGGGAGATGGACTACGCGATCTCCAACGGCTTCGGCTTCGGAGGAGTCAACGCCAGCGCGCTGTTCCGACGCTGGACGGACGAGCTGGCCGGCGCGAGCACCGGGAGAGATCCATGATCGAAGCCTTGCCTCTTCAGGTTTTTCCCAACCCATCCAATGGCTGACGGAGAGAACGATGTCGAAACAATCGATCAGCTCGACAACGGGCGCTCCTGACGCAGCCGGTGGCACAATGAGCAGCTTCGCCGGAAAATGGGCGCTGATTACAGGAGCATCGAGTGGCCTCGGCCTTGAATTTGCAGATCTACTGGCGGCGCAGAAGGTCAATCTCGTATTGGCGGCCCGCCGGCAGGAGTCGATGGAAAAGCTCGCCTCCAATCTTCGCCGCAAATACGGGGTGGATGTGCTGGTCGAGGTGATCGATCTTGCCTCATCCGGCGCGGCCAATCGCCTGAAAAGCAGTCTCGACGCGAGATCGGTGGCGATCGACATCCTGCTGAACAATGCCGGATACGGCCTGCACGGCGATTTTCTGGAAACCCCGATCGAGCGCACCGTAGATATGATCCAGCTCGACATCACGGCGCTCACCGAGCTGACCTATCTCTTCGGCCGCGACATGGCTACGCGGCGATCTGGATATATCCTTCTCGTCGCCAGCCTCCTGGCCTTCCAAGCCGTTCCCAGCTACGCGGCCTATGCGGCGACCAAGGCTTATGTGCTCGCCCTTGGCGAGGCCCTGCATGACGAGCTCCGCCCGCATGGTGTGATCGTGACCACCCTCTGCCCGGGGCACACTGCGACCGGGTTCGATGCGGCAGCTGGCGCAACCGCCTCGGCCTTGTTGCGTCTCCTCACCATGAAGCCACGGCCGGTCGCCGCGAGCGGTATTCGGGCGCTCTTGCAAGGAAAGGCCATGGTGGTCGCAGGCCTGCCGAACAAGATGGCTGCCTTTTCAAACCGTCTGACGCCACGATCGATGCAAAGGGCCACGATGAGAAGGATCATGGGGTCTTAGGGTCTGTGGCCCCACGCTACACCGCTGGAAAAATGGCGCGCTAATTGTCTGGTGGCGAACGTCCGTCGTTTGCCGCGGGCCTTTAAGGACAGTGGCTTGCCCTTCTATCCCAGCGACAGCGCGATCACTGGCCTGCGCATTGGGGCAGAGGAGAACACGCGCGCCGTGTCGGATGCGTTGTTCGAGGCGGGCATTTACGCGCCTGCGATGATCTATCCGGTCGTGGTCCGCGGGGAAGCACGTTTGAGGATGCAGGTCAGCGCGGCGCACACCGACGGCGATCTGGATCAGGTGGCACAGATGATCTCCCGGTGCATCGGGCAGGCTTCGTCGTAAGCCCCCGCCGTCGATTGCCGTCGCGTCACCCGAACCCATGCGAGCACGGATGCAAGAGCATTCTGGGCGGGTGCCGGTGCCAGCTCCGCCGAGACTGTGCTTTAAGCACGTAGGTCTCGGACCGGCTAGAGTCCGCTCTGGGTCAGGCAGTGAAATTCGCGGACCTTGAGGAGCGTCCGGTTACGCGAGGATTGCTGCCCTTCGGCCAACGTCTCAGGAGTGCCAGTTGGAGACGTTCCGTTGCAGGGGCATCAGGTAAAAGGCGACACTGGCGATGGGATACGGATAGTCATCACCCACCTGGGCTAGGCTGACGAACCGTCAGCCGCCTTCCGCGAGAAACTGTCGGACCTCGTCGGCCAGCCAATCGCGCACGGCGCGAACCTTGGGGTGGTCGTGAGTGCCGGTGCGATAGACGAGGTCATAGCCCCGCTCGGCCTTGAGCCGTATCTGCGGGAACGGGGCCACCAGCCGTCCGGCAGCAAGGTCCTCTGCCACCAGGACGCTGCGCCCGAGCGCGACGCCTTCCCCGCGAATGGCTGCCTCGGTGGCCATACTGCCATGAGAGTAGATCGGGCCACGCACCTTTGGAGCGCCATCCACTCCCGCCGTCGCAAACCAGAGCTCCCAGTTTGCCAGCATGCGGTCGTCACGCAGCAAGCGGTCTTCATGCAGTAACCTGCACGCGGCAAGACTCTCAACCGTCACCAGTCCACCCATTTCAGCCCGATAGCCCGGGCTGCACACCGGCGTGAGGGTTTCCTCCAGGATCCGCTCCGCAACGACGTGCGGGTAGCGGCCATGGCCGTAGCGCACCGCCGCATCGATCTGCCCGTCGTTCAGATCGGCATCGGGATCGGTGATGTCGAGGTGGATATCGAGTTCGGGATGGCGCGCGATCAGCCGATGCAGGCGTGGTCCCAGCCACTTGCTCGCGAAGGAGATGCCCGTGCTGATGGTCAGGCGCCCTCCGCTCCTCTGCCCCCGGAGACGTTCGGCCTCCCAGGTCAGTTTCGCCAGCAGGCGGGAGACCGTCTCATGGAATTGGGCGCCTTCGTCCGTCAGGACGATTTTGCGGGTCAGGCGTCGGAACAAGGCGACGCCAAGATGGCCTTCAAGGGTCTTGATGTGCCGGCTCACCGCCCCGTGGGTGACATGCAATTCCTCTGCGGCTCGCGTCATGCTCAGCAGGCGTCCGGTGGCCTCAAAGGCCCGCAGGGTTTGCAGAGGGGAAGCCGGTCGAACATGGGCCTGCATGCGTGAGTTTGGCTCACACGTTATGTGAGAACAAATGGTTTGTCAGCCATGCCACCCGCTCCTACCACTCGGGACAGTCGCGACGTCACGTCATCTCCATGCAGAGTTGTTCATGTCGAGCCAGAGCACAGCGGGCACACACCCCAACTCCTCTCTTTCCCCTGCTGCTTCCAGCAACGCGGCCCTGTCCGTGCGCAGCCTTGCGGCCATGTTGCTGCTCGCCCTCATGTGGGGGCTGTCCATTCCGGTCACGAAGCTTGGTCTCCTGACGTTACCCCCGTTGACCCTAACGGCTCTGCGGTTCGCCATCGCCGTGCCGTTGTTGCTGTTCCTTACCCTCGGCAAGCAGCGGCTGCCGATGCGTGCGCTCCCCCGCATCGCCGCCCTCGGTGCCCTGGGCATCGGCGTGGGCCAGGTTGCCCAGGCCTTCGGCGTCGCCGGCACGTCAGCCTCAGTCGGCACGATCATCTCTGCCACCATTCCGGTCTTCGTCGTGGTGTTCGCGGCACTCCGCCTCAAGCAGCCTGTCCCGGGTCGGCAGAAGCTGGGCTTGCTGGCGGCGTTCGCCGGGATCGCGCTCGTTGCGTTGGGCAATGGAGATGGGGCGAGTGCCGTATCCGCAACCACCATGGTCGGCGCCGGCCTCATGGTGGTCTCCGCGCTGGCCATTGCGTTCTATTACGTCTGGAGCGTTGAGCTCACCCACGAGTACGGCACCGCCACCGTGGCGGCCTGGAGCACCTTGTTTGGCTTCATCGCCCTGCTGCCTTGGACAGGCTGGGAGATGTGGCACGTTCCAGTCCACCTCACCGTTGAGGCCGTAGGCGCCGCGGTCTATCTCGGGCTCGCGGTGAGCGTCGCAGGTTTGTTTCTATGGTTGAATATCCTGCGCACCGTCCCGGCTGGGATTGCCGCCAGCGTTCAGTACCTCCAGCCGGTGTTCGGCATCGCCGCTTCATCTGCGATGTTTGGTGACGAGATGGGAGTGCTCTTTGCCGTCGGCGTGATCCTGGTTCTGGGTGGTCTGGCTCTGACCATGACCTCCCGCAGCAAGGCAGACGAAGCGCCTTAGGAATTGGCGTGATGCGAGCAGAGATGACGGTGAGTTCGCTTGGCCTCCAGATCGGCTAGAGGTCTCCGTCGGGTCAAAGGACTAAACCGCTACCGCGGTAGGATATGCCGGCTCTGTCGGCGTCTGGAACGATCATAGAGGTCACGCCGGGACGTGTCCGGCCTGAGAATGGAGAGGTTTCCTCCACCCTCAGGACAGGAGCCTCCCATGACCCACGCGTCCGTCAGCCCTCTCCGTCAGCGCCTGATCGACGACATGACGATCCGCCATTTCGCCCCGCGCACGCAGCAGGCTTACATCCGCGCCATCCGCCGCTTCAGCGCCTTCCTCGGCGCCTCCCCCGACCAGGCCGGCTTCGAGGACGTGCGTCGCTACCAGCTCTTCCTGATCGAGACCGGCGCCAGCCCGCCCACCATCAATCACGCCGTCACGGCCCTGCGCTTCCTCTTCCAGGTCACCCTGCACAGGCCCGAGGTCATGCAGCAGATCCCATTCGTGCCCGAGCCGCGCAGGCTGCCGGCGGTCCTCAGCCCCGATGAGGTTGCCCGCCTGATCGAGGCTGCCCCCACCCTCAAGTCCAAGGCGGCGCTGAGTGTCGCCTACGGCGCGGGCTTGCGCGCCTCCGAGGTCGTCACCCTCAAGGTCAGCGACATCGACTCCACCCGCATGGTCATCCGCGTCGAGCAGGGCAAGGGCCGCAAGGATCGCTATGTCATGCTCTCGCCGCAGCTTCTCGCGCTCCTGCGTGCCTGGTGGAAGGCGGCCCGGCCGCAGGGCTGGCTCTTTCCCGGCCAGAACCGGGTCAACCCGCTCACCCCGCGTCAGCTCAACCGCGTCTGTCATGCCGCCGCCCGCCTGGCCGAGATCGACAAGCCCGTCAGTCTGCACACCCTGCGCCACAGCTTCGCCACCCATCTGCTCGAGCAGAACGTCGACATCCGCGTCATCCAGGTGTTGCTCGGCCACACCAAGCTCGACACCACCGCCCGCTACACCCGCGTGGCCACCCAGATCATCCGCACCGTGATGAGCCCGCTCGATCATCTGCCTCTCGCGGATCCGCCCGCCTGAGGGCGGGCCCCATGCCCCGCCCGGCTCTCGAGGTGGCGGAGATCTTCCGCGCCCACGGGGCTGTCTGGCGCGCCGCCCATGCCGGCCATCTCAGCCTCGGCCAGATCAAGGTGATGAGCGCCATCGAGGCCTGCCGCACGGCCGCGCTCGGCGGTCATGTGGAGCGCTGTGAGACCTGTGCCCAGACGCAGATCGCCTACAATTCCTTGTATGGGGATTTTTCTGTCAAGTCGGTGGTGCGGTTCTCAGCATCTTTTTCCTTGAGTCTCTCGACTGCCGGCACCGAGGCCAGAAGTAAGGCAGTCGACCGCGAGGGTGAGGCGGGCGTGAACCCGGATCAGGAACAGGGCGAGCAATGCGAGGGGAGCCTGCCTCGGGGCGCAAAGCATCGCGCCGCGACCTTGTATTCGGTTGGGTCCGCTCGGGACCCTGACCATGAAGCAGTCAATGGCTTCAGCAGCAAGGCTCCGAGGCGGCGGGCCCATTCTGCCGACGGCATTGGAGCCATGGAATTGTTCGGGTCACCGCCACCTCGAATCGCTACGCCTGGGTTCGTCGCGACAGGCGATCCGTCGCGCAACAACCCTGTCGCGTGTTCAGATCGTCGGCCGTAGCGCGACGCCCGCCGGGATGTCGCCAATGGTGACCATGCGCCAAAGCGCAATCAGGAGCTTGCGGGCGAGCGCGACAATCATTGTGGTCTTGCGTGCTCCCTTCGGGCCATCAGTCCGCGCCCGGTACCATTGCGCGAGCGCGCTGCCGCTCTGGAACCTCAAAAACCGCCAGGCGAGTTGGATCAGTCCGCGACGCGCGCGGGGATTGCCTGCCTTGGCCAATCCTTTCTCCCGCCGCCTCTTGCCACTCTCGTCGGGCGAGCCCGTGAGGCCAACATAACGGGCTACAGCTCGCCGGTCTCGAAGGTTTCGGGACAACACCTCCTGTACCAACATGTCCGCAGTTTCCACTCCCACACCGACAACGCGGGCCAACAGGCGTACCATAGCGTGTGGCCCTGCTGCCGGCGCGTTTTCCAGGCGCGCAAGGCGGGCCCGTTCGATCCCATCGATCTGTTCGCGCACGACGGCGAGCCGATCCATGTCACGTCTGATCTCGTCGAGCGTGTTCGGTGGAATCGGAACACCCTCCGGCGTGCGCAAGGCGGCGAGCCGTTGCGGCGCCTTGCGCAAGGCCGGTTTGAACCCGCGGATGCCGAGCCGGGCCAAGGCCGCCTTCATGCGGTTGATGATCCGTGTACGCTCGCCGACCAGGCTTTCCCGTTCACGGCTCGGGCGCTTGGCGTCCTCTTGCTCGAGCGTTGGGATCGCCACCATCCGGCAGTGTCCGCGCTCGCCACGCAGCCATCCCACGAACACGCGCATCAGCATCGCCGTATCCAGCCGATCGGTCTTCGCGCGACGATGCTCGCGTGACACCGCGACGCTCGTCGAATGGACCACGTGCGCTGTGATGTCGCGCGCCTGCAGCCACCGCGCCAGCCAAAACCCGTCCCGTCCCGCCTCAAAGGCGAGGGCAATCTGTCCAATCATCTTGCCCGCCTTGATCGCCTCCAACCGCCAGCGCTCCAGCAGCCGCAGCAGCGCAACCGGGTCCGGCTCCTGCTTCTTCACGGGTTGGCGCTCAATGCCTGGAATCAACCCAGCGACGAGCCAACTGGCCTCGCTCAGCTCAACGACCACCGTCAGGGTAGTATTTTGATCAAAGGGAGCAAGGGAACGGCTTAGATCACTGACTTGACTCATGGGGCACATCCTTCCGTTTCATCGAGCACCGGAGACATTATTTCACGCCCGGGCCGCTCTCCCCATAGCTTCTGCCGCAACCGGCACTGCCCAAAATGCCAGGGCGCGGCGGCCCGGGACTGGCTCGCTGATCGCGAAGCCGAGCTGCTGCCCGTGCCCTACTTCCACGTGGTGTTCACGCTGCCGGCCGCGATCGCCGATCTCGCCTGGTCCAACAAGGCGGTGGTCTATGATCTGCTGTTCAAGGTCGCCGCCCAGACCCTGCTCACCCTGGCGGCCGATCCCAAGCATCTGGGCGCGCGCATCGGCTTGACGGCGGTGCTGCACACCTGGGGCTCGGCCCTGACGCATCATCCGCATGTGCACGTGATCGTGCCCAGCGGCGGCATCGCCTTGGATGGGAGCCGATGGATCGCGGGCCGGCCGGGCTTCCTTCTGCCGGTGCGGGTGCTCTCGCGGCTGTTCCGACGCCTGTTCCTGGACGGGCTGTCCCGCGCCCAGGCGACCGGGCGCCTGGGCTTCTTCGGAACTCAGACGCATCTGGCCCAGCCGAAGGCGTTCAACGCCTGGCTGGCGGCGCTGCGGCGGATCGAATGGGTGGTCTACTGCAAGCGCCCGTTCAGCGGGCCCGCCGCGGTGCTGGCCTATCTGGCGCGCTACACGCACCGCGTGGCGATCTCCAACAGCCGGCTGATCGCCTGCGATGCGGATGGGGTCACCTTCCGCTGGAAGGATTATCGGGCCAAGGAACGTCAGCGCTCCAAGGTGATGCGGCTGAGCGTCGATGAGTTCATCCGTCGCTTTCTGCTGCACGTGCTGCCTGACGGCTTTCATCGCATCCGCCATTACGGGCTGTTCGGCAATGGCGTGCGTCAGGAAAACCTCGCTCGTGCGCGTGCGCTGCTGGCGGTGGTCGGGAAGCCCCTGGCCGATGCTCCTGTACCCGACGCCTTGATCGCGCCGTCGCGGTGTTGCCCGTGCTGCGGCGGTCGCATGATCATCATCGAGCGGTTCGCCCGCGGATGTGCATCGCGTTCTGCGCCCCCTCACCCCATCCGGATCGACACCTCATGACCGCTCGCCTGCCCGCCCGTGACCCTCATGCTTCTGATGACGGGTGCTGAATCCGATGCTCGGGCGCTCGCTGTTTTGCCCCGTGCGGTGATCACGATGCATCCCCATCCGTGCAGTTGGCACTCCAAGAGTTTCATCGGCCGGGCTCGCGGCGGCCTTCACAGCGAGTTCACCCACACCGGATCCGGTCAGTGATGGTTGCTCAACACCCGATGCCGACGCCACAATCCCCATAACATCCGCAGCGTCAGCACGGTGTTCCGCGGTTTCCTCCTTTGAGGCTTATCGAACGCCTGCCGCTCGTGCCGCGGCTCCGTTCCGCCGCGGCAGGCATCCAACAAGCCTTAACACTCAAGCCTTAACACTGCAGACCTTTCTGAGACCTTCCTTGGTCTGCTGCCGGGGATCACAATACTTCAAGCTGGGCTCATACCGTCACTTGGGTGCCAACTTCCACCACGCGACCAGTCGGGATCTGGAAGAAGTCCGTCGCGTCGCTGGCAGACTTGGCCAGGCTGATGAAGAGCTTGTCCTGCCAGAACGGCATGCCGCCATGGACGGAGGGCCGGATCGAGCGGCGGGACACGAAGAACGACGTGGTCATGATGTCGAACTTGAACCCCTGCTTGCGCAGGAGAACCAGTCCGCGCGGGATGTTCGGCGCCTCCATGTAGCCGAAGGCCATAGTCGCGCGCCAGAACGAGTCCCCCAGGTGCTCGATCCGAACGCGCTCGTCATCGGCAACGCGCGGCGCATCCTCGGTCCTCACTGTCAGCACCACGTTCTGCTCGTGCAGGATCTTGTTGTGTTTGAGATTGTGCAGCAGGGCCGCGGGAGCTGTGTCGGGATCGCTGGTCATGAACACGGCAGTGCCCTTGACCCGGTGCGGCTGGCTCTTCTGGAGCATGGTGACGAGTTCGAGCAGCGGCACGTCGACCTTGCGGGTCTTCTCGAACAGGATGCGTGTCCCGCGCCGCCAGGTCATCATGAGCATAACCAGCAGGCCGCCAACCAGCAGTGGCATCCAGCCGCCTTGGGGAATCTTCAGGGCGTTCGCCGCCAGGAAGATCGCGTCGACGGCCAGGAAGGGCGCGATGACGGCGGCCGCGAGCCACGCTGGCCATTGCCAGAACCGCCAAACCACGAAGAAGGCCGTGACGGCGGTGACCACCATCGTGCCGGTGACGGCAATGCCATAGGCGTGCGCCAGGGCGCTCGAGCTCCTGAACACGATGACCAGCAACAGGACGGCCGCAAGCAACAGCCAATTCACCCGCGGCACGTAGATCTGGCCCTTCTCGGTCTCAGACGTCCACCGGATCTCCATGCGAGGCAGGAGACCGAGCTGGATCGCCTGCTGGGTCAGGGAGAACGCACCCGTGATCACCGCCTGGCTGGCGATGATGGTGGCGAGGGTTGCCATCGCGACCATCGGGAGCAGCGCCCATTCGGGATAGAGCAGGAAGAAGGGGTTCTCGATCTTGGTCGGATCAGCCAGGAGCAGGGCGCCCTGGCCGAGATAGTTGAGCGCCAAGCAGGGCAGGACGAAGCCCAGCCAGGCAACCTGGATCGGTCTTCGCCCGAAATGGCCCATATCGGCATACAGCGCCTCCGCGCCCGTGACAGCCAGGAAGACGGCGCCGAGGGCGAGAAGGCCAGCCGTGCCATGGGTGGCCAGGAAGACGATGCCGTAGGTCGGGCTGATCGCTTGCAGGATGCCTGGATCGTCGGCGATGTGAAGGATACCGCCCAGGGCCATAAGAGCGAACCATAAGCCGGTGATCGGCCCGAACCAGGCGGCGACCCGGGCCGTGCCGTGGCTCTGCACGGCAAAGAGGCCAATCATGATCACCAGGCTGAACGGCACCACGTAAGGCTCGAAGGTGGGCGTCACCAGCTTGAGGCCCTCGACCGCCGATAGGACCGAGATGGCCGGGGTGATGATGGCGTCGCCATAGAAAAGGGCCGCACCGATCATCCCCAGCAGGGCGATGATGAGGATGTTGTGCCCCACGGCTTTTTGCGCCAATGCCATGAGCGTGAGCGTGCCGCCCTCACCATTGTTATCGGCACGCAGAATGAAGAGCACGTACTTCACCGTCACGATGAAGATCAGCGCCCACAGGATCAGCGACACGATGCCGAACACCATCTCGCGCGCGACGGTCCCGCCCGCCGCCGCGGCCGAGAGGGACTCCTTCAGGGCGTAGAGCGGGCTCGTACCGATGTCGCCATATACGATCCCGAGGGTGCCCAGCGTCAGGGTCCAGAAGCCGGATGCGTGCGGGGCCGCGGGTTGGGCTGTTGGCTCCGCGGGGCTGGGCTGGCTGGAAGCCGTTGCGGTCATTTACCTCTCCACCCCATGTGTGATGGAGGCCGCTCCGGCCCTCTCCATCCGCCTGAACGCCGTGACGTTGCTTGGAGCCCGGCCCTGAGCCTTCAGAATCTGGACATGCACGAGAGCACCAAAGATCGCGAGCGCCGGGTTGTCGTGCTGGAACTCGGCGACGTCATCGACCCAGTTGATCGCAAGACCGCGGACGCCGATCGCACAGTTCCAGCGGCTGTCGTCACAGGACAGGCGGTGGATCACCCAGTCCGGCAGCTCACAGCCGATCAGCCAAAACCCGAGATCGACCCAGGCTTCCGCGTCGATCAGGCGCCGAACGAGATCGTCGGGCTGGGGCGCTGCCTGGAGCCGAGGACACGCGCGGTGGAGAAGCTCCGTCACGAGGCCTCCCGTCGGCTGGGAGGCCCCTCGATCCGCGACAGAAGCGAGCGGAGATCTTGTTCCTGGTTTTGCTTCGACCACATCTTGGCTGTCCAAACAAGTTGGGACCGGACAACCCGCGCCCCAAGGCCGGCAATCCAGCCCCGACCTCCCGGAACAGACATGGCCAGGGCCGCATAAAAAATCGATTGGGAAGTGAGGGTCGCGATATAAAGGCCGTATAAAGACGCCGGCCCGGCCGGAGCCTAGACGGTATCCAGCAGTCGGTAGCCGATGCCCGGTTCCGTCAGGATAAAGCGTGGGTCGGACGGATTGGGCTCGATCTTCTGCCGGAGTTGGCCGACATAGACGCGCAGGTACTGGGTGTCGTTGTCGTGGGCGGCGCCCCAGACGGCGGTCAGGATCTGCTTGTGGGTCACCACCTTGCCCGCATGGCCCGCCAGAAAGGCAAGAAGGTCGAACTCCTTCGGGCTCAAGTTCACCTCTGTCCCCTGCCATGCGACCCGACGCCGGGGGACATCGATCTCCAGCCCGCCGACGCTGACCACGGGGGTCTCGCCCTTGCGCTGCATGCGGTGGCGTAGCGCGGTACGCAGTCTGGCCATGAGTTCGCCCATTCCAAAAGGCTTGTTCACGAAATCATCGGCGCCGAGATCAAGGGCAGCGATCTTCTCAGCCTCACGGTCGCGGGCCGAGAGGACAATGATCGGCACGTCCGACCATTCGCGCACCCGGGCGATCACGTCTTTGCCGTCCAAGTCGGGCAGGCCGAGATCGAGCACGACAACGTCAGGAGCATCGGCGGCGATGCGCTTCAAGCCCTCGGCTGCCGTGCCGGCGCTCAGGGCTTCGTACTCGTTCACCTCGAGGGCCGGCCGGAGGAAGCGATGGATCGCCGGCTCGTCGTCGATGACGAGCACCCGTGTCGGATGGCTCATGGCGTGTTTTCCTCCAGAGGAATCCGTATGAAGATACGGGTGCCATGCCCGTTCGCGACAGGACTTTCCGCGGCAATCGACCCGCCATGCGCTTCAATGATCCCTTTCGCGATGGCCAACCCCAGCCCGGTTCCCTTGCCTCCGTCTCCATCCTGTTCCCGGCCTCGCGCGAACTTCTCGAAGACGATTGGGAGCAGGTTTTGCGGAATACCCGGACCGTCGTCGGTCACAGATAAGATGATGCCATCGCCGTCGCGGCGCGCCGCGAGGACCACCTGCGCATCCGGCCCCGCGTACCGGACGGCGTTGCCCACGATGTTGGCCAGAGCCTGATCGAGCAGGGAAGGATCGGCCACAGCGAAGGACAGTTGTGGGTCGATATTGAGACGGAGGGCTTGGGTTGCCCCTCTTCGCTTGGCCAGAGCCACGACGCGGTCGAAAGCCTCCCGGATGTCGATCCAGTCCTTGCGTAGCTCGAGCCCTCGAGCCTCGACACGGGTCATCGACAGGAGATTGCGGACCATTCTGTCGAGATGCTCCGCCTCATCCTTCACCTGGTCCAGAAGATCCCGTCGGGCATGCTCCGGCAGCTTTGGCCCGTACTCGATCAGTCCGGTCGCCGCGCCAAGAATGGAGGCGAGCGGCGTTCGGAAGTCATGGCTGATCGAGGCCAGCAGGGTGTTGCGCACCCGTTCCGTTTCGGCGGCCGTGTTGGCCGTCACGATCTCTCGCGTCAACCGCGCCCGCTCCAGGGCCGCAGCCGTCAGCTCCGCCACCGTCTCGACCAGGGTGCGGATCTCCGGATCGAACGCGGCTCCGTTGGGGGCGACACCCAGGACCCCGACCCGACCATGGGACGAACGCAACGGCAGAAAAATCCAGCGCGCCGAGGGGAGCGTTCCCGTACCCGCGCCGGCGGCCTCATCCCGTTCGTAGGCCCAGCGCGCGGCCGAGGCAGAGGCCGTATCGAGTTCATCCTCCGGAGGCCAGGAGGCCACCAGCTCAAGGGTATCAGTTTGAGGCAGGAGGATTGCCGCGGGATGGTTGAGATAACCATTCAGTTCCACGACCGCTCCTTCGGCGACCGCATTCGCATCGGGGAAGCTCGAGAGCCGGCGGGTGAACTCGTAGAGCCGCCGCGTCGCCCGGGCCCGAATGACCGCCGCCGCCGCCTGCTCCCGCGCCCGTCCGGCCAGGGCTGAGGTCAGAACGGCTGCGCCGAGGAAGATGAACAGGGCCAGCAGTTCGTGCGGGCGGGCAACCGTGAAGGTGTAGACGGGATCGATGAAGAAGAAGTTGTAGCCTAAGAACGACAGGATTGAGCTGACGATGGCGGGCCAGATCCCAAACCGCACGGCGGCAAAAAGCACCGCCACCAGGAAGATCATGGAGACGTTCGGCAACGAGACGGCCGACGTCATCATCCGTCCAACCACAATCGCTCCGGCGACAGCAAGGGCCGACCACACGAAGGGCGTCCACGACCGATCTATGTTCACGCGTGGCCTGCGGGTCCACCACCGCATCCTCCGAACCTGTCCGTCCTTGGCGGTGACGACATGAATGGCGATGTCCTCGGCGTGATGAACCAGTTGATGCGGCAGCGAGCGTCCGAGGAGTTCGGACCACCAGCCGCCGCGGGATCGTCCTACCACGATCTGAGTGACGTTCTCAAACCGGGCGAAGCGCAGAAGCTCCTGGACCATGTCGCCGGCCACCAGCGTCTTGGTTTCATCAGCGCCCAGCCGCGCGGCGAGTTGAAGCGTTTCATCCACGCGATGCCGTTGGTCGTTTCCGAGGCTCTCGCCCGGACGCTCGACGGTCACAGCGAGCCAGGGCGCTCCGATCGCATCCGCGAGACGCTTGGCGTGCCGCACCACCGCGGGGGAGATCTCGTCGGCGCCGACACAGACCAGAATGCGCTCCCCCGCAGCCCACGGGCCCTCGACGCCGCCACCCTGCATCCGCTCAAGCAAATCGCTGTCGATGCGCTCGGCGGCGCGGCGCAGCGCCAGCTCCCGCAAGGCCACGAGGTTGTTGGGACGGAAGAAGTTGTCCACGGCGCGCGCTGCCGTGTCCTGAACATAGACCTTTCCCTCGGCCAGCCGTTTGAGAAGCTCATCCGGTGGCAGGTCAACGAGAACCAACTCATCCGCCTCATCGAACACCGCATCGGGCACGGTTTCGCGAACGCGCACCCGTGTAATCCGCTGAACGATGTCGTTGAGGCTTTCGAGATGCTGAACGTTCAGCGTCGTCCAGACGTCGATGCCTGCCGCCAGCAGTTCCTCGATGTCCTGCCATCGCTTCGGATGGCGGCTGCCGGGGGCATTCGTGTGGGCGTATTCATCGACGAGGATAAGCTTTGGGTGGCGGTTCAGAGCAGCATCGAGGTCGAACTCCTGCACCATGCGACCCCGGTAGGGAACGGAGAGACGAGGCAGGATCTCGAAGCCCTGGAGAAGCTCCTCCGTTTCCTGACGCCCATGCGTCTCGACGAGGCCGATGATCACGTCAGCGCCGTCCTCGCGCGCCGTTCGGGCGGCCTGGAGCATGGCATAGGTCTTTCCAACGCCGGGAGCCGCCCCAAGAAAGATCTTGAGGCGGCCGCGTCCCTCCCGGTTGGCCAAGGTGAGCAGCGCGTCGGGCGATGCCCGGGGCGTCTCGGTCAGACCCATCAGAGCGAAACCTCCTGCGTCTTAGGATAAACCATCGTCGTGTCCCTCACGAACCCAGCCGGTCGAGCGCGCGGTTGACCCGCAGGACATTGACCCGTGGCTCCCCGAAGACTCCAAAGGTACGTCCCTCGGTTGCATCTTCGATGACCTGCCGGACCTGAGCCTCGGGAAGGTTTCGAGCCGTGGCAATTCGGCCGACCTGCTCCTCCGCGTAGGCCGGGGACGTGTGCGGGTCGAGGCCGCTGCCGGAGGTGGTGATCGCATCCCCGGGGATTGGCTGTGCCAAGCCCAATCCGCGCCAGGCTTCGGCGGAGACCGTCAGGCGTTCCGCCAGCTTCTGGGAGGTTGGCCCCAGATTGGAGCCTGCCGACGCCGCCGCGTTATAGGGCGCATCCACCGTTTTTGTCGGATCCGCCGGATCCTGAGCACTCGTCGCCGAGAGGCGTGGCCACAGGTAGCGGTCGGATGTGAACGCTTGTCCGATCAGATCGGAGCCGATCACGCGGCCGTCTCGTGTGATGAGGCTTCCGCTGGCCTGTGCGGGGAAGAGAGCCTGGCCGATCCCCGTCAAAACCAAGGGGTAGGCAAGCCCTGTCAGGGCTGTGAACAGCAGGAGGAGAACCAAAGCGGGACGAAGATGGGACATGTCGGCCTCCTTTCAGGCCCAGCCAATCGCCGTGACAGCGAGGTCGATGATCTTGATGCCGATGAAGGGCACGATGAGTCCGCCCAAGCCGTAGATCAGGAGATTGCGACGCAGCAGAGTTGCAGCCCCCAGAGCGCGGTAGGGAATGCCGCGCAAGGCGAGCGGGATCAGCGCAATGATGATGAGGGCATTGAAGATCACCGCCGACAGAATGGCACTCTGCGGCGTTGACAGGCCCATGACGTTGAGCGCACCGAGCTGGGGGATGGCCGCCACGAACAGCGCCGGGATGATGGCAAAGTATTTGGCGACGTCGTTGGCGATGGAGAACGTGGTCAGCGAGCCACGCGTCATCAGGAGCTGCTTGCCGATGCCGACGATCTCGATGAGCTTCGTCGGGCTGGAGTCGAGGTCCACCATGTTGCCGGCCTCGCGGGCAGCCTGCGTACCGGATTGCATCGCAACCCCCACATCCGCCTGCGCCAAAGCCGGAGCGTCGTTCGTGCCGTCGCCACACATGGCGACGAGGCGCCCTTCGGCCTGAGCACGGCGGATGTAGTTGAGCTTGTCCTGTGGCGTGGCTTCAGCAATGAAGTCGTCGACGCCCGCTTCCGAGGCAATCGCCGCCGCCGTCACCGGATTGTCGCCGGTCACCATGACGGTGCGGATGCCCATGCGGCGCAGTTCCGCGAACCGTTCCTTGATGTCGGGTTTGACCACATCCTTGAGGTGGATGACGCCCAGGATCCGGTTGCCGTCGGCGAGCCCGAGCGGCGTGCCGCCCGAGCGGGCGATCCGGTCCACGGCGGCTGCAAAACCCTGATCCGTCACGCTCCGCCCGCTGGCGTCGCGAACGAAGCGGAGTACGGCATCCACCGCTCCCTTGCGCAAGGATCGATTGCCGAGATCAACGCCAGAGAGACGTGTCGTTGCGGTGAATTCGATGAAGCGGGCATTCTCCGGCGACTGCTCCGGAACTCGCACACCATACTTTTCCTGAACCAACGCCACGATCGAGCGGCCCTCCGCCGTCTCGTCCGCAAGGCTCGCGAGCAATGCAGCTTCCGCCGCTTCGCGCTCCGAGACGCCGGACACCGGGATGATCTCGGACGCCATGCGGTTGCCGAAGGTGATGGTGCCCGTCTTGTCGAGGAGCAACGTATCGACGTCGCCTGCGGCCTCCACGGCACGGCCCGACATGGCAAGCACATTGAAGCGGATCAGTCGGTCCATGCCCGCGATGCCGATGGCCGAGAGCAGGCCGCCGATTGTCGTCGGGATCAGCGTCACGAGCAGCGCCACCAGAACCGGAACGGGAACATCGGCTCCTGAGTAGTGTCCCAACCCTGCAAGAGTCACGATGGTGATCAGAAAGACGATGGTCATGCCCGCCAGCAGGACGTTGAGAGCGATCTCGTTCGGGGTCTTCTGCCGTTCGGCCCCTTCCACGAGGGCAATCATCCGGTCCAGGAACGAGGATCCTGGCGCCGCCGTGATGCGGACAACGAGCCGGTCGGAGATCACAGTCGTGCCGCCCGTCACGGCGGAGCGATCGCCGCCGGATTCGCGGATCACAGGCGCCGACTCGCCTGTGATGGCGGCCTCATTCACCGAGGCGATGCCTTCCACGACCTCACCGTCACCCGGGATCAGGTCCCCGGCCTCGATGAGCACGAGATCGCCGACCTCGAGGTCGAGAGCGGGCACCGTGACATACAGTTCCTTGCGCTCCTGATCGTAAAGCCGCTTGGCGACGGTTTGCGTCCGGGCCTGGCGCAACGTGTCGGCCTGCGCCCGGCCACGCCCTTCGGCCACGGCTTCGGCGAAATTAGCGAAGATTACCGTGAACCAGAGCCACGCCGCAATCTGCCCCGTGAAGAAGGCAGATGCACCTGTCACAAGATCCCGGACAAGGAGGATGGTAACGAGCAGAGCTACAACCTCCGTGACGAAGATCACCGGATTGCGAATGAGCTTTCCAGGATCGAGCTTCCTGAACGAGTCGAGGATCGCCTGACGCAGGATCGCTCCGTCGAGCATCGATACAGTCGGTTGAATGTGTTTGCTCATGGAGCACCTGTCAGAATGTCTTGCCCGCCAGCATCAGCATCTGCTCGGCGATGGGGCCGAGAGCGAGAGCCGGAAAGAACTGAAGTCCGCCGAGGATCAGGATCACGCCGATCAACAGGCCGATGAACAGCGGACCGTGGGTCGGGAACGTGCCAGTCGAGGATTCAAGCCTCGTCTTCGCCGAGAGCGATCCCGCGATGGCCAGCATCGGCACGATGTAGGCAAAGCGGCCGAGCAGCATCGCGAGCCCGAGCGTCGTGTTGTACCAGGGCGAGTTGGCGGTCAGGCCTGCGAAGGCGGAGCCATTGTTGCCGGCCGCCGACGAATAGACATAGAGGATCTCGGAAAGGCCGTGCGGTCCCGCATTGAGGAGCCCGGCGAGCCCTTGCGGGATGACGGCTGAAACCGCCGAGAAGCCGAGGATCGCGGTCGGCAGGATCAGGATGGCGAGCATCGCCATCTTGACCTCCTTCGCCTCGATCTTCTTGCCGAGATACTCCGGTGTCCTGCCGACCATGAGTCCCGCCACGAACACGGCGATGATTGCCATGACGAGGATGCCGTAGAGGCCCGATCCGACACCGCCCGGCAGGATCTCGCCGAGCTGGATCAGGAACATCGGAATCAATCCGCCGATGGGTGTGAAGCTCGCATGCATGGCATTGACCGCACCCGTGGACAGGCCGGTGGTGACGGCGGCCCACAGAGCAGAGAGAGCCAAGCCGAAGCGAACCTCCTTGCCTTCCATGTTGCCATCGGCCGGGTTGATGCCCGCCGCGTGCAGCATCGGCGTGCCAACGGCTTCGGCCGCGTAGGTGATGCCGATGCCGGCCACAAGCAGGATGCCCATCACCCAAAGCAGGGCCCGTGCCTGCCGGCTGTCCCCGACGAGGCGCCCGAAGGCGAACACGACAGCGACTGAGATCACCAGCATCTGCCAGATCTGCACGACGTTCGTCAGCGCCGTCGGGTTCTCGAAGGGGTGCGCCGCATTCACGTTGAAAAATCCGCCGCCATTCGTGCCGAGCTGCTTGATCGCGATCTGGCTCGCAACGGGCCCGAGAGCGATGATCTGCTTCGCGCCTTCAAGCGTCGTGGCATCGCCGGAAGCACGCAGGGTCTGCGGCAGCCCCAGCGCCACGAGCACAAGCGCCGTGACGGCAGCAAGAGGGAGGAGGACATAGAGGGTTGAGCGGGTCATGTCGGCCCAGAAGTTGCCGACCGTGCCGACCTTGGAGCGGAGAAAGCCCCGCACGAGCGCCATGGCGAGAGCAAGCCCCGTCGCAGCCGACAGGAAGTTCTGCACGGTCAACCCTGCCATCTGCGAGAATTGGCTCATGGTGGTCTCGCCACCATAGGATTGCCAGTTGGTGTTGGTGACAAACGAGACGGCGGTGTTGAAGGCAAGATCCGGCGAGAGGCCGCCAAAGCCCTGCAGATTGAACGGCAGGACACCCTGCATCCTCAGGATACCATAGAGCAGCAGGAATCCTGCTCCGTTGAACACGAGCATGGCGAGCGCATAGGCACGCCAGCCCTGCTCGCGGGCAGGATCGACGCCCGCCAAGGCATAGAAGCTTTGCTCGACAGGATCCAGCACAGGCGAAAGGAACGTGCGCTTGCCTGCATAGATCCGCGCCATGAAGGCTCCTATGGGGATCGCTGCCAGCAAGACGGTTGCAAGAATGATGGCGATCTGGAGCCAGCCAATGAGTGTCATGACGGGCTCCTAGAAGCGTTCCGGCCTGACCAGCGCCAGGACTAGGTAAGCAGCGAGCCCAAAGGCGACGGTGCCGCCAAGGAGAAGATCGAGGGACATGGAGAGGCCTCCCTCACAGCCGCTCGGCTGCACGAGCATACAGCGCCATCAGCGCGAAGAACCCGAGGCCGACAACGAGATAGACAAGATCATCCATAACAGCACCCATAGATAGGAGTGCCGCAAGCTAGCTCTGAAGGGCATCAAGTCTCGATTGGGAAATGCGGCAGAGAATATAAAGGCGGTATAAAGGACTAGCTACCTTTTGAACTGAGGGATGCTTGGCGAAGAGGCTTGATCGGGCCAGCAACGGTCTCTGCATGCCGCCGTGTTAAGGTCAGCGCATCGCGCCTCTGCAAAACCTCAGCCTAGTTGCAGAGCATGCTATCTGGAGAGATAGCGGCACGTCACGGCTGCAACTCCCCTTAGCTCGGTAGATCGACTTCGCAGAGGATCACTTATTGAGTGCTTCCTTCATCGCCCATTCAGGCCAACAGTGATTTCTTCGCAAGCGACATGAAACCAGGAGATCTGCGGTGAAATACCTGCTCACGTTCTTAATGCTGGTTGCCCTTTCTGTCGCGACGCCGAGTCACGCCGGCAACACGTCCTCAAACTCCAGTTCGAACTCCTCAAATGGGGTCCATACTCGGGTCGATACTGTCATCACGGACGAGGGACGGGGGCGAACCGTCTATGAACGGCGCGTGTATCGCCAACGTGAACGGGATGATGATCGCTCGAAACGCCGCTGGCCGCGCGGCGAGGATGACAATTAGTGTCGCGTAGTTCCGATAAGACACTTTTCCGAAAATCTGGCGAATAAACGCCTCCTCAGAGACAGAAATACCAGTGATCGGAAAACACTGGTGCGCGGCGACCGAACTGACGTTGTTCCCTGGACAAGCGAGCGGCCGACTTGCTTTATTCTCTAGGTTCTTGGTGCAAGCTCCCTTTTTGGCTTGACCGGGAACTGCAACGGGCGCATCTGGCTTCTCATCGGCGCCCTGCTTCGGCGGGCGTCGAACCCACAGGAACCCTGAACCCCATGCCAAGCGACAGTCCCAGTCGATTGACCACGCCGTTGCCGGCCCGCGCGCGCCTGATCGCTTGATCGGCTCGCCTACGACCGGTCTGCAACGGCTGGTCGGAACCGAGGTGAGCCATGACCCTCCTGAACCTGATCCCGCTCCGCGCCCGTGAGCGCCCTGAGCCTGCTTCCGCGGACGACCGCAGCATTCTGCTGATGGTGGCCCTGCTCCTCGGCCTCGTGTTCGTGCCCATCATCGGCCTGCACATCGCCGCCGTCGCCTTCGACCCCGAAGTTGCGGCATCCTCGCCGGACAACCTCGCCCATCACGTTACCCCGCCGGCGAAGCACACGCGCGGCTGATCCGTTACACGCTGGAACGAACCGATGATGCATTTCCATGGCCTGCGCCAGGGCCGTCTCGTGCGCCTCGCACACGAGAGCACCACGCTCCCTGCTCCCTCTGACATGCTCTGGATCGACCTCCTCGATCCCACGCACGAGGAAGAGAAGGCCGTCGAGGCGCTGCTCGGGCTTCAGGTGCCAACCCGGCAGGAGATGGCCGAGATCGAGGAATCGGCCCGCCTGTACGAGGAGCACGGCGCCCTGGTCATGACCGCCGTGATCATCAACGGCGTGGCCGAGGGCCGGCCGTCCCGTACCCAGGTCACCTTCGTGCTCACTCCAACCCATCTGGTCTCGGTGCGCTACGCCGACCCGGTGCCCTTCCGCACGTTCATGGCCAAGTGCCAGCGCCAGCCGGAGGCCCACACCACCAGCGACAGCCTCCTGGCCTCGCTCCTGGAGAGCATCGTCGAGCGCGCCGCTGACGTGCTGGAGATGGTGGCCGCCGACTTGAACGAGGTCTCGACAAGGCTGTTCATCGAGGACCGCAGACCGAAACGCCGGGCCAAGCGGGTCGAGGACGAGCTCCAGGTGCTGATCAAGCGGCTCGGGCGCAAGAACATGACGGTGGCGATCCTGCGCGAGAGCCTGCTGTCGCTGTCGCGGCTGGTGCCGTACCTGCGCCAGGGCGCCGAGGAGTGGCTCACCAATGGCAGCCCGGCCCGGCTGAAGCAGGTCGAGCGCGACCTGCGCTCGCTCTCGGCCTACGAGGGACAGCTCTCGTCCGAGATCGTGTACCTGCATGACGCGACGCTCGGACTGATCAACCTCGACCAGAACCGCATCATCAAGGTGTTCTCGATTGCCGCCGTGCTCTTTCTGCCGCCGACCCTGGTCGGCACGATCTACGGCATGAATTTCGAATTCATGCCGGAGCTGGATTGGGACTACGGCTATGCCGTCGCCCTGGTCCTCATGGTGATCTCGGCCGTACTGCCCTATCATTGGTTCAAGTGGAGGGGCTGGCTCTAGCCCTCGTCCCTCCGGCCGGTCGCCAGGAGGATCGCCATGCTCCACCCCGTGCGCGCGTTGCTTGTTCTCGCTCTCACCTGGGTGGCGGCTCTGATCCCCACCATGCCCGCCCGGGCGCAGACGGAGGTGGATCTCGCCCTCGTCATTGCTGTGGACATCTCCTACTCCATGGACACGGACGAGCAGGAATTGCAGCGGGAGGGCTTTGCCGAGGCGTTCCGTTCGCCGCTCGTCCACGACGCGATCCGCCATGGCATGCTGGGCCGGATCGGCGTCACCTACATGGAATGGGCCGGATCGGGAGATCAGCAGGTGATCATCCCCTGGACGATCCTCGACAATATCGAGAGCCTGATGGCCTTTGCCGACAGGATCGCCTCGATCCCGTTGCACCGGGCGCAGCGCACGTCGGTCTCGGGCGCCATCGATGCAGCCGCGAACCTGTTCGACGGCAGTGGCCTAGAGGCCTCCCGCAGGGTGATTGACGTGTCCGGTGACGGCGCCAACAACCAGGGCCGCTCGGTCACGCACGCCCGCGACGAAGCCCTTGCGAAAGGGATCACGATCAACGGCTTGCCCATCATGCTGAAGAAGCCGGGCTCCCTCGACGATCCGGACCTCGACCTCTACTTCCGCGACTGTGTCATCGGCGGTCCGGGCGCCTTCATGGTGCCGGCACGCGAGAGGTCGCAGTTCCAACTGGCGATCAAGGCCAAGATCCTCCTTGAAGTCTCAGGGCTGCCGCCGTCCGAGGAGCCTCTGATCAGACCCGTGCAAGGTGATGCGACCCGTCGGGCGAACTGCTTCGCGGGCGAGGCCCGCTGGCAGGACCGGTTTGGCAATTAGAGGCTGCTGGCATCCCTGCCAGACCAGTTCAGTGCTTCGGCCTGAGCCAAGAGGCAGAGCCCTCGAACCCGGAATCGCAGGCCCAGGCGGAGCATGCGCTTCGCGGCTTTCGGTCGGCCTGCCGTGTCGAGGGTTTCGGCCAGGACAATCAGACGTCGGGCCGCGCTTTCCTGCCTGTGGGCTTGCCGTGTTAGGTCTTGATGATGGTGCCACGTTATCAGTCGTAGCCGCCGTGTCGCCATACCTACTTCCCGTCATGACCTGGGACGAGCGATCATCCCGTCCCCCTGCTGCCGCAATCAAACGGTAGCGTAGCCTTGACTGCCTGAACGGGAGCTTAGGATGGTCGGCATCAGGCGCTGCCTTGCAACCCTGCTGGTGGCTATAGGGATCTCGGTCACAGGGGCTGGGAGCGCCCAAGCCAAGACCGAGGTTGATCTCGCACTCGTGCTCGCGGTCGATATCTCCCAGTCCATGGAGACGGGTGAGCAGGAACTGCAACGGGAAGGCTAGTCGATGCCTTCCGCTCGCCGGAAGTGCACCGCGCCATCCGCCAGGGCATGCTTGGACGTATTGCCGTCGTCTATGCCGAGTGGTCTGGGGCCATGGAGCAAGAGGTCGTCGTCCCTTGGACCGTGATCGAGTATTCCGAGGATGCGCTTGGTTTTGCCGAACGTCTGGCGCGAAGCCCGATCCGCCGCGCGGGATACACATTCGTCTCAGGGGTGGTTGATTTCAGTATCGGGCTGCTCCGCGAGAGGGGGGGTCGATCCCGCTCGCCGGGTGATCGACATCTCCGGCGATGGGGCGAACAACCAGGGCCGCGCGGTCACGGTGGCGCGTGACTAGGCCCTGGCTCAGGGGATCACGATCAACGGCTTGCCGATCATGCTGAAGCGGCCCGACGGCTTCTGGGACATAGAGAACCTCGACCTGTACTTCTGTGACTGCGTGATCGGAGGACCGGGCGCGTTCATGATCCCGGTGCGGGAGAAAGCGCAGTTTGCCGCAGCCATCCGGACGAAGGTCGTCCGTGAGATTGCCGAAAGGCCCCAGACCGAGCTCCTTGCTCAGCCGGCCCAGGCGGAAGCACGGGCCAATTGCCTGGCCGGAGAACTCCGGCGGCAGCAGCGAATGGGGAATTGACCAATTCCGGGAGCGGATCAAAGCCAGCCGCTTCGGCGGAAGCGCCAGTAAAGCCACCCGCAAACCGACGCGATGATCGCCAGCACGAGGGCGTAGCCGTACTTCCATTGCAGCTCGGGCATGAACTCGAAATTCATGCCGTAGATCCCGGCCACCGCCGTTGGCACCGCCAGGATGGCCGCCCAGGCGGCGAGCTTGCGGGTGATCTCGGTCTGCTGGGACTGGCCCCGCATCAGGCTCGCCTCGAACGCGAAGGCCAGCACCTCTCGCAGCGACTCGATCTCCTCCTGCACCCGGCGGATGTGGTCGGAGACGTCACGGAACAGCGGCTGCATCGCCACGTCGATCCCCGGCAGCCCGGGCTGCTCCAGGCGGCGGCAGACCTCGACCAGCGGCACCGCGGCATTGCGCAGCCGCAGAAGATCCCGGCGGAGCTGGTAGATGCGGGTCATCTGGTCCTGAGATGGATTCGCGCTCAGGACGCTGTCCTCAATCTCCTCGACCTCCGCCTGGATCGTCTCGATCACCGGCATGTAGTTGTCGACGATGAAATCGAGAATGGCATAAAGGATGAAATCCTCCCCCTCCGAGAGGGACTTCGGGGCGGCCTCGCAGCGCTCCCGGACCGGCGTGTAGGTCGTGGAAGGCCCATGGCGGACCGAGATCACGTAACCACGCCCGATGAACAGGTGCGTCTCGCCGAAGGCAATCCGCCCCTCCAGCATCTGGGCCGTGCGGGCCACCACGAACAGCGCCTCGCCGTATTGCTCGACCTTGGGCCGCTGGTGCGCCTTGAGCGCATCCTCGATGGCAAGCTCGTGCAGGCCGAACTCGGCTTGGAGCCGCCGCAGGAGATCGAGACCGGGCTCGTGCAGGCCGATCCAGACCACGTGCCCCGGCTTGCGGGACCATTCCCCCGCCTCGTCGATAGCAATATCGGCCACGCGCCGGCCGCCCGCATAGGCGGCCGCGGCCACCACGCCGGGGGTGCGGCCGGGCTGGGCTGAAACGAGCTTGAGCGAGTTCGCCATGACCTATCAACGCTTGGCAGTGGCGTACGGTGCCCCCGGCGGGGGTGCCGACACCCGCGTGCCGCCCAAGGTGAAACCCTCCAGGGCACGGCTCCGTTAGGCCACGGAAGCCGAGTACGTTTTGTCAGTAAGGGAGGGCTGATCATGGCCACCACCGGAGTCAGCGCAGCCACCGCCACCGGCTCTCCAGACTACGCGCACGCTGCCCCGACCTCCTTTTGGGCCCTCACGCTCGGCTCCATCGGCGTGGTCTACGGCGACATCGGCACCAGCCCGCTCTACGCCCTCAAGGAAAGCCTCGCCGCCGCGACCGCGCATGCGGGTCACGCCGCCTTGACGCGCGAGATGGTGATCGGAGTGGTCTCCCTGATCCTCTGGGCCCTGATCATCATCGTCACGCTCAAGTACGTGGCCATCGTCCTGCGGGCCGACAACAACGGCGAGGGCGGCACCCTCTCCCTCGTGACCCTGGCGCAACGCGCCCTCGGCCACAGCACCGGCGCCACCATCATCCTCGGCATGGTCGGCGCCTCGCTGTTCTACGGCGATGCCATCATCACGCCCGCGATCTCCGTCCTCTCAGCGGTCGAGGGTCTCAAGCTGGTGACGCCCGCCTTCGATCCCTACGTCGTGCCACTCAGCCTCGCCATTCTGATCGGCCTGTTTGCGGTGCAACGCCACGGGACCGCGAGCGTGGCGATGTTCTTCGGGCCGATCACCGCCTTCTGGTTTGCCGTCATGGGCATCGGCGGCCTCATGCACATCCTGGACGACCCAGGCATCGTCGGCGCCATCAACCCGGTCCATGGCCTCAGCTTCCTGGTAAGCCACGGCACGGCCGGACTGTTCGCGCTTGGCGCGGTCTTCCTGTCGGTTACCGGGGCCGAGGCGCTGTATGCCGATCTCGGCCACTTCGGCCGCGCGCCGATCCGCGCCGCCTGGCTCGGCTTCGTCTTGCCGGCGCTCGCCCTCAACTATCTCGGCCAGGGCGCCATGCTGCTGGCTCATCCCGAGATGCTGGAGAACCCGTTCTTCCTGCTTTACCCCTCCTGGGCGCTGCTGCCGATGGTGATCCTCGCCACGGTGGCCACCATCATCGCCAGCCAGGCGGTGATCACCGGCGCGTTCTCGATCTCGCAGCAGGCGATGCAGTTGGGCGTGCTGCCGCGCTTCCGGGTCCTACGCACCTCCGAAACCGAGAAGGGCCAGATCTATATCCCGTTCATCAACTGGCTCCTGCTCGCCGCCGTCATCCTGCTCGTCGTGCTGTTTGAGACCTCCAGCGCCCTCGCGGCCGCTTATGGCATCGCCGTGACCGGCGACATGGTCATCACCACATGTCTCCTGTTCATCGTGGCCTGGAAGTTCTGGCGCTGGTCACCAGTGGTCACGGTGCTGGTGCTGGCGCCGTTCTTCGTCATCGAGCTGATCTTCCTGGGGGCCAACGCGCTCAAGATCCCGCAGGGCGGCTGGTTCCCGCTGCTGACCGGCGCGGGGCTGTTCACCCTGATGTGGGTGTGGCGCAAGGGCTCGCGTCTCTTGGCCGAGATCTCGCATCAGGGCCGTCCGCCCCTGCCCGAGTTCATCCGGATGGCCGAGAGCAGTCCAGTGCCGCGGGTGCCCGGCACGGCCATGTTCCTGACCGGCAACGCCCAGGACGTTCCGGCGGCTCTGTTGCACAATATGAAGCACAACAAGGTGCTGCACGACCAGAACGTCATCCTGACCGTGGTGACCGAGGAGGTGCCGCGTCTCCTGGAAGAAGGGCGTGTGACCATTGAGAAGCTCTCGGACCGGTTCTCGCGCGTGATGGTGCGGTTCGGCTTCATGGAGAGCCCGAACCTGCCCAGGGCGCTACGGGAGGCAGGCTTCGATCTGGAGAACGTGTCATTCTTCCTGTCGCGGCGGGCCTTGCAGGCGTCGCGTCAGTCGGGCTTGCCGCTGTGGCAGGACAACATCTTCATCCCGCTCGCGCGCTCGGCGAGCGACGCCTCGGATCATTTCTGCATCCCGGAGGATCGGGCCGTCGAGGTGGGTGCGCGGATCACGATCTGACCGAAGGCATGGGGTCGTCTCCCATGAGCCGTGAGTCCCTGGGAGCCTTTGTCTTGCGGCCTCGATCCCGGGCCACGGGGATCCGATCGGACGGCAGGGACGCTAAGGGATGAGCCACAGAATGGAGAGGAGGATCGAGAGCCCGGCCGTCACCCTTGCCATCCTGCGCCAGTACCTGAAGTCCCATTCCCTCTGGTAGGGCACGTCGCCGGTGTACGGGGTGAGCGGAGCCTTCAGGGCATCCTGAAAATGCTGCCAGGAGCGCCTCGCGATCAGCATGGCAACAACGGACACCCCGCCGAAGACAACGGCGAAACACCAGAGGCGGTCATTGTAGGCGCCGAATGTCACGCGAGGCTCCATGGAAGGAACTCGGGCAGCCTGCCTTATCCAGATAGGGCTCAGCTCCCTCTCGTCAGTGCCCGGTAGCGGCGTGGGGAGCGGTCACGGGCTTGGACTCGAGTGATCCCCGTTCCCGCAGGTAGATGCCGAGCACCGGCAGCACGGCAATCGACAGGAACTCGCTCTGCCAGTTCTGGAAGCTCTCGTACCAGAACTCCGGCTCCGCCAGGGTGTCGGCCATGGTCTGTGGCGGCTGATGATGCTGGAGCGCCTCCTCGTTCATCCGGCGCGTGCTCCCCGCCAGGTGCAGCCAGAAGGACGCGAGGAACAGCGTGACCAGTGCGATGCTGAGGGAATGCGAGTAGAGCTTCAGCAGCGGCCGCCGCGATGCACGGGCCAGGGAGCATCCGGATCGTTGCGCTTGGCGGAGGGCGGTTCATCCTCGGGGTTGTCCTCATCCGGCTTCTTGGACTCCGAGGCGCCCTTCTGGAACAGGAAGATGGTGAGCAGCACGTAGGCCGCCATCTGGAGGAACTCGCTCTCCCAGTTCTCGAACACCGCCGAGATGAAGTGGCCGCTGGTCAGGTACTCCAGAAAGCCGGTGGCAGGAAGTTCATGCAGACGGAGTTCCTCAGCGTGGGCCTTCCAGCCTGTAATTGCCTGACCAACAAGGGAAACCAGGAACAGGGTGAACAGCATCACCGACAGGCCATTGTCCCGAAGGAACCGCCGCATACGCCTGACCTCACCCGAACTGCCACGGTTTGACAACGCCGGACCATGCGCCCGGTTTCCGGTCCCATCCCGCCGTTGAGAACGCCCCCGGTTGTTGCATTGGATCGGCCACGACGATCGTCCTGTCGCTCCGGCCCGCCAAGTCGGCGGAATGCCGGATCCCGTAATGTCATCCGAATTCGGGCATGCCACTGCCGAGGCGGGAAACCAAGCCGAAGACAACTGCCTCGTCCCAGTAGTTGAGCGACGTGTCCATCGGGCGCTCGCGGGCATGCAGGGCAAGGACAATGCAAAGAACGGCAGCCAGGGCTGCCACCTCGAAGAACAGGGTCGGACCTCCGGACCCCGTCTGGAGGCCACAGATGATCAGGAACACGGCAAGCTTGAGACCGAAGCGAACGATGACGTGCCGGGATGCCTCAGGGAAGTGCCGGCTGACCGGATCCACGGGTTCACCCCCAGGATCGATGCGGCCGCGCGGGTCCGATCGCCTTCCGGAGCTCGCCGATGAGCCGGGCCGGCAGCACGGGCTTGGAGAGCGCAACCAGGTTGGGGTGGCGGTGGCGGACGTCCTCCGGGACAACACCGCCGGTGTAGATGACGGTCGGGATGCCTCGTGCGCTCAGGGCCTCCAGGATGGGCGTCACCGAGCCGTCGGCGAGGTTCACGTCCAGGACCGCCGCATCAAGCACGGCGACATCCCTGATGAGCTGGCGGGCCTCGCGCACGCTGGCGGCCGGTCCGACCGGCACCGCCTCCGCGTCCGTGAGCATCGCACTGATGCCCATCGCGATGAGCGCCTCATCCTCCACCACGAGAACACGGGATCCTGCCAGCATCGCGCTTCGTCCTTTTGAAGCTGGCCAACGAGTACCCGCGAGTGATGTTCCTCGTCGCAGGTCCCTGACGTCCGATTTCATGGCTGCCGTCCTGCATGGGTCCGGCAAGCTCAGCGGACCGGCGGATCGGGTACGGCCGTGCCAGACCCAGGCCACGAGGTCTGCTCGACGCGGGATGGTTGTGCTGGCGGTCGACTTGTGGGGCGGCTGCCCGGGTGGATGACCTCCGCACCGTCTGCCGGTCAAGCGGGATGAGCGTGAGCCGCGGTCGCCTCCCGCAACCTGGCGGCGCGCCGACGCTCCTCGAGGGCGGCCTGACACAGGTGCGAGGCTGCGGATCGCAAGCATAGGGTCCGGTCCATCTGGCCCTGGTCGGCGAGATGCCCGGCCTCGCGGTCGAGCACCGCGATGGCGCGGTCCCGCGCCTCGGCCCAGCGTTCGAGGGCCTCGGCATGCCTGAGGAACTCAGCCGGACAACAGACCCGGATCATCGCTGCACCCGGAACGTTCTGGTTGGGAAAACCGACCCTGCCCGAGAATTGCGTTCAAACCGAGTTCATGCGCCCGTGATGCCCGCGGCGCCTCCCCCGAGGGCTGCCTAACGACCATGGGGCGCTGGCGATCTGGTTGCCGCACGGCAGCCTCGATCGTAGAATCGCGGGTGCCTGACGGGCGGGGTTGCTGCGATCATGGAGGCTGCCATGGGACGCAAATACATCGACTGCCGTGCCTTCCCGAGCGAGATGAACTGCTCGATCACCATCATCGCCGACACCGAGACCGAACTGATCGAGGCCGCCGTGCAGCATGCGGTGGCCGTGCACGGCCATCAGGACACGCCCGAGCTGCGCGACCAGCTCCGGGGCGCGATCCGGGACGGCATGCCCTCCGAGGCAGCGCCATCCCGCGCCGCCTGACGGGTCAAAGCAGCCCGCCCCGGCACTACCTCCTTTGGGGAGCTTGCATCGTGCCGTGCCGGATCCCACTTGGCGGCCAGAACACGGCGAGAGCCGGGTGTCATCGGAGGAAGCCCATGTCCACCACGTCTGGACAGTCTGTTCGTCCGGCCTTGGGGAACACTCCCCGTGTCTATCCGCCCGACCTCCAGCCCCTGCTGCAATCGATCCTGGCCGCTTTGGCCGACATCGACTTCGTGCATGAAAGTGAGGTCGCGATCGTCAGGGACAGCGACGCGGACGAGTGGCTCAAGCAGACCGTGATCCGCAGGTTGGAAGAGCGCCACCGGGAGCGGCGTGCGCCGTACGTCCGGCAGCTTGCGGCCGTGGAGGAGCGTATCCGGGCGCTCGCCGCCTGACTGAAGTGCTTTCGTCATCGCCCATTCAGGCCACGTATGGTGTCGTCACCGGCTACTCAAAGCCAGGAGGTGATGGTGCAGCACTTGTTCATGATCTCAATGCTGCTCACGTTGTGTATCGCGACACCGAGCCAGGCCGGCAATACGTCATCAAACTCCAGCTCGAGCTCCTCGAACGGAGTCCATACCCGGGTCGACACTGTCATCACGGACAATGATCGCTCCAGGCGCCGCTGGCAGCGCGTGGAGGATGACGACTGAGGATCGCGCGCCGGCGATGTCGCCTTCTGCGACGAGGGCTGGACGATCCTTAGTAGGTACCGAGCGTGAAAAACTGGCTTCAGGATGAGCTACCGTTGGGCAACCGTCAGCCGTGGGGACCACAACGGCCGGAGAAGCGGTTCGGCTACAACCCCACCGATCATCGCAAAGGCCGCCAGGATGAGCCCAAGCCGGCCATAGAGCACAAAGCGATCCTTACGGGTCATGCACCCTCGCAATCGTTTGGCTGGAATCAGGTCAGACGGATCCTTGTGGCCAATTGTGGCGACAATACTGCTCAGATTTGAGGGGGGTGCTGCGCGTGATGCGCGTGTTTCCCTCGAACGGTGATCCCCATCAGAGCATGCGGCAGCGGCTTGGACCTTTGGGTCACGAACCCCTCGATCAGCCTGAACTGACCCATCCATAAGCCAGCGCTCGGAAGGTCTGCAACGGGTCCAGGCTGTGTGGAAATGCGTTCGTCTGTTAAGCTGCTGGTTGATCAGCGGAGGGCGAGATGAAGCGTTTCGTTGAAGGGCAAGACCGTCGGCAGACCACCCTGCTTCCTGAGTGCCTGGACGACTATGTGGCGCCCGACAATCCCATGCGCATCATCGAAGCTTTTGTCGATGAACTGGGCCTGGCGGCCCTCGGCTTTGCCGGCGTGGTGCCGGAGGCAACAGGCCGCCCGTCGTACCACCCCGCTATCCTGCTCAAGATCTACATCTACGGCTATCTCAACCGCATTCAGTCGAGCCGGAGGCTGGAACGGGAGAGTCAGCGCAACCTCGAACTGATCTGGCTGACCGGCCGGCTGAGGCCCGACTTCAAGACCATTGCCGACTTCCGCCGCGACAACGGGCCAGCCATCCGTGCGGCCTGTGCCCAGTTCATCGTGCTGTGCCGCAAGCTCAACCTGTTTACCCGCGCGGTCGTTGCTCTCGACGGCTCCAAGTTCAAGGCCGTCAACAACCGCGACAAGAATTTCACCACCGCCAAGGTGGCCAAACGCATCGAGCAGGTCGAGGCCAGTATTGCCCGCTACCTGGCGGCGCTCGATCGAGCCGACCGGCAGGACAACGATGTGGCCGAGGCCCGCACAAGCCGGCTCAAGGAAAAGATCAAGGGCCTGCGCCGGCAGATGCAAGCCCTCAACGCTATGGGCCAGCAGGTCGAGGCCGCGCCCGACCAGCAGATCTCCCTCACCGATCCGGATGCGCGCTCGATGGCCACCAGCGGCAAGGGCACGGGCATCGTCGGCTACAATGTGCAGATGGCGGTGGAGGCCGAGCATCATCTCATCGTGGCGCACGAGGTGACCAATGTCGGCAACGACCGCACAACTGCTCGCGATGGGATGGCAAGCCCAGGACGTGATGGCGTGCGAGGAAATCACTGCGCTGGCCGATCGAGGTTACTACAATGGCGAGGAGGTGCTGGCCTGTGAGGGAACCGGCGTGCTGCCCTGCGTTCCCAAGACCCAGACCTCCGGCAACACCAACCGCGGTCTCTTCACCGGGCAGGACTTCGTCTACGACGCCGAGCATGACCGCTACATCTGCCCGGCGGGCCAGCACCTGACGAAGGGCAAGGTACGCTCAGATCGTCGGGACACAATCGATCATTGCCGCAACCTGACCGCCTGTCCGACCTGTGCCCTCAAGCCCCGGTGCACGCCGGACAAGCACAAGCGGGTGAAGCGCTGGCAGCACGAGGATGTGCTTGACCGGATGCAGGCCCGGCTGGATGGCATGCCTGAGGCCATGACAATCCGGCGGCAGACGGTGGAGCATCCGTTCGGGACCATCAAGGCCTGGATGGGCAGCGCGCATTTTCTGATGAAGACCCTGGAGAAGGTCAAAACCGAGATGAGCCTGCACGTGCTGGCCTACAACCTGAAGCGAGTCATCAACATCCTGGGCGTGGGGCCCCTGCTGAAGGCTCTCGAAGCCTGACGCCACACGCCCGCCCATGCGCACCATGGCGGCACCCGCGAAACAGCGCCCGTCATCCGCACGAGGGCAGCAGCGTTTTGACACATTGGGTAATCGCGGAGCGAGTCGCCCTAAGACCGGATGGTCACTGCATGGAAGAGCGGGTGGTTGTTCCCCGATAAGATGGAATGACGGGCTCTCGACTGGACGCCGGGCCCAAGCATCGAACGGAGAACACCCATGGGCGAGTATATCGGTCTTGACGTGTCGGTGAAAGAGACGGCGATTTCCGTGCGGCGGGACGGCAAGCGGATCTGGCGCGGCAAATGCCCGTCTGATCCAACCCTGATTGCGGAGATCGTCCGCAAGCGTGCGCCTGCGGCCCAGCGGGTGGTGTTCGAGACCGGGCCTTTGGCGGTGTGGTTCTATCATGCGCTCCAGACCGAGGGGCTGCCGGCGATCTGTATCGATGCGCGCCATGCCAAAGCCGCCCTCGCCATGGCGCCCAACAAAACCGACGCCAATGATGCCGATGGCCTGGCCCATCTGGCCGAGGTCGGCTTCAAGCGCGCGGCTGTGGCCGTAGCCCGCAAGTTGGCGGTCATCATGCACGCGATGCTGAAATCCGGCCAGCCGTTCAACTGGGCAATCAGCGCCACCGCCTGACCGGCCAGAACTGCTATGCGCCTGTCCTGAGGCGTGCCGAGGCGTCCCTGCCGGGACGTGGATGAACCATTCCGCCTAGGCTGTTGCACCGACGCGCCCATAGGCCCGGAGCGTGCGTTTGACACCTTGGAAGGTTCCTCCTGCGAAGCCCCATCATGCGGCGACTGCTGTCGACCGCGAAGACGACACTGCTCCCGGCAAACCACAGCCTCGGCACCAAAAGGGCTTGCATTCCAACGAGCGATTAGACGACAGCCAGGGTCAACCTTTCACCTTCCGGACGCTCAATGAACGTCAGCTCTGACCAGCTAGAGCTGACCAAGCCTTTTGGACCGAGGCGTGCCACTAGCCGACCTAGCGACGTGAGCTGATCACTTCTGGGAAGCTCGTCCATCGTATTGCGATGGGCATTCTCGTTTTGGCAGGCCTATTGCATTTCACTTAAATTTCTATAAGTCTCGACATATGGAACCAGAAAACGTCATTCTTGCCCTTGCGGCCCTCGCTCAGCCCACGCGTCTCAACGTCTTCCGTCTCCTGGTAAGGCACGAGCCCGAGGGCCTTCCTGCGGGCGACATCGCCCGGGAGCTGGCCGTCCCTCACAACACCATGTCGAGCCATCTCGGCATCTTGTCCCGGGCGGGGCTCATCCACTCCGAGCGCCGCAGCCGCTCGATCATCTATCGGGCCGATCTCGACCGCCTGCGCGAGGTCGTGACCTTCCTGCTCCAGGACTGCTGCGGCGGCCATCCGGATGTATGTGCCCCTCTCGTCGACGCGCTGACGCCCTGCTGTCCTCCGAAGGAGAAAGCCGATGGCTGACCATCGTCCCTACAACGTGCTGTTCCTATGCGCCGGCAACTCTGCCCGCTCGATCCTGGCCGAAGGTATCCTGCGCAAGGACGGCGCCGGCCGCTTCAACGCGTTCTCCGCCGGCAGCCAGCCAAAGGGTGTCATCAATCCATTCGCCCTGAAGGTTCTCGACAGCTTCGAGTATCCAACCGACGGCTTCCGCTCGAAGGGTTGGGATGAATTTTCCGGGCCGAATGCACCCGTGATGGACTTCATCTTCACGGTCTGCGACGCCGCCGCCGGCGAGGCCTGCCCGATCTGGCCCGGCCATCCGGCCTCGGCCCACTGGGGCATCGAGGATCCGGCAGCCGTTCAGGGCACCGACATCGAGAAGGAAAGGGCCTTCGTACAAGCCTTCAAGTACCTGAAGAACCGGATCGCCGCCTTCCTGGCCCTGCCGATGGCGAGCCTCGATCAAATGACTCTTACGCAGCACCTAACGGAAATCGGACGACTGGAGGGTACGACTTCCGGCACGGTGCTTCCCTTCGATCGCTCTTCGACCTGAGGTTTCCCATGGACGTCATCATCTACCACAACCCGGATTGCGGCACGTCCCGCAACACGCTGGCCATGATCCGCAATGCCGGCATCGAGCCGCATATCATCGAGTACCTGAAGACCCCGCCGACTCGGCTCCTGCTGCGCCAGCTCATCCAGCGTATGGAGGGCCAGGTCCGCGACGTCATCCGCGAGAAGGGCACACCGTACCATGAACTCGGCCTCGATGATCCAGCCCTGACGGATGACCAGCTCGTCGACGCGATGATGACGCACCCAATCCTGATCAACCGTCCCATCGTCGTCACCCCCAAGGGCGTGCGCCTGTGCCGGCCGTCCGAGGCCGTCCTCGACATCCTGCCACCGCAGCAGGGCGAATTCCGCAAGGAGGACGGCGAGATCGTAATCGACTCATCGGGACGCCGCGCCGCCACTGCCTGATCGAACCGTAATCTACCGACTTCAACCGCCAACGGGTCGCGGCAGCCATGGACAGCGGCTCAGGGAGATAACTCATGGCCTCACAACTCAAGCCCCAGCGCCTATCGTTCCTCGACCGCTACCTGACGGTGTGGATCTTCGCCGCCATGGCGCTCGGCATTGTCCTGGGCACCGCGTTCGAAGGATTGCCCGCCGCCCTCAACAGCCTCTCGTCCGGCTCAACGAACATCCCGATTGCCATCGGGCTGATCCTGATGATGTACCCGCCCCTCGCCAAGGTCCGGTACGAGGAGCTCCATCAGGTCTTCAAGGACAAGCGGGTGCTGACCCTCTCGCTCCTCCAGAACTGGATCATCGGCCCGACGCTCATGTTCGGCCTAGCCGTCCTGTTCCTGCGTAATCATCCCGAGTACATGACGGGGCTGATCCTGATCGGGCTGGCGCGTTGCATCGCCATGGTGCTGGTGTGGAACCACCTCGCGCGCGGCGACAACCAGTACGTCGCGGGTCTCGTCGCCTTCAACTCGATCTTCCAGATCCTGTTTTTCAGCGTCTATGCCTGGTTCTTCCTCGCCGTCCTGCCGCCCCTGTTCGGCCTGGAGGGCAGCGTCATTGACGTGAGCTTCAGGACGATCGCGGAGGCAGTCCTGATCTATCTAGGCATCCCGTTTCTGGCCGGCTTCCTGACCCGGCGCATCCTGACCGTCCGTAAGGGCCAGGAGTGGTACGAGCGCGTGTTCATTCCGAGGATCAGCCCGATCACGCTCGGTGCCCTGCTCTTCACCATCGTGGCGATGTTCAGCCTCAAGGGCGGCGACCTGGTGCGCCTGCCCCTCGACGCCGTAATGATCGCGATCCCGCTGTCGATCTATTTCCTGGTGCAGTTCCTGATCAGCTTCGCGATGGGCAAGCTGATCGAGACCGACTATCCGCGCACCACCGCCATCGCCTTCACGGCCGCCGGCAACAACTTCGAGCTGGCCATCGCGGTCGCGATCGCCTCGTTCGGCTTGGCGTCGCCCGTCGCGTTCGCGGCCGTGATCGGTCCGCTGGTCGAGGTGCCCGTGCTGATCCTGCTCGTCCATGTCGCCCTGTGGTTCGGCCAGCGGTACTTCACTGGTCTCCGCAGCCACCATACTGCCCAAAGGAGAGCCGCATGAGGCTGCGCCCCCTCCCCGACCCGCACCATTTGCCCGCCCTGGACCCACGATACGCCCATGCCCGGCCTGCGGGCGGCCTTGGGCCGCAGGGCCACAAGCCCCGCATCCTGCTTCTCTATGGCTCCCTGAGGGAACGCTCCTACTCTCGGCTGGCCACCGAGGAGGCGGCCCGCCTGCTCGAGCACTTCGGGGCCGAGACGCGCATCTTCGACCCCTCCGATCTGCCGTTCCCGGACCAAGTCGACAAGGACGACCATCCCGCCATCCGCGAACTGCGCGAGCACTCCATGTGGTCGGAGGGTCAGGTGTGGTGCAGCCCTGAGCGGCACGGGCAGATCACGGGACTGATGAAGGCGCAGATCGACCATCTGCCGCTCAGCATGGGCGGAATGCGGCCGACGCAAGGTCGCACGCTGGCGGTCATGCAGGTCTCGGGCGGGTCCCAATCCTTCAATGCGGTCAACACGCTGCGCATCCTCGGCCGCTGGATGCGCATGTTCACGATCCCGAACCAGTCGAGTGTCGCCAAGGCTTTCCAGGAATTCGACCAAGCAGGGCGGATGAAGCCGTCGAGCTACTATGACCGCATCGTCGACGTGATGGAGGAGCTGGTGCGCTTCACGGTCCTGCTCCGTCCGCAGGTTGCCTCGCTCACTGACAGGTACTCGGAGCGCAAGGAGGCCAACAGGCCCATCGACCCTGCGCAGGATCTCTCGTCGATCGCCATCGCGCCCCAGGAGCCTGTCCGGCGCCATGGCTGACATCCTCGATGTCGTCGTCATCGGTGGCGGACAGGCAGGACTGTCGGCTGCCTACTATCTCAATCGGTCGGGCCGGAGCTTCCTGGTCCTCGACGATCAGGACACGGGCCGGCGGCGCCTGGTTCCACGGCTGGGGCTCCCTCCGGCTGTTTTCCCCGGCCGAGTACAGCTCGCTTCCCGGATGGAGAATGCCTCCGAGTGGAACCGGTCGCTTTCCGAGCCGTGACGAGGTCATCGACTATCTCCGGCGCTATGAGGAGCGGTACGGCTTCCCGATCAGGCGACCGGTCCATGTCGAGCGCGTCACCACCGATGGCGAGTCTTTCGCCATTGAGACGAACAGTGGCACATTGCGTGCAAGGGCCGTCATCAGCGCCACGGGAACGTGGAGCCGTCCCTTCATCCCGGGATATCCGGACATCGGTCTTTTCAGGGGTACGCAGGTCCATTCCGCTCACTACAGGGATCCGGAATCCTTTGCAGGGCAAACCGTGCTTGTCGTGGGCGGCGGCAACTCCGGTGCCCAGATCCTTGCGGAAGTGTCGAAGGTCGCAAGGACCGTCTGGGTTACCCTCGAGCTTCCGAGGTTCCTGCCTGACGACATCGATGGTCGGGTGCTCTTCCAGCGGGCGACCGATCGCTTCAAGGGCGAGGCTTCGCCACTTGGTGGGCTGGGCAATATCGTGATGGTTCCTTCCGTGCTCGACGCTCGGCAGCGTGGTGTGCTGGAGAGCGTTCGGCCGTTCGTTCGCTTCACCTCCAACGGAGTGATTTGGACCGACGGAACGGAAACCCAGGTCGATACCGTGATCTGGTGCACAGGCTTCAAGCCTGCTCTGGACCACCTGCGTCCTCTCGGCATCATCGGACCGGGTGACCGGATCACGGTGGCCGGCAATCGATCCGTGCAGGTCCCCGGGCTTTGGCTGCTCGGCTACGGGGATTGGACGGGTTTCGCCTCCGCGACCCTGATTGGAGCAGCGCGGACGGCACGGGCGGCGATACCCGAGGTCCTGGGATTTCTCGAAGCGCATAGCTCAGCCGCTTAGGACCGGATGTACCCGATCCGCTAAGCGTGGATAGGATGAAGGCAGCCGTTTACCTGGGAGACACCTCATGGCTGAACTGGAACTCATTCGACGCGATTTGGATCAGGTGGCGGCTACAAGCTGGGCCCTGCAAACGCTGCTTGTGTGCCTCATAAGCCGCTTGGACAACCAGGAGCCGCGCATCACAGGTCTCCTCCGCAATGCGGTCGACGACGCAGCGAACCTCACGGAGCAGATCGCGGTCATGGGCGGACAGGACAGCATGCGGTGTGCCGCAGCGATCAAGGTTCTCGAGGAAGTCCGGTTGGCAGTGCAGGGACAGGACCAACTCAGGCAAGGTCTCTGAACTGCTGTCAATGGCCTCCGGGATCGCTTGCCGGATTACTGATGCTGCGCAGATGCGGCCCCATTCCGCGACTGTGCCCGTTCCTCGTCTGCCCGAACATCGTCCCCGGTCTGGAACAGATCCGACAGAACCCGCAGGAGTTCCTCGTTGATCGTGTATCGCACGACGCCCGTCGTCGCATTGCGCGCCGGGTGGACGATGCCCTCCGCCACGAACACGTGCAGGTTCTTGATGACGGTGCTCTTCAGGTCCTCGGTCGCTTCGGCCAGCTCGTCGGCCGTGTGGGGAATGCGGTTCTGCTTCATGTACAGGAAGAGCATGAACCGCCTTTCCTGCGAGATGATCGACAGCTTCTTCCGTAGGTCCGAGTAGCCGTAGGTCCTCGGATCCGGCTCGCCGGATTGAAGAATTCGCTCAAGCGCCTTGTCCAGACGCTTCTTGGCAAGGGGGCGTGAAGGCTCCATCGATCGATTATCGCGCCGCACTCGGCTCCGTTGTCAAGCTCCGCTGATCGTCGGATACGAAAGTCTCGTCAAACGAATACCCTGCCCCGCGCACGGTGCGGATCGGATCCACTTCGCGCGGTCCGTTAATGGCCTTGCGGAGGCGGCCGACGTGAACGTCGACCGTCCGCTCATCGATGTAGACGTCCGAGCCCCAAACCCTGTCGAGCAAGCGCTCACGCGAGAAGACCCGTCCTGGGTATTGCATCAGGTACTCGAGCAGTCGGAACTCCGTGGGGCCAAGGTGGATCTCGCGCTTGGCACGTCTGACCCGGTGGGACTCGCGGTCAAGTTCCATGTCTCCTGCTATCAGCAGGGTGGCTACCTGTCCCGGGCTCGCTCGGCGCAGGAGGGCCCGTACCCGCGCCAGCAATTCGGGCACGGAGAACGGTTTCACGATATAGTCGTCGGCCCCTGTCTCGAGACCCCGGATCCGGTCGCCCTCCTCCCCTCGCGCCGTCAGCATGATGACAGGCGTCCGCTGGGTCTCGGCGCGGACCCGGATCCTGCGGCAGAGCTCGATCCCGGACAGGCCAGGAAGCATCCAATCGAGAATGACGAGATCCGGAATCTGCTCACGAAGAGCGATCTCCGCCTCGTCGCCGCGGGCGGCGGTGTCGACCTGGTAACCCTCCGACTCGAGATTGTAGCGCAGGAGGAGTGCCAAAGGCTCCTCGTCCTCGACGATGAGAATCCGGGGATTCATCGACTGCCCCTCACTTTCAGCTATTCTTTACTTCCGCCACGGCGAAATTGGCCTGATCATCCTTCGGCCGATCAGCCACGAGGGTTTCGCCCCGCACGAGATAGTGGATCGTCTCGGCAAGGTTTGTCGTGTGATCGCCGATGCGCTCCACGTTCTTCGCGCAGAAGAGAAGGTGGACGCAGAACGAGATGTTTCGCGGGTCTTCCATCATGTAGGTCAGCAGCTCGCGGAAGAGCGACGTATAAAGGGCATCAACGGCCCCGTCCCTTTTCCAGACGTCGAGCGCCTTGGCGATGTCCTTCCCCGAATAGGCATCGAGAACGTCCTTAAGCTGAGCCAGGACGAGATCGCTCATGTGCTGGATACCCAGCACGGTTTTCGCGGGCTGTTGCTGTCCGGCGATCGCCACCACGCGCTTGGCGATGTTCTTCGCCAAGTCACCGATCCGCTCGAGATCGCCTGCGACGCGGATGGCGGACACCGTCTCGCGCAGATCCACGGCCATCGGCTGGCGACGTGCGATCGTCAGGATTGCCTGCTCCTCGATGTCGCGCTGAATGGTGTCCATCCGTGCGTCGGCCGAGATGACGGCCTGTGCCAAGGCCGTGTCCTGCCGTGTCAAGGCCACGGTCGCGTCGCCGAGCATCTTCTCGGCCAGGCCTCCGAGTTCCGAAATCCGTGTGCGGAGGTTGGCCAGCTCTGCATCGAAAGCCTTCATCATGTGTTCGGCCATGGCTCGCGTTCCTTCCTGAGCGCAAAAGGTGAAGCAGGACCAATCAGCCGAAGCGGCCGGTGATGTAATCCTGGGTCCGCTTGTCGTGGGGATTGGTGAAGATCTGCTCGGTCGCACCTTCCTCGACGAGTTTCCCCAGGTGGAAGAATGCGGTCCGCTGGGACACGCGCGCCGCCTGCTGCATGGAATGGGTCACGATGATGATCGTGAAGTTTTCCCGCAGCTCGTCGATCAGCTCCTCGATGCGCGCCGTTGCGATGGGATCGAGTGCCGAACAGGGTTCATCCATCAGGATGACCTCCGGTTCGACGGCGATGGCCCGCGCGATGCACAGGCGCTGCTGCTGCCCACCGGAGAGGCCCGTGCCAGGCTGGTTCAGGCGATCCTTGACCTCCTCCCAGAGGCCGGCCTTCCGCAGGCTGGTCTCGACGATCCCGTTCAGATCAGTCCCTGAACGGGCAAGGCCATGGATGCGGGGTCCATAGGCCACGTTCTCGAAGATCGTCTTGGCAAACGGGTTCGGCTTCTGGAACACCATCCCCACTCTTGCCCGGAGTTGGACCACGTCGAGGCCTCGATCGTAGATGTCCTGTCCGTCAAGCTCGATCTTACCGTCCACCCGAGCAATCGGGATCGTGTCGTTCATGCGGTTGATGCACCGCAGGAAGGTCGACTTCCCGCAGCCAGACGGCCCGATGAAGGCGGTCACGGACTTCTCGGCGATGTCCACGGAGACATCATGAAGTGCGTGCTTGTCGCCATAGTAGACGTTTACGCCGCGGGTCTGGATCTTGCACCGCTTCGAGGTCGCGGAGCCGTGCGCGTTGCTGACGACCGGAGCGGATATTTTTACGCCTTGAGCCATGGTTGCGTCTTTCGATTGGTTGTCGGCGGCCGTTACCACTGGAGTCTCTTGCGGAGACGATAGCGAAGCGCGATCGCGATCGCGTTCAGACCCAGGGTGAACGCCAGCAGCACGAGGCCGGCCGCCGCGGCATTCGCGTGGAAATCGCTGCCGGGGCGCGAGATCCAGTTGAAGGCCTGGATCGGCAGGACGGTGAAGCCGTCGAAGAGCCAGCGGAAGGAGATGAACGGGAACTCGCCCGTGATCGGCGCCTCCGGCAGGAATGCGATGAAGGTCAGCGCGCCGATGGTGATGAGGGGGGCCGTCTCGCCGAGAGCGCGGGACAGCCCGATGATCACACCCGTCAGGACGCCCGGCATCGCTGCCGGGAGCACGTGATCCCGCGTCACCTGGCCCTTCGTCGCACCGATGCCGTAAGCGGCCTCGCGGATGCTCCACGGCACTGCCCTGATCGCCTCGCGGGTGGCGACGATGATGATCGGCAGGATCAGCAGGGCAAGCGTGAGGCCCGCCGTCAGGATACTGCGTCCGGTTCCCAGCGCGTAAACGAACAGGCCGAGCGCCAGCAGGCCGTACACGATTGAGGGTACGGCCGCGAGGTTCGAGACGTTGATCTCGATGAGGTTGGTCATCCAGTTCCGGCGAGCGTATTCCTCCAGGTACACGCCTGCACAGACGCCGAGCGGGATGGCGACCGCGGCGGTCACGAGAATGACGAGGACTGATCCGACCCAGGCCGACAGGATGCCGGCCTGCGCCGCCCGCCGGGAGGGGAAGCTGGTGAAGAACTCGAGGGAGAGCCGGGGAACGCCCGCGATTGCGAGATCGAGCAGGAGGGCAGCCAAGGTCAGCAAGGCGAGTGCGACCGACCCGATGCCGAGCGCAACGAAGATCTTCTCGCGGCGGCGCCGGGAGTCGATCTGTCCCTGATCAAGCGTGCTGCCGCTACCTGCCGCAGCATCCGTTTTCAAAGCCAGTTCAGCCATCAGTAAGCCTCCCGGAACCGTGCGCGCAGCCAGAAGGCGAACACGTTGAAGAGCAGGGTGATGAGAAGAAGGGTCAGACCGGCCGCGAAAATCGTCTGGTAGCCGATACTGCCATGCGGCAGGTCGCCAAGCGCCACCTGCACGATGTAAGCGGTGATCGTGGCTGCCGGCTCACGCGGGTCAAAGGTAAGGTTCGGTTGCTGGCCCGCGGCAATCGCCACGACCATCGTTTCACCGACGGCACGGGAGATCCCGAGCACGAAGGCTGCGGCCACGCCCGAGATCGCCGACGGGAGGACCACGCGGAAGGCCGTCTCAAGCCGTGTCGCTCCGAGCGCGAGCGATCCGTCGCGGAGACCTTGCGGGACGGCTCGCATCGCGTCCTCGCTGAGGGATGCGACATACGGAATGATCATGATCCCGATGACGATGCCGGCGCTGAGGATGTTGAACCCAGGCAGGCCGGGAACGATCTTTTGCAGGAGCGGCGTCACGAACAGCAGGGCGAAGAAGCCGTAGACGACCGTCGGCACACCGCTCAGGAGCTCGAGCATCGGCTTGACGACTTCGCGAACCCGCGGCGGCGCGAACTCGCTCAGGTAGACGGCGGTGATGAGGCCCAGCGGGCCGGCGACGCAGAGCGCGACCAGCGTGCTCAGGAGCGTCCCGGACAACAGGGGAAGGATGCCATAGCGGGGATTGGCGAACAGCGGCGTCCAAACCGTATCGGTCAGAAACTCCGTGATCGGCACGGTCTGGAAGAACGTCGCAGACTCGTAAACGAGGACGACCACGATCGCGATGGTGACGAAGACAGAGAAGGCCGCGCAAAAGAAGAGTGTTCCCTCGAAGAGCCTCTCGCGCAGGTAGAGGGTTCGAAGCTGAGCGGAGCTCAACCGAGAAGCCATGGGATTTCCCTTTTTCGCACGGTTGAGAGGCGGCTGACCATGACGTCCGCCACCTCCCGGTTAGTGGGTCAATGAGGATTTACGAGCGGGTCTCGCGCTTCATTAGATCGTCAAGCGACACGCCGACCTCCGGCACGCCACCAAAGACGGATCCCGTCTTGCCTTCATTGAACTTCTTGAGGGCGGCCTGGTAGGCCTGCCCCGGCAGCGGGAGGTACTTGACCTCCGTCACGAGCGGAACGGCTTCCTTCATCGCGAACTCGACGTACTGCTTGACCTCGGGCTTCTCAGCCGCCTTCTTGCTTACGTAGATGAAGAGCGGGCGGGCGAGCGGGTTGTAGGTGCCAGCCGTGACGGCCTCGAGGGACGGCTTCACGCAGCCCTTGCCACCGTCGACGCCAACAGCCTTCATCTTGGCCGCATGCGGGGCATAGTAGGCGAACGGAATGTAGCCGAGGGAGTTGGCATCATTCTCGATCCCCTGGACCAAGACGTTGTCGTCCTCGCTGGCCGTGTAGTCGGCGCGCGTTGCCTTGGCCTTTCCGTTAACGGCCTCGGTGAAATAGTCGAACGTGCCGGAGTCGGAGCCTGCGCCGTAGAGCGTGATCTTCTGGTTTGGCCATTTCGGATTGACGTCGCTCCAGTTCATCACCTTGCCCTGGGCGGCGGGCTCCCAGATCTTCTTGAGCTCGGCAACCGTGATGCACTCGAGGAAGGTGTTCTTCGGGCTGACGGCAACGGTCAGGGCGTCGAAAGCGATCGGCAGCTCGTAGAACTCAATCCCGGCCTGCTTGCAGGCTTCGATTTCCTCCTTGAGGATCGGGCGCGAGCCGTTGGAGACATCGGTCTCCCCACGGCAGAACTTCTTGAAACCGCCACCGGTGCCGGAGATGCCGACGGTCACGCGGACCTGACCCTTGGTCTGGCCCTGGAACTCTTCGGCGATGGCCTCGGAGACGGGGAAAACGGTGCTGGAGCCGTCGATTGTGATCGTCTTGGTCTGGGCGAACACGGGCGAGGTGTAAACAGCCGCGATAACCGCGACGCTTGCAAGATAGCGAATTTTCACAGGACTTCTCCCTGTCGGTGCACTGGAGTACGAAAAGGCGGTGCCGAGCTCATCGGCTCAACGCGCAGACCGGTATCGCTGCTGCATGCCAGTCATATGAATGTTCGATGACAGGTATGTGACAGTCGGGTTCCTGCCAGAGAACGGGGTCCGCGTCGGCTTTCGGTGCCAGCAAAGTCAGTCGCGCGTTCGAACCTGCTAACGTGACCCTTCGGTCTCAGTTCCCCGCTGGCTTCCCATCGCAAATGAACCGGGAGGCTGATGCAAGGTCATGCCTTGGCCGTTCTCATTGTGAAGCGTAACTCCTACCGAGTGATGCCTCGATTGCGCTCTTTTGCTTACTGCTGACAGTCAGAGGGTATTACGCCCAGGTCTACGTCGCGCTGGTTTGATCGAAGAGAGCCTACGTCATGACCGCTCACCGTCCGCTTGACGCAAAAATCCTGGCCGCGTTCAAACAGGCTTGGGCAGAGATCCGCCTCGATGTGGCCGACGATCTCTTCCGGGCGCTCAAAATTCTCGACGGGGCCGGGGCCCGGCTCGCCATTGGACGAGGCGTATTTCACCTTTTCCGCCACTCCCAAGGACCGCAAGCGCCCGAGGCAGCCACTCTAATCCGCCTTTATTCGAATATCCTAGAAATACCGCTTGACGAGCAACGCGGGCGGGTCCATGATATTTCCATGAACGTCGAACAAGCAGCCAAGCAACTTGAAGCGCTCGGGAACACCACCCGGTTGCAGGTCTATCGCACCCTCGTGCGGGCCGGAGAGGCGGGTTTGCCCGTCGGGCAGATCCAGGAGCGCCTCAAGATTCCGGGGTCGACGCTCTCGCACCATCTCCAGCGTCTCCTGCTCACCGGGCTGGTGACGCAGGAGCGGCAGGCCACGACGCTCATCTGCCGGGCCAACTACCCGGCGATGAACGGCCTCATCGGCTTCCTGGCCGACGAGTGCTGTGCCGATGCCGGATGCGCGCCCCAGGCGGAGAACGCCGCCTGATTTATTTTTGCCAGCTATTTCCAAACTACCGGAAATAGCGATGTAGGAGATGCCGATGCTTACGCTTCCCTCCTTTCCCACTCGCGGACGCCGCGTCGCCACGCACCGCGAGATGCTGTCCCTGGCAGACCTCGATGACCATCTCCTGCGCGATATCGGCCTGAGGCGGATTGAGCTCCATGCCGTTCCCGTGGAGCGATTCCTTCCCGCCTGCTGCTCCAGGGTGGCACGTCGCTGGGCCGAGTTCGTCACCCGCCTCCGCAATGTCCTCTCCCCCGAACCCGTCCCCTGCTGCCGATAGCCTCCGAAGGAGCCGCCCCATGCCATCGTTTGATGCCCTCCCCGTTGCCGTCATCGGCGCAGGCCCCGTCGGCCTGGCCGCCGCCGCCCACCTGATCCGGCGCGGCTTGCCCGTGAAGGTCTACGAGGCCGGAGCCACCGTCGCCGCCAACGTGAAGGATTGGGGGCACGTCCGCCTGTTCTCGCCGTGGGAGTACAACACCGACACGGCGGCGCGTGCGCTGCTCCAGGCCCACGGCTGGCAGGAGCCGCCCGGGAAGGCGATGCCGACGGGATCGGACCTGTACGAGGCCTACCTCAAGCCGCTCGCCGCGACGCCCGCGATGGCGGCGGTGATCGAGACCGGCGTGACGGTGAAGGCGATCACCCGCCAGGGCGCCGACAAGGTGCTCAGCAAGGGGCGTGACACCAAGCCGTTCGTGCTCGCCGTCTCGAGCGGCAACGGCACCATCCGGCGCGATCTGGCACAGGCAGTGATCGACGCCTCGGGGACATGGACGGTGCCGAATCCCCTCGGGGCGGGCGGCATCCCCGCGGAGGGTGAGGCCGAACATACGCGTCACATTGCGTACGGCATCCCGGACGTGCTTGGGCGAGACCGCGCCGCCTACGAGGGCAAGACGACCCTCGTCGTCGGCGCCGGGCATTCGGCGGCCAACGTGCTCCTCGACCTCGCGAAGATGGCGGAGCGGGATCCCGCGACGTCCATCGTGTGGGCGACCCGTGGCGCGAACCTGATGCGGGTGTACGGCGGCGGAAGCGCCGACCAACTCCCGGCCCGCGGCGAACTTGGTTCCAGGCTCAGGGCCCTCGTGGACAGCAGGCGGGTCACGCCGGTCTCCGGCTTCTCCGTGGTCCGCGTCAGAGCCGCTGGCGATCAGGTCATCGTTGAGGGCGAGACGGCGAACGGCCTCCGCGAGGTCGGTCCTGTCGACCGGATCGTGGTCTCCACGGGGCAACGCCCGGACCTGACCCTCACCCGCGAGTTGCGGCTCGACCTCGACCCGTGGCTGGAGAGCTCGAAGGCGCTCGGTCCCTTGATCGACCCGAACCTGCACTCGTGCGGATCGGTGCCACCGCATGGCCACCGCGATCTCGCCCATCCTGAGCCGGGCTTCTACACGGTCGGCATCAAGAGCTACGGCCGCGCCCCGACGTTCCTGATGCTGACCGGCTACGAGCAGGTCCGCTCCGTCGTGGCGGCCATTGCCGGAGACCTTGTCGCGGCCGACGACGTACACCTCGTCCTGCCCGAGACGGGCGTGTGCACGACGAACATCCCTGCTGACGGTGTAGCGGCATACTCGGGATGCTGCGGGGGGCCTGTCCCGGCGCAGGTCGACGCCTGCTGCGTCGCCGATGCCGAGGCCAAGGCCGCGGGCAGGTCGGGTTGCGGATGCGGCACGAAGGCGCCGGAAAAGGTTGCGGAACCTGCGGGCTGCTGCTGAGATCGCCCGTGTCAAGTCCTGTGAGTGAGTCCCTGGCGAGCGATCCCGCCAAAACGCAGCCGAGTCCGAGGGCGGTCATCTCCGCCCTCGGCATCACGCAGATTCTCGCCTGGGGATCGTCCTTCTACCTGCCTGCGGTGCTGGCTCAGCCGATCGCCGCCGACACCGGATGGTCGCTCGGCTGGGTCGTGGGCGGGCTGTCGATCGGGCTCCTTGCTGCTGGCCTCGTCGCGCCGCGGGTCGGTCGCACCATCGACCGCAAGGGAGGCCGCCCCGTTCTCATCGGCAGCTCAGTCCTTCTTGGATCGGGCCTTGCGACTTTGGGCTTGGCCCACAGCCTCCCGATCTACCTTGCGGCATGGCTGCTCATGGGCGTCGGCATGGGAGCCGGGCTCTACGACGCCGCCTTTGCCACCCTCGGGCGGCTCTATGGCAAACAGGCCCGACGTGCGATCACCACCCTGACCTTGTGGGGTGGCTTCGCCAGCACCGTCTGCTGGCCCTTGAGCGCCTATCTCGTCGAGCATCTCGGCTGGCGTGGAGCCTGCGCTGTCTATGCGGCACTCCAGATCTTCATCTCACTCCCCCTGCATGCCTTTGTTTTGCCCGGCATCGGCACCGTTAGGCCGGATACCAAGCCGTCAGGGCAGTCCTCCGACGCACCAGCTCCAGCGGTTCTGACAGATGGCAGACGCACGCAGGCCTTTCTGCTGCTCGCAACCGTACTCACCCTCGGTGCCATGACCGCCTCCATGATCGGCGTGCACCTGCTGACCTTCCTGCAATCCCGTGGACTGGAACTCGCGGCAGCCGTTGGTTTAGGGGCACTCGTCGGGCCGTCACAGGTCGGAGCCCGCGTGATCGAGATGGCCTTCGGGCGGCATTACCATCCGATCTGGACGATGGTGGCGTCCGTCACCTTAGTGGCCAGCGGCGTGATCCTGCTGCTCGTCGGCTTTCCCATCCTGGCCTTCGCTCTGGCGCTTTATGGTGCTGGCAACGGGATCGGCTCCATTGCCAAGGGCACCCTCCCCCTCGCTCTGTTCGGACCGTCGGGGTACGCCTCGTTGATGGGCAAGCTGGCCATGCCCAGCCTGCTCGCCCAGGCCTTATCCCCGTCGATTGGGGCTATTCTCATCGACGTCGGCGGACCGGATGCGGCGCTCAGAGTTCTCTCTGGGCTGGCTTGTTTGAACCTCGCCTTCGTGGGTCTGCTGTGGGTAGTCTCACGGCCGACCCTGGCGGCGAAGGTCGTAAGACTGCCCTAGGCGGCCGTAGCCTGAGCGATGGCTTGTCTGCGATCGGACGTACGGCGGTCGTATTCGTCCGCCAGGGCGGACAAGGCGGCTCGGCCATCGCCCGAGAAGGATGGGCCGTGCATCAGTGCCAGCGTCCGTGGCGACAGCGTTGCGAGACTACGGATCGTCGCTCCCATGTCGGGGCTCAGGCTGGAGTACTGGAACAGGTCCTCGGCGGCGATCGCCGGACCGACAATATCGCCCTCGATCAGCGCCGGGCCATGGCCGAGTTGGGTGAAGAGGTCGCCGCACAGCAGGGTTCCGGTCGACTCCTCATAAACCACGCCGGCATCCCACCCGTGCGGGGTGTGCGGGGTATCGATGTAGCGGATCCGCTTGCCGCCGATGTCGATCATCTCGTCGTTCGCCAGCACCCGCGGCGGGCGATCCGACATGTCGTTCAGCGACACCAGACACCCCGTCATCCCATGCGCCACCTGGGCCTGCGGGGCCACGGCCAGCCATTCGTTCATGGCGCCGCACTCATCGGCCTCGTAGTGGCCGAACGTGATCCAGCGAAGATCGCCGACCGGCATGATCCGGGACACCGCTCCGGACACGAGCGGAAACATCTTTCGCAACCCGGTGTGGAACAGGAGCGGCTCGTCGCCGAGCACGAGGAAATGGTTGAAGGTGAAGCCCGCGGGCGGGGCGATGTCCGGCACGAAAACCGAGATCCGATAGATGCCGTCGGCGATTTCGCTGATGTTGGGTTCCATGACTTTCTCCACGCGATCACCCTGGTGGTCGCCACCGGCCGGACTGGGCGACGGTGGACAGCAGTCACATTTGAACGTACAATCATGTGCATCGAAAATAGTGGATGGTCAATATGGCGGCCCAGTGCCGTGTGCCGAAACACACATGACCCGGACATACACCCTCAAGAAGCGTGCGGAACAACAGGCGGGAACCCGACAGAGGATCGTCGAGGCCGCCGTGGACCTGCATGGCAGTGTCGGTCCGGCGCTCACCTCACTCAGCATGATCGCCGAACGGGCTGGTGTTCAGCGGCACACGCTTTACGTCCACTTTCCCGATGAGCGCAGCCTTTTCCTGGCCTGCTCGGGACTGACGCTGGAGCGCGATCCCCTGCCCGATGCGGAGACATGGCGAACCATCGAGGATGGGATCGAGCGCCTCCGGGTCGGCCTTCTTTCCATTTACGGCTGGTACGAGCGCAACGCCGATCTGGCCGCATGCGTGCTGCGGGATGCCGAATACCATCCCCTGACGAAAGAGATCGCCGAGCTGCGGTATGGTCCGTTCATGGCGACATACCAGGAGGTGCTCGGAGCGGACCTGGATAGGACACAGCGGACGGTGCTGAGGCTGGCGCTCAACTTCTTCACATGGCGGACCCTGGTGCGCGAGAGCGGCCTCAAGCAGGAGGCGGCCGTGCGAGTCATGGTCCAAGTGATCGATTGCACCAAGGAAGCGTGACGAAGGGCTATACTGACCAAGTGAACATGCACCCGTTCCACTTCGCGGTCTGACCCAGGCAGCATTCGGCGCCCGTAGCCAGCCCACGCCGAAGTGCGGTAGCGTCGACCTTCCGCAGCATTTTGGCGGGCCGCACCATGGGTGCCTCTCGTTACGAGCCAATCAACGTCTACAAGCCCCTCGCGCCGGATATCGGCATCGTCGATGGCCCATTCGAATACCTGACCGTCGGCGGCATCAGGCTGCCGCTTCCGTTCACGACCCGCATGACCGTGGTGCGGCTGTCGAACGGCGACCTCTTCCTCCATTCGCCGATCAGGTTCGACGAGGGATTGGCCAAGGAGTTGGAGCGGCTGGGCACGATGCGTCATCTCGTGTCGCCGAACCAATTCCACTATGCGCACATCGGGGAATGGGCGCGGGCGTTTCCCGGAGCGATCGCGTGGGCGTCGCCACGGGTGCGCCAACGGGCACGGGCCCGGCACGTGGACATCAACTTCACGAGGGATCTCGATGCCCATGCGCCCGAGGAATGGCGCGGAGAGATCGACCAACTGCTTTTCCCCGGCGGCTATTTCAAGGAGATCGTTTTCTTCCACAAGGCTTCGAGGACGCTGGTCCTCACCGATACGATCATCAATCTCGAATTGGACAAGATGTCCGATCCCTGGCGAACGGCCGCCAAGCTCACCGGGATGTACCATCCCTACGGTCAGATCTTCTTCGGCATGCGGCTGCCGCTCCTCCTCCAACGGCACAAGGCACAGGCGGCGATCGGCAAGATCCACTCCTGGCAGCCGCAGCGCATTGTGCTCAGCCATGGCCGCTGCTTTGAGGCCGATGCCGATGAGGTCATCCGACGGATATTCGGCGGCCCGGTCCCTTGAGGCAGTGTGTCGGTGTGAGCGCCCTGACCGGCCGCAGGTCATGCAAAACGGAAGGGTCTCAGTTGCAGATGATCCGGCGCCCTTGAGGCTGCCCGCACCAGCAGGCGGACCTGCTCGGTGGAAGGACCCGGCGCATGCAAATGTCGTGGCGGGATAGACCGTCGTGCACATATCCGACGCACCAGAACCGTTCCGTCCGTCGCGCGTACCAAGGATTCAGGGACGGGTGGCTTTCCACTGCTTGCCATCGTTCGCGTGCTCCTGGTTTCCCCGGCGGCAGCAACCTCGGAGACCGCACAAGCCTAATACAACGGAAAGGGGAGGCAATGGATCGTGCTATGCCTTCAGTCCCTGCACGACAGGCTTGCGGAATTGAGCCACGGCGGGGATCAACGCCAGAACGCAGCCAAGGCCGAGGACCGTGCCTGCAAGAGCCAACTCCGGCCCCCCAACCTGCGGAACGAAAACAATTCCCGTTTCCTGTGCCAAGAACGACGAGACGACATACGCCAGTCCCACGCCCGTGATGAGACCGGCAACGGTCCCTGAAACGACGATGGCTCCCAGATAGCACCAGATCGTCGCGAGGATGAAGAAGCGTGAAGCGCCGATCGCCCGAAGGACCGCGAACTGGCGCTGGTACAGATCCATCAGTGCAACGACCCCGGCGATGATGGCCAGGATCACGAGGATCTGCGTGGCGGTGGTGAGATAGCTCATGACCTGCCGCACGTCCCCCATTACCCCGTAGAGCTGGATCAGCACCTCGGCAGGAAAGAAGGCGGTCGATTCCGTCGTTCTATACGCATTCCGCAAGCCATAGGCGGCCGCAAAGGACTCCGGCTTCAAGACGACTGCCGGAACGCCCGGGAGCAGCGCGGGATCATAGGGTCCACCGATCGCCTCCGAACCTTTCGGATGTCCGGTCGGGAGGCCATGAACCTCCCAGTTGTACTCGACCGGGACGACAATAGCCCGGTCCCAGGGACTTGCCGTAGGTTTCATGCGGCCGACGACGCTCAGCTCCCATCCATGTTCATGAGCACTATCCCCCACAGTCGCAGGCCCGTGGCCGTGGGTCGGACGAAAGCGGTGGCCGACGGGCAAATCCACGGCGGCACCGACAACGGCCTCCGATCGCGTCGCAAAGGCGCGACCTTCAGCCATCCCGTCGGCCAGATGGCTCACGAACCGCGCGCTCGTGCCAACGACCGGAATGCCTTGGAAGCTGTCCCCGAAGGCAATCGGCGCAGCAATGGTGGCCTTCGGCTCCGCCAGGATCCTTGCGAGTGATGGACCCGGAATCAGTTCGATGGCACTCGGTTGAAGGAAGATGGTGCTCAGGACAATGTCGGTTTGACTTCCAGGTGCGGCAACGATCAGGTCGAACTTGTCGACCGCCCGGGCTGCGCCCCGGCGAAGCGCCCGCTCCTGCGCCGTGAGAGCGACGCCCAGGGCGACGGCCGCCGCAATCAACGTGAGGAACAGGAAAAACGACAGGCGGTTGGCCCGAATGGTGGCACGGACGACCGGCAAAGGATTCATCTGCTTATACCTGAACTGCCCCGGCCGCAGCCATGTGGCCATGTTCCATGTGGAGGCGGACCGGCGCACGCTCGATCAGCCGCGGATCGTGGGAAACGGCGATGATGGTTCTTCCCGCGGACGCCGCGAGTTCGCTCAAGTCATCGAGGATGCGGGAGCTGGCCGCCTCATCGAGGCTCGCCGTCGGCTCGTCCGCCAGGATGATCGGCGGGTCGAAGAGAAGGGCGCGGGCCAACGCCACGCGTTGCTGTTCCCCGCGGGACAGGTCCAACACCCGTCGCCGCGCCGTCGGAACGGCGAACTGCTCCAGAAGAGCCTGCGCACGATCCCTCAAGTCCGCCGGGGCACGAAAGTTCTCGAACCAGGCCGGAAGGAGCGCGTTGTCGAGCGGGGACATTTCCTGGATAAGATGGAAATCCTGGAAGACGAAACCGAAATGATGGCGGCGAAAGCGGTCCCTTGCACGCTCGCCCAAGTGCGAGATGTTGGTCCCGCCCCAGCGGATCGCACCGCTATCAGACGAGATCAATCCGGCAAGCGCATAGAGAAGTGTCGATTTGCCCGCACCGGATGGACCCGTGATGACGGCGAATGAGCCGGCACCGAGATGCCAATGCGGCAGATCCACGATCCTCAGCGTTCCCCCGCCCGAGTCCCGGAAGCTGATTTGCAGATCCAAAACATCCAGTTCCAGGGCTCTGGGAGCCTTCGGCACCATCGGCTCAGGCCCTCTTGAACGTCGCATCGACGATCCGGATGAGGCTCAGGAACCCGGTCTCGGGATCCGTCTTGCTGCCCAGCTCAAGTGTTCCCGATACCTCGATGAGGATGTTGAAATCGATCGGGGTGAGCAATGATGATGTGTTGACTACGACGATGTCGTCAGGCCACTCGATCTCCGAGCCGCAGAACGGGCAGGACGCCATCGGCATCTTGGTCAGCACGAAGAACTTCGCCTCCGCCTTCAACGGCGGCGCCATGAAACCCCGCATCGTGACATTCTGCCGGGTGAGCTCGTTCAGGCGTGGGGAGAATTGTCCCTGACGAACATACAGGTCCCCGAAGGTCAGGGGCGTTGCGGCCTGTGCGGTCTTCGCAAGCAACGGAGTCGCGAGCAGTGCGAGAAGCTGCCGACGGTTGATCATTGAAACCCTACCTTCCAAACGACTGAGGTGGGCAGAGCGCTTCGCACGCTCAGGCCCACCTCCTCACGTTATCGGCCTGCACTACTTGGCGGCGTGCCGCTCTGTCAGCTTCGTCGCATGATCCATGATGTGGAACACGGTGTTCTGCTCCATGGTACCCTGAAAGAGATGAGCCCAAGGTCCTACGGCGTAGACGGCCACGTCATCACCGGCGTGGGTTTCGCTCTCGATCGGCACCAGCGCCTGCTGGATGAAGTCGGGCGCCTTGGTGTCGACGTTCGACAGATCGGCACGGGCCTGGTCCTTGATCGCGCCGGGACCGTTCGTATAGGCGAGCGTCGTGTAGGGCTTGCCATCTGTGCCCTTCGACATCTCGCCCTTCTCGTCGACGACAACGCCGAGAATCGGATTCCCGCGCTTGGGATAACCGCTCATCGTAAGGGTGTGGCTGTGATCCGCCGTGACCACAATGAGGGTCTCGTCGAGATTCACCTTTTCCATCGCACGCTTGATGGCTGCATCGAACGCCAACGTGTCCTCAAGGGCCCGATGGGCGTTTCCTGCGTGATGGGCATGGTCGATTCGTCCACCCTCGACCATCAGGAAGAAGCCCCGCTCGTTCTGCGCGAGCATGTCGATGGCCTTCGAGGCCATGTCTGCCAGCGAGGGCTCGCCACCCTTGTCCTTGGCGCGATCGGACTCGTACTCCATGTGGGAGCGCTCGAAGACACCGAGGAGATGCTTGGTGTTCTTGATGTCGATCTTGTCGAATTGATCCTTGTTCCAGACGACCGCGCCGGAATTCGAGTAGCGGTCGGTCCATGCCTTCAGGAGGTCCTGACCGTCCTTGCGGTTGCCCTTGCGGCCGTCATCTTCCGGGTCATTGGCGTCTGTTGGCAGGAAGTGCTGGCGCCCTCCCCCCAATGCGACTTCGAGGCCATCGCCGTGCGGCCACTTGACGAGCTGCTGGGCGATATCCATGACACCTGCCGCCTTGCATTCCGCCGGCATGGCACTCTCGTCCTCCCAGTCGCGATAGGCGGTGTGGGAGTAAACGGCGGCCGGAGTGGCGTGCGTGATCTTCGCGGTCGACACTACACCCGTCGACAGGCCGGCCCGCTCGGCCATCGCGGCGAGCGACATCACTTCCTGGCCACGAGCGGCCATGCAGTCCTTTTCCTTAACGGACGAGTTCATGCCGATCACGCCGTTCTGGAGTTTGACGCCGGACATCATGGCCGAGGCCGTCGGCGCCGAGTCGGACACCTGTCCATTGTGCGAGTAGGTCTTCGTCAATCCAACATAAGGAAATCTATCGATGGCCAGGCTGTTGGACTCCCCGTCGACGCCCCGCTTCTGTCCATCCAAGATCCGGGATGCCGTAACCGTCGCGACGCTCATGCCGTCGCCCACGAACAGGATGATGTTCTTTGCACGCCCCGTGCGCGGCGCCGCCCCGAGACGCCTGGCAAGTTCTTCCTTGCCGGTGGTGTAATAGGCATCGTTCGCCTGAGGGATTGTTTGGGAGTAGGCTCCGGTGCTCAAGGCAAAGAGCGAAATGCCGGCTGCAAACGCAGCATTGCGAATGGTCATGGGAATCTCCTGGGCCGGGGACCGTGTCGGTCGGGACACCTCATGGCGATAGGAACTCTCAATGACACTGGCGTGACAGACTGCGTGTCCTGCCTCGATTTTCATGCCGCTTCGTGCCGCGGTAACGTGCGGAGCACCGGAAGGCGTGCGCTCACCGTCAGTGACTGTGACCCGCATGGCTATGTTGGCGGGCGTTGGGCTTCATCACCTCCCCCTTCACACGCAATTCGCCGGCCCTTTCGAATTTGAGGACAAGATCGAATTCTTGATCAATGCCCAGAGGCCGCTTCAGTCCTTCGAGACGGATAGCAAATCCATCGGGATCCAGCCGCAGCCGGCCTCGTGCAGGAACACCAGCAGATCCAAGCGGCTGCGCGACTACGGTGTCTCCGCGGGTAGACAGGCCCACGATCGCGGCCGTCTCGGCATCTTGGCTCACAACACCAATAAGGCGATCCTCGCCTCCTCGGTTCTCGATGTCGAGGAACACGTCAGCGGGCTTTTTGGGATCAGAGACAGCCCTGGTCCAGACATGGACGACCTTGATGGCGCCGGCCTGAGCAGTATGGTGGTCCCCAGCGGCCGCAACGGGCCCCGCAGCCCCCACGAAGGAAAGAACCCCAACGGCGCAACCCAAACGGAATATATCCAGCATGATCGCTCCCCAAGCTAATCGTTCCGATAGCTGGGTTTGATGATGGAGCTGTGACACTTCCCTCTGACAATTGCGACTTGATGGTGCGTTCAAGCGGGCCGGACCTAATCGAGGGCACTCAGGACGGCATCGAAGGTCAACAAGATGGAAGCATGACGGGCGTTGACGTTTCGGGCCGGCAGAAATGCCTCGGCATCGCTCCACTTCCCTGTGGGTGGCACGCCATTGTCCTTCAGCATCGCGTAGATCGCCTGCCGGACAGCACGCAGTTCCTTCGCCGTCGAGCCAATCACATTCCGTGCCATGATCGAGGACGATGCCTGCCCGAGCGCGCAGGCCCTGACCTCGTGCGCGAAGGAGGTCACGACCTCGTCCGTGACTGTGAGATCCACCGTGACGGTCGAGCCACATAGCCGCGAATGAGCTGTGGCACTGGCATCCGCCGCCGGCAACCTGCCGAGGAGGGGAATGTCAGCGGCGAGTTCGAGGACGCGACGGTTGTACAAGTCGTTCAGCACGACGTCTCCTGTTCCCATCCGCGCACTTGCCAGACCTCAGCCCCCGGTCATGCTCATGTGGCGCGCAACCGCTGGCCGCGTGTGCCGCCTGTCGATGATGAAGTCGTGTCCTTTAGGCTTGCGGGCAATCGCGTCCGTGATCGCCTGCTCCAAGCGCTCGTTCCCCTCGGACATCCGCAGCGGCGTCCGGAGGTCAGCCGCGTCCTCCTGACCCAAACACATGAAGAGCTGGCCCGTGCAGGTCAGGCGGACCCTGTTGCAGCTTTCGCAGAAGTTGTGGGTCATCGGCGTGATGAACCCTAGCTTCCCGCCCGTTTCACTCACCCACACGTATCGCGCAGGTCCGCCCGTGCGATCGTCGAGGTCGTCGAGCGTGTACAATCCGGACAGGCGCGCCCGCACGACCGACAACGGCAGGTATTGGTCGAGGCGGCTCGGCTCGATGTCGCCGAGCGGCATCACCTCGATCAGGGTCAGGTCCATGCCGCGCCCGTGTGCCCATTCCATCAGGGTTCCGATCTCGTCCTCGTTGACGCCCTTGAGGGCGACCGTGTTGACCTTCACGCGCAGGCCCGCTGCCTGCGCGGCGTCGATCCCGGCCAGCACCTGTGCGAGGTCGCCCCAGCGCGTGATGCTCCTGAATTTCTCGGCATCGAGCGTGTCGACCGAGACGTTCACACGTCTCACGCCGCAATCGGCGAGTTCGGCGGCGAAGCGCCCGAGCTGGGAGCCGTTGGTCGTCAGGGTGAGCTCGTCGAGGGCACCCGAGACCAGGTGGCGCGACAGCGAACGGAACAGGCCCAGCACGTCGCGCCGCACGAGCGGCTCGCCGCCCGTGATCCGCAGCTTGCGCACGCCGTGCGCGACGAACGCCGAGCAGACGCGGTCGAGCTCGTGCAGGGTCAGCAGGTCCCGCTTCGGCAGGAACGTCATGTGCTCCGACATGCAGTAGACGCAGCGGAAGTCGCAGCGATCCGTCACCGAGACGCGCAGGTACGTGATGGCACGTCCGAACGGATCGATCAGCCCGGGATGCCGGGTCGGCTCCCGTTGTACGGATACGCGTTCCTTGGTGAGCAGCATCAAGGATTCCTCGCCACCTGTTCATTGCCGGGGCCGCGGCTCCCGCGAGGGGCCGGACGTGCCCGCCCGGCCCTTGCGGGGAAAGCCTACGAGACCTTGTACTCCTTCGACTTGAACGACAGGCCCTTCACCGCCTCCGGCGCGTCCGCGATCTTGCGGATGTTGCCCCAGGTCTGCTTGTAGTTCGGGATGATGAACTCGTTCACCCCGGCCGAGACCACGTTGCCCTGCACGCCCATCGGGTAGGCGAACAGCATGAAGGTCTGTTTCGGCTTCGCCGCCTCGGTGGGATAGGCCATTGCCTGCGTCGAGCCGTTGTCGTTGTAGACCTCGACCAGGTCGCCCGGCTTCAGGTTGAGCTCCGCCATGTCGCGCGGATTCATCTCGATGAACGGGAACGGCCAGCGGTCCATGACGAGGTCGTTCTCCTGGTCGAGATAGGCGCTCTGCCAGACATGGTTGGTGCGTCCGTTGTTGATCAGGAACGCGAACTTGTCCTTCTCCGCCTGCTTGCCCGCAGCCTGCAAGCCGCGCCATTGCGTCTCCATGAAGATGGCCTTGCCGTCCTTCGTGTTGAACTTCCCATCCGCGTAGAGCCGCTTCGTGCCGATGATGCGTTCGGTCCCGCCTGTCGGAGCAGGAGCCGCCGCTGAACCCGTCGCGGCCTGCTGCACGGGCTCCTTGCCGCGGGCACCCTCGATCGCCGGCCCCTGCACCACCATGCCGGGCTGCTGCCCCGTGGTCGTCCCGCCCGGTGAGCTGCCGGTGCCGACCGGGCCGCCCTCGATCCCGACCGCCGGCTCCTGGAAACCGTTCGTGCCCATCGCCCTGAGACGGGCGTAGGTCACGAACTCGCCGCCCTTCTCGTGCTGGTGGTAGCCGTCCATGAAGGCGTCTTCCTCGGTCTTCCAGTCGAAGCCCTTGAAGCGGTCGGCGACGTCCGTCTTGCCCGTCTCGCGGAAGACCCGCTCCAGGTTGTTGGCGATCCGCGCCGCGATCAGGCAGTCCGGCATGGCCCGGCCGGGCGGATCCATGTAGCGCTCGGTGAGCCGCATGCGCCGCTCGCCGTTCATCGACGTCAGGTTCATCTCGCCCGACGTCGCGGCCGGCAGCCAGATGTGGCTGGCCTGCCCGATCTGGGTCGGGATGATGTCGACGTCGACCGAGAACAGGCCACCCTTGCGGATCGCGTCCATGATCGCCGCGACCATCGCGGGGCGGTCGCCCCACGGTACGGCCGAAATGGCGTCCTTCACCAGGTCGGTCCGCTTCTTGTAGGCCTGCTTGAACTGGAGCGCGTTCAGCGTCGTCTTGTAGTGGTCGCAGCCCCAGATGTGGTGCACGCCGCCCTTGCCGTTGATCAGGAGCTGGTCGACGTATGCCGCGGGCCGGCCGACGTGGGCGTCGGCCGGCCGGGAATAGCCCTCCTGATGGCCGCCGAGGCGGACGCAGCCGCCGCCGGGACGACCGATGTTGCCCGTCGCAAGAGCGACGTTCACCAGCGCACCGTTGGTGCGGTAGTTGTCGTTGCCCCAGATCAGGCCCTTCTCGTAGGCGAACATGGTACGGCGACGGGCTCCGCCGGCCTTTGGTTGAGCGATCCACTCCGCCGATTGCCGGATCTGGTCGACCGTGAGGCCGGTGATCTGCGCCGCCTCCTCCAGGCTCGTCCGGTTGCCGGCAATCGCCTTGTCGAAGTCCTTCGTCGAGGCGTCGATGAAGGACTTATCGACCCAGCCCTTCTCCGCGATGTAGGTCAGCCAGGCGTTGAACAGCGCGAGGTCCGTGCCCGAGTTGATCGCCAGGTGCATCACCCGGTCCTTGCCGGCCTCGACCTCGCAGGCGTTGATCGTCACCGTGCGACGTGGATCGACAACGATGACGCGGGCGGGCTCGTGCGGCTCGCCCGGCAACTGCGCGTTCTTCTTGTCCGCGGACATCCCGCGCAGGTTCGGGATCCAGTGGTTCAGGAAGTAGTTGGTCTGGGTCTCGAGCGAGTTCGCGCCGACAACCACGATCGTGTCGGCGAGTTCGGCGTCCTCGTAGCAGTTGTTCAACTCGCCGACGCCCATGTCACGTGTCGCGTGGACCTCCGAATTGTAGGCGGGCCTGTTGTGGATGCGGATGTTCTTCACCTTCATGGCGGTGAAGTAGAGCTTGCCCGTGCCCCAGGTGTTCTCGTAGCCGCCACCGGCCCCGCCATGGTCGAAGGCGGATACGAACAGGCCGTCCTCGCCCTGCTCGTTGATGACCGCGGCGGTCACGCGGGCGACGAGGTCGAGGGCGTCGTCCCAGCTCGTCGGCTGCATCTGGCCGTAGCGCCAGACCATCGGATCGGTCAGACGTTGCTGCTCGGTGTTGCGCACGGGCGAGTAGGACATCTCCGCCATCCGGGCACCGCGGATCGAGCCGAGGCCCGAGTTCACGACGCAGTCCTTGTCGGGCTTGATGACGATGTGGACGTCCTTCCCGTCCTGCCGGACGACGTTGTACATCGCGGGCGCATACCAGGCCTCGGTTTCGGCGCCCTGCTGCTTGGCGAGATCGACGCCGAATTTGTTGCCGGATGGGTCTGTGGTGCCCTGTCGGTCGATGTCCCAGGTGTAGGCCTTGTAGCCGCATCCGACGATGCAGTAGTGACACACCACGTTGTGTTCCCTGGCGTCCGCCGGAATGATCGGAAGGCGGTCGATCTGTCGCTTGTAGGCCATCTCAGCCTCCCTCAGAGCACGTTGGACAGGCGGCCGTAGAGGAGCTCGTCGAGCCCTTCCGCGTAGATGTCGCCCTTGTCGTCGACCCGCAGCGAGTACTGCGGCAGGTTCTGGGTCGCGTGGCCCCAGGTCTCCTGCCCGCCGGCCTCGCAGTCGAAGACCGAGTAGTGGCTGGAGCAGTTCAGGGTCTTGGTCTGGGCGTTGTAGGCGAGCGGATAGCCCTTGTGCGGGCAGATCGTCGTGAAGCCGACGATGTCGCCGTCGGGACCGATGCCACCCTCGACCCGCTTCCCGAGCTTGAGCAGGACACCGGGCGCATCTGGATCGGGGTACGCGACGTCCACTGGCTCGTTGAGCTTGAGGTCCTTCACGTTGCCGAGACGGTTGGACGGATAGGCCACCCTGGCCGTCGGTACCGCGGCCTTGGCTTCCGCCGTGGGCAGGACGGCATTGGCGGCCGCCCCTGCGGCGGCAAGGCCGGCGCCGGACAGGAACCGCCGGCGGCCGAGATCGACGAGCAGATCGCAGCGTTTCATGGATTTCCTCCCGCGTGTCTTGTTGCGGAAGGCCATGTTGCAAGGAGCGTGCCAAGCGTTGCCTGCCGCTATCCGCCCCGTGGCCCCACGGGATCGACGGGTGATCCGCTCCCGCGATCGCCGGAAATCCGAACGTCGGCGCTCTCCATGTTCGGATTTCCGAACGTCCCCTTGCCTGCCGACCCGTCGATCCGGTGGCGGCGCATCTTCTCCCACATGGTCGTCCGCGAGATCCCGAGCATGCCGGCCGCCGCGTTGATGACGCCGCCGTTCAGGCGCAGCGCCCGCAGGATCTCCCGCCGCTCGGCCTCGTCCCGGACCGCCTCCAGGCCGCCCACCCGCGGCGCGGCATCGCCCCGCCTCCCGGCCCGTTCCGGGAACAGGTCGCCCGGCGTGATCCATGGTCCTGGTGACAGGGCGACCGCGCGTTCGATCCGGTTGCGCAGCTCACGCACGTTTCCCGGCCAGGCATGTGCCTTGAGCTCCTCAAGGGCAAGGCCGCTGAAGCCCGCCAGCTCGACTCCGGCATCGGCCGAAAAAACGTCTGCGAAGCGAACCGCCAGCCACTCGACATCGTCCGGACGCTCCCGCAGCGGCGGGACAGGCACGGTCAGGACGTTGATCCGGTAGTACAGGTCCTCGCGGAACTCGCCCGCCCTGATCCGGGCTGCCAGGTCGGCATTGGTGGCGCAGACGAGCCGGGCCTTGAACGGGACCTCGCTCTCGCCCCCGAGGCGATGGAAGGTGCGGTCCTCCAGCAACCGGAGGAGCTTGGTCTGCAACTTCAGGTCCAGCTCGCCGATCTCGTCCAGGAACAGGATGCCGTCGCGGGCGCGCTCGGCGTACCCGAGATGGCGGGCGGAAGCGCCCGTGAAGGCTCCCTTCTCATGCCCGAACAGCTCGCTCTCCATCAGGTCCCTCGGGATCGCCGCGCAGTTCACGGCCACGAAGGGACCGGGCGCGGGAGCGCGTAGCCCGTGGAGGTAGCGGGCGCACACCTCCTTGCCGACACCCGTCTCCCCGGTCAGCAGGACGGGCGCGGAGAGATGCCCGATGCGCTGGAGCAGCCGTTGGGTGTCGAGCATCTGCCGGCTGATCCCGAGGACGGCGGCGCCGGATGGCACCGTCGGACGGAGCAATTGCCCGAGCCGACTCAGGAAGGCGCTCATCTCGAACGGCTTCGTCAGGTAGTCGCTGGCCCCGTTGCGCATGAGCCTGACGGCCTGGTCGATGTCGGCGTGTCCCGTGACGAACAGGAACGGCGGTCCCTCAGGCATGGACGAGGCGATGCGGAACACGTCCTCGCCGGTGCCGTCCGGCAGGCGGATGTCACAGACAACGAGGTCGGGGGACGACGTCCCGAGGTTATCGACGGCGGCCCGGCAGTCCTGCCACCAGATGACGTTGGCCCCCTCCAGGGAGAGGCGGTCGGCCAGCGACTCGCCCATGATCGGATCGTCCTCGACCAGCGCGATGGTCCGTCCCTCAAGCGACATTGGCGGTTCCCTCCTCATCCTCGAGCGGGATCGTGATGCGAACGACGGTCCCGGCCGGAATTCGCGGCAGCGCCGCGACCGTGCCGCCGACCTCCTTGACCAGGCGATGCACCATCCAGAGGCCAAGCCCGCCCCCGGAGCCCGAGAGAGGCTTGTTCCCCGGATCCGTCAGCGCGTGTCGTGCGCCCACGGGAAGGCCGGGTCCCATATCCTCGATGGTGACGACGAAGCACGGGCCTTCGACGTGGGCCTCGAACGCGACCTGGCTTCCCTCCGGCGTCGCCCGGCAGGCGTTGAGAAGGACATTGAGCAGCACCTGCCGGACGACCGAGGGCGACATGGGCAGTTCGTCGTAACCCTCGTTGACCCACCGGAGCATCAACCGCTTGCGCCGGACCTCGGGCTCGACCAGCAGCCTGAGGTCATCGATGTCGGCCCGCTTGAGCGAATGGACGTCACGGTCGGCCCGGTAGGTCACGAGCGTCGTGCGTACCACGTCGCGGATGCCCTTCAGCCCCCGCTCGATCAGGTCGATCGTGCGGCGGCGGACGTCGCCGCGTTCCCCATGCTCCTTCAAGGTGTCGAGGGCGTTGAAGAGGCCGCCGAGCGGATTATTGATCTCGTGCGCCATCCCGGACGCCAGGCGACCGAGGCTGGCCAGCCGCTCTTCCTCGACGAGCTGGCGCGAGAGTGCCTCCCGCTCCCGCGCGGCCTCGGCCATGCGATTGAAGGCCCCGAACAGGCGGCGGAACTCGACCGGGGCTTTGTCCAGGAAGGAATCCGGAATGGGTTCGACCTGTCCCTGCATGCCGGTCTCGAGGTGAGACGCCAGAACCCGGACCGGCCGCATCATGCGTCGGACGACGAGCCAGGCCGCCAGCGCGAGAACGAACGTCAGCACCGCGTTGGTGACGATGAGGGACAGCAGGACCGAGCGCCGCTCGGCCAGGAGTGGGGCGATGTCGAAGGCGGCATGCACCGAGCCGACGACGGTGCCGCCGGAGGACAGGTCCCGGCGCGCGACGGCACGGGCCTCGTCGGCGCGCACAACGATCATCGGCGCCATGGCCCGCTGGGGCAGGAACGAGGGCGGCAGGGCCGACAGGGACGGATGGACCCGCGGGTCGGACGACGCGAGCACCCGCCCGTCGGCGAGCGCGACGACGGTCTCGGTCAGCTTGAGCCCGGCATGGGTCTGGCGCGCCCGGTCGACGATGTCGAACGCCTCCCAGACGTCCTCTCGGACCACCGGGTCGACGAGCGACGACGCGAGGCCGTCGAGGTAGATCGCGGCCAGGTCGCCGAGATGCTTGGTCTGCGCCTCCTGGAAGCGGGTGAGCACCCGCTCGGACACGAACACGGCGACCGCCGCCATGAACACCGTCACCACCAGCGGGATCTTGACGGCCATGGGAAGGCGGAGCGCGATCATCCGGCCCCTCCCCGCACGACCGCCATCTCGGCGGCGATCATGTCGTAGAGGCCGGGCGCCTCTATGCTGAACCCGTCCAGGCGCAGCAACCGCAGGACGGCCTGGCCGTCCGGGTGGTCGGCCATCCGGACGAGCGCGGTCCGCAGCGCCTCGGTCCTGGAAGCGTCCATGATGCTGGCCGCGCAGGCGATCGGCGGGAACCCCATGGGCTCGGACTGGCGGATGACCTTGGTCGGGGCAATGAGATCCGGCTCGGTCTCGCGCATGACTTCGTAGACGTAGCCGTCGACGCTGCCGCTCATGGCCAGTCCGGACGCGACGGCGCGGATGACGTTCCGGTGGCCGTAGGTGAAGATCGTCCGGCCGAAGAACCGCTCCGGCGTCCGGTTGTCCCGGGCGAGCGCCGCCGCGGTCACCAGCCAGCCCGAGTTGCTGTCTGGGTCGGAGAAGGCGTGGACGTCACCCTTCAGGGCCTTGAGACCATCCGCTTGCCTGTCCCGTCCGGTGATGAGGTAGGAGCGGTAGAGCGGCCTGCCGCGCCAGACCGGGACCGCGACGAGCGCCAGCCTCGGCTGGTTCGCCACGAACGGGTAGCCGCAGATCCAGGCCGCGTCGAGCTGTCCCGAGAGGAGGAGCGAGGTGATCTCCTGGTACGTGCGCCGTGTGACCAGCCGGACCGGGAAGCCCGTCGCGTGCTCCAGGTACGAGCGCAGGCGGTCGAGAAGCTCGAGGTCGGAGGTGAGGAAGACCGGGGTCAGGCCGAACCTGAGTTCTTCGGGCGCGGCAACGGCTGGGGGAACGCCGGTCACCGTTGCCAGTGCCAGGATGCCTGAAACCACCTCCCGGCGTGAAAGCCCGGGGCGATCCATCGCTTCCTCCCATCCGGATACCCGGAAAGTCTTTTGCCGGACATGCTATGCCCGAAGCTGCCAGGAGAGCAAGGCGACGCTTCTGTATCAGCCCTTTGGGTTAAAGGGTTGGCAGGCCGCTGCCCTTTCCTATCTCAGCCATTCGCCGCGGACTTTTTCCCGCGTGTGAGCAGTTCTTGCGGATGGCCTTGCCGGACGACGGTCCGCTTGGCTCGTACGCCGGAAAGACGTCGATTTTGTCGAGGGGGGTTGCCCCGAGCAATAAGGTCTTCAGAATGGAACAGGGGCCGGGTTTCTGGACTAATGGTATTCGGCTGGGACCCTCCGCTCGCTTGTCACGATGACGTAGCATGGACTAGCCCCTGCGCTCGGGAAATCTCAGATTGGTTGCAGTCAGCCGCATCATCGGAATGACCGCAACGGGTCATCCTTTCACCTTCCAGTCACCCAAGGGACGTCGGCTCATGACCGCGGAAGCGGACCAAGCGCTTACGTCTCTGGAGTGCCAAAAGGCGTCATTCGCCAGAATTCGGTCTGGGAGCAGATACTTGTTTCGCCGCATGACGCCACTCCATCGATGGCGTCCCGCCTTTCCATACCTGAAGTCTCATCGCGCATGCCTTCAGGACGGCGGCAACGGACATCACTGCCACGATCGATGAGACGATCTGGAACAGCCCCTCGTAGCCGTATGCCGCGATCAACGGCGTGCTCAGGAGGGGCGAACAGAACTGACCGATGAACACGGAAGCGGTCAGGATCCCGCCAGCCATCCCTCTCCTCCGGATTGGCGTAATCCCCAGGGCAAGGGTCACGAAGCCCGGCGAGACCAGTGCGTAGCCCGCTCCGATGGCTGAGGCCGCGACGAACCACACTGGAGGTGTCGAAGCATGGGCCAGCAGCAGAAACCCGGTTGCCATCGCACCATACCCCAACGCGAAGATGCCGACATGTCCGATGGCCTGCTGGACCCGGCCATACAGCAGCGCGAAACAGCCGCCCGAGAGCATCAGGACGCCAAGCGCCGATCCGGTCATCACCGGGCTATCGTAGCCAGCCCGCTCGAAGAAGAACGACAACTGGGTCGGCATGACGAAGAAGATCATGTTCGTGACGGCCTGAAGGAGCACGAGCGACGCGAGGGCGAAACCCCATGACGAGGGGGTCGGAGAGTTGTCCTGCGGGCTGGCGCCGGGATCGGATGAGGTCCGTTGCGGGTCGACGACGACCTTCCACATCAATGGCAGGAAGAGCGCGGCAACTCCGTAGATGGCAAAGGGCAGACGCGGCGAGATCACGGCAAACCATCCGGCGAGCGAGATGAACGCGAGTCCGCCGAAATTGCGGGCCGATATCTGAAGCCTGTCAGCGCGTTTCGGCCGGCACCGGTGAAGTAGTCGCCGACGAGCGCGGTCTGGGCCGTCATGATGAGGGCGACGGCGTCCCCCAGGATCAGTCGGCTGACAAAGATGGCCGGAAGATCAGGAAGGAGCAGTCCTGCGCATCCGGCCAGCACGAAGAGACCGACCCCGGTCAGGAGCATCCGTCGCCGACCGTACCGATCGGCGACGATACCCGCGAACGGCGCGAGGATGGCAACGGCGATTGAAGGTGCAGGCACCAGCAGCCGCACCAGCATCGCGGCGTTCGGATCATCCGCGAACAGGCGCTCTAGCCCGGGGAGCGCGGGACTGATGGTGGCGTTGGCCATGGTCGTGAGCGATGCCGCCATCAGCAGCACCACGGCTCGTGGATCATGCCAGACGGGCTTACGGGATTGATAGGGTGCCATGGCGTTCCTCTTGCTCAAATCGATGATTCGAAACACGGTACGACTTCAAGCCGCCTTGAGGTCAAGCATGGGAATGATGGATATCGGTGAGGTCGCCGAACGTTCGGGCGTGCCGGCCTCGACGTTGCGTTACTACGAGGAGGTCGGCTTGATCAGATCGGTCGGCCGGCATGGGCTGCGGCGGCAATTCGATCCCGATGTCCTCTTGAGGTTATCGCTGATCGAACTCGGGAAAACAGCAGGCTTCTCTCTCACCGAGATCGCGGGCATGTTCGGAAAGGATGGGCGGCCCGACATCCCCCGGGATCAATTGCACGCCAAGGCGGATGACTTGCAGCGCCAGATGATCGACCTGCGGGTGCTGCGGGATGCCCTTCGGCACGTGGCGGAGTGTCCCGCCCCGTCTCACTTGGAATGTCCAACCTTCCGCAAGCTTCTCAAGACAGCGACGCGCAGGCGCGTCAGCCGTCTGGCATCCGGTACGGGACATCGAGGACGCCGCCGGCTTGGCGAATAGAAGGAGACCGCGCCAGCGCATGGCCGGCCACGGTCCTGCATCGAAGACTCCTGCTCCCTTCAATGAGCTAGGCGGGCATCTGGAGGACGTCCGGATGCAGTAGCGGTGCGTCCTTGATCCAGATCCGTGCCCCTTGCTGTCCGGCCGTCCCGATCAGGTCCATCCCGGCAGGCAGTCGGCCCCAACCCTGCGCTTCCAGCTTCTCCCCGCCGACCGAGAGCTCGCCGGAGAGCACGAGAAACTCCAGTCCGCGCACGTTCTCGACCGTCATGGCCTCGCCAGCGGCCCAGTCCTCGAGGCACACCTTCTCCCGGCCGTCGTCGAACAGCACGGTCGCGCTCGCTGCGCCTTCGCGAGGTGCGGCCTCGTCGCCTTCGCCGGGCTGACGCACGATCTGCGCCTGATCGCCGGCACGGAACTGCCAGAGGCGCACGAAGATGGTGCAGCCGTCTTCCGACGCAGGGATGTGCGAGGTACCCGGCGGGTTGCGGAAGTAGCTTCCGGCTGGGTACTCGCCATGCTCATCCTGAAACGTGCCTTCAAGGACGACGATCTCCTCGCCACCGCTGTGGGTATGGCGTGGGAAGGCGCTCCCAGGCGCCTAGCGGACGATAGAGGTGGCGCGAGAGGTGGCGCGGGCGATCTCGTCGCCAATCCGGAACAGCATGCGCCGGTCCACGCCGGCGGCCGGGCTCGGGATCCACTCAAGCTTCGCGGCCTGGACGATCACGGGTTGGGTCAGGTCATCGTTGATGCGCATGGTCCGTCTCCTTCATGGTCAGCACCATCCGGAACTTCACGTTACCGGACTTCATCCTCTCATAGGCCTCGCGCGCCTTCTCCAGGGGCATGGTCTCGATCAGGGGCCTCACGGCCGTCAGCACGCTGAAGTCCAGCGCCCTCTCATTCTCGTAGGGCGATCCGGTGATCGATCCGAGCACGCTCCGCTCGCCGACGACGAGATGACCTGCCGAAACGGGCAGCGGGTCCTTGCCCGCGCCGAGCAGCACCAGGCGTCCCTGTGGCGCGAGCCCGCCCATCAGGGACGAAACGGCCTCGGGGTTACCGATGGTGGCGATAATCGCCTTGGCGCCGCCCATGCCCTTGAGCCTTTCCCCGGCGTTTTCCTGGCTGGTATCGATGTAAACGTGCGCCCCAAGCTCCAGGGCATCCCCGGCGATGTCTTGGCCACGACCGACGGCCACGACCTTGAATCCCATCCTGCGGGCATATTGCAGAGCCATATGGCCCAGACCGCCGATGCCGAGGATCGCCACCGTGTCCCCCACTTCGGCGCCTGACTTCTTAAGCGCGTTGAATGTCGCGATGCCGGCACAAAGGATGGGAGCTGCCTCCTCGGCCTCCAGCTCGTCGGGAATTGACACGAGACCCGTTCCGCGTGCGAGCATCACCTCGGCGTAGCCGCCATCGCAGGACGCGCCGACGAACGGCTGGTTCCGGCAGAGCTGGAACTGACCCTGGCGGCACTGGGGACATTCGTTGCAATGGCCGCCGAGCCGTCCGACGCCCACGCGCTGGCCCACCTTCCAGATCGACGGAACACCCCCGCCGAGGGCAATGATGCGGCCCACGACCTCATGGCCCGGCACGCGGGGCGGTTGCAGCGTCGGATCGGCCCTATCGATGTCGGCGGCATCCGCACCGCAGATCCCGCAAGCCTCGACCGCGATCAGGACCTCGCCGGCACCCGGGGTGGGCGTCTCACGCTCCACGAGCTCAAGGGTGCCGGGCGTCGCCACCTGCATGGCCCGATAGGTTTTCCTCATTGGTTCCGTCTCCCTAGTGTCCTGCTTCCAAGGGTTCAGTGTCGGAGGCTTCTGTCTGGAGGTCTTCAAGCGATCCAGGAGTCCAGTGACGGCACGTTCCGCCGCCTCAACGGCTCCGGCGACGTAGCCGGGCTCACTGAGGCTGGTTTCGCTCCCCGCCAGGGAAACGTGTGCCTGCCAGTCCCCGTCGACCCACGGCCGTCGGTCCGGGCTCGGATGCCCGCCGGCGATCCGATCGTCAGGCGTCGCCGTCAGGGGATCTGCGGCCCAATCCTTGAACAAGGTCGCAACCGGATTAGCGGCTTCAGGTCCGAACAGGCTGGCAAGCTGTTGGATGCAAGCCGTGACGAGCGCGTCCTGCCCGACGGCAAGGCGCCGTTCCGCAGGAACGCCGACGAACCCGAACAGCGCCGCCTGGCCCGAAGCGGTCGTCGCGTCGTGGATCTCGGCGAGCGGCCCCACCATGCTCTGGGCCGCGCCGGAGAGACCTCGATCGCGCCAGAAGGGACGATCATAGAGCGCGAAGAACTTGGCGTGCGGCGCCATCCACGTCGGCGTATCGTGCCAGCGCCGGGCCGTGGTGGCGTCGAGGGCGGGCGAGAACGAGACGGTCGCCTCGAGCAGACGCGGAGGCAGGGCAAGGACCACGTGCGAGGCGCGCATTGTCTGCTCGGACCCGTTCTCCCCAATGAAGCTGACTTCCACGCCCTGTCCATCGTGCGCAACCCGCACTACGCGGGCATTGAGCAGGATGCTCGACGTCGGAAGGCTGGATGCGAGCGTGCGGATGATGGCTCCGGTGCCACCTGCCAGCCGCATGGATTTCGGCTCCTGTCGCATGCCTCGGAAGCGCTGCGGCGCTTGGCCCAGCATCCGTTGGTAGATCACGTCGCCATCGCTGTGCTGCGGAAAGGATGACAGGCCAAGTTCCGCGATCAGCGCGGCCATCGCTGGCTGCATCCCGGGCCATATCCAGGAGGGTCCGAGATCGAAGCCGTCGTCCGAGATGTTTCCCGAGGCATCGGCAGACAGGATGCGTCCGCCCAATCGATCGCGGGCTTCCAGGAGCTGGAAATCGATCCCGGCGCGATGAAGGTGACGAGTGGCCGTCAGGCCAGCGAGGCCGCCGCCGACGATGAGAACAGGATGATGCATGGTGAGCTTCCCTCGCGGCGATGCCGGCGGAGATCATCCCGCCTGCATCGTTCATCCATCCTTACTGGCGACCGGCGGTCACGCCACCGTCGACGGGAAGCACGGTGCCGGTGATCCAGGATGCTCGGTCGGAAGCCAGGAACAGAATGGCCTCGGCCACGTCCCTCGGCTGGCCGTTGCGGCCCAGCGGATGGAAGGCATCGAAGGTCGGCAGCACCTCCTTCACCTGTTCGTCGGACAGGAAGGTGTTGTAGACCGGCGTCTCCACCACCGCCGGGGCCACGGCATTGATGCGGATCCTGTAGGGCGCGAGTTCGATCGCGAGGTTGCGTACCATGGCATGCACTCCGGCGTTGGCGGCGGAGTACGCGGCCGACGGCGTCGCGCCGATCGCCTGGATGGCCCACATCGATCCCGTCTGGACGATGGCGCCGCCCTTATCCCTCATGGCCTTCGCCGCAGCCTGGGCGGTGAAGAACTTCCCCTTCAGGATCGTGTCGAGATACCAGTCGTAGTCCGCCTCGGTGAGCTCGAGGAAGGGCTTGGGATTGAACACGCCGGCATTGTTGACGAGCACGTCGAGCTTGCCGAAGCGGGACACCGCAGCGTCCACCAGGGTCGCGCCGGTGGCGGGCTGGGCGATGTCGCCAGCCGACACGATGACGCTCTCGCCGCGTGGGTCGATCTCATGCGCTGCTGCCTCCAGCTTGGCGGCGTCACGCCCATTGATGGCGACCTTGGCCCCTTCCGCGATGAAGCGGGCAGCCGTTTCCTTGCCGATCCCGGAGCCACCGCCGGTGATGGCAACCACTTTTCCCTGAAAGCGCATTGTGCAATTCCTCTATCTATCAGTAGATAGGCAACTCGATAAGGGTTGTCAGGCGGTTTGGCAACATCTATCTATCAGAAGGTAGATAAAAAGGTCGGAGGTCATGAACGACACCGTGAATGCCATCATGGACGCGGCGGAGCGTCGTATCCGGGAGGCCGGCTACGGTGGCTTCAGTTTCCGTGACATCGCCGCCGATGTCGGCGTGAAGAGTTCGAGCGTCCACTACCATTTCCCGACCAAGGAGGCGCTCGCGGCCGCGGTCGCGTCCCGGTACACGGATCGCTTCACTGACGCCGTGGGCCAGCAGGTGGCGGATGGAGACAATCCCGTCGAGGCGTGGCGAAAGGCGTTCCGTCGTGCCTTGCGCGACGACGGCAGCATGTGCCTGTGCGGGTCACTTGCCGTGATGTCCAGGGACCTGTCGCGTGAGGTCGCAAGCGAGGTCCGCAGGTTCTTCGAGCTCGGCGTGGAAAACCTCGTTGCCCGAGGCCTGACGCGCGAGAGGGCCATGCAGGTGATAGCAACGCTCGAAGGAGCCATGCTGCTGGCGAATGTCCTCGGTGATGCAACCGCGTTCGACGAGGCGACCGCCGCCCTCGCGTAGGCCTCCCCGGGAGTCGTCCGAGAAGATGGGCGATCTTGCTGGACTGGGCTCATCGGCAGCTGCCTTTGGGACGAACGGGACACCGTGCCGCCTATCACGGATGGGTTGTCACGGCATCCGTAATGCGGGTGATCGCTTCATCAACCGTGGACCTTGGACAGCCGAGATTGACGCGCATGAATCCTTCGCCGTCGATACCGAACTTGGAGCCGTGATCGAGCCAAACCCGGGCCTTGGTGAGCATGAAAGTCCTGAGTTCCGGGGCCGACAACCCTAGCCCCCGGCAGTCCATCCAGGACAGGTAGAGGGAATCCGATGGAAGCACCCTGATCCTCGTCGTGGCGCTGTTGATCGTGCGCGCGAAGTGTTCACGATTGGCGCGGACGTAGTCCAGCATGGCCTCGAGCCAAGGCTCTCCATGCGTGTAGGCAGCCTCTGCCGCGACCATCCCGAGCACGTTCACCTGACCGGAGCCGTTTCTCTCGAGCTGACGGCGCAGCTCCCCACGAAGCCGCGGGTTGGGCACGATCACGTTCGCAGTCTGAAGGCCAGCGAGATTGAAGGTCTTGCTCGGAGCCGTGCAGGTGATGCTGTTCTGTGCGAATGCTTCGCCCAGGGACGCGAAGGGCACATGCCGCTTCGTCAGGTTCAGGACGAAGTCCTCGTGGATCTCGTCCGCGACGACTAGCACACCGTGACGCGCGCAGATCTCGCCCATTGCCCGGAGCTCATCTTCGGACCAGACGTTACCCGTGGGATTGTGCGGATTGCACAGGATGAAGATCTTCGTGTTGTCGCGAATGGCGGCTTCGAAGACCTTCTCGTCGAACCGGTACCCGTCCTCCGACAGGACGAGCCGGGCGTAAGCCAGACGCCGGCCGTTCACGACCGGATCGTCATGGAAGTGCGCGTAGACGGGCGGCTGGATCAGGATCGTGTCGCCTGCTTGAGAGAACGCCTGGATGATCGTCTTCAATGCGGTGACGACGCCCGGGCTTTGCAGCAGCCATTCCGGCGAGACGTTCCAGCCGAAGCGTTTGGCCTGCCAGTTGATGACGGCATCGACATAGGACTTCGGCACACCGCCGGGATAGCCGAGGATGCCGTGCCGGACGGTATCCGTGATGGCATCGAGGACGGGCTGGGGAGCCTTGAAGTCCATATCGGCGACCCACATCGGCAGCGGGTCGGCGGCGCACTCCTCGGGCGTCAGCAGTTTGCCGGAATAGGCCCACTTCACCGAATTGGATGAACGACGGTCTATGACTTCATCGAAAGCGAAACCATCGTCGGCTTGCTCGGGACTGCGACGATGGAAGGCTGTGACAGGGCTGTTCACTCGTACGTCCTTTGATCGGGTTGTAGGCTGAAAGTTCATCCGACCGCCGTCACGACGCCTTGGCGACCGAGCGGACAAGCGCGACGAGCAGGCTCAGGATGCCGCCGAACCATAGCGTCATCGCAACCGTGCCCAGAGCCATGGTCCAGCCCATGTCATCAGGCCCATGCATCATGGGATGGGGCCACGGAGCGCCCGTTGAGTCCATGGCGAAGTGCCGCGAACCGAACTGATGTAGAACGATCATCATGGCGATGCCGAAGAGCAGGGCAACACCGCCGATAGTGGCTAACCTCCTTGTACCAGTCATGATTGGTTCCTTTCTCGGTTGGTAGGTCGTGGTCGATCGTGATCAAGGTCTGGAAGACCGCTCCTGATCGGGGATCGGTACAGGTGTCCTCGCCTTCCAGGAGAGTGCAGCCCCGGCGAGCAGGAGCGGGGCGAATGAGATCCACAGGACCGTGTTCCAGCCATAGGTCGTCAGCAGGCTGCCCGATGAGAACGAGCCCACCGCCATGGTCCCGAACACCAGGAAGTCGTTGAGCGACTGCACCCGGGTACGCTCCTCCGGGCGATGGCACCCCAACACCAGGGCCGAGGCGCCGACGAAGCCGAAGTTCCAGCCGACGCCGAGCAGGATCAACGTCAGCCAGAAATGCGCCACGTCCACGCCTGTCAGTCCGATGGCGGCGGAGGCGGCGGTCAGGATGAGGCCGGCGGCCACGACGCGGGGCGCACCGAAGCGCGTGATCAGCCGTCCGGTGAAGAACCCGGGAGCGTACATGGCGATGATGTGCCATTGCAGGCCAAGGTTCGCCGATTCCTGCGGCAGGCCGCACAGGTGCATCGCGAGAGGTGCGGCCGTCATGATGAAGTTCATGAGCGTGTACGAGACGACACCGCAGATCACGGCCGTGATGAAGCGCGGCTGGCGCACGATATCACCGAGCGGACGTCCGCCCGCCATCTCCGCCACCGTCGGCATCGGAACCCGCACGCCGAGCAGAACGAGGGTGGACACGGCCGCCACTGCGGCCTGCGCCAGATACGTCGCCGCGAACTGGTAAGGCAGCCACAGGTCCATGGTGTAGGTCACGAGCTGGGGACCGATGACCCCGGCAAACACCCCGCCCGCCATCACGGTGGACAAGGCCCGCGGACGGCGCGCGGCCGGGACGCAATCGGCGGCGGCGAAGCGGAAGGACAGGACCACGGCGGCATAGGCCCCGCCGAAGAACGTGCCTAAGCAGAACAGCCAGAACGAGCCCAGCACGACCGCGAGCGCGGCGAGCAGTCCGGTGAGCACGCCACATCCCGTCCCCGTCAGGAATGCGGCGCGGCGGCCATGGCGCCGAGCGATGACCCCGGCCGGCAGGGTGCAGGCCGCCATCCCGACCACAAAGATCGAGATCGGCAGCGTGGCGAGCGCCTTGCTGGGGGCGAGCATGTTGCCGACGATGGCGCCGGTGGCGTAGACGACCGCCGAGTTGGCCCCGCCGAGCGCCTGGGCGACCGCGAGCCTCAGGACATCGGCATCCCCGGAGCGAGTCGCAGGTACCACCCCCGACACTGCATTGGCATTCATCTGTGACATGAGGTTCCTCAGGCGGCGAGTTGGCCGTGCCAGCGCGTGTCGCGTGATGACGGGCGGCGGTGCAGGCGGCGGTCGAGCAGTTCACCGGCCTTAACGGCCTCGCCGCTGCGCATGAGCGCCAGGAGAAGCATGTCCTCCATCATCTCGCGCTGGGCGCCGCTGCCGCCGATGCGCACGACCTCGGCCGCGACCGGCTCCAGGATGCGCGCGCAGCCGGCGTAATCGTCGTTCGCGAAGGCAAGAGCCGCGCGGCAGACCGCCGGCACCACCGGCCCTGCCGGCAAGCCTCCCGCCTCAATCAGGTCCATCTGGGCCTTCACGCGTTCTTCGATGGCGGCCTTGTCACCGGTCGCCGCGGCGATGAGCGCCATGTGGACGTCGGCAAACGCAAAGCCGGCCTTCTGGAAGTAGCTTCCCGAATAGGCTGCCGCATCCTGCCACAACCCCGCCGGAACCGTGTGGCCATAGGCCTTGAGCCGCCACAGGAACGAGGCCGTGTCGCTGACCACGTTGACCGGCATCCCCGCCGTCACCGACGGCTGGATGTAATCGGCGTAGATCGCCAGTGCCTGTTCCGGATCGCCACGCTCCAGCGCGCCAAGCGCCGAGTGCCAGGCGATGTGGCCATGCAGAATGCCGACGCGGTCGTAGCCCGGCAGCCAGTCGGCGATCAGCTTCTCCGCCTCATCGTGCGCACCGCCCTCGTACATGGCGTGGGAGAGCGCATGTGCCGCGTTGGCGTTGCTTCTGCGCAGGTCGAAGGCGCGCTGCGTGAGGGCGCGGCCGTGCGCGACGTTGCCATTCTCCGCATGAGACCAGCCCCGGTAGGTCAGGAACCACCAGTCGTCGGCGTCGAAGTGGCGGGCGTGACGCTCGCAGAGATCGACCCGCGCCTGGTCATGGTTCGCCATGCCGGAGAAGGCGAAGAGCCCGAAGGCACCGAGGGGCAGCGAGAGGATCAGGATGTCCCGCGGCCAGGTGTCGGCATGCGCGAGCGCCCGCTCCAAGGCCTGGGCCGATTGGCCATTGATGGCCAGCGACAGGACCGCTACATGGCTGCGCTCCCGCTCGGTTCCCCGCCGGGCGACGATCTCTTCCGCCGTCGCGATCCGCGCCTTGGCCTTGGTTAGCTCGGTGCGGATGACGTGCAGGCGGGCACGCGCGGCGTGGGCGAGAGCGAAATCCGGGTCGGCCGCGATGGCGTCGTCCAGGGCCTCCGCGGTGCCCGGCCAAGCGGAGAGGAGCAGGTCGACGCCCTCCCGGTAGCGCTCGGCTGCGAGGTCGGATGTGGTCGAGAGTGGCAGGCCACGGCTGTCGAGGCGGGTCATGGCAGGGTCCTCGTCATGGGATCGGGCGCGCATCGGCGCAGTACTCGGCCATCTATACGCGATCTTCTCCCGTCCGTATTTTGATAAGCCGTCAAACTGTGTAGAATATCAGCCAAACTGGAGGTGGGACATGATGTGGGAGAGGATCCAAGCGCCACCTGGGTTGGCTCCGCCCCAGCCGATCACCGTGCGCGCGCAGTCGATCCCGGCGCGGCACTTCTTCCCGGAGCATACCCACAACTGGAACCAGATGGTCTACGCGATCTCCGGCGTGCTGACGGTGGCGGTGGAAGGACATTCCTTCGTGATCTCACCGGAGCAGGCCGTCTGGTTGCCGACAGGCCTGCGGCACCGGGTCGGATCCTTGCTCGGAGCGGAGTTCCGCAGCCTCTGGATCGCTGACGAGGTGGGCCGTGGCCTTCCGGAGGACCCGACCGTGTTCAGCGTCACGCCGCTGCTGAAGGCTCTCATCGTCGAGGTCACCGAGATCAAGGGAGATGAGGATCATGACGGCTACGCCGACCGTGTGACGGACCTGATCCTGGACCAGCTCCGGCGAGCATGCCCCCTCCCCGGCGCCCTCCCATGGCCGCGCGGGGGCTCGTCCCTGACGGCATTGTGCGAGGCGCTCTACGCAGCCCCGGCCGACCGGCGTGGATCGGAGGCGTGGGGTCGGGAGCTTGGGATGTCGGAACGGACCCTGACTCGCCGCTTCGAGGCGGAGGTGGGCATGAGCCTGCGGACATGGCGCCGACGTCTGCGGCTGTTCAAGTCAATCGAACTCATGGGCGGCGGCCTCGACGTGACCCGGACGGCACTGGAGCTCGGCTACGGCTCAACGTCGGCCTTCGTGTACGCGTTCCGAACCGAGATGGGGTGCAGCCCCCAAGCCTACATGCGGGGATGTGGGGCGGGTCAGTAGGAATGACTGCAATGGGTCAACCCTTCACCTTCCGGCCGCCCAACGAACGTCGGCTCATGACCGCCGAAGCGGACCAAGTGCTTACGTCTCAGGGGTGCCAAAAGCTGTCGGCAGGCAGGAAAGCGAAGGCACCCGCCCACACTACTTAAAGTACAGTCGAATTACTGCTTAGCTTATCGCTTGACACATAAAGTGATTAGATCGCTTTCACTCATCTCGGATATGATAGAGGCCGCATTTTCAGCGCTTCATGCTGCGCACCAACGAGCCGGCCAATGTTCATCACCTTGCCGCGCTGCAATTTGCGAAGCCGGGCATTGAAGCCGTCATGAGGTAATCATGGCACGCTGGTGGCGACATATCCTCATTGCGGTAGCAAGCACCGCTGCTGCTCTCCCCCTGCGGGTTCAACTTGACCTCGGCCATAGCTCCAGCTTGCCCATCCTGGATGGCGCAGCTTTCGCCAAGGGCGGTGACCGTTCCGGGGGCGATGGGGGTGGAGGCCGCGGCGGCGACGGCAATGGAGGCGGGAAAGGCGGTCAGGGCGGCAAAGGCGGTGGCGATGGGGGTCGCGGCGGGAAAGGCAGCGATGGCAGGTCCGGCGACGCAGGCGGCACAGAAGGTGGAAACGGGAATGCCGGCGGCGGCAAGGCTGGCTCACCTGGAGGGAACCCGGCCGGAGGCAATGCAGGCGCAGGTGGCCCAGGTGCGGGCAACAAGGGCGGAGAGCGAGGTAACGGTCAAGGCGGGGGCAAAAGCAACCCTGGCCAGGGTGGCCAAAGCGGCGGACCCTCCGGAGGTCAACGCGGTGACGGAGGCGGCACAAACGCGGGGGCGAGTGCCGGTAACAGCAATGCTGGAGGAAACTCCCAAGGCCAGGGCAAAGGAGGCAGCTCGGGAAGCAACTCGTCCGCAGGCTCCGGTGATGGAAAGTCAGGCAACGGCGGGAGCGGCAAAGGACGAGGCGGCAAGGGGTCAGACAAGACCGACAGCGCACGGGGCGGAAACACGAGTGCCCGCGGCAACATGGGATCCGACGCGGCCGAAGCCGGGTCTGGTCTGGGCAACGGTAAAAGCAACGGCGGAAGCAAAGGGACCTCGAAAGGCAGTCCTAGTGGCGTCGGCTCGGTTCAGGGCAGCAGCAATGCTGACGGCAAAGGCGGCAAAGCCGGAGGCAAGAGCAGTAACGCTAGCGGGAACAGCGGCACGAGGACGAGAGGAGACGGCAGCGTAGCCGGCAGCACCGCCAGCGCAGGATCCAGCAAGGGTAAAGCTGGCGAGGATAAGGCTAGAGCGCAGAGAGCCAACGGTGCCCCGAAGGCTGGTGACACGACTACCTCTGCGAGCGGCACGGGAAGCTTCGCCAAGACAAGCAAGGCAGGTAACAGCGAAAGCCAACGCGGCAGCCCGAAGGCACAGGCGATCGCCAGTCCAACCGCGACGAGACAGGGCAAGACCGCCGAATCTGACCAGCAAAGGTCCGGTCGGACAAAAGCTGCCACTCAACCATCTGCGACATCAACGAAACCAACCCAGGCAAAGGTAGAAGTAGGTGCCTCCGTTGGCTCAACACCGCTGAGCCAGGACACCACCGCGATGCCCGACCAACCAACTGCGAACCCTGCCAACGCGTCCGCTCAATCAGCCGCTCCGACGTCTGCGACTTCTCAGGATCCAGCCGAGACGCAGGCCGCACAGGCAGATGCTCCCGCTAGCTCCGCTCCGATAAGCCAGAGCTCATTCCCCGCATCAGAGCAGGCAGTTGATCAGGCTCCTACGGCTTCTCCGACATCGGCAAGTGCCAGCTCGACGCCGACGAGCGAGACGCAAGCGCCCACCCCGGCGCAGGAAAAATCGCAGCCATCTAGCACGACAGAGACGGTACCGGCAGACGCCTCCACCAGCTCCACCCCGACGAGCCAGGATGCGGTCCCCGGGGCCGAATTGTCGACAGAGACACAGCCCTCCACAATCTCTCCGGCTCCAGGGAGCTCCAGTCCAGCCCCGTCGAGCCAGGACATAGCCGCTACACCTGACGAGCAAACGGTGAGCCCTGCCCCGGCACCCTCGCCGGCTACGACGAATTCCCAGGAAACAGCCGAGACGGAGGCTGTACAAGCTGGCTCGTCCACCAGCTCCACCCCGACGAGCCAAGCCTCAGTATCCACGCTCGATCAGACATCATCGAGCCAAACCCCGGAGTCCTCCCCGGCCCCCACGAGCTCCGAAGAAACAGCCGAGACGGAGACTGCACAACAAGCCTCCTCGACCACTTCGACCCCGACCAGCCAGGCCTCAGTGCCTACGCCTGAGCAGGCATCATCAAGTCCAGCTCCAGAGGATACCCCGGCCCCCACGAGCGAGGTCATGGCCACGGAACCCGACCAGCCTGCGGACCAACCACAAGCCGTCGCCGAGGTGCCGACGACATCACAGGGTTCAGCCGAGTCAGGGCCTGTGCAAGCAGACGCTCCGACCGGCCCAGCCTCAACGAGCAAGAGCATAGCTTCCGCATCCGAGCAGGAAACCTCGCCGACACCGGCAACATCGGAGGTTTCAACCCAGACGGAGACTGCGCAGGCTAGTGCCACCAGCCCAACGCCGACGATCCAGAGCACAGTCCCGGCATCCCCCGAGCCCATTGGGAGCTCGGCGCCAGCTCCGGCATCGGCGAACACCCATCCGACGCCGACGAGTCAAGGCGTGGTGGCCACATCGGATCAGCAGGCTTCGAGCGCATCCCAGGTGGGCTCCAAAGCAGGCGCGTCGACGCAGACGACCTCACAGGCATCAGCCCAGGCAGAGTCCGTGCAAACCGCCAGTGCCCCTGCCAGTGCGCCCGATGCCGTCGACCCACGCCCCAAGCCGCGGCAATCCACGAGCTCCATCCTGGCGTCGGGCCTGTCCCGGGACGATCTGACCAAGCTGACCGCTCAAGGCTTTCACATCGAAACCCAGACGAAAGGCCGGGTCGCCCCACAGGTGGTCAGGCTGCGCGTTCCCCAAGGCGCATCCCTGACGCAGGCCCGGCAAGCGGTCCGTATGGTCGATGCTCGGGCTTCAGCGGATTTCGATCACTACTACTATCTCGATGAGGGCGTGGGTACGTGCACTGGCCTTGAGTGCAGGGCGACTGCTCTCGTGAACTGGTCAGTGTCCGACGCAGCTCAGTGCGGCCCGACGCCTCTCATCGGCCTGATCGATACGGGCATCAACCTCGAGCACGAAGCCTTGAAGGACCAGGCGATCGAGGTTTTGCCACCTCCAGCATCCCATGCTGACGCCTCCTTGCAGGATCATGGCACCGCGATTGCGGCCCTCCTTGTCGGACGGCGAGGGAGCCAAACACCTGGTCTCCTGCCAGATGCGAAGATCGTCGCGGTCGATGCCTTCTACCGGGACGGCGGCACTGCTGATCGGACGGACGTGATGTCCCTTGTGGCCGGCGTTGAGGCATTGGTCGAGCGTGGTGTGCAGGTCATGAACCTGAGCCTGTCAGGCCCGCCGAATGAGGTCCTCCAGAAAGCCATTGAGGCAGCCCAGGCCAAGGGCATCGTGGTCGTCGCGGCCGCGGGAAACAATGGTCCCGGCGCCGAACCGTCATATCCGGCCGCCTATCCTGGGGTCATCGCGGTAACAGCAGTGGATCAGGAACTGAATGTGTACCGGCGCGCCACGCAAGGCGGATATGTCGACCTAGCTGCGCCCGGGGTGAATATCTGGACAGCATCGTCGAAGGGCAGCGGTGCCCTGAAGACAGGCACATCCTATGCCGCCCCCTTCGTGTCCGCCGCAACAAGCCTGTTGTTCGCGTCCAATCCCACGTTGGACTCCAACGTGGTTCAGTCCCGTCTTGAAGCGCGCACTCGCGACCTTGGGAAGCCCGGGTGGGATCCGACGTACGGGTTCGGCCTGATCCAGGTGGCAGGCCTGTGCGCACAACCCACGGAGCCGGCACCGGTGACAGCAGCCTATGAGCAGCCGGCTGCTTTACCTTTTGGAGCACGGACTTCAGACGTGCCTTGACCCGCGACATGCAATCTTACTTTGGGTGCAAAAAGGCGGCTGAGTGTATTTGCGAGCGAGGCCGTGCTTGAGGCCATTGGTACATCTGTCTCGGCCCATTCGGTGTGCCGGTACACCTTGAGAGGCCGGCGCGAGGCACCGGCCGTCGCCCGACTACTCTGACGAAACAACGCCCTCGAGGAAGCGCATGGGATCGTCGAGAACCACACGCCATTCGTCTATCCTGCATCCGGTACGCGGTGAATGTCCGTATCGGGTCTTGGCTGTGTAAAAACGCTGACGTGTCGCTCGCTGGAGCAATTCTATGTCTCGTGAGGCCGATTGGACCGGAGAATTCACGCCAAATGAAGCTGATGTTGTACAAATAGTTCCTTGAGAGCGGACCCGTTCGCGTTTTGACACATTGGGTAATCGCGGAGCGAGTCGCCCTAAGACCGGATGGTCACTGCATGGAAGAGCGGGTGGTTGTTCCCCGATAAGATGGAATGACGGGCTCTCGACTGGACGCCGGGCCCAAGCATCGAACGGAGAACACCCATGGGCGAGTATATCGGTCTTGACGTGTCGGTGAAAGAGACGGCGATTTCCGTGCGGCGGGACGGCAAGCGGATCTGGCGCGGCAAATGCCCGTCTGATCCAACCCTGATTGCGGAGATCGTCCGCAAGCGTGCGCCTGCGGCCCAGCGGGTGGTGTTCGAGACCGGGCCTTTGGCGGTGTGGTTCTATCATGCGCTCCAGACCGAGGGGCTGCCGGCGATCTGTATCGATGCGCGCCATGCCAAAGCCGCCCTCGCCATGGCGCCCAACAAAACCGACGCCAATGATGCCGATGGCCTGGCCCATCTGGCCGAGGTCGGCTTCAAGCGCGCGGCTGTGGCCGTAGCCCGCAAGTTGGCGGTCATCATGCACGCGATGCTGAAATCCGGCCAGCCGTTCAACTGGGCAATCAGCGCCACCGCCTGACCGGCCAGAACTGCTATGCGCCTGTCCTGAGGCGTGCCGAGGCGTCCCTGCCGGGACGTGGATGAACCATTCCGCCTAGGCTGTTGCACCGACGCGCCCATAGGCCCGGAGCGTGCGTTTGACACCTTGGAAGGTTCCTCCTGCGAAGCCCCATCAGCGGCGACTGCTGTCGACCGCGAAGACGACACTGCTCCCGGCAAACCACAGCCTCGGCACCAAAAGGGCTTGCATTCCAACGAGCGATTAGACGACAGGCTGGGTCAACTTCTGTCGTTTCCCTGCCACTCCGGGCAGTCTGGTTCCTGCTCTTGAACGGACGGTCGAGATACTTCTCATGCAGCGGTGTGAGCTGACGGGCTCGACTTGGACTCCGGCATGCTGGACGTGGGCGACCTCGCCATCCGGCAGGTGTTCCGGATGGAACGCCTTAGCATAACGGGAATTGCCTTGGGAGGCGGCGATGACGCCGCCCTGGAGGAGTTCGCCCGATGCCCGACCGCAAGCAGGATGGTCAACAGCCCGAGGCTTTGCGCTCCCTGAAATCCGCTGCGAAGGCGGGAAGTCAGAAACCGCGGGACCAGGGTCTCGAAGCCCGCGGCGACACCGCGCCGATCTCCGCTCCTCTGGAGCAGGAACAGGATGCCGCCACGAAGGTGCTTCGGGAGGGGGTCAAGAAGAACCCACAAGGGATGGAGAAGGCGGCCCGGAAGGCTCCTGAGCGATAGTCTCCCGAACCTTGAGATCCTCTCAGGGCAAGGGAGAGTGAAGGAACGTCAGTCCTGGCCATGGAGCGGGGGGCAGTTCGAGTACGTCTTCAAGGGCGGGCAAACTGCGACTTTGCACGGAACGAACAAGAGATCAGCGTACCGTTCGAACCCGGATGTTCGGTCTACTTCTGCTTCGTCTCACCCGAGGAAATTGCCGACGCCTTACGAATGTCTGTTGTCCCCTTCCCCAGCAGACATTCGGTCGACTTCGCAAATGTGCCATTTCCTGACCTTCGGCATCGCGGTTCAAGCGCGAGCTGGCCAGTTAGTACGAGTAGCCGCAAGCACTCTGGAACATTCCCAGAATCTGAAGAAGGAAGGCCTCCTCCCGTAGGCCCCGGGTGCCGAGGTAAAGGGCTTGGGTGCCATAGGCATCCGCCTCCAGCGCTCCCGGGCATCGGACGTGTTCATGCGCGCGGCTCATGAACTGCTGCGCATGCACCAGTTCGTGAACGAGATAGCTGCGCGCGAGCGGGGTGCCGGGATCGAGATCGTCAGCTAGGAGGATCTCTCGGGTCGCCGGGACATAGACGGCAGCCACGGTCTCGCCATGGGTCTCGTCAAAGGCTGCCGGGAACACGAGCCCCTCCAGACGTCCCTTCCTAGCCAGGCGCACGCAAGCCTCCGGGACTGGGATGCCCGTCTCCTCCGCCACGAAGGCTCTTGCCTCGGTGATCCAGTCGCCCTCAAGGCATCCGCCAGATCCGTCCGCGCGGGCCGTCGCAGGACCAATGGCGGCCAACAGCAACGCGAGGCTGCAGGCGACCAGGGCAAGCACATGAACCAGATGCGATACATCCCATGGAGCCTTGGCCGTGTCGTGATGGCTGTCTTGGCTCTGGAGTGGGCGAACTTTCCTCATGGTTCAATCCTTCCGCATGCGGTGCATGCGGGAGTTAGACGGATGGAGCGTTAGCCGAGCGTGAGGCGGGTGCTTCTCGGCGTTTCGTGGATCCTGACGCGGTGCTAGACTGGTCCTGCTGCGACAGCGTCCGAGGCATCCATGGCGGAACTCGAGATCGCACTACTCGGCGGGCTTCGCCTGCGGCATCCCGATCGCGGGCCCATCGAACTCGCGGGCGAGAAGGGGCCCCAGTTCCTCGCGCGCTTGGCCCTGCACCCCGGCACGAAGCATCGGCGCGACATTCTCCAGGCGCTGCTGTGGCCGGACGCTGACCCACCGCACGCCCAGGGCAACCTGCGCTTCGTCCTGCATCAGCTCCGGAAGATCCTTGGCGGAAGCGCGGGGCCGCTTTGCAGCGATAACCGCTCGGTCTGGCTCGACCCGGATCGCGTGGCCGTTGATGCGGTGCGCTTCGAGGCTCTCGCGACGGAGGGGACACTTGAGGCGCTCACCGCAGCCTGCGATCTGTACCGCGGCGACCTTTTGTCGGATGTCGGCGATCTCAGCCCCGAGTACGAGGATTGGCTCCTGCCCGAGCGGGAACGCTTGCGCGATGTGGCTCGCTCCGCCTTCTGGAACCTGTTCTCATTCAGGCTGTGGCGTGGCGAGGTGACGGAGGCGAAGGCCTGCGCCCAGCGCTATCTCGCGATCGATCCCTACTGCGAGCGCATGCACGCGGCACTAATGCGGCTGCACCTGACGCAGGGCGAGGGTGCGCTCGCGGCCGGTCACTATGCCGAGTTCCGCGCCCGCCTGGCACGGGATCTCCAGATCCCGCCGGGCGCCGAGGTCGAGCAACTCGCCCGCGCCGCGAGCCAGAATCGTGGGCGCTCTGCCCCGGAGCCGTTCAATGCTGCCTGGGTTCTGGGCCGCAGCGACGTACCCTCGGAGGGCAGGCCGCTCGTGGCGGTCCTGCCCTTCCGGGATCTCTCCGAGGATCAGACCTTGGTCAGCCTGCCAGCGGCCCTGACCGAGGACGTCATCGCCGATCTGGCGCGCTTTCGCCGGCTCGGTGTCCTGGCCCGGCACACGTCCTTCGCACTCGGTCGAGATCCCGATCCCGAAGCCCGGCTGCGCCAGCTTGGCGCCCGCTACACGGTCGAGGGCAGTGTCCGGCGCACCGGCAATCGCTTGAGCGTGACCGTCCGCCTGGTTGACAGCGCCTCGCAGCGCCAAGTCTGGGGCGAGCACTACCAGGGTGATTGGGAGGAGCTGCCCTCGTTCCAAGAGGAGGCGGCCATGGCCATCGTGGCCACCATCCCGGTGCAGGTCGAGCAGGCGGAGTTGGAGCGGATACGCCACCGGGAGATCCAGTCATTGAGCGCGTATGAGCATTGCCTGCGCGGCCGTGAGCACCAGCGCTCGATCGCTCATGCGTCACATGCCAAGGCCCTCGAACACTTCAGCCGCGCTCTCGAGCAGGATCCGACCTCGGCGGCCGCCCATTGCGGGCTCGCCGTGTGCTACATCTCGACCGGCGGGATCACGCCGGAAGAGGAGGACCTTCGACGGGAACGGGCGATCAGCCATGCGCAACAGGCGATTGCGCTCGATCCGCTGGATCCGCAAGGGTATTGGCTGTTCGGCATGCTGCTCCAGATGCGGCGCGACTTCTCCGGCGCCCGCTTTCATCTGGATCGCGCCGTCACCCTCAGCCCAGGCGATGTCGAGACCCTTGGCTATACAGGCCTGGAGTACGCCTATGCGGGTGAGCCCGAGCGCGGCATCGCGCAGGCTGAGCAAGCCATCCGGCTCAATCCGTACTTTCCGCCCGTATCCGCCGAGCAGATCGGCAAGGCCTGCTTCATTGCACATCGCTACGATGAGGCGCTGTTCTGGCTGAGGCAGACGCCGGACCGGATCACGACCAACCGCGGTTGGCTGGCCGCAGCGGCGGCTTATGCAGGACGGGTGGACGAAGCAGCCATGCATGCCCGGCGGATGCGCGCCACGCTGCAACAGCGTCTGGGCGAGGAGGAGCTGCGGTCAATTGGCGGTCCCATCGCGTGGCTCCGCTTGCCCGCCCGGTTCCAGCATGCAGCCGACCTGGAGCACTACGAACGTGGTTTGGCCATGGCCGGCCTTGAATAGAGATTTCGGCGACGGATCATGCGAGCCACGCCCGACAGGATCGCCCTCTTGCCTGCAAGCAAATCCATCTGTTGGTCCCGCTCGTGGGTGTATAATCGCTCTCCTGACCCGGGATCCCATCGGGTCTTCGGGTCGCACGGCGCAGGAGGATGCCATGCGGACTAACGTCGAACTGATCCAGATGCTTTATGAGGCCTTCCGCAGCGGGCGGATCGACACCATCCTGGAGCACTGCTCGGATACGATCGCTTGGGACTGCGTCGGCAATCCCGACTGGGTGCCGCTGGCCGGAACTCGCAGCGGCAAGGCTGCCGTGCAGCGCTTTTTCGAGGAGCTCGACCGCGGCTACACGTTCGAGGAGTTCGCGCCGCAGAGCTTCCATGACGCGGGCGACCATGTGTTCTGCTTCGGCCACGAACGGGCAACCGCGACCGCGACAGGACAGACCATCGACATCCGCTTCCTTCATGCCTTCCGGATTGAGAATGGCAAGGTGGCCGGGTTCACGCAGTTCTCGGACACGGCGGCGGTTGCCGTCGGGAGCGGAACCCTGCGTGTAGCCGGAGAGAAGACCAAGGCGGCCTAGCACGGCGCGCTGATAAATTCACTTCCATGGTCACAGGTGAAACCGACATTGGGAGACAGCGTCATGATCAACGCTCTCACATCGATTGCCGTCGGCCTGACAGCAAGCCTGCTCGCGACGGCCGCCTCGGCCCAGGCGACACTGAACAGCGTGAAGCAGAAAGGCATCCTGACCTGCGGCTCGAACCGGGGTGCCCCCGGCTTCGGCGCGCCGGATGCGCAGGGCAACTGGTCCGGTCTCGACGTTGACCTGTGCCGCGCCATTGCAGCAGCAATCTTTGACGACCCGACCAAGGTGCAGTTCGTTCCCCTCTCGGCGCAGGACCGTTTCACGGCGCTCCAGTCCGGGCAGGTTGATGTCCTTGCCCGCAACTCGACCGCGACCATGTCGCGCGACACCCAGCTCGGCCTCGAGTTCCCGGCGATCAACTACTTCGACGGCCAGGGCTTCATGGTCCGCAAATCCCTTAGTCTCACTTCGGCCAAGGAGCTGAACGGCAAGTCGGTCTGCACCGACCAGGGCACCACGACCGAGCTCAACCTCGCCGACTACTTCCGCGCCAACAACCTGACCTATCAGCCGATGAGCTTCGCGAACGCGACGGAGGCGAAGAAGGCCTATGAGGCCGGCCGCTGCGATGCGATGACGACCGACGTCTCCGGCCTCTATGCCGCGCGGCTGACCCTCTCGAACCCGGACGATCACGTCATTCTGCCCGAGGTCATCTCGAAGGAGCCGCTTGGCCCGGCCGTGCGCCAGGGCGACAACCAGTGGGCTGACATCGTGCGCTGGACCTTCAACGCCATGCTCGATGCCGAGGAGCTCGGCGTGACGCAGGCCAACGTCGAGCAGATGAAGGCCTCTGTCAATCCGGAGATCAAGCGCCTGCTCGGCACCGAGGGCAAGTTCGGTGAGGCCATCGGCCTGCCCAACGACTGGGCCGTCCGCGTCATCAGGCACGTGGGCAATTACGGCGAGAGCTTCGAGCGCAACGTCGGCGAGGGTTCTCCGCTCAAGATCAAGCGCGGTCAGAACGCGCTGTGGACCAAGGGCGGTCTTCAGTACGGCATCCCAGTCCGCTAGCAAGCCACGAGATTTCTCCGGCAGCCATTCCCACGACACGATCTGAGAAGAAGCGGATACGCGTGGGGGCTCCCGGCTCCAGTCATTTGGTGAAGGTCAGGAATGGGTCAAAGAGTAACGAACAGCCAATGAAATGAAGGTCCGCTCATCGCGCCTTTACAGACATTCGACGTACTTCTGGAACGTGCCACACGCAGACATTCTGACCCTTTTGATTGCTTGAAGGACGGGAGAGGGTATCGTCCTGAATTCGGCTCAAACGGCGACTTCGCTAGGCGCGAACATTGGAAGGGCGGTGACCCTCGCGTGTGCGGAAACCTAGGATAGCCTCACCCGCAGCCCACTCAGTCCAGCCTCTTCACCCTCAGCGCAACGCTCAAGATCAATCGCAGATGACGCCATTCGTCCCGGACCTCGACACACACCTCGCGGGTGCGTGGCAACCAATCCCGTCCAAGCGCAAGAGCGGTCTGCGTCGCCTCCTGCTCGGCACCCTCCAGGCTGTCGAGTTCAAAGCCGTCCGGATCTGAGAGGACCTCTGTCCCTGCCCGGACGTCGAAATAAAAATGCGGCATGTCACCTCTTCCATGAGCCGCGTGCGGCGGCTTTGCGGATGGGAAGCTCTGGGCCAAACCGACCAGGATTGGAATCAGGTGAGGACCCGGAACGACCGTCAGAGTTCCTCTGGTCCAGGCCAGAAGAGCCTACGGTTCAATCCGTTTTGGCAGCCTCGGCATAGTGGGCCTCTCCTCATGAGCTTGTGCTAGCCGCCTGCTTGTGCTGCCCAGCGGAAAGCTGCACCATCACTCCTTCCCAAGCCGCTGTCCAAGGGTTCGGTTACGAGACCGATGAAGGCTGATGGGACGTATTCTCCTAGTGTAGATCTTGAACCCACTGCCTCGCGTTGATGATCAGTTCGACTGCCAGAGTGAGTTCAGGCTCGTCGAGTTCGGTGCAGCCGCAACTGTCGACGACCGCTTGCCGTGAATGGGAGTAAAGCTCCAGCCAGAGCCATGGCAGACCCGGCAGCCTTAGCTCCTCCGGGATCTCGGTCAGCCGTGCCTCCAGCGCGCCGAACCGGACCACGGTCACAGTGCGCGAGCCATCCGTCTCAGGCGTGCAGGCAAGCTGGACATAGGCGCGGATGATGCGCTGTTCGATCTCGTCAGGGCTCATCGCGGCCCCGATGAGGCTGATGGGAATTCCTGTTTTTCCGAGCATCCCAAGCATTGCGGTCTCCGGACTGTCGATAGCGGAGGTCTGCCCCCCTGGTTCTTTCATCCGAATTTCTGACGGCCGATGCGATGATCGCTTTGTCGATCCGGGTGCCTGCGGCTCGCCAGAGGCCGATCAGGCGCCTGCCAATCCACGCCAGCATATTCTATTCCTCAGCTATCACGTCGGACGCCGCTCTCGCCGGGGCTCCGTCGCCTGGCGCTCTGAACGAAGGCCTCTGAAGGTCTAGCCTCCAGCCGGCCGGAAGACATGTCGGTCCGGACCAGCCCCAAGGCGTCGGCGCCAGTCAGCAAACCGCATTGCCACTTGGATTGAAATCAGGTGAGGACCGGAAGAGCGGGTCGGGATTGCCCTACTCTCTGAGACAGGGAGTCAGGGCTCGATCAGCTTGTTGCGCACGGCATAGAGGGCAAGCTCCACCCCCGAGCGCAGGTTCAGTTTCTTCATCGCCGAGGTCCGGTGGCTCTCGACGGTCTTGATGCTCACCTTCCAGCGCTCGGCGATGTCGCGGTTGCTCTGCCCCTCCGCCACGAGCTGGATAACCTCCCGTTCACGGGAGCTCAAGGTTTGCGAGGCCACCACCTTGCCGCCGCTCAGAAAGGTATCGAGCAAGGTTTCGGCCACTTGGGGCGAGAAGTAGGGCTGCTTGCGCAATAGAGCCCGCACCGCCCTGACAACCTCAGTGTCGTCCTCCGTCTTGAGCAGATAGCCGCGTGCCCCGGCTCGCAGCACGTCGCGGATCACATCGTCATTGTTATGCATCGTGTAGATCAGCACTTCGGTGCCCGGGCTGGCGAGGCGCATGTGGCGGGTGGCTTCGAGGCCGTTCAGCCCCGGCAGGGCGTAGTCGAGGATCGCCACGTCCGGCCGATGTTGGCCGGCTAGGTCGACCGCCGATTGCCCGTCGTCGGCCTCGGCGCAGACCTGCCAGCCGGCTTGCGCCTCCAGCAGAGCCTGCAAGCCCCGACGCACGATGGCATGGTCGTCGGCTACAAGAAGTTTGATGGTCATGGCACGCTCATAGGACCCGACAATTCTTACCTGCGGCGCCGTATCAGACCCATCGGGTCTGGACCCGAACAAGGACTCAGGATTTTCCTGAGTGCCGTGCCCCCTGGGAAGGCTACTCTCCCGAACCGATGGCACTTCGGACCCGGCGACCGTCAGTCTGGTCCTCTCCAGTGACAGCAGGGAACATCAGGCGCACTGTCGTGCCGCGGCCCTCTTCACTCTCCAGCTGCACGTCACCGGCACTTTGCTGGACGAAGCCCAGCACCTGGCTGAGGCCGAGCCCGTTTCCATGTCCCTTGGTGGTGAAGAAGGGGTCGAAGGCCCGCTCCAGCACCGCCGGAGGCATCCCGATGCCCGTATCCGTCACCGAAATCCGAACCCACCGCTCATCCCTGCCGGACATGCGGTGGAACGCCACCGGCCCGGGAGGTGGGGCGGTGATCTCGGTCGCCACGGTGATGATGCCCCCGTCCGGCATGGCATCGCGGGCGTTCAGCACTAGGTTGAGCAGCGTTGCTTCGAGCTGGACCGGATCGAGCAGGGCTGCGCTGCCCATGCCGGCCAACTTGAGGTCGAGCGCGATCCGAGGACCCGCCGCCTGCCGCAAGATCGGGGCAAAGCCCGCGATCCGCTCGTCGATCACGGTCACCTCCGGCCGAAGGTCCTGCCGCCGCGCGAAGGCGAGCAGGCGCTCGATCATGGCCCTCGCACCCTTGAGGGCCTGGTCGGCCTCGTCAACCAGGGACAAGGTGTCGGGGCGGTCGGCCAGAGAGGGCCTCAGGAGCAGAAATGTCGATTGCATGATCCGGATCGTGTTGCCGAGATCGTGTGCGATGCCGCCGGCGATGCGCCCGAGTCCCTCCAGTCGCTGCGCGCGGCTAAGCCGCTCCTGCTCGGCCTGTTCGCGTCGGCGGCTTCTCTGAACGAGGACAATCAGGGCGCCGACCAGGCCGAGGAGGACGGCCGTCGAGATGGCCTCCATGACCGCATGCTCGCGCCAAGGCTGAAACACGGTTTGCTGCGCCAGGCCAACCAGAACCACAGCCGGTGTGGTGCCGAGGGCATGATACGCGGTCACCCTGATCGTACGGTCGACCGGGCTGGCGCCCCAGAAGACGCCCTGCGAACTGCGTGATAGGTAAGTGTAGAATGGCTCCGCCGCTGCGTAGGACCTGCCGATGGCCTCCTCGGAGGCCGGGCTGCGGGCCAGAAGGGTGCCGTCGCGCAGCAGAAGCGCGATAAATCCGTTCTCACCAACAGAGAGGTTGCGGTAGAACTCCTCAAAGTACCTGGGCTCGACGGCGGCCACGACGATCCCGCCGAAGCTGCCGTCAGGCCGGTTGATCCTGCGGCTGAAGCTGACGAACCAGACATTGACTGACCGACTGCGAAGCGGCGGCCCGATCTGCAGGCCGAGGCTAGGATCTTCCTGATGTGCCTTGAAGTAGGGCCGGTCCGCCAGGGTGACTCTTGGTGTGGAGGGATAGTCGGTGTCGTGCGTGATGAGTCCATCCGGACCAATGACATAGAGGGCGCGAACATACGGCAAGGCCTTGAGCCGCTCTTTCAGCGCATCCCGGAAGCGGGCATCGTTCTCCGGCAAGTCGGGAGCGGCGGTCAGGGCCTCACGGAGCCCCAGCAGCGTGAAGTCGACCGCCTGGAAGGTTCGCTCGGTCTGCTCGGCCAGCACATGGACGAGATTCCGGGCATTCTCCTCGCCCCGTCCTACCCTCTCGTTGTAACTTTGCATGAGTTCGAGCGCGCCCAGCAGCACGATGCCGAGCGCGAGGACAACGGCTGGGGCAAGGGAAAAGCCAAACCGGGCAGACCGGGGCCTCATGCATTGATCTCCAGGCCGTGAAGCAATCACTGCATATGTTATCCTAGGTCGCCCGTTCCAATCAGTCATGAGGGACGAGCCAGACTCTTCGGCTGAATCGTTTGTGCGCACCGCAACAGGTGACCAGTTCGGGTCACGCACTGCCCCTGAGCGCGACGGTGTCGATGTCCGTTCCACCGCAGGAAGGCGGATCTTCAACCTACCACCGCTTGGTGCCAAAACCCGCACTTCGCATCAGACGACAGAAGGTTAGCTCTATCTCCTAGCCTCGATCTCCTGCTTTTGATCCCTTCCTGCCGCCAGATCGCGCAAGGCAAAGCTCCGTCGATCTAGGAGACAGCACTGGAGCAGCCCCTTCAGTCATGCCTCTCCGATGGCGCCACGCGGATGGGCAGTGCAGCCCCACGGCGACGACGACAACGCACCCGAACCGCCGATCGGATCAAATGCCACTGGCGTCGAGTTGTCCTGCGGTTAACCTGAACCGAAGGCACTGCACGATGGCCGACCCGGCTCCGGCGCCGCCCCCGCCTGCCCTTCAGCCTGCGGGATCCCCTATCCTGACCGCCGGTGGCATCGTCCTGGCAATAGCTGGCCTCTACTTCGGCCGCGATCTCTTCGTTCCCTTTGCTCTCGCGATCCTCCTGAGCTTCGCCCTGACGCCGCTGGTCAACTGGCTCAGACGCTGGAAGCTGCCGCGGATCGCAGCGGTGCTCGTGGCCGTGACCCTGGCCTTCATCCTGATCGCGGGCATTACGGAGGGACGGATGCTGGATCTGGTGATTGCCGCGAGGCGAAAGGATGTCGGCGGCTTCGAAGTTGGCCGAGTGCTGCCCTTCATGAGGCGGCGCATGGTCGGACCGTTCATCTTCTTCGACCATATGGGACCGGTGGACCTGCCGCCGCACATGCCTCGAACAACCAACGTGCGCCCCCATCCTCACATCGGCCTCTCAACCGTCACCTACCTGTTTGATGGCGAGATCACGCACTGGGACAGCACCGGGGCGCAGCAGGCCATCCGGCCCGGAGCCGTGAACTGGATGACCGCCAGCAGCGGCATCAGCCATTCCGAGCGGTTCGACGGCCCCATCCGCCAGAGCGTCGGGCGGGTGCATGGCATCCAAGCCTGGGTGGCTCTCCCGGAAGCCCAGGAGGAGATGGCGCCGAGCTTTGTCCATCATGGCGCTGAGGACCTACCAGTGTTCGGCGAACCGGGTGTCTCGGCCCGACTTATTGCGGGACAAGCCTTTGGGCTGTCCAACCCGGTCAGGACGCAATCACCCCTCTTCTACATCCATGCCGAGCTGCAGCCCGGCGGCCGGATCGGCCTGCCCAGCGAGTATCCGGAGCGGGCCGCTTATGTGGTGACGGGCCGGCTGGAGGCGGACGGGCGGGAATATGGCCCAGGGCAGATGCTGATCTTCGCCGGCAGCTCGGATCCCGTCCTGACCGCCCTTGAAGCCTCGACGGTCATGCTGCTGGGCGGGGAACCTCTGGGGCCACGGCACATCTGGTGGAATTTCGTGTCATCGCGCAAGGAGAGAATCGAGCAGGCCAAAGCGGACTGGCAGAACGGCCGCATTCATCTCCCCCTGAGCGATGACCAGGAGTTCATCCCCTTGCCCGAAGACCCGAGACCTGCTCCAGAACCGATGTCCTGAGCCAGACCCGCTCTGTGATAGGCGACGTGAGAGCATGCCTCAAAGCGGTCGAGGAGGCGGCAGGCCGCCTCCTGCGCCATCACGTGCCAGTAGCGCTCGACATCCTGCTCGATGCGCGTGTCTCGCTCCGCAGCGGAGAGGATGGGATACCAGCCAGAGCGCTCAATCGCTTCCTTGAGTGTGTTTCGGCGTGCAAGTTTGGCTCTGACGCAATTTTGGTGCAGTTTTGGACTGAACTGATGCTGTCTTCCCGCAAGAGGCAGTATTATGCACCGAAGCCTGCGCCCCTCAGCACTGATCCCGCCCGGCCTGATCGTGGATCAGATCCACGCTGATTCACGGCAGGTGACCATCACAGTCCATTCCGCTTACCGATCTGCCGCGTGCCCTTCGTGCGGCACCATCTCCTCGCGTGTGCATAGCCATTATCTCCGGCGCGTGGCGGATCTGCCGCTGGCAGGGAGACCGGTCCAGTTCCTGATCCGAGCGCGGCGCTTCCGCTGCGACGCGATGGGGTGCGGGAGGCGGATCTTCACCGAACGCTTTGCCCCAGATGTGATCGCCCGCCATGCTCGGCATACTGCCCGGCTCGAGGGCGTTGCCCACCACCTCGGCTTGGCTTTGGGCGGACGACCTGCAACGCGCCTGGCCTGGCGGCTGATGCTGCCTGTGAGCAAGGATACGCTCCTGCGCCTTGTGCGCCGGCATGCCCACCCTCCTTCTGAGCCGCTGAACGTCATCGGGATCGATGACTGGGCCTGGCGCCGCAATCACCGCTACGGCACCATCGTCTGCGATCTCGAACGGCGCCGGATCGCGTCGCTTCTTCCGGACCGGGAGCAGGCCACCGCACAGGCATGGCTGGCCCATCACCCGGAGATTACGGTTGTCGCCCGCGACAGAGGCGGCTATGGCGAGGCAGCGGCCAAGGCGCTGCCGGATGCGGTGCAGGTGGCCGACCGCTGGCACCTGATGGAGAACGCCAGCCGGGCCTTTTTAGAGGCCGTTTGCGCCGTGAGGAGACCAACGCAACAGTCATGGCTCTGGCTGCGGAAGGTATCCCGATCAAGCAGATCGTCCGGCAAACGGGCCTGAGCCGCGGCACGGTACGGCAGATCCTGCGAGGTGGCCGCAGCGATGTCTTCCGCCAGCGGGAGAGCAGTCTCGAGGCATACTGGCCGCTGCTTGAGGCTCTCTGGACCGGCGGGTGCCACAATGGTGCAGAGCTGTGGCGGCGTCTGCGGGCTAGCGGCTTTCGCGGCTCGCTGCGCGTTGTGGGGGAATGGGCCACCCGCCGCCGTCGGGCTGAACGGATCGGAGACGAGCAGCTTCAGCGCGTTCCGTCCGCCAGGACCATCGCCCGGCTGATGAGTACGGGGCGAGACACGCTCTCCAAGACGGACACGGTGACCATCGCAACCATCGAAAGCGGCGTACCAGCTCTCGCCAGTGCCCGCGACACGGTTGCGGAGTTCCAGACCCTGATCCGGAATGGCCGCGAGGCTGACCTGACGTCATGGATCGCCCGAGCACGCCAAAGCCTCGTGGCCTCATTCGCCAATGGCATCGCCAAGGACGAGGCAGCCGTTCGTGCGGCAATCACGCTGCCGTGGTCAAACGGTCAGACCGAAGGCCAGATCACTAAACTCAAGCTCGTGAAGCATCAGATGTACGGCAGAGGCCGTCTCGATCTCCTGCAAGCCAGATTAATTGGAGCGGAATGACAGTTCACGAGGACGGGTGCACCAAAACTGCGTCAGAGCCAGTTCAACGCCGATCCGGAGTTAATCTTCAAAGCTGATTGACATCCTTGAGCAGCGCCCGCGCTTCCCGTTCCACCTGATCTGGTCCGATGCTCACCGTTCAAGTCACGCCCTGATGCGGTGGGCGGTAAAGAAAAGACCGCTGTTCCCAGCGGCCTTGAGTTGAGAGGGGCTCGCCCTCTTTCCAGAGAACCGTTGCGTCCATCGTCGAGAACGCGCGAACGCGAAAGATAGTGACGTCAGGCCGGTTGATTGTGGACTCCCATGTCGTCAATGCACCCATGCGCGCAATTCAATGCACGTACCGCCTGCCAGTCGCCCAACAGGTTACAGCAGGCGCTTGTGACGAATGTCGGTCTCGACGATGAGGTTGTCGCCGAAGCGACGCTCGATATCGGATAATGGCCTGAGGCGATGCCTCGACTGCGACGCGGCTTGGATTGCCTGCAGCCTTAACGAGCACGCCAGGCACTTGGCGGACCCAGTCCTCGGCCATCGCCCCTTCCGACCGGACCTCACGCCTGATGGCGACTACATAGGTGGCCAAGGCTATCCCTCCGCGTGTCGGGGCTCACTATAGACCAACTTGCACAGCAAATGGGATCCCGCAGCCGTGAGAAGGATAGAGTTTGACCTCACGCAGGATCGCCCGCAGGATCCCTCGAGCAGCCTGTGACCGGTCAATGTTTCGGAGATCCTTTTCGTGGATATCGCTCGCGGAAGACTCGGTGACTACGTCCGCCGGTCAGGCCGCTTTGGCTGCATTGTTGAGAGCCGTTGGCAATGTCCGTAACCCTACTTATCGGACATTGGTGCAGTGCTCTGCTGCATGGATCGGATTGTGCACGCATTGAATGCATCCGGAGCCCGACTTCAAGCGATGCGGACGGACTTTGGGCGACCAAGCTCAAGCATGCAGTTCAGCGCATGAATGGCGAGGGTAACTTCGGTGGGCGACGCCGATCCGCTCGCGAGCGCAGGGCAGCGCCGATCACTCGTTTGAAGCGAATGATGGTGTCTCCACCAGAGCCCGGCGAGTGTACCCAGACCTTTTCTGTCAGCGTACACGTCCATGCTCAGCGATGCTTTTGAGATGCCGAGCGCTGGGTCGGGATGCTCTCCGCCATGTCGCTAGGCACTGCTGTTGAGCGTGGAGGAACGATCACGTCAGCATCAGGATGGCGCTTGGCGACGGTGGCATAGATGCCGGCCTGATCGTAGACTCCGTCGCCGGTGAGAGACGCCAGAGGACTTGTATCCAGAGGACTTGTATCTGGTCGAGCAAGGGCGCGACCTGCGAGCCATCGTCGACATCACTGGTCGTCAGCTCTGAGGCAGAGATCTTTCCGGTATCAGCATCGACGCCGATATGCAGCTTGCGCCAGGACCGACGTTTCTGGGTGCCGTGCTTCCCGACCAGCCACTCGCCGGATCCACCCATCTGCAGGCCTATGCTGTCCACCAGCAAATGAATGGGCCCGGTGCATGACTGTGGCCGTGGAACTTTCAGGGTTTCAGTTTCGGCACGCCGGCTCAGGGTCGAGTGGTCTGGGACAGCCAGATCCAAGCCAAGGAGCTGGAGAATAGAATCGGTCAAGCCCTCCGTCCGGTGCAGTGCCAACCGGAACCCCGCCCGCAGCGTCAGGGCTGTCTTGATTGCCAGAGCCGAGTAGCGTGGTTGACCACCCCGTTTCCTTCGGGGCTCAGCCCGCCAGACGGTGATCCCCTCGTCAGAGAACCAGACCGTGAGGCTGCCCCGCTGATGCAGGGCCGCGTCGTACTCCGCCCAATTCGTCATCCGATACCACTGCTTGGGTATGCGGTGCCGACGAGTGGCATTGGCTTCGAACGGCACGAGAGACATCCGGCGGGAAGGGCACAGTCCTCCTATGTGAACCGGTTCCAGTTACCAACCCGCCTATTCGTGCAACAAAGCGGGCCCAGCTCGTAATTATACGGTACGCCACCACCAAGCCTTTAGTCTCCTTTAGCAGGCGCCCCATGAGGTGCTATTTTTCAGCAGCCATCGTCTCTTATCTGGGCTGGATCTCATGCCATATCGTCAAGCTCCACCGGGAGCGACTGCCGAAGAGCCGATCATATTTATCGTTGAAGACGATGAAGCTCTGCGCGAAGCGCTCAGAAGCCTGTTTCGGTCAGTTGGGCTCAGGACCGAGATGTTTGGTTCGGCAGCGGAATTGCTACAAAGCAACCTGGTCAATGTAGCTAGTTGCCTGGTGCTCGACGTCAGACTTCCGGGACTGAGCGGTCTCGACTTCCAGGCCGAATTAGCCAAGGCGAACATTCATATTCCTATTATTTTCATGACGGGCCACGGCGATATCCCAATGTCAGTGAAAGCTATGAAGGCTGGAGCCGTCGATTTCCTAGCCAAGCCGTTTCGCGACCAGGATATGCTGGATTCAGTTGCCATAGCGCTTGAGCGCGATCGTCAGCGGCGGCAGGCCCAAAAGCAGCTGTCGGACGTGCGGGCGCGCTTCGACACCTTGACCCAGCGCGAGCAGGAGGTGATGGGCTGGGTTACTACCGGAATGATGAACAAGCAAATTGCGAATGAACTGGGGCTCAGCGAGATTACCGTCAAGATTCACCGCGGCCACGTCATGCGGAAAATGGGCGCGCGTTCGCTGGCCGATCTGGTGAGAATGGCCGAGTTGTTGGGAATCCACTCGTTGGTCTCGCGGTAGTTCCCCGAGAACTCCACCACCGCGGCGGGACCCGACCTGCCGCCGCTTCCTGCCACATGATGCGGCCTTCTGCTGCAGGCTGATGAGGAATGAAGAGCGGTGGAAAGCGTCCTCCGGTCGTAGTGGGGAAAAAGGTGCGGGATCAAATTGTATGAGAGCTCGGTTATTTCGGTCTAAGAACCCGCGTGAATCCTGAACGAGACAGGTAAGATCTGCTGCTAGAGAGAGATGTTTGATACCAAGATTTGATGGTGCATTCTTGTCTTCTGAATGGAGGAATATGCTGAACATGTAAGGGATCAGAGTGCGATCGCCTGATGCTCAGAGCTACAGCGCCTAAAACCTAAGTATGGTTTCATCCGAAAATATTCGGATCATACTCGGTCCAGTTGCGATGGTTTCCTAGTCGCAGGGCGTTCTATCCTCGAAGGTAGGAGGGCGGATCGTTGTCCAACGTTCCGGTCATTTCAGTCATTGACGATGATGAGTCCCTTCGCGCTGCAATGAAGAGCCTTGTGAGTTCGCTCGGATTGATTATTCACATGTTCCAATCCGCCGAAGAGTTTCTGCGTTCCTCCCACATCGACGAAACCTCCTGTCTGATTACAGATATTCAAATGCCGGGGGATGGTGATGGCGGGATCAGGTGACAGTTTCACTCATAGTTCGCCTCCAGAGGGTTAACGCGAAGAGCTGGAAACACCATTGGGCCGATGGCTGACTCGTCATGGCACCAAGTAATGGAACCAGCACACGCAGCACAGCTCCTATGCTCGTCATCCGTTTCCGTTCAGTCTCATCCGGTATACTATCCGGATGAATCTAAGCTGCACATTCGGCTACGGTGGCAATGAGACCGAAAGCGTCTATGAAGGATTGTGCGCTCCTTCCAAACCAAAGTATAGTGTATCTAATCTCAATCGACTGTCATTCTTTCCGCAAGGACAATCGAGCTATGACAGTGGGACGTGCTACCTTCACATCATTCTTTACTTGAACTTCGTCGTCGTTGAGCGGCCGTTAGGCGAATTGGCAGAGACTTCTATAGGTGTGATCAAAGGGGAACTACACTGACCACCGTACTAGAAACGGTGCCACACGGGATTGGCAGAGCATAGCCTGCCTAGCAGGGCGCTCATATCCGCATCGGGAAGCAGAGACGGGCTACGCAAAATGCGACTGTAGGGCGTCCATGGTTCTCAGGTAAGCAGTCGATACAAAGTGATTTCACACGGAGTACTGGGCGGTCTGCACACCGGCGCGATAACTGCTTGGTGCAGCGTCCAGTTATTGAGCGGTAATTTCATCCCAACGCGAAAAGCATTCATCAGTTTGGAGAACCGCATGTCCCGGCGCAGTGCAACGCATCCAGTTGGCCTACTCTCATCTGATCTCTGCCCCGATGAAATTGAGCAAAAGATAATCCGTGCTTATGTTAAGCTTGTGTTTAGTGCCAGAGATGCGACTGGATCTCGAACGACTCTAGTTGCACGGTTCGGCTCTCTTGATGTACGCCTAACCGAGTTTCCTCAAGAAAGTCTCTCAGATGGCCGGCCGCTGTTCTGGCTAGAGATCTACTCTCATGCGACCCGCTCAACGGTCGACAGTTGTGGCTGCTCTGAATTTGATGAGTCCGAGTTAGCTACTGCCGTAAACCTTGTGTTGAAGGCAAAGCAACGTCACGAGGTCTATCATTAAGTGGTCGGGACGAACTCAACCTGTCAGTCAGGTATAGGGATTCAGTGTCGCACTACGTCGTCCGAAGAGGAAGTCGGGACGGTCCCACGACGCGCATTGGCGAATACATTTTGACTGTATATTTTGACGTGAGGAACGTTTTGGATGAGTTTGGGAAGACGTGCTTTCATCAGCGCATATGAGCGCCAAGCCGCCTCTCTACGTGAAACGAGCCGGTTGCCGTGACTCCAAGTCAATACACTATCGACTGTGCTAGATCGGCGCCTGGCCGGGCGGACTGCCCAGCATCATTGCGTCACAGATTTCAATGCGGTGGGTTCCGGGTTTGCCGGAAGTCAATGCCTGTATTTACGGTGTGTCGTGGACTATGAAACGGCTGTTTCGCTCCTCAATCCGCCAACACTTACTGGCATTCAACATTGCTCTCATACTCCCTGTTCTAGTGTTTGCAGCTGTGCTTGTCTGGTGGTTCACCGAGGCCGAAAGCCGCTGCTATGAACGCGATGCGCGTGACGCAGCGCAGCGGATCATCATTGCCGTCGACCGTGAGCTTACGGAGGTGCTTGCGACGGCTCAAGCACTTGCTGCAGCAGCGTCCTTCGACAGCGAGTACGAAGCTTTCCATCGGCGAACTCATACTATTTTGCGCTCAATGCTTCCTGAGGAATCCGCGATCTACGCTCTTGTCGTCAGAGACACCACCGGTCAACAAGTAGTGAATACCCGCCTTCCCTGGGATACATCTCTTCCGAAGGACGTGAATCTTCGGATCGACCAAGAGGTGATCAACACAAAGAGCCCCTTCATTCAGGACTTGTTCGTTAGTCAAATCTCTGGGGACTTCGTTGTAGATGTGCGGGTGCCGGTGCTGAAGGACGGTCAGGTCACTCATGTCCTCTCCGTTGTCTTGGAACCGAAGCGCTTTACCAAATTACTTCAAACGCAAAGCATTCCAGCCGACTGTATGGTCGCCCTGGTCGATCGCGCTGATCGGATTATCGCCCACTCTTGGCAGTATGACGACTTTGTCGGCAGGCTCGCCACGGAAGACCTGCATAACAATGCGATTGCAGATGAAGGTGCCTGGGAAGGGGAGATTCAGGAGGGCTCCACAGTCTTGGCAGCCTATACTCGATCCAGACTATCGGGCTGGAGAGCGGTCGTCGGGGTAAGAAGCGAGGTTACCGAACAGCCGCTGAAGAGATCTTTGTGGGCCGCTGCGACACTAGGTCTAGCACTTACTGGCCTCTCCTGCCTGTTTGCGTTGGGATTCGGGCAGCGTATTACCGCTCCCATTCAAGCGCTCGCCGATCAGGCGCGGATGCTTGGAGTAGGTGCACCAGTGGTGCCGCTGGATACCGGCTTGTACGAGGTCGACAATGTTAGCCGTGCACTCTCGGCGGCATCCTCGAAGCTGCGACAGCGGGAGGCGTCTTTGCGCCAAAGCGAAGGTCGCCTATGGGCGACGCAAGAAAACGCAGCTGTCGGGATTGCCGAGGTGGATCGAGAGGGGCGCTTTGTCTACGTGAATGAGGCGCGGTGCAAATTGACTGGTCACACCCGGGAGGAGCTGCTGGGGTTGCACTTTACCCATGCGAATATTGGCGCTGAGCTGGAGGCCGATCGCGACTTATTCTTCCGACACATCGCGGGTAAGCTTGATGTCTATACCATCGAAAAACGGCACGTCCGCAAAGACGGAGCAAAGGGATGGACCCGCGTATCAAGCAGCGCGGTACGGGATGACTCAGGCCACTTTCTCTATGCGGTTCGGATCGTGGAGGACATCACCGAGCGTAAGCGAGCCGAGGAGCGCCAAAAATTCCTTGTCGATGAACTGAACCACCGAGTAAAGAACACGCTCGCCACCGTCCAGTCGCTTGCCTGGCAATCGCTCCGCCAAGGGTTGCCTCCGGAAATCGCCCGTGATCGGTTTGAGGCTCGTCTACTGGCATTGTCCCGCGCTCATAACCTTCTCAATGAGACCGGTTGGGAGGCAGCCTCACTGTGCAAGATCCTCAATGCCGAGCTTGGAGCCTTTGGGATTCAACAGCAGTATACCTTAACTGGGTCGGACGTGGATTTGCCTCCGAGAGCGGCCGTCGCTCTCGCTATGGCATTTCATGAACTTGCGACAAATGCTCTCAAGCATGGTGCTTTATCGGTGCCAACTGGGCGCATTTTGGTAGAGTGGAGGTCCGAGATTGACGACGGCGGAACGATACTTGACATTACTTGGCTGGAAGTGAGCGGCCCCAGAGTTGGAGAGCCGACCGTCGCTGGCTTTGGCACGCGCCTGCTTAAACGGACCGTCCAGCGGGAATTGGCGGGAAGCCTCGACATGCAGTATCGGCCTGAGGGTCTGGCCTGCCAAATGCGCCTCTTGCTCGGGGGGCTTACGAATGCTGCTGCTGAGGCGACAGGGCACAGCCAGCCTAACCCAGGAGCGACGGAGCACTCGCATAGCTGAGGGATGAACCCCTCCAATCACCCCACTGCTCCCATCGCCGCTCCCGGCTGAGGTAGCTATGCCGTCCAGTTGTAGACCTGCGTTCCCTTGAGCCTGCGGATGGCCGAGGAGATGCTTGCGGTCCGGGCATCCTGGTCAGCCACGAGACGGTGTGGCAATGCACGCTGAAGTTCGGCCAGAGCTTCGCCAATCAAATCCGGCAGCGTCTTCCAGCGGCTGGAGACAAGCGGCACCGGATGAGGTGGTAATCAGTATCTCTGGCCGGAGATCCAGAAACGGATTGGCACGGTCGTGGGGGAGGTCAAGATGCGCCCAGACATTGCGGGACTGGCGAAAGCGATCGGATGCTTGATGGCGCAGACAAAGGCCAGCACAGAGGAAGCACCAATCCCGGCACGCTCATCAGAAGGTGGCATTCTGCATGTCGTGATGAACGGAGCCCCAGGGCGGCTCCCTTGGTTGCCGCCATCTCCTCCCTCAACGTTCATGCCAGGGTACCGTTTACTCAGAAAATCATATCTTGGCCCAGCGCCGAGCCCTCGGCTCTGACATTCGAGCTCAGGTTCTATCGAAGTCAGCTCAGGCCACCACCTTCAACCAAGAACCTAAGCGTCCATATATTTTCGCCTGCCTCATCAGTGACGTGCAACCGCCACTCCGTGCCGTTCCAGAACTTTTTACCAGCGTCCCTGAGGAGTTCGCCTGCAACGATTATTGCATAGGCGCGGGCTTCCTCTCGATTGGCAAGGACAGTGCCGTGCTCGTCGTTAAGTTCTTCGTTATCGAAGATGTGGAAGAAATATCGACGCATTCTACGGTTCCTCACATCCAGCTAGGAACGAGCCCACCTAATCTGATCAATCTCACATTTCTGAGGCGGGACGCTGCGGAGCGATCAAGCTACGGTGCCTGATCATCCGCGCCCTCTTTCTAAATCTTAGATTTGCCTAAATCTTAGATTTGCCCGCGGGTGGAAACGCCTGTGCTTTGGAGTGGAGTATTCGTCGTTCTTGAATAATATCATTGCTCGATTAACAGTGTTATATGCGCATATGGCATGTTTTCCATCTTTGCCCGTCCGAATCCTCAGATCATGTCTAGAAAATGTCGCGATTAACATTGAAATTTCTTCGATGAATATCTTTCTGCGACCTCGAATTATTATATCTCGATGACATGCCTCAATTAGCTTTGTGGAAACTGTAGTCAGAAGAAGGGATTAGATATCTATACTTTGGTTTGTGTATATTGCACTGTTGCACGAACCTCGACGGTATAATCCAAAAGGTCCTGATAGGACTCCCCCCTTTAACAAGCCGGTTCTGAGATACTGCGTCGGTCTGGGACTATGAGGGGGCGGGAAGCCTCTGGCCCGCCTCAGGATTGAAGAGAGCACTGTTTCTAAGCGTAGCGCAGGCGACATTCGGAAGACGGTCGGCACACCGCGCAGGGCGCGTGGGTGAGAACGACGGCGTTCGCGCGGCTAAGCATACCAGGTTCAGCTCACCGCATCATGTTGAATGAGAACTCGCGACCAATGGTATATATCAGTGCTCCTCCGATGGGCAGGTACTCACAATACACGAGCGAGACCGATGTTGCTGCCCTCGCTAGGCAACCGACCGACTCAGGAGCCGGTGTAACCTGCGCGGTCAAGAATGTCCGGTCCCGCCTTACTTATGCTATGCGCCCCCGTCCAGGTATCTTATTATTCTAGCAAGTCTCCGGCGTCGGCACAGAAGACGCACCGGTCGTGCGAGTACCAAGGACCCAAGGCCAATGTCAGTCCCTGCTCCGGGCCTAACTTTGCGGTGGTTTGCTCGTCCGCTGATCCTGGCGGTCGCGGTGTTTCTAACGCTGTTTGGCGCAACTGGGTTTCTCCGCCTCCAATATTGGCACGAGCGGCAAGCGGCAGATCTCTCGCTCGAGCATAGCCGCCAAGTGCTCGATACGCTCGATCGGCTGCGGACGATCATCGCCAACCCGGAGGCCGAAAGGCGCGGGTATCTGCTGACCCTTGACCCGGCATATCTCAAGGCTTACGAGGTCTCTGATGACAGCGTCCGACGGGAGGCTCAGGCACTCCAGGCTCTGGTAGCGAACGATCCATTGCAGAATCTTCGCGCCGAACATTTGGCGCCGACTGTTTTAGCAACGCTGCACGAGATCGACGATATCGTCAAGACGCCCCATGTATCCGGGCTGGTGGCGCTTGCGATGATCCGCAATATGGACGAGATCCGATCACAAGTCGATCAGATGGCGGATCACGAGCGCTTCCTGCTCGCGGATTGGAAGACGCGCGCCACCACACTCGAACAACACAAGACCTGGCTCATCGCTGCGGCCGCCGTCAGTGTCACTGTCTTAGCAGGGACGGCGCTGGCGCTCGCACGGCTCGAAGCGAGACGGCGGCGGAAAGCGACCGAGGAGAACGTCCGACTCCACAGCGATCTTGAAAGACGCGAAAAGAAGATCCGGCGCCTAGTCGACGCTAACATCATCGGGATCGTGATATGGGATCTCGAAGGCCGAATCCTTGAGGCCAATGACGCCTTTCTCCGCATCATCGGCTACGACCGTGAAGACCTCGTCGCGGGTCGCATCCGCTGGACGGACCTGACGCCCCTAGAATGGCGCGAGCGTGACGTCCGGCTGACGCAAGAGGTGAAGAGAACTGGCAGCCTGCAACCGTATGAGAAGGTTTACTTCCGCAAGGACGGCAGCCGCGTGCCTGTGCTAATCGGCGCGGCAACCTTCGAAGAAGGCGCCAACCAAGGTGTCGCTTTCGTGCTCGATCTGACTGAGCGCAAGCGGGCGGAAGAGGAACTGCAGCGCAGCGAGGCCTACCTAGCGGAGGCGGAATCGCTGAGCAAAAGTGGCAGTTGGGCATGGAACCCCGCCACGAAGGCGATCATCTACTGGTCGCAGGAACGCTACCGCTTGTTTGGCTTCGATCCGAAAGCAGGTATCCCGTCCTTCGAAGCGCTTCTCCAGCGGATTCATCCGGAGGATCGGGGAAAGTGGCTGGCAAACACGGAAACCGCAATTCGTATCAGGGGCGATTCCGAAACCGATTTCCGAATCGTCCTCCCGGACGGCGAGATCAAGCACCTGCACGGTATCGGCCATCCCGTTTTCAGCGAGCCCGGCGACCTGCTTGAGATCATCGGGGCGGCGATGGACGTTACCGAGCGCAAGCAGGCGGAAGAGGCGCTGCGGGCGAGCGAGGAGCGCTTTCGCACCCTCGTGCAATTCTCCTTCGATGTGTACTGGGAGACAGACGCGCAGCATCGCTTCATCCGCCAGGAGTTCGCCGAAGACCTTGCCGACGCGCCGGCACCGGGCTCCGAGATCGGGAAGACGCGCTGGGAAGTACCCTACGTGGAGCCTGATGAAGAAGGCTGGCGGAAACACCGGGAGACGCTCGACGCGCATCTGCCGTTTCGTGATTTCGAGCTCGCGCGGCCTACGCCCGACGGCGGCAAGCGCTACGTGTCCGTCTCGGGGCTGCCGGTATTTGACCAGACGGGGCGCTTTATCGGCTACCGCGGCGTCGGGCGGCATATCACCGAGCGCAAGCAGGCGGAGGAAGCGCTCCGCGAGAGCGAGGAGAAGTGGAAGGCGGTCTTCGAAAGCAACCCAACCATGTACTTCATGGTGGACGCGGCTGGGACCACCCTCTCGGTGAACGCCTTTGGGGCGGAGCAGCTCGGTTACACCCCCGACGAATTGGTCGGGAGCCCGGTACTGAACGTGTTCCATGAGCCTGACCGCGAAGCCGTCCAGAGGCTGGTCGCCCGCTGCTTCGCTCAACCCAACCGGGCGATGAGCTGGGAGGCCCGCAAGGTGCGCAAGGACGGCACGGTGCTTTGGGTGCGTGAAACCGCCCGGTCCGTGCTGTTGAAGAACTGCCCGGTCATCCTGGTCGCGTGTGAGGACATTACTGAGCGCAAGCGCGCCGAGGAGGCGCTGCAGAAGGCGCAGGCGGAGTTGGCGCATGTCACGCGCGTGACGACGATTGGCGAGCTTACCTCCTCGATCGCGCACGAGGTCAACCAGCCGCTGGCCGCCATTGTCACCAATGCCAACGCGGCCCTGCGTTGGCTCGCCAGCCAGCCGCCCAATCTCGCCGAGGTGCGCGCGACGCTGGAGCGAATCGTTCAGGACGGGCACCGGGCCGGCGCGGTGATCGGGCGCGCGCGCGCCCTCTTCCGGAAGACGGCCACCATCACGACGCGGGTGGATCTGAACGAGCTGATCCGGGATACGGTGGCCCTCGTCCAGGGCGAGGTGCGCCGCCATCGGATCCTGCTGCGGACCGAGCTGGCGCCTGACCTCCCGCCCGTGGCAGGCGACAGGGTGCAGTTGCAGCAGGTGATCCTGAATCTGGTACTGAACGGCCTCGAGGCGATGAAGGAGGGGGCGGAGCGGCCGCGCGAGCTGCTGATCCGGTCCCGGCTGGATGAAACCGGGGCCGTGCTGGTCGCCGTGCACGACACCGGCGTCGGGCTAGACCCGCAGAATATGGAGCGGGTGTTCGAGGCGTTTTACACGACGAAGCTGGACGGCCTGGGCATGGGTCTGGCGATCTGCCGCTCGATCATCGAGGCGCATGGCGGCCAACTGTGGGCATCTGCGAGCGAGCCGTGGGGGGCCGTGTTTCAGTTCACCCTGCCGGCAGACCAGGACAAGACCGCTTCCGCTGAGCAGGGGAGCATGAGGAAGTGCGGGGCAGTTTGGTAACGGGCTGACGGTACTAGGCTCTCAACCGGACGAAACAAGATGGCGGGACACTCTCATTTGCCAAGGCGCGCCCATTCCGATCCGGAGACACCTATTCTTCCAATGCACCGTAGATCTGAGTTCTGTCGCAAACACGAAGTATAGTCCATTTCAGCACCATTTTTGCGTAACGCGGTCGCGTTAGCATTTTACAACACCCGGCCCTAGCGGATTAGCTATTTTAGGCAAATAAAATGCGAGTTTGCGACAGCCGTTCAGCATATCCTCATGCTGCTGACCCAGGCCGGTTCTTCTGGGCAGCCTTAGGACTTGACATAGGACGTCTCAAACGTCAGAAAACTTGTCTCAACTGAATTGAGCTCTGGGCTTCACCGCTACCGGGCGCTTTCTTTTTCAGCTTCCCTCGCAATTTAACTCCATGGGCATCATCGATAAATGCGCCAACAAGCTGCGCAGCCTCGCTGATGAAGCGCGCCCTCTGCCACCGCCCAACTGGCGACACCCCAATGTGTTTCATGAGGCCCGCAAGGAGTTGGCGCTGCAGATGCTGAACCTTGGGAACGTGGTGATGGACAACATCACCATCGCTCTGCCGCCAGCACGATCCTTCGTTCAGGAGAAGCCGATCATTTCGCCTTCGGGCGACGTAATCCCCTTCCCATGGCCAATCAAACAGCACTCAAAGTTTTCGCTCGTAACAATTTCCGCCTCCCTCGAGGGTCTTGTAATGCGACTTCAGAGCATCCTTCGAACTCTTGGATCATGGGCGCTCATTTAGAGCGAGGATTATCCACGCCAAAGTTCCAACGGCAGTCGCGATTAGTACCACGTAATATGCCAGTTCAAAGATGTCATTCCGCTTCCAATTCACGCCGACCCACCCACAGTGGAACCATAATTGACACAGGTTCGAGTCATCCAAGTTCGACAAGAATGGGCTTGCATCATGGGCCCAAAGAGAAACAAGTGCAGGCAGCTCGAGCGGTTCCTACAGCGATCGAACTGCCTGCTTCGCCTAGAAGAGGGAAGGACTTCTGGCGATCGTTCGGGGAACAGTCGTTCGCGTCCAAGAGCGATTCTTCCCCGAACCGATGTGGATAGAAGCGGGAACTTAGAGAGGTTGTCGATCAGACGAGACGGTGATCGATTCAAACCAAAGTGTTATTGGTCGAGCGAGCTGACTAGTGCCACACTTCAAGAGTGCTGGGTCTAATGCCTAAGCCCCTCGGTTGTCGAGCACGGTAGAGAATCCTGACGTAGGCGCAGCCCGGAGCACAAAGGGAAAGCCTGTCGAGGTGAAGTCCGCAATCGGAAGCGGGATTGATAGCTCACAATAAATGCCGCTCCCATAGGTTCTGTTGCAGCTTTGAAGCTTCCCCCTGCCCGGGCTATGACGTGAGGGCATTGTGAGAGGCTCGTGGTGAAGTACAACAAGAAGAATCCGTTCAAGGGTCGGCATTTCACGTCGGAGATTATCCTGTGGGCGGCCCATTGGTACCTGCAATTTCCGATCAGGTATCGTGATCTTGAGCGCATGCTGGCTGATCGCAGCGTCCAAGTGGACCACATGACCTTATCCCGGTGGCCTCAGGCATATGCACCCAAAATCGACAAGCGCATCCGTCCGCATCTTCGACCCACGAATGGCTCCTGGCGGATGGATGAGACTTTGAGTGAAGGGAGAATGGGTGTATCTGTACCGCGTCGCAGATGCGATGGGACAGACAATCGACTTCGTGCTTGCGGATTCCGACGAAGTCGGCCAGTTGTTCCGATGCGATGTCGGCCATGCATTCCGACCTGAAGTCGGCCACCTGAGGATAGTCCCCGGGTCCTTGTGTTGCAACGTGAGTGACGCTTGCGCGAAGGTCAAGCCGCCCCATCGAGCGCGGGTCTTGGCTCTCGCCCGCCAAACTCAGGCGATAGGTGTTGTGGACAACCCGGTCGAGAATGGCATCCGCCAGCGTCGGAATGCCGATCATCTCGTACCACTTCTCCACCGGCACCTGGCTGGTGATCAGTAGCGAGCCGGAATCGTACCGGTCCTCGACGATCTCCATCAGATCCCGCTGCTGTTCAGGGCTGAGCGGCTCGGGACCCCAATCGTCCAGCACCAGCAACTTCGCCCGCGCCAGCGTCCGCAGCAGACGGGCATGGCGGCCTTCCGTGCGCGCCAGGGCGAGAGCCGCAAATAGCCGCGGCACACGATGGTAGAGCACTGACAGATCCTCCCGGCACGCCCGGTGCCCAAGCGCGCAGGCGAGCCAGCTCTTGCCCACGCCGCACGGGCCAGTGATCAGCAGGTTGCGCCTCTCGCGGATCCAGTCGCACGACGACAGCTTGAGGAACAACGCCCGGTCGAGAGAGCGCGGGGCGCAGAAGTCGACATCCTCCACGCTGGCGGGATGGCGCAGCCGGGCGGCGCGGGCGCGGGTCTCGAAGCGCTTCTGCTGCCGCAGTGTCACCTCATGATCCAGGATCAGGCCGAGCCATTCGGCATGGCCCAGCGCCGGTGCCTCAGGATTGTCGCTGAGCGCCTTGAAGCCCTTGGCCATGCCATGCAGGCCGAGTTCGTGCAGCAATTCGAGAGTGGGATGGGTCAACATGCTTGTCGTCTCCTTCAGTGGAAGTAGCCCGGTCCGCGAATGTTGCGGTGGGTGATGGCAGGACGCTCGGGGGAAGCAGGCTCGGGGCTCGCGCGGGCATCGAGCAGAGAGACGATGCCCTTGTAGGAGAAGGCCCTGAGCGCCAGGGCTTTGGCCGATGCAGCCTCGACCCGCTCCTTGGAAAGACCACGCATGTGGCGCAGCACGCCGGTGCAGGTGCGATATCCCTGCTCGGGATGGCGGCGGGAAGCCAGGATGGCGCCGATCAGCATCTCGGTGTTGGGGCCGATCGAAGCGGCCCAGGAGCGGAGGCGCTCGGGTGACCAGGAGGCATAATGCCGATGCGAGGCCGGCATGTGCTCGGGCTTGGTGCCATGCGCCTGTCCGCCATAGCGGCGGCTGTGGGCGGCCACCCGCTCGCCCTTGTGGAAGGCCTCGAGGGTCCGCTGCGTCAGGCGCACGTCGACCTGCTCGCCGATGAGGCCGAACGGCACGGAATAGAAGAAGCCGTCCACCTCGATGTGATAGTCGAGCCCGACGGGGGCGAACTGCCATTGCGCGAACTCATAGTCTTCCGCCGGCAGGGCCGCGAGGGTTGGTCTCTCCACCGTCTCGAAGAGTTCGCGCCGGCTGATGCCGAGGCGGCCCAGGGGCGCGGTGTTCATGCGCTCCACTGCTCCCGCGATGGCGGCATTGGCCTCGGCGAGCGAGAAGAAGGTGCGGTTGCGCAGGCGCCCGAGAATGTAGAACTGGGCAAAGCGCACGCCCACCTCCACCTTGCTCTTCTTTCAAGTCCAGGACTGCAGTTCGTGCTGACACTCAAGCGCGTATAGAGTTCGAGGTCACGCACCCGTTCCATCCGTGGCGCGGCCAGCGCTTCGTGCTGTCGACCCGCAAGCAGAACTGGGGTGAGGACCGCGTCATGTTCTACGACGCGGAGGGACGGCTTCGTTCGCTGCTTGCGTCATGGACGGACGTCGCCGGACCCGATGTTTTCATTCAGGTCGCGGCCGGCAGGTCGTTTGTGCGTCCCGATGATCTGGCAACCTTGGCGGCGTTGATCGCGCAAATCGAGCGCAGCCATGGCGGCTGACCGCGTGTCAGGCAATTTATGCCGCATATGTCAAGCTAATTATGCCGCTGCATGCAGACGTTGCCGTCGGCCCTGGCCTCTGGTTTGCGTTAATTTCCGGCATTCGTTCCGTATGGTAGCAGCCTTCATTAGATTGACACGTTCTCTGCTAAGGCGTAATTTGGCTTACATAGAGGGAAGAGGCTATACCATGCCCAACGAGACCAAACGCGATCGACTGCGCCATCTCGGAGCACTCAACCCTCGTCCCGAAGCTGTCCGCGCACCCTGGTTTCGTGAGTCCAGCTTCTTCGATCCTCTCGATCTCGTGCAGGTGAAGTACGAGATGCTGCGTTACGTCCAGGAGGACGGCGTCACCAAGGCCGATGCCGCCGCGCTTTTCGGTCTGTCGCGGCCAACCTACTATCAGGCCGAGGCCGCGTTCGAACGCGAGGGCATCACCGGCCTGCTGCCACGCCCCCGGGGACCAAAGTCAGCCCACAAGCTCACCGCCGAGGTTATGCAGCTCATCGAGCAGAACCAGCACGCGGGGGCCCCGTTGCAGGCACGATCCCTGGCGCAACTGCTGCATTCGACGCTCGGTATCAGTGTCCATCCCCGCAGCATCGAGCGCGCGATCGCCCGTAAAAAAAAACGGTGAGACCCATGCGCGCATCCCGACACTGCCGCACGGCTGCAAGGATTGCTATGAGACGCTGCGCGCCGCCGTCTTGTGCGGTCAGGCCTGCGTCAAGGACATGGGCGCCATCGTTTTTCATGGCTTTTGGCAAGGGCTGGCGGTGCTGATCGCGGCTCCTCAGCCTCCCCCGCCGATCCATCGGCGGCCGGAACCACCGCCCACGGCTTCGGCGGCAGTGCACGATCGCCAGCTCGTGCATATGCTCGCCAACATGGTGCTGGCAGCAGAGACGCGAGGCAATCATGTCTACTGATATTGCCATGAAGGTTGGCGCCGACCATCTGCGGCGTGATGCGTTCCTCTACGTGCGTCAGTCCTCTCTTCGTCAGGTGTTCGAGAACACCGAGAGCACCAAGCGGCAATACGCCTTGCGCGATCGCGCCGTGGCGCTAGGCTGGCCCATCGAACGTGTCCATGTCATCGATAGCGACCTGGGTCTCTCCGGCGCGCAGTCGCAGGACCGCGACGGCTTCCAGCACCTGGTGACCGAAGTGGCGATGGGGCATGCAGGGATCGTGCTGGGGCTGGAAGTGTCGCGCCTGGCACGCAACAATGCCGACTGGCACCGTCTCCTTGAGCTGGCTGCCATGTCGCGCACGCTCATCATGGACGAGGACGGCGTCTACGATCCGGCTTATTTCAACGATCGCATGCTGCTCGGGCTGAAGGGCACGATGAGCGAGGCCGAACTGCACATCCTGAAGTCGCGGCTGCAAGGCGGCATTCTCAACAAGGCACGCCGCGGCGAGCTCGAGATGCCGTTGCCGATCGGGTTGGTCTACACCCCTGACGCGCGGGTCGTGCTCGATCCCGACCGGCAGATCCAGGACACGGTGCGGCTCCTGTTCGATACCTTCCGCGAGACCGGCTCAGCCTGCGCTGTCGTGCGCCGCCTGCGGGGTGAGCAGATCCTCTTCCCCCGGCGGATCCGCCGCGGCATCGGCAAGGGCGACGTTCTGTGGAGCGAGATCGACCATTCCCGCGTACTCCAGATTCTGCACAACCCGCGATATGCCGGCGCGTTCGCTTATGGGCGCACGCGCACAGCCTACAATGCCAAGCTCAAGTCCGTGCAGCTGCGCGTGGCGAGATCCGATTGGCAGGTGCTTATACCCGAAGCCCACGAGGGCTACATTCCCTGGGCCGAGTACGAGCGCAATCAGACAGCCCTGGAACAGAACGCCGCCGGCTTTTCACCTGGCCTGCGTGGACGCATGCCTCGCCAAGGCAGCGGTCTGTTGCAGGGACGGCTGCTGTGCGGCCGCTGCGGTGCACGCATGCGGGTCCACTATGAGCCGTTCGAGGGGCGGCTGCGCCCGTATTATGTCTGCAACGAAGCGGTCGTGCGACACGCCGGCAAGCACTGCCAATGGGTGCGCGGCGCTCCGGTCGATGATGCGGTGAGCACGCTCCTGCTGGAGGCGATGGCGCCGGCGGCGATCGATGTCGCGCTCGCCGTGCAGCAGGAGATCACCCAGCGCGTGGAGCAGGCTGCGGCGCTGCGCGGCACGCAGCTGCAACGCGCCCGCTATGAAGCTGAACTGGCCCGCCGGCGCTACCTGAAGGTCGATCCGGACAACCGTCTGGTCGCCGACGCGCTGGAAGCCGACTGGAACGCACGGCTGCGTGACCTCGACGCACTCCAGCGCACGCACGAGCGCCAGAACGAGGCCGACTGTTCGCTGCTGGACGAGCCAGCGCAGGAGCGCATCAGGGCGCTGGCCGCCGATTTCCCGCGCATCTGGAATGACGAGCGCACCGGTGCCGTCGAACGCAAGCGCATGCTCGGCCTTCTCATCGATGACGTGACGCTGCTCGTCGACGAGCAGGTCAACATCCATATCCGTTGGCGCGGCGGGCGCACGCAGAGCCTGTCGGTGGCCAGACCACGGCCTATGTCAGTGATACGCAAGACGCCGGCAAAGGTCGTGGCGTTGATGAACGAGCTGCTGGAGATCGCCAACGACCGGCAGATCGCCGCCCGTCTCAATGAACTCGGGCATCGCAACTGGCGCGGCGAACCCTTCACGCTGAAGAAGGTCATGCTGGTGCGCCGCACCTATGGCTTGAAGAGCCGGTACGAACGGCTGCGGGAGAGCGGCATGATCACCGGCGAAGAAGTAGCCCAGCAGCTCGGCGTGTGCGTCTCGACCGTTCACCAACTCGGGCGGAAGGGCATTCTCAAGCGCCATCGATACGCCACCAACCATCGATACTTGTACGAACCGCCGGGCAACGTCAGACTCGAAAAAGGTGCCGGCAGCCGATATGGTGGTCGTCCGCCCAGATTAATTGTCGCTCAACCACTCCAACAAGGTGCATCGTGATGCCTGCTCCTTGTCCCGAGGCTTGCGGCTGCGGGTGGGTAGGATGCCGACGTCGTAATGGGCCGCGAGCTTGCCGTAGCTGCGATTGAGCTCGGGATCGTAGAAGGAAGCCTTGTGTACGCCGCTCTTGAGGTTGTCCGGCACGACGATCCTTGGCGCGCCGCCAAAGAAGCGGAACATCCGCACATGGGCCTCGATCCAATCCGGCAGGGTCTGGGTCCAGGTCGCCTCGGCATAGGTGAAGTTGGAGGCGCCGAGCACCGCCACGAAGATCTCGGCATGGCGCACCTCGCCGGTGGCAGGATCGACGATGGGCAGCTTCTTGCCCGAGTAGTCGACGAACACCTTGCCGCCGGCGACGTGGTTCTGACGCATGGTCGGCGACAGGCGGCGCTCGAACTCGCGCATCAGGTCGCAGAAGCGCGAGTAGCCGTAGCCCTCAGGGCAGGCCGCCCTGTGCTCCTCGTGCCGGATAGTCATCGTGACGCCCGGGCGCTTCATCTCCCTGGCGAGAGCAGCCCAGTCCGGCTCCGGGCGCCGGCGCAGGCCGGTCTTGACGCCGCTCCTGGCGAACAGGCGCTGCTCGAGGAGGGTGTCGGTGAGATCTGCGGGCAAGGGCCAGGTCAGTCCGGCAGCCTTGGCCCGCTTCAGGGTGTCTTGGACAGTGGAGCGGGCGGCTCCGACGGGTCGTCCGATCGACCGGTCGCTCTCGCCGCTGGCGTGCAGGCGCAGGATGTGACGTATAGCTCTCATGGTCAGCCTTCTCTTTGCCGGCATGGCCGCTCCTTGTTCGTAACAAAGGAGCCTTCATGCCTGATCGGCGGACCCTGGGAACACCCTTCGACGCTGTCTCAGCCCCTGGCCGGACAATGATCGGAATGGTGGCCGGAGATTGATCGGAATCGCGGCCGGCTTCATCTCGGAATCCCTGGCCGAATGAAATCGGAATCTGCATGCGGCTGGTGTGATCATCATGAACCAAGGCACCGAAGGACAGACAGGGATCTTTGCTGGATCATTGGCAGCGGTTGCCAGAATCCCGGTACTCGGGGTACCGACGGAGGTCGGCCTCAGACTTGCAGCGGCGGCTCAGAAAGCGAATGGCACTGAAGTTCATTTGAAGATCGAGGCGGAGAACGGGATCCGCCTGACACACAATGTGATTGCCGAACAAGATACAATGAGCGGCAGCTTTGTCGTCGTAGGGGCTCACCTCGACAGTGTGTCGGAAGGACCGGGCATGAACGATAACGCCAGCGGCTCGGCGGCGGTCTTGGAAGCTGCTCTGCGGCTGGTTGGAGAGCCTGCAACAGGCATCCCCATCCGGTTTGCCTTCTGGGGTGCAGAGGAGCGCGGTCTTCTCGGGTCCCGGCACCACCTGAGTACCATTCCTGAGGAGGAGCGCCGGCGCATTGGGCTTTACATCAACCTGGACATGGTCGGGTCACCGAATTTCGCCCGCTTCATCCAGTACACCTCAGAGAATTCATCCGGGCTTGTGGCGAGAATCGCCGCGTCCCTCAACCATGCCTTTGCACAGCATCGCCTCCCCGTGGAGGAGCGGACCAGACGCTCCCGAGGGTTCGGCTCGGACGATGCTTCCTTTGCTACCAAGGGGATCCCGGCGATTAGCCTGTTTACAGGAGCTGGCGGGGTCAAGAACAAGGCACAAGCTCAGCAGTTCGGCGGGAGCGCCGGACAGCCAGTCGATCCCTGCTATCACAAAGCTTGCGATATAGTGGCTAACATCAGTGAGCAGGTACTGAAGCAGATCACGGATGCGCTGACCGATGCATTGAATGAGCTCGCTAGTCACTGAGCCGTCTGGCGGCGGGGAGATGCGAAAAGTTGCGAGCGCATTTTGCGGGCATCGGATCATCGATTGAAGGCCGATACGCTATCGCACATCTTGGTGTTGCTCTCTCAGATCAAAGGCATGTGGCTGCTCATGTTCTCTTCCCCGCTATTGCTCAGTGCGATTGCCATTGAGGGCTATGCCGTTCTCGCGGTGGAGCTCCTCACCATCCGTCAGCTTACCCCGTACGTGGGCAATGCGACCGACACCGTTGCCATCGTGATTGCCGCGGTTCTGCTCCCTCTTGCTTTCGGGTATGAGGCGGGCGGCCGGGCCAGTCTTGTTCCCGGCGATGAGCCAGGGGTGCGCCGTCAGCTCACCCGCAGCCTGCTGATTGCCGCCCTCGTCCTCAGCTTCGGACTGTCCCATCCCTTTCTGGCCGCATTCTTCGCGATCCTCGACAGCCTTGGGCTCACCCATCGCCTGGTCCAGACTGCCATTCATGCCTGCTTGTTCTTGGTCTACCCAGTCTACCTTCTGGGCCAGACCATCCCGCTGATCGCCTATTGCTCCACCGGCGTCAGCCTGCCCCGCTCCACCGGACTGATGCTGTTCCTGTCGACTCTTGGCTCGTTCCTGGGCTCCGTGGTCTCAACCCTCGTGTTCATGACCTTCTTCGACGTCCACATCACGGTGGCACTGACCCTCGGGCTTCTGGTGTTGCTCGCCACCCTCATTGGCTGGCGGATGGCGGGCCACAACAGGCTGGCTCTCACAGCCAGCGCGCTTGGGCTCTACATCATGGCCATCGACAGCCCCGCGGTGGTCAAAGCCTATGGCATCGTCAGCAATAATCTCTACAGCGAGGTGCGGATCGTCACTAACCCGGCCGAGGACAGCCGTCTCCTGGTCAACAACAACAGCCCGTCCTCCAAGTTCGCGGCCCATCCCGAGCATCGCTTTGCTTACTTGAAGTTCATCGAAAAGGAGATCCTCAGGCGACTCGAGACGGATCGGCCCCGGCGCATTCTGGTGATTGGGGCCGGAGGGTTCACCATCGGCTTGGAAGATCGCTTCCACGCCTACACCTATGTCGACATCGACCCTGCCCTGCGTCAGGTGAGCGAGGAGTATTTCCTGCGCCAACCTCTGTCGCCAAACAAGACATTCGTGCCGGAATCCGCCCGCGCCTTTCTGCGCCGCAATACCGAGACCTATGATGTTGTGGTGCTGGACGCCTTCACGAACCGGATCAGCCTGCCGCCAGACCTGATCACCCGCGAGGCATTTGCCGCCGTCCGGCAGGCGGTGGCGCCGGACGGTCAGGTCATCATGAACATCATCACCTCTCCAAGCTTCGCCGACAGGTTCAGCCGTGCATCGATGCCACGATCCGTAGCGTGTTTCCCTTCGTTTCCCGTCAGATCCTGCCTGAGACCCGGACCGGCAGCGTTGCGACTGTGCTCTATCTCGCGGGCCGTTCAGACAGCCAGCCGCACGACATCTACACGGACGATCGAAACCGCTCGTTCCTGGATGACTAGTGTTCGTGATGAAATCGGCCATCCGTTCCGGGAAGTGCAAGGCGCTGTACGCAGCCCGTGCGAGGAGCTCTTCCGGGAAGCTGCGATGAAGCCGGTCCGACGGCAGTACGAGAGGCACCAGGATTACGGCCGCCACTGTTACCCCACATGTTCTTATGCTCTCATCGTATCCAGCCTGCTCCATGCAACCCCTTGAATTCACGCGCACCACGGGCTCAGCAGCACTTCGCCTGACGTCCACGCTACCGACAGTGCGGTACAGGCGATCGCTTGCCGGATCACTTGCGCCATCCTGGGCTCGACGTCGTCGAACCGCTCGAGCCGGTGAACATTGGCCATGAGTTGGTCAATGGTCTGGATTTTCTCTCGCCGCAGCAGGTCCCAGGCCATGGGAGGCAGGTAGAGACCGCCAATCGGCCCGGCGCAGATATCATCAACATGGACCATAGGACTCTCCTGCCTCATCGATAAAAAGGACTGCGAGCAATGCTTCTCAACTTCCAGCGAGCGGATTATAGGCGGGCCTCGATGATCAGGTTGAACGGAGTCCGGGTGGCTTGGCGAATGGTTTCGAACCCGGCCGACTTCAGCACGGCTTCGAGCCTGCTCGGTCCTGCTTGGGCGCCGAGAACATGCGTTCCCTTCTCCGAGATTGCATGAGCGCAGCACAAGGTCGTCGAGGCCGCATAGTATAGCCGGCCGATCGGGCTGATGTTGTCTTCGACCCGGTTACCGGCATACGGCTCGATCAGCATGATCGCGCCATCCCTGGCCATCGCGGTCCTTGCATGGTGCATCGCATCGACCGGCCGGCCCATATCGTGCAGGCAGTCAAAGAAGCAGATGAGGTCGTAGTCGCGGCCGACATATTCGTCGGCGTTTGCGACCTCGAAGCTGACCCGCTCCTCCACCCCCGCCTCTTGGGCTACCCTTCGGGCGATCTCAATCGACCCCTCATGGACGTCGAAACCCCAGAAGCTGCTCTCGGGATAGGCCTTGGCCATCAGCACCGTCGAGTGACCGTGCCCGCAGCCGATGTCAGCGACCTTGGCCCCCTTTTCGAGTTTGTCCGTGACACCCGAGAGGGTCGGCAGCCACTCCTGGACAAGGCTCGCGCTGTAGTAGTTGCGGTAGAATGCGGCGACGCCGCAGAAGAGGCGGTCGCTATGCTCGCCCCAGCTCACGCCCTCTCCCGACTTGAAAGCATTGAGTGTCTTTGCCTCGTCGGCCCACATGGAGGCAACCACCTGCCAGGCATGCGGCAGGAACACCGGGCTCGTGTCGTCAGCCAGGACGGCGGCCTGCTCCGGCGTAAGTTCATAGGTCGCTGAAGCCGGATGGTAGGCGACGTATCCTCCGGCCACTTGGGAGTTGAGCCACTCCCGGACATAGCGTTCGCTACAGCGGCTGCGCCGGGCGATTTCATGTGAACTCAGCGGACCACCGCCGGCCATCGCACGGTAGAGACCCAGCTTGTCGCCGAGGCTGACCATGACGCCGCCGTAGCCGGCCGAAAGCTCTCCGAGGAGACTTCCGACCAGTGTATCGAGCTTCTGCTGATTGATCGTCATCGTTCACTCCATCCTTGCGCTTCCGCGCTCATTGCGCCCAATTCCAGGTCAGGATGCCGATTGGCTGCTGAGGCCGGGAGTGCGAGACTGGCCAGGATCGGTCCATTTATGCCAGGAGACCCGTCGATGCCGGAAATGGCGCGCCCGCTGCACATCAGCCTTGTTGCTATCCCCGATGCGGTCATCTCAACCCTGACCGGGATCTACGATGTTCTGGGCTCGTTCCGCATGCTCGGCCGCCTGGAGCCCTCAATTCCTGAATCGCCGCCGTTTACTGTCGAGATCGTCGCTATCGAGCGGGGCAACGTGGCGCTGGCGAGCGGCGTCCCTGTGCAGGCGCACCGCTCCGTCTTGGAGGTCGCGGCGACCGATATCATCATTGTTCCGTCGGTCCTGCTCGGGCACGACGGATGGACGCCCGGCCGTTACCCCGAGATTGTCGATTGGGCCCGGCGCATGCATACCGAGGGTGCCCTGCTCTGCTCGGCCTGCTCCGGTATATTCCTGCTCGCCGAGACCGGGCTCTTCAACGGTCGAGCGGCGACAGTGCACTGGGGCTACGCCGAGGCATTCTCAAAGGTGTTTCCTGATGTGCCTTTGAGCCCTGAGCGGGTACTGGTGGTCTCGGGAGAGCGCGAGGAGTACATCACCTCCGGAGCCTCGATGACCTGGCATGATCTCGTGCTCTATCTGATCGCCCGGCATGTGGGGGCCACCGCGGCACAGACCGTGGCCCGCTACTTCGCTCTGCAATGGCACCACGACGGGCTCGCGCCCTACATCGTCTTCCAGGGCCGCCGGGATCATGGCGATGCGGCCATCGCCGAGGCGCAGGCCTGGCTTTCAACCCATTTCTCGATCGCAGGTCCCGTCGAAGAAATGGTTCGGCGCTCGGTCCTCCCCGAGCGGACATTCAAGCGGCGCTTTACAGAAGCAACCGGCTTCACGCCGATCGACTATGTCCAGCGCCTGAGGATCGAAGACGCCAAGCGCCGGCTCGAGCGCACAGATGAGCCTGCCGACGAGATCAGCTGGAGGGTCGGGTATGAGGACCCTGCCTTCTTCCGTCGCCTGTTCAAGCGCGTGACCGGAATGACGCCTAGCGCCTACCGCCGACGCTTCCAGGTGCCCACCTTTGCTCGGTCGAAAGCGGGTCGATCGTCCACTTAGGGGCAACTTTCGTTCATTCACTGGCAACCCTCGGACCTCCGCCCGGCGAGAGCTCTGCCATTCCTGTGGCTTCATCCCGTCCTGTCAACCGTAGGCGCAAGGGCGCTGGTGCTTCATTTCGTTAGGGATCTGGTTTTACATATTGCCCGATATCAGCGCTCGTAATGTCGATGCGACGATCAGACTTCCTGCTCACTGTTTCCATCCTGGCGGGTCGCGCAAGAAGGATATACTAAGCGAAGTGTATGTCCTCCGGATTTACAGGCACTCCCTCAAGACCCACATTCCTGGAGAGGGAGACGCAATGGCTGATAAGAAGGATCTCACACGACCACCTACCGCTGGCGGCAGTCCGGCTTCGATGATCGACTCCTTCCTAACGGAGGCCAAACGCCTTGGACCACTGGCCGGCAATGCGCCCCGGGCGCGGCTCGTGTTCGCCCTCGATGCCACCATGAGCCGGCAGCCGACCTGGGATCTCGCCTGCCGCGTCCAGGGCGAGATGTTTGCCGCAACCAGCGAGGCCGGTGGCCTCTCGGTGCAACTTGTCTACTTCCGAGGGTTCGGTGAGTGCCGCGCGTCCCGCTGGGTCGCCGATCCGCGGGCGCTGACCGATCTCATGACCAAGATCGGTTGCCGGGGTGGCCAAACCCAGATCGGTCGGGTGTTCCGTCACGTCCGGACAGAGGCGAGCCAGACCCCGTTGAAGGTGCTTGTCTACGTTGGTGATGCCATGGAGGAACCGATCGACGATCTCTGTGCTGTCGCCGGCGAACTCGGTCTCCTCGGGATCAAGGCCTTCATGTTCCATGAGGGACATGACCCTGATGCGGCCCGCGCCTTTCGGGAGATCGCCCGCCTGAGCGGCGGAGCCTATGCCCATTTCGATGCAGGAGCCCCCCAAGCCCTGTCCGAGCTCCTGCGCGCCGCAGCAGCCTATGCGGCTGGTGGTGTCGAGGGGCTCACCCGGTTGACCGCCGGCAGCCCGCAGGCCCGCGGCCTGCTCACCGCAATCACTGGAGGCAAACCGTGATGCTGCTGTACGGCATCGCTGGCGTGGCAGTCCTGTGGTGGTTCCTGAGCAACTTCGCGCACGCGAACCCGGCTACCCTTGCGAAGCTTTTCAAGGTTATCGGCGGGGTTGTAGCGTTGGGCTTCGCGGGCTTGCTCGCGGTGCGGGGGCGGATCGATATGGCCCTGCTGATCGGCAGTTTCGGTGCTTGGCTCCTCGGATGGAGTCGCCTCACCTTGCCCAATCTCGGTGCGCGTGCACAGCGGGCCTCCGGACGCACCTCACGCGTTCGCTCGCAGCTGATTGAGATGACACTGGATCATGATACCGGGGAGATGGAGGGCTCCGTGCTCGCCGGTACCTCCGCCGGGCAGCAACTCGCGTCACTGGATGAGGCTCGCCTGCGGGATCTGCTGGCAGAGTGTCATGTCAGCGACCCGGAGGGTGTCCGCCTTCTCGAGGCCTATCTCGACCGCCGGTTTCCCCATTGGCGTGAGGATTCTCAGACTGAGGAGCAGCCGCAGGCAGACGCTTGGTTTCCATCGGGCGTGATGACCGCGGAGGAAGCCTACCGGATCCTTGGTCTCCAACCGGGAGCCGGCGCCGATGAAATCCGACAGGCTCATCGCAATCTGATGAAGAAGCTGCACCCGGACCAAGGCGGTTCGACCTATCTCGCAGCTCGCGTCAACCAGGCCAAGGACGTTCTGTTGAGACGGGGCAACGGGTAGTCGTGGAGGCACATTCTTGCTGCGTGCTTCGTCACAGTTTGTTTAGGCGCAATACTTGTTCCAATCCCAATCTGCCCCGCTTACCTCACGCAAGTAAGTGGGACAGATTGGCGAGCGAAGGCTCGAACTATGGCGCGGGAAAAGGTTCGAGACGGAGCGACTTTCGGCGGGCCGCGCCACTCCGCTCAACCTGCCTTGCGCTTGGCTATAATCAACGCCAGAGGATTGGGCTTCGCTTCTCCGACCCGGTGGAGCGTGTTCCGGTCCTGATGGGCAAAAGGCACATCCCGGCCATGCACCAGCAGCTCAGTATCGGTAACGTAGCTCCAGTTCCCCTCCGGATGGAAGGTGATCGTGATCTGGTAGCTGTTCGTGCGGAACGCCTGCTCCAGAAAGGTTGTCGAGCAGATGCCATAATCGGTCTGCCCGCGGGTTGCCGTCACGACGATCTCGTCTGAATCGGATGTCGCCTGGCCCGCCGCGATAGCGACTTGCCCGCGTGGGATGGCGATGGTCTGCATAACGAGGCCGGTGGCCGGCTCCCACAGCCAATACCCGACCTGATCGTGGAAGGTGATGTCCTCTTCCTCGGTCGTGATGTGGATGTGGTAGCGCAAGCCGTATAGCAGTTGTGGCCCGTTCGTCTGCGGGTCGATTGCCTGAAAATCGATATTTTCGATGAACACGCGCCGCTCCGGGCCTTCCGCTTTGGGGTTGAGATCGATGCCCTTGCGCGCGCGCCAGCGTCCCGCCAGCCGCCGCAAGGGGCCCAGATTATTGAGCGTTTCCGGATCGACGTCGCTGGGTTCGGTGAATACGTCCGTGAGGGCAGTCATAAGCGAAGGAGTCATGGCAGAACCTTTTTGTTCGCAGGTGAAGGGACTAGCAGACACCGACAATGCTTGTCCGCCAGGGCTGCGGCGGCAACCATGCGGCGGCGGTGTCCAAGGCGGCGTCATAAGGGTACTGTCAAGTTGGTAAAGGTCTGGGGTCTGTGGCAGGGCCCCAGACATGAGCACGATCTCCAACCCCTACCGCGGCTACCGCTTCCCGGCTGACATCATCAATCAGGCGGTCTGGTTGTATCACTGCTTCAGCCTCAGCCTGCGCGAAGTCGAACTGATCCTCGCGGCGCGAGGCATCGTGGTCAGCTACGAGACCATCCGCGAATGGGGCCTGCGCTTCGGACAGACTTACGCCAAGACCTTCAAGAGGCGGCCGAAACCCGGTGACAAGTGGTTCCTGGACGAAGTGTTTGTCCGCATCCGAGGCAAACTGCACTACCTCTGGCGAGCCGTTGATCAGCATGGCAACGTGCTCGATGGGTTGGTCCAGAGCCGCTGCAACAAGAAAGCGGTCAAGCCCTTCTTTCGCAAGCTGCTGAAGGGTTTGTGTTACACGCCCAGAGTCATCGCGACGGATAAACTCGGATCCTATGGCGCCGCTAACCGCGAGATCCTGGAGGGTGTTGAACATCGCCAGAGCCGATTCCTGAACAACCGCTGTGAGGTCCCACACCAACCCACCCGACGGCAGGAGCGCCACATGAGGCGATTCAAGTCGGCTCAACAGGCCCAGCAGTTTCTCTCAACCCATAGCCCGATCCACAACCACTTCCAGCTCTGCCGTCATCGCCTGTCTGCCAATGAGTACCGGACTGCGCGTGAGCACGCCTTCGCCACTTGGCGCAATGCGACCGGTGCTGCCTTCGTATAATCGCTTGGACCGACCTGACGGCTCCGCCCGCACCAGCTTTGTCCATTAGCCATCAACTTGACAGTACCCAGCCGGAACTATTGTATCTGGGTCGCGTTGGCTCTTGTTCTGCATGAACGGAGGACACCATGTGCCACTATCGAGGATCATATGTGTCCGAGGACAGGGCGAAGGCTGAGGCTGATCGCCAACGGGAGCTTGAGGCTAGACGCACCCAAGCTATCGATAAGCTGAAGCAGGAGGCCGACACAGCGGCCCAGAGGGCAGCGTCCACCCCAGCAAAGGAACCTGTTCCGGCGAAGTAGCTTGGCCCTACATTCGGGCGGTCATTGCAGGTACTGTGCCCTGCCAAGGCGGGGCATAGTCCATCCGAGGCGCAACGTTGCCGCTGCCGTCCCTGTGCAACAACATAAGGGCAGCAAAGCCTTAACGAAAACTCGGCACCTCGTAGCACCAAGTTCAAGTATTAATTTGACCGGCTATGGCAGATCCTGATCGCCGCACGATCAGTTAAGCAGCCTTTTTCGAGCGACGGCCCTTTGCGGGAGCGGCATCATTGGTGACAGCCTCTACCGGGGCCTTACCTTTCTTGCGCTGCTGGCCAAGTCCCATTGTCTTGGCAAGCTCGGAGCGCGCCTTGGCGTAGTTCGGTGCAACCATTGGGTAATTGGCTGGCAAGTTCCACTTGGCGCGGTACTGCTCGAGGGTCATGTCATAGGTCGTGCGAAGATGGCGCTTAAGCGATTTAAATGACTTGCCATCTTCCAGGCAGATGATGGCATCCGGGGTGATGGACTTCCGCACCGATACAGCAGGCACCAACTCAGTCTTGGGCTCCTCTTGCTGACCTTGTGCGGTCCTCGTCAGGGCAGCGTGAACGGACTGAAGCAGCGAAGGTAAGTCTGCTGCCGGAACCGAATTATTGCTGACATAGGCGGACACGATGTCAGCAGAGAGTTCGATGTAGTTCGGAGAGATTGCGCTCTCGCTCATGATATTCTTGTCCTCGGCTGCACGGGAGCTGGTTTGAGAAGGTGTATCGAACAAGAGAATCTGTTCTAACAGGATCAGCAGGAACAGCCCATACGGCACAACAGATACCTGTGATCTCGGCCCCACCTATGGCCTTTGTTGAACTTTGGCAAGGCTCATCCTCCGACATTGAGGTTAATCATTGCCTTTGTGCCACTAAACTTCACGATTAGGTTTGAATACCTCGGAACCTTTCGAGCCAGGAAACGTCAAGGTGAAACGCTCTCAAAACAGACCACCGACGCAACAGGCACTACCACAAAGCAGAAGACCGAGTGCTAACGACCCTCAGCTAGACCATGCGTACTCCTGCATTACTATTGGCCTGACACGCCCCAGCCAAGAGAGGCCAATTCGATGATCTGCCCCTTCTGCAAGCAAGAGGTTGATGAACCCTGCCACAATACCGTTGAGATGCAACGGCGGGCCCGCGATCATATCGACCGGTGCGACAAGGCTCTCAGAAGCCTAAAAGGGATCAAGTACAGCTAACCATGGCGATTGGCGTAGCGGAGTTTCTTGGTGAGGTTCATCCGTGCTTCGAGTACCTTCGCTGCAGCAAGGCTCGTGTGATTGCGCACCAATCCAGTACGTATCGCCAACAAAGACTCTGCCCTCGGATGGGCTAAGTCTCTCAAGAGAAAACATGCTGTATGGCGCAATGCTGCCCAACGCGCACCGGTTCCTGGCTCAGAAGGAAGAAAGTGGGACCGAACGAAGGGCTTAGCCTGCCGTTATTCTTGATATGCGACGCATGGCGCGACCAGGACGATGGAGGAAGACATGCTTGGTAAGCATCTCGTATTGGCTCTTCTCGGCACGGCTTTGGCGGTCGCCCCGGCTCTGTCTCAAACCAATCAGCCCGCTGGCGCAATGCCAGCACCTTCGGCGGGTGATGGTAGCTTCGGCGCGAGTGAACCAGTGCGCATAGATCCCGGCAATTGGCTGACCCAGGAGCAGTCGGGGCAGTGGCGGGCCTCCAAGCTTGAGGGCCTGGATATCTACAACCAGAACAACGAGAAGATCGGTGACATCAGCGAAATGCTCGTGGACAGTAGCGGCAGGATTCAGGCGGTGGTGGTCGGCGTCGGCGGGTTCCTGGGCATCGGTGAACGTGATGTCGCGATCCCATTCGATCAGGTGAAATTCGTGAATGAGCCGCGCGCCGCGGCGACCACAGCCACCACGACCGATCCGAATGCCCCAGCATCAGCGAGGGCCACAGCAACCGCTCCGGCGGCCAGCCCGAATGCGCCGAGCACCACCGGCACCGTGGCCACGGATCGGACCGCCGATGCGATTGCTCGCGCGGCTCCGGATCATGCGGTGCTGACGACGAACATCACTAAGGATCAGTTAAAGGCGGCTCCCGAGTTCAAATACGCTCGGTAAGGATGATCCTGACAAGAAGGGGCCACGAAGCCCTTCGGCTTTTGCTGCTGTCTGAGAGACGCAAAGATTCCTGTCTGTTTGAGAGGATAGCCTCAGTTATCTGTGACGGTTGGTGTCGCGGAGTTTCTGCTCAGGCGCAGAGGTAGGATTTTCAGCGATCACCCAGTAACCCCGATGCCATTCCCACCGGATGCGGCCCAGGCCGATATCGGTGACACAGCAGGGCACTGTGTTTGAGGTGTTCTCAGGCATACACAACCTCTCCGTGTTCGCGCATGGGTCTCGGGTTAGTCACCGTCAGGGGTTCTATCCGGTGCCGGAATATCGGCGTCACCAAAGCCACGCCGCCCATGGAGCTTGACCTTCGAGGTCGGTGCAGAACAGTCTTCCAGCATCCGCACGGCTTTCCAGACTGAGCTTACAACCCTCTGAATAGGACTAAGCGGCGTCTTGCTCTTGATAAGTTCGCCTTCCTCCACTGAAGCGGTATTGGCCGTTAGCGTCCCCCACCCTCGCCGGTCATCTTTGAGTTGGAGATGTCTGAAAACGCGACTGTCAGGCCATGCTGATTAGCTCTGACCATGATCGCGAAACTCCAGTCGTGCCGATCCTCGTCCTTTTGGGCACCACGCTGGCTCAGTCGTTTTGGAGTCTTGCTCATGCTTGGATGGGACAACGGAGCGCGGGCTTTTTGATGACGGTGAAGGCTTGGACGATCTGAGTTAGTGTCGCGGCCATGCGGATGGGCGGGACAAAAGCGACGTTTCTTCCCGAGCATGTTCGAACCGACAACAAACATATCCTTGCACTTGAGGAGGGCGTATACTCCCCGATTTTGGGAGGATATCAGAATGCAGCGCATCCGGTCCTATCTTTCCTACGGAAACGAAGCGACCTTTGCTGCCGCTCTGGCGTTCTTGTTCTGCGGGGCAGTGATCCTGGGATTCGTCTAGTGCTTGCCCAAACCTTGATCGCACTACTCCTGATGGCCGCTGTTGTGGCAATCTACGTCCTCGCGATCAGGGCTGGGTAGTGGAAAAAGCCCGGATGGTTGAGATGAAATTGTCCAGTTGCGATGATGTCGCCGATCTGCTGGGGTGCGCCGGACAACGAAGACTCATTGCCCGCGCTGTCGCAGCGCGAGCCTTGGAGGTGGCCTATGGCCTATATGATGTTTCAGTATGACCGTCCGACCGACACGCAGAACTGGAACAACTACAACCGGCATGTCTGGGACTGGATTGGTTAGCTTCTGAAACTGCCCGGAGTGGTATCCTTTGTCGCGTACCGCACCGCCAATCAGGAAAGTCCTGACACGATCACGATGCTGGAGTTCCGCACCATGCAGGAGGCTCAGCAAGCCGCAGTGCCGGAGCCATTGAAGCAAATTCTCGACGAGTTGCGGAGCGTTGGCGCGGTGGCCAGGGTGCTGCTGATTGAACGGCTGCCGTTCACGCCCGAGCCCATCCTGGCCTGAAATCAAAAATTCAGAGAGCGACTCAGCCACGCCAGCTTGGATGTTTTGCCCTAACCTTTCCTGGCCCCAGCACGCCTTACCTCTGGCGCGTATCAGTCCCTACCGGCTGAACTCGTGCTTGCTCGGTCCAGATAACCGATGGCGCGAAGCCGGGTACCTATCGTGAACTGATCAAGGCTGGCCAGCGGCAGGCGGAGGAACGTGCCGATCCGGCTCTTCAGGAACTGGAAGGCGCGAACAAAAGCTTGCTCCTTGTCGGCGTCAGAACCTTCGACAGCGGCTGGATCGTCGATGCCCCAGTGAGCGATTGAGGGAGGTCCCGGCCAGACCGGACAGGCTTCACCAGCCGCGCTGTCGCAGACGGTGACGATAAAGTCTATCACAGGGGTTCCCAGAGCCGCGAACCCGTCCCAGCTTTTCGAGCGGTATCCGTCTGTCGGATAGCCGTGGTCTCCGAGTACCTTCAGGACCAGTGGATGGATCATTCCCCTCGGCTGGCTGCGAAATACGCCCGGAAGTGTCCCTCACCGTCCTTGCGCAGGATGCCTTCGGCTAGGATCGAGCGGGCAGAGTCGCCGGTGCAGAGGGACAGAACATTGTCGGTTTGCTCGGTCATGGGTGCCCTCCCCGTGCCAGACATTGCACCTCAGCTCCGTGCGCCGAAGCGCCGATCCCCTGCGGCTGAAGTGCTGGTTTTACAAAGCCGGTGGCCTTCCCCGCTTGGTACCAAAAGAGCGAGCGGGAGTGCCAGGAAACAGCGACACATGCGTGTGCTGGGCCACCCACTCCTCACCCACGGCCTGCCGCCCGAGCGCAACTGTCGCGCGCCCAGGCCGATCAAATGCCTTGCCGTCTTCGGTGTAGCCCGTGGACTCGAACACCGCCATGCCGACTGCCGTGAGGCGGTCGGCTGAGATGATCGTTCGCAGGTCATCCAGGTGCCACCGGAACTGGTCGATATGGTCCCAGACGTGACGCCACTGCTCTCGTTCGGTCGCCTCGCGTCCAATCGTGAACGCGATGAAGGAGCCGAAGGTGATCATGTCTGCGGCAAAGAGTGGTCGGGAGCCGACGAAATCCCCCGTCTGAACGCAGAGTTGGAGCTTCCGGAACCAGCGGCGGATCAGGGCAACGTCATCGTCGTGCTCAGCCATGACAGCCTCCTGGAACTGAGGCTTGCAGGCCGATGGTGCGCGTGGCCTCGCAGAGGGTCAAGCCGTCCGCAGACTTCAGGTTCGCGACCGAATGGGCTGGCTGACGGGCAACCGTAGGTGTATGGTGAAGCTTCTACCAAGGTGGAGCGAGGCCATGACCATAGCCGCTCGCCAACACAGCCATCTCGCTGCTCAAGCGACAGGTCGCAGCCGGTCGGCCCAACGAAGGCAGGCACGGCTCCGTCATATCCATCGCCTCTCCCATGCGCAGCACCTCGGTCTCGTTGACGAGGTCCTTGCGGGCCGTCGCTCAACATACATGCGCGACCGCCTTCCCGCCGTTCTCCCCCACCTGCGAGCCTTCGCGTTGTCCCTGACCCGCGATCCGGACCGGAGTGATGATCTTGTGCAGAGCACCCTCCTGCGGGCTTGGGCAAACCTGGATCACTTCCAGCCCGGCACCAACCTGGAGGCGTGGCTGTTCACCATTCTGCGCAACAGCTTCTACTCAGAGCATCGTAAGCACAGACGCGAGATCGAAGACCCAGACAGCGGCTTTGCCAGACGCCTGATGGTTCATCCTGAACAGGAATCCAAGCTGATGCTAGAAGACCTTCAACAGGCGCTGTCGCATCTGCCGCCCGAGCAGCGTGAGGCTCTCCTCCTGGTGGCCGAGCAAGGCGAGACCTATGCCGATGTGGCAGCTCTCTGCGGTGTCGCGGAAGGCACGATCAAAAGCCGGGTGAACCGGGCTCGCACCCAGCTTGCCGCGTTGTTGCACATGGAGAACCGGCACGATTTCGGCCCGGATTGGGTGATGCAAGCCGCGCTGCAGCAGCCGAAGGCCACAGCTTCCATGTGAAACCGTCCCTGATTTCCAGAGTGGAGGGTCACATGTCCACTTCGAAGGTAGACAAACCGGGGCAGGAGAAGGTCGCCCAAGGCGAAGCCCAGGAGCCGACTTCCGCTTTCCTCAAGCCATTACAGCCCTCGCCGGAACTGGCGGCTATCGTGGGCTCAGACCCCTTACCGCGCCCGGAGGTGGTGAGCCGAGTCTGGGACTACATCAAGAAACACAAGCTCCAGAACCCGCAGAACAAGCGGGAGATCATGGCGGACGAGAAGCTTCAGGCGGTGTTCGGGGGCAAGAACAAGGTCAGCATGTTCGAAATGAACAAGCACCTCGCGCAGCATCTCAAGTGACCGCCTCGCAGAGCGAGCTACGCAAACTGCTCCGGGAAGCAAACTACATCTGGAAGGACAGCCCTTTGTTTGAAAAGAAGCAGAGCTACACACCCGCAGAAGCCCAGCGGGCCTACAAGCAACTGGGTCAGCTTGTCGCTAAGAAAAGCATCAATCCACGGCAGGCCAGCGCGTACCGGCGACACATTGCCAGCCGGGTCCAAGTCACGCTGAAGCCGTCCTACACTGCACAGGCGGCACGGTGGGCCAAGGCCGAGATTGTAAGGCTGACCGATGCTGGGGCGCTCACCATGAAGTCGGCAGCGGCGTACCAAGCACACATCACCAAACGTACCATCGGAGCCTAAAGCTTGTGGTCTGGGAGACTTTGGCTTGGATGATCCTGGGGAACCCATGACGATGAACCCACCATGTCTACATTCATTGGGATCATCCGGCTGCCAAAGCCGCACTTAATGCTTTGGATGCTTTGGTTTCCCCCAAGCTCTTTACTTAGGCTATGGTATCCCGGAACGGCGCGCGCAGCCTTGGCGTTACAACTGATGCAGGTTTTCGACACACCTGCTCTGAGTGTCCTGGAGGGCTCGTATGGCGAACGCATCTGGCATCGGCAGCCAACCCACTCCTGATAGAGCAGAGCCTAAGTCAGCGGAGTGTCCCCCGGACAACATGCTGCCCGAGAACTCGCAGGAGAGCCTCGATGCAAGGCTCGATCATGCCATCGAGGAGACCTTCCCGACGAGTGATCCGGTCTCGGTAACCATCACTAAGGGGCCTGAGCCTGATCGCTCTGATCAAGAAGCCAACATCTCTTCGGCGGATGACCAGCAGGGCCAACCGGAGCAGGGCTCAACCGAGCATGTTCTTGATCAGGTGCGGGAGGCGCTCAACGATGTCGCCGGAAGTGCCGCCGAAGCCGTAGGGACTGTGTACAGCCAGGGCGAGCGCTACGTGCGGCATGCAGGCGAACGCTATCCGCAGGCTGAGCGATATGTTCGTGAGGGGCAAAGCCTTGTGGGCCGATATACGACGGGGAACCCGCTTCTCTCGCTCTTCGTCGCTGGAGCCCTCGGCTATGCCCTGGCCTGGATGATCCATGGCGAGAGGCGAAACCGGGACAGGCGCGTGCCGGATTATGCCAGGACCAGACGCGACTATGCTTCGCAGGGTGACGCCCAACACCGGTGGTGACAGGCACACCAGCGCCCAGGGAGGCAGCGAGGTTACTCGAACACTTTTCAAAGGAGGAAGTGATGGCACAAACTGATACGACAACTCGCACCGACGCACCGGGAGTGATGACCGGCAAGCCCTTGATCGAGAGTGATCGGGTTGAGGGAACCGCCGTGTATGATCCGCAAGGCGACCACCTTGGCTCGATCAAGCGCCTGATGATCGAGAAGATCAGCGGCAAGGTCGCCTACGCGGTGATGTCGTTCGGCGGCTTCCTCGGGATGGGCGAGGACGAGCACACCATCCCGTGGGGCAAGCTGACCTACGACACTGGCCTGGGCGGCTACCGCACGGACATCACCGAAGAGCAGCTACGCGGCGCTCCGACCTTCTACCGGGATCGCGATGATTACGACTGGTCCGACCGGGAGCGCGAACGGGAACTGCACGACTACTGGCGAGCCCCGTACTACTGGCCGATCTGAGCGTTAGATGAGGTCAACTCGCACGGTGCAGCGGTAACCCAGAGGAGCGCGAATGCTCCTCTGGCCCATGTGAATGAGAGAAGTGAGGAATGCCGGATGGTTCCGAAGCCTCACCCAGGTTCAGCAATTCTCAGAGATGACACCCACAACGTTGTTGGAGGCCGAGTTCAACATGGCAAAGAACCCGTGGCTCAGTCTCTGGTTGAGTGCAGCAAATACCTGGGCTGGGGCGGCTCGTGGCTTCTGGACAGCCGAGATGCACCGTCAGCAGAAGGCGATGTTGAATGAGATGACGCGACCGAAGTCTCGGTCCTCGACCAAGACTCGCTCATCCAAGAAAGCGGCATCGGGTGTGCGGAGGAAAGCCAAAGGCTGATCATGGCCACACGCTCTCATCCGACATAGCCTCAATAATCCGGCACCAGCCGTCGCTCGACCAGCGGCGCATCCATCCGGAACCGCAATCCCGCGCTGTCGTAGTGAACCTCCACCTCGGCATTGCACTGCATCGGCAGAACCCGCTCAAGGAGCATCAAGCCAAAGCCCTGGTGCTGCGGCTCACTCACGGGTGGACCACCGAACTCTCTCCATTCCAGATGGAGCCTTCTGCCCACATCAGTCTCGACCACGTTCCACCTGATCTGGATGTATCCAGTCGGAACCGACAGAGCCCCGTACCGGACGGCGTTTGTGGTCAGTTCATGGAGCGCCATGCCGACTGGGACCGCCAGATCAGCCGATAATTCAACGCGTGGGCCAATCAGCATGAAGCGCGGCACTCGGCTTTCCGCAAAGGGTTTGAGTTCGTTGAGGGCGATTTCCCGCAGCGGTGCCGTCTGCCAATAGTCCTCGGTCAGCAGGTTGTGGGTCTTCGCCATCGACATAATGCGGTTGGAAAACGAGCGGTAGAACTCGTCAAAGCTGCCGGTGGACCGACCCGTGGCTCCGACGAGGCCCTGGACGGTTGCCAGCGTGTTCTTCACGCGGTGGTGAAGCTCGCGCACGAGCAGAGCCTGCCGCTGCTCGATCCTGCGACTGACCTCCAGGGCCTCACCCTGTTCCAGAATGACCCGTCGTCGCTCCAGTTGCGACATGACCTGCCGCGTCAAGGCTTTGAGGGCAAAAGCCTGATCGTCGGTCAGATCGCGCGCCACATAGTCGAGCACGCACAGGGTGCCCAAGGGTACACCGTATGGGGTTTCCAGCACGGCCCCGGCATAGAAGCGCAGGTGCGGCCTGCCCGCCACCAGCGGATCGGCGGCAAACCGCGCGTCTTGGGTCAGGTCGGGGATCACGGTCAGGCCCGCGCCACGAATGGTGCTCACGCAGATCGAGCGGTCCAGCGGCGTTTCGCGAAGACCGAAGCCTACCTCGGCCTTGAACCACTGTCGATCATTCTCAATAAGGCTGATGAGGGCGACCGGGGCCTGACAGACGCGTGTGGCAAGCTGTGCCAGATCGTCGAATTCAGGCTCGGGCGGCGTGTCGAGCACCCGGTAGCTGCGCAGGGCAGCCAGCCGCTCACTCTCGTTCCACGGGCGAGACATTTGTTCGTTCGTCACGACGGCTACTCACGCCACCACGGTGATGAGAACGGGCGACATGAGCGCGAGTTCGGGCCAATCCGACCCCTTCCCCAGAAGAGTTTAGGGACGCCCGACTGCAAGCTGCTGACAGGCTTCGACCAGCACGGCAGGCGGAGCGGGCTTCTCAATCCAGGGCACATGATGAAAGTCCGCCAGAAGCTGGCAGTTTTCGCTGAGGCCCGAGTAGATCAGGAATGGCACCTCGCGCCGTGCGAGTTCAAGAGCGATCTCGCGGCAGGGACCATCCTTCAAAGCCGCGTCCAGAATCGCGGTGTCGGGCGTCTGGGTCCGGAGCCATTCCAAGGCAGCGGCACAGGTGGTAAAGAGGCCAGCCACCTCATAGCCTGCGTCCTGTAGCTCGTCCTGGAGATCGAGCGCGATCAGGGCCTCGTCCTCCACGACGAGGGCAAGCGGTTTGCCATGATCCTGCTGGATCATCCGACGAGCCTTCACCCATTCCGCTTGAATCTATCCTGAAACGGCAAGCTTGACGATCACTTGGGTTAATGTAGCAGCTTACCGGGCCGCCAGGAGTTCATCCCGCAGTAATGCCTCGAAGCTCACCTCAATCTCACGGACCAACTCCTCAAGGCGTGGGGATAGCTGCTGCGGGAGGGGCTCGGCATACTTGATCTGGAGTCCCGCACCGATCCGGTCCTGTGTCTGACCTTGAATGTCGCGCCAGAGACTGTCCCTCGCTACGCATGAGGAACAACAAGGATCAGATCAATGGGCCACTCTTCGTTCGCGTCACATACCGTAAGGCGTTCCCTGCCAATCCGCTCTGTTCTGGGAGCGTGGCAGTAGACGGCCCAGGCCAGCCGACTTTCCAACATCACGGGAGATTTTCTAACCTATGTTAACGGCCCAGGTGAAACCAAGGCTGCCGCAGTCGGTTCTGCTCCCATAACGTCTGAGGGCAATTTGGTTGACGAATAAGCCAGAGGCGGGTGGCTCCGATGCACTCGCCCGAGGATAGTCGCATGACATGGATCGCCACAGCCGACTGCTGGGTTGGCCTGAAGCTTGCTGAAATGATCGGACACGACCTCCGGTCTCTCTGTTCCGAAGTCCTCCACATACCTCTCCCGGAACACCTGACAGCCATTGTCGCACGGCTGGAGGTCTATGGGAGGGGTGACCATGGCCGGTAAGCAAACTTCCTCCAAGTTTGGGTACTGGCACCTGATGGAGACAGCCCCACAGGATGGATCACCTGTTCTCCTGTTCACTCAGTGGCGCGAACGAGTTGTTGGACACTGGTCGCCAGAGCGCGGCGTCTGGATTGACGCGAGCCACGGGTTGTGGTGGCCGTCTGCTGGATGCCGCTCCCGGACCCACCCGTGACGGAGGCGAACGATGATGGAGAATGTTCTTACTCATCGAATCATAGCGGCAGCCGCCCAGGCATTCTGGTGTCAGGATGACTTCCTCCATGAGATTCAGATCACCCTCGCGGCTCTGGCCGATGTGGAATACCGCCGCGAGAAGGACCGTGAACGCCTGAAGCAGCGGTTTGGCCCAGATGCCGTCAAACACCGCCTGTGGGTTGAGCGGGAGAGCCGCTACCAAGCTGACCGTGAGCCGTACTTGCGGAAGCTCGAACAGCTTCGGCGGCGGATCAGAAGCGACCTATTCTCGGGGCTGTAGGGCTGCGTCGAGGAGACATGCCGCTGACGCTTCGTTTGAGGTGGGCCTCAAGCCTAACCCGATGAGGTCGGAGGGCCTGTAGTTCCTGATCAAGACCGTCACGAACCGACTATTAGCGATGCCCTATTCTTCCGTCAGTTCACGGATTAGTCGAATCATGCCCGTCATCCGGTATGGCTTGGGTACAAAGCGAGCGTCCGGAGCGACCCCGGAGAACCCAGGTGTAATGCGCCTGAGACGACGACGACAATCTGCGGATGCAGCGTCCGGGCGATCCGGGCCAGATCAAAGCCATTGAGGTCATCGGGTGTTACGGCTTCGGTAAACACTAATCGGATATCGGCCCTCCGTTGCAGAAGGGCCACGGCGTAGGTGGCGGACGATGCCTCAACAACATAGAAACCTTCTCCCTCACGGGCATCGACGGCCATTGCGCGCACGTGCGGGTCCGGTTCAACAACAAGAATTGTTAGAGCAGAGGAGGCTTGGATATCGGGCATAGTTGCCGACCAGATAGTGCGCCGATCTATGAGGTCAGGGCTTGACGTTCGAAGGCTGACACCGTCTGCCATCAGCGGCAAAGACTCCCCCGATTCATTTAACCTGATGGGTGAAGTCAAGCCGTGGACGTAATCGAGAAGCAGGCAACTAAACGGTTGCAGGTTCACAGGTTCCGTTGCAAACCCTGACTTAGGTTAAGCGAAGGCCGAACGTGATCCAGATCAGGCAGCAGCGCTGAAGAGAGCAGCAATGAAATCACGCTGAGCCTTCATGTCGTTTGCTGGTGCGATCGCGACCTGCCCTTTGCGGATCATCGCCATAGCCTCATAGCCAGCAATTGTCTGCGAGGCGGTCGAAAAGCTTTTGAAGCCCAGCCCCGGCCGAACCAGGTGCTTGATGCGCCGGTGATCCTGCTCGACGATGTTATTCAAGAATTTCACCTGTCGGAGTTTGGCAAAGCGCCAGAGTTCTCCATCACGTTTCATGGCTTTCGCCGCAATAGGATAAGCGGCGTTCTTGTCGACCGTAATGGTGCGTGGATTAACTGTATGCGGCTGCTTCAAGGCCTTGCGGAAGAAGCGTCGGGCGGCAGCTGCATTCCGTTTGGGTGAGAGCAGAAAGTCGATGGTTTGACCGGTCGCATCGATAGCGCGGTAGAGATAAACCCACTGACCCTTCACCCGGATGTACGTCTCGTCCACCCTCCACGAGCCATTCGCGGTTTGGAGATGAGGGCGGATGCGCTTCTCAAGTTCCGGTGCATAGGCCTGAATCCAGCGAAAGAGGGTGGTGTGGTCTACCTGGGCGCCTCGGTCGGAGAGCATGCACTCAAGATCACGATAGCTGATCGGGAACTGCAGATACCAGCGTACCGCCCACAGAATGATCTCTGCCGTGAACTGCCGACCCTTGAACGAGTTCTTGTAATTCAGTTTCACCCTCAGCCCCTCTCAGCACCCTTATGTCGTAGCTCAGGCGGAGCGAGGTCCAAAGCTGCAACAGATCCGTTGCAGGCGCGTTGGTGAACGCTCCGAGCCAAGGCAGCCAGGATGCTTGTATCATCCGAGTCCAGAACAGTAGCGGATTGGTAGCTTCCAGAAAGCGCCCTAAACCCTCGAATGGAGGCACCGGCCGGACGGCTAGAAGCATCCGCTCCGGCCCACCTTCCCAGGCGCGGCGATGGAGGATCTCGATGTCGGCATTGGGGAGGTGCGCGGTTATCTTTGTTTCATCATAAATACCTTGAGCCATGGCCTAATCTCCAGGTCCGTGCAGGACTAGCATAACCGCGAATGTGAAGCACTTCGTGCGCCAGTGAGCCGCATCTCCGCCAGCGGAAGGCGGGGTGTGGTAGAGCAACGAGCGGCTCACACAGCTTCGTTCCAAATGCCGGCCCGGTCAGAAGACCGGAACCTCCGGTCATCTCTGGTTGCTCGCTTTACAAATGCCTCAACGGCTGACAGCCTTTGCATCAAGATGTCAGCGGCAGCACTGGTAAGTCCCCACGTACTCGGTGTTCCTTCAATATAAACCGTGAAGGTGCCGTCCTGAGTGGCTTTCTTGGCAACCCGAGCCATCGCGCAATGCTCCTTCTGTGAAGCGTTCGAATCCTGAGGCGGGATTCGAACGGGAGAGACAGGGTCCGCATCGACGAAGCGGTGGTCGTGTTACGATGTCAGCCTGTGACAACTGCCCGGTGCGGCTCATTCCAGTGATGGGCCGGGTTAGGTTCCTGCGTCGTAGGCCAAGTACCAGTGCACGCAGAGTAGATCACCGATCGATCAAAATGCCGGCCTTTGAACACTGGGTCCTCCGCTACCGAGACTATCATCCCCGTAACTAAATTCTGAAACAAAGCATTTGCGACAGACCTCTCATGCGTGCCCGTCTGGCTCGATCATTGCAAGGAAGCATGCGAGCGAATGGCAGGCGTACACCCCGACATCTCGCTTCAGATACCGACGGCCGTCCTCATCACGCTCAATCTCCTTCGTCTTGTGCTCGATCCTGGCGAGGATACCGCGCCGGAACACGTAGGGCCTCCTGCAGTGCGCACATCGGCCCCGCTGATTGAGCCGTGGGCTCGGCACCTTCGATGGGTCCATCAGGATGCCAAGGATTCTCATTAAAACCTCACCGGGTTCTCACGTCCCGCCGTCGGGCTCGATGAAACAGAACACCTCTTCCTTGCCGAAGGTGGACGATGACGGAGGTGGCGCGCACAGGTGAGGTTCAGCGCCGAGTCCATCGGGCACCTGATCCCGCGGCACGATCTTGCTGGGAGGAATGTCCACCCACTGGCCGTATTTAAGCGCGGTCCATCGCTTCTTGACGCTGTCCCACTTCGCTTTGGTGGGAGCGCAGTCCTGCTCACTGCAACAGCTCGAGTTCTTCACGTCCGGGCGCATGATGCCGTTATAGAGGTGATGATAGGCGCCGTGCGCCGTCTGATGCTCGTGAGAGTATCCCTCCTCGGCCCTGGCAGGGAGCGAGTAGAAGAGGGCCGCAATGACCATGATCGTCATCACGACAGCCAAGGCGTTATTGAAGGCCGCCCAGATTCCGGCACGCCGCATCGAAGCCTCCTTTCCCCAAGACCGACGCTCGGTCAGGTCGGCGGTGTGCCCTGAGCCGTCACGAGCGCCGTCACCCGCAGCCGCACAGCGTTGCGCCACCATAAGGTGATGATGATCGCGGCCGCACTCCACGCCAATTGTCCACGTGGTTGGCTTGATTACACCTTGGTATGGGCTGGGGATGCGCGCGGTATAAGCGGGAGCCCTCCGATGGCTGAGCACCGGCTGCGTGGTGTTAGGGGCCCGAGTGCCGCCTCGACCTTCGCTGGAGGGAACGGCACGGAACGCAGCCGCATCATCGTGCGATCAAAAGGCAGATCCGACCCATGCTCGAGTTCCGGACCATAGCCAGTGCCATCGTGATCCTGAGCGGGATTGAGATGATCCCCATGATGTGCAAACAGCAGGCGAAGTACGCCAGCAATCTGCAACCGTCGCTTGCCTAGCCGTTTTACATGTCCCGCCCCATAAGCGCTTAACAGAACATCTGCGACTTTCTCGTCTATGCTTCGGATGTGCGACAGAACCAGCAGAAGCGGAAGGGCGGATCCGATACCCAAGAAAGCGCAAGGCTGGGCCTTCGCCGGTCTCAATCGGTCAACGCCATCGCCGATCTGACGATCTGATCGCGCAGCCAGATCGACCCTGGTTCCCTGTCGGCCCACCGGTGCCAGAGGACGCGATAGACGAAGTCCGGGACGTCGAACGGCACTGGATAGGTCGTCAGCCCCTCCGATCCTATCGCGTTGAGGACCCGCGAGGGTATCGTCATAACGAAAGGGGTCGCCCTCAATATCGCGGCCGTCGCCGCGAGGTGAGCGGTCTCCAATGCGACAGACCGGGACTGCCCGATCGCCGAGAGCGCGGTGTCGATCAAGTTGGGGATCGTCGTCGTGAAGTTCACCTTGAGATGCGGGTAAGCCAGGTAACCCTCTAGGCTGAGGCTCCGCCGATGGTTGCCTTGCGCCAAAGGATGGTGCGAGCCAACGACGACGACATGTGTCTCCCGGAACAACTCGGCGCTCGAGAAGGGGTCTCCGGGGGGATCGGTCGCCCAGAACGCCACGTCGAGCCGGCCATCTGCCAAGAGGTCGTAAACGGACTCGTCGATGCCCTGGAACGTGAAGCTTGCGCCGGGCGCTTGGGCAGAGAGTTCGGGGCAGAGCATCGGGAGCAGGGTCAGCGAGGTGAACTCGCTCGCGCCGATCGTGAACCTGCGCTTCGTCTCGGCTGGAGCAAATGTCGGCTCTTTCAGCGCGCGCTCCACCGCGCCCAACGCCTCACGGAGCGGGGACGCCAGTGCCACGGCACGCGCCGTCGGAGCGAGACGTCCGCCGCTGCGGATAAACAGGGGGTCGTCGAGCAGGGCGCGAAGCCTGCCCAAAGCGTGGCTGACGGCTGGTTGGCTGAGCCCGAGGCGGCCCGCAGCGTCAGTCACCGAGCCACAGTCCCAGACCTCGTTGAAGACAACGAGCAGGTTAAGGTCGATCCTCGCCAAATTCATCTTGTTCATGTGACCATGATATCAATGCATTTGCCGAATGTCTCTCCGTCCGACATAGTGCGGACCATCACCCGTTCTGCTCGGGGTTTCGAACCGCCGTCAGCTGCCGGAGCTCAGGCCACTCCGTCGCCGGGTCGATCCAACGCAGTCAGCGCCGTTCAAGATCGAATCTTGCTGGCAGCGGAGACTGCACCACGCCATCGGGTCGCGGGACCGACCTGACATCAAGAAACACCGGGAATCGCTATGACCGAACCTCTCAAGACGAACCGGAGACGAGTGCTGGGTACCGCCGCGGTTGGACTTTTCGCTCCCGTCATGTCGCCCCTCCTGGGTGCAACGATGTCCTCGGCGCGAGCCGCGGCGGTGGCGGGACCGTTGGACCTCGAGATCAAGCGGTATCAGCTCGGCTCGTTCAAGTTGACGGTGATCAGCGACGGCGCTTCTATCCAGCAGAAGCCGTGGGAGACGTTCGGCACCGACCAGCCGCAGTCGGCCGTGGAAGACCTCCTGCGCACCAACTTCCTGCCGACACAGAAGTTCGCCGTGAGCTATGCACCCGCCATCCTGGATACGGGGAGCGAGGTCATCCTGATCGACACGGGCTTTGGGGAGAGCGGCCGGATGTCGGGGTCCGGGAAGATGTTGCCCGCTCTGGCAGCGGCCGGGTACAGCACCGATCAGATCTCGATTGTCCTTCTCACGCATATGCATCGCGATCATATCGGCGGCCTCATCGAGGGCAGTATCTCGCCGTTCGGGAGCGCCCGCTACGTCGCGAACGCGACCGAATACGACTTCTGGGTATCGGACAACCGTAAGGGGACGCCGGCGGAGGCTAACCATCTCATCGCTCTCTCCAACGTCAAGCCGCTCGCTCCGAAGATGACGTTCGTGGAGGATGGGCAGGAGGTCGTTCCGGGGGTGACGGCCATCTCCGCCCCAGGCCACTCGCCCGGGCACATGATGCTGCATCTCGAGTCGGACGGCCAACGGATGGTGATGATCGCCGACACGGTCGTGCATTACGCCCTGTCGGTCCAGCGCCCCGATTGGGAGGTGCGCTTTGACATGGATAAGGCGCTTGCCGCTGTCAGCCGCAAGAGAGCACTGGACATGATCGCGACGGACCATTTGCCCTTCATGGGTTACCACATGCCGCACCCGTCGATCGGGTATCTCGATCGCTCCGGATCAGGCTATCACTACGCCCCGGCGACATACCAGTTCGATATCTAGTAACCCTCGGTCGGGATGTCCGCGCTCGGCCGGCGCCGGTCGATACGTGTCTGGTGGCGGAACGTTGTTGGGACCAAGTGCGTTGCGCGATTGAGGAGTATGCTTGGCGCTTTGACGGCCTGCGGCGCCGAGCTCCTCATCGCAGGAGGACATGATGCACTCCCTTCATCCGCAAGCCCGCACCACTCCAGCCGTCCGCCAGGAGATTGCCCGCTCATCCGAGCCGACGGGCGTGCTGGCCCAGCGCTTCAGTGTGAGCACCGAGACGGTCCGCAAATGGCGCAAGCGCGGCCCCAAAGACTGTCAGGACCACAGCAGCCGGCCGCACAAGCTGCCCTGGAGGGCCACCGAGGAGGAACGCGCCATCGTCTGCGCCCTGAGGCAGGCCACCGGCTTTCCGCTCGACGATCTGACCTTCGTGGTCACGCATTTCCTGCCGCATCTCAACCGTGATGCGGTCTACCGCATCCTCAAGGCTGAAGGCTTAGGCCGCCTGCCACCGGCGCAGCAGCGCCAGCGCCGGAGCGGCACCTTCAAGGACTACGATCTCGGCTTCGTGCACATGGACATCAAACACCTGCCCAAGCTGAGAACCGCCAATGGCGAGAGCCGCAAACGCTTCCTCTATGTCGCCATCGACCGCTGCTCGCGCTGGGTGCACCTGGCCGTCAAAGACGACGAGCTGGCCATAAGCGCGATTGCCTTCCTCAAAGAAGCGATCCGCGCGTTTCCCTTCAAGGTCACCCACGTGCTCACCGACCGTGGCTCGTGCTTTACCGCTGATGGCTTCGAGGACGCCTGCCACCAGTTGAAGGTGGAGCATCGCAGGACCAAGCCCTACACGCCGCAAACCAACGGTCTCGCCGAGCGCTTCAATGGACGGGTGCAGCGTGAAGTGCTCGGCATCACGATCTACAGCCATGGGGATCTGGAGACGCTGCTCAAGGGCTTCAACCAAGCCTACAACAGAAGACGCCAGCGCGTGCTCAAGGGGCGATCACCGGACGAGGTCGTGCGAAGCCGCTTGGTCGCTGAGCCGAAGCTGGCCAATCGGCGCGCGAAGCCACCCGATCCACACGCTTTGCCTCAAGCCCTCCAGGTCGTCGCTCACGCCAAGGAGGTCTCGCATCCAGACAGAACATCAGTGGCTTAGCGTCCTCGCGATGACCGCAAAATGGCGCTCACAACGCCGATACGTCGAGTTTGCGATAGAACCTTTCAATGCCATCTAAGATCACGCGCACTGGTGATAGACTGAAAGCCCAGCATGGGGCGGACGCGGCGTTTGACGGCACGGTGATCCTGCTCAATCCAATCCCGCAGTCGATTCATTGTGTCATAGGACAGGATCGCCGCAGATTTGGCCTGGCTGCCATCAATGACGATCCGCGCGAGGCGGACCGATCGAAATGCCTGCCGTTGAACACCACGTCCTGCGCTGACGGGATTTCAATCACAGTAGCGACAACTCGGAAACAAACTGCTTGCGCCATAACCCAGCTGGGATCTACCAAGGTGCGACAGCATTCTGCCTCGTGGATGAGGGCACCTATACTTTGATGTGATTGCTGTCGCATAGGGATGCCGCTTAAATACTGCACTGCGATAGGGCGAAGAGGTCGCAGCATTGCTGCAGTCTTGAACGTTTCCTCCTCAAACTCTGGGCCGCTGGTGACAGTGGCCTTTTTCTTGAGTGCTCCCTTGAGCGGGATTAAAGGCAAGTCGGCACCGAGCCTTGAGGGAGAGTTAGGATGAGATGACCCGCGTTCCGCGAAAGCTCCGATCCCACCGGGCAAACATGGTCCTCGTTTTGCCAAGGCAACCGATTGGAACAGCCGATCCGAACAAGGCGCATTCGCTGCTTTGTCGTGCCTCCGGACACATTTTCGCAAAGACGCGCACACCCGGTTCAGAGGAGACGCATCATGGCGCAAGTCGAAGGAGTCGAGGACTGGTCCGTCGCGAACCAGCATCTCGAAGAGGTTGGCCTCACCCGAATGCAGGCGAATGTCCCGTTCGTCATCCTCACTCGCCTGACGAAGGGCAATGGGATGGTCTCTATCGCAGATCAGCCGGGGACCAGCGACACGCCATATGCCCGCATCACCAGACGTACCAAGCGGCTCGAGGTCCTGTCCTACGGCGGAGTGGAACGCTTGCATGAAGCAACCGGGTGAAACCACGTTTGGCTGGATTCTGACGCAGGTGGCGCGGCTTCACCGCTTTTACCTGAATGAGAAGCTGGCTGAGATCGGCCTGTTCGCCGGTCAGGAGCAGGTGCTTCAGGTGCTCGATCAGCAGGATGCGATCACGATGAGCAAACTTGCCGCTATCCTGCGGGTGCGCGCACCGACTGCCTCCAAGACTGTGACACGACTGACGGCTTTGGGCTTTGTTGAACGGCAATCCGATGGCGGGGATCGGCGCTCGGTCCGGGTCAAGCTGACCCGAAAAGGCAAGGCCGCTGCCGCCCACCTACATGCACTCTGGGATGAGGTGGAGAGCGACATGGTAGCGGGGTTCGATCCGAAGGAGAACAAGCGGTTGCGCAAGCTTCTCCTGCGAGCGGCGACGAACCTTGGTGCAACCCTCAGCGGCACTGAGCAGGACTTCGATAGTCCGATCGACGCCTCAGACGATCACCATGTTTAGGCGACGGCACCAAGGCCTCTCCAGCCTTCCCTTCGCACTCTCTGCCCGAGGCACAATTCCGTATCAATTGGACACCCATCATGCCGGTTGAGATCGAGCGCAAATTTCTTGTTCTGAGTGATGAGTGGCGCAAGGCCGCCACAGGGTGCCAGCGGCTGCGGGACGGGATGCTGGCCCGCTTCGGCGACGGCAAGGTTCGGGTGAGGATTGCGGATGATCAGGCGTGGCTCACGGTCAAGGGGGCGCGCATTGGTCTGCGCCGGTTGGAGTTCGAGTACGAAATAGCGTATGCCGAGGCCGAGGAGATGCTGCGCACCCTCTGCCCTGAGCCGCTGATTGAAAAGATCCGGTACTTTGTCCCGTACGACGGCTTCATGTGGGAGGTTGATGTCTACGAGGGGGCTTTGGAAGGCCTGATCCTGACTGAGATCGAACTGGAGCACGAGGAACAGGCTTTCACCATGCCTGAATGGGTTGGGCCAGAGATCACGAACGATCCGGGCTACAAAATGGCCAACCTGTTCAAGCTGCATGCGGACCCGCAGAGCCTCTCCCGCAAGAGGGCAGCCTTGGCGGCCTCGTCAACTTAACGGGTCTTGCTTGCGTTACGAGGGTTTTTGATCCGGAGCAGGTTACGAAAATTCAACGGCTTAGAGGTGAGTGTGACGCTTTCAATCGACCCTTACTCGCTCAAGGTGACGATGCTACCAGAAGACCGCCGGAGCGATGCTCCTGTGGGTGCGGGCGCATCGCAGCCCGGTGGCGATCGGGCTCGTGCTGAATCGGCCACCAATCCGCTCGTCCTCTCCTGCCCTGGTGTGGCCGAGTGATGGGCTCGCATGTGCTGAATGTAAGCTGCGATCGGCATCGTCAGGGACTCGTGCGCCCTGATCTCGAGGGCGTGGCCATCAGGAGTGTCGCGGATCCAGGGCTCACCCTCTTGCGAGAAGTATTCCGTGCGGTGCCCGGCCATGTGGTCGAGCGTGAGCGTGTCAGACGGCACTGTAATCGTGTCCGACAGTGGAATGGGCTTCGAAGCCTGGGTCAGTCTGCGTGTTGAGTATGTCGGCTTGGGCAGACCGCGCTGCGGCGCTGCGATCGAGCTCGCGGAGCACCCAGCGCCGGGACCGCCGCTTCATTGAGAGCTTCATCCTCGCCTCCTGTGTGCTGGATGTGCGCAGGTGCTGCGTGGATATGACAGAACAATAGTGCGGGGAGCGTGCGTCGCTCTATTCTACGCAGGTTGGACCGGGGCCTATCTCGGTCGAACCGAATTCTGCCAAGGGTTTGGGCGAGCTATCACTTGGTGTTATGGCGCAGCGCGATTGCCAACCGGTGGCAAGGCCGGACACCTCCAGGCGCGGGCTGCTGGCCGCGATCTGCTCAAGCTGACCTGAGAGGCTCTGTCGCATGTATCGTCCTGTCTGGATGGCGCCCGTTTGGCAATGTGATTGTTGACGACGTTTGGGCCTAGCGGGGCGGATGCGGTCATGTCTCCGGCCTTTGAACGCGGTGCTACATGACCGCGGGCCCTGATGTTTTACGCTGGAGCTGGTCCCTCTCACATTATCGCGCTCGACTGACGCAAGACGACACCACGGGTTTGCCAGTTCCGGCGATCCATATCCGCTTGGCTTCACATCATCTCATCGTCACCGTGCCAACTGGGTTGCCCCAAGGGGCGAATGGTTTTGAGCTGGTCGTCTATGAGGCCGCCGGCGCGGCCGCTCCCTTGCCTCCCGGGCTCGTAAGCCGTGCTCCTGGCCATGACCGCCCAGGCGATCCGGGCGATCTTGTTGGCCAAGGCGACGGCGACCACCTTGAATGGCTTCTTGGCCAGCCGCGACCGGGCCCAGTCAGCCAGGGCCGTCCTGGTCTTGGCCGACTTCATGCTGTAGAGCGCCGCGTGTGCGCCGACGACCAGCAGCTTGCGCAGATGCCGATTGCCCATCTTCGAGATGGAGCCGAGCCTCGCCTTGCCGCCGGTTGAATGCTGCCGGGGCACGAGGCCGAGATAGGCGGCAAACTCCCGGCTGCCCTGGAACAGGCCGGCATCCGGAACACTGGCCGAGAGACAAGAGGCCGCAATCGGGCCGATGCCGGGAATGGTGGCGAGCCTGATGCTCACCGGATCGCTGCGGTGGGCCGCCAGAATGGCCTTGTCGAGCTTGGCGATCTGCGCCTCAATCTCAACCAGCATCGCCGCCAGAGGCTGGAGTGCGACCCGAGCTGCCGCGGGGAAGTCTGGATTGCCCTCCTCATGGAGGAAAGTGATCAACTGGCGCGTGGTGCGAGCGCCCTGAGCGACCACGATGCCCAATTCGGCGAAGTGGCCGCGCAAGGCATTGATCAGGGCGGTCCGCTGCCCGATCAGGAGATCGCGGGCTCCGTGCAGCATGAGGGTGCTCTGCTGCTGCGGGCTCTTGACCGGAACGAAGCGCATCGACGGCCGCGTGACGGCCTCACAAATGGCCGCCGCGTCGGCGGCGTCATTCTTCTGCCGGCGCAGATAGGATTTGACGTAGGCGGGAGGGATCAGGCGGACGTCGTGACCAAAAGCCATGAGCGTGCGCGCCCAGGGGCGAGCCGTCGCGCAGGCCTCCATCCCGATCAGGCAAGGCGACAGTGTGCTGAAGAAGCCTGGGACCTGGCTGCGCCGCAGTGCCCGGCGCAGGACGATCTTTCCACTCCTGTCGACGCCGTGCAGCTGGAAGACGTTCTTCGCGATATCAAGGCCGATCGTGACAATCGTAAGCGCGCATTTCAGTGCACCTCGTAAGGCGGCATTCAGGCTGGCTGTTTGTTGAAGTTGAAGGGCAGCAGGTCCTCGATATCGGCATCGTCGGGACGTTGCGGCAATTCGGTGAGGACGTGTCGTAACCACGCCAAGGGTTCGACGCGGCAGGCCCGGCAGGTCAGCATCAGGCTGTAGATGACGGCGCTGGCATGGGCGCCCTGGACTGTATCGCTAAAGAGCCAACTCTTCCTGCCTGTTGCAAAAATCCGGATGTCTCGCTCCAGAAGGTTGTTGTCGATCGGCATCCGGCCGTCTTCGGTATAGCGCGTCAGGTATTCCCACTGGTTGAGCGTGTAGGAGACGGCATCTTCGAGCTTGGTGTCTGGCACAACCTTCGGAGCGATAACGTCGAGCCATGCCTTGAGGGCGTTCAGGACCGGAACGGCATGTTTCTGGCGAAAGCGGCGTCTGGCGTCGGCTTGCGTTGCGCCCTCATCCGGCTCTTCGTCCCGCGCCTGCCTTTCAATCCGGTAGAGCTGGTCGAAGAACGTGAGGGCCTGCGCCGGCGGCCCGCCGGGTTTCTTCCTCGCCTTGAGGGCGTCGACAAAGCGCCGCCTGGCATGAGCCATGCATCCAACATGCGTGGCCCCGTTCACCGTGCGCCAGGCCGAGTAGCCGTCACTCATCAAGATGCCGCGATAGTCGCCGAGGAAGGTCCGCGGATGTTCCTGCCCGCGGCCGGGCTGGTAATCGAACAGCACGATCGGCTGCTCGCTGTCCTCGCCGCTGCGATAGGTCCACATGTACGAGGTGCTGGTGGGGTCCTTACCCTCTTCCTTCAGCACCTGAACCGTGGTCTCGTCGCCATGGATGACGGTCTGGGATCGCAGCCGCAGCTTCAGCGCGTCATAGAGGCGATGCAGATGCCTCTCGCTCGAACCGATCACCCAATGGCCCAGAGCGCCGCGGCTGACAGGAACCCCGGCCCGTGCGAAGGCCTGCGCCAGGCGATAAAGCGGCGTGCCGTCGACATATTTGTGAACGAGCGCGAAGGCCAGCGTCGAGGCCGTGGCGATGCTGCCGGGCAAGGGCTGCGCGGGCATCGGCGCGATGACGACGGGCGTGATGATCCCGGTGCGGTCGCAGTGTCGGCATGCATATTTGAACCGCGCATTCTGCAAAACCTTCGCCTTCACCTCGATCTGCAGCTGCTCGGTCACTAGCTCGCCCATGCGATGCATCGGGTTACTGCAGCACGGACAGTTCTTCTGGTCGTCGGCGAGGTCATACTCGACGCGCTCGCGTGGCAGGTTCGCCGGCAGGGGCCGGCGCCCGCGTTTCTGGCCGTCCGGCTTTTGGGTGTCCGGCAATCCCGTGTCCGGAAGTTCAACGGCATCCGCCTCGGCGCTGCCCTCGTCTGCATCGGCCTCGCGGGCGACCTGCTCGGCTTCGTTGAAGACGCGATCCATGTGCTTTTCGCTCCGCGGCGCAAACCGATGCAGCCGCGCCAGTGCCAGTTCTTCCTCCAGCTTGACGATGCGCTGCGAAAGAGCTTCCCGCTCGGCCTTCAGCGCGGTGATTTCGGCCGTATGCGCCGCCAGAAGCGCCATCAACTCCGCAACGGTCGGGGTGCCGGCTCGAGTCATCGTATTGTTGAATCGGAAGCCTCCCCTGACGTCAACCGGCAACCTCACCCGACAAATTCGTATTGCCGCACCGGATGGCGGACCATCGCGTCGAGATCGATGCCGTCGAGCAGCCAGTGCAACTGCTCGGCGTCAAGCAGGACCACCGTCTCCGGCCGCCGCGGCCAGCGGAACTTGTCTTGCGTCAGCGCCTTCAGCACCAGCACAAAGCCCGACCGGTCAAAGAACAGCAACTTTATCCGGGTACGCCGGCGATTGCAGAAGGCAAACACCGCACGCTCGAACGGGTTGAGGCCCATCGCCTGCTCGACCAGGATCGCCAAGGTGTTGATCCCGGCCCGGAAGTCGATCGGATCCCGGTGCAGGTAGACGCGCAGATCATCAGCGAGCCGGAACATGGCACCGCCCCAGCGCTTCGATCATCGCCGACAGAACCTGCGCATCCGCATCGTCCAGCTCCAGCCGCACCCCGTTCGGCAGCGCCGCCGTCACGCGGACCCGTGCCGCTGGCGGCCGAGCTGACGGGGCCGGCAGCCGCGCCATCGGCGTGGTCTCAACCACCGGCACGAAGGCTGACGGCGCGCCGCTCGGCATCACCGTCAACGCCGCCTTCTCGGTCGCCTTCCGGTCCTGGCGCAGCTTGACCCACTTGCGCAACTGATTGGCGTTGATCCCGTGCGCCAGCGCGAGCCCTGCCACCGATACCCCCGGCTCGAGGCAGGCGTCGATCAAGCGCTCCTTCTCGACCGGATCAAACCACCGCTTGCCGTTGCGAAGAACCCTGACGACCCGCAACTGCCCTGGTACTTCCGCGCTATTCACTGTCATTGCGTCCGCAGCCTCCATTGCGGACACAGACTCCTTCACTGCATCAGCAATGAAAAGGTGCAGAGATTTGCGCGCTTACTGACAATCTCTGGCATGGACGTGGATCCTCTCCGGTTCTTCAACATGCCCATTCTGGCACGTCTGACGCTGGTGGAGGGCGCCATCCACGACATCACATTAACTCGGGCGTGAGAGCGAGGCGTGTAGATGGGCTGGCATGACTCAGCCCGTCAGCTACAAGCGCCACCGCTTCCCGCCCGAGATCATCGCCCATGCGGTCTGGCTCTACTTTCGATTTCCGCTGAGCCTCCGCTTGGTCGAGGAGATGCTGCTGGAGCGCGGCATCCTCGTTTCCTATGAGACTGTCCGGCGATGGGCTCTGAAGTTCGGGCCCAATTACGCCCGCCGCCTGAAACGCAAGAAGCCGAGCCGGCGCGACATTTGGCATCTCGACGAGGTCGTGATCACCATTGCCGGCCAGAAGCACTGGCTGTGGCGAGCCGTCGATCAGGATGGCTATGTGCTCGACGAAATCGTCCAGACGCGGCGCGATACCAAAGCGGCCAAACGCTTGCTGAAGCGTCTGTTGAAGAAGCAGGGCTGTCTCCCTCGGCGGATGATCACCGACAAGCTGGGCTCCTATGTTGCCGCCCGGCGCCAGATCATGCCGGCGGTTGAGCATCACTCACATAAGGGTCTGAATAACCGGGCCGAGAATTCGCATCTGCCGCTGCGCCGGCGAGAGCGGGCAATGCAGGGCTTTCGATCACCGGGAGGCCTGCAGTGATTTGTCAGTGTGTTCCCTGCCGTCGGCAATCTCTTCGTTCCACCCCGTTCCCGCCGCTCTGCCCTTGCCATCCACCTTCACCGCCTCGACGCCATGGCGGCTTGGAAGGCTGCAGCCTGCGTTGCTGCCTGAGCCACTTAGGAAGCGAAGTTTGCCTTTACTCGTCCAACTTCAGTTAACGTGACAGGTCCCAGTGGAGACAACAGTGACGCTGGATTGTGGCGTGCACGTCCAGCGACTTCGGTCAGCAGGCGGGTTCTTCTGACCATTCGGCGACGCAACCCACGCAGAGCGACGTTCTGATAGTGCATGGACGAGCTGGATCGCCGTCATAGTGTTGCCGCAATCCCTAACCGAATCTTACCTCCGACAAGAAAGGGGATTGCGTATGAACAGAACATTCACGACGCTCGGGGCTTCCGTGGTTGCGCTAGGAACCCTGATCGGTAGCGTGGAGGCGAAAACCGTCTTTTACGAAGTCAACGGACAGCGTTACTCATACGACACCAGCAATCGTCGGCAGACGGCAGCTGCCCGCAAGGTGATCGAGGTCGCGAAAATTGCAGAAACAGCCAATGCGAAAGCTGCTGCGGAGCGTGCGAGCAACCCCCTGGTTGCCGTCTTCGGATCGCAGGCGCAGAGAGAGGCTGAAGCGGCGCAGGCACAGCTCAATCAGATCGTAGCAGAGCAGGAACAAGCCGCAGCCGCCACAAAGGCTCAGCGGGCGGCGCAGACTGCTACGGAGGAGAGTTCCGCGAAGTCTGGCAATGGGAAAGCTGAGAACCCGACACGCGTCAGCGAGCAGGATCAGGGAGCCGCAATCGGAATACCGACTGCCCAGCCTGTGACACCCGATCTTGCCGCCTCGGCAGAAGCAACCCATTCTGACAAGATCCCAAAGGCTGCGATCAAATCGGTTTTTCTTGATGCGGACACCGGGATCAAGACGATCATCCGAGCTGATGGATCAATGCACGAGGAGCCATTTGATCCCAGCGTTCTGTCGAAGCTCGATCCGGAGAGCCGTTCCGCGCCCCTTAGCAATGGTCCCGATACAGGGAAACTGGCCATGCCGGCACCGGATGGCGTGACGGGATCCACCAGCGTCCGAGGAACGACGTTTGGGATGAACTCGGGTGCTGCCTTGGACCGCGCATCTTTCGCCAACTGATGATGATCCAAGATCGATCTAGGTTCTGTCGCAAACTCGAAGTATAGGCATTTTGCAGCGCCATTTTGCGTCGTGACCGCAGCGCTAAGCCGTTGATTCTACAGCAGCTGGTCAGCGCGGAACCGCTAGGGCCTGTTAGGGCTTGAACTCATTTTGTTTGGAAGCGTTTTGCTCGTCCTGTTTGAGGAGGAGCTATGCTGACGGATGCACAATGGGCGATGCTAGGGCCACTGGTGGAGCAGTGCCGTCCCAAGGGCAAAACCCCGCCGCAGGATCTGCGCCGCACGCTTGAGGCGATCTTGTGGCGTCATGAGAACGGCGCGAAGTGGCGCTCTGTGCCAGCTGAACTGGGCCCCTGGTGGCGAGCCGCTCAGACCTTCATCCGCTGGGCGCGGTTGGGTGTCTGGGAGCGCCTGCTCCATCTGGTGCAGAACCATGGGATCCAGCTTGGCATGACCTTTCTGGACGGCACCAGCGTGCGGGCGCATCAGAAGGCGGCCGGAGCGCGCCGAAAAGGGGCTCTCAAGCTGAGCGAGACGATCGTGAAGCACTTGGCCGCTCTCGTGGCGGCTATGGCACCAAGGCTTGCGTGATCGCCGACGGTCTTGGACGCGCCGTCGCATTTCGGATCGCGCCCGGCCAAGCGCACGAGCTGCCGCACGCCCTTCCGCTGCTGGAGCAGCTACCAGGCGTGCCGACCTGGGTTGTGGCGGATCGCGGCTACACCAGCCATGCCTTTCGCGAGCATGTCTGGCGCATGGGAGCCAAGCCGGCCATTCCACCGCAGAGGCATGAGGCGCCGGTCGCTTGTCCAGACTGGATCTATACCAATCGAAATCTTGTCGAGCGGCTCTGGGCCCGGCTCAAGGAGTGGCGCGCTGTTGCAACCCGCTACGAGAAGACGGCCTCATCGTTCATGGGCGTGCTCTGCCTCGCCGCTGCGCTCGACTGGCTCAAGACCTAACAGGCCCTAGTATTGGCAAGTAAAAACCGATTTTGCGACAGAACCCGCAAGGTTTGTGCAATAAACCGCGCGAAACCGGACAAAGTAGGAACGATGCTCGTCAGGCTCGTTCAGCTTATTTGTGATGACCAACCCTGAGGCGATCAGAAACCCGAAAGAGATCAAAACCATCGCAGTATCGCTTATCGTCGATGGATGATCGGGAATGTCGGGCAACGCACGTTCCTCTGACCTGCGATTGCGAATACCATTGAAGGGCTACACCAAGCACAATTGGCTGCAAAATTGCGTCAAATCGCATGATTCCGGACAAATGTTCGTGCTTCGTCCAAGTTACCGAGGTTTGTTGAATAGACCTTGTGCGCTCCCCAACCTTGAAAAAGGACGACGCCGGCGCGATCGAAGCTGGAGAGCTTCCAGAGAGGCCGAAGTCCTGAGATTAGCGCCTCAAGCCTCCGCTACGAGGCCCTCTTTTGGTTTATAAAATCAAAGCGTATCTGCGCGCCCAGGCTGAGCGATCTCTGGATGCGCTCTGGCGAGCCATCGGCGACATCTGCGATGTGGTTGAACCTAAGTTGTCTGGTGGCGGAACGTTGTTGGGACCAAGTGCGTTGCGCGATTGAGGAGTATGCTTGGCGCTTTGACGGCCTGCGGCGCCGAGCTCCTCATCGCAGGAGGACATGATGCACTCCCTTCATCCGCAAGCCCGCACCACTCCAGCCGTCCGCCAGGAGATTGCCCGCTCATCCGAGCCGACGGGCGTGCTGGCCCAGCGCTTCAGTGTGAGCACCGAGACGGTCCGCAAATGGCGCAAGCGCGGCCCCAAAGACTGTCAGGACCACAGCAGCCGGCCGCACAAGCTGCCCTGGAGGGCCACCGAGGAGGAACGCGCCATCGTCTGCGCCCTGAGGCAGGCCACCGGCTTTCCGCTCGACGATCTGACCTTCGTGGTCACGCATTTCCTGCCGCATCTCAACCGTGATGCGGTCTACCGCATCCTCAAGGCTGAAGGCTTAGGCCGCCTGCCACCGGCGCAGCAGCGCCAGCGCCGGAGCGGCACCTTCAAGGACTACGATCTCGGCTTCGTGCACATGGACATCAAACACCTGCCCAAGCTGAGAACCGCCAATGGCGAGAGCCGCAAACGCTTCCTCTATGTCGCCATCGACCGCTGCTCGCGCTGGGTGCACCTGGCCGTCAAAGACGACGAGCTGGCCATAAGCGCGATTGCCTTCCTCAAAGAAGCGATCCGCGCGTTTCCCTTCAAGGTCACCCACGTGCTCACCGACCGTGGCTCGTGCTTTACCGCTGATGGCTTCGAGGACGCCTGCCACCAGTTGAAGGTGGAGCATCGCAGGACCAAGCCCTACACGCCGCAAACCAACGGTCTCGCCGAGCGCTTCAATGGACGGGTGCAGCGTGAAGTGCTCGGCATCACGATCTACAGCCATGGGGATCTGGAGACGCTGCTCAAGGGCTTCAACCAAGCCTACAACAGAAGACGCCAGCGCGTGCTCAAGGGGCGATCACCGGACGAGGTCGTGCGAAGCCGCTTGGTCGCTGAGCCGAAGCTGGCCAATCGGCGCGCGAAGCCACCCGATCCACACGCTTTGCCTCAAGCCCTCCAGGTCGTCGCTCACGCCAAGGAGGTCTCGCATCCAGACAGAACGTCCGTTGCGCTAGGATGTTTGCATTCTCACGGCCCGGTATGGGGGGCAAACTTTGCCCTAACGATCTCGGCAATGCTGGCCGGGCTGGCTGGCGGACGACCGTCGCAGGTGATCTCCGGTTGCTTTGCGACGTGCCACAGCATCAGTCCATCAAGGGGGTGGTCCTTTCCAGCAAGGACGATGTCCGCGAGGCGCTCCACAGAGTTGGAGGCGCCGCTTGGCCTCCTGTACTGGTCGGCGATGTTGACAGATCCCTTGCACGTCGCATCCGCAATCCGGTTGACGAGGATTGAATCACCCCATGCATGCTTTCCGGAGATCATGCCGATCGTCACCACGGTCCTGGCCGGCATGATCGCCCGGTACTGCTCGTAGGCGACGGCTTGATCATAGAAGTTGGATCCGGAGTCATAGGCCATGATATTCAGCAGGTCCACCAACTCGCCTACCGTTCTTCCTGCGTGTGGACCCGAGGGTACCGTACGCCTAAATGTCATGCGTTCGCGACCAGCAGATCCACCCGAACCCGACCTCCTTCCCGTGCCTTCGTCTCCGGTTGCAGCAGTGTAGTCGCTGCCGGTCGGAGATGCGGCGAGGGCCAGGATGCCATCAGGCCGTGCGGCATCCACTGCTTCGCGAAGGGCCTGGATGACACGGGTGTACTCTTCCACGGTTGCGGCATCGGCTGCGTGCCTCTCGTAGTCGACGTCTAGTCCATCCAGGCCGAGATCCCTGACGATCTGCGTTAGGGCGTTCTTGATCTGCTGGTTGTCATGCCCTGCCTCTGCTGCCAGAGTAGACCAGCCTCCGTAGCTCGCTCCACCGACCGACAGGATCACCTTTGCCCCCGTGGCCTTGAGCAAGGCTACCTCCTCCTTCACCTTGTCGGGTGGGGCCGAGAATTCCAACCCGGTGCCTTTCCAGGTGCCGGACTCAAGCCCCGACCACATGAGGTCGGGACGGGCAAAGGACAGCATGACGTGTGAGTACTGCCCGGCAATAGCGCCGAGAGGGGCTCCACGATCGTTCCAGGACGGATGGTATCCGACGAAGGCCCTGCCGCCCAGCTGGGCGGCAGGGCCAACACCTGTGGGTGCTGCGGAAACAGTCCCCCCTCTGGACAGGACCATGGACGTTGCAGTCACGGTCGCTATGAAGCAGGTGATCCTGCCCAAGACGAAGAGGAGGTCATGGAGGTGTCTGGCGCCGCTCAATGTTTCTTCCTCCAATGCTCGGGTGACCCATTTCAGCTGACCTAAGGCTGAAGGTACACTCGGAGGAGTTCCCCTTGCTGTCGAGGACGCGAAAAGCAAAGGATTGGCTCCGCTGACGTGAAGGGTCCCGATATCCTCGCCACCGCTTGGCCTGTGCCACGGCCTCCAGTACCTAGCCAGCCTCGGTCGCGAACACCTCAGCCAGCTTCTGCCCGTTGGTGCCGATCCGATGGGATGGACGCCTCCCTCCCGTAGCGCGTTCCGTTATGCTGGAGCGCTTGGCATTACCGGAGAATCCAACCATGGCAGTCGCCACCGTCGGTCTTGATACCACGGAGCATGTCTTTCAGGTGCACTGCGCAGACGCCCAAGGGCGGCCGCTGATCCGAAAGAGGCTCCGACGTGCTCGGGTGCAAGCCTTCTTTGAAGCCTTCCCGCCCTGCCTTGTCGGTATGGAGGCCTCCGCAAGCGCGCAACATTGGGCGCGGGAACTCAGCAGGCTCGGTACCGGGTCAAACTGGTGCCGCCTCGGCACGTCGGTCCCTTCGTCAGGACGAACAAGAATGATACCGCGGACGCGATCTGCAAAGCGGCCTCCATGGAGATTGACTACGTGAGTATATCAGGTGCAGCCTCTGTGTCGTTAGCGCCTATTTGAGAACAAGCCATTTCCCAATATACAAAGCCTTATGCGAGCACCAGCCATGAGATGTTGCGGTTACTGAGAGTTCTCAAACAGGCCCTTATCGGGCTTCCGGTTTATTCGGCCTATTTGGGGGTGATGAGCGTTACGGTAGCGCTATTCAACCGTGGAACTGAAAGGCCACACCTCGCTTTTTGAGGATCCACCTTCTGCAAACCTACGTACCAAGAACCTATCAGCGTAAAATTCGTGGACTAGCCATAAATAAGATTAGCCGCGAAATATCTATTCGAGCAAAAAAGCTGAATTGATAGGCAATAGTCATATAGATGCTTTTCCCACTTCGACGCAATGTTCTGACTGCGGCAAATATATGGCGACAAACTGCGGGCCGCAGCCCAGAAGATTTCTCGCCACGCCAATATACTACTTTTGGGCCCAGTTGGGGGTATTGCAGCATGAATGCAAAATCGACTACACCGCTATGCAACATCAAGAACGCTCCTGAATAGGAGTGATGAAATTCGCAATACCGCGTGAATAGCCTTCTTGTTCAAGCGCGTTAGTAATCGGCTTCCTTCACGAAATTCATATTGATTGGGCATGCGAAGTGTTGGGACACAAAGCGCTGTAACACTGGTATGGAATCGCCATTTTAGAACTCCAATCCAATAACGATACGGATTTCTGCTGAACCAGCAGAATTCTTTTCAAGCGATGCTTTGTAGAGCAGTTGGCGCGGCACCTTTGTCCCATCCGAAAGTGCAGAGTAACAATACCACGGTGTGAGCACGTAACTAGGAGCATTCGCGGCTCTATAGACGGAGGCGACTTGCCTATGAGCGGTATTGAAGCGAGCGACGTACTGCGGATAGCAGTCATTAGCGGCCTCATCGGCTTTGGCGTGTTTTGTGCGTCCTATAGCCTGAGCATCTGGTTCAAGCGTAATAAAGCCAAGCCGAACAGGCTCGCGCGGCTCAGTTTCCTCCTTCTTATGCTTGGCATTTTTGGCGCGGCCAGCAACTGGGCCTACATGGAATTCTCGCACCGAAGTGGCATCGTGGGTGGTCAGGACCTGTTTGTGGTTCATGCTAAGCGTAATGTGACTACTGACAAACTCGCGCCGGAAGGCGCTATCAAGGAAGGCGAGCGGCTTGTTGAATTCATCCCGCCTGCCATTGAAGGTCAGTTGGCGGTGGTCGACAGCCACATCAAGCAATCGCAGGCGAAAATCCAGGCACTTGACCTGCGGGCGTTGCCTGTGGACGCGTTACTGCTCCAGCGGCAGGCACAACTCAGAACCCAGATTGATCAGGCCAAAACATTCCAGTTCGATCTTCAAAAGTCCCGACGTGAGGTGGAGAAATCGAAAAACGACGTCCGTAACCAATGGACCAAAGAAGTCAGTCAAATCGACCTGCAAACGGCAGAGCAGCGGGAGCAGCTTACGACCGCAGCGGCGCAGTTGCAGATTGCGCAGACTGCGTCGACCCGTGCCACCGAACTGCGCAAGAATGGCATTGGGACGGTGAATGTAACTGAGGAGAAAACTTCGAACGCCCTGACGCAGGCGCTTGCGCTCAACAAGGCCAAGGCAAGCCTCGCCTCGTTGGATCGGTACAGGGTTGCCGTTGATAAGCGCTATGATGATTCCATTAAGGCGCTCGATGTGCAGCAGGCCAATATCGACCGAGACCTGAAAGAGGTTGAAGGTTCCCTCGCGCTGCTCTCCGGGCAATTGACGTTGGTCGAGAAGGCGGTTGCCGATGACCGCAAGCGGGCGGTGGATGCCATAGCACGCGAGAAGGAGGTAGCGCAACATGAACTCGAAGGCTTGCAGGCTGAACGCGTCAGCACATTGGCCGTCACGCAGGTCAAGGCCCCGTTCTCGGGTGAGGTTGTGTACCGACACCCGGCTCCCGGCTTCGCACCTGAGAACACGCCTGTGCTGGCCGTGTCGAAAGGCAGCGGTTTCGTCGCTCGTGTTTGGCTGCCTGAGGATGACGTGAAGAAGGTCCAGCACGCTGGCAAGGTCCAGTTTGCTCTTGAGCAGCCGATCCTCAACCGCTTCTTTGTCGGTGAGTTCCGTGACGCAGAGAAGGCTCCGTTCGAGAAGGAGCGCGTGATTGCTCACTTCGATGCGAAGCTGCCGCTTGATGCTATCACCTTGCTGGCCAGCGCCGGTAATCCGGTTCCGGTCCGCCTGCTGTGGCGTCCGAACCTGTTCGACAGCCTCGCCTTCAACGCCAGCCTCGGTCTCAGTGCCCTTGGCTTCCTGGGGGCGCTGGCGAGCGCCATGCGCGGTCGTGCCGTCAACGACGATGACGTGCCACAGCAGCAAATTAATTACGAGGCGCGAGACCAGCGCTTGCGAGAGATGGCGCAGAACTTTCATCGCCTGCTGCGGCACGGCCACTTAGAGCACGATTCCGATCTCGTGCGCGGCTTGGTCAAGCTCGTCAACCAGTTGGGTGAGCCTGCGGTCGGTGCCCTGCGTGATGAACTGGTCTTCGACAGTGAACTCGAAGACGCCATCCAGAGTGTCGATGACGAGAATGTCCTCACGGTGCTGGATAGGGCTCGCGGTCAGATCACCATCCCACATGTTGCCTAAGTATCAATAGAAATCCATGACCGAGATTGTTCAACGTGCCGCCGCAGTCGGGGAATTTCGTACAAAGCCTCGCACTTATCACCGGTGGGTCATCAACTTCCTGGCGATCACCACCTTCCTCTACGGACTGTCGCTGACCTTTACTCTGCCATGGACCGTTCAGGAGGCCGTGTTCTCATCCGAGAGCGGCCTTCTGAACAAAGGCCCTCTCTCGGCAGTATGGGGCATTTTCCTGATTGTGATCGGCGCTTTGATCATGATCCGCTGGATGACCGTGCAGGCGCTCGCCTTCTATGGGCATGATCGTGTGCGCCGGAAGCCGCCACAGCCGCTTGGTAACAATGCGCCGTTCGTGTCGATCCTTGTTCCGGCCTATAATGAGTCGGACACGGTCATCAATGCAATCACGTCGCTGGTGACGCTCGATTATCCAAACTATGAGGTAATCTTTGTAGACGATGGCTCGTCTGACGACACGTATGTGAAGGCGTTCGCCATGGCGGGGGCGTACGCGAACTGTACCCTTCACGTCTACACCAAGCCCAATGGTGGCAAATGGAGCACGCTGAACTTCGCTTACTATAAGTCAAAGGGCGACCTGCTCCTGTGCGTGGATGCAGATTCGGGTCTAGCCGAAGACGCGCTCAAGATCATGGTGCCGCGCATCTACGAAAAGGGTGTTGTGGGAGTGTCCGGGCAGGTGACGATCCGCAATCGCGTCAACTTCCTGACCCGTCTGCAAGCAGCGGAGTACCTGCTCGGAAACGGCGGTATGCGCATGGCCCTCAGCCTCCTTGGGGCCGTGACCGTCGTACCGGGGCCTATTGGCCTGTACCGGCGAGAGATGATGGAGGAGGTTTCCAAACTTCCCGGCAACCAGCCTTCAGAACGAATGAAGCACCACGGCGAAGGGCTGGTCTTTGGGCCGCTCTCCGGTGAGACCTTCGCGGAAGATTTCCAGCTATCGCTGTCGGCGCTCGCGCTTGGTGGGCGCATTGTCTATGAACCCCGTGCCTATGCCTATACCAAATGCCCGGAAGATGTCGGGACACTTATGAGTCAGCGCTATCGCTGGATTCGAGGCACGTGGCAGGTGTACATGCTGTACCTCAGGAGCCTACGCAAGTTCAACAAGACCAAGGCCCCGCTGTTGGGCATCGTGATGACCATCTTGTCCCAGTGGACATCTATCTCGTTCCAATCTTGAATTTCTACTTCTGGCTGGCCATCGGCTATTCGGTGGTATCCGGCTTTGCGATGGATTTTGTCATTGCATGGATCGGCTCGGTGGGCCTGCTGAATGTCATGACGGCCATGATCTACATCCTTGAGCAGGATGATGAAATCTCACTGATCCCCCTCATTCCAGCACTCGACATTTATCAAAGCCTGTTGATCAACAGTGCTTGGGTAATTGCTGCCGTCGATGAAATGCGCGGCACCGGAATGAGGTGGCATTAGCTACAACTCTCCGCACTTTACAGGGGCTTATCACGTTAACCGCTGTTGGGCGCAATGAGACCTGGCCGACAGCATAATTGTTCGAGCGGCAATGCCCGTCGCAGTTTTCCATTACGCAATGGCATTAAGGCGGTGAAGCTGGATGGAATGAGGGAGAGCATAGGGAAACGTGGGGCAACAACATCCTCCATAGCCTTAGCTGTCATTGCACCGCGGTCGACTTGGTTTGGTCGCAGCCTCCCGGACGCAGCCCTCCCACTGCGTGCCCACGAATCCTCATGCTCCCTGTGGATTTGATGTGCCGGCTATCTCTCCCTCCATCCAAGGCTACCTTGAGGGAAGCGCTCACGCGGTCGGCAGTTCCCAAGCCCGGAAATCACCTCGTTGGCTCCCGCGCAGATGCGGTTGCACCCTATAATCCTGTCTCCAACGGATAGGACACCCATTCATGCACGTCGTCGGCGCCTTTGAATTGGATGTTCAGCCCGGCACTCCCGACAATCCGGCATCCCTCAGGGTTGCCCTTCTGCGCTACGTCCGGGGCGAGGATGGGCGCCTCTTCATCACCCCGGAGTGCACGTCCTTCGAGGAAGTGGAAGGACAGCTCAATTCCCTGCAAGACGAACTGGACGAGATCCGCGAGAGAGCCCGCCGAGCGTTTCAGGTCGCATGATGAGCAGGTCAGGGCTGCATAGGCTCTGATGCCGTACCTAGAAGGCCCCTCATCGTCTTACTTTTGCGGACCGAGCGGAACAAGGCAGATTGAGCAGGCACTTCTGATGACCCATAGGCACTTTTGTATCGCGACAGGAAGGAACGATACACGCCATACTTGAAGTAGATCGGGTTCGCGTGCGTCGTATTTGGGCCCACCACATCAGCGGTGAGGCGCCCGTTGACATACACCCGGATGAACCCGTCTGCGGCCATCGACCAGCGTGCATGAACACGGATGTCCTGCCAGCGCCCTCGAAGGCTCCGCTCACTGATCAGTGGGAAGTGTCCAAGCTTAGTCTGGTTGAGATCGAGGTAGTAGCTTGAGGTATTCGAGCCCTGCGGAATACCGTACTGAAACAGCACAGGCGGGCTTGTGACGCCTTTCTGGTGGAACTGACCCAGGGCTGTCTTGGCCGGGTAGATATTCGGGAAGTTCTTTGGAAGGTAGAAGGAAAACTGATACCAGTACTCGTCTCCCACACGGCTCGACGCGTCGACCTCCCCCAACTCTGAGCGTTCTCGATCCCTAAAGCAGTCACGCGATGTGCAATCTCCGGGGCGCACCTCAAACCTCTGCACCGACCCTCTCCTGGATCCCGGGACCGTTGTGACGCCGTGTGGTCGATCACTCAGACTCCGCCTGAAGGGGGAAAACTCCTCGGCTCTAGCTGTCGCACTCGCCACGAGGAGCATGAGAACGATCGAGAGCAACTTCACCATCAGACCTCACGAGTGTTTGTTCGAGCGCCAGACTTCATAGCATAGCAGGGTGCTCGCAATTCTGCTTCGCCAGATGGTTTCATATCGAGGACGGCTGCACCCGAGTAACCTCTGCCTGAACCAGCTTCCCAAACCTTGAGGGAACCAGGACAATGATGGGCGATCGCATAGGACGTCCTGAAGTCAGCCGGAACGTAACCGCCGCCAGTTCTCCACCTGCCCGTGGGTTTGCATCACTTCAAACCAGCGCAGGTTGCGCAAGGTCTGGTCGGCACGCTTGATGGCGGTCTCGATGGCATCCTCAATGCTGCTGGTCAACGAGCCCACCAGTTCAACGACTTTGTAGACGTGATCCGACATCACAGGCTCCCCTCTCCTATTCAGGATCACAGGTAGGGCAGACGACGTTGCTTGCGAGACGGCCCGGCTCTTAACGCGCGGCGTGACACACCAATCAAGAACATTGCCGCGGCCGAGGTGGAACCGTGGCCGAGGTGTTCCGGTAGGTGTGAGGGAGCAGCCGCTCGAAGCTGCGGCGCACCGTGCCGTAGCACTCGCAGGAGGCCCTCTCCAGGCCGGCGCGGTCCGTCACGGTGATCACGCCTCTGCTCTGCCGGATCAGTCCCGCCTTCTGAAGCGATCGCGTGATGCTGCTCACCGTGGAGCGCTGCACGCCCAGCATGTCCGCCAGGAACTCATGCGTGAGCGGCACGGCGTCCCGATCCAGCCGGTCATGCATGCTCAGGATCCAGCGGCAGCACCGCTCCTCGACACTATGAACCGCGTTGCAAGCCACGTTCTGCAACACCCGAGCCATCATGGCTTCGGCAAAGTTCAGCACCAGCTGGCGCACCTTCGGACGGATCCTCATCACCTCGTGCAGGCGCTCCAGCTCAATCTGCGACGCGGTGCCTGTGGCCTGCACGATGTAGCGTCCGAAGGATTGGACGGCCGTCATGGCACTCACCAGGCCCAGGGCTCCCTCTCGGCCATAGACCGCCATCTCGGCCGAGCGGCCGTCCTTCAGCACGGCCACCAGCGAGACCACGGTGTCATGGGGGAAGTAGGCATGGCGCAGAGGATCGCCGGCCTCGTACAGCACCTGATCCTGCCGCAGGCTGACCCCGTGCAGGTGCGGCTCCAGTGCTGCGAAGTCATCGGGCTCGAGTGCCGCCAGGAGGCGGTTAGCCCGGTGATTGATGCTTGAAGCTTGAGCGGCGGCGTAGATGTGAGGTTTCATGTCTCAAGCCTAACCGGAGATGCGATCGAAGAAAGGATGAAAACTGGTGGAGACGTAACCGGGGACTGTCACGCCCGTCTTAGGATTGTGGCCGACGCGGTGGCTCTTGTTGCGTACTGTAGAAACCTGAACTTGATTTGACGGACAGTGTCGGAGCGAGTTGCACTCTGGCAGCCTGAAGGATGGCTTGGGGCTGCGGCGGGTCCTCAAGCCGTGCGCCTGCGGCGCACCGCTCAGCGGCTCTGGGGCTTGACCACCCGCCTGGCCCAAGCTGAGGGCGACCATGCCAGGATGGCGGGTTCTGAACCCGGCTCCCCCCGTACAGAACATGAATTGATCCGACACTGTCCGACAGGTCAAATCCAGACTTTCACACCCCTTCCCAAACTGAAGCCTCTCCGGCGCCTGGCTCAAGCGGCAGCGGACATCAGAGATCGATAGACATCTCCTCTGACCAGAAGCACCCAGGCTGTCCCGGCAGCAGTCCTCGTGCGCGCATAGCGGATCACCGTCGCGGGGGTCCCAGCTCCCGTGTGCTCATCCCGATCACCGTCATCGTTTGACCTCGCCGTAGGGGGCGTCAGCTCAGACCGAGCGTGACATCTCTATCCGGGAGGGCTGAGACATTTCCATCGGTGATCTACACCCTCAAAAGCCCACATTCCAGAATCGCGGTTTCGTTCCCGCCCACGCTTCATAGCCTTTCAGACGCGAGGTAAAGGCTGCAATCGTCGTGTCGTTGGCCCAGACAACAAGAGGCATATTGGCAACGAACTGCTGCTGCAAAGCATCAAGGGCTCTCTGCTTCTCCTCTGGAGTTGCGGCGGCGTAGAGCTTCGTCAGCTTTTCACGAGCGGCCGGACTATCCCAGACCTTGTCCGCCTGTTTTATCTTATCTCCGATGAAGCGGTCGAACAGGAACATCGGATCCAAATATGGGGCAACGTTCCAGACCGTCATTTGATAGCGGCCGGAGTAATACCGTTGGAACTGCGTTGCAAACTCAACCACTTCGACTTCGGCATTGATGCCAACCGCCTTCAACATCGCCTCGACAAAGATGGCAGTGTCCCCCATGATCGGAAACTGCTTATTCGTCAGGATGACAATCTTTTCGCCTTTGTAGCCGGCTTCGGTGAGCAATCTCCTGGCACCCTCTGGATCGTAACCTACTCCGGTTTTCTGTGCTGGTCCGTAATGTCTGCTTGTCACCGGAACGAGCGATCGATTGACCTCGGAGGTCCCGGCTGTCAATGCTTGAGATAATGCTTGGCTGTCAATCGCCATGGCAATAGCTCTGCGCACCCGAGGATCCTTGAGAACCGGGTCCTTGTTCTGCATCGGCAGGGTGTAGACAGCCGCGGTTTGAGCAACACTTGTGCCAACGGCGACACTCGCCTTGACCTCAGCATAGACGCTGGGATCGACATCGGCCCATAGGTCGATATTGCCCGACAGGACCGCGAGTTTCGTGGAAGAAGGATCCGGCACGATTTCTAGGCGCACCCTATCTATCTTCGCGTCTTTAGCCCCAGCATAGCCATCTGTCGGCTCTGCCCGACTGGCATATTCCTGATGGCGAACGAGCTCGACGAACTGCCCTTTGCGCCACTGCGAAAGCTTGTAGGGTCCTGTACCAATTGCTTGAGTCCAGCTGCCATCTGCCGCCATCGAGTCTGGATGCGCAATGCCGGTGGAATCGCAGTCTGAACGAGCCATTGCGCTGAGCAGCGCTCCGCTCGGTTTAGCAAGTTTGAATGCGACTTTTCGTTCGCCTATCGCTTCCACAGATTCGATCTTGATGTTGTCTCCATCAAAGGTGCCGCGGCATACCCATCCGGACTTCGGATCCAGAAACTGCTGCCATGTCCAAGCGACTTCTTTGGCGGTCAATGGCGCGCCGTTGTGGAACTTCACGCCCTCGCGTAGCATAAAGGTATAAAGTGCTCCATTGTCCTGTACATCAATTGTCTCAGCAAGCATCGGTGCGACCGTTCCGTCGGATTTCCACGCAACGAGGCCTTCATAGATATTCTGAAGCACCGTTCCGGTGCTGACATCCGGGCTCTTTCCGGGCATGGTACCGCGTATATCGGACGCGAGTATCGTCCGAAGCACGCGTTCCTGCGCAGTTGCCGCACCCGCCGATAAGGCAAACACCATGCTTGCGAGTGCAAAGGTAACCTTCGTTCTCATCAATCGACCCTCTGACGATAATTTGTTATCTTTTGTGCGGCCCGAGAAGCCGTTCTCAGAGCGCACGTCGCTTGAGGTAATGCTCGGCAAACTCTCGGCCCGTGACGATCTGCCCACCGCTGTCGCGTGCGCGTTGGAGCAACCGCTCTACCAGTGGCAGCCGTGCTGCTCGTCCGATGCCCTTATCTGCGCGCGGATGAAGCGTCAGGCACGCATAGCCACTTTCACTGAGAAGGGCATCAAGTTCCTCATTGAAGAATGCCTCAACGCGCTCTTGGGTCAGGAGGCGACTGAAGTGCGTTGCGTCCGTCAGTCCCTCGAACAGTGGGAGTTCGACCATCCCCGGCGCACCATCTTCATCAAGCAGATAGGGGAAGTCGTCGTCGACGAAACTCGAGTCGTAAAGATATCCAAGACGTCTCAGGTGGCTTAGGGTGGCATACGATACCGTTCCGTCGGGAGATCGAAATCCCGCCGGTCTCGTGCCACAGAGTTGCTCCAAGCGATCGCACGCCCGCTCAAGGACCTCAGCTTCGCGGTCTCCGAGGCTCGACAGGCTCTCAAAGCTCTGGCCATGGGAGCCGATTTCATGGCCATCCGCGATGCAACGCTCGAAGAGCGATCCACACCGTTCAGCTTCAAAAACAGGCCAGAAAAACGTGGCGCGAACATCCCACGTCCGCATCGCATCGAGGACACGAGACAACCCGATCCGATACGTATATCGCCCGTGCGCGAGCCGCCCAAAGAGGTGCTCCTCGGGAGCATTGACGGCTTCGGGACCTAATCCATGCACATTCACGGTAAGAAGGACAGACTTGGTCATGGACGGCGCGCCTTCAACGCAGCCTCATTCGCGAGGCAATGGTCAGCCAAATCACGGCAGGAGAGGAAGGAGACGTCCGGCTGCGCGGCAAGATGCTTGAGAAACCGCTCGACCGCTTTTGCCCGAGCTGGCGGCCCTGACCCTGCGCCGGCAATCGGATGCAGCGTCAGGTGCAGGTAACCGTCGGCATCCCGGATTGCCTCAAATTCCTCAATCCAATTCTGGAGCACCTCCGATGCTAGGGATTGTCCAAACTGGTACATCGGATAATCGTCGAGGGAGACTGTGTTGTTCGGCAGCATCACGAAGGGCTTCTCGCCGTCGCCGGACATAACATAGGGAAGGTCATCATCCTTTTCGCTGCAATCGTAGTAGTAGCCGAGCCGGCGCAGTGTCGGCAGCGTGAGCGAGCTCTTACGTCCCGATGGCGAACACCACCCGACGGGCGCCACCCCAATGACATCAGTGATAGTACGATGGGTCTTTTCGAGCAGTTCGGGCTCAGTCTCGCCGAGGTCCCACCCCTCATGCATGTAGCCGTGCGCCGCAATTTCGTGGCCGGCGGCATGGATGTCGCGGTATATCTGCGGGTAATGTTCGACATCGTGGCCACATGCGAAGAATGTTGCTGGCACGCCAACCCGTCCGAGCATCTCAAGACAGCGAGGAATACCCCGTCGCATGGCGTATCTGCCACGGGAGTGAATTCCGAGCGGCACCAATCCTTTCCCGACCTGTACGCAGGGGCCATCGACATGGATGGTCACGACCACCACTGTTCCCCTGCCGGACGGCCATGCTGGTTGGTGCACTCCTTCAAGTGACAGCATGGTATGTTCCCGTTTCCATTCGTTGCGCCGCCTGATCGGCCAGAGTTCCTTGCTCGTCGCGCCAGCGCAGACGGACCCCACCTCCCTCCTTCGCAACCAACATCGGAATGGCGGATAGAAGCTGACGCGTATATGGATGCTGTGGCCGGTCGAAGATCGCATCGCGACTCCCCTCCTCCACGATTTGACCATCCTGCATGACAACGACCCGATCGGCGACCTGCTCGACCACGCCGAGATCGTGGCTGATGAACAGGCAGGAGAAGCCATGCCGCTGCTGCAGATCGGCGAAAAGGTCGAGCACTTGGGCGCGCACGGTAACATCGAGCGCGGAGACAGGCTCATCGGCAATAACGAAGGCTGGTCGGCGCACGACAGCCCGGGCAATAGCCACGCGCTGGCGCTGTCCCCCGGAGAGTTCGTGCGGATAGCGGTTCGCATACGCCTCACCGAGGCCGACTTCGCGCAGCACCTCGTGAACGCGTTCCGTCTTCTCACGCCCGCTCATGTTCGGCATCTGGCGCAAGGCTTCGCGAACAAGCGCCCCAATGGTCATCCGAGGATCAAGGGAAGAATATGGATCCTGGAACACCATCTGGCAGTTCAGGCGGTAGTCATTCCATCCCTCGCTACCTGGAATGATCGAGCGGCCGGCGTAGCGAATTTCCCCGCTAGTCGGGCGGAGAAGGCCGGCAATCGCCCGCCCCAGCGTCGTCTTGCCGGATCCTGATCCGCCCACCAGCGCCACAACCTCGCGCGGCTTGATCGACAAGTCGATGCCACGCAGGGCCCGCTTACCGGGTTCCTTGCGAAAGAAGCCCTGCCGGCCGCTGTAATCAACTACAAGGTTGCAGATCTCGACGATGGGGGTTGCCATGGCCGGGATGCTCCGCGCCGGGAGGCGGCGCGGCATCGCGGCCAGAAGCTTCTGTGTGTACGGATGCTGGGGCTGGCGCAGCAGGTCCTGTGTCGCACCCTCCTCCACGATCTCGCCCTTTTCCATGACGATGATACGGTCGGTGTAGCGGGCGACCATCGAGAGATCGTGACTGATCATCAGCACTGCGGTGCCCCGGGCCCGCGTCAGCTCGACCATCAGCTCAAGGACATCTCGCTGCACGACGGCATCGAGCGCTGTGGTCGGTTCATCGGCGACCAGGAGCGCCGGCTGGAGGAGCATGACGGAGGCGAGCATGATGCGCTGGCGCATGCCCCCGGAGAACTGATGGGGATACGCGACGAGTGCGCCCTCAGGGTCCTTGATGCCAACACGCCTGAGCATGTCGAGGATGAGGGTTCGCCGTTCGTCGGCGCTGAGATTGCGATGAAGGGCAAGACCCTCATCGAGCTGCTGGCCGATGAGCATGGACGGGTTGAGGGATGTCATCGGCTCCTGAAACACCATGCCGATGCGCACGCCCCGCAACTTCCTCAACTCGCCAGGCGAGAGCTGCGCAATATCCGTCCCCTCAAACCGGATGGTTCCGGCGGTGCGGCGGATGGCCGGCGGCTCGAGTGCCATGATTGCGCGGGCTGCCAGGGTCTTTCCGCTGCCGGACTCACCGACGATGCCGACGATTTCCCCTGGGGCCACTGTAAAGCTGATGTTCTTGACGACCTCAAGTCCGCTTCGCGCCACCATGAGCCTTAGGTCTTCGACACTGAGAAGTGCAGTCTTGGTCATGTCAGACTCCTCGCATGCGCGGGTCGAGCTTGTCGCGCACAGCATCGCCAAGCAGATTGATGCCGAGAAGCGTCAAGGAGATGCACAGGCCGGGGAAGATGCCGAGCCAGACGGCCTGCGCGATGAAGGAGCGGCTGCTGGCCAGCATGTTGCCCCAGGTCGGTGCCGGCGGCGGCACGCCGAGGCCGAGGAAGCTCAGAGCGCTCTCGGACAGCAGTACCCAGCCGAACATCGACGTGGCGAGAACAGTCAACGGTGCGATGCAATTCGGCAGGATGTGTCGCGCCATGGTGAAGATCTCGGAATTGCCCATCACACGCGACGCTTCGACGAACTCCTTCTCGCGCAGCGACAGCACGGTACCGCGCACGATTCGTGCCACCGACGGCGTATAGGCCAGGCCGAGTGCCAGGATAATGCCGTACTTGTTCGCACCAATCACGGCGAGAAGGCCGAGCGCCAAGAGGATACCCGGGAATGCCAGCAGGGCATCGTTGAAGGCCATCAGGATGCGATCGGTCCAGCCACGCAGGTAACCGGTGAGGAGGCCGATGATCGTGCCGCCCGTCACGGCCGCCGCGACGGTGACGAGGCTGATCCAGACGCTGGTCGCCGCCGCCGCCATCAGTCGACTCAGCACATCGCGGCCGAATTCGTCCGTGCCAAGCAGGTAGACCGGGCCCGGCGGCTGCAGACGCGCCGCGAAATTGATCTTAAGTGGGTCGAAGGGCGTCCAGACTGCGCCGAAAAGCGCGCAGACGATGACAATGCCGATGATCGTGCCACCAAGGATGGCATTGGGAGCTGGTAATCTCATTCCGCAGTCACCCTTGGATCGAAGACGGGATAGAGCAGATCGACGATGAGGTTCACGACCACATAGACGAAGGCCACGAAGAGCAAGCAGCCCTGGATGACCGGGTAGTCGCGCGCGAAGATGGAGTCGACAAGGAGCCGACCGAGGCCGGGGATCGTGAACACCGTCTCCACCACGGCGATGCCGCCCAGCAGATTGCCGAGGACGAGGCCGATCAGGGTCCAGGTCGGGCCGAACGCGTTCTTGAAGGCGTGCCGCCACAACACAGCGTTCTCGGAGAGCCCCTTTGCGCGGGCATGAGTGATGTAATCGAGCCGGAGAACCTCAAGAGTGCTGGCACGCGCCATGCGGATCAGCACGCCCATCTCATGAAGAAACAGGGTCATCACCGGCATAATGATGTAGAGGAGCGCCGCCGTCGGATTCTCCATGAACGAGACATAGCCGACGACGGGGAGCCATTCGAGTTTCAGGCCGAAGAATAGCAGGAGCAGGAGCCCGAGCCAAAAGGTCGGGATGGACAGGAGCACGGTCGCAGTGCCCACAAGAGCAAGGTCGAGGGTACTGTTCTGCCGCCACGCCGCGATCATTCCGGCCGGGACGGCGATCACGCTTGCGATCAGGACCGCGATGAGCACGATCCTGGCACTGATCCAAAACCGGTCGAGCACGAGCGGCAGGACCGGCTGGCTCGACGTGATCGAGTTGCCGAGGTCGCCCTGCAGAACATTGCCGAACCAGATCATGAACTGAATCGGCAGGCTCTGGTCGAGGCCCAGCCGCTGCCGCAGGTCGGCGAGGCTCGCGGCATCCGCGAGGTCGCCGAGCATGAGGGAGGCCGGGTCTCCTGGGATGAGGCGGATCAGGACGAACACCGAAACCGCCATGATCAGCAGGGTCGGGACGGCCATGAGGATCCGTCTGAGTGCGAAGCGCAGCATGGTCGTACCCTCCCTCCCGTCAGTTCGTCACAATCCGGGCGCCCCACACGCGCGGCTTGCCCTCCCACGGAGCGGCGCCCTGGACACGCTTGGTATGAGCCCAGGCTTCCTGACCGTTGGCGAAGATGATCAGCGGCGTCGTTTCCAACTGGCGCTTGTGGAGTTCATCAAAGATCTTCTGGCGCTCGGCTTCGTTGGAGATCGCCGACGCCTTCTCGATCAGAGCCTGGGCTTCCGCCTCGTCCCAAACCTTGCGCGGCTGCTTGTCCTTCGGACCGGCAAACTGCTCGTAGCTCAGGGCGGGGTCGAGGCGCGCCGAATACGAGAAAGACATCATCTGGTAATTGCCCTTGTTGTAGCGGTCGAGCTGGGTCGCCCATTCGAGCACCTCGATTTCCGCATGGATGCCGACGGCCTGCATCATCGCCTGCGCAATGACTGCGGCATTGAAGCTGGGCACGTGAGTGCGCTTGTTGGCGATGATCTTGATCGGTTCGCCCTTGTATCCTGCTTCCTTCAGCAGCTTCTGGGCCTTGGCCGGATCATAGCTGTAGCCCTTGCGCTGGGCATCGTTGTAATAGGCGGACGTCACGGCAATCGCCGAGTTGTTGGGCTTGCCGTTGCCGTTTGAGACCGCCGCGACCAGTTGGGGCACATCGATGGAAGCTGCGATGGCTTGACGAAGCTTTACGTTGCTGAGAAGCGGATCGCGCGTCTGGAACAGGAAGGTGTGTTTCGTTGCGGCCGGGTGTAGGCTGACTTCGACGTTCTTGGCCTTCGCGAGTTCGGGCACGTCCGAATCCAGCACCTGCGCCATGTCGATGGCGCCCGAGACGAGAGCGGCCTTAATGGTGGACGCATCCGGAACGACGAGAAACTTCACCTCGGGCAGAACGGCGCGCTTGGCACCGACGAGACCATCTGGCTTGTCACCGGGCGGGGACTGGTACCCATCGAACCGCGTCAGGGTCACGTACTCGCCGCGACGCCATTCGCCGAATTTAAACGGGCCGGTACCGATCGGCTTGTCCCAGTTCCCATCCTCCTTGACCGAGCTCTTGTGCAGGATCGCCGTCATGCCGCAATCGGTGCGGGCCAGCGAGTCGAGGAAAAGCGCGCTGGGGCGATCGAGCGTCATGGTGAAAGTGGAGGCGTCAGGCGCTTCGACCTTCTCCACCTTGAGGCCGGCGCGGCCGTCGAAATCTGGACGGCAGCGCCAGTCGGTCTTGGGATCCATATAGCGGTTCCAGCTCCACATCACGTCATCAGCCGTCAGTTCCGCGCCGTTGTGGAACTTCACGCCCTTGCGAAGCCGGAACGTGTAGGTCTTGCCATCGGGCGACAGCTGGACCGATTCCGCCAGCAGGGGCGCCACGATTCCATTCTCCCGATAGCCAACGAGGCCTTCCACCATGTGCAACACCACCGCATCGGTGTTGTCATCCCGGTTCACGCCGGGATTGGTGCTGCGGATGTCGGCATTGAGCGCCACGGTCACGTTTTGAGCCGCCGCCGGAGCAGCTGTCACGAACACTGCTCCCAGCGCGGCTGCGATGGTTCTCTTCATTGTCTTATCCCTCTGCTCTGGCATTTTTTTGGGTGCGCCGGTCCTTCAGGACATCGGCGAAGAAGCTTTCCACATGTTCGACGATGCGCTTGCCGTCGTGCGGTACATTCGGCACGAGGTCGAAATGGACCTTGATTCCCTGAGCCTCGAAGGAGCGGCGCAGGCTGTCGAGGCGCTCGGGGCGGGTTCGTCCCGCATCGTTGGCCCCTGGCATCCAATGCCGGCCACCTTCACGATGGGTGATTTCCCAGGTCTCGAGATCGGCCGCGCCGACGATCATCTGCACGGGCACGCGCCTCATCGCGTCGGGATCGATCTCGATCCCGAAGCGATGCTTCACGTCGCGGATGCCGACCCACCAGTCACGGGTCGGGTCGAGCAACGTCACGGAACCGGGCGCGCCCACGGACGCAGCCCAGAGGCGTTCCGGGTGAAACATGAGGAAGCGGTGGGTGAAATGACCTCCGCCCGAGTAACCGAAAAGAGCAAAGCGGGTGACGTCGAGGCCATAACGCTCGCCGACCTCCTCCACGATCGAGAGAAGCACATCATCGTAGCGGATGTCGGCTTCCTGGATGTACTTGAAGCCGTCGCGGTTGCTATCGCCCAGTACCCCGACCGGAAAGAGCGGGCACAGAATGATGCAGTTATTCCAGCGGCCGAAATCCGCGAAGGCGTCGCGATAGGACATGAAGGCGCGCCCAGTGCCATGCATCGCCACGACCAGATCCGGCCTATCACCCTGACCGAGGGTCGGCGGCACGTAGAGGCAGTAGGAGAAGCGAGGGTCGCGTTTGCTCGCGAACACCGTCGTATGGCCCAGATCATAAATCTGGCGCCCGCGATCCTTCTTTCCGGCCTCTTTCAGCGGTTGAGCGAGTGCTAAATCCATAAGGGCTGTCCGATTGGTTGAGAAATTGGCGCCAAAATGTTTGCATTAGCCAGCATCTTTGGCAATACTGATTTCCGAATTTTTCTCAGGATGCCTATGATCCGTAATTTGATTACGGGTTCGACCGACGGCATTAAAGGATTGTTCCAGTCGACGGATGGCGTATGAGATGCGCCAATCTGTGCAATTGAGGTTCTGCTACTCCGATGACCGCCAAGAGTGAAAGATCGCCAGACAGCCTCGTCGATACCATGGCGCGGGACATTCAGGCGGGCGTCTTCACGCCTGGCACTTGGTTGAAGCAAATCGATCTTGAGAATCGCTACGGCGCGACCCGCATGGACATCCGCCGGGCCCTCGACCAGCTGGCTCTGAAGCGCCTGGTCCGGCATGTTCCTAACCGCGGCTACCATGTCCATGCCCTCGACAACCGGCAGGCCGATGAAATCCGCGACATCCGCGTGATTCTGGAGACCGCTGCGGCCGAGAGCATGGTCGAGAACGCCGGCGCCGCTGACGTGAAGGATCTTCGCCGTCTCGCTACGCGGTTCGACGAACTGATCCTGACCGGCACGATCCTGGAGCAATACGAGGCGAACATCGCTTTTCACGTGCGACTCCTGAAGCTTTGCTCCAACCAGGAACTGGTCAACCTCATCATGGAGTTGCGCGGCCGCGGCCCGTCGGCTCCCGCCACACAGTGGAAGACGCGGGCGCGCATCGAGCAATCCGGCCGCGAGCATTTCATGATGATCGACGCACTCGAGGCGCGGGATGCGACTGCACTCAGGCGCGTCCTGACGGCGCATATCCGACAGACCGGATCGGAAGAGGCCTCCGAGGTTCAGCCGCCCAAGCGCAGGAGCGGCTGAACCGGGCTGCGGATTGAACGGTCTCAATTCGTGACCCGCACCTCCCAAGCGCGCGGTTTGGACAGGACGGACGCGGTATAGCCTTGGACGTTCTTGTGATAAGCGCTCGTATCGACGCCGTTATAGAGCATCACGAACGGTACCTCCGTCAGGAACCGGCGCTGGAGTTCGTCGAAGATCTTCTGACGCTCCGCTTTGTCGGAGACGATCATGGACTTATCCAGCAGCGCCTGCGCTTCGGGATTGTCCCAGACCTTGCGCGGCTGCTTGTCCTTTGGACCCATGACGGATTCGTAGCTCAGCGAAGGATCGAGTCGCGCTGAATACGGGAATGCCATGATCTGGTAATTGCCCTTGCTGTAGCGGTCGAGCTGCGTCGCCCATTCCAAGACCTCCAGATTCGCATTGATGCCGACCGCCTGGAGCATGGCCTGAATGATGACCGAGGATGAGAACGTCTGCGGATACCGCTTGTTGGTGAGGATCACCACCGGCTCGCCTTTATAGCCGGCTTCCTGCAGCAGTTTCTTCGCCGTCTCCGGGTCATACTTGTAACCCTGGTCATGCGCCGCCGTGTGGTACGACGAACTCATCGGGACGATTGAGTTGTTGTGCTTCGCCAGTCCCTCGGTGACCGCCTGGACGATCTGGGGCGTGTCGAGCGCCGCCGCAATGGCCTGGCGCATCTTCACGTTCGAGAGCAGCGGGTCGCGCGTCTGCATCAGCAGCGTGCTCAGGCCCGCGTTCTGCGCAATGGAAAGGCCCAGATTCGGGTTGGCCTTGATTTCCTTCACGTCCGTATTGGCGACGTCGGGAACGATATCCACGTCTCCGCGCAGCAGCGCGGCTTTTGCGGCGGCATCGTCCGGGATCACCAAGAAGCGCACTTCGTCGACGAGCGGACGCTTCGATCCGGCATAGCCGTTGGGCTTGCCCTCAGCTCGGTTCGCATAGCCGTCGAACTTCGTGAGCTTGACGAACTCGCCGCGCCGCCATTCGGCCAGCTTGAAGGGACCAGTGCCGATCGGCTTGTCCCAGGTACCATCGGCTTTCACGGAATCCTTGTGAATGATGCCCGTCATCGCACAATCCGTGCGAGCCAGCGAGGCCAGGAAAAGCGCATCCTGGTTCGACAGGCGGAAGACGACGGTCTGCGGATCGGGTGCCTCGACGGCCTCGACCTTCGAGCGGCCGCGACCATCGAAATCCGCAAGGCAGCGCCATTCGGTTTTCGGATCCATATAGCGATTCCAGCTCCAGGCCACGTCCCCCGCCGTCAGATCGGCACCGTTATGGAATTTGATGCCCTTGCGGAGCTTGAAGACATAGGAGCGCCTATCCTCGGACACGGTCACGGATTCTGCCAGAAGAGGCTGGATGCTGGTATCCTCGCCGTAGGCGACAAGTCCCTCGACGGCATGAAGGACGACCGCATCCGTGTTGTCGTCCCGGTTGACGCCGGGATTAGTGCCGCGGATGTCAGCGTTAAGCGCAATGCGAAGCGCGGATTGCTGCGCGAGGGTTGGCAGCGCCGATGCGGTCATCAGGGCCGATACGCAACCGGCGAGAAGATGTTTTGCCTTCAGTCTCATCGTAGTCCTCCGAACATTTGATGGTTCCTGCTCTGTTATCGTCGAGGGCAGCTGTTGGTCGCTGCTTAAACGGCCTTCACGATCGGTGCGGCCTGGGCGGATCCGGGCTGGGCCTGAATGATTGGCCGCTGGACCTCCATATCGAGTTTGTACGTCGTGAAAGTACGGTTGAGGGCCGGCAGCATCGCCACTTCCATGACGCCGAGCATGGGCTCCATTGCGATCATCGCGACGGTCGCGCTGAGATTGCTGCTGAGGTTCTTGCGCGGCGGGCGGCAGACCGACCAGGGCGTTTCGAAATCATCGAAGAGAGCGTTCTTCACGGTCTCGCGCGTGATGCTGCCGAGACTCGGTTCGATGAGCGCGCGCACGCGAAGGTCGCGATAGAGGCTGTCGGGCGTGTTGGCGATGCCGGTGTCCTTCAGCTTCGAGAGAGCGATCGGGCTCTGGAAATGGTTGGCGTGGACGATGAGACCCCGCTCCGGATGAATCTGGAAGGTTTCGTCAGGCGCGCATTCGAAATCGATGGCGATGCCATTGGCTTGGCTGACGATCATGTTGTTGGCGGCAGATTTCGGCGTCGTATAGACCGCGTGCATGGCGGCGGCCAGCTGCTTCTGCTCCAGAACCTTCCGTCGGATCAGCGCCAAGGGAACACCGAGCCGGCGATAATCCCGGTCGGTCTCCAGATAGTTTGCCGTGATGGCGATACCGGCCGCATTGAAGCCTGAACGGGCGAGACCGCCCGCCTCCGTGAAGGTCAGGATATCGGGGCCATCATCGCGCCTGATCTTGAGAACGACGGCAGTTTCGGCGCATTCGACCTTCCAGTCCCAGTTCTGGGCGTGAATCAGGCGCCCTTCCTTGGTGACCCCCGGCATGGCGACGACGCCGGTGCAGCCATCAGGATCGTCATCCGGCACATTCCGGTCATCGGCCGGGCGCTGGGCGAGCTTGAGGATCTCGGTTCGCGCGTTGAGGAGGACGACGGATTCGAAAGGCACGCCGGCGCCTTCGGCAATCCCGCGCATCTCTTCGAGATAGGTCGGATCGAAGCGGGCGATGGTCGGCTCGAACCGCTGCACAAGTTGCTTGATGCCGTCGGAGGTCAGGTCGTTGCGGCCAAGCTGACTGGAATAATGTTCGATCCCGAGGCGCACCCGGTCCGCCGCCTGCTCACCATATTGGCGGCCCCGTTCACGGGGGCCGCCGGATACTTCAACGAGCGGGCAGGACGGTGTCATCGGGGTAGCCTCTCAATAAGTCTGGTGTTTTCGTCAGGTCTATTGTATTTCATCAGGAGGGAATACAATCAAGAGGAAATTCGGCGTGCATCAACCGACCCGCTTGCAGCAGGATCTAGCCGACCGCATCGTCCAACTCGTCAACGAGGAGGGCGTCGCCGTCGGAGACCTGCTGAACGAGAACAGTCTGGCGCGGCGGCTCGAGGTGTCCCGCACTCCGGTGCGGGGCGCCCTTCGGCATCTCGAAAATCAAGGCATCGTGGCCCGCAGGCCGAATCGGGGTGTCGAGCTGATTGCCATTCCTCCGACCGAAAAGGCCTCGGCTCCGGGTTCGATCGACGAGCACGAGGAGTGGCTTGTGCGGATCGCCCGGGACCACAGAAGCGGCTCCCTCCCCCAGGACATTTCCGAGGTCGAGGTCATGCGCCGCTACGGCCTGAACCGCCCCATGGTGCAGCGGGTCCTGTCCCGCCTGGCCGAACTCGAGATGGTGGAGCGCAAGCCCGGCTACGGCTGGCGTTTCCTAACGGGCGCCAGGGATAAGGCGACCCGTGACGAAAGCTACCGCTTCCGCATGATGGTCGAGCCGATGGGCATCCTCGAGCCGGATTTCCGTTTGGAGCCATCCTGGATCGAACACATGCGCCGGCTCCATGACGAGACCCTCGAGCGTCGCTGGCATGAAGCATCCAGCGTCGCTTTCTTCGAGATGAACGCCGCCTTTCACGAGGGTCTCGCCGCGGCGTCCGGCAACCGGTTCGTCCATGCGGCGATCCGTCATCAGAACCAGTTGCGGCGGTTCTCGCAATACGACTGGAAGTTCGGCTTCGAGCGCGTCGTCGTGAACTGCCGGGAACACCTGGAGATGCTCGATTACTTGGCCCGGGATGAGCGGCAGATCGCCTCCCTGCTCATGCGGCGGCACCTGGAGCGAGCCAGTCTGGTCCGATCTCGCGACAATCCTGACCCGCGTTGATCTGTGATTGTATTTCAATTTCACAAAAATCATATCGAGCCACCCAAAATCTGTCTTTGACAGGAGCATTCAGATGACCGCCTTGCCCCAGAAAGCCGCCCGCCCGCTCGCCAACGACGTGGGTGATGCCCACTGGCTTCCCTTCACGGCCATGCGCCAGTTCCGATCGAACCCGATGATGTTCGTTGGCGCCGAAGGCATGCACTATATCGCGGCGGACGGCCGGCGGGTTCTGGACGCGATGGCCGGGCTTTGGTGCGTCAACGCGGGCCACGCCCAGCCTCGCATCGTCGAGGCCATCCGTGAAGCCGCCGGCCGCCTCGACTTCGTCTCATCGTTCAAGATGAGCCATCCCGCCACGTTCGAACTCGCAGGCCGCCTCGCCGGTATCGCGCCCGACGGATTCGACCATGTCTTCTTCACCAATTCCGGTTCGGAAGCGGTCGACAGCGCACTGAAGATCGCCCGCGGCTATCACCGCGCGCGCGGCGATGCCGGGCGCACTAAGTTCATCGGACGCGCCAAGGGCTATCACGGCATGGGCTTCGGCGGTCTCTCCGTCGGCGGCATCGGACGCCACAAGCGGGATTTCGGCCCACTCCTCCCCGATGTCGCCCATCTCTCGCTTCCCTATGATCGCTCGTCGATGGGTTTCTCGCGCGGCCAGCCCGAAGTCGGCGCGCATTACGCAGATGAATTGGACAGCCTCCTCCAGATCAACGATCCGGCGACCGTCGCCGCCGTGATCGTGGAGCCCGTGATCGGATCTGGCGGCGTCTATCCGCCCCCGGTGCAGTATCTCGACAGGCTGCGTTCCATCTGCAGCAAGCATGGCATCCTTCTTATCTTTGACGAGGTCATCACCGGGTTTGGCCGACTCGGACGCCCCTTCGCGGCGCAGGCGCTTGGCGTCACACCCGACATCATCACCTGCGCCAAGGGCATGACCAATGGCGCGGTGCCGATGGGTGGCGTCCTCCTCCGCGATTTCGTGTTCGATACCTTCATGGACGGCCCACCGGAGACGATCGAACTCTTCCATGGCTACACCTATTCCGGGCATCCCCTCGCCTGCGCGGCCGGTCTTGCCACACTGGACGTCTACAAGGATCTCGGCCTTTTCGAACGGGCCGCAGCCATCGCTCCGTTATGGGAGAAGGCCCTGCACGGCCTGAAAGGCGAACCTCACATTGCGGATATCCGCAATATCGGCATGCTGGGCGTGGTGGAACTGTCGTCCCGTGCCGGCGAGCCGGGTGCACGGGGAACTCTTTGCGCCCAGACATGCTATGAACAAGGCGTTCTCGTGCGCGCATCGGGCGATCTCATCGTCCTGTCTCCGCCCCTGATCATTTCAGAAGAGCAGATCGAGCAGACGGTCGAGAGCATTCGCTTCGCACTGCGACAGATGAACTGACGCCTGCCGACACAGAGCCGGAGAACGACACGTGCAGTCTCACCATCACTTCTACATCGACGGTCAATGGGTCGCGCCGATTGAGCAAGGGCTCATCGATGTCATCAATCCCGCGACGGAGGAACCGGTCGCGACCATCGCGGTAGGCGGACGTACCGATGTGAACCGGGCGGTTGCCGCGGCGCGGCGCGCGTTCGAAACCTACGCCGAGACAACTCGCGAGGAGCGCCTGAGTCTTCTGGACAGAATCGTCGCGGTCTACCGGCAGCGCGCGGATGACCTTGCAGAAGCCATTTCCACGGAAATGGGTGCCCCTCTCGCCTTTGCCCGCGAGCGGCATGTGCCCGCCGGGCTCGGCCATCTGATGCGTGCCATCGAGGTTCTCAAGACGTACCAGTTCGACGAGACGATCAACGCGACTTTGATCACTCGCGAGCCTGTCGGGGTGGTTGGCCTGATCACGCCATGGAACTGGCCGCTGAACCAAATCGCCTGCAAGGTCGGCCCGGCACTCGCCGCCGGTTGCACCATGGTGCTGAAGCCCAGCGAGGTTGCGCCCCTGTCTGCCCTCATCGTCGCCGAAATCCTCCACGATGCGGGCGTGCCTCCGGGTGTCTTCAACCTCGTCAATGGAGATGGTCCCAACGCGGGCCAAGCCCTTGCGAGCCATCCCGACATCGACATGGTGTCCTTTACGGGTTCGACCCGCACGGGAATCCTGGTCGCTAAGGCAGCCGCGGATACCGTGAAGCGGGTGCATCAGGAACTCGGCGGAAAATCTCCCAACATCCTGCTGGACGATGCGGATTTCGACGCGGCGGTCACGCATGGCGCGCGAGCCTGCTTCGCCAACAGCGGACAATCCTGCAACGCGCCGACCCGCCTCCTCGTCCCGGCCGATCGGCAGGAGGAGGTGATGGAGATCGCCAGGCGCGTCGCCGAGGAAACCGTGGCCGGCGCCCCCAGGGCTGCCTCGACCACTATCGGGCCCGTCGTCAGCCAGGTCCAGTTCCATCGCATCCAGAGCCTCATCGAAGCGGGGATCAGGGAGGGCGCAACTCTCGTGACCGGAGGCCCCGGACGTCCCTCGGGGCTCGACCGAGGCTACTACGTGCAGCCGACCATATTCGCCAACGTGCGGAACGACATGAGCATTGCGCAGGAGGAAATCTTCGGGCCCGTTCTCAGCATCCTGCCCTACAAGGACGAGGAGGATGCCGTCCGGATCGCCAATGACACCATCTATGGGCTTTCAAGCTACGTCACGTCGGGCAATCTCGAGCGTGCCCGACGCGTCGCCCGCAGAATCCGCGCCGGTATGGTGCATCTGAATGGATCGCGCGGCGACACTGCCGCAGCCTTCGGTGGATACAAGCAGTCCGGCAATGGTCGAGAATGGGGCCGGTTCGGTTTCGAGGAGTTTCTGGAGGTCAAGTCAATCTTCGGCTATCTGGCGACCTGAGATGAGGATGTCACAGTACCTCTTGGTGAGGAATACGCGACCTAAAAGCTGCGGCATGGCCAAGCCTGTCAGCCACAAACGCCACCGCTTCCCGCCCCAGATCATCGCCCATGGGGTTTGGCTTTACTTCCGGTTCCCGCTGAGCCTGCGGCTTGTCGAGGAGATGTTGCTCGAGCGCGCGGCGTCGTCTCTTACGAAACAATCTGTTTGATCCCGCGATTGGTTGCGGTGGGGTGGACGCCCCCAGCGGCCTTTGTGCCAAAGTGGAGGTGTTGATCGTCCGTACAATGGTGCCAAGTTTCTCGATCTGGGTGAGGTTCCGACGGCCTTGAGATCTCAGCGCCGGAGGTGGCATGCGGAAGATGACTTTAACGTGGCTGCGGTCAATCTCGATCCGTCGCATGTCAAACGGTGTGAGGTTCGGCGACATCGTTTCAACTTTTCCGATCGTCAGATCCACCTCTGATCAGATCCACAGCCTCTTAGCGCCAAACTAGCGATGAAAATGCCTATACTTCGAGTTTGCGCTCAGAACCCCTGGTACCACGCCGGAATGTCGGTTCCATTGCAACTCCCGACATAGGTCGAGCGAAGGCCGGACAAGAACGCAATTACGCGGCTGCGCCGAACAGGGTGGCAATGAAATCGCGCTGCGCGCCTATGTCATTCGCTGGTGCACTGACAACCTGTCCCTTGCGGATCACGCCTCACCTCATAGCCGGCAACTGCAAGGCAGTTTGAAAGCTCTTGAAGCCCAAGCCTGGCCGGACCAAGCGCTTGATGCGCCGGCGGTCCTGCTCGACGATATTATTCAGAATTTTCACCTGCCGGACTTTGGCAAAGCGCCAAAGCGGCCCCTCCCGCTTCATGGCTTTTGTCGCGATGGGGTAAGCGGCGTTCTTGTTGATCGTGATGGTCCGCGGACTGCCTGTATGTGACTGCTTCAGAGCTTTCCGGAAGAACCGTCGGGCTGCCGCGGCATCCCGCTGGGGCGAAAGCAGAAAGTCGATTGTCTGCCCGGTCGCATCAACGGCGCGGTACAGGTACACCCACTCGCCTTTGACCCGAATATATGTCTCATCCACGCGCCATGAGCCGTTCGTTGGACGCAGATGCGGTCGGATGCGCTTCTCGAGCTCTGGAGCGTAGGCCTGGATCCAGCGAAACAACGTCGTGTGATCAACGCGGACACCGCGATCCGCCAGCATGCACTCAAGGTCGCGATAGCTGATCGGGAATTGCAGGTACCAACGCACCGCCCACAGGATGACCACCGCCGTAAATTGCCGGCCCTTGAACGGGTTTTTGTTATTTCGCTTCACCACCAGCGCTCTCAGCCCGCTCCTGTCGTAGCTCGGGCCGAGCAAGCTTCAAAGCTGCAACAGATCCCCAAAACCTGCCCAAGGTCGGCTGTCCGTCGCCTCAGAGGGTCTTTCGCGAGCAGCGAACACAACGCCAGTCCGAGCGTTATGGCTACCATCCGCAGTGGATGTACAGCCATGCCTTCTGCCCATCAGGCCGATCCGTCAGCTCTTCCTGTGCCATTGCCTCCTGGGCGGACCCACCACTTTGTCGGAACTTTCCGCAAAGGATGGTCGCAGAAACGAAAGACGGTCAGGCGCCAGACGCCCATGCTCCGCCTGCGGTCAGCCATCCTCCACCGTCCACAGGCAGCATTTCGGTGAAGGGGACGCATTGCGCAGAGATCATTCTCTCCAGTGCATCGCATGGCCACGCTCCTCCCGACTTGCTGGAGGCTGCCAAGCAGCCTCCAGCTTCTTGGGAGTCTGTGAATATGTCCATGAACCGCCCGCAGCCGAGGTCGAAAGCAGAGAGGGAGATGAGCCATGAGATTGCCAATGACTGGCTACGCCCAACGTGTTTCAGACACCGTCGAGCGAGCGATGAGCATCCTCAAGGACCGCAAAGATCCTGCGATCAAGGCTCAGGGCGGGGCGCAGCCTCAGGCCGTCTCGTCTCGAGCCAACCCACAAGCAATCCGTTAAACTTGCACGACAGTGCAGCATACTCCTCCTCACATTGCTCTGGCGCTCTCAATAAGTTTGGCTTGCAATGCAAACTGCCCGAGATCGACACAGCTGATCTATCTTGAAGCAATGCCTGCGTCGTTAGGCTGAGAGAAGGATGCCCGTCGAGGACCTGTTGCAACTTTTGGCCTCGCTTCACCTGAGCGACGACACAAGGCTGTTGAGAGGGATAGGCGGTGAAGCAAGGAAAAAGAACTCGTTCAAGGGGCGGCAGTTCACGACGGAGATCATTCTCTGGGCGGGGCGTTGTCACATGAACGAGTTTAACTTGCCTATACTGTGCCTCAGCCGAATACCGGATTGTGCGTTTTCAATGACTAAGGCAACCGGAGCTGACGGCCAAAATGGCCGTTACTGGCTTGATGTGACAACGCCGGCAACAAGACGGCTCCTCGACTGGCCACTCCTCGTTATACTGCCAAGGTTAATGCACCGATGCCAGGCCCTCAGGCCAAGGGCTCCAGTGGAGCTGTTGTGCAGTGCTGGTCCGGTCGTCATTGCCGGTGAGGCCGTTCACGTGCCGAAGATCAAACTTGCCCAAGGCCGTCAGGCTGTCCCAGTTGGAAATCTCAAGCACATGGCTCTTGAGCTTGATCAAGCCCATTGTGCGCATGGTCTGGATCACACGATTGACATGGACGATGGTGAGGCCGAGTGTGTCGGCAATGTCGCCCTGTGTGAGGGGCAGTTCATATCTGTGGTTCTGTGCAAGGCCTGCAGCATTGAGGCGCAACAGCAACTCACAGAACAGATGCGCGATGCGCTGGGTCGCATTACGCCGTCCAAGGGTGACGATCCGCTCCCGCAGCATAGCCTCCGTCACGAGGCCGCTCCAGTAGAGGGCGCGGCTGATGCGCGGATGCTGGTTTAGCATATCAAGGAACTGATGAGGCGAGATCACCCCGATTTCGCAGGGCGTCAGGGTGTCGATACAGTGCTCCATGTGTTTGGACAGCAAACCATGGTCATTGCACAAATCGCCCGGGATCACGAAGCTGATGATCTGGCGTTTGCCATCGGGAAGGATGGTATGGCGGCAGGCCCAGCCCGTCCGCACGAGGTAGATGGTCTCGCACGGGTCTCCCTCTCGCAGAATATTGCTGCGCTTGTTACAGACGACTACCCGTGACGTGAGGGCTGTGAGAGCGTTCATGTCTCGGTTTGACAGTGGTTCATACTGCTGAAGCTTCGCGACGAGCGGGTCCGGCATGGTGATCCCAACAGTCAGATGTTCATGGTCAGGCTCAATGAGCAACGAAGCCGAACCGCGATACTGCGAAAAACACTCCCCTGGCTCGTGGTCCGTAAGAGATCAGGCTTGGCTGATTGAGCCGTCAGGCCGGGGGCGTCATTCCTGGCGGAGCCTTTTGTCTGGTGCTTGCGACCCTCCCCCTGGACCGAACCGCTCACCCGTGGCCGGTGGAGGACAGCTGACCGCAGGCGGAGCAGAGGCTTACGCCGGCCGGTTCGCCATCAGCATGGACGTCCGGCGCCTGACCGTCTTTCGTTTCTGCGACCATCCTTTGCGGAAAGTTCCGACAAAGTGGTGGGCACGCCTCGGCCGTGCCGTCACAGCTGGGTCCGAAAGGTCCCAGGCGTGGTGCCGGTCAGCTTGCGGAACATCGTTGTGAAGTGAGCCTGACTGGGGAAGCCAACGGCGTAGCTGATCTCGGCCAAGGACAGCCGCGGGTCGGCCAGCAGCTCCTTGGCCCGGGCGACCTTCTGCTGCAACACATACCGGTGGGGTGCGAGTCCGGTACTCTCCTTGAAGACGCCCGCGAAATGGTGCGGGCTCAACTGAGCCACTTCGGCGAGCCGGCGCAGGCTGGTATCGCCACTCAGGTCGCTGGCAATGCAGTCGAGCACGCGGCGGAGCCGCGCCGGCGACAGACCACCCCGGCACGAGGCAGTCCTGAATGGAAAGACCGAATAGTGCCGCAGCAGGTGCACCGCCAGCGCCATCGCGAGGGACTCGCCATAGAGCCGGCCGGCCGGGCAACCTGCCCGCACTTCGGCAGCCAGGGCAAGCAGGAGATGGTGGACGGCCGCATCCTGGAACGTGCAGGGATTGGTGAACGCGACCCGACATCCATCAGCTCCGGTTTGCTCGGCGATGGCCGAAACATAAGCCGGGGCGAGGCCAGCCGCCAGGAAATCGGTCTGCCGCTGCTGCCACGCCGCCAGCGGCACCCCTTCCGAGACAAAGCAGATGTCCCCAGGCCGTGCCGTCGAACGGTGCGGGCGTTGCCCAGCGATCCGCATTTCGACCATGCCCGGCGCGGACAGACGGACCCCAAGCGAATGATGGCTGAAGTGGGCCTCCGGGACCTCGCCCTCCGCGACCCGGACGTGCTCAAGCTTGAGCACATCGTTCCAAGGGGCGTCCGTGCTCGACCAGAGCGTCCATGCGGCCTGGCGCGGGATCGGCCGTGCCACCAATTGGGAATGCAATGGCTCGGTTCGGGCTTCCTGGTCGCGCGGCATGGCCTATCCCTTCCCGAATGGCAGCAGTTCCGCCGGTTATCGCGCCAGCCCACACGATTGTCGTATGCGGCGCAAGGCACTCAGGCACTATCGCTTATAGTTGTCGCGCAATTTGGCAGAAACCTGACAGACCTCGTGGGCGCGAAGCGGCGCACGCCTCGGCTCCACCGCCAGCGACGAACCGGCCCGGCCCCTTCTCCGGATGGCTCTTCTCCATTCGGCGGGTTGAAGTCAAGCGTCTTCCAAGCTGTCTGTCACACCGATGGTGCTTGCCCTTCGCCAGGCCTTGCTTCTCTTCGAGATCGGCTCTCAAGCCGTCTCACCATGGGATCAGGCGAATGAAGCGGGCAATCTAAACGGCGCTGTTGCAGTAACTTGGACAGGGCACAACGATCCCCGTCGAACGGTCCGCTCAGGCAACAAGACCGAAGAGTTGATCGACCAGACGGATTTCGCCTGTTGGTCCGGCCTGTCGTAAGATGCAGTGACCGCGACGGATCATCCGCATGACCTCAAAGCCCTTCAGGGTCGCGGCGGCGGATTTCATCGTCTGGAACCCGCGAGTTGGCCGGATCACGCGCTTGAGCGCTCCATGATCAGCCTCGATGATGTTGTTCAAGTATTTCGATCTCCGGTGCTCGAGATCTTTCGGCATCAGCCCTTCATTCTGCAGGCGCCGGATTGCTTTCGGGTAAGACGCCAACTTGTCGGTCGTGATGGATGACGGAGGGCAGTCGCTCATCGTCTTCACCGCCTTACGGAGGAACCAATAAGCGGCCCTGGTGTTGCGCCGGTCGGACAACATGAAGTCGATCAGTTGACCGTGCCTGTCGACTGCACGGAACGGTATTGTTGCATGGATCGGCTTCTGCATGCAGTAAAGGCCCACAGGCCCGCAGTCAGACGATCCGGACGGACTTTGGGTATCCAAGCTCAAGCATGCGGTTGAGAGCACGGGCCGCGATGGCGACCTCAGTGGCACGTCGCTGGTCCGTCCGCGAGCGCAACCCATCCCCGATTACTCGTTTGAAGCGGCTGATCGCGGTCTCCACCAGGGCTCGCCGATTGTACCCGGACCGCTTCTGCCAGCCTATGCGGCCATGCTCCTGGATACTTTGGAGATGCCGATCGCGCTGGGTCGGCGCGATCTCCACCCCCTCACTCAACACCGCCGTTGATCGCGGTGGGACGATGACGTCAGCTTTAGGATGTCGCTTGGCGATCATGCGGTAGATATCGGCCTGATCGTAGGCTCCATCGCCGATGAAAGAGGCAGGTGGACCGGTAATCTGATCGAGCAAAGGCTCAACCTGCGAACCGTCATCAGCCTCGCTCGTGGTCAGTTCTGACGCGAGGATCTCTCCGGTCTCGGCATCGACGCCAATGTGCAGCTTTCGCCAAGCGCGGCGTCTTTGGGCGCCATGCTTTTCGATCAACCATTCGCCGGGCCCGCACAGCCGCAAGCCTGTGCTGTCCACCAGCAGGTGAATGGGTCCGGTGCGTGACTGCAACCGTGAGACCTCCAGAGTTTCGGCGCGGCGGCTCAGGGTCGAGTGATCCGGCACGGCCAAATCCAGCCCCAGAAGTTGGAGGATCGAGCCGATCAGGCCCTCGGTTTGACGCAGTGCCAGCCGGAACACCGCCCGCAGCGTCAATGCCGTTCTGATGGCGAGAGCAGAATAGCGCGGCTGACCGCCTCGTGTGGTGCGGGGCTCAGCGCGCCAAGCCGTAATGGCGTCCTCGGTGAACCAGACTGTGAGACTGCCCCGCTGACGCAGGCTGGTGTCGTACTCGGCCCAATTCGTCACCCGATGCTGCTGCTTGGGAGTGCGATGCCGGCGCGCGGCATTGGCTTTGAACGGCACGGGAGATATCCGACATGAAAGGCACAGGCCTCCTATGTCAGCCAGTTTCGGTTACCAACTCACCTATTCGTGCAACAAGGCGACCTCCCGTGCCCAAACCAGGTCGCGGACCGCCTCATGCCTTGCGTCCGGAACCCACACGGAGGTGAGTTCGCCGGCACGATGCAGTCGCGCCAGGCTCATGGCATCGCGGCGGTTGGTCTTCACACGATCTCCCGGGCGCTTCGGTATCAGCGACGGCGCGACAACGACGCAGCCATGGCCCATTGCGATAATTTGGCGATGGAGATCGTAGCTCGTCGGCCCGGCTTCGTAGCAAAAGTGAAGCCGTGCTCCTCGAGTGGCCAGCTTGTCGACCATCGACCTCACTGACCCAGGGTCCGACGGGATCTCCCCGTAAAAGCGCACCTCACCATTCCGTTCGCCGTTGGCAACTGCCACTGAAATTTTGAGCTTCGATGTGTCCAATCCGATAAAAGTCTCGCTATGCTGCTCCATGGTTCGCCCTCGCTTAAGCTTGGGGCTCGGCTCCGGCCCATCCGAAGCAACCCCCAACTTCAGCTTACCGCGGGGGCGGGCCACCTTCACTCCGCGAACATACAGTCTGTCAGAGCGTGGGTTGCTATCCATCCCCATAGGATCTGCACCCGCCCCGCTCGGCTCGATCGCCATCAACAATCACATTGCCAAACGGGCGCCATCCAGACATGACGGTGCCCTTTGACGTCCGATGCTCGACATCGTTCGACAGCAGCTCTTCGTCCTGCAGGTACCGGAACGCCTTGGGATAGGACGCCAGCTTATCGGTCGTGATCGAGGATGGTGGATAATCGCTCATCATCTTCCTGGCTTTTGCCAGACGGCTCCTGCGCCCGGCGCTCGAGCGGCATGGCCAACCCGACATGCCAAGGGGCTCCTATCCAGACCGGTCATATCACGATGGACATCGTATTGATCGACCCAAACCAAAGTATGATCGTCGCAATCTCTCCCGATGATTGGTGGACCCACAAAGACAATCGAGTCCCAATTATGAGATCGGCTAATGTCAGAACGTCAAGGCTCCCGAGGTGAACCTCACCAGCGAGGGCCAGCGAAGCGCCATCGTGCAGGAGACTGCTATGAGCCCGATCATGAACGAATGCGTACTGATCGTGGACAGCAATCCAGGTTTCTGCAAGCGGCTTGCGCAGGCGTGCCGGGCTGCGAACTACACTGTTTTGGCGGCCGACTCGGGCGAACGGGCCTTTCTCATCCTGAGGCATCGGCAACACCAGATCGGCTGGCTGTACAGCCGGGCTGCCTTACCGGGCTTGATCGATGGCTGGATCCTGGCAGACCAGTACCACCAGGCCTATCCCAGTCGCCCTGTCATCATCGCCGCTCACGATACACGCCTCTCCGCTCGAGGCGACATCGTCCTGAAAGAGCCGACAGTGACTGTCGTGTCAGAAACAATTCGGCACGTCATTGAGGGGACACAGCCGGCCCGAGCCGCTGCTCCGCTCGGGTTCAGCGAGCATCGACGCGCTGCGTAACAGATCCGTGCCTCGCGCGCCGATGGCCCATTCCTGGGATTGAGAATACAACGAGATGACGCGGGAGCTTCGAATGTCATGGGACTGTCGAAATGATTCCGGAAGTTCTCCCTTGTCCGACCTCTGCTCGGACGAGATTGAGCAACAGATCATCCGCGCTTACGTCCAGCTCGTGTTTGCGGCCGAGAATACAGCCGGCATTCGAACCACTCTTGTTGCACGGTTCTGCTCCTTCGAGGTGCGTCTCAGCGAACTTCCGGACGCGTCCGTCTTGCAGGATCTGCCGCCGTTCTGGCTCGAGATTTACTCGCATGCCACCCGCTCGACAGTTGATAGTCTCGGATGCTTTGAATTCGATGAAGCCGAATTGGCCATGGCCGTAGAACTGGTGCTGAAGGCGAGGCACTGTCGCGAGCTCTATCACTAAGTGATTTCGGCTGTCATGTTGATTGACGTTTGGTCGCCATCGCTGGATTGTGCCTACAGGTTTGCTCGATCGGCGCCGCACTGGAGGCTGTCTCGCAGATCAACCGAGAGGGTGCGGCGGCCTGGCTTCGAGCTCTATACCCCGGCGTCTCGGTCGATCGTCTGAAAAGCAATGGTCGTAAAGTGAACCGCGGGCCGATTGACCCTTCGTACTGGGTCGCTGATCTGAGGACCGGTGACCGAGACCCTATTGCATGACATCCGCATCCCGATTTCTCTTCAGAGCGGTATCGAGGCATTGGAGTAACGTTTGTTCGTCGAACGGCTTGCTCAGGAGACAAACCGCTCCAGTTTTCAGCAGTCGCAGTCGAATGCTCTCGTCGAGGACGGCCGTGATGAATACTATTGGCATGTGCTGACGTTGGGCGATCAAGGTGCGTTGCAGCTCGATTCCACTCATGCCCGTCATTTGAACATCCGTGATTAGACACGCTGTATCGCTCACGTACGCGGACTGCAAGAAATCTTCAGCGGATGCGAATAGGTGAACGATCATTCCAATCGAGTTCAGGAGGCTCTTCATCGCGATCCGAACGGACTCATCATCGTCGATGACCGAAATGATCGCAACTTGTGGCAAGTGACCCGCCCTCCTGATGTGAGAAATGGAACACTTTCTGATTACGAAGCCACCGCAAGTGCCAAGAGTATGATGCGAATATACGCCAATGATACCATACTTAGGTTTTATAAACGCTATGGCTTCGTGCGGATTGCCAGAGTCTCAGTCGTTCTCGCCACTTCCGCCAAACTCAGCCGTCGCTTCGCACGCTATAGTTGGAGCTTGAATGGCAGGTCAGGTCTAGCGTGGGAGTTCGGTGGGGCATTCAAACCGTGGGCCCTGGGTCACGACGAGATCTCCTGGTGTGGAGGCAAGGAGCTGAAACACAGCGTCGTGGGGTAAGTTCGCCGAAGCCCAAAGCCGTCTGCCGTGAGCTTCGACGATCGAGCGGCAGATCGGCCGTCCCCTACGAATGCCGCCGGGTTAGTGGTGTAGAGGCGTTGAATAGGTGGGACAGGCAGGCTAGATCCAGTCCCGGCCCAGAATCATGCGCAGCCACAAATACGCCGTGCGCGGCATCCCTGATCGTGCTGACCAGAAGGGTCCGGGTTCCAGCAAGGACGCCGCTCATGGCTTTGATGGCATTCATGACCAGGGTTAGGGTTACCCGTTGCAGCTGGACACGGTCTTCCGTACGAGCGGCGGGCCGGGCGTGAGCCGCGTCTCCGGCGAGACGCCGTTCCAAACCACTTCGTTATGGGCCAGTGCAAGAGTTTCGAGAATGGTGCCGGTGAGGTCGACCAGGTCATTGCGCCGCGGGACCTTCTTATAATGAGGGCGCGGAGCCGACCGGGGACTTCGCTGGCGCGATTGCCGTCCTTGGTGATGTGGTCGAGGGCCTGCCGGACCTTCTCCAGATCAGACGGTTGAGCGCCAAGTCAGCGCAAAGCGCGTGTGCGTGGGTGCCCGGCAGCAATCGGCAGATCGACCTCATGGGCGATTGAGGCCGCCTGTTGCCACCGTCGTGACGCGGTTGACATGCGCCAGCTCCATCTGTGTCTCGCGTAGGGTCTCTCGATCGGTCTCATGGAAGAGACTCAGCACAGACCGCCCAGTCAGCTTGCCGACAGTGTAGCCGAGCTGCACAGCGCCAAAGGGATTGATGGACAGGATGGTGCTGGGCACATCGGTGATGAAGTATTGGCGGATTGTTCTCGAATACGGCCCGCCATGGCTCCTCGCTGTTCATCGAGCGGGAATTCGTCATCTCAGCGCGGGCCCCCTCGCGCTGTCTCCATGCCCGTGGGCCTACTGTGAGGATGAGTGGCCTCTGAGCACCTCGGCCATTTTCACCAGATCGGCCAGAGAACGTGCGCCCATTTTCCGCATGACTTGGCCACGGTGGATTTTGACGGTGATTTCGCTGATCCCCAGCTCCCCCGCAATTTGCTTGTTCATTAGGCCGGCGGTGACCAGGCTCATCACCTCACGCTCGCGCTGAGTCAGGGTCTCGAAACAGGCCCGCAGGTCCGATAGCTGGTTCGCGGCCCGTCGCTGCTGACGATCGCGCTCGAGCGCCATGGCGACCGCGTCCAACATATCCTGATCGCGAAACGGCTTGGGCAGGAAATCGACGGCTCCAGCCTTCATGGCTTGCACTGACATTGGAATGTCACCATGGCCCGTCATAAATATGATCGGAATGTGAATATTTGCTTTGGCCAGCTCCGCCTGAAGGTCGAGGCCGCTCAGCCCTGGCAACCTGACGTCAAGCACCAGACAACTTTCCACGTCCGGAAACTTGCCGCGCAGCAGTTCGGCGGCGGAACTGAACATCTCGACCTTGAGTCCAACGGAGCGAAACAAGCTTCCGAGTGCCTCGCGCAGGGATTCATCATCTTCAACAATAAAAATGACCGGCTCTGCAGCCGCCGGCGGCGGTGGAGCTGGACGATGCGTCATGAGATCCTTCTCCCGCTACCAGGCGATAGCAGCTGAAATTAGCACTCAAGGAGAGATTGCTAAAGGAAGCTCGAACGGCTTGAGATTGCGCAAGTACGCGAGAGTCCGGCAGGTGGCAGGCTGGAGACCGAGCGGCTCAAAGCCAAGCCTGGCGCGATGCTAGCGAGCAGCCACGCTTAGCCCGAAGGCTGCGGCGCTGCACCAAATCGTTTCACCGAGCAGCGGCAGGTTTTATGCTCTGCCGTGTCCGACGGGCAGTATGCATCTCGAACGGCTTTGTCGCATCAAGCAAGTAAAGGCCGTTTTGGGTGTGCGCCGTGACAAGGCGGCGCACACCCGATGCAGACCTTCCGGCCCTCCGCTTCGGGCCATGGAGCTATCTTTCCGCCGACCTCGTCGGATCAATGAGCAGAGCCTCGACGATACAGACACCACCTGTGGGCTCGTACACGAGACGTGACGCGAAATCTGGTGGCGGTTGCTGCCGAATGCCGGAAATTTTCCTGGCAGGAGAAGCGCTGGCTTCAATAGATTGAGAGGCTTTTCCCTCGATCCTTGCTATCGAATGAAGGACCGTTCTCCTGGCCGACAGCGTGCTGGGGCGTCCTTAGGATTGACGGCCTCACCGCGCATGCAACGAGCTGACCGACTGATGGCGTATTTCTGCGAGAAGTTGAGGCACACTCGAAAATAAAGCTCAATTTTTGCAGCTACTTGGCGGACGGGCTGCGGCATCCTTTGGTAGCATCGACAGTAGCTGTGTGGCAAAATGGCCGATCAAGCTCGCTCTGGTCAGCTTACGCGGACGATGGGTGCGGAGGCATGGTAACGCAGCCGGTCCGCCAGCGGCCCCAGACTTGAGGGTGGAGTGCGGCACATGAATCTGAGCTTTCGGTTCGGCACTGAAGGGGAGAGCAACGTCCAAGTCCTGGGCCAGGACGATGAACGTGTTCTCGGTCGGGGCTGGCGCCTCGACCCCAACGGCCAGCGGCAGGCTGTGCTGGTCGTGCTACCCACCACCGAGCACCCGACGCCCTCGAGCCTTGATCGCCTCGCCCACGAATACGAGTTGAAGGATGAACTGGACAATGCATGGGCCGCACGGCCGCTGGAGCTTGTGCGCGAAGGCGGCCGCACCATGCTGGTGCTCGAGGATCCGGGCGGTGAGCCACTCGACCGGTTACTCGGTGCGCCCATGGAGTTGGGACGCTTCGTGCGCGTCGCCATCGGCATCGCCATAGCTCTGGGCAAGCTCCATCAGCGCGGCCTCGTCCACATGGACCTCAAGCCGGGCAATATCCTGGTGACCGGCGCGGACGGCCAGATGCGGCTCACCGGGTTCGGCCTCGCCTCGCGCCTGCCGCGCCAACGGCCGGCGCCCGAGCCGCCTGAAACTATTGCCGGCACCCTCGCCTACATGGCGCCCGAGCAGACCGGACGGATGAACCGGTCGATCGACGCCCGCAGCGACCTCTACGCCCTCGGCATCATCTTCTATCAGATGCTCACCGGCGTTCTGCCGTTTGCGGCATCCGATCCGATGGGATGGGTGCACTGCCATATCGCAAGACAACCGATGTCGCCCGCCGAGCGGCTGAAGGGCATCCCCGAGCCTCTGTCCGCCATCGTGATGAAGCTGCTCGCCAAGACCGCCGAGGAGCGCTACCAGACCGCCGCCGGCCTCGCGCACGACCTGCGGCGCTGCCTAGCCGCATGGACCACGCAGAGCCGCATCGAGGCCTTCCCGCTGGGGACGCAAGACCTGCCGGACCGGCTGCTTATCCCGGAGAAATTGTACGGGCGCGAGCGCGAGATTGAGATCCTGCTCGCCGCCTTCGATCACGTCGTCCAGGGTGGCGTCCCAGAGCTGGTGCTGGTGTCCGGCTATTCCGGCATCGGCAAGTCCTCCGTGGTCCACGAGCTGCACAAAGTGCTGGTGCCTTCGCGCGGGCTGTTTGCATCGGGCAAGTTCGACCAGCACAAGCGCGACATCCCCTATGCGACACTCGCGCAGGCGTTTCAGAGCCTGATCCGGGGCCTTCTGGCGAAGAGCGAGACCGAACTGGCCGGCTGGCGCGACGCTCTTCGCGAGGCGCTGGGCTCGAACGGCCAGCTCATGGTCGACGTCGTCCCCGAGCTGAGGCTCATCATCGGTCAGCAGCCTCCGGTCCCGCCGCTTGAACCACAGCAAGCGCACGGCCGCTTCCAGCTGGTGTTCCGACGCTTCATCGGCGTCTTCGCCCGATCGGAACATCCACTGGTACTCTTCCTTGACGACCTGCAGTGGCTCGACGCGGCGACGCTCGATCTGTTGGAGGATCTGTTGATCCGCTCGGATCTGCGGCACCTCATGCTGATCGGTGCCTATCGCGACAACGAAGTCACTGCTGACCATCCGTTGATGCGAAAATTGGACGCCATCAAGAGCGCCGGCGGGACGGTAGCAGCGATCACAGTGGCGCGGCTCGCCCGAGAGCATCTCGGGCAGTTGATGGCGGACGCTCTCCGCTGCGCGCCGGAGCGCGCCGCGCCGCTGGCGCGACTGGTACACGAGAAGACGGGTGGCAATCCGTTCTTCGCCATTCAGTTCCTGTCTTCGCTTGCCGAAGAGGGAATGCTCACCTTCGATCATGATGCGACGCGTTGGTGCTGGGATCTCAATCGCATTCATGCCAAGAGATACAGTGACAACGTCGTGGATCTGATGGTCGGCAAGCTCACCCGCTTACCGGCCGAAACGCTGAAGGCGCTGCAGCAGCTGGCGTGTCTTGGAAACATCACCGAGCTCACGACACTTTCGATTGTTTTCGAGACTTCGGAGGAGCAGATCCATGTGGCTCTGTGGCCGGCCGTTCGTCAAGAATTGGTCGAGCGCCTAACGGGCACCTACCGGTTTGTCCACGATCGCATACAAGAGGCCGCCTATTCGCTGATCCCGGAGGAGCTGCGTGGCGAGGCGCACCTTCGAATCGGGAGACTGCTTGCGACGCACATACCTCCTGAGAAGCGGGAGGAGGCGATCTTCGACATTGTCAACCAATTCAACCGCGGGGCGGCCTTGGTCACCTCGCGCGATGAGTGCGAGCAACTGGCCGAGCTGAACCTGCTTGCAGGCCAACGCGCCAAGGATTCGACCGCCCATGCCGCGGCGCTGACCTATTTCACCGCCGGTGCGGCGCTCTTGCCGGAGGACACTTGGGCGCGCCGGCCCGAACTCGTCTTCGCGCTGGCCTTGCACCGGGCCGAGTGCGAGTTCCTGACCGGCGCGCTGACGGAGGCGGAGGCGCGGTTTGCTGAACTTGCAGACCGCGCCACCAGCCTCCCCGATCTGGCCGCCATTACGCGGCTGCAGGTGGAGCTGTTCACGACCCTCGGCCGGAGCGACAGCGCCGTCGAGGTAACCCTCGACTACCTGCGCCGCGTCGGTATCGCTTGGTCGGCGCATCCGACAAAGGAGGAGGTCAGGCAGGAATACGCGCGGATGTGGCGGCAGCTCGGGGACCGCCCGATCGAGGCGCTGCTCGACTTGCCGCGGATGGCCGATCCGGCCGCGTGCGGGACGATGAACATCCTCACCGCGGTGGTGCCGGCGGCTAGGCACACCGACGAGAACCTGCGCCCGCTCGTCATCGGCCGCATGGCGAACCTCAGCCTGGAGCACGGCAACAGCGACGCGTCGTGCCATGCCTACGCCATGCTTGGCACCGTGCTGGGGCCGGAATTCGGCGATTACAAGGCAGGGTTCCGCTTCGGCCAGCTTGGCCTCAATCTGGTGGAGCAGCGCGGGCTGCGGCGCTTCGAAGCCCGCGTCTCCGTGTCCTTCGGCGCCGTCATCAATCCATGGACGAGGCACGTCCAGACCGGCCGGCAATGGGTGCGGCGGGCCTTCGATACGGCCAACAGGCTCGGCGACCTCACCTTTGCCGCCTATAGCCGCAACAACCTGATCACCAACCTCCTCGCCGCCGGCGATCCGCTCGCCGAGGTGCAGCGCGAGGCTGAGGCCGGGCTCGATTTCGCGCGCCAGGCGCGGTTCGGTCTTGTCATCGTCTTCATCACCACACAGCTCCAGTTGATCCGGACTCTCCGTGGTCTGACCCCGGCGTTCGGCCGCTTCGACGACGCCGGGTTCGACGAGGGCCGGTTCGAGCGGCACCTGGAGGCGGACCCGGGCCTGTCGATCGCCGCCTGCTGGTACTGGATCCGCAATCTGCAGGCGCGCTTCTTCGCGAGGGCCTACGCGTCCGGCCTCGAGGCGGCATCAAAGGCACAACGGCTGCTCTGGACGATGCCGGCCCATCTCGAGTGGGCGGAGTTCCATTTCTACGCTGCGCTGGTGCGGGCTGCCCTCTGCGACGCGGCCCGCGCCGCGGAGCGTAGCCGCCATCTCGAGGCCTTGACCACCCACCACCGCCAGCTCCAGGAGTGGACGGAGAACTGCCCGGAGAACTTCGCGAACCGCGCCGCGCTGATCGGCGCCGAGATCGCCCGTCTCGAAGGCCGCGAGCTCGAGGCCGAGCGGCTGTATGAGCAGGCAATCCGCTCGGCCCGAGGCAACGGCTTCGTTCACAACGAGGCGATCGCCTATGAGCGCGCTTCCGCCTTCTACCGGGCGCGCGGGTTCGACGAGTTCGCCGAGACCTATCTGCGCAAGGCCCGCGCCTGCTATGCCCGCTGGGGAGCCGATGGCAAGGTGCGGCAACTCGATCAGCTCTATCCGCACCTGCGGGAGGACGAGCCAGCACCCGGCCCGACAAGGACAATCGGAGCGCCGGTCGAACATCTCGACCTTGCGACCGTGATCAAGGTGTCGCAAGCCATCTCGGGCGAGATCGTTCTCGAAAAGCTGATCGACACGGTCCTGCGCACGGCCATTGAGCAGGCGGGGGCCGCGCGCGGCCTGTTGATCCTGGCGCGTGGGACCGAGCTGCGGATCGCAGCAGAGGCCACGACCCGCGGCGACACGGTCGTTGTGCAACTATGCGACGAGACTGTGACTGCGACCATACTGCCAGAGTCGGTCCTGCACTACGTCTTGCGCACCCGGGAGAGCGTGATCCTCGACGATGCGCTGGCCGAGAGCCCGTTTGCCGCCGATCCGTACATCCGTCAGTGCAAGGCCCGGTCCATTCTCTGCCTGCCATTGCTCAACCAGGCCAAACTCATTGGCATGCTCTACCTTGAAAACAACCTGGCTCCCCGGGTCTTCGTGCCGGCGCGGATCGCGGTGCTGAAGCTGCTCGCCTCGCAGGCTGCCATCTCACTGGAGAATACCGTCCTATACCGCGATCTCGCCGAACGCGAAGCGAGGATCCGACGCCTGGTCGAGGCCAACATCATCGGAATCTTCATCTTTGGTCTCGACGGCCGGATCCTCGAGGCCAATGACGCCTTTCTCCGCATCGTGGGCTACGATCGTGAGGATCTCGCAACGGGCCGCTTGCGCTGGACCAACCTGACCCCACCGGAATGGCTCGACCGCGATGCACGACAATGGGTGCCAGAGCTGGAGAGGACCGGGATCTTGCCCCCGTTTGAGAAGGAGTACTTCCGCAAGGACGGCAGCCGCGTGCCCGTGCTCATCGGCGTGGCACTTTTCAAAGAAGGTGGAGACCAAGGTGTTACTTTCGTGCTCGACTTGACTGAGCGCAAGCGGGGCGAGGAGGAACTGCGGCGCAGCGAGGCCTATTTAGCGGAAGCGGAGGCGCTGAGCAAAAGCGGCAGTTGGGCATGGAACCCCGCCACGAAGGCGATCATCTACTGGTCGCAAGAACGCTACCGTTTGTTTGGCTTCGATCCGGAAGCAGGTATCCCATCCTTCGAGGCGCTTCTCCAGCGGATTCATCCGGAGGATCGGGCCAGATGGCTCGGAAACGCGGAAAGAGCAGTTCGCATCCGGGGCGATTCCGAGACCGATTTCCGGATCGTTCTTCCGGACGGCGAGACTAAGCATCTTCACGGAGTAGGCCATCCCGTTTTCAGCGAGACCGGCGAGCTGCTTGAAGTTATCGGAGCGGCTATGGACGTTACCGAGCGCAAGCGGGCCGAAGAGGTGCTGCAGAAGGCGCAGGCCGAGCTTGCACATGTCACGCGTGTGACGACGATGAGCGCGCTGACGTCCTCGATCGCGCACGAGGTCAACCAGCCGCTGGCCGCCATCGTCACCAATGCCAACGCAGCCCTGCGCTGGCTCGCGCACCAGCCGCCCAATCTCGACGAAGCGCGGGAGACGGCGGGGCGCATCGTCCAGGATGGGCACCGGGCCGGCGCGGTGATCGGGCGAGTGCGCGCGCTCCTCAGGAAGACGGCCACCGTCAAGGAGCGGCTGGACCTGAACGACCTGATCCAGGATACGGTCGCCCTCGTCCAGGGGGAGGTGCACCGCCATCGAATCCTGCTACGAACCGAGCTGTCGCTCAACCTCCCGCCCGTGGCAGGCGACAGGGTGCAGTTGCAGCAGGTGATTCTGAACCTAGTGCTAAACGGCCTCGAGGCGATGAAGGAGGGGGCGGAGCGGCCGCGCGAGCTGCTGATCCGGTCCCGGCTGGATGAAACCGGGGCCGTGCTGGTCGCCGTGCACGACACCGGCGTCGGGTTGGATCCGCAGCATGTAGAGCGGGTGTTCGAGGCGTTTTATACGACCAAGCCGGAGGGGATGGGCATGGGCTTGGCGATCTGCCGCTCGATCATCGAGGCGCATGGCGGCCAGCTGTGGGCATCTGCAAACGAGCCGCGGGGGGCCGTGTTTCAGTTCACCCTATCTGCAGAACAGGACGAGACCGCTCCTGGTAAGACCCTCAGGAATGGTTGAACTGACAGTGCTGACGGGACCGCCGTGCCTTAAAAGCGGTCAAATCAATGGCTTGGCACCGACCGATCAAATGGAAATCGGTACTCTCCAGAAGCGGTGGACGCTCTCAAAAGTCCGCAACCCTGCCCCATGCAGAGGCGCTTAGGCGCTCAGGCCTGTAGGGGTGTGGATCAACAATCGGTGGTTTGCCCGTAATCAGATCCGCAATGAGGTGGCCAGCCCCTGGTCCAATGCCGAAGCCATGACCGCTGAAGCCGGCGGCCAGAATGAAGCCCGGAATACGCTCAACCTCGCCGATGGCAGGAACGCCATCAGGTGTGCTGTCGATATATCCGGCCCATATGTCGGATACGGGCATTTGCGGCTTTGTTGCATTAACTTGGAAAGGGCACCATGAATCCAGTCGAATGGGCCACTCAGGCCGCGAGACCAAAGAGCTGGTTGACCAGACGGATTTCGCCTATCGCGCCGAGCTGTTGCTGGATGCAGTGACCGCGGCGGATCATGCGCATGACTTCAAAACCTTTGATTGTTGCAGAGGCAGTTTTCATCCTCTGGAAGCCGCGCGTCGGCCGGATTACACGCTTAAGTGCGCCGTGATCCGCCTCAATGATGTTGTTCAAGTATTTCGAGGTCCGATGCACGACCTTTTTGGGCAGCAGCCCTTCGTTCTGCAGGCGCCCGATCGCTTTCGGGTACGATGCCAGTTTGTCGGTCGTGATCGATGCAGGAGGATAGTCGCTCATCATCTTGATGGCTTTGCGCAAGAAACGATAAGCTGCTCGAGTGTTGCGGCGATCCGACAGCATGAAATCGATTGTAGTAGTCGGTATTTGATCTGACAACTGGCGTCTGGAGATTGGTCGGGTTCCCCTGTCTGATGGCTTCATGCGGCGATCATTTTCTCCTTCGCTAACGGGATTGCATCGAGGAAGGTCTGCATTGGCGTCTTGCCAAAACACCACCGGCCCTGGTGCGGCCGCTCCTCATTATAACTCCTCACCCAGGCATCGAGATCGCTCTGCAATTCGGCAATTGAGCCATAGATCTTCTTGCGGAACGTCACACGATAGAACTCGTCCAGCACCGTCTTGTGAAAGCGCTCAACGATGCCGTTCGTCTGTGGGCTCTTGGTCTTGGTTCTGGAATGGTCCACGTCCTCGACTGCCAGATAGAGCTCGTACTCATGGTGTTCGGGATTGCCGCAGTACTCGGTGCCGCGGTCGGTGAGCACCCGACACAGCTTCACCTCATGGGCGTCGAAGAATGGCAGGACACGGTCGTTGAGCAGGTCGGCGGCGGTAAGCGGGATCTTGCGATCATACAGTTTGGTGAAGGCGACCTTGGTGTAGGTGTCAAGGAAGGTCTGCTGGTAGATCCGCCCGACCCCTTTCATGGTGCCGACGGTCCCACGGTCTTCTGCGGGGATCGGGCCGTGGCCGGCTGTCCTTACTGCGCCAAGCACCGCTCCTTGGCCTATATCAAGGCATGAGTTTGGATCGAGCAAGGCATCACTGAGCCTTGGAAGAGACTGCTGGCAGATTGAAGGCAACACTCTTCTCCTCGGAATTCACAGCTACTGGTGCGTGTATTTGACTCATCCCCGAATGAGAACATACTAGGAACATCATCAACAAGATATTTGCGTTTGGCACGGATTCCATGGACCCCGGGCGACAGGACAGGCTTGCCGATTTACGGCTCCAGATTGCCCGGCACGAAGGCGGGTCTCGCAGGTCCAAGCCCCTGCCTTTCGGTGTCCACGACCTCGACGGTCACCTGCCGGGCGGCGGCCTTGCCCGGGGCGCGCTGCACGAAATGATCGAGGCGGGGATCGCCTCCGAGTTCGCCGGTTGCACGACCTTGTTCACGGCTGGGATCGCGGCCCGCCTCAAAGGCCCCGTCCTCTGGTGCCTGACCCGTCGGGACCTGTTCGCGCCAGGACTCCTGCGCGCGGGGCTGCATCCAGATCGCGTGATCTACGCTGAAGCCGAGCGCGAGCACGAGGTCCTGCCGCTGATCGAGGAAGGACTGCACGTGAAAGGCCTCGCGGCCGTCATTGGCGAGGTTGCGCGCCTCGGCCTGACCGCCTCGCGTCGCCTGCAACTGGCGGCTGAAGCGACAGGGGTGACGGCCCTGGTGATCAGGCGCTGGTGGACGGTGGCCGAGAAGGACTTGGTCCATCTTCCGACCGCCGCAATGACCCGTTGGCGCATCGCCCGTGCCCCGTCCGAACTCATGCCGGCACCCGGTCTCGGGCGGGATCGCTGGCACGTCGAACTCCTGCGCTGCCGTGGCGCCCAACCCCGTACCTGGATTCTGGAGACCTGCGATGCGAAGGGTCGTCTCGCTCTACCTGCCGACCTGGCCGACCGATCGGGTCAGACGGCGGACCGGCGAGCCGCCGCGTCATGAACCGCTTGTGACCGTGCATACGATCGGATCGCGCCGCGTGATACGCGCGGCCTGTGCGGCTGCGCAGGAGGTGGGGCTGTACGTGGGCATGCCTGTCGCACAGGCGCAGGCGCTCGTTCCCAACCTGCATGTCGTCGACGCTGTACCCGAGGATGATGAGGTCTCGCTACGGGAGCTGGCGCGGTGGGCCATCGCCTATTCGCCCGTGGTGGCGCCCGATCCCCCCGACGGCCTGTGGATCGACATCGCCGGGGTCGCCCATCTGTTCGGCAGCGAGGAAGAGTTGCTCGCGGATCTGACCGGCCGCCTGACGCGGCAGGGTATCGCCGCCAGAGCCGCCGTCGCCGATGCCCCGGGTGCCGCCTGGGCGGTGGCACGCTACGGAATTGGCGGCGTGGTACCGACAGGTCGGACCGTTGACGCCGTTGCGACCTTGCCGATCGGGGCGCTACGGATTGCCGCCGACAAACTCACCGCCCTGCATCGGCTCGGCATCGAGCGGGTCGGACAGCTTGCTGCCATGCCACGGGCGCCTCTGGTCCGGCGGTTCGGCCGGGACGTGGCGCTGCGTCTCGATCAGGCCCTGGGCCACACCTTCGAGGTGATCACGCCACTGATCCCAAAGGAAACGCCGACGGCGTCCTGCGCCTTCGCGGAGCCCATCGGTCGGCTCGAAGACCTGAAAGCGATCCTGCTGCGCCTCTCCAAGGATCTATGTCGGCAACTGGAGCGCCGCGGCGAAGGGGTACGCCGGCTCGATCTCCTGTGTCAGCGCGTCGACCAGAAGAGCGCCTGCCTGCGCGTCGGGACCGCGCGAGCCAACCGGGATGCCGCCCATCTCGCGAAACTCTTCAATGAGCGTCTGCAAACCATCGATCCCGGGTTCGGCATTGAGGAGATCGTCCTCGTCGCGAGCAAGGTCGAGCCGTTGACGGAAACGCAACGCCAGGTTCGGGGGCTCGACGGCGACGATGCCGGTGACGCGGATCTCGGCCAGCTCGTCGACCGGCTCGGTGCCCGCATCGGCATGAGACGGGTCTACCGCCTCGCGCCCGTCCAGAGTCTCGTCCCCGAACGCATGGCGCGCAGGATTCCGGCACTGGCGCCACCGACCGGTGCCGTCTGGCCGCAGAACCTGCCGCGGCCCACGCGCCTTCTCGATCCACCCGAGTCCGTCGTGGCCACCGCCCTGCTCCCGGATCATCCACCGGCCTTCTTCGTCTGGCGCAAAATCCGGCACAGGGTCACCCAGGCCGATGGGCCGGAACGCATCACGCCGGAATGGTGGAACGGCGACAAGGGCTCGGCCGCACGCGACTATTACCGCGTCGAGACCGAGCAAGGCGGGCGCTTCTGGATCTTCCGCGACGCACCCGCCGCCGAGGGCGGGCGCTGGTGGATGCATGGCTTCTTCCCATGATGGACGATCATCCCTTCCATGTACGCAGAACTCCAGGTCACGACGCATTTCTCCTTCCTGCGCGGCGCCTCGAGCCCGCGCGAACTGTTCGAGCAGGCCAAACTCCTCGGCATCACGGCACTCGGTATCACCGACCGCAATTCGCTGGCTGGGATCGTGCGCGCTTATGAGGCAGCGCGCGACACGGGCGTCCGTCTCATCGTCGGCTGCCGGCTCGATCTCACCGACGGCACGTCGCTCCTCGTCTACCCGACCGATCGGGCAGCCTATTCCCGCCTGTGCCGGCTGCTGAGCATCGGCAAGAGCCGCGGCGGCAAGGGCAAGTGCCATCTGGTATGGGACGATGTCGTCACGTGGAATGAGGGTCTGCTCGCGATCCTGCTGGGCGATGATGCGAACGAGGAACTCGTTCGAAACCTCGCCCGCCTGAAAGGAACCTTTGGCAACCGTGCCTACATGGCGCTGATCCGGCGCTTTGCGCCTAACGAGCATCTCCGGCTCTACTATGTCGAGCAGGCAGCACAGGCCGCGCGTGTCCCGACCATCGCCATGGGAGATGTGCTCTACCATCATCCCGACCGGCGCCGCTTGCAGGACGTCGTCTCGTGCATCCGCGAGGGCTGCACCATCGACGAGGCCGGCTATCGACTCGAGCGCCATACCGACCGCCATTTTAAGGATCCGGTCGAGATGGAGCGCCTGTTCGAGCGCCATCCCGAAGCGTTCCGTCGCGTGCGCGAGATCCTCGAGCGCTGCACCTTCTCGCTCGATGAGCTGCGCTATCAGTACCCGAGCGAGACGGAGCCGGGCGAGACCGCGCAGGAGAAGCTGGAACGCCTCACCTGGGAGGGCGCGCAAAAGCGCTATCCGGAGGGCATTCCCGATGTCGTCGCGCTCACCTGCCGGCACGAGCTGCACCTGATCGAGGAGCTCGGATATGCACCTTACTTCCTGACGGTCCACGCCATCGCCTCGTTCGCCAGGTCGCGCGGCATCCTGTGCCAGGGCCGCGGCTCGGCGGCAAATTCCGCGGTGTGCTTCGTGCTCGGCATCACCTCGATCAATCCGACCGAGCACGACCTCCTGTTCGAGCGCTTCGTCTCCCAGGAGCGGCGCGAGCCGCCGGACATTGACGTCGACTTCGAGCACGAGCGGCGCGAGGAGGTGATCCAGTGGATCTACGACACCTACGGCCGGCATCGGGCGGCGCTCACCGCCGTCGTCACCTGCTACCGTGCCCGGGGCGCCGTGCGCGAGGTCGGCAAGGCGCTCGGCGTTCCCGAGGATGTGACGGCCGGTCTCTCCAAACTCGTCTGGGGCTGGGGCAATGAGGGCGTGTCCGACAAGGAAGCGCGGGAGCTCAACCTCAATCTCGACGATCCGCGCCTGCGCCTGACCTTGGAGCTGGCCGCCGAACTCATCGGCGCGCCGCGCCATCTCTCGCAGCACCCGGGCGGCTTCGTGCTGACCGAGGCGCGCCTCGACGACCTCGTCCCGATCGAACCGGCCGCGATGGAGAACCGTCAGGTCATCGAATGGGACAAGAACGACATCGACACCCTGAAGTTCATGAAGGTCGACGTCCTGGGCCTCGGCATGCTCGGCTGCATGCGGCGCGCCTTCGATCTCCTGCGCGAGCACAAGGGCGAGGACGTCGACATCGCCACGATCCCGGGTGAGGATCCGGCCACCTACGCCATGATCCGCAAGGCCGACACGGTCGGCACCTTCCAGATCGAAAGCCGTGCCCAGATGGCGATGCTGCCGCGTCTGAAGCCGAGAACGTTCTACGACATCGTGATCCAGGTCGCGATCGTCCGGCCCGGCCCGATCCAGGGCGACATGGTGCATCCGTATCTCCGTCGCCGCGAGAGGCAGGAGGCCCCGGACTATCCTCGACCAGAGCTCAGGCGCGTGCTGGAGAAGACCCTCGGCGTGCCCCTTTTCCAGGAACAGGCCATGCGGGTGGCGATCGAGTGTGCCGGCTTCACGCCGTCCGAGGCCGATCAGCTCAGGCGGGCGATGGCGACATTCAAGCTGACGGCCGGCGTCTCCAAGTTCCGCGACAAGCTGATCCAGGGCATGACCACCCGAGGCTATGACGCCGAATTCGCCGAGCGCACCTTCAAGCAGCTCGAAGGTTTCGGCTCGTACGGCTTTCCCGAGAGCCATGCCGCGAGCTTCGCCAAGATTGCCTATGCCTCCTCCTGGGTGAAGTGCCACCATCCCGATGTGTTCTGCTGCGCGATCCTCAACTCCCAGCCGATGGGGTTCTATGCGCCGGCCCAACTGGTGCGGGACGCCCAGGTCCATGGCGTGAAGGTTCTGCCCGTCGACATCAATCACTCGCGCTGGGACTGCACGCTGGAAACCACGGCGGACCCACGGCGCTTCGCTGTCCGTCTCGGGTTTCGGATGGTGCACGGTCTTGCCAATGCCGAGGCCAGCCTGATCCCGATCGTCCGCACCGAGCAACCGTTCTCGACCATTGAGGATCTTCGGCGCCGGGCCGGAATTTCGGTCGCCGCCCTCACACGCCTGGCGGAGGCCGATGCCTACGGCTCCCTCGGCGTCAAGCGCCGCGACGCGCTCTGGACCATCGAGGGGATGTCGGATGAGGTGATGCCGCTGTTTGCCGCCGCCGACGAACGCGGGCGCACGATCCAGCCGGAGGTCATCGAACCCGACGTCGAACTCGTTCCGATGACCGAGGGCCGTGAAGTCGTCGACGACTATCGCTCGAAAGGACTGACGCTGCGCCGGCATCCCGTGGCATTCCTCAGACAGGAGCTGACCGAGCGCCGGATCAGGTCCTGCGAGGACCTGCACCATGCCCGGGATGGGCAGAGGATCACGGTGGCGGGGGGCATCCTCGTGCGGCAGAAGCCGGGCTCGGCCAAGGGCGTGACCTTCATGACCATCGAGGACGAGACTGACGTCGCCAATATGGTGATCTGGTCGACGGTGTTCGAGAAGCAACGGCGGCTGATCCTGTCGGCACGCTTGATCGCTTGCCGGGGCCGGCTCCAGCGCGAAGGCGGCGTCACTCATCTGATCGCCGAACACTTCATCGACCTGTCCGACCTCCTGCGCTCGGTCGCGGATCGTGACGGTGACCTTCGCCTGCGCAGCGGACGTGGGGACGAGGCAAGGACCGGCACACGCGATTGGGTTCGCGGCGGTTCCGATGACGCCATTCAACGGCCGGAGACGAAGGCTGAGTTCGACGAGGCCGTCATCAAGATCCCCGCACGAAACTTTCGCTGATGAGAGCCAGCCGGGCGATCCCCCCTCTCCGGCGCGACGAGCTGTGCCGTTGCGAACAAAACGGGAAACGGGATCTATAGTGGACCCAAAGGAATGATTCGACTGTGTCCGCTAACCCCGCCTACCTTGACCACCTTAACCCGCGGCAGCGTCAAGCGGTCGAGCACGGCGTCATCGCCGGAGGTGCATCATCGTCAACGCCCTTGCTGGTCATTGCCGGGGCAGGATCGGGCAAGACCAACACCCTGGCCCACCGCGTGGCCCACCTCATCGCCAACGGCGCCGATCCGTGCCGCATCCTCCTGTTGACCTTCTCGCGCCGGGCCGCGGCCGAGATGGCGCGTCGGGTCGAGCGGATCGCCAAACGGGTCATGGGCCATAGCGCAGGCGTGATGACCGACGCTCTCACCTGGGCCGGCACATTCCACGGCATTGGCGCCCGGCTCCTGCGCGACTACGCGCCGGAGATCGGTCTCGACCCCGCCTTCTCGATCCATGACCGCGAGGACTCGGCCGACCTGATGAACCTCGTCCGGCACGAACTCAGGTTCTCCACCACCCAGAGCCGCTTTCCCGCGAAGGCAACCTGTCTGGCGATCTATTCCCGCTGCGTGAATGCCGAGACGGCCCTCGAGGGGGTGCTACGCACTTCATATCCATGGTGCGCCGGATGGGCCGCCGAGCTGCGGCAGTTGTTCGCTGCCTATGTCGAGGCCAAGCAGCGCCAGAACGTCCTCGATTACGACGACCTCCTGCTCTACTGGGCCCAGATGGTGGCCGAGCCTTCGATCGCAGCCGAACTCGGCGGGCGCTTCGACCATGTCCTCGTCGACGAGTACCAGGACACGAACCGGCTCCAGTCCTCGATCCTGCTGGCCCTCAAGCCGGGCGGCCAGGGCCTGACGGTGGTCGGGGACGATGCCCAGTCGATTTATTCCTTCCGGGCAGCCACGGTCCGCAACATCCTGGATTTCCCCGGCCAGTTCAGCCCGCCGGCCGCGATCGTCACCCTCGACCGCAACTACCGTTCAAGCCAGCCGATCCTGGCCGCGGCCAATGCGGTGATCGAGCTCGCCTCCGAGCGCTTCACCAAGAATCTCTGGACCGACCGCACGTCCGCTGAGCGGCCGCAACTGGTGGCCGTGCGCGACGAGGCCGGCCAGGCCCGCTACGTGGTCGAGCGTGTGCTGGCGAGCCGCGAGAACGGCGTGAGCCTAAAGCAGCAGGCGGTGCTGTTTCGGACCTCGCATCACTCCGGCCCCTTGGAGGTGGAGCTGACCCGCCGCAACATCCCCTTCGTGAAGTTCGGCGGCCTCAAGTTCCTCGATGCGTCTCACGTCAAGGATCTGCTCGCCCTGCTGCGGTTCGTGCAGAACCCGCGTGATCGCGTCGCCGGCTTCCGGCTGATGCAGCTACTGCCCGGCGTCGGCCCAACCTCGGCCCGGCGCGTGCTTGATCGCATGCATGACGCCGCCGATCCGATCGGAGCCCTGATGGAGGCACCGGCCCCGCCCCGGGCTGGAGATGAGTGGCGCTCCTTCGTCGACACGATCACGCAGCTTCGCGCCGGCACGGCAGGGTGGCCGGCCGAAATTGAAGGAGCGCGGACCTGGTACGAGCCGCACCTCGAGCGCATGCACGAGGATGCCGCCACCCGCAAGGCCGACCTGATCCAGTTGGTGCAGATCGCGGCCGGTTACCCGTCCCGCGAGCGCTTCCTCACCGAACTCACGCTTGATCCGCCGGATGCCACCAGTGATCAGGCCGGCGTGCCTCTGCGCGACGAGGACTACCTGATCCTGTCGACCATTCATTCCGCCAAAGGGCAAAAGTGGAAATCGGTGTTCGTTCTCAACGTGGTCGACGGCTGTATTCCGTCCGACCTCGGCACTGGGACGACGGCGGAGATCGAGGAGGAGCGGCGGCTGCTCTACGTCGCCATGACCCGAGCCAAGGACCACCTGCACCTCATCGTGCCGCAGCGCTTCTTCACGCATCAGCAATCCGCCACCGGCGATCGTCATGTCTACGCCGCTCGCTCCCGTTTCATCCCCAGCGCACTCCTGAAGCTGTTCGAGCGGATGTCGTGGCCCATGGCGATAGCGGAGCCGACTTCCGCAGCCACCGCAACGAGAGAGGTTCGGGTCGACATCGGCGCGAAGATGCGGGGCATGTGGCGGCAGTAAAGGGAAGTTGCATGGCACAATCAACGGCGATGCGGCATACGTGTGCATTCAAGGTGTTGTCTGCGCACCGATCACTTTGACGCTCCCATCCGGTCAACAGGCCAATTCCTCATCTATTGAAAGGTCCGGTATTCCTACCGTGAGCTGACGTTCGGTGTACTTCCGCCTCGTGCCAGAACGAGGCATTCCAGACACACAGACGAACAGGCCCTCTCCGGTCCGACTTTGAAGCCCATCATCGTTGTGCCCTGACGCCGGTGGATGACGGAAACATTTTGCCTGTGACCCCGCTCACAGATCCTGCATGGAGCGCATCGTAAACTCCTCACTTGTCGAAGAGGAGTCCTCCCATGAAGTCTGGTATTACAACATTCACCCAAGTTGCCGTCGCGCTCTCCGCCTGTCTGGTTTTCGTTGCCACACACGACGGAGCCATAGCACGTGACCGCGGCTACGATGGCAGCGGCTTCGTCGTGCGCGATCATCGCATGCCACCCGTGGTCCGTGATCATCGTGCGCCTGTGATCGTCCGAGATCATCGGGCAGAACCCGTGATCAGAGACCATCGCAGTAATCCAATCGTGCGGGATCACCGAGTGCCAAGAGGGCCGCAGGGTGGAGTGAGCGTCACATCCTCTGGGGGCCGGCGTGGTGGATTGTCCTGCATTCGCTCGGTGTTCGGCGGGCCTTGCTTCGGTCTGTGATGTGAAGCGGGGGCGAACGCGGATTTTCCGCCGCCCCCGCTCTGAATGCCACCGCTTGATTTGACGAGCAGGTCGAGCGGTGTCGCGAAATGGACTTCTGAAATGAGGGCCAATCGAGTCAATCGCTCCGTCAGCCACGTGTCTCAGACGCAGGATAGTCCGGAGTGGGTCAAAGAGTAACCAACGGCAAACGATTGGAAGGTCCGCTACGTCGTTATGACCGTAACACCGCGCTTCTTCCGAGAAGTGCCCGGAGCCGACCTAGACCCTGACTCGCCGCCCCCCGAATTGCAGGACGGCGATGCTGGCCAGGATCTAGCAAGACAACCAAGAAGATTTATCGTATCGCCGACCAGAAGGACGCCAATCGCCGACGCCACGACCAATCATTCACTAACATTGATCCCGGACCACCTCGTGGGGCCGGCCAGCGACGCCTGACCTCTGCACGGTCAGGTCGGGAGGTCGCTCGCCAAGTCGGGAAGGACCAAAGGAAACCCTTTCCTCTGAGCCGCTTCACCACAGGAATGACTGCGATCGCTTTCGCACAAGCCATGTGTGGCCCCGGTCACGGAAGGACGGGCTGTTTCGAGCGATCCTGGTGACATCGCAGGAGGTCACCATGACACGATCCTCAAAACGCCAGGCCAGACGCTGGATCATCCAAGAGCTGACTCGCTGCATGGAGCAGCGCAGCCAACCTCTCCCCTCATCCAAGCCGATTGGGGAGTGATCATGTTGTACGCGCGGGCCCAGGAAACCTCCGACATCATGGACAGCCAGATCAGGGCCAGGGCGAAGGCTCTCTGCGTCGACGATGGCTTCGATCCGGACCTGAGTGTGACGCACGCGTACGGCGACGACTTCACCGCCGAGGAGTGGGATTCCTGGTGGACATCCAACCCGGAAGTCCCCTTCCAAGAGGTGGTCAGCCCGATGTGGCGGCTGTACCGCGCCCACGCGTTCATGGAGCTGTCGCAACTCCAGAAGGTGCTTGAGACCAGCGCCAACGTCGTCTTCTTCAGGCGAAGGAACGTTTAGCGCATCGTGCGGACCCGGAGGGCCACGCCAGTGAAAAGTGGATCCGGTTTTCGCTGACGCGGACCTCCGGTTCCGCATCAACGATGCGCCGCTTAAGGGATTGAGCATCGGACCCAAAAGTGGGTCCACTTTTGGGTCCGATGCTCTAGCGTGGGGAAACACCCGACGTCGTGCTGACAGTCCCCACCCGCGAATTGCCGGAACGGCCGTTACTTGGCTGCGGTCGCGGTAGGTGCGATCCGATCCCCGAACCAGACCCAGGCCTTGCCCTCCGCTCCCTCACCCTTGACGTAGACGTAACCTGTTTGCTGCCAGGGCAGAACGGCATCCCTCTTGTTGTCCAGGATGAGATCGCCGAGATCCGTGCGCACCCTCAACACGGCATGCCCGGCGCCCAGTTCATCGATGACGACAGTCATGCGCATCGCCCGTTGCGGCAGTCCCCGTTCAACCAGGAGCTTGCGCTTGAGCAGTTGCATGTCCTCGCAGTCTCCAAGCCCGTCGTCCGGATAATCCCAGCGATCCACCACACCCCAGTGATCCTGGTCCGGCACCGCCGCTATCGTTCGGTTGACGTGCTTGTTGACCTCCTGAAGAGAGGACCAGGTGCCGTCGGTCAGCGGGATGGTGTCCGGCTCGGAGGAATCGATCGAGCACTCCCGTGGATGCTGATCGCAGAACTGCATCCAAGCCAAGGTCGGTCCGGCTTCTCCGGAAGAGCGAAGATCCTCGCTGACGATTGGCGGCGCCACAGGAGCGGGTTCGGGCGTCCCGGCGAGGACAGGGTGGGCGCCCCAGAGACACAGAACAGCGGCTGCCTGGCTGGCCCGCCTCAGGACACGATAGACACACGTCTCCTCTTGGGCGCGACGCCGCCTCGATGCATTCCGGTGCATATCTTGCTCGCTTGGCTTATTGCTTGGGCATTGGTCCACGCCCAGTAGACCTGCACAGTGACTAGGCAGGAACCACTTGAATGCCCTTTCTTGGTTCGCCAACCGCTGATAATGTGTGCTTTTGCCTATTGGTTAGGCAACACATTTGCTTTCTGAGACGTCATGTCGTTCGAGGCAAGACTAGCGCCTGAAAATCAGGCTCTCGCCGAGTGGTCTGGCAGTAAGCCTCACCGGACGGCATACCCGAAAAACCGGTCTCATTTTGCGCTGCACAAATTTGTCGCGGCGCCCTGAGCTACACTTCCGGACCATATGCGATACTCTCGCTTCCTGACGGCCCTCGCTATGGAGAGAAAGGACCATATGGTCCAGACATCGTGCCCAAAGTGTTCATGTGACGCGGCATCAGTCCTGAGCGTTGCCACGAAAGACGGGTACTTCACCGCCTCTGTACAGTGCCACGTCTGCGGGTTCGAGAAGAGCACGGATCAGGGTTTCCAGGACGAACGGACCGCCCGCGAGGCCGCTACCCAATCCTGGGTGGATGGAACGGAACCCATCGCTTCAAGCCAACAAGGGTGATCCGGAGTTGCGGGGTCAAGCGTCCTTCGCAACCGGATCTGCTACAGCGACGCGTCGCTTGGACCGCTGCGGGGCGCCCGCATGGGCTTCCGGGTCCCGTCATCTGGCGAAGGTCAGGAAGGGGTCAGGGACGGTCTCTAAGCGTGACCGTGTAAAGGTCCGCTTCGCTCGCCTCTTGCAGAAGTTCGGTTTAGGTCAGCCCCGTGCCAACTGCAGACCATCGGCAGAACCGTGATTGTCCTTTCATGAGCATAGGGATATCCCGGCGCTTTGTCGCCCTCGGGATGGAGACGCAACCGGCAATCATGCTCTGGCCGCTGAGGGCACCTAGAGACCCCAATCCGCGGAACCACGAAACGTTTGCCCACAAAGTGCCCCAGCGGAACAGATGGCAATCCCAAATGAAAAGGGGGCAATGCCCCTGGATCACCCCCGGCGGTTTCGATCAGGATGACAGCAGCACTGACCGCCAGCGTGACAAAGATGGCAATCCCGATCCCTTCGATCAGGTACTCCACCCTTTCGGTTCCCGGCGGCACCGGGCCGGCACTTGCAGTTGCTGTTATGAGAGGCTGGTCAAATGCAGGCGTCTCCGGCATCTGTGCCCCTCTGGCTGCAGTCCCAACACACAACCGCGGTCGAGCGCGGCAATCCGGCCTTATCCCTGACCCGTCCGCTTCCGCAGCTCGGCAATCTGCCGGACATAGGGTGTGCGGCGCTCGACGTGCCGCTGGCGTACCGTGTCCATGATCATTGCTGTGAGATTAGGTTTGGCCGTCACCCGGATCCGCGCCAACTCGAGCTCATACTCGACATCAATGTTGGCTAACGTCGTGGACAAGATAGCGATGAGTTCAGCAACGCGATTATCGTTCGCAGCCTTGTCCATGGACTTGTGTCCCTCCCTGACGGGTTCTTGAGGCTTCCAAAAGCAAACTTGATCGCGCCCCTCACCAGATCTTCTTCAGGCGAACCTGTTGCGGAAGGGGGGCCAAGTTTCGGGGGTGGCCGCACATCCGTGCCACCCCCTTAGCTCGTTCCTCGATCGATTTGGCGTCTCGCCGCCTCTCTGGGCGGCTCTCTCCCTAAACCGCAGGCATCGTCGCTGCCTGCCATTAACCTGAGATAACTTCTGACCCTAACGGGCACCAGTCGGAGATTCCCTACGGATTGTTCCGTAAAGGCTCAGAAGGCAGCCTCCACAGCATCGGCATGCTGAGCAGTTCAGGCAGGATTGGTCCGGTGAATGACCCCCTTGCTCCCTGCCCCGCTGACTGATGTGAAATCAGATCCGAGCCGTTAGTGACAGGCACTGCATGGATACTATCCTCGCCGGCGAGGCTGGCGTTCAGCCGGAAGCTCTCTCCAGGGGAGTACGTAAAGATCCGTCGTAACCCTACCCATCCCTCAGCACTTGTTAATCCAAGTTGATGCCGGCATCTCTTAGGCCAAGAAGCAAGAACACCAAGAGGAAACTATGCCTGATTATCCCACCGGACCTATCGCATAGCCTCGCCGAGCCTCGACGCCATGATGAGAGAAGTTCTCCATACGCTAGGTGACATCGACTTTGCGGCCGAGGTCGAGCTGGAAAACGTTGAGGTGAGTGCTCGCGAGCCAAAGCTGAAAGTGCACATCAAGAGCAAGATCAAAGCCGCTCATTGGGAGAAGCGCCAGCCATACGTGGACCTGCTGGAAACGCTGCGGCGGCAACAGCACCGCCAGTCTTTCGCTGCCTGAAGGTGTCAACGCTGATCGGTTTGCCTGCTCGAACTTTCCAGAGAGGCTCCATCGTCACCGGCTTGGGGCCGAGAAGGACGGAATAGGCAGGAGTGCAAGCGCAGCCAACTCGTACCGACATCCTCTGTTTGGCACAGATGTGGTCGCTAGCATCATTCACCACTCAAACTGGAAGGAGGAACAATGATCCAGGTTCGTGTAGAGCTGGGCTCCCTGATCAGAGCCTGCGAGGCCGCAGCCCAGACGCACATTCACTATGCGCGGCACGCCCATACCGAGTTCCAGCGTTCGTTCCATGAGCGGCGCGCGGCCGAGGCGCTCCAGAGGGCTCACAGGTATCGACAGGAGCTCCAACAACTCTCCCATGGCAGCTGAGGAGGCCACACGCACCGTGTCGTGCAGGCCGAGAAGGCCGCCGAGCGGGCCAGCCGCGCGCCTTGAGCTTCTCGGGTTCTGACATGAACGCTCTCGGCTCATCGGCCGAGAGCGTGGACGTTTATGAGAGTCCAGAGATCAAATACCTGGTTTTCGACACCTCATCCGCCGGCTTGATCTGCCGCCTGCTGCCGGTTGAGAGGTTTTCGGATCCGCACCTGCGCCGCAGCAGGATTGCAGCTTGTAATGCCCAAGCCCATTGCGGATGTTTAGCGTAATCCAGCTTTACTCTGGTACCGCTCCAGCCAGGGCTGGGCATCTGTGGTCTGACGCCTATAATGCTCACCCAGCACAGGTTTCTTATCATGATGCCCCTGTACTATCTCCACATTCGAAACGGGGACAAGCTCGAGGTAGATCCAGACGGCACAGAGCTGCCCGATCTCGATGCCGCCTTTGCGGAAGCTGTGAAAGTGGCTCGGGAGCTCGTGGACGAAGTGGATGACCTAGTTGTCTGGTGGCGGAACGTTGTTGGGACCAAGTGCGTTGCGCGATTGAGGAGTATGCTTGGCGCTTTGACGGCCTGCGGCGCCGAGCTCCTCATCGCAGGAGGACATGATGCACTCCCTTCATCCGCAAGCCCGCACCACTCCAGCCGTCCGCCAGGAGATTGCCCGCTCATCCGAGCCGACGGGCGTGCTGGCCCAGCGCTTCAGTGTGAGCACCGAGACGGTCCGCAAATGGCGCAAGCGCGGCCCCAAAGACTGTCAGGACCACAGCAGCCGGCCGCACAAGCTGCCCTGGAGGGCCACCGAGGAGGAACGCGCCATCGTCTGCGCCCTGAGGCAGGCCACCGGCTTTCCGCTCGACGATCTGACCTTCGTGGTCACGCATTTCCTGCCGCATCTCAACCGTGATGCGGTCTACCGCATCCTCAAGGCTGAAGGCTTAGGCCGCCTGCCACCGGCGCAGCAGCGCCAGCGCCGGAGCGGCACCTTCAAGGACTACGATCTCGGCTTCGTGCACATGGACATCAAACACCTGCCCAAGCTGAGAACCGCCAATGGCGAGAGCCGCAAACGCTTCCTCTATGTCGCCATCGACCGCTGCTCGCGCTGGGTGCACCTGGCCGTCAAAGACGACGAGCTGGCCATAAGCGCGATTGCCTTCCTCAAAGAAGCGATCCGCGCGTTTCCCTTCAAGGTCACCCACGTGCTCACCGACCGTGGCTCGTGCTTTACCGCTGATGGCTTCGAGGACGCCTGCCACCAGTTGAAGGTGGAGCATCGCAGGACCAAGCCGTATACGCCGCAAACCAACGGTCTCGCCGAGCGCTTCAATGGACGGGTGCAGCGTGAAGTGCTCGGCATCACGATCTACAGCCATGGGGATCTGGAGACGCTGCTCAAGGGCTTCAACCAAGCCTACAACAGAAGACGCCAGCGCGTGCTCAAGGGGCGATCACCGGACGAGGTCGTGCGAAGCCGCTTGGTCGCTGAGCCGAAGCTGGCCAATCGGCGCGCGAAGCCACCCGATCCACACGCTTTGCCTCAAGCCCTCCAGGTCGTCGCTCACGCCAAGGAGGTCTCGCATCCAGACAACTAGTGCGAGAAGCGGTCATCGAGATCGCCGATGGATCTGGGGATACAATTCTTACCGTGCCATTCTCAGACGCGGTCCGACCGCATTAGAGACGCGGGTCGTGCCGTTTCCTATCACCTGTGTGGTCAGCCTTGCCGATCCTGCGGTTTGGACTGCAAGCCGGCTGCAACCGCAATCTGCACCAGCTCGGGCAGGCTCTGAGCGCCCAGCCGCTCCATGATGCGGGCCCGGTGCGCCTCAACCGTGCGCGGGCTGAGCCCAAGGTCTCGTGCAATCGTCTTGTTCGTGCCCCCGGCCAGCAGCCCATCCAGCACCTCCCGTTCGCGCGGCGGCAGCGCCGCAATGAGCGCCTTCACGCGCTCGGTGGCCTGATCCTGCTCGGCCCTCTCGCGGATGGTCGCCTGGGCCGAGGCGAGCGCATCCAGCACCTGTTCAGGTTGATACGGCATGTCGAGGAAATCCACGGCTCCGGCCTTCATCGCCTGAACCCCAACCGCAACATTCCGGCCAGCCTCACCGAGCACAATGACCGGCAGCCCGGCCCGGCGCGCCTTCAGTTCTCTCGGAATCGTCAGCCCGCCGGCTTCGGGGCTGCGCGTATCAAGCACCACGCAGCCTGGCACCAACACCGGCGCCACCGCGAGGAAAGACTGCGCCGAGGCAAAGGATTTCACCTCGTAGCCAGCGCCCTGGAGCAGAAGGCTCAGGTCGCGACGTGAGGCCTCGTCGCCATCCACCACATAGACTATGGAGCCTTCGTGTTGGGTGAGATCCTGGGCGATGCCGCCCACCCGCCGGATCCGTCCCTGCTCATCTCGGATCGGAAAGAACGTGTCACGGATCCAGCGCACACCACCGTCAGGCCGGATGATGTGGTACTCGTGCGTGCCCTCCTCCCCACGTTGGACGCGCTCGAGGGTGGTGCTAGCCCGGTCACGGTCGTCGGGGTGAAGGGCCTTGGCCCAGTGACCCGGATCGCGTAAGGCGACCTCCACAGGCTCGCCCCAGATCGCCTCGTAAGCCGGGCTGACGTACTCCATCTCGTGGGTTTCGAGATCCTGGATCCACAGCACCGTGGAGGAGTGCTCGGCAAACTGCCGGAAACGCTCCTCACTGTGCCGGAGCGCCGTCTCGGCCCGGGCTCGCAGGATCGAGGTCCAGGTGCGCTCGGCCACCTCCTGAATCAGCGATACCTCGTCATCGCGCCAATGGCGCGGCTCGGTGTGATGAACATAGAAAGATGCGACCAGCCGACCGTCCCTGACCAGGGGCGCAATGATGGTTGAGCGCTTTCCCGCCCGGAGGAACTCGGCGGCGACGGGATCTTCCCCGGTGAGCGGATGCGCCAGGGCATCGTCGATGCACACGGTGCGACCCGCCCTCAACTCGTGGTCGATCAGAGGACCAAAGTCACTGATGCGGTGCTCGCCGGTAAAGCTTGGAGTTGTGGCATCGGTCCAGTCGCGCTCAACCGCAAAGGACTCACCACCCTCACTTAGTTCATAGTACCCGGCGCGGTTCGCCCTCAGGTGGCGTCCCAGCATCTCCGCGGCAGTGGCCATGACCTCGCGCGCGCCAGCCACCCCACGTAAGCGTGTGCTCAGATCGACCAGAAACCGAAGCCGCTGCTCAGTGAGCACGCGCTCTGTGGTCTCCTGCAAGATTATCAGAACGCCACCAAGCTGGTCAGCCCCGTCCATGACAGGGCTGACTGAGCCGGTCCACCAGGTCTCCTCGGGGTGGGTTCTTCGCTGCACGATGTCGATGGGCACGTCTTGAACATAGGTCGTCTCGCCACGAAGGGCTCGCGTGACCATCGGCGAAGCGATTTCCCAGATTTCGGACCAAGCCTGCGGCAGAGGTTGCCCGAGTGCCTCCGGTCGGTTCCCGCGTAGCTTGAGGGCGGGGTCATTGTAGAAGGTGATGAGATCCGCCCCCCATGCGAGATAGGTCGCGAATGCAGAGTGGAGCATGTTGCCGAGCGTGATACGGAGCGCTTCCGGCCAGGTTTCGATGGGACCTAGCGGCGAGCCTGACCAGTCATACGCCTGGATTCGGGCCCCCATGGTGCTGCCCATCAAAAATTGCCTCGTGCGCAAGCCGCCGTCTCTCCGTCGTTTGCCATCGACCAGAACCGACCAATCTTGGCGATAAGAGGTCTGGCACCTCCACCAAGGCTATCAGTCGCGCCCATCGGCCCTTCCGCTCCGTTCGAGAACGCCACACTGCTATGACGCAGGGTCACATCGAGCCGATGGAGGGTATTTCTCCGTCGTAGTGTGCCGACATGACAACGCGGATGCGCCCGAATAGATAAACCATTCCGGCACGATTACTTTTGCCCCTACGGGTCGGACCTTGGAGCGCCCCTGGAAGAGAGGGCGCTTTCTTTTTGTAGAGACAGGACCTTTAGGAAACTCGCCTCGCAGATCGCCGAGACTGCTGAGAGCTGAATCTCAGAGGTAAACGCCAGTCCAAGTAGCCACTGCCGCCCTCGACCCATCACGGGTGTCGTCTTGTCAAACGGCAAATGGCCATGCCGAACTGGCCGAGCCTGTCGAGCAGGCGTGCCTTTTCAGACTGCGTGTGCCCGAAGGGCTGCTCTGGGTCAGGAACCGAGATTCCCTGCGCTTTGGGAACGTCCGCTTCGATGAGGATTGCTGCCTTCGAGCTTACGTCTCAGGCGTGCCACTTGCTGACCTTAGCCGATGCCTCCCCGTTCACGGCAGGAGGCTTAGGGCCCCTTCACTTTCTCCCATTGGAAGAGAGCGAACACCGGCGCGGCTCCCAGCATGACGATGAACACTCGAACGATGTGATGAGCGGCCACAAAGGCCACTTCGATGCCAAGGGACAATGCCACGAGGCTCATCTCCGCCAGACCGCCGGGCGAGTAGGCCAACAGCAGCGGGACCTGGCCATAAGATGACACGTGGCTCACGCCGGCCGCGAAGACGGCCGTAATGGTGAGCAGGATCACCGTGGACCCAAGCGACAGCACGAGGATGCGGATGATCTCCCGCGGGGCCGTGCCGGCGAAGCGGCATCCGATGCTTGTGCCCAGCACCAGCTGCGCGACATTGACGATCTCGATGGCGGGAGCAAAGCGCGTCCAGCCGAGGGCGTGGACCGCCGCGCTGACCAGCATGGGACCGAGGAGCAGCCGGGCCGGCAGCCGCAGGAAGTGTCCGAGCAACGCTCCGGCCAGCGCGGTGCCGAGGAGCCATATCTCGTCCCGCAATGGCGTCTCGAATACCGACACGCCGAACTGGGGTCGTGCGCCGAGCGGAGCCCCGCTGATCAGGCGCACAAGAAACGGCAATGTGAGCACGACTAGGAGTACACGGGCCGAATGGACAAGCGCGATAGTACGGGCATCGCCGCCCTTGTCCTCACCGGCGATCACCATCTCCACCAAGCCGCCCGGCATGCCGGCAAAGTAGGCCGTCGGGCGATCAAATCCTGCAACCCGGCGGAAGTAGGTGACGCAGGCCGCGCCGCTGACCGCAATAAAGCCTGCCAAGCCGAGCACCGTCGGGATCCAGTTCCCCACGCTTTCAATGATCTGTGGTGTGAACCCCGTCCCCAGCATCACGCCGATGATCATCGTCATCGGCGGCCGCACGGCGCCAGGCGCGGCAATCGGTGCCCGCACGAGTGAAGCCAGCGTGCACGCCGTCATGGAGCCGAGCATCCACGGCAGGGGCAGACCTGCTCGCGCGAAGATCCACCCCCCGGCTGTGCCAACCAGCAGGGCGGCGATGAACCGGATGTACGGGAACGACGCAGGTGTGAACGTTCGCAACCATCCCTTCAATGCCCCTCGGATCCCAAGCACCTCAACTCACCTCCTCGATCTTGCCGCTCTCAATCAACGCTGTGTCCGCGGCGGATCCGCCGGACCAGCCAAGCCACGCCAATGAGGGCGAACGGAACCGTGAACGCGGTCGCCACATTGGGATCGACGTGGACGCCAGCGGAATGGGCCCCCTCGAACAGGAGATGGGCGAGGCTCGCGACATAGTACGTGATTGCAGCCACCGAGAGCCCCTCGACTGTCTGCTGCAGCCGCAGCTGGGTCCGGGCGCGCTCGTTCATGGTTTCCAGCAGGCTGCGGTTCTGCTGTTCCAGGGCCACATCAACGCGCGCCCGCAGAAGCTGCGCCGCTCTTGCAAGCTTGCGCGACAGGTTGGCCTGCCGCTCCTCCGTCGAGGCGCAGGTGCGCATGGCAGGGTTCAGCCGGCGGGAAAGGAAACCGGACCAGCTTTGCATTCCCGGCACTAGGCGCTCGCCAATGGCGTTCAGGCGCAGGCGAACGAGCTCGTCGTAGGCGCGTGTGGCGCCGAAGCGATAGAGGCTGGCGGCTGCGCCGGCCTCCAGTTCCGCCGCAAGCGCCGTGATGCGGTTGAGCAGGCGGTGGTTGGCCTCGAAGTCGTCGCTCTCCTGCATCTGCCGCAACAGATCCGGCAGCTCAACCTCGATCCGGCGTATCACCGGGGCCAGCGTCTGGGCTTCAGGCAGTCCAAGAAGGGCAAATGTCCGGTAGGTCTCAATTTCGAGCACCCTTTGCACCAAGGCTCCAGCCTGTTCGGGTGTCAGGCCGCGGTTGATGATCAGGACCCGCACCCAGCCATGGGCCTCGGGCTTGAAATCCGTTGCGATGAGGGCCTTACCCTGCTCCGCTTCCGAGGCTGCGATCTGCGTCTGGCCGAAGACCTCCTGCAACCCAGTTCGGATGGCGCCGTCCGGAACGAGATGGAGGTCGACGGCGACGAGAAGCCGACCCGGTGGTGGAAGTTGCGGCAGTTGGCTCAGGAAGGAATTGGCCGATGGATGGAACGGCTCCGCGGCAGCATGGCCAGGCCTCGCCAACTCCCAGGTGCACGTGGTAAACTCCGAGTGGCTCTCCCACACCAGAACTCCTTCCGGCGTGTCGATGCGCGTGTGCTTCGCGTCGGTTGCAGGATTTGGAAAGCCGCAGCGCGCGCAAAGGTCGATGAGGGCGTCACGATGGGCAGCCGCCGCCTCCGCGCTGTTCACATAGGCGAGATGCAGAAGCCGTGTCGGGGTTTCAACGGGAGAGAATGGGCGGGCATGAACTTCAGCAAGAACGCGCGCCCGCAGCGGGTGGATCTCCGAACTTTGGATCACGCGGCTCCTCCCGTCAGTCATGATGCAGTTGTCCGGCTGCACCACGGCAACAAGGCCTTGAGATGGCGTTCGCTCAGAACCCGGTGAGCACTTCGGACGTATGCTCAACCACGGGCGGAGCCTCGAAGCAGTGCGAGACCAGCTTTCGCCACTCGGCAAATCCCTCCGAGTTTCGGAAGTGAACCATGTGGTCCTCCACCGTGTCCCAGCCGACGACGAGCCGGTAGTTGCTGGAGTTCTCAATCGAGCGATGGAGCTTCAGGCTCCTGCACCCCCTGGCCTTCTGAAACACCGGAGCCGCCTTGGCCACGCCTGCCTCGAACTCGGACTCCATTCCCGCCTTGACGGTGATCGCCGCCACTTCCCAGATCACGTTGAATTCTCCCTATGTGGTCAGTGTTGAGATGAGTACCCCGGTGACATCGGCAGCGACACCTTCACTGGAAGCTGTTCCTCCAACCAAGCCCTGCCTCCGTCGTGGCCGCCGGCATATATTCAAGCCCAATCGACCCCGCGTAGTTTGCTGCGTCGAGCGCTTCAAACAGACCGCCAAAGTCGATGGTCCCGGTCCCTGGCTCGTGCCGGCCAGGATGATCGGCAATGTGAACGTGGGCGATGCGGCCGTGGTGCTCCTGGACGAAGGCAACCGGATCAATCCCTGCGTTCGCCGCATGAAATGCATCAAACAGCATGGAAAGATTGGGCGCTCCAATCTCCTCGATCGCCTGCAACGCAAGATAGGGATCGTCCATCATGTAATTGGCGAGGGTGGCCGCGCCGATGGGCTCGATCAATACCGACATCCGGGCTGCCTCGGCAGCCTTGCAGGCTGACTCCACGTTCCGGAGGTAGGTCGGCCAGACCTCCTCCCGGTTCATGTCGTTGGGCAGGACACCAGACATGACATGGACGAAGCGGCTGCCGATCTGCATAGCGTAGTCGAGGCCCTTCCTGACACTGGCCTCGAAATCCAGCTCTCGGCCCGGGAGGCACGCGATGCCCTTCTCTCCACGGCTGGCATCCCCTGCCGGAAGTGCCATTTGGGCAAAGGTCAACCCATGCTCCTCACAGAGGCTCCTTACCCGCTCCGCCGGCAGGCCATAGGGACTTGGATGCTCCACCTCTATGAAACCGGCTTGGCGTGCCGCCGCGAACCGCTTCTCCAGTGGCATCTCTGCAAACAGGTAGCCCAAGTGTGCACTGTATCGAATCATCGAAGGAGCCCCGTCCTTTAGCCTGCAACGGATTGGTGCGCTTCGATGATCGCTCTGTCGAACGGCAGCATAGACTCGGTGCCGGTCTTCCGTGCCAGATCGACGAGATCGGTGATCGTATCGTCAGGAAGACGAAGTCCCGCGCGACGGTTCCTAGCGTCGTTCCGGGCCTCCAACTCGCCCGGATACACGACCTCGTCGAAACCTTTGGCCAGAGGCACGGACTTCAACTCGGAAATGAGCTCTTCCATCCGGCCGTTGAATTCCTGCAGCGGCTGGAAGGCCTCGATGTTCATGACGATCATGAGATGCCCGACGCCGCCGGGATGCTCGGCCTGGTAGGGACCAGTCACCCCTTTGCCGAACTGGCTTCCGCTCAGAATGCCCGAGAGCATGTCCATCATGACCGAGATGGCATACCCCTTGTGCTCGGCCATCGGCAGCGTGACGCCACGCAGGGCCTCGACCGGATCGGTGGTCGGCTCCCCGTCCGCGTTGATGGCCCACCCGGTTGGAATGGGAAGACCCTTCTGCCGGGCCAGATAGATCTTGCCCCGGGCCACGGCGGTGTTGGCGATATCCAGAACCATCGGCGCGTGCCGGCCGGCGGGGGCGGCCCACGACCAGGGATTGGTCCCGACGGTCTTCTCCCGCCCTCCCCAGGGGGCCATGGCAGGGCTTGCGTTGGTAGAGAGGAACGCCACGCATCCCTCGGCGGCTGCCATCAGCGTGAAATACATCGCCGTGCCGAAATGGTTGGAGTTGCGCAGCGCCACAACGCCAACCCCGTGGGCCTTTGCCCGGCGAATGGCATCCCGCGCGGCCAGCGCCGTCAGAACCTGACCCATTCCATCTCGTCCATCCAGCACCGCCACAGCGCCGGCGTCCGTAACGAACTCAGGCTCGGCGACAGGCTTGACGACACCCGCCCTGAGACGGGCCGTATACCAGGACAGGCGCATGACGCCGTGGGACTGATGCCCCCAGAGGTCGGCCTGAACAAGGGTGTCGGCGGCCAGCCGGGCATCGGCCTGCGGCATGCCCGTGGATGCATAGACGGCTGTCGCGAAATCGCGGAGGCGGTCGCCTGAAACCAGGTTGTTGCTCGTCATATCTCTGCTCTCAAATCTGTTCGGTAACGAATGGTCTTGTGGCCTGCCGCTGCACCCGCGGCTTGAGCAGGCAGGGAATGTCAGTGCGATGTCGCCGTGCCTTCGGGATCGCCGACCCGGCGGCTGCGCAGGATCACTGGGATCAGCACCAGCAGAGCGGCGATCACGAGCAGGGACAGCGCGATCGGGTGGGTGACGAACACGCTGAGGTCACCCTGGCTGATGGTCAGCGCGCGGCGGAATTGCTGCTCCGCCAGAGGACCTAGGATCAGGCCGACGACGCATGGCGCAACCGGCACGTCGAGCACGCGCATCCCGAAGCCAAGGAGGCCGATCACCCACAGGATCACGAGGTCGACCAAGTTGTTGTTGAGGGTATAGGCGCCCATGGTCGCGAAGATCAGGATGCCTGCATAAAGCCACGGCCTCGGGATTTCGAGGAGCTTCACCCACACACCGGCCATCGGCAGGTTCAGCACCAGCAGCAGCACGTTGCCGATATAGAGGCTGGCGATCAGGCCCCACACGAGCGTGGGATTGCTGTCGAACAGCAGCGGTCCGGGCTGGATGCCGTATTGCTGGAAGGCAGCCAGCATGATGGCGGCCGTGGCGGAGGTCGGCAGGCCGAGCGCCAGCAGCGGGGCCAAAACCCCTGCGGCCGAAGCGTTGTTGGCCGCTTCCGGACCGGCAACGGCCTCGATGGCGCCATGCCCGAATTCCTCCGGATGCTTCGACAGCCTCTTTTCGGTCAGGTAGGACAGGAAGGTCGGGATCTCGCTTCCGCCGGCCGGCAACGCACCAATCGGAAAGCCCAGCAGGGTGCCGCGAAGCCATGGCTTCCAGGAGCGGCTCCAATCCTCGCAGCTCATCCACTTGGAGCCCTTCAGGGCGTACATCTCTTCCTTCTCGAAGCGATGGCGCGAAACCGCAAACAGGGTTTCCCCGACGGCGAACAGTCCCACGGCGACGACCACGACGTCGATGCCATCCAGAAGTTCGGCGATGCCCAGCGTGAAGCGTGCCTGGCCGGTCTGCAGGTCGATGCCCACGAGACCCAACGCGAGGCCGATGAACAGACTTGCAAGACCCCGGGGAAGCGAGTCGCCCAGCACCGCAGTGACTGTGGTCAGCGCCAGGACCATGAGGGCGAAGTACTCGGCCGGCCCGAACATCAACGCGAGTTTGACCATCAGGGGTGCGACAAACGTCAAGGCGCCTGTGGCGATGGTCCCGGCCACGAACGACCCGATGGCGGCCGTGGCAAGCGCCTGCGCTCCACGTCCTTTCTTGGCCATCGCGTGCCCGTCGAGCGCGGTGACAATCGAACCTGACTCGCCCGGCGTGTTGAGGAGGATGGAGGTTGTCGATCCGCCATACATGGCGCCGTAGTAGATGCCCGCGAACATGATGAAGGCGCTGGTCGGCTCAAGATTGTAGGTGACGGGCAGGAGCAGGGCGACCGTCAGGGCAGGCCCGATGCCCGGCAGCACGCCGATGGCCGTCCCGACCGTCACGCCGACGGCGGACCACAACAGGTTGTAAGGCGTCAGGGCGACGGAGAAGCCATGGCCCAAGGCTGCGAGCGTTTCCATAGGTAATGCCCTTGAATGCGTTTTGCGGCTTCGGACCGGCGAGACGGTCCGCCCGAATGGATCAACAAAATGTCACTCGGTAGCCTCGCCCGAACCCAGCACCCGCTCAAACAACGAGCCTGTGGGGAGGTTCAGATCAAGGCCGTAGTCAAAGACGGCGAAGGTCAGTGCGGTGAGCGCAAGCCCGAACGCCGCATTGAGAACATGCCGCCGGCTGCCAAAGGCGCGGGCCACCAGCATGAAGAGCAAAGTGCCTGCGGGGATCCAGCCGACAGCTTCCAGAAGCAGGATCTGAAGGACCAACGCTCCGGCAACCAGAGCCACCGCTGGCCAGTCGAGTTCCAGGCCTCCTTCGTGGGCGATGTGGCCGGCCAGCGCCTCCCGAAGGAGGCTCAGCCCGACCACGATCAGCCCGGTCGCCACGAGCCCCGGGAAGAGCTTGGGACCAACCGCGGACGATGCCACCGTCTCGGGCATCGACCACGTCTGGATCGCGACGAACAATCCGAGGGCGAGCACCCCCAACCCCAGCACGATCTCACCCCGACGAAGGCTTCGTTCCGTTGTCATCGCTCTCATCTCCCCATGGGCTCGCGGCGGTTTGGCATCACTTCAGGATGCCGGCATCCTTCAGGGCGCCCTCGATCTGCTGCTGCTGCTGCTTGAGGAACGGGCCGAACTCCGCGGTGGGCTGGTAGGTGTCGATCCAACCGCGCTTTTCCAGCGCTGCCTTCCACGCCGGGCTCTTGACCATGGTCGCGAGCATCTCCGAGATCGCCTTCTTGTCCACCTCACGGGTTTCCGGGTGGGTCATGATCCCGCGCCAGTTGACCAACGAGACATCCACGCCGGCCTCCTTCAGGGTGGGCACGTCGAACCCTGGGATGCGCTTGTCCGCCGAGATGGCAAGGGCGCGGACTTGGCCAGCCTGAATTTGCGGACGGAACTCCTCGACGCCGCTCACGCCGACCGTCGCATGCCCACCCAGGGTGGAGGCCATCACCTCACCGCCGCCAGCGTGCACGACGTAGTTGACCTTCGTGGGGTCGACGCCGGCAGCCTTCGCGATGAGGCCGACCAGCACGTGGTCGAAGCCGCCGATAGAGCCGCCGGCCCAGGATACCGATCCCGGGTTCGCTTTCATTTTGGCGACGAGGTCCGCTATCGTCTTGATGTCGGAGTTCGCAGGCACGACGATCACGTCGGACTCGCCCATGAGCCGGGCCACGGGGGTCGTCTGATCCAACGTGATGGCGGACTTCGTGGTCAGAACACCACCGACGAGGGCGAAGCCGACGATCATGATGGTGGGATTGCGCTTCTTGCCCGTGACGTACTGCGACAGCCCGACGGTGCCGCCGCCGCCGGCGACGTTTTGCACCTGAATGCCCGAAGCGAGCTTCTCGTCCTGAAGGACGGTCTGGATGGTGCGGGCGAGCTGGTCGTAGCCGCTGCCGGGTCCGCTCGGCGCCATGATCTCAAGGCCCTTGACTTCCGCTTGGGCAGCCCCGGCCCCAAGCATGATGGCGGCTGCCGTGACGGCCATGAACTTCGAGAACGAACGGCGGTAGATCGACGTCATTTCAGTGTTTCCTCTCTGAACATTTTACAAGTTTGCTGATCATGTGCCCGGCGGTTGTCCTCCCCGGGTCGTTGTTTTGGATGGTTCTGGCGGCACGCATTCCGCTTCCGCGCCGCCGTCGAGCAGGACCTACTTGGCGCCGTGTTCGGCGTCGATGGTCCGCGTGTCGCCGGTCGCGATGATGGTCCGCGTGGCGTCCACGGACGCATAGGTCCAGAAGATGCGCATCGGCTCGGTGTCCGAGGCGTTCCTGAAGAAGTGCGGGACGTCGGCCGGGATCCAGGTGGTGTCCAGCGGACCGAGAGCATGCTCCACCCCGTCGATCACCGCGATGGCGTGCCCTTCGAGGATCATCACGCTTTCCTCGCAGTTGTGCTTGTGCAGCGGGATCTGGGCACCGCCCTCGAAGGCCGTGATGCCGTTGATGAGGCTGGTCGACCCGACCCTGCGGGTGACGAGCGGCGTCGTGCGGGCGCCGCCGCCCCGCTCGCGCGGGGTGATCTCGGAAGGACGCAGGATGGCGCCGGTTGGTTGTGTGTTGCTCATGGTGGATGTCCTTGGCAGCCAGTTATTCGGATTGGGTGACTTTGGTCGCTACCTTCGCGGGGCCGATCCAAAGCGTCTTGTTGTTGGTGAACTCGCGGATCCCGAGGGCACCGAGCTCGCGGCCATAGCCTGACCGCTTGATGCCGCCGAAGGGCAGCGCGGGCTGGGAGGCGACCATGCCGTTGATGAAGACCGCGCCTGCTTCAATGTCTCGCGCGAACTCACGGGCCTTTGCGACATCCTTTGTCCAGAGCGAAGCGCCCAGACCGAACTCGGTGTCGTTGGCGAGCCTGACCGCCTCATCGGCGTTCTTCACGCGAATGACCGCGGCCACCGGCCCGAACGTCTCCTCACGGAAGGCAGTCATCTCGGGCGTGACGTGGTCGATCACCGTCGGGGGATAATAGAAGCCGTCCCCGTCCAGGATCTCGCCGCCCATTTTCAGCGTCGCGCCAGCATCCAGGGTGCGCCTGACCTGATCGTGCAGGCCGGCACGCAGGTTGGCGCGGGCCATAGGGCCGATGGCCGTGTCGGCTTCCATCGGATCACCGACCTTCAGCTTCCCGACGCCCTCACAGAAGGCGGCGATGAACCGGTCCGCGACAGCCTCCTCGACAATGAAGCGCTTGGCGTTGACGCAGCTCTGGCCGACGTTGATGTAACGGGCCTTGACTGCAACAGCGGCGGCTTCCTCGATATCCGCGTCGGCGAGCACGATGAACGGATCGGAGCCCCCGAGTTCGAGCACCTGCTTCTTGAGCGCCTTGCCCGCCTGGGAGGCGACAATGGCGCCGACCTCGGTTGAGCCGGTCAAGGTCACGGCAGCAATTCTGTCATCGGCGATGATGCCCGCGACCTGATCGGGCTGGATCAGAAGGGTGCGGAACAGCCCATCGGGGCAGCCTGCCTCCCGCACGACCTCCTCAATGGCCAAAGCGCACTGCGGCACGTTGTTGGCATGCTTGAGGATTGCTCCGTTGCCAGCGGCCAGCGCCGGCGCTAGAAACCGGAACAGCTGCCAGAACGGGTAGTTCCACGGCATGATCGTCAGAACGATGCCAAGCGGGTCATAGACAATCGCGCTTTCCGAGGCATTCGTGGCGACCAGCTCGTCCGCCAGGTAACGCGGAGCGTGCTCGGCATAGAAGTCACAATTCCAGGCACACTTCTCGATCTCGGCCTCGGACTCGACGAGCGGCTTGCCCATCTCCTCCGTGATCATACGGGCATACTTGTCCTTGCTGGCCCGCAAAGCCGCGGCCATGCGGTTCAGCAGCGTGACGCGTTCGGTGATCGGAACCTTGCGCCAGGCAGCCTGTGCCTTCGCGGCGGCCGCCAATGCTGCGTCGACTTCAGCAGGCGTATGCTCCTCGAAGCGGGCGATTTCCTTGCCGATCGTTGGATTGATCGAAACAATCATTCTGTGATTCCTCGTAATGGAGCGTTGGCCGGGCTTAGGCTGCCTTGTTGGAGCCGCTCTCGGCAGCGATGGCCGTGCACACGGCCTCTGCGAAGGCATCGGTGTTGAGTGAGCCTCCGATGTCGCGCGTGCGGGTCGCCGGATTGTCCAGGACCCTCTCAACGGCAGATTCGAGAAGAGCAGCCGCCTTCTTCAGCTTTTCGTTGTCATCGCGGCGCCCACGCCAGTCGAGGAGCATCGCAGCTGACAGAATTAGCGACGTTGGATTGGCGATATTCTTTCCGGCGATGTCAGGGGCGGAACCATGCTGAGCCTGAGCGACGCAGACGGACTCGCCTGCGTTGATGGCCCCTCCCAAGCCAAGGCTTCCCGACAACTCCGAAGCCTCGTCGGAGAGGATGTCGCCGAACATGTTGGTGGTGACGATCACGTCAAACCGGTCAGGGGTGCGGATGAGATGGGCGGCCGCCGCATCGACGATCAACTCCTCCAGCTGAACGTCCGGATAGTCTTGGGCCACTTTGCGGACCTCGCGTAGGAAGAGGCCGTCCGAGAGTTTGACCACGTTGGCTTTATGGACGGCGGTGACCTTCTTCCGCCGGCCCTGGGCCAATTCGAAGGCTGCCTGAGCCACTCGCGACGAGGCCTTGGCGGTGATCTTGCGGATCGAGAACGCCATGTCGGGATCAGGCATGAATTCGCCGCTGCCTGCGAACATGTTGCGATCCGAGTAAAATCCTTCCGTGTTCTCCCGGACGATCACCAAATCCATGGGCTTGCGCAAGATCGTCAGCCCCTCGCGCGAGCGGCAGGGGCGTACGTTGGCATAGAGCTCGAACTTGACGCGAAGCTCGCCAGAAGGGTTGATGCCGCCCTCCTGTCGTGACGGATACTCATAGTGCGACACGGGTCCGAGGATGACACCATCCATCTGCGGGATGCGCTCCATGATTGCGTCAGGCAAAGTCGTACCCTGTGACTTCAGCGAGGCCAGGCCGATGTCATGTTGCTCGAAGCTGAGGCCAAGACCGACCTGCACGTCGACGACCTGGAGCACTTTGATCGTGGCGGCGGTGATTTCAGGGCCAATCCCATCACCGGGGAGAACAAGGATTTTCATTTCAGCAGCCTTCCAAGAATGGTTTTGGGCAATGAAGCCGGATCTTCGCGTCACTCGGCTTTCAGTCCGGTCTGTTTAGCGATCTGGGCGTACTTCTCGCTTTCGGTTTTCACGAAGGCGGAGAACTGATCGACGGACATCGGCGTCACGTCCGCACCTTCCGACAGAAGTCGTTCGTTGATGTCGGGTTGGGCGAGGATCTTGTTAATCTCCCCATTGAGGCGCGTGACGATGTCTTTCGGTGTGCCGCGCGGCGCGAAGAAGCCAATCCACAGCGTGATGTCGAACCCCGGTGCGTTGATCGCCTCGGCCACGGTCGGCACATCGGGCGCACTCGCGCTGCGCTTCTCCGATGAGACCGCCAGAAGCTTCATGTTGCCGGACCTAACGTTCGGCATCGCGGCCGGAAGTCCCGGGAAATACAGGTCGACGTGGCCGCCCAAGATGTCGTTCAGTGCCGGGCCGGCCCCCTTGTAGGGAACATGGGTCATGCTGCCTTGGGTCTTCAATCTGAGGAGTTCGCCGGCGAAGTGGCTTGGCGTGCCTGCACCGGCTGAAGCATAAGAGAGCCCCTTCTGGGAGGACTTTGTCCCGGCGACGAGCTCCGCTAGGGTCGAGTAAGGCGACTTGGCCGGCACGACCAATCCAAGCGGCACAATGGCCCCGAGGGAGACCGGCATGAGGTCCTTATCGGGATTGTAGTTGAGGCCCTTGAGGAGATGCGGGTTGATTGCAATCTCAGCGCTTTGTCCGACGAGGATGGTATGTCCGTCTGGCTCGGCGCGCGCCACGCCACTGGCGGCGATACCGCCGCTGGCGCCGGCGCGGTTTTCAACCACAACGGACTTGCCAAGAGACTCGGAAAGCTTCTGCGCAACCAGACGCGCGATCACATCGCCGGTTCCGCCCGCGGCATAGCCGACCACGAAGGTGATGTTGCGGGTGGGATAGGTCTGGGCCGCTCCCGGGGAAACGAGCCCGACGAGCCCCGCCGAGAGCAATACTGCTCCTGCAAGCTTCCGAAGGGCCGCCGCCCTGAATAAAGTTTTGCCAATCATGTCGTCCTCCCAGAGTTCACTGTTGTCAGGCCCCCCGGCCCAGCTGTGATCATGCGAAGTCGAAGAGCTCGGCCGCATTGTCGACCAAGATACGGTGGTGCCGAGCGGGATCCCCTGCCCACTCGGCGAGCAGGTCGAGCACGTGCGCATCGTCGATCTGCTGGAACGGCTCGATATCAGTGGGTTGGCGCGCAGCCCTCTCAGCGAGGCCCCCGGTGTGGGGCCAGTCCGACGCCCAAACGAGGCGCTTGTGGTTGGCCTCGATCAGCGCCTCCGCGATTGGGCGAATGTCGCTGAATGAGGGCTTATCTTGGGAGGCGCGGTAAACGCCGGATAGCTTTACCCATACGGCACCGGTACGAAGCAGTTCCGTCAGGGCTCGGAAGCCGTACTGCTCGACGCCCAGAGCCGCCTTGGCCCCACCGAAGTGATCTAGGATGAGTGGAACCCGCAACTGGGCGATGTCGTCGGCCATGTCGGCGATGAGCTTCAGGTCGGCGTAGACTTGTACAGCAAGCCCAAATGACATCACGCGCTCAGAAATCGCGGAGATGACGCTGAGAGCGAGTCCCGAGCTCCGCTCGCCCTTGGACTCAAGATTGACCCGGACGCCGCGCACACCGGACTTGTGGAGATCCTGAAGCGTCACATCGCTCACGGTCTCGGGATCGATGACAGCCACACCGCGGGCCACGTCAGGCCCCAGGGTTGCGAGGGCGGAGAGAAGGCACCGGTTGTCGGTGCCGTAGACGCTCGGCTGGACGAGCACAACGCGGCTAATGCCAAGGCTTTTCCGAACGAGATCGAGTCCCTCAACGGTTGCTGCACCCGGCGTGTACGTCCTGTCCGGCGCATACGGGAAGTGTTCGGGGTGGAAGACATGGACGTGGCAGTCGCATGCGCCCGGCGGAACAGCAAAGCGGGGCTGTCTGGTCCTCCAAGACACATCGCTGGGCTGAGCCAAACCAGGAGCGGCCGCAGCGGGGGTGTGCATCTTTAAAGCGTTGCGATGGACGCTCTCAGGCATGTTTTCCTCTCTTGGCCGCAACTCTTGTATGGTTTTTTGGACTTACAAAATACCCGATAAAGAATTTTTTGGTATTATGCAAGCATGAAAAACCATGTATGGTTGGATTTATCAGTTGGACTGTGGCAGAAGGGGACGGTCACTTGAGCAGCCAGTGGACCATGCAGCCGACACCACTCATCACCCAGCTTGCCAACCGGATCGTTGAGCACATGCGATCCGAAGGGCTTGGAGAGGGCGAGCGCTTGACCGAGCGGAAGCTGGCGGAGTTGTTCCGCGTTTCGCGATCACCTGTCCGAGGCGCCCTGCGCCTGCTTGAAGAGGCGGGCATCGTTCGTCCAACCGAGCGTGGCGGCTTCGTCATCGCAAAGCCTGAGGGCATGCTCCCTGCGGCCCTTGAGGCGTCATCGACGGATGATGACGAGCAGGTCTATTTCCAGATCGCGGACGACAGGCTCAACGGCCGGCTCACGGAGAGGATCACCGAGAACGAACTGCTGCGCCGCTACGGTCTCACCCGAGGACGCCTGATGCGAATTCTTCGGCGTATCGCAAACGAGGGCTGGATTGAGCGTCTCCCCGGACACGGCTGGGCCTTTCTCCCCGTGCTGACGTCCCTTCAGGCCTACGAGGACAGCTACCGCTTTCGCCTTCTGATCGAACCGGCGGCAATCCTGGAGCCCCGCTTCACCCTGAACCGCCCTGCCCTGGAGCGTTGCAGGGAGCAGCAGCAGTGGCTCATCGACGGGGGGATCTGGGAGGTCTCGGATGCAAAGCTCTTCGAGCTGAATAGCGGCATGCACGAAACCATCATCGAGTGCAGCCAGAACAGCTTCTTCATCGACGCCCTGAAACGGATCGACCGCGTTAGGCGATTGATCGACTATCGGCAAATGCTCGACCGCGAGAGCGCGATTGGCCGCTGCCGGGAGCACGTCCATCTGCTAGACCTTTTGCTCGCAGATAAAAGGATCGAAGCGTCAGAGTTCATGAGGCAACACCTCACGGAGCTAAGCACGCTGAAGACGGCCGTTCGGACCAAGCGCCAGGAAAAGGCGCCTCAAGATCTCCAGAACAAACGAGCGGCGGCAGAATAACAGCCTGCGGCTGTCACACGCCCCTTGAGATATGTGGCCGACCAGCTCCGCGCGAGTTCCACCCGGCAGGATCATCGGGCCCATTCATTATTCCGGCATAAATTAAAGAGACTTTGATGACCGATTTACTCTCGCTTCCAAAGGATAAGATCCGGGCTCTCCTGCTGGAAGGTGTCAACAATAGTGCCGTCGACCTGATGCGGGCGGCGGGCTACACAAACCTGACCTATCTCAAGACGGCCTTGGACGAGGACGCGCTGAGGGAGGCCCTGCAAGGTGTCCATCTGCTTGGCATCCGCTCGCGGACGCAGCTAACCAGGACGGCTTTTGCGTCCGCCGACCGCCTCATCGCGGTTGGTTGCTTCAGCGTCGGCACGAACCAAGTAGATCTCGATGCCGCACGCCTGGCCGGCATACCGGTGTTCAACGCGCCTTTCTCCAACACCCGCAGCGTGGCGGAACTCACGCTGGGCGAGATCATCATGCTCTTCCGACGCGTGTTTCTGAAATCGACGTCAGCCCATGCTGGCGGCTGGGACAAGTCGGCAGCCGATAGCCATGAGGTTCGCGGCAAGACGCTCGGCATCGTGGGCTACGGCAACATCGGCTCTCAGCTCTCGTACTTGGCCGAAGCCATGGGCATGAGGGTCATCTTCTATGATCAAACCGACAAACTGCGGCACGGCAACACGGAGCCGACCGCCAGCCTCCACGACCTCCTGAGCCAGAGTGATGTGGTAAGCCTGCACGTGCCCGAGACGCCCGACACGCATGGCATGATCGGTGCCGCAGAAATCGATGCGATAAAGAAGGGTGCATTCCTGATCAACAACAGCCGGGGCACCGTGGTCGATCTCGACGCCCTCGCGGCAGCGTTGAAGAGTGGCCATCTGCGTGGAGCCGCTGTCGACGTGTTCCCAGTCGAGCCCCCCTCTAACAAGGAGCCGTTCCAATCGCCTCTACAAGGCCTCGACAACGTGATCCTCACCCCGCACATCGGTGCCTCCACCCAGGAGGCGCAGGAGCGGATTGGGGAGGAAGTTGCCAGAAAGCTCGTCGATTTCTCGGATGTCGGCTCAACGATTGGCGCAGTGAATTTCCCGCAGGTGCAGCTGCCGCGCCGACCGGCGGGCACGCGCTACATCCACATCCATCAGAACGTGCCCGGCATGCTCGGGCGCCTCAACCAAGCCTTCTCAGATCGCAGCCTCAACATCACGGCCCAGCATCTGCAGACCGACGGGGAACTCGGCTACGTGGTGATTGAGGCGGAAGGGGACCCTGGGCAGAGCCAAGGTGCTCTTGAGGAGATCCGCTCGATGGAGGGGACGATCCGAGCCCGGCTCCTGTATTAGGACGAGACAAAGCTCGCCTCGCAGCGAAGCTCAATTCAGGAAGATTACTGTCGAGAGACCCCGCCGAGCAGATACGACATGTGTACTCCAGGCTAAGGTCTGCTCAGAGTCAAAAGACGACATTAGCTCGCGGAGGCAAGAAATCTTCGGACCACGGGCTCGATTTTGGTATTGTCGGCTTGAGCAGCCGTGAGCGATCCGAACCCGCGAGGAAACTGCCGTGGACGAGCTGGAGCGCTGGCTGGCGCCACTAGGCTTGGCACAGCTCGCGCCCGTGTTGCGGGCGAACGATGTCGATTTCGAAGTTCTGCCCGAACTGAACGAGGCGGACCTGGAGAAGCTCGGTCTCTCGCTTGGCCAGCGCAAGAAGCTGCTGAAGGCGGTGGCGAGCCTGCCGGCCCCCTCAGCGCGAACAGCCCCCAACGCGACACTGGCGCCAAGCCAGATCCCCGCGTCTTCGGCCGAGCGGCGCCAGCTGACCGTGATGTTTTGCGACTTGGTCGGCTCGACGGCCCTCGCGTCACGGCTCGATCCCGAGGACCTACGTGAAGTGATTGGCGCGTATCAGCGCTGCGTTGCCGTGACGGTTGCCCGCTTCGACGGCTTTGTTGCCAAATACATGGGCGATGGGGTCTTGCTCTACTTCGGATACCCGCAGGCGCACGAGGACGACGCGGAGCGGGCGGTGCGGGCGGGACTGGCGCTGGTGGAGGCCGTCGGCCGGGTGCAGGCGGCGGAACCGCTGCGAGTTCGCGTCGGCATTGCCACTGGTCTGGCGGTCGTGGGCGATGTCATCGGCACAGGGGCTGCACAAGAGCAAGCGGTCGTCGGCGAGACGCCGAATCTGGCGGCGCGACTGCAGACCATGGCTGATCCTGATGCGGTGGTGATCGCTCAGAGCACCCACCAACTGGTGCACGGCCTGTTCGAGCTAACGGATCTCGGCCGTCACGACCTCAAGGGTTTTGGAGAACCGGTGCAGGCCTGGCGGGTGCTGGGCCAAAATCGCAGGCGGGACCGGTTCGAGGCGCGGCACGCCAGAGGCGTAACGCCACTGGTTGGCCGGGAGCATGAGCTCGGTCTTCTGCTCGATCGCTGGCAGCAGGCCAAGGAGGGCGACGGGCAGGTTGTTCTGTTGTCGGGCGAGCCTGGGATCGGCAAGTCCCGTCTCGTCCGCGCCCTGCGCGAGCGGCTCGTCAACGAGCCCTATACGCCGCTCAGCCATTTCTGCTCGCCTTTCCACCAGACCAGCGCACTCTACCCGATCATCGATCTGTTCGAGCGCGCCGCCGGGCTCTCCCGCGATGAGGCGCCCGAGCGAAGCCTCAGTAAACTGGAGGCGCTGCTGGCTCAGGCAACGACCGATGTGGCGAAAGCTGTGCCTCTGACTGCCATCCTGCTGTCGATCCCAGGGGGAGAGCGCTATCCGGCCCCGAACCTGACGCCGCAGCGGCAGAAGGAGGAGACCTTCGGCGTGCTGCTGGCTCAGCTCGCCGGGTTGGCAACCAATCAGCCGGTGCTGACCCTGTACGAGGATGTGCACTGGGCCGATCCGACCACGCTCGAGCTGCTCGACCGACTCATCACGCGCGTGCAGCGCCTGCCGGTGCTTGTGCTGATCACGTTTCGCCCCGAGTTCATCCCTCCCTGGCATGGCCAGGCGCACGTTACGTCGCTGACTCTTAACCGCCTCAGCCGCACCCGGGGCGCATCGATGGTGGCCGACTTGACCGGCGGCAAGGCGCTGCCGTCGCAGGTGCTGATCGAGATTCTGGCGAAGACTGACGGGGTGCCGCTGTTTATTGAGGAGCTGACCAAGACGGTGCTCGAAACGGGGCTGCTCCAGGACGAGGGTGAGCGCTACGCGCTCGCCGCCCCGCTGCCGACGCTGGCGATCCCGACGACGCTGCGCGACTCGCTCATGGCCCGGCTCGACAGACTAGGGGGCGTCAAGGAAGTGTTGCAAGTCGGCGCTGCCATCGGCCGCGAGTTCGGCTACGAGCTGCTCGCCGCGGCCACGCCGCTGGACGAAACCGAGCTGCAAGACGCCCTGCGTCGGCTGACCGAGGCTGAGCTCGTTTTTGCGCGAGGTACACCACCGAATTCGAGCTACATGTTCAAGCACGCGCTCGTGCGTGATGCTGCATACGAGAGCCAGCTCAAGAGCAGGCGCAAGCAGCTTCACGCCCGCATTGCCCAGGCCCTGGAGCAGCGCTTCCCCGAGACAGCAGAGGCGAAGCCGGAAGCGCTCGCCCGCCACTTCTGCGAGGCCGGGCTGGTCGACAAAGCGGTGCAGTATGGGCTCAAGGCCGGGCAGCTGGCGATCCGGCGCTCGGCTATGGCCGAGGCCATCGCTCACATCACCACAGCGCTGAACCTCCTTGCCAGCCTTCCGGAGAGCGCTGAGCGCTCAGAGCGAGAAATCGATCTCCAGATCGCCCTCGGCGGAGCATTGATCGCTGCGAAAGGCCACGCCGCGCCAGAGACCGGTCGGGCCTATGCCCGCGCGCGCGAGCTCTGCCGGCAGGTTGGCGACCTGGGCCGGTTATCTCCCCTGATGTTCGGACAGTGGGTGTTCCATATGGTCCGCGCCGAACACGTCGCGGCGCAGGAGATTGCCGAAGAGCTGCTCCGCGCCGCCAAGCGGGATGGCGATGCGGCTGGTCTGATGGTCGGCCACCGCGCGGCCGGGATCAGCTCGCTCTGGCAAGGTGCCCTCATCGCAGCGCGTGAGCACCTGGAACGGACGCTTGCATTATACGACCCGGAGCGACACCGGCCGCTCGCCAATGTCTATGTCTACGATCCACGGCTCGCGGGTCTAGCTGGGCTGGCTTTTGCCCTGTTTCAGCTGGGCTTTCCAGAGCAAGCCGTCGCGCGTTGCCGCGAGGCGGTCGACGACGCCGAGCGACTATCGCATCCTACCGGTTTGGCCTATGCCCTTCAGCACGCGTGCATGTTGGACCAGGTCCGCGGGGACGCTCTGGGCGTCGGGCAGCACGCTGCAGCCTTAGTTGCGCTTGCGGCCGAGCATGGTTTTCCTCTCTGGCACGCGTTGGGTGTGGCTTTCGACGGCTGGGCGCTGGTCCAGCAGGGTCGAGTGGCGGAGGGAATTGCCCAGATCGAAGCCGGCCTCCACGCCTATCGGGCGACGGGTTCCGCGCTTTTCGTTCCTTACTTCTTTGCCCTTCAGGGCACGACATGCGCCGCTGCCGGGCGAGCAGCTGAGGCCCAACGCCTGCTCGCGGCAGCTGTGGATGCTGGGAGCGCGAGCGGCGAGCGCTGGTTCGAGGCGGAGTTGTATCGGCTCAAAGGGGAGCTGCTGGTCTCAGCCGCCGGGGATCGAGCCACGGCCGAAGCTTGCTTTATCCATGCGATGGCCGTGGCCCGCGAGCAGAGCGCCAAGCTTTGGGAACTCCGCGCCGCCACGAGCCTTGCCCGGCTTTGGGCCGCGGAGAGCCGGCAGGCCGAAGCCCGCGAACTCCTCGCGCCCGTCTACGGCTGGTTCATGGAAGGTTTTGACACACCTGACCTGCGGGAGGCCAAGGCGCTGCTTGATGCGCTTTCGTGATACATTTCGTAATGTCAATCGGTGCGAGGAGTGAACCCTGATCGGCGTCGCACCGGAATGTCGGCTCAGGGTCGGGACTGTGCGAAAAGGACGGACGCTTACGCAACAGGAAAAAGCGGCAGCCTGGGGATGTCGGAATTGAGCATTTCCATAACGCTGACGGGCCACTCAAGATGGTCGCTCCTGAAGTCGCTTTGAGCCGGTATGATGGTGGTCCAGATGAGGCTGGACGAGCTCTGCTCACGGTCTTCCACATCACGAACAAAGGTCTAGCTGTTTGATCCCAGGGTTTGATGGTGCATTCTTATCGCCTGAATGGAGGGATGCGCTATGGGCCAGGTTCTCCATGGGAGCGCCACAACGACAGAGGCAATCCGTCGAGCGATACAGCATAGTCAAGCGAGCCTGAGAGCCTTGGCCCAGCGCTACGGCATCAACCCGAAGACGGTCGCCAAGTGGAAGACGCGCGCCTCAGTGTCGGACCTGCCGACCGGCCCCAAGGACGCCAAGTCTACGGTGCTGTCGCTCACGGAAGAGGCCATCATCGTCGCCTTCCGCAAGCATACCCTGCTGCCGCTGGACGATTGCCTCTATGCCCTTCAGCCGACCATTCCGCACCTGACCCGCTCATCACTTCACCGCTGCCTGCAGCGCCATGGCATCAGCCGCCTGCCGGAGGTGACCGGCGACAAGCCGGCCAAGAAGAAGTTCAAGGCCTACCCGATCGGTTACTTCCACATCGACATCGCTGAGGTGCACACGGAAGAAGGGCGGCTCTACCTGCTGGTCGCGATTGATCGTACCAGCAAGTTCGCCTTCGCCCAGTTGCACGAGAAAGCCACACGCCGTGTGGCCGCCGACTTCCTGCGGGCGCTGATCGCTCTCGTGCCGTACAAGATCCACACCGTGCTGACCGACAATGGCACCCACTTCACCACACCGGGCAACACCAGTTCAGCGGCTCCTTTGATCAAAGAGGCCATGGCACGAGGCGAGATCTTCCGCGCCCACTCATTCGAGCTCGCCTGTGCCCAGAACGACATCGATCATCGTTTGACCAAGCCACGGCACCCGTGGACGAACGGACAAGTGGAGAGGATGAACCGCACCCTGAAGGATGCAACCGTCAGGCGCTACTACTACGACACCCACGATCAGCTGCGGCGCCACCTGGATGACTTCCTCGCCGTCTACAACTTCGCCCGCCGGCTGAAGACCCTGCGCGGCCTCACCCCATACGAGTACATCTGCAAAATCTGGAAAACCGAGCCTCAACGCTTCAGGCTCGATCCACTCCACCAAATGCCGGGACTAAACACAGTCGCCAGTGCAGGATGTGGTCGAAGTGGTCCATCGTGGCCGTCCTTGTGGTGCACCCCCACGCGGAAAGGGTGCCCCTTGGGCGCTAGTCCTGTCAATCGATCGGGCGCAAGTTCATCCGGCTCCTCGTCTCGCACCAGACTGGTTGTGGGCGGCGATTGACCGATCTGGAATGTGTCGAGCTTTGGCGGATTGCCGTCGGTCACGAACGCTCCCTCGTACAGACCCGCTCGGGTATGGGCCACGCCCTCGATCGTCGATCCCCTCTTGGAGAGCATAAGGATTTATGGGGCAGGGATAGAGCACTTGAGAGCCGTCGTCATTGACGTGCTTATGAACGTATTGAGATGGTGGGCTCCTGAAACTGATCCGGTACTGGGTGTCCCACAGATCCTCATGCTCTCCCTGGCTGTCTCATGCCAAAATGGTCAGTGACACCGGGCCAATACCCTAGCCGAAGCCGGGACGGACTACATCGCGGGGCCGGCTCCGGTCAGGCTACATGTTGTCTTCGTCACGAAGAACGGTGCCAGCCCGCTTGGCCTCATCCTCGATTGCCTCGTCGATCGACTTGATCGCGTTCTGGATCTCCGTGAACTCGACGGCTCTCTCGGGAATGAAGGCCGCCGTGTTGATGATGATCTCGGCCATCTCGCGCCGGTGCGCGACCAGCCGCTCGCGTGCTTTCTGCAACTGCTGAACGTAACGGTGCGTCATGGGACCAATCCGCTTCGAACCCGGGTCAGGTCGCGCCAGAATAGCATGTTTGCCGACATCGGATCGACCGAAGCAGCCGGGTTGCCTGAGGGTCTCGAACACCAGCGTGGTGCAGCTAGCCACGTGCAAGGGAATGGGGCCCGGGAGACGCTTCCCTGACCAGGAACGGCCGCTCTTATATGGGCTTGTCCCGTTAGGCGCTGCTCAGGCGCCGCAGCGAAGGAGGGACACATGTCGATCGTGAAAATGGTGGAGTTGTCATCCCAGTCGCCGGACAGCTGGGAGGATGCGACGCGCCAAGCGGTCGAGCGCGCCGCACAGACGTTGCGCAACATTCGCTCCGTCTGGGTCAAGGAGTTCGAGGCTGTGGTGGAGAACGAGCAGGTCACCCAGTTTCGGGTGATCCTGAAGATCGCGTTCCAGCTCGACGAGGGGGCGAGTACCAGGAGCACACGGAGCATGGGAAGCGAGGAGATCCTGGGCTTGGAGTGAGATCCTCAAGGTTGCTGGCGGAGTCACGGATCGGCAGCACATGACGGCAGAAGCTTCGGCGGAGCGATGGGCACGAGCTTATCCCTGCACACGCTCTTCGCGAGGCCCGACGGTTAGGTTCCATACCGCCGGGCTCCTGCGGAGCGCGGGGCGTCTGAAACGGGTCAAAGTGTAACGTAGAGCGGATCAAATGATGGTCCGCTCAGCGCGTGACCGCGGAACTTCGGATAAAGTCAGCCCAGTGCCAAAAGGCGACCTACGCGCCAATTGCCTGGATCGCAGCCGGACCAAGCATAGGACACACGCGCAAAGTCCAAGCTTGCGGCATGAAGCGCGCCAGCCGCACCGATCCGCCAGTTCCTGCTATTGCAACAGCTCCTTGGCCGGGAGCTCAATGGTGCATTGCAGCCCGCCGGGTTTGAACGTCAGCGTCGTTGTTCCCCTGAGCTGGTACGGCACCGTCTGCGTCAGCAGCTCGGTCCCGAAGCCGCTGCGCCGCGGCGCGAGCGAGAGCACCGGCACCCCTGTTTCCGTCCACTCGATCCGCGGTGCTGTCCTGTCTGGATGGCGCCCGTTTGGCAATGTGATTGTTGTTGACGTTTGGGCCGAGCGGGGCGGGTGCTGTTGGAGTGGACGGCCCCCTTACGGCATCGCTGTGCCAGAATGAGGTCGTTGCAGATCTCAGTCACAGGAGACCGTCCATGGACCAGATTATCCGCATCGGAATGGATACGTCAAAGCACGTCTTCCAACTGCACGGCGTGAATGCCGCCGAGGAGCCGGTGCTGCGCAAGAAGCTGCGGCGCCAGGATCTGATCACCTTCTTTGGCAAGCTTCCGCCCACCGTAGTTGCCCTTGAAGCCTGTGGGGGCTCGCACCATTGGGCGCGCCTTCTGCAGTCGTTAGGGCACCAGGTGAAGCTGATCGCGCCGCAATTGGCCAAGCCGTACGTCAAGCGTGGCAAGAACGATGCGGCTGATGCCGAGGCGATCTGCGAGGCGATGAGCCGGCCCACCATGCGCTTCGTGCCGGTCAAAACAGCCGACCAGCAGGCGGCCTTGATGCTGGTGGGCGTGCGCGATCGCTTGATCCGGCAGCGCACCCAGCTGGTCAACGTGATCCGCGGCTATGCGGCGGAGTTCGGGCTCATTGCCCCTAAGGGGCTGTGCCGGATCGAGCCTCTGCTGGAGCGGGTCAAAACCGAGGAGACCTTGCCGGCTCTCGCCCGGGAGCTGTTTGCGATGCAGGCCACGGAGTATGCGCAGCTGCAGGCCCGATTGGAGGAGATTGAAGATCGCCTCATGGCTTGGCACCGCGCCCATGAGATCAGCCGACGCTTGGCCAGGATTCCTGGGGTGGGTCCGATCGGCGCTGCGATGTTGGTGATGAAGACGCCTGCACCCGAGGCCTTTCGCTCGGCCCGCCACTTTGCCGCCTGGCTTGGCTTGACCCCGAAGGATCATTCCACCGCCGGCAAGGTGCGGCATGGGGTGATCACGCGGGCCGGTGTTGAGCTGGTGTCGGACCTTGCAAGGAAGCGAGCAGATGGTGTGATCGATCGATCCAGACGGTGAGACACTCCGCACATGACTGTGGTCTGGCGAGGCCGCGGTGCTGTTGGGAACTCACAGAGCGGACGCCATCTTGGCCAGCGGTCATGTGTGACTGCAATGAAAGGCCGGACATATGACCGCAAGCGATCCGATCAAACCATGCCGAAATCTTCTTGCGAGGCGGGGGCCGTCCACATAAGTCATGTCTCCGGCCTTTGAACGCGGTGCTACATGACCGCGGGCCCTGATGTTTTACGCTGGAGCTGGTCCCTCTCACATTATCGCGCTCGACTGACGCAAGACGACACCACGGGTTTGCCAGTTCCGGCGATCCATATCCGCTTGGCTTCACATCATCTCATCGTCACCGTGCCAACTGGGTTGCCCCAAGGGGCGAATGGTTTTGAGCTGGTCGTCTATGAGGCCGCCGGCGCGGCCGCTCCCTTGCTCCCGGGCTCGTAAGCCGTGCTCCCGGCCATGACCGCCCAGGCGATCCGGGCCATCTTGTTGGCCAAGGCGACAGCGACGACCTTGAACGGTTTCTTGGCCAGGAGAGCCCGGGCCCAGTCAGCCAGGGCCGTCCTGGTCTTCCCCGACTTCATGCTGTAGCTTCATGCTGTAGAGCGCCGCGTGTGCGCCGACGACCAGCAGCTTGCGCAGATGCCGGTTGCCCATCTTCGAGATGGAGCCGAGCCTCGCCTTGCCGCCGGTTGAATGCTGCCGCGGCACGAGGCCGAGATAGGCGGCAAACTCCCGGCTGCCCTGGAACAGGCCGGCATCCGGGATGCTGGCCGAGAGACAAGAGGCCGCAATCGGGCCGATGCCGGGAATGGTGGCGAGCCTGATGCTCACCGGATCGCTGCGGTGGGCCGCCAGAATGGCCTTGTCGAGCTTGGCGATCTGCGCCTCAATCTCAACCAGCATCGCCGCCAGAGGCTGGAGTGCGACCCGAGCTGTGACGGGGAGATCGGGATTGGCGTCATCATGGATAAGGGCAATCAGTTGGCGCGTGGTGCGAGCGCCTTGCGCCACCACGACGCCCAATTCGGCGAAGTGACCGCGCAGAGCATTGATCAGGGCTGTCCGCTGCCCGATCAGGAGATCGCGGGCTCCGTGCAGCATGAGGGGACGTTGGTGCGTAATTCGGCCTGAGGTGTCGCGCGAAGATCGGGGTGAGGTATAGAGGCGGTCGTCGGAATCCGAGAGCTGCATGCCTTACAAGGTCAATCAAGAGCGCCGCCACAGAATCCCGAAGGCCCGCTGCCGCGTGAAGAATTGGCGCGACTACGATGCCGCCCTGCGTCGGCGCGGCGACCTGACGGTGTGGGTGACGGCTGAGGCGCTTGAGGCATGGACGCCGGCAACCACGGGCCGGCGTGGTCGACCACAGCGATACTCCGAGATGGTCGTCGAAACGGGTCTGATGCTGCGGCTGGCTTTTGGACGGCCCTGGCGCCAGACCGAAGGCATGCTGGCCTCGATCCTGCGTCTGCTCGGCTTGGCCCTCCCGGTTCCGGATCACACCACCTTCTCGCGTCGCAGCGTCGACCTGACCGTCGCCAAGGCGGTGAGAACAGCAACCACTCCAGTGAATGTGGTGATCGACTCCACCGGCCTGAAGGTGTTCGGGGCCGGCGAATGGCAGCGCGACAAGCATGGCGGCAAGGGGCGCCGAACCTGGCGCAAGTTGCACCTTGCTGTTGATCCCGAATCCGGCGAGATCCTTGCTTCAGAGCTGACCACCACGGAAGACGGCGATGCCTCACAGGTCGGACCGCTGCTTGATCAGATCTCAGGCCCGATCGCTTCGGTCACAGCCGATGGTGCGTACGATGGCGATCCCGTCTACCGCACCATCGCCGCGCGGGACCCTGCCGCCGCTGTGATCATCCCACCGCGATCAACGGCAGTGCCGAGCGGCACCGCCGAGACGACGCCTACGCCGCGGGATCGGCACCTCCGGATGATCGAAGAGCGTGGTCGGCTCGGCTGGCAAAAGGCGATTAACTACGGCCGTCGGTCATTGGGCGAGGTGGCGATGATGCGCTACAAGACCGTGATCGGGCGGCGCCTCCACGCCCGGACGCTGCCGACGCAAAAGGCTGAGGCCGCGGCCGGCTGCAAGGTCATCAACATCATGACCCGCCTCGGCATGCCGGTATCACAGTGCATCACCTGAGCCCCGCCGCAGGCACGGGAGCGGTCTACCTCTGAATTGCGCACCAAAGTCAGATGTCGGATCACTCACCGCTTTGGATCGAGATCGAGACGGACTTTGCAGACAGCTACCTCCAGGACATCGCTGGGTAGCCGCCACTACAACGACCTTAAACGGATCTGTCGCAACTCTTTCTTTCCTAGCGCAGGGCTATGGCCTGCGCTAGGAAAGAAAGAGAGTGAGGCATAATGTTCAAGGGCAGGCAATTTGATCGGTCAGTCATCCTGCTCTGTGTCCGGTGGTACCTGGCTTACAGCCTCAGTCTGCGCAACCTCGAGGAGATGATGGCGGAGCGCGGCATCTCCGTCGACCATGCCACAGTCGTGCGCTGGGTGGTTCGTTACTCACTCGAACTGCTCGACCGCTTCAACCTCTGGAAACGAGCCGTCAGCCGGAACTGGCATATCGATGAAACCTACATCAAGGTCAGAGGATGCTGGATGTGTGTGGACGCCCCGTTGAATGCAAGAGAAATCATAACGTGTGATCTTGGGTCTACGATCGGGTGCTGACGTGTGTCCGGCCTCTCGAAGCGGCAATCCAAACGCCGCAGGCCCTTATGGAAGTCCGCAGATCAGATCCAACGTGTATCTGCGCGCTCGAAGCGCCCATCCAGCGACTGGTTCTTCTGATCCCGTTCGACCCACCGATTTCCCATAAATCTCTGTTCGACCTTCTCACATCCTCCGGCAGTTCCTCGGGTTATACTGCCGACACGACAGCTCCCGAAGCTCGGTAAACTCCTCCCGGGCCATCAGCGCCCAGGCAATCCGCGCCATCTTATTGGCCAGGGCGACCGCAATCAGCATCGGCGGTTTGCGGCGCAGCATCCGTCCCAGCCAGGAGTGCGGAGCCGTGCCATGTCTGGCCGCCCATCGGACAACTGCCGTGGCACCGATGATGAGCAGGCGACGCAGGTCGCGTTGTCCCATTTTCGATGTCTTGCCTAATCGATGCTTCCCGCCAGACGAGTTCTGCCTGGGTGTGAGCCCCATCCAGGCTGCGAAATCCCGCCCCTTGTCGAAAGTCTCGGCCGCCGGAGCCAAGGCCTCCAGAGCTGTTGCCGTGACCGGACCAACACCCGGAATCGTCATCAGGCGTCGGATCTCGTCGTCCTGCCGCGCCCGCTGCGCGATCTCCCGGTCCAACCCACCGATCTTCTGGTTGAACTTACTTAAGGCCGTGATGAGCATCCGGCAGACGGATCGCGCCACCTCAGGAAGGCCATTCGCCGGATCGTCAACCGCGGTGACGAGCGTGTGAACGTGTCTCGTTCCTTGGGGTGCGATAATGCCGAATTCGGTGAGATGTCCGCGCAGGGCATTGATGATCTGGGTTCTTTGGCGCATCAGCAGATCTCTGGCCTTGAACACCATGGAGGAGGCCTGCTTCTCCTCACTCTTGACCGCAACAAAGCGCATGGTCGGCCGCTGAGCGGCTTCACAGATGGCTTGGGCATCGGCGGCGTCATTCTTCTGCCGTTTGACGAATGGCTTCACATAGTTGGGGGCGATCAGTCTCACTGTATGGCCCAAGGTGCTGATCTGGCGTCCCCAGTAATGAGCGCTGGCACAGGCTTCCATCGCGACAGTGCATTGGCGCTGGGTGGCAAGAAACGACAGCAGCTTGCCTCGGGACAGCTTCTTCTGAAAGAGCACAGCGCCAGTTTTGCGTGCGCCATGGAGCTGAAAGACATTCTTCGCTAAATCGATGCCGATGATATCAAGGGTCTGCATGGACGGGCCTCTTGGTGGTGGTTGCGGATGTGGCAACCTTGGCAGCTAGGCGCTGCCGGAGGGGCGTCCACCCCATTGTATCTTTACCGGGCTATCGACAGCAACGGCGACACGGTTGAGTTCTGGTTCAGCGAACGACGGGACCTCATTGCCGCCAACCGGTTTCTGCGCAAGGCCCTCAACCGGCACGGCCGGCCCGAGAGGATCGTCATCGACGGCAGCCAGACCAATCGGGAAGCCATCCTGTCGTGTGATGCCGAGAGCCGGCTGCAGGACCGTTCAAGACGCAGGCTCAAGCCGATCAGGATCCGGCAGAGTCAATACCTCAATAACCGTATCGAGCAGGATCGCCGCGCCGCCAAGTGCCGCGTGCGACCGCTGCTCGGTTTCAAGTCCGCTGACTGCGCCCGCGTGGTCCTGGGTGGCATCGAGTTGGTTCATATGCTGCGTAAACAGCAAGCGAAATATGTCTACTTTCAGCAGCTGTCGCTTGCGGAGCAGTTTCACCTGCTCGCCGCATAAGGGCAGTACGGTGCACCTGCTGCTTTCTCGTCCCTGTTCCGGATTTGCGACAGAACCGGCCGGCTTGCCTCGACAGCCTTATTCCTCCTGCACTTCGCCAGCTGAGTCCTTCATGTGCCGTGAAACCACGGTCTCCTCGCCGAGGAGTCCGCGCGGCCGCACCAAAAGAATGAGCACCAGAAGCAGCCCGATAAGAACGACTTGGAGGGTTGCTGCCCTGGCCTGATACTCAGCCGGCACTAATTCACGAAGCACATTCCCGGACAGGGTCCATAAGGCCCATACCACGAAGGCTCCAAGGATAGCCCCGAGATTGTTGCCCGAGCCGCCCACAATCAGCATCGTCCACATCTGAAACGTAAGAATCGGCAGAAAATCCTCCGGAGCAATGTAGCCGACAAAGTGCGCGTAAAGTGCCCCGCCAAGCCCCATGAGCATGCAGCCGATCACAAAGGCTTGCAGACGAAACCGGAAGGCCCGCTTCCCAAGGGACGCGGCCGCCGTCTCGTCCTCGCGGATCGCTCGCAGAACGCGACCCCAGGGGCTGCGCACCAAGCGTTCCAGGGCAACATAGCTGAGACCAAGCAATGTCGCGGCTATCACCAAGTAGGTCAGGTTCCAGGCGAGGTTATCCGCGATGATGTCGGCGAACGGCTTCGGGATGAACTGCAGCCCGAACGGCCCGCCCGTCAGGCCCTGGGCATTCAACGCGATCAGTTGCAGGGTAACAGCAATACCGAATGTGGTGATGGCCAGATAGTCGTGCCGCAGCCGCAGTGCTGCCACCCCAACGACGAAGGCTGCAAGCCCAGATGTCGCCATCGCGCCGATCCAACCGAGGGGAATGGGCAAGTCCAAGCCGCCGATCTGATCTGGGTAGTCCGGCGCTGTTAGGAGCGCCGACGTGTAGGCCCCAATCGCAACAAAGCCCGCCACGCCGACATTGAACAGGCCCGTGAAGCCCCATTGCAGGTTGAGGCCGAGCACCACCAGCCCAAAAATCGTGGCAAAGACGAGAAAGAAGGTGCCGTATGAGAGCAGACCGAGCAGATCGGGCATCACGTCCTCTCGCCGAAGAGACCGGTGGGGCGGACAAGCAAGATGGCGATGAGCACCACGAAGGCGGTGGCCGCTCGGTATTCAGCCCCGACGAGCGGCACCGACAGGCTTTCCGCGAGGCCGACGATGAGGCCGCCCGCGACCGCCCCGTAGACGCTGCCGATTCCCCCGAGAATCGCCGCGGCGAAGAGCGGAAGCAAAAGGTCGAGGCCGAGTTGCGGTCGCAGCTGGACAGTGAGGCCCGAGAACACCCCGGCCACGGCCGCGAGAACGGCACCGATGATCCAGGTGGCGCGGATCACGCGATCGACGTCGATGCCCGTCACTCGGGCAAGTTGTGGGTTGATGGAGGTTGCCCGCATCGCCTTGCCGAGGGTCGTGCGCGTGAGGAAGAGATGGAGCCCGACGACCGAAACGGCCGTCAGACCAAGGACAAAAAGCTGGTCCGGGGTGATCCGCAACCCGCCCAAGACATCCCTCGGAATCAGCCGGATCGCAACCTGGATCTCACGGCTGTAGTATTCCGGAACCGCCCCATAGATGAACTGGAGCAGGTTGCGCAGCACGAGAGCGGCTCCGAAGCTCGCCATGATCAGCGTGATCGCGTTCCCGTGCCGCCGCAGCTGACGGAACAGAAGCCGATCAACCAGCAGCGCCAGCGCCGCAGTTGCGATCGCGGCGACGACCAGTGCGGTGAGGAGCGCCCATCCGAACGAGAACGGGCCGAGGGGCTCCATGGGCCCCCAAACCGCCGCCATACCGAGGAGCGTCGTCCAAGCGAAATAGGCGCCCCAGGTCAAAAACTCGCCATGGGCGAAGTTCGCAAAGCGCAGGATGGAATAGACCAGCGTCACGCCGATCGCTCCGAGCGCAATGACCGAGCCGATGACGAAGCCGTCGGCCATGAGCTGCAACATTAGATGCCTCCTCGATGCTGTCCGAGATAGAGTGCGGCGACCTGCGGATCGTCCGAGAGGTCGCGCGCGGCGCCGACGATCCGGGTGCTTCCCTCGACCAGGACTGCGGCGCGATCGGCGATGGCGAGCGCCGCCTTCACGTTCTGCTCCACCAGCACGATTGTGACGCCGGTGGCGCGAACTTCCCTGAGCTTCTCGAAGACGATACCCACGAGCTTCGGCGAAAGCCCCGCTGAGGGTTCGTCCAGCATCAGGACCTTAGGCGCGCCGACCAGCGCCCGGGCGACCGCGAGCATCTGGCGCTGCCCCCCCGAGAGACGACCCGCCAAGAGTCGCCGCTGGCGTGCGAGGTCCGGGAACAAGGCATAGAGATCGTGGAGCCGCTGCTTCTTGGGCACCTTCAGGATCGAGGCGGCGAGATCGAGATTGTCCTCGATCGAGAGGTTCACGAACACATTCTCGGTCTGTGGCACGAATCCAAGACCTTCGTGGGCTAATCGATGAGCCGCGCGCCCCGTGATCTCGCGATCGTGCAGGAAGATCCTTCCAGCGGAGATCGGCACCAGCCCGGCGATGGCTTTGATCAGGGTCGACTTGCCAGCGCCGTTTGGTCCGAGGATGGCAACGATCTCGTTCGGCTCGACCGACAGTGACGCGCCGCGCACGATCGGGAGCCCTGGCTCATAGCCGGCCTCCAGAGCCTCGATCCGGAGAGCCGTCACGCCGGGGCTCCGCCGAGATAGGCTTCGACCACCCTCGGATCGTCACGCACCTCCTGCGCCGTCCCGGACATCAGAAGGCGACCCTGCGCCATCACCATGATGGGACGGCACAAACTCATCACCAGATCCATGTTGTGCTCGATGATCAGGAACGTGATGCCCTGCCGGTTGAGGGCCACGATCCGGTCGACGATCGCATCCAGCAGCACGGGATTGACCCCGGCTCCGGGCTCGTCGAGCAGGATCAGGCGCGGCTTGGCCACAAGAACCCGGGCGAGCTCCAGGAGCTTGCGCTGTCCGCCGGACAAGACGCGCGCCGGCTGCTGAGCGAGATGCGACAGGCCCACGAAGTCGATCCAGTGTCGGGCTGCGGCCGCCAACGCCCGTTCCTCGGCGGCTACGTGGCCCGGCGTGAGCCAGTTAGCCCAGAACCGCTCACCGCGCTGGTGCAGGGGTGCCACCATGACGTTCTCCAGCACCGTCATCTCGGGAAAGGGTCTTGGGATCTGGAACGTCCGGGCGAGGCCCTGGGCGAAGATCTGATCCGGCGCAAGCCCGTCGATCCGCTCCCCGTCGAGGCTGAGCAACCCGGACGTCGGGGGAAACAAGCCCGCCAGGCAGTTGAAGAGGGTCGTCTTGCCGGCCCCGTTCGGCCCGATGAGGCCCGTGATCGTCCCCTTCTCGATCGTGAAGGACACCGCGTCGACGGCGCGGTTGCCGCCGAAGGTCTTGGTGATCGATTGGGCTGTCAGCATGAGCGGAATGAAGTCACCGGCCGGGCCGTGTTGCGAGGGCGGCAATTTTGCGTCATGACAATGCGCACGTGCAACAGGCAATGGACGTTGTCCCGTGTCGGATGATTTCTTCGATCTCTACGACCTGCGGGTCGAGGTTGTCGCTCCGGAGGGTGCCACATTGTATTGTGGGGCCAAGCCCGGCGACTATTTCGAGCTCAAGGGGGAGATGCTTCACCTCCCCCCAGGCCAGGGCTTCTCGATCTATTCGCTCGCTGCGCTGCTGCCGCTCCTCCCCGCGAAACAACGCGTCACTCATCCGAACGACTGGATGTCCACCGATGCCGAGGTCGCCTGCCCGGACCCCAATTGTCCGAGCCGGCTCCGGATCAGCCGGATGGCGAAGCGCGTATTCCGCCACTCGGAGGTTACGGCCGTACCCTTGCCCGATGCGAAGGCCTGACATGACCGTCGAAACGATTGATCTCGCTCCGGGCTACCGAATCTCTCGCATGCTGCGTGGGGGCTGGCAGCTTGCCGGCGGGCATGGTGCCATCGAGGCCGAGCGGGCGATCGCCGATATGTCTGCCTTTGTAGATGGGGGCATCACGACCTTCGACTGCGCCGACATCTACACCGGCGTCGAAGAGATGATCGGGCATTTCCGCGATCGCATGCTCGCCGAACGCGGCTCCGCAGCGCTGAAGAACTTCAAGGTGCACACGAAGTTCGTGCCGGACTGGGATGCCCTCTCCCGCGTCGACCGTGCGTACGTGCGCGAGATCATCGACCGCTCGCTCCGACGGCTCAGGATGGAGCGTCTCGATCTGGTGCAGTTCCACTGGTGGAATTACGCCGTCCCGGGCGCTGTCGAGACCGCACTCATCCTCAAGGAACTCCAGGACGAGGGAAAGATCCACCAGATCGGCGGTACCAACTTCGATACCCCCCACACGCGAGCCCTGCTCGACGCAGGGGTGCCGCTCGTGTCCATGCAGGTCCAATACTCGCTTCTCGACCAGAGGCCCGAGAACGGCCTTGTTGCGCTGTGTCAGGAGCGCGGCATGAAGCTTCTGTGTTATGGTACGGTGGCAGGTGGTTTTCTGTCGGAGCGGTGGCTCGGCGTCCCGGAGCCCCAGGAGCCTTTCGCCAATCGTTCGCTTGTTAAGTACAAGCTCATCGTCGACGATTTTGGCGGCTGGTCCTTGTTCCAGAACCTGCTCGCCACCCTGCGGGAGATCGGGCGCAAGCACGGGGTCAGCCTAACGGCGGTGGCCACCCGGTGGGTCTTGGACCGGCCCGCGGTGGCAGGCGCTATCATCGGTGCCCGCTACGCCGAGCACCTGCCCGATAATCTCGATGTGTTTCGGCTCACCCTCGATGAGGAGGACCGGACCGCCATCAACAGGGTCCTCGCACTCAAGACCGGCCCTGAGGGGGATACCTACACGCTCGAGCGTGACCGGGAGAGCCGGCATGGTCGCATCATGCATTATAATCTCAATGAGGCCTGACCCCTCATGGGGCTCGACCATCCCCTCGCCCAAGCCGCACTGCAGGAGGTGGTCGACCTGCATGCCTTCTTCGAGACCTGGCTCTGCGGAACGGTCGAGAACACGCATGCCGTATTCTCTCGTCTGGAGAACGCTCTGGGTGAAGAGTTCACCATGGTGTCTCCAAGTGGAGCGAGGCTCCAGCGGCCGGACGTGATTGGGTGGTTACGAGGAGCTTACGGTACCAAAGGAAAGCAGGACCCGTTCCACATTGCCGTTGTCGAGCCCGAGCTCCTGCTCCTGCGGCCGCCGCTCATCATTCTCCGCTATATCGAGGAGCAAGCAGCGGGCAGCATCGTCACCCGCCGCCGATCAACCGCCGTGTTCGAGGCCTTGGCAGAGGAGGGTGTGCGATGGCTCGCCCTACACGAGACCTGGATCAGCCCGGGCTCTTGAGGACTATCCCAGCCCGCCCCGCTTGCCAAACGGCCGCCAAGGCGGAACACTGCCTACCCGCCGGGAGGGGCAAGTGACACCAAAGCTTACCTTCGGCGGACCAGATCAGGGAGAGTGTTCACCGTGCGCTTCGCATCCATTGTTTCAGCCGCCACTCTGGCGATGGCTCTTGCACCACTGCCGGCATCCGCACAGCAGCCCTGCACGCATACAGTCGGCGTTGTCGTGGAGCTGACCGGCCCAGCCGGACGCTTCGGCCAAGCTGCAGCCAAATCCATCGAGCTTGCCTTTAAGGAGATCAACGAGGCTGGCGGAGCGGCTGGGTGCCAGCTCGCCACGGACCTTCGGGACTCGCAGAGCCAAGGCTCCGTCGCGGTCGACCAAGCCCGACAACTTGTTGACCTCAAGCGCGTGCCTGCGATCATCGGCGGCATCATCTCCTCGGTGTCGCTCCCTGTACTGACCTCGGTGACGGCGCAGGCGAACGTGGTTCAAATTTCGCCCGCCTCCTCGTCGCCAACGCTCACGCGAATTGCACAGGAGGGGAAGACCAACGGCATCTTCTTCCGCACCATCACCTCGGACGCGCTCCAAGGCACGGCGGCTGCGAAGTATGCAATGGATCAGGGCCTGAAGAAGATTGCGATCATTCACGTCAACAACGATTTCGGCGTGAACATGGTGGCGGAGTTCAAGCGTGCCTACGAGGCGCTTGGGGGCCAGACCACATCCACTACGCCCTACAACCAAGGCCAAGCCTCCTATGCGCCGGAGGTCACTCGCGCTCTCGACGGAGATCCGCCCGCCCTTTACCTCGTCTCCTATCCGGGCGACGGCACATCGATCGCACGCACCTGGATCTCACAGGGTGGTGCCCCAAAGTTTCTCCTGAACGACGGCATGAATAGCGCCGACTTCATCCGCGACGTCGGGCCTCGTTATCTAAATGATGCCTTTGGAACCTCGTCGGGTACGACCAAGACACCCTCGACTGAGCACTTCGCAACAGCCTACCCGGCGATGTCCGGCGGCTTTGATGCCAATGCCCCCGCCGCTGACCGAGCTTATGACGCGGCGGCAATCCTCGGCCTTGCGGTGGCTCAGGCCGGCAAGTTCGAGGCGGCAGCCATCCGAGACGCCATTCGCAAGGTCACCGGGAGCGACGGCGAAGCGATCCATGCCGGACCTGAGGGCTTCAAGAAGGCGCTCCAGCTCATCAAAGAGGGCAAGCCGGTGCACTACGAGGGCGTCATTGGACCTGTGACGTTCGACCAGTACGGCGATATCACCGGCCCCTTCCGGCTGTGGCGGATCCAGAACGGCGAGGTCACGACCATTGGCCAGATGGGTGTCGATGAGGTTGATACCATCAAGGCGAAGATCCCGTCGCGCTAGACCCTGCTGGTCATTGGCTTAGGCTCCGCGCTCGGCGCGGAGCCTAAGCCGTTTTGCCGGAGATTGCCATGTCCATTCGTCCCGACCGGACACTGCTCGCACCTGGACTCGAGATCAGCCGCATGGTCACAGGCCTTTGGCAAGTGGCCGACATGGAGCGAGAAGGCCGTCTCTTGGATCGCGATACTGCAGCAGCCGCTATGGCCGACTACGCCCGCGCGGGCTTTGACAGCTTCGATATGGCAGACCACTACGGCAGTGCGGAGCTGATCACCGGTCGTTTTCTGGACATGCAGGTTGGAGCCGAGGGGCAGCGTCCAACTGCCTTCACGAAGTGGTGTCCCTCGCCGGGACCGATGTTCGCAGACGTCGTCCGGGCTGGCATCGCCGAGCGTCTGGAGCGCCTTGGTGTCGAAACCATCGACCTGCTGCAGTTCCACTGGTGGATGTTCGAGCACCCCGGCTATATCGATGCCATGAGGGAGCTCGCCGCGCTGCAGCAGGACGGGCGCATCCTCCATCTCGGCGTGACGAACTTCGATACCGACCACCTGCGCCTCTTGGTGAAGCACGGCTTTCCGATCGTGTCGAACCAGGTTTCGTTCTCCCTGCTCGATCGCCGCGCCGGGGAGGACATGAGCGCGTTTTGTCTCGCCACGGGCGTGCGCCTGCTGGCCTATGGTACACTCGGAGGCGGCTTCCTGACGGACCGGTGGATGGGTGCGCCGGAGCCAACCTCTATCAAGGATTGGAGCAAGTCGAAATACAAGCGCTTCGTTGACACGATTGGAGGATGGTCTGCTTTCCAGTCGATCCTGGCCGCCTTGCACAAAGTTGCTCGTAAGCACGGGGTGTCTGTCGCCAATGTGGCCACCCGTTGGGTGCTCGAACAGCCGGCCGTTGCGGCTGTCATTGTCGGAGCCCGGCTCGGGGAGCGTGAGCACCGGGCGGACAATGCGGCCCTGTTTTCGTTCTCATTGGACGAAGATGACAAGCAACGCATCGACGAGGCGTTGGCTTCCACCCAGCGTATTCCAGGGGATTGCGGTGACGAGTACCGTCACCCACCATTTCTCACAGCGTCGGGCGATCTCAGCCATCATCTTGAGAGCTTTCCACCAGTGTTCGACGCAGTCCCAATCGATGGGCGGCCCGACCGCCTACGCATTGACTCTGGCAGCGTCTGGGAGCCCATCTGTGGCTACAGCCGTGCGGTGCGGATCGGCAATCGCATCCTTGTCAGTGGAACCACGGCTACCCACGGCTCAGGCGAGATCATCTGCCCAGGCGATGCCCAAGGGCAGGCGGTCTACATTCTGGATAAGATCGCAGCGAGCATCGCCTCCTTGGGAGGAACGCTCGCAGACACTATCCGAACACGTATCTATCTAAACAATGCAGACGACTGGGAGCCCGTTTCTCGGGTGCATGGCCGCTACTTTGGAGCAGTGCGACCTGCGAATACGCTGCTTGAGATTTCACGTTTGGTAGGAGACTACGCGGTTGAGATCGAGGCCGAAGCTGTCGTCGGTTAGTTATCTTGAGTGGAATGGTTCAAGTCGCGGCTTTGTTGCATGGATCGGACTATGGGCGCATTGAAGGCCACCGAACCAGCACTCAAGCGATGCGGACGGACTTCGGGCGACCAAGCTCAAGCATGCGATTTAACGCATTGATGGCGATGGCCATCTCGGTCCTGCGGCGTTGTTCTGCCTGCGAGCGTAAGCCGTAACCCATCACTCGTTTGAGGCAGCTCATGGATGCCTCCACCAGGGCCCTTCGAGTGTACCCGGATGTTTTCTGCCAGACCATGCGTTCATGCTCGACGATGCTTTGGAGATGCCGATCGCGCTGTGTGGGCGCGCGCTCTACATCCTCGCTCAGCACCGCCGTTGATCGGGGTGGAACGATCACATCAGCATCAGGATGGTGTTTGGCGACGGTGTCGTAGATGCCCGCTTGATCGTAGGCTCCATCACCGATGAATGAGGCGAGTGGACCTGGGATCTGATCGAGCAAGGGCCCAACTTGCGAGCCATCATCGACATCGCTCTTGGTCAGCTCTGATGCGAGGATCCGCCCGGTCTCAGCATCAGCACCAATGTGCAATTTTCGCCAAGCCCGCCGTCTTTTGGTGCCGTGTTTCTCGATGAGCCACTCGCCGGGTCCACACAGCCGCAGGCCTGTGCTGTCGACCAGCAGGTGAACGGGTTCTCTTATTGCGCGACAATCTGGATTGGGAGTGGGCGGCGATCAGGATGGTGATTGGCTGTCGCGGCGGGCATGATGATTGTCGCGCCGCGACACAGATGCAAGCGCTTTCTTGATGGGGATGTCACGGTAACTTTTGGGCAGTGGCTTGTGGCTTAAGTGCTCGTGCATGACCAAGCCCATCAGCTACAAGCGCCATCGGTTCCCACCTCAGATCATCGCCCATGCGGTTTGGTTATACTTCCGATTTCCTCTGAGCCTCCGGCTCGTCGAGGAGATGTTGCTCGAGCGCGGCATCCTCGTCTCCTATGAGACCGTCCGCCGGTGGGGGAAGAAGTTCGGACCAGAGTATGTCCGGCGCCTTCGTCGCAAGCCGCCACGCCCAAACGACATTTGGCATCTGGACGAGGTCGTCATCAACATCGCTGGCAAGAAACACTGGCTGTGGCGGGCTGTCGATCAGGACGGGTACGTGCTTGACGAAATAAGGCCGCCGCAACACCAAGGCGGCGAAGCGCCTGCTGACCCGGCTGATGAAGAAACAAGGCATGGCACCCAAGCGCATCATCACCGACAAACTGGCCTCCTACGGGGCCGCAAAGCGGCAGGTCATGCCAAGGGTTGAGCACCGGTCCCAGAAGGGTCTCAACAACAGGGCTTCTTTATTCGGCCGATTGAAGTCAAGCGCAATCGGATCATCCAATCCTAGGGCTTCAACTGTCCTGCGGGCTCTTGCTTCTCTCCGGATTCGGCACAATGGCCCTTCCATCATGGGGTCGGAAGAATGAAGCGGAACTATCTGAGAAGCGTCCTTCTGCACCCAGAGGTGCGAGGAGCATGCCCTATTTCGAACTCGCCTCATTCATCGTCCCGCAGGGGACAGCCTTCCGCCCTGGTGCGGAAGCTCGTGGTTCTCCTTGATCAGACGGCGCGCGATCGGCGGGCCTGTCAGGCTGCTTGCGCCTCCCGCGTCCACCGGAATTCCGTGCCGTCGCACCACATGCGATGCATGATCACGGCCAGACGCCTCGCCAGGGCGACAACGGCTTTTCCGCTGCCGCGCCGCCGGGCCACCTTCATGGCCCAGGCCTTCAGCCACGACCACCGGGTGGACTGCCGCAGCATCGTCTGAGCTGCCTCGAACAGCAGCGTTCGCATCATGCCATCCCCACAGAGCGAGATCCGGCCAACCCGATCACTTTCGCCGGACTGGCTTCGGACGGGCGTCAGCCCCAGGACAGGCCCAACCGCTTTCGAGTTCCGGAACCGGGCCGGAATGTCGATCGTCGCCACAAAAGCCAGCGACACAACCGGACCCACCCCAGGAATGGTCATCAGGCGCCGGCATACCTCATCCCCGCGGGCGAGGTCCAGAAGCTTACGGTGCAGAGCGGCGAAGTGCTCGCGTAGCCTGCACCGGGCATCCAGCAGCCGTTCGACAATCTCGGCCAGGTCCGGCAGGCCTGCAACAAGCTCGCGGATGCGCTGCTCGAACTTGACCGCTCCCACTATGCCAATCTTGAGACCGAAGTTCAGCAACAGGCCACGGATGTCATTCTCAATTGCGATGGCTTTCTCCTGCAGGAGCTTGCGGGCGGTCAGCAGCACCCGCCGCTTTTGGCTGGTGAGCGTCTTCACGTGCACCGGACGAAAGAGATTGACCCGCATCATCTGGGCGATGCCGCGGGCATCATTGCGGTCGCTCTTGTTGATCTGCGCTTTCAGGAAGGCCTTGGCGTGGCGCGTCTCAATGCACACAACCGGCAGGCCCGCGTCTGCCAGCCCGTCGAAGAGCCACTGCGAGAGCTGGCACGCCTCGAGCCCGACCCGCTCCAGGTGCCAGGCTGGATCCTGTAGGATCCGCAGAAGATCCTCCGGATGGGTGGCGACCTTGACCTCACGGCAGATCTTTCCCGTCTCGTCCAGGATACACACGGAGGTTTCTTTGACCGCGATGTCTAATCCCGCATCGTGCTTCATGGTGCGTTTCTCCTACTGAGGCTCGAGGCCGTGACCTCGTTGTACCATCAGCCTGGAGCGCTGCGCCTCATGGCGACGTGGCAGGCGCGGCGGCAGGCCGAATACCTCATCTGAGAATTCACATCTCCCGTTGCGAAAGCGGGAGCGGATGATGCAGGGCTTTCGTTCCGCGGGAGGCCTGCAGCGGTTTACCTCGGTCTTTTCGGCTGTCAGAAACCACTTCGTTCCGCCTCGCCTGTACCAGTCTGCCCTTGCCACCCACCTCCACCGTCTCCATGCCATGGCGGCATGGAAAGCCGCGGCTGGAGTTCTGACCTGAGATCACTGAGGCAAGGCGTCTTGCGACCTTCTCAGGTTAACGTGACAGGCCCCGACGCTCGGCGTTCCCACCGCTCATTTCGAACCGTTTAGCTCCTAACATTAACGTGCACGGTTCTTGGGCTTGGGCTTGCGCTGGAGGTGCTGATCACTCCCTCGGGCACGGAATGCCCGAGCACGCTTGAGAGCTGCGCTCTTACTGCCGTGCTTGCCCGTTAGCCCGAGACGGTGAGCCTTTCCGATCACGGCATTGCGCGTGACGCCGCCGCCAAGCTTCTCCGCAATCAGGCGGGCCGTCGCTCCAGCAAGCCAAAGGCGCGTCAGCAGCTCCATTCGTGGCTCGTCCCAGGGCGCCGTCATCTCAACTCCTGAATCTCCTCGCCTCCAGCAAGACTGTGCCCATACAGATCGCCGATCAGGGGATGGAATTCGATGGACCCTGGGCGATCACCATGAATATGGCAGAGAGAACACCAGCGAGCAGCAGGCCGCCGAGGAAAACAGTACGCAGTGGAACGCGCCGGCTCATCCAAGCCAAGCGCACGCCTTCCCGGTGGTCCCGTTTGATGGCCTCATCATTTGCATCAGTAAGCCTGATAAGCGTATCAATATCATCGAGCAGATCGAGCAGATCCTTTGATTGGAGGGATCGCCGCCATTGCAGGCGTTGCTCCCGAGAGGTCTTGAGCTGAACTGATCGTGCCCGGATTTTGGCGTGCGACCGCATCTCTGTCCGGATGCCGTAAATGCCTGCAGCCATAAGAGCTGAGACGAGGGCGACGCCTCCAATAAAGATCCAGTCTATCGGGGTCAGCCGAGCCAGAAACCCATCCAATGCATCTGCTCTGTCGCAGGACCCACCAGCTTTGCCGGTGGCTCAATGAAGGAAGATCTATGAGAGCACCATCGATGCCTTTCTATGTCTTTTTTACAGGTTACAAGGAGTGCCGATGCTTTCGACGCAGGCAGTGCCGCGATTGTTGGCGGGCTGTTGAGCCCCTGAATGACAGCACTCGGAGCCTCTGATGACGTGGCGTCTCCCTGACGTGACACGCGCCCCCTCTGTGGTGGCAGATAAGGGCCGGTGGGGTTAATCATCAGGATCAGATCAACCTCCCATTCGCAGCCATTCCATCACTAAAATCCCTGGAGCGACCTGCAGTCGAGATCAGAGCTCACATGGTGTCCACTCGCCCTTTGAAGCCGAGCCCCAGTGCCAGATCGCCATGGCTCTGGGCCATCGGCTCAATTCCGCACCTGGGATCGTGGTGGGGTTTAGCCGATCAGCTTCGATCAAGCCGCTTGCCGATTGACGGCTGCTTCAGCCAACTGGGTCAGCACGGCATCGGTGTGCTTTTCTTCTTGCAGTGTTTGCTCGAGAAGCCGGGCGGCCTCGGTCAGGCCAAGCTGGGTCGCCCACGTCCGGAGCGTGCCATAGCGCGAAATCTCGTAATGCTCGACGGCTTGGGCCGCCGCGAGAAGCCCGGCATCGAGCGCGTCGGAGCCCTTGAAGTCCTCGATGACCTCTTGGCTCTCCTCGACCATGCCCTGGATCGCCTCACAGGGTTTGCCGCGCGCCGCTTTGCCCAGCATCTCAAACACCTGCTCCAGGCGCTCCACCTGGCCCTCGGTCTCCGCGCGATGCTGTTCGAAGGCCTGCCGCAGCTGATCTGACTCGGCCGCCTTCGCCATCTTCGGCAAGGCTTTCAGGATCTGCTTTTCGGCATGGTACATGTCCTTGAGGGTCTCGAGAAAAAGATCGTTGAGGGTCTTCTGCTTGGTGGCCATGGCACACCTCCTGTGCATGGGAGAACTTGGATTCAACCAACCGGAGGCATGGCAGTTCCGGCCTCCGAAGCGCTCTGGACTGTCCTCGCCCGCTCAACAGTTGGAGCGGCATTCTGGAACCGCCAAGTCAACCTTCTTGTTGTCTGGTGAACCTGGGGACCAAGCATGGCTCTTAATCCCACCGCGCGCACGCCGGCTGGTGCAGGACGCGAGGCGGAGGATTTCCCCATCTCCGCAGGCATCCTGTTCGGACTTGGACTTGGCGGCTTCTTCGACGGGATCGTGCTGCATCAGCTGTTGCAATGGCACCACATGCTGACCAGCGCCGGTTACCCACCCGACAGCGTGGAGAGCCTGAAGGTGAACACGCTTTGGGACGGCATCTTTCACGCCAGCACCTATATCTTCACGGCACTCGGCCTCTACATCCTGTGGCGGTTCTCGCGGACAACCCATATTCGGTGGTCCGGCAAACTCCTGCCGGGAACAATGCTGATGGGGTGGGGCATCTTTAACCTCGTCGAGGGCCTCATCGACCACCACCTGCTCGGCATCCACCACGTCAATGAGACAGTGCCACGGGAGCAGTGGCTCTATTGGGATCTCGGTTTCCTCATCTGGGGCGCTGCGATGCTCATCGGTGGCTGGCGCCTGCTTCGCGCTGGACAGCGCAATACATTGGAGCGGACACCATGAGCAGGTTGCGATCCTAATCCGGTTGTGAACCCTGTTCCGTCAACAGCCTTCTGCGCACTTTATCTCAGCGCTTGGATCAGATCTCAGCGCTTGGATCAGCAAGCGACGACGGAGCGGTTCCTCGACTGGCCACATGGGGTTATCTTGTCGAGGTGAACACAACGATGCCTGAGTAACGTCCCGGGCGCACCCGTCAGAACCAGCAGGGCTTGCAAAACCATCCAACCTCTTGAGGTCCGCTCACCGTGCAAACACCTGCGACCGCGGCAAGAGCGTCGTCCCTACCGCCACCTATGCCGATTGCGGGTCCTCGCTGAAGGTGTTGAGCACAGATTGAGCCTGATCGCCACCGGTGCAGTCGTGCTCAAACCCGGGTGCGGCGACTCGAGAAGTACCAGATCACGGCGGCGACAACGAGCACCAGCCCAGCAGGAGGACCCACCAGTAATCCGTGATCCCACCGGTTTGCCCTGTCTCGGCAGGGCCAGTGGCAGGAGGCGAGCCGGTTATCGTCTGCGCCAGGGCGGACGACGCAGCCAGGATGAGAAAGCCGATCAATGCCAGGGGCTGGAGCATGGATGTGTCTCCGGATGAGCGCAGCCGGCCAGATTTCTCCATCGAACAGCCAAGCCGGACCCACCACGGGAACGCATGCTGCGACAAGGTGTTCCGATCAGCGCGATCACATTGGCATCATCGGCGTGGTCCACGTTCTGCTCTCTGCTTCTTCACGTGGAGAACCGCATGGCCTGTCTCGGATGGATCGGGCGCGCCAGGCGGAGATGAAACAGGCGCTGAGGGGGACGATCGCCGTCATTCTTGCACGCGCCATCACCAAGGCGCTCGAACCTCCGCAAGGATACTGGGATGCGATCGATTCTGTCGCTAATGCTATGGACGGCGAAACGGCGCAAGAATGCCTCTATTTCGAACTTGCGACAGAACCAGATGGCAAGATGCCGGTCAGTTGAAGAGGAGCAGCACCCATGGTTCCGTTCCTCCTATCCAGAGCCCTCCATGAGAAAGCCCCACCCTGGGTAGACTTGGACGGAGCCTCTCTTCCTGGACGAGGCTAAGCAATTTACCTGTCAGCGGTCTGCCTTCTCGCCACTCGTGGTGAGTTCAACGTAGCGGCGAGTCACCGGCTCGATCAGATCAGCGGCCTGTTGTGCCGCCAGCTCTTCTTCCTGGATCGACTGGCGAAAGGCCGAGGCGTGAGCCGTCTCGCCGGCGGCCTCTGCAATCGCAATCAGCGAGCGGTAGGCGGCAATCTGCTCGTATTGATAGGCGTAACCAGCATAGAGGTTCTTGAGCGTCTCGTCCTGGAACATCCCATGCACGGTTGCCCCGACACTGCCAGCGACACTGGTCACCGTTTCCTTGAGACTGGATGGGCTCTCACCGACCGATTGGAGCGCCTGCTCGAGCCGTTGCACCTGCTGCCGTGTGGTCTCAATGTGCCGTTGGAGGAGCGCCATATAATCTGGGTAGTTCTCCAGTCGCGAGGCTTGGGCTTCCATCTGCTGCAAACCCTGCTGTTCCATAGCGTGGGTATTGCGCAATGCCGAGATATAGATTGAGCGAGCATCTGTGGCCATCAGCATACTCCCTATAAGCGCATCCGATGGTAACGGGCCGAAGTCGGACGGAGTTCCTTTGGCCACCGCATGCACAACCAACGACTGGCGTTTTCCAGAACCTGGCGCAACGCCTCGACAGGTGGGCGCTTCCAGCGCCGACAATGGCCATAGAAGACCGGAAGCCGAGCAAAGAAACTCCACCCGGGGCAGAGCTGGACTTCAGAGTTTCCGCTACGGCATCCAGGTTCTCGTGCGAGAGGATGCAGTGTTCAGGGACAGGTCTTTCAATCGGTCGGTGATCCTGTTGTGCGTCCGGTGATACTTGGCCGACAATCTCAGGCTGTGGGATCTTGAGGAGATGATGGCCGAGCGCGGCATCGCCGTCGACTGACGCGCAAGCAACGGGCGAAATGCGCCTGCACACTGCAGCCGTCACTCGCGGAGCAGTTCGACTGCTCGCCGCCTAAACGGCGAGCGCAGTATCCGCCGTTCTCGCGTCCGTCCTCCAAATTAGCGATGGACCCGCCGAAGGTTGTCAGTGTCCGGTCGTGGCGTGCGGTGCCGCAACCGGCTTCGACTCGGGCGAGCCGCGCTCCCGCAGGTAGATGCCGAGCACGATCAGCACGGCAATCGACAGAAATTCGCTCTGCCAGTTCTGGAAGCTCTCGTACCAGAACTCCGGCCCGGCCAGCATTTCACCCATGGTCTTCATCGGCTGATGGTGCTGAAGTGCCTCCTCGTTGGCCCGCCGTGTGCTCCCCGTCAGATGCAGCCAGAAGGACAGGACGAACAGTGCCACAAGCACGAGGCTGAGCGAGTGGGAGTAGAGCTTCAGCAGCAGGCCGCCGCGGTGAACCGGCCAGGGCGCGTTGGGGTCGCTGCGGCGGCTCTCCGGCGTCTCGTCTTCCGGATTGTCCTCATCGGGCTTCTTGGACTCAGACGAGCCCTTCTGGAACAGAAAGACGGTCAGCACGACGTAGGCTGCCATCTGCAGGAACTCGCTTTCCCAGTTCTCGAAGGTCGCCGAGAGGAAATGACCGGTCCGCAGGTAATCCACCAAACCGATCTCAGGCAGCTCATGCAGGCGGAGTTCCTCCCCATGGGTCCGCCATCCGGTGAGGGCTTGGCCCGTAAGCGAGACGAGGAACAGGGCCAATAGAGAGATGGACAGCCCGTTGTTTCGCAGGAACTGCCGCATCCTCCTCACCTCGCCGTTGTTGAACACTGGGCGAAAACCCAGGACTGGATCTTTGGGTTCCACAAGGTAAGCGCCTGTGACCGGCCCCTCACCTCCGCAACCGAGCTGCGCTGGGTCCGGTGTGGCCGTCTTGAGACGATACCCCAGGCCCTGTAGCGGGTGCGGCCGGTGAGCTCGCGCGGCAGCGCGCCGCCGAGCTGCGCCAGCATCAGGTCAATGGCCTTCGGCGTGACCTGCAAGAGCTTGGCTCCGAGCGGCACCGTCACCAGGGGACGCGACAGGAACAGCTCGACCAAATTCGGTAGCTTGGAGTTGCTGCGGCACTCTTTGGTCACCCGGCTCATCAGCTCGCGGGCGAGGATGAGCCGGTCGAGGTCCTTGTGGGCGATGGTCAGCGCCGCCTCGAGCACTTGGCAGAAGCCCTCCAGCTTCTCCTGCGCCCCTTCCCTGCTCTGCGGCCGGAACCGGGATTGTTTGAACCCGGCGGCGAGCGGCAGCAGATGGCCTGTCAGGCCGCGAGGGGCTCAGCTGCATCGGGTCGGACCCTGGAGATCTCTGCCCTTCACGAAAGTCTGCTTTGGCCGGGCGAGCAAACCGAAGCGTTACTTCCGAGAGGCGCCGGCTCTAAACCTTGGTGTTCTTGATCGAATGTAAATTGGCTTAAGGATTGGGATCGCGTTTTTGACGATGGCCGGACGGGTTGATCTTGGAGGATGTGTTTTCCGCCCGACCGATCATCCAGTCGGCAACTAGCCGGTCGTCGATGGTTTCTTCCGCGAGGAGGACCGCCTGCCGCCCTTCCTGCTGTCGCCGGTGCCGCGGTCCTCGCCCGACGACCTGCCGAGCGCGCTTGTCACGACCTCCCCTGCGGCTCCAATGGCAGCCGCTGCGATCTCCAGTGGAGCGGCGACGATCTCGGCGCCGAGGCTTCCTGCGGCCGACATGGCGTCCCTGCCCTGCTGCTTTCCGCTGTCCTGCCCCTGCTCGCCGCCCTGCGGCTTCTCAAGCACGTTCGCGACCGCCCTGAGAGCCTCCGCCATCACCGCGCGGGCATGCGGAGAGGTAGGCGTGGTCTCGAGAGCCGAGAGCCAGGCCATTGGGTTCATCATGCCGCCCTGCGACCGCAAGCGGGATGCGGAGCGGGTCTGCGTCGTGGACCGCGATCGCGATGCGCCCGAGGTCGAGCGTGCCGCCGTGCGCGATCCTGCGGAGGAACGGGATTTCGCCGGAACAGCCTGGGACTTCGTCGCGGATCGAGAGCCGGTCATCGCCTTAGGCTGCGCCCGCTTGGGAGCGGCAGCCCCTCGCTTGGCGGCAGACCGGGGGCGGACTTCGACGCCGACTTCTCCGGCGCCTTCCGGCTCCGGCTGGGTTGTGAAGTACCGTCCTTCTTGTTCGTAGCCATGGTCATTCCTTCGTCTGCTGGGGCCGTAAGCCGGCCGTGCCGAGGAGCAGTTTTCCTCAACGAGGACAATGACGACGTGGCTGTTCGGTTCGCACGCACAAGTAGCCAAAGATAGGGATTAGGGATCCTGCCGCCGAACCGTTTGAGCAGGTTTGTGATCGGCAGCGGAAGGTCCGCTAATGGGATGGACCGGCCGTGCTTACCGGCGCACCCTTCATCAGGGGCGCCCAGCACGAGGATCTGAGCCATGCCTAAAGCCCCGCTTCCGCCCATTGCCACCCTTGGCATCGACATCGGCAAGAACAGCTTCCACCTCATCGGCCTGGATGTCCGTGGCGCCATCGTTCTGCGCCAGAAGCTCTCGCGTGGACAGATCGAGGCACGCCTGGCCAATATGCCGGCCTGCCTGATCGGCATGGAAGCCTGCGTCGGCGCCCACCATCTCAGCCGTCAGTTGCTGGCCCTTGGCCATGATGTGAAGCTGATCCCGGCGCAGTTCGTGAAGCCCTTCCGTAAGAGCCACAAAAATGATTTCCGCGATGCCGAGGCCATTGCTGAAGCCGTACAGCGGCCCAGCATGCGCTTCGTGCCTACGAAGACAGTCGAGCAACTCGACCTGCAAGCTCTGCATCGTGTTCGCGCCCGCTTGGTCAGCCAGCGCACGGCCGTGGTCAACCAGATCCGCGCCTTCCTGCTCGAGCGCGGGATTGCGGTGCGACAGGGCTTGCGATCCCTGCGCCAAGCGCTGCCGGACATTCTCGCCCAGCGCACCGATGTCCTCACGCCGCGCATGGTACGCCTGATCGAAGGCTTGATGCAGGACTGGCATCACTTGGATGAGCGCATCGATGCTGTCACTGGCGAGATCGAGGACCTCGTGGCGGCCGATGAGGCCTGCCAGCGCCTGATGAGCGTGCCAGGCGTGGGACCGATCATCGCCAGCGCCATGGTAGCCGCCATTGGCAACGGCGCCGCCTTTAGCCGAGGACGTGATTTCGGCGCCTGGCTCGGGTTGGTGCCCAAACAGACGTCAACGGGCGACCGCACGATCCTGGGCCGCCTGTCGAAGCGCGGCAACAGCTACCTGCGCTCGCTCCTGGTTCAGGCCGCTCGCGTGCTGCTGCTCTGGCCGGCCAAGTGGCGCCAACACAGTTTCGGGGCATGGCTCACCGCCGCGTCCACACGCCTGCACCACAACGTGCTGGCGGCGGCTTTAGCCAACAAGCTGGCGCGGATTGCCTGGAGCGTGCTGAGCCAGAACCGCACCTATGAACCACGGACAGCGGCTGTAATGGGTTGAGGGCAGCATCGCCCCTCCCCTGCATCAACCGCCTGGAACTCGCCGAGGTCTGCGAGAGGAACACGAGATGGAGAACGGTCGCGCCGTCGCATCTGGGCTCTGGTGACCCGTTTGGCCATGAAGGGCCGGTCCGCTTATGAGAACCGATGCGCGCGGATCTCCATGATGGCCAGGAGCAATCGCTCCACATGGGCCGGATACATTAGCGCAAGACCAACCTCGCCATCTCGAAAAGCCTCTTGCGACGCACGGCCGGTCCATACAAGCGGGTCAACTCTTCACCTTCCGACCTCTCAATGAACGTCGGCTTTTCCCCGGCGGAGCGGACCAAGCTCTTTGGTCCGGGGAGTGCCAACAGCGGTCGTTGGGCTCGCTGGGCCAGAAGAAAGATTGCGCTTGCCTTTCCCCAGTTCGGCCGAGTGGCCAGTAGGAGATGAATTTTGCTGAGCTTGCAGTGAAGCTTCTCAATCGCTGAGAACTCTGCATGGAAGGCTATGTGGCATAGGCGATTGGGCGCTATCATAAACAGGAGCGGCACGAGATCGCCGGGGCGGAGGCCTCGTCGTGTCTCAGCAGAGGACGGCGGGGATGGCCGCAGGAGGACACCCTGATGACCTCCAACAGCGATCATCTCGACGTGGTTGTCGTTGGTGCTGGGTGGGCCGGACTGGGCGCAAGCTACTATCTGGCCCAGGCCGGACTGCGGCATTGCGTGCTGGAGCGGAGCCGGATCGGCGAGACCTGGCGCACCCAGCGCTGGGATGCCTTCCGCCTGAACACTCCCAATTGGGGGTCCGTCATGCCGGGCGATCACTCCGATGGCCCTGATCCGGACGGCTTCATGACGCGCGATGAGTTCGTGGCGCTCCTGGAGGGGTTCGCCGCGCGAAACGGCTTGCCGGTCGAGACCAACACCCCGGTAACCGAACTATCCCTCGATTCAGAGCTGGACGCCTTCCGTGTGCTCACGCCACGGGGGGCGCGATGGGCGCGCAATGTCGTGATCGCCAGCGGCAGCCTCAACCGCCCGCGCCGCCCGGCCGCGACATCCGCGCTGCCCTCCCATCTGGTGCAGATGGACGCGTCCGACTACCGCACTCCCGCGGCGCTGCCGGCCGGCGCGGTGCTCGTGGTCGGCAGTGCCCAGTGCGGCGGCCAGATCGCCGAGGATCTGGTACAGGCTAATCGCACGGTCTTTCTCGCCACCGGTCGGGTCGGGCGCATGCCCCGCCGCTACCGAGGCCGTGACATTGTCTTCTGGCTCCGGCGCAGCGGGCTCTTCGACGTGCCGCGCAAGGACTTCCTCGACCCCTCAGGCCGCGTCATGGGCCGGCCGCTGCTCGGTGTCGGCCACACCGTCAGCCTGCAATCGCTCAGCGCCCAAGGGGTGGTGCTCCTCGGCCGCCTCACGGGAGTCGATGGCAATCGGCGCCTGACCTTTGCGCCGGATCTGGAGGACAACATCCGCTTTGGAGATGAGACCTCCGAGCAGTTCAAACGCCACATTGACGCCTACATCGCACGCGAGGGCATTGATGCTCCGGCGGCGGAAGACGATCCTGACGAGACTGTTGCCCCGCACCTCCCCGATCCGCCGGTCGGCTCTCTCGATCCGGCCGAGCATGGCATTGCGTCCGTCATCTGGTGCACCGGCTTCGAGGGTGACTTCGGATGGGTGCAGGTGCCGGGGGTGCTCGACGCACGCGGCCAGCCCGTGCACGAGGAAGGGATCGCTAAGCGACCCGGCCTCTACTTCGCCGGTCTGGACTTTGCGTCCACGCGCAAGTCCGGCACCCTCCTGTCGCTCGCCGAAGAGGGCCCGCGCCTGATCAGCCACCTTATGGCGCGCCACGTGAGACCCTGATCAGGCACCACGCGGGCTGCATTCCTAGGGTGATGGGCGCAAAACTGGATCCGGAAGCCAGCGCCGTCCGGTCTGGCGCAGGTCATCGAAGGCCGCTTCGAACATCGGCGCGGCGAGCGTCGCTTCCACGTGCAGCGTCGTCTCAGCGGGATTGCGGAACCCATGCCGGTAACCCGCCGGCACGATCACGGACTGCCCGGCTGTCAGGGTGATGCGTTCGTCATCGATCCAGACCTCAGCTTGCCCGGCCAGCACGGTGAGTACCTCCTCCACCGCATGCAGGTGAGTGGGTGCGCCACAGCCAGGGTCGCACCACTGCTCAAAGATACACAACTGCGCCGCGCCGGTCAGGGCCGAGACGCGCATGCGGGTGAGCACGCCAGGTCGCCACTGTCCCGCTCATGTTCTACCGGATCAATGATGCGCATCAGGGCCTCGCTCAATCAGCGTTTGGTGGCGGTCCAGCACGAGGATGAGGATCGTGCAAGGGAATCTGTGCGACGAGCCCCCGTACGAGAGCTGCGTAATCCTCGTCGGTGTGGTAGGTCCACGTCGAGTCGGGCCCCGGATCGTCCAGGACGCGATGGACCTGCGCCACATGCTCTGGCGTGAGTGTCATCGGTTGGGTTCGCATCGGATTCCCCTGCCGGTCGACTGCCGCATTCCGACGATACCCGAGAGCGCCGGTCCTGTCGCGGAGGACCATCGTCGTCGAAATTCCGGGAGGACGCGCCGTGGGGTAAGATAGTCCCCTGACATCCCATCCGGTGGAGGCTGCGATGGCGGAGCCGAATCCCTCATTTCGCGCGTTCGAGCATCAGGGCTGGTCGGCGGAAACTGTTGCCGCCGGATACCACGACCATCTCTCCCCCGTCACGACGCAGGCCATCGAGGCACTCCTTGACGCCGCCGGAGTCACGCGCGGTATGCGTGTCCTGGATGTCGCCACGGGCGCGGGATATGCCGCGGCCGCCGCCGCCGGCCGCGGCGCCGATGCCATCGGAATCGACTTCTCCGCCACGCAGGTTGCCCTGGCCCGGCGACTCTACCCGGACCTGGATTTTCGGGAGGGCGACGCCGAAGCGCTCCCGTTTCCCGACGGCAGCCTCGATGCCGGCGTTTCCAATTTCGGCGTGCTGCATTTCCCCGATCCGGATGCCTTCCTGCGCGAGGCCTTCCGCGTGCTCCGTCCCGGCGGCCGGATCGCCTTCAGCGTCTGGGCGCCGCGGGACCGCGCTGGCTTCGGCCTCGTCTACGGCGCCGTGCAGGCCCACGGCCGCATGGACGTTCCCCTGCCGCCCGGTCCCAGCTTCTTCCTGTTCAGCGATCCGGCCCAGTGCGAGAACAGCCTAGCCGCCGCCGGCTTCCGGTCCGCGACCGTAGCCACGGTCCCGCTGGTCTGGCGCCTGGCGTCGCCGGACGGCCTCTTCGAAGCGATCATGAAGGGTTCGGTCCGTGCCGCCGCCCTGCTCCAGGCGCAGACGCCGGAGGCACTGGCAGCCATCCGCAATGCGATGCGCCAAGCCGTCGCCGCTTACGCACGGGACGGTGCGTTCGAATTGCCGATGCCGGCGATCGTGACCGCAGCCAAAAAGCTCTGAGACGCGCTCACAAAAGAGCGCCTCCAGGCGTCATTCGGAATAGCGACTTGATCCAACACGGGCGTCTTGTGAGGCACACGTTGTGCGCCAGCTACGTGGATCCATAAGGGCGTAAGGTCCGGGTTGGGTCAAAGTGTAACGTAGAGTGGATTGTGTGAAGGTCTGCTCACTGCTTCATGAGCAGACCAGAGCGCTCGATGGATCCGGAAAACGTTGCGTTCGAGCGTATTCGGAAGACCCCGTCGGCAACGTTGCGTCGCACCTATAGGACCGGGAGGACTCCTCACCCGGGCGTCCCCGTGAGGCGGCCTTTTCCGTAGCCTCGCCGACCGATTTCCCTATCATGGAGGTCGTGGACGAGACACCGCAGGTCGAACGCAAGCTGGTCGCGATCCTCGCCGCCGACGTGGTGGGGTACAGCCGCCTCATGAGCCTCGACGAGACGGGCACCCTGACCCGACTCAAGGCGCTGCGCCACGATGTGGTCGATCCGGTGATCGCAAACCATCACGGCCGCATCGTGAAGCTCATGGGTGACGGCGCGCTGGTCGAGTTCGCCAGCGTGGTCGATGCCGTGGCATGCGCCGTGGAGATCCAGCGTGCGATCGCCGCCCAGCGTGAGCCCCTCCCCGAGCACGCGCGGATCTCGCTCCGGATCGGCATCAATCTCGGCGACGTCATCATCGATGGCGATGACGTCTACGGCGACGGCGTCAATATCGCCGCCCGGCTGGAGGGCCTCTGCGAACCGAACGGCATCGTCATCTCGGGTACCGCCTATGACCACGCCAGGAACAAGCTTGACGTTGCGTTCCAGTCGCTCGGCAGGCAGCATCTGAAGAACATCCCAGAGCCGGTCCGGGTCTATCGCGTCCTGCTGAAGCTGCCTGCGCGAGGCCTAGGCCGGCGGCCGCGCTGGTCCACCCTGGCCGCGGCGCTGGTGCTGTTGGCCATCGTAGCCGCGATCGGTGCCGTTTCCTGGCCCCGGCCCGCCACCCTGTTGTCGGACCTCCTGCGCTCGACCGGACTGGGGGCGGGCAAGCCGTCGCTCGTCGTCCTCCCGTTCGACGGTCCCAGCGACAATGCCCAGCAGGACTATTTCGCCGACGGACTCACCGACGATCTCATCACCGACCTGTCCAAGATCTCGGGCCTGACGGTGATCGCCCGGCACTCGGCGTTCGCGTTCAAGGACCAGCCCAAGGACGTCGGGTCGATCGCCCGGCAGTTGGGGGTTCGGTACGTGCTCGGGGGCAACGTCCGCCGTGTGGGCGACACCATCCGGGTCAATGTGCAGCTCGCCGATGCCGCCACTGCAAGCACCATCTGGGCGGAGCGCTATGACGGAAGCGCCACCAGGATCTTCGAGTTGCAGGACCAGTTGATCAAGCGCGTCGTCGAGGCCCTGTCGGTCCGGCTGACCGAGAGCGAAACCTCCGCCATCACCCGCCTGCCCACCCGCAATCTCGAAGCCTACGATTTCTACATGCGGGCCGAACAGAAGGTCTATTCGATCGGGCAGCGGTCCCTGGGAGAAGCCCTCTCCATGTACGAGAAGGCGATCTCCCTCGATCCCGGGTTCGCCGACGCCTATGCGGGCCATGCGAGGGCGATCGTCGATGTTCTCGCCTTCGACTTCCAGCCCCTGATGCTGAGCGCGGTCGCCCGGCAGCGGGCCTATGAGTCGGCGGGCCGGGCCCTGGAACTCAATCCGGGACTGCCGCGGGCCTATGCCGTCCTCGGCATCCTGCAGATGCTCGACGGCGAGATCGACCGGGCAATCGAGTCGGTGCAACGGGCGGTCGCGCTCGACCCGAACGGCGCGGACGCCAAACTCAACCTCGCCATCGTGCTGACCTACGCGGGGCGGCACCCGGAGGCCCTGGCGGCCATCGAACGGGTGCTGCAACTCGATCCGAAGCCGAAGGCGCAGGTCTACGACTACTACGGCCTGGTGCTGTACATGAACCGCCGGTACGAAGAGGCGCTCAAGGTCCTCCGCTCGGTCGGCCCTGACGGGTTGGGCGATGTCGGCCTCGAGACCCTGGCCATGGCGAGCGCCCAACTGGGCCGCATGGAGGATGCGCACGGGGCCGTGGAGGCCATTCTCAAGAGGATCCCCAGTCAAAGTGTTGCCAGTCTCCGCGTCGTGTACGGGCATCATCGGCGACCGGAAGATCTGGACCACCGGGTGTCGGCGCTCCTCAAGGCAGGCTTGCCGGAGTGGTGTTTTGGTTTCAGTGGCCGCCTGGAGGATCGGCTGGATGCGTCGACGATCCGCTCACTCGCTTCGGGAAAGACGTGGATCGGGCACCTCCAGAACGGCGCGCCGTTCGTCATGCAGCTCGGCTCGAACGGCGACTTCGCGGTGCGTACGCAAACGAGGATGGCCGTTGGCCGGTTCACGCTCGAACAGGACCTCTTCTGCACGCAATCCGCGGGCGTCACTCTCGGCCGGAAATTCTGTAGTCCGGTCTATCGCAATCCCGGCGGAAGCGCCGAGACCCGGAACGAGTACGTTTATCCCGACTCCACCACCGTCCGGTACTTTTCGATCGCCCAATGACGTCGCCACGAAGGGCCGCGGCCCCAGGTGGGAGGCTGGAGACCGACGCTCAGTTGCCGCTCCCCTGTCGCGCACGGAATTCCTTCTGCTGGATGTCCGGCCACTTGACGTCCGCCTTCGCGACCACATCCCCAACGTGGGCGTCAAAGTCCTCCTCCAGGCCTTCCCGTCCGCCGAACAGGTAGAGTTTTCCGCCCACGATCCGCCAGGCTTCCGGATCGATGTTGGCGGAGGCTTCCTCGTTCGCCGTTCCCAGGGCGCAGAAGCCGCCATACTGCGGCGCGTAACGAATGGGTTCGGCCGCGAAGGCGTCCCGGTTCCCGGCGTTCGAAAATTGCCACGTGGCGCCAAGCCAGTCGTAACTGAACTCGGGAGCCCCCTTGGTCGGGCGGCCCTCGGTGAAGTAGGCGACCGCGTCGTAGCCCTTTATGGCGACGTTGCCGAAGTATCCGGTGTTCACGCCGTCGGCCCCTGTGGCGGTGCCGATGCCCAGGCACAGGAGCAGCGGGAGGGGTTTCACCGCGCGTGGCAACCATTCGGGTGTTAGGAAGCGACGCAAGGCCATGGCGGGCACTCCTCTTCTCTGATCCGGTCAATTCGCGGCCGCAAGGCACGCGGCCTGCGAAGCGCCGATCTTTTCTTTCGGCTGGCATCGGGCGCCGTGCCGCTTCAGCAGCGCCATCACCGCGGCGCTCTTGTAAAAGGTCGCCCGGCTCAACGGCGTGTAGCCGTAGCCCTGGACCGCCTCGACGTCGGCTCCGCGTGCGATCAGCAGCTCGGCAACCGCGGCTTGGTTCTGCTCGGCGGCGACATGCAGCGGCGTGATGGCGTGCATGCTCCTGGCATCGACCGCGGCGCCATGGTCCAGCAGCAGGGTCGCGATGCGTGGGCTGCCCGCATAGGCCGAGGCATGGAGTGCGGTGAACCCGCGGTCATTGCGCGCCTCGAGGTCGGCTCCGGCCTCGATCAGCGCCGCAACGGCTTCAGGCTGGTCCGCGAGTGCGGCTTCGATCAGGGGCGTCTCGCGCTCCCGGTCGCGGCCGTTCACGTCACTGCCGGTGGCAAGGAGCTGCTTGACCTGGTCGACGTTGCCTGTGCGGGCCGCATCATGGAGCGGCGCGGCATTCCCGTGACCGCCGGCGCCAAGGCAGACGGCGAAGGTCAGGGCAGCAAGCCATGGGGACCGCATCACGCTCGTCTCCAACGTGCGTCCGATCCAGATCGCCACGATGGTCCAGCGACTGGCACTGCCGTGGCATGGCGGAGCCGGAGTTTACTCGGCAAGCGACCGAACCCTGGAGGCTCCATCAATGGGGAAATCTTACGCCCGATCCCCAGGAAGGCAAGTAACCGCTCACCCGGCGTATTCGGACTGCCCGGCTTATTGCCGGGGCCGATCGGAAGATCCGTCGATGGATCGAGTCGTCAGGTACCGCCAGCATGCCCGTCCTTGATCGCCGAGAGATGAAGTTGGATCTGGCACCGCTCAGCGGGCAGCCGGTTTGGTTGGCCTTGTGGGGTCGTCCGCCCTCTCGCCTTCCGAAGGACAGGCTTCGTCATGGGACCGGCCGGATGTCCCCCTCACGAAGGGTAAACGCGGGTTCGAAAATCGCTGTTGGGTTTGGCGGTAGGATGGCGCAGTAGGTTGCATAGCCCATCATGAAGCCAAGCCCGCTCTCGAACCGCCCGCACCAATGCCCCCCGTCTTGTTTCACCCGTATCCCCGAGCAGCGCCCGATACTGGATCGCGAGAGCTCTGAGCGCAACGTCGGCGAGGGCTCTCCGCTCAAGATCAAGCGCGGCCAGAACGCGCTCCGGACCAAGGGGAGCCTCCAGTACGGCCTGCCGGTCCGCTAGCGGGCCGACGTCCGAGGCGCGGGATGCGGCAGGGCGCCGGGTCTCGTGCTACCCTTGGGCCAAGGATTGTTGCAGGAGCCTTCCGAATGGCGAGCACCCGGACCGAGCGGCGGCTGGCCGCGATCCTGGCGGCCGACGTGGTCGGCTACTCGCGCCTCGTCGAGCAGGACGAGGAAGGTACGCTCATTGCCTTTAGGGACATCCGAGGCGGCGTAATCTCCCCTCTGCTGGCCGAGCATCGCGGCCGGATCGTCAAGCTGATGGGCGACGGGCTACTGGCGGAATTCGGCTCCGTGGTCGACGCGGTCGCCTGTGCCCTTGCCATCCAGGCTGCGACGGCAGCCCGCCAGGACGACATCCTGCCGGAGCGCCGGATCGTGTTCCGGATCGGGATCAACCTCGGCGACGTGGTGGTCGAGGGCGAGGACCTCCTGGGCAACGGTGTGAACATTGCCGCGCGGCTGGAGCAGCTCTGCGAGCCAGGCGGGGTGATGGTCTCGGGAACCGCCTACGATCACCTGAAGGGCAAGCTCAATGTGCCCTTCGATTTTGCCGGACAGAAGCGCGTCAAGAACATCTCGCAACCCGTACGCACCTACACCCTGAGAATGGAGGGCGTCCAACGGAGCTGGTCGTGGCGCACCCGGCTCGTCCGCCGTTGGCACCTCGCAGCCACTCTTGCGGCGGTGTTGCTCGTCATAGGGCTCGGCCTCTGGTGGTGGTCTCAAAGGGGCGAGACCACCATCAGCGAGCCCGCCATCGGAGAGACCGGTATCGGCAAGCCCTCGATCGCCGTGCTGCCGTTCGACAATCTCGGCGGCGACGGTGCGACGGGACGCCTGGCGGCCGGGGTGACCGAAGACATCATCACGGATCTGTCCCGCTACCGTGACCTAGACGTCATGGCGCGCAACGCCACCGCGGCCTACGCCGGCAAGCCGATCGACATCCGGTCGGTCGGCAAGGCGTTGAATGTTCGCTACGTGCTGGGAGGCTCGATCCAGCGGAGCGGCGAGCAGGTCCGCGTGACGGCGCAGTTGATCGAGGCCGATCGCGGCACGCACCTGTGGTCCGAACGCTGGGACAGGCCTGCCATAGACGTCTTCGCGGTGCAGGCCGAGGTCGCCGAGCAGGTGGCGACCCGGCTGGCGGCCTCCGGCGGGGCGATTCCGGAGGCCGAACGGGCGGCCAGCCGGCGCGCGCGACCGGAGGACCTGAAAGCCTATGACCTCTATCGGTTGGGCCAGGAAGCGATGGGCCGCTTCACCAAGGAGAGCGTCGAGGAGGCCATCCGCTGGCTCGAGCAGGCGGTCGACCAGGATCCGAAACTCGCCCGCGCCTGGGTGGCACTGGCCGCCGCGCACGACCTGACAATGCATTATGGCGCGGATGCTGACACCGCGCGGGCAGCCGCGATGCAGGCGATCCGGCGTGGCCTCGAACTCGATCCCGTGGATGCGGCCGCCCATGCCACCCTCGGCCATATCCTGGGGATGGCCGGCGACCTGCCGCGGGCGGAAGCCGAGTTCGAGACCGCACTGCGGCTGAACCCGAGCGATGCCGGCATCCTGACGAACTACGCCGGGTGGGCAAGCACATTCGGTGACCCCGAGCGCGGCGCGCAGGCGACGGACCGGGCCATGCGCCTCAACCCGAACTACTCGGTCTCGGCCGCGGGGTTCTACAGGCTGGCCTACCTGATGGCCGGTCGCTACGAGGATGCCTTGCACCTCGTGGAGCGCGAGGATCCGCAGACCCGCACGCGCGGCGGTTGGGTGCAGGCGGCCGTGACCTATGCGGCGCTCGGCCGCCAGGAGGAAGCGAGGGCAACGGTCCTCGAAGCGCTCAAGCGCCATCCCAACCTCACGATCGAGAGCTTTGCCCTGAACAGCCCCGGCTACAGCGACGCCGAGCGGCAGCGGCTGGTCGAGGGGATGCAGTCCGCCGGCTTCCCGCCTTGCACCAAGCCTGAGCAGTTGCAGGCCATGCCGGCACCAGTCCACCGCTTGCCGGAATGTCAGACGGTCTCCCCACCGTAGGCTGAGCGGCTTCTGCAACGTGTGCACGGCGACCTTGGGCTCCGAGCTGCGGTCGTTGCACTGATGGCCCATAGCCAGCAACGCGATCTCCCAATACGGCTTGCTCAGTGCTCGTTCGGAATCAGAAGCGTCTGGATGAGGCGGACCAGCGTTTCGGGATGAACCGGCTTTCCGATGTGCTCATCGTGTGCCATGGCCACTTTCATTCGCTCGGCCAGCGTCGAAGGAAGAAGTCCATTCCAGGTCATCGAACTGCCCTGGATCTGAAGCAGCAAACCCGTAAAGGACCGCTTAGGGTCAAAGTGTAACCTAGAGCGGATCAAATGGAGGTCCGCTCAGTACTTGATTACGGAACTTGGGACAAGGTCTGCCCAGTGCCAAGCCAATAGGGGTCATTAGGACCGTGTGCGCCGAACAACCCAACTCAGCTCAACCGAACGCCCAAATCGCCGTTCTTTGGAAGTGGTTCGCCTGATCTGCCATACGGGCGGGGCAAATGAGCCTTACTTCACGGGCACCCATATCTCCAAGCCGCCTGCGCCGGTCCGCGGGTTGAACCGCTCGCCATACCTTTCGAGCAGGTCAGGCATGTCTCCGGCCGTCAGCCCGGCAGCGGGCAGCGCCTGGGCGAACACGGCATGGATCGTGCTGGCAATGGTGATGTGACCCTCGTGCGGAAACACAGCCCAGCGCTGCGCTGGAAGCCGCATCCCGGTGAAGCTGCTGTCGAGATCGACAAGATCCGCGACCTCGACGCCCGCAAGATAGAAATAGGTGCCCCTGGCCGCCGCCGTACCGGCGACCAGACCAAGGCGGCATCGCTCTTCTGGCCCGGGATTGCGCCAAGATAGGGGTGGAATGCCTGCCAGAGCGCCGGGATGCCGGCAAACTCGTCGTCAGCGAAGCGGCGCCCGATGCCGGCAATGAGCAATGGTCCCGGCGAGACAAGACGCGGCGGTGGTAGATGCACAGGAACCACCGGATCCTCCCGCAGCGGCTCCACCAGCGCAAGGCCCTCCAAATGGCCCCGCGCCCGGAGCTCGGCCGGGCTGAGGCCGAACTGGTCGCGGAAGGCGCGGGAAAAGGCTTCGTGCGAGCCGTAGCCGGCCTGGAGCGCGACGGCCAAGATGTCGGGAGCGCCGTCGGCCAGGGCGCGGGCCGCCTCCGTCAGGCGTCGCCTGCGCACATAGGCCGTCACCGTTGTGCCCGTGGTGCAGGAAAAAAGCCGCGACACCTGGAAGCGCGAGAGGCCGCAGACCCACGCCAGATCATCGAGCGTAATGGCGTGCGAAAAGTGGCTCTCGATGAACCAGATTGCTTTCTCGACCGGCGTTTGCATGCCCACCATGAGCCGCGGCCACCTCACCCCTCGAACACTTTCTCCTCGCGGCGGCGCAATGCGTTGAAAACGGTCTCAGGCACGCGCAGCCGCGCATCCTCCGCAAAGCGCCGCCTCACCGCATCGAAATTCGCATCCGGATCGGCCGTCAGCAAGGCGATTTCATCGAAGAATTCGAGTTCTGCATCCGGCAGGGTGGCTTCGGGCGCAGGCTGGGCGCCCCACACATCCCAGGGCAGGGTTTCGCAGCCGTTGAGGGTGGCGAGATCACGGATCAGGCTGCCGGCAATGAACCAGAGGCCGCGCAAGTGCGAGAACTCGATGCCGAACAGGTCTGGATCCAGTTCCCCGCTGCGGCATCGGCGCCAGGCGTCAGACGCCGTCAGGAACTGGTCTCGCGGCACGTCATAGATATCGTGGCCGATGGCGAGATTGCGGACGAAGACATCATCGAACTGGCTGTCCAGCAGCGCCCAGCGGCCGTCCTCCACCCTCCAGTATTCGCAGACCCAATGATCCTCGAACCTCCCCGGATTGAAGTAAGGGCCAAAGCCGCCCCTGCCCCGGGCGGGCACCCCGTGATGGCGAAAGATCGCGAGGGACAGCAGCATGAAATGGCGACAGATGCCGACGAGGCGCTTTTCGGGTGGTCGGCTGACATCGAGCGGGCGGTCGTCGAGCGCCAGCAACACATCGAGGATCTTCTCCATGGGCCGAATATGGCTCTCGGCGCGGCGTGCCTCGGGCAGCGCATAGCCGTAAAACGGTTCCGTGACGTGTTCATAGATCAACAAGCCTTGCACCGTGCGGGCGATACCAGCCGGATCAGACGGGAGCGCATCAAACAGGGCGGCATGGCGCCCGGGCGTGCTGAAGGGCGAGTGGTCGGCATAGGTGTCAAGCACGCGCTGGGACCCCCTCACATGATGCTTGAGACGCGCAGGAAGGACAGTGGCGTTCATGTCAGCCTCCAAAGGTTCAACTGCCTGTTCGCCCGTTCTTGCCTCGAGATTTGGTGGTTCGCTTGATCCTGTTTGCAGGCGCGAAGCTTCGCCGTCTTCCGCCTCGAATGAACAGCCATCGCGAAGAGGCAGATATGCCTGTCTATCGCGCAGGAACGGGCATCGGCTTCTGGGTTGGAGATCTTGCAACATCCCCAGCGAACGTCTGTTAACGTCAAAGTGTAACGTAGAGCGGATCAAATGAAGGTCCGCTCAGCACGCCACAGCGGAACTTGGGATAAGAGCAGCCCAGTGCCATTTCGGGTTTAATGAGAACTCATAAAATCTAAGCAGATGACCTTTCCATTATTCAGAGTGATGGCCAGGAGTTCGCCCTCAGCGCTACGATGGTGGCGCTCGTGTTCACCCCGGGACATACAAAGGCACGTTTAGGCTGTTCCTCCCGTCGAGGACAACGGCAAGCCGCTGATAGTGGCTGATTCGGCCGGAATGGCGTTCAACACCGTCAGCACGGTCGGCAACTCCCAGACCTACATCAAACCTCAGTGTCCGATGGCCGATTTGGCCAGAATCCTGGACGCGCCTGTTGCCATGTCAAACCGCTCCGAGCTCGCCAACGCGGTGAACAGAATCCGACAACGAGGACCAACTAGCCATGGGCCGGACCGGGCACCTGCGCCAGGTCCGACCCGTTCTGCCTCACTGGGCGCCGGCAACGCCGAGCACGGTGGTGAGAACGATCTTCTTCACCGTGAGATTGCTCTGGGGGTCAGTATCCATCCACTCGTCAAGCGAGTGGAAGCGGTCCGCTTTGCCGGTGCGCGGGATCGTGAGCGCTGGAATGCCGAGGCTCATCGGCATGTTGGAATCGGTCGAGGCGCATTCGTAAGCTGGCGGGACTCCATTCGCCTGGAAGGCGGCCGTCGCGATCTGCACGATGTCCTGCTTTTCGTCGGTTCGCCCAGCGGGCCGGTCACCGATGAGCTTGATATCGGCCGACACCAATCCTTGCTTGGTGGACCGGGCAAAGTTCTCCGTCTCCAGGGACTGATTCACGATGGCCAGGAAGCGCTTCTCGAGGCGGTCCAGCTCCTTCGCGTCCACGGAGCGCATGTCGAACTCCATCCAGACCTCGTTCGGGATCGAGTTGACGGACGTTCCGCCGCCCGTGACGCTCGCGGCGTACGTGGTCTTCGGCTGGGTGGGCGTCTGGATCTTGTAGAACTCGACCACCGTCTGGGCCATGGCAGCCATGGGGTTGACGAGCCCGAACGCCTGGTAGCTGTGCCCGCCCGGCCCCTTGTACGTCACCCGGTAGCGCTTCGATCCAACCCCGCAGTTCGTGATCGTGGGCGTGCCGCCGCCATCGAGCGAGAAGAAGTACTTGGCTTGGTCCTTGTACTTGCCCTCCGTGAAGAAGTAGCGCACCCCGCGCAGGTCCCCCGGGCCCTCCTCGCCGACGGTGCCCATGAAGACGATGTCGCTCTTCGTCTTAATCCCGGCCGCATTCATGGCCCGGACGATGCCGAGAAGGGTGGCAAGACCGGCGCTGTCATCGCTGATGCCCGGAGCGGCCAGGCGGCTGCCGTCCCGCTTGACCGTGACGTCCGTTCCCTCGGGGAAAACGGTGTCGAGATGGGCGGACACGACCACCAGCGGTCCGCCTCCGGTGCCTTTGCGCACGCCCATGGCGTTACCCTCCTTGTCGATCTCGACGTCGGTCAGGCCATGGGCCTTGAGCATCTCCATGTAAGCCTTGGCCCGCTCCTGCTCCTTGAACGGCGGAGCGGGAATCTCGGTCAGCTTGATGACTTCGCTGATCCAGCGGTCATGCTCATTCTGGAGCGCATCGACCGCCGCCTTGAAGGACGGGCTGTCCACGATGCGCTTCACGGTTTCCATGTGTGCCGGTGCAACCTCTTGAGCAGTGGCCGGGCCCGCAATCAAAGTTCCGACCACCAGAGCGTGTCCCAGTTTCCTTAGAGTCGAATGCATCGATTACTTCCTCCTGGTTGTTCAGTGCTGGGATCAGTACTGATGGAAAAAGGGCCAATGAGTGGGTGCTTTGTTTAGCTCTCTGCGAGGGACATCGCGAGCGATCGTCGCTGAACAACATATGCGGGCAGAAGAGCCAAGACCCATCCTGTGGCTAGTATGCTGGCTGCGATGAGGTACTCGCTTGAGGCGAGTGTCGGGGAAAGCTCCACGCCTGTATCAGCGGCAAGCCACTGGCTTACTCCGTATGAGAGCCCATAGCCGGCCCCGAGGCCGAGCAGCACTCCGGCGAGCACCAACGTGGCGGTAAAGCCCCAAGCAATGGCAGCAATGAAGAGTCGAGGAGCGCCTAGAGCCCTCAGGGTGATGAGCTGTGGCACGAGAAACCGAAACAACAATAGCACACCCATCACGATGGCCATTAAGACCAGCGCTTGTGTGACGATGGCTAGCAGGCTCATGAGCTGGCGCAAGTCACCCATCACAGAATAAAGACGGGCCAGCATAAAGACGGGCCAGCGCTTCGGCGGGAAAGAATGCCATGGACTCGTTGGTCGTATAGGCATTGCGAAGCTGATACGCGGCGGCGATCGTAGTAGGTCGAACCACGGCCGCCGGGACGCCGGGCGTCCGGGTTGGATCGAAGGGCGGGCCGACCGCTTCGCTGCCCTCCTCATGACCATCAGGCAGTGAATGGAGCTGCCAGACGAGCTCGACCGGCATCATGATGGCGCTATCCCACGGCGACCCTGTCGGCTTCATCCGGCCTACGACCGTGATCATCGAACCATGCTCGTGAGGATCAGTGTCTTCCTCCGGGTTGCTGTCCCGTGGTATGCCGTGCGTCGGTCGGAACGTCTTCCCAACGTTTATGGGCGAGGCAGCTCCCACAACCGCCTCCTCTCGACGGGCGAAAACCCGGCCTTCCTGCAATTCGTTCGATAAATGAGTGACGAGCTGGCTCGTCGTTCCGATAATGGGCGCATCGCGGTGGCTGTCTCCAAAGCCGATCGGAGCCACAAACGCCGCGCGTTTGTCGTTCAAGAGTCGCACCGTTACTTCTGGCGGGAGCAGTTTGGTCGTTCCAGGACGCAGAAACACAGCGGTGAGCAAGACATCAGTTTGGCTCCCGGGGGCTGCCACGATCAAATCGAAGCGGTCGGCCGCACGGGCGCTGCCGGCGCGCAAGGCCCGTTCTTGGGAAATGAGCGCGACCGCAAGGCTGACACCTGCTGCAACTAGGAAGATGAACGCGAGGGCGGCCCAGCGATGCCGGACCAGGAACGCACGTACAATGGGCCAGGGATTCATGCGCGGTCTCCCGCTCGGAGCCCAAGGAACTGATCCACGGCAGGCGGGCCAATCCGCCCAGCCTTCAATGAAATCACCTCATGTGCCCGTGAAACGAGCAGGTCATCATGAGTGACACATACGACGGTCCTCCCCTGTCCGGCGAGGCCCTCAAGTGCCCCGGCGACCGAGGCGGCGTTTGTGCGATCGAGGCTGGCGGTCGGTTCGTCCGCGAGGATGATCGCAGGGTCCATCAGGAGAGCGCGGGCAAGGGCGACCCGCTGCCGCTCGCCACGGGACAGGCGCGACGTTGGAACGGAACGCTCCAGCAATCCAAAATCGCGAATAAGCGTGCGGGCCCGTTCGCGCAGGATCGAAGGAACCCGATAGTGACCGAACAGCGCCGGCGTTGTGACATTCTCAAGCACGGTGAGTTCGTCGATGAGACGAAAATCCTGAAACACCATTCCGCAGTTGTGACGGCGCCATGCGTCACGAGCGCTCTCCCCTAAGGAGCTGACGATCACGCCACTATGACGAATCTCGCCTGAACTCGGAACGAGAATGCCCGCGATGCAATGCAGGAGGGTCGTTTTTCCAGAACCCGATGGGCCGACGATGGCGGTAATTTGACCGGGTTTGAACTGCGCCGTGATGCCGGACAGAGCATTGAACCGGTCGCCGGTCGCGTCGCAGAAGGAGACCCCAAGCTGGAAGACTGAAAGCCCTACCTCAGCGTCATGCGGGTTCACGCACCTGCCCTCTGAAAGACTGCGTCTGTCAGCCTGACCTTACTGACGAAGCCAGTCGTCGGGTCAGTCGCAGGCCCAACCTCGAGCGTTCCCTGCACCAGGATGAGTGTCCCAGGCGCAGCCATCTCCTGCCTCGTGCGCATGCGCACAAACACGATCGAGTCGATCCATTCACCCTCCGATGCACAGAAGGGGCAGGTCTCGACCGGTGTGTTCGACAAGATGAAGAAGTCGGAATCGACCTTTAGATGGGGCGCCATGAAACCCTGCATGGCGATACGTGTACCCTTCAGCTCATCTGCGCGTGGGGAGAAGGACCCGTCATGATTATAGAGTTCGCCCATGCGGATCCTAGTCGCGGCTAAACTCGCTTTTGGAAGAAGTCCGGCCGTCAGGGCAGCAGTGAGGAGAGTTCGTCTGGTCACCATTGCAGGTATGCCTCCTGACACGCTTCGCTCAGGTTGACGGATGGGCGGGAAAACTGCCCAGACTAGCTCGCTATTGTGATTAGACCCACAACTCGTACATTAGTTCAATGAACTTGAGCCTTTCCTTAGCGACCGAGGTGTCAACGGTCATAGGCTCGATCGAGGCCTTCAAAGATGGATCTGCACGAAGGGTGACAGTGCTCCATGCCGGCCAAGTGGTGACCCACCGTACGATCATGCAGGAGGTCTGGGGACCGAAGGTCGACGTGCAGTACTTGCGGATCTACGTGCGCCAGCTCCGCCAGAAGCTGAAGGTGCGGCCCGACCAGCCTCGGCACATCCTAACGGAGACCGGGGTTGGCTATCGGCTCCAGACCGACGCGGATATGCCGGCAGTCGGATTGCCAGTCTACGCTGCATCGCGGAATGTCGCTTCCGGGTCAGGAACCGAGATTCCCTGCGCTTTCGGAACGTCCGGTTCCATGAGGATTGTTGCCTTCGAGCTTAGGTCTCAGGCATGCCATGTGTGGACGTTCGCTTGCAGATCTACGGATGCCCCTGACAAGGAGCCGGGTATTCCCGTCTCGAGGGGTGCATCCAATGGGTTTCAGCAGTCGCGCCTTTGATGTCGTCCTTGGATCAGCGCTTCACCCGCTCGACAAGAGCGTTCAGGTTCATCGGCCACCGCCGGTTCGGAGGCGCAAATGCGGCCCGCATCCGCAACGCGCGGTACCCGCCACGAGTTGACAACAGGCCCCCTACGACCCGGTCGGAAGGCATCCGAGTTGCGGGAAGAGGCCGAGCCGGTCGAGCTCGACCCGGTCCTCTTTCAGCTTGCCGCCGGCGAAGCGGCCGATGGTGATGGTGTCCGCCTGAAGGCAGATCCCACAGTTCACACTCGTTGCTGAAGTGCTCTGCGCCATAAGTGCCACCGGCCCCCATGGCATGGCCGGAGCTTGTCTCATGGTTGAGGAACCGGGATGCGCCCGATCTCCCGAATAGTTCTGTCGGGGGCGACTGCGGCCACGACGATCTCCCCCGAGGCTGGATTGGAGCCAGTCAGCGCCTGGATGTTCGCGCCATGGGTCACGATAAGAAGAGTCTCGGGCCCTTTCCAGCCGGTGACGATGGCCTTGGCCCCAGCCGTCAGGGCAGTCCGCTGCTCCGCCAGAACAAAGGCGTTGGCGAACGTCGGCTCAATTTCGACAGGGCCCAGATCCATCAAGCGGGCCGTGTCGACACAGCGGCACCAAGGCGAACTCAGCAGCCTCGCGACGGCAACGCCCTTGGCCCGCAGTTTCTTCCCGATTGCTTGGGCGTCCGCGCGCCCCTTGGCGCTCAGGTTGCGCTGGGTGGAGCAGTCGTCGAGCCTGAAGCCTGGCGGATCACCGGCGCCGCCGGGCGCTTCGGCATGGCGCATGAGGGCCACGTGCCCATCTTGGCGCAAGGCCGTCCATGCCGCTGTCTCGTCTGCGAGCGCAGGCCCAACCATGCCGCCCCATCCGATAAAACCAAGAGCAGAGTATCGGGATAAGGTCCGCATCGAACGGTCCCCCTTTTGTCAGAGGGTCGAGCCCTTGCGCGACTTTTCCTGCTGGACCAGGTCCTGGAGGAGCTGGTGGGCAAGGGTCTCATGGGCCACCCGGGGATTAATTTCGGCGGACTTCCTGCCGTAGGTTGTCGTGACGGTCAGCAGTTTTCGGTCCACCTGGTAGGTTCCCGAGTAGGTTCTTCCGTCAACCTTGATGTGGATCGCATGGCCTGACATGGGAAAAGACCTCCTCAATGAGAGCTCGCCCGCTGCCTCGGCGGGAGAATACTTCCTCTACTGACGGGAGACCACACCCCGTGAGGTATTCCAAAGCGCGTGGGCTGCGAGCCTGGCCAGAGTGCAGTTGGCATGCCCAAGCGTCCGCGTGGGGTCAGCTGTTCACCCTCCGGTCGCCCAACAAATGTCGGCTCATGACCGCGGAAGCGGACCAAGCGCTTACGTCTCAGGAGTGCCAGGAGCTGACCTTTCGCCGCCACGCGTCATCATCAATACACCGGTTGCACCTCCGGAAATGTCCAAGTGCCGCTCAAGACTTCGGCACGAGGTCGAGAGCGGCGGACCACATGGAACGATGGTCGGCTCCGCCAAGATGATGGTCACCGCAAGTTTACGAGGATGCGCGCAGATGCCATGGCTCTCGCGGACGCAGCGTGGGGACCTCTAGTGGTCGAACTCAACGTCAACGCGGGGAGCCTGGGGAAGCTGGCGGTCGAGAGACTCCCGGTAGCGGAGGCAGCCGCGGAGGAACTGCGGCCAGGCCGGCACCTTGATGTCATCGGGGATCGGTTCGGGCAATAATCCCCATAATTGCGGGTGATGCCAACAGAGTTCGTGACCGCTGCTGTCGCGGTGTGCGCGGATGCCATTCCGGAGCCGGATCACCTCCGCGACGAGATCATCCCGCGAAAGATCGGTGAGATCGTCATCCATGTCAGCCTGCCGATTTGGTTCGGGCGTTGCTTGATAGCGGTCAAATGCGACGGAAGTCGTTCATCGACTCGGTGATCGCCCCCAAGGACTGCCGGACACCACGCAAGTGGTTGGATGAAGGACACTCACGCCCTGCGGCTGGCACAGGACCTCCACGGATCTCGAAGGCCTGCTAGTGCTCGCGTAGAAGCGGTCGCCACCCGCGGGCCTGCCTAGCCAAGGCGACAATGGGATCAACCCCATGGGAGCAGGCACCTTCACCGCGGAGGCATTCACACGCTGTCCCACACCCTTCTGGCTGTCTTTGCCATCTGGGACGCAACTCATCAATGATGCTAACCCAGTGATCCGTAAGCATTTATCGTTAAAACAGTGAGCATAGTAAACTATTTATGTCGAAAGTCGTTCTATTATGCATGAATTACTTCTGTGCTCTTCGAGCTTTTTGTGTGGCAAATTCACGGAGATTAGAGAGCAGTATTAAGAAGTACTGTCTGAGGGTTTACACTGATCCGAATCTCTTCTATCCAGAATTCGCTGGCTGACGCGAAATGCAGTGAACATCGCATCCAGCTCCACAAGCACGCGCTCAGAGCGCTCTCACTGTTCAATCCGTTTGATCCTCACGAGCTGGCGCATCGGCACGCGCCCGCTCGCCGGGCAGACACAACACAGGAGAATGACATGGCAACAATCGGCGGTAGCGAGAACATCGATCACTTGCAGGGCGCCTCCGGGGCAGACGCTATCTTCGGCCATGGCGGAGACGATCTGATCTTCGGCCGAAGCGGCGACGACGATCTGTACGGCGAGGACGGTGCAGACCTGCTCGATGGCGGCGCCGGGGAGGACTGGCTCTCTGGTGGTGCGGGTGGCGACAACCTGCTCGGCGGTTCCGGAGTCGATCACCTGCTCGGCGACGATGGGGACGATGATCTCGACGGCGGCGCTGGCACTGACATCGTGCTCGGAGGGGTCGGCAACGACGCGCTTGACGGCGGTGCTGGCGCTGACCTGCTGCAGGGCGGCGCGGGCGACGACATCCTGCGCAGCGGCTCCGGAGCCGATCTCATTGAAGGCGGAGCGGGTGACGACCTTCTCGTCGGCGGCGCGGGTGGCGACACGTTCGTCTTCACCGGCGGCGGCGGCAATGATGTCGTGCTGGATTTCAAGCCGGGCCAGGATCTGCTGCAGATCTCCAAAGGGATCAACGGCACCGATATCGCGACGGCCGACGATCTTGCCGATCGCGTTCAGCAGGTCGGCGACAACACAGTTATCGACTTGGGTCACGGCGACACGATCACGCTCGTCAATGTCGATGCTGAGGACGTGAACAGCAACCCGGGCGACTACTTCTCAATCCAATAAAGCGTAAGGGCGTCACGGCTCTCGGCCGTGACGCTTATCCCGAGCCGAGGGCAGCCAACCTCATGGGGTGAGGCGGCTTGCTGCAAACGTACGAGGTGTTGGGGCTGGAGGTTTCGCGGAGCCAATCCGAGCTTCTGTGACCTGCCTCCAGCAACCCGCACCGATGCTTCGAGCGGATCATTCCTTCTCTCCGCCAAGAGATCTCGCTCCGCAACTCGTGAAGAATGGTCCGCAGCTTGTGACGGGTCGACCGCCCCCTGTTGGCCCTGTCACCGGCAAGGTCTCGGATGACCGTAGCCACCATATCGGTCATCCGGGGCCTCCGCCGTGCCCGGGCGCGAATTGCGCGGAAGGCCATTCATGGAACTGGATGGTCGTAATGAGCGTGCCAACAAAAACCCTGCTCCGATATCGGGGCAGGGTTGAGTGATCTCCTCGCCTTCGGGGTTGCTCCGAAGCCAGGCCAGTAGGCCATGCCACGCCCTACCTGTCAAATCAGACAAGGTATTCATGAGTTTGTAGGCATGTATTCACGTCAGAATTACTGACGTTGCTGCGCAAATCAGCGAAGTGTTGCATCTTTGCTATAGGCCTTCTTGGATGGCGGTTCATACTCTGCCCTTGTGGATCTTTGCACATAAGGGGATTGCTCATGAAATCTCGACTTCTTGGGTTGCTTGCTGCCACAGCCCTCTCAACCGCGGCGGTCTCCACGGCCTTCGCGGCCGACCTTCCAAGCGCAGCGCCTCCGCCGGCCCCGATTGCGGCTGTTCCAGTCTTCACCTGGACCGGCTTCTATGTCGGTGGCAACCTCGGCTGGGGCTGGCGTGACGATGATAACGAAACCGTGGTGCTGACCGGCCCGGGCATTCCGGCCGGCCTCGTGGGCACGCTCAACTTCGACAACGGCAACGACGGCAACTTCACCGGCGGCGGCCAGATCGGCTACAACTACCAGATCGGCGCGTTCGTGATCGGTGCCGAGGCCGACATCCAGTGGATTGACACCGACGACAATGATGCGGTGTTCATCCCAGGCCCGGGCTTTGCCGGCACCTTCGTGCCCGGCGAATTCGAGGACTCTTCGGATTGGTGGGGCACGGTGCGCCTGCGCGCCGGTGTCGCCTTCGACCGCTTCCTGGTCTACGCCACCGGTGGTCTGGCCTACACCGACAACAACACCGGCTGGACGGCCGGCGGTGGTGTCGAGTGGGCCCTGCCGGTGAACTGGTTCGGCTCCTCAGCCGTCACCCTTGGCCTGGAGGGTCTGTGGGTCAGCATCGATCAGGACGATGATGACGACGGCCGCATCGGCACCTTCACGCCGGTTGGCGGAGCGCCGGTTGATGTGTTCCTGCCGCGGGACAATGACGAGCAGGACTTCTTCGTCGCCCGGGCCAAGCTGAACTTCAAGTTCGGCACCTACTAAGAGCGCCGCAGCACCCGCAGAAGAGGCCCCGGGGGAAGCCCGGGCCGCGCAATTCGCAGAAGTCCGGACACAACATCGCTTGGATCTCAAGGTGCCCATCGACCCGCTCGTGTTGATGGTGCACACCTGAGCGCCAGACAAGGGGAGCCCATGTCGAGACATCATCGAGCCGAGCTTGGACGGATTGAGTTGCTATCGCAACCGATTCAACTCCCAGGCAAAGCAGCGAGCACTCAGGTTGCGGTGATCGGCTGTGGAGCCTGGGGCAAGAACCTGGCCCGCTGCTTTGCCGAACTGGGCTGTCTCGGTGCTGTTGCTGATCATCACTCCGAGGCCGTCGAGACTGTCGCTGCCCGGCATGGTAGCCGAGCTCTGTCCTTCGACCAGATCCTGGCCGAGCCTTCGATCCAAGCGGTGGCGATCACGACGCAACCGTCAGCCCATCATCACCTCGCCAGGCTTGCCCTTCTGGCCGGGAAACATGTGTTCGTCGAAAAGCCGCTCGCGCTTGAACTCAAGCATGCCGAGGAGTTGACACACTTGGCGCGGCGCTTGGATCGACGGCTGATGGTGGGTCATATTCTCCAGTATCACCCTGCCTTTTCCAGGCTCCAGAACCTCATCGCGACCGGCGCCATCGGCCGCGTCCTGCGGGTTCAGGCCACCCGGATGAACCTGGGAGCGATCCGGCGCGAAGAGGACGTGCTCTGGTGCCTGGGGCCGCATGATATCTCCGTCATCTTAGCTCTCATCGGCACAGAGCCAAGCGAGGTTCATGCGGTCGGTGGCTATCACTTGCGGCAGGCCATTGCCGATGCTGCCACCCTTCACCTGTCCTTTCCCGCTGGCGAGCAGGCTCAGGTCAACCTGTCCTGGCTTCATCCGGTCAAGGAGCATCGACTCACCGTCATCGGGTCAGAGGCCATGATTGTGCTGGATGATAGCGCGCCATGGGAGCGCAAGTTGCTGCTGTATCCGCACGCGGTGACCGTAGCGCGGGACACCCCGGCAGTAATCCGTGCTGAACCGCTTCCGGTTGCGGTGGAGGAGCATGAGCCGCTCAAACTCGAGTGTCAGCATTTTCTCGACTGCATTGCCCAGAGGCGAAAGCCGAAAACAAGTGGCGAGGAAGGACTCCGCGTGATGCGGGTCTTGCTGCGGGCCAGCGAGGCGATGAACTCCCACCAAGGCCCGCGGACTGATCTCAGACGCGAAGACCCTATCCATCGCCATGTCTATCGCTAGAGCAAGCGTGCCAGACCTGATCCCCTTTATCGATCTTGGCGCACAGCGCCAGTCCCTTGGGCAGGCCGTCGACGAGGCAATCCTGCGGGTGCTCGACCACGGTGCCTACATCATGGGTCCGGAAGTCGCGCGGCTCGAGGGCGATCTCTCCGCGTTTTGCGGCGCCAAGCACACGATCTCGTGCAGCAGTGGCACCGATGCCTTGGCTCTTGTGTTGATGGCCAAGAATGTAAAGGCGGGCGATGCCGTGTTCTGCCCGGCCTTTACGTTCGCGGCCACCGCGGAGGCGATCGCCGGGCGTGGGGCAACGCCGGTGTTCGTCGATATCTGCGAAGATACCTTCAATCTTGACGTGAGCAGTCTGCGATCTGCCCTACTCGTGGCCAAGGACAAGGGCCTCAATCCAGTCGGGGTCATTGCGGTTGACCTCTTCGGCCAACCGGCCGATTACGATCCCATCGAGACAGTGGCGGCAAACGAGGGTCTGTGGCTCGTCTGTGATGCGGCACAAAGCTTCGGCGCGAGCTACAAACAACGCCAGGTCGGGACAATCGGTCTCGCCACCGCAACGAGTTTCTTCCCGGCCAAACCCCTCGGCTGCTACGGCGATGGCGGCGCGGTCTTCACAGATAATGCAGAGTTGGCGGAGATCATCCGCTCTCTCCGCCTTCATGGCCAGGGAGCGGATCGGTACGACAATGTCCGGGTCGGCATGAATGGCCGGCTTGATACCTTGCAGGCAGCCGTTCTGATCGAGAAGCTCAAGATTTTCCCCGGTGAGATCATCGCCCGCAACCATGTCGCCAAGCGCTACAACGAGCAGCTTGAAGACATCGCTCTCGTGCCAACGGTCCTGGAGGGTACGACCTCGGTCTGGGCGCAGTATACGCTCCGCCTGCCGGGCTGTGACCGGAAAGCGTTTCAAAGCTCCCTGGCGGCGGCTGGCATTCCAACGGCCATCTACTACCCGACGCCCCTGCACCGACAGGCTGCCTACAGGCACTTTCCAACGGCCTGGGATGGTCTGCCCGTTTCTGATCGCCTGGCGGCAGAGGTTATCAGCCTGCCGATGCACCCCTACCTGAGGGAGGAGGTGCAAGATCAGATCACGGCCGCCGTGCGGACGGTCGTGGCGGCGCAAGCTTAATCCTGGCTCCACGCAGGGGAAACGCCGCTATTCATACCGCCTCAGGGGACGGAGTTGCCCTCTGACCCGCATCAGATGCCCCTCGATGGCTCGCCTGCGGTCCATCAATCGACTCATTTCGACCAAGAGACGCTGCTTGTCCTGAGCAGCCCTTGTGGCGTCAGAAGCATCGTTGCAGAACCGCTGCCGCTGGGTGACACGAGCCACCGCGAAGTCGAGCCTTTCGCATTCGTGAGCAAGGCGATGGAGTTCCGCGATCAACTCCTGCTCATTCATCTGGTCCAGGCCAGACATCACCCTTGGACCTTGTCGAAGTTGCCAGCGCAGCTCTCTTCCGCCATAGGAATAACGCTACTCAGTATTTTGGGAGATATGGTGACGTATCTGGAGAAGGACCGCTCCGGGTCAAAGAGTGACGAACAGCAAATGAAATGAAGGTCCGCTCAACGCCTCATGAGCAGACCAAAGCGATTCTTCCGAAATGTGCCAGGTCCTGACATTGCCTTTTAGTGGCTTCCTGCGCGAGTGATCCTCTGGATTAACGGGACGCTTACTCGCCTGCCGGATAGTGCCGGTCTACATACGGCAAAGGAGAGGCCATGAGTGACGTCGTTGGAATTCCGGGCAATCGGATCCGCTCGTTTGTCGAGCGCATCGAGCAGATCGAGAACGAGATCAAGGACCTGAACGAGGCCAAGAAGGAAGTCTTCTCCGAGGCCAAAGGTGAGGGCTTCGACGTGAAGATCCTCAAGGAGATCATCAAGCTGCGCAAGCAGGATCAGGACGAGCGCGACGAGCACGACAGCCTGCTCGACGTCTACATGCGGGCGATGGACGAGGCAGGCCCGGCCCCTGTCGCTGAGGCGGCCTAATCGCGCCTTGAAGATTTCGGATGACGAGAAGGCCGCCGACCAAGGCGGCCCTCTTTCCCATGGAATGCAGAGCCGCCCGACCGATCATCCGGTCGGCTAATCGCCGCTCGCTGCTGAATTCTTGCGCGAGGAGGATCGTCTGCCGCCCTTCTGGCTGGCGCCTTTGCCGCGGTCTTCGCCTGATGAACCGCCGAGTGCGCTTGTCACGACCTCCCCTGCGGCTCCGATGGCAGCCGCGGCGACCTCCAGCGGAGCGGCGACAATCTCGGCCCCGAGGCTTCCGGCGGCTGACACCGCATCCCGGCCTTCCTGCTTTCCGCTGCCCTGTCCCTGCTCGGTGCCCTGCGGCCTCTCCAGCACGTTCGCGACGGCCCGCAGAGCCTCCGCCATCACCGCGCGAGCTTGCGGCGAGGTGAGTGTTGTCTCCAGGGTCGAGAGCCAGGCCATCGGGTCCAGCAGGCCGCCCTGCGCCCGCGAGCGGGAGGCGGAGCGGACTTGTGTCGTGGACCGCGATCGCGATGCGCCCGAGGTCGAGCGGGCCGCCGTACGCGATCCTGCGGAGGAGCGGGATGTCGCGGGAACAGCCTGGGACTTCGTCGCAGACCGGGAGCCGGTCATCGCCTTGGGCTGCGCACGCTTAGTAGCAGTCCCTCTCTTGGTGGCTGATCGGGAGGCGGCCTGCGACGCCGACTTCTTCGGCGCCTTCCGGCTCCTGCTGGGTTGTGAAGTACCGTCCTTCTTGTTCGTAGCCATTGTCGTTCCTTTGTCTGCTGTGGCCGCAAGTCGGCCGGACCGAGGAGCAATGGTCCTCGACAATGACAATGACGACATAGCCATTCGGTTCGCACGCACAAGCCGCCGAAGACGGGGGAACCTGTCTCCGAAGTGTTTGAGCAGATTCGTGAGTCGTACGAGATCTGCGTCGATCAGGCTCTGAAGCTCCTATCCTCTCTCAAGGCCTGCTGAGGCCCTGACGCGCAGACCCATACGCTGGTTCCAAGCAGTGTTTAGTGGCAACCAATCATGCGCGGGGTTGACGGTAGCGATCGGGCATCTGCGGGTTATTCGCCGGATTGGTGTCATGCCGCGAGATCCGCAGGATGGATATCCCGTCCACCACGGACTGCAAGTCAGCCTCAAGGGCGTCTGCTTCCTGCTTTGGATACACGGCCTCGCCTTTGATGTGGAGGGCAAATGACCGGACGTGCTTTGCCCTCTTGACGGGATCTTCGAGCGTCGCCTTCGTCCACGCATAGAGCGGGTAGCCTTCGACTCCATGCGCCTCAGCTTCCGCCACATAATCGGCAAAGGCGTCGAGCTGGCATTTCATGGTCGCGCTGTGCTTCTCTAGCACGCGGGCCAATGGTCCGAGTGCGGGAGCGGCGGGGTCTCCGCAGGCCACCGCAGCAAGCTCATCAGCCAGATAGATCCGTAATTGGTACTGCCACTGACCATTCATGTTTCAGCTCCATCGGGAATGTCCGCCGAATCCAGATCGCAGGGAAGTCTAGCACCATCCTCCAAATCAATCCGGGTCTGGTCAGCCCTGTGGTAATGCGTGATGGCGAGCGGTGGCCCGTGAAGGTCCGCACACCGCGCAAATGCGGATGTTCGTTCTGCTTCCGGAACGTGCCACGAAGAGACATTGCGAAATCATCGTTTTCCTGCGCCAGGGATAGTCGACATCGGACAATGCTCGACGTGGGGCAGACAGCATGGCGCCTGGATCTCTACGGTCTGCCAACCTTGAAGCTTGCTGCGATGAACAGCGTGGCAGCCCCTAACAGGGCAAATGCGGCTCTCAGGTCCGTCAGGTGAGCGACGAAGCCGATCAGCGCCGGGCCGACCAGGATGCCAAGGTATCCGAGCGTGGTTACGGCCGTCACTGCCAGGCTCGGTGGCATCGCACGGGTGCGCCCTGATACGGAGAATAGCACAGGGACAATGTTGGACGCCCCGGCGCCAACGAGCAGGAACCCGACAAGGTTTGCATAGGCGGTCGGGACGAAGGCAATCGTCGCGAACCCGACCGCGGCCAGGATACCGCCGATCAAGAGCACCCGTTGCTCTCCGAGGACCGTGCGCAACCGATCACCGGTGAGGCGTCCGAGGGTCATGCTGGCCGCGAAGGCCGCATAGGCCAAGCCCGCAAGCCCGATGCTGCTACCTCGCTCAGTGATGAGAAACACAGCGCTCCAGTCGAGGACCGCTCCCTCCACCAAAAAACACAGGAAGCACAGCAAGCCAATGAACAGGACTGCGCCCTTCGGCCAAGCAAAAAGCGGGGACTTCTCGCTGCTGTCATCCCCATAGGGAAGCAGGCCCGGCATCGCGAGCACGAGCAGGATCAGGGACACGACACTGGTCAGGCCCGCCGCAAGAAGGGAACTGATCGCACCGCTTCCCAGCAAGATGCTGACCAAGCCGGCGCCGGCGATGCCACCAACACTGTAGAGGCCATGGAAGCCGGACATCATCGGCTTGCCGCTGTTGCGCTCCACGATGATGGCCTGAAGGTTCATGGCGACGTCAACCGTTCCCAGAGCAGCGCCAAAGATGGCAATGGCTATTGCCATAGAGATCCAGCCCCCAAGCAACGCCAGGAGCGGCAGGGTCAGCAGGATCAGTAGGGTCGAAACGGAAATGACAACCTTGCACCCGATCCGGGTTGTCAGAATACCCGTGACGGGCATGGCCATGATCGAGCCAAGCCCCAGGAATAAGAGGAGCACCCCCAGGGAACCCTCATCGAGTTGGAGCCTCTCCCTCGCCAAGGGAACGAGCGGCGCCCAAGCCCCCGTGGAAAAGCCGGCGATGAAGAATGTGAGCCGTGTCGCAATTTGCTCGCGACGATGCTCTGCATCCCGCGTGGGGGCTGAAGTAAGGGGCGGATGCATTCGGACGAAACCTGGCTGGGCAATACAGGGTTATGGTGATGACTTTACGGACGCCTCCTCAAATTAGGCCTTCTTGCAGAATTTGCGACCACGGCCACCAATCCGGGCTCAATGAGCCGTCAGCAGCATTTACTTCGAGAACGGTATGGGAAACCGAGATTTCCCGGCGCGACGGCGTCGCAAGGGAGGCCATCCCACTTGAGAATCCAGCCAGTTGTTTGCCCAACGCATACAACGGAATTGCCAAGTGTCTCCGTTGGGGGCGGCACTGCCCGGGGGAGAAGGGCTGGAGGCTCCGAGGGCGATCGTCAAATGGTACAGAGCTAGCCCCGTCGGATCGGAGCCGACGATCACATCCTCATCCACGCGTCTTCTCTGCATTGAGTTTTCCTTCCCCCATCGCTGGATCGGTGCGAACGAACGGTGACGGGGTCGGTCCGAGGGCCCCCTCAACGGATCGGGCCCGCTCCCGGGATGACGTGTTCAATGCGGTAGGATCTGACCGAGGAAGTTGCGCGTACGCTCGTGCTTAGGGCTGCCGAAGAACGTGCTCGGCGGTCCTTCCTCGACGATCTCACCCCTGTCCATGAACATGACGCGATCCGCGACGCTGCGGGCGAACCCCATTTCGTGCGTCACGCACAGCATCGTCATGCCGTCCTCCGCTAGGCTGATCATGGTATCGAGCACCTCCTTGACCATCTCCGGATCAAGGGCGGACGTCGGCTCATCGAAGAGCATGATCTTGGGGTTCATGCAGAGGGCGCGGGCAATCGCCACGCGCTGCTGCTGGCCGCCCGAGAGCTGTGCGGGATACTTGTCAGCCTGTTCGGGAATACGCACCCGATTGAGGTACTTGCGGGCGATCGCTTCCGCCTCCCCCTTTGGAGTGCCGCGAACCTTCATGGGCGCCAGCGTGCAATTTTCCAGCACCGTGAGGTGCGGGAAGAGATTGAATTGCTGGAAGACCATACCGACCTCGCGCCGGATGGCGTCGAGACTGCGGCTGCTCGTCCCGAGCTCAATCCCGTCGACGACGATGCGGCCCTCCTGGGCATGCTCGAGATGGTTGATGCACCGGATCAGGGTCGATTTGCCGGATCCCGAAGGTCCGCAGATCACGATCCGCTCGCCGGTGCGGACCTCCAGATCGATGTTCCTCAAGACCTGGAAGGTCCCGTACCACTTCTGCACGTTCTCCATGCGGATGATGATTTCGTCCCGCACGTGCTGGGCCTGCAACGCCGTCGACATGTCTCGGTCCTCCGGTCAGGGCTTCTTCATCTCGGGCGCGTCCGTGCCTAGCCATTTCCTGTACGTCGCGTTGAGGGCGCCGTTTGCCTTCTCCTCGGCGAGGAACGCGTTGACGGCTCCCAGAAGTTCGTCCTGCCCCGGCCGCAGGGCGATCCCGTGCACCTGCTCGCGCAGGGTCAGCTTGCTGTCGAACTGGCCGGGTGCGACCTTCTCGATTTCGGCGACGACGTTCGTTGCCACGCCGATCAGGTCGACCTGTCCGGACAGCAGCGCCTGGACCGCTGACGCATCATCGTCGAAGCGCCTGATCTGGGTTCCCTGTGGGGCGACCGCGGTGACCGAAACGTCCTGCGTGCTCGCCCGCGCGACGCCGATCGCGAAGTTCTTCAGATCGGCAGGCTCCTTCACGCTCGCGGCCTTCTTGCCGTAGACGACGATGCGAATGCCGGCATAGGGATCGGAAAACGTCACCTGCTTGGCCCGCTCGGGAGTGATGGCCAGGGACGCGACCAGCATGTCGAGCTTGCCCGTCAGAAGAAACGGGATGCGATTCGGACCGGTGACCGGGACGATGTTCGCCTTGACACCGAGGTGCTTGGCCAGTGCCCTCGCAATGTCGGCGTCATAGCCGTCGGGCTGACCCTCGGCGTTCGTGATGCCGAACGGCGGGAAGTCCACCAGCATGCCGATCGTGACCTGGCCCTTCTTCTTGATCTCGTCGACCGATTGCGCAGCGGCTGGAACCATCGCGGCAAGTCCGGTGACGAGGATGGCTCCGATGGCGAGCGCCTTGCGGAAACCTTGGAAGTACGATGGTCGATTCATGGGATCCTCCCTGGGACGTGAGCACTGTTTGCGAGCTGATTGCCGCTACCTTGTGGTTGCGGCTGCGAAGCGGCGTTCGAGCCGCATGCTGAGGTGCGACAGCGGCCAGCACAGGATGAAGTAGATGGCTGCCACGATGCCGAAGACTAGAAACGGCCTGAAGGTTGCGTTGTTGATGATCTGGCCGGCGCGGGTCACCTCGGTGAAGCCGATGATCGCGGCGAGCGAGGTCGCCTTGATGAGCTGCACCAGGAACCCGACGGTGGGCGGCAATGCGATCTTGAACGCCTGCGGCAGGATGATGTAGCGCATCGTGGTTGGGTAATGCAGGCCCAGCGCCCCCGCGGCCTCCCACTGGCCCTTGGGCACCGCCTGGATGCACCCGCGCCAGATCTCGCCGAGGAAGGCACTGGCGTTGAGGGTGAGCGCGACGGCTGCCGCGATCCAGGGATTGATGTCGAGCCCGAGCGTGGTCGCCCCGAAGAAGACCAGGAACAACTGCATCAGCAGCGGTGTGCCCTGGAACACTTGGATGAACCCGCCCGCCGCGAGGGATACCGGCTTCACGTCGGAAACCCTCGACAGCGCCACGGTCAACCCGCCGATGGTTCCCCCCGCGAAGGCGATCAGCGACAGCAGCACCGTCCAGCGGGCCGCCGTCAGAATGAACAGGAACTCGCTCGTGCCGAACTGACGAAGCATCCGTTCCTCCTCAACGCCGATCGGGATACGCGAAGGCGACCCGGTGGATCGCCGAGAACAAGGCCGAGAAGGCCAGGGACATGACGAGGTACATCAGCGTGACGACGAGATAGACCTCGAAGCTCGTGAACGTCAGGGACTGGATGTTGTTGGCCACGGACGTCAGGTCGTCAGCCGAGATGGCCGACACGACGCTCGACGTCAGCATGAGCAGGATGAACTGGCTCGTCAGGGCCGGGTACACCGTCCGCAGCGCGGGCTTGAGGATGATGTAGCGGAAGACCTGGAGCGGCTTGAGGCCCAGCGCCAGGCCGGCTTCCACCTGCCCCTTGTGGATCGACTCGATGCCCGCCCGGATGATCTCGGTCGCGTAGGCCCCGACATTGATCACCATCGCCAGCAGCGCCGCGGCGTTCGGCGACAACCTCAAGCCGACCGCCGGAAGCCCGAAGAAGATGAAGAAGATCTGCACCAGGAACGGCGTGTTCCGGATGATTTCGATGTAGCCGTCGACCACCCATCGCAGCGGTTTCGGCCCGGACGTCTTGGCCCAGGCGCAGATGATCGCGACGACAAGCCCGAGCATCATTGCAGACGCCGAGAGCTGCAAGGTGAGCCAAGCCCCGGCGAGGAGGTCCCCGTAGGCTTCCAGCACGGGACCGAACCTGAACGTGTATGTCATGGCTGCCCCTGTTACGCGAGAGTTCGGGACATGGCAGGGCGTACCGGGGCGGGCGGGAGCGGTACCCGGCCCAGGATGTGGTCCGCCGCCTTCTCGCCGATCATGATCGTCGGCGCATTGGTGTTCGACGACGTCACGTACGGCATGATCGAGGCGTCACAGACCCGCAATCCCTCGATGCCGTGGACCTTCAGGTCGGGATCGACGACCGCCATCTCATCGGTGCCCATCTTGCAGGTGCCGCAGGGATGGTGATCGGTCTTGCACGTGGCAAACGCGTATTGGACAAGGTCCTCCTCGGTGGTCCTGTCCGGCCCCGGCATCCGTTCGGCCAGGATGAACGGCTTGAGGGCCGGCTGGCGCATGATCTCCCTAGCCAGGCGCAATCCCTCGAGGGACATCGCGCGGTCGTAAGGATCCTCCCAGTAGTTGGGATCGATCAGCGGCATCTCCGCGAAGTCCGCCGTCCTGAGGCGCACGGTCCCCCGTGATCGCGGACGCAGGAAGGCGGAGTTCAGCGTCACGCCGGCGTTGCGCAGCTTCTCCACGCCTGCCTCGATCCCGGATCCCAGGCCGAGGTGGAACTGGATGTCCGGCGAAGGGGCGGCCTTGTCCGCATACCAGAAGCCGCCGGTCTCGAAGAGCGTCGATGCCACCGGCCCGCGGCCGAAGAGGACGTATTGCAGGCCTGCCCATACCGTCTTGTGGAGCTTGGCATAGGAGTCGTACGTGAAGTCCCCGGTGCATTCGCAGATCGCGTAGAGGTCGAGATGATCCTGGAGATTGGAGCCCACGCCCGGCAGGTCATGCAGCACATCGATGCCGACCGACCTGAGGTGACCGGCCGGTCCGATGCCGGACAGCATCAGGAGCCGCGGCGATCCGATCGCGCCTGACGACAGCACGAGCTCGCGCTCGCAGCGGACCACCGAGCTGGCGGCGTCCGCTGACGCCAGCTCGACCCCGACGGCCCGTCGACCCTCCAGGATGATCCGCTTGACGGCCACGCCCGTCCGGACGGAGAGGTTCGCCCGCTCCCGGATGGGCTTGAGATAGGCGGAGGAAGCGGAGGACCGCCGGGCGTTCCGGACCGTGACCTGGTAGTGCCCGATGCCGTCCTGCGTGGCGCCATTGAAATCGGCATTGTACGGGACACCGTATTCCTGCGCCGCCCGGATGAAGGCCTCGCTGATCGGAAGCGGGTTCACGGGAACGGAGACGCCGAGCGGGCCGCCCGTGCCGTGATACGCATCGGAATAGCGCTGGTTGTCCTCCGCCCGCTTAAAGTACGGAAGGACGTCCGCGTAGCCCCAGCCCGCGCAGTTGCCCTGCCCGGCCCAGCGATCGTAGTCGAGCCGGTTGCCCCGGGTGTAGACCTGGGCGTTGATCGATGACCCGCCGCCGATCACCTTCGCCTGCGTATACCGCAGCACGCGCCCGCCGAGATGCCGCTGCGGAACCGTCGACCAGCCCCAACTGGCAATGCCCTTCGTCATCTTGGCGAAGCCCGCCGGCATGTGGAACAACGGGTTTCGGTCCCTGCTGCCGGCCTCGAGCAGAAGCACCTTGACGCCCGGGTCGGCGGAGAGACGGTTGGCGAGCACGCATCCCGCGGGTCCCCCGCCAACGATGATGTAATCGTATGTCATCGTAATCTTCCACTTCCCAGCTCGGTCAAAGGCGCGCGATGCTCAGGCCGCCGTCCACGTCGATGACGCTCCCGGTGGCAAAGGCAAAGGTGCCCGATGCGAGCGATGCCACGACGTTCGCCACGTCCTCGCCCTCGCCCCATCGACGCGCGGGCACGAGGCCGTCGGCGATCAGCCGGTCGTATTTGTCGGTCACGCTGGCCGTCATGTCGGTCCGGATGATGCCCGGGCGGACATCGAAGACCCCGATGCCTTCGGGCGCCAACCTGAGGACAAGCCCCTGGCTCCACATCGCGAGTCCGGCCTTCGAGATGCAGTAATCGAGGCGTTCCGGCGAGGCATGGGACGCACTGATGGAGGTCACGTTGATGATCGACCGGGGTCCATCCTCGCGCCGTTGCCCGAGCATCACCCTGAGTACCGCCTGGGTCAGGAAGAGGGTACCGCGGAGATTGACCCCGATGACGCGATCGAAGTTCTCAGGCAGCAGCTCCATGACGTCACCGCGAACGACGGCGCCCATGCCGGCATTGTTCACCAGGCAGTCGATCCGACCCGCGTTGTCACGGATCCAGGTGATCCAACGGTCATGGACCTGGAGGTCGCTGATGTCCCCGGACAGATAGGAGGCCTTGCCACCGAACTGCCGAAGCTCCTCGAGGGTGTCCTCGGGACCGTTGGCGGTGGTGCCCGTGACGATGAGATCAAATCCATCCATGGCGAGCTTGCGCGCGATGGCGAGGCCGATGCCTCGGCTTGAGCCGGTGACCAGGGCGACGGGACGGGCGTTCATGCTGCGAACCTTGTCGATTGGATGTGGTCGGCAACCCGCAGGGCCTGTGCCGCCACGGTCAGGGAGGGATTCACCGCTGCCGACGAGGGCATGAAGCCCGCATCGACGACGAACAGGTTGGGATGATCGTGGGCGCGGCAGAACGGATCGAGCGCGGATGTCGCGGGATCATGCCCGAACCGGACGGTGCCGCATTGGTGCGAGGGAGTCCGCTTGTCGAAGGCGCGGGCGAGCACGATCGGGTAGCCGGCTTCGCGGAAGACCTCCTTCATGCGGCGGACGAGGCCGCGATGCGCCGTCATGTTCGTGCGCTTCCATGCCAGGACGATCGATTTCCCGTCGACGTGCACCCGGCTTTCGGGATCGGGCAGATCCTCGCTCATCAGGTACCAGTCGACGCTGTGGCAGGCGAGGCGCTCGAGCACGAAGTCCGGCACCCATCGCAGGCTGGCCTTGAGGACGGGAGCCGAGATTCTACCCAGGAGCTGGACGTTGCCGAGGGGCGGGCCGCCGCGACCGTCGTCGAAGTAGAAATCGTTGATCCCAAGGGTCTTCTGGTAGACCGAGTCGTTGCGCTTGCGCGGATCGATCGTCAGCATCGCGGTCGCATTGTGATTCATGAAGTGACGGCCGACGACGCCGGAGCGATTGGCGAGACCGCCGGGGTGGCGCTCGGTGGCAGACCGGAGGAGGATCGCGGCGGAGTTAATGGCCCCGGCCGAGAGAACCACGGTGCCGGCACGGATCACGAAGCGCTCGCCGTCCTTGACGTACTCCGCTCCGGCAATGCGACTGCCATCCCTGTCCAACTGCAGGCGTTCGACCATCGCACCGGTCACCAGACTCACGGCCGGCTGCGCGAGCGCGAGCGCAAGCGCCGCCGTCTCGGCATCGAACTTCCCCGTCCGCGTGTCGGGATAGGCATCCCAGGGCGTCTTGGCATGGTCGAGCCATCGCCCGATATCGATGGCGAGCGGAAGCGAGAACGGATGCAGGCCCACCTTGCGCAACCGCTCGCGGGCAGCGGCGATCGCGGGTTCGTCGGGTACAGGCGGGTGAGGATAGCTGGCGGAATGTTCCGGTTCCGTCGGATCCTGTCCCAGCGCGCCCCTGACCTGGAACAGACGCTCAGCGGCGCAGTACCAAGGCTCGAGGTCGTGATAGCCGATCGGCCAAGCGGGCGACACCCCGTCGGCATGCGTGAGATCCTCGAAGTCGCGCTCCCGGTAGCGGAGCATCACGGCGCCGTAGAACTTCGAGTTGCCACCGACGTAATAGTAGTTGCCGGGGTTGAACTCGAGCCCTGCCGCATCCCGCCACATCTCCTTGGGCCGGTAATGCTCGTCGACGAAGATCGATCGCGGGTTGCGCGCATGCGCAGACTGCGGCAGTTGCTCCCCGCGCTCGAGGATGACCACGGACGCGCCGCTTGTGCTGAGGCCCGCGGCCATGCAGGCCCCGCCGATCCCGGACCCGATGATCAGGATATCGGCCGATTGCTCGCGCATCATGCCACCCGATTGCCCGAGGCAGGATCGAACAGCACGGCACGGTCCATGTTGTACGCGAAGTCCATCGTGGAGTGCAGCTTCACGGCCGCATCCGAACGCATGCGGGCAACCACGTCCTTGCCGCCGAGCCGGGTCACCACGAACGTGTCGGATCCGGCGGGCTCGACCACTTCGGTCCGGCAGTTCACGCGGATGACGTTGCGGGCATTGCGGTCGGCCCCATCGATGTCCGTGATCGCCTCGGGCCTGATCCCGAGGACGACCTTTCCACCAGCGTTGCCGGCGGGGGCGCGATCGTCGGCGATCGGCAGCACGACCGGTGCCGATCCGTTACGCTCGATCGAGACGGCATAGGCATTTCCGGACTTCACGAGCTCCCCGGGGACGAGGTTCATGGGAGGCGAGCCCATGAAGTCGGCGACGAAAGTGTTGACCGGATCGTTGTAGATCTCGGCCGGCGTGCCGAACTGCTGGAGATGACCGTCCTTCAGCACGGCGATCTTGGTGGCCAATGTCATGGCCTCGATCTGGTCGTGCGTGACGTACACGATGGTGGTGCCGAGGCTGTTGTGCAGCCGCTTGATCTCGGTCCGCATGTCGACGCGCAGCTTCGCGTCGAGATTGGACAACGGCTCGTCGAAGAGAAAGAGCTTCGGCTTGCGGACCAGCGCCCGGCCCATCGCGACGCGCTGGCGCTGGCCACCGGAGAGCTGGCTCGGCTTGCGGTTGAGGAGATGCCCGATCTGGAGCGTCTCGGCCACCTCCGCCACGGCCTTGTCGCGCTCGGGCTTGGGCACCTTTCGCATTTCGAGGCCGAACGCGATGTTCTGAGCGACGGTCATATTGGGGTACAGAGCGTAGGACTGGAACACCATCGCGATGTCCCGCTCGGACGGGCGCAGATCGTTGACGCGGCGGCCGTCAATCCTGATCTCGCCACTGGTGATGCTTTCCAGTCCGGCGATCGTGTTCAGCAATGTCGACTTGCCGCATCCGGACGGCCCGACGAGGACGAGGAAGCCGCCCTCCTCCATGGCCAGGTTGATGCCCTTCAGCACCGACACGGCGGCGTAGGACTTTTCAAGGCGGTTGATTTCGAGAAAGGCCATCGTAATTCCTCCCATTATCCTTTCACGGCGCCCGACATCAGGCCGCGCACGAAGAACCGGCCAGCGACGATGTAGACGATGAGCGTGGGCAGGGCGGCCAAGAGTGCCCCGGCAAAGTGGACGTTGTATTCCTTGACGCCCGTCGACGAGTTCACGAGGTTGTTCAACGCCACCGTGATCGGCATCGCGGTGGGGCCCGAGAACGAGGCGCCGAACAGGAAGTCATTCCACACGTTCGTGAATTGCCAGATCACGGTCACGACGATGATGGGCCCCGAGCTCGGCAGCAGGATGCGGTAGAAGATCTTGAAGAAGCTCGCGCCGTCGACCTGGGCCGCCCGCACCAGCTCGGTCGGGAACGCCTCGTAGTAGTTCCTGAAATAGAGCGTCGTGAAGCCGAGACCGTAGACGACGTGGACCAGGATCAGCCCGTAGATCGTGCCGGCGATGCCAAGCATCCCGAGAATGCGCGCCATCGGGATGAGCACGATCTGGAACGGGATGAAGCAGGCGAACAGCATCAGGCCGAACACGATCTTGTGGCCCGGGAACCGGTACTTCGTGAGCACGTAGCCATTGAGCGCGCCCAGGATCGTCGAGATCGCGACCGCCGGGACGACCATGAGGATCGAGTTCAGGAAGTACGGCGCGAGGCCCGTCGCCTCGACGCCGATCTGGGCCTCGTTCCAGGCCTTCCGCCAGGGCTCGAAGGTCGTTTCCGCCGGCAGGGACAGCATGTTGCCGCCCTGGATCTCCGCCAACGGCTTGACCGAGTTCACGACCATGATGAACAGCGGCAGGAGATAGTAGATCGCGAAGGCGATCAGCACGAGGTAGAGGAGCGCTCTCGCCAGGGACCGGGACGAGGTCGCGCCACGATCCTCGGGAATGGTGGAGACGTGCGCGGTCATTTCTTCTCTCCCCGCAGCTCGGCGTAAAGGTAGGGAACGATGATCGACGAGATCATGATGAGCATGATCACGGCGGATGCCGCACCGACGTTCATCTGGTTACGCGTGAACGTGTAGGAGTACATGAACGTGGACGGCATCTCGGTGGCGCGGCCGGGCCCGCCGTTGGTCATCGCGATGATGAGGTCGAACGACTTGATGGCGAGGTGGGCCAGCACGACGAAGGCGGACAGGAACGCCGGACGGAGCTGCGGGATCACGATGCGGCGGTAGGTCTGGACGGTCGAGGCGCCGTCGATCTGGGCCGCCTTCATGATCTCGCTGTCGATGCCTCGCAGTCCTGCCAGGAACATCGCCATGACGAAGCCGGAGGACTGCCACACCGCAGCGATGACGATGGTATAGATCGCCATCTGGCTGTCCTTGATCCAGTTGAAGGTGAAACTGGTCCAGCCGAGCGCGTGCATGGTCTGCTCGAGGCCGATGCCCGGGTCGAGGAACCACTTCCAGGCGGTTCCCGTGACGATGAAGGAGAGCGCCATCGGATAGAGGAAGATCGGGCGCAGCAATCCCTCACCCCGGATTTTCTGGTCGATGAGGATCGCCAGGAACAGTCCCATTGCGGTGCACAGGACGATGTACAGGGAGCCGAAGATCGCGAGGTTCTTCAGCGCGACGGTCCAGTTGGGAATCGAGAACAGGCGCGAATAAGCGCCGAACCCGATGAAGTCGAAGACCGGCAGCAGCGTCGAGCTGGTCGTCGACAGGTAGATCGTGAACAGGATGAAGCCGTAGACGAAGAGGATGAGCGCCGCGAAGCTGGGTGCGAGCACCAAGCGAGGTAGCCAGTCCTCAATCCCGCGCGACGTGCGGGCCGGCTTCGGTAACGTGGTATGACTCGGGATCGCGGCGACCGCCATGGCGTGTGCCTTTCGTCTCAAAGCAGGTTGGGTCGGGTCCTGGGTCCCGCAGGCAGGACCCAGGACGAACGGTGCAGCGAGCCTATTGCTTCGCGCCCGCGACGGCCGTCACGAGTTCCTTCACGCCTTGGTCGGGAGAGTAGTCCCCGTTGAACACGCCCGTGATGACGTCGTACATGGCGTTCTTGACCGCAGCACGCGCTGCGTGCCCATGGGCCAGCGATCCAAGCAGGGTTTCTTTGGCCACGGCTTCCTTGACGTCGGCGATCGCCTTCTTGCCGCAATCGTCGAAGGCGGCATCCGATACGTCGGTCCGGGCAGGAGCAGAGCCTTTCACGACATTGAAGGACGACTGGAAGCCGGGATCCTCGATGGCCGTGGCCATCTTCTGCTGCGCTGCCTGCCGGTCGGCGCCGACCTTGAACATCGCGAACTGGTCGGTGTTGAAGGTAACGACGCCCTGCGTGCCGGGGAAGCGGGTGCAGAGGAAGTCGGTGCCCGGCTTCTTGCCGGCATTCACGAACTCGCCCTTGGCCCAGTCACCCATGATCTGCACCGCGGCATCGCCCCGGATCACCATGGCGCTGGCCAAGTTCCAGTCGCGGCCCGAGAAGTTGTTGTCGACGTACTTGCGGAGCTGTGTCATCCGCTCGAAGACCTTCTTCATGGTGTCCGAGCCGAGCGCCTTTGGATCGAGGTCGATCAGAGCCTTCTTGTAGAATTCGGGTCCACCGGTCGCGATGACGACGCTGTCGAAGATCGTCGCGTCCTGCCAGGGCTGTCCCCCGTGCGCCAGGGCGGTCTTGCCCGATGCCTTGACCTTGTCGAGCGCCCCGATGAACTCGTCCCAGTTCTGCGGCGGCTTCAGGCCGAGATCGTCGAACACCTTCTTGTTCATCCAGATCCAGTTCGTGGAGTGCAGGTTCACCGGGGCGGCCACCCAGGTCCCCTTGTACTTGGAGAACTGCTGGAGGGCGGCCGGGATGTTCTTGTCCCAGTTCTCCTTGGTCGCGATGGCGTTGAGGTCCGCCAGGACGCCCTGCTCGGCCCAGTCCTGGATGTCGAAGCCCAGCATCTGCGAGGCCGTCGGCGGGTTGCCGGAGGTGACCCGGGCCCGGAGGACGGTCATGGCCTGCTCGCCGCCGCCGCCGGCGACGGGCACGTCCTGCCAGGCGACGCCCTCGCCGTTCAGGTTTTGCTTCAGGACGTTCAAGGCCGCGGCCTCGCCGCCCGATGTCCACCAATGCAGGACATCGACGCGCTGCGCCCCCTGGGCGAGAGCTGGCAAGCCAGCAAGCGCGCTCGAAGCGAGCAACGCTGCCGAGAAAATGAATGACTTCGTGACGTTCATCTCTGTTCCTCCCTAGAGCCGGATACGTTCCGGCGTACGCTTCAGGTTTCCGAAGGGCGTGGTACCCACCAGGCCGTGCGCGGGCCGGAGTGGAAGTGTAGTGTCTTCTCTTCGGTGTAGTCATCGACCGCCCTACGGCCCAACTCGCGGCCGAGACCGGATTGCTTGTACCCACCGAAGGGAAGTTCGCTCGCGCCGTCCATGAACGTGTTCATCCAAACGGTTCCGGCATGGATGCCGCGGCTGACGTTGAGGCAGGTGTCGAAGTCGCGGCTCCAGACACCGGCGGAGAGCCCGTAGTCGGTGCCGTTGGCGATCGCGACCGCTTCATCGGCCGTGTTGAACGTGAGAATCGACAACACCGGGCCGAAGATCTCTTCCCGGGCGATGGTCATCTGGGGCTTGACGCCGTCGACGATGGTCGGGGCCATGAACTGACCGCTCTCGTGGTCGAGCCGGGTCCCGCCCATCCTGACCTTAGCACCGGCCTCACGGGCTTCGGCAACATATCCCTCGATTTTCGCGAGATGGTCCGGCGTGACGATAGCGCCGACCCGCACGTCCTCGTCGAGCGGATCACCGACCTTGACGTTCCGCACCTTTCGCTGGAGGTCCGCCACGAAGCTCTCGGCGATCGGCCGCTGGACGATCAGTCGGCTTCCGGCATTGCAGCATTCGCCGGCGTTGAAGTAGGCACCGAACACCGCCGCATCGAGAGCGGCCTCGAGGTCCGCATCGGCGAACACGATCTGGGGGTTCTTTCCACCCAGTTCCATCGAGACCTTCTTCAGCGTCTGCGCCGCCGTGGCCATTGCGCTCTTTCCGACGCGCGTCGATCCCGTGAACGAGATCATATCCACGCGGGGGTCGGACGTCATCGCGGCGCCGACGTCCGCTCCCCTGCCGGACAGGATGTTTGCGACGCCGGGCGGTAGGCCTGCTTCGAGCAGAAGCTTTCCGAGGTGAAGCGTCGAAGCCGATGTCAGCTCGCTCGGCTTGACCACGGCCGTACACCCTGCGGCGAGCGCGAACGGTAGCTTCTGGCTGACGATCAGGAACGGGAAGTTCCAGGGCGTAATGATCGACACGACGCCGATCGGATCCCTGACGACCACGCCCAACTTATGCGGACCGATCGTTGAGAAGCTTTCGCCGTGCAAGTCCCGTGCAAGCGCGGCCGCATAGCGCCAGATGTCGGCGGCACCCGCGATCTCGCCGCGGGCCTGGGCAATCGGCTTGCCGCATTCCAGCGTGTCCAACATGGCAAGGAGTTCGGCATCACGCTCGATCAGGGACGCAACGTCGAGCAGGACCTTGGAGCGCTCGGAGGCCGTCATACGCGGCCACGGACCGCGGTCGAACGCAGCGCGGGCGGCCGCAATGGCGAGGTCAGCTTCATGTTCGGAAGCCCTGGAATAGGTCGAAACCGTAACTCCGTGCGCGGGGCTTGTGCGCTCGACCGTTTCCTCACTGCGGGCCTTGGTCCAACGTCCGTCGATCAGCAGCTCGTAGGAGCGCGGGGTCATTGCCAATGCGGCGTCCAACCGGGAGGAGTCGAGTTTGATAGGTGCGTTCATGGATCAACCCTCAAGTGTTCGAGTAGGACGGGGACCGCTTCTCGCGGAAGCTTGCGATGCCCTCTTTCAAGTCTGCGGTGTAGGACACGAGAGCACCCGCAATTCCCTCCACGGCAGCAGCGGTTTCCTCGCCTTCCGCGGCGTTGATGAGTTCCTTGCTGATCGACACGGCAATCGGCCCACGTTCGGCAACGAGCCCCGCAATCTCATTGGCTCGCGCGAGGGCACCGCCCTGCGGGACGACCTCATCGACAATCCCTTGCCGCTCGGCCTCCTCGCCGGACAGCAGCGCGCCCGTGAGCGAAAGGCGCCGCACGGTCTGCGACCCGAAGCGACGCACCAGGCGCTGGGTTCCGGACCAGCCGGGCACCATTCCGAGACCCGTTTCCGGAAGGCCGATCTTGATCTGCTTCTCGGCCACCCGGATGTCGGCTGCTGCGGCCAGTTCCAGACCACCGCCAAGGGCATGACCGCCGAGCGCGGCGATCAGCGGGACTCTCAGGCGGGCCAGCCGGTCGAACGCACGATGTCCCTGGCGCGTCCACACCCGCCACATGTCCAGGGGCTCGAGGACGCCCCAACCGGCGATGTCCCCGCCGGCGCAGAAAGCCTTGCCCTCGCCAGTGATGATCGCGCAGCGGATCTCGCGACTGTCCTCGATGGCGATCGCGGCATCCACGAGTGCCTCGATCATCGGCATGTCCAGGGCGTTCAGCTTCTCGGCACGAGCCAGGGTGATGGTCGCCACTGCACCGTCAACCTGGAAGCGGACGTAGGGTGTCGTCATGCCGCTCTCCTCTTGGCCTTCGCGGTATCTTCCCGCGCCGGAACCCGCAGGCCGAATGGTTCCGGCCGGAAAAGGGCGGCGTCCATCAGTTTCGGAGCAGTCGGCACGAGCAGGGGGAATGCGGCATGGGCGAGCACGTCCCGTTCAAGATTGATGCCCGGCGCGATCTCGACCACCGCGATCCCATCCGGCGTGAGCTTGAGGACGCAGCGCTCGGTCACGTAGGTGATGTCCTGGCCCTGCTCGATCGCGCGCCGGCCCGAGAAGGAAACATGCTCGACGGCCTCGACGAGCTTGTCGACCTTGCCCTCCTTCAGGATCCTGAGTTCCCCGTCGACGATCTCGAACTTGGCACCGGCCGTGTAGAAGCCCGAGAAGACGATCCGCTTGGCATGGCTCGAGATGTCGACGAACCCGCCGGCCCCGGCCGTGACATGCGGCCGTGCGCTCAACTTCGAGACGTTCACCGATCCGGTCCGGTCGATCTGGAGGAACGACAGGAGCGAGAGGTCGAACCCGCCGCCCTGGAAGTAGGTGAAGTTGTAAGGCGACGGCATAATGGCTTCGGCGTTCGATGAGCAGCCGAACTTGAAATCGAGCAACGGGATGCCACCGACGGCGCCGTGCTCGATCATCCAGGTGACATCGCCGTGGCATCCCTCCTCGATGAGGATCCTGGGGACGTTGGCCGAGATGCCGAAACCGATATTGATGGCGTCACCGTAATTCAGCTCCTGCGCGACGCGGCGGGCGACGACCTTCGAGACGTCGAATTCCGGAATGCTGAAGCTTGCCAGGGGCCGGAAGATCTCGCCCGAGATCGCCGGATCGTAGACGGTTTGGGTTGTCTGCATCTGGTCCGGCGCGACGACGACGACGTCGACGAGAATGCCGGGCACCATGACGTCGTGGGGCTTGAGCGTCCCGCTCTCCACCAGACGCTTCACCTGCGCGATGACGAGGCCGCCGTTGTTGCGGACGCTCAGCGCCTGCTCGATCGGGCCGAGATAGGCGCCCTCATGTTCGTACGACAGGTTTCCGCGCTCGTCGGCCGTCGTCGCGCGGATGATGGCAACGTTCGGAACGATGCTCTTGAAGAAGAGCCACTCGTCGCCCTCGAATTCCCGCGTCTGCACGATCGGCTCGGCGGACGCCCGCTCGTTCATAGCGCAGCCCTCGCGGGACGGGTCGACGAAGGTGTCCTTGCCGACCTTGGTGAGCACGCCCGGGCGCTTCGCCGCGGCCTCGCGGTGCATGTCGAACAGGATGCCCGAGGGGATGTTGTAGGCCGGGATCTCGTTGCCCGTGATCATCTTCCAGATGGCGGGAGGCTCCGCCGAGGACGGACCCGACGGGTACGAGCCGGCGATGATGCGGGCCAGCAGTCCCGGCTTCGCGAGATGGTCGACGCCCTTGATCCCGGACATGTCACCGGCAGCGATCGGATGGACCGTCGTCAGCGCGCGCGGGTGACCCGTTCCGTCGAACCGCTTGCCGATGGCGGCAAGGACGGCATCGGGACAGCCGAGCCCGGAGGCGGAGGATACCGTGACGGTGGCGCCGTCCGGAATGAGGGCGGCCGCTTCGTCGGCCTGGAGGATGCGGGGGAAGCTCATTGCGAAACCTTTGGGCTGTTTGGCTGAACGGGATCGATGGCGACGGCCCGGGATGTCCTGGCGGACTCGAGGGCTGCCGCGGCGACGGCCAGGGACCAGACACCGTCATCTCCGGTCGCGGCTGGATCGGCATCCCCGGCGACGGCCGCGGTGAAGCGCGCGACGCTGCGCTCGTAGAGATTGGTGCGGTCGATCGGCAGGAGTTCCTCGCCGGACGCCGTCCGCAGCAGGACATCGCCAACCGCCCTCTGCGTCATGCAATCGGTCCCGATCAGCGATCCGTCGGTGCCGTGGACCTCGAAGCCGGTCCTGGCGTGAGCGGTGGTGAAGGCGTCGTGGAACTGGGCCAGAACGCCGGAGCTGAAGCGGATCGCGCCCATGGCGCCGTCCTCGACCTCGCCCTGGGACAGGCCGGCGGACTGGGACATCGCCGTGACCTCGACGGGATCGTCCGCCAGGACGAAGCGCAAGGTGTCGGCGTCGTGCACGGTGATATCCAGGATCACGCCCGCGCCGGCGCCGGGGTTCGTGAGGCGCCAGCCTTGCAGGTGGGTCGGCAGGTAGACGGCGTGGAAGACCCGGGCGAAGAGCGGCCGCCCGATGCGACCCGCCCCGATGGCCTCGCGCATCGCCCGATGGGTTCCGGCGTTGCGGAGGTGATGGTTGGTTCCCAGCACGACGCCCGCGGCGCGGCAGGCCTCGACCATCCCGCGGGCCTCACTGATCGTGAGGGCGAGCGGCTTTTCGCACAGGACGTGCCGACCGGCACGGGCGGAGCGCAGGACCTGGTCATGGTGGAGTTCGTTGGTGGTCGAGACGTAGACCGCGTCGACCCTGTCCAGCAGCTCATCCAGGCTCGTCGTGGCGTGCGGGATCCGGTTGGCGTCCGCGTAGGCGGAGGCCCGATCCGGGTCGCTGCTCATCACCGAGACGACGTCGCCGCCCGTCGAGCGGATCGCGTCGATCATCCATTCCCGTGCGATCGTACTCGCCCCGATCAGTCCCCAGCGAAATGTCGTGTTCATGAGATCTTCCTTTCCCTCGGTGGCGGGCAGCAGCTTTCGCGGACGACGAGGCGGGCCTCGCCGATGTAGGTTTCCTGTGCCCGGCTGCCGGAGGCGATCTGGCGCAGGAGCATCTGTGCGGCCCGCTCACCGAGGTCTCCCGCATCGACCGCGATCGTCGTGAGCGGCGGAGAGACCTGTCGGGCTTCGGCCGTATCGTCGAAGCCGGTGATGGCCATGTCCCGCCCCGCGACGACGCCCTTGCGGCCCATCGCCAGCATGGCCCCGATCGCCACGACGTCGTTGAAGCACACGACCGCGGTCGGCCACTCACGACGGGCCAGCAGGTTGGACATCGCGGTGAACCCGCCGTCCTTGCTCGGCATCGACTCGAGCATGAGCGCGGGATCCACGTGCATCCCCGCCTCCTCGAGCGCGCGGGTGAAGCCGGCGATCCGGTCCTTGCGCACGGCCATGGGCTCCATGCCGCCGAGGAAGGCGATCCTGCGGTGCCCGAGGGAGATCAGGTGAGCGGTGATGCGGGCGGCTCCGGCCGTGTTGTCGGATGCCACGAGCGAGGACCGGGCGCCCGGCACGCGCCGGATCGCCAGGATGAGGGGCATGCCGAGATCGAGCAGGTCGTTGACCTCCCGGCCCTCGGTCTCGAGTGCCGGACACAGGATGATTCCCGAGGCGCCGTGCTCGCGCATCGAACGCACGACCTCGGCCTGGCGGACAACGCTTTCGGCCGTGTTGGAAATGAAGGGGATGTAGCCCGAGGTGCGCAGGACGCGCTCGATCCCGATGGCGAGCTCGGCGAAGAACGGGTTCGACAGGTCGTTGATGACCATGCCGACGATGCTCGACTGCGCGCCCCGCAGGTTCGCCGCGCCGCGGTTGTAGACGTAGCCGAGCTTGGACATCGCCTTCGAGACGCGGTCGCGGGTGTCGTCGGCCACGAGGGAACTGCCCTTGAGCACCAGCGACACGGTCGATTTTGAGACACCCGCCTCGCGGGCGATGTCGATGATCGTGACGCTCGCCGAGGCCCGCCGCTTGTCGGACATGGGGCTGCCTTTCCATCCCTAAAGTTATTGGAACGTTCCATATCACGCCGATTCGCGTTCTGTAAATATCCTTTTCGCCGCAGGGAAAATCGAATAATCGGCGGCCAAGCGGCAATCTGGCACTTGCGCATTTTTATTGGAACGTTCTAAAAGACAGCCCTGTTGAAGGGCCTGTGTTGGCGGCCCGGACGGGAGGTTGGAACGCTATGACTCAGATTGATCTGCTTCGTCTGGATGGCTCGGTCGAATCGCATCGGGTCGGTGAGGCTTCGCCTTATCCACTCACCTATTCGGGCCAGTCGCCCCGCACGGTCTATGCGGCTGCCCACGTCGTGGCCGACCCCGTTGCCCTGAAGAATCCCTGGCAGTCGTCGGACGTCGACTGGGACGCCACGCTCAAGTTCCGCCACCACCTGTGGGGCCTCGGTCTCAAGATCGCCGAGGCGATGGATACCTCCCAGCGCGGCATGGGCCTCGACTGGCCGGGGGCGAAGGAACTGATCAAGCGCTCACTGCTGGAAGCCAGGACGGTCCCCGGGGCCGACCTGGCCTGCGGCGCGGGCACCGACCACCTGAGCCCCGCCGACGTGCGGACCCTGGACGACGTGGTCGCGGCCTACGAGGAGCAGTTGGCCCACATCGAGGCCTACGGCGGGCGCGCGATCCTCATGGCGAGCCGCGCCCTCTGCAAGGTCGCCCACTCGAAGGACGACTATCTCTACGTCTACGACCGGATCATCCGCCAGGCCTCCGACAAGGTCATCCTCCACTGGCTCGGGGAGATGTTCGACCCGCAACTGTCAGGCTACTGGGCGAGCAGCGAGGTCGATGTCGCCATGGCCAACTGCCTCGAGCTCATCAATGCCCATCCGGGGAAGGTCGAGGGAATCAAGATCTCCCTGCTCGAACGCTCCTACGAGGAGAGGATGCGCGCCCTCCTCCCGGGCGACATCAAGATGTACACGGGCGACGACTTCAACTACGCCGACCTGATCGAGGGCGACGGCACGTACCATTCGCACGCGCTTCTCGGCATCTTCGACCCGATCGCATCCGCCGCGGCCGCCGCGATGGACTGCCTGGCGAGAGGTGACAGCGCGGGCTACCATGCCATCCTGGATCCGACCGTGGCGCTCTCGCGCCGCATCTTCGAGGCGCCGACCCAGTACTACAAGGCGGGTGTGGTCTTCCTCGCCTGGCTGAACGGCTTCCAGGATCATTTCCGGATGCTCGGCGGCATGGAGTCGGCCCGAGGCATCCTGCACTACTCCGAGATCTTCCGACTCGCCGACCAGGCCCGCCTGCTCGTCGACCCCGATCTCGCAGTCGCGCGGATGCGTCAGTTGAATGCCCTGAATGGCATCTAGCGTCGGTCTGTACATCAGAGATGAAACGCCAATCTTGACGCCGTTCGCATGGCCGGGAGGCCGGCCTCCCTGTCGCGACGGCATGCCGGACCGGAAAGGCCATGCCGATGGCTGACGATATCAGGATACTTCGCTCCCTGTTCGAGGCGGCCTTGCCCGACGGCAAGTTCGCCGCCAACCTGCCGAACCGCCCCAGGGGGCGCACGATCGTGCTGGGCGCGGGCAAGGCATCCGCCAGGATGGCCCAGGCCTTCGAGGCTGCCTGGCCCCATCCGTGCGAGGGTGTCGTGGTGACACGGTACGGTCACTCGGCGCCCACGCGGCGGATCAAGGTCGTGGAGGCCTCGCATCCCGTACCGGACCAGGCGGGCGTGGATGCCGCGGAAAGGATCCTGGAGCTGGCCTCCGGCGCGGGGCCCGGCGACTTGGTCGTGTGCCTGATCTCCGGAGGCGCATCGGCCCTACTTTCGCTGCCAGCCTCGGGCATCACGTTGGCGGACAAGCAAAGTATCACGAAGGCTCTCCTCAAGTCGGGGGCGCCGATCCATGAGATGAACAAGGTGCGCAAGTCGCTCTTCCGCATTAAGGGCGGCCGGCTGGCCCTGGCTGCCGCGCCGGCCCGGGTCGTGACCTATGTCATTTCCGACGTGCCCGGCGACGATCCCGCCGGCATCGGATCGGGTCCCAGCATTCCCGAGCCGCAGGATGCCGACGAGGTTTTCACCATTCTCGACCGTTATGGAATCGAGATTCCAGCCCCCGTGAGGGATGTGATCGTCGAGAACTGCCGGCATCATCAGGACGCCGAACGCGACTTACGCATTCTGGCAACCCCGATGATGGTCCTCACCGCCGCCGAGCGGAAAGCCCGCGAGCTCGGTCTCGGCACGCTGGTCCTCGGGGACGTGATCGAAGGTGAGGCTCGCGAGGTCGCCAAGGTGCTCGCGGGGCTTGCGCGCTCTGTGATCGATCACGGCGTGCCGGTGCGCAAGCCGTGTGTCCTTCTCTCGGGTGGGGAAACGACGGTTACGGTCCGCGGGAATGGTCGTGGCGGCCGGAATGCCGAGTTTCTCCTGGCCCTGCACCTCGCACTATCGGATTTTTCCAACGTTGCCGCCATCGCCTGCGATACGGATGGCATCGACGGGATCGAAGACAACGCGGGCGCCTGGTTCGATCATGGCAGCCCTTCCACCGTCGCTGCCCTGGACGCCTCCGCGTTCCTGGCGAACAACGATGCCTACGGGTACTTTTCGAGGCTCAACCAACTCGTCATGACTGGACCGACGTTGACCAACGTCAACGACTTCCGGGCCATCCTGATTAGGTGATTGAATTCGGGCGCAGGTACGATCCTCATCACACGCTTGGAGACCTACGATGAACGACAGCAACAATCTTGATGCGCTCTTGGCAGAAGAACGGGAGTTGCAGTTTCCGTCCTTCGGCGCCGATGTCGCTTGGGCTCTCGGCAGCCACATCTACCAGCGTGCGAAGGCCGGCTCCCTTCCGATTGCGATTGAGGTTTCCAGGAACGGCCAGCAACTGTTCTTTGCGGCATTGCCCGGGGCAACGCCAGACAATGCCGAGTGGATTCGACGGAAGCGGGCGGTCGTCCAACGCTTCCACCACAGCTCCCTCTACATGTCCGTCGAGGCAGAGGTGCAGAGGCGTCCGTTCTTGCAGCGTTACGGGCTTTCCGAGCAGGACTATGCGGCAGCCGGGGGTGGGTTTCCCATATTCGTCAAGGATACGGGTTGTGTCGGCGCGGTCGTCGCGAGTGGTCTTCCGCAACTTGAGGACCATCGCTTGGTCACGGAGTCGATACGAGCCATTATCGCTCAGTCAGCAATGTAGTATCCCAAGGGGATGAAGGATTGTTCGATCAAGCCCGACACAGTTGACGGACGCATGTGCCTTGGTCGGCCAGCAACCTTCTCATTTGTCGTGTCGCCCGAACTAGGCTGCTTCGAAACACCTGGATATGCGCGTGGATCTGCACCGATTGGTTGCGGAAGCGATCCTGGCCGCCGCCGTTGACGCCGTGGTAGCGACGGACCGAGAGGGGATCATTCAGGTGTGGAACCCGGGGGCCGAGCGGGTCTTCGGCTATCGCGCCGAGGAGGCTCTCAGTCAGTCGCTCGATCTCATCATTCCCGAGCGCCTGCGTGCCCGCCACTGGGAAGGTTTCCGCCATGTCATGGCGACGGGCGCGAACCGTTACGGCGAGGGCGACCTCTCGGTACCGGGCCTGCGCCAGGATGGGCAGCGGATCTCGCTGGAATTCGCCATCGCGCCGCTCAGGAACAGGCAGCGACAAGTGCAGGGCATGGCCGCCGTCATGCGCGACGTAACCAGCCGGTTCGAGGAAATGAGAGGTCTCAAGCAGAAGCTGGCAGAGGCCGTCGCGCGCTCCAACAGCTAGTGAAGGATCAAACGACTGAAGCTATGAGCATGCGCTGATCGGATCGAAATCACGGAAGGTCTGGAACGGGTCGAGCCTGTGTCAAAACTCAAAGCAGCCTGATCTCAACGAAATGTTTGTACAATTCGACGCCCTTATACTGGGAAATCCTCGGCTCGTTTAGACCTACAAGACATAAAATTGCCCTTGGCAAGGCCCCGTCAGCGTTTTGACACACTCTCGGTCAGGCTCTGACTATCCCATGCCTTTCAGGGACGTCCGGTGCTCTCCACTTGAGCGGACATTCGGCTTAGGTCAGCCCCTGCCAAAAGCGGTCGAATTGAGCGGCACAGGCATCCACGGACCCTCACTGAAGCTCCGACGCGCAAATCTCCTATCAAGATCATGGGCGTCCGTCCCTCGGGAGTGCGGCGACCAGTTCATGGGTCGTCAGGATGGTGTGCGCATTGGCGGTCCCAGGCCATTTTCAGTGTCCGGTCGCTTGGGAGACCTTGGAATGCTATAATTGATAGTTTGAAGCAACCGCATGTCGGTGATCGACGTTGCGTGGCGGCTCACGGCCGCTTGGAGGGCGACCAGGCGGATCACCAGCGCTTACCTCGAGACCGATCGGTAATGGGGAGGTGTCGATGGCTGCGAATGAGCAATCTTCCATCGACCAACTTGCGTTAGACGAGTTCGGATCAACCCTCCGCGGTGAGCTCGTTCGGCCCGGCGACGGCAGCTACGACGAGCGTCGGAGGGTGTGGAACGCCTCGATCGACCGGTACCCGGTGCTTATCGCGCGCTGCGCCGGCGTAGCGGACGTAATCGAAGCGGTGCGCTTTGCCCGCACCCACCAACTTCTCGTTGCTGTGCGCGCCGGCGGCCACAGCTACCCCGGCTACGGTGTGTGCGACGACGGCATGGTGATCGACCTGTCCCTGATGAAGGGGATTCGCGTCGATCCCGAAGCACGAACGGTTCGCGCCCAGGCCGGTGTGCTCTTGGGGGAACTGGACCGCGAGACGCAGGCCTTTGGATGCGCCGTTCCCGCCGGATTCATCTCACATACGGGCATGGCAGGGCTGACGCTTGGCGGAGGGATCGGCTTCACGATGCGAAAGCTCGGCCTCACCATCGACAACTTGCTCTCCGTCGACCTCATTACCGCCGAGGGCGAGTTCGTAAAGGCCAGTGCGCAGGAGAACGCCGACCTCTTCTGGGGTCTCCGTGGAGGAGGCGGCAACTTCGGGATCGCGACGGAGTTCGAGTTCCGTCTCAATCCGCTCGGGCCTGTGATCTACGCCGGTCCGATCTTCTGGCCGCTCGACGAAGCCCCGCGTGTCCTGCGCTTCTACCGCGATTGGATCGCCGACTGCCCCGACGAGCTCACGACCTTGGTAACCGAGCGGAGGGCTCCGGCGACGCTCGCCGGCTTGCCTCCCGATCTCGTCGGTCAACATATGATCGCCATCACGTCCATCTATGCCGGCTCCATCGATGAGGGGGAGAAGGTTGTGCGTCCGCTGAAGGGGTTCGATTCGCCCGCGCTCGATCGTTGTGCCCCTATGCCGTACCTGACGCTTCAGCAGTTGTTCAACGCATCGTTCCCCCGGGGTGGTGGTACTACTTCCGTTCGTGTGACGTCGCCGAGCTCAATGACGACATCATCGACGTCATGGTGCAGTACGGCGAGCAGATCGAGTCTCCGATCACGGCCCTGGGGGTCTGGCAAGGCGGTGGTGCGGTCTCTCGCGTCGGCGAGGGCGAGACTGCTTTCAACGGCCGGAGCGCCGGCCACACGTTCAACATCGGCGGAAACACCACGAGCGCCGAGGGCTTCGAAGAAGAGCGAGCATGGGTCCATCGATTCTGGACGGCCCTTCAGCCGTATCACACCAGCGTGTACGTGAACTTCCTCATGGACGAGGGCCATGAGCGGATCCAGCAGGCATACGGAACGGAAAAGTACCAGCGCCTCCGGGCGCTCAAGCAGAAGTACGACCCCAGCAACTTCTTCCGGCGGAACCAGAACATCCCGCCCGCCTAGGAAGGTCCGGCCCTGCGAGGCAAGGGATCTTGCTGCGCAACTTGGAGGGTGCTCTACCCAATGCATTGGGGCGCTTGAGGTCTTGGCTCATCCCGAGAGCAGTGCGCTCATGCACATCGGGGCGATAGCCTCAAATGGGACAACCACAAGGTTCGGCGTCTTTTGCGAAGATGCATTCGTCCACGCAGGGCCGCTTTGGGTCAGATCTTCACGTTCCCGCCGCTCAATAGAACGTCGGCTCTTAGGAGCCGAAGCAGACCAATCTGATTCACCCCCATTGGCTGCCGGTCCCAGCCGATCCGCCGGATGCGGACTGATCCGATTTTCGGTTTCAGTCTGGATCAACCCGTCACCTGGATTCGGACCTCGACCAAGCGCCCGGCCGGGATCTGGAGAAAGTCGGTAGCGTCGCTGGCCGACTTGGCGAGGCTGCTGAAAAACTCGATTGGGAAGTGTAGCCTCGAAGATTGAGGCATAAAGAACCGCTGCCGCCGGCTTGCGCGGCTTGGTGCCGGCTGGGACCTAAAGCCACCGCACCTGGCGGAAGCGCCAGTACAGCCAGCCACACACCAGCGCGATCACCACGAGCACGACAGGGTAGCCGTACTTCCAATGCAGTTCGGGCACGACGTCGAAGTTCATGCCATAGATGCCCGCCACCGCGGTTGGGATCGCCAGGATGGCCGCCCAGGCTGCCAGCTTGCGGGTGATCTCGGTCTGTTGCGCCTGACCCGTCATCAGGCTGGTCTCAAACGCGAACGAGAGCACCTCGCGCAAGGACTCAATTTCCTCCTGCACCTGGCGGATGTGATCAGACACGTCACGGAACAGCGGGTGCATCGCCGCATCGATCCCGGGCTGCCCGGGCTTTTCCAAGCGCCGGCACACCTCCACCAGCGGAATTGCGGCATTGCGCAAGCGCAGAAGGTCCCGTCGAAGCTGGTAGATCCGACCGATCTGATCCTGGGACGGCTGCGCGCCCAGAACACTGTCCTCGATCTCCTCCACCTCTGTCTGGACGGCCTCGATCACCGGTATGTAGTTGTCGACGATAAAGTCGAGGATGGCATAGAGGATGAAGTCCTCGCCCTCCGAGAATGCCGTCGGCATCGCCTCGCAGCGTTCCCGCACGGGGGTGTAGGTGGTCGAGGCGCCGTGGCGGACCGAGACCACATAGCCGCGCCCGACGAACAGATGCGTCTCGCCGAAGGCAATCCGCCCGTCCAGCATCTGAGCGGTGCGCGCAACGACGAACAGCGCCTCGCCATATTGCTCGACCTTGGGCCGCTGATGCGCCTTGAGCGCGTCCTCGATGGCCAGCTCATGCAATCCAAACTGTGCCTGCACCTTCCGCAGAATATCGAGGCTGGGCTCGTGCAGGCCGATCCAGACCACGTGCCCCGGTTTGTGCGACCAATCTCCTGCCTCTTCGATGGCAATGTCGGCGACGCGTCGGCCTTCCGCGTAGGCGACCGAGGCCACCACGCCAGGAATGCCCTTCGGCTGAACCGAAACGAGCTTGAGCGGCTTTGCCATGATGAATCAACGCCGAGCCACGGCATCCAGTGCCGCCGCCGTGCCCAGGTCCCGCCCAAGGTGAAACCCTTCGTGGCACGGTCACGTTGGGCCGAGGGGAGGCCACTCCTCATGAGTACGAGTGGGAGGCAGTCATGGCCGCAACAGGCATAAGTGGGAGCGCAGCCGCAGGTTCATCGGACTTTGGGCACGCCGCTCCGACCTCCTTCTGGGCCCTGACCCTTGGCACCATTGGGGTGGTCTACGGCGACATTGGCACCAGCCCGCTCTATGCCCTCAAGGAGAGCTTGGCCGCCGCGACGGGACATGCTGGCGCCGGAGCCCTCACCCGCGAGATGGTGCTGGGCGTGGTCTCCCTCATCCTGTGGACGCTGATCATCATCGTGACCGTGAAGTACGTGGTCATCGTCCTGCGGGCCGACAACAATGGTGAGGGCGGCACCCTCTCGCTCGTGACCTTGGCCCAGCGCGCCCTCGGCCACAGCACCGGCACCACCATCGTCCTCGGCATGGTCGGCGCTCGATTCGACAGTGTCGTGATCTGGTGCCGCGAGTTTTCGGTTCTGATCTCGCCGGCTGACCTACAGTTCAAGGCATCAAAGTTAAGTGCCGTGGGTGATTAAGACGCGATCATCAGCAGCAATTCGCTTGTTTGCCGCGGATGCGTGATGTAGGGCAGGTGCGGCGTGGGCAACTCGAAGCAGCGCCAGCGCTTGTTGTCTCGCGCCGCGGCGGCAAAGCGGTCGAAGTACGGGCTGGGCCAACCGAGGCATCGGATGTAGGTCCGCGGCAGCTTGTCGGCATCGGCGTTACGGCGCTGGACGGGCTCGGTGAAGTGTCCGAACGGGGTCGGGGCGAGGCGCGGCAGAACCCAGCTCAGGTCGGCCTCCTCGGTGATGCCCCAGGCTTCGGGGACGAACGTCTCCCAGGGCGGGGAAGCCAAGCGGGGCAGGAGCCAGCCGTCGCCTTCCCCCTGAACGAGCGCCTCCATCACCGAGCGCCTCTCGGGCGGGATCAGGTCGTACAGGCTCTCGGCGTCCTCCGGTACGAACGCGTCGAGATAGACGATGTGGCTGATGCGGTCGGGGACCCGGTCGGCGACTCCGGTGATCACCATCCCGCCGGAGCTGTTGCCGACAAGGATCACGCCGTGCAGGTCTTCGCATTCGATCACACCGACGACATCGTCTACGTGCGTTGCAAGGCCGACTTCCGGCCGCGCCAGATGCCGGCGCTCCCCTAGTCCGGTGAGTGTGGGGGTGTGAACTGCGTGGCCGTGGGCGCGCAGCAGGGGTGTCAGCTTTTTCCAGCACCAGCCGCCGAACCAGGCGGGATGCACCAGGACGAATGTGCTCATGGTCGTTCCCTTCCCATTCCATCATAGCAGACCGGCAGGGGCGAATCGTCTGCAATTGCCGCTCCGCGTGGCAGACGACCCGACGTGACACGCTCTCCCTACCTCGGGGCGCATTCAATGACTGGGGCTCAGGCTAGTTCTGGAGATGGACTGCGGCATGGTTGCAGAGCTACCAACCGGATTTCCGCGGTTTCCTGAAGGGCTGCCGAAAGACCGCTCAGGGTCAGGTACGGTCCTTAAACATGGACGTGTGAAGGTCCGCTTCACTCTCCACTTGCGGAAATTCGGCTTCGGTCAGCCCGTGCCGGAAGCCGCCGTTCTGGAGCCTGGGCTTTCGCGACCTCTGACTTGGGCCTAATATTAGTTGTGTGCCATCTTCTGAACGGGGCGAGAGCCCGCGTGATCTCTGGCCCTCTTTGAATTGTCGCGACTGTACGCAGTGTCTTCCTGCCTGGAACTCATCCGCCCCCGCAGAGGAGAACGATATGTCGACCTTCTCAGCCCGCATCGATGTGCATCACCACCTGATCCCTCCGGACTTTGTCGCAGCCATGGCCGCACGCGGGCTGACCGAGGTGGCAGGCTCTCCCCTGCCCGTCTCCTGGACCCCGGAGGCCTCCATCGAGATCATGGACGCGAACGACATCGCGACTGCCATCGTCTCGGTGCCTGCCCCGGTCTATTTCGGCGACCGCAGCGAAGCTCGCGATCTGGCCCGGACCTGCAATGAGTCTGCCGCGGAGTTAGTCGTTCGCCACCCAGGCCGCTTCGGCTGGTTCGCGGTGCTGCCGATGCCTTTCACGGAGGATGCCTGCCGGGAGGCGGTCCATGCGCTCGACGTGCTGCGCGCCGATGGCGTCATCCTGCTCGGCAGCACCGAGGGCAAGTTCCTCGGCGATCCTGTCTTCGACGAGCTGATGGCCGAGCTGGACCAGCGGGCGACCGTTGTCTTCCTGCATCCCAACCTGCACAAGACCAGCACCGAACTCGGCCTTGCTGGCCCAGGCTCGCTCATCGAGTTCCTCTGCGATACGACCCGGGCGGCAACGAACCTGATTCTGTCCGGCACCATGGAGAAGTATGTCCGCATCCGCTGGATCCTGGCGCATGCGGGCGGCTTCCTACCTTATGTGGCCTGGCGGCTGTCGCTTGTGGACGCGCTGCCGGAGTATGGACTCGGACTGCCGCAGAGCATGCTGACCTACATCCGCCGCTTCTACTACGAAACCGCGTTGTCACCCTCGCCTTACGCCATGGCGGCCCTGCGTGAACTTGTGGATCCCGACCAGATCGTCTTTGGCAGCGACTACCCGTTTGCGCCGCCGTCGCTCGTTTCGTTGGAGATCGCCACCTTTGAGGGCCTGAATGTGTTCAGTGAGGCAACCAAGCGGGGCGTCGACCGGGCTCATGCGCTCGCCCTGTTTCCGAAATTCGCCTCTGCCGACTACAGCGATGACCAGGTGCGGCCTGCGGCAGAGATGAGCCAGCCCGTAGAGTGATCAGACCTCTATTCCCTGTCACCTTTGATTGCCCGAGGCAGCCCTATGGCGGCCCGATGGAACCCTCGGGCCGTTTTCATGCCATTGAGCACTGTGCGGGAGTAGCAGGACGGATGTCCTTCGAGCCGAGGAAATCTACTTTCTGAAGGTGTCTGCTGTCCCGTTTGTAGCTGACGAAGCCGCAATGTCTCAGGCGTGCCAGGACGAGACATTCGCAGTCCCACGATCCTTGACAGCTCAACGGTATGATTGACGCTGCGAGGGCAATCTGGAAGTCTTTCCTTGCGACGGCCTGGCTACGATCAGCCATTCCTAAACCGCCGTCCCTGGATTGCCATGGGAAGTTGCACTGAGATTACTCATGGACCGGCATGACCAGGTTAGGAAGATCGTCATCCTCGCGGACGGCACAGGCAACGCTTTCAGGAACCAGGAATCGAACATCTGGCGGCTCTACACCGCTCTCGATCTCAAGGGCCAGGACCAAGTCGCAGTGTACATCCAGGGGGTGGGGACGTCCGGCTTCAGACCCTTCGCAATGTTCGACGCCGCGACCGGTATTGGGGTGCCCTCCAACGTTCGCAAGCTCTATCGCTTCCTGTGTTGGAACTGGCGGCCAGGCGTCGAGATCCACATGTTCGGTTTCAGCCGTGGGGCCTTCACGATCCGCACTCTGATCGGCCTGATTGCGAGCCAAGGTCTCCTCCCAACCGAAATCGACGGCTCTCAGGTCTCGCGCGCCGAGATGAGGCGCAATGCCAAGGCAGCTTGGCGAGCGTATCGCGCCGAAAAGGTAACCTGGCGCAACAGTTTCCCGACCATCCCGATCGCCCGTGCCATCCGTGACGCCGTTCTCGCGATCTATCGTCGTCTTCTCCGGCAGCGGAGCTATGCAGCCGTTCGCGCTACCATAGACCCTTTGAGACGGAACGTGCGCATCAGGTTCGCCGGCCTCTTCGATACGGTTGAAGCCTATGGCGTCCCGATCGAGGAGATGAGGACGGCGATCGACAAGGCCATCTGGCCAATATCGTTCCGCAATCGCGTCCTCAGCGACAAGGTGGATTTCGCGCGGCACGCTCTCGCCCTTGATGACGAGCGCACGACGTTCCATCCGCTGCGTTTCGATATGACGCATGAGGGCCCTTGGACAGCCAACGCCCGCATCAAGGAGGTCTGGTTTGCGGGCGTTCACTCGGATATCGGTGGCGGATACCCTGAGGACGCGCTGTCGTATGTGCCACTGACATGGATGATCGAAGAGATGGTCGCGACAGGCACGGGATCGGAAGGCGGTTTGCGTTTTCTGCCTGGCGCCCTTGATGCCTTCCGCGAACAGGCCTCGCCGCTCGCGCCGATCCATGACTCGCGTCAAGGACCTGCCGTCCTTTACCGCTACGATCCAAGGCCGATCGCATCGGGAGCGGAGAGCGGCGGCCCGCCGGTGATCCACCACTCGGTCGCCGAAAAGATGGTGTATGGCACCGAGAATTATGCACCGTTGACCCTCCCCAAGAGCGCCTATGTCCTGATGCCGGATGGCACCCGGCACCAGATTTCGGGGTTCAAGGCGGAAGAGTACCGGACGCACTCCCCCTTGGCGTTCGAGCCCCCAGCTGCCGCGACGTCGGCGATAGACGCCGTTCAGCGACTGAATGAGCCGAATGAAGCCTTTGTCGCTCTGACGCGCGACATGATCTGGTGGCGCAGGGTCGCATATTTTGCCCTGCTCACCGCAACGCTCGTCCTCATCGGCCTTCCGGTCACCGCGTCGGTGTTAAGCGATGCTCTCGACTCCGGTGTGCGCAGCCTCGCGTCGGCAGTCGGGCGTGAGGACCTCGCGGCATGGGCGCAGAGAAGACTGGACGATGCCCGCGACGGCCTCAGTTCGAACCTGACCGATCTGTCCACGACGTTCGGCGGCCTTGTTCCGAGCTACGCGAAAGGCTGGGTTGGAGCCCTTGTGACCCAACCGGTGACATCGCTTGCGATCATCATTGCAGTGCTCGGCCTTTATCGCGTAAACGGCAGCCTGCGCGATCGCATCGCCGACAGTGCACGTTGCGTCTGGTTCTTCGAAAAGCGCGCCGACGGAAGGGTGCCCCAGCAGGCCCGCCTGCGTGAGCCGGAAGAGCTGGGCTTCCTCGTCACTGTGGCGCGACGCCTGAGGCAATCGCGCGTTGCCGCTTTCCTGTACACGGTGGTGTCGCGCTACGTTTTGCCAGGAGCCACACTCGTCATCATACTAGGATTGGCCGCGGCCCTCGTGGGCCGGGCCGTGCTCAATTATCGATCCGGCGCAGGCGGCGTGTGCAAAGAAACCGCGGCGAAGAACCTGCTGCGCCAGCCCAAGGACGGTGTCGCGAACTTGGCTGAGGGTTTCCACACCAGCAATCCTTGCTGGGGCACCGGTATCTACGTCGACAAAGGCCGCCTCTATACGGTCTGGGTCGAGATGTCCGAACCGTATCTCGACGGTCGGAAGGTCGTAGACATCATGGGCTTCCGCGATACCTCCCCGCTTTATCTTCTCGGGCTGCCGCTTCGCCGCTGGTGGACGGCCGACTGGTTTCAGCCCATTGCCCGGATCGGTCACAGGGGCAATGTTGAGTGGGCGCTGCAGGCGAGCGATGGCGCAACAGCCCCGGAATTGGCCGACGACGCTGAAATCTCACCGGAGGGCAGGTTCCCAATCTGCGAAGGAACATCCGTTTTGGACAGCGCCCAAGTCCAGGAGATTCAAGCCCGCAAGGGCATACGAAAGAGCTTTGTGTCCCAATTCCAAGCGACTGCGAGCGGTGAGCTCTTTCTCTACCTGAATGACGCCATGACGGCAGTGCCATTCGGGCCGCTCGTCACGTGTTTTTATCAGAACAATGGCGGAGCCGCTAAGGTCACAATCGAGTTAATGCCCCGCCCCCAACCGCCGCCGCCACAGCCGTATGATTTCTCGCAAAATCCCTAATGAACTACGGATTAGCCGAACGCCAAACGCGCACTGGGCGCCAGGGATGGCGCTTATTGAGCATCATTGCCATTCTGTTGAGCGCTGTTTCCGGCCTTTGCACACGATAATCTGGGTTCAAGAATAGATGCGCAGCTGACCGAGCCTACCGGGAGCCCTCGGCTAAAACGGTCGCCCTCAGCCCGCCAGTGCTAAAGGTCTGCTCAGGATCAAAGAGTAACGAACGGCAAATGAAATGAAGGTCCGCTCACCGCATCACGAGCGGACCAAAGGGTTTCTTCCGAGAAGTGCCAGAAGGCGACATTCCCAGGTCCGCCAAGAGCGCGTCATGCACTTGGCGACAGTGCGGAATTCTACACAACCCCTGGAACATCTATCGCGGACTGCCGAGGAAGCGCTTCAAGCCGCGGAGATTTGCTGCCCCGGTTTTTCAGGAGAACGGAGTCGACTTGGCTCTTGATGGTCGGCTCCTTGAATCCCTGTGAGGCCGCCGCAGTATTCTTGATGGCACCACCATACAGAGCACACGCTATCTCCGATTCTGCCGGTGTCAGCTTGAACAGCCGCCGCAGCACGGTGGGATCAGGTGCACGAGTTTGATTGGGTGGACGCCGCGAAATATCTGTCTCGGCGTCCTTGATCTTATGGCCGGAGGTCGGGAAAGTCAGGCCGCGGCGGCCAGAGCGGTCCGGGCCTTCGCGGCCAGAACCTTGGTGGCATCGACGCAGTCCTGGCCTACATGCCAGTAGCGATCCTGCAGCTCGATGTTGAACACGACATTATGCGGAAAGATGCAGGACGCCATCAGCGCATCCCAAGGGATATCGCCCCACCCGACCGGCAGATGAAGGTCACCATGGCCATAGGCTAGCCGCTCGCCCTGCGTAAACATCCAGATATCATCCTGGCGGCCGAAGGAGTCGTGCACGTGCAGATGCTTGGCGAAGGGCGCGAGCGCCGCGCATTCCGACACGAGGTCGCCGCCGGTGAAGGAGAGATCCAGGTAGGCATGGCTGAAATCCAGCGTCGCCATGACATGGCTGTGTCCGACCGCCGCGAGCTCGCGGGCCAGACGCGAAGGGCTTGCGGTGTGGACCTTGCCCTCATGGCCACCAAACAGGTTTTCGACGCACAGAATGACATTGTGCTGTTTCGCGATGTTGCCGGCACGTACCAGCCATTCCCGCTGCCGGGTATAGGCTTCCTCTATGCCCTCGTTCTGCGTCACCCCGATCAGGCCCGAATGCATGACATAGTGGATGGCACCGAGTTCACCTGCAATTTCCAGCGAAGCCTGCAGGACCTCGAAATGGCGTTGGTTGCGAAACGGTGCATCGAAGAGGTTGATAGCCAACGGACCATGAACGGTATAGATCACGTCGCGTCCGGCGCAGATCGCCTTGAGTGCTGCAAGCTGATCCCTACGGATCCGGCCGCCGACGACAAGATCAAGGTCGAAGATCGGCAGCTCGATCGTGTCGACGCCGAAAGCCTGAGCTTGATCGAGATTCTGAGCAAATTCGCTGAGGTCCGGCTTGCCGGGCGTAGCCGAGATGCCGGTACCGAGAACATGCTGTGTCATCGAGGGAAACTCCTTTGAGGCGTAGGCCGAGGCAGCGGCCCGAGACGATTTCGATGAAGCGGATCAAGCTTCCATGCTTTCCCGCTGCCCGCACCTTTTGGTCATTGTCGTCCTGCCGTAAGAGAAGTGCGTGACGGCAGGATGAAGCTTGCACGAAACGTACATGACATTCGGCAATGTTGGCTCCGCATTCGACCGGTATCCGATCAACGCTACGGGCCATGCAGCCGTAGCAACGCAAGATGCGGACCTACCGCCTTTCTCAAGAGGCATTCCGACATCACCTGTCTGCCTCCTTCTCGAAGGTGAAGCTTTCCTCATGCAGGTGCAGGTCGAGAATGATGTCGTACAATTCGCCGGCGCCACAGGCGATATAATCTGCACCTGCACTCAGAAGAACGTCTGCGCGCCCGGCGCGCGGGTCGTTCGGCGCGATGAATCCGACTGCCCGTACCCCGGCCGTTTTGGCCGCCATGATCCCGTGAGGGCTATCATCAATGAACAAGGCACGCTCCGGATCTACGCCGCAGCGCTCAAGGCACAGGAGCGGAAGGTCGGGAGCCGGCTTGCCGCAAGCCACCATGTCGGCGCCATAGACATGCGGCGCGAAGTGCCGCCAGATCGGCAGGATGCCTAGACTGTTGACGAGCCGCTCCAATCGGCTGTTGGAGGCAACGCATTTACGAATATGAAGAGCATCGAGCACCTGCGGGATGCCGGCCATCTCCGTCAAGTGGCGGTGGAATTGAGGAAAAAGGTGTGCGTCATAGTCGGCCAATACCGCAGCCGGATTATTGATGCCGTAACGCTCGCGCATGATCCTTTGCGTATCGTCCGCACTAGAGCCGGTAAATGCGATCAATGCCTCGCGCGAGCTGATGTCAATACCCGTTACGCGATAGATGAACTCCGCCAGGACACGCGAGGCGAGCAGTTCGCTGTCAATCAGAACGCCGTCACAATCGAATATCAATAAATCAAGTTGAGACATTCAATAAGCCTCATTGCAGATGTGAAGTATTCGTCTGGAAACCTTTTAGGGCCTGTTAGGGCTTGAACTCATTTTGTTTGGAAGCGTTTTGCTCGTCCTGTTTGAGGAGGAGCTATGCTGACGGATGCACAATGGGCGATGCTAGGGCCACTGGTGGAGCAGTGCCGTCCCAAGGGCAAAACCCCGCCGCAGGATCTGCGCCGCACGCTTGAGGCGATCTTGTGGCGTCATGAGAACGGCGCGAAGTGGCGCTCTGTGCCAGCTGAACTGGGCCCCTGGTGGCGAGCCGCTCAGACCTTCATCCGCTGGGCGCGGTTGGGTGTCTGGGAGCGCCTGCTCCATCTGGTGCAGAACCATGGGATCCAGCTTGGCATGACCTTTCTGGACGGCACCAGCGTGCGGGCGCATCAGAAGGCGGCCGGAGCGCGCCGAAAAGGGGCTCTCAAGCTGAGCGAGACGATCGTGAAGCACTTGGCCGCTCTCGTGGCGGCTATGGCACCAAGGCTTGCGTGATCGCCGACGGTCTTGGACGCGCCGTCGCATTTCGGATCGCGCCCGGCCAAGCGCACGAGCTGCCGCACGCCCTTCCGCTGCTGGAGCAGCTACCAGGCGTGCCGACCTGGGTTGTGGCGGATCGCGGCTACACCAGCCATGCCTTTCGCGAGCATGTCTGGCGCATGGGAGCCAAGCCGGCCATTCCACCGCAGAGGCATGAGGCGCCGGTCGCTTGTCCAGACTGGATCTATACCAATCGAAATCTTGTCGAGCGGCTCTGGGCCCGGCTCAAGGAGTGGCGCGCTGTTGCAACCCGCTACGAGAAGACGGCCTCATCGTTCATGGGCGTGCTCTGCCTCGCCGCTGCGCTCGACTGGCTCAAGACCTAACAGGCCCTAGCAGGTTGGTTTCGACCTCTGCCGACTAAGCAGCCTGCACTCTTAAAGCCAGATCAGGGCTATCCGTCGTCAGATAACCGAGCCCTTTGTCAAGCCAGTGCCGCAATCCCTGCTCGTCATTGACGATCCAGACGCACAGCTTTTCCTTGGGATGCATGGCAACGATCCGACTCCATTCAGCCGCCATCAACTCGTGATGAACGGCGATGATATCGACCAGCGGCCTCGCCTTAGTCAGGAACGCCTCCACCCCGCCTGCCCTGTCGGCCCAATCGGCATTGACCGATACGAGACGCCTGATCTCTGGCGCCTCCTGACCGCACGTTTCTAGAACCGTCATATCGAAGCAGGTCAACCAAGCGCGATCCGCAAGCTTGTAGTGGCGGAGCATGTCCGCAGCTTTCTCGGCAAGACCAGGATAAGGTCGTCCGTTCTCGTCGTGCTTGATCTCGACATGCAGTTGCACGTCATGAGCGGCAAGAACCTCAAGCACCTCTTCAAGAATGGGAACATGATCTTCCGTCAGGCCTTCTGGACCTCTCAGCCGCGCCGCTCTGCGCGCATCGGGGCTCAGGGCTCTGACAGGGCCATTTCGATCGGTCGCTCGGTCCAGAGTGGCATCATGAATGACCAGAACTTCCCCCGCATTACTGAGATGCAGATCCAACTCTACCGCTTTTACACCAAGTTCCAGCACATTGCGGAACCCGGTGAGCGAGTTCTCCGCCCAGATATTACGCGCCCCACGATGGCCGATAATCATTGTCATCGTTCAGTATTCCTTTTGAAGGGTTCAACTGTCGCTGAAGAAAACTCAGCGCATGGTCGGATCGAGCCTGTCGCGCAGCCAGTCGCCTACCAGAGAGATCGAAAGCGTCGTCAGCATGATGACGAGTGCTGGGACCAGCATGATCCAGGGCGCCCGTGTGAGATACTCACGGCCGAAACCCACCATGTTGCCCAGCGAAGTCTCCGGCGGCTGCACGCCGAGGCCCAAGAAGGAAAGACCGCTTTCCATCAGGATGATCTCTGGAAAGGTCAGGGTCATCGAAACGATCAGCGTTGAGGCCACGTTCGGCAGGATGTGCTTGAGATAGACCCGCGCGGGCGTGGCGCCGAGTTGAACGACCGCGGCGGCATAACCCTGGGCGCCCGCCGAAATGGCAAGTCCACGCGCGATGCGGGCATATCGCTCCCATCCATAGAAGCCCATCAGGCAGACCAGAAGCGTCATCGACGACCCGAAGAAGGCCAACACGGAAAGAGACAGGATCATGAATGGCAGGGCAGCCTGAAAGTCCGCCAGTGTCAGAACCACATGCTCCACGATGCCGCGGAACCGTGAGGCCAGAAATCCCAAGGTCGTGCCGAACACTGCTGACAGCAACGTAGCTCCAAACGCGATGACGAGTGAAACCCGAATGGATTGCAGCAAGCGGGAGAGAACATCTCGCCCGAGTTCATCCGTCCCCAGCCAATGGCCCGGTGTGCCTGGGGCAGCCAACCGGGCTGAAAGATCCATTTTCGTGATGGGGTAAGGCCGCATCCAATCAGTCAAGATAGCGATCAGGATCATCAGAACGAGCCAAAGAAGGCCGCCGACGACGAGAAGGGGCACCTTGTTCCGGATACGAGGCAGAAACCCTGGACGCGCAACATGAGCTGCTGCATTTGCGACGAAGTCGGTCATGGTCGCATCTCCTTAATGTGCGCCCGATTTGCTGCGCAGGCGAGGATCCAGCCAGCCATACAGAATATCCACTGCGAGATTGGCCAGGACCATCGTGCCGGCAATCAGCAGAAGCAGGCATTGCACGACGGCGAGATCACGGTTGGAGACCGATACGACCAGCAATCGTCCAATGCCGGGCCAGGCAAATATCGTCTCGACGACCACGGCCCCGGCGATCAGAGATCCGATCATGAAGCCGACAATGGTGACGATCGGCACCGAGGCATTGGGAAGGGCATGTTTCCAGACCACATCGCGCCAGTTGACACCTTTGGCGGAAGCGGTCCGGATATAGGGCTGGCCCAGGACTTCGATCATGGCGGAACGGGAGAACCTCGCCAGAATGCCGATGCCGCCGATGCTCATGGTCAGGGTCGGCAGGATTCCATGAAGCCAGCTGTCCTGACCGCCGGATGGCAGCCAGCCGAGCGTCACCGAGAAGATCAGCACGAGCAGCAACCCGATCACAAATGACGGCATGGTAAAGCCGAACACGGCCAGCATAATCACACCACGATCGGCGATGCTTTCCCGATGGAGCGCCGCGTAGACGCCGGCCGGAATGCCGATGCCGAGCTTCAGAAGCAATGCCGGAATCGTCAACTGAAGCGTCGTAGGGATGCGTTCCAAAACCAGCTGCAGCGCCGGCGACTTATCGCGCATCGAAACGCCGAAATCGAGCGACATGAGTGATTTCAGATACGCCCAATACTGCACGATGATGGGGTCATTCAGTCCCCAACGCTCTCGGAACGCGTCGATTGCCTCCTGCGGAGCATCAGGTCCGAGCAGAATCTGGGCCGGATCACCGGAGAGGCGCAATACGCAAAAGGCAAAGGTCATGACCAGCAGCACGGTCATCGAAGCGCGCAGCAGGCGTGAAAGAATGAACGAAAGCATGAGACAATTTCCTTAGGCGAAGCTCACGCCATAAGGGGAACCTCAGACGGATCGAGGAGATGACAGGCCGCCATGCGCTTGCCCTCAAGCATCTTGAGCGCGGGAACGGAGCTTCGGCAGGAAGCTTGAGCCATTGGGCAGCGCGGGTGGAATGCGCATCCGGTTGGTCGCTTGGCCGGATTAGGCGGTTCGCCCTGCAAGATGATGCGACCTTCGAGTTTCCGTCCAGGGATCGGCACCGACGAAACCAGCGCTCGTGTATAGGGGTGCAGCGGCCTGGCGAAGATTTCGTCGGAGGAGGCCTCCTCGACGATCCGACCCAGGTACATCACGGCCACACGGTCCGCGATATTCCGCACGACCTTCAGGTCATGGCTGATGAACACCATGGCGATGCCATGCTTTTCCTGCAAATCGCGCAGCAGGTTCACCACCTGGGCCTGAATGGAGACGTCGAGAGCCGAGACCGGTTCATCACACACCAGCAGTCTCGGTTCAGTTGCGAGAGCGCGAGCGATGATGACGCGCTGGCGCTGACCGCCGGAAAGCTTATGGGGATAGCGTCCTGCCTGATCGCGTCGGAGCCCGACAGCAGCCATCAGTTCCAACGCGCGCTCCGTCACGTCCCCTTTGGCGACGAGGCCATGGATCACGAGAGGCTCGCCAATCTGCTCGGCAATCGGCAAGCGGCGATCGAGGGCGGCCAATGGATCTTGAAAGACCAGTTGCATCTGTGCCCGGAGCCTACGCCAGGCGAGCGTCCCCAGAGCCGGCATCGGCTTTCCATCGAACAGCACCTGCCCTCCAGTCGCGGGATCGATCCCTAAGAGCACTCGGCCGAGGGTGGATTTTCCGGAGCCGCTCTCTCCAACAATTCCCAGCGTTTCGCCTGCCGAAACCTTCAGGCTGACACCGTCGACGGCGCGCACGGGAGTGGGCTTTGACCAAAGCCCGTGTCGGGCTTCATAGACCCGCAAGAGGTGCTTGGCTTCCAGGAGAACCGTCATGCCGCGACACTCTCGCGACAATCGGGGACCTGCAGACGCTGACCACTTCCGGACACCGGGTGAAAGCAGGAGAGTTGGCGACCATCCGGCTGAAGCTTCAAAACGGGCAGCTTGTCACGGCAAAAACCCGTCGCCCGAGGACAGCGAGGGGAGAAGGCACAACCCTGCGGCAAGTTCTTCGGATCCGGTACGGTGCCATGGATCGGGATGAGCCTTTCGCGCCCGCCATCGAGTTGGGGAATGGCGTCGAACAGCCCACGCGTATAGGGATGGCGTGGATTGTCAAAGAGGATTCCGATCGATCCTTCCTCGACGATGCGGCCGGCATACATGACACAGATCCGCTCGCAAACTTGGCTGACGGCACCGAGATCATGGGAAATGAACACCATGGCCATGCCGGTTTCAGCTCGTATTGTACCTAGGAGGTCGAGAATCTGCGCCTGAATAGTGGCGTCCAATGCCGTCGTCGGTTCGTCAGCAATCAACAGCTCCGGCTCTCCAGCGAGCGCCATGGCGATCATCAGGCGCTGACACTGACCGCCTGAGAATTCATGCGGATAGGCGTCGAACCGGCCTCGGGCATCGGGAATGCCCACCATGTCTATCAGGCGGATGGCTTCGTTGCGAGCGGCGTCGCCCTCCAGCCCGCGGTGAATGCGGAGCGCCTCGGTGATCTGGCGTCCCACGCGGACAACGGGATTCAAGGAAGACGAGGGATCCTGAAAGATCATGGCGATGCGCCCCCCTCGAATACCCTCCAAGGTCGAGCGGGTGGCTCCGCAAAGCTCCTGTCCATCGATCGCCACCGAACCCATGACGCGGGCCCTGCCCGGCAGCAACCCGAGGGCTGCGAGCCAAGTCACGGATTTACCGCATCCGGATTCTCCGACCAGTCCGACGGATTCTCCCTTCGCGACATCGAGATCGATGCCGTGGAGGACCTGAATGCCGTCAAAGGCGACCCGCAAGTCACGTATCTTGATGAGGGACATGGCAGACCTTTTGTTGTTTGATGAGCCGCATTGGGTCATGCGGCTCAAGGTTCACACGGCAGGACGGCATGGAGCCTGGCCCCGGCAATGACGGTTGCCGGGGCCAGTCAACTCAGAGGGACCAGTTCTCTTTGCGGAAATCCATCGCGAAGGCCGGAGCAGCCTTCCACTTCAGGGACGACTTCACGCCCGTGAACACCGCGTTCTGATGAATGATCTGGTAGGCGGGATCCTCGCGTTCGCAGATCTCCAGCATACGGGCGAAGGCCTTCTTACGGGCTGCGCGATCCGTCGACTTCTGGATGATCTCAGCCATCCTGTTGGCCTCTTCGTTGGTCCAGTCCTTCTTCTGCTGAACCTCGCCGTTCGGCCCGAACTGGTTGACAATCGTTGCAACTGGATCGTTGAAAGCTGCACCGGCCGACCAGTCGCGCACGCCACGCGGCGCAGAGGCGTCATGGATCTGGGCCCAGTTTTCCTTCATCTGAATTTCAACGTTCAGACCGACCTGCTTCCACATCTCAACCATGATCTGCGCATTGGGGACCTGGTTGGTGTAGTAGTTGTTCAGCACGCGGAAGGGGATCGGATCGCTCTTGTAGCCGGCTTCCTTCAGCAGAGTCTGCGCGAGCTTCGGATCATAGGTCGGCACGCCCCAGCCATTAGCGAACATGTCGCCGTAGAACTCGAACTGAAGTCCCTTCGGGATATTGGTCTTGCCGGCCCACAGAGCTTCGACGATCGCCTGACGGTCGATCGCGTGGGTCATGGCACGACGGACCAGCGGATTCTCCAGGGCCGGATGGTACTTGTTGAAGGTCGAGATGCGGTGGTTTAGGATGGGAGAACCCTGCACTTCGAAACCGCTGGCCTTCTCCACAGCCCCGACCTGGTCCGGCGGAAGGTCACAGGCGAAGTCGTACTCTCCCGAGAGTAGGCCGTTGACGCGCGAAGATACTTCCGGCACCTCGACGAAGCGGATCTGCTGCAGCGGCGGACGGCCACCCCAGTAGTCGTCGTGAGCCTCCAGCACGAGCGAGACGTCGGGCTTGTACTCGATGACTTTGTAGGGGCCGGTGGTGATGGGTTTGCGCGCCCACTCCGTATAGGACTTGGCATCGTGCCAGGCGCGTCGGCTGGTGATCTGACTGCCGAAGGCGAACAGACGCCCTTCCAGCGTCACGTCGGGTGACGTATTGTGGAACCGAACCGTGTATTTATCGACAGCCTCAACGCCGCGCAGGGCCGGCCATATGCGGCGGGCGACGCCGGGGACGGAAGCGGGAAGCTCCTTATCGGTCTTGGGCTTGTAGTTTTCCTCATAGATGGTCTTGCCGCCGTCGGGCTGCGTGTTCGCGAACATCCGCTCCGCGGAGAAGGAGAACACCACGTCATCGGCGGTCATCTCATCGCCGTTGTGGAACTTGACGCCCTGGCGCAACTTGAGTTCGACGGTCTTGTCGTCGAGACGCTTCCATTCCGTGGCAAGTCCAGGAACCGGACCCTGATTGCCCATCCAGTTCCGCAGAATCAAGCCCTCCCAAAGGTTCGGGAAGAACACGCGCTCACCGACGTTGGACTGTTCGTACCAGACGTCGAGGGTGCCGTTGATGGTGATTTTCTGCACCGCAATGGTGATTGAAGGACGTGCGCTCTGCCCGATGGCAAAGCGCGGTAGGATCAGGGTGCCGCCGGTTGCACCGAGAAGTCCAAGCGCCTGACGGCGGTTCATCTTCAACATTCAATTCCCCTTGGCTAAGCAGTCAAGCATGAGCCGATCGCACGTCTTAGACGCGACTCAAAAAGGCAGCTGGAGGTACGAAACGACGCCACCCAGTTGCGATGGTTCAGGCCATATTGGGAATGTGCAAAGGTTGGATGATGTTTTCGTGATGGTTTGATGACGCTTGCGCTTACTGCGCGACTCTATCGAGAAGGAGGGATTGGTGCGAAGGTCGCGATATGCACGCTCACGGCAGCGGTGCCATGGTCAAAACCGACACTCAGCTCCTCTGCGGCGTGCATATCGCCGTGGTCGCGGAAGCTTTTGCGCTGGCCACCAAGGTTGGCGTCGATCTCAAGATCCTGCTCGAGATCATGAGTGGGTCAGCCGCCTCGAGCTGGATGCTGAAGGATCGTGGACCGCGCATGCTCGAGGCAGAGCCCGAGGTGACGAGCGCAGTCGACATTTTCGTCTAGGGTCTCGGGATCGTTCTTGATACCGGCCGCGACACGAAAGCGGCACTTCCTTTGGCTTCGGCAGCTCTTCAGATGTTCCTTGCCGCTTCCGGACGCGGAGACGGAGCCGCAGACGATAGTCAGGTGATCCGTTCTTACTTTACCTTGAATGGCAACAAATGACCGACATCACCGTTCAAGCTCTGTTGAGGGAAGCTTTCTCTTTGCGCTTTTGCTGGTTGACGCCCCGTCTGGATGTCTGCTTCGGGCCAGACTCTGAGATTCCCCTGCCCTTCACGAACATCCGGTATTCGCGCGCCAAGCGGACATGCGGTCTACTTCCGCCTCGTGCCATAAGCGGCCCTTCGGTCATCTGGACTCCCCGATGAATTCCGTACTGCTTCAGGCTGAGATTATCCCGGTGATGCGCGGATCCTCGAACAGGTTGCTGGTGTCCCCAGTGTGGAGGAAGACAACTTTGCTTCCGACCGAAACCTTGCCCTCGCGGATGTGGGTGAGCAGTCCTGCAAAGCCCTTGGCGGTACAGACCGGACCGAGGAAGACGGCGTCGCTCGCGGCGAGCTCCCTGATCGCTGCTGTTCCTTCGACCGATGGAACCGCATAATCTGGGCCGATGAACCGTTGGTCGATGTCCATCTCCGCCACGATGGCATCCTCGGTCGGAGGGACCTGTCCGAGACTGCCGTGGATGGCCTTGACGCGCTCGACGATGATGCCGTGATGGATGTAGTTGTCGGGACGATATGAGCTGATGGCGATCGACCTGATGCGCGGCGAGCCGCCCGTCAGCAGCTTGCCGGCGACGAACGCGGGCAGGACCCCACCGGTGCCGGTCGTGTGGTACAGGTAGTCCGGCGTGAACCCAAGCGCATGGCTCTGCTCGCTGATCTCCTTGTAGGTCAGGAGATGGGCCGCAAGGCCGGAGGGGTGAATCGCGCCGGCCGCTGCGATTAGCACCTTGTGCCCGTCAGCCTCGAGCTGGGTCTTGCGAACCTCGACCGCCGGATAGAGCGTCTGGTCCCAGACCTTCTCCTGCGACTCGCCCGGCTTGCGCGGGAAGCAATGGACCTCGATCCCCATCACCTTGTTGAGCAGAAGGTTGCCTACAGGTTCGGATCGGCCGGTATACAGGGACAATGGATGCGATCCAGTTTCGTTCAAGCGAGGCCTCATCATTTGCCCTATGGAACCGCGACCAAGGCGATGGACGTTGACAGGCACCCTTTACAGCGCCGGAGTACCCGTGCCCCGCTTCTTCTTCGACACTTACGACGGCGAACGCTTTGTCTCCGATGAGCAGGGCCAGGAACTGGAGGACATCGAGGCGGCTAAAATCATCGCCCAAGAGGAGTTGCCACAGATGGCGTGGGACGAGCTCCCGGATGGTGATCAACGCACCTTCATCGTCAGTGTGAGGGACGGAGCGGGACAAGTCGTGATCCGGGCCGCACTCTCCTTGGTCGTGGAATACCCATCCAAAGAGGCCGGGAGTGCGCCGGATTGACAATCACAGGAACGGTGGCGTGGTTCGATCAGACCAAACAATTTGGCTTCGTGGCGCTGGAGGGCGGTCATGGCGACGCCTTCCTGCACATGTCGGTGCTCAAAGAGGCTGGCTATGTCTGGCTACCGCGGGGTACCACGGAACGGGTCAGGGTCGAGATGGATCGTGGCAAGCAGCGGGTTGCCGAGGTACTTGAGGTTGATCCCAGCACCGCCAGACTGGGAGAGAACGAACCGATCCTGCGTAAGCCTAGGACCTGAGTGCCCCAAGTCTGCGCGCGTAATTCGCAAAATCCCTTTTCTGACGAGCGGCTCAGCCTCGGCCGATAGCGTCTCGGATCAGCCCTCGATGGACGTACCAGATCTCAAGGGTGTCCTCGAAGTTCTGAAGCAATTTCTTGGCTTCAGTCGTGTCCTGGCCCCGCTGGGTCATGTTCTGGATCAGGATGATCTGCTTGGCGATCCGCCGTTTGCCCGCAGCGAGATGCTGATCCGCCAGGATCAGGTGTTCACGTTCCTGCTGCCGGTCGACCATGGCAGCGCTCCTCGGCCTTGTAGGCGGGAGCGCGCGTCTCTCAGTCACCAGCGCCTACGGGTTCGGAACGGCTGGTGATGGAGCTATTCTACGCCTTGTGAGGTGGCGAACGTTAGGCTTTTGAGGTGCGTTAATGGTCTCGTTGCTCTGCCACCAGGAGCAGCCTTGTATTCCCCACACCATGATAAGGCCGCCGAGTATCGGCAGCAGACTCAGGAGGTCCGGGACCTCGCCCGTCAGATCTCGATCAATGACGCCCGCCGCCAGCTTCTTGAGACTGCCATGCATCTGGAGGCGCTGGCGGAGGAAGAGCGCAGGGTTCAGGAAACCGCTCCTGATCATGTCCCTCGCACGATAAAGGAATCAACGCTGAGTTGCGAATAACGAGACATTATAGAATGCGGCGCCACGCGATGGTCCGCTCAGGGTCACGTCGCCCGATGCCTGGCCAAAGCTCTACTGCAAGGGTCTGGCGCTCAACTGCTGGCGCCGTCTTACACGTGTTACAAACGGCAGGGTTGATCTGCCAAGGCCGTGGAGGTGTCACCGTGCTCAATCGAACGGGGCTGGAACCGGCGGTGTGCGAGCCCCCGCTTGCCCCATACGGGCCCGGATGCTCCGGCGCCGTAGAACACGATCGGGTCGCTGAGGCTGTTATCACGCAGGATTGCCCTATTTGGGATGGAGTATCGTCATGGTGCCTATCTCGGAACAGTCCGGAGAGCTTTTTGCCCCGCCTCGTCGTCGTGTCCAATCGGGTCGCAATCCCCGATGCTTCTGGCAAGAGCTCCGCCGGCGGCTTGGCGGTTGCCCTTCGCGAAGCTTTTCAGCGTCAGGAAGGTTTATGGTTCGGCTGGAGCGGTAAGGTTTCCGCCCATCCCTCCACCGAGCCCAAGATGACCGATAAGGGCCATGTCCGCTACGCCCTGATGGACCTGACCGCCACCGATCGCCAGGAATATTACAGCGGCTTCGCCAACCGGGCCCTCTGGCCCGTGATGCATTACCGGATTGGGCTGTCGGAATTCTCCCGGGCGGACTACGCTGGATACCTGCGGGTCAACCGGACCTTCGCCCGTGCGCTGGCACGACTGATCCAGGCAGACGATCTCATCTGGGTGCACGACTACCATCTGATCCCCTTGGCGGCCGAGCTGCGGGTGCTAGGCCTGGCCAATCGGATCGGCTATTTCCATCACATCCCCTGGCCGGCTCCGGAGGTCATCGGAACGCTGCCCGGAAGCCAGGACTTGCTGCGCGCGATCACGGAGTACGATCTCGTCGGCGTGCAGACCGAGCGGGATGCAGACAACCTCCGGCGCGGCATTATCCAGGAGTTCGATGCTACCCAGCGCACAGCTGATGTGATTGTCCTCGGCGGTCGCCAGACACGGGTCAAGGATTTTCCCATTGCCATCGACGTGAGTAGCTTCGAGCAGGCAGCATGCCGACCCGCCAGGCATCGCTTGATCCAGCAGACCGTCGCCAGCCTCGGCTCGCGCAGCCTTATCATCGGAATCGACCGCCTTGACTACTCGAAGGGAATCCCCGAGCGGATGGAATCCTTTGAGCGCTTTCTCATCAGCAACCCCGATCAGCGCGGCCGCGTGACCTATCTTCAAATCGCGCCGACGAGCCGCAGCGAGGTCCCCGAATATGCCTCGCTCAGCCGGACCGTGAGCGAGACCCTCGGACGGATCAACGGAGCGCACGGCGAACCCGGCTGGGTGCCGATCCACTACGTGACGAGCGCCTATCCCCGCGGCGTGCTGGCGGGTCTCTACCGGATCGCACGGGTAGGCCTCGTCACGCCGATGCGCGACGGCATGAATCTTGTGGCCAAGGAATATGTGGCCGCGCAGGATCCGGAGGATCCCGGCGTGCTGGTGCTGTCCAAGTTCGCCGGCGCTGCCGAGCAACTCGGCGGCGCGCTGATCGTCAACCCCAACGACAAGTTCGAGGTGGCTGAGGCGATCAGCGTGGCCCTCCACATGGAACGGTCCGAGCGGATCGCCCGCTGGCGGCGGATGATGGATGTGCTCCGGCGCTATGACATCTCCTGGTGGACCGATGCCTTCCTGACCGAGCTCGCGAGCCAGAGGAAAGCCAGCAAGACGCGGAGCCCAGCGCCGGTCTAGGATCAATGTCCAAGATCATCGACGCGCAGGCCAATACGACCCTTGCAAATGGCAAGTGGGCGGAACAACGGAGTTGCACAATGTCAGGGTCTCAAGAAGCTCGGAAGCCGAATGCAGCTTTGATGAAGCCGTTGCAGCCCTCGCCGGAACTGGCTGCCATTGTGGGCTCGGCTCCCCTGCCGCGTCCGGAGATGGTGAGCAAGGTCTGGGAGTACATCAAGAAGCATAAGCTCCAGAACCCGCAGAACAAGCGTGAGATCATGGCGGACGAGAAGCTTCAGGCGGTGTTCGGGGCAAGAACAAGGTCAGCATGTTCGAGATGAACAAGCACCTTGCCCAGCACCTGAAATGACGCTCATGGTCGGGTGACGGAGATGCTCAGCCTGCCCAACGGCGGGCCCGGGCTGTTGCTGGCCAGCTTATAGAGCTGTCCCTTGGCGGCGCGAAAGGCACAGCGCCCGTCCGAGCACCGCTTGCCATCGAGCGAGAGAGCGGGTGGAGCGCTGTTGATGTCTTCGCTCCCCTTGACCATCCTCTTAGCGCTCGCCTGGACATCGGCATCTTCCGGCGCCAAAAACTCGACGGCATAGGGTTTCTGAAGGTCTCCGCATCTCACCGCACCGATGGCCTCAATCATCTCGGCTGCGAACACGGGGAACGCAGACAATCCAGCGGCGAGTCCGACAGCCTGAGCTTTCACGAGAAGCTGGCGCAACATCGTCTCGGCTCCTTCCGAGAAATATCGCTGACGCGCTGCCAGCATCTTAGCAACTTTTTCCCGGCTCGGGAGACAATCCTGCCTGATCTGGAACGCTGCTCTGGGATCAATCGGAAGTCGGGCAATTGTGCTCCTTGGCGCCACGCGCAGTGCCTCGAGTGCAGGCGTGGACGGATCCAAGATCCCGCCGGTCCTCAGTCCTTCTGCGGGTGCGCGAGGATTGAGAGCGTTGATGCGCGTGGTGCGGTGCCCTGGAACAGACTTAGGGAGGAGCGCCGAAGGTCACCTTCTCCGGTACAGGCGCCGCTCAGCCCTCCGAGTGTCTCAGGGCCGGCCCTTCGCGTCCAACCACCCTAGACATCGGGAGGGTCAGCGCCGCTCGCCCTGCGCCATCCCGGGTCCTGAGGAGACGGCAGCCCCTATCGCTTTCAGGCGCGCATAGCTGACAAGGCAAAGGCCTGTGCGATAGCCCTGCCGCCCTGGGCCCCCGCGTCTTCGTGCTCCTGAGACGCCTTTCAGCGAGTTGCGCTACCCTTTTCAGCGCCCTGGCCAGTCAACACGATGATGTTATCCGGTCGATGCTCGATCCAGTGACAGGTGGCGGCATAGTCGAGGCCGAGCTTGAAATCGTCGCTGCGCTGGCCCAGGCTCACCGTCCACCAGTGCCTGAGGCTCTGCATCGAGATCCCCTGCCCTTCGGCCTTGCCCAAGCCACGCACGAGATGACGGACAATATGGAGCGCGATGTTCTCTGAGGTTGCGGGGCTCACAGCGAAGGCCTCCTTCCGTTCGGTGTCCTTGTCGCGAGAACTCCTGCGGTTCATGCCACCTGAACCCTCAGCCGATGGGACTGCGTCAGCAGGTTCAGAAGACCTCGTATCATCGACAACAGGCTAGCGTTCGCAGCAATCGGTCGTAAGTGCCAGTGCTATTTGGAGGAGTGACGGTTGGGTAACCTCGCCTCAGAAGAAATGAGAAGCCAATCCCGAAGATGCGAGGCCACATCCGAGGGTATGGGATAAATTCAACCAGAGCGTAGAGCTGATGGGATAGATATGACTTAAGCGATCGCCTGGGCCGTCGTTCAGGCACTCAGTTCGCTTCACAGGATCAATAGTCTACGACGCTCAAATTACCCAGTGCCGACGGTCTGCGCACGAACGAGAAGTGCATCCACCCGCCGCTAGAATGCTCAAGAGATCGGATTGTGCGGCCCTTGGGAAACCATAAAGATGGCGGAGCGCACAGCCGCCAACATCAACCTACCCTGCAACAGCGTGCCAGAGGGGATGTGGTGGCTCTTCCAGGATAGCCACACCGCTTCCTTGTGCTCTGCCCAGTGTGGCTTTGGCTTTCGATCTGCCATGATTGCTCCTATTCTTCCGAAGAGGCCCCCGTTTTGACATCATAACTGCCGACGATAGGCTTCGTTTCGACAGCAACGGCTTGAACACAGGGGGTGCTTCATTGATCAAGGGCGGAGTTGAGCTGGGCTACCTTTGCCCTGGCTGTGGATCGATGCGGGCAGTCGTGTCCCCGAAGCCTCATGACCACTCGATTGTCCGCTGTTCTGAGTGTCAGCGGACGCTTGGCTGCCTCAGTGACATCAGACGGGAGCTCGCAGTCAAAGCCCGAGAAGACGCGAGCGCTCTCGCCAAGCAGATCTATCGACAAGGTCGAGGTGTTCGACGCTCCTGAGGCATGCCCTCATCTTTCGACGAGCAGGCACCGGAGAAGCGAGCGCTACCTCATGGTGGGAGGATGCCCTGTGCGAAAGCCCTGATCTCCGAATTCAGAGCACGTGTTTCCCGATGCTGCGTGATGGCCTCGCGACTGCGCTGTATGAGCGGCATCTCAGAATGGCCAGGGGCATGGAATTGATCGCAACCCAGGTGCTGGGGCATGAGACGGGTTGAGCGAGCGATCTAAGTCCCAGCGCGCTATTTGTCGCTGCTGGACAGCTGACACTCGCCCTTCATGTGACGTGCGATGGCTGTCATTGCGTCATTGAGAGACAGGAAGTTGGCAGTCCCCATCCCCGACAGCCCGGAACTGCCGTTTGCATCGATGGCGAATAGCGCCGGAGAGACTTCGCTAATTATCCCGAGGGGCCGCCCCAGTCGATCGCTCAACGTCCAGGTCCCTGTTGGTTTGAGCTCGGCCAGTGTCACCACCACGTCCATGGTAACTTCTCCGCTTGACGCAGAATAATGACATTTGTCTTGCCTCGAGAAGTCGCTTGTCAAGCGAAGTCTCAACGGAGGCCGTGAGACCCCCTCTGTGGAGAGCCACGCGAGGCTGATGCCACAGGCCCAGCCACGGGAGGACAGTGCCTGAGCGATGTCAGCGCCCATGAAGGGGATAGAAACCGGAAGAAAATCCTCCCGAAGCTTTAAGGTTGCTCATGGATGTGTCTCAGGTTGAGAAGGTCCAGTGCGGCCATCTCCACCGACGACTAAGCTGGCTTCATTCGAGAACGCATCGTGATCGGGCTTATTCATAGGGCTTATTCCTAGGCAAGCCACCCTGTGCTGGATAAACTTCGATCGACCATGACAGGGACTGAGCAGCCGAGATGATGAAGAAGCAGACGCTCGCAATCCAAGACATCTATGTGCCCGTGCAGCGGCGGCAAACGCTTGATCCCAAGAAAGTCGAAGCCGTTGCAGAGAGCATCATGGAGAAGGGACAGGACGTCCCCATTCTTGTGCGGCCTGATGGCAAGCGCTTTGTTCTAGTCGAGGGCCTCCATCGATTGGAAGCCTGCAAGGCACTCGGTGAGACAACCATCCCTGCCTACTTGGTTCAGGCGCGGAAACATTGATCCGCGCCGTGCGGGGCTGGAACAGCTCGGTTACAGGCCTTGGAGGGAGCCAATCGGGTCAGAGGCTGATCGCGCCGAACCGGGGCTGTGGCCTCTTGCGAGGGGCTCGTCGCTTCGATCCTGGAGAGGTTGAGAGGCAGCGGGAGATGAGAGATCGCCTGTAGGGAGATGGGTTGCATGATCCATCCTATGTGCACCGGCGCCCATCAGCCCTGCTCTGGCAGAACCTTGTAAAGGCCAAAGAGCCAATCTATCGTCCGGATATCGAGATTGGCCAACGACTGAGCTGCTGCGCTTGACCGTGCACCTGCACGGACGACCTCCCCAAGCATCGATCCTTATCAAGCCAAGGCGCTGATGCATCTTGGCCTAACCTTATCATGAGCAGCGAAAGGAACTCGCCATGGCGACCGGCACGGTGAAGTGGTACAATGAAACAAAGGGCTATGGCTTCATCCAGCCTGACAGCGGCGGCAAGGACGTCTTCGTCCACGCATCGGCCCTGGAGCGCGCCGGCCTGCGCGGCTTGGTTGAGGGACAGAAGGTCTCCTATGAGGTTGAGTCTGACCGCCGCACCGGCAAGGAGTCGGCTGGGAACCTGAAGACGGCCTGATCAAGCCCTTGATCACCTGTTTTGCAATCGAGGCTGCCCCTGATGGGCGGCCTCTGCGTTTTTTGCTGATGCAGCTTTCTGGTGCGTCGCGCCAAGAAAAGGATACGAACGTTGGCCCGCAAGAAGTCAAAGCCCGTTGAGAGCGGCTATACCCTCTTCGACGTTCTCTACGAAGATGGCTCTCGTAGCTCGAACCGGCGTGTTCCCCGCTCTCTTCTGGGCGGTCTCGACGGCGATGAGCCCGCCCGCAAGGCGATTGAAGAGCAGGACAACGCCATTGCCGAGAAAGCCGGCCGGTCCCGCATTCCGATCAAGAAGATTACGCATTCACCCACCTAGCGTGAACTATGCTTCCGCACAGGAATTTCGACTCGTGATCATAGTCATTTCTGGTGAGATCGTCCGATTTCGAACTCTCAGCAGAATATTTCTTAGTGAGTTGTGAAAGAAAATCTTGTCAGGCGGCCCGATTCTGCCTCAATTTCCGAGCGGTCTCTTGTAAAAAACGGATTGGCCCCTATATCTTCATTATCGACTTTGGCCGGACAATCGGGCCGTTTCGCTGTTGGCACTGCCAGGCGCACGTTCAGACGCTCTCTCCAAACCATCGACGAACCGAGTTGAGGTCACGTTTCGCGTGCCTTCACTCATGTGCATCTGCAACAACCGCGAAAGGTTATTCCCATGATCATGGGCACTGTGAAATTCTACAACGACATGAAGGGCTTCGGTTTCATCCAGCCGGACGATGGCAGCAAGGACGTATTCGTCCACGCCACTGCCCTTGAGCGCGCCGGCATGCGCAACCTCGTCGAAGGTCAGAAGGTCTTCTTCGACACGGCCGAGGATCGCCGCAGCGGCAAGGTCGCCGTCAACAACATCCAGAAGGCCTAAGGATGATTTGGCGCATATCATAAGCGCCTCTCCGAAGCCGCTCCCGGGTGGAGCGGCTTTTTCTTTGCGAAGCTCCATCGTTCGATGGTCCAACGAGTGAGGAAGCGATGAACACGTTTCGAAAAACTGCCCCTGCAAAGTCCGTCATGTTCATGGTGAACTATGACGATGGTCGCACGGCCTACCTGTGGGTCGACAATCCTGCCGAGGCGGGCGACACGCGGGCCATTGGCTTGATCGCCCGAGCCCAGCAAGAGCAAGGCGCCCTGCCGGAGGGCACCATCACCAGCATCAGGCGTGTCCGATAGTCGACACGGGTCAGATAAGGCATCCGTATTGAGATCAATGAGTGGAATGAAGCAGAAAGATTTTAGCGAACGGCTGAGTGCCGCCAGAGACGCAAAGCAGGCAATGGCTGCTAAGTTTCGTCAGCGCCCCGGCTCTGATGACCCAGTGGTTGCGGAACGGCGGGCCGCTCGGGCAACCGTGAGCGCCGCGCGGGATGCTCGCATCGCTGAGCGGGAAGCCCAGCGCCTTGCGGAGAACGCCCGCCTTGCCGCGGAGCGTGAGGCCCGTGCGGCAGAGCACGCCGAGCAGGAGCAGCGCGCAGCTGCCGAAAAGGCAGTGAACGATGCCAGGCTGGAGGCCGAGCGCAAGGCCGCCCGTGATGCCCGTTACGCGGCCCGCAAAGCATGGAAGTAGTGCCCCCTACCAAGTCGCATTCTGATGATTGCGCCCAATCCAACTCACTCAGTAACGAGGAGATTGACCGATGGCTCACAAGTTCAAGGTCCGGCTGAAGCAGCCCGGGTTTTCTGACGCCCAGACGACCTCAACCGGTGTTTACGAAGTCGTAGGGCTGAGCCGGCCGATCAGACCGGCGAGCTGTCCTACCGCATCAAATCAGGCGTGATTGAGAGAGCCGTCCGCGAGAGTGAAATTCGCAGCACGTAGTATCTCTTAAGCCTATTGCTGACCGTCTAGCAGTCACATGCTGCGACGGCCCGGACGCAACGAGCAGAGAGGACATTCATTGCAGGTCTTGGTACGCGACAACAATGTCGATCAGGCACTCAGGGTGCTTAAGAAGATGCAGCGCGAAGGGATCTTTCGCGAAATGAAAGCACGGAAAGCCTACGAGAAGCCCTCCGAGCGTAAGACGCGCGAGAAGGCAGAGGCTGTGCGGCGCAGCCGCAAACTGGCCCGTAAGCAGGCCATCCGGGAGGGACTGATCGCTGCTCCCAAGCCCAAACCTCGTTTTGCTGGACCGCGTCGACCCGTGACTGCTCCAGGCGTCGGCTCCCCCACCCCGACAGCAGAGCCGAAGGTTTAGCGTGTTCCGAGATAGAGCCTCGTATCGGGTCCAGGCTTTGCAAGTGGCGCACAGAGTATCGTGCGCCACTTAGCATCTCAGCATCTCAGTAGTCAGTGCCGAACCTGGACGTTAGCCGATCATCTCGATGATGTGACGGATCTCCTCGCGCGAGAGGCCAGACGGTTGTGGTTTGGCGGCTGCCTTGATCTGTTGGGTGTCTTTCGACGGCTGCGGTTTGTGCTTCGGAAGCTGGGTTTGCGTTGAAGTAGACATAGATTTCCTGTCGCCGCATCGGATCATGTTCCAAGCAGCCTTTTGTGGTTGAAGTCGTCGAATGCAAAGCAACGACGTGTAAGTCCGCTTGCGCAGACGGGAGAGTAGCAATCGATTGGAACGGAAAGCGGGCTCGGCGCTCAATCACGAGCAAGGGAGAGCAGGCCGAACACGTCGGTTGATTGATTCAAGATGGACCACGACTTGGTCTTTTGCAAGACCAAAACCATCCTAAGGCCAACAATCTCTTTTCTGGCAGTGTGCCTTGTATTTGCCGCAACCGAGCACTAGGTAATGCTTATCGACATTTGGCCGGACAATCGGGCCGTTACGCCTTGGCACTGCCAGGCGCACGTTCAGACACTCTTCCCAAACATCGACGAACCGAATGCAGGGACATGCTTCTTGCATGCCCTCCGTTCACGTGCGCTTACGCCTACAAACCAAGAATATTTACATGAATACGGGGACGGCTAAGTTCTACAACGATCAAAAAGGCTTCGGCTTCATCCAGCCGGACGATGGCAGCAAGGACGTGTTCGTCCATGCCACCGCTCTTGAGCGCGCCGGCATCCGCGGTCTGCGTGAAGGCAGAAGGTTTCCTTCGACACCGCCGAGGATCGCCGCTCCGGCAAGGTTGCCGTCAACAACATCCAGACGGCGTAATTTTCGTTGAAAGAGGCGGCCTGGCATCCATTGCCGCCGAGCAAAGCCGCTCCAGAGGAGCGGCTTTTTGTTTTCTACAAAAGGATTTTGCAATGGCTAAGGAAGAACTCATTACATTCGAAGGCGAGGTCGTCGAGATCCTGCCGGATGCGCGCTATCGCGTGAAGCTCGAGAGCGGTCACGAGATCGTCGCATACACGGCCGGCAAGATGAAGAAGAACCGCATCAAGACGCTCGCGGGCGACCGCGTCACCGTCGAGATGTCGCCGTATGATCTCGACAAGGGCCGGCTCATCTTCCGTCATAAGGACAGCGGTTCGGGCGCTCCCCGTCCGGGAGCTCCGCGCCGTCCGCAGTTCCGCCGCCGGTAAGGTGTGCAGCGGAACCGTCAAGGAACAAATCACGATGCTTGAAAAGACTTGGACGTTCGAGGCCGGCGACCGCGTGCCGGAATGGCTCATGCGTCAGATCAACTGCGTGTTGCGGTTCGACCGCGACGCTGTCGTCGTCGAGAACAACAGCGAATTCCAGATCTACCCGGCCAGCGCGATGAGCGACGACGATACGATGGTGCTGGCCGAAATCATCGATCAGCAGATTGATGCCGAGGTTGAGCATGTTCTGCCGATTATAGCCCATACAACTCCCCGGTCGATGTCCCTTAATTGACGAGAGGAGGCTTTTCCATGAGCCACAAGTATTCGATTGGCCAGTTGGTTCATGCCGCTGGCACGCACCTTGCCGACCGCACAAGCGGTATCTATGAAGTCATTCGTCTGATGCCCGAGAGAGACGGCGAGTTCAGCGACAGAATCAGGAATACCGCGAGCGGGACGGGGCGCGCCGCGGGCGAGTCCCAGATCCGCACCGTTGACGCCGGACTTGGCGTGCGGGCGTCGGCATCCGTTGACCGCTGATTCATTCCAAGGAAGCCACCCATCGTGCAGCGTATCCGCTCTACCCTCTTTGACGTTCTGCTGGCCATCTGGACGGGCCTCTTCGTACCCGTCCTGGCACTCCTTTGGCTATGCGGCTCCCCGGAGCGTGGCGTTCGACTGGCGTCACGGTTGTGGGCTCGCGGCATACTCGTCAGCCTGAAGTGCCTCGTTGGACTGACCTATGCCGAGCGGGGCCAACACAATATTCCTGACAGACCCTGTCTGATCATCGCCAATCACCAGTCAACCTGGGAGACGCTCGCGTTCCTGATCCTGTTTCCGGATGTCGCCATTGTCGCGAAGCAGGAGTTGCTGACGATCCCTGTCTTCTCCTGGTTCCTGCGCAAGTCGCCAATGATCCTGATCGACCGGGAGAGCGGCTCGAAGGCTGTCCGGAGGATGGTGCAAGGGTGCCAAGCGGCGCTGGCGCAGGGCCGTTCCGTGCTGATCTTTCCCGAGGGAACGCGAAAGCCGGTTTCCGAGCCGATCGAGTTCAAGCGCGGAGTTGAGTTGCTATACGCCAAGCTCGATACACCGGTTCTACCTGTCGCTGTGAATTCAGGACACTTCTGGGGACCCGGCCGGCCCTACAAACGAGCGGGAACAATCTCGGTTTCTTATCTTGATCCGATTGCCCCAGGTCTGGCCGGCCATGAGTTCATGCGCAAGGCGGAGGAACTTCTTGAGGCTGAGACAAAATCCTCGTGGCCTCAGGCCGCTTAAATCCAGTACCTGATGATCGGCGTCTCGCCGGATCCATGCTCAGCCGGCCGTAACGGTCGGCTGACCCGGCTCGTAGTTGCTTATCGTTCAGCGACCAGCTCGATGAAGGGCTCAAGACTGGCATAGGGCAGCGTAAACTTCTCGCCTCGGAACAGCATTGGTACATCTTGCCCGCCGGCGAAGCCGTGGGTCAGCTTGCTACGAACCGTAAAGGTCTCGCCGGCTGTCACCTGCCCCCAGGATTCATCGGTGTGATCCATGATGCCAAGCTCGTTCAGCTTCGCGTTGACGGTCTGCGTCCGAGCGTGAGAAGGCAGTTCACGGAGGCTGCTTTCGATATCGCCACGCATGGCAGCGTATGCGGGGTTACGAACCTTATAGCGAAGCTCTGTATCCTGAGTGAAGCGCCATACGGAACCGATCGCCATCTGTTGCTGCTTGGTGACTGGCTTCTTCTCAGTCTTCTCGCCTTTCTTTGCAGACTTGGCGCGGGCACGAGCCTCGGCAGGCTGAACGTCGGCGATCAATGCCCATTTTCTCGACCATTCTACCGCCCGATAATCGCCCTTTGTGAGGCGATCGGTGAACTCGAGAATATCCTGATCAATGGGACGTTTGCCACCACTCGCTTCGAAGTACCGCAGCCGCATATCGTCCGGAAGCAGCAGGTAGAAGTTGTCGCTTTTGACGTCCACATCGAAGATGTTCGTGACTTTCACCACCTGATCGCGGGCGGACGGAGCCTCAACGCCATCACCCGTCGGGTAGACACAGGTCCCTTTGGGAACGCGGATGTAACCGCCCATCTGAATCTCTGACATTTGTTCTTGTCTTTCTGTTAGGTGATCGGCAGTTGCTGAGAAGGCCAAAGGCTTGAAATGGGAACGGCACCCGAAGGTGCCGTTTCTGTTGCTAGGCTGTCCCGAGCCCCGGATGGTTACGCCGCGAGGCGCACTGCACCCATGTCAACGTTGTCGTTGGCATTTATGAATTTGCACTGTTAAGGCCGTAGCTCAGCCTAATCGCAACCTAGCCTTTATCGCGCCCAGTCGAACCCATGTCGCCCCCATCACAAACACACCGGGATGGCGGCCTGACCTCAACGAAAGGCCAGTCGCCCAACATCCGTCTTGCAGTCCCTGGACGGCCGGTGTGCTTGTGGTGGAGGCGGCGGGAATCGAACCCGCGTCCTAAACGCCTATTCCACTCTGCCTCTACGATCATAGTCAGGCGAACCTGACAACTGCGATATAGACACCCGAAGGCACAATATCCAGTCTTAAAGCAGACGATCTTTTCAGCGATGAACCCGATTCGGCGGCCCGCGCTCTGCTGGTGGGCTCAAGCGAGATTGGTTCCCGAAGCAGCGACAAACATGCTGGATCATCCTGGATCATCCGCGCGCCGCGCTCCTTGGCCGTCCTGACGGCTCTGGACAGCTTGAGACGGAGCCGTCCTGCCTGACGATCCAGCACCTCGGAGAAGGGCAGCACCAGAACCAGCTCGCCCGCAGCATTCACAATCTCGAAGGCATAGGAGCTGGGATTGCAGCCCTCGGCGAGCCTCTCCTGCGCCATGTCCGTGGCGGCCCGGAACGTCCAGGTAGGCGGCTTCAACATCGGGACAGTCCATTCCCGTGTCATCCTGTTTATAGCCCTCAGGGTCACCTCTGAGATGAAAGAAAAAACGCGACATGACGGCGCTCCTCAACCTTGCAGGCGGGAGCGCACGTCTCTCTCGGCCACCAGTGCCTACGGGTACGGTTTAACTGGTGATACAGGGCAACGGATCAGATCCGGGTCTGTTCGCACGTCCACCACGTCCACGAATTTCGCATAAACCGCAGAATGGAATTCGGCTTGCCTCAAGGCTGGCGCTTTAGGGAATCCAATAGGGGCCATGACGGAGGTAGCGAGCACGGCTAGATGTGCGGGCTTCGGAGCAGCGCAACAGACTGGGCAATCCGTGCCTTGCTATAGCGGATCAGCTCCCGGGAACGAGCCACGAGCATGGCGGAGGTCTGGCAGGCCACAGAGCAGGCTTGTACGGCCTCGGACTGGTCGACGGCTCTCCTGCGCTCTCCTCCGCATCCACTTGGATCAACAGCAGTGGCCTTGCGCGAGCTTTCGAGGCGGTGCGCCTGAATTCCCAACGGCCCCGCCTGGCCTCCAGTCTCATCGACAGCCGCAATGACAGCCTGGGCACACTGCCGGAATGGCTGCTTGAGTCGTTCCGGCTCTCGGTCCCAGCCCCGCGCGCAGTCCTGAGCGTCGTAGAGCGTTTGAGCGATGACTTCGACTTCGTCTTTGGTCACGAGCATAGGCGACCTCTCAGCTAGCGACACAGATCCTGACCACAAATAAAGGCGAGATTAGATGTTTGATCCCCGGGGTTTGATGGTGCATTCTTATCGCCGGAATGGAGGGACGCGCCTGGCTTCTCCGATGCTCGGATAAGCTCCGGTAATGTTTATGAGGTCGTGCGGCTCATGCCTACCGATCAGACCGGGGAACTTTGGTATCGGATCAAGTCGGGAGCTATCGAGCGAGCCGTTCGGGAGGGCGAAATCCGGGGCGCTTAGCCATCAGAGCTTCGAAGTAACGGATATCCTTCGCAGGTTTTCGTCAGAGATAACAACGTTGACCAAACCCTTCGAGCGCTCAAGAGGAAGATGCAGCGAGTAGGGGGTTTTCCGTGAAATGAAAGCACGGAAATTCTATGAAAAGCCATCTGAGCGAAAGATCCGCGAGAGAGCGGAAGCGGTCCGCCGGGCGCGCAAGCTCGCACGCAAGCAGGCAATCCGGGAAGGTTTGATCGCGGCGCCAAAACGCCCTGCCCGCCACGGGCGCGGACCCACGGGGCTCGCTCGTCCTGGTGCACCCGCACCAAAGCCGTCGCTGTAGCCGAATCTTTGGTTTTGCTTTGCAGGGACCCGGGAGCCTGGGATCATGCGCAGTGGCCTGCCGGCTCGGAGAGTGAGCGGACCTGCCGAGCCAGCCGTAATGATCCATATGCAGAGTATTTAAGGCCAGGCTCGGTACATTATCATCGTTCCCTACTGAAATCGATGAGTTTTGCGGAACCTATTTCACAGTTCTCCCTTGCCTCCATAAGGCTCGCTTTCTCGGATCGGACCCACAGTCGGCAGATTGTCAGTCCCAAATCTCCGGTTCAACGGAACCAGAAGGTACTTACCTGCGAGATTCGACCGAGCCGTCACCGACCGCAAAGGTGCCTTTTGCTCGTGCATTGCGGCCTGCACGAGCCAACACGGAAGGCACGCCATGCAAGTCCATCGGTTTGCGGTCGGAGAGATTGTCCTATGCGCTGAGAAGCGCCATCCCCATTTCACCTGGAAGGCTCCTTACACGGTCCTCGCCTGCATCCAGTCCGAGGCCGCCGAGCCGCAGTATCAGATCGCGTCCGGTCATCGGCACGAGATCCGTATGGCTGGCGAGCACGAACTCTGCCGAACACCGCAGCCGCTGTCAGCCTTCCGACAATCCCGTGAGCAGCTTCTTGATGCCCTATCCTGTCTGGAGCCGGCCAACCTGAACCTGACGCCTGGTTTTGATGATGCCTTAGTGCCCCGGCCCCAGCATCCAGACATCGGAGGCCATCATGTCTAGGCTCGTTCCAGTCCCGCCTGAACACCAGAGGATCTGGTTCTCGACCCTAAGCTTGGCCGCTGCCCTGTCGTTTCTCATGTTCATTGTGCTGTTCATGAGGTGAGCAGAGATGCGCCCCACTCGGAAACCAGGCATTTGCCTTGAAAGGCGCTGCTGATGCCGGCTCACGTTTATCGATGCGGACAGTACGTCACATTCGTCGACAAGCGGCTCCTCGGCCCGAGTTGGAGTGGCGATTTCCTCATCGTCAGGCATCTGCTGTCCGGAGATGAGGAACCCCGCTATGAGGTCAAGAACGCGTGCGAGGTGTACAGCCGCGTCGCGTATGAGTATCAACTGGCCACTTCGTTCACAATTTTCAGATGACCGACGAGCAACCGGAGCACATCATGCCTGACACAAAGAAGCTCGCACGCTTCCTGGTTTTGCCGTCATCGGATGGCAGCGACCCCGAACTCGTGATCGAGTTGGAGGATGGTTTCAGGCTCGCCCTGACAGCAAGCGTCGAACAGATTGAAGACATGGCGGACGTTCTGGACGGGATCCTAGATGTTGCCGCGCCCGAAGAGGAAGGCGATCTGGATCGACTGCCGGCATTTGTGCCACGGGACAGCTCCGCGGGTTGATGCGAGCTGATGGATGCACTTGGTCGAATCTGCAGCATCACGGATGGACGACGGACTGGTGATGCCTTCCGTTCCACTGTCCAGATACACCTGAGCTCAAGCTCACGCCAGCACTACGCCATCAAGGACGGCACCAAAGTGGCAGCTGGCTGCGGCCAGCACAAACGCGTGCCAAATAGCGTTCTGGAAGCGCAGGCTTTCCCATAGATGGAAGACGACGCCGATTGTGTAGAGAACACCGCCGGCGAAAAGAAGCCCGAGCGTCGAGGTCGGCAGAGTACCGAGGACGGACTCATAAGCTATGATACCGCTCCAGCCTATAAGGAGATAAAGAACGATCGAGAGGCGCTCGAAGCGGCCCGGGAAAGCAAGCTTCAAAGTGACTCCCACAACAGACGTTACCCACACACCAATTATGAGGGCGATTGCCTCGAATCCTGCTTTCATCTGCGTGAAGAACGGTGTGTAGGTTCCTGCAATGAGGAGATAAATGGCAGAGTGATCAAACCGACGTAGGATCCATTTCACTGGAGTGACAGGCCACAGGTTGTAGAGAGCCGAGGTAACAAGGACCGTCAGCAGACCGCCGCCATAGATGAGGATAGACGCCAGCTTCCACGGAGCGGCTGTCTGAGCAGCGATCACCAACAAGGCGATAACGCAGGAAAGCCCGAGCAGAACTTCCAGTCCGTGGATAATCCCATCCGCCAGAATCTCCTCCGGATCATAATCCCACTTCATTGATTGTTGCTCTCACGTTGCGTGAACTTACCTCAGGGCTCGGGAGTACACGCGTGCATAACAATGAGTTTTCCAGGAAGACTTAGCTCAGCGCCCTCTTGATCGCACGACGGGTCATCTGCCGCGCAACCGTCCGGGATGCAGCTTAACTTGTCGCAGCGTCTCCGGTGTCGGAATATCCGTTCTGGCTTTCTATGGATTCGATCTTGGCATCCACTAGGTCGGCCAAGGCGCTGTCCGAGGTGAGAGCCCGCAAATCCATCGACGCCTGTTTGAGCTCCGTTAAAGTCGCTCCATCCAGCAACATTCGCTTTGCAATGTGCAATGCTTCTGCGTAAAACATCCTTGAAACCTTTGATCCTCGTGTGAACTGGCATTTGACGCTCTGAATGAGACCTTCGGACGTCCTGCCTGGGATCATTTGAGGGCGCGCGAATGTTCTCTGGATCCCATTTCCAAGGTTTAACCTCGGTGAGGAGACGAGAAGCGAGATGATCCTCTGAACACCGTGATATCTCTTGTGCACATTTGGCCGACTTGGGAGCTGCGCACTTGTCTTCGATATTCCGTCTATGAGGATGCGCCGGCTTTCGTGGATCCTAGGTCGGTGAGCAGGATCATGCCATCCGGTCCATGCTCGATCCATTGGCAATGACCGGCATAATCAAGGCCTAGGTCAAACGCTTCACCCCGCTGTCTCAAGCTGAGGATCCACCAGTGCCGAAGCTTTTGGATGGGTACGCCCTTCCCTTGGGCCTTGCCCAGCCCTCGTGCAAGATGGCGTACGATATGAAGAGCTATGCTCTCGGTAGGGTCAGTGCTCATGATATGCGACCAGTGCGGGTTTGCAGGGATCGACTCTGCATGAGGTCTTCAGGTGCATAGCCCAGAAGTTCGGCAAGGCGAAGGCGAGCCTGGTTGACCCGGCTCTTGATCGTTCCAACGGGTATCCCGCAAGCCGTCGCGGCCTCTTCATATGAAAGCCCATGAGCTCCAACGAGAAGCAGCGCCTCACGCTGGTCGGGAGCAAGTTTCGGTAACGCATTCTGCAGGTCTTGAAGATTGAGCCCGTCCATTTGCCCTGGAGCTATGGCTAGCTGCGCGGCATAGGCTCCATCCGTATCGGCGACCTCATGACTACGCCTGCGGTGGTCGGTATAGAAGCCATTCCGCAGGATCGTGCAGAGCCACGCATTCAGGTTCGTGCCCGGCTGGAAGAGAGCCCGCTTGCTCAAGGCCCGAAGCATGGCGTCTTGCACGAGATCGTCGGCGCGGTCCGGACTTCCGGTCAAGGAAATCGCGAAGGCGCGCAAGTTGGGTCGAGCCTCCACGATCCCATTCTGAAACTCTGATAGCTCCGCCTCTCCCCTAAGAGCTAGGTGGCGGTCGATTTTGGCCGCCAAGGTCCTAAGCGGCTCTGGCAAAGGCCAAGGGCCCATCGCTTCATCAGCCAAACGCAGATGCTGCCCCAAGTGATCCTGGATGTCCCGCCCTATTGCCGGCCGATAGCCTGGCAACGCAAGGGCGATCTGCGATGTGGAAGAAGAATTGCTGGGCATGCTGCACTCCGCGACAGACGGCGGGAGCGCTCGATGTCTCTCAGCCGCTGGCGCCTAGGGCCATATGCCAGCGGTACTAACAAAGGTGGGGTTGGTCAGCGCTACCAACAAGGGGAAGCGTGGTCGAAATCGAAACCCCGGCCGACAGACTCGAGAATGTCCGTGCGTGACAGAGACACCATGGCCCGCCTATGTGGCACGAGCCTGGACTTCAGATCATTCGCGATCAGAGTTTTGATCTGGCGAGGGAATATCCCGGTCGCCGTAGCCGCGCCGCCCATTGAGTTTCACCTTTGGCAGCGGTGCGGGACGATCTTCGAGCATCCTGACGGCTTTCCAAACCGAGTTCACAACTCTCTGAGTGAGGCTGAGATGGCTCTTGCCCATGACAGGTTCGTCTCCTTCTGTCTAACTGCACGATGGCAGTCGCTTCACCCCAGCTAGTCGGTTGCCTTTCGGTCGAGGACTTGAGAGAACGCGACTGTCAGCAGCTGTTGATTGGCTCTGTCCATGATCTCGACGCACCAGCTTCGCCGGTCCTCGCCAATCTGATCACCATCCGTGATCATGTCGCGCGCCTTGGCAATGGCGGCCTCTCGCGCCGCCTGTAGGTCAGGATACTTGTCTCCTTCAGGATCGTCGACCACGCCGTCTTCGGTCCGGATGTTGAAGGAGTACAAAGCCGTTTCCGCCCTTTGCTCGGGAGCCTGCGGCGGCTCGTGGGAAGGGTAACCTGAGCGAGGCGCAGCGCCCTTATCATCCCACCGCTTGAGATCGTCGCGCTGGCTCGAGTGCTTTGGAGCTTTGCTCATATTGAAGGGATTAAGACGAGCAGCAGGCTTTTTAATGTCGGACGGCGTGACTGCTGTTCTCTCTATCTCCTGCCGATGGGCCGCCACTACTTAGACCATGAGGGCGGATATCAGCATCCGATGCAGATGTCCTTTGAAATCTCCCGCATTCTGCGATCCCGGGCGCGTTCCATGGCTTCGGCTTTTTGCCGGGCCTTGGATGCCAGCACTGCCGATTCCTCGGCCGTATACGATTGCGAGAGGGAAGCTTTTAGACTTCGCGCCTCAGGCGCGGCCTTGTCCTGGGCCATGGCGCCCGAAGACAATACCGACAAGGCAAGCAAGGCCGTAAATATCGTAACTCGCATGGGAGCGCTCCTCAAGGAGCGTATCGGCGGCTCCAAGCCTGGATATAGGGGCGGCGACCTGGATCCCCAGTCCTTCGGACGGCAATGTGAGCTAATTTTAAGAAGCCCCCCAATTAGCCATTATCCTGGCCGAGGGTTCATCCTGAACTCTGGTCGAGGGAAAACCTTTCATGCGCGTTTCTGCAACTCCCCTTGTCGCCACGCTCTGCCTAGCCAGCGTGGCTCACGCCCAGAGCACTCCGCCCGCATCCGGCGCGCCTCAGTTCATCACGATTGGCAGCAATGCCATCCTGAGTTCGCGGCTCATCGGCCTGAACGTTCAAACCGCTAGTGGTGAGGGCATGGGCAAGATCGAAGACATCGTCTTCGAGGGCGGTGCGATCACAGGGGTCGTGTTGTCGGTCGGGGAGATCCTAGGAAGTGGCCCACGATACGTAGCCGTGGACCCTTCCGCGATCTCGATCCGGTACGTGGAAGGCGATCACAAGTGGCAGGCGACCATGAATGCCAATCTCGATCAGCTCAGATCAGCGCCAGAGTTCCGCTACGAAGGCAAGTGGGAACGATAACGTTTTCCGGCGTGACATTTGCAGGCGTCTTCCAAGGAGGTCGAAGCAAACACCTGGTGCCTAGAAGCCTACTAAATCATTCACTGGAGCGGGATTTGTGCAATGTTCATCATTGAGTTCTTTCGGCTTCGGAAAACAAACGGTGCGCATGCCATCTTGGACCGTGTGGAACATGACACCCCCGAACTGGAAGACGCCAAGGTCAGGGCTCAATCGCTGTTCGAGACCTTGAACATGCCGCAAAAGCCCGATGCCGTGCGGATCATGGATCAGAACGGCGATGAGGTATTTTTCTGGAGCCCGAAGCACCACAGAACCTGAGAGGGGGCCCTCAGCGGGCACTGAGGCTTGGAATGCGGAACTGCTTCATCGGATATCCTGTTCTGCTCGAAAGCGTCTTACGGGAGAACAGCGATGGACAAAGTCCACTATGAAGTTGTGGAGCACGATGGCGGGTGGGCCTACAAAGTCGGGGACGTCTTCTCGGGGCGTTATGCCAGCCATGATGAAGCCCGGGAGGCTGCTGAGCGAGCTGCTGCCGAACAGAGGCTGCCTGGCGCCACAGAAGACATTGAGTATCAGGATAAGGCGGGCGACTGGCACGAGGAAGTCTCTCAGGGGAAGGACCGACCAGAGACAGATGTCACCGGTTAAGCGGCTCGAAGCATTTCTGAACTTGGTTGCTTGAGGCCCGAGGGCATTATTCCCCGTCCAAACCTGTCGCAGAACTGGGATGGAAACCATGAGCGGGAGCCGCCTATCGACCCTTTGCGAGGCGCTGGCAGATCCACAGCTGGGCTGTCTCCAGATCAGCATATATCGGGTGATCCGGTCTTCCCAGGCGCCCGAACCCTGCCTCGAGGAACCATTGCCCCGGAGCAACCTCGTTCTTCGCCGTGAGATGGGTCAGAACCGCCACAAGCGGTTCTGTCGCAAACTCGCTTTTTACTTGGCAATATTGATGAATCCGCACAGGCCGGATCCCGCAAAATCAACGGGTTGGCGGTTCGTCCGCGACGACGAAATGGCGCGAAGTATGCCTATACTTCGATTTTGCGACAGAACCTGTCTGGCTCGTCCGCTCCGCCATCAGGCATCCTCACTGTCATGTCGCTCGGGACGACAGCCCATGCCGGACCTGAATCCACTTCTCCTGCGCAGCAATCCACGTGTTTTCGCGACCGGTCGCCTGATCAAGGGCCTCTACTACTCCGAGACCCCGCAAGGGCTTAACGCCGTGGCGGCGTTCTACATGGTCTGTGACCGGCGTCTCGAACGGAAGCCGTTCCTAATGATGGATTTTCGCTCCAGCCAGTTCTTCCTTGACGGTAATCGGGATGGCTGCGTCGACGCGACCGGGACATGGCCACGGCCGGAGATTGATCCAGCGGATTTTCTCCCCTTCGTTGATGGAGCAGAAGAATTTTGTAGCGGGGACCTCATCAGCTAACACCCGCTCAACGATTTGGGTGCCATTTTACAAAGGCACTTAACGGAAATTCCACGAGCGTGGGCTTACCTTGAGTGGGTCGCATAGGGCAGCAGGCGCTCATACACATCGCGGACCCTGCCGTAGCATTCACAGGCCGCGTCCTCGAGGCGGCTTGGGTCGGTGACGATGATGCCGCCCCTGCCCTGCTTGATCAGCCCTCTGGACTGGAGCTTCCCCATGACACTGCTCACGGTCGAGCGCTGAACGCCGAGCCGTTCGGCCAGGAACTCGTGGGTGATCGGCAATGCATCGTGATCGATGCGGGAGTGGAGCATCAGGACAAAGCGGCAGCACCGGGCTTCCACGCTGTGCAGGGCGTTACAAGCCACCGACTGCAGAATGCGCGCCATGGTGGCTTCCGTGAAATGTCGCAGCACGCGCTGGAGGTTCGGGCGGGCAGTGATCGCCGCGGTCATCGTGTCCAGGTCGATCCGAGACGCCGTGCCGGGGAATTGGACCACATAGCACCCGAAGGCTTTGCGGCTAACACTCGCATTGACGAGGCCAGAGACCCCTTCCCGGCCACAGAGCGACATCTCCGCCGAGCTCCCGTCCGCCATGACGGCCAGAAGCGAGATCACCGTGTCGTGCGGGAAGTAGGCGTGCCGCATGGTGTCGCCCGTCTCGCAGAGGACCTGCCTCTGGTGCAGGTGGACGAACTCCAGGTGCGGCTCGAGGTCGGCAAAGTCCTCTGGCTCCAGAGCGGCCAACAACCGGTTGGCGCGATGATCCTTAGCGGATTGTACTTTTATCATTGCCTAAGAGTATAGTCCTGTATTCAACTCGGATCATCCCACTCGGAACACGTGATTCACCACCTGTCGATACGGAAGAGACAGAACAGCAAGATCAATCGTTCTGAGTTCAACTGAGGTTATGGCAATCAAATCATGCCAGTGCAGATACTGGCTCAGCCGATGATCGGCTACACTTTCAAAGGTGTCACGCTGACGCAGGCAAGTCTCGCAAAAAGCATGGGGCTGTCCAGAGGGCCTATGCGATGGCACTCAACCCCGCTCGATCTTTTGGCTCCTGTGCGGGCAATCAGAGTGGGGATGTCACATTAACGGCGAAGACTGCCCTGTACTCGTCAAGGAAAAATCTCGCGCCGAGGGAAATCAACGGCTTGGGCTGTGCAAAAACTAGCCTCGTCGGGCAGCCCAACGGCTATACTCAGTTAATGTGACATCGCACTGTTAAGGGCAACTGACTCAGGAGCCGTCCAATGCCAAGCTGACGATGAGCTGGGATGAGAACGGGCCGGTATTGCAGACGGCCGAGGTTGAGAATCCATTGGTGGATCGGCGTTGGAGCGCTCCAGTCGGAAAGCTAACGGAGGATGAAAGGCAAGAGGTGTTGTCGGCAGCCCAGAGGTACCGTCAACTCAACACATCTATTTGCTCTTTCCGCTGTTCAGTCCGGAGCGGGCCACGCATTTTCAATAGCTTAGGCCGCCCTAGAACAGCCGAGAACGCTGAAAAGCGGCCTTTGCAGCCACGACCATTAGCTTGCGCTGCATTCTCAATATCAGCCCGGCCGGACTGCATCGGCGTATCGGTGTGATCTTGGGTTCTCGTGAAGAGGCAGAACGCATCGCCCGCTATCACCGTGAGAACGCGCAGGGACAGCCAAGTCCAGCCGGAGGAACTTTCCGAGGAGCTTGTTAGGTGAACAAAGTCGCGCACGTCATAGTCGTAGATGTCGGTGGGACGCATGTGCGAGCCATCCGGGCGGACGCGTCTGGCACGATCCTGTGCAATGCGTCCGCGCCGGCGGAGCGTCTTCGGATAGAAGATCCCATTGAGGTCCTCGTTGAACTTATTGAGCGCGTTCGCCACGCGATCGACAGCCAAGTTAATGGCGTCGTCATAGGCATCCCGGGCATCCTCGATCCCCGGCGACGTAGCGTGGTGAATACTCCCAATATCCCGACCTTGAACGGGCTACCTGTCGCCGACCTGCTCGAGGGCGCCCTCGGCGTCCCTGTTCTTCTCGACCACGACGCGACCCTGCAGACCCGCGGCGAGGCCGCTCGTGGAAGTGCAGCAGGAAGAAACCTGGTTCTCGGTGTCTATTTCGGAACCGGTGTCGGGGCCGCATTCCTCGACCATGGTCAGCTCATGGGCGGGATCTACCGCATGCAGCTCGGTCACGTACCATTGCGGGGCGAAGGCAGGATCGGCACAGGCGGCGCCGTTGACTGCGTCGAAGCCTACGCTTCGGGAGCGGTTCTACAGTCGCTCGCGCGGAAATATGGACTTCCCGTCAACCAGCTTTTTGCCGTTTCGTCCGCCGGCAATCTCAGCTCAGAACTCGATACGTTCCTGTGCGACCAGGCGCTGGCGATTGCAATGGCAGTGACTCTCACCGATCCGGAGGTTGTCGTTATAGGTGGCGGTGTGATCGACATGGAGGGCTATCCGTTCAACTCCCTGGTCCAAGCCGTCCAATCCTGTCTCTCGCCGGTCCTGGGCAACGATCGTGTTGTCCTGACCCGGGCTGAACTTGGATCAGCCGCGGCGACGTGGGGTGCGCTGAGCCTCCTAACGAACGCCGAGGGGCAGATGCGGGTAGAGATTGCTGAGCGCCGTCTGACCTGCGCTAGCGCAGCAAAAATCGAGTGCGAATGATGCCGCGGTCGAAGTCACCGGGTTCCGCGGGTGGGCTCTATGCTCACGTGGACGGCGTTTTGGCACCCGACCTGCGATCCGCAATGTCGCCCGACGACTTCACGAAGTGCCGGCCACTTCCCGATGTCTACCCCGAATCTGTGACGAAGCCCTGCCGAGATCATCCAGAATCGAGGGCCGGTATCGAGACTGTTAGCGTAGCCAAACTTCCACGTCATGTGTTAGTCTGTTTCGATCCCGTCAACCACCACGTTGCGTCAGGCGTTCTGGAAGAGAGCGAAATGGGCGAAGCGGCAGGAGGGGCTTGTCACTTTAACCACCTTTGAACGCAATGAGACCTGATTAGCGGCGTAGTTGGTTCAAGCGGCGGCGCCGACCACAACTTTCCATTCCGCCATCGCGGTGAGGCGATGCAGATGCGTGGCAAGGGCGGAGCGGCGGGAACGGGGTGGAACGAAGAGGTTGCGGACGGCTGAGAAGATCGTGGTGAACCTCTGCAGGCTTCCCGGTGATCGAAAGCCCTGCATGATCCGCTCTCGTTGGCGCAAGGGCAGATGCGAATTCTCTGCTCGGTTGTTAAGCCCTTTGTGCGACCGGTGTTCGACGGCTGGCATGACCTGACGCCGGGCAGCGGTGTAGGAGCCCAGTTTATCGGTAATCATTCGCCGCGGCGGGCAGCCCTGTTTCTTCAAGAGGCGGGTCAGCAAGCGCTTGGCGGCCTTGGTGTCGCGGCGGCTCTGGACGATCTCATCGAGGACGTAGCCATCCTGGTCCACGGCGCGCCACAGCCAGTGCTTCTTGCCAGCGATGGTGACCATGACCTCATCGAGATGCCAGATATCGCGGCGGCTTGGTGTCTTACGCTTCAGGCGGCGGGCGTAATCGGGTCCGAACTTCAGCGCCCAGCGACGAACAGTCTCGTAGGAGACGACAATACCGCGCTCCAGCAGCATTTCCTCAACCAGCCGGAGGCTCAAGGGAAAACGGAAGTACAACCAGACGGCATGGGCAATGATCTGGGATGGGAACCGATGGCGCTTGTAGCTGACGGGGCTGCTCATGTTGCGGCTCTTACGCCACAAGCCCCGGACCAAAAGTTACCGTGACATCGCCAATGTGACCCCAGCGGCCGAGTTCAACTGCTTCGTGGATCCGGAGGCGGCTGAGCGAGTGTTGAGTTCCGGAGCGCCAGTCGTGATGATGCCGCTGGATGTCACCCACAAGGCTCACGTGACGGCTGATCGGATCGAACGCTTCCGCACAATGCGGAACAAGGTCGGCCCGATCTTCGCGGAACTCCTCACCTACGCTAAGCAGTTTGACTGGCAGAAGTACGGAACTGACCGCGCCCCGATGCACGATCCGACAACAGTTGTCTGGTTGCTGCGACCCGAGTTGTTCTCGGGTCTCCATGTGAATGTCGAGGTCGAGACGACCTCTCCTCTGACAACTGGGATGACAGTGATCGATTGGTGGGGCGTCACCAACCGGCAAAAGAACGCTTACGTCGTCCGTGATGTTGATGCCGAAGGGCTTTACGATCTGATTTTCGAGAGCTTCCGCCGTCTGCCCTGATGACGCAGGATCAGGACATTTTAACTTTGCGGCTACATGGTTTGTGGCTGATAACAAACATTTTGACAAGAAGTCTGGGGCCGCATGAGTTGCCTGGGTTAGCCGCGCCCGACTTCCTGGCAGCCGATCGGTTTCGCACCTTCACCCCGCCGTTGGTCGTAGAGGTCTGCACTGGTCCCTTTCGCCCACCAGATGTAAGGGCCTGCCGCATATCGGGCTCCGGATCCGGACAGCACACCGGCAAACACCAGCGCTTCCCCGGAAACGGGGACAACGGCAAGAGCGTTGGAGCCCGCATTGATGTACTCGACCCTGATCTGCGGCAGGCCCTCGCACGCATACGTCACGACATTCCGCGCAACTGACGAGGCTTGTGGTAGACGGATCACAACATCCGCCGCAACGCCAATCGTGGGAAGCGAACACAGCAGCACTGTCAGGCAGCTTCTGTTCATGGCTCGTGCTCCTGCGATAGCAAGTTCAGATCCGCCCGGCGGCCCCGGTCAGCTCAGCCCCGGCACCAACGCAACAGTCGCAAGGATGCACGCTACCGCAGCGGCGTCTCCGCTGACTTCGTCAGCTGGCGCAGGGCTGCTGTATCCAGTTCACTGATGACGGTCAGGTCTTTGCTGCGCTGGGGTCTCACAGCTGGCTTTTGAGGACCCGGGGCGGTGATCCCGACAGTCGCAATCTGCGGATGGCGAGGCTGCTTCTCCAGCAGCTTTGCTGAGGCTGCTTTGTCCTTCTGGGCCGTGCCGGTCCTCTCCCCGATCGATCCTGTCCTGGACGCGTCATGGTTGGCGTCGCTGAGTCGGAGGTTCGTACCCTTGATATCGGGCCTGACCGGAGGAAGATCCGTCAGGATTTGTTCACGTCCTTGAGAAAGCCGATTGATTTCTCGCCGAGCGGTTGCAAGCTCTCCACGGAGCTGCACCATTTCGGACAGTGAGACTTGAGCCTTCATCTGCTCGGCAACAAGCTGGGTCTGAGCTGCCTGCAGGCTTGTGGTCTGATCACGAAGCTGGTGTTCGACCGCAGCCGACGTGTGCCTCACGATGGCATAGGAGCCCCATCCTGCGGCAGCTGACAGGCTGAGCGCCACAAGAAGACAGCGGTGTACGTTGGACAGGCGTGGTACAAAGTCTTGGACCATAGACAACTCCCCGCATACGCAAGTCGATCGAAATCCAGCGCTACTTATTCGGGCCCGCGGTTTGGGCGACAAAGAGGCTGAAGCCGACCGGCTCAGGTCGTCGGCCGCCAGGATGCAGGTGTTTTTGTTGTCTTGGTTAATGTCTTGTCAAAGCAGAGGGGCAGCCTGACTTTCCGACACCGGTGCCTAAGACAGAGCCAGACGTAGAGCCTGATCTGCTCCCGCCTGAGCCTTCTGGCCATCTGGAGATGAGATCCCCAAAGTGGGTTAGTGAAGCCTCGTGAGACCTGAGCAGGAGGCCATGCAAGATGTCAGATCCGCAACAGCCAGATGTTCCCTCTCCGCCGCCTGACCCACCGGCACCTGGCCCAGAGCCTGTTCTGCCACCCGTTGAAGTCCCGAACCCGGGCGAGCCGACGGGCGTGCCGCCGACAACGCCTCATGAGGTGCCAACCAGGACGCCGTCATTTCCGCAGCCCCGGGTCTGAGCGAGGCCGCATTCCGCCCCCATCAACCAGCACGGTTGGAGCTACCACTCTTTGAGATCAGACAGTTGAGCAGTTGCAAGCCTGACGGCGTGCTTCGATTTCAGCGTCAATCAGAGCAAGTGTGGCGCGGGCATCTTGGCGAAAGGCTTCCTTCAATCGCTCAGGCTCTCTGTCCCATCCACGTACGCCGTCTTGCAGAGCATAAAAGGCCTTGGCGATACATTCGATTTCATCGTCCATGAGAATCTCCCAGGGGCGTCATCTCGCAGCACACTGGGATGATCGATCAGGTATGGTTAATCCCTTCTTAATCGCCCGCATCCATGAGCTTGGTACCCTCCTGTAGCCGATCCGCCCAAGGTCAAACGATGTCGTGGATCGTGCCGCTTTCCGAGGGTTAATCCCCGTGCACTGCCAGGATCATCCCCTTGATTTCCACTTCATTCAGGGAAGCGGTCTAAAATCAGGTTCGGATATCCCTTTGACCGGAGGGGATCATGTCACACGAGCGGAAAACCCAGTGGACGCATCGGCTCGAGCACCTGCATGCCCTGCGGGAGCGCTTTCTGGCAGCCCGCCGCTACGATCGGGCCTACGAGACCTACCTTACCATTCAACACGCATACGACCTCTGGGCGGATGAGATGTTCCATTCGCGTGGGTAGCTCTTTGGCAGACCTTGCCTCCACTTCCATCGATTGTGTCTGGATGGAATTCCGGTGAACGTTGCCCTCAAGACAAAGCAACGCGTCGAGCCGGTCGTGTCGTGCGGTGAGCGCAGCTCAAATCTTGTCTGGCACGGCTTCCGGATGATGGTCTGCTCAATCATTGGACTCGCTGGCCGTCTTCCAACGAGCCGCATCGATGCGGGCCGAAACATTGGCGCGCAATGGTCGAGTCGAACATCTATACCAAGTGAGCAGGTTCGCTCCGCGCCGCGAGGGCCTCGGAGAACACCGCAAACACACCCGCCCGGCTTAAGTGCCGAACCGCGAGGGCTGCGCTTCCGACCTTGATCCCATGAGAGGGATTGCAAACCCGGACAAAGAGCCGTATTCTATATTTAGTAGGCGATATGCTTACGAGGCCCGATATGTTGCGGCATGTCACGGATGAAGAGATTGAGCAGCGCGTGAAGGCCCTCCGACGGGAGCTTGGTCTTCAGAACCAGAGCTGCCTCGACATGATGACCGTGTTGCAGAGGCTGACAACCAGCTTTCGGCACTTCAATTATCAGCAGGTATCAGACGCCGAGATACCCGATGCAGAAGCTCGGTGGGACGCTCGAAAGGGCCTCCTGCGGATGCTTGAGAGTGTGGTGGGTGCCATGCAGAGGGGTGAGCCAAGAGCCCGAATGGCCATCGCCAATGAGATTGGGCACTTCGCCATGCGGCACTCGGGTGCTCGCAACAGGAGCACGACCCAAACGACTGCTGGAAGATCTTTGCTAGAGGCCAAGAAAGAGGAGAGTGAGGCTAGACGATTTGCTGCGATGTTCTTGGCTCCCAACTATCTTCTCAGTTCGACTGATACGGTTGAGGATATTGTGGACCGTTTTGGACTGAGCTTTGAGGCGGCTATGATCCGCAAGGGCGAGTTCGATGCGTTCCAGCGACGGGCCTCCGGGCACCGGCGCGAGCTACCATCCGTCGTGGTCGATTACCTGAAGGAAGCTCAGAGCCGAGGTGTGAAGCTGCGGACAGAGTTGAATTAGCGACCTCTGACGTTGGCGAATAAATTGATGCGGGATCATCTCCAAACCCGGATCGATTCCCTGTCGCTTGGTGAGCATATCAGGACATTTTAACTTTGCGGCGACACACGCGATTTCGTTGAAAGGATTTTGACAAGAAGTCTGTAACCGGTGCTGTGGCAAGGTCCTCTTGATTAGGAGGATCTTATGCAGACCAATCGTCGGCTGGCCCAGCTCTGGCTCGATGCCTTGGCGACGGAACTCGGGGCCTCTTCTGGCACCATTGCCACCTACACCGACGACCTCAACTGTTATCTTACCTGGCTCGAGGAAAACAGCCTCGGCCTGGACGAGGTCGGCCTGGAGCAGATCCGGGACTACGTCGCCGCTCTCGATGAGCGCGACTACGCGGGCTCGACCATCGCCCGCAGGATCACGGTGGCGCGCGGCTTGCACAGGTTCCTGATCGCCGAGGAGCTCGGCTCGCGCGATCCCACCGCCCATCTGGCGGCTATGAAGCGGTCGCGCAAGCTGCCCTTCGTCCTCTCCATTGCCGAGACCGAAGCGCTCCTGGAGACGGCCCACAAGCTTGCGGCGGATCCCTCGGTGGGTCTCTACCGGCAGGCCGGCTATGCCCGGCGAGCTGCCCTGTTCGAGACGCTCTATGCCTCCGGCATGCGCATCAGCGAAGCCCTGTCCCTGCCATCCGACGCTGCGCCTGCGGGCACCTGCATGCTGCTGGTGCGCGGCAAGGGCGACAAGCAGCGCCTCGTGCCGCTGCATGAGCGGGCGATCGCGGCCCTTGCCCTCTGGCAACGGCTGGCGGGGGCCTATTCCGGTGGAGCGCCCTCCCCCTGGCTGTTCCATTCGGTGCGCAATGGCGCCAGGGCGCTCACGCGCCAGGCGGCCCTGCTCGAAATCAAGGAGGCGGCGGTGGCCGCAGGGCTCTCCAGCCCCGAGCGAGTGTCGCCGCATGTGCTGCGGCATGCCTTTGCCACCCACATGCATTCCGGCGGCACGGACCTGCGTGTGCTGCAGGAGCTGCTCGGCCATGCCGGCATCGAGACCACCCAGATCTACACCCATCTCGATCCCTCCCGCCTCCACCACATGGTCCGCGACCTCCACCCGATGAATGAAAGGCAGGAGCAGGACGAGGCCCTATTCCGCTTGTGAACACAGCTGCATCAGTAAAGTCCGGACGCTGGCGTGTGGTAGAATAGGTCTCGGACTATCAATCCAGGAGGTGCGTGATGATCCGAGCCTCATGTCATACAGCTGATAATGCCTTGGACCTCGAGTTCGACGCAACGCCATGGTTTGTCGAGGCTGACCGGCAAAGCCTTTTGCACTTGGCCAGGCAGGGCTGGTCCAGCACGTGGGTTGCCGACGCTCTCGAGACACATCCTGGCTATGAGGGTCTGCATCAGCTGGTCTGCTATGCCGCTACCCGGCTTCGGGACGAGTCGCTTGAGGATCCTACCTGGGATGCGCTGGACTGCAGTGTCAACCAGTCTGATGCGATGCTCTGGCTGGCTAAGAACAGGCCAGAGATTGCTTCAGTGATCCAAGACCAACACAGGCACTAATGATTTTCACGAAAGTCCTGTGACGGAGAGGCCTGCATGCTGAAAGAAGCGGACGATCATTTCAGGTCGGCGCTACAGGCAGGAGAACTCGCGGCGCGCCAGACGATGCAGGTCGGCGGTTGATTGAGGCAGTGCGTTCTCCATAGCCCGTTTAACAAGCGCATTGCACTGTTCCTCCGGATTGAGCTCGGGTGCATAAGCCGGCAGGTAAGCCACCGCATACTCCTGCGCATGCGCTGAGACGAAGTCCATTGTCGCTCGTGAGCGGTGCGCGTTGAGATGATCCCAGACCACCAGCAGGGGTGTGCCGATCTTTCGGCGGAAATACTGCAGGGCCAGGATCACGGTTTCACTCGAGACGCTGGTGCGGAAGTGGCGGGCATAAAGCCGCCCGTCGGGCGTGATCGCCACGATGCTCGAGACCTCGCGCCGCTTGCTCACCCGCCGCAGCACCGGGGTCAGTCCGCGCCGCGCCCAGGTCGTGCCGGGCCGGGCGCGGAAGCTGTGCCCGGTCTCGTCCCAGAGGACAAGCGTGCGGCGCTCCCGCTGTGCCTTCTTTTCAAAGCAACCCATTCGCGCTTGGGCCAGACCGCAATCACGAGTTCGTCGCGCTCCTTGGCCTTTGTGGCGGGACGCTGCACGCTAAATCCATGCGCCTTCAGCGGCCGCTCCAGATAGTGCGGGATGATAGTGCACCCCGAACTCGCGCTCGATCAGGGCCGCAATGCGCTTCAGCGTCCAGCGCTCGCTGGCAAAGCCGGCCGCCACTGCACCCCGGTCCAGGAACCGGCCCAGCCGGCCCCAGGCTTTCTCATCGAGCCGCGGTGGTCGTCCTGTGATTGGCCGGGCCTCCAATCCGCGTCGCCCCTCTTGGGCGAGCGTGGCGGCCCAGCGCGAAACACTGGCGCGGCTGACACCCAGCTGCCGAGCAATCTCTGCCTGGGAGAACCGTCCCTGCCGCAACAGTGCCGCTGCCGCCAGGCGGCGCTCCTCCATTTGCTCCGGCGTTAGATGCGCCGGACGCCAAACGTTGCCATCCATCGCGCACCTCCTCACGAGGACCGACACCGCCCTATGTTACACCCGTTTCGTGAAGATCATTAGTGATGCGCCGCAGGTCGACAGGTCTATATGGCTCTCCGGCTGAGTAGCCTGTGAAGCAAGTGGGTTTGTCTACGTGTTGCCCGTTCCCGAACTGCAGGTAAGTCAAAAATCCTGGGAGAAGGGGTGAGTAGGGATGAAGCCTCATGGCGCGGAGATCAGACACATCGACCAGGCTGATGCTGGGAGTATGAGATCTTATGGCTACGAATGATGACTTGACGGTCCCTCCGGGTGCTGACAGCCTTTTGAAAGGGCGACGCCACAACGCAGAACTCCGCCACCATGATCAAGTCCGAACTGGTCCAGAAGCTCGCTGAGCACGATCCGCATTTGTCCCGTCATGATTTCGAGAAGGTCGTGGATGCCATCCTTCGTGCCATTCGAGAGGGGCTTGCCCGAGGTGACCGGGTTGAGCTGCGTGGCTTTGGAACGTTTGCTTTGCGCAAGCACGCGGCCCGGATCGGCTGCAACCCGCGCACCAAAGATCCGGTCAGTGTGTCAGAGAAAGTGGTTCCTGCCTTCAAGGCTGCCAAGGAGATGCATCAGCGCCTCAATCCCACATCGCTCCGGCAGCAGAACAGAAAAGCAGCAAGGGCATCGAAGGCTGACATTGTTCGTTACGTCGATGCGTAGGCCACTGTCGCTTTCGTCGTCACACCAGCGAGCGCGAGCCATGACGACGGGATAGTCGGTCGGCAGCTAGCAACGCGGACTTCGACCGGCCTGACCTCCCTAACAACGCCCGGCACCTTCAGGTGGATAGGAAAGCCGAGTTCGTCGCAACGTTCTCCAAGGACGGTTACGAGAGCCAAGACATCATGGTTCAACCCCGCGTGGCCGGTAGCGGCGCAGCAGGATTTGCTGGCAACGTCCTGATCGGCGGCCTGGTTGGTATGGGTGTCGACGCTGCAACTGGGGCGACTCTGGAGTACTATCCAAATCCGGTATCCGCGAGCATCGCTCCGCTGGTTGTCTCGGCAAAATACCGCGGACGCAAGCGCACTGCCCCTCGTGGGCCGGTGAAGGAAGATGTCTCGCCGACCTCATGATTGTCAGATGGACGAATGCACAACCCCGCCTCAAAGCCGGGGTTTTTGTTTGTCGGCCGTCATTCCCGTCTTTGACCTTCCTCCTACAGCGTTTGCGGTCGCCGGCCAGCCCAGCAGCACCCAACCTCAGGAATGACCGCGCCAAGCGTCTCTACCTCTTCGTGCCACTACCGCAGCCGTCCATATCGGCGATAAAATAGGAGCGAGATTTGGCTAGGGTGCCGGAATGAACCGTCTGCTGATAGTGTTGGCCGTTTCAGGGTGGGCACTCTTTGGATTATCTGTCTTGGGCCCCGGCTTCTCAGGGGCTGGTACGGAGGCCAGGATCGTTCACTTGACCCAAGTGGTTCAGAAGGCTGAGGCCGATCGCGACGCACTTGCTGCGGAGCTAGGCCCTCTCAAAGAGGCCCATCATGATCTTCAGCACGTGGAAAAGCGCATCGCGTCCACGTCCGAGGAACTGAAGCATCTTGAGTATCTTCGAACTCGGGTCAGCGGCGAGATCGACACGATGCGCCCTTAGCCTCGCGGCCAAACACGCAGCTTCCGCTTCAGAGATTGAGCACAAGCCCGCTATGGCGGATCAAATGACAGATCAGGGCTGCAGCCGGAACGCTTGATTGGCAACCTGCGTTGGCGCAGCAGGGCCGTTGGGCGAGAGGTGCATGCAGACGCTTCCGGATACACATTGCCTGATATCGCGCGCACCACGTTCATCCGCGGACAAGATCGTTGCCCCGGTGCGGATCGGCACCGCCGCCTGGAGCATCCCGAAGGAGCATACCGCCCCCTTCCCCGCGGCGGGATCCCACCTGGAGCGCTATGCCGCCGTTCTCAATGCAGTAGAGATCAACTCTTCGTTTTACCGCCCGCACCGGACAGCCATCTACGAGCGCTGGGCCGCATCGGTGCCGGAGGACTTCCGCTTTGCCGTAAAAGTCCCGAAGGCGATTACCCATGAGCGCCGGCTGATGGATGCCGACGACCTGCTGGACCGGTTCCTGGCGGAGGCGGGAGGCCTCGGGCCCAAGCTCGGCCCGCTGCTCGTCCAACTGCCTCCGAGCCTGAGCTTCCAGGCCGGCGTCGCTGACATTTTCCTCGGTGAGTTGAGGGGCCGGATCCAAGGCAGCATCGTCTGCGAGCCCCGCCATGCCTCCTGGTTCACCCCGGAGGTCGAGACCCTGCTCGACGGGCTTCGGATCGCCCGCGTCGCGGCCGACCCGGCTCCAGTCGCAGGCGCTGACGAGCCGGGCGGCTGGCGCGGTCTGTCATACTACCGGCTGCACGGGTCCCCTCGGATCTACTACTCGGCCTACAGTCCTGAGTATCTGGCAGCCATCGCCGAGGTGCTCGCCCGGAATGCCGCAACGGGCGCCGAAACGTGGTGCATCTTCGACAACACGGCGGCGTTTGCCGCGACGGGGGACGCGCTCACCACCCGAAGCCTGGCGATCGCCGCCGACTGTCCTCAGTCGCAACAGGACTGAGCCTGCTGCATCTCGCGACGGCTGACCCACCGCTCAGGGGTTCCGAGACGGTTTGAGCCGCGCATGGTCCGGTGAAACAACTGGCCCCTTTCATAGACGGCCCGTACAGACGCGTGTGCGGCCGCACAGTCATCCGGCGGCCGCTGCACTATCCCACATCCTGCACGTGGTCATGCAGGAGGGTGCCATGCAGGACGACAGAGAACGGTTTTCGTTAGCAGCAGCGATCACAGCCGTCCTCACGTTGGGCTGCACCATCGGTGTTCTCTACCTGCCGCTCTTCCTGCGCTGAGCGGCTGCTTGGATATGGTTCTCGCTTTGCCCTTGCTCTATCCGGTCGGCATCGTCACCGTCATATCCGTTCGACCCATCCGTCTCTGCAATTCATTACAGTCTCGCGCCCGAAGGCCCTGGAGATGCTCCAGGCTGTCTTGAAGCTCGCCCCATATCGAATCAACGGAGCACGACCAGCCCAGGTCCTCGCAAGCGCCGGGAGAGCGTCCTGATCCCTAGACGTCGATCCCATCAGCGCTCAGAAGGAGCATATGGCAGCAGGCGTTCAAGAATGTCGCGAACCCTTCCATAGCACTCACACGCCTCCGCTTCGAGGCCAACGGGGTCCGTGACTATGATGCCTCCCTTAGCCTGTTTGATCAGCCCTTTCGCTTGCAGCTTGGACATCACTGCACTGACAGTGGTGCGCTGCACTCCGAGCCGTTCGGCAAGAAACTCGTGCGTCAAGGCAAGCGTATCCTGGTTGATGCGGTAATAAATTGTGAGAATGAAGCGGCAACTGCGGGCCTCGACGCTGTGGAGTGCGTTGCACGCGACCGACTGCAGAACCCGCGCCATGGTCGCTTCTGCAAAGTGTCGTACCATCGCCTGAATCCTTGGACGCTCACGCATCAACCGGAACATCTTGTCGAGACTGATCCGGGAGGCTGAACCGGCCATTTGGGCGATGTAGCGCCCGAACGACTGGTTCGCGACTGCCGCGGCCAGGAGACCTGCGACCCCCTCGGGTCCGTAGACTGACATCTCGGCTGAACTGCAGTCGTGCATCACAGCCACAAGCGAGATCACCATATCATGCGGAAAGTAGGCAAATCGGATCGTGCCGCCGGTCTCGTAGAGAACCTGCCTGCGTTGCAGGTGCACGAGTTCCAGGTGCGGCTCAAGAGAGGCGAAGTCCTCTGGCTCAAGCGCAGCCAGGAGCCGATTAGCGCGGTGACTACTATCTGCTCGCATTTACGACACTCAAGAAACGCGTTTGTCGACGTGCCCCTCGAGCCAACTAACTTCTTTTCGAGGCGGAAGGTCCTTCCGGCGACGGAAGCCTCTACTTAAGGGTAGAATGCGCTTTGAGGGGCTCCAAAGGGATCTGCCGCAACAATGTGTTTCATTGTTTCAAAAGCCATGATCTGCGTCTTTGTCGCGGAGGCAACAGGTGCCAAGGAAGGCATTTTGTTCGGTCGGTGATCCCACCCTTTTTGTTCATGATCGGCTTTGCACCTGAATTGAAGAGCCAGGGTTTGCTCGGCCTCAGACCAAGCCGGGCGTCCGGCATGGAACCTCCTCTCCCGATCGGGTTTGATTTCTTCGCAAAGGGGAGCAACCCCTATGAAAGGCTATGTTTGCGGGATGAGCAGAACCAGCGGGTCTGCACCGTGACCGCATCGATGCGGATCGAACGGCACGGCCCATCCCATCAGGGGCCACATTCCTGGAGCGCGTAAGTCTCGAGGGGCTATCATGGGATGCTCTGATGAGGACTTCTATCAAGGAGCTTATCGAACTGGCGCATGCCGGAAAGACACCTTGACCGTATTGGCAACCAACTATCAGCCAGCTACGTTCTCTTCGATGTGTGACGCACGGTGGGTTCCTGATGACCCGGAAGGATCGTGTTGCGCTGTGGGGACGCGTAGGCCTTGTCCTGGTGTCCCTTGCCCTGATCGGTGGGATTGTGGCCGAGCCGCTTCTCCGGCCCATGTGGTCGGCCCATTTGACCGTTGCCCAGCGGTAGTAACAACCCATCGCCGCCTCGGCAACGGAGAATGGATACAACCGTCCTTGTTGAGGAGGCGGTACCGTCGCTCGGCTGGTGAAAGAACACCTTGCTGTGGCCGGCGTGATCCGGGCCGCGGCCGTCGAAGACGACAATCACGCGGAAGGATCCGTCACTGTGTCGGCGTTCCTGTCAATGCGCGTTCAATCGTCTCCACCAATTCCGTGAGGCGGTACGGCTTGGCGAGAAAAGGCATTCCCGCTGATGCGCATAGGCCGTGGCAGATCCGAGAGCGGCCTGAGGTGAAGACAACCGACAAAAGCGGCTGGAGAGACAAGGCAGCTTGCGCCAGCTCAAAACCGTCTTGACCGCCCAGATTGATGTCGGTGAACAGAACATCCACGGACACATCCCGCAAAAGGATCTCGGCCTCTTCAGCGCTCGCTGCCGTGAAGACCTCGTAGCCCGCATCCGTCAGGGCCTCGGCCGCAATCTCGCCGATGATCAATTCGTCCTCAACGACGAGAACACGTTGACGCAGGGACTTCGGGGCTGATTTCTTCGCCGGCTCGGGGCGGGTCCATGGGGACAGGATCGGTGTCATGTACGCAACCTCACTGTACACATCCGTGTGGTTAACGGCCGATTGTGGCAGGCGTTCAGGCCACGATCCGGCAAGTATCAGGTATGGTCAGCAAAGAGTTAAGGGCTGCCCACGCGTTCTTGTTCAGCGGGGCACTTCGCAACTACTGAGACGGCTTGGGTGCAATTGAAAGAGCGGCGGTCACGGGTAGGGTCGGATAGCCAACTAAGCTCCGACACACTTCAAGATCACCCAAGCCGTCTCAATAATAAGCTGCTGGCCAGGTCGAAATACCTTTCAACGGTTCGCAGCACTCATGTTTGATCAGAACCGTGCGCAGGTCGCCGTTCGCTCGCGCAGGACGGCCTCCTGGTCAAAGCGCTGCCGGTACGCGGCGATGATCTCTGAAATCTTGCTCCGTGCTGTGAAATCACCGGCATGGAGCACGGTCACGACTTCGGATCTCTCTCGTTCGAGGTGGCCGTTCGCATTCCGCCATTGCCCGGTTGCCTTCACCACCGTCAGGCCATCAGGAAAGCGGGGCGTGATGCTCTCATTCAGGAACCGCTGCCACTCGGCCTCGCGAACTGCTCCTCCATTCGGGCGGTTACGGCCAAAGTACAGCGTGTCGCGGACCATCGATTGATCGCCCGCGTCGCACATCCATCCGCTCGGATGCGTGGCCAGAGAAGACGAGACGCAGCCTGTCATTCCCAGAAGAAACAGCGCCAGGATCCCATGCCAGTGCATATGGTTAGCCTGCTTCGGGCGACCGCCATTCACTTGCCGGCAGCCTTGCGGAGGGCTGCATTGATCCGGTCCTGCCAGCCTGGGCCGTCCTCCTGGAAGAACTCCAGCACATCCTGGTCGATGCGCAGGGTGACGGTCTCCTTTACGCCAGGAATGGATGCAGTTTTGGGCGGCTCCTCGATCGGCTTCGTTGTCGCCTTCTTGAAGGCAGCTTCGGCAGCCTTCAGTAGATCGTTCGGACGGCGCCCACCTGGTGATCGCGACATCATCTTCCTCCCGGTTAGGTCCGGTCTCCGGTGACATGAAATAGCGAGATTTCTCAACGGAGCAACTCAAGGACGGGTATTCCATTGATGCTTGCCAACCCTTGGTCCCGCAACTAGCTTTCCTCCGCTGGGAGTAGGGCGGCAAAGGCAGAGTGGTATCAGACACCATTCGGGCCGATGGAGAGGGAATACAGACGACAATGGCGACAGGTACGGTGAAGTGGTTCAACGAGACCAAAGGTTATGGCTTCATCCAGCCGGATACCGGGTGCAAGGATGTTTTCGTGCATATCAGTGCGGTTGAGCGTGCTGGTCTCAGAGGTCTGAGCGAAGGGCAGAAGGTTTCCTACGAGGTCCAGTCCGACCGCAGGACCGGCAAGGAGTCGGCTGTCGATCTGAAGGTATAAGGCACTTCAAGACATGATGCGGATTGTCCGCAGTTCCGAACAGCCGCTCCTGTTGGGAGCGGCCATTTTGTTGTGCCCTGCCCGGTCGAGCAAAGCCCAACGGTAGAGACACGATGATGGTCTTTCTGACCGATGAGTGTCTCGTCAAAGAGCACCTGAGGAAGCTCGCGCTCATCATGGACCACGATAGCTACTCTGAGATCTTAGCTCCGAGGCGTTGCAGAATTTGCTGGCAAAAGCTTTGAAGTCAGATCGCCGGTATGCTCTTTAAGTCCCGTGGTTTGGGTTTCACATCGTTGATGTGGGCGATCCCGCCGATGCGAACTCAATCGCCTTGAGCAAAGGCTCAGCGCCCCTGGGGCTGCAACGAGCGGGCGAGCTCCCGGATCACGCTGTCCTCGATGTTGAGCCTGTCGAGGTCTTGCTCGGTCTCAGCGTCCAGGATCGGCTCGGAAGGCTCGGGGGCACGCACCGCCCGGGATGGTTGCGGCTGGGGCTCGCCAGCACGGTGATCCAGCACATCAAGCAGGCTATGAAGGGCCGCATTCGTGACTTCCACCTCCGAAGCAGATGGCAGGCCGGCGAGCGCTATCGAGCGCGCCCGATAGCTGAGGTCACTGGAAACTTCGGGCCCAAACCAGACCGGCGGCTGGAACTTCCGGGCTGACCTGTCTTGTTTGAACGTAATGCTGATCAGATCGAGCGGCGCCGGGGTGATGACGCGCTGGATGGTGGCGTTGTGAGAACCGATGGCGATCGTGATGCTCAGATACTCGATCCGCCCAGCGGTCAGCTCGAGCAGGGCTTCCGCCTGCGAGCGGGAGATCCCAGCTGGCTCCTCATGGGGATCGGCTGCGGACTGGGAGACCAGGATGAGGTGGCCGGTCTCGCCTGCCAGCTGCACGTGGGCGCTCCGGTCTGCCCGATCCGGGAAGAAGCCCTGCCGGACGCGCTGACCTCCCCGCTCCTTCTCGATCAGCCGAGCCAAGGCGGAGGCGAGCAGAAAGACACGGGTGGTGCTCATCGGTGTCAGCTTTCTACAAAGGGTGCTGCGGGTCGGTCCAGCTCTGCTCAAGCTAGGGTGTGACGGTGAGCTGGGAAAGAGAGTGCGGCACTCTCTGCATCAGCCGCAAACCGATGGTGACCAGCGCCCTCCGCACGAGCGCACGTGCCGCGTCAGACAGCCCTTCGGATCCGGCCCTAGGCGTTGATGAAGGAGCGATCGGCAACCCGGAGGTTCTCGTTGGCCCACATCGCGGCCTGAGTGCGATTGGCAGCTCCAATCTTGCGGAGGATGGATTTCACGTGGACCTTGATGGTGGCCTCCGTGATGTCGAGCTTTCGTGCGATCACCTTGTTAGCCTCACCTCCCATGAGAGACTGGAGGATCACCATCTCTCTCGGGGAGAGTTTGCCCGCTTTCGGATCATGAGAGGTCAACTCAGCGACCGATGAGGTCTGAGCCGCGCTTGAAGTCAAAGGTGCGTGGTTGAGAAGTGCTTGAAGCACTGTCCCAGGAAGCACCTGTTCGCCCAGCATGGTGAGCTCGAGGATGTTGATCAGAACCTCCCGCTCTGCGGTCGCGATGCAGACGCTATCGATCTCCCTCGCGACCGCCAGATGGATCAAGCCAAGATCAAAGCGGTCCGCGATCAGCACAACACGTGCCGCAGGATTCTGGCACTTGGCCAGTTCGATAAACTGAAGCGTCTGTTCAGATGATCCGCCGGCATCAACAATAAACAGAGCCGGATGTGGGCTCGCCTCACCGGAGAGGGCGGTATGCCCATGGTGGTCAACCACAACGAAGGGTGTGCCCGTGAGGAGCTGGGCGAGACCGGCTTGAAGCAGCGAACTCCCGCCGAGCAACACAGTCTCAATGGCCTGATCGACGCCACCTGAAGCGCCAGCCACTGGCGCCTTCGGCTGCGCGGCGCAGCCGTATTCGTCTTTCAACATTCCCCGCCCCCTGAGGTCCGCCCCGCGCAAACGCGGTACGTTCATCCATGAAGAGGAAGAACCCGGATCTGATCAAGAGGTCGGCAGCCTGGTTAGCCACTAAGGAGTAAACGTTACTCCGTAAGAATGTTGAAGCGTTTGGCTTGTCTCAGGACGTATCTTGATCGGGCTTCTTTCGGAAGCATGGAGAGAAACCTGGGCACCACTTCCTGCCTTCCCAGACAACAACAGAGGTCCCGGCGGGACCTCAAGTTTCTCCGAGGAAGCAAGCAACACCGTCGAACAAAGGTGAGTTTCCGCCTGGCATTGAGAGAATAAACCACAGTTGTCCCGGACGAGTGACGGGATGGTCCGGAACCCGCCAGTTCCGACAAAGAGAAGCGCCTGGCGTGTGGCAAAGGCGCTTGAGCTCCAGGAAGGACCGCCCCCATCCGCTCCTCATGGTCTGGACCCGAATGCCCGATGGATGAGGCTGTGGCTGTACCTAAGCGGGCACAGGCATCGAAGATGCACGGTCAGAGGCTGGCCAGCAGGAGGCTAATGCCGATCAATACAGCAAGGGAGACGACAAATCGAATAGCAGCCGACGTGAATGTTGGTGTCGACACAGGAGACAAAGCAGGCGCTGTGACTTCTGTCTGCGTCATGGTGAATCTCTTCGATCAATTCGGCTGGTTCTGGAAAATCGGCACAGAGAGAGCGATCGTGCCGCTCGGCCGCCGCTCATCTGTCCGATTTACGCGCTGATGTCTGTAGCCGACAGGACACACGGCCGGTCCTGATGCCGCTGATCGTCGGCGGGTCTGTCCCAGTCGAAGCACAAGCGATTTGGCCCAACACATGAGCAGGGCTCGTCGAATCCTCTAGTGGTCGACAGCGCCAAGAGTTGAGAGCCGTATGACGTGTGCCTAATCCTCTGTCGCATCAGCCTGCTTGGCCGACGTTGATCGTTTGCGTGACTCGCGCGTGTAAGTGTTCGGCCGGGTCACAGGCTTGGGTTGAAGTAGTTGGAACTTAATCTGACAGACGGTGTCGATTGGCTGAGGCATGAGCCGAGGCTGGGCGCGGAGTGGTCGGGGTGCGCAGCGCCCGGCCTCGGCGTTCACAAGGAACACCGCCATGACCCGCGAGCAGAAGATCATCCGCGCCAAGGTTGGCCTGCTGGAACTGGCCAAGCAGCTCGGCAATGTCAGCCAGGCCTGCCACATGATGGGCTACTCGCGCGACAGCTTTTACCGCTTCAAGGAGCTCTACGAGACCGGCGGCGAGATGGCCCTGCAGGAGCTGACCCGGCGCAAGCCGCTCCTGGCCAACCGCACCCCGGCCGAGGTCGAGACGATCATTGTCGACCTCTCTCTGGAGCAGCCTGCCTTCGGTCAGATCCGCATCGCCAACGAGGTGCGCAAGCGCGGTCACTCGATCTCGCCCGCCGGCGTGCGCGGGGTGTGGCAGCGGCATGATCTCGAAACCATGAACAAGCGCCTCAAGGCGCTCGAAGCGAAAGTGGCCCAGGAGGGCCTGATCCTGACCGAGAGCCAGTTGGCTGCCTTGGAGAAGGCCAAGACTGAAAAAGAAGCGCACGGCGAGTTCGAGAGTGAATGCCCCGGCTATTGCGGCGGCCAGGACACCTTTTACGTTGGCAACATGAAAGGAGTGGGACGGATCTACCAACAGACGTTCATCGACACCTACACCAAGGTGGCGTTCGCCAAGCTATACGATCGCAAGACGCCGATTACCGCTGCCGACCTGCTCAACGACCGTGTCCTGCCGTTCTTCGATGCCCACGAGGTGAAGCTGTGTCGGGTGCTCACCGATCGTGGCACGGAATACTGCGGCAATCCCGAACACCATGAGTACGAACTCTACTTGGCGGTCGAGGACGTGGATCATTCCAGGACCAAGACCAAGAATCCTCAGACCAATGGCATCGTTGAGCGCTTCCACAAGACGGTGCTGGATGAATTCTATCGCGTGGCCTTCCGCAAGAAGATTTATGGCTCGATTGCGGAGCTACAGAGCGATCTTGATGCTTGGGTCCGGAGTTATAATGAGGAGCGGCCGCATCAGGGGCGGTGGTGCTTCGGCAAGACGCCGATGCAGACCTTCTTCGATGCGGTGCCGCTGGCAAAGGAGAAAATGATTGCAGCCTGATCCGGTCGGACAGGCTCGACCCGATCACTCTCTGACGCCGAGTGTCCGATCAAATGCCGACTACTACACAGGACGTCCTCCCTCCGGAGCCATTTGATCGCTGGAGTGCGCTATCCCCCACCGTTGAGACAAACGATTCAGAGCCACGAGCAGTCGTTACTCAAACCCGTAGCAATAGGAAGAATCTTTACCGTTCGAGCTGAGTCTCAACCGCCAGCGGCGAAACCATGGTGCAAACTACACCACTAGGCTCGAACTTGATTTCCACCTTGCCGCTCAACTCCTGAGCAAGGCTGCGCTCAATCAATCTCGTTCCAAAACCTCTGCAGCTCGGCTCCTGAACAGGCGGGCCTCCCATTTCCTCCCAGCACATTTCCATCACGGGCTGGCCCGCATCGCCCGTCAGTGTCCAGACAATCATCACCCGGCCTGTCCCATTCGAGAGTGCACCGTACTTCACCGCATTCGTCACAAGCTCCTGGAGTGCCATGGCCATCGCCAGCGCAACGCGAGGGGATAGCCTGACCTCAGGCCCTCGGATGTCGAAGCGACCATCGCCGTACCAGCGGTAAGGCTCGATGGCTTGGCAAATGATTTCACGCAGATAAGCGCCTTCCCAGTTCTCACGGGTCAGAACATCATGAGCTCGCGATAAGGCAATCAGGCGGCTTGCGATAGCTTCCCTGGCCGCTTCCGGTGTCGCAGCCGTGCGCAGGGTCTGACTTGTGATGGATTGAACGGTAGCAAGGGTATTTTTCACCCGATGATTCAACTCGTTGATCAGTAGGCGCTGATGCTCCTCTGCCCTTTTTCGCTCGCTGATGTCCCTGAAGTAGACCGACAGCCCGCCATCGGCTGTTGGATAGATGCTGATATCCACCCAGTATTTTACAATGGGCGATAAAGCCTCAATGCGCACCGGGCGGCGCTCCTGCATCGCCTGTTGATGGGCCTTATAGGGAATACTAGCGACAGATTGAGGGAACTCTTCCCAATAGACCTTGCCAATAAGGTCCTCACGCCTGCGGCTCCAAATCTCTTCGGTCTTGCGGTTGATGTAGGTGAAGCGCCACTCATGATCCACAGCATAGAAGGCGTCCGAGATACTCTCCAGGATCTCCCAAAGCCGCTCTTGGCTCTCGCGTAGGTCCTGCTCGCTTTGCCGCTCCTCCGTACGATCGCGCAGGATCTTGAGATAGCCCAGTAGCTCGCCATCCTTGATGGGCATAAGAACACCGTTCCCCCAGAAACAGGTTCCGTCCTTCTTCAGGTGCCAGCGTTCGTCCCCGGCTCGTCCTTGAGCCACAGCGGTTTGCATCTCCTTCTTCGGCACACCTGCTTCCCGGTCCTCAGAGGTGAAGAAGAATGCTCCATTGCGTCCGAGGACCTCATCTTCATCCCAGCCGAGGATGTTCCGCGCTCCGCTGTTCCAGCTTGTGACAGCGCCATTCAGGTCAAGCGTGATGATGGCGTAGTCCGTTGCGCTCTCAAGGATGGCGCGAAGCCAGCTTTCACTGGCACGCAGTGAATTCCGGGATTGCCTGAGTTCCCTGATGCGCGAACTGGCGCTAGCCAGCCTGTGAGCGTGCTCTAATGCGACGGAGGCTATGTCCTCTTGTACTTTGTCCGCCGTAGAAGCCGCAGTAGCGTTGCTTTCGGCACGTCGAGCCGTCAACTGAGTCCGAAGATACTCGTTCTCATGCTCTAGCTTCTCAAGACGCTGGAGCGTCGCCTCAAGCTGCTGAAGCAGGCTATTCTGGTCCAACAACTCAGGATTTTTGTCGCTCATGCTCAGACGCTCGGCGGGGGCTGTTCTGAATCTTTTCTTCCCGTATAAGCAGCCTCAGAGCCGCGCGGACCACCTCACTCGCGCTCTGATATTGTCCAGAAGCCACACGGGCTGCAACGAACTGTTCCAGTTTCGGGGTGATGGAAACATTCATGGTTCTGCGTGCTGACATAGCCAGGGAGGTTAAGGGTGAGCGGCTGAGTGTCAAGGTGTGCCACACCCCCCCCAATCTCGGCATTAGTGCTCAGACGCTTTACTCCGTCACCGTCTAGCAGGCCGCGACGACAAGGACACTCCAAGCCAACCGCTCTTCACTCTCTGCCTTGAGGGCCGCGGCGAAGGGTTCTGACAGAACCCCTTCTTCCACCCGCGCAAGATGGCCTATCTTTGATACCGGATCGGGAATGCAGTGCTGACGTCAGAGTGGGTTGTCAGCCAAAGCAAGAAAATCGCAGCCTCAAGCCTATCGCTGACGCTCCTTAGGCTGAGATTGACGGACTTCTACAATCCCATAATCCGCCAAAGCGTTGTGGAGCGCGTCGATGGTTGATGGGATAGACACCCAGGGCATCTGCTGAAACTCAGGCAGAGCATGTTTTTGTTCATGAGGTGAGTAGACAATGATTGGCACTTTCCGCTGCTTCAGTTCACGCGCCATTCCAACGCAGGAGCCAGACTGCAAGTCAACATCCAAGACCGCTATGTCAGGGGTGTCGGTCGCGAGCCACTTCATCGCGCCAGCACAAGTAAACGGGCCCGCAACTGCATAGCCTTGATCCTCCAGATCATCGGCTAGGTACATGCCAATAGCGGCATTGCTCTCGACGAGTAACGCACAAGGGCGTCCCGCGGCACTGGACCGGGCCACAGCATATTCCCTTCTACGCCATATTCTTAGTCGCTTATCGGAACGCTGTACTTGGGCGCGTCACCAGACCAGTCATAGAGGCGTATCCATGCTGGATGTAGTTACGATTACACACCTTCTTCAATGAAAACAATTGCCCATAATTTATACTATTAAACGATTAGTAATATAAATCTCTGCGAGAGCAGCTAAATGGGAATGTGTTGCGCTTTTTATTACGGAGCTTCAGCGATCGTGACCGATGGCGGAGGGTGGCGTGTTCAAGAGCTCTGTTGCATTAACCTGTCAAGCCGCAGGATCTAGTAGCTGCTTCAGCGGACAGATACGCTATAGCTTGTGCCTCGCACAGTTAATGCAACATGGGGGCCTGATCTGGCCCTACGTCGTCGACGTGTACCTGAAGGGACAGACGCCGCTGCCGTTGGACCTCCTGTACTGGAACTCGGATTCGACCCGCATTCCCGCAGCGAACCACAGCTTCTATCTGCGGCGCTGCTACATCAACAATGATCTCTCGCAGCGGCGCATCCAAATGGGCGGCGTCACCCTCGACCTCTCGAAGGTGACCACACCGATCTACCATCTGGCGGCCCAGGAGGACCATATTGCACCGGCGCGGTCGGTGTTCTCAGGGGCCCAGTTCCATGGGGGCTCCATCCGGTTTGTCGTGGCCGGTTCGGGTCATATCGCCGGAGTTGTGAACCCGCCGGCACGGAACCGAGACCAGTACTGGACTGACGGGCCGCCTGTGGGGGAACTCGAGACCTGGCTCGAAGCCGCGCAGGAGCACCCGGGCTCCTGGTGGCCGGACTGCAGGACTGGAGCGAGGCACAGGACGGGAGACACGTTCCGGCCCGGGAGATCGGCGGGGGTAGGCTCACCCCCATTGAGGATGCGCCGGGCAGCTATGTCCGGGTGAAAAGCTGAGCACAGGACCGCTGCCGTCGGTGTTTCGGTTGCCATGATCTTCCTTCAAGTGCTCAACTCGCATGCCCCCAGGCGCTGTCCAAGAGCCGCAAGTGTGCGATGCCATAGGGCTGAACGCCCGTGAACAAGCGAACCCAGGGCCAGAGCAGATCGTAGGGCCAGCCCAGCCGCTCCATCACCGGGTAGGTGCCAATTACATGCCAGCGCGGTTCGCCAAGCGAAAGCTCCTCCGGGCACGCCAGACCCCATCTGAACTCAGCCCCGAGCCGGCGCAGCGACAGATTCAGCCATGCCTGGCCGACCATGTGGGAACAGTAGTAGTCGTAGGCGAACTCGGCCGGGCCACCCCCTTGTACCTCTGCCAGGTCTCGCGCCAGCTGAAAAACCTGCGCGCGCTCGAGATACATCAAGAGACCTTCGGCGACCACGAAGGTCGGGCCACGCAGATCGCCAAGGCTGGAGGTCCAACCGGCCTCGGTAACTGAGGCGCTCACCAGGCACCTGCGCGGGTGGGGCGGGAACAGGGTGCGTCGCAACTCCACAACCTCGGGGAGATCGACATCCACCCAGCGGAGCCGACCGTTATCAAGCCGCTCAAACTGGGTCGACAGGCCAGACCCCAGGCTGAGCACCTGAGCGTCGGGGTGAGGGTTGAGGAAGTCACGCAAGAGCCGATCCAAGACCAGACTGCGCTCGACCAAGCCCCGCAGCATCTCCCGGTCAGCTTCGAATGGGGTGAGGTCGTAAGCAAGGCGCACGACGATCGCTTCGGCCGTTGGATCAGCAAAGCCCCGGTGAGGGAGAAGACGGCGGGCGAGCGCGCGTGCAGCCAGGGGGATGAGCAAGGTCTGCTCGACGCAGCCCAGACCCGCAATCGAGCGTCCGGTGTTCGGTTGGACAGTCAATCCCACGCTCGCTCTCTTCGTGGAGGTGAGGCATCGTCAACTTAACGGGTTTCGCCTGCGTTTTGTGAATTTTTCGCCCAGAGTGGATAATGGACGTCCAATGGCTTCGCCCTGAGCGTGATGACTTCCAACAGCCCTTATTTGCTTAAGTTGATGGAGTGGACGCTCCCTGCTCATCGGCATCAAAGTGCCAAAGGGTGGTCGTCATGAAGAGGGCCACAAGGGGAGGGAGCGTCCGCCATGCAGATTACCACAGTCGGCCTGGATCTGGCCAAACACATCTCCCAGGTGCACGCCGTTGATGCCGCCGGCCAAGTCGTGGCTCGCAAGAGGCTGCGCCGCACGGAGATGCTGTCGTTCTTTGCAGATCTCCCACCGTGCCTGATCGGCATGGAGGCGTGCGCGACCGCTCACCACTGGGCACGTGAGCTGACCAAGCTGGGGCATGCAGTCAAGCTGATGCCGCCGACTTACGTCAAAGCTTATGTCAAACGCGGCAAGACCGACGCGGCCGATGCCGAGGCAATCTGCGAGGCCGTGACCCGCCCGAGCATGCGCTTCGTGCCGGTCAAATCAGCCGAGCAGCAGAGCGTCTTGATGCTCCACCGGGTGCGAGCGCTTCTGATCCGCCAGCGCACCATGCTGGTCAATGCCCTACGCGGGCATTTGGCCGAGTTCGGCATCATCATCGCGCAAGGGATCAGTCGCATCCGCGAGTTGATCGCAATCCTTACGGATGAGAGTGACAAGGCCGTGCTGCCGTCGCTGGCCCGCCGGGCTCTGGCGCCTGTTGTCGACCAGCTGATCGATCTGCAGCCGCGGATCCGAGCGCTTGAGGGCGAACTGCTGGCCTGGCACCGGCAGAGCTAGGAGAGCCAAAGGCTTGAGACGATCCCCGGCGTGGGCTTCATCACTGCTACGGCCCTCGCGGCGACCGTTCCCGATCCGTCCCACTTCCGCTCCGGCCGGGAGTTTGCCGCTTGGCTGGGACTGACCCCGCGGCCGAACTCGTCAGGCGGCAAGGAGCGGTTGGGGCGGATCTCGAAGATGGGCGATGGCTACCTGCGAACGCTGCTGGTGGTCGGCGCGACAGCGGTGATCCGTTACGCCCGAACGAAGACAGCGGCAGACACCGCTTGGATCAACAGTCTGCTGACGAGGAAACCAGTTCGGCTGGTCTCTGTGGCTCTAGCTAACAAGACGGCGCGGATCGCCTGGGCACTGCTGGCCAGAGGCGAGGCCTATCGATCTGCCGTGGTGGCTGCCGCTTGATGGGTTGCTACGGATTGAAGTTCTGAGTTTGGGAAGGGTGACGATGACGTGATGCAAACCGGTCGAGCCGGGATCAGGCAAACCCGAGGTACTGTCAGAGCTGCGAGCTCGCCAAGTTGTGAGGGATCTGATCTGCGGACTGACATCAGGGCCCGCGGCCACACGAGCCGCACTCACAGGCCGTAGATATGACTGCCCCGACCACTTGCACTCACGTTCAACAAAACCCTTGCCGGCAGGGAGCGTCCAGATATGACAATGCCAGCCAGATAGCATGGCTGATCACCTCGGCCAGGAAGCGGTGGCGGGTATAGTGAGGATCACGGGTCGGTTTCATCCCTCACAGATACCCCGATCTGGTCACCCGCCGGTTAACCTGACGGTGCCCTCTCGCGACTGCACCCGGAACGGCAGAGCAACTCAGCCCGTTGATGCTGCTGAGAGGAGTTGGACCGAACTTCCGACTTTGGCCAGAGGGTAGTGTCAGATGAAGTACAAGCTGATCCATGAGAGCGACGACCAGCGGACCTTTGTTGCCATCCTGGAGACTGGCGATGAAATCATGGCCAGTCTCAAGAGCTTGGCGAGCGAGCAAAGCCTCTCTGCGGCCCAGATCACAGCAATTGGCGCTCTCAGTGATGCGGTGGTGTCCTATTTTGATTGGGAGACCAAGACCTACTTGGAGATCCCTGTCAATGAGCAGGTCGAGGTCGCGTCCCTTAACGGTGACATCGGTCTTGACGAAGCAGGCAAGCCCGCAATCCACATTCATCTGGTTTTGGGCAGACAGGATGGTAGCGCGATTGCTGGTCATTTAGCGAGAGGATATGTCCGCCCGACGCTTGAGGTTATCATCACCGAGGCACCGACTCACCTTCAACGATGCAAGGACGCGGAAACAGGTCTCAATCTTATCCGCATCTGAGGATGCGCCCTTTGCGAGATTCATCCCAATCGTGACATATTCTCCAATAGACGCCGCCCGTAAGCGGTGCTCAAAACCTCCACGGTGGCACACCAAGTTCGCTGGAGCGACTCCAGCAGAATCATGATGCGGGTCTCATTCGTGCTGTCGGAACTGGTCGGCGCCCACCGAATTTGCCCCTCCAGCCGAGCCTTGGTCCAGCAGTGGAGCGAACCTTATGCCTGAGACGACATGGTGGAAGCATGGCATCGTTTATCAGATCTATCCTCGCTCGTTTCAGGACAGCAACGGCGACGGCATCGGTGATCTGAAGGGCATTTGCCAGCGCCTTGACTATTTCACCTGGCTTGGCGTCGACGCAATCTGGATCTCGCCGATCTACAACTCACCCATGGCCGACTTCGGCTATGATGTGGCCGATTACTGCGGCATCGATCCGATTTTCGGTACACTGGACGATTTCGATCACCTTGTTGGGGAGGCACACGCCAAAGGGCTCAAGGTCATCCTCGATTTTGTACCCAATCATACGTCAGATCGACATCCCTGGTTTCAGGAGAGCCGCTCGTCAAGAAACACTCCGAAGCGCGACTGGTACATCTGGCGTGATCCCACGCCGGACGGTGGCCCGCCGAACAACTGGATTAGCAATTTCGGCGGATCGGCATGGGAGTGGGCTGATGCGACAGGACAATACTACTACCATGCCTTCCTGAGGGAGCAGCCGGACCTCAACTGGCGCAATCCTGAGGTGCGTACGGCCATGTACGATGTCTTACGCTTCTGGCTTGACCGCGGTGTCGACGGCTTTCGGGTCGATGTGATCTGGCACCTGATCAAGGATGAGCATTTCCGGGACAATCCACCGAACCTCGCCTATCAGCCGACCCAGGCGGAGATCAATCGCTTTCTCCAAGTCTATTCAGCCGACCAGCCGGAAGTGCACGAAGTTGTAAGTGATATGCGCCGCGTGCTGGAGGAGTATCCGGAGCGGGTGCTCATTGGGGAGATCTACCTGCCGCTGGAACGCCTCGTCAGCTATTACGGCCAGGATCTTGCCGGTGCTCATCTGCCTTTCAATTTCCAGCTCATTCATACGGCGTGGAATGCGCGAGAGATCGCGGCCCTCATCGATGAGTACGAGGCCGTCCTCCCTGAGGGTGGCTGGCCGAATTGGGTGCTCGGCAATCATGATCAGCCGCGGATCGGCGCCCGTGTCGGGCCGCCGCAGACGCGGGTGGCTGCCATGCTGCTTCTGACTCTCAGAGGTACGCCGACCATGTACTACGGCGACGAGATTGGGATTGGCAAAGTGGAGATCCCACCAGAGGCAGTCCAGGATCCTTGGGAGAAGACTGAGCCAGGGCTGGGACTGGGACGCGATCCGGAACGGACGCCCATGCACTGGGATGGCTCAGCCAACGGGGGCTTTACAAGCGGCAGGCCCTGGCTTCCACTGGATTCGACCTTCGCATCCCGTAATGTGGAGGGACTGCAGAATGATCCTACCTCCATCCTGATGCTCTACCGACGTCTAATCGCGCTGCGGCGGAAGCACTTGGCCTTGAGCATTGGTCGCTACACGCCAGTCACGGCAGAAGGCGATGTCCTGGCCTATGAGCGGCAGCATGGGATGGAGTGCTTTCTAGTGGCGCTAAACCTTGGCTCCCAGCCGCATACTCTTTCGTTGCCGGACGGGGCACGCGGACGGGTATTGCTGTCGACCTTGCAAGGTCGGAGTGAAGACATGACGGGAACACAGGTCAATCTGGGGCCTGACGAGGGGCTCATCATTTCACTCGAGAAGAACGAGCTCTCCGGGTAGCCTTCAGGAGAAAGGGCTGTTACCCAGAATCTACCGCCGCTCACCCTGCGCACGAAACCAACGGTAGCCATAGGCACTCAGGGGAATCGCCTCGGAAGCGTCGCGCATAGTCCGATCATCCTGGTCGCAGAAGAGAGGCCGCAACCGGCTGACATCGTCGAGCGGGAACTCTACTTCAACCGCGTGATCGCCAAGATTATGGAAGGTCAGGACAGTCTCTCCCTGCCAGTCGTAACGTAGGGCAAGAACGCTGGTTTCTGCTGTCTCAAGGACCTGGCACTTGCCCCAGCCGATCTCGGGGCACGCGCGCCGCGTGCGGATGAGCCGTTGCAGAACGCTCATCAGAGAGCCATCAAGATCGTGTTGAGCCGCAACGTTTATGCAACGGTAGTCGAAGGCTCCATCCGAGATAACAGGCCGCACGAGTTGCTTGGCCGGTGCTGTCGAGAATCCTGCATTGGGCTCGTCGGCCCATTGCATTGGGGTTCTAATCGAGTTGCGCTCTGGCAGAGAGAGGTCATCTCCCATGCCGATCTCGTCGCCGTACCAGAGCACAGGCGTTCCTGGTAGGGCGAACATGAGGCTGAATGCCTGTTTGAGCCGCTGCCCGTCGCCGCTGAGCATGGGCGCCAGACGTCGCCGAATGCCGCGCTCATAGGCCTGCATCTCAGGAGCCGGGCCGAAGGCCGCGAAAACCTCGCTGCGCTCTGCATCCGACAGCCGTCCGAGATCAATTTCATCATGATTGCGCAGGAAGCTCGCCCATTGGCTCTTCGGAGGAATCGCAGGGGTCTGTGCCATGACACGACGGATCGGCTCGGCATCTTTGCGGGTCAGCCCCAGAAACAGGTGCTGGTTTAACATGAAGTGGAAGATCATGTGGAGCCGATCGCCCGAGGGACCGAAATACTCGTCCACTTGATCCATAGTAATGTTGGCCTCAGCCAGCAGCATACCCTCGGCGCGGCGCCACGACACGAAACCCCGCAGTTCATTGAGATACTGGTGAGGGTCATCTTTCGGCTGCTCCCCGGCTGGGAGACCACGGTACTCGATCAGGAAGGGAGCCGCATCGAGCCGGAACCCGGATACACCGAGCTGTAGCCAGAAGCCCATCACCTTCTCGAGTTCCTCACGCACCTCCGGGTTCGCGATGTTGAGGTCGGCTTGGTGCTTATAGAAGCGGTGCATGTACCAAGCCTGCGCAACCTCGTCGTAGGTCCAAGTCGTGTCCTGCACGCCGGGAAAGACAACGCCCTCGTGGATGTTCTCAGGCTTCTCCTTCGACCAGACGTACCACTCGCGGTAGCGCGAGTTCGGATCTCGCCGCGCCTCCTGAAACCAAGGATGATCGATGGAGGTATGGTTCGCCACAAGATCGATGATGACCCGCAGACCTCTGTCGTGGGCTGCATGCGTGAAGGCGACAAAGTCGCCAAGGGTCCCGAGCCGCGGATCGACGGCGTAGAAGTCTGTGACGTCGTAGCCATTGTCCCGATTCGGGGTCGGATAGAATGGCAGCAGCCAGATGCAGGTGGCCCCGAGAGCCTCGACATGATCGAGCCGATCCGCAAGACCGCCGAAGTCGCCGATACCATCTCCATTCGAATCCATGAAGGTTTCGACATCGACGCAGTAGATGACGGCGTTCTTGTACCAGAGATCGAGCATCTTGAACCCACCTAGCCGATCATGCGAGCGGCGTGCTCCCGCTCCGGCAGACGACGCGAGCGTGTCGGAGGAGTTCTCTTGCCCCAATACCACGCCGCCGTGATGGCACCGGCAATGCCGCCAAGTGCAACAGCCGCGAGGATGCCGCGCGCTGTTGTGCCTGAGACCGAAAGCACCTGCTGACGGGAGCGCGAGCCGAAGCGTCCACGCGCTCCAGGATCGCCGGGAGGCACATCGAACAGGTTATCGTCGCGAGGCGTTGCTGGCTCGTCCGCCATCTGCCCTTCCCAGGCTCGGCGTGCCATCAAGCGGTCGAGGAGACCGGGGGCCACCATGGTTCCCAGAATTGCCTGGATCGTGGGGCTGCCGATCCACATCTCGCGCGGGGCCTCCAATGCGGCCCGCATGATTGCCTCAGCCACGGCTTCCGGCTCATAGATCGGTGGCACAGGCTGCAGCCCCCGTGGCAAGTGACTGCGTGCCCATTCGAACTGCGGGGTATTAACGGCGGGAAGCTGCACCATCGTGAGGCGAATCCCACTGCCGTCGTGCTGCAACTCACTCCGGAGGGAATCGGTAAAGCCCCGCACGGCGAATTTCGCTGCGCAATAGGCCGACTGCAACGGGATCGAGCGATAACTGAGGGTCGACCCAATCTGAACGATCGTGCCTGAATTCCTCGTGCGCATGTGATGGAGGGCCGCCAGGGTACCATGGACCTGTCCTAGATATGTGACCTCCGTTACCCGGCGGATCTCATCGGAGCTGAGAGCTGTCGCAGGACCGAAGACCGACGCCATGGCGTTATTGATCCAGATGTCGATATGTCCCCAGGTGGAGACCACTTGAGCCGCTGCCTCGTCGATTGCGCCTGCATCCGCCACGTCAGCGGCGAGAACCAGCGTTTGACCGCCTGCCTGCTCGACTTCGTGGGCTGCACTCGCAAGGCGTTCATGTCCACGGGCGATCAGAGCAACCCGCCAGCCTTCCCGCCCGAACGCAATGGCCACCGCACGGCCGACCCCTGCGGATGCTCCGGTTATTACGACAACCGGCTCGTTCCGATTGGACTTGTCTCCGGTCCCGTGTTCTCTTGGATTGGCCCGACGCCTATTGCGAGCGTTGTTAGTCACTGTCGGCCTTTGCTCTCGAGAAGACGCATCCAGAGTGATAAGAAGCGACCGTTTGGCAGGTTCCATCGACACGCTTCTGGCTCAAAGGGCTGAAGGTCCATTGTCCCTTACTCCTTCGATGGCAGGATCGATCCGACGAGGCTTCGTGCCGTATCGAGGATCACGCTTCCGCTCTCCGGGTCCTCTTTGGCAAGAGCCTCCATGAAATGGCGCGCCTGCTTCAACGTGATGTGCGGCGGTAGCGGCGGCACGTTGGGATCCGTCACCATGTCGAGCACGAAGGGCCTGTCGGCTGAAAGGGCCGCCTCCCATGCGGGGCCGACTTGCTCCGGATTCTCGATCCGGAGCGCTCCAAGCCCGATTGATCGGGCGAACTCGGCATACGGCACGTCAGGAAGCTGCTGTGAGGGCTCCCATTTCGGGTCGCCGGTCTGGACGCGTTCCTCCCATGTCACATAAGCAAGGTCGCGATTGTTCAGCACCATGACCACCAAGCGAGGATCAGCCCATCGTGTCCAGTACTTCGAGATCGTGATGAGTTCCGTCAGGCCGTTCATCTGCATCGCACCATCACCGACGAGTGCGATCACCGGACGATCGGGATGAGAGAACTTGGCTGCAACGGCGTACGGTACAGCGCAGCCCATGGTCGCAAGGGTGCCTGAAACCGAGCCCATCATCCCACGCCGGAAATGGAGATTGCGCGCATACCACACTGTTGTAGTGCCGCTGTCCGCAGTCACTATACAGCGGTCCGGCAGGCGCTGCGACAACTCCCATGCAACGCGTTGCGGGTTGATCGGATCAGCCGGGGCTAAAGCCATTCCACGAATCTCTGCCTGCAACGAGGCTACGCTGGCCTCGACCGTCTCCCGCCAGGACCGATCCTGCTTCTCGTTCAGCATGGGAAGGAGTGCAGTCAGCGTTGCGGCGGCGTCACCCAGGAGATTGACCTCCATCGGGTATCTTAATCCCAGCATGCCGGCATCCCTGTCGATCTGGACTCCGCGAGCTTTTCCCTTCTTCGGCAGGAATTCCGTGTAGGGGAAGCTCGACCCCACCATGAGAAGAGTGTCGCAATCCTGCATCAGATCCCAACTGGCCTTCGTTCCCAAAAGACCGATCGATCCGGTGCAGAAGGGCACATCATCAGGAACCGCCGCTTTGCCGAGCAGTGCCTTGGCAACCCCAGCCCCAAGCCGCTCCGCGACGGCCACGACCTCGTCCGTTGCCGCGAGCGCGCCCGCCCCGACCAGAATCGCCACCCGCTCACCGGCATTGAGCACCTCCGCCGCCGGCGCCAAAGCCGCGGCATCGGGAACGACGGGCGACAGCTCGATGCCCACGCCTGAATGGGTCATGGCATGCTCGTGGGTGGGCTGCACCATCGAGGCAAGTTGGAGGTCATTGGGGAGAATGAGGCAGGTGACCCGGCGCTCGCCCTTGGCGATGCGATAGGCGCGATCGATCAGATGCCGCACCTGAGCCGATGTTGATGCTGTCTCCACATAGGCGCCAGCCACATCCTTGAAGAGCGACTGCAGGTCGAGATCCTGCTGGTAATGAGAGCCGATCGCCGTGCGGGCCTGCTGCCCGACAAGGGCCAGCACCGGCTGGTGATCAAGCTTCGCATCGTAGAGGCCGTTCAGGAGGTGGATCGCACCGGGTCCGGAGGTTGCGATACAGACGCCGACTTCGCCTGTGAACTTCGCGTGGCCGCAAGCCATCAGGCCTGCCATCTCCTCATGGCGAGCTTGAACGAAATCGATGGCACCGTCCAGCCTTGCAAGAGCGCTGATCAGCCCGCCGATCCCGTCGCCCGGGTAGCCATAGACCCGGTGTACGCCCCAGGCCTGTAAACGCTGCCAAATGAAGTCCGAGACGGTTTCGGCCATGACGCTCTCCTGTCAGGTTTCAGCTCCGTCAACCTCTACCGCTCCATGAGAGTTGCATGGCATCGCCTCAGTGCTGCTTAAGGATTTAGGGTGGTGAGCGCGCCGGGACTCGAACGGAAAACCCTCTGACAAAAAGTCAGAGTGCCTTCCGCCTGCGAACACCCTGTAGATGGTAGATTCACAAACGACAAATTCTGCTACGTCCGGCTTGGCCGTTTGGTTCTGACATGGAGCCGGGTTCCGTTTAGCCCCTGCCGCCGACGTGCGGCCCAACAGGGTTCTGCTCCCGAGGCATCCCGCCCCCAGGGAGCAGATCATGCGCCAGCCACCGTGGAGGATCGTACGGCACTGGGCCCACCACCCGGATGCGCAGCGGCGTTGGGACCGTGCGTTCCAGCTGCTCCTGGAAACGGCACGCCCGGCCGAACCCGACCCGGACGGCGGCGGGGGCGAGGCGACCCTACAGGAGAGCCCCCATGCTAATCCTCGCCGCTTATGGCCGCGCCTCCACCCAGCGCCAGGTTCAAAGTCAGTCGACTGAACAGCAGATCGAACGGTTGCGAGCCTACGCTCTCGCACAAGGGACAGATCTGGCCCCCGAGTACATCTTTCGCGACGATGGCTACAGTGGCTCCAGCCTGCAACGCCCTGGGCTCGATAGGTTGCGCGATGCTGTCGCAAGCGCCCGCCTCGACCGCATCCTGATCACAAGCCCGGACCGCCTGGCTCGCAACTACGTTCATCAGGTTCTGCTGGTGGAGGAGCTTCAGAAGCATGGTGCCACGGTCGAGTTCCTTGACCGGCCCATGAGCCAGGATCCGCATGATCAATTGCTCCTCCAGATCCGCGGCGCGGTGGCCGAGTACGAGCGAACCCTGATTACCGAGCGCATGCGTCGCGGCCGGCTGCGGCGGCTCAAGGCGGGAACGCTGTTGCCGTGGACGCGTCCACCTTACGGCTACCGTCTTGATCCCGACCGCCCGCGAGACCCGGCTGGCGTGCGCATTGACGAAGCCGAAGCCGCCGTCGTGCGCGATCTTTTCGCCTGGTACATCGAAGGCGCGACCATGATCGCGTTGATCCAGCGCCTGGCCCGACTTGGCATTGCCTCGCCCACGGGATGCATGACTTGGAGCCCCTCGGCCTTGCGGTGCTTGCTCACCAATCCGGCCTATGCGGGTCAGATCTTTGCCAACCGCATGCGAACCAGCCCTCCGCAAACGCGATACTCGGCGCTGCGCCCGGTCGGCCACTCAAAAGGAACGCGCCGGCCTACCGATGTGGCGGAGTGGATCGCGGTGGCCTCTGTTCCGGCCATCATCAGCCGGGAGCAGTTTGACGCGGCCGCCGCACGGCTGGTGTATAATCGCCGGATGGCCCCACGTAACAACCGGGTGCATCAGTATCTTCTGCGCGGGCTTGTCAGCTGCGGATGCTGTCGGCGTGCCTGCACCGGCCGCCGGCTGCCGCCAGCTTATGATTACTATCTGTGCCGCACGAAGACCCAACTGCGCCTGCTCGTTCCTGGTGAGCGTTGCCCGGCGCGCTATATTCCGGCCAGGCCTCTGGAGGAGCTGGTCTGGCAGGATCTTTGTGAGGTGCTGCAGCATCCAGAGGTTATCGCGCAAGCCATGGAGCGAGCCCGCAGCGGTCATTGGCTGCCGCAGGAATGGCAGGCCCGGCGGGAGAACCTGCGGCGCGGCCGGATGAGCCTGACCCAGCAGATCGAACGACTGACCGAGGCTTACTTAGGCGGGGTCGTGCCCTTAGCCGAGTTTGAGCGGCGGCGCCGGGAAACCGAGGGCCGCTTGGGGGCTTTGGAGAGGCAAGAACAGGAACTCCTTGCTGACGCACGCGATCGGCATGAGACGGCGCGCTTGGCGGATAATGCTGAAGAGTTCTGCCGACGCGTTCGCGATGGATTGGCCAGTGCCGACTTCGACCGCAAGCGGGCTCTTCTCGAGCTGCTCGTTGATCGCGTTGTTGTCACTGACGGTGAGGTGGAGATCCGCTACGCCTTCCCAACCGGCCCCAACGGTGAACGCGAGCCGTTTTGTCGGTTGCGTACAGACTATCTAGCCACTCCTCCCATGTCGCTTCGTGCGCTAACGGGGATTGCTGAAGAAGGTGTCCTCCGTGGCCAGATCAGTGATGAGCTGCGCTAAAGCCTGGACCGCCGACAGCAACTCCTGTCTCTCATCCTCTGTCAACTGCCCGATCGGAGCGCTCCAGCACCGATCCGACACAGGATTCTCCACCTCAGCCGTGTGCAGGACAGGCCCGTTCTCATCCCAGCTTACTGTCAGCGTTGGCATCGCACAGCTCCTGAACCAGCCGATCCACCAAACGACTGCTCATGAGAATATCGCATCCGGCTGAGATCACGAACCGTCTACACCATAGGTTACGGCTTCCCGCCCAACCGAGGCGAGGCCGTTCCGATGCGATCGTCGCCTGCTCCTTGCCCTCCGCCGAGAACCTCTGGATCGTCGCCTTGGGCTCCGGCTCCACCCCCAGGTTGCCGGCGGAGCCGACGCCGACATAAAGCCGGCCATCCGGCCCGATCTCGAGGTCGCGGTTGGCGTGCCCCTGCACGACCCCGAAGACCCCCCGGGCGGTGATAAGCTTCTGACCGTCCATGACCGGATCAGGCTTACGCTGCTCCGGCGGGACATCCGCCGCGCGGCGTGGTTGCGCTCCCTGGCTGCGGACTGCCCCATCCTGATATGCCAAGCTCCAGATGCCCTCCTGGTCGGCCACCAGCAACTCACCGCGCCGATGGGCAATGCCGTTGGGCTTATTGAAGCCGGCCGCGAAGCGCTCAACCCATTCGGCGCGTCCATCCTGGTCGGCATCGCGCAGGATGAAAATGGTGCCCGACCCCTGGCTCACAACGGCCAGATCGCCGTTGGGGAGCACGAGGGCCTGACGCGGATTGTCGAGTTTGTCGGCAAAGAGCGACACCTCAAAGGCTTCTGGCACGACAGGTGTCTTATTCTCCCTGTCCAGGATCAGGGGAGGATTGCGCACAATAGGGCCCTCAAAGGGTTTTGGGAGCTGATCCGCCTTGACCTCGAAGCGTTGGCCGATGGCTTGATCGGAGCCTGGACTAATGGTCTGCGCCTGAGCAAGGGCTGAGGCTGACAAAATCAGGAGCAAAACGGCAGAAAGTGGGGTGCTGGGCATGCGAAATCTCCGGGCACGTCCGCTTTCGAAAAGCAGATGCCAAAGGCTCTGTTCCGGCTCCGCCCGCCTCGGTGCTTCACAAACGTGTGCTTGGAGCATGAAAAATCTGGGGGGCGGCTGGTCGTCCGGTACTCTTGGGACCATGCTCGATGCTCCATCATCCCTTATCCACCAGCACAAGATGAGCCTTGGCGACCGTGGTCGAGCCTCACAGGCCTTTCTATCAACGGCTCCTCGGATCGTCTGGATCACTCTGGTTCTTCTTCGAGCGACCGGCACACACCCGACAGAAAGTCTCGGATCCTGTAGAGGCTGAAGGTCATGGGCGTGCTCGACAGGCTGACGTGGAGCATCCCGATCGGCGAGGCGCCAATCCGGAAGAAGCCGACGAACTCGCTCGTGCTGAGGAGGCCTTTCTGCAGTTTCTGCGAGTATGTTGCGTCATCGGGAAGCGCATTGGTGAGGATCAGGGTCGAGGTGTCGAAGTCGAAGCTCTGCCAGGTCATGGCAAACGGATCGGCCGGATCGGCCTCCTCAATTCTCCCCTCGGCATTGGACCTGACATGCGACAGCGTGGTGCAATGAAGCCGCGCAGCTTCGGCACCGTCGGGTAACAGCCCCGCGCCGGCGGTCAGGAAGGCCGCGAGGCGCACTGAAATTACCGTGGCGATCCTCATCGGAGGCTGACCAAGAACCGTGCACTGCACTCCACCCAACCATAACGCATGCAGGGCCGGAAACGATGTCAAGGCGACTCACAAACGGAGTATAATCCCGTGACTGTGACCATGGCTGATCGTCACCGACGATCGATGCCCAGTCATCTCGGAGAGGGAGCATCGCTTGCCTGACTCCAGCTGGCCTCACCCATGAGAGCAATGGCGGCGATCCTGCGGTGCCGGTAGTCAGGTTTGGCCGTTCGGTCGCACCATTGGAGGAACCCGATGCGCCTGCCGCCCGCCCTGCCGATATGCCTGGCTCTCGCCGCGTGCGTCTCGTCGGGAGAACAGCAGCAGACACAGCCCTTACCGCCCGCGAATGTGGGCGACACCCGGGCCGCGGCTGCCGTGCCGGCCCCGCCGATCGCCCCCGCGCCCACCAATGCGAAACATATCGTCTACAACGGGGCCGGCGGCTACGTCCTGCCCGACGGCACGACGGCGGCGGGAGACGGATCGGGCGGCTTCCGGCTGCCGAACGGGGCCTACGTCGCGCCCGACGGAACGGGCGGTGTGACACTGCCGAACGGCACCAAGTGCATGTCCGATGGCGCGCGGGGATATTTATGCCAGTAACGAGGGAGCCTCGAAACGGCCACGACGGGCGCATGTTCCAGGAGTTCGCCGTGGGTCGGCACTGGGGTGCACTGCTGCAGTCTCGTCTGCTGTTACCCGTGGCGCGTAACCCAAGAGTAAAAGAGTAAATCGGACGCGCGCGAGAGAGAGCGTGAGGAAGTGTGGGGCACTCAGTCAGGGGCTGTTTCGAGAGCTCGCCATTTCAACACGTCTCCCTGCCCGCCAATGGGGCCGCCCTCAAGCGCTTCATCGCCGCCCCATAAGACCTCATGCTCTCCTTTATCGTTGTGCTGTTCTTCCCGGCGTCAGGCTGTTCTGGATCTCGCTAGGCCAAAGGCCTAATGCCGGGAACCGCCGGTCTGGCTGTGCAGGCCGCCCGGCTGTGAGATGCCGGCCATCGCGGTACCAACCTTCGCGGCCTTGTCGTTCATCGCCAGATCACCCAGCGACACAATGCCAACCAGGCGCTTGTCACGGTTGAGCACCGGCAGGCGGCGGACCTTGATGTCGGCCATGTTACGCTCCACCTTGACAGTGTCATCGTCCTCGAAGCAATACAGGACCTCGTCCGTCATCGCCTCACGGATCGGGGTGTCAGGGCCTCGGCCCTGGGCGACGGCCCGGATGGCGATATCACGGTCGGTGATCATGCCGACCAGGCGGTCGCCTTCGCGCACCGGCATGATGCCGGCATCCAGCTCGGCCATCAGCCGAGCCGCATCCCGGATGGTCTGGGTCGGCTCGATCAGCCGCACATCACGTGTCATGACTTCACTGATTTTCATGAGTTCCTCCTCATGCTGCGCCCCCGATACGATCTCGCTTCGTGGGCCTCGCGCCTCTCGGTGGGCGGGGACCTGCATGGCCAGCGCTATGCGGCCCCTGAGCCGGGCCTATCTCCACCCGTGGGGAGAACCCGCACTGCGTCGGATTGTGCCGCCAGCACCACATTGGGATGACAGCAGGACTCGCCACCTCCTCTAACCCGGCGGTCGTCATGCACAGCAGAGGCTCATTCGGGATCATGCCGGTCGAACGGGCGTAATCTACGTTGGTTCCGAAAGCCGCGTCCGGAACCAGGGGCATCAGGGTTCGTGCGGCCGTCGATCGGCAGGCTGAAATCTGCGAGGGGGTGGATGGTGGCGGCGGGCGCAGTTCGGTCTGACACGAACCTCGTTCCATCGGGCACCGTTCGAAACAACCAACACACTTCCTCAAGCTCCCCTCCTTGTGAGGGGGCATGAGGTCGTTAAACGCGGCTGGCCGGGAGTGATGTCAGGGCCACCTTGTTCGTACCCCGGATCCCTTGTCGTTTTGCGCCGCCCAATGTTGTCGCGGCCTCCCCGGCTCGGACGCAGCGCTATTTGCGTTAACGTCGCTCAACCAGCTGCAATCGGCGGGAAAGGGAGAGCCCTATGGATCAGAGATTGTGTCCACGGTGTTCCTGCGATGCAGCGTCGGTCCTGAGCTTCGCCCCGAATGATGGGTGCTTCGCGGCCGCTGTTCAGTGCCACGTCTGTGGCTTCGGGCAGCCCACCAAGCGTGGTTTCGCGGGCGAGCAGACCGCGCGGCAGGCTGCAAGGCCTGGGTGGAGGGAACGGGCCCCTCCCCTTAGTCCTGCTCTCGTCTGAAATAGATCGGATCAAGCTCATAATGCCTGGCTTGGCTACTGGGGGAGCGCGCAAGGTCTGTTCAACAAACCTCGGTAACTTGGACGAAGCGTGAACCTTGGTCCGACAGCATCCAATTTGACGCCGTTTTGCAGGTGCTCTCGCCTCGCGTAGCTCCTCAACGCGGTCGGCAGCCGGATGCCAGATGAAGGCCCGCTGTTTGATGGTACTAATCATCAGCTGAGAGATGGACAACGTGGCTAGGGCTTTGATCTCCTGGGAGTTTCTGGTTGCTTCAGCCGATGTCACACCTCAGCAACTCCCAGCGCCTGAGAGGTCTTGTTCCAAATTTGTCCTGTTTGACGCGGTTTATTGCACAAACCTTGCGCGCTCCCCTTATGAGGATCTGCCCCGCCAACGGGAAACCGATTTTTAGGGTGGGACCGTGGCCACAGTACTGATCGGATCGTTGTCGTGGTTGAACAGACGCGGGTGAGAAACCCGCGTCCAAAGGCAAGCATCGGCTCAGGCGACAGCGGCGAGAAGCTGATCCTTCATCACGCCAAGAGCAATGATCGTGTCGCCCTCGTTGGTCGTGACGGTGGTCGCATCGACCAGAACCTGCCCCTGCTCGTTCGGCGGGAACTGCGAGAGGAACCGGGCGACCTCGCGGAAAGCCTGTTCGCCCAGGAACGTCTGGGACAGGCGCTGCCCCACCTCGGGGACACCGAGCCCCTCCGCCTCAAAGGCGGCGAGCACAGGCACGAGGTCGACCTTTCCTTCCGCGATGCTTGCGATATTGGCGACGATCTCCGGGGCAATATCGAGCCTGTCATGACCATTCCCGAAATCGAGTGCGATCACGGTATCCTGCGCATTGTTGCCGACGATCTCCCGGCCGATGAAAAAGGTATCGTTCCCAACTCCACCAAAGTGGATGCCAAGACCCTCCCCCGTATCGGTCAGATCGTTGCCTCGATTGCCGAGTGCATAGTCCGCGCCCTTGCCGGCGCGGATCACGTCATCGCCGAAATTCCCCCACAGGGAGTCAGTGCCCTCGCCGCCCAGGAGGCGGTCCCGGCCGAAGCCGCCATTCACCACGGCATCGTCGCCAATCGTCCGGACAACATCCTTGCCAAAGCCAAGATCGACCGTCACATCGTCGGCCCGCACCCGAACGGTGTCGCGGCCGAAGCCTGTGAACACAACGCTGCCGTCCGCGTCGACGGTGACCCTGTCGTTTCCGAAGGACCCGAAGGGCCGGTAGTCCCATCCGAAGTCATCATGATAAGACATTGCTAAACTCCTTAAGCAGCGAGTAGCAGTCGCCTAAGGGCGGAGAGCCCTTGGCTCTGGCGCGGCGGCGCTACAGCAGCCTTGATTCAAGCGCCGCACGTCACGAATGCATGAGATCGATCATGGCCGCAGGATCATAGGGCCGCGAGAACGCCAATAGCGGTGCGCCGCCATCCGTGAGAGCGGCAAGCCTCAGGACCTCGGCATGATCACGCGGTCGATGACGTGAATGACGCCGTTCGATGCGTTCACGTCAGCTTGCGTGACAGTGGCATCATTGACCTTGACGGCGTTGCCGCTGGCATCGATCCGCACGGCGGTGCCTTCGACAGTCTGAGCGTTTGTCGTTTTGCCCTTGAGATCACCAGATTTAACATTCCCGGCGACCACATGATAGGTCAGCACCTTCTGAAGCTGAGCCTTGTTTTCCGGCTTCAGGAGGTTTTCCACCGTCCCGGCTGGGAGCTTCTTGAAGGCCTCGTCAGTAGGCGCAAAGACCGTGTACGGCCCTTTGCCCTTGAGCGTGCTAACGAGGTCGGCGGCTTGCAACGCGGCCGTGAGGGTCTTGAAGTTGCCGTTCGTCACAGCCGTTTCGACGATGTCTGCTGCCGCAGCCGGAGATGCCACGGCAAGCATGGCCAGCACGGCGCAGACGCTATACTTCGCAGTCATTGCTCTCTCCTCTTCCTGATCGTTGTGCCCTTGAGGTCCACCAACATCAGCCTTGATTGGTATGCCCGGGTCACGACCGATTATTCATCGGGACTTTCCTGAGGAGACCCGGAAAATCACCGTAGACGGTGCACTTTCCCTTGTGCCGGTGGGAAATGACAGCAAGGATCGACATCGCTTCTCGCCGCCGAACTGCAGCCAAGCTTAAGGCTCGTATGGACCGTCCCAGACCAAGCCGGGTTTCATTGATGGAGTATCAGTCCGCCAGAAAGCGCCGCAGCACGACAGGGACGTTACACGCTCGCCGGCTGCCGACCCTGATCGCGCCTGGCGTCGAGGCGGAGGCTTTGCTGCGTTCGACCCTGGACGCCCTATCGGCTCATATTGCCGTGCTGGACGAGACAGGGACGATCATCGCAGTGAACCGAGCCTGGCGCACCTTTGCGCACGCCTCTGGCTATGCCGATGAGAACCATGGCGTCGGCATCAACTACCTCGCCGTCTGCGAGGGAGCTGCGCCCCTGTCAAAGGAGGCTGCGAGGACTGCGCAGGCGCTGCGGGAGATCATGGCAGGCGCCTGCTCTGAGTTCCGGATGGAGTATCCCTGCCGCAGTCCGCAGGGACCGCGCTGGTTCCAGATCCGGGTGACCCGCCCAGATCAGGCGCAGATATGCCGGATCGTGATCGCGCATGAAGACATCACCGAGGTCAAACGCACGCAGCAGGAACTGGCCCGATTGAGCGGCCGTCTTATGCATCTGCAGGACGAGGAGCGACGTGCTATTGCGCGCGAGCTGCACGACACGACGGCTCAGAACCTTCTCGCCATCACGTTGAATGCCTCCCGCCTACATGGCCAGCTCTGCGATGCGGGTGAGCCTGTCCACCGCATTCTCAAGGAGACTCTCGAACTGGCTGAGCAGAGCCTTCAGGAGGTCCGCACGCTGTCCTATCTGCTCCACCCTCCGCTCCTCGATGATGTTGGGCTCACTGCGGCCTTGAGCTGGCTCGCGAGAGGGTTTTCAGAGCGAAGCGGCATTCGGGTCGATATCAGTATCGAGAATAGCGGTGAGCCATTGCCTCGGCCTATTGCAACTGCCCTCTACCGGGTCGCCCAGGAGGCCCTGTCGAACGTTCACCGCCACTCCGGCAGCAAGCAGGCGCGGCTCGCGCTGTCCCGAAAGGATGACATTGTCCGACTCGACATCGTCGATGGCGGCATTGGGTTCAAAGCCCTCCCGCATGCGAACGGAGATGATGCTCAGTTGATAGGAGTCGGGATCTCCGGGATGCGCTTGCGTCTGGAGCAACTCGGCGGCCAACTTGAGATCCATTCGAGCCCTTTGGGCACTCGCGTGAGCGCCAGCTTTACCATCGGCTCCTGCTATGCGGATGGGTGCCCGCCGAACGATCTGTCTAAGATGCCTTCCAGTGAGCTCTGAGGACTTACCATGCTACGCATTCTTCTCGCTGACGACCATGACATCGTCCGGCGCGGGCTCAAGGATCTCCTGGAACAGCACGTGGGGTGGCAGGTCTGCGCCGAGGCCTCTAATGGACGAGATGCCGTCGACCTCGCCTTGCAGCATCGGCCCCATGTCGCGGTCATCGACCTGTCCATGCCGGAACTCAATGGCCTGGAAGCGACCCGCCGCATTCGCCAAAGCCAGCCGGAAACCGAGGTTTTGATCTTCACGATGCACGAGAGTGAGGAACTGATCCGCGAGGTGCTGGGAGCTGGCGCCCGCGGCTACCTGCTCAAGTCCGATGCGGTCCGGCAGCTGATCCCGGCAGTGGAAAGCCTGTCGCAAAAAAGACCCTTCTTTGCCGGGCGGGTGTCTGAAGTAGTTCTGGATGGCTTCCTTAAAGGTGGACCAGCGATGCCCGCTCGTCCCGTGGCCGAGCGACTGACTTCGCGCGAACGCGAGGTCATTCAACTTCTGGCCGAAGGCAGAAGTAACAAGCAGATTGCACGTCTTCTGGATCTCAGCGTCAAGACCGTGGAGACGCATCGCACCGCCGCGATGCGCAAACTGGAACTCAGTTCGTTGCCTGACCTGGTCCGGTACGCGATCCGGGCGCAGATCATCCAACCCTAACCTGCTGGCGCAACAGGTTGGTGCATCCCATGCTTCCACCTTCGCCATCTTCACGGTTGCGCAGTCTCGAACGACCGGTTCAAGCAGTTGTTATCGGGGCTTCCGGCGGCATTGGATCCGCCGTCACAGGCCTTCTTGCCTCGGAAGAGTTCGAGGCCGTTCATGCATTATCCCGCTCCGGAGCCGATCGGAGCTTGGCCGGCGTACGGGTGGGTCGGATCGATATCGAGGACGAGGTACGCTTCGCCGCGGCAGCCGAGCAGCTTGCTGACGGCGCCCCGCTGCGCTTCATCCTGGTGGCGACAGGGCTCCTTCATGACGCGACGCTCCAGCCTGAGAAGACTTATCGCGCTCTCGATCCGTAGCAGCTTGCCCAGAGCTTCCGGATCAATGCCATTGGCCCGGCGCTTGTGGCCAAGCATCTGCTGCCGCTTATGCCGAAAGCAGGCAAGAGCATCTTTGCGGTCCTGTCTGCGCGGGTTGGCAGCATCGAGGACAACCATCTTGGAGGCTGGTATGGCTATCGCGCTTCGAAGGCCGCCCTCAACCAGTTGCTGCGAACCTTCGCAATCGAACTCAATCGTCAGAAGCCGGAAGCCGTGTGTGTCGTTCTTCACCCTGGAACCGTTGACACAGCTCTCAGCCGTCCGTTCCAGAGCGGGAGCGAGAACAGGAAGGTGTTCTCGCCCATCTCTGCTGCCGAGAAGATTCTTGCTGTCGTGGATGGTCCAACTGCGGCACAGTCAGGTCGGTTCTTTGCCTGGGGCGGGCAGGCAATTCCCTTTTGAGAGGGAGCGTAAGCCCGCCCACTGCGGGAATGTCACGATAACCCTCAATCAGGACTTCGACTACGCCCTCATCCATCACGGGCGACAAATTAGCCTGTTTTGCGCGGCTGATCCTGGCATCGTCAGTCGAGCCGGTGTATTGTGTCAAGCGAACCGAAGAATTGACCCCTCCTGTTGCCTCACCGGAGAATGTTACCGGGCGTTGTGATGGAGCGGGCGATCTCGCCCTCCGCGGCTGAAGGATAGGCGTGCACCCGCTTGATCCAGTCCCCGTCGAGTATGATCCGCCCCATCACGTCAGCCCGCCAAACCTTCACGAGCCTTTGCACCATCCGCAGGCTCCTCGTCCGGAAGCGCGCCGGATCGGCATCCATGAGACGCTGCAGCACCGTCGCCGCCGGGATCGCGGGCTCGGCCTCAAGCCACGCCTTGATCTGGGCCTCATACGGCTCAAACATGCTCGGCCGCTTCGGATATGGCTTGGTACGCCGATACGGCCGTCGATGCGTCGGTCGCGTCTCGCCGGCCTGCCAGGCCGTCTTCAGGCTCGCCGCAAAGCGCTGAAGGTCAATGGCGACCGGTTCCTCAGGCGTGCTGTTCAGGTCACGACGATCAACCCGTTTCCCAAGCTCTTCCTGGGCCACGCGGATACCAGTAAATAGCGTGACGGGATCCGATGCTCCTAACAGGTCCCGTAGCCGCTCTTTGTCTGCCTCGCTCACACCGGGATGAGCCAGCATGTCAATCAGATGTCGTCCGGGAAAAATCGCTGTCGTCCCAAGATCCGAATATGTCAACCGTGAACAGCAGGCCTACGGCGTTGGGTCTCTCGACCTTCTCCTGCTCAGGGAACTGCCGCGGGACGTAGCCCGTGCGTCAGGGAATGGCGCAAGGGCGACTGACTCATCCGGATCTCGTGTCGCTCGACTGGTCCGAGATACCGGCCTTTGCTCGATCCTCGTCTTCAGGGCTGGTGCCGCCGGAGGGGCCCTGTCCGGCTGCACCGCGACCCTGAACCTGGATGCGGCGTGAGCGCTCCTGTCGCCCGGTCTTGGGCACCGTCACGGTGAGCACTCCATTCTCGAAGCTGGCCTGAATCTGCTCAGGTTCTACCGGGTAGGGTAGCCGCAGCGAGCGTTGGAACGTGCCGTAGGAGCGCTCGACGAAGTGGAAGTTCTCCTTCTCGTCCGTGCGCTCGAACTTCTTCTCGCCGCGGATGGTAAGCACATCATCATCGAGGCTGACGTCGATGTCCTGCTCGGTCACGCCCGGCAGTTCCGCTGTGATGCGGATTTCCTTGTCCGTCTCCGACACGTTCATGCTGGCGTTGACGACACTGCCGACGCTCTGGCCCTGACCACCAGCCGTGGGCAGGCCAGGACCGCGAAGAACGTCGTCGAAGAGACGATTCATCTCGCGGTGAAGCGAGAGGAAGGGATCGCTACCGGCCAGCAGACCAAAGCCGGAGCGGGAGGGGGTCATGGGATTGCGGGCCATTGTGCGTTCCTCCTCGTTCAACTTGCGAGCCTCGGCGGAGGTGGGTCCGCCGGAAGGGCAACACAACTCGGATTGGATGGTATCAGAGCCAAAGCACTCGACCATCGAAACCAATTATATTCCGGCACCGATCTGTCCGGAATCGCGATTGGACCAACAATGGAGAGCAGAAGCATTGGGTTTGCTTGGGCCCGACAGTCCTCCTCCGTTTTCTTCAAGTCAGTGGGGATGAGCATTCCGGTGATCCGGCCAACCGCAGTAATCGCCGCTGGCGATAGAGCCTTATCCGCAATGAAGGCCTGTCACGATGCCGGCGCGGTCCACCTCGATGTTCAGCCGGTCGGCGTTGAGATCGGTCGTGTAGGCGCCCCCCGGCTCGACCTTTTGGACCTCGCGAGCCCCGGCTGTCCGGCGGGCCCTCTCGGCCAGCTCAGGCGAGTACGGTTGCCCGATGACGGCCTCGGCCTCACCTGCCGCACACGCCTGTCGGTCCGGAGCCGGTTGGGTGAGCCCTCCGGCCGGGATCAGGGCGAGAGCGGTCAGCAGGACCGCCAAGAACCGGATTACACGCGAGCTCATGCGATGCCTCCGCTCCCAGATCAACCGAGGTGATGCAAGCTCTCTGCGCCTCGGCGTTCCGCCCGCTCTGGGTGCGAGAACCGCGTGCCGATGGCGTCTTCCGGTCCCAGACCAAGGTTGTCCGCGAGCTGGTGGCGGGCCCGGTTGACCCGGCTCTTGACGGTGCCAACCGTCACGTGCTGACGGGCGGCGATTTCCTCATAGCTCAGGCCCTCCGCGCTGATCAGCAGGAGGACCTCGCGCTGCCACGGAGGCAGTTTCGACAAAGCCTGCGAGAGATCCTGCAGCTCCAGCCTGGACAGCTGATCCGGGAGCGCAATCAGGTGTGCCGCATAGGCGCCCTCGATGTCCTCCACCTCCCGCCGCCGTTTCCGGTGCTCGGTGTAGAATTCGTTCTTCAGAATCGTGAACAGCCAGGCCTGGAGGCAGGTGCCTTGCTCAAACCGGTTGCGCCGGTCACAGGCCTTCAGGAGCGTGCTCTGCACCAGGTCCTCGGCGCGGTCCACATCATGGGTGAGCGAGATCGCAAAGGCACGCAGATGACGGATGGAGTTCAGGAGGTCCTGGACGAAGCCTGGATCATGCGGATCGTGGGGGATCCGAATGGAACTCTCCAGGCGTGCGATCAGCCTGATGAGATCCGGAGGCAGATCGGAGGTGATGAAGTCGGAATAGATGCCACGCAACTGCTGTCCCAGATGCTCGCGGACCGCATCGCCGAGAACAATAGGATTGGGTGGTCTAAATTCAGCGCCAGCCATAAAGAAAACATGTCGTCCGATCACTGCGGCATCAACCTGCCAGGCTGTGACAAGCTTACGCAGTCCCACATGACCTGCTTAACAACCTGGCTCCTCATCAGTCTTACCGCTCGTAGACGCCAACCACCTCCGCCTCGGCAATGATGTGGGGCAGCGCCTTCGCCCAAACGTCCTCGGCCTTCGCCGGCGCCGGCATGTCGAGCCTTGGCACATCAAGGGCGGCCAGCCGGAAATGGTAGTGATGCGGCCCATGCCCCTTCGGCGGCTGGGGACCGTCATAGCGGGCGTTCCGGAACCCGTTCACACCCTCTCCCGCCCCGCGGAGTCCTTGGGCGGACGCTCCCTCCGGCAGGCCGGCTTCGCCGGCCGGGATGTTGTACATCGCCCAATGCCGGAACGTGCCTGACGGCGCGTCGGGGTCCTCGACAAGCAACACGAAGCTCTTGGTTTCGGGCGGCGCATCCCGCCACTCTAGCGGCGGCGAGCGGTTCTCGCCGTCGCGGGTGTACCGGGTCGGGATGACCTCGCCGTTCCGGAAGGCCGGACTGGTGATGGTAAGCGACATGGCTCCTCTCCTTCAGCGTCAGGTTGCGGCATCCGGATTGATCGTGCACTTGGCGAGCAGGCTCAGCCGCTCGTCCGTGCGTTTCTCCTCCTCCAGGATGGCCAGCAGCGCCTGCACATCCTCGTCCAGCCCGAGCTGCTTGGCCCAAGTGGCGAGCGAGCCGTACACCGCGATCTCGTAGTGCTCGACCCGCTGCGCCGAGGCGATGATGCCGGCATCGCGCAGATCCCGGTCCTGCACCATGCTGGCCCACTTCTCGGCTTCCTGCAGCATCGCCTGCATGGCCTGGTCGATGTGCTTGCGCGGCTCGGCGTTGTGCCGGCGCAGGATCTCCTCCACGCGGGATTGCTGGGCGCGGGTCTCCTCCAGGTGGGTTTGGATCCCCTGCTTGAGTTCCGGATGGCCGGCCACATCGGCCATCTTCGGCAGGGCTTCAACGAGCTGCTCCTCGATGCCGCGGATTTCTTGGAACTCGGCCATGTACAGGTCACGAAGACCGGTGACGGTCATGGCACATCCTCCCTGGTCCAGCGTTGGGCCTCGTCCAGAAGCGTGGTCACCTCCCGGTCCGAAGTCTGGCGGAAGTCATCGTAGTGTTCGCCGACGGCGTAGAACTGCTCCGGCGTCCTCAGGCAGACCACCTCGTCGGCTTCGCTCGCGAGGCGCGCGAGGGTGTCCTGGGGCGCGACCGGCACGGCCAGGATGAGACGGGCCGGCCGAGCGCGGGACAGGCCTTTCAGGGCTGCCCGCACGGTGCTGCCCGTGGCGATGCCGTCATCGACCACAATGGCAACCCGGCCCGCCACGTCGATCGGGCGCCGGCCCGCGAGATAGTGCTCGCGCCGTCGCTCGATCTCCTTCAGCTGCCGTTGGGTTTCGTCTTCGATGTAGCCCGGCGGCACTTTGACGTGGCCAAGGGCTTCCTCATTGAGCACGACCTGGGGATGGGCGCCGTCGACCACCGCACCCAGGCCGAATTCGGCGTGGCCGGGAGCCCCGATCTTGCGTACGAAGATGAGGTCGAGCGGCGCCCGCAAGGCCCGAGCGACCTCGAACGCCACTGGTACGCCGCCGCGAGGCAAGGCCAAGATTACAGGGTTCTGATCCGCATAGGCCGTCAGACGCGGAACAAGTTGGCGTCCAGCCTCGGCTCGGTCCCGGAAGCTCAGATCATCCGGCTGCATGTTCAATCTCTCTGGTCCAGGCGCGGGACGAACCAATCGCGCGCCAAGGTCACCACCTGATCGAGCGTGCCGGGCTCCTCGAACAGGTGCCCGGCCCCGGGCACAACCGCCAGGCGCTTCTCGCAGGTCAGATGGGTCAGCGCCTCCTCGTTCAGCTCGATCACCGCATGATCGTCTCCGCCAACGATCAGGAGCGTGGGCGCCCGGACGCGCGGGAGCGCGACACCCGCCAGATCCGGGCGGCCGCCGCGGGACACGACGGCAGCGATCCGGTGTCGTGTCAGGGTCTCTGCCATCAGAGCCGCGGCTGCGCCCATGCTGGCGCCGAAGTAGCCGACGGGCACGTCCGGCAGTTCCTGAGAGCACACCCAATCCGTGGCCAACGCCAGCCGCGCGGCGAGCAAGCTGATGTCGAAGACGTTAGTGCGGTTGTCCGCCTCCTCCGGTTGGAGCAGGTCGAACAGCAGCGTGCCGAGTCCGCTCCGTTGCAGCCGTTCGGCCACTAGGCGGTTGCGCGGGCTCAGGCGGCTGCTGCCGCTGCCGTGGGCGAACAGCACGATACCCTGCCCGGCAGCCGGATGCACCAGCGTTCCCGGAAGGCCAAGCGGCGCAATCGAGACCTCAACCTGAGGCTGTTCGTGTCGCTGGCCCAGCGGCGCGTTGAGGTTCCCGCCTGCCATGGCAAGTCTCCGGGCTATGCCGATCTCGCTGTATCAAGACTCAGTGCCGGGGACCGCCGGTTTGGCTGTGCTGACCGCCCGGCTGCGAAATGCCGGCTACGGCTTCGCCCGCCCGGCCAGAGCCATCTGACACCGCCATGTCGCCGAGCGAGATGATGCCGACCAAGCGCTTGTCGCGGGTGAGCACCGGCAGCCGGCGGACTTGGATGTCGGCCATGTTGCGGGCGACATCGTTGGTGTCGTCGTCCTCGTAGCAGTACTTCGCGTCCTGCGTCATCACCTCGCGGACAGGGGTGTCGGGCCCCTTGCCTTCGGCGACGGCCCGGACCGCGATATCCCGGTCGGTGATCAGGCCGACCAGCCGATCACCCTCACGGATGGGCATGATGCCGGCATCCATCTCGGCCATCAGCTTCGCCGCATCGCGGATGGTCTGGGTCGGTTCGATCAGCTGAACGTCCCGTGTCATGACTTCACTGACTTTCATGGCTTCCTCCTCTTGAGTGCCTTCTGGGGGATCGGGCCCCAGAGATAGCAGCCATTCTCCACGATCCCGAATGCGACGACGGCTTGGTCGAGGTCCAGCGTCCAGGGTTCATCCGGAGCGATCTGCTCCTCCAGGGTCCAGGGCCCGTCCGAGGCGGGGAGCATGGCACCATCCGGATCGCCGGTGATGCCGCGCAGGTCAGGGGCCGTCGCCGAGTGGAACACGTAATACGTGGTTCGTCTCATGAGCGCCTCCCTTTCACCGGGATGGACCGCCTCTGGGCCTTGACTCATGATCGGGAAGATAACGCGATCATCGGTCCTTCAGGTCCGGTCCCGAAGATCAAGAAGACAATCCCAAGCGGCCCATGCGGGATGATCGGCGGGCTCTCCGCACTTGACCGGTGTTGCAACCGCTTGAACCCGGTTCATCCCTCCTCGAGTTGGGCTTGACCTTGCAGGAGTGGCTTGTCACGGCCATGTAGGTGTTAGGCCAGTTGCGATCCCATATCTGATCGGACGCCACCACAAGCCAAGAGGACGACGCTGAGTGAGGTGTCCGTCCGGCCGTGGCGATTGCTTGATGTTCAGGTCCTTGCTGTGCAGCCTCGTCGTCGACCCATGACCCGTCCTGAGATTACGAAGCCATCGCCGCGCTATCAAACCCCGCTCCTGGAAGCCCGCGCGTTCCAATGCCGCTTCATTGTCTCCGAGGACATGCGGGAGGCCGTATGCTGTGGCGCCCCGACGAGCGGAACATCGAGCTGGTGCGAGTGGCACCGGCAGCTGGTCTATGTCAGGCCGCACGGGCAGGAGCGCAAGGCGGCCTGAGCCTTTACGCTGCCGTCCTATCCTGTCGTCTCCAGTTCCGACGCGCCACATGATCTTCACCTGGGCGCATGGCTTGGGTATGTAGGATTGGGCGCTTGAGCCAGAGGCATGTCGCGATGCACGAAACACCCATCACCCCCGCGCAGCTGCGCGCCGGACGGGCGCTCCTCGGCTTGTCTCAGGCCGAACTGGCCGGGTGCTCGTGCCTGTCTCTCCACACGATCAAGCAGGCTGAAGCCGAGGGGGAGGCGCATGCCTCCGAAGCTGCCCTGGCCGCCATCCGGGTTGCTCTCGAGGATCAAGGCGTGATCTTCCTCGATGCTGATGGTGGTGCAGGACCCGGCGTTCGTCTGCGCCGCTCCGGGGCGCCCGACGAGGGCCTGCGCCCGGATCAGCTCACAAGCGAGAACGACGTCTAACCCAGCAGCGGCCGCCAATCGCAGCCCCTGTCGGAAGCCCTACAAGCATGTCACTTTGAGCGGTGTGATGCTGGGAAGTCCTCATGGCCTACCGTGTCCGGTGGCAACTGGTCGGACGATCCGGACAACCGCTGGATAGCGGTTGCGTCGGTGAAGGCTTCTGCGCCTATGGCGATGCAGTAGCGACAGTGGTCGAGTTCCTGCGCCCCTAACCGGAGGTAAGCCGCTGCCCGACGGAAAGCTACTGGCTGGCACGCCGGTCGTGCAGGCGAACGTATGGGTTGTTCTCGAGAGTTGTCGCAAGGCGTTGTCACATCAACTGACGTCGAGCGCATAAGGCCAACGCGTTCATCTGACAGGTTCACGCAACAACGCCGGCTGCAGACTTCCACGCCGCCATGGCTTTGAGGCGACGCAGATGGGTGGCAAGAGCAGAGCGACGAGAGCGGGGTGGTACGAAGAGGTTGCGGACAGCCGAGAACACGCTGACGAACCGCTGCAGGCTTCCTGGTGATCGGAAGCCGTGCATCGCCCGTTCTCGTCGGCGCAAGGGCAGATGCGAATTCTCCGCTCGATTATTGAGCCCTTTGTGCGAGCGGTGTTCGACCGCCGGCATGATCTGACGCCGGGCCGCGATGTAGGAGCCCAGTTTATCGGTGATCATCCGTCGGGGTGAACACCCTTGCTTCTTCAACAGGCGCTTCAGCAAACGCTTGGCTGCCTTGGTATCGCGACGTGTCTGAACGATTTCGTCGAGCACGTAGCCATCCTGATCCACCGCCCGCCACAGCCAATGCGTCTCGCCAGCGATCGTGACGACCACCTCGTCCAAGTGCCAGATGTCGCGGCGACTCGGCGACTTGCGTTTGATGCGGCGAGCGTAATCTGGCCCAAACTTCAGAGCCCACCGCCGGACCGTCTCGTAAGAGACGATAATGCCGCGCTCGAGCAACATCTCCTCGATCAGGCGAAGGCTCAGCGGGAATCGAAAGCAGAGCCAAACGGCGTGGGCGATGATCTCACGTGGAAAGCGATGGCGTTTGTAGCAGACGGGCGTGGTCATGCCAGTCGATCTACACGCTCGGCCCTCACATCTGGGTTAACGTGACACCCCCCGCCCCTCAGCACCGTCTGAACGGGCGACCGGACTTGACTGATTTAGGAACCTGGGACCCATTCCGATTATGATGACAACCCGTTGATCTGCAATGATTTAGCCTAATCACATAGAATAACACAAGCAATTCATATCGAAATTCGTTCAATTATGCATGGACTGTTCCTGAAGTATTTCGGTATTTTTTACGGCGAGTTTGCGGACATTAGAAAGCAATATTAAGAAGTACTTTGAGATGGTTTACACTGATCCGAATCTCTTCTATCCAGAATTCGCTGGCTGACACGAAAAGCAGTGAACATCGCATCCAGCTCCACAAGCACGCGCTCAGAGCGCTCTCACTGTTCAATCCGTTTGATCCTCACGAGCTGGCGCATCGGCACGCGCCCGCTCGCCGGGCAGACACAACACAGGAGAATGACATGGCAACAATCGGCGGTAGCGAGAACATCGATCACTTGCAGGGCGCCTCCGGGGCAGACGCTATCTTCGGCCATGGCGGAGACGATCTGATCTTCGGCCGAAGCGGCGACGACGATCTGTACGGCGAGGACGGTGCAGACCTGCTCGATGGCGGCGCCGGGGAGGACTGGCTCTCTGGTGGTGCGGGTGGCGACAACCTGCTCGGCGGTTCCGGAGTCGATCACCTGCTCGGCGACGATGGGGACGATGATCTCGACGGCGGCGCTGGCACTGACATCGTGCTCGGAGGGGTCGGCAACGACGCGCTTGACGGCGGTGCTGGCGCTGACCTGCTGCAGGGCGGCGCGGGCGACGACATCCTGCGCAGCGGCTCCGGAGCCGATCTCATTGAAGGCGGAGCGGGTGACGACCTTCTCGTCGGCGGCGCGGGTGGCGACACGTTCGTCTTCACCGGCGGCGGCGGCAATGATGTCGTGCTGGATTTCAAGCCGGGCCAGGATCTGCTGCAGATCTCCAAAGGGATCAACGGCACCGATATCGCGACGGCCGACGATCTTGCTGACCGCGTCCAGCAGGTCGGCAGCAATACCGTTGTCGACCTTGGGAATGGCGACACGATTACCCTCGTGAACGTCAATGCTGAGGAGGTGAACAGCAACCCGGGCGATTATTTCTCGATCCACTAATGGCCTCAGGCCGTCACGGCTCTCGGCCGTGACGGCCATCCCGCGTCGAAGGCTGCTGACCTCATGGGCGAGGCGGCCTGATGCAAACGCTCGAGGTGTTGCGGCAGGGAGACGTCGCGGAGCCAATTCGAGCCTCTATGACCTGAGTTAAGCAACCCGCCCCGATGCTGCGACGCGGATCATTCCTTCTCACTCCTGGGGCACCGCGCTCCGCACCTCGTGAAGAATGGTCCGCAGCTTGTGACGGGTCGATCGCCCCCTCGTTGGCCCTGTCACAGCAAGGCCCCGGATGACCTTAGCCATATCGGGCATCCGGGGCCTTCGCCGTACTTTTACTTCAATGAGATCGGCTTTCGCTGGTCGCAGCGGATCCTCACGGGCCCAGCGCCGAGCCGCACCGGTAAGGGACGTCAGGTAACGACGACGCTGTGGGCACGTGTCCCACCACCCCTGGAACTCTCGCCGTGTTCCGCGTCGCCATTGGGCGCGGGGTGCGCCAACCGAAGGCCGGCGGGATCGACCTCGTCTCGAAAGGAGCTGTCTTTGGTGACAATGCCGGCGCGGGTTATCGCACAAACCTTGTGCCGCCCAATACCTGAACAATCACTGCGAGGCCTCCCACCACCCCACCCGATGGGGCACCGTCAGTGTATCTAAAGGTGAGTGCCTGACTAGAGGATATAGCCGGCTCGTCGCGGAGACGAGAACGCGTGATTGAACCCAAACTCACACTGAATGCGGCCGCTAAATTGAAATGTCTGGCGGCCGGCAAAGCGGGATCAGGACATTCTAACTTTGCGGCTACAGGCGAATTTCGTTGAACATTTTTTATGGAACCTGAATCGGAATGTGAGTGCCGTTGTCAGATGAGGTAGCTAGTCTACCCGCTGACCTTCCTTGTACTTCGCTCGCAGAACGTGCTTCTGAAGTTTGCCGGAGGCGGTTCTCGGCAACTCGTCGGTAATCACGACGCGCTTCGGGATCTTGTAGCGAGCCAGGCGTGTGTCGCAGTGAGCAAAAACATCGGCGTCGGCGAGCGCAATCCCTGATCGGGGAACGATATAAGCGCAGCCGACCTCGCCCCATTGATCGTCCGGAATGCCAATCACGCAGGCTTCAGCCACAGCATCCATCTCCAGAATGGCGGCCTCCACCTCAGCCGGATAAACATTCTCTCCGCCCGAGATGAACATGTCCTTCTTGCGATCGACGATGTAATAGAAGCCGTCGGCATCGCGTCGAGCCGCATCCCCTGTTCGAAACCAGCCCCCGGCGAAATCCCCCGATGCGGGAGGCTGATTCCAATACCCGGGCGACACGTTCGGCCCACGCACCCAAATCTCGCCAACCTCACCGTCCGGAACATCGTTGCCATTGTCGTCAACCAGCCGGACCCTGACGGCAGCCGGTGGCAGACCTGCCGATCCTGCCTTAGCCGATATGCGCTGCAAGTTGCCCAAGGGCATGCCGAGAATGGTGCCACCCTCGCTGCTGCCGTAGCCATCGACCATGGGAATGCCTTCGGCCAGAAAGCGACGGATGAGCGCTGGAGGATTGGGAGCCCCTCCGGTGCCGAAGGCAACCAGACGCGACAAGTCTGCTTGTTCAAACGCAGGTTGGGAACGCAGGACTTGAGCCATCTGAGGCACGCACATGTAATGCGTGACCCCCAACGCAGGGTCGGATAGCCGTGCAAGCGTGAGAGCCGGGTCAAATCCTGGAGAGATCAGCAGCGTGCCCCCCTGCAACAGGGTGGAGCGCGAGATCGTCAGGATCCCAATCACATGGAACAGCGGCATATCGCAGAGGAAGACGCAGGTGTGATCCATGCGTTTCTCAAGGGCGAAGTTGAACGCGGTGAAGAATGCGTTCCGCTCGGTCAGGAGAGCGCCTTTCGGGCGTCCTGAGGTGCCGGACGTGTAGATGATCGTCGAAGGTGTATCTGCGTCACGGGGCGCAAATACCCGGCGGCCGGGAACAGCCTCCTGCTCAGCTCTCGCCTCTGCCGCCTTGATCTGACGCAGAGAGGGAATTTCCGCGCCTAATGCAGCAGATGTCTCGTCGAAGTCGGCACTGAACAGAAGCAGTGAGGGAGCGGCATCGTTAAGAAGCCAAATGAGTTCAGGGACAGCAAGGCGCCAGTTCAAAGGCACGAAGACCATCCCTGACCGTACACAGGCCAGATGCGTGATGAGCATGTCGACGCTGTTGCGGCTCAGATAGGCGATCCGTTGCCCCGGCTCCTCGTCGACGCAGCTGACCAGCCATTCGGCGCATTGGTCGATGCGGCGGTTCAACTCGGAATAGGTCAAGCGCTCCCCAGACGCGAGATCCACACACGCGAGTTTTCCCGGTTGCGCCGTCGCTTGGTATGCGACGGCATCGGGGGCTTCCCACTGGACGCCGGCACCGTTCCTGCTTGGATTGGTCTTCGGCACGCCTCTCCTCCCTCACTCCGATCTTCTGCCGGATTGATTCTGTTGCCTGCGGGTCACGGCTGAGCGATCAGCCGCTCAATCACGCTCGTACGCTCCCAGTCCAGGACGATAGGTCTTGTCATCGATGAACTGCTTGATGCCCCTTTTACGTCCTTCGGTCTTGTCGAGGTAGTTCAGGGATTCCTGGCGCACGACAAGGTAATCCTCCGCAGCATCGAACGGCATCTCAACCACGCGCCGGAAAGCGTCCTTGGCGGCCTTCAGGGTGGCTGGGTTCTTCTGCATCAGATTGTCAGCCAGAGCCCGCACCCGAGAGCGCAGCTGATCACTGGGGACAGAGAAGTTGACGATCTTCATCTCAGCCGCCTTGCGGCCATCGAAGGTCTCGCCGGTCATAATGTAGTACATCGCGTCGCGCTGGCTCATCAAATCGGCCAGAACCTTTGTCACGTTGCCGCCGGGAATGATGCCCCAGTTGATCTCCGATACACCGAACTGCGCCTCGTCCGCGGCGATCGCCAGATCACAGGCAAACAGGGGCGAGAAGGCGCCGCCGAAGCACCAGCCATTCACCATGGCGATCGTCGGCTTCTCGAACCAGCGCAGCCTGCGCCACCAGCCATAGGAGTCCCGTTGCGCGCGGCGCACTGCGATGTGCCCCTTGGCTTCAGTCTCGCGGAAGTATTCCTTCAAGTCCATGCCGGCCGAGAAGGACTCCCCTGCCCCGGTCAGAACCAGGACCTTGCAGTCATCATTCGCTTCCAGGTCATCCAGGACCCGATGCATGCGAGCATTCAAGGTCGGGTTCATGGCATTGCGCTTGTCCGGCCGGTTCAGCGTGACCCAGGCCACGCCGTTCTCGAATTCGACCTTGACCACCTCTTCGCCAGCAGACTGGGATTGCGTGCTCATTGTGGGCTTCCTGGTTATTGTAATCGTTTCATCGAGGCGCTGAGTGTCAGATCGGGAACTGACCCGGGAGAGTTTCGACAGTGATCCAGCGAAGTTCAGTGAAGGCGTCGATGCCGGCCTTGCCGCCAAAGCGGCCGTAGCCGCTGGCCTTCACACCGCCGAACGGCATCTGCGCCTCGTCATGAACGGTCGCCCCGTTGATGTGGCAGATCCCCGACTTGATGCGCTTGGCGACGCGCAATCCCCGGGTGATGTCCTTGGTGAACACAGCGGCCGAGAGGCCATATTCGGTGTCATTGGCGACACGGATCGCCTCCTCTTCGCCGTTGACGCGCACAACAGTCACGACGGGTCCGAAAGACTCTTCGCCGTAGATCCGCATCTTGGGGATCACATGGTCGAGGATCGCTGCGGGCATCAGCGTTCCAACGCGTTGACCCGCCTGATGCAAGGTTGCCCCCTGGTCGACGGCATCGTCAACGAGCGCCTGGATGCAGGACGCGGCGCCCGGATCGACGATGGAGCCCAGCGGGGTCTTTCCCTCCCTAGGATCGCCCGCGACCAGCACGGTGCCCTTGGCCGAGAACTTGGCAATGAATTCATCGGCCACCGCGTTGTCGACGACGATGCGCTCGGTCGACATGCAGATCTGCCCCTGGTTGAAGAAGGCCCCGAAGGCCGCCGCCTTGACGGCTTCGTCAAGATCGGCATCGTCTAGGACGAGAAGCGGGGCCTTGCCGCCGAGTTCGAGCAGAACCGGCTTCAGGTGAGCCGCCGCCCGTTGCGCGATGATACGGCCAACGCGGGTGGACCCGGTGAAGTTAATCCGGGCCACTGCCGGGTGATCGATCAACGCATTGACGATCTCACTGGCTTGGTCAGGCGCATTGCTGATGACATTCACCACGCCCTTCGGAAAACCGGCATCGGCAAAAGCCTGAGCGATCAGGGTATGCGTGCGCGGGCACAGTTCGGACGCTTTGAGCACCACGGTGTTGCCGCACGCCAAGGCCGTGGCGATCGCCCGCACGCCGAGGATCACCGGAGCGTTCCAGGGGGCCATACCGAGGATTACGCCGACGGGCTGGCGCACGGCCATGGCCAGACATCCGGGCTTGTCGGATGGGATGATCTCTCCGGAGATCTGGGTCGTCAGCGAGGCGGCCTCGCGGAGCATGGACGAGGCGAGCATCACGTTGAAGCGGGCCCAGCCTTCGGTCGCGCCGGCCTCCGCCGTCATCGAGGCGACGAAGTCGGCGGCACGGCCGGCAAGAGCGTCTGCGGCTTTCAGCAGGAGAGCCCGGCGGGCGTTCGGTCCGGTCTCGGACCAGTCCGGGAAAGCCGCTGCCGCTGAAGCAGCGGCAGCAATCGCATCTTCGACCTGAGCGGCAGCAGCAATGGTCGCGACATCACCCGTGATGGGATTTCTCCGCTCAAAGCGGCGTTGGCTGCCGGATGGTACGGTCTGGCCATTGATGAAGAGGTCGACCGTCGTTCCAGATTGGGTGTCCATGGTTTCCTCCAACGAACGAGCGCTTGGTGTTTGTGTTGTTTGGCGCTGGGCAACGTTATGTGGCATAACAATCCACCCACGTCAAGAATTTAGCTATGATGTATAACAATTATCCTGCTAGATATAAATCTAAGCCGCTGTATAACGATTGAAGCATTCGGTCTTTTGTACGAGATATCATGGCGAAGCCTGCTGAAGTCGAAGTTCCCCCGGCCACGCTGCGGATGTCACTGGTCGAAGATATCCTGGGGTACAATTTGCGTCGTGCCGCTGGTGTCATTCTGCGTGACTTTGCGGAGACGATCGGAGCTTACGACATCCGCCCAACGCAGTATGCCGTGCTATCCCTCATCGCCTTGAACCCAGGCCGGAAGCAGACGGAGGTGGCGGAGGCGCTCGGGATCAAACGAGCGAATTTCGTGCCTCTGTTCGACATCCTTGAGGCTCGCGGCCTTGCGGTTCGTAAGCCGGTTCCCAGCGACCGGCGCTCCTATGCGTTGTATCTGACCGATGCCGGACACGTTCTGGTCCACGAGATGCGGGTCAAGATCGTTGAACATGAAGCAAAGTTCCTGGCTCGAATGACAGATGAAGAGCGCACAACGATGTTGTCCGTGCTCAAGCGCATCTGGGGAGACGCTGGCAATCAGGATGCCTCTTGGGCCGGAGATGAGGCCTGATTGAGCGAGTTAAGCCGTTCAACGTCCCTGGATCCGTACTCCTCTTGATTGAGCCAAGCGCAACAGGCTTCTTTGAGCGCGAGCGGTCGACCTGACGCGCCTGAGCCAGCGCTGTGTGCAGTTCATCGCTCAGAACTTCGACAGGTGTAGAGTAAATATGTCATGGTGTTTCGTTGCGCACCTTGAGGCCCAGGCGAAATTTTGCAATCCCAGGCTTGACGTAAGTTATAAGGCATAACAATAATCCTCCCCAACAAAGTGGGTTGGCCAGACTCCTGATTAAAGCGAACCGTTTCAGTTTGGTGCCCTGGACAACAACAGCGTCTCCAAAGCTGGCAAGAAGCTCCCTTGAAGAGAGCGTAGTGAGGGAAGGAAACGAAGATGAAGCTGGGATATTTCTGTGCGGCCGCTCTGCTGCCATTTGTTTTGTCAGCAATGTCTGCTCGTGCTCAGATCTCGAACGATGCGGTCCGGATCGGTGTTCTCACCGACCTTTCGGGACCGTACTCGGCCAGCACAGGCAAAGGGTCCGTGACGGCTGCCCGCATGGCTGCTGAGGATGCTGGCGGCAAGGTTCTCGGCAAGCCTGTTGAGATTCTCGCCGGCGACCACCAGAACAAGCCGGACGTAGGTTCGACCCTCGCCCGACGCTGGTTCGACCAGGATGGGGTCGATGCCGTTGCCGATATGCCGACCTCGTCCATTGCCTTGGCGGTGCAGAAGCTCGCTATGGACAAGGGCAAGGTCACGCTCATCGCAGCGGGGGCAACGTCAGACCTGACAGGTCCGGCCTGCTCTCCCACCGGTGTGCACTGGGTCTACGACACCTATGCCCTGTCTCAGGTCGTCGCCAAGGCTCTTGTCGCCCAGGGTGGTGACAGCTGGTACTTCGTCACGGCTGATTACGCTCTTGGCCAGGCGTTGGAACGCGATACCGGTGAGTTGGTGACGCACGCTGGCGGAAAAGTCGTGGGCAGCGTGCGTCACCCCCTAGGCACGACTGACTTCACCTCCTTCCTGCTTCAGGCCCAGAGTTCGGGCGCGAAGGTGATCGCGTTTGCCAATGCGGGCGCTGATACGGCCAATGCTATCAAGCAGGCCCAAGAGTTTGGTTTGACCAAGGGGGGACAGAAGCTTGTCGGGCTTCTCACCAACATTGTGGACATGAAGGGTGTTGGGCTGGCTGATGCGCAGGGCATGCTTCTCACGGAAGCCTTTTATTGGGATCGCACACCGGAATCCCGCCAGTTTGCTCAACGCTTCTACGAGCGGGAGAAAGCGATGCCAACCCCAACGCAGGCGGGCATCTACTCGGCGGTGCGCCACTACCTGAAAGCTATCGAACGGGCCGGTACCGACGAGGGCAAGGCCGTCGTGCCGGCCATGCGGGCGGAGCCGATCTCCGACTTCTTCGCTGAGAAGGGCACGCTGCGTGAGGACGGGCGCATGGTGCACGACATGTACCTGTTCCAGGTCAAAAATCCGCAGGAGTCGAAGGGAGACTGGGACCTCTACAAGCTCGTCAGCACCTTGCCTGGCGATGAGGTCTTCAGACCGCTCAAGGACGGTAACTGCCCGTTCATCAAGTGAACTCCGGCCCGACGCCTTGATGGTGTGGACGCCCCCAACGGCCTCAGTGTGCCACAGTGGAGGTGTTGAACACCACTTAAGGGAGGCGTCCATGGGAGAGGTTAGCATGATTGGCTTGGATCTGGCGAAGAGCGTGTTCCAAGTGCACGGTGCCGATGCATCCGGAGCGGTTCTATTTCGCAAGAAGCTGCGGCGGCATCAGGTTCTTACGTTCTTTGCTGGCCGACCACCCTGCACGGTGGCGATGGAGGCCTGCGGCAGCGCTCACCATTGGGCCCGTGAAATCGGCCGGCTCGGGCATGCGGTCCGGCTGATCCCGCCGGCTTACGTGAAGCCTTTCGTCAAGCGCCAGAAGAACGACGCTGCCGATGCTGAGGCGATCTGCGAGGCGGCCCAGCGCCCGACCATGCGCTTCGTGGCTCCCAAGAGCGAGCAGGCTCAAGCCGCCGCTGTCGTGTTCCGGGCGCGCGATCTCCTGGTGAAGCAGCGAACCCAGATCATCAATGCTTTGAGGGGACATCTGGCCGAGTTCGGCATCGTGGTGCCGAAAGGGCCAGCTCACGCCCCGCACCTCGTGCGGGCTGTCGAGGATATGGCAGAACCGATCCCGGAGCTCGCTCGACCGATCCTTCAGATGCTGGTTGAGGCGCTCCATCGGTTGGACGAGCAGATCACATATCTGGATCGCGAGATTGCCGAGAGGGCTAAGAGAGATGAGACGGCGCGTCGGCTGATGACCATTCCTGGTGTGGGCCCAGTCACTGCGGTGGCATTGGCGGCGCTTGCCCCACCCGCTGAGACCTTCAAGCGCGGACGGGACTTTGCCGCCTGGGTGGGACTCACGCCCCTGCAGCATTCGACCGGCGGCAAGCAGAAGCTCGGCGCCACCTCGAAGATGGGCGAGCGGACGCTGCGGCGCTTGCTGATCCTTGGCGCCAGCGGCGTCTTACGCTGGGCGGCCCGCAACGGAGTTCCGGCAGGGTCGTGGCTTGCACGAATGCTGGCCCGCAAGCCGCCGATGCTGGTGCGGGTGGCCTTGGCCAATAAGATGGCTCGCGTCATCTGGGCCTTGATGGCCAGGGGCGGGATCTACCGAGCTCCGGCCGTGAGCGTATAAGCGCTCGCGTCTGTGGGGCGGTTGGGGCGGAGGAAGGTCGAAGGAGAGAGATGGCGCAACGGTCGATGAAACGGGAGCAGGAAAACCAGTGTGCAACAACGCGCCTTGAGCGCGCCGCCTTGAATTGGACCTGATCCGCGAACTCCATCCGGGCCCGCGGCATGTGAATGGCCGCAGATGAGGCCGTACACATGGCTTATGTGGACGGCCCCCGCCTCGCAAGAAGATTTCGGCATGGTTTGATCGGATCGCTTGCGGTCATATGTCCGGCCTTTCATTGCAGTCACACATGACCGCTGGCCAAGATGGCGTCCGCTCTGTGAGTTCCCAACAGCACCGCGGCCTCGCCAGACCACAGTCATGTGCGGAGTGTCTCACCGTCTGGATCGATCGATCACACCATCTGCTCGCTTCCTTGCAAGGTCCGACACCAGCTCAACACGAGAGCGCTTGAAGGGTTCTCATGTCGGGCTGATCTCTACACAGCGCACGCCGCTGCCGATACTGACGCTGGGGCTTTGTAGCTCTCCCCTGTCACCATCAGCTTCCAGGCAATGCGGGCGATCTTGTTGGCCAGCGCCACGGCAACCAGCTTGGGCGGCTTGCGCTGGAGCAACGCCACCAGCCACGGCGAAGGCGGCGCACTCTGGCCGCGCCGCAACTGCCGGATGACAGCAGTCGCCCCGACCACCAGCACGCTGCGCAGGGCCTCGTCACCGGCCCGCGTGATCACCCCATGCCGCACCTTGCCGGCGGTGGAATGATCCTTCGGGGTCAAGCCAAGCCAGGCGGCAAAGTGGCGGGCCGAGCGAAAGGCCTCGGGTGCAGGCGTCTTCATCACCAACATCGCAGCGCCGATCGGACCCACCCCAGGAATCCTGGCCAAGCGTCGGCTGATCTCATGGGCGCGGTGCCAAGCCATGAGGCGATCTTCAATCTCCTCCAATCGGGCCTGCAGCTGCGCATACTCCGTGGCCTGCATCGCAAACAGCTCCCGGGCGAGAGCCGGCAAGGTCTCCTCGGTTTTGACCCGCTCCAGCAGAGGCTCGATCCGGCACAGCCCCTTAGGGGCAATGAGCCCGAACTCCGCCGCATAGCCGCGGATCACGTTGACCAGCTGGGTGCGCTGCCGGATCAAGCGATCGCGCACGCCCACCAGCATCAAGGCCGCCTGCTGGTCGGCTGTTTTGACCGGCACGAAGCGCATGGTGGGCCGGCTCATCGCCTCGCAGATCGCCTCGGCATCAGCCGCATCGTTCTTGCCACGCTTGACGTACGGCTTGGCCAATTGCGGCGCGATCAGCTTCACCTGGTGCCCTAACGACTGCAGAAGGCGCGCCCAATGGTGCGAGCCCCCACAGGCTTCAAGGGCAACTACGGTGGGCGGAAGCTTGCCAAAGAAGGTGATCAGATCCTGGCGCCGCAGCTTCTTGCGCAGCACCGGCTCCTCGGCGGCATTCACGCCGTGCAGTTGGAAGACGTGCTTTGACGTATCCATTCCGATGCGGATAATCTGGTCCATGGACGGTCTCCTGTGACTGAGATCTGCAACGACCTCATTCTGGCACAGCGATGCCGTAAGGGGGCCGTCCACTCCAACAGCACCCGCCCCGCTCGGCCCAAACGTCAACAACAATCACATTGCCAAACGGGCGCCATCCAGACAGGACAGCGCCGCTCCTAAACCGCGAAACCGATGCCTCTCGGGTGCCATCGTTCATCCTGCGAACGGATTGCAGCCTGAGCCAGCGCGATAGCGCGAGGGCCGGCTCAACCCCGTGGCCTGAGACTCTGGCATACACGAACGCTCCTTGCACAGAAACCGGAAGGGCTCGGGATTGGCCAGAGCGTCTTGTTGCGGCTGGTTTTCCGCTGACCCCGTGAAATCGGCTGGCACGTGCGTCAGCGCACATTGGTGCCGCTGGGTCAGCCTTATGCCATGTTTTTTATACCGTTCGATCTAAAATCTTTGGCATCCCTCTTTCGTAACCTACCAATCGATACTATACCAATCGGTACGGTTTCGACATCACTCAGGCCCTCTGATGGCCCTTCGAATGGATCGCTCGCTCATGACAATCTTCCCCAGGCCTGTTCCACGTACGCCCTCTAGGGTGATAGCACTGCTCCTTGGTGGTGCAGCTCTCTGGTTTGCAATCGGCAGCACGAGTACCCAGGGCAGCGACACGGGACCGGCGCCCTCTGCCACGCCTGCGACTGTGGTCGCCGTAGGCAGACACGAGCTTACGCTATGGCAGGAATTTTCAGGCCGCCTTGAGGCGATCGAGCGCGTCGATCTGCGTCCCCGCGTTCCAGGCGCCATCCAGGCCGTTCATTTCCGAGAAGGATCTTTGGTAAGGCACGGAGATCTTCTCTTCACCATTGATCCCGAACCGTATCGTGCCGAAGTCGAGCGGGCGGAGGCGCAGATCAGCGCGGTCGAGGCAAGGATTGCTTTCGCGCGCAATGAGCTGGATCGCGGCATGAAGCTGACGGCCAACCAGACGATCACACAACGCGACCTTGACACGCGCGAGAACAGCTTACGCGAGGCGGAGGCCAGTCTGCGTGCGGCGCAAGCCGCAGCAACGACCGCTCGCCTCAATCTGTCCTATACCGAGGTGCGCGCGCCGATCTCTGGACGGGTGGGCAAAATCGAGGTTACCGCAGGCAATCTCGTCAATGGTGGATCTGGCGCTCCGGTCCTGACGACGCTCGTCTCGATCAACCCGATCTATGTGAGCTTCGATGCCGATGAGCGCGCGGTCCAGCGGGCTCTCGAGACGCTGCCGGCCGGAGGCGACCGGCGTGAACATCTCGCGCGCATCCCGGTTGAGATGCGCTCCGGACCGGAGGCCGAGGTCGTACGCGGCAAGCTGCAACTCATCGACCATACGGTCAATGGCGCCAGCGGCACGGTCCGCGTGCGGGCGGTATTCGACAACAGCGGTGATCATCTGATGCCAGGCCAGTTCGCCCGCATCCGGCTGGGGCAGGCCAGGACGACCCCTGCGGTGGTCGTGCCCGAGCGGGCCATCGGGGTCGACCAGGACAAGAAGTATGTGCTCGTCGTCGATCCGGCTCACAAGGCGAACTACCGCGAGATCAAGCTCGGTGCAGCCGTCGACGGCGGGCGCATCGTCACCAGCGGCCTGAACGCAGGGGAACGGATTATTGTCGACGGGCTGCAGAAGGTCCGTCCCGGAGCCCTGATCGCGCCGCAGCCCGAGGCATCCGCCGCACTTCAAACACGGAGTTCTTCCGCTTCCGCGGAGAACTGATCGCACGCCACAGGCTTGAGGGCCGACGCCATGAACATCTCCCGCTTCTTCATCGATCGCCCAGTCTTTGCCGGGGTTTTGTCGGTGCTCATCTTCGTGGTCGGACTGCTGGCCCTGCGGATCCTGCCGATCTCGGAATACCCCGAGGTCGTGCCGCCGCAGGTGGTCGTCCGAGCGCAGTATCCAGGCGCGAATCCAAAGGTCATCTCTGAGACCGTGGCCGCCCCGATCGAGGAGGCCATCAACGGGGTCGAAGACATGCTCTACATGGGCAGCCAGGCGACCACGGACGGTGTGCTGACGCTGACCGTGACTTTCGCCCTCGGCACCGATCCCGACAAGGCGCAACAGCTCGTCCAGAACCGGGTGTCACAGGCCGAGCCCCGGCTGCCTGAGGAGGTGCGGCGCTTGGGCGTCACCACCGTGAAGAGCTCACCTGATCTCATGATGGTCGTGCACCTGCTCTCCCCTGACAGCCGCTATGACGTCACCTACCTGCGCAACTACGCGGCGCTCAACGTCAAGGACCGGCTCGCCCGCATCCAGGGCGTCGGGCAGGTCCAGCTGTTCGGAGCCGGCGATTATTCCATGCGCGTCTGGCTCGACCCGCAGAAGATTGCCGAACATGGTCTCTCCGCCGGCGACGTCGTCAACGAGATCCGGGCCCAGAATGTGCAAGCAGCAGCAGGCGTCGTTGGCGCTTCGCCGGGTCTGCCGGGAATCGATCATCAATTGTCGATCAATGCGCAGGGCCGCCTTCAGGATGAGGAGCAGTTCGGCGACATCATTGTCAAAACTGGTGCGAACGGGGAGATTACCCGCTTGCGCGACATCGCCCGCATCGAGTTGGGTGCCGCCGACTACGCCCTGCGGTCTCTTCTAAATAACAAGCCGGCCGTGGCGATTCCGGTCCTGCAGGCGCCGGGATCGAACGCCATCGAGATCGCCGACAAGGTTCGCGCCGAGATGGCGGACATCAAGGCCAACATGCCGGAAGGTATCGACTTCCAGATCGTCTACGACACGACCCAGTTCGTGCGGGCATCGATCAATGCGGTGGTCCACACGCTGCTTGAGGCCGTGCTCCTGGTGGTGCTCGTGGTGGTTCTGTTCCTGCAGACCTGGCGGGCGTCCATCATCCCGCTTGCCGCCGTTCCGGTCTCGATCGTCGGCACGTTCGCGGTTCTGCATGTCCTGGGCTTCTCCATCAATGCCCTGAGCCTGTTCGGCCTGGTGCTGGCCATCGGTATCGTGGTCGATGATGCCATCGTGGTGGTCGAGAATGTGGAGCGGAATATCGAGAAGGGGCTGAGCCCCCGGCAGGCGACCTATCGGGCCATGCAGGAGGTCTCCGGGCCGATCGTCGCCATCGCGCTGGTGCTGGTCGCCGTGTTTATCCCGCTGGCGTTCATCAGCGGACTGACCGGGCAGTTCTACAGGCAGTTCGCCGTTACCATCGCAATCTCGACGGTGATCTCCGCGATCAACTCGCTGACCCTGTCGCCCGCCCTAGCAGCCCTTCTCCTGCGCGATCACCAGGCGCCGAGGGACCGGCTCACTCGGCTCATCGACACGCTGTTCGGCTGGCTGTTCCGGCGCTTCAATGCTGTTTTTCATCGCGGGTCCAGTGCCTATGGTACTGGCGTGCGGCGGGCGATCTCGACGAAGGCTCTGATGCTGGTCGTCTATGTCGCCCTGCTGGGCGCGACGGGTTTCCTGTTCAAGACCGTGCCGGGCGGCTTCGTACCCGGGCAGGACAAGCAGTATCTGGTCGGCTTCGCCCAGCTGCCGGACGCTGCCACCCTCGACCGGACAGAGGACGTCATCCGGCAGATGACGGATATTGGGCTAAAGCACCCCGGCGTTGAGAACGCCGTTGCGTTTCCGGGTCTGTCGATCAATGGGTTCACCAACAGTTCGAATGCAGGCATCGTGTTCCTGACGCTCAAGCCATTTGAGCAACGTCAGGACCCGAGCCTCGCGGCTGGAGCAATCGCAGGTCAGCTGAACCAGCAGTTCGCCGCCATCTCGGAGGCCGTGATCGCGATGTTTCCGCCCCCGCCGGTGCAGGGTCTGGGCACGATCGGCGGCTTCAAGCTGCAGATCGAGGATCAGGCCGGCCTCGGCTACGAGGTGCTCGACCGGGCCACGAAGGAGTTTCTGGCCAAGGCTACGGCAGCGCCCGAACTTGCGGGGCTGTTCTCGAGCTACTCGATCAACGTTCCCCAGCTCTACGCGGATGTCGATCGCGCCAAGGCGCGTCAGCTTGGGGTTCCGGTCTCCGATGTATTCAGCACACTCCAGATCTATCTCGGCTCGGTCTACGTGAACGACTTCAACAAGTTCGGCCGGACCTACTCCGTGCGCGTCCAGGCGGATGCTCCCTTCCGGGCGCGTGCCGAGGACGTCGGCTACCTCAAGGTTCGGTCGATCTCGGGCGAGATGGTTCCGCTGACAGCCCTGCTGAGCATCCAGCCGAGCGTGGGACCGGAGCGCGCCATGCGCTACAACGGCTTCCTGTCGGCCGACGTCAACGGACAGTCGGCCCCGGGGTATTCGTCCGGCCAAGCGCAGGCAGCGGTCGAGCGGATCGCGGCCGAGACCCTGCCGAAGGGCTTCAGGGCCGAGTGGACCGAGCTGACCTACCAAGAGATCCTGGCTGGCAACTCGGCGATCCTGGTCTTTCCGATTGCCATCCTGCTCGTCTTCCTGGTGCTGGCAGCGCAGTACGAGAGCCTGACCCTTCCAGTGTCGATCATCTTGATCGTGCCACTGGCGTTGCTTGCTGCTTTGGCCGGTGTGTGGCTGACCGCAGGCGATAACAACGTGTTCACCCAGATCGGGCTCATCGTCTTGGTCGGCCTCTCCGCCAAGAACGCGATCCTGATCGTGGAGTTCGCCCGTGAGCTCGAGTTCGAGGGGCGCACTCCCGTAGAAGCGGCGATCGAGGCCAGTCGACTGCGTCTGCGGCCGATCCTGATGACCTCGCTTGCGTTCATCATGGGCGTCGTGCCGCTGGTGGTGTCGACGGGCGCCGGCGCCGAGATGCGAGCTGCGATGGGTGTGGCCGTGTTCTCAGGCATGATCGGCGTGACGGCATTCGGCCTGTTCTTCACGCCAGTCTTCTATGTCTTGGTGCGCCGGTTGGCGGGGAACCGCCATCTTCAACATGAGCCTGAACCTGTCGCACCGGGTCCGATTGCGAATGCGCACCCGGTGAAGGAAATGGCGAGCTGATCAAATGCATGGGACGCTGCTTGAGCCGGCGCCCCTCTGCCAATCCTGCCCAAATAACGGAACGCCATTCATGGATCGATTTGGAAGAAGCCTCAGACTTGCTGTGGCGTCTGCACTGCTGCTCGTCATGAGCACACTATCGGAAAGCGAAGGCCGAAGAAGACTACCGAATTACGAATGATGTTGTTCTGATGGACGTGCGTGTCTCGCCTGCAAAGGAGAAGAGACAGACGCACATTACACTCGTAATGGAGAACCGAAGCGCGGAACGGATTTTGTTCGAAGGAATAACGGTCACAGCCGCCCGCCGCTCCCGGATCGTCGCGTCCCTTGGCAACGGAGCGACGACAACACTGGACTCGATTCCTGTCGCTCCCGGCGAGATCCTCTCAGCAGACGGAGAGGCGCTTTGGGTCGAAGTTGACGGTCTGGTCAGTCTTGCACCCGGCGGTATGATCGAGGCTACCATAAACTTTGAGACGATCGTCATTCCGATCAGCCTCACGGTTAATCATGACAGCAAACCCTCCAGCTGGTAGGCGCAGGAGCAATCCAGCCTTCACCGCAGCACAGTCGGCCAACCCCGTAGAGCGAAGTCTACCACACGATGGAGTTCCTCACGCGAGGCCCCCGATGCCGCCTTGACCGCCATTCCAAGGCCGATGGACACGACATAGCGCGCCCAATCAACCGGACCCTCGTCCTTAGGAAAATCGCCGTTGGAACGTGCCTGCTCGAGACGATCTCGCAGGTTGTTCTCGTTCACCATCCGGCGCGCGATGAGCTCCTCGCGGATGGCTTCACTCGCCTCGCTGCAGGCCACGGCTCCGTTTACGCCAAGACAGCCGGGAGGGTTCATGGGATCGGTCAGCACATCGGCATAACCGCGCAGGAGCCGCTCGACCGCCTCCCGAGCCGTCGGCGCCTGAAGAGCCTCGTGCGCGAAGCACAGGTGCTGGCGCTCGTAGAGGTCGAGGGTCTGGCGGAAGAGGTCCTCCTTGTTGCCGAACGCGGCATAAAGGCTGGGGCGAGTGATGCCCATGGCATCCGTAAGGTCAGAGATAGAAGTCCCCTCGTAGCCCTGGCGTCGGAAGACCTGAAGCGCGATGTGCAATGCCTCGTCAGGATTGAATTCGCGGTGGCGGCCCATGGTTCTCCCATTCCTCCACTGGAATGCTACGCTGTTGCCAACGTGACAATAAATTATACCAATCAGTATGATAATGGTTTTCCCTGAGCTTTCAAGGTCTTAATCTTCGGGCAATCTGATTGAATGAGAGCGCTTGGGGATGTCACATTAACTGAGTATAGCCGCGGAGCCGCTCAACGAGGTCGACTTTTGCACAGGCCAAGTCGTTGATTTCTCCCGGCGCGCGATTTTTCCTTGACGAGTATAGGGCAGCATTCCCCGTTAATGTGACATCTCCAGCGCACGCGGCGCTCTACAGCATGAAGTCGGCCAAGACCAGGACGGCCCTGGCTGACTGGGCCCGGTCGCGGCTGGCCAAGAAGCCATTCAAGGTGGTCGCCGTCGCCTTGGCCAACAAGATCGCCCGGATCGCCTGGGCGGTGATGGCCAGGAGCACGGCTTACGAGCCCGGGAGCAAGGGAGCGGCCGCGCCGGCGGCATAGACGGCCCGTTCAGACGATTCGCCCCTCGAGGCAACCCAGTTGGCACGGTGATGATGAGATGATGTGAAGCCACAGCGGATATGGACCGCCGGATCTGGAAAGCCCGTGGCGTTGTCTGGCGTCAGCCCAGCGCGATAATGTGAGAGGGACCAGCTTCAGCGTAAAACATCAGGGCCTGCGGTCATGCAGCACCGCGTTCAAAGGCCGGAGACATGACCGCATCCGCCCCGCTAGGCCCAAACGTCGTCAACAATCACATTGCCAAACGGGCGCCATCCAGACATGACGTCCCCGCCCGTCTAACTCTCTCTCTGCGGAGACGCTTGATGGAATTGATCAGGCCGTTCGTCGAGCTATCGTGGGACGTCACATCCTCGGCCGTCCGAAGTTCCGGCAGGATCCGGGAGGCGAGTTCCTTGCCGAGTTCGACTCCCCACTGATCGTAGCTGTTGATCTCCCAGATGATGCCCTGGACGAAGATCTTGTGCTCGTAGAGAGCAATAAGAGATCCGAGGCAGTGCGGCGTCAGCTTCCGGTAGAGCAATGAAGTCGTCGGCCTGTTGCCCTCGAACACCTTGTGCGGCAGTAGCGCCTCGAGGGCCTCGCCCGATATGCCCTTCTTCTCGAGCTCCGCTCTGGCCTCCCTTTCGGTCTTGCCGAAGGCGAGCGCCTCCGTCTGTGCGAGGAAGTTGGCGAGCAGCTTGTCATGGTGGTCACCAAGCGGCGTCTGGCTCTGCGCGGCGGCGAGGAAATCGGCCGGAACCAGCTCCGTGCCCTGGTGGAGCAACTGATAGAACGCATGCTGGCCGTTGGTGCCCGGCTCGCCCCAAACCACAGGTCCCGTCAGGTAGTCCACTCGGCTGCCGTTCCGGCGCACGAACTTGCCGTTGCTCTCCATGTCCCCCTGCTGGAAATAAGCCGCAAAGCGATGCAGATGCTGGTCGTAGGGCAGCAAGGCCAGCGTCGAGGCGCCGAGGAAGTTGCGGTACCAGATGCCGAGTAGGCTCATGACAACCGGCATGTTCTGCTCGAGCGGAGCGCTGCGGAAGTGCTCGTCCATGGCATTGGCGCCCCCGAGCAGTTCCACAAACTGGTCGAACCCAACCGCGAGCGCGATCGGCAGGCCGATGGCCGACCACAAGCTGTAGCGGCCACCAACCCAGTCCCAGAACTCGAACATGTTGGCCATGGCGATGCCAAACCGCGACACTTCGGCCGCGTTGGTCGAGACAGCGACGAAGTGCTTGGCGACGGCGTCCTCCCCGAGTGCAGCGGTCAGCCACGCCCGCGCGCTGGCGGCATTGGTCATCGTCTCCTGGGTGGTGAAGGTCTTCGACGCCACGATGAACAGCGTGCGCGCCGGATCAAGACCCGCGAGCGTGTGGACGAGATGTGCCCCGTCGACGTTGGACACGAAGTGAGTCCGAAGGTCCGGGCGCTGATAGGGTTTTAGGGCTTCGCAGACCATCAGCGGGCCAAGGTCGGAGCCCCCGATGCCGATATTCACGAAATCCGTGATGGTCTCGCCGGTCGCCCCGCGCCAGTCGCCACTCCTCACGCGCTCGCAGAAGAGTCGCATCCTCTTCAGGACCGCCTCCACGCCCGGCATGACATCGGCGCCCTCGAACAGAATCGGGCGGCCGGAGCGGTTGCGCAGCGCCACGTGCAGAACGGCGCGATTTTCAGTGGAGTTGATCTTCTCGCCGGCAAACATCCTGTCCCGCCAGCCTTCCACGTTGGCAAACCGCGCGAGGTCGAACAGAAGCTGCATGGTTTCAGTCGTGATCCGGTGCTTGGAATAGTCGAGCAGGATATCGCCGAGCTGAAGCGAGAATCGGGTGAAGCGTTCAGGGTCCTGCGCGAACAGGTCACGCAGATGCTGCCCGCCCATGGCTGCGGAATGCACCTGGAGCGCCTGCCAGGCAGGTGAGGCGGTCACTGTTGTCATGGGTCTCTCCTCTCGATCGTCATCGTTTCGCTACTTGCTTGGGCCAAGCCGGGCGGGCGACAGGGATCGCATGCGATGGAGATGATCACGCTGCCGGTGAAGACGGCTAGCCAGATCTTCAGGGCTTGTGTTCCAGAGTATCTCAACTTGTCTTGGCTGAAGCAGCGTTATTCTTGAGGCCCGCCAATCCCGTGGCCGACTGGATGTATCACTCTCGGAGATGTTCGCAGCACTACCTTGGCCTCTTGGACGGTGCTTGTCTTGCTGGCCCATCCATCCCGCCATCATTGACATCCTGGCCGTGCTGGTTGCCCTGGAGCGTGGTCTGGAACAGATCCGATCGCCGCAGCGGGGCAAGAAGTGCGTGCGCGAAAAGCGGTCCAACACATGAGATGCCATTATGCCTCATCGAGCGGATGGATGCTGTTCCCGGATGTGAGGAAGTGGCTCTGATCGGTTAGATGGCCTTCATGATCGTACTTGTACCAGCCGTTGTGTTGGATCCCATCCTCAGAGTCTAAGGCTTGATAGCTCTCGTAACGGGCTACGAAGCGCCCATCGGCGCCAGACTCGCGATGCTCCCAGTGCACCTCCATGAGGACGCCACCGCGGCTGCGCGTTTTGACCTGCTTGAGCGAATGATGGGGCGGGATCCGGAATGCGTGTTCAAAGCATAGCATTGGCTTGACCAGGGGTATGCCGCAATTTGCTGATCAGATCGTCAGCGGCCGATGTCGTGAGGCCCCAAGCGACGGCCTTAGTCTCCACGTAGACCGTAAAAGTGCCGTCTTGAGTGGGCTTCTTGGTGATGCGCAACATCAATTGTGCTCCTCATGGGGTTTCAGTTTTGCGACACCATGGTCGTGGACCGGCAGCTATTTCGAAGACGGACTCCATTCGAACGGCCCAGGGGCCGGTGACGGATGTAGGCGGCCGTCATTGGATTGCACTGTTCTTGAGACGCAGGGTCGCCCGCGCCAATTCCGTGATCCGCTGCCAATCGCCGTCGCGGATTGCCTCGCGTGGTGCGAGCCAGGAGCCGCCCACGCAGACCACGTTCGACAGCGCAAGATAGCGCCGGGCTTTCTCCGGATCGATGCCGCCGGTCGGGCAGAAGTGGGCGGCGGGCAGGGGCGAGGCCAGCGCGCTCAGCAGGGCGATGCCGCCTGCCGCCTCGGCAGGAAACAGTTTCATGTAGGTGTAACCGCGCTCAAGGATGGCCATGACCTCGCTGGCCGTCGCCGCTCCTGGCAGGAGCGGGACCGGCGAACCCGCGGCGGCATCGAGCAAGGTCGGAGTGGCGCCGGGGCTCACGGCAAAGGCCGCGCCTGTTGTGACAACGTCCTCCAGTTGGGCCGGCGTGAGAACGGTTCCGGCACCGACAACGGCGTCGGGAACTTCATCGCGGATGCGCCGGATCGCTTCGAGCGCCACCTCCGTTCTCAGGGTGATCTCGAGCACGTTCACGCCGCCGGCCACGAGGGCTCGTGCGAGCGGCACGGCATGAGCGACATCTTCGATCATGATGACCGGGATGACAGCGACCTGGCTCAGGATGGTCGCAATCGCGCTGTTGTCCGGCATGACGGTTCTCCGTTGCTGGCTTCGAGGCCGTTGGCTCCGGCCTCTCGTTCATGGTCGATCAGGATCGAGGGATCACGTCACGCGACTTCCGACCAAAACGTGGCGGCGCCGAGATCGGCCCGGCCGACACTTGCGCGGAAGACCGAGAAAAGGTCTCGACCTAGGGACGCGGTAGCGGCCGCCGAGTTGGACCGGGCCGGCACCCGCGCCATGAGCCTTGCGGCGTCCACGGCAAGCTCCAACCGGCCAGTGGCGGCATCGATCGTGATCAGATCTCCGTCCTGGATCAGACCGATCGGCCCTCCGCTTTCCGCCTCCGGCGTCACATGGAGCGCGCTGAGGATCTTGCCCGAGGCGCCCGACAGACGACCGTCGGTCAAGAGAGAGACGCGCAGGCCGCGGTTCTCCAGGACACCGAGGGCCGGCATCAGGCTGTGGAGTTCCGGCATGCCATTCGCCTTCGGGCCCTGCTGGCGCACGACGATGACCACGTCGCGGTCGAACTGGTTGGCCTTGAAGGCCTCCATGAACTGCTCCTGGCTCTCGAACACGCGGGCGGGCGCCGTCAGGGCAAGACGGTCGGAGCGCACGGCCGATGTCTTGACCACGGCGCGTCCCAGATTGCCCGTCAGCAGCGCCAGGCCGCCATTCGCCTGGAACGGATTGTCGATGGTGCGCAGGATCGACGGCTCGAGTGGCTCATCCGCCACATCCCGATAGGCGAGCCGGCCGCTGTCGAGCCACGGCTCGCGGGCATAGGCCGCAAGATCGTGTCCGGCCACGGTCTCGATCTCGCGGAACAGAAGCCCGCCGCGCAGCAATGCGCGGATCACGAAGGCGATGCTGCCGGCCCCGTGGAACTGGTTCACATCCGCCGGACCGTTGGGATAGATCCGCGCCAGGAGCGGCACCACGGTGGCAAGATCAGAGAAGTCCTCCCAGGTGATCACGAGCCCGGCCGCGCGGGCCATGGCGACCAAGTGTAGCAGATGGTTGGTGGAGCCGCCGGTCGCATGCAGGCCCACAATGGCGTTCACGAAAGCCTTCGGGCCCAGACGCTCGCCGATGCCGCGTACGCCCTGCGGCGCCCGAACGGCGTCGACGGACAGGCGCACGGCCGCGCGGGTGAGCGCATCGCGCAGCGGCGTGCCGGGCGGAACGAAGGCTGCCCCTGGAACATGCAGACCCATGATCTCCATCATCATCTGGTTCGAGTTGGCGGTGCCGTAGAAGGTGCAGGTGCCCGGCGCGTGGTAGCTCTTCATCTCGGAGGCGAGCAGCGCATCGCGCCCAACTTCGCCACTGGCATAGGCTTGGCGCACGCGCGTCTTCTCGTCGTTCGACAACCCCGTCGGCATCGGACCGGCCGGCACGAATACCGTCGGCAGATGGCCGCAGGAGAGCGCCCCCATGACGAGGCCCGGCACGATCTTGTCGCAGACCCCGAGCATGAGCGCGGCATCGAACACGTTGTGCGAGAGCGAGATCGCCGTCGACATCGCGATCACATCGCGCGAGAACAGGGACAGCTCCATGCCCGGCTGGCCTTGCGTGACGCCGTCGCACATGGCCGGCACGCCGCCGGCCACCTGGGCGGTCGCTCCGCGCGTGCGGGCCTCCTCCTTGATCAGGTCTGGATACGTGGCGAACGGCTGGTGGGCAGACAGCATGTCGTTGTACGAGGTCACGATGCCGAGGTTCGGCACGCTGCCTGTGGCCACAGGCATCTTCTCGTGAGCCGAGCAGGCCGCTGCCGCATGAGCGAGGTTGCCGCAGGACAGCTTGCGCCGGGGCGGATGGCTGCGGCGGACCTCTTCGAGGCGGGCGAGGTATTCGCGCCGCAGTTCTCCCGACCGTGCGGCGATGCGGGCTGCGACGTCTTCAAGGACTTGTCCGGTGGGCGCAAACGACATCATGGCAACCTTCATTCAGCATAATAGACGCGAGGCGGAATGCCGTCCTCGAACAGGAGACGGACCGGTGCGGCACCCGGATCGGCCGACGCGAGGGCTCGGGTCAGGGCCGCCAGCTTGTCCTGACCGGCGATCAACAGCGCCTTCCACCGCGCCCTTGTCAGGGGAACCGGCCCAAGGGACAGTCTCGGCTCCAAATTGGCCGGACAGGCAGCGAGCACCGCCGACGCCATCCCTCTCCCGGCTCGATCGAGTCTCCGGTCCCCTGGAAAGAGCGAGGCGATGTGCGCATCCGCCCCCATGCCGACGACCAGGACGTCGAGTGGTCCCAAAGCGCTTACCCGCTCCGCCAAGGCTGTGGCGCCCGCCTCGGGAGACCCGCCGACGGCACGGAGCGGCACGAGGCTGTCTGATGGCAAGGGCAGGCATTGCCGGATCATGCGCTCGTTCGAGCGGGGATCGTCCGGCGGAACATCCCGCTCATCCGTCGGGACGACCGTGATGATATCCCAGGGCAGATCATGCTGCCCCAATCGTGTCAGGAATTCCCGTGGCGTCGTCCCACCCGGCACGGCAAGGGTCGCCCGCCCCCGTTCGCTGACCGCCTGCCGGAGGACGCGCGCGACGTCGTCCGCCAAGCGCTGCGAAACCTGCCGCAGGTCGGGCCCACGGACGAAGTCGACCGCGGCCTCGATCACCCCTGGGCCTCCGGCTCGGCCCAGCTGCGGCCGTCGCGCTCGATCATGCCGACCGCCTGCGACGGTCCGAAGGTGCCGGCCGCATAGCGGTGCGGCGTGGCGTAATGCTCGCTCCAACCCTCGATGATCGGGTCCACAAAGCTCCAGGCCGCCTCGACCTCGTCGCGGCGCATGAACAGGGTCTGGTCGCCCCGGATCACGTCGGTCAAAAGGCGTTCGTAAGCATCGGGCGTGCGCTCGCCGAAGGCCGTGTCGTAGCGCAGGTCGAGCATGCGCGGCACCAGCTTGAGGCGGCCGCTGCCCGGCACCTTCATCATGAACTGCAGCTGGACGCCGTCGTCCGGTTGAACCCGGATGACGAGCCGGTTGGGATCGGGATTGCCGCGGAAGATCGAGTGCGGCACGCTCTTGAACGTGACCGCGATCTCGGAGCAGCGTGCCCCCATGCGCTTGCCGGTCCGCAGGTAAATCGGAACCCCGCCCCAGCGCCAGGTGTCGATCTCGCAGCGCAGCGCCGTGAAGGTTTCAGCGCCGCTGTCGCGTCCAAGCTCCTCCGCATAGCCGGGCACCGGCTGGCCCGCGATGGAGCCGGCGGTGTATTGCCCGCGCACGGTGTGGCGCAGCACGTCACGGCCCTGGATGGGCCGCAGCGCCCGCAGGACCCGCACCTTCTCGTCGCGAACCGCGTCGGCATCGAGAGTGTTGGGCGGCTCCATGGCGAACAGGCACAGGAGCTGCAGCACGTGGTTCTGTACCATGTCCCGGAGCGCCCCCACGCGATCGTAGTAGTCGGCGCGTTGTTCCAGCCCGACCGTCTCAGCCACGGTGATCTGAACGTGGTCGATGTCGCGTTGCGACCAGGAGCGCTCGAACAGGCTGTTGGCGAAGCGCAAGACCAGTAGGTTCTGGACCGTTTCCTTGCCGAGGTAGTGGTCGATGCGATAGGTGCGGCTCTCGGCCAAGACCTCGGCGACCGCGTCGTTGATCGCGCGCGCTGACGCCAAGTTCCGGCCGAGGGGCTTTTCCAGGATCAGCCGGCTATCGTGATCGAGCAGGCCTGCGCTCTTGAGCGAGCGGGCGGCCGGGATGAACAGGTCCGGTGGCGTGGCCAGATAAAAGGCGCGTACCCTGCCTGGATCGTCAAGGCAGACGCTCAGATCCGCCATGGAGGCTGGATCGGAGACATCGGCGCGCACATAGCTGAGGCGTGCCAGGAGGCCGTCAACGTCGGATGTCCGCAGACCCTGCTCGGTGAGGCGGGCGGCGGTGCCGGCTTTCAGGCTTTCTTCCGCCTCGCCTGAGCGCACGATTCCCACAATGCGGCTGGCGTCCGGGATCACGCCCTCGGAGATGCGCTGAACCAGGGCGGGGAAGAGCTTGCGGATGGCGAGATCGCCGCTGGCTCCGGCAATTGCCAAATCGAAGGTCGGGACCGGCGTCCGCTCGGGCAGCGGGAGCGTCGAAGAGTGGTGATACATGCGACCTCGTCCAAAAAGGGGCGGACGCTAGCCACAGCCGTGGCATCCGACCTGTTGCAGAGGAATGGCAGCGAAACCACCATATCCAGACAGCCGGGCGTTGTTATGCCCGGCTGCCATGTTTAGCGGCTGATCAGCGGACCGCCTGCCATCCCTTGTACTCATTTACGTTTGCGCGCGTCACGAGCTTCGAGGGGAGGAGAATGACGGTCTGCTCAGGCTTCTTGCCATTGAGGGCTTCGTTGCCGAGACGAACGCCCATCTGGGCCATCACGTAAGGATCCTGGCTTGCGGATGCCTGCACCAGCGTGTTGGCCTTCAGCGTCGACTCGATATCCGGAGCGCCGTCGACGGACGTGATGATGATGTTCGACCGATTCAACTGCTTGGCGGCCAGATCCGAGCCGATCGCCTGCGGATCATTGATGGTGAAAACCGCATCGACCTTCGGGAAGCGGGTGAGGTGTCCCTGCATCACGGCAAGGCCACCATCACGAGACCCCTTGCCGTCCTGATCGCTGGACAGAACCCTGATGCCGGCGGCCGCGCCCAGGACCTTCTTGCATCCATTCACGCGATCGATAACAGCAGAAACCTGGGGTCCGTTCTGGATGATAACGTCGCCCTTTCCACCGAGTTTGTCGACGATGTACTGACAGGCGATCTCGCCAGCCTGGGTATTGTCGGTTGTGACTGTGATGTCAGCGCCTTTGGCTGCCGTGTCGACAGCCACCACCAGGATTCCCGCCGCCTGCGCGCGCTTGATGGCCGGCTCGATCGCATTGGGATCGCCAGGATTGAGCAAGATCATATCGACGCCCGCAGCAATGAAGTTGTCGATTTGGTTGAACTGCTTGTTCAGGTCATAGTCGTAGCCAACCGTGTTGACCTTGACATTCGGGTTGATCTTCTTGGCTTCCGCCTCCGCCCCCTTGGAGAGAGCCACAAAGAACGGATTACCCATCGAGCCCAGCGAGATGCCGATCGACTTGAGCTCCTTGGCCGATGCACCCCCCGCCGACAAGGCGATGATGGCGGCAGCAGTGAGAAGTGCCTTCTTCATGAGTGTCCTCCATATGCTCGGTCGGAAAGTGCTTCCTCGCAGGAGTCGACCGCATCTCGCGCAAGGTGACTGTTAAGTCCGGGCAGAACCGGACAGACGGTAACGATCGAGCGCGACCGCACCGATGATCACGAAGCCCTTGATGATGAACTGCCAGATGTCCGAGACCCCGATCAGGATCAGGCCGTTCGACAGCACGGCGATGATCAAGGCCCCGATGAGAGTGCCCCAGATCGAACCGATGCCGCCAACAAAGCTGGTTCCGCCGAGGATCACGGCCGCGATGGCATCGAGCTCATAGGATTGCCCGAGTTGGACTCCGTTCGCCGCGAAAAGGCGTGCGGCTGACATGACGCCGCCTAACCCCGCCAAGAGACCCGACAGGCCGTATACGAACAGGAGGACGATCCAGACCTTGATCCCGGACAGGCGTGCCGCGTCCGGGTTGCCGCCGACAGCGTAGATATACACACCAAGGACGGTCCGGCGCAGAATGACCCATGACGCGACCACAACCAAAGCCGCGATGACCACGAGCCACGGAATGCCAAAGAGCGTCCCGTTGCCGATAAAGGCAAAGGAGAGGCTTGGGTTGAAGACCGTAGTGTCGTTGCCCATCAATCGGGCCAGGCCTCGAACGGCCGTGAGCGCCCCAAGGGTCACGATGAACGGTGGCAGGCGCAGGAATGCGATGAGAATGCCGTTGGCAAGACCGAGCGCGCCACCGATGAGAAGCGCCGCCGGAATTCCGAGAAGGCCCCAGCTCGGAATGAGCGAAGCATAAATAGCAGCCATCGCCGACGCGGCTAAAACCGAGCCAACCGAAAGATCGATACCGCCTGTCAGGATGACAAAGGTCATTCCGGCCGCGAGAACAGTGTTGATGGCAGCCTGCTGCATGACGATGGCAAGGTTCTGCCAACTCATGAATCGGCCGGTCGACCACGCATCGACGAGACTGCCCGACTCTGAATAACCGGAAAGCAGTTGGAACAGGATCGCGATCAGGATTAGCACCGGCAGCATGCCGAGGGCCTGAACCGTCGTGGCAAACTCCAGACGCATTCCCGGGACTGGTGTTACTGGAGCTGATGAAATCATGGTCATGGCTTCAGTCTTTCGCAAAATGGGCCTTAGGCGGCAATGGCGGCTGCAGATGTCGCGATGGCGATGATGTTTTCCTGAGTGACCGGTAGCCCGTCGGGGCCGCCGACCTCGCCTGCGATGCGCCCTTCGCGCATGACGAGGACACGGTCGCAAACTCCGATAATCTCCGGCAGTTCGGACGAGATTACGATGACGCCGACGCCGGCCTTGGCAAGATCGTCGATCAACCTGTAGATCTCGGATTTCGCGCCGATGTCGACACCGCGGGTCGGCTCGTCGAGGAGGAGCACCCGTGGCTTCGTCTCCAGGAGACGCGATAGAAGCACCTTTTGCTGGTTGCCGCCCGAAAGGCCTCCGACAGATACCGAGGCTGAAGGTGTCCGGATCGCCATGGATTGGATGGCCTGAGTTGCCCGTTCACGTGCGCGCTTTGCATTGAGGAAGCCGCCCGGATGCGCATCCCGGCCGATCACGCCGAGGTTGATGTTGTCCTCGATCGACATATCGAGGAAGAGACCGAGTTGTTTGCGGTCCTCGGTCAAGTAGACGATTCCAGAGCGGATGGCGTCGACCGGACTTTTGATGGCGCAAGGCTGTCCATCCAACGTCAGAGTGCCGGACAGGCGAGCGTCCGCGCCGTAGATCAGACGGGCCAGTTCGGTCCGCCCGGCACCCACCAAGCCTGCAATTCCCAAGACCTCGCCCTCATGCAGGTCGAATGAGTTGTCGAAAACACGACGGCGGTCACCGATGTTGCGAACCGAGAGGATGACCTTACCGCGAGATCCACGGGCGTCATGCTCCTTCTTATAGAACGATGAGAGATCACGCCCGACCATCATCTGAACCACGGCCTCAGGGAGAATATCCTCGCGATCGAGCGTTCCCACATAGGAGCCGTCACGCAGCACTGAAACTCGGTCAGACAATGCGTAGACTTCATTCATGCGGTGGCTGATGTAGACGATGGCAAGCCCATCAGCTCTGAGCTGCCGAACAACGCCGAACAGCTTGTCCGTCTCGCGCTCGGAGAGGGTCGTGGTGGGCTCATCCATGACAAGAATACGGGAATTGGCATGGATGGCGCGCGCGATCTCCACCAGTTGCCGCTCGGCAATCGACAGGTCACGCACAAGAGCGCTCGCCGTGAAGGGAGCGCCCAGACGGCTCAGGACATTATCGGATTGTGCGATCATGGCCTGGCGGTCGACAAAGCCCGCCCGGCGAAGTTCACGGCCCAGATAGATGTTCTCGGCAACGCTGAGGTTGGGAGAGAGCGCCAACTCCTGATAGATAATGGAAATGCCAAGCGCCTTGGCGGCCATCGGCCCCTGAATCTGGACCGGTGCGCCATTGATCAAGATCCCCGATCCTGGATCGGGTATGTAGGCTCCCGCCAGAATCTTCATCAAGGTCGATTTGCCGGCGCCGTTCTCGCCCATGAGCGAGTGGACTTCTCCAGCGCGCAAGTCGAGCGAAACGCCTCGCAGCGCCTTTATGCCTGCAAATGTCTTGGAGATGTTACGCATCTCCAAGAGCGAGTGTCTTACGGTCTCACCCGGCATACTTCCCTCCCAAGGGTCGGGGCGCCCTCTCCGCTGGCGATGTGGCCAGGCCGAGGGTTGTTCTTTTGACCCTAGCCTCACTCCAAAAGAGAGGGTTGTCAATAATTAAATCATTATGAATTATCAATTGACAGGAGCTGCTAGCCTAGCCATTTTCTTTGTGTCTGCCGAAGGGCTGGATTAGAACGGGCCCAGCGACCCGGCTCCCGAAGGTCGCAATTGAAGCGCGCCCAGCCGGGCGAACCGACACCGGACGGCACTGATGGTTTTCGCATCTGGCATGGCTCATACTGCGACCCAGGACAGGGCGAGGGGTAGCAATCTCACGGGTGTCCGCGCCTATAACGAACGCCTGATCCTCTCCCTCGTGCGCCGGCACGAGAACCTATCCAAGGCTGACATCACGCGGGCAACGGGCCTGTCAGCTCAGACTGTCTCCGTAATCGTGCGAGCCCTTGAGGCGGACGGCTTGCTCTTGCGGATGTCGCCGCAGCGGGGTCGGGTCGGCCAGCCCTCCGTTCCTCTCCAAATTGATCCGACCGGTGCATATTCCATCGGCCTCAAGATTGGGCGCCGGAGTGCCAACCTGGTCTTCATGGACTTTGCCGGGACTGTCTGCCGCGAAATTCATTGGGCCTATCCCTATCCAACCCCGGAAGGGTTGCTCACAAAACTTGGCAGCGGCTTGGCGGAAATCACCAAAGGTCTCAGCGATGCGGAACTCCAACGCATTGCCGGGATTGGAGTCGCCACTCCGTACGAGCTTTGGAACTGGACCGAGGCATTGGGCGCGCCACAAGAGGTGCTGGACGCCTGGCGCAATTTCGACATGCAAGCCGAGATCAGCGCCCTGAGTCCCTTCCCCGTTATCGTCTCCAACGATGCCACGGCCGCCTGTGGCGCCGAGCTCACCTTTGGGATCGGGCGCGAGCACCCTGACTTCGTCTATTTCTTCGTTGGCTCCTTCATCGGCGGCGGGATCGTTCTGGGGCGAAGCCTCTATCCCGGCCGCTTTGGCAATGCTGGGGCTGTCGGATCAATGCCCATCCCGTGTTACAAAGGCGCAGGAGTCGGGAGCGCCGGCGGCTCACAGCAACTAATTGCCCTGGCATCTCTGGTGCGCCTTGAGGAGCGTCTTGCGTCCAAGGGCCATGATCCATTGTCGATCTTCCAATCTCCGTCGAAGTGGCAACCCATCGGCCCGTTGCTCGACGAGTGGATCGACGAAGCCGCCTATGGGTTGGCCCACGCCATTGTGGCGTCCGTTTCGGTCATTGATTTCGGAGCGGCGATCATCGATGGTGCCTTTCCTCCAGATGTGTGTCGTCAACTTGTGGCGCGAACACGCGAGCGGATTGCCGAGATCGATCTTCAGGGCCTTTCACCGTTTCAGATTCTTGAGGGCTCCATCGGCGCCAACGCCCGCGCGATCGGAGGAGCCAGTCTGCCGCTCTTCGCGAAATATCTTCTCGATCGCGACGTGCTGTTCAAGGAGGAGGTTTGATGCGCCGAGGCGTCCGGCCCGGGCTCAGACCCCAATCGATTGTCTGCCGATTTCCTAACTGTGTGAGATGCGAGCATGATCCTCGTATGTGGTGAAGCTCTGATCGACCTTTTCGTTCATGACGGTCCATTGGGCTGCCTCAAGACGGAGATCGCCCTTGGCGGGTCGCCCTTCAATGTTGCCATTGCACTGTCGCGCCTCGGCGAACGCTCCTCTTTCTACGGAGGCATTTCGGCTGATCATTTCGGCCGTGCTTTAGCGGAATCGCTAGCATCCGAGGATGTAGATCTCGCCTACGCTGTCCGCTCGGAGCGGCTGACAACGATCAGCGTCGTGGCAACCGATGATACGGGTCATCCGGCCTATTCCTTTCACGGCGAAGGCAAAGCTGATCGTCACGTCACGGAGGCAGATTTGCCGCCAATGCTTCCTGACACCATCGAGGCTATCACGTTCGGCTCGTATACGATGGCTGTTGCGCCGGTCGCGGATGCCTATCTCGCTCTGGCCAGACGGGAGGCGGGACGTCTGACCATCTCGGTTGATCCGAATGTCCGGCGGACAGTGACCCCCGACCTGGAGGAATGGCGTTATCGCTTCGAGGCTTTCCTTCCTTATGCCAATATCGTCAAGGCAAGCGATGAGGATCTTGTTACAGCCTATGGCCCGGACGTCGATGTCGAAGCCCTTGTGCGGAGGTGGCACACAGCTGGCCCCTCACTGATCCTGGTGACACATGGAGCAACCGGCGCAACCGGCTATCTTCGCGGACAGATGCCCGTCGTGGTCCCAGGTCGTAAGGTCGCCGTTGTCGATACCGTTGGAGCGGGAGACACCTTCCATGCGGCTGCCTTGGCCTACCTTGCCAAGATCGGGCGTCTGCCTCATTGCCGGTTTCAGGACCTGACCGTCGCCGAACTGCAGCAGACCCTCCGATATGCAGTTGCGGCATCGTCTATCACCTGCACGCGACAGGGCGCGAATGTCCCAACTGATGCCGAGGTGCAGAGCGTTCTTGGTGAGGAAGGGCCCAAATCTGATCCGGATGCCACTAAGCGCTTTGTGAAGGCTCTTTCAGCCGCATTGATGCTCCTATAGAGGTCAAGAGGTCGAAGGGACCGTCGTGGGATCCCTTCTGGCTCGGCAGAGATAGCCAAAGATCTCCCGTGCGACAAAGCGCTTGAGACAACGAATGATCTCCATCTTGCCTTTACCTTCTGCCGTTCGTCGACGGACATAGTCAAGGGTTAGTGGATGGCTGCGCATCCTGATAATGGTACTGTCAACTTGGCGCCGAACAGACAAAGCTGCCGTCTGGGACGCCATCGAGGCGGTTCACATTAGCCTATAAGGGCAGCACCCGTCGCATCACGCCAAGCGATAGAGGCGCGATCGCGGGCGTCGCGGTACTCGTTGACGGAAACACGGTGACGGCGAAGTTGGAAGTGGTTGTGGATCAGGCTGTGAGTGGCGAGGAACCTTTGGGCATGCCGAACTTGTCTGGATGCGAGACCTCCTTGGCGTGAGCGACGACCTGGAGGGCTTGAGGCAAAGCGTGTGGATCGGGTGGCTTCGCGCGCCGATTGGCCAGCTTCGGCTCAGCGACCAAGCGGCTTCGCACGACCTCGTCCGGTGATCGCCCCTTGAGCACGCGCTGGCGTCTTCTGTTGTAGGCTTGGTTGAAGCCCTTGAGCAGCGTCTCCAGATCCCCATGGCTGTAGATCGTGATGCCGAGCACTTCACGCTGCACCCGTCCATTGAAGCGCTCGGCGAGACCGTTGGTTTGCGGCGTGTAGGGCTTGGTCCTGCGATGCTCCACCTTCAACTGGTGGCAGGCGTCCTCGAAGCCATCAGCGGTAAAGCACGAGCCACGGTCGGTGAGCACGTGGGTGACCTTGAAGGGAAACGCGCGGATCGCTTCTTTGAGGAAGGCAATCGCGCTTATGGCCAGCTCGTCGTCTTTGACGGCCAGGTGCACCCAGCGCGAGCAGCGGTCGATGGCGACATAGAGGAAGCGTTTGCGGCTCTCGCCATTGGCGGTTCTCAGCTTGGGCAGGTGTTTGATGTCCATGTGCACGAAGCCGAGATCGTAGTCCTTGAAGGTGCCGCTCCGGCGCTGGCGCTGCTGCGCCGGTGGCAGGCGGCCTAAGCCTTCAGCCTTGAGGATGCGGTAGACCGCATCACGGTTGAGATGCGGCAGGAAATGCGTGACCACGAAGGTCAGATCGTCGAGCGGAAAGCCGGTGGCCTGCCTCAGGGCGCAGACGATGGCGCGTTCCTCCTCGGTGGCCCTCCAGGGCAGCTTGTGCGGCCGGCTGCTGTGGTCCTGACAGTCTTTGGGGCCGCGCTTGCGCCATTTGCGGACCGTCTCGGTGCTCACACTGAAGCGCTGGGCCAGCACGCCCGTCGGCTCGGATGAGCGGGCAATCTCCTGGCGGACGGCTGGAGTGGTGCGGGCTTGCGGATGAAGGGAGTGCATCATGTCCTCCTGCGATGAGGAGCTCGGCGCCGCAGGCCGTCAAAGCGCCAAGCATACTCCTCAATCGCGCAACGCACTTGGTCCCAACAACGTTCCGCCACCAGACAACTTAATACGAACGAACACCTCGTCCAGAAACCATTTGTCGCCGGGTTGCGGCCGGCGCCGCTTGAGGCTGCTGGCATAGGCGCGCCCGAAGCGCAGGCTCCACTCACGGATGGTCTCGTAGCTGACCACGATGCCTCGCGCCGCGAGGATCAACTCGACTTCGCGTAAGCTCAGGCTGAAGCAGTGATACAACCAGACGGCCTGATTGATGATCTCGGCCGGAAAGCGAAAGCCGCGGTAGAGGTTGGACGTGGTGCTCATGCCCAAGACCCTGCCACAGGCTTCGGGTTAAGCCAACTTGACAGTACCCTGGCCTGCGAGGGCACCGGTGTCGTGCCCTATGTTCCCAAGACGCAGACCTCCGGCAACACCAACCGCGGCCTGTTTACCGGGCAGGACTTCGTCTATGACGTCGAGCATGACCGCTACATCTGCCCGGCCGGCCAGCACCTGACGAAGGGCAAGGTGCGTTCAGATCGGCGGGACACCATCGATCATTACCGCAACCTGACCGCCTGTCCGAGTTGCGTCTTCAAGCCGCGATGCTCGCCAGACACGCACAAGCGGGTGAGGCGCCGGCAGCACGAAGATGTGCTCGACCGGATGCAAGATCGGCTCGAGCGCATGCCAGAGGCCATGCTCATTCGCCGGCAGACGGTGGAGCATCCGTTCGGGACCATCAAGGCCTGGATGGGCAGTACCCATTTCCTGATGAAGACCCTGGAGAAGGTCAAAACCGAGATGAGCCTGCACGTGCTGGCCTACAACCTGAAGCGGATGATCAACATCCTGGGTGTCAGGCCTCTGCTCAAAGCGCTGGCAGCCTGACCTCCCATGCCGGCCAACTCAGGCCAGGGATGTACACGCAAACAGCGGCCATCGCACGTTGCTCGAAATCGCGTTTTCACACGACCTCGGTCACGAGCAGGAGATCGGAGCAAAGTAAGAGACGTCCGGCTTACCTTGGTAAGCTGACGAAGAGTTTGGGAGGTATGCTCAGTCTGGGATTTGTCGGCAGAACGGCCAAGGTTCATTGCGGGGGGCTTCGCTTCAGGAGCACTGCAATGCAAGACATGATCGCTGACCACACTTGCCGAACTACCACACCTTGGGACCGAGGCAAGCTGATTGGACCCAAGCCGCCTCTCAAGGCTAAGGAGATCTGGTCCATTCGGGTCAGACTCCAGGTTGCGCAACGTGTTCGGGATCTGGCTCTGTTTAACCTCGCGCTCGACAGCAAGCTGCGCGCCTGTGACCTCATCGCGCTCCGAGTGGATGATGTGGCGCTCAATGGGCGGGTGCGATCCCGCGCCACCGTGATCCAGCGGAAGACAGGGAGACCCGCTCAGTATGAGATCACGGAGCAGACCCGCGAGGCTGTAGGGCGCTGGCTCAAGAAGAAGGACCTGCATAAGGGCGAGCCGCTGTTTCCAAGCCGGATCAATCGGCAGAGATCCATGACTACGCGCCAGTACGCTCGCCTGCTCGGATCCTGGCTTCGTGCGATTGGGCTGGATCCCTTGGCCTACGGCACACACTCACTGCGGCGGACCAAAGCCTCGATGATCTACCGAAGGACAGTCATGTAAGTTGTCTGGTCGGATTGGGGCCAGAGCAGAAAGAGAATGGCCAGGAGATTCAGGAACGTGACCCCAGGGTGGCGCCTAGTTTAGTGATCGGAAGGCGGAATATGCTCTTCGGATTAAGGTGCCAAGGGCAAAGAATAGTTGCATTCTATAGTGGCAAATTACTGGCATGTTGCCGCCCTTGGCTTCATAATCGCTGGAATACGACAGCTGCGGGTCTAGGGATCTTGATGATCTATTCGCCTTCCGTTTCGACGCACCATGCGATCCCTGCGTTGCCGCCCCAGCGGGTCTTCGGCGAACCCGGCTGAGGCGCATAGATCATGGCCAGGCAGCATCTGCGATTCCGTGGCCTCTTTCAGAAATACTTCCTCGTGCTGTTTCTGGCCGTGGTCATCCCACTCGCAACCAATGGCGTTAGTGAGGCGTGGTTTGGCTATCGCGATCAACGTACGAGGCTCGAGCAGCTTCTGGGTGTCGAGGCGAGGTCAGCGGGAACCAAGATCCAGGGCTTCCTCGACGGCATCACCAATCAGCTGGGCTGGTTGGTTCAACTCCCCTGGACCGGAGAACCGGACGAGAGGCGGCGCATAGATGCCTTGCGTCTGCTGCGACAGGTGCCGGCCATCGTCAGCCTCACCCTGATCGACGGCAATGGTCGCGAACGTCTGTATGTCTCGCGCATAGGCTTGAACCGGAACGAGAGCCGGGTGGACAGCTCCGCCGACGTGGCGGTTGCAGGAGCCCGCTCGGCCGGGCTCTGGTATGGCAAGGTGAGCTACTATCGAGACTCCGAGCCCTACATGACGATCGCGATGTCCGGTAACCGGCCGTCCGTCGGCATGGTTGTCGCCGAGGTGAACCTGAAGCTGATCTGGGACGTGATCGCGGCCATCAGGATCGGACAGACGGGCCACGCCTTCGTGCTTGATGAGCCGGGGCGGCTCGTGGCCCATCCAGACATCAGCCTTGTGCTGCGGGGTGCCGATGAGACCACGCTCGCTCCCTTTCGGGAGATCCGGGAGGCAGTGAGGCGCGCCGGTGCGGATGTGGCAACGAGTCGGAACGCAGCGGGCATAGCCGTTGCGGCGGCCGCCACACCCGTAACGGGCCCCGATTGGACCGTTGTGGTCGAGCAGCCTCTCACCGAAGCCTTCAGGCCGATTTATGCGGCTCTGTGGAGAACGAGCGGGCTTCTTCTCGCCGGTGCCGCCTTCGCAGGCCTGCTGGCCTATGTTCTCGCCAGCCGGATGACCAAGCCGGTCCACTTGCTCGAGGAAGGCACCGAACGCATCGGTGCCGGACAGTTCGACCACCGGATTGAAATCAACACAGGAGACGAACTTCAGCGGCTGGCCGAAAGCTTCAACGCAATGGCGGCCGGACTCGCAGTGTCGCAGGAACGCCAGGAGCGAATTGCCAAACTCAAGCGGTTTCTGGCGCCCCAGGTGGCGGAGCTGGTTGACCGCACGGGCGACGACGACGTGCTCGAAGGCCGCCGCGCCGAGGTGGTGACTGTCTTCTGCGATTTGAGGGGCTTTACGGCTTTCTCGGCAAGAGCGGCTCCCGACGAAGTGATGAGCGTCCTGTCGGAGTACTACCATGCTTTGGGCCAGATAATTACCAAGTATGCGGCCACTCTCACGAGCTTTTCGGGCGATGGGCTGATGTTGCTGATCAACGCCCCTGTTTCCGTCGCCGAGCCGGCACTGCAGGCTGTCGATCTGGCGGTGGAGATGCAGGTGAGCGTGCAGAAACTCATCGTCGACTGGCAGGAGCGAGGCTACCGGATCGGGTTCGGGATGGGACTTGCCATGGGATCGGCCACGGTCGGGCGGATCGGCTACGAGAGCCGGTTCGACTACACCGCCATCGGCAGCGTCGTAAACCTCGCCGCCCGCTTGTGCGCGTCGGCCTCGGATCGCGAGATCCTTGCAGACGCGACGGTTGCGGAAGCGGTTAAGGACAAGCGCACCGTGCACCCGATCGGCATGCGTCTGATCAAGGGCTACGACGAAGAGTTCCTAGTGTACCGCGTAGCCTTCGCTAAGCGGCCTGAAGCTTCTTGATCGCCCCTCCTCTAGGGTCGCTCAAACTGGTTTCGTGAAACGGTTATTGCGGCTATGATGGCAGCAAGTCGTCGGATGCTCCTGAAAACTGCAAGATGACCGGATGACAGTGGCTGGAATGAAATCCCATCTCGCGTATGTCCCTCGCATTCACGCCCAGATGCTGATGCGATGAGACGGCGGGACGTGCTCGCATGGCTGGGCAGTGCGGCGGCATGGACACTCCCGGTGCGCGCGCAAACTCCGGCAATGCCCGTCATAGGTTATCTCGCGCCGGAATCGCCCGGACCGTTCGACAGTCGCCTCAAGGCGTTCCGGGAAGGCCTTGCCGATGCCGGCTATGTCGAGGGCCGCAATGTAGCGATTGAATACCGATGGGCAGAAGGCCGGTACGACCGGTTACCCGCGCTGGCAGCTGATCTCGCCAGCCGACAGGTCACTGTCCTCGTCGCGTCCGGCGGCGCACCTGCCGCGCTCGCTGCGAAAGCGGCGACGAAGACGATCACCATTGTCTTCGAGATGGGGGGCGACCCCGTCGCGCTCGGCGTGGTCGACAGCCTGTCGCGGCCGCGAGGCAATCTCACCGGCGTTTCGAGTTTGAGCGTGGAAGTCTCACGCAAGCGGCTGGAATTCATGCATGAGCTGCGTCCGGCTGCTTCGTCCTTCGCCGTTGCTGTCAACCCGACCAGCCCAACCTCGGGCTCACAGGTGCGGAACCTCCAGACGGCCGCCGAGGCTCTCGGGGTTCGGCTCCATGTCATGAATGCCAGCACCGAAGGTGAGTTTGAAGCGATGTTCTTGGCCGCCACCCAAGAGCAGGCAGGAGGGCTCGTCTTCACCTCGGATCCTTACTTCGCTTTCCGCAGTACGCAGCTTGCCGATTTGTGCTTTCGCTATTCCATGCCCGCGGTCACGCAGTCCCGCGACTTTCCCACGGCAGGTGGCCTGATGAGTTATGGCGGCGACTTCGCGCAATCGCATCGCCGTGCCGGCAGCTACGCCGGGCAGGTCCTGAACGGCGGGAAGCCTTCCAATCTGCCGGTGCAACTCGTCACGAAAGTCGAGTTGGCCATCAATCTAAAAACGGCAAAGGCCCTCAGCATCGCCATCCCGCCCTCACTGATCAGCGGTGCCGATACGGTCATCGAGTGATGTCCTTATTCGAGTTCCAACTTACGCTTTGGGAGTGACCTGGCGCGTTGCGATGCGATCTCAGGGGCCGCGTCTGCGAAGTCGCGGTATCTTTACCAAAAACGTCTAAAGCGGGTCATGTACTGATGATCCCTGTCTTCCAGGAACGTCTGCTGTTCCTTGCCAGGACAGACATTCAGCTTACTTCCGTCTCGTGCCGATTTTGTTGAAAAACTGCCGGGCACTGCTGCGTCGGTCTATTACTGGGGTCAGTGTACCAGACCAGGCTCAGCATCCTGTATGCCAGCCGCACGAAAAACGGCTCTTGCGGACTTTTTCAACACTATCTGCCATGTGTGGACGGCTCCCTGTTGGCAAGGGATTTATTAAACGCTTCTGCAAGGCTGGTCGATGCTGTTGGAGTGGACGGCCCCCTTACGGCATCGCTGTGCCAGAATGAGGTCGTTGCAGATCTCAGTCACAGGAGACCGTCCATGGACCAGATTATCCGCATCGGAATGGATACGTCAAAGCACGTCTTCCAACTGCACGGCGTGAATGCCGCCGAGGAGCCGGTGCTGCGCAAGAAGCTGCGGCGCCAGGATCTGATCACCTTCTTTGGCAAGCTTCCGCCCACCGTAGTTGCCCTTGAAGCCTGTGGGGGCTCGCACCATTGGGCGCGCCTTCTGCAGTCGTTAGGGCACCAGGTGAAGCTGATCGCGCCGCAATTGGCCAAGCCGTACGTCAAGCGTGGCAAGAACGATGCGGCTGATGCCGAGGCGATCTGCGAGGCGATGAGCCGGCCCACCATGCGCTTCGTGCCGGTCAAAACAGCCGACCAGCAGGCGGCCTTGATGCTGGTGGGCGTGCGCGATCGCTTGATCCGGCAGCGCACCCAGCTGGTCAACGTGATCCGCGGCTATGCGGCGGAGTTCGGGCTCATTGCCCCTAAGGGGCTGTGCCGGATCGAGCCTCTGCTGGAGCGGGTCAAAACCGAGGAGACCTTGCCGGCTCTCGCCCGGGAGCTGTTTGCGATGCAGGCCACGGAGTATGCGCAGCTGCAGGCCCGATTGGAGGAGATTGAAGATCGCCTCATGGCTTGGCACCGCGCCCATGAGATCAGCCGACGCTTGGCCAGGATTCCTGGGGTGGGTCCGATCGGCGCTGCGATGTTGGTGATGAAGACGCCTGCACCCGAGGCCTTTCGCTCGGCCCGCCACTTTGCCGCCTGGCTTGGCTTGACCCCGAAGGATCATTCCACCGCCGGCAAGGTGCGGCATGGGGTGATCACGCGGGCCGGTGACGAGGCCCTGCGCAGCGTGCTGGTGGTCGGGGCGACTGCTGTCATCCGGCAGTTGCGGCGCGGCCAGAGTGCGCCGCCTTCGCCGTGGCTGGTGGCGTTGCTCCAGCGCAAGCCGCCCAAGCTGGTTGCCGTGGCGCTGGCCAACAAGATCGCCCGCATTGCCTGGAAGCTGATGGTGACAGGGGAGAGCTACAAAGCCCCAGCGTCAGTATCGGCAGCGGCGTGCGCTGTGTAGAGATCAGCCCGACATGAGAACCCTTCAAGCGCTCTCGTGTTGAGCTGGTGTCGGACCTTGCAAGGAAGCGAGCAGATGGTGTGATCGATCGATCCAGACGGTGAGACACTCCGCACATGACTGTGGTCTGGCGAGGCCGCGGTGCTGTTGGGAACTCACAGAGCGGACGCCATCTTGGCCAGCGGTCATGTGTGACTGCAATGAAAGGCCGGACATATGACCGCAAGCGATCCGATCAAACCATGCCGAAATCTTCTTGCGAGGCGGGGGCCGTCCACATAGGCCATGTGTTCGACCTGTTGATGCGGTGCTTATGACCGCTGGCCATAATGCCCTCCGCGAAGGGGTCCCGACCAAAAGCTCGCATTCCAAGATGCTCTGGCACGAGTGGGGTGTCCCGCTTCCCGGTTCGACCGGATCCTGCATTAACGTCTGTTCGCCCTTTCCAACCTCGTGATCGCCGGAGCCTTCCGACGATGATTATGCCGCTTGTACAACAGGCTCCCGATAGTGCTCGCCCTTGGCCATGATCGCCCACACCATCCGGGCCATCTTGTTGGCCAGGGCCACCGCCGCTACCTTCGTGGCCCGCCGCGCCAGCAGTTGCACGATCCACGGCCGCTTCGTCCCGTGCCGCTGGGCAAAGCGGATCACTGCGAGTGCGCCCACCGTCAGCAGGGAGCGCAGGTAGCGGTTGCCCTGTTTGGTCACGCCGCCGAGCCGCTCCTTGCCGCCGCTGGAGTTCTGCTTCGGCACCAAGCCGATCCAGGCCGCCAGATTGCGCCCGGATGAGAAGGCCTTCGGGTTGGGAACATGGGCCACGAGAGCTGATGCGAGCAGCGGACCCACACCGGGGATCTCGGCCAACCGGCGGCTGACTTCGTTGGCGCGGTGGCAGGCGGTGATCCGTCGGTCCATCTCCAGGATCTGGCGCTTGAGCAGCACCAGTTGCTCGGCCAAGGCCAGGATGCAGGCCCGGGCCAGCTCCGGGATGCGCTCATCTTCGTTGCTGACCATGAGCAGCAACTCATCAACACCTTCCCGGCCGATCTTCGCCACCACGCCGAACTCCGCCAGGTGTGCTCGGATCGCATTGGTGAGCATGGTCCTCTGCCGCACCTGCATCAGCCGCACCCGGTGCAGCATCAGGGTGCTTTGCTGCTCGCACGTCTTCGTCTCGACAAAGCGCATGGTGGGCCGGGTGACTGCCTCGCAGATCGCCTCGGCATCGGCCATGTCGTTCTTCTGTCGTTTTACATACGGTTTGACATAAGCCGGCGGCATGAGCTTCACCTCATGACCGAGGCTCTGCAACTCCCGTGACCAGTGATGGGCGCTCGCACAGGCCTCGATGCCGATCAGACAGGGTGGCAGGGAAGCAAAGAACTTGAGCACCTGCCCTCGCCTGACCTGGCGTCGGATGATCACGACCCCTTCGGCATCGATGCCATGCACCTGGAAGACGGACTTGGCGATGTCCAGACCAATGGTAGTGACCGTGCTCATGGGCTGCTCCTGTTCGCTGGCTGCTGACAACAGCCATGCTACCTCACCGCTGGGTGGGAGCCGTCCACAGCATCAAAGGCAGACCTTTGATTGGCTTCGAACCTAGTCAGTACCGACCGGACAAAAAGATGATTGTGTGCGTCAAGTTCTGCAAAGCGGGGCGGCCGGTCAGGTTGGCTAAGCGGCTTCGCGAAGAGTGGTTTTCTTGTGCTCCTTCAGGTCGTCCATGTTGAGATAGCGGTGCGCCTCGAGCCAGTTCTCATGGGTCTCGACCGCCAGCGTCCGCACCAGCCGGCAGCATGAGGCCACATTGGGGAAGATCCGCACCACGTAGGTGCGTCTCCGGATCTCCTCGTTGAGGCGCTCAAGCATGTTGGTGCTCTTGAGGTGCTTATGGTGCTGACGCGGCAGGCGATAGAAGGTCAGCGTCTCCTCGATCGTTTCCTCGGCCCAGGCCACCAGGCGCGGATAGCGCGTCTCCCATTTGGCGATCCAGGCCACCAGATCGCGTCGGGCCTCCTCGACCGAGCGGCGGTCGTAGAGCCAGCGCAGCTCCTGCAGGCAGTCATCGTCGGCCTTGCGCGGCAGGTGATCGAGGGCATTGCGGAGAAAGTGCACGTAGCACCGCTGGTAGGCTGCTTCGGACAGCACCTCGCGGATGGCGGCGCGCAACCCGGCATGATCATCCGCCACCACCAGTTCCACGCCGGAGAGACCGCGCTCGCGCAGGCCGAGCAGAAAGGTCTTCCAGGCGGACTGGCTTTCGCGGTTGGCCATCTCCACACCCAGGATCTGGCGCCTGCCGTCCCAGTCGATGCCCACAGCAATCAGCACCGCCTGCGACGTGACGATGCCGCCCTCGCGCACCTTCTCGTAGCGGGCATCCAGGATCAGGTACGGGAACGGCTCACTCAACGGCCGCTCCGCAAAGGCCTTCAAGCTCGCGTCCAGGCGCTTGTTGGTGGCGGAGATGGCCGAGGCCGAGAAACTGTGGCCGCACAGTTCCTCGGTGATGGCCTTGACCTTGCGGGTGGAGACACCTTGGACGTACATCTCGGCCAGCGTGGCGACGAGCGCCTGCTCGGAGCGCTGATAGCGCTCGAACAGCTCGGTGGAGAAGCGTCCGTCCCGGTCCTGCGGCACGCGCAGCTCGAGTTTGCCGACGCGGGTGATGAGGGTACGGCTGTAATAGCCGGCGCGGTAACCGAGGCGAGCTGCAGTGCCGCGCGGCGATCAGGGTGGCAGTTGATCGGCAATCAGGATGAGGTGCGAGGCCGCTGTCACTTCTTAAGGGGAGCGAGAGCGGCGACGGTGTGATCCGTCAGGACCACACCGTCTGGCAGTCGGGGCCGACCGGCTAAGGATTGGATGTCTTCACGCCAATGAGGAATCCACCCTTTGCCCGGCCGCCATATCACCGACTGCCAGATGAGGCTGTACATGAAGTTTCGCCAAACCAACACCGCCGCGATCGCCGCTGCCAAAGCCGGCTTCAGCCCTCCACCGCCTCTCGCATTGATAAGAACCCGCGTCTGCCCTCGCAGAGGAAAGCCCCACGCGGGCGCCGGCGTCCCGACCCACTTGCGAGCGTCTGGGACAGCGAGATCGTCCCGCTCCTCCAGGCCGCCCCGAGCCTGCGGCCCGTTGCTCTCTTCGAGGAGATCATCCGCCGCCATCCCGATCTCGGCCCCGGCATCCGCCGCACCCTCGAGCGCCGGGTTCGTTCCTGGCGCGCCCTCCACGGCCCCGAGCAGGAGGTCATCTTCCGTCAGGTGCACGAGCCCGGGCGCATGGGCCTGTCCGACTTCACCGACATGGCCGATCTGGCCATCACCCTTGTCGGCCAGCCGCTCGATCACCGGCTCTATCACTTCCGGCTCGCCTATTCCGGCTTCGAGCATGCCCACGTGGTGCTCGGCGGCGAGAGCTATGTCGCGCTCGCCGAGGGGCTGCAGAACGCCCTCTGGGCCTTGGGTGGCGCTCCGCGCGAGCATCGCAGCGACAGCCTCTCGGCCGCCTTCCGCAATCTCGATCGCGACGCCCGCGAGGACCTGACCCGGCGCTATGATGCCTTGTGCACCCATTACGGCATGGAGCCGAGCCGCAACAATACGGGCATCGCCCACGAGAACGGCGCCATCGAGAGCGTGCACGGCCATCTCAAGAAGATGATCGAAGACGCCCTGCTGCTGCGTGGCGCACGCGACTTTGCCGATTTGTACGCCTACCGCCGCTTCGTCGACGAGGTGATCGGGCGCCGCAATGCCCGCAATATCGCGCGCATCGAGGTCGAGCGCGCTGCCCTGCAGGAATTGCCGGATCGACGCACCGCCGATTACGAGGACGCCATCGTCACGGTAACTTCGACCAGCGGCTTCGTCCTGCGCAAGGTGTTCTACAGCGTGCCATCGCGCCTGATTGGCCACCGGCTGCGGGTGCGCCTGTTTGATGATCGCCTCGAGGTCTATCTTGGCGGCACGCCCCAGATGACGCTGCCGCGCGGGCGGGCGCACCCCAACGGCCGGCACGGGCATGTGGTCGATTACCGGCACGTGATCCACTCGCTGCGGCGCAAGCCTATGGCGCTGATGGGACTGGTCTACCGCGACCAGCTCTTTCCGCGGTCCGCCTATGCCCGTGCCTTCGAAGCGATGATCAGGAAGCTGCCGGCCCGCGTCGCCTGCCGCACCATGGTCGATCTGCTCGCCTTAGCGCACGAGCGCGCCTGCGAGGCCGAACTTGCCGAGCACCTCGACGCGGATCTGAAGGCCGGCCGGCTGCCAGACCTCAAGCGCTTGCGCGCCCGCTTCAGTCCGGATGCCGGTGCGGTGCCCGACATCGTAGTCTCCTATGCACCGCTCAGTGCCTACGAGGAACTCGCCCGCGTGGATCAGGGAGAGGTCGCATGACGAGCCCCGATGCCATTGATGCCGGTCGCCTGACCCTGGCGCTCAACGATCTGCAGCTGCCGGCGATCAAGACGATCTGGCCGGACTTCGCCGCCCGTGCCGACAAGGAAGGCTGGCCGGCGGCCCGCTTCCTGGCGGCTCTGGCCGAGCACGAGATGGCCGAGCGGGCCAGCCGACGGATCCAGCGCCATCTCGAGGAGGCGCGACTGCCGCCTGGCAAGACCCTCGACAGCTTCGACTTCTCCGCGGTGCCGATGATCAGCAAGGCGCAGGTGATGGCGCTGGCGGCCGGGGACAGCTGGCTCGAGAAGGGCGCCAATCTGCTGATGTTCGGCCCGCCGGGCGGCGGCAAGTCGCACCTGGCGGCGGCGCTGGGTCTGGCGCTGGTGGAGAACGGCTGGCGGGTGCTGTTCACCCGCACCACCGATCTGGTGCCGAAGCTGCAGAGCGCGCGGCGGGATCTGCAGCTGGAGGCGGCGATTGCCAAACTCGACAAGTACCACCTGCTGATCCTCGATGAATGTCGAGAGCTACCGGCGCAGAGCCGCCATTGAACGTAAACGCGGACCAGGTCGTCCGCCGACGCGCGCGACCATTAAGACCTCATCCTGATTGACGCTCGCAGCGACAATCAAGAAAGCGCTTGCATCTGTGTCGCGGCGCGACAATCATCATGCCCGCCGCGACAGCCAATCACCATCCTGATCGCCGCGCACTCCCAATCCAGATTGTCGCGCAATACTGCAGTGCGCTCCCCCTTTGCGGCCTGGAGTGCATCAGTCATCTCGGCTTCGAGCATCTCCTGCATGACGGCGCGCACAATCTCGCGCAGCCCGTCCGGGTTGTGGCTCAGAAGCTCCTTGATGGCAGCGGTAGCGGGTTTATCCTTGGTACTGGTCATGGTGGGGCTCCTCTCGGAGTAAGTGACGTCAGACATCACCATCCTGCCATGACCGCCCCGCTCAGGCGATTTGCAGAACCTTCACCACACTACTCAAAAAGATTGCGTTAGGCCCGGATGCGATCTGCCGTCAGGCTGGGATCGGCAACAGCAAGGGCGCCCCCTCCGACCGCACCCGACGGCTCGAGCGGTCAGCCGGGCAACGTTCCCTGAAGATCCCTGGCCAGTATCGGGTCATTCCACTCCTCGCCCCAGACCTGGACGACATGGCCTGGCGACGCCTCCCGGTACAGGCGCTCCGGCGGGAGGTAGTCGACTGACCTGATGGGGCTCTTGATATCCCCGTCCGAAACCCGATGGCGGCTGCCGCGTCGCGCCGGGTCGGGCACCGGGACGGCGGCAAGGAGGCGCCGGGTGTAGGGGTGCTGAGGGTTCTCGAGAATCGCGCTGCGCGGCCCAATCTCGACGATCTCGCCGAGATACATCACGGCGATGCGGTGGCTCACGCGCTCGACGACCGCCATATCGTGGGAAATGAACAGAAAGGCGAGGTGCAGATCCGCCTGCAGGTCGAGCATCAGGTTGACGACCTGGGCCTTGACCGAGACGTCCAGCGCCGAGACTGCCTCGTCCGCCACGATGACTTTCGGCCCCACCGCAAGAGCTCGCGCGATCGCGATGCGCTGCCTCTGGCCGCCGGAGAACTCGTGCGGGAAGCGCCTGGTCATGTCGGGCGAGAGACCGACCCGGCTCAGGAGATCGGCGGCGATCTCACGCGCCTCGTGCCGCGTTGCGAGCTTATTGATCAGAAGAGGCTCGGCGATCGCGGTGCCGATCGTCATGCGAGGATCGAGGCTTGCGAACGGATCCTGGAAGATCATCTGGATGAGCCTGCGGCGCTGCTGCAGCTCGCGGGGGCTGAGCCCCATCAAGTCCTCACCGTCGAGCCGGACAGAGCCGGCGAGCGGCTCGATCAGCCGCATGACGGAACGTCCCGTCGTCGACTTGCCGCATCCGGATTCGCCAACCAGCGCCAGCGTCTCGCCGCGAGCGAGGCTGAACGAGACGTTCTCAACCGCGTGAACCCGTCCGCCCACCCGGCCGAACAGGCCGGACCGCAGATCGAAGCGCGTCGTCAGGTCCTTGACTTCGAGCACGGGCCGTGTCGACGGCACGATCGTATCCGGCGTCTCGACGGCGGGCTCCAGGATCCCGGTCGCACGATCGACGACAGGAAAGCGCATTGGATGTTGTCGCCCAGCCATCGAGCCGAGCACCGGCACGGAGGCGATGAGCGCGCGCGTGTAGCCCTGGCGCGGCCTGGCGAAGATCGTCTCCGTGGACCCGCTCTCGACCGCTTCGCCGTCGAGCATCACAACGGTTCGGTCAGCAATCTCGGCGACGACACCCATGTCGTGGGTGATGAAGAGGACGGACATGCCCTCCTCGTCCTGGAGGCTCTTGACGAGGTCGAGGATCTGCGCCTGGATGGTCACGTCCAGGGCGGTCGTCGGTTCGTCGGCGATGAGAAGCTTCGGCCGGCAGGCGAGCGCCATGGCGATCATGACGCGCTGGCGCATGCCGCCCGAGAACCGGTGAGGGTAGTCGTCGAGACGGGCTCTTGCATTCGGGATGCGCACCTTCTCCAGCAGGCGCACCGTCTCCGCGTCGGCCTCTGCCCGCGAGAGACGCCGGTGCAGCATCAGCGCTTCCGCTATCTGAAAGCCGATGGTCAGCACGGGATTGAGGCTGGTCATCGGCTCCTGGAAGATCATGGCGATGTCGTCGCCACGAACGCGGCGCATCTCGGCGTTCGGCAATCCCAGGAGATCACGGCCTTTGAGGAGCACCCGCCCCGTGACCCGGCTCGTATCGCGGGGCAGGAGGCGCATGATGGAAAGGGCCGTCACGCTCTTGCCGGAGCCCGACTCGCCCACGATGGCGACGGTCTCTTTCGGCCCAACCGAGAAGGATAGGTTGCGCACGACGGGGCGCCACGCACCCTCGACGCGGAAGGCGGCGGTGAGTTCCTGAACATCGAGGATCGATTCCATCACGCTCCGGCCTGCTCTCTAGATGATGCGTCGCGGGTCGAGCGCATCGCGCAGGCCGTCACCGACGAAGTTGATTGACAGGACAGTGAGGAAGATCGCGGCTCCTGGAAAAAGCGCCCAGTGGGGAGCAAACTCAAGATGATCCTTGGCGTCAAAAAGGATGCGTCCCCACGTGGGAATGTCCGGTGGGAAGCCAAGGCCGAGGAACGAGAGGGTCGATTCCGCGATAATTGCCGTCGAGACCTCAATCGTGCTCGCTACGATCACAGGTCCGAGCGCGTTTGGCAGAATGTGACGCATCACCTGATGCCACCGGCTCGCGCCTTGGGAGCGCGCCGCCTCGACGAATTCCTTCTCCCGCAGAGAGAGGAACTGCGCCCGCACCAAGCGAGCCACTGGCATCCAGCGCAAGCCTCCGATCACCAGCACGATCACGACGAAGACACCGCCCTCTAGGCCGAACACAGCCTTGAGCCGGTCGCGGAAGAGATAGATGACGAGAAGCAGGAGCGGCAGCTGCGGCAGCGACAGGAAGAGGTCGGTAAGCCACGTCAGAAAGGAGTTGGCGATGCCGCGGGACATGCCGGCGACCGCGCCGATCACGACCCCGACGAGGGTCGCGATGATCATCGCGGCGAATCCAACCGCAAGCGAGATGCGCCCGCCATAGATCATGCGCGCGAGCAGGTCCTGGCCCAGGTCGTCGGTGCCAAACGGATGAGCGAGGGACGGGCCCTGCAAGGTTGCCGCGAAGTCGATGTCATTGATTGCGACGGGCCAGAGCAGGGATCCGAACATCACGCCGAGGCACATCAAGCTCAAGATGAAAGCCCCCGCCACCGCCAGCCGGTGGCGACGGAACCGCCGCCAGGTCTCGCTGCCCCGTGAGGCGGAGCGAGCAACTGGGGAAGCCGCTTTATCGGAAAGAGATGCGGGGATCGAGCCAGCCATAGAGCACGTCTGCGAGGAGGTTGAAGAATACGACGAGGCAGGCGAAGACGAAGGTTACCGCCATGACGACCGGGGTGTCATTCGCGAGCATCGCGTTGATGAGAAGGGATCCGATGCCGGGCACCCGGAAGATCTGCTCGGTGACGATGGCGCCGCCGAAGACGGCGGGCATCTGCAACGCCACGAGGGTGACCACCGGGATGAGGGCGTTGCGCGCAACATGGCGCAGCGTCACGGTCCGCTCGGGCAAGCCCTTAGCGCGTGCCGTGGTGACATAGTCCAGCCGAACCACGTCCAGCACCGCCGCGCGCACGTAACGAGTGTAGGACGCTGCCTGAAACAGGCCCAGGACGAGGACTGGCATGAGTGCCTGCCGGGCGTGCTCCCAATACCAGCGCCAGCCAGTCTCCGGGATGTCGGCCCTGTAGACAAACGGCAGCCAGTCGAGCTTGATTGAGAAGATCAGGATGAGGAGCAGTCCCGTGAAGAAGGTTGGCAGCGAGAACCCGACAAAGGCGAGGGTGTTCGCGATCTGGTCGAACACGGAGTAAGGACGGGTCGCGGCATAGATCCCGACGGGCAGCGCGATGGCGAGCGCTAGAACTTGGGACGATCCGATGACGAAGAGCGTGGTGGGCACACGCTGGAGGATGAGCGTGTCGACGTCGACGCGGCTCGCGAACGAGAAGCCCCAGTCGCCCTGCGCCATCGCGGCAAGCCAGCGCAGGTAGCGCACCAGAATGGGGTCATCAAGCCCGAAACTCTCGCGCAGGTTCGCCCGCACCTCAGGCGGGATGTTCGGGTTTGTCGCAAGCTCGCTGAACGGGTCCCCGGGCGCGAGCGCCAGCACTGTGAACAGGATGAGGCTGATCCCGAGCAGGCTCGGGATCGCCACGAGGAGGCGCCTGATCACGTAATCCGTCATCGGGCGCCCTCGTATCTGCCAGTCCGTGTCACCTGAGGGATCATGCCTCGCGGTACCAGCTGTTGAGCGTCCACAGGTCGGCGTCCCAGCCGCTGTAGTTGGGCACCAGCGTGTTGCTGCAGGCAGCCGTTCGCGTGCGGGAGATGATCGGCAGGATCACGTTCGCGCTGCAGAAGATGTCGTTCATCTTGATGAAGAGCGCAGCACGCTTGACCGGATCGAGCTCCTTCTGCGCCGCCCGGTAGGCTTCGTCGGCCGCCGGATCGACATAGCGCGAGATGTTTCGCCCCTGCCACTTGTTCTCCTTCGTCGCGACCTCCCACGAGACGAACTGATTGAGGAACCGCTCCGGATCAGGTTGCGGCTGCGTCGTCGTGTACATCTCCATGTCGCAATAGAGCTTCGTGTAGGTGTCCGGATTCGCGACGTCCGACGAGAAGAACACCGTCGCCGTCACGGACTTGAGCTCGAGATCGATGCCGGCCTTCTGGCAGGCCTGCTTGATGATCGCCTGCGTCTTCTGGCGAGGCGCATTGATCGAAGTTTGGAAGACGTACTTGAGCTTTTTGCCGTCCTTTTCGCGGATCCCGTCTGCGCCTTGTTTCCAACCGGCTTCGTCGAGGATCTTGTTCGCCTTGTCGATATTGAACTCGTATTTCATGTTGGGCGAACGGAACTGCTCCGGAGCATTGACGAAGTTCGCCGTGGCCGTGCCGCCGCGGCCGTAGATGAACCGCTGGATCGAGTCCCGGTCGATGAGCAGGTTGATGGCTTGGCGCACCGCCGGATCGGTAAGCGTGGGGTGCTTCGACTTGGCGTGCGAGCGCTCGCCGTCGATCTCGGTCCAGGGATCGGTGGTGTTGAGGATGATGAATTCCAGATCGCCGCTCGGAACCGTGATGACCTTGCCGCGCCCACCCGTCTCCATGCGCTTGAGGATATCGTCCTCGACCTGCATGTTCCAGGCGTAGTCGAACTCACCGGTCTGAATCACCGCCCTGGCCGCCGAGACGGCATCGCCACCGCCCTTGATCTCGATCGTGTCGAAATGGGGTTGACTGGGGATGTGGTAATCGGGGTTGCGCTCGCCGCGCAGGATGTCGCCAGGCTTGAAGTCGACAAACCTGTAAGGCCCGGTTCCGACAGGCTTGAGGTTGGCTGGCGCCTCGCGGGATTTGGCGCCTTTATACTCTGCGAAGACATGCTTCGGGATGATCATGCCGACCACGCCGACGAAGGGGTCGGCCCAGAACGGCGTGGGCTGCTTGAAGACGAGCCGGACAGTATGGTCGTCTATCTTCTCGACGGTTTTCAAGCTGGTGTAGGAGCCGCTCGTCGTGGCGGCGGTCGCCGGATCGATCGCATACTCCCAGTTGAACACCACGTCGTCGGCGGTGAAGGGCTGGCCGTCGTGCCATTTCACGCCGCGCTTGAGCTTCCAGGTGACGGTAGTGCCGTCCGCAGAGAGCCCGCCGTTCTCGCGGCTCGGGATCTCGGCTGCGAGAAACGGGATGAGGTTGCCGTCCTTGTCCCAGCCGGCGAGCGGCTCATAAAAGACCCGGGAGCCGTTCTGGTCCTTGGTTCCCGTCGCGAAATGCGGGTTGATAAGGGTGACGGCTTGCCAGAACAGGAGCTTGAGCGGTCCGCCGCCGCCGGCCTTGGTCGGCTTGTAGGCTGGTTGGGTCTGCGCGAAGGCAACGCCTGCCTGAGCGAGCAGCATGCCTGCCATCGGAGCCGTAAACCCGACCGACGCCATCCGGATGACGAAGCCGCGGCGCGACATGCGCCCATCCTTGACGGCGCCAATTAATGACCGAAGCTTGTCTTCTTCCATGGAGTTCTCCCTGCGCGCGGACAGCTGGCCGACCAGCCCTCGCCTTTTCTAAGGCAACTCATGCGCCAGGTACCCCCGGGCGCCGTGCACCCCATCCTGAGCAGCATTCGCTCGACTTGCAATAGGGTTCGAGCCACCAACTCAGTGGCCTCCTCGCACCCATAAGGCTGTTGCCGTTGACCGTCTTGGCCTCGGACCGGCTGCCTCGTGATCCCGCGCCAGACCAACGACCCGCTCCAGCGCGAACAAGGAGCACGGCAGAAAAACCCCTAAGATCTCGCTCTGCGAGCGAGGCCCGCTTTGCCCAGAGGCAATTTGAACTCCACGATGTCTCGGCAGGAGAGCACCAAGACGACCGCGACATCATTCCGAACCTCGTAGGCGCTCGCGATCTCAGCTTGCGGCACCACGGCATTCTCGCCGCCCCGCTGTAGAACCCGCACTTGATCCCCACCCGACGCTACCACGTCCCAACAAGCCTAATCTGCCTTGCATCCGCCAGTGCACAATACGCTTCCTTCGGGCAAGCGGGCCCACGACAGGAAGCTTTGCGATCGAGACGAACGTCCACTTTGGGTCTTGGTTGTCGTCTAATCGCTCGTTGGAATGCAAGCCCTTTTGGTGCCGAGGCTGTGGTTTGCCGGGAGCAGTGTCGTCTTCGCGGTCGACAGCAGTCGCCGCATGATGGGGCTTCGCAGGAGGAACCTTCCAAGGTGTCAAACGCACGCTCCGGGCCTATGGGCGCGTCGGTGCAACAGCCTAGGCGGAATGGTTCATCCACGTCCCGGCAGGGACGCCTCGGCACGCCTCAGGACAGGCGCATAGCAGTTCTGGCCGGTCAGGCGGTGGCGCTGATTGCCCAGTTGAACGGCTGGCCGGATTTCAGCATCGCGTGCATGATGACCGCCAACTTGCGGGCTACGGCCACAGCCGCGCGCTTGAAGCCGATCCGCTCGCGCAGCTGCAATCCCCATCGGCGCAGGTCACTGTCGGCGTGAGTGCGCGTCAGGATCACGGTCGCAGCCTCATAGAGCAGCCCTCTCAGGTGAGCGTCACCGCGCCGGGAGATGTGGCCGTCATAGTCGACCTCCCCGGACTGGTAGCGGCGGGTTGTCAGGCCCAGCCAGGCGCCGACTGAACGCGACTTGCTGAAGTTCTCCGGATCCTCGATGGCGGCCGTGAACGAGGTCGCGGTGATCGCCCCCACGCCGGGGATCGACATCAGCCGCTGACAGCAGGCCGCACTCTGCCGGGCGCAGGCCAGAAGCTGTCGTCCCAGGGCAGATGCCCGGCTGCGCACGCTGCGCCAAGCCTCCAGCATTGGCAGGAGGATCCGGGCAAGCTCCTCCTGACCGGCCAGCAGGCGCTGGACCTCAGCCTCGAAGGTGCCGCCTTTGCCGCGCGACACGACCAATCCGAACGTCTTCATGAGCCCGCGGATCTGGTTGGACAGCTCGGTTGTGATCTGGACCAATCGGGCCCGCGCGGCCACCAGCGTGCGGATCAGCATGCTGTCATAGCCCTTCACCCGCACCTCGCGGTAGAAGCCGACCTCGGCCAGATGGGCCAGGCCATCGGCATCATTGGCGTCGGTTTTGTTGGGCGCCATGGCGAGGGCGGCTTTGGCATGGCGCGCATCGATACAGATCGCCGGCAGCCCCTCGGTCTGGAGCGCATGATAGAACCACACCGCCAAAGGCCCGGTCTCGAACACCACCCGCTGGGCCGCAGGCGCACGCTTGCGGACGATCTCCGCAATCAGGGTTGGATCAGACGGGCATTTGCCGCGCCAGATCCGCTTGCCGTCCCGCCGCACGGAAATCGCCGTCTCTTTCACCGACACGTCAAGACCGATATACTCGCCCATGGGTGTTCTCCGTTCGATGCTTGGGCCCGGCGTCCAGTCGAGAGCCCGTCATTCCATCTTATCGGGGAACAACCACCCGCTCTTCCATGCAGTGACCATCCGGTCTTAGGGCGACTCGCTCCGCGATTACCCAATGTGTCAAAACACTGACGTGTCAGTCGCTGGAGCAATTTTATGTCTTGCTGACCCTTGCAAGCCGAAAATTCCTCGGTGTACGACGATGAAATTGTACAAATAGTTCGTTGAGATCGGACCTGCTCGCGTTTTTACACAGCCAGGGTCAAACCGGGAAATCCCCTGCCCTTTGTGAAGGTCAGGTGCTCCCTTCTGGAGCTGACGTTGAGTTTCCTTCAGCTCAGTGCCAGTCCCGGCCTCCCATCCCCAACCGCATTGTCAGGTCGTCGGCACGAAGCGATAAGCGTTGTCCTTGCGTTCGGCATAGCCCATGCCAGGATCGGTCCAGTGAAAACCCAACAGCTTGATCTTGTCCGTCGCCGCCCGCTCAAGCAGCGCCTTGCGGTTCGCGATCGCCACGTCGTGCAGCATGTCGAAGCCGAACTTCCAGCCCGGATGCTCGAACGAGACGATCGGGTTGATGGCTGCATCGCCGGTGATGATCAGGCCATCGCCCCCGGCCAGCTCGAGCGAGATATGCCCTGGGGTGTGCCCTGCCGTATCAAGAACACGCAGTCCGGTGACGATGTCATCCCCCGGCTTCACCAGGGTCACGCGATCCTTGACCGCCGAGAGATCGCGCTGTGCGCCGCGCGCGAACTCATGCAGCACATCCGGCATGGTTGTGCGGTAGTTCGGATCCATCCAGAATTGCCATTCGGCGGCGCTGATGACATAGGTCGCGTTGGGAAACATCAGACCGGCACCCGGAGCCAGTGTCCCGCCGATGTGGTCAGGATGGGCGTGGGTGCAGACAACCTTGGTCACGGAGGCAGGGTCGATCCCTGCGGCCGCGAGATTGGCTGAAAGCCGGCCTGCTGTAGGCTGGAATTTGTCCCCCGAGCCGTTGTCGACCAGGATGAGATCCTGCCCCGATCGGATCAGCGGGATGTTGGCTCGCGGCTGAACCGTGTCATTGCTCCCGCCAAGGCGGCGAAGGATGTCCGCCTGTTCCTGGGGCGAGGCCTCCGGCGCGACGATGCTGATCGGTAGGGTGAGAAAGCCGTCACTGATGACGGTGATGTCGAAAGCGCCCTGCTTGAACGTGTGGGCCGGTGCCGCGAGAGCATAGCTCCCGATGAGCGGCATTGCCGCGAGGGACGAAGCTCCAAGTATGAGTTGGCGACGGCTCAGGCTGACCTGTGTTACTTCTGAGCTCCTCATGGTGCGCTCCTCCCGGCTGAAGCATAATTTTTGCCGAACGAATAAGGCGTAGCTCAGGCACGGCGAGGCAGGGCACAAGCCGTTCCTGATGATGTTGTTCGCCGGCGTGAACGTCGGCCTTGCGACCGCAAGCAGCCGTAAGTGAAGTGTCTCAAATGTGCCATTTTGAGACCTTCCGAGTGCGGAGGCCGTTGCGTGCTAAATCCATCAATGGCTTACAGCAAGAATTTCGCGGAAGGCCGTTTATGGAACTGGTCATTCGCGCTGTGTAACTGGACCGAATGTTGGCGCGGCAAGGATCGCTTCCATGTGGAGTACCGTCTCACCGGTGTTGCGGAAGCCGTGCCGGTGGCCCGCTGGTACGATCACGGATTGCCCAGCGGTCAGGGTAGTGCGTTCCTCATCAATCCAAATTTCGGCACGACCAGCCAAGACGGTCAGCACCTCCTCGACCATGTGAAGATGGGGAGGCGCGCCGCAACCAGGATCGCACCATTGCTCGAAGACACACAGTTGCTCCGCACCCGTTGCAGCCGAAATGCGCATGCGCGTGAGAACGCCGGGCCTCCACAGCTCCTGCTCCTGTCCCCCGTGGTCGATGACGCGCATTGCCTCAAGCCTGGACCATCACGCCGATAGCCACTTGATTATACTCCCGGTCGGGGTCGTTGCACGTGAGAACATTGTCCGCGAATTTCGCGGAAGAGCCATTATGGAACAACATCGGGTCGGCCAAAATGGGGTGGAATTCGGACCGCAGCTTTTGGGTTAGCCGATCAAAAAGCAGACCTTGGTCCATTGGCGAATTCCGGGCCGTGAGCGGACCAGCGGCTTTTGGCGAATGATTGCGGCTGACGGACGTTCGGCATCCGCCGTATCAAACGGTTGGGCGGGAAGCGAACGGTAGGCTATCCGCCCGCATGGTCGTTGCCACTGTGCGCGGCGATGAACATGGCGACGGCCGACCGGCAATAGGATTCGATTTCGTTGTCGTCCTCTGCTCTCGCCTCATCGAAGCGTGCGATGATCAAGAGATCGCATCCTTTGATCAGCGCGGCAAACAAGCGAGCGGACCGGAGAGGATCGGGCACGTTCAGAACCGCCTTCGCGTGCAACTGACGCAACAGCGCCTCGATTAGGGCGATGACGTGGGCGGGGCCAGCTTCGTAATGGAGCTCGCTTAGCGACCTTTGATTTGTCTTGTCGGCCATGATCATAGCTTCGACACTGCGGACATCCGGGCTCAACAGCGTGCGAAGCAGGGATGATCCCACCGCCATGAGCTGCTCTTCGGCCGAACCGTCGACGCCTTCAATAAGGGCCTCTGGCGCAAACTGATGGCAGCGGGCCGCGATGGCCGCACTGAACAGCGCCTCCTTGTTCTCGAAGTGCCGATAGATGCTGAGCTTGGATATCTTCGCCCGCTGGGCGACCTTGTCCAAGGTCGTCGCTTGAAAACCCAATTCCACAAAGAGTTCGCACGCGGCGTCGACTATCGTTTGGCCCAGCGCCTCGTTGGCGGGCCGGCCGCGCCGGACTCGACTTATCTCGCTCACAACAATTACAGTCCTTGACGGTATCCTAAATATCGAATTACGATACCATGCAGTGTCCTAAATGGGCAAGCTACTCCATCTGCAACACGGAGCCCATCACTATGGATGACGTCATCATCATCGGCGGCAGCTTTGCCGGCCTCGCCGCCGCCTTGCAACTCGGCCGTGCCCGCCGCAAGGTCACCGTTCTCGATACCGGCCTGCCGCGTAACCGTTTCGCCGGCCATTCGCATGGTCTGCTCGGTCACGATCACAAGCCACCATTGGACATCTTGGCTGAAGCGCGGCAGCAGCTGGCGCGCTATCCCACGATCAGGCTTGTCAATGTACGGGCCGAAAGCGTCTCCGGCACCATCGACGATTTCTCCGTTCTCACTGGCGATGGCGAAAGCCTTGGGGCGCGCCGCCTGATCCTGAGCTATGGCGTCGCCGACCAGATACCTGATGTTCCGGGCTTTGCCGAAGGCTGGGGCACATCTATCGTGCCCTGCCCCTATTGCGACGGCTTCGAAGTCGCCGACCAGCATTGGGGCCTCGTCTGGTCCGGCCCTCAGTCGCGCAATTATGTCAGGCTCTACCACGATTGGACCGACACGTTGACGGTCTTCGCCGATGGTCATGACATTGCACCCGATATCCGGGCCGATCTGATGCGCCAGAACATACCTGTCGTTGATGGCCGGATCACGAAAATCGCCCGTCACGGGGGCCATAGCGCCACCGTCAAGCTCGATACCGCCCCCGATGTCGCAGTCGACATCTTGTTCGCGCATCCTCGCAACAAGCCGTCCGCAAGCCTGCATGATGCAATGGGCCTCGTCACGGTCAATACGCCCTTTGGCATCGCTCTCAAGGTCGATGAGCGCCGCGAAACAAGCCTGCCTGGCATCTACGCCGCCGGCGACCTTGCCAACCCCCAGATGGCCTCGGTCACCACGGCAATATCACACGGCGCGACGGCGGGTATCTCCGCCCAGCAGTCGATGCTGGTTTGAAAGCACAGGTTGGAGGACGAGCATGGGCGTTGAACCGAACAGTGCGGGTGTGCGCTTCCCTCCGCCCTTCATCTATCTAGGAGCGCTGCTGTTGGGGCTGGCGGCGGAGCGGTTCGTCACCCTGCGCTCGTTCGGCATCGATTGGTGGTTGCTGGTTGCGACGGGCGCACTGCTGTTCGTTGCCGGCGCGGCGATGATGCTTGCGGCGGCGAGGCTGTTCCGGCGGCTGGGCACCAAGATTCCGCCGTCGCAGCCAACGACCCTCATCGCAACGACCGGTCCCTACCGGTGGACCCGCAATCCCATATCTAGGAATGGCACTTATCTATGCCGGCCTTGCGATCGGCTTCGACGGGCCGATCGCCTTCGCCTTGCTTCCGTTGGTGCTGATCACGATCCAGACACAGGTGATCGCCCGCGAGGAGCGCTATCTCGAAGCGAAGTTCGGCGACGACTACCGCCGCTACAAGGCCGAGGTTCGCCGCTGGCTCTGACTATTCCGCCGCTGCCGTCTGCATGGTCGCGAAACCAGCATGCCTGGCATGGCAGCGGTGCAGAAATCTTGATTTCTGCACCGCTGCCAAAGAGCCTCGAATTTCCGATAAGACGCTGTATGGAACCGGATAAAGGTGCGTTCAAGCGTATTCGAAAGAGCTCGTCGGCACATCAGGATGTGAGTCAGTAACGAACAAGTCTAAACTGGCATTTTGCCCGGTCTGGCAGGAATCCGAATACTGAAATGCATTTGGCGGATCGCTGACGAACCGCCCTAGAGATCATGTTACGTGCAAAGCATATGATCCCGGACCAGTTAGAGTCAGCTCTGGGTCAAAGTGTAGCGTAGAGCGGATTGAATGAAGGTCCGCTTTGCGCACGACTACGGAACTCAGGACCGGGTCCGTCCAGTGCCAAAAGCGGGCATTGCTTGCTGTAGAACAGTTGGAAGGTCAAAGCGGTCAGCACAACAGATGATAGGGAACTGAACGCTTTGAACATCAGAGCGACAAATCATCGGCACGCCCGCCGATTGCGCGGACGTGCCAAACGGATCGAACGACTGTAGCGTTTAGAGCCGGGCACCACCCGTTGCGTCCAACGCCTGACCAGTCGTCCAGCGTGCGTCATGCGAGGCGACGAACGCAATGATATCAGCCACATCAGAGACATGGCCGACCCGCGAGAATACCGACATTGCTTCCGCGCCGGCACGCGCTTCCGGTATCGTGATCCAGTCTGCGTTCATGTCGGTTTCCGTGACGCCGGGCATGACGGCGTTCACCGTGATGCCGCGACGCCCGAACTCCGGCGCCAGCGCCAGCGTCAGCGTTTCCAGCGCGCCCTTCGATGCGGCGTAGGCGGGATGGGTGGGTGCGGCGACGCGGGTGAAGCCCGTAGAAATGTTGATGATGCGCCCATTGTCGCGAATATGATCGGCGACAGCCTGAATGAGGAAGAACGGGGCCTTCAGGTTGATCGTCATGATCTCGTCGAAGACTGCCTCGCTGGTTTGCGCGAGTGGGATAGCGGGTGCCACGCCCGCATTGTTGACGAGAATATCCAGCCCGTGTTCACCCGTGGCAGCCGTCGCGGCTGCCCTGAACTGCTCCCAAAGACCTTCCGCCGCTTCCTTCCCCTTTCTCAGGTCGGCATTGATGGCAACGGCTTTGGCTCCAAGAGCCTCAATCTCGCGGACGGTGGCATGGGCCGCATCCGCGTTGCTGGCGTAATGAACGCCGATCAGCGCCGCGCCTTCTTTTGCGAAAGCCAGCGCGGTGGCGCGGCCGATACCCCGTGAACTTCCCGTAATGAGGGCTACTTTATTCGACAGTCTTCCAGGCATCGCTCACTCCGTTGCGATTTAATCTAGCGATCGCTATAATAAATGGGACACATGCCTCGTCAAGATATTTATAGGGATCACTATAAAAATGGATGAGCCGACCCGAAAGCGTGGCAGACCGAGGATGCTGGATCGTGAGGCCGGGCTTGAGATCGCGGCGCGGCTTTTCTGGCAACATGGATACGAGGGAACATCGATAGCTGACCTCACGCAGGCCATGGGGATCACGCCGCCATCCCTGTATGCGGCCTTCAGTTCGAAAGAGGAACTTTACCGGCAAGCGCTGGACCATACGATCGAGCGTGAAAGCAAACGCCGGTCTGAGGTGTTACAAGGAGAGATGTCAGCCTATGACGCCCTTGAGTTCTACCTTCGGGACGTCGTGCAAGGCATCACCAATCCAGACAAGCCGCGCGGCTGCATCGTCTCGACCGCTGTTCTTCAACATGCCAAAGAGAATGAGTCAGTCGCCACAGCCGTCGCCGCGCGGCGGGAGGTGTCGCTCCAGGCTCTCAAAACACGCTTCCACCGCGCGATCAATGAGGGCGAACTCCCCACTGATACCGACACCGATGCTCTCGCACGCTTCTACGCGGCAGTCGTGCAGGGCATGTCGGCACAAGCTTGTGACGGAGCATGCACAGAAAGACTGATGCAAATTGTAGATATTGCGTTGTCGGCATGGCCAGGAACCCGGCACGCTGTGAGGTGAAGCGATGGAATCAGCTTCAACCCGGATAAGCACACCGTCGGGTGGCCAGGGAGGATCTTCAACATCTTTGTAGTGCAATACGTGCGGTTCGTCCGCGGTATTGTATGCTGCTGCCTTCGTTGCTTGCTCTCGAGTGCTGTCATGAGACCGTCCATAGATGGATCATCTTGGCGCTGATCAAGAAATCCGGGGCCGAGGCTGACGTGGTATCGGAGCATCGACCTCGGCTGGGAAATTGTATCCGACGATTGTTCAGGCGGTCTGTGGAACCCGTGCGATCACCTTGATCTCGAAGTCGAAGCCGGCGAGCCAGTTCACTCCTACAGCTGTCCAGTTGGGATAAGGCTTCTGAGGAAATGCTTTGTCTTTGACAGACATGATGATCTCGAACTGTGTCCCAGGATCCGTATGGAACGTCGTTATGTCGACGATATCGTCGAACGTGCCGCCGGCCGCCCGCAGAACCTCACCGAGATTGTCGAAAGCAAGCTGAACCTGTTTTGCAAAGTCAGGCTCGGGTGAGCCGTCCTCGCGGCTGCCGACCTGCCCAGAGACGAAGAGCAGATCGCCCGACCGGATGGCAGCGGAGTAGCGGTTGATCTCGTAGAGTGCCTGCCGGCCGGCAGGGAAGATGGCGTCGCGCTTGGACATTCATTTCTCCTTGTTCAGATCGGGTGAAACCCCGGAACGAAGGCTCGTCCCGATGGGGTCACAGGATCTGCCTTGCTGGAGCAGGAGATAGTACCTCGTCATTTGCCTGATTAGACGTTGAAATCGACACAGGTTGATGCAAAATCGCCATCAATGATGCGCCCCTCCCTCAATGATCTCACTGCCTTTGTGGCCGTTGCCACCCATCGCAGCTTCCGCCGCGCAGCGGATGAACTTGGAACGGCGCCATCCACGCTAAGCCATGCGATGCGTGGCCTTGAGGATCGGCTGGGCGTGCGTCTCCTCAACCGCACGACCCGTAGCGTCTCGCCGACCGAAGCAGGGTTTGAGCTGCTCAGCCGGTTGCAGGTGGCACTCGCGTCCTTGGATGAGGCGTTGGACGCCGTCACTACCTTCCGAGGCCAGGTGGCGGGCACGGTCCGGATCAACGCACCGCGGGTGGCCGCGGCCGCTCTCGTCCGCGATGTCCTCCCACGCATGGTGGAACGGTTCCCCGATGTGACGGTGGATCTTGTTGTCGAAGGACGACTGATCGATATCGTGTCCGGCGGCTTCGACGCGGGGGTGCGCCTTATCGGGTCAATCCCGAAAGATATGATAGCCGTCCCCTTCGCCAGCCCGATCGGATTCGTCTGTGTCGCATCGCCAGCCTATCTCCATCGCGCCGGTGAACCGGCAACTCCGGACGATCTTCAGCGGCATCGCTGCATCGGCCACCGCATGCCCAGTGGCAGGCTGTACCGATGGGAATTCAAGCGGGCTGGGCAGGAGTTGACGATTGATGCCAATGGACCCGTGGTTCTCGACGATGAAGACTTGATGGTGGAGGCGGCCGTGCAGGGGTTGGGGATCGCGTATGTGGCGAGTTGGGCTGCCGAAGCCGCCATAGCGGAGGGGCGATTGCGCAGGGTCCTGGCCACATGGATGCACGAACCGGAGAGAGCAGCGGTTTATTATCCAGGACATCGAGTCGTCCCGCCGGCGCTGCGGGTATTTCTTGATGTCATCAGGGACATCCGGCCAACGAAGTAGCAGGTCCTCTGAAAGGATCACCTGAAGGTCTGCATCGGGTCAATCTGTAGCCTTGAGCAGGCCAGATGAAGGTCCGCTGAGTGCTCGTTAAGCTGACTAAGCTCTTACGTCTCAGGAGTGCCATGAAGAGACATTCCAGGATCACGGATAGAACTCGATCAAGCCGTCTCACTCGATTACCTCATCGGCTTGAACGAGCAAGGCAGGCGGAGCCTCCAGGCCCAGCCTCTGCGCCGCCTTGAGATTGAGGACCAGTTCGTATCTCGTCGGCTGCTGGACCGGCAGTTCCGCCGGGCTCTCGCCGCGCAGGATGCGGTTGACGTACTGCGCCGAGCGCCTGAACAGGTCCTTACGGTCCGCCGAGAAGGAGATCAGCCCGCCACCGGCCACCATGGCGCGATCGGCGTAGGCCGCAGGCACCCGGTGGCGCGCCGCCGCCGCCACGACGCGATCCCGGTGGGTCAGGATGGTGAGGTCCGACGGGAAGACCACACCGCCGTTCGGTCCTTGCGCGCTTGCCTCGATGGCGCGTTCGATCTCGGTCGGCTCATGGATGGGAGCAATCACCGGCTCAACCCCAAGCTTCGTCGCAGCCTCATTGAACCGTTGAATGTTGCGCGGGGAGTTTGGGTTGTCTGGGTTGAAGATGAGCGCGACGCGCCTGACACTCGGCGCAATCTGCGTCAGGATTTCCAGGAGCTTCTCCACGATGGGGAGACCGGAGAGCGTAAACCCGGTGATGTTCCCTCCAGGTCGCTGTAGGCTCGCCACAAGTCCCCGCTCGGCGGAGACTGCCACGAACACGACTGGAATGGAGCGCGTTTGTTGCTGCACGACAGACATGACCCGTGCCCCCGTGGCCAGGATGGTGTCCGGCATAGCAGCCACTAGGTCGGCCACAGCAGCTTGCACTCGCCCCATGTCGTCTGTCGTCCAGCGCTCATCAAACCGTAGGTTCTCGCCCGCCTGCCAACCAAATTTTCGAAGCTCTTCCCGGAAAGCTGCAACCCGGTCTTGCACCTCCGCATCAGTCTCAGGGTAAGGCATGACGATCGCGACCGTCCGAAGACGGTTGGGCTGCTGCGCCCACGCCGCCCAGGCAAGAGGTAATCCTCCTAACCAAGCGACAGTAAAATCCCGCCGCCTCATTCGATCCCATCGGAGTGATTAGCCAAACTCCAATCCTACTCCTGCCCACGCGAATGGGAAGGAAATAGTTTCATAGACGGCTCTCTGCGAAATACGGTGCCCTCTCACACTCGCGAACGGCGCTGCCATTGCCTCGTTATTCGCCCAGACCTAGAAGCCCTAGGGACATCTGAGATAAGTGACTGAGCCACCGGATATGCCAACATCACGGTAAAGAATCACCGTCACGAGCACGCGTGCGGAAAAGGGCGGCACCGGTTAGCCTGTGCGCGTGGGTGTGCGTAAAGTGGTAGCTCCGCCACGGCCCTGACGAACCCTGCCATGGTCAGGTCGCTTCCGGGCCGTAGTCGCTCATGAACACCACAATGGTATTGTCGCGAATGCCGAAGCCACCCACCGCGGTCACCTGAGGCGCTGAGGATTAGGTGGAGGAAAGCGCTGTGCCCTCGTAGGTCTATGAATCGGACATGGACCGTCAGCAAAGGGTCAAACTGGGTCTTTAGGCGCAGCCGTGCTGGGGGCCGCTCACCCCGCAGGTCCAGACATTCGACTTGCGATCGGGAGGTTCGAGGATCTGGCAATTGGGTTGGTTTGGTCTTGATCTCACTAGCCGCACCAAGGAACTTCTGTATGGCTCTATGGTGTGAAACAGAAGGTATCACCTAATGAAGACGCGCAAACTCGGTCCTCACCTTACCGTTTCGACAGTCGGGCTTGGCTGCATGGGAATGAGCCACGCCTATGGTGGCCAGGACGAGCCGGAATCCATCCGCACGCTTCATCGGGCCATCGAACTTGGCGTCACCTTCTTCGACACGGCTGAAGCCTATGGCCCGTTCGCAAACGAAATCCTGGTCGGCAAAGCGCTCAAGCCCTACCGGGATAAGGTGGTGATCGCCACCAAGTTCGGCTTTCGGATCGACACGAGCAAGAGGGGCGCGGCCGCCATGTCGGGCGTCGATAGCCGACCGGAGCATGTCCGCGAAGTGGCCGAGGCGTCCTTGAAACGGCTCGGGGTTGAGGTGATCGACCTGTTCTACCAGCACCGCGTCGACCCGCAGGTGCCGATCGAGGATACCGTCGGCGCCATGGCGGAGCTTGTGAAGGAAGGCAAGGTGCGTGCGCTCGGCCTGTCCGAAGCGGGAGCCGCCCACATCCGCCGGGCTCATGCTGTTCATCCGATTTCGGCTCTCCAGAGCGAATACTCGCTCTGGACCCGCGATCCGGAAGGCGAAATCCTCGACACCTGCCGCGAACTTGGTATCGGCTTTGTGCCATTCAGCCCACTCGGTCGCGGCTTCCTGACAGGTAAGATCCAGAACCCAGAGGATTTCGGTGCCGATGATTTCCGGCGGACGCTTCCACGCTTCAGCCCCGAGAACATGGCCGCCAACGCCTCGCTCGTGACCATGCTGGAGGAGACGGCAGCCGCAAAGGGCGTGACGGCTGCACAACTCGCACTTTCCTGGGTTCTCCACCAAGGAGATTTCATCGTCCCCATTCCGGGGGCACGGAAGATCGCTCATCTGGAGCAGAACGTTGCCGCTGCGGAGATTGTGCTTTCGCCGGACGAGGTTAGGACGCTCGGTGCCATGCTGGCACCTGAAAAATTTGCTGGAAAGCGCTATGGGGATGCAGCCATGTCTCTGACCACCAGATGAGCCAGGGCACTTTCCCCTACGTGACGCGGGTGTTCGCCCTTCACATCTCTTAGGGCCGCAAGGGATCAACTTCGGTCCGGCATTCGATAGCAAACGCCACCAGATCGTCCACTGCCATGTCTCCCGCCCCGTTGATGCAACAGCTCTCGCGGCCGCGGGAACAACCCATCCGGTGTCATCGCCAATGCGAAACGCCAATGGTATCATGGTCAGGACTGCCGAGACGCCCGCGAGCTGAGGGATTGGCCGCGGACGCGTCAGGGGCCTACCCGGCGTATCTCTCCGAGGAGAGACGGCTATGGCGACAGCATGGGTCGAGCGGCGGTTGGCCGCGATCCTGGCGGCGGATGTCGTCGGCTATTCCCACCTCGTCGAGCAGGACGAGGCTGGTACCCTGTCGGCGTTGAAGGACCTGCGGTGTGAGGTCATCGATCCGCTGCTGGCGGCGCACCACGGTCGAATAGTCAAGTTGATGGGCGACGGGGCCATTGCCGAGTTTGGCTCGGTGGTCGACGCTGTGGCCTGCGCGGTCGGCGTGCAGAAGGGCGTAGCGGAGCGGCAGGCCAATGTGCCGGCCGAGCACCGGATCGTGTTTCGCATCGGCATCAATCTCGGCGACGTCGTGGTCGAGGGGGAGGACCTCCTCGGCGATGGCGTCAACGTGGCGGCCCGGCTGGAGCAATTGTGCGAGCCGGGCGGGGTTCTGGTCTCCGGCACGGCTTATGACCAGCTTCAGGGCAAGCTCGACCTGATCCTGGACTTTGTCGGCGAGCAGCGGGTGAAGAACATCAGCCGGCCGGTGCGAACCTATCGTGTCCGGCTGGACGGCTCGCGGCCGAGCTTGCGGCTCCACGCGCGGCGCTTTCGCCGCTGGGTCACCGCAGGGGCGGCCGCACTGGTCTTGCTGGTCATTGGACCCATACTCTGGCTGCGCCCATGGGACCCGCGGCTGGAGCCCGCATCCGTCGAGCGGATGGCACTGCCGCTGCCCGATAAGCCGTCGATCGCGGTCCTGCCGTTCGCAAATCTGAGCGGCGATCCGGAGCAGGAGTACTTCGTCGACGGCATGACCGAGGATCTCATCACCGACCTGTCGAAGGTCGCGGGGCTGTTCGTCGTCGCCCGAAACTCGGTCTTCCCCTTCAAGGGTCGATCCGTGAATGTACGTGAGGTGGCGGAGAAGTTAGGCGTGCGCTACGTGCTGGAAGGCAGCGTGCGCCGGGCCGGTGACCAAGTGCGTGTCAATGCGCAGCTCATCGATGCGACCACGGGCGGGCACCTCTGGGCCGAGCGTCACGACGGCAGTGCCAAGGACATCTTCGCCGTTCAGGACAAGTTCGTCCAGATCATCGTTCAGGCGTTGGCGCTCAACCTCTCGAAGGACGAGCAGGAGGAAATCGGCCGCGGGCAGACGAAGAGCATCGCCGCGCGTGAAGCCTTCCAGCGCGGCTGGGAACGCTATCTCCGCTTCACGCCTGCGGAGAACGCGCGGGCGGCGAGCGAGTTGAAAACCGCGACCGCTCTCGATCCGAACTACGGGAGGGCCTATGCTGCCCTGGCGCTGGTCTATTTCAGGGGCTGTGCGTGGCAGTGGAGCGAGCCGTTGGGCATGACCGCCAGTCAAGCGTCCGAGACGGCAGACCTCTACCTGCGCGAGGCGAAGTCGCGACCGTCATCGCTTGCGAGCGTCGCGGCGGCGCATCTCAACCTGTACGCCGGGCGGCATGATGACGCCTTTGCCGACGCGGCGCGGGCTCTTGCACTCGATCCCAATGATCCCGAAGCCCATCTCGGCATGGCCTGGGCCATGATCACCACCGGCAAGCCGCAAGCCGGCCTGGAATTCATCGAGACCGCCATGCGGCTCAATCCGAATTACCCCAGCCACTACGCCCTGGCCCGGGGCATGGCCCTGTTTGCGAAAGGCGATCTCGACGAGGCCGCGCGTGTCTTCGCAAGGGCTCTCCAGGCTGACCCGCACGCCATCGAACTGGCGCCTCCCCTCGCTGCGACGTACGCACACCTCGGGCGGCGGCGGGAGGCACGCGAACTGCTCTTGATGTGGAAGCCGGGAGCGCGCCAACCGGAGTTGGAGTATTCTCCGGTTTCCTATCGACTTCCGTACAGGTGGTCTGCGGCCGGAGCCGAAACGGGGGAGCGGCTGTTCGACGGCCTCAGCGTTGCCGCGTTGCCGATGGAGGTGACGGTACCGAACCTTGTAACTGCTTTGGGACAGGGCACTGTGTTCGAGCGCGCGTGGGCGGCAAGAACTCTGGGGCAATTTGGGGCCCACGCTGCGGAGGCAGTTCCAGCCTTGATCCGCGTGCTCGCGGATGGGAAACCTGCCGTGCGCTGGCAAGCCATCATTGCTTTGAAGAAAATCGGCCCTGCGGCGCGGACGGCCCTCCCTGCCCTTGCGGCCGTCCAGGATGATGACCTGCTCGGATCCGACGCAAGGGATGCCGTGAAGGAGATCGAGAACAGGTGACCTGTGGCGGCAAGCGCGTCCAAGTCAGGACAGTGAGGACGGCTTCTGTCCTCTCTTCCTCTTCAACTCTCACGTTCCACACGCCACCAGAGAACCCGAAGGGTACCCGGCAAGCCAAATCAGATTTGGTGGCTCTTGCTACCGAATGCCGGAGCCTTGGAGGTCACATTCGTCAGCTTGAGGAATCACCGCACCGGGTCAGGCATCGATATTCCCGGCCCCTCCGGAACGTCTGGTTACGCGAGGAGTGCTGCCCTTGGGCTTACGTCTCAGATGTGCCAATTGCTGACCTTCGCGTAACGAACCAGAGTGAAAGCCACCGCGCAAAGGAAAACATCGTGCGTGAGTATGAGGCCGCGACGACAGAGCCGCAGTAATTGCAACCCGCCGCCTTGCCAGACAATGGTGCATGCTAGTTGTTGGCCAGCTTAAGATCCGTCAGGGCACCCGCGTAGAAGCTGACGTTGTGGAACGCGTTCTTGGCGATTTCCTCCGCCACTTCGCGCGCCTGCGATGGGTTCTCCCCAAAAACCACGATGCGGGTGTTGTGGTCCTCCATCGGAAGCCGCCCGTCATCCTTGGCCTTGGACACCTCGGCCTTGGGCAGATGGTGAGCGCCAGCCAAGGTGCCGGCCTTGAACTCCCCAGCCGGGCGTGCATCGAAGAACACCGCTGTCTTGTCGCCCTCGCGGATGTACCGGATGCCCTCAGGCTCGATTTGCGTCACGCCGTCCAGCGCCCGCCACACCGGAATCCCGAGCTGGTAGCGGCGCGCGTTCGTGTAGCCTGCCGCAACCAGCTCTTCCGCCAGCCGCTTGCTCTTCCCGCAGAATGGCCCATTGCAGTAGAGCACGATCGGGGCATCCTTCCTGTCGCCCAGCACCCGTCCGATCTCCGCAACATCCGACACATACGCCGACATCGCCATGCCGGGCTTGGGCGCGACATTCACCGCTCCCGGGATATGGCTGATCGCAAACTCCAGGTGCGGCCTGGCATCGAAAACGGTGGCACTCTTGTCGGCGAGGATCCGGCGCAGCTCCTCGGTCGAGACCTCCGGCGTCTTGTCGTTCGGCTGGGACAGGGTCGCCTGCATGATGTCGGGCGAGGCCTGGGCGAAGGCAGGCGCTGTCGAGAGCGCAACCATGCCGAGGGTAGAAGCCAAGGCGCCGATCAGGGCAGGCTTGAGGGCTTGGTGAGACCGCAAAGAAGACATCAGGGCACCTCCGTGGCGGACAATCTTACGCCATCCTGGCCGGAAGCCGCCTCGCCCAAAAGGAGGTGAGGCGTTAGCGCGCGGATTGCCAACGCATGTCGCGGGGTCGGTCGCTCTGAGCCTGTTGTTCGTGAGCATGATCGGAAGCAACCGCGCATTGGGGGTTTCGCCGACCGCGCTGCCTATGCGGAGCGTTGGATGAGGCGTACAATCGGGAAAGCATATGGAGGGTGTCATGAAGCGCCAACCCGCCCCGTCGTCCCATGTGCGAGATCCAGGATTCCAGAGTCGCCGCCAGGTGCTCAAGCACGTGGGTGCACTGGCGAGTTTACCGTTCCTTGCCGGATTGGGATCGGCATCCGCACAAGCCTCCGTACCCCGCATCGGCTTCCTGTCCGTTCCCCCGCAAGGGCATTCGCCCGTCTTCGGGGCGTTCCAGGACGGATTGCGCAGCCACGGCTACATTCCCGGACAGAACGTCGTCCTCGAGTGGCGCGGTGCGGAGGGAAAGGACGAGCGACTGCCGCAACTCGCGACCGAGCTGGTCAACTCAGGCGTGAACGTGATCGTGGCCGAGACCTACCCAGCGATCGTTGCCGCCAAGAACGTGACCAATACGGTGCCGATCGTGATGGCCGTCAGCAGCGACCCGATCGAGACCGGGCTGGTGGAGAGCCTGTCGAGGCCCGGCGGCAACATCACCGGGCTGACGACCCTGTCCACCCACTTGAACGGCAAGCGCCTCCAGTTGCTCAAGGAGGCCTACCCCGGCATGTCGCGGCTTGCCCTCGTCTGGGCCTCCCTGGCGGCCCCGGACAAGGCACCAGGGATCAAGGAGGCGCAACGGGTGGCGCGGGAGCTGGGCCTTGAGATCCAGTACTATGAGATCCGGAAGAGCGACGACTGGGAACAGGCGATCCGGGCCGTGGCCAATGCGCCGACGCCGCCCGACTCGGTGTTCCAGCTCTGCGATCCGGTCACCCTCAGCCGGCGCAAGGCACTGGTCGACTTCGCGGCCAAGACCCGTCTGCCGTCCATGTACGAGATGCGGGAGTATGTTGTCGAAGGTGGCTTGATGGCCTACGGCCCGAGCCTCGCGACGATGGGCCGCCGCTCGGCCGACTACGTCGACAGGATCCTCAAGGGAGCCAAGCCGAGGGACCTGCCGGTCGAGCAGCCGACGAAGCTCGAGCTTGCGGTCAACCAAACGACCGCCAAGACGATCGGCCTCGACCTGCCGCCAAGCCTGCTCGCCTGGGTCGACGAGCTGCTCGAGTAGGCGCTCGTGCAGGAGGCGTCGGGCTTGCTCCCCACCGGACCGGATGGCGTCTCATGTCCGCCTGCCGGGCGGATGGCCGGGCGGACGGCCCGCCGGGTCGGCTAAGGGACATGCGCCATGATCAGACGGCGTGTCCGGTTCCGTGGCCTCTTCCGAAAGTACTTCCTCGTGCTGTTCCTGGCCGTGGTCGTTCCCCTTGCCGCCAACGGCGTCAGCGAGGCCTGGTTCGGCTACCGCGACCAGCGCGCCATGCTCACCCAACTGCTCGGACTCGAGGCGCGGTCGGCCGCCGCGAGGATCGAGAACTTCCTCGACGGCATCACCAACCAGCTCGGCTCGCTGGTGCAGCTTCCCTGGGGCGAGGAGCCGGACCCGAAGCGGCAGATCGATGCCGTGCGCCTGCTGCGCCAGGTGCCGGCCATTGTCAGCATCACCCTCGTCGACGGTGCCGGACGGGAGCGGCTGCACGTGTCGCGGATCGGCCTCAGCCGGACCGAGAGCCGGACGGACCGCTCTGGCGATGCGGCGGTCGCCGGAGTCCGCTCGGCCCGCATCTGGTACGGCGAGGTCGGTTACTACCGTGGATCCGAGCCGTACCTGACGCTGGCGCTCTCCGGCAGCCGCCCCCTCGTCGGCGCGGTGGTCGCCGAGGTGAACCTCAAGCTGATCTGGGACGTGATCTCGGCGATCAAGGTCGGGGAGACGGGTTCCGCCTTCGTGCTCGACAGGCCGGGCCGGCTCGTGGCCCATCCCGACATCAGCCTCGTCCTGCGCGGCGCGGACGAGGCGACGCTGGCACCGTTCCAGGCAATCCGGGAGGCCGTCATTCAAGCCGGCGCGGGGATCGCAACGAGCCGGGACGCGCAAGGCACTGCCCTCGCGGCCGCCGCCGCGCCCGTTGCCGGTCCGGACTGGACGGTCGTGGTCGAGCAGCCCCTGTCCGAGGCCTTCGGACCCATCCGTGCGGCGCTGTGGCGGACGGGGGGCCTCCTCCTCGCCGGCATCGCCTTCGCGGGCCTGCTCGCCTTTGCCCTGGCCCGCCGGATGACCGAGCCGATCCGCCTGCTTGAGGAGGGCACCGAGCGTATCGGTGCCGGACAGTTCGATCACCGCATCGGGATCAGGACGGGCGACGAACTCCAGCGGCTGGCCGACAGCTTCAACACCATGGCCACGGAGCTTGCCGTGTCCCAGGAGCGGCAGGAGCGGATCGCCAAGCTCAGGCGGTTCCTGGCGCCGCAGGTGGCCGAACTCGTCGACCGGAAAGGCGATGACGGCGTCCTCGAGGGCCATCGTGCCGAGGTGGTGGCGGTGTTCTGCGACCTGCGGGGCTTCACTGCCTTCTCGGCGAGAGCGGCGCCCGAGGAGGTGATGAGCGTGCTCTCGGAATACTACGAGGCGTTGGGCGAGATCATCACCCACTACGCCGCGACGCTCACGAGCTTCTCGGGCGACGGCCTGATGGTGCTCGTCAACGCCCCCGTTCCCGTCGAGGAGCCTGCCCTCCAGGCAGTCGATCTTGCGGTTGAGATGCAGCGGAGTGTGCAGGAACTGATCGTCGGCTGGCAAGCACGCGGTCACCGGATCGGCTTCGGGGTGGGGCTTGCCATGGGGTCGGCCACGGTCGGGCGGATCGGCTACAGGAGCCGCTTCGACTACACGGCCATCGGCAGTGTCGTGAACCTCGCCGCGCGGCTCTGCGCCTCGGCGGCCGACCGGGAGATCCTCACCGATGAGAATGTTGCGGAGGCCGTGAGAGGCAAGCGCGCCGTGACGCCGCTCGGGCCGCGTGCCCTCAAGGGCTATGACAGGGAGATGCCCGTGTTCGGGATATCCTCCGACGGGCACCCTCCACCGCCGCCAGGTTGAATGAGACGACGGCGTGAAGAAGCCGCGCGCCTGGGGCATATGATTCAGGGGCCTTGAACAAGGAGAGCACCCCATGATCCTCCGTCAGTTCCTGCACCTTGATCCCATCGGGATCTCCTATCTCTTCGGCTGCGGCGGCCACGCGAGCGGGGCCGTGGTCGATCCCGTCGGCGACATCGCACCGTACCTGCGCGCCTCGGAGGAAACCGGGATGCGCATCAAGTTCGTGGTTGACACGCACATCCACGCCGATCACCTCTCCGCTGGACGCCAACTCGCGGAGGCCACGGGAGCGGACTACGTTCTCTCGTCCCGCGCGCAGGTGGCGTTTCCCTTCCGTGCCGTCGAGGACGACGACGTCCTGCCGCTCGGGAACGTGATTGCCACTATCATGCACACGCCGGGGCATACCCCCGAGCACCTGTGCCTGCTCGTCACCGACCGCACCCGCGCCGACGAGCCCTGGTTCGTGCTGACCGGGCACACGCTGATGGTGGGCGATCTCGGCCGGACGGAGCTCGCCTCGAGCGCCGAGCAGGGCGCGAGCGACCTGTTCCGGAGCATCCAGCGGCTCGGAGACCTGCCCGATTACATGGAGGTGCTGCCGGGCGCCTATGCGGGCTCGGTCTGCGGCCGCCGCCTGAGCGGCAAGCCCAGTTCGACCATCGGCTTCGAGAAGCGGCACAACGCGGCCTTCCGCATCGCCGACGAGGCCGAGTTCGTCCGCTTCATGACAGCGGAGATCCCGCCCGCACCACCGGAGGCCGCCCGGCTGCGGGCCCTCAACGCCGGCGCGACCGCCGCGGCGGCCTGAGCCATGGCCGATACGATGGCTGCCGGCGCAGTCCCCTCCGTCCGGCTCGGGCTCAGGGAGAACTGGCGGCAGTTCTCCCTGCTGCTCCTGGTGAACGCCTTTGTCGGCGGCATGGTAGGGCTGGAGCGCACGGTGGTGCCGCTCATCGGCTCTGAGGAGTTCAGGCTCGCCTCCACCACGGTGATCGCCTCGTTCATCGCCAGCTTCGGCATCTCCAAGGCGATCACCAACCTGATCTCCGGCCAACTCGCGGACGGCTGGGGCCGCAAGCGGAGCCTGGTGCTCGGCTGGGTCATTGGCCTGCCGGTGCCGTTCCTCATCATCTGGGCGCCGACATGGGGCTGGATCATCGCCGCCAACGTGCTGCTGGGCATCAGCCAGGGCCTCACCTGGTCGATGGCGGTGATCATGAAGATCGACCTCGTCGGACCAAAGTCCCGCGGGCTGGCGGTCGGCCTTAACGAGTGCGCCGGGTACCTGATGGTCGGCATCACTGCATTCCTCACGGGCTGGATCGCTTCGGTCTCTGGTGCGCTGCGCCCGGACCCGTTCTATCTCGGCATCGGCTATGCGGTCCTCGGCCTCGGTCTCTCCGCGCTCGTCGTGCGCGACACGGGCGAGCATGTCCGGCTTGAGGCTGCCGGGCACGCGAAGGTCGAGCCCATTGGGTTCCGGGAGGCCTTCGTGCTGACCTCATTCCGTGACCGCAACCTGTTCGCGGCCTGCCAGGCCGGGCTGGTCAACAACCTCAACGACGGCATGAGCTGGGCGATCTTTCCGCTGTTCTTCGTCGCCCGCGGCCTCGGCGTCGAACCCATCGGCGTGCTGAAGGCCGTCTATCCGGGAGTCTGGGGCGTCTTGCAGGTCGTCACGGGGCCGCTCAGCGACCGGATCGGCCGCAAGGGACTGATCGTGGCCGGCATGTGGCTCCAGGCCGTCGCACTCGTCATGGTTCCCCTGCTGGGCGGGTTCGGCTGGTGGCTTGTTGCCAGCATCCTGCTCGGGATCGGCACGGCTATGGTCTACCCGACCCTGCTGGCGGCGATCTCGGACGTGGCGCACCCGACCTGGCGGGCACGCTCGCTCAGCATCTATCGGTTCTGGCGCGACCTGGGCTACGCCGTGGGGGCCCTGCTCGCAGGCGTGATCGGCGACGCCTTCGGCCTGCCCTGGGCCATCGGCGGCATCGGCGTGCTCACCTTCCTCTCCGGAGCGGTGGTCGCCGTCGCGATGCGGGAGAGCGGCAAGCATCCGAACCCGGTTCCCTCATCCGAAGACCGGAAGGCCTGAGGTCTCCCATGACGAACATCTATCTCGACTACAACGCCAGCACGCCGATCGACCCGGCGGTCGCCGCGGCCATGCGCCCGTTCCTGGACGAGGCCTTCGGCAATCCGTCGAGCGGGCATTGGGCGAGCACGCCCGCGAAGGCCGCCCTGGAGGATGCCCGCGGCCAGGTCGCGGAGCTTCTCGGCTGTGCGCCCGACGAGATCGTCTTCACCAGCGGCGGCAGCGAGGCCAACAACCTCGCGCTCAAGGGCACGTTTTTCTCCCTCAGGGACAAGGGCGATCACATCATCACCAGCGTTGCCGAGCATCCCGCCGTCCTTGCCCCCTGCCGCTTCCTGGAGCGGCTGGGCGCGAGGGTCACCTACCTGCCGGTCGACGGGACGGGCCGGGTCGATCCCGAGGCCGTGCGCCGGGCCATCACGCCCCGCACCGTCCTGATCAGCATCATGCACGCCAACAACGAGGTCGGGACGATCCAGCCGACCGAGGAGATCGGCGCGATCGCGCGCGAGCACGGCATCCGCTTCCACACGGACGCGGCGCAGTCGGTCGGCAAGATCCCGACCGGGGTCGATTCCCTCGGGGTGGACCTGCTCTCGATCGCCGGACACAAGCTCTATGCCCCCAAGGGTATCGGCGCCCTGTACGTCCGCCGCGGGGTCGAGCTCGAGCCGCTGATCCACGGCGCCGCGCACGAACGGGGGCGCAGGGCCGGCACCGAGAGTGCCCTGCTCGCCGTCGGCCTCGGCACGGCCTGCTCCCTGGCCATGGACCTGGAACCCATGGCTCGCGTCCGTGCACTGCGGGACCGTTTCTGGCAGGCGCTGCGGGAGGACTTCGGCGACGACATCGTGCTGAACGGGCATCCCGAGCACCGTCTTCCCAATACCCTCAACGTCTCCTTCGTCGGCGTGATCGGGGCCGAGATCCTCGCGGGTCTCGAAGGCGTGGCGGGCTCGACGGGCTCGGCCTGCCACGCGGGACGCGTGGAGCTGTCGCCCGTGCTCGCGGCCATGGGCGTGCCGGAACGGGTCGGCATGGGTGCCGTTCGCTTCAGCCTCAGGCGGAGCACGACGGATGCCGACATCGATGCCGTCGTCGGTCGGCTTCGTTCCCGCCATGGTGCAGACGCCGGGTGGCGACATGGGTGAGAAGGACCGCAGCCCCCTGCCACCGATCCTGCGGGACAAGCACCACGACGCGCCATCGGCGTTCACGCCGGATAGCCTCCTGCGTGAGGCCCGCCGCCAGAAGAACATCCCGGACATCGCCGTGCCGGAGGTCTGCATCCTCGATCCGGACGGGGACATCGTCCGCCATCTCCGCGCCACTGGCCGCGCCCGGCGGGCCGAGGGCTGGGCCTGCTATCACAGCGAGATGGATTGCTTCGAGCAGTCGGGCCGGAAGTACGGCATCGTCGGCTGCGCCGTGGGCGCCTCCTACGCCGTGCTCGTGGCGGAGCAGATGTTCGCCTCCGGCTGCCGTCTCCTGGTCAGCATCACCTCGTCCGGCCAGATCACGGCCCTGCGTCCGCCGCCCTACTTCATCCTGATCGAGCGGGCGCTCCGGGATGAGGGCACCAGCTACCACTACCTGCCCGCGTCCGCTTACGCCGACGCCAACCCGACCTTGATCGCGACCGTCGACGAGGCGCTGTCCGGCGTCGGTGAGCCGGTGGAACGCGGGGCGACCTGGACGACCGATGCGCCTTATCGGGAGACGGAAGAGGCCATCGAGGCCGCGCGTGCGCAGGGCATCCTGGCCGTCGAGATGGAAGCAGCGGCGCTCTACGCCTTCTCCCGGGCGCGGGGCAAGCCGGTGCTGTGCTTCGCGCACGTCACGAACCAGATGGGCCAGGAGGGCGACTTCGAGAAGGGCGAGGCGAATGGGGCCACGGCTTCGCTGGCCCTCGTTCATGCCGTCGCCGATGCTTGGCTTCCTTCGCGGAGATGACGTAACCCAGCTCGATCTTCTTGCGAAGGTCCGGAGTGGGTCAAGGTCGGTAGTACCGGAGGCCTGAACGAAGGTCCGCTCACCCCAGCAGTGCGGAAGTACGGCTAAGGTCAGGCCCGTGCCATTAGCCGACATTGCCCATGATCGAGGATCGTGATCATGCCTCCACGAGCTTGTTGCGGATCACATATCGGATCAGCGCAGCGGTCGTGTTGACGTTGAGCTTGCGCATCACGGTGGCGCGATGGGTCTCGACGGAGGCGATGCGGCGCGCCTTCAGCCTGGCCAACAACGAGGTCCTTCACTGCCTCGTCGGCATCGGGATGCCGGGGAAGAGCAGGAGCGCCACCGGAGCCGGATCCCGATCCCGGTCTCCTTCAGGTGTGGCAGCCGAATGACTGACCTCCCGGAACTATCGCCGACCGGTTTGGCGAGCGGAACGGGACGCGCCATCAAGCCCGAGTGGTTGCGGGCACCCATCGCAGGACCAGGACGAGCGGGACGCTCGTCGCCGCGTCAGACCGTCAGCGTGGCGACCAGCGGGCCGGGCGGCCGAGGGCGTCGACATCCGTCCGCCAACGCGGGAGGGCGCTATGCGTTATCATCAACCGTCCACCCAACTGCCGCCGCTTTGTAACACTAGCCTCCTAACGTCCGCGCATTCGTTCCCGAGCCAAGGCCCTCATCCATGACGCGCACGACTCGTCCTCTCCTCAGCCGGCGCCATTTCCTGGCCGCCAGCGGTGCCGCCGGTCTCGCTACGCTCTCCAACAGCGCTTTTCCCAGTCTCAGCCGTGCCGCCAGCCGCCCGGTCATCACCCATGGCCTGCAATCGGGCGACGTGTCGACGAATTCGGGCGTCGTCTGGGTGCGGGTCGACCGACCGGCCCGGGTGTTTTTCGACATTGCGACCAGCGACTCGTTCAAGACCGTTCACAGATCGGTCTTCGTTGACGCGTTGCCGGAGAGTGACTTCACGGCGAAGGCCCTGGTTGAGGACCTGCCATCCGGCCAAGACATCTTCTACCGGGTGCGCCCGCAGGACCTGGTCGACGTCAACGGCACCGGCGAGCCGATGGTCGGGCGCTTTCGCACCACCCCCGCAGATCGCCGCGACATCAGCTTCGTCTGGTCGGGCGACACTGCGGGCCAGGGCTGGGGCATCGACGAGAGCCGCGGCGGCATGAAGATCTACGAGACCATGCTGCGGCACCGCCCGGATTTCTTCATCCATTCGGGGGATACGATCTATGCCGACGGCCCCATCGCGGCCGAGGTGAAGCTGCCCGACGGCGGCGTGTGGAAGAACGTCGTTCTCGAAGAGAAGGCGAAGGTCGCCGAAACGCTGGCCGAATTCCGCGCGAACTACAAATATAACCTCCTCGACCAGCACCTGCGCGCCTTCAACGCGGCCGTCCCAATGCTGGCGCAATGGGATGATCACGAGGTGATCAACAACTGGTCGCCCTCGAAATCACTCGCCGAGGACAACCGCTACACGGTGAAGCAGGTGCCGCTGCTGGCCGCGCGGGCGGCCCGCGCCTTCCACGAATATATGCCGATCGCGGCGACACCGCAGGAGGCGGCGCGCGTCTACCGTAAGGTCGCCTATGGGCCCTCGCTTGACATCTTCTTTCTCGACATGCGCAGCTACCGGGGACCGAACACCGACAACATGCAGGCCGAGGAGGGACCCGAGACGGTGTTCCTTGGTGCCGAGCAACTCGCCTGGCTCAAGCGCGCGCTGATGAACTCGCGCGCCACCTGGAAGGTGATCGCGGCCGACATGCCGCTGGGGCTCATCGTGTGGAACGATGCTGCGAACAAGCGGGGCTCGGAGGCGATCGCCCAGGGCAACGGCCCAGCGCTCGGCCGCGAGCTCGAAATTGCCGATCTCCTCTCCTTCATCAAGCGTGCCGGCGTCAAGAACGTCGTTTGGCTCACGGCAGACGTCCATTACACGGCCGCGCATTACTATGACCCGAGCCGTGCGCAGTTCCAGGATTTCGAGCCGTTCTGGGAGTTTGTGTCCGGTCCGCTGCATGCGGGCACCTTCGGCCCGGGCGATCTCGACGACACCTTCGGACCGCAACTGAAATACGTGAAGGCCCCCGCGCCAGGGCAGGGCCAGAATCTCCCGCCCTCCATGGGCTTGCAGTTCTTTGGCCACGTGCACATCGACGGGAAGACCGATCAGATGACGGTGACGCTGAAGGATGTGGCCGACGCAGACCTCTGGAAGGTCACGCTCGATCCCGTACGGACGTAAGCGCGTCGGAGGACAGGTACGTTCCGTTGCCGTTGAGGCTGACACACTTTGGTGCCACGAGTTGCCCAAGGCAGAGTCCTTGAGCGGTACGGCATTCGGTCGCAAAAAACACCAGATTTGATCCGGTCCGTCTGATAGTCGAGGCCAGTCCCTTCCTTATGGAAAGGGCTGAATTGCATCCAAAAGCGGACCTTCGATTTACTTCCCGAGTGAGCCAGAAGCGGCCATTCGAGATGAAGCCTGCCTTCTGGATTGATTCCGCTAAGGGGAACTGGGTCGCGCACTGGGTTGTCTGCATCCACCCGTCACATCCGATCAGAATGACCCGCCTGTCCTGAAGTCCCCACCACCAAAAGACCCGCCGGTCCCGAACCCGTCCGGGGGCGGAATCGGCAATCCGCCGCCAAAGCCAGAATCCCATGGGCTCGGCCCATGGTGGAAGCCGCCGCGCAGAACCTGGCCCAGGATCGCACCGCCAATCGCACCCGTGAGAACGCCACCCAGTACGTTGCCAAGGGCGGCCTCGTTGCCAAAGGTCCCATAAGGGGTGTCGTAGCCTTGGTGCCGAAGCTCCTCCCATTCGTGCTCAATCATGGCGCGGCGCTGGGCAATCTCCTTGCGCCGCTGATGAGCATCCACTGCTTTGCGCAGCGCCTGGTTGATCATGTCGTCCGTCGCCTGGATCCGCCGGACGATCTCCTCGTCGCGCGGGGTCGGCGTGCGCAGCGCCTCCTGGTAGAGCTGGTCGAGGTTTTCGCGCTGATCGGCGGCAGCCAGGACCTCGACGGCCTCACGGTACGGAGCGTCCCCCTCGAGGACCGAGGCGTCATAGGTGCGGTCCAACGTGGCCAGCGCCTCCCGGGCCGCGGCGAGTCTGCCGTCGGCGTCTGCTACACCATCTCGCGCCTTTGCCGCCTTGGCCTCGGCGGCTTCGATGGCAGCGTCCACGAGCGCCTTGCGTTCCAGGGCCGTTAGCCTGTCTCGCGCCTCCCGCAGTTCACCGATGAGCCGGCGGGCATGCTCGCGCAGCCGCTCGGGAATCTCGTTCAGCAGGGCGTAATTGGCCCGCGCCTTGTCATAGCCGACGACGCGCGCCACCAGGCGGTCCATGGTGCGGGTGAAGGGATTGGCCCTGTAGGCGGCGCTGCCGAACTTCCGCTTCCACAGGTACATGAACAAGGGGTCTTCCTCATAAGGACGGCGCTTCTCGTCCCGGTCGGCTTCAGCCTGCACAGCCTTCTTCTCCGCCTGCTGTGCTTGTCCGGTGAGCTCACCGACCCGAGCCCGGGCCGTGACCCAATCGGCATTGGTGCTGACCTGGGCCTCGACATTCTTGCGGATCGTCTCGACATCGGCCAAGGCTCGCTCCAGGGCGTCCACTGCGGTTTGCCGACCTGCCTCTGCCTGGCGCACACGCTCTTCTGCCTGCCGGCGCCGCTCGGTCAATTGCCGTAGCGCCTCCTGGCGGCTGTTGAGCACGCCGAGCGCTTGGCGCTCGGCGGCGTCCAGGTTCCCGACGACCTTTTCCTGCGTGATCGCGTTTAGCCTCAGCCGCGCCAGCTCGCGGAAGCGTTCCGTGCGTTCAATCCGCAGGCGACCGATCTCCTCGGTCGCGATGGCATAGGCTCGCTCGCACTGCGCCTCCTGCTGGCGAGCCTTCTCGACGAACTGCTCGATCTGCGCGAGTGCCTGCCGTCCCGATACCATCGCCTTACCATTGTGTGATCGCGCCGCCGAGGACCGGCATCAGGTAGTTCACGTCGAGCTGGCCTCGGCGTTTCTCGCCGAGGCGGTTGCGCTGCACGATGCCATCGTCATTCTTGTCCCGCTGCACCTGCATGGCCATAGCCTCATCAACGCGCACGCCCCACTTCGATGTCGTCACGGTCCGGCCATCCTCCTCGCTGGTCACCGACAAACTGAGAATGCGTCCGTCCGGAGTAACCGCCTCCACGATCAGGTAGTAGTTCCGGCCAGCGGGATTGCGCTGCGGCACCCGCCAGACACCCGTCGGCTCGCCCGGGCGCGAGACGATGCGCAGGATATACTCGCGCCGCAATTCCGCGCGCAGCACCTCCAGGTCATTGATCGCCTGCCGGGCGCCCTCGGCGTCCTTCCGTTCGATGGCGGCCTTGCCGTCCGCGAGGATCCGGCCGGCCCGTTCCCGTGCTGCCGGCACCTGCGCCTCGCGCAGCACGTCCTCGTGTCCCTGCTCCAGGGCGGCCGGCAGCCTCTCGGCGAGTTCGATCCGGTTGCGCTCGGCCAGGGCTTGCTCCTGCGCCGCCCGCTGCCGGGCCGGTTCGACCACACCGAAGTGATAGGCGCCCCAGCCGAGGCCGAGGAGCGCCGCGAGAGCCAAGAGGGTCCGGCCGAAGCGTCCGCGGTTGACCCAGGCCCGCGCCACCGTGCGCGCGAAGCTGGGACCGGGCGGGGTGTAGACGAAGCGCTGCTCCTTGAGGGCCTGCACGCCCTCTTGCAGGATCCGGTCGGGCACCTCGATGCCTTGCCCGCGGTAAATCTCGCGCAGCCGTTGCAGAAGCTGGGCATCGCGGACCTCCTCGCCGAGTTCGCGGCTGACGAGGTTCTCCTGGTGGCGGAGCGTGTCCACCACATCCATCGCGAGCATCACCTCATCGAGGCTCTGAGCTGGCCTGTCAGGCGGGCTCGCGGGCAGTGGTGAGGCCATCTCAGCCATTGGCCGGCAGGGCCTGTCCTTCCGCCACGAGGCGAGCGATACGTCGCTTGCCGTCCTCGACCGCGTCGCGGATCTCGGCCGAGTTCTGCGTCGCGAGCCGGCGCATCTCGCCGATGATCTCCTGAGAGCGCTCCTGGAACGTGATCACCGAGTCCACGAGCTTCCTGACCGCATCGGCCCGGATCGTCGGGCCGTAGCCGGCCTTCACGGCCGCCTCACCGACCTGGTTGCCGATCTCGGCCAGCACCTCCAGGCTGCGCGAGACGCCTTCCTTCATCTCGTTCAGGGTCTGGGTCGACTCATTCAGGCCGAACATGCCGGTGAACGACGCCTTCAGCGCCGTGAACACGGAATCGTTGGTGGAGAAGAAGGTCACAGCCTGAGCATAGACGCGCTCCTTGGCGTTGGTCATCTGCATCAGACGGGCCATGATCACCTCGGAGGTGTTGTAGCTGACGGTCAGGTTGTCGGAGAGATCCTTGGCGATCTGGTAGCGCTTCTCCTCATCCTGCGTGCGACGGAGCTGCTCGTCGCGGGCGAGCTCCAGCCGGGCCCGTTCGGCCACCTCCGTGCCCTTGAAGTTGGCGACCGCGTCGGACGCCCTTTGCAGATCCGCCTTGGCCGCCTCCAGCTTCTGCTCCGCGGTCCGGAGCACCTCCAAGGCCATGACCTCGGCATGCTTGAGGGCACCACGGAAGTCGCGGTAGGCATCGAGAATGATCTGCTCACGCTCAATCTGATCCTTCGTTGAGCGTGTCACATCGAGGTAGACCTCCTTGATCTCATCGAACCGGTCCGCAACATCGCCGCGGGAGAGCTTCATCCAGACATTGTTGATCCGTTCGAAGAGGTCGATCTTCTGGTCCTCGAGTTGGTCGACCATCTTCTTCGTGTCGTCGCGGATGGAGTTGAAGGCTTCGGTGATCTGGCGGTAGCGCTCACCGATCTCCATCGCCTGCGTCTGCTCGCGGACGACCTCATTGAACACGCTGGTCTGACCCAGGGTGCGGGCGATGATCACGATCCGGTCCTGATCCAGGTCTGAGATCTTCTCCAAGAGGCCGTTGATGGGAGCGTCCATGGCTTGAGGAGGGACGATACCGAGGTCCCGCAATGCTTGCGTGGCCCGGTCGAGATACTGCATGGGGCTTTTTACGACGATGTCAGACATGGCGCCTCTTCCGATCACGCGCAGCGTTTCGGACGTCCACGGGAACGGAAAGGCTGCGCTTGGCCTGTTGCGGTGGTGAAAGCACAGCGGGCTAATGTCCGATGTGAGTGAGGGTTCCCCACATGGTTCGTCCGGGAAGGCCTCTTCTGGGTCAGGCTCAGAAGATCCCTGCCCTTCAGGAGGTCCTATGTTCCCGCCTGAGCGGACATTCGACTTACTTGTCTGGATGCGAGACCTCCTTGGCGTGAGCGACGACCTGGAGGGCTTGAGGCAAAGCGTGTGGATCGGGTGGCTTCGCGCGCCGATTGGCCAGCTTCGGCTCAGCGACCAAGCGGCTTCGCACGACCTCGTCCGGTGATCGCCCCTTGAGCACGCGCTGGCGTCTTCTGTTGTAGGCTTGGTTGAAGCCCTTGAGCAGCGTCTCCAGATCCCCATGGCTGTAGATCGTGATGCCGAGCACTTCACGCTGCACCCGTCCATTGAAGCGCTCGGCGAGACCATTCGTCTGCGGCGTATACGGCTTGGTCCTGCGATGCTCCACCTTCAACTGGTGGCAGGCGTCCTCGAAGCCATCAGCGGTAAAGCACGAGCCACGGTCGGTGAGCACGTGGGTGACCTTGAAGGGAAACGCGCGGATCGCTTCTTTGAGGAAGGCAATCGCGCTTATGGCCAGCTCGTCGTCTTTGACGGCCAGGTGCACCCAGCGCGAGCAGCGGTCGATGGCGACATAGAGGAAGCGTTTGCGGCTCTCGCCATTGGCGGTTCTCAGCTTGGGCAGGTGTTTGATGTCCATGTGCACGAAGCCGAGATCGTAGTCCTTGAAGGTGCCGCTCCGGCGCTGGCGCTGCTGCGCCGGTGGCAGGCGGCCTAAGCCTTCAGCCTTGAGGATGCGGTAGACCGCATCACGGTTGAGATGCGGCAGGAAATGCGTGACCACGAAGGTCAGATCGTCGAGCGGAAAGCCGGTGGCCTGCCTCAGGGCGCAGACGATGGCGCGTTCCTCCTCGGTGGCCCTCCAGGGCAGCTTGTGCGGCCGGCTGCTGTGGTCCTGACAGTCTTTGGGGCCGCGCTTGCGCCATTTGCGGACCGTCTCGGTGCTCACACTGAAGCGCTGGGCCAGCACGCCCGTCGGCTCGGATGAGCGGGCAATCTCCTGGCGGACGGCTGGAGTGGTGCGGGCTTGCGGATGAAGGGAGTGCATCATGTCCTCCTGCGATGAGGAGCTCGGCGCCGCAGGCCGTCAAAGCGCCAAGCATACTCCTCAATCGCGCAACGCACTTGGTCCCAACAACGTTCCGCCACCAGACACTTACTTCCGGGATGTGCCATGTGTGGACGGCTCCCTGTTGGCAAGGGATTTATTAAACGCTTCTGCAAGGCTGGTCGATGCTGTTGGAGTGGACGGCCCCCTTACGGCATCGCTGTGCCAGAATGAGGTCGTTGCAGATCTCAGTCACAGGAGACCGTCCATGGACCAGATTATCCGCATCGGAATGGATACGTCAAAGCACGTCTTCCAACTGCACGGCGTGAATGCCGCCGAGGAGCCGGTGCTGCGCAAGAAGCTGCGGCGCCAGGATCTGATCACCTTCTTTGGCAAGCTTCCGCCCACCGTAGTTGCCCTTGAAGCCTGTGGGGGCTCGCACCATTGGGCGCGCCTTCTGCAGTCGTTAGGGCACCAGGTGAAGCTGATCGCGCCGCAATTGGCCAAGCCGTACGTCAAGCGTGGCAAGAACGATGCGGCTGATGCCGAGGCGATCTGCGAGGCGATGAGCCGGCCCACCATGCGCTTCGTGCCGGTCAAAACAGCCGACCAGCAGGCGGCCTTGATGCTGGTGGGCGTGCGCGATCGCTTGATCCGGCAGCGCACCCAGCTGGTCAACGTGATCCGCGGCTATGCGGCGGAGTTCGGGCTCATTGCCCCTAAGGGGCTGTGCCGGATCGAGCCTCTGCTGGAGCGGGTCAAAACCGAGGAGACCTTGCCGGCTCTCGCCCGGGAGCTGTTTGCGATGCAGGCCACGGAGTATGCGCAGCTGCAGGCCCGATTGGAGGAGATTGAAGATCGCCTCATGGCTTGGCACCGCGCCCATGAGATCAGCCGACGCTTGGCCAGGATTCCTGGGGTGGGTCCGATCGGCGCTGCGATGTTGGTGATGAAGACGCCTGCACCCGAGGCCTTTCGCTCGGCCCGCCACTTTGCCGCCTGGCTTGGCTTGACCCCGAAGGATCATTCCACCGCCGGCAAGGTGCGGCATGGGGTGATCACGCGGGCCGGTGACGAGGCCCTGCGCAGCGTGCTGGTGGTCGGGGCGACTGCTGTCATCCGGCAGTTGCGGCGCGGCCAGAGTGCGCCGCCTTCGCCGTGGCTGGTGGCGTTGCTCCAGCGCAAGCCGCCCAAGCTGGTTGCCGTGGCGCTGGCCAACAAGATCGCCCGCATTGCCTGGAAGCTGATGGTGACAGGGGAGAGCTACAAAGCCCCAGCGTCAGTATCGGCAGCGGCGTGCGCTGTGTAGAGATCAGCCCGACATGAGAACCCTTCAAGCGCTCTCGTGTTGAGCTGGTGTCGGACCTTGCAAGGAAGCGAGCAGATGGTGTGATCGATCGATCCAGACGGTGAGACACTCCGCACATGACTGTGGTCTGGCGAGGCCGCGGTGCTGTTGGGAACTCACAGAGCGGACGCCATCTTGGCCAGCGGTCATGTGTGACTGCAATGAAAGGCCGGACATATGACCGCAAGCGATCCGATCAAACCATGCCGAAATCTTCTTGCGAGGCGGGGGCCGTCCACATAGGCCATGTGTTCGACCTGTTGATGCGGTGCTTATGACCGCTGGCCATAATGCCCTCCGCGAAGGGGTCCCGACCAAAAGCTCGCATTCCAAGATGCTCTGGCACGAGTGGGGTGTCCCGCTTCCCGGTTCGACCGGATCCTGCATTAACGTCTGTTCGCCCTTTCCAACCTCGTGATCGCCGGAGCCTTCCGACGATGATTATGCCGCTTGTACAACAGGCTCCCGATAGTGCTCGCCCTTGGCCATGATCGCCCACACCATCCGGGCCATCTTGTTGGCCAGGGCCACCGCCGCTACCTTCGTGGCCCGCCGCGCCAGCAGTTGCACGATCCACGGCCGCTTCGTCCCGTGCCGCTGGGCAAAGCGGATCACTGCGAGTGCGCCCACCGTCAGCAGGGAGCGCAGGTAGCGGTTGCCCTGTTTGGTCACGCCGCCGAGCCGCTCCTTGCCGCCGCTGGAGTTCTGCTTCGGCACCAAGCCGATCCAGGCCGCCAGATTGCGCCCGGATGAGAAGGCCTTCGGGTTGGGAACATGGGCCACGAGAGCTGATGCGAGCAGCGGACCCACACCGGGGATCTCGGCCAACCGGCGGCTGACTTCGTTGGCGCGGTGGCAGGCGGTGATCCGTCGGTCCATCTCCAGGATCTGGCGCTTGAGCAGCACCAGTTGCTCGGCCAAGGCCAGGATGCAGGCCCGGGCCAGCTCCGGGATGCGCTCATCTTCGTTGCTGACCATGAGCAGCAACTCATCAACACCTTCCCGGCCGATCTTCGCCACCACGCCGAACTCCGCCAGGTGTGCTCGGATCGCATTGGTGAGCATGGTCCTCTGCCGCACCTGCATCAGCCGCACCCGGTGCAGCATCAGGGTGCTTTGCTGCTCGCACGTCTTCGTCTCGACAAAGCGCATGGTGGGCCGGGTGACTGCCTCGCAGATCGCCTCGGCATCGGCCATGTCGTTCTTCTGTCGTTTTACATACGGTTTGACATAAGCCGGCGGCATGAGCTTCACCTCATGACCGAGGCTCTGCAACTCCCGTGACCAGTGATGGGCGCTCGCACAGGCCTCGATGCCGATCAGACAGGGTGGCAGGGAAGCAAAGAACTTGAGCACCTGCCCTCGCCTGACCTGGCGTCGGATGATCACGACCCCTTCGGCATCGATGCCATGCACCTGGAAGACGGACTTGGCGATGTCCAGACCAATGGTAGTGACCGTGCTCATGGGCTGCTCCTGTTCGCTGGCTGCTGACAACAGCCATGCTACCTCACCGCTGGGTGGGAGCCGTCCACAGCATCAAAAGGAGACCTTCCGGATACAAGGAGAGTTTCGCGGACCGCCATTTTACAAGAAGTCTCTGCTCGGGCCTTGCACTAAGCTGTTTGCCGTGAGGTGAGGATATATTCGTTTATTCCTCGGCAAGGTCGCTCCGGCTTGTCCTTCCGGGTCGGCAATATCCGGAAGGTATTAGCTCCCGAAGCGGTCCGTCATCTCACGTTACCGACTCATTAACCGAGCGACATCGGTAGCGAAACGGGTCTCGGAGTCGTCCTGTGGCTGATAGCCGATCACGCGACGGGCATTGGCGATGCTCCAGAACGTGCGAGCGTTGTTGGAGACCCCGTAGAAGATATGAAACGGCACACCATACTCGTCATCGATCTGAAGTGTCTCAATGGATTTACAGAAGAGCTGCTGCAAATCACGTTCACTGATATAGCCAGCGAGTTCGCGCACATAGCGATGGCGGGGCAGATCGGCAAACTTGCTGGCGTCGATCTCGCGGGGAACAACAATCCGCAATTGGATTACCTCCAGCTTCCGTCCTAGGCTGCCACAGGCATACAGAAACCCGAGCGACTCGTAAGCGGCCTTGGCCCAGCCATAGAAGTTGTCCGGCCGCGGGTAATCCTCCGGGCTGACGCGATCGCGCAGACCGGCAAAGTACGGTTGCTCGTACCATTTCGCCGCCTGATTGGTGCTGGCGGCCACCACCCGTCGGACATCATGGTCCAATGCCGTCTGGTAGACCCGTTGCATCATGTCAATGTTGCGGCATTCAGCGTCGTACTGGCTTTGCGGATCAGATGCGTCCGGTCGATGGTAGGCGGAATGGACTACCACATCCACGCCGGTGAAGATCGCCTGAAGATCAGCTGAACTCGCCGAGAGCAGATCGAGCACCTCGACACCCTCAACCGCCTGTCCAGCTCTGGTCTCCTGGCGAGTGTCGATGAGCCTCAGGTCGTACCGCTCGCGGAAGGCTGGGAGCAGCTGACCCGCAATGTATCCGGTTGCACCGGTTAGCAGCACTCGTAGCTTTGCCATGGCCTACCTCCTTCACATCTCTTGCTGCGCTTCGATGATCACGTACCAGAAACGCCCTTCCCCTCGCTCACGACAAGCGCCCGAAGACGGCAAAGCGCCAGGAAGGGTGTAACCCTTCCTGGCAGCAAAATCCTGAGCTTGGATTGTCGGGCAGCCTTTCTGTGGCTGGCTTTGTTCATGCGCTCACTGCTTCTGAACTTCCAGTCGGATGACGTTCCACGAGGCTGGCGCGAGCTTGGCCCGCACCTGTTCCCCCCAAACTTCGACACCCTCCAAGGGAGCGGGCTTGATTGTATCTGGTGCCTCCTTCGTGTTTACGGCCATCAAGTCGTCGTTGCGCAATTGGTGCGCCTCTTTGACCGTAAGACCCTCGAAGCCACGCACGACGGCCTCCATCGACAGACTCGCATCCAGGCTTCGGTTGAGCGCAAAGATGGTGATGCAATCCTCACTGTTGTTGTGAACCACAGACAGCTTGAGATAGGGCACTTCAGAGAGCGGGAACCGCAGATCGGATGTGCCACGTGGATCGTAGTACGTCGTCTCGTAAGCAGGCGAGTCCACCTTCGTTTGCAGCACCGTCCCGCGGCCCAGCGTACTCATATCCTTAAACGGGTAAAAAATCGTCTGCCGCCAGGCGGGACCGCCGGTCTCGGTCATGATGGGCGCGATGGCGTTCACCAGTTGCGCCAAGCAGGCCGATTTCACCCGGTCCGCATGGTTGAGCAGCGATATGCAGGCTCCGCCAAAGGCAAGTGCATCCTGCATGTTGTAGATCTCCTCAAGGATCTTGGGCGCGACCGGCCAACCGAGCTTCACCCGGCCTTCATTCTTGCGCCGGGTCCGGTACCAGACGTTCCATTCGTCGAAACTCAGCATGATGCGCTTAGACGAGCGGCGACGGGCGGACACCGCGTCCGCAATGGCGACAACTTCTTCGATGAAGCTGTCCATCAAATCCGGGCTCGCGAGGAAGGCTGGCGTATCATCAGCATAGTTGTTCAGGTAGGTGTGTAGGGAGATGTACTCGACGTGGTCGAACGAATGCTCAAGCACCGTGTCCTCCCAGGTGCCGAAGCTCGGCATGTTACGTGAGGAGGAGCCGCAGGCCGCGAGTTCGATGGTCGGATCGATCCATTTCATGAGCTTTGCGGCCTCGGAGGCGATGCGCCCGTATTCCCAGGCTGTCTTGGTCTCCATCTGCCATGGGCCGTCCATCTCGTTGCCGAGGCACCAGAACTTCACGTTGTGCGGCTTATCCCATCCATGAGCGCGGCGCAGATCCGACAGCTCCGTCCCACCCGGGAAATTGCAGTATTCCAGCAGGCGCCGGGCATCGTCGGGGCCGCGTGTACCGAGGTTGACAGCCATCATGGGCTCTACGCCGGCTGCCTGACACCAATCCATGAACTCGTTGGTGCCGAACGTGTTCGGCTCGGTCGACATCCACGCGAGATCGAGCCGGCGCGGACGGTTCTCCACAGGACCGACGCCGTCCTCCCAGTTATATCCGGAGACGAAGTTTCCGCCTGGGTAACGGATGATCGTGGGTCCGAGTTCACGGACGAGTTCAAGCACGTCCCGCCGGAATCCCCGTTCGTCGGCACTTGGATGCCCCGGCTCGTAAAGGCCGCCGTAGACGCATCGTCCCAGGTGCTCGACGAAGGCGCCGAAGAGGCGCGGATCCGTTTCCGCGATGGAGAAATCGCGGTCAATGGTGACTTTGGCTTCTTTCATGGGGGAGGCTCCGATCATTGAAGTGCGGTCTCGGTTTGCTTGAACCATTGGTAGGAATGAGGACTGGATCAGGTGGCGGTCGCTGGCATGCCGCCCGTGAAGCTGTTGTCCCGCCAAGCGTCATCGACCGACAGCACCGCTTGGCGAAGCTTGATGGAATAAGGATGCTGCGGCGCGGCCAGCACAGTCCGGGCGTCGCCGCCCTCGACCACCCTGCCCTTCTGCATGATGATCAGGCGGTCGCTGATGTAATAGGCAGTCGCCAGATCGTGCGTGATGTAGATGATCGAGACGCCGAATTCATCGCGGAGCTTTTTGAACAGGTTAATGACCGTCATGCGCAGCGACGCGTCGATCATCGAAACCGGCTCATCGGCGACGATAAGCGATGGGTTGGACACGAGCGCGCGGGCGATCGCCACGCGCTGGAGTTGGCCGCCCGACATTTCATGCGGATAGCGTCCTCGCACCTCGGCGAGCGATAGGCCGACCTTGTGCAAAGCCTCGTCCGCCCGCTCTGCCGCCTTCTCGGACGTCCGGCATTCGGTGAAGCGCTGGGCCGCGCTGAACAGGTAGCGGTCGACGCGCTTTAAGGGGTTGAACGCATCGAACGGGTTCTGGAAGATGGCCTGCACATGGCTCATGAATTCGAGCTGGGCGCGGCGACTGCGGATCTCACGCAGATCCTTTCCCCGGAAGCGGATTTGACCGCTCGTGGGGGCCAGGCTGTTCAGGATCATGCCCGCGAGAGTGGTCTTCCCGCTGCCCGACTCGCCGATGATGGTGAACACCTCGGGCTTGTCCGCCGCGAGGGAGAAGCTGACATCGTTCACGGCATGATTGACTCGCCGCGATACGAAACCGCCTCTCGTGAAGGCCTTGTTGACGTGTTCGACCTCAAGAAGGTTCGGCCTCATGCGCTCACCTCCTTATGCGACCGGCCGGACCCTGTCGGGATCGGCTTGAGCAACGTGGCAGGCTGTCCGGTGTCCGGGCAGGATTTCCACCATGGGGGGAGCCTCGTGGCGGCAGATGTCGATTGCGAGGGGGCATCTGGGATGGAACCGGCAGCCCGGTGGAGGATCGGCAAGACTTGGAGGCGAGCCTTCAAGCCCCTTTTTCGGCGCCTCGTCCCCGATGCGGGGCAGGCTGGAGATCAGATGCGCGGTGTAGGGATGGAGCGGCCTCTTGAACACATCCCTGGTCCGACCCTCCTCCACAAGCCGGCCAGCATACATGATGCCGAGCCGGTCAGTCAGGTTGGCGTGAACCGCCATGTCGTGGGTCACGAACAGGACCGACGATCCCAACTCCTGCTGGATCTCTCGGATCATGGAGAGAACGCCCTTCTGGACGATCACGTCCAGCGCCGTCGTCGGCTCGTCGGCGATGATGAATTCCGGACTGCAGATGGTCGCGAGGGCAATGGTCACCCTCTGCCGCATGCCGCCGGACAATTCGTGCGGATAGGCCTGGAGGACTGCGGGATCCAAGTGAAGGCGCTTCAGGTGCCGCTCCACGAGGCTCGTGAAGTCGGCGCCTTTGGCGCTCACATGCGGCAACGCGAAATCCGCGAAGGCGTGCTTGATCCGCCGAACCGGATTCAGCACGCTCATGGAGCCCTGCATGATGTAGGACAGGTGGCTCCAGCGGATCGCCGACAATTCGAGCGGCGAAAGCTTGTAGATGTCCCGCTCCCCGTCCTTGAAGGCGAAACGCACCGATCCTTCGACCACCCTGAGCGGCGGACGGATGGCGCCCGCGATGGTTTTAATGAGGGAACTCTTGCCGGAACTCGACTCGCCCGCGAGGCCGTAGATCTCGTTGCGATTGATCTTGAGGCTGACATCGTCGACCGCCCGCACTTCGCGGTCGATCCCGAACAGCTTTACTTTGTAATAGGCTTTCAGACGATCGACCGAGAGCAGCGGAACGGTCTGCGGCGCCTTCACGGCGTCGGAGGAAGGGATGGAGCGAAGTTCTGCGATCATGCCTGCCCCCCAAGACGGCTGAGGCGGCTGCGCGGATCGATGTACTCGTTCATCGAGATGGCGAGCAGGAACAGCCCGATGAATAGCATGATCACTAGCAGGACCGGGAACGTGATCCACCACCAAATGCCCGAGACCAGGGCGGTATGCTGGTTTGCCCAGTAGATCATCCCGCCGATGGTGGGAGTATTGATATCGGTGAAGCCCAGGACCGAAAGCGTCACTTCGATGCCGATCGACCAATTGATGTTATTCATGGTCGTCGAGAACACGATTGGCAGGACGAACGGCAGGTGCTCCTGAAGGACGATCTTGCCGGTGCTCATGCCGGAGAACACCGCTTGGCGGGTGAATTCGCGGGTCCGCAGACTCATGGCGATGGACCGGATCAGCCGCGCGTCGTAGGCCCATCCTAGCAGCGCCGTGATGATCGCGAGCATCCCCCAGGTCATCTGGTCCCGCATGATGAAGTAGAACAGCACCAGGATGGGAAAGAGCGGGACGACGACGAAGGTGTCGTTGATCGACATCAGGATCCGGTCGACCCAGCCGCCCTTGTAGCCTGAGATCAGCCCGACCAGGAGCGATATGACACGGCTAAGAGCCGCGACCACGATGCCGAAGAGGAGGGTGTTCCGAATTGCGAAGGTGAGTTGCCAGAACACGTCCTGCCCGCGCGACGTGGTGCCCAGCGGATATTCCCAGGAAGGCGGCACATCGGGCGGCACGACGTACACGTCCATCGGCGGATAGGGTGAGAAGAAGGAGCAGGCGGCAACAGCCAGCACGATCAAGACGAGCATCAGGCCGACGGCGAACTCGCCGTTGTACCGAAAAAGGTCACGAAAAATTCTGAGAGTGCTCATCAGCCTGCCTCCACGCGCGGGTCGATCAACGGATAGAGCAGATCAATCAGCAGGACAGTGGCGGAGACGGCCACGATCGAAACGGTGGTGATGCCGAGAACCAGGCTGTAGTCGCCGGCATGGACCGCACTGATCAGCAGCGATCCGACGCCCGGGTAACCGAAGACCTGCTCGGTGATGATCGCACCGTTGAAGATGGCACCCAACTGCAAGGCGAGGCCCGTGACCTGGGGGCCGAGGGCATTGCGCATTACGTAGGAGCGCAGGATCTTGCCGCGCCTGACGCCCGCCAGCTCCGCATAGACCACGTAGTCCTCCGTTACGATATTGGACACGAGGGCACGCATCCCCATGAACCACCCGCCGATGCCGACCGCCATGAGCGAAAGCACGGGAAGGATCGAGTGGACCACGACATCGAGTGCAAACGCGAAGGTGTTGGAGCGGTCTGACGCCATCGTGGCGCCGCCGCTGATCGGCAGAACCGGCCAGAGGAACCCGAAGATGATGAGAAGAACGAAGGCGACCACGTAGTATGGGATAGGGTGGATTCCCATGCTCAGGACACCGAACGCCTTGAGGATGCGGTTGTTGCGGTAGTAGCCCGCAAGACCGCCGAGCAGATTTCCGAGGATCCAGGTCAGGAGCGTCGAGACCAGCAGCAATCCGACGGTCCAGGGAAGGGCTCGCAGGATGAGCTGCGAGACCGGAGTTGGAAAGGCAGACAAGGAGGGGCCGAAGTCACCGACCAGGACCCGCTTCCAAAACGCGACGTACTGTTCCCAAGGCGTGCCCTCGAGACCATAGAGCTGGCGCAGCGACTGCCTCATCATCTCGATGGCTTCCGGACTGGTCGCCCCGTAGGTCGTTGCGGCCGAGATCGATTGCTCGACCGGATTGATCGGGGTCATATGCGTCACCAGGTAGGTGATGTTGATCCCGACGAAGACGACTACCGCGAACTGCACGAGCCGCTTGGACAGATAGGCCAAGTAAGCCCTCATGGACCCCTCCTTGTCTGAGGAAAGTAAGGAGTTGTCTGTGCGCTATGGCTGCTTGGGCTTCAGCTTCACCATCATCGAGCGGGAATTGCCCCAGTTCGGAACGGGATTGGCATAGGGATTCTCCGCAGTCGGGTACCCCACCCAATAAGTCTCATCCATGGCCGTGAAGACGTTGTATGCCATCAGTGGGATGATCGGCATCTCGCGAACGATGAGCTTGGCGTAATCGCGGCCGAGCTCAACCGTGCGCTTGTCGTCGAAGGAGATCCGGCGCACCTCCTCGATGATCTTGTCGAGTTCAGGATTGCTCCAACGCTGCCAGTTGCGGGGCGATTGCGTCTTGCCTGGGGCTGCGACGAACTGGGAGTGCCAGCTGTCGAGGAAGAACGACAGGTCGGGATGACCGCCGTAAGTCTCGACACTCCAGGAAATCAACGTCTCGAAGTCGCCGGCGATGCGCCGGTCGAGCATCGTGGTCCCCTGGGCAACCTCTGTCTTCGCATCAATGCCGAACTGGCGCCATTGCTGCACGATCATGGTGCCGGCCCGAGTCAGGATTGGGCGGCTATCGCCCTCGACCATGAGCTTGATGGAGAACGGCTTTCCGTCGGGCATGTACCAGGCATTGCCGCGTTTCGTGTAGCCGGCCTTTTCGAGGAGTTCCGTCGCCGCTTGCGGGTTGGGCTTCCACCAACCGTAACCGAACGCCTTCCTGATCTCCGCCGGATCCGTCGGGATCTGCTCCTTCATCGTGGGACGCAGCATGTCGGCGATCTGGTTGCCGATGGTGGGGTCGTACGGCTTGACCTTGCTCTTGCCGGTGTCGATCTCGTAGGACGCAAGCCACTCCTGAAGCGGGATGTGATAATCGTCCGGATGCGTCCCCGTGGGCGGGATCCCGATCGGCGAGAGCGTCGCGGCCCCGCGATAGGATGCCATCGACACGGCCTTGACATCGATCAGTAGAGCCAGCGCCCACCGCACGTCGCGGTTCTGGAAGGCTGGATTTTGCATGTTGAAGATCACCGACGGCAGAGTCGGGTCGGGATGCGCGAACGGGAAGTTCGGGAACCAGGTCTTGAGGCTAGGTGACTGCTTGGTCAGGGTGAACATGCCCTCGGGGGCAATGTCGTGCACGACGTCCAAGTTGTGGTTGAGCTGCGCGATCACGCGCTTGTCCGGCGGGCCGGGATCGATATACGCCGCGTATTTCGGACCGGGCTCGCCGTAACGCCCAAGGGTCGTGCGCTGCCAGTCGTCGCGCTTCTGCCAGATGTACCACTTCCCGTCAGGATCGAAGCTGTGAATCTTGTAGGCGCCGAGCGAAACCGGAGGGTTGAAGTCGAACCTCTGCGGATCGCCCGCCTTCTCGAAGACATGCTTCGGCATCATCCAGATTGCGTTAAACCGGACCGTGAAGAGCGAATGGAACCGCGAGTTCGGCTTCTTCAGCTTGAACCGGACCGCCCATGGCTCAGGCGATGACACGCTCTCGACGTTCAGTGCCAGCAGAGCACTCCAGCGCATGCCCGGGTTCTTGATCTGAGTCTCGACCGTGTAGATGAGATCATCGGCCGTGAATTCGACGCCATCACTCCAGTAGATTCCAGGGCGCAACTTCACCGTCATCTCAGTGAAGTCTTCATTGTAGAGCGGCTTTTCCGCGGCAAGAGAATTTTGCCAGACGCCGTCGAGACCCCGTTCGGGATCGATGTACCAGAGCGTATCAAGCGCGAGTTGGTGCAGGCCGGTGTACTGACCGCCGGCATTGATGGTCCAGATGTTGAACCAGCCGGGGTTCTTGATAGTGCCCTCTGGGTTTTCGAGAATGATTGTCTCATTCCGCGGCACACCTGGGACATTGGTTTGAGAAAAGGCGGTGGTCGCTGCCAGAGCCAGACCGGTGGCAACGGTAAGCAGGCGTAGAATTCGCATTGGCGCTCCTCCAGGGTTGATTTTATCTTTTTTCTTAGTAGGCCCTCAGTTCTCAGTAATGGTCAACAGTATTATTGATACATATCGAAACTTTCGATACATATGGGTAGCGTGCAGACTGACTCCTTCCGCCCGAAACCTTCTGACTGAGCCTCTAAATGACTGCATTTAAAAGAAAATTTCTGACCCTTGTCGCAGAGGAGAGCTCTGAGGCGTTGCGCGGGATCGCCTCACCCGGTCGAATTCGGATCCTCAAGCTCCTGCGAGCGGGAGGGCCGCTGAATGTGAATGAAATCAGCGACGCGCTGGATTTGCCTCAATCCACGATCGCAACCCATATCCAGGTACTGGAGCGCGCGGGGCTTATCGAGACCGAGATCGTCAAGGCCTCGAAGGGCCAGCAGAAAGTCTGCAGGATCCGCTATGACGAGATCATCATTCGGTTCGACGATGATGACCCGCTCAAGAGCAAGGACCATATTGAAGTGTCCATGCCCATCGGCCTCTACACGAGTTGCGATGTAAGCGCCCCCTGTGGGCTCTGCTCGACAGAGAACGTTCTGGGTGTTCTCGACGTACCGGATTTCTTCCTTGATCCTAACCGCATGAGCGCATCGCTCATCTGGTTCAGGCACGGCTTCGTTGAATATAAGTTTCCTAATAACGGCAAGGTTCTCGGAGCCAAGATCGACAGGCTCGAATTCGTGATGGAACTCTCATCCGAGGTGCCGGGCACGAGCCTCGACTGGCCGTCCGAGATCAGCCTCTGGGTCAATAATGTGAAAATCGGAAGCTGGATCTCGCCAAGTGACTTCGGTGACAAGCGCGGTCTTTACACACCGCAATGGTGGAAGCTTGAAGGCTCGCAATATGGTAAGCTCGTCACTTGGCAGATCTCACGGAGTGGAACATCAGTCAATGATGTCCAGATATCGGATGTAACACTCGACAAGCTTGAGCTCGATAAGCATCACGGGATTCGGGTGAGGATCGGCATTGACGAGACGGCCCGCCATCCTGGTGGAATAAATATCTTTGGTCGAGGTTTTGGAAACTACGATCAAGACATCGTCATGCGTATCCATCTCAAAGAACAGCCAAACGCTTAGTTGTAAGTAGCGGGGCCGATAGACTCGGAATGTCCGCATGGGGTCAATCCTTCACCTTCCGGTCGCCCAACGAACGTCGGCTCATGACCGCCAAATCGGACCAAGCGGTAACGTCTCAGGAGTGCCGATTTCGTTGAAAAAGTCCTCGTGAACGGCGGCGGATCGTGATTCCCTGTTAGGGCATTCTCAGCAGGGGATCGGGCCATGATGGGCGAGCGTCTCGTGATGCAGGAGAGCTTGTTCTACGAGTTCCGGCTTGAGGATCATGTCCCGTCCGATCACCTGCTGCGGCGCATCGACCGCTTCGTCGACTGCTCCGGGCTGCGCCAGCGTCTGGCGAGCTTCTACAGCACCACCGGCCGGCCCTCGGTTGATCCCGAGCTGATGATCCGCATGCGGCTGATCGGCTACTGCCTGGGCATCCGCTCCGAGCGACGCCTGTGCGAGGAGGTGCACCTCAACCTCGCCTATCGCTGGTTCTGCCGTCTTGGGCTCGAAGGCAAGGTGCCGGATCACTCCACCTTCTCCAAGAACCGGCACGGGCGCTTTCGCGAATGTGACCTGTTCCGTCACCTGTTCGAGACGGTGGTGCAGCGCTGCCTCGACGAGGGGCTGGTCGGCGGTGAAGGCTTTGCGGTCGATGCCAGCCTGATCCAGGCTGATGCCAACAAGCAGCGCTCCCTGGCCGGCTCCGACTGGAGAGCCCAGGATCACCCGCAGGATGCTCCGCGGGCGGTGCGCGAGTATCTCGCCACCCTGGACGAGGCCGCCTGGGGTGCGGCCACTGATGTCGAGCCGAAGTTCGTCTCGCCCTCGGATCCGGCAGCCCAGTGGACCGGAGCAATGCGCGGGCCAGCGTTCTTTGCCTATGCCGACAACTACCTCATCGATCTCAAGGCAGCCGTGATCGTCGACGTGGAAGCGTCCCGGGCGGTGCGCCAGGCCGAGGTGGGGGCTGCCTGCACTATGCTGGAGCGCACCGCTGATCGCTTCAGTCTCAAGCCTGAGCGACTGGCGGCGGCACCGTCAACTTAACCAAAGAGTGACTGGATCGAGGCATAGGTGAAGGATGAAACCGTCTCGCCATCCTCGCTATGCCCGCCACCGCTTCCCGGCTGAGGTCATCAGCTACGCCGTCTGGCTGTACTTTCGTTTTCCACTCAGCCTTCGGATGGTCGAGGAGATGCTCGCCGCGCGTGGCATCCTGGTCAGTCATGAGACGGTGCGGCAGTGGGCGACGAAGTTCGGCCAGAGTTTCGCCAACCAGATCCGCCGCCGTCTCCCGGCACCCGGAGACAAATGGCATTTAGACGAGGTCGTGATCAGCATTGCAGGTAAGAAGCATTGGCTCTGGCGGGCTGTGGACCAGCATGGGGTCGTGCTCGATATTCTGGTTCAGAGCCGTCGCAATGCCAAAGCGGCCAAGCGCCTGCTACGCAAGCTGCTCAAGAAGCAAGGCATGGCGCCTCGCGTGATGGTCACCGACAAACTCGCCAGTTACAGCGCGGCCAAGCGAGAGATCATGCCCAGCGTGGAACATCGGCAGCACCGCGGATTGAATAACCGCGCGGAGAACAGTCATCAACCGACCCGACGACGCGAGCGCATCATGAAGCGCTTCAAGTCAGCCGGTCAGGCGCAACGCTTCCTCTCTGTTCACGACCAAGTTGCAAACCTCTTCCGCCGTCCTGCTAACACCACTGCCGCTGATCACCGCATGTCCCGAGCTCAGGCCTTCCGAGTCTGGAGCGAGGTGACCAGCGCCGCGAGTGCCTGATCTGATGCTCCTGAAGGGGTGGACCTGTCGCAAGTCGTTAAGTTGACGATGCCGCCTCCGGGGCGGGCCGCACGGGCGGGCAGCAGATGAGTCAGGCTGACATGCAGCACATGCAGCAGACGATGCAACTGGGCATGGTCGCTCTTGAAACCAGCCGGATCGCGCAGCAGAAGGCGCAGGATGCCGATCTGAAGAGATTTGCTACCTTCGAGGTGCAGGAGCAGACCACTCTTGCCGAGGTTCTTCACTCCATGATGGAGCCTGCCGCGACCTCGGCAACGGGATCGGCTGCTCAACCAAGTGCTGGATCAGGAACCACCGCTCCAGCCATGCAGATGGATGCTCAAAGCAGGGAGATGATCCAGAAGCTTCAGAACACGCAATCCGGTGAGGCCTTCGATCGCCAGTATCTGCAGGGACAGGTAGAAGGGCACAAAGGTCTGTTGCAGGTGCAGACGCAATATCTGCAAAGCAATCCTCAGAACCGCGAACATGTGAACGTCGCGAAGTTGGCACGTGGCATGATCACCGAACACATTGCCTTGTTGGAGGATATTCAACGCAAGATGAAGTGAGCCTTTTGATGCGTGCAGCAAGGTAGCTTGGCTTGCCGCGTGCAGTTGGACGCTACCCAAGTTGTTCGGTTCTGTTGCAGCTTTGAAGATCTCCTTGCCAGGGCTATGACGGGCGGGCAGTGCGAGGGGGCTGGTGGTGGAGCAGAATAACAAGAACCTGTTCAAGGGACGGCAGTTCACGGCAGAGATCATCTTGTGGGCCGTCCGCTGGTACCTGCGGTTCCCGATCAGCTACCGTGATCTTGCATGCATGTTCTCCGACCGGGGTGTGCAAGTGGACCATACAACTCTCTTTCGCTGGATTCAGGCTTACGCTCCCGAACTGGACAAGCGCGTGCGTTCGCATCTGCGCATGACGAACGGTTCCTGGAGGGTGGATGAAACATATATCCGGGTGAAGGGAAAATGGGTGTATCTCTACCGCGCCGTTGATGCTGGCGGCCAAACCATCGACTTTCTGCTCTCGCCCAAGCGGGATGCTGCGGCGGCAAGACGCTTCTTCCGGAAAGCGCTGAGGCAGCCGCATACGGTCAATCCGCGAACCATCACGGTCGACAAGAATGCAGCCTATCCAATTGCGACGAAAGCTATGAAGCGGGAGGGGACGCTCTGGCGGTTCGCCAAACTCCGGCAGGTGAAATTTCTGAATAACATCGTCGAGCAGGATCACCGTCGGATCAAGCGACTGGTTAGGCCCGGCCTTGGCTTCCAGAGCTTCATGACGGCCTCACGAACGATTGCGGGCTATGAGGTCATGGCGATGATCCGCAAGGGACAGGTTGTGAATGCACCAGCAAACGACATGAGGGCTCAGAGTGACTTCATTGCTACACTGTTCAGCGTTGCTGCCTGACCTGAGGCCCAGTCCGGCTCGCGTATGACCTATGCCAGGGTTTGCAACGGAACCAGGATGCTGGCCTAAAGCTGACAGCGCACGCGGGAGAGTTTCGAGGCGCGGAGAGCATAGAGGAGAGCGTCAGAAGATTGCACCTAAATCGGGTTGGCCATGGTGTCCGCTCCGTTGAGAACCCACGCGTCATTGAAATGATACAAAGTTCAGGTATCGGTCTTGAAGTCTGCATATCAAGCAATGTCGCACTGGGTCTCTATCCGTCTGCCCAAGAGCACCCATTTGAGCAGTTGCGGAAGGCAGGCTGCCTGGTCACCCTCGCTACGGATGATCCTGCATACTTCGCAACGTCTCCTAAGAATGAGTATCTGATTGCAGGAAACGCCTTTCGTTTGAGCGAGGGCGACTGCAAACAGATTACACTAAATGCGATTGATGCGGCGTTCTGTGATGATGAAACGAAAGCACGCCTACGCCAATCCCTTGAGGGGAATGCTACCGGCTTTGATGAGAAGGTAACGGTCGCGTGTGATCGAACGGAATGAGCTACGGCAGACAAAGATGAAGGCGCTCAGCGCCCCTTCGCAACAATCGTCCTCCTATATGCAAGAACCCTCATGTTCCCTAGCCCGGCAAGCATCAAACTTGGAACCGAGCGGGTTTGAGCACCTTATCTTTCCTTGATCGAGTTAGCACCGGACGAGGACAGATGGTCGCATCGATTCGGGATCCGCTGCGAAGGATTGTTGTATCAGCGTTGTATCACTTCAATCCTTCAAGGATTGCGCCTTGGGACGCAATTCTTGTAAGTCGCTGCAAAATTTAAAGAATATTTGGAGCGGGCGATGGGAATCGAACCCACGACATTCAGCTTGGGAAGCTGAATCCCTGGTTCCCACCCCTCGCCCGCAATCCTTCAATTCTCCCATGATAATCCTTTGGTACCTCTCCAGCCGCGATGATTTCCGAGTCCAAATCCTACGCTCCGGGCTAAGGCAGAAAGTGCGGCGAGAGATCGAGACACGCGGAGCATACTCGGGCCTGGAGAACTCCCCGGTTGAGAATACCTGCTCTGTTAGTGCAAGAACGACCTGACCAGGTCGTTCTTGCTTGGCGCTCACAGTCCGGCGAGATTGATGTATTTGATCTCAAGGAAGCCCTCGATGCCGTATTTCGAGCCCTCGCGGCCGAGCCCCGACTGCTTGACGCCGCCAAACGGCGCCATCTCGTTGGCCAAAGCCGGCGTGTTCACCCCGACCATGCCGCTCTCCAGCGCCTCCGCGACGCGCCAGACGCGGGCCATGTCCTTGGCGTAGAAATATGACGCCAGCCCGAACTCCGAGTCGTTCGCCATCGCGATCACCTCGGCCTCGTCGGTGAACGAGATGATCGGCGCCAGCGGCGCGAACGTTTCCTCCTTGGTCACCGTCATCGCCTGCGTCACCCCGGTCATCACCGTCGGCTCGAAAAACGTGCTGCCGAGGTCCGAGCGCTTGCCGCCCACCACCAGCGTGCCGCCCTTGGCCAGCACGTCGGCGACATGCTCCTCCATCTTGGCCACGGCGCGCTCGTCGATCAGCGGCCCCATGGCCACGCCGGCCTCGGTGCCGCGGCCGAGCTTGAGCGCCTTGGCCTTGGCGGCGAGCTTGTCGGCGAAGGCCTCGGCCACGCCCGCCTGGACATAGATCCGGTTGGCGCAGACGCAGGTCTGGCCGGCATTGCGGAACTTCGACGCCATCGCGCCCTCGACCGCCGCGTCGAGATCGGCATCGTCGAACACGATGAACGGCGCGTTGCCGCCGAGCTCGAGCGACAGCCGCTTGATGCCGTCGGCCGCCTCCCGCATCAGCCAGCGCCCGACCCCGGTCGAGCCGGTGAACGTGATCTTGGCCACCTTCGGGTTGTGGCAGAACTCCTCGCCGATCGGCCTGGCCTCGCCGGTGATCACCGAGAATGCGCCCTTCGGCACCCCGGCCCGCTCGGCCAGCACGGCGAGCGCCAGGGCCGAGAGCGGCGTCTGCGCGGCCGGCTTCAACACCATGGTGCAGCCGGCAGCCAAAGCCGGGCCGACCTTGCGGGTGATCATGCCATTGGGGAAGTTCCACGGCGTGATCGCCGCGCACACCCCGACCGGCTGCTTCAGCACCACGATGCGCTGGGACGGCGTGGCGCCGGGAATGACATCGCCGTCGATGCGCTTGGCCTCTTCCGCGAACCACTCGATGTAAGCCGCGTTCGAGATCACCTCGGCCTTGGCCTCCGCGAGCGGCTTGCCCTGCTCGGTGGTGAGGATCAGGGCGAGATCGTCGGCATTGGCAATGATCAGGTCGTACCATTTCCTCAGGATGGTGCTGCGCTCCTTGGCGGTGCGCTTCGCCCACTCCTTCTGCACCGTGTGCGCGGTGTCGATGGCGCGTCTTGCAGCATCGGGGCCGAGATCGGGCACGCTCAGGATCAGCGCGCCGTCATACGGATCGGTGACCGGGATGGTCTTGCCGTCCGGCGCATCGATCCACGCGCCTGCCACATTGGCCTGCCCCACCAGAAGCGACGGATCCTTCAGCTCCAGGACACGGCGGTCAACAGGCTTGGCATGAACGGTCATGGGGAGGCTCCTTGAGACTTGAGATTCCGGATGTGATCCACGGACCACAGGCGTATCTGTGAAAAGATTAGACTGCGCCTGAGACCGGCGCCATGGTGAACAATAGGGGAAGCCTTCGACCTCTGCCGTCAAGGCCAGCGCCTGGGAGAGGCGTTCCAAAAAATGCTTGATGGTCACGAAACCGGATCCATGGCTTGCATCATGAGCGGAAGCTGTTCTTCGACCATGCGAAAGCCATACTGAATCCGGCAACCGCGAACCGCCGCAGCTCTGAGAAATGCCGTATCCCGAGGATTGATGATCACATCCGCAACTGTCATCGCAGCGTTCAGGCCATTGACATTCATAGGATAGGGATCATTGGCCTTCAGCCCAAGGCTGGTGGCATTGACGACGATATCATGTCCGCTTGGATTGCTGTCGCCTATGCGGACATCGCACTGAGGGAAAGCGCCTCTGAGGCGCTGCATCAGTTCATCCGCCCGCGAATGAGTTCGGTTGAAGATTGTGACTGCACTTGCTCCCTGACGGGCAAGGGCAAAGCCGATTCCCGCCGCAACACCTCCCGCGCCCGCCATGTAGATGCGGGCTCCTGAAAGACTTACCCCACTTTCCCGGAGAGCGGTGGCAAAACCCTCTCCATCGAGCTGATCCCCTATAAGATTGCCATCAACGTCTCGACGAACGACATTGACCGCACCGGAAAGCCCGGCAGCTTCAGTCAAACGATCCAGAAGGGGAACAATCGTCTGCTTGTGTGGGATCGTGACGAGAAATCCGCGAAGGTTCTGCAGACAGCGAAGACCGTCGACTACCTTTTCGAGATCGGAAGGCGTGACATGGATCGGGATCAGTACGCCATCACGTCCTCTTTCGGCCATGTAGGCGTTGATTAAGGCGGGCGATCCAACATGTTCAATCGGGTGTCCGATCAGTCCGAAGAGCGCTGTCTTTCCGGTAATGGCCATGTGAGAGGTTTCCGTGAGCGTCTGAGGGCCTTTGCCCTCAGACGCTCATGTGATGACGACTTACTGGACAGCCCGGACCTTCTGGAGAAGAGCCTCGGCCTCCGGGCCAAGCTTCTTCGCGAATTCCGTATTAAACTCCGTAAGTGTCTTGGCAAAGGTATCGAGGTTCTTCGTCTCGACGATTTTCACTCCCGCACTCTTGATTTCATCCAGCGCTTTGTTGTTGAACTCCTCGACGAGGCCACCTTGGTATTCCATAGCCTCCTGAGCCGCCTCGAGGATCGCTTTCTGCTGATCCGGGGAAAGACTGTTGAACTTCTTTCCGTTCATCGCGATGAAGCGATAGTGCCATATATGCTTTGTCAGGCTGACACTCTTCGTCGGCTCATACCATTTCGTGGTTGCGAGCGTGGCAGGCTCACCTTCCGCGGCATCGGCGACGCCTGTTTCAAGGCTGGAATACACCTCAGGCAGCGGAACCGGTGTCGGAACGGCACCCAACGCGCGGGCGAAGCCGACATACAGAGGGGACTCCGGCACACGCAGGCGCAGCCCACGCATATCCTGCACGTTATGGACTTCCTTACGGCTCGCGAGTGAGCGCGGCCCAAGGAACAGATAGCCGATATTCCTGATGCCTTTGGCCTCGAACATCTTATCGACGTCAGGAGCAATCGCCGTTGCGACCCTCTGCATATGCTTCAGATCACGGTAGAGGTAAGGAAGTTCGAGCACCTGCGCCTGCGGGACAAAGCGCCCGATACCGGACAATCCGCTCGGGGCAATGTCGATCGTTCCGGCCATTACGCTTTCGGCAATTTCACGTTCGTTGCCGAGAGTAGCATCAACATATACTTCGATCTTCACCGAGCCGTTGGTTTTCTTCTCGACTAGCTCGGCAAACCGCTTGTCGGCCAAGCTGTTGCTATGGTTTTGAGCATAAATGTCACCCAGCTTCAGCACCGTTTGTGCAGAACTGGCCGATGCAAACGCCACCACAGCAGCAGTGCTGATAGCCGCGATTGTGGCGATACGCTTTAGAATACCAGGCATAACGACCTCCCAAATTAACCTGCGTTCACAGCAGGGTTTTAACGATCTTTGTTAGAACAGGGACGGCAAGAAAGTAACGAGCACCGGCACGTAGGCGATGAGCAGGTTTACGAACAGCAATGGGATCAGGAAAACCCAGACCAGCTTCATGATAGCCGATAGAGGAATCTTCGCGAGTGTGCACCCAATGAACAGAAGAGTCGCAACGGGTGGCACGACAGCGCCCAGCATGATGGCAAGGACCATCACAACGCCGAAGTGCACGGGGTCGTAGTGCAAGGCCACGCCAATCTTTGCGAGGGTGGGTACGAAGAGTACTGCTGTCGAGATCTCGTCCATGAGGCTGCCGATGATGGCAAGCGCAACAATGAGGATCGCAACGAGAAGCCAAGGCTGATCCGTAATACCGAAAAGCACATTCATGACTACGGTTTCGAACCGACCGAGCGCCAGGATCGTTCCAAACACGGAAGCGAAACCCACTACCATCATGATGTTCGCGGAAGACAACGCCGCGGACATGGTCAACTCGCGAAGTTGCCTTAATGTCAGCGTCCGATAAACGAAGAAGCCGACAAACAGGCTATAGACGACCGCCACGATGCCTGCCTCGGTCGGGGTCATGATGCCGCCGAGAATGCCGCCGACGATCACGATGGGCATGACCAGTGCCCACGCCGCACTGACGGTGGTCCGGACGATCTTCTGAAAGGAAAATGTGGTCGTTGGAACTGCGAAGGAGCTTCTCCTGACCAGGATAGCCACCAGCAGCATGAGTGAGGCTCCGATCAGGAGCCCGGGGATCACACCGCCGATGAACAGCTTTCCGATGGATACACCCGCCATCGAGCCATAAATGATCATGAAAATGCTCGGCGGAATAATCGGACCCATCATGGCCGAGAAAGCCGTGATGAGGGCAGCAAATGCCGGCTTGTAGCCCTGCTTGATCATCGATGGAATGAGGATCGACCCGGTTGCGGCGCAATCCGCCGAGGCGGATCCTGAAACACCTGACATCAGGGCATTGGCCATGACGGTCACATGCGCGAGACCACCGCGAATGTGACCCACGAGTGCCATGGCCAAGTTGACGATCCGTTGTGTCAATCCGCTGTGCGCCATGATCTCGCCAGCGAGAATGAAGAACGGAATGGCCATCAAAGGAAATGAGTCCATACCACCGAATGTCTTCGTCACCAAAAGTCGGGCAGACAGTGCCGGATCCAGGAGAACGACGATCAAAGCCGCGATCCCGGTCGAGAAAGCAACGGGAACTCCGATGAGAAGCAGAATGACGAATGCAATGAACAGCGTCAGTATCATGGCTTAACCACCGAGGACCCGAGTACAACGATAAGCTTCAGGCTCTGATAAGCTGTGATCAGGAAGATCAGCGCGCATCCGAAAGGAATGGAAAAATAGACGTAAGCGAGCGGCACTTCCAATGCGCTCGACTGCTGCTCCATGTTCACCTCTGTCATCAGCCAGCCCTGATAGGTATAGATGCCGGCAATGAGCATGATGAGAAGATTGACGACGATACGAAGGACCTGCTGCAGGCCTTTCGGGAGAGCGCCGACAAACATGTCCACGGTGAACATGGCTCCCTGCCAGACCAGAATGGGAGCACAGAGCCAGAAGAGCCAGATGAAGCCGTAGCGGATCACCTCTTCGGACCAGAAGAGCGCATAGTACCCGCCGGCGAAAAACCGCAGGCACACAGCGATGAAACCGATGGCAATCAGTCCCAGCATGAGTGGGACGACAATCCACTCCAGGACTTTCTCAAGCGGCGAGTGGCCTGCGCGCTCAATATGATCAAGCTCGTCCATGTATGCTCCTTCAACCTGCGAGGGCGCCGCCATCAACCCGGATGAGTTCGCCGGTGATGTAATCGGACATCCGTGAAGCAAGGAACACGATAGCTCCCTGCAAATCCTCAGGTTTGCCAGCATATCCCATCGGGATACGCGAGGTGATTTTTTTGACCCACTCCTCGTCGTGAAACAAAGGTTCAGTCAGCTCGGTCCTGAACCAGCCCGGTTCGATCCCATTGACGCGAATGCCAAATGGGGCCCATTCGACGGCGAGCGCCTTGGTAAGCTGCCTTACGCCACCCTTGCTGGATGCATAGGCGACGATGCGCGGGAATCCGATCTCGCTGGCCAGAGAGGCTATATTGATGATCTTGCCGTAGCCGGCGGACCGCATCACCCGACCTGCAGCCTGACAGCACAGGAACGTGCCTTTGGCATTGATCGCATGGACATGATCCCACTGATCCTCGGAATATTCGAAGGAATCGCCGCGCAAGTTGATCCCGGCCGCATTGACCAGAATGTCGAGACGACCGAACTTCTCTGCGATCTGTGCGATCACGTTCTCGACATTTGCCTTGTCGACAACGTCGCCGACGATAGCCTCCGCACCGATGTCCTCAGCAGCCTTGCGAAGCACATCCTCCCGCCGCCCCATGATAACGACGCGGGCGCCGGCGGCACGAAGTCCTTCCGCAGCTCCCTTGCCAAGCCCGGTCCCCCCGCCTGTGACCAGAGCAACCCGAGAGGAGAGATCCATCTTACTATAGACCATTACACACTACCTTACCGGGAAATCTCGATACGTTGACCGTTGCTGGAGACGATGGAATGAGCGAGCTGTACGGCCGCAATACCATCGGCGATATCAGGCTTCACAGGCTTGTTGCTCAGCAGCATGTCTGCGAGGTGCCGCATCTCTCCGACATAGCCCTGATGCACCAAGGACGAGTTCTCAGGAGAGATGTTCGTCATATTCGGCTCCCAAACGACCCTGTCCGAAGCAGGATCAAAGCCCCGGCCCTGGCTCATAGGGACGGCATCCCTGGTGTAAGTGACTCGGCTGACATTCTCGACCGTCACCGAGCGCCCCTCACTACCCATTAGCTGGATGCGCTCGTTGGGCACACCCCTGGATTCGTAATTCGAGATCTCCAGAAGTCCCGTTGCGCCACTCTGGAAGCGCAAAAGCACTGCATACCCGAAGCGGTCGGCTTTGGCCTGCGACAGCTCGGCGGTCACGGAAGCAACCGGCCCAGCATAGAACTGAATCAGATCAAGATAATGCACGCTATGGTCGAGCACGAAGGCAAAAGGCGTAAGCTCATTGGACCAGACCGGCGTCCAGACGCCAGAGCAAATCCGTGCCGTCACATGGGTGATCTTCCCGAACTCGGGTTCGCTCACTAGCTCCTTGGCCATACGATATCCGGTCGCGAAGCGCTTCATGAAGCCGACAGCGAGATTTCGACCAGTCTCACGACTGACATCCCGCATGCGATGAGCCTTCTCGACCGTGACCGCAGGAGGCTTCTCCACATAGACGTCCACACCAGCCCGCATTACCTTCTCGGCGAGCTCAGGATAGACCGTGGGCCCAATAGCCATGATGACGATATCGAGCTGCTCCCGCGCCAGCAGATCATCGATTGATGTATAAACTGCCGTTGTTCGCAGCATACGCCCGCAAGCCTCGGCCCGTTCCAAGTCGCGGTCGCACACGGCCACCAAGTCGATTGGCGCCATCCGCATGGCCGGAATCAGCGCGGCTTGAGCAAAGCCGCCGCACCCGACCACACCTGCACGTAGACGCATACCATGCTGCGTAGGCAACTACACCTCCCGGCAACAAGGCCCCAGGGCCCTGCAACATCATTATAAAACTTGAAATGCAGAGCTCTACCGGCTCATTCGAAACGATTTTTTAAAAACGTTTCGAGGGACAATAGAATATGGCTTTCGCGGCAAGTCAATTACCCGATTCGAAACTTCTCCATTTTTGCCTTCCCCCGCTACAGCAGCATATGTCGACAAATGGCATGGTCCGATTTTCCGGATTGCCTTTTTTAGAGAAACGTTTTTATAAATATTCAATATCGGCGGGGGATGCAGATTTTTCCTCGGTTTTCAGGTGCGAGGAAGCGGAGGGCTGGGCATGGTCGACGCGTGTGGTTCACGAACAGTCTCGCCTGCGATGGGCTTTTGCCCCCGGAAAGGAAAACGGCGTCCGCACATGCCATTCACTGAATCGAAGTTGCTCGTTCGGCCGCTGCTCAACCCTTAGGACCGGCGATAATAGGTGCATGATGTCAGGTGCTTTAAAGGGACTGAAAGTCCTTGATTTGTCTCGATTTATCGCAGGTCCTCAATGCGCCATGGTGCTTGGCGATCTTGGTGCGGAAATCGTCAAGGTCGAGAAAACCAGGAGCGGCGACGATACCCGTTCTCTCGGACCGTATATCGAGGGGGAGAGCATCTATTTCATGATGTTCAACCGCAACAAGCGCAGCCTTGCCCTCAACTTCCGCAATCCGGCGGCTCAGGACCTGCTCCGCCGCCTAGTCATGGAAGCGGATATTCTGATCGAGAACTTCCGCCCTGGAACCATGGAGAAGATGGGATGCGGCTGGGACGTCCTGCATCAGCTCAATCCGCGCCTGATCATGGCACGCATCTCAGGCTATGGTCAGAATAACAGCCTTTCCAGTGAACCCTGTTTCGACGGCATCGCTCAGGCGACCTCCGGTCTGATGGATCTGACCGGCCGGCCTGACGGTCCGCCTTCGATGGCAGGAACGTTCGTGGCCGATTATGCAAGCGCACTCTACGCCTGCATCGGTATTCTTGCCGCACTGGAACGACGCCATCACACCGACAAGGGCCAGATGGTTGACGTCAGCCTCGTCGGCAGCGCGACCTCCCTTCTGATGACGGCCCTTCCGGAATACCTCGTCAACGGCCGCCAGATCAGCCGGATGGGCAACCGCGACCGGTACGCCGCGCCAGGCAATACATTCCAGGCGAAGGATGGCGTCTGGATCCACATGGTTGGGGGCAATGACGCCCATTTTCCGCGCTTCGCCCGTATGATCGGCAGACCGGAACTGCTGACGGATCCGCGCTTCTCCACTCTGGAAGCACGGATGAGGAATGTTGGGGATATCGAGGCAATCTCAGCAGAGTGGTTTGCATCCCATTCTTCAGAGGAGGCGCTCGCCGCATTGAGTCGCGCGGAGCTTCCATCCGCAAAGGTGCAGACCGTCGCCGATGTAGCGAACAGCGCCTATATGCGGGAGGCTGGGCATATCGTCGACATCGCCCATCCGAAGGCGGGCAACATCTCCATGCAGGGCTTGCCGATCAGGATGAGCGAAACACCGACCTCGATTGAGAAGGCCCCTCCCCTGCTTGGACAACACACGCACGATGTGCTCTCCGATTGGCTCAAGATGAGCCCTGAAGAGATTTCCCAGGCCAAGGCTGCCGAGATCGTCTGATCCCGTACGGAAAGGCTCCCCTAGAGCGTCGGATTTAGAAGTGACCTCCCCATTTTGGTCCGATGCTCATCTCCATGGCTGGCGCATCGTTGGCGCGATCTGAGGGTCCGCGCGATGCGTCAGCCGAAGACCACCATGATCCACAGGGTGAATCATGAAAGCCGCGCAAGGCTCGGGAGCGCACCCTCACCAGGACAGCGCGCCGCCATCGAGCCGGATCAGCTCACCGGTCATGTAATCGGAGAGTTCGCTTGCCAGAAACAGCGTGAGGTTGCCCACATCGCGGGGTGCTCCCGCCTTGCCGAGCGGTATGCGGGCCAACACCCGGCTACGCCAGGCATCGTCCTCGAACAGCTTATCTGTGAGTTCCGTCTTGAACCAGCCTGGCAGTATCGCATTGACTCTTATTCCCAAGGGTGCCCACTCGGCGGCTAGGGTCATCGTGAGCTGACGCACCGCCCCTTTCGACGCCGCATAGGCCCCGGCATTGATGATGCCGATCTCGCTGGCCATTGATCCGATATTGATGATCTTACCGTAGTTGTTGCCTTTCATCAGGCGTGCAACTGCTTGGCAGCAGAGAAACGTGCCTTTGGCATTCACATCGTTCACGAGGTCCCATTCGCTCTCAGTGATCTCGAGTGCGGGGTTTCGGACATTCAAGCCTGCCGCATTCACCAGAATGTCGAGCATGCCAAAGCTTTCGGCAATCTGCTTGAACAAGCTGTCGACGGATGCCTTGTCAGCAACATCGCAGGAAATCCAGTCGCAGCCCAATGATTGAGAAGCCCTGCGCAAAACGTCCTCACGGCGCCCGGTAATCACAACCCGCGCTCCGGCCGATTTGAGCGCCTCAGCCGCCGCATATCCAAGCCCTGACCCACCCCCTGTCACGACGGCGGTACGCGACGACAGATCTGTGACGACTGACATGTTCCGATCTTCTGCTTGATTTCTCAGGCCGGATGTGGGGCTACGGCGCCAGTGGCGCTGGGAAAGGTCGATTTCCTGCAAGCCCAAGTCGGATGAAAGCCTATTAAAACGTTTTATTCAATGCTAGGCATAATGCTGGGCCACCAAGACGTCAACAGCCCTGAACGGCAGAACGGAGCAACGGAACCGCCCATGTTGGTTGTCGAAGACGTTTTCCAGTTGAAGCAGCATATCGGACGAGAACTTGGACCAAGCGACTGGCTGCTTGTGACTCAGCATCAGATCGATGTTTTTGCGGAACTGACGCAGGATCGGCATTGGGTCCATATTGACCAGGATCGGGCCAAGTCCGAGATGCCATTGGGCAAAACGGTCGCTCATGGTCTCCTGACCCTGTCGCTCTTGCCGCGTCTGGCCGATACTCTTCTCTCAGTACGCTGCTATCGCCGTGGCCTGAACTATGGCTGCAATAGAGTGCGTTTTACCGCTCCCGTCCATCCCGGCTCACACATCCGCCTTCGGCAGACGATCAAAGACGTGATCGACATCGACGGCGGCGTGAGGCTGATCCTGCATAACGTCATTGAAAGTGATGGCCGTCACGACCGTCCCGCCATGGTCGCGGAAACAGTCATCCAGATATACGACTGACTGAGGAAGCACTTGCTGGGTCTGCATGTCTGTGAATGCGACCGGGAATGTGCAGCAACGGCAATGATGAAAAGGAGGAGTTAAGATGAAGTTCCGCGTATACAATCCAACCGACATACGCTTCGGAACAGGCCAAATTCAGTCCCTGCGCGATCTGGTGCCGCTGAAGTCTCGCGTGCTGCTGCTCTATGGAGGCGGCAGCATCAAGCAAAACGGCATCTATGATCAAGTCATGGCCGGTCTGGCGGAGAGCACGGTTTTCGAGTTCGGCGGCGTCGAGCAAAACCCCGTTTACGAAACCTTGCAGAAGGCTGCACACGTCGCCCGCGAGAACGACGTCGATCTGATCCTCGGTGTGGGTGGCGGCTCCGTTATCGATGCCGCCAAGTTCCTGGCGACGATGGTTCCGACGGGTTCCGAGGATCCATGGGCGGATCTTGCAGGCGGCAAGCTCCCAGCCAGAACATTGCCGGTCGGCGCAATCCTGACGCTCCCCGCCACAGGATCGGAGAGCAATGCGGTGTCTGTCATATCCAGCCGTGAGCGCAAACTTAAGCTGCCTTTCAAGAATGAGGCGGCTCGCCCTGTCTTTGCCATTCTCGACCCCTCGACCATGCAGAGCCTCAGCAGGCGGCAGCTTGAGAACGGGGTCGTCGATGCGTTTACGCATGTTCTCGAGCAATACCTCACGGCGCCCGTCAATGCCCCCATCCATTATGGCTACGGCGAGACCCTGCTGCAGGTTCTATCGGAGTGGGGGCCGAAGTTGATCGAAACGGGTAGTGACGAAGCACGAGAGAACGTGATGTGGGCTGCCAATCAAGCCTTGAACGGGCTTATCGGCGCCGGTGTCCCGCAGGATTGGTCGACCCATATGATCGGGCATGCCATTACGGCGCTCTACAATGTGGATCACGCGCGCACGCTCTCGGTCATCATGCCGTCCCTCATGCGCTACAAGGCTGCACAGAAGCAGGCCATGCTGGCGCGCTATGGCAGAAAGGTCTGGAGCATCTCCGAACCCGACGACGCGATTGCGGCAGAAATGGCTATAGAGAGGACCGAGCGGTTCTTCAAGACCATGGGCTGCCCAATCCGCATATCGGAACTCGGTCTCGATTTCAGCGAGGCAGGCATTGTCGAGCATCTCGAGCGAGCAGGACAGACTGTGCTCGGTGAGAATCGAGATATCGACGCCTCGAGCGTCAAGCAGATCCTGAGCCTGGCTGCCTAGGCCTCATGCTTAAACAAGGGGCGGCCCTTTCCAACGCCGCCCCTTCGCAATCCTATCGTGAATCCGACGACCTAGAGCACGCCGTCACTGTTGAGGGACTCGATCTGCTCCGGCGAGAGCGTGAGCCATTCACGCAGCACTTCACCCGTATGCTCCCCAAGGCGTGGAGGCGCCCTGCGGATCGAGAGCGGGTTCTCGGAAAGATGCATGGTCACGCCGGACATGGCGACACGCCCAGCCATGGGATGCTCTACCTCGACGATCTGCTTACGATGAAGGAGCTGGGGATTCTTGACGACATCAGCTGGGCTTGCGACCTTCGCGCATGGCACACCTGCCCCACTGATCGCCTCAAGCGCTTGATCAATCGTCAACGTATCGATCCACTCCTGAATGATGGCTTCAAGAGCGGAAGCATTCTGAAGGCGCACCTCGACGTTCGCGAAGCGTGAATCAGCGGCCAGGTCCTCCCGCCCCATGGCCTGGGTCAATCGCTTGAACAGCGGATTTGTCCCCGAGAGGATAAGGATGAAGTCTCCGCTCCCTGTCTTGAAGACATTGGCCGGAGAGGAATACCGATCCCTGTTGCCGGTCCGCGTCAAGGTAAGACCCTTGTTGACTTGAGTGGAGATCGCCGTCGTCAACATGGAGACCGCGCTGTCGAGCAGCGCCACGTCGACCATCTGTCCCTTCCCCGTCGTCTCGCGGGCGTGAAGAGCTGCGAGTGTCGCCGTGGTGGCGTACATACCGCTCATATAATCGATGTAGAAGGTTCCAGCGAGCATGGGAGGGCCATCCGGATGCCCGGTCAGCTCCATCAATCCGCTCATCGCCTGCGCGATGCCGTCGAAGCCGGGGCGCTGGCTGTACGGGCCGGTCTGCCCGAAGCCGGACAGGCGGGTCATGATGAGGCGAGGATTGATTTCCCGCAGATCGTCCCAGCCGCACCCCATGCTTTCCATGGTTCCCGGTCGGAAGTTCTCGACGAGAACATCAGCCGTTTTGACCATCTCGCGCAACAGATCCTGAGCGCGTTTGTCACGAAAGTTCAAGGTGATGGAGCGCTTATTGCGGTTGAGAGCCATGCTGTAGAGGCTCTCGCCATTCTGGAAAGGTGGGAAGTGGCGACTGTCGTCGCCCGCTCCTTTCTTCTCGATCTTGATCACGTCCGCTCCCATGTCGCCGAGCAGCATGGTGCAATGGGGACCTGCGATGAAGCGGGACAGGTCGAGAACCTTGATACCTTGTAGCGGAGATGACTTCATGCTGCCCTCGGCGAGAATAGCGTGCCCTCGGGATCGATCACTTCTCGGATCAGCCTGACATCTTCCTCAGTCGGAGCTTCCGTCGTCTTGGGCGTTCCTTCGACGATCGGCTCGAAGCTCATATTCTCGAGCACTTCGTTGAGGGTGATACCGGGGTGAACCGACTTGAGGCGCATGTGCTTGGTTTCAGGATGGAAATCAAAGAGGGCCTTGTCGGTGACGACCATGTAGGGACCTGGCCCAGGCAGCCCGAGTCTTGCCCGCGAGTCACCGCCGTCGAGGTAGCCGAGACTCGTGATGAAATCGACCTTCTCCACGAAGGACCGCTTCTTGAGGTCGGTGACGATGATGGGACGCTTGATGAAGGCCAAATGCTCCGTTTGAGCCAAGCAGCCGACAAGGCGCTTCTTTGGTTCCCCCTCCCCTCCGATCTCGGTGATGTTCAGATTGCCGAACCGATCGACCTGCGGAGCCGATTCGAACGACACATCGAAGCGGCCTCGCGTCACCATGTCGATCTTGTATCCGACATCGGCCGGAGAAGCAGCCGCCGGCCAGCGGGTATAGGCATCCTGGAGAAGCGCATCCGGGATTTTCTCGAGACTCGGCGTCAGGAGATTCCCCCAATAAATGCTGAATCCCGGAGCATGCTTGATCTGAGCAAGCCGAGCCGCCGCGATTGGAATGCCTACGGCAAGCGTGAACGCTCGCGCCGCGGTACCAAGACCAACAAAGCCCAGTTCGTCATCCCGCAACTCACGGCTGATCGCAGCGATCATCAATTCTTCTGTCGTGAAATCCTTCGTGCCGGTCATTCTGCGCCTCCCGTGACGTTCAACGCGCGCAAAGCCTCACGACCACCAAATGTTTCGAGGTAAGCCGCATGGTCCCGCCGAGAGAAAACATGATCAGCCAGGTACTGGGACGTCCCCTCAGGGGTCTTTGCCGCTGCAAGATAGTCCTTAACCGCAGCCTCATCCTCGTCGTAAAACCCGTCGCAGGCACAAGGGTGTGCACCATAGGGTGCCTCGACGATCGCCTCGACAAGGGTATGTGGAATATAGGTCAATGCGGGACGGCGCTGGATTTCGGAATGCGGCACGATCTTCTCGACCGTAACGATCAGCCGCTTTGAGGCTGACGCCATCATCTGGTCGATATCATCGCTGTCCCGCACGATCGGCCACTGCACGTTTCCGTACTCGTCAGCCACATAGCCATGAAGGATCGTGAAATCCGCGTGCGCAGCCGCCAGCGCATGATAGGTATCGCCCGTAAAGGGGCACCGGATCTCCTTGATCTGGTCCGGGCTTTTGCGAACCATACCGGTCCCGAGCATGGATTTGATCGGCAGGAAGCTGATCCCCATGCCTGCAGCACGGAATCTTGCGACAGTGGCGGACTCGGAATAATCATGCGTCTCGATGAGCCCGGCTTCGACCTGACGGCGAAAGTTGGGCGCCAGCCCATGCCTGAAGAAGCCCGCATAAATTCCTTCCCAGCGCCGAACCGCGCCAGCGCCCGCCAGCATATCGGTGGCCATTGTGGTCGCCCAGGTCAGAAGCGTCAGGTCACGAATATCCTGCCGAATTATCTCATGGATGATCGCCATGGGTTGGCGGCGCAGGAGTGATCCGCCCACGGCAATGGTCGATCCCGACTCGATGCGTGAGACCGCATCCTTTAAACTGACTATCTTTGACTTCATCTTACTTTCCTTCGGATCAGCTCCCTGCCTATTTCCTAGCTGACGAGCTTTTCCAGCATCCTTCCGCATACGATCATTGAAACGACGTCATCATGCTCAACCTTGTCACGCTCGACGGCACCCACCATGCGGCCGTTCTTCATGACTGCGATGCGATCCGCCACCTGGAAGACATGATCGAGGTTGTGGCTGATGATCAGAACACTGTAGCCGCGCTCGCGCAGACGCATGATGAGCTCGACAACGAGCCGCGACTCCTCCACCCCGAGCGCCGCCATCGGCTCATCCATGATGATGAGCTTCAGGTCGCTCTCAAGCAGAAGCCTCGCAATCCCGACCGCTTGGCGCTGTCCCCCCGAGAGAGCCCGAACCGCCTTATTGAGATCGGGTGTCTTCAGTCCGAGTTGCTTGAAGAGTTCCACTGTGCGACGGCGCATCTCCGCATGATCCAGTGAGGGCACCATACCGAAGACGCGCCGCTGGAGTTCCCTGCCCATGAAGATGTTCTCCTGGACGTTGAAGACATCAACCAGCGAGAGGTTTTGATGCAGCGTCTCGATGCCGTTGGCCCGGGCATCGTTGGGGCTCGTCATCTCGACCTTCGCACCCTCGATCGAAATCGATCCGGATGTCGGGCGCACCACGCCAGAGATCATCTTGATGAAGGTCGACTTTCCGGCCCCGTTGTCGCCGACCAGGGCGATCACCTCATTGGGGAAGATATCGAGGCTGACGTTGTCATTCGCCTTGTGCCCCCCATAGGATTTCGAGAGGCCACGGATCGAGATCATCGGGCCTCCAGAAGCAGCGGAAGCACCCTGAAGTGCGCTGGCTTGCGCCTGAACGACATGTTGCATCGAATACTCCATCGAGCAGAAGAGTCAGGATGGGGAGCGCAGTCAGTGCGCTCACCGAGTTCGTCAGAGACCCAGTGCCTTCAGATCAACCGTCGGAACGCGCCGCGTTTTGGTGCTGGCATCGTAGAACTCGGCTACATTCTCTTTGGTGATCATCGGCGATGGGAAGACCAGTTCCTTAGGAACCTTCTGCCCCTGAAGGATGCGAGAAGCGACCTCGACGGCTTCACCACCGAATGTCGGATAGACGAAGGTTCCGCGCAGGTCGCCGTTAGCGATCATTTCGAGCGTTTCAGGAGCGATGCCGTCAAAGCCGGTGATGAACATCTCATTCTTACGGCCGGCCTCCGCGATCGCCTGGAGTGCGCCCTTGGCCATATTGTCGTTATGGCAGTACACCGCATCGATATCCTTCTGGGCCTGCAGAAAGTCCTGCATGACCTGCAATGCTTCCGCGCGGCTGTAGTTCGCAATGCCCTGCGAGACGACCTTGATACCGGAATTGGCATTGATGACCTCCCGCCAGCCTCGACCGCGCTCCTGATTCACAACTGATCCGGGTTTTCCTTCGATCTGCACGACATTGCCCTGGCCCTTCAGTTGATCGACATAGTACTGGCCGGCCTTGCGAGCCGTTCCGAGTGTATCGGCGGCGAGATGACAATCGAAGTTGACATTGCCCTTGAGGCTTGAGCTCATGACGACGATCGGAATGCCAGCATCGTTCAGTGCCTTGACGCCTGGCTGCACCGCTTCCGCGTAATAGGTGATCATGATGACGAGATCGACACCGCGCGTCGCGAGATCCTCAAGATTGCGGATTTCCTGGGCCGGGCTCTCGCGAGCATCAGTCACGATGGTCTTCAGGCCCATTTTTTCGGCCGTGCCCAGAACGTCCTGGCGCTGAGCCTTCAGCCACTCGTCGGTCGCATAGGATTGCGAAAAGCCGATGGTCTTGCCTGCGACGGGGCTTTTCGCACTGGCGCTGCCGATAATGAACGGGAACCCGGTCATAGCCAGTGCCGAAGCGGTCAAGCCACCCTTAATGAGATTGCGGCGGCTCAGGCTGGAACTCGTATCGGTCTTCTTGGTGGTCATTCCTGTTTCCTCCTGGTTCTTCGGATCTTGGTCCAATTGGTCCTATCGCTGCCTGTTGCGGAGATCGCTGATCACCACGGCCACGATGATGATGAGACCCATCGCTAGCATCTGAACGAAGGGCGATACGCTCATCAGATTGAGAAGATTGGTGATGATGGCGAGAATGAGAACACCAAGGATGGTGCCGGCAACGCCGCCGACGCCGCCGTCGAATGATGTCCCGCCGATAAGGGTCGCGGCGATCGCATCGAGTTCGAACAGATTGCCTGCATTGGGCTCGGCGACGCTGATACGGCTGACAAGGATCAGCCCGGCCAAACCTGCGAGGAAACCTGACAGTGCATAGACCTGGACCTTGATGCGGTTGACGGGAATGCCGTAGACCCGCGCAGCTTCCTCGTTGGCGCCAACTGCATAGACGTGGCGTCCCCACTTGGTGTGCTTCATGACATAGACGAAGAGCAGCCATACGGAGATGAAGATTACGACCGGCACCGGCACCGGACCGACATAACCGGACCCGAGCTGCTTGAACAGGCTATCGGCTCCTTCCGCCGCCACGTCACCGCCATCCGAATAGAGATAGATCAGCCCGCGTGCGAAGATCATCATCGCAAGGGTTGCAATGAACGGCTGGAGGTTCAGACGTGTGATGAGAACGCCGTTGATGGCTCCGAAAGCGGTCGTCGCCAGAAGAGCAACCACCCACGCCGTAGGCGAACCATTGGAGGCCAGTGCAGCTGCCGTGACCGCTGCGATTCCGACGAGCGACCCGGCGGAAAGGTCGATACCTCTCGCCAGAATGACGATGGTCATGCCAATGCTGACCACACCGACCATGCTGGCCCCTCGCACCACATTGAGGATGTTCGTGGAATTCAGAAAGTGCGGAGAGGCTATGGTCGCAGCAGTCAGCAGGATAATGAAGGTAATCGCATGGCTGTATTTCAAGGCGAGCAGCAGGTAGTAGCGAAAATCTCTACCTTGCTCCGCAGCCTGCACCGTTCCAACCGAAGAGCTGCTGCCGATATCTACCTGTGACATTGTGAATGTTTCTCCCCTTACAGACCGGGTTATTGGTTGGGATGCGGAATGAGCATGCTCCTTGGATCGACCACGCGCCGCAGAATTTCCAGCTCCTCGTTCGTCGGTTCAGGCGTACGCTCAGGATCCTTTTCAAAAATGTCGAAGCCTGTGCTTTGCCGCACCTCTTCGAGGCTCACTCCTGGATGAAGGCTCTTGAGCCTCGCCCGGCCTTCGATCTTGTCGAAGTCGAAGATACATTTGGGAGTGACGATCCATTCCGGCCCTCCCATCTCAAGGCCGAGACTTCGTCGCCCCGCCGCGCCGCCCGGATAACCGACGCCGGACACATAATCGACACGCTCGACAAAGTTGCGCACCTCATGGTGCGGCATCATAATGTATTCTCGACCGAACAGAGCTAGGTGCTCCGGCAGAAGAATGGAGCCGACAAGGCGGACTTTCGGCTTCTTGTAATCGCCGATGCAAACGCTGTTGAGATTGCCCTCCTTGTCAACCTGAACGCCTGAACCGAAGCCGAAATCCACATCCCCGCGACGAACCGCGTAGTGACCTGGATAGCTCATCATCTGAGCTTCGCATTCCAGCCCCTGGAGTCCGGACTCGAATTCCGCAGCAGGCAATTCCTTGAGGTCGGCCATGTTCGGGTTGATCGACCACCCGGCGAGCAGAATGGTAAGATTGGGTGCGTGCGTGCACCGGGCGAACTGCATTGCGGCCAGAGGGATGGCCGTTGCATAGAGAGCTGCGGCACCGCCTGTTGCAAGTCCAGTGAATCCAACTTCACCGTCCTTGAAGCTCGCCGCGAGGCGAATGGTGAGCAGCTCCTCGACTGTAAAACGGGGTGAGCTCATGAGGGCAGCTCCACGTTGCGCAGGGCAATCAGACGCCGCAGGCCGATCCGCTCAAGGTACTCATGATGATCCTTGGTACCGTATACATACTCAGCGAGATAGGAATCGAAGATTTCCTGCGTCGAGCCGGCTTCGGCATAGGCCCGAAAATGCTTGTCATCGGCCTGGTAGATCCCGAGCACTGCCGTGGGATGAGCGCCATAAGGAACCTCGACGATATGCGTGGTCCGAAATGATGGGATTTCAGTCAACTCAGGGTGCTTCTTGATCTCTTCCGTGCTGACGATGCGCTCGACCGTCACGATCACTCTGTCGCAGGAGCGCGTATGAGTGACATCGACGCTTTGAGGCAGGAGGCGTCGGGCCGGAAAAGCGACGTTACCGTATTCGTCACCCATGATCGCGTGGACCACCACGACATCCGGCCGGGCTGGCGGAACAGCCCAAAGCTGCTTGCCTGTGACTGGACACGTGAACGGCACGATATCCGGATTGAGCCGAGCCACATCGCTTCCACCGAGGAAGGTGCAGGGCCAGAAAGGCAGGTTCTCCTGACTGGCGCGGAACCGATCCCAGGCTATCAGTTCAGGATAATCGACGACCTCTATCTCCCCGGCCTCGGCCGCGCGGCGAAAGTTGCGGGCGAGTCCGTAATTCTCAAGACCGACATAGGACGTCTCGATCCGACGAACGCAACCTGCACCGACGAGCAGATCCGTCTCATTAGCATTGACGACGCCTACGATGGTCAGATCACGTCGTTTCTGACGTATCAGCTCATGCACGAATGCGATGGGGCGCTGATAGACGGCGAAACCGCCAAACGCGATGCGGTCACCGTCTGCAATTGCGGACACAGCATCGGACAGCGAACATAACTTGGACGTTCGACCCAAGACGAGTTCTCCTCCCGTTGAGGCGTGGCGACACTGACGGTCTGCCTTCAGCCAAGCATCGCCCTTTCAGGGCGCCGATCGATTGGATATACATCCATGTGATATCGATCTCATATGGAATCGATCTCATAAGCTTCCGCCGTTGTCAATCGTTTTACTTGGATCTTTAGACGATTTGATGGACGTCTCCCCCGAAGGTGATTACCTATCGGGAGCCATAGAGAGCCTTGCCGATGTCGATGAAGAGTTCCGAAATGACAACTTCGATGCCTAAGAGGCCTACAATCGCGGATGTCGCTCAAGCCTGTGGCTTGTCACGGGCAACCGTGGCCCGGGCCTTGTCGGGAAAGGGCTATGTCGAGAATGAGAAGCGGCTTCTCATTCAGAAGACTGCCAGAAAGATTGGCTATCGCACATCTGCTCTTGCAAGAGCCCTTCGCACACAGCGCTCCGCCTCGGTGGGTGTCCTGATCGCGGACATCACGAACCCGATTTTTCCCCAAATCGTAAAGGGGATCGACGACGTTCTCAGCGCCAAGGGACACACGATTCTTTTATGCAACACGGATGAGAGCCCCCAAAAGCAGATTGCGCTGGCAAGCTCCTTGATTGACCGGCATGTGGATGGCCTGATCCTGGTGTCTCAATCGCTGGAAACGCCAGCAATCAGAGATCTTCTGGCCGGTGGCCCGCCCTGCGTCTTCGTCAATCGCCGCCCTTTCGAGACTGCGGATTATGTCGGACCGGACAATATCCAGGCTATCGACCTTCTCGTGGACCATTTGGCAGGCATTGGACATACAAAGATCGGCTACATCACAGGTACTGAAAGTTCATCCACCTCCCGCGAGCGTCTGTCGCAGTTCTCGGTCGCGCTGCAACGCCATGGTCTTGCCGTCAGGCCTGAATGGGTCTTTCCAGGCGATTACACCATCGAGTGCGGCAGGGAGGCTGTCCGTAAGATGTCTCGGCTCTCCGACCGGCCGACGGCAATCATGGCAGCCAACGATTTTTCCGCACTCGGAATGATCGAAGAGGCTCAGAGCCGCGGTCTCTCCGTACCTCGAGACCTATCCGTCACAGGATTCGACGATGTGCTCAGTTTCAGCGACCAGCTCCCCCGCTCCCTGTCGATGCAGGGTCTGACGACCATCAGTCAGCCCAAACGGGAAATCGGCATGGCGGCAGCGGCGATGCTCCTTGAACGCCTGGCGGGAGGGCGGGAAACCACACTCCAGTCGGTCATTCTTCCAGTCAATATCAAGGTGCGGGATACGACAGCGCCACCGCCTATGGGGCAGGAAAAGCCACACCGGACGCGACGCAAGCGCGCGGCACGGTAGCGCGTCGCGCGACACGATGCGCTCATGAAGGGAGGGAGCATCGGATCGATCCCAAAGTGGGCCCCAATTTTTGGATCCGAGGCTCTCTCACTTGATCACGTCAAGGCACCGCAGCACTGGATGCGACCGTCACCGCGTCCGTCAGCCGCACGAAAGCCAGCATGCCGGGATCATCCGATCCCACGCTCTTTTCGGGGAACATGCGCGCCCGTCCGATACGGCACGGCTGAGACCGAAACTGGTCCAGAGCTTCATGCGCTGCTGCCTGCGCCTTGGCGGCAACAGCGCTCTTCTCTTCCTGACCGGATATCGCAGAGGCCACGGCGTCGAGTGCGTCCAGCACCGTCTTGTCGCCGAGCTGCGCTCCACCCCGGGCAATCATCGCGTCCCGTGCTTCAGCCAAGAGGCCCGACAGATCGGTCCAGGCCACCTCCGTTTGGCCCTTGGTCTTTCGGGACATCGTCATGAGCGCCGTCGCAATCAGGGTGCCCAGACTTGAGCCTGTTGCCGAGAGCGTCGAGCGGGCGAGCATGCCAAGAGCCGCCCCGACATCAGCCGCCTGCGTCAGATCGGCTGCGCTCATGCGCTCAACCACTCGCGCCAGCATGCTGCCCGTATCGCCATCGCCCAAACGGGAATCCGCTTCGTTGAGCTCCTGCTCCAGGCCGCCCATGCGCTCCTGCGCCCGCGCCACGGCGCGGGCGATATCGTCAACGGTCCAACCCATCAGCCAACCCTCCAGAACGGGCATGCGGCCGGAGACGCCAGCAGAGCCTCCAGCTCGTCATCGACAAAGCACAGGCTGATCGACGCGCCGGCCATTTCCATGGAGGTGACATATGGACCGACAAGCGGCTGCACGATCCGCAGCTTCTGCTCCCCGAGTCGGTGAGCCGCGCGGCGGTAGAGAATGAACAGCTCTTCCAGGGGCGTTGCTCCGAGGCTATTGACCAGAATCGACACTCGGTCCGTAGACTGTGCCGGACGATCGGCGAGCAAACGCTCGATCATCTCATCCACGATCACGTCGGCAGGCTTCAGTTTGGCGCGCCAAATGCCGGGCTCGCCGTGGATGCCCATTCCCATCTCGATCTCGTCTTCGCCGAGTGTGAAGGTTGGCTTGCTCGCGGTCGGAACCTGGCAGGGAGCCAATGCCACGCCGATCGTGCGCGTGGCATCCACCGCCTTGCGGGCTACGCGCGTCACCTCCTCCAGATCCGCCCCTTCCTGCGCCTTGGCGCCCGCGGCCTTGTAGGCATAGATGATGCCTGCCACACCACGACGCTTTTGCCGCTCCTCGGGACCGGCGCTGGCCACATCGTCCGTACCGAGCACGGTAGTCGTCGTGATGCCCTCATCGGCCAGAACTTCGCCCGCCATGTCGAAGTTCATCCTGTCCCCGCCATAATTGCCGTAGAGGCACAGGACACCTCGTCCCCCATCGGCAAGGCGGATAGCATCAATGCAGGAATCCACATTAGGCCCTTCGAACACATTACCGATCGAGCAGGTGTCGAGCAGGCCGTGCCCCACATAGCCGGTAAACAGCGGCAGATGCCCGGATCCGCCACCGGACGCAATGCCAACCTTTCCTTTGACCGGTGCATCGGCACGGCGGATCACACGTCCCCCAGAGCCATCGCGCACCAAGGAAGGATGCGCCGCCGTCAGGCCATCGAGCACTTCGTCGACATAGGCAGTCGGTTCGTTGATCAGTTTCTTCATCGTGCTACTCCCCCCTTCCGAAGGTTCTTGGCCTGAAGAGCCTTTTCGCTCCCCTGCCAACTCCAGGCATCAACTTAAACTATGACCATCCGGGCAGGCCTGGAAAGGCCTGCCCGGATGTCAGTCTTAGTAATTCAGCCGCTGATTGGCCTCGAACATGCTGACCGGCGGATAGGCTCTCTCGTCGGTCACCACATCGATGACGGTCGTCTTGCCCGAGCGCAGAGCCGCCTCGAGAGCCGGCTTGAAGTCAGCGGGATTTTCGATGCGGATCCCTTCACAGCCGCAGGCCCGCGCGATGGCCGCATGATCGACGGCTTCGAAGTCGCACACATCCGAATAGTCGTTGAAGAGCACCTTCTCGGCGTGCTTCTCGTAGCCTAGGATCTGATTGTTCAGAACCGTCACCACCACCGGCAGGTTCATGCGGCGGGCCGTCTCGAGTTCCGACCACACGTGGGCGAATCCGCCGTCGCCGACGAGGCAGAAGACGGGAGCCTCGGGACGTGCAGCCTTGGCGCCGATGGCGAAGGGCAGACCCCAGCCGAGACCCGCCAGACCTCGGGGTGTCACGAAGCGCATGCCGGGCTTGCGTGAGACCAGGAAGTTCGTAACCCAGATCGACGAGTAGCTCGCATCGGACACGACGATCATGTCTGGCGTCAGGATCGTATCCAGATCACGCATGAGGCGCTCGGGACGCACAGGCTTCTTGTCCATGTCCACGGCCTCGGCCATGTCGGCTTCCCATCCACGCAAGCTTTCGGCGATGCGCGTCTCAAGAGCAGGACGCGCTGCATGACGGACCGAGAGATCTCGCTTCTTCAGGGCGGCCGTCAACGCTTCGATTGTCAGCCGGGCGTCACCCACCAGCCGCACCTCGGCCTCGTAGTTGCGACCGATTTCCTGGCTGTCCACGTCGATGTGGATATACTTTGCGTTCTTCGGATACAGGCTCCAGCTGTCGGTGCCGTTCTGGTTGGTACGGTTGCCGATCAAAAGCACCACATCCGCATCGGTCACGAGAGGGCGCAGATGGCGGGTGCGGCCACGCGTTCCCATGAAATAGCCGACGACGCCGACTGAAAGCGGGTGACGCTCGTCTGTCGAACCCTTGCCCATAACGGTTGTCGCGATCGGCAGCGATGCCGCCTCCTGCAAGGCAGCCACCGCATCCGCGGCTCCGGACACATGAACGCCGCCGCCGGCAATGACGATGGGTGCCTTGGCATTGGCCAGGAGATCAGCCGCAGCTTCGATGGCAGACGGATCCGCGACCGAGCGATCCAGGGGGAAGGTGCCGAGCGAGGCGACACGCTGAGTGCGGTCCGTTTTGGGAGTCTCGACGAAAAGATCGATCGGCGCGATTAGAACGGCTGGTCCGGGACGCCCGGAAGCTGCCGCGGTAAAAGCCATATCGACGTAATCATCGATACGATCCACCTCGGTAACGCGCTTGATCCACTTAGCGCTTCCGCGGAAGAGCTCGAGGTGGTCGAGTTCCTGGAACGCGTTCTTGTCGACTTGCTGGCGATGCACGTCCTGCACAATGGCCACGACCGGAATGGAAGCCTTCAGGGCTTCGGCCAGACCCGGCACAAGCAGGGTTGCGGCGGGGCCATTCTGAGCTGTGACGACAGGCACCTTGCCGCTCAACCGGGCATAAGCATCGGCCATCACCGCACCCGCATTCTCGGTGCGGTAACCAACCTGACGGATGCCGAATTCCGGTGCCACAATGAAGAGGGCCGCCGGAATGCTCTGACCGAAGATCACTTCCACGCCGTGGCGACGTAGGGCTGCGGCGAAAACATGAGCGCCGGATGTGTTCGAAATCGTATGCGACACGGGATCGGCCGCTTTCGTCGCGAGGGAGGTCATCGGGTTTCTCCAGGAAGTAAATCTAGCGTTGTTGCCAGGTTGGTTGAAATTGGCTTCCTCAAGGAAGCACCCTCCTTCAGGAAGCCGGCTGGAAGAATTTTTGATTCAGGCGATCAGTGTCTGACGAGATCCCCGCCCGTTATGAGTTTCACCACATCGTCGGGGCCCGTGTCCTTCGTAACCCTGACACCTGCGGTGCGGCCCTGACGCAAGACATGAATACGGTCGGAAATCTCGAAAATATGATGCAGATTGTGACTGATCATGATGATCGAGAAGCCGCGGGCCTTGAGATCCTGTACCAATGAGAGGACCTTCTGTTGCTCCGGCACACCCAGAGCGGCGGTGGGCTCGTCGAGGATGACGACCTTGCGTCCGAAAGCAACGGCCCTGGCGATCGCAACACTCTGGCGCTGTCCGCCCGACATGCCCTTCACGGTGTAGTGCGTCGACTGAATATGAATTTTGAGCGTCTTCAGCAGTTCTTCGGCTCGGGCATGCATCTCGGATGAACGAAGGAAGGGAATACCAAGAACGCGCTTGACGACTTCTCGCCCGGCGAAGATGTTCTCCGCCACATTCGAGTTATCGAAGAGAGCCAGATCTTGGTAAACGGTCTCGATCCCCAGACGACGAGCATCTTCGGGCTTGCGGATCTGGACTTCCGCTCCCTCGAACCAGAAGTGTCCCTCGTCAGGGCTGAGAGCCCCGGAGATGATCTTAACGAGTGTCGATTTGCCGGCGCCGTTGTCCCCGACGAGCGCTACCACCTCGGATGGGTTCAACTCAAAGCTGATGTCGGAAAGTGCCCGCACCGGGCCGAAGGATTTTGATACATTGCTCAGTTTCAGTAGCGGGGACATCGTTCTCTCCCTGGAACGGTCGGCGGGCAGTCGGGATCGCCCGCCGCCGGAACCTGAATTTACTTGCAGAAGGTCGCCCGGTTATCGGCAGTGATCATCGGCGTCGGCAGAACCGTGTTCTTCGAAACCTGCTCGCCTTTCGAGACTTTCACCGCGAGATCCAAAGCCTCCGGGAACATGGTCGGATAATAGACGGAACCAGTGAGATCGCCGGACGCAACGCCATCGCAGCCCTCCTTCGCGCCGTCCATGCCGACAGTCACGACATTCTTGATGTTGCGCTCACGCAGAACCTGGGCGGCGCCCAGGGCCATGGAGTCGTTGTGCGCATAGACGGCAGCAAGATCACGGTGGGCCGTGACGGCATCCTCCATCACTGCAACGGAGTCGTGCAGACGATAATGGCCGACATAAGAGACGACCTTCATGTCGGGATGTTTGGCAATCTCTTCCTCGAAGCCGCGTTTGCGATCGATCGTTGCCGATGCACCAGGGGTCCCTTCGATCTGGACGACCTTGCCTTTACCACCCAGCTTCTCGATGATGAAGTGAGCGGAAACCCTGCCCATTTCCACGTTGTCCGAGCCGATATAGGCGGCATAGCTTTCCGGATCCACGGCCAATTTGCGGTCGAACACCACAAGCGGAATCTTGGCGCGCTTCGCGGCGTCGGCAACCGGCGCCAGAGCGGCCGAGTCGTTCGGCGATACGACGATCACATTGACGCGGCGTGTAATCAGGTCTTCCAGCGAAGAGAGCTGAACGGCGCTGTCGCGACGGCCGTCAGCGATGGTGAGCTCGGCTTCAGGATGCTGAACTCCCCAGGCCTTGGCTCGCTCGACACCACTGACACGATAAGGATGCTCGACGTTGGGCTGGGAGATGCCGATCTTGAGCTTCTCCTGCGCGGAGGATGACATTGTCGTCAAGGTCATCGCCGCACATCCGATGGCGAAAGATCCGAGTAGAGTTTTAAGCTTCATGGTTGTTCCTTCCTTGTAGATGACCTGGCGTTGGATCGCCGCTTCCTTTTTGATTGGCCGCATCAGTGTCGGAATTTTCCCGACCCCATTCGGCGAATGCTGAACATGACGGCAATGACAATGATCACGCCGCGCGCAACGTCCTGTGCATAAGGCGAGACGGAGAGCAGATTCAGGATGTTGTAGGTAAGGCCGATCACCATCAGGCCGACGAAGCTGAGGCCGATACTGCCGATGCCGCCGGTGAAGGGAGAACCGCCGATCACCACGGCCGCGATGCCGGAGAGCTCGAACAGCATGCCTGCGGTTGGCTCGCCGACGCCGAGGCGACCGAGGAACAGCAGCCCGGCCAGCGCAGCCAGAACACCGTGCAGGGTGTAGACGCTGCGCTTCATTCCATCGACATTGATACCCGACCGATGTGCGCCGACCGGATTGTCGCCGACAAGGCAGACGAAGCGTCCGAAGGTGGTGTACTTCAGCGCGACGGCTGCGAAGACGAAGACCAGACCGGTCAGGATGACGGGAGCCGGCACGACACCGACATAGCCGCGGCCGAACCAATACACGAAATCGGGGGCGAGTTGCGTGGGAATGGTGCGCCCTTCGCTGATGATCAGAGCAAGACCGCGGGCAACCGTCATCATGCCGAGCGTCGCCACGAAGGGCGGCACCTTGCCCCACGTGATGACGGCACCATTGATGTATCCGCAGACCGCTCCTACCAGGAGGACGACCCCCACCATGCCGAAAGTGCCAATATGCGGAGCCACAACAGCTCCGACGACCGCAGAAAGCGCAAGGATTGATCCGCCGGAGAGATCGATGCCGCCGGAAATGATCACGAAGGTCAGCCCCACCGCAATCAGGCCCACCATCGTCCATTGCCGGAAGACATTGAAGATATTGTCTGTCGTCAGAAAGTGCGGCGACAGAAGAGCCGAGATAATGATCAGGACGACCAGACCGGTCACCGCGACATTCTGCAGGAGAAGTGCCCGGATGCGGCCCATGACGGTGAGATCATTCTGAAGCAGCCCCGGCGCGACGCCGGTAGCAGGTGGATTCTTGGGCATTGCGTTTCTCCCTAATTCAGCGGGCATCAGCGGGACCTTGGCTTCGTGTCGCTGCAAGTCTCCGACCGTTGATGGGCCAGGCCTTTGGCCCCAGACACGCAGTCTCGGCCGCGCATGCGGCGAACTTGCTGCTGCCTGGAAAAGAATTGGTGATGGCTGGCTGCGATGGAGCAGGCGGAAGCGCATTCGGATCCAGGACCTTTCACGGCCCCGATGACCTCAACGGCCGCTGCACAGCATACTGGATACATATTCTTTCCCACTCTGACGCCTCTGCTTTTCGGCAAAGCACACATTTGAGCGCGCCCCATGCGACGCCAGCTACCTTGAAAGACGAGCAGAACCTGCGTCCCCGAGCCCCCGGAAAAGGGCAGGCTTAGCCAGGCTGCGGGCCTAGCCGATCCGCAGATACTTGAGCGTCTCAACTCGATGAATGGGCGCTCTCCCGGCTTCGCCTCGGCACCCTTGAAGCCAATTTATCTAGAAAAACGTTTTTGGCAAACGTTTTTATTTCATGCTAATGAATTTCTTGCCGAGCAAGTTCGGGTCTGTCTCGGTGAAAGGATAACATGATGAAGGCGAGGAATTCCCGAAAGCCGCAGGTCACGATCGTTGACGTTGCACGCGAGCTTAAGCTTGCTCCCTCGACGATCTCCAATGCTTTGCGCGGCAAGCCGGTCGTTGCCAAGGAGACGCGTGAGCGAATCCTCGCCCAATGCAAAGCTATGAACTATGTTGCGTCCCCTATCGCCCGAGCGCTGCGGGAGCGTTGCACCTTCACAATCGGAGTGCTGCTGCCGGATATCGCAAATCCGATTTTCGGCGACATCATCAAAGGCTTGGACGGCGTGATGACTGCATCCGGCTTCGCAACCCTTCTTGCAAGCACGGAAGGCAACAAGGCGCGGTTTTTGGCTTCCGCGCAGGCTTTTTCCAAGCGTGAAGTCGATGCATTGGTGATGATCTCTCAACCTGTCGGAGGCGAGGAGTTCGAGCACCTGATCGAGGCTTGCCCACCCATTATTCTGACTCACAGAAAGGCCGTAGGCCTGGATCTCGACTATATCGGAATGGACAATTTCGGGGGCGGTTCCGCGGCGGTTCAGCATCTAGCCGCGCTTGGCCACCAGCGGATCGGGTTCATTGAAGGACCGGAGCAGAGCTCGGCAGCGAAAGAGCGCCTAAATGGCTACAGGCAAGCCCTGCAGGATCTTATCCTTGATAGCGATACCGCACTCATCTGTCAGGGCAACTACACCCTGCTGAGCGGCTTCAAGGCTGCCCATCATCTGTTGTCCATGAAGAAGCGCCCTACGGCCATCTTGGCGGCGAATGACCTGATGGCCTATGCAGTCTTGGACTTAGCTGCGCAGATGGGGCTTTCCGTTCCTAATGATCTGTCGGTCATCGGCTTTGACGATATCTTCGTCTCATCCCTCCCGCAAATCGCTCTCACCACCATTCGCCAGCCTGCCAGCGAAATCGGCGCCGCGATCGGCCACAGGCTGATCGAGAGGCTCAACAGCGGCGACTGCACTCCCTGTGACGTCGTCTTGCCCACACAGCTCGTATGTCGTGCATCCACCGGCCCGGCCCCGCGCAGAAAGGGAAAACCCAGCCAGTTCTGCAAACAGGAGCTCGACGCTTATCTCCACAACAGGTGGAAGCCGACCTCGCAAGTTCATCCCTAATTCCAGTGGCCTCCTCTCATCGAGAAACCGACATGACCAACAAGTCTCCTCTCAAGGATATCCGTGTTCTAGACCTCTCCCGCTTTATCGCGGGTCCATTCTGCGCCATGCAGCTTGGCGACATGGGAGCGGACGTCATCAAGGTCGAGCGAAAGGATCTCGGCGAGGATACACGCACCATCGAGCCAAAAGTTGCGGGCGAGAGCCTGTATGTGATGATGTACAACCGCAACAAGCGCGGACTTGCCCTCGACTACAGGCATCCCGATTCCATTACAATTCTTAAGGATCTGGCGGCCAAGGCCGACATTCTCGTCGAGAACTTCCGCCCGGGAACGTTGGAGGCCATGGGCCTTGACTGGGATACTCTCCATGCTCTCAATCCACGCCTGATCGTCGTTCGTATTTCGGGCTTCGGTCAGGATGGACCCTATGCCCGCAGGCCCTGCTTCGATGTCATCGCACAGGCCTCAAGCGGCATCATGTCCCTGACGGGACCTGCCGATGGACGTCCGACGATGGCAGGAACCTTCCTGGTCGATTTCACGACGGGACTTTACGCCACCATCGGTGCCATGAACGCCCTGAGGGCTCGTGAGGCGACCGGTCTGGGCCAGGTTGTTGACGTATCGCTGATGGACAGCGCGGTATCGTTCCTCATGACCGCAATTCCCGAATATCTGCTTCTCGGCCGTGAAGCCACCCGCAACGGCAGCCGGGATCGCTACACCGCTCCGGCCAACAACTTCCAAGCCGCCGATGGGGAGTGGGTGCATATCTCGACCGGCAATGATGCGCTGTTTCCCCGATTTGCCAAAAAGGCAGGCCTTGAGCATCTCCTGAGCGATCTACGCTTCTCATCGGCGGCAGCCCGCATGCAGAACGTCGACGCCGTTGAGGCAGAAGTTGCAGCCTTTGTGGCGGCCTACCCATCCGAGGACGTGGTCAGGATGATGGAGGAAGCGGGCGTGCCCTGCGCGAAGGTGGCTCGCATCAGCGATGTCGTGAGAAATCCTCAGCTTCACTACCGGAAGCAGATCGTCGAGATCGATCATCCAAAGATTGGCAAGCTGCCGATGCACGGTATCACCGTCGGCCTGTCCGATACGCCTGGCGCCATCCGCCGACCGCCCCCATCTGTCGGCGAGCATACGCACGAGGTTCTTTCCGAATGGGCCGGCTATGATGAGGAGCGGATTGCGGGGTTGAGATCGGCCGGCGCGATCTAGATCTGATATCCCCTTAGAAAGGAGACGTGGCATGCATAAGCCTGCCGATATCAGCGCCATTATCTTCGACTTTGACGGAGTCATTCTCGACTCCGTCTCTCTCAAGACCGAATTGTTCGTGCGCTGTTACGGCGACGAACCGAGCGACGAGCAGAAAGCCCACATTCGGGAATACCAGGCACGCCATGGGGGCGTGGGACGCGGAGAGAAATTTGCATATTTCGAGCGCGCCCTGTTCAACCGGGACCCGACGGCTGGCAGCGTGGCGCGGTTATCGCGGCTTTACGGAGACCTCTTGGCTACTGAGATCGGGGCCTGCCGCTACCTACCAGGCGCCCTCACCTTCCTCGATGCCGTACATGGCGAAATTCCACTTCACCTCGTCTCCGGCACATTGCACGACGATCTCGTCAGGATTCTCGACCAACGGAACCTGAGCCGCTTCTTTGCCTCGGTGATCGGATCCCCGACACGCAAAATCGATGCGTTTCAACGCGTGATCAAGACGGAAGGCTATGAACCGGCTAACGTTCTTGCCATTGGGGACTCCGTAACTGAACTGGAGGCCGCCGAGGCGACAGGCACTCAATTCGTCGGCATCGTGGCGCCGGCAGAGGAGAACCTGTTCCCTGCTGGGACGGCAATATACCCGAGCCTCGCCTGCCTGCTTGTGGATTGGCAGAAACCTGCCGCTCCAGCTGCCTAATCGACCATCAGGAACCCACCGGCTCCGTTTGGTCATTGCGTCGAGACAGAGCCGCAACCCTGACCTTGGGCTTTCCGACCGCCGCGATCGCAGTTGTGCCGCGAACCACGAGACGGGTCGGGAAGATGACCGTTTGCGGGTCAGGCTGCTCCTTGCGCTGAATACGCTTCATGAGCAATTGCGCCGCCGCAGCCCCCATGTCCCGTTTCGGGAGATGGGTGGTGGTCAGATTGATTCGGGAGAAGGAGGCCAGTGCAATGTCGTCGAAGCCGATCAGGGAGACGTTGCCCGGCACATCGATGTGGCGATCTGACGTGGCGTTGAGAACACCCATGGCGCTCATGTCATTGCTCGCTAGGATTGCCGTCGGCGGCTTCTCAAGCTCCAGAAAGCGGATTGCAGCGGCATATCCGCCCTCGATGCTGTAATCGCCGGAAAAGATCAGATTCGGGTCGTCGTCGAGTCTGAAGGCGCGCACCGCGTGAAGGTAGGCATCGTAGCGTTCCTGTGCCGTTGACGATTCCTGAGGTCCGCGAATGAAGGCGATACGTCGGTGTCCGAGATCCGTCAGATGCCTCACAGCATCGATCACGCTCGTCAGATTGTCCGCTCCCACGTAGTCATCGGCATAGCGGGGGCAGCGGCGCTGCAGGAGTACGAAGGGCGTGCCGGAGGCCAGAAGCTGGCGCACCGTCTCCCCCTCGCAATGCTGCGAAATCAGAACCATGCCGTCAACCTGCTGGTCGAGGAGGGATCGCATATGCGTGATCTGCTTCTCCTCGTCGCCATCCGTGTTGCACAGAAGGAGGGTACATCGCTCCCGGACGGCGACATCCTCGATCCCGCGCACGAAATCGGGCGAAGCCGGGTTGGCGACATCTGCTATGAGAACTCCGATCGTAAAGCTGCGCTGCATGCGCAGAGCGCGCGCAACCTTCGATGCCCGATAGCCGAGCTTGGCTGCCGCCGCCAGGACGCGCTGCTTGGTTTCCTCACTGACGTTTGTCTTGCCCGCAAGTGCATTGGATACGGTCGAAAGGGATACTCTGCATTCACGTGCTACGTCGTGAATGGTGGCACGCTTGCGATCGGAGCTTTCCGCCTCTTCAGTGAGATCCATTTCCCGCTTATCCATGACCACCGCAACTCCCAGAGACTGAAACACACCTACTGCGTAAATCGGAATCGTGCTTCTGGTTTATGGATGAGGCCACTATTCCAAATGCTACAGACTTACAATTTCGACTTTTAGAACGTTTTTCGTCCATGCCAAAGGGTATCACAGAAATTTTACTAAAATCCACCCTCCCCTACCTCCGACTGCCAATCGCGAACCAAGGCGAGACCGGCCTGCCTCGGTCCTATCCAAGATCACATGGAATAGCTGATTGTCTTGCTAAAGGATCAGGCCTGTCCAGCCAGCCAGACTTTTGGGGGGCAAGGGACTTGGCGCTAGAGCGATAGGCCCACTTTTGGTTCCGATGCTCAATCCCTAATCAGTGCATCGTTGGGCGCGGACCCGAAGGGCCATCCCGTGAAAACCGTGTCCACTAACGTGGCGCTACGGGTCGCTGACGCGGCCCTCTGGGTCCGCACGATGCGCTCGATTTCGCGATCTCAGGCTGAAGACCGCTATGAAAGATTGGGACAATAATCGCGAAAAAAGTTGCCTGAATGAGGTCGTTCTATCGACCTTGATGCGAGACGCGATCGGACGTCCTGCATGTTGAGGCTGGCGCGAACCTTCCCATAGGTCATGGCGACAGCCTCAGGCTTTCACACATTGCCGGGCCGCATGCTCTTCTGCGACCCGGCAAACGAAGGCTGGCCTTATTTGGTGGGATACGTGCAGGACGCCCAGCCGACTGCGGTCAGCCTGGAGTCCGAGGCGCGGCGCACCCACACCTCAAGTTCGACCTTCTGCCGGCTATCGGACTCTGGCGTGACATTGGTTACGATGCCAGAGATCTCAATGGGATCGAAGACTTCCAGAGGGGTAATGAACTTGACCTGCATCCAACCGCCAGTGAACCAAGCCGCGCCGAAGACCTTGGCCATCAGTTCCGCCATGAGGCCGAACTGCTGCTGACCCTGTACGATCGGCACACGAAGCTCAGCCGTCCGCGCGATCTCCAGATCGTTATGCGTGTTGCGAACATACTCGCCGATTCGTGAGAAGACGGCGGTCTGCTCGAAGGTGACGGTCTTGGGCAGAGGCTTCAGAACGTCGCCGGAACGCGTCTCGGCATCGACCTTCTCGATATAGCGGGGATTAGCCGGAATCTCGCCGGTGACCTTCCTCTGGGGGGTATCGCTGCCGCGACCCGCAATGCGCCCGGGAACGGTACGCAGGATTTCGACGCCACGATGCCGAACAATGCTGCGGCCGTCTTCGCCAACCGCCTGTGCCTCCATGACCACATAGCCCTGTCCACGACGCTCGTAGGCCTCCGTGTAGGAGCCCGACATCGTGACCTTTTCGCCGAGCTTCACCGGGCTATCGAACCACATCTGCTCTTCAGTGTGAAAGCCCACCGTCTTGCTGGCGCGGTATCGTGTCGTGAACAGTTGGACAAGATCATTACCCAACAGCGCGGGTTGACCGATCCGGTCGCCTCCGAAGGGGCTAGCTTCCAGATACCACGGCGAATAATCATCCTGCGTGAAGGAGAAGCGCTTAATCTTGTGATCATCCACGGTGATGGTCACCGGCCCCAGTGCTTCCGGGATATCGAGGTTTTCAAAGACAGGCTCTTTCAATCCGGCTTCGAGATCCTCCGCATCGGCGGCGCGGCGTGGATCGGTGAGATCCCGCCAGGGCTGGGTGGCATCAGCTGAGTACGTCATGGTCCAGTTCCTCTTGTTCAATGTCAGTGCAATGAAACTTGCATCACTGATTCTTGCAGGGGGCAGGCAAAGCAGGGGCCGGCAGCTTCAGTTCGTTCGTGGCAAGAGCAGTTGCCGTGGATCGATCTGACTCCGGATCAGCCGCAGCTCTTCGGGCGTAGGAAGCGGGGTTTCAGGTACCAATCTCAGATCGCCCAAGTCGAAGCCGGTCACGTCGCGCAGTTCCTCATGCGTAACGCCCTGATGAATGGACCTTACCTTGATCCTGCCGCGCAGCTTGTCGAAGTCGAAAATGCACTTCGGGGTTACAACAAGCTCGGGCCCGCCCCAATCGAGCCCCAGTTCGCGACGACCTTCCAGACCGCCGGGGTATCCGACGCCGGAAACGTAATCCACCTTCCCCACGAAGTTACGACGATCATGATGGGGCATCATGATGTATTCCCGCCGAAACAGGGTCATGTGCTCCGGTTGGAGGATAGGTCCGACCAGTCGCACCTTGGGGCGATCATGATCCCCGATGCAGACGCTGTTGATATTGCCTTCAATATCGACCTGGACTGCACTGCTGAATCCGAAACTAATGTCGCCGCGCTTCAGGACCCATTGACCAGGGTAGTCATAGGTCTGCGCATCGGCAGGAAGGTCGCGCAGCAGGGCGTCATGCTCAGAGTCTGGCATGGCGTCGAGCTGGCTGAAATCGGGATTGTGGTAGCAGCCCGCCAAAAGAAGAGTCAGGTTGGGAGCGTGAGTTTGCCGGGCCAGCTCCATGGCGACGATGGGAACCGCCGTTCCGAAGATCGCCGCGGCCTGCCCCGTCAGCAGTCCCGTGAAGCCGACCTCTCCGTCGGCAAAGTCCCGCGCGAGAGCCGCTGCCAGTACCTCGTAGAGTGTCGCCGGTGTATCAGTCATAGAAGCGAATCCATATCTTGAATATCGGCTAGGCGCCTCGGACCTATGACTTCCGCATATGCGGTCTGATCGGGAGGCCGATAGACATAGTCATTCAGGTAACGGCGGAACGCGTCCTCGGAGCTCGAGGCTTCCGCATATTGGGCCATGTGCTCCTCATCCGCCAGGTAGCGCCCGAGAACAGGGGTCGGATGAGCACCGTATGGCGCGTGCACGACGGCTTTCGTCCGGTAGGATGGTATTTCCACCAGACGTGCATGGCGGCGGATGAAAGAGTTGGGAACGATCTTCTCGGCCGTTACGATGACCGTATCGCAGGACCGGGCCATCAGAACGTCGCCGCTCTGTGGCAGCAGGCGGCGTGCGGGGATGACGACGTTCCCGCGTTCATCTGCCGCTATGGCGTGAATGACGACAATATCGGGCTCAGCTGCGGGAACGGCGAAAAGCTGACGCCCTGTCATCGGACAGGGAAATTTCTTGATATCCTTGTTGTAGGTGACGACGTCATTTCCACCCAGGAACGGCACAGGCCAGAATTTGAGGCCCTCCTGGCTCGCGCGAAAGCGATCCCAGCTGACCATCTCAGGATAGTCGATGACCTTGAGATCACCCCGCTCTACGGAACGTCTGAAATTTCTCGCCAGGCCGAACTTCTCAAGCCCGACATACGATGTCTCCACCTGCGTAATGCAGCCTGCGGCCGCCAGCATGTCCACGTCATAGGAATTGGCAGTTCCGACAATCTTCAGATTCCGCCGTTCTTGGCGGATGAGCTCTCGGACGAAGGCCATCGGCTTCTGGTAGACGGCGAATCCACCCAATGCGAGACGGGATCCATCGCGTACCATGCTTGCAGCTTCGGCCATGGATATTAGTTTCGAACTTGGTTTGCTCATGGAGCTATCTTCTGTCTCAGGTAAGTATCGGCACTATCGCTTCCTGGTGCCTCATTGAGAGAGGCTGCCGCAGATCGGCGAGGGATCCGAAGCAGGGATCTCTCGCCTGGGCTGTGCGGCGGGTTACCCCGCTGCTTTCGGACGTCGCAGCATGCTCCACCAGACGGCCAGGATGATCACCAGACCCTGAGCGATGAGGAAGATGATCGGGTCGAGGCCATTGAGAACCATCCCGTTTCGCAGCACGGCGACGAAGAACACACCGAGAATCGTTCCGATGATTCGACCAGATCCTCCATTGAGGCTCGTACCGCCAACGATGACCGCCGCGATGACATCGAGCTCCATCAGCTCACCGACTGTCGCACTTCCGGCATTCAACCGACCGACGAGCATCATTCCAGCCAGTGCAGCAAGAATCTGAACGATGACCAGTACGGCGATCCGCAGCTTGTTCACACGAACGCCGTAACGGGACGCCGTTACGGCGTTGCCGCCCACGGCATAGATATGGCGGCCGAAGCGGGTCTGGGTGAGGACGGTCCAGCCGGCCGCAATAACGACGAGCATCGCCCAAACCGGCATCGGAAGCCCAAGCACATGGCCGTACCAAGCAAACGCGAGCTCCGCCGGCATCGGGCCGATCGTCAATCCCTCGCTGACATAGAAAGCTGTGCCGCGCAGCGCAGACAGCAGTCCAAGCGTCGTAATGAAGGTCGGAATAGCCCACACGACGCGCAACATCCCAGTGAAGCAGCCGACGGCAACCGCCATTGCAAGTACGATCAAGCAGGCGACGGACATGGGCAGGCCCGCCTTGACAACGAGCAGTGCGAATACGGTCCCGGAAAGACCAACCATGGCACCGACGGACAGATCGATTTCGCCTGCAATGATCACCATGGTCATGCCGACGGCCATGATGGCGATCACGGAGGTCTGCTGCATCAGAGTCACGAGGTTCTCTGCGCTGAAGAAATTGGGCGCCGTGAAGCTGAATACGGCAACAAGGAACACAAGGGCGATCGCGACCCCGATCTCTGCCCGCCATGCACTGATGTCAAACTTGTGCTGTTTGACCTGCTGTGTCGCCGCCGCAATGTTCGTTGCCGTATCGCTCATTCTGTTAGTCCACAGATCAGTTTTGGGAACAGAACCGGATGCAGAGACTGCATCCGGTGAGAATGCAGATGCATTATTTAGTTCGAGAGGGACTTCACGAAGTCCAGGTACTCAGTGACCGCTTTCGGATCTTCGCGAGTGTACAGACGCGCCGGCACATTGATCTGACGCGCAAGCTTCTCACCCCGGAAGGACTTCACGGCCGTCTCTACGGCGGTGTAACCGATGAGATATGGCTGCTGGTCGGAAACGGCCTGCAGGTTGCTGGAAGGATCCAGCAGCATCTGCGCCAGTTCCTGGCTCATATCGATACCATAGAGCTTAGCCTTGGCATTCGAGCGGCGGGCAGCAGCGGCAGCTCCAGACAGAGATCCGGAGTTGGACGCCCAGATCATCGCGGTAGCGGGATTGCGCTGCAGGATGTTCTCGAACGCATTGGCCCCCTGCTCGGGCGTTGCCGCTGCCACTTCGGCTACATAGGCCACGTTCGCTCCCTCCAGGGCGGATACGACGCCACCTCGCCTGGCTTGCATATTCGGATTCGTCGGAGGGAGCGTGATGAGACCAACCGCGGCTGCGGACTCTGACTTAGAGGCGACGATCAGCTTCCGCATCTCCTTGCCGACCACTCCGGCGAGTTCCCGGCTGTCGACGCCGATGGTGTGGCTCGAGATGGTACTGTCGGCAAAACGAGTGTCGTAGTCCACAATCATGATGTTGCGGCTTTTTACCCGCTGTGCAGCGGCACCCGAGGCTTGCGTGTCCAACGGCGGCATCACGATGATGTTAACGCCACGGGTCGCAAAGTCTTCGATAAGCTGACCCTCAGTCGCCAATTGGCGGCGGTTCAATCCGATCTGGAGATCCACCCCAAGTTTCTTCGCAGCGTCGTTCATCCCGCGCTCGGCCTGCTGCCAGTACTGGGAATCGCGGGCATAGATGATGCCGCCGACCTTAATTCGCTCCTGAGCCTCACCGGCAGACGCCATGGCAATCGCCATGATGGATGCTGCGAGCGTCACGATCATCTTCTTCATGCGTTCCTCCCTTATTTGCAGCGAGACTTTATGAGCTCGCGCTCTGCGCTGGAGCCTTACGGGGTGCGGGGGCAACCTCGCGATCGCGGCGATGGGGTATGCCGCCTAGGTTGTCGACAGCACCAGTACCCTGGCTTATTGAAACGTTTTTTGAAAAACGTTTCGACAAGGAAGCACAGCCCTCTTCTTTCGTCAATACCAACTGAGAGTCCTGCGAGAGACCTTAATACGCAGCCTTACTCGGCAATTGCGGTCGACAGGATTGATCCGTCTCCCACAGAACCGCGAGCAGACAGTTTCTTGGACTTGTCACGGGATTTTTGGGCCGGCCTGATAACAGAGCCTCGAATGATCAGCTTCGTGGGAAGGATGATTTTCTGCGGTCTGAACAGGGGCTGCCAGACTTGCTTCATCAGCAACTCGGCCGCCGCAATGCCCATATCGCGCTTTTGCAACTGGATCGTGGTCAGATCAATGCGCCGAAAGGATGCAAGCGATATATCGTCCAGCCCCACGACCGATAGGTCTTTTGGTACGTCCAGACCTGCATCGAGAGCGGAATGGATGACACCTAGAGCATTGATATCGCTGCTGGCCAGGACACAGGTCGGGCGCCGGCGCATCGCACAGAAGTATTGACCGGCCTCAAGGCCGCCCTCAAACGTGTAATCGCCGTGGTAAATCAGATCCTGCTCGACCTTTAGCCTAAACCCATCGGCCGTCGACAGAAAGGTTTCAAGGCGCTCTCTTGCCGAGCTTGAATCTTCCGGCCCCTGAACAAATCCAATCCGCCGATGGCCGAGAGAGTGGACATAATGAATGGCCTGCCGCAACCCCTCGCAATTATCGGAGCCCACATAATTGTCTTTGTGTTTTGCACTGCGGCGCTGCACCAACACGAAGGGAACGGAGGAGTCCAAAAGCTCTCGAACCTTCGGCGATGAACAATGTTGCGAAATAAGGACCATTCCATCGACCTGACGGTCGATCAGTGTACGCATATGGGCGAGTTGCTTCTCCTCGTCCCCATCCGTGTTGCAAAGCAGGAGGGTACACTTTTCCCGGGACACCACATCCTCGACACCGCGCACGAAATCTGCAGAAGACGGGTTCGAAACGTCCGCGATCAGGACGCCGATCGTAAAGCTCCTCTGCATTCGCAATGCTCTCGCGACGGCGGAAGCCCTGTAGCCCAGCCTTTCGGCAGCGACCTCAACCCGAGCCCGCGTCCGGTCACTCACATTGCTCTTGCCTGCTAGGGCATTGGACACTGTTGACAGAGCCAAGCCCGTCTCCTGCGCTACATCCTTAATTGTGGCACGTTTCTTGTCTCTCATTCCGCAATTTCCTGTCGGCCACTCACGACCACAAAGCACCCGATGATCAACGAGCCCATATTGACGGGGGAACAATAGCCTGTATATGGTCACAATGTGAAACGTTTTTCAAAAAACGTTTCTCTGACGCTCGCTGGATCCTCGTCATGCCTGCCCCGCACGGCTGCCCTGAGGCAGCTTCGTATAACCGCCTCACGCTGCCGATGGGCAGGGCGATCCGGGTCGGGAGAGTTGTGGAATGCTGATGCCACAGCAACACTACCAGCGGGAAGATTGCGCAAGGGAGAAACACCATGACACGTCCCGTTCTGCTCGAGGCTGCCGGCATTAAGAAAAATTACGGGGCGGTTCAGGCACTCCGCGGGGTCGATCTGACGATTCGCAAGGGTGAGACGATCGCCCTCGTCGGCGACAACGGCGCTGGCAAGAGCACCCTCGTGAAGATTCTCTCCGGCGCGGTTCGCCCCTCATCCGGCACGATCAAGGTCAACGGGAACGAGGTTACAATCACCTCGACCGACATCGCCAGATCTCTTGGGATCGAAACCGTCTATCAGGACCTTGGTCTCTGCAACAATCTGACTGTGGCAGAGAACATTTTTCTTGGCCGGGAAGAGGTCCGCCGATTAGGGCCATTCAACTTTCTCAACAAGAAGGCCATGAGGGACAAGGCAGACGCTGCCCTGAGCGGTCTCTCCATCAACAAGCCCCAAGCGAATGCGAATGTCACGGGCCTGAGCGGCGGACAGCGCCAGGCCGTGGCCATTGCCCGTACCAAGCTGTGGCACAGCGGCATCGTACTGCTTGATGAACCCACCGCCGCATTGGGCGTGCAGGAGACAAAGCGCGCAATGGATTCGGTTCGCCAGCTTCAAGCCGAGGGCGTATCGATTATCCTGATCACCCATAACATGCCGATGGTCAAGGAAATGAGCCAGAGAGTCGTGGTCCTCAGACAAGGCACGAAGGTCGGCGACATCCCAACCAGCGAGGCATCCGGTGACGATATCGTCTCGTTGATTACGGGTGCGCGGCCGCAGTGGATCCAGGCTGCGTAACCTCATCAGACATCAGAGATCCCGACAATGGCGAAACATTCCAAAATCGTTTCCCTCGACGAAGCGATCAGTACCATTCCTGACGGCGCCTCTCTTACCGGAGGCGGCTTTGCGCACTCGCATCAACCTCTTGCGTTTTTCCGCGGACTCATCAAGGCGGGGCGCAAGGACCTCACGCTCATGGGCGTTGCCGAATGCTGGGTTGCGGAATTCCTGGCTGCGGCGGGCGTCCTGAAGCGTGCCTATTTCTCGAACTTCATGTTCGAAGGCTACGGACGCTGCAGGCGCTTCTCCGAAGGCGTCGAGAACGGCACCATCGAGGTTGAGGATCACAGCCATTTCGGGATGGTGATGCGCCTGATGGCAAGTGGACTTGGTTTGCCGTTCATGCCGCTGAAAGCCATGGCCGGAACGGACATTCTCGCCCAGCCGGGCTTCGAGGATTCTGCGAGGAAGGCGCAGTTTCTGTCCTCGCCGTTCGGGAACGGCAATGTAACGGTCGTGTCTCCACTTCAGCCCGACTTCGCGATCATCCATGCGGCCCGCGCCGACAGGCACGGCAATGTGCAACTCTTCGGAACGACGTCCGTCGTGGAGGAACAGGCCCGAGCCGCAAAGACCGTCATCGTGACCGTCGAGGAGATTGTCGACACGGATGAAATCCGCGAGCAGCCGTCGCAGACGATCATCCCGGGTTTGATGGTCGATATGATCGTGCACCTCCCCTACGGTGCTCACCCAACGGGCATGTACGGCTATTATGAGCACGACAGTGAGCATCTGGCGGAGTACTACCGCGCTTCCCGTTCGCCGGAAGACACTGCGAAATGGCTGGATCGCTGGGTTTTCACGATGCCGGACAACTGGACCTACCTCGATACGATTGGAGCAGGCAAACTCCTGAGCCTGCGGGTAGATCCGCATCTCGGCTATCTTAGCAAGGAAAAGTCCGATGTCTGAGATCAGCCCCGACGAGTACATGGCCGTTGCCGCCTCGCACGAGATCAAGGATGGAGAAACGGCCTTCATCGGTACCGGCCTTCCCATGGTGGCAGCCTATCTGGCGAAAGCCACTCATGCTCCGACGGTCAATCTGGTCTTCGAGTCGGGTATCATCGATCCGGCTCCTCTCGAACTGGCGAGCGGTGTCGGCGACTACCGCCTTGTCTACGGCTCCACCAAAACCGCCGGAACGTTCTACGCCCTGAGTCTCCTCCAGCGAGGCAAGATCGATATCGGCTTCCTGGGAACCGCCGAGATCGATCGATATGGCAATCTCAACTCGACCGTGATCGGGCCTTATATACGCCCCAAGGTCCGTCTGCCGGGCAGCGGCGGCGCCAACGATATCGCCAGCATGGCGAAGAGGTTCGTGGTGATCTGCCGGGCGGACCGCAAGCGGTTCGTCGAGAAATTGAACTACCTGACGACACCTGGCTTCCTGACTGGCCCGGGAGCCCGTGAGGCTGCCGGTCTTCCGGGAGCGGGACCGGTACGCGTCATCACGGATCTGGGGATTCTGGGATTCGATCCGGTCACAAAGCAGATGCAGATCGAACAATGCTTCCCGGGCATCACGCCAGACAGAATTGAGCAGAATATCGGGTTCGAGATTTCCACTGCACCATCCATCAGAATGGCAGTTGCCCCCACCCCCGAGCAACTTCATCTGCTTCGAACGCAAATCGATCCGGATGGGATCTATGTCGAGCATCCTTAAGGCATGCAACGAGACACAGACGGGGGAAGAGAACGAACCATGTCGACAGGAACCAATAAAGTCGTGACGCTATCCGAGGCCGTTTCCTTGATAAAGGATGGCGACCTCGTAGCCATTGGCGGTCATGCCGCACACGGCCATCCTATAGCCCTTGTGCGCGAAATCATTCGGCAGGGCCGTCGGCGACTGCACATTGCCGGCTTGAGCAATGGCATCGACATGGACATGCTCGTTGGAGCAGGCTGCGTCGGCACCGTCGAGACATCTCACGTCGCAATCGATGGCTCCGACCTCCCTCCGAATTACCGCCGAGCAGCCGAAGACGGGACAATACAGGTCATCGGGCATTCCGAGACAACGGCGCTGAGCCGGTTCCGTGCGGCTTCGGTCGGGGCGCCCTACATTCTGATCCGATCAGAGCTTGGCGTCGATCCCCGGACGAACCCGCATTTGAGAGAGGTGACCGACGTCTTCTCCGGAGATCCCTACGTGGCCGTCGAGGCCATCCGCCCCGACATCGCCCTCATTCACGCGCACGCGGCTGACGACGAGGGCAATGTTCAGCTGAGCGTGGAGAGTTGTCAGCACACCATCACAGATATGATGATTGCCCAGTCGGCGAGAGCGGTCATCGTTTCCGTGGAACAGATCGTGAGTGCCAAAGCCATCAAGAGTCGCCCCAACGCCACTCTGCCGCATTCGGCCATAACTTGCGTCGTTGAAGTGCCATTTGGTGCTCACCCCTGCAGTTACAATGGCCGCTACGAGCACGATCGGGAGCATCTCGCCCAGTACATCGCGGCCTCCGCCACGGCAGCAGGACTCGAGCAATGGCTCGATGGCTACGTAAGAGCGCCCGCTGACAACGACGAGTTTCTCGAGCGCATTGGCATGAAGCGTTTGATGGACATCAGCACGAAAAGGCTCATCCGCCAGTAATTGCTGTGTGGGCAATGCTCTGCGCCCATGCATGTGAACCAGCATCGAATGCTGACCCCCGATCTGACTGCCACCAAGCGCATGACGTTGCTGCGAATCTCATGGCGTCGGCGGGGTCATCATCGGCGCCGATCGTGACCCCACCGAATTTCCATTTTGTCGCTGAACCAAGGCGCGGCGCCTCCCTCGCCAAGGGTCAACCTTCAGTGCCGATGCACACTTCCCAAGAAGATCGTCAACATTGCTGACCAGTGGTTCACGAACGTCTTTTCAACCGTCAGAAACCTGTTCGTTCCACCCCACTCACACAAGTCTGTCCTGACCATCCATCTTCAGCCTGATCGGTTGCTCCCATTAAGTTGGGTAAGAACATCAGTCAGATGGGGCACGTGCTTGCCACCATGGCCCAATGCGTTGGCGATTGTGAGAGTTTGCAGGACGGCAGGACCGATGAGCCCCGTAGCCTTCGCATCGTTCACCATCTCGATGAAATAAGCGAGGTCCTTGCGGCCGTTGCTGATGGCAAACTGTAACCGACTCGGGTCGCCCTCGAGCACGTAAGGCATGATCATCTGAAACATCGCGCTGTTGGCACCACCCGCCGAGACCAAATCATACAGAGCCCGCGGGTCAATCCCGGTTGCGCGGGCCACCGCAACCGCTTCCGCGACGACACTCGCGTGGCTCATCGCCATGAAATTGTTAATCAACTTCATCTTGTGGCCTGCGCCGACCTCTCCAACGTGGAAAACGTTTTCAGCGAAGCATTTGAGGACGGGAAGGATCTCCTCAAGGAGCGATGGGCTCGCGCCCACGATGACATTGAGGCGTCCCTCCTCAGCCTCCTTTGGCGTACGGGTCAGCGGCGCATCGACGAACCGAAGGCCTCTGGCGTGATAATCGGTAGCGATCTCAAGCGTCGAGACGGGGTTAGCGGTAGAGGTATCGACGTGGATGAGTCCTTCGCGCGCGCCAGATAGAATGCCATTCTTGCCGTAGACGAGGCCTTCAACATCCTTGGATGTCGGCACGCATGTGAAGATGATCTCAGACGCGGCGGCCACCTCGCGGGGCGTCTTCACTTCCATTGCGCTACGGGCAACGAGGTCATCCACCCGTTCACGGCTCCGATTGGCCATGACCGTGAGCGTGTGGCCCTTCTCGATAAGATTTTTGGCTATGCCATGGCCCATGAGGCCGATGCCGATGAAGCCAATGCTCGCCATGTTCATCCTCCCTGTTTCGCTACTCGCACTCAACTCCTTAGATTAGGCCGGGCACTTCATGGTTTACGGCTGGATTCAGTCGATGTAGCTGATGCACTCTTCAGAAAAGAGCCTGGAGATCTGCGTCGACGGCAATGGCCTGTCCCGAGATCGTGCGTCCCAGCGGCGAGCACAGGAAGACGATCTGATCGGCGAGCTGCTGCGCCGTCACGTATTCCTTCATGGACGTGTTCGCGAGCGCCCGGTGCTGCATCTCCTCGAACGATACGCCCAGCTGCTGGGCTTTCGCTTCGAGCACACGGCGCTGGCGGTCGCCGGCGACGACCCCGGGCAGAATCGCGTTCACGCGGATGCCGTCCTCGCCGAGTTCCCGCGAGAGCGATTTCGTGAAGCCGATCACGGCCCATTTGGCCGCGGCATACGGGGAGCGCAGAGGAAAGCCGAATCGGCCTGCGGCGGAGGACAAGTTCACGATCGAGGCGTTCTGGCTTTTTCTCAGGTGAGGCACGGCCAGGCGCGTGCAGTTGAACTGCCCGGTAATGCACACCTCGAGGCAGCGATCCCAGTCCCCGGGATTGATTTCCTCCACCCGCGCAGTCGGCCCTGCGATACCGGCATTGTTCACGAGGACATCCAGCCCGCCGAGAACTCCCAGAGCTTCCTCGAAAACCCGGGCGACATCGCCTCGATTCGCCACGTCGCCATAGGAGGAGGTCAGATCCGGATCGGTTGAGGCCACTGAATCAAGGGCAACACGGTCGACGTCGCAGACATGCACGCGCGCACCTTCGCGATGGAAGGTACGGGCAATCTCGAGTCCGATGCCTGCGGCACCAGCCGTCACCAGCACACGCAGCCCGACGATATTAGGGTCCATCTTCGGCGTCTCCATTTCTGAACTGAGCCCCTTTCAGCGGCGCCCGTTCATCCTTTGATTTACGAGAGCCCGGGCATCGATCTAATCCAGCAGACGTCCGGTGCTCTCGATGAAACTGGCCGCGCCCTCGATGTCGTCGATGAGCGCCTTGCGTGCAGCGGCTCCGTCACCGGCATTCACTGCGGCCACGAGACGGCGGTGATGCTCGGTTGCGCCGCCCGTGCGCAACCGTTCGGGAGAGGCCTTGAGATCGAAATTCAAAACAGGTCCGATCTTCAGCCATAGGCCCTCGATGATCCCCACCAGCGTCGGCAGGCCGGTCGCCCGATAGATGGCGAAGTGGAGCTCCTTGTTGGCCCGGACGGCCCGATCGGCATGAGGATCCGGGCTTCGGGCCTCGGCCAGGAACGCCTCCTCGAATTGCCGCATGGCTGCGAGGTCGGATTCGGCGCGGCTCCTGGCCGCTTCCTCCGCCGCGAAGCCCTCGACCGCGAGCCTCACCTTCGTCAGTTCACGGAAGCGGGCCCGGGTCATCAGCGGAACGCGCACGGCGCGGTTCGGCAGCACCTCCAGGGACTGATCAGCGACGAGGCGCGCCACCGCCTCCCGTACCGGCATCATCGATACGCCAAGGGTTTCGGCGACGCTGCGCAGGGACATCTTCTGCCCGGGAGCAAGTTCGCCGCTCATCAGCAGTTCACGCAGCTTGGTATGGACGCGTTCGCCAAGGGTCACGCGCTCCAGCCGGCCGATCTGGGCGATGGCCGATGGCGTCTCGGTTGGGCGGGGGCTCGACAAGTTGCTCATTTTCAGACAGTCTAACTGTGATCACAGATCGCAGCAAGTAATTGCGACACCATCATCGGAGGAAGGAAACGGCCATGGCACATTCGGAGGACTTGACCCGCCGTACGCTCCTGAAGGGAGCGGCCGGCGCGACCGCGCTCGTAGGCTTCGGGATGCCTGCGATCGTCAAGGCGCAATCTGACGTGATCCGGATCGGGCACCTCACGCCTATTACCGGCTTCCTAGGACCGCTCGGGGAGTTCGCCCAGATGGGGGTGAAGCTCGCAGCCGAGGAAATCAATGCCACCGGGGGCGTTCTGGGCCGCAAGATCGAGCTCGTGATCGAGGATTCGGTGAACCCGCAGACCGCCTCGGCCAAGGCCGAGCGCCTGATCGAGCGCGACAAGGTCGCGATGATCATCGGCGAGATTTCCTCCGCCTCCGCTCTCGCAATCGGTCAGGTCGCCAATCGGACCAAGACGGTGTTCATCAACACAGGTGCCAATTCCGACGCCCTGCGCGGGGCCAGCTGCAACCCGTTCATGTTCCACATCGAGGCAGCGAACTCGATGATGGTCACGGCGGTCGGCACGTACCTGAAGACCGAGAACATGATCAAGGGGAAGAAATGGTACTCCCTGACCGCCGATTATGCCTTTGGCCATGATCTCTTCCGGGTCGCCAAGAAGTTCGTCACGGAGAACGGCGGCGAATTCATCGGCGAGGAACTCGTCCCTACCGATGCTACCGACTTCAGCCCCTATCTCCTTAAGATCCGGCAGGCCCAGCCTGATATCGTCGCCTCGAATCTCGCCGGAAACCAGATCACGAACTTCATCAAGCAATATGCCGAATACGGCCTCCAATTCCCGATCACCGGTTTCGGGTTTGATACGGCCGTGGCCTGGGGCGCCGGCAAGGGCAACTTCTCGGGCATCTGGCCGCTGATCTGGCACCACATGGTGGACACGCCTTCCTCGAAGAAGTTCGTTGAGGCATTCACCAAGAAGTACGGCAAGCCGCCGGAGAATCAGTGCTGGGGCGACTACAACTCCCTCAAAATCGTCGCCCAGTCCTTCACCGAACTGAAATCCGCCGACCCGCAGAAGCTCGCTGAGCACCTGCGCAAGGGTGCGAAGTTCGACGTCCTGAAGAGTCGGGAAGGATACTTCCGCGCCTACGACAACCAGATGGTCCAGGAGATGTACGCGGTGCGGGCCAAGGATCCCGACAAGATAAAGGACCAGTGGGACATCTACGAGCCGCTTGGCACTGTACCCGGTCCGAATGAGGATCTTGAGGTTCTTGCGCCGCCGAAGGACGGCGCCTGCAAGATGCAGGCCTAGCAAGTCACGTTCTCCAGGCCGGATGGCTGCGCGTTATTCCGGCCTGAATGGCATTCCGTTTTCGCTTAAGTCCCAGCTTCTTGCCGCAGAAGCGTTTTGGGACGGAAAGGAGTCACGCGTGGCGTTCGTCTTTCTCCTCGAGCAGGTGCTGAACGGCCTGTTAGTCGGTGCCTACTATCTTCTGATCGCGCTGGGTCTCTCTCTGATCTTTTCTCTCGGCGGGATCGTCAATCTCGCTCATGGGGCATTCTACGCCATTGGCGCCTATCTCGCCGTGACGCTGACGCCAAGGATTGGATTCGCGGGAGCATTCGTTGCATCTCCGATCCTCGTGGCGTTCCTGGGCGTGATCATCGAGCGCCTGCTCTTCAGAAGGTTTTACCGCTCGGACCCCATTCTCAGTCTGTTGCTTACCTTCGGACTGGCCATGATCATCGAGCAAAGCCTGAGGATGATCTTCGGCGCAGCACCCTTGCCCTTCTCGATCCCGTCAGCCCTCAGAGGTCAGATCTTCCTCGGCAATTTCATTTATCCGCGCTACCGCCTCATCATCTTCGGCATTGCACTTGCAGCCGTCATCGCAACTTGGTTCCTTGTCTATCGCACCGCCTTCGGTCGCGTAGTCCGGGCCGGAGTACAAAATCCGGATATGGTTGGAGCACTCGGAATCTCACTTCAGCCGTACATGACGGCCGTTGCCGCATTCGGCATCGGACTGGCAGGCCTTGCCGGAGTCCTGTTGGCCCCGATCTCGGGGGTGCATCCCGCCATGGGAGCCGAGATCCTTACGGCCGCTTTCGTGGTCGTCGTGATCGGCGGTCTGGGATCCTTCTGGGGCGTGATCGCAGCCGCAGCGCTTGTCGGCGTGGTGCGCGGCCTTACGATCTACTTCTTCCCTCCCGCCGGCGAAGCCTCGATGTATCTCCTGATGGCCCTCGTGCTGCTCCTGCGACCACGCGGGTTGCTCGGCGAACGCATCCAGAAATTCGAGTAGGTTTATGCGGACGAATTACTGGCCTCTCCTCATCGCGGTAGCAGCGCTCATTCTGCTTCCCTTCCTCCTTGATCCCATCGGCCTGCCGCTTCGCTCGTCAATCGATGTAGTGGTGTTCGCCATCGCCTGCCTGGGACTGAACGTTCTGGTCGGCTATACGGGTCTCGTCTCATTCGGGCACGGTGTCTGGTTCGGGCTTGGTGCCTACGCGGCGGCATTGAGCCAGATCCACTGGTTTCCGGAGGGCGTCGTTCTTCCGACTCTCTTTGCCATCGTCTTTATTGCCATAGCGTCGTCTCTTCTCGGAGCGCTCATCCTGCGGCGGCGCGGTGTCTACTTCTCGCTATTGACGCTTGCACTATCGGCCATGCTCTTTGCTGTCGCTTACCGCTGGACGGCATTGACGGGCGGCGAGAGTGGCCTCGGCGGCGTCGTCCGCACAAGCGTGATCGGTCTCGATCTGAGCTCGGACTGGACCTATTACTGGTTCACGGTGGCTGTGGCGTTTGCCGTCTGCCTCTTCCTGTTGCGCTTTCACAATTCTCCAGTCGGGAGCGTGCTGGTAGCGATCCGAGAAAACGAGCAGCGCGCCCGCTTTCTCGGCTATCCCACAAACCGTTATAAGCTTCTCGGGTTCGTAGTATCTGCGACGGTCGTTGGTGTTGCGGGCATCCTATCGGTCTTCAACCATCGCTTTGCCTCGGCCGAACCTCTTTCCGTTGCCTTCTCAGGCGAGTTGATTGCCATGGTGGTGATCGGCGGGATGCGCAGTTTCCTCGGACCTGCCCTTGGGGCTCTCTTCTACATCCTGTTCCGTGAGTTCCTGTCGATCTGGACCCCTCAATGGCTGCTCTACTTCGGCATCCTATTCGTTGGATTCATCGTCCTGTCGCCGACAGGACTGATCGGGATTGCACAGCGGATCGCCGCTCCATTCCGGGCCAAAGTGACGGAAGAGGCCGCTATGGCTGGTCGCACCCTGACCGATGAGCCTCTGCCGCCGTTTCTAAAGCCCTCCGACCACGTGGATGGCATCATCCTCGAGGCGCGTGGTATAACGAAGAGCTTTGGCGCACTCAAGGCTGTTCAAGCCGTCAACATCGCGGTGCGCGACCGTAGCCTCCATGCCCTGATCGGTCCAAACGGCGCCGGCAAAACAACGGCCTTCAACCTGATCTCCGGGTACTACAAGCCTGATGAAGGTGACGTACTCCTCCGGGGCCGCTCCATTGCCGGGCTTTCTCCTGAAGCGATCACGCAAGCTGGAATTGGGCGCTCGTTTCAGATCACGAACCTATTCCCGGCGCTAACGGTCGAAGAGAATGTCCGCCTCGCCGTGCAGGCACGCCATCCACAGCGTCTCAATCCGTGGATTGCGGCGAGGTCCATCAAGCTCATCGAAGCCGAGACTTCGGCGGTGATCCGGTATCTCGGCGTCGCCGGCATCGAACAGGCCGAGGCGGGTGCCCTCTCGTATGGCGGGCAGCGCCTCTTGGACATGGGCTTGGCGCTTGCTACGAAACCGAGGGTTCTTCTGCTCGATGAACCATTGGCAGGCCTTGCCGCCGCGGAGCGCCAGCGCATCGGCGACATCATCAAGCGCATCTCCGCGGATATTCCGATGCTTCTCGTCGAACATGATATCGACCGTGTGTTCCAGATCGCCGATGCCGTCACGGTGATGAACGCAGGCCAAGTACTGGTCGATGGAACCGTCGAGGATGCACGCTCAAGCCTGAAGGTCCAGGAGATCTATATCGGCTCGGGCGCAGCGACCGTCGCCGCGAAGTTTCGCGAAAGCGCCGCAGAGCCCAGGACAGTGCTCACGGCGGAAAAGATCAATACGTTCTACGGCAAAAGCCACGTTCTGGTGGATATATCCTTCGACGTGCACCAGCATGAGATTGTTGCGCTTCTTGGACGCAACGGCGCCGGCAAGTCGACCCTGCTCAAGACGCTGATCGGCATCGCGCCGCCCTCGTCGGGCTCGATCAGGCTCGACAGCGAGGAGATCGCGGGCAGGTCTTCTGCCGAGATCGCGCGTCTGGGAATAGGCTATGTACCACAGGGACGCGGACTTTTTGCAGGAATGACCGTGGCCCAGAACCTCGAACTCGGACGGCTTAAGCGCAAGACCGGACATGGCATTCATTGGGATTTGGACAGGATCTTCGAGTACTTCCCACGCATCCGCGAGAGGCTCGACACCCCGGCGGATTTCCTCTCCGGCGGCGAGCAGCAGATGGTGGCAGTCGCACGCGCTCTCTCGGGCGATGTGAAGGTACTCCTCCTCGACGAACCCTTTGAAGGTCTTGCCCCGGCGATCGTGGAGCAACTCTTCGAGAGCTTCGACAAGCTCCGGCACGAGGTTTCGATCATCATTGTCGACCACCACCTCGACCTCGCGCTCGCCTTGTCCGACCGGACGGTCGCACTCGAACGCGGGCGAGTGATTCATACCGGTCCATCGAAGGACCTGCGGGACGACCTTGCGCTTCGCCGCAAGGTCCTGTGGCTGTAAGCCTTGAGGGAGATGGCGGAATGCCGAGTGCTGCAATCATTGGTGCGGGTCTGATCGGCCGGTCCTGGGCGATCGTCTTCGCGCGGGCCGGCTGGAGTGTGCGCATCACCGACCCGGACTCGGAAACGCTTGGGAAGGCGCCTAGCCTCGTCCGCGAAGGCCTCAAGGAGCTTGCACGGCATGGCCTTGTCACCAACCCAGAAAATGCATCCGAGCGCGTCGTCGCCGTGCCCTCGCTTGCGGAGGCCGTGAGCGGAGCTGACCTTGTTCAGGAAAATAGCCCCGAAACCGTCGAGATCAAACGTGCAATTTTTGCGGAGCTCGACCGGCTCGCCCCGGCGGATTGCATCCTTGCTTCGTCGACCTCCGCGATCGTTGCGTCCCACTTCACCGAGGGGCTGTCGGGGCGCGCCCGCTGCCTCGTGGCGCATCCGGTCAACCCTCCACACCTCGTGCCGCTCGTCGAGCTCTGCGGAGCCCCCTGGACGGCACCCGAGACGCTCGCTCGTGCGCGAGAAATCTACGAGAGCGTCGAGCAGGTGCCGATCATTGTGAACCGCGAGGTCGAGGGTTTCGTCCTCAACCGCCTTCAGGGCGCTCTCTTGGCAGAGGCGTTCAGGCTCGTCGGCGATGGCGTGGTGAGTCCGCAGGATCTCGACAAGACCCTCAAGGATGGTCTCGGCCTGCGCTGGTCGTTTCTTGGCCCCTTCGAGACCATTGAGCTCAACGCGCCCGGCGGCATCGCCGATTACTGCGACCGCTATACGGGCTTCTACCGCCGTCTCTCCGAGGATCCTGCCAAGCCCGATGTCTGGGACAAGGAGAATGTAAGCCGCATCCTGGAGGCCTGGGGTCAAACGCCGGAACCCGATGCGCTCGCACGGCGCTCCGCCTGGCGGGACAAACGCCTGGCAGCCCTGAAGGCGCACAAGCACTCACAACCAGATCAGTGATCTCCCGAGAAGGATCCAAGTCCATGGCCCGCAAAGTCATCATCACGTGCGCCGTGACCGGCGCGATTCATACGCCATCCATGTCGCCTCACCTGCCGATGACCCCTGAGGAGATCGCGGAAGCCGCCATCGGCGCGGCGGAGGCTGGTGCTGCGATCGTGCATCTGCACGCGCGTGATCCGAAGAACGGCAAGCCTGATCAGTCGCCGGAGGCGTTCGCCCCCTTCCTGCAGGTGGTGAAGCAGCGCAGCAACTGCGTCATCAACATCACGACAGGCGGTGCGCCGACCATGCTGGTGGAGGAGCGCGTTCGTCCTGCGGCCCATTTCAAGCCGGAAGTCGCCTCTCTCAACATGGGCTCGATGAATTTCGGACTCTATCCGATGCTCAACCGGTTCAAGGAGTTCAAGTACGATTGGGAGCAGCCTTACCTTGAGGGCTCACGCGACCGGATCTTCCGCAACACCTTCACCGACATCGAATACATCCTGACGACCTGCGCCGAGAATGGCACACGCTTCGAGGTCGAGTGCTACGACATCGGCCACCTCTATACTCTCGCCCACTTCGTGGATCGTGGCCTCATCAAGCCGCCTCTCTTCGTCCAAAGCGTCTTCGGTCTTCTGGGCGGCATTGGTCCGCATCCCGAGGACGTGGCGCACATGAAGCGCACGGCCGACCGGCTGTTCGGGAACGACTACCAATGGTCGGTCCTTGGGGCGGGTAAGAACCAGCTTTCCATCGCGGCCCAAGCTGCGGCTATGGGGGGCAATGTCCGTGTCGGTTTGGAAGATTCCCTTTGGATTGGTCCTGGCAAGCTTGCAGAATCCAATGCGCAACAGGTGAAAATGGCGCGTCAGATTATCGACGGACTTGGACTGGAAATCGCCACTCCTGACGATGCGCGCAACATCCTGTCGCTCAAAGGAGGTGACCGCGTCAACTTCTAGCGCATCAGTCTTGCCCGGATGATTGTTGCCATACGGCTTGTCGTCCGAATGGAGCCTGCCTTTAGATATTAAAGCGCCCCCTACTCGCCGGTGGTGAGCCCCAGAACAATGTCTGGGAGTGCGCCGCCTGAGGCTGCTGGGTCCTTTGAATGCCAATTCATTTGAAGCGGGAAAGCTTGAAAATGGAACAAGTGCTGTCTCCTGAAGTGTTCGCTGCCTTGGCGGCTGTTGATACGCCGACGGTCTGCAACGCAATCGAGCTCGTCCTGGGCCACCGGACGGCGGAGGGCTTCACAACAGAGCCAGTGCTTGCCGCCCATCCGAGCCTCCCTGCCATAGTGGGCTACGCCCGCACGGGGCTGATCCGAAGCTCGCAACCGGCCGAAGAATCGCCCGAGACAGTGAGGGCGCGTCGGATCGCCTATTACAGATATGTCGCGGCTCACCCCGGTCCTGTCATGGTGGTTCTTCAGGATATCGACTCCCGGCCCGGGCTCGGAGCATTCTGGGGTGAGGTCAACGTGGCAATCCATAAGGGTCTAGGGGCCCAAGGCGTCCTGACCAACGGTTCGATGCGCGACCTTGGCGCTATCGATCCCGGGTTTCAGATCCTGGCTGGCTCGCTGAGCCCGAGTCATGCCTTCGTCCACATCGAGGCGTTCGATTGTCCGGTGGAGATCTTCGGACTGAAAGTCAGGTCCAGTGATCTGCTCCATGCGGACCGGCATGGCGCAGTCATTATCGATCCCCGGATCGCCCTCGAGCTTCCCCGCGCTATTGACGTTGTGACGAGAAAGGAAGCTCCTGTCCTAAAGGTTGCCCGTAGCCCAGGTTTCACCGTGGAGAAGCTCATAGAGGCTTGGGGTGAGGCAGAGGACGTCCACTAGAGCCTCTGATCCAAAAGCGGCCTTCGATACGGCCGCAAGATTGTAGTGCCAACGTAGAGCAAATTGATTGCACCGATGGGAAGCTCACGTAGAATACATTTAGGTCAAGCGCCGGGAACAGGTGAGGCCATGGCTGGGGATGAGCTGGGAGGAATTGCATGACTTCATTTACTAGGCGCGGTTTCGTCGCGTCGGCATCCACTGTACTTGCAAGTTCAGTTGTTGGGCTCAAACCAAGTTTCTCACAATCCAATTATCCCAATCGGCCGATCACGCTGATCTGCCCATGGGGCGCAGGCGGCGGCACCGATGCGACGGCGCGCATCATCGGACAAGTGATGGAGCAAAAACTCGGTCAGCCTGTCAATGTGGTGAACCGGACAGGTGGGAACGGTGTGGTCGGACATGCGGCGATCTCCAGCGCGGCACCGGATGGCTACACGATCGGCCTGCTCACGGTCGAAATTGCGATGATGCATTGGCAGGGGATGACGGAGCTGACGCCGAGAAGTTATACGCCTCTGGCACTCATGAATGTCGATGCGCCGGCCATCCAGGTGAAGGCTGACAGTCCTTACAAGAACATCAAGGAATTGGCCGACGCCATCAAGGCGGCACCTCCCGGGAAGCTGAAAGCCTCGGGGACGGGTCAGGGCGGTATCTGGCACCTGGCCCTCGTGGGTTGGCTGCAATCACTGGGTCTTCAACCCAACCACGTGGCCTGGGTGCCATCGAACGGCGCCGCGCCGGGGATGCAGGATCTGGCCGCGGGCGGTATCGACATCGTGCCTTGCTCGCTCCCTGAAGCCCGGCCCATGATCGATGCAGGTCGCGCCAAGAGCCTTGCCATCCTCGCGCCGGAACGGAACCCGCAATTCCCAAACGTACCGACACTCGACGAACAGATGGGTCCCCACAAATCTGTCGGCGTGTGGCGCGGCATTGCCGGCCCCAAGGGCCTCCCGGCAGACGTCCAGGACAAACTGGTTGCTGTTCTCAAGGAGGTTTACGACTCCAAGGAATACAAGGAGTTCATGAGCGGTCGGGGCTTCGGGATCAAATGGGCCGAGAAAGCCGAGTTCGGCCAGTTCATGGACGAGTCGGACCGGCAGATGGGCGAGGCCATGAAGGCCGCAGGCTTGGCCAAGGCATAGACGGAATGAGGCCGAAGCGGCCTCCGTCCTCCCATGCCGGCGGCGATGGCAAGTGTGTGCTCCGCCCGACCGGTTGCCTTCGCTTCGGCAAAGGCGTCTGGATCCCTTCTGTTCCTCCGTCCGAAGAGAAATCCGTCGATGCAGTTGTCTGACCGTATCACCGGTTCGTTTGTCGCCACGTTAGGCGTGCTGGCTGCCTTTGGCGGCTCACGGCTTCCTCCCGTGCCGGGTCAGGACGTCGGGCCCAGCGCGTTCCCGATGCTGATCGGCATCGGCCTCGTCCTGTGCGGGGTCCTGATCGTCCTTGGAATCGGGCACAGCTTCGAGGAGGAAGCGGAGGCCGATCTTGCGGCTGTCGAAGGTCCGCCGCAACACGCGCAAACGACGAAGCCTCTGAGCTATAGGCTTCGTGCATTGCTGCCGCCCGGTCTGCTTCTGTTTTATGTGGTTGCCGTCGACCGCCTCGGATTCGTCCCGACGGCGGCTGCCATGATCTTTGCAGGTGCACTCGCCTTCGGTGCCAAGCTGCCCGTGGCATTGCCACTGGCGGCGATCGCCCCGATTGCAATTCACCTGATCTTCTACAAGCTCCTGCGTGTCCCGCTGCCTGCCGGTCTGCTCCCGATGCCGTGGTGATCATGAACGAACTCATTGAAGCCTTCCGTCTCGTCCTTGCCCCCGATGTGCTGATCGCGATCCTGCTGTCGTCGGTCTACGGACTCGTGATCGGATCGCTGCCCGGCCTTTCGGCCACAATGGCGACTGCACTGCTGGTGCCGGTAACCTTCTATCTCTCTCCGATCGCGGCGGTCGCCTCGATCATCGCGGCTTCAGCCATGGCGATCTTCTCGGGAGATATTCCAGGCTGTCTGCTGCGCATTCCCGGAACACCTGCTTCTGCTGCGTACACGGACGAGGCTTATGCGTTGACACGGAAAGGTCAGGCAGAAGTCGCTCTCGGCGCAGGTCTATGGTTCAGTGCACTTGGAGGGATCGCCGGAACGATCTCCCTCGTCGTGATGGCTCCCGCACTCGCAGAGCTTGCACTGAACTTCTCGACATTCGAGTATTTCTGGCTCGCCTTTCTGGGCCTGATGTGCGCCACATTGGTCGCGCGGTCGTCTCCCGTGAAGGCAATTGCCAGCATGTTGCTCGGGCTTCTCATTGCGTGCATCGGCATGGAAAATCCCGGCGGTGTGCCTCGCTTCACATTCGGAATCACGGAACTCCTTGGCGGCATCGAGCCGATTCCGGCCCTGGTCGGCGTCTTTGCGGTCTCCGAGGTGATCCGCGCCATGGTATCGCCCGAGCCGCCTCCCCTGCCGCGTCGCAAGTTCGGAAGTATTCTGGCCGGTCAACTGGACCTCACCCGCAAATATTGGCGTCAGATGACTCGGGGCAATATCGTGGGCATCATCATTGGCGTTCTGCCGGGAGCCGGCGCTGATATGGCGGCCTGGGTCAGTTATGCGATGTCGAAGCGGTTCTCCAAGGAACCGCAGAAATTCGGCACCGGTCATCCAGAAGGCCTCGTCGAAGCAGGAGCCAGCAACAACGCAAGCCTGGCGAGTGGCTGGGTGCCGTCACTGCTGTTCGGCATCCCCGGAGATACGATTACCGCGATCGCCATCGGCGTTCTGTACATGAAGGGGCTCAATCCCGGCCCGACTCTCTTTACAGAGAGAGCCTCGAGCATGTACGCGCTCTACATCATCTTTGTTCTCGCGAATATCCTGATGATTCCGCTCGGGATCGTCATGATCCGCGCGGCGAGCTCCGTTCTGCGGGCACCCCGCGCGACAGTGATGCCGGTAATCCTTGTCTGTTGCGCCGTAGGAGCCTTCGCGACCGGCAACAACCTATTCGCGGTCGTTCTCGTCGCGGCCTTCGGCGCCATCGGCTACGTGATGGAGAACAACGGCTATCCCGTCGCCGCAATGGTGCTCGGCATCGTGATGGGCACCATGGTCGAACAGAGCTTTGTCACGTCGCTCATCAAGTCCGATGGGAGCCTGCTGCCATTCTTCGATCGTCCCGTCTCGGCTGTTCTGGCAGCGATGACAATCGCCGCGCTGCTGTGGCCTGCTTTCATCTGGTCCTGGAATCGCATTCGGCCTCGGCGGCAACAAGAGCAGGCATTGTGAGGAAACAGATGACTGGCATGATGGATACCTTCGCGCCAGGGCTCTTTCGGGGCCGGACAGTGCTGGTCCTCGGCGGCACAAGCGGGATCGGGCTCGGCGCGGCGCGGGCTTTCCGCGATCTTGACGCTCAAGTCGTGGCCACCGGCGCCACCGAGGCGGAGTGCGCTGCCACAACCGACGCATTCGGTTCGACCGGAATAGAATTTACTCCCCTCGACGTTCGCGATGGCACTGCCATC
>NZ_CP069355.1 GCF_016864375.1 Microvirga sp. VF16 | reverse complement strand
GCGGTGAGTTTCCGCACGTCAATTCGACGTCCGACAGCCGGAACGCGTATCTCGAAATGATCAGCCTGCGTTACATCGCGAATATTCGTGGGCCGATGCGCAACGATGTTGGTCCCTCCACGGCGCCGCAAACTGTCGTAGATGATGCCGGCCTCACCGGCAAGGCGGATCGCTTCACCGAATTGCTGCGAGGCATCGTAGCGATCAGGCGCATAGACATCGGCGCGCTCGGCCTGGTGGCCGCGAATATCCAGGTAGACACCACTCAGTCGCGCTGAATAGCTTCGATAGACCCGAGTCAATTCCGGAAGGCTTCGTGCCACCGCCTCGCGTTGGAGGTGGTGTCCGACTTCGGCCGCTGCCGTTTCGATCTCTCCGGCAGCATACCAGGCTCCGAGTTCGGATGAGTTGAACCGCATGCCTGCGGGGCTGACGTGCAGGAACGCCGCCATCACGATGCTGGCGTTCGGCCGGCCATAAACCCATTCCTGTTGAGGAAGGCGGGCAATGCGGCTGGTCACCAGCCGGTTATTGGTCCACCCGACCAAGTCCATCACCGCCGACAGATCGGCAGGCGTTGCCACCGTGTCAAACAGGCCAATGGGCGGAAACTGAGACGGGATCAGACGATAAGTCGGGTAAGGTGCTTCAGCGACGTTGGTCACGAAAAGTGAACTTCATAAGAAGTAAAGTTTTGGTCTGCCGCATTGGGCTCCATGTAGAGGCCACCGCGGGCCGCATCGAGGAAGCGCCGTACGGTCAGGAGACTGTCCTGGGTGCCATCAATCATGAGTTCGATCGGCGGATGACCTCCGAACACCGTTGCCTGATGTGGCCCGCGAAGCCATGACAAGCCCTCCTGTTCTGTTGCGAAAAGGATTCGCAGCGCCTGGTAGATCCCGAGGACTGCTGAGATCCGGGTCAGAACATCGGCGTCTAGGGTGAACTCGACATGTTCACGGGCCTGTTTGGCCCACTTGTGATAGGTCGAACGCGCCGGGTGCCCGAGGATCCGGAGGCGCTCCTGCTCGGTTAGGGCCCATAGGTCGGCGATGGCCAGGAAGGTACGCATGCCGGGAGCGCTCAGGCGCCTGCGATTGGCGGGTTCAAAGCGTGCTTGCTCCAGGTGAGGGAGATCCTGTGATGCAGCTTCCGTTTGGTTCTTGAGCGGCTGTGCCATGGCGTTACCATTGTGTCTAGATATAGACTATATCTCCTTCAGGACATAATGCAATCTCAGCACGGGAGTTCAGTGCCACCAGCATTTGCAAAAAGAGCGCAACGATATAATAGATCTAAAAGGTCTCCGGTGGCCCTCAAGAGGATCTGCCGCAGCTTAAGCTTGGCCTCTTCATGGGCTCTTGCCTCACCAGGGGCCTTGGGCTATCACCTCGTGTTAGCACTCTCATGCGTCGAGTGCTAACACTGCTGCTCGGCGCAGACGAGTGCTTCCAATTCTAAAAGTGAGGAAGCACACCCATGACGTTTCGCCCACTGCACGACCGTGTTGTCGTCCGCCGCATCGAGGCCGAAGAGAAGACGGCCGGCGGCATCATCATCCCGGACACCGCCAAGGAAAAGCCGCAAGAGGGCGAAGTCGTCGCCGTCGGCCCCGGCGCCCGTGACGAGAGCGGCAAGGTCGTCGCCCTCGACGTGAAGGCCGGCGACCGCGTGCTCTTCGGCAAGTGGTCCGGCACCGAGGTGCGTATCGATGGCCAGGATCTCCTGATCATGAAGGAATCCGACATCATGGGCGTCGTCGAGCGGTCTACCGAAGCGCAGAAGGCCGCCTAAACAGCCCCATCCTCACCCGATCAAAGCAACAGGATTTCAGCTCATGGCTGCCAAAGACGTTAAGTTTTCCTCGGACGCTCGCGACAAGATGCTCCGTGGCGTCGATATTCTCGCCAATGCCGTGAAGGTCACCCTCGGTCCGAAGGGCCGTAACGTGGTGCTGGAGAAGAGCTTCGGTGCTCCGCGCATCACCAAGGACGGCGTGACCGTCGCCAAGGAGATCGAGCTCGCCGACAAGTTCGAGAACATGGGCGCTCAAATGGTGCGCGAGGTCGCCTCGAAGGCGAGCGATGTCGCCGGTGACGGCACCACCACGGCCACCGTTCTCGCCCAGGCCATCGTCCGCGAGGGCGCCAAGGCGGTGGCCGCCGGCATGAACCCGATGGACCTCAAGCGCGGTATCGATCTCGCGGTGACGGAGGCTGTCAAGGACATCCAGGCTCGCGCCAAGAAGGTGGCGTCCTCCGAGGAGATCGCCCAGGTCGGCACCATCTCGGCCAATGGCGATGCACCTATCGGCGAGATGATCGCCCAAGCGATGCAGAAGGTCGGCAACGAGGGCGTGATCACGGTCGAAGAAGCCAAGACCGCCGAGACCGCGCTCGATGTCGTGGAAGGCATGCAGTTCGACCGCGGCTATCTCTCACCGTACTTCATCACCAATGCCGAGAAGATGATCGCGGAGCTCGAGGACCCCTACATCCTCATCCACGAGAAGAAGCTCTCCTCGCTGCAGTCGTTGCTCCCGATCCTCGAGGCGGTGGTGCAATCCGGCAAGCCGCTGCTGATTGTGGCGGAGGATATCGAGGGCGAGGCTCTGGCGACATTGGTCGTCAACAAGCTGCGGGGTGGCCTGAAGATTGCCGCCGTCAAGGCTCCGGGCTTCGGCGACCGCCGCAAGGCCATGCTCGAGGACATCGCGATCCTGACCGCCGGTCAGACGATCTCGGAAGACCTCGGCATCAAGCTCGAGAACGTCACTCTCGACATGCTCGGCCGCGCCAAGCGCGTGCGCATCGAGAAGGAGAACACCACGATCATCGACGGTGCTGGGTCTACGCAGGAGATCGAGGCCCGTGTTCAGCAGATCAAGGCACAGATCGAGGAGACCACCTCGGACTACGACCGTGAGAAGCTTCAGGAGCGCCTCGCCAAGTTGGCCGGCGGCGTCGCGGTGATCCGCGTCGGCGGTGCGACCGAGGTCGAAGTGAAGGAGAAGAAGGACCGTGTCGACGATGCGCTGCATGCCACGCGCGCTGCGGTCGAGGAAGGCATCGTTCCCGGCGGCGGTACGGCCCTGCTGCGCGCCAAGGCTGCGGTGGCCAAGCTCTCCAGCGACAATGCCGACGTGAAGGCGGGCATCAGCATCGTCCTGCGCGCCCTTGAGGCTCCGATCCGCCAGATCGCCGAGAATGCCGGCGTCGAAGGATCGGTCGTCGTCGGCAAGATCAACGACAACACGAAGTCCGACACCTTCGGCTTCAACGCCCAGACGGAAGAGTTCGTGGATCTGCTTCAGGCCGGCATCGTCGATCCGGCCAAGGTCGTCCGCACGGCTCTGCAGAATGCAGCATCGGTCGCTGGCCTTTTGGTCACCACCGAAGCCATGGTTGCTGAGACGCCGAAGAATGACGCTGCTCCGGCTATGCCGGGCGGTATGGGTGGCGGCATGGGTGGCATGGGCGGCTTCTAAAGCTTCCTCCGCCATGACCTAAGGGCCCCGGAGCAATCCGGGGCCTTTTCCATGTGGATCTGACCGTAAGACATCGATCGTTCGGAAGGCTTCGTCGCGCAAGCAGTGACATTCTAGCTTTGCGGCTACACACGCGCGTGATTTCCGAGAAGGTTTTCGTGATTTCCGAGAAGGTTTTATGGAATTGGCTGCAGGACTTTCGTCATGTCAACGACGTCATCCATGTACCCCCTAGGGTGATAACCATCGGTCGTGGACATTGCTGGCTTCGATCTGTCCACGACGGCGTTGGAGCGCGCGCTCAAGCATCTCTCGCGTAGCGTTCCGCCCAGCGGCAAAGTCACTTGGGCCGCTCGGAACTAAAGTTAAATGGAACTGTCCGACCCTGACAGCGAGCGTCGCAAACTGATCACCGGGCGGGGGTCTGAGCTCACCCATAGACTTGGATTCCGGAGCGGCCTGAAACCCAACATCAAGTCGGACGAAATCGCGTTGTTCAGGGATGACGAATTGTAGAAACCTGTGCATTGGCCCGACCTGGCTCAAGTGAGAACAGGTCCTCAGCATGGGTCACCTCGTACCCGAGTGCCTTGTACCCCGCTTCACGTCTGGCTGCCATCTTGGAGAGCATGGGCTCATCGTCATCGACATAATCGTAAATCACGACGTCACGCTTGGCCGCATGAAGCCGGTGGAGCCTGCCCGCATACTGGGCCAGGGTTCCGCGCCAGGAGATCGGCATCGTGAGAAAAAGGGTGTCCAGACGCGCATCGTCAAAGCCCTCGCCGAGGTAGCGGCCCGTTGCAACGATGACGCGCTCATCCCCGTCCGGCACGGCTACCAGAGCCGCCATGACCAGCTTGCGCTCCTTGGCTCCCATCCCGCCTTTTAGGACGATCACGTTCTTGGCAAAGCGGGATAACCACTCCGCAAGCGTTTGGAGATGGTCTTTACGCTCGGTGATCACGACAGGTGAGCGGCCCGCCTGAAGGGCCGAGAGAACATCATCGACAATCTGCCGATTGCGGCTTTCATCGCAGGCCAAGCGACCATAGAGATCCTGGATCGAGAGGCGCTCACCCGTATCCGAGCGCCGCCCGCGGAACGCGGTCCTCTGAACGATGACGCGGTGCGAGAACGGTCGGGACGCCGCCTGTTTCTTCGCATCCACCCGATGTCGGATCGGGCCGCACTGCATGAAGATGATCGGATGGTGGCCATCCTTGCGGGTGACCGTCGCGGATAGCCCCAGCACGTATTTCGCCTTGGCGGCCCGCGCGATCGCTTCGAAGCTCACGGCGGACAGGTGGTGGCATTCGTCGACAACAAGATGACTATAGCCACCAACCAGGTCGGAGACTTCGCCCTTCCTCACCAGGCTCTGTATGAGGGCGACATCAATCCAGCCGGTCGGCTTCTTCCGGCCTCCACGGATCGTTCCAAGATGGACAGGATCGATGTCCAGGAACGTGCGCAGTCGGGCAACCCACTGATCAAGCAGTTGCTGCCGGTGAACCAGGACCAGGGTATTCCGATCACGTTTGGCAATCAGGCTTGCAGCAACGACCGTCTTTCCAAACGCAGTGGTGGCGGCGAGGACGCCCGTGTCGTGAGCCAGAAGGGCATCGGCAGCGGCCTGCTGCTCCGGGGTGAGCGTGCCCAAGAAGCGCGTGCCGATTGGGGAGCCTTCTTGGCGCTCGTCACGGAGTTTGGAGCGGATGCCACAGGCCCCGAGGAGGTCGAGAGCGGCGTCGAGACAGCCTCGCGGCAGTGCGATGTGTTTGGTGAACAGCTCAGCGCACGAGATGATGCGGGGCTTTCCGAAGGTTGGAAGTCGCATTGCCTGCGCGGCATAGAATTCCGGGTTCTGGAAGGCGGCCAAGCGGATCAGGCGGTTGACCAGCGCCGGTGGAAGGAAACCCCGGTCGATGTAAACCTGGTTACCCAGGACCACGTCCACCTGTTCCGGCATTGGGCCGGTGATGACTGGCTCGACCCGGCGGCGGGACGCTGGCGCCGTCCAGGGCTCCTCGTCCTCATCATCGAGCGGCAGGCGCACTCCAAGGATTCTGCCCGCAGCGGATGCTTGTTCCACCAGGTTGCCGACCTCGGCTTTGCTCAGGCGTCGCAGGCCCGACAGGAAGGCCCACTGATCCTCGTAGGGCTGCAAGTCGTCATTGACGAAGACGCTGTTGCCGTTCCGCCGGGGCCCGTTCTGCAGGGGTAAGGCAATCAGGTTGCCAAAGCCACCTACCGGCATGGTGTCCTGGCTTGGAAAGAACCGGTCATACGACTCGAAGCCGATGTCCGGGCAGCGCTCCATAGTCTCGGTCACCAGGTAAGCGCCGAGCTGTCGCGCCTCGGAGGCAGGCACGGGCTCCGAGAAGAAGATCCAGACATGGCCGCCATGGCCGGAGCGCGAACGCTCCAGGGCAGCGGGCACACCCTTGGCACGGCACGTCGCCAGAAAGGCCAAGGCATCGCGGTGCCAGAATTGTCGGTCGAAATCGGCGGCCAGGAACCAGCAGGTCTCATCGCTCAGCAACGGGTAGACGCCCGCGACGAAAGCCTCGGCTTTCTTTGAATGCGTGAGGTGCCGTCCCTGGAGATGGCTTCTGATCACCTCGTCCGACAAGGGGATAAAGGCTTGGTTGGGACAGGCGGTGCACTTGATCCTCGGCTTGTCGCAAAGACCGCGGACCCATTCGTTGCCGCATATCGGCGAATAGCCGGCCTTGCCGCTCTTAGGATTTTGCCACCGGCGAGGAAAAACATCGTCGCGGCCTCGAAACAGCGAGCGAAACAGGGCAACCTTGTCGGCGTTCGAAAGGATGGCGTTAGGGCGGCTAAGAGTTTGCTCCTCCGCTCGCTGGCGCCGGTTGAGTTTCTCCAGAGCCACGATGAGGCTGTTGCGCTCCCGATCGAGCTCGGCCAGACGCCGTGCAAGCGCCGCGATCTCCGCCGCCAGATCGTCTTCCGGTTCCATCTGCTATGCTGCCCCACCTCATCCTCATCAGCACACCGGAAATCCGGGAGAACGGCAAGCTTGCGTCCGTTCGGGACAGGAGCGGGAATGGCTTTCGATTTGGGAAGCCGTTGAGACAATGGGCCAAGCAGCAGGGACGGACTGAAAGACATGTTGTGGTTGGATATCTGAAGTTGCGCCGCCATCACCGTATCCATCAGCTACGCGGTCCAAGATGATAATGTGGGCAGCGGAAATAGGGTCACTCGGCCTCAAGCACTTAACGGTATTCCTCAGCGCGGAAATGAATAGATCAAATTAATCGACATTCCGAATTGAGTTCGACGTAAAAATCTAAAAAGTGAGATAAACAATTAATCTTTAACAAGAAGTCCGCATTTCTTGCAACGGCAATGTCCCTCGGATTGCGAGGGACATTGCATCCCAACAGATACCTCGGTCATCTTTTGTTTAGGGCCGAGGACTTCAAGAAAGCTGGCTTTGAGGCTGATCGATCCTCAAATTCATCATATTCCTGAATCCGTGATGCGGGACCTTTCTCCATTCAACAAGGAGCGAGGCTACGCTTAGGCCGCGTGGTCCAGCTCGTGAATCTCTTCGAGTTCTGCGCCGATCTCCTCCGCAGCTGTCTCGATATCATAGCGGATCTGGAGATTGAGCCAGAACTCAGGTGTCGTGTTGAACACCTTGGACAGCCGCAGGGCTGTATCCGCGCCGATCCCGATCTCTTCTCGAACAATGCGCTCAATCCGGGTGCGTGGAACGTGACAGGCCTTGGCGATCGTGATGGCACTGATCCCAAGGGGCTTCATGAATTCCTCGCGCAGCACTTCGCCGGGATGCAGCGGGACTAGGGTCATCTTGGTCATGGTTCGCCTCCGGCTTCTCATGAGTTCCTTGCGTCAGTCGGTGACTTCCACCTCGTGGGCACCATTGTCGCACGAGACAAAGCAGACGCGAAACTGGTCATTGATCCAGATCGCGTGCTGCCCTGCTCGGTCCTCCTCGAGAGGATGGGTTTGTTTCCGGGCGGCGATTTCAATCCCTCAACTCGTGCGCAGCATCGATCAATCATCCGCAGTTTCCGGTGCGCCACGGAGAGCAGGTCTGGCGGGAAGCCTTTTGGGCACCTCCCATGGAACACCTCAGCCGATTTTCGATCTTTGAAACTTTGGTTCGCCCAGCTGCCCTGCCCTTCGGCAATGAGTATCACTGGTTGATACAGCCGTCGACAAAGATGTATCACAAAACGATACCTGCGACGGTCGGCTCCGATGACAATCCCTGATCAGCTGCAGCATAGGGGCTGAAAACGTTGGCTGTCTAAGAATAGCTTCCGAGCGTTCTCTGACGAGTATTCGCAGGCGAGTGTAGCGCGTTGTATGCTCACCTTCATTGAGCCCCGTGCCATATGGACCGCATCAATGTCCTTTCTCACGAACGAACTGGCGGCTGTCCTGACCACAGTCCGCCGACCCGGCGACTTCTTCGCCTCCGGCGCGATCGAGTTCCTGGCGCCGCAGCTGGAGGTGGGGGGCGTCGGTCAGATCGCACTGCCGCTTCTTCCGGCTCAAGCCAAGCAGCTCGTCGCAGCGGCTGAGCGGGCCCCCTACGGGCGGGGAGAGCAGACTCTGGTCGACACGGCGGTTCGTCGGACCTGGCAGATCGGCCCGGACCAGGTTCGGATTCAGGGTCGGGGTTGGGCACGGACGCTGGCTACAATCCTGGCCCGCGTGTGTGACGGCCTTGGGGTGACCGAGCCCGTGCAAGCCGAATTCTACAAATTGCTGCTCTACGATGAAGGCAGCTTCTTCGCGAGCCACCGCGACACCGAGAAAGCGCCCGGGATGTTCGCCACGCTGGTGGTGGTGTTGCCCTCGACATCGACCGGGGGTGAGCTTCTGGTCCGCCATAAGGATCGCGAGATTCGGCTCGACCTACACTGCCCTGATCCCTCGGAGGTGGCGTTTGCCGCCTTCTATGCCGATTGTGTTCATGAGGTTCTGCCCGTCACGTCGGGCGTTCGGCTGGCCTTGATCTACAACCTGCTGCGTCCCGGGCCAGGGCGGCTGCCCGAACCACCCAGCTATGCCAATCAAAAAACCCGGATTGCGGCACTCCTGCAGACCTGGAGCGCTGATCTGAGCCGTTCAGACATTGATGCCCCAGAAAAGCTCATCGTTCCGCTCGAGCATGCCTATACGTCGGCTGAACTCGGGTTTGGAGCGTTGAAAGGCGCCGATGCCGCCGCGGCGGCGGTCCTCATGGCCGCCGCCCAGGCGGCCGATTGCGATCTCCACCTGGCCTTGATCGCGGTCGAAGAGAGCGGCAGTGCAGAGTACACAGGTTACACCTCCTCGTACCGCCGGTGGTCGGAGCCGGACGAAGACGAATTCGAGGAGGTTGAGGTCCTCGACCGCTCGATTGCTCTGTCGACATGGCGGCGGCCCGATGATCAGCCCTCGGTGCTGGGTGAGATTCCCGTCGGGGACGACGAACTCTGCCCGCCCGATGCGCTCGACGACTTGGAGCCTGACGAGGAGCACTTTCATGAGGCAACCGGCAACGAGGGCGCTTCTTTCGAGCGAAGCTACCGCCGGGCGGCTCTCGTGCTCTGGCCGCGCCAGCGCTTCCTCGCCGTTTTGTGTCAGGCCGGCGTGGCGGTCACCCTCCCCTATCTGGCCGACCTGACCGAGCGCTGGGCGAGCAGCGGCGAGGATCACACGTCACCTGTGTGGCGTGAGGCGCATGAACTCTCTGGACACATGATCTCCCCGTGGCATGGGCAGGACAGATATTCAGCGCGGGAGAAGGCTCCAACCCACGCCACCCAGATGCTGCTCCTCCTGATCCAGCTCGAGGACAGGACCCGCCTTGAGGCATTCCTGGCGACCATTGCGGCGGGCAGCGGCGTCTACACCGAGGGCGACAATGACGCGATTGTTCAGGCGCTCGGCGTCTTGTCGCCTCAGCGAGCTGCAGCCTTGACCCAGCAGATCATCGCCGGGAATGCGGCGACCTCGTTGACCGCCTGCGGAAATCTGCTCGCCCGACTGACGGCCGCAGGGGGACACGGCCGGGAGGGCGACCTGAGAGGGGCCGCGACGGCCTTGGTTGAAGCCTTGCCAGGTGATCCGCAGCACGCACCGGCACAGGAGCCGTGGTGGCAGGATCGGGGCGTGGAACCCCGTTTCGTCGTTGATCTTCTGGAGGCTCTCTGCTGGATTGACGCGCGACTGGCTGAGGAAGCGGCAGGTCACATGCTGGCGTGGCACCAGACTTATAACTTGGACACCGTTCTGATCCCGGCGATGCGGGACCTGGCTCGCTCGAGGATTGCGCAAGAGCCAGCGATCCAGCGGCTGCGGGACGCCTGTCTTGCGCACCTGCGCATCCGGATTGCCGAGCCGCTGGCGCCGCCTGATGACTGGAGCCGGGCGAGCGTGCTTCCCTGTCAATGTCGTCACTGCGCTGAACTGAGCCGCTTCCTTGCCGATCCTGAACGCAAGGCATGGGCCTTCAAAGCCGTCGAAGCCGATCGTTCTCACGTTGAGCAGACGATCCAACGGGCTCACTGCGATGTTGACTTGACCACTGATCGTCGCGGTCGGCCCTACACGCTGGTGTGCACCAAGAACCAGGCGAGCTATGACCGCCGGGCGACGCAGCGCAGGAAAGATTTGGAGGACGTAACCCATCTGGGTGGCGGAGAGACCTCATGAAACTAGCCAAGTCGGTATTCGTCGTTTACGCCGAATGGAACAACAAGGCGGCCGGCTTCGTGCGCTATGGCAGCGCCGGAGGTGTGCGTGCCGTCGAGCAGCTCCGCCTCATCCTCTCGGAAATGAGAATGGCAACAGTCTGCGATCAGGTCCTGATCGGACCGCAAGCTGATCGCACATTCTTCGTCGATAGGGACAGTTGGGAGCCCGGCGAAGCAATCATCCGGCAAACCGAGATTATACTGCTCGAACTCATACGCTGGTTGCGGCGCTCAAACTGCATGTCCGCCAAGGCTCGTTTCGCTTGCCGAGGGAAGCAGCGTATCGACACAGTGATCTTTCCCGCCTGCGAGGGATGATCGTCAAAGCGACGTATGTCTACATGGACACCGTCTGTGCGGGCAAGCTTGAGGAAAGCAAGAGCCTAGAACCGCCTATCAGAGTGCGTGTTCGCGTATGATGCTTGGTTCGGCCGCGGCATGACCTTGATTTGTCTGGTCAGGTGTGGCCGCCATAGCTTCCCCTACACAAAGCCCCAAGCGCGGTGGCGTCGCCTTGGCATGCCGTCTGAGGGGCCGGTAGAAGCGTCCAAACTCTGATCACGATCCGCGAAATCCGCATCTGATCGAAGCAGTGTCAGTCGAAGAGGGCCATCAATCGAAACAGCTCGTGGCGCTAATCGAGGATCTGATCGAGATGGCTGCGGTAGAGATCCGCCGGAGTTCGGCATCGTCGGCTTGGATCCTATGGCAAAACACCAAGTTTGAGCGGGTCAGCTCCCAGGAGCTGGGATTTTACGATGCTTCGTAACGACAAAGAATCTGTCTGCCCCAACCAGTTGTGGGTTGTTCAGGCCCGACTATCGTAACCATACTTCTGGCGACTTCTGGCGCGCGCGTAGGTCCGTGTGGGAAGTGATCATGCATAATCACCTCCTGACAATTGCGGGCCGCACGCGCGATCAGGTACGACGCGCCCTCGAAGCAGCCGGCATTGTCTTTCTGTCCACCGAGCGCGGTCGAGGAGTACTGCTGGTCAATGACACTGATGATAAGAGGCGCTGATCGACTGTCCATGCAAAGCCAAATTCCCCCCGGAACCGCCCTCGCACCTTCGCGCGTTGGTCACGTTCCTTGTGTAAGACGATGCCCCAGCCGCGTCGTGGGAAGAAGTGACGGCCGCTCATGATTGCGTCCTTTGACGATGCCGCCCCAACGGTTGGTGAACTCACCGACTATGACCGGGCTCACATCAAGCTTTATATGCGCCTGCTCGACGCAGCCGCTGACGGCGCGGACTGGCAGGAAGCCGTCGCGGTGCTGTTCGGGATCGATCCCGCGCGCGAGCCGGACCGCGCTCAGCGGGTCCATGACAGCCACCTGGCGCGCGCAGTGGATGACCCATACCGGGTATCGTCACCTCTTGCGCCGCTCCGCCAACTGATCGATCAGCACCCTTTCGAGCGACGGTCGTGATGCCGCTCCGACATCATTGTTTCCCGCTCATCTGCGCCATTTCATCAATGATTGAGCTGGGGAGATGTTCATTCCGGAAACGCGTTTGGTACGATGAAACGCAAGTTCCGTTGGCCTTATTTCTATGACGGCCTTTGGTGGGCGTTACTTCTTACCAGCTTTTGACTACTCCCCGATCCTAGCTACAGCGCTCTCGACAAATGGTCACTACTTCAAGAAGGAATGTTCTTTCTATAGGATAGGGCTGCAGAGCAATTTGTTCTAAATTAGCGATCACCTTCGGCAACTGGTTTTCGCCCATCAACCGACACCAGCTCTTCGCGGCCGCCATGATGAGCTTGAACACCATCAGCCGGGCGGTGGTCGGCGACAGCGAGCCCTTGGTGCGCACCGTGCGATGCCGCACCGTGGCGAACACGCTCTCAATTGGATTGGTGGTTCGCAGAATCTCGACCAGAAGCTCGCGCCAGCTTTGGGCGCTCTCGCGCACGCCGGCCTGGAAGCCGACCAGCTCCTTCCTGCCTTCCGGGGTGGCGCCGATCAGCACCAGGATGCACTCAGCCTGATCCGCCATCCGGGCCTAGAGATAGACCCCGTCGGCCCAGACATAGACGTCGTGCCGCGCCGAGATCGCGGGCCTGCCACTGCTCGTATTCGCCCTGCCATTCGCCGGTCAGTCGGGTGATCGCTGCGGGCGAGAGGTTAGGCGCATCCTTGCCGAGAAGCGCCGCGAGCGCCTCCTGGAAGTCACCGGTCGAGAGCCCGCGCAGGTAGAGGATCGGCAGCAGCGCATCCAAGCTCTTCGTCCGCCGGGCCCATTTCGGCAGGAGGGCGGAGGTGAAGCGGATCCGATCCTCGCCAGTGGCGCCGCGATCGCGAATCTTGACCCGGCTTACCTCAACCGGGCCGATGCCAGTCTGGATGGCCCGCTCCGGCCCATGGCCGTGCCGAACCAGGCGCTCACGTTCGTCCGGCAGCTAGAGATCGCGCATGCTGGCGAGAAAGCCTCGGCCTCGCTCTCGATGGCCTGGGCCAAGAGTTTGCGGGCGCCGGCGCGGATCTAGCTCGCGTGCCTCATATCTGATACAGGGGCGATGTTGTCGTGTCTGGATTGAGGATCACGCCACCTTCATTGCAGGAGCGGGCTCGGCTATGGCCTAAGCGTTGCCCTTGGGCGCCAAACGCTCTACCCCGACCTCCTCCAATGGCTCCAACAGGGACCGAAGGAATTCGATCGTCTCGCCAGCCTCGATCAGGAGGGTCTTGATCTCCCCTAGGGCAAGTTCCCCGTCACGGTCTAATGCAGCTCTAAGCCGATCAGCAATATCGCATTCGGACATGGGCGCTTCCATTCAACTTGGCTAATTAGATATCCGTCTTGCACGAGCAAGGCCCTTCCAGGCTCACTCTGTTGGCCCCTAGTCGCCTCCGAGTTCGGCAGCCATCCCGTCAGCGTTTGGTCCGACGACGGGCAGGTCAATGCATGCTACTCAGGAGCTTCGGGCTACTGCGCTCAGCCCGAAGTTGCTCTTGATCTCCGGAAAAGCGAGCCACTCGCACAACTCCCGAAGTGTACCAAAGGAATGCTCAATCTCGGCGAAGGGAGCCGGCCGCTTGCTCTCGGGCAGATCTTCAATCAGTTCGGCCGTCCAGAGCGTATCGCTGCGGCGCGCCCCGCTGCGCACAACGCTCCCGACGATCTCGCCCTTGAGGAGAAGGTCGTAGGCGCCGGGTGCGAGCTGGATGAGGCTATAGGTCATGTGGATTCCCCAGCGGATGGGACCTGTACCTCGATCCACTCGTGGGCCATACCAATCACAGCCTCACGATCCGGAGCCAGCATCAGGGTTGGGCGCTGCTTGGGCCGTGCTACGAACGCCATCCACTCTGTCCCGACAAGGCTCAGCCGGATCTGATAGCCCCGGTGCTCGAGGATGTCGGTTAGTTGAGGATAGGTCGGATCAGGCATCGGATGGCGCGTCGCTCGTGAACTCAAAACCTTGATGATCCAAAGGTGTGGCCTTCGGCTGCCGATCCGCCACTTCCTCGAGCTCCATCAACACACTCCAGGCAGTTCAAAAAAGGGTTGCCATTGTCAGCAGTCCGAGTTGGAAGGAGGAGCGATACTCCTCAGAGTTGCGGCCATGCGGCACGGGCCCCGCAAGGCACTTACCCTCAAGCGACGCAAGCGGAAATCCCATCTCGCTTATGTAATCGTTTACGGAATTTTATTTTTGACCGAATTCTGTCGCTGTGTTGGCAAAGCCACAGTAACTGGATGTTTAATTCGCGGTTGATCGCTCGCTCAACGGCATCTGCCCGAAGGAAAATTGCCTGTCAGATGGCTGATGGTCTCTTTCGATAGTGGGGACAGGACAGGTTCTCGTGTTGGCTCGGGCGCTCCTCCTACCGGCGCTCCGGCTCCAGTGCTCGAAGTGCGGGAGCCGGCGGATCAAGAGGATGATCAACGTCCGTGATCTCGATACGAGCCCTCGGACGCTACCCATATCCGGAGCGCTCAAGCAAAACCATCCGCCGGCCGAGCCTGCAGGACGAGATCAGGCCCTATCAATCTCGGCTTGCAGTTCGGCAATCACCGGCTTCTGAGCACGACGCCGGCTCCGGGGCTTTGAAGGATTTTCTGCTGGAGCCGGTCCCGCCAAGTCAGATGTCGCCTGTCCCGTTGTGCGCGCTGTCTCGCTTGCTTCAGCGCCTTCATCTCTTCGAAGCCGCTCCAATCCCTTTTGGACTGATTTCAGAAAGGCCTCAGCCGCGCCACCTGGCGCCCGCAGCACCACCAGCTTGGTCAGTGTCCGCTCCAGTTTTTCGGCGCGTCGGATGGCCTTCGCTGTCAGCGCCAACTCATCACCAACGATCTTCGACTTCTTCGCCATAGGGCCCTCCCCTTGATGCAGTACGGCCTGTTATTAGCCGCCTCGGCATTCAAACAACAGTGAAGTTTCTATGACAGTTTGATGACGATCGCCTCGCGCGCAACGTGCGATCGATACCGCGCCTTGGTTTCACTGGCACCTCCTAAAGCCCGGGACGAGGAGTGGCCCACCCTGCAGAATTGTACGGGGACAAGCGCGAGCAACCGGCAGCCGGTGCCATGGAGGGCTGAGGGGAATTCTGATCGCCCCTTCCCCGCCCCCATGATGGTTTCCATCAGAAGATCGCCGAAGCAAAGCGAGCATGAAGCATCGTCGGCCAGGTAAAGATATGCTCGTCCGAAACGAGAAATAACTCCTATTCTTCCCCTGTCGATCTGCTAATCTTCTTGGTTCACAATTGACGCGGCCCGTGTGCGAGGCGCCTGAACCCTTCATGTCCAATCTGCCATCCTTTTCTTTCGATGGTTCTTCGGTGTCCGCCCCGGAGGAGGCATACTGGACATGGCGCAGTATTGTCTCGCCACTGTTTGACGTAGCGGTCGCGGATCAATACGCCGTCGGTTCGTTCCAGGTCAAAATCGAGAGCTACCACCTTGGTCCGCTGCTTCTTGGCAGCGTGGCAGCAAGCGCCCAGGAGTTCCGCCGCTCTGCGGTGACTATCGCGCGCAGCGGTGTCGATCATTACCTCGTGCAGCTTTATCCCGTCGGCGGCTATGCGGGAGATGCAGAGGGCCGGGCGGTGCATGTCCGTCCCGGCGACCTCAGCATCCTAGATATGGCCCGGACCCTGCACACGCGAGCCGCGACCTTTCAAAACCTCAGTCTTGTCGTGCCACGATCGGTGCTGGCGCCTTTGGTGAGGAATCCTGACGGGCTCCATGGCCTTGTGCTGTCGGGTCAATCAGCTCTCGGCCACCTGCTGACCACTTATCTGAGCACGATCTATGAGGCTGCGAACTCCTTCACCTCAGACGAAGGAGCTCGCATCTGCGATGCAACGGCCCACCTTGTTGCAGGCTGCTTCGGCCCGGCGGGAGACGCTCACGAGACCACAACCGTGGCCAAACGCGCGGCGCTGATTCTGACGATCAAGCGCTATATCGACAACAATCTGGCGGATCCGTCCCTGACGGTGGACAGGATCGCCCGTGAGTTCCGCCTGTCACGAGCCACGTTGAGCCGCATGTTCGAACCGTTGGGCGGATTAGCGGCATTCATTCGAGCACGGCGCATGCTCCGCTGCTTCAGCGAAATCACGTCGCCAGCCCATGCCCACCGCTCCATTGCTGACATTGCCTACTCCTGGGGCTTCAACAACGACACCGCCTTCAGCCGGACGTTCCGCGGTATGTTCGATCTGTCACCCCGGGAGGCTCGGGCCGAGGGTGCTTTGGCTCATCGGACGATCAAACATCTCCAGCCTGGCTCGAACGGATCGGGTCAGCTCATCCTGGCAGAATGGATCCGCTACCTCCGGGTGTGATGAATCCTACCTCCTTTGATCCCGCGCGTGAGATAAACGGTGCAAAGCCTGAGGCAAACCGCAAAGTATTCCCGCGCCTGATCAGCTAAAAGGCCCTAGGGTTAATGCGTTGCAGGGGGCATCCGCGATGACCACAAAGATCATTCGGCGCCGGAGCGAACCAGCCGGTAGCATTATCGAAGCGGCGTACAGTTCATCTCAGGTTTCCTATCCGAAGCCAGCGAACGACGACCGATGCGCTGTCTCCTCCAGTCTATCGCTGGAAGAAGCTGAGGTCATAACGCATCTGGCTGCCGGGAAAAGAGCGGCCGCCGTTGCAGACCTGCTGGAAATCGACGAGGCTGCCGTCAAGGACCATATCAAATCCGTCCTGCGCAAATTGAAGACGAGGACAACTCGGTCGCCGTCTGAGAGGCCCGTGAGCAAGTAAGTTGACCTGGAGACGAGGAACGGCATGAGCTGTTAAAAATCCTTCACTAATCCCACGTTGCGGACCTCCTTGACCAAGGATCAGGATGGCGTTGAGCCGCGAGAACGGTGCAGTCGGAAATTGGACAGCGAGGCGATCAAGGACATTGCTATGGCCTACGTGAAGTATGCCGTGAAAGAGCATTTGAAGCTCGACCTTCAAAGAGAAGCTTTTTTAGCGCCGCTATGGCGCTGACACCGCCAACAACCTCCGATTTGCCCGTGGTTGGGGCCACCGTCTCCGCTCCTTACGGGAGGCCTTCAGGCGAAAGGCTTTCGAGATCCACCCAACCTGGGGCCGCAGGAAGCTCAGGAACGAGGTATGCGCGGTTCCCAGCAACCTTCTCAATGCGACATAGGAGGGACCTTCGGTCTCCGGGAGGGCGGTACACAACCAAACTTCCAACCGAGACAACATCCGGCGGGTCGGAGTCAGGGCTGGTTGCTGCGGTTGGTCCAAGATGTTCGGCTCCGGCTAGGTCAGGAGTGGCGCCGTGCTTGTTTGCTCTGATACGTTCGATGGCACCAATAGCGAGGCGAGCGCGGTCTCGGAAACGGCCCATGACCATTTGCCGGGGGCCACTCTGCTGTCCTGAAGGCCAGGGAACTCCGCTGGCACGAGCAAGCTCGGCCGCGACAGCCTCGATTTCGTCCTGATTCATCGGTGCCTATCACAAAGACCGAGAGAGGGAGAGTCTTCTTATGCTACGCAGATAGCTCGTTCTGAAAAGACTTTATTCATGCGTTGCGCGCATGCGGCCTTTGACGCAATTTCATATTAACCGAACGGTTCTTCCTGTAATGGCGCGTGCCGCGAGCCGTCTCTACCTGCGGTTTCGTATCCCGCAGAGGCCCTTTCCTCTGCCCCGTGGTCGCTGGCAACCGCGGCCTTTTTCATGATGCAGGTGAGACACGCGGAGGGGTTCATGGCAGGCAAGAACATCATCAGGGCGGATTTAGCCGATGCCGTGTTCCGTAAAGTAGGCCTCTCGCGGGCAGAGTCGGCTGATTTGGTCGAGCAAGTGCGTGATGAGATATCCGCCACTCTTGCGACAGGCGAGAGCGTGAAGCTGTCAGGCTTTGGCGTCATTACCGTGCGCAACAAGGGCGAGCGGATCGGACGCAATCCCAAGACAGGCGTGGCGGTGTCTATCGAACCTTGCCAGTCGATCACCTTCAGCGCCTCCCCAATGCTAAAGGCGCACGTGAACGGGACTTCTTCCCCATCCTCGAGCATCTGCTCGCTCGGCCGTAGGCCGCGGGCGGGACGACGCCGATGAGGCTCTTGCTGGCGCTTTCACCCCCGCCTTAGGGGTCGAGCTCTTTCAGAACCCGAGCCAGTTCATCCTCGGAAAAGACCTGACAGGTTAAGGAACGGACGGCGGGAGCCAAGGTAAGTGTGGGTGGCAAACGATGGCGTGGCGTTCGATGCGGGCATAGGTCAGCATAGCAAAAGGGTGTCCAAGCAGGCGGCTATCGGCCTGTGGTTTTGCGTCCTATCCAGATGGCAGCCAAGCCCACCCCGCAATATAGGGACTGTAACCGATTTCATTTACGACATGATCTTGCTCAACCTCGGCCATTCGTATAACGCCCTTGCTTGATGACCAGGAAGCTCTGGCCGTTCCCTGGAACAGAGCCGTTCTGCTCTGCACCTTGGGCCGCTGCTCCTCAGCGGCCCCTTCCCTTTTGAGCCAACGGATCTGCTTCCATGCCGCGTTACTACTTTGACATCCGTTACGATGAGGGCGCGTGGTCGGTCGATCCAGACGGAATGGACCTGATCCATCCGACGGATGCGCGCCGGCAGGCTGTCATGACCGCCGCCGAACGCGCAAAGGATGCAGAAGGCCGACACCGTCGGATCTCCGTGCGGATCAGAGACTCTCATCCCGAGCCACTCCTGACGGTGAACGTTCCTGTGGCGGCAAAGATACGGGATCTTGAGCCGGCATGAAAAAGGGCTCCGAATCCAAGCCCCCCGGTGATGGCTTCTTCATGCTGACCGGAAGAGCTCTCGGTCTGATGAGTGTCTCCGTCCACCACCTTGGGCTTTCCGATCCAATTTCAGAGAACGTCGTCATCCATCTCTTCAGAGAACAGCCAGTTTGGCCCACCAACGGCTGCGAGGAAGGACTGGCATGAGCCTTTATCGTGTCGGCAAGGGTCTGCGCCATTGGATCCGAGAATGGCGCTCCCGACGGAGGCAGCGCGTCTTGCGAGATCTTGCAAATCTCAATGATCATCAACGTCGCGACATCCGGCTTGATCCTGCTCAGGAAAATCGGATCGACAGGTGGTGGCGTCTGCCTCCACCTGAGTCAGGATAAGCGCGGTTGCCAAACGGAAACCCGGGGCAACCATTCGCAGGTATGGTGTCTGGGCCAATGCTCTTGCATCACATCGGTCTCTATACCTGCGGCGGCCGCAGCGCTGGAGTGCTTTGTCGGTCTCCCAAGAGGCACTGTTGAAGTCCGAGAGAGCCAGGAACAGCTTCGCGCGTTGGAGCATGACATGCACATCATCGTCGACAGCGAGCCTCGCGGAGTTGATACTCAACTTGATTTGGAGCAAGCGCGACAACTCCTCTCCCAGACGAGAGCCAAAGATGATGATGAATTTCGGGTAAGGCCGGTTATAGAACTGGGGATGTGACGAAAACCGACCCCTCATCCTTTGCTCATTTGGCCTGTCTGGGCCGGCCTTTGGGATACGATGGCAGGTCGGGGTCAATCACCGACCACTCCACCTGGGATTGGCACCAGCTTTGGTGCGTTGGTCGAACAAGCGACTGCTCGTCGAGAACGCCAGCCTTCACGTAGACCTGGCCCGGATGCTGAGGGGATGTTCCATACAGCGGAGAACAACACTTCAAACAGAAGTACCGCGTCAATTCGTTGCCGCTGTCCGCAATCTTCGTGAATGAGCCAGTTTCGCCCGAAAGAACACGAAACTCGCTCGCTTCGAATGGCACGGCGACGCTGAAGGCGCTGCCGGTGGATTTGCGGCAGTCTTCGCAATGGCAATAGGTGCCCGGTCCAAGCGGCATGCCACAAGAAATCCTGACCGCCCCGCACAGGCATGTCGCTGCAGTTTGCCTAAGCATGTGTGGTCTCCGGCCCGGTGCACCCGATCATCCCTCGCGCATACGCGAACTGGTGCGGCAGGCCTATGCTGGTCCTGACCGGTCGAGAGCGATGCACTCCTGCAGGAACTCGCGCTTGAACTCCGCATTGTCCGCCATCTCGCCCCAGTAATGGGTGTTGACCATGCGGCTGCGGTGGCTGGCGCGCACGCCGCGCTGGGTCTTACACATATGTACGGCGCTGATGCGCACGGCTAGACCTCGGGGTGCGGTCATGTCCATGATGTACTGACCGATCTGCTTGACGAGTTCCTCCTGGATCTGCAAACGGGCAGCAAAGTACTCGACGATCCGGTCATATTTTGACAGGCCGATGATCTTGCCGTCGGCTGCCGGCAGAATGCCGATAGTGGCCTGACCGTAGATCGGCATCAGATGGTGCGCACACATGGAGCGCAGCGCGATCGGGCCGGTGACAATCAACTGATCGTAGGCCTGAGCATTGTCGAATTCGGTAATGCGCGGCGGCGCGTTGAAGCGACCTTCCAAGAGTTCTTCGACATACATCTTGGCGACACGCTGGGGCGTGTCCCGGGTGTTGTGGTCGTTCTGATGGTCGATGCGCAGGATGTCGAACAGCTCCTCCACCTTCTGGGCGGCCGCTGCCATCATCACTGCGCGCTCGGCTTCACTCAGAGGCTGGTCGAACGCCTCGTTGCACAAGCGTGCAAGGTTCAGATCACGGGTGTGGAAGTTCATCATGGCCCCTGCGGATCATTTTGTGATTAGTTTGAGCGGTTGAAGAGATGAGTGGCCAGCAGGGCGAGCGACAAGCCGGCTATGATTAAGACCAGTATTAGGATGAAGCGGGTTACGTTCTCATGACGCGCCAGCCGGGCATCGATGGCTTTCAGGCTTCGCTGCTTCGCCTGCTCGTACTTTGCCTTTTCAGCATAGTCGTAGGCCTTCATTCAGGCCCCCAGGCGACGTTTTTATATACCGGTGCTCTACCAGCCTTCCGCCTTCATGGGAAGATGGTCCGCAACGTGCGCGTAAGCGGCATTACGAAACACGACCAGGACTCCTGGAGAAGTATGTGTCCAGGCGGAGGGATAGAAGGACATCGCCTGACGCATCAACAACCTTGAGCTGCCAGCCCTGCCAGTCTTCAGGATAAGCACGCTCCTGCATCTCCTGAATAGACTCCAGAACTCTCGGCAATGCCGTCTCAAAGTCTGGGACGAGAACGCCTGTAGCGTCAGGGATGACCTGATCACCCTTCACAAGATGGAAGTAAATACGAGCCAACGGCTGACGAAATCCCACAGCGTCTACCCCCTGTGGGAGGCGGCAGGGTTCAGGCCTGCCGCCTCTGCGCGACCTGAGTCCTGTTGGGGTGCCGGCGGACTGGCTTACCAACGCTCCAATCCCGCGCCGGTGAACAGTAATCGTCAAGCACATACATTCATAAAAGCGTGGAATGGCAAACTAATAAGAAGTATGCGTTTATCAGTAGGACGCATTTTTAGAATATTTGCTCCTATCGCTGGAAAGTTGTCCGGCGTAATTCGCAGAATTTCCTTTATGAAACAGGTGCGGGGCTGTCGGCGTCAGTCTCCGTTGGGAGGGCAGCGGGCTAAGATTGGACGACACTTCGGCTGTCGAGTTGCAGGATTGTAAGTGCCCGTTTGAAAATTGCTCCGGGTGAGCGACGCGGCGGAGCATGAAGCTGCTCGGCGACCCCGATCCTGGTCTCCGAGACATTGCGACGCTCCTTGTCGTCGCGCACCCGCCGCGCGCTTGTCCTCGAAGCCCGCAAGTTGAGCTAATGTGCCTCGACACCGATCGTGCCGGCCAACATGGAGGACATCATGGCGACGATTGCGGAGCAGGTCTGCGCCCAGCTCGACAGCCGATTGCATGCCGCCGAGGCCGCCGTCGCGGCCGATCATGGCGCATCACCTGTGCTTGCGGCCGTTCTCGCCGAATTCCGGCGGAAATTCGCAAAGACGCGGCCGGCCGTGGAAGGCGATCCGGGCTCTGGTCCGCGCGAGGCCGTGGTCGAACTCGAGCAGGCGGCCGACAGCACCAAATGGGCCGCCCTGGCCGATCCGGGCGCCTCCGAGCAGACGAAACTGGCGGTGGTGTCCGCGCATGACGCGATCTGCTGGTTCAAGGCAACCGGCAGCCTTCTCGAGCGCGAGCATGTCGAACCGGATCCGCTCGCTGGATAAAGAGGAATGATCATGGCTGCGCCTGTCGATCCTCATGGCCGCCTCCTCGCCGTTCCGGTCCTACTCCTGATCCAAGCGGATGTCCTGCAAGAGAAAGTACGGCAATGTCAGAACCTCCTTTATGGAACCGGCGCTGGGACGATTGGTGCCCATCCGCGTTGTCTTGGCTGAGTGACGCTGCTGCACGGCCAAGGCTTTGAAAGCGGACCATCGCATCAACTGGCTTCTGACGACTCTGGAGCCGGACGACTTTGCGGCTCTTGAGCCACACCTTGAATTCGTCGATCTATTGCGTGGGCAGGTGCTGTATGAGCCTGGCGCCGTCGTACGCGACGCGTACTTCCCCCATCAAGCTGTTGTCTCGCTGGTGAATATGCTGGAGGACGGCACCACCGTCGAGGTGGCCCTGTTCGGGCGCGGTGGCGTCCTGGGCCTGTTCAGCGCCTTGGTCTCGCGGGAGGCGTTTGGCCGCTATGTCGTGCAGATCCCTGGCAGTGCCTCGCGCATTGCGGTCGAGCGCCTGGACGAGATCAGAAACATCCGCCCGAAGCTGCAGCAGGTGATCGCCGGCTACGGCGAGGTCCTGCTCGCCCAGACGTTCCAGATCCTCACCTGCAACGCCGTTCATCCGGTGGAGGCGCGCTGCTGCCGCTGGATCCTGATGATGCATGACCGGGCGGAGCAAGACACCCTGCCACTCACGCACGAGTTCCTGGCCGAGATGCTGGGGGTGCAACGCTCGACCGTGAGCGTGGTGACGCGCACTCTGCAGACGGCGGGGCTGATCCAGCAGGGGCGCGGGAGCATCACGGTGACGGACCGGACCGGTCTCGAGGAGACGGTGTGCGAGTGCTACGACAGGATCTGCCGCATCTACCAGCGCCTGCTACCGGGCTCCCATCGATCCCGAGCACCGTCGGAATAGAGGTTGTTGTGACTGACCGCGAATGTCCGAGAAGCCGAATTTTACAAGGGCTTGGCACGGCTCAGGTCAACTTATGTCAATGCGGGCTTCTCCGCCCTCCTCGAGCGACGAGGGCGTGAGCAAAGACGTAGCAGATCAGACCCACTGCTTGGTTGTCGAGGATCAGGCCCTCATTGCCATGTCCATCGAGATCTACCTGGAGGAAGCCGGCATGGCCGTACAGGCCGTGAGCTCCAGCGCTGAGGCACGAGCTTGGCGCGAGGCCCATACGGCTGACATTGCCATTGTCGACTTCCTGCTCCAGGACGGCCCGGCCACGGAGCTCGCCGCGGAACTCAACCGCCGCGCCATCCCGTTCGTCATCTATTCCGGCTACCCTCCGCGCCATGGTCTGTCCTCGGAGCTTCAGGGGGTGCCGTGGCTCGAAAAGCCGACGAGCCGTGACGAGTTGCTGAAGGTTGTGCTGAACACTCTCATGGCTGTGTCAGGGCAGGCGCCCTCCAGTTCGACTCTTCAATCTTGATCATTTCCTTTCTGTGGACTTCCCCTTGGATGAAGCTGGATGGAACTGGCGTGTCTGTGAGAACCTCAGCTATTGCTGGCAGAGGGTGGTGTGGAATGGCAATGGCCGACGAGATCGAGGCACTGATTAGCCGTAGCCCCGGCCTGACGGAGGCCGAGATTGCGACGGCCTTGTTTGGGGATGCAGCCTACCCGCAGCAGGTCAGCAACGCGTGTCGATCCCTGCTGAGGAGCCGCCGCATCAAGCGAAGTGGCCGGGGCGGGCGCAGCGATCCGTTTCGCTACTTCCCGAAAGGGACGCTGGCTGCTCTCCTCGCTCACAGGTAAAGCGCCGGAGCTTCTACATCTGATTCCGGGAAGGTCCTATATGGACCGGCTACTGTCGGCAGCGAGAGGAGAAGTTCGCCTTTGCCTGTTGCGGCCTGCCCTATCCAATTCTGCCCCGGAGCATCATGTAACCGAACGGTTGCATGATAAGGGCGGATGGGCTAGTCAGTGGGCCATGGAACTCGACAGCATCTTCCGAGCGCTCTGCGATCCGACACGCCGCCGCATGGTGGAGGAGTTGGCGGAGCGTGATGGGCAGACGCTGTTCGAGCTGCATGTCCGGCTCATCAGCTGGCACGGGGCGAGCCTGTCCCGGCAGGCCCTGTCCAAGCACCTGTCAGCGCTTGAGGAAGCGGGCTTGGTCCGCACTGAATGGCGCTGGCGCAGCAAGCACCATTACCTGGAACGCAAGCCCCTGCGCCAGCTGTGCGACGTGTGGCTCCGGCCCCTCGCCTTTCCGCCCGACAGCAAGGAGAACGCCACCGATGAAGATCGTGCTCACGAGTGTGATGGTCGATGATCAAGAGAAGGCGTTGCGCTTTTACGGCGACGTTCTGGGGTTCCAACCCAAGTCCGACATCCCCCTGGGCGAGCACCGCTGGCTGACCCTGGTCTCACCGGGCGATTCCGACGGCGTGCAGCTTGTGCTGGAGCCCGATGCCCATCCTGCCGCCAAGCCGTTCAAGGCCGCGCTCGTCGCCGACGGCATCCCGGCGACCTCGTTCGGCGTGGCCGACGTCCACGCCGAGCATGAACGCCTGTCCGCTCTGGGTGTCGTCTTCACGCAGCCGCCAATCGTCATGGGCCCGGTCACGACGGCGGTGTTCAATGACACCTGCGGCAACCTGATCCAGATCGCCCAGCACCACTGACAAAGCATTGCCGAGCCTGGACGCATGGGTTGGCAGAAGAGGTCCGGTTAGGCTCGGCGCGCTCTGGTGGAGACCGCCATCAGCCGGCTGAAACCCGTGATTGGAGATGCGCGGCGCTCGTGGGCCGACCGGCGTCGTACGACTGAGGTCGCCATCGCCGTTCAAGCCTTGAACCGCATGCTTGAGCTTGGGCGCCCGAAGTCCATCTGCACCGCCTAAACAGCGGCATGGGGTGGGCTCAGGACGTTCACCAACCGATCCGTGCAACACGGTCCGCTGTTGCAGACCTCAGACGCAAAATCGTCAGGTTAATCGGCAGGTTCACAACTCTACCCATATCCAGTACCAATGTCCGCACATGGTGGAACCCGATTTAGCTTCCCTCTCGCAGCGCTATGCCTCCCGGTTCACGGCTATTGAACTGGTCGTTGGCGGCGTGAACCGGACGTACCGGGTGCGAGATGCGGAAAATGTCTTTTACCTTCGGCTGTATCGGTCCATCGGGCGGTCAGTCCCAGAGATTGACTTGGAAATTCGTCTTCTGATGCTTTTCCCGGACGACGCGGGGGTTGAGGTGGCGCGCCCGGTCGCGACGGCCGATGGTCGTTTCCTTGTGACGCTGGAGCGGGATGCCGAGCCGCGGCACGCTTGCCTCTTCGAAGCCATTCAGGGGCGAGAAATGGCGAATTCTCCGGCTGACATGAGGCTGTTCGGCACGGCGCTCGCTACCTTGCATTCAGCCATGCCTCTCTCGCTCGATGCAGACATGCGCAGTCTCGATCCAACCGTGATCTGCCATCATGCGATAAAAGCGTTGGGATCCATCGGTGGGAGCCAACCTCTGATACGGACGATCGAACGAGAGTGCCTTCCAGCGTTTCAAAATCCGGGAGTTAGTCGCCTTCCGGCCGGACTCTGCCATGGCGATGCGTGGCCAGGGAATGTGCGCGTTCGGGATGGCAAGGTGGGTTTCTTCGACTTCGACGACTTCGATTATGGACCCCTCATCATCGATCTCGGGACAGCCGCATGGCATCGGGGTCAGGAGGGAGGCCAAGCGAGGGACGAAGTGATATCGGCGTTGGTGTCGGGATACGAGACCGCTCGCTCTCTGTCGGCTGGCGAGAAAGCGGCGCTACCTCCGTTCATCAAACTCGCCGAAATTCGCTCGCTCCTCTTCCTGGCCCAATATTGTGCCCTGACTGAAGAGATGTGGTCGGACGTGTTCAACAGGGCCCACAACCTCCTTTCGGTGTCGCACAATCCCTAGGTTTGGGCTGGAACAAGATCTGCTCCTCCACGACGCTCACGCCAGCCCGCGCGTTCCTCTCTGCCACGTCCGTCATGCTCCTCGTCCGCCGCTTGGGATGCCACTCATGATGATAGGCGGGCTCCAAGAAGGGACCCTCCTGCGCGATTTATCTCAGTTCGTCCTGAATCCTGCACATGAGTCGGTTCAGAGCAGTTCTTCTGCATCTGCTTGCTGGAAGACGCCGCTAACCAGCCTGCCATGACTGGTAGAAAGGCAGGGGCAATTCTTATTGGGCGCAAAGAGTTATGACCGCAACAGCCGTCGGCCTCGCAAAAGAACCGGTCTACGCACTGTTGTCCTATGGCCTTCTCAGTGCCGTGAATTCCCTGCCAGCGAGTCCGGCAATGGTGATCTATTTTCTACATCCACACATGATCGGGCTATCGCGCTGCAAACGGGCACTTCCACGAATGAGTATGACGTTTTATGAGTGTTGTGTTTGATTTCCCTTTGTCGCGAAAATCCTAAGACTGGTTCCGTCACAGGTTTTAGTCGCAAACGCTTTGCGAGACGAAGCTGCCATGGCATAGGTCCGGTAAGGCGCCTCCCCAATGGATCCAGCGTGATGCTGCGGCAACGAACCACGAAACAGGAGAGACAATGCCGTCCATATCCACTCGCCGCGCCACCGCAATGGACACCGAGACGATCGCCGGTTTCATTCACGCGCTGCTTGATGAACTCTCTGGCGGGAAGGCGCCCGCGCGCGACGTTATCCGACAAAGCGCGGAGACCGTGCTTGCCGACGCCGGCGTGGTCGCCGTGATTGCCAGTGCCGGTGACGAGCCGGTCGGCATCATGGTGCTGAACGAATGCACGGCGATCTATGCCGGAGGCAAGTTCGGCGAGATTTCGGAGCTTTATGTTCGACCGGACCTGCGCTCCAAGGGGATTGCCCTTCATCTGCTCGAGGTCGCCTTGCAGGACAGCCGTGCGCGTGGATGGAAGCGACTTGAGGTTGGAGCGCCCGGGCAACCAAAATGGAAGCGCACTCTCGATTTCTATCTGCGGAACGGGTTCGAGGAGGTCGGCCCTCGGCTGCGTCGGATTCTCTAGGTTCAGCGTGTCTGCTATGGGCTGGCTCAGAGCAACCTGCCGCGAAAATCCTGGCTTTCGCACGTCGCAAAGGTCTTCAATTGATGCGGCAATCCGGATATTTGCGAGGACGGAGAAAAGATGGAAGCGAGAGCGGGGCTGACGCGAGCAACAATAATGCTCTCTCTAGGAATGGCGCTGTCGGGTACGGCCGGACTTTTTTCTATCTCATCCGGCCAGCCGACTTTCAATGTGGTGTTCTTCCGCTGTCTTTTTGGAGCATTGGCGCTCATTGGATGGGCCTCACTTCGGGATGGCTGGAGGAGACTTTTAGGCGTCGAACGGAAGCAATGGCCGCTCGTTCTGGTGAGTGGAATCTGTCTTATTCTCAACTGGCTGGCTTTGTTTGAGGCCTTTCATCGGACATCGATCGGGTTCGCGACCATCATTTATCATCTGCAACCCTTCTGGATCGTTCTCGCCGGCGGCCTATTGCTGAAGGAAGCTCTATCGCGACACAGGATTGGATGGATATGCCTGGCATTTGCCGGCTTGGTCCTGACCATCCTGCCAAAACTCGGAGATATGCAAACCGACCGGAATTGGTTGTTTGGCATTGGCCTGGCGCTCACCGCTTCGCTTTTCTATGCCGCTACGACCTTGACGACACGGGCGGTAAAGGGTGTGAAGCCGGAAGTGCTCAGCGCGGTTCACTGTCTGATCGGATGTATTGCCTTCTTGCCGGTTCTCAACCTGGGAACGCTTCAAACTGGTGGCGCCGCCACCTGGGGATGGCTCGTCGGACTTGGCGTCATTCATACCGGCTTCGTTTACGTGCTGCTATATTCAGCATATCCTAAAGTTCCCACTATGGTCATTGCCGCCGCTGCGTTTCTTAATCCCGCCGCTGCCTTATTGTCCGATTTTCTCGCCTTCGGCCGTTCGATCACAGCCATGCAGGGGGTCGGCTTGGCACTCATCTTGCTAGCCGGCCTTGGTGTGAATCTCGGATGGCCATTTTTCGTCGGAAAGCTTCGCCCTTCGCCGCAAAAGTCCTACAGACCGTCTGAAAACCCCGTCGGGGGTTCTGAAGGTTAGACGACCGTTGTAGCTTTTGCCATGGCGCATCCTTCAGGAACAGACCGCTCTCAATTGCTGCTTCTGCCGGAAGCGATTGATGATTGTGTTTCGTTTCGTCGAGGCCTTCGTTGACGGCCTTGATCTCCTAGCCACCGGGTTCGTACAGGTGGCGGCGAAGGAGACCGGCCGTCCGGGTTACGACCCAGCCGACCTTTTGAAGGTACACGTGCCCGGCTATATCAATCGTGTGCGATCCAGCCGGCGGCTGGAAGCGGAAACGCGCCGCAACATTGAGGTGATCTGGTTGCTCAGATACCTGAAGCCGGACTTTAGCACCATTGCCGATTTTCGGCGGGTCAACCGGTCGGCTTTCCGTCAGGTGTTCTGGGAGTTTGTCCTTGTGTGCCGCCAACTCGACCTGTTCGGGCGGGAGCTTCTGGCCGTCGATCACACGAGAATCAAGGCGGTGAACAAGGATAGCAACTTCACGTGCGGATCGCTCTCGAAGTTCATCCGCGAGGCAGATGAGAAGCTGGCCAACTATATGAAGCGCCTCGACGAGAGCGATGCTGATGAAGAAAAGAACACTGGCGGCAATGACTCCGGCGGTAGCGGCAGCGGCTTGGCGGGGAAAATCGCCGCGATCAAGGGTAAGCGGGATCGCTACAAGGCGCGGCTGGATGAGTCGGACCGCAGCGGCGAGGGCCAGATATCGCTGACCGGCCCGGATGCCCGCGCCATGGTGCGCATGACGAAGGTGGGTGTCAGTTACAATGTACAGTTCGCAGTCGATGTGAAGCACAAGCTGATCGCCGAGCAGGAGGTGGTCAACCAGGTTCTCGGTATGGAGCTTCTTGCGCCGACGGTCGAGGCGGCGATGGAAGCGCTCGGCGTCGATCGGATCGAAGCGGTTGCCGGGGCTCCTTCAAGATCGAGGATATCGAAGTCTGCGAGAAGGCTGGTATCACCGCTTACGTGCCGCAGCCGATCTGCGACCCTGCCGTGCGAGAGGGGTTCTTCTCCAAGGAGGACTTCTGCTCCGATCCGGACAAGGGCATTTTCCTTAGCCCCGGAGACCCGGTCCTCTCACCCCGTCATTACGGCAAATCACGTGACAATGTGAAGATCGACGACACGAACCGCGTCGCCTGCACAGCGCGCCCTCTGCGCGATCGCTGCACAAAGAGCTTCCGCCAGGTCTCCCGGCTTGAGAATGAGGCCGTCCTCGATCAGATGGCAACACGGCTAGCCGCCCGGCCCGACATCCTCGACTGGCGCCGCGAAAGCGGCGAGTACCCGTTCGGCACGATCAAGCAATGGATGAACCAGGGCGCGTTCCTGATGCGCCGTCTGGACAACGTCGGCGGCGAGTTCAGCCTGATGGCGCTTGCTTACAACATCCGTAGAGACATCACCATTGGTGGTGTGCCGGGCCTGATCGCGGCGTTGCGGGCATGAGCAACCCCATGTTGCGTTGTTCCAGGCCCAAGAAAAGCACCCCCTGTGATCATGAATGCTGCATCGCGCCTCAGGAAGCACACAAATCGGGATTTTGAGCAGATCCTCGCCGCGAACGCAGAAACCGAGCTATGCTTGACCGTTAGAAGAGCCCTCGGACGGTCTGCAGGAGCTTCGCATAGGTTGGCCGTCATACCACCCCTCATTTCAAACCGCCCGTCTGATGTTGCGTGCAGTGCGGCCTGAGAACGCAGTTCCGTTATTCGACGAAGGTGCCGGCAAGGATGACGCTAGGCCTTACCTTCAGCGGATCGCTCACGCAGCGCCCGCTCAAACTCAAGTCGTCATAAATGCGTGGGATGAAAACACTTGGTTGGATAACAGCCATTGTCCTTGGGTGATTTTCTGTCTTGGAAAAGCCGGCGATTGGCCCGTATCTGATGTTCATCGAAAGCAATGCAGCTGAAATCCACTATGGGATCGGTCCTTCGTATTGGGGCCGAGGATTTGCCACGGAGGCCGGAAAAGCGGTCATGGATTGGGTCGCACATGATTCGTTGCTATCCGAGGTCACGACATGCTGAGTGGCCGAGCACGCAGCCCGTCGAACGAGGCTCGAAAACATCGGCCTTCACCGCACCCACCTGCTCCCCAAGCATTTTCGCTTCGCAGCAACCGGCGCAAGCGTGGACGGTTGGTTCTACCGTTGGAACGATCTCCAGATCAGGAAATATGACGGGAAATTCCTGACTTTCGCAGACTGCAAGAGACTGCGCTGGCTCTTCCGTCGGCTCAATACGCCTCGTTCTCCTCCGAGCTTCGTATCCAGCAAGACAAGTGTTGTGATCTTTGAACAATCGGGCACCGTGAGAACAGAATTGCTGCTGAGGAACGGGTCGGCTGCCGCACATTCCGGGAGCTGCCGCAAAGCTTCATCTGCTATGGTGGCGCGAAGCGCGTCACTAATCTTCAGAGAGTCGACGAATCTGTTCGGTCGGGCATGAATTGATCCAACGGGCGGAGCGATTGCGCCGGGTACGCCCATCAAACGGATTTTGGAGAAGAGGGTGAGGCCGATCGGCGCGGCGATGATCAACCCGGCCCAACATTCCTTTTCCAAGGCGTTCATCGCCACCTCTATGACCTCCGCTAGGACCGTGCATGCGAGCCGATCTTGGATTCCGTCTAAACAGCACGGATCGGACCAGTGCTCGGCCTGCGATGCTCGCGGAACGCGGCCGTGATCGCACGCAAGGTCTCCTTTGTCCTTGGATCAGAGAGGGACGAATGCAGCACGAGCGATAAAGACGGAAGCGGTGGCAACCCAAGGGCGTCCCCGACATCAACCACATCGACAGGAGCGAGCCGGCGGGGAAAGGGAGCAACCACCAAGCCCGCAGAAAGCGCAGCGGCGATAGCAGCCGTGTCCCCGATGAAGACCTCGGCCCACAGGATCCCGGCGCGAGTGAGCAGTGGGCTTGCCAAGTTACAAATCATGCCGCAGGGGGACAGTCCTGCCATTGGCAGTGGCTCGCCTGGGCGGTGTACGAAATCCGGCGAGGCAAACCAGCCGAAATGCTCTGGTCCGAGAATTTCGCCGGCGCGCCGATCCTCGTCGCTTCGGATGATGATGACATCCAGTCGGCCATGCTCGAAGGATTCGAGGAGTGCACGTGAGGTATCGAGCAGCACTTCTATCGTCAGCGCCGGATCGAGCGATCGCAGCCGCGCCAGCAGCGTCGGGACTTCCGGGCCCATGACATGGCTGGCGATGCCAAGCCGAAAATGTCGACGGGCTGCGGACAGGCTTGCAAGTGCCCGCTCATGCGCAGCGAGAAAGTCACGCGCGGCAGGCAGAAACAACTCGCCCTGAGCGGAAAGACGGACCAGCCGGGGCGTGCGCTCGATCAATTTGTGGCCGATACGCGCCTCAAGCCTCTTCAGCTTCACACTAACCGCCGCCTGTGTCGTGCCAAGCGCTTCGGCAGCGCGGGTGAAGCTGCGATGATCGGCGACCAGCAGGAAGGCGCGGACGCTTTCAGCCTCAAGCGTCGTCATGGCTATTCATTCGAAATTGTTATCACTGAAATAGCCTGCCATATAATTGTTTTATCTTCAACGGGACGGCATCCTCCCGTTCAAGAATCACGGCTCATGCAAAGGTGGCCGCTCGCAGAATGAGCGCGTCGAGGACGTTCAGCGCACTTTGCGGAAGGCAAAGCAAGGCGAAGCGATGAACACGAATATATCCACGCGCAACACGATGGCGCTCGCCGTCGTCTGTCTGTCCGCGCTGATGGTCGGATTGGAAATTTCCAGCATTCCCGCCATCCTGCCGACCTTGGAGCAGGTCCTTCCCGCTGATTTTCAGCAGCTCCAGTGGATCATGAATGCCTACACGATCGCGATGACCGCATGCCTCATGGCCTCAGGTGCCTTGGCGGATTGTTTCGGACGCAAGCGCATCTTCATGGCGGGCGTTGTCGTTTTCGGGGGCGCGTCACTGGCATGCGGATTAGCACCCAATGCACCGCTCCTGATCGCCGCGCGGTTTGTTCAGGGCATTGGCGGAGCCGCAATGGCCGCCTGTCAAATCGCTGTCCTCTCTCAGCAGTTCCGTGACGGGCGGGATCGTGGGATGGCCTTCAGCTGGTGGGGGATTGTCTTCGGTAGTGGCTTGGGGTTCGGCCCGCTGATCGGTGGGCTGACCGTGGCGCTCTTTAGCTGGGAATGGGTGTTTCTGGTCCATGTCGGGGTGGCGGTGATCACGCTCGTTCTCGCTCAGGTCTGTGTCACCGAGTCCTCAGATCCCCACGCCGTCCGCATCGATCTTGCCGGGATCGTCACTCTGTCGCTGGCTGTGTTCTGCCTCGTCTATCTGATTACACGCGGGCAAGTGCTTCATTTCGGCGAACCTGTTGGGAGCAGCGTTGCGAACCTTGGCGCGGTCAGCTTCCTCGCCTTCATCATCGTAGAGATGACAGTGGCGCGGCCGATGTTCGATTTCGGTGCCTTCCGCAGCCCGAATTTCTCGGGTGCGCTTCTTGGGGCTGCTGGCATGAATTTCAGCTTTTGGCCGTTCGTGATCTATCTGCCGATCTATTTTCAGGCGGGCCTCAATTATGACAGTGTCACCTCGGGGCTTGCCCTGCTTGCCTATACGTTGCCAACGCTGATCGCAGCTCCGTTTGGCGAGAGACTGCTTCTGGACCGAGGCCCGCGGATTGTGATTTCTCTCGGCCTTTTCGCCATCGGTGCGGGCTTCATCCTCATGTGGTTCACCGTGATCGGAGGTCCGGCAAGCGGGATGATGGTGCTGCCGGGCTGCGCTCTCGCGGGCGCGGGAGTCGGTCTGATGAACACGCCGGTGGCCAATACCGCGACAGCATCCGTCCCCGCTGAGCGGGCTGGCATGGCGTCGGGTATGGACATGAGTGTGCGTATGACCGCGCTCGCGATTAACATCGCGCTGATGGGCTTCATCCTGCTCCAGGGCATTCGGTCTGGGATTGAGCAGATTTCGTCTCATAGCGATGTCGGGCAGACGCTTGCCGAGGCGATTGCAGCCGGAAATCTGCGCGTGGCTGAGACAGCCGGGATCCCGCCACACGTGGCGCAGCAGGCGCTGATTCACGGCTTCAGCGGGGTGATGCTCTACAGTCTGTGGTGGGCGTGGGCGCTTTCGGCACTGAGTTTCCTCATCCTCGGCCGACGGACACTCGCCCCAGCGCCCTGAACAAGTTTGTTGCAAGGCTAACCCGCGTCGAGTCCTTTGATTGTCCGGAGGGCTGGAATAGCGAAATCTGTAAAGGCTCGCACGGCAGGCCTCATGAAGCGCACCGAGGGATACGCGAAATAAGCTTCCGTGGGTTTGATCTCATATTCCGGCAGGATGCGGACCAGTGTTCCTGAGGCGAGTTCGTCGTTGACCAAGAGCTGTTGGACCGGACCGGCGGCATGGCCATGCAACAGGGTGGACGCAATGACATCCGCAGAGTTGGTGCGAATCGTCGGCCGGACAGGAATGTCCACTGTGCCTTCCTTCCCCTGAAGGCCCAAGGTATCGCGTGGGGCCAGCCCCGCAGCGCTCGTGATGACGCTGATTTCCGAGAGGCGTTGCAACGTGTCTATTGGTCCGGTCTTTTTCAGGAGCTCGGGCGAGGCGACCAGAATGCGCCGGATCACGCCGAGACGCCGGATGATCAAATCCTGATCGGCTGGCCGGCCGTACTTGATGGCGAGGTCGAAGTTCTCGTAGATCAGATCGATCTCGCGGTTTTCCAGAACCAGATCGACCGTCACGGCCGGATGGAGCCGCTGAAACTCCATGACGATGGGATGCAGATGCTTTGAGCCGATACAAGAGGGAGCATGAAGGCGAAGCTGCCCCTCGATCTCGCCCATATCACGGCGCACACCTTCCAGCGCCGCATCGATCGTCGCCAGAGCTGCGCGGCTTGCTTCGTAGAGAGCTTGGCCCTGCGCGGTCGGACGCGCCGCCTTGGGGGAACGCTCGATCAACCGCGCTCCGACGTGCCGTTCCAGATTGCGCAGGTGTTTGGTGACGGCCGGCTGAGAAACCGCAAGGTCTCTGGCGGCCGCCGTCACGGAGCCGCGTTCGACGGTTCTGACGAAGGCCCGCAGGGCGACGGCAATGTCCATGTTGTTCCTATCGGTTATGCATCCCATAACGCCATAACACATGGACATAGGATCTGCCACCGTGCTCATTCTCGCAGCATCGAATGATCATGCGAGGGATGGCAGAGGATGGCATTGCAGAGACGACAATTTCTGATCGGCGCGCCTTTGGCACTGGCCGGGTGCGCAACTCAGCAACAGGCCAAGCGCGCGGTTCTCACCCCCCAGGCCGATCCCTCCTATCTCTCCATGTATGCCGCTATAGACACCGAGCCCTTCCCGGTTCCGGCTATCGATCTAGAGCGTGTCAAACCGCAATTCTTGCGCCGAGAAGTGGCCCACCAGACGGACAAGAAGCCCGGGACGATCGTTGTCGATCTGGCCGCTCGATACGCCTATCTTGTGATGGAGAACGGCCGTGCGCTCCGTTATGGCATCGGAGTTGGCAAGCAGGAGGCGTTCAACTTCCAAGGCGAGGCGACGATTGCCCGCAAGGCCGAATGGCCGGGTTGGCGCCCCACGCCTGACATGATCGCACGAGAACCGGAGCGCTATGGCCCCTTGAAAGATGGTCTGCCCGGCGGAGCTGGAAATCCCCTCGGACCCCGGGCCCTGTATCTCTACAGGAACAATCAGGATACCTATTATCGGCTCCATGGCACGGTTGAGCCGTGGACGATCGGGACGATGGTGTCGTCCGGCTGCATCCGATTGCTGAATCAGGACATTATGGACCTGTATCGGCGGGCCCCGGTGGGAACCAAGGTCGTCGTCTTGCCCGCCAGCGCGGCATCGGCGTGACGCTAACGAACGTCTCGAATTCCCTTAGTGTCGCGATAAGCGCAGCGCGATCGTTGACCTCTGGTATGAACCGCCTATCATTCAGGCAGGGCCGTGCAGCCCGCCGCTCGCTCCTCGGGGAATGGTGAATGCACAACCGTCATGGTTTGACCCTTGTGGGCGGCCGTCAGCAACGCGAGCACTGACATTGATCACGCCCCGGAAAGGGATTGAACCATGGATGCTCTCGCTCGCTCGAAATCTATGGCCAAAGCGTTGCGGAAAGCTTTGGCCCAACATCAGATAGAATTGCCGCACAGTGCGTGCCTTGAGATCGTCGCTCGCCAGTTCGGCTTTTCTGATTGGAATATTCTGAAGGCAGCGTTCGACAATGCGATGTCGCTGTCGTTCACAATTTTCGTCAAGCACGGTCGCGAGCGGGAAGCCGCCTTGTTTTACGAAGCCGCACTTGGCGCGGTGCAGACAAAAGCCCATCATCTTCACGAGGGTGAGCTGATGGCAGTGGACATGCAGCTTGGTGATCGGACGATCTCGATTTGTGGCTCTAACCCTCATCGCGAAGCTGAGCCATCACGCGGCGGTCCCTTCTTTCTGAAGGAAAACGGTTCAGGAAGCACGATTTTCCGCCTGGAGGTGCGGGATGCGGCCGCTGTGTTAAAGACGGCTGTTGCTGCCGGAGCCACCATTCGCAATAGGCTTGAAGTTGCCGATGACGGTCATCGCGTCGCTGCGTTCTTCGATCCTTTCGGGCACGTATGGGCCCTGCATGAGAGGGACGTGGCCATGAATCGGCAGGCCGCATAACAACACGGCCAGTCCTTGTCGCAAAACTCGGTCACGAAATTCTGTCTTTTGCGCCCGAGTTTTGCGATAGAAAGCTCCCTCATTGTTCAGCGCCGCCGATTTGGTCGCGAAACGTAGGATTTTCGGGACAAAGACATGCAATCTGTTCCTGCCGCGCCGGGCTGCCAGCGGGGCAAACCGCCCCGCTGAACACTTTATTTGTCAGAACAGGTCGCGGCCGTCGCTCCTCGGATCGCTGTTTATTTGATGAGCGATATAAAGATCGCTACGGGCCTTTCGCCGCCACGGCCGCGCAGGATCCTCTGGATTAGTTCTGATGTCCGCGACAGCGATAGCGGGTAACCCGTTCGCAGGGCACTGCACGGCCCAATGACCATCTGGCGCGGCGATCCCCGACGGAACGGCCGTGCTCTGGGGTGCAAGGGTGGAATAGCTGACCCAATAAGTATTGCTTGCGGCATGCCCCAACACCTCGGCGGCAAATGCCGGAGCATTAGACGGGCTATCTCCAGCTGTCGAGAACAGGACACAATCGACATTAAGCTTCTCGTATTCGATGAATACTTCCGGATAGTGCGCCTCCATGCCGATCGCGCAGCCGAAACGAAGGCCATCCACCTCAAAGGTCACAGGAATCTTCCCCGGCGAGTACATGAACGAGACTTTCGTGTTCGATAACAGGCGCTCATCATAGCGCGTCACCAGCTCTCCACGATCGGATACCACGTAAAGGCTGTTATGCGGCCGGTGCGGCGAGGTGAGCTGATGGACGGAACCGAAGATCGTCCAAAGCTTAAGCTCACTCGCAAGTCTTGTGGTCGCTTCCAGTTCCTCGCGCAAAGCACCCCATTCGAAGCGCGTCCAGTCGGAAGGCCCGATTTCTCTAGGCCCGATTTCGGACATGATTCGTTTATGTGGCCAGCAGGTTGTTCCTTCCGGGAAATGTAAAAGGCGAGCGCCGGCTTTGTGGGCGTCACGCATGAGGCGGCGCAATTCTTTTCCGCTGGCATGAAGCGCCGAACGATCACGGGGATCATTGAATAGCGATGTTTGCGCGACAGCCATCCGTATTGAACGGGCCGCAGACTCGTCCGGCGGCTGGCGAATATGGTGGAGAGCTGCGGTGTAAGACTCGCCGGTTTTGGCCGCGCGAGCACGGACACGGCGTTTGAGATTTCCGTTTTGCGTCATTTGTCAGGTCTTTCATGTCCCGGACGCACGTTCCCCAGCAACCACGCCCGAAACGATCGGACCAAGACAGCGACCCGAGACGGAAGTCCCTTTGCCTCCGTTGAGGACCATGCTGGGGAAGGTCCGAGGAGGTTAGGCGCAGGTCACGCCCGTTTGACGATGTCGGTCCCGTATCGATTCGTCAAGCTGTCGCAAAACGCCCAATCCTGCAACGCGCCCGTTTATTACCGGCACGCGGCATTCATCGATTACGCCGATGCGCGGCAACTTTGGCGGCCAGCCTGGGCGCAGGTTCATCATACGAGACTTCCTCTTTCGTCATCGCACGCCGCCAGGAAGAGCCGAAAGGATTGTCGAACGGGGCGACGCGATCAGGCCAGACCGAATTTTCGATCTCACTGGCTCCGGATTGCACCCAGCCTCTGGCCTTATGGCAGAGCGCCTGCATGACTCCATCCAAGCGTGATGGAGCCGGAACACGCGACAAGATGGGTGGGGGAGCCACGCCGCTGCATTCACTGATGCTTCAACGAGGCAGGATCATTCGTACATGGCGGCTGCCCAGCCGAACTTCCGGCCAAGTCCCTGATCCGAAAACCCTCCCGTCTGTGGACCTGGCCGGGTTCAGGATCTCGATTGCTTAAGCCACTGGAGCCGCTCCAGCGCAAGCCGCACCGTGGTAGCCGCATCGACGCCCTGGATCTGTGGCTTCCTGGCCACAGCTCATACGAAAACGCATTACGAAAGTTTCGCAAACGATTACATATACGTAATTAGACTTCAAAACACACCCCATAATGATAATTTCATTGCGCGGTTCGCAGTTGCCCTGCGGTACCGCTCCTCTGAGGAAAGTCGTTCCTCCCCAACTCAGGCTGCTGGCAACAGCAGCCCCTTTCTTTCAGTGAGACTTTCCTGATGGCCCGCAAGAGTATCACGCGCGCAGATCTGACTGAGAACAACAGGTTTACGTCACACGCGAGCACGCGTCAGACCTGGTGGATCAGGTCCTGGAGACGCTCAGCGCCACTCTGGAACAAGGCGAGAGCGTAAAGCGATGCTCAAGACGATCTTTGCCCAGGAGAATGCTGAAACGGCCAGAGAGCAATGGACTTCGATGGCCGATGCCCTGCGCGAGCGCAGTCCCAAGCTCACCGAGCTGATGGACCGCTCGCGTGAGGAGGTGCTGGTCTCCATGAGCTTTCCGCGCGAACACTGGCCGCAGACGGCGAGATCAAGCGGCGTGCGGATGTGGTGGGGATCTTCCCCAATGACCGGGCAGTGATCCGGCTCGTGGGAGCGCTGATGCTGGAGCAGAATGACGAGTGGGCGGTGAGCCGGCGCTACATGTCGCTGGAAAGTCGGAGCCTGCTGAGCGATGATCCCGTTCGCAGGCTGTCGGCCATGACCGCCTGAGCAACTCGGCTCAGCCGAAGACTGGCGCTCTTACACCACGCCACGGGGCACGATCTTCCGCTGATGGGACTGCAGGTGCGCGTGATCGACCCGCAGACTGCGTCGAATACATTGGAAGGCCTCCACCTGCGAAGACCATCATGCGGCGAACTGGTGTCGACCGCGAAGACAACCGTGCCCCCGGCAAGCAACCATCACTGGCGCCAAGAAGAACAAGCAGCGCGTCGCAATACCATCTGTTCGTGATCCGTCGACCGATCGGCAATGGCATCGTCGAGCAATTTCGATAAAGGACTTGATCAAGGGGCTGCGATTAGACAACCCCATCTGAACACTTAGGAGCCTTTCGCATAGCCGGTGCGGACGATGCCGTGGCGTTGCAGCTTGTCGTAGAAGGTCTTGCGCGGGATGCCGAGCGCTTCGATCGTGGCCTTGACGTCGCCAGCATGGGCCGCAAGCGTCTGGCGGATCTGCTCGGCCTCGTAAAGCTCCATGCGCCGCGGCAGGGAAAGCCCCGCGCCACCATCTGCCATGGCCTCGCCGGATGTGGTGGGGCCGGGGCTTTCGATCAGGCCGAGCACGAAGCGTTCGGCGAAATGGACAAGCTCGCGTACGTTCCCGGGCCAGTCATGCGCAAGAAGATAGCGCCGCGTTTCAGCGGCCACAGGCGGCGGCTCGATGTGGAAGCGCTTGGCGGCGCGGCTCAGGAAATAAGCAAAGAGCAGCGGAATGTCCTCGCGGCGCTCGCGGAGTGGCGGAATCGCTACCGTCACCACATGGAGGCGGTAGAACAGATCCTCGCGGAACTCGCCGCGCGCCGCCGGATCGCCAAGATCGACCTTGGCGGCGGCGACCACGCGCAGGTCGAGCGGGCGCACCTCGTTGCTGCCGAGCGGGGTGATCTCGCGCTTCTCGAGCACGCGCAGGAGCTTCACCTGGGCCGAAAGCGGCATGCTCTCGATCTCGTCGAGAAACACCGTGCCGCCACTTTTATCAGGATAGTACGGCTTCCGCACATAGAAGCGGAAGCCGGCATCCAAGTTTCGCATGCGATGGGCGGAGCTAGAATCGTAGCGCCTGTGTTGAAAATCACTGAATTGGCAGTCCCCCGGGAACGAATTCAGTCACCTTTCGACAAGGCTGAGCTCGCAGCGTGCCGCATTCGGGAGCGGGCGCTTGGGCCACGGCTCCGGGGATTACGGGAAGGAGAATTTTCGAAGGATACTTCTCCGAGTGATAGACCCTGTTGATAGACGGGCTACCGGCAGGAATGCTGCCGATATTGGGGTGCGGAATAGGATTGGGGGCACCGATGGTTAGCTCGATGCTGTGCCCTTGCCGGACAACGTGAGCGATCGGTGACAGCAACGACATCCTTACCTCGTAGATGTTACCTGGTACGAGTTTCTCAAATTTCCGAAATAAGGGAACGACTTCGTCCGCATGTGACCGCGCTTCGTCGACCGCGCGAAGCGAAGTGCGCAGCAGGCCCGATTGGAGGAAGAGGACATTGCCGTCAGGATCGACGTCCTTCAATGTTAGTTCGAGGTCGGCGTCATCTCCGTGGTCGATACTGAGATAGAGCGTGACTTCCGGGTTTCCAAGCAACACCATGTCCGAGGCAGCCGGGGCCGTTCGGTAATTCAACACCCCTTTGGAGTATGGCTGGATCGCGAATTGCTGATTGCTCCCGTAGAGTTCCGCTCCCGTCGGGTAGATGTAGGCGCGCGGTCCTTCCGTCGGGCGATCTGCCGGTTTGTCAGGCGAGATCTTGGCATCGGCCGTGAGATAGTAGGGACGACGCTCGACCGTCGGTTCTGGCCAGGTCTTGTGATGTGTAACCCAACCGGCAACCGATTTCTTAGCATCTCCGTTGGGCTCCCGAACGTCCCAAAATACGGTCACCGGCAATTCGTTGTCTACGCCGTTCTCAACGCCCTTCACCCAACGGTCTAAGAACTTCATCCGCTCAGAGTCGACAAGGCTATAGCCTCGCGGCCCGGGGCCGGCGATACCGTGATCACCGTTCATCAGGACAAGTTTTTTGTGCTTCACGTCTGGTATTAGCTGAGTAAATAGCCGGGTGCTTTCCCTGGCGGCGCCGCCGTAGGTGTCCTGCCAGGAGGCAATAAGCATAGTGGGCACATTGACCTTCCCGGCGACCTTCGCGGTGGCAAGGTAGGCCGATTCCCACCATTCATCCTTCAGTGGATGCTTTCGAACCTCGTCAATAAATGAACGTTTGACGACACGTTTGTCGCTCTGACGAATCGCGGCGCACTCCTTGTCGCCCTGGCTGATCCGCCACTCCGCGCCTCGAACTTGAACGCCGAACTCCGAGTTAAGCGCCCATCCTGCCGTGGAATCCAGCTGCATCATTCCGCCGAGGTGGAGCCAATCCTCGTAGCCATCCTCGACGCCGCTCGCCACGATGGCTCTCAAATGAGGAGGTTGCTCGGCAGCGACCCAGACCTGAAGCGTGCCGGCGGATGAATTACCGATCATTCCGACATTCTCGTCGCTCCAGGGCTGCCTTGAGATCCATTCGACCACCTCGGCGCCATAACGCCCCACTTTGTGGTCAAAGCCATCGACCCAATAGTCGATCACACCTTCCGAGCAACCCGTTGCGGGAAAGTTGGCGCCAACGAAAGCGTAGCCAGCGTCGAGAAATTCCTTCGCGGTTTCGAAAGATGTCGCACCTCCTGTATATGGCGAATAGAAGAAAACGGTCGGATAGCGGCCGGTTTTTGGGCGATAGGAGATATAGGCGATGCGCGTTCCGTCCTTCATAGGCACATAGGCGATATCGCGCACCACGTCAGCTTCAGAAAAATCCGATTTTTTTGCTGTCGTGGCAGCTTGCCCAGCACTGACCACAAAGCTTGCTAAGACTAATCCGCACGACCAATTTAAGACGTGACGTTTCATAGACGTTTCTCCTCCAGTTCCCGTTCCTACTTCATACGCGGTACGCAACAGGCATCGCCTGAATCTTAACTCTGCAACATAAACTTTCGGATACGGCTGTCGGCCGGCGCATCTTTCAGTTCATCAGCGTTCATGTCATTTACGATGTGTCCGTTCTCCATCATGATGACGCGGTCGCTGACGCGGCGAGCAAAGCGCATCTCATGGGTGACGATGATCATCGTCATGCCGTCGCGGGTGAGACTTTCGATGACCTGCAAGACTTCACCGACCAGTTCTGGATCGAGTGCCGATGTGGGTTCATCGAACAGCATGATCTCCGGGTTCATTGCAAGGGCACGTGCGATCGCGATACGCTGCTTTTGACCTCCAGATAGCTGGTGGGGATACTTGTTTGCGTGAGTGGCCATGCCAACACGCGCCAGATGGGTCATCGCTGCTGTGCGCAGTGCTTCCTTGTCGCGGTTGCCATGATAGCGCGGGCCGAACATGACGTTTTCGAGAGCAGTCATGTGCGGGAAGAGATTGAATGACTGGAAAACCATGCCGAGGCGAGTGACGCGGTCATGGAAATCGGAAGCAACCCGGTAGCCTTTGTCGCCTGCCCTGATCCAGTCGACGCCATCCAGCGTGATACGCCCAGCATCGATATCCTGCAAAGCGTTGATCGTGCGGATCAGGGTCGTCTTGCCGGAGCCGGACGGACCGATGATGCTGACGACTTCGCCCTTGCAGACTTTGAGTGACACATCTGCCAGCGCGCGTTTGTCACCGAAATTTTTGCGAACATTGTCGAGCTCTACGATGACCTCCTGTCCGATGCAACGCTCATTCGTCGTTCTGCTGGACAAAGCGCTCGCTGGTGCGCGGATTTCCGCGCCCGTCATGCGTGTGATGTCGAGACGGCTTTCCAGGCGCGACAAGAAGAAACTGAAGACCGATACAACAAATACATAGTAGAACGACACAGCAACGAGCGTCTCGATGACCATGAAGTTCCGGGTATAGAGCCGCTGTCCCACGAGCAGGATTTCAGCCAGCGAGATCACGGAGACCAACGAAGTCAGCTTGACGATGGTGATGAATTCGTTGCCGAGCGCGGGCAACGCAACCCGGACTGCCTGCGGGAGAATGATATATCTGTATTTGCCGACCGGACGGACGCCGAGGGCATGGGCGGCTTCATGCTGGCCTTGATCCACCGAAATCAGACCTGCACGGTGAATCTCGGCCAGATAGGCGGTTTCTGAAATCACGAGTGCTATCAACCCGGCCCAGAACGGCACAGACAGCACCGGCCCAAGCGACGGCATGAACTGCGGCAAGTTGTAGACGAAAATCAGCAGCACCAGCAATGGCAAGCTGCGGAACAGCCAGATATAGGTCTTGGCGAACCACCGCAGGGGACGCAGTGAGGATTGACGCGCCAGCGCGAAAAGAAAGCCGAGTGCCGTTCCGATAACCCAGGTCAAAAGACCGAGCCAGGCGACCAGCGCCGTGGCACGCCAAAAATCAGGGTACAGCGCAAGGCTGAAGAGATAGTTCCAGTCGAAGTTCATGGGCCGGGCGTTTCCAAAAGCGGCGGCGCCCCTGCGTCGCACAATTATGTCTCAAGGGCCGGCAGGCGGATGGTGAAGCCTGCCGCACGCAACTTGATTACTGGGCAATAGCGGCCCTGAATTCGGCTTCACTCGATTTGGCAACACCGTATTTGGCGAAGAGACCTTCATAATCCGCATCACCATCAAGCTTGGCCAGAGCTTCTCGCAGGAAGGTTGCCAATGGCTCGTTGCCCTTCTTCACGCCAAAGCCGACAATCACAGGGTAAAGCTGCTCGGTTGAGGTTATTTTCAAGCGGCCCTTCAGCTTTTCGGCCGCATCGGCCAGCACTGCGGAGTTCTCCAACTGAGCATCAACACCACCGGACATTACGGCCTGAGTGACTTCGGGAGAGGTTGGGAACTCGCGTGAATCGATCGGATTGCCGGCACAGACCGTTTGATTCAGCTTTTCAAGTTCTGGAATCCATGCCGCTCCCTTGATCGAGCCCACCCGCTTGCCGCACAGCTCTTCCGGCTTGGCGAACCCTTGGCCGCGGCTCGCCGAAACGGCGATAGAAACGCCTGTTTTCATATAAGGAACATAGTCGATCTGCTTCGCGCGCGTAGGTGTGACGTAAAGTGTTGAAGCGATGACATTGAACTGATTACCAGAGACGCCCAGAATGAGATTCTCGAACCGCGTATCAAGAAAAGAAACGTCGCTGCCGGTTCTCTTGCCAATCAGCTTGATCAATTCGACATCGAAGCCGGCGGGCTGATTGGCTTTATCGAGATAATTATAGGGCGGGTAAGTCAGGTCTACGCCGATCCGCAGCGTTTCAGCCTGGGCGCCCGTCAGCGCTGCAATCAGAAGTATGGTGCTGGCTAGACTTTTCTTCATGGACTGCTTCTCCCTTATTGCCCGCATAATTGTTGAACAATTTGCAGAAAGCAACCCCACAAATGCAGAAATCTCTGTCACTATCCTCGCTGGTGAAATCAGCTGGCGCGTGGCGTTCAAGAAAAACGCCTTATAGAAAGCGGATGACCTAACGATTTCAATATATTAATAAATTTTTTTCGCTTAATATGGAATGGATCCCTTTAAGCGGCCGCGCATGGACGATGAAGAAGTTTAGATATCGAGTTCATATTGACAGTGCAGAGTCCGTATTATTGACAACTCAAGATCTTAAAGAGTGGCTTTTTCGCTAAAGATGGTCAGAGAGGACACGTATATGCGCTACAATTTGCGCCTCCATGGGTTAATGTTTGCCATGTCGCTATTGTTCAACAAAAGACAGGAACAAGGACATCAGCGTGACCAATCTTAATCGACCCCTTGTCCTGGCCCAGACGACAGCCGGGTTGCTTCGTGACAAGATCCTTCGTGGTGAACTGGCGCCGGGCACACCTCTTCGCGAGGTATCCTGGGCCGAGGCCTTGAACGTTTCGCGGAACACGTTACGCGAAGCGCTCCGCGATCTGGTGGCTGAAGGATTGATTGAACATCGCGCCCATCACGGCGCGACTGTTCGGGCATTGAACGCCGCCGAAATCAGGGAAATCTATGCCATTCGGTTGACGCTTGAGTTGCGCGGGGTGACCTGCAGTGCCTACGCTTTATCCGAAGCAATGACAGAGTTGGTCGAACGGGTTGAAGCAGTCCAGCGCGCGGCTCTCGATCAGGACTGGCAACAATGTGGCACGGCATCGCTAGAATTCCATCGCCAGATCGTCAACTTCATTGGCAGCCCGCGGTTGAATGATGTTTTCGCAACCGTTGCGGCACAAGCTCGTCTCGCATTCTCGCTGGCTCCAGATGCTCGCCGGTTTCAGGAGCCCTGGGTAGCGCGCGATGTGGAGATTTGCGGAATGCTCTGTGATGGCGACCGCGTCGGTGCGAGCCGCGCGCTTGAGCTGTATCTGCAAGAATCTGAACGTGTGGTGCTGGAGGCCGCCCGTGCCCAGAACTTACCCCGCCCCAGCAAGAATTTACCGCCTGCGCCGGGCAGCACGCCCGTTCTCACCAATACGGAGACGAACAGGGATGAAACCCCGGCTTCCTCTGCACCCCGGAAGGCCGCGGCAGGCCTTGGGCGGCGGACACAAGAGTGATTCTTGGACAGTCGTTCTGGATCCCTGACGAGGCAGTTCTGCGGGCGAACCGACCGTCTCGATAGCCCACTCATCGCCTTCTGCGTTGGAGTGCCGCAAGCACCGCCCGTTCCGACTTGAGGAGATAGGCCTCCAGCTGCGCAACTGCGGCCGGAATGGCACCCTCCTCGAGCGCGCGCACAAGAGATGCGTTCAGCTCGATATAGGGCTCGTGGAGATGAGCCGTGTCTTCCAGCTGCCCGAAGACAAGCCGCAGTTCGGCGAGCACCAGGTCGAAGCAGGCGCTGAGCCGCGGGCTGTCGCAGAGCTCCACCATGGCGCGGTGGAATTCCATGTTGATCGTTCCGACCTGCCGCCAATCTCCGACAAAGCCTCTCTCCCTCCCCTGCTTGGCCAACCGTCGCATGCGCGCGAGGGCCGGATGCCCTCTGCTCGCGGCGTGAACAGCGCCCTTCTGAATCACCGAGCGCACGCGATAGATATCGATGACCGCGGCTTCGTCCGGCGCGACGACAAAGACCCCACGATTGGGAATATACTTTAGCAGCCTTTGGCTTGTCAGCAGGCGGAATACCTCTCGCAGCGTGTTGCGCGAGATGCCGAACCGGAAGGCAACCTGCTGCTCCGAAAGCTTCTGGCCCGGCGCGAACTCGCCCGCGATCAGCAACTCGCGCATGGTGGCGGCCACGGCTTCCGCAAGGGACTGGTCATCGGTTCCCACAGTCGTTTGGTTCGTCATCAATGGCCCTGCAGGCTCGAGGTCCCTACGATCAAGATTCATATTGTTGAACAATCTAATTCATGATATTCAACAAAACAGATCATTGTCTGAACAGGTTACGCCATGGCCCGCATCGACCTCAATAGCGATCTCGGTGAAAGTTTCGGCCCCTGGCCAATGGGTGACGACATGTCGATGCTCGCGATCGTCACCAGTGCCAACATCGCCTGTGGGTTCCATGCCGGCGATCCGGCGGGCGTCCTGTCCGCGCTCAAAGAAGCGGCAAAACGGGGTGTCTCAGTCGGCGCGCATGTCGGCTACCGCGATCTCGTTGGCTTCGGTCGCCGCAACATGGAGCCGACCAGCGCGGAGCTGGTAGCGGATACGATCTATCAGATCGGGGCGCTCCGAGGCCTCGCGAGAGCGGCCGGGACAGCTGTGCGTTATGTCAAGCCGCATGGCGCGCTCTACAACACGATGGCGCACGACGCCCGCCAGGCGGCCGATGTGATCGAAGGCATCAGGGCCATCGACCCTTCACTTGTGCTGATGGCGCTCGCTGGCGCGCCGATCGTCATCCAGGCTCGCGCGGCGGGACTTACGGTCGTCTGCGAGGCTTTTGCCGATCGCGCCTACAACGCTGACGGCAGCCTCGTCAGCCGGCGCTTGCCGGGCTCTGTTATCCACGACCCGCAGGCAATCGCCGAGCGGATGCTGCGCCTGGTCGCGGAGGGCTGCATCACCGCCATCGATGGCACGGACATCGCGCTCGAGGCCCAATCGATCTGCGTTCACGGCGACACGCCGTCGGCTGTCGCTGTCGCCCGCACGCTGCGCGACACACTGATCAGCCAGGGCATCGAGCTCAAGGCCTTTACCAATGGCTGAGCGCCTGCGCTTCCTGCCCGCTGGCTCCGACGCCTTCCTGGTCGAGCTCGAGGATCTCGCCACGACACTGACCCTGCTCGACAGCCTGCTCGCCGCCCGGCCGGCGGGCGTCATCGACCTGGTGCCGGCCGCCCGCACGCTGATGGTCCGCTTCGATCCGCTGCTGACGGGCTATGAGCATCTCGTTGAGGTTATCGCCAAGATCGACCTGTCGGTCCACAGCTCACGCCAGGGAGAAACCTTCGAGATCCCTGTCGTCTATGACGGCGAGGACCTCAGCGATGTCGCCGAGATCCTCGGCTGGACGGTGGAGGACCTGATCCGCCGCCATACGGAGGCGACCTATACCGTTGCCTTCACGGGCTTTGCGCCGGGCTTCGCCTACATGACCTGCGACGATCCGGCCTTCGACGTGCCGCGCCGCAAGAGCCCGCGCGTGCGCATTCCAGCCGGCTCGGTGGCGCTCGCTGGCCCATTCGGCGGCATCTATCCCTCCGACAGCCCCGGCGGCTGGCAGCTTCTCGGCCACACACCGCTTACCATGTGGGACACCAGCCGCCCCCGCGCGGCCCTCCTGGCTCCCGGTGATCGCGTCCGCTTCCGCGAGATGGCGAAGGGAGCCATTGTCTCCGTTTCGGCAAGCCCGGAGGAGACGACGAAAGCCGTCACTCCCGCCGCAGGCCTTCTGGTCACCCGGGCCGACCGCCCGGCACTCTACCAGGATCTCGGGCGCCCCGGTCGGGCTGACCAGGGCATCTCGGAATCCGGCGCGGTTGATCGCGCAAGCCTCATTGAGGCGAACCTCTGCGTTGGCAATCCACGCGAAGCGGCAGCCCTTGAGATCACCTTCGGCGGCTTTGCGCTGAAGGCTGACCGGCCGGTTACGCTAGCGGTCACAGGTGCGCCCGCACCCCTTACGATCCTCACGGCAGACGGCCGAATTGTCCCGGCTCCTCTCGGTCGGCCTTTCGCGCTCGACACAGGGGACGAGTTGACGCTCGGCTTCCCACCGGACGGCATGCGCAGCTATCTGGCCCTGCGCGGCAGTTTTGCCGTCGACCCCGTCCTTGGCTCAGCGGCCACCGACACCCTGGCAAAGGTCGGCCCGCCGGCAATCACGACGGGTGACATCCTGGTACCGGCAAACGAACCGGCTGCCGCTGTCGATCCTCTCCGGCCTGTGCTCAAGACCATGCCAAGGGCAGGGAACCCCGTGACACTTGATGTGGTGCTTGGGCCTCGTACGGACTGGTTCACGGACAAGGGCGTCGCCACCCTGCTTTCCCAGGACTGGCAGGTGACGGCGGAGTCGAGCCGGGTTGGCATGCGCCTTTCTGGTACTGAGCCGCTGGAGCGACGCGATACGGCGGAGCTGCCGTCCGAGGGTGCCGCACTTGGGTCAATCCAGGTGCCGCACAGCGGGCAGCCGGTACTCTTTCTTGCCGATCATCCCCTGACCGGCGGCTATCCGGTGATCGCGGTTGTCGCGCGCCACCACCTCGACCTCGCCGGCCAGATCCCGATCGGCGCGACCATCCGCTTCAACGCCACCGCTGCCTTCGACCCGCTCGTCAGGGAACTCGCCCGATGAAAAAGCTTCTCATCGCCAATCGTGGCGAAATCGCCATCCGCATTGCCCGTGCCGCACGCGACTACGGTGTCGCCTCCGTGGCGATCTATTCCGATGCCGATGCCCACTCGCTTCACGGCGAGCTGGCCGACGAAGCCTATGGCCTCGGCCCCGGCCGCCCGGCCGACACCTATCTGAATATCCCGAAGATCCTCGAGATCGCCCGCCGTGCTGGCGCGGACGCCGTCCATCCCGGATATGGCTTCCTGTCCGAGCGCGCCGAGTTCGCGCAGGCCGTCATTGACGCCGGCCTCGTCTGGGTCGGGCCGGCGCCGGCCGTCATCACGGCACTCGGCGACAAGGTCGAGGCCCGCCGGATTGCGGCACAGGTCGGCGCCCCGCTGGTCAAGGGATCGGATGGCCCGCTCGCCTCAGCGGCGGACGCCGTTGCCTTTGCGAAGGAGGCAGGTCTGCCGCTCGCCATCAAGGCTGCTTTCGGCGGTGGCGGGCGCGGCATGAAGGTGGCTCGCAAGCTGGAGGAGGTCGGTGAGCTCTTCGAGTCTGCCGTGCGGGAGGCAACCGAGGCCTTCGGCCGCGGCGAGTGCTACGCCGAACAGTTTCTCGACAAGCCGCGCCATATCGAGGCGCAGGTCATCGCCGACCGCCACGGCAACACCGTCGTGCTGGGCACGCGCGACTGCTCGCTCCAGCGCCGCAACCAGAAGCTCGTGGAGGAGGCGCCCGCTCCTTTCATTTCGGAGGACCAGCGCGCCCGCATTCATGATGCCGCCCGCGCCATTTGCGCAGCGGCCGGCTACACCGGCGCCGGCACCGTGGAGTTCCTGCTGTCGGACAGCGGTGTCATCTCGTTCCTTGAGGTCAACACCCGCCTCCAGGTCGAGCATCCGGTGACGGAGGAAACGACCGGCGTCGACATCGTCATCGAGCAGCTGCGCATCGCCGACGGCTTGCCGCTCTCCGTGACGGAAACGCCTGCCCCGCGTGGCCATGCCTTTGAGTTCCGCATCAATGCCGAGGATCCCGGCCGTGGCTTCCTGCCGACGCCCGGACGGATCACCCGGTTCCGACCGCCTTCGGGTCCGGGCGTGCGGCTCGATGCCGGGGTGGAGACCGGATCGGAGATCCCGGGCCTCTACGACTCGATGATGGCGAAGCTGATCGTCACCGGCGCGACCCGCGCGGAGGCGCTGATCCGCGCCCGCCGGGCCCTGGCCGAGTTCCGGATCGAGGGTGTCGCCTCGGTGCTGCCGTTCCACCGCGCGGTGCTGGAGGAGCGCGCCTTCACCGGCGAGGACGGCTTTGGCGTCTACACCAACTGGATCGAGACGGCCTTCCGCGGCATTGAGCCGGCGCCACGCGTCGATCCTGTCGAGGGGGGATTTCTGCGCACCTTCATCGAGATCGACGGCAAGCGTCATGCGCTGAGCCTGCCCGCCGCTCTCTTCTCCGGAGTTTCCGCATCGCAGCCAGCCACCGTCGCAAGCGCACCGGCCAGTGAGGGCGCGGTGACGGCCCCGATCCCCGGGACGCTCCAGCAATGGCTGGTCGAAGACAGAACAGATGTTGCCGAGGGAGAGGCCGTGGCGCTGATCGAGGCCATGAAGATGGAAACGCGCGTCCTCGCGCCAAAGGCCGGCCGCATTCACATCAAGGTCGAACCTGGAAACGCAGTCGGCCTCGGCGCGGAGCTGGCGCTGATCGATTGAGGCGGGCGGATGAGAAAACCGGCCAAAAATCCCGACCACAAACGCTGCCGCTGACGGCGCAACGAAACGGAGAGAGCCCATGAGACCGAACCCCATCACTGACGCGCCCGCAGATGCCGCCGCCCGCCAGGCGATCAAGCCGGTCGTCTGTTATCCGGTCGACGCGCTGCCGCGCCCCAACCTCTCCGCATACCGTGCGCTGCGCGACGACCTCGAACTCATCGAGACCGTGATCGTGCCGCCACGGGACGCAGCCACGTGGACCGTGCCGGCGGGTCATTTCTTCCGCATCGTCTGCAGCGAGGGGGCGCAGGTGGGTGACCTGAACCTGTTCAATGCCCAGGATCCAAAGGAGCGGCTCTATACTGGCAAGACGCGGGCCCTGAACGGCACCCATGTCGGCCTTGGCGACCAGCTCTTTTCCAACTTTCCCTATCTTCGGCCGATCGCCACGATCACGCACGATACCCTGGACTGGTACGGCTTTGACGAGTTCGGCGGCTCCGTCCATGACGTGATCGGCACGCGCTGCGATCCGTATACCCACAACCTGCTGAGCCACGGCGGGCAGTATCATCATTGCTGCCACTCGAACCTGACGCGGGCTTTCGCCAAGACGACCGGGATGCCGGTGCGCGAGGCCGAGGCCTATGTCCACGACGTGCTGAACGTGTTCATGTGCACCGGCTTCACCCGCGACACAGGGCAGTACTTCATGAAGGCGAGCCCCGTCAGGCCTGGCGACTACCTGGAATTCTTCGCCGAGATCGATCTCCTGGGCGCACTTTCGGCCTGTCCGGGCGGCGACTGCTCATCGGAGCATTCGTCCGATACGGCGGCTTGCTATCCGCTGGTTGTCGAAATCTATAAGGCCAAGCGCCTGCCCGAAGGTTGGGCGGCACCCGGCGTCAATGGGTACGATCGCTCGCACGGGCGCTAAAAGCGAGGGCAACTTAGCTCTGCGACGTCAAACTTGCTAAGAGGGGAGTTCGATGGCGGAAAGTGCAACGCTGCTGACGAGTAAAATCAAAGATGAGCCGTCGCTCGACGCGTTCATTTCCTTTGAAGATGCCAAAATTATCTATAATTTGCCGTTCAACGAGCTCCTCTTCCGCGCCCAACAGGTTCATCGCGCGCATTTTGATCCGAACGCCATTCAGATGAGCCGGCTTTTGTCGATCAAGACCGGTGGCTGTCCCGAGGATTGCGGCTATTGCAGCCAATCCGCCCATTACCCGACCGGCCTCAAGGCCTCGAAGCTCATGGAGGTCGAGCGTGTATTGGCTGAGGCGCAGAAGGCGAAGGAAGGTGGCGCAACGCGCTACTGCATGGGAGCTGCCTGGCGCAATCCCAAGGAGCGCGACATGGATGTGCTGGTCGCCATGATCGAGGGCGTGAAGGCGCTCGGGATGGAAACCTGCATGACGCTCGGCATGCTGACGCCGGAACAATCCGGTAGGCTCGCCGAGGTTGGCCTCGACTATTACAATCACAACATCGATACGTCCGAGCGCTATTATTCTGAGATCATCACCACCCGCACCTTCGAGGACCGGCTGGAAACGCTCGCCAATGTTCGCAACGCCGGCATCAAGGTCTGCGCGGGCGGCATTCTCGGCATGGGTGAGACGGTTGAGGACCGTATTTCGATGCTGGTGACGCTCGCCAATCTGCCGGCGCCGCCGGAGAGTGTGCCGATCAACAGGCTGATCCCAATCCCCGGCTCGAAGCTCGCCACTGCAGCACCTGTCGATCCGATCGATTTCGTGCGCACCATCGCGCTGGCGCGCATCCTGATGCCGCGCTCGCATGTACGGCTCTCGGCCGGCCGCACCGAGATGAGCGACGAGATGCAGGCCCTCTGCGTCGTTGCCGGGGCCAATTCCATCTTCATCGGGGACACGCTGCTGACAGCAGACAATCCTGGCGAGGATCATGATGCGGCGCTCCTCCGACGGCTCGGGCTCACGCCGATGGAACTGGAGCTATCGCGTTGAGCTCGCCGGCGATCTCCCGCTATGAGGTTACGCTTGCGGGTTAGCGGCGCAGGTCGCGGATCCGCGAATTCACCAAGCAGCAAGGCGTCGACTTCACCTCTAATGACTATCTGGGGCTCGCCCATGCGCCGCGCCTGAAGACGGCCATTGCCGCTGCGATCGACAGGGGCGTGCCGGCCGTTCACGGCTCCTGCGCGGCAATCACGCCGAACATGAGGCGCTCGAGGCGGAAGCGGCGGCATTTTTCGGGGTCGAGAAGATTCTTTATTTCGGCAGCGGCTTTGCGGCCAATGCGGCGCTCTTTTCGACGCTTCCACAGCGCGACGACCTGATCGTCCACGATGCGCTGATTCATGCGAGCGCCCATGACGGTATAGCGGCCAGCGAGGCGGAGGCGATTGCCGTGCCGCACAACCAGGTCGAGGCCTTCGATCAGGCAATCCGGCGCTGGCGCGAGAGCGGCGGCAGAGGGCATCCCTGGATCGCGGTCGAGAGCCTTTATTCGATGGACGGAGACCAGGCGCCGATTCTCGAGCTTGCGCATCTCGCCGACCGGCATGACGGTTTTCTCGTCGTCGACGAGGCGCATGCTACCGGCGTGTTCGGCCCTGGCGGCCGGGGTCTCGCTGCGGGACTGGAGAGCCGTGGCAATGTGCTGGCGCTGCACTCCTGCGGCAAGGCGCTTGGCGTCTCCGGCGCACTTCTCGGCCTGCCTTCGATACTCGCTGAGTATCTGGTCAACCGCGCGCGCAGCTTCATCTATTCGACCGCGCCGTCGCCGCTGATAGTGGCTGGAGTGCGGGAAGCGTTGCGCATGATCGCTGACGAACCGGAGCGCCGAACGAGGCTGGCGTGTCTGAAGAACTTTGCAGGCGAACAGCTGCGCTCCCGTCTCGGAGTCAATCCGAGTGGTTCGCAGATTCAGCCGGTTGTGATCGGCGACAATGCCCGTGCGCTTCGGATCGCCGATCACATGCGGGCCGACGGTTTTGATGTGCGGGCGATCCGGCCGCCGACCGTGCCGGGCGGCACGGCGCGGCTGAGAATTTCCATCACGCTTAATGTCGATGAAGGCCAGATCGCGGAGATGTTCGAGCGGCTTGCCAGAGCGATCGGGGAGGACAGGCCATGATCCCGCGCTTTGTCGTCTCCGGCACTGATACCAGCATCGGCAAGACGATCTTTGCCGCCGCACGCACTGGTGCCTTGGACGGGCTATTACTGGAAGCCTATCCAGTCCGGGCTCGGCGATGAGACAGACAGCGAGACAGTTGCACGGCTCGGGCACGTGCCGCGCGAGCGCATTTTGCCGGAAGCCTATCGCCTGTCGACACCGGCTTCGCTGCATCTTTCAGCTCGTCTCGATGGTGTGGCGATCGACCCGGAACGGCTCGTGCCGCCGGTGACCGACCGGCCGCTGGTGATCGAGGGGGCCGGCGGGCTTCTGGTGCCGCTCTCGGACGATCTGGTCCTCGCCGATATGTTTGCCCGCTGGCAGTTTCCCGCCATTCTCTGCGCCAGGACCTCTCTCGGCAACATCAATCACACGCTGCTGTCGCTGGAAGCGCTTAAGCGGCGCGGCGTTCCGGTTTTCGGTATTGTCTTCATCGGTGATGAGAACCGCGAGACACAACGTATCATCGTGAAGATGGGCGGCGTCCGCTCGCTCGGCCGGCTGCCTTGGCTTCAGGATGTCGGCCGCGAGACCCTTCGCCAGGTATTCCGGGACCATTTCGATCCCGCTTCTTTTGCGGCGGTGCCCGCATGAACCGCTCGACCCTCTGGCACCCCTTCACCCAGCATGCGCTCGAACCGCCGATGACACGCGTCGCATCGACAAAGGGTGCCTATCTGATCGACGCGGACGGGAATCGTATTCTCGACGCCATTTCATCCTGGTGGGTGATCACGCATGGCCATCGACACCCCGCGATCATGGAGGCAATCCGCGCCGCAACCGATGCCTACGACCAGATTATCTTTGCCGAATTTTCGCATGCTCCGGCCGAAGAACTGGCGGCGGGTCTGATCGAGATCGCACCGACCGGTTTGGAGCACGTTTTCTATTCCCACAGCGGTTCGACCTCGGTCGAAGTGGCGATCAAGATGGCGCTTGGCTATTTCCACAACCGCGGAGAGCCGCGCGACCGCATCGTCGTGATGGAGCACAGCTATCACGGCGATACGATCGGCACCATGTCAGCGGGAGAGCGAGGTGTCTTCAATGCGGCTTACGAGCCGCTGCTGTTCGACGTCGACCGGCTCCCATGTCCGGAAACGGCCGTGAGCAGAAGATACTCGACATGTTCGAAACCGTCTGTCGTTCGGGTCGCGTGGCGGCATTGGTGATCGAACCTCTGGTTCTCGGCGCCGGCGGCATGAAGATCTATGATGCGCACGTGCTTGCCGGATTGAAAGAGATCGCTACCCGCCATGGCTGCCTGTTCGTTGCCGACGAAGTCATGACCGGCTGGGGCCGAACGGGGACGATGTTTGCCTGCGAGCAGGCCAGGATCACGCCCGATATCCTTTGTACATCCAAGGGACTAACCGGCGGTGCCCTGCCCTTGGCGGCAACCCTTTGCACCGGCGACATCTTCGATGCCCACGTCTCCACCGACCGCCGCAAGACCTTCTTCCATTCGAGCTCCTACACCGCCAATCCGATCGCCTGCGCGGCTGCTGTCGCCAACCTCGAAATTTGGCGGAGCGAGCCCGTTCTTGAGCGGGTCGAAAACCTCGAAACGCTGCATCGGGCAAACCTCGAGCGGTTTCAGGGCGATAAGGGCTTTGCCCATATCCGGCAGGCCGGGACGATTGCGGCACTCGATCTCGTCGTGCCGTCAGGCGGCTATCTTGCGGATGTCGGTCCTCGCATGCGGCGTCTCTTCCGCGAGCGCGGGCTGCTCATCCGCCTGCTCGGCAACGTCGTTTACCTGATGCCGCCCTATTGCGTAACCGCTGAAGAGCTTGCCGGTGCCTACGACGCCATAGACGACGTGACATCGACTGTTCTTGGGAAGATGTGACGATGACGACGTTTTCTTCCCGGATGGTCGGTTTCGGGCATGCTGTGCCTGGGCGGCGTGTCGACAATGCCGAAATCGAGGCGCGTCTGGGTCTTGAAGCAGGCTGGATCTTGCGCAGGACCGGCATCCGGACGCGCCACTGGGCTCAAGACGGGGAGACGCTGAGCGGCCTGGCCGCCGAAGCTGGCCGGATGGCGTTGCAAGATGCGCAGATCGCCCGCGGCGAGATCGCGCTGACGCTGCTTGAGACCTCCACGCCGGATCACCTGCTCCCGCCTTCGGCACCATTGCTCGTTCATAAGCTCGGCCTGGAAAAATCCGGTGCGATCGATCTCGCCGGCGCCTGTTCCGGCTTTCTCTACGCGCTGACTCTCGCAGACGGCTTTGTCCGTGCACACGGCCGTGCCGTCCTGGTAATCGCCGCCAACATTCTGAGCCGCCGCATCAATCCCGCCGAGAGGGCGAGCGCGGTACTCTTTGCCGATGCGGCAGGCGCCGTCGTGCTCGAACCAGGCCGGGGTCGGCAAAGTGGCCTCCTTTCCGCCGAGCTCGCATCGGATGGGACCGGCTATGATCTGATTAAGATACCGGCAGGAGACAGCAGTCGGCCCTTCTCCCCCGATACGAAGGCTGAGGATTTCCTGATGACGATGCCAGACGGCCGCGAGGTTTTCTCCCGCGCGGTCACGCTGATGACGAGGACCTCCGAGCGCGCACTGGCACAGGCCGGGATTGCGGAAACGGATGTCGACCGGTTCGTTCCGCACCAGGCCAATGCCCGTATGTTCAATACTGTTTGCAACAATCCCGGCATCGATCCGGCAAGGACAATCCGCACGATCGAAACCTTCGGCAATTCCTCTGCTGCCACCATCCCTCTTTCGCTATCGATCGCCAACAGGGAGAAGCGTTTTGCCGAGGGCGAAACGCTCACGGCTGCGGGTGCGGGAATGATGGGTGGAGCAGTCGCCTATCGAATGTAGATCAAACTTAAACTCTGAGCACGGAGCATCATGTTGGAAAAATTACGTGGGCGCGAAGTTGCAGGGTCTTTGAGTGACGGCCGCAAAACTCAATGACCATGGTTCGAGCACGATTGATGCCGAATTCTGCCGGCAAGTTGGTATCAATCCACTTGAATATGTAGAAATCTGGAACAAGACGTCTGGTGCCCGGATCAGCACACATGTGCTTTACGGAGACGCTGGCTCCCGGTGCTGCATCCTGAATGGTGCGGCGGCGCGGACCTGCCAGCCAAGCGACGAAGTCATCATCGCGTCCAGCGTCTTTGCCGAGATCGATGATATCATTGAGCGCAAATCACGGGTTCTGGTGTTCGGTCGTTCGTCGTCCAGATAGCTCTTGTCAGCTGACATCTTAGCGACGCAGCATGATCTACACCATCTCCATCGCGGCAAACTTTCCGAAAAAGATTCTGGACTGTCAGGATATGTTGCAGAGCTTGCGGCGGCTTTCCTCTGCGCCGACCTCGGCTGACCCTCGCGCCGCGAGACGATCATCACAACGCTGAAAAGTGACACCCGCGCGATTTTCAGCGCAGCCAGCCATGCCGAGCGGGCCGTGCGATTCCTCAGCGGTACCACGTCGACGGTCGGCGAGAGCAGCACAGACGATCAGCGGGAGACGGCGTAATGGCCGCCTCCCTTCACTCCGAGCTACCTGGTATGACTGCTTGGACCGGAGGCACTCCGCCGCGCCCGCTGTCTCAGATCGGCCGCCTGGAGCGCGCACTCTGCCGCCGCGAGTTTCGGCGGCAGCTTCTGGAGTATCGAAGCTGCTGGGGCGGCCTCCCCGAGCGCCACTTGGCGCGGCTCTTCTGGAACCGCGCCCGCCATGATGCGCATGCGACCTGCAGGAACGCCGACAGGCTGCTGGCGCAGGCGCGGCCGGACCTGAGGCGGCGGGGCCAGTAGCCCCGCCAGGATCCGCACAACGGCTCTCTAGGAAACACTGGATATTATGGATATGTTGTTTTACAATGAGAACAGATCGAGAAACGGAGACCGCCAGATGCGCAGTTTCACTACCGTCGACCTCAACAAGCGGGTCGGCGACATCACCGAGGCCGCCCGGAAGGAGCCAGTCGTCATCACCCATCACAAAAAGCCGAAATTCGTGCTCATGTCCATGGAAGCCTACCAGGGCCTGACGCACGCGCCCGTCGACGATCCGCGCCGCGCCTATACCGTCGAAGAGCTCCCTGACCACATCGCCGACGGCATCCTCGCCCTGGCCGACGAGTACGAGGCGGCCGACCGCGATGGCCAGCCTTAAGCCTGAAACGGGCCTCGTCGTCCGCTACCGCTACCGCTATCTCTGGCGTCGTCAGCATGACGCCGGCGAGGAGACCGGCCGAAAGGCCCGCCCCGCCTGCGTCGTCATCCCGGTCGGCTCGGGCGAAGAAGTCGTGCTCCTGCCGCTCACGACCCAGCAACCCGGCGCAGATCGCGGCGCCGTGCAAGTGCCGGAGACGGAACGCCGCCGGCTCAAGCTGAGGGGCGATAGCCCGACCTGGATCATCGTTGACGAGGCCAACGTCGACCGCCTGCCGCAGTCATACCACCTCGAGCCTCTCTCTTATTCGCCCCCTGTCTTTGCATACGGCACGCTCAGCCCGGCAGTCATAAAAGTCGTGCTCGCGGCCCTGGCCCGCATCGTTCGCGAGCGCCGGCTCAAGACCGTGCGGCGCGCCCGCTGACGCCGCCGGGACCCGAAAGGCAGTTCGGTGGCGTTCGGTCCCGGTATCCGAGCGATTCGGTATTCCGGTGCCTCACGCGGGAAAAGGCGGCAAAGGAGGGCGAGCAGTCGGAGCGCTGGAAGCCGTTCGTCGTCACGAAGAGAGACACCACCGGCACAGAGTATGAATTCCGCAGCCAGTTCTTGCTTGACCACGAGGACCTGAAGACGCTCTTGGTGCTCTGCGCGATGGCCCAACGGTCGCAGCGCAGCACCGACGAGTACTTCGGCGCTATCTTCCGTGCACCTTCGACACCTAGGCCCTTGTCGAGACCAAGATGGTCGACGTTCTGACCCAGCTGGGCAAGACGGACGCGGCAACAATCGCAATCACCTGAAGCGGTCGCTCGACCGTCTCGGCCAAGTGACGTTGAAGATCACGCGGGGCAGCGCGGGAACGACCCCGCTGCCCGCTCCTCGTCGGGTACGGTTCTTCTCTATTCGGTGGTTTGAGGTCAAGCGCTTTCAGGCCTTCCATCTTCCGGATGTTTAACATCACTCGCGAGCTCTTGCTTCTCTTCGGGATCAGCTCTGTGGCTCTCCCAGTATGGGATCAGAAGAATGAGGCCGCCCAATCTGTTGCACGTTCTGATCGCGCATGACACGACCGACACAAGAACCCTAGCGACCTTACCTCATCCATCGTCCCGCGAGGGACGTCTCTCCACCGGCAGGCGGAACTCGTCTATCCTTCTGTTCTCGTGATATGTTGTTGCCGTGAGCGATCAGGCGGTAGCCAAGGCACTCTCCTTCGTCCAGCGGAACTCGGTGCCATCGCTCCAGAGGCGGTGCATGATCACGGCCAGACGCCTCGCCAGAGCCACGATGGCCTTTTGCCGGCCGCGCCGGCGGGCCACGTTCATGGCCCAGGCCTTCAGCCAGGACCATTTCTGCACCCGGGTCAGCAGCACCTGAGCCGCCTCATAGAGCAGCGCTCGCAGCATGGCATCGCCGCACAGGGAGACCCGTCCAATGCGATTGCTTTCGCCGGACTGGTTGAGAACTGGCGTCAGCCCAAAGCTGGGCCAACGGCCTTCGAATTCCTGAACCGCGCCGGAATGTCGATGGTCGCTTGGAAGGCCAGCGACACCACAGGGCCGACACCGGGAATGGTCATCAGGCGCCGGCAAACTTCATCGTCGCGAGTGATCGCCAGCACTTTGCGATGCAAGATGGCGAACCGATCCCGCAGACTCTGGCGAGCGGTCAGAAGAGACGCCATGATCTCGGCCAACTCCGGCATGCCGACCACGAGCTCGCGGATCCGGTCCTCGAACCTGACCTTGCCTATGACCCCAACCTTGAGCCCAAAGTTGCGCAGCAGACCGCGGATATCGTTCTCGGTGGCAATGGCCTTCTCCTGCAACAGCTTGCGCGCCGTCAGCAGGGCGCGTCGGTTCTGGCTGGTGAGCGTCTTCACATGAACGGGCCGGAACAGGTTGACGCGCATCATCTGAGCGATGCCGCGGGCATCATTGCGGTCGGTCTTTCACCTGCGCCTTGAGAAACGCCTTCGTATGCCGCCATCTCAATGCAGGTCACCGGCAGCCCGGCCTCAGCCAAACCGCTGAACAGCCACTATGACAGGGGGCCGACCTCAAGCCCGATCCGGCTCAACCGCCATGAGGGATCCTGTAAAGCACGAGCGAGATCTTCCGGATGGCTGGAGACCTTCAGCTCACGGCAGATCGAACCCATCTCGTCCACAATGCAGATCGAGGTCTCTTTGAGGGAGACGTCCAGTCCAGCGTGGTGCTTCATGCTGCGCCGTTTCCTGATGCTTGTGAGGGATCACCCTCACGCTATCACCAGCTCGAAGCGCCGCACCTCTGGCTGTTGCCATCAGAGATGGAGATCAAGTCGAGTACCCCATCTGAACACTTAGGAGCCTTTCGCATAGCCGGTGCGGACGATGCCGTGGCGTTGCAGCTTGTCGTAGAAGGTCTTGCGCGGGATGCCGAGCGCTTCGATCGTGGCCTTGACGTCGCCAGCATGGGCCGCAAGCGTCTGGCGGATCTGCTCGGCCTCGTAAAGCTCCATGCGCCGCGGCAGGGAAAGCCCCGCGCCACCATCTGCCATGGCCTCGCCGGATGTGGTGGGGCCGGGGCTTTCGATCAGGCCGAGCACGAAGCGTTCGGCGAAATGGACAAGCTCGCGTACGTTCCCGGGCCAGTCATGCGAAAGAAGATAGCGTCGGGTTTCAGCGGCCACAGGCGGCGGCTCGATGTGGAAGCGCTTGGCGGCGCGGCTCAGGAAATAAGCAAAGAGCAGCGGAATGTCCTCGCGGCGCTCGCGGAGTGGCGGAATCGCTACCGTCACCACATTGAGGCGGTAGAACAGATCCTCGCGGAACTCGCCGCGCGCCGCCGGATCGCCAAGATCGACCTTGGCGGCGGCGACCACGCGCAGGTCGAGCGGGCGCACCTCGTTGCTGCCGAGCGGGGTGATCTCGCGCTTCTCGAGCACGCGCAGGAGCTTCACCTGGGCCGAAAGCGGCATGCTCTCGATCTCATCGAGAAACAGCGTGCCGCCACTCGAATGTTCAATGTGGCCGATGCGCTTCTTGTGCGCGCCGGTGAACGCGCCGGGCTCATGGCCGAACAGTTCGCTTTCAAGCACGGTTTCGGGCAGCGCGCCGCAATTGAGCGCCACGAAATGGCTGGCGCATCGCCGGCTCCAGCGGTGGAGCAACTCCGCCACAACCTCCTTGCCGCTACCGGTCTCGCCGGCGACCAGCACGTCGACATCGGCGTTGGCGATCTGCTTCAGCGTGCGGCGCAGCCGGTCCATGGAGGGTGTCTCGCCGATCAGCGGAAGGTCTTCCTCGGCCATCGCGGCGGCGCGGCGCAGCGCCCGGTTCTCGATGACAAGCCTGCGCTTGTCGACTGCCCGCATCGCGCTCTGCACCAGCCGTTCGGCGGGATATGGCTTGGCGATGAAGTCATAGGCGCCCTCATGCAGCGCATCGACCGCCATGGCGATGTCGCCATGGCCGGTAATGAGAATGACCGGCAGGTCGGGATCGCGCTCGCTCAGGCGGCGGAAGAGCTGGAAGCCGTCGATCCTCGGCATCCGCACATCGGTGACGACAGCGCCGGGGAAATCGGCGTCGATCCGTTGAAGCGCTGCCTCCGCACCCTCGAAGGCAAGCACCTCGAAACCAGCAAGTTCCAGCGTCTGCGTGTTGGCGCGGCGGAGTGTCTCGTCATCGTCGACAAAGGCGATCTTCGGCCGGGCGCCCACCGCCGCGGCACCTTCAAAACACTCGCTCATTCGACACTCCTGAGGCGGATGGTGAAGCGCGTGCCCCGCCCGGGCTCGCTCTCGACAGCAAGCCTGCCGCCGAATTCGGTGACGATGTCATGGCAGATGACATGGCCGAGCCCGAGCCCGCGCGTCTTGGTGGTGGTAAACGGCGTGAACAGCCGCTCCATGACCTTGCCCGGAATGCCCGGCCCGTTGTCGGCGACGGTAATCAGCGTCCACTCGCCGTCGTGCCCCCAGCCGAGCTCGACCTGGCCGTCGACCCGCTCTTCGAGCGCTTCCATCGCGTTCTGCACGAGATTGACCAGCACCTGTTCCAGCCGCACCCGGTTGCCCATGACGCGCAGGCTCGACGGCGGCATGGTGCAGACGAGTTCCACGCCCTGCTGCTTCAATCGGTTGTTCAAGAGCAAAAAAACGCCGTCGAAGGCCTCGGCGATTCCGGTCGGCCCTACCCCGCCTGTGCCCTTGCGCGAGAAGGCCCTGAGGCCCTCGGTGATGGTACCGATGCGCTCGGTGAGCGAGGCGATGGCGCCGAGATTGTCCTCCGCCGCGCGGGCGTCGTGCCGTCTCAAAAGGATGCGGGCATTATCGGCAAAGCTGCGGATCGCCGCCACCGGCTGGTTGATCTCGTGGGTGACGCCCGCCGTGACCTGGCCGAGGATGGCAAGCCGGTTGGCCTGCGCCAGTTCCTCGCGCACCTCCTGCAGGCGGGTGACGGCCTTCTTGCGCTCGTCGACCTCCGACTGAAGCAAGGCATTGGCGGTGCTGAGCTCTGCCGTCCGCTCGCTCACCCGGCGCTCCAGCTCCGCGCGCGCCGCCCAGTTTTCCGCCTCGCGCTCGAGGAGGTGCTGGCGCCGGTAGAGGAGCCAGGCGGCGGCGGCCAGGAGCGGCATCAGGCCGAGGATGCCGAGCGAACGGGCGTCGCGCGCGCCGACGGCCATGTCCCGCTCCGCGGGCGCCAGCACATTGAGCGTCCAGTTTGTCGTTGGTACCGGCACGCCGACCCGAACGAAACTGGCCGAACTCGGAGCGCCGGGCAGCACGGCCTCGACCAGATCGGGCCGGTCACCGCCCGCCGGGGTCGACAGCGGGAGAGGCTGAAGTGGCGCGGCGCCGAATTGCAGGCTTTCGCGGATTGTCGCCTGCACGGGTCCGGCGATCGGCGTGAGTGTCATGAAGCGCCATTGCGGAATGCTCGTTATCAGCACCACGCCGCGCCGGTCGGAGACGTAGGATACTTCCGCCGCATTGCGCCAGTCCGTTTCCACTTGGTCGAACTGCACCTTGACGACAACGACGCCGACGATCCCTTCCGGCCCGTCGACCCGGCGGGAGATATAAAGCCCCGGAAGCCGGCTTGACGTGCCGAGCGCGTAATATTCCGCGCGTGCCGTCGCCATCGCATCGCGGTAATAGGGCCGGAAGGCGTAGGAATTGCCGACGAAACTCGTCGGCTCGCGCCAGTTACTGGCGGCGACCGTCATGCCATCCTTGTCGAGAATATAGATGACGGAAGCGTTCGTTCCCCCTGCAAGCGTTTCGAGCTTCAAGTCGAGTGCGCGAAAAAGTGCCTGGTCGCCCGAAGCAAGGGCCTTGTTGACGTCCCTGTCCTCCGACAAGACGAAGGGCAGCGAGCGCTGCTTTTCAAGCACCGTGCGCAGCACCACGGCGTTGAGCGTCGCCGTGTTGCGCGTGCGTGCATCGAGCCGGAGAGCAGCTTGCTGGCGCCCATAGCCGCCGGCAAGCCAGAGCGTGCCGAGAAGGAGCGCCAGAGCGAAGATGCAATAGACGCTCCAAGCGAGGCCTGACCGGGACGCATGCTTCTGCCTGCGGCTGTTTTGGTGGCCCGAAAGGCCCTCTGTCGTCGCACTGGTCATGGTAAGACTGTGCAGAAATCGGTACGAAAGGCAAGAAACGTTGTGCGAACTCTCGCACGCTTCTCTGGCACACACTGCCGTTCAGCTCGCCTTATCCTTCAAAATCAACCCGTTAAATTGAATGCCGCAGGTTGGCACGGTCGTTGCTCAAGGCGGTTCCAGTAGGCGGCCGGCGCAAGCTTCCGTCTCATTGCGGGTCCGGGAGGGTGGCGGAGAAGCTGTCGCACACACGGATCCAACACCACAACTGGAGGAATTCATGAACTGGGCACACCCCGCCGCGGCCATCGACCCGCGGAGCAAGACGCCGTTCTATCGCCATCTGTATGCGCAGGTGCTGATCGCGATTGCCGCCGGCATCGCGCTCGGCCATTTCTACCCCGAGTTCGGCGCTAGCCTGAAGCTGCTCGGCGACGCTTTCATCCGTCTCGTCAAGATGATCATTGCGCCGGTCATCTTCCTGACGGTCGCAACCGGCATCGCCGGCATGTCCGACCTGCAGAAGCTCGGCCGCGTCGCCGGCAAGGCGATGCTCTATTTCCTCACCTTTTCGACCCTTGCGTTGATCGTCGGGTTGATTGTAGCCAATGTCGTCCAGCCGGGGAGCGGAATGCACATCGACCCGTCCGCACTCGATGCCAAGGCAGTCACGACCTATGCGGAGAAGGCGCATGAGCAGACCATCTCCGGTTTCTTGATGAACATCATCCCGCAAACGATCGTCGGCGCCTTCTCCTCCGGCGACATCCTGCAGGTCCTGTTCTTTTCCGTCCTCTTCGGCATCGCGCTCGGCATGGTCGGCGAGAAGAATGCACCGGTCGTCTCATTCCTGCAGGCGCTTGCGGCCCCGATCTTCAAGCTCGTTGCGATCCTGATGCGGGCTGCTCCCATCGGCGCTTTCGGCGCGATGGCCTTCACCATCGGCAAATATGGGATCGATTCAATCCTTAACCTGGCGATGCTCGTCGCCACCTTCTATCTGACGGCCCTTCTTTTTGTGCTGGTCGTGCTTGGCGCGGTTGCGCGTTACAACGGCTTCTCCATTCTGGCCCTGATCCGTTATATCAAGGAGGAACTGCTGCTCGTTCTTGGCACCAGCTCTTCCGAAGCGGCTCTCCCCTCGCTGATGGACAAGATGGAACAGGCGGGGTGCAAGAAATCCGTCGTTGGCCTCGTCATCCCGACCGGCTATTCCTTCAATCTCGACGGCACAAATATCTATATGACGCTCGCCGCGCTGTTCATCGCCCAGGCGATGGATATTCCGCTGTCGCTTGCCGACCAGATGCTCCTGCTGCTCGTCGCCATGCTGTCGTCCAAGGGTGCCGCCGGCATCACTGGCGCGGGCTTCATCACGCTTGCGGCGACGCTCTCGGTGGTTCCAGCAGTGCCGGTCGCCGGCATGGCACTCATCCTCGGGATAGACCGCTTCATGTCGGAATGCCGGGCGTTGACCAACCTCGTGGGCAATGCCGTGGCAAGCATTGTCGTCGCCCGCTGGGAAGGCGAACTCGATGAGGAGAAACTCGCCGCTGCTCTTGGCGGCCTTCAGCCCGCTGCCGAAGCGGCCCCCGCGCTGCAGCAAGCGGAATAAACACTGGCGCCAACGCACGAACGACGCTTGAAAAGGCCAGGCGCATGGTGAGCGCCTGGCCTTTTCATTGTTCTCGCTCGATCGGTTGCCGTCGATTTTCGAATATCCGTTTCGGATCGACGGAACAGGAGAAGATTGCTTCGGGCATACGGCACTGGCCGTCTTTACCTTCGCATCTCAATATTGACTGGTAGGTTGCAAGACAGCTGTGCTTCCCTCGAGGCTGCGCACCTCACGATCAAGCGGTTGTGTCCTACTGCACCTGGCTTGGATCGCGATGAATGGATGGGCACCCGTCTGGCAGGATGTGCGCCTCGCCCGCTCGGCAGCTGATCGGTGCCTCGGATCAGCGCAACGTTCTTGAGGGTGAAGGCCTTCCCCTCCCAGGTCCGGCGTCCTTTCCGGGTGAGGATATCGGCGACTTCACGATCTCAGTGCGCGTCCAGCAATTCATCCACCTCGGAGACGATCTCGGGCTTGATCGTGCGGATTTGCGCGATGTGAAGGGACCTCTCAAGGGAGAGGGTCCGCGTGGCGCCGCCCGGGAGGCGGACATGGTCAGTGATCGCATCAGCTTTGACCAGCGTCACATCTCAATCAGCAGACGCAGGACACGTTTGCACCCCCGCGGGCCGATCCGGGGATCATGCCAGACGCACGGGAGCTGCTCGGCGAGTGCAAGAATGCGCCGCCGCGCCTCGGCGTCAAGCACAGCGATCAGCTCGCGAGCTTTCCGCTCATACGCCTCGGTTGCTTCGGCGTGAAGCTGCAGCTTGTCGCTCCAGTCCATCGCCAGGGCGTCGGCAAAAGCCTGTAATTGGGATCGACCTCCACGTCATAGGTCATCCGTTCGAGGTGCTGACGATCCAAGCTTTCGGTCTCGGCCGCGCGAGCCAAAGGCCCATCTAATGATCTTCACGGGATGCCGGTAATGGAGAGGCCTGCATGGCGGAAGAAGCGGACGATCATCTCGGGGTGACGTTTGAGGCGGCCGAACTCGCGACGGGCGAGCCGATGCAGGTCATCGACTGATCCGGGCAGAGCGTTTGCCATGGCGCGCTTGACGAAGGCATTGCACTGCTCTTCCGGATTCAACTCCGGGGCATAGGCTGGCAGATAGGCCACCGCAAAGTCCTGTGCGTGCGAAGCGATGAAGTCCGTAGTCGCCCGTGAGCGGTGCGCGTTGAGCCGATCCCAGACCACCAGCAGCGGCGTGCCGATCTTGCAGCGGACAGAGCGCAGAGCCTGAATGACACAGCGGCTCGAGATGGAGGTGCGGAAATGACGCGCATACAGCCGCCCGTCCGGCGTGATCGCCACGATGCTCGACACCTCACGTCGCTTGCTCACCCGCTGGAGCACGGGGGTCAGCCCGCGTCGCGCCCAGGTCGTGCCCGGCCGGATCCGGAAGCTGTGGCCGGTCTCGTCCCAGAGAAGAAGCGTGCGGTGCTCGCGCTGGGCCTTTTTTTCAACGCCACCCAGTCGCGCTTGGGCCAGACCGCAATCACCAGCTCGTCGCGCTCCCTCGCCCGTGTGGCCGGGCGCTGTACGCTGAAGCCGTGCGCCTTCAGTGGTCGCTCCAGGTAGCGCGGATGATAATGCACCCCGAACTCGCGCTCGATCACGGCGGCGATGCGGCCAAGGGTCCAGCGCTCGGTGGCAAAGCCCGCCGCCACCGCACCCCGATCCAGCAGCCGGCCCAGCCGAGCCCAAGCCTTCTCATCGAGGCGGGGCGAGGGTCCCGGGATGGGGCGCGCTTCCAGGCCGCGCGGGCCCTCTTGGGCCAGGGTGGCGGCCCAGCGGCAGACACTGGCGCGGCTGACCCCCACATGCCGGGCGATGTCTGCTTGAGAGAGCCGCCCCTGCCGCAGCAGCGTCGCGGCCACCAGGCGACGCTCCTCCATCTGCTCCGACGTCAAATGCGTCGGCCGCCAAACGTTGTCTTCCATCGCGCACCTCCTCACGATGACGGACACCGTCCTATGTTACACCTGTCGCGTGAAGATCAATAAGAGGCTGGTGAGCAATTTTATTGCTCGATCCAAGTGTTTGATTCAGAATCGGTTTGGTGCTGGGCCGCGGAGGCGGATGCGGGCTGTTTCACGATCGAGGCCCGTGCCATGGATGTCAGTTCCTACGCCAGTGATCTCACCGATGCCGAATGGGCGCTGCTGGAGCCGCTGATCGCCCGCAGTCATCCCGCCGGGCGACGACAGACCTATCCCTTACGCCGCATCGCCGACGCCATCTTCTACCTGCTGCGGACAGGAGCTCAATGGCGGATGCTGCCGCACGAATATCCGCCACGCGACGCCGTCTTCTACCATTATACGCAGTGGCGGGAGAACGGCACGTGGGAGCACATCACTCAGGCGCTGCGCGAGAGTTATCGGCGCACGATCGGCCGGTCTGCTCAACCGAGTGCGGCGATCATCGACAGCCAGTCAGTCAAGACCACCGAGATGGGAGGGCCGCGCGGCTATGACGGCGCCAAGAAGGTGAAGGGCCGCAAGCGTCATCTGCTCGTTGATACGCAAGGCAATCTGCTGAAGAACAAGGTGCAGCCCGCCGACATCCATGACCGCGCCGGAGCTGAGGTCTTGTTGGAGGGTCTGCAGCATCTGTTTCCGGCCATCGAGCTGATGTGGGCAGACACCGCTTATCGAGGTTTGCGGGACTGGCTTCAGAAAGCCCTGGGCTGGAGATTATCCATCCCGCAGCATTGGTGGAGCGGCGGAACCTGGATGCGGATTGACGCAGAGCCACCGACGCGCCCGAGCGGCTTTCAGGTGCTCGCACGCCGATGGGTGGTGGAGCGGACCATCGGCTGGCTGACCACCAATCGTCGCCTCGCCAAGGACTATGAGCGCTTCGTCGAAACCGGCGAGATGCTGCTCTATCTCGCGATGAGCCGCATCCTGCTGCGCCGTCTCACTCGCAAAGGCGAAAGATAATTGCTCACCAGCCTCTAACTTACCAGCGCCAGCCTCGATGGCGCTGCCGATCCTGTTGGCCAGTTCGGGTGGCGGTCGACCTCTGGTTCATAGTTCTCTCCTTCGGCGCCTCATGCTCCCTGTCTGGCGGTCAAGGCCCCAGACGGGGAGCAACGCAACCGAAGGGCCGCGATAGCAGAGAGTTTGCCTCTTGCACCTCTCTACGGCGCGGCCAAATCCCGCCGGTGTCGTTCGGGCCGCATGGGACGGCGGGGAACCGAGGCCGGACATGTGCCCGGCCCCGCAAGTAAACAAATGGGCGACGTGAGGGACGGCGGTCTATCCCTCACGCGGACGGGGAGATGAACCGCCACCCGGCAAGCCGAGTAGCGGGACAGATCCCGACCACCGACAATGCCCAGTGCGGACGTGGCCGCGAACACCGGTTCGCTGAAGCAACAATCAGCGAACCCATCAGTCGGCACTCTTGGGCGTCAGTTCGTAGCGCTTGAAGGCAGCCCCCTCGACCGCTGGTCGCGAATAGAGGAAAGGCGCATAGGCCCCGTTCGCCCACAGCGGTGTGAGATTGCGATAGAACGGGTCCATCGGATTACCCGACTGCCCCGGCGTGTTGATGAAGGCGCTCTCATCCCAGTGGCCGACATCGAGCACCATGCGGAACGAGGCGCCCGACGTGGTGCGGAAATCCTTGTCTCGATAGTACGCCATCATCAGGCTGTAGTAGGAGCCGCCTTGCTGCAGGCGTGCAATGTTCAATTGCGCCCGCGTTGGCTCGTCCGCGCGCGCAGATAGGGCGTGCTCGAACGCCGCATGATGCAGCTTGCCCCAGGCCCAGTCGGCCGGGTCGGGGCCAAGCCGTTCGGACACCTCCTGCATGGCCTCACCAAGGGTTTGAAGCAGGATCCGGTCGCGCGCGGCTTGCGGCTGCTTGCCAAGCCGCTCGTCGGGCGCTTCGAGCAGATCCGCGATCGCATCGAGATCGCCGTTGCCAACAATCGCGCGCGCTGCCTCGGGTGTTGCAACCGCCACCACGGCGTGCCCGAGATGCTTCGACAGCCACACCTCGGCCAGGGCGGCCTGCGCGCTGTCTGCCGGGGTGCGTCCATCCCAGTTCTTGAGCAGTTTCAAGCCGGTTGCAATCTGCGCGTCATCGGAGTGGAGCGACGCCAGCAACCTGACAATCCGTCGACCGATCACATTGGTGTCGTCGGTCTGCAGCGCCATCGCATCGATCAGCGCCCATTTTTCTTTGGCCGCAAACACTTCCCGAATGCGTCGGCTGCGCGAGTCGCTTGACCATTCGAAGCCGATCTTCTCGCGCAACGGGTGGCCTTCGGGAATGTTCATTTCATTGGCGCTGGCGAAATACCCCTCCTTCGGATTATACAGCGACGGCAATTCGCGGCCGGGACGCAAGCCCTTCCACTCGTAGCGCCCGTCGCCCGGCACGGGCATTAACCCGTCCCAGTTCGAGCGCACCGGCGCGAACCCGGTCACAGTCCAGCCGATATTGCCCTCGGTGTCGGCGTAGACCTGATTGAGGGAGGGCGCGCCCCAGCCTTCCGCGGCCTTGCGAAAATCCTGCCAGTTCTTTGCCTTCATGAAGCCAAGCGAGGAGAAATAGGGGGACGAGCCCGGCTCGAACCAGATCGACCGCAAGGCAAAAGCCCTGTTGTTTTTCGTGTCGGTATAGATGACCGGACCGTGCCGGGTGAATTTCAACTCGACCTGGCGCGGTGCCTCGCCCTTGACCTGAATTTCCTCGGTCACCGTCCGCATCGTCTCGTAGCCGTCCTTGTAGCGGTAACGGTTGGGATCGGCTGGGTCGAGCTCATAGACGTAGAGGTCTTCCTGGTCGATCGCGAAGATGGTCAGGCCGAATGCAATGGTATCGTTATGGCCCATCGAAATGCCCGGCAACGCCGGCTCTCCCGCGCCGATGACGTTGAGGCCGGGCGCGTCAAGATGCACGGCATAACGCAGCGACGGTACCGCATGGTCACGGTGGGGATCGCCTGACAGGATCGGCCGTCCGGTGACGGTGCGGGAGGGGGCAATGGTCCAATTGTTGGAGCCGATCGTCGCGATACTCTCTTCAAGTGCGGCAAGGCGCGACTGATACTCCTGCGGATCGTCGAGGGAGGCCTTCTTCTTCTCGCCCGCAAAAGAAACAGGTTCCGTGGCCAGCACGAAATCGCGCAAGACATCTTCCGGAATGGCGCACGGATCGAGGCCTTCCGGCACGGCTGGCTTGACCGGCGGCAGCAGCTTCTTGCGCAGCGCATCCGCCTCGATGCCTGCCGCGCAGGCGGACCGCGCGCGCTTCACTTCGGAGGTCAGATTGCGGGTCAAGCCATTGGAGCGGATGCGCACGATATCCTTGGCGTTCCACATTTCCGGTTCCGATCCGGTAAGACGGAATTCGAGCGGCAACAGGTTCGGATTGGCCTTGACGCGCGATACATAAGCATTCACCCCTTCGGCGAAGGCCTCGGCCGCCGCGCGGGCGCCCTTGTCGTAAGCAGCCCACTCGGCGTCCATGTCGCCATGATAGAGAAAAAGCCGGAGCGCCTGATCCTGCTTGGCATAATCCGGACCCAAAGAGGCAGCAAGACGGCCAAGCCCGCGCTTGCGCCACAGGTCGATCTGCCAGAGGCGATCGCGCGCGGCATTCCAGCCTTGCAGGAAAAAAGCGTCGCGTTCGCTTTTCGCATAGATATGCGGGACGCCCCATTGATCGACAATGACTTCACCAGGGGCCTTAAGGCCCTGGATCTCGATGGCTTCGGTATTGGTTCGCTCCGCCTCCCGCGCCAGGACGGTACCCGTCATCAGTGCCGTGGCAGCGAGCGCGCACATGGCGCCACCAATGCGTCTCAACTGGTTGTTCTTGTGAGGCGAGAGGTTTGCGCTGTGAGCTTGTGGGGTCATGTTTCTCTCCCTGACCGGATCGGGGTGGGCTCTGCTGCCCGTCCCGGGTTTCTCCCATCGCGGCGCTCCGGTCGCACGCTGCTGCAGTCTCGAAAGCAAGTGGCGTGCCAAACAGAAAAATGCACCGATTCCGCCCTTTTTGCCGCGGTTTCGGTGGTCTCGCGCACCATCAATGTGCGGATTTTCGCGCATTTGACTTTCCCTTGGCGGGTTTCAGCACTAACGCTGGTCATGGTTGAATCGAAGGGCGCGATCGTAGAATACGGCCCTCGTGATGGCAGCTTCCAGCCCATCCCCTAATATCCTTTCCAGCGCCGAAGCAGAGGTGTTGATGGACTGTTTGCCTCTCGGTTGCCTCACGGGTGGGTGTACAGCACCCTCACTCTCTTATGTTCGTTTTCAAGTACCTGAGGCATGATTAGCGTCCTTCCGTCGATAGAGGCGAAATCAATCTGTCAAAGTCCGCTGTGCATGGTAGGAGACAGGGCATATCGACGACGGTTAACATACTCTCATGCGCGGGTTGGTGACCGCATCTCCGTTGGTTCGTATGGGGCTGCTCTTGTCTGCCATCGGGCGTCAACGGGAGTTGGCCACTCAAAGTGATCGAGGAATCCCCACCGGAGCCCTGTCTCCAACTTTGCACAACAGACAGATATTTCGTTTTCTCGGCGTTTCTCAGCGTTTGTATTTCATCGATCGTCTAGCTTTGCGCCTGGGTGGTCGGAGCGACTTCCTGCCCGATTGCCCAGAGAAACGCCGCCATTTCACGCGCGATCGCGGTCACTGCGACGGTCTTGAGCTTCCCAGCCATGATGAGTTTGCGGTAGCGCGCACACAGCCGAACCTGCCCTTTCCAGGCAATCTCGCGTACCGTTTTTGGCAGGCCTTCCAGCCGCGCCTGGATCCTCGTGCTTACGCGTGCCGGGAAACGGTAGGTCCAGGCGCCTTCGACGAGCGCCCGCCGCGCCCGCATGTTCCCGGCCTTGGTAATGCCCCCGCGTTTGACCCGCTCACCGGTTGAGCTCTCACACGGCACGAGGCCAAGAAACGCCATCAACGGCCGCGGACTGTCAAAGCGGCGTACATCACCGATCTCGACCACAAAGGTGACCGCCGTCATGAACCCAACGCCGCGCATGGCTTGATACGCCTCCACCACCGGCGACATCGACCAGGAGACTGCCGTTTCGGCAACCTGTTTGGTCAGTCGATCCAGGCGAACTTCGGCCTCCTCAATGGCTTGCCGATATTCCGCCAGAACGATGTAATGGGCCGGGTGCTCGAACTGCAAACTGCAAAGCCATCGGAGATGAGCCTGAGTCCAGGATGTCCGACCGCGATAGATCCGACCGTGGCGCAACAGAAACGCTTGCCACTGCTGGCAGCTCCGCTTGAGCGCGTCGCTGGCCGCCTCCCGTGCCCGAACCAGGTCGCGGACCGCTTCATGCCCTGCGTCCGGAACCCACACGGAGGTGAGTTCGCCGGCACGATGCAGTTGCGCCAGGCGCACGGCATCGCGGCGGTCGGTCTTCACACGATCGCCCGGGCGCTTCGGCACCAGCGACGGCGCGACAACGACGCAGTCATGGCCCATTGCGATAATTTGGCGATGGAGATCGTAGCCCGTCGGCCCGGCTTCGTAGCAAAAGTGAAGCCGTGCTCCTCGAGTGGCCAGCTTGTCGACCATCGACCTCACCGACCCAGGGTCCGACGGGATCTCCCCGTAAAAGCGCACCTCACCATTCCGTTCGCCGTTGGCAACTGCCACGGAAATTTTCAGCTTCGATGTGTCCAATCCGATAAAAATCTCGCTATGCTGCTCCATGGTTCGCCCTCGCTTAAGCTTGGGGCTCGGCTCCGGCCCATCCGAAGCAACCCCCGGCTTCAGCTTACCGCGGGGGCGGGCCACCTTCACTCCGCGAACATACGGTCTGCCAGAGCCTGGGCTGCTATCCATCCCCACGTTGGGGTAGACGGCCCCCTTACGGCATCGCTATGCAAGAAAGGCGGGATCTGTCGCAAGAACTTGTTTTAAAGTTTCAGCTACCGTGACCGGCAGGTCAGTCGCGGAGGGTACCATGTTCAAGGGGAGGCATTTTGATTGCGCGGTGATCCTGCTCTGCGTCCGGTGGTACTTGGCTTAAAATCTGAGCCTGCGCAACCTGGAGGAGATGATGGCCGAGCGCGGTGTCTCCGTCGACCGTGCCACGATCCATCGCCGGATATTGCGCTACGCACCTGAACTGCTGGAGCGGTTCAATTCGCGAAAGAGGGCTGTCACTGGTTGATGGCACATTGACGAGACTTACAATAGGGTCCGAGGTCAGTGGCGCTACTTGTATCGCGCCATCGACAGCAACGGCGATACCGTTGAGTTCTGGTTCAGCGAGCGGCGCGACCTCACCGCTGCCAAGCGCTTCCTGCGCAAGGTGCTGAAGCGCCACGGCCGTCCTGAGCGGATTGTGATCGACGGCAGCCTGACCAACCGCAAGGCGATCGTTACCTGTGATACGGCAAACCAGTTGGAGGGCCGATCACGGCTGAAGCCGATCCGCATCCGCCAGAGTCGCTACTTCAACAATCGGATTGAGCAGGATCACCGCGCCATCAAACAGCGGATCCGACCGATGCTCGGCTTCAGGTCCATAAACAGCGCTCGCGCCATCCTGGGCGGGATTGAAATGGTGCACATGATCCGCAAAGGACAGGCGAAGTGTGTCCGTGAGGCTCAACTATCACTGAGCGAGCGGTTTGATCGACTCGCCGCATGACCGTTAAACGACCAATCTCACTATTTCACTGGCTCAAATCTGGATTTGCGAGCAGTTCGATATGATCGCTGCCTGAATTTAAGCGATCGACCATCTTTGCGTGCCAGCTCCAAATTTGCGACGCATCCGTTCGGATTGGGCGCACTTCGGCAAGTGAGGGTTTCTCGCAACCTTGTTTCGTCTGGCCGAGAGCCTTGTACAGCCGACCCGTTACCAAACTGCTCCACAAAATCTCATGCTCCCCTCGGAGGCCGCTGAGAACAAGGATTCTGAACAGCCGACAAATTTTAGTCGCTGGACCCACCTCCCCTCATACTGCTTATTGAGTCTCAAGAAATAAACCCCAAAGCCAGATGGAGGAATGACGTAATGAGCTGGGCCCCTAAGTCGATTCTCTCGATAACGCTTCTCGCAACGACGGTCTTGTCCGGGAGCTTGGCGGCAAGCGCCGCCGAGATTACTGTGATGGGCTACCGTGGCCCATTCGAGGAGAACTACAAGAAGGCTGTTATTCAGCCGTTCATGCAAGCTCACCCCGACATCAAGGTGAATTACTACGGCACGGTCGGTGCTGCCACCGCCCTTGGCAGCATGCGTGCGCAGAGAGACGCGCCGCAGGTCAACGCGGTCATTTTTGACCTGTCCGTCGCCAAAATTGCGAAGGAAGAAGGTCTCGTCGCCAATCTCGATACATCAAAGCTCTCCAATTACGCGGATATCGCTAATATTGGTAAGGACCTTGGAGGTTCGGCGATCCCGCTTACCTACGACACACTCACACTTCTCTACAATCGCGACGCCTTTCCTACTCCGCCGACGAGTTGGGAAGTGATGTGGGATGGCAAGCAGAAGGGCAAGGTCGTTGTTCCCGCCGAGGGTGGTGGCGACATTCAGGCCATTCTCCTGACAATCATTTCTAACCGCCTGGCGGGAGAAGAGGACTACAAGAAGTCGATTAAATCGGGCGTCGACAAACTGATCAAACTCGCCCCCGCTGTTCAGACTTGGGAGCCCAAGCCGGATCAATACACCCTGGTTGCAAATGGCACGGCAACCCTCTCGGCTGGCTACAACGCGCGCGCCCAGTTCTTCTTCGATCAGACTGAAGGTCGCGTTCGCGCCGTCAGCCCTTCGGAGGGAACAGCTTCGCAAATCAATGTGATGAGCATGGTCACGAACGCCTCGGAGCCGGACGCTACCCAAACCTTCATCAACTACGCCATAAGCCCCGAAGCGCAGGCTGCATTTTCTAAGGCGATGTTCTACGCGCCGACCAATACCAAGGTCAAGGTTGATGAGGCGACCGCCAAGCGCATTCCGATGATGGATCCGGAGCAGCGCAAAAAGCTTATCCCTGTTGACTGGATGAGCATCGGCGAAATGCGCGAAGGCTTTCTGCAGCAATGGCGCCGCCAGATCATTCCGGCAGGTCGATAGGTTTGATGTCGGTCCGCCCGACTTAATCACACCACGGCGGACAAAGCTCGGAGTGCAAAGGGCGTGCGCAAAGTCCCCACCGCACAGCGGCGCGGACCGCCACGCCTTCCCTCCTGACTTCACATGGTGATAATATGAATACCTCAGAAATGCGGCGCGCTCCGCAGACCGTGGTCGCGCCTTCTCGTTCCTCAGGTGACGACGCCTTTCTCAAGCTCAAGGGCATCACCAAGCGTTACGGTACTCGCCACCTGGCCGTCGATGATCTCGACATCAACCTGCCAAAAGGCAAACTACTTGGCCTGCTCGGCCCTTCCGGCTGCGGCAAGACGACCACGCTTCGAATGATCGCCGGCTTGCTGGACATCACTGATGGCCAGATCACGGTTGGCGGGGACGACATCTCGCATAAGCCCCCCCATAAGCGCGACATCGGCCTGGTCTTCCAGAATTATGCCCTGTTCCCGCACCTGACCGTGGCGCAAAATGTTGCCTTCGGTCTCGAGATGCGTGGCGTGTCGCGGATCGGGGCCCGAGACCGCGTCGAGCAAGCCCTCGAAATGGTCCGCCTTCCCGGCTACGGAAACCGCAAACCGAAGGAAATGTCTGGAGGACAACAGCAGCGTGTTGCCCTCGCTCGTGCGTTGGTTATCCGCCCGCGCATTCTGCTGCTCGATGAACCGCTCTCGAACCTCGACGCGAAACTGCGCGATGACATGCGCATTGAGATCCGTGAGATTCAGCAGCGCCTCGGCATCACCACTGTTTTCGTAACACATGACCAGGTTGAAGCGCTGACGATGTGCGACCTGGTGGGTGTCATGCACCGGGGGAAACTGGCCCAGCTCGGATCGCCTGAAGACATCTACGAGCGTCCTGCCAACCTGTTTGTCGCCGGGTTCGTGGGGCGAACCAATGTACTCGACTGTGAGATCGAAGCACTCGATCGCATCCGCATCCGCGACTCCGTTTTTCCTTGCAATACGCACGGGCTGACGAGCGGCAAGGCAAAGGCAACGATCCGGCCTCATCGCATCAATCTAACAGCTAACCGAGACCGTAGCCTCGTAAGCATCGCCACCAATTCCATTCATGGTCGGGTGGTGCGGGTCACGTATGTCGGTGACCTCGTGCAGTACGACATCGACATCGGCGGCAATGTGCTCACCACCGAGGTCCACACAGCAAGCTCGGGCCACAGCTTTGAGCGTGGCGAAAAGCTGCTTTGTGAATGGAAGCCGCGGGACATGCAGGTGTTCGGAGGCTGAGCAATGGCAACGACTGCTGCGATCAATGCCTCGATTGGCCAGGCACCGCCGCGCACACGGAAATTTCCCTTCATTGTGGTAGCGCTGCTCCTGCCGATGGTGATCATTAATTTGATCGCCTTCGTTATTCCCGTGATTCGTCTCGGGATGATCTCCTTTCTCGAGAGCCGCGGCGGGGTGCTCACTAACACGCTGACGTTGGAGAACTATGCGAACTTCATAAGAGATAGTTACAGCTTTCAGCTGATCTATAACTCCTTGGTCCTCGGCTTCGGCGTTACGATCATCACGCTTATCCTCTCATACCCGATCGCGCTGTTTCTACATCGCGTCTCGTCGAAGTGGCGCAACTTGCTTTTCGTGATCACCGTCTCGCCACTGCTCGTGAGCAGCGTGGTTCGCACGTATGGCTGGATGGTCATTCTCGGCGATCAAGGGCTGGTCAATGGCATTCTCATGTCATCGTGGATCATCAGCACTCCGATCCGCCTCACCAACAACATGCTTGGTGTCTTTATCGGCATGGTCGAGGTTCTGATACCCTACATGACGCTCTCGCTGATTGCAGGGTTCGGCCGCCTAGACGTCGTGTTCGAAGAAGCAGCGGCATCGCTTGGAGCCAATAGCTGGGTCCGCTTCCGGCGGGTGATACTGCCTCTGACGATGCCGGGCATCGCCCTCGGTTGCCTGCTTTGTTTCGTCCTGTCGATCAGTTCCTTCATCACACCGAAATTGCTGGGTGGCGGTCGCGTCTTCTTGCTGGCGACCGAGATCTACGATCAGGCCATTGTTCAGCTCGCTTGGCCGACTGCAGCCGCGATCTCCGTCGTAGTTCTGATCATCTTCGGCCTGGCACTCGCGATCTACTCTCGCGTCATCCGGCGCTTTGACTGAAAGGACCAGCCATGATCGGTCAAATGACCTTCCCGTTCAGGCTGCTCGTTGCCTGCATCTATCTGTTCCTGCTGGCGCCGATTCTGATTGTGCTGCCGCTATCCTTTAGCAACGATAGCTTTCTGACTTTCCCGCCGCAGACTTGGGGATTCCGCTGGTATGCGGCGATGATCGCCCATACCCGCCTGATGAATGCCCTTTGGATCAGTCTGATCATTGCGGCGATCGTGACCGTCCTTGGCCTTCTGGCGGGCGTCCCTGCTGCATTTGCAATCCGGGGACGGAGGTTTGCGGGATCTGAGTTCCTTCTCAACCTCTTCACCGCACCGTTGCTGCTGCCGTCGATCGTCCTTGGCCTCGCCATTCTTCTTGTCTTCGTGCAGGCGCGACTTCTGGGCACCTATACAGGCGTCGTAATTGCCCACTTGATCGTGACAACGCCGTACGTCATTCGCATCATGCTGACGGCATTCTCTACCCTGCCGCCATCGGTCGAGGACGCTGCCACCATGCTCGGTGCTTCCCCGCTTACCGTGGTGCGTCGGATTACTATCCCTCTGATGCTGCCAGGGTTTGCGGCGAGCGCAGCTCTGTCGTTCTTGCTCTCGTTCGATGAGGTGGTGATCTCGCTCTTCATCACTGGGCCACGGCTGCGCACCCTTCCGGTGGCCATGTACGATTATGTCGAGAGCCAGGCCGACCCGATGACGGCCGCCATCTCAGTCGTACTCGTGGCTGCGACCCTGCTCATCATCTTCCTCATTGAGCGCTCGCTTGGTCTTTCCAAGACCATCGGAAAGTAATACCCCTGCACTGGAGAATCTCTGAAATGAACAACATCGCTCTATGGATGTCCCAACCGCATTTTGGGTTCCTGGAAATTGCGAAAAACTGCGGAGTCAAGCAGCTCGTCATCGAACTTGAACATGGTACGTTCGATCTTGGTACGCTCGACCAGTTCCTGGCATTTAGTAAATCGCTCGGCATCCCTGCCCTCACCAAGGTCATGGCCCCTACCACGGAGGCGATCCAACAGGCCCTCGATTTTGGCGCCGACGGTGTCATTCTGCCGCACATTCTCGACGTCGAGCACGCCCGAGAAGTCTCGAAGGCGTCGAAGTATCCACTGGTGGGCACCCGCTCGTATGCAGGCGGACGGGTTTTTGCGTACTCCCGGCCTTCCGATGATGCGTTCGAGACCGAAAACAAGCGGACGAAGTGCTATGCGATGATCGAGACGGCAGAAAGCCTAGCCGACGTCGAAAAGATCATCGCGCTGGAGACGGTTGACGGGCTGTTCCCCGGGCCGTCCGATTTGGCTCTGGCCCGAGGTCGCGGCGCGTATGCCTTTAACGATCAGGATCGCGCCGATCTGTCTCGCATCGCGCGTGCGGCACGTGACGCCGGTAAGAGATGGATCATGCCGGCGTGGACTCCTGACGAGCGCGCCTTCGCGCTCGAAAATGGTGCCGAGATGCTTGTCGTCGCAACCCAGAACATGGCTGTGCGGGCCGGCATCATGTCCACTCTGAGCGCGCTCAAGCAAGAGAAGATCGTCGCCTGATCCGGCAGGCCCATGTCTCAACTGAAGGCCCTTTAGAGAAATCAGCTATGAAAATCAGCCTTATCCAAACCAACCCGCAGCAGGATCGCGACACCAACCTCAAGGTCGCGTGGGATTTGATGGCAGAAGCCATGAAGACCGATAAGCCCGATCTCATCGTGCTGCCAGAAGATTTCGAAGTCTTTGGCACCACGACGACGGAGAAGCTCGCTCTAGCCGAGCCTCGCGGGGGCGCCGCCTATCGCATGGCTCAAGCTTTTGCGCGGGACAATAAGGTCTACGTCCATGCCGGTTCCGTCTCGGAAAAGATTGAGGGCGAAAATCGTATCTACAACACCACTTTCGTCTTCGATCGCAGCGGCGAGGAAATTGCCTCGTATCGCAAGATCCACATGTTCGACATTGTCGCGCCTGACGGCACTGCTTATCACGAGTCCGCCGTCGTCAAGCCGGGTGAGGATGTTATCACTTACGAGATTGACGGCCTGAAGGTCGGCTGTGCAATCTGCTACGATATCCGCTTCTTTGAACTCTTCCTGCAGCTTCAGAAGGCTGGTTGCGATATTATCGTGTTGCCTGCTGCCTTCACTCTCCAGACAGGAAAAGACCACTGGGAGGTGCTGTCTCGCGCCCGCGCGATCGAGACGCAGACCTATTTTGTCGCCTGCGGCCAGATCGGGAGCGTCACGGTCAACGGCGAAAAGCGTTCCTGCTATGGACATTCGCTGGTCTGTGATCCGTGGGGTCACACGATCGCGCGCGCTTCGGACTCCGTCGGTTTTGTCACCGCCCGGATCGACCCTGAGGAAATCAGGCGTGTTCGAGAGCTCATCCCGATGACGCAGCATCGGCGTCTGGCTTGCGCGTAACGGGGGCAGAATCATGTATGTCATAAAGGACATGCCTGCGCAGATTCCGCAGGCAGATCTCGAGCTTCTGAGCCAGGTCGAGACAGCAACGGTTGGACACTGGCGGCTGTTTGGATTCATGGATCGCGCGATTCAGCCGCTGCTACCTGGCCGGCGTGTGGTCGGCACTGCCGTTACGCTCGCGATTGCCGGTGCGGATTCCACGCTGCTCCACCATGCAACCGGGCTGCTGCGTCCGGGCGACATTCTAGTCGTCGATCGTCTTGGCGATGACAAGTATGCCTGCTGGGGCGGAGGAGTGACGGTTGCCGCCAAGGCGGCAGGCGCCGTAGCCGGCATCGTCGACGGACCGTGCACGGACCTGACGGAAATTCAAGAATCTGATTTTCCGATGTGGTGCCGCGGCCTGTCACCTATTACGACCCGGCTTTATGATCTCGGTGGCGGAATGAACACTCCGATTTCCTGCGGTGGTGCCGTCGTCATGCCCGGGGACGCCATTCTCGCTGACGAAAGTGGCGTTCTTGTCATTCCCGCCAACGAAGTGCACGCCATTTCGGAAGAGGCGCTGAGGCGCCAAGCGACCAGCAGAACTCGCGAGGCAAGTATTCGTGAAGGTGAAAAGCTCGGCGCTGTGACGGGTGCTTCCGCGAAAGTCCTTGCCAAGCTTGCTTCGTAAGTTGTACAGCCGTACCCTAACACAACGTTCCGGGTACGGCGCCCTTGGCAAGCGGCGACATTCATCGACTTGCGCGTTGTCATATCCTGGGTGGTGGCAGACTGAAATTTTGGAGGAAGGCATACCGGAGGTTTGGTAGGTTGCCCAGGCTAGAGTCTCTCTCAGATCACGACTATCGCACACGCGATTAGACATTATTCATGCGATGAACATTCGTTTCCTGCAGACCGTCGTCTGGCTTTCCGAGCTGCGGAGCTTCCGCGTCACCGCGGATCGCATGAACATCACGCCAGCAGCGATTTCCAGCCGCATCGCTGCTATCGAACAGGAGCTGGGCATTCGGCTCTTCGAGCGCGATAGCCGCGATGTGCGATTGACGGATGAGGGACGAACTTTCGTTTCCGGCGCGCGCGATATAATTGCCCGATACAATAACCTGGTCAGTGAAGTAATCCCACAAAAAACCGTTGAAGGAACGGTCCGCATTGGCGTCTTGCCTAGTATGGCTCTGACCATCCTGCCGGGCATCATGGAGACTCTCAGGAATCAGTTCCCGCGCATACGTGTCTCAATCACCACCGATACGTCCCGGATGATCTTGGGCAAGTTGCAGCAAAGAGAACTCGACGTCGTCTTGGGCTTTCACGAGCCTCACGAAGACCAATACCGGGTGGTCAATCTTTGCACCTTCGGGATGTTTTGGATCGCTGATCGCCGGCTTCAGACTCATGACGACATCCTTACCAAAGAAGACCTGTTGCTGCACCCGATAATCTCATACGCCATCGGAACTCATAATCACCGACGCTTAGTCGAGTACATGTCGCAACGCCGTTTGGAGGAGTGCGTCATTCATTACTCAGATTCACTTACGACGACAATCAGCATGGTCGCGGCAGGAATTGGTATCTCTATACTGCCGCCAATCGTTATTCAGGATGAGCTCCGCTCGGGCAACTTGAAGGTACTAAATGTAAATCAAGATTTCCCCTCGACAGATTACTTTGCTGTCTATCTAGAGAACCCCTCTTCACGGCTTTCCCCGCTGATCGCGTCAATCGCCGCGGACGTCGCCGCAGACTATTGCGCGCTCTACGACAACGCAATTGCTTCTCGATACTAACACTACTTTGGCAGGTATGAGGAACCGGGCGAATTCAGAAGATTTCTTCCGCTGAGAGATCCTGGTTGGAGGTGAGTCATGAGCACCTCGGTCGCGTGGGACCACGAACTTCAGTCCTGGCTTGAGCCGTTTCTCAAACCTCTTCGTCACCCGGCCCGCCGGCGCATGTGCCCGCTCTATGTGGCCGGGCTGATCGGTCCCGGTGAGCGCAAGAGCCTGCAGCCGATGGCGGCGCGCGTGGCTCCGGCCGACTATGCCCAACTGCATCACTTCGTGGCGGTGGGCCCTTGGGACGAGGCGCCGCTGGAAGCTGAACTCCTGGCGCAGGCCAACCGGCTCGTCGGCGGGCCTGATGCCGTCCTGGTGATCGAGGATACCGCTCTGCCCAAGAAGGGCACGCAGTCCGTAGGCGTGGCCTCGCAATATGCCGGAGCTCTGGGCATGAAGGCGAACTGCCAGAGCTTGGTCTCGCTCACCCTTGCCAAGGGTGAAGTGCCGATCCCAATCGCCTTACGGCTGTTTCTGCCCGACACCTGGATCAAAGATCCGGAGCGCCTGCAGCACGCCGGGGTGCCTGAGACCTTCTGGGTGGAGCGCTCCAAGCCCGAGATCGCGCTCGATGAACTCGAACGCCTGCTGCAAGCGGGCGTGAGCTTCGGGGCGGTTCTGGCCGATGCCGGCTACGGCATCAGTGCTCCGTTCCGGCAGGGCTTGTCAGCGCTCGGCTTGTCATGGGCGGTGGGCATTCCGCGCATTCAGAAGGTGTATCCGGCAGACGTGCGGTTAGTCCTGCCACCCGTCACCCGTGGAGGGCCGCGCAAGACGCTTGTCCCGGACGAGGATTCTATTGCGGCCGAAGCCCAGCTGGCGAAGAGCTCATGGCAGCGGATCACGTGGCGACGCGGCACCAAGGGGCCGTTGCGGGCGAAGTGCGCGGCCGTGCGCGTGCGGGTGGCCGATGGGCCCGAGGTGCGCCTGCACGGGCTTACTGGCCAGCATCTGCCCGGCGACGAGGTCTGGCTGGTGGGCGAGCACCGCTCGTCGGGCGAGCGCAAGTACTATCTGTCCAACCTACCGCCCGACACTTCGCTGAAACAGCTCGCCTCCCTCATCAAGGCGCGCTGGATCTGCGAGCAGGCGCACCAGCAACTCAAGGAAGAACTTGGGCTTGATCACGTCGAGGGCCGCTCGTGGCGGGGCTTGCATCGGCATGCCCTGCTGACGCTAATTGCGTATTTGTTCTTGCAGCATCTGCGCTTGCGCGCCGCTCAGCGGGAAAAAAAGAAGATCCAGCGGGCCACCGCCACAACCGACGCTGCCGGCCATTCGGCGCATGCTGCTTGATCATCTCGCGCACGCCATGCGCCTGCGATGTCCGATCTGCCGAGCCAACTTCACCCTTGGATCACTGATGAAAACGCCAAAGTAGTGCTTCTGTAATGGGCCGTTGGGTGTCAAGTCCCTGAGTGACTGTCACGTCGCCGAAGTCTTGCTTCTGTTCGGGGTCGGCGCGCGGCCGCCCCACCATGCCATCAGAGAGGATGCGGTCAGCCCATCTAAGACGCGTGTTCCACCTCGATGAGGTGCTCACGGCACTACTTACGGCTTGACCGCCTCCATCGTCCCGGCGACGGGACCTCAGGAGAACAGAGCTGAACGCGCCCTGTTCCGAACGCTTGCTCCTTCTATGCGGCGACGCCCTCCCGGTTCCAGCGGAAGGTCGTGCCGTCGATCCACATGCGATGCAAAATAACCGCAAGCTTCCGGGCCAGCGCCACCTTGGCCCGCCGCATGCCCCGGCGCTTGGCCACCTCCAGCGCCCAGCGCTTGAGCGCGGAGAAGCGCACCGCGCGGGTCAGCAGGATGTGGGCGCCCTCATACAGCGCCGTGCGCACCATCGGATCGCCCACTCGGCTCACCGCTCCCGTGATGTCGGTCTCGCCCGACTGGTACTTCTTCGGGGTGAGGCCAAAATGCGCCCCCACGGCTCGCGATCGCGAGAACCGCTCGGGATTGTCCACCGCGGACGTGAAGGTGACCGCAATCAGCGCACCGACGCCTGGTACGCTCATCAACCGCCGGCAGACCTCGTTCTTTCGAGCAATCGCCAGCATGGCCCGATGCAACCTGGCAAACTCCGTCTGCAGAGCCTTTCGAGCGCGCAGCATGGCCTCGGCAATCTTCTCCAGCATCGCATGGCCTGCCGTGAGGGTACGCACCCGCGTGGCGAACTGGCCCTTGCTGATCTCGCCGATCTTCAGGCCGAAGCCGCGCAACAGCCCACGCAGACTGAGTTCGATATCTCGCATCTTGGCCAGCAGCTGCTTGCGGGCCATGAGCAGGGCCCGCACTTCTTGCGCCGGCGGCGACTTGCAGTGGACGGGGCGGAACCAGCCCATGCGCAGCAGCTGGGCGATGCCGCGCGCATCGCGCCGATCGGTCTTGACGATCATGGCCGAGAGCGCCGCCTTCACATGCCGGGTCTCCAGCAGCACGACTTCGAACCCGGCTTGCACAAGGCCGGCATGCAGCCACTGCGAGAGTGGCCCGGCCTCCAGGCCGACGCGGGTGAGCGGCAGGTTCAGGCTGGCGAGAAAGGTGGCAAGCGCCTCAGGCTCGCTGGCGACCTTCGCCTCGCGGATGATCTGCCCGGAGGCATCGAGGATGCAGACGCTGCTCAGTTCCAAAGACACGTCAATTCCGGCATAGTAGTCCATGGCTGTCCCTCGCGATGCTTGGGGGCCGATCCGTTCGGCCCCCGTTTCAACACCATCACTCTGAGGGACAGCCACCCCGTTCCGCTACCTCGTGAGCGGCAGGCCCATTACGGCATCTAAGGCGTGTGGACAATCATTTGAGGGCCATGAAGCTGGCGGCGAGATAGATCATGGCCTCAAAGCTCGGATCGGTCTTGTCATAGCGAGTGGCGATGCGGCGGAACTGCTTCAGGGCGCAGAAGAAGTTCTCGACCAGATGACGCCATCGATACATCGCAGAGTCACACGCCATCGGCCGCGCACGATTGGCCTTGGGCGGGATAACCGCGGTCGCGCCACGGGCATCGAGCTCCTGGCGCAGCGCATCGTTGTCGAAGCCCTTGTCAGCAATCAGAGCGCCCATCTCGAGCCCCTCGAGCAAGGGATCGGCTCCGACGCTGTCATGACGCTGGCCCGGCAGTAGCAGAAAGTCCGCCAGGTTGCCGAGTGCATCCACCAGGGCCACGATCTTGGTGGTTAGGCCGCCGCGTGAGCGCCCGATGGCCTGACGACAAGTCCCCCTTTAGCGCCCGTCCCGCGCTGGTGGACGCGGATGATCGTGCCATCGATGAGCGCGTACTCGAAATCGGGATCACCGGATAGGAGTTGGAAGAGCCGCTCGAAGATCCCGGCCTGCGCCCAGCGACGAAAGCGCCGGAACACGCTGTTCCAGGAGCCAAACGCCTCGGGCAGGTCGCGCCAGGGTGCCCCGGTGCGCACCATCCACAACACCGCTTCCAGAAACAGCCGATTGTCCGAGCCTGTGCGACCTGGATCGCCGGCCTTCCCGGGGAGCAATGGTGCGACACGCTCCCACTGTTCATCCTTGAGCACCCACCGATTCAAAGCTGACCTCCAGTTTGCAGCCTTGAATCAAACTTTCTCTACGGCGGGAATCCCAAAGGCACCTGATTGTCCACATGCCTTAAAACAGCGGAATGAAAAAATTCCCGATGCGCAACATGCAGGATGCACATAGCAGCATTGGACGCCATCGAGTAGCTCCGCACGAACGGGCAGCATCAGGTCGTGGAGGTGGAGGGCGAGACCGTCCCTGCCCGCTCCGCCGGCCGAGCGGCCATGATCAAGCTGGCCCTGCGCAACACGATCAAGCGCCTCGCGCAGGAACTGACGGAGCTTCGTAAAGAGAAGACGGTCCTTGAGCAGCGCTACGAGAACGCTCTCGGCGAAGCGGAGGAATGGCGCAGCCGGCATCAGGCTACCGTCACGGCGTTGCTGGAGACGCGCAGCCGCCTGAAAAGGCTAAGGATGTGGTAGTCATCTTTGATGGCGGATCTCTCTGTCATCGACCATGCGAGTCTTGAGGCTGGAGGCACTTGACCAGATACGACGCCCAGCCAAGAGTTCGGCACCACCATCAGAGATGCAGCCTTAGCCGACGTCGACCGCAAAACCGCTCAAACCGATCCGTGCCGGGCGTATAGTGTCGAGGAGCTACCGGACCACATTGCCGGGGGATCCTGACGCTCGCTGCAAAGATGGAACGTGACGATCTCGACATCCCGTCTTGGCTCCGTGGGCTTTATCAGTCGCTTCCAGCTCTCACTCAAACGGGCGGAGCTATCCGCTTTTATAATTGCGCCTGCTATTCCGAGCGTTTCTCAACGAGGCGTGCCAGAAGTGATGCCCCAAGTGGGATTATACCGTCGTCAAAGTCGTAGCCAGCGTTGTGGAGCGTCAGACCGGGCGTCTGACCCAGCCATACATAGGCGCCCGGTACAACTTGCAGCATGTCCGCGAACTCCTCGCTCTCCATCTTCGGCGGCGCAGTCGAATCGACAAGAGATGGGCCGAACAGCTCGGTTGCGGCTTGCGCTGCAGCGGCCGCGTGCTGTTGTGTAAAACCGAGAAGATGTCCCGGATTTCGACATCGATGGTGGCATTGAAGGCACTGGCGATGCCCGCGGCAAGCTCACGGATGCGTCGGTGGCTGAGCTCCCGCAGACTCTGATCGAAGGTTCGCACTGTGCCGGCCATGCGCACAGTCTCGGGGATCACGTTGTAAGCTGCGCCTCCATGGATCTGAGTGACTGATATCACCGCGGCTTCGAGCGGATTAGCGTTGCGACTCACGATTGTCTGCATCGCCTGTCCAAGGGTGAACGCGATGACCGTGGGGTCGATTGCCTAGTTCAGACGGGCGCCGTGAGCGCCCCGCCCGGTGATGTGGATGTCAAAGAAATCCGCCGCTGCCATAGCGAAGCCTGATTGCACGGACACCAATCCTTTTGGAGCATCAGGCGAGTTGTGGAGGCCATAGATTTCGTCACATGGGAAGCTCTCGAACAATCCGTCTGTAATCATCGCACGGGCGCCGCCGAGGCCCTCCTCGGCTGGCTGAAAGATGAACACCGCGCTCCCGCCGAAGGCGCGGGTTTCGGCCAAGTAGCGAGCTGCCCCCAGCGGCATTGTGGTGTGGCCATCGTGCCCGCAGGCATGCATCTTGCCGGGTGTTTTGGATCGGTAAGGAACGCTCGTTGCCTCCTCGATCGGAAGCGCGTCCATATCAGCCCGTAGGCCGATGCGGCGAAAGCCCGATCCAGTTCCGTGCAGCACGCCGACGATGCCGGTTTTGCCGATGCCACAGTGCACCTCGATGCCCCAGCTCCCCAGGCGCTCGGCCACGATACCGGAGGTATGCTCCTCCTCGAACCGGATCTCCGGGTGGGCATGTAGATCACACCGGATGGTGACAAGATCGTTCGCGTACGCGCAGATGTGTTCAACAAGGGACATGGCTTCCTCAAAGGCAGTAACGCAGGAACTCAACTCCCCACTGCCGCCGTGCTGGATCCATCAGGCGTGTTACTTTCACCGCTGGGTCACGCCCCGCAACCGCCCTTATCATGGCACCAAGTGCCCCCGGTCGGGCGGGACGTTTTTGACCCGAGCCTTTGATCGCTCCATTTCAGCTCGGACGGTAAGTGTTATCGTGCCGGTGCCATGCAGTCTCTGCTCCATCATTCTTCTCGGAGCGGAGGGCCAAACCTTGAATGATCGCGGCATCTCCCTGACCAAAATACTAGCTCAGGGGTCCTATCTCAATATCCATCAGCGGCGCGAACTGCTGTCCGCCGTGCAGGTCGGCATCGGCCGGGTCGCCTGCAGGCAGGGCGCGGGGGATGGTCACCTTGAAGGCCAGAGCATTATCGCACTCGAAGAACCGGATCTGGTTTTCGGAGCAGCACAACAGTTCGGCAAGGCGCCGGACATTAAGTACACCAGATGTCTTGACATGCCGATACATCTCCTCATCCGAAAACATGATATCGAATGTCAGGGAGAACGGGCCCGCATTTTTGCTGCGGATCAGGCTGGTGTACTCATGCAGTCTCATGTCGGCCTCCAGTCACCCGAACGTCACGACGTCGGTGCGGAACATGTCACGGTAATGGTGAGGCAGGGCAACGTGGTGCACGTTGAACCGCCAGAACGGCCCGCGCTCGAGATAGGCCTGATTGAACAGGCAGGCGAAGCCGGTGATAGAGCCCGACCAGTCCGGGATGGGATGATGCAGAAGTGGCTGCCGGCTTAGTTCGGCGATTTTCGTTGCCAGCTCCTGCGTGGGCGCCGTAAGGCAGACGGCGAGGCCAATCTCGTGCGGCATCCGGTCGATCAGCGGCTCCCGGCTGCCCATCACGGCGTTGCGGCCGTAGGCGTGCACGTCGATGCGCCAGTCGTCCGGTGCCAGGCGGCTTCCCAGGAGCTTTGTAACCTTCTGCGCGATCTCCGCCTTCACCTCGGCAATCCAGACATCGAAGCGCCGGATGATGAACGGATCTCGAATGCCGCCAATGATGACCGTCTGGTACCCGGCAAGTTCCACCCCCTCCAGCTTGACGCTGTATTGGTCGGCGGGAATGTAGCGCGCCCCGACAATCTTCACGCTGACCGGATCGTGCTGAGTAAATACCGAATGGGTGAGGTCAAGCGTGCCAGAACATTCGCGGTGCAGATAGGGATCGCCATTCTCATAGAGGCTGTGCGACGCCACGCTCTGAGGCGTGCAGCGCAGACCTTCGCCGAGCGGTGTGATGATCCCGTGATCCGGGTAGAGTTCGCCATACATCGTGCCTTTCCTGTAGGTCTCACAGGTGAGCGTTCCGCATTCCACGATCTTGCCGGCGTGCCAGGCGAGGCCCTCCGGGATCCCCCGCAGGATCGGCACCGCGGCGAACAGCGCTGAGTCGCTGCACCGGCCGGCGAGCACAAGGTCGACATCGAGCCCGATGGCATCCTGCAGGGGTTCGACGCCCATCATCCCCACGACGCGCGTGCTGCGCTCGAGGGCTGCCTCGTCGAAATGAGGGGCGTTCTCCAGTGGACGTAAACGCCCTTCGTCCATGAGGCCCTTGAGATAGCCCTTGCTTTGCTCGGAACGGATGACCGCGACACGCAGCGACTTGCCGCGCGTCTCGGCGATCTCCTTCACGATGTCGAGCATGCGGTCGACATGCGGGTCGCCACCGGCAGTGTCCGCCGAGCCGATCAGGATGGGTGTGCCCTTGGGGACCTCACTGAGGAGGATGTCGAGGTCGTGGTGCATCGCCTCCCGCGCATACGCCCCCTTGCCCGCGCCGAGGTGATACGGGCCGGCGTCGATGGTGCCGGCATCCGAGGCGACGAAATGCGGCTTGCGGGCCAAGGTCTCACGAAAGGACGGGAGATCAATGCCTGCGCCGATTGCCCCGGACGAGCAGACGAAACGTACCCCCTCAGACATTCTGGACCCCACACTGTGACCACCGTCTGCCCAGGCGGCAGACCCATTTGTCGACAATTTATGGCGAAATTTGGTGCGCCTCACCGGCATGACCGCAACTTGACAGAAAGAAAGTGAGCCGTCAATCTTCTTACCATGATGATTGTCGACAAAAATCCTCACACTCTGGTCGGCGACCCGGAGTCTCCGCTCTCCGACCGCATCGTGCAAACGATCGCCGACGCGATCATATCCGGCGATCTGCCTGGCGGGGCGCGCCTCCGCGAATCCGAGCTTGCCCAGCGCTATGGGGTAAGCCGGGCCCCCCTGCGCGAGGCGCTCCGGCTATTGGAAGAACGCCGGCTGATCGAACGCCTGCCTTATAGTGGGGTGCGCGTGACGGAGCTGTCGGTGAAGCTGGCAAGCGACCTCTACGAGATCCGCGCTGAACTGGAGGCGCTGGCTTGCCGGCGGGCCGCGGCGCTCATCGGACCAGATCAGATCGCTGAGCTCGAGCACCTGCTCGCCGGCGAGGCGGAGAACATCGATGGCATCGAGCGAGGCAAGCGCGACCGTCTGCCCCCGATCCGCGATTTCCACACGCGCATCGCCGAGATTGCCGGCAACCAGGAACTGCTTCGCCTGCTATCGCACGATCTCTGGCGTCACGCGCGCAACTACTACCAGCGTGTCTGGGAAACCCTGACTGAGCGCAGCCGCCAAACCCATTTCGAGCACGTCGCGATTCTCGAAGCACTCAAGCAGCGGGACAGCGAGCTCGCCGCACTCCTGATGCGCCGCCACATCGAACGCTCGCGTCGCGTGGTCGAGGAGATGTTATCAATGCGCACTCTTGCCGATTCAAGTCCCGGGGAGAAAACATGAAAGCATTGTTGAAGGCCGGATTAACGGTGTGCTTCACCGTCGCAGGTCTCTTTTCCACGCAGGCCGAAATCAAGGACAATCCGGCGCTGGTCGAAGCCAGCAAGGCCGAGAAGGGCGTGTTGGTCTACTCCAACCTGGAGCCGGAGTACTGGGAACCCGTGCTCGAGTTGTTTGCGAGCAAATATCCCTGGATCAAGGTCGCGACTACCAATATGGGCGGTGACCTCTGGGAGAAATACTATGCGGAGAGCTCCACCAAGACGCGCACTGCAGACTTGATTCTCACCGGGAGCGCCGACCGCTGGCTCGAATTCGCGGACAAGGGCGAGATCGTCGACTATGTTTCGCCGCACACGCCGGATCTGCCGGCCTGGAGCCGCCCGCTTCCCGGGCTCTACACCGCTTCCACGGATCCCTTTATTATCGCCTACAACAAATTCCTTATCGCTAAGGACAAGGCGCCGAAATCCCTTGCCGATATCGCCAGGCTTGCACCGGGCCTGAAAGGCAAGATCTCTACATACGACGCGGCGGCCAATCCGCTCGGCCTGTCGCTGTTCTGGGAATGGAACAAGGCGAATCCTGGCAAGTGGGACGAGGTGATCAAGCCGATCGGCGTTTCGAGCCGGCCGGAGCGGAGCGCGGGCACGATCCGCGACAAAGTGCTCACCGGCGAATATGCAACTGGAATTTTTCTGTCGGGAGTCAACATTCCCCGCCTGAGCCGGCCGGATGCCCAGAAGGTGGTGGACTGGGCCTTCCCAGCCGACGGTACACCTCTTGTGCTGCGGGGCCTTGCGCTGACGAAGGCGGCATCCAGCCCGAACTCGGCCAAGCTGCTGCTCGACACGCTCCTGTCGCGCGCGGGCCAGATCGCGCTCGCCAAGGGAGGCGTCACGCCCTACCGCGCGGACGTCAAGAAGGAGGACGTTCCTTTCTTCAGCTACAGTGCGATCGTCGACCAGATCGGCGCAAAAAACGTGATCGTCGTCGGCTACGACCGGGACCTGATGGCCAATCGGGAGGCTTTCACTGCGAAGTGGAAGGACGCATTCAGCGCCAAGTAAAGCGCCACGAAGGGTGCAGGGGTTCTGAGATGAGCAGCATCGATTATACTGTTGGAGCGCCGGCACTCGCCCAGCGCCGCCAGAGCCAGCGCAGTGAGGCCATCGGCCAGTACGCGATCGCGCTTCTATGCCTCGTGCTGGTGGCCATTCCGCTCGCGCCGCTGCTCCTGCAAACCTTCAGCGCGCAGCCGATCTATGCATGGGACGGATCTTTCACGCTCCGGAATTTCCAACACCTCTTCGGGTTGCCGGAAATTCCCGCGTTGGCCGGCACCACGCTGTTGTTCTGCGTGATCTCAATCTTGTTCTCGACCGTCTTCGGCACCGTTCTCGCACTGTTGGTCGGGCGCACCAACATTCCCTTACGCGGTGCCTTGTCGAACATCCTCCTCTGGCCGATGTTTGTCTCACCGCTGGTCATCGGCTTCGGAGCGATCTTAACCTATGGGCCTTCCGGCTATCTCAGCGGTGCTTACATGCGCATCATGGGTGCGCCCGCACCTTGGGATATCTACACGATCTGGGGCCTGTCGCTGATGTCGGGCGTGGCGATGGCGCCCATGACAATCCTTTACTGCATCTCCTCGGCGCAGCAGCAGGACCCGCGGCTGGAAGCCGCAGCCCGCGCGTCCGGCTCAGGCCCGCTGCGCATCGTCTGGCGCATCACCATCCCGCTCATGCGGCCGGCCCTCGTCTCCGCCTTCATCATGAATGTCGTGGCTGCGCTAGAGATGTTCGCCATCCCGCTACTGCTCGGCGGTCCGGTCGGCATCCAACTTATCACTACCTTCATCTACGACAAGGGCTTCGAGGCCGGGCGCCCGGATTATGGGCTCGTCTCGGCGGCGGCCATTATTTTGCTTGTGATGGTGTGCAGCCTTGTCGCCCTGCAACAGGTTCTTCTGTGCCGTGTCCATCGCTTCATCAGCGTCGGTCCGAAGGGAACGCGGCTCCAGCCGCTCGACCTTGGCGCCTGGCGCTGGCCGGCTTTCGGTTTTGTCACGGCCTATATCGCGCTAACCATGGGTGCGCTTGCGTTCGGGCTTCTGCTGCGCTCCTTCGTCAGCATCCTGTCCCCGTTCATTTCACCGCTCGAGGTGCTGACACTGGAGAACTATCGCGACCTGCTGGTCAACTCAGCCTATCGACAGTCTGTCATGAACACGTTGCTTTTGGCAGTGATCGGCGGCTTCGTTGCCACAGCACTGGTCGGGGTCATCGCCTTCGTCGCCCAGAGATCGACCTTCCGCTTCCGCGCCACGGTGGACCTTCTGGCGCAACTGCCGCGTGCCGTGCCCGGCCTCATCGTCAGTCTAGGGGTATTCTACGCCGCCATATTCATGCCCGGCCTCGGTGTGATCGCCGGCACGCTGTGGATCCTCGGGCTGGCCTACGTCATTCGCCACCTGCCGGCGGGATACGGCATTGTGGCGCCGGCTCTGTTGCAGGTGACGCGCGACTTCGACCGCTCCGCGCAGGTCGTTGGGGCCTCCTGGGCACTCACCATGCGTCGCATCATCGCCCCCGTGCTGAAGCCGGCTTTTCTCGCCTGCTACACGCTGATGATGATCCTGTTCCTCAAGGAATATGCCGCCGCGATCTTCCTCTACAGGCCCGGCAACGAGGTGATCTCGATGACCATGCTCACCGCCTGGATCCCCGGGTACACGGGAATTGTCTCCTCGCTGGCCGTGCTTCAGATTGCGATCACGGCCGTGCTCATCCTCATTGCCACGCGCCAGTTCGGAGTGAAGCTACATGGCTGAAGTCGCGGTCGAACATCTCTGTCGTAGGATTGACAACATCGAAATTCTCAAGGAGGTGTCGTTCCGGGTCCGGGAGGGCGAGTTCCTCACGCTGCTCGGCCCTTCTGGCTGCGGCAAGTCGACGACGCTAAATGCACTGGCCGGACTCGACCGTCCATCTTCCGGCCGCATCGTTATCGGCGGTGAGACCTTCTATGACGGCGATCGAGATATTTTCGTCGATGCGCGGTACCGCAATCTTGGGCTAATGTTCCAATCTTATGCGCTCTGGCCGCACATGACGGTCGCGCAAAATCTCGACTTTACACTGGAGATCCGGCGCATAAGGGGCACCGAGGCCAGAAAACGCGTGATGGAGGCGCTGGAGCTGGTGGACATGGCCTCCTACGCCAGCCGCTACCCGGGCGAACTGTCCGGCGGCCAGCAGCAGCGCGTGGCCTTGGCCCGCACGCTGGTCTACAGGCCGAAGCTTCTGCTGCTCGATGAGCCCCTGTCGAATCTCGACGCCAAGCTGCGGGACCGCGCGCGCGACTGGCTGCGCGATCTCCAGCAGCGCACGGGCGTGACGACGATCTACGTGACGCATGACCAGATCGAGGCGCTGTCGCTCAGTGACCGAATCATCGTGATGGATCGAGGGCGGATCGTCCAATACGATACCCCGTCGAAGATCTATGAGGCGCCGTCCTGTACCTTCGTCGCGGATTTTGTCGGCGCCAGCAACACCTTTCTAGCGGAGGTGGTCGCCTGCGATTCTGGACGAGCGGTCCTACGCATCGATTCCGACACGCTTCTCCATGCCGCGACAGATTTCCGTCTTCGCCCCGGAGTGAAGGTCATGGTGTCGGTGCGCCCTGAACGCATCGAGGCAACGCAGGATGCCGGCGCGGACGCGAATAATGCGTTCGACGTGGTGTTGGACATGTCGAGCTATCAGGGTGCTCGCACCGTGCATTCCTTCGTGCTCGGCGGCCAGCGGCTTCGCATGGAAAGTCCCCAAGGGCATCTCGGTGCCAGGGCGAGGATCCGCATTCCGGTCGAGGCGCTTCGCCTTTATCCGCAGGAATGAATGGAGAGGCACCGAGACAGCGGCGGCCGCGAACGCCTCAAAGTATCTTCGGTAGATCAGACGACACGCCGGACGCGAATAGTCAATGATGCGGGCGGGATTGGCCGCAACCAAGGAAAGACCAGCGAGCAATGCCACCCTCAGATTGGGCGGAAAAACACCAGTCGTGTGGGGTCGAAATCCAGCTGCCCGTCAAACCAAGCCTGCCGCGCTGCCCTGACATCGGGCCGGTCGCGCTCGCAGGCGTGCGCGGTTGTTCTTGAGCGTGATCGCACGCGCGTGGAAAAAGCGCCACAGCGTGCCGATGCCGGCTGAGACGCCACGTTCCTCCTGCAGCTTCGCCTGCATCTCTTGCAGGCTAATGGGCGAGGTCTCCTCGATCAGCTCCAGGAGAAAGGCTGCATGCGCATCGAGCTTGGAACCTTTCGGTTGACCCTGGTGGCGCGCTTTGGTCTCGCCGAACCGGACACGGCGCACCGGCCGTTGAGATGCCAACCCCATTGCGGGCGGCTGCCTGCCGCACCGAGACGCCGCCCAAGGCTGTCTCGATCACGCGGTCCCGCAGATCCTGACTGTCAGCGCGTGCCATGCCGAGCCTCCATGCCTGGAGACAAGCAGGCCACATCAGGCCTCAGAGCGGAATCTCTCTGACTCGGAATAACCGGAAATGGCTCTAGACCGTCCAACGACCGGGGATGCCGGTAATCAAACAGCCCGTCGGTTTCGTCAGGGCGATCACGCCATGGAATTTTCTGCCTCGATGGTTGCCCGCAATGCAATCCCGTTCAGTTCATCGGATGCCCGAGTGGCTGATCTCCCGCGCTGAGTGATTTGGTCCAATCAGCAGCGCCCGCATGGTAGTCTCGGCCGACGAACGCCAGCTCATGCCCTCGCCGGCACAACCTGATCAGAACTCACAGCTTGCGACACGCCTGAACCCTCCAGGCCGGCTCCAGATGTAGATGCGGATGGCAACCTGCTCGAGTCGACCAGCGATGGTCTCCCACGATGGGTCCGACAGATCTTAGGTCCTCGACGCAAGGGGTGCCAGGCGGCCGAAATCCAGAGGTGCTGTGGTCAGAGCATTCCGTCAGTACCCACGACTCATATCGACGACGCTCAATGGTCCTTCGCCGCGCTCCAGGCGCTTCGCGTCCCGAAGGATCTGCGCAACAATGACTTCAGGGTCGGAATCGGCGGCAACATGGGGGGTCACCAGGACATTGCCCATCGCCCATAAGGGGCTGTCACGAGGCAGAGGCTCAACGCTGAAGACATCGAGTACAGCCCCGGTGAGAGTTCCGTTGGCCAGCGCGTCGACCAACTCATTCTCGACAACCGTCTCGCCGCGCCCCGCGTTGACGAAGAATGCACCCCCAAGACTCCCATCCCGATCCAGCCCCTGGAAACTCGCGCGACCGATCAGTCCGGCAGTTTCGGGAGTGTTGGGAAGCAAATTGACCAGAATCTCAGTGCGCTCAAGGAATGCATCCAAGCTGTCCTGTCCGGCAAAGATTGGGAACGGAGAGCCGTCGCGCCGGGAGCGTGCCCATCCAGCAACCTCGAAGCCGAGTTGTGTCAGCAACTTGCCGCAGGCTTCGCCGAGGACGCCAACACCCATAATGCCGACCCGGACCCGGGCCGCGGCAGACTGATGCAGTGGTCGCCAGGCGTGCCGTGCTTGCTCGGCCTGATAAAGGGGTATTTTCCGATGAAGGTAGAGAACTGCAAAGGTTACGTACTCAACCATGCGCATCGTGAGATCAGGATCAATGACCCTCACGATCGGGATGTCCGGTCGAGATCGAAGGACATGAAGATGATCAACACCAGCGCCCAAGGAGAATACGGCCGTGGGGCTAGAGTATTGATCGAAGACCTTTGGATCCGATTTCCATGAGCAGATCACGTACGGATCATCGCCAATCTCTGACCCATCGTGCGGCCAGATATGCACTGGCCTTCCTTCTGCCGCTTTCAGAAACTCTTTGCGCCAAGGCTCCGGGTCCCATGGACCGGGTGCAACGATGATCGATAGCGGACGCATGATCAGCCTTTAGTTGAGATTGAAAGGTTTGATTCTGGTTGAACTGGCTAGGCGGGTGAGTCAGTGCAAGACACCCGACAGGGTCTCGATGATGGCGTCGATCTGAGACGTCTCGATGATCAGGGGTGGCGACAGGGCAATGATGTCGCCCGTGACCCGGATCAGCAGGCCTCGCTCAAAGCAGTCGACGAATACATCGTAGGCCCGGCTTCCTGGAGATCCGGCACGGCTTTCCAGCTCGATACCCGCGATGAGTCCGATGGTGCGAATGTCGATGACGTTCGGCAGGCCTTTGAGGCTGTGGATGGCATCATGCCAGTAGGTTTCGATCTCGGACGCCCGGGTGAGCAGTCCTTCCTCTTGGTAAATGGAGAGGGTCGCCAGTCCCGCCGCGCAGGCGGCCGGATGGCCTGAATACGTGTAGCCGTGGAAGAGCTCGATCTGACTCTCCGGCCCCTGCATCAGCGCATCGTGCACCTTCCGGCTGGCGAACACGGCGCCCATGGGAATGGCACCATTGGTCAGACCCTTGGCCGTGGTCACGAGGTCCGGAACGACGCCGAAGAAGTCCGCCGCAAACGGCGCACCAAGACGCCCGAAGCCTGTAATGACTTCGTCGAAGATCAGCAGGATGCCATGGCGGTCGCAGATCGTGCGAAGGCGCTCCAGATAACCTTTGGGCGGGATGAGAACGCCGGTAGAGCCTGCCACGGGTTCGACGATCACGGCCGCAATCGTCTCAGCCCCATGGAGGGCGACGAGGCGCTCGAGATCATCGGCGAGTTCGCCGCCGTGCTCGGGCTGCCCCTGCACAAAGGCGTTGCGAGCCGGATCATGGGTATGCCGCAGATGGTCCGCACCCGGAAGCTGCGGGAACACACGGCGGTTGTTGAGGATGCCACCGACAGTGATACCCCCGAAGCCCACGCCATGATAGCCGCGCTCCCGCCCGATCAGACGCGTTCTGGTGCCCTGGCCGATGGCGCGCTGATAAGCGATGGCGATCTTCAGAGCCGTGTCGACGGATTCGGATCCGGAGCCGGTAAAGAACACGCGGTCGAGGCCGGCACTCGGGCCACCCGGTGCGATGGCGGCCAGCCGCTCGGCGAACTCGAAGGCGATCGGATGTCCCATCTGGAACGATGGGGCGTAGTCCATCGTGGAGAGCTGGCGCCCGACAGCTTCCGCAATTTCGCGACGGCCATGACCCGCGTTGACGCACCACAAGCCTGCCGTGCCGTCGAGGATCTGACGGTTGTCATCGCTCGTGTAGTACATCCCCTCCGCCCTTGCGAGCAGGCGGGGTGCTGCCTTGAACTGGCGGTTTGCCGTGAAGGGCATCCAGTAACTGTCGAGCCGGAAGCTGTTGTGCCGTTGAGGAGCGTTCATGACCGTGATCCTTTCGATGGCGGATCATGTCCATGATCGGGAGACGCCAACAAGTCCTTTTCTTCATTCCGCTAAGTCACTGATATTGCTAATCCAGCCGCGGTGTGTTTTTCTTATTTCGAACAACCGAAACACATGATTTGCGGCGCTGATATGGAATTCGATCTAGGCAGTCGGCTTCGTTATGTTCGGGGGCTGCACAACCTGTCCCAGCGCGAGCTTGCCAAGCGCGCAGGCATCACCAATTCAACAATCTCGTTGATCGAGTCGAACCAGACCAATCCCTCGGTCGGTGCGTTGAAACGCATCCTGGATGGCATCCCCATTGGGCTGGCGGAATTCTTTGCCCTGGAACCGGAGAAGCCGAAGCAGGCCTTTTATCGCTCCGACGAACTGGTCGAGATCGGAAAGGGCAAGATCTCCTTCCGCCAGGTCGGCAACAACCTGTTCGGCCGCGCCCTTCAGATCCTGAAGGAGCGGTACGAACCTGGCGCGGACACCGGCAAAGTTCCTCTGACGCATCAGGGCGAAGAGGGCGGCATCATCCTGAGCGGTCGGCTCGAGGTCACGGTCGAAGGGGAGCGGCGCATTCTGGGGCCGGGGGATGCCTATTACTTCGAGAGCTGGAGACCGCATCGCTTCCGCTGTGTTGGCCCGGTAGCGTGTGAGGTTGTCAGCGCCTGTACACCGCCGACGTTCTGATCACGCGGCCATGGACCGCTCCGAACTCTTGGAACGGTCCGCGACGGGTGCTCGTATTCTACAGCGTCAACCTGACCATGGTTCATGAGACCTCGACGCCCCACTCTTGGAACAATCGGCAGCGAGATCCTCGTGAGCGGCCTCCGACACACGACGGGAGATCAGATCCCGAGCGCGCTCGCTGTGTCGCGGAACATATTTGGGATCGGAGGGAGCACATATGGTTCGTGCAATAAACCGCGAAACAGGACAATCTCGGAACCGCACCTCTTTGAAGCGCTGAGTTCCCCCGAGCTTCGCCATCTCGATGGTTTTGCCGTCGGCCAAAACGATCACGAGGGAGACAATCGCGTCGTGCGGAAAGTAGATGAAGGGCATGCGGTCGCCGGCCTCATAGATCACCATGCCCCGCTGCAGGTCGACCCGCTGAAGGTGTGGCTCAAGAATGGCGAAGTCGTCGGGGAGCAGCGCCGACAGCAGGCGATTGGCGCAATGGCATGAACGGTGCGAGGATCGTGACATGGCAAGATCCTATGCCCTGGAGCGGGGGGCATCCACCCCGGCGAGCGTCAGCATCTTGGCGATCATGCGCTGTTGGGGATCGGAGATGTTGGTGGAGTCGTGCCAAAAGGCCGAGAGCGCGCCGACGCCGGCGATCACGCTGCAGTCCCCGCGAAATGATCCGGTCCGGAGGGAGTGTGGCCAGGACGCTCATGTGACCGCCCTCATGCCAGGAGCCACCTGCGCCTGGGCTTGTATTCGCGAGGCGTGCTCCTCCTCTGCGTCCGAAAAGGGGCTCGCTGCGGCGATGCCGAGCGAGCCCAAGGTGGGGAGGACCGTCCCAGAGGACATCTCCCTGCCAGAGGGAGACAAGGTGACCGGGACGGAGGCCACCTCCTCCGCTGCCGGCGGCGCCGACAGGGAGACCGATGCAGGCCCAGGGCCTGCGTTCACAAGACCAGAAACACTTCCGCCCAACAGGCTCAAGGGCGTATCCCGCCGTTGCCTTGAGGTCTGAGGGGTGTCGCGGCCGCCAAGGCATGCGCCTCGGGCATTGCCGCAGCGATCCGTTTGGCGTCGCAGATGAGGTCGGCCGCAGTGATCAATTCGGGCTCATCGAACTCGAAGCAGCCGCAACTATCGAGTACCGTGTCGGTGGCGTGGGAGTAAACCTCCAGCCAAAATGGTGGGATACAACGAGGATTGACTTCCGGCTGGGTCAGCTCTGTCAGGCGCACCTCGACCGATCCGAAATTCGCCACCGTTGCCGTTCGCGCGCCGCTGGCCTGGTCTGGCATCGCGGCGAGCTGCACGTAAGCGAGGAGGATGTCTTGCTCGAGCCGATTGGGGTCAAGCAGCATGGCATCGGAGAGGCTGGAAGAGAACATTGGATAGAACGATTTGCGCCGCGCCATTGGAGTCTCCTTCAAGCCGCGTTGGAGCGGCCGCCGTTCAGGGTGACCTTGAACGCGGCCTGGGTCTTGGCCTTGATCTCATCGAGGGTGACGCCCTCGGCGAGCTCGATCAGGGTCATGCCGGAGCCGCCCTTCTTGTCGATGGCAAACACGCCCAGATCGGTGATCACGAGATCCACCACCCCGGTGCCGGTGAGCGGCAGGTTGCAGGCCTTGAGAAGCTTCGCATCCTCCGAGCCATCCTTGGCCTTGGCGACATGCTCCATGACCACGACGACGCGCTTGACGCCCGCCACCAGGTCCATGGCGCCGCCCATGCCCTTGACCATCTTGCCGGGGATCATCCAGTTGGCGAGATCGCCGTTTGCGGCCACCTGCATGGCGCCCAGGATCGACAGGTCGATATGGCCGCCGCGGATCATGCCGAAGGAATCGGAGCTGGAGAAATAGCTCGTCGTCGGCAGCTCGGTGATCGTCTGCTTGCCGGCATTGATCAGGTCCGCGTCCTCCTCGCCCTCGTAAGGAAATGGGCCCATGCCGAGCATGCCGTTCTCCGACTGCAGCTGCACACGCATGCCCTTCGGGATGTAGTTCGACACCAGCGTCGGAATGCCGATGCCGAGATTGACGTAGAAGCCGTCGCGCAGCTCCTTGGCCGCGCGGGCGGCCATCTGGTCACGGGTCCAGGCCATCAGACTTCCTCCCCTGCTCCGGCAGGCGCTCCTTGAGCGCGCTTGCGGGTCGTGCGTTGCTCGATGTGTTTGACCGGGTTCGGCACATGCACCATGCGTTTGACGAAGATGCCCGGCGTGTGGATGCCATCCGGGTCGATCGTGCCGGCTTCGACCAGATGCTCGACCTCGGCGATGGTCAGCCGCGAGGCGGTCGCCATCATCGGGTTAAAGTTGCGAGCGGTCTTGCGGTAGACGAGGTTGCCCTCGGTGTCGCCCTTGAAGGCGTGCACGATGGAGATGTCGGCGAACAGGCCGGTCTCCATGACGTATGGCTCGCCATTGAACACACGGACCTCCTTGCCCTCGGCAATCAGCGTGCCGACGCCGGTCTTGGTGTAGAAGGCCGGGATGCCGGCACCGCCAGCGCGGATGCGCTCGGCCAGCGTGCCTTGCGGGTTGAATTCCAGCTCCAGCTCGCCGGAGAGATATTGCTGGGCAAACAGTTTGTTCTCGCCCACATAAGAACTGATCATCTTGCGGATCTGGCGGGTTTCCAGCAGACGGCCGAGGCCGATGCCGTCGACGCCGGCATTGTTGGAGATGAAGGTCAGGTCCTTCGCCCCCGAATCACGGATCGCCTCGATCAGCGTCTCCGGAATGCCGCACAGGCCGAAACCGCCGGCCATGATGGCCATGCCATCCTTGACCGCGCCGGCCAGCGCTGCCCGCGCATCGCTGTAAACCTTATTCATTGCACTGCCTTACCTTAGCTCGATCTGTCTTTATCCAGTTCCTCGCCAAGCACATCTCTGACCCAGCGGAATGCCGCGTTTGCGGCCGGAACCCCGGCGTAGATCGCGCTCTGCAGCAGAAGCGCCTGCAGCTCGCCCACCGTCACTCCATTCTTCAGCGCGGGCCTGACATGCAGCTTGAACTCCTCCTCCCGGTGCAGGGCCACCATCATGGCCAGCGTCACCAGAGAGCGGGTCTTCCAAGGCAGGCGCGGGTCGCCCCATACCTCGCCCCAGGCGGTTCGGGTGATGAAGTCCTGCCAGGGCTGGGCAAAGGCTCCGGCCCTCGCTAATGATCGCTCCACGTGCTCCTCGCCCAGCACACTCTTGCGGTTCAGAACCCCGACGTCGAACGGCACTGCGCCGGGTGCGGAATCGCTGCCAAGCTGACGATGGCGGTCCAGGAACGAGACCAGATAGGCACCCACCTTTCCGGCCTGTTCGACCGCCAGCAGGTGGGCAGCGCGAGGAAGGACAATCATCTCGGCATTGGGGATTGTGGAGCGAATTTCCTCCGCCATGGCCACAGGCGTAGCGGGATCATCGGCTCCTGCAATCACGAGCGTCGGGGCTTGGATCTGACCAATGATGGATCTGAGATCCATGCGTCCGATGGCGTTGCAGCAGACTGCGTAACCCGCCGGGTCGATACTGATGAAGGCTTCGCGCCCGGGAGAAACCCGCTCCGGCGCTTGCGCAGGGTAATCCGGTGTGAACCAGCGGCCCATTGTGGCCTCGACGATCACGCCTGTCCCTTGAGCCCGCACTAGGGAGGCCCGCTCGTCCCACGATTGCTGGCTCGGCATGTAGGCGGCGGTGGCCATCAGGGTCAGGCCGGCCACGCGATCCGGATAGCGGCTTGCCAGCATCTGAGCTGTCATGCCGCCCAGTGACAGCCCAACCACATGGGCGCTCGCGATTTCGAGGCCGTCCAGAAGCCCACGAAGGTCAGCGGCCAGATCATCGATCGTGATGGGAGCATCCACGACCTGAGACCGACCATGACCGCGCGTGTCGTAACGCAGAACGCGGTAGCGCCCGCGCAGAGCCGGAACGACCCCATCCCACATGGACAACGTTGTGCCGAGCGAGTTTGAGAAGATGACAACCGGTGCACCGGTCGGTCCGCTCAGCTCGTGGAAGATTTCGACACCGTTCACTTTGAGCAAGGGCATCAGTCACATCCGATCAACAGAGAGCTAGGGAGTTTGATCAGGCAGCCTGTGTGCCCTGGGCGGACTTGAGCCCAAGAAGCGCGCGGGCCTCGTCAGCCGTTGCCACACGCCGACCGTGACGGCGCACCGCATCGGCTGCCAAGGACACCAGCTCGGCGTTCGACGCTGCCAGCCGCTCCTTTGTGACCCGGATGTTGTCCTCCAGCCCAGTGCGGACCGCGTCGGCCCCGCGGGCCAGTGCCCATTCCATCACCGGCGCCTGATGCCGGCCGATCCCGGCTGCCGTCCAGGTGCAGGTTGGAAACAGGTGCTTGGCTTCCGTGAGTAGGGTATCGAGCAGCCGCTCCTCCGCCGGCAGCGCATACTGCACCCCCATGACGAACTGAATATGCGGGCGCTCGTCGAGGAGCCCCTGATCGGCGAGGCGGCGCGCCCCGTGCAGATGCGAGAGATCAAAGATCTCGATCTCCGGCCTGACGCCGAACTCTTTCATCTTGCCGGCCATCTCCTCCACGAGAGTGGTGTGGTTCTCGTACACGATGGTCGGGAAGTTGACCGAGCCGGTCGAGAGCGAGGCCATGTCTGGCTTGAGATACAGAGCGCTGCTGCGCTGAGACGGATCACGCCCGCGTCCGCCGGTGGAGAACTGGATGATCATGCCGGGGCAGAGCCGCCGCACGCCCTCCTGCACCTGCCGGAAGCGTTCCGGGTCGGACGAGGAGGTCTCGTCGTCATTGCGCACATGGATGTGCACGAGCGTCGCTCCGGCCTCGAAAGCCTCACGCGTGCTCGCGACCTGCTCGGACGGCAGGATCGGCACCGCCGGGTTGTCCTTCTTGCGCGGCACCGAGCCGGTGATGGCAACGGCGATGACGACAGGGTTCATGGCATTGGTCCTGGACAAGTAGTTAGATATCAAAAAACACGGTTTCCTTCCCTCCCTGCAAATGGATGTCGAAGGTATAGGAAGGCACGCCGTTCTCCTCGCTGCGTGAAGCGATGAGGGTCGGCACCCTCACCTTGTGTTCGATGCGCGCCAGCACGGGGCATTCCGCGTTGGCCTTTTCCTCATCGGAGAAATACATGCGGGTATGAAGGCCGATGTTGATGCCGCGCGCGACGATCCAGAACGTGATGTGCGGCGCCATGAGGCGGTCGTCCTTGAAAGGCACGCGGCCCGGCTTGATCGTCTTGAACCTGTATTCGCCCGTCGTGCCGTCCGTCGGTTGGCGTCCCCATCCGGTGAAATGCGGGTCGGCCTGGCCGCGCTTTTCCTGCGTGCTGTTGTAGAGCCCTTCCGCATCCGCCTGCCAGATCTCGATGAGCGCGTCCTTCAGGGGTGTGCCACTGCCGTCGAACACACGGCCCTTCACGACAATGCGCTCTCCTGTCGTCTCTGGTCCCACGAGAACGAGACCGAGATCCTCGTTCCACACGCTGGTGATCTCGACCCAGTTCGGCGTCGCGCCGATATGGACGTAAGGTCCCGCCGTCTGCGAGGGAGACTCTTTCAACCTGTCGAGTTTCTGAACCATCAGTTCCCCTCAAGGCGGTTCTCGAACAGGGTCGAGCGGCGGCCGCGCAGGACGATGTCGAACTTATAGGCCAGCGCATCCATGGGCAGCGTGCTCTCGCGGTCGAGCGCCGCGATCAGCTGCTCGACGGCGCGCCTGTCCGGGATCGTCGAGACGATCGGGCATTGCCAGATCATCGGATCGCCCTCGAAATACATCTGCGTGATGAGACGCTGCGCGAAGGCGTGACCGAAGACCGAGAAATGGATGTGGGCTGGCCGCCAGTCGTTGACGCCGTTCGGCCACGGATAGGCGCCGGGCTTGATGGTGCGAAACCAGTAGCGCCCCTCCTGGTCCGTGATCGCGCGTCCGCAGCCACCGAAGTTCGGATCGAGGGGAGCCAGATAGGTTTCCTTCTTGTGGCGATAACGCCCGCCCGCGTTGGCCTGCCAGAATTCCACGAGAGCACCGGGCACGGGACGGGCGTTCTCGTCCAGCACGCGGCCATAGACCACGAGGCGTTGGCCGATCGGGTCTCCGGTCTTGGCGTAGTTGCGGATCAGATCGTTATCGAGCGGGCCGAGCTTGTCGTGGCCGAACACCGGCCCCGTCCTCTCCGAGATCGTGTTGTCGAGCGAGAGCAGCGGATATTGTGGGGAGCGCAGGATGGAGGTCTTGTATTGCGGCGTGAAAGCTGGTGGATGCCAGTGCCTGTCCCGGTGGTAGAATCCGCCTTCCAAGCTCATACTCCCCTCCTGCCGGGGCTCTTTCACTTCACGTGGAATATTTTCGTTGTGCATAGGAGCACTCCCTGATTCATCTGAGCCTCCACATCGTCGGAGGAGGCGCCAGGCGCGTTTGCGCGGCAAGGCGGATGGGGGCAATCACTGCACCATGACGAGGGTACCAACTGGCTCCTCCTCTGGCCGTCGAGGAGGCGGCTCTCCGCCAACCGCTGTCGGGACCAGCGGATCCGCCCTGCCAAAGTGTGCTGCGGTGATCGCATTGGTATTGAGCAGGTCACTAACGAGAGCTTGCCCAACCGTTCTATCGGTTGCGGCGTGCTCAAATAGCTTGAACAACAGCGTACCGATGCAACCCGCCCTCCCTGCTCCGCTACGGGCGAGAACATGAGAATGATGGCGGATGCGATCGCGGTAATGCGGCCGTAGCGTCGCAAACCACGGGGATTGAACCACCCGCATATCCTGGTGCTCGGCGTCGGTTAGGATTTCAAGACTACTGATGTCACAAAAGGAGAAAAACGGAGGCAGCGACCCCACACCGTCGTAATGGCGCCTCACAGACAGAATTCCGTTCGGGCCAAGGTAGCGGACATGATCAAGCATGTGATTGCGCGCATGCATGAGGTTAAACTCGGGTAACCGCGACGGATCCATCCCGTTCCGCATGGCGTAGAAGCCCTTGCCGTGCATCGCCTTCTCCTTGCGTTTGTTTCGCAGTGCCTCGCAGGCGTTCATCAAACCTCAGGAAGTTTGGACATCGAAAGCCGGTCCTCAGGTCGGGTGGCTAGTAAGATGTTGTCCAGCGATGAAGCCAAACGTCATCGCAGGACCAAGGTTGATGCCCCCTGCGGGGTAGTGGCCGCCCATCACATTCGCCATATCAGTGCCAGCAGCGTAGAGGCCAGGAATCGGTTGACTGGTCGCGTTCAGGACGCGGGCGTGGTTGTCCGTCTTGAGCCCTGCGAATGTCCCAAAGCTGCCTGGCACAACCTTGACGGCATAAAACGGTCCGCGCTCTATGGGAGCAACACACGGATTTGGCTTATGGGCCGCATCCCCTTGGAGCCGGTTATAGGGCGTCGAGCCTCGGCCGAACTCGGGATCTGAGCCTTCTCGCGCATGTTGGTTGTACTCGGCCAACGTTCGCTCCAGGCCGTCGGGATCAACTCCGCAATTCAGGGCAAGTTCGGCGATCGTCTGACCGACCTTGATGTAGCCGGACTTAATGAAGGGTTCGACAGACAGAGGTGCTGGCCGGGCGATTCCCAGCCCGTACCGACGCTGAAAGGCACGCGTGCAGATCAGCCAGGAAGCGACTTCCTCGCCCTTCGGTACAGCGGCCAGCATGGCGGACACGTAATCGTGGTAGCCATTGCCCTCGTTGCAGAAGCGCCTCCCGTTCGCGAGGACGCCGATGATCCCTGGCTTGCCGCGCTCGATGATGTGAGGGAAGCGTCCGATCGTCCCGTCGGGGAACGGTACGAGCGAAACCGGACACCATGCGCCCGGAGCCGCGAGCGTCGTGTCAACAATCCCACCCACCGACTCTCCCAAGCGCAGACCATCGCCAGTTGCGGACGGAACCGCCAGCGCCCAGTGCTGGTCATTGGCTGGAAACAGTTCCTGGCGACGCGCGCTATCATGCGGAAATCCGCCGGCGGCAAGGACAACCCCCCGGCTTGCCCTGACCTCCACCTCACCTTGCTGGGTCCGTAGAACTGCTCCGCGCACCGAGCCGTTCTCATAGATCAGCCGTATCGCCGGTGAGGACTCCCGTAGGTCTACCCCCAGATCAGCGGCCGAGCGCAGCAAGCGCCCAACAAGGGCTAACCCATTGCGAAGCTGCATTCCTCGGCGGTAGACGGCAAGGTCGAATACATGACGGCCAAAGCGCCGCGCGACGTACGCCAAGGCGCGGGGCGATCTCGTCACATTCATGAAGGCCGCCAAGTCCGCCCCTGCCTGGATCGTCATGCCCAAGAAGGTGGTCTCGCGCAGTGGGTGACGAAGGCGATTGACGAGGTCGCCCAAACCACGCGCGTTATACGGGGCTGCGATGACGGACCTCCCCCCGGTCCCCGCGCCTGGAACCGCTCCATACGTGTCGCAGATCCTGTTGCCGTCTTGGAACTGCAGCGCGGTCTTCTCTTCGAAGAAGGCAACCATCTGGGGGGCAGCTTCAAGAAACGCATTGACACGTACCTCGTCGAAATTGTTTCCGAGGACATGCCTGAGATAGGTTCTGGGTGCGTCAATGTCCTCGACAATACCACTACGCTTCGCCAGGGGATTCAGCGGCGCCCAGATCCAACCGCCCGACCACGCCGTCGTGCCGCCGAACACCGCCTCCTTCTCGGCAACCACAACCCTCAACCCATGCCAGGCTGCTGTGACCGCGGCTGAGAGGCCGCCTGCGCCAGACCCGATCACCAGAACATCGCACGTCTGCATGCTCATGCTGTCACGCCCGCGTCAGCTGCTGGTTGAAGAATGCCTTCGCGTTTTCAGCCGCTGCCTTGAGGCGCTCGTCGATCGGCCAGGCAGCCTCCGCTGCCACTGGCGTTTCGATCACAAGCGGCGTGCCGTCTGGCAAAAGATCGATAATTTCGTTGAGGGGCACTACGCCGTCGCCGAGGTGAAGACGGTCCGTGCGTGCCTCTGCAGGCAGTTCCTCCAGAGCTGGTGATCGGTCGGCGGCGTCGCATAGCTGGGCATAAGCGACCCGGTGCGCTGGGATCGTCGCAAGATCGGCAGGGGTCGTCCGGGCCCGGAGGATGTGGAGCAAATCGAGGATCAGGCCCGCATTCGGTCGACTGGTGGCCTCGATTAAAGACAAGGCCTCGTTCCAGGTGCGGATATCACGATAGAGCATAAACTCGACGCCAACATGAAGGCCGAACTGTGCTGCCTCATCGCAGAGGTGGCCGAAGAGATCGACCCGTTGCGCCGGTTCCAGAAACTGGCTGTCGCCCAGGAACTCGGTGCCGATTGACGAGATATGGGTGGCGCCCAGTTCCGCGCCGGCCGCCAACGCCGGCCGCATGCGCTCAAGATCAGTCTGGGGTGACAGAATGAAGGCCTCAATATCGAAGACGCGCATACCGCTGGCGGCCAACGCGGATTTCACAGCGCGCATGACCTCGGGGCGTCCGACGATCTCATGCTGAAGCGACTGGGATGTTGCGCTCATCACGAGAAGGCCAACTGCGCCGAATCCGGCAGCGGCGGCCCTTTCGATGAACTCTACCGGATCGACTCTCCCGATCGTGAGGTTGGCAACCGAGACCTGACGTAGATTGATCGCTCTGTTCATTGCATGGACTTTCTGTGTCGGGATCCCGGTTGCCGCCAAATTCGCAGAAAAATCTTCAGCGGTAGTTGAAGCCGGTGCTGGATGACCACCAATTCAGGATAGTCTCACGGTCCTTGAGTGCCTTTTCCAGGTCCAACTCCATCAGTTTGACCTCGGTGAGCACCGGCAATCCTTTGGGCGAGGCAATGCCAGTGCGCACCGGATAAACCCCAGCCTCCGAGAAGATCGTCTGCATGTCGGCGCTCAACGCGAAGTCTGCCAAAAGACGGGCCGCGTTCGGATGGGGGGCGTTCTTGCTGATGCCGATGGCATTGAACTGGGCGACGCCACCAGACGCCGGGACGGCCATGGTCACCGGGGCGCCCTTGTTGATGATACCCGACACCGCATTCGTGATATTGAAGAAGTCGAGCGGACGTTCGCCCGTCTGCAGCTTCGTTGCCATGACGCCCATGGATGGGTTCAATTCACCCTTGGCACTCCGGAAGCCCTTCAGGATGGCGCCGCCCTTATCGGCACCGTAGTTCTGGTAGAGGGCTGCCACTGTTGCGAATGTTGCCGAGGACGAGCCTGGGTTCGACATCGCGCCGAGGCCATCCCATTCCCTGGGAGGATTGATGTAGTCCGTCCAGTCCCTGGGAAGTGGCTTGTTGGCCATCGCTTCGTGATTATAAGCAAACAAGATCAGATTACCGTTGCCACGGGCGTAGCCACCACCTGGCACTTGGCCAAGCTTGTTCAGGTTACCGGCTTCGCTACTGGTGAAATCAGCCAGATATCCGGATGTCCTGGCCGTGATGACGGTGTCCTCAGCCTGATACATGATATCCATGATCGGCCGGCCCGCAGTATTCTCCGCGACAAAGCGATTATACATCTGCCAGCCGTCGCCGGTGGCCGATGTTACCTTGATCTTCGGGTACTTGGCGCTGAACGCCTTCACCAGGAGCGGCACAGTGAAGGGATCTCCGTAAAGGACCACCTGTCCTTCCTTCTCGGCGGCAGCGACTAATGCAGCATCGGCAGCGATGGCGGGCTGAATTGCCGGAACAGTGGCCCAAAGAGCCATGGTGCAGATGATGGCAGCTCCACGCAGCACGCTGCGACGCGTCTTGGTGAACTTCATGGTGTGACCTCCCTATTCGTCTTGCTGAGACTCTTCCCGCACATGCTTTCCCTTTGAGTGCTCCGGGCGGGTGGAACGGAGCACAAACGTCTCAGGCCTCGCCTTGAAAGAGATGCGCCTGGTCGGCGGCCACGGTCAGGGATAGCCGGTCACCGATCCGGAAGCGCTCGTAACCGTATGTGACAACCGTCTGAGGGCCGATCGGCGTCGCGACCCGCAACTCGCGCCGGTCGCCGACAAACATCACTTCGCTAACTTCGGCGGGCAGACCAGGCTGATCACTTCCCCTCACATTCCAGGACTCAGGACGCACCATGCAGAGCGCTTCGCGTGAGGTGTTGGGGCCAAGAATATTGCCTTTCGCGATCACCTCGCCGGAGGGCAGTGCGGCAATAGCCACCCCTTCCTTGTCTGGGTTCACCGAAACCTTGAACAGGTTCGCCTTGCCTAAAAATTCCGCGACGTAACGGACCACGGGACGGAAGTAGAGATCCTCGGGTGGCCCTTTCTGAACAACCCTGCCCTTGTCAAAGAGGAAGATCTCGTCGCCCAGCGACATGGCCTCTTCTTGGTCATGGGTCACGAACAGAATGGTCGCACCAATTCGCTCTTGCAGATGTCGAATTTCCTGACGCATTTCGACACGAAGTTTCGCATCCAGATTACTGAGCGGCTCGTCCATCAGGATCAGCCGCGGGTTTCCCACAAGACAGCGGGCGATCGACACGCGCTGTTGCTGCCCGCCGGACAGTTTCATGGCGCTCTTTTCGGCATGAGCCAACAGGCCAACGATACCGAGCGTCTCCTTGACCCGTCGCGCGATCTCATCACGCGGGACTTTTTGGGCCTTCAAAGGCATCGCGACGTTGCCTTCAACCGTCAGATGCGGCCAGATGGCGTAAGACTGGAACACCATCCCAAGCCGCCGCTTTTCCGGCGGCTGATCGATGCCGCGCTCCGAAGCGTAGACAGCTTCATCGTCGATGAGGATTTCGCCTTTATCGGGATGTTCCAATCCGGCGATGCAGCGCAACGTCGTTGTCTTACCGCAACCGCTGGCTCCGAGCAGCACGGAGATCTTTCCCGATTGAAACGTCACGCTCAGATCGTCGATTGCGCGCAGCGGACCAAAGGTTTTAGTCAGTCCTTCCACTCGGACGCTCATTTTTGCCTCCCCGGCTTCCTAACTTCAAATTGCCGCGGCTTGCCGCTGCTTCGTCATCAGCGTGACAACCCACATGACGCCTGCCCCCAGCACGAGCTGAAGGAAGGAAAGAGCGGCCACTTGGGAAAACTCGCCCACAGCCCAGGTATCGAAGCTCAGGATCGAGAGGGTCCTGGTGCTTGCTGTGTAGAGCGGCAGGACCATGGATAACTCGGAGATAAAGATCGAGTAGACCATGACCCAGCTCGAAACGATCGCAGGGAACACCAGCGGCAAGGTCACACGGAGCATGGTGCTGCCCCAGCCGAAGCCGGAGATGCGGGCGCTTTCTTCGAGTTCCGGGTGAATTTGAACCAAGCTGGACGTGATCGTCCGGACAGAATAGCTGACATAGCGTCCGATCAGGCCGAAGATAATGATCCAGATGGTCCCGTAGACTGTCCATGGCATCCATAGCCAGAAGAAGCTGACGCCAAGAGCAAAAGCGAGGCTTGGTACCGACATCGGCAGCAATACGACGTGCTCAAGCAGATGGCGTCCGCGCATGCGGGTGCGTGTCGAAATCCAGGAGACGGCAAGTCCAAGCACTGTCGCTGCAGTCGCAGCGATAAGGGTAATGAGCAGACTGTTGACGAGGGTCGCGCTCACGTCGTCCGACTGCCAGAGGAAAGTGATATTCGCCCAGGTCCATTTGCCGGACCACGTATAGGTCGAGAGCGCAGCTGCGATGATGATGATGATTGGGCCGATCACGGTCAGGAGCAGGTAGAGCCAGATGATGCCCGCTACGACGTACCGCCCGGCCGCCAGGTGAATAATCCGCGGGCGAAACCCTTTTCCAGTCACCGTGACGAAGGAGCGTCCGCGCAAAGCCAAGCTTTGGAGAAGGTTAGCGATGACCGATAGGATCATGAGGTAGATCGCGAGCACCGCAACGATTCCAAAGCTCGGCGGGAATTGCTGGAGCTCCAGATAGATACGAGAGGTCAGGAGGTAGATTTCCTTCGTCATGCCCAGCAAGACCGGCGTACCGAACAGGCCGATACTGATGACGAACGCGAGCACGGCGCCAGACAGGATTGAGGGGGCGACGACAGGCAGGGTGATCTGCAGCATTGTCCTCGTGCGGCTGAGACCCGAAACCTGCGCGGCCTCTTCAAGGCTTGGATCCATGTTGCGCAGCGCAGCCGCCACGATCATCATGACGTAGGGCGCTATGTAGATCCCCGTGGTCCAAATGATGCCCGTATAGGTATAGATATCGAGCGGTTCGGCGAGTCCGAGGCCGCTTGCGGGCAGGTTGAACAGACCAATGCGCGGGGCACCGATCAGCACCCAGGCAAACGCGCCGACAAAGGGCGGGATGAAGATCGGCATGGTGGCGAGCTGTTCGAGAGTCCGTGCGAACGGCACGTTTGTGCGAACCAGACACCAGGCCAGAACCACGCCGATGACAGCCGCCAGCACCATGGATCCGATTGAGATGACAACCGTATTCCATGCCGCGAGCCAGTACCCGGATTGACCCATCACGGTTCTGATGGCGTCAAAAGTGAGGACGAGTTTCCCGCCCTCGGTCTCAACGAAGCCCCGGAGGATAAGAGCAACAAGGGGCATTAATGAGAAGATTGCCAAGACGATGCAGGCAATCGTCAACCAACCCGCCTGCTTGACAGACCGGGATCTCAGCCTCTCGAGCAGCTTTGGCGCACTGCGCGGAGGTGAACCAGTCTGAACGGTTGCGTTAGTTGCCATCATTCCTCCCATCGTCTTTAGGGTCTTTTCGACCTTGTTTTTGCCGGGCGCATTTCTTGCGCCGCTCTGGCGCCTCGTTCTCAGTAGGTCGCGCGACCCCCTGTCAGATCGAACGTAAAGCCGGTCGTGAAACTGCAGGCTGGGCTTGCGATCCAGGCAACCATTTCTGCCACCTCGTCGACTCGAACAATGCGGCCCATCGGGATCTTGGCCTTGATGGTCGAGACGAATTCCGGAGTCATTTCTTTCAACAGCTCAGTCTCTGCCATGGTCGGCGCGATGCAATTCACCATGACACCAGATGTGGCAAGTTCCTTTGCAAGCGACTTGCTGAAGGCAATGACTCCACCTTTTGCCGCTGCATAAGCGCTGCCACCCGGATTGCCTTCTTTACCGGCAATGGAGGCAACATTGATGATCCTGCCATAGCCCCGGTCGCGCATGTGCGGGGCCGCAACACGGCAACCATGAAAGACGCCGTTCAGATCGATCGCCAGGACCTTCTGCCACGCGTCTAACGGGTAATCCCAGGTAGAACGGATTGGCCCGTTGATGCCGGCATTGTTGACAAGGATGTCAACCTGACCCGTCTCAGTGATGACGTCAGCAAAGGCGCTGGCAACTGCAACGGCGTCGGAGACATCGACGGTCTGCTTGAGAGTTGGCGAGAAGCCGGCCTTAGTCTCCTCAAAGCCGTCGAAATTCACATCCCACAGCGCCACACGGCAGCCAGCTCGTGCAAGCCTCTGAGCGATCCCAAGACCTAAGCCTCGTGCGCCGCCGGTGACGATGGCGGTTTGGCCAGACAAGTCCGTTAGATTGCCGGAACTAGGCATTATCGATAACTTTCTATTGCGATTAGGCGGCGTATGCACGGTTTAACAGTTGCGAAGCTTGCGGCTCACAAGTTTATCCTAAAGATTAGCGGCGCTATACAGTATCTGATCTTAGCGCTCTTTATCCTCAACCTAAGCCTCTGCACTTCTCGCGAAATTGGAAGCGCTTCCATATTTGATATGATACGGAGCTAGAGGCTGTCAAGTGCATATCTTGCTTGCCTGTGAGCCTCGTCCGAAATATGGTTTCGGTTCAACAGATGACTAAGGAGAGATGGGTGAACGTAACGATTGCCGACGTTGCAAGACGGGCCAATGTCGGGGCTGGCACGGTCTCACGCGTTCTCAATGGCTCTAAGAATGTGTCCAGGGAGACCCGCGAGAAGGTCGAGGCCTGCATCCGAGAGCTCGGCTACATGCCCAATCTGGTCGCTCGTGGTCTGGCTGCAAACCGCACAGGAATGATCAGCGCCATCATACCGGCCATTGGCTACACGCAGCACGCCGAAGTCATGCAGGGTTTGGGCGACGTTCTTCATGAAAACGGCATCCAAATCATGATTGGCCATTGCGGCTACTCACCCGAGCGAGAAGAGCAGATCGTTGCTAACTTCTTGGAGCGCCGGCCTGACGCTTTCTATCTCACCGGTGGATGGCATACACCGCAGACGAGGCAATTGCTCCAGGCAAGTGGCTTGCCAGTTGTCGAGGGGGCTAACCTGTTCGACGATCCGATCGATTCCGTGGTTGGGTACGACAACTTCGAAGCGGGGCGTCAGATTGCGCACCTTCTTTACAGCCGTGGGCACCGACGCATGGCGATCGTCACCAGTTCTCGTGATCCCAATGATCGTATAGCGGACCGCCTCAGGGGCTATCTGGCAGCCGTACGCGAGCTCGAGATCGATATGGATGAGCTCGTGTTTTCCTGTGAGAACAGTTTTCTGGGCGGTGCCGAAGCTGTCGATCGCGCCACGGGCCTGTCGAACCCTGTCGACCTGCTGCTTTGTTCGACTGACGTGATGGCGGTCGGTGCCGTCTTCCAATGCCACCGGCGTGGCCTATCGGTGCCTGGGCAGCTTGCAATCTGTGGGTTCGACGACCTGCCGATTGCACGTTCGCTGACTCCAGCGTTGACGACTGTTAGCGTCGATCGTGTCGAAATGGGCCGGAGGGCCGGTCAATTGCTGTTGCAGAGGATCGCCGGCGAAACTGCGCCTCATAAAAGGATTGATGTTGGTTTTGTGATCTGTGAGCGCGAAAGCACATATGCGCCAGTCGGCGGGACGGAGGTCGGTGAGCCGTTTACACCCATGAATGGTGAGTTCCATCGAACCGAGGCAGGCGATCGTCAGACAGTCAGAATGCTTGAAGAACCGCGAGATTAGCCTCGCCCGCAGCAACGGCGCGCTACACGGAGGCGAACCAATCTCAACGCTGACTTCGGCTCTGCGCTTAGATTGAGATTCAACGTTCATTGTTAAAGACAATAATTTGAATCGGAGCGCGCGCCAAGCCATCGAGCGCTTCAAATCCCAAGCTTCCTGGGCGACGACTTCAGCCGAGTTGGAAACGCGAAGCTCTTTGATCCCCCGGAGCTGTCCGGGGCTCGGCGGCAGCCTCTCGTGCCATCACAGCGACCCTTCGCCGACCGTAGCGCGCCCGCGGATCCCGCATCGCCGCATGGGGAGCGCAAGGTCTATTCAACAAACCTCGGTAATTTGGACGAAGTGTGAACATTGAGCCGACAGCATCCAATTTGACGCTGTTTTGCAGGCGCTCTCGCGTCGCGTGGCTCCTCAACACGTCGGCAGTCGGATGCCGGACGAATGCACGTTGTTTGATGACACAGATCATCGACTGAGAGATAGCCAATGTGGCTAGGGCTTTGATTTCCTGAGAGCTTTTGATCGCTCCAGCGTGCGTCACAACTAAGAAGCCCGCAGCGTCTTAGAGGTGTTGTTCCGAACCTGGCCTGTTTGCCGCGGCTTATTGCACAAACCTTGGGCGCTCCCCCACTTCCAATCCGTTTACCATGCGCCGAGCCTGGAAGTTGCCCTTCGTCCTGTCGATTGCTGAGACGGAAGCGCCCGTGGAGACCGCCCACGGGCTGGCGGCCGATCCCACGGTCGGGTTGTACCGGCGCAGGCCGGCTACACCCGCAGGGCTGGCCTGTTCGAGTCGCTGCCGTTGCCCGCCGATGCCGCGTTTGCGGGCACTCGCATGCTGCCGGTGCCCCTGCATGAGCGGGCAATCGGGGCCATTGCCCAGTGGCATTGGCTGGCCGGCGCCTATTCCGGAGGAGCGCCCTCCGCTAGCTGTTTCATTCGGTGCGCAATGGCGCCAAGGCCCTGACGCATTAGAGGCTGGTGAGCAATTATCTTTCGCCTTTGCGAGTGAGACGGCGCAGCAGGATGCGGCTCATCGCGAGATAGAGCAGCATCTCGCCGGTTTCGACGAAGCGCTCATAGTCCTTGGCGAGGCGACGATTGGTGGTCAGCCAGCCGATGGTCCGCTCCACCACCCATCGGCGTGCGAGCACCTGAAAGCCGCTCGGGCGCGTCGGTGGCTCTGCGTCAATCCGCATCCAGGTTCCGCCGCTCCACCAATGCTGCGGGATGGATAATCTCCAGCCCAGGGCTTTCTGAAGCCAGTCCCGCAAACCTCGATAAGCGGTGTCTGCCCACATCAGCTCGATGGCCGGAAACAGATGCTGCAGACCCTCCAACAAGACCTCAGCTCCGGCGCGGTCATGGATGTCGGCGGGCTGCACCTTGTTCTTCAGCAGATTGCCTTGCGTATCAACGAGCAGATGACGCTTGCGGCCCTTCACCTTCTTGGCGCCGTCATAGCCGCGCGGCCCTCCCATCTCGGTGGTCTTGACTGACTGGCTGTCGATGATCGCCGCACTCGGTTGAGCAGACCGGCCGATCGTGCGCCGATAACTCTCGCGCAGCGCCTGAGTGATGTGCTCCCACGTGCCGTTCTCCCGCCACTGCGTATAATGGTAGAAGACGGCGTCGCGTGGCGGATATTCGTGCGGCAGCATCCGCCATTGAGCTCCTGTCCGCAGCAGGTAGAAGATGGCGTCGGCGATGCGGCGTAAGGGATAGGTCTGTCGTCGCCCGGCGGGATGACTGCGGGCGATCAGCGGCTCCAGCAGCGCCCATTCGGCATCGGTGAGATCACTGGCGTAGGAACTGACATCCATGGCACGGGCCTCGATCGTGAAACAGCCCGCATCCGCCTCCGCGGCCCAGCACCAAACCGATTCTGAATCAAACACTTGGATCGAGCAATTATCTTTCGCCTTTGCGAGTGAGACGGCGCAGCAGGATGCGGCTCATCGCGAGATAGAGCAGCATCTCGCCGGTTTCGACGAAGCGCTCATAGTCCTTGGCGAGGCGACGATTGGTGGTCAGCCAGCCGATGGTCCGCTCCACCACCCATCGGCGTGCGAGCACCTGAAAGCCGCTCGGGCGCGTCGGTGGCTCTGCGTCAATCCGCATCCAGGTTCCGCCGCTCCACCAATGCTGCGGGATGGATAATCTCCAGCCCAGGGCTTTCTGAAGCCAGTCCCGCAAACCTCGATAAGCGGTGTCTGCCCACATCAGCTCGATGGCCGGAAACAGATGCTGCAGACCCTCCAACAAGACCTCAGCTCCGGCGCGGTCATGGATGTCGGCGGGCTGCACCTTGTTCTTCAGCAGATTGCCTTGCGTATCAACGAGCAGATGACGCTTGCGGCCCTTCACCTTCTTGGCGCCGTCATAGCCGCGCGGCCCTCCCATCTCGGTGGTCTTGACTGACTGGCTGTCGATGATCGCCGCACTCGGTTGAGCAGACCGGCCGATCGTGCGCCGATAACTCTCGCGCAGCGCCTGAGTGATGTGCTCCCACGTGCCGTTCTCCCGCCACTGCGTATAATGGTAGAAGACGGCGTCGCGTGGCGGATATTCGTGCGGCAGCATCCGCCATTGAGCTCCTGTCCGCAGCAGGTAGAAGATGGCGTCGGCGATGCGGCGTAAGGGATAGGTCTGTCGTCGCCCGGCGGGATGACTGCGGGCGATCAGCGGCTCCAGCAGCGCCCATTCGGCATCGGTGAGATCACTGGCGTAGGAACTGACATCCATGGCACGGGCCTCGATCGTGAAACAGCCCGCATCCGCCTCCGCGGCCCAGCACCAAACCGATTCTGAATCAAACACTTGGATCGAGCAATAAAATTGCTCACCAGCCTCTTATTGATCTTCACGCGACAGGTGTAACATAGGACGGTGTCCGTCATCGTGAGGAGGTGCGCGATGGAAGACAACGTTTGGCGGCCGACGCATTTGACGTCGGAGCAGATGGAGGAGCGTCGCCTGGTGGCCGCGACGCTGCTGCGGCAGGGGCGGCTCTCTCAAGCAGACATCGCCCGGCATGTGGGGGTCAGCCGCGCCAGTGTCTGCCGCTGGGCCGCCACCCTGGCCCAAGAGGGCCCGCGCGGTCTGGCCGCGCGCCCCAACCTCGGGCCTCCCTCTCGCCTCGATGAGAAGGCCTGGGCTCGGCTGGGCCGGCTGCTGGATCGGGGTGCGGTGGCGGCGGGCTTTGCCACCGAGCGCTGGACCCTTGGCCGCATCGCCGCCGTGATCGAGCGCGAGTTCGGGGTGCATTATCATCCGCGCTACCTGGAGCGACCACTGAAGGCGCACGGCTTCAGCGTACAGCGCCCGGCCACACGGGCGAGGGAGCGCGACGAGCTGGTGATTGCGGTCTGGCCCAAGCGCGACTGGGTGGCGTTGAAAAAAAGGCCCAGCGCGAGCACCGCACGCTTCTTCTCTGGGACGAGACCGGCCACAGCTTCCGGATCCGGCCGGGCACGACCTGGGCGCGACGCGGGCTGACCCCCGTGCTCCAGCGGGTGAGCAAGCGACGTGAGGTGTCGAGCATCGTGGCGATCACGCCGGACGGGCGGCTGTATGCGCGTCATTTCCGCACCTCCATCTCGAGCCGCTGTGTCATTCAGGCTCTGCGCTCTGTCCGCTGCAAGATCGGCACGCCGCTGCTGGTGGTCTGGGATCGGCTCAACGCGCACCGCTCACGGGCGACTACGGACTTCATCGCTTCGCACGCACAGGACTTTGCGGTGGCCTATCTGCCAGCCTATGCCCCGGAGTTGAATCCGGAAGAGCAGTGCAATGCCTTCGTCAAGCGCGCCATGGCAAACGCTCTGCCCGGATCAGTCGATGACCTGCATCGGCTCGCCCGTCGCGAGTTCGGCCGCCTCAAACGTCACCCCGAGATGATCGTCCGCTTCTTCCGCCATGCAGGCCTCTCCATTACCGGCATCCCGTGAAGATCATTAGGTGGTCCTGCTCGGTATCAAGGAAGCGGCAGTGGCCGTAGGGCTGGCTAGTGCGGACCGCGTGTCGCCGCATGTGTGGCGGCATGCCTTTGCCACCCATATGCATTCCGGCGGCACCGACTTGCGCGTGCTGCAGGAGCTGCTCGACCACGCCGGCATCGAGACCACCCACCTCGATACCTCACGTCTCCACCAGATGGTCGGTGACCTCCATCCGCTCAATGAGGACGATCACTCGAGTGATAGAGTACTGATTTTATGAGACGGGATTGATTACCCAAGGCTTGCTTAGGCTGGAACGAGCCTGGACCCTTCGGCGACCGCGTTGGCAAGGCGCTTGCCCGAAATGGCATCGAAGCCATGCAGGGCGTTCTCAGGAAACGTCAGATAAAGCGCGCCGCCATCGATGACATCGAAACTCTTCGGCAGAACGACGGCCAACTGCTGCTCTGCGAGCATACAGTGGGCAACACGACTGCCGCCGAGTTCCTCGACCAGCTCAACCGCCGCCGGCAGCCCACCCGAGACGGGATCGTGCGAGACAACAAAGTCTTCCGGCCGGATGCCGAGTGTCAGCGCCTGCCCATCCGCCGGTTGGAGGAAGGGCAGATCGAGCATGGCCTCTGGCGCGGCGTCGAGAACGGCGCGACCCTGCCTCAGGGTCGACGGCATCAGGTTCATGGCCGGTGCCCCCATGAACCCTGCGACGAAGGTCGAGGATGGCTCGTTATAAATCTCGACCGGGCTGCCGATCTGCTCGACCACACCAGCATTCATGACGATCAGCACATCGGCCATCGTCATGGCCTCAACTTGGTCATGCGTCACGAAGATCGACGTCGCGCCGAGGCGCCTGTGCAGGCGTTTGATCTCGATGCGCATGCTGACCCGCAGTTTGGCATCGAGATTGGACAGCGGCTCGTCGAAGAGGAAGACGCCCGGCTCGCGCACGATCGCGCGGCCCATGGCAACGCGCTGGCGCTGGCCGCCCGACAGCTGCACCGGTCGGCGATCGAGATAATCGGAGAGATCGAGGATAGCTGCCACCTCCGCGACGCGGCGGTCGCGCTCCTCCCTTGCCACGCCGGCGATCTTCAATGGGTAGGCCATGTTCTGACGAACCGTCATGTGCGGATAGAGCGCGTAGTTCTGGAACACCATGGCGCAGCCGCGATCTGCCGGCTCGAGGTCGTTGAGGCGACGCCCGTCGAGCGCAATCTCACCCTCGGTCACCTCTTCGAGCCCGGCGATCATGCGCAGCAAGGTCGACTTGCCGCAGCCGGATGGACCGACGATGACGACGAACTCGCCATTGGAAATCTCGGTATCGACGCCGTGCAGCACCTGCTTGCCGTCATATGTCTTCTTGAGGCCGGATAGGGTCAGCCGCGCCATCTCAAGCCTCCCCCGTCAGCCGCGCCTGGAGGCGGCCGATGGTATCGTTGTCGAGTCCGATAGACTTCAGGTAGGCTTCGACCGAGCCATGATTGTCGATCAGGAAGGCGAGCGTGGCGACCATCGTCTGCCGCTCACAGGCCAGCAGCGGCCGGAAGGACTCGATGTCGGTGCCGCGTGCGACCGCATCGGCAATAAAGGTTTCAAGCAATGGCGCGATCATTGGGCCGGTCAATGCGTAATCCTCGACGATCACGGCCGCCTCAACCCCGGCCAGAGCCAGCATCAGCGCCGCGATCAGGCCGGTGCGGTCCTTTCCTGCGGTGCAATGAAACAGCACGATGCCCTCGGGCGCATCGGCGATCAGCGTCAGGACCTGCGCAATCGCGCCGTGACGGGTGGTGAGCGCCGCGAGGTAGAGATCGAGCAACACGTCGCCGCTTGTCATCGCGGCCGGGTCTAAAGCATCGAAGAGCGAGACGTTGTGGTAGGCAACGTTTGGATTGTCACGAAACGGATTGGGATGGCTTTCCAGTTCATGATCGCGGCGTAGGTCGATGACAGTCCGAACGCCTTCGTCGGTGAGCATGGCCATGCCTGCGGCATCAAGCCGATGCAGGCCATCTGCGCGGAGCAGGCGCCGCCAGCGGGTCTCCCCCTCCCCTAAGGCATAGCCGCCGAGATCACGAATGTTGAAGGTGCCGGCAACGGCAACGTGTCGATCGAATTGGAGTTGCATCAGCGAATTCCCGATTTCATGAAGGACTGGATAACCTGCCGCTGCAGGACAACGTAGATGAGGAGGATCGGCAGGCTCGCCAGCGAGGACGCAGCCATCAGCGGTCCCCAAGCGGTGCCCTCAGAGGTCATGAACATCTGGATGCCGATCTGGATCACGCTGCTGTCAGGGGTGCGGGAGAGCAGCAGCGGCCAGAAATACTCATTCCAGGTCGAGATGAAGAGCAGGATCGCGAGCGAGGCGATGGTGCCGCGCAGGTTCGGCGCCATGACCTCCCACAGGATGCGCCAGCTTCTTGCGCCATCCATGCGGGCAGCCTCGATGATCTCGGCCGGGAACGAGCGCATGGCCTGCGCCAGCATGAGCACGGCCAGCGCGCCGGCAAAGTGCGGCAGGATCAATGCGGAAAGACTGTCCAGCAGGCCGAGATTGGCGACAAGCAGATAATTCGGGATCATCACCACTTGGAACGGCACGAGCCACGTCAGCGCAATCAGCGTGTACAGGATCTTGTCGAACGGAAAGCGCCAGCGTGCGAAGGCATAGGCGGCCAGCAGGCCGGTGAAGAGCTGTATGACGGTAACAATGGCCGACACCACGAAGGTATTGAGGAGCATTGTCCCGATCGGGATTGCCCTGAGGGCATGGACATAGTTGTCCAGCGAGGCCGCGCTCGGCCACAGCGTCGTCTCAAAGATCGCATTAGCCGGGCGAAACGACGAGACGATCATCCAGTAGACCGGGAACAGACAAAAGATCGACAGAACAACCATGACGACGTGGCCGGCGGCGGTGTTCCAGCGGATTCCGGTTTTGCCCCTCGCCCGTTTGCGCGGTGCGACGTGCGATCGGGCGGGAGCGTAGAGTGTTTCAGTTGTCATGAAACGAGTACCTGTCCATCAGCCGGAAGAGAACGAAGGCGACGGCGCCGAAGCCGAGGAAAAGGATCACGGCGGCGGCCGAGCTCCAGCCGACCGACATCGTCGAGAAGCCGAAATCCCAGAGGATGTAGAAGATGTTGGTGGTTGCCCCGAGCGGTCCGCCGCCGGTCAGGACATGGATGTAGGAGAAGCTCCATTGCGCGCCGAGCAGGATTGTCATCAGCGTCAGGAATAGGATCGTCGAGCGCAGCAATGGCAGGCGGATGTCGCGGATGATTTGCCAGCGCGAGGCCCCGTCCATACGGGCAGCCTCGATCAGTGATGGGTTGATGTTGGCGTTGGCGGCCGAAAAGATCAGGGTCGAGAAGCCGATCAGCTTCCAGCCGGTGAGCCCGATGATCGTCCAGATCGCCACCTTAGGATCCTGCAGGAAGCGGACCGGCCGGTAACCGAACAGAGAGATCGCCTCGTTGATCATGCCGTGACCGGGGTCGAGCAGCCAGCGCCAGATTGCGGCAGCCACCACGGGGGCGATGATCATCGGCACGAAGATGATTGCCCGGTAGACATTGCGCGAGCGCGCCGGCAGGTCATGCGTATAGATGGCAATGCCAAGCGGGATGAGGATGGCCATGGGCAGCAGGCCGAGGACATAGACCAGCGTATTGGACAGCGCCTGCCAGAATTTCGGCAAAGCGAAGATGTTGGCATAGTTCTGCCAGCCGACGAACCGTATTGGGGAGGTCGGCAGCATGTTCCACTCGTAAAAGCTCAGGCGAAACGCGTCGATCAGCGGCCAGTAGATCCAGATGATCAGGGTGATCGCGGCCGGCGCGAGATAGAGCCAGGGCGCGAGGTGCCGCAGGTTGGCGCGCCGGGATGGGGCCGCGAGGGCGCGGGCCGGCAGCGGCTGGCTGAGCGCTGCGTCTGTCATTGACTTTCTCCGGATCTGGTAAGGCCGATGGCCGGCATCAGGTTCGCTCGGCGAGGAGCCTGATGCCGGCGCTTCATCTTGTTACTTCGGCATCAGCGGCTGGGCATTGTCCTGCGCCGCCTGCATGGCGCTCGCCGGATCCATGCCGCCGAAGACGGCCATTTCGGCACCTTCCATCATGATCTTCTGGATCTGCCGATAGTTGGAGCCGGGGAAGGATTCCCACCGTTCCAGGATCGCGAGCTGCTCGAGGTTCGGCTTGATCAGCGGATACTTCTTGACCCAGTCGCCGAGATACTTCGGATCGTCGACGATGTCAGTCCGCAGCGGCAGATAGCCGATCTCGGAGGTGATGACGGTATAGGCCTCCTTCGAGGTCATGAACTTCATCAGCTCCCAGGCGGCGCGTTGCTTCAGCGGGTCGCGGCTCAGGATCACCAGAGCGCTGCCCGAATTGTTCGGTCGCTGCGGCTTGTCGCCAAAACGCGGCATGGTGGTCGCGCGCAGGTCGAACTTGCCTTCCGCGCCCTTCACCAGAAAGCCCTGGATTGCGGAGGTCTGGAGATACATGCCGACATTGCCCGACGCCATTCCTTCCATGGCCGCCTGCAATTCGAGATTGGTGTAGGCGCCACTGTCATAGAGGTCGCGCAGCATCGCGACCGCTTCCACGGCCGCTGGCTGAGCAAAGGCAAGCTGCTTGCGATCCTCGGACATCAGCCTGCCGTTGTTGGAGCGCAGCACACCTTGAAACAGCCAATCACCGGCCGAGGGGCCGAAGATCCCGGTGGCAATCCCTTCGGCTTTGGTCTTGTCGACAATGGCCAGGGCGGCCTGCTTTACCTCGGCCCAGGTCTTCGGCGGATTGTCCGGGTCAAGCCCGGCCTGCTTGAACAGGTTGGCATTGTAGAACAGCACCGGCGTGGAGAAGGTATAAGCCAAACCATAGGTCTTGCCGTTGATGACACCGAGCTGCAGACCGTTCGGCGTGATCCCCTCGAAATGCTGCTTGAGTTCGGCTTCCGGAACGGTGCCCTCGAGTGCCACCGCGCCGAGATTGTCCACTGTGAAGTTCAGGTCGGAAAAGACCATCTGCACGACGTCTGGGATGCGGCCGGCCGCGACGTCAGCCTGGATGCGGCTCGTAATGTCGGCCGAGCTCGCGCCGACACCCTCGACCTTGATGTTCGGATTGGCCTTCTCGAACGCGGCGATCATCCGCTTGGTGGCTTCCGCGCCGTTGCCGGCGGAAGCGAGATTGTAGTTGTAGTAGCTGATGGTCACCGGCTTTTGCACGGTGGCCGGGATCTCCCCGGCAAAGGCGGGAAGAACGCCGCTGGCAGCAAGCAGAGCGAGCGAGCCGGTGAGGAATGTCTTGCGGTTCATGGGTGAGCTCCGATCGAGCGAATTCATTCGGCTGCGACGAGAGCGGCTTCTTGCGCCTGCGTCTCGTAGAAGCGGATTACCTCGGCCATGCCAGCGAAGGTGTGGACCTTGAGCTCGCGGCGCTCGGCCGGTTGTGGCACGAAGGAGATCGTCAGCCCCGAAGGCCGGACGGTGCCGATGGCGAAGGATGCGCCGGAAACCATCCGCAGACCTTCATGCAGGTAGCGCACGTCGGTTGCCGCGTGCTGGCCGATGCCGACGACCACCGGGATTCCATACCAGTTGCTGACCCGGTCATAGTGGATATGGCCGGACAGGATGCCCAGGATGTTCTCGCGCCCCTTGAGAAGGTCGCGCAATGCCTGTGTATCGGCAATCGACAGCGCCTCCCATTCAAGCGCAACGTCCTCATCCAGCGCTGGTGCATGGTGCATGACAATGAGCTTCGGGAGGTCCGGATGCCGGTCCAGCTCGGCGGCAAGCCAGTCGATCTGACCCTCTTCGAAGTGACCACCGATCTTGAACGGCTTGCTTGAGTCGATCATGACGACATGGATGCCATCGATGACGGCAGCATGATCGTAAGGCGCATCCGTCTCCTCGGTGCGGCCGAGCATCACCGGATAAAAGCCCTCGCGCTTGTCGTGGTTGCCGAGCGTATAGAGCACCGGCATCTCGAGACCAGCCTCGTCCATGATGGTTTTCAAACGTTGATAGGCTTCCGGCTCGCCATGATTGGTGAGGTCGCCGCTGGCGACGATGAAACGTGGAGCCGGCTGCAGTGACTTGATGTCGGAAAGGATCGCCCGCAGCGTTGCTTCGGTATCGGAATAGAGATGATCGTCCTGAACATTCGGATGGCCGATATGAAGATCGGTGATGTGCACGAAAGTGAGCGGGGTTGCGGACATGAGCATCGGATCCTGTGAGGCGCGCCTGCCGTAAGGGGCGGGGCTTGCGTGAGAACAAGGGAGGAGGTAATCCGTGTTCATGACAACTGAATGAACGTTCATTCAGTCATGTGGGGAGAGACTTTTGGATCACGTCGTCGACAAGCGCGAGCGCATCCTGGCCGCCGCGTCTAACCTGATCGTGAAGAACGGGCTGCAATGTTCGATGGTGGAGATTGCCCAGGTCGCCGGTGTCGCGACCGGCACGGTCTATCTTTATTTCAAGTCGAAGGAAGATCTGATCCGTGGTGTCTACGGCCGGCTGACGGAGCAGGCGCTAGCCGCGCTGGTGGTCGAGCACGGCCCGGATGTTTCGCACGAGGCGCGCATCCGCCGCTATATCGACGACTACATCACCTTCATATGGGCTGACTCGGACCGCGCCATCCTGTTCGAATACCTCTCCAACGTGCCGCTGATTCCGGCCGAGGACCTGCGCAAATTGTTCGCGCCCGTCACAGCCTACACCACCCGCCTCGTGACGGAAGCCCGCGCGGTGGGCGTGTTGCGCGACCTACCGGTGTCGGATATGGGCGGCTTCATTGGCGGGGGCATCCGCAACACGCTGAAATGGCGGCGCGTCGATGGATCTACGCTGTTGCCGGCCGAGCGCGCCGCGATCGCGGAAATGTGCTGGAGCGCGATCGCCGCGTGAGTGCGAGTGCTTCAGACTTTGCTAACACCGCATCGTGCGCTCGACCGAGATGGCTTGCCAATGTCGCAAAGCTTGAGCCCTACCGCGGCCTCTAGGCACATGCCGAAGCGGCTCGCAACCTCCCCAGCAATCGGCAGACTTGCCGGGGCTCAGCGCCAGGACATGAGCCTCCGAAACGATCGTCGTGCGGCTCTCAACAACCTTCGACAGATCCTCAATGCACGGCAGATCACGCTCGCTCATCGCAACCAGTTCCCGCGGTGTTCCCCGCACTTTGCGTGCTGCCTCCAGCTTCAGGCTGAACTGCCCAACACATGATCGCCAGCATTTCTGTTCGGGAGATCCGTCATGTGCAAGCGCCTGCTGCCCCTCATCCCTGCAGGTCTGAGCGTCGTTCAGGTCTTGCCTAATCCCGAGCTCATCACCGTTATCGCCCAGCTCCGAAGCCGCACGGCGGCTTGCGTCGGCTGTGGTCAACTTTCCCGGGGCGTACACAGCGTCTATCAGTGCTGCCTGCACGATCTGCCGTGGCAAGGGCGGATCGTTCAGAAGGGACGCTCTAAGGCCCGCCCCATAGGGGCAGATGTCATAAGGCCGGGTTGCCTCTGTACCTGCCAAAACGATGTCGTCCGTCGGGTACACGACAGTTCTGCTCCGAATAAGACATTCATCGTCAGGTTAAGGAGCTTGCCGCATTTGATCGTGCCCATTCTGCGGTAGAGATTTTGGGATCCGGCCTAAGCCAAAGAAAACCTTCGCTGGGATGGTGTGAGCGGCTGATTTCATGTTAGGGCCTCATGGCTTGGTCCGCTGGACTGCCCTACTCGCGAGGTCCCCGACGCTGGCGGGGCGGGAATTTCTCTAACCCCTATCGCGCTGGCGTTGCCCTTATAACGGCGGATAGGGCCAGTGTTTCGAGGTGTATCGATGATGAAACAAAAATTGCGCTCGCCGGGCGAGCCGGTAGCATCGCAGTTTTGCATATCTACAGATACTTAACAGTGTTCTGTCATGATCCATCGAGATAGGATCGGCGCGTAATCTCCTAAGGATGTGTCTGTGTCGCTGCGCACGCTCAAAGTGATTTTCGGTGCCGTTACCGTCTGCTTCCTCCTGGCGAGCGCTTATATCGCGGTGCTGATTACAGAACGTCAGAGGCTCCTGGGAGATCTCACGCACTATAACCCGGCCTGGCAGGCCAGCCAGGCCGTTTCCGAGTTTATGCGCCTCGAGCGTCGGCTGGATGCGTTCAATGTTCCGGGCCGTGGCATCGATAAGGACGAAGTTGAGCTCCGCTTCGAGATCCTTATCAGCCGGGCCAAGCTCCTCATCGAGGGCCGCTTCCGCAGCATCATTCAGGACGATGCCGATCAGCTGGCAACCCTCCGTCGTCTCGCTGAGGTACTGGTTTTAATCCAGCCTCTCATCGCAGAACTCGAGCATCCTGGCTCCGTCCAGCAGGCGCTTCAGCTCTTGGAGCCGCTGGAGCCAAGGTTGCTGCAGCTCGCATCCTACGCCCAGATCCGCGGAGGGGAGAGGATCGCCCAGGATCAGCACGAGCTCAATCGCCTGTACTGGATCTTCTCGGGACTATCGCTTGGTCTGATCCTGCTTGGACTGATTCTGATTGGCCTCTTCAGCCGGCATAATCAATTGCTGGAACGAGCCCATAAGGATCTCCATGCTCTCACCGGTCATCTCACCCATGCCGCCAGACACGATGCACTGACTGGGCTGGCGAACCGCGTGCTTTTCCAGGAGCAACTGGAGACGCATCTCGGCAGGTGGCGGCAAGAGGGCCTTCGATTTGCTGTCCTGTGCTTGGATCTTGATCGGTTCAAGAGCGTCAACGATACATTAGGTCACGAGATCGGCGATGCGCTTTTGAAAATCGTCGCTGATCGCCTTCGGAACTGCCTACGCGATAGCGACACCGTCGCTCGTCTTGGTGGTGACGAGTTTGCCATCCTCCAGGAGGTTCCGGGCGGGCTTGAACCGTGTATGGCCCTCGCGAGGCACATTGTGGAGCAGTTGAGCGCCCCCTACTCCGTTGACGGGCGTGAGATCGTCATAGGAGCCAGCATCGGCATCGCTGCAGTTGAGGCAGACATTGTATCGTCCGACCAGATGCTGAAACGCGCAGACCTCGCCCTCTACGCGGCTAAATCCCAGGGGCGCGGCCTGTTTTGCTCGTTTGAACCGAGCATGGAAGCGCAATTGGATGCACGCCGGTCGCTTGAGATCGACTTGCGCACGGCTCTGGCAAACGACGAGTTCGAGCTGTTCTTCCAGCCCCAGGTCAATATCCAGCTCAATGAGATCAACGGCTTCGAGGCTCTTCTGCGTTGGCGCCACCCCAAATGGAGCAAGGTCTCGCCGGCAGAGTACATTCCGGTCGCTGAGGACATTGGGTTGATTTCACCGCTTGGCGAGTGGGTCATACGGGCGGCTTGCGCTAAAGCTGTCAAATGGCCGCGGGACATCAAGGTTGCCGTCAATGTCTCTCCGGTTCAGTTCCGCAGCGGAACCCTTGTGCAAAGCGTGCGCAATGCGCTGCAGAGTACGGGGCTTGCTCCAGGGCGGCTTGAACTGGAGCTCACCGAGACGTCGCTGCTCGATGAGACCGAGGCGACCATGGCGGCGCTGCATGAGCTGCGCCGGCTGGGAGTGCAGATTGCCATTGATGATTTTGGCATAGGTTATTCATCGCTCAGCTATCTCCGCAGTTTTCCGTTTGACCGGATCAAGGTTGACCGGTCTTTTGTGCGGGATCTCTCATCACGACGTGATGCGATGACGATCGTACGATCGATCGCAAGTCTTGGCGCTGGCCTTGGCATGTCCACTGTTGCCGAGGGCATCGAGACAAAGGAGCAATTCCTCCAGGTCCAGACGGCGGGCTACACGGAGGCCCAGGGCTACTACTTCGGACGTCCCAGGCCGGCCCATGAACTGGTCTATTCCCTGGACCCAGCGTTATCGGCACCGTCAGGCTAACCGAAGGATGACGATGTCGGCTGCAAGCCGTGCATCTTCTCTGAGACTGCACGCTGCGCCGGGCCAAAACGCCAACTCGCTCTTGGATGCAGCGCGAGCGACGCGATAAGATAGCTTGTCCTGGAGATGGTGTGTCCAGCTCAGGACCTATGGTGTTCAGAACTCTGTTCACGCGAAAGAGATAACGGTCAGGGGCACGATCAATGAAGACATATTGCGAGTTTACGTTCGAAGCCGCGCACTCGGTGGCTCCCTATTCCGGGCTGCATGGACATACCTTCATCGCCAAACTCACCTTCGGTGGAGCCGTCGACGAGATCTATGGCTGGCCGGTCAATCTCTATGACGTCGAGAACTACATCAAGGAAATCAAGGGCGAGCACGGATCGGGCCTCGATCACGGCAATCTCGATCTCAATCCCGAGATCGGCATCGCCTCTCTCGAGAACGTCACCACCTATATCTGGCGGCTGGTGAAGGCGCGTTTCCCGAACCTCGAAGAGGTCGAGCTCAAGCGCGGCATGCCCGGCTCGACGGAAGGCTGCATCTATCGTGGTGAAGCTGCGAGCAAAGCCAGCCGCGCGGCCTGAGGACTGTCATCTTTCGCCTGCGAAAGAGCCGCTTAGTGCACTTAACAGGGCTGTCCGATGGCGTGAAGTCCGTCATGCCTTCTCAGGCGGGGCGCCCCTTCATCCGTCCTGCGATCCAACTTGGCGCATTCCCCGAAGAGCTTGGCTGGGGCCTCGCCGAATGTTGCGCCGCAGGTCCAGGAAAAACACAATCATAGACCCAAGTGAACACGAAGGCGTAGACGATGAAGACGAGGGCGAATGCCACATCCATGAGAAAGGCATGGACCAAGCTGATGCTGAGGTACTAGGCCAAGAGCGGCGTCAGCATGGCCAATAGCCCGGCCTCAAACAGGACAGCGTGCAGGACACGAACGGGAATGCTTTTGTCACTTCCACCGGTTAGGCGCTGCAGGATGGAATCGAACGCTAAATTATAGAGATATGTCCACAGGGTTGTGATGATCGCACAGGCAATCCTCACCACGGTGATATCTGCCACCGGCATGCTGAAGGCCCACGCACCGAGTGGTGAGATCAGAACAAGGCCGCCGAGCTCAAAGCTGATGGCGTGGCGCAGGCGATCCCAAGGCGAGCGCATGATCGAAAAGCCTCAAGAGAAGGGGGCGAGCTGGGCCACGTAGGTGCGTCGGGCCTACGCTGAACATGTCCGATTGAGGGCGGCGCATTCCTGCAGGAACTCCCGCTTGAGGTCAGCACTATCGGCCATCTCGCCCCAGTAGTAGGGGTTGATCATGCGGCTGCGGTGACTGGCGCGCACGCCGCGGTGGGTCTTGCACATGTGCACGGCGCTGATGCGCACTGCCAGCCCCCGCGGTGCGGTCATGTCCATGATGTATTGGCCGATCTGCTTGACGAGCTCCTCCTGGATCTGCAGCCGCGCGGCAAAGTACGCCACGATCCGGTCGTACTTGGACAGGCCGATGATCTTGCCGTCAGCAGCAGGTAGGATGCCGATGGTAGCCGCGCCATAGATCGGCATCATGTGATGCGCACACATGGAGCGCACCTCAAGTGGACCCGTGACGATCAGCTGATCATAGGCCTGGGCATTGTCGAACTCGGTGATCTTGGGCGGGGCGGTATAGCGGCCCTCCAGGAGTTCCTCGACGTACATCTTGGCCACCCGTTGCGGCGTCTCGCGGGTGTTGTGGTCGTTCTGATGATCAATGCGCAGGATGTCGAACAACTCCTCCAGCTTCCGGGCGGCCGCGGCGATCATCATCTCGCGCTCGACCTCGGTCATGGGAGTGTCAAGCGCCTCGTTGCACAGGCGTGCGAGATTAAGCGGGTGAGCATGGAAGTTCATCATGGGCCCCTGCAAAGTTACCGGTTGCTTATATCGACTGACTAAAGAGATGATTCATGAACCACGCAATTGCCAGTCCAGCTAAGATCATAACGATCATAAGGGTGATACAGATTGCCTTTTCATGACGCGCCCGCTGGGCCCGAAGGCCATCCAGCTTGCGCTGCTTCTCAAGCTCGTAGGTTTTCATGGTCGTGCCCCCATCCATACCGTTACCAGCTCTGACGAGCTCTGAGAAGATTGTCTCTTATGGCAAATTGACCGAGAGCACCGTTGAATATTATTGCTACTGTAGCAATAGTCTTTTGGATAGGCCTGCAACAGAGAGGTCTGTGTGCCGAAGGAAGCGGGCGATTATCATGGGTCGGCTCTGCAGGCGACCGAGTTCGCGGCGGATCAGACGCTGGTGATGCGCGACTGGTCCGGGCAGCGCGTTCTCCATGGCTCGCTTGACGAACGCATTGCGCTACTCTTCCAGATTGAACTCGGACGCATAGGCCAGCAGGCAAGTCCCCGCACAGTCCAGCAGGTGAGCCGAGATGAAGATGGTGATCTGCGATCGATAACCTGCTGCTTACTCGCGTGATGCGCAAACCGCATAGATGTCGGGGGGCATGCTGTCATTCAACTCAGGTACAAGATGGAAAGATCTCACTGCGCTGCTGTGTGCAGCGCATCACTCTTGTTGGGCGTTGTCCTCGCGAGTTTTCGGGCCGCTGGAAATAGCGTCCTTTTTCTTATCCAGACGCAGCGGCCCATCGCGCAATAAAGTGAATGTAATCGATTTCATTTGCGACATGATCTTGCACGATTTCCGACGTTCGTATAACGCCTCTGCTGGCGACCCACTAGCGTCCGGCCGTTCTCCAGAACAGAGCCGTTCTGCTCTGCACCTTGGGCCGCCGCCCCTTGAAGCGAAGCTCAACTGCTTCGGATGATTAATGCAGCTCGACTTCCCAACTCTTGGTGTTGTGTTCGTTCTGAACACAGCCATTCTCACGGCACTGCTTTTCTTTGCCTGGGCGCTCAATCGACAGGTCAAAGCACTGGCTTGGTGGGGACTTGCGTTCTTTCTCGTCCTTATGGGCATGGGCCTCATGGTTGTTGCGCGGGGTACACTGACCCTCGCCACTTTACTTATTGCCAACAGTGTCTTGATCGCCGCCTATAGCGTCCTCTACGGAGGCTGCCAGACGTTCAATGCTCGACCGATAAGTCTACCATCACTATTGGTAGGCATGGTCCTGTGGTGGGTGGCATTCCCTTTCATCTCTGACAGTTCAACAACGAGATTGGTCCTTACATCCGCAATCTGCGCTGGTTACGCGCTGATGTCGGCCTGGGAGCTTTGGTGGCATGCACGTCATCGACTGGCGTCGCAAGTCGCTGCGATCATTCTCCTGATTGGATTGGTTGGCTTTAACACACTGCGAGGACTGCTTGGGTTCTCGCTCGCCCAGTCTTTTTGGATCGCTGGCCCTGTCCCCCCATGGTCCGGTGCGATGGCAATCGGAATTGCGACGTTCATGCCGACCGTAGCGTTCGTCTTTCTGTCCATGGCGAAAGAACAACTGGAGCATCAATACAAGCGGGCCGCTCTGACCGATCCGCTTACCAAGATCCCAAACCGCAGAGCCTTTCTCGAAGATGCTACAGTGCTGATTACACGGCAACGCTGTGCGCCCACCAGTTGTCTGCTCTTTGATTTGGACAACTTCAAGCAGATCAACGATACATATGGGCATGAGGTGGGAGACCATGTGTTGGAAATCTTCGGCTCTATTTTGTCCGACCATCTTTCAGAGGGTGCCTATGGCCGGTTGGGGGGAGAGGAGTTCGGCGCAATCGTTCCTCTTTCCGGAGACGACGCTGGGAGACTGGCCGAGCAAATCCGGCATTCGTTTGAATCTGTTGCGAAGATTGTTCGCGGCCAGCGTGTGGATGTGACCGTCAGTGTCGGTTGTGCCACCAGTGCAACATCAACCGTTAGAGACCTGCTCCGCCATGCCGACACCGCTCTGTACCGAGCCAAGGCTCAGGGTCGGAATGCAGTTGTCTCAGCACCGTCAAATGTGAACATCGGGTAATTGCGGGTGGCGCGGAAGCTCTGTTGGGCTGACGATACTCGCAATGATCCGTGACCCTCTCACTCGCTCACTTTCTACCTCTTTCCACAGGTGCGGGCAAAGAATGCAGCACTGATGGTCATGTGGACACGTCCTCACATTTCACAGGGAACGGGATCACGACACATTTACTCCGAGATCGCGGCGCGGGTGCCGAGCTTTCCCATTCGGCCCGTGCCATCGACAGGGCCAGTGTCATTCCCTGTCCTATCGCCCTGGCTAGATCCTCATAGCCAGCTTGCACGGTGAAAACCCGCTCACAAGCTCCATCGGGAACATTCAGCAGCAGATGGAGGCAGGGTGGGCCGTGTAAAAACCCGTCTTCCACGCCGTCCGCTTTCACAAGGGACAGGTGCAGGCCGTCGACCTCTTCGAATGTCTCTAGGATGTCGTAGCGGATCACCTTGGGCATGGACGTGACGGACATAGGCTAACGTTCCCCCTTCTTTTTCTGCATTCGGATGGCTGGCGGTCGATCGCGTGGCAATTTCACGCCCGGTCGGCTGCCATTCTCAGGAATGAACATCACACTTTCTGCTTCCAGGGTTTTTTGCAGGCTGCGCGGCGTCATGGCTTGGGCATTAAGGGGCCCATCCATGCGCCAGGTGAACCTGACGCTGTGGTGCTGACCTCTGCTCGACACCACACGGGCATCGACACGCAGGGTGAGGCTGGGAATCACCAACACGAAGTCGGGTGGAAGTGCGACGGCGGCCGCGAACCGGATACGAGCACCGCGCGCCGATATATCTACCACAGTACATACTATGGACAGAGATTGGCCTTTGAGTAAAGCGTTAGCCCTGTAATCACATGGCCACTGACGATGCCGGCGGCGTTCGTCCTCTCTCGTCATTGTAGCTAGCGCCTCCGACTGAGTCGATTTCGGAGAGCTGTGGTGACTGCGAGTAGAATTGCGCCGCCTAAGCTTCCGGCGATCAATTCGAAAACTGGATGCGTGAAAACGCCTTTCGGGACATCGCTGGCGAGGGTGGATTGAATTGGGTGGAAGCCTGTAAGGGCTCTGCCAATCATGCAGCCATAGAGGGCGCCACTTGAGACGCTCAAATTCTGCTCCGGTTCCAACTCCCTTTTCGCGCGGGTCACTCTACCCAACCCTCAGTGTCATGAAGTCAGAACCCGATAACAGGGAGGAAGCGCGGTTCATGTGTGCCTTGAGACGAGACGAGGCGTTGAATGCGATGACTTGGCGCGGCTCAATGGGCACTTCGAGGTTTGTCTTGGGATTGCGGCCGATGCGCTGACCCTTCCGGCGCACGGTGAACACTCCGAACGACGAAAGCTTCACGGTCTCGCCTTGTTCGAGAGTGGTGCAAATCGCCTCCAGGACCTGATTCACCAGATCTGACGCGTAGTCTTTGGTGACGGGAGCCTGCTGGCACACAGCCTCAGCGAGGTCTGCGCGCGTGACACTCTTGCCGGTCATCGGGACAGCCTTACTCGAAGAAAAGGGCTGTTGTTGCCAGCAGCCCGAGTTTGGGAGGAATAGCCTTCTCAGAGGCGCGACGCCGCATAGGTGCAAGGGGATGCGGGCCGCAAAGATTTCCTACTGCTAATCGCTCTCGAGTGAAATCCCGTGTCGCTGATGTAATCGATTACGAAATTATATTTTTCCAAGCGAACCGAATCTGTGACCGGGAGGACACAGAGCGCAGGTGTCCTGGTTCGCCTGGACGGTTGCTCCCGCCTGCGTAATCTCCCAGCTCTTGCACTTGAGCGGGACGACGTCTTCAAAAGGTCAGTCACATGATCTCCCAACACTGCTTTCTGTCACGGGCTGAGAGAGTGTGTGCCATCCGGCTCTATTCCGAATTGCTTGTTCCTTCGCACGCCGCAATTGGCCCAATAGAACACGCTGACTGTCTGCGAGCCAAGGACAGCAAAAACAATCTCTATCACGCGATGAAAAGAGAAGACTTAACCCTTGAACCCAGACTCATGGTCGCGTTAGAAGCTCTCGCAGAATAAGGGCCCTCTCTCCGCCCATCTGGAAGTCATGTTTAGAGTTGATGTCGGCGCTCATGGAAGTCGAGTCTTGCAGCACGGAATGGACCATGACTGACCGTTGGAGCGATGACACTGCCGTGCATCCGACCAGCCGCATCGCGGGCCTTCGCGAAAGATCGCGCCATGCGGAAAGTTGTGGCTGCTATCTCTAAGGAGGGACAGTGTACAAACAGACCTGCCTCCGGCGATCTGCCTCGGCCTTGAACAGATTCCGGAACTCTGCCATTGGCCATTTTCGCTCTTCATAGGCCGCTGCGTTTGGATGAGGGCAATGCTCACGCATAAGAAGCTTTGGCAAGCCATTGATCTCGTGGCAGAGCAATCCGGGCTGTCCATCTCAGGCCTCGCAAGAAAGGCAGCCTTGGATCCGACCACCTTCAACAAATCAAAGCGAGTATGCCGTGCCAGTCGGGAGCGTTGGCCCTCCACGGAGACCCTGGCTAAGATGCTTGAGGCAGCCGGGATGAATCTTGTTGCCTTTGGGACGTTGATCAACTCCATACCCGACGAGCCAGATCTTAAGCCTGGGAAGTCGAACACACAGCGGGGCTAAATCTTACCCGCTGCTGACGCTTGGATCAGGTCGGCTCATTGATTCGGCAATCTCTGATCTGATCTAATCGATTGCCGTCAGGCTTGCTTCGCGAACTTCCGTCGGCGTGCTCGACCCTCCTCCCGCTTCGCATCCGCGAGCCGAAGGAGGACACCATCGAAAAAGCCCCTCACGCAAGCGCAATGTGAGGGGCCAAGTCGATTGGAGTGTGTACGGTCTGAGCCGCTGGAGCAGAGTACCCGCATTCGATGTCGCTCTTGAGACAAGTGACTTGAGACAAGTGAGGGCCTCTTCAGGCTATAATACTCCCTCGGCATGACGGACTGCCGCACCATTCTCCCCCTTAGGGCACTGGCCACGCCGCCTGTGATGGTCTTAACATTGGAAACAAGTGTGCACCTGTCGGACCTTGCCGGTGCGCGCCATCTCTGATGGGGCAGCGATGATCTACGGACACAATGAGGCGGATGTGGCACTCGATCAGAAGCGACACGAGGTGAACGAGCGCTTGGCTCGGGAAACCCGAATTGGCTGGCCCATTCTGATTGTCGCTGTTGTTCTCGTCGTCGGCGGTGCGGTAATGGTTGCTTATCTCTTCCTCAATGCGGGTATCGGTCGCTGACAGTGCCCTATTCACTGCTCTAGCCTCAGCGACGAAACCTCTCGCTCGACTAAAGTTAGCTCCTGTAGGGCGATGGTGTAGGTTAAGTTAGACACCGAACAATACTGACCACCGATATGCAGAGAAAGCCGGCAATGACCGATGGCAAGAAGGACAAAGGAGGAAGTAGCGCTCAAGCCTCACAGGAGACCACACAAGCCGAACAGGTTTCAGCATATACCAAGGTGATTCTGGCGCGGCTGAGCCCTCGTTCCTCTAAGCGAGCCAGCGATAGACGACTGCCGTCCCGCCCCGCGTAGATGCGTGTCAGGCTGGTTGCGTGCCAAGCGGGATTGTGACGAGAAGGTTCCCGGCTTCATCGACTACATTGAGCTGCCAGTCGCGCCAATCCTCCTCATTGTGATGATCGTCCTGGCGAATTTTATGGATTGCCCGCGCAATTTGCTCATGCATTGCACCCAGGTCTGCGACCTCGAGCCCGCTGTCGTCCAAGATCTGGTCGTGCGTACTCACCAGATGAAAGAAGCATCGCATAGCGCCACAGCCCCGCCGTAACATTGCCATCGAGTGTCGAGCCTGGTCAGGACGGCAGGCCACAGGCTACATTCCCGATTTTGCGCATGGGCGCAAGGCGAGTTCTTATTCTCGCTGATGATTTGCTCGGGCGCCCATCAGTTTCGATCATGTGTGGGGCAGAACGTGCGCCTTCAGACGGGCAAGGAGGAGATGGTGCAAGTCCATCGCAACGAGGGAGTGATCAGAACAAACAGATAGTGGCAGCTGTGGTCCACTCCTCGCGGATCTTGGCCTACCAATCAAATGCTTCACACAACCTCATGCTCCTTCCGTAGTCACCTCAGCGCCCTTCCCCACTGCGATGGAAGACCCGGAGACCTTCAGGACATCGCTTTCAGTGGGCGTGGCTCGGGCGCACAACCCGACGGTACCAACCAGACGAAGTCGATTGCGATGGGCACCACCTGGCATTCCAGTTCGAGGTAATCGGTCGGTTCCGGGAGAGTTGCCGGCGCGAGGGCAAGGCGGACGTGACACACCTGAAAGTTTTTCCCTGGAACAGCTCAAAAGTAGTTCTGGTCAAAGCGGTCTAATTCTTCCGAAGAATCGGAACTTAGAACAATAAAAATATATCACTCCCGTGTATTGTTGGGTTGATGGCGACGAATTTCTCATGATAGGTACCCCGATCTCAGACCCTCTGCGCGGTGGACGACAGAGTGAGCCATCCCTCAGCCAATCTCGACTTGTTCCTTCAAAATCGAGAAGCACTGGTCCATTACGCCGTGCGCATCACCGGTTGCCGGGCGCGGGCCGAGGACGTGGTGCAGGATGCCTATCTGCGGTTCGCGAACCTGTCTTCCGATCCCATTCGACAACCGCTTGCTTATCTGCGCCGCATCGTCCGCAACCTCGCGCTCGACGACCTGCGGCGCGGCGCGCTCGACGCCCGCGTGCTGGATGAATTCAACCGCATCGGGGTCGCGCCGCAGATGACTGCTGAACCTGAAGACATCGTGGTGCATCGCGACGAATTGCGTCAGGTCGCTGCGGCCTTGGCAGACTTGCCGGAGCGGACCTGCAAGGCATTCGAGATGTATCGCTTCGATGGCCTGACCCTGCAAGCCATCGCCGACGCGTTGGGCCTCTCCGTCGCCGGCGTACACCGGCTGGTGCGCGAGGCTCTGCTGCACTGCGCCCGCCGGCTTGATCGGCCCGTGGATTGACCTCGTCATAGCCCCTGAATAAAGCGGCTGTTCAGAACGTCTCTAGACAAGAAGACGTGAGTGGCGCATGTCTTGCGTCCGGACAGGAATGGCGCGGTATGGGCGAACAGGCACCCGGTGACGAGCGGCTGTTGGAAACGGCGTTCGACCTCATCATGGCCGTGCAGGCGGCGCCGGGCGATCAGGCGGTTACCGCTGTGCGCGACGCCTGGATCGCCGAGTGCCCTGCCCATGTCCAGGCCTACCGGCACGCGGAAAAGGTCTGGCGCCTCACCGGCGCGCTCGCGCCCCAAACGACCGAACCATCCGGGGGTCCGGAAAGCATTCCATCTCAATCCGCAATCCCGGCCGCGCCGAAGCCGGTCCTGACGCGCAAGCGAAAGATTCCTCTCCCGCGCTGAAAAAAGAGCGCGCCACGTTCGTCTTTCCACCGATGCCGGTGCGGTGAACCGCAAGGATCACAGTCGCCCGGCCTTGCGACGAAACGAGATGATGATGACGATGGCGTGGTGTGAACGGGGATCGAAACCTGCCGGACGGCAGCCTCCAGGCAAAGCCTGGCAAGCGTCGACCGCCCTCTTGGCGTTGACGGTTGCGCCGGCCTTGGCCCAGCAAATGCCCCCCGCCCGACGGGATCGCGGCGCGACGCGGCGGCCGGCTGCTGACGCGGAGAGACCGGCGGCCGTCGTGCGTCCCGAGACGCTGGAGGCGATCTCTGGCCCGCCGCTGGCGGGGCGGCCGCATCCCCAAGGCGGTTCGCCGATCGGAATGGCGCTGTGAAGCCGCGCGTCTCCCGACGCGGGCTGATCGGCGGGGCCCTCGCCGGCATCGTCGCGACCGGCCTGCGTGCGGCACCCGGCCAGCCGCGGGTGATCTCCCTCGACTGGGGCCTCGCCGAAACCTTGCTGGCGCTCGGCATCGCCCCGGTCGGCTTGCCCGAGGCCGCGCCCTATGCCGATTGGGTCGTCGAACCCGCCCTGCCGCCGGACATCACCGACATCGGCCTGCGGGTTGAGCCGAACTTCGAGCTGATGGCGGCGCTGCGCCCGGACCTGATCGTCGGCATTCCCGAGCACGAACTCCTGCGACCGCAGCTCGAACGCATCGCGCCCTTTCTCGCCGTGCCGATCTACGCTCCGGACGGCAGCCCCTATCACCGTTCGGAACAGGCGGCGCGGCTGATCGGAGAGTGGTCGGATCGCGCCACGGCAGCGGAACGCCTCATCGCGGAAACGCGCAGCCGGATCGCCGCCGTAGCCGCCGCGATCCGGATGCCGCAGCCGCCGCTCTACATCGCCAATTTCATCGATCGCCGCCATCTGCGCGTTTACGGCCGGCACGGCCTGTTCCAGGACGTGCTCGATCGTCTGGGGCTCCAAAATGCCTGGAGCGGCGGGACCAATGTCTGGGGGTTCGCCACGCTTGGCGTCGAGGCCTTGGCGGGGACGCTGCAGGCGCGGCTCTTCTATCTCGAACCGGTGCCGCAGGAGGCGCGCCGCACCATTGCCGAAGGGCCGCTGTGGCGGCATTTGCCGCTGGTCCGGCGTGGCGCCGCCGCCGTGCTGCCGCCGGTGCTGATGTTCGGCACCCTGCCGGCGGCGGCGCGCTTCGCCCGCGTGCTGGGGACGGCCCTCGCCGCAGCTGGATCGCGCGCATGAGTGTCAGCGACCGCCTGCGCTGTCATCCCGCCGTGCTGGTGCTGGCGCTTCTGGGCGCCGCCGCCACGGCGAGCCTGCTCGACCTGGCGCGGCTGCTGCCGGCTGCCTCCTGGTCGACAGCGCTGCTGTCGCCCGATCCGAACGACATGCGCCAGCTCGTCGTCTTCTACAGCCTGCTGCCACGCCTCGTCACGGCGCTCCTCGCCGGGGCCGCCCTGGCGCTCGCCGGCGTCCTGATGCAGCAGGTGCTGCGCAATCCGCTCGCCTCGCCGACCACCCTCGGCATCGAGGCCGGCGCCAGACTGGCGCTCGCCGCCGGAACCTTGTGGACGCCGGTCCTGGCGGCGGGATTCCCGATGCTGGTCGCCTTTGCAGGCGGGGCTGCCACGCTGGCAGGCGCCTGCCTGATCGCCTGGCGCAACGCCTTCGCGCCCACCACGCTGGTGCTCGCCGGGCTGGTGATCGGGCTCTATGCGGGCGCGCTCGGCGCCATCCTGGTGTTGTTCAACGAGCATTATCTCACCGGCCTGTTCATCTGGGGCGGCGGCTCGCTCAGCCTGCAGGACTGGTCCGCGCCGAACACCATCGGCCTTGCGCTGGTGTTCGGCTTCACAGCGGCCTTCATGATGATACGCCCCCTCACCCTGCTCGACCTCGATGGCGACATGGCGGCATCGCTCGGCGTCGCGTCCGGCCGCATCCGCATCGCCGGGCTGGCGCTGGCGGTGGCGTTGCCCGCGAGCGTGGTCGCCGAGGTCGGCGTAATCGGTTTCATCGGGCTCGTCGCGCCGACGCTCGCCCGGCTCGCCGGCGCGCGGCGGCTGCGCGACCGGCTGATCTGGGCGCCGCCGATCGGGGGCGGACTGCTCTGGCTGGCCGACGGTCTCGCCCGGCATGCCGTCGATTCCTCCGGCGAATTCGTGCCGACCGGCGCGGTCACGGCCCTGTTCGGCGCCCCGCTGCTGCTTTTCATGCTGCCGCGCCTGACCATGCTGCCGACGCCCCCGCGCAGGGAGGCGCCGGCCGTCACGCGCCGGCCCTGTCCCACCTGGCGCGTGCTGATGCTGCTGTGTCTCGGCCTGATGGCGACCATCGCCATCGCCCTGGTCGCGGCGCCAGGGCCGAGCGGCTGGACCATCAGCCTCGGCGAGGATCTCGCGCCAGTGCTGCCCTGGCGCGGACCGCGCCTCGCCGCGGCTCTGGTCGCCGGGGCGATGCTCGCGGTGGCCGGCGTGGTGTTGCAGCGCCTCACCGACAACGGCATGGCGAGCCCCGAGGTGCTCGGCACCAGCGCCGGCGCCATGCTGGGCGCGGCGGCACTCGCCGTCCTCGTCGCAGATGCCGGCCGCCCGGCACAACTCATGGCCTCCGGCGCCGGGGCGCTCCTGGCCACCCTCGCCGTGCTCAGCGTCGCCAGGCGCGGCGGATTCACGCCCGAGCGCATGGTGCTCGTTGGCATCGCGCTCGGATCGCTCTGCGATGCCCTGGTCTCGGCCCTGATCGCCAGCGGCGACCAGCGCGCGCAGATGCTGCTCGGCTGGATGACCGGCTCGACCTATCGCGTGACCACGGCCGAGGCGGCCGGCGCCGCGATCCTCGGCCTCGTCGGGACCGCTCTGAGCGGGCTGATGGCGCGGCCGCTCGACCTTCTGCCTCTCGGCGGTCCGGCCGCCCAGGCACTCGGCCTCGATCTGAGGCGTGCGCGACGCCACGTGCTTCTCGTCGCCGCGGGTCTGACGGCGGGCGCGGCGACCGTCGTCGGCCCGCTGAGCTTCGTCGGCCTCATCGCTCCGCATCTGGCCAAGATGCTCGGCCTGCGCCGCGCCCTGCCGCAGATCCTCGGCGCGGCCCTGCTCGGCGCCCTGCTCATGACCGCCGCCGACTGGCTCGGCCGCACCATGCTCTTGCCGCGGCAGGCGCCCGCCGGGCTGGTCGCCGCCCTCGTCGGCGGACCGGCCCTGATCATCCAGCTGGCAAGGCGGCGATAGAACCATGATTGAAGCGCTGCGCCCGGTCTTTCACGGCGTGTTCGCTCCGTTCGGCCACACGCTGACGCTCGATGCCGCCGGCCGCCGCGTCATTCCCGGTGCCGACTTGCTCGATCGCGCCCGTTTCGACGAGATCGTTGATGCCTTCGGCGCCCATCACTATCCGGGCGCCGACCGCCGGCCGCTGGTGTCGATGTGGTCGCAATGGTACCTCGGCGTCGTGCTGCCGCCGGTGATGCTGGCGAGCCTCATCGGTGATCACCGGCTGCCGCTGCGACTCGAGGAGACGGCGCTCGTGCTCAACGAGGATGCCCAGCCGGCTGCGCTGCTGCTGTCGCACGAAGGCGAAGTGTCATCGCCGGCCGACATGGTCGACCGCTTCGAGGGACTCGTGCGCCATCATCTCGCGCCGTTGTGCGAGGCGGTCGCGACGCATGGCGGCCTGTCGCCGCGGGTACCCTGAGGCAATGCCGGGCACCTGATCGAATGGATCGTCGGCGACATGATGCGCATCCCCGGCCTGCCGGACGGCCGGCGCGACCAGGGCTATGAGCTCTTGCGCTGCCGCCAATGGCCCGACGGCTGGCGCAACCGGCTCTATGATCCCGTGCGCTATGTCGGTGAGCCGGAGGCGGTCCAGCGGATGCGGCGGGTCTGCTGCCTGCGTCACCGGCTCCCCGGCGTCGCGGCCTGCTCCGGCTGCCCCAATGTCAAATGGGTCGAGCGGTGAGCGTTTGACCGCTCTCACGGAGCAGCGGGGAAACGGCCGGGGTCAAGCATCCTCTCGTCATCGGGGGAACGTGCGGGAGATCCCGCACGTGCGAGACAATCTTCAGCCGCGCGACGGCGCAGTTCGCCGACCATACGGGTCATCACAACGACCACCAGCACACTGGTGAGCCCGGAGGCCAGCACCTGACTGGCGAGCAGGCCGTCGAGGCCGAACCGGCGTGGCAGGATGAGAAGCGCCGGAATCAGGACCAGGCCCTGCGGGGCGAGGCTGAGAAAAGCCGCCAGCCGAGCCCGGCCGGTCGCTTGCAGCAGCGTCACCAGCACCATCTGCACACCGAACAAGGCGAAACCGATGGTGAAGGCCATCAGCGCCCGCGCCGCCACGCCGCGCACGCCGGCATCGGTGGTGAACAGCGCCACCACCTCGTGGCTGAAGGCGAGCATCAGTCCGGCAAAGCCGCCGGTGAACAGTGAGGCGAAGACCACGGTGAGTTGGATCGCCCGCAGCAAACGCGCATAGGCGCCTGCCCCCCAGCCGAAGCCGAAGATCGGCTGGGCACCGAGGCAGAAGCCAATCACCGGCAGCGATCCGCCGGTCAACAGTCGCAAGGCGATGCCGACGCCCGCCACCGCCGCGTCGCCGTGGGCGCCGGCAGCGCGATAGATCAGCGCGAAGGCGACCGCCGAGAGCACGCTCGCCAGGCTCGCCGGCAGGCCGACGGCCGCGATCTCGCGGAGCAGGGCCGGCACGGGTCGCAGCAGACGCAGGCCGATCCGCAGCGTGCCGCGGCGTTGGGCGAAATCCCAGCCATAGATGCCGAGTGCCACCGCCTGCCCGGCCAGCGTCGCGACGGCCGCGCCGGTCACGCCCCAGTCGAACAGGAAGATGAACACCGGATCGAGCGCGATATTCACCGCGAAGGAGATCAGCAGCACCAGCATGCTGAAGCGGGTACGACCTTCCGCGATGGCCACGAGATCGCAGAGGATGTGGCACATCATCGTCGTATAGCCGGCGATGATCAGCCCGCCATAGCCGCGCGCCAGGGGCAAGGTGCTGACACTGGCACCGAAGGCGGTCAGGAGCGGATCGAGCCCGGCCAGCAGCAGCACGGTGGCCGGCACGCCAAGGACCGCGGCCGTCAGGAAGCCCATGCCGGCGGCGCGGCTGGCCAGCGAGACCTTGCCGGCGCCGAGCGCGCGCGAGATGCAGGAGGCCGCGCCGATGCCGATGCCCTCGCCGATCGCCGCCAGCAGCACCACCAGCGGGAACACCACGCTCATCGCCGCCACCGCCGGCGGGCCCAACAGGCCGACGAAGGCGGCATTGGCGACGTGATGCAGGGCATTGATCGACAACCCGATCACCGACGGCAGCGCGAGCCGCAGGATCAGCCGCGGCAGGTCGGGATCGGCGAGATCGACGGCGGAGGCGGCCATGGGCTGATTGCTCTTTGAGTGTGACGCTAAGACGGCGGATTTTGGTCTGCGCCGCCGGGAGGCGCGATCCTCCCCTGCTCGTGAGGAGGCGACGGCGGCAGGTGCGGCGCGCCAAGGCCCTACGCCGCGCTCGACGATCCCTCGCGACAGGGCTGGGCCAGGTGAGCGAGCAGAGCGTCGGCGATCTCCGTGGCGCGCGCCGCGGCCACCGAGAGCAGCGTGTCGCTGAGCCCGTGGCTCGCTTCCGAGCAGCCCTGCAAAAAGATCGCCGGCCGCAAGCCCGCGGTGCCGAGCCGATAATTGCGGTCGACGCCGCCGCGGGCGAGATAGGATTCCAGGCCGTTCAACACGCTTGGCACCTCATCGCGGCGGTAGCCGGTGGCGAGGAAGACCACGTCATACCTGCGGCGCTCGACACTACCGCCGCGACGCTCAGCGAGATCGAGGACCAGGCCTGCGCCGTCGGACGAGGCCGCCGTGATTTCCCGGCTGCCGAGCAAGGCGATCGGGCCATGGCCGGCAACGCGCTGGCGGTAGAGCAGCGTATAGAGCCGTTGCAGGAGGTCGGAATCGACCACGGCATAATTGGTGTTGCGGAACGCGGCGATCAGCTCGCGTCGGTCCTCGCTCGCCTGGCTGAACATGAAGTCGGTAAAGGCGGTGTCGAAGATCTCGTTGACGAACGGGCTGTCGTCGGAGGGTTTGAGCGCAAGGCCACGATAGACGAGATCGATCGTGGCGCCAGGCACACGCCCATGCAGGTCGAGCATCACCTCGACCGCGCTCTGGCCGGCGCCGACCACGGCGAGACGCGGTCGCCCTTGCTGGAGGTCCAGTTGCTCCAGCGCCGGCAGATAACGGGACGAATGCACCAGCCGCTCATGCCGTCCGAGCGGCGTGAACACCTCCGGCACATGCGGCACGCCACCGACCGCGAGCACCAGGCTGTGGGCGAGGCGGGTCTGCTCGCGGCCCTGGGCATGGCGGCTGATCACGCGCAGCCGGGTCACATCGCGGCCGCGGCTTTCGGGTTCCACCGCCACGACCTCCTGGCCATAGCTGCACCGGTCGGCGAAGTGCGCGGCCGCCCAGCCGAGGTAGTCGTTGAACTCGATCCGGCTCGGAAAGAACGTCTTCTGGTTGATGAAGCTCTGCAGCCGGTTTTTGCGGTGGAGATAATTGACGAAGGTGAAGGGGCTCGTGGGATCGCGCAGCGAGACGAGGTCCTTGAGGAACGAAATCTGCATGTCGCTGTCGGGCAGCAACATGCCGGGATGCCAGGCGAAGCGCGGCTGCCGTTCGATGAAATGCACGTCCAGCCCTGGCCTGACCGAGCGCCGCGCCTCTTCGAGCGCGATGGCCAAGGCCAGGTTCGACGGCCCGAAGCCGATGCCGACCACATCGTGGGCCGGCTGGGATCGAAGGCTCTCCTCGCGGATGACAGCAGTCAGGGTCATGGCTCTCCACCTGGCTCAACGATGCGGGACGACGGGAAAGGGGCTCAGGCGGCGGCTTCGTCGGGAGCGGGGTTGATCAGACCGTCGCCGAAGAACCGCTCGCGCAGCAGCATCACCAGCGCGGCGCGCTTGTGGGGAAAGGTCACGGTCTTGAGATAGGCGAAGCCGGAGCGCTCCAGATTACGAAGCTGCTGCCGGTGATCGCACCGCGGTTCGCCGACGATGCGCTGGGTGCGGGCGTCGTCGAGGAACAGATAATGCATCAGCGACGGCAGCCAGGCGGTGAGCCAGCGCCGGCCGCGATAGGCCTCCTCCCCCACCAGCACATGCCAGCCGCGGTCATGGTCCTGCGCATCGTAATGTGGCCCGAGCCGGTTCTCCTTGGCCCAATAGATCTCGAAATAAGCGAAGGGCACACCGTCGAAGGCCCCGATCAGCGGGATCATATGCGGATCGGCGACAATGCCGCCGAGATAGCGATGATGCGCCTCCCGATCGCCCGCCTCGCCCCAGACCTGGGCGACGCGGGGATCGTTCATCCAGCGATGCAGGGCATCGAGATCGTCGTCGAGCGTCGCGACGCGCAACGAGAACTCCTGGTCCAGCCACGGGATATGGCGGGCGTAAACCGTCCCGGCCGGCTTCGGCGGTCGCAGGGGATGGCAGCGGTCGCCGGACAGCACCGGGATCTGCGGAAAGGCCGGTCGGGGTTCGATCAGCCAGCGTTCGGCCTGCTGCCAAAAGCCCTCGCGGCGCAGCATGGGGACACCGGTGTCGTCACGGACCACGATGCCCGCGCGCAGCAACTCCTCTGGCCAGCCCTCACCCGCCAAGGCAATGGAGGGGTGACGCGGATAGGCGACGAACAAGGCCTCTGCCGCGGCGCAGAGCGGCTCGAACAGCGCCTCGGATGACACCGCGCCCGGCCGCTCCAGGCGCAGGTTCGGCTCGACGGTCAGGCGAAAACTCAGCGTTGCGCCGGAGGCGCCAGGCACCGCCACGGTCACGCCCGCCACCGTGGCGCGCGGGCCGGAGCGCGACGTGAGTTCGCTGCGCTGTGTTGTTGGACGAGTTTTGACATGCATGTGCACGCGGACGCCTTTCGAAAAGGGGAGCGTGGCGATGTGCTGCTCGCAGCTCCTCGCCCCTTAAGACGACCGGAAGCGCCGCTGTTTTCGCATAAGCGATATGCAAGTTTTGCATCCCTCTTGAGCTGAAAGTCTCGTGCGGCCGCTCGTCCTCGCTGCGAACAGTCCTTGAACCCACCACGAAAGGTATCAGACATGGCTTTGGACGACGAAGGCGCGCTGTTCCGCGTGGTGATGAACCCGCGGGGCGAGCATGCGATCTGGCCGCGGGAGCGGGGCGTGCCCCCAGGCTGGCAGGACACGGGCTTCGAAGGGGACAAAGCGGCCTGCCTGGCCGAAGTGGCGCAACGCTGGCGCGACATGCGGCCCGTGCCCCTGCGCCAGGCGCTGCGGAGCCTCGCCCGATGACGCCGCGCGTGGCCGATCCCGCTGCCGTCGTTCTACCGGTGTCCGACGAACAGCGCCGCTTGTGGTTTCTGAACCAGCTCGGCGGCGCCGACAGCCTAAACCATCTCGGCCTCGGCCTTCAGCTGTCCGGCGCGCTCGACCTCGACGCTTTGGAGGCGGCGCTCGCCGCCGTGACGGCCCGGCACGAGGCATTGCGCACGCGCCTCGTGCGCCGTTCCTGGGGCGAGCTGGAGCCAGTGGTCGTGGATCAGGTGGTTGTCGCGCTCGGCATCGACGATCTGACGGGCCTGTCCCCCGAGGAGCAGGGCCAGCAGGTGGCGGCGATTTCGGCACAGGAGTTGCGGCAGGGCTTCGACCTCGACGCCGGCCCACTCTGTCGGGCCCGTCTGCTGCGCCGCGCGGCGGACGACCATATGCTGCTGCTGACCTGCCATCGGATCGCCAGCGATGACGCCTCCGGTGACATCCTGCTGCGCGATCTGATGGCCTGTTATGAGGCCGTGCGCGATGGCGGCGGCGGCGCGCAGTCGCAGGCTCGCCCCTTTGGCGCCTATCTCGGCGAAGCGACGGCGTGGTTCGCCTCGCCGGACGGTGAACGGCACCTCCAACACCTCCGACAGACGCTGGGCGACGCCTGCAACGGCCCGGACCTGCCCATAGACGGGCCGCGCCGCGCTCAGCGGGGCCATGACGGCGCGAGCCTCGATCTTGACCTCGAAGCGGCCGACGTCGTCGCCCTCACGGCGATGTCCCGTGCCCTCGGCGTCGAGGCCGACGATGTTGTTCTCGCAGTGTTGACGTTGCTGCTGCGCCGCTACGGCGCCCCATCCGCCTTTCAGGTTGGCCTTCTGGCGCCCAATCGGTGCAGGGCATGGCACGACATCGTCGGCCCGCTCGCCCACATCGTTCCCTTTGCCCTGCGGGTCGATGGCCGCGACAGCTTCGTGGCGCTCGTCCACGCCGTTCACCGTGCCCGCCGCGAGGGGGTGGCGCAGCCCGCGGCGTCGCTGGAGCAGATTGCGGCGGGCATGACGACTGTCGACACCGCCCGGCTCAGGCCGCAAGTGCTGTTTGAGCATCATGTCCAGGCGCCGTTGCCGCATCGGGCCGGCGGACTGACCGTCACGGCGATCGAGCGTTGCAGCGATCGTCTGCCGGCCGAGCTCTGCCTGACCGTGACCACGCGCCGCGACGGCGGCTTCGAGGCCAGGCTTCGCTATGCGCGCGATCTGTTCAGTGCCGGCCGCATTGCGCGGATGGCGCAGCATTTTCGTGTCCTCCTGCGCACGGCCTTGGCCGACCCGGACACGCGACTGGCCGCCTTCGCGCTGCTGTCGCCGGCGGACCTCGAGCCCCTGTCTGCCCCCTGGCCCGATGCCGAAGGCAACGATCCGCGCCTCGTGCATCAGCTCATCGCAGCCCAGGCGCGCGCCCGGCCCGATGCCGTGGCGGTGATCTGCGGTCACGAGGCCCTGAGCTTCGGCGCGCTCGATCGCGCCGCCAACCGGCTCGCCCATCGCCTGTTGCGGCGGGGCGCGCTGGCGGAGGTGCGGATCGGCATCGCCATGGTCCGGTCGCCCCGGGTGATTGTGGCCTTGCTGGCGGTGATGAAGGCCGGCGCCAGCTTCGTGCCCGTCGATCCGTCGCATCCAGCCGATCGCATTGCCTGGGTGCTCGGCAATGCGGGCGTCGTGCTCCTCCTGACCGACCACCGCTCGGCGGCCCAACTGCCGGAGTTGCCCGGCGTCGACATCTTCGATCTCGATGCTCTCGATCTGTCCGGCGAGCCCGACGCCGCACCCGATGTCCCGATCCATCCCGACCAGCGCGCCTATGTTATCTACACCTCAGGCTCGACCGGCCGGCCCAAGGGTGTCGAGGTGGCGCATGGGCCGCTCAGCATGCATTGCCAGGCGACCGGCCTGCTCTACGAAATGGGCCCGGATTCGCGCGAGTTGCATGTGCTGTCGTTCGGATTCGACGGCGGCCAGGAGCGCTGGATGACGCCGCTCGCCTTCGGCGGCAGTATCGTCATGCGCGACGCCGATCTGTGGAGTGTGGAAGAAACCCACGCCGCGATGCTGCGCCACGGCGTGACCCATGCCGGCTTCCCGCCGAGCTATCTGTTGCAGCTCGCCGAATATGCGGAGCGTGCCGGCGCCCCGCCGACGCTCGACCTCTGCTCCTTCGGCGGCGAGGCCATGCCGAGGGAGACGTTCGAGCTGGTCAAGCGCAGCCTGCGGCCGCGGCTGCTGATCAACGGCTATGGCCCGACCGAAACCGTGATCTCGCCCATGGTCTGGAAGGCGGACCAAACGACGTCCTTTGAGACCGCTTATGCGCCGATCGGCCGGGCGGTCGGCGCACGGCGGGCCTACGTGCTCGACGACGACCTCCATCCGGTGCCGATCGGCGTGATCGGCGAACTTTATCTCGGCGGCGAGGGTCTGGGGCGGGGCTATCTCGGTCATCCGCAAGCGACGGCGGAACGATTCCTGCCCGATCCGTTCTTCGGCGAGGGCGCCCGCATGTACCGCACCGGCGACCTCGCCCGCTGGCGTCCCGACGGCATCGTCGAGTATCTCGGCCGGCGTGATCATCAGGTGAAGCTGCGCGGCTTTCGCATCGAACCCGGGGAGATCGAGGCCCGGCTCATGGCCCATGCCAGCGTCGGTGAGGCGGTGGTGCTGCTGCGCCAGGACGAGGGTGGCCCCCGGCTTGTCGGCTACGTCGCGCCAGCGCCGGGCGCCACGATCGATCCCACGGCGCTCCGCCGCGGGCTCGCCGCGGTGCTGCCCGACTACATGGTGCCGGCCGTCATCGTGGCGCTCGACCGCTTCCCCACCACGTCCAACGGCAAGATCGACCGCGCCGCCCTGCCGGCACCGTCCTTGGCGGCCGAGGACCTGAAACCGCCACGCAGCGCCCTCGAACGCGACCTGGCGGAGATCTGGCAGGAGGTGCTGAAGCAGCCGGTCATCGGCATCGATCAGAATTTCTTCGAGATCGGCGGCGATTCCCTCAAAGCCTTGCGGGTGGTGAGCGCACTCGGCCGCCGCCGGCCCGAGCTCAAGGTCGCCATCGCCGATCTCTTCAATCATCCCCGCATCGAAGACCTGGCCGCGGTGCTCGGACAGGCCCGGGACCAGACGCATCACATCGTGCATCTGCGCCAGACCGGCGACCAGCCGACGCTCTATTGCTTCCCCGGCCTGCTCGTCAGCACGCGCGAGTATCAGCGACTCGTCGACCATCTCGGCCCGCGGCAGCCGGCCGTGGGCTTCATCTGCCATTCGCTGACCGATGGCACCGATGCTTCGCCGGGTGTCGAGGACCTAGCGGCCCGCTATGCCGACGAGATCAGGCAGCGCAGCCGGGGTCAATCGTGCGTGCTGGTCGGCTGGTCCTGGGGCGGCATTCTGGCGTTCGAGGCGGCGCGCCTGCTGCGCGGCAGCGTCGATGTCCGCTTCGTCGGCATGCTCGACGTCTGTGCTCTCGACGCCGCCTTCGCGCCGGATTCGGTGATGACGCTGGCCGACGCCGACCGCCGCGCGCTGCTGGTGCGGCTGGCGAACTGGTTGCCGCGCAGCACGATGCAGGCGGAATGGCAGCGGCTCATCGCGCGCATGGACCACGACAGCCACACCCGCTTCCTCTGCTACATCCGCGACGCCAAGGAAGACCTGCCCCTGGACGGCCCCGATCCCGGCAGTCGTGAGCATCTGTTCTGGGTGCTGATGGAGAATGCGCTGGTCTTCCGGCGCTATCGCATGACCCCGCTCGACGTTCCGGTTCAGGCCTGGGTGGCGGAGGATTCCCTGCGCAAGGGGCTGAATGTCATCGATTGGCGCCGCTATTCGCAGCGGGTCGAGCGGGTCGAGATCGTGCCAGGCACGACCCATCTCGACATCATCGGCGCCCGTGCCTTCCATGACAGTTTTCGCGACAGCCTTGCGATGCATGCTGATCGACGTGACGTGGGATGAGGGTGTCCGTCACGGTGGCGGTCGGCGCGCTGGATCTCGATGGCGCCTGCGACGACCTCCGTCGGAGGAGGCGTGCAGAACCGGCCTGTGTCGCGGTCTTCGTCGCGCATCAGCACGTGCTCGGCGCCTATCCGGACATCGAGTCGCTGCTGTCGCACGACGAGCGTCGATCCATCGCCCGGCAACAGCGCGAAACCGACCGCCGCGTTCGCGCGGCCGCGCATGGCTTGAAGCGGCTGCTGGTGGCGCGGTTGCTCGATGTCCATGCGGCCGCCCTTCGGTTTGGGCGCGAGCCGACCGGACGGCCGCTGGTGCTCGAGGCGGATAGTATCGACATCAGCCTCGCCCATGACGACGATTGGGTGGCCCTCGCCATCGGTCTGAATGCCCGCGTCGGCGTCGACGTAGAGCGCGACGATCCGGCGATCGACTGGGACCTGCTGGCTGCCGAGTTCCTTGCGCCCGAGGAGCGGCAGCGCATGGCAGGGCTCGGGCCGCACGACCGCCGCCAGTTCGTGCTGGAGCGCTGGTGTCAGCTTGAAGCCTACGCCAAGATGACGGGCAAGGGTCTTTCGCAGAGTGTCGTGACCTCGGATTTCGCCCCGCGCGCACAATCGACACGTTTGATTGGCGATGGCCGATGGGGCGCCTGCGCCTGGTGGGACCCATCGTCTTGGGCGTTATGCGGATAGTCTTCAACAGACGACGGTCGAGTTGCACTTCATGACAGAACTGGACGATTTGGACGGCCATTCGGGCGCTTCACGTGACACTGAGGAGGTTGTCGGTTCCACCTGACGTGCAAACCGTTACGAGAAGGCAACCTCCTTGTCAGCGGTTGGCCGCCACGCCTCGACAGCCTCATCGGTGGTCAAGGAAGGGCAGACGGTCAGCACGGATTACCGGAACTATATCTGAGGGCGTGCTCCCTGCTCCGGCGATGGGTCGAATCGCTAGATCTAGCGGCGCAGGGTCTTTTGGTGCGCGAGAAGCAAGTCACCCGCCTCACGGTGGCCCGATCGAAAATCCTGGTCTGCCCGCCATCGATTTCACCCCCCCGCCGCTCCACGAAATCCGGCTTTCTCGCGGATGATTGCTGGACAAGCCTCGCCGGGTTTCCTATCACGGGTGGGCTACGGTTCTGCATTCGCAGATGAAAAGGGAACGCGGTGAGGCCTTCAGGCCAATTCCGCGACTGCCCTCGCAACTGTAAGCGGCAAGCCTCGCGTCAAGGCCACTGATCCCCAGCGGATCGGGAAGGAGACGGGAAGGCGTCCGAGCCGCAAGTCAGGAGACCTGCCGTGGCGAGACCAACCAGCACCGGACGAGGGGTTCCGGCAGGGGAACGATGATGACGCCAGCGACCGTGTCGCACGCCATATCGATGAGGGACGGTTCTTCGGCCCCGCTTTGTCCTGCCTTTCATCCCGGCATCGCCGTGTCACCTGAAAGGACAGGACATGAAGCTCGCCCTGATCGCATCCATCCTCGCCACCCTTCCCGTCGCCGCATTAGCCGCGCCGACCAGCTACCCGCTGACGCTTGAGAACTGCGGCGCCAAGGTCAGCATCGAGAAAGCCCCGCAAAGAGCAGTTGGGCTCGGGCAGAACAGCACCGAGATCATGCTGATGCTGGGCCTTGCCGACCGCATGGCCGGCAGCGCGATCTGGGTCTCGCCCGTGCTGCCCGCGCTTACGGCGGACAACGCAAAGGTGCAGCGGATCGCCAACAATGCGCCGAACTTCGAGGCCGTGGTCGCGCGCCAGCCCGACTTCATCGCCGCCCAGTTCCTGACCTCGGTCGGCCCGCAAGGACGCGTCGGAACGCGCCAGCAGTTCCTCGACCTCGGCGTGCCGAGCTACATCTCGCCGACCGATTGTGCTGTCACCGACAACACGCGCTCGGACGGCACCCGCAAGCAGATGCTGACCATGGATCTGCTCTACCAGGAGATCGACGAACTCTCGCGCATCTTCGACGTGGCCGACCGCGGGCAGGCTCTCATCGCGCAGCTCAAGGAGCGTGAGGGAGCCGTCGGGAAGCGGGTGGCCGACAAGGCCAGGGACGTCAGCCTCGTCTACTGGTTCTCGTCGCCCGATGTCGCCGGCGATGCCTGGGTGGCCGGGAAGAACGGCGCCTCCGGCTACATCACCAAGGTGATCGGCGCGCGCAACATCATCGATTCCGAGAAGGAATGGCCGCTGGTCGGCTGGGAGACGATCGCCTCGGCCAATCCGACCGTGATCGTGATCGGCACCATGGACCGCCGCACGCAAGGCGCGGACGACCCTCTTGTGAAGAAGAGGTTTCTCACCACCGATCCGGTCGTCAGTAAGCTCGACGCCGTCGAGAAGGGCCGCATCGTCGAGATGGATGCGCAGGCCATGAACCCGACGATCCGCACGATTACGGGGCTTGAGACGGTTGCGAGTGCCCTGGAGCAGTTCGGGCTCCTCAAGTGAGGCGCTTCCGCCCCAGGACATGGGTGGTCGGCATCGCAAGCGTCGGCGCGGTGCTGGCGGCCCTTCTCGTTGCGATCGCCGCGGGCGTATCGATCGGCGAGATGACGATCCCGATGGACACCATCTTTGCGGCCGTGACCAATCGCCTGGGCCTGACCAGCACTGCGCTGCCGCGCATCCAGGAAGCGGTCATCTGGGACTATCGCCTGTCGCGATCCCTGGTGGCGGCCTTCTGCGGTGCAGGGCTGGCGCTGTCCGGCGCGATCCTGCAATCGCTGCTGCGCAACCCGCTGGCCGAACCCTACGTGCTCGGCATCTCGGCGGGCGCCTCGACGGGGGCGGTGAGCGTCATGCTGCTCGGGCTTGGTGCGGGTACCGTCTCGCTGTCCATGGGCGCCTTCGCCGGGGCGCTGGCAGCCTTCGCCTTCGTCGTCTTCCTGTCCAGCGGCCGCCAGACCGCGGACCGGACGATCCTGGCGGGCGTGGCAGCGTCCCAGCTCTTCAATGCACTCACCTCGTACATCGTCTCGACGTCGGCCAATGCCGAACAGGCGCGCAGCGTGATGTTCTGGATGCTCGGCAGCTTCGCCGGCGTCCGCTGGCCGGAGGTGACACTCTCGGCCTGCGTGGTGGCCATCGGCCTTGCCGTCTGCATCTGGCATGCGCGCGCGCTCGATGCCTTCACCTTCGGCGAGGATGCCGCCCGGTCGCTGGGCATCGCGGTGCGACGGGTGCGCCTCGTGCTGCTGCTGTTCACGGCCCTGATGACGGCGACCATGGTCAGCATGGTGGGCGCGATCGGCTTCGTCGGCCTCGTCATCCCGCATGCCGCCCGCTTCGTCGTTGGCCCCGGGCACATCCGGCTGCTGCCGGCCTGCGCGCTCGTCGGGGCCCTGTTCATGGTGCTGGCCGACATCGTCTCGCGCATCATCATTGCGCCGCAGGTGCTGCCGATCGGCGTCGTGACGGCGCTCGTCGGGGTGCCGTTCTTCTCCGTCATCCTGTATCGCCTGAGGAGGGCTGCATGATCCTCGGAGCCAATGCCGTCCGCTGGCTGGCCGGACGGAAGGTGATCGTCGACGATGTCACCGTATCCGTCGAGCCGGGTCATACCCTTGGGCTCATCGGCCCGAACGGCTCCGGGAAGTCGTCCTTGATCCGGCTCCTGGCCGGTCTGAGGGCGCCTGCCGCGGGCGAGGTCGTCCTCGAGGGCAGGTCGATCGCGGGCTTCGGTCGACGAGAGTTGGCCCGCCGGGTGGCCGTGGTCGAGCAGCATTCGACGACCGAGGCCAACGTCAGCGTCATGGACGTCGTACGTCTCGGGCGCACGCCGCACCGCTCCGCGCTGTCGCCATGGACGGACGAGGACGACCGGATCGTCACAGAGGCGCTGGCGCATGTCGGCCTCGAGGATCGGCGCGAGCAGGCATGGCATACGCTGTCCGGCGGTGAGCGCCAGCGCGTGCAGCTCGCCAGGGCACTGGCCCAATCGCCTTCCATCCTCATCCTCGATGAGCCGACCAATCACCTCGACATCCAGCACCAGATCGAACTGCTGCGGCTGGTCGCCGATCTGCCGCTGACGACGATCGTGGCGATCCACGATCTCAACCTGGCCGCTCGCTTCTGCGATGCCATCGCCGTCCTGGCCGAGGGGCATCTCGTTGCATCCGGCACGCCGGCAGAGATCCTGACGGAGGATCTGATCGCCACCGTCTTCGGTGTCCGCGCCCATCTGTCGACGTCGGAGCATCACGGCCGACCCCACATCCAGTTCGTCATGTAGGAATCGAGCCCATGCAGAACTGGTCGGTGAAGGACGACATCCGCGAGTACTGGACCATCCGGGCCGAGACCTACGATCTCAGTCCCGGGCATGGGATCGCGAAGCTCGAGGAGATGGATGCCTGGAAGCGGCTGATCATCGCGCACCTCGGGGATGGGGACGGGCGCAAAGCGCTCGATCTCGCCTGCGGTACCGGAGTCATGACCATGCTGATGCATGAACTTGGCTTCAATATCACCGGATTGGACTTTACCGAGGCGATGATGGCCAGGGCGCGGCGCAAGGCTCAAGCTGCGAAAGCCCAAATCACGTTCCTGACCTGCGATACCGCCGTCGCGCTTCGGACGGAACAGCCCGCGAGCCGTTGGCGACGACGACATCGCCGCGCTCGAGCCACGCGTTGATGGCCGAGGGGAGACCGTAGGACAGGCCATGGGCCTGCCAATGCAGCGCGAAGGCCCCTTCGCGAACCCGCCGCTGGAACGCGTCACAGTCGAGCGGTTCATGGTCCTCGCCGGCGCCACTTGGCCCGACGACCAGGATCAGTCGTCCCCGCGGCGCCATCATGGGCCGCCGAGCGCCGCTGCGGCCACCGCGCCGCTGTGGAAGGCGAACTGCGAGCGGACCATGAAATCGGCCTGATCGTGCTCCTGCACGAATAGGGGCAGGGTATCGATGCGGTAAGCCTCGGACAGATACGGTTGGAAGACGGTTTCCAGACGCTGTCTGATCCCGGCGTGGTCGTCTGCGGGCACGCGGTCGGTCAGCGTCAGATGAAACCGGAAGCGATCGCGCACATAAGGGTAGCCCCATTGCACGAGATGGGCGGTCTCGGTCTCATCGAGCGGAGTTCGCAGCCGCCGTTGCAGTTCCGATGCATTCATCGGTGCCCGGAAACCGTCGAACTCTTCCACGATCTGCGCCGCCAAACCCCGCAAGGACGGGGTCGAACTGGCGGGAACGAGCGCGAAGAAGCCGCCGAGCCGATCGATCCTCAAAGGCCCGACCGGGCACGGCGGCCGTGACGCCGCAAACTGGCCGAGCGCCCGTTCCAGATCCGCGACCGAGGCGCCGCCGCGCAACCGGAAGGGCGCCTTGAGCGTGGCGTGGAAACCGTAGCGGCGCGGCTCGGACGTGAATGCGAGGGCGGCCATCCCGCTCCCGGCACTAGGCGCGAAGGCATCGCGGCCGAGCCATGAACTCGCCGTCGCGGTCAGCGGATGGTCCCGAGCCGGTGTGTAGTAAATGGCATAGCGAGAGCTGCAAGGTTCGGGCATCAGGCGCCCGCCTCCGCCTCCGCCATCGCGACCGCCGGCACAGCCCTGGGGACCGCTTGAATGCCGATCTCAAAAAGCCGGTCAGCGACGGCCTCGCGCACCTCCGCGTCGTGGAAGATGCCGACGACGGCGGTCCCGCGCGCCTTGGCCTCGGTGATCAGGGCCACCACGGTCTGCCGGTTGGCGGCGTCGAGCGAGGCGGTCGGCTCGTCGAGCAGGAGCACCGGATAGTCGACGATGAAGCCGCGGGCGATGTTGACACGCTGCTGCTCACCGCCCGAGAAGGTGGCGGGCGCCAACGACCAGAGACGCTCAGGGATGCGCAGCCGCGTGAGCAGGGTTCGGGCGCGCGCCTTCGCCTCCTCGGCCGGCATGCCGTTGGCAATGGCTGGCTCGGCGACGACGTCGAGGGCGGCGACGCGCGGGATGACACGCAGGAACTGGCTGACATAGCCGATCGTGCGGCGGCGGATCTCCACCACCTCCCAGGGCTCGGCGGCCAAGAGGTCGACGGTCTCGCCCCGATGCTCGATCAGGATCTGGCCGGCATCCGGCTTGTAGTTGGCATACAGCGAGCGCAGCAGCGTCGACTTGCCGGCCCCGGACGGGCCGTGCAGGCAGACGCACTCGCCGCTTGCCACCGAAAGACTGATGTTCTTGAACACCGGAAGGACAACACCTCCCTGAGTGTGCAGTACGAAACTCTTCGAGAGATCACGAGCGTTGAGACGGATGGACATCAGGGCACTCCGGACTCTACGCTCGAGGAAGAGAGGAAACGAGCAATTGGGTATAGGGGTGATGCGGATCGTCGAGCACTTGATCCGTCAGGCCCTCTTCAATGATGGCACCGCCCTGCATGACAAGCAGGCGATCCGCTAACAACCGGACCATTGGCAGGTCGTGGGTAACGATGATCGCGGCAAGCCGCAGTTCCCGAACCAGTGCCCGGAGTAAATCCACGATGCGAGCTTGGACTGAGATATCGAGACCACCCGTCGGTTCATCCATGAAGACCAGCCTTGGACGGGTTACCAGATTTCGGGCAATCTGCAGGCGCTGCTGCATCCCGCCCGAGAACGTCTTTGGGGTGTCGTCAATCCGAGCGAGATCAATCTCCACTTTTTCGAGCCACTCGTAGGCTTGTTGCCGGATCTTGCCATAATGTCGAAGACCAAGGCTCATCTGGCGTTCGCCGATGTTCCCACCGGCACTGACGTCCATGCGCACCCCGTCACGCGGATTTTGATGAATGATACCCCATTCCGTCAGCGCAAGTCGCTCCCGCTCGACCTCCGACAGATCGAAGATGTTTGTGGGCCCAGCGCTGTCCATGTCATAAACCACCGAACCGCAGTCCGCTGGAGCACGCCCGGAGATGCAGGAGAGCAGGGTCGACTTGCCGGACCCGCTCTCTCCGACGATCCCAACCACCTCGCCAGGATGCACGACAAATGAGATATCTCGACAGCCGAGGCCGTTTGGATAAAGCCTCGTGACGCGGTTCACCTGCAAGAGGGGGCGGTGCCCCGGTGGGGCATCGCCGATCGGCGTCAGATCGCGATTTTCGGCTGCTACTCGCAATTCTTGTTCCTCTGTTCGGGCGGCGCAAGGCCAAACTACGCTTCGGTGATCGCTAGAGAACCCGCCGCCCTTGCCGCCAGACGGAGCTAACGACGGGTGCGCCATCAAAGGTCGACACCCGGACGATATCGGCACGTTTGCCTGCCGATAGTGCACCCCGGTCTTCAAGCCCAAACGCTTTTGCCGGATTGGCGGAAACGAGCGCAACCGCTTCCGGCAAGGACGGGCCGCCGTCATTCCCGGCGATGCGGAATACGGCTTGAAGCAAGCTGGCCGGGACGTAGTCGGAGCAAAGAATGGAGGCGATTCGACGCCTGACGAGATCTTCTGCAGACACGCCGCCAAAATGCGAGCCGCCATTCACGACGTTGGAGGCGCCAGCGATCACCGTCATGCCAGCCGCCTGTGCGGCGTTAGCCGCTTCGTCGGTAATGGCGAACTCAAGAAGCGATAGTCCCAGTTCGACCGCCTCCCTGATATGTTCGACAGAAGAGTCATCGTGATTGGCGACCACAATGCCGCGCTCTCTGGCTAATTCGACGATCCATGGCCGGACCCGCGCAGCCGTGGCGGGATCGTTAGCATGACTTGTCCGGAGACGGTTTTCGATCTCTTCGGCGTCAGTCACCCCGCGTTCTCGCTGCACGCGGCGGTAATAGTCGTCCGACCGGCGCGGCGCGCTGTCGTCCATGAGCGTCATGAAGCGAAGCGAAGGGTTATCAATGAATCTTTCGAGATCCTGTTCGAGATCGGGATCAAAGAGATCGCACCGAAGATGAAGAAAATGCTCCGCCTTCAGCAGGCCAGCGGCGCCGGTCGCGTGCAGTCCCTGGATGAGATCCGGAAGGATGCGCTTGCGAAACGGCTTGCCGGCAGCCCCGACACACAGCGAATCAAAGACGGTCGTCACGCCGGCCGAGATGATCGCCGCATCGTAGTTCAGGATCGCAGACGTCGTGGGCCAGAAGACGCGTGGCCGCGGGACAGCATGCTTCTCGATATGATCCGTATGAACGTCGATCAGTCCGGGAAGCAGATAGTCGCCATTGCAGTCGATGGCCGCAGAGGAAGCTGAACTCCCTGGTCCGACCGACACGATGGTTTCTCCGTCGACGCGAAGCGTGCCATGGACGATGTCGGTCTGGGTGACGATGCGGGCATTCGTGAATTCGAGATAAGCGTCCTGATCGGCGATCGGCATTGGAAGCGACATCTGTATGGCTCTTGGTTGCTGTGGTTCGAATGGTTTGAGATGCAGTCAGCCCTGCTCACGCGCACTCGCATGGCTCTTGCAATAATAGGTATCGGAGCAGACGTAGCGCGCTTTCCCTTCCGGGCCCTGACCCACCTGATCCAAATAGGTGTTTGAGGACCCGCAGATAGAACATTCCGCCTGCCAACTTTGAGTCGTGAAGGCGTAGTCGTCGAATTCCAGGCTTTTGACCTTCGTGAAGGGAGGGATCGCATAAATTCGCTTTTCACGGCCCGCCCCAAAAATCGCCAAGGCCGGGCTGTTATCGAGCTTCGGGTTGTCGAACGTTGGAATGGGCGAAGGCGATGCTACGTATCGATCATGCACCTTGACCGGATAGTCATAGGCAATGGCAACGCGGCCGAGCCTCGCAATGTTCTCGTAGAGCAAGACGGACATCAGGCCGTAGTTTCCAAGGGCGTGGATCTTGCGCGTCTCCTTTTCGCTGGGGACAAGACGCCGAAAGGGCTCGGGCTGAGGGACCTGCAGCACAAGAATCTGGTCTTCATTCAAAGGCGTTTCGGGAATGCGATGACGCGTCTGGATAATCGTCGCATCTTCCGTCCGCTCCGTCATCGGCACGCCGGACGCCTTGGAGAAGAAAGCCCGGATCGTGATGGCGTTTGTCGCGTCGTCAGCCCCCTGATCGATCACCTTCAGGGTATCATCCGGAGTCAGCAGGCTTGCGGTGACCTGCAGGCCTCCTGTTCCCCAGCCGGGGGGCATCGGCATCTCGCGACTTTCGAACGGAACCTGATAGCCTGGGATTGCAACAGCCTTCAGGATGGCCCGACGGATGCTACGCTTGGTCCGCGGGTCGAGATAGGCGAAGTTGGTGCCAACCTCCTCGGCGAAAGGGGGGATTGGGTCGATGGTCACTTTGACATCTCCTCCCTTGGCGCGAGATTCTGCTGCTGCTGGCGAGTCCGAAGGGCCTCCAGTTCTTGCAGGTGCCCTTGAAAATGAACGTAGTGAGGAAGCTTCAGCACCTGAACGACGCCTGATGAGCTGACGCCGTCTGCATGAGGCAGGACAAACGCTTCGTCCTGAACGGGATACTTTACCTCTTCCTCGAATTCCTCGCCGCGCAGAGCCCGGTCGACGATCGCCATCGAGATTGCCTTGCGTTCCGCCTGCCCGAACGCCAGACCATAACCGCGGGAGAACTCCGGCGCCTTGTCCCTGCTTCCAAGGAATGGATGCAGTGTCTGGCACTCGGTCAGTTCGATCTCTCCGACACCAACGACGATGCCCAGCTCGGGGACGGTCAACTCAACCATCACATCGCCGTAGCGTATTTCACCGATCAAGCCGTGTGTGTCGCCGTACCCTCTCATGCTCGAATAGGCGACACCCAGAAGGAATCCTTCGTCGCCGTTCGCAAGCTTTCGCAAGCGCTCCGCCCGATTGGATGATCCTCGGCGCTTAGCGCCGGTCTGATCTGCCTCGCCGCTGACGTCCGGTTCGTCTCGCTCGACTTCAACGAAATCGCTGCCGGTCACAGAGTGAGCACCCAACGACAGGTCGGAAGAGGCCTCCGCCGAGGGGGCCAGGTCGTCGGCACCGTCGTCCAGTGCTTCAGGTCCCGGCGTGTCGAAGTCGAGCAGCCGGTGCGTATAGTCGTAGGTCGGGCCGAGAATTTGCCCGCCCGGGACGTCCTGGTGCGTCGTCGAAATCCGGCGTTGAACGGTCATCCCGCCCGGATCGACGGGTTCACTTGCGCCGAAGCGTTCAAGCGTCGCGCGCGTGGCCCGCATCAGGGATGCAGCCTCCACCACGTCGCCTTGTGCCTGCTTGATCGCCAGAGCTGCGAGCGGTCTGTCGTACAATCCTCCCTCGACCATCACACGATCGACCGCAAGGCTCATCTGCTGGGCTATCTGGTCGACTGAAAGCTCCGGAATCTGAGGGTCTCCCCGGCGTTTCGCCGCCAGCAGGCGGTGTGATGCCTTAATGGCGTCTTCGCCACTTTGTTTCATATGCATTGTCTCAGCTCCGCCTGGACGTGCGCGGTAGGCCGACGAGGCTCACGCCGTCGGTAAGAAAGATGTCTACGCCACGAGGAAATATCTTCGTATTGTCGTCCCACGCCGGCCAGAACCACGGGGGGAGGCCCGCGGGCTCGATCGTCACGGTCGTCTGGATGCCGGGTCCCGTCAGCGTCACCGCGGGCCCGCCGATCAGGTCGGGCACACAGATCACCAGCGTCGTCGAGCGATCGGGATAGTCCGGCTCGCCGGCCTCAAACCGACTGATCGGCGGCATGTCGGCCGGCGCTCCGATCAAGGCAAACGCCGCTGCGGCAGGGTCATCGACGATTGTCGCTCCGCACGTCAGGGCAAGAAAGTCTCTCGCCTGGGACGAATGCAGGGCCGCATCCATCCACACGGAACTGCCGACGTCGACAAGGCATCTGGCGACACACCTGATCGCCGACGGCAGTTGGCCGCTTTCGATCACGTTCGAATCGCCGACTGGCACCGGGACACCCGGTCTGCTCATCGCCCGCAGAATGGCCCGGAAGCCACGGTTCTCGGAGTGGTCGTCATCCCAGGACGCCACCGTGGTTGCAGTGATATCAGAAGCCAATATTCCTACTCCTGAAGAATGATTGCGCTCGTATTCGCCTGGGCGATCTTCGCGGCCCGGCGACAGTCGAGCCGTGCTCGCAAATCGGCCAGAATACCCTCAATCTGCGATCGATTCCGTCCATCACTCTCGGCCAGCGCATCGAAAACGGCCGCTATCGCTGCGTGTCGCTTGTTACGGCCGGCAACGTAAGCGTAGCCCTTCACCCCGTCGACCTCGACCGCGCACCGCGTCACCGTCATTTCGCCAAGCTCGAAGAGACAACCGGTGCGGCTGGCGCGCCCCCTGACGGCGATTGCCCCCACCTGCGGACGCCTTGTCCATGTCAGGGACGGATGGCACTCGAACTCCTTCCAATGCCTGTCGAGCTCAGCAGGGTCCGACGCGGCAAGCAACGTCATCCGTTCGCTTCTGGTTGTCATTGCACTCTACCCACTGTTCGATTGCTCCCATGCCCGGGACCCTACCGCCTCGAGCGGCACAGCCCGGCAACGATTTCCAGACTACGGGCTTCGTGGTCTGTCCTTTTTCGCGCCCCTGAAGAGGGAAATTCTCTGCGAAGCGCCTATCTTTGCGAGGAGCGACGCCGCGCCACCACCCAGAGCCTTTGCCCGTCAAGATTCGTTTCTTCGAGCGCGGCGTTGTCGGCGATAGCCAGGACGTCGAATCCGGCGCGATCCAGCCAGCCTTGGAATTCGATGGGCATCATAAGCCGGATCTCGACTTGCTCTTCCGAGACCGGCGTCCCATCTCGGCGCCATATTCGCGTCAGGACGAGGCGTGAATTTCGCCGTTGAATCCTTCCAGTCGCTTCGCCGAGGTAGACGCCGTCGTCCGCCCGTGCACTCACCGATAGGTCTTCCGGTTTGACGGCGCCTGCCAGGACCGCGGCGGCGTTCAAGACGTGAATCACCAGCAACCCTCCTGGCCGGGTCAGTCGGGCGATCGTGCCGAGCGTCGCCTGCACGTCGGCGTCGGTAAGGGCATGCGCGAAGACGGATCCAAGCGATATGACAGCGTCGAAGATCTCGTCCAGCGCAAGACTGCGCATATCGCCAAGCGAAACGTGGGCGGCGGGGCAGCGCGCCTCGGACGCCGCCACCATGATCGGCAATATATCCACGCCCCATGCACTTGCCCCATTTCGCTGGAATAGGTCAAGTGCTCGTCCCGTACCGCAGCCGATGTCGAGCACCTTTTCAAGGTGACCATCGGCATGTGCCGTTACGATCTGGAGGCTTTGCTGCGCCCATTCCATGGCTTGAGGATAAAGCTGGTCGTACCAGGCTGCGCTCCGGTAGATCATGCCCGGCGCGCTCTCGAATGCTGAAGCCAAGTCCTTGCGTGCACTCATCGATATTCTCATGTGATGGTGAAACCGGTTGGCGAACGAGCGTCAGCTCACCGGCTGAATGGCTCGATCGATGACGTGCTTGAGATGAGCCGGGAGGTTGTAGAAGAGCGGTGCAACCAGAACCCGACCGTTTGGCTGCGCGTGCAAGACAGCCTGAGCCAAAGCAGCTTCGAAGTCTGGTGCGACATCAATCGTCAGACGCGCCTGCGGTTCACCTCTCAGCATCTCAAGAATGACTTGCCCGCCGTCGCCGTACAGGACAACCGCTTTCGCCTTGCGACCGAGCTCGGCGCAGTAAAGCTGGACATCTGCCTTCTCCAGCTCGCTGCTGACGCATAGCTCCCCGCCGGGTGCGACCAAAGCCCCACCGGAAACGACGACAACATCGTCGAATGCAAAAGCTTCCAGCCCTGAGAGCGCTTTTTTCGGACTGAGCGCGATTGTGTCGTCATGGACAGCGACTCCGCCAACCTTTCCGACGACCAGACCTCGTTGTGGAAGTCCAGCGAACGCTCGCAAAGCGCTCGCGATGTTTTCGAGGCTTGCCCCCACCGCAATGCCTGCGGCGGTTGCGGCCAAAGCGTTTGGAACGTGGTGGCGAGGCATCGAAAGGTCGCTCGCGGCGCACACGTTGGTCATGCCTTCGCCGGAGCGAACCATGATTGAACCATTCGACACGAAGACATCGGCCGCAGGAACGTTGGTCATGCTGTAGAAGACCGTCCGCCCCTTGGCGATCGGAGCGAAACGCGTCCTGACAACTTCGTTGTCGTAGTTCAGCACGGCAACGTCGTGATCGCTCTGAAAAGACAGTAGCCGCATTTTGGCGTCGCAATAGGCATCGAAGGAGCCGTGCCAATCCTGATGATCTGCGAATAGGTTGGTAACGACGGCGATGTGTGGGCTTGTGCTGACGTATTCGAGATGATGGCTCGTCAGCTCGACGACCCGCCAGGTGTCGTCACTGAGGCTCGTCAACGACGCAAGCATGGCGTGGCCAGGCCCCGACGGCGTGAAGCGATCGTCCGTTGAGGCCCGCACGGACATTCCGGCGGCCCGAAGAACGGCGCTAATCAAATAGGTGGTGGTCGTCTTTCCTGCCGACCCGGTGACGCCGATCGTCCTGTCTGGCCGGGATTTGACGATCACCTCAGCCAGGCTCGAGAGCGTCACATTCCGCTTTCGTGCCTTGTCGACCAAGGCCGAGCGCGGAGATGTAAACAGATCGACGAACATCGTCTCCGCGTCGCCGAAATCCGGCTCCTTGCCTTCGTGCCGGTCGATCAGCGTTGCTCCCGCGGCAATCAGATTGGCGATCCGGGATGGCTCCCGCCGGTGTTGATCTGAGGCAAGGACGCTGACTTTCCGTGCGCTTTGCATGAGGAAATCAGTGAGTCCCGAGGCGTCGTCGCTCAATCCATCGACCAAGACGCTTTGCGTCTCAAGCCAGTCAAACTTTGATCGGTCCGGCATTTTCCTACTTTCCGATGGGATTGTTGTTCATCGCGGGAGACCACTATTCCATTGTTCACAGGTCCGAGTGCCTACCGCCTCAAACAGGACATCCCGACAACGATTTGCAGACGACGGGCTTTCTGGTCTGTCCTTTTCTCCGCCCTGAGTCGGGCAACCTCTCCGCAAAAGTGCGATCTTGACGGCGGATGGCGCCGCCGAGCCACCACCCAGAGCCTTTGCCCGTCGAGACCCGTTTCTTCGAGCGCGGCGTTCCCGGCGACAGCCAGGACGTCGAAACCGGCGCGATCCAGCCGGCCCTGGAATGTGATCGGCCGCATAAGACAGATTTCGACCTGCTGTCCGGAAGGTTTTCCGTCTTCGTCATTGCCGCGGCGCCCATTCCTTCGCTTGCGGATAACGTCGGTCGCGTCAGTCATCGCTATTTCTCTTCGCTTCTCGATGACGGTGGTTCTTTGAGCGTCAGCTCTGCGGCTGAACGGCTCGTTCGATGATGTGCTTCAAATCGGCCGGTCGGTTATAGAACACCGGCGCAACCAGGACCCGACTGTTTGGATCCGCCTGCGCTATCGCCTGAGCCAAAGCAGCTTCGAAGTCTGGTGCGACATCGACGGTCAAGCGCTTCTGCCCCTCGGTCGCGAGCATCTTGCGAATGGCTTCCCCACCGTCACCGTAAAGGACAACCGCCTTCGCCTTGCGACCAAGCTCGCGGCAGTAGAGCTGAAGATCAGCCTTCTCCAGATCGCTGCTGACGCGCTGCTCCCCGCCCGGGGAGACCGTTGCCCCGCCGGACACGACGACCACGTCATCGAATGCGAAGGCTTCCAGCCCCAAGAGCGCCTTTTTCGGGTTGAGCGCGATCGTATCGTCGTGGATAGCGACCGAACCGACATGCCCGGCCACCTGCCCTCGCTGCGGAAGACCAGCAAACGCGCGCAAAGCGCTCGCAATGCTTTCAAGGCTTGCTCCCGCGGCGACGCCTGCAGCAGCCGCTGCCAGGGCATTCGAAATGTGGTGCCGCGGCATCGAAAGGTCGTCGACCGTGCAGAGTTCGCGCAACCCTTGCGCAGTTCGAACCATAATCGTGCCATCGGAGACGAGCACGTCCGCATCGACTGCATCGCTTATGCTGTAGAATAACGTACGCCCCTTGACGATCGGCGCGAACTCCGACCGGATTGTTTGATCGTCATAGTTCAGCACTGCGACGTCGCCACTGTTCTGGAAGGACAGCAGGCGCATTTTTGCAACTTTGTATGCATCGAAGGAACCATGCCAGTCCTGATGGTCGGCAAAGAGGTTCGTGACGACTGCGATGTGCGGACTCGTGCTGACATATTCGAGATGATGGCTGGTCAGTTCGACGACCCGCCAGGCTTCGTCACGAAGCGACGGTAGCGATGCGAGCATTGCATGGCCCGGTCCCGAGGGCGTGAAACGATCGTCCGTTGAGGCGCGCGTGGCAAATCCGGCTGCCCGAAGAACGGCGCTGATCAGATAGGTCGTCGTCGTCTTTCCCGCCGATCCGGTCACGCCGATCGTTCGGCCTCGCCCCGAACTGACGATCACCTCGGCAAGACTCGAGAGCCTCAAACCTCTGTCCCGTGCCTCTTGGACCAAGGCCGAGCGCGGAGACGTGAAGAGATCGACGAATAGTGTATCCGCGTCGCCGAATTCTGTTACCTTGCTTTCGTCGCGCTCAATGAACGTCGCTCCCGCGGATTTCAGTTTCGCCACGCGGGAAGCAGCATGCTCGTGTTGGTTCGTTCCGAGTACGCTGACCTTGCGTGCTCGCTGCAACAGGAAATCCGCGAGCCCACAGGCATCGTCGCTGAGTCCATCGACCAGGACGCGTTGGTTTGCGAGCCAGGCGAATGGAGATTGGTCGAGCATGTGTCGTATACCCTCCTTGTTGAGTTTCTCGTCACCGGCAAGCGGCTCGTGATTTCGTCGGTGTGCTGCGGCAGGAAAATTGCCGTCGATCCAGCGCGTGATCACCTCCGCAACGTCGTGCGGACGCTCAACAAGCGCCAGATGACCGGCATCAATGACCTCGAGGTGGCCGCTCAACTCGCGTGCCATTTGTCGAGGACCTACGCCGGATAGTCCCCCGTTCAGCGGGATCGTGATGTCCTGCGAACCCGCGATCACGAGTGTTGGACTCGAAATCCGCTGCAACAGAGCGGTCATATCCGTGTCCGTTCGAGGTCCGCCGCTCGGCGCCAGAGACTGCGCGGCCTGCATTGTGTCCATCATCCGGCGCAGCAGCGATCGGCCTTCAACCGAATGGGCAGATTCAAGATACCCGCGTGAAAAGAACATGAACGTATACCAGGCGAGGAGAGCCTCCGGGTCGGCGCCATCCGTCAGCGCCGCGCGGATGCGTCTTCGGAGACGATCGGCGTTATCAGGCCGGGCATGGATGCAACTCAATATCAGATGATCCACCCGGTCTGGATACTTGGCCGCGAACTCCAGGGCGACGAGTCCCCCGGCCGACGACCCATGAAGGCTCACCCGATCCAGTCCAAGCGCATTCAGCAGTTCCAGAGTATCATCCGCCCAGTCGCTCAGGCCGTCGGGCATCGGGTCCGAAGCACTGTCACCAACACCGCGAAGATCGAAATCCAGAACCTGAAATCGCTCGGCCAGGATCGGGCTCAGCAATGCAAAGTGGTGTCTGCCGAGTGTGCCGCCGTGCAGGTGGCACATGATCGGGCCTTGGCCGCGGAGCTCATAAAAGAGCTCCGCGCGCGATAGCTTGATGGTTGGCAAGTGACTTCTTCTTCTTGGTTTGCGTCCGAGGTTTGCGTCCGAGGCCGACTTAACGGGGAAGCAGCGCTTGAACGTCCTTCACCATCTTGTCGAGGGCGGCGTCCGGCTCCAGCTTGAGAGACACCACGCTCTGCAGGTCGTCATTGATCGCGGTGTTGATCTTGACGGCATTATCCCCGGGGAACGTGTACCAGTCGCCGAGATCGGACAATTGCTGGGTCGTGGCGAACTGGTTCGGGTTCTCCTGATAGAATTTACCGAGCAGAGCAGGATCCTTGATCGCCTTCTCGTTGTTCGGCAGGCTGCCCGTAAACTTCACCATCATCGTTTGCCCTTCCGGCCCCGTAACGAACTTGAGATAGTCCCAGGCGGCGGCCTGCTTGGCCGGATCGCGGGTAAAGATAACGGCCGTCCGTCCACCGGTCGGAAGCTTGCCATTGGCGGCAATCGGCCACGGGCCGACCAAGACCTGGAAACGACCGCCGGAAAGCTTCTCGAACTGGGACAGATTGGAGCTCGCCGCGGGCATGACCCCGATGGTGCCGGCGCCGAACGCCTGATAGGCCTGGTCACGCGACATGTCCCTCATGCCGCCACCGGTTACGAACTGCTTCAGCAGTTTCATTGCATGAAGGCCTTCCGGGCCGTTGAACGCGATCGTCTTGTTGTCAGGCTTCATCATTTCGCCACCCAGGCCACGGATGATGGCCTGGAAGGTGAATGCGCCGCTCGACGCGTAGTCGAAATAGCCCCCCATCGCTTCGGGGTTCTGAGCCTTGATGCGCTTGGCGAGGTCAACGATCTCCGGCCAGGTCTTTGGCAATTTTTCCGGATCACCACCTGCCTTTGTGAGCAGGTCTGAATTGTAGAAGATTGCCGGAGCTGACGACTGAAAGCCAAGGCCGTATGTGGCGCCAGCAATGCGGCCCACAGACTTCGCGCCCTCGGTGAGGCCAAGCGACGCAAAGTCGGGATCTTGTTTGATCAGGGGATCGAGCGGCACAGGCAGGCCCCGCTGCACGAGAATCGGGAGGAGATGGTTGCCCTGGAACGACACATCGGGCAGCCCGCCGGTCACCGCGGCCCGCAAGACTTGCTGAAGATGCTCCTCATGGGTGCCGTTGATCGGCTGAAGCGTCGTGATCTTCACGTTCGGATGTGTTTCTTCGAACTTGCGGGCCAGCGCATCAAATAGCTCGCTGTACGGGCCATATGAGAACGAAATCGTGAGGCTTACCTTCTCGCTCGCCTGCGCGCTCATCGCATTGACCGACGCCGCGGCGATGCCAAAGATCGCGGCCGCCATTAAGGTTCTTCGCTTCATCTGCATGACTGACTTCCTTTCTGGTTACTTCACGGCTCCGCCGGTGAGGCCTGCGACGAACCAGCGCTGGGCGGCGAGGAAGGCGACGATGAGCGGCGCGACCACCAGGGTGGAGGCGGCCATCAGCGGGCCGTAGTCGTTGCCGGCCTCCTCGTTCTTGAACGCCATGATGCCGAGCGGCGGCGGCATCAGCGCCTCGTCGCGCACCGCAATCAGCGGCCAGAACAGGCTGTTCCAGTGCCCCACCACCGAGAAGATCGCAAACGCGATGATCGCCGGCAGCGCCATCGGCACCATGATCCGCCACACGATCGCCAGCTCGGAGAGCCCGTCGAGCCGCGCGGCGTGGACCACGTCGTCCGGGATGGTCTTGAAGAACTGCCGGAACAGGAAGATGCCAAACGGCGACACCACATACGGGAAGATCAGCGCCGCATAGGTGTTGAGGATGCCGATCTGGTAGCCGAGGATGAACAGCGGCAGCGACAGCACCTCGTGCGGCAGGATGAGCGCCACCAGCACCAGGGCGAACAGCAGGCTCCGGCCGGGGAACTCGAGCTTGGCCAGGGCATAAGCCGCCGGCGCGCAGACCAGCACCTGCAGCCCCACGATCAGCGCACAGACAAACACCCCGTTGAGCATGTAGCGCGGCAGCGGCGCCGTGGTCAGCGCCTTGGTGTAGTTCTCGAGCCCGAAGAACTGCTCGGGCCAGACGCTGAACGAGGCGCGGAAGATCTCGCCCGGCGGCTTGAGCGAGAGCGACACCATCCAGACGAACGGGATCAGGATCAGCGCACCGGTGACGAGCAGCACGGCATGGCGCAGGATGGCCGAGGGCGGTGAGAGGCGGCTCATTGGTAGTGCACCTTCTTGTCCATGACCCGGGCCTGGATCAGCGTCAGCGCGACGACAATGACGAGGAAGACCACGGCGACGGAGGCGCCATAGCCGGTGCGCAGATACTGGAAGCTCTCGCGGTAGAGGGTGAACAGCAGCATCTCGGAGGCATGGCCCGGTCCGCCCTGGGTCAGGATCTGCACGGTGTCGAAGGTCTCGAAGGCTCTGAGCGCCACGACGATGAACACGAACATCGACACCGGCCCGAGCATCGGCAGGGTGACGGTGGTGAGCCGGTCGAGCCAGCGATCGGCGCCATCGATGTCGGCGGCATCATAGAGGTCCTGCGGGATCGCCTTCAGCCCGGCGAGGAACAGCACCATGGCATAGCCGAGGTTCTGCCAGATGCCGATCACGGCCAGCACCGGCAGCACCGTTCCCTCGTCGCGCAGCCAGTTGGCGCTGGGGATGCCAAGGCCGGCGAGCGTCTGGTTGACGAGCCCGATGGTGGGATGCAGCAGCGCCTCCCAGGCGATCGCCATGGCGGTCAGCGTCGCCATGAAGGGCAGGAAGTGGATGGCGCGGTAGAAGGCGCGGCAGGACTGGCCGCTTTCGATCAGCAGCGCGATCACAAGCCCGAGCACGATGGTGCCGGGCACGACGAGGGCGACATAGAGGATCGTGTTGAGGAAGGAGGCGCGAAAGCCCGCGTCGGCAAAGACCTCGTGGAAGTTGGCCAAGCCGACGAAGGACAAGGTCCTGGCGCCGAACTGCCAGTCGGTGAGCGCGATGCCCACGACGGCAAAGACGGGCAGGAAGAACAGGCCGACCAGCAGCACCAGCGCCGGGCCGGCCAGCATCCACGCCGCCAGGGACTCCCGGACAGCCCGCCGGCGCGCCAGCGCGGGGGCCGCCGAGGGAAAGGGCCGAACGTCCCCCGCGGCGGGTTCGCCGGCCAGGCCGGACAGGGTGAGAGGCTTGCTCATCGGGCCCGCTCCCGGATCGGCATGACAGACGCCCCGCTGGACGCCGCCTCCCCGCGCACGCGCTGCCCGCTGCGGGTAAAGAGCAGGATCCGGTCCGGCCGGATGCCGATATGCAGCGTCTGGCCGGGGGCGATCTGCGGCGCGCGCTCGGCGAGCAGGCGGGCGATCAGTGGCTCGGCCATGCCGGCCACATCGAGATGCACGTAAAGGTCGGAGCCCATATGCTCGACGAGCCGGACCGCCCCGGTGATCACCCCCGGCCCGCCGTGATCGGCCAGATGGAAGGCTTCCGGCCGGATGCCCAGGGTGAGCGCCGAGCCGGGTTCGCGGCTGGCGTCGACGGCCAGCACCGTGCCGGCCACGTCGACTAGGCCCCGGTCCCGCACCACCGCTTCCAGCAGGTTGATCTTCGGCGAGCCGATGAACTCGGCCACGCGCCGGTCTTCCGGATCCGTGTAGATCTGCTGCGGCGGGGCGACCTGCAGCAGGTCGCCGTCGAGCATCACGGCGACCCGGTCCGACAGCGTCATGGCCTCGGCCTGGTCGTGGGTGACGTAGACGAAGGTGACGCCGAGGCGCTGGTGCAGCTCCTTGATCTCGGCCCGCATCTGCACCCGGAGCTTGGCGTCGAGGTTGGACAGGGGCTCGTCCATCAGGAATACGGCCGGATGGCGCACCATGGCGCGGCCGACCGCGACGCGCTGGCGCTGGCCGCCGGAGAGCTGGCCGGGCTTGCGCGCGAGCAGGTGACCGATGCCGAGCGCCTTGGCCGTGCGGGTGACCTCCCGGTCGATCTCGGCGGCGATCCGGGCGGTTCCGGGCACGAGGCGGCCGAGCAGCGGCAGCCTCTGGAAGGCCGAGAGCCGGCGCATCGTCAGCGGCAGCGCCATGTTGGCGGCGACCGTCAGATGCGGGTAGAGCGCGTAGGACTGGAACACCATGGCCACGTCGCGCTGCTTCGGCCTGAGGCCATCCACCGCCCGCTCGCCGATGGCCACTGAGCCGCCGGTCTGCACCTCGAGCCCGGCCAGGATCCGCAGCAGCGTCGACTTCCCGCAGCCCGAGGGCCCCAGCAGCGTCAGGAACTCGCCATCGGCAATCGACAACGACACATCGCGCAGAACAGACGTCGGGCCGAAGCTCTTCCCAATCCCGTCGATTTGTATGCTTGCCATCACTGACCGCCTTCAAACGGGGGTTGAGAATTGATAGTGACCTTCAGCGGCTGATGATCCGATGCATCCAGTTCGGACAGAACTTGAGCCGATTGTATTCGGTCGGCGATGTCAGCCGACACAAAGCAGTAGTCGAGCCGCTCTCCACTTTTCTTGTCAAAATCGACGTAATACGTCGCCCCTTGATCGCTCTCGCCGTCAAATCCGTTCGGCGATGACGATGGATTGCCTCTCGACCAGGCATCCACCAACGGCTGGCATTCCGGGGATACGGCCGCCCTCGTGAGGCAGTGATAATCTTCGCTCCCTGGCCTAATGTTCAAATCCCCGAGCAGGACAGCTGATGTTGGAATCTGGGTTGGCTGTTCTTCCTCGAACCAAGTCTTGTCGTCATGGCTCCCGGAAATGGGCGCCCCTTCTGTGCGTGATGTCCTGTAGATATCGAGCAGCCGCTCAATCTGCATGGCGCTATCGCTCGAAATGGCGTGTGTCGCGTAAACTCTGATATCGGCGAATGGGACGGCGACGATTGCTTCGAGAACCCCGCACTGAAGTGCCAACCGGCCGTCGTGCGCGGACTTCGGCAACGCATGACGCTTGATACTCTTAATGGGAAACCGCGACAGCAGAAGGTTGCCGTACTGCCGGCGGGTTTGGGGCGACTTCCAGAGATCGATCACGGGATGCCAGGCGTGGAAATGATCCGGAAGGGCGTCGGTGATGAGATCGACCTGCGAAACGTTGCCGGACCTCTCCCAATAGTTGTCCACCTCCTGGAGCGCGACGATGTCGACGTCCCGAATGACGTCGACGATCCGGTCGACATTGACCGTCTCATCCCGCCCAATGGCAGAGTGAATGTTGAATGTCATGACGCTAATAGTGTTCACGTTTAATATTCCGCCTAGGAACTGGAAGGAACGTTGACGTTCGCTCGCGGGATTTACTTCGGCAGCAGGCTGTTCACGTCTGCGACCATGGCCGACATGGCGGCCTCAGTGGTGACTTTGCCGCGCATGAGTGCCGCGAGGTGATCGTTGATCACGGTCGTGATCTTGATGGTGTTTTCACCCGGGAAGGACTCGAACCGCGTCAGGATCGGCATCTGCTTCACCGCGGTATAATAATTCGGGTGTTCCTTATAGTAATTCCCCAGCAGTTCGGGATCATCGACAGCCTTGGAGTTCATCGGTATGTAACCGGATTTCAGCGCGACCATCGATTGGCCGACCGGTCCCGATGCAAACTTGATATAGTCCCATGCCGCCTTCTGCTTGGACGGATCCTTCGTCAGGATCATGGCGCAATTGCCGCCCGCCGGGAGCCGAGGAGTCGCTGTCTCCATCGGCAACGGACCTGTCGCGAGTGCAAAACGTCCTTGGGATTGCTGTTCGAATTGCGGAAGCAGGCTGCTGGTGGAAATGAGAATTCCAAGACCGCTCGCCGAGAATGTCTGCCATGCCTGAGTACGGGCCATATCGACCTGTCCTGCATCACGGAAACCCGAGAGTGTTTGCAATGCTTTTCGGCCGGCATCGCTGTTGAAGGCGATCGATCCGTCAGCGCCGATCATCTGGCCACCGAAGCTCGCCAACAGTGCTTGGAATGTCCAATTGCCGGTCACCGCATAGTCGAAGAAGGCGCCTTGGGTCTCGGATCCGAGCTTCCGGATATCGCGCGCGAGGTCGAGTATTCCATTCCAGTCTGTCGGCAGGGCATCGGGCTTGTGGCCGGCTTTTGCAACCAGATTGAGATTGTAATAAACGATCGGGGCCGAAGTGGCGAAGGGCAGCCCATAGGGCCTGCCGTTGACGGCGCACATGTCGAGGCTGGCTTTAGAATAGCCCTGTGATGCCATGTCGCCGTCCTCGGCGATAAACTTGTCGAGCGGGATCGCGAGACCACGCTCCACCGTGACGCCAACGCGATTGTAGCCTTGGAACACCACGTCGGGAATGTCGCCAATGAGCGCTGACCGCAACAAGGTCTGTGTCAGGACATCGTAGTCGGATGGGGCAGGATCCTCGCGAAACTTGATCCCGCCATGAGTTTCCTGAAAGCGCGTGTTCACGGCTCCATAAAGATCGACGGGTGTGCTGTGAAGGAGACGCAGAGTGATTTCCGCAGCATTGACCGGCGTGTGTGCACTAAGAGCGACCGCAGCCGAGATGCTTAGCAATCTTCTGAAGGTCTTCATTTTCTGCGTCCTTGTTCACCTTGGCATCGCCAAGTATAGAGTTTGAGCGGGCCCACTCGCGATGCCGGCAGCTTTCAACGGGTTCTGTGACAGGCCCGTGACTGCAAAGTGATCGCCGTTTAAAACATTTCAGACGTCGGACGTGGTTGTCTGTTCGGGCGAATTGACAGCGGTGGGTTAAGCCGGCGAAGAGAATATTAGCCTACTGTGCAAGGAGGTTGACATGGTGCGGAAGGTTCTGCCTCCACTCGAGCAAGGGGTGGTCGATCGAGCTCGCGCATTGCCTCTGTGGCGACAAGTGCAAGCGGAGCTGGAGCGGGACATCAAGAAGGGCGAGTTGGCCGCGGGCGACCGGCTCCCCACGGAGGCAGAACTCGCACTCCGGTTCGATGTTCATCGACACACGGTTCGGCGGGCCTTAGACGCTTTGCGCGACAAGGAACTGATACGGGTCGAGCACGGTCACGGCATCTACGTCCGCGAAAGGACCGTCGCGCATGAAGTTACTCCGGAAGGACGCCTGAGCGCCACCATTCGCCAGCTCAGTCGAAGCAATGACAGGAAGGTGCTCGGATCTAAACGGGTCCAAGCTGATCAAACAGTGTCGCGAGCCCTTCGGCTTCGGAGCCGGTCGCCCGTGCAACGCGTCGATCTGCTCGGAGGCATAAACGGAATCCCTGCGACGCTTTCCGCAATGTATTTTCCGCTCCCGCGCTTCATTGGAATCGAAAATTACATCGACGAAACGGGGTCGATCAGTACCTCTTTGGCGAGACTTGGAGTTGATAAGTATCAGCGGAAAGAGACGAGAATAAGCGCCCGGATGCCCAGCCGCGCGGAAGCGGAATTATTGGATCAGGCGCGGACGCTGCCCGTGATGACAATTTTGAGTCTTGATGTCGACGAGCACGGGCAACCAATTGCGTACAGCCAATCGTGTGTCTCGACACGCTGGCTTGAGCTAGTGGTGCGCTTCTGACGAGCGACATGAGGCACACTCATGAAGTCTGATAAGCGATTTATGCTCAGTTCTGATGATCGAAAGATCGTTGCCGAAGTTCAAATCCGGTGGCTGCCGTTGCCCAGCCCAAGTAGCTGTTGAGCATTGAGACAATGTGGGGAGCGTGCAAGGCTTGCGCAGAAACCTCCGTAACCTGGACAAATCCGGGACATGAACGGTAATGGGCCGGATGGTCCTGAATGTCTAAAGAGGCTGAGCTGACTTTGAGCGGTGATGGCGGATGTGATGCTCGTCCAGGGCAGCAATGGCAGCTCGGGCCTCCTCACGGAACCGTCTCTTGAGCCGCTCGGGTTCTCGCTCCCAGCTTCGTGCTTCCACCTGGATCTCATAGAGGGCTTGAGCGACGGCTTCGATTTCCTGGAGGGCCATCGCTCTGGATGTCCTTTTCTTACGCCCATGCACGAAGAGTGCGGATGAAGCATTCCGCGGCCACGTCCGGCGGACCGGAGTTGTCGATCTCCTCGACATCCGGTCCATCGAGCTCAAATGCGCCGCCGCGCTGCAAGCGACCGGACACCGTCTCGCCCGCCTCGCGGCCGCGTTGGCGCAGCCGTTCGGCCAGCACCGCAGGCGGGGCGGTGACGTTCACGACCTTCAGGCGGGTGTATTGGCGCCGCGCCTCCGGCACGATCGCGCGCGACCCGTTCGCCACCACCACCCGGCCTTGCGCCAGCCATGCATCCACCTCCACCGGCAGGCCGTAGCACAGGCCGTGCGCCTGCCAGTGCAGCGCGAACGCTCCTTGCACCATGCGCGTGCGAAAGGCCTCCTCGGTGAGGAACGCGCTGTCCTCCCCGCCGCCGGGCGGCCGGGTGATGACCCGCCGCACGAAGCGGAAGCGCTCGTCGGAAGCGAGCGCCGCCCGTGCGCAGGTCAGCAGGGTGTCCTTGCCGGCGCCGCTCGGACCCACGACCAGGACCAGCGTGCCGGTGACGGAGCCCCCTGCCCTCATGCCTGTGCCGCTTCCTGCAGTGGCACGGACAGTGCGAACCGGGCGGTGGCTGTGAACTCACCGGCCGGGTGATCCTGCTCAAACAGGGTCAGCGCATCGAGGAGGAAGTCCTCGTCGAGCAGCGGTGCAAACAGCGCCTCCAGGCGCCGGGCCACGCCGTCGCGCGCGGCCTCGGGCACCGGCCCGGTCAGGGTCAGGTGAAACCGGAACCGGTCGAAGACATACGGATAGCCCCATTGCTCCAGATAGCCCGTTTCCGTCGCATCGAGGCCGGACTGCCGCCGCCGGTGCCATTCCGCCTCCGTCAGCGGCGCGCGAAAAGCATCGAAGTCCGACACCACCTGGGCGGCAAAGTCCTGGAGCACGGGCGATGCGGCACGGGGCACCAGCGCAACGAAGCTGCCGAGCACGGCCACCCGCAAGGGGCCGATCGGGCATGGTGGCTGGCTCTCAGCGAACCGCCGGAGCGCTTCCGCCAGCTCTGGCCGGCTGGTCCCCGGCCGCGGCCGGAACGGCGCCTTGAGCGTGGCGTGGAAGCCGTAGCGGCGCGGCTCGGCGATCAGCAGCCGGTCCGCTTCCGGCTGGGCATCCTCCGCCATCCCGCTCCGCCCGAAGGCATCGCGCCCGAGCCACCACGCCGCGGCCACGGTCAGCGGATGCTCCCGAGCGGGTGTGTAGTAAATGGCATAGCGAGGAGTCGACGGTTCCGGCATCAGGCGCAAACCTTCTGCTGCGCGGCTGGCACAGCCCTTGCGGCGGACTGAGTGCCGATCTCGAATAGCCTGTCGGCAACGGCTTCACGCACCTCCTCGTCATGGAAGATGCCGACGATGGCGGCGCCGCGCGCCTTCGCCTCGTTGATCAGGTCAATGACGGTCGCTCGGTTGGCGGCGTCAAGCGAGGCAGTAGGTTCGTCAAGCAGCAGGACGGGATATTCGACGATGAAGCCTCGGGCGATGTTGACGCGCTGCTGCTCGCCGCCGGAAAAGGTGGCCGGCGCCACCGACCAGAGACGCTCTGGGATACGCAAGCGGGTCAGCAGCGTCTTGGCGCGCACCTTGGCCTTTTCGGCTGGCATGCCGTTGGCGATTGCCGGCTCGGCGACGATGTCGAGGGCACCGACGCGGGGGATGACCCGCAGGAACTGGCTCACATAGCCGATCGTCCACCGGCGGATCTCCACCACTTCCCAGGGCTCGGCGTCGAGCAGGTCGAGAGACTCGCCCATGTGCTCGACGAGGATCTGTCCCTCATCTGGCTTGTAGTTGGCGTAAAGCGAGCGCAGCAGCGTCGACTTGCCGGCGCCGGACGGCCCGTGCAGGCAGACGCACTCGCTCGATTTCACCGCAAGCTCGATGTTGTCGAAGACAGGCAGGACAATGCCGCCCTGGGTGTGGAGCGTGAAGGTCTTGGTCAGACCCTTGGCGTGCAAACGAATGGTCATCGGGGTCCTTTCGTCTCAAACCTGGGGGACGGAGGAGACGAGCAGTTGCGTATAGGGGTGATGCGGATCGTCGAGTACCTGGTCGGTCAGGCCCTGCTCGATGACCCGGCCGCGCTGCATGACCATCAGCCGGTCGGCGAGCAGCCGCACCACGGCAAGGTCATGAGTGACGATGATGGCGGCAATGCCAAGCTCTCGTACGAGCCCGCGCAAGAGATCGAGCAGGCGGGCTTGCACCGAGACGTCGAGGCCGCCGGTCGGCTCGTCCATGAACACCAATCGCGGGCGGGTGACGAGGTTGCGGGCGATCTGCAGGCGCTGCTGCATGCCGCCGGAGAAGGTGCGTGGCTGGTCGTCGGTGCGGGCAAGGTCGATCTCGACCTTCTGGAGCCAGTCCTGGGCCTCAGTGCGGATGTTCCCGTAGTGTCGGGCGCCAATCGCCATTGGCCGCTCGCCGATGTTGCCGCCGGCACTCACATCCATGCGCAATCCGTCCCGGGGGTTTTGGTGGACGATGCCCCAGTCGGTGCGGGCGAGTCGACGACGCTCTGGCTCGGAGAGCCTCAGGATGTCGACCGGGCCGTGACCCTCAATGTCATAGGTGATCGTGCCGGAATCGGGTGTCAGCCGGCCCGATAGGCAGGCGAGCAGGGTCGACTTGCCGGAGCCGCTTTCGCCGACAATGCCGAGCACTTCGCCGGGTCGGATCGCGAAGGAAATGTCGCGGCAGCCGATCTGGCCGCCATAGAACTTGCAAAGGCTCGATACTTCGAGCAGCGGCGGCCTCGGAGCCAACTTGCGAATTGCATTGGTGGTCATTCCTCACCTCCGGCGACCTTCGGTTGTGCCGCGGCCTCCGCCTGACGGGTGTTGCAGAAATCGGTGTCGGAGCAGACAAACATGCGGCTGCCCTTGTCGTCGGTGATCACCTCGTCGAGGTAGCTCGTCGTCGAGCTGCAGAGCGCGCAGCAGCCCTTCCAGCTCTGCACCTCGAAGGGATGGTCGTCGAAGTCGAGGCTGCGCACGGAGGTGTAGGGCGGTATGGCATAAATGCGTTTCTCGCGGCCGGCGCCGAACAACTGGATGGCCGGATTATCCTCCATCTTCGGATTGTCGAACTTTGGGATCGGCGAAGGCGACATCAAATGCCGACCGTTAACGAGAACTGGATAATCGTAGGTCTTGGCAATGCGGCCGAACCGGGCGATATCCTCGTAGAGGGTGACCTGCATGGCGCCATACTCTGCATAGGCATGCATCTTGCGGGTCTCGGTCTCGCGCGGATCGATTGTCTTCAAAGCCTCCGGCTGCGGCACTTGGTACACCAGAACCTGCCCTTCTTTCAGCGGTGTTTCCGGAACCCGGTGGCGGGTCTGGACGATGGTCGCTTCTTCAGTGGATTCGGTGACGGCGACGGCGGCAACCGTCTGGAAGAATCGGCGGATGGAGACGGCATTGGTGGTGTCATCGGCGCCCTGGTCGATCACCTTCAGGACATCATCAGGTCCGATGACGGCCGCGGTCACCTGGATGCCGCCGGTGCCCCAGCCATAGGCAAGCGGCATCTCGCGGCCGCCGAACGGCACCTGGTAGCCGGGGATGGACAAGGCCTTCAGCAACGTGCGGCGGATCATCCGCTTCGTCTGCTCGTCGAGATAGGCGAAGTTGTAGCCATTGTCGCCGTCGTTTGTAGTCGTGGCGCCATTCATTCGGCGGCCTCCTTCGTTTGTGCTTTCGCGCGGGTGGCCTCGTGTTCACTCCGCAGCCTGCGCACGAGCTGCAGTTCCGCTTGGAAATCGACGTAATGCGGCAGCTTGAAATGCGAGACTAGGCCATTCGCCTCGAGATTGTCCGTGTGTGAGAGCACGAATTCCTCGTCTTGGGCCGGGTAGCGCACATCCTCGCCGAGTTCCCCTGCGCGCAACGCTCGGTCGACCAGGGCCATCGCCATCGCCTTGCGCTCGCTATGGCCAAAGGTGAGCCCGTAACCGCGGGTGAACTGCGGTGGCTTGGCGGCCGTGCCACGGAACTGGTTGATCATCTGGCATTCGGTGACTGTGACCTCGGCGACAACGATGGGAAAACCGAGCTCCTCCGGGACGATCTCGACCGTCACTTCGCCCAGTCTCAGTTCGCCGACGAAGGGATGGGCACCGCCATAGCCGCGGGTCGTGGAATAGGCGAGCCCGAGCAGAAAGCCCTCGTCACCGCGGGCAAGGTTCTGCAGGCGCTGGTCGCGGCCGGATGGAAAGCGCATCGGCTCGCGAGTTAGGTCGAAGACTTCTTTGTCGCCGTTGTCGGTCTCCTCCTCTATCAGGCCTTCGCTGTCGAGCAGGTCGATGACCCGCGGGATGTCTTCGTCAAGTGGCTTGGGACCAAGCGCCGCCTGTGGTCGTTCAAGTCCCTCGGCGGCGAGTGCGAAGTCGAGAAGCCGATGGGTGTAGTCGTAGGTAGGGCCAAGCACCTGACCGCCCGGGATGTCCTTGAAGGTCGCCGAGATGCGGCGGCGGATCGTCATTCTGGATGTATCGATCGGTTCCGACATGGCGACCCGAGGCAGCGTGGTGCGATAGGCACGCAGCAGGAAGATCGCCTCGATCACATCTCCCTGCGCCTGCTTGAGAGCGAGTGCGGCAAGCTCGCGGTCATAGACCGAGCCTTCGGTCATCACTCGGTCGACGGCGAGACCGAACTGCTCGGTGATCTGGGCGAGCGTCAGTTCGGCCAAGGCCGCATCACCGCGGCGCGTTTCCGAGATCAGTCTGTGGGTGTTGAGGATGGCCTGTTCGCCGCCCTTGACTGCAACATACATTCAAGCCTCCACTGTGCCATCTGTCGCTTTGATCGTACGCGGCAGCCCGATCAAGGCATTGCCGCAAGTGAAGATGACGTCGATCCCGCGCGGATAGAGCTCGCCGTTGAGTTCCCAGTCTGACCAGAACCAGAAGGGCAGCCCGCCGATGGCGATGCTCGCGCTCGTCTTGATGCCAGGGCCGGTCCAGATGGTCGTTGGTCCCTCCGTGAAGGATGGAACCTGGATGATAAGCGTCGTCGAGCGGTCCGGATATTCCACGTCGCCTTGGTGGAATTCAAAGAGGCGCGGCATTGTCATGGGATCGGTGACGACGGCGAAGAGAGCCGCCATAGGATTGTCTGTGACGGGCAGGCTGCAGTGAAAGCGCAGCCAGGCTGCCGCGTCGCCGGATGCCGTTTGCCGGTCGAGCCAGGCCGGCGTCTCGAAATCCATGAGCGTCAGGCAGAGTGCCGCAGTCGCCGATGAGAAGGGCCGTGGCGGTGCCAAGGTATGCTCAAGTGGCACCACACGGCCGGGATAGGCCGTCGCAATCAGGCTCGCGCGAAACACCGCTTGGGCGTCGAAGACTGGATCGGCAAAGCCGGGCTTCAGTGAAGCGCCGCCCGAGGAGGAGGAACGGAGAAGGGATGATGTTGAAGACTGTACCGTCATGCCGGGTTCTCCCCACGGACCATGGTGAAGAACTCGACCTTGGTCGCTGCTGCCTTGTGGCTTTGTTTGAGACGCCTTGCTTCGGCTAGTTCCCGCAGCGGCTCGATAACCTTCGCCATGATTTCCTCATAACGTTCCGGCCGCTGCAGCAACGCATCGACGATCGCCGCCAGTTCAGCCTGACGCTTGTCGCGGCCCTGGACATAGCCGTGGCCGACAATGCCGTCTTCAAGCCGCATCGACGCGCGGGTCACTGTCATCTCGCCGAGATTGAACACGTTCCCAGTGCCACCCGCACGACCTCGGACCATCACCAGGCCGACATCAGGCGTCCTCAGCCATTCAAATGCCAATCCGGTCGCAAGCTCGGACGCCAAGGCCTCGAGCTCACTGCCGATACTGCGCGACAGAATGCCAAGCCAGTCGGATCGCGGCGCGATAGCAGTCTGTTCCGCTTCCATCTTACTGTTCGAATTCATAGTTTTAGTTCCCTTGGGCTTGGGAAGCCCGTTAGAGATATTGTCGACCCGCGACCCAGATGTTGCGGATCACCGGCACGCCGTCGACGAGGCGGACACGGATCAGGTCGGCGCGCAGGCCCGATGCGACGCGGCCGCGATCGGTAAAACCGAGTAACTCGGCGGGATTCTTCGTCACCATCGCGACCGCCTCCGGGAGATCGAAGCCCTTTGCCACCAGCGCGAATGCGGCATGCAGCAGGCTTCCGGGCACGTAGTCGGAGGTGAGCACGTCGAGCAGACCACGATCGGCGAGCTCCATCGCACTGACATTGCCGGAATGCGAACCGCCGAGGATGATGTTGGGCGAACCCATGACGATCTTCATGCCGAGTTCGCGGGCGCGGCTCGCCGCCTCGACCGTTGTCGGGAACTCGCTGATCGTGATGCCATCGGCGTGCGATTCATCGACGTCCGCGGCTGTCGTATCGTCGTGGCTGGCGATGTGAATACTGCGCTCGCGGCACAGTTGTCCGATCGTTGACCGGCTCGACGGGACATATTGCTGCTGGTGCTCGCGGCGTTCTGCGATGTAGAGCGCGAATTCGTCCTCCGTCCAGACGCGGGCGTTCTTCTTGCGGCGGAACTCGCGATAGAGCGTCAGATTGTGCCACTGCCGCTGGCCGGGCGTGTGATCCATCATGCTGATGAGCCTGAGGCCAGGATTGTCGACATGCCGCTCAACGAGCGTCAGAAGGGCCGGATCGGAGAGCTCGCAGCGAAAGTGAAAATAATGATCGGCCTTCAGAAGACCGGCGGCCCGCGCCTCAGTCAGTCCATCGATCGTCTCGTTCAGCATGGCGGTGCGGGTGCCGCCGCTGTCGTAGTCGCCGAGCGACAGCGCATCGAGCACCGTCGTGATGCCGCCGCCGAGCAACTCCCAATCGTGTGCAAGCACGGCAGCGAGCGGTGCGGGCCATTGAACACCCGGCCGCGGAAACATGAACTGTTCGACATTGTCGGTGTGGAGGTCGATCAGGCCGGGCAGCAGGAAGTCACCCTCGCAATCGAGCACATCAATCTGATCCACCGGTTCACAATCGATGGACGACACCATTGTGTCGTGAATTTCCAGGCTGCCTTCGACAACGCGATCTTCCTGGACGATGTGCGCATTGATGAGTTGCAGGTTCATTGGCTGTCAGCCTCGGTTTCTTGGGCGATCTTGATCGGCTTGACTTTGCCGCCGTCGGCATAAGAATTGTCACGCCGGTGTCGTCGGACGCAGCGGCGACATTCTCTGGCGGTGAGCTGTGGTGACGAGAAAACCGACACGGCTAGGCCGTTGACGAGCCAGCTTTCCCAGCCCTTTCTCGCCTTCGCACTACCCCGCTCACGTCGCCAGGATCCGGGATGTGGATCCGCCTGAATTGCGTTATTTGTTCTTTGAGCCACTGTAAAGATTGTTCGAGGGCCCAATACTCCAGCTCGGCGGCTTTCTGCGGAGTGCTTTCAATGAGAGCATCGATATGCGTGTATTCGCCGGGTTCACGAAGCGGTCGGGCGGGATGTGCAAACGATCCTTCGCCCAAAACGGCATTGCCGCGCCGGTCTCGCATCGCGGCTTGATAGGCCCAGGTATTTTCGAAACAGATCCGGTCGACACCCCAGTTCAGAAGCGCTGAGGTGATTTCGGCCACTGGAGCTTTGCCTGTACCGATCGGCACGCCGAGCAGACCACCTTGGCCAGGAGCGAGAATTATGCAGTCCTTCAGATGCGCCGAGCGTATCCAAGGGCGCATCAGTTCCAGTGATGTCAGCGGCTCCTCATAGAACAGCATCGAATTCACATAATCGAAAAGACCCTGTACCCATGGGCTGTCGATGTGTGAAAGGATTCCAGCGACTTCGCTGGCCGCGAGATCCTCGTGATTTTCAAGAAGCAGCGGAATTCCGACGCGCTCGGCGAAAAGTGCAGCTTCAGAGAGATTGGCTTTGGCTTCCTTGACGCGAAGTCGCCGGTCAGGAGTTCCCTTGGTGTAGGTCCGCAAGTATCCCGCGCCGACTTCGCGCCCTATCCCCAGCACATGCTCGATGTGCGCCGGTTCGGTCCCGGCGGTCTCGATATCGATGAGCATCCCGCGCTTTTCGAGATAGGCGCGAAGCTTGCGAAGATGCGCCGGCTCGATTCCAGAGATTTCGAGATAGTTGGGTCCGAAGCACGAAACGTTGAGACCGTCAAATCCGAGATCGGCAGCAAGATCGACAAGCGCGAAGACATCGAAGCCTGGTTTGTGGCGGTACTGGAAGCGAAGGCCATACGAATGCAGGAACAGCTTTGTCATGATTTCGAGAAGTCCAATTGGCGCGATGCATCGGAGGCTGCAAAGAGCGCGAGCAGTGAGGCGGTAAGAATGAAGATTCCGGGAATGAGCGGCGCGATCGAATTCAGCAACAACCCGGTCGCGTTGAGCTTGATCAGTGTTCCCCAGTCGGTGGCCGGCGGCTGGACGCCAATCCCTAGCAGGCTGATCGCGCTTAGAAACATCAGGCAGGCGACGAAACGGTTGACGAGTTCGACGGCCGCGTAGGGGCGAATGTTCGGCCAAATGTCTCGCGTGACAAGATAGGCAAAGCCTTCGCCTCTTATTCGGGACAGCTCCACGAATGGCTCGGCGAAGATTTGGACCACCGGTGCTTTGAGCGAGCGATAGGCCCGGGTGAACTCGACCACGGTGATAATAAGGATGAGGCTTGCCGTCCTCGATCCGAATGCAGCGATGAGCACGAATGCGATAATCAGGCTTGGTATTGAATTCAGAGCGTCCATGCTGCGGGCAAGGATTGTGCCTGGAACAGCTGGCATGGCGCTGGACAGCACCGCGCAAGTCAAACCGCACGCCAGCGACAGCAATGTCGCCGCGACGCAGATGAACATGGTCACGCTCCCCGCACGAAGAATCTCGGACAGCATATCGCGGCCCAGATAGTCGGTTCCCAGGAGGTGCACTGCAGATGGGTTTTCAAACAGGTCACCTCCGGAAAAGCGATCTGCCGACGCCCCGACAAAGAACGGCGCGATGATGAAGAACAGGATAAAGCTGATGAATATCAGAGCGCGCATTGCCGTGGCTCACCCTCGCGTTTGAAATTACCTGCAGAGCGATCGTGCCCGGATGTGGAGGGTTCATGGCTGTCTCCGATCGGCTGCACCACCTGACCATCGCGTAGTTCGAGAACGTCGCTCGCAAGGCGAGCGACAATCTCCGGCTGGTGCGAAACGAGCAGCATGCCGATGTTCCCACTGGCCCGGTGCCCGTCGAGAATGTCTGCGACGATCCGCGCGTTCGCCGGATCCAGAGACGCCGTGACCTCATCGAGCAGCAGCAGTGACGGACTGCTGGCCAGCGCCAGCGCTATACCCAGTCGTTGACATTCCCCGCCCGACAGTTCCGCACTTCGTTTGTGACGATAGTCGGCCGGCAGGAGGATTTGCTCAAGCGTGTCCGCGACTGCATCGGCCGAGTCATCGCGGCCAGCCTGACGTAACCGCCTGCGAATGAGATAATCAGCGCTGAGAGAGGGGTTCAGGTGCAGCTTCACCGACTGCGGCACATACTCGAGTCGACGCCTTTGCTCCACCGTTCGACGGGAATAGTACCGCGGCAACCGCTCACCATCGACCTCGATCGTCCCTTTGGCGTCGCCGTGCTGCCCAAGCAAGCTGCGTAGAATCGTCGTCTTTCCGGCGCCAGAGGGGCCAACGATGCCGAGGCAGTCTCCCGGCCGCACCTGAAAAGCCACATTGCGGAGCAGCGGCCGGCCGCTCGGCGCGTTGACGCAGAGCCCTGCGACCCGCAATCGCGGCTGGTCAACCGGCTTCGGCGCGAGCTTCAATGTGGGGCGAGATGCCGTGACAGGCAGCGCAGTTGGACGGGGCGGATCCGGTTTTCCGTCCGACACCACAAAGCCGCTCAGGTCAATTGTCTGATCTGAACACTCGGCGAAGAATGGCAGTTCGTGTGAGATGACAAGCGCTGCAGCACCGATCTCCTCAATGCGCGCCTTAATGTCCTGCATTACACCCGCCTTCAGGTCCGGGTGCAGTGCGGTTGTCGGCTCGTCGAGGATAATCAGTCCAGGCGTGGCGCAGAACACCGTCGAGATCAAGATGCGCTGCAATTGTCCGCCGCTATATTGGTGCGGATAACGATCCTCCTGAAATCCCGGAACCTCGAGCCGATCAAAGGCCGCCTTGAGAAGCCTCAGGCGCTCGCTCCGCTCGTGCGCGGTGTCGCCCGCGAACTCTGAGATCTGCCTGACGACATTCCGCGACGCCACGAGTGCCGTGGCGGAGGACTGGGGAACGTAGAGAATCTCGCGTCCCCAAAGGGCCTGTTTTTGGCGTTGTTGCATCTGCAACAATGGCTGATTACCAAACAGGACCTCGCCATCGAGGATGCGAACGTTGGGCCTCATCCATCCCATGAGGGCGAGGCAAAGGCTGGTTTTTCCGACGCCGGACGGCCCAATCATCGTCGACAGCGTGCCGGGTTTCAGAGCCATTGAGAGCTTTTCAATGCGCCGGGCACCAGTCGTCGAGTTGGAAATGACAGCCGAAAGGTCTTTGACGTCGAAAACATTGGTCGTCGCATCGACGGTAACTTGTTTCTTCGAGGCGGCCGATTTCATAGGGCACCTCTTTTGCTAAAGCGGCCGGCGATCATGTCCGACAGGGAATAGATGCCCACATAGATTGCAGTGATGAACACGGCGCAGAACTGCAGGACCGGGATATCGCGCCAAACGACGGAGGACACAGCCAACTCGCCGATGCCGGAAATTCCGAAAACGACTTCAATCACCAGCACGCCGGTCAGCAGGTAGGCGCAGTAAATGAGCAGGAGGTTGAGGATCGAAGGGAGAATCGACGGAACCGCATAGTGGAGCGCAATCCAGCCCCGACTGAACCCGCGCAGGCGAGCGAACTCGAAGTAGTCCTTCTTTTCCTCCATCAGCAGCAGCGACAGCAGCATACGACCGATATAGGCGATCATGCCGATGCCGAGACACGCACTTGGCAGGATGAGCACGCGGATGTGCTCGGTCAGCGATTGATCTGGCGCCAGTCGCGAGACGGCCGGCAGCAAATGGAGTTGGACCGCAAAAACATAGATGAAAATGTAGGCGATGAGAAACTCCGGTGCGCAGAGCACAATCTGCATGGAGAGCTGGAAATAGCGCCGGACTTGCGGTGGCGTGAGGAACGAAGCCACGCCGGCGGCGAAGGCGAGCGGGAACCAGCAAAGTGCGGCGGCGGCAAGCATGAGCGTGTTGGCTAGACGCGGCTGAACGACATCCCAGACCGGTATGCGACTGGTAAAGGATTGACCGAATTCACCTTGCAGGAAGTGGAGCAGCCAGGTAACAAAGCGCTCCGGCAACGGGCGATCCAGCCCGAGGCTATGCCGCAGTTGGGCGCCCAGTTCCGGCGTGTAGTCCTGACCGAGCAACTCCGTCACGAAGTCGCCCGGGATGAGGGCCGTCCCAAAAAAGATCAGGGCGGCGGCGCCCAAGAGAATGGCGAACCGAATTGCCAGTTCAAGAGCAATCGAGTGAAGGTTCGTCAGGGGCGACCTTCGCTCGTCTTGCTCATAGGTGAGGGAATGATCGGACATGGCTACGTCAGGCGCCCTGATCCAGCCAAATGTCGGCCATGGCTGGGCCGGTCAGCGAGCCAAGGGGCGAGGGCGATACGCCCTTCACCTTTCTGGAGATCGCGTCGAGTTGGTTGAAGAACAGCGGCATGCCTGCACCGCCATCGCTATGAATTGTCTCTTGGATTGCCCAGTACAGCTCGCGACGGCGGTTGACATCGGTAGTGGCAACCGCCTCGTCCATCATTGCGTCCACCTTTGGTCGGCTCCAGTGCGTTTCGTTCCATTTCGCACCCGAGCGATAGGCAACGCGCAACATGAGATCGGGTGTGAAACGCGTGCCCCATCCGCCCACCATCAGTGGCTGCTTCAGCCAGACATTGTCCCAATAGCCGGTGACCGGATCGCGTTTCGGTTCAAGCGAGATCCCCGCCTTGCGGGCGCCGTCGGCGTAAATCTGAGCCAGATCGACCGCAACACCGGGCGTTACGGCGTCCGAGGCATGCAGAACCTGTGTCGGGAAATTCACCCCCGCCTTCTGAAGAATGGACTTGGCCCGATCGGGATCATAGGCGCGGATCGGCAACTCGCTGTGGTAGAACGGACTGAAGGGCGGAATGGGATGGTCATTGCCGATCTGCGCAAAGCCGGCGCAAAGGCGGTCGCGCATCTGCTCGCGGTCGAAGAGATATTTCAAGGCGTCGCGCACTTCCGGCCGATCGAAGGGCGGGGTGTCGGTCAGCATCGCCACCACGTTGTGCACGCCGCTTGGGGAAGACACAACCTGGAAACCGGATGTCGCCGCGATGCGCTTTGCGAGCGTGAAGTTGATCGTCTGCACGGCATCTACATCGCCGGCAAGAAGAGCAGAAACGCGTGCGACAGGATCCTGATTGCCCTGGAACGCCACCTGGTCCAGGTAAGGTTTGCCGTTCTGCCAGTAGTTTTGATAGCGGCGATAAACGTTGACGCTGGTTGGATTCAGTCCATCCGCCACGAACGGACCGGTGCCTACCGGCTTCTCGAAGGTCGAAAAACCCTCCGGGAAGATGTAAAAGCGGTCCTGCGCCAGCAATAGGGGGAAGTCTGCATCCGGGCGCGAAAGCGTGAACCGCAGTGTGTGAGTGTCCTCCTCTATAATGTCGCTGATGTGCTCGAGAAGCACGCGCAACGGCGACTGCAAAGCAGGGTCGCGAAGACGGTTCAGGCTGAAGATGACGTCCTTTGCGGTCAGGCTCTTGCCATTGTGGAACTCCACGCCGCGGCGCAACTTAAACACCCAGCCATCGACCTTGTTGTTGACCGGCTCCCAACTCTCAGCAAGCATCGGGACGGGATTGAGGCGGCTGTCGACGCCGACCAGTCTTTCTCCGACTGTCGCATAGGCAAAGTAAACGGTGAAGGAGGCGACCTTGGTGGGATCGAGCAGAGAAGAGGATGCAGTCTCCTGCAACATGACTCTGAGGCGGCCGCCCTTGCTGGGCGTGGTGTTTGCCCGTGCCAGACCTGGGCGCGTTATCGCCGCAAGGGCGGAGGCGCCGAGAGAGACGGTGAATATGCGTCGGGAAATGGGACGATTAAGCATTGCCGAATCCGTTGTTTGAGGAGACTTTGCATGCGCGACCAGCCGACGTTATCTCTGCCGGGCGATTGACAACTCGTATATACGAGTTTATGTGACAGACGCATGACAGAAGGGAGAATTTATGAGCTCACCCCCATCCGGGTCGTCGGCACAGCCCCGCTGGAAGACGATTGTGGAAACGTTGCATCGCGAAATTCTGGAGGGGGAGTTTGACGCGGAAGGGCGTTTGCCAGCGGACACAAAAGTAGCCGAGCGCTTTGGCGTCAGTCGCATGACCTCCCGCAAGGCGCTTGCGACTCTTCAGAACAAGGGTTTGATTAGGATCGAGCATGGCCGCGGAGCATTCATCGAAACCGATGTGCTCGAATACCGCATGGCTTCTCGTGTCACATTCCCGCAGAACGTCCGAGCCAACAAACAGCTGCCAAGCCGCAAGCTGATCCATGTTGAAAACAGACCAGCCGACGCATGGGTAAGCTCCTGTCTCGACCTTACCCCCGGAACAAGCGTATTGACTGTCCAACTCATCGCCGAAAGCAATGGTCGGCCTGTGGCGTTCAGCACCAATTTTCTGGACTTGCCCAGGTTCTCGGGCTTCGTGGAAGCGATGGGACGAGAGGCGGATGTCGAATCCGCCATGGAGAAATTTGGATTTTGTTCTTTGTGGCCAGGGACTGCCAAGGTGATCGCGCGCATGCCGACGGAGGAGGAAGCCAAACTTCTCGATCAGTCCCTTTCAAGACCGGTGGTCGAGAAGAAAGCCGTGGAAGTGGACGAGAATGGCAGGCCAGTGTGGTGCCATGTAACCTGCTATGCCGCCGACCGGATGCAGTTCGTTTTCGATGGTGTTGAACCAGGCAAATAGAGCGCTGCGGTTTTCTGTCATGTGATTTCGCCTATTAGTCGCATATCGAAAGAGAAGGTTAGTCGGGGTGCCGGCCTTAGACGTCGATCTTGATTTCCAAGGCATCGTGTCGCCAATATTCGTGGTCGAAGGAGAAAGGCATTCCGTCGGCATCATCCATCGGTGATCCGCCGAACGAACAGGCCGGGAGTGCCATGAGCCAGACGTAAGTCACGCGCATGGGGGTCGCTTAGTGCCGTGGGATGGAAATACAGTTCGCGGCGTCGGAGAAGGATGCCGTATTCACGTTCGTAAACCGTCGCCAACGAGATGTCGGTCGAAGCAAGCTCGACCAATTTAGGGCATCTGCCCTCGATCACGTGCGAAATCTCCACGAACACGGGTCGGTCATCGATGAAGCGCAATCTCCGGATAACGGTGAGTTTGGTGCCTGCTTCTATTCCGAGCAACCCCGCGATCGCAGCATTGGCGACCATGCTTCCCGTGGAAAGCACCTTGGCTCCCGCCTCGTGACCCTGATCGACGACCACCTTGGTGAAACTGAAGTCGCGCGAAGGATCGTAGAAGAAACGCGGAGGCGAGAGGTACCAGCCCGACCGGTGAAAGCGATAAATGAAGCCTTCGGCCTCCAGCTGCCATAGGGCCTTACGAACATTCATCCGGGCAACGCCGAGATGATCCGTCAGCCGGCGCTCGGAAGGAAGCTGGCCGTTCGGTTTCAACTCTCCCAGGGCAGCGCGTTCGTCGATGAGTTGCCGGATGCGTTCAGGAACCGTGGAGAGTTGCTCAAGGTCGGAAATATGATGAAGCTCGCTGTCGGTCATTTTGTCTCTTCAGCAGATTGGACCGTCGCGCCCGGACCGCAATTCGAGCCAGTGGGCTAGACGAAGAAGAGGAAAGCAGTACGCGAAATAAAGCAGCGCGACAGCCCCATAGACGAAGAATAGGTCTCGCGGCGCTCTCATCGCGACCACGTCTCCGGCGTGCACCAGTTTACCTATCCCGACGACACTGACGATGAAAGTGCTCTTGACGATGACGACGTAGAGCCCTCCGAGTGACGGAAACATTAGCCGACGCGCGTGCGGCAGGACGACGAAAAACCGACGCTGCCGCGATGTGAGATCCAGCGCCTTCGCGGCTTCTATCTGCCCGATTGGAACCGCCTCCATGACGCTTGGCTACTCAGTTATCCGCTCGATATTTCTCGAGTGCCCTCCTATCCAGTTCGATGCCCAGACCAGGCACAGCTGGTACCTTGACCCCGCCGCCGCGGACGCTCCACGGTTCGCCCATGATGAGGTCGTCTTCCGCGTAGTCGATCAACGCCTGCGACGGTCGCGAGATGGCAGAAGAAGAGATGCCGACATGACACATTGCGGCCCAGCTAATGCCAAGTTCCCACATGGCGCGAAGCCAGGTGCCCCGCCCCATTTGCGACATGGCCTCCATATGCCTCATTAGGGCAGAGAGGTTGCCGAAGATGCATATGTCGGGAACCGAGGCGGTAATGTTGGGCAACGCACGGAAGACATCGGCATCAACGCAGTGAGAGGATACCTTTACGCCAAAGGCTTTTGCCAGCCGGTCTATCCCGGCCAAGGACCGGACTGGCTCCTCGAAGTTGTCGAGACGCTGTTCCGCGACCTGCCTGAAGACTTCGGCCGCAGTCTCTTCGTCATAGGTCTGATTGGCATCCACCGCGAGCGGAAAGTCGTCTCCCACGGCTTTCCGGACGGCCCGGATGGTTGGGATATCGACGTGTGACCGATATCGGGCAATCTTGAACTCAAAATACGTCGTCCCATTGTCCTCAATTGCCTTTTCAGCCTGCTTCGCGAGCACCCTGGGTACGTCCTTCTCGCTGAAGCCTTCGTCTGGATTCGGCGGATAACCGAACGCTCCGAATTCCGCCCGCTCGCGGACGGCGCCGCCAAGGAGTTCGTAGAGCGGCTTGCCCTGCATCTTTCCGGCGATATCCCATAGGGCGAGATCAATAGCCGCGTAGGCGAGCGTGTCGCAGTGGCGCTCCGGAAAGCCAAAGTCCAGGGGCTTGAGACAACGTCTGCGAAGTCCGTCATGATCGCTGGCATCGGAGCCTAGCAAGAGCGGTGCGAAGCGTTCGGAAATGATTTCCGCCGGCCATAGTCCGCGAGCCTCTCCGAGGCCCAAAATTCCATCGGCGGTCTCGATTTCAAGGATCGTTCGGTCGAGATGTTCTCGTCTAAACCACCTCGCGCTTTCTCCTACGATGACAGGGACGAGGACGGGTGTCGCCGTCACGCGCGTTATAATGTTGTTCATGATGATATCCGCAAATGATATAAGGGCGCGCATCCTCACAAATGTGGGCTAGTCCGGGCTAGTCCACATTGGTTGCGGGGTAGTCTATGATCCAGGACTGTGACTATGCCCGCTCCTTTGCGGCGAGCTCTGAAGCATCCAATGTTAGCGCAAAGCTGCCTCGCAAACGCGCCCAAAGGCAAGCTGGTGTCGGAACAAGAACTGCTCGAAATCGCACGTTAAGGTCGAACGGAGGGGGAAGCTTCGTCGCGGATCCGCATAATGGTCTGGCGGCTCGTCGCGAATTCTTGGCGATGGTGGAAACACTCATCCCCCGCGGCGAGATCGTCGCGCGCATCCTGCCTTTGCCTTCGATGGGCGGCGAGGGAAGCGGTAAAGCTGCGATGTGTAATGGTTGAGCTCACAGGTGCATTCCCCAGAAATCAGTGCTTGAATTGGAGTGGTCAGCTCGACGTTGTGCCGGCCCGTACAAGCTCGTATATACCAGTTAACATGACAGGACAACGACAGAGAACACCATGATGGATTTCTTGGAGGATGAGCAGTTGCCGCGGTGGCGCGTGATCGAAGAGACGCTGAAGAGAGAAATCCTTGAAGGCCAATTCAATCAGGACCGGCAACTCCCAGCCGACACGAAAGTCGCCGAACGCTTTGGCGTCAGTCGGCTCACCGCGCGGAAAGCACTGGCGAGCCTCCGGAACAAAGGATTCATCCGGATCGAACATGGGCGCGGAGCCTTCGTCGAGAACGACGTCGTTCAGTACCGGATCCTTCAGAAGGTCACCTTCACCGAAAACGTTGTCGCCAACAATAAGTATCCAAGCCGCCGAATGTTGCGGGCTGTGACCAAGCCGGCGCCTTTATGGGTCAGTGAAGCCTTGGGACTGCTCAATGGCACATCGACGCTTGCTGTGACTCTCTTAGCCGAAGCCGATGGACGCCCGCTTGCGCTCAGCACCAGTTACCTGGAACAGGAACGGTTCGACGGCTTCGATGAAGCCCTTGGCCCGGATGCGGACGTCGATCATGCCCTGCGCCACTACGGGATCTCCAAGCTGTGGCCCGGGCCTGCGAAAGTGATCGCTCGCATGCCGACGGACGACGAAGCTCGCCTCCTTGACCAATCGGTGTCGCGCCCGATCGTTGAGAAAACCGGCTCAGAACTGGACGCTCAGAAGCGCCCGGTCTGGTGCCATGTCACCACCTATGCTGCCGACAGAGTTCAGTTCATCTTCGATCCGCAGGGCTCGCAAGAACAATAACAATCGTTGAGGCTTAGGTTCCAACCCAGCTCATGAGCCATGCCGCCTTGTCGCGATGCTCTGTCAGCGTCAGGGCTGCGGATCTCTAGCGCCTCGCGCTCTGCATGTTGCGCTGAGGGTCGCTTGTCTCCGTTTTTTAAGCCCAGCCACGCAGTGTCCGAATGAGTTGTTCCGCGGCCACGTCCGGCGGACCGGAGTTGTCGATGTCCTCGACATCCGGCCCGCCGAGCTCGAATGCGCCGCCGCGCTGCAAGCGATCGGACACCATCTCCCCCGCCTCGCGGCCGCGCTGGCGCAGCCGCTCAGCCAGCACCGCGGGCGGGGCCGTGACGTTCACGATCTTCAGGTGGGGATAGTGGCGCCGGGCCTCCGGCACGATGGCGCGCGACCCGTTCGCCACCACCACCCGGCCTTGCGCCAGCCACGTGTCGATGTCCGCCGGCAGGCCGTAGCACAGGCCGTGCGCCTGCCAGTGCAGCGCGAACGCCCCTTGCGCGATGCGCGTGCGAAAGGCCTCCTCGGTGAGGAACGCGCTGTCCTCCCCGCCCCCGGGCGGCCGGGTGATGACCCGCCGCACGAAGCGGAAGCGCTCGTCGCCGGCGAGCGCCGTGCGCGCGCAGGTCAGCAAGGTGTCCTTGCCGGCGCCGCTCGGACCCACGACCAGAACCAGCATGCCCGTGACTGAGCCCCCTGCCCTCATGCGCGCGCCCTGTCCTGCCCCGGCACGCCCAGTCCGAACCGGGCGATCGCCACGAACTCTCCGGCCGGGTGATCCTGCTCGAACAGGGTCAGCGCATCGAGGGGGAAGTCTTCGTCGAGCAGCGACGCAAACAGCGCCTCCAGGCGCCGGGCCACGCCGTCTCGCGCGCTCTCAGGCACCGGCCCGGTCAGCGTCAGGTGGAACCGGAACCGGTCGAAGACGTAAGGATAGCCCCATTGCTCCAGATAGCCCGTTTCCGTCGCATCGAGGCCGGACTGCCGCCGCCGGTGCCGTTCCGGCTCGGTCAACGGCGCGCGGAAAGCATCGAACTCCGAGACCACCTGGGCGGCAAAGCCCTGAAGCATGGGCGATGCGGCGCGGGGCACCAGCGCGACGAAGCTGCCGAGTGTGGCGACGCGCAAGGGGCCGATCGGGCATGGCGGCCGGCTCTCAGCGAACCGCCGCAACGCGTCTTCGAGCTCTGGCCGGCTGGTCCCCGGCCGCAGCCGGAAGGGCGCCTTGAGCGTGGCGTGGAAGCCGTAGCGGCGCGGCTCGGCGGTCAGCTGCCGGTCTGCGTCCGGCCGGGCGTCCTCCGCCATCCCGCTCCGCCCGAAGGCATCGCGCCCGAGCCAGTGCGCCGCGGCCACGGTCAGCGGATGGTCCGCGGAAGGCGTGTAGTAGAGGGCGTAGCGTCTTTTGCCCGCTGCGGTCGGATCGTCGTCCACCGGCCGGCCGGCATCCTGGTGCTGTTGCATGGTCATGTCGGTTTCATCCTGCCGGGTCCTAGCCGCCGTGAGATCGGGCCTTGATGGTCAGCGCTGACCGCCCGAGAGACTGGACTGATCTCGCAACCAGTCGCCCACGAGCGAGATCGACAGCGCGGTGAGCATGATGACGATGCTCGGGATGAGCACCAGCCAAGGCGCCCGCTCCATGAAGTCGCGCGCCGCGCTGACCATGTTGCCGAGGCTGGACAGCGGTGGCTGGACGCCAAGCCCCAGGAAGGACAGACTCGTCTCGAGCAGGATCACCTCCGGCAGGTTGAGGGTCATCGCCACGATGAGGCTCGAGGCGACATTGGGGAGGATATGCAGACCGTAGACGCGCAGTGGGGATCCCCCGAGATCCCTGACGGCGATGGTGTAGCCCTGCTCCGACGCCGACAGGGCAAGCCCGCGCGCGAGACGTGCGATGCGTTCCCAGCCGAAAAAGCCCAGAAGGCAGGTGAAGAGAACGAGGCTGTTGCCGAAGAAGGCGAGCACGGCGAGCGCGACGATCATGAACGGCATGGCCGCCTGCGCATCGATCAGCATGAGAATGACCTGCTCCAGCCGGCCGCGGGTATGCGCCGCCAGAAACCCTAGTGCAATTCCGATCACGGCCGCGATGAACGTCGAGATCACCCCGATCGTCATGCTGGTCCTGATCGAGGAGATCAAGCGTGAGAGCGTGTCCCGCCCAAGCTGGTCGGTTCCGAGAAGGTGCTTCCAGTTACCGCCCTCGATGAAGACCGGCGGCAACAGCCGCGCGCGCAGGTCGGTCGCGGTGATGCTGAACGGGGTGATGGCGTCGGCCAACAGGGCAACCGCTGCCATCAGAACGATCCAGCACAGTGCCACCAGCACGAAGGGCGGGCATGCCCTGAGCGGCCTTGCCCAGGCGAGATGCGGGCGGCCAGATCGGCGGATGGGTTGTTCGTCGGCGGTGGTCATCTCCCTCATCCTTTCTTGCCCCCGGGCTGCCCGCGGCGAAGACGGGGATCGAGGATGCCGTAGGTCAGATCCACGACGAAGTTGGCCGCCACCATGGTGGCGCCGATCATCAGCAGGATCGTCTGCACCACCGCAAGGTCGCGGCTTGCGACCGAGGTGACGAGCAGGCGGCCGATCCCCGGCCACGCGAAGACGCTTTCCGTGACCACCGCACCCGCCACCAGCGCTCCGAGCATCATCCCCATGATGGTGACGACCGGGAGCGCCGCATTGGGAATGATGTGAACGGCGACAACCCGCCACCGGGCCAGCCCGCGCAGGGTCGCGGCGCGCACATGCGGCTGATCGAGCACATCGACCACCGCCGAGCGGGTGAACCGCGCCAGCACCGCGCCCCCGAACAGGCCAAGGCTCAAGACGGGCAGGATGACGTGCAGGAGCGTTCCTGACCCGCCAGAGGGCAGCCAGCGCAAGTGGACCGCAAACAGCATCACCAGCAGAAGGCTGAAGACGAAGCCCGGGATCGTGAAACCGATGATCGAGCCAGTCATGATCACCCGATCCAGCCAGCTGCTCCGGTGCAATGCGGAAAAGACCCCTGCCGGAAGGCCGATCAGCAGCTGCAGGACGAAGCCGGGGATCATGATGGCCAGGGTGGCCGGCAGTCGCTCGGCGACGACGAGCATGGCGCTGCGTCCGTCGAGCATCGAGCCGCCAAGGTTGCCTTGCACGACAGACTGAAGATACTTGAGGTACTGGATCCAGAGGGGCTGATCGAGGCCCCAGCTCCGGCGGAATTCCAGGATCGCGTCGGCAGAGGCGTCGAGACCCAAAATGTTGATCGCCGGATCACCGGTCAGGCGCAGCACGACAAAGGCCGCCGTCACAATCAGAAGCAGCGTGACGAGGGCACGCAGGGCGCGGGTCGCGAGATAGCTCAGCATCCAACACCCTCCCGCTGCGGCGGGGCCGAGGCCATCGGCTCCTGGGGATAATGACAGGCGACCGCACGACCGCCGGCCGCCAGGCGCAGGGCCGGGCGCTGCGTCCGGCAGAGCTCGCTGGCCAGCGGGCAGCGCGGACTAAAGACGCAGCCGTCCGGCACCTCCAGCGGATTGGGCGGATCCCCCTGCGCCAGGAGACGGCGCTGAGGCCGTGGCTTGACGCTGGGAACGGCGGCGATCAGAGCTCGGGTGTAGGGGTGCAGGGGTCGTCGGAACAGGTCGGCAGTGGCGGCCGTTTCCATGACCTTGCCGAGATACATGACCATGACACGATCGGCGACCTGCCGGACAATCTTGAGATCATGGCTGATGAAGAGATAGGTGAGCCCCCGTCGGTCCTGCACGTCTTTCAGCAGATTGACGACCTGGGCTGCCACCGAAACGTCCAAGGCCGAAACCGGCTCGTCGCAGACGAGGAGCTCCGGGTCGAGCACCAGCGCACGGGCGAGGACGACGCGCTGACGCTGGCCGCCGGACAGCTCGTTCGGGTGGCTGTCGAACTGATCCTTGCGCAGCCCGACGATGGACAGGAGCTCCTCTGCCCGTTCCCGCTGCTCGGCCATCGATGCGCCCACGCCGTGGATCACCAGCGGCTCGACGACCTGGCGACCGATCGGCTGGCGCTTGTCGAGGAAGGACAGGGGATCCTGGTAGACCATCTGCATCCGGCGCCTCTGCTGGCGCCAGGCGGCATCGTGTCGGGTGTGCACCGGTATGCCGTCGAGGATCACCTCCCCGCGCGTCGGCGCCATCATCCCGAGCACGAGCCGGCCAGTCGTTGACTTGCCGCAGCCGGATTCGCCGACGATGCCCAGCGTCTCGCCGCGCGCGACGGAAAACGAAACATCGTCGACCGCCTTCACCGCAATGCGCGGCGAAAACAAGCCGTTGCGGGCCTTGACGGAAAAATGCTTGGTCAGGCCCTCAACCTTAAGGAAGGCGGTCATGCGGACACCCTTCGACCTGGTTCGACGAGACCGGTCTCAGGCGGGACCACCCGGTGACAGGCCGTCCGATGGTCGCCTGACCCGGGAAGCAGCGGCGGCCGCCTTTCCGTACAGATGGCCATGGCCACGGAACAGCGGTCGTGGAACGCGCATCCGGACGCAATGGCGCTCGGCGCCGGCACGTGGCCGGGAATCGCACTGAGCCGTCCGACGGGCTCATCGATGTCGGGCGCCGCGGCCAGAAGCCCGCGCGTGTAGGGATGGCGTGCGTGCCGCCAGAACTCCTCGGACGGGGCCGTCTCGACGATCCGGCCCGCGTACATCACGGCGATCCGGTCGCTGGTTTCGCGCACGACGCCGAGATCGTGCGATATCAGGACGATCGCCATGCCGGTATCGGTGCGCAACTCCTGCAGCAGGTCTAGGATCTGCGCCTGCACCGTCACGTCAAGCGCGGTCGTCGGCTCGTCCGCGATGAGCAGTTCGGGCTCGCCCGCCAACGCCATCGCGATGGCCACGCGCTGGTTGGTCCCGCCCGACAGCTCGTGCGGATACTGCGCCAGACGTCGCTCGGCCGCCGGGACGCGAACCCGGTCCAGCAACCGCTTCGCCTCGGCCCGCGCCGCGGCCCAGCCGAGCCGGCGATGACTGACCAGGGTCTCGGCCAGCTGGAAGCCGATCGTGTGGATTGGGTTCAGCGAGGCGGTGGCGTCCTGCACGATCATGGCGAGCCGGCGGCCGCGCACGGCGGCCATCGCCCGTTCGTCGAGATCGAGAAGGTTGTCCTGCCCGAACATGACCGAACCCGTTGTGGCGACAGTCCGCCCGAGCACCCGCATCACAGCAAGCCAGGTGATGCTCTTTCCACACCCCGACTCGCCAACCAGGCCAAGAATCTCGCCGCGGCCGATATCCAGGTCGATGCCGCGCACAATTTCCGTCTCGCCTTTCGGCGACCGGATCGTCACGGACAGATTCCGAATCTGAATAAGAGGAGGCGTGCCGGACTGTTGCATCGTCGCGTTACCGGATCGCGCCCTGCCCGGTCTGCTTCGTCAGTGAAGCCATGGCCTGGTAGTTGGGGTCGGGAAGGTTTTCATAAGCGGGACCGAAGTCCTCGACGAAGACGGTGTGGGAAACGAGGCCTTCGTTGGGTACCAGGACATGGAGCTTGAAAGCCGGAGGTTCGTCGATGTTTCTGAAGATGCGGACATCGCCCACGGGCAGGTTGGCTGCGCTTACGACCGAAGGCGCGATCGAGACGAGCGTACCATTCCACAGGCAGTCAAGCGAGCGATGCAGGTGGCCGCAGAGAATGCGAACAATCTGCCTGTTGGCGGCAACGATTTCGCCGAGCTCCTTGACGCCCTCCTTCAAGCCGACGTCGTCGTAAACGCCGCCGTTGAACAGGAAGGGCTGATGGTGCAGCATGATGATGGTCGGAACATCCGGGCGCTCGCCCAGGCGCGCGCGAAGATAGGAAAGACGGTCGGCGCACAAGCCACCGCGGCTTTCACCCTCGATCAGCGTGTCCAGTCCAATGATCCGGATGTCATCGTACTCCACGCAGAACTGCACGAAATCAAGGTCTGTTTCCTTCCGCTCCGGGAAGACAGCAAGGAAATTCTCGCGGATGTCATGGTTGCCGAGGATCATGTGGACCGGGAAGGGTACGGCCTCGATCATGTCCTTGAGCCGCCGGTACTCTCCAACCTGCCCGCTGTCGACCAGATCGCCGGTCAGGATCATCAGGTCCGGACGCGGCTGCATCCTGGCAACGCGGTCGAAAGCCTGTTGCGCCATGGCCGAATAGTCCACATTGCCGGACGGCAGGGGTGTGCCCGCCTCGCGGACATGAATATCGCTGAGATGCGCGATGATCATCTGAATACCTCGGTTTTTGCATTTCGACCTGCGCATTTCATTGCCCTGACGGGCAGGTCGCACTTATCAAGGGCATTGTCGTGCGGGCGTCCGCACGACCGTCTTTCATGAACTACGTGACCTATCTCAGGCCTGAACGTTGAACGGACCAAAGTCCATCATCGGCGTCTTGTGTGGAATAAAGCCCAGATCGGCCCGCATGCCGTAGAACATCGGTGTTTCGTGAAGGATCGAGCTCGGAGGATCGACCTCAGCAAAGATCTTGAGCACGCGTTCATGCAGCTTGCGGCGCTCAGCACGATCGGTGAGCGTCACCAGCTTCGCACCGATCTCGTCGAATTCAGCATTGGCCCAGCTCTTTGCCTGGAAGCGGATAAAGCTGTTCGGGCCATAGGTCGTCCAGAGCGAGCCCATCAGGTCGGGGTAGAGCGAAGTCACCGAGCCATTGAAGATCGCATTGTTGGGCTGTGCAAACAATTGTGCATCGTTTTCGACCACCTTGAGCTGGACGTTGAGGCCAACCTCTTGCCACATCTGCTGCAACGCCTGTGCGGTGTCGAGCTCGGCCGTGTAGTAGCTTTCCCGTGTGCGGTACTCGATCGGCTCGCCCGTGTAGCCCGCCTCGGCCAACAGCTTCTTGGCCGCTTCCGGATCGTGGCCCGGCCTGGGAAACTTCTCGATGTACATATCGCCGTAGTTTTCCCACTGGAAACCTCTCGGTACTCCGATCAGGCCGGCAAAAAGCTGTTCAGTGATGACCTGCCGATCGATGGCCAGATCGAGAGCACGACGGATGCGGGCGTCCTTGAGCGGGCCGGCGTGGGTGCCGTAGTTCAGTGTGCGGATGTTGTTGACTGCGCCGCCGACGACCGTCAGACCGCCATGCCCCTTGATCGTGGGAATCTGATCCGCAGTGACCTCCGTGATGATGTGAACGTCGCCGGCGGCCAGGGCGTTCACGCGGCTCGACGCTTCCGGGATGATCTTAAACGTCACGGACGAAAAGGGTGGCTTGCCGCCCCAGTAGTCGTCATGCGCGACAAGGCGGATCTGGTCGCCCGCGACGACTTTCGCGACGCGGTACGGGCCCGTGGCGACAGGGGCAAGCGCCCACTTGTCCCAGTCGTTGACCTTCTTGAAGGCCGCCTTGGAGATGATCTGACTCGCCCAGCTCGACAGCCGGAACTCGAACAAAGGATCTGGCTGCTTGGTCACGAATCGGACAGTGCGGTCGTCGATGGCAACGACACTGTGCAGGCCGCTGAAGAACTGGCGGGAAAAGCTGACGCTCGGGAGTCCCTCGGTTAGCATGCGCTCCGGGCCGAACGTGAAGGCAACATCCTCGGTCGACATGACCGATCCGTCGTGGAAACGAACGCCTTGCCGGATCACGAAGTCCCAGGTCGTGGCGTCGATCTGCTTCCACGATTCCGCAAGACCGGGAACCAGACGATCACCGTTCCGGCGGTCGACGCGGATCAACATGTCGTAGATGTTGGCCGTAACGCGGTAGGTCGGATTGGTCCCGAGCCGCAGCGGATCCAACTGCGGCGGATTGGCCTGAACGCCAATGACGAGATCCCTCCGCGACTGCGCAAAAGCGAGCCGGGGAGCGACCAGCGGCACGAAGGACAACACACTCATTGCCTTCAAATAGTTGCGGCGGGAGATATCCATGGCGTGACGTCCTCGTTCGGGAGAGTTGATAAAAAGGGCTACCGGGAACTTGTTTAGACAAGTCTACATGTGGCATGCATTGGCATCATCGGGTGACAGGACCGTGACGAACGAGGCCCATATGGACGATAGGATGGATGAATTGACGGAGCTGCGTCCTCATTGGCGTCGCATTGAGATGGCGCTCCTCCAGGAGATCGATGCCGGAGCTCTCCCGGTCGGCCAGAAGCTTCCGGGGGAGAATATCCTCGCACGCCAGTTCGGCGTCACGCGCACCACCTTGCGTCGGGCGCTCAACGAACTGCAGGCCAAGGGGGTGCTGCGCATCGAACGTGGCCGCGGAACCTTCGTGACCCGCCATTTTCGTTACGACCTTGGCCGCAGATCGTCCTTCATGGCGAATCTGCGTGAGGCGAGCTTGGCGCCCAGTGCGCAAATCCTCACCAGATTCACGATAGCCGCGCCTTCCGATGTCGCTGAGCGCCTGGATATTCCGGCCGGGGACGCCATCCTCGTCTTCGATACAGTCGGGAAAGCCAATGACGTTATCCTGTCGATGACCCGGCACCATCTGCCAGCCCGACACTTTCCCGAGGCGAACATTCACGTAGCGCATTTCGTCGGTATCACGGAGGTCTACGAGATGTACGGGCATCGCGACTCCTGGCGTTCCTATTGCGAGATCGAGGCACGCCTTCCGACCCTCGACGAGGCCCATAGACTGGAGCAGTCTAAGACCGATCCGGTTCTTGAGATCCGCAGCGTCAAGAGGGCGAACGACGTCCCGATCGACTACACTGTGGCGCGCTTCGCTGCGGGACGCGTCACAGCCTTCTTCAACAATTGAACTGACAAACGATGGCGCTATTGTTCCCGCGCGCGCTGGACCGGCCGGCGAACTCGCCCACCGGTTGGGGGTATGAGTGGGTGGGTTCGAGGAGCCGGAGTTTTCGGCCATCGAGCTGAATTGCATCGATTGGACTGCGAACCTCATCTCCATCACCTCCCGCTACGCTTAGGCCGCCTTGGCGGCTTGCGGCGCGACTTCGAAGAGCCTGTCAGCCACCGCCTCGCGGACTTCGGCATCGTGGAAGATCCCAACGATGGCTGCGCCACGCTCCTTTGCCGCGTTGATGAGTTCGATCACGGTCGCCCGATTCTTGGCATCGAGCGATGCTGTCGGCTCATCCAGGAGCATCACCGGATAGTCGACGATGAAGCCGCGAGCGATGTTGACGCGCTGCTGTTCGCCGCCTGAGAAGGTGGCCGGCGCGAGCGACCAGAGCCGCTCTGGAATGCGCAGGCGCGACAGGAGTGTCCGTGCCTCAGCAGCCGCCTTCTCTCGCGCTGTTCCGTTGGCAATGGCGGGCTCGGTGACAACATCAAGAGTCGGTACTCGCGGAATGACGCGCAGGAATTGGCTGACATAGCCGATCGTCCGGCGCCGGATCTCGACGATTTCCCAGGGCTCGGCCCCGAGAAGGTCGATCGTGCGGCCCATATGCTCAATGAGGATCTCGCCGGCGTCGGGTTTGTAGTTTGCGTACAGCGAGCGCAGGAGCGTTGACTTGCCAGCTCCTGAGGGGCCGTGAAGGCACACGCACTCTCCCGCATTCACGGAGAGTTCGACGTCATTGAAGACCGGAAGAATGGTTCCGCCCTGCGTGTGAAGGGTGAAGGTCTTTGCAAGACCCTTGGCGTGTAAGCAAATGGTCATAATTTCATTCCCTCGTCTCAGACCTGCAGAACGGACGACACGAGCAGCTGCGTGTAGGCATGGTGGGGGTCGTCGAGAACTTGATCGGTTAAGCCTTCTTCAATCACACGCCCCCGCTGCATAACCATCAGCCGGTCGGCGAGGAGGCGCACAACGGCAAGGTCATGGGTGACAATGATCACGGCAATGCCGAGCTCGCGGACGAGACCGCGCAACAGATCGAGCAATCGTGCCTGGACTGAGACATCCAACCCCCCCGTGGGTTCGTCCATGAACACCAAGCGAGGCCGTGTGACGAGGTTGCGGGCGATCTGAAGGCGCTGCTGCATGCCGCCTGAGAAGGTCCTCGGCTGGTGATCGGTCCGCGACAGATCAATCTCGACCCGGCTGAGCCAGTCCTGAGCCTCAGAGCGAATGTTGCCGTAGTGGCGCGCGCCGACCGCCATCGGCCGTTCGCCGATATTGCCACCCGCTGAAATCGCCATGCGAAGGCCGTCCCGCGGATTCTGGTGCACGACGCCCCAGTCGGTGCGCGCGAGGCGCCGGCGCTCCGGCTCCGACATCGCCAGGATGTCCACCGGACCGCGGCCGCGCACGTCGTAGGTGATGCTGCCGCTGTCTGGCTGCAACTGGCCGGAAAGGCACGCTAAGAGGGTCGACTTGCCGGAGCCGCTCTCGCCGACGATGCCGAGGACCTCGCCAGGCCGGACCGTGAATGAGACGTCGAGGCATCCGATCTGGCCGCCATAGGACTTTGACAGACGCGAGACTTCCAGGAGGGGCGACCTCGGGCCGATATGTGCAATCGCGCTCATCCCAGTCATGGCTGATCCCCTTCATCGCCGTGAGCAGATGCCTGCGACTGGCGGGTGTTGCAAAAATCCGTGTCAGAGCAGACGAACATGCGCCCGCCCTGATCGTCCATGATAACCTCATCGAGGTAGCTTTCGGTCGAGCCGCACAGCGCACAATGCTGCGTCCAGGTCTGCACCTTGAAGGGATGGTCATCAAAATCGAGATTGCGCACCGACGTGTAGGGCGGGACCGCATAGATGCGCTTTTCCCGGCCGGCACCCCAAAACTGGATCGCCGGGCTGTTCTCCATCTTCGGATTATCGAACTTCGGGATCGGAGATGGCGATATCAGAAAGCGGCCGTTGATCAGGGCCGGATAGTCGTAGGTCTTGGCGATGTGTCCGTAGCGCGCGATATCCTCGTAGAGGGAGACCTGCATGGCGCCATATTCAGCATAGGCGTGCATCTTGCGCGTCTCGGTTTCCCGCGGCTCGATCATGCGCAGCGGTTCAGGCTGCGGCACTTGATAGACGAGAACCTGACCTTCTTCCAATGTAGCTTCGGGTACGCGATGACGGGTTTGGACGATCGTCGCGTCGGTGGTGCGCTCGGTCACCTCGACAGCGGCGACCGTCTGGAAGAAACGACGGATCGAAACCGCGTTGGTTGTATCGTCGGCTCCCTGGTCGATGACCTTCAGGACGTCGCTCGGGCCGATGACACTGGCGGTGATCTGGATTCCGCCGGTTCCCCAGCCCTGGGCGAGCGGCATCTCACGGCCGCCGAAAGGCACCTGGTAGCCAGGAATGGACAGCGCCTTGAGGAGTGTGCGCCGGATCATTCGCTTGGTTTGTTCATCAAGGAACGCGTAGTTGTAGCTTTCGTCCCCATGGCTGTCATTGATATAGTTTGTGACTTGGCCGCTCATTCCGCAGCCTCCTTGATGCTGGCTGCCGAGCGCGCGGCTTCATATTCGCTGCGCAATTGCCGCACGAGCTGAAGCTCCGCCTGGAAATCGACGTAGTGCGGCAGCTTGTAATGGGTGACGAGGCCGTTTCCATCGACATTGTCGGTGTGGGAGAGAACGAATTCCTCATCCTGAGCGGGATGGCGTACATCCTCGCCGAGCTCGCGCGCTCGCAGGGCTCGATCCACGAGTGACATCGACATGGCCTTGCGCTCATTGTGACCGAAGGTAAGGCCGTACCCGCGCGTGAATTGTGGTGCTTTCTCGATGCTGCCCCGGAAGCTGTTGATCATCTGGCACTCGGTCACCGTGATTTCGGCAATGTCGATTGCAAACCCGAGTTCTTCCGGAACGATTTCAACCGCCACCTCGCCGAGCCTAAGTTCGCCGACAAACGGATGGTTGTAGCCGTATCCGCGCGTGGTGGAATAAGCCAGAGAGAGCAAGAATCCTTCGTCGCCGCGTGCGAGGTTCTGCAACCGCTGATCCCGTCCAGCGGGAAACTTCATCGGCTGTCGTGTCAGGTCGAAAACATTTTCCCGTCCCTCGTCCGTCTCCCTCTCGATCACACCTTCACTGTCCAAGAAGTCGACGACCCTTGGCACGTCCTCGTCTACAGGCTCCGGCGCGGCAACAGCAGCCTGGCGTTCTTGTCCTTCGGCGGCAAGAGTGAAATCAAGCAGGCGGTGCGTGTAGTCATACGTCGGACCGAGAACCTGGCCGCCGGGCAGGTCCTTGAAGGTTGCTGAGATGCGGCGGCGGATCGCCATCTCGGCGGTGTCAATCGGATTGGAAACGGCGATGCGCGGCAGTGTTGTGCGGTAGGCCCGCAGGAGGAAGATGGCTTCCATGGCGTCGCCCTGCGCCTGCTTGAGCGCCAAAGCGGCAAGTTCGGGATCGAAGACTGAACCCTCTGCCATGACACGATCGACGGCAAGTCCGAATTGTTCTCTGATCTGGCCGAGAGCCAACTCCGGATATTGGGGACTGCCTCGGCGGCTTTCCGAGATGAGCTTGTGGGTGTTCAGGATCGCCTGTTCGCCACCCTTAACGGCTACATAGGTCATGCGGCGCTCCCAATAGAGTCATTGACGAGAATGGTGCGCGGCAGGCCGACCATCATGTTCCCACAAGTGAAAATGACATCGATACCACGCGGATAGAGTTCGCTGTTAAGATCCCATAGAGACCAGAACCATGATGGGAGCCCCGCGATAGCCGTGATGATGCTTCCGTTGATCCCGGGGCCCGTCCACCTCATTGTCGGACCATCAGTGAGCGACGGCACTTGAATGATGAGGGTCGTTGAACGCTCGGGATACTCGATATCGCCCTGGTGGAAGTCTGCCAGCGAAGGCATATTCTCTGGATCTGTAACAACAGCATATGTTGCAGTCGCGGTGTCTGGCGTGAGCGGCAGACCGCAATGGAAGCGGAGCCACGCAGTGGCTTCATCCGATCTCGACTGGCCGTCGATCCAGACGGGTGTCTCGAAATCCATCAGCGTCAGGCTGAGTGCCGCGGTGGCCTTGCAGAACGGAAGCGGGCCATCAATCTCAGTGGTGAGGGAGACGACGCGGCCGGGATAGGCGGTTGAGATCATCGCTGCACGAAAGACGGCCTGAGCATCGAAGATCGGATCGTTGAAGCCGGGTTTGAGCAACGTCGCTACGGACGGTCCGGTCTTTTGGGTCATTCCGGGTCCTCCCCACGGGCGACGGTAAAGAATTCAACCCTGGTCGCAGCCGCCCTGCGGCTTTTTTCCAGGCGTCGGGCCTCCGCCTTCTTGCGCAGGGGCTCGATCACGGCCGTGAGGATGTCGTGGCGGCGGTCATCTTGCTGCAAGAGCGCGTCGATGACGGCGGCCATCTCAGCCTGACGCTGATTCCGGCCCTGGGCGTATCCATGCCCCACGGTGCCATTCGGAAGCCTGACCGAAGCGCGGGCGACCGTCATTTCGCCGAGATTGAAAACCGTGCCGGTTCCACCGGCGCGGCCACGGACCATGACCAGCCCGACATGGGGTGTGCGAAGCCGCTCGAACTCGATGCCCGAGACGAGGGCACTCGCCAAGGCCTCCAGTTCCCCCACCTGACTGCGTGACATCACGCCCAGCCAATGGGCGCGTTCCGCATTGGCAGCCTGTTCGTTGTGCATCTGAAGTTTGCTTCCCTACGAAAATGATGGTGCGGATTGACCGCTGTCACATATATTGATGGCCGGCGACCCAGACGTTTCGAATGACGGGCACTCCGTCCACGAGCCGAACTCTGACCAGATCGGCGCGTAGGCCCTCCGCGATCCGTCCGCGATCATGGAAGTTGAGGAGATCAGCAGGTGTCTTTGTCACCATCGCGATCGCTGCGGGAACGTCGATTCCGCTAGCGGCGAGCGAGAACGCGGCATGCAGAAGACTGCCGGGCACGTAGTCGGACGTGAGCATGTCAAGAAGTCCCAGCTCTGCGAGATGCGCGGCAGCGACATTGCCGGAATGCGAGCCGCCGAGGATAATGTTCGGCGATCCCATGACGGTCTTCATTTCGCGCTTGCGGGCATGTTGTGCGGCGGCCACCGTCGTCGGGAATTCGCTGATCGTGATGCCGTCAGCATGGGCCTCGTCGACGTCAGCGATGGTGGTGTCATCGTGGCTGGCCATCACGATGCCGTGCGCCTCGCACAGCCGGCGGACAGCGGCCCGGTTGGCCGGGACCAGCGTCACTTGCTGCTGCCGCCAATTGATCATGTCCGCTTTGAATTCTTCGTCCGTCCAGACGCGAATGCCCTTCTTGCGGTAGTACTCGCGGAAGCGGGCGGTATCGCTCCATTGCCGCTGGCCGGGAGTATGATCCATCATACTGACGAGCTTAACACTCGGATTGCCGATGTGCCGTTCGACGATCGCCATCAGCTGCGGATCGCAAAGTTCACATCGCAGATGAAGGTAGTGCTCGACCCTGAGAACGCTGGCGGTGCGCGCCTGATCGAGCGTGCCGATCGCGCGGTCGAGCATCGCTGTGCGCTTTCCGTTGCTGTGGAAGTCGCCAATCGCCACTGAATCGAGGACTGTTGTGATGCCGCTTCCCAAGAGCTGCCAATCATGTGCAAGCGCTGATGCGAGCATCGCTGGCCATTGAACTGTCGGGCGCGGATGAACGTGGACCTCAAGATTGTCGGTGTGAATGTCGATCAGACCCGGGAGCACGAAGTCGCCATCGCAATCCAGGGCGTCACCGGCGATGTTACCCTTCTTGAGCGACGCGATCACACCACCCTCAATATCAAGGGATCCCTCGACAACGCGGTCTTCAAGCACGATTTGCGCGTTTGTTAGGCGCTTAGTCATTGAGGTTTCCCTTCTTCAGCGGCAATCGACAGCCCATCGGCTTCGATCCCGGGCGGGAGAAAGACTGTCACCCCAGCCTTTTCCAGCGCCGCCGCAAGATCCGGCGGCGGTTCGCGGTCCGTCGCGAGAAAGTCAACCTCCTCAAGTGGACGGACGACCTGGGCGTCGCGGCGGTTGAACTTGGCGTGGTCGACGACAAACGCGACCTGATGCGAGCGATCGGCGGCGGCGCTGACGATGACCTGATGTTGTTTGGTCGGAGATAGAACGCCGTGGACTGGGCTGATGGCGCTCGCACCCATCAGCGCAAGATCGAACAGCCTGCCTTCAAAATTGGTGAGCACCTCATAGCCGTCGAGCGAACGCGACTGATGATGTACAACGCCTCCTAATAGATTGACCGTGCATCGCCCGGAAGCTGCGGTGGTCAGGGCGATGTCGATCGAGTTGGTCGTGATCGTCAGCCGCTTTTCGCTCCGAGCAAGCTCTTCTGCGACCAGAAGCATCGTCGAACTGACGCCGAAGAAGACATTCATATCATCCTGGAGCAGCTCGAGTGCTGCCCGGGCCGCAAGAAGCTTACCTTCGCGGTCGACGCCCATGCGTTCGGCCAGTGGACGCCGGGCGGTGAGATCAAACGTCCGTGCCGGCGCGGCGCCACCGTGAACGCGGCGCAGTTGTCCGGCTTCTTCCAGGGTCCGGATGTCGCGCCGGATGGTCTCGGTCGAGACGCCGAAACGTTTCGCGAACTCGCCAACGGACACGATGTGCCCTTGGTCGATCAGAGACAGAATACTCTGCTGTCGCCCTGCGCCAAGTCTGGCGCCCGGTTTGACAGAGATTGCCTGACTGTCTCGTCCCTTCATGGCCCGTTCCCTCACATCGATCGAACAGGCTCCCTCTTACGCTGCCTTGCGTGACAATTTGATGACATTTGTGGGTTTGTGTTGGCTTTTGCTGTCTAATGTTGTCATTGTGCCGTCGAAGCTGGAGAGCGACCCACATCGATGGTCAGGTGAACGCATTAGGATAGCGGGCTTTTGAAGGGAGCAGCGCATGAGGCAACTGCTTTAGGCCACCCAGAAGTTAGAGATGCTTGGCGAGATTGTGGAGCAGGAGGTCCGGTAGATTGTCTTGAATCAAGACGCCGAAGGCGTAACGTCAGAGAATCCTCAGCACGAGAGGGCGAATAGCAGACCCCCACTGGTCGTCGATGAGGAGAATCCGCATGGGAGACTATGGCCGACATCCAGATGGGACACGGGACTGGAAACGAGAACCCGAGCGGCTCAAGCGACGGCTCTGCGAGGGGGCCCGAGCAGCTGTTGTTGCCCTCGATGATCGTCACATGCGCCATCGCCGTTCAAAATCAGCTCAGCCTGGTTAGCTTATTGAACCTCGGGTGCATCTGATCTGCTGGCAGGATCTACGACAGCCAAGCAGTTGTGACGGCATCAAGGATGCAGTCGAGGATCAGCGGTTCTGCGCGTCGTCATGAGCAAGGTGCTGCGCTGAGGCATGGAAAAGGGACTCGGACGACAGCAAGACCTGCTCGGGGTCAGGCGGTGAAATTCGCCGACCTTGAGGAACGTCTGGTTAGGCGAGGATTGCAGCCTTCGGGCTTAGGTCTCAGGAGTGCCAAGAGCGACCATCGCAAAGCGTCACCTTCAGCCAGCCGGCTTCCCGGACTAGGCTGGCGCTCCGGCAACAACTCCGGATCGGCAGTGACAACCGCCGGCAGGAAAGGCAGGAGCATGCCCCGCCTCCAAACCCTTCACCCGCGGCTTCTCGGCTCCGCCGTGCTCGCCACTCTCGTGTTCGCGGCCCTGCCGTCCGAGTGGCCGGTCAACTCCCGGCTCCTCACGACCTGGGATGTCGGCGTCCTGTGCTATCTAGCCTTGGCCTGGACCATGGCAGCGCGTTCCTCAACGGATATGATGCAGCAACGGGCGGCCTATGAAGATGATGGGGCGGTCGCGGTCCTCATCCTTACCCTGGCAGCGGCCCTGGCCAGTCTCGCGGCTATCGCGATGGAACTCCAGAGCATCCACGCCGCCATCACGGGCCTGCAGGGGTTCCGGCTCTCCATCGCAGCCGTCGCCATTCTGTGCTCCTGGTTCTTCATGCACACGATCTATGCCATCCACTATGCACACGAATATTACGGCGATGCCGGTGAGCGGCGGGGCCTCACCTTCCCGCACGAGAACAAGCCGGACTACTGGGATTTTCTCTATTTCTCGTTCAATTTCGGAGCCGCGGGCCAGACCTCCGACATCGTCGTTGTGTCGAAGCGCATGCGTCGCCGGGCGCTCGGCCAGACTATTGTGTCCTTCCTGTTCAACACCACGATCTTGGCGTTCGCCGTCAATATCGGGGCGGGGCTGCTCTAGCTTATGTGTTGTCGCTGATTGGCGGCTGACCGCATTTCCAGTGATGCTCTCGATGGCTTGGATCACGCACCGAAGCCAAGGCTCGTTTGAGCGCTGCAACGGATCGCATCCGCGAATGCCTGGGAGCACTGGCCTGTCAAAGAACCGACCTAGGCCCTCAATGCGGGCGCGCTAGTTGGCAGCACGGATGCACTGTTGCCTGCCGCCCGCATCCTCCTCCAGCATCAGCGCCTGAACAGACACGATGGAACTGGACGATCACCTCATCTCATGCCCGCGATGATTCCCGCTCTTCCTGGTAAGGGATCGGCGGCATCAGCTTGGCTGTTTGCCAAGTTCTGACATAGTGCCATTCGAGTGGAAGTAGCCGAGGCCTTATGTTGAGTGCCAACCATGGGAATCCTTCCCAGCCGCATGCTGAACGTTATTCTCTAGCTGGCAGCCACTGATCATCACGGGTTGTCGCAGGGCGACATGCCTGAGCTACCGGAAGCAACACCGCTATGACAGCGCCATACACATTGCGCATGAGCACCGGCTGGCTTCTGGCGCAGGCTGCGCGGCTGCATCGCTTCTATCTGAACAAGAAGCTGACCGAGATGGGCCTGTTTGCCGGGCAGGAGCAAGTCCTCCAGGAGCTCAGTAGCCAGGGGGCGATCACCATGAGTGCGCTGGCTGCAGCTCTGAGGGTGCGCGTGCCAAGCGCTTCCAAGGCTGTCACGCGCTTGGCAGCGCTGGGCTTTGTCGAGCGACAATCTGAACGGCTTTCTGATTGTGAGGATCGGCGCACGGTCCGGGTCAAGCTGACCCGGAAGGGCAAAGCCGCTGCCGCTCGCATCCACGCACTCTGGAATGAGGTGGAGGCCGACATGGTGGCCGAGTTTGATCCCAATGACATCAAGCGGCTGCGCAAGCTTCTCCTGCGCGCGGCCACCAACCTGGCCAGCGCTCTCGGCGGCGAGCGGGATTTCGACATCCCGCTCGATGCGCTCGATGACCATCAGACCCATCCACTTTAAGAGGCCAGCAAGGCTCGCTGCCTATGCAACCTCGCGAGACCAAGGTTTTCAGCGGAACAGACCATGCCGGTTGAGATCGAGCGGAAATTCCTCGTGCGGAGCAATACCTGGCGCAGCGCGGCCACGGGCAGCCTGAAGCTGCTGGACGGGCTGCTGGCCCGCTTCGGTGACGGCAAGGTTCGGGTCCGGATCGCCGATGACAGGGCGTGGCTCACGGCCAAGGGCCCCCGCAGGGGCCTGTCTCGGAGCGAGTTCGAGTACGAGATCGCGTATGCCGAAGCAGAGGCAATGCTGCACACCCTGTGCGATGGTCCCCTCATCGAAAAGACACGCTACCTGGTCCCGCATGACGGCCTCATCTGGGAAGTCGATGTGCACGAAGGGGCCCTTCAGAGCTTGACCCTGGCCGAGATCGAACTCGAGTATGAGGATCAGGCGTTCACCCGCCTGAATGGATCGGGCGGGAGGTCACGGGCGACCCACGCTAAAAGAAGGCGAACCTGCACCATCTCCAAGCCGCGGCCTAATCGACCCGGTGATCGAGTTCGGCCTCAGTGTCACGTCCGCGCTTGCGCAGCGTGGTCGAAGGGTTCCTTGAGCCGGACGTTCACGCGTCGCAAGCTTTCACCACCTACCGCGCCCAGGCGAGCTACGCCAGCCTGCGCCTCACCGAGCGTTCCGGCGGCGGGTCGCCGACCTTTTCAGATTGTTGATCTTATCCGCAACTTTGATGATCTTGGCCCGATCCGAAAGCGTGGGGGCATGCTCGGCCGGCAAGCGTCTGTTTGTGCTTCCGTGTTCTGAACCAGTCGTGGCCTTGCTTCTGCCGCGATGTGGCAACACGATGAGATCCTTGAACCAGTTCAGCGTTCCTCTCAGTAACAGTCCATAGCAGTTTTCATCTATCGTAGCTTGGACAGGTCTCATGCCCGTCGAGATCGAGCGCAAGTTCCTCGTGGTGAGTGACGGCTGGCGCGAGAATGCCGTGGGGCAGCGCTTCTGCCAGGGTTATCTCGCCCGTGCTGACGGCGTGACCGTCCGCGTGCGGCGGGCCGGATCATGGGCCTATCTCACCGTCAAAGGCGAGCCGAACGGGTTTGTGCGCTCGGAGTTCGAGTATGAGGTGCCGGTTGAGGAAGCTGAGGCGATGTTCAAGCTGTGCCATCGTCCGCTGATCGAGAAGACCCGCTATGAAGTTCCGCACGCAGGTCTTGTCTGGCACGTCGACGAGTTCGCGGGCGACAACGCCGGCTTGGTCCTCGCTGAGGTGGGGCTCGACCACCCGGAGCAGCCTATCGAACGTCCTGCATGGCTGGGCCAGGAAGTCAGCCATGATCCGCGCTTTCGCAACTCCCGTCTTGTGGATGCGCCAAAGGGGCAAGCTGTTTATGCGTGCCACACCGTGTCAGCCCATCAGGCAGCCACAGGCTCAATGAGGAGAAGCACCACAGTGAGTCCTGATGTGGAGGCCATCACCCGCACGCTCGAAGAACTGTCGACCCGCGCAATTGCCAACGGGGAACTCTTGCAAGAGGTGCAGCGCCGTCATCCCCAAGCAAGCGCGGGCGACATCATGCATGCCGCCTTCTTGTCCGTAACTGACCCGGCGCGTCGTAACAGCAGGCTCACCAGCCGCATGTATGACTTTGCCTTGGCGGCTCGTCGCATGCTGTAACGGAGCCAGGAGCAGGATAGGCTTGCCGGGTTCATTCGAGTTTCTCTAGGACGGCGGCCATCACCTCCCGCACAGCTCGGTCATGCGGCATGCTCAAGGCGGTCGCGGCTCAGGCTGCATCCTGCCCGTAATGCTTCCAAGTCTCCATCTGCCGCAGGATAGCCGCGAGCGGCTTCGGCAGAGACTGGTCAGGTTCGTCCTGGAAGGCCTCCGCCATGGCCCGCGCGATCATGAAGGCGGCAAGGTCCGGATAAGCATCATCGGTCATGCGTGCTGTGTTTGGGATTGTGGCTGCCATTGACGGTCCTCCGACTGGCTCTTTCCGTCGGCTGTTGGGACGCATCCCAAACAACCCACGCTAACGTAGGTCAGTCAACCAGCTTTCGCCAGCAAGGCCAGTCTTGGCTACTGGTTCGAGCGCCTGATGTTGGCCGGGTTATTGTGACAGTTACATGACATTTATATGACTGTTGACTGTGACAGTTCAGTGAATGTTATCTTTAGCGAGCTACGAAACGCTTGTTTTGCTCACCGCGTTATCATCAGTGACCACGCCGCATGTGATGGCAAAGCGTAAACCGGATCAGACCAACAGAATCCGGTTGGTTCAGTACCCGTCAGTACAGTGACATGAATTCTGAACCGGATGGATTCAGCAATTCTTGCCGAGTCGAGAGCAGCCTGTTTTCGAGTGGTACGTCCGTATCGGAGTAACCAAGCCCCTTGTGGCGAGGAGAGGCACCATGGCTCTATTCGAAGATATGTTCAAAGGTGGCAATATCGTCACGGGCCTGGCGGTTGGCCTGGGGGCAGCCATTGTGGCCCCGGCAATTGTGCCCGTACTGCGCCCGCTGGCGAAGGCGGTGATCAAGGCCGGCCTTGTGGCCTACGATCAGGGCCGCGTGGCTCTTGCCGAACTCAACGAACGCACGGGAGACATCGTCGCTGAGGCGCGGGCAGAACTTGCTGAGGCGAATGGCAGAGGCGAGAGCGAGGCACCACCAGAACGCCGCACATCAACTCCACGAGCAGCAGAAGTTGAAACACCAAGTCCAGCGTAGAAGACACTGAACGAACGCCTTCTGCCAGCACACTCATGAGCGGAGCCGGCAGGACAACAGAGGAGAGCGCAAATGGCCTTCGTTGAAGACATGTTCAAGGGTGGTAATATTGCCACTGGGCTCGCCGTTGGATTGGGAATGGCCGTGGTCGCTCCGGTGATCGTGCCGATCCTGCGGCCCCTCGCCAAGACCGTCATCAAGGCCGGGCTGATCGCCTATGACCAGGGCCGCACGGCAGTGGCCGAGCTCAATGAGAGAACCGGCGACATCGTCGGGGAAGCCCGAGCCGAACTGGCTGAATCCGGAGCGGCAACCGAGGACGAGCCAGGCCGTCGGCGCGGCCGGCGTAGCGAGGGGACAGCTCCGGCATAACCAGCGGATCCTCTGCGCGAATATCGTCGCAAAGTGCCGACCGGCATAGCCGTGAGTGGCTTCTCATCAGGATAGGCGGTCTTGCGCCGCCTCAGGCCCGGCTGACTTCAGGGGGATTCTTTGCACAAGACTCTGAGGCCCTTGCCGCAGGACGGCTCTCCAATTGCGCCCGAAGCCTTGGTTGCTGCGGACAGGAATGAAGCGCCTGGCCAGCAACCTGCTCCTGTTGTGATCGAACCGCTTCACACCGCAGTCCCCGGCCGGGCGCGCCTGCGCATCGGCGGCCTGCAAGGATCCGAGCCGCTGCAGCACCTTCTCGAGCACGGGTTCACGGTTGCCCCGGACGTTCTGAGCGCGACCGCCAGCAGCCTGACCGGGAATCTGATCGTTCAATACGATCCGGCTGTCCCACTCCAGACCATCATCGACTTCGCCTCAGGACTGCTGCGGGGCGAGATTGCCCCTCCCGAAGACGATGTCTCACAAGGCGTTCAGCCCGCCGCGTGGCACGAGTGGGCGCTTGAACAAGTCCTCTCGGTGCTCGGCAGCTCACAGGACGCGGGGCTAACGGACACCGAAGTCAACGATCGTCTGGCGAGCAACGGTCCTAACGCCTTGCCACGCCTCGCGGGACGCTCGGATCTCGGCATCTTTGTTTCCCAGTTCGAGAGCTTGCCGGTCGCTCTATTGGCCGGAGCGGCCATCGTGTCCGTCGCGACTGGCGGTCTTCTCGAAGCCGCCGCGATCCTGGGTGTGGTCGCGGTGAACGGAGCCATCGGCTACCAGACCGAGAGCCGGTCAGAGCGGACTATCCAAAATCTCTCGCTTCCGGGCGCGCAGACCGCCCGAGTGGTTCGCGACGGGGAAGCCCGCGCGGTGCCGGCGGAGACCCTCGTGCCCGGCGATCTCATCCGGCTCAGCCGCGGCTCCGTCGTGCCAGCCGATGCGCGCCTGGTGAGCGCCCGTGATCTGATGGTCAGCGAGGCGACACTGACCGGCGAGAGCCTGCCGGCGGCCAAATCTGCGGAGGGGATCGCCGGCGCAAGCGTTCTGCTCGCCGAGCGCACCAACATGGTCTACCGTGGCACCATCGTGACCGGCGGCAGTGGAACGGCCATTGTCGTCGCAACCGGCAGCCAAACAGAGGTCGGCCGCATTCAGCGCCTCGTCGGCACGACGATTTCACCAGAGACGCCGATCCAGCGCCAGCTCGATGATCTCGGCCGGACACTGGTCTGGGCCACCATGGCGGCAGGCGGCGTGCTCTTCGGCATCGGCTGGCTGCGAGGCTTTGCTCTGTTTCAGATGGCCCGCTCCGCTTTGTCGCTGACGATTGCTGCCGTGCCAGAAGGGCTGCCGATGGTGGCCACCACCACCCTGGCGCTCGGGGTCGAGGACATGCGCAAGCACGGCATTCTGGCCCGCCGGCTGGACGCCGTGGAGACCTTGGCCTCGGTGCAGATGATCTGCTTCGACAAGACCGGCACGCTGACGCTCAACCAGATGTCCGTCACGGCCATGGCCCTAGGCGAACACGTCTATCGCACGCGGAACGGAGGTCTCGTTGGCCAGGATAACGCTGAGGTGAGCCCGGGTGATGACCTTCGGCTCAAGAGCATGCTGAGGGTCGCCTGCCTGTGCAGCGACACGGAGATCGAGGACAGTAACGGTCAGCTTGTTCTCAACGGCTCGGGCACGGAAAATGCCCTCGTGCGGGCAGCCCTCGACCACGGTGTGGATGCCCGTGCCTTACGGCAGGAGTTCCCGCGCCTCTCGGTGCAGCACCGCAGCGAGGCCTACCGCTTCATGGCCACCACCCATGCCAGCGGCGACAAGGTTCTGCTGGCTGTAAAGGGCAGTCCCCTGGAGGTGCTCGCCCGCTGCCGTTGGGAGGCGCGGCCCGCGGGTGGGCAACAGGAGCTGACGGCCACCCGCCTCCTCGACATCGAACATCTCAATTTGAGCATGGCTCAACAGGGTCTGCGGGTGCTTGGGTTCGCTCACGGTGAGCCCGGGTCTTCGTATTCCGATCAGGGTTTTGCGGGGATTGAGGACCTGACCTGGCTCGGCCTGATGGGCTTGGCGGACCCGGTCCGCCCGAAGGTGTCCGAGCTCATCGCCACGCTCCACCAGGCCGGCCTGCGGACCGTGATGCTCACCGGGGATCAGGGCGCGACAGCCCGTGCCGTGGCGGAGCAGATCGGACTGAACGACCGGGAGGACATCAAGGTTCTGGATGCGGGGGATTTGGAGCGCTTGGACGCGGCAGGTCTCGCAAGGGCGGCCCAGGAGACGCACGCCTTTACCCGGATGAGCCCGGCCCAGAAGCTGCAGATCGTGCATGCCCTGCAGTCATCCGGGATCGCCATCGCAATGGTGGGCGACGGGGTGAATGACGGCCCGGCTCTGCGGGCCGCCAACATCGGCATTGCCCTGCGCCAGGACGGGTCCGCGGCGGCCCGGGACGTCGCTGACATTTTCCTGGACACGGATGATCTCAACAGCCTCGCCCTGGCTATCGAGCGAAGCCGCACGATTCACACCAATATCCGCAAGGCGATCTACTATCTGCTCAGCACCAATTCGAGCGAGATCCTCCTGATGCTGATGGCCACGGCCTTGGGATCGAGCGGAGCCCTGGCACCAATGCAGCTGCTCTGGATCAACCTGATCTCGGACGTCCTGCCTGGCATCGGGCTGGCCCTGGAGCCGGCGCACGCCAACGTCATGGACCGTCCGCCGGAAGTGGCGAGCCGGTCCATCGTGCGCCGCGAGGATTTGGGCCGTCTATCGGCGCAGGCGACACTTCTCGCGGCCGGCTCGATGGCTGCCGGAGCGCTGGGCGTCGTCCGCTATGGCCTCGACTCCCCGCAAGCGCGCGCGATGACGTTCGACAGCCTCGTCATGGCCCAGTTGCTTCATGCGCTCACGTGTCGGTCTTCGTCGGGCAGCATCTTCGGCTCCGGCCAACTCCCGCCCAACCCGACGCTGTCCAAGATCCTGGTCGGATCGGCCGTGGCTCAATCGGCTGTGATGCTTCTGCCCGGCGTGCGGAGCCTCATGGGGCTAGCGCCGCTCGGGCTCGGAGACAGGCTCGTGACGCTTGCGGGAGGATTGCTGCCGTTCGCGCTTCTTGAAACGATGAAGCCCGCCGGGAAGTCCTCGGGCGCTGAATCGGAAATCCTGCACTTTTCCAGAAAGCGTAAAAGCCTTGAAGACGAACTGGGAAGCCCGCCCTCCCATATGCCGGAAGAATGCCTTGATCGATTTAGGCTGCGGCCAGGAGGCCCTCTGGTTCCTTCGGGACTGGAAGACGCGGGATCGAAGCGGTCTTCGACTTGATGAAGGCGCGCAGCAAGGCTTCAGCAAACCATGCCAGGAGCTGCAACGGCGGCTGCCTCGTCACGACCGCAACGGCAATCTTCACCAGGAAGGCCGCAAGGTCGACCTCGCCACCTGTCAATCGTTGAATGAAGGTGTCGAGGCGGGCGACGTGTCTTTCAGCCGCCGGTCGTGCACGCAGCTGGGCCGTGTCCCCGTCGAAATCGAGCTCCAGGAAAGGATTGCGCAGGACACCCAGGTCAAAGCCCGCGCGGTGCTTGATGAGGACACTGGCAGTGCGCGGATTGACCTCGATCTCCCCAATTTCGGCATGGTCGATCAGCTGCCGGCGGAGGTTCTGAAAGAACTGGGCGTTATGCCGCTGACCGGGGACTTTGATCCGCAGGCGGCCCACCGTACGATGGACGATATAGGCGCGCTGTCGCTGCTGCATGACAATGAAACTCGTCAATTCAATAGGCGAAATATGTGCAACAAGCAGCGACCCCCGCTGCTTTCGAGCGTGCTTATACGGCGATCCCACGAAGGTTTGATGACAGGCTCCCGCGTCTGCCCGCGTGGACACCAGGCTGTTGACAGAGCCCGCGCGAGAAGTGTCAGGTAAAGAGGGATGTCAACAGGAAGATCAAGCACCCTGCGCAGGCGCCGACGACGGTGCCGTTCATCCGGATATACTGAAGATCACTCCCGACCACGAGTTCGAGCCGGTCAGTGAGCGTTCGCGTATCCCAGGTTCTGACCACTTCCGCGATGAAGCCGCCAATCTCGCCACGCCAAGTGGTGAGATAGGCGGCCAGCCGCTCCAGGGCCTCATCTATGTGGCGTTGCATGACATGGTCCGACGCCAGAGTTCGGCCGACGAGGTGAAGCCCCTGCTCAAGCGCGCTGCGCATTTTGGAAGATGGCTGCGCCAAGTCGTCGAGCATGGTTTGCGAGAGTTCACCCCAGACCGAGGCAATCCAGGCCTGGACATCGGGATGGTTGAGGATCCGGTTCTTCGAGGCGTTGAGCTGCTCCCGCTGCTCGGGAGAGTTAAGAAGCTCGTCGATCAGGCCTGCCAAGGCATCGCGGAACTTCAGCCGCACGTCGCTGTCCGGCTGCGCCAGGCCCTGCAACAGATCCATGATGCCCGAGACGATGGCTGCGGCAATGCGGCGATCAATCGCCTTCGGGATCCACCATCTGCTGCGTTCCCGCACCAGGTCATCAATTTGGCTCCTGTTGTCTTCGAGCCAGCCCACCGCAATGCCAATCGCCCGCTCGAAGAGAACGTCAGCCTCCCCACTCGTGGTCGTCATCTCGATCGCGCGGCCGATGATCGGAGCGAGATCGGCCTGGCGAAGCTGCTCGCCGAGCGTGCGGTTAGCAAAATCGTGGATGTCGTGACTCTCCAGTGTGCGGATTAGGTGCGGTATGGCTGCAATGATCGTGTCCGCGATCAGGGGCGCTGTTTGCGGGGCAGCCAGCCATTCGGCAATCCGCTGTCCGGCATGCGCCTTCCTCAGTTTCGCGAGCAGGATCTCCTCGGTCAGGAAGTGTCGCTCGACAAAGCGGCCGAGCGTCCGCCCGATGCGGTCCTTGTTGTTCGGGATGATGGCCGTGTGCGGAATGCGCAGGCCCAGGGGATAACGGAAGAGGGCCGTGACGGCGAACCAGTCGGCCAAGCCGCCAACGATGCCCGCCTCAGCGCCCGAGCGGACGAGGAGCGTTCCGAAACCAGGCTCGCGGACCAGGTGGGTGGCTACATAGGTTGCTCCCATCCCAAGAAGCAGGCCTGTGGCCAGGTTGCGGTTGCGCCTCAGCCGCTGCCGGGCATTCTCCTCGTGCGAGCCGTCATCCGGCTCATAGCCGAGGCGCGACAACGCCGTTGACCGCGGAGGCTTATCCAGCTGCATGTCTCATCCATTCATCTGCAAGCCGATGAGGCGCCTTCTCAGCACAAGCATCGGATAGGGCTGCAACAGGCTCTGAGCTATGGTGCGGGCTGAATTGGCTGCTATCCTGATCTCCTTAACGTCAAAGTCGAGCATTGGTTAGGCGTCTCCATAGATGGTTACTGAAGGAGATCCAGGGATGGCGCCCATTGCAATCGTCGAGCATCAGCTGCCAGGCAGAGCCCGGCTCCGGGTCTCCTCGAAGCGGGGGGACGCGGCGTGGTTTGCGTCGGTTATTCAAGCGCTTTCGCGCCATCTGGAGATCGACGAACTGAGTGCCGATCCGCGAACCGGCAGCATCCTGATCCGGCACCAGGAGCCGGCTGACCTCCTGGAGCTTCTTGCGACCGAAACCAGTCTATTCGAAATTGCGAGCAGTCCCGATCAGGTGAATCCGATTCTCTCCAAGGACCGGACCACAGCCCCGCTTCCTGAACTCCTCGACATGACAGCCTTAGGTCTTTTCGGCTTGAGCGCCTATCAGGCAGCCCGCGGGCAAGTCGGCGGGACGGCCTTCGAACATTTTTGGAGTTCGTACGGCTCAGCTAGGATACTCAGGAGTCCCACCCTGGCCCTGGGATTTGCGGGCCTGGGCTTCTATCAGCTGATGAGAGGTCAACTGATCGGACCGGCAGCCTCCTTGTTTTACTATGCCCTCACGCTCCACCATATTGCTGGAACTGGTGGTGGCGACGGATCATTACCGCATGGGGATGGCTCAAGTCGTTCAGATCCAGTCTGATACTCAGCTGGCGCATTCGAGGAGTTGGCTCGTCCACTCGCAAGACTCAACCCCAGAATGGGAAAGAGGACGGGCTTCCGAAACAGCAGCATCAGCCAGAGCGATGCTGCACACGATGGTGCCAAGGCTGTCATGCACCTCAACCCGCCAGGGCAATGCGCTTCGGGCCATCCAACTCTCAAGCAGCACGCGGGCATCCTCAAGGGCATGCTGCCGAACTGCCGCAGGACCGACCAAAACGACCCCGACAGAATCCAGGTACAATCGGTAACCATCCGTGAGATTGAAGTAATAGCGCTGCATGTCGGCTCGACCGTTTAGAGGAGCTACCTGACAGGGATATGACACAGCTGCTTCCTTATCAGACGTGGCGACTCTGGGGCGTCTCAAGGGAGATGTTTTTGGCATCTTGGGCGGACCGAATTCTTTGGTCTGAGAATGCCAAGAGCAGCCGTTGTGCTGGGTCGTGTCGGGTCCGGCTGGATAATCGTCAGGAGCGCTCCGAATGCGTTTGCTGCATCCGTCCGTCACCGGCAACGCACAGGTAGGATATGCCATGCTCTCTCAGCAGATCCGCGACTTCAATGTCATCGACTTCGCCATCTGGCTGGTAGGTACGGCCCGCGTGGCTCTCTCCCCGGTCGAGATCGTTGCCCAAACCTGCAACCGGCTTTTGGCCGCAGGCATTCCGCTTTGGCGGGTTCGGGTCGGGCAGCGGCTGATCAATCCTCTGATCGGAGCCTGGGGGGTGATCTGGATGCGCGAAACCGGAGCCGAAGAGTACACTGTCCCCCGCAGTGTCCTGGCAACCAGTGCCTTCACCGGCAGCCCCTTCGAACATGTCATCAAGACGCGGACCCGCTTTCGCCGCTCCCTGCAAGACCTCGATCCAGCCCGGGACCATCCGGTGCTCTTCGAGCTGGCCGAGGATGGCAGCACGGATTACCTGGCCCTGCCGATCATCTATGGCGATGGCTCGGTGCAAGGGGCTGCGTTCACCACCGATGCTGCAGACGGGTTCAGCCCGGCCGCCATGACATTGATCGAGGAGCTCAGTCCCTTTTTAGCGGCGGCGCTGGAACCGGCCGCGATGCGTCGCTCAGCCGAGAGCCTGCTGCGGACCTATCTGGGCGATGGCCCGGCCGAGCGCATCGCTGCCGGCGCCATTCGCCGGGGTGATCAGGTGGCCATCGAAGCCGCCGTGCTGCTGACCGATCTGCGTGGATACACCCCTCTCTCGGAGCAATTGCCTCCCCCATGAGCTGCTGGAGCGCCTTGGCCAATACCAGGAGCTGGTGGTCACGGCCGTGCGAGCCGAGGGTGGGGACGTGCTGAAGTTCATCGGCGACGGCATCATGCGGGTCTTGAGCGAACCGCTGCCGCTGGACCACCGCCGAGATCTGCCGATCAAGTCTGGCGCAAGCATCGGCGAGCGGTTGAACAAACGTGAGCAACTCGGGCTTGGTCATCAGGTCCAGGCTGGGCATGTTCCGGGAATCCCATCTATGATCTGCCCGGCAAATCCTGTTTAAAGGCCCATGGACTCAGTGAGGTGCAAACGCGACAGCATACGAGCCTCGCAGGTCTCCGCGGGCTTGGGGACCAAAGCGAGAATGGCCATCAGCTCAGCGTTCGGTCGCTCGATGCGGCTCCGACGGAGTCGAACGTCCGGAAGGCAGCTCGCCTTGGTCCCGCTCCTGCTCGGTTTTTCGACTGCGATCGCCAACCTTGATCCGAGAGCCGCCATCACCTCTAAGCTTCAGGAATGCAGCCCGCCAGACTGGCTGTGCTGACCGCCCGGCTGTGAGATGCCGGCCATCGCGGCGCCAACCTTGGCCGCCTTGTCTTTCACCGCCAAATCACCCAGCGAGACGATGCCGACCAGGCGCTTGTCGCGGTTGAGCACCGGCAAGCGGCGGACCTTGATGTCGGCCATGTTATGCTCGACCTTGGTGGTGTCGTCATCCTCAAAGCAGTACAAGACCTCGTCCGTCATCGCCTCGCGGATCGGGGTGTCCGGCCCTCTGCCCTGGGCCACTGCCCGGACGGCAATGTCGCGATCGGTGATCATGCCGACCAAACGATCCCCCTCGCGCACCGGCAGGATGCCGGCATCCATCTCCGCCATCAGCCGAGCCGCATCCCGAATGGTCTGGGTGGGTTCGATCAGCCGCACATCGCGTGTCATGACCTCATTGATTTTCATGAGTTCCTCATGCTGTGCCCCCGACCATGCCGTTGTTGTCGTCTCTCACCGCGTCGGGCGAGTGCTTGCGTGGTACGCGCTGAGCCACGCGCGGGCACAGCGGCCTTCATCATCCATGATAGCACGGATGGGGTGCACGGTGCGCAGGCACCGTACCCAATCCCTATGGAGCTCCCCTGCCTCGCCATTCAGTCTGTATCGGATGGATGGTAGTTCGCACGTCCCACCATCCGAAGCGAGCGGCACTCTGGATCAGAGGTTTAGATGTTTGATCTCAGGGTTTGATGGTGCATCGTTGTCCCTTGAATGGAGGGATGCGCTATGGGCCAAGTTCTCCATGGGAGCGCCACAACGACAGAGGCAGTCCGTCGAGCGATACAGCATAGTCAAGCGGTAGATCGGCCGGGAGAAGCACGCCGGCATGTCCTCGACCGAGCGCACGGGTTGGTACGGAAAGCCCGCTGCCACAATAGCCGCCTCGTTGATGCAAGTGCCACCATCCTTCCTGGGAAAGGTGTGTGAGCCCTGCTTCAGCCTCCAGTTCAGGATGTGATCGAAATGGTCCATGGCCGCCAACCTTCTGGCATACCCCCGGCCGGATGGTGATCCCGTGCCGTCACCGCTGTCAATCCGCACGTCCCCGAGCTGCGTCAGCGCTTCTTCAGTGGGACCACGTTGGATCCAGCCGTGCTGGTGTCTTTGGCCGGGTTGACCTTGCTGAGGAGAGTGGGCGAGACGTTCCACCTCTGGCCGGTGGCGGTGATCACCGTCACGGTTTTCTTGTTGTAGCGCGTCAGTACGCCCTCGAGTTGCCCCTGGCCGGGAGGCTGGAAACTGACCCGGTTCCCGATCTTGAACTCCAGCATTTCCACATGAGCGCCCATCTGGTCAAGAAAGCGCACGCGCTCAACGATGCGGTGGTTGAGATCGATCGGCTCGGCCTCGGTCAGTTGGTCAATGTCGATCGTCATAACAGCGCCATTGATAAGAGCCGGGTTGAGACCATCAAGCGAATGTCTGGCCAGTGCTTCAGCGTGTCAAGGCTGTGAATCGGCCACAAGGTCGTTGCTGGTACACAGCAAGGGGGCGGCCGACGAGGATATCTTTGCCTGTCGGGAACATACGCTTTAACCGCAACACCCGGCCATGCCGCGGCTTCCGGGGAGTGCCATTTGTATGGTCCGGCCGTGCGTCGCAAGATGATGTTGGCAGATTGACGAACGTGAGAGCTGCATCAATGTATTCGGCCTCTGTGTGGAGCTATTGCTCCGGGCTGGGTCCTTCAACAATCTTGCGCATGGATGCTCCCTCTTCTTGATCGGAAATCGAGCGTGGCAAATCCTCATGATGGCGCGATCCATCGCTGCGATCGTTCCCTTAGGTGGTGTGAGGAACGCTACTGACATTCTTGGATTGATCCGACTGCCTTTGACGTTTGAATGCGGCGAGGAAGGTCGTCCTTCGTCTGTTCCCATCTCAAAGCCTCGGCATTCAATCGCGGGGCACGGCGGCAGGGCTGCGGACGCTGGTCGCCGCCAGGAGGCCTAACCGAGCCTCCCGAATGTCCTTTACCGCGCCGCCTCGCTCATGACTGGAACGGGATTGTCCGCCCGGGTTGTCGGGCCTGCTCCTTCGTATAGGAAACGCCATGGACCTTGATTCCACGAGCGTCGAGCAAGGAGATGATCCCACCCTTGTTTGACAGCTTGACGGGATCCTCCATCACAATCACCCGCGTCGAACCGGCTTCGATCGAGCCCGACAGCGAGAAGCGGTTCTTGTGTTTGTCGGCGATCTGCCATCCGGCCAGGTCGACCGCAACGTCGGCCGTGTTCAGAAGGGTGACTGTCTCGCGCTCTGGAGTCCGCACGTCGTTAACGTAGGCTGCGATAATGCGAACCAACCCATCAGGCACATCGAATGGTGGGATCCGGTTGGGGTCAACTGGTATATGGGGCAGGTTAGGGTGATCCGGATCGGGCTGCACGATAACATCGCCACTTGCGTCATCCGAATGCCAAGCCTGTGTCTGGAACTTCAGAAAGATCGCGGTCCATTGCCGTTGCCCAGGAAACTCAAAGATGAGACCGCCATCCTGCCAGGGGCCATTTTGCGCGGCAAAGCGTCCCGGCGGATTGCCTTGATTGTAATGGATGTCGTGCACCCCCCGGCCTGGCTTGAAACCGAAATACTTATCGGCCTTGTCGTTTTCGGGGCCCCACGTCTCCCCGAAGGCATAGATCATCGCCAGTTCGTCGGACATAGCCCGTTGAACATAGGCATCGATCTTCTCGTTCAGGTCATTATCCGGTCCGCTCGCCGAGAGAGGAAGTGGTCTGAACTCCCAGGGTTGAGCGACGTTCCCGCGGATAAAGTCCAGGGCAACGCCGCCTGGGCGGCTTTCGATCGGATGAAGCCCCTCCGGCAGTTCTGTCAGCATGTCGTTGATCGGATGCTCGAAGCGTGAGCGTACGAGGAACTCGACTTCGCTGCCGTCCTGCGATCTGACATTGATCGCGATCCGATGGAGTGTGCCGTTCTCGGACACGAGCACTTGGTAATGGGGACTGGCGCCCGTTGCCAGACGGTTGTTGATGGGCCGTCCCTTGAGGACGGCGTAGTTCTTCAATGGCATCGTGTGCTCCATCCGGTCGTGGTGAGAGGACGAGCCTCAGAGCGGCCAGCGCTGAGGCGGTGGACTTGCCGTCGTGGCCTCCTGGGCCAATTTCGAAGTGCTCTGAGAACGATTTCCAGAGCTCACTGAAGCGAACCGATCAGCATATGCACGATATTCGTTATGGTAAGGTGACAAGATCGGCCATGGAGGACGAGCCGTTGACCCGACCCTGTTGATTTGGCTATCATAAACCACGAGGAGTTCCCTTCGATCGCCACGATCTATGATGCAGAGGCCTTCTGGCTTCTCGGAGCTCTCCGGCCATGTCAAGAGTTCCAACGGACGTTGAATCTTCCGTGTGGGTTGCGGCTTCCAGCAGTAAAGCCTGAACGGTCCCCGCGCGGAACTCACGGGTCCGGCGAGGATCAAGATCGAATCCTTTTCCTTGACAAGCTCACGAATGCCGAGCCCGCACAAGTCGACAAAGAGCGTGCGCGTGCTCTTGATCTGGAAGTCTGGCGTTAGATTGAGAGAGACAACCACTGCGATACTGTGCACGAGTGGTCCGCGGAGATCCAAGTGCACGTGGTCGCGACTGACGGCAAGACCCTCCACATCAAAGCCATTCTCCTTACTCGGGAGTTCCAGAAACGGACTGAGATAGGCATCACTTGCCAGCTGATGACGCAGGCTACTCTCCCCTTTGAAAGGCAGTGCGACAGCGTCCGCGAGGTCACCTCCATGGTTCTTAAGCCTGATACGAGCCAGCCATTGTCGGCTCGGACGGTTGCGCAGAGCTGCGTTAAGCTCGTCATCAGCATCTGGCTCCGCCCGGACACGGCAATGAGAGCCGCAGAGCCAGAGATGCCCGTCGCAAATATCGACTGACTCGAGGCCGAGTTCATCTGCGTGGTCGGCTCTGGGAACGGCCTCGATCAGGTCATCGAGCTCAAACTGAGCGTGAAGTCGATAGCCGTCTGTGTTCTGGCGCAGACATTCCACAGTCCGACCTTCATCAGAGACCGTCCACACAGATTCACCAATGCTCGCCACTCCCGAAAGGTTAGCCAGCAGTTTCGCGGTCGCGGCCGTGCCATTGTCGAGGAGAACATTACCTGTGAGATTGAAGGTCATTTGAGAGGACCTTAGCCGGTTCATCATCGTCCCGAAGGGATACGCAGTTGCCGAACAGGCACCGTGCCGAACAGGGTTTGGATGACCCACCGCCGATGATCGTGAAGCGGGCGCGTGGCACCACATCTGCGATCCAGGGCGGCGCTCTGCTCGACCTGGTTCTCGATCATCTGGCGCTGAAGCTGCTGCAGCCGATCTTTCGCCCCAAGAGTCGAAGACCAAGGTCGTCCGGAGCGGGTGCTGACAGATCATGACGGATGATGCTGATGTCCCGGCGCTCGCGAGTTCCATCAGGCCGCCTCGCCTCGACACAAATCGCCCACTCCGCCACTGTCATTGCGCGCTCCTTGGGTACCGCCGTCAAAGTGCTCATGATTAGGTGCAAGCGTTTCCCCCAGGTTTGTTCCGTTCCCTTCCGACAAATGGTCGTATACCGGCCATCCGTCCGTCGGCGGGGCATACCCTGCGCCGAAAGCAGTCAGTTCTGCGAAAGTCGAAGCGCGCTTCGAACTTTGTGCCGAAGGTCGTTCTTCCCCAATTAGTTCTGAGCCCATCGACGAAGGGCCTGAACAAAGCATTCTGCGGCGATATCTGGCGGACCTGCGTTGGCGATCTCTTCGACATCCGGCCCGCTGATCTCGAATTCGACGCCACGCATCAATCGGCCTGACACCGCGTCCCCTGCTTCGCGGCCGCGTTTCCTCAGCCGATTGGCAAGCACCTCAGGTGGCGCGGTGACGTTCACGATCCTCAGACGAGGATATTTGCGCCGGGCCTCCGGCACGACGGCGCGCGAGCCGTTGGCGACCGCAACATGTCCTTGGGCCAGCCAATCGTCCAAATCGTTCGGGAGGCCGTAGAACAGGCCATGCGCCTGCCAATGCAACGCGAAAGCGTCCTCCTCGACATGCTGGCGGAAGACCTCCTCCGCCATGAACGCGCTGTCCTCGCCGCCGCCAGCCTGGCGGGTGATGACGCGCCGCACGAAGCGGAAACGATCGTCACGGGCAAGCTGCTCGCGCGCCAGCGTCAGCAACGTATCCTTGCCGGCGCCGCTCGGTCCGACGACCAGAACGAGCTGGCCATTTGAACTACGGTTCGCCATGACGCTACGCTCCCCTCTTAAACGGGAACCGGGAGCGGACGACGAAATCGGCACCGGGCCATTCCTGCTCGAACAGCGTCAGGGCATCGATGGCATAGTCTTCCGTCGTCAGTGCCCCGAAATGCCCCTCAAGCCGGTGCCGCACCCGAGATTGCGTCCCCGGCGAGAGCTTGTCGGTCAGCGTCATGTGGAAGCGGAAACGGTCGAACACATAAGGATAGCCCCACCGCACCAGATACGTGGTCTCAATATTGTCGAGACGATGGCTCAGGCGTCGCTGCAATTCCGCATCATTCAAGGGCGCCCGGAACGGATCGAAGGCTTCGACGATGGTCGAGGCAAACGCGCGCAGCATCGGCAGCGGTTTTGCCGGAACAAGCGCGAAGAAGCCGCTGATCAGATCAATCCGAAACCGACCGATCGGGCACGGCCGACAGGCCGCGGCAAAGCGGGACAGGGTTTCTTCGAGCTCGTCGATGTGTCGGCCGGCAGCGAGACGAAACGGCGCCTTCAGGGTCGCGTGGAAGCCGTAACGGCGGGGTTCCGTCGTGACGGACCGTGCCTCGTCGTGGATCTCCGGAGCAAGGCTGCCGCGAGCAGTCCGGAAGGCGTCTCGTCCCAGCCAAGCTTCAGCCGCTTGCGTCAAGGGATGCTCTGCGGGTGGGCTGTAGTAGATCGCGTAGCGAGGCTCGCCAGACTGACATAGGGAGACCGTTGCGACCGGTCCCGGATCGGATTGTTCGGCGTTTCTCATTTGACCGCTCCGCCGGTGAGGCCTTCGACGAACCAGCGCTGGGCGGAGAGGAAGGCGACGATGAGGGGGGCGACGACCAGGGTGGAGGCGGCCATCAGCGGGCCGTAATCGTTGCCGGCCTCCTCGTTCTTGAACGCCATGATGCCGAGCGGCGGCGGCATCAGCGCCTCGTCGCGCACCGCAATCAGCGGCCAGAACAGGCTGTTCCAGTGCCCGACCACCGAGAAGATCGCAAACGCGATGATGGCGGGAAGCGCCATCGGCACCATGATCCGCCACACGATCGCCAGCTCGGAGAGCCCGTCGAGGCGGGCGGCATGGACCACGTCGTCGGGAATGGTCTTGAAGAACTGCCGGAACAGGAAGATGCCAAACGGCGACACCACATACGGGAAGATCAATGCCGCATAGGTGTTGAGGATGCCGATCTGGTAGCCGAGGATGAACAGCGGCAGCGACAACACCTCATGCGGCAGGATGAGGGCCACCAGCACCAGGGCAAACAGCAGGCTCCGGCCGGGAAAGTCGAGCTTGGCCAGGGCATAGGCCGCCGGCGCGCAGACCAGCACCTGCAGCGCCACGATCAGGGCACAGACAAACACCCCGTTGAGCATGTAGCGCGGCAGCGGCGCCGTGGTCAGCGCCTTGGTGTAGTTCTCGAGCCCGAAGAACTGCTCGGGCCAGACGCTGAACGAGGCGCGGAAGATCTCGCCCGGCGGCTTGAGCGAGAGCGACACCATCCAGACGAACGGGATCAGGATCAGCGCACCGGTGACGAGCAGCACGGCATGGCGCAGGATGGCCGAGGGCGGTGAGAGGCGGCTCATTGGTAGTGCACCTTCTTGTCCATGACCCGAGCCTGGATCAGCGTCAGGGCGACGACAATGACGAGGAAGACCACGGCCACCGCAGCACCATAGCCGGTGCGCAGATACTCAAAGCTCTCGCGGTAGAGCGTGAACAGCAGCATCTCGGAGGCATGGCCCGGCCCGCCCTGGGTGAGGATCTGCACCGTGTCGAAGGTCTCGAAGGCTCTGAGCGCCACGACGATGAACACGAACATCGACACGGGTCCCAGCATCGGCAGGGTGACGGTGGTGAGCCGGTCGAGCCAGCGATCGGCGCCATCGATGTCGGCGGCATCATAGAGGTCCTGCGGGATCGCCTTCAGCCCGGCGAGGAACAGCACCATGGCATAGCCGAGGTTCTGCCAGATGCCGATCACGGCCAGCACCGGCAGCACCGTTCCCTCGTCGCGCAGCCAGTTGGCGCTGGGGATGCCAAGGCCGGCGAGCGTCTGGTTGACGAGCCCGATGGTGGGATGCAGCAGCGCCTCCCAGGCGATCGCCATGGCGGTCAGCGTCGCCATGAAGGGCAGGAAGTGGATGGCGCGGTAGAAGGCGCGGCAGGACTGGCCGCTTTCGATCAGCAGCGCGATCACAAGCCCGAGCACGATGGTGCCGGGCACGACGAGGGCGACATAGAGGATCGTGTTGAGGAAGGAGGCGCGAAAGCCCGCGTCGGCAAAGACCTCGTGGAAGTTGGCCAAGCCGACGAAGGACAAGGTCCTGGCGCCGAACTGCCAGTCGGTGAGCGCGATGCCCACGACGGCGAAGACCGGCAGGAAGAACAGGCCGACCAGCAGCACCAGCGCCGGGCCGGCCAGCATCCAGGCCGCCCCAGCGTCCAGGACGGCCCGCCGGCGCGCCAGCGCGGGGGCCGGCGTTCGAACACTGCCGGCGGCGGCGGGCTCGCCGGCAACGCCGGACAGGGTGAGCGGCTTGCTCATCGGGCGCGCTCCCGGATCGGCATGACGGAGGCCCCGCTGGATGCTGCCTCGCCGCGCACGCGCTGGCCGCTGCGGGTGAAGAGCAGGATCCGGTCCGGCCGGATGCCGATATGCAGCGTCTGGCCGGGGGCGATCTGCGGCGCGCGCTCGGCCAGCAGGCGGGCGATCACCGGCTCGGCCATGCCGGCCACATCGAGATGCACGTAAAGGTCGGAGCCCATATGCTCGACGAGCCGGACCGCCCCGGTGATCACCCCCGGCCCGCCGTGATCGGCGAGATGGAAGGCTTCCGGCCGGATGCCCAGGGTCAGCGGCGAACCGGGTTCGCGGCTGGCGTCGACGGCCAGCACCGTGCCGGCCACGTCGACCAGGCCCTTCTCCCGCACCACCGCTTCCAGCAGGTTGATCTTCGGCGAGCCGATGAACTCGGCCACGCGCCGGTCTTCCGGATCGGTGTAGATCTGCTGCGGCGGGGCGACCTGCAGCAACTCGCCGTCGAGCATCACGGCGACCCGGTCCGACAGCGTCATGGCCTCGGCCTGGTCGTGGGTGACGTAGACGAAGGTGACGCCGAGGCGCTGGTGCAGCTCCTTGATCTCGGCCCGCATCTGCACCCGCAGCTTGGCGTCGAGGTTGGACAGCGGCTCGTCCATCAGGAATACGGCCGGATGGCGCACCATGGCGCGGCCGACGGCGACGCGCTGGCGCTGGCCGCCGGAGAGCTGGCCGGGCTTGCGCGCGAGCAGATGGCCGATGCCGAGCGACTGGGCCGTCCGGGTGACCTCGCGGTCGATCTCGGCGGCGATCCGGGCGGTTCCGGGCACGAGGCGGCCGAGCAGCGGCAGCCTCTGGAGGGCCGAGAGCCGGCGCATCGTCAGCGGCAGCGCCATGTTGGCGGCCACCGTCAGATGCGGGTAGAGGGCGTAGGACTGGAACACCATGGCCACGTCGCGCTGCTTCGGCCGGAGGCCGTCCACCGCCCGCTCGCCGATGGCCACTGAGCCGCCCGACTGCACCTCGAGCCCGGCCAGGATCCGCAGCAGCGTCGACTTCCCGCAGCCCGAGGGTCCGAGCAGCGTCAGGAACTCGCCATCGGCAATCGACAACGACACATCGCGTAAGACAGATGTCGGGCCGAAGGATTTACTGATACTCTCAAACTTGATGCTCGCCATGTGCTGCTATCCTATGAAGCAGTTCAGATCGCAGGTGCAGACGCAGCGACCCCTTGCGACTTTCCGGTGTGAATAAAGGTGTAGCTCGGACTGACTCATGGAATAGTCTCGACAGTCGTCACGTCTGCCGCCGCGCATTTGGCGGGCGGACGGACGATCTTGAATAGCCTATCACAAATGGCGTCACGGACGCCGTGGTCATGAAATATGCCTACTACCGCAGTTCCGCGTGCTTTGGCTTCGTTCATCAGATCGACCACCGTTGCCGCGTTCGGGGCATCCAGCGAAGCGGTAGGCTCGTCCAACAGAAGGATGGGGTAGCCGACGACGAAACCGCGAGCGATATTGACGCGCTGCTGTTCACCGCCGGAAAAGGTTGCGGGGGCCAAAGGCCACAGGTGCTGCGGAATGCGCAAACGCTCCAGCAACATTGCGGCAGTCGCATGCGCCTCGCTTTCGGAGGCGCCCGCATTCAAGAGTGGTTCGGCTACCACGTCCAATGTCGACACTCTAGGAATGACTCGCAAGAACTGGCTGACATACCCAATAGTCCCTCGCCTTAGTGCATTGATTTCCCAATACGCCGCGTTTGCGATATCGACCAGCCCGTCCTGGTGTCGGACCAGGATCTCACCTTTGTCGATTTTGTAATTTGCATACAGAGCACGAAGCAGAGTTGATTTCCCCGCTCCCGACGGGCCGTCCAAACAGAGACACTCACCCGCACCGAGATCGAATGAAACGTTATCGAAGACAGGAATGCCGACTCCGCCCTGTGTGTGGAGGGTAAAACTCTTGGACAGCCCCCTCGCTTGAAGGACGTAAGTCTTGGTGTGGGCCATTTCGTTTTGTTCTCTAAAATGTCGACTTTAGATTCCGTGCCTTTGACGCAAAGCATTCGCAGTTGCATGACAGGCGGGTGATGAAATGATGACGATGTGTGGAAGACTCGGTCAGTCTTCTATGCTTGCTCTCGGCTTCGTCGGTTTCGCAGAACACAGGCGTTGATCACGCAACCGTATCCTTTGCACTTCCGAAACCTCTGAAACGCTCACCACGGGCGAATTCGTAGTAGAGCGCGGCGCCATCATGTACCCAGTTGCCGAGATCGAAGTCCACCATTCCGCGCGGCTCGTGCATCTTTACCACGACATCCGTACCGAACTGCAGCTCGGTCCAGCCAACGCGTTTGCGGCCGCCGAACTTTGGGCGCCACTCCTCCATCATGTCCGTGACGAATGCAGTGCTCGTCGCCCAGACATGCCGTACACCGTCGATGACCCGATCGCGGCTCTGATGCATATCACCACTAAGAAAGAGCTTAATCTTGCCGCTAGCGAGGTAAGAAGCAAACATCTCCCTCGTTGCTTCCGGCATGAACCAACCTGTCGCATCCTTCTCTGCCAGCGAATTGTCGCAAACGGCGATGTGGGACAGAATTGCAACCTGGCGTCCGTCTGCTTCGGCGAGCGCCCGCTCCAGAAACATTTCCTGCTCAGCCTCCGCTGAAAGGCCCGAGGTGAAGACCATGCTGTTGAGACCGATGATCCGCCAGTTGGCGAGATCGACAGACCAGAAGTCACGTCCCATGGCCTGGATGTACTGGGCGCGGCGCTCCTCAGTAACCCGCGACGAGGGCTTTGCACATGATACGAGATCCCCGATATCGTGGTTGCCGGGAACGGCCAGCCATGGGCATGGAAGGCGATCCAGCTGTTCCTTCGCAAACTCAAGATCGGACCAGTTGGTCGCGCCGTCCAGCGTGACGTCGCCACCAACGATAACGAGTTCCGGCGAACGTTGGGCAAGTTCGTCGATGAGAATCTCCCAATTGAACTGGAAGAACGGTCTCTCCCGCGACAGATGGGGATCGGAAATGAACGCAACGAACGGAGAATTGGTCATCTTTGCAACCTCACTTTGATCAGTATACGGCATGGCCGGCGCGCCAAACCGACCGGACGATCGGCAGCCCGTTGTGTACCCGCACCCGAAGAATATCGGCACGCTTTCCGACAGCAATTTCGCCGCGGTCATGAAGCCCGACGCAGGCTGCGGGTGAGGATGTCACAGTGGCGACCGCGCGCGGCAAGGACCAGCCGATGTCTTTGCTCGCCAGGATGAACGCTGCGTGCAGCAGGCTGGCCGGAATATAGTCAGAGGCCAGGATGTCGAGCAGGCCCAGCTTTGCGCATTCGCCAGCGGAGAGGTTGCCGATATGCGAACCGCCACGGACAAGGTTCGGGCCGCCCATGACCACCTTCATGCCGCGTGCTCTGGCCTCTGAGGCAGCAAGCTGGGTCGTCGGAAATTCGGACAGGCCGTTGCCGAGTTCTTCGGCTTCCAGCACTTCCTCAAGGATCGTGTCGTCATGACTTGCAACCGCAATGCCCTTTTGCCGGCAGATATCGGCAATGGCACGCCGGTTGGGAGTGGCAAAGCGCTTGCGTGCGCTCTGCCGGGCGGCGAAGATCGCGTCGAGTGCTTCGTCTGAAGCGCCTGTGCGGCGCCTCTGGTGAGCCTTCCATTTGGCTGGGTCTGGGAACGTCCGCTGACCGGGCGTATGATCCATCAGCGAGACGAGCTTCAGGAGAGGGTTGTCCTGCAGGGCCGAAAACCGATCGACAATATCGGGTTCGATAATTTCGCAGCGCAGGTGCATGTAGTGGTCTGCGCGCAGCAGGCCTTCATCGGCGGCCTCCTTCATTCCCGCGATCATGCGCGGTAAAGCGGCATTGCGATCGCTATCGAACTCCTCTCCCACCAGTCCGAAGCTGTCGAACATAGTGGTGATACCGGAGCTGATGACCTGCGCGTCATACGACACGGCGGCGGAAACGGCATGCCAATAGACGTCAGCCCGTGGCATAACATGCTTTTCCAGATGATCGCTGTGAAGGTCGACGAGGCCAGGCATCAAGACATCGCCGGCAAAGTCGATGGCGCCGGCCGGCATTTGCCCTGTAGCACCGATCGCCGTAATCACGCCGTCTTCGACCGTGACCGTGCCCCTTAGTATCTTGTCCGACAGCACGACTTGCGCATTGCCGAAAGTCAACTTCGTCACATCTTTTCTCCGATATACACTGCGTCCTATGCGCGCAGTACTGATGACACGAGTAATTGTGTATAGGGGTGATGAGGATCGTCGAGGATCTGGTCGGCGATGCCGTCCTCGACAATCGCGCCGGACTTGAGGACAATGATCCGGTCCGCCAGCATCCGTGCCACGCCGAGGTCGTGGGTGACGAGCAGGACGGCAACTTTCAGGCTGCGTACGAGCTTTCTCAGGAGGTCGAGAACCTTGGCCTGGACCGAAACGTCAAGTCCACCGGTCGGCTCATCCATGAGCAGCAATTTCGGCCGCTTCACCAGGCTGCGCGCAATCTGCAGCCTTTGCTGCATCCCGCCTGAGAATGACCCTGGCAGATCGTCTACCCGTGCAGCTTCGATTTCGACACCTTCGATTGCATCCCTTGCCACACGCCTCATGGTGGCGAAATCACGGACGCCGAGAAGCGCCAGCGATTCCACGATGTTTGCCCCCGCTGTGACATTCATCCGAAGGCCGTCTTGGGGGCGCTGCTGGATGAAGCCAGCGTGAGAACGAAGCAGGCGAATGCGCTCTTCTTCCTCAAGCGCCCATATCGCCTGGAGAATGCCGCACTCGTCCTGAATTTTGACGTCGCCCGCATCCGGCTCGAGCTGCCCGCCGAGGCACCGCAGAAGGGTACTTTTTCCAGAACCGCTCTCGCCAAGGATGACAACGATTTCACCCGCAGCGACATCGAGCGAAATATCTCGGCACACCGGCCGGTTATGGGTGAAACTCTTGCGTAGACCAGTCACCTGTAAGATGAGCGGAGGCCGGGATATGCCACTCATGTCCGGTGTCCCTCACTTTTCTCACGGCGTTCGGCACAGTAAGAGGTGTCGGAACAGGTATAGCTGCGTTCACCGTCGTCGCCCGCGACGATGTCCAGATAGGTGTCGTGCGCTCCGCAGAGCATGCACGTGCCCATCGGCCTTTTGATCGAGAATGGCTGATCGTCGAACGAAAGGCTCTCGACCTTCGTATAGGGCGGGATGGCATAGATGCGACGGTTGCGTCCGGCGCCAAAGAGCACAAGAGCGGGACTGCCGTCGAGCCGAGGATTGTCAGAGATCGGGATTGGCGACGGAGCTACAAAATACCGGTCGTTCACGCGGACGGGATGGTTCGTGCCGCTTTTGGCATCGCCGACACGGATCCTGTCCTCGTAAAGCCGGACATAAAGCATGCCGTAGTCCTGAGAAGCGTGTTGCCGGCGTGTGACCGCGTCGGACGGCTCAAGGTAACGCAAAGGCTCTGACACCGGCACTTGAAGCACGACGATCTGGTTTTCAGTAAGTTGACCTTCGGGAATCCGATGGCGCGACTGGATCATCGTCGCATCTGCAGTTCGTACCGTTGTGCGGATGTCGGTAACCCGCTCGAAGAATTTCCGGATGCTCGTGGCGTTGATCGAATCGTCTGCGCCCTGATCGATGACTTTCAAGACGTCGTCCCGGCCGATCAGGGCCGCGGTTACCTGCATTCCACCCGTCCCCCAGCCCGGAGGCAGCGGCATCTCGTACCCCGCAATTGGGATCTGAAAGCCGGGAATGCAAACGGCCTTCAGGATAGCGCGCCTCAACGTGCGCTTCGTCGTCTCATTCAGATATCCAGAACTATACTGGCTGGGCTCTTCCCGGCCGGAACCCATCGGGATCATTGCCCGTCCTCCTCGCGGCGACGGGTCGCGTGAACTGCGCGCAGATGCTCGACCTCGGATTGATAGCTGACATAGTGAGGCAGCTTCAGGCTCTGAAGCAGGCCAGCGGCATCGACGCCGTCCGCGTTCGACAGCACGAATTGCTCGTCCTCGATGGGGGAGTGGACCGCCTCACCGAGCTCACGTCCCCGCAAAGCGCGGTCGGTTACGGCGATCGCCATTGCGCGTCGTTCGCTGTAACCAAAGGCAAGACCATAACCTCTGGTAAAGCGGGGCTCGGGTTGTTGGAGATCCAGCTTCTTGTTCATGATCTCGCATTCACTCAAGGTCACCCGCGCAATCGTGACGGCGAAGCCGAGTTCGGGAATGAGGTAATCGACATTCACCTTGCCGGTTCTGACTTCGACGCACAGCGGGAAATTCTGCCCCCAGCCTTGCAAAGTCGAGTTGGCGAGACCGGTCAGAAAGCCCTCATCTGCCCTTGTCAAAGCCTGCAATCTCGCATCCCGCGGTGCAGGATGCGTGAGGGGCGCTCGCGTGATATCCGCGACCCGTTGTCCCCCATGGGTCGGCGACACCTCTTCCGCAATGCCGTCGATCGCCAATTGCTCGGCAATATGCGGCGCATAGACGGGTGAGCCGTCCCCGGGCCGCGATGCCGCGGTGGCCGGATGCGGCGGCTCATCACCGAGCAGCCTGTGACTGTAATCATACGTAGCGCCGAGGAACTGCCCGCCGGGCGCCTGCTTCATGATCGGCGAGATCCGGCGTTCGATTAGCATCGCGCCGGTGTCGAGGGGCTCCGAATACCCGGCGCTTGGCAGGGTTGCACGGAAGGTCCGCAACAGGAACGCGGCCTCGACACAATCGCCCTGCGCCTGCTTCAGCGCATGACTGGCGGCATGCCGGTCATAGATGGCGCCCTCGTTCATCGCACGATCGACGGCCAGCGAAAGCTGCTCGCTGATCTGCTCGTTCGACAATTCCGGTATTGATGGATCGCCGCGGCGCTGCTCGGATAAGCGCCGCTCGGCATTCTCGATCGCTTGTTCGCCCCCTCGGATGGCTACGAGCATGACACTACTCCCCGGCTCGAACGCGGCAAGCCCATGAGACCTGCGTCATCGAACAAGATCATGTCCAGACCGACAGGAAACCTCGACGCATTGTCCGCCCAGGCCGACCAGAACCACTGTGGTAGCCCCGAGGGAGCAACGGCCTTCTGCCCTTTGATGCCGGGGCCGGAAAGGAGCACCGCCTCACCTCCAGATAGCGATGGCACCTGCACGAGCAGGGTCGTCGAGAGGTTCGGATCCAACAATGTACCGACACGAAATGCTTGCAGGTTCGGTAGCGCCTGCGCGCTGCCGATCAACGCAAAATCCGCATCCGGCTGATCGGATATCTCTGTCACCCCGTTCTGCAATCGAAGGACATCTCGGACGTCTGGCGTGTCGAAAGCGCTATCGAGCCAGACGCTTGTCTCGCCGTCCAGCAGACATCGAGCAGCGGCAAAGAGGCTGTTGCACATGCCCGCCGGGGCGGCGTCGACCGGTTTGAGCTTGACGATTTCACCTGGATAGCTGAACGCACGCAGCACGGCCCTGAATGTAGACTGGGTTTCCTGGGCAGCCATCGCCTGGGAGCTCGCACTCATTCCCGCACTCCTGCGATCGACATCGAGAATGAAACCTCGGTTTCGCGCACCTTTGCAGCGGTGACGGATTGCAGGAGCTTGTCGGCACGTTCGACGGACTGAACGATCTGCCGCGCCGCTTCAAGCCATGATGAGCCGGCCGGCGTCAGCATCATCGCGTCGATGACGGCTGCGATCGCCGCATGGCGCTTGTCGCGGCCGCCGACACACGCCACACCGACGTTGCCGCCATCCAACCGGATGGAGCAGCGGGTCACGGTCATTTCGCCGAGGTTAAAGGGCTCCCCCTGTGCATCGGCACGGGCACGCAGCATGACTGTCTCGAACTGCGGTTCACGGATCCATTTGAAACCTGGTTTCGCCGGCAGGGCTTCCCAGCAATCCGACAGCAGCGTCGCCGGGGCAGTCGCGAGGACCGACATCCAGACGTTCCGGTCCAAAAAAGGAGAGGCTTCAAGCGTCATTTCTCAAGTCATTTTCACAGAGCCCGTGAGGAGCATCGGGCTGCCGGGTTCTTACCCTAATCCGTCCTGCCGGTGGTAAAGGCTTGATGACGAAAGCTAGACAAGCTTGCCAGTCATACAGACGGATGACCGCAAATCCGGAATTTTGAACCGGGCGATATCGGCCGGGACCTGTTGGATAGTCGCTGGGCACACCGAGTACTGGGCCCCCGATTGTCGCCACTGCAACTGGCGCAATTCGCTGCCTCGGGATCCTTACATATCACCATATCGAATGACCAATTCGATCCAGCGTGCCGACATTCGGATGACGGAGAATAAAATTGGCGTTCCTGCTGTATCAGTGATGATGTTTTTCACCTGCAGGACCGGTTGAGAGCGCGACTGCTGCAGGAGCTTGGCATCGGCGCGAGTGGCCAGACCGGTCGTGATCCGGGACTCGTACCGTATGAGATCGTTCACCCCGAGGCTTTTGAATCCGTCCGGAACGGACCGGGTATCCGCGATCGCTCGCTCAATTCCGTGAAAGCGCGGGAGAGGAAAATAAGCCGAACTGATCATAGTCGGATTATCATCCACGACTGTCAGGAGATCGACACAGCGCACGTACTGCGTTTTGCTAAGCTTCAGAGCCGCAATGATTTCTTTCGACGGCCGCACTGTCGAGCTTCCCAGTACTTCCTCCCTGCCTGCCCGATCAAGTTCCTTTAGGATCAGGGGTAAGGTTTTGCGTTGGGACAGAGGATGAGAGATCACCCGCTCTTGAACAAAACTTCCATGGCCATGCTCAATCCTGACGAGGCCTTTCCCCTCCAGAACTGCCAGCGCGCGTCGCACCGTATTGCGATGCACGCTGAAACGTCCGGCAAGCTCATCTTCAGTTGGAAGCCGATCGCCCGGGGAAAGACGTCGCTGGAGAATGTCTTTCTCTAGAGAGAGACTGACCTCCTGCCAAAGATGTAACGCCCCTTTGCGCCTGGTGGCCGGCCGGTCGTCATCCGTCTGCAAGCTCGTCTCCCTTTTCTGAAACTTAGTTGCTATCGCATGCTGTTCCCTGAGTGATGAAGGGCGGGACCATAGACGACTGGCTAGGTCTTACAAGGTATGTCACACCGGCTTCACCCTAGGAGATGCTGACTACACTATGGTCGCGCTGTCAGAGCTGCCGCAAGGCGAGATGCGTCGCCCGAGATCACTGCGCCGAGTGACGGTTGAACTCTGGCGAAAATAGGATCAGCCCGCTTTTGGAGAGCAAGGATGAATTTCCAGTCAACAAGACGCAATTTTCTGGGCGGGACCGCGGCTCTGGCTGCGGGAGCAGCCTTATCTGTCCCGGCTTTCGCTCAAGCGAAACCCATTACCTTGCGCGTGCTCACCAGCACGCCGAAGGAACTTTATGACAACCTCGGCGCCGACTTTATGGCAAAGCGGCCCGACATTCGCATTGTCGTGGATACACCGTCTCCGGATTACGACGATCTTACTCTCAGGATCTTTCGTGCTGCCATCACCGGAGATGCGCCCGATGTTGCATTTCAGGGTTTCAACCGTATCAATCTCGTGGCGCAACGGGGTCTCGCCGTGCCGCTCAATACGTTGATCGATGCTGACGGAGGTCTCGCATCGCTCGGTTACCAGACGTCACTTCTAGACATGACGAAGGTCGCCGACAAATCCTACGGACTTCCTTTCGCAATATCGTCGCCGACGCTCTTCTACAATCTCGATCTGGTCGAGAAGGCAGGCGGCAACCCCGATCGCCTGCCGTCCGATTGGCCAGCGATCATCGAGCTTGGCAAGAAAATCAAGGTGCTCGGCAATGGCATCATGGGGCTGCATTACGCCTATATCGGGCATTCGGGAGCTTGGACCTGGATGGCCCTCATCATGAGCCAGGGCGGCAGCATCCTGACCGCCGACGAACGCGACGTTGCCTTCAACGGTCCGGAGGGCCTCTGGGCGCTCGAGATGTTCCGCCAATTTGGCGAGGCCGGGCAGATCGAGATGTCGCTTGATCAGACGAGACAAGCATTCTCCGGCGGGACGATCGGTATTCTTGGCACGGCCAACAGCTACCTGCGTTCAGCCGAGAAGGCTGCCGCAGGGCATTTTTCGGTTCGGACCGCTAGCCTGCCGATGAAGCCAAATGGCAAGCTGCCGACAGGAGGAAACGCCGCAATGATCCTGACCAAGGATCCCGTTCGGCAAAAGGCCGCCTGGGATTTTGTCAAGTTCATGACGGGACCTGAGGCTCAGACAAAGCTGGTCAATACAACCGGATACATCCCGGCCAACAGCATTGCGGTCAACACACCGGAACTGCTCGGCAAGTTTTTCGCGGAAAACCCGAATGCCATGACCGGCGTGCAGCAGCTGCCGACCCTGGGCGGCTGGCCAGGCTTCCCTGGCGAAAATGCGATTAAGATCACTGACCTCATCCGCAATCATATTCAATCGGTCGTTACGCTTCGCCGCGAGCCAAAAGCCGTTCTCGGCGATATGGTCAAGGAAGTTCGGGCAATGCTGCCGAAGGCCTGAGAGACAGTTCGGCTCTGGAATGAAATACGAGGGCGGCGAAAGCGCGGTTCGCTTCGCCGCCCTTCGTCGGATTCGCGGCCGCATCGCGAACATGATGCCAGACCCCTCGCCGCATGAGTGGAGGCTGCATTGTCGGAGGACGGTTGATGCCTTACTGTTTCGGAGCAAAAAGTTGCTCGAGAACGGGGCGTACGGCCCATGGGGCGTTGAAGAAGACCGGCGAAATGAGCAGGCTTCCTTTTCCGTCCGCACACCTCAACGCTTCCTGCACCGCGGAGCTAAAGCGATCAGCATGCGCAATCGTGGGACCGGCTTCGCCCGCGTCCTTAAGGTTGCGCACAATGACATCGCCGCCCTCTCCGAAAAGGACAACCGTTTTTGCCATCTTCGCGAGAGCTGTGCAGAAGTGATGCAAATCCTGCTGCTCCAACTCGGAGCTGACTCGTTTCTCGCCGCTGGCCGACTGTACGGCCCCACCGCAGACGACAGTCAGCGACTCCGCTGACATGCTCTCAAGCCCGAGCAGGGCCTTGCGCGGGTTCATGCCGATGGAGTCATCGTAGATGTCGACACCGTCGAGCCGGCCGAGGAACTCGCAACGCTGCGGTAGCCCGCGAAACTCGATCAACCCCTCCCGTATGCTTTGCCGGCTCGCGCCATATTCGACTGCGACGGCGGCTGCGGCCAATGCATTCGCGATGTGATGACCAGGCATCGTGAGTTCGGAAACGGAACAGATCTTGTCTAGTCCGGTGCGGCTTCGCAACGTCACCTTGCCGTTCGCAATTACTATGCCTTCAGAAATCGCATCTAAGACGCTGAAGTAGGATTTGCGTCCCTGGCCAAGCGGGCCGAATTGGTCCCTCACTTCTTGAGAGTCGAAGTTCAGGACCGCCAAGTCTCCGCTGCGCTGAAAGCGTACAAGGTTCATCTTCGCGCCGCGGTAAGCCTCGTAGGACCCATGCCAATCCTAATGATCGGGAAAGAGGTTGGTGATCAAGGCAATGTCGGGCGATGAGGTGAAATACTCCAGGTGATGGCTCGTGAGCTCAACGATAGACAGTGAGCTCTTGGAACGCGCCGGCAGTCCGTCAAGCATCGCTCTTCCCGGCCCAGAGGCCGTTCTGACTTCTGCTTTACCGGGAGAAGGCAAGCTGCGGCGGGATGGTACAGCCCTCCATGCCCGAAGCGAGAGAGGAATCAACGCGAAAGTCGTCCCAGCCTAGTGCTTACGAGCCTGCACAAAATAGGCTGGAACGGTTGTCTCTCCGAGGGCCTTGCACGCCTCCAGACGATGCAGTCCCTCAACCAAGACAAAGCGCGTGCCGTCAGGCCGCACAAGTATGGGAGCTTGCTGCCCCTTTTCGATGATGCTCTCCGCTAGGGCTGCCATCTTCTGTGGATCAAGAGTTTGCCGGCGCTGCACAGGGATATAGACATCCTGGATGGCGAGGATCTGCCTTTTCATCATCTCTGCTGCTCCAGCCTCGGGGTACATCTTCTGTAGCTTATGCGCAGGGACTTGGCTTGCATAGGAACATGCCATCCGGACAGGCGTTCACTGACAGGTCCAGCTTAGCAATTCCGTAGGCCGTATGCGTTGGGCCTCCTCAACCGGAGACACATCCATGAGCAAACTCACAGCATCAATGGGCTTCCTCTTCCTGGCGATTTCATCTGCATGGGCGCAGACCCCGCCCGCCACGCCCGGCTCTCCTCCGGCCGGAGACACCACAGCTTCAGGGGGCGGCATTGCGGGCTATTGGTGGATTATCCTCGCCATTATCGTCGTTGCGGCTGCCGTCTACTTCATGAGGCGTCGCAGGAGCATGTGAGCGAGTTGATCCCATAGGAACGAAACATGACATCAGGCGTTGATCGGTAGCCTATTTGATGCTCATGACCTTATCCGAGATACGAACCCGGCCTTGTGCCGGGTTCTTTTGTATGAGCCCCGCAGTCCATAGCTCATCGGGAACTCGCTGGAGGGCCAATCCAGGGCGGGCGATGAAGGGAGTCCATCGTGACGATGGGCTCATGGGCTACTTCTTGTCCGAAGATCAGTCGGGACAGCTTACGCTGCCCCGATGACAAATTGCACTCCTGGCTTTCGATCAGTATCGCCGTCCGAGCATCCACTCTCCCACCTCATCAAGGGCATCAAACGCCCGGTTGGTCAGACGGCGCGGACCGGCCAGCAGCCTCTCCTCTCGCTCCGCAGCATAGGGCTGCTGACGGAGCGGCATCGCCTCACGGTATTCGCCAAACTCATCAGCCGGCTCGTCGAATGCCCAGTCCCGCCGTGCAGCGGCAGGCGGAATGTTCGTTGGTGGCAGCGGACGCCTGTCATGCCTCGCCTCGACCGAGCGACGGTTTTCAGGCGGCAGGATGTCCTCGACCTGGCTCAGGGCTACGGACTGCGACTGAGGCAGCGCAACCCGGTAGCCGAATTCGTGGGCGACACCCGGCAGGTTCTGGACCGCTGCCCGGCCCGCCTCCATGCCGTGGCAGATGCCGAAATACAGCGCATGGAAGTTGGTGTTCTGACGGATGGTCTCCCGGCTCTCCTTGGTCGCAAAGGGCGCGAGATAGAAGGCCATGGTCCGCCCGTTCTTCTCGGCGACGATCGCCGGCTTGGTCCGCGAGCAGTACACATACCCGTTCTCCTCACTGAGCCCTCTGCGTCCTGCTGAACTCGCATGGAAGGTCTTCACCCGCGTTTGCATGAGCGTGCCCTCCCCTGTCTTGGTCAGAGGCGAGGCCACCAGGATGGCAAACTCGTCACAGCCGTCAGGGCGGCAGAGCCCGCGGATGATGTCTGCACGGTCATAGGTCTGAGCGAAGGCCGGGGTCGCGAGCACGAGGGCAAGGGCAACAAGAGATCTGAGCATTGGTGGCCTTGGACGGACGGATGGTTAACGACGTGTCACCACGGAGGTCGCGCAGGAATGTGACGATTTCAGGCCGATCTCCCCAATGACATCTGGCGGAGATATCCGTGATCGCGCATTCGGCGGCGAAGAGTTCCGGACGTTCGGAAGTCCTACCATGCGTCCGGACAGGTGTGAGCGTTTTCGTCCCTAAACGAACCCGAGCGTCAGGAGCGCCTTTCACATCAGGCGGCCCGAGCCGCCTTGGACTACTCGCGATAGCGGTTATCAAGGGCCTTGTCGCAGTTGTTGCGCGGGCAAGAAAATACCCGGGACTTTGCCACCCATTCATGCAGCAGGCTGCTTGGTGAGGCGCACAGTCCTCATGACGTGTCACATTCGGATCCCGTGCATAGTTTCTTCCAGCACGCCGCGTAGACATGAAAGCGGCCCGCCATAGAGTTGCCGCAATCCCTAACCGAATCTTACCGCCGCTGGAAAAGGGATAAAACATGACCAAGGTATTCCCGACACTCGGGGCTTCGGCGATTGCTCTCGGAACCCTCCTCGGCGGTGTGGAGGCCAAGACCGTCTTCTACGAGATCAACGGCCAGCGGTATTCGTATGATACCAACAACCGTCAGCAGACGGCGGCGGCCCGCAAGCAGATCGAAGCGGCGAAGACCGCTGAGGCTGCTACGGCAAAAGCGGCAGCGGAGCGTGCGAGCAATCCCTTGGTCGCGATCTTCGGGTCGCAGACACAACGGGAGGCTGAAGCGGCTCAGGCGCACTTACAGCAGATCATTGCGGAGCAGGAGGCGGCGGCTGGCAAGCGCCAACGAACTGTGCAGGCCACCACAGGCGAAAGTCTCGCAAAACCCGCCAACGGGCAGGCTGGAGAAACCGCGAGGGTCAATGAGCGCGAGCCGGCGGCCGCAGTGGCCATCGCAGCAACTCAACCAGCAGCAGTCCGTCCAATGGCTCCGGACTTTCGTGAGCCTGCCAGACCGGATAGCCCCCCGAGGGCCGCGATCAGATCGATCTCCCTTGATGCCGAGACTGGCATCAAAACGGTCATCCGAGTGGATGGATCGATCCATGAGGAACTCTTCGACCCGAGCGTTCTGTCGACGCTTGATCCGGCGCCCCGTTCTGTTGGCTCTGCAAGCAAGGCGACACGCGCCAATCAGTCACCCAAGATCTCGCCGGATGAACCGACCGGTTCCACTAGCGTCCGTGAAATGACGTTTGGGCTGCATGCGGGGACAGACCCAGGCGGCAGGCCTCTGTCGAACTAGAAATGGTCCAGTTTAGGGCTATCATGGTGCCGCGACAGGCCTGTGATCTCCATGCGTCTTGGAATGATGAATGAAGCCGACCACGCCAGGACGGCTGGATAGCCGCAAGATTGCATGAGCGCGGGAGTTCATCGCATGGCATCACGCGGCAAACCGGAGATTCCCATGTAACCAGATGCCCTTGTGACCCGGTTTGAGCGGCTGAGCGGCGGACAGTTGGTCACGGAAACGCCGATGGGCATCAACCAGCAACCGCAGCTTTCGAGCCATTGGCTGCAAGCTTGCGGTCCGATCGACAACCAACGCCTCCGCCGCAGCGTAGAGATCTCCGGTTGCCGCCTCAATGCCGGGATTCCGTTCAATCAGAGCCATCAGCTCTATCAGCTGCCGTTGCAGGCTGTACAATGCCGCTTCTCCGCCGCCCTGCTGGATTACCAGCACGATCGGGTCAAGCCTGCCGAGCATCTCGTCGACGGCATTCTCAAAGGTCGCTTCCGTCATGGATATCGTCTCCAGAATTCGAATCGGAGGTCTCATCTGTTGGAAGGTTGACCCACTTGGATTGCGGACTGGTTAAGCGGCTGCGAGCATCGCAGACTGGACACTCCGCCGCTTTCCGTTTGATGCTCCTGACGCCCTGCGTCCGGCAACGGCCCTTCCCTCAAACGACGACGAACGGAACCTCAACCCCGCCGAGCCCTCGCTCATCAAAGGCAAGGCATCTAAGAACGACCTCGATGCGGCTCTTGGTACGATGCACGACATGAATGAATCGGCGTGCTCGCCATCAAAATGTCGGGGCCCGGATGCTCCTTCAAGGGGAACCAGTCCGGTAACACTGATCTGCGCCTCCTGAATGAAGCTGAAGGAGGCTATGGTGAGAACGTCCTCGATCCGCACTTGGACGCGCTTCGGGTCATCGTCGCAGCCACTGACGACCAAAAAGGGTCGGATTCCCGCCTGCTGGCACAATCACGTCGGTCCGGTGGGCAGCTTCGGCATACTGCTTGCTCTGATCCGCGTGATCCAACCGCAAGTTCGCAGCGGGATGGGTTACCCCGACGATTGACGCCGAGCCTGTCGTTGTTCTCGCTTGGCTGCGAAAACCTGCCGCAAAGTTCTGCAAAACGTGGACCTGTGCGTTCCTCTGCTGCGTAACAGAACTACTAGTGTTCCCAGTCACCTCCCCCTTCCTGACCACCCGAACGGATCAGACCACGTGAAAGACCTTCTCAAAAAACTCTTTGGACTTGGGCTCTCGAAAGACGCCATCATTGCTCCCCACGGGGCGATCCTCACGCTCGGTGAGGACCGCCGGGGCGTTCCTCACGGCACGACACGGAACGCCAATACCCTCCTCCTCGGAGCCAGCTCGCGCCAGCGGGTGGAGAGGGTGATCGTCCCGACCCTTCTGCGGGGCACGTCGGCCAGCTACATTGTCGACGACCCGACCGGGGAGGTTTACGACCTCACCGCTGCGACCCGGGCCAAACTGGGACCCGTCTCGCGCATTCGGTGGCAAACCGGGAGTTCCTATAATCCACTTGCTGACATCAATCTGGGCACCGATCCGGAAACCCGTTCCCGGCGGCTGCACAACGTCGCGGAAACCTTCATCACCCAATGGACAGACGGATATGACAGGATCCCAGAGATCAAAACGAAGGATGGCCACGACACCATCGAGCAGGAAGCGATCTCCGCTCTCTGGGGCCTTCTGGAGCTTGCGACCGCTCAGGTCGCGAACGCCGGCGGACTGCGCCTGGCCGAGCCGACCTTGATGGGGCTGTGCACGGTCCTCATCGAGCATCGCCTTGACGATAAAGCTGCTGATTATGTGGCCGCCGCCGACAGCTCCGGGAGCCCGAGGGCATTGTTCGAATTGCGCGCCTACGCGGCTCTGTCCGATGAGCGCCGGCGGGTGATCCACGACGCGATCGTGCAACGGCTGGTGCCCTTTCATACCCCCGAGACGTCCTGGGCCTCCGGCGATCCGCGCGGCCAGTGGGCGGCCCATCGGAACATCAGTACTTCTGAGGGGGTCGAGACCAGCGGCCCGGCAACCGTTTATGTGTGCTGCCCGACCCGACACGGCCCGCATGCCGCGGCCTACAATCTCCTGACACGCCTCCTGTGGCAGCAGATCATTGATGAAGCGATCCACGGCCGCAGCGAACAGGCGGCCGACAAGCCTCAGCGGCCTGCCGCGTTCATCTTCACAAACACCGACCAGGCCGAGCCGATCTCGGGAATGACAGCGTTGACCGCAGCTGCCAAGAAGACCGACCTTTCAATCCTCGTTTCCGCTGACGATGAGGCATCTCTTGACCGCCTCTATGGCCCGGCCAACGCTGAAGCGCTCAAGGCCGCGATGGACCTGGAACTCGACTTCGATCCAGCCGCCACCCGGTTCATGGTCAAGGGACCTGAAAGGCCCGTCCTGCGGCCGTCCCAGGCGATGGGATCCTTCCTCCTGCCCGCGCCCCGGGATTTTTAGAAAACCGCGCCAGAGATTGTCCGTATCTGAAACCTCTGGCGCAGTCTGCAACAAGTCCGTTTCCGGCCTCAAGCCACCGAACGATCTTGGAACCGCCAATTTGTCAGGATCTGTCGCACATTCGGCCAAGCGTCGAAACAAGACAGGATTGCCTATGATGTTTCACGCCACGCGTTAAGGCCTGTGGACCTTCAGGTGATCCGAGGGATTCCCGCTCCAGTCGAATTTTGATTGGTAATCGTCCTGATCGCAGACGCCGCTCAGAACGCCATGGCGAACGAGTACAAGCGCATCACTGAAGGCACGCTGCTCGTTCGCACGAGTGTCTTCTGGAATTTTGCGGTGGACTGGCTGAGCTACCCTCCGCGGGGAGTTCGAGGATTAGGACAAATGAACGGTCTTCTCCCGGCATGCAGCAAAAGGGAGCTTCCCTCTAGGGCCTCAACTTCTCAGAGATGGCGGAGTGCAGGACCTGGAGCCACCCGGCGATGTCGGATGAATAATGCGCCACCTCCATTGCAAGCAGCGCAAGGTCTTCATCCGATGAGACCCGGGCACCTTTCATGCCTGAGAGAAGCTTCATAACCTCTTTATCGCGCGTGGGTTCCGGAGGGTCCGCAGCCCAGCCGATGCTGGCCTTGTTAATGGCGAGTTTGAAGCGTTCCCCGCTCTGGAAGCGGGCATCGACAAACCACCCGTTTCCGCTCGGGCTCAGGTCGACGACGGTGAGCGATGGAGTTCTGACGCTGCCCTCGGGCACAGGATGCTGACCGGACACCTCCAGCACGTCCCGCAGCCCCTCCATGAACTGTTCCACACTCATCGCGGACCGGGCCAGCGTCTCGATTCCGTAGATCATCTGGTTGAGGCTGGTGAACGGATAGCCCGGTTCGCCCACCCTGTCGGTGCTCCAATGGAAGATGGATGACAGCCTCTCGGCGATTTCTCTGTCATCGGGATCGACGCTGACGCTCTTGCCGTCCCGGCCGGCTGTCATCGTCACGGTCCTGCCATCAGGAAAGATGATCCGGAGCATGAGAAAGTCGCCATCGATGACCTTGGTTGTGAGCGCCACCAACTGCCTCCTCTCGCCTCAGGTCGACAGCGACGGTATACCCGTCCAGCGGAGCCGCCGACAACATGGGCATCTTGGGCTCCAGCGGCTGGCCCCGATGCACGCCGAAACTGAGCCATGTTCAGAACTGCCCCCTCCTATCCGGTCACCCGTCGGTTAATCTGACGGTGTTTGTCTAGGAGGGACGGGTTCGGCGCCCCTCATTGAAAGGAAATCGAACGCCTGCACAATTGGCGTATCGCGGAGGATGGAAATGGCACTGCTGAGACGAGAACTGCACAGGACAGCGAAGGGCCCGGGTGCCAACGCCGAGGATACCTGGACCTTGGTCTTCGACACCGATACCAAGCGCCTCTTCGTCGAGCACGCATGGCAGCACGTCGACGTGCGCCGCGGCGATGCCTCAGACAATGGGACCCAGCAACTCGACATCGCTGAGTACCTGCTCCAAGGCGGGCAAACCGCCGGGCACCGCGAGCTGTGGCGCCTCATCAAGATCCTGTTTGATGAGCCTGGCATCACACAGAAGGAATAGTGCAAGCCAAAGCCTGTGCAGTTACACCATGTCGGCCACGTCCAAGCCAAGGATCAGAGGCCGCGAACGTCTCCTCAGGTCATCCGTTCTGAGCCTAGGGTGTAGGGCTTGCCTGGAGAACGAGCATGGGCGCTGATGAGAATTTGCCGAAGCGTGGCTTTGTCTTGATGCGTGCGGAAAGGCGACGGGAAATCGCAAGCAAAGGCGGGAAGAGCGTTCCGGCGGATAAGCGGGCCTTTTCGCTGAACTCGGCCCTGGCGTCCGGGGCTGGCCGCAAAGGAGGGCATAGCTCCCCTGGCCGCGCGAAGGCCCATCAAGGCCAAGGCGATCGGTCAGGCTGATGGATGCAATCTTGCATCAGGATGGCTTTAACCTACCCCACGGACCAGGATCTCCACCGTCCAAGCTGCCGGCGACCTTCTGAGCCATGGAAACGCCAATTGCTGTGAGCACTGACATGCTTTCGCAACAGGTCTTTGGAGAATAATTTACTCTACCATGCCCTCTGAGCATGGTTGCCCTATTGAATTTGCTCTTCTTTTGTGCAGTGCACAGGCATATTTATTGCATCGCAAGGCAGACACGCGGCCATCACCGACAGGCCGGTCAATTCAGGAGCTTCCCATGTTCATTTCTTACATCCTCGCCAAGGTTCAAGCCTACTTCCGGTACCGTGAGACCGTGCGTGAGTTGTCGCTGCTCTCGGATCGCGAGCTCACTGATCTTGGCATCGGGCGTTTCCAGATCGACAGCGTTGCTCGTCAGAGCGCTGCTGCCTGACATCCGCTGCATTACAGTAACCGCCCTCGCCCGCCTCGCTAGCGGGCATTTGCATTTTATGCGTCTCTGCGGCCAGCCGGTTCAAAGATCTGCTCAAAAATTGCCGGCGCCGAGCCGCCGGACCGCCAAGGTGGATCGTCTGTTCACAACGCCCACGTCTGCAACTCGCCGGTGAAAGCATGAGAAAGCAGAACGCCAGAGCCCGTCGTCTTGAAGGCGACCAAAACTCCTGACTCCATCACCTCATCAGTCGACGCGACCACTCATGAGCGCGTGAAACGGTTGCTCACGATCCGCGTAATGCGCAAACAAGGCGCCTCCTTGGCGCTAATGGAACTTGAGCTTGGGTCGGACAACCCGGTTCACGTGCCCGACCAGAATGAGAGCCAATCCTTTCAACCATCCGTGGACGCCGATCAGGTGCATCCGGTAGAGTGACAGGTAGACCATACGGGCGATCCGCCCCTCGACGGCCATGCGTCCGCCGACCAAGTTGCCCATCAGACTGCCAACCGTCGAGTACCGACTGAGGGACACAAGAGACCCGTGATCGCGGTATACGAAGGCCTTCAGCGGCTTTTCGGCGATCAGGGAGAGAACGTTGCGATAGGCTGTCCGGGCCATCTGATGGGCCGCTTGGGCACGCGGTGGCACCGGCCGGTCGGCCCCTTCAGGCTTAAAGGAGCAGCAATCACCAATGGCGAAGATGCGATCGTCGCGCGTGGTTTGGAGCGTCGTGCGTACGACAAGCTGGTTGCTGCGGAGCGTTTCGAGGCCAGCGATATCTTTCAGGACGTCCGGTGCACGCACTCCAGCCGCCCAGACCTTCAGGTCCGCTCCGATCACCTCTCCAGTACGGGTGCCCATGCCGGTTGAGGTGACCTCCGTGATCGCAGTATTGACGAGGACCCGTACCCCAAGCGCCTCCAATTCCTTATGGGCCGCCTCAGCCAAGTCCACGGGCAGCGCGGGGAGGATCCGGGGACCTGCCTCGACCAAGGTGACGCGCAGACGGCTCTCATCAAACACCTCCAGTCCATAGTGTCTTAGGGCGGAGGCTGCATTGAAGAGTTCGGCGGCGAGCTCTACTCCGGTGGCGCCGCCGCCGACAATGGTCACATTGACATAGGCGTTTGCGCTCGGATCCAGGCTCATTGTTCGCGACACGCGCAGACAATGGTTTAGCAATTTCTGCCGGAAGCGATCGGCTTGCTCGCGGTCTTCCAAAAAGAGACAATGCTCGCGCGCACCGGGAGTGCCAAAGTCGTTTGACACGGCGCCGAGGCACAGGATCAAGTAATCGTAGCGAATCCTATGGCGTCCAATAATCTCACTGCCATCCTCATCCAGGATCGGCGCCACCACAACCTGTCGCGCCTCACGGTCAATCGTCTCAAGACTGCCCAAGAAGAAACGGTATCGCCATCGATGTCCGTGACTGCGATAGCCGACTTCGTCCAGGTTCGCGTCAAGCGACCCGGCTGCGACCTCATGCAGAAGAGGCTTCCAGATGTGGGTTTGGTTTCGTTCGATGAGGATCACGTCGTATGCGTCTCGACCCAGCTTGGCACCAAGCCGCCGCACGAGCTCGAGCCCTCCGGCTCCGCCTCCAACAACAACAATCTGGGTTTTCATGGCGTTGGTGCCTTCTCTATGTGTTGAGTTGTGGGGCTGAGCTGTCGCTCAGGTTCTGCGTGAGGCTACCCTCTTCTGAATAAGGCCCCACGATCGGGCGAGCTGCAGCGACGATGAGATGCCGACATCAAGCATGAACGGCTCGGCTCTTCGCGCAGTGGCCTGCGCCTTCGTCCGGCGCACCGGTGTGCCGTGGCCCATGCCATCGATCAGGAACAGTTCGATAACTGTTTCCCCCTTTCGGTCCGACCATGCCCGCCGGCGATGACCTGCAAGTGATGTTTGCGTAAATACTTCCTCGTTTACACCGTGCACGTTGGCCCACTGGCTGAGCAAAGCGGCGGCATTGGATGCCACAACGGTCCGGTCCTCTGTGCCATGCCAGATCGACACTGTTGGCCGTGGGCCCGAATAGACCGAAGCCGTGCGGACGAGGTCACCCCATTGCTGGGCGGTGCGCGCCCGCGGTCTCTTCATGGCGGACATGACCTGGCGCATACCCGACGCAGCGCCATAGGGAAGACCGGCGATAATGCCGCCGCCAGCAAAGACCTCCGGGTAGGTTGCCAACATCACCGAGGCCATAGCACCGCCTGCCGAGAGCCCCGTGATGAAGATCTGGGCCGGGTCGATGCTATGGGTCCGACGCATGCGCGTCACCATTTGGCGGATCGACAAGGCCTCGCCCGAGCCGCGTCGGGCATCGTGAGGCCGGAACCAGTTGAAACAGCGGTTGGGATTATTCGCGTGAGATTGCTCGGCATAGACAAGGGCAAAGCCATGCCGTCTCGCCAGCAGTGACCAGCCGCTGCCCTCGTCGTAGTCGCGCGCCGTCTGCAGGCACCCATGCAGCACCACGACTAGGGGTGCACTGTCGGGCAACTGCGGGGGCACGTAGGTCAGCATCCGGAGATTGCCCGGATTGGACCCGAAGTCGCTGACCTCGGTCAGCTTGTCCTTCTTGGGCCGGGTCTTGCGCGGCTTAAAGATGAGCGTGCGCGAGCTCTTCGTGGCCCTGACGAGGGTCTTCTCCCAGCGCCGCTGGGCTTTCAGAAGATGGGTGATCGGAAGCTTCAGTCGCATGCGCACCCGGTAGGGAATTTTCGAATCAGGAGCGTCTCACGGCAGAGAACATACGGGAGCCCTGTGGCATCTATGGCAACAGACAGTCTCATAGTCCTGCCTGGTCCCTGATGTGGGCGCTCCCGGCTCGTAAGCCGGGAGCGTATTCAAGTCAAAGCCTTAGCGTGTGCGCCGATCGTGTTCGGGTTGCCCCGTGATGGTCCGGGTGGCCTCTTGGGCCACCTGGGCGGTGAGTTGCGCCAGGCGCTGGCCGTTGTCGATCATCCGCTCGACGTTGTGACGCACGAGAGCACTCTGCAAGCGGACCAAGTCCGGCATCGACCGGCAGGCCAGAAGATCAATCCCGTCCTCAATGTTCTTCAGCAGGCGCTCCTGCCGGAGGCCAAACCATTCCAGTGTGATGGTCCCGGCGCCACGCGCCAGAATCCGGTTGGACTGGGCAACGGCTTGAACGTACTGCGAGGCCTGATCGAGCCAAGTCCGGGCCCCTCGATTCTGATCTTTCGACATCGCAGTGGCACTGTCGACGACCTGAGAGGCTGCATGCAGATTGGCCTGAACTGTCTCTTGGACCTCCTGCCCCACGTCTTGTGCCGTTTCGGGTGCCTCCTCAATCACCGTCAGCAAGGTCTCATCGTCATCAGGCACCGCTGTGGCTTGCTTGCGCCCGCGCCTCGTCCGCCGCGGTTCGCTGGCAGTACGCATGGCCTCTGCCTCGGCGATCTCCTCCTCGACCTTCTCGACGACAGCTTCGACCTCATCCTGGTTCAGGACCTTCAGCACCACCGGCAGCAGCTCGTTCCTGTCGTTGCGAATATGCTGCTGAAACACCCGTCTCAGCTCCGCCACCTTGACCTGGAATTCATCGCTGTCTTTTGGCGCGGCGGCGAGTTCGTCCAGGAGGGCCCTGGTCTGCCGGTTGTCATCGCGCGCGCCGCGGACGAGCTCCGCAGTCTCCGGGTGGTTTTCCAAGACAGGAAAGAGGTGCTGCTCCTGCAGGTTGGCAAGCAGATCCAGTTCCTGGGCCAGGCTCGTGAGCAGCTGCTCGCGAGTCTCTGCGGCATCATTGGACGTGGCAAGCAGCTGAGTGAAGATCTCGTTGGCCTTATCGGGCGGGGTTTGACCAATGCTTCGGTTAATCGTCATCATTCCTCGCAAAAGTGGCGGAGGGCATCCGGCAGCTGGGACACAACCGGATTTCTCCGCAGGTGAAAGAACGCTGGACAGGGACACGGGACTCGGCAGGCAGACTTCGTGAGACTGGGCAGCAAAGAGATGGGCTGTGATCACGAAGCTTCACAAGCCATATCGCAATGCAGCATGGCGCGGCAACCACCCAAGCTTCAACAGCCTTAAATTAAAGGGTTTGTAAGAATAATGTCTAATTGTGCGTCGCACAATTTTCTGTTGACATTGATTGTGCAATGCACAATAACCGGGTAGCCGATGTATGACGCGGCTAGACTTGTCTGAGGGCCCACGCCCACTTTGGAGATCTCTATGAACCAGCAGTTCGAAGCCGTTCAGAAGCTCGGCAAAGACAGTTTTGATGCCACCGTGAAGGCGTTTGAAGTTGCGTCCACCGGCACCAACGCCATCGTTGTTGAAACCACCGACTATGCCAAGAAGTCGTTTCAGCAGAGCGCGTCCACCTTTGAGAAGCTCGTCGGCGTCAAGTCGCTCGACAAGGTGATCGAGGTTCAGACCGACTATGTGAAGAGCGCCTATGAAGGGTTTGTTGCCCAGTCGGCGAAGACCCGCGAGCTCTATGCCAAGTTGGCGCAGGACAGCTTTGCGCCGTTTGGCGCCCTCTACTCTGCCGCGCAGGCGACCTTCGCCGCCGCGAAGCCCGCGACCCGCGCGAAGTAACGACAGAGTTCGACAGCCTCCTCTGAACGCCCAGCCGTGAGGTTGGGCGTTCTGCTTTGTGGTAGGCCTTCGCCCTCGCCCGAGTGATCTGCCCATGAGGACCTGTCACCAGACAATCCGGCTCGTGCGGCTCAGGCCATGTACTGGCCGCCATTGATGGACAGGGTCGAGCCGGTGACGAAGCCGGCCTCGTCGGAGGCCAGGAACAGCACGGAGCGGGCGATCTCCTCCGCCTCGCCGAGGCGGCCGACGGGAATGAGCGGCAGGATCTTCGACTTGAGCACCTCTTCGGGCACCGCCTTCACCATCTCGGTGGCGATGTAGCCCGGCGCGATCACGTTGACGGTGACGCCCTTGTTGGCATTCTCCTGCGCCAGTGCCTTGGCGAAGCCGATCACGCCGGCCTTGGCGGCGGAGTAGTTCGCCTGTCCCATCTGGCCCTTCTGGCCGTTGATGGATGAGATGATGATGACGCGCCCAAATCCGCGCTCGCGCATGCCCTCGATCACCGGGCGCGTGCAGGTGAACATGGAATCGAGATTGGTGCGGATGACGGCGGACCACTGATCGAAGGTCATCTTGTGGAACATGCCGTCGCGGGTGATGCCGGCGTTGTTGACCAGAATGTCGACCGGTCCGAGTTCGGCTGCCACCGCCTTGATCCCGCTCTCGCAGGAGGCGGCGTCGGAGACGTCGAACTTGAAGACCGGAATGCCGGTCTCAGCTTTGAACTGGTTGGCGGCTTCGTCATTGCCGCCGTAATTCGCGGCAACCGTGTAGCCTGCGTCTTTCAAGCCTTTCGAGATCGCGGCACCGATGCCGCGGGTGCCACCGGTGACCAATGCAACGCGCGCCATGCTGTTTCTTCTCCGTGTTAACCTAATGGTGTGTTCTACGGTGCCCGGACATAGCTGCCCGGTGCATCCTCAATCGGCGTGAGCTTGCCCGCGCTGATCACCCGTGCCTTGACACGCTTGCTGTCCTGGGTCTCGACCCAGGCCTGCCAATGCGGCCACCAGGATCCGAGATGCTCTTCTGCCTGTTCAAGCCACGCCTCAAGGGCTCCCTCCGGCGCTCCCCCGGTCCAGTACTGATAGCGCCCGCGCGATGGCGGGTTGATGACGCCGGCGATGTGCCCGGAGCCAGCCAGCACGAAGGTCACAGGGCCGCCCAGGCGCCCTGCCCCGGCGAATACCGAATGCGGTGGGGCAATATGGTCGTCGCGAGCCGCGAGGTGGAAGACCGGGATTGAGATCGCTGAGAGGTCGAGCCGGGTGCCGCTGAACTCCATCCGGCCTTCCGCCAGATCGTTCTGCAGATAGCAGCGCCGCAGATAGAAGCTGTGGTTGGCAGCCGGCATCCGGGTCGAATCCGAGTTCCAGTACAGCAGGTCGAAGGGCAACGGCTCCTGCCCTTTCTGGTAGACATTGACGATGTAAGGCCAGATCAGATCGTTGGAGCGTAGCAGATTGAAGATGGTCGCCATCTTGCTGCTGTCGAGATAGCCGCGCTGGGCCATGTCGCGCTCGATTGCCCGGATCTGGTCCTCGTCCGAGAAGACCTTCAGATCGCCAGCCTGCTGGAAGTCCACCTGCGTGGTGAAGAACGTCGCGCTCTTGATCCGGGTATCGCCCGTTGCTGCCATGTAGGCGAGTGTTGCGGACAGTAACGTTCCGCCGACGCAGTAGCCGACGGCGTTCACGGCTCTCTCGCCTGTGGCCTTCTCGATAGCCTCCAGAGCCTCGAAGATGCCCTCGCGCATGTAGTCCTCGAAGGACTTGGCGGCGAGGCTCTCGTCCGGGTTGACCCAAGAGATGATGAAGACGGTGTGTCCCTGGTCGACAGCCCAGCGGATGAAGGACTTCTCAGGATTGAGATCGAGGATGTAGAACTTGTTGATCCAGGGCGGCACGATCAGCAGCGGCCGCTTGAGCACCTTCTCGGTCGTGGGCGCATACTGGATCAGCTGCATCAGGGCATTCTGGTAGATCACCTTGCCCGGGGTAACGGCGATGTTCGTGCCGACCTCGAACTGCGTCGGATCGGTCTGGCGGATCTTGAGCTGCCCTCCCCCGCGCTCGATATCTTCGGCCAACAGCTGCATGCCGCGCACGAGGTTCGCCCCGTCGGAGGCGAAGGTCTCGCGCAGGAGTTCGGGATTGGTGAACACCCAGTTCGAGGGCGCCAGCGCGTTGATCAACTGTTTGGTGTAAAAGCTGGCCTTATGCTGTACCTCTGGATCAAGGCCCTCTGTGCCCTCGACCAGCCGATCGGCCCAATGCGACGTGATGAGATAGGACTGTCGCACGGCATCGAAGAACTGGTGCTCGGTCCAGGCGGGATCCTTGAAGCGGGCATCCTTGGTGCTGGAGGGAGCGACATCATCACCGCCTATGCCCAGCATCTGGTACACGGACGAATTCCAGAGATCGACATAGGCCTGCCAGAGTTTGGATTGAGATTCGATGAGGGTACCCGGCTGAGTCGCCAAGGCCTGCTGCACCTGTGCAAAGGTGTTCAGAGCTGGCGTGATATCGTCGACTTGAGCCAGCGGCCCCAAGGTGCCGATCTGCGGCTGGATGTAGGCTGTTGCGGCCTTGCCGGCCTCGGCGACCAACCGAGCCATGTTCCCAGCAAAGCGATAGGGATCCGTCATCGCAAATCCTGAATTCACCACAGCCCCAGATTGTCTGTCAGTGGTCAAAGGCAGCCTCCTGATGTTGCCCGGATCCAACGCAAGTCGTTATTGCCCTGATGCGAGGTGGATTATGCCGGGTCACCGCGTCACTGCGAGCATGAGCGGACGACAACGCTGTTTCCCGGGCCTGATCAGTAGGTAGACGTCCATGCCACATCGAAGCAACGCCTGCCGAGTAGCGACGCCACCGATGATGGGTCTGACACAGGACGAACGGATGCGGCTAGGTGATGGGGGAACAGGGAAACGCCTGCAAGGTAATGAAGCGTCTCGTCGTGCGGGTCGCAGAGTCTCGTGAGGTCATGAGCCTTCCTGATCTCGTCTTACCTTGGGGCAGCTAACCTCACACCAACGAAAAGAACATGTCTGTCTGCAATCCGACACAACAGGAAAGTAATTTCGCTGGCATTGTCATAATATCTTCATATGGCCGTGCAATGGCTCCTGTTGTCGAAGCCTATCAGGCGTTACGAGGCGTGTCGTTGATGGCCGCCGTCGTCTTTGTTGCCGAAATTGGCGACATCCGCCGCTTCGAAAACCCCCGCCAGCTGATGGCCTTTCTTGGCCTCGTTCCGTCAGAAAGCTCGACAGGTGAACATGTCAAACGGGGCGGGATCACTAAGGCCGGGAATTCTCGGGCCCGTCGCATGTTGATCGAAGTCGCATGGGCTTACCGCTTCCCTGCGCGGGTCAGTCGCACCAAGCAAGCGCAGTTGGAAGGCCTCCCGAGAACCGTTCGCGAAATAGCGTGGAAAGGTCAGCTCCGGCTCTGCTCGCGCTATCGAACAATGATCCGCGCGGGGACGCACAAGGCCATCGCGATCACCGCGATCGCGCGAGAAATGGCGGCCTTCCTGTGGGCTATCGGTCAGGAAGTGCAACCCGCTCACCACGCTTAGCCGATCAGCGCAGATCGCGCGCATTCGAAAGAGGAGGCAAGATCGATCATCTGCTGATGCTCAATCTTGGAGGCAGGGCCCCGGTCGGGGAATCGTCGATGGAACTGAGTGGCCGACGATGTCGACGCCTGTGCTGAGATCGAAGCAGCCCCGGGCGTACACACGGAAATGCGGAATCCAACCCGCGTATAAGAGTTTGCAAACCGTCGTCTTGAGGTCCTGTCTCCGACATTGCGCATGAGCTACCCTATGCCGGACCAGCCATGACTGGCGGGATGAACAGTCGTGGCCATGCCGCTTGCATTTGAACATAAGAGTTCCATGGAGACGAAGATTGCGGCAAGGTTGGTGTGGATGGCGGTTGCCGCGCGTTCGGTCTTAAACATCGGAGCCTCAGAATTCGTGGTTGGTTGAACGACCTCTCATTCTGCAACAATGGTGGCCGTCATCCATTCCATGGGTTCTGCATCAAATTCCACAAGACCCAACTCGCCGCCGACCAAACCTCGTGCTGCCCGGAAGCGGATCTCGTCCGTCGGCTTGCGAGGGCTCTCGCACCCCAGCCACGGGCAGCTCGCCCTGAGCACCGGGGCTGCCATCGCCCCGATCATTCCATCCCGTCCCTGCCAACGCGTTCCCCGTTCCAAACCTCGCCGCGATGAAACAGACGCAACGGATTGGCACGACCGGGCCGTCAATCCGGTCAACAAACTCAGGTGACTACGATGGGTCAGAGAGCCGCGCCAGCAAGTCGCTTGAGAAGCAGGACATTGCCCTATGAGGTGTCCCAAAGGAGCATTCCACTTTTGGGTCCGAATTTTTAACCGTGGTTTGGGTATATTGGCTGGAGACTAAGCCGAACAATTGTGCATTCACGTCAGTGCCAGAGTCGTAATCGGCGGCTCAAAATAGCAGGGGGCGCAGACGGACCGCAAGGAGCCCTCGCATGTGGTACCTGTTGCATGAAGCGTCACAGGTTATGCTCACCCCCGCCCGAGTGGCGGCAGGCATCACGAAACTGGTCTCCGAGAGCCCCCTTAGCCCGCTCCCCTATAGTCCGACCGGGCGTGCTCTGGTGGCCTCCTGCGAGTTGTTCGAGCGCACCACACGCTCTTACGCGAAACCAATCTTCAACCTTCCTGCTTCAGAACGAGTTGTGTGGCAGCGGCCCTTCTGCCGGATGATCGCCTTCGGACCACCCTCGAACAAGCCCAAGCTGTTGATTGTTGCCCCGATGTCGGGCCACTACGCCACGCTGCTGCGGGGCACAGTGGCAGCGTTCTTGGATAGCCATCAGGTGTTCATCACCGACTGGGCCGATGCCAAAGAAGTGCCCTTGTTGGAGGGCCAGTTCGATCTCTCCGATTACGTGGATGACTGCATCGCCATGGTCGAGGCCCTGGGACCAGATCTACACGTGATGGCAGTGTGCCAGCCGGCCGTTCCGGTGCTGGCGGCGATTGCCCTCATGGAGGCTGACGAGCATCCGCAGGTGCCCTGTTCCGTGACACTCCTGGGCGGACCTATTGACACCCGCCAGGCTCCGACCGCCGTCAACAGCTTCGCTCAGGCACGAGGCATCCGCTGGTTCGAGCACCACTGCATCCATCCCGTGCCGGAACGGTATCAAGGCCGGGGGCGCATGGTCTATCCAGGCTTTATGCAGTTGGGTGGGTTCATGGCCATGAACCCGGATCGCCACGTCTCAGCCCATTGGAAGATGTTCAATCACCTCGTCGAAGGAGATGGCGACTCGGCGGAGAAACACCGCACGTTCTATGACGAGTATCTGGCCGTCATGGATCTTAGTGCCGAGTATTACCTCCAGACGCTGGAGACGGTGTTCATCGACCATCTGCTGCCCAGAGGGCTGATGCAGCACCGGGGCAGGCCCGTGGACCTGAAGGCGATTCACCGTTGCGCTCTCATGACTATCGAGGGTGAGAAGGACGACATCACCGGACGCGGCCAGACCTTTGCCGCTCTCAACCTCACGCCCAACCTATCGGCGGACAAAAAAGAGGCTCATCTCCACGCCGGTGTGGGGCACTATGGCGTCTTCAACGGTTCGCGCTTTCGGCAGGAGATCGCCCCGCGCATCAAGGCGTTTATGGCAAGACATGCGGCAGACAGACCGCTCAGTTCCCGGAGATCGCCAACGCGCATCGCCCGAAAGTCCAGAGAGGTCCAAGCTCCGATCTCCAGCATGGAGCAGCACTCATCTGCTCGATGGGACACCTGAACTGGTCGCCAAGAGCCTCACGGATTGGAGCAGATATCCAAGGTCATGATCCTCATCATCGCACAATGGAGATCAGCCAGCTGCTCTACATACGGCTCCCGATCCCGCTGATGACGCTCCTCAAGCTGAGCTGCAAACTTCTTCTTGATGGGTTCAGGACCGTCCCATGCCGCCAGCCACTCCCGGTCAGTCGCGGACCGAACCTCGAGATCGGCGAGAGCCGCAAGCGTGGTCTGAAATTCCGCCAGAAGATCGTCAGGATACCAAGGAGCCTGTGTTGAAGGCGCAAGCGGTCGTGGCGCGGCAGAACTACGTGGCATGAGGCGATCCTCCTTCACAGGGGAGCGGGCATGATAGCACTATCGGGATCATGCAAAAGGCTCATGTCCTGGAGCGCTGTTCCGTGTGACTGCTTCCGGCCGATAACCTCATCGTATGCCAGGCCACTGAGCCACACGAACTCTCTCACCTGACGCAATGCTCGTGGTGATCGTGTTCACAGCCCTTGGCACGCTACTTGCGTGACGGCTTGCATAACGGGAGGTCAAGGGTGATGCCTCCGCGCCCTAAAGGACGAGGCTTCCTGGTCCCTTCAGACCAAGCGTCTCGCACCCGAGACGGGCAATGGTCAGCGCAGCAGTCCGATCGCGGTCGTGAGCCGACCCGCACTCGCTGCATACCCCTAGCCTGACCGCAAGACCTTCTCGACCTTGTGGGCCGCTGCGTGCATCGCACCCAGAACAGGCTTGCGTTGTGTAGGACTCATCCACCTCGGCAAAAGCAACTCCTGCGTGATCGCATTTGTACTTCAGGAAGTTGCGCAGCATCGACCAGCTCACATCGTGCGTCGCCTTTGCGGCGCCCGATGCGATCTGCCAAGTGGATGAGATGTTGCCGACAAACACGGCGCCAGATCGGTTCACCACCGCCCGGGAGAACTTGTGGAGCGTGTCCTTTCTCCGGTTGGCAATCTTGGCATGAATCGCCTGGACCTGCCGCTTGCGACCAGCACGCTGCGCCTCGGCCAGCTTGTCCTCCAGGTCGCGGTAGAACCGCGCCTGAAGCAACTCCTGTCCGTCGGAGCACTTCGTGGCTGTCTTATGTCCAAGATCGATGCCGACAATGTGTGTCCGGTTGGTGGTCTGGCGCTCAACCTCGCAGACGATGTTGCAATACCAGCGGCCCCGTGCATCCTGCGAGAAATTGCCGGACTTGAACCGGCCTTGGACCTCCCGGTGCTTCCACAGCCGGATCTTACGGCCCCGAAACATCGCAAGCGAGCCGATGATCTCCACATCCTGATTCGTGAACGGAATCCAGCCAAGGGAGCGTCGAGGTCCACGGCTCACGCGCCAGCGGAGTTTCGGCCGTCCGACTTTCCTGCGCTTGGTCAGGAATTCGTCGATGATTTCCTGAATCACCTGGGACGGCAGGCCGAGTTCCTTGCTCGCGCCTTTGGTGAGATCGCGCAGCTGCTTCTTCGTGGCCCATTTCGCACCACGGCGAGCCGAACGCTCGCTGATCTCATTGATGTAGTTCCAGACCGTGTTGGTGGCCTTACCGTAAGCGGCCAGATGCTTTCGGCTCGTCGCGTCCTTCACGCGAAAGCTGAACGTCTTGTATGCAGGTTCTTGGTCTGTTCCAGCCAGTGCTCCCGATATACGGTCACAATGGCCAAGGTTCAAGAGAATTGAATGCCGCATCCGTCGCAGCGCCTTTCCATCCTCTCCGTGAACAGAGAGGGCTTTCGGCGCATTTTTTGCTAATCCCTCCCGGACCGCGAGGCACGGGCCGGATCGCGGTGGCGAGATCACTCAGAGGTGCGGTCATTGCCGCCCCTTGCTTCTGAACGAATGGTAACGAAAGCTCGGAGGGAGATGGACCGCTGTCTGTCCGGAAGCCGACACAAGCCATCAAGGGGATCGACGTGTTGTCATGGTTATCGAGCCAACCGCAGCAAACTTGGCTGTATTGCGCGACTGAATGAAGACCTGAGCGGATGCCGTTCTCTGGCCGCCCCGATGGGGATGACGATGCTCCAGTACGGCAGCGGCTGTCGAGTCACGCGGAGGGCGTCGATGGAGATAGATCGTCATCCTACGCGCCGCTTTGCCCTTGCCAACCTATGGCAATGCCCCATCTCTGGCGCCAAGAAGCAAGAACAATGAGAGGAAATCGTGCCCAAGCAATCTCATCCGCCCTATCGCATGTACTCGCCGAGCCTCGACGCCATGATGCGCGAGGTGCTCCATACCCTTGGCGACATTGCCTTTGCAAACGAGGTTGAACTGGAAAAGGTCGAGGAGAGCGTCCGCGACCCGGACCTGAGAGAATCCATCAAAGATAAGATCAGAACCGCCCATCAGCAGAGGCGCCAGCCGTACGTCGACCTCCTGGAGACGCTTCGGCGGCAACAGCACCGTCAATCCTTTGCCGCCTGACCATTCTCGTTGGGAGTTCCGGGCATCCTGGCCGATGACCGGAGGAGGGATGCCGAGAATGCACCAAAACAAGACCGCATTGAGCGGCAACCATACAACTCGACCCTGTATCGCCGGATCGAGCCTTCAGTCCACGATGTGGCCGATTGCGCGTCCTTGCGGCTAAATCGACGTAGAGTATTGTCTTCAGTTGACTGAGGTTGAACACAGCGCCCCGATGCGGACCTCAAACGACCCATCACGCCGACACTGAGGGCGGCGCATCGTCAACGGCGACAGCCTTATGGGCCGCGCTTGAGGAGCTTTGGCAGTAACAACATCGTCAACCCATCGGCATGTGAAGGGATCTGAGGAAGCCATCTTCTCAGGGCAAGCTATGACGGAATTTAGACGGGGCGGTAAAAAGTAGATTGCCGAGCGTTGATTGTGCTGATTCCCAGACGCTGCGGAAACGATGTTTCACCTTGCTCCAGCTCCGGAGTTCACGGCAAGTGGCCTGGCTACATGCCTGAACTGCGGCACATCTGCGGATATTCAGGCCAAGAGCGCGCAGATTTACTGTGTAGCGCATGGCGGGCATGCCACGAATGCGCAGGTGCGCAAGGTTTATCTGATGCTTCAGCCGTGACATCGTCGCCTCGATTCCGGCGCGCCAACGATAGGTTGCGCGGAATGCATCGCTGCTCTCGAGAAGGCGGCGCTTCTGATTTTCGGCCCGTGGTGGCGTGTACTGAAAGCGGGCGATCTGCCCGTCATGGCTGTCAGCCCGGACCGGGCAGCGTTTCCTGTTCGGGCATTGCCGGCATATAGCAAGATCGAACCGGGCCTGCAGTTTTATCGAAACGGGCCTGCAGTTTTGCCGGCGCGGCAGAGGTCGAGACCGGGGGAACGCCGTTCGGGCATCGCGCCACGAGACGAGAGCGTGAGGATCTGTGGGGCAACAATGCCGCCTGTGGTCTCGGCGCGACTTGCACTGCCGTCGACTGGGCTGAATCGCAGCCCTCCAGAGGGGACCCTCGCAAGGGCTGCCCCACGGAATCTCATGCTCCCGCCTGTCTCTTTCCCCAACACGGGCAGGATCTGTCACAGAACCGTTGAAGGCCTGTGGTTGAGCTAGCCGGACATGCGGTTGGTGCAGGAATCTGAGCCGCGAAGCGGAGTTTCAATGCTGCTCTCTCATATGCTGAGTAAAGTCATGGCTGTCGGCCCGAAGCACGCCGGGTTGGCGTACGCGTTGCACTTGGCTCCGAGATCCGAGGATGGGGCTCATGCCACGCTCCAGCCCAAGCCCGGCAAGATCGTTCCAAACGATGAGGCCCGTCCTCCCGTACTCGGGCGCATGGGCTCGCTTGAAGTCCGGCTCGCCACGACCGCGGAGGAGATCCGGTCTGCCCAGCGATTGCGGTTCGAGGTCTTCTACAAGGAGATGTCGGCTGTCCCGGGCAGAATGTCCCGGTTCACAGGTCGGGACATGGACGAGTACGATGCGGTCTGTGACCACCTTCTCGTCCTTGACCATGACGTGAAACGTGGACCTCTCCAGCCCGCCAAGCCGAAGGTGGTGGGCACCTATCGCCTGCTCCGCCAGGAGATCGCCGAGCGCCATGGTGGGTTCTACACCAAGGACGAGTACGACATCGCTCCCCTGCTGCAGGCTCATCCCCGTCTGCGTTTTCTGGAACTCGGTCGGTCCTGCGTGCTCAAGCCCTATCGCAGCAGGCGTACCGTTGAGTTGCTGTGGCATGGGATCTGGGCTTATGTGCTGCACCATCGCATCGATGCGATGATCGGCTGCGCCAGCCTCGAGGGTACGGACCCGCAGAAGCTTGCCCTGCCCTTGAGCTTTCTGCACCACTACGCGCGGGCACCTGCACCTTGGAGAGCCCGCGCTCTTCCCGAGCGCGACACCGCCATGGATATTCTCGCAAAAGAAGTGGTCGACCCGAGGCTTGCCCTTCATGCCCTCCCGCCGCTGATCAAGGGGTATCTCCGGGTCGGGGCGGCCTTCGGAGACGGCGCGGTGATCGATCGGCAGTTCGGCACCACTGATGTGCTGGTCGTCTTGCCCGTGTCAGCGATCAACAAGCGGTACATCGACCATTTCGGATCCACTGCCGAACGACACGCGGCGTGAATAGCAGTCGGCCTTGGAGGATCATGGCAAGGGCCGGGACAGCGCCAGGATCTACGGGTCAGGGCGCGCCCACCCTGAAGGATTCACCAAGAAAAGGCGGCGAGTTTGCCACCTTTTGCAAACTCAACAAAGTTGTCTGCTAAGCGATCCTGTCGCCACCCTGCTTGGTAATGACGAGCATGGACGGGGCGGCATGCCGTCCTTGAAATCCGGTCAGGGCGTCATCGGTTTTCGAGAAGCGCCGGCCATCGGCGGTCTGATGAATCGCACTCTCGGCGATCTCGATACCGCCGCGATGAGTATTGAGAAAATCGCGCAGAAACTCGTCGTGGTTGCCTGGGATGTACACAAGACGACCTCCCCTGTGCACCTTGCGGAGGAGTTTCTGAACGACGTCATTGTGTTCCTGGGGCCAATACCAACTCGATTTCAGTCGCCAGCCGTCAACGATGTCGCCGACGAGCTAGATCGTGCCCACGTCGACCTGACGGAGGAGATCAAGAAGGGTCTCGCTCTGGCAGCCCTTTGTCCCGAGATGCAAGTCGGAGATGACAAGAGTACGATATCGATGTGTGATCGCCGGCCATGTGGGTCACTCGCCATTGGATCAGCCATCATTATGCGGCTCGTGTCGCAGTCCTGTGACACCCGAAACAGTGCAGAGTGGACCACATTCTGTCTGATCCTGGCGGCGAACTGCTGATTGCTTGCGGCCAGATTGGAAAATCTGCGAGGTGCGTCGACGGGGCCTCTCAGCAGCTCCAGTCGGCTCGATCTTGCCCTGACAGGGTGCCTGAATTTCCAGAACGGCAGCTTCCGCCAGGCTCAGGCTGCACACGACCGTCCCACCGCTGTCATGCACCACCAGGCGCCAATGGAGCCCGCTCCAAGCCATCCAACTCTGCAGCAGGGCCCGTGCATCCTGAAGCGCATGCTGCCGCGCCGCAGCCGGGCAATCCAACGCGACACCCGTGCAATCACGGTACCAGCGACGTCCATCGCTCAGATTGAAGTAGTAGCGTTCCATGTCAGCCCGAAGGACTAGAACGATGCCCCAACGAAGATGTGACGGTTGTATGACAGTTCGATTCCACGCTCCTCGACCTGTGCCTCCTCTAAGCCCAAGGACTGGGTTCGGCGGAGCGCGTTCCACGCTGTCGTTGAACCTCGGCAGGGACCTGAGCAAGCGGTGCATTGCAGCGGCATGCGGGATTTCAGTAGGCGTTTCACGCAACCGTCCTATGGGCGTGGTATCGTGTGTTCAATTCTGGCGAGACCGAGGATTTCGTTGTGAAGCCGCTATCACCCAGCCGCGATCAGCCTGCCACCGAAACCACGCAACGGCGTCGCTCCGCACGCACAGAAGCTGCGTTGGGTGGAGCCGGCAGCACGCCAGACAGCCCAGAACGCGCCGTCATAAAGGTGGTCGAGCCTGAGGCGCAAAGCCCGGCGGCTTCGATCTCCATCAGACCGCGTCCTAACGGGATCGCCCTACGTCACTCTCCTGAGCGCTTCATCAACCGGGAGATCTCCTGGCTCCAGTTCAACCGCCGGGTTCTGGAGGAGGCATCGAATGGGAGCCACCCGCTCCTCGAGCAGCTGCGCTTTCTGTCCATCTCCGCCAATAATCTTGACGAGTTCTTCATGGTCCGCGTCGCGGGCCTGGTCGGTCAAGTGCGCTCCGGCGTGACCCTGCTGTCCCGGGATGGTCTTTCGCCCCGGGAGCAACTCATCCGGATTGGCACCGAGGTGTCAAAGCTTGCCTCTGAGCAGCATCGGCGCTGGCAGGAACTCCGGGATGCCTTGCTTGAAGAGGGCATCGTCCTCACCGAGGGGACGGGGCTCACGAAAGCGGAGGCCTCCTGGCTCGAGGATTACTTCCTCAACCACGTCTTCCCAGTGCTGACGCCGCTCGCTGTTGATCCAGCCCACCCGTTCCCGTTCATTCCCAATCTCGGCCTGTCGATTGCGCTCCAGCTCAGCCGGCAAAGTGATGGCAAACTCCGCAATGGGCTCGTTCGCCTGCCCGGCAAAGTGGAGCGCTTCATCCGCCTGCCGGATTTCGCGGAAACGGGCGCCACCCGCTTCATCGCGCTGGAACAGATGATCGTGCTTTACACGAGCCGCCTGTTCCCGGGCTACGAGGTGCAGGGGCAGGGCGCGTTCCGCGTGATCCGCGATTCCGATATCGAAGTGGAGGAAGAGGCCGAGGATTTGGTGCGGCTGTTCGAGACCGCGCTCAAGCAGCGCCGTCGCGGCAGCGTGATCCGTCTGGAGGTCGAAGCGGCGATGCCCGAGGACCTGCGTCTCTTCGTGGCCGAGGAGCTCGAAATCTCTAATCATGAGGTGTTCGCCGTGGAGGGCTTGCTTGCCCTGAACGAGCTGAGTCAACTCGTCGCGCTGGATCGTCCGGACCTCAAGTTCAAGCCCTACAATCCGCGCTTCCCCGAGCGTATCCGCGAGCATAGCGGCGATTGCTTCGCGGCGATCCGCGAGAAGGACATCATCGTCCATCACCCCTACGAATCCTTCGACGCGGTGGTGCAGTTCCTGCGTCAGGCAGCGCGTGATCCGAACGTCGTGGCGATCAAGCAGACGCTCTACCGCACCTCATCCGATTCCCCCATCGTCGCGGCCCTCGCGGAAGCGGCCGAAGCGGGCAAGTCCGTCACGGCCCTCGTGGAGCTGAAGGCGCGCTTCGACGAGGAGGCCAATATCCGCTGGGCGCGCGATCTCGAGCGCGCCGGCGCGCAGGTGGTCTTCGGCTTCATCGAGCTGAAGACACACGCGAAACTGTCGATGGTCGTGCGCCGCGAAGGCAGCCAGCTCATCACCTATTGCCATGTGGGCACGGGCAACTACCACCCGATCACCGCGCGCATCTATACCGACCTGTCCTACTTCACCGCCGATCCCGTGATCGGCCGGGACGTATCGCGCATCTTCAACTTCGTGACAAGCTACGCCGAACCGGCGGAGCTGGAGCGCATGGCGGTTTCGCCCCTGACCCTCAAGCAGCGCCTGCTCGAGCACATCGACGAGGAGGTAGCCCATGTTAAGGCTGGACGTCCGGCAGCGATCTGGGGCAAGTGCAACTCTCTCACCGACCCTGAGATCATCGATGCGCTCTACGATGCGAGTGCGGCGGGGGTGCAGGTCGATCTGATCGTGCGCGGCATCTGCTGCCTCAGGCCTGGCATCAAGGGGCTGTCGGAGAACATCCGGGTCAAGTCCATCGTCGGACGCTTCCTGGAGCACACGCGCATTTATGCCTTCGGTAACGGGCAGGCACTGCCCAATCCGAAGGCGCATGTCTACATCTCGTCGGCCGATCTCATGTCGCGCAATCTCGACCGGCGCGTCGAGGCGCTGATGCCGATCGTCAATACCACGGTGCACCAGCAGGTGCTGGACCAGATCATGCTCGCCAACCTGCTCGACAACGAGCAGAGCTGGAATGTCCTTCCCGACGGCACGAGCCACCGGGTCGTGCCGGCCAAGGGTGAGGAACCATTCAACGCTCACAAGTATTTCATGACGAACCCAAGTCTGTCGGGCCGTGGCAAATCCCTCAAGACCTCCAGTCCCAAAGCGCTCGGGAAATGTGACTAGAGCCGGGAGGGTGGAGCACCGGACGCAAGGGGCTCAAGCCCTACTATCTAACACCGAGCGGGCATCCAGGTTGATCAATCCGGGTCAGTACCGCCTAATGCACTTCGCAGCAGTGTCATGTGGATGTCCTGGCACCGAACGTGATGCCTCCCCAGCGTGAACGCTGGGGCTTCTGGGCCATTGCAGGCCCAGCGCCTCGCACCCGAGGCGGGCAATGTTGGTCGCGGCGTTCCGGTCGCGGTCGTGTTCCGCGCCGCACTCGCAACAGGTCCATTGCCTGATGTCCAGGTCCTGCTCGCCCTTCGGCCTGGTCAGGGCCTTGCAGCACGAGCAGGTCTGGGTGGTGTAGGCCTCGTTCACCTCGGCGAAGGCCACTCCTGCGTGATCGCATTTGTAACCGAAGAAGCTTCGCAGCATGGACCAGCTCGCGTCATGCGTCGCCTTTCCGTTGCCGGAAGCGACCTGCCATGCGGATGAGATGTTGCCCACGAAGACCGCGCCTGAGCGGTCGACGACTTCACGTGTGAACTTGTGGAAGGTGTCCTTTCGTCTGTTCTTGACCTTGGCGTTGATCGTCTTGACCAGCCGCGTCTTGCCGCGCCGTTCGGCATCGGCGAGCTTCTTCTCCATGTCGCGGTAGAACCGCGCCTGCTCCAGCTCGGTCCCGTCGGACCCCTTGGCCAGGGTTTTGTGGCCGAGGTCGAAACCGACCACGGCCGTGCGGTTCGTGGTGCTCCGCGCGACCTCGCAAACGATGTTGCAGTACCAGCGGCCGCGGGCGTCCTGCGAGAAGTTCCCGGACTTGATCCTACCGTCGATCTGGCGGTGCTTCCACAGCCTGAACTTCCTGCCGCGCAGGGACACGACGGAACCTTCGATCTCGATGTCCTGGTTGGTGAAGGGAATCCAGCCAAGGGCGCGCCGCGGGCCGCGACTCGCCCGCCAGCGCAGGCGGGGTTTCCCGGCTTGGGCGCGCTTGTCGATGAACTCGTCGATGACCTCTTGGATGACCTGCGAAGGGAGGCCCAACTCCTTGCTGGAGCCCTTGGTCAGGTCGCGGAGCTGCTTCTTGGTGACCCAGCGCCTGCCGCGCTGGGCTGACTTGCCGGAGACCTCGTTGGCGTAGTTCCAGACCGTGTTGACGCCGTTGCCGAGCACGACCAGGCCCTTCGCGTCCTTGACGCGGAAGCTGAAGGTCTTGTAGCAGGGTTGGTCTTCGGTGCACATGCACCTTTGCTCGTAAGGGATGTCGGGCATACCGTCGGTCTATGGACATCAGGACTGGCCGCCACGTGGTTGCGGCACTCCATGCGCACCTGGTCTTCACGACCAAGCGGCGCGGCAAGGTGCTGCTGGCGGAACATCTCGTGCGCCTGCGTGAGATCTTTGCGTCGGTGTGTGCGGACTTCGAGGTAGAACTGCGGGAATTCAACGGCGAGGCGGGCCATGTGCACCTGCTGGTCGTCTACCCGCCGAAGGTCCGGCTGTCGGAGCTGGTCAACAGCCTCAAGGGCGTGTCGAGCCGCAGGCTGAAGCAGGAGTGCCCTGATATCAATGCCTTCTGGTCCGTCCGGAAGAGCCGGGGCGTGCTGTGGTCGCCGAGCTACTTCGCCGGATCGGTCGGTGGAGCACCTCTGGAAGTCCTCAAGGCATACATCGAAAACCAGGGACGCGGCTGACGCCGCGTGCGCCTCTACATCCTCTCCCTCAACGGAGAGGGCTTTCGGCGCAAAATCTGCTAAAGTCCAGCTGGGTCAGCCAAGGCTTGTTGCGGCTCCATCATCGGACACCCGCCATGAGCATTGGGATCTTGCTTCTGAGTGCCTCCGCTCTGCTGGTCACGGCAGCTCTTCCGACTGGCGCCTATACCCGAGGCTGGGACACCCGACTGAGGATCAGCTTCGATCGCCTTCGCGGGATCCTGCGGCAGCTTGTGACAGGCTGCCTCTGAAGAGCTCCTAGCCCGCAGATCATTCTTCTGGTTGTCACAGCTGATGGGTAGATTGGGACGCGCGCATCCGAACATGAGAGAGCTTTGATGCCCCGTCTCCTCCTGACAATCCTGCTGGCATGGCTGCTGCCGGGGCAACTCTGGGCGCAGGGCGCGCCAGCTCCCTTGACCCGGATTGCCTTTGGCTCCTGTGCCGATGAGGAGAAGCCGCAACCGATCTGGGACGCGGTCATGGCCTATCGGCCAGAGCTGTTTCTGTTTGCCGGCGACAACGTGTACGGCGATGTGCGCAATGGCCGGAATGTGCCGGACGAAGACCTCATCGCCAGCCTGCAGGAGTCCTACCTCCAAGCCTCGAAGCTACCCGGCCTCATGCGCCTGCGGACGACCATCCCCACTCTGGCGACCTGGGACGATCACGACTACGGCAAAAACGACGCAGGCGCGGATTTCGCCGGCCGGCACGCGGCGCAACGGCTCTTCCTCCAGTTCTGGGATGTGCCCCGGTCGGATCCGCGCCACACCCGCGATGGCGTCTATCATGCCCAGACCTTCGGCCCGGAGGGGCAGCGGGTGCAGGTGATCCTGCTCGACACCCGCTTCTTCCGCTCGCCTCTGAAGCCTACCGACGCGCGCAACGCGCCCGGCAAGGAGCGCTACCTGCCGGATGACGATCCCACCAAGACCATGCTCGGCGCCGAGCAGTGGCAATGGCTCGCCGATCGCCTGCGGGAGCCCGCGGAGTTGCGCCTCATCGTGTCCTCGGTTCAGGTTGTGGCGGAGGGCCACGGCTGGGAGCGCTGGGGCAACTTCCCGCGCGAGCGCCAGCACCTCTACGATCTCGTGCGTGAGACCGGCGCGAACGGCGTGGTGTTCATCTCGGGCGACCGGCATGTCGGCGGCCTCTACCGCGAGACGAACAGCACCCCCTACCCGCTCGTCGAGATCACCGCGAGCGGTCTCAACCAGGTCTTCCCCGGCAACCGCGAGGCAGGCCCGAACCGCCTCGGCGCCGTCTACGGCGCGGCGAACTTCGGCACCGTGGATGTCGATTGGTGGGAGGGCGAGGTGGCGCTGTCGCTGCGCAACGAGGCCGGCGAGGTGGTGCGGCGCACGAGCGTCAGGCTCGCCGACCTGCGCACGCCTGAGCCCGCCCGCTAGGCGCGATGCGGCCTGGCCGGGGCCTTGTCCGGGGCGCTCTCGCGCTGGCGGCGCTCTATGCCGGTCTCGTCGGCACCCTCTACCTCGCGCAGGACCGGCTGCTCTATCCCGCGGCCGGCCGGCCGGTCGCGAGCATCACGGCGGATGTGACTGGCTTCGAGACGCTGCGCCTCGACACTCCGGACGGGGAGCGCCTGGTCGTCTGGTGGAAGGCGCCCGAAGCGGGCAAGATGGCAATCCTCTACCTTCCTGGCAACGACGATCCCGCCAACACCCGTCGCGAGCGGGCAAAGCGCCTGGGCGCGACAGGGCACGGGATCCTGATGGTGGCGTACCGGGGCTTCTGGGGCTCGACCGGCCGGCCCCATGAGGCGGGCCTGCACACGGATGCCCGCACGGCCTATGCTTGGCTCACGAGCCGAATTCCGCCCGCCCGCGTCGTGCTCTTCGGTGTGTCCCTCGGCAGCGGGGTCGCGGTGCGGCTGGCGACCGAGATCCGGGCCGCCGGTCTCATCCTCGATGCCCCCTACACGACGGCGGCTGCGATTGCCGCGGACCGGTACCCGTTCGATCGACCTCGTCGGCCGGATCAAGGTGCCGCTCCTCGTGCTGCATGGCAGCGAGGACCAGGATATCCCGATCCGATATGGTGAAGCGCTCTACCAGGCAGCCCCCACGCCGAAACGCTTCGTCAGAGTCGAGGGTGCAGGCCATACCACGCTGCTGGCGCCCGGCGGGCTGCCGGCGGTCGAGACCTTTCTCGCCTCCCTTAATCCGCAGGGCTCGTGACGAAGAGACGCCGCCGCCAAACGAAAGGCCAAGGGAGCAGCCCAGCTTCCATTGGGTGAACTGCTCCTGAGGCACAGTTCCTGCAACCCTCTGCGACTGCGATCGTCGTGGGACACCGGAAGGGTGAATCCGGGGGAGCGATTTTGGGTGAGTCCCAGACTGGCGACACCGTCAAATCTGACATTCTCGATTCTTGAGCGTGGCCGGCATTTGCGAGAGTGCTAGAGAGCAATCGGCCGCAACCTGTCTGCGCTGGTGCTCCAAGCGGCGTCGAGCACGAAGGGCGATGGCCCGCACCTGACGCTCGGACGTTCCGTCGCGGGCCATCAGCTGCCGCACGATGGGCTCTCTGAGCAATTCGCTCAGGTTTGGTTCGGTGAGGCCTTCCACGGCTTTCTCCACCGCTGGGGATGCGGGATCGTGTACGCCACTCGCATGACAGGAATATAACCTAGCATATCATCGACGGTTGGCCCAAAGCAGTTGCGCCGCGGCACAGACTTCATTCACCCCGTGGTCCAGGCGACGCCTGCGGTGCATAGCAGGATTGGTCGGTAAACGCCCGCGGTCGAATCCTCGTCCGCTGGGCCAGCATCAGGTTGGCTGCCTTGGGAATTCCCCTTCAAGAGCTTGGCTTCAAGCAGGGGCGATGATCCGGGTTCTGGGACATCGCGCCTCTTGACTGGGCGAAAATACGTCTATAGGTCTCGACGCATGGAATCGGGGTTCGTAATCCTCGCCCTCGCAGCCCTCGCCCAACCGACCCGCCTGGACGTGTTTCGGCTGCTGGTGAAGGATGAGCCGGATGGGCTTCCGGCCGGCGACATTGCCCGGGAGCTGACGGTCCCGCACAACACGATGTCTTCCCATCTTGGGATCCTCTCCCGGGCGGGGCTCGTCCGCTCGGAGCGCCGCAGCCGCTCGATCATCTACCGGGCCGACCTCGACCGCCTGCGGGAGGTCGTGACCTTCCTGCTCCGGGACTGCTGCGGCGGCACCCGGATGTGTGCGCCCCGCTCGTCGACGCGCTGACCCCCTGCTGCCCTCCGAAGGAGAAAGCCGATGGCTGACCATCGCCCCTACAACGTGCTGTTCCTGTGCACGGGCAACACCGCCCGCTCGATCATGGCCGAGGGCATCCTGCGCAAGGACGGCGCCGGACGCTTCAACGCCTTCTCGGCGGGAAGCACGCCCAAGGGCCGGGTCAACCCGTTCGTGCTCAAGGTCGTCGACAGCTTCGACTACCCCTCGCAGGGCTACCGATCGAAGAGCTGGGAGGAGTTCGTGAAGCCGGACGCCCCGCCATGGATTTGGTGTTCACCGTCTGCGACAACGCCGCGGGCGCGGCCTGTCCGGTCTGGTCCGGCCACCCGGCCTCTGCCCACTGGGGCATCGAGGATCCCGCCGCCGTCGAAGGTCCCGACATCGAGAAGGAGCGCGCCTTCGTCCAGGCCTTCAAGTTCCTGAAGAACCGGCTCTCCGTGTTCCTGGCCCTGCCGATGGCCAGCCTCGACCAGATCGCCCTCACCCATCACCTGCGCGACATCGGCCGCCTCGAGGGCGCAACTCCCGCTTCCGTCCTCCCCTTCGACCGCCGCCAGGCCTGAGGCTTTTTCATGGACGTCATCATCTACCACAACCCGGACTGCGGCACGTCCCGCAACACGCTGGCCATGATCCGCAATGCCGGCATCGAGCCGCACGTCATCGAGTACCTGAAGACCCCGCCGACCCGGCTCCTGCTGCGCCAGCTCATCGACCGGATGGGCGTCCCGGTCCGTGACGTCATCCGCGAGAAGGGCACCCCTTACAAGGACCTCGGCCTCGACGATCCGTCCCTGACGGACGACCAGCTCCTCGACGCCATGACGGCGCACCCGATCCTGATCAACCGCCCGATCGTCGTCACGCCGAAGGGCGTGCGCCTGTGCCGCCCGTCCGAAGAGGTCCTAGACCTCCTGTCGCCGCAGCAGGCCGAGTTCGTCAAGGAGGATGGCGAGCGCGTGGTCGACGAGCACGGGCGGCGGGTGGCGAGCGCATGACCGCCACCTTTCCGCCCACGCAGCGCCTCGCCGCCGAGGCGCTCGGGACCGGCCTGCTGGTCGCCACCGTCGTCGGCTCCGGGATCATGGCCGACAGGCTCGCCGGCGGGAACATGGCCCTGGCGCTGCTCGGCAACACGATCCCGACCGGAGCGATCCTGGTCGTGCTGATCCTTGGCCTCGGGCCGATCTCCGGCGCCCACTTCAACCCCGCTGTTTCGCTCGTCATGTGCCTCACCCGCGCCCTGCCCTGGCCCGAGGTCGGCTCCTATACCGTGGCCCAGATCGTCGGTGGCTGCCTCGGCACGCTGGTGGCCCATGGCATGTTCGACCTGCCGCTGCTCCAACTCGCCGCGAAGGCCCGGACCGGCCCGGCACAGTGGTTCGCCGAAGCCGTCGCCACCTTCGGATTGCTCATGACGATCCTCACCGTCGTCCGCTTCCGGATCGAGGCGATCCCCTATGCGGTCGGGCTCTACATCACGGCCGCTTATTGGTTCACCGCCTCAATCTCCTTCGCCAATCCGGCCGTGACGATCGCCCGTGCCCTGACGAATACCTTTGCCGGGATCGCGCCCAGCAACGTGCCGATGTTCATCGTCGCGCAGGTTCTCGGAGCCCTCGCCGCCTTGGGACTGGTGCGCTGGCTGATAAAGGCACAGCGTGCTCCTTCTGCAAAGAAGACTGCGGCTCGCGAGTGAGTCGCCCTGCATGAGTTTATCCTCTGCAGGCTCGCCATGACACGGTCACTGTCGACCGCAGCAATGATCCCGCAGCATGAAGGCTCAGCTCACTGGCGCAGACATCAATGGGGTCGGCGCAAGAGTGCGCCGGGAGACCGGCAAGGAGTAGATGGTGCAAGTCCATCGCAATGGACGAGTAGCGATCCGCATTGGCTCTGGGTCATGTGCGGTCGGAAGGCCGCACGCGAAGCACGGCAATCCATATGACGGCCGTACGCTGGCAGCTGCTGTGGCAGAGATGAAAACGTCACTGGCGTGCTGCAGAATCACAGCGTCCCGCATCGTCGGTGCGGAAACCATACCGCGGAGGTGGAGGAGCGAGCCAATCAGCCCCTTCGTCTGACGCAGCGCCAACCGAAACACCGCCCAGGATCAGGAAGCCGATCAGCGCTGTGAGGTGGCTCATGTCAGTGACTCCTTTCAGGCGTCTGGGTCACCGGCATAACGTGTCCTTTGGTTCGGTCCGTTTCCGCCGGCCGATGGCGTTCTCGATCAATTGCCAGGCTTTATTTTTGCTCTGCGGCTTCGAACGTTTGCCGGCGTCTCGTGTCGGAACAAGATCCTCTTGCCCGCCCGTTGGCGGGTCGCTTCAGCCGCCTTATTGCAAATAATTTGCAATTGCATTATTCGTCGGGCCAACCATGGAGACAATAATGAAGCTTGCTTCCTTGCTGCTGGCCCTCGCAACAGTGTTCTTCGTTCCATCGTCCCCTCAAGGAGCAGAGGGCAAGTTCAAGGTCGTCACGACATTCACAGTTATCGCCGACATGGCGCAGAATGTGGCCGGCGATGCCGCCATCGTGGAGTCGATCACCAAGCCTGGAGCGGAGATCCACAACTACCAGCCAACGCCAGGCGACATCCTAAGAGCACAGGATGCCAAGCTCATCCTGTGGAACGGCCTCAACCTCGAACTCTGGTTCGAGAAATTCCTCCGCAATCTGAGGGAAGTCCCCAGTGTCGTCGTGTCCGAGGGCGTGAAGCCGATGGGAATCCAGGAGGGTCCCTACACCGGCAAGCCCAACCCCCACGCCTGGATGTCGCCCAGCGATGCTGTGATTTATGTCGACAACATTCGTGATGCGCTCGTCCAGCACGACCCCAAGAATGCTGAGACCTACCGGGCCAATGCGGAGGCCTACAAGGCCAGAATCCAGGCCACCGTCGCGCCCATCCGGTCGACCCTGGCGACGATCCCGGAGCCGCGGCGCTGGCTCGTGACAAGCGAGGGTGCGTTTAGCTATCTCGCCCGCGACTTCGGCCTGAAAGAGCTCTATCTCTGGCCGATCAACGCCGATCAGCAGGGCACGCCACGGCAGGTGCGCAAGGTCATCGATGCCGTTCGTGCCAACACCATCCTGGTTGTGTTTTCCGAGAGCACGATCTCGCCTGATCCGGCCAAGCAGGTCGCCCGCGAAACCGGCGCCAAGTACGGCGGTGTCCTCTACGTCGACTCCCTGAGCGACGCCACTGGCCCGGTGCCGACTTATCTCGATCTCCTGCGCGTTACCTCGGAGACCATCGCCAAAGGGCTCACCGAATGAATGCTTGCATGCAAAGAGTAGATCCTCGTTCAGGCGCCTTGGGCACCGGTCTTGCCGTGAGCGATGCAACGGTCACCTATCGCAATGGGCATGCAGCTGTTCGTGACGTGAGCTTTGCGATCCCGCGCGGCACCATCACAGCTCTGGTGGGAGTCAACGGCAGCGGCAAGTCGACCCTGTTCAAGGCTATCATGGGCTTTGTCCCCGTCACGACTGGATCGATCGCGATCCTCGGGGGCTCCGTGGCCCAAGCGCTCAAGAGCAATATCGTCGCCTATGTGCCCCAGAGTGAGGATGTCGATTGGAACTTCCCCGTTCTGGTCGACGATGTGGTGATGATGGGCCGCTATGGCCATATGAACCTGCTGCGCCTGCCCCGGCGCCAGGATCGTGAGGCGGTGGACGCGGCGCTGGAGCGCGTCGGCATGGCAACCTTCCGGAAGCGCCAGATCGGCGAGCTCTCGGGTGGCCAGAAGAAGCGGGTCTTCCTGGCGCGGGCCCTGGCGCAGCATGCCCGTGTCATTCTCCTGGATGAGCCCTTCACCGGCGTCGATGTGACGACGGAGGAGGCCATCATCGTGCTCCTGCGTGGGCTTCGCGACGAAGGCCGCGTGATCCTGGTTTCGACCCACAATCTCGGTAGCGTTCCCGAGTTCTGTGATCGCGCCGTGCTGCTGAACCGGACCGTGCTCGCTGCCGGGCTGACGGAAGAAGTATTCACGCGGGCCAACCTGGAAAAGGCTTTTGGCGGCGTGCTTCGGCACTTCGTGTTCGACGCCAGCCGTCACGCGGGCGCCGCTTCGGTCGATGTCATCTCCGACGACGAGCGGCCGCTGGTCATCTATGCAGACAAAGCTTCGGATGCGACCAAGGATAGCACGGCTAACCCACCGGCCGCAGGAAGCGAGCGCACCTGATGGCCCAGCTCCTTGAGCCGTTTTCCTACGACTACATGGTCAACGCCATGTGGGTGAGCGCCCTCGTCGGGGCGGTCTGCGCCTTCCTCTCCGCCTATCTGATGCTCAAAGGTTGGTCGCTGATCGGCGATGCGCTCTCACACGCCATCGTCCCAGGTGTGGCTGGCGCCTACATGCTCGGCCTGCCCTTCTCCGTCGGAGCGTTCCTCTCGGGCGGACTGGCGGCCGGCGCCATGCTGTTCCTGAACCAGCGCACGAAGCTCAAGGAGGACGCCATCATCGGGCTGATCTTCACCTCCTTCTTCGGCCTCGGGCTGTTCATGGTGTCGCTGTCGCCTACCTCGGTGAACATCCAGACCATCGTCCTCGGCAACATTCTGGCGGTCACACCCGAGGATACACTGCAACTCGTCATCATCGCAGGCGTGTCTCTCGCCATTCTGCTGGTGAAGTGGAAGGACCTCCTCGTCACCTTTTTCGACGAGAACCACGCCCGCTCGGTCGGTATCAATCCCTCTGCTATGAAAATCCTGTTCTTCACTCTGCTCAGCGCCTGCACGGTCGCGGCGCTGCAGACGGTCGGGGCGTTCCTGGTGATCGCCATGGTGGTGACGCCCGGCGCCACGGCCTACCTTCTGACCGACCGCTTCCCGCGGCTGGTCCTGATCAGCGTGGCGGTCGGCGCGCTTTCAAGCGGCCTCGGAGCCTATCTCAGCTACTTTCTCGATGGCGCGACCGGCGGCATCATCATCGTCCTGCAGACGCTGGTCTTCCTGACCGCCTTCGTCCTGGCGCCCAAGCATGGGCTGCTCACCGCCCGTCGCCGCATGCGAGCCGCACCGGAGGCGAGCCCGTGATTGGCCTGTTCGACACGCTTGCTCGGCCCTTCGTCTTCTCTTTCATGCGGGAAGCCCTCGTGATCGCCATGCTGGTCGCGGTGCCGGCGGCCCTGCTGTCGTGCTTCCTGGTGCTCAAGGGCTGGTCGCTGATGGGAGACGCGATCTCGCATGCGGTGCTGCCTGGCGTTGTTCTGTCCTACATTGCGGGCCTGCCGCTGGCGGTGGGAGCCTTCGGGTCGGGCATGGTCTGCGCCCTCGCCACCGGCTATCTGAAGGAGAACAGCCGCATCAAGGAGGACACAGTCATGGGCATCGTGTTCTCCGGCATGTTCGGCCTTGGCATCGTCCTCTACACCAAGGTCGAGACGGAGTTGCATCTCGACCACATCCTCTTCGGCGACATGCTCGGCGTGGATTGGCCGGACCTGTTGCAGAGCGGGATCATTGCCGCGGTTGTGCTGGCCACCATTGCTATGAAGTGGCGGGATCTGCTGCTGCATGCCTTCGATCCGCAGCAGGCGCAGGCCATGGGCCTGCCGGTGCGGCTTCTGCACTACGGCTTCCTTTCCCTGCTCTCCCTGACAATCGTAGGCGCCCTGACCGCGACCGGCATCATTCTGACCATTGCCCTGCTGATCACGCCGGGCGCGGTGGCGTTTCTTCTGACGAAGCGGTTCGGGACGATGCTGATCGTGTCGGTTTTGATTGCCGTTGTGGCATCCTTCACCGGTGTCTATGTCAGCTTCTTCATCGACAGCGCCCCCGCCCCGACGATCGTCCTGCTCATGGCTGCCACCTTCGTTGCGGCCTTCGTTCGTCAGCGTCGGTTCGTCATTCCTTCCCATAGCCGTGCGGTGGAGTGACGGTCGAGGCAATACCCGAACAGTTGTGACACAAGCCCTGCCTCGGCCTTGAACAGATTCCTGAACTCTGCCATTGGCCATTTTCGCTATTCATAGGTCGCTGCGTTTGGACGAGGGCAATGCTCACGCATAAGAAGCTTTGGCAAGCCATTGATCTCGTGGCAGAGCAATCCGTGCTGTCCATCTCAGGCCTCGCAAGAAAGGCAGCCTTGGATCCGACCACCTTCAACAAATCAAAGCGCATGAGCGCTGCTGGTCGGGAGCGTTGGCCCTCCACGGAGACCCTGGCCAAGATGCTCGAGGCAGTCGGGATGAATCTTGTTGCCTTTGGGGAGTTGGTCAACTCCATATCGGACGAGACGGACCCTAACCCCAAGAAGCCGAGCACACAGAGGGGCGAAAACTCACCCGCTGCTGAGGATTGGATGCCCGGGACAGGTTTTATTCAGGGGCAGAGATGAAACGGGATCTGGACCTCGTGCGCGATCTGCTGCTTGCCCTCGAGGAACGCCACAGCGGACATATCTATCCCGCCAAGCTCAAAGTAGCAGGCCGATCCGGGTATGAAGTCTCATATCACTTGGCCATTCTTGAGGATGCAGGATTTGTTCGCAGGCCGGAGGTTACCATCACCCCAGGTTCTGTGGTGAGCGGTCGTGCGATCCAGCAAGCAGGATCGAGCATCCGAATGACTTGGCAAGGTCACGAGTTCTTAGACACCGTTCGCGATCCGGAGATCTGGCGCAAGACCAAAGCGGGAGCTTCCAAGGTCGGTAGTGTCGGAGTGGATCTGCTGTGGGGCTTGGCGAAGGAATATGTCCGGGCCGAGATCAAGGAGCGCCTCGGGATCAGCCTCGAATAGGCAAAGGCCTCGCCAGCCTTGGGGCCAGCGGGCCTCACCGAGCAGATGTTAATTCCGGTGAAAATACAACTTCTTGTGGAACCCAAGAAAATTTTCTGCCACGGCCAGCCCGGGACTCTAAGTTGCGCGGCCGCTTACCATAAAAAGGGACCGCGAATTCCTAGAAACGCAGCCAAGCCATTGTTACCTCTGAATCGGTATCGCGACCTCTGAATCGCAATAGCACTCGAGGCTGTTCTAGGAGAGGATGCCTGCGCTTAGGTATTGATCCTGGATTGACAGGGCTCGGGGGAGCAATGGCAAAGGGTAAGGCAGTCATCGGGTCTCCCGATGCCGCGGCACCGATATGCGCCGCCAATCCAAATCAAGGTGAGCGTGCCAAGCTGCGGATCTGCGATGCCCTCTCGCCTGACACGCCGGCCACCGCCCCGTCCACGTTGCTGCCGTCAAAAGCACAGGTTCTTCTCTCCATCCTGGCAGGAAAGCAGAACGGCGGCATTCCCGATAGGCCGGGTATCGACGAGATTGCGGTGAAGGAGCATATCAAGTCGATCTTGCGACGGGTCCGCCGGGCCAAAAACCAGAACCCGACCAAGCCCAAGGATGAGAGAGGTTGAGACCTCAGGGCTTGCCCGGTTCTGGGTCGACATGAACAACGGTCAGAAGCCGGCGCCATTGTATGCGACGCCTGAGCAGGAGTACCGCCTTGATTGTCGCGGCTCATTCCGAATGGCTGCATACCGGGAATGATCTCCCCACAATGGTAAAAATTCAGTAGGAAAAAAGGTTCATTAGGATAATACTCGTGCGGCACGCCTCAATGGCGGCTTTGACCTGAATCCTGGGGGGCAGACCCACTCCATTCGCGCGGAGAGAGATCATGGCGAACTTCTACGGCAACGATGCGGACAACAGTCAAACAGGCGGTTTCGTTAACTACTACGGCGGCGACGGCAATGATTTTCTCCAAGGCGATGCCACCGCCAACGCGCTCTATGGCGGCGAGGGCAACGACGTTCTGAACGGCAGTGGCTTTCTGACCTTCTCGGGCGCAGGCACCCTCATCGATCCGTTCGTGCTCACGTCGTTCGGCCCGTCAGGCAACGATTCTATCGAAGGCGGTGGGGGCGCCGACGCGATTTACGGCGCGGACGGTGACGACGTGCTCTCTGGCGGCGGCGGCAATGAGTCGGGCGCCGTGGCCGGCTTTAGCGGTCAAGTCCAAGTCGCCGGCCTCTTCGGCGGCGACGGCAACGACGTCCTTGATGGCGGGAACGGCAACGACAGCCTGGACGGTGGCAACGGCAACGACAGGCTCCTCGGCGGCTTCGGCGACGACACCGCCAGTGGCGGCGCCGGAGACGACTTCCTCGAGAGCGGGGACGGCAATGACAGTCTCACCGGCGGGGACGGCAACGACAGTCTGCTCAGCGGCTTCGGCAATGACACCGCCGATGGTGGCACTGGCAATGACTCCCTTGATGGCGGCGCAGGCGTTGACAGTCTCAGCGGCGGCGACGGCAATGACACTCTGTATGGCAATGACGGCAATGACACCGTCGATGGTGGCGCCGGGGACGACTCCATTGATGGCGGCGCCGGTGACGATCTCCTCAATGGCAGCGCGGGTCTCGACATCATCAGCGGCGGCTTCGGCAACGACATTCTGACTGGCGGCGACGACAATGATTTCCTCTTTGGCAATGCCGGCGACGACCGTCTCGATGGCGGCGCTGGCTCCGATAATCTCGCGGGAGGCGAAGGCCGCGATGTTCTCACCGGCGGCCTGGGGCGCGATTTCCTGTCCGGCGACTCGGGTCGCGATCTGTTCGATTTCAATGCCGTGAACGAGACGGGCCGGTCAAACGCCTCGCGGGATCGGGTCCTCGACTTCCATCGGGGACAGGACGACATCGATCTGCGCACCATCGATGCTAACACCGACCGGAGCGGGAACAATCGGTTCAAGTTCATCGGAACCAATGCTTTCTCGGACAGGGCCGGCGAGCTTCGCATCCGCGATCTGGGCAACCATGTGATCGTTCAAGGTGATGTCGATGGCGACGGCAGGAGCGACTTCGAGGTCCTGGTCAGGGATGTCGGAATCCTCGCCAAGGCCGATTTCATCCTCTGATCTTCGCTGTCCGATAATGGCAGCGCTCGCCTTGCCAAGGTAAGCGCTGCCGCGCAAGCGAGGTCGAATTATTCTTCTAGAGCAACGTGCCTCGACGCTGATGCTGAGCCGCCCGAACAACGTCGTTTTATCACGAAGTTAGCTCATATACATTGATCCGTCTGAGTGCATGTGGGTGTAAAAGGCGGCAGAGTCTTCACCCCTCACGCCATACCCTCGGCATGACGTACTTCCGCCCATCAACGCAGTCTTCCGGCGCATTCTTGCCGGCATTCAACGGCCTGAGGCGCCCAACAACCATGCGGCCCCAAGGTCAGCCGCATGACGTACCTCTCTAAAGCCCAGGTCTTAAGTCCTAGGGGCTGCTTCCTTGGTCTGAGCCTGCCGTAGACTGGAGATATAGGAGCGCACCTGGCGAACCTCGCTGGAGATGCCTCATCCCGGTGGGGCAGCAATGGTTTACGAACACAATGAGACGAATGCGGCGCTCAATCAGAAGCGTCACGACGTGGCAGAGCGCTTGGCTCGGGAAGCTCGAATTGGCTGGCCAACTATGATTACCACTGCCGTTATCCTTGTCGTCGGCGCCGTAATAGTTGTTTCCCTCTTCCTCAATGCGGGCGTCGTTCGCTGACAGCGCCCCTTCCGAGCTCACGACGAGAATGGGAGTCCGATCCCGCCAGCAATCTCTTTTCCCCTTCGTGCCGTGCCCTCAGCATGACCTACTCCCGTGACACCACATCACCGCGGCTCTTGGTGCCTGGCTTACTGACTTTGCGGAGAGGCAGTTTGGGAAATACTAATCTCACCCGGACAATTCTCTTTGCGGCTCTTCGCTCGAGCCGATCCTTGATCAGGGCGACGGTTTCTGGGTCGATGCCTCTGCGCTGGTGTATCTGAGGGGCCAGGGCCTTAAGCTGTGCTAAGCTTGTGATATTGGCCTTTTCCAAAGCTCTCCATGCAGCCGCGGGTAGAAGCAGCCCCTTGAAAGGGTCCTTTGAGATCTTCGATGGCGCTTTGGGCATTTGACTCAACGATAATCAGCAACGGCGGCGCGGAGCCGCCCACTAAAGACTCTCGGCGGAGCCATTTGTTCAACCTTATCCGAGCTCATTCGAGGGAACCATCAGGCTCGGGCCGGTACAAGAGCCGAGAAAAACTTGGGCCCTCGCAAGAAAATTGCCGTTGTATTCTGTGAACTGAAATCAAAATTCGTCAATGTAATCGATTACGAAATATTTTACTGTTGAGCTTCCCATCCCGCGCGATTAGGGAACCACAAGCCGCGCGTTCCTTGCGTCGCTCTCAGAAGCGATTTAGGTCAGCCCGCCGGCGAGTTCTTCTCCAAGATCCCGTCGAGCCCACTCATGACCACGCGCTACTACTTCAACCTCACCAATGGGGACGCGTTCATTCAGGACGAGAATGGCATTGAGGCGTCTAGCATCCGAGCCGCCGTGGTCTCCGCTATGGAAGCCGTCGAGGAGCTTCGCGCCCAAAGTCCCCCGAACTTGGGTCAGTGGCTGGGATGGCGGGTCGAGATTGTCGATGCCTTAGGTCAAACGGTACATATTATTCCGCTTGATGCCCTCTCCCCGCATTAGTCCTTGGCCACAGGGATCATGCGGGATAGAGGCGCTGCAGTTTGGTGCGGGCCTGGGCGGTCGTGAAGCGCCAATGGGCTGTGGCTCTGGCCCTGTTGCGCTCAGCCTCCCACGCGGCGATCTCGCGTTGGAGCACCGTTCGATCCGGAAGGCGCCGACCCAAGCATTGGCGGCTGAGGATCGCAAACTCCAGTTCGGCCAGCTGCCGTGTTTGGGCGTGTAGTGAAACTCCGGCCGCTTCACAAGGCGGCGCGCCTCCGCGGGTGGGAAGGTCTGGTACAGAGCCGCCGGCGAGTGGGTGCTCAGATTGTCCAGCACCACCGCAATGACCGGGGCGTCAGGATAATGATCATCCGCGAGCGTCCGCATCTGCTCGGCAAAGTCTTTGTTCGTGCGCCGGGACGTCACCTCCACGTGGCGCCAGCCGGCCAGCGGTTCAAAGCACACGAACAGGTTGGCCGTGCCCTGCCGCCGGTACTCGTAGTCCACCCGGGCCGCCCGTCCGGGAGCCGCCGGTTGGGGCGCGCGTGTGTCGGCGAGCAGCTGAAATGGCACCTCGTCGAAGCAGACGACGGGCCGGTCCGTGCTGTAGGGCTTAGCATACAGATCCAGCACGTCCTCCATGCGCCAGACAAAGTCCGCTCCCACCGACGCGATGCACCACTGCTTGCGCTGCCACGGCTTCAATGCGTTTTTTGAGCGCGCGGCGCACCGTCTCGTCGCTGATGGTGTCCACCACCCCGAGTTCGACCAGACGGTTGGCCAGCAGCTGCATCGTCCAGTGCCCGCGACCTGAGGGCGCGTTGCTGCAGGCCAGCGCCACCAGGAACGTCTCCTGCTTGCGATCGAGCTTGGGCCGGCCACCGGGCCGGGGCTTCTCATGCAGGGCGCGGGCGGATCGGCCTTCGACAAAGCGACGGCGGGTGCGCTCCACCGTGGCGGGATGGACATGCAGAGCTTCGGCAATCTGCACGTCGGTCTTGTGCTCGTCGGCGGCGAGCAGGATGCGGGCGCGGGTGAGTGTGCGAGCCGGGGTGATGCCTTTGTTGAGCAGGCTCAGGAGTTCGGTACGCTCGCGGCGGGTCAGGTCGACAAGGTAGCGTTTGAGCATGGGAGCAGCCCTCCCTTCCGAGCAGGCGAGTTTACACCCACCCGACCAATCCCGCAGCTCCCCTGTGGCCGTGGATTAGTTGTGCGCGAACTGCCGATGCTGGGTTCAATGAATGGCTGAGAAGGGGCTTACGAGCGCCCCCTGCCCGCCTCACTGATGGTCTTCATGAGGGTCTCGCGGGTTTCACTCAACTCGGCCCTCATGCTTTTGAATCCCTCCTCCAGGCGATCTTCCGGAGGAGGACAAGGGGTGATACTGAACCCGTCCATTGAGGATGGGGGCGACGATGCAGGATAACAGAGTGCTCTGTTACTCGGTCAGGGTTGAGATTCCCAATGAGGTCGGTGGGCCGGAGAGCATTTTCTACCTCATCCGGACGACCTCCGAAGCTGCAGCAATCGATGCAGTCCTGGAGGGGTTGCCTGCCAACTGGAGAGTGGCTGACGTCAATCCGGCAGCTATTCGGACAGAGACTGTGGAATCCCTAGATCTGCGCTCAGGCATACCGCGCCAAATTTAAACCCTACTCCACTCTCCCGGACAGGGAGGGGAGTAGAAAGGGGGCAGAATCCTTAGCCGCTTCTCTATGCGGAGATTTTCCTTGAAATGATCTGCCTATCGCTACGATAGAGGCGATCCATCATGTAATAGAGGCCTAAACAGGTAGCGACTGTCATATGGGCAATGCCCAGACTGAAGCAAAGCGCCACTATGGCCCTCACGTAATAAGCCACCGTCGCGCCTAAGATCTTTGCCCAAGGCGCCTCGCTAACTCCCACTGCTATTGCAGAGAACAAAGACACTGCGAATGCCGCGAAAGCTAGGTACCCGAATACTGTGCAAGCGAATTCCCGTCGCGTCAGTGCTTGCGCAACCGGCCGACCGTCAGAATCCTTTTCTATCAGAGCAATCGGTCCTGATCTGATTGTTTTATCGAGGTCCGGATGCGCAAAGGTCGCCGCTGCAACAAGTGCGGCCACATAGAAGCCTGTCAGGGCACCTGCAAGTCCTAGAAATTTATCGAGGAAGCCATCTGGACGAAAGAAAGACGCGCCCGGGACAAACGCGAACGGCGCCCAAACGATCAGCGTCAGGACGAGGGTTGGGATCCAGTCTAACCAACGCTTCTCATCGTTCTTTAGACGAAAATATCGAAGCGGATAGAAAAGCTTCCACATTGTTAGCCTTTCGCTGCCTCGCCCCAGTCAAGCTTGAACATCTTCAGTGCTTCTTGTGTGAGTGTATCATTAACTTTTTCGGTGCAAACGGCAAGGTCCTCAGCCACGGAAACCTGTTCAGCCGCTACAAATAATATAGCGGCCGCGTCGTCCTCTCGCGACATTGTTACTAGACGAGTTCGGTCATTGGGCATGCGGAGCTGAACCCGTATCTCATTCCAATCGTGGTCAGCTGCCCAGTTTTTCAGGCTCTTCTACTTAGTCGGCCCTGAATAATGCGTCGGCACGGGGCTAGCGCTGGATTTCAGGCGGCTTGAGAAGTATCCGGTTGCGCAAATGAATCCATCAGAGCTGCAATGATCCAGGCAACAAAAAGCCTGAGCCAGTTCAGGATCAGCCGCAGGTTGTGCCCGGCGGCCACGAGCAAGGCATTGATCGCGTCGCCGGCTGCGCCGAGCAGGTGATTGCGTCCCAGCCGCCCGTCCGCCTTCATGTGCCCGATCGTCGGCTCGATCGCGGACCGGCGTCGCAGCTCGCGCTTGATCGTCGGCGTCAGACCCCGCCGCTGCCGGGTGATGAACACCCGATCTGTCTTGGCGTAGTCATGCCCACGATAGCCCTGGTCGACATAAGTCCGCTCCGGCTCGATGCCTGTCATGGCCACGACCTGATCGATCGTCGTGCCGAGCGTATGGCCGTCATACGGATTGCCCTCCAGCGCCTTGGAGGCGAGCACGAACCCTTCGCGGTTGGTCACCGCGAGCGCGACCTTGCTGCCGAACTCATACGGCCGATGCGCCTTGCCTTTGGCGATGCACACCACCTCGGGCGCGTGCAGGCTGTAGAGCTTGTTCTTGCTCGTGCGCTCCTGGGACAGAAGACGTTCTACGAGGCCGAGCAGAGGAGCAAACCGGCGTAAGAGAACCTCATCGCCTGTGACTTTGCGGGCGACATCGCGATAGACCCGGCCCAAATAGGTCTTCAGCCGCTTCAGTTCGCGGCGCATGCGCCGCATCTGCCGGGCATGGGCATAGCGACCGACCTGCACGGCCACGCGTTTGGCCAGGCGCGTGTGGGCCTGCCGCAGCGCGAGGCCGTGCCGCTTGGCCTGTCGCACCAGAGCCTGCAACGCCTTGAGATAGAGCTTGGCGTCGGTCGGATGGGTGATCGCCTTGGGCTGCACGGTGGTGTCGACGCTGATCCGCTCCAGGCTCGACGAGCGCACGGCGCCGCTCTCCAGCCCGGCCTGGATCGTCTCAGCCAGCAGTGTCTCCAGTCCGTCGGGTCCGAGCCGTTTGCGCCAGCGCGTCAATGAGCTCGGATCGCAGGGCAACTCATGCTGGAAGTACTCACAGCCACAGAACCATTGGTAATACGGGTTCTCGATCCAGCGCTGCACCACCGCCTCATCGGACAGGTTGAAGGTATGCTGGAGATAGGACAGCCCGACCATCAGGCGCGTCGGCTTCGCGGGCCGCCCCAGGGGCCGATAGAAGCCGCCGAACTCCTCATCGAAGCGGTGCCAGTCGATCAAAGCAGCCAGGCGGAACAACGCGTGGCGGGGATCGAGGATCTGGTCGAGGCGGCTGCGGTAGAGATCGCCGGAACTCGGCAGCGTCGGCTTGGGTCCCATGGCAAAACACCAGGTTTAAGCGGGTCCATCCCCAGATGCTGGCATTTTACAATGCTTCGTGACGACGAAGAATCCTTCTGCCCCAACAAGTTGTGGGTTATTCAGGGCCGACTAAGTACAAGTTCATATTTCTGAAAATAACGTGACTTCTTATCGATTATCATCGCCCAACCCAGCCCAGACCGACTGGATGGAATCACATATCATCTTTCGGTCAAGCTGCAACTGTAAGAGGCGAATGGCTTAAATTGGGCTGGCTCAACCCTCTCTTCACCCCGTCATGCCATACCCTCGGCATGACGTCCTGCCGCAGTTCCCTACCCGCTTAGGGACTGGCTGTTCTATCCAAGCTGTCCTACAATAGGAACAAGAGCGCACCTGTCCGACCTTGCCGGAGATGCCTCATCCGCAACGGGGCAGCAATAGTTTACGGACACAACGAGACGGATATGGCGCTCGATAAGAAGCGACACGCGGTGGCAGAGCGCTTGGCTCGTGAAACCCGAATCGGCTGGGTCACTCTGGCTGTCACTGCCTTTCTCATCATCTTCGGCACTGTGATCGTTGCTTACCTCTGTCTCAATGCAGGCATCATACTCTGACAGCGCTCTCTCACCTGCCCGAGTAGCAGGAGCGCATGATGGTTCTAGACAGACATGAACAACGGTCGGAAGCCGGCGCCGCTGTACGCAACGCCTGAGCAGACCTAGAAGCACGACAGCCGCTAGGATGGTTGTGCTACTTTTGTGCTATGTGAGAGCAACATCTTTCCTGTTGCCCGCCTTTCGAAGCATGAATAATCTCCCTGCCAAGAAAAAAGGCCACTGTTGCCAGCGGCCCGAAGTTTAGGGAGGAAACGCCCAAGAAGGGCTGCGATAGGACGACGCCAATCGCCGTATCGCACTGCAAAAATAATTTTTGCTTGAGTGAAAGGCAACTTCAAACAGGTAGCACTGCTACCTGTTTTGTTGTCTGTAGCTCATCTGCCACACCACCCATAATTTCCATGCATAGCGACAGCGAGGAAACCTCTGGGTCAAACTACGTTCGTTTAAGTGGGGCAAGGATGTACCAAACGTTGTTTACCGCCAATATGCAGGGAAAATCGGCAATGACCGACGACACGAAGAATACTGGTGGAACGAGCGCCCAATCCTCACAGCAGACCACGCAGGCTGCACAGGTCTCCGCTTATATGAAGGCTATCCTGGCGCGGCTGAATCCCGATTCCTCCACGCCCCCGAGCGATGGACAATCGCCGTCCCGCCGCGCGTAGATCCGTCTCAGGCTGGCGGGATGCCAAGCGGGACTGAGATGAGAAGGCTCCCCGCCTCATCGACCACATTGAGCTGCCAGTCGCGCCAATTCTCCTCACAATGAGCATCGTCCTGGCGGACTTCATGGATCGTCCGCGCTACTTGATGATGTAATGCGTCCAGGTCTGCGACCTCGAGCCCGCAGTTGTCCAAGATCTGGTCGTGCGTACTCGCCAAGTGAAAGAAGCATCGCATATGATTACCTGAGTTGAGGAGGAGCGACTGTCCTGGGAATTGACGCGCCGGGACGCGCAAGCAGGCGCCGTCGCCAAAGCCCTTTACCGTGGCGGCTTCGGCCTTGAAACCCTGTGTCGGCAATGTAATCGTTTACGCAATTTCGTGTCGCAGAAACTTCTAAACCCTGTGATTAGGAAGACACAGGACGCACATTGCCGGCAACACCACCACCTCCGATCTTACTGCTTCAGAGCGTTAATCCGGGTGTGTCGCTCGGATGGCCCGTAGTGACCCCCGAAGACGCGCCAGTGGCTCAGCCCGGTGATATCGTCGGTTTCCCAGATCCCGACCGTCACTGGAACGGGCGGCGGCGCCTCCTCGTCCTCAATCCAGAGGATCACGGGCGTTCCGTCGCGCGGAGCCAGCCTGACCGGATACCAGTCGTCCATGATGGCTCGTTCCCGGTTCAAGACTTTAACTCCGCCCCGCCTTTTCGAGTGCTGTGATCCGCCCCTCAAGAGCATCGATCACACTGAGCGTGTAGGCCAGACTGGCAACCGCAAGCCCCACAGCAATCATTGCGGCGATCAGCGTGCCAATCTCGATGGCTTTGCGTTGGTCTTGCTTTCGGTGAAGAGCCTTCTTCAGGAACCGCTCGAAAATCACGTAGAGGAAGAGCCCGCCCACAACGGTTGAAATCAACATCATCACTTTCACTCCTTCTCCTTCCTCTGCGCTGCCCTCTCCATCAAGCTCTCCCGGCTTTGCAGATAGCCTTTCTCGAGAGCAAGCGATTCTGTGGGGCAGCCCTTAAGAGGTCCCCTGCGGACGGCCGCGATTCAGCCCACTCGACGGCAGTGCAAGTCGAGCCGAGACGACGGGCGCCATTGTTGCCCCGCATTTCCTCATGCTCTCCGTCAAGACGGTGGCCGAGCAGGCGGGGGTGAGCCACCAATACCTCTACACCCACTTTAAGGATACGATCGAGCAGCTCCGCACGAACGAGCAGCATCAGGCCGTGGAGGTGGAAGCCGAAACCGTCCCTGCCGCTCCGCCGGCCAGGTGGCTATGATCGAGCTGGCCCTTCGCAACACGATCAAGCGCCTCGCACAGGAACTGACGGAGCTTCGTAAAGAGAAGACGGTCCTTGAGCGGCGCTACGATAAGGCTCTCGGCGAAGCGGAAGAATGATGCAGCCGGCATCAGGCCGCCGTCACGGCGTTGCTCGAGACGCGCAGCCGCCTAAAAAGGCTAAGGATGGTCGTCATATTTGATGGAGGATCTCTCCGTCATCGACCATGTGAGCCTTGAGGCTGGAGGCACTTCGCCAGATACGAAGCCCAGCCAAGTGTTGGGCACAATCATCAGAGATGCTGGTTAGCCAGAATGGGCCGCCGCGAGCTCGATTTGGCCGTGGAGAAACCCAGCAAATCCGATCCCTTGAGCCGCCAACTCTTTTGGAAAGAGTGAGGCCTTCGTCAGGCCCGGCAAGGTGTTGATCTCGAGGAAGACCACGCGATCTTCAGTCACGATGAAGTCGCTCCTTGAGTACCCGCTTGCCCCGATGGCTGAATGAGCCTTGAGCGCTGCCGCTTGTAATGTTGCATTTACTTGCTCTCCGAAACTGGCCGGGCAGATCTCGCTCGTGGCGGGCGATAGGTACTTCGCCGCGTAGTCAAACACACCTTCAGCCGGGCGGATCTCGACAGGCGGCAGAGCAATCGATGCCCCGTTGTGCTCCACGACCCCACACGTCGCTTCGATGCCCGCGATGAATGGCTCGATGAGATAGGCTTCGTTGTGAACCGCGTCGCTCAGGGCGCTCAGATCCTCCTCCCTCTCAACAAAAAACAGACCATAACTCGAGCCGTCAGCGACAGGCTTGGCGACAAGTTTGCCATAGGTGGCGAGAGCGGTCGCAGCGGACGCAAGCGAGAGAGAGGGCGGCGTGGCAACGCCCGTCTCCGCGACAGCCATTTTGGCAGCGACCTTATCAAAGGGGCAGCGACCTTATCAAAGGCCAGTTGGCTGGCTGCCGATCCGGATCCGGTAAATCGGATGCCGCGATCCTCACATAAAGCGGCCAGCTTCCCGCTCTCCGCCATCCCGCCGTGTAACCCGAGGACCAGTAACCTGTGCTCCTTGCTTGCATGATCAAGGGCAGCCTCAATTCTGCCGATCGGTTCTCCTTGCACCGGCAAGTCCACCTCGAACGGCCGGGTGTGGCTGATGAGAACACAGCGGTCGCAGGCATAAACGAGCCCATCCCGACTCCAGAACCACAAGTCTGCTTCCGGCAATGCGTCAGCCAAGGCTTGGGCGCTCGCGACCGACACGAGATGTTCGCGGTTGACACCGCCAAAAAGGACCGTCTTGCGCATGAGATTGAGAGCCACCGAAGATGAAGTTCAGCCCCACTATCGATCGATTCACCGTATCAGCAATCCAGACCGTGGGCGGTACCCTGGCCGACGGTGCGACCCTGCTTGATCCTAGTTCAGTGACATGTCAACAGCGTGCAAGATATCGGTTCAATTGTTGACATCCTCCCCTCCGTGAACGGAGGGGATTCCTGCCGCGTGTCACGCCGCGAGGCGCGACCTCGCCTCAGTGGGTTCCTGGGCCGACGCCCCATCGGGCGAAGTCTCTCCGCAGGCTAGCCGGGCGTGTCCCGCCGTTAGAACGTTGATCGCGCCGACATGGTCGGCGTGCGCTTCGTGCCCGCACGACACGCAGGCAAAGCGCGCCTGGCTCCGGCGGTTCTCCGCGTCCACGTGGTCGCACTCGGGGCAGCGGTGGCTGGTGTTGCGCGGGTCGACCTCGACCAGCATCCCGCCGCGCCATTCCAGCTTGTACGCGAGCTGGCGCACGAACATGCCCCAGCCCTGATCGAGGATCGCCTTGTCCAGCCCCGCCTTGGCCCGCACGTTGGTCCCCGGATGCTCCACGGTCCCCGCCGCCGATGCCGTCATGTTCCTGACCTTCAGGTTCTCGACGCACACGATCGCGTGGCTCTTGCTGATCTGCGTCGAGGTCTGGTGCAGGAAATCCTGCCGGATGCGGGCGATGCGGGCCTGAATGGACTGGACCTTCACCTTGGCCTTCTTCCAGTTGCTGCTGTGCTTGATCTTGCGGCTCATCCGCCTCTGCGCCTTGGCGAGCTGCGCCTCGGACCTGCGGAACGCGTTCACGGGTTCCACGAACGACCCGTCCGAGAGCGTGACGAAGCGGGCCACGCCCAGGTCGATCGCGACCATGGAGGTCGATGGATGGGCGGGCCGTTCCGCCGCTCGCTCAGTCTGGATCGCGACAAACCACCTGTCGACCCTGTGCGAGACGGTGACCTGCGAGATGTCCCCCTCCACAGGGCGCGAGGCGCGGTAGCGCAGCCAGCCGATCTTGGGCAGGTAGATCCTGCCGTTCGCCTGGTCGAGCTTGAAGCGCTGCGGGTAGCGGAATGATTCATGGTGGCCCTTCCTCTTGAACCGCGGGACCTCCGCGCGTCCCTTGAAGAAGTTGTCGTAGGCGCGGCACAGGTCCTTGAGGGACTGTTGCAGCACCTGCGAGTCGGCCACCATCAGCCAGGTCGTGGCCGGATCGGCCTTCCAGGCCGTGAGGTGCTTGCACAGGTCAGCGTAGTAGAGGTGCTTCAGCCCCGCGGCGTGCCTCTCCTTCTGCAACGCCAGGCCCTTGTTGAACACGAACCGGCGCGAGCCGCAGGAGCGGCGCATGGCCCGCTCATCGGCACCCGTCGGGTTCAGCAGTGCGAACGTGTAGGCCTGGAGCCGTTGCATGGCTTAGCTGTAGAACGGACCGGGAACGAAAGCAAGGCGCCTCGCGGCGCCTGCGCTGTCCATCCCCGCCATGAACAGCGGGGCCTTTCGCGCAATCATTGGTATTTGTCTGACCCCCTTAAGCAGGCAGCTGCTCGCACCCGCCAGACTGCACGTGACAGCGATCGCTCGTTCTAAAGACGACTGAACTCGGCCACGGAAACTTCCACGACCAAGACTGGCTCGGGACCGGCATCTCTCACCCGGACGGTGATCCGCTTGTGCGTGTGGATCCGCTCCTTGGTGAGCTCCCCAGCCACCTGCAAAGCTTTGTGGCGCACGTCCTCGTGAGCACGAAGATCGATTCCTTCTGCGTCGGTGCAGGACATCTCATCGTCGCACTGGACGTCAAAGTAGTAGCGGTCACGGCCATTCGAGCAAGGCCGAACCCCGTTCTCCTCGCGCGGCGGGTGCCGATCGCGCGGACCGACTCGTGCAAGTTGCCCGACCAAGGCCAGAAGATGCGGTGGGAGGGGGGCATTGAGCACATCGCTGTAAAGGTCCACAAGCGAATGCCCAATGAGGAGGGCCACCTGCTGTTGATCAGGCCTGAGGCTGTTTAGGAAACGAGGAGAATCCTGCTCATTGTTCTCAGCCATACGATCACCATACGTTGCTGTTGACGGCGACAGTTCAACTCTTAACAACAATTCCTCCCAACGTCCGGCTCGATACGCCTGCAATGACTGATCGAAAACTGGCCGAAACATAGGAGGAAGCTTCAACTTGCCGACATGGCTAATTCAGTTGATGTTCATCAACCTCCGCGGCGGACTCAGTTTTTGCACCTTCTCGACCGTGTTGCTTCGCTCGAGGGTTCACCCTGCAAGACGTCGCTATGTCCGATCTGACAAGGTCGTGCTCCAGGCCCGCCAACTGCACCATCCGATCATACTCTTGAAGCATTACAAGAGCCTCTTCGGCGTAGGCGAGAAATCGGGCCTTAATCAGCTCCGGCTCGAAATCCCATCGACCCGCATCGTCTTGGCTCTCATAGAAAGCGCGCGCGACGGCTTCAATGTGTTGCAGTTTCATGGCTTGTTATCCCTGGTACAGGAGACCACTATCGTTTGCGCCGCAGCCACACTCACACCCAAAGTCACACGGGGTCTTTGAACACCATCACCCGCGTCTTCAATGGCCCATCCGGTGCGGCATCAAGAACGATCTTGTCGATGAGGCGTGTGGCCGACCGTTGCTGCGTTCAGTGGCGGCACTGAAGGAATAGAGCTTAACGTTCTCACAGTCTCCTAAGTAGGTCGCCAAAAGTTCTGCAACAGCTTCCTGAGCCAGAAGCGTTTGGATGCCATGCCGGCCTTGCGACGCGCCTGCTGCGGCGTCAGCGTCAGAACCCAATCAGCAGCATCGGCGGCCAGAACCTCGATGGACGCGGCCTGCCGGTTGGCCGCGACCAGCCTCTTGAGCTCGCGCCAGAGCTGATCCATCGGGCTCAGTTCGGGCGCCTGCCGGGGCAACCACACGAAGCGGATGCGCAGCCGGGTGGCCAGCGCCAGGGTCTGTGGGGCGGTGTGGGCGCTCGCCCGGTCGGTGAGCAGCCAGAGCCAGCCGGCGCGGCGGTAGCGGCGCCGCAGCGTGCGCAGGAACGCCTGCGCGTCGGCCTGACCGGCACGGGTCCGGATCAGCACCACCCGGCGCGCGCTGCGCAGATCAATCGCCCCAAACAGCACCCGCTTGGCGTTGCGCCCGGTGATCGGCACGAGGGCCTGGGTGCCCTTGAGCGCCCAGGTCGCGCGCAGCGGTGGAAACAGCCGCAGCAGCGTCCAGTCGAGGCACAGCAGCCGATCGCCCCCGTGCCAGCCGGCCTTCAGCCGCCGGATCAAGCCCCTTTTTTCTGCGGCAGGTGAGCCGCGCGCGCGACATAGACGTAGCGCGGCCGCTTCCAGCGATAGCCGGCCTCGTGCAGCCGCCGCCGCAGGGTCCGCGGGCTGACGGCGAGGCCTTTTGTGGCCAGGTCGTGCGCCAGCAGTGGCACCGTCCAGCTTGTGGCCTGATAGCCGCAGCGGCGCGGGTCGCGCGCCAGGGCCGCCGCCAGCCGCTGCGGCGTGAGCCTCGGCTGACGGCGGGGACGCCCGCTGCGCGGCCGGTCGATCAGGGCCGTGGCCTCATGCTCGGCCCGATACTGGACGAGCCAGCGATGCACGCTGGAGCGGTTGACGCGGCAGCGGCGGGCCGCCTCGGCCACAGAATGCCCCTCGGCCACCAGCAGCAGCGCTTCGAGGCGGCGATACACACGGGCCTCCCGGGGCGCCAGCAAGCGCTGCGGCAAGCCGCTTGCGATCCGCCTCGTCAAGCCACGCCTCGGGAGAGTGATCATGGTGTTGCATGCTCCCCAGGGAACACCCGCAGCGCCCGCGTTGCAAGTCTTATGGCGACCTACTTAGTGGTGCATCCGGGAAGTCACGCCGCTCTCGGCAGGAGTGCAATGCCGGGTGAGCGGCGTGGGCGATGCCGACGGCGTCCGCCCCAGACAAACGGATGGCGGTGCGCATTCCAGTAGACTGTCGAGCGGTGGATCGCATCGGCGATCTCGTCCCAATTCTCGAAGCGCCGGCCCGCTAACGCCAGTGAACGCAGGATCTTCCACCAGGGCTCGATTAGATTGAGATAAGCCGCGTATTTGGGCTGGAACACCATCTCCCAACGCGGATGCGCCAGCACAAACAGCAGCACGTCGGTTGTGCGATGCGAGCTCAGATTATCCATGATGGCGTACACCCGCTTGGTCGAGCTCGGGATCCAGGTCTCAACCTGGTCCAGGAAGTCGACCCAAGGCGCACTGCCGCGTCCAGGATAGGGATGCGTGAAGGCTTCACCCGTTGCGGGACAGAATGCACCGAAGATGTAGCCTTTGGCGCGGCGGCCATAGTCAATCTCCTGTCTCGCGCGCTCGGCTGGTCGCGTCTTTGTCTGCACCAGCGCCCGCCCGGCATAACTCTTGGCGCTCACCGGTCCCATCTCGTCCAGACAGACTACACAACTGCCCGCAGGTGGCTTGGTGTAGAGCGTTTCGATCTTCCCCTTTTTTCGGCGAAGGCTGGATCAACCCGCTCCCCGAACCAGGTCTCGTGCTTGCGCCAGCGCAAGCCCTCGTGGAGCAGGATCTCGTCGATGCGGCTGCGTTGCATGGCGATACCTTTGTGCTCGTGCAGGTAGGCCGCCAATCGGTCGAGCGTCCAGGCAGCAAACGGCAGCCCGAGCGTCTGAGGCTTGGTCAACGCGGTGGCAATCACGGTGGCCGTCTGCTCGGGCGTGTAGGTCGGCCGGCGGCCCGAACGGTGCCGGTCCTTGAGCGCTTCCAAGCCTTCCGCGTTGAAGCGGCGAATGCGCTTGCGCACGGTCTCTCCATCCAGGCCAGCCCGGGCTGCAATCGCCGAGGCGCTCTCACCGTGACTGGCGCGCCAGATGATTTGCGCACGCTGCACGCGGTGGGCCGGAGCCGTGTGGGAGTGAGCCAGGCGCTTGACGGTCGCGAGTTCTTCAGCGGTTAAGTCCCGTAAGCAGACCGGTGCCATGGATCGCCTCCGCCAGCAGGTCAGAAGGGACTGCCATTATACCCCTCTACCTGCCGGATGCACCACTAAGTACGGTACCAATTGTCTGAAGGCGTTGATCAACGCGGGGTGCCACGTGCTCCTTAGTCACGACGTCTTGGTGATCCACGGCCTGACGGAGTCCGGCTTGAGTTACAGTTTTCCTGCCATCAGCACGCTCCAGTCAGGTAAAAAAGGCTGCCCCTATCAGCAGCCAAAGTTTGAGAGAAACGACTCTCCTCGGAGGGAGGACGACGTCGCGCGCGTCTGGGACATGGGAGAGCCGCGCACGTCGATTACCATCACGGATTCATATTTAAAATCCCTTGCCGGCAATGTAATCGATTACGGAATTGGATTTTTTACATAGTTCTTACTTATTGTCTGTTTCCAGACAGACGTACTGTCTGGAAACAGACAATAAGTCGATGCTGGATGCTGCGCGCGAGATGTCCGTGCGACCCCTGTCCTTCAGTTTTCCACGCTCTCGGCCAGTCAGTCCTGGGACCTTCTCGAGCCTCGCAGCCTTCCGGGACTCCCGCGCTGCTCCACGAGACTTCCTGGAGCGGCCATGCAGCCAGCCAGATCTTCTGACGAGCATTGCCATCGAGGACAACGAGGACATCATCCTACTCTCTGGTCGGCTGTGGTTCTGGTCGCACGGCGCGAAGGTCTTTGCGCGTTTCCTATCAATACAATGAGCGCACGGAGTGGAGGATTGGCGCCGGCAGCCAGTGCAGGGGCGGTTCTGCGCAATTCCGAGTTGGTATAGTTGCATCTCACAACTATCGCGGCCGGTCTCGATGCGATGCCTCTTGCGACTGAAACCCTACAAGGACGGGGCAAGGCTCGACAACAGCTACAGCGAGCCTCCATGCAGGGCTTTGCCGAGCTCGCGCCTTGCAATGGGGTAGCCGGTGTGGCCTTCGCCGATCTTCGCCCAAATCGGCGCCCGTGATCGCATGTTCCTGGGAAGCATGAGATTGTGTGGGGCAGCCATCGAGAGGTCCTCTCCGGAAGGCTGCGATTCAGCCCACTCGACGGCACTGAAAGTCGAGCCAAGACCGCAGGCGACATTCTTGCCCCACGGTTCTTTATGCTCTCGAGAAAGGCCAACACGGTCACCCGTGCCCATGAGAGTGCGTTCCGCCAGGTGCCTCAGCCAGTCCTCGGCTCCATGACAGGACCGCGCCGAGACTCTCAGCTGTGGGGAACGCTCTCGTCTTGACGCTGAAAGGCTGGGCGCTGATATGGCGGGGGTATTTCGGTCGGGCGGTTTGGCGCAAGGGTAGCGATGACGGGACATGTTCGAGGCCGAAAGAGCTCCCGCGAGAGGATTCTCGACGCGGCTGCGGAGCTTGTGAGCGGGATCGGTTCGGGACGTCTGACGCTGGACGCCGTTGCCGAAAGGGCAGGTCTCAGCAAGGGCGGGCTTCTCTACAACTTTCCCACCAAGGAAGCGCTGCTTCAGGCCATGATCCAGCGTCTCGTCGATGAGGTCTCGGCGGAGCGGGAGGCGCTCCGCGCTCAGGCCGAGCGCGGGCGCAACCTGGAAGCGCGCCTGTGCACGGCGGCGCTGCTCAAGCTGCGCAAGGGGAGGACGAAGGAGGTCGCCAATGGCCTGCTGGCCGCCTCGGCCGAGAACTCGCGCCTGCTTGATCCCGTGCGCGCGGTCATCAAGGCAACCCTGGAGAACCTGAAAGCCACGTCGGATGATCTGGACGCGGCGCTGGTGGGCTGGCTGGCCATTGAGGGCCTGAACAGCCTGGTGATGCACGATCTCAGCCCCTTCTCGGAGGAGGAGCACGAGCGGGTCGTCCAAGCCGTCAACCGCCTGTTGAGTAACGGCATCGCTGAGTAGCGTTCCTAGGCGCGACACCACTGGGGAAGTTGTGGTGATCGATGACAGCATCCACTGCGGATTGTTGAACCGGGTTGGGCAAGTCAGGCGCAAAGCAAACAATTAGGCGGCCTGGAAGGCTCGGCCAGCTCGTTCCCAGATTTCGTCCAGTTCGTCTTGCAGGGAATTGATCTGCCCTTTTACTTTCTCGCGGGAGGCACATTCCGGAGTCATCAACAGGCGCTGCGCCCCTGGCGTAGCACAGGACGGCAATCCTGACGGAGGCTGGATTGTCCGGGGTCCCCGGCCTGATCTCCAACTCAAAGGTTCCGAACACGTGCATGGGCTCGTCTCTTTTCAATCTGAATCTCCGTTCCCGAAAATTATCGGACGGGGGACCGAGTGGGTGGAGGCGGCGTCCTAAAATGGTTCTGAAGATGCTTCCCATATCTGACGTCCTCCCCATGTCTGAAGGCAGGGGGCCTGAGCCGCTGTCACGCCGTTGCTTCTTCTTAGCCTTACTGCCGTCACCAAGCGTAAGTATCTCGCCTATGCGGCTCGGACCGCTCACACACTCCGATTGTGTTCACTTGGTCCCTCCCATGACGTGTGCGCGAGGGGCTATTTCTATGCGGCGGCACTGAAATGAGCACCTGGTCCTTCCTGTCTCGGGAGCTGGGACAGAACGGTCCTCCAGCATGAGGTATTCTTGGTGACCGCCAATGGCAGGTACGACGGTCTTCCCCGTTGCCTGTGCAAGGTAACATCGCCGCAGCCGCCGAAATTAGAGTGTGTCGAGGTGCCCTGCAGGCCTTGGTTCATTCGTCTCAGGTCCGCCCTTTTCAGCAGCGTTCCGTTGTGATCTCGACCGCACAAGCCAATGGCGAATGTTGGCGACAGCTGCAAATGCCATCGCACCGGCCGAGGAGACCATATCCGTTCCCCCAGCCCCGCCTCGATCTGATGACATGGCGGCACATCCCTACAAAGAAATCCGACATCCTTGTCATACTGCTGTTGCGAACACATCTCAGAAATGCCTGATAAGCCCGTATTCGACGGCACCAGTTTCCAAGTCCCACGACCCAGGCGCCAAGCGCAAGGCAACCCTTTGACAATTTGCGAGGGATGATGGCAACCAGCGGACGCTTCAGTCAGACACCACCGGACAAGGTGAACGAGTTCTTCGACAAGCTGCTCGCCACGTCCGATAACGCGGTCAAAACCCGGGAGCGGCTATTCGGAGATCTGAAGGAGGAGTTGGAGCTTCTGGCCATTCTGCATGAGCAGCATCTCTTTCCAGTCTTGAGACGGCATGGGATGGATGACCTCCTGCGCGACGCCACCAGTGACAACGCCGAAACGAGTGCGCTCCTGGCAGACTTGGAGCGCATGCCCAAGAACAGCAGCGAATTCCTCGGCCACCTTGCCGAGCTGAAAAGAGTGTTCCAACAGCATATCCGGGATGACAAGAAGGAACTGCTTCCCGCCGTGCTCAAGGTCTTGAGTGACGAGGAAGCTAAGGCGGTCGTTGAACAAGTGGAGGATGACATGGCAGGCAGTGACGAGACCAAGCGAGCCGAGGCTCGGAGTTCGCGCGAGCAGGGTGAAGCTGTCCGGCAGGTGACGGACGACGTGGCAGAGACCATGAGGGCTGGTATCGAAGGAGCCCAGACCCTGGTCCGCACCATGCAGGAGGTGGTGGAGAACAGCTTTGGCACCGTTTCGGAGGTGGCACGCCGCTCGACCAACCAAACCTTGCGGCTTTTCGGTCTTCCGAATGGGGATGCGCATGACCTGACCGGGCAGACCTCGGAGAACCTCCGCGCGGTGGCCCAATCCGGGACCGCCCTGGCCCGCGGGGTCCAGGGTATCTCCCACGAATGGCTCGAACGCAGCGCGAAGCGCCTGCAGCGGAATCTCGATGGCTTTGACCAACTCGCGCGCTGCCGGTCCGTCACCGATCTGATTGCGACCCAAAGCTCCCTCATCCGCGACAACCTGGAACAGACCCTCGAGACCAGCCGCCGCATGGCGGAACTGACGATCCAAGTGGCCGATGAGGCGACCCGGACTGTCACCATGCGAGCCGAGCAAACGGCCCAGCGCTTCAGCCGTGTAGCCTAAGGGCCGCCACAGCGATCACCCTGATAGGCTCCTGGCGCACGAGCCAGGAGCCGTCGACGAACAGGCCCCAAATCGAATGCGAGGCGGTTGCCTCTCGCCGGCCTCATGGGCTGCCAGCTGAGGCGCTCGTCCCCCGACAGGTTTCATCGCGGCATCATGGACGCAGGGCATCAGCCAACTCATAACATTCGTCCAGCCCAAGACGTGTTCGAAGACATGCGTGCTCAGAGCATTTCGCACCAGCCGACAGGATACATCCCAGGGCATGCCATAGCGCGTCGCAGTGATCGGGTCGGCGGCGGTGTCGTGTTCCCTGGCGTTGGGCGCATTGAGGCAACTCCCATTACCTTACGGATCAAGCGGCGACGCCCGCCACGGTTCTCCCGATCGCCATGGCGCTGAGGCAATGCGGATGGCTGGCACGGGCAAAACGACAGGCTCACTCTCGAAAACCAGAGCGGACTTTGAGCGATTCTTCTGCTCTGAGCCTGTTGCCGCGGGGGTGGAGGCGAGCAAAGCAACCCCTCCCCTCAACGCATCGGACGTTAAACCCATCGATCTTTGCATGGTTGATCTTTTCGACCATACTTATTTTCAGATTAAGGACGAAATGACAAGTATTGACGGATTCAATCGCATTGATCCGGAGGGCTGGGGCGAATGAAGCCGAAAGCATTTTGTGGCTGTGATCTGTCCTCGTCGCCGGGCAGATACGCCACTTCAACTTGTCCAGCAAGCACGAATCCTATCAATTATCAGATCAAGAGGTAGTTTTGGCTTTAGCGGCAGGGGGGTGGGATGAACCGAGCAGAGCTGGATCAACTCGTGGCCGAACGCATTGCGAGAACCCAGGAGCAACGGAGTCGATCGCGGCGCCTGATCGCCAAAGGACAGGCGCGCTATGCGGAAGAGGACGATGCCCGTCGTGAAGGCTTCGCCCGCCGAATGGCGGCGCGGGACCAGCCAGTGCCCGAAGGTGCGGAGACCACCCAGGGTGACACCGCTGATTTCGTCGACGCTGTGTTCCTCACGTTGGGAGCCCGGGCGGCCCGTTCCGTGGCCCACATCGTCGGCGACGAGGGTCGTACCTCGCTGGGCTCCGGGTTCATGATCAGTCCCAGCCTGTTCATCACCAACAATCACGTGCTGCTTGATGAGGAAACGGCTGCGACGGCATGGATCATGTTCAACTTTGAGCGCGGCGAGCGACTGGCAGCCGTCGAACCGTCTGTATTCAAATTGCGACCTGACCTCTTCTTCTACACGGTCGGCTGGAAGGATCTCGATTTCACGGTGGTCGCTGTGGGCGATCGCGTGCATGGTCGTGGGAGTCTCGCCGACCAGGGCTTCTGTCCTCTCAGCGATCGGCCCGATAAGCACGCTAAGGGTGCGGCCGTTAACATCGTCCAGCACCCCAATGGTTGGCACAAGAAAATCGTGCTGCGCGAAAACCGAATCATGGGTCGGCTCGACCGCGTCCTTCACTATGAGGCCGATACAGAAGGCGGATCGTCAGGATCGCCGGTCTTTAACGATGCATGGGAAGTTGTCGCTCTGCATCACTGGGGCAAGCCGTTCCTGGACACGCGCAGTGTCGATGGGCAAGAGATCCCGATCACAGTCAACGAAGGCGTGCGGATTAGCAGGATTGTCGAACACCTGCGAGCCTCTCTGCCAGAGATGGCCGATGGTGACAAACGTCATCTCCTTCGGGAAGCCCTAGACGTTACGCCGCCGTCGCATCCGCAAGAGATCCGTTCACCGGAGGGAGAAACGAGCATTGGTTCTGGAGGAGAGCGCACAATGGAGAACTCAAAGACGAAGGCGTCTGCATCCGAGGCTACCCTAATGATCCCGCTCGAGGTCTCCATCCGGCTACCAGGATATGCCGTTGACTCTCCTGCGCTCGCTCCTGTCTTGCGCTCCGAGACGCCCCCTCTGCCACCTCCAGACCATGTGTCCAGCGCGGCCTCCTCAGTACGGGTCGACACCGCGAGAGGCCCCGAGAAGGTTGTCCTTGATCGGAATTATCCTAACCGGCGTGGTTACGATCCAGGATTTCTGCCGGGTTACAAATTCCCTCTCAGCTCCATCGTCGCGCCCGTCCAAGGCTCCATTGCGCCACTCAAGCCGGATGAGCCAAACCACGAGGCCGGTGAACTGAAATATCAACATTTCAGCGTCATCATGAACGCCGATCGCCGATTTGCCTTCCTCACGGCAACCAACATCGACGGGTCCACTTACATCGACATTGATCGCGAAACCGGACTGCCGAGCGAGATCGGAGCGGAGGGAGAGACCTGGTACGACGATCCACGCATGGACCCGTCCTATTATGTCGGGCAAAGCTTTTACTCGGCGAACAGCACCTATTTTGACCGGGGTCATCTGACCCGCCGGACCGATCCGACTTGGGGGACCCCGGCCAAGGCGGTTCGCGCCAACGCGGACACGTTTCACCGAACCAATTGTACGCCTCAGCACTGGCTGTTCAACCAATCCCTCAAGTTCTGGCAGGGGATTGAACGCCACTATCTTGAGTTTGGCGCCACCATGGACCGATCGCGCATGACGGTCCTCCAGGGTCCGGTGTTCGGCCAGGACGATCCAGGCTATGACGATCTCGATGACCAGGGCGTTTTCGTTCCGCGGACATTCTGGAAGGTCATCATTCGGGTGATTGACGGCGAGCCCCGCGTGACCGGGTTTCTTGCCAGTCATGAGAGGCTCCTCAAGCGCCGGCGCACCACGTTGCGGGAGAACAAGGAAGTCGCCCCGGAAGTCGATGAATATCTCGCCTCCTTGCAGCGAATTGAACGGGTGACGGGTTTCGACATGAGCCATCTGAAGCCGCATGACACCTTCGAGGGGCAGGCCCCTGACGGAGCTGAGGGGAGTGGACTTCGGGTCATTCGGTCGTTCAGCGCCTTACCTTGAAAAAGGCCAGCGGTGGGCGAGCTATACTTTGGCGTTCTGGTCCGCTCCCTCAAGAAGGCCGCGACCGTTTGGGGTGCGGGAAGCGCCACGGCGCGGCAGCCACTCACCGCGGTGACCTTCGCCATCAGCTGGCTCGCTTAGGCTGAGCACGGCCGCTATGCCCAAGCCCTTGCGGACGGCACCTGTGGGCGAAAGGGCCTGAAGGTCAGTGGGACAGATGGCAGCATGAGCTGTCGCCGCAACACCAGTGTGCATTCCGCGCTGTCACTGCAGCAGCGCCCAGAATGTCGGTGAAGTCTGTCATACGAATGCGAACTCCGGCTGTTAGAATCCAAGTCCGCGCGAGGACCCGCCCCTGTGCTTCCCACATCAAGATGGATCTGGGGATGGCCCACTTCGATCTGGCGCTCAGCATCGGAATGACAGCTTGGCGCCGCCTCGGCTAGACGCTAGGAGAGTGCCGAGGGGGATTGGCTGTGGATTGGGAGAAAGTTCGGCTGTTCTATGAGGTGGCTCAGGCTGGCAACTTTACCCGTGCCGGCGCGAAACTCGGATTGAACCAATCCTCGATCAGCCGGATGATAGCGGCCCTCGAACGCGATCTGAAGGTGAAGCTGTTTCATCGTCACGCCCGCGGCCTGATCCTGACCGAGCACGGGGACGTTCTGTTTCGCAGCGCCCGTGACGTCTGGCAGCGCCTGGAGGCAACACACGCGCACCTGACGGACACCAAAGAGAGGCCAAGCGGGTATCTCAAGGTGACAGCGACGGTAGGCCTGGGTGGGACCTGGCTTGCCCGACGGATCTCCGAGTTTCTGGATCTCTATCCCGAGATTCAGATCGAGCTCATCCTGACCAATGATGAACTTGACCTTGCCATGCGGGAAGCCGACATCGCCATCCGGCTCCGGCAGCCGATCCAGGCCGATCTGATCCAGCGGCGGCTCTTCACGGTTCAATACTATCCCTACGCCGCACGCTCCTATCTCGAGCAGGTGGGAGAACCAAAGGGCATCGAGGATCTCGACCGTCACCGGATCGTTTGCCTGGGCGGTCATCAACCGGATTACATCCTGGAGATGCATCAACTCATCTCATTAGGGCGTGACTCCAATAACCCCCGTGAGCCACATCTGGTGGTCAATGACAGCATGGCATTGAAGCACGCCCTCCAGACCGGGGCCGGCGTTGGCATGGCGTCGGCGTACGCGATGCAGGGAGCACCGGGGATCGTGCGGATCCTTCGCGATCTCGATTGGCCCCATTTAGACACCTATCTCGTGTATCCGGAGGAAATGCGCTCGGTGGCGCGCCTGCAGGTGTTCCGCGACTTTCTGGTCATGAAGGCGAGGAGCTGGGCCTACTGAGCATGACCTGTGGGGCCGGAATGTCCGAGCATGATCCGGTTTGCCAGGGAGTCAAGCTGTCGCTCCGCCGGATGCTGCGATGGACGGCCGTGGGCCAAGCACGGATGGAGTGCCTTCCCGGGCTCCCCACCAGGCTTTCACCTGTACTCATCGTTTCCATTTCAACATCGCCTCAGCATTGGTTTTATCGGCTCTCTCCAACATCTTGAGCATCGCGTTTGGCCCGGGCACGAGAGCTCTCGGCGAGAGCGCTTCCGCAGAATCTGCCCAATATGCTCGATCATGGATTGAGGTAAGCGCGGCATGCCTTCGGTCACCGCGCGGCACTGCCGTCGGCCCCCGTTGGCGTGTGTCCCTCACCGTTCATCCGCGTGATGCCGGCGGGTCAGACCGAACGCGCAACAAAGAGATGGTTTTCAGATGAGCCCTGCGGCACAAAACGGCGCTCCGAGAGGCTCACCGTCGCGCCGATTTGGCTTGACCACTGGCGTGTCGCCCCAAACACAGATCTGCCCCCGTGTTGACCCGACGTTCGATCGTGATGAACGGCGCCAGCCTCTGCTCCATGGCAAGATCCTCGAGCAACTCAGCCGTCCCATGCAGGCCTCGGGACGTGAGCGGGCCTCATGAGGCTTCGAACGCAAAGGGCGGAAAGTCGACGAGGGTGGAAAAAGCGCTTGCCCCCTGGCTAACGGCCAAGTATCCCGGACTATCCCTGATCTGGTCCAGAATCAAGCCATCGCCGGCAAGGCAGGAGCCGAATTGACCGATCCGCTCAAGCCCCAGACGATCAGCCCCGACGGCGTCACCGCGCCGCTGCGCTATCCCGCCTTTCGGCGCATCTGGCTGGCGAGCCTGTTGTCCAATCTCGGCATCCTGATTCAGGGCGTCGGTGCGGCGTGGGCGATGACGCAGCTCACATCGTCGGCCGACAAGGTCGCGCTGGTGCAGACGGCCTTGCTGCTGCCGGTGATGCTGATTGCGCTCCCCGCCGGCGCCATTGCCGACATGCATGACCGCCGCATCGTGGCGCTGGTGGCGCTGGCGATTGAGATTTGCGGCGCAACCGCGCTGACCGGACTCGAGTGGCTGGGGCTCACCACGCCGGATCTGTTGCTGGGCCTGTGCTTTGTGGTTGGCAGCGGCATGGCGTTGATGGGCCCGGCCTGGCAAGCCTCTGTGAGCGAGCAGGTCCCGGCAGACACGCTGCCAGCAGCCATCGCGCTCAACGGGATCAGCTACAACATCGCGCGCAGCTTTGGGCCGGCGATCGGCGGCGTTGTGGTGGCGACCGCGGGCGCCGTCGCGGCCTTTGCATTGAATGCGCTGCTCTATCTGCCGCTGATGCTCGCGCTTGTCCTCTGGAAACGCGTCGCCGCGCCCTCGCGGCTGCCCCGCGAACAGCTGCGCCGCGCCATCGTGTCCGGCGTGCGCTACATCACCCATTCACCGTCGATCAAGATCGTGCTGACCCGCACCGTGGCCACGGGCATGATCGGGGGCTCGCTCTCGGCGCTGATGCCGCTGGTGGCGCGCGATCTCTTGCAGGGCGGTGCGCAGACGTACGGCATCATCCTCGGCGCCTTTGGCCTTGGTGCTGTTATCGGGGCGCTCGGCATGGGCGAGATGCGCAAGCGCATGAGTGGCGAGGCCGCGGTGCGCGCCTGCACGCTGGCGATGGGCGGCGCGATGGCGGCAGTGGCGCTGAGCCACGAGCTCGTCGTGACCGCGGCGGCGCTGGTCGTGGCGGGCGCGATGTGGATGATGGCAGTTGCGCTGTTCAATATTGGGGTCCAGCTTTCGGCGCCGCGCTGGGTCGCGGGCCGCGCGCTGGCGGCCTACCAGGCTGCGATCTCCGGCGGCATTGCCCTCGGCAGCTGGGGCTGGGGCCGGCTTACCGATGCCGCTGGCGTCGAGACCGCACTGCTGGTGTCGGCCGCGCTCATGCTGCTCTCGCCGCTGCTTGGGTCCTGGCTGCCCATGCCGCGCATCAGCGCGCGCGGCGACGAGGCCGAGGGGCTGGCTGATCCCGAGGTGCGGCTACCGCTGACTGGGCGCAGCGGGCCGCTGGTGGTGGAGATCGAATATCGCGTCGCGTCGGAGAAGGCGCGAGTCTTCCACACGCTGATGCAGGACGTCCAGCTGTTCCGTCAGCGCAACGGCGCCTATGGCTGGTCGCTGGCGCGCGACATCGCCGATCCTGAACTGTGGACTGAGCGTTATCGCTGCCCGACGTGGCTCGATTATTTGCGCCAGCGCAACCGCGCGACGCCATCGGAGCGCGCACTGGATCAGCAGGCGACGGCGTTCCACATCGGCCCTGAGCCCGTGCGCGTCCGCCGCATGCTGGAGCGCCCGTTCGGATCGGTGCGCTGGAAGGAAGAGGTGTCCGACCGGGCCGCGAACGAGGTCCTGCCCGGTCATTACACGCGCGGCGGGAGGCAATAGCACTCGTCCGTTCAGAACCAGAAGATCCGACGTTTCTGATTGAAGCGGACGTCGCACATGCCGCGTGTCAAGGCACTGTTCTCTTATTCCGGCACTTGAGCGTGGAGCATGACCATTGTCGATCCCTAGCGCGTCGGAACCGGCTGCTCGCCGCGATAATCGTAGAAGCCGCGCTTGGTCTTGCGTCCGAGCCAGCCGGCTTCGACATATTTCACGAGGAGCGGGCAGGGACGGTACTTGGAATCGGCCAAGCCCTCGTGAATGCCCTGCATGATCGACAGGCAGGTATCGAGGCCGATGAAATCGGCCAGCTGGAGCGGGCCCATGGGATGGTTGGCACCGAGCCGCATGGCCGTGTCAATGCCTTCCACCGAGCCGACGCCCTCGTAGAGGGTGTAGATCGCCTCGTTGATCATCGGCAGCAGAATGCGGTTGACGATGAAGGCCGGGAAGTCTTCCGACACCGTTGAGGTCTTGCCGAGCTTGGCGATGAACTCCTGGGCGGATTCGTAGGTCGCGTCGTCCGTTGCGATGCCACGGATCAGCTCGACGAGCTGCATCACCGGCACCGGATTCATGAAGTGAATGCCGATGAAGCGCTCCGGCCGGTCGGTGGCGGCAGCAAGACGCATGATCGAGATCGACGAGGTATTGGTGGCGAGCAGCGCATCCGGGTGGAGCGAGGGACAGAGATTGGTGAAGATCTTGCGCTTCACTTCCTCGTTCTCGGTCGCGGCTTCGATGACGAGGTCGCAGGCAGACAGATCGTCATAGGCCAGAGTGGGGCGGATGCGCTCGAGGGCGGCCTGGTGCTCGGCGTCGGAGATCACCCCCTTCGCAACCTGACGGGTGATGTTCTCGTTGATGGTCGCGAGCCCGGCGTTGATCCGATCCTCCGAGAGATCGTGGAGCTGGACGTTGAATCCCGCCAGCGAGCAGACATGGGCGATGCCGCTGCCCATCTGCCCTGCGCCGATCACGCCAACCGTTTTGATGGGACCAGTCATCTTGATACCTCACGCGTTTCGCTGCGTCTGAGCGGCACGGAAACAGGGAACGCAACAAACTCAGACACCAAGCAAGCCCCTCTCATCGGATGATGCACCCTCGCCTTTCAGGAGCATCGTGATCCGCATCAGGCCGTCCGCTCAGGCGGCTTTCCGTCTGGCGTCATCAACGAGGTCGACAGCGGCAGCCAGTTCGGGCTCATCGAAATCGAAGCAGCCGCAACTATCGAGGGTGGTGCCGGTGGCATGGCAGTAAACCTCCAGCCAAAAGGGCGGGATATCCCGCGACTTGTTTTCCGGCTGGGTCAACTCTGTCAGGCGCACCTCGACCGATCCAAATCTTGCCAACGTGGCGGTTTTCACGCCGCTGGCCTGGTCCGGCATCGCGGCGAGCTGAACATAAGCGCGAAGAATGCTGGGTTCGAGCGAGTCAGGATCGGGGACCATCGCATCAGAGCGCGCGCGAGAGGATAGTCGGGTCTGCGTCATTGAAGTCTCCATAAAGCCGCGTCCGATGGTTTGCCATTGAGTTCGACCTTGAACTCGGCGTGGGCTCCGGCCTTGATCTCGTCGACGGTGACGCCGTCGGCGAGGTCGATCAGGGTCATGCCGGTGCCGCCCCTCTGGTTGATGGTGGCAGCGCTGCGGCTCCACTCCCGGTCATCCTTCTGTCTGCCATGCGAGGCTGGCATGCTGCAGCTCACCCTATGGCAGTTGCACACACAAGTAGACGACAGTGAACGCGGATGAAGTGGCAGAGGCCATCAGACAAAGATCAATGACCATTCGTGGCCAATCGTTCACGATGCGGTTCACCATGACATCTCTTGAACGGTAAGGATTCATCGGATGTTCTCCCAGTGTCATCTGCAGTTCAGCGGTCAAGTGCTAGCCCGCGCTCGACTTGAATGCTGCTTTATCTCTCGTGCACGCTCTTGCAAGCATGGAAGGCTTGAGACGTCAGGTCAGGCTGGATTGTCATCGCTCAAGCCTCACAGGCTGCATCGCTGGTCCTGCTTGCGATCTCTCATCGAGGCCTCGGCTCGATGAGAGCTGCGTGGCCGCAATTGAGACGAGGTCGGAGAAAAACGGTTCCGTCACGAGCGCGAGTGCCGTCCCGGCCTCACTGAGGATCACGGTGGTATGCTCCAGAATGATAGCCGGTTGGGCGTGGCGCGTTGGGGCGCTGAGCTGCGATGGATCCTCAGACGGATCAGCCGTGAGGGGTTGAATATGCGCAGCGAGCGTGCGGCGGGACGGACGGAGCCGAGCAATGACGGCGCCAAAGGGCAGATCGGTCGTTTGCAGAACATTCTCCATGCCCGCCACCAGGCGTTGCGGCACGAACCAATTCTGAGCCACCGCGAGCGCCAGTGCGCCCCGCAGGATGTGAACCTGCCGGAAATCGACGCTTACAGAAGCGGCGGGGGCTACAGCGGCTCTCACGTCGTCCGGCGCGGCTGACAGCGCGTGCCGCTGATGGCACGTGACGCTGATCGGTCCCTGCGCGAGGCCATGCTCGTCGCACCACGCCAGGAGGGTTTCGGCGGCCGTCGCCCCGGCGATCAGGCGGGTGCTCAGGTCCTGGACGAGAGCATCAGTGTGGGATCGTGCCGTCAGGACGGTCGCGGTCCTTTCGCGGCAGCCGGGTCCTGCCGCCCCTTCGCAACCATCCGCGAGAGGCCGGGGGCAAGCGGCAAGGCGATGCCCTGCGCCGGTGCTGGTTCGGTCAGAGATGCCATCTAGCTGACACCCGGCTAGCGTTGAGCGTGATGCTCCGACGGCGGGTGTCTGCCTCTGTCGTGAGACCCAGTTGCGCTGATGCAGGTTGCCCATAGCCCACCTTGATTGCACGCGTTGCTGTTATTCGGACCCTCGCTTCAGGCCAGGTCCATGCTGACCCTGGTTCCACTCACCGGATCGAGGATTGTCGAGGACCCGCGCCTTGGGCGGAGTTCGGGGTGAGAGACCTCTCGGTCAACACGCATCGAAACCGAGGCTGTTAACATGTGCTGTCGGCGCTCGTTCCTGACCGTGACCCTGACATGAGGCACCTCGGCTTTGAGCAACTGATGACGAGCGATCTCTAACGCACTCCGGGTGGCTTCGTGATCGGCCGCCGCCACGGTCTCCAGGTCAAGGCCGGTGTGATCCGGCAAGCAACTCGGTCCCAATTGGACATCGAAATAGAACAGAGGCATGCGCAAATTCCTTCAAAAAATATCGCGATGCTGCGCCAGGACGAGATCTGTTCCGCTGTCACAAGCGACATCAAGGACCAGGTTGTCGATCAGGCGGGTCGTTCCGACACAGGCGGCGACACACAGCACGGCGGGCTGCTCAACCAAACTCAGGATGGCTTCGCATGTCGGTTTTGATCCCGCTTTCCACCGAGGCCGAACCATCCTTAACCTTCAAATTAACACCGCCGGTGGGGTGAAAATCATCCAACTTTCGCATTGTCGTGCAGGAAACGGGCCAATTTAATAGCTAAATTGCAATAATTCGTCTTGGTGAGCCGCCCCGCTTCGACCAGGCATCCGCATCGGCAGGAAGGTTCACAAGTCTCGGCAGATCGAACTGATGTTGGCCCTGTCGGGCGGCGCTGGACGACAGAACGCAAACTGCAGATCCTTGAAGAAAGCGATCTTAGCAAAAGTGCGCCGAAAGCCCGCTTGCTTCAGGGAGAGGATGGACAGGCGCATGCGGCGCCAGCCGCATGAAGGATTGTCTTGAACCTTGGTCATGGCGACCACATATCGGAAGCCATGGCCGCAACAGACTGAGAACGCGCTTACCTGACGTTCAGCTTTCGCGTCAAGGACGCGACGAGCGGCAAGCCGCTGGTTTCGCTCGGCACTGCCACCAACACGGTCTGGAACGACGTCAACGAGATCAGCGAGCGGTCGGCGCGCCGGGGCCCGCAATGGGCGACGACAAAGCAGCTGCGCGATCTGACCAAGGGGGCGAGCAAAGAACTCGGTCTGCCCTCCCAGATGATCCAGGAGATCATCGACGCGTTTATCGCCAAGCGGAAGCAGGCCCACCGGCCAAAGCTTCGATGGCGGGTCAGCCGAGGCCCCCGCCGATCGCTGGGCTGGATCCCGTTCACCCATCAGGACGTCAAAATCAACGGTTCGATCGCCTTCTTCCGCGGCCGCAAGATCCGGTTGTGGAAGCACCGGGACATCCAGGGCCGGTTCAAGTCTGGCAACTTCTCGCAGGACGCACGGGGCCGCTGGTATTGCAACATCGTCTGCGAGGTTGAGCGCCAGACCATCAACCGGACGCACATTGTCGGCATCGATCTTGGACATAAGACAGCAGCGAAGTGCTCCGACGGACAGGAGTTGCTTCAGGCGCGGTTCTACCGCGACCTGGAGGACAAGCTGGCCGAGGCGCAGCGTGCTGGTCGCAAGCGGCAGGTCCAGGCGATTCATGCCAAGATTGCCAACCGGAGAAAGGACACGCTCCACAAGTTCTCCCGGGCGGTGGTGAACCGATCTGGCGCCGTGTTTGTCGGCAACATCTCATCCACTTGGCAGATCGCATCGGGCGCCGCAAAGGCGACGCACGATGTGAGCTGGTCGATGCTGCGCAACTTCCTGAAGTACAAGTGCGATCACGCAGGAGTTGCTTTTGCAGAGGTGGATGAGTCCTACACAACGCAAGCCTGTTCTGGGTGCGATGCACGCAGCGGCCCACACGGCCGAGAAGGTCTTGCGGTCAGGCTAGGGGTATGCAGCGAGTGCGGGTCGGCTCACGACCGCGATCGGACTGCTGCGCTGACCATTGCCCGTCTCGGGTGCGAGACGCTTGGTCTGAAGGGACCAGGAAGCCTCGTCCTTTAGGGCGCGGAGGCATCGCCAATCATAGACAGCGGCATTCGAGAGAGGGTCGATCCCACCCGCTTGGGTCGGGCGGATGTCCCGCCCAACGGCTGAGCGGAGCACGGCTGAGAATTGCAATGCTGAGGGAACTTGGACCGATCGGATCTTGGTGACCTTAGGGCCCTGCGCGTACGTCGCGGTGTCTGGCGTGTGACGACCCGCTGTGACCAGCGAAAGCCGATCTCATTGAAGGAGAGATCTGCCCGATGCGAATGGATGTGGTGGAACGCACCTGAGACGGTGCGGCGGACCCGGTCATTGAAGCCCGCCGCTGAACTGACGTGAACCGGGCCACGCGCATCCTCGCGAGCCGGATGATGGACAGAGTCATGGGCCGAGAGAGATGAAGGCTTTCCATTCATCGCTCATCAGATGCGCTTGCAGGTCGACAACGGTACTGAGCACCCGGTCGGTTTCGGCTTCCGACAACTCCTCACGACTGCTGCCCGAGTGTCTCTAGATTTGGCCGAACCTTTGTTGTTCAAAAATTGGCTCAACAAATGTCAGGAGTTCCTCTTGCTCTCAGGCCAAACGAAATCCCCAGCGAACCGAGCCACAATTGCGCCCGGACAAACAGGACCAAAATCGTTCATCTCCTGCCCCTGCCTGCTTTCGATTGGCCGAACGCTTGAACCTTCGCGTGCTTGAAAGACGACGTCTTCTGATATCCCTCCCTCCCCGCAACTGATCGGAACCGGCTACGGCCTGGTCTCCCGCCGCACCGCCAGGACATTGCGGATCGAAAAACTGGAATGGATCCGCGACACGCCGGGAAGCGTCGACAGCACCTCTTTGTGAATCCGCTCGAATTCGCCAGCATTGCCCACTTCCACACGCAGCAGGTAATCCGAGCCGCCGGTCATCAGATAACATTCCCGAATCTCCGGATGCTTGCGGACGGCCGCCTCAAACCGATCCAGGTAATCTTCGGTCTGCCGCTCCAGGGTGATGTTGATGATCACGGCGATCGTCGCCTCGCCCGTCGCGGTGTCGACCAGGGCGGTGTAGCCGCGGATCACGCCGGCCTGTTCCATGATCTTGATGCGCCGGAGACAGGCCGATGGCGACAGGCCGACCTCACCGGCCAGCTTGGCGTTGCTCATGCGGGCATCGAGACGCAGGAGCCTCAGGATGTTGCGGTCGATCGTGTCGAGACCCGTCATGATAGAAAATTCCAAAATTTAGAACACTATGCGGCGTTGGCGCCACATTTTGCAACAATCAAGCACAGATAGGCGGACAATTTCGCTCCTTATTTCATACAGTGCCCCTCGATCAAGAGGGCGAAGATGGGCAGCATGCTTTCAGTTTCCGATGTGAGCACGGGCGCCGAGGTCCAGGGAGCCACCGGCTTTTTGACGATTGACCTTTCCGCCCTTGGCCGCAATTACGACAGGCTGGCGTCGATCGTCGCGCCGAGCCGCGTGGCTGCTGTGGTCAAGGCCGATGCCTACGGCTTGGGCGCCGAGCGGGTCGCCACGATCCTCTCCCGCAAAGGCTGCCGGCAGTTCTTCGTCGCCCACCTCAATGAGGCCATGGCGCTGCGGCCCGTGCTCCCGCGCGACGCGCAGATCTTTGTGCTCAACGGGCTGCAGCCCGGCCAAGAGATTGCTTGCACTGAGGGCGGCATCATTCCGGTTCTCAACGCGATGGAGCAGTGGCGGCGATGGTCGACGACGGCCCGCGCCCTGAACCGTACCCTGTCGGCTGTGCTGCAGTTCGATACGGGGATGTCGCGCCTCGGCTTTCCGCCGGACGAACGCCCGGCCCTGGCGGAAGCCCTCAGATCGGACGGGACTGTCGAGGTCCTGTTCATCATGAGCCACCTGGCGTCGGCGGACGAGCCGGACAGTGACCAGAACGGCGAGCAGCTGGCCGCAATGAGACGCATTGCCGTCGAGTTTCCTGATTTCGACATGTCCTTCGCCAATTCGGGCGGCGTGTTTCTCGGCGATGCCTATCAGGGCGCCCTCGCCCGTCCCGGCATCGCGCTCTACGGCGGCGCGCCGACGGCCGGGGTACCGAACCCGATGGAGCCGGTCGTCAGCCTCGCTGTCGCTGTCGTGCAGGTCCGCACCGTGCCGGCCGGCACAAAGGTCGGCTATGGCGGTGCTCATGTCACACAGGGAGCAGCGCGTCTGGCGACGATTGCCGCAGGCTATGCCGACGGCCTTCCCCGCAGCCTGGGCGATCGCGGCGCCGTCTACCATGAGGGCGTGCGCCTGCCGATCGTCGGCCGCGTATCGATGGACAGCATCACCGTCGATGTGTCCGCCCTACCGGAGGGCACTCTGACGTTGGGCAGCTTTGTCGAAGTCCTGGGCCCGCACCAGACCCTGGAGGACCTGGCACGGGACGCCGGCACCATCGCCTACGAAATCCTGACCCGTCTCGGGTCCCGCTATCAGCGCCGCTACCGCTGACCCTTTCTTTCCCGTGAGGACATCATGAAAGTCATCGTTCTCGGCGCCGGTATCATTGGCGTGACCACCGCCTATCAGCTGGCCAAGGCCGGGCATGAAGTGACGGTCATCGACCGCCAGCCGGGCCCGGCGCTGGAAACGAGCTTTGCCAATGCCGGCGAAGTTTCCTTCGGCTATTGCTCGCCCTGGGCCGCACCCGGCATTCCGATGAAGGCGGTGAAGTGGCTGTTCATGCAACACGCGCCGCTGATCCTGCGCCCGAAGGTCGATGCCGCCATGCTGTCCTGGCTGGTGAGGATGCTCGCCAACTGCACCGCCGAGCGTTATGCCATCAACAAGAGCCGCATGCTGCGGCTCGCCGACTATAGTCGCCTCTCGCTTGCCGCGTTGCGCGCGGAAACCGGCATCACCTATGACGAGCGCATGCAGGGCACCCTGCAATTGTTCCGCACCCAGGCGCAGCTCGATGCCTCGGCCAAGGACGTCAAGGCGCTCGCCGCCGACGGCATTCCGTACGAGGTTCTCGACCGCGATGGCTGCATGCGCGTCGAGCCGGCCCTGAGCCATGTGCGGGAGAAAATCGTTGGCGGCCTTCTGACGCCCAACGACGAGACCGGTGACTGTTTCAAGTTCACCAATGCGCTGGCGGCGAAGGCGGAAGAGCTCGGCGTGCGCTTCTTCTGGGGCACCGAGATCAAGGGGCTGGGGGTCGAAGGCGGTCGCGTGCGCGGCGTCGTCACACGCCGCGACAACCTCTCCGCCGATGCCGTCGTCGTCGCGCTCGGCAGCTATTCGCCGCTCATGCTGAAGCCGCTTGGCATTCGTTTGCCTGTCTATCCGGTGAAGGGATATTCGTTGACCATTCCCATCACCGATGCCGCACGCGCGCCGGAATCGACCGTGATGGACGAGACCTACAAGATCGCCATCACCCGGCTCGGCGACCGCATCCGCGTCGGCGGCATGGCGGAGATTTCCGGCTATACCAACGATCTCGGCCCGGCGCGCCGCCGCACGCTGGAGCATTCCGTCATGGATCTCTTCCCCGGCGGCGATGTCAGCCAGGCTTCGTTCTGGTCGGGCTTAAGGCCGATGACGCCGGACGGCACGCCGGTGATCGGCCCGACGACAATCGCCGGCCTGTTCCTCAACACCGGCCATGGCACGCTCGGCTGGACGATGAGCTCCGGCTCGGCCCGTGTGATCGCCGATCTCGTTTCGGGCCGCCAGCCGGAGATCGATGCGACCGACCTGGCGATGGCCCGTTACGCCTGACCGCACCTCATCCCAGTCTCATTCACGGAGGATTGTCCATGATCGCTGAAGTTTCTACCGCTGACGCCCCCGGCGCTGTCGGCCCTTACTCGCAGGCCATCAAGGTCGGCACCCTGTTGTTCGTGTCCGGACAGCTGCCGCTTGATCCCGCCACAGGCGAGTTCAACGCGGCCAACGCTGTGGAGCAGACCGAACAATGCCTGAAGAACCTCGCCGCGATCGCCAGGGCTGCCGGCACCGAGTTGTCCAGAACCGTGAAGACGACGGTGCTCCTGACCGACCTTGCCGATTTCGCGGAAGTCAATCGCGTCTATGCCGGGTTCTTCACGCCCCCTTATCCCGCCCGTGCCTGCTATGAGGTGAAGGCGCTGCCGAAGGGCGCGAAGGTCGAAATCGAGGCTGTCATCGCTCTCGACTAATCGTCCGCTCGACTAATCGCCTGAGAGCGGTATCGGGCAAACAAAGGCCGGAGTGATGGCTTTTGCCCACTCCGGCACTGTCGTTTGATGCGCTGATCCGTTATTCACTGCACCGCTCGAACTTCAAAGCTGCAAGGGAGGGATCGGGATGACCGTGACGCAGGCGTTGGCCAAGCACCTCAAAAATCCCGAACTGTTTGTCGATCTGGCCGCCGTACCCGATATGAACGGGGTGGAACCGGTGAACCGGTTTTCGGTGTCCAACCCCTCCACCGGTGAACGGCTGGCCGAACTGCCGGACATGGATGTCGAGGATGTCTCGAGGGCCATCAACAAGGCTCATGCTGTGCAGGGACATTGGGCCGGACTGACGGCCCGCGAGCGCTCTGACATCCTGTGGGAATGGCACCGGCTGATCCTTGAATACCGCGGGGATCTTGCGGCCATCCTGACGGCGGAAATGGGTAAACCCGTCGCGGAAGCGCAATCAGAAATCACCCATGCGGCGGCCTATATCCAATGGTACGCCGAGGAGGCCAATCGCATCTATGGCGAGACGATTGCGGCGCCGGCCAACGACAGGCGGATGCTGGTGATCAAACAGCCCGTCGGCGTCGTCGGGGCGATCACGCCGTGGAATTTTCCCGCCTCGATGGTCGCGCGCAAGATTGCACCGGCGCTCGCCGCCGGCTGCACCGTCGTGCTGAAGCCTGCGGAGCAAACGCCTCTTGTGGCCGGCGCCATGGTCAGGCTCGCGGGTATGGCAGGGTTGCCTGCGGGCGTTCTCAATCTCATTTACGCGTCGGACGGCGATGCGGTTGGCCGCGAGCTCTGCGGCAATCCCAAGGTGCGCAAGATCAGCTTTACCGGATCGACCGAGGTCGGACGGCTGCTCATGCGACAGTGTTCAGACCAGATCAAGCGGATTAGTTTCGAACTTGGCGGCAACGCTCCTTTCATCGTGTTCGACGATGCCGATATCGACGCCGCCGTCGATGGCGCGCTCCAGGCGAAGTTCCGCAACGCCGGCCAGACCTGCGTATCCGCCAACCGGATTTACGTGCAGGCCAGCGTGCATGATGAGTTTGCCGAGAAATTCACGCGACGGGTGCGCGCGTTCGTGGTCGGCGATGGGTTCCAGCCGGATGTCGCGATCGGTCCGCTGATTGATGCCCGGGCACTGGCGAAGATTGAGGGCCATGTGGCCGATGCTGTGCACAAAGGCGGAAAGGTCCGGTGCGGGGGCCGCCGGATCGGCACTGCGGGAACATTCTTCGAGCCCACTGTGATTACGGACGTGGTGGGCACGATGCAGTTGGCCCAGGAGGAAACCTTCGGACCGTTGGCCCCGATCATCCGCTTCGACGATCCCGGTCAGGTCGTCCGCGAGGCGAACGACACCATTTACGGTCTTGCCGCCTACTTCTATGCATCAAACCTCAAGCGGGTCTGGCACGTCGCTGAAGCCCTCGAATATGGCATGGTCGGCATCAACACCGGGCGCATGTCGTCCGAAGCCGCGCCCTTCGGCGGCATCAAGCAGTCAGGGATCGGTCGCGAGGGATCGCGTCATGGTTTGGAGGATTATCTCGAGATGAAGTACCTCTGCATGGGAGGGCTGTAACCCTGGAGCGCTACGGGCAGCGATGCGCCTTGCCCCCTGCCCTCACCGCGCCGCAGGACCGTGGGCGGGCTTGCCGGCGTCGCGCCAGCAGACGTGACGCTCCAGACGCGGCCACTCTCCACGCGCGCTGGGATCAGCGTAAGATCTATGCCTAATCGCACGGCGGCATTATCAACCACCGCTACTTTTGAGACGAGGTTGATCCCGCTGGCTTCCATCCGCCGCAACGCGCGTCCAATTGCGAAGCGGAACACAGCTGGAATGGCTACTTCGAAAAATGGAGGGCCTGCACGAGGATCTCCGTGCCCCACACGCGCTTTACGAAAGAGTTTCGGGATGAGGCTGTGCGACTCGCCCTGACCAGCGGCCGCAGCTGATGTGAGATCGCTGTGGATCTCGGCATCGGCCTGTCAACCCGGTGCCACTGGATCGACCGCCGCCGCAAGCCTGAGATTGACGATCCGCCCGCGGAGTGCCAGGAGGCCATGGCAGCCGAGCTCAAGCGGCTGCGGCGCGAGAACGAGATCCTGCGCCAGAAACGGGAGATCCTGAAACACTCGCCGACCTGCATGTCGTCGCTCGGGTCTGTATTATGCTCCGGCCGGCGGTAAACGACATCGCAGTCCATAACAGCCTCAAGGCGAATTTCGGCTTAGTGTCGGGTATAACTGCCATGCCTCAACAGCCTCTGGCCCTGTGCCGCATGCCCGATCAGCACTCGGCCTTCCGATGGAGTGGAGCTCTGATTGACATCGTTTCTATCTCCGGCAGTGGGATCCTGCTGTGACCCGTTACGCGGCAAGCTGCTCCTTGTCGCGTAGGGTGTGGTTCGAGATCTCCGACGACTGGCTCTGGGCCATGATGCCCCGCATGGTGGCGAGCACGGCCGTCGGTGACGGATCCTTGAGGATGATATGCCCTTGGGCCGAGACCTTCGCCTGCGACGCGGCGATCACGACCGCCCGATGGGGATGACTGTCGTGATACTCATCGGCCAAAATCCAGCCATCGATCAGGCCCGGCAGAATTGCCCGGCTGAAGAGCCAGTCGATGGGACGGCGCCAGTCCCTTAGGAGGTGGAAGGCCTGCGTGCCGGACTCTGTCGCCACGACATCAAAGTTTCTGGCCCGGAGTTCCCGGGCGAGTCTTTCCAGAAATAGCGGGTTGGCATCGACGACGAGGATGCATTCCTGCTCGGTTGTATTCATAGCTGCCTCCTGGCACCCAGTCAGATTGCTGATGCATCTCGTTAGAACTTCCGTAAAACCTGTCCGCAATCGAAACTTGCCACCCCCTTGTCCAGTCTCCATGACACTGGCAGATGTGTCGATACTCGGGAGGTTCAGGCGACCTATACTTTGGGTAAAGGTCGCTGGTACGATCCAGGGGCCAATGGGGCCTACGCTCTGGTCCGTGTTGAGTGGTGGTGGGCCGTCCAACTTGGATGGCCGCCACGGGACCAATCGGTGTCGCCGCCCGCAGATGCTCCTGGCACAGCGGCGACCCGCCAACACCGCGCATCAGATTCAAGTTCCGGTCAAACGCGCTTGAGCAATCTCTGAATGAGCAATGATCTTAGGGAGTTTTGGTGAATATGCCCTGCAATGATGAGGCATAGGACGCGCATTTCCTGCATTGTGATCCTGAATATTAGAGTTTTCCAGCGTCATGCACGGTTTTGCGGTAGCTTCTCCGACCCCTGGATTGGGCGAGCTAGCACAGGAGTTGTGATCAGAACCACGCCTTGTTGATGGCCGGAAATTGCATATCTTCCCTGTCACATTCGCGGCAGAACCGTTCAGAGAGTCCGTCCCCTTTCATGCTGTCTCCTGACCCCGCTTCGGCAGTGATGCTATCGGTCGTCCAGATCGGGTACTGCTGTGACGGCTGGCATGAACGCGGTACCAAACCACGACGCCGGCTTCCAGGAAGTCATCGCTCTGTCATAGGGCGGGTCTTAGGCTCCCGCTGCGGGCGCAATGGTCGGCAGCACAGATGCAGTTTTGGTTGCCACCCCATCCTCTCCCGCCAAGCGGCCAAACGCCGATCCGCAATCGGCGACAGGATCCTATGCTGGCGTCCCAGATTAACATCTTCCCCAGCCTCGAAAGCCGGGGATTTTCAGGGTGATGACCTAGGCCGCCACCTTTCGCGTTGACGCTTCGTCCGGGTGCTGAGTGCAAGAACCGTCCACGTCCCGCAACGGTGTGTTCTACCGCCGTAAGATAGTCCGTGCCGCGTTCACATCGGCGTGGAGCTCATCGCCACAGGCGACACACCGAAACACCGCTTGGCTCGTGCGGCTTTCGGGATCGCTCTGCTCGCAGGAGGAGCATTCCTACGAGGATCGTCTCGGATCGGAGAACGCGGCGTGGCCGCCGCGTTCTTCCAGCTTGTAAGTGGTCTGGCGCACGAGCTCGCCCCAGCCCCGATCGAGGATGGCCTCGTTCAACCCGGCCTTCTGCCGGACGTTGCGACCTGGCTCTTCAACCGTGCCCTTTGGCGCTCGCCGTCATGTTGCGGATCTTCAGAGCCTCGAACACGACCGCCGAGAATCTCTCCGCCAGTTCCGTCGACGTCTCGTGCTGCCAGTGGTGCCGGATCCGTCCGATCCGGGCCAAGATCTGCGCCGCCTTCAGCTTTGCTCGCCGGTTCTGGTTCGATCCCCGCTGGCCGCGGGCCATCACCCTCTGCACGCGCTTGCGCTGCCGCTTGAGCACGTTGATGCGCTCCATCGGCAGTGACAGGTGATCGCCGGTCGAGAGCGTGATTGTGTTGGCGATGCCGAGATCAACCCCTACGGCAGGACCGAGATGGTTGCCCACGGCCTGCTCGTACTCGCAGCAGAACGCCACCTGCCAGCGGCCCGCTTTCAGTGAAACAGTGGCGTTTTTCTGGACTCCCGGAAGATCCCGTGTCCGTCGGAACTTGACCCAGCCGATTTTCGACAGTTTCACAGCCGACCATTTCGCGTTGAGCGTCCTGACCTCGCACTCCCGACCCTGAAACGGATCGCATCGCTCACGCCGCGCTTGCGCGGTGTCGGTTCCTTCGCCCGACCAGCGAAGAAGTTCTGAAAGGCCCTGTCGAGATCCCGCAGAGCCTGCTGCTGCGCCGTCTGCGAGACGGCGGCGATCAGGCGAATTCCCGGCGCAAGGCCGTCAACTTCCGCGCCTGCGCCACGTCATTGAGCTTGCCCCCTGAGGAGCGCTCCAATTTACGGTCGTGATCGCGCCGTTGTTTCAGACCCACATTATCGACCAGCCGGCACACGCCGATGCCCTGCCGGAGAAGAACCTCCTGGCCTGAATCGGGATAGAGCCGGGAAACGAAGCCGCGCTGGAACTGCATAGATTTGTTCTAGCAATGCTCTCACTGAAAAGCCAGAAAGGCGGCATTCCTCCCCGCCGATCAGCCAGTTGGCCGCGGGGATACACGCTGCGAAACCGGCCGGCAATCTTCATCTCTCAATTTTCCGGGCAGCCTCGGCCGCCATGGTCCTTTTAACAAAATCAGGCTCTCGCGAGGTGCCCGCAGATCACCGGATTGCCATTCACCCAAGTCTGTTCCACTGAGGCGAAGGATGTATGAACCCACACGCGATGAGAGATCCAGGGGAAAACATGATAGGACTTAGCAGCCCCTCACAACCTCCTGCGTTTGATGATCACTTCTGTGATCGCTTTGAGAAGCTCCTCATCTGGCGCAGGGATGTTCGCCAGTTCAGATCTGACCCTGTTCCCGACGATTTGCTCGAGCGCCTTCTGGATCTTGTTCAGTTTGCGCCGTCTGTTGGCAATAGTCAGCCTTGGCGGTTCGTGCGCGTGGGAAGTGCGAGCACCCGCGACGCCATCCGCTCCAGCTTTGAAAGGTGCAACCGGGATGCACTCGCGGGCTATAGGGGCGAGCGCGCGAAAGCCTATGCCGGACTGAAGTTATCAGGTCTGGATCGTGCTCCACTGCAACTTGCTGTCTTCTGTGATATCAGCACCGAGCAGGGGCATGGGCTTGGTCGCGCGACCATACCCGAGACACTGACCTGGTCCGTCGTGGGTGCGATCCACATCCTATGGCTTTCCGCGCGCGTCCATGGCCTCGGCCTCGGATGGGTTTCGATCCTCGACCCTGACGAGGTGACGAGTGCATTAAACGTGGCGCTCTCATGGAGGTTCGTTGCCTATCTCTGCCTCGGCTGGCCCGACGACGTTCACGATGTACCAGAGCTTGAGCGCCTTGGTTGGGAGGCCCGCACAGCCAAGGGACGTGTTGTGCTGGAGCGCTGAGCAATGCGAGCCGATCCTACTTGGTCCTGGGTTCAATCCGACGGGGATCTCGCACCTCTTGTTCCCGGCGCTGACTGCAATGCTGCCAGCCGGCTGAGACCGTGTTGACTGGATCAGCGGATGAGCGTTCTCAGAAGGTGGATCTGGTAGTCGCGGTGCTGCAAGACTTCAGCCTCTGCTGTCACACGGGCCACAGTTATCGAACTTGCCGGCGGAAAGTCCGATGACTGTGTTGATGCGCTCGTGCGAGCCAAGGGTGTCATCCTGGAAGTACGCGAGCATATCCTGGTCGATACGCAAGGTATCAGTCTCCTTCACGCCCAGGACAATGGGAGCCATCGCTGGTCCTTCAATCGGTTTTGTCGTGACCTTCGTGAAGGCGCCTCGGCGACCCTCACAGGCGCGGTTGGACGACGTCCTCCGGATGACCTCGACATGCTTTCCCACCCGTGATCGAGCCGTAGAGCATGACGAGATGGGGGTTAATGATGTCGCTCGTGGTCTCGGCTCGACGTGCATTGCCGTCGATTGGGTTTCGTCGCAGCTTTCCTGAGGGGAACCTCTGACTGGCTGCCGCACAAAATCTCATGCTCCGCACAGGGTCTGCTCGAACAGATTCAATGCGCCTCATCTCCTTGCTCACGGTCAGGAAAGGGAGCGCAGGCAGAAGAATCCTTCTACGGAACGCCCCCGCGATATCCCGTATGCAATCCAATTAACGATTTATGACAGCAGCATGCATCGTGAGCATGCCTGCCTCAATTTTAGCATCCCTGCACATTTGTGCGCTGCACGGGTATGTATGTTGCACCGCACACGCAACGACAGCAACTATCAACCCTCACACTAGCGAACTGACAGGAGTTCCTCATGTTCGTGTCCCAGATCCTTGCCAAGTTCCGGGCCTACCGGCGCTATCGCGAGACAGTCAACGAGTTGTCGAAGCTCTCCGATCGTGAGCTCAATGACCTCGGCATCAGGCGCTTTCAGATCGACACCATCGCTCGCCAAGTCAAAGGGGCTAATATCTAACCACACTGCAGCAAAGTTCTCGCCCGCTCTTTGGCGGGCGGTTGCGTTCTAGACAGCCTGCGCCATAGATACCCCTTCCGCTTAGTTATGTTCTCAGCTCGGAGCAAGGGTGAGAAAATGACCATCCCCAATGTGATGGATTGAGATAAGTCCGCCTGCCCTAGTCTGGCAGATCAGACCCTAGCCGCCAGGGTGCTCTCGTACATCTGGACGCGAGCTGATGTGATGGAAGTGAACTTTGGTACGCCTTTATGCCGCGATCTGCTCCGCAAGTGAAAGGTGCGGATGACAGGCGTACTTCGCCTGTCATCCGCGCATCATCTGATCCATCTCGCTCACGATCACCCAAGCGCTAGCCGAAGATTTGAAGCCGAGCATGGGATGAATGTGGTGTTTGATCCGCCGGTGGACCTGCACAATTCAATCATTCAGATACCGGCTTTGTCGGATCCGGATCGGCCTCAGCTTGCGCCGCGACCTATCCTGCAGCCGGATTGCTCTAGCGCAGGATAGGATCGTTTCTCGGTTGATCTGGCTGCCATCGATGCCGTGTCGCTCGGGACAGCGACGCCTCGCTCTGCCATTATCTCAACGACGTTCTGCAGATTCCGATTTCAGGCCAACTCCCAGCGCACGCAGAGCAGGCCAATGCCCGATCGAAATGCCTGCCCTTAACCACGTTGCCCCCGCCATCGAGACTTCAAACGCAGTGGCAGACAAACGGTAACATGAATTGCGATTGAACTTTGAATACGTCAAGGACCAATCTCAGCGGCAACCCCACAGGGAACGCCTATGGCAAATAAGGAAAATGGAAACCAACGTGGACATGGGTGATGTTTCGGGCCGCAATCCCCCACAGTCTCCATATACGTTCCAACTATGACCCGCCCTCGTGGACGCCTGTTCAGTCGGGATGTTAAACTGGCTCAGGCAGGGCAGCTCGAGGCACCGAATTGCGTCATCGGTCTCTTCGTCGGATCCGTGGCCAGGCCCGAGACGATCAGGATCGGTTCGCAATGCCTCTGATCAACAAGATTCCATTTGAGCCGCTCCATGGTCACAAGAGGACTTTCATTGGCGGCCTGCACACGGAATGCCGAGACAAAGAGCGTGGTGACAATGGCGACGACCGTAATCAATAGAGCCTTGTTGTTCATGTTGACCTCGGATTGCTTAGCGACGATGTTTGCTGAACTTTGCGCGTGCGGCCCGGCTGGCATCCTCAATTGAGGGAAAGATCACCAGATCGAGGGGCTTGAATGTCAGACCGGCGGCGAAGAAGCGGAAGCCGCCATCAATGGCAACAACGATCCCCGCGGTAACGTCACCGACTTCGATGACATGCGTGGTATGCGACATGATGCAGGTCTCCTGCTGCCAGCATGCCGCTGGCAGTGATGCGAGTTTCTTATCGAGGAATCAGGGACAGAATTTCAGAGACGACACCCGTCCCGGGTGTCGCAAAGCCGACAGGCCAGGCACCGCAGGATGAGGTTTAGCAGCGGGACAATCATGACCGTAATCCTTTGATTGGATCACGAGGCACATGGTGCGCATCGTGACGCTTTAGCGTTTGGTATCGCGGCGCAAGCTGCTCACTTCAAATCACCGCGGCTGCTCGAGTACTAAATTTGTTCAAACAGCGCGGTCATGGTGCCCGTGCTCTCTCAAGCTGTCAACGAGAATGTTTTTTTAGAGGAACGTGACATTCGAAGCCATTTAGCTCTCAGGCCCCGATTAGGACGAGAAAAAACTCCCTGTCGACAAGGGTGGAAGCAGGATCTTGTTCGGAGCAGTAGAGCGTTCTGCACCTCGAGAATGCAGCCCGTCTTGTCGGGCGCTCGTATCGCCTGAGCGGTGCGCGCGCCACTCCGCACTATGCTCCCGATGATCTCACCACCAGCAGAAGATCGTCGCGGCTGGGAGCCAGTGGTTTCGGTGATTAGGCGCTTCGTAGGGTGGCAATGCAAAGACGGGCAGCGATTGCAACAGTTTCTGAAGGTGCTTCAGCTGTGAGCGCATTCAGAGGATCGCGAGCAGCTGATGCAGCCACATACGCGAGCGCAGGATTTGCGAGTGTGCCTCTGCGCCGCACATGGATTGTCTCGATGGGCTGCGTTTTCCCATTTTCGAACCGAGCTGACTTGATCGCATCTGCTGAGCAGCTAGAATGCTCCTGCTATGAGACGCTGCACCGCCCGACGCGAAAGCGGCAAGGGTATTGGATGTGGACTCTCACAGTTCTGCACAACAGAAGGAAGAATTTTCGTGGCGACAGGGACGGTGAAGTGGTTCAACGAGCAGAAGGGTTACGGCTTCATTCAGCCGGATAGTGGGGGCAAGGACGTGTTCGTGCATATCAGTGCGGTCGAACGCTCCGGTCTGCGCGGCCTGGCGGAAGGTCAGAAGATCTCCTATGAGGTTCAGGCGGATCGCCGCACCGGCAAAGAATCGGCCGTGGATCTGAAGACGGCGTGATGCCTCCTCGACCTAAAGGACGAGGCTTCCTGATCCCTTCAGACCCAGCGTCTCGCACCCGAGACGGGCAATGGTCAGCGCCGCGTTCTGATCGCGGTCATGAACCGCGCCACACTCGCTGCATACCCCTAGCCTGACCGCAAGACCTTCTCGACCTTGTGGGCCGCTGCGTGCATCGCACCCAGAACAGGCTTGCGTTGTGTAGGACTCATCCACCTCGGCAAAAGCAACTCCTGCGTGATCGCATTTGTAGTTAAGGAAGTTGCGCAGCATCGACCAGCTCACATCGTGCGTCGCCTTTGCGGCGCCCGATGCGATCTGCCAAGTGGATGAGATGTTGCCGACAAACACGGCGCCAGATCGGTTCACCACCGCCCGGGAGAACTTGTGGAGCGTGTCCTTTCTCCGGTTGGCAATCTTGGCATGAATCGCCTGGACCTGCCGCTTGCGACCAGCACGCTGCGCCTCGGCCAGCTTGTCCTCCAGGTCGCGGTAGAACCGCGCCTGAAGCAACTCCTGTCCGTCGGAGCACTTCGCTGCTGTCTTATGTCCAAGATCGATGCCGACAATGTGCGTCCGGTTGATGGTCTGGCGCTCAACCTCGCAGACGATGTTGCAATACCAGCGGCCCCGTGCGTCCTGCGAGAAGTTGCCAGACTTGAACCGGCCCTGGATGTCCCGGTGCTTCCACAACCGGATCTTGCGGCCGCGGAAGAAGGCGATCGAACCGTTGATTTTGACGTCCTGATGGGTGAACGGGATCCAGCCCAGCGATCGGCGGGGGCCTCGGCTGACCCGCCATCGAAGCTTTGGCCGGTGGGCCTGCTTCCGCTTGGCGATAAACGCGTCGATGATCTCCTGGATCATCTGGGAGGGCAGACCGAGTTCTTTGCTCGCCCCCTTGGTCAGATCGCGCAGCTGCTTTGTCGTCGCCCATTGCGGGTCCCGGCGCGCCGACCGCTCGCTGATCTCGTTGACGTCGTTCCAGACCGTGTTGGTGGCAGTGCCGAGCGAAACCAGCGGCTTGCCGCTCGTCGCGTCCTTGACGCGAAAGCTGAACGTCAGGTAAGCGCGTTCTCTGTCTGTTGCGGCCATGGCTTCCGATATGTGGTCGCCATGGCCAAGGGCAAGACAATCCTTCATGCGGCTGGCGCCGCATGCGCCTGTCCATCCTCTCCCTGAAGCAAGCGGGCTTTCGGCGCACATTTGCTAATCAGGGTCGCAAGCGCTCAATCGGCCCGCTCCGCAGGGCCGTTTGCCCCACCGAGAATTTGAACGCACATCGGACGTATCAGCGCCGGCGAGGGCTCAGGGATCGGGCGAGTTCCCGGATGACACTATCCTCGATCTCAAGATCGGTCAGATCCTGCTCATCGTCCGCTTCGGTCTCAGCCTCCGCTGACTTCGAGGCTGCAACCGGTTGAGGAGCCGCTTGTGGCTGATGAGTCCCCACGCGGCCCTCCAGGCTATCGAGCAGGCTGTGGAGCGCCGCGTCTGTAACCTCAACCTCAGGCGCGGACGGCCGCCCGGCCAGGGCCATGGAGCGGGCCTGGTAAGCAGGGTCTTCCGTGACCTCCGGACCAAACCAGGCCATGGGCTGAAACGTACGGGTCTGCTGGCTCGGCTCGACGGGGACGGTGATCAAATCCAGCGGTCCGGGTGTGAGGAAACGGCGCATCGTGACCGGTTGGGAGTCAATGGTCAGGCTGACCCTCAGGTACTCCACGCGTCCGGCCGTCAGCTCCAGCAGAGCCTCTGCGTGGGAGCGGGGGATGTCCGTGGCCTGCTCGACTGGGCCGGTTGGTTGATGGGCGGCCAGGATGAGCTGGCCCGTCTCGCCCTCGACCTGCACATGAGTGCCCCGGCCCGGGCGGTCCGGGAAATAGCCCTGCCGGATGCGGTGGCCTTCCCTCTCCTTCTCGATCAGACGAGCCAGGGAGGGGGCAAGCAAAAAGATGCGGGCGGTGCTCATCAGATATCAGCCTTCGCGGAAGATCATACCGTCCAGGATGTCCAGGCCGATCTGCCCGCCAACCCTCAGGTTCGTCACTAGTTTTTCAATTGGCGTGGAGTCCCGATAGCTACGTCCTCCAAAACTGAATCCAGTACTTCTCTCATGTGAGTGATCGCGTCCTTATGGAGAATATGGTTGACCTCAAGGCCTCCGGGTTGCCGGAGGGATAGGAGAACCCGGTTGTCGTGGATAGGTTGAAATGACCACCATTCGAGAGGAGTGACGAGGATCGAGGTCGGATCCGTGCTCTTTCTCCGCAGGGCCTCGCCTAGGGCTGCAGATGACGCCTGGAGAAGATCGATCCCTGTATCGTAGGGCAGGGCAAGCGCAAGCTCTTGGCCGCCATCAACCACAAGTTTGACGACAATGTAGGCCCCATCCGCTGTCGGTGAGATGCCCGCAATGCTTGATACAGGGATGGCTTCTACAGAGTATTCCATGGTCTGAGATCCTTTCAGCTGCGGCAATAGTTGCGACACAATCCCGTTGTCCTGTCAGCACGGTCACGGTCCGTGCCTGATGCCGTCGTATTCAGCCGTCCCGGAAGATCACACCGTCCAGGATGTCGAGGCCGATCTGCTCGCCGACCCTCAGGTTCGTCACAAGTGGAACCTCGACCTCGAGCTTCGTTCCATCCACTTGCAACACCTCGATCCGGCGCATGGATCCCAGGCGCCGAACGCCACTGATGATGCCCTGATGGTGTCCATGGCCGGCGTGTACCGGCTTCAGATGCCATGGACGGCAATAGAGGCTCGCTTGTCCGATGGTATCTTTCGGCGCAGCCACGGGAACTAGCTTTCCATTCACCAGCGCCCGCCCATCGCGGATGTCGGCATTGAAGCGAGCAGCCTGCCCGAGAAAGGTCATCACGAACGGCGTTGCGGGGTGATCCTGCACGTCATCGGGGCTGCCAACTTGCTCGAGATGCCCGCGATCAAGAACCGCCACCCGGTCCGCCAATTCCAGAGCCTCATCCTGATCATGTGTGACGAAGACGGTCGTCTTGCCGGTGCGCTCGTGGATGTCACGCAACCAGGCGCGCAGATCCTTGCGGACCTTGGCGTCGAGGGCTCCGAAGGGCTCGTCGAGCAGCAGGACGCGCGGCTCGACGGCGAGCGCCCGCGCCAGGGCGACCCGCTGGCGCTGCCCGCCGGAGAGCTGAGCCGGAAATCGGCTCTCATAGCCGGAGAGCTGGACCAGATCGAGCAGCTCCGAGGTGCGGCGCCGGATCTCGGCCTTGGACGGGCGATTCGCCCGCTCGCGCACCCGCAGCCCATAACCGATGTTGTCGGCAACGCTCATATGCTTGAACAGCGCGTAATGCTGAAAGACAAAGCCCACCTGACGCTTCTGCACGGAAAGAGACGTGGCATCCACGCCTCCGAAAAACACTTGCCCGTTATCAGCCTCCACCAACCCGGCAATGATGCGCAGGAGCGTCGTCTTGCCGGAACCCGAGGGACCAAGCAGCGCCAGGAGTTCTCCGGGCCGGACATCGAGGTGCACATCGTGAAGAGCAGCCGACCCTGCGAACGCCTTCGTCACGCCGGCGACGCGGATATCAACCGCCTGGCTTCGCTCAGTGGGATGAGCCACTGGCGAGATCGGCGCCATGACGCCATTCGAGACTTGACTTGAGCGCCAATGTGACGAGGGCGAGACCCGCGAGGAGCGAGGCGACGGCAAAGGCCGCAACGAAGTTGTACTCATTGTAGAGAATCTCCACGTGAAGCGGGATGGTGTTGGTCAGGCCGCGGATGTGTCCCGAAACGACGGAGACGGCGCCGAACTCTCCCATGGCGCGGGCATTGCAGAGAAGGACGCCATACAGCAGCCCCCATTTGATGTTGGGCAGCGTTACGGTGAGGAATGTGCGCCAGCCGCTCGCACCCAGCGTCAAGGCAGCCTCTTCCTCCGCCGTGCCCTGCTCCTGCATGAGCGGGATGAGCTGGCGCGCCACGAAGGGAAAGGTCACGAAGATCGTGGCGAGCACGATGCCCGGCAGCGCAAAGGCAATCTTGATGCCATGGGCCATGAGCCAAGGTCCGAACAAGCCCTGGGCGCCGAAGAGAAGCAGATAGATCAGGCCTGATACGACCGGTGAGACCGAAAACGGCAGATCGATCAGGGTGATCAGCAGGCTCTTGCCCTTGAACTCGAACTTGGCGATGGCCCAGGAGGCCGCAAGGCCGAAGACGAGGTTCGCCGGCACCGCGATGGCCGCAACCGTCAAGGTCAGCTGGATTGCTGCCAGCGCATCCGCCTCCTGAAAGGCGGCAAGAAAGCCCCCGAGCCCTCGCCTGAAGGCTTCCACGAAGACGACGACGAGCGGCAACACCAGGAACAGCAGCAGGAAGACGACGGCCACCGTGATGGCGAGCCGTCGCACCAGCTTATGCTCGGTCACGACGCTCCGCTGCGCTGAAACCGGTGGAGCGAGAACAGCGCTGAGATCAGACATGACCGAACCTCCTGCGGCTCCAGGCCTGGATCAGGTTGATCAGCAGCAGCACTGAGAACGAGATCGCCAGCATGATCGTCGCAATCACCGTCGCGCCGGTATAGTCATACTCGGACAGCTTGATCACGATCAGCAGCGGGGCGATCTCAGAGACATACGGCAAGTTCCCAGCAATGAAGATGACCGATCCGTATTCTCCGACCGCGCGGGCGAACGCCAGAGCGAAGCCGGTCAGCACGCCGGGAAAGAGCGGAGGCAGGAGAACCTTCCAAAGGGTGTGCCAGCGCGAAGCGCCGAGGGTGGCCGAGGCCTCCTCCAGCTCGTGCTCGATTTCCGCAATCAGCGGCTGGACGGTGCGGACGGCAAAAGGGAGCCCGATGAACACCAGTGCAATGAAGATCCCTAAGGGCGTATAGGCCACCTTGAGGCCCAGAGGCTCCAGAAGCGATCCCACCCAGCCATTCGGTGCGTAAAGAGCGGCCAGTGCAATGCCTGCGACAGCCGTCGGGAGGGCAAAAGGCAGATCGACAATGGCATCGATGAGCTTGCGGCCCGGAAAATCGTAGCGGGTGAGAACCCACGCGACCAGGAGCCCGAAGAGAGACGCGACGCCGGCGGCGAGGAAGGAGATGCTGAAACTCGTCTTAAGGGCAGCCGCGACCCGGGGTTCAGTGGCAGTTGCCGCAATCCCGGCGATCCCGATCCCTGAGGCCTTGACCACCAGCGCGCCGAGCGGCAGCAGCACCAGCAAGCCAAGGTAAAGCAGCGTGTAGCCGAGCGTGACGCCGAAGCCCGGCAGCACGCTCGATTGCTTGAGACGCAGAGAGAAGGCTGAACTCATGGTCAGCGCTTGCTGATCTGATCGAAGAGCCCGCCGGAATCGAAATTGTTTTTCTGAATGTCGTCCCAGTTGCCCTGGAGCGACGCGATCGTGAACAGCTTCAGGTTCGGTAGAGCCGCGAGATCCTCCGGCTTGGCAGCCTCGGTCTTGATCGGTCGGTAATGATGCTTGGCAAAGATCGCCTGCGCCTTGTCGGTGTAGAGGAAGCCGAGGAAGGCCTCAGCGACCTTGCGCGTGCCCTTGCCATCCACATTGCCCTCGACGAGTGCGACCGGCGGCTCGGCCAGGATCGACAGCGTCGGCACCACGATCTCGAACTTGTCGCGCCCGAATTCGTCGAGCACCAGGAACGCTTCGTTCTCCCAAGCCGGCAGAACATCCCCGAGACCGCGCTGGGCGAAGGTCACGGTCGATCCGCGGGCGCCCGTATCGAGCACCGGCACGTTCTTGTAGAGGGCGGTGACGAACTCCTTTGCCTTGTCGGCATTGCCATTCTTGGTCTGCGAATAGCCCCAGGCGGCCAGGAAATTCCAGCGCCCGCCCGCGGACGTTTTCGGATTGGGCGTGATCACCTGGACGCCTGGCTTTACAAGGTCATCCCAGTCCTTGATCCCTTTCGGATTGCCCTTGCGCACGAGAAAGACGACGGTCGAGGTGTAAGGCAGCGAGTTGTTGGGCAGCTTGCCGCGCCAGTCGGACGGGATCTTCTTTGTCGCTTTTGCGATCGCATCAATGTCGGACGGAATGCCAAGCGTTACCACATCGGCGTCGATGCCGTCGATGACCGTACGAGCCTGAGCGCCGGATCCGCCATGGGATGTCCGGATCGAGACGGTCTCACCCGTCCGTGCCTTCCAGTCATCTGCAAAGGCCCGATTGATCTCACGGTAGAGTTCCCGCGTCGGATCGTAGGACACGTTCAGCAGCTGCGACTGGGCCGATGCAGTGCTAGGGAGCGTCAGAAGACCCGTGTACCCCATGAAAGCCAAACCGATAGCCGGTAGAACGGACCGCAACGGAGAATGTTTTTTCACTCCAGCGATGTCTCGAGGATTGCCCTGCATTCTACCCTCCCGGGTTGTAATCGAGGCGAGAGCGGGCAGCAAGCTACCGATACTCCCAGACAGAGCTGAGAAATATCCGCTAAAAAGAACAAGTGTCAAATGACCTCGGCCGCTTGCTTCGTTGTTTTCCGCCTGTATTGTGTTCTTTCGTAGTACGTAGGCGCAGGTTCATAGAATTAACTTCTATCACATCCCTATTGCTGCAGTATGTTTGTTCTGAAACCGGGCCTCGTCGCGAATGATAAATTTTTATTCGTTCGAGCATTTGCGGCAGAGGCGGTTTAAGGGCTTAAAGTAGGCCTACACGAGGACCATTTAGAATATTCTTCTCCAAAACAAGGCCTGGCTGGCAAACTTTTCTATCCTATGTTGTTCTGTAAAAAGAACATTTTTATTGACTTGGTGCCCCTCCTGCCGGACACTCCACTCCTGCCAGCAGGTGCATTCCTCCGCTTCAAGTGAGCTTCCGGCACGATTTCAGGCGCATCAAACGGCTGAAGTCGGGATGAGGATCTGTAACATGCGCCTTGTGACTGGTAGCGAAGCGATGAAACACACGTGATCGGGCCACTCGATTGCACACTGCCTTGCAGACGCAGAGACCAACCCACGCGTAACGGAGAAAGATCCCTGCCATGACACTTCAAATCGGCCAGATCGCCCCTGATTTCGAAACGGCAACAACCGAAGGCCCCATTCGCTTCCATGAATGGATCGGCGATTCCTGGGCGGTGCTGTTCTCGCATCCGAAGAATTTCACGCCCGTCTGCACGACGGAACTCGGCGAGGTGGCGCGGCTCAAGCCCGAATTCGATCGCCGCGGTGTGAACGTCATCGGCTTTTCCGTCGATCCCGTCGAGAAGCACGAGGCTTGGGCCCGTGACATCGAGGAGACACAGGGAGCCGCCGTCAACTACCCGATTATCGGCGATCCGGACCTCAAGATCTCCAAGCTCTATGGCATGCTCCCGGCCCAGGCGGGCGAAACGTCGGAAGGGCGGACGGCCGCCGACAACCAGACGGTTCGCAATGTCTTCATCATCGGTCCCGACAAGAAGATCAAGCTGGTCCTGGTCTATCCCATGACCACAGGCCGCAACTTCGATGAAGTGCTGCGCGTCATCGATTCCCTCCAGCTGACGGCCCAGCATCGGGTCGCCACGCCTGCGAACTGGCAGCAGGGTGACGATGTCATCATCGCCGGCTCGGTTTCGGACGAGGAAGCCAAGAACCTGTATCCGGGCGGCTGGAAAGCACCGAAGCCCTATCTGCGCATCGTGCCGCAGCCCGCGAAGGTGAACTGATCCGATATCTCCACCCCCAGCGAGGGGCGAAAACCCTTTACCGGTAAAGGGGCGCCGTCAGCTTAATTGCGCACGGCGTCCAACTGCGCTAGCGCCCAGGTTGGCCGATGCGCATGTCCAAGGAAACGAAATGACCAGCATGAAAGCGCGCGTGTCCTGGGTCGAGGGCATGATGTTTACGGGCGAATCCGGGAGCGGGCACGCGATCGTGCTGGATGGTGCGCCGGAGAGCGGCGGCCGCAATGTCGGTATCCGCCCGATGGAGCTCATGCTGCTAGGGTTGGCCGGCTGCACGGCCTTCGACGTGGTGCTTATCCTGAAACGCGGTCGTGAGCTTGTCACTGATTGCGTGGTCGAGGTGGACGCCGAGCGTGCTCCGACGGATCCAAAAGTGTTTACGACAATCCACCTCAGGTACCGCCTCTCCGGACACGGATTATCCGCCGAGAAAGTGGAGCGTGCCATCCAGCTGTCCAAGGAGAAGTATTGCTCTGCCTCGATCATGCTCGGTCAGGTTGCGGAGATCACGCATTCCTGGATCGTCGATCCTCGTCTCGCCGCATAAGTGGTCAGGACCCTCGTCATGACTGCCTCACCCCTTGTTTCGACCAAATGGCTTGCCGACCATCTCGGAGAAGCTTCGGTCCTGGTCGTTGACATTCGTTCGACTGAGAGTGGGAGCCGAGAAGCCTTCGAGGCCGCGCACATCCCTGGCGCCGTTCACAGCGACTACGCCGCCGATGGCTGGCGGGTCACTGAAGGGGGCGCCGGCGGCGTGCTGCCCAAGGCCGTCCATTTGTCCGCCCTGCTGAGTCGCATCGGAATGACGCCCGGGCACCATGTGGTCATTGTCTCGGCGGGGGACGCCGCGTCCGATTTCAGCGCAGCCGCCCGGGTCTATTGGACGCTCAAAACCATCGGCCACAGCCAGGTGTCGATCCTCGACGGGGGATTCAAAGCGTGGCGGGAAACCGGCGGTCTCGAGGAAGTCGGCGTGTCTGCGCCGGTGGCGCGCCAGCCTTATCCTGTGCGGCTCACAGGGAGTCTGCGAGCCGAGATCCATGCCGTCGAGAAGGCTGTTGCCCATGCCAACGTAGCGCTTCTCGATGGGCGCTCCCAGGCTCAGTTCGACGGCCGTGAGAAGAGCCCGCAGGTCGTGCGCGCCGGTCATCTGCCAGGCGCCATCCATTTGGACCATAGCAGAGCCATCCAGCCGGGAACGGGACGCCTGCGCCCTGTCAAGGAACTCGAGCAATTGTTCGAGCAGATTGTGCCAGGGCCTGTGGTCAGTTATTGCAACACCGGCCACCTCGCCTCCACGAACTGGTTCGTCCTCTCGGAAGTGCTCAAGCGTCCCGAAGTGACGCTCTATGATGGCTCGATGTCAGAGTGGACCCAGGATCCTGGCAGGCCCGTCGCCACGACCACAGGCTGAGACAGGCGGCCCCCTCAAACGCGTTCGAGAGCCTGCATCAGATCCTCGATCAGATCATCAGGATGCTCAAGGCCGACCGAGAGTCGGACCAGACCCTCCGACACGCCCATTTCAGCGCACTGCTCCGGTGTGAAGCGCTGATGTGTCGTCGTGGCCGGATGGGTGATGAGGCTCTTGGCGTCGCCGAGATTGTTCGAGATCCGGATCAGTTCGAGGGCGTTCAGGAAGCGAAAGGCGCCGGCCTTGCCTCCTTCGATCTCGAGCGCGATCAGCGTCGAGCCCCCCTTCATCTGCCGGGCGATGATGGCTGCCTGCGGATGATCGGCACGGCCCGGATAGATCAGACGCCTGATCTCGGAATGTCCCGCCAGGGCATCGGCGACGATTGCTGCCGTCCGGGTCTGGCGCTCGACCCGCAAGGGAAGCGTCTCCAGGCTCTTCAGCAGCACCCAGGCGTTGAACGGCGACATCGACGGACCGGTCTGCCGCAGCAGCGTATGAATGTGGGTCTGGATGAACTCCTCCGAACCGAGGATGACCCCGCCGAGACAGCGCCCCTGCCCGTCGATATGTTTCGTGGCCGAATAGACGACGCAATCGGCACCCAGCTCTAGCGGCTTCTGCCAGAGCGGCGACGAGAACACGTTGTCCACCACCAGCTTTGCGCCAACCTCGCGGGCGATCTGCGCGACCGCTGCGATGTCGATCACCTCCAGGGTGGGATTGGCCGGACTTTCCAGGAAGAACACCTTGGTTTCCGGCCGCACGGCCTCGCGCCAGGCGTCAGGGTTCGTTCCATCGACCAGGGTGGCTGCCACGCCGAACCGCGGCAGGAGTTCGGCGATGACATAGCGGCAGGAGCCGAACAGGGCGCGGGCGGCGACGATGTGGTCGCCCGCCTGCAACAGGCCCATGAGGGCCGCCGTCACGGCGGCCATGCCGGTCGCCGTTGCCCGCGCGGCCTCGGCTCCTTCGAAGGATGCGATGCGCTGCTCAAACATCGAGACGGTTGGGTTCGAGAACCGGGCATAGAGAAAACCGGAGCTCTCTCCCTTGAAGCGGGCCTCGCACTCCTCTGCGCTGGCATAAACATGGCCCTGGGTCAGAAACAGCGCTTCGGAGGTTTCGCCGAACTCTGACCGCAGCGTGCCGTCATGGACAAGGCGGGTATCCGCATGCAGGCGCCGGTCCCGGCTTGAACGCTCACTCATTTCTCTTCCTTTAAACTGGCGGTGGCTGCCTGCGCATGGTGGCTCGGGCGGCCTCAATCATGATGCTTGTGGCTCGGATGGCGGATCAGTCGCTTAGCGGGCCCCTGAACTCTGGGGATCCGAGCCGTGCTGCTTTGCGGCAACGGACAGGCCGAACCTGATGCGGGTCCACAATCGCTCATGGCCGTAGTAAAGCGCGAGCTTGGTCACCACCTCGGTCGCTCCAATGGCCGCGGCGAGACGGGCGTCCTGGGTGAGCACAAAGGCGGCGGCCACCGTGGCAACGGAGCCGATGACCCGCCATGACATGGCCTTGAGCACACTCCGTCGTTTCTGTTCGCGGATTGATTTCAGCCAAGTCACCTGGCCATCGGGCCGGGTCAGTTGAGTGTCGGCATCCCGACCTGATACCACGGTGTCCACGAGACCGATCGCGACCGTGTCGAAGCTCTCGCGGTCGATGAGAATGAACCCGCCCGTGCGGCGGCTTTGCAAATAAGGATCGAAGGCGATGGGCTGATCCAGGACGAGACCAACATGGCCGACGTCGTTCGCTGCCAGGGAAGAAACGGGCACGGATGCGAGCGAGGAAAGGTCGATTCTCTGGCGCACCGTGACGACCCGTGCAGGCACGGTCGCCGCCCCGAGCTTCAGGAGAAATTGGTCGCCCTCCTTCAGGTGTTCGGTTGCCATCCAGAATAGGCGAGCTTCGAACCGGTCGGAAACCTGGGGCTGCCGCTCCACGGACGTAATGATGTCGCCCCGGGAGATGTCCACCTCATCGGACAAGGTGAGCGTGACGGATTGGCCCGCGACGGCCTCCTTCAGCTCTCCGTCCATCGTCACGATCTGCGCGACGGATGTCTCCAGCCTCGAGGGCAGGATCCGCACAGGGTCTCCCGGCCTGATCCTGCCGCTCGCGACGAGGCCGGCAAAGCCGCGAAAATCCGGGCTGGGCCGATTGACCCACTGCACCGGCATGCGGAATGGCTCTTCCTCGGCGGTCCGCTCAATCTCGACGGTTTCCAGGTATGAGAGGAGCGCTGGCCCTCGGTACCAAGGTGCCTGGGAGGTCGGTGCAACGACATTGTCGCCATGCAGGGCAGACAAGGGAATGGGGCTAACCTGCGCGAATCCCAGATCGGCTGAGAATGTCTCGAACTCCGCCGCGATCTGCCGGAATCTCTCCTCAGACCAGTTCACCAGATCCATCTTGTTGATCGCCAGGGCGACATGGCGGATGCCGAGCATCGACACGAGAAGCGCATGCCGGCGGGTTTGGCGCGTGATGCCCTTGCGCGCATCGATGAGCAGGATGGCGACATCCGCGGTCGAGGCGCCTGTTGCCATGTTGCGCGTGTATTGCTCATGGCCGGGGGTATCGGCGACGATGAAGGTCCGCCGGTCGGTCGAGAAAAACCGATAGGCGACATCGATGGTGATGCCCTGCTCGCGCTCGCTGGCGAGCCCGTCCACCAGGAGGGCAAAATCGATCCCGCCGCCCTGCGTTCCATGCTTGCGCGAGTCGCGCTCCAGCGTTGCGAGTTGGTCATCGAACAGACGCTTGGACTCGTACAGCAAACGCCCAATCAGCGTGGACTTGCCATCATCGACGGAGCCGCAGGTGATGAAGCGCAACAAACTCTTGCGCTCATGGGCCGCGAGATAGTCCTCCAGCTTGAAACTCTCGGGTGCGGGATGAACCGTCATCAGAAGTAGCCCTCTTGCTTCTTGCGTTCCATGGACGCAGCCATGTCCTTGTCGATGGCGCGCCCGTGGCGCTCGGATGTGCGCGCCTCGAGCGTCTCGCGGATGATGTCCGGGAGAGTGGCGGCCGTGCTCTCCACGGCTCCTGTCAACGGATAGCAGCCGAGCGTCCTGAAGCGGACCGATCGCAACTGCGGCTGCTCGCCGGGATGCAGCGGCAGCCTGTTGTCATCGACCATGACCAGCATGCCGTCCCGCTCCACCACCGGCCGCTCGGTGGCGAAATACAATGGAACGATCGGGATGTTCTCGCGGTGGATGTAGAGCCAGATGTCGAGCTCGGTCCAGTTCGAGAGCGGAAAGACGCGCAGGCTCTCGCCGCGACGCTTGCGTCCGTTGTAGAGCTGCCAGGGCTCCGGCCGCTGGCGCTTGGGATCCCAGCGATGATGGGCGTTGCGCAACGAGAACACCCGTTCCTTCGCCCGTGACTTCTCCTCGTCCCGGCGGGCGCCGCCGAACGCGGCGTCGAACCCGTACCGCTCGAGTGCCTGCTTGAGCGCCTGGGTCTTCATGACGTCGGTGTGCACCTCGGAGCCGTGGCTGATCGGGCCGATATTGCGGGCAAGCCCGTCCGGGTTGGTGTGCACCAGCAGGTCAAGACCCAGCTCCTTCGCCCGACGATCGCGGAAGGCGATCATCTCGCGAAACTTCCAGGTGGTGTCGACATGCAGCAGCGGAAACGGCGGCTTGGCCGGGTAGAAGGCCTTGAGCGCCAGGTGCAGCAGGACCGAGGAGTCCTTGCCGATCGAGTACAGCATGACCGGGTTGTCGCTCTCAGCCACCGCCTCGCGCATGATGTAGATGCTCTCCGCCTCGAGGCGGTCGAGATGGGTCAGGCCAGGCCGAAGCAACTTTCCCTTGGATGAGACCCCTTGAGACTCCGGCCGCTTTGCGGGGCGCACGCCGCTTGCTTCACGCCCGCTGATCATGGGAATGCTCCTGAATTTGATGGGTTGGCACGAGGTGCAGGCCGCATTCCTTCTTGGCCTCCTGCTCCCACCACCAGCGACCGGCTCGCTCGGGCTCACCGAGACGGACCGCTCGGGTGCAGGGAGCGCAACCGATGGACGGGTATCCCCGGTCGTGCAGCGGGTTGTAGGGAACGGCATTGTCGGTCACATACCGGACGAGGTCCTGCTGGCTCCAATCCGCCAGAGGATTGACCTTGATCAGGCCATAACCATCGTCCTGAGACGCCAACGGCACGGCGGCGCGAAAGGACGATTGTTCGGCGCGGAGCCCCGTGATCCAGCCCGCCGCCCCGACCAGAGCCCGCCCCAGGGGCTCCACTTTACGAACATCGCAACAGGCTTTCCGCGCCTCGACGGACTGACGGAAACCGTTGATGCCCTGGCGAGCCACCAAAGCCTCCAGATCGGAGCGATCCGGACTAACCGCGTTGATGCGGCGCCCGTAACGCTCCTCCGGCTGCGCCCACAGATCGTAGGTCTCAGGGAACAGCCGACCGGTATCGAGGGTCACGACCTCGATGTGAATGTCGAGACCGGCTCTGAAGATCGCATGGGTCACCGCCTGATCCTCGAGACCGAAGCTCGTCGTAAAGACCAGCCGGCCCGCAATCGAACGCGAGGCGAGAGCAAGCCTTTCCGCAAGGCTGGCATCCGTCATGGCGCGGGCCAAAGCGTCGGCTCCTCCGCCTCCTGAGCCCAAATTCATCGTAAAAACCTCCACAGCGCAAAATCGAACTTGTTCTTAATAACGAACGGTGTCAAGGTCGCGTCGTTCTGAGCCGGAGGGATGGCTGATCGGCCAATAGGGCAAGTTATCCCAAGTAGAGAAGATTTATTCACCGGGGATCAGAACGAGAGAATTTCTGTTCGACAAAAGGCTGGATGCAGAGATGGATCGCATCGACCGAAAAATTTTGGACCTTCTTCAGCAGGATGGCACATTGTCTGTCGCAGACATCGGCCATCGGGTCGGTTTGTCTCAAACGCCATGCTGGAAACGGATTCAGCGTCTTGAAGCCGAGGGCGTGATCCAGCGACGGGTCGCGCTTCTCGACCCGGACAAGCTGGGACTTGGCCTGACGGTCTTCGTATGCATCGAAGCCGGGGATCATACCCAAGAGGCCATCGACCAGTTCATCGATGCGATCGCGACCATGAGCGAGGTGGTCGAGTTCCATCGGATGGCGGGAGACGTGGACTACATCCTCCGCGTCATCGTTCCCGACGTGAAGGCTTATGACTTGTTCTATAAGCGTTTGATCGGAATTGTTCCGCTCAAGAAGGTCAGCTCGCGCTTCAGCGTCGAGCGGGTGAAGTCCACCACGGCACTACCGATCGAGACGACGGCGTAAAGAAGGTCCGACCCTTGGCGTGGGTTCCTATCGTTCAGAGGTGAACAGAATTCTCTTCTCTCTTTAAGCGAGCTGAGAAAAGAAGTTTCCATCAAGTGGCGTTCTTTAAAAAGAACATTCCATTGACTTATCCTACAGCCCCGCGCGAAACTCAGGGCATGTCAGCATTTGCCCTTCTGCCCCAAACAGCGCCCTTCGGAGACGACGACCGGCTCAGCCTCGATCGTGTCCTGAGCGGTGCCTCTCCGATCCAGCGCGCGTGGCTCGCCGGCTTTCTCGCCGGGATCGATGCAGGCCAGGCGCCCTCCCCGCGGGTGGATGCGCCCGCCCGCGCGGCAGAGCCTCTCACGATCCTCTTCGCCAGCGAGTCCGGCAATGCGGAGCGCTTGGCTCAGGACGTGGCGAAGCTCGCCCGCAAGGGCGGCTTCAAGCCGAAGATCATCGATTTCGCCGATCTCGATATCGTCGATCTGCCTAAGTATGAACGGCTGGTGGTGATCGCCGCCACCTGGGGTGAAGGCGAGCCGCCGGCGCGGGCCACCCGCGCTTATGCGGAGCTCATGGGGGGATCGGCGCCGCGTCTTGAGGGCACGAGCTTCGCCGTCCTGGCCTTGGGCGACACCGCCTATGCCGAGTTCTGCGGCGTCGGCAAAGCCCTTGATGTACGGCTCGCGGAGCTGGGCGCGGTGCGCGCGGTCGACCGGGTCGATTGCGACCTCGATTTCGAGGCTCCCGCGGCGGCCTGGATCAAGAGCACTCTCGAAACGCTTGCACCAGCTCTGGAGAACTCGGGCAATGTGGTGGCCGTCGATTTCGGCATCCGTGCCGGCGCCGAGATCAGCCGCGAGCCGGTGGCCGCCGAAATCATCGAGCACGTCAATCTGAACTCCTCGCGCTCGGACAAGGAAACCGTTCACCTGGCGCTCGGCTTTGAGAGCAGGGCTCCGGCCTATGAGCCCGGCGACTCGCTCGAACTCTTCCCGGAAAACGACCCGGCCCTTGTCGAGGGCGTTCTTGCGGCCACAGGACTCCATGCGGAGGATGCCCTGCACGCTGCCTTGAGGAGTGAGCGGGACATCACGACCCTTTCCCTCAAGACGCTCGAAACCTTTGCCGCCGAGACGGGCCACGCGGAGGTGCGCCGGCTGCTGGACGAGGGGCAGGCCCGGTCCTGGATCGAAGGACGCCAGCTGATCGATCTGGTCGAAGCCTTTCCCGCGGCGCTGACGGCTCAGCAGATCACGGCTCTCACGCGTCCTCTACCGCCGCGCGCCTATTCCATTGCCTCTTCGCGCAAGGAGGTCGGTGACGAAGCGCATCTGCTGATTGCCGCCGTGCGCTATGAAACCCACGGCCGCGTGCGCGGCGGTGTTGCCTCGACCTTCGTGGCCGACCGCCTCAAGGCCGGGGCATCAGCCCGCGTTCGCCTGAAGCCCAACAAGCATTTCCGGCTGCCCGATCCGTCAACCGACATCATCATGATCGGCCCGGGAACCGGCATCGCACCCTTCCGCGCCTTCGTGCAGGAACGACGCGCCGTCGGAGCGAGCGGCAGGTCCTGGCTGTTCTTCGGCGACCGCCACTACACGCACGACTTCCTGTATCAGCTCGAATGGCAGGATGCCCTGAAGGACGGTTCGCTCTCCCGGATCGATCTCGCCTTCTCGCGCGACACACCGCAAAAGGTCTACGTGCAGCATCGTCTCTGGGAGCAGCGCCGGGACGTGATCGACTGGCTGGACAATGGCGCGCAGCTCTACGTTTGTGGTGACGCCACGGCCATGGCGAAGGATATCCGCGCGGCGCTCGTCGCCGCCTTCGCCGACGTGAAGGTCCTTTCTCCCGACGCCGCCGAGCTTGCCGTCACCGAGCTCGAGCGTGGTCGCCGCTATCACCAAGACGTTTATTGAGAAGCACGAACGATGTCCAAGGAACTCTCGCGCAACGAGCGCATCAAGGAGGCGAGCGGCTATTTGCGCGGCACGCTCGCGGAAGGCCTCACCGACATCGTGACCGGTGCGATCACCGAGGACGATCAGCAGCTGGTCAAGTTCCACGGCATGTACCTGCAGGACGACCGGGATCTGCGGGCCGAGCGGACGAAGAAGAAGCTCGAAAAAGCCTATTCCTTCATGATCCGCCTGCGCATCCCCGGCGGCGTCTGCACGCCGGCGCAATGGCTCCAGCTCGACCGGATCGCCCGGGATTATGCCAATGGCACGCTGCGGCTGACGACCCGGCAGACCTTCCAGTTCCATGGCGTGATCAAGACAAACCTGAAGACGACGATGAAGGCCATCGACACGGCCCTTCTCGACACTCTGGCCGCCTGCGGCGATGTCAACCGCAATGTGCTGGCCTCGACCAATCCGCATCAGTCCCGCGCTCACAAGGCAGCCCTCGATCTCGCCCGGTCGATCTCCGAACATCTCCTGCCGCAGACACCGGCCTATCGCGAGATTTGGCTCGACGGCGAGAAGATTGCCGGTGGTGAGGAAGAGGTGACTGAGCCCGTCTACGGCCGGACCTACCTGCCGCGCAAGTTCAAGACCGTCGTGGCCGTCCCGCCGTCAAACGAGGTCGACATCTTCGCGCAGGATCTTGGCTTCATCGCGATCCTCGACAAGAAGGGTGCGGTCAAGGGCTGGAACGTGACGGTCGGCGGCGGCATGGGCATGACCCATGGCGAGGACGACACCTATCCGCGCACGGCCGACGTGATGGGCTTCTGCCAGCCCGAGGACGCGCTCGCCGTGGCCGAAGCGGTGGTGACGGTGCAGCGTGATTGGGGCGACCGCACGCTGCGCAAGCATGCCCGTCTCAAATACACCATCGAGGATCGCGGCCTTGAGGCTTTCCGCGCCGAGGTCGAACGGCGCATCGGCAAAGCCTTGGGCAAGCCGAAGCCTTTCCGGTTCGACGGGAATGGTGACCGCTACGGATGGGTCGAAGGCGAGGACGGCCGCTCCCACCTGACGCTGTTCATCGAGAACGGCCGCCTGCGCGACATCCCGGACGGTCCCTCGCTCATGACCGGCTTCCGCCGGATTGCGGAAGTTCACGACGGCGAATTCCGTCTCACGGCGAATCAAAATGTCATCGTGGCCAATGTCTCGCCCGAGAAGCGTCCTGAAATCGAAGCACTCGTGGAGGAGCATGCCTTGACCAGTCATGCTACGGCGCTGCGCCGCAATGCGATGGCCTGCGTGGCCCTGCCGACCTGCGGCCTGGCGCTGGCTGAGAGCGAGCGCTATCTGCCGTCGCTCGTGACAGCTCTCGAGGAGCGTCTCAGCCTGCGCGGTCTGGCGGAGGATGAGATCACGATCCGCATGACCGGTTGCCCCAATGGCTGTGCCCGCCCCTACATCGCCGAGATCGGGCTCGTGGGCAAAGGCCCTGGCCGCTATAATCTGTATCTTGGCGCGGCGTTCGACGGCTCGCGTCTCTCCAAGCTCTATGCCGCCGACCTGCAGCACGACGAGATCATCACTGCTCTCGATCCGCTCTTTGCGGCGTATGCCGGTGACCGCAAGCCTGCCGAGCGGTTCGGGGATTTCGTCATCCGCTCAGGCATTGTCGCCGCGACAGCTAATGGGCCGGACTTTCACGTCAATACGGGCCCTCTTGCCGAGGCGGCGGAATGAATGCGCTCCTTCGGCCTGAGGATCGGCGCCCGGCGCGCCTCAACGCCCTGCCGAAGCTGCCGGTCTTCGTCGACCTCGCCGGGCGCTCGATCCTCGTCGTGGGCGGATCCGACGGGATCGCCTGGAAAGCCGAACTTCTCGCGGCCGCCGGCGGCACGGTCAAAATCCTTGCCGAGGATCCCTCGCCTGAACTGCTCGCTCTCGTCCAGAGCGACCCGGAGCGGCTCACCCTGCTCCACCGGCCCTGGCGAAAATCCGACCTCGTTGGGATCTCAATTGTCGTCGCGGCTATCGAGGATCGGCAGGAAGCCGCAGTCTTTGCCGACACGGCACGCCAGCACGGTGCCCTCGTCAACATCGTCGATCAGCCTACCTTCTGTGATTTCCAGTTTGGCACCATCGTCAATCGCGCTCCCGTCATCGTATCCATATCGACCGACGGAGCCTCTCCTATTCTGGGCCAGGCTATTCGCCGGCGGATCGAAGCAGTCCTTCCGTCCCCCCTCGGTGCTTGGGCTCAGGCTGCCAAAGGCTTCCGGGAGCGCCTGCGGGGCATTGTGCCCTCAAAACAAGGTCGGCGCAGGTTCTGGGAACAGTTCGTGGATGCCGCATTCGCGAACAGAACCCACGAGCGTGGATTGAACGGCTCTCTGGATCAACTCGCGCATGAGGCTCGTGAAGACGCTTTGGAGAGGCGGGCGCTCGGCGAGGTCGTCATTGTCGGCGCGGGTCCCGGGGATCCGGAACTTCTGACGCTGAAAGCGATGCGCGAACTTCAGGCGGCCGATGTGATCGTCTATGATCGCCTTGTCACGCCTGGCATTCTCGAGTTGGCCCGGCGAGAGGCCCGCCGGGTCCATGTCGGCAAGGAGGGCCATGGCGCATCCTGCCGCCAGGACGACATCAATGCCTTGATTGTCGATCTGGCGCTTGCGGGTGAACGTGTCGTTCGCCTCAAAGGTGGGGATCCGGCCATCTTCGGTCGCACCGGCGAGGAAGTCGCTGCCTGCCGCGACGCCGGTGTTCCAGTTCGCATCGTTCCTGGCATCACGACCGCAAGCGCCGCGGCTGCCTCGCTCAATGCCTCGCTGACCCACCGCGATCATGCCCAACGGGTCCAGTTCGTCACCGCTCATGACCGGCATGGCGGTCTTCCGGAAAACTTGAATATCGGCGCTTTGGCCGATCCGCAGGCAACGACGGTGATCTACATGGGCCGGCGCACGGCATCCAAGCTGGCGACGCGCCTGATTGAGAATGGCCTGCCTCCCGAGACGCCGGTCGTCGCTCTCAGCAATGTTTCGAGGGACGATCAGAAGAGCTCGCATACAACCATCGGCAATGTTGCACGTGGCGTTCGGCTGCCTGAAGATGGACCATTGATCATTGCGATCGGAGCATCCGTTGGCACTGCATGCGAAGTTGCGCATCAAAAGAACCGCGCAATCAACGCTCTCAATGAGGCAGATCAGGTCGTGCCAAAGAATGAGCAGGCTGCCCCCGCTCTGCTGGATCATTGAGAAGGATTGAAGCTTCCTTCAGAACGGCTCTGCCGTTGCAGGCGCGGAAATCTGATCGAAATAAGCGATCCTGCCTGCGACAGCCGCTCCGACGATGAGCCAGAAAAGAAGGATACCAAAAATCATCTTGCGCGATGAACGCGAATGACAACGTACCATATTTCTGAAAGTCAATTAGCCCTGCACTTTGGGTATTATAACCGCGAGCAGAGATCGTTCCAGCAATCTCATCGCTTCAAACGAAATTTAGAAATATATGCTTCTGCAGCTAAACTCAATGCATGAACATTCTCTATTTTCTGACGCGCAGAGTTGAAATTTCTAAAGCTGCCAGCGGAAGAGTACGGCGCTCGCATCAAGATCCAGGCCAAAAACAACGCGCCTGAGAGGATCAGAACTCTATTCTGGGCCGCATTTGGGTCGTTGGCCGACTATGCGCTCGGATACGACGCATCGTGGACAAAAGGAAAAGCGCCCGTTTGAAGCGCTTCAGCGCATCCGGTCCGGAGCCAATCAGGACCAGAGCGTCAGCAACGCCAATTGGACCGTGCGCTTCCACAGAACGACCCCATAATCTTCGAAGCTGGGCCGTATTCCCGCCAAGGTTAACCTTAGGTTAACAGCTTCCCGTAGGGGCAACTGCGGGCCGGGGCCGCGTCTTGGTTCATCATAAGAACCAGACGCGGCCTTTTGCATTAAATGACACGTGAACGACGGCCCTCGGACCTGCTGGCATGAGGGTGTCTACGGATAGACGAGTACCCATGAGCGGATATGGATCTGATCCAAGTCTGTAACGGTTGATGGCATGCCTGGGTTTGTAGCTGATCCGAACGACGAAACGCTTCGCCATCTGGTGGAGACACTGACCGAAAGCGGACAGGCGATTTGCCTCTATGATGCCGAAGATCGGCTTCGGTATGCGAACAGGACCTACCAGGACATGTTCCTGGGCGATGACCAGGGCCGGTTCACGTTCCCCGAGATCCTACGCTACGCTCACGCGCACGGATGTGGGGTAAGGATTGATGATGGGGATGTGGAGGCTTTCATCGCCAGGACCCTCGCCCGTCGCCGGATGGTCGTGCGCAAGTCATTCCAGACCGACCTCGTCAATGGCTGCTGGTTCTGGATGGATCATACCATCCTGCCGAATGGCTGGTTGCTCACGGTGGGGCTGACATCACGGCTCTCAAACACGATGAAAGGTCTCTGCGACAGGCGCATGACGCGGCGCTCTTGGCCTCCAGGACCGATGTGCTCACCGGTCTGCCGAACCGCCGCTATATTCTTGAGATCCTTGACGAGCGTCTCAGAGACCACAAGCACGAAGGCTCCAGCCTGTGTGCAGCGCTGATCGACATCGACTGGTTCAAGTCGATCAATGACCGCTATGGCCACGAAGTCGGCGATGCGGTGCTGCAGCACTTTTCAGCGGTATGCCGTGAGAGACTGGACCCTGAAACCTCTATTGGTCGAACCGGTGGCGAAGAGTTTCTGCTCTTGCTACCGTCTGTCAGCCTTGAGGCCGCTGTCCGAACCTTGCGCCATCTCAGGACAGATTTCCCGCTAGAGCAACGGCGGTTCAGACGAATCCATATCCGGCCGCGGTGAAGTAGTTGCGGCATTCCTCAGCCTCGACCCCATCGCAGATGTCGCCGATGGCCCGCCAGAGCGCGTCAAAGGTGCGGGCTTCGGCCTTGCGCAGGTGCGCCTTGATCTTGGCGAAGAGTTGCTCAATCGGGTTCAAATCCGGACTGTACGGGGGCAGAAACAGGAACCAGGCGCCGCGTTGCTTCAGGCAGTCTGCTGCCCTCTCACTCTTGTGTGCCGACAGGTTGTCGAGGATCACCACGTCGCCCTTGGACAAGGTCGGGGCGAGTTGGGTCTCCACATAAGTCTCAAAGATCGGCCGGGTCATCGGCCCATCAATCACCCAAGGGGCCGTCAGACCACAGTAGCGCAGCCCCGCCACGAAGGTTTGGGTCAGCCAGTGCCCGAACGGCGCCTTGGCATATAGGCGCTGCCCTTTCAGACAGCGGCCACGCAACCGGGTCATCTTGGTGGATGTGCCGGTCTCATCGAGAAACACCAGCCGGTGCGGCTCTTGGCGCATGCGCGGCTGGCGCTTGGTGTGCCAGTGCTCGCGCGCTTGCCGCACGTCGGCGCGTCCTTGTTCGCTGGCCCGCAGCGTTTTTTTTGAAGCGGTAGCCGTTGCGGCGGAACCAGTGCGAGATCGAAGCGGGCGTGACCTTCGTGCCGAGGGCCGCCAGTTCTGCGGCGAGTTGCGGCATGGTGATGTCGCCCTTCTCGGTCACGCGGCGGATGAGGAAGTCGCGATGCGGGTCGAGCTTGGAGTAGCGCCAGCCGCCCTCCGGCTTGGGCGCCAGGCTGCCGGTGGCCCGATACGCCGCCATCAGTCGGACCACGAAGGCGACCGAGACCTCGAAGTGGCGCGCTGCCTCATGGCAGGAATGCCCCGCCTCGACGAAGCGCACCACCCGTTGCCGCAGATCCAGCGAGTAGGACTTGGTCATCGCTCATCTCCTCCCAAGAGGGCCGAGACAAGTGAATCACGAAGCCGCCACGGCGCATAGCCTCCGATTCAATCAGAACCGCCGCTGCTCTAGTCCGCAGTGGAGAGGATACTGTTGACCTTGCCTACACGTTCAGCGCCGGTCTCACGGAAGCCCTGCCCCAGGACAACAGGAACTCCATTCTGCAACGCGCGGATCGCGCCTTGTATGCGGCTAAAGCAGATGGTCGCAACTGCACGAGAGTGAGGTAGACAGTCCGAAGCAGCTGCTATGTTGTGGAATCAGCGGCCACGCCAACTTGCCTCTTGTGCTGGTAGCCTCACCAAGCAGTCGGATGGAGGCGCCGCTTCCAACGCTCGTGTCTTGGAAGTTGCGCAGCCTCAGCCAGACGCTTGATCAGCCTAAGCTCGACCGTCTGCGACGATGTCACCACCGGTGGCCAAAGCATCTCGGCCTCTGGTATGCGCTCTGCTCCTGGGGTGGGGCTGGACGTCATCATCGGTTCAACGGCTCCGGAACTCTTCTTCCGAGGCTTCCGCGAATTGGCCTTCACACTTGCACCCCGTGCCGGCTGAACGTCATGGACGGGCGCTGCGTCCTCTTCAGCGACAGGAGTAACCTCAGTCAGCGTCATGGCACCCGCGGGTTCCAGCGCTCGCGCGTGCGCGTCCTTCACATTCTCAGAGGCTGTGGCCATCAGATCGAACTCGATCTGTCCCTGATGAGCCTCCGCTGAAGAGCGTTTGCGGCGAACAGACTGAACGGGCTCAGAAGCGTTTGGTACGGGCGCAAGGATGCTCGGCAGAATGCGAGGGACCACCACAGGGTCAGCGGCAACGTGAGGTTCTTTCTTCTGGAGGACCCTCGTAGGCTCATCTGGAACGGTTGCGAACGAACGCCCTGGCGGAAGATGGCTACGCTGACCTTGCACACGGGACTTCTTGATCTCAACGGAGAAAGGCTTTGAATTTCGCTTCATCTTATATGCTGGCTATGACCTTGAAAAATGATGACCTATGAGCTTGCGTGCATGACGTCAACACCAGGAGCACACGTTGCTTTTCATCGGAACTCTTCGTGAATCCGGTGGACTTCAGAATATATTCTGTGCTACTGCTTTCTCCAGACAGCATCAGATCCAGTTCTTAATCAGAGGGTTGGGCAGGTTTATGCAGTTCGTCAGGTGACCAGCTTGTGGAACAGGCGAGGCTTGTCACTCGAGGTGACCGTCCCGGCCCCTCACCCTTCAGCCGTGGCAGCCAACAATGTAAGGGTCTGACGGCAGAGTGTCCCGCACCTGCGTTCCTTCTATCCTCGGTATTCTAGCAGACACGAACTCTCGTTAGGTTTGGGAAGGACCGATGATGACTGACAATGAAGGAGAGGCTGCGGCGGCCGAATTGGCCAAAGCGGGTGGGCTCTCCTGGCACTCAGGTGAGGAGCGCGGTCCTCTGAAGCTGGTCATGGATCGTTACCGAAACCGAGCGCGCGTCGCCCTTGCTGCTCTTGAGCGCCTCAGGGCAGCCAAGCATGCGAACTCTCCTGATCCGATCGACATCGAGCAGGTTAGCCAGGACCTTCAGGCTAACCTTGATCTTGCTTCGCACGAGAAGGTCGCTGTTGGGAGCATGGTTTTGTACCGCCCTCCAGGAGATAAGCGAGCCTATCCCTGCCGGGTTCAGCGGACCGACGGAAGCCGCGTCTTCCTTGTCCCTGAGATCCCAACCTGCACCGGCTGGGTGGATATTGCCCCTCTATCATTGTCGGCCATTCATTGACATCCTCCCCTCCGTGAACGGAGGGGATTCCTGCCGCGTGTCACGCCGCGAGGCGCGACCTCGCCTCAGTGGGTTCCTGGGCCGACGCCCCTTCGGACGAAGTCTCTCCGCAGGCTAGCCGGGCGTGTCCCGCCGTTAGAACGTTGATCGCGCCGACATGGTCGGCGTGCGCCTCGTGCCCGCACGACACGCAGGCGAAGCGCGCCTGGCTCCGGCGGTTCTCCGCGGCCACGTGGCCGCACTCGGGGCAGCGGTGGCTGGTGTTGCGCGGGTCGACCTCGACCAGCATCCCGCCGCGCCACTCGAGCTTGTACCCGAGCTGACGCACGAACATGCCCCAGCCCTGATCGAGGATCGCCTTGTCCAGCCCCGCCTTGGCCCGCACGTTGGTCCCCGGATGCTCCACGGTCCCCGCCGCCGATGCCGTCATGTTCCTGACCTTCAAATCCTCGACGCACACAATCGCGTGGCTCTTGCTGATCTGCGTCGAGGTCTGGTGCAGGAAATCCTGCCGGATGCGGGCGATGCGGGCCTGAATGGACTGGACCTTCACCTTGGCCTTCTTCCAGTTGCTGCTGTGCTTGATCTTGCGGCTCATCCGCCTCTGCGCCTTGGCGAGCTGGGCCTCGGACCTGCGGAACGCGTTCACGGGTTCCACGAACGACCCGTCCGAGAGCGTGACGAAGCGGGCCACGCCCAGGTCGATCGCGACCATGGAGGTCGATGGATGGGCGGGCCGTTCCGCCGCTCGCTCAGTCTGGATCGCGACAAACCACCTGTCGACCCTGTGCGAGACGGTGACCTGCGAGATGTCCCCCTCCACAGGGCGCGAGGCGCGGTAGCGCAGCCAGCCGATCTTGGGCAGGAAGATCCTGCCGTTCGCCTGGTCGAGCTTGAAGCGCTGCGGGTAGCGGAATGATTCATGGTGGCCCTTCCTCTTGAACCGCGGGACCTCCGCGCGTCCCTTGAAGAAGTTGTCGTAGGCGCGGCACAGGTCCTTGAGGGACTGTTGCAGCACCTGCGAGTCGGCCACCATCAGCCAGGTCGTGGCCGGATCGGCCTTCCAGGCCGTGAGGTGCTTGCACAGGTCAGCGTAGTAGAGGTGCTTCAGCCCCGCGGCGTGCCTCTCCTTCTGCAACGCCAGGCCCTTGTTGAACACGAACCGGCGCGAGCCGCAGGAGCGGCGCATGGCCCGCTCATCGGCACCCGTCGGGTTCAGCAGTGCGAACGTGTAGGCCTGGAGCCGTTGCATGACCTCGCTGTAGAACGGACCGGGAACGAAAGCAAGGCGCCTCGCGACGCCTGCGCTGTCCATCCCCGCCATGAACAGCGGGGCCTTTCGCGCGATCATTGGTAAGGCATTCATCCCGTGACAAGTCTTACCAAGGGCAAAGCGAGGCCTACTGACGGCTTCATCGAAGCCGGCCCGCTGGCTGGTTCTTTGAACGAGCCCGGACCAGCTCATTCCGGACTAGCACGCTACTACTTCAATCTCACTGATGGCGAGACCATGATCCGCGATCAGGAGGGTATTGAGACGGCCAGTATTCAGACGGCCGTGCTCTCGGCGATGGAGGCCGTCGAAGAGCTTCGGGCCCAGGATCCGACAAATTCAGACGAGTGGCAGGGATGGCGGCTGGAGATTGTCGACGCATCCGGCCGAGCGGTGCAGATGATCCCGCTTGATGCTCGCTCGGCGCATTAGTTGTGCATCACACGGGGGGACACGCGGCGATTGTCCTCGTGAACATCGGAATCGACAGCGGCAATCGTCTCTTCGCCATAGGTATCATAGGATACAGGCCTATGAGCCGATGAGGTGACCAGCGTATGCCAGCAGGCCCACAGCAGTAAGCAAACTGCCCCATCGACACAGAACTCCCAGGACATCATCGGATGATGTCAACGGGCGAGTGATAAGCAGATCCTTTTCGCCATCCATGGCCGCTTCTCATGAGCGTGTCCCGAGGAGACATTCCCTCATGTCGGTGCCACGACACGATCTGAATCGAACTCAAGAAGTTCTTCTGTCGTGCAGCAGACATTCATGCATTGCTCACATACGTCCCAGCATGAGATTTCATGTTAACTGGACAGTTACGTCGATAACAAAGCTGCCAGCCGCGACCTCTGCCCTTTTGCACAGCTTTGGTAGCATCCAACCATCATCTTCGCTTCCGTCATATGACCTACAGCCTGATCCAACTCGCCCCTGGCGCCTATGACCTCCTCCTGAACGGTGAAGTGATAGGCAGTGTCGTGCGAACGGGCGAGCGCAGCAACAACACCGTCTGGACGGCGGAACTGCTTGAGAATCTGCCGCACGGTCAGCGGCCCGCCCCTTTTGTGGAGGTCGAACACACCTTTCTCACTCTGGAGCCACTCTGTGACTGGCTCGGAGATCCACAGGTCAAGAGCAACTTCGGGCGCAGCGCGATCGCCCGGAGCGCCTGAGTGGATCCATCCGACCGTGATGGCGCAGGAGTCTGCAATGAGGCTGGTGGAGAGGTGTGCTGAACTCACTGAAGCTTTATTGAGATAGGATCATTCCAGGATGATGGTTGCCCAACCGTATTCTCGGCCAAGCCCTTGATCCAAAATCCCTCTCATCTGTGATCGTTGCCAGATTCAGGTCCTCGGTCCCTCAAACTGCCTGCACCTGTTCCAGCATCAGTCGCTCCTTTGCAGCATCGGCATCGTGGATTTGTGTCTTCCTGGTCACAACCTATAGGAAAGTTCATCAAGAAAATTGCGTAAACGATTACATCGGCGCAATGAGACTCCAATATTCTGCTGGCTACGATAATTCCGTTGCGCAGCCCGCCCTACCTTGCGGGCTGTTCCTCTGAGGAAGTCGTTCCTCCCAAACTCAGGCTGCTGGCAACGGCAGCCCTTTTTCTTCGAGGAGGGTTGTCCTGATGGCAGGCAAGAGTGTCACGCGCGCAGACCTGGCCGAGGCTGTGTACCAACGGGTTTCCGTCACCAAGGACTACGCGTCAGACTTGGTCGATCAGGTTCTGGAGACAATCTGCGCCACTCTCGAACGAGGCGAGAGCGTGAAGCTGTCGTCGTTCGGGGTTTTTACCGTGCGCCAGAAGGGTAAGCGCATCGGCCGCAATCCCAAGACCAACGTGGAAGTGCCTATTGAACCGCGCCAGGTTCTCTCGTTCAGCGCCTCGGCTCTCCTCGAAGCCCGCATGAACCGGGCTTCCTCCGCCGCAGGCGCGCTCGTCTCACAAGATCTTGAAAAGGGTGACACGGCATGAAAAAGGGATCTGGACCGGAGCAGGAGATGAGCATGGCAAGCATTGCTCTCTTCGGCTGCCTGATTGGTATCGCTGCTGTCGCGCTGCACCAGATTCACCATGCGGTCACCAACACCATCCCGGAGGATGTCTACACCCATGTCTTTACCGAGGTGACCGCGGGAGCTTTCGGCGGCGCCCTCCTGTTCGCCACCACTTCGTTTCTCAGACGTTGGTTCAAGAGGTTCAAGAGAAGGCACTAGGCGAGCCAACATTTGCTGTAGGGCTTGTGTGAAGGGGGCTGTCTCCATTGCAGCATGAAGCAACGGATGTGAGATTTTCTTACAGTTTGGGAATGAACTGATGTCTCGCGACGAAATCGAAGTGGTTGCTGCGGAACTTGCGCGGGCTGGCGGCATACCATGGTTTCCTGGACGGGAGCGCGGCCCGTTGACGCCGATCGCGGGGCGGTATCGGGAGCGGACCCGCATGGCGATCGAAGCGCTCGACCGCCATCGAGCCCTCATGCCGGGCAAAGCCTGTGGCAGGAATGTCGAGAGCCTACTGGCTGAGCGACAGCAGAGTTCTGGTGTCCGCCTCGTGCTGAGATCCCGGCTCGGGTTAAAGGCTAGGTCGTATGTCGTCCTCACACGGTAGCCATTGAGGCGACGGATTCGCAGCGAGGATTGAGAATTCGACGGTCGCTTCATCCGGAAGGCCATGGGAGGTGTAGATTATGCTCGACGCTGAATTGGCGCAGCTTCGCGACGACAACACGCGAATTGCTGGACTGTTGGATAGGCTGGAAAAGCATCTTGCACAGCCTCTCCCATCTGGGCCGCCCTATCATGTTTTGTCAGAGGCCCATGCTCTCCACGACAAGGTTTACGAAATGGCCCGAATGGTCGGAAATGTGAAGCGAAGGATCCGCGTCAAGATCCTCCAACACACGCTGGCTATGGACATCTCTTCTCTGGGAGGCAACCCATGAAGTATCGGCCTTTTTGCTGAGAGATGCTCGCTTGCGTTACAGATCCATCTCAGGCAGAGCCTGACGTAGAAGGCAAAATTGTTCGGGAAGAGAGATCCTGCACCAGTAGCATGGAAGTCGCCGAAGCGTAGGCGATCTCCCGACCATTTTTCCAAGTGTCTTGCGCGCCGCAGACTTATAGCCCCTCCACCGCTGGGTCATTGAAGCGCTTGGAGAGCCGACGCTCTGTGTTATGGGTAGCCACCTTCGAGGGAAAAGTTGGCCTTGAGCACGATCTGATAGTGGCGGACGTCATGGTTCGCGATATGCCCGCGGATTCGCACGACTTCGACCCAGTACAGATGCCGACCGGAACCGTCGGTCGGGCGTGCGGATTTGTCCGTGTGGGTGCGGACCGTGTGAGACTCCCCGTCCTGAAGGACGAGGCATCTTGGGCTAGGCGGCAAGCCGCTTGATCCCTTGATCTTTGGTTGCTGCTTCACGGGCGCGCTTAGAGCGGAGGCCTCCACAGGCTGCCACCGGCGGTCTTAGATGATGCCGCCCAGCGATGGCGGCCCAGCGCGAGGATGTTCCTCGCGGCGTTGATGTCGGCATGGGCTTCGTACCCGCACAGTGGGCAGATGAAGCGATCGCGTGTCACGCGCCCATGCGGCAGATGGTCGGTCGCCTCGTCGTCCTGCGGGTGCTGACCGCACTCCGAGCAGCGCTGCGAGGTATGGCGAGCGTCGACCTCGACGCACTCGCCGCCGCTCCAAGCAGCCTTGTACTTCGTCATCGACTGGACCTGACCCGGCGACACGTCGAGGATCGAGCGATTCAGACCTGCTTTGGCGGCCACGTTCCGGCCGGGCGTTTCCAGCGTGCCTCTGGCACTCGCCGTCATATTCTTCAGGCGAAGGTCCTCGAACGCGATGTGCGTGTGCTGTTTCGCGATCTGCGAGGAGATCACATGCGCTGCATTTCGTCGGCGCCTGGCGAGCTTGGCATGAAACCGGGCCAATGCCCGGCGCGCCTTGGCCCGGTTGAGCGATCCCTTCTTCTTGCGGGCCAAGCTCTTCTGCAGCCGCGCCAGCTGGCGCATCTCCTCAGGCGAGGTCCGTGGCATCGGCAGGATCTGCTCGTCCGAGGTCACCGCCCCGGTGATTACGTTGAGATCGACACCAACCTCAGAAACCTCTCGCCGTTGCGGGTTCGGCATGTCGAGTTCGCACGCAATCGAGGCGAACCAACGATCGCCCTCCCGGGCGATTGTCGCCGAGGTTGGCCGACCTTTCACCTTGCGTTGGGCAGTCATCTTCAGCCAGCCGAATTTCGGCAGCTTCAGGCGATGCCGCTCGACCGTGAAGCCCTGCGGAAAACGGCAGCTCTCGTGCACGAATTTGCGGCGTGGCTTGGGATAACCGGCGTCCTTCCGGAAAAAGCGCTGGAACGCCTCCTCGAGATCCCGCAGCGCCTGCTGCAGGCACTGGCTCGGAGGCTCAGCGAAAAAAGGAAATTCCTTTTTCAACGCCGGAAGATCATCGGCACCCGTGTAGTAGTTCAGATTCCGCCCGTTCCGACTGAACAGCCGCCGCTGTTCCAGCGCCAGGTTGTAGACCAGGCGGCAGCAGCCTATCGTCATGCTCAACTGCATGACCTGCTCTGGTGTCGGGTACACCTGAAAGCGATAGGCTTTTCTGACCTTCATTGGCCAGAACATAGCGAGAACATTCAAGCTGTTCAAGAGTCGCTCTGGCTCTTTTCATCCTCCACCTGAAGGAGGCGGTCTTCCAGAGCATTATGATAATTATGGCGTGCGCCAATCCTTCAACTGCGCCTCGATCCTCATTTCTAGCCCCCTTTCCTGAGGAATGTCGTCCTCGTCCGAAGCGCTGGGTAGTCCGTCGGGCCCAACCGTAAAATAGATCGAAGCTCGTTGTATTCTCTTTTCATTGCGAAATTACTCTTGCGCTTATTCGAAATAAATCTAGTCGTAAAGCCTGTGCTGTAGTTGGCAATACTAATAAATTTAGCATGAATATTTACTGGTCGTAGAATTTGATTTAGTATTGCCGTGTGGAGCGCTCACTACTGCACCCTGCTTCACGTTGATACTTGTGACCCGACGCGTCCTCTCACGAGGCGCGCACAACAAGGAGACGAGACATGGCAACTCTAGGAGGCGGGGCGTTCAACGACTCGCTGCACGGCACGGCCACCGCGGACGTGGTGCTTGGGCACGGCGGTAATGACCTGATCTTCGGCGGAGGAGGTGGCGACGCTCTCGCCGGCAACGACGGCCAGGACGTAATCTTTGGCGGGAGCGGAGATGACTGGACGTCCGGCGGCTCTGGAGACGACTGGCTGACTGGCGGTGCGGGAGCTGACGTCCAGGACGGCAACGACGGCAATGACGTTCTGTTTGGCGGCAACGACGATGACGTTCAACTCGGCGGTGCTGGCGACGACAACCTCCGCGGCGGAAATGGCAACGATATTGAGCTCGGTGGCGACGGGAATGACATCGTCGAAGGTGATTCCGGAGCGGACCTGATGCAGGGCGGTGTTGGCAGCGACATCCTGCGTGGTGGGTCCGGAGACGACATCCTGGATGGCGGCGCGGGAGATGACGTGCTTCACGGCGGGGCCGGCAGCGATACCTTCGTGTTTACCGGCGGCGGCGGCAACGATGTCGTTCTCGACTTCAAGGCCGGCCAGGATATCCTGCAGATCTCCAAGGGAATCAACGGAACCGATATCGCATCGGCCGACGATCTTTCGAGCCGCGTTCAGCAGGTCGGACACAACACGGTGGTCGACCTTGGCAACGGCGACAGCATCACGCTCGTGAACGTCAACGCCGACGACGTCCACAACAACCCGGGCGATTACTTCTCCGTCCAATAACCGCGAACGGGTGCTGCGAACCGTAATCGTGGCACCCACCCCAATGACATCGAGGCCAGCAGTCAACGACCTGTCTCAAAGGGCTCGTGATGCGCTGCTCCTTCCACCTCGTGAACGGTCAAGAGACCGTCCCCCGACGATACGGCTGTTGAAGTGCCGAACCGTAAGACCGCAAAGGCGGAAGCGCACGAGGCCATCAGTGCGTTGCGATGGGAATGTGATGGGCAATCGAGGATTGGGCCGGGTGACGGCTGGAAATCGTTGGTCCCGAAGGAGCGCTTCTTTACTCCTATCCTCGCACCAAGACCCTGCATTGAGATAGGTCCCGGTGCCCCATGTTGCCCGCGATGGCAACCCCCCGGGATCTTCACAGCGATCGAACTCCTGCGTCATCAGGGACCATAATCGTGAGACGAAAGATGATGGAGGAGGGCACGCGGGTGCGAGTGACCACCTCGATGTTTTGCGACCCACAATCCATCACAAAAACGCCCACGTCACCTGTTGACGGGCTGATGCAAACGTGAGGAAGCACTTTGCGGGATCGTGGCGATCCTATGTGGATAATATCATCTCCGATGAAGCAACAAGTTCAAACATCTTGTCGACATGATCCGACTTGGCAGGCTCTCTGGTATCGTCGAAAGATCAGATAGAACCTGACCCAGGGCCTGCTACTGTCGACGGACTTTTCCCGACCCGGTTGAATAACCTTGAGGAAGGCCTATCCCTCCGTTCGCCAAAGGAGGAGGGCTTTTGGCCATTTTTTACTGAAGGGCTTGCCGGAGGCGGATATCAGAGCCGCGATCCTGAAGGCGACACCCATCAGGCTCCGCCTTTCCAGTCGCCCGCTGGCCCAAGCCTGGTTTGCGGCAGGCCGGCCGCCCGTTGCCGTCGCGCGCAGGGCGCCTCGCGTCCTGATCCGCTGAAGGCGGGGCTGCCGTTTCAACTGACTCTCTACGAGGCCGTCACACGGTCAGCTCCTTGTGCATCCCCAGATGCCTGAAGGTGGACCATCCCAACACATCCAAAGTTCGTCTCGACCGAGGGAGCCAAGCGACCTATCGTGGCCCCTCTCCTATCGTTGTCATTCTGAGTACCCATGGCGTCTTCCTCCTCCGCTCGTCGACCAAAGACCCGCGTGCAGTCCCATGCGGCCCCGACTGTCGATCTCAGTGCCGTGATCATGGCCGCCACACCCAATGAGCCACGGGTTCTCACCGTTCGGGTTGATCAGCGTGACGGTCTCCCCTCCGGGCCGTTGCGATCCGAGCACCGGACTCTGGAGGTGGGACTGCGCACGTGGGTGGCTGAACAGACCAAGCTGACCCTCGGCTATGTCGAACAGCTGTACACGTTTGGGGATCGCGATCGCGCGGAGGGGGATCTTCAGCGTACAGGGCATGCCCTATCGATTGCCTATCTCGCTCTCGTGCGGGAGGCCCGTCCGGCCGGGTTGGCCCATGCGGCGTGGCGGAGCTGGTATGCCTATCTGCCGTGGGAGGACTGGCGCGACGGCCGGCCCAAGGCTCTTGAGGTCATTGAACCCGCCCTGAAGGCGTGGGCACGGTCGGGCGGCAAACCCTTGAGGCAGTTTCGTGAGGAGCGGATCGAGCTCACATTCGGGTTCGGCTCCGGGACGTGGACCGACGAGCGTGTGCTGGAACGCTATGAGCTCCTGTTCGAGGCGGGCCTCGTGCCGGAGGCTCTGCGCGAGGTTCAGCCACAAGAGCACTCTAAAGGGCGGCTGGTCCCTGGGCAGCCAATGGCGCTTGACCACCGCCGCATCCTGGCGACAGGGATTGGCCGCCTTCGCGGCAAGATCAAGTACCGCCCCGTCATTTTTGAGCTCATGCCAGCCTCGTTCACCCTGCTGGGCCTCCAAAGGACGGTCGAGGCCTTGTCAGGCGTGCGCCTCCACAAGCAGAATTTCCGCCGTCTCGTCGAAGTGCAGGGTCTGGTCGAAGAAACGGGCGAGATCTCAGCTGAGACAGGCGGCCGTCCTGCCCGGCTCGCGCGCTTCCGGCGTGAAGTGCTGGTCGAACGGCCGGCTCCTGGCGTGCGATTGCCCCGCTTAAGGTGAACCGCGTTGCGGCAGTTTGTGGGTTGACGCCGCCTTATACTCGTGTCTAGCATAAGACATATGCCGGCTATGCAGCCGGCTTTCTTGTGATCCGCTAATGCTCAGCATGAGCATACCCATGACTCGTAAATGCTCGGCCTGAGCATAGGAGGCCGCTATGTCCGCTGCTGCTCCAATGATGTCTGCGTCCCTGCCCCTGCCCGAGCTCTACGCTCGCGTGCGGCACCACGTCCCAGCGATGGAATGGCCCTTCTACGCCAGCGACATTGAAGCGATCCTTGCCCTCAAGCGCCAACACAATGCGGTCATTCTGGCCCATAATTATCAGACGCCTGAGATCTTCCACACCGTAGCGGATATTGTCGGCGACAGCCTGGCCCTGGCCCGTGAAGCCGTGAACACCGATGCTGACGTGATCGTGTTGGCCGGCGTGCACTTCATGGCCGAGACGGCCAAACTCCTCAATCCGGGTAAGACCGTGCTCATTCCGGATGCTGAGGCCGGCTGTTCGCTGGCCGAGTCGATCACGGCCGAGGATGTGCGCCAGCTGCGCGCGCGCTACCCGGGCGTTCCTGTGGTCACCTATGTCAACACCTCTGCCGCCGTGAAGGCCGAGTCGGACATCTGCTGCACCTCCGGCAACGCCAAGAAGGTGATCGAGTCGCTGGGCGTCGACCGTGTGATCATGCTGCCGGACGAGTTCCTGGCCCAGAACACGGCCGCTCAGGTACCTGGCGTTGAGATCATCACCTGGGCCGGCCACTGCGAGGTGCACGAACGCTTCACCGCCGAGGACATCCGTGAGGTGCGCGAGAGCTACCCGGACGTCGTGGTGCTGGCCCATCCGGAGGCGCCGCCCGAGGTGGTGGCCGAAGCAGACTATGCCGGATCGACGGCCGGCATGGCCGACTTCGTGGGTGAGAAGCGCCCGGCCCGTGTGGCTCTCGTGACAGAGTGCTCGATGAGCGACAACGTGGCGGCTCTCTATCCGGAGGTCGAGTTCGTGCGGCCCTGCAACCTGTGCCCGCACATGAAGCGCATCACCCTGCCGAAGATCCGGCGGGCGCTGGAGTTGCATCAGCACGAGGTCACCATCGATCCGGCCGTGGCCGAACGCGCCCGGTTGGCCGTCGAGCGTATGCTCGCGGTTCGGTGAGAGTCTGCCATGACAACAGCTCATCCGCGCGACCGTGTCGTGGTCGTGGGCGGCGGCATCGCAGGACTGGCGGCAGCCCTGCACCTGGCGCCGTTGCCGGTAACCCTGCTTGTGGCCTCTCCACTGGGGCAACAAGCCTCCACACCTCTGGCGCAGGGCGGAATTGCGGCGGCCATTGGGGACGATGACCACCCTGCCCTGCACGCCGCCGATACCCTGCAGGCGGGGGCTGGGCTCAGCGATCGCGATGTTGCCACTCGTGTGGCTGCCGCCGCGCCCTCGTGTATCGAGTGGCTGGTTGCTCAAGGCGCAGCCTTCGATCGAACCGCCTCTGGTGACGAGTTGATCCTGGGGTTGGAAGCGGCGCACTCGCGCCGAAGGATCGTTCACGCGGATGGGGACGGAACCGGCCGATGCGTTCTGGAGGCCCTCATCCATGCCGTCAGGAAGGCGCCCTCCGTTCAGGTCCTGGAGAACCATCGCGCTACGGATCTGGTGCGCGATGCCAACGGCGCAGTGGTCGGTGTGTCCTGCATGCCGCGAGGAGAAGGCGGCGGTGAACCTACCCTGATCCCGGGCCGGGCCGTGGTGCTGGCGACAGGCGGGATCGGCGGTCTCTACGCGCACACCACCAATCCCCTGAGTGCGGTAGGGGGCGGACTGGTGTTGGCGGCCCGTGCTGGTGCCGTGCTGCGCGATCTCGAGTTCGTTCAGTTCCATCCCACAGCCATTGCGGCTGGACGTGATCCGATGCCGCTGGCAACCGAAGCCCTGCGCGGCGAAGGAGCCGTGCTCCTCAACAGCCGTGGCGAGCGCTTCATGCAAGATATTCCCGGAGCGGAACTGGCGCCGCGTGATGTGGTGGCCCGGGCGATCTTTGCCCAGGTCTGCGCCGGTGAGCGCGTGTTTCTCGACACGCGTCCCGTACTTGGTGAACACATCACCAAAAGATTCCCCGGTGTAACAGCACTGTGCCGAGCCGCCGGTCTTGATCCGGTTCGCAATCCGATCCCCGTGCGCCCAGCCACCCATTTCCACATGGGTGGGATTAAAGTAGACCATCAGGGCCGCAGTTCTGTCGAAGGACTCTGGGCTTGCGGTGAAGTATCCTCGACCGGCCTCCACGGGGCGAATCGCTTGGCAAGCAACTCTCTTCTTGAGGCGCTCGCCTATGCGGCTTGGATTGCAGATGACATTAGGGGAATGGAACGTCGGCTCTCGCTGGCGAAGCCCCCCTCACCTCCCCCCGCTCTGCATCTGCCCAGTTCTGGTGATCAGCAGTCTCTGCCTCTACGGCAGATCCGGTCGATCATGGATCAACAGGTTGGCGTTCTTCGCGATGCGGTCGGATTGAACAAGGCCATCCGACACTTCCGCACGCTGATGCGTGAAGGACACGCGATGGGTCTTCGTGACACCATCCTGGTCGGTCTCCTGATCGCAACAGCGGCTTACACCCGACAGGAGAGCCGCGGCTCCCATCAGCGGCAGGATCACCCTGCCCTGATGCCAGAGCAGCACACCGAGACAACCCTCGATCAGGCGCTGCGCATTGCGGCCGAAATCGATAACGAGACAGCCGTGCCTGTCAGGAGAGTTGCATGAGACCGATCCTCGCCACGCAAGACACTCTCGCTCCGCTCCCGCGCCTGCTGGTGGAGCCTATCGTGCGCGCAGCCCTGCTTGAGGATCTGGGCCGGGCTGGTGACATCACGACCGATGTTGTCATTCCCGCAGAGGCTAGACTGCGCGGGGCCATTGTGGCGCGAGAGCCAGGCGTGGTCGCCGGCATCGACGCGGCGCATCTCGCATTCACCCTGATCGATCCTGCCGTCATGGTTGTCGTCGACCGCCCAGATGGCAGTCGGGTTGAGCGAGGAGAGACCGTTCTCCGGCTGGAGGGCCCAGCCCGAAGCATCCTTTCGGCCGAGCGCGTGGCTCTGAATCTCGTCTGCCGGATGTCGGGCATTGCCACAGCGACGGCGGCTCTTGTTGAAGCCATACGGCCTCAGGGGAACGCTCGGATCGTCTGCACGCGCAAGACCACCCCGGGACTGCGCGTACTTGAGAAGCATGCCGTCCGGGCCGGAGGGGGAGCCAACCATCGCTTCGGGCTTGATGATGCCGTTTTGATCAAGGACAACCATATCACCATTGCCGGAGGTGTCCGGCCGGCGCTTGAGAGGGCACGTGCGGCCATTGGCCATCTCGTCAAGGTCGAGATCGAGGTGGATACCCTTGATCAGCTGGATGAGGTGCTGGATGTTGGAGCCGATGCAATTCTTCTCGACAACATGAACCCGGACACGCTCTCAGAAGCAGTGAGGCGGGTAAACGGGAGAACCATCACCGAAGCATCCGGTCGGATTACAGTGGCGACAGCGCCGGCAATTGCTGCAACAGGCGTGGATCTGATTTCAACAGGCTGGATTACCCATAGTGCCCCGATCCTAGACCTGGGGCTCGACGTGTCCTAACGCAGATTGCGAGGTATTGACGTGAGGCTCCTCGCGCTGAAGGACGAGGCATCTTGGGCTAGGCGGCAAGCCGCTTGATCCCTCGATCTTTCGTTCCTGCTTCAACGGCGCGCCTCGTACAGAGGTCTCGACAGGCTGCCACCGGCGCTCCACCGGCGGTCGTCTTTGATGCCGCCCAGCGATGGCGGCCCAGCGCGAGGATGTTTCTCGCGGCGTTGATGTCCGCATGCGCGGTTGTGATTTTGCTGTTCGACATGAACGTGATGAGAGCAAAAAGGATGATACCTAAAACGGGAGCCTTAGTCTTGGCGAGATCTCCCAGAGCCTGAGTTGCTTCGAGCTATGGCGGAATGTGATGGAGTGGATGCCCCTCCTGACGGCATCACAATGTGAAGGTGGTGCTAACTGATCTGGTCCGGAAGGAGGTTGGTCAGGAAACTCACGTGGCCGACCTCATGCCAGGAGCAGCCTGCGCCTGGAGTTGTATGCCGCGATGCGAGCCCCTCCTCTGCGTCCGAAAGGGGGGCTCGCTACGGCGATGCCGAGCGAGCCCGAGTTGGGGAGGACCGTCCCAGAGGACATCTCCCTGCCAGAGGGCGACAAGGTGGCCTGGACGGAAGTCACCTCCTCCGCTGCCGGCGCTGCCGACAGGGAGACCGGCGCAGGCCCAGGGCCTGCGATTCACAAGATCGAAGACAAGTCCGCCCGACAGGCTCAAGGGCGCATCCCTCCGTTGCCGTGAGGTCTGAGGGGTGTCGCGGCAGCCAAGGCATGCGCCTCAGGCATTGCCGCAGCGATCGTTTTGGCATTGCAGATGAGGTCGGCCGCAGCGGCCAGTTCGGGCTCATCAAACTCGAAGCACCCGCAGCTATCGAGGATGGCGTGGGTGGCATGGGAGTAGACCTCGAGCCAAAATGACGGGATGTGAGCCGCCGTATCTTCCAGCTGCGTCAGCTCCGTCAGGCGCACCTCGACCGATCCGAAGTTCGCCACCGTTGCCGTTCTCGCGCCGTTGGCCTGGTCCGGCATAGCGGCGAGCTGCACGTAAGCGCGAAGAATGTTGTGTTCGAGCTGATTGGGCTCAAGGAGCATGGCATCGGAGAGGCTTGGAGAGAACGATTTGCGCTGTGCCATCAAAGCCTCCGTTACGCCGCGTTGGATTGGCTGCCGTCGAGGGCTACACGGAACTCGGCTTCGGTCTTCGCTTTGATCTCATCGAGCGTCACGTCATCAGCGAGTTCAATCAGGGTCATGCCGGCGCCGACCAAGGCACGTGGCTTGGTACGCGCCACGGCCTTCAGATGATGGGGCATCCTGGCCCGGCTGGCCGGCAGGGTATTGTCGAAGCCGAGACAGACATTGCCGACGCTGTCGCCGACCAGGATCACGTCAACAACGGGATCAACCAAACGTGCGGTAACCGCGTCATAGGCGGTCGTCCTCACAAGCCACCGACCGTCCCGAGCCCACTGCTGCAGCAAAGGGATAGTGATCGCTTGCTTGTCAGGCGGCGGCAAATGACTCATCAGGTTACCCTTTCTCGTGTTCCCTTAGGGTCGTGACGGCTCGAAGCAGAGTTCGTGATTGCCAGTTGTACAAGACCGGGGGAATAGATCTTCCCTACCAGAGCCGATGATTTTCCGATGTCGTCAAGGAAGACCGCTGTAAACCAAGATTGCTACCGGCACTGTTCCCTTGCTCTGAGCTTATCGGGTAACACTGCCGATCCAGTGCCCAATGTGCGGGTTTACGCGCGGCAGGGATAGGCGTTGCCGCGTGAACCCGTTAGGCGACCGGGTTTGCCTCAGTGCGCCTCGTGTCAGTTTGTGTGACAATACCATTTCTGGCGACTAGCAAACGCCACTCGCGTGGATGATAGATCACCACTCGACCGAGATATACTGCGTCTCGAGAAACTCCATAATCCCTTCATGGGCGCCTTCGCGGCCAATGCCGCTCTGCTTCATGCCGCCGAAAGGAGCTGCGGGGTCAGATACCAAGCCGCGGTTCAGGCCGATCATCCCAAAGTCCAGCTTTTCAGCGAAGGCCAATCCCCTGCGCAGATCTTCGGTGAAGATATAGGCGACAAGACCATACTCGGTATCGTTGCAGCGCGTCGCCAGTTCGTCTTCATCGGTGAACCGAGTTAAGGCAGCAACGGGCCCAAAAATCTCTTCTTTGAAGCACTCTGCCGAAGCTGGAACATCAACCAGGACGGTTGGCGGACAGAAGTAACCCGGTCCTTCGATGACGGTTCCACCCGTCAGGACTCGTGCGCCGCGCGATATGGCATCCTCGACCAGCTCAACGACCTTGGTGCGGGTTTCTGAATTGACGAGCGAGCCTACCTCAACCCCCTCCTCCAGACCGTTTCCTACCCTCATCGCGCCCATTCGATGGGCGAGCTTTCGGCTAAACTCGTCATAGAGGCTGTCATGGACGAAGAAGCGGTTCGCCGCCGTGCAAGCTTCACCGAGATTGCGCATTTTCGCGACGAGAGCACCCTCGACAGCTATATCGACGTTGGCGTCAGCAAGAACGACGAAAGGCGCATTTCCGCCAAGCTCCATGGCCGGATTGATGACACTATCCGCAGCAGAACGCAGGAGTTTGCGTCCAACCTCCGTTGACCCCGTGAACGAAACGACCCGGACACGCGGGTCGCGGAGCATAGTGTCAACCAACAGCCCGGAGCGTCGCGAGGGCAGGACATTTACCACACCAGGCGGGACGCCGGCTGCTTCCAGGATGGGCATGAGCGCTAGCATCGTCAGCGGCGTCTCCGACGCGGGCTTGATAACAACTGGGCAACCGGCAGCAAGTGCCGGGGCAATTTTGCGCGTACCCATAGCCGCAGGATAATTCCAAGGTGTTACCAATACGGCAATGCCGGCCGGCTTGTGATGAACGAGCATGCGTGCGCCACTCGACGGCGCCCGCGAAACTTCGCCTATGTTGCGAACAGCCTCTTCGGCATTCCACCGGAAGAATTCCGCAGCATAGGCAATCTCAGCTCTGGAGTCGGGCAGCGCTTTGCCGTTCTCGATCGTCACCAGCCGCGCCAACTCTTCCTTCTGATCGATGATCAATTCAAAGGCTTTGCGAAGGATTTCGGCCCGTTCGCGCGGCTTTCGGTGGGCCCAGTCATGAAAGGCAATCTGCGCTGCATCGAGCGCGAGCAGTCCGTCTTCTGGCGTGGCGCTCGCAACCGTCGCAACCAGCTCCTCTGTAGCAGGATTGGTGACGTCGAAGGTGGCTTTATCCGACGCCTCAAGCCATTCGCCATTGATGTAGAGTTTGGTCGGAAGATTCGGAATTGGAGTGTGGCGCATGAGAGTATCCATCAGCTGTAGCTTACTTTTCAACAGTTCCGCAGAGCGCTTCGATCACCTGCAAATGCGGCGGTGACGATCTGGAAGAGCGCCTCGACGTCGAGCGGCCGCGGATTGTTTTTGATGAGGCGTGCGGCGCTCATTGCCTGCTCCGCAGTCCATCGCATCTCCGTTTCGGGAATCCCCAACTCGGCGAGCGTTGCAGGGATGCCGATTTTCGCGAAGAGGGAGGCGACGGCCTCGATGGCAGCGTCCGCCTTTGCAGAAGAGCACGTTTCGGCTGTCGAGACGCCGAACGTCTCCGCAATGGCAGCCAGCTCGTGCCCGCAAACTTTGCGGTTGTACTCCATGACATAAGGCATCAGGACAGCGACACCAACCCCATGCGGGGTGTGCGTCAGCGCGCCGACGGGATACTGGATCGCATGGGCAGCAGCGGTTCCTGCCGTTCCAAACGCCATTCCGGCGAGAAGCGACCCTAGCATGAGTTGAGACCTGGCTTCGGCGTTCTGGCCGTCGCGCACGGCGGTCTCGAGGTTGAGCGCAATACAGGAAATGGCCCGCAGAGCCAGTTGGTCGCTGAGTTCGTTCTTTCCAACGAAGACGTGGGTGTCGGCAAGATCGCTTTGAGGGGGCCGACGGAGCGCCGTAAACGCCTCAATAGCGTGGGTGAGCGCGTCGGCGCCGACTATGGCTGTAAGCGCGGGCGGGCAGGCATAGGTGAGTTCTGGATCGCAAATTGCGGTGTGGGCAATCAGGTACGGGCTGGATATGCCCACCTTGAGGACACGCTCGGCATCGCTGATGACGGCGACGGGCGTTGCCTCCGATCCCGTGCCGGATGTTGTCGGAATGGCGATGAGAGGGAGCACAGGTCCCGGAACCTTGAACTCGCCGTAGTAGTTGCTCACGTCACCGCCGTGTGTGAGAAGCAGCCCTGACACTTTGGCGAGATCGAGACAACTGCCACCACCGAACCCGATCACCAGTTCCGGTCTGAATGGTTTGGCCTTTTCGAGGCAGAGATCGATGCACTCGCGCGGAACATCCGGCTGGGTATCATCGAACACCATGCTTTCGACGCCGGCGGATGTGAGATCTGCAATAAGATCCGCGAGTTCCGGAAGGCCAGACAGGCGCTTGTCGGTGCAGATGAGTGCGCGTTTTCCAAGCTTTGCGGCCGCACCGCCCACCGCGCGCCGCTGTCCGACGCCAAAAAGTATCTCGCGAGGCGCCCGCAAGAGGCCGAATGAGGTCACTGTTGAGCTCCGTGATCGTTGTGAGGTGAGACTTTGCCTGCCAAATTGAGCAACTGCTCCCACACTTGGTCGGGAAGCGTCAGGCCCGTGTCTAGACCGCTCTGCCGCTCCCGCCGCGACCTATCCCCCGGAACGGCGACGTTGCGGAAGCCCGCCATAGGCTCACATCTTCGGATCGCCTCCAGATAGTCGGAGAGGTAGGAGAGATAGTCCGGGCTGGTGTCCGGCGATATGACGATGAAGATGTCGCCTTTGTTGCAAACCTCGGTCGAGTCGAGCGTACCCCGAACGTCCGTTCCGATTGCGCTTCTGGCCAGAACCGAGACCAGTAATTCGAAAGCGAGGCCGAGCGCGTAGCCTTTCGCTTCGCCGAAGGGTGCGATCGCTCCACGTTTGGCCGCCTCGGCGTCGGTCGTCGGTTGGCCGTCCGCGTCAAGCGCCCAGTTTGCAGGAATGGGCTTGCTGCGGTTGGCGTGGTCGTAAATCTTTCCCATGGCAACAAGGCTGGTTGCCATATCGAGCACAAACGGAAATGGCTTCGCAGGAATGCCGATGGCGATTGGGTTCGTGCCGATCATCGCCTTTCGTCCGCCCCATGGATGGACAAGCGCCTCACTGGTCGAGAAGCAAAGGGCAATCTGTCCCGCCTGTGCAACCTGCTCGGCATACCAACCGAGCATACCGATATGGTTATTGTTCTGGACAGCGGCGATGGCGATGCCCGTTTCTGACGCCCGCTTTGTGACCTCCGCGAGGGCGCCCAGAGCGACCACCGGGCCAAGCCCCATTTCTCCATCGACACGCAAAACCCCGGAAGAAACCCATTCGAGCTTTCCCGATGTTAACGGATCTACAACGCCGTTATCGATGCGCTCCACGATCCGGGCAAGGCGAAGCAATCCATGGGAGGCGTAACCCCTAAGTTCTGCTTCAATCAGGAGGTCTGCCTGGACCTCGGCATTGCACTCTGAAGCGCCGCTGACGCGAAGGATCGACGTTGCCAGACTCCGCGCTTCGTTGGTCGACACGATCATTGACTTCTTGTCCTCTAATCGAATGGAACGGCAATATTCTCTGCCGACCCATCGCTATCTGCGCCGTGTATTCATTCGTCAGGCATGAGTCTGGTTCAACGCTTGTTCGTCGACCAGCCGCGTTTCCAGGAGCGATCCGCCTTCGCTCAGGATCGGGTAAGCAATTGCCGCGATGTGAGCGTTGATACGCTTCAAATCGCGTAGAATGTCGAGATGGAGTGACGAAGTCTGGACGCTGGCAAGGTAACCATTGCGAAGACGGTTGAGATGATTGGCGACAGAGCGTTCCTCAACCCGGCGGATTTCCACTTTGGCTTCGACCAGTTGCCGCGCGAGCATATCGTCATGAGACACCAGGATGCTCTGGGCAAGCCTCAGATTCTCGAGCGTAGCTCTGTAGAGAGCTTCGATCTCACCCGCGCCTTCTGGCGAGAATGAGAGTTGGTTCTTGATCTTCTTCTCGACCAGTTCGCGCAGATTTTTGTCGATGATGTCACCGATGTGTTCCAGATTTGTGGCATAAGCAACGATTTCGGTAGCGCGCCGTTCGTCCTTCTGCGCGAGCGCGTCGCCTCCGAGCGTGGCAATATACAGCTTAATGGCGTGGTTGAGCCGGTCGACCTCGTCGTCCATGGCACCGAGCGAGTCGCAGCGTTTGCTGTCGTTCTTTTGCAAGGCTTCGAGATTACTCTTGAGCATGGCGGAGACGCGGTCGCCCATGCGCAGCGTCTCCCGCGCAGCGGCTGCCAGGGCCATGGCTGGCTTGTCCAGAATGCCGGGATCGAGATGACGCGGTCCGTCGTCGGTGGGTTGCCCGAGAGGCAGAAGCCGGTGCATCAAAGCGGAAAGCGGGTCCAGCAGCGGCAGCATGAGACCAGCGAGCACGATGTTCACGAGGAGGTGCGCATCGATGACCAGGGCCGCTGGATCGTCGGTCAATCCCGAGAGCAAGCCTGTGGCCTCTGTCGCCAAGGGCAGCACGATCACGCATCCAACGAGGCGAACGAGCAGATTGCCGATGGTGACGCGTCGAGCGAGCGGGCCGTCGGCCATCGTGGCGAGCACTGGCGGAATGGCGCCGCCGACATTGGCCCCGAGCACCAGGACGACGCTGAGTTCGGAATCCACTGTTCCCGTCGCGGCCAACGACATGACGAGCAGTACCACGACCAGGCTGGATGAGGCGGCAAGTGCGAGAGCGGCAGCGACGACGACGGCGAGCGCTGGGACGGCGTCGAGGGAGGCCATTAAGGCCTGCAGGACATGCGACTGCCGCATCGGTTCGGTGGACTGACCCAGCAGTTTCAGGGACAGCAGCATCAGCCCTAGCCCCAGCACGGCGCGGGCGATGCTTTTGTTGGGTTTCGTCGCGCTGCAGGTGAAGCCGGCAACGCCTGCTGCGATCAGCAGTGGCCCCAGCCAGTGGATGTCGAAGGCAAGGAAGCGAGTGACGAGGCTTGTACCGACATTGGCGCCGAGCATGATGGCCTGTGCCATCGCCGAACTCATGTAACCGCTGCCGGCAAAGCCCGCCGTCATCAGCGCCGTTGCGGTGCTGCTCTGCAATGCCAGTGTGGCTGCCAGACCAAGGCAGAGCGCAATGATCCTGTTTTGCGTGCCGGAAGCAATCCAATGGCGCAGCCGTGGGCCAAAGGCGCGACCGACGCCTGTCTTCACCATACGAAGACCCCATATAAGCAGAGCCACGGCGCCGGCTAGATCGAGCATCTATATGTCCAATCGTTTCCCGAGAGCTGTAACGGCGTCGCGCCAAAGCCATAGATCGTCAAGAAGGCCCAGCCGATTGCACTCATTCTCGACATAGCGGGTTGCCATCTCGACAAACGTATCAGATCCGTTGGTGGCTTTGAATTGACCAACCTTCTCGAAATCGAAGGTGATAGACCACCGGCCCGATACGTCGCTAATCTCAATCCCGAGGTCGCTGGGCAATACGTTTGGCATAGCGTTCGTTCCGCGGCTAACCATGCTGGATTAGGCCAAGAAGCGCTTTTCGTCAGCCTTGACCTGATCCATCTTCTGGAGGCGGAACACCTCCTCGACGGAGACGATGTCACGGTCGACGTTGTGGATTCCGCGATCTTTGAGGATGCGTGAAAACACATCCTTCATGGCGGTGATCGAAGCGCGCACGGCATGGTTACCGTAAATGACCATAGCAATCTTGCCGAGGGCCTTGATACGTGTCTCATTCATTTCCGGATAGGCAGTGGGCACAATGACGACCGGCGCCCTTCCATTCCAGGCGCGGACAAAGCTTTCCACCTCGTCCGGTGTCTTCTGCTTGGAATGAACAAGGATCATGTCAGCGCCGGCGGCTTCGTAAGCCGCGGCGCGCCTGAGCGCCTCTTCCTCGCCGAGACCGGCGATTAAGGCTTCGGTACGGGCGATAATGAGGAAGTCAGGATCGGAGCGCGCCGCAATCGCGGCGCGGACCTTGCCCGCGAATTCCTCAACACGCAGCAGTTCCTGTCGGCCGTCGGCAACGAGACTGGTGACCTTCGGAAAGGTCTTGTCTTCGATGACGACGGCGGCAGCGCCCGCGCGCTCATACTGCTGGGTTGCGTAGATGACGTTGATGGCATTGCCGAAGCCGGTGTCGATGTCAGCGACGATCGGCAGGGACGACTGTTCGGCCATGGCGCGGACCATGTCAAGGTGCTGCGTCATCGACACCAAGCTGACGTCGGCCAATCCAAAAAGCGCCGATAATTCGAAGCCGGAAGCCCACAAACCATCGAAGCCGGCTTCCTCGGCTAGTCGCGCCGAGAGCGGACTGTGGGCGGCCATGACATGAGCGAGGCCGCGTTCGGCAATCCTGTTCTTAAGTATTTTGCCCTGGCTCATGCTGCTTTCTCCCGAGAAAGTTTCGCGCATGCTCCGATGATGCGGTCGCATGCCTTGGTGAGTTCCTCGACGGAGGAAGCATAGGAGATACGGATGTAGGGTGAAGCCAGAAAGCCTGAACCCGGCACGACGGCAACGCCGGCCTCCTCCAGCAGGTACATCGCAAAATCAGTATCGGTCTCGATGACCCGGCCCGAAGCTGTCTTCCGGCCGAGCACGCCGGCGCAAGACGGGAAGACGTAGAAAGCTCCGTCCGGGACGCTGCATGTCAGCCCCGGCGCCTGGTTGAGCTTCTCGACCACAAGATCCCGACGCTTCTCGAACTCCGCCACGAAGCGCGGTACATAGCTCTGGTCTCCGGCGATCGCCTCGACCGCCGCATATTGCGAGATTGAACTGGTGTGTGAGGTTATCTGCCCCTGGATGACGTTCATGACCTTGATCAGTTCGATCGGCCCTGCGCCGTAGCCCACTCGCCAGCCGGTCATGGCGTTGGTCTTGGACACCCCGTTCACGGTGAGCGTGCGGTTGAACAGGTCGGGCGCTGCGCGCGCTATAGTGGCGAAGCGGGCATCGCCGTAAACGAGCTTCTCGTAGATGTCGTCGGCGAGCACCCAGACATGCGGATGCTTGCGCAGCACCTCGGCGAGCCCGATCAGATCGACCTCGCTGTAGACGGCGCCAGTTGGATTGCAGGGCGAGTTGAGCATCAGCCACTTGGTGCGCGACGTAATCGCCCGTTCCAGAGCTTCTGGCTTCAACTTGAAGCCGTCAGTTTCGCTGCAGTCAACGACTACCGGCTTGCCGCCGGCGAGACGCACCATGTCGGGATAGGAAACCCAGCAGGGAGCCGGGATGACGACCTGCTCGCCGGGATTAAGGCTGGCGAAGAGCGCGTTGAAGACGACCTGCTTGGCACCGCATCCGACGGTGATCTGGTCGAGTGCGTAGCCGAGATCGTTCTCGCGCAGCAGCTTGTCGCGGATCGCCTCGCGCAGAGGGATAACGCCAGCGACGGCCGTGTAGCGGGTCCGGCCCTCCCGGATTGCCCGAACGCCAGCCTCTCCAATATTCTCAGGCGTGGCAAAATCCGGCTCCCCCTGACTGAGCGTGATCACCTCCTTGCCTTGCGCTTTCAATGCGGCGGCGCGGGCAGTCATGGCTTTCGTTTCGGATGGGCGGATCTGAGAAAGATGTTCGGCTACAATTTTCATACTGGCTCTCTGAATGAAACTCCGGACTCCGCTGGACAACTTCGTCGCTCAGTGAATTCCGCGCACTTGCTGTCCGCATATTGGTCAGCGGATCGGTTTCAGACCAGTATGAAATCCTTACATTCATGTAACTCAAGCTAACGAAGCGGCCGCGACGATTTCCGTCTGCCGCCTGCCTTCCTCAACCAATGCCTCAAGGAACGCTCGGTGATGCCGGCTACGAACTACGGCCTGGGGGTACATGACGTGAAAGCCTGGCCCAGAAAGGACCCACTCCCGAAACGGAGCGACTAGACGATTGTCGCGAATGTCGTCCTCGGAGGCCAAAGCTTCGCTGATTTGGCGCCATAGCGTCACTCCTGCGTTTGCCATTCTCAACCTTTCTCGCCTTTAGGAGCCACGAACGATGCTTTTTCTCTTGTCATAAAAACGTCACTGCCTCTACGCTACGACTAGTCTAGTCTACTACAACAGATTGCCGACGCAGGCAACCGAGTGAACCATTGAAGGGAGATATCATGCCTCGATTTTTGCTGGTCAGCTTTGATGGGCTCCGACCAGACCTCATTGACCGGAAACTGACGCCCAATATCTGCCGATTGCAGAATGCCGGCGTGACGCTGGCGCAGCATCGGACGATCTATCCGAGTGAGACGCGATCGGCCTTTCCAAGCCTAGTGACCGGCACTACAGCGAGCCGTCACGGCATGGTAGGCAACAAATATGTCGACCGCGCCACGACCCCGCCGCGCTATATCGATACTTCCAATGCGATCCGTTTCGGGACAGGCACCGCCCGCGATCGGGCCACCTTTGAACGCGGCTTGGATGCGATCACCCAAGCCTACAATTGCTGAGTAGCGGACATGGATACAACGCCAAACACGAAGATCTGGACTGACCTCGACCTGGACGCCGAAGGCAAGCAGATTGGATATTTCCGGCTGCCTCTCGCCGTACACGACCGATCCGGAGACGATGTCGGCTACAGTTTCGAGGCCATCCCCGTGGTCACCATTCGCAATGGCGAAGGCCCCGGTGTCCTGCTGATGGCAGGCAGCCATGGCAACGAATACGAAGGCCAAATCATCCTGATGAAGCTGATCCGCGAGTTGCGAGCCGAGGACGTTCGTGGCCGGATCATCATTCTTCCAGGAGCCAATGCTCCGGCCGTTCGCGCCGACCGCCGCAATTCACCTCTCGATGATGGAAACCTGAACCGCAAATTTCCCGGTGATCCGGATGGCGACCCCACCTCGATGATTGCCCATCTGATCGAAAGCGAATTGCTGACGCGCGTTGACTACGCATTCGACCTGCATTCTGGCAGTCTCAGCATCGAGTACTTACCCTGCGCAGTGGTCGCACGCCCGTCCGATCCCGATCGCATGGGCGATGCTCTCGATCTCCTTCGCGCATTCGGCATGCCAACCGGGATGATCATCGAGCATTCTACCGGCGGTAACCGCGCACTGATCGGCGCCTGCCGGCGCCAAAACGTGCAGCATCTTTCGACAGAGCTCGGCGGCGGCGGCGGCGTATCCCGCGCGGCCATCGATATCGCGGAGCATGGGGTGATGCGGCTCCTTCATCACGTCGGCGTAACGAGGAGGCCGCTGACGGAGCGGCCGCCGCTCGACTGCAGGTTGCTCAAGCGTGTTCCAAGCTGGGATTACATCTACGCCGAAACCAGCGAGCGCGGCCTGTTTGAGCCTTTTGTTGGCCTTGGCGACCGGGTCGAGGCGGGCCAGACGACTGGCCTCATTCATTTCACGACAGCGCCTTGGCGTGAGCCGCAGCCGGTGATCGCCAAATCCGGTGGCGTCATCCTGTGCCGGCGGATTCCCGCAAGGACGGGCCTCGGCGACTGCGTCTTCGTGCTTGGGAAGGATTGGACGTCATGACCAGCCGAAAATCCAACCACGACGAACGAGACCAGCGAAATTGGCCGGACTTTGATTTTGTGCCAGACGCGAACGATCCCGCGCTCGATGCCGACATGGCGGCGGCCATGGCCAAGCAGGAGGAATTGCAGCGTTGCGCCGGCGGCCCCGCTAAAACACTCGAGGACAATCGCCGGCAGCAAACGCAGCTCGCCGGATTTTGGAGCGAGGGAGCAATGCTCGGCCATCCAGCGATAGACCTGCTTGGGTAACCCGGCGAAGCCGAGATCCCGTAGCTCGCGCCAGACGGCGGTGGCATTCTCGTGTCCCGCGGCCAAGCGAGCATGGAGGTGAGGGAGAAACGGGTCAAGGATACTCGGCCCCGGTTGTCGCACGGCACGCTCGGGAAAGCTCTCGGCCTGGGCGAACTTCCTCACCGTGCTGCGCGCCAAGCCCATCGTGCGGCTGATCGCCAACAGCCTCTCTCCACCAGCATGTCGCTGCCGGACCTTTTCGTAGAGAGTCTGCCAACCGGCTCGGCTATCGACACTGGCGGCCTCCTCAGCTCAAGTACGGGGGTAGGCACGGACTCTTCCTGCCGAGGCGACAGGTGGTTGCTCGATGACGGGCAGACGCCGCAACCGGACATGGCTCCCGCCAGCCAGCGCTCGACCAGCTAGTATCGAGCATTCAACAGGAGATGCCAACGGTCCGCCACCTGGATGGCCTTAGAGGCCGTGGCCGCGCCACGGGCGTATTCACTGGAGCGGTCGCGGGCGATGATCTCGATATCAGGGTAGCGCCGGGGCCAGGCTGAGAATGTTGCTGCGGTTCGGTTTGGCAGGAGCTCAATCGGTCTCCGGCGCTCCAGGTCGATCAGAATGGAGCCGTAGGTGCAGCCTTTCTTCATCACCCAGTCGTCGACGCCGACAATGCGCGGTCGGCGCGCGTGAAGCGATTGGTCGCGAACGAGGCGCAGGAGGGTGTCGGCAATGGCTGGCATGGCGAGATGCACGAGGAGCCTGGCGCCATGTTCACCTCCCAACGCGATGCCGATCCGCCCCTGTGCCTTCGCCAGTCGCTGGGTGCGTCGGGCATAAGGCTTGAGAAGACGCGGCAGAGGCTCCGTGAAGGTTTGCTTCGAGCAAGCCTGATTGCGGCAGTAGAAACGCAGCACATGGACATGCAGGCGGACATAGGAGCTGTGGACGCTCCCACTTATGTGCCGGCATGCAGGGCAGCGATCATGGGGAGCACGCCTCTCGACTGCGACAACAAGGGCAACCTGGCCAAAAGGAGCGACGTGGCGAATCCGGCAACCGGGAATGAGCGAAAGCGAGTTCATGCGCCGCTTTGCAGATAGAAATCGGACGGATCAGGCCACATTACTGCGACTCTCCCACGCAAAGTGCGGGAGAGCCACACATTCGATACTGCTGGCGAATGCGTTGGAGCGGGTGAGGTGGGCTCCGCGTTCAGGCTGTAAGGGGCTTGGGTCCAGATCTGGAGGTTTCCATGTCGCTCCACCCGACATTGAGTGGTGATGTCCCAGCATCGACCGCAACCGTCGCCCATGCGGCCTTTCCCCAGGGCAATGCCTATCTACGCTTGCGCGACCAACTTGGGACGATTTTTACCGACGCCCAGTTCGCACCCCTCTTCGCCCGTTGCGGGCAACCGGCGGAATGCCCGTGGCGGCTGGCGCTGGTGACCCTGCTCCAGTTCGCCGAGAACCTGTCTGACCGGCGGGCGGCCGATGCTGTCCGAGGGCGCATCGACTGGAAGTATCTGCTCGGCCTGGAACTGAGCAATCCTGGCTTCGACGCTTCGGTTCTAAGCGAGTTCCGCGGCCGTCTCGTGGCAGGAGGCGCGGAGGAGCATCTGCTCGACACGCTGTTAGCGCTGTGCCGTGACCTGAAGCTACTGAACGCCCGGGGCCGGCAGCGCACCGACTCCACCCATGTGCTCGGAGCCGTCCGCTTCCTGAACCGTCTCGAATGCGTGACCGAGACGATGCGGGCTGCCCTGAATGCCTAGGCGATAGCGGCCCCCGAGTGGCTGCGCGCTGAGGCCGATCCTGCTTGGCTGGAGCGATATGACCGGCGGGCTGGCGATCATGAAGTGCCGCAAGGCGAGGCGAAGCGGCGAGCCCATGCCGAGCAGATCGGTCGCGATGGTCATCACTTGCTTGCTGCCATCATGGCTCCTCATGCGCCGATATGGCTGCGGCAAATCCCGGCGGTTGAGTTGCTGCGGCAGGCCTGGGTCCAGAATTTCTCCATCATGGGCGATGCCCTGACCGCCGAACCTAAGGCTCCTCCCCTGGTGCGATGGCGGACGGAACAGGAGGGGTTTCCACCCTCGCTACTGATGGTCGCTTCACCGTATGATCCGGAGGTGCACTACGCCAAGAAGCAGTCGACGATCTGGATCGGTTACAAGGTGCACCTGACTGAGACGTGTGACGATGGCGGACCATACTTGATCACGCATGTGGAGACCACGCCGGCACCCGTCGTTGATCGCGACGCTCTCGACGACATCCATGCGGCGCTCGAAGCCAAGGGCCTGCTGCCCGAGACCCATCTGGCCGATGCCGGCTATGTCGCGGCCGACCAACTTGTCGCCAGCCGGAAGAAGGGCGTCACGCTTCTCGGGCCGGCTCCCAAGGACTACCGGTGGCAGGCCCGGTCAGGCGAGGGGTTCACGGTGCAGGACTTCCTCCTCGACTGGGATCGGGAGATGGCCATCTGCCCGGCCGGACACGAGAGCCGAAGTTGGGGGCCCGATTACCACCAGGGGCGGACCGCACCCAAAGTTCGCTTCTCGACAAGCGATTGTCGGCCGTGTCCGTTAAAACGGCAGTGCACCCGCAGTGCCCGGCGCCTTCTCACACTACGACTGCGAGAGGAACACGAGGCGCTCGAAGCCGCTCGGACCCGTGAAGCCCAGTCAACCTTCGCACGGGACTACCAGCAGCGCGCCGGGATTGAGGGAACGATCTCGGCAGGAGTTCGATCTCTGCACCTGCGCCGCGCCCGCTACATCGGTCTCGCCAAAACGCATCTGCAACACGTGCTGACGGCGGCAGCCATGAACCTCATCCGGCTAGGGGCTTGGTTCGCTGGCACGCCGCTCGCACGAACACGGCAATCCGCATTCACCAGGCTCATGATGGCGCCCATCCCAGCATGATCAATTCGCCAGCAGTATCACACATTCGGGGGAAGATCACTTCAGCCCCTAGTGAAAACAAAAACAGGAAGGGCGCGAGAATCTGTCTACGGGGATGAGCATTTCGGCCACCGCGAGAAAGTTCGCAACCAGCCGCCAGACCATCATGCGCGTCAGGGACGAAGGTTTACGATCCGTTCGGCCTCAGCACGTCCAGAGAGCGGTTCTTGCCATGTTGATTTCAAGTCAGCGTCGTCTTCTGTTCGGATAAGGGTGTGTTGAGGTGAAACCCAGCATTTGCTCCATGTCGGCTGCGATGCGCAAAAGTTTCCGCTCGTCGTGTTTGCGACCGATAAGCTGTACGCCGATGGGGAGACCATCGCCTGACAATCCGGTCGGTATAGCGACGGCCGGATGTCCTGTAACGTTGGCGGGTATGCGCACTGCCGCCGCGGCCAATCGCTGCAATGCGTTCGGATCGTCTATTCGGCAAGGTGGAAGTGTACTTACGGCTGTTAGCAGGGCGTCATGCTGTTCAAGTGCCTCTTCAACCTCTTGCGTCAAACGGCGACGGACATTTTGAGCACGCAGGTACTCTTCCGCTGAAATGAACGCGCCGCTCATTAGAAACTCTGCCGCATTCACGCCGTAAAGGTCGGGCTTCTCTGAGAGCCAATCCTTATGAATCGTGAACGCTTCAGAGATCATCGTCACCCTACCCGCAGAGTCAAAACTGCGTAACGGCGACAGGTTGACGTCATTGATAGTCCAACCAGCTGAGTTGGCAGCATCAGCGCATTTTTCTATCGCATCAGAAACCGATATGTCGCACGTAAGGTCTGTTTCGTGGAAATGGCGCACTATACCAAGGTTGAACTTTTCTAGAATGCGGAGCTTTTCGCCTTTTGCGCTCGTATTCGTCATGACGGCAAACGCTTCGAATATATCCGCAACAGATCTGGCCATCGGCCCGACAGTGTCCATTGATGGCGCAAGCGGAAACACACCGCTCATGTCGAGACTTCCATGCGTGGGTTTTAGACCAACAACTCCGTTCATCATCGAAGGACTGCGAATTGAGCCGCCCGTGTCGGTTCCGATGGTGAGTGGAACGAGGCCTGCAGCAAGAGCCGCGCCGGAACCGCTCGATGATGAGCCAGCCATATATTCCAGATTCCACGGGTTTCTGGCGGGGGGCCATGGAAGATCGAACTCCGGACTGCCTCCTATCGCAAATTCGTACAAGGTAAGTTTGCCGAGACAAACGCCGCCGGAGGCGTCCAGCCTATCGATCACGGGGGCGTTGGTAGAAGCTGGTACCGCGGGCATAATCCGCGACTGGGCCGTGGTCGGGTATCCTTTCACATCGATGATATCCTTGACGGCATACGGAACGCCAAACAGTCGCCCGATTGACGAATGCCCTTCAGAACGCTTACGCGTATCTCGAAGATGCCGTGCTCGTTCTCGAGCCCGGTCGGCGTCACAGGCTACGAACGAATGGATCGACTGGTCTAGCTCCTCGATCCGAACAAGAAGATGATCCACGTAGTTCAGGGGGCATAAGTCGCCGTTTGCGATTGCATCTCGAACAGCAATCATCGGCATGAATGCCAACTCGTCTTGGCGCGCGCTCATTACTTTCCCCTCATTAATTCGTGGGTGGTAGAGGGGCGCGTGTCCAGCCGCTCCGCATGCATGCGACCGAACTGGTAAGCCTCCCGCCAACGATCGGGACTTCTCTCCCACGCGGCATACAAACCGAGACGAGCGAGAACAGCCACTATCTCGGCGTCGTTGTTCACCGGGTTCGTTTCTGACTGTCGAGGTTCATCCATTTCTTCGTCCCTGAGTCGCAGCACGTGTTACCTTGCTTAGGTCTTAACGAGCGTCAGCCATGCCAAAACCGTGGGTATTCCCAGCGCAGTTGATAAGGTGACCGAGCGCGGAGAGCTCCACCGAACGGTTATATTTTGGGCCATAAGAAAAGCACTCAGTCCGCAGGGCATGGCTGCGAAGACGACAGCTACCCTATTGGCAGCGGGTGTCAGCCGCATGGCATCTCCTATTTCGGGAATGGCTTTTCGTCGGTCTTGACCTGATCCATCTTCTGAAGGCGGAAATTTCCTCCACGGGTATGATGGCTACAATTTTCATACTGGCTCTCTGAATGAAACTCCGGACTCCGCTGGACAACTTCGTCGCTCAGTGAATTCCGCGCACTTGCTGTCCGCATATTGGTCAGCGGATCGGTTTCAGACCAGTATGAAATCCTTACATTCATGTAACTCAAGCTAACGAAGCGGCCGCGACGATTTCCGTCTGCCGCCTGCCTTCCTCAACCAATGCCTCAAGGAACGCTCGGTGATGCCGGCTACGAACTACGGCCTGGGGGTACATGACGTGAAAGCCTGGCCCAGAAAGGACCCACTCCCGAAACGGAGCGACTAGACGATTGTCGCGAATGTCGTCCTCGACGAGGCACAGCGGCCCTAGAGCCACTCCCAGACCGTTTATAGCAGCCTGAAGAGATAAGAAAAAATGATCATAAAATGGTCCAACAGAGGGCGCGTCGATTACGATCCCACATACGCCGAACCACTGCCGCCAAGCGTGCGGCCGCGATTTAATGTGCAGTAGGATCGAGTGGCGTAGTTCTTCGGGAGAAGCTGGACTCGGTGCAGTGCTTGGAGAAAGCAATGCTGTGGCGGCGTCGTCGATCACCTTGCGGCAATCATGGTCGATCTTCTGCATAGGTCCGCGACGGAATACGAAGTCATAGGATTTCGTCAGATGGTCTATGCCGTCATCTTGGGACGTTTCGACAACCACTCGGACATGCGGATTCTCGATTTGGTATCTTGAGGATCTCGGTATCAGCCAGCGCATTGCGAACGACGGCGTCGCATTCACTGTGATCGTTGATACGCCTCCTGTCCGCAGATGTTCTGCCGATAAACAAATCCGATCGAAGGCTGAACTCACGTCCTCGAGAAACAGCCTTGCACTGTCTGTGAGCTCAAGCCGGCGCCCATCCCGTTTGAACAGGAGCTGCCCGAAGTGATCTTCCAGTGTCCGAATGTGCTGACTCACCGCACTGTGAGAAACGCCAAGTTCCTCGGCAGCTTTCGTCACGCTCTGATGGCGGGCGGCAGCTTCGAAGGCGCGGAGGGCATGTAGAGGCGGCAAGCGACGCATGTTAGCATGACCGACGGTTATGTTAGAATAATGTGCTTTACGTTTCAGTTTGAAGCGTGAATCCTGATCAAGGTCACAGTTCCAGTCACTCGTCGAGTTCCATCACGAACTCCACCCGTGTGCTACAGAACGCCGTGATGCCGTGAACAACGGGGACGTTTTGGGCGTCAACATTGTTCACTTCTACTTCAAATACTGTCTCGGATGGAGCCATTCGCAAATGTGCGACCTCACTCGGAGTCGGTGTTCGACCTCTGATACGGATCGACCGGCGGCGGAAGTCGCTGACACCGTGGGAGGCCAGGATTGCTCTGGTGGAGATATCGGTCCGGCTGGTGCCGGATAGCCGATGAAAGCTGTCATAGATCTCGGGCAAACGGGACTGGGGGAAGAAGTTTTGATTATAACTCACAGGAAGACCATCTGCTGCAGTCACGAGTACGACGAGCACCACCGGATCTCCGGTCTTGATTTGCAGCGCCGAGGCGATGCGCTTCGACGCGCGCCTTTGCTCGACGGACAGGATCTCGCGGCTTGGGCTGCGATTTTGTTCAAGAAGATTTTCCTCAAATCGGGTGCGTGCACCCATGCGGTAGGGAATAATCTTCTCAACATAGATACCGCCGCCGCGTTCGGTTCGTACAAGTCCCTCACTTTGGAGATGGCTGATGGCTTTCAGAACCGTAAGTCTGTTGACGCCGAACCGCGTGCCCAACTCAGCGCTGGAGGGCAATCTGTCCCCCGGCATGAGCACCTCTTCCTCGATCTCGGAGGCCAAAGCTTCGCTGATTTGGCGCCATAGCGTCACTCCTGCGTTTGCCATTCTCAACCTTTCTCGCCTTTAGGAGCCACGAACGATGCTTTTTCTCTTGTCATAAAAACGTCACTGCCTCTACGCTACGACTAGTCTAGTCTACTACAACAGATTGCCGACGCAGGCAACCGAGTGAACCATTGAAGGGAGATATCATGCCTCGATTTTTGCTGGTCAGCTTTGATGGGCTCCGACCAGACCTCATTGACCGGAAACTGACGCCCAATATCTGCCGATTGCAGAATGCCGGCGTGACGCTGGCGCAGCATCGGACGATCTATCCGAGTGAGACGCGATCGGCCTTTCCAAGCCTAGTGACCGGCACTACAGCGAGCCGTCACGGCATGGTAGGCAACAAATATGTCGACCGCGCCACGACCCCGCCGCGCTATATCGATACTTCCAATGCCGTGCTTTTGGATGAGTTGAACCGCGAAAGCGGCGGGCGACTGATGTCGGCCCCAACACTGGGCGAGATCCTTGCGGCGAACGGTCGAAGCCTCGCGGTGCTCGCCACGAACACGCCCGGCACAACACGTCTTTTCCACCACAAAGCGGAGCAATTTGGCCACGTCCGGCTTTCCGGTCATTTCAGGGAAGCGTGCACACCCAATGATATGCTGGCCGAGGTCGAAGCGCGTTTCGGCGTTCTCCCGCCTGTTCCTCCCAAGGGCGAGCCGGATATCGAGGCCCAGGCATTGATTACGTCCACCTTCTTGGACCTCTTATGGCCGAGGCTTAAGCCTGACGTGACGATCCTGTCCTACGGCGAGCCGGACACCTGCTCTCACCTCAACGGCACCGGTGCTTCCAAGACGCGTGAGGTCATCGCGTTCTGCGATCGCCAACTCGGACGATTGATCGACTGGTGGGAAGCAGAAGGCAAGGATGCTGGCGTCCAGATCATCATCGCTTCCGACCACGGCCACATCACCGCCCACACCCGCGTGTCCGTGGCCGACAGTTTGTGCCGTGCCGGCTTCTCGCCTGGAACTGCGCCGGATGTCGGTATCGACGTGGTCGTCGTCCCCGGCCAAGTTGGTGCACTCTATCTGTCAGAGCGGTCGCCAGTGAGATTGGCGCAGCTTGTTGAAGTTGTCACCGCACAGCCGTGGTGCGGGCCGGTGTTCACCGCTCCCAGGAACGAGGTCGAGGGTATTGCACCTGGCAGCCTCGGCACTCATCTCGTCTTCGCCGACCACGCCCGCACCCCGGATGTCTATTTTGCTTTCCGCGCAGACGACAGCGTCGACCCGTTTGGTCTCGTTGGCGGCACCTTTTACGACAATGACCGCCGGCCGGGTCTCGGCGTCCACGGCGGGCTGCATCCCAAGGAACTTGCTGCAGTGGGCATTGTGGCAGGCCCGGCGTTCCGCGGATCAGGATTCGTTTCGCTAACACCGACTAATATCTGCGACTTTGCCCCAACCATCCTTCATCTCCTTGGCATCATCCCTCCTGCCACCATGAGCGGTCGGGTTCTGTTCGAAGCGATGGACGGCGAGTGGCCGATCGTAACCGAGATCAAAACGGAAATTTTCGAGGCAACTATCGGTGGCTATTCGCAGGCCCTGCGGCGTGTGCAGGTGGGATCCACAAGTTACCTAGATGGTGGCTGGGCCGGGTCCCAGGCAGCAGTCGCCGCCAGACAGATGCAGGCGTGAGGATCCGATATGGCCAGCATTACCCTTGATCGTATCATCAAAAATTTTGGCGCGACTCCTGTGTTGCGTGACGTGTCCCTTGAGATTGCGGACGGGGAGTTTCTGACGCTGCTTGGACCATCAGGTTGCGGGAAGTCCACACTCTTGCGAATAATTGCCGGACTGGAAACGCAGGACAGCGGTTCGGTCGCAATTGGCGTGCGGGCGGTGGACGGCCTGCGGCCGAAGCAGCGCGACGTGGCGATGGTGTTCCAGTCCTACGCGCTCTATCCGCACATGACGGTTGCCGCCAACATGGCGCTGCCGCTGCGGATGCGCCGGCTCTCGGCCGTCCAGAGGCTGCCGCTGCTCGGCCGCTGGCTGCCGGGCACGAAGACAACGGCCGCGGAGATCGACGCGGAGGTCACCCGCACCGCCAAGTCCCTCGGCATCGGCCACCTGCTGGCGAGAAAGCCCGGCCAGCTCTCCGGCGGCCAGCGCCAGCGTGTTGCCGTCGGCCGCGCCATGGTGCGCCATCCGGCCGTGTTCCTGATGGACGAGCCCCTGTCCAATCTCGACGCCAAGCTCCGGGTGCAGATGCGGGCCGAGATCAAGGAGCTGCACCAGCGGCTCGGCGTCACCTTCGTCTATGTCACCCACGACCAGGCCGAGGCCATGACGCTGTCCGACCGGGTCGCGGTGATGCTCGACGGCGAGCTGCTGCAGGTTGCGCCGCCGCAGCAGATCTACACCGATCCGGACGACCGGCGGGTGGCCGAGTTCATCGGCTCGCCGAAGATCAACCTGCTCGAGGCGGTGGTGCGGGAACGAGGCCTGGTCGACGTGGCAGGCACGGTGCTCGCCGTCGACCTCACCCGGGAACCAGGATCGCCGCTCACGCTCGGCATCCGTCCGGAAGCCTTCCATCTCACTGACCACGGCGGGCCGGGGGCGCTCACCGGGGCGGTCCGGCTGGTCGAGCACATGGGCTCCGACCTGTACGTGCATCTCGATGTTCCAGGGACTGATCATCCGGTGATCGCCCGGCTGCTCACTGAGCGGGCGCCGCAGATCGCGCCCGGCCAGACGCTGCATGTCGGCATCCGGCCGGAGCGCGTGCTCCTGTTCACGCGCACTGGGCAACGGCTGCGGGGGGAAGCGGCGTCCAGCGGGGCCTCCGTCACGCCGATCCGGGAGTGGGCCCGATGAGCAAGCCTCTTGCCCTTTCCGGCCCGTCCGGCGAGCCGCCCGCGACCAGTGGCGTTCGATCATTCCCCTCCGCCGCCACCTCACCGGCCCGCCGGCGGGCCATGATGGAAGCGCTGGCGGCGTGGATGCTGGCTGGCCCGGCGCTGGTCCTGCTCGTGGGCCTGTTCTTCCTGCCGGTCTTCGCCGTCTTGGGCATCGCGCTCACCGACTGGCAGTTCGGTGCAAGCTCGCTCGCCTTCGTCGGATTCGGCAACTTCCGCGAGGTCTTCGTCGATGAGGGCTTCCGGGCCTCGCTGGTCAACACCGTCGGCTATGTCGCCCTCGTCGTGCCTGGCACCATCCTCCTCGGCTTAGGCGTCGCGCTGCTGATCGAAAGCGGCCAGTCGTGCCGCGCCTTCTACCGCGCCATCCACTTCCTGCCCTTCATGGCCACGCTGACCGCCATGGCGATCGCCTGGGAGGCGCTGCTGCATCCGACCATCGGCCTCGTCAACCAGAGCTTGGCCAGCCTCGGGATCCCGACCGCCAACTGGCTGCGTGACGAGACCACCGTGCTGCCGGTGCTGGCGGTGATCGGCATCTGGCAGAACCTCGGCTACGCCATGGTGCTGTTTCTCGCCGGGCTGAAGGCGATCCCGCAGGACCTCTATGACGCCGCCGCCATCGACGGCGCCGATCTCTGGCTCGACCGGCTGCGCACGGTCACGCTGCCGATGCTCGGACCCGTCACCATGTTCGTCTTCATCGTCGTGGCGCTGCGCGCCTTCGAGACCTTCGACACGGTGCAGATCCTCACGCAAGGCGGGCCGGGGCATGCCTCCGAGATGCTGCTCTACACCCTCTACCGCGAGAGCTTCGAATACCTGCGCACCGGCTATGGCGCCTCAGTTGCCGTGGTCTTCCTCGTCATCGTCGTCGCGCTGACGCTGATCCAGGCCCGCGTCATGGACAAGAAGGTTCACTACCAATGAGCATATCCAAACTTGCACCGCCATCCGCCATCTTCCGCCACGCAGCCCTTCTGATCACCGGCGCGCTGATCCTGATCCCCTTCGTCTGGATGGTGAGCCTGTCGATCAAGCCGCCGGGCGAGATCTTCCGCGCCTCCTTCTCGTTCTGGCCGCAGCAGTTCTACGGCATCGAGAACTACACCAAGGCGCTGACGAGTTCGCCGCTGCCGCGGTTTATGCTGAACGGCGTCATCGTCTGCGCCGCAATTCTGGCGCTGCAGATCGCCGTTTGCGCGCCGGCCGCCTATGCGCTGGCCAAGCTCAACTTTCCCAGTCGCAATCTCCTCTTCGCACTCGTGCTGATCGCGCTCCTCCTGCCGCACGAAGTGCTGGCGCTCCCGCTCTTTATCGTCGGCTATAAACTGGGGATTCTCAACACTTATGCGGCGCTGGTCTTTCCCTATGTCGTCTCGCCGTTTGGCATCTTCCTGTTCCGGCAGTTCTTCAAGACCATTCCCGACGATGTCGTGCACGCCGCCCGCCTCGACGGCTTATCGGAACTGGCGATCGTCTGGAAGATCATGGTGCCGATGGCGCTGCCGGCCACCATCGCCTTCGGGATCTTCTCGGTCGTATCCCACTGGAACAGCCTGTTCTGGCCGCTGATTGCGGTGCGCGACCCGTCCCTGATGCCGCCGCCGCTCGGCATCCTGATCTTCAAGAACGAGGAGGCCGGCAACGACTATGGCCCGCTCATGGCCGCCGCCACACTCGTGGTCGCGCCGCTCATCATCGCCTTCCTCGCCGCCCAACGCTGGTTCGTCGAAGGCCTCACAGGTGGAGCCGTGAAGTGACCTTATAGCGACCCCTTAATTGATGCGGATCGAAGCGAACGAACAGATGAACCAAGGAGCTGGTCATGGAACTTAACAGAAGAGAACTCCTCTCAGGCTTGACGGCTCTGACGCTAGTTGGAGTTGCGGGACAGCCAAGCTACGCAAAGGGCAAGGTTATCCATTTTGGAAGCGTGTCATCTGCGGCAATCAGAGGCGTCAACAATTCCGCGGAAGCCGAATTCGAAGCTCGTTTCCCGAGCGTCGATGTACAGCAAGTCCCGCAGGGCGACAATTGGGAGCCCGCCATTCAAAGTTTGCTGCGCCAGGCAATCGTCGGAGAAAAGCCCGATTTCGTTCAGCAGGCCGTGAACTACACCAAGCTTCTTACCAGCAGAAAGTTGGCGCAGCCGCTCGACAAATTCATCGAAGCGGATGGCGGATGGGAAGCTCTCGGTCTTCCTGCCGCGATGAAGGAAACCGTCTCTGTAAACGGGAATATTTACGCTATCCCATTTGCAACTACAATCCCGGTGCTGTACATCAACCGTGATCTCGTTAAGGCTGCCGGTTATGATCCAGACAACTTTCCGAATACATGGCCAGAAATATTCAAAATTTCCAAAGCCATTCACGGGCTAAGGAAGGACATCGTAGGAATCAACCTTGAATATGATGCCACCTCGGCCTGGATGTTCCAGACTTTCCTGATGGGGTATGGCGGGCGCATGATGAGCCCCGATGACTCAACGATTATGTTCGATAGCGAAGCGGGCATGAAAGCCCTCGAGCTTATCGCCGAATTTGGTCGCTCCGGTTCCGCCAATATGTCGTTTGCACAGGCAAGACAGGCGTTCAGTGCCGGCACCCTTGGCATCAATGTCCGCACCGCTTCTGGTATTCCCGGGGTCGTGAAGGAGGCCGCTGGAAACTTCGACTTCGACATCAAGCCTCTACCAGTCTTGACCGATAGCGGTGTGATTCCAGGAGCCGGTATCGGGCTGATGATGCTGACCGACGACCCCGAGAAGCAGAAGCAAGTCTGGCAGTTCTTCAAGTTCATGGCGAGCGGGGCTGGCCAGAAGATTCTGGTCGAGAACTCCGGATATATGCCCGTCAACAAGAAGGTGGTGAAAGCCGGCGGCGAACTCAGCGATTTCTTTGACGCGCATCCGTTGCAGAAAGCCTCGCTCGAACAGCTTGATCGCGTGGTCGACTGGTATGCATTCCCCGAAAATAACTCGGTCAAGATTTTCGACTCAATGATCGAAGTTCAGCGTCAGCTCATCACCGGCCAGACCACTCCAGAAAAGGCTATGGCCTATATGGTCGACGAAACAAAAAAGCTACTTCGTCGGTAACCTCATTCGGGGGAGGCGCGATTGCCCCCCGTGTCTTCAGTAGACGCGACAGTGAGAAGCGGAACAGTCTGCAATACAACTGCAGTACTGCCGTTATCTTTCAGAGAGTCAGCTGCTTCATCCTCCAGACAACGCCAATGATTAGAATCGCTAGGACGATTGACATGAATCCAATCAATATGAGTGGAAACCTGCCCCCGCACGTGCCCCATGTTTTCGACGATATCTACCGCGCCGCGATCGCCCAAGTTCTGGCTGAGGGATCCCCAAATTCTCTGATAGGCGCTCACCAATTCTGCGGTTCGGAACGCGACCGGACCGCCGGCGCGAGATTTGCGGCTCTGCGGCTCCCGGAGATTCCGCCTGCGGATCGGGTGGTTGTCGCCAATGGGACGCAAAGCATCTTGTCCATGCTTCTGTATAGCCTCGTCGGTAAAGGCGGCTGCCTTGCTATTGAAGCGTTGAGCTATCCGACGATGCACCAGTTCGCCGATATGTTCGGCTTTCGCCTGAGCGCAGTGCCGATGGACCATGAGGGGATTGAACTGGAGGCCTTCGAGGCGATCTGCCGTAAGGATGCGCCTTCCGCCTATTATGCCCTTCCCACCCTCCAGAACCCTACAACAGCAATAATGAGCGTCGAACGGCGACAAGCAATTGCTGATATCTGCCGTCGCTACAACGTCGCGATCATTGAGGACGACATCTATAGTCTCTTGCCGCGTGACATTCCCCCGCCGCTCTCGTCTTTCGCACCGGAACTTTCCTGGTACATTCTCGGCACTGCCAAATCCATGGCAGCCGCACTGAAGGTTGCCTATCTCGTTGCGCCCAAAGCAGAGGATGTACCTAAGCTGTTCTGGCCCGGGGTACGCGCGACCTACTGGATGTGCGCGCCGATTAACGCAGCCGTTGCATCCAGACTGATCGAGGGCGACGGAGCTACCCGCATTATCGATGCTGTGCGCACAGAAACGCGCGAACGACAGGCCCTTGTTTCAGCCCGCTTTACGGGTGCCGATCTCCGTACCATGCCTGAATGCCTGCATGTCTGGCTTAATCTTCCGGAAGAACGCCCGGCGGAAAAGTTCGTTGAAATGCTGGGCTCCCTGGGGGTCAATATCAGTCCCAGCGCCACCTATGCCTTTGGTGATGTCACACCGCCAAATGCGATCCGTTTCGGGACAGGCACCGCCCGTGATCGGGCCACCTTTGAACGCGGCTTGGATGCGATCACCCAAGCCTACAATTGCTGAGTAGCGGACATGGATACAACGCCAAACACGAAGATCTGGACTGACCTCGACCTGGACGCCGAAGGCAAGCAGATTGGATATTTCCGGCTGCCTCTCGCCGTACACGACCGATCCGGAGACGATGTCGGCTACAGTTTCGAGGCCATCCCCGTGGTCACCATTCGCAATGGCGAAGGCCCCGGTGTCCTGCTGATGGCAGGCAGCCATGGCAACGAATACGAAGGCCAAATCATCCTGATGAAGCTGATCCGCGAGTTGCGAGCCGAGGACGTTCGTGGCCGGATCATCATTCTTCCAGGAGCCAATGCTCCGGCCGTTCGCGCCGACCGCCGCAATTCACCTCTCGATGATGGAAACCTGAACCGCAAATTTCCCGGTGATCCGGATGGCGACCCCACCTCGATGATTGCCCATCTGATCGAAAGCGAATTGCTGACGCGCGTTGACTACGCATTCGACCTGCATTCTGGCAGTCTCAGCATCGAGTACTTACCCTGCGCAGTGGTCGCACGCCCGTCCGATCCCGATCGCATGGGCGATGCTCTCGATCTCCTTCGCGCATTCGGCATGCCAACCGGGATGATCATCGAGCATTCTACCGGCGGTAACCGCGCACTGATCGGCGCCTGCCGGCGCCAAAACGTGCAGCATCTTTCGACAGAGCTCGGCGGCGGCGGCGGCGTATCCCGCGCGGCCATCGATATCGCGGAGCATGGGGTGATGCGGCTCCTTCATCACGTCGGCGTAACGAGGAGGCCGCTGACGGAGCGGCCGCCGCTCGACTGCAGGTTGCTCAAGCGTGTTCCAAGCTGGGATTACATCTACGCCGAAACCAGCGAGCGCGGCCTGTTTGAGCCTTTTGTTGGCCTTGGCGACCGGGTCGAGGCGGGCCAGACGACTGGCCTCATTCATTTCACGACAGCGCCTTGGCGTGAGCCGCAGCCGGTGATCGCCAAATCCGGTGGCGTCATCCTGTGCCGGCGGATTCCCGCAAGGACGGGCCTCGGCGACTGCGTCTTCGTGCTTGGGAAGGATTGGACGTCATGACCAGCCGAAAATCCAACCACGACGAACGAGACCAGCGAAATTGGCCGGACTTTGATTTTGTGCCAGACGCGAACGATCCCGCGCTCGATGCCGACATGGCGGCGGCCATGGCCAAGCAGGAGGAATTGCAGCGTTGCGCCGGCGGCCCCGCTAAAACACTCGAGGACAATCGCCGGCAGCAAACGCAGCTCGCCGGATTTTGGAGCGAGGGATCGCCCGACATCGCCCATGTCGATGATCTGGAGATTCCCTCTTCCGATCGCACGATAGCGGCACGGCTATATCGCCCAGCGCAGCAGAATACTCCTGTGCTCATCTATCTTCATGGTGGCGGCTGGTGCCGGGGGTCTATCGCTTCTGACGCCTGCACGTGTCGTCATCTAGCAGAAAAGTCCGGCTTCGCGGTCCTGTCGCTGGACTATCGACTGGCACCGGAAAATCCGTATCCGGCCGCCCTTTCTGACGTGCTCACGGCAATGCAGTGGTGCCGAAAGTCAGCGGCCACGTGGAATCTCGACGCGGAACATGTCTTTTTAGGGGGAGGGTCGGCGGGCGCAAATCTTTCTCTTGCCGCCGCCCTCAAATGTCGTGACGACGGCTTGCCTGGGCCGAGCGGGCTTGTGCTGTTTTACGGCTGGTTTCAGTGCACGGACTTCGACACGCCAAGCCACCGGGCCTTTGGTGATGGCCGTTACGGCAATTCCACACAGCGGCTTCTTGGCTATGCCGCTCACTACGTCGCCAATGGTGCCCAACCCTCCGATCCGTACATCTCTCCGCTCAGAGCGGCGTCTCTCGCCGGCCTTCCGCCAATGTGGCTCGGTGTCGCTGAACTCGATGTCCTCAGGGACGAACAGCTGGCGCTTGCAGAACGTGTTACCGCAGAAGGCGGGCGGGCCCTGGTGCGCCGATACTATGGTTTGGTCCACGGCTTCGGCGGACGGACGCGAATGGTGCCCCGCGCTGTCACGGCAATTGCCGATGCCGCGAAGTTCGTCAAGGAGACAATGCTCGCCTGAACCTCTCGTAAAACCCATTCTGGGAAATGAGGCGCGTAAATGAGCCTGCTTCCCTACTTCATTCAACCCGGAGTTAATGAAATGTCCTATCGAGCCCTACGTTTCCTCCTTCCCCTGTTGGCCCTCACAGCGACCACTGCTGAGGCAGCGTCCATAAACATCCTCTATGTCAAAGGCTCATTTCCCGAGCAAATTATCGAGCCCTTCGAAAAGGCACATCCGGATATCAATCTGGTCCTTCAATCCCCGGCCACAGACTACGACGACCTTACAAAGCGTCTGCTTCAGGACAGCATTGTAGGCCGTGCACCGGACATCATCTTCCAAGGATACAATCGCTCCAGGTTGACGGTGCAGCGCGGTCTGCCAATCCCACTTGAACCGGTTCTTGCAGGAGACACTGACTGGATTCAGCAAAACTACAAACCGACCTCGAATGACCTCTGCCGACATGACGGTAAATCATACGGTCTCCCTTTTGTCGTATCGGTCCCGATCATCTACTATAACCCGGACTTGGTGAAAGCCGCGGGGGGAGACCCGGACCATTTCCCTGACACATGGGAAAAGATCGCCGAACTTGCAGGGAAAATCACCGCCACCGGCAACAACCGGATCGGCGGGTTCTTCGACTATACGTCGGCCGGCAACTGGACCTTCATGGCTTTGGTCAATGCCCAGGGCGGGCACATGATGTCGGCCGATGATCGAAAGATTGAGTTCGACGGCGCGGAAGGCAAACGAGCTCTCAAAGTCATCCAGATGTTCGGCAAGGCTGGTCAGGTCGATATGCCGCGCACGCAAGCTTCCCAGGGCTTTTCTGCCGGTTCCGTCGGGATACTCGTGACGTCGAGCGGCTTCCTGAAGAATTTGATGAAGCAGGCCAACTTCCAGGTGCGGACGGCGCCGTTTCCGGTCTCCGAAAACGGCCGCCTCCCCGCAGGTGGCAATTGCATGATGTTGCTCAGCAAGGATCCGGAACGGCAAGAAGCGGCCTTGGCGTTCATGAAATACATGGCGAGCCCGCAGGTGCAGGCGGAAGTATTCGAAGCAACAGGTTACTTGCCGGGCAATCGATTGGGCGCCGCTGGTCCCCTCAAAGAGGCTAAACCCGACGACCCGAGGCTCGTCTCCGTGAACGCTTCGGCTCGAGCTGCGGAATGGTACTCATTCCCCGGCGAGAACGCGTTGCGGATTACTGAAGTGATCAAGTCAATTCTTCAGGATGTCGTAACTCAGCGTCTGCCCCCGGAGGAGGCTCTCCCGAAGATGCAACGCGATGTTCAGAATCTCCTGCCGAGGTGATTGAAATGACGGAAGGTCCTTTCCTACAGGTGCGTTTCCTGGGTGTCGCGGCCTACGAAATGATTACTCAAGACGGCCGTCGGGTGCTGCTCGATCCATTTTTGACCGGCAATCCGGCGTGCCCTGTCGTACCCGAGGAATTCGATCGGGTCGATCTCATCATGGTGACCCATGCCGCCAAGGACCATCTTGGCGACACGGCCCGGATTGCGCTCAAGTCCGGAGCCCCCGTGATTTGCGGGGGCGAGGTTCGCGCATATCTTGAAGCCCATGGAGTTCCGGCATCGCAGATCCGCGTGACAGCATGGGGTATGCGACTGGAGGTCGCCGGTTTCGAAGTGCAAACCCTCGAATGCCGCCATTGCTCTTTTACAACCCTGCCCGACGGCTCCTTTGTCTCTGGCATTCCATTGGCCTTTCTCCTCGACCTGAATGAAAACATCCGGTGGTATCATCCGGGCGACACATCCCTGTTCTATGAGATGAAATTGCAGGGCAAGTTGTACCGTCCGACGATCGGATCCCTCGGGATCGCGAACCCGGCAGGTATACCTTCCAACGCTCCCGGCAAAAAACTCACGACAGACCTTTCTCCCCGCGAAGGAGTCCTTGCGGCTCAATGGTTGGGGTTGAACACCGTTTTGCCGTGTCATTACACAAGCCTGGACGATGAATTGGTGCGGGCATTCATGCGTTGCGTGGACGACGCCAGGGTAAAAGGGGAGACCGTACCCGAGGTTCTGCTCCTCGAGCCTGGCGAGTGGCTCCGCATCGCAGCTGACGGTTCGATGCATTCCTGTCTGACCACACCCACTTCAATCGATATTTAGAAAGCACCAACGGACGACGCCATGGTTTCCCAATCTGAACTGCAACAACTGTTTCCCAGAGAGCATCGACACGATTGCTTAGGTATTCCTGTCCTCTCTTATGCTCGCCTCGGCGATCCGATGAAGCCACTCGTTGTCTTCCTGACCGGCGGGGGGGTGCTCGCTCGTATTGTTTATGGTCATCCACAAGGCCGTAGAAGCGACTTTCTTGACTACTGGCTCGAGGAGCAGGGATGGGGTCTACTCACCGCGAGTTATCCTGGGGATCACCCAGTGTTTCCCGCACCAAAGCCAGACCTCAAGCTGGAGGAATGGGCATCGGCGCTCGCGGAGCTTGTTGCGGAGGCAGTCGGCGAAGCTGGCAGGCGTCCAATTATCGCCTGTGGCTGGAGCATGGGCGGCAAGCTGGTTTTCGCCCTCACCCACGCGTTGCACCGTCGCAACCACGCGCTCGAATGTTTCGTCTCGCTCAGCGCAACTCCACCTTTTCCGCGCCTCGACGGCGTGGGGAAGCCACCCGAGAGCCTTCTGGCGAATGGGCTCTGGAATCTTTCGGTTGGAACCCGGGATGGGTCCACGCGAGACGAGCGCTGGCTGGAAGAGCTTCGCGCGATTGCGGAAGTGGAAGGGCAAACCATCATCGAGCCGGAAGTCTTCCGGGATCTTTATCGCACGAACGCCCCCCCGAGACTGTGGGGGCCCGAGCTTGACCCGTATTTCGATGGCGAGCCGCCGCAAGACCTTTCTCATGCGCTTCGCGTGGCACGCGTCTTTTCGGGCGACGACTATCCGATATGCGCGGCAATCATTCCAGTGGATGCGCGGGACTATATACACGCATTCTCGGATGAGGTGGTCTGGGGAAGCATCACGGTCAAGGGCCTTTTACACAACGTCCTGCCCAAGTTAGCGCCGTTGCGTCTCTCTGCCCATGATTGGGTACGGCTGCGCGACTGCGTTGTCGGTGCTCCGCGGCGGCTGACCAGACATTTGCCAGGGGGGCATTACTTCTTTCTCGGAGCCCGCGGCGCGAGAGCCACTGTGGCTCATCTCGTCGAGCTTCGTGACGAGGTGCAACGCCTTGAAGCCTTTTTCGGCGCGCTCAGGTGCTCCAGGAGTTCCCCATGAAAGTTCCCAGCGACTTCGATCCAATCGAACTCGAAATTCTGTGGAACCGTCTGGTTTCGGTGGTAGATGAGGCGGCCGTCGCGTTTCTTCGGACCGCTTTCTCCACGGTCGTGCGCGAGTCCAACGCCTTCACGGTCGTTCTCATGGATCCCACGGGAGCAAACATCGCTGATACCAATGTCGGCACTCCCTCGTTCGTCGGTATTCTTCCAAGAACCCTCCAGGCCTGCCTTGCGGAAATACCGCTCGATGAGTGGGAGCCTGGCGACTGCACCGTTACCAACGACCCTTGGTTGACGGCTGGGCATCTTATCGACCTGGCCATGCTCGCCCCCATCTTCCACGGCGATCGTCTGGTCGGATTTTCGGGCTCCATGGCCCATCTTCCCGATATCGGCGGCGCACTTTTCTCGGCTGATTGCCGGGAAGTCTTCGAAGAGGGGATACGGATCCCCCCGACCAAGCTCCAGCAAGTACTGGGTGATTTTTACACTCAAGTGGCCGCCCATGCGGTCTATGCGCGGAAGCTCTCTGAATTTCTCGAGGTTTCCGGCTTTCAAGATCTTTCATTCGTATCCGCGGCTTTGCAGGACCGCGCCGACAAGGCTACGCGATCGGCCATTGAGGCGATCCCGGACGGCACAAACCGCTCCTCTGCCATCCGTTTCGCGAGCTCCATGTCGAGTATCACTGGTCCTTAACGTCGGCGATATTACCGTTCGTCCCCTAATTGGTCCTTTGGTGCATAGCAGGCTCATCGCATTCCGTTGTTAGCGATTAAATTCTTAATTGAGACGTACAGATGAGCCTTCACACGTGACCGTTCCAGCCCACTCGGCAACCAAAGATGTCTGGCCCTTTATACAAGTGTCGAGCCGGCGTCTGCTTGTCCGTAGCTCGTCGACCAAGTACTCGCGAGATCGAAACAGCGCTGCAACGAAGTGTATAATTCTGCGCGTTGCAATGATGGTGGTCAATGACCGTCCATTTATGGCATCATCCAAGCGCCCCCGTTCACCCCTATGGATTGACCGGTTATGAAGGAAGCATCTGGACCTAGAAAAAAGCCCACCACCCGCGCGACATCGTCCGGCTGACCAATACGTCCCATTGGTATGTTTTGAATGGCTTCGCAAATGTCATCCTCACTCATTGCGATGCGGGGCTGAGCGGTATCCGACAAGCCGGGATTCACGCAGTTCACGCGCACCGTCGGTGCGAGTTCTAACGCGAGGGTCTTGGTAAAAGAAACTACTCCCGCCTTCGACGCTGCGTAATGCGCACCTTGTGGATGCCCACGGAAGGCGGCAGTGGAACCAACATTTACTATCGCCCCACGACCCGCGCGCAGCATGCCCGGCGCGAGCATCCTTGCGGTTAGGTAGTAACCCAACAGGTTGACCCGTAGAACTTTTTCCCACAACTCCGTGGTGCTATTAAGGACTGAAATACGAGGAAAGATACCAGCGTTGTTAACAAGGCCGAAAACATCGCCTAACTCTGCCGAGATAGCTTCTACAGCAGTGTGAATCTGTTTCTCTTCACCTATATCAACAACGCGTGTGAGGACTCGCGCCCCCCGCGCGCGGCAATCCTCTGCGGTTTTCTCTAGAGGGCTAGCCAGGACATCCCACAGAATAAGTCCGGCACACCTTCCGGCTAGATGAAGCGCGATGCCTCGTCCCAAACCTTGAGCGGCTCCGGTTACGACCACGGCGTCAGTAGATAGTAACGAACTCCGGCTCACCATTTCCACGAAATCACCTGAAGATTTTTGCGAGTCTGGCCTGTCACTCGCGGTTCAAGTTCGATCTTGCGTACCGGTCGATACGGTTGCATTTTTTCTCCAAGTAGCCGCGCGCACAACATTGGGCATTGACCAACCAGGCTTCGGCGGCCTGTTTGAGCGGACGACTTGCCAGTGGCGTACGATAGATTACATAGCGGACTTGCGGGCCCGGCTGCGGACGCGCATTCGGGACTGGCTGGAACTGCAATCCTGCGACTTCGGCGCACCTCATTTGACGGCTCCACCTGTGAGGCCTTCGACGAACCAGCGTTGGGCGGCGAGGAAGGCGATGATGAGCGGCGCGACCACGAGTGTGGCGGCGGCCATGAGCGGGCCATAGTCGTTGCCGGCCTCCTCGTTCTTGAAGATCAGGATGCCGAGCGGCGGCGGCATCAGGGACGGGTCGCGCACCGCAATCAGCGGCCAGAACAGGCTGTTCCAGTGGGATACGACCGAGAAGATCCCGAAGGCGATGGTGGCCGGCAGCGCCATCGGCACCATGATCTTCCAGACGATCGCCAGTTCCGATAAGCCGTCGAGGCGGGCGGCGTGCACGACATCGTCGGGAATGGTCTTGAAGAACTGCCGGAACAGGAAGATGCCAAACGGCGAGACGACATAGGGAAAGACCAGCGCCGCATAAGTGTTGAGAATCCCCAGTTTATAGCCGACGATAAAGAGCGGGAGCGCCAGCACTTCGTGCGGCAGGAGGAGCGCGATCAGCACGAGTGCGAAGAGGAGATTGCGACTGGGAAAGTTGAGCTTGGCCAGCGCATAGGCGGCCGGCGCGCAAACGGCGATCTGCAGCGCCAGAATTGCGGCGCAGACGATGACGCCGTTCAGCATAAACCGCGGCAGCGGCGAACTCGTCAGCGCCTTGGTGTAGTTCTCGATGCCGTAGAACTGCTGCGGCCAGAACGAGAAGGAGGCGCGGAAGATCTCGCCCGGCGGCTTGATCGACAGGCTCACCATCCAGACGAAGGGGATCAGGATCAGCGCGCCGGTGATCAGAAGGGCTGCGTGGCGGAAGATGGCGGATGGCGGTGCAAGTTTGGATATGCTCATTGGTAGTGAACCTTCTTGTCCATGACGCGGGCCTGGATCAGCGTCAGCGCGACGACGATGACGAGGAAGACCACGGCAACTGAGGCGCCATAGCCGGTGCGCAGGTATTCGAAGCTCTCGCGGTAGAGGGTGTAGAGCAGCATCTCGGAGGCATGCCCCGGCCCGCCTTGCGTGAGGATCTGCACCGTGTCGAAGGTCTCGAAGGCGCGCAGCGCCACGACGATGAAGACGAACATGGTGACGGGTCCGAGCATCGGCAGCGTGACCGTGCGCAGCCGGTCGAGCCAGAGATCGGCGCCGTCGATGGCGGCGGCGTCATAGAGGTCCTGCGGGATCGCCTTCAGCCCGGCGAGAAACAGCACCATGGCGTAGCCGAGGTTCTGCCAGATGCCGATCACCGCCAGCACCGGCAGCACGGTGGTCTCGTCACGCAGCCAGTTGGCGGTCGGGATCCCGAGGCTGGCCAAGCTCTGGTTGACGAGGCCGATGGTCGGATGCAGCAGCGCCTCCCAGGCGATCGCCATGGCGGTCAGCGTGGCCATGAAGGGCAGGAAGTGGATGGCGCGGTAGAAGGCGCGGCACGACTGGCCGCTTTCGATCAGCAGCGCGACGCCTAAGCCGAGGAGGATGGTGCCAGGCACGACGAGGGCGACATAGCCGACGGTGTTGACCAGCGAGGCCCGGAAGCCCTCATCGACGAAGACCTCGCGGAAGTTGCCGAATCCGACGAAGGCGAGCGAGCTTGCACCGAACTGCCAGTCGGTGAGCGCGATGCCCAAGACGGCGAAGACCGGCAGGAAGAACAGGCCCACGAGCAGGACCAGCGCCGGGCCAGCCAGCATCCACGCCGCCAGCGCTTCCATCATGGCCCGCCGGCGGGCCGGTGAGGTGGCGGCGGAGGGGAATGATCGAACGCCACTGGTCGCGGGCGGCTCGCCGGACGGGCCGGAAAGGGCAAGAGGCTTGCTCATCGGGCCCACTCCCGGATCGGCGTGACGGAGGCCCCGCTGGACGCCGCTTCCCCCCGCAGCCGTTGCCCAGTGCGCGTGAACAGGAGCACGCGCTCCGGCCGGATGCCGACATGCAGCGTCTGGCCGGGCGCGATCTGCGGCGCCCGCTCAGTGAGCAGCCGGGCGATCACCGGATGATCAGTCCCTGGAACATCGAGATGCACGTACAGGTCGGAGCCCATGTGCTCGACCAGCCGGACCGCCCCGGTGAGCGCCCCCGGCCCGCCGTGGTCAGTGAGATGGAAGGCTTCCGGACGGATGCCGAGCGTGAGCGGCGATCCTGGTTCCCGGGTGAGGTCGACGGCGAGCACCGTGCCTGCCACGTCGACCAGGCCTCGTTCCCGCACCACCGCCTCGAGCAGGTTGATCTTCGGCGAGCCGATGAACTCGGCCACCCGCCGGTCGTCCGGATCGGTGTAGATCTGCTGCGGCGGCGCAACCTGCAGCAGCTCGCCGTCGAGCATCACCGCGACCCGGTCGGACAGCGTCATGGCCTCGGCCTGGTCGTGGGTGACATAGACGAAGGTGACGCCGAGCCGCTGGTGCAGCTCCTTGATCTCGGCCCGCATCTGCACCCGGAGCTTGGCGTCGAGATTGGACAGGGGCTCGTCCATCAGGAACACGGCCGGATGGCGCACCATGGCGCGGCCGACGGCAACACGCTGGCGCTGGCCGCCGGAGAGCTGGCCGGGCTTTCTCGCCAGCAGGTGGCCGATGCCGAGGGACTTGGCGGTGCGGGTGACCTCCGCGTCGATCTCCGCGGCCGTTGTCTTCGTGCCCGGCAGCCAGCGGCCGAGCAGCGGCAGCCTCTGGACGGCCGAGAGCCGGCGCATCCGCAGCGGCAGCGCCATGTTGGCGGCAACCGTCATGTGCGGATAGAGCGCGTAGGACTGGAACACCATCGCCACGTCGCGCTGCTTCGGCCGCAGGCCGTCCACCGCCCGCACGCCAATTGCGACCGAACCGCTGTCCTGCGTTTCCAGTCCGGCAATTATTCGCAAGAGTGTGGACTTCCCGCAACCTGATGGTCCAAGCAGCGTCAGAAACTCCCCGTCCGCAATCTCAAGGGACACGTCACGCAACACAGGAGTCGCGCCAAACGACTTTGCAACTTGTTTGATCGAGAGCGACTCCATCATTGCGGATCCTTCGATTTGGACCAAAGCGTCTGCATCCGATTGTCGAAATCGGAGCGGCTCATGGGAGCGCGCCAACGCGCTTCTTGGGCTCTCACTGGCACCGACCAACGCATGGGTTCGCGACCAAACACCTCAAGCGCGATAGTTTGAGTAGTGAGGTCAAGTATCGCCCAGGCTTCCGATGCCTCTCCCGAATGTTCGAACGTATCCGTGAGCGACGGAATCGTCCGATAGTGAATCCCGCCGATGGTGGAGCATGCGTGCCAATGGGTATGGCCGGACAGAACCAGGACAACTTTGCCGCTCTGCTCAAGCAGAGCCCGAGCTGCACGACCGTTCGTGTAAGTTGCGAGGTCCTTATGATTTTCAAAGTAATAGTTCCCAACCATCGAATGGTCGTCAATGGGGGCATGCACAAACAGTACAGCAGGGAACTTGGCCTTGCTTAGAGCATCATCGAGCCAAGCAAGATCGTCATCAGACAGAATAAGCCCCTTGGTTAGCGACAGCTCGCAGTCGGGTCGCCAAAATATCAAGCTCCAGCCACTGGCGTCTCTGATCTCGGAGTCCAGTGTACAATCCAATATTCGAGCAGTTTCGCTTCGTCCAAGGAACTTCAGCTCGTTGTTCCCAAAGACGGAAACAACTGGCGCCGCAGATCTCGAAAAGATCTTCGCAACCCTCTGTAAATACCTCCGGTCTTCATCAGCGCTAGCAGCGTTTATGTTGTCTCCGAGCGAAACTATAAGCTCAACCGACCGCGCATTGGCTTCGCTCACAAAATTCTCGAGAAGCTGGGGAGCCTGTTCGCTTTGAATGTTCGAGCGCGTCTCTCCAGCATGAATGTCGGCAATGACGGCAATACGTAACACAGACATGGTGATGGTCCTTTACTGTGAGTGAGATGTCGCTGCCCTTGAACCGATCGCGCAACTGGTGACAGAACCTATCTCAGGACAAGAAAAGCGGAATTTCTCGCAGGTCATAGACGATTGCATGCGCTCCGGCGTTGAGCAGCCTGTTTTGATGATCAGAGCTTCGTCTTTCCGGCCGGCAATAGCCGATTACCGACATGCCGGCTTTTACTGCTGCCTCGACGCCCGTAGCGCTATCTTCAATCACGAGACAACTTGAGGGTGCGACTGCCATGCGTTGGGCAGCAAAAAGAAAAAGATCAGGAGCAGGCTTGCCTCTTTGCACGTCGGCCGCACTGAAGATGGCTGGGTAGAAAAGCTCGAATGCGTCAATCGCCAGCAATCCGGTATACAGAAGCGCCGGTGCGCTATTTGACGCGACACACATTCGCCTCTGTTTGGAAACATTCCTCAACGCATCGAGAGCGCCTGGCATTGGTTGCAGATCCGCCATGTATCGAGTGACCACGCCCCTATGAACGTTTCGGAGAAAATCGCGTGGGAGTGCCACACCAAGTACTTGTTCCAATCCTGCTAGCAAAGCGCGATCGGCAGCACCTGGAAATCGCTCAAACAGCTTGTGAGGCTCGATTTCCAGACCCAGGTCACGGAGATAATGGCAGTACACGGTAGCGGCGAGATATTCTGAATCGATCAGCACGCCGTCGCAGTCCCATACAATCAGTTCGGGGTTACTGGGCAAATTTTGGAATGGTTTGGGTGTCGTGGAATTGCATTTACTCATCAGCTTGCGCTCGCACTCTCCATCGACCGAATTCGAACGAAGCGCGTAAGAGAAATTGGAACAGCCGACGAGGACCTTCCCTTATCGGCTTCGGAGATCAAGCACAGAAGCGTTGCTGCCTTCGATCAGGGGCAGTTTTGGAGCAGAGCATCGACATCGCGCTTCATGCGAGGCATGGTTTCCGCTGCGGTCTTTCGTCCCGCGGCGACGTCATTGATGTGGTTCTGGATGACATCAACGATTTTGACGGCGTTTGAACCGGCCCAGTTATACCATCCGGTCATCAGCGGTAGTTGCTTGACGCCGGTAGCGAGGTTTGGCCTTGCGTCATAAAATCCTCCCAAAAGGGCGGGATCATCCGTCGCCTTTCGGTTGCCGGGTGCATATCCAGTGCCGTTCGCCATGATTGTCTGTCCGATCGGCCCAGTCGCGAATTTCACATACTCCCAAGCGGCTCTTTGCTTGTCCTTATTGACTGCCAATATCATCGCGATACTGCCGCCGGCGGGAAGCGAGCCTTGACCGGATGCGAGCGGAAAGGGCATCGTACGCATCTTGAATTTTCCGGCGACGTTCCGCTCCATGAGCGCTACCGACGCACTGGATTCCGCGTAGATGCCGATCTCTCCCGCGGCGAAGGCCTGTCGGCCCTGTTGCCAACCCATGTCGGGCATTCCCGCTTTGGTGAAGCGCTCGAGCATGGCGAGGGCCCATGTTCCGTGCTCGTCGTCGAAGATCGCCTTACATCCGTTTTCTGCACCCATCCGGCCACCATGGCTGGTGACAAGCGCCTGATAAAGCCAGTTTCCGGAGGTGTTGTAACCGAAAAGGAAACCCGTTTTGCCGGGGGACGTAGAGGCAATCCGCCTACCCAGGTCAATGATCCCTTCCCAGTTCGTGGGGAAATCGTTAATGGTTCGACCCGCGGCTGTGAGCAAATCCTCATTGACATAAAGGACAGGTGTCGAGATCGCGAAAGGAAGACCATAGGATTTCCCTTCAACGTCACCGAGCGATGTCATGGACGCTAGGTAACCAAGATTATCGAGCTCCGTCTTGTCTGCAAACGCGCTAATCGGGACCGCCTTTCCACGATCCGCGACGATCCTAACCTGATTGATTCCATTGAAATACACATCAGGCTGATCCCCGATCAGAGAGGAACGGAGAACCTGTGCGGTGGCTTCGTCATAGGTGTTCGGAGGAGCCCGAAATACAATTTTGATGTCAGGATGCTCCTCCTGAAACTTGGCGGCGATCTTCTCTTGGATGTCTTTGAAGTTGCTCGGGATCGCGTAGAGCACGTTTAGTGTTGTTTCGGCATGGGCGACAGATCCAAAGAGGCAGGCGGACAAGCCTACAATCAGAACAATTGGTCGCATGCGCATTGAAGATCCTTCCAAGTGAACGTGGGGGCCGGACGGCTGCCGCTAACGGCGGATGCCTGATTGATAGAGGATTTTTGTTTCAGGCATGTGACATAGAAGTGGAATAAAAGTCCATTTCGCGACAGCCGCCAGCGATCAGGGAGAGGGATCGCGGTGCATCGGAAAAGGCCGAAGATCATGTTGCCGATGGCGCTGCCGGCGATCATCGCCTTCGGCATCTTTTCGGTGGTTTCTCACTGGAACAGCCTGTTCTGGCCGCTGATGGCGGTGCGCGACTAGGCGCTGATGCCGCCGCCGCTCGGCATCATGGGTTCAAGAACGGGGAGGCCGGCAACGACAATGGCCCACTGGTGGCCACTTCAACTGTCGTGGTCGCGCCCCGCAGCATCGCCGCCCGCGGGCCAGCGCGGGTTCCTCGAGGGACTGACCCGAGGGGCGGTGAAGTCAAACCAGGCGATGGTTTCGGTGTCTAAGCCCCGTCGGCCTCAATATGAAGCAAGCCTAGTTTGTCTGTTAGAATGGCAACGAGCGTCTCGATTGCCATCAAATGAGTAAAGGCGATCGTTAGTTTTGAGCCAGTCAAGGGCGACCTCACTGCCGAGGTGAGAATCAGGACATCCGCCCATTTAGAGATCGGAGCATCTTTGTGATTGGTGATGGCTGCCGTAGTCGCACCAGCAACTTTGGCCATGCGGAGCGATTGGACGGTGTCTTTTGTAAGACCAGATTCCGAAATCGCGATAACGACGGCATCGTGTGAGAGACCGGTAGATACATACGCTGCAAGAGTTGGATCACTCACGGCATGCGCAGGGAGGCCGATCCGTAACAGACGGAATGAGAGATAGCTCGCCACGAATCCAGATGCACCAGCACCGTAGATGTCGATGCGTCGCGCACTCACCATGGCATCCGCCAAACGCCGAACAGATGCCTCATCCAGAACTGATTGTGTCTCTCGTGTTGCTTGAACGATGTTGTCCGCAAGCACGTCGGAGAACTGCTTAGGAGGTATCTTGCCTTCTTCTGAGTAGATATTTTGACGTGCAAGATTTGCCGCAAGCGCGAGCTTGAATTCCTTCAAGCCTGAAAATCCTAACACCCGACAAAAGCGTATGATGGTCGCGGGCCCGGTCTCCGTAACAGCGCTCAGATCGTTGATCGTCTCCCGGACGACGATATCTGAGTTTTCGATCACGTATTTGCCTATGCGCTGTAGGGCACTCGGCAGCGATGGCATCCGTGCATTAATGAGCAGAAGAACATCTCTTTGATGATCCACATCCAGCTTCGATTGCTTGTTCATGTAGAAAAATCAGTCCTGCTCAGCGTGCAAACGGTACATCGTACCAGCATCAAGAGATAAGTTGGAACAAGAAAAGAGCAAGGAGATGCTGTCAATGGCCTTGTTGCATAAATGAGCGGGCGTTGTCGCGGGAATGGAAGGCAGAGCAGCAAATGGGCTGAAGAGCGGTGTCAGTTGGGCGGCACCGGTGGCCGTCTGCCGTTGCTCCGCCGCCTCCGCTCTGAAGAGACGGAGGTCCTGCGGGAGATGAGGTGGCGCTGGAGATTGAGGTGTTGTGCGGATAAGCTTCAGAGTGGGAGCCTTGGCCCGCTCATGATGAGCGGCTACAGTGGGCATGATCGCCCTTTTCCCGATTGGTAACCGTACTTGTTTGCTGCAATCATTGTGGCTGGCGCCGCATTCTGTGCGGAGATCCTCTTTGGCGCGACACCCTCGTCACCTCGTCGGCCTGGAGAGATGAGTATCACCCGCTACAAATTGAACGTCGTTACTCACAGGCGTTCTTGAGGCGCGGGGCCATCGATTTTCTCCGATACCGATCTCGGCTCTTCTCCGGCGTCTCTTCCAGAGGAGAATGGAGACCACACCGATGAAAAAGCCCCTCGCGCAAACGCAATGTGAGCGGCTAAGTCGATTGGAGTGTGCTGCGGTCCAAGCCACGGGAGGAGGGTACCAGCATCTGATGACGCTTATGCAACGCGAGGGTGTTCGCTCCGGCGACTCCAAGATCAGCCGCATGACGTACCTCGATAAAGCCCAGGTCTTAAGTCCTAGGGCCGCCCCCTTAGTCCGAGCCGGCCGTAAACTGGAGATAGGAGCGCACTTGGCGAAGCTGGCTGGAGATGCCTCATCCTGATGGGGCGGCAATGGTCTACGAACACAACGAGACGGATGTGGCGCTCGATCAGAAGCGACGCGAGGCGGCAGAGCACTTGGCTCGGAAAGCCCGAATTGGCTGGCCGACTATGATTGCCATTGCCGTTCTCCTCGTCGTCGGTGCCGTAGTAGTTCTTTCCCTCGTCCTCAATGCGGGCGTCGGTCGCCGACAGCGCCATCGAAGAGTCAGCTCGCGCGTTACCCTAGCCGTTACTGCAACCCTGAAGAGGCTAAAGGCCGCCAGCGTCAAACCTGCAACGCTATTGATTTTATCGTCAAATCTTGTGGGTACGGAAGGATTCGAACCTGGGCCCTTCTCTTGGCCTTTCTGATGAGAAGTCAGCGGCTCTCAATGAGGCTGAGGAACGGATGCTCGGATGTGACGCAGGTTAGCGCGCCCACTCGACCCGGAAGCCTACACGGTCTCCGCGAGCACCTTGCGGATGGCGGCAAGCGGCAGGCCGAAGTGCTTCGCGACTTGTGCCGGCGCACCCCCGCCAGAAGAGCGGCCCGCACCGCTTTGCGTTGCCCCTCCTGCAATGGGGATGAGATCGTGCCGGATCGTGAAGACTTGACCCGTTGTTTTGATCGGTGTGGATTGTGGCGCTCAAGGAATACGCGAGCATTTCTGACCGCCGCCTTCAACTCAGGCCGGCTTCCCCTGCCCGCCTTCATCCGGCGCTGCAGTTCATCCATGAGTTGGCCAAGTTGCTTGGCCAGTTGGGCATCAGACAGATCGGCAAGCTCCCCCAGCTCGGCCGAGCCAGGCGCCGGTTCGGACCGAGGTGTCGGTACCGTCAGCGTGCACTCGAACAGGTTGAGGGTGCGCGGCGAAGATCCCTTGTGCGACATAGGCTTATTGATCCGGCTTGGGTGGTCTTGAAATCGAGGGCCATTCGATCCAGTTCGGCGGGATGAAACATGTGGACATGCGCAAGTTGCCAGCAGCCGCGCAAGAGGAGCGTCGCCGGCAGGTCGTCGGCCTGCGTGAGAGCGGCCTGACTTATAAGGCCATTGCCGCGCAGGTGGGCCTGACCCGGACCGGCGTGTTCGATATCTGCCGCCGCTTCACCGAGCAGGGCCTGGCGGGATTGGCCAGTGGGCCGCGGGGCCCGGCACCCGGCACGGGACGGTTTCTCGAGCCTCAGCAGGAAGCGCAGGTTCGCGCTCTGATCAGCCGGCACACGCCCGACGAACTCGGTCTGCCCTTCGCCTTGTGGAGCCGGGCGGCGGTGCGGATGCTGATCGAGCGGCATTGTGGGGTCCGGCTGGCGGTGCGCACCATCGGCACCTATCTGGCGCGTTGGGGCTTCACGGCCCAGAAGCCGCTCCGACGCGCCTACGAGCAGTCATCGAAAGCCGTGCGGCGCTGGCTGCGGCAGGACTATCCGGCCATTGCAGCGCAAGCCAGAAAGGAGAAGGGTATGATCTTCTGGGGTGACGAGACCGGCCTGCGCTCCGACGATGTTCGCGGCCGCAGCTTCGCCCCACGCGGCCGAACGCCTGTCGTGCATCCCTGTCACAAGCGCGCAGGACTGGGCCTGATCTCGGCTCTGACCAACAAGGGCGAGCTACGCTGGATGGTGCTCGATGGTGCGCTCAAGGCCGCGAGCCTGATCCGCTTTCTCGGCCGGCTCATCCAGGAGGCCAACGGCAAGGTGTTTCTGATCTGGGACAATCTGCCGGTCCATCGGGCCCGGGCGGTGCAGGATTGGTTGGCTGAGCGCACGGAGCAGATCGAGGTCTTCTAGCTGCCTCCCTACAGCCCCGAGCTCAACCCGGACGAGGGTCTGAACGCCGACCTGAAGCAAGCCGTGACCCGCAAGCCGCCCGCTCGCAGCAAGCCCGAACTCAAATGCACCGTCATCAGCAACATGCGCCGGCTCGCCAAGTTGCCCGACCGGATCCGCAGCTACTTCGGGCATCCATCTTTCCGTTATGCCGCGTAGTTCAAGATCGCCCAAGCCGGATCAATAATATGGGGATCTGGCCGCTCCCATCCAAGCTTGGAGGAGTTTGTCTCACCGTGTTCAGAGGCTCCAGGCACTCCTGGTTCCGGTGCTTCGGGATCATTTCTACCACTTTACGAATCCGTCCGGGGTCAGTTCGATCTCAGGCTTGCGCGTTGGCCACTGATGCTGGCCGTTCACGGCCTTGGGACCCCGGATTCGCCTCGACGCCTGTTGAGGCGTGGAATCGTCGAGGGGCTGAGTTTGCGCAATCGGCTCACCGGAAAGGGACGTCTTGCCGGCCGTGCCGGTTCCCGTATCTGCCGTACCGGCGGTGCCGCAGGCGTGTTCGCTTTTGGCGCAGCGGGGGCCAGGCGGGACCGAACTGTCTTGCGTCCGACCGCTTTTGTGCGGGTCGGCTTCTGTCCCGCGCGGGCCACCGGCGCGGCGGCCACTGGCCTCGCACCATGCATTGAGGATCAGGTGTATCAGTGGTCGGGTTGCAGGCTGTGAGAACCCGTTCCACGGTGAGCAGGCCATCCTGCCAGTCTCCCCGGAGGCGGCGTGCGTCCCGTCGTTGCAGCAGCCGATGCCACAAGGATCCGGCACCCGGCACTTCGCCAGCGGCGGAGGCATTCCGATGGATGCCTATGTACATCGGCTACGAGAGGTTGCCATCCGTCAACGGGGATGGACGACGCCATCATGTGCAACGCTGTTTTCGCGACATGGCTAGCGTCGCTCTCGAACCAGAGTAAACGTCACACAGGCCCCGCTGCGATGCGCGGTTGGGCGCAATCTGATTGGAATAGATCGGGTGTCTTAAAGCGCTAAGGGACCGCTATCACTACATTCTAAGTTGGGGCGGAACAAGAGCTGATGGGACTCCCCACCTTTTTTAACAAGTTGGTTCTGAGCGACTTTGTCGGCCTGGGGCTATAACGTGGAGGGGAGCCCGCTGAGGGTGAACCGCAGATAGAGCCAGATCGCGTGCCGGGTGATCTCGGGCGGGAACTGGTGGCGCACATATGAGATGGGCTGCACGCCCCGACCCTACTGCACATCGATCTGACCCGTCAGCCGTTGCTGTGACAATGCCAGAGAGCCTGCAGAATGGCGCTGCCAGCAGGGCATCGGCTGCCGTAATGCCCCCGCTCCCTGCACCAGCATGTTGAAGTCGACCTTGCTCGCGCCGCTTCGGCGGCGGCACGGCGGCGACGTTCGACGATCCCGTAGCCGAGACGCTCGATGCCTCGGCGGATCGGACCGTTCGTCTTTTCTTACCGCTGCAGCATCGCGTCGAACACCGCAGCGAGCGCGGCGTGTCGGCGGCTGCGCCCCACCACATAGGCGACGCCGATCTCGCCGGTTGAGAACTCCGCGACGCAGCGTGTGACCGTCATCTCCTCCAGATTGAACTTCGCAGCCGTGCCACCGGGGCGCCCGCGCACCATGGCGGCGCCGTGCTGCGGCCCCTTTAGCCAGGTGATGGTTGACTTGCCAGGGAGCGCCTCCCATAGCGCGTCGATTTAGGCGAAAGGGCAAGCGCCAAGGTGGAGATCCAGCTCCGGCGGTCCAGCCACTCGGGACGAAGGCCGGGTCACGTCGGCTGCTGGTTTGGGATACGGAGGTCGTCTCGGACACGATCGTCGACTTCCTGCGGTTGCTTCACCTCACTGGCGGCAAATGCGCGCCGCACGGGGCCTGCCCACGGTTCTACGCGCGGGCGTGCGCCAGATCTGCAGACGAGGTGGAGACTGGTACGAGCTTTATGCGGCCGCTGCCCGCGGAGCCGCCTGAATGAGGCCAACGCTGGCCATCGCGTCCCAGAACGCCACATCACGCTGCGCGAAGGTCGCCTTGAACCTGGCGAGCGATTCCGCGCTCAGCGCCTCGGCGATCAGTGTCGCTAGAGCCTTCGAGCCATCCACACCAAGTCCAGCCTGCGGAATGCCGTAAAAGCGCGAGAGTTCGTCGGCGCGCACATCGCGCGTGAACATCACTGTCGGCAACCCGACCTGCAGCGCCACGGTGCCACCATGGAAGCGGTCGCCGATGAAGACGTCATGGCCCGCCATGGCTTGGCGCCAGGTATCGAGCGCGTCGAAATAGAAATAGCGGTTGAAGCTCGGCGAAAAGCCACCCCAATCCGTTATCGCCTGCTCGACCTTTTCCTTCCGCAGGATGCCGCGTGTGTCGTCACTGATGATATCGTCCTCGGCGAACAATCCGGGATGAAAAATCTCATCCTGCACGAAATAGCTGACGTTCTGCCCGTCCAGCAGGGCGCTGAGCGCAGCGGCGCGGTCGTGGTCACGCAGGACATAGCCGCCAGTGGCGATGCGCAGCTGTGCCGGCGAGGATTGGAGCGGTTGCAACCGTGCGATCGCGTCGGGATAGAGATGCAAGCTCGGACAGCCCAGCGCGACCGCGCGCCGCAATCCGTTGTCATGCAGCCATGCCGCCGTCCTGTCGGCTCTCACGCCAAAGAGGGCCGCATGAGTATTGAGCCAGCTCAGCAATTGGCGCAGGCTCGGATGAAGATCCTCCATCGCTAGCCCATCATCGTTCATGCCGAGACCCAGCGTCACGACCGGCACGTCGAGCCGTTCCAACAATCTCACCAGCGGCTCGAAATCCCGGCCGGGCGCGATCTCGTAGGCGGTGGGCAGCACGATCATGTCGAAGGCGCGGCTGACAGCCTCGGCCAGCGCCGGGATGCCGCGCTGGCCTGCCAGCGCGGGCAGGTCGACGAAGGCGCTCGCCTCGCGATCGCAGGCGAACAGCCGCGCCGTCGCCTCGCCGACGACAATGTAGCCCTTATTGCCGGTACGACGGAAATCGCGCGCCAGGGCGCCGTAGGTCGGATCGGCGGAGCGCGGCAGGCCGCCGGCGGGGAGGCCGGCAATTTCCGGCCGCGGCAGGGAATTTCCTGGCCGCCAGCCGAAGCAGATGCGCGTGGTGTGCGACATGGGTCCGGGCCTCAATGCGGCAGCAGCGGCGAGACGCGGTCGATCAGCTCCTGCTGCGCCTGCGCCGGGGTGATCTTCAGCGTGCCGAGCCGGTTGAGGACCTCCTCGATCTCCTTCGAGATGCGCACGCCGTTGTCGCCCGGGAACGAGTACCAGGCGGTGGCGACGGGAAGCTGCTTCACGGCGGTCAGCTGCAAGGGATTGTCGCGGTAGTACTCGCCCAGCAGCGTCGGATCCTCGAGCGCCTTGAGGTTGTTCGGCATGTAGCCGGTGAACTTGACCACGATGGTCTGGGCCACGGGGCCGGTCATGAATTTGAGGTAGTTCCAGGCCGCGCGCTGGTGGGCCGGGGCCTTGGCAAACATCATTACGCAGGCCCCGCCGACCGGCACCCGGCCATCCTTGCTTTCCAGCGGGAAGGGCATGGTGCGGATCTCCAAGCGATCGCCGATCTGCTTTTGATATTCGGTCAGGATGCTGCTGGTGTTGACGAAGATGCCGAGCGTGCCGGATGCATAGGCTTGGCGCCACTGGTTGCGAGTCATGTCGACCTGTCCGCTCCGCCCGAAGTCGTGGATAATCTGGAGCGCGCGCAGCGTCTGGGCATTGTCGAAGTTGAGCCGGGTCTCCTGGGCGTTCATCGGCTCCGTACCGAGGCTCGAGAGCAGGGCCAGGAAGGACCAGTTGCCATTGCCCTTGTAGTCGAACACCGCGCCCTGGATCGGCCCGTCGAGCCCGTCGATCTTGCGCCCGAGTTCGAGGATGCCCGCCCAGTCGGACGGCAGATGGTCGGGATCGCTGCCCGCCTTGCGTACCAGATCAGCGTTGAAATAGACGATCGGCATCGAGGTGGTGAACGGAATGCCATAGAGCTTGCCCTGATAGCGGCAGGCATCGAGGCTGGCGGGCGCATAGCCCAGAGCCTCGGGGCCGCCATCGGCGGCGAGCATGTCGTCGAGCGGCACGGCGAGGCCACGCTCGGCCATCAGCTTCACGCGGGCATAGCCGTGGAACATCACGTCCGGCAGGGAGCCGGCGATGGACTGGCGCAGCGTGTCCTGCGCCAGCGCGTCGTAGTCGACCGCCGGTGTGAGGAAGCGCAGCTTGATGCCGGGATGGGCTGTCTCGAACAGCGGCGTCGACTCGTCATACATCTGCCGGTGATGGGGTACCGCGAAGGCGACCTCGAGCTTGACGTCTTCGGCATGGCCCGGCCCCGCCCCGAGCGAGCCGAGCAGCGCGCCCGCCACCAGAGCCCTGCCGGCTCCCTTCAGGTTCAAGGATGTCATCTCCACTCTCCCGCGACTACGCGGCCCGGCATCGGGCTCGCCAAAGGGTACCCTGTCCCCCGAAAGGCATGGGCTGTCGTCGGGCAGTTGGCACCGCGGCGATGACAGTCGCTTGACAGTTTCGCCTGCGGCTGAGGATGACTGCGCGCATCATCCACGCCGTGTTGCGCCATGGAAGCAAGCGGCCCGAGCCGCCAAACCTTCGCGCCCACCGTTCACCTTCGGCTCCGATGCGCGAAACACCAACCACTCGCGCAGTGATCTGCGCGTCGCCGTGCATGTCTTCACTCAATTGTCACATCCGGTGGGCATCCAACGGACGCCGACATTCAACGATGAGGAGAAAGCGCATGTGCATTCCGGGTCTCAGAACGGCGCTGGCCGTCGCCGCGTGGCTGATTGGCACGGCGGTCTTCGGACCGGCAGCCTGGGCGCAGACCACGCTTCAGGTGTTCTACGCCTATCCGAACAACTGCAAGCCGGTCCTGGAGCGCATCGCCGGGGAGTTCGAAGCCGCCCGTCCCGGGATCAAGATGTCCTTCTGGATCCCTGCCAGCAGCTATGACTGCGCCCGCTGATCCGGCGCCTCGCTTCTCCTCCACTCCCTCTCTTCGGTTGCTGCACCATGCTTGAGACTTCCATCGAAGACCGCTTCTCGTCCTTTGCCATCGCTCCACGCTGGACGATCCGCAACGCCCGCATCGTGACGCGCGAGACCGTCGTCGCCGGCGCGCTCACGGTGGAAGAGGGGCGGATCGCGGTGATCGCCGAGGGCACGCGGGCGGAGGCCGGGGCTGGCCTCGACCTCGATGGCGACTACCTGCTGCCCGGCTTCATCGACGTCCACACCGACAATCTGGAGAAGCATATCGTAGCCCGGCCGGGCGTGTTCTGGGATCCGGTCTCGGCGGTGCTGGCGCATGATGCGCTCGTCATCGCCGCCGGCATCACCACGGTGTTCGACTCGCTGGTGGTCGGCGCCATGGGCAAGCCGGACCGGCTCAAGGCACTGCCGATGATGATCGAGGGCCTCGACGCGGCACGCCAGTACGGGCTGCTGCGCGCCGACCATCGGCTGCATCTACGCTGCGAAGTGCCGCGCACCGACATCGTCGACGTGATCGCGCCTTATCTCGACGATCCCCAGCTCGTCTTCGGCACCCTCATGGAAGACAGCGCACCGCGCGACCGCGAGCGCTTCCGCTTCGTGATGGGCACGCGCGGCGTCGAGGACGGGGCCCGCCTGGCGGCCCTCGAAGAGGAGAGCAACGCCGACGGCGCCGCCAATCTGCGCGCGCGGCGGCGGGCGCTGGTGGAGGCCTTCGGCGCGCGCGGCATCGCCTGCGCCAGCCATGACGACACCCGCGCCTGGCACATTGACGAGGCGCAGGAGCTCGGCATGACCATCTCCGAGTTCCCGGTGACGCCGGAGGCCATGGACGCGGCGAGCGCCGCGCGCATGACGCTGATCGCCGGGGCGCCGAACGTGGTGTTCGGCCGTTCGCACAAGGGCTTCCTGTCGATGCGCGAGCGCACCAGGGCCGGCGCGGTGCAGATCCTGTGCTCGGACTACATCCCCTCCAGCCTCCTGCGCGCCGTCTTCCTGCTCGCGGAGGCCGGCATGCCCCTGCCCGAGGCGACGGCGCTGGTCAGCGCCCGGCCGGCCGAGACCTTCGGGCTTGAGGACCGTGGTGCCCTCGCGCCCGGCCGCCGCGCCGATCTGCTCCACGTCGCGATGATCGACGGGCAGCCGGCGCTGCGCGGCGTCTGGTCCGAAGGCCGCCGGGTCTTCTGAAGGCAAGCCTCCAAGCAGGGAGATTCCGATGGTGTCGACGACCATTCTCGTCTCCGACATGCTCGGCGAAGGACGCCCGAACCTGCGCGGCTGGCGGCGCGTCGGCTGGCTGCGCCTGCGGCTGGGAGGAGATCAAACGCCTTCGCGAGGAGCCGGGCGAACTCCTCACACCGACAGATCGGGCTGGACGCGCTCCGCCGTTGCGAGGCCGTCACCGGCCACCGGCGCCTTCCCGGCCGGCCCGACGCCGAGCCCGCTGGCCACTGAAACCGACACGCCTTTCCGGACACCTGCATGAGGAGCAACGCCCATGAAATTAGCGACCTACAACATTCATTTCGGGGTCGGACGCGACGGCCGCTGCGATCTCGTCCGCGCGCTTGACGCCGTGCGCGAGGTCGACATCATCGGCCTGCAGGAGGTGGACAGCTACTGGGACCGCTCCGGCAATGTCGACCAGGTCGAGCTGATCCGCGAGCTGATGCCCGAGCATGACCTTGCCTATGGTCCCGGCGTCGAGGTGGTCAAGCGCGATGCCGTGACAGGCGCGGTGGTGCGCGGCCGGCGCCGCCGCTCCGGCAACATCATCCTGTCGCGCTATCCGATCCTGACGGTGCGCAACTTCCCGCTGCCGAAATATGGCGCGTCGGATCCCAAGCTCGACATCCAGAAGGCGCTCATCGAGGTGAGCCTCGACACGCCGCTCGGGCCGCTCCGTGTCTACAACACTCATCTGTGCCATCTGTCCGAGCCGCAGCGCAAATTGCAGCTGGAGTTCATGCTCGACATCCACCACCGCGCGCAACGCGAAGGCACACCGCTCAGCGGCACGCACCCCAAGGATGCGAGCTTCGCCTCCGAGCCGGCGCTCGCACCAGTGCCCGAGAATGCGGTGCTGCTAGGGGACCTCAATCTGCTACCGAGCGGGGAGGCGTACAGTGCCATCGCCGGCGCCACCGGCAACCGCTGGACCCGCGTGCCGCGGCTCGGTGGCTTCGTCGACGCCTGGGTCGCCGCCGGCCATGACGAGCAGGCCGGCATCGGTCGAGGCGAGGTGGAAGGCGCGACCAGCGGTGACCGGTCCCGCCGCATCGACTATTGCTTCATCAGCGAAAGCCTCGCCGAACGCGTCGCCGCCGCCGAGGTGCGCTACGACGCCGAGGGCTCCGACCACTATCCGGTGATCGTCACCATGGAGTAAGGGGTCGACCGACAGACCTGAGCCTGTTGGAAAGGGGCGATGCCGCGGGCGTCACCCCCTAGTCATTCAGTGAGACCACGACATCGAGGCGTTCCGACACGATCTTGCCGTGGACGTGCTGGACCGGCACGCCGCTGGCATCAAGGCTGACGCTGAGCAGCTCGACCAGCGGCTTGCTGCGCCCGATCCGCAAGGTCCTCGCTTCCTGCACCGACGGCAGTGACGCGCGGATCTGCATGTCGTTGCGCAGCATCTGGGTGACGCCGTAGCGGCTCAACGCCTCGGACACCGATCCGGTCTCGGCGATCGAGCGGCCGATGCCGGAGAAGCGCGGCAGCGGATAGAAATAGGTGGTCAAGGAGACCGGCTGCTCATCGATCACCCGCAAGGTTCGGACACGGCAGATCGGATGCCCCACGGGCAGCGAGAGCAGGGCCGCCAGCCGCTTGCCGGCCTGCATTTCGGTGCTCGACAATACCCGCCGTTGCGCGCTCCGACCCGTGCGCAGGATCGCGTTGGTCATGCGTGTTGCGCGGCCGACGCGGTAGCAGATCTGGTAATCCGCCACATAGGCGCCCTTGCCGTGGACGACGGTGACGAGTTCTTTCTCCTTGAGCCGGGCCATGGCGCGCCGGACCGTATGCCGGTGCACATCAAAGGAGGCAGCAAGCTGGCCCTCGGTGGGCAGACGCGTCCCCGGCGGCAGGTGTCCGTCGCGGATTTGTTGTTCGATGTCCTGCTGGACGCGCCGCCAGAGCGTCAGCTTCGGTCGCTCCTCGCTGCTCATCTCGCTGTCTCCGCCATTTGACGACGGCCCGCTGCTTCTTTGGAATTGCCGATTTAAGCGAAGGAGACCGGAATCTGATCGCGCTCAGAAAGTTTTGACAGAGCCGCCCGCAGAGTGGCTTTCACGTTCGACAACTCTTCCTCCGAGAGGAAATGCGATTCAATCAGCGCTCGGTCGATGGTCCAGATCGAGTCTTCCGGAAGCGGATCGGTGCCGTAACGCGGCACGATATTCCAGTGAACGTGAGCAAAGGAATTCCCGAAGAAGGCGACATTCATCTTCTTGGCGTTGAACGCAAGCTGTACGGCTTCCGTGACCATCGCCATTTCGACGAGATGACGCGCGCGAATATCCATAGGCATGTCGTGCAGCTCGCGCGCCTTGCATTTGGCGGCGAAGAAGCAATAGCCCTTGAAGTACTGGCGGTTGCGGCTGAGCGAAAGATAACCGGTTTCGAGTTCGGCAACGAAGTGACCCTCGTCCGCGCCATCGATCGACTGCAGAAGCTCCTGGCGGGAATAGGTTTCCAGAACCATGATAGATTTCTTTCTTTCATTGAGGTGTTGCCGCGCCCTCCCGCGGTGCCAGCGGCGCGACGACGCGGATGGCGAGCGTTAGGATTTCGGGAGGAGTTTCGTGACGTCGCGTACCATCTCGGGCATCACCTCTTCTGGGGTCTGCTTGAGATTTACGACACTCTGCAGGTAATCGCGGATGACGGTGGTGATCCGGGGACCGTTCTGACCCGGATAGAGGTTTTGAATCTTGATCCGCGGCAGCTGCTCGATGGCAGGACGAGCGTTCGGATTGGCATTATAGTACTCGCCAAGATAGGAGAGGTCCTGTACGGCGACGGTATTGACCGGCGTCAAGCCGGTGGCCTTGACGATCAGAGTCTGTGCTTCCGGGCCAGAAGCAAACTTCAGGAATTTCCAGGCGGCCGCGATCTTGGCCGGGTCCTTGGTCGTGATCGCCATGCCGCCACCTCCCGATGCCAATCGACCATCCTTGGCGGACTGCGGAAATGGACCGGTCCGAATATCCAGCGTCGGACCTGCGTTGGCCGTCAATGTGTTCAATCTCGAATTCGAGGCGAAATAGATTCCAATCCTCCCGGAGGCAAATGCCTGTCGGGCCTGCTCGGCCGTCATATCGACCATGCCGGCCTGACCGAACCGCTGCATCAGCTTCAGGGCGTCTCGACCCGCCTGGGAATCGAAGCCGATCTTGCCGTCCGCGGTGAACACGTCCCCGTCATGACTGGCGACAAGGGAGTTGAACGACCAGTTGTAGCTGTCCGCATAGTATTCGAAGAACAGCGGTATGATCCCAGGTTCAGTCCTGCGCAGATCGGCCGCGATGGAGAGAATGTCATCCCACGACAGCTCGAGGCTGTTCAGGTCCGGTCGCACCTTCCGGATCAGGCTCATGTTGTAGTAGGCGATGCTGGCGGACACGGACTGCGGGATCGCGACGACATGCCCCTTCCAGGTGGTGGTAGCCAGAGAGCCCGGTTCAACACCCACATCCTTCCAGCCCGAGTCACCTGAGATGAGGTTGTCGAGCGGCGTCAGAATGCCGCGCTCGGCTAGAGCAGGCATGTCCGTGTAGCAGACCGAGGAAACGACATCGGGCAATGCACCCGTGACGGCATCGCGGAGCAACTGCTGCAAAAGAGCCGGACAGTCTGTGGCATTGGCTTCCAGTTCGATCTTGATGTCGGGATTGTCCTGCATGAACCGCTCGGCGATGGGTCTCAGGAAAAGGCTGTCCCGGCTGGGAAAAGCGTGGGTCAGATGGAGTGTGATCGGTTCGGCATCGGATGAGGTGGCGCAAGCCAGAAAGCCGACGGCACCAACGATCAACAGGAGGCGCCTGTTCATTTCGAAGTCCTTCCAAGCAATTTGTGGGTCTGCGTGGCCATCCGCTCCAAGGCCGCTTCAGGTTTGGTTCGGCGCGTGACGACATCGCGCATCTCGTCGGCCATCATCTGAACGATCTTAACCGTATTGTCGCTCGGGAATGAGAATTGATCTCCGGTGATCGCCAGACGCTCAACAGCTGGTCGATGGAAGGGATTGATTTTGAAATACTCGTCGAAAAAGGCTGGATCGTTGAGGGCCAGCAAGTTGATCGGCATATAGCCCGAGTTCTTGGCGAGGATCATCTGACCCTGTTGGCGGACTGCGAACTTCATGAATTCCCAGACGACCTTTTGCTTCGCCGGATCCTTCGTGAACATGAAGAAACCGTGACCAGCGCCAACCAGGCGACCGTTCGGGTTCGCTACCGGAAACTGCGAAACGGCGAGTTCGAAGCGACCGGCCGCCGCTTTAGCCGCTGACGTCGTACCGCTCGCAGACTGGATATGCATGGCTGTTGCGCCGGCTTTAAATGCCTGTCGCGCCTGCTCCATCGTCATATCGGTTTTGTTGATGTCGCCGAACCGATAAAGCGTTTCGAGCGCCTGCCGCCCTTCCGCTCCGTCGAAGGCGATTGCGGTCTTGGCGTCATTCATCATGGATCCGCCATAGGACGCCAACAGGTTTTGGAAGATCCACGCGTTGGTCGAGGTATATTCGATATAGCCGCCGTTGACGTTGTCGCCCATCTCGGCGACCTTGGTGCCGATCTCGTAGATCTCTTCCCAGGTGCTCGGCGGTTGCGGCTTGGCATAGCCGGCCTTACGGAGCAGATCCATGTTGCAATAGACGATCGGAACGGTCGTACCATAGGGCAGGCAATAGACATTGCCAGCCACCGTTGTCGCGTCGATCATTGGCTTCGACAGCCCCATGGCCTCGAGATTTTTGCTATCGTTGCCAAAAACCTCGTTGAGCGGTTGGGCAATCTTGCGATTGGCAAGAATGCCAGCGTAAGTCAGCGACTGCCAGGTGCCATCCGGAAGAGCGCCCACCATCGAGGCGCGAAGCGTGTTGTTGAGAAGCGGATCCCAGTTCTCGCCGTCGGCTACGAATTTGACAGCCATGGACGGGTTTTCGGCTTTGAACTGCGCGCTCAGTTCGGCAAGCAGCGTCTGGTAGGATGGCACACCCTGGCTAAGTGTGACGGTAAGCTTGTCGGAGGCCCTGAGAATTCCGGGCGCCGCGAGGGCGACGGTCGAGGCTGTTCCCGCCATGAGTAGTTTTCTACGAGTGATATGCATCGATACGCCGCTCCGTGTATGTTAGAAGATTTTCCGAACCGGCCCCGCCAGAGATGCGCCGGGGTTGTTTGACCGCAATGCGCGAGTCTCTCGATCTGGCACCAAGCATCAGAGAATCACCCGAAACGCATTTGGCGCTATCCATCACGATGCTTCCCGAAATGCTCATAGTTCGGCCGGTACCGCCAATTTAAACAGGCCATCTCCAGCGCGTGTCTCGACCGGAAAACGGCGACACAACACGAACCCGGCGTCTTTGAAATTGACAGGAATTGGTTTGGACCACGGCATCTCTATGCTGTGCACGAATCCGGCTAATTGGTTTGCTTCAACGTAGCTTCCCAGTTCGACGCGCGGCTCGAACAACCCGGTTGCTGGCGAGCAGACCGTCGCGCTGACCGGCAGCCTGCGCAAGAAGCAAACCTGTTGCGGTTGTTGATGCGACTGTTGCTGGATGATTCCCAGGTGGTTGAGCAGGCGGAGCAGAGCATTGCGAACCATATCCAATGCCGGCCAGCTCACTGAACCTCCACCGCCCACCTCTACTGAAATGTTGAAGACTCCTGCACGGTCGCAAGCGCCGAGGACACTCGATGGTGAATAGTCGGCCTTATCGACGAAGAACGCGACCGGCAGTCCGAACGACTTTACCAATTCGACCAGCTCGCGCTTTCTCTCACCGTCAAGCACTCCGGAAATCATTGTCGATGGGACATAATCCACCGGCTTCCCGCCTGAGTGAATGTCGACCATGACACTTGCGCGAGGCAGCAATACCGTTTCAATAAAGCACGCAATGCGTTCCGTCGGCGTGCCATCGACCCGGCCTGGAAAAACACCATTGAGGTTGCTCCCATCGACCGGGGAGAACCTTGTTCCGGCTTGGACGGCTGGAGCATTTGCCGCAGGAAGAATGATGAGTTGACCCGTCACATCTTCAGGTCGGATGTCCGCAAGAAGGGAGCGGGATACCAGCTGCCCCTCGTACTCATCGCCGTGACATCCGCCCATGATGATTGCGCATGGTCCCGCTCCATTGCGCACCGAGGTCACGGGGATCATCGACCAACCGAACGGCGAACGCTCGGTCGCGGTCTTTACATGGAGATAACCATCGAAACGACCATCTTGATCGAGATCAATATTCAGGTCGAAGGTGGCGTTCAGTGCCATATCTAACGTGTCCTCAACCTACAAATGAACTGACACCGGGCGCGAGAGTGCTGACCAGCTGATCTCCGGCGATGGAGAGTTCTCCGGAGTTATCGATTGTGATCGCATCTTTGACGTTGGCGTCGATCTGGACGCTTCGCGCCAGGCGGGCCTGCCTGGATGCGCTTTCCTCGCGGCCCCGAGCTTCCAGGCGTTTTGCGAGGATCTCTGGTGATGCGACGATGTTGATGATCTGCAGATCCGGATAGTGGCGGCGTGCTTCCGGTAAGATGGCGCGAGATCCGTTGGCGACGACCACATGACCTTGCGAAAGCCAGTCATTGATCACGACGGGCAGTCCGTAATGCAGTCCATGCGCGTCCCAATGGAGCGCGAATGCGCCATGCTCGACGCTGTTTCGAAACCCATCGGCGTCCATCGGCACGTGGTCTTCGCCGACCGACGGCGGACGGGTGATGGTTCGACGGACGAACTGGATCCGGCTCTCATGGCTCAGGCGCTGCCTGGCGTAATCGATCAGACTGTCCTTTCCCGCGCCGCTCGCCCCGACGACCAAGACAAGCCGGCCTCTTCGCTGTGTTGTCACGCTCATGTGACAGTCCCCTGCCCTATTGCGAAGCGCGCGCGGACGACGAAGTCCGCATCCGGTCGCGCCTGCTCGAACAGCGTCAACGCGTCGATGCGATAATCTTCGGCCAGCAGAGCGCCGAACCGCTTTTGTAGCCGCGCGCGGACATCGGCCTGCCGGTCGGGCGCAATCCTGTTGGTGAGCGTCATATGGAAACGGAAGCAATCAAACACATAAGGATAGCCCCAGCGCACCAGATATGTCGTCTCGGCGTCGTCGAGCCGATCGGTCAAGCGGCGCTGCAGCTCCGCCTCGTTGAATGGCGCCCGGAAAGGATCGAAGGTCTCGACGATCGAGGACGCGAAGGCCTGGAGTCTCGGGATCGGATCCATCGGCACAAGGGCAAAAAAGCCTCGCATCACGCTAAGCTGAAGCCGGCCGAGCGGACATGGCCCGCGATCCTTGGCGAAGCGTGAGAGAGCCTGCTCAAGCTCTTCGACCTTCCGGCCCTTGGCCAGGCGGAACGGCGGCTTCAAGGTCGCGTGGAAACCATAGCGGCGCGGCTCGCTCGTGGCAAACTTGATCTCGTCCTCGATGCGAATGGGGACATCATCGTTAGACCGGAAAGCGCTCCGTCCCAGCCAAGCTTCAGCCGCTTGCGTCAAGGGATGCTCTGCGGGTGGGCTGTAGTAGATCGCGTAGCGAGGCTCGCCAGACTGACATAGGGAGACCGTTGCGACCGGTCCCGGATCGGATTGTTCGGCGTTTCTCATTTGACCGCTCCGCCGGTGAGGCCTTCGACGAACCAGCGCTGGGCGGAGAGGAAGGCGACGATGAGGGGCGCGACCACCAGGGTGGAGGCGGCCATCAGCGGGCCGTAATCGTTGCCGGCCTCCTCGTTCTTGAACGCCATGATGCCGAGCGGCGGCGGCATGAGCTTTTGCTCGCGCACCGCGATCAGCGGCCAGAACAGGCTGTTCCAGTGGCCCACCACCGAGAAGATCGCAAACGCGATGATGGCGGGAAGCGCCATCGGCACCATGATCCGCCACACGATCGCCAGCTCGGAGAGCCCGTCGAGGCGGGCGGCATGGACCACGTCGTCGGGAATGGTCTTGAAGAACTGCCGGAACAGGAAGATGCCAAACGGCGACACCACATACGGGAAGATCAATGCCGCATAGGTGTTGAGGATGCCGATCTGGTAGCCGAGGATGAACAGCGGCAGCGACAACACCTCATGCGGCAGGATGAGGGCCACCAGCACCAGGGCAAACAGCAGGCTCCGGCCGGGAAAGTCGAGCTTGGCCAGGGCATAGGCCGCCGGCGCGCAGACCAGCACCTGCAGCGCCACGATCAGGGCACAGACAAACACCCCGTTGAGCATGTAGCGCGGCAGCGGCGCCGTGGTCAGCGCCTTGGTGTAGTTCTCGAGCCCGAAGAACTGCTCGGGCCAGACGCTGAACGAGGCGCGGAAGATCTCGCCCGGCGGCTTGAGCGAGAGCGACACCATCCAGACGAACGGGATCAGGATCAGCGCACCGGTGACGAGCAGCACGGCATGGCGCAGGATGGCCGAGGGCGGTGAGAGGCGGCTCATTGGTAGTGCACCTTCTTGTCCATGACCCGAGCCTGGATCAGCGTCAGGGCGACGACAATGACGAGGAAGACCACGGCCACCGCAGCACCATAGCCGGTGCGCAGATACTCAAAGCTCTCGCGGTAGAGCGTGAACAGCAGCATCTCGGAGGCATGGCCCGGCCCGCCCTGGGTGAGGATCTGCACCGTGTCGAAGGTCTCGAAGGCTCTGAGCGCCACGACGATGAACACGAACATCGACACGGGTCCCAGCATCGGCAGGGTGACGGTGGTGAGCCGGTCGAGCCAGCGATCGGCGCCGTCGATGTCGGCGGCGTCGTAGAGGTCCTGCGGGATCGCCTTCAGCCCGGCGAGGAACAGCACCATGGCATAGCCGAGGTTCTGCCAGATGCCGATCACGGCCAGCACCGGCAGCACGGTGGTCTCGTCACGCAGCCAGTTGGCGGTCGGGATCCCGAGGCTGGCCAAGCTCTGGTTGACGAGGCCGATGGTGGGATGCAGCAGCGCCTCCCAGGCGATCGCCATGGCGGTGAGCGTCGCCATGAAGGGCAGGAAATGGATGGCGCGGTAGAAGGCGCGGCAGGACTGGCCGCTTTCGATCAGCAGCGCGACACATAAGCCCGAGGACGATGGTGCCGGGCACCACGAGGGCGACATAGACGAGGGTGTTGAGGAAGGAGGCGCGAAAGCCCGCGTCGCCGAAGACCTCGTGGAAGTTGGCCAAGCCGACGAAGGACAAGGTCCTGGCGCCGAACTGCCAGTCGGTGAGCGCGATGCCCACGACGGCGAAGACCGGCAGGAAGAACAGGCCGACCAGCAGCACCAGCGCCGGGCCGGCCAGCATCCAGGCCGCCAGGGCTTCCATAAGTGCACGCCTGCGGGCGGCTGAGATGACTGGAGATAGGACCGATCGAGCGCCACCGGTCGCGGGCGGCTCGTTGGAAGCGCCGGAGAGGGCAAGAGGCTTGCTCATCGGGCGCGCTCCCGGATCGGCGTGACGGACGCCCCGCTGGACGCCGCTTCGCCGCGCACGCGCTGGCCGCTGCGGGTGAAGAGCAGGATCCGGTCCGGCCGGATGCCGACATGCAGCGTCTGGCCGGGCGCGATCTGCGGCGCCCGTTCGGCGAGCAGACGTGCAATGACGGGATGATCAGTCCCTGGCACGTCGAGATGCACGTAAAGGTCGGAGCCCATATGCTCGACCAGCCGAACCGCCCCGGTGATCACCCCGGGCCCGCCGTGATCGGCGAGATGGAAGGCTTCCGGGCGGATGCCCAGGGTCAGCGCCGAGCCGGGTTCGCGGCTGCCGTCGACGGCCAGCACCGTGCCGGCCACGTCGACCAGGCCCTTCTCCCGCACCACCGCCTCGAGCAGGTTGATCTTGGGCGAGCCGATGAACTCGGCCACGCGCCGGTCTTCCGGATCGGCGTAGATCTGCTGCGGTGGGGCGACCTGCAGCAGCTCGCCGTCGAGCATCACCGCGACCCGGTCCGACAGCGTCATGGCCTCGGCCTGGTCATGGGTGACGTAGACGAAGGTGACGCCGAGGCGCTGGTGCAGCTCCTTGATCTCGGCCCGCATCTGCACCCGCAGCTTGGCGTCGAGGTTGGACAGCGGCTCGTCCATCAGGAACACGGCCGGATGGCGCACCATGGCGCGGCCGACCGCGACGCGCTGGCGCTGGCCGCCGGAGAGCTGGCCGGGCTTGCGCGCGAGCAGGTGGCCGATGCCGAGGGACTTGGCCGTGCGGGTGACCTCGCGGTCGATCTCGGCGGCGATCCGGGCGGTTCCGGGCACGAGGCGGCCGAGCCCCGGCAGCCTCTGGAGGGCCGAGAGCCGGCGCATCGTCAGCGGCAGCGCCATGTTGGCAGCCACCGTCAGATGCGGGTAGAGGGCGTAGGACTGGAACACCATCGCCACGTCGCGCTGCTTCGGCCGGAGGCCGTCCACCGCCCGCTCGCCGATGGCCACTGAGCCGCCGGTCTGCACCTCGAGCCCGGCCAGGATCCGCAGCAGCGTCGACTTCCCGCAGCCGGAGGGGCCGAGCAGCGTCAGGAACTCACCATCCGCAACCGTCAACGAGACATCGCGCAGAACAGATGTCGGGCCGAAGGATTTCCTGATGTGGTCGATCGAAATTCCACTCATGTTCTAACCCTATATTCTGACTTTGCCTGTCGGCGCGGTTGAGCCCCGCCCAACCAATTTGCGGATAACCAAGAAGGCTTGAGCGCTACAGATCCGCGTCAGCTGGGTGACAATTCGGCGACAGAAGCGGTACAAATCTGGGATTCGTACCTACGCCTCCACCTGTGACAGGAAATTGCGGATCGCACCCAAAACGATCTCGCGTTTCGCATAATGGGATAATGATCGCAGCCCGGGATCAGAAGCAGGGTCGCATCCGACATCCCGTTGGCAAGTTCCCTAGAGAGATGCGGCGGGCAGATCCAGTCATCTTCACCTGAAATGACGAGGCAAAGGTACGGTGATTTCGTTCAACCGGCCCCTAACGTCGTAGGACTGACCCATATAGAGGGCTTCCCGAACCCGCGCGCGCTCCGAAGGGAATTAGTGCTGCAGCCGCGAGATATGGCCATTTGCGCATCATGGAATCTCCGATGTGATGGAGTGCCAACCGGCAGCCGGAACCATCAAATTGTGTTGATGGCTGCACCGCGAACTTGCAAAGGATCGGTGTCACGATGACGACGATACCCTGACGGATATTGTACATTTCGTCCAAACGTACATGCATCAATCGAAACGAACGACGAGCTCCATATGCTGAGGCGCAATCCGTGTGTGTGAGACGCCGATAGGCACGCCATCGCCATCAACGTTGATGTTCGTGATGAAAATCGCTGGATGGGACCGGGGCATCGCAAGCAACTCTGCGTCGGCCTTGGACAAGGCTATGGCGGAAATCCGCGATTCACAACGATGGTAATCGGGGACGCCGAGCTGCTTCCAGGACTCGCTGAAACTTCCTGTTTCTGCGATGAGCTTCTCAATCCCTTCAAAACGCGGCAGGGGAAAATAGCTCGACGCAGCTGCTACCACGATGTTGTCGACGACGGTCAGCGTATCGACACGGCGGGCAAAGCGGTTCCGCGCAACTCGCAGGTCGCGTGCGAGATCCTTGGTGACCCGCACACGCTGAGTACCGATGAAGCGACGCTCTCCCACCCTTTCGATATCCCGTAAGGCAGCACTCAGACGGGTTTTGGGTCCCAAGTGATGGCGGACCAGTCGTTCCTTGACAAAGGTTCCGCGGCCTTGCTCGATCCGTAACAACTCTCGTTCGCGCAACACAGTCATGGCGCGTCTCACCGTGTTGCGATGCACATTGAATAGTGCCGCAAGTTCAAACTCGGTTGGCAAGCGATCTCCCGGCTTATATCGCCCCGCCTTGATATCTTTCTCGATCACGTTAGCAACGATCTGCCAAAGGGTAATAGCGCCTCGCCTGTCGTGCAGAGTGGGTTTTTCCGAAACGGGGGACGCCATCGTAGCCTGCCTGTCGGAGCATCGGGTGAAACACATTCACAACGGCTAATGAGCGCCAGTCGCGAGATCCGTGTCAAGGCATCGAAGCCGGATAGGAAGGGTCCTCAAGGGACGAATCGGAGAAACGTCCAGATTTCGTTGCTCAACTGTCATGATACTGTCGCCGAACCATCATTCAGCGCCCATAGCTGTCGCTCAGCCGAACCGAGGGTAGCCAAAATGACAGAACTTCAGCTCAAAGAGCGGGCGCCGAAACAGACGTCTATGCGGCGTACAAACGTGGAGACAGTGATCACGAATGCCCGGATCGTGACGGGACATGAGGTGTTTCTCGGGACAGTCTGCATTCAGAACGGGACCATCTCCGACTTAGATCGCACCCACTCGCACGCGCCGGGCTCGATCGATTTTGACGGAGACTACCTACTCCCCGGTCTCGTCGATGTCCACACGGATCATCTGGAAAAGCAGATCATGCCGCGTGGCGGCGTCTTCTGGAATCCGGTCAATGCCGTGATGACGCATGACGTCGTCCTTTGCGCCAGTGGCACAACGACCGTATTCGATTCGCTCATCGTTGGCGCCGTCGGCAATCCGGACCGCCGCAAGCTCTTACCGCTAATGATCGACGGGCTGCGCGAAGCACGCAAGGCGGGACTGCTGAAGATCGACCATTTGCTGCACTTGCGCTGTGATGCGCGCGAGAATGATCTGATTGACCTGTTCACCGACTATATCAATGATACACGGTTGCGGTTCGTGACGATCATGGACGACAGCGCCCGCCGAGACGCCGAGCGCTTTCGGCGCCTGGAACGCCGCAAAGGCGTAGCCGATGCCGTGATTGAGGCCGAAATCGCGGCCGTTCCGACCACGAGCGACTGCACAGAAGACAATCGCAGGAGGCTCGTGGAGCTCTGCAGGCTGCACAGGATCCCGCTTGCCAGCCACGACGACACTACGGCAGCGCATATTGCCGAGAGTAAAGAATTCGGACTCTCGATTTCGGAATTTCCGATCACTTTGGAAGCGGCCAAGGCGGCTCGTGCGGCTGGAATGGTGACTATTATCGGCGCGCCAAACATTGTTGCAGGGCGCTCCCATATCGGCAATGTCTCGGGCAAGCTCCTTGCCGAAGAGGGTCTCATCGATATCGTTTGCTCCGACTATATCCCGTCGAGCTTGCTCCACGCCTTGTGGCGGCTTGCCTCTGATCCGCATGGCCCCGGTCTCGCCAACGCAGTTGCGATGGGCAGCAAGCGACCAGCCGAACTCTTCGGCTTGGCCGATCGTGGAGAGGTGGCCGTTGGCCGACGGGCGGATCTGTTGCGTGTCGCCGAGGTCAATGCGGCGCCGGTCGTTCGCAGTGTCTGGGTGGCGGGAGGTCAGATCCTATGACCGTCGGCTCCGTTCCCCGGCACGACCAATCCGCTGCGGCCGTCGAGCTCTCTTTCTCCAGAGCGGAATGGATGACCCTGCTCGCTGAATCGCCCGTGACAGAGATCGAGAGCCATTGGCGGGCTCTTCCCCATCCGCCATTCCAGTGGATCCGCCGGCCTGAATATGGTTCGGCGATGATCCGCGGGAGGGCAAGCGGTACGGGGGCCCAGTTCAATCTCGGCGACGTCACTGTGACGCGCTGCACCGTGCAGATTGGCACCGGCGAGATCGGCATTTCATACGTCATGGGACGCAACAAACGTCATGCCGCCTTGGCAGCTTTGTTTGATGCGATGCTTCAGCATGAGAAAACGACCGGGCAGGATGTCGTCGCGCACTGCATCGCCAGCCTTGCCGAAGGGAAAAGGCGCCGCCATCAGGACATCGTCAGGGAAACCCGAAGCAGCAAGGTCGAATTCACCATGCTGTCACGCGGCGGAGACGACCAATGAACTCCGAAGTCATTTCCGCGCCGTTCCGCAATCCGATTCACGAGGCTCAGCAAGCCTTTCGGGCTCTGCTCTCCGCGACCTCGCGGCCTGGGACCATCGTAGAGCTGCCTGTGCCCCCGGCATCTCCTCAGCCATTAGGCCCGACGCTGAGCGCAATTGCGCTCACGCTTCTCGACGATACCACTCCGGTTTGGCTCGATGCTACGCTCGCGACAGAAGCTGTATTGCGCTATTTGCGATTCCACACCGGCGCGCGCGTCGTCTCCGATCCCAAGCAGGCGGCCTTCGGTATCATTGGAAGCCCGCAGAACCTCACCGATTTTCGTCTGTTTTCATACGGCGATGCGGCTTATCCAGATCGCTCGGCGACCCTGGTTCTTCAAGTGCCGTCCCTCACCGGCGGAAGCACCGTGTCCTTGGCGGGCCCGGGTATCGAAACCAGCATCTCCGTCACACCAGCTGGTCTGCCGAGCTGGTTCTGGCATCGCTGGAACGAGAATGCGGCAAGCTACCCGATCGGTGTCGATGTCATCCTGGCCGACGATCGATCTGTCATCGGTCTTCCCCGTACGATTAAGGCGACTTTCTCATGATGACCTCTATCAAAGGCGGAGAGAAGGCGATCGATGCCTCACATCGTCTCCTGTCGAAGCGGCGTCGCGGCGACCCTAGGATTGCCGAACTGTCCGTCGACCAGATTCGCGAGCAACTCTCCCTGGCGGTCGACCGGGTGATGAATGAGGGCTCACTTTACGACCCGACGCTTGCTGCCCTCGCCATAAAGCAAGCGGAAGGCGACCTTATCGAAGCGATCTATCTGCTGCGGGCGTACCGCACGACGATGCGTCGCTTCGGTTATACTCGACCGCTCGACACAGCGGCGATGATCGTTCGGCGGCGCATTTCGACCACGCATAAGGATATTCCTGGCGGACAATTCCTCGGGCCAACGTACGACTATACCCATAGGCTGCTCGACTTTTCGCTGCTGCAGGAAGCCGAAGACGAGGATGGCCTGCCTCTGTCGACCGACTTTACATCGGACGACATGCATCTGCGCCATGATGCGGGCTTCCTGTCCCGGACGGATGTCGTCGAAGAGGAACTTCCAGACGATAGCTCCGGAGTGGCCGATCTCACGCGCGAGCCGTTGAAATTTCCCTCAACGCGCGACCAGAGGCTTCAAAACCTGGTCCGCGGCGATGAAGGCTTCTTGATGGCCCTCTGCTACTCGACGATGCGTGGCTACGGCAGAAACCATCCCTACGTCGCCGAAATGAGGCACGGAGACGTTTCGGTCGTGATGGAGATACCCGAAATCGATCTCGACATCGGCATCGGCACTGTGCGGGTCACGGAGTGCCGGACGATCCATATGACCGTCGGTAAGCCTGATACCCTTCCGCATTACACCCGCGGCTACGGATTGCTGTTCGGGCATTGCGAACGCAAGGCTCTGTCGGTCGCTGTCGTAGACCGGGCGCTTCGCGGCGCAGAATTCGGCGAGGAACGGCGCTTCCCCGCCCAGGATGAGGAGTTCGTCCTGTCGCATTCGGATTGCGTCGCAGCCTCAGGACTGGTCCAACACCTTAAACTTCCACACTACGTGGATTTCCAAGCCGAGCTCCAACTGCTTCGGCAACTTCGCGAAGATTACAACACGCGCGCAGAACGGGCGGCAGGGATGGAGAACGAAGATGCTCGATGATCTTGCACTCAACGACGAGGACGAAGATTACAGCTTCGGTTTCCTGGACGAACAGACGAAGCGGATGATCCGTCGCGCGATCCTGAAAGCCGTTTCCATTCCCGGCTATCAGGTGCCCTTCGGCGACCGTGAGGTGCCCCTCCCACCCGGCTGGGGCACCGGCGGCATCCAGGTGACCGCGAGCATCATCGGCCTCTCCGACCGTCTCAAGGTCATCGACCAGGGTGCCGACGACACAACCAATGCGGTCTCCATCCGGCGCTTTTTTGCGCGGGTATCCAGCGTCGCCACCACGGAACATACTACCGAGGCCACGATCATTCAAAGCCGACATCGAATTCCCGAGCATCCCCTCAGCGACGATCAGATCCTGGTCATGCAGGTGCCGCAGCCGGAACCATTGCGGCGCTTGACTCCCTCGGAGGCACAGGCCCGCAAGCTGCACGCCTTTGCGCGCTACGGGCTCATGCAGGTGCGGCTTTATGAAGACATCGCGCGCTATGGCCACATCGCGATGTCGCACGATTACCCCGTGCGCGTTCATGGCCGCTATCTCGCCTCGCCCTCACCGATTCCGAAATTCGACAATCCCAAGCTACACCGCAGCCGGGCGCTGGCCCTTTTCGGCGCTGGCCGGGAACGACGTATCTACGCGATTCCGCCCTTTACGGATGTCCGTAGCCTGGATTTCGAGGATTACCCCTTCGAGGTGCAGACGTGGCAGGAACGCTGCGCACTCTGCGGTGCCGGAGACAGTTACCTGGACGAAGTTCTCCTCGATGATCAGGGCAGCACCCAGTTTATCTGCTCCGATACGTCCTATTGCAACGACCGCCGTTCAGGGAGGGCGTCCCGATGACCGGTTTTGCCGAGCAAATTTTGAAAGTTGAAGGTCTCAGCAAGACCTTCGGCCGTATGGCGGCCTGCCGGAACATCTCCTTCTCCTTGCACCGAGGCGAGGTGCTGGGGATTGTCGGCGAGAGTGGATCCGGCAAATCGACGCTGCTCAAATGTCTTGCGGGAACGCTGCCGCCCGACACCGGAACCGTCACCGTTGCAGTACCCGGCTTGGGCCACCGTGATCTCTGGCGCATGGAAGAGGCGGAGCGTGAGCAGCTTCTTCCTTCGATATTATCCCTGATCCACCAAAATCCAAGGGATGGCTTGCGGCTTGATGTCAGCGCGGGCGGCAATATTTCGGAGCCGCTGATGACGAGCGGTAACCGCCATTACGGGTCCTTGCGCACCGTCGCGCTGGAGTGGCTCAGGAACGTTGAGATTGACCCAATACGCGTCGATGATCTGCCGCAAACATTCTCGGGCGGCATGCAGCAACGCTTGCAGATTGCCCGGGGTCTTGTGACCCATCCACAACTCGTTCTGATGGACGAGCCCACGGGCGGTCTCGATGTCTCGGTTCAGGCAAAGCTGCTCGATCTTCTCCGTCGCCTCGTCCGCGAGTTCAATCTGGCCGCTGTGATTGTGACGCACGATCTCGGCGTCGCTCGATTGCTGTCGGATCGCCTGATGGTGATGCAATCCGGCCGCGTGATCGAAACTGGCCTGACGGATCGTGTCCTCGAGGATCCCCGTCAGGCCTATACGCAACTTCTCGTTTCGTCCGTCTTGCAGGTTTGATCCAATGGCCGTTCTCAATGTTACAAACATCGGCAAGCAGTTCGTCATGCACCTGCGGGGTGGCATCCGCATTCCGGTCATCTCCGATCTGTCCTTCCGCGTTGCCAAGGGTGAATGCGTAGTGCTGAACGGCCCCTCGGGCGCCGGCAAGAGTTCCGTTCTAAAGATGATATATGGCACCTATGGTACCGAGATGGGCCATATCGTCGTTGAGCACGGTGAGACGGCTATCGACATCGCCACGGCCGATCCAATGACGATGAAGCAGGTTCGGCGCCGGACAATTGGCTATGTCAGCCAATTTCTTCGCGTGGTGCCGCGGGTCTCGGCCCGAGATCTCGTTGCCGAGCCACTTATCGCCAATGGAGTTGGTTCGAGGGCCGCAGCAGAGCGCGCCGAAACTCTCCTATTGCGATTGAATGTTCCAGACTCTCTGTGGGGGCTGCCTCCCGCGACCTTTTCCGGCGGTGAGCAACAGCGGATCAATATCGCGCGCGGTTTCATCACCGACCATCCCTTGCTCTTGCTCGATGAACCGAGCGCATCTCTGGATGCACGGAATCGGCAAGTCGTCATCGATCTGATCCGGGAGAAGAAAGAAGCGGGCGTCGCGATACTGGGTATCTTCCACGATCCGGACGTCCGTGATGCTGTTGCCGATCGACTGGTCAATGTAGCGGCTTTCTCGTTGCGCAATCGTCATCCCGAGTCAGCGGTGGCCTAATCAGGAGAATTTCGATGTCGTTGTGGAGCACCAGTCGTTTCGCTTCCCTGGGTCGACCCCTTGTCATCGGGCATCGTGGAACGCCGAACGTCGCCCTGGAAAATACGCGCGAGTCTTTTCGGCGAGCGATGGCTGGCGGCGCGGATGCGCTCGAGACCGACATTCATGTTACCGCGGATGGGCAGGCGGTCTGTCTCCATGACGACAATCTGCTCCGCGTTGCAGGTGCTGAATCCAGTATAGCAGAGCTCACTTTGGAAGAGGCCCGAACCCTGTTTCCCGCGCTCTTGCGCTTTTCGGATTTTCTGGATCTGACGCGTGGTGTCCCGGTCATCGCTGATGTCAAACAGGCTTCCGCCTCCGATCTCGATGTCATTGTTCCGCAAGTCATTCGGCGGGGCGCCCTCAATCGATCCCTGTTCTCGGCCTACACCCCCGAGATAGGGCAGCTGATCAGGCAGCGCTCGGGGGAGGCGGCGATCGGCACGTTCTTTCCCGAAGGCGGCGATTGTTTGGACGTCGCGAAAGGACTGGGCGCGATGTGGATCCGGGTTCTTCCGAAAGACTATAGCCCAAAGATAATTCAGGCCATCCGCAATGCCGGTTTCGGAACGCTCGCGGTTGCGGCCCCTCTGTCGAGTTTCAAAACGGCGAGCGACACGCAAGCACTTCAGCAGATTTACGAGCTCGGGATTGACGGTGTGATAACCGATAAGCCCGAGCTGGCGGCCGCGGAATTTAAGAACCGCGCCGGGGGTTAGCTTTCTTGCCGGGACGCGCGGGTAGAACGTTAATACAGGAAGCCTCCAAACGTGACAGAAGCCACCGAAATCGTCTTAATATCGGACATGCACTTATCTCGTGCGCGACCGTTTTTCCATTTTAACTGGGAAGTCACCCTTGAACGTCTGGGTGAAAAGCCTCCGGCGTTGATCCTGGTGGCGGGTGACATCGCACTAGATGGGTCGCATCACCGCGATGACCTAGCATTTGCAAAGAAGCAACTAGATCGTCTTCCTTGCCAGTGGCTGGCCGTCCCCGGCAACCACGACGTCGGCAACAATCTTCCTGATCTTCGAGGCGAAGCCGTTATCACCGCGGAGCGGCTGAAAATCTATAAGGATATTCTCGGCGATGATTTTTGGTCTCACGATGTTGGCGGATGGCGCTTCATCGGTCTGAACAGCCTGCTTTGCGGCTCCGGCCTTGCAGAAGAGGAGACACAGAAGCGGTTTCTCAGATCCGCTATTGAGACCAGAGGATCACGTCGTGTTGCTACTATATACCATAAGCCATTTTGCCATGACGCATGGGGTGAAGCTCCGATCGGGCAGCACTTCTGGTTCCCGGAGACTCGGCATCTCCTCCTCTCGTATCTACAAGCCGGGCAAATCGATTTGCAGATTTCGGGCCACCTGCATGAGAGCCGGTTGAAAACCATCGAAGGCGTTGCAAACATATGGGTGCCCTCGCTCTCCTTCGCGACTGACATGACCTTCGACTGGAGGCCCAACCTATTCAACGGGCGGCGCAGGGTTGGACTGACCGAATTGAGGATTTCAGGTGAGCGGTGGTCTGCTCGGACGATCGAGCCGCCAGAGCTTTTAAATACCGATATCAGCGGATGGATGCGCGGCGGCAATATCGATATGTACGCAAAGTTCGCCGGCGAGCGAGAATTCCTCGGCTATGCCGCAGGTGACGGCGACAGACGGTAATATCCGGAGTCATCTCGCTGCCCTGGAGTTACTCAATTCTCGCTCGAGGCGACGACTGCCGGGCCACCAGACTTTACTGTGCCAGGCGTACGTATTCCGAACTTGTACCGAATTCGTCGATGGCCTGTCATCAACAGTACGCAAACCTGTAACACCAACAGCGTTTCTTCTGCCTCGAACAAATTACTGCTCACTTACCCAGACCAACAGAGGTCCCGTTATGAAAGCCAACACTCTCCGAAATCTCGCGATCGCGATCGGCCTCAATTTGCTTGGTCTAGCCGCCGTTGCGAGCCCTGCCGACGCACAAACCGTCCGGTTGGCGGCCACCGACATTGACGGACTGGAGGAACTGCAGAGACAGTTCGGTAAGTTCCGGGAAACCCTCTCCGAGGTGACTGGTCTCGACGTGCAATTTTTTCCGGTTAACAACAGAACCGTGGCAGGCGAGGCGCTACGAGCCGGGAAGGTCGAATTTGTTCTCACCGGACCGTCGGAATACGCGATCTTTCAAAGCCGAGTGAAGATAACCCCCGTCGTTGCATTCTCGAGACCGGACTATTTTTCCGCGATCATCGTGAAGCAGCATAGCGGAATTCGCTCGGTAAGCGACCTGAAGGGAAAGCGCATGGCGTTCGCGGCCGTCGGCTCAACGTCTGCCCATATTGGCCCATCGCTGCTGCTGTCCGAAGCCGGACTTGATCCAGCCAAAGATGTCGAGCCCGTCCATCTTTCAAATACCGTGGGCTACACCGCACTCAAGCGCGGCGACGTTGCTGCATGGGGCATGGCTCATTTCGTGTACACGCGTCTGCGTGACAGCGACCCGGAAGTCAGCTCGGGTACTTTCCGCGTCATCGCACGTGGACCGGACTTGCCAAACGACGTCATTGTTGCCGGCGCCCATGTCGAAGAGAACGTGATCAAACGTTTCAGACAGGCTTTTCGTCACCCAGAAACGGCAGCAAAACTCAAGAACGCGCTGCTGGCCACCGCAGAAGGATCTGATCGCTATAAGCTGACGGCATTTGTTCCGGATGTTGATGACAAAGAATATGCGTACATGCGCAAAGGTTTCGTTGCGATCGGCCAGCCGCAATTTGCAATGCCACTGAAGTAAAACACCATGCTATCGAATGTTCACGAAAACTTGCAGAAGATAGACGTAGGTTTGGCGCAATCCACGGATGTCGATCTTGAGATCTCCGCCCTCGTCAAGCATTTCGGATCTACGCCCATACTGCGTGGTATCAGCCTCGCGGTCCATCGTGGCTCGATCGTTTCGCTGATCGGCGCCAATGGCGCAGGCAAATCAACGCTTCTGCGGAGTTGCATCCGCTTGGTCGAGCCGGATTCCGGCTCGATTGAAACACTCGGCACGCAGCTTGTCGGAGCGCGGCGAAAGGATCTCGTGTTCGTCAGGTCGCAAGTCGGTTTCGTCTTTCAGAAGCACAATCTTTCGTCCCGGCTATCCGTGTTGAGCAATGTTATTCACGGAGACCAAGCGCGCCGACGTGGGCCCGGAACCTGGGTGCACTCGCTGGCGCCTACGCAAGTACGTGAAGAAGCGATGGAGATGCTTGCGGCCGTAGGGCTGGCCCATAAAGCGACCAGCCGGGCCGATCAGCTTTCCGGCGGACAATCTCAGCGGGTTGCAATCGCCCGCGCGCTGATGCAACGCCCCCGCATCATTTTGGCAGACGAGCCAGTGGCAAGCCTCGATCCCGCTTCCGGCCAGGAAGTCATGGAACTCTTGATCCGTTTAGCACGCACACAGAAGGCTACCGTCATCTTTACCAGTCATAATCTCAAACACGCTGAAGAGTATGCCGATCGGATCGTCGGCCTGAAAAGTGGGCGTATTGCACTTGACGAGAAGGCTGCGCACATATCGACAGCCTCGGTGAGGGAACTCTATGTCTAAATTTCCTCGGGCTAGCACCACGCCTCCTCGCTTCGAGCAGGTATCCGCTCTGCGTTTCATGATACTCGTAGGGTGCGGTGCGTCGATTGTCGCATCGATTCACGGGTCAGAATTTTCTGTTTTGCGTTTCATTGAAGGGCTGCCCAACATGTGGCAGCTGATCAATGACATGCTCCCGCCCGATATCAGCCGCCTCCCGGTCGTGCTGTGGCGTCTTCTCGAGACTTTCCAGATGGCTTTGGCCGGTACATTTGTCGGCGTCATCCTCAGTCTACCGATCGCGGTATTCGCTACTCATAACTATTCGCCTCATCCCGTCATTCGCTTCGCCATGAAGGCGCTTGTTTCGTTCTTCAGGACGATTCCGGATCTTGTTTGGGCACTTATCTTTGTTGTCGCCGTGGGTCTTGGTCCGTTCGCCGGCACACTCGCGATCATTGTGGACACGATCGGTTTTTGCGGCCGCTTCTTCGCTGAAGCGATAGAAGAAGTCGAAGAAGGCCCGCAGGAGGCGCTTACCGCTTTGGGCGCATCAAGGATGGACATCATTGCGTCGGCAGTATTGCCTGCAGCCATGCCCTCAATGATTGCGACCGGGCTTTTCAGTCTCGAAAAAGCCACGCGTGGATCGGTTGTCCTGGGAATTGTCGGCGCCGGGGGAATTGGAGTCGAGTTGCAGGTTGCGTTGGATCTCTTCAACTATGCCCAAGCTGCGACAATCATCCTCGTCATATTCATCCTGGTCTTGGCGGTCGAACAGATTGGCGGCGTACTGCGCTCAAGAATAATCAAATCGGCAAGATAGTAGGGCCGGATTGAGTTCGATGATCAGTTAGCACATGCGGCGTCGTGGCCGCCGCGGACGCGCTGGGCCGTAAAGGCAAACGAGCGCTTCTGGGTGCATAAACTGTGGCGCCTGTGAAAATGTGGTGCCACCACAGGTCCTATCGCGGATGAGAATTACGCGTTAGGCCGAAGTGCTTGGCCACTTGGCCGGCCCCACGCCGGCCAGAAGAGCGGCCCGGACTGCCCTACGCTGCCCCTCCTGCAACGGGGAGGAGGCCTTGGCAGATCTCAAGGGTTTAGCGTGCTTTGTGGCTCCTGGCATAAGCCATCCAAGGGCCAATCACGCCTGTTTCGCCGCTTCCAGCCCCGAGCCGCTTCCCCTGCCCTTCTCCAGCCGGCGCCGCACTTCCTCGATGAGTTGGTCGAGCTGCTGGACCAGTTCAGCGTCCGACAAGCTTGCCAGCGCCGGCGGCTTGGCCGAGGCAAAAGCCGGTTCGGACGAAGGCGTCGGGATGGTCAGGGTGGACTCGATCAGGTTGAGGGTGCGGGGCGAAGAAGCCTTGTGCGACATAGATTCTATATGGGCACCCGGCGGTGCTTTCCCAACGCTCCCTGACCCGTCACAGTGCCGCAATTCCACCATTGCGTTCAGCCCATCAACCCCGCCACGAGCCCGGGACGGCTCGGATCAAATCGCCCTGCTAGCAGGGGCCACTCGGAGCGATTGTCATGCCGGCCAATCAGGCTGCCTTGCTCAACTGTCTCTTGAGTTCCGCAATCTCGGCCCGCAACGCGCTGATCTCGGCAATCAGCCGTTCGTCAATCCCAGACGGATGCGTCAGTTTCGGGGCATCCTCCTCCGTCTCGGCATCGATCGCATTCACGATAACGCCGATGAAGAGATTCAGGGCCATGAAGGTCGACAGCAGGATGAAAACCAGGAAGAAGGTGATCGCATAAGGATGGTGCTCCGCCAGCGGCTTCACGATACCACCGGACCAGTCGTCGAAGGTCATGACCTGGAAGAGCGTATAGGCTGTGGCTCCAAGCGAGCCAAATTGCTCCGGGTTGGTCTGGCCGAACAGATTCGTCGCCATCACCGCGAAGACGTAGAGGATGAGCGCGAGAAGGAGCGTGATCGAGCCCATGCCCGGCAGCGCCGAGACGAGCCCGCCGACCACCCGCTGGAGCGCAGGCACGGCCGTAATCAGGCGCATCACCCGCAGCACCCGCAGCGCCCGGAGCACCGACAGCGAACCTGTGGCGGGCACCAGTGCAATCCCGACCACGGCGAGGTCGAAGACGCCCCAGGGATCGCGAAAGAAGGCGAGGCGGTGGACCACGAGACGAGCGGACAGCTCCAGCACGAAGATCGTCAGGACGATCCGGTCGATCGCGATCAGCACCGGGCCGAATGCAGCCATGGCCGAGGGGCTTGTCTCGAGGCCCAGAGTGATCGCGTTGAGGATGATGAGCGTCAGGATCACGCGCTCGGTACGAGGGTCTTTCAACAATCGTTCTAGCATAGTCGTCGCCTCGAAAGCGGAAGGGATGTGCACCGCCCTCTCGCCAAGGCGAAGCGCCTGTGTTGAAGCTGCCGCTTGCGAACCGGGCAGGACGCGGCACATCTACAGGTAAACGTGGCCGTAGCCCAGGGGAAGGGTGTCTCCTGGCGCCTTTGTGACTGAAAGCGGAGCCGATCAGGCGGCCGGATGCGAGCGATCGGTGCCGCCGTCGCTGAATTCCAGCAGGCACACCAGAGCAAAGAGGCTGATCGCCGCCACCAGCTTAGCACCGGACTGAAGCCAGGACGGCGAACTGTCCCGCAGCGGCCCTACCGCCACGAGCGAGACGGGAAAAGCAACAGCTGTAGCCCACATCAACATATGCAACCGTCCTTGCGAACGGGACGTGGCTTTACCTCACGGAAGATGAACGGCTGATGACGTGCTCGATCAAAGCACTCGACCAACTCACACGATGCCCCAGGCGCGGTAGCGGGTGCGGCCAGTGAGTTCACGTGGGAGGGCGCCACCGAGCTGCGCCAGCATGAGGTCGATGGCCTTGGGCGTGACCTGCAAGAGTTTAGCCGCGAGCGGAACTGTCGCCAGTGGACGCGGCGGAACAGGTCCACGAGTTCGGGCAACTTCGAGTTCGAGCGGCATTTGGCAGTGACGCGCGTCATGAGTTCCCGCACCAGAATCAGCCGGTCGAGGTCCTTGTTGGCAATCACCAGTGCCTCCTCGAGCACCTGACAGGAGCCCTCCAGCTTCTCGCGGGCCGCTTCCCGGCCCTGCGGCCGGAACTTCGACTACTTGAACCTGGCCGCGAGCGGCAGCAGATGTGCGATCCGGCCTCGCGCCCTCAGGATGAAAGCGGCCATGATCAGCCCGAGCCACGGCAGGCGGGCGTACAGGTCGAGATCGACCTAAGCCTGCCACGCCACCGCGGCCGCCGCTACGGCCGGCCAGTGGCTGGTGCGCTGGACCACGTCGAGCCACAGATCCTCAGTCTCGGCTTCGTCCTGGTCCGGATCGTAGACCAGATGCGAGCGGCTCCTGGGCATTGGGGTTTCGCCCGCGAGCACCTTGCTGGTACGTTCGAGCAGGGCATCGATCTCGGCAAAGTGCGCCGCCCACGGATCGGCATCGTTGGCAAAGGGCGGGTAGGCCGCGTAGTCAGCCGCATCAGGCCTCGTCTTCGTGCGCGGCCGTTCCGCGTTGGCTTTGAGCGAGCCGATGCCGCGCGGGGCGGCCAGCCTTGGCCTTGACGCCCAGCAGGAGGCCGTCGGAACTACCTGCGCGGCGGGGACTGGCAACTCATGTTCGTGGTCGTGGAAGTTGAGAGCGGCAAGAAGAACGACTGCCCTCGCCTCGCCGAAGCTCTCCGGCTGTGGCCGGGGCGCTCCACGGCGCCTCATCATCGCCAAGCTGGATCGCCTTTCCCGCAACGTCGCGTTCATCTCCGACCTTATGGAATCCGGTGTCGAGTTCACGGCAGTGGACTTCCTTCAGGCCAGTCGCCTGACGGTTCACACTTGGCGGCCGTAGCTGAGCAGTAAGCATTCGGCGACGACCACGGAATCTTCGGTCGCGGTGTGGTAGAATAGCGCCATGGAGATCAATCGCGACAAGATCGACGAGGCGGTCCTCGCCCTGATGTGGCTGACGCTGCACGATGAGCGCCGGGCCTGGAAGAGTTTTGATTGGGATGTGACCGACCGGCTCTACAGAAGGGTTTCATCTGCGACCCCGCCAACAAGGCCAAATCCGTTGTCCTCACCGATGAAGGCTTGCAGAAAGCCGAAGAGCTGTTCAAGAAGTTGCTCACGCGAAAACCCTGAGCCTTAGGCCGCGGCTTGCTGGTCGCGTGAGGCGTTCCAATTCCAGGGCAGGAGTGCGTCGAGGCGCTTGGCCGAGTGCTCCGGCAGTCGTGCCAGGATGTCAGTCAGCCAGGCCCGTGGGTCGACCTCATTGAGCTTGCAGGTCTCGATCAGCATGTACAGCGCTGCCGCCCGATGCCCGCCGCGATCCGAGCCAGCAAAGGTCCAGTTCCGGCGCCCGACCGCAATCTCCTGGTCATTCTGCCCATGTCGGGCAGGAAGTGATCGTCCATTGTCGCTGGCATCCTTTGTATGGGCGGTGTGTTTTCCTCCGCCGCACGGAGCACCGTGTCTCCGGACGCTTCGTGCAGATTGAAGTAGAGCCTGGCGTCGTGCTGGTGATGGCGGCCTGGATGCTCGATCCGGTCGCCTGCGCCGAGATGAAGGCGGGCCTCCGCCAAGTGTCGGTGAACGCGCTCGCCGATCTCCACCGCCTTCTGCAGGAGCGGGGATATCGGCGAAGATCTCCGGACGACCCGATCGTCCAGGAGGAACAAGATGGAGAATCCAAAGACCAGACAGGCCCCAGAGACGGCTCCGCGCCAGCTCTGCATGGCGCTCGATTCCGTGAAGGTGCGGGGCCTGAGCCCATCCGAGCGACAGGTCATCGTCCTCCGGCTCGCACGCCTTCTCGAAGCCGCCGGCGTTCCAAGGAGGGAGCGTGACGATGAGCGACGCTGACCTTTTGCCGGCCTCCGTGCTGAAGCGCAAAGCCGTCGTCTACGTGCGGCAATCGACACAGGCTCAGGTCCAGTTCAATCTCGAGAGCCAAAGGCAGCAGTACCAACTCGTCGAGGTTGCCCGCCGGCGAGGGTTCCATGAGGTCGAGATCATCGACGATGATCTCGGACGATCGGCCGGCGGCATGGTCGCTCGGCCGGGCTTCGAGCGGCTCGTGGCCCCCTTGTGCGCCGGGCATGTCGGCGCCGTGCTATGCCTGGATGCCTCCCGGCTCGCGCGCAATGGGCGCGACTGGCATCACTTGCTCGAACTGTGCGGCCTCGTCGAGGCGCGGGTCATCGACATGGAGGGGGTCTATGACCCGTGTCGCCCGATAGGGTGACAGCCGTCCACGCTGAACCCGCAACCAGCTCTCCAAATCGTTGACGAGAGGCTTGGACTGCAATGCGCGGATGGCGCGTCGCTGGTCAGGCGGTCGGCCGTTGATCGTGCGCTCGATCGCGAACAGGGCATCCATGCGCTTCACCGCTTCGATTGCAATCGGCCCCTTCCTCAATTCGGCCAACTCGAAGAACTTGCGCCGCACCTGTGGCGCGCGGGCCCGGTGTGGTCGCGGGCGTGGATGCCGCACTTCTGGCATTCACCTTGATAGACCCTGCGGTCACAGTCGTGATTGACCGTCCCGACGGCAGTCTGCTTAACCGAGGAGCGGCCGTTCTCCAGGTGGACGGCTCGGCTCGGAGCATTCTCTCGGCGGAGCGCGTGGCTCTCAATCTGCTCTGCAAGCTGTCGGGCATTGCGACGGCAACGGCGGCTCTCGTTGAAGCTGTTCGCCCTCATGGACATGCCCGGATCGTCTGCACGCGCAAGACCACACCGGGACTGCGTTCCCTTGAGAAGCATGCCGTTCGAGCCGGAGGAGTCAGACCGGCGCTGGAGCGAGCCCGTGTAGCCGTCAGTCATCTCGTCAAGATCGAGATCGATACCCTCGATCAGCTGGATGAGGTGCTGGAGGTCGGAACTGACGCGATCCTGCTCGACGACATGAGCCCTGACACGCTCTCAGAGGCTGTCCGGCGGGGGACGCCATTGCGGAAGCCTCTGGCCGGGTGACAGTTGCGACGGCACCTGCCATCGCAGCAGCAGGCGTGGATCTGATCTCCACCGGCTGGATTACCCATAGTGCCCCGATCCTGGATCTGGGGCTCGATGTAAGCTGAACACTTTCACGAGGGACCGCCGGCGCCAGAACCCAGGATCCGGATACGACCGTGATGCGAGCGGGCCCGGTTGATGATCGAGCTTGTTCTCGCAACGCCCGTTCACGCTTCCGCGGCACCACGTGATACAGCGTCTGGTCTGCGTAATCGAAGACCTTGCGGATATTGCGGGCGGCCTGCCGGATGCGCTGCCCGTTCTCCCGCGAGGGCGATTCCACACGCAGGTTGCACCGTGTACTGGAACAGCTTCGAAGGATGCTGGGACTGTCCCTGCCGCGGCTCCCACTTCGACGTGGAGGGACACGTGCTCGACGGCCCGGCGACGCCGCCGCTCGCGGTGATCTCGACAGAGCGGGTGACCAAGGGCCGAGTTACGCGTTCCAGACGATCACCGATCCGCATCGCGGGCCGAAATCCGCGACGATCACGCGCGGGCGGCAGCCGCCGCCCTGACGTCGCGGCGCGGACCTTAAGTCTGTACCCGGAGCTGCTTGCGTGCAACCGACGCGTCCTGGTGGCCGAGGGAACGACCAACGGCCGTCGACGCGAAGATCGCGAGCGTGAGCACGGTCGCATACCCCAGCAGAATGATCGTCGCGGGCACGACGAAGTTCAGCTGCGGAACGGCGCCGAGTCCCAAGGGCACGAACCAAGACGTGGCCGACACCGCGCCGGAGGCCAGCATCAAGGAGCGCTCGCGTGCGCCCAGGCCGTCGAACAGGCCTCGACCGATCCTCGACTTCAGGAAAGGTAGAACGCGGCGGTGGATGTAGACGCCATTGAGCGAGAGGACGCCGACGATGGCCATCTTCGCCCAGACTTTCGGGTTGTCCAGGTTGGCGGGCGCAAAGAGCGCATAGTGGGCGAGAAAGCCGAGCCCGGAGATCCACAGCATCACCAGTCCGGCCGTGACGATCCGCGACGAGAAGCGGATAACCTTCCAGTGCTCCTCATGCACGCTACCTTTCACCAGGAATTTGCACGTCACCAGGTCGATCAGCGTCGCAGCGCCTAAGCCCAGCACCAACCCCAGCAGGTGCATCAGGCGCAGGCCGCTCTTGATGGCCATCGTCGCCTCACTGGAAACGCTCAGGTACGCCACGCTCATTTTCGTCTGCCCTTATGCAATTGCGAGTCATTTGCAACTAGGCGAGTGCATATCGTGGCTATTGCAAGCCGACAAGAGTGGAGTTGCGATGCATTCACAAAATTGTTGCCGCCTACCCGCTGCGCGACCTCGCTTGCAGTTGCAATCGCTCGCAACAACGGAGGAGACGCCGCATGCGATCAGACTCGAACGCGGCTGGCACCTTTTAGGAGCTGGGATACGCCGATCATCTCGTCATCTGGAGCTTTGCCGGGTTCTGTCGCGAACGCTTTGTTTCAGAAGTTCAGCTTTTGCTCCCCGGGTCCAGGGATGGAGGGCACGGTGTTCCAGGGCAGGCATTTTGATCAATTTGTGATTCTGCTCTGCGTTAGATGGTACCTGCGCACAGCCTAAGCCTGCGCGATCTTGAGGAGATGATGGTCGAGCGAGGGATTTCCATCGACTACGCGACGGTCCACAGATGAGCCGCCCGATCCTCCTAAACAGCGCAAACTTGTTCTGGATGCGGTGCGCAAGGCCTTGCGGTCAGGCCGTGGATGTGCGGCGATTGCGGGTCATTCCACGACCGCGATCAGAATGCCGCACTGAACATTGCCTGTCTCAGGTGCGAGACGCTTGGTCTGAAGGGACCAGGAAGCCTTGCCCGTTAGGCCGCGGAGGCATCACCATGGTACTCTGTCCGGCCGCTTTCTTGGTACTCGGCAAAGTTTGCGAGGATCTTGGTGATCACACTTGGGAAACGCTGGCTCGCTTCGTTGAAGAATCAAGCACGAGCAAGGGGCTCGAATTCCATCGGATCGGCGGCGATGTGGACTGTCGGCTCCGAGTCACAGCTGCTCGAGATCAGGAAAGGTGCGCAGACCTTACGCGGCCCTCTGCACATTCTCCGCAGGACAGAGCAAACAGAATTCTCTTCTCTCTCTGAGACATGCGGGAAAAGAAGCTTCTACGAGTCGATGTTCTTTCAAAAGGACATTCCATTGACTTGGCCTAGGCGTCCGCGCAAGACACGAGGTCATGTCTGCGCTTGCCTTACTCCCTCGAACATCATCCTTCAGGGACGATGATCGGCTTAGTCTCGGTCGCGTCCTGCGTGAAGCTTTACCCATCCAGCGTGCGTCTCTCGTTGGCGGCCTCGCCGGGATCAACACAGGCCAAGCGCTAATCCGCGCAGGGGTGCATCGGTACGCTGGGCAGGGCCTCTTCCGACGCTCTTTGGCAGTGCGTTCGACAGCCCGGAGCAGCTGGCTCAGGTCATCGGGCAGCTCGCCTAAAAGGCGAGGCACGGCTCCTCTCCAGCAATCACCCTCCCGGTGCGACAGGGGCCCATGAGCAAGGTGCTTCAATCTCTCTCGTGGGTAAAACGCCTTATTCCGGACCTGACTCATATCAGCCGTCTGGAGCAGCTTCGCGTCTGCGCTGGAATATTAGCGGGCATCCTGACGGTCGGATTCCTCGGAGCAGGGTTTCTCGGCTCTCCGGGGGACCTGCCCCTCCTGAGTGCGCCTTTGGTGGCTTCCGCCATCATTGTGTTCGCTCTCCCGGCGAGCCCGTTGGCTCAACCTTGGTCCCTCCTCGGCGGGAACGTGGTGTCGGCGGCTATCGGTGTGACATGCGCCAAGTGTCTTGGAGACCCTCTCATGGCGAGCGCGCTCGCTGCGACTGCCTCGGTGGCCATGATGTTCGTTCTGCGGTGCCTCCACCCTCCGGGCGGTGCTCTGGCTCTGATGGCTGTTGTTGGCGGGCCAGCGATCAAGGCTGCTGGGTACGGGTTTGTCCTCTGGCCTGTCGCGTTCGGATCATTGATCCTGCTGGTGATGGGAGTTCTGTTCAACAATTTAACCGGCCGACGGTATCCGCATCTGACAAAGCCCTCATCGTCCAATCTTCACAAAGCGGCGGATCCTGCACCCTTGCAGCGGTTGGGGTTCAGCAGTGACGACTTGGATGCCATCCTGCGCGAAAACGACGAAGTCGTTGACGTGAGCCGCGACAGCCTTGAAGCCCTGTTCAGGAAGGTCGAGATGCAGGCGTATAGCCGCCGCTTCGAAAGCATCACCTGCGCGGAAATCATGTCCCGCGACATCATATCCGTCACAGCGGAAACTCCGCTGCGAGTGGCTTGGGGACTTCTCCGTCAGCACAGTCTCAAAGCCTTGCCCGTGGTATCCGATCAGCACCACGTCGTCGGGATGATCACCCAAGCCGACCTCATCAAGCATAGTGATTGGGATGCAAAGAGAGAACTTCGTATCGGCATCCGTCAAATGGCACTTCGGGTGATCCGGCTCGAACGCAGGCTACCAGGGTCAGTGGGACAGGTCATGACGTCTCCCGTCCAAACATCCCGGCCCGACGTTGCTGTCGCCCAACTCGTTCTCCTGATGGCAGACGCTGGGTTGGTGCAAATTCCGATCGTCAATGATAATGACCAGCTCGTTGGTATCGTCACACAGTCGGATGTGATCGCAGCGCTGTTCCGAGTTCAGTTGTCTATGGCGACTGGACCGCTCGAGCGTGGCAGACCGACTTTGTCGGTTGTCCAGTAACCTTAGGCGTCGGGTGCCTGATTCGCTTGGCTCCGATCGGACCGGCGAGAATGTTGGCGCTCTCGCCCGTAATAGACCGCTGCAGACGCTTGGGATGCCCGCAAGCGGCAGTGGTGCGGGAGACGCAGCCAGCGCAACGAGCCGTTTACTCCCTGCAGTGACACAAGACGTCGGCTCGGTGATGTTTCGAGCCTGCAAAGAAACCCCCGTTCGGTTGCTCAATCTGGGTGCGCGTTTCGCGTGATCGTGAGCAACGATTTCACCGCATCTGGGCGGGGTTTCTGTCACGCATTTCCGGTACGACTAACCTGTCCGTACTGAGGATCCCCAAGGTTGATCAGGTCTGCCACCCGCTGCGCGTTGGCTCATGTGCTGCCGCCAGAGAAACCTAATGCCGGCGTGCTCACCTCGGCTCCAGACCACACGAGCATCGACACGCAGGTTGAGGCTGGGAATCTCCAGCACAAACTCCGGCGGAAGAGCGACAGCGGTCGCGAACCTGATCCGAACGCCGCCGGCGGATATGTTTTCGACGGTACAGGTCAACGTTGGGGAATGGTTGGGGAGCACAATTTTGGCACTGTGATTCGACGCTCGTCGGCGATGCCAGCGGCGTTCGTCGTCTCTCATCATTGCGATCTAGCGCCTCCAGGTGAACCAGTTGCCGAGAACGGCCGATTGCTGAGAGCCGTGATGACAGCGAACAGAATGGCGCTGTCCGAGGCTCCCGCTATCAGTTCGCCAACGACAAGGGTGTCGATACCGTCTGAACTGTTGGTTGCGATGGCGGGTTGAAACTGGTGGAACGCGGTAACCGCTCGGCCGATTAAACAGTCACCGATCGCGCTATGTGAGGCATGCCAACTCCGCTCCGGTCCCAATGCCGTTTTCATGCTGTCCGCCGTCCCCGACGCTCAAGATCCTTCGGGCCACGCGAGGACGGAGAGAACGCCCGGTCCACATAGACCTTGAGAATATTCGAGGGATTCAACGTGATGGCTCGGCGCGGCTTTAGTGGGACGCCGACTTCTGTTTGCGGGTTCCGTCCCACCCGCCTTGCCCAATCGCGCACATGAATGATGCCGAACTCCAACAGCTTCACACTCTCACCTGCTGCAAGCGTCTCGCAATTCTCTCCGAGAACCCGTGGGACCAGTTCCGCAGCCTCGATTCGTGCGATACCAACTTTTCGACAAACGGCACCAACGAGGCCTATTCGGATCACATCCTTGCCCGTCATCGCCACACTCCAGCGACATCAAAGAAATGGGCTGCCGTTGCCAGCAGCCCGAGTTTGGGAGGAACACTCTTCTCAGAGGTGCGACGCCGCCTATGCACTAAGGGGGATGCGGGTCGCGAAAGCTCCTTACCGCTGGGCGCTCTTGTTTGAAATCCCCTGTCGCCAATGTAATCGATTACGAAATTATATTTTTCAAAGCGGATCTATTCTGTAACTGGGAAGACACAGGCGGCAGATTGCCTATGGCGCCTTCACGGTGATTCTCGCACGCATTCCCTCTCTCTGCCCGTACCCCTGAGCGGGACGACATCTTCTAGAAACCAGCCACATGATCTTCCGGCACTGCTGGCTTTCACGGGCCGAGCGAGTGTGCTTCATCCGACTCTGTCGCGAATTGCCCGTTCCTTCGCGCGCCGCGATCGACTCCATAGGACAAGTTGACTGTCTGTGATCGAAGGACAGCAAAAACGATCTCTATCAAGGGATGAAAAAAGAAGACCTAACTCTTGAATGCAGACTCATGGCCGCGTTAGAAGCCTTCTCTTAGGTCATCTTGAACCCATGTGCGGCGTTGATGTCGGCGCTCCTCCTGAGAATGGAAGTCGATTCTTGCCGCACGGGATTGACCATGGCTCATCGCTGGAGCGATTACGCGGCCTGGCATCCGACCCGGTACATCAACAGCCTTCACGAAGGATTGCGCCATGAGGAAAGTTGTTGCTGCTAAGTTGCACGGCATCCACGTGACCGAGGCAAATCTGAACTATCACGGCTCAATCACCTTGGATCCGGATCACTGTGAAGAGGCAGGGATTTGCCCGCTCGAGTTCGTGGAGATCTGGAACAAGAACTCGGGCGCCCGGATTTCGACTTATGTCATTCTGGGTGAGCGCGGATCGCGGTGTTGCATCTTGAACGGGGCTGCGGCGCGAACCTGCCAACCTGGGGATCAAGTGATCATCTGCAACTCGATTTATATTCCTGAGGGGCAGATCCCCGAGATGACCCCGAGGATCCTGACCTTTGACCGCGAGAATAACGTCGTGGAACGTCTGAGCTATCGAGTCCGGGTCGATGCGACAGGACGCTATCAGTTTTCGATCCTCGATGAGGCAGGCGTCAGACAGCCGATCCCGCTTCTCACGCGCATCGAGTGATCGCATACGCATCGTTGATGAGCCGATGGCCGATGGCTATAGGAGCGCGGCTCGTGCGCCCCAAACTGCACATCATTTTCGAGCGAGTGACCTTCGCTCACGGGAAGCAGGTTGTTTTCGACGGCTTCTCTATCACTGCGCGAGCGGAGCGTTGGCCTCATCGGATCCCATGGCTCGGGCAAGGGCTCGCTGCTCCGACTGACCCACGGCTTGCCTCTGCCGATGGATGAACCGTAGCAACAGTCGGTCTAAACAGGACTGTTCAAATGAGGTAGATCCCATCCCGTCCAGCCGTAGCGCCGCGGCCAATCATCCACTCACAATCATTCAGGATCACCTCATGGGGCTGGCCAATCTGGCGATTAGGATTCTGAAAAAGGACAATCGACGCCCGCCTTCTGATCTTGCCAGCAAACTCGTACCGCCTGAAGCCTATGACTTAGTCTCACGGCATCGGCTCTTCGAGAAAATCCGGCAGGCGTCGCCGCGCAGCCTTGTCGGAATCGTCGCTCCTCCGGGACCGGCAAGTCCTCCACGGCCGCGACTTGGTTGCATGCGGAGTTTGCTCAGGCGCACCCCAGCCGCCACTGTCCTCGAAGATTTGACATCCTCCCCTCCATGAATGGAGGGGATTCCTGCCGCGTGTCACGCCGCGAGGCGCGCCCTCGCCTCGGTGGGTTCCTGGGCCGACGCCCCATGGGGCGAAGTCTCTCCGCAGGCTAGCCGGGCGTGTCCCGCCCTTAGAACGTTGATCGACGCGACGTCGTCCGCGTGCGCCTCGTGCCCGCACGACACGCACGCGAAGCGCGCCTGGCTCCGGCGGTTCTTCGCGTCCACGTGGTCGCACTCGGGGCAGCGGCGGCTGGTGTTGCGCGGATCGACTTTGACGATCATCCCGCCGCGCCATTCCAGCTTGTACGCGAGTTGGCGCACGAACATGCTCCAGCCTTGGTCGAGGATCGCCTTGTTCAGCCCCGCCTTGGCCCGCACGTTGGTCCCGGGCTGCTCCACCGTTCCCGCCGCCGATGCCGTCATGTTCCTCACCTTATCCTCGACACACACGATCGCGTGGCTCTTGCTGATCTGCGTCGACGTCTGGTGCAGGAAGTCCTGCCGGATGCGGGCGATGCGGGCCCGAATGGAGCGGACCTTCGCCTGGGCCTTCTTCCAGTTGCTGCTGTACTTGGTCTTGCGGCTCATCCGCCTCTGCGCCTTGGCGAGCTGGGCCTCGGCCTTGCGGAACGCGTTGATGGCCTCGATAAACGTGCCATCCGAGAGCGTGGCGAAGCGGGCGATCCCCTGAAATCCGTGCTCACGATGCGGTGAAATCGTTGCTCACGATCACGCGAAACGCGCAGTGTGTAACATAGGGCGGTGTCGGTCCTCGCGAGGAGGTGCGCGATGGAAGGCAGCGTTTGGCGGCGTTCTATTGCAGCTTTTGACCCTGCTCGGACTGAGCTACAGCAGAAGAGTGGCGAGAGGGGTTGACGGTGAAGCAGAACAACAGGAACCCAGTCAAGGGGTGGCCCTGAAAGGGGCATCTCAATAGTGTACGAACATTCCTTGTCTCGCGATCTGCTGGATGACGTCGAACTCGTCTCGATTTGATGTCAACACTGGGATCCCCTCTTTCGCCGCAGACAGATAGATCAACGCGTCATTCAGGCATTCTTTACGTTGATGCCGCTGATATCCCTGCGTACGAGCCAAAATGCCCGCGATCATTCCTGCTTCAATCCAGGTTTGTTCATCGGGCTCGAGTATTCGGGTTTCCGGGATGCTTGCGACGAGACCAGCATACTCCCTGCGTGTGTTATTCCAGTTTGAGTGAGCCGGGCTGGAATGACCGACACCGATGGCGATCTCGCCTAAGCATACGCTCGAATGGAACAGCAGCCCATTGTCCATCAAGTGCTTGGCCGCTGGGGTAAGGAGCCCGGCAAATGAGTTTATATAGACGTTGGTATCGGGGAGAAGGACAGTCCTCGCCCGCTGGGCATACTCATCGGCCGAAATGAGTTCGGCAGCGGGACGGGTGGTTAACGGCGAAGTCTGCTTCTCGGGTTTGAAACGGCGTATTGCAGCTGCTAGATCAGATTTCAAGCTTATGATCCGTGCCGAGAACGCCGTACGACTTCTTCAGGTACTCCACCGCCGGATCAGGCTGAGCAAGCGTTGCCAATGCCAGAATTCCGAGTTCCGTGGGGGACATGATCCCAGTCTCCCGCTGTGCGGCCTCCAGGAGGGCTTTCGGGGCGCGGAAGCTAACGTGCTCGGTCCGTTCACCCGCCAACAGTCCGGCCCGGCGGGCCTCCTCAACGACCACAGCAGTGTGCTTGGCGCTCCCTTTGAAGCCGGACACAGCCTTCCCTGCGCCGCGTCCCGCCCGCGGATGGGCGGCCCTGCCCGTCGTGCCTGCCTTCGCTGCCTTAACCTTTGTAGCCATCGCGTCACCTATCAGCGTATGTGTGCAATTTAAGACTCACTGTCACACAAATCAACTGAATGGGTTAGCGGTCTTACCAACTCAGGAGAGCTGTATCCCACCGAGCGGTATCGATCCTCGTGCCGCGAATTCGACCGCCTACGGCGCTGACCCGAACTCGTCGCCAACCTCTGACAACATGCAGGCCACTCTGTTACATGGCTTCCGTGAAGATCATTGGTCCCAGAGGTAGAGCCCGACCCTGGCGAGGGACCGGACATACCGCCAGAGGCAATCTGAGCCAGCAGAAAGCGACGTACCGACGGACGCCTAGCGTAACCGTATCGCCAAGAGAGCCATTGCAGCGCGGGAAGGACATCAAGCCAAGGGACGAAAATTGCCCCTCCAATGTCACAGAGTTGACTTGCGAGGACCGACATGTGGTGTATATCTATTGTATATCCGAGGGGAGAGTGTCCCCTTGGAAGGGGTTTAGATATGAGGGTTCAATTCGCGCAGTGGGGCAATAGCCTCGCGCTCCGAATTCCGCAGGCCTTTGCCCGCGAGATTTCGGCACGACCCGGACGCCAGGCTGAGCTTACGGTCCAAGGCGGAACTCTGGTGATCGAGCCGATCGATGAGGCGCCTGTTTATACCCTGGAAGAGCTTCTCGAGGGGATCACCCCTGAGAACCTGCATGGGGAAACGTCTATGGGGCGCGCGGTCGGTAATGAGTTCGCCTAATCCACCGTACTGCCCTGACGAAGGTGATTTGATCTGGATCAACTTTGATCCTCAGGCGGGACGAGAGCAGGCAGGGCGCAGGCCCGCCCTGGTGTTGACGCCCCGCCAATACAACCAATCCACAAGGCTTTGCATCCTTTGCCCTGTTACGACCCAGGTCAAGGGATACCCCTTTGAGGTTGTTGTTAACGGTGCCGGCAAGACGAGAGGCGCCGTCCTGGCCGACCATATCAAAAGCGCTTCGTGGACCGATCGCGCTGCGGAATTCATTGAAATGGCAGATCCAGCGGTCCTTGCTGACGTTCGAGCAAAGCTAAAGCCCATATTGAAGATCTAGAGCGCTTAGAGCGCAGCCGCATCCCCGCCAGCGCCAGCTTCAGGCGGGGTGTGAAGCAGTGGTGTCAAGGATGAGTGCGGCTCGTGCATCCCAAGCCTCACATCATCTTCGACCAAGTGACCTGCACTCAGGAGGAGCAAGTTGTTTTCGACAGCCTCTCCCGTTGCTGCACGGGCACCGAATGGTGATGGCGGCGCATCCCCATATCTCACCCACCGCCTCGGCTTCCCCGTTGGTTGGGAGCAGCGATGCATCTGGCTGCAATCACACTCATGGGAAGTCGACGACGTCGGTTGTTGCATGCAGCACCGCGAAGGCCGGACAAGGGAGGGAACAGCGGACCTCTCTTGACCCTGAAACGCTAAAGCGATGCCGCAAGCCGATAGACGGCTGCCCCACCGGTGAGGCCCGCGCCGGCAGCGGCGAGGAGCAGAATGTCGCCGTCCCGAAGGTCGTGCGCCAGGCTCGCTCTCGACAGCGACAACGGGATGGTCGCGGCGGACGAATTGCCGAACTCAGCCACGGTGGACAGCGTCCGCTCCGGCGCGATGGCCAGATTCTCGCGCACGGCCGCGACGATGCGGGCGTTGGCCTGATGCGGGACGAACCGGGTGACCTCACCGGCCGCCAGGCCCGCCGTCGCGAGCACCTGCCGGCAGGACGACACCATCAGGTCGACGGCCTTGGTGAAGACGGCACGGCCGTCGCGCATCACCATGCGGTCCTCCCGCGCCGGCGTGCCGTCCGCCATCGGTCGGCGGCTGCCGCCGGTCGGGATTTGGATGAGCTCGTAACCGGCGCCGTCGCTGCCGAGCGCGGACGCAAGCAGGCCCGCATCGGCCACATCGCTCGGCGCGATCACGACGGCCCCGGCCGCGTCGGCGAAGAGCGCCGCCGTCACCCGGTCATTTGGGTCGATGCGCCGCGAGAGGATATTGGCGGCGATCACCAGCGCAGCGCGCCCTGTCGTGCGCACGAAGCCTTCTGCCAGCACGAAGGCATACAGAAAGCCGGCACAGGCGCCGGTCAGGTCGACGGCGCCGCAGGCGAGGCCGAGGCGGTGCGCCACGAGCGGCGCCGTCGGTGGCAGCAGATGATCGGGCGTGCTGGTGGCGAGGAGAACGAGGCCGATCGACGACGGGACCAGTGCGGCCCGGGAGAGCGCCATCGCGGCGGCCGGCACGGCAAGGTCGCTCACCGCCTCCTCCGGCGCCGCCCAGCGCCGCTCAAGGATGCCGGTGCGCCGTACGATCCAACCGTCCTCCAGGTCGAGCCGGGCTTCGATCTCGGCATTCGTCACCACGCGCTGCGGCACGTAGTGTCCGAGCCCGGCGATGCGCGTTCCCCGCATGGTCAAGCCCGCCCGAACCGCTCGGCTGCCCCGGCAATGGCGGCATAGACGCGATCGAGATCGTCCGCCGTCACACAATAGGGTGGCATGACGTAGATGGTGTTGCCGAGCGGGCGAACGAGCAGGCCGGCCGCGCGGAAGAAGGCGGCGAGCGTCGGCCCAATGCCGGCGAGATAGCCGGGATCATCGACGGCCAGGTCGAGCGCCGCGATCGTGCCGAGCCGCCGCACGTTCGCGAACCGCGGATCGTCGCGGAACCGCGTGATCTGCTCCTCCTGCAGCGTGCCCAGGGTCGCGATGCGCGCTTCGACCGGCTCCTCAGCCCAGATGGCGAGATTGGCGAGAGCCGCGGCGCAGGCGATCGGGTTGGCGGTGAACGAGCTCGAATGGAAGAAGGTGCGCGTGCGGTCGGTGGAATAATGGGCCGCGAAGATTTCGCGCCGGCACAGGGTGACGGCGAGCGGCAGCGCGCCGCCGGTCAGCCCCTTGGCGTAGCAGGCAATGTCAGGCGCGATGCCGGCCTGATCGCAGGCAAACAGCGCCCCCGTACGGCCGAAGCCGGTCATCACCTCGTCGGCGATGAAGAGGACACCGTGGCGTGTGCAGAGGCGCCGCATCTCCCGGAGCACCCAGGCGGGATACATGCGCATGCCGCCGGCGCCAACGATGAGCGGCTCGACGATGAGGGCGGCGCAGGGTGTCTGGCGGCATGCGGCGTCCAAGGTCGCGAGCGTGGCCTCCTCGCAACCGGGTCCGGGAAAGGGCAGACGCGTCACGTCAAAGAGCAATGGCTCGTAGGCGGCGTTGTAGAGGCCGCGCGCGCCCGTCGACATGGTGCCGATGGTGTCGCCGTGATAGCCGTGGTCGAGCGCGATGATGCGCGTGCGCGGCTCGCCGACGTTGCGCCAGTAGCCGATCGCCATCTTGAGCGCGACCTCGACGGCGGTGGAGCCGCTGTCGGAGAAGAACGCGTGGGCGAGCCCCGCCGGCGCCAGCGCCACGAGCCGGCGCGCCAATTCTTCGGCCGCCGGATGGGTGTGGCCGGCAAAGATCACCTGGTCGAGCTCTCCCGCCTGTTCGCGGATCGCCGCGACGATGCGCGGATGGCAATGGCCGTGGGTGATGACCCACCAGGAGGAGATGGCGTCGAGAAGACGCTCGCCCGCCGCGGTCGTGAGCCAGGCGCCCTGTCCGCGCACCACGACCGGCGGCTCCGGTGCGAGCGCGTGCTGGGTAAAGGGGTGCCAGACGGGGGATGGCCCGGCGACGGTCATGCCATGGGTCATTGTCGTCCTTGGAAATCGCCGATGTCGAAGCCGGTGGCGAAGGCGGCCGCGAGCCCGGCCGGCGTTAGTGCCGGCAGATGCGGCAGGCGGCCGAGGCGGCGCACGCCGGCGAGCGCGGCGATGATGCTCTCGCTGTCGTCGTTGGCGGCGCCGATGAAGGCCACGCCGTGTACGGGGATGGCACGGCGCCGGAGCGCCTCGAGGGCGAGAAGCGTATGGTTGATGGTGCCGAGGCTGGTGCGGGCGCAGAGCACCACCGGCAACGCCCAGGCGGCGAAGAGGTCGATGAAGAGCCGCCGGCGCGTGAGCGGCACCATCGGCCCCCCGGCACCCTCGACGACGACCGGGGGCGCCACCGCCGGCAAGGCCAGCCTCTCCACGTCGATGGTCGTCCCCTCGGCGTCCGCCGCCCGGTGCGGCGAGGCCGGCAGGGCGAGACGGTAGGCCTCCGGCAGGATCCGCTCGGCCGGCAGGCCGGACAGCCGACGCACCGCCTCGGAATCCGTCTCGCCGTCGAGGCCGGCCTGCACCGGCTTCCAGTAGCAGGCGCCGAGAGCCCCGGCGAGAGCGGCGGCGAAGACGGTCTTGCCGATGCCGGTGTCGGTGCCGGTGATGATGAAGCCCGTCATGTCCGCTGCCGCGCCAGTTCGTCGGCGAGCACCGCGACGAGCGCGTCGACGGCCGCCTCATTGACGTTGAGGGTCAGGGCGATGCGCAGGCGCGCCGTGCCCGGCGGTACCGTTGGCGGGCGGATGGCGCGCAGGTCGAAGCCCTGCGCCTGCAGTGCCGCCGCCAGCGCCGTCGCGCGCCGGTCCGCGCCGACGATGACCGGCTGGATCTGCGTGGTCGTGGCGGGCAGGCCGATCGCGGCGAGCCGGCGCCGCGCATGAGCGACAAGGGCGGCCAGGCGCTGGCGCCGGTCGTCGGCGGTGGCGACGAGGCCGAGCGCCGCGCGCACGAGGGCGGCGAGCAGCGGCGACGGCGCCGTGGCGTAGATGAAGCCGCGGGCCCGGTTGACCATGTAGGCGCGCAAGGTCTGCGGCAGGCAGACAAGCGCGCCCATGACGCCGAGCGCCTTGCCGCAGGTGTGCAGCGTCACGACATTGGAGCGTCCCTCGAGGGCTGCGGCAAAGCCCCGGCCGGCCGGTCCGCAGACCCCGGTCGCATGCGCCTCGTCGAGCAGCAGCATCGCGTCGTGGCGGTCGGCGACGGTGAGCAGGTCCGCAAGCGGAGCGACGTCGCCATCCATGCCGTAGAGCGTCTCGGCGGCGATCCACGGGCGGCCGCGCCCTCCCGTTGCCCGCCAGCGGCTGATGGCGTCGTTGACTGCGCCCGCATCGTTGTGCGGCACCGCGACCGCCTCGGCGGGCGACGCCATGAGCCCCTCGTGCACGCTCGCATGGATCAGTTCATCGTGGACGACGAGGTCGCCGCGCCGCGGCAGCGTTGCGACAAGGGCGGCGTTGGCGGCAAAGCCGCCGGCGAAGAAGAGCGCGCTCTCGGCGCCGAAGAAGGCGGCGGCCTCCGCCTCGAGCGCCTCGTGCTCGGCATGGTTGCCGCGCAACAGGCGCGAGCCACCCGCCCCCACCGGCACGCCGCGGGCGAGCGCGGCTGCCGCCGCCTGCCGCAGCGCCTGCGACTCGGCGAGACCGAGATAGTCGTTGGAGGTGAAGTCGATGCCCCGGCACGGCACGAGGCGGCGCAGCCGCCCGCGCCGGTGCAGCGCCGCCAGGGCCGCGTCATGCGCCGACATTGGCGCCCTCGCTGGGGGAAAGGGCCGTGAGCCCGAGGCGGGTGAACAGGGCCGCATCCCGCTCCTCCCCCGCGTTGCGGGTCGTCAGCAAGGTCTCGCCCAGGAAGAGGGAATTGGCGCCGGCGAAGAAGCACAGCGCCTGGGCCTCGTCACTCATGTACTGGCGGCCCGCCGACAGGCGCAGCACGCTCGTCGGCATCATGATGCGCGCGACCGCAATGAGGCGGGCGAAGGCAATCGCGTCCGGGCGCTCGGCCTGCGCGGCGACGGGCACGCCGGGCACCTCGTTCCACAGGTTGAGCGGCACGCTCTCCGGCGGGGCGGCGAGATTGGCGAGCAGCACCAGCATGTCGAGCCGGTCGGCGAGCGTCTCGCCCAGGCCGACGATGCCGCCGCAACAGAGCTTGAGGCCGGCACGGCGGGCATGGGCGAGCGTCTCCAACCGGTCCTGCAGCGTGCGCGTGGTGATGATCTCGCCGTAGTAGGCGGGCGAGGTGTCGACGTTGTGATTGTAGTAGTCGAGCCCCGCCGCGCGCAGCTCTTCGGCCTGCGGCTCGGTCAGCATACCGAGCGTAGCGCAGGTCTCGAGGCCGAGCGCTTTCACCGCTGCGATCATGGCCGCGACGCGGGAGAGATCACGCGGCTTCGGGTTGCGCCACGCCGCGCCCATGCAGAAGCGCGTCGCGCCCTCGGCCTTGGCGCGCCCGGCGGCGGCGACGACGTCGTCGAGATCCATCAGCCGCGTCGCCGTCACGCCTGTGTCATAGCGGGCACTCTGGGAGCAGTAGCCGCAGTCTTCCGGGCAGCCACCGGTCTTGATGCTGAGGAGGCGGCTCAGCTGGATGCCGTTGGGATTGAAATGCCGCCGATGCAGTGTGTGGGCGCGGAAGAGGAGATCACTGAACGGCAGGCCGTACAGGGCCTCGGCTTTGGCTCGGGTCCAGCCCTCCGAATCCGCCTGCCTCGGCTCTGCCCAGGCCGGGCTCTGCGGCACGCTGACCATCGACGATCTCCAATTTATAGATAATTTCTGATTTCTATCTCCAGATGCATTCCACGAAATCTATAACTTGGCAAGCCGCTCGGGGCCGGTCAGCCGAAACCGGCGAAGCCGCCCTGCCTTGCAGCGCCCGAGCGCTTCGGGGGCTGGCCGATGCGCTGGACGTGGCGGGCGAGCGTGGTGCAGGCGGTCTCGAGGTCGCCCCTGCGCAGGGCGGCGAGAATCGTCCGGTGCTCCACGTCGGTGCGCGGCTGCCAGCCCCGGGTGAGGCTGGCGAAGAGGAAGCGCGCGCTCACCGCCTGCAGATCGTCGATCGCCGCGAGCAGGCGTGGCATGCGGCAGGGCGCCAGAAGGAGGCGATGGAAGCGCCGGTTCGCCGCCTCCCACGTGCGGATGTCACCACAGCGATCGGCCTCGTCCGCCACCTTCTCCGCCTCGTTCAGGATGGCCGTGGTCAGATGCGGGGCGGCGTGGCGCAGCGCCAGGGCCTCCAGCGCCGCCCGCATTTCCGCCACTTCCCTTACCTCGGCCGGATCGAAGGAAGCGACGCGCACGCCGCGCCGCGGCTCGCTGACGGCGAGGCCCTGGGCCTCGAGGCGGCGGAAGGCCTCGCGCACGGGCACATGACTGGCGTCGAACTCGGCGGCGACGTGGTCCTGCCGTAGCTTCTCGCCGGGCGCCAGCGCTCCGGAAACGATGCGCTCCGCCAGGATGCGGGTGATCTTTGCCGTGACTGTCTCTTCGGGGGCGCGCGTCATGATTTTGTAGTTGACATCCTCCCCTCTCTAAAGTGAGGGGGGCCCCAAGTCCATCACGCCTTGCAGGGTGCTGGTTGAGCAGGTTGACGCTTCGTCACCACTGCTCGACGCGGCAAAGCCGCTCCGAGGCCGACGTTGGCTCCACGTCCCGATGCCGCGTGTCCCGCGGCCGCTTTCCGTTTCGCCGCGAGGAGAACCTCCCCGCGATACGCGATCACCTTGGCGGCATTGTCGTCCGCGTTCTCGGAGTGACCGCAAGAGACACAGACAAATCTCGCCTGTGTCGGCCGGTTGCCCGGGCTAATGTGCCCGCACGAACTGCACTCTTGCGAGGAGCAGCGTGCCTCGACCTTTAAAACAGCGCCGCCAATCGCTGCCGTCTTGTAGTTGAACATCCGGAATGCCTTGCCCCAGGCCTGCTCGAGAATGACCCGGTTCAATCCCGCCTTCTGCCGAGCATTCGTTCCGGGGCGATCGATCGAACCTCTGGCACTTGCGGTCATGTTGCGGATCTTGAGATCCTCATGCGCAATGAACGGCGACCGCTTCACAATCGCCGTCGTCGCCTTGTCGAGAAAGTCCCGCCGCCGGCGGGCCTCACGAGCGCGATTGCGGGCCAGCGCCCGCTTGGCACTTTCGTACCGCTTCGACCCCCGCTTACGCCGGGATAGACGCCGTTGCAGGCGCAGCCTGTGCGCCTTCTCCTGTGCCGACAAAGTCGGCATGCAAAGTGGCTCGGCACCGGACGAAAACGTCATCGTACGGACGACGCCGACATCGATGCCTTCCACCGGCGACGTCACCAACTCTGGGGTCTCGATGACACGCGTCGTCAGGATCGAGATGAACCAGCCGTCAACCTCTCGCGAGACCGTCGCCTGTGTGATCCGGCCCTCCAGATCCCGCGACTTCCGGTACTTCACCCAGCCGATCTTCGGCAGCTTGATCGCCTGATCATTGATGTGCTCCGGCTTGATCGTCGGAAACGGAAGCTTCTCCGTGCGTCGAAGCGCTTGCGCTTCGGTCGGCGCACGTCCCGCCACGCCAACTGGCCCGTTCTGGCCTTGGCGATGTCGTCGAACATATTCTGGTAAGCGCGGCCTAAGTTCATCAGCGCCTGCTGCAGAACCTGAGATGGGATCTCCCTCAGCCAGGAAGTCTTCGGATCTGCTTTAAGTCTCGGAATTTCCGCGGCCAGCATCTCATACGAGACCTTCTCGCCGCGCGCGTATCGGGCCTGCCACTCGGCCAGGCCCCAGTTATACATCCACCGTGCCGCACCGGCCGCGTTGGAAAATTCGCGCAGCCGCGTCCGGTTCGGACATAGCTTGAATCGGGTGGCGCGAAGGACTTTCATCCCGCGATGATGGGAACAAATCGCGAACATGTCAAGCTCGATACAACTGACCTCCTCCGCCTGCAGGAAAAGGTCTTGCGGCGTAGTTTCCGATCATTTGAGCCGGGTCGGCTGTCGAGTGTTCTGGCACTCGGGAAAGCCTCGATTGGGCACAGTGCTGATACTTCGGGGGTGGTCAAGCCCGATGCCCCGGAGTCTTCAGCGAAGACCAGCCCGAGACCTGGTCTCTGCGAAACCGGGCTTTCGGTGCATATGAACCCCTCAGCGGCTGCTCTCAGAAGGCCGTTCTATCAATGCAGGGCAGCCCTCGAACGGAAACCACATCGGCGTATTGCAATTTGCAATACAAGGCCATCTTCCAGTCCAGGAGACAAGCCATGGCTACGACTGTCGACCGCAAGGAGGATCCGATCTCGATGCGCCTGCCCGAGGCGGACGTCGCGATGATTGATCGTGCGGCCACCCTGCGCGGCCGCTCGCGCACCGATTTCGTCCGCGAGGCTGCCGTGCGCGCGGCCGAGGACGTGGTCATGGAGCAGGGGCTGGTCCGCATGAGCCCTGAAGTGTTCGCTGATTTTATGGAAGTCCTGTCTCGTCCGGCCGCTCCGGTTCCCGAGATGGTGGAACTGGCCAAGCGGCCCGCGCCCTGGGAGCCCGGCTACGTGGCAAAGCAGTGAGACGTGTCGCTCTCGGCTCCCGAACCACTCACCGCCACGCGTAATGTTTCCAACTTCTCCTGCGGCAAAGCCACGCTCGATCGTTGGCTGAAGACGCGCGCCCTCTCCCATCAGCAAAAGGGCTTCACGGCCATTCTCGTCGTCCACGAGGCCGGCCAGGTGGTTGGATATGACGGCCTTGCGCCGACGGCCGTGGTTCCCTCGATTGTGCCCCGGTCGATCCGCACCGGGCAGCCGCCCGATCCGGTTCCTTGCCTGCTTCTCGGCCAACTGGCGACCGACACGGAATGGGCAGGGCGCGGCATTGGAACAGGCTTGGTGAAACATGCCCTCCAGCGCTGCGTTCAGGCCGCCGCACTGATCGGCGGCCGGGCCTTGATGGTCAATGCCGTCGATGAGGAGGCCGTTGGATTCTGGCGGCGGCGTGGTTTCACATCCTCCAAGGACGACCCTTTGGTTCTGTTCCGCTCGATCGCCGACATCGCTGTTTCTCTCGCTGAAGGGACGGGCCGTTGAGCGATCCAGCGGCACGGAAGGACGATGGACGGGGAAGGCCAACCGGCTCTGGCAGCACAATTCGTTGCATACCGTACTGGGCTTCGCCAAACCGCGCCATGTCCACCACTCATGCGATATGGTTCCGCGCGCCGCAAACCATTCGGCTGGAGCCGAATTTGGATTGTAGCGTATGGCCGATGAGACCGCGCGAGACCTCGCCAAGGGCGTTAATCATCTCATCGGTGTAACGGCCAAGCTCGAAGCGTGGCAGAATCAGTTCGGCCAGTCCTGGGCAGCCTCGGTATTCTTCACAAACCGATTCCCGACTTCCGCGTCTTCTCGGCTGAAGCATGGTTTTCCGTCGGTCACCGGACCAGGAACAACAAAGATGGTTGTGAACTGGTCGCACTGAGCAAGGAAATCGGACCATATGCGCGATCCGATTCATCGATCAGAAAACGGGTGGACGCCCTCGTCGACTTCGTTCGAGGGCGCGGCTACGTGCTTCTCGGACTTCTTTGCGATTGGGTGAGACGTCGATAGCGATGAACCCAATCGATGCGGAATATGGCGGCTCGACGGGCAAGCGCCTTCGCTGTTTCCTGCAGAAGGTCGACGACACCACGGCGGTGCGGACGCTTCTGGCACAAAACCGGGAGACCTCGGGATTCGCCGGAGAGGCCTGCCACCTTGCTCATCCAAGCGTTTGTGATCTCGGCAAGGTTATCAATCGATCGGGTCGTCATCTGGTTAGAATCCTGCATATTGTCCCCAAAATTGATCGATATCTGCACCAAATAACGTCGGATTGCAGGAAAAGAAAACGCCCTTTCCACTAGAAAAGGTTTTCCTGTTAAGGAGATTTGCCAATGAAGGTCGGTGTTCCCAAGGAGATCAAGACGCACGAATACCGCGTGGGTCTGACGCCGGGCACCGTCCGTGAATATGTGGCCGCCGGCCACAGCGTGCTGGTCGAGACCAATGCCGGCGCCGGCATTGGCGCGACGGACGACAACTATCGCAAGGCTGGCGCAACGATCGTGGACTCCGCCCGCGAGGTGTTTGCCTCGAGCGAGATGATCGTCAAGGTCAAGGAACCTCAGCCTTCCGAATGGACCCAGCTGCGCGAGAACCAGATCCTTTTCACTTATCTGCATCTGGCGCCGGACCCGGAGCAAGCTCAGGGGCTCATCACATCTGGGTGCACCGCCATCGCCTACGAAACCGTGACGGATGCGCAGGGCGGGCTGCCGCTGCTGGCCCCAATGAGCGAGGTCGCGGGCCGGCTTGCGATCGAAGCCGCCGGAGCCGCCCTGAAGCGGTCGGCGGGCGGGCGGGGGCTGTTGATCGGTGGCGTACCGGGTGTCCAGCCGGCACGCATCGTGGTGATCGGCGGCGGCGTTGTCGGGACACATGCGGCCCGCATGGCAGCGGGTTTGGGGGCCGAGGTCACCATCCTCGACCGTTCGATCCCCCGGCTTCGCGAGCTGGACGAACTCTTCGAAGGGCGCGTTCGGACCAGGTTCTCGACCATCGACGCCGTTGAGGAGGAGGTCTTTGCGGCGGACGTTGTCATCGGCGCGGTGCTCGTTCCCGGCGCGAGCGCGCCGAAACTCGTCAGCCGCGGCATGCTGAGTTCGATGCGCAAAGGCTCCGTGATCGTGGATGTCGCGATCGATCAGGGCGGCTGCTTCGAGACCTCGCGTCCGACGACGCACGCTGATCCAACATACGAGGTGGACGGCGTCATTCATTACTGCGTCGCCAACATGCCGGGAGCTGTCCCGCTGACTTCAAGCCAGGCCCTGAATAACGCCACGCTGCCCTTTGGTTTGGCGCTCGCCAACAAGGGCTTTGCCGCTGTGCTCGACAATCCGCATCTGCGTGCCGGCCTCAATGTCTATCGTGGCCGGCTCACGAATAAGGCCGTGGCCGAGAGCCTCGGCCTGCCATTTTCCCCGATCGAACAGGCTGCGGCCTGATCCCAGAGGTCCCGACTGGGACGTTTCCTCCCCAACTTGGGCCACTCCTTCGGAGTGGCCCTTTTTGCGAGCACTCCACAAGTTTGCGCAACGCAATTTGTGGACTTTCAGTGTTCGTTGAGATGCCGTGCAAGGTGGTATTGCTCGATCAAACCGTTGCCTTGCAGGCCAGGCGTGTCGAAGCATTCCGGAACTGAAAGACTTCAGCCAGCAAACGACTCAAACGCTCTACGAACGCACCTCATCGAGATCGCCCATTGCGATGAGCGCCAGCTTTCGATGGCCCTGTTCCCTCAGAAGGCTCGCGGCGCGCCACGCCCGTAAACCGCTGCGGCAGCAGAGCACGATGCGGCTCGATTCTGACACATCCCGGCTCCGTTCCACGATCGTGTCAACGGTCGCGCGGCGGGCCTGCGGAAACGGAGAGGCCAACACCTCGTCGATGCTTCTGAGCTCGAAGACAATATCGTCGGGGTTGATATCCGATGGCGCGATAAAAGGCGGAGCGAAACCAGTCACCTCTGGGGCATCCAGGAAAGAGAACCCGCCAAACTCCAGTTTTTGCAGATCAACCGAAACCAGCTGCCCGAGCGGTGACGGATCAAGGCCCAGAATCAGGGCCAGCACCATCTGCGCCTGCAGGCTACCGAGCACGCCGACAACCGCGCCCAGGACACCGAGCGTGGCGCAGTTTCCAAGGCTCTGCGGAATGTCCGGAAACACGGAGCGGTAGCTCGGAGCGCCAGCACAGAAGGCGCCAACATAGCCCTTCAAACCGACACAGGACGCACTGACCAAAGGTTTGCCTGCTGCTGTGCAAGCGTCACTCAGACTGTACGTGACCGCGATGCTATCGGCGGCATCCACAATGACATCCGCGCCCCTCACGAGATCCTTTGCTGCGGCGGGATCAAGAGAGATGGGCAGTGCGTCAACGACCACAGACGGATTGAGGGCTTCGATTGCCTTTTTTGCCACCTCGACCTTCAGCTGGCCAATGTCGGCTGTGCGATAGAGGGGCTGCCGGTGCAGGTTGCTCTCGTCAACGCGATCATGGTCGACAATCGTGATGCGCCCAATACCGGCGGCCGCGAGATATTGCAGGACGGGACAGCCAAGACCGCCAGCCCCGACGACCAGCACCGCGGAGGAAGCAAGCCTGGCTTGGCCAGCCTCCCCCACTGCCGGGAGCACGATCTGTCGTGCGTAACGTGTCGTCATCCCATCATCCTCGTTAATGCGATCCAACGGCGGGTTTGTTGCTCCGGGTCCGGATGCCGGAGAATGTCCGTCACCACCGCCGCGCTGTCAGCACCCGCATCCAGAACACCCGGGACACGGTCGATGGTGAGACCGCCGATCGCCACGAGCGGAATCCCGCCAATGAGCTGCTTCCATTCGGTGATGCGGCGCAAGCCTTGAGGTGCCCAGGGCATCTGCTTCAGGACGGTCGGAAAGATGGGTCCCAGAGCAACGTAGTCTGGCGCAGCCGAGAGCGCCTGATCGAGTTCGGTGTGATCATGCGTACTTACCCCCAGCCGCAGACCAGCCTGTCGAATGGCCGCCAGATCCGCGCCGGCAAGATCCTCCTGCCCGAGGTGAACGAAGGTGCAGCCTTCGGCGATAGCAAGTCTCCAGTAATCGTTGACCACAAGTTGCGCGCCATGCTGTTCGCAGCAGATCTTTGCCTCGCGAATCTGACGGGCGATTGCGGTCTCGGCCTCGTCCTTGATGCGAAGTTGAACGAGTTTGACACCGAGCGGCACCAGGCGCCGCACCCAAGCCGCGTTGTCGACGATGAGATAGAAGGGATCGAGCACGAGGGTCATGCCAGCAGCGCCCTCCCCAGAACCGGAGTCGACGGGCTCGCCATCTCCCGTGGCTCCATCGGAATGGAGTGCCGGGCTCGTCGTCCCGCCTCAATCGCCTGAGCGAAGGCCCTGGCCATCCCGACCGGATCACCGGCCTTGGCAACCGCGGTATTCAGAAGAACCGCGTCGAACCCCAGCTCCATGGCGGCTGCCGCGTGTGAGGGCAATCCAAGCCCGGCATCGACCACGAGCGGCACATCGGGAAAGTGGGCCCGGAGCATCTTCAAGCCGAAGACGTTGTTGAGACCTCTGCCTGAGCCGATCGGTGCACCCCACGGCATCAGAACCCGACAGCCCGCCGCCAGCAGGCGCTCGGCCACAACGAGATCCTCCGTCGTATACGGAAAGACCTGGAAGCCCTCTTCGGTCAGAATGCGCGCCGCTTCGACCAAGCCGAAGACGTCCGGCTGGAGCGTGTCCTCCTCGCCGATCACCTCGAGCTTGATCCACGGCGTCCCGAAGACCTCCCGGGCCATATGGGCCGTCGTGACCGCCTCCTTGACCGTGCGGCATCCCGCCGTATTGGGCAGAACGCGGGTGCCGAGATCGCGGATGATCGACCAGAAGGCCTGTCCGGCCTGAGTGCCACTCGCCTCGCGCCGCAGTGAGACGGTCACCACCTCCGCCCCCGAGGCTTCGACCGCCGCTGCCAGAATGGCTGGTGATGGATATTGTGCGGTTCCCAGCATCAAGGATGACGCAAATTCGACATCATACAACAGCATGCCTCAGCCTCCCTGCATCGGCGCGAGAACCTCGAGGCGATCGCCGTCGTTCAGCGCGACGGCCGATCGCTGGGATGCGGGCACAAACCGTTCATTGACGGCCGTGGCCACAACGGCATCGCCGAAGTCGAGCTCACCCAGAGCGCGCGACAGGATCCGTTCCTCAATCTCACGCTCCTCACCGTTCAGGATGATCTTCATGTCTTGTCTCTCAGTTGTGGAATACCGCATCGGCGACCCGCGTCGCGAGAGCGGGGGCGAGCAAAAATCCGTGGCGATATAGGCCGTTGAAGTAGATCGTGCGGCCGCATTCCCGGATCGCAGGCAGATTGTCCGGAAAGGCGGGCCTGACGTCGGCTCCAAACTCGATAATTTCGGCCTCGCCGAAAGCCGGGTGGACAGAATACGCTCCATTGAGGAGCTCGACCGCTGAGCGCACGGTCACGCGCCCTCGATCTGAGCACTCGATCATCGTCGCTCCAATCATGAAGAGCCCGTGCTCGCGCGGCACGATGTAGAGAGGGATGCGCGGATGAAGCAGGCGGACGGGACGTTGGAGAGAGATCTCCTGGGTTCTGACCAGCAGCATCTCACCTTTGACACCGCGCAAGTCCGGAAGATCGCCGTGGGCGGCAAGGCCGCGACAGTCGATGATGCGATCCACGTCACTATCATCGGTGGGAGCCTCGGTGCCAAATCGCAGAGCGACACCGAGACCTACCAGACGTGCGGCGAGTGCTGTCAGCGCGCTGCGGGGGTCCAGGTGCGCTTCATCCGCGAAGAACAGGCCTTTGTGGAACCGTCCTTGAAGATCAGGCTCAAGGTCAGCGATCCGGTCGCCGTCGACCCAGTCAAAGCGGTCCGTTCTGCGCGCAAAGTGAGTGAGTTCGCCCACGTCGCGTGGCTGTGCGATCACCAGCGTCCCTTTGCGCGTGGTCCCGGGAAAACGCCGCAGCCACCAGTCGATGGCACGACAACCCAGTTCCGCCACGGCAGGATCTGCGCTCTCGCGTTCACACCAGGGCGCGAGCATTCCGCCCGCGCACCAGGAGCACGCGGCCGCCCCGAGGTGCGGGCCACGGTCAATCACCTCGACCCTGGCACCCCGCTCGGCCAATTCCAGCGCCGCTGTCAGGCCAGCGACACCGGCGCCAATGACACGGATGCGCATGCCGCTATTCCGAGGCCGGGACATACAGCTGACCGCCACGCGCCAGGAACTCCTGGCTCTTGGTGTGCAGACCGGCCAAGTGCGCCTGAGTCTCCGGGCTCATCGCCGCCACCTCGGCCCGCAGATCCTGCGTGATCTTCATCGAGCAGAATTTTGGGCCGCACATCGAGCAGAAATGCGCGACCTTGTGCGCATCCTTCGGCAAGGTCTCGTCATGGTAAGCGCGCGCTGTATCCGGATCGAGGGAGAGATTGAATTGATCCTCCCAGCGGAAGTCGAAGCGGGCCCGAGACAAGGCATCATCCCGCACCTGCGCGGCCGGATGCCCCTTGGCAAGATCGGCGGCATGGGCCGCGATCTTGTACGTGATGACACCGGTCTTCACATCATCGCGGTTTGGCAACCCCAGATGTTCCTTCGGTGTCACGTAGCAGAGCATCGCCGTGCCAAACCAGCCGATCATGGCAGCCCCGATGCCTGAGGTGATGTGATCGTATCCGGGCGCAATATCCGTCGTGAGCGGGCCAAGGGTATAGAAGGGTGCTTCTCCGCACTCGCGGAGCTGCTTGTCCATATTCACCTTGATCTTGTGCATGGGGACGTGGCCGGGCCCCTCGATCATGACCTGGCACCCCTTATCCCAGGCGACCTTCGTGAGGTCACCCAGGGTCTCGAGTTCCGCAAACTGTGCCGCATCGTTCGCATCGGCGATCGATCCGGGACGTAGTCCATCGCCCAGTGAGAAGGAGACGTCATAGGCCCGCATGATGTCGCAGATCTCGTCAAAGCGCTCGTAGAGGAAGCTCTCCTTGTGGTGCGCGAGGCACCAGCGCGCCATGATCGAGCCGCCGCGGGAGACAATGCCGGTGACGCGATTGACTGTCAGCGGCACATAAGGCAGGCGTACGCCGGCATGGATGGTGAAGTAATCGACACCCTGCTCGGCCTGTTCGATCAATGTGTCCTTGAACACCTCCCAATCGAGCTTCACGGGGTCGCCCCCCACCTTCTCCAGCGCCTGGTAGATCGGCACTGTGCCGATGGGTACCGGCGCGTTGCGCAGGATCCAGGAGCGGATGTTGTGGATGTTGCGGCCGGTGGAGAGATCCATCACCGTGTCGGCACCCCAGCGGATCGCCCAGACGAGCTTTTCCACCTCATCGGCTGCCGTGGAGACCACGGCGGAGTTGCCGATATTGGCGTTGATCTTCACCAGGAAGTTGCGCCCGATCGCCATCGGTTCCAGTTCCGGATGGTTGATGTTGGCCGGGATGATGGCACGTCCTCGGGCTACTTCCTGGCGCACGAACTCGGGTGTGATGAAGGGCGGGATGGCGGCCCCGAAGCTCTCGCCATCGGCAATCTTCGTCTCCGCGTCCACCAGCATCGCCTCGCGGCAGAGGTTCTCGCGATGAGCGACGTAGATCATCTCTTCCGTGATGATCCCGGCGCGGGCGAACTCGTACTGCGTCACCATCTGACCGGGTGCGGCACGGCGCACGACACGCTCGGCCGGGCATGGCGCCACAAGCGCGTCAGCAGAGACATTCCCATTGTCTTCAGGCTTGACGGGCCGTGGCGCGACCGCCGCACAGTCGCGCGCTGCAATCCAGGATTCGCGCACGAGTGGCAGACCTTTAGCGAGGTCAATGACCGCATCGGCCTCGGTATAGAGACCAGAGGAATCGTAAACGCGCAGGGAAGGTTCATTGGGATCCGTCAGAACGATCTCGCGGACGGGAACGCGGAGATCGGGGCGACCTGCCGGCGTGGCATAGATCTTGCGCGATCCTTGAATTGGACCGGTGGTGACGGATTGGGGCGCACCCTTGGGCTTGTCGATGTGAACTGTCATTGGATCTCACCTCTTGAACGAAGGGAGATCCGGGCAAAGCGAGCTGAGGGATTCGTTGTGCTGCTCGATAGTTCCAGTCCCTCCGCCGGTATGACCCGGATCAGGTTCAAGGGTCACGGCGGATCAGCCGACTCTCAGCCCCTCACAGGGCTCCCCTCGGAACGGATGCGATCCTCGTGGACATAAATCGGGCTGTCAAGAGCGGAACAGAGCTGACACGATTGGTTCTTGTCAAAGGAAGGCCGAGGAATTATCACGGCAGCATCTCCTTGGGGTGCCCGTTCGGGCTGAGAGGTCTTCCAGATCAACCCATCGAACCTGATCCGGATGATGCCGGCGGAGGGATTGCGAGATGACGAGCGCACCAGCGTCCGCACTGGATGCTTTCAGACTTCCAGAATTGGCCGGGCATCTGCTTAACCGCCTTCGCGGTGAGCGCACGCGCGTGCATGCGATCACGAGCGCCGCGGCACAAACCCTCACGGCCAATCTTCTGCTCGCCGCCGGCGGCATTCCATCCCTGACCGTCGCATCGGTGGAAGTCCCGGCTTTTACCAGCCGCTCCGCCGCGCTTCTCGTCAATCTGGGCACGCTCGATGCCGACCGCCGCGCAGCGATCCCACAAGCTATCGCGACCGCGCACGCTCATGCCAAGCCCTGGGTCCTCGATCCCATCTTCGTCGACGCCTCCCCACCCCGTCTGAAGTTTGCCCGCGCCTGTCTTGCGGGCAGGCCGCGTGTCCTTCGCTGCGATGCGAGTGAGTTCGCGGCTCTCGCTGGAGCGGATGCGACGCTCGCAACCGTGCAAGCCTTCGCGAAAGCTTATGACATGATCGTGGCCCTGACTGGCACGGTCGACTTGATCACGGATGGCGTCCGCATCATTCGCGTCGAGAACGGTCACTCGCTGATGACCCGCGTGACCGCCATGGGATGCGCCGGAACCGCCCTTGTGGCAGCCTTCACGGCCTTGCATAGCAGCGCACTCGACGCGGCGGCTGCGGCCCTGCTTGTCACTCGCGTCGCGGGCGAGATGGCCGCGCGGGACGCAAAGGGGCCAGGGACATTCCAGCCGGCTTTCCTCGACGCCCTCTTCACCCTCGATACGCCAACCCTCGTCACCCATGGGAGAGTCTCATGACCGCAGGCGATCTCAGGCTCTACGGTATCCTCGATCCGGAGGGGATGGGCAGTCGGGATCCTGTTATGCTCGTCCGGCAAACCGTCACCGGCGGCGGCATATCGTGGATCAGGTCCTGAACGCGTGGGGCATTCCGGCATGACCGCCATCGCCGTCACGATCGCGGGCTCGGATTCAGGCGGCGGTGCCGGCATCCAGGCGGACCTCAAGACCTTCTCGGCGCTGGGCGTCTATGGTGCCAGCGTGATTACCGCGCTCACAGCGCAGAACACCGTCGGCGTTCAGGGCATTCACGATGTTCCGCCCATCTTCGTCGCGCAGCAAATTAACAGCGTCTTCTCCGATCTCACCGTCAACGCGGTGAAAATCGGTATGCTGTCCCAACCCGCCATCATCGACGCCGTGGCGGAAGGGCTTGCGCGTCACTGCGCGATGCGGATCGTCCTCGACCCCGTGATGGTGGCGGCAAGCGGCGATCGTCTGCTCGTGCCGCGGGCTGTCGACGCGCTGCGCCGCGTGTTGCTTCCCATGGCGCTGCTCGTCACACCCAATCTTCCAGAGGCCGCGGCCCTCCTCGACGAGCCGCTGGCCGAGGACGAACAGGCCATGTACCGCCAGGCTGAGCGCATCCTCGCTTTGGGCCCCAAAGCTGTTCTGGTGAAAGGCGGCCACGGCACAGGACTGGAGAGTGCCGACATTCTCATGGATCAGCAGGGCGTGCGGCGCTTTGCAGTTCCTCGCATCGACACGCGCAACACGCACGGCACGGGCTGCACCCTGTCCTCGGCCATTGCAGCCGGGCTCGCCAAAGGCCTGTCGCTCGACGACGCGGTTGCAGCGGCTAAGAGCTTCATCAGCGCCGCCATCGGTGCTTCCGATCACCTCCGGATCGGGCACGGGTCCGGACCTGTGCACCACTTCCATGCCCATTGGTCCTAAGCACTCACGCCGTGCGGCGCTTGGCGCCGGAGCCTTAGTTCTCGCAATGCCCCCTGTTGTTCGCGCGCGAACCTTCCGCTGGCGCATGGTCACCGCGTGACCAAAGAACCGCACCGACCTCAGACTCTCCGCGCACCGGATCGTCGGGCGCATCAATGCGATGAGCAGCGGCCGATTTCAGATTCACCTGTTTTGCGGCAGGTGAGATCGTGTCACCATTTGCGGTGCGCGATGCGGTCTCGAACGGAACCATCGCGACAAGGCACACAGCATCATCTGTCCCCCATAATCCCACTCACGATTCAGTCCCAGACTCGTCAGCTCCGCGCGTGGCTGTAACGCTGCCATCCTGCGGACCGCAACCGGCAGGCATCACATTCACTACAGCCAAAGCCCCATTCCTGCCGGGTGCGACGATCGCCGTCGTAGCAGGTATGCGTCTCCTGCACGATCAGCTCAACGAGCCCGTCCCCACCGAGCGCTTGCGCGAGGGCCCAGGTTTCGGCCTTGTCGATCCACATCAGCGGCGTCTCAAGCACCAGCCGTGAGGTCATGCCGAGGTTGAGCGCGGTCTGGAGCGCCTTGATCGTGTCGTCGCGGCAGTCGGGATAGCCGCTGAAGTCGGTCTCGCAGACACCCGTCACCACGCGCTTGAGACCCCGCTGGAAGGCGACGATCGCCGCAAAGGTGAGGAACACCAGATTGCGCCCGGGCACGAAGGTTGCTGGAAGTCCATCCGCGCGGCTGCTGGCCACTGGCAGGTCTGCGGTCAGTGCACTCACGCTGACCTCGCCCAGCACATCAAGCGGGATCTCTCGGTCCGGTCCGAGGCGGCCGGCCCAGAGCGGCGACAGGCGAGCCACGCCCTGCCGGATCGGCTCCCGGCACTCCATCTCGACGGCGTGCCGCTGGCCGTACGAGAACCCGATGGTTTCAACCCGCTCGTAGCGCGACAGCGCCCAGGCCAGACAGGTGGTCGAGTCCTGCCCGCCCGAGAAAACCACGAGGGCAGAGGAGTCAGCGGCGTTCATGGTCAACCGGCGCGAAGTAGGTGCAGGTCTCGCCGCAGCTGTCGCGGTAGATCGTCACCCTCGCGATCGGCCCGATAGGCTCGATCCGATCGAAAATAAAGCGGGTGATGTTCTCCAAAGTCGGCCGCTCCAGCCCCGCAATGCGATTGAGGAACTTGTGGTCGAGGGTCCGGCGCATCTCTGCGAGTTTTCCCTCCAGCAGACCAAGGTCGATCAGCATGCCCGTTTGGGGATCGGGCATGCCGCGCACGGCAACCTCGGCCCGGAAGGAGTGCCCATGGATCTCCTCGCTGGCGGGCCCGAGGGTGGTACCGGTGAGCGTATGGGCGGCTTCGAAAGTAAACGACTTGGTGAGTTCCCACATCAGCGGATCCCTAAGTACTTGTGTGTTTGGAGGCTCAGCCGCCATTGCGGATGAGACAGGCAATACGCGACGGTTCGTGCCGTGTTCGCGGCCTGATCCGGTCCATCCATCGGCTGAAGTGAGAACCGCTCGAAGGACAAGGCGGCAAACCGCTCGGGCGGGGCATCCTCCTGCGGAAAGACAAGCTTCAACTCGTGGCCAGCGCGGACCTTGAGTTCGGTGCTGCCTTTCGGGCTGACGCAGATCCAATCGAGACCCGGCGGCGGCTCCACCGTGCCGTTGGTCTCGACCGCAATCGTGAAGGAGCGGCGATGCAACTCATCGATGAGTGCGGCATCGACCTGGAGCAGCGGCTCTCCGCCCGTCAGCACGACAAGCCGCTGATCGGTCCCGGGTCCCCAGAGTTCCTCGATCCGGTGGCACAGATCGGCGGCCGTGGCATAGCGTCCGCCGAAGGTCCCGTCGGTGCCCACGAAATCCGTGTCGCAGAACCGACAGGCGGCCGATGCCCGGTCGCTCTCCCGTCCTGACCAGAGGTTGCAGCCGGCAAAACGGCAGAAGACGACGGTTCGACCGGCTTGGGCGCCTTCGCCCTGAAGCGTCAGGAAGATCTCTTTGACGGCGTAACTCATTCAGGTCTCGCTGGCGAGCATGTGCCTGACACGGGGCTGCTGGTCAGCGCCGATCCCGTCGGGAGACATCCGTCGGCAGAGATGTCGATGATATCGTGCGGCACGCTGCGGCGCGGGACAGTTCGCTCAGCTGCAATCGTGTGCGCGAGCGTGACGGAGTCCAATCCGCCGGAACAGATGACGAGGGTTTTCACCAGGGCTCCTTGTTTTGACCGGGTAGGCTGCGACCGGATCGGCTTGCGTGCCGATGAACGTGGAGCGGATGGAACAGTGAACGCGTGGCTCTACCAAGCGCTCACCCCACCCGCTTCTGTGCGGCATAAACGACAACAGACATACCGGTGTCAATGAGAATGCATTCCATCATACGCCTCCCCGGAGCCGCCATGGTTTTCTAAGCAGAGGGATAAAGAAGCTTGGTCTGCCCAAGTATCGAAGCCGGGCGTGTCCTGAAACTACGGCTGGTTTCGAGCGGAGCCTCTTGGCCCTCCTGTCAACCAGAGCTCGACTTCTGGCGCAAACCGCGACAGAAAGGGCCCCTTCCTGACCGGAATTGAGCCATGACAGCGATCCTGAAAGAACTCGGCACACGCACCCTGATCATGGGTGTCCTGAACGTCACGCCTGACTCGTTTTCGGATGGAGGTCTGTTCAGCGATCATGCCGCTGCGGTCAACCATGCCCGCACGATGGAGGCGGTGGGCGCTGACATCATTGATGTCGGCGGGGAGTCCACGCGTCCGGGCCATACGCCCGTGGGCGCCGAGGAGGAGCAGCGGCGGGTTATGCCGGTGATCCAGGCTCTTGCTCCCATCCTGAAGGTGCCGATCTCGATCGACACTTATCGAGCGTCGACGGCCCGGGCTGCCCTCAGGGCGGGAGCGAGGATCGTCAACGACATCTGGGGATTTCAGCGCAATCCCGATATGCCGGCCGTCGTAGCGGACCATGATGCGTTCGCGATCGTGATGCACAATCGCGCCGAGGTCGATGCTTCGCTCGACATTATTGTCGACATGCTGCGTTTCTTTGAGCATTCCCTGACTCTCGCCCGCCAGGCCGGCATCCCAGAGGCACGCTTGATTCTTGATCCTGGGATCGGCTTCGGCAAGACAGCCGACCAGAACCTTGAGGCGCTGCGCCGCCTGCCGGAACTGAAAGCATTAGGCTTCCCCGTGCTCGTGGGAGCCTCCCGCAAATCCGTCCTGAGCCGCTTTTACGATCCGCACGTGCCCCCACGCGACCGGCTCTTCGGCACGCTCGGAGCGCATCTGGCCGCCGTGAGCCGGGGTGCCGACATCGTTCGTGTGCACGACATCAAGGCGCACGTGGAGGCCTGCCGCGTGGCCGATATCGTGCTGAGGAGCCCGCCGTGAGCGACACGATCACTCTGTCCCGTCTGGCATTGTATGCCCATCATGGCGTTCATGCCGAAGAGGCCCGTCTCGGGCAGCGCTTCTTTGTCAGCCTGATCTGCTCGCTTGACCTGAAGCCGGCCGGGCAGGCCGACGATTACCGGCAGACGGTCTGCTACGCGAGCCTCGCCAAGCTCGTTCATGAGATCGGCACCACCCGTCGCTTCCAAACCATTGAGGGCTTGGCCGAGGCGATCGCCGCACGCGTGCTCGATGGCTTCCCACCTGTGGCGTCCGTGACGGTCCGGGTCGAGAAGCCTGAAGCGCCGGTCCCCTTCATCCTTGATGGCGTTGCGGTCGAGATCCGGCGGTCGCGCGATGGCTAGGGTCACGCTCGGCCTCGGCAGCAATCTCGGCGACAAGCGCGGCAATATCGCCAAGGCGCTGTCAGCTCTTGACGCGGGCGGGGCCAGAATTCTCACCCGCTCTGCAGACTACCATACGGAGCCGTGGGGGCCTGTGGCTCAGGACTGGTTCGTGAATGCCTGCGCCGTGGCCGATACGGAGCTCGCCCCTGATGCCCTTTTGGCCCTGTGTCTTCGGGTGGAACGAGAACTCGGACGGGTTCGCGAGACCAAGTGGGGGCCACGCGTGATCGATATCGATATCCTCACCTACGATGATGTCGAGGTGAACACTCCCAGCCTGACCCTGCCCCATCCGTATCTGGCAGAGCGCGCTTTTGTTCTGGTGCCCCTGGCCGAGATTGCATCCAATCTGAAGCTCGGTCAGAAAACCGTTGCAGACATGCTCGCTCACGTGAACGGGAGTGACATCACCAAGCTGACCTAGCTGAAGACGCGGCTGCTGCCGTTCATTTCCAGTCTCGGGCCGATTTTACGATCCGTTGTCAGTCCATCAAGGCGAGGATCTCGGTGCGAATCTGCTCGACGGTTTCCCGCCCGTAGCGAGACAGCGGCTTGCCATCGAGTTCCGTCGCATGCGTCACGAGCGCCACAGAGTTGGTCAGAAACACGGCCTCAGCTAGCAATAGGCTGCCCTTGGAAAGACTCATCTCTTGCGGCATCAGACCGAGTTCAGGGGCCACGACATCGAGAACAAGGGCACGGGTAATTCCAGGCAACACTCCATCATCGAGGGATGGGGTGAGGAGGTTCTCACCTTGGATGACGAAAATGTTCCCGGCACTGGTGCAGGCCGCCCGCCCGCCAACGGCCAGAAGAAGCGCGTCGTCAGCGCCACGGCCCAGCGCCTCTTCCAAGGCGAGGACGTTGTCGAGATAGGCGAGAGTTTTGTATCTCGATGTGGGGGAAGAGGGATTGCGCCGGATCCGTGACGTCGCCAAGCGCACCTCCGCAGCCGTCGGATTCGGCGACCATGGTGCGGACGCCGCCGCAAAGATGGCGGGCTGTTGCTGAGCCGGAGGCCGTAAGCCGCGGGGTCCCACGCCTCGGGTCAGGGTCAGGCGAATGATGCCCCCGTCGGGGAGAGCGGCGGTCAGATCGTCCACCGGCCGTCGCAGAGACTTCCGGTCTACCGGTATATTCAAGGCCGCCGCACCGGCGAGAAGACGATCGAGGTGCGCATCCAGCATGAAGGCTCGGCCATTCGTGACAACCAGCGTTTCGAACAAGCCGTCGGCCAGCAGCAGTCCTCGGTCACGCAGATCGAAACCGGTTCGCGGATCATCCGAGATCGCTCCGTCAAACCACAGCATGGCGGCTCCTCCCGGCTTGTGCAGCGAGATCGAGGAAGTTGGACAGCAGCATGTGTCCGTGCTCGGTCAGAATGGACTCTGGATGAAACTGCACGCCATAGGTGGGATGGTGTCGATGCTGCAGGGCCATGATATCGCCGTCCTCAGAGCGAGCGGTCACCTCCAGCTCCGTCGAGTTCCGATCCGCCTCCACGATCAGCGAATGATAACGGCCTGCCTGCAACGGATTAGGCAGGCTGTCGAAGATACCCCGGCCATTGTGACGGATGGCAGAGGAGCGTCCATGCATGGGCCTGCGTGCCCGCGTGATCCGCCATCCGAAGACCTGTCCGATGCACTGATGACCAAGGCAAATCCCGAGCAGCGGGAGCGCTCCCGAGAGATGCCGGACGACCTCACAGGATACACCGGCCTCCGACGGAGAGCACGGACCGGGCGAGAGCACGATGGCTTTCGGCGATAGGCCCCGAATGGTGCCGACATCGATCGCGTCGTTGCGGACCACCTTCACCGTCTCGCCCAGTTCAGCGAAGTACCGTGCGACGCTGAAAACGAAGGAGTCGTAGTTATCGATGATCAGGATCATTTTTGTCGTCTATGCTTCAAAGGCTGCAAAAATGCGCTGAGCTTTCGTCAAAGTTTCCTCGTACTCGGCCCGCGGCTCGGACAGCGCCGTGATCCCACCGCCCGCGTGAAACACCGCTGATCGGTCTTTCAGCATGACGGTCCGGATCGCGATGTTCGTGTCAGTGGTTCCATCGAAGCCAAAGTAGCCGATGGAACCACAATAGACCTGCCGGGCACAGCGTTCGATCTGGGTGATGATCTCCATGGCCCGGATCTTCGGAGCGCCCGTGATCGACCCTCCCGGGAAACAGGCCGCCATCACGTCGGTCGCCGTAAAGCCTGAATCGAGTTGACCCTCGACGACCGAGACGAGATGGTGGACGGCCGCATAGCTCTCCAAGCCGCACAGCACCGGCGTGAGCACCGTATGTGGCTTGCACACCCGCGACAGGTCATTGCGCAGGAGGTCGACGATCATGAGGTTCTCGGCCCGATCCTTTTCGGAGCGCAGCAGCACCTCCGCCAGGTTTTGGTCGCGCCGCTGCTCGGAGGAGCGTGCCGCTGTGCCCTTGATCGGGCGGGTTTCGACATCGCCCCGGTCAACCTTCACAAAGCGCTCGGGTGAGCTCGAGGCAATCGTCGTCTCGCCAAAGGCGAGAAAAGCGCCAAAGGTTGCCGGATTGACGTGGCGGAGGCGGTCGTAGAAGGCAAGCGCGTCGAACTCATTGGAAACCCGAGCGGTAAAGCGCTGGGCAATATTCGCCTGGAAGATGTCTCCGGCCAAGATCGAGTCGATCACGGCGGTGACGGCCTCCCCGTAGCCGCTAGCGGAAAAGTTCGACGTCCATGGACTCACCAGATCGCAGTCACGGAGCGGGCGCGGGGCATGCCCGAGAAGCCTCCGAAAGTACCGAGCGCGCGCTGCAGCCCGCTTCTGGCGTCTGTCGGGATCCTGCTCTGGCCAACCGGTTGAAATCAGCCATGCGTCGCCACTCCGGTGATCGAAGCTCACGACGACATCGTAGAATGGGAGCACGGCCTCTGGGCATGAGACGTCGACCGGCGCCGGTGTGAGCCTCTCGAGGGTGTGCCGGAAATCATAGGCCAGATAGCCTGCTGCACCCCCTTGGAAGGGCGGCAGGCGGTCGACTCTCGATTGGCGGTACCGATCTAACAGTGAGCGCAGTGCGGATAGGGGTGGTTGAGGCAAGGGGTCGCCGTTCCACAATGCTCGTCCATCCTGCACGACAAACCGGCCGAACGGGTCGGCGGCGACGAAGGAGGAGCGCCCGAGCCCAGGATGGTGCCGAGCGCTATCCAGGAACAGCAGATCGGGCAGGTGCGACAATGTCCGCGCGCAAGTGAACGCGTCAAGGCCACCGAGATGTTCGAGATGGATCGGAGGTCGCATGACATCAGCCGTCGAAAATCGGATCAAGATTGGCGTTCATGGTGTGCTTGCCTCAGCCAATAAGCGGTGCGGAAAAGCGGCTGCGTGCGAAACTGAGGCTGAGGCACAGACCCATCGCATTCGCACCGGCATGCGAATCCGCTCATCACGCTGGCGCAGCCAGGACATTGCGGGAATGCTCAATAACACCATCCAGGCTTTGCCAAGAACCTGCGGCAGCAGGAATTGCAGGCTGCCGAACGCCGGAGCCAGGAAGACAATGCTGTCGATCACGGGACCGATGACGCTGCTTGCCATCACAGCCAGGATCAGCCCCCTCTGCTGCAGCGGTGTGTAGACGGCCAGGTCGGTCAGTTCGGACAGCAGGAAGGCCGCTATCGAGGCGAGCACAAGCGCCGGTGGCGCGAAAGCTGCTGACAGAACCGCCCCAAGGCCAATCGCGGCCAGGGCCCAATACCGTCCCAGACGCCGCTGAACCAGATCGCGCAGCACCAGTGCCAGACCGACGACGAGGACACCGCTGGGCGCGGCCAAGTCTGGCGCAACTGGGATCAGACAGGGACCGTCCAGAACACAAACCCTGCCGACATGGCCGATCATCCAGTTGGCGGCTGGAATACAAGCGGTAAAGCCCACGAAAACCGCAAGACCCTCGATCCTGCGGCGTGCCTCAAGGTTCATTCGTCCATCCTCTAACGAGCTCATTTCATTGGTCCCGCGATTGCCAGTTCCGAGCCTCGGGAGGGCTGCTTTTCCTGGTGCTCCCGGCAGGCTTCGACCCAATAATCTGGTTTTTCATACGGCGTGGGATCCTCCACGTCCGCGAGGAGGAACGCCTCGCGCCACTCGAGGCAGGTGCCACAGCGGCCGCAATGATGATCACCGCCCTGGGAGCAGGACCAGGTTTCGGCACAAGGCACGCCGAGCCGAGCGCCCTCGCGCACAATGTCGGCTTTGACCCGTCGAATGAAGGGCGTGTAGAGAGCGATCTTCGGCATTTCACCGAAGGCGTGGCGTGGCGTCGTCGCGAAAGCTTCGACGAAGTCGGGATGGTAGTCTGGATAAATGAAGCGGTCATCCCCATGGACGGCCGCCGCCACGGACTCGGCCTGCTCGGCGGCAGCTATGCCAAAGGCAATCGCCAGCATGATGGCGTTGCGGTTCGGCACGACGGCAATCCGCATGAGGTCTTCCGCATGATGCTCTTTGGGAACAGAGCCGCTGTCGGTCAGCGCCGATCCCGTCAGGAGGCGTCTCACGGCAGAGATGTCGATAACGTCTTTAACGTCTTGTGGCACGCCGAAGCGGGCGGCGCAGGCCCGCGTGGAGTCGAGCTCCTTTTTATGACGCTGGCCATAGTCGAATGACACGGGGCGCGTGAGAGCTCGTTCAGCCGCAATCTTGTGCGCCAAGGCAATGGAATCCATTCCGCCCGAACAGATGACGAGAGCGTTCATGAGGGCTCCTTGTTTTGACCGGGTAGGCTGCGACCGGATCGGCTCATGGCCAATGAATGTGCGGCAGACGGACGTGGAAACGAGAGCATCGTCGATGCGCTCACCCGTCAGCGCCAGCGCATCAAGGACGACATCGAGGTGAGTGTCAACACGGATGCCCTGACACCGGACAGTGGTTGGAGCCCTCTTCCCAGGGTCGATGCTATTTAGCAAAGATTGCGCCGAAAGCCCTCTTCGCTTCAGGGCGAGCATGGATAGGCGCATGCGGCGTGAGCCGCATCATCTTTTGAATCTGGCTTGAACCTTGGCCATTGCGAGCGTGTATCGGGAGCCATGGCCGGAAGGGACCCAGAGTCTGCGTATCTGACGTTCAGCTATCGCGTGAAGGACGCGACGAGCGGCAAGCACCTGGTTGCCCTTGGCATCGCCACCAATACGGTCTGGAACTACGTCAACGAGATCGGCGAGTGGTCCACTCGCCGTGGCCCGAAATGGGCGACGGGGAAGCAGCTGCGCGATTTGACCAAGGGCGCGAGCAAGGAGCTCGGCGTGCCGTCTCAGGTGATCAAGGACTTACACCTCCAAGCTGTCGAACATGCTCGGCACACAGAAAAAGCCGGGCCAAAGGCCCGGCGTAAAGTTGAGGTCCGACAAATCCGTCAAAACCTTTCAGAGGGAACGGCCGACACGGCAGCGCCGGGAGGAAGAAAGGCGGTGCCGCGTTGAAATCAGCCGCTGCTCCTATCGACTGCATTCGAGGAATTGGCAATGCAGCATGCCTCATGTGGGAGCTGCGTCAAATGCATGTTGCTGATGTCGAGGCCAACAAGGAGAAGAATGATCTCCATTGGCGTCATAACCCGATACCAGCAGCAGCTATGGAGATGACGCACATTCACATCTGTCCCACAGCAGGAAGGGGACGGGATCCTCGCGGCGCCAATCTTCGGCAACATGCTGGCTACACGGGAAGCGTATCGGAGGCTACATCTGCCGCACTACGCGAACCCGCAAGCAGTGCGCCAACGAAACTGGCGCGGCCACTTCATACGCCGGCTGAGAAACGCCGCAATTTCACCCACGTCGTGCCGCTGCGGGTCATGGGTTGCAGGCATGCCGCTGTCGTGACCTATGGCAGTTGAGTGCACAAGTAGAGGACGGTGAACGCGGATGAAGTGGCAGAGATCGCAAGACAAAGATCAATGACCGTTCGTGGCCGATTGTTCACAATGCGGTGCAACATGACATCTCCCGAAAGGTAAGGGTCGAACGGGTGCTCTCCAACGGAAACGACAGTTCGACTGCGGCTCGCCTGCGACTGGCTGTGACGGTCGCGTCTGATCGCGTGCGCGCTGTGACAAGCCCGGCTTCTGGCGACGAAGCGTCTCAGGTCCAATTCCAGTTCCAGTCCGCCTCCGCCTGAGGGGCAGCCCTGCGAGACGGGCCACGAGATCCGCCGGTGACCTCATGGCGGACCGAGACGGGCCAACACCTCATCGCCGTTGCGGAGAGGCCGGATGGGAGTGCCTCCCAGCCACCGGCACACCTCGTCGAGTGTTTTGAACTCCTGCTCGGCGGCTGTGAAGGGAGAGGGATGCGGGGCCGCTGGGCGGTCATCCAGAAGCTCAACGATCCAGGTGGTGCTCTTGTGACGGGAGCCGCAGCGAACGACGCTGCCGATGATGTCGTCCTTGAGCAGCAAGTCATAGCTGCCGGGTGCCAGCTGCAGAAGATGATAGTCCCCCACCTCACTTCCTCCCGATAGCCCGCTGCTCGACCAGCTTTTGTGACTGCGTGAGCAGGGTGTGGCGATCACAGGCGAGGGCGATCGTCGGCCGTTGGCCTTGGCCCGCCACAAACGACACCCAGCCGGCTCGCGTCGGCCCGAACTGGATCCGGTGATCCAGCAAGCGGATCTCCTCCATCGCGCCAGGATCATGGAAGACCGCGGAGGTCAGGTCAGGTTGACTTGTCATGGCTCAAGTTCTTCATGCTGCATTACTGATTCGGCCCGTGATCTCTCATCGACCACCTGTCTCGCCGGCTCTGAGGCGGCAAATGCAACGAGTTCGGAGAAGAACTTCTCTTTCACACATGCGAGCACTGCTCCGGTCCCGCTGCAGATCACAGCTTCATGCTCCAGGATGATCGTCGACAGGAGGGGGTGCGCCGCGGCAGTGTGGCGCGACCAATCCTCGCAAAGAGCAGACCGGATGGGCCGAACCTGCGCCGCGAGGATGCGACGGGAGGGGCGCAGCGGCGCAATCACGGTGCCAAACGGCACGCGCGTTGTTTGCAGCACGTCGCTCATGCCCGCCGCCAGGCGTTGCGGCACAAACCAGTTTTCAGCCATTGCGAGGGGGAGCGGGCCCCGCATGATGCGCACCTGCCGGAAATGAACAGTCTCGTGTTTCGTGGGGGCCAAAGCGGCGCTCACCTCGTCCGGCACCGCGACCAGCACCTGCCGCAGACAGCACTCGACGCTGATGGGTCCCTTTGAGAGACCATGCTCGTCGCACCAGGCCAGGAGGGTTTCGGTGACCCGTGCACCAGCACTCAACCGGATGTTGAGATCCTGAATCAGGGCATGGAGCGTGGCGTTTGCTGTCATAACGGTGGCGAACCTTGCGCACCGGCCGTAGCCTGGCGGCCCATCACATGCGAGACCAGCTCCAGCTCACGATCGGACAGAGCCGTTGGCGGAGGAATCAGGAGCACGTTGTCGATCAGGCGTGTGGGACCGATCGTGGCCGCGACACACAAGGCGGCTGGCTGCTCGACCAGGCCTTGAACAGCCTCCAAGGTCCTGGCATCTCGCAGCTCGAGGTACTGCAGCTGATCGACCTCGTTCATAAGCGACCGGGCGATCGCGAGCAGCCTTTGGCTGTCCTGCTCCCCTTCTCCGTACGCCACCTGCGCGGCAAGCAGACCCTGGCTGAGGCAGCGTGCTCGCACGCGGTCGGCCGGGTCCAGGTAGCTGTTGCGGCTGCTGAGCGCCAAACCGTCAGGCTCGCGCACGGTCGGTACCGTGACGATCTCGACCGGCAGATTGAGATCGCGCACCATCTGCCGGATCACGGCGCATTGCTGAAAATCCTTCTGGCCGAAAAAGGCCACATCCGGCTGCACGATGGCGAACAGCTTGGTGACCACGGTCGCCACACCGCGGAAGTGCCCGGGCCGGACTGCGCCGCACAGCGGCTCGGCCACAGGGCCGGGTTCGACATGGGTCTGGAAGCCCGGCGGATAGATCTCGCCGGCATCCGGCATGAAGATCATGCTCACCCCGGCCTTGCGGCAGAGCTCGTGGTCGGCTTCCAGGGCCCGGGGATAGCGGTCGAGATCCTCGTTCGGGCCGAACTGTGTTGGATTGACGAAGATGCTCACGACCGTGATGTCGCAGCGGGCGACACTCTCGTCGATCAGCGCCCGATGGCCCGCGTGCAGAAAGCCCATGGTGGGCACAAACCCCACCCGCAGGCCTGAGCTACGGTAGCCGCGCAGGCACTGGGTCAGCGATTTGATCATGCGGAAGGTTAGCATGAAGGACCTCATGACTTGTTGGGGGAGTTCGGCACCCAAGCGGACACCCCTGGATGAGCGTCAGCCGGGAGGGCATAGGCCTCAGCGGCGGCGGGAAAGGCACCACGGCGGACATCCTCAGCCCAGTGCCTGAGGGCCTGCTGCAGGACATCAAAGCCATCGACGTAGGTGCGCACGAACTTGGGCCGGTGCCCCTGTGTCAGCCCGAGCACGTCATGCAGGACCAGCACCTGTCCCGAGCAATGAGGCCCCGCCCCGATGCCAATGGTTGGGATGCTCAGGGTCTCGGTGACCCGGGCGGCCAGCTCGGACGGGATGCCCTCGAGCACCAGAGCAAAGCAGCCCGCCTCCTGCAGGTGGTGAGCGTCCTCCAGGATCTGCACAGCGTCCTCGGCTCCCCTGCCCTGCACCTTGAAGCCGCCCATGGCATGCACGCTCTGCGGGGTGAGGCCGAGATGGCCCATGACCGGGATCTCGCACTCCACGAGCGCCCGGATCGTCTCGGCACGCTTTTCCCCGCCCTCGAGCTTCACGGCGGCAGCACCACGCTGGAGAAAGCCACCGGCATTGCACAAGGTGTCGTCGAGGCTGAGGTGATAGCTCAGGTACGGCATGTCGGCCACGAGCAAGGCACGAGGCCTGGTGCGAGCGACGGCTTCGAGATGATGGTTCATCATCGCCATGCTGACCGGCAGCGTGTTGTCGAAGCCCAGACACACATTGCCGACGCTGTCGCCGACCAGGATCATATCAACAACGGGATCAGCCAAGCGTGCCGTGACGGCATCGTAGGCTGTGGTCATCACCAACCGTCGGCCATCCCGCGCCCATTGCTGTAAATGGGGAATGGTGATGGCCGGTGCATCGATTGTGGAATGATGGCTCATGCGTACCTGCGCAACATTGAGGCCGTAGAGACAACCCGCCACGTGTTCACAATCAGCTCAAAATAAGCTGCCGTTGCCCGAAGCCCACATTTGGGAGGAGCGACCCACGCGGGTCGATGCGAGTCGCGCAAGGCCATTAGCATTAAGGATCGGGCGAGGAAATCCCGTGTCGTGCATGTAATCGTTTACGACAGAAAATTGTTTGCCGGGAGCTCACGTTTTGTCGGGCAGAACACAGAATGCAGATGTTCCGTGGAGCTTTTACGGTCGTTCTGCTTGCCCAAATTACGCTAGTTGCGCTTGTGCCTCAGCTCGACGGCATTGGCGAAATGCCAGTTGTACGACTTGCGAGTACCACCTTTGTGCAGGAGTAGAGCGAGCCTGCTCAATCCAGCTCTGTCGCGCATTGCCTGTCCATTCGCTTGCGATCATCGGCTCTTGGAGAACAAGCTTACTGTCTGTGGTCAAAAGACAGAATAAACGATCTCAATCGAGCGAGAAGTATAGAAGATCTATCCCCTTCAAGCCGGGACTCATTATCGGAGCCGAAGCTTGCGCAGCGTGACGCCCTTCTGTTCGTTCATCTGGAGCCGGTGTGCGGCGTTGAATTTGGCGGTCCTCCTGGGAGTCCACGTCGATGCTCGCAGCCAGAAACTGGCCGTGACTGCGTGTTGGAGCGATGACGCCGCATAGCATCCAACGAGGTGCATCGGCAGCCTTCACGAAGGATTGCGCAATGAGGAGCGGCAGCAGAGTGCAATCCGCATCAACTTGGATATGCCGGGAGCCGACGTAGGATGATATCGGCATTCCACAGCACAACGAAGCGCGGGTGCGGATGCACGTCCGCATGCGCAGGTGGACGCGAACGATTCAGGCCGTGACCAGGTCAATGGCGGGACAAATACGGGGCCGGCTCGCGTTTGCGGGCCAAGCTCGTCGGCCGCTCAATCGACAGCGTCATGTGAGGCGGCTCCTCCCCCGCATGCAACTGGAGGACGCGCTCATCCAGTTCCTTGTCGGCCGTGGTGAGGCGATGGTTGAGGCGCAGGTAGTCCGTCCAGGTCGGCGTTTGGAAGGTTTCAGTCCAGTGCGTAGGCTTCTGAAGGTTGCGCTGGAGGGTCCAGCGCCGAGCGCCGACGCGGCTGTGCACGTGCCGGCGCTCCCGCATGAGATCCAGAAACGGCGCAACATGGGTGTCAGGGATCAGATACTCGACCTTGACGACGATGGGTCCGCTTCTCGGCTTCAGGTCGAGGGCCACCGCCGGGGCGTCGAAGGCCTCCAGAGGATCAGACCCGGAGCCACGGTGCTCCCGCAGCGGGAACAGAACGCCGGCTGCCGCCACAAGCACCAGCGCCCCAGCGGAGCCTCCCAGCGCATAGGTCAGGGAATGGTTCTGGGCCACCGTGCCCCACACCCAGCTGCCAGCCGCAAGACCGCCATCGATCATGGCGTAGTAGATCGAGATCGTGCGCCCCACGACCCAGCGTGGGCTCGCCAGCTGCACGCTCACGCCTAACCCGGACCAGGCGGTGACCCACCCCGCACCGCCCAAGGCGAGAGCAACGGCTGCCATCGCAACGGATGACGTCAGGGCCAGGGAGAGGGCGCAGGCCGCGCAGGCCAGGCAGGCCAGCGTCATCAGCCTCTCCTGCGACAAGATCCGTCTGAACACACTGTTGGCGAGGCCGGCCAGGAACGCGCCGATCCCGAAGCCGGCCATCGCGATGCCGAACGCGATGGGCCCTCCTGCCAGCCGGTCGCGGACCACCAGGGGCAGCAGCGCGAGGATGGCGATGCTGGCCAGGCCAAACAGGGTTCCGCGGGCGATCGCCGCCTTGATCTCCGCGGACAGCGCGGTAAAGCGCAGCCCGTCATAGATGGCCGTGCGCATAGACTCGCGCGGGAGCGGCGACGAGCGAACCTTCCACTGGCAGCGCCAGATGGTGCCCAGAGGGACCAGGTAGCTGAGTGAGGTGACAATGAGGGCTGTCAGAAGGCCAAACGAGGCCACCACGAGGCCGCCGAGCGCCGGGCCAATGGTGCGGACCGTGTTGAAGCCGACGGACAGGAGCGTCACGGCCGCGGGAACATCCCGTCGGCTCACGATGTCGCCCACCGAGGCTTGCCAGGCAGGATCGTTGAGAGCGGCGCCAGATGCGATCAGGAAACTGAAGCCGAGGATCATCCACGGGCTGACAAGGCCCAGCGCCACGAAAATGGCCAGCATCGCCGATGCGATCGTCATCAGGCCCCAGCCGGCGAGCATGATCTTGCGACGGCTGTAGTTGTCGGCGACCGCCCCGACGAAGACAGACAACATGAACACCGGCAGGGTCGATGATGCCTGCACCAGCGCCACCATCAGATCGGACGTCGAGATCGTCGCCATCAGCCAGCTGATGGCAACCGTCTGCATCAGCCACCCGAGATTGGAGACCTGCATCGCAAGCCAGATGGAGCGAAAGGTCGGGTTCCTGAGCGGCGCGAACGTCGTTGGCGCCACGGGAGCTGCGTCTTCACCCACTATGCTACCCATTGTGTTAGCCGTCCTCGCCGTGAGTTTCATCGGCTCCCGAATGTTCCTGAGGTTCAGTTCTGATCAGTTTGGGCGTTGGATGCCGCTTTTCCTCTGCCATGACCTTGCCCTTGCGCTGGCATGCTGGGCAGGGCTTTCTAGCGCTCGATGCCAGCCCTCCATGATCAACGAGAATGTCATCGATGAGAGCTGAGGTCAGGATCTGCAAACGTATTTCGTAATCGCTCAGAGCAGACCCTATAGGCCTGAGTTCTGAGACTTGCTGCGCATGCATGGAGTGGTGGCGATTGCACTGAACCAATGGGAGGTGCGCTAGCATAGATTCCGTAGCAGACATATCTGTGATTGCGGCTCGATCGACCTTACCAATCGTCAGACGAACACGCTCTGAGGCAGCATCCTTAGCGCTCTGGAACGTCTCTCTGAAGGTCTTTGGCTTTTTAGCTTATTCGATGATTGACGCCGAATTTAAGCAAATAGGGTCCGCTTGCGGATGGTATCCTACAAAAAACTGGTCATTTTGGCTGGAATTTGGTCCCGGAATGTGCGCACTCCAGCGAAACCAGGAAAATCGACTGCAATTGCCAGCAGACTCAATTGGCAGGATCGCCGTGCCTCAGCGGCGCGACGCCACAGGATGGATTCGGATCAAGAAGTTGCTTCGGTTGCTATGCTGTGTCGTTGAGGGCACGCCATGAACCTAGACGATAAGTCCACCTAAATACCCGGCGGATTCTGTACTTCTGATCCTCTTCCTTACCTTACATCCGCAGTCCGACTAGTACGGAGGCTGCTCCTGAATATGCTTGGCCTCGCCGTCATGTGCTACTGCGTTCTTAACGCAACGTGGAGCACGTCATCTTGTAGGATCTTGACGGCGGTGCGTTGCATGATGAACAGAACACCGTCGTCTCGCCTCAGGGCTGCCGCTCGAGCCGCCTGGGGGAGAGGATATTTCGGTTAGGGCTCAGTCCGGTTCCTGAGATCGAGAGCGCCGCTGGCGACGAAGCCGGGAGTCCAGATCGGTGCAACATCTTCACCAGCATTACATCGCCGGACAGTGGAGCTCGCCTGAGAGGCCGCGGCTCGTTGACCTCATCAACCCTGCGACTGAAACCGTGTTTGCAACCTTTGCACCTGGTGACGGGGATGATATCGACCGCGCTGTTTGCTCAGCCCGGCAAGCCCTCAAGGCGTATGCCCAGACCACCCGACAGGAGCGGCTCGATATCCTGCGATCCATCGTCGACGGCTACCAGCGGCGCATGGACGATCTCGTCGACGCGGTCATGCTGGAGATGGGCGCTCCCCTCACCCTTGCCCGCGAGCGGCAGGTGCCGGCTGGACTCCTTCATCTGCAACAGAGCATCCAGGCGCTGGAATCCTATTCGTTCGACACTCTACACGGTTCGACCCTGATCACGCGGGAGCCTATTGGCGTCTGTGGACTGATCACACCGTGGAACTGGCCCCTTCTCCAGATTGCCTGCAAGGTTGGCCCTGCGCTTGCTGCGGGCTGCACCATGATCCTGAAGTCCAGCGAGTGTGCGCCCGCCTCGGCATCGATCTTTGCGGAAATCCTGCATGAGGCTGGTGTGCCGCCCGGCGTGTTCAACCTCGTTCAGGGCGATGGACCCACCGTCGGTCAGGCCCTCGCATCCCATCCTGGTGTCGACATGGTGTCCTTCACAGGCTCAACGCACGCCGGCATCCTCGTGGCTCAAGCCACGGCAGGCACCGTGAAGCGGGTACACCAAAAGCTCGGTGGTAAGTCGCCCAACATCCTTCTCGATGACACAAGTTTCGCGGCGGCTGTGAGCCATGGGGCGTATGCCTGCTTTGCCAACAGCGGCCAGTCCTGCAATGCGCCAACCCGCCTGCTCGTCCCAGCTGGTCGGCAGCAGGAAGCAGCCAGGATCGCCAAAAGGGTTGCCGAGGACCTTGTGGTGGATCAGCCGGGCTCCCCGGCAACGGCCCTTGGCCCTGTCGCGAACAAGGCGCAGTTCACGCGGGTTCAGAACCTGATTGCTTCTGGTCTTCGGGAGGGCGCAACGCTCATTGCAGGCGGGCTCGGCCGCCCGGCTCACCTGCACCGTGGCTATTATGTTCGCCCCACTGTCTTTGCGGACGTTCACAATCGGATGGCGATTGCACAGGAGGAGATATTCGGGCCTGTTCTCTCGATCCTGCCCTACGAAAGTGAGAGTGAGGCCATCGAGAAGGCCAACGACACTTCTTTTGGCTTATCGAGCTATGTGACCTCGGCAGACCCTGAGCACGCTCGCAGGATTGCCCGTCAGATGCGCGCTGGCATGGTCCACCTGAACGGCGCGTCCAGTGACCCAGCGGCGCCATTTGGGGGGTACAAGCAGTCGGGCAACCGGCGGGAGCGCGGGGTGTTCGGGCTGGAGGAGTTCCTCGAGATCAAGTCGATCTTCGGATACAATCAGACTTGACCTTCTGACCGCACCACAGGACGAGCGGGTTGGCCCCGTGTTGGAATGAACGAGTGAGTGGTGGGCTTGGAGGGACATGAACCTCCAACCAGACGGTTATGAGCCGCCGGCATACCCATCGAGCTGCAGGCCCACACCCTTAGGACTGTGCCGCAATTCGGCACACTTGGCCATGTTAGGGAAGCCACAGCCTGTCGGGCCGGTGAGCGCCAGTTCATAGAATGCGGGAGATCAGACGTGCCGCTGAGCAGTCCTCCCGATCGGTCCACATGACAGCCCATCGGCGTGCTCTGCACGATGTAGGACGATCAAGCAATGTTGAGCCGCCAACCTTATGGTCGAGCTTGGTCACACAGGGATTGTCAAACAACAAAAAAGCCGGGCCAAAGGCCCGGCGTGAAGTTAAGGTTCGACAAAAGTCAAAACCTTCCAGAGGGAACGGCCGATGCGGCATAGCCGGGAGGAAAAGAGCGGTGCCGCGTAGAATTCAGCCGCTTCTGATATCGGCTGCATCACGCCTCGTTGCAATGCAGAATGCAACATGAAGGGGCTGCACTGAGTGCATGTTCGCGATGCTTCTGTGGGCCAAAAGAGCAAATTCTTGATTATCTTCGGAAAAGGTAACCCTGTCAGGGCTGACGATGCTAAGCGTCCTCGCTCACTCAAGGGTATAGGAGGCAGTGCAGCAGACGGGCTTCTGAGAATGCAAAACTGCATTTCTCCTGCTCCACTCCATTGCGAGTGACGTGATCCCAGCCCGCTTCAGTCCTGCTAAGGCAGCTGAGAACACAGGTAGAGAGCCGTGAGAGCAGCTGAAGTGGCAGAGGCAGTCAAGCAAACATCGATGATAGCTTGTGCGCTAAGTTCTGAAATTCGATTGAACATAGACAGCTTGAAATGAAAGTTTCTACAAGGACGGTGTCTATGTGGAACGGCTGATCAGTTCGTCAAGCGCCAGCCTGTCATTCAACTTGACTCATGCAGGTATCACTCGTTGTGGAATTCCCCGGAGAGAGCCTGTAGATCCGAATCCACTCCGCCGTAAGCGAAATCCAGGGGCTTCAGACCTCGGCCAATTGATGAAGTTGGCACAAGGAAACTTCCATCCGCATCAGGTCCGAAGGTCCTTTCAATACGCCAGCTGTGTCACTCTGCTCAAGCGATCAGATGATCAGCGCCATCGCAGTGGCGATGGCGATCAACGTTGAAATCAGACCAAGCAAGCGGAGCCCTCGGGATGGCTCACTTCGGATCCACGCGGCCTCGTCGACATGCAGAAGATCGTCGTCATCGGTTCTGCGCACAATGCGCCTCACGGTTCTGCGGGTATGAAAGTTGTTTTGAGCGCTGACGTGCGATCTCGTAACATCCGCACACGGCTCGTTCAAGGCCGGAGCGATCGGTGACCGTGATTGCACCGCGGCGCTGATGGATCAGACCGGCTGACTGAAGCCCGCTCGTGACAAGACTGACGGTCGATCGTTGCACTCCGAGCATTCGGGACAAATGCTCGTGCGTGATTGGCAAGGTCGCCTGATCGACTCGATCAAGCACCCTAAGGAGTAAGCGGCAGCAGCGAGCCTCTACGCTGTGAGCAGTGTTGCAGGCCACGACTTGTAGGGTCTCCGCCAGCAGAACCTCCGCATAGCGCAAGAAGCAGTCCCGAAGGTTCGGCCGCTCCTCGAACTCGCGATGCAGGACGTCAGTATAGATGCGCGATGCAATGCCTGGAATCTGCACAACAAAGCGCCCGATGGATCGGCGGGTGGTCAGCGCACTGACCAATCCAAACATGCCCTCACGCCCGAATATTGCCATCTCGACGCTTTTGCCTTCGGGTAGAACACTCGTCAGCGAGACAATGGCGTCGTGCGGGAAATAGACGAACGGCATGCTCTCGTCGGTTTCATAGAGTACACCCCCTTTCTTCAGCTCGACCCGCTCAAGGTGTGGCTCAAGACACGCTAATTCTGCCGGGTGTAATGCCGATAGCAACTGGTTCGTGCGATGGGATGAAGGAAAGGACATGGTAGGACCCGTGACATATCTGAGTCTTACTCTCTGCGAGACTTACAATAGCACTATCATGGTACCAAACTGGTATTCTGTGGCGACGCCGCTCCCCCTCGTTGCGGCCTCTCATTCCAAATTGCACTTCGCAATGGCGTGCCACTGCTCCGAAGAAAAGGGGCTCGCTGCGGCGATGCCGAGCGAGCCCAAGTGCGGGAGGACCGTCCCAAGAGAGTTCTCCGTGCCAGACGGAGACGAGGTGGCAGGGACGAAAGCCACCTCCTTCACTGCCGGTGCTGCCGACAGGGAGACCGGCGCAACCACATCGCCTGAGATCATCAAGAATATAAAAGATTTTTCAGACATGCTCATGCCCGATCCCCTCCCCAACCTTTGTATCTGACAAGCAGCGATTTCCCGTTCTCTCCAGATCCTTAACTGAGCAAGGATCGACGCTGCCCCATCATTCGACCCCTACTCAAATCATGCAGCAATAACTTCTTCAGCCGGCGTAAAGGTGAGACCTAGGCTGTCAGCAACAGCCTTGTAGGTCAGCCGTCCGCAGTGGATGTTAAGCCCATCCCGCAGGTGACGGTTCTCGATCGCGGCCGTGACGCCTTTGTTCGCCAGCTCCAGGCCAAACGGCAGGGTTGCGTTGTTCAGGGCGTGACTCGACGTGAGAGGAACGGCACCGGGCATGTTAGCGACACAGTAATGCACCACACCGTCGACCTCATAGGTCGGGTCAGCGTGGGTCGTGGCATGGGAGGTCTCGAAGCACCCACCCTGATCAATCGCCACATCGACAATGACAGAGCCGCGTCGCATGTGCTGCAGCATCTCGCGGGTGACCAGTTTTGGAGCACTCGCGCCCGGCACCAGGACAGCGCCGATGACGACGTCTGCCGCAAACACCTCCTGCTCGAGAGCCTCCAGCGTCGAGAAGCGGGTGCGGATCCGGCCCGCAAATTGCTCATCAAGCTCCCGCAGCCGTGGAAGCGATCGATCAAGGACCGTCACCTCTGATCCCAACCCAACAGCCATGCGGGCGGCGTGAGTCCCGACCACTCCGCCGCCGATGACAGCGACCCGGGCCGGTTGCACGCCCGGAACACCGCCAAGGAGCAGGCCGCGCCCGCCGGCCGAGCGCTTGAGGGCAGCGCCAGCCGCCTCAATGGACAGTCGGCCCGCCACCTCGCTCATCGGGGCGAGCAGCGGCAGCCCACCTTTGGCGTCCGTTACTGTTTCATAGGCAATGGCCGTGCAACCGGAGGCCAGCAGGCCCTTCGTCTGATCCGGATCCGGAGCCAAATGGAGGTAGGTGAATAGAATCTGACCCTCACGCAGCTGGACCCACTCGCTGGGTTGCGGCTCCTTAACCTTCACGACCATATCGGCTTGGGCGAAGACCTCGGCCGCCGTATCGACGACCACGGCCCCGGCCCTGCGATAGGTTTCGTCGTCTACGCCGATCCCGGCACCGGCACGGGTCTCAACCAGGACCGCGTGCCCGGCGGCGATGTACTCCCGGACCGCGCCTGGCGTAAGCCCGACGCGATACTCGTGCGTCTTGACTTCCTTTGGCACTCCGACGCGCATAATGGCCTCCTTGGTGCGGAGTCATTGATAGATGGCTATTGAGTTTCTTTTTCAGCAAAAATGGTTTGGCGGTGCATAATTTAGATCAAAAACTCACAGAATTTGTTGCAAATGTGCGTTATGTAGCTTGGCCGTTTTGCTCCTTGCTCTTGACGCGCCACACAGCCCAACACCTGCCGTGACTCTAAACTCCCTTGAATGTGAGATTCAGTGGCGGACCAACTTGGCGTAAGTGCATCTTACTGGCCAGGAGGTGGACAGAAAGCGCGTGGTACCAATTAAGAGAGGCCGTGTATCTATGCCTGGCTCGCGGCTTTGGCCCCGAGCGCCGCCTGGGCGGCCGCAAGGCGCGCGATCGGCACGCGGTAGGGCGAGCAGGACACGTAATCGAGACCCGTCGCTTCGCAGAAGTGGATCGACGCCGGATCGCCGCCATGTTCGCCGCAGATTCTGAGCTTTATGTTCGGCCTCGTTTTCTTGCCGCGCTCCACTGCGAGCTTCACCAGCTCGCCTACCCCTTCCTGACCGATGGTGACGAACGGGTCGGCCGCCATGCAGACTTCCGTCGTGATGGTGAAGCCCGGAGGCACGGGCAGGCCTAAGTTGGACATCTCGGCCAGATTGGCCCCCTTGCCGCCCAGCAGGTTCTTCATCCCCGCCTGGCCCTCGGCCTTACCGTCCTCGAAGGTATAGACACAGTTCCGATCAGACATTGTTTTGGTTCTCACATATTGACGTAGTTCGGCCCACCGCCGCCCTCGGGCGTCACCCAGTTGATGTTCTGGTTCGGGTCCTTGATGTCACAGGTTTTGCAGTGGACGCAGTTCTGGGCGTTGATCTGGTAGCGCACCCCACCCTCGCCCTCGACCCATTCATAGACGCCTGCCGGACAGTAGCGCTGCGAAGGCCCGCCAAAGACATCGTGCTCCGAGCCCTTCTGCAGGCTCATGTCCTTGACCTTGAGATGGACCGGCTGATCCTCCTCGTGGTTGGTATTGGATAGGAACACCGAGGACAGCTTGTCGAAGGTGAGCACCCCGTCGGGCTTGTCGTACTTGATCGGCTTCACCTGGGAGAGCGGCAGCAGGCACTCGTGGTCGGGCTTGCCGTGGCTCATAGTGCCGAAGGGCGACCAGCCGAAGATCTCGGTGAGCCACATGTCGAGGCCGCCGAGCGCCACGCCGGCCGTGGTGCCGTATTTGGACCAGAGCGGCTTCACGTTGCGCACGCGCTTGAGGTCGTAGCCGATGGGCGAGGAGCGCCAGGATTCCTCGTAGGACGCGACCTCGTCATGCGCCCTGCCCGCCTGCAGGGCCGCGAACACGTGGTCGGCGCAGAGCATGCCCGACAGGATGGCATTGTGGCTGCCCTTGATGCGCGGCACGTTGACGAAGCCCGCCGAGTCGCCCACGAGGCAGCCGCCCGGGAAGCTCAGGCGCGGCACCGACTGCCAGCCGCCCTCCATGATGGCGCGCGCGCCATAGCCAATGCGCTTTGCGCCCTCGAACACCTCGCGCACCATCGGGTGCGTCTTGAAGCGCTGGAATTCGTCGAAGGGCGACAGGGTCGGGTTCTTGTAGTTGAGATGCACCACGAAGCCGACCGACACCAGATTGTCGTCGAAATGGTAGAGCCAGGAGCCGCCGCCGGCATTGTTGGGCAGCGGCCAGCCCATGGAATGGCGCACCAGGCCAGGCCGAAACTTCTCCGGCTTGACCTGCCACAGCTCCTTGATGCCGATGCCGTATTTCTGGTGATCCCGGCCGGCATTGAGGCCGAAGCGCTCGACCATCTGCTTGGTCAGCGAGCCGCGGGCGCCTTCGCCGAAAATCGTATATTTGGCGCGCAGCTCCATGCCGCGGGTGAAGTTGGCGTTCGGCTCGCCATTGCGGCTGATGCCCATGTCACCGGTGGCGATGCCCACCACCGTGCCGTCCTCGACCAGCACTTCCGCCGCCGGGAAGCCCGGGTAGATCTCGACGCCGACTTCTTCAGCCTTGCGGCCGAGATAGCGGGCGACATTGCCGAGCGAGCCGATGTAGTTGCCGTGGTTGTTCATGAGCTTGGGCATGAACACGTTGGGCAGCTTCACGCCGCCGGCATGGCCGAGATACATGAACTCGTCGGCCGTGACCTCCGTCTTGAGGGGCCGGTCCGGATCGGAGCGCCAGTCCGGCAGGAGGCCGTTGAGGCCGATCGGGTCGATCACGGCACCGGACAGGATATGCGCGCCGACCTCGGAGCCCTTTTCGACCACCACCACGGAGATGTCCGAGCCCGCCTCGGCCGCCTGCTGCTTAAGCCGAATGGCCGTCGCCAGCCCGGCCGGCCCCGCGCCCACGACAACGACGTCGAATTCCATCGATTCACGGGCGGGCAGATCGGACATGAGTGTTCTCCGCCCAGCCTTAAGCCGCCTGCCCGGGTGCGGCCTTGGTCAACTCCTCCTTTAGTTCCGGGAGGATCTGGAAGAGGTCGCCGACGAGGCCGTAATCGGCCACCTGGAAGATCGGGGCCTCCTCATCCTTGTTGATCGCCACGATCACCTTGGAGTCCTTCATACCGGCCAGGTGCTGAATGGCGCCTGAAATGCCCACCGCGATGTAGAGGTCGGGCGCCACCACCTTGCCGGTCTGGCCTACCTGCCAGTCGTTGGGCGCATAGCCCGCATCGACGGCCGCACGGCTTGCGCCCATGGCGGCCCCCAGCTTGTCGGCGATTGGCTCGATGTACTGCTTGAAGGCGTCGGCTGAGCCGAGCGAGCGGCCGCCGGAGATGATGATCCGGGCCGAGGTCAGCTCCGGCCGGTCGTTCTGGGCGATCTCCTCGCCCTTGAAGGTCGACAGACCCGAATCCTCTGCCGCGTTCACCGTCTCGATGGCGGCAGAGCCGCCCTCAGCGGCTGCCGGGAAGGCGGCGGTGCGCACGGTGATCACCTTCTTGGCGTCGGTGGCCTGCACGGTCTGGATGGCGTTGCCAGCATAGATCGGGCGCTCGAAGGTGTCGGGCGCCACCACCTTGGTGATGTCCGACACCTGCATCACGTCGAGGAGCGCCGCCACGCGCGGCATGATGTTCTTGCCCTTGCTGGTGGCGGGCGCCACCAGGGCATCGTAGGAGCCGGCCAGCGAGACGATCAGCGCCGCGGTCGGCTCGGCGAGCTGGTGCTCGTAAGGAGCGGCGTCGGCCAGCAGCACCTTCTCCACGCCGGCGAGCTTGGACGCGGCCTCGGCGGCGGCGCGGGCGTTGGAGCCGGCGACCAGCACATGGACCGGGCCGCCAAGGGCCTTGGCGGCGGAAAGCGCCTTGTGGGTGGCGTCCTTCAGGTGAGCGTTGTCGTGCTCGGCAAACAGCAAGGTGGTCATTGTTGGTCTTCTCCCTTAGAGCACACCGGCTTCGACTTTGAGCTTCGAAACCAGTTCAGCCACCGAGCCGACCTTCACTCCGGCCTTGCGGCCACCCGGCTCGGCGGTCTTGAGGACCTTCAGGCGGGGGCTGACGTCGACGCCGAGCATCTCAGGGCTCGTCTCGTCGAGCGGCTTCTTCTTGGCCTTCATGATGTTGGGCAGCGACGCATAGCGCGGCTCGTTGAGCCGCAGGTCCGTGGTGACGATGGCGGGCAGCTTCAGGCCCACGGTCTGCAGGCCGCCGTCGACCTCGCGCGTGACGTCGATGGAGCCCTCGCCCACATTGACCTTGAACGCAAACGTACCCTGCGGCCAGCCGAGGAGAGCTGCGAGCATCTGGCCGGTCTGGTTGGAATCGTCGTCGATGGCCTGCTTGCCCATGATGACGAGATCGGGCTTTTCCTGCTCGACCACCTTGGCCAGGATCTTGGCGACGGCCAGCGGCTCCACGGCAGCGTCGGTCTTGACCAGGATGCCACGGTCAGCGCCCATGGCGAGCGCGGTGCGGATGGTCTCGCCGGCCTGTTGCGGGCCGATGGAGACGGCGACGATCTCGGTGGCCTTGCCCTGCTCCTTGAGACGCACGGCCTCCTCGACGGCGATCTCGTCGAAGGGGTTCATGGACATCTTGATGTTGGCAAGCTCCACGCCGGAGCCGTCCGGCTTCACCCGGATCTTCACGTTGTAGTCCACAACCCGCTTCACACACACAAGAAGCTTCATTCGTCTATCCTCCTAAGAGCAGCTCACACCCGCTCCAGTGCAATTGCGATGCCCTGCCCTACACCAATACACATGGTAGCAAGGGCCCGCTTGCCTCTCTTGCTCGCCAGTTCCAACGCCGCTGTCCCGCTGATGCGTGCACCGGACATGCCAAGAGGGTGCCCGAGCGCGATAGCGCCACCGTTGGGATTCACTCGTGGGTCGGCGTCCGCGATATCAAGGTCGCGCAAGGTGGCGAGACCTTGGCTGGCAAAGGCCTCATTCAATTCAATGACATCGAAATCCGCCGTCGTGAACCCAAGCCGGGCCATCAACTTTTTCGAGGCCGGCGCTGGGCCGATACCCATGATCCGCGGCGGAACACCGGCTGTAGCTCCACCGAGGATGCGGGCGATTGGGTTCAAGCCGTGTTTTGCCGCCGCCTTGTCTGAGGCGAGGATCAACGCCGCCGCACCGTCGTTAATGCCGGAAGCATTGCCGGCTGTCACCGTTCCTCCCTTACGGAAGGGCGTGGGCAGTTTTGCCAATGCCTCCAGCGTTGTCGCGCGAGGGTGTTCATCACGATCAACTATAACCGGTTCACCCTTGCGGCTGGGAATGGTCACGGAGGTGATTTCTCGCGCAAACCGCCCGCTCTCTTGCGCCGCTGCCGCCTTGACCTGAGACCGCAGTGCAAACGCATCCTGATCCTCACGGCTTATGCGGAACTCCTCGGCCACGTTCTCGCCGGTCTCTGGCATGGAATCCACGCCGTATTGCTGCTTCATCAACGGATTCACAGAACGCCAGCCGATAGTCGTGTCGTGGATCTCAGCATGTCGTGAAAAGGCAGCTTCGGCCTTGGGCATAACAAACGGCGCCCGTGACATGCTTTCTACACCGCCTGCGATCATCAGGCTGGCCTCGCCAGCCTTGATGGCCCGCGCGGCCGTGATCACTGCATCCATTCCGGATCCGCACAGCCGGTTGATCGTCGTGCCTGGCACGCCCGCCGGAAGCCCCGCCACTAGGGTCGACATACGAGCGATATTCCGATTGTCCTCGCCCGCCTGGTTTGCGCAGCCGAAAATCACGTCATCGACGGCGTCCCATTCCACGCTCTGATTGCGCATCATCAGTGTACGTAAAGGAGCGGCTCCGAGGTCATCGGCACGCACTGACGAGAGCGCACCGCCGAAGCGGCCAATGGGGGTACGGATAAAGTCGCAGATATAAACCTCAGTCATTCGACAACTCCGGAACGATCAGGTCGACCACCGGGCCGTCGCTGAAAAGCTCGGCGCCAGTCTGGGTTTGGAGCACCTCAAAAGAAAGTGTGGGCAACTTCTCGCGCAGAATGAAGTGCCCGTCCTTGATGTCCAAGACCGCCAAGCTGGTATAGACGCGGGTGACGCAGCCGACACCAGTCAGAGGAAGGGTGCAGCATTTCACGAGCTTCGGCTGGCCATCCTTCGTCACATGATCCGTGATGACGGCCACGCGCTTCGCCCCGTGAACGAGGTCCATCGCTCCCCCAACAGCTGGAACGCCTCTGGGCCCAGTGCTCCAGTTCGCAAGATCTCCATTCTCGGCCACCTGATAGGCGCCAAGTATCGCTACATCCAAGTGACCGCCGCGCACCATGGCAAAACTGTCAGCATGATGGAAGAAAGCAGCACCGGGGTTCATCGTGACAGCCTTCTTGCCGGCGTTGATCAGATCCCAGTCCTCTTTCCCTTCCGCCGGAGCCTCGCCGAAGTTCAGGATGCCGTTCTCCGTATGAAAGATCGCTTGTCGCCCGGGAGGCTGGTACTGAGCAACCATCTCGGGGAAACCGATGCCGAGGTTAACATAGGCGCCGTCCGCGATGTCCTGTGCGGCGCGCCAAGCGATCTGCGCATTGGAAAGCTTGATGGTCATGGATAGTGCGCTCCGGCGCGATTTAGGACTTCTTCCTGCTGCGGGTTGGACACCTCAACGAGACCCTGCACGAAGATGCCAGGGGTGACGACGTGCTCGGGATCAATGTCGCCGGGCTCCACGATGTGGCTAACCTGCACGATCGTTGTCGCAGCTGCCATGCACATCAACGGATTAAAGTTCCGCGCAGCCTTGCTGTAGGTCAGATTGCCGTGGCGATCTCCAACGTGGGCTTTGACCAGCCCAAAATCGGCCTTCAGCCAATTTTCCTGCACGTAAGGACGGCCATCGAATTCCGTGATCGCCTTGCCCTTGGCTAGGTCAGTTCCAAAGGCTGTAGGCGTGTAGAAGGCGGGGATGCCGGCCCCGCCGGCGCGGATGCGCTCCGCAAGCGTGCCTTGCGGCACCAATTCGAGTTCGATCTCACCCGCCAGATATTTCTCTGTAAAGACGCGCGGGTCGGACGAGCGCGGAAACGAGCAGATCAACTTCCGCACCATTCCGTGTTCGATAAGTGCGGCGAGACCAACATGGCCATTGCCTGCGTTGTTGTTCACGATCGTCAAATTCTTCGGGCAACCGGTCGCGCGGAAGCGATCAATCAGCGCGTGGATCAGTTCAATCGGCGAGCCTGCGCCGCCGAAACCACCGATCATCACTGTTGCATCATCACCAATCCTCGCCACTGCATCGGCGAGATCTCCGATTGTCTTGTCCATCGGAAGGGTTCCTCTCTGCCAGAGGACGAGATCAGCCCCCGGCGCAATGCAGAAATAAACATGACGCGAGTCGACGACAAAGTATTTTGTGCGCTATGCAGTATTTGTTGCGATATCGCACAAAAGGATTGTCATGACCGTCCACAAACGCGACACGATGGGAGGCTTGGCAAAAGGCCTTCAGGTGATCGAAACATTCACCGCCGACCGCCCACGCCAAACCATCTCCGAGGTTGCCGCAAGCTCAGGCGTTGATCGGGCAACGTCGCGACGCTGTCTCCTGACGCTCGCGCAGGCGGGCTATGCCGACTACGACGGAAAGTTTTTCACGCTAACCGCGCGTGTTCTGCGACTTGGAACCGCGTGCCTTGCCACTATGCCTCTTCCGCAAATTGTGCAGCCTTGGCTCGACCGTTTGTCGGCGGAACTCGGGGAGAGCTCCTCAGCCTCAATCTTGGATGGGGACGAAATCGTCTATGTAGCTCGCGCCGCACAGAAGAAGGTGATGTCAATCAGCCTCATGGCTGGCTCGCGCCTGCCTGCCTACTGCACGTCAATGGGCCGCGTGTTGTTAGCCGCTATGGCCGAAAGCGAGGCAAGAACGATTGTGACTCGCACTAATCTTCCTGCCCGCACGCCTCACACAATCACCGACCCAGAGGCTCTGATGCTTGAGTTGACATGCGTCCGCACCCAAGGCTTCGCCGTAATCAATCAAGAGGTTGAGCTAGGCCTGTGCTCCATTGCAGTTCCGCTTCTCAACGCGCGCGGCAAAGTGGTAGCGGCGTTAAATCTTGGTATCCCAGCATTAAACCACACCAGCAATGGCCTTGCACTTCGGTATCTACCTGCCTTGTTGCGCGTTCAGAACGAGGTGAGACGTGCGTTGCGATGAGACTCGTCCGGCCAAACGGCTTCCTGGGAAATAATTGGCGATGTCGTAGTCCGAGTTGGCTCAGGTCTTATGCCATCCGCATTCGTTCGTTTTGACCTCAACACTGCGCTTGGTTTCTACCCGTCGACGGGCTCGTGGCTCTGCGCTCCTTCATCAATATCCATACTCTGTTCATCGGCACTGCGCGAACTTCCAAATTGGGAAAAGCATAAATTAGGTAGAATTGAAGTCGTCCAATGACCATTGGTTGGGTGCGATAGTTCCGTATGCACATCCTCGATCTATAAAGGCCCTTGGAGATGATGGACGAATGAAACGGAATCGTAGACCGTGTTACAGATCAGTTTCTCCAACTATGCAAAGCGTAGTTCAGGCTGCTTGGGCTAGCCTGCAACTCACCTTTGCGCCTCGGGATGAAGTGTTCTCCACAAGAGCAGAGTGGCTGAGAGGTATCGTGGGTCAGTACCATAGATGCAACAGCGCTGAGGCATATCAAACTGACCATTCAAGACTTCGTACGAAGCTGCGCAGGCACTAGGTCAGGGTTAAGTTCAAAGCAAATTCCGAGGCCTAGGGCTGAGCCTGTAAAGTCAAGCGTGTTATTGCGCCTAAGCTCTTTCCACGCTTCAAACATAGCCCATAGAGAACCCATCATATTCCAGCGCCTTTGCGATATGCAGACTTTCAAGGTTCGTGATTTAGCTCTCGTCGAATAAATCCCCCCGCACCTCGTAAACCACTTTGTCCAGAATGTTGCGATTGCGTGCCTCATCGGCGTGCAGACATTCCCCGCAATAGACCAGTTAAGTGAAGTCAGCCGAGATGCTTTCCTAGCCGCCGTTCTGTCCATTCGACGAGCCAGCCGCAGGGGATGGTGACCGCTAGGTAGAAGAGTCCAACGAGCAAGAGCACATCGAGATAGAGGTAGGTGTCTGCACCAATGCGATAGGCGCGGGCTAACAGCTCAGGAACCGAAATTGTAAAGGCCAGTGCGGTTGCCTGAAAGATTAGAATTGCGAAGCCCATCAGTGACGGCACGGCAAACAGCACCCCCTGCGGAATGACCACAAATCGGGAAACATCTGCACGCGTCATGCCAAGTGCCATTCCAGCTTCAATCTCGCGTGCCGGAACGGCGTTGAGGCCTGCACGCAGGATCTCACTCGTGTAAGCTCCTGTCGTCAGTGCGAGCGCGACAGCGGCGGCGGTGAAGGCGCCGGTACTAATGCCCACTGAGGGCAGCCCATAGTAGACCATCTGCAGCACCACCAGCGCGGGTGCGCCACGACCGATCTCGACAATAAGGATAGCGGTGTAGCGGCTTGCGCGCAGCTTTGACATGGACAGAAGCGCCAACACTAGTCCCAACGGCAGCCCGAAAAGAAGCGCAAGGCCAGTCAATTGCAAACTGACGGTAAGGCCGACAAAGAGCTGCGGGGCCCACTCGGTCCAATTCGCGAAGGTCTCCGTCATTTCGATATCCTCCGACGCAACTTCTCATCCATGACACGCGAAAAGAATGCCACCGGGATCGACATCACGATGTAGAGCGTGGCCGCCATAAGAAATGGTGCGAAGCCGCCGGAGGACGCTTGCGCTGCTTGGGAGGTGAACATCATGATGTCGCGTACGCCGATCGTGGAGGCGACGGTGCCGTCTTTCAGCAGGCTGACGAAGAAGGTTGCCATCGGCGGGATTGTAACACGCAAGACCTGGGGCGCAGATACGAAACGTAGTACGTCGAGACGGGGCATCCCCAAGGCAACCGCCGCTTCCTCCTGTCCGCGCGGCAATGACATGAAGCCGCCGCGATAGATTTCCGCCAGATATGCAGAGGAAACTAGGCCGAGGCCGATGACCGCTGCCTGGAGGGATGTAAGGCGGATGAACTCTGTTCCTAGGCCGAAGAAAATGATGAATAGCCAGACAACAGGAGGAATGCCTCGGGCGATATCGATGTAGATGCGGGCTGACCAGCGCAGTAGCCGCGACGAGGAGCGCCGCATCAGAACCAGCGGAATGCCGAGAACGGTTCCGATCGCGAACGCCCCGATCGTCAACCCGACGGTTGCTGGAAGTCCCTTGAGCAGGTTAAGAAGAAGCTCCATCATCAGTGGCGTTCCACAACGGCCCGGAAGAATTTCTTGGTGCGGGATGAGGTGGGATTGCGGATGACCTCCGCGGGAACGCCCTGCTCGATGACCTCGCCGTCGGCCATGACGATGATTCGGTCGGCCACTTCGGCCGCAAAGGCGATTTCATGGGTTACGACGATCATCGTCATCCCCTCATCGGCTAACTCGCGCATCACCGCCAGCACCTCAAGTCCCAGTTCCGGATCGAGTGCGGAAGTCGGCTCGTCAAATAGCATCACGTCTGGATCGAGCGCCAATGCTCTGGCGATGGCGATGCGCTGCTGCTGTCCGCCGGACAGCCGGGCAGGATAAGAATCCGCCTTATCGGAAAGGTGCACACGTTCGAGGAGCTGGGCTGTCCGCGCATCGGCTTCCGCCTGCGAACGTCCCAGGACACGCATCTGGGGGAGCGAGATGTTCTTCCGCACGGTCATGTGCGGGAAGAGGTTGAACGACTGGAACACCATGCCTGTTGACCGTCGTAGCTTCAGCAGCTGCTCGCCGGTGAGCGCGTGGTCTAGGGCGAAGCGGAAGCTTCCAACTTGGAGAATTCCGGAGGAAGGCTGTTCGAGCATGTTGATCGTGCGTAGGAACGTACTCTTACCTGCTCCACTCGGCCCAACGATCGCCACGACCTCGCCCCTGGCGATATCCAACGTGACGTTCTTGACAGCATGGTAGGATCCATATTGCACGTTGATGTCCTTAAGGCGGACAATAAAATCAGCTTCCTGCATGTTCTTTCGCCTAATGCCGACATCGCGGCTGTTCTTATGACCGACGTGCTGCCGGTTCCTTCTCGCCCAAGCGAATGTTTCGGTCAGACCAAAGGCACATTGCGGTCTGCGGTCGGCGCGAGGCGCTCGCTCTCGGGCACCGAGATTGGCGCGCCATGGAGGGCCCAGTCCGCCGCCACCTGACCGATCACCGGCGCGAGCTGAATGCCGTATCCACAGGCTCCGGCGGCTGTGATCAGCGTCGGCTCCGAGCTGTCGACCGGTCCGACGAAGGGGCGATGGTCGTGGGTCATGGGATAAAGACCTGCCCAGCCTCGACCGAGCCGAGCGCCCGGTAGGTCGGGGACCCGCTCTAGCAGCAGTTCGGCCAAAAGAACCTTCGATTCCTCCTCGCATTGCTCGTTATAGAAGTCGGGGTTCTCCGGCAGGGGCGAGGACACCTTATGCACTTCGGCGATAAGTTCACTGGGCTTTTCGTGCCGGAAATTGAGGCCGGTGCCCTCGCCGTTCACGAGATCCATCACCATGGGCATGGTGTAGTCGAGTGGGCGATCAAGCAGGATCGTCACCGCTTCGTGACGCTCCGGGTGAATATGAAGGGTCTGGCCGAAGATCGCCGCGACCTGCGGAGCCCAAGCGCCGGCTGCGTTGACCACCATGTCGCAATCGACTGGTCCTTTGCTGGTCTCCAGTCGGTAACCACCTGCCTTTCGGGTCGCACTTTCCACTTTACAGAATTGGCGCACGGAACCGCCCGCTTCCCGCACCTTTTCAGCTAGCAGCATGCAGAGCTCGTGCGGATCGATAAATCCGTTGTCAGGGCCGAAGATGGCGCCGGCCAGACCAGTCGGATCCATGTGTGGCACTAACGTCGTTAACTCGTCCTGCTGATATACCCGAGAGCGGAATCCCGCCTCGGCCTGCATCTTCACGGATTCGTGGAATAAGGCCATCTGGGCCTCGGTGCGAGCGAGACGCAGATACCCGATCCGGTTGAAGCGCAGGCCGGCGCTTTCGAAGCTGTCGAACTGGCGCATTGCATGAACACGCAGCAGGATCTCGAATGGATCAGTGAACTGCGTCCCGACTACGCCGACCGACCGACCGCTGGATCCGGAAGCGATGGCGTTCGCATCGATGACGGTCACACGCGCGCCCTGCTGGACAAGGTTGATCGCCGTGCACATCCCGAGCGTTCCGGCTCCGATCACGACGACATGGGGTGAGGTGGTCATTTTGATTCCTTGTATTTCGCACGAGCGGTAAGGGGGGTGAAGCCCAACTCCATCCCGCAAGGCCTCGAAAAGTGCGATCCGTCACGACAAAGACGCAATCTGTTTCAGTGTGTCGTCAATGGCAGTGAGGATGGCCGATGCATCCGCATCGGTCATGGGAGTCGAGAGGGCAAAAAGGCCGTAGCTTGCGGAGAGTACCCCACGATCGAGCAGGCCCCGGTGCAGGAGATTTAGCTTTTGGCGTTCGGCGGCGGAGGGATAGACCGACCGGTAGTCCACGATATTGTTGCCGGTGAAGTGGATTTTGAACAGCGATCCGAGCCCCACGCAGCGGCCAGCGAGACCGTGGCGCTCGAATGCGTCGTTGGTGCCGCCCCGCACCATCGCACCGAGATGGTCTAGGTGGGTGAAGGCGTCCGCCGTCAGAGCCTGCATCGCCGCCAAGCCAGCTCGCATCGTGATCGGGTTCGCCGTGAACGTACCGCCGTGCGGAAGGGCGGGTTTGCCGCGCGTCGGATCGAATACGGCCATGATCTCGGCGCGTCCAGCGATGGCGCCAACAGGGAAGCCGCCGCCGATGATCTTGCCAAGCACGGTCAGGTCCGGTGCGATGTTCCACAGGCCCTGGGCGCCAGCGTAGCCAAGGCGGAAGGAGATCACCTCATCGAAGATGACGAGTGCGCCCGCGGCGTGGGCGGTCTCCACGAGCGCTTCCAGATAATCACGGCGGGCAGGAATTAGGCCAGCACGGTTCGGCATGGGATCGATCAAGATGCCGGCAATATCGCTTCCATGAACGCTGAATACGGCCTTGAGCGCTTCGATATCATTGAAGGGCACGACAACGACATCGAACAGCACGCCCTGCGGCGTTCCTTTCGCATAAGCGATCGATGCCGGCATGTCGCTCCAGTTCTCCGGGGAGCTGTCGAGGCTAACCTCGGCGAAATCATAGGAGCCATGATAGGCGCCTTCGATCTTGACTATCTTGGGGCGGTTAGTGAAAGCGCGAGCAGCCTTGATCGCCATCATCACGCCTTCCGTTCCGGAGTTAGCGAAGCGAATCTGCTCCACGGACGGCAGCCGTTCCACCAGCAGCTCGGCCAGTTCGATCTCACTTTGCGTCGGCGCTCCGAATGCCGTGCCGTGCGGAAGCTGGTCCTGCACGGCTGCGATGGCTTCGGGCTGGGCATAGCCATGGATCATGGCGGTGAAGTTGTTGATGCAGTCGTAGTACACGTTTCCGTCCACATCCCACATCCGGCATCCTTCGCCGCGCTCGGCATAGATTGGAAACGGGTCCATGAAGACGGTGGTGCGGGTGTTGCCGCCGGGCATGACCTTGCGGGCGCGCGAATAGAGTTCTTCGGAGCGAGGGCAGGAAGCGGGGTAGGTGGACATGATAGCGAGTTCCTAGGAGAGCGGGCGGCACGAGGTCACAGCGACCTCGTGCCAAGCGTTCACTTCGTCATGATGGTTTGGCTTTGCTCGCGCATAAACTGGGGCAGGTAATAAGCGCCGAGCCCACCTTTTCCGCTGACGCCAGTACCCTTCCAACCACAGAACGGCTGTCCGCCCGGCCAGGCACCGGTGGTGGCGCCGCTAGCGCGGTTGGCATAGAGAACGCCGGCCTGAGCGTTATCAAGGAAGAAGCGCAGTTCCTCCTCGTTGCGCGTGAAAATACCGGCACATAGGCCGTAAGCGACGTCGTTTCCTTCAGCGAGACCGGATTTAAGATCGTCGACGCCCCGGATGACGACAAAGGGCATGAACAGTTCATCGCGCGTGAGACTGCACGGACCCTTCATCTCCACGATAGCCGGTACAACATAGTTCGTAGGTTTGTCTTCCAAATGGTTGCCGCCGAAATGCACGGTACCTTCCGACCGGGATTGGGCCACTGAGGCGTCAAACCGCTCGACACTCGCCGGTCCGTAAAGAGGGCCCATGAATGTCGTGCGCTCGCGGGGATCGCCAATGGAAAGGGTTTGTGCAAAGGCAACACAACGTTCGATAAAATCGTCCTTCACCGCATTGTCGACATAGACTACCGAGCATGCGGAACACTTCTGCCCCTGAAGGCCAAAGGCGGAGCGCACGACGCCCTGAGCCGCGCGATCAAGATCCGCGTTCGCGGTGACATAGGCCGGGTTTTTTCCACCCATTTCGACGATCACCGGCTTCATCCAAGGCTGGACAGCCATGTGGCGGAAAATGCCCATGCCCGTCTTGTGTGAGCCGGTGAAGGCAACACCATCAATGCTCTTGTCCGTAGTCAGAGCGTGGCCGACTTCGGCACCGCCGAGAACGATGTTGAAGACACCTTCCGGTAGTCCAGCCTTGCGCAGCGTTTCCGCGATCAAGAGGCCGGTGAGCTGGCAGTCCGGCGAGGGCTTGAAGACAACGGCGTTACCGCCGAGTAATGCGCCAGTGATCATGTTGATCGACAGGGCGATCGGGAAGTTAAAAGGTGCGACGACGGCAAACACGCCGTAGGGGCGCAGAACGCTAGTGGCCGTTTCATGCTCCACAAGCTGGTTCATCTCCCGCACAAATCCGTTGTTGCTCCGCAGTTCGGACGGATAATAGTCGAGAAAATCCACGGCCTCCTCAGCTTCACCAATGGCCTCGAGGCGGGATTTCGCCACCTCGTAGAGAGCAGCTAGGCCAAGACGATATTTATCTTCGGCAAGAGCAGCCTTCCAACGGGTGGCGAAGTCGAGGCGTTCGTTCAGCGAGGAAGCATTCCAGATCTTTGCACCCGCACGTGCCGAGGCGATAGCAGCCTTCACATCCTCGGTCGTTGAATCCGGGAATGTCCCTAGGGAAATCGATGGGTCGATTGGGCTCTGGACCTGTCGTGCGGGACCGGTCGCAAACGGTGTGCTCCAAGTCTGGGCAAGGATCTTGGCCTCGAAATCCGGAATGAGGGTGTCAAGGAAATCATGAACGGGTGAGAAATCGACACCAATGTTCGAATAAGTAACGCGCGGGAGCGGCTGAGCCATGTCTTTGGTTCCGATTATTGGGATTGTTACCACAATGTGGTTCTAAATCAGCATTGATGTCAAGTGGGTGCTGGTTTTCGCAGCACACGTGGCAGCCGCGTCGGAGTGTCCTGGATCACCGAGCCTCCGCTGTGCGCAGGTGCAGCACGCCGCAGCGTCGGTAGGATGTCTTAGATGAGACGTCGTGGAGAAGCGCCCCAGACAAGGGTACCGGACACATATTGGCAGTTTCAGCCTCTTGACTAACCGGAATGTTCCGCCCCAGAGTCCCGATTATAAAGATAAGTACCGAAAAACGGTACAGTGACAGCGCTGACAAGGGGCCATGTGCCTCCTCCGGCACCTGCCGACAAGGCCAGACCAGCAGTTCGGATATCGGATCCGAACAACCTCTTGTATTTTGCAACCAATCTACCAACCAGACATCCCATCCAGAGGCGGAAAAATGATGAAATTCAAAACCTTGGTATCGCTTGCAGTACTGTCCACTGCCTTCGCCGCCCACGGCGTTGCCGCGCAGGAGTGCACCCCGAAGCACAGCTTTAAAACGGTAAAGACCGGCACGCTGACCGTCGCCCTGACCAATACACCACCCTACTCGCTCGAGAAGGAGGGTGTGTCAGGCATTGACGGCGATATTCTGCAAACCTTCGCGAACGAAAACTGCCTAAAGGTCGAGTACGAAGTCTTCAGCTACCCGGCGGCGGTTTCCGCTGTGCAGTCGGGCCGCGCCGACGCCGGGATAGGTGGCTTCTACCGCACAGCGGCCCGCGCGAAGGTTGTCGCTCTGAGTAATGCTGTTTACCTTGACCAAGTGGCGGTTGTATCTAAGGAAGGCTACGACACAGTGGATGCCCTCAAGGGCAAGAAAGTCGGTACTGTCGAAGGCTATTCCTGGGTGCGAGATCTCGAAAAGCTCTACGACACTAAGACCTATCCCTCTTCCCTGAACCTTGCCCAGGACGTACAAGCGGGCCGGATCGACGCTGGCGTCGAAGGGTTCGGCGCCGCCGTCGATCTCAACAAGGGCCAGAAAATCCAGATCAAGCTATTCCAGCCCGACCCACGCGTGAAAGCCACGACCCTGGCCACCCAGACGGCCTTCCTGATGTCGCGTGACAACAAGTCCTTCTCCGAAGCTATGAACGCGTCACTCGACGCATACCGCAAGAACGGCGTTATCGCTAAGGTCTTGACCGCTTATGGCTTGCCGACTTCGGCAGCAGATGTTGGCGAAAACAAAGAATACTGAGCAGGAATCTGCGGGAACGGCTGCGCTTTGGACGCAGCCGTTCCCGACGTATTTCGGAGATTCCCGACGCCGAAAGGTGACCTAAAGTTTGGCCTTGCCAAACTTGACCATCATGGTGAAAACAGAGAGAGGCAGAAGATCGACCGCATTTCACATCCCGCATTGTAGATTGTAGAATGAACAGCTTTGTTCCTAAAGATAGCCCCCTCGAGAGATACATTGCCATAATGGAGGCTGTTGCTCCGTTTGCAGAGGGCCTGACTGCGGCTGAACTGGAAATGGTCCTTGATCTACCGAAAACCACGGTAAACCGTTTGTTGAACGTTCTCATCAACAGCGGGATGATCGCAACGCAGAACGGTCGCAATCGCACGTTCAAGCTGGGGGAGCGAATATTGAAGCTGCTCCACACCTCACCCGATACGGGCTGGCTCGTCACGCTGGCGCAAAGGCCGCTCCAGCTTCTGGCTGACAGGACTGGCCAGTCAGCCTTCATCTCGAAGTTCGACGGCAAGGAGGTCCGCTCCGTCACCTGCGCGGCTCCCGATACGCCGGTGCGAACCTATGTGATGCCAGGTGTAGCCATGCCCATCCATGCCACGGCCACCGGCAAAGCCATCATGGCCTTCCAGACCCCAGAAATACTCAAGCCCATTTTTTCCCAGCAGCTCGACCAGTTCACCGAACACACGAAGACAGATCCACAAACATTGACCGAGGAACTAGAGGCCGTCCGCAAGCGCGGCTATGCTTTGGATCTCGCTGAGCACGTTTCAGGGCTGGGCACCATCGCGTTTCCGGTTCACCTCCCGCGCACGCCCGTCATCTATGCGGTCGGACTGACCGGCCCATATCGGCAGGTCATCGAGAATAACTTCGAAGCCCATTGCGAGGCCATCGGAGACACAGCACAGCGACTTGCCAAACTCTTGCAGATCAGAGGCGCGGGCCTGCATGATCTCAGCATCGGCAGCCTGGAAAACATCCATAGTGGTTGATGCAGCTCTCGGCCGCGAGGTGATCTTTTGATAGCACGATACGGAATGATGCGGCGGAGTGCCTGCCGCATGCGTCGTCCGTGAAGAATTGTCTGGTGGCGTGACTCACGCCCGTCGAGGCGATGGACCGGATCCAACCAGCACCAGGACAAGGGCACACAAAAGTGCTGCCAGCCACCGCAGCAGGAGTGAGAAGTTGTACCCGACCGCCGCCAGCACGGCATTGATGCGGTCGCCCTCACGGCCCTTCAGATAATTGCGGCCCATCCTGTGCTCGGCTTTCAGATGCCCAATCACCGGCTCGATCGCGGCCCGCCGCTTCATTTCGCGCTTGAGAGCGGCCGTGGTCCGGCGCACCTGGCCTGAGATCCAGACCTGAAAGCGGTTCGGGTGATTGTGTCCGCGATAGCCCTTGTCGACATGGGTGCGTTTGACCTCAACCCCGGTCATCGTCGCCACATCGGCCACCGCAGCCGCGAGCGTGTGACCGTCATACGGATTGCCGTGCAAGGCCCGGGCATGCAGCACGAACTGACCGCCCTTGGGCTGTGTCACCGGAGTGGCGATGCTGACCTTGCACCGATCTATGGACCACGCCCGCGTTGCAAGCCGGAATTTGACATTTGGATGAAGTGGTCTGCGCCAATCTATTCGGCTTCTCTATGGAGCTGGTGCTCCGAGCCATCATGGAGATCCGCGCACTCCTGTCCTCAATAACTCACCGGCCTCAAGCGGCCGTGGGTGACAATCAGGCTTCAGAAGTGCCGGCAGGGCCGTTCATCCATTCATCTCTCTTCCGTCTCGCAAACCGTGGGGGGACGTCTCATTTCAGAGAAGCTGCTGCTTCTTAGGCTGCCTCTGCGACCAAGCCGGGGGCGAAGCGACGACGATGAACCAGCAGGCTCCAGGCAATCCGCGCCAGCTTGGCGGCCAGAGCTACCACCAGCACATTCCGATGCAGACGTTTCGTGGCTGCTTCAAGCCACTCACCGAACCCGTGCCGCGACCAGCTCTGCTGCTTCAGCAGCACGGCTCCGGCCCCTTGGATGAACAGGGTCCGCAGGTAACGATTGCCGCGTTTGGTGATGCCCCCGAGAATGGTACGGTTCCCCGTGGAAAGCTGCTTGGGTACGAGGCCGAGCCAGGCCGCAAAATCGCGCCCTTTGGCAAAGGCTTCACCGGTTCCGATTGCCGCGACCATGGCGCTGGCGATCAGCGGTCCGACACCCGGAGCGCTGACAAGCCGCTGACAGTGCTCGTCCTCTTTGACCAGCCGGGTAATGTCTGTCGTGATTGCGGCAATCCGATCATCGAGGCTGCGCCAGTCTCCGATGAGGTCCTCGATCAGCCGCACCATTCGGGGGGAAAGAACATCGCATCGGGTCGCCAGGATCTCGGGAAGGGCCGCTCGCAAGGGTGCGACGCCCTGCCGGACCGGGACACCACGCTCAAGCAGGAAGCCGCGGATCTGGTTGATGATGGCGGTTTGCTGGGTCACGAGACGGCTGCGCACCCGGTGCAGCGCCTGCAGGTCGAGCTGCTCGGGGCTCTTGAGCGGCACAAACCGCATGGTGGGGCGCTGCACTGCTTCAGCAATCGCCTCGGCATCACGATAATCGTTTTTGTGGCCCTTGAGAAAGGGTTTGACGTACTGAGCCGGCAGGAGCCGGACGTCATGCCCCCATTGCGCCAACCGCCGTCCGAGATGGTGCGCTCCTGAGCAGGCCTCCATGCCGATCAGGCAGGGTGGGCAGTTGGCCAAGGTCTGCTCCAATTGGGTCCTTGACCGCTTCTGGCGCAGAACGATGGCGCCACGCGGATCAAATCCGATGAGGTGGAAGGTGTGCTTGCCCAGGTCGATGCCGATGGTAGCAATGGTCTGTGACATGGTTTCTGCTCCACTTGCCCAGCCCGTGTCTGCAGGGTGCTGCCGGGAGCGGGCGTGGTCCATGCCATTAACTCATAGGGCGTGCGGGCCTTGCCCTTGCCGATGCACTCCACCTCCGGCGCATGCAGCGCGTAGACCTTGGGCCCGCGCTGGCGCTGGGTCTGCTGCCGAACCCTGACCGCCAAGGCCAGCAGCGGGCCGAAGCGCTCCTCCAGAGCCGCATTGCCGTGGATCTTGCGGCGCACGTCCCGGATCACCCGCCCGAGCCGTGCACGCAGGAACCGCAGCTCGCGGTTCGCCCGCTTGAACTGATGCGCATGCTGATACCGGCCGATCCGGATCAGGGCGTGTTTGGCCACTCTTCGATAACTCTGACGCAGTCTGACGCCACACCTCCTGGCGAGGTCCACGAGTTTGATCAGAGCCCGGTGCATCAGGCGGGCATCGGTGGGGTAAGCCACCGCCTTGGGCTGAACCGTGGTGTCGACGGCGACCCGCTCGAGATCCTTGGTCGCGAGAGCTCCAGTTTGGTACGCCACCGCGAGGCTTTCCTGCAGGAGGGCCGTGAAATGCTCCTCGCCCAATCGCTGGCGCCACCGCGTCAAGGATGAGCGGTCAAACGGCAGATCATGGCGGAAGCTGACCTCACCGCAGAAGAACTGCACGTAGGGGCTGTCGAGGAAGCGGGCGCACAGCGCCTCGTCGGACAAGCTCTCCATGTGCTTGAGGATCATCAGCCCGGCGATCAGCCGCACCGGCAAGGGCGGCTGACCGGGTCCTGGCCGGTAGACGCTACCCAAGCGGCGCTCGAGGAAGGCCCAGTCGATGCGCTGGGCCAGCAGCACCAGCGGATGCTTCAGGTCAATGATGCTGCCCAGGGCGGGGCGGAACAGATCCTTCTGGCGCTCGTCTTTCGGCGTCGACATGGCGCAACTCCGGCCGGGTGGAGTGCTCCTGATTGAATCAGATCCCGGGCCGGAGCGGCAACGGAAAACGCAGGAAATCCACCGCTGTCGCCCCGCAATCCTGCAAATCCGAAGCTGGCGATACGACCAATATCCCAATCGTTCCAATGGGATCGGGATTCTTCACAGACGACGCATGCTTATCTACCCACTCCCTCCAGACGTTCCGCGAGCGATGGGGTGGACCCGTCGCTTTTGTTTAGGCCGTTCATTGATGTTGGGTCGGAGGAGGCGCCCATCAAAGGGCTCGCCTCCGTCCGCCGCACAAACCGGGCGTACAGTTTTCCCGTACCCGGCTTTCATGAACGGGCTTTCGCGATCTGAAGAGAAGGTATCAGCCAGACAAGGCTGACCAGCTTGAACTCGTCCCGCAGCCTTCTGATGGGATACTCTTTCCAGCATGCGTTTCGCCATCGCTTGGCGCGATGCGACCACAGCCTTCGGATTATCCACCGATCCAACTGATGGAAGCGCTTCCTGACGTTGGAGCGACAGTAGTAGTTTCCCCATCCTCGGATGATCGGGTTGATCGTCTTGATCAATTCTCCCATACGCAGAGGTATCTTCCTTTGCGTTGAAGCCCTGATCTGATCCTTGAATCGGTCGACCGACTTCTGTGTGGGAATGGCATAGAGACCATGCTGGTTCAGTTTGGATTTGATCCGGTCGTGGGCTAGACGGAATTTGCCTTTCCCGCGTTGGATTTTAAATCCGAGAAACTCGAAGCCATGCGCAATGTGAACAATCCGGGTCTTCGCCTGATTGATCGTTACGCCGAGTTGCCCGAGAATCTTCACTGCTCGCGCCAAGGCGTGCTTCGCCTCGGATCGAGTTCGGCAGGTCACCACCCAGTCGTCTGCCCACCGCGTCAGTTGATATCCATGCCGCCTCATCTCCTTGTCGAAGGGAGTTAGCAGGATATTACTGAGCAACGGCGATGCAACACTCCCTTGCGGGGTTCCCGATGGAGTCGCAAACTTCTGTCCCCGTTCTTCATAGCCTGCTTTCAGCATCTGCTGAATCAACTTCAGCACTCGGCCGTCGGCGATCTGCTTTCCGATCAGGGTCAGGAGCTTTTCGTGATCCACAGACCCGAAAAAGTCTTTCAGATCCGCGTCCACGATCCACTCGTTTCCGTTCTCCACCTCGCGCCAGATCTTTGTCAGAGCATCGGCGGTCTTGCGACCTTTACGATACCCAAAACTGCTCGGATCGAAGACACGTTCAAAGATTGGCTCCAGGCGGTTGACCAGTGCCTGCTGACACACCCTGTCATAGACAGATGGTATGCCGAGCGGCCTGGTCTTGCCGGGGGCTCCTCTTTTCGGAATCTCCAGTCGTCGCACGGCTCGCGGCTGATAGGTGTCCTCGCGAAGCTCTTGATGAAGCCGGTCCAGATTCTCATCCAGTTTCGCTTCGAACTCCTCGATGGTCACCCCATCCGCGCCGCTTGCTCCATGATTGGCGCGAACGCGCTCCCACGCCAGACGCAAGTTCTTGCGTGAGTACACCTTGTCCACCAGAGAGTGGACCTTCTGCTTTCGATCTTCGAGGACAAGATGGTCTGATAGTCTCCTCGAAGCGTGACGTTCGGGTTTTTCACAAAGGGAACTGTCCATCTTCACACTTCTTGCTCATCTATCTCGACTTTTTCGCCTCTTTCCGTTCACGAACGTCCTTCCCCGAACCACTCCCGGTTCGCCATCGCTGGTCACGCGAGTTGTTCGTCTCGCGCTTCAGGTACTATTACGTTCTCCGACTTCTGCCTGGGCATCGCTTCCCACTTCGCTTGCGCTTATAGGGTTACTTACCCGGTTGTTGCCGGGACACAGACAGACCTCCTGGGGTCACACATGAATCTTCCGTATCGTGCCGCCAGCAAACACCTTGGTACGATGGGTGAATGAGTAACGCCTTCGCCCCCATAGTGCGGGCTCGACCTTGCCCCATCTTTGGCCGACCTGTTCATCGGTAGGGTAGCCCCTTCGATTACAGCCCGATACTTCTCCTCAAACCCTTCAGATTCCGGATCGCTCCGGACACCCTGTCCTCCCATTGCTCTCGCAAGGGGCCAACGAGGCATTACCCCCGTCTTCGGATACGGTCCTCCTCATTCGAGCACCGAAGGGACTTTAACCCTCCTGATTCACGCGCTGCCCAGCGTACACTACGCGGACATCCGACTTCTCGTCGGCTGTGACGCTAGGCTTATGGCATTCGCTTTTCCCCAGCCGGCTCGACGACTGTTCGTCTTCAGGCGACGACAAGATTTCCCAGTTCCTGTGCGAAGAAGTTCCCCGCATGCTCAGGGTCTCCGACCTCGTCGAGCCGTTGGGTGGCTCGCGATAGATGCCGCCCAACGTTTTGCCTTGCTAAGGATAACAGCGTCGGCACTCCAGATTTCCTATTTCGCGGCTCAACGGCTGGCCTGCGGTTGTCCTGTCAATGCTTCGAAGTCGCCCTCACGAACGCCTCCGCAGGACTCAGGGCCAAGGAGGATAGCTACTCCTTTTCTGTACCGAACTTTCATCGACTATCGACGGCCAGTTTCGCTGGTGCACTAACCCTCCGGTGTGATCCAGTGACCCGCACCGGAGGCCTACAGAACTGGAATGGTTGTCTGCTTTAAAAACTATGTTTGGATCAGTTCGCTAGTCTGAGAGCGCAATGGGGTGGAGTGTGGGAAAGCGGCGCACAATGGGAAAGGGCGCAGCGATCGGCCACGCCCCTTCTTAGAAGATCTTCTAAGCAAACTCTCAGGCAAACCACCAGCGATCGATGCAGCGGTTCCCGTCGAGGGGCCAGTTGCTGGCAAGGGAGCGGTGCTGCACCCGATCAGTGACCGCGTCGACTATACTGGGAAGCGAATGGATGATCGTGCCGCTTTTGTCGTGAACGATCTGCTGCATCTCGAAGTAAATTTCCTTGCGCTTGGCATCATCCAACTCGCTACGGGCCTGCTTCAGGAGGAAGTCAAAGCGCTCGTCCTTCCAGTGGGTGTCGTTCCACGACGCGTCAGACGCGAACGAGGTTGAGAACATCCAGTCAGCGGTCGCGCGACCGCCCATGTACCCCATGACGAACGGCTTCTTTTGCCACACGTTCGTCCAGTATCCGTCATTCGGCTCGCGCTTGATGCTCACGTTGATGCCGGCGGGTGCAGCCTGCTCCTTGAACAGCACGGCAGCATCCACTGCGCCGGTAAAGGCCGCATCCGAGGTTGAAAGCTCAACATTGAGGCTGTGATGGCCGGCCTGCTTCAGGAGGAACTTCGCCTTGTCGGGATCGTAGACACGCTGCGCCAACTGGTCGTTGTAGTACCGATACGCAGGCGTAATCGGGTTGTCGTTCCCGACTTTGCCGTAGCCGTTCAATACTGACTTTACAATTGCCTCGCGGTCGACCGCGTGTTTAAGCGCAAGCCTGACGTTGTTGTCGGTGAAGGGCTCGACGTCTGTGAACATCAGCATTGAATAGTACTCTGTGCCGGTCACTTCGAGGATCTTGATCCCTTTGCGCTTCGCCAGAAGGTGGACGGTGCTCCGATCGGGAGCCTCAATTGCGTCGACCTCGCCTGAGACAAGCGCGTTTGTGCGGGCAACGACGTCCTCCATCCACAGAACTTCGGCGGAGTCAAAATTGCCATGACCTTCGCGCCAGTAGTTCGGGTTGCGCTTCAGGGTCGCACGGACGCCTGGGTCGAAGGACGAGATGATGTAGCCGCCTGTTCCAATCATCTTCGACGTGTCGATGCGATCGCCGTCGGCAGCAAAGATTGGCAAGTGATAGTCCGACAGGATTGGGGGAAAGCCGGCGTTGGGAGCCGAGAGGGTGAGGACGACCGTGCTTGGGCCGTCTGCCTTTATCTCGGCAATCTGCGCCATAAGACCCTTGACCGCCGAGGTCGAACCCTTCCCGCGGTGGTGATTGTAGGAAGCGATCACGTCCTCAGGGCCGAACGCCTTGCCATTGTGGAATTCAATGCCTTTGCGGAGCTTGATGATGAAACGAAGGCCACCATCCACGGTCTCGATGCTCTCCGCGAGCTCCGGAACCGCTTCTCCTCGGCTGTCGATCTCCATGAGATAGTTGCAGACAGCGAACGTGACGTTTCGCAGACTGCCGGTGTAGGTACCCGGGTCATAGGTGTCCGTCGGGGAGCCACCATACGTACCGAGACGGAAGTGACCGCCCTTTTTCGACGTCTGAGCGAAGACGCGGTTCGCGGTCGGTAGCGACAGGGCGGTGGTCACGCCCAAGGCGGATGCCGCCTTCAGAAAGGAGCGTCGGTCGAGCCTCCCAAGACGTGCATCCAGTTCGAGTTCGTGCAACTTATCCATTTCTTCCTCCTGTTCCCGTGGTGAGACTGATTATCACTCGCGTACCGTTTTTCGGTATTTGTCCCTATTATCGAGACTACTCTCTAAAGGACACTTGTCAATAGCCAGGCGTTGTAAGCGGTTTGGCAGTGTCGATCAGTGGGCCGCGTCGCATAATCCCAAGAGGTGGCAATAAGCTGCGACTCGTGATTGGTAATCGCCACCCTCGAATTCGGAATGGTTGGACATTCGTCGCAATGCCCCCGCTCAAGCACGCCGTAACGAAGAGCCATCTCCTGAAATTCATGCCAACAGCCTCTGGGTGGAGCCGCCGGCATTTGCTGTTGCAAATACTAGTCGGATGCGCTTCCTCGGTTGGCGAGCAGTTGCGTCAGCCAGTTCGGGTCCATCTGCGGCACGGACGACAGCAGAAGGTTGGTATAGGGATGGTGCGGCGGCGCAAGAACCGTCTCGCGGTCGCCCTGTTCGATCACCCGCCCGCCCTGCATGACCACGATCTCGTCAGCGATCGCTTTGACCGTTATCAGGTCATGTGTGATGAACAGGAACGACACCGAAAGTTCGTCCTGCAAGCGTTGCAGCAGCCTGAGAATTTCCTGCGCGACGAGCTGGTCGAGCGCTGACGTCACCTCGTCGCATATGATAAGCTCGGGTTCGGCAGCAAGCGCCCGCGCAATGCACACGCGCTGCTTCTCGCCGCCCGAAAGCTCGTCCGGGAGGCGAAGCGCATAGCTCTCGTCGAGTTCGATCATGCGCAGCAGGTCATTAATGCGCTTTTGGCGTTCCTTTCCACGCAGGCCAAGATAAAATTCCAGAGGTCGGGACAGGATTTCGTCGACGCGCTGCCGTGGATTGAGCGCAATGTCAGGCGACTGGTTGATCATCTGGATACGCTTGAGCTGCGAGCGGGATCGCCGTCGCGCTAGCGGCGGCAGCGGCTTGCGGTCGAAAACGATCCGACCCTGCGATGGGGGGAGGAGACCAGTGATCACACGCGCGAGCGTGCTCTTGCCGCTGCCCGACTCGCCGACAACTGCAATAGTGCGCTTGCGGCCGACTGAGACCGACACGTCGTGCAGAACCTTGCAGTTGCCATAGGCGGCGCTCACATTTTCAATCCGCAGGAGGGGCTCCTCGTCCGCTATTGGTGGGATCGCCTTACGACTGGGAGCCCTCAGGCCAAGAAGATCCTTCGTGTACGGTTCGCGCGGTGCGGCGAGCAACCGCCGCGTCTCGCCCTCCTCCACCTTGCGTCCGTTTCGTAGAACCATGATACGGTCCGCCATCTGGGCAACGACGGCAAGGTCATGTGTGATGTAGAGCGCGGCGGTGCCAAACTTCTCGACGATAACTTTGATCGCCGTCAGAACCTCGACCTGCGTGGTTACGTCCAGTGCGGTGGTGGGTTCGTCGAATACGATGAGTTCTGGCTGGCAAGCCATTGCCATCGCAATCATTGCGCGCTGAAGCTGACCGCCAGAAACCTGATGCGGATAGCGGTAGCCGATGCCATCCGGATCCGGAAGTGAAAGGGTGCCATAAATCTCGCGGGCGTCGGCTTCAGCCTGCCGTCGCGTTTTCAGCCCCTGTGCGACGGGAATCTCGGCATACTGGTCGATCAGGTTGTGGGCTGGGTTGAACGACGCGGCGGCACTCTGCGCAACATAGGCAACGCGCGCACCGCGCAAAGCGCGCAACCGTCTTTCAGAAGCGCCTATCAGCTCTTCACCGTCGAGGCGGATCGAACCGGCCGAAAAGCGGCTGCCGTTACGAGCAAAGCCGAGCGCTGCAAGGCCAATCGTCGACTTGCCGGCACCCGACTCCCCGATCAGACCAAGTACCTCGCCGCGCCGCAGTATCAAGTCGACTCCGTGGACCACTTCGCGCCAGCCTTGCTCCGCCATCACCTCGACGCGCAGTCCGGCAATCTCCAGCAGCGGAGTGCCGGCAGAAAAATTCTCGCTCATTCTTTCAATCCACTCGACTTTTGGAGGAACCAGTCCATCGCAAGGTTGATTGAGACGGTGAGCACGGCGATGGCGGCTGCCGGCAAAAGCGGCGTGATGTCGCCATAGATGATCAGGCCGGCGTTTTCCCGCACCATGCTACCCCAGTCGGCGGTTGGAGGCTGGATACCCAGACCCAGGAAGGATAGGCTGCTAATGAAAAGAATAACGAAGCAAAAGCGGATGCCGAGCTCTACGATCAGTGGCTCCATGATATTGGGCAGAACCTCCCGCCGCATTATCCAGTAGAGCCCTTCGCCGCGCAGCCACGCGGCCTCCACGAAGTCGAGCGCCAGCACGTTCATGGACACCGAGCGCACAAGTCGGAAAACGCGAGTGGCGTCGACCACTGCAATCACTACGACCAGCGACGTGATTGACGTGCCGACGATCGTCAAGATCAGCAGCGCAAAGATCAATTGCGGAATGGCCATCATGATGTCAACGACGCGGCTCAACGCATTATCGACCCACCCACCGACTGTGGCGGCCAGTAATCCAGTCACAGTACCCGCCAGGAAACCCAGTGCGGTCGCTGCGGCGGCGATTAAGAGGGTGTTACGTGTCGCGTAGATCAGTCGGCTCAGCATGTCGCGACCCACGTTGTCTGTCCCAAGCAGGAATTCGGAGCTCCACGGCGCGTATTTGACCCCGACAACGCTCGTCTCATGGTACGGCGCCAAGATTGGCGCCAGCGCCGCGACCATTAGATAGGCAGCCGTGACGGTCAAGCCGAACAGCGCAGAGGGCGGTGCCTTTGCAAGTGACCGCCTATAACGGACGGCGAGGAACACGATCGTCTGAAGGGCGATCAACCCGAGGACGCAGGAGCCGGCGAATGCCGTGAAGCGACCCCCCAAGATTGCCGCGCCGGCCGCATAGATCAGCGTCGCGACCAGGATTGCAGGCGCGGTCGAAGTCGTGCCCGCCCGGAGAAAAATGAGTGCGAGAAGCGGGAGTTGCGCGACGGCCAACACGAAGACTCCAAAGGCCGCCGGTATACCACCTTGCGCCGACGTGCCGACGGCGAGAAAAGCTAGGAACGCCGCAGTAACAAGAAACGCAAGCCAGAACACGAAACGGCTTGGCTGGTTCATCCTCGCGATCGCCTTCACGGTCATGCTCATTTCCTCTGACATCAGCGCGGATGAAGAAGGCGCGGGTTAGAGACAATCGCCAGAATGTCGGCGAACAGGTTGAGGAGAACGTAGACCAGCGCAAAGAACATGCTGCAGGTCTGTACCACCGTCACGTCGCGGCGGGCGACGGAGTCCACGAGCAGTTGTCCGACTCCGGGATAGAGGAAGATGACCTCCACCACTACCACGCCGACGACCAGATAAGCCAAGCTCAGGGCCACAACATTGATGATCGGTGCTAACGCGTTGGGAAGCGCATGCCGGATGATGATGCTACCCGGCGAGGCGCCCTTAAGGCGGGCCATTTGGATATAGGGGCGCGCTAAAAGGTTCGTTATCGTTGCGCGAGTCATGCGCATCATGTACGCGAGCACACCCACTGTCAGCGCCACCGCGGGCAAAATTGTGCGGTAGGTCCGCTCAAAGAGGTCGAGGTCCGGTGTAATTTTGGAAATGCTTGGGAAGATACCCAGACTGACACTCAGCCACAATATGAAGACATAGCAGAGAAAGAACTCGGGAACCGAGATCGATATCAACGCCGCCACGTTTACCGTGCGATCGAAGATCGAGTTCCGGTAAATTGCAGCCAGCACTCCGAGGCCGAGCGCCAACGGCACGGCGATTGAGGCAGCAAAGCCTGCCAGAAATAACGTGTTCCAGATGCGAGTGCCGATAAGATCAGAAATCTCGCGCTTCGTAACTATTGATCGGCCAAGGTCGCCCGACAGAATTCCGCCAAGCCAACTAAGATAGCGTTCAACGGGAGGCAGGTTTAGGCCAAGCTCCTCCCTCAAGGCGGCAACATTTTCGGGAGTGGCATTCCGACCGAGTATGGATTGCGCGGCATCGCCGGGCAGCAACTCGACGCCAACGAACAGGATGAGGGAAATGATGAAGAGCGTCACGGCGCCGAAGGCTATCCGCTTGGCAATCAACTGAAGAATGTGCTTCATTATCTCATGCCCGCTTACAATCCATGCACACGCAGCTTCAGCGGGGGCTCTATCGTGGAGAAGTCCTCTCGCGTTATGTCGCGCGTGATAACGACCAGTCCGTCCTCCCGCTCCAATCCATCGGCGATCTCGCGCGGAGGATCAAATGTCCCTCCAACTCCCTGAATGAGGATCTGACGCCCTTCCATCCGAACGAATCCCTTCGTCCGCAACAGGCGATCACCGCAGTATCCGACCAGATTCTCAATCCACTCGGAAAATTGCTCCCATTGGAGCTCTTCAAATTTGATCAGGAAAACCTTTACCCTGGTATGTTGGAAGTTATGGGGATCCTGGCGCGCAACAATGGGGAAACTCGATCGAACTGGCCTTAGAATATTGGCAAAGGCAAGCCGGGCTCGTTGCGAGCGGTCGCGCTCGTTCACTACCGTCGCAAGCGGATTTAGATAGGCGGCGGCTTCGCTGGCTCGAAGCGATGCAGGCTCATCAACGCGATCAACTTTGGTGACGACGATAGTCTGTGCGGCTGCCAGCTGGGCGACGGCCTCCTCGAAACGGGCCGCCGCATCAGGCCCTTGTTGGCTATCATAGGTCGATAACACTGTCGTGCGGAGAGGCATTCTAATATCGAGGAGCGATCGCAGAATTGGAGAAGGCTTCGACAGGCCGCTTGTTTCAATGATGATGCGCTCGAACGGTTGCCCTCCCACCGCTTCCCTCTCCGCGAGTAGAGCCAGGATGGCGTTTGGCAGGTCGCTGTTGAGTGAACAGCATACGCAGCCGTTGTCGAGTGTAGCGATGGGAAGCCCAGTTCGCCCAGTCGTGATGAGCGCACCGTCTACGTCGATCTGCCCTACCTCGTTGACAATGACGCCGGTGTTGGCGGTCTCCGAGTCTTGCAGGTGGTCAAGGATGAGCGAAGTCTTTCCGCTTCCGAGAAAACCCGTCAGCAGAAAAATTTGCGGGTACGATTGCTTGGCATTGACGTTCATGCGTTGTCCTGACCGAGCAAGGTATCAATGTTCGCGCCAGCCCAACTCTGCGCCACCATCTCACGCACATCCGCCAGCAGTTCGGCCGTATCGTAGACTATCCCGTTTCGGATTGTGTACTGGAGGCCGCGCCGCCATTCTGACCGACCCGTCGTGTCATTAAGGCGTAGCGCGCCTGTTCCGTAAAGGAATTTAAGATCCTCGAGCGGGTTCTCTTGATGAACCAGCAGGTCGGCGCATTTTCCGACCTCGACAGTGCCGATGTCGTCGGCCAGTCCCATAAGCTCTGAGGCATGAAGCGTCGCAGCGCGGATGATCTCAAGAGGGTGGAACCCAGCCTCCTGGAACCATTCGAGTTCGCGGATGAAGCAGAAGCCGTCGATCTGGTAAAGGAATCCCGCGTCACTAGCCGGGCAAACGCGGCCGCCTTTCTTTGCATAGTCGTATACGAACCTGGACCAACGACGGAAATGTTCCTTCCACTCGACTTCGTTCCGTGTCGACCACTGAAACCAGTACGAGCCATGGTTTTGGCGCTGCGGCTCAAAAAAGTCCCACAGGTTTTTGTGGGTGTATTTGTCGTGCCAGTCAGCGCGTCTCGCCCGCATCAAGTCACGGTTTGCCTCCAAGATGGCAAGAGTGGGGACGAACGTGTGGTCGAGTTCGAGGAAGCGATCGAGCGTTTCGTTCCATTTTGCGCTGCCGGGTTCAGCCGCGTGAATGAAGTTCTGGCTGCTGGTGCTGTAGCGCCAGTATTCGTCCATAAAATCATAGTTGGCCGGGTATGGCTGAATGCTGGTTCGTTCGAACATGGCCTCGGGTACGCCGTAAAAATGTTCCGTGCTCGTGAGCCCCCAGCTGGCTGTCTGCAGGGCGTTCAACCTTGACAGTGCCATTTGTGGATGATGGCAGGCAGAGCGCAGCCCAAGCTCCTTCGCCTCTTGAAGGGCGGCTTTGAGGATTGCAGGCGAGGCGGCGTAGAACTTGACCCCGTCTGCGCCTCTTTCCGCGATTCCTCTCAACCAGGCGCGCCCTTCTTCCGGCGTGTGAATGATGTTCAGGTACTCGTCGCTCGATGGAAAGCCAGCATAGGCCAAGATGCGCGGCGCGACGATCTCGTTAGCCTCAGAGGCAGCTTTCTGCTGCAGCGTCCAGCCCAGCCCATTTGCCGCCCACACATCACGGACGGTCGTGATGCCGTGTGCCAACCAAAGTTTATAGTGGTATTCGGCCGGTGCCTGCTCTCCATTCGCTGCGTGGACAAAGTGACCGATGTGTACATGGGAATCGATAAACCCTGGAGTTACCCATTTCCCGTGGCAGTCAATCTCGAAATCCCCCTGAGGTGGGCGGCGCTCGGGGTCGATTGGCAGCTTAGGATAACCGACGCACACGATCTCGGTTATGCGCCCGTTCTCGACCACGATGTCCATAGGGCCTATTGGAGGATTTCCGGTGCCGTCAATGACCGTTGCACCGCGAAGCACCATTCTAGGGAATGGCCCCACACCGCGGTCGCGACCGGAGGCGGGCGTGATCGGGGGCATTCCGCGGGCGATGTTGACAATTATCTCTTCGTCGCCGGCGGGGGTTCCTTGGGGTGGAACGATCCTATCGGACATTTGAAACTCCGGTTTTCGGCATTATTCTCGATTTTCGATACTTAATACTGGGGGACGAGGAATGTCAACAGAGCCGCGTCTCGGGAGTTTCGCTATGTCATCCGCCAAGCGATGCCACTGCGCAGCACGTGGAAGATGCCGTTGAGGATCTCGCGCCAGGACCAGCGCCGAGGGCGGCCGCGGGCGTGCGGTTCAGGCAGAAGCGGCTTGATCAAAGCCCATTCTGCATTGGTCAAATCGGTTTCGTAGCGCAAGCCGTCGCGGCTATACTGCCGCCGGGTGGTCGGGGTCCACATTGCGGTTCCAGATCAGGCTTCAGCACCCTTCTGGAATCATAGCGGTCTTGACCACTCAACCATTTTCGGGACGGGTTCTGAGACAAACTTATACCAAGACGCGGGGCTCGAACTTCACACGATCGAGTGCAATCATACTTCTGAATTTACGGACGTTCGGATTGGTGTACAGCTTGGTCTTAACAAATACGTCGAATGCTTCCACGTCTTCAACTGCTACGATCAGAACGAAATCAGCATCACCGGTCACCATATAGCACTGAGTGACCTCCTTCGCGGCTCGCATAGCGCGCTTGAATTCATCGACGAGGTCCAAACGCTCTCGGTCGAGTTCTACGTTCATAACAACAGTAAGTGACTTCCCCAGGGCCTTTGGATCAACCAGCGATATGTCGGCGACTATTGCGCCGTCTGCACGAAGCTTGTTGACGCGACGCATACACGACGCCGCTGAAGAGCCAACGATCTCTGCCAACTCGGCAAACGATAGACGGTTGTTCTTTTGGAGGACGGCGACGAGGCGCCGATCTAGATCGTCCAGCATGTAACATGCAGCTCCAGTTTGATCCTTCGTTACTTATTGCCTACGATCGGCGCGAAGGTTGCGGTATCTCAAACACCCATTAGAGGCCTATGAGGCCGACAAAAAATCTCGTCTTTCCAAAGATGATGCGCGATTTGTTTCAAATTAAACGTCTGTTTGCAACGCAAAGGTCACTCTGTTCTGGCAGGTTCCTGTTGCTGTGTAGCCTGCCAAGGTTTCTGCATCGTGGTCAGATTGGTCGTGGAGAGTGGTTTGCCTTCGCGACCCCGCGTGCGGACGAGATATCGCAAGTAATCATGTTGTTTTGGGGTGAATGGAGACGCGATGATGCTTCAGGTCGAACACTTCCGGCACCTTCAAGCTGAAGTTACCGACTGGCGCAGACACCTGCACCGGAATCCCGAATTGGATTTCGCAGTTTATGAAACAGCCCGATTCGTAACCGAGAAGCTTGCATCATTCGGTGTAAATCACATCGAAACCAGAATTGCCGAAACCGGTATCGTCGCGATCATCCAGGGCCAAGGCGGGTTGGGTCCGACCATCGGCTTGCGGGCAGACATGGATGCACTTCCGATCCAGGAAAGCACCGGCAAACCCTGGTCTTCGCAATTCGACGGCAAAATGCATGCCTGTGGTCACGACGGCCACACCGCGATGTTACTGGGAGCAGCGAAATATCTGGCGAGCAACCGCGACTTCAAGGGCTCTGTTGCCCTCATCTTCCAGCCCGCTGAGGAAGTCGAACTGCCGTCCGGTGGATTTAAGATGGTCGAAGACGGCTTTCTCGACCGCTTCAACATCGAGCGCGTCTACGGAATGCACAACTGGCCTGGAATCGCGGTCGGCGAATTCGGTTTACGCGCAGGATCCCTGATGGCGTCACAGGACGACTTCGACATCGTGGTGCGGGGCAAAGGCGGCCATGCGGCGGCTCCACATCTGACGGTTGACCCGGTCCCAACCGCAGCCCAGATCGTTTTAGGTCTACAGACTCTGGTGTCTCGCAGTACCGACCCGCTTGATGCGCTGGTTGTATCTGTGACCAAGCAGAGTGCGTCCTTCGCATACAATGTTATTGCAGACCAAGCTGAGATGGCGGGAACCGTCCGGACACTCTCGCCGGCATTGCGCGATTTCGCCGAGCGCCGCATTGAGGAGGTAGCTCGATGCATTGCAATGGCTCACGGTGCCGAAATTGACTTCAGATACCGCAGGTCGGTTCCTGTGACTTTCAACGATGCCGAAGCCACAAAGTCTGCAATCCAGGCCGCGCGGAGTGTTGGCAGAGCCGTTGATGACCAGATCAAACCTGTAATGGGTTCGGAAGATTTCGCCTACATGCTCAAAGCACGCCCGGGCGCGTTAGTGTTCCTCGGCAATGGCAGTTCGGCTCCGGTTCATAATCCAGCCTACGATTTCGACGATGAGGCGATCCCATACGGCATCGGCTATTGGGTGAATCTAGTTAAGTCTGAGCTGGGGGATGAACGTGTACTGCTAACCCGTCAGTAAGGCCGCACAGCTGCGTAGGTAATACAGGGGGTGAGGTGGGCCACAATGACAGAGCTACCCCCTAGCGAGGCCAAAACGTCCTGTTTGCATCAGCAGTCGAGCATGTCGAACCTGGAGAACGCCCAGTCCACAAGTTTCCACGCGGTTACTCCAACGATTTCCATTATATTTAGTCGGCCCTGAACAACCCACAACTGATTGAGGTTGAAGGATTCTTTGTCTTCGCAAAGCATTGTAGAATGCCGGCATCTGGGAAGTGCCCCACTCAAAACCGGTGTTTTGCCATGGGACCCAAGCCGACGATGCCGAGCTCCGGCGATCTCTACCGCAGCCGTCTCGATCAGATCCTGGATCAGCGTCACGAGCTCTTTCGCCTGGCCAGTCTGATCGACTGGGACGGCTTTGACCAGGAGTTCGGCCGCTTCTATCGCCCACTCGGACGGCCCGCTAAACCCACGCGGTTGATGGTCGGGCTGTCGTATCTCCAGCACACCTTCAACCTGTCCGATGAGGCGGTAGTGCAGCGCTGGATCGAGAACCCGTACTGGGAGCGCCGGGAGACCGGCAAAGAGCAGGTGGTGCAAGTCCACCGCGATGAAGGAGTAGCGACCCACATCGACCCCGAGCCGTGCGAAGGCAGCCGCGAGGCTGTCGTCGAAGCGTCGGCAGGGGCACGTGCAGGCCAGCCATTGAGCCACGATAGGGTTCTTATCCCGGATGCCGACACGCTCCAGTACGTGGAAGGCAACATCCCACAGCCCGTTACCGCAAGGGCTGCGGGAATCCGGCGTGGTCGCAGACCCTGGCATGCACGCACGCTCTTTGCGCGGGAACCGGGAGATCTCCGGCTTGACCGTCGGTGTGCGTATCAGCCGACGGCCCGCATCGGGAAGGCGAGGAGCCGAAGCCGATGATGCACGAACCGGAGAAGTCTGACCTCGCTATAGTAGCAACGAGGTCCCCGAACAAAGCTGGGACACCGGCGGCGGAGGGGGCGGAGCCAAGGGCGAGGACCGAGGGGAACACGGGCCATCCACGCACGCACCGGACACAGAGCCGGGCCAGCGTGTCACCGGGGCTGGACCGTGTCCGGCAGGCCGCAAGGCTGCGGAAGAAGGAGAAGTTCACCGCGTTGATGCACCATGTCACCGTTGATCTGCTCCGGGAGGCGTTCCAGGCGCTTGAGCGTCAGGCTGCGCCCGGGGTGGATGGCCTGACATGGCAGGACTACGAGGCAAACCTGGAGGCCAATCTTCAGGATCTGCATCGCCGGGTCCATCGTGGCAGCTACCGGGCGAAGCCGGTTCGGCGGCGGTTCATTCCGAAGCCGGATGGCCGACAGCGACCGCTAGGCGTAACCGCTCTGGAGGATAAGATCGTCCAGCGCGCCGTGGTCAGAGTGCTCAACGCGATCTACGAGGAGGATTTCCTCGGGTTCTCGTATGGGTTCCGGCCAGGGCGCAGTCAGCACCATGCGCTCGATGCGCTGTCGGTTGGCATCAATGCCATGCGCGTGAACTGGATTCTCGACGCCGATATCCGGAGTTTCTTCGACAGGATCGACCGAATGTGGTTGCTCCGGTTCCTGAGGCATCGGGTCGGCGACGAGCGCATCATCCGCCTGGTGCTCAAGTGGCTCACGGCGGGCGTTCTGGATGAGGGAGAATGGAGCGTGAGTGACATGGGGACACCTCAGGGATCAGGGGCCTCGCCTCTGCTCGCCAATGTCTACCTGCACTACGTCTTCGATCTCTGGGCCGAGCAGTGGCGACGGCGACAGGCCAACGGCAAGGTCATCATCGTGCGCTATGCCGATGATGTGATCGTCGGCTTCGAGCACGAAGGCGACGCGCGGCGATTCCGGGACGCGATGCGTGAAAGGCTCGAGCAGTTTGGACTCGAGCTTCATGGGGACAAGACCCGGCTGCTGGAGTTCGGTCGCTATGCGAGCGAGCGCCGGCAGCGACGGGGCCTTGGCAAGCCGGAGACGTTCCAGTTTCTCGGGTTTGTGTTCATCTGCGGCCGGTCACGGCAGGGGCGCTTTCAGCTCCATCGCCGGACCAGGGCGGACCGGATGCGAGACAGATTGCGCGCGATCAAGGACCAGCTGCGGAAGCACATGCACGCTTCCATTCCCGAGCAAGGGAAGTGGCTGAAGTCCGTGATGACGGGTTATTTCGCCTATCATGCGGTGCCCACCAACATGCGATCGTTACAGAAGTTCCGTCACCGGGTGACTGTAGCGTGGCGACAAACGCTGCGCCGACGGAGCCAGAAAGACGGGATGAACTGGCAACGGATGATGCAGATTGCCGACGCATGGCTGCCGATGCCCCATATCCTTCATCCCTGGCCCGACCAGCGCTTTGCCGGCACACACCCGAGGTGGGAGCCGAATGCCTGAATGGGGCACGTTCGGATCTGTGCGGGGGGTGCCTGGCAACAGGCATCCCTACCGCGAACAGTGGTTCTGTGGCTGTGAGTATTTCCAGCATGAGCTGCCGTGCGATCCGAGCTCGCTCACCCGCTGGCGCAAACGGCTTGGCCCAGAAGGACTGGAGACGCTGCTGGCCGCCACCATCCAGGCCGGGCTGGAGAGCGGCGCCGTGCGGTCGTCGAGCCTGGAGCGGATCAGTGTCGATACGACCGTGCAGCCCAAGGCGATCACCCATCCCACTGACGCCAAACTGTATTCAAAGCCCTATTGGCTCTGGTGCGGCAGGCCAAGAAGTGCGGTCTCACGCTCCGTCAGGCCCACACGCGATTGGCCAAACGAGCGGCCGTGCAGGTCGGCCGCTACGCCCATGCCCGTCAGATGCGGCGGATGCGCCGCGAACTGAAGCGGCTGAAGACCTATCTCGGGCGGGTCTACCGCGATGTGGTCCGCCAAGTCGCCGGTGATGTGGAGCTCTCGATCCGGTTTGCTCCTCTGCTGGGGCTGACGGAGCGCCTCCTGGTGCAGGAGCGCACGAGCAAGAACAAGGTGTACAGCCTGCATGCGCCCGAGGTGGTGTGCATCGCCAAAGGCAAGGCGCATCGCCCGTACGAGTTCGGCTCCAAGGTGGCTGTGGCGGTGACGAACCGCGAAGGCTTCGTGCTCGCGTCCAAATCGCTGGAGGGCAACCCGTATGACGGTCACACGCTCCGCAGGACGATGGATCAGGTCGTGGCACTGACCGGCGTAGAGCCCGCACGCATTTACGTCGACCAGGGCTATCGCGGGCACGACTATGTGCACAAGGAGCGCGTGTTCATCGCCCGTCAGCGGCGAGGGCTCACGCCAACGATCAGACGGGAGCTGAGACGCCGGTCGGCGATTGAGCCGATGATCGGGCACATGAAGGCGGACGGGCGGCTGGGACGCAATCACCTGCTCGGAGCCGCCGGCGATGCGATCAATGCGCTACTGGTGGCCTCCGGGCACAATCTGCGGCTGATCCTGAACTGGCTCAAGCTTTGTGTCGCCTGGCTCATGGCGGTTCTCATGGGATCATCCGCGCAATCGGATACTTCCCGCGATCTCTGGAACCCAATTGCCGCCTGAACAAACTGCATTGTTCAGGGCCGACTATTTAGTATCTGGCATGGAACCCATGCAAACAGCCGCCACGCCTGACCCACAACAGCAACATCGAACGAAGGAGGATCTTTTGATCGAACAGGTTTCAACGACAGATGCGCCGGGCGCAGTCGGTCCCTATTCCCAGGCCATCAAGGTCGGCGATCTACTCTTCGTCTCCGGACAGTTGCCGATCGATCCAGCCACAGGCGATTTCAATTCGGCAAACGCGGTCGAACAGGCCGAGCAGTGCCTAAAAAACCTTGAGGCAATTGCAAAGGCCGCCGGCACCGAATTGTCCAAGACGGTGAAGACAACCGTCCTGCTCACTGATCTCGGCGACTTCACAGAGGTCAACCGCATCTATGCCAGCTTCTTCTCAACTCCTTACCCCGCTCGTGCCTGCTACGAGGTAAAGGCGCTGCCGAAAGGCGCGAAGGTCGAGATCGAAGCTGTCATCGCCCTGATCTGACAGCACAGCGCCGCTGCGAGGGATGAGCCAGCGCGGCAGCAAGGCGTTACTCCGTCATTATCGCTTGGATAACTTCTCAGCTGATGGAGCAGGCGCGGGTCAACGTGAAGTCGTCACGCGGTATGCCGATCGCGCATCTAGCCTTCCTGAAGGTCCGACCACATTAAATTGGCGGCGAGCTGACCCATGAGGCGCAAACCAAAGCACCTTACCGAATCGGGAACATGTATTCCTCACCTTGTTCATCGATGCTCCATCGGACCAACCGGTGGAGCCACAGTTATATATGAAGTTCCTGCTATCAAGCTGTCTGCTAACACACGCTCGCAGCTAGGCTATGCAAATAAAAAAGCCGGGCTCGAAGCCCGGCTAAAGTAGAGGTCTGACAAATAAGCCAAAACCTTCCAGAGGGAACGGCCGACACGGCAGCGCCGGGAGGAAGAAAGCAATGCCGTGTTGAAATCAGCCACTAGCAATATCGGCTGCAGGGCGCCTATTTGCAATACAGTATGCCTCATGTGAGAGCTGCGGCGCTTGCATGCCCCTGTTGTATGTGCGAGCGAGAAGAAGAACACTCTCGATTGTCATCGTAAACCGGCAAATGCGGCGGCCGTAAGCAGGGCGAACCTTCGCCACCTCCTTCGGTACGAATGCGCTCACATCATACATCTCGGGAGTGCTCAGCCACATGCGTAGCTCGCCGCAAAGAAAGTATGCGAGCAAAACTACTGCTGACGGAGCCTTCGATGCAAGAGGTCGCTCAAGACGACATCTTTGCAAGCGAACTCCATGCCCTTCTGCCCTGAGACATTGCAACGCCGCTCTCGTCGATGCGGTCCAGCGCGCCTGCGGCCTTCGCCTCGCGACGGCGCTCATGCAACACGTATTCGGTGTAGCCGTTGGGCTGCTCCGCGCCTTTGAACACGAGATCGCAGGCCGCCCGGAATGCAGAACCGTCGAAGCCTGGTGCCATCGGCCGGTAGAGCGGATCGCCCGCATTCTGCCGGTCCACCACCTCGGCCATGCGGCGCAGGGTCTGCATCACCTGATCCTCGCTGACGATGCCGTGGCGCAGCCAGTTGGCGAGGTGCTGGCTGGAGATGCGCAGCGTCGCCCGGTCCTCCATGAGACCCACGTCATGGATGTCCGGCACCTTGGAGCAGCCGACGCCCTGGTCGATCCAGCGCACGACGTAGCCCAGAATGCCCTGGCAGTTGTTGTCGAGCTCCTGCTGCACCGCATCCGGCGCCCAATTGGACTGCGACACCGGAATGGTCAGGATATCGGAGAGCTTTGCGCGCGAACGCGTCTTCAGCTCTTCCTGCCGTGCCGGCACGCTCACCTGATGATAATGCAGCGCATGGAGCGTCGCGGCGGTCGGCGACGGCACCCAGGCGGTGGTGGCGCCGGCCTGCGGGTGGCCGATCTTTTGAGCCAGCATGTCGGCCATCTTGTCAGGCGCGGCCCACATGCCCTTGCCGATCTGCGCCTTGCCGGGCAGGCCGCAGAGCATGCCCACATCCACGTTGTTGTCCTCGTAGGCCTTGATCCACGCAGTCGACTTCATGTCGTTCTTGCGGATCATGGGACCGGCTTCCATCGAGGTATGGATCTCGTCGCCCGTGCGGTCGAGGAAGCCGGTGTTGATGAACACGATGCGCTCGGATGCCGCCTTGATGCAGGCCTTGAGGTTGACGGTGGTGCGCCGCTCCTCGTCCATGATGCCCATCTTGAGGGTGTTGCGAGGAAGATCCAGCATATCCTCGACGGCAGCGAAGAGGTCATTGGCAAACGCCACCTCGTCCGGCCCGTGCATCTTGGGCTTCACGATATACACCGAGCCCGCGCGGCTGTTGCGCAGCGATCCCGCACCCTTGAGGTCGTGGATGGCGACGAGCGAGGTCACGGCCGCGTCGAGGATGGTCTCCGGGATCTCCTCGCCGGCCTCGTCGAGCACCGCATCGGTGAACATGTGGTGACCCACATTGCGCACCAGCATGAGGCTGCGCCCGTGGAGGCGGATCTCGCCGCCGTTCACGCTCGTATAAGCCCGATCGGGATTGAGCTTGCGGTCGACGACGCGCCCGCCCTTTTCGAAACTCTCGACGAGGTCGCCCTTCATCAGCCCGAGCCAGGTGCGGTAGACCTCGACCTTGTCATCGGCGTCGACCGCCGCGACCGAGTCCTCTAGGTCCATGATGGTGGAGACGGCCGATTCCATCACCACATCGGCGATGCCCGCCGGGTCTTCGGCGCCGATGGCATGCGAGCGGTCGATCCGGATGTCGAGATGCAGGTTGTTGTGGCGCAGCAGCACGGATGAGGGGCTTGCCGCCTCGCCCTGATAGCCGACGAGCTGGGCCGGGTCGGCAAGGCCCGTCTCGGTGCCGTCCCGAAGCGTGACGATGAGGGCCGTGCCCTGGATCGTATAGGAAGCGGCATCCCTGTGGCTGCCGCCCGCCAGGGGGGCCGCCTGATCGAGCACCTCGCGGGCGCGGGCCACGACCTTGGCGCCGCGGGCCTTGTTGTAGCCGCCCGAGCGGGTGGCACCCTCATCCTCCGGGATCGCATCGGTGCCGTAGAGGGCATCGTAGAGGCTGCCCCAACGGGCATTGGCGGCGTTGAGCGCATAGCGGGCATTCGACACCGGCACCACAAGCTGAGGGCCGGCAATGCGGGCGATCTCGTCGTCCACATGCTGCGTCTGAACCGAAAAGTCCTCGGGCTCCGGCAGCACATAGCCGATGTCGCGCAGGAACTGCTCGTAACTGGCCTGATCGAAAGGCTGGCCTTTGCGGGCGCGATGATATTCGTCGATTTGCACCTGGAGCCTGTCTCGGACCGCGAGCAGTTCGCGGTCGCGCGGGGCGAACTCCCTCACAAGGCCGGCCAGTCCGCTCCAGAACGCGGCAGTCGACAGCGCCGTGCCGGCAATCGCCTCCCGCTCGATAAAGTGGTACAAGGAAGGTGCAATACGCATGCCAGCGGTTTCGAAAAATTCACTCTGCATTTCAAATCCTTATGGAGGCGTTGCTGGCGATGCGAAGACGTGATGTGAGCATCATTCCGTCGGCGAGATCGGAGCTTCCGCTCCGACCTCCTGTCAGACCTAGTTCATCCAAGCGATTCAGGCAGTCGTGGCGTCAGACCTTTTCACAAGAGAGCCACCTTGCCTGATGCCAGACTGTCACGCAGCGTTCACGACGCGATCCGGTCGGATTTTCTGCCCGATCATCTCTGCCACAATCTCGGCGGTAGCGGCCGATAGCGTCCAACCAAGATGTCCATGCCCAGTGTTATAAAAGACGTTAGGCCGGCGGCTGGCCTTCGTGATTGGCAGCATGTTGGGCATCATCGGGCGCAAGCCGCACCATGGGATGACCTTCGACATTTCGATCTCTGGAAACAGCCCCCGCGTCCAATCAACCAAAGGCTGGATCCGATCGGCTCGGATGTCCTTGTTGTAACCATTGAATTCTGCAGTGCCGGCAACGCGCAAGCGATCAGTCCCCAAACGGCTCGTGACAATTTTGGCCTTATCATCCAGTAGGCTCACCCAAGGCGCATTATTCTGACTCGCGCTCGAATCAAGCGAGACAGTAATCGAGTAGCCCTTTACCGGGTAGATATTGACCCGGTCCCCGAGGAGAGCTGCAAGCTGCCGGCTGGCAGTCCCAGCGCAGATCACGATGCCGTCGGTCGACACACGATCGACTGCTGTACCCCGCGTATATGCCTGCACCGGACTTTGCGGCAGATATTCAACATCAATGCCACTGGCGGTATGGACAATTCCCGTAACAGCCGCGTCATAGATGAACCGTGCTCCCCGACGGGCACAGGCGGCAGCCAATCCTTGGGTGAATTTATGGATGTCTCCGGTAGAGTCCGACGGTGTGAAGAACCCGCCGTAGAAATCACCATGCAGTGTCGGTTCGATGGCCTTGATTTCTTCGGGAGTCACGGCGCGCCGATCAAGGCCACCTTCATTCAACAACTCATTGACCGAGGCGGCGTGATCAAAACCAGCGCGATCGTGATAGATATGAAGGATTCCGCGGCGCTCATGATCGAACTCGATACCTTCCCGCTCGGCGACGTCGAACAGGTGCTGACGCGCTTGGATGGCGAGCCTCGTCGAATCGACGGTATGCCGCCTATAGTGCGGAATTTGCGCGATAAATTCGGCTACCCAGGAAAGCTTGTGCCAGCTTGGCTTGGGGTTGAACAGAAGGGGTGCATCCTTCTGCAACATCCAGCGCAGGCCTTTTAGGATGGTTGAACTGTGGTTCCACACTTCTGCGTTGCTGGCTGATAATTGTCCGCCATTTGCAAAAGATGTCTCCATTGCGGAATACGGATGACGCTCGATGACCGTGACGTCATATCCGCGCTGTAAAAGCGCATAAGCAGTCGTGATACCAGCAATGCCGGCGCCGATAACCGTGATATGAGACATATAAGTACTCCCGATAGCAGTGGAACATCTAAGCCGCGGCTACGCCGGCTTACTGATCCCCATCTGTCTCGGGTACCTGAGAGCTTAACCGAGCACCGTGCCGGTGATCGGTATCCCCTTCGGTGGGCAGCACCGCCGCCTCTCTCCAGATTGTCCAGCAATACAGTCCTTGAGCCTGAGAGATTCCGGGGGGTTGCTCCGTCGGCGCTAATCCGCGTCACCGCAGGTTAGACTCTCCCGCATTGCCTTGAATGGACACGTAGACGTTTGCACGAACTGAACAAGCACGCAAGTAGTTTAAGATGCTACTAAAGTATTTTTTCCATCATTCCTGCTAAAAACAGTGCTTGATGCGGACATCACAGGATATCCTTATGATTTTATCGCAGTCATACGGATATTACTACAGAAGATATTTCTTTGGTCTTCACGAAGCTAGCCGAGGAATGGAAAATGATAACACTTGTTTACAGAAAACCTTCCAATTCAACAACACGATGTATACCGATCAAGGTGCATAGAACGCGGCTTAAAGCGGTGCCCTGCTCTCGAGTTGCGCGAGACTGCTCGCACTGGGTGTCAGATGACACCCAGTTCCTTGCCCACCTCAGTGAAGGCATCGACAGTACGATCGATATCGGCACTTGAATGTGCCGCGGACATTTGCGTTCGGATGCGGGCTTGCCCCTTTGGCACAACAGGGAAGGAGAACCCGATCACATAGATGCCGCGCTGGAGCATCTTCTCGGCCATCTGTTGGGCGAGACTCGCCTCACCCAACATCACGGGGACAATTGGGTGGCCCGCTCCCGCCAGCGTAAAGCCTGCTCTCGTCATCTGCGATCGAAAGCGTTCCGCATTGGCGTACAGCCTCTCACGCAGGGCACCGCCCTGTTCGACGAGGTCGAACACCTTCAGCGACGCGCCAGCGATGGCCGGCATCAGAGTGTTGGAAAACAGATAGGGGCGTGAGCGTTGACGCAGCCAATCCACCACCTCTCGCTTGCCTGAAGTGTAGCCGCCTGAAGCGCCGCCGAGCGCTTTGCCGAGTGTTCCGGTGATTATGTCGACGCGACCTTCAACACCGCAGTACTCGGCAGAACCGCGACCGTGGCGACCGACGAAGCCAACCGCATGGCTATCGTCAACCATAACCATTGCCCCGTACTGTTCGGCGAGATCGCAAACGCCTGCAAGGTTGGCGATAATGCCATCCATTGAAAACACGCCATCGGTCGCGATTAGTTTGAACCGACTGCCCTCGGCCTTCCTCAGCTCCTCCTCGAGTGCCGCCATGTCATTGTTCGCGTAGCGGAAGCGCTTCGCCTTGGACAACCGTACGCCATCAATGATCGACGCATGGTTCAGGGCGTCGGAGATTATTGCATCCTCCTCACTGAGTAGCGTTTCGAACAGGCCTGCATTGGCGTCGAAGCAAGACGAATAGAGGATCGTGTCCTCCATCCCAAGGAAGGACGAGATACGTGCTTCGAGCTGCTTGTGCTCTTCCTGCGTGCCGCAGATGAAGCGCACCGACGCCATGCCGTAGCCATAGCGATCGAGTGCTGCCTTGGCGGCTGCGCGCAGCTCGTCGTTGTCGGCGAGACCGAGGTAGTTATTGGCGCAGAAGTTCAACACCCTATTGCCGTCTGCGACCTCGATCTCGGACGATTGCGTTGAGGTGATGACACGCTCGGACTTGTATAGCCCGGCGGACTTGAGGCCGGTGAGCTCTTCAGCCAAGTGAGCGACCAGAGGGTTTGTCTTAGTCATGTCCGTGGCTCCGTCTTACGCAAGTTCGCTGGCCTGTGGCTTGGCGCGTACTGTCTCTGTATGGTGCAGGGGACTGCGTGTTGGCCCCTGCCTCAGGTTCGGAACTGCTTCCATGACGCCCTCCGGCAAAGTCTTCTCCTCGAATAAAACGCCAAGGGCTCACCACTGATCGTCATCTGTGACTTCACATGACCGTTCAAAGAAGCGCTCATGTGCCGTAGCCGCTCGGTGTCATAGAGGCCAGTCTCCGCCCACCCGTCCTACAATCATAGGACGGGCAATGGAAGCCGGCCATCCACAAGCGAACTCAGGGGTAGGATACTGGCGTCGACCAAGCCGGATCCGCGTGTTTCTTCCAGTAAAGATCCATGAGCTGGCGGGTAATGCTTCCGACCTGTCCGTCAGCAATCGACGTGCTGTCGATGCGCGTTACTGGCATGATGCCGCCAGCCGTGGAGGTGATGAAGACTTCATCAGCCCCTTTGAGCTCATCACAGGTCACGTCAGCCGCCGTCGCCGAGAGGCCAAGTTCGTCGCAGAGATCGAAAACGGTCTGACGCGTTATGCCTGGCAGCACGCTGAACGCAGGCGTTTTCAACTGCTTGTCCTTGACCAAGAACACGTTGAAGCCGGGTCCCTCGGCAATGTGCCCGTTGGTATCCAAGATCAGCGCCGTCTCGGCTCCCTGATCGTAAGCATCGAAAAGACCCTTTACCAGATCGAGCCAGTGATAGTTCTTGATCGTCGGGTCGATCGACTTGGGAGGGATGCGCACGGTGTCGCTAATGGCGATATGCAGTCCCCTTTCCAACTGCTCCTTATTGGCCACCGACCCGAAGGGCACGGCAAATGCAATGAAGCGGTTCTCAGACTGCCGCGGGTCGCGGCTAAATGTTGGAGACGTGCCTCGGGTGCAGATCACTTCAACGTACGCCGCTTTGTGTCCCGACAATGCAACGCAATTGCTTAGGATGGTCTCAATCTCGGAGCGATCGTAAGGCAGCTTCATACGTAGACGTTCGACGCCTCGAAAAAAGCGGTCGAGGTGCAGATCCAGCCTGAAGAAGCGGCCATCCCATACATGCACTGTGTCATAAGTCGCGTCTGAGTGCAGGAAGCCCCAGTCCAGCACGGATACCTTGGCCTCGGACATCGGCAGGTATTGTCCGTCCATGAACGCAACCCCGTGAGGATACTTGCGTCGGTCCTCGTGGCTCTTGTCGACAACTGGAAGTGCAGAAGAGTGCTCTGTCGCTGCAAGTGTCATAATTTTTCATCCTCCAATCCGTTATTACGTCAGGCCGGCTCGGAAAGGACCGACCTGGCCAACTTTCGTGGCCTCCTCTCGACGCCTGCGATGGCTTCGGATCATGACCACTAAGTCTACTCATTGCGCGGTCTTTGCCTCGAGGGCCGCTCAAGAGGCTGCAATCCGCGACGGAAGTACCGAGTCAGAAAGCTGAAATTGCTTCTACCCCGGGCAGGAAGATCTTGGCTCGACGCCCCGCCGTGACACAGGATCGACTGCATCTCATTGATCGCAGATTCACTTACGCGAAAATGATCAATCTGGTACCAGCGGCGCAACAAGTGCTTCAAAAAATGGGTCGGAGTGACGAGGATGGTTCAGGTCGGAGTTTCTAAACCAGGACTCTTGGCTCGAACTTGACGCGGTCCAGGGTGATCATACTCCGAAACTTTCGGACATTTGGGTTGGTGTAGAGTTTCGTCTTGACGAAGACGTCAAACGCCTCGACATCTTCGACTGCCACAATCAGCACAAAATCGGCGTCCCCAGTGACCATGTAGCATTGGGTAACTTCCTTAGCCGCGCGCATGGCACGCTTGAAGTCGTCGACCAGGTCAAGACGCTCACGCTCAAGTTCGACAGTGACGACGACGGTAAGTGATTTCCCGATAGCCTTAGGATCGACCAACGAAATGTCTGCCAGGATGACGCCGTCGGCACGGAGCTTATTCACGCGACGCATACACGAAGCGGCTGACGAACCGACGAGGTCAGCGAGTTCAGCGAAGGAAAGCCGGTTATTGACTTGCAATGCGTTGAGGATGCGACGGTCCAGGTCATCCATTGTGTTCCCCTCTGTCCCGCTTGAATTTCATAAGCTTTCTAAATTCGTGATCTTTATTGCAAATCCTAATCGGATTTGAAACAGACTTGGCGAATTTTACGACTTCAGAATGGGATGGCTCCGGCGATCCCTCGGACATAGGTGGATTCCGGATTGTTTCTCGGGGATACAGAGCCAGCGGGGTGCCCATCGCTGCTTCGATGCATATGCTGATTGTCCTATTGATCTTCAGAGTGCTGCGGGCCCAAAGCAGCTGCCAAACGCCCGCGCAACGCGCCATAGGTTGGAGCTGATCTCATATTGAAGTTCGGGGACGAGCGATATCGGCAGATTCTTTCCTGTCCGGGATCACGCGATTGCGTAGCGCCGCTCCGTCCATCAAAAGTCGGAACTCGACTATCATTTGTCATACGTGGCCAAGTTCGTTGCGGAGCAACCACCCCCTATTGTTGGGCATCGGTCGAGCTCGCGATCGGCATATGCAACCCTATGCTGGCCTAGCCCCTGGCTGCACCAAAAAGCGTGAGCCTTTCCCTCAGGTGCCGCGCTCTCGCAGACATCTCTTTCAGCAGGGCGCGTCCAGAAGCACCGGACCGGTCCCGTGGTCCGCCCCAGCGACCATCAAGACCTATTTCGGGTTGACGGCCGAGAAGGCGCCGAGATCTGCATGATCATCAAGATGAATTCAGCCAACGGAAAGTCGGTCGTGCGGACCTGGGTTCAGACGTACGCATCCGGCGACGACCACGGAATCTTCGGCCGCGGTGTGGTAGAGTAGCGCCATGGAGATCGATCATGACAAGATCGACGAGGCGGTTCTCGCCCTGATGTGGCTGACGCTGCACGATGAGCGCCGGGCCTGGAAGAGTTTTGATTGGGATGTGACCGATCGGCTGTATCAGAAGGGCCTGATCTGCGATCCAGCCAACAAGACCAAGTCCGTGGTCCTCACCGATGAAGGCTTGCAGAAAGCCGAAGAGCTCTTCAAGGAGTTGTTCACACGAAAGCCCTGAGCCTCAGGCCGCGGCTTGCTGGTGGCTCGGGGCTTTCCAGTTCCAGGGCAGGAGCTCGTCGAGGCGTTTGGCCGGATGCTCCGGCAAGCGCGCCAGCACGTCGGCCAGCCAGGCCCGTGGGTCGACATCATTGAGCTTGCAGGTCTCGATCAGCGTATACAGGGCTGCCGCCCGATGCCCGCCCACATCCGAGCCGGCGAACGTCCAATTCCGTCGCCCGACCGCAATGCCGCGGATTGCCCGCTCGGCCGCATTGTTCGACAGGCAGACCCGCCCATCCTCAAGGAAGAGCGCGAACGAAGACCAACGCCGGAGCATGTAGTCGATGGCTTTGGCCGTCTCGCTCTTGGGCGACAGCCGTCCACGCTGCGCCCGCAACCAGCTCTCCAGATCATCCGCCAGGGGCTTGGATTGAGCAGCACGGACAGAGCGTCGCTCGTCAGGCGGTCGGCCGTTGATCTCGCGCTCGATGGCAAACAGGACGTCGATGCGCTTCACGGCCTCGATTGCGATTGGCCCCTTCCTCAACTCAGCCAGTTCAAAGAATTTGCGGCGCGCGTGCGCCCAGCACGCTGCCTCAGTCGCCGTGCCGGTCACACGACCAGGTTCATACAACTGTCCGAAGCCGGAATAGGCATCCGCCTGCAGAAGGCCGCTATAGCTCTTCAGGAACGACTGCGGATGCTCACCCTTACGATCGGGCGAGTAGAAATACACCGCAGCCGGCGGATCGGTCCCGGCAAAGGGACGATCATCGCGCACCACGGTCCAGAGCCGGCCGGTCTTCGTCTTGCCCTTGGCCAGCACCGGCACCGGCGTGTCGTCGGCATGCAACCGCTCGGCCTTCATCACATGCTCGGCGATCAGCGCGCTCAAAGGCTGGGTTGCAACCGCGACTGCACCCATCCAGTCGCACAGGGTCGAGACATCCAGATCGACACCTTCCTGGGCGAACACCGCGCTCTGGCGGGTCAGCGGCAGATGCAGCCCGAACTTGCCGACGGTAATCTCAGCCAGCAGGTGGGGACCGGCGCGGCCACGCGGAATGGCATGGAAGGGCGCCGGCGTCTCGGTGATCGTCTCGCAGGCCGCACAGCTGAACTTCTCGCGTACCGTCTCCACCACAACCCACCGCGCCGGGATGCGCTCCAGGGTCTCGGTCACTACCTCTCCGAGCTTGCGCAAGCCACCGCCACAGCAGGCGCAGGCGGTCGGGCCAGGAAGGACCATGCGCCGGCGCGGCAGGTGCTCAGGCAAGGGTCGGCGGGCGGGCTTGGCCCGCTTCAACTCCTCGACTGTCCACTTGGGCGCATCCGGCGCCGCGGCATCCTTCGCCTCCGCTTCGGCATCCAAATGGGCGGCGCTCTCCTCCAGGTCTTCGAGCGCAAGCATCAACTGGTCAAGGCGGGCACTGCGTTCCGATGAGGTGCCGAAGTGCTGGCGGCGCAACTTGGCGATCTGCAGCTTGAGGCGTTCGATCTCCAGCTCCAGGGCATAGCGGGCGGCGTGGGCTTGCGTGACTTCAAGCCGGGCGAGCTCCAACGCAGCGCGAGCGACCTCCAGATCACCCGCCCGGGCTTCAGCGGCCAGGCGGGCGGCGCGCTCGGCGCGGATCATCGCGTGAGCGTCAGCCAGACTGGCGGGAAGCGGATCAGGGTGATTTGCCACGTCTCCAGTGTGCCACGAACCTGTTGCGTGGCAAGGCTTTGTGGCTCATCCGGCAGCAGTCGGGCGCCAGGTTTGCTGGGGATTGCGCCAGTCGATGCCCTCGAGCAGATAGCCCAACTGCGCGGTGGAGATCGACACCGTGCCATCCGCCGGTGAGGGCCACAGAAAGCGGCCACGATCGATGCGTTTGGAGAACAGGCACAGGCCCTGTCCATCGTACCAGAGGACTTTGATCAGATCGCCTCTGCGTCCACGGAAGACAAACAGGTTGCCCGAATGCGGATCGCGTTTGAGCGTCTCCTGCACGAGCAGGGAGAGGCCACCAAAGCCCTTGCGCATGTCGGTATGGCCGGCGGCCAGCCACACGCGCACGCCAGTCGGCACCGGGATCATGGCAGGCTCTCCACGACCTGCAGAACGCGCCGGAGCGCCTCGGCATCGACATCACGGTCCACGCGAATGCGTCGTCCGCGGCCCAGGACGATCTCGATCAGGCCTGGGCGCCGCGGTGGGGATGCCGCCGGCGGGGTCTGCGCTGGGACGGGCGCGATCTCGACGGGCATGAAGACGGGACTGACGTCGCCAAGTCGTCCTTCCCGGGCCAGTCGGCGCCAGGTGAAGACGACGCTGGGCGCGAGACCATGGCGGCGGGCAACTTCGGTCACCGTCACGCCCGGCTGCATCGTCTCTTCCACGATCCGGAGTTTGTCCTGCAGGCTCCAGCGCCGTCGGCGCTCCGTGCCGAGAACTTCGATCTTCATCGTTCTGACCTTAAAGCTAGCCTTAAGGTCAGAACGTCACGTGCAAACGTCGCTCTCACAAGAGGGTGCACGCCGAGTGCTTACGTTCAGACGCTCCCTATCCCCTCTTCCGCAGCATTCTATAGCAGCTTGCGCGGCTGGGTGATGTTATTCAGGCAGCCCTCGGACCTATTATACAAACAAGCTCAATGCTCGCGCCGAGGCGCTTGGGCAGTACGCTCATCAGGTTATGGGAGCGGGGCGTTCCGCTCCGGGCAACAGAGGATATGCGAGCACTGGAATCCTATTGCTTCCCTCTCCTGCAGCGAGATAGCGGTTGCTCGACCGTATTAAGGTGCCAAGCACAGCCTAGGATCTCACTATTGGCTAATTCCGCCAAGAATCTGCAGCCCAAGCGTTAGTCTGCCTCTTTGACAGCGGACAGGAACCTCTGAGTGCGTTCGCGCTTTGGATTACCCATCAACTCGTCCGGAGGACCTTGTTCCTCGATCTTGCCGCCATAAAAGAAGCAGACCCTGTCTGAAATATCGCGGGCAAATCCCATCTGATGGGTCACCATGAGCATGGTGAGGCGAAACTCAGATACAAGCTTTCGAATGACGTTGGTGACTTCACCGATCACTTCAGGGTCTAAGGCGGAGGTAACCTCGTCGAAAAGCATGACTTTCGGGCGCATGGCCAAAGCGCGGGCGATCGCGACCCGCTGTTGCTGCCCGCCCGACAGACGGGATGGATGCTGATCCTTTTTGTCGATCATGCCGACCATCGCGAGAAGATCTTCAGCTCGCTCGCGGGCTTCAGCTTTGGATAGACCGAGGACTTGAACCGGCCCCTCCATGCAATTCTGAAGGGCTGTCATGTGAGGGAATAGATTGAAGTTCTGAAAGCACATGCCGATGTTTGTTCGCATGTGCCTCTGGTAGCGCGAATCGGCAGGAACCAACGTTCCGCCCTTGGGCATATGTGTCAGCGGCTTCCCGTCCACGTAGATGATACCTTCGTTGATCGTTTCGAGCGTCATCAGCGTTCGCAACACGGTCGTTTTACCGGAGCCGGAGGGTCCGATGATCGATACCATCTCGCCTTCTGCCACATCGAGGTTAAGGTCATCCAGGACGGTGAGCGAACCGTATCTTTTGGTGACGTGTGCAAAACGAACCATAGGCTTGTCGTGGCCCTTCAGTTCCAACGGATAGCGGTCTTGTGTAGCCATTATTGTCTGCCTAATGGGCTCGTCATCGCCACGCACATCTAACAGGAAGGAATTTTGAATCATCATTGTTACATCCCTAACTTAGTGCGGGCCCAGCCCTCAAACCAGCGGAGCAGTCCGGCCAGTGGCAGCGAGACCACCAGGAAAATCAATCCGACAATCGTGTATGGTTCGAGAAAACGATAGTTTTCGGAGCCTATGGAGTTCGCCGTGTGCATCAGTTCCGCGATGCCGATTGCCGACAGCATGGGTGTGTCTTTGAAGATCGCGATCAGGTAGTTGCCCATGCCAGCCAAGGCTGGTGGCAATGCCTGAGGGATAATGATCCGCACATATGTATCGCGGTTAGAGAGACTTATCGCTTTGCAGGCTTCCCATTGCCCGGCGGGAACCGCATCCAATCCACCTCGATAAACCTCAGAAAGGTAGGCCGAATAGTACAGACCGAGCGCGATCATACCCGATACCCAAGGTGACAGACGGATTCCAATCTGCGGCGCGACAAAGAAAATGAAAAAGATCTGAAGAAGCAGGGGTGTCGAACGAATGAACTCGATAATCTCCCGTACGATCAGCGTCAAAGGTTTAAAACTGGTGCGCTGCAGAAGCGCAAAAACCAGCCCTAGCACTAAGGCGATCCCATAGCCGATGCCAGCAGCAGCTAACGTATACAGCGTCGCATGCAGCAACCTTGGCAATATCTGCCATGTGAACTCCCAATTCCATTGAACGTCCATGTCAGTGCCTTGAGAGTTTGAGACGCAATTTGCTTTCGAGCAATCGAACTGCCGGCGTTAAGATGAACCGTGCTAAGACGTAATAAATGATCAAAGCAGTTCCGAAAGCTTGCGCGGACAGATACGTGTTGAGATTGATCGCTTGTGATTCATACATGAGGTCCGCGACCGCGATCAGAGAAACAAGCGCGGTCGCTTTAAGCACCTCGATCAGGAGATTTCCCCAGGACGGCAGGATCATGACCATCGCTTGAGGTAAGATAATGCGAAACATGCGCTTCAGCGGCGACATTGAAAGAGCAAAGGCTGCCTCCCACTGCCCTTTCGGAACCGATTTGATTCCCCCTCGCACCAGTTCGGCACCATAGGCGCCGGAATTCAGAGCAATCGCTACGAAACCCGCTGAGAACTTGTCTAACGATATGCCGAAAACTGGCAGAACGTAAAATATCCAGTAAAGCTGAACAAGAAGCGAAGTTCCGCGAAAGAACTCGATGTACCCTATAGACGCGCCTCTCGCGATGAGATTGTCGGACAATCTTCCAAGACCGAATATGACCGAAATTACAATTGTAAGAACGGAAGCGAGCAAAAACTGCTCTACGGTTACGATGGTCCCTGATAACAACTGGGGCCAATATTCGAAAGCAAGATCCCACAACGGCATCGGCAATCTCCCCGCTAATCGATATGGCGGGCTGGTCAGCCCGCCACTGATCGTCAGGTTCTCGTTACTTGCAGAGGTCCACAGCAGTTTGCTCACCAGGAAGATACGCCTTCCTGTACTCGAAGGGAGCCAAATCCTTCATCATGTCGGGCGTGCCGATATAGGACTTCTGAGCCTCGTCGAACGCCTTCACAAAATCGGCATCGCTCTTCCGAAAGGCGTATGATACCCAGCTTTTTGGCGACTTTTCGTTGGGCTCAGTGATCTCGAAACCCGTTTCGTTCGCAGTCTTCAGCATGCCTTCGGACTCGATATACGAGGCTGCATAGACGTCAGCACGACCAGCGCGAAGGGCAGCCAACGCTTGGGTATTCGAGGGAACGATCAACATCCGATCGGAAGGGACGCCCACTTGTTTTGCGCTTTCAATTGGTGCGTAGCCGGCGGGCTGAACGAAGACCGCATCCGTTTTCGCGATGTCCTCGTAGGTCTGAATACCTTTCGGATTTCCCTTTTTTACGACAAAGACGTCCGGCAGCATCATCATGGGGTTGGAGAACAGGACGTTCTTGCAGCGCTCTTTAGTGATATACATACCGGCTGTGATGATATCGATGCGGTCAGCTTGAAGCGCGGGGATGAGGCCACCCCAGTCCATCACCACGCTTTCGATGTTCGTGTACCCCATCCTTTTCAGGACACCTAAGACGAAATCGTTGATGACGCCATCTGGCTGGTTGTCCTTGCCGACAGAGGACAGCGGTGGCGCAACCGTATAGCCCACGCGGATAGTTTTACCGCCCTTGATACGGTCAAGCAGTGGGCCAGCGACCGAGACGGTCGCAGAAAGGGCCAACGTGGCGCCTGCAACGGCAAGCAACTTGAGAATGTTCGTTTTCATTGCTTTTCCCTCTGTTGATTTTTACCGACGTGGGTTTCAGTTAACCCGACGTCGCTACAAGGCAACCGCTATGACATATCAGCCAGTGTCAGCAGCCATAATTCAGCATTGATCAGGTCTAACGGAAATTTGCTCCAAAAAGGTGGGTTTGATGAAATGCATACCGCATAAGAGACCCATATTTGCAGCAGCTAGGTCTAGGGACTCGTTGGGAAACCCTGTGGCATTTGTCCTAACCTAGAGGGGTAGCAACTGTTTTCGTGCGCAGTCTGCCGACTAGAGATTGACCCTGAATAACCACTGCGGCTGCGCAGCTCGGCTTTTCCACTCCGCGGGCGTGAAGCATTGCCGCGAAGATCGAGCGTGTCATCCCGGGCTGTTCCGCCTCTGATTGAAGCGTCGAGCTGCAAACAAAACTGGTGATGTGTAATATTATTTGAAACGCTTGCTGCACGTCCTGTGCTGTTTTGCAACAAACATAGCTAGGTTGAAGAGTAGGCTCTGGAACGTTCTCACTGGGGCCGCATAGAAGGTCATCCAAACTCAGAGCTGCACTGCGAGAGGTTGAAGATAATGCATCTGGATATCGTTCACGGCTTCGGGATTGAGGAATTTCGAACACGGGTTTCTCGAGCGCAAGCTTTGATGGCTGAAACCGCACTGGACGGCCTGCTGCTGACATCGATGGACAATATTCGCTATTTCGTCGGCATCGATTCGACCTTTTGGGAGAGCTATACAAGACCTTGGTTTCTCTTGGTGCCGGCGAGCGGCGAGCCTATAGCCATCGTGCCCGGGATTGGAGAAAGCGTAGTCCGGCAGACCTGGATAACAGACGTACGGACCTGGCCTTCACCCCGACCGCACGACGAGGGGACATCTCTAGTGACCCAAGCGATTTCCAACTTGAAGCGCCGTTATGGCCGGGTTGGTGCCGAACTTGGGTCTGAAATGAGACTGATGATGCCGGTTATGCAGCTGAATGCCATCAGCCATGGCCTTTCCGGCGTCGAGATTGTCGATGGAACCTCGGTCCTTTGGCAATTGAGGATGATCAAGAGCCCCGCTGAAGTTTCAAAAATCCAGCGCGCGATTGATATCGCAGGAAGCGTGTACGCACAGGTTCCAGATTTTGTTTCGTTAGGAACCAGTGAGAGGGAAATACGGCGCCAATTCACAATGCGCCTGTTGAGCGAGGGTGCCGACCAAACTCCGGTTGTAATATGCAGAGCTGGTCCGGGCGGCCCGGTAGAGATCACCGCAAGCCCAAGCGATCGTCCGTTGGCGGACGGCGACATCCTGTTCATTGACACTGGAACGGTGTTCGACGGCTACTACTGTGATTTCGATCGAAACTTCCAAGTGGGAAAGGCTACTAGCGCTCTCCTGATTGCGCAGGAACGGGTCTGGGAAGCGAACGAAGTGGGCATCAGGGCGGCGAGACCCGGGGTCACTGCCGGTCACGTCTTCGAACAGATGGCGAAGTTTTTATCGTCAGGCGACCGTGATCTCAACAGTAACGGTCGAATGGGCCATGGCCTTGGGCTGCGTATCACGGAACCGCCGTCCGTGAAACTTGAGGATGACACAGTACTCCAGCCCGGTATGGTCCTCTGCATTGAACCAGGGCTTGAGTACGAACCGGGGAAAATCCTTCTCCATGAAGAGACTGTGCTAATTACTGAAGACGGAGCGAAGTTGTTGACCTCGCGTGCACCGCAGCAACTGCCGCAGCTTCACTAGAGACCTTTCTAATTTTGAGGGTTGGCACGGGTGCGACCCAACGCTCCGGCTGTGCCAATTCGAGAACAGGTGCTCCGCATCGGCTCCGTTTATGAGGCACGCGTTTCAGTAAGCGTTGATTTTCGGCATGAACGCTTTGCTTCTTTGTTCCAAAGTTTTGGCTATTTCGAAGTCGCAGCTCATTATTCGAGGATTGAACCTTGGTTACATCTCCACGCTCACTTGGAATCCTGAATCTTGAAAGAGGACTGGTCGCCGGTGAATCGCCAGCGGAAAGCGACATCGACGCGTTCAAGGAACGTCTGGATTTTCCGATCATCGCGGAAACTGTGACGGGGGCGTGGGCCGACAACGTCATACAAGGCGATCCGGCGCTTGAGCCAGCCTATGTTGCGGCGGCACATCGTTTAGTGGAGCGCGGAGCAATCGCGATCAGTGCAAACTGTGGGTATTCCGTACGGCACCAGGCGGCAATCGCCGCCGCAGTCAGCGTCCCTGTAGTCGCGACCAGTCTGATCCTCTTACCACTTCTTCTCCGGCAGTATCCAAGCTGGGCGAAAATCGCTGTAATTGCCGCAGACTCGACGTGCCTCGACGACGAGATGCTGGGTATCGACGATCCAACCGAGCGCAAACGCATCGTTGTTGGCGGGATCGAAGGAGGTATCTTATGGAAGAATGAGATGAAACGTCCGGCATTGTGGACTGAACCGGCTGACGTTGAAGCTGAAGTGTCCACGTGTGTGGCGCGGCTTCGCGCCGACCATCCGGAGATTGCGGCAGTTCTATTCGAGTGTACACTATTCCCACTAGTGGCGCCGGCTATTCGTCGGGCAACGGGACTTCCCGTCTACGACATCACGACACTATGTCAACTCACGTTCTCTTCGGTCGCATGACTAAGCCTGATGGGTAACTATCTTATGTGAATAATTGTGTACCTGACCTCAGCAGCATCGCTGCTATGATCTGCATGGGATGCTTCTGCTGGTGGCGATGCTTTGGTGAGGACCGCCGCAAGGTCAAAATCTGCAGTCTGCAGTACATGACGAGCTCTGTGGATCGAACTGCCGCGCTGAACCACGAGCATCACGCCAAGGACGCCCACCGCTGCTGCGGCCCGGCGCCGGATGCCCACCTTGTCGCCGAGAAGGGGAATCGAGAGGGCCCAATGAGACAGCAGAGAAGGAGCACCTGGAGGCGATCCTGAGCAAAGCACGCGGCTCGCCCGGCCAGTCGAACCTCCACTCTGAGCCTCCACCAGACCTGTCACCCAGTGCCACTTGTCAGGTCTGCGGCACAAACCGGATCTGCGGACCTCGCTACACGGACGCGCTCAAGGAGGTGGTATGGCGGTTGTTGGTTTTCACGGGCGGGTGGCCGAGCCAGGCACAGAGTTCCTCTAAGGATGGGAAACTGTGCTCGATGTCCCGAAACGGTAAGGGCCGCTTACTCCGCGGCAGATCCTCGAGAAGTTCGGCGGTCCACTTATAAGGCTGGCGCAAGCCGCTTCTGACGACGCTGGCCACGATAATCTCATTGAGAAAGAGGTCATAGGCGCCGGGCGCCAGCTGGATCAAACGGTACGTCATTCAGGTGTTTTGTCAGTGGGAAGTTGTCGATCGTTGCACTCATTGGTTCTGGCAGCAGCCGCGTCACGAGCCGAGCGATAGCCAAACGGAATATTTGGACTGTACCACAAAGGCTGCTCCATCTCCGGTGCCCGAACTCGGCCCATCCAGCAGCCGGAGAGCTCCGTCGTGCTACCGAATGCCGGCGGTGGAAGGTGATCCTCCATCTCAGCCCTTCTCCTCGCTCCGGCGCTTGATCAGCTTTCGCGATTCCACGAGGAGGGTTTCGCGGTCGGGTGCGAGAAAGATGGTCGGACGGTGTCCCTGACGCGCGACAAAAGACACCCATCCGGAATGCGTTGGGCCAAACCGGATCCGATGATCCAGAAACTCGACCTCCTCGAGCAGGCTGGGATCGTGCAGGGCTTGCGAGGTCATGTCAGGTTGGGCCGTCATCGCTCAAGCCTCACGCGCTGTGGCCCCTCGCAGGGCAATGGCGGGGACGCAAACGAGACAAGCTCCGCAAAGAAGAGCTCATTCACGAGCGCGAGCGATGTCCCGGAGTCCGTCAGGATCATGGCCTTGTGCTCCAGGATGATCTCGGGGCGCGGCTCGTCGGCTGAACCGCTGAACCAGGGCAGCTCCTCGACGGGTTCAGCAACGAGCGGCCAGGCATTGGCAACCTGCGTGCGGCGGACAGGGTGGAGCGGCGCGATGACGGTCCCGAATGGGATGGACGTCTGGTTCAGAGTCTCGTTCATGGCCGCTGTCAGGCGTTGCGGCACGAACCAGTTCTCCGCGGCCGCGAGGGCAAGAGAGCCCCGCATTAGACGAACCTGCCGGTAGTGAACGGCCTCAGGTGCAGTAGGACCTAACGCGGCCATGACCTCATCCGGCACGATGGCAGGTGCGAAGCGCTGACGGACATCGACGGTGATCGGCCCGTGGGAGAGGCCATGCTCCTCGCACCAGGCCAGCAGGGTATCCGTTGCTGACGCACTGGCGATCAAACGGGTGCTCAGCGCCCAAACCAGGGCTTCGGTGTCCGACGCTATCGTCATGACGGTCGGGGCCCCTCTGCAGCGGGCGAAGCCTGGCGATCCATCACATGCGAGACCAGCTCCAGCTCACGATCGGACAGAGCCCTTGGCGGCGGGGTCAGAAGCACGTTGTCGATCAGGCGCGTGGGGCCGACAGTGGCCGCGACACACAAAGCGGCGGGCTGCTCGACCAGGCCCTGAACAGCCGCCAAGGTCCTGGCATCCCGCAGCTCGAGGTACTGCAGCTGATCGACCTCGGTGATGTGCGACCGGGCGATTTCCAGCAGCCGCTGGCTGTCCTGCTCCCCCTCCCCGTACGCTGCCTGGGCGGCGAGCAGACCCCGGCTGAGACAACCGGCGCGCTCGCGGTCAACCGGGTTCAGGTAGCTGTTGCGGCTGCTCATGGCGAGGCCGTCGGGCTCGCGCACGGTCGGCACCGTGACGATCTCGACAGGCAGGTTGAGGTCGCGCACCATCTGCCGGATCACGGCGCATTGCTGAAAATCCTTCTGGCCGAAGAAGGCCACATCCGGCTGCACGATGTTGAACAGCTTGGCGACCACGGTCGCCACGCCCTGAAAATGCCCGGGGCGGACTGCGCCGCACAGCGGCTCGGCCACAGGGCCGGGTTCGACATGGGTCTGGAAGCCCGGCGGGTAGATCTCGCCGGCATCCGGCATGAAGATCATGCTCACCCCGGCCTTGCGGCAGAGGTCGTGATCCTGCTCGAGCGCACGCGGGTAGCGGTCGAGATCCTCATTGGGCCCAAACTGTGTTGGATTGACAAAGATGCTGACCACCGTGATGTCGCAGCGGGCAACGCTCTCGTCGATGAGCGCGCGATGGCCCGCATGCAGGAAACCCATGGTGGGCACGAACCCCACCCGCAGTCCTGACCTGCGGTAGCCGCGCAGGCACTGGGTCAGCGATTTGATCATGCGGAAGGTTAGCATGAAGGGCCTCATGAGCGGGTGGAGAGGTCCGATGCCCAAGCGGAGACCGCCGCATGCGCCGCGGCCGGGAGGGCATAGGACTCGGCGGGTGATGGGAAGACACCGCGGCGCACGTCCTCGGCCCAATGGGTCAGAGCCTGCTGCAGGACACCAAAGCCATCGACATAGGTGCGCACGAACTTGGGCTGATGCCCCTGTGTCAGGCCGAGCACGTCATGCAGGACGAGCACCTGGCCCGAGCAATGAGGCCCCGCCCCGATGCCAATGGTTGGAATGCTCAGGATCTCGGTGACCCGGGCTGCCAACTCGGACGGGATGCCCTCGAGCACGAGCGCAAAGCAGCCCGCCTCCTCGAGCCGGTGAGCGTCCTCCAGGATCTGCACAGCGTCCTCGGCTGCCCTGCCCTGCACCTTGAAGCCGCCCATGGCATGCACGCTCTGCGGGGTGAGGCCGAGATGGCCCATGACCGGGATCTCGCACTCCACGAGCGCCCGGATCGTCTCGGCACGCTTTTCCCCGCCCTCGAGCTTCACGGCGGCAGCACCGCGCTGGAGAAAGCCACCGGCATTGCACAAGGTGTCGTCGAGGCTGAGGTGATAGCTCAGGTACGGCATGTCGGCCACGAGCAAGGCACGAGGCCTGGTGCGAGCGACGGCTTCGAGATGATGGTTCATCATCGCCATGCTGACCGGCAGCGTGTTGTCGAAGCCCAGACACACATTGCCGACGCTGTCGCCGACCAGGATCATGTCCACGACAGGATCAGCCAAGCGTGCCGTGACGGCATCGTAGGCTGTGGTCATCACCAACCGTCGGCCATCCCGCGCCCATTGCTGTAAATGGGGAATGGTGATGGCCGGTGCATCGATTGTGGAATGATGGCTCATGCGTACCTGCGCAACATTGAGGCCGTAGAGACAACCCGCCACGTGTTCACAATCAGCTCAAAATAAGCTGCCGTTGCCCGAAGCCCACGTTTGGGAGGAGCGACCCACGCGGGTCGATGCGAGTCGCGCAAGGCCATTAGCATTAAGGATCGCGCGAGGAAATCCCGTGTCGCACATGTAATCGTTTACGACATTAAATTAATTCTCCGGCTTTTGTACTGTGTCGGGTAGAACACGGAATACAGATGTCCCGTGGAGCTTTCCCGGTCGTCCTGCTTGACCAAATCGCGCGATTTGCGCTTGTGCCTCAGCTGGACGGCATTGGCGAAACGCCAATTGTACGATGCGGGAGTACCACCTCCGTGCCCGAGTAGAGCGAGCCTCTTCGATCCAGCTCTGTCGCGAATTACGCGTCTCGTCGCTTGCGATCATTTGGCTCGAGCAGAACAAACGCACTGTCTGCGGTCAAAGGACAGCAAGAACAATCTCAATCACGGGATCGATAGAGAAATCCAACTCTTGAACCCAGGCTCGTCGCCTCGCTCCTCGTGTTCCGAGCGCGACGCCCTTCTGTTCGTTCATCCGGGGTCCATGTGCGGTGTTAATCTCAGCGGGCCTCCTGGGGAATCGACGTCGATGCTCGCAGCCCGAGACCGACCATAATTGCGAGCTGGAGCGATGACGCTGCCTGGCAGCCGACGAGGTACATCGGCAGCCGTCACGAAGGATTGCGCAATGAGGAGCGGCAGCAGAGTACAATCCGGATTGACCACAATATGCTGGCAGCAGCTATGAATTGAAATGACTGTCCCACAGCCCAAGAAAGCGCGGATGCACTTCTGCAGGCGCAGGCGGACGCGCGCGACCCAGACCGTGACCAGGTTAGTGGCGGGACAAATACGGGGCCGGCTCGCGTTTGCGGGCCAAGCTCGTCGGCCGCTCGATCGACAGCGTCATGTGAGGCGGCTCCTCCCCCGCGTGCAACTGGAGGACGCGCTCGTCCAGTTCCTTGTCGGCCGTGGTGAGGCGATGATTGAGGCGCAGGTAGTCGGTCCAGGTCGGCGTCTGGAAAGTTTCTGTCCAACGCAATGGCTCCTGAAGGTTGCGCTGGAGGGTCCAGCGCCGGGCGCCGACGCGGCTGTGCACGTGCCGGCGTTCCCGCATGAGATCCAGGAACGGCGCAACATGGGTGTCGGGGATCAGATACTCGACCTTGACGACGATGGGTCCGCTTCTCGGCTTCAGGTCGAGGGCCACCGCCGGGGCGTCGAAAGCATCCAGAGGATCAGACCCGGAGCCACGGTGCTCCCGCAGCGGGAACAGAACGCCGGCTGCCGCCACAAGCACCAGAGCCCCTGCGGAACCCTCCAGCGCCCAGGTCAGGGAATGGTTCTGAGCCACCATGCCCCACAACCAACTGCCGGCTGCAAGACCGCCATCGACCAAAGCGTAGTAGATCGAGATGGTGCGCCCCACGACCCAGCGCGGGCTCGCCAGCTGCACGCTCACGCCTAGCCCGGACCAGGCGCTGACCCACCCCGCGCCGCCCAAGGCAAGAGCAACAGCCGCAACAGTCACCGAGGACGTCAGGGCAAGGGAGAGGGAGCACGCTGCACAGGCGAGGCAGGCCAGCGTCATCAGCCTCTCTTGTGACAAGATCCGTCTGAACACACTGTTGGCGATGCCGGCCAGGAACGCGCCCGTCCCAAAGCCGGCCATCGCAACGCCGAACGCGACGGGTCCTCCTGCCAGTCGGTCGCGGACCACCAGGGGCAGCAGCGCGAGGATGGCGATGCTGGCCAGGCCAAACAGGGTTCCGCGGGCGATCGCCGCCTTGATCTCTGCGGACAGCGCGGTAAAGCGCAGCCCGTCATAGATGGCCGTGCGCATAGACTCGCGCGGGAGCGGCGACGAGCGAATCTTCCACTGGCAGCGCCAGATGGTGCCCAGAGGGACCAGGTAGCTGAGTGAGGTGACAATGAGGGCTGTCAGAAGGCCAAACGAGGCCACCACGAGGCCGCCGAGCGCCGGGCCAATGGTGCGGACCGTGTTGAAGCCAACGGACAGAAGGGTCACGGCCGCGGGAACATCCCGTCGGCTCACGATGTCGCCCACCGAGGCTTGCCAGGCGGGATCGTTGAGAGCGGCGCCAGATGCGATCAGGAAACTGAAGCCGAGGATCATCCACGGGCTGACAAGGCCCAGCGCCACGAAAATGGCCAGCATCGCCGATGCGATCGTCATCAGGCCCCAGCCGGCGAGCATGATCTTGCGACGGCTGTAGTTGTCGGCGACCGCCCCGACGAAGACAGACAACATGAACACCGGCAGGGTCGATGAAGCCTGCACCAGCGCCACCATCAGATCGGACGTCGAGATCGTCGCCATCAGCCAGCTGATGGCAACCGTCTGCATCAGCCACCCGAGATTGGAGACCTGCATCGCAAGCCAGATGGAGCGAAAGGTCGGGTTCCTGAGCGGCGCGAACGTCGTTGGCGCCACGGGAGCTGCGTCTTCACCCGCGCTGCTACCCATTGTGTCGGCCGTGCTCGCTGTACGTTTCATCGGCTTCCGTTTCTTCCAGAGGTTCGGTTCCGATCAGTTTTGCCGCCGCGGAGGTGGATCTATACCGATTGTCAATGTGGACAAGAGCGCCTCCCCCGCAAGACTACCATTTCAATCTACATGATACTTCAATCCGCCATGGGCTGCCTGCACGCCGCTGTCATAACCTATGGCAGCTGAGAGCATAAATAGACCGCCGTCCACGCAGATGATGCGGCAGGGGCTACCAGAAAAAGATCAATGACCGTTCGTGGCCGATTATTTGCAATTCGGTTCAACATGACATCTCTTGATGGGTAAGCGTTCAATCGAATCTCTTCGCCTGCGACCCACCTTGAATATCGCTCCTGTCTCACGCGCTCCCGCGAGCACATCTTGTGAAGACGATCCCGTCCAGGCACCACTCCGACCGGTCTTTGATCGAGGTGCGCAATGCGAGACGGGCCGATGGATCCGCCAGTGACCGCGTCCGCGGGCGGAAAGCACGTAGCAGAATCAACCTTGGTGCGCAGACATGCTTCTAACTCGACCAATCCTCGTTGCTCAAGGAAACGAGTTTCCGTTTTCCAGCCGGGTTTTAGAAGATTATTTCTCATGGAATATAGAAGCGGCAGAAACACTCTCATGCGAGACAAGGGCGTCTTGCGAGAGCGAGCATGATTGACCTGGGATCATCCTTTAAGATGAAACAGCAAGCTTCATTGCCCATGTGACTCAAGCTCCAACGTTCTTCAAAGCAGGCCTAGTCTGTCACTCCGGCGAAAGTCATCAACCGATCAGGTAAATCGCACCGGTTATGCCGGCCATAGCCATAGCCAGGTAAAGCAAGCGGAATCCGATGGATGGTCGGCGGCGGACCCACTGATGTTCATCGAGATGCAGAAGGTCATCGTCATCCTCTGGGTGCATCATGCGTCTCCCAGCTTTGTGGGGGTTAGAGTTGCCATGACCGCTGACGCGCGACCGCGTAACACCCGCAGGCGATCTGTTCGAGGCCGGAGCCGTCCGTCACGGTGATGGCCCCGCGGCGCTGCCGGATCAATCCCGTTGACTGGAGCCCACACGTGACCAGACTGACCGTCGACCGCTGGACCCCTAACATGCGGGACAGGTGCTCGTGCGTGAACGGCAAGCTCGCCTGATCGGCGCGATCCCGCATGGTCAGGAGCCAGCGGCAGCAGCGCGCCTCAACGTCGTGGGCGATGGTGCAGGCCATCGTTTGAAGAGCCTCCGCCAGCAGGGCCGCTTCGTAGCGCAGAAGAGGATCCCGCAGGCTTAGTCGCTCCTCGAACGCACGATGCAGGACGCCAGCGTCAATGCGGGAGGCGCTGCCTGGGGTCTGAACAACATAGCGCCCCAGAGACTGGCGTGTCACAAGCGTGCTGGCCGAGCCAACCATTGCCTCCCACCCGAGCACCGCCGTTTCGACGGTTCTGCCATCGGGGAGAGCCGTCATGAGCGAGACAACGGCCTCATGCGGAAAGTACACGAACGGCATGCCCTCGTTGGTCTCGTAGAGCACGGTATCCTTCTTCAGTTCGACCCACTCGAGGTGTGGCTCAAGATGCGCGAAGTCGTCCGGCTGCAGGGCTGACAGCAGCCGGTTAGCGCGACGGGAAGACTGGCGCGAGGATGATGACATGGCGACGCTCCTGAGCCTCTTGGCCGTTAAGCCTGGCTCGCGGCCTTGCTGCCGAGCGCCACCTGCGCGGCCGCAAGGCGCGCGATCGGCACGCGGTAGGGCGAGCAGGACACGTAGTCGAGCCCGGTCGCTTCGCAGAAGTGGGTCGACGCCGGATCGCCGCCATGCTCGCCGCAGATCCCGAGCTTGATGTTGGGCCTCGTCTTCTCGCCGCGCTCGACGGCAAGCTTCACCAGCTCGCCGACCCCCTCCTGATCGATGGTCACGAACGGATCGGCGGGCAGCAGCCCTTTCTGCGTATACGGACCGAGGAACGAGGCCGCATCGTCGCGCGAGATGCCGAGCGTCGTCTGCGTCAGATCGTTGGTGCCAAACGAGAAGAACTCCGCCGATTGAGCGATCTCGGCCGCACGAAGCGCCGCGCGCGGCAATTCGATCATCGTGCCGACCTGATACTCGACGGTGACGCCGGATTCCTTCGCCACTGCTTCCGCCATGGCGACGATGCGCCCCTTCACGAGGTCGAGCTCGGGCTTCGTCATCACGAGCGGCACCATCACCTCCGGCACCACCGGCTGGCCTGTCGTCTTGCCGGCTTCCACCGCCGCCTCGAAGATGGCGCGTGCCTGCATCTCGGCGATCTCGGGGTAAGCGACCGCCAGACGGCAGCCGCGGAAGCCGAGCATCGGGTTGAACTCGTGCAGCTCGCGGGCGCGGTGCTTGAGCTTGTCGACGGAGGCGTTCATGGCCCTTGCCACCTCCTCCATCTCCTCTTCCGAATGCGGCAGGAACTCGTGCAGCGGCGGATCGAGCAGGCGGATCGTGACGGGCAGACCGCTCATGATCGAAAACAGCTCGGCGAAGTCCTGGCGTTGCATCGGCAGCAGCTTGGCAAGCGCCGCCCGGCGGCCAGCCTCGTCGTCGGAGAGGATCATCTCGCGCACGGCGACGATGCGGTCGGCCTCGAAGAACATGTGCTCCGTGCGGCAGAGCCCGATACCCTCCGCGCCGAAGTTGCGCGCGGTCTTGGCATCGAGCGGCGTTTCCGCATTGGCGCGCACCTTCATGTGGCGCACCTTGTCGGCCCAGCCCATGAGGGTGGCGAACTCGCCCGACAGCTCCGGCTGCAGCATCTCCACTTGGCCCAGCAGCACCTGGCCGTTGGAACCGTCAATGGTCAGCACATCACCCTTCTTCAGTGTCTGCCCCGCCACCGTCAGCGTCTGCTTGGCATAATCGACGCGGATCGATCCGGCGCCCGAGACGCAGGGTTTGCCCATGCCGCGGGCCACCACGGCGGCGTGCGAGGTCATGCCACCGCGGGTGGTCAGAATGCCTTCCGCCGCGTGCATGCCGTGGATGTCCTCAGGCGAAGTCTCGACGCGCACCAGAATGACCTTGTGACCGGCCTTCTTGGCCGCTTCCGCATCGTCCGAGTTGAACACGATCTCGCCGGACGCAGCACCCGGCGAGGCCGGCAGGCCGCTGGCGAGGATCTTGCGCTCGGCCTTGGGATCGATGGTGGGATGCAGCAATTGGTCGAGGGCCGCCGGCTCGACGCGGGTGATCGCCTCCTCCTGCGTGATCAGGCCCTCGGAGGCGAGCTCCACGGCGATGCGCAAGGCGGCTTTCGCCGTGCGCTTGCCGTTGCGGGTCTGGAGCATCCAGAGCTTGCCCGTTTCGACCGTGAATTCCATGTCCTGCATGTCACGGTAATGCTTTTCGAGAATGCCGTAGATGCGCACCAGCTCGCCATAGGCGTCCGGCATCGCGCTTTCCATCGAAGGCTTGTCGGAGCCCGAGGCGACGCGTGCTTTCTCGGTGATGTCCTGCGGCGTGCGGATGCCCGCCACCACGTCCTCACCCTGAGCATTGATCAGGAACTCGCCGTAGAGCTCCTTCTCGCCTGTCGAGGGATTGCGGGTGAACGCCACGCCAGTGGCGGAGGTCTCCCCCATGTTGCCGAAGACCATGGCCTGCACGTTCACCGCCGTGCCCCAGCTCGCCGGAATGGCGTGCAGCTCACGGTACTTGATGGCGCGGTTGTTCATCCAGGAGCCGAACACGGCGCCGATGGCGCCCCAGAGCTGCTCGTGCGGCTCCTGCGGGAAGGGCTTGCCGAGCTCCTTCTCGACCAGCGCCTTGTAGCGCGGGAGAATGGCTTTCCAGTCCGCGGCGGTCATGTCGGTGTCGAGCGAGTAACCCTTGCGGTCCTTGTACTCGTCGAGGATCTCTTCGAAGTGGTGATGCTCGATGTCGAGCACCACGTTGGAATACATGGTGATGAAGCGACGGTAGGAGTCATAGGCGAAGCGCTCGTCGCCCGCGCCCTTGGCCAGCGCCGCGACGGTGACGTCGTTGAGGCCGAGATTGAGCACCGTGTCCATCATGCCGGGCATGGAGGCCCGGGCGCCGGAGCGGACCGAGACGAGCAGCGGATTGGCGGCATCGCCGAAGGTGCGGCCGGTCAGCTTGCCGACGAAATCCAGGGCATTGGCGACCTGGCTTGTCAGCTCCTCGGGATAGGCGCGGCCGTGGTCGTAGTAATAGGTGCAGACCTCCGTCGTGATGGTGAAGCCCGGCGGCACTGGCAGGCCTAAGTTGGACATCTCGGCCAGATTGGCCCCCTTGCCGCCGAGCAGGTTCTTCATCCCCGCCTGGCCCTCGGCCTTGCCGTCCCCGAAGGTGTAGACCCACAGTGCTGTTGTGCGATTGGCCTGCCCAGACGCGAAATTCAAATCATCCACCGTGGGTCTCCTTTGGTGAGAGCGCTATTGTTGCAAATCTGGACTTGGCCGAGACCCCGGTATTCGAACACGTCTCTCGGCCGGCTTCTCGACTGCGGGCCACAACGAAGTCATGCGGCTTGGAAGCGCAATTCGCACCTGTAGCGATCGGCAGCCAGATCCTTGTACGGGACCTCCGGCACCTGATCGGATATCAGGTCAGCCGGGACACACCTGGAGCCACAAGCCATCGTCCAATCAGGGGTGCCGTGTCCTGGGTTCGTGCATAGGTTCCCGTATCGGGTTCTGCCAACCACAGGCGTACCGTTCGGGGTCATCGGCCGCGGTCCGCGCAAGCGCTGGCTGAAACCGGCCAGTTCCGCCGTGCCGACGACGACTCTATCGAGGATGAAGACGCACATGATGTGATTCTCAAGGGAATATGTTTTGAAAGTGGTGGCGGGAGTCTGGGCAGCGTAGGCAACGGACCTGATCTCCTCGCAAGAATGCTGACAAGCCGTCGAACGGCTCACCAGGTGGTGTCATGAATGCTGGGCAAGTAGGCTGGAACGATCCAAGCTAATTCCGATGAAGCCTATGCGCGTAGCACTCGTCCCAAGGCTAATAGCTGTGGCACGGTGATCGGGTCGCCGCCATCCAACGCCAGCGGGTGCGAGGCGAAGATCGCAACCACCATCTCCGCGTTTGGCGCAACATAAAGCCGTTGGCCGTGGATTCCTCGAGCTTGGAATGAGCCCAGTTCGTCGTGCGACACCCACCACTGGCTGCGATACGAGTAGCCTGTCCCAGTCTCTGCGGGACCGCAACCACTCTGCACGTCACGAACGAAGGAAGCGGGAATGAGTTGCTTTCCATGCCATTCGCCTTGGCGGCGCATCAACTCACCAAAGCGCGCAAAGTCCCGCAGCGTAGCGCCCAGCCCCCCTTCAGCCAGAGGCATTCCACCCGGGTCGATTTCAAGGTATCCGTCTTCTTCACAGCCGAGTGGTGCCCACAGGCGCTCCTGTAGTAACTGTGCGAACGACTGGCCAGTCACACGCATCATAATCCAAGCAATTACCTGTGTGTTCAAGCTCTGGTAGACGAACTCCCCGTGCGCACTACCCTTGCGGATGGTGCGCAGGTAATCGCATGACGTGCCTGGTCCATCATAACCGGTCGGTCGTGGCAGCCGACCGAAGGCCCATCTGTACCTCGAGATGTCGGATTGGTCGTCAGCATAACCCTCGTCGAAAGCCAAACCAACCTGCATATCCATCACCTGACGCAGCGTGGCGTCCTCCCACGCCGTATCCTTCAACTCGGGCAGATAGTGCGAGACCAACTTCGACTGGTCGACCACTCCCTCATCCGTGAGTAGCGCGGCCAGCGTGCCAGTATAGGATTTCGTGCAAGACTGGCATTCGTGGGGCATGTGCGGCTCAAGGGCGCCAAGGTAGCGCTCATACACGATCCTTCCGCGATGAAGTACCACGATCCCATCGGTATAAGTATCGAGCAGAGCATCACCGAAGCGTCTGGTCTGCCCACTTGCGTCGACGAACGTGAGCGCATCGATCTCGGCGGACATATCTCGACGATCGAACAGCGAAGGCATGCCTTGCCCGCGCCAAACAGTCACCGTCGGCATGAGCTCACGCATGTGCGAAAACGACCAGCGGATCTGTGGGAACTCGCGAAACTTGCCCCCTTCGAAAGTTATGCGCTTATCGGCTGAGGGGGGAGCGCCAAGCATCCAGCCGATCTTGCGTGGATCGGACTCGTGTCCATCGAGATAGCGGTGTCCCTCAAGCTCGATCATACCCATCGAGGTCTTCCTCTATAGTGGTTCCAGTAGATGTTTCGTTCGGCGGCGCCTCAGAGAAATAGTCGGCGCTCGGAGATGAGGACTGGTGGGGGTTCTCGATAACAATCGACTAAACCGGAGGTGTCCGTTCATAAGTCTCGCGTTGAATAGGGCACAATGTTACCTTTGATTCCATTCGGGCGAATTGGGGCACTCGTTTCCGAGGCCGCGACGGCGTGTGCCAGCGAAAGGCACACGCCCCAACATCATTCCCCGGACAGCGTCAAGCTATGTAAAGTTCCTCGGGCCCTGCTCCCGAAAGCGTTTCGATGCCGGTGTCGGTAACCAGGTAGGTTCCACCCAGCATCACGCCAAGCCTATCTTGCGGGAGTGATAGCCAGGAATGAACGTAGAAGGTCATACCGGGAGCCAAGATCCCATCCGAGAACCGATCAAGTTGAAGTGCACTCAACCAAATCGGAGGATAGGCAAGGCCGATTCCGACGCCGAAGCGCATCTGCGCGGCTTCATCAAGGCCGGCTCGCTCGATGGGCTTGCGCGCGGCAATATCGATATCGGCGACCTGCGCTCCGGGACGGCATTTCTCTAGCCCCGCCACTAGGGATTCGCGCCCAACATCGTAGAGCTTTCGTGCTCCGACGCCAGGCTCGCCAGTGGCCATGGTTATCATGGATACGCTGTGGTAACGCCGGGCCACACCCGCGAATTCAAGGTGCACGAGTTCGCCGGAACCAATAATCTTCGGCATCGGAGTAGCATGGCCGGCGGCCGAGCGCGAGCCGCTTGCACATTCTATCGGAAGCGCCGGATAGTCGCTCCCCGCTTGCCTAGCGGCATTCTCGACAGCCGCACACAACGCGATCTCGCTGATCCCTGGCTGCAAGGTCCTGCGCGCGGCTTCCAGACCCAGGTTTGCATAGCGGGCAGCTTCACGCATGAAGTCAATTTCCGCCGGCGACTTTACAAGCTGGATCCAGTTGAGGAGCTGACTCACGTCATCGAACTTTGCTCCACCCAAAGCTTGTGCCAAGGCATTGGTATAGCTTCCGGTTACGGCAGGCGACTGCATATCGAGCCCCAAGCGGCCATTCGCGATGCCATAATCGTGAGCGATCTCCGCTACTACTGTGGCAACATCGTCTACAAAAAGCTGATAAGTCCGTACATTTTTCAGCCACGATGTTTCCTTGACCAAAGGTAGATCCAAGTTGCGGACCAACAATGTCGGATCTCGGTCATCATGAACGCTAAGGATAAGGGCTTGCGGGCAAATACTCGCACAAACGGAGTCATATCCCACTAGATAAAAGAGATTCTCTGGCGCGACGATGATACATCCGTCTAACCCTGCTGCGGCAAGGCGCTCACGGGCCTTGGCGATACGAGCCCTGTGCTCGGCTTCGGAGAAAGCCGCAAAAGGTATTTGATCATTCATATTCTGCTCTCGTGCTACATCGATGGACATTTGCTGCTAAGCAAATTCTGTTTGTTGAAAGTTTCGCGGGGAGACCTTGCATGGCTGATCTCATCTCGCACCCAAGCTGCCAAAGGCGGTGGGTACAATCCTATACGTGCTTCTCAACCCCACCGAGGCCATCGTTGCCCAGTTTGATTGATCCACGCTAATTCAGAACCGTGCAGCGATCGGCGCTCCAGGAAACACTGACCGGGGCTTTTCCTACAAACTGACTCTGTCCTCGATTTTGTTGCTTGACAGTTACAGTGTGATCTCCGCAGCGTACCGTGTACCGCGTCATCTCCCCCAGGAAAAGCGCCTCCTCGACGACACCATCTAGCACATTCTGCGCGCTGGGTGTTGCGCCGCGTGGGCTGATATCTATGTGCTCTGGTCGTATGAAAAGCCAACCAGTCTCGCCATGGGATTGTCCGCTTACACGAGCCACACCTGTAGAACTGCCTGCAATGGTTACGTCACCAGTACCATTCTCGATACGATTGACACGACAAGGCAGAAGGTTGGACTCACCAACAAAAGACGCGACGAAGCGGTCCTGCGGGCTATTATAGAGGTTCTTACTATCGGCAACCTGAACGATTCTCCCTTCGTTGATCACCGCTATTCGATCCGACATGACGAGTGCTTCGTCCTGATCGTGAGTGACAAAGATAACAGTGATGTTCAACTCCTTCTGGATCCGCATAATCTCGATCTTCATGTGTTCACGCAGGTTGCGGTCGAGAGCACCGAGTGGTTCGTCCATAAGAAGGAGGCTAGGGTCGAAGACAATGGCGCGGGCGAGGGCAATGCGCTGCTGCTGCCCGCCGGAAAGCTGGCTCGGATAGCGATCACGGTAGTCGGCCATCTTTACGAGCTGCAAAGCGCGCAAGACTTTCGTTTCGATCTCGGAGCGCACAGCCTTACGCACCGTAAGAGGAAAGGCGACGTTCTCAGCGACGGTCATATGCGGAAAGAGTGCATAGTTCTGGAACACCATGCCGATGCCGCGTTCATAGGGTGGCACATCGACAATTGATCGACTGCCAAGTAACATGTCGCCGCCGCTCGGTGCCTCGAATCCGGCAATCATCTTCAGCGCAGTGGTCTTGCCTGATCCCGACGGGCCAAGAAAGGTCAAGAACTCACCGGGTTTGACGTACAGGTCGAAGTCTCGCACCACTTGGAGCGACCCGTAGAACTTCTGGATCTTTTTCATCTCAAGGCTAGTGGACATCTTTGCCTCCATTCATTTGTTAGCTGGCACTGATCGAAGCACGTTTCTCATGACGTAGCCTGATCCACTGAGCTGTCACGATTGTCACGAGCACGAGGATAACGATCAGAGTCGAGGCAGTGCTCAGCAGCGGGTTGATCTGGTATTTGATATCATCCCAGAATTTGACTGGCAGCGGCGGTGTCTGGCGTCCAAGCATGAACAAGCTAATGAGCAGCTCATCGAAGGATGTTAGGAACGCGAGCAGCCCCCCGGTCAGAAGCGCCGGCTTGAGGACGGGCAACGTCACGAGGTGAAGAACTTGCAAGGGGCGCGCGCCGTGAACAGCGGCCGCGCTTTCCAACGACCGGTCAAACCCGCGCAAGGCAGCAGCCATCACGACAATAACATATGGCACGGACAGGAGAACATGTCCGATCACCAGTCCCGTGAAGCTACCGAGCACTCCGATGCGTGCCTCGAATATATAGAGCGACGTCGCGATAATGACGGCCGGGACCATAAGGGGGGATAGCGAGAACAGGAACAGCGGCCTTTTGATGGGCAGTGTCGTACGTACCAGCCAGAAGGCACCCATTGTGCCGATGAGCGTAGCGAACAGTGCAGAGACCAGTCCGAGTTTAAGCGAGAAGAGGAATGATGCATGCCAATCGGTTGCCTGCGCCAGCTTTTGCCACCATTGCAAAGAGAACCCTGGGGGTGGGAAGACGACGAAGGGAGATGAACTGAACGATAGAATGACTACGACGAGTAAGGGAGCGGTGAGGAAGACGAGGACAATGACCGTATAGGCCCACAGCCAGCGTGCTGATCGGGTCAGAAGCGGCTTCGTCAACGCGTGAATGAGTGTTTCGCTGCCGGTCAAAAGCGGTTGCAAGGTCCGCTTGATGTTGGAGAGAAGTCTCGCCCACAAGTTCGACTTCTGGTTCGCAGGTTGAACCGTTGCCGTGGACCAGATCATCTCGAGGGGGATGAAAAGGCTAGCGAGGAAGAGCGTGAAGATTGTCACTAGCAAGAGGACGATCGACGAAGCATAGCTAAGCTCGAAGTTCAGAAGGGTTGTCATCTGCTCGACGATCAACTGCGATATCATAGCATCGGTTGGGCCACCGAGCAGTGAAGGTGTGATATAGAACCCGATCGACACAATGAAGATCAGAATGCCGGCGGAGAACACCCCGGGAAGGCTCATCGGGAAATAGACCCGGAGGAATGCTTGGACCGGCTTCGCGCCGAGAATTTGAGCTGCGAGGGCTAAATCGTGACTGATCCGCGCCATTGACGAATACATCGTGAAGATCGCCATCGGAATGAAGACATGCACCATGCCGATGATGACGGCGAAGGTGGTATTGAGGAGCGGCAGGGGTTCATTGATAATCCCGAGGCCGATGAGCATGTTGTTAATGATCCCTTGGCGGCCAAGGATGATCATCCATGCGTAGGTTCGGATGAGGAAGGCGGTAAACAGTGGGACAAGAATGAAAACGGTTACGACCGATAATGCACGCGATTGGATCTTGGTCAGTAGGTATGCAACCGGATAACCTGCCGCCAACGCCACAACCGTTACGATTAATCCAACCTTCAGGGTATGAAGCAGAATCTCTAGGTTTATATCGTCGGAGAATATTCGTGCGTAATGCGTAAATGTCAGCTTGCTCCCTTCAACGCTGCCCCAGGCAATAATCATTAAAGGAATGACGAGAAATCCAACCAAAAGCACGACAAGCGGGCCGGCAACGATGCCACCACGGATCCAACGATTTGCTAAAAGGGAGTTCAAGAGATTCGGCCTCCCCGTCACCGTCCCAATCACCCGACCAGTGGTCCTTCCTGTTGCCCGCAGTGTAGTCATGTGATTTCGCGCCTTCCCTGCGCCCCTAATGATCAGATGAGCCTTTTCTCAACGGCAAACGCGAGTACGGTGCCCCTTCTCGCGTTGATGGCTGTATCGTACGCTGAGGGAGCAACTAAACTCGCTCATCTCGATACTCAACAGAGCCTCTTCGAAAAAATCCGGTTCACTCGAAAGCGCCGGCTCCGGTCCGTGCGGTATCCGGAACAGGGTACAATGTTTAGTCTGTCGGATCTCGACGCGGTTTCAGTCAGTCAGCGATGCTCGCGACGTCATCGACGTGACGCTAAGCGGTAAGGACAAGAGCAGAGCGCCTCGGTACTATGAAGCGGCTTGGTTTCCACGGATCCGCTTCGTTGAGTTTGCCGGTAAAAAGCACCATAGTTGAATAGTGCCGCTGCCGGATGTGTTCCTCCGCAGCGGCACTCTTAATTACCGTGCTAAGATTGCACGGCAGCGCTCGATCGCAAAGTCTAGGTTGGTACGTCCATCCGCTCTGGGCTTTGTCCACCACGCGTAGTCTTGCGTCACCTGTTTCTCAGCAACCCCTGGACCACCAGGCAGGTTCTCGGCCAATTCCTTCGGAAGAAGCTTGAATGCGTCTCTGTTCGCAGGGCCGTAAGGAATCGCTTGCGCAAAAGCGGCTTGCGCCTCGGGGCGGCCAATATACGCAAGGAACTTGGCCGCATTCACCTTATTGACGGCGTTCTTCACGATTACCCAGTCATCGTACTGGACCAGGGATTGATTCCAGGACAGAGCAACCGGAGCGCCTTCCTTTTTCGCATTGGCAATCCGACCGTTCCACGCGGCTCCCATATCGGCTTCACCGTCGATGAGACTCTGCGTGGCCAAACCACCCTCATCCCATCCCCACCAGCGCCCAACATTGGGCGCAATCGCCTTGAGCTTTGCGAAGGCACGATCAAAGTCGAGGGGATATAGTTTCTCTGGGGGAACGCCATCGCCCATGAGCGCTCCTTCGAGCAGTCCGCCGTACATTGTATTCCCGCAGTTTGGAAGGGCCCTCTTCCCGGGAAACTTTACGGAGTCATAGATATCGACCCAGTTTTCTGGATGTTTGGTACCTTCTGGGTACTTCTTTGTGCTGTAGGTAGGAACGACAGAGTAGCTGTGGGAGCGAACGGAAAATTCACCCCTCGAATCCTGGGGAATACCAGCAAGAGTCTCTTTTGAATAAAAGCTGTAGTCAATTTTTTCTACGTAGCCTTTTTCTATCCAAGTCGGAACCTCCCCTCCGCTGATGAAGGTCATGTCAGCCTCAGGCTGACCGACCTTTAACGAGGTCAAAAGCTTTGCATTTGATGCGTTGACCAAGACTACCTTGATACCAGTGTCGCGCGTGAAGGGCTCAAACCACGCCTTCTGCCTCGCCTCATCGAAGGCACCACCGCCACCGGTAGTGACAACAATCTCGCCTGTGCCCTTGAGGTTAGCGGAAACCTGCTGCGCTTGCGCAATAGCTGGAATCCCCGATACCAGGAGCGACGCACTAAGTGCAAATTTCATAGTTGTGGATTTCAACTTCTTATTCCCTCTGTTTTTGCGATGATGGCTCTCAATCTCAATCTTGGTGTCGCGACGATGAGAACCTTTGACGCGCGGCACGTCGGGGGTTGGTTTTCCGGCCGCTTATGGCAACGGAAATGTCGTGTGAAAGCAGAACTTAATGCCTTCAGATAATGGTCACCTCCAATCAGGCATTCCCGCCCATCCTCGGTTAAGACGCGGCGTCAAGCCCGGCTTGGTTGAGAGCATGCCGGGCCCAGACCATTCGCTCACGGAATTCTTCCTCCGTAAAAGCCGGATTAGACTGGATGACCGGCGACGCGTGCCGCGACATAGTCCTCTTCCCTTAATGGCGTATGTCATTTTATGAATGCACTATATTATTTTCGGGAGCCAGCGCAAGACAGATTTTCTCGTCTCTTTGGGGGTCCATCGCGAGCATCCGGATGCCCGTAAGTGCCTGAGAACGAAGCACTTTCATGTGCCGGAAGTTCGTATGAGACCGTAGCTATGGGGCCTCGCTGATAATGAACACCATGACCATTCTCTTGAGCTGCCGCCCCGCCGATCACAGCTCGAATCATGTTCGGTGGGTGCGGCAAGTGGCGGTGCTGGCCATCGCAAAGCCCATGAGGATGCTCATGCCCGGTACACTGGCGTCCGTCTGGAGGTGAAGTCTTGGGCGCGTCAAGTCCGCCCTTCCATTTCTGCCGAGCAGCGCGAACGTATCCGTCTGCCCATGCCCAATGCTGGATCCAGCCCGAATCCTCAACGTTGAACTGCTTGGCCGTTGCCGGGTACCTCTCACGCAATCGAATCTTCGTTCGCCATGTGGATTGGTCTGTTGGCAACACCGGAGCGGGATCCGGCATACTTCATTGACGGGAATGGGACATTCAATCGCCAGTCAGCAGCTCTTGGCCGTGCCAGCGATGTCCAGCAATGTGGATGTCGAGCGGGATCGTTCACCGCAGGATTGCGCCCAACCTTTGCGCACGTGCAGTTTCGAGAAGCCTGGCTTCCTTGTAGAGTTCTTATTCGAGATTAACGCTCTTCGTTAATCCCTTGCCAAGGATGCAAGGAGCCTGGACGCGGTTCAACCTCACCCAAGCTTCAGGAGTCCAATCGCTCCATCACTCCGCGACTGGTGAGCTTGCTTCACAAGCTAGGCAACTGAGAACACGTTCATGGGCGGGCGGGCAATAATCTCGTTGAGCGTGTACAAGGCGTGCGAGAGTTCGGTCAGGTCCTTCGCCCCACCCAAGCAGACGCGGATCGCGCCTGGGTCTGCGTCGTCCACTGTGGATGCGATGGGGGGCGTGACGATAATGTTGTGCCGACGCGTCGCGGAAGCGAGACCGGCTGCCGACCATTCCACGGGCAGTGGCAGCCAACCGAAAAATGGCGGAAACCTCAGCTTCTCTGCCGTGGGAAAAACGCCGGAAAACACACGATAGCGGTCGAGTGCCTGGTGCCGACGCTCGCGTATCAAGTCGTCCAATTTTCCACTATCGTAAAGCCGCACTGCCATTTCACTGAGCATGGGAGCCACGAACCAAGCCGAGGCGTGAAGGAGGAGCTCGGTCTGCCCCTTGAAGGCGGATGGCACCGTTAATGTTCCAAGGCGGAAGCCCGGCGCGACGCACTTCGAATAGGAGGTAATGTAGAAGCTACGGTCGGGGATGAGCTCCGTAAGTGAAACATCCCGTTCGGGCAGGAAGAAGCCATAGACATCGTCCTCGATGATCGTCAGGTCGTAGCGTTCGGCCAATTCGGCGATGCGGCGCCGACGGGTAGGACTCATGGTGCGAGCCGTTGGGCTTTGCAAGGTCGGCATGCAGTAGAACACCTTGGCACCTGAAGTCCGGCACGCAGTCTCGAGAGCGTCAGGATCAGCGCCCTCGCCATCCATGGCCACAGGAATAAGTGTGAGGTTGTTAGCCGCGGCAATAGCCTTGAAGCCAGAATAGGTGAGGCTTTCTACGAGGATGCTATCACCAGGCTTTGCTACGAGGCGCAACGCGATGTCGATCGCATGCTGCGCGCCGTTACATAAGAATAACCGTGTCGCGTCCGCTGTGGACGAGCCGAAGATGGATGCAGCGATGACCTCGCGATGCCGCATGATACCGCCATGAGGATGGTAGTTCAGAAGCGGTGCAAGATCGCGCGTGTTCGAAATATCAGCCAACAGTTCCGATAGGATCTCGGTCTCGTGTCCTTGTGCCGGCACGTTCAACGCCATGTTCAATGGCTCTCGCGGGACCGACGCCTGGTTGCGGCTCAGGGCGGGGCGACGCACAAAGGTGCCATGGCCCACACGGCCGCTGATGATGCCGCGCTGCTCAGCTTCCTGATAGGCTTTGGCGACGGTTCCGACGGATAATCCCAACTGCTGGGCCAGTTCCCGATGCGCGGGAAGCCGGGAGCCGTCTTGCAGGAGACCTTCGTTGACATCCTGTTGCAGGGCATCCACCAGAGCCAAATAACGCGGCCCCTCAGGTGACAACTGTCTTGGCAGCCACCCGGAAAACTTCACCTTATCCGAGTCCATCGACCGATGTTCCATTTACCAAGCTCGTCTCGCGTTGTGCCGATACGCCTGATGGTAGCCGACATACTCCTTGACCGAACCGGTATGAAGTAGTGCGGAGCAACTCCTGAGGCCTTGGCGTCTGTCGCCTATGCGATCGAAGGAGTTTCCAGGATCGTAATTGCCATCTCAAGGACATAGATGGCCCAATCGCAAGCTTCTCCCCAGATCTGATCGACTTATATCATTGCTCGAATGATCCATACCAATTGCCACCCGCTGGTGCAAGGCATTAGTTTTTGACCGCGTCGGACTACGCGAACGGCTTCACCTTACCCTATAAGGGATACAGGATACCCGGGGCGCTCGACCGGCGACGAGATCGGAAACTAGGGCAGCGGTCATAGGCGCACCGCTGAGGCCCATGTGCCCGTGACCAGTGGCGAACAGGACACACGGATGCCTGGGATGTGCGCCGATGATCGGCAGGCTGTCAGGTGTCGAAGGCCGCACACCCATCCAGCGTCGTACACTCTCGACATGCAAATTCGGTATCATGGAGCGGGCACCGGTGAGCAGCTTTTCACTTTGCCTATCGTCTGGCAACGCGTTAGCCGTATCGAACTCAGCGATGCCGACGATGCGCAATTCCTGTGCAAGGGGTGTGGCAACGAAGGCCGAGCCGGTATCGGTTACAGGACGGTTGATGAGGCCGGAAATGCCTGGCAACGCGATATGATAGCCTCGCTCGCTGGCCAAGGATAGCGAGATCCCCAAAGGCTTTGCCAGTTCACGGCTGGCAATGCCGGCGGCTATGACCACCGCATCGTAGCGTTGCGGGCCGGCGCTTGTGTGCAGCGTCACTGCGTCGGTGCCGGGTTCGATGGATCGAACCCGCGCTTCCAGGGTCGTTGCGCCCGAGGCAGTGGCCCGCTCCATGAGGGTCTCCACCAGTTTCAGTGGGGAGTCGATGAAGCCGCTCCCGGGAAAGAAGATGCCGCGTTGGTAGCCCGTGGAGAGGTTGGGCTCCAACTCGCGTATCTCTTCGGCATTGACCTTCTCGAAAGCCGCGTTGTGAATGGCACGTAGATAGGCAATTCGCTCGTCCAGAGCCCCAGGTGCTGGGTCCCTGTAGACATGCAGCGCTCCGCTCGGCCGAAAGACCCTTTCCCAGCCGATGTCACCGAGCATATCGCGGTAGAGGGCTGCACAAGGGGCATTGAGAGCATGCAGAGCCGTATAAGCTGCCTCCCACGCCTTGGGCTGGCCGGTGCGAAGAAATCGGACAAGCCACGGGATGTTCCGGGGCAGATCGCGCGGAGCGAGACGCACTGGGCCTTTCGCGTCGGCAAGCCAGCGAAGTGCCTGCCGCATCACGCCTGGATACGCCATGGGTAGCGACGTACCGACATTGTATTGGGCCCCATTGCCCCAAGAGCAACCATGACCGATGCGTCCCTCTTCGATGACGGTGACGCGGTGCCCTTCCCGTGCCAGCATGAGGGCGCAACTTACGCCGATCACGCCGCCGCCGATGACGGCGATCTTATGGGGTTCAGCCATTGAGAGTCTCCTGCCTACACGAGGCCGTACGGGCGGCCGACTTGGCCGAGCCATCGCATGGAGTTGTTCTGTGTCCGGAGTATGCGTGCGAGGACAGGTCGAATTTCATGGCGTTCTCCCTCAGCCGGGAAGGAAACCAGCCGGCAGCGGATCGTCCGCTTCCAGCACCAGAGTGGAAAATGCACTGACATGAGCCATGCCGCGGATCTCCGGGATCACGGCAGGCTGGCCGTCCTTACCCTCAGACACGCCGACGACCTTGGCCGCGAAAGGGACGCCGAGAATGTTCTCGGCCCGGTAGGGCGCGCCCTCCGCCAACTCTCCACGGACGTGGAGCTGGGCCAGACGCGCGGAGGTGCCGGTGCCGCAGGGCGAGCGGTCGAACTTGTTGCCGGCCAAGATCACCAGATGGCGGGATCCGCCCTCAATGGCCTGGTGGAACAGCACGCTGCTGACCTGCGAGGGAGCTTTGCTGCGGCCGTTGAGCGCTTCCTTGATGGCCACACCCGCACGGCACCATTGGTTGGCGTGGCCGATGTCGAAGGGAAGATCGACCTGGCTTGCATCCACCAGCGCATACACGATCCCACCATAGGCGATATCGCAGGTGACCGTGCCGAGGCCCTCGGCCTCGACGGTGATGTCAGCCTCGGTCACGAAGGAGGGAACGTTGCGCAGCACGACGGATGTAAGACGGTCAGCCTCGAATGTGCCGGTCACATGGACGATGCCGGCCGGGGTCTCAATGGACATGCCGTTCTGCTCGAAATTCGACGGCAGCGCGCCCATGGCCGCAAGACTGGCGACATAGCCGATCGTGGCGTGGCCGCACATGTCGGCATAGCTGTACGAGAAGACGAAGAACAGCCCCCGATCCGCCTCCCGGGAAGGCACGGGCACCGCCGCCGCCATGGCGGCATGCCCGCGCGGTTCGTGAAGCAACAGCCCCCTCAACTCGTCATGGTGCTCGCGGAAGTAATCCCGCTGCTCGCGGACGGATTGCCCAGGCAGCGGAGGGATACCTGCCGTGACCACGCGGGTAGGATGCCCGGCGGTGTGGGAGTCAATGACAGTGAAGAGACGGTTCGTACGCATGGGGTATGCCTGGATCCTTCACTAGGCATACGTCGATTGGACCGACGCATCCTGTGTTCGCTTGTAATGAACCATGTCATTATTCTGAATGACATATACCGATCTTGCGAAACCGCTGCAAGAAGAGAGTGGTGACGTGGTGCGTCTTATACGACCGAATGTCTCACCGAGGCTGCTGAGACATCGCCGACACGTCTGTTGAATTGGTTAAGAGGAAATCACTCGACTGAAGGCATCCACCAGGGAAGGCCAGAAGCCGGTTAAGTGGAGTAGTGTCCGAGATAAAGGTCAGCAGCTTGATCATTGTTCAACAATTCGACTGCGGGCCCTTCCATAGCGACTTTTCCACCATCCATGATGGCTCCCTGATCAGAGATCGCCAACGCTTGACGGGCTCGCTGCTCAATCAGAAGCACGCTTGTTCCATCGGACGCCAAACTCGCGATGCGGGAAAAGCTGTCCGCTACCAGGACAGGTGAAAGCGCCGCCGTTGGCTCATCCAATACAACGACCCTGGGCCGTGTCATCAATGCCCGCGCATAAGCCAACTGTTGCCGTTCGCCACCCGAGAGTCGCCCGGCCCGAGACCGCTTGCGTTCAGCCAAGGCTGGGAAGAGCCGGAACATCTCCGCAATCCGCGCTTTGCGATCCTGTACACCTTGCACAACTTCGAGATTCTCAGTGATTGTGAGCGATGGAAACACATTGGCGACCTGCGGAACGTAGCCAATACCGTGTTGCGCACGCTTTTCGGGTGCTAGTGACGTGATGTCCTTTCCATGAAGTCGAACCGATCCGCTGACACGCGGCAGAAGGCCCACAACCGCTTTCGCAAGGGTCGACTTGCCAGCTCCATTGGTTCCGGCAACCGTCAGGATCTCACCTTCCTTCAATATCAGGTTGATCCCATTCAGGATGTCGACCTCGCTATAGCCACCTTTGAGGCTCTCAATGGACAGAACCGTCATGATGTACCTCCTAGATATGCTTCACGTACCTGCTTGTTCGCCAATACTTCGGCGGGCACGCCTGAGGCGATGAGGCGCCCACGGTCCATAACGTGAAGGGTCGAAACAAGGCGTGTGAGCGCACCGAGATCATGCTCGATGATAAGAAAGCCGATCCCCTTGGCGTTAAGCTCTCGAACGCGCTCCACGATCTCTTCGATCAGCACTGGATTGACACCTGCAAAGGGTTCGTCCAGCAGGATCAGACGGGCCCCCGTCATGAGCGCGCGCCCAAGTTCCACCAGCTTCTTTTGCCCCCCTGAAAGGCGACCCGCTGGCGTATGGGCGACGTGTGCCAGCCGAAGAAAGTCGAGCATGGTGTCGACCTTCCGGGAGATGATGTCTTCCTCCTCCCGAATACGCCCTGGACGGAAGAACAGGTCGACGAGACTCTCACCGCTTTGCTTTGGCGCAGCCGCCATGAGGTTCTGCCTGACGGTGAGATGGCTGAATTCCCGAGGCACTTGGAACGTTCGCACCATGCCGCTGCGAGCCCGCTCGACCGAGGACAGATGTCCAATTGGCTTACCGTCCAGGCGCACCTGGCCTTCAGCGGCGTTCAGGAAGCCGGTCACCAACGAGAACAAGGTGGATTTCCCCGCTCCGTTCGGACCGATCACTCCGACAACGTCGCCACTCGGCACGGTAAAGGATACGTTGTCTACTACTCGCAGCGCGCCGTAGACCTTTGTGAGACCTTCGATTGCAAGGATCATCGCTTCGTGAAATCTCCCATCAGACCTTGTGGGCGGTAGAGCGTGAAGAGCACCAGCGCGAGTCCGATGACCCCGAGACGGATGCTGGTCATTTCAACCTCGGAAATGAATGGCAGGACGTCGCGCAGGAAACGGGATCCTTCCATGAATGTCATGAGGATCAGCGTACCGGCCAGGGCTCCGGAGACACGTCCCACACCACCGATGATGATCGCCATCCAGATGGTGAACGTGACAAACGGGATGAATTGCTCAGGCGATATGAATCCGATGTAATGCGCATAGACTCCTCCGGCGAGGCCAGCGAGCGCTGATCCGAGCATCAACACCTGGATCTTGAACCGGGCGGGATCCTTGCCGAGTGCCTTTACGGCCTCCTCGTTGTCGCGGATCGCCTCGATCATGCGTCCGAAGGGGGAGCGAACGATGCATCGCATTGCAAAGACCGCTAGCACGTTGAGACCGACGAGCAGTGCCAGAACCGCAAGTGCCTGAGCCATTCCGGTCCCGATGAAGCCCATCAGCTTCGGGATGTTGGGAATGCCTTGAACGCCGTTCGTCAACCACCGTTCACTCGTTACGATGATCCTAAGGACTTCGGAGAACCCGAGCGAGACGATGCCAAAATAATCCTCACGCAACTTGAGACTGACCAATCCCAGCGGCCAAGCGGCCAGCGCCGCGAGGGCAGCCCCTGCTAGAAACGCGATAGGCCATGGGATCCCGACTTGGCCCAAGAGGGCCGCAGTGTAGGCACCGATGCAAAAGAAGCCGACATGACCGAAGTTGATGAGCCCGGTCAGGCCGTATTGCAGGTTCAAGCCCATGGCAAGAAGGACGTAGATCGCTGTGATAATCGCGATCGCGACCAGGTAGGCTTCCATCAGCGAACTCCCTCAACTCGGCCGAGCAAGCCAACCGGGCGCAGGAGCAGCACGACCAGGAGTACGGCAAAGGCAATTGCAATCTTGTATGTGAAACCAACAAAAGGAGTGGCAATCTCTTGGAGTGTCCCGAGGAGGATCCCACCAAGCACAGCTCCGACCGGATGCCCGATACCCCCCAGGATCACCGCGGCGAAAGCGGGCAGCAACATTTCCCAGCCCATTTCCGGGGTAACCACGGTCTTGATCCCAGACATTACGCCTGCGACCGCCGAGACCGAGCCAGCCAAAGCCCAAAGCGCAACCATCACCCGGGTCGGGGATATGCCGGAAATTTGAGCCAGCCCTGGATTGTCAGCCACAGCGCGCATGCGCCGGCCGATGGGCGTCGCATACAGGATGAGGAATACAACCGCCAATGTTGTGGCTGCCACGATGGCGAGGTTGAGGTCATTAGGCTGGATCCGAATGTCGAAGACGCGGAACGGTCGCACGAGCGGAAGTTGGAACACCTGTTGTTGATGTCCGAAAATCACACCGACGACAGCACGGATGATGAAGGCGACACCTATGGACGCAAGAAGGGCAGTTACCGAGGACCTTCCGGCCAACTTCCGAAAAACCAAAGCATACGAAGCCACGCCGATAGCAGCGCCTGCGAGAACACTGACTAGGCCACCCATGATGATTGACCCGGTTAAACCCGAAGCCGACAACGCCACGTAGGCTCCCGCCGTCATCGCGTCGCCAGCAGACGCATTGGCGAACCGCGCAATGCCGAACACCAGCGTGATGCCAAGCGCGGCCAGACCAACGACAAGGCCTGACATGAGGCCGCCAATGAAAAGTTCAGCAAATGCTGTCATGCTAACTCCATCGGTGAAGGTGGGCAGCCGAGGCCGCCGCACCTTCCCGCTCAGTACTCAGATCTTGACGATGTACTTCCGGCTAATCTCGCCCTTGGAGATCACTGAGAGACCGAAGTCAGGGGTAACGTCGCCAGCCGCGTTGAACTCGAGCGCGGATGAAGCGCCATCGAAGTTCACCTTCCCGCTCTTTAGCGCTTCCTTGCCCTCGGCGAAGCTCGAGACCTGCTTTCCGGGTGCATTGGTGATCTCTTTAATCTTTGCATTGATTGCTGCCATGTCGGCGTTTGGCCCCGCGGCTTCCATCGCGAGGGCGAGAACGATGACCATGTCCCATGCTATCGCAGCATAGACGTTGGTGCTCCCCGGTTGGTTCATTGCCTTGCGATAGGCGGCATCGAAGCTCTTGAACGCGGTCGAGGCCTCGTTGGAAACCGAATCCACGGAGAATATGCCTTCACTGACTTCTGGCCCGACGGCCTTGATCAGGTCGGGATTTGCCGCCCATCCGGCAATGATCCACTTCTGCGTGTCGCCTGTCTGGAACCACTCGCGCAGAATGATAGTGGTGTCGGCCAGATAGGATCCAGTCACGATCACGTCGGGCTTGGCTGCGAGCACCCTCTGCAATTCCGAACGATAACTGGGCTGGTTCGGCTCGTAGACGACCGCCTCGACGACCTTGCCGCCTTTCGCTTCCCAGGCCTTGCGGAATCCTTCCACAGTGCCGATGCCGGACGCATTGTTGAAGGCCATCGTGGCTGGGTGCTTGAAGCCCTCCCTCGCGCAAACCTCGGCAAAGGCACGGCCAAACCCCTCGCTCGTTGCGTTGAAGCGGTAAACGAGTCCCTTCGCGTTAACCTTGGGACTTGTGATCTCCGGAGCGCCACCAGTGGTCATCAGCAGGATGTTGGCATCATTCGCCAAAGGAATCGTCGCAAGTGCCACGCCCGAGGACCAGGAGCCGACAAGTGCCTGGACCTTGTTGATCTCGATGAGTTTCTTCGCCGCAAGGACAGCGGCTTGAGGCTGGCTTTGATCGTCATCAGCCACCACTTCGATCTTCCGCCCTGCGGCGCCGCCGGCTGCGTTGACCTCCTCCACGGCAGCCAGAATCATCTTCTGCATGCCCGTTCCGTAGGCTTGCCCCGCTCCCGTGATGGAATTGAGAGCACCGATGCGGAAAGTCGGGGCTGCTTGGGCGAAGCTCTCGTGAGCAGAGGCTAGGAGCGCGCTGCTTGCCATTGTGGCAAGGAGTTGTCTGCGATTCATCATAGTGATTTCCCTCTTTTTGATTGGTTGGTTTCGGTGCCAGGATCGGTTTGTTCCAGCGTCAGTTCAGACTTTCTCTCTTGACGATCACTCCTTCGCGCATGATGAGCGGCATGTGTCTGCCCTGATGGGTAAGGAGCGACAGGTCATCGAGCGGGTTACCGTCGACGACGATCAGGTCGGCGAATGCACCAGGGGCGATGGTTCCGATCTTGCCTTCCAGTCGGCAGAGTTTGGCAGCTACTGAAGTGGCGGAAGCAATGACTTCATGGGCGGGTAGAACCCTCCCGCGAATGACGAATTCCTCGGATTGATGGCGGTGCATTTCGGCAAGAAGGTCCGAGCCGTATGCCATAGGCAGTCCGGCTTCCTTCATGATGGCCAGCGACTTCATGCCCGCGACCCGGACATCCTCAACCTTGGCGACCGCTTCGGCCGGATAACCGTAGCCGGCACCCTCTTTCGCCAGTGCTTCGTAGGTGACGAGGGTCGGAACGGCAACGGCGCCCTGGCTTGCTGCAAACCTGGCCGTTTCCGGCTCGATGAGATTGCAATGTTCCAATGAGTGCACGCCAGCCTCGACGCAACGGCGGATGGCGGGATCCGTATAGAGATGAGCCGAGACGTAGGTTCCGGCGCTCTGCGCCTCTTCCACGATGGCGCTCAGTTCCTCGCGGGAGAAGCCGAAGAAGTGAATGGGATCAGTGGGGGAACCGGCGCCACCGCTCGCCATGATCTTTACGAAATCGGCACCACCCTTGATCTCCTCGCGTGCCGCCCGCCGAACTTCTGGGACGCCATCGCAAAGCCTGCCGAGAGCTCCAAGAGGAAACCCTGAGCGGATCGGAGGGCGGGTATCATAACGACCCCGAAAATCGCAATGTCCGCCGGTTTGACTCAAGGCCTTGCCCGAGATGATCAGGCGTGGCGCTAGGAAAATTCCCTCTTCGACAGACCGCTTCAAACCGATATCGGCCCCACCAACGTCTCGGACAGTCGTGAAGCCCCTCATGAGCATGCCTCGCATAACCAGCGAAGCCCGGGCAGTGACTAGAGAGTCGGGTAGCTCGGCATTCCGAGCCAGCGAAGCCAACACAGCGATGGTATGAACATGGCAATCAATCAGGCCAGGCATCAATACCTTTCCCGAGAGATCGATGATCTCCTCGGCCGAGGCGGTGACCTCCCTGCTGACTTCACGGATGTGGCCGTGCTCGACGAGCACTTGCATTGGCTCAGTTGGCTCGGTCGCACTGCCGTCCACAATGCGGGCGTTCTTGAACAAGTAGCTAGACATTAGCGAAACCTTGGGTGGCACGTCGGCAGACGCCGATGAACGTGGGCAAGCGTGGCTACGCAGAAGTCTCCATGGAGAGACTCTGCTAAGATTTTCATGTAGTTACCTAGGCGTGGCAGAGAGACTTGCATAGTTATTTGCAGAAGTGTAGCCAAAAAAGGGCATTCTGCAAAAAATTCTGCAAAAAACGGAGAGTGGTCTGGTGCAGTCAGTTGAGGAGTGGTTGCGGGAGCTTGGGCATGGACACACTTTCTCGAGAGCCATTCAACACGTTCTTGATGTAGCCATCGCCAATCCTGAACTCGCCTCGTACGCGTCCGCGACCGATTTTGCGGCCGCTGTGGGCGTCAATGGCGCAACCGTAACGCGCGCTGCTCAAAGCTTGGGCTTTTCCGGGTGGCCTGAGTGGCGTCAAGAGATCCGGGCACGCTTCCTTGGGCTGTTGACTGCCCCGGAGTTGGTGGGAGTTCACGATGCCCAAGCGAGCGAACAGCCTTTCGATGAAACGCTTAACCGACAGATCGAAAATTTGGCTTCGATCCGGAAGACTATTAACCGGGATGTCGTCAGGCGTTTTGCGCAAGCGATTGCGGGTGCCAATCGCCGGCTTGTCGTTGCCTCGGGAAGCTATGCCGCCGCAGGCCGGCTCCTCTGTCATAACGCTGGAATCGCAGGGTACCGATGCGAATTGATTGACGATGCTGTCGCGATAGCCAATGCTCTTGGAGACTTGACCTCCGAGGATATCGTTATCCCGATCACCTTCTGGCGCATTTATAAGACGGCCCTCGCTGCTGCCCGCGAGGCTCGCGCGAAACATGCCAAGGTATACTTGATTTCGGATGCACTTGGTTCCCCGATCGCGAACCTTGCCGATCAAGTGCTTGTCGTTCCCTCGGAGGGAGCGTCCTATTTCCCGTCCTTGCTTCCAAGTATATGTGTCGTCGAAGGGATTTGCGCCGAGCTGGCAGCGGTAAATCCGGACAAGAGCAAGAGTGCCATTTCCGCCGCCGAGCGCCAGTGGCAACAGTTTGACCTCCTTTACTTTAATTCTTTAAGGTCGAAGGCGTCGTCAGAGTAGAGCTTGTAGATACACGCTGAGCGGCAGCATGGTATGCTCCAAAAAGAACGCTGACGACGGGGTGCACCGTCGTCAGCGTTCTTTTCAGTTTTCGGTCCGGATCAATAGATACCGTTAGATCTGAAGGTGACCGACATATTTCTTGACTGTGTAGGCTTCCAGTCCCTCTATGCCGCCTTCGCGGCCCCAGCCGCTGTCGCCAATGCCGCCAAACGGTGTTTCGGGGATCGTGACCACCATTTGGTTGATGCCGATGACCCCTACAGCCAATTCCTCCGAGATGCGATTGGCGGTCGCAGCGGAGCGGGTGAAGGCATAGCCGGCAAGACCGTAGGGAAGCGAGTTCGCCCGTGTGAGGGCTTGCTCAATGTCGTCGACGGGCTGTACCAGCGCAAGCGGGCCGAACGGTTCGTGCGTCATGGCCTTCGCTTGGTCGGGCATGTCCGCCAGGATGGTCGGTCCGTACATCAGGCCTGGTGCCTTCAGGCGTTCACCGCCAGCGATGAGCCGGGCCTTGTGGGACAAGGCATCGGAGATCAGGTCATCCATGGCCGCGACGCGGCGCGCGTTTGCAACGGGACCGACGGTGGTGCCCGCTTGGAGTCCGTCGCCTACCACCTGCTTCCCGACGAAGGCGCGAGCGTGCTCAAGGTACTCCTCGTAGGCCGGACGTTCCACGAAGAAGCGGGTCGGCGAGGTGCAGACCTGGCCAGTGTTGCGCAGCTTGATCGACATGGAGAGTTCCGCCGCGCGCCGGATGTCGGCGTCCTTCGCCACGATCACCGGCGCGTGGCCGCCGAGTTCCATGGTAGCGAGCGTCAGGGTCTCGCCTGCCAGGCGAGCGAGGTGACGCCCCACCGGGGTCGATCCGGTGAACGAGATCTTGCGGATCACTGGGGAGCGCAGGAGATATTCGGAGACTTCCGCTGGAACGCCGAAGACCACATTCAGCACGCCCTTGGGCAGACCGGCGTCGGTGAGCGCGCGTGCCATCTCCAGCGTGGTGCCCGGCGTTTCCTCGGCGGGCTTGATGATGCAGGTGCATCCGGCGGCAAGAGCTGGGGCGATCTTGCGCGCCGGCGTCACGGCCGGGAAGTTCCACGGCGTGAAGCAGGCGACGGGGCCAACCGGCTCCTGGGTGACGGTCTGGCGCATGTCGGGCAGGCGCGCCGGGATGACGCGACCGTAGCTGCGCCGCCCCTCTTCGGCGAACCAGTCGAAGAACTCGGCCGCAGCGGTGATCTCGCCCTTCGCTTCCGCGAGAGTCTTGCCCTCCTCCAGCGTCAGCACGGTGGCAATGTGGTCGAGCCGCTCGCGCATCAGGTCGGCTGCGCGGCGCAGGATCTGGCCACGCTCGTAAGGCGAGGTGCGCTTCCAGCTCTCGAAGGCTCGGTTTGCCGCCGCGAGTGCGCGGTCGAGCTCGGCCTTTCCGGCATGGGGCAGTGTACCGAGGGACTGTTCCGTGGCGGGATTGAGAACGGGTTCACTCCCCGCATTGGTTTCTTCGATCCATTCGCCGTCGATGAGGAGAGCTAGTTTGGTATACATGTCTTATTCCTTGGATTGGGGACGGTGCACTCAGACGCCCGTGAGACGGAAGCCCGCCGGGAATGGGTCCTCTGGGTCGAGGTAGTACTGGAACGAGCCGGTGATGTAGGCGCGGCCCGCAACCGTGCATTTGATGGCCTTGTAGCCGCCGGTCATCTCGACCTCGGAAACGACCGTGCCGATCATGCGCGTGGAGAGGATGCCCTCGTGGGCGAATGTGTCACCCACCTTGAGCTTGCCGGTGGCAGCGAGATAGGCCATGCGCGAGGCCGTGCCGGTGCCGCAGGGCGAGCGATCAATGACCTGTGGCGGGCAGATGACCACGTTGCGGCCATCACCCTCCGGAGTGAGCGGTGGCGCGGTCAGTTCGATCTGGTAGATTTCATTGATGTGCGCCTGTTCCGGGTGCTGCACCGAGACGGCCGAGAGGCCTGCGCGGATCTCGTTGGCGGCTTCGACGATGGCCCAGGCTTCCTCGGACTTCAGAGAAAGGCCGAACTGGCCCGCGTCGGCGATGAAGTAGAAATCGCCGCCGAAGGCGATCGCACCCGTGATCGAGCCGCGGTTCGGCGTCTCGATCACGACGTCGTCCTGGTAGAGGAACGACGTCGGCATCTCCAAGGTGACCGAAACGGTTCGGCCGCGCTCGACCCGGACCCGAGCGGGCACGACGCCCGCTGGCGTGTCGAGCTTGACGATGTTGTCCCCTTCCTGCGACGGAACGAGGCCGGTCTCCACCGCAACGGTGGCGACGCCAATGGCACAGTGGCCGCACATGGGCGGATAGGTATCCGGCTCCATGATCAGCATGCCAATGTCGGCGCCCTCGCTTGTAGGCTCCACCAACACGGCAGCGCACATGTTGAAGCTGCCGCGCGGCTCGAAGATCACGAGTCGACGGAACTCGTCGCGAGCCATCAACGCGGCGCGCTTTTCCACCATCGTCTTGCCGGGAAGATAGCCCGCGCCGGAGGTGATGACCCGAATGGGACATCCCTCCGTATGAGCGTCAATTCCTTGGATTATGAGCTTGGAGCGCATAGGTCCGACCTTGGCTCAGCCCTTGGCCCAACGGACAAGGCCTGCATCGGCGATGATCTTGGAGATCGCGGCTTTCTGCTCGTCTGCGAGTGGCAGCAGCGGCAAGCGTGGGCCACCGGCATCGCGGCCGAGTTGGCTCATGGTCTCCTTGATGGCTGCGTAATAGGCGCCAGACTGGAAGCAGCGGTAGAAGGCGAATACATCACGGCCGAGGTCCTCGACTGCCTTGTCTCCGGTGAGTGCCTTGTCCCAGTAGTCGCGGATCAGGGGGCCTGCAATCTGGTGTGCCATGGCGATGACACCGTGGGCGCCAACGGCGCGGGCTGGCACGATCATGGTCTCGTAGCCGACGAATACACGGAGCTTGTCACCGACGCGCTGCACGAGTTCGCTCACTTGGGTGATGGCACCCGAGCTGTCCTTGATGGCAACTACGGTCGGTAGGGCCGAGAGTTGCTCCACCAGCGCTGGGGTGATGTCGACGCCGGCGCGGCGCGGGCTATTGTAGAGCATCAGCGGCAGCGGGGTATTGCGGGAGATGTACTCGAAGAAGGCAATGATCTCACGCGGGCTCGGCATGGCGTAGATCGGCGGCAGGATCATTCCGCCTGCGCAGCCTGCGGCGACGGCGGACTGGCACGCTTCCAGGACATCCTCGACCCGCAGGTCGGCAACGCCCGCCAGCACGGGCACGCGGCCCGCTGCATGGTTGACAGTCAGCTTGTAGAGGCGGGCGCGCTCATCCTTGGTGAGGGCATAGAACTCGCCGGTGCTTCCGGCTGCCACCACGCCCTGTGCGCCGTTGGCAATGGCATCATCGATGAGTTCCTTGTACCGGGTCTCGTTGATCGAGCCATCGGCATCGAAGGGGGTCACGAGAACGGGGAAGATGCCACTCCAGTTTACATTGGCCATGATTTTCTATCCTTGTGCAAGAGACGTGGTTGGAGGGATGTGCGTGGCCGCAGCCACGAGGGGACTGAGAAGACGGGCCTGCTCCGTGAAGCGGCTGACGAAGGCCGCAAGCCTCGGGTTGGCACCCGACAGCAGGAGTTCGCGCGGAGGGCCACTGGCAGCCACCACGCCTTGGTCCATGAAGACCACCCGATCGGCCAACTCATAGGCGAAGCCAATCTCGTGGGTGACGATGACCATCGTCATGCCCTCAGCCGCGAGCTGGCGGATGGCGGCGAGCACTTCGCCCACCAGTTCCGGATCCAGCGCCGAGGTCGGCTCGTCGAACAGCATGATGGTGGGCTGCATGGCGAGCGCGCGAGCGATGGCAACGCGCTGCTGCTGGCCTCCGGACAGTTGTGATGGGTATTTGTGCCCGGCGGCGGGAAGGCCCATGCGGGCGAGGAGTTCGCGCGCTCGTGCCTCAGCCTCGGCGCGCGGCTCTTTCTTCACCACCATTGGGGCTTCGATGATGTTCTCCAGCGCGGTGCGGTGGGGGAACAGATTGAAATTCTGGAACACCATGCCGGTCTTGATGCGCACGGCGCTGACCTGCGCGCTGGACAGCTTCAGCCGCCCGGCCTTGGTGTGGCGGAACAGGGGCGCACCCTCGATGACGACCTCGCCCTGATCGGGCTCCAGCAACAGGTTCATGCAGCGCAGCAGCGAGGTCTTGCCCGAGCCGCTGGCGCCGATCAGGCAGACCACCTCGCCGCGATGCACGTCGAGGTCGACGCCGCGCAGCACATGCTGGGTACCGAAGGACTTCTCGATTCCGCGTACGCTCAGGACGACGTCTTTGGATGTTGCGGTCATCACGCGGCCTCCTTGCGCTCAAACCGGCGCGAAAGGGCGCTTAGGGGGAACAGGATGAGGATGAAGAGAATGCCGATCACGGTGTAGACCTCCATCGGCCGATAGGTGGTGCTGGAGATGTAGCCCGCTTGGTACAACAGGTCGGGGATGGTCAGCACGGAGAGCAGCGTGGTGTTCTTGAGCTGCATGATCGTCTGGCCCATCAACGGCGGCACCATGCGGCGCAAGGCTTGCGGCAGGATGATCCGCCTCATGCGCTGGAGATAGCTCATACCCAGCACCACAGCGGCGTCGGTTTGGCCACGGTCAATGGATTGGACACCAGCGCGCAGGATCTCAGCATAGAAGCCGCTGGCATAGAATCCGAGCCCGAGGATTCCCGCCGTTTCCTTGCTGATCTGGATCTGAAGGAAAATCGGCATGGCATAATAGGTCCACAGCAGCAGCACCAGCAGCGGTATGTTGCGGAAGAACTCCACCCAGATGCGGCCGATCCAGCGCACTGGGCCCCAGGGCGTGAGCTGAAGCAGCGCCACGAAGAGGCCGATCACGAGGCCGATCGCGCAGGTATAGACGGTGTATTTCAGGGTGACGAGCAGGCCAAAGGCCAGCAGGTCCCAATTTTGTAGGACGAGTGACAGGTCGAATTTCATGGCGTTCTCCCTCAGCCGGGAAGGAAACCAGCCGGCAGCGGATCGTCCGCTTCCAGCACCAGAGTGGAAAATGCACTGACATGAGCCATGCCGCGGATCTCCGGGATCACGGCAGGCTGGCCGTCCTTACCCTCAGACACGCCGACGACCTTGGCCGCGAAAGGGACGCCGAGAATGTTCTCGGCCCGGTAGGGCGCGCCCTCCGCCAACTCTCCACGGACGTGGAGCTGGGCCAGACGCGCGGAGGTGCCGGTGCCGCAGGGCGAGCGGTCGAACTTGTTGCCGGCCAAGATCACCAGATGGCGGGATCCGCCCTCAATGGCCTGGTGGAACAGCACGCTGCTGACCTGCGAGGGAGCTTTGCTGCGGCCGTTGAGCGCTTCCTTGATGGCCACACCCGCACGGCACCATTGGTTGGCGTGGCCGATGTCGAAGGGAAGATCGACCTGGCTTGCATCCACCAGCGCATACACGATCCCACCATAGGCGATATCGCAGGTGACCGTGCCGAGGCCCTCGGCCTCGACGGTGATGTCAGCCTCGGTCACGAAGGAGGGAACGTTGCGCAGCACGACGGATGTAAGACGGTCAGCCTCGAATGTGCCGGTCACATGGACGATGCCGGCCGGGGTCTCAATGGACATGCCGTTCTGCTCGAAATTCGACGGCAGCGCGCCCATGGCCGCAAGACTGGCGACATAGCCGATCGTGGCGTGGCCGCACATGTCGGCATAGCTGTACGAGAAGACGAAGAACAGCCCCCGATCCGCCTCCCGGGAAGGCACGGGCACCGCCGCCGCCATGGCGGCATGCCCGCGCGGTTCGTGAAGCAACAGCCCCCTCAACTCGTCATGGTGCTCGCGGAAGTAATCCCGCTGCTCGCGGACGGATTGCCCAGGCAGCGGAGGGATACCTGCCGTGACCACGCGGGTAGGATGCCCGGCGGTGTGGGAGTCAATGACAGTGAAGAGACGGTTCGTACGCATGGCGGTCAGCAGTACTTGCCAGACTGGGGAACCACCTTCATGTCGATGCCGCGCTCGAGCATGTAGCGGGTGATGCGCGAGCAGGCGAGACCCAGCGAGTTCTGCTGCGACATCCAGTTGGCCAGGAAGTTTGCGTAGCCTTCGTTGCCTGCCTCTCGGCGGATGCCGATGGTGGAGGGATTCTTCAATACCGGCATAGGCACAACGGCTTTGCCGAGACCCTTTGAGTCAAGCAGGGCAGCATCCTGATCGGCGAGGATGATGGCGTCGACCTTGCCCGATTGAAGCTCGAGGATGGCTTGGTCACGCGTGGGCACAACGACGATGGTGGCGTTGGGAATGACCGACTCGGCGATGACCTGCATGGTGCCGCCCTTCTGAACGGCGATGCGGGATTCCTTGGTGTCCATCTCGCGCCAGGTCTTCGGCGCGTAGCCCGGACGGGCAATCAGCGCCCAGATGCCGTCGACGATGGAGCCAGGCACGTAGTCGACGACGAGGCCGCGGCGCGGGTTGGGGTTCAGGGCCACCGCGAGGTCCACTTTGCCGGCCTGGAAGTCGGCGGCAAGATTGCCCCAGGTCGTCTCGACGTACTCGATCTTAACGCCGAGCAGGTTGGCAATGTCCTTGCCCCAGTCGACGAAGAAGCCACCCCATTCGCCGGTGCGCGGGTCTTTAACGTAGCCAGGCTCCTCGGCGGTCATGACCGGGAACTTCAGCTTTCCACTTTCCTTGATGCGGTTAAGCACCAGGGAGGGATCTTCGGCTCGAGCCGGCGTCGAAGCCGGGCCGAACAATGTTGCTGCGCCAATGGCGGCAGCGGCAATCGCAGTCATCCAACGGTTCATTGAAGTCTCCTCCGCGCGTATTGAATTATGTCATTAACGAAATGAACCATACCGATTGCGCAATGCCATGCAAGTGAAATTTTCCACTTTCTGCGATGGCTAGCTGAACATTAGATCATGCTCTAAAAGGTCTTGAAGGATGCGGCTCTAGTGAGTGTTGCAATTAATGACATAGTGCTCTTAACGTCAGCGTAGGGCATTCCCGGCATGGCGGCCTGCCACAGAGAACCTAGTGTTCTGTCACTGACGGGTGATTCCGAAATCTGGTCTGACGTGCGATGTTGCTCTGATGGGCAAGATCGAACGCATTGAGGTTTCCGCCGCTGATCGGGATCGCCTGGAGACCCTGGTCCGCGACCGCAATACCCCCCAGAAGGTTGTCTGGCGGGCTCGGATTGTTCTGCTGACGGGCGAAGGCTTGCGCACCACCGAGGTGGCCGCCCGCGTTGGCACGAGCACGCTGACGGTGCGGCGCTGGCGCCGCCGCTATGCGCAGGCGGGCGTGGAGGGGCTTCTCAAGGACGCCACCCGCCCGCCGGGGCGCAAGCCCCTCACGGCAGCGGTGATCCAGCGCGTCCTCCATCTGACCCTGCATGAGAAACCGCCGCGCGCGACGCACTGGAGCGTGCGCTCCATGGCGGCTGTCACAGGCCTGTCCCACACCAGCGTGCAGCGGATCTGGCACGCGCACGGCCTCAAGCCACATCTGATCAAGACGTTCAAGCTCTCCACCGACAAGCACTTTGTCGAGAAGGTCCAGGACGTGGTCGGCCTCTATCTCGATCCGCCGGACAAAGCCCTGGTTCTGGCGGTTGATGAGAAATCTCAGATCCAGGCGCTCGACCGCACCCAGCCCGGCCTGCCGCTCAAGAAGGGTCGTGCCGGCACGATGACCCACGACTACAAACGCCATGGCACCACGACCCTGTTTGCTGCTCTCGATGTGGCGACCGGCACGGTGCTGGGCACCTGCATGAAGCGCCATCGCCATCAGGAGTTTCTCCGCTTCCTGCGCGTCATCCATCGCAACACCGACAAGCGCCTCGACCTGCACCTGATTGTGGACAATTACGCGACGCACAAGCACCCGAGGGTGAGGGCTTGGCTTTCGAAGCATCCGCGCTTTCATCTGCACTTCACCCCGACCTCGGCTTCGTGGCTCAACCAGGTCGAGCGCTTCTTTGCCCTGATCACGCAGGAGCGCATCCGGCGCGGCGCCTTCACGAGCGTGCCCGATCTGGAGAGCGCGATCATGGACTACCTGGAGCGCCACAATGCCGACCCTCGACCCTTTGTCTGGACAGCCCCGGCCTCGGCGATCCTGGAAAAGGTCGCCCGTGCGAAACAAGCGTTAGAGTCACAACACTAGATCCTTGTCACAGTGATTTTGACGGTTTGGCGGGTGGCTCTTTCGGAGCGGTCTTGGGATAGGCGCGGCCCATCTTGGTGCGGGCCTTCTCGGTCGTGAACATCCAGGTGATGCGTGCGCCGGCGGCATTGCGCTCGCGCTCCCAGGCGGCGATCTCCTGCTCCAGCCGGGCGCGATCATCGATCCGCCGATCCAGGCACTGGCCCTTGAGCACCCCGATCTCGATTTCGACCATGTTTAGCCAGCTTGCGTGCTTGGGGGTGAAGTGGAACTCCAGCCGTCCCAGGAGGCGATGCGTCTCGTCAGGCGGGAAAGCCTCATAGAGGGAGCCAGGCGTGTGCGTCGACAGATTGTCCATCACCACCCGGATCCGCTCGGCCTGCGGAAAGTCGACATCCACAAGTTCGCGCATGCACACAGCAAAGTCCTTGGCCGTCCGGCGATCCGTGACGTTCACTTTGCGCCAGGGTCGATGCGCATCCACCATCACGAACAGGTTCACCGTGCCGCAGCGGCGATACTCGTAATCAACCCGCTCGACCTGCCCGGGCGTGGCCGGGAGCGGCTGACGCGTCTCGCCGATGAGTTGGACGGGGCTTTCATCAAAGCACACCACCGGGTGCTGCGGATCCGGCACCTCAGCATAGAGGTCGAGCACGTCCTCCATGCGCGCCACATACTCGCCATCAATCTTGGGCACGCACCACATCTTCTGCTGCCAGGTGTCACTTTGCCTTTAACTTTGAGATTCGTCGCGTTGGGTGTCGAAAAGCGACATTCTTTGCCCTTAAAGGCGAGATGCCGATCAGGTTTGTTCACGGCTCTTTGATCCCTGCGTGTGAACGCGGTGCTGTATCTGGCGCGATACGATCGACGGTGGCGAGCAAACGGGCTTCCTTGTGACAGGTCCGGAGCAAGGCGACCTTGGCGAACTCTGTCAGGTTCCGATCCATCTGCATCGCAGCCAGCCGCACACCCCTGTAAACGCTGTCTTATTGCGCGACGATCTGGATTGAGGAGCGCGGCGATCACGGTAGTGATTTGCTGTCGCGGCAGGACGATGATTGTCGCGCCACGACATGGATGCAAGTTCTTTCTTGATTGTCGCTGTGAGCGTCAATCAGGATGAGGCCTTGATTGTCGCGCGCGTCGGCGGACGTCCTGGTCCGCGTTTACGCTCGATGGCGGCTCTGCGGCGATAGCTCTCGACATTCATCTCGAAGATGGTGGCGTGGTGCACCAAGCGATCCACCGCGGCGAGCGTCATCGCTTGATCCGGAAAGACCGAATTCCAGGCGCCAAAGGGCTGATTGGCCGTAATCAAGAGCGAGCGCCGCTCGTAGCGGGCGCCGATGAGTTCAAAGATGACGCTGGTTTCGGCCTGATCCTTGCTGACATAGGCGAGGTCGTCGAGGATCAGCAGGTGGTACTTGTCGAGTTTGGCAATCGCCGCCTCGAGCTGCAGATCCCGCCGCGCGCTCTGCAGCTTCTGCACAAGATCGGTGGTGCGGGTGAACAGCACCCGCCAGCCGTTCTCGACCAGGGCCAGACCCAGGGCTGCCGCCAGGTGCGATTTGCCCCCGCCCGGCGGGCCGAACATCAACAGATTGGCGCCCTTCTCGAGCCAGCTGTCGCCGGCCGCCAGCGCCATCACCTGGGCCTTGCTGATCATCGGCACCGCGGAGAAGTCGAAGCTGTCGAGGGTTTTGCCGGGCGGAAGACGGGCCTCGTCGAGATGGCGCTGGATGCGCCGGCTGGCCCGCTCGGCCATCTCGTGCTCGGCCAGAGCCGCCAGGAAGCGGGCCGCCGGCCAGCCTTCCTTGTCGGCACGGGCCGCGAAGTCCGGCCAGATCGTCTTGATCGCCGGCAGCCGCAGGTCGTTGAGCGCCAGGGTCAGGCGACCGACATCGATGGCATCAGGGCTCGTCATGCGACCTCTCCCTGATCCACGCGGGCGAGTTCCTCGTAGGCACTGAGCGGCGCATAGGAGACCGTGATGTCGGGCACGGCGCCGGCATCCGGACTGAAGAGGGCGCGCAAGCGCTTGAGATCCGGCAGCCGGCCGGCCTGCAAGTCCTCGTCGAGGCGCGCGGCGAGTTCGGCCTCGCAGGCGCGCTCATGCGCCAGGGCGAGCAGATCGACCATGGTGCGGCAGGCGGTGCGGATGGGAACCTTACCCATCATCGCTTCAAAAGCCCGGGCATAGGCTTGGCGGGGAAAGAGCTGATCGCGGTAGACCAGCCCCATCAGGGCCATGGGCTTGCGCCGCAGCGAGTGGATCACATGGCGGTAATCGACCACATGCCCGTGCTTTCCGTTGGGATGGGCCCGCCCGCGCGGCAGCGTGAACTGATGCGTGCCGCCGAGATAGACCTCGAGGCGATCGTCATACAGGCGCACCCGCAGCCGGTGGCCGATCAGGCGCGAGGGCACGCTGTAGAACACCTTGCGCAGGACGAAGCCGCTGGTCGAGGTCACCGTGACGATCGCGTCCTCGTAATCGGCGGTGCGCCGGTCCGGCAGCTCGTGGAGCGCCGCGCGCTCGACCGCGATGCGCGGAGTGTTGCGGGCATTGCGGCGCCCGACCACCTCGTCGACGAAGCGGCGGTAGGCGGACAGATCGGCAAAGTCGCGCGCGCCGCGCAGCAGCAGGGCATCCGCGATGACCTTCTTGAGGTGGCCGTGCACGCTCTCGATGGAGCCGTTCTCGTGGGCGATGCCGGTATTGTTGCGGCTCGGCTCCATGCCGTAATGGCTGCACAGGGCATCGTAGCGCCGGGTCAGGTCCTCGCGGGCGTCGCGATCGAGATTGCGGAAGGCCGCCGAGAGGCTGTCGCTGCGGTGTTCGCGTGGAGCGCCACCCAAGGCCCAGAGGGCGTTCTGCAGCCCCTCGGCGAGCGCAACATAGCTTTCGCCGCCGAGCACCACATGGGCATGCTCGAAGCCGGAATAGGCGAGCCGGAAGTGATAGAGCCGGTGATCGAGGGGCTGGCCGGCTACCGTGATGGCCAGATCGGCCATGTCGGTGAAGTCGGACAGGCCCATGCGTCCGGGCTCGTGCACCTGGCGGAAGATGACCTCCTGCTCAGGGCCGTGCAGGGCGCGCCAGGAACGAACCCGGCGCTCGAGGGTGCGGCGGATGCCGGAGCCGAGGTCGGGATGGCGGCGGACGATCTCTTCGAAGAGGGCCACGGGCCGCAGGCTCGGGGCGGCCTGGAGCAGCGGGACAATCTCGCTGTCCCAGACACCCGCGAGCGGATCGGGGCGCCGGCGCCCGCGGGGAGCCTTCTTCTGGGAAGGAAGACGCGGGTCCTTGTTGATGCGAGAGGCGGTGGAGGGACTGAAGCCGGCCTTGGCAGCGGCGATCAGGGTGGTGTCGGTCTGACGAAGCTTCATGTAGAGTCTCATCTGGCAGTCGGTGATGTGGCGGCCGGGCAAAGGCTGGGTTCCTCATTTGGTCGTGAAGAACCCCACTCCTTATCCGGTCGGCCACGACAGCCAGACGGTGCGGTCCTGACGGATCGCGCCGTCGCCGCTGCCGCCCCTTCAGTCGGGCCTCGGCCCTCCTTGCGGAGCGGCAGCGGCGTCACCTCTCACCCAGATTGCCGCTCAACTTCCAGCCTGATCGCCGCGCCTTACTGTCTCACATTAAGGGGGATAAATCTCGATCTTAAAGGCAAAATCTCGCATTTTGCAGCAAAGGATTGCCATTGATTTTGTTGAATTCCTTATCTCGCCTTTAGGGGCAAAGCGACACCAGCGGAAACGCACCGCGCCGTCCTCGATGTCAATGATGCGGTTGTTGGAGATGGCGACGCGGTGCGTGTAGCGGGCGACGTAGTCGAGAACCTGCTCGGGTCCGGCGAAGGGCGGCTTGGCATAGACGACCCATTCTGCCTTTCGCAGCGGCGCCAAATAGCGCCGGAAGGCGTCGCGCTCGCTCAAGGCCTGTAAGCCAGAGAAGAACTGCAGTTGGCCGGCGTCGAAGGCTTTCTCGAGATGCTCCAGGAACAATCGCCGGAACAGGCGCGAGAGAGCCCGGACGGGCAGGAAGAAGCCGGGCTTGCAGGCGATCCATCGCGTGCCGTCCGGCGAGATCCCGCCACCCGGGACGACGCAGTGCAGGTGGGGATGGTGCAGCAAATTTTGCCCCCAGGTGTGCAGAACGACGAAGAAGCCGATCTCGGCGCCCAAATGCTTGGGGTCGGCGGCGATGGTGCGCAGCGTCTCGGCGGTGGCGCGGAAGAGAAGGCCGTAGACGAGCGCCTTGTTCTGATAGGCGATGGCGGCCATGGGCTCCGGCAGCGTGAAGACGACGTGAAAGTACTGGGTGTCGAGAAGCTCGGCGCGACGATCCTCCAGCCATTGCGCACGGGCCAGGGATTGGCAGCGGGGACAATGCCTGTCGCGGCAGCTGTTGAAGGCGATCCGCCTGTGGCCGCATTGATCGCACGCTTCGACGTGCCCCCCGAGCGCGGCGGTCCGGCACAGTTCGATCGCCGTCATGACGCGGCGCTGAGCGGTCGACAGCGATGCGTGCTGGGCGTAGGCCTCGCCGTAGCGACGGAAGATGTCCGCCACTTCCGGCCCCGAACGGGCCATCGGCCGAGCTCAGAAGTACTCGGGCTTGGCGGGCGGCAGGGTGGGCGCGGGACGGGGCAAAAGCTCGAACGGGCTCGACGTGGCACAGACCTTGTTGGTGGCGATGCGCAGGTAGTGGGCGGTGGTCGCCAGGCTGCGGTGACCGAGCAGCAGTTGAATGGTGCGCACGTCGGCGCCGGCCTCCAGGAGATGGACGGCGAAGGCGTGCCGCAAGCTATGCGGCGTCACTGGTTTGGACAAGCCGGAGAGTTCGTGCGCTTTCGCGCAGGCTTGCCCCACCGCGCCCCTGGTGATCGGTTCGCCGGCGCGATCGCCGGGGTAAAGCCACGCTTTTGGCCGGCGCACCTTCCAATAGTCGCGCAAGATCTCCAGAAGCTTGGGCGACAGCATGACATAGCGATCCGTCTGGCCTTTGCCCTGCTCGACACGGATGACCATTCTCTGGCTGTCGATGTCCGTGGGCTTCAGCTGAACCGCTTCAGAGATGCGCAAACCGGCAGCATAGCAGGTCGTCAGGATGGCGTGGTGTTTGAGCTCGAGCACACAGCCGAGAAAGTGCTGCACTTCCTCCGGACTGAGGATGACCGGCAGTTTCTGTGGCTTCTTGGGAAACGGCAGGACCTCCTCCGGCGCCCAGTCTCTCGCGAGCGTCACCCTGTAGAGAAAGCGCAGCGCCGCAATGGCGGTGTGGATCGAGCCGGGCGACAGCTTCTTCTCGTTGGTCAGATAGACCTGATAGGTCCGAATCTCCTCTCGCCCGAGCAAGTCCGGCGACTTGCCGAAGTGACGCGCAAACAGCGACACCTGCTGCAGATACGAGAGCTGGGTATTGAGCGAAAGATTGCGCACCTGCATATCCTCGCTCATGCGCTTGCGAAGTTGGGTCATGACAAGCTCCTCTGTCCGATGGAATGGGCTGCAAACAGCCGATCCTCGCGCAGTTGGGGCGCCTGTTGAACACATGACCACCACGGCAAACGACGGCATCAGGATTGCGCCGCCGGCCATACCGTCCTTGCCGCTCCGCCATTGCGGAGCGGGTTAGTCCAATCGCGCTTATGTAGAGTTCTACATAAGCGCGATGATCGGCCGTTTGGCGGCAGCGATCCGCCGATCGTGGTCTACCGCTTCGAGGACAGCCGGGCCGGCGAGTGCGTGGTCCGTCATCTCGAAGGCTATCGCGGCATCCTGCAGGTGGACGGCTACACGGCCTATCATCGACTGGCCCGGCCTGAGGGAGCCAATGAAGGCGTGCAGCTGGCCGCCTGCTGGTCGCATGTGCGCAGGAAATTCTACGAGCTGCACGTCTCGGATGCTTCCATGGTGGCGGCGCAGACGCTGGAGCAGATGGCGGCGCTCTGGGCTGTGGAGGACAGCGTTCGTGGCAAGGATGCAGGTACACGAATGCAGGCTCGCCAGGCGGAATCGGCTGCGGTCGTGAGCACGTTGTTCAAATTCTGGGAGAAGGAACTGCCCAAGCTGTCGCGCAAGTCGAAGCTGGCCGAGGTGATCCGCTATGCTCTCACGCGGCGTGTCTCTCTTGAGCAGTTCTTATCGGACGGACGCGTCGAGTTGGATTCCAACACCGTTGAACGCGCGATCCGGCCGCAGACGATCACAAGGAAGAACAGTCTGTTTGCAGGCTCCGATGGTGGCGGGCGCACATGGGCTGCCATTGCCAGCCTTCTGGCCACGGCCAAAATGAACACCGTCGATCCGCACGCCTGGCTGACCCAGACGCTTGAGCGCATCGCCAACGGATGGCCCAACCGCGAGATCGACGCTCTCATGCCGTGGAATTATCGGCCCTGAACGGCATCAGCTGCCCGCTTACCATCGACGATTGCCCGATCCAAGACGACGGAATCAGGCACGCCGGCGGCCTTGTGGGCATCACGCTCTGCTTTTTTGCGCTCTCTGTCGGCCTTTCGTCGTGCGGCTGTGGTCACGGCACCCTCCCATATGGATATGTTCAGATTGCCCTTTGCTAGGGAAAGGAACAATGCGGATATATCCGCCGAGAGCTGTTGGGTGATGGCGCCAGCAAAGTGAGCAACATTTTCGTCAGGAGACGGGCCACCCGTGGCGATTTCGGTTGTGCCTTGCCCTGTGCGCCCGACGTCAGGCTGACGTGCGCCCAACAAAGGCAGCATGTCGATGGCACCAACGGCTTCGGAAGCAAGATTTATGTGACTGATTCGCTCGCCATATATGGCGACCTGATACCGACAGGGGCATGGTTCCGGAGCAGGAGACAAGCACTGCTACCGACCCATGTCTATTCTCCCGCAGTCGAAAGCGTGGACTTGTCGTCACTTCGGTAGACATTTCCGCATACGAACGCGCCGTCGCTGTCTGTCAGCAATCGGAAAAGCTCCCACAGAATTTAGGAAGGTTTCGTTTGGATCTACGGACCATCAGTAACCTCACTTACCTGCAACTGCATCTATCCCGCCTCCAATCTGCGCGGCTTGATCCCCCGATTGCTACGGATTGCGACGCCACATTGCATTCTTTCCGCATTGTGAACGCGGCGAGATCGAAAAAACCTGTCGCGATCCGTCAAGCATGAGTATCCCATCAAACCACATGGTCCGAAAGCAAAGTTAGTGGATGATCGGTTGGACCTGACTCAGTCATGCCTGTGGCAGTTGAGAGCACAACTAGAGGGTCGCGAGCGCATCCGAAGTGGCAGAGGCAGTCAACCCGATTTCGACAATAGCTAGCCCAAGACCCGCCTCAGGGCCAATCAGCTACTCGACCCACATGATACTTTGTGCACCCTCACGTAGGAGGCAATCAATCGCGGTCTTAGAGGCTGGTGAGCAATTATCTTTCCTTTCGCGGGAGGCGACGCAGCAGGATGCGGCTCATGGCGAGATAGAGCAGCATCTCACCGGTCTCGACCAGGCGCTCATAGTCCTTCGCCAGCCGTCGGTTGGTGGTCAGCCAACCAATGGTCCGCTCCACCACCCATCGGCGTGCGAGTACTTGAAAGCCGCTCGGACGCGTCGGCGGCTCTGCGTCAATCCGCATCCAGGTTCCGCCGCTCCACCAATGCTGCGGGATGGATAATCTCCAGCCCAGGGCTTTCTGGAGCCAGTCCCGCAAACCTCGATAAGCGGTGTCGGCCCACATCAGCTCAATGGCCGGAAACAGATGCTTCAGACCCTCCAACAGGAGTTCGGCTCCGGCGCGATCGTGGAGGTCCGCGGGCTGCACCTTGTTCTTCAACAGATTGCCTTGCGTATCAACGAGAAGATGGCGCTTGCGGCCCTTGATCTTTTTGCCACCATCATAACCACGTGGTCCGCCCATCTCGGTGGTCTTGACGGACTGGCTGTCGATGATCGCGGCTGTCGGCTGCGGATTGCGGCCAATCCGACAGCGATACCTCTCGCGCAGCACGCGCGTGACCTGCTCCCAGGTGCCGTCCTCGCGCCACTGGGTATAGTGGTAGAAGACGGCGTAGCGCGGCGGATATTCGTGCGGCAGCAGCCGCCACTGGGCTCCGGTGCGCAGCAAATAGAAGATCGCATCGAGGATGCGCCGCAACGGATAGGTCTGCCGCCGTCCCGCTGGATGGCTGCGGGGGACGAGAGGCGCGAGCAGCGCCCATTCGGCATCAGTGAGATCGCTGGCGTAGGAACAGGCATCCATGGTGGGGCTCCTGATCATCAAACAGCCCGCGTCCGCAGCCGCGGCCCAGCTCCAAACCTATGGTCAATCAAAGACTTAGATCGAGCAATAAAATTGCTCACCAGCCTCTTAATGATCTTCACGGGATGCCGGTAATGGAGAGGCCTGCATGGCGGAAGAAGCGGACGATCATCTCGGGGTGACGTTTGAGGCGGCCGAACTCGCGACGGGCGAGCCGATGCAGGTCATCGACTGATCCGGGCAGAGCGTTTGCCATGGCGCGCTTGACGAAGGCATTGCACTGCTCTTCCGGATTCAACTCCGGGGCATAGGCTGGCAGATAGGCCACCGCAAAGTCCTGTGCGTGCGAAGCGATGAAGTCCGTAGTCGCCCGTGAGCGGTGCGCGTTGAGCCGATCCCAGACCACCAGCAGCGGCGTGCCGATCTTGCAGCGGACAGAGCGCAGAGCCTGAATGACACAGCGGCTCGAGATGGAGGTGCGGAAATGACGCGCATACAGCCGCCCGTCCGGCGTGATCGCCACGATGCTCGACACCTCACGTCGCTTGCTCACCCGCTGGAGCACGGGGGTCAGCCCGCGTCGCGCCCAGGTCGTGCCCGGCCGGATCCGGAAGCTGTGGCCGGTCTCGTCCCAGAGAAGAAGCGTGCGGTGCTCGCGCTGGGCCTTTTTTTCAACGCCACCCAGTCGCGCTTGGGCCAGACCGCAATCACCAGCTCGTCGCGCTCCCTCGCCCGTGTGGCCGGGCGCTGTACGCTGAAGCCGTGCGCCTTCAGTGGTCGCTCCAGGTAGCGCGGATGATAATGCACCCCGAACTCGCGCTCGATCACGGCGGCGATGCGGCCAAGGGTCCAGCGCTCGGTGGCAAAGCCCGCCGCCACCGCACCCCGATCCAGCAGCCGGCCCAGCCGAGCCCAAGCCTTCTCATCGAGGCGGGGCGAGGGTCCCGGGATGGGGCGCGCTTCCAGGCCGCGCGGGCCCTCTTGGGCCAGGGTGGCGGCCCAGCGGCAGACACTGGCGCGGCTGACCCCCACATGCCGGGCGATGTCTGCTTGAGAGAGCCGCCCCTGCCGCAGCAGCGTCGCGGCCACCAGGCGACGCTCCTCCATCTGCTCCGACGTCAAATGCGTCGGCCGCCAAACGTTGTCTTCCATCGCGCACCTCCTCACGATGACGGACACCGTCCTATGTTACACCTGTCGCGTGAAGATCAATAGAGCCACTTGTTCAAAACAATGCGATGACGAGGTGTAAGTAGAACTTGAAAGGTTGCTGGCCGTGGGTCGTGGCTGATCAGCCACGACCCGGGATGTCAGTCGGGGCTGCTGCTTCGCCCCGTTACCATCGTGTCGGGCAACCCTTAGTGGCACCAAGAGTATGAGCGTCCTTCGCCATCACTGAGATCTAGATTATCTTTGCCTGACGGCGAAAGAGTCCCGGCTCGCTTATTTCTGAATCCACTTGTTCCAGCGCTCGACAAGCATCGGCTGGTTGGTGTTAAGCCACGCTCCGTCCGGAGTTGCCATCACCGATTTAACTTGCTCAGCTGACGGCATAATCGCCCGCGCTTCCTCACTGATATACGCCAGTGCATCAGTGCTGGGCGGAGTGCAGAATAAAGCCTCGCAGATCTTTCCTTGGACTGTCGGCGTATCCAGCAGAAATTTCAGCAATTCAAGCGCTTCGGCCTTGTGAGGCGCGTTCTTCACAACGGCATAGCGATCGCCGACGACGATCGCACCATTGTAGGACCACGCAATCGGCTGTCCTTCCTTTATGAGGCCAGGAACCAGAACCATCCACATGAATCCAGCATCATAGTCACCATTGCGAAAGCCTTGTACCGCCTGGTCGCTTGTTGTCCACCACAGCCCCACATGCGGTCGCAACTCGTCAAGTTTCCTAAAGCCTCGGTCGACGTCCATTGGGAAGATTGCGTTCGCCGATGCGCCGTCCGCCATCAGGGCCGGCATTAGTTGCCTCCACGCATCGGTCCGAGCGGGCATGGCGCGGACGCCAGGGAAAGCCTTAGTGTCCCAAAATTCCTTCCAAGTGGTCGGCCCACCGTTGGGGAAGTGCTCTTTATTGTAGACTATCGCTCCCATACCGCGGACAGCTAGAACTCCAGAGGCTTTGCAGGCTCCAGGCAGCAAGTCGGACCGACTTGTGAACTGCTTGCAAAACTCGTCGATATTCGCAGCGCGCTCGGAATGGGATGGAGAATCGGCATCCACATCGCTCTCGGCGAATATGTCCCACGTCACGTTGCCGGACTTCTCCATGGCCTGTACTTGGGCACGCCGCTCGTTGGGATTCGCAGTCGACACCACAACGACCTTGATTCCTGTAGCCTGCGCAAAGGGCTTTAGCCAGTTTTCGCGCATGACCCTTTCGTATGCGCCACCATCAATTGCTAGTACAACCTCACGACTCTCGGCGGCAGCAGAGGTTACTGGCGCGCACATCAAAACCGACACAAGACCTAAGACCCCCAACGAAAACTTTGTCTTCATCTTCGCTTCTCCTCTCCACTCGGTGATTTGATCATCGGCGCCATCCGACGTCGAACGCTAAGCTATGGCCAAGTCCAAAAATCTTTGATCAACAAACCCATACGCTAGTAGGAATGTAGTTCGTTGTATTCTTGGATAATTATGACAGCGCTTGTTTTCTTTATGCGGCACTCTCGGTACTCTGAATGAGCGTGCCGAAGAAATGCCGAAAGCAAAGAGTGGACGACGTCAAGATAAAGATGAGGGTTGAGGCTCGCTATAAGATTTGGCCGATCATGGGTGCAGCCTGCTGTCGCAACCGAGCTGTTTCGGCCCAATCAATCTCCATCGTAGAACCATCAATGGCGACGCCGTAAGTACAGCGCGCCGCAAAAGTACTTACAATTTCGTCCTCTACATCGCGAAGGACCCGTTCAGGAGGCCTCGCATAAGGATTGCCCCATCCGCCACCCGCAGACGACGTGATGTGAAGTTCAATGGGAGGCAAGTTGACGACGCCATATTGCGGCGCTTGCTCAGCCGTTCCGTCGATACCAATGATTGTTACATTTGCTTTATCGCCTGTCGCGCCGCCCACTGCCCCAAACCCACTTGGGGTGCGGTCTCCCTCGCCCCGAAAGGAGTGTTCAGCGTCCATTTCGATCATGACTTCGTAGTGGACCCCGGTCCCCCCACGATATTCACCAGCTCCTGCAGCGTCGCAGCGCATTTCCTGTCGTTTTACGAATACAGGATACTTGCTTTCCACGGCCTCCACATTTGGAATTTGGATTCCACCCAGAGTTACAACCGTTCCTAAAGATGGGAAGCCGTCACGCCCCCTAACCGCCCCGGTCCCAGCGTGCGCGAGCATGTGATAAAGTACAAAGGTGTCTCCACCCTTGCCCACTCCGGAACAGATGCCGTGACTTGCCTTTCCCCAGCCAGCACAGGAAAGGTCTGGCCTGGCTTGTCCGAGCGCTTGCCAAACGGCATTGATAATTTCTGTGGCTGGATAGCCAGTGCACGACGTTAGGGGAGCGGGAAAACGAGCGTGCACAACACTGCCCTCGCGCGTAATGATGTTAATGGGCCTGAAGGCACCGGCATTCCTCGGCACGTCACAACCTAAGAACGACAATATTGCAACATAAACAGCAGAATACGTATTTGCTAGTGAGCTGTTCTTAAACCCTCTGATCTGATCGGCACTTTCCGAAAGATCTACCCAAATCGCCTCACCTTTCACTTCAATTCTGGCGACTACTGGAACAGAAGTTTCCGTAAAACAATCCGTGTCCGAAGCATCAATGCCGGTGTAGGTGCCTGCCTGAAGCGTTGCTATCGCAACTCTCATTCGCTTCTCAGCATGGTCCAATACGGAGTTAAATGCTTTAACGAGTTTGTCGACACCGACCTCGTGTGCAAGCTCGATAATACGTTTCGCACCGATCTTCGTAGAACCGATCATCGCCCGTAGATCGCCCTCAATGAGCGCGGGACAACGTGAGTTCAATTTCAGAAGCTTGACTAAGTCTTCATTGATGTTGCCCTGTGTAGCGATCCTTATTGGCGGTATGCGGATACCCTCGTGGAATATCTCGGTTGCCTTTGAATTGTATGTACCAGCCGCGCCCCCACCGATGTCTGACTGATGTGCCCTATTGCATGTAAACGCGATTAGCATGTCATCGAAGAATACTGGACTTACAATTGTCCAATCCGGAAGGTGGTTGCCACCTCCCTCATATGGGTCACTTGAAATAAATACGTCACCCGGGCTAATGCATGCTATTCCACCGACGCTCTTGACGACCGCCTCGACGGCAAACCCGCCACCGCCGGTGTGGATTGGGAGTCCATCCGCCACCGAAACTAGATTTCCATTCACATCCGCGATGAAACACGAGAAGTCATGAGCGTCGCTGAAGATGGGGCTGCGCGCTGTTCGCTGCATTACCCAACCCATCTGCTGAGAAATGTTGTCGAGGCGATTCTGTAGCAATGTTATGAAGACAACGTCAGTCATATTAGAGTCGCTCCGGTGCATTAACACGAATTATGTAGTCGCCGTATCGGTCAACTTCGATGCGATCACCTTCACCAATGACGATCGTTGTTGTGCTCTCATCGATAACTGCAGGGCCGTCGAAAAAATGTCCTGTCTCTAGGTCAGCACCTTTCAGAACCGGCACATCGTACACTCCGGGGAGGGCACCTGATACGTATACTTGCCGCCGGCTCGATGCCTGTGCCGCGTGCCCTTGTCTTGCTGATCGCGCCTTCAAACCCGAGCTTGGAAGACCGCCGATCGCCGTTACATGTTGGTAAACGATTTCGACTCTTGCGTCGCGTTGGATGGATGCGTACTGCTTTTCATAGAGGGTTTCGAAGTATCTGGTTACGCAAGCAACGTCGGCTTGATCGAATGGAACCTTGATAACGGATTGTTGCCCCTCGTATCTCATAGAGACACTTCGCATAACTTCAATATCAGTGAATTCCATCCCGCTTTCGGATAGCTTTGACCTAGCTTGCCGCTCTAAATCGTTAAAGCCATCAAGCAGTGATATGATCAACGTGTCATCCAACGCTGTTCCTACAACCCTGACGAAATCGTAGCGAACGCCCGCGGTACACATCCCCAGCGCACAAAACACTCCTGCGAGCCGGGGCACCAGCGCAGTACGGATACCCAGTCTACGTGCTACCTCCGCAACGTGGAGCGGCCCCGCACCGCCAACGCCGACTAGCGAGAAGTTTGCTGGATCAAATCCGCGTACCAAGCTGACCTTCTCTACGGCCTGTCGGATATTCTGCTCCACCAACTGAATCGCAGCGGATGCAGCTGCTATTGTATTCAATCCCAGCGGAGAACCGATGCCATCGTCGATTGCCTTAGTTGCCAGCGCTGCATCGAGTTGGAGGGCACCGCCGGCATACTGGCCTGAATGCAGTCTACCCAAGACAAGCTGAGCATCAGTAACTGTGGGGCGCGTACCTCCCAAGCCATAACAGGCGGGTCCAGGCCGCGCGCCAGCGCCCTCTGGTCCAGCGAACAAAAAGCCGCCGTTGTCAACTCCACACACCGTCCCACCTCCGGTCCCGATGGTATGGATGTCGACGCTTGGAAGGGCCACAAGTGTGTCGTCGACCTTTAGAGCCTCCACCTCCGCGACTCGACCGCCATTTATCATAGTAACGTCACAGCTTGTCCCGCCGATCTCGATAGAAATAAGATTGTCGGCTTTGTGAATTTGACTATACAGTTTTAGCGATGCAAGGCCAGCAGCAGGCCCTGACAAGGCCAAAGTGATCGGTTGTTCTGTAATCTGCTTCACGGGAACGGCCCCGCCGTTGCTTTGGACCAGTAACATCTCGTTATCAAGTCCTCGTCTGCGCAACTCACTATTCAACTGCGTTAGATAAGGTATGACTTTTGGGGCTATGTATGCGTTAGCGACGGCAGTCGAGGTACGTTCAAACTCCCCTAAGATCGGGGCTAGACTACTCGACTTCGAAATGAAGGTTCTCGGCAGAACCCGCTCTAGGATCTCACCGCATCGATCTTCGTGTGCAGGATTCCTATAAGAGTGAAGGAAGCAGATGGCGATAGATTGGATGTGGTTTTGCTCAAAAATCCTGGCAGCCTCATAAATGGTGCGCTCATCCAATGGCGTGACCACGGATCCATCGGATCTCAGGCGCTCCTCTACAGCTATTCGCAGTTTTCTCGGAACAATTACATCTTGCCAGGGCGAACGGTGATCCCAAGGTAGCTCGCGATAGCCGCGACGTATCTCCAATGTGTCTCTGAACCCGCTGGTCACAAGCAGCCCAACGTTTGCACCGTTTCTTTCTAAAAGTATGTTTGTGGCGACCGTTGTACCATGCACAAAGCTAGAGCAACCCTGAAGTAACTGTTCCGCAGTCATTCCGAGTTGCTCGGCACATCTATCTACCGCCCGCAGCACCCCCAGTGCCGGGTTAGCAGGATTGGAAGGGGATTTGATAGGAAGGAGAAATCCGTCCGCATCGATGAGGACAAGGTCTGTAAAGGTTCCACCAACATCCACCCCGATCCTCCAGGGTGCAACAACCTTCGATGGGCAATTCGACTCCACGACAAGATCTCCTATTTCGGAAAGGCAGCCAAGGTTGCGCAGGCAGGGTCCGTGGTTTCCTATAAATTATAGATGATGTGGGAGCCGACGGAGCAAGTTCTGGCAACCTCGAATACAATCATTCGATATTCGGGTGTTGTTAGCTGCCCCCTCATGCCCAATGAGTTCAACAGCCCCGTCTGCGCCAAGTATACTTGTGAATGCATGTCATCATCTCGCCAAATATTCTACACTGCACACCAGCGATCGGGCCACGAGCGGCTGTTTGATCTCGCCGTGACATCGATATTGGGTAATGAAGGACTGCATGAAAACAGCCCGTGTATTATGATGCGGTGATAAATTCTTATGAATAAGCTCTGCTGGCCCATGGATCGAGCTAACACTAGCTTTGGTCTGATTTGTGCCCGAGATAGGTGCCTCGTTGACACCTCCGCCGAAGGTGATCGTACACGCTTAGCCATCGCGAATACTCATGGGGTAGCAGATGCCAGGGATCACCGCAGCGCAGGATGTACAGCACAAGCCGCATGTCGTGTTTGCGGGGGCCCACGGCGGGTGGTTGGGGGAGAGGAGCGGGGCCAAGATCGCTCACTCCGCATCGCTCAGATCGGAGTCAAAGCGGTCGGCTGTCTTGCCCCTTCGGATGGCCCCACCCGATTGTCCAGCCCCCTCATTAAGCCAAGCGGACAGATTATCATGAACCCGCTTTCATTGCGTTCAGCGGATCAATCAATCCCCTGCACCACGATCCCGAGAACCAGCCCAACGGTTTAAACTGAACTTCCAAGGTATCCGTAGGCAGGGTCAGTTTGTTCTAGCAAGATCGCCGAGCAGGCTTGCCGCCACGGTGATCTTCGACAGGGTCAGGCCGGAGGTGACGATGCCGTCGACCGCGCTTCTGATGCGGTTGACGTCGGCACCGCGCTTCTCGCTCCAGGCGCGCACCGCCTCGATGCCGGACACGTCCTGCGACGCAACCTCGGCGGTCAGGCCGCGATGGGCATAGGCGATGCTGTCGATGGCGCGGTCGAGCGCCAGGCGGTCGAAATAGTCGCTGACGGTGATCTGCTGGGCCGCGCCGATGAGCGCGCCGAGGCGGAAGGAGGCCTCCAGCGCGAAGTGGGTGCAAGCGATGTCGGCGACGGGCTTGTCCGTCTTCTGCGCCGTCTGCACGATGTCGGGCGCCGCCACGAGATCGGGGAGCGACGCGATGCGCCGCGCCAGCTCCTCGCGAACGCCCTCATCCGCCAGCGCCTTCATGCGCGCATCCCACACCGCCTTGGCTTCGGGCGAGAGCGCATTCTCGAGGCTCTGCTCGACTTCCGCAATGCCGGCCCGGTAGGTGCCGATGATCTGGTCCAGGGAGTGGTTGGTGAAATCCACGTTGCGGATGAACCAGACGATCCGGTTCATGAGCAGGTCCTGCAGTTCGCCGTAGAGGCGCAGCTGAACCCCGCCCGGCACGACGCCGTCGAGGGCGTCGATGGCGAGGTTCATCTCGGTGAGGCCGAAGGAGTCGCGGGTGGCCGCATAGGCCGCCGCGATGGTGGGGGCATCCGCGCCGGTCTGGTCGACGAGGCGCGCCACCATGGTCGGCCCGCCCCGGTTGATGATCGCGTTGGCAAGCTGCGTGGCGATGATCTCGCGCCGCAGGCGATGGCCCGCGATCGCATCCGGGAAGCGCTCGCGCATCTCGGCCGGGAAGTAGCGCTCCAGCTCCTTGCCGAGATACGGATCGTCCGGCACGGCGCTGTCGAGCAGGGCATCGTGCAGGGAGAGCTTGGCATAGGCCAGCAGGATCGCGAGCTCCGGCCGCGTGAGCGCCTCGCCCCGGCGGGCACGCTCGGTGAGCGTCGAGTCGTCGGGCAGGTATTCCACCGCGCGGTTGAGGCGGCCTTGCGCCTCCAGCATGTGCATGAGCCGGCGGGCAAAGCCGAGATCGGCGAGGCCCCGCTGCTCGGAGAGCGACAGCGCCAGGGTCTGCAGGTAGTTGTTGCGCAGCACGAGGGCCGCAACGTCCTCGGTCATCTCCGCGAGCAAGACATTGCGCTGCTCGTCCGAGAGGCGTCCGTCCCGCTCCGGCGTGGTGAGCGCGATCTTGATGTTCACCTCCACGTCGGAGGTGTTCACGCCCGCCGAGTTGTCGATGGCATCCGTGTTGAGGCGAACGCCCTTCTGCGCCGCCTCGATGCGGCCGCGCTGGGTCATACCGAGATTGGCGCCTTCGCCGATCACCTTGGCGCGCAGGTCGGGACCGGTGATGCGGATCGCATCGTTGGCGCGGTCGCCCACCTGCTCGTCGGTCTCGGACGAGGCGCGCACATAGGTGCCGATGCCGCCGAACCAGAGCAGATCGACGCGGGCTTTCAGGATGGCGTTCATCACCTCCGCCGGCGTGGCTTCCGGCTTGTCGAGGTCGAGCATCGCGCGTACCTCGGCCGAGAGAGGGATCGATTTCGCGCTGCGCGAGAACACGCCGCCGCCCGCCGAGATCAACGCCTTGTCGTAATCCTGCCAGCTGGATCTGGCTAAATTGAACAGACGCTCGCGCTCCCGATACGTCGCTTCCGGATCCGGGTTCGGATCGAGGAAGATGTCGCGATGGTCGAAGGCGGCCACGAGCTTGAGGGCACGGGACAGCAGCATGCCGTTGCCGAACACGTCGCCCGACATGTCGCCCACGGCCGCCACCGTCACGGGGGTGGTCTGGATGTCGATGTCGATCTCGCGGAAGTGGCGCTTTACTGCCTCCCAGGCGCCGCGGGCCGTGATGCCCATCTTCTTGTGGTCGTAGCCCTGGCTGCCGCCCGATGCGAAGGCATCGCCGAGCCAGTGGCCCTTCTCGATGGAGAGCGCGTTCGCCGTGTCGGAGAAGGTGGCCGTGCCCTTGTCGGCCGCGACCACGAGGTAGGGATCGTCGCCGTCGTGGCGCACCGTATCCGGCGGCGGGACGATGCTGTCGCCGACGATGTTGTCGGTGAGCTGCAGCATCGTGCGCACGAAGATGCGGTAGCTCTCGGTTCCTTCCGCCAGCCAGGCCTGCCGGTCGCTCGCCGGCGGCAGGAGCTTGGGCACGAAGCCGCCCTTGGCGCCCACCGGCACGATCACGGCGTTCTTGACCTGCTGCGCCTTGACGAGGCCGAGCACCTCGGTGCGGAAATCCTGCGGCCGGTCGGACCAGCGCAGGCCGCCGCGCGCCACCTTGCCGAAGCGCAGATGCACGCCCTCGACCCGGGGCGAGTAGACGAAGATCTCGTAGAGAGGCCGGGGCAGCGGCAGACCTTCGACCTTGGCGCATTCGAACTTGAACGCGATGGTCTGGCGCGGCAGGCCGTTGTCTTCAAGCTGGAAGAAGTTGGTGCGTGTCGCCGCATCGATCAGGTTGACGAAGCGGCGCAGGATCCGATCATCGTCGAGGCTGATGACCTGCTTCAGCTGCTCCTCGATCCGCTCGCGGATTGAAGCCTCGCCGGCCTCGCGACCCTTCTCGTGCCGCGGATCGAAGCGGGCATAGAAGAGTTTGACGAGATCGGCCACGATGGCGCCGTGGCGCGCCAGCGTTTCGGCGATGTAATCCTGCGCGTAGGTGACCTGGATCTGACGCAGATAGCGGCCGAACGCGCGGATCATGGCGACGTCGTGCCAGCCGAGGCCAGCCTCGAGCACCAGGCGGTTGAAGCCGTCGGATTCCGCCAGCCCCCTGAACAGCGCGAGCAGCGCCGCCTCGATCAGCGCCTGGATCTCGTCGATCTGGATCGTCCCGCCCGCGGCGCGCTCCAGGGTCATGTCATGCAGCCACACCCGGTCGGAGCCCGTAAACGCCACACGGTAGGTTCGCTCGTTCACCACGCTGAAGCCGAGGTTCTCCAGGAGCGGCACGCGATCCGACAGGGGCAGCGCGACGTTGAGCGAGAAGACCTTCAGGTTCACACGGGTCTCACCGTCACCCTCGCGGCGGTAGAGATCGACCGCCCGGGGCCGTGCCTCCGAGAGCTGCTCCAGCAGGCTGATGTCCTGGATCACCTGCTCGGCCCCGAAGGCCTCGCGATAGGCGGCGCTGAACGCCTCGCCGTAGCGGGATGCGAGCGCCCGCGCCCGGGCGCCGCCGACGGAGGCGTCGAGCGCGTCGCGCAGGGCATCGCTCCAGGTGCGCACGATGGACGAGATGCCCTTCTCCAGGGTCTCGCGCGACACCTGCGGGGTCTGCCCCTCGTCGCGGCCGATGATGTAGTGGGTGCGCGCGAGCGGCCCTTCCGGATAGGACGGATAGGAGGCGGAGACGCGGCCTCCGTAGATGCTGGCGAGGAACTGGCCGATGCGCGTGCGCGCCTGGGTGTCATAGCGGTCCTTGGGCACGAACACGAGCACGGACACGAAGCGGTCGAACTCGTCGGCGCGCGCGAGCGCCCGCACCCGAGGTCGCTCCGACAGATTCATGATGTCGATGGCGAAATGGTAGAGCGTGTCCTCGTCGATCTGGAACAGCTCGTCGCGCGGGTAATTCTCGAGCACGTTGAGAAGCGCGCGACCGGCATAGCTCGCCGGGTCGAAGCCAGCGCGGCTGGTGACCTTCGCCACCTTGTGGCGGAGATACGGCACCTCGCCGGTGGTGTTGGTGTAAGCGCTAGCAGTAAACAGGCCGACGATGCGGAGCTCGCCTTGCAGATGGCCGTTGCCGTCGAAAAGCTTGATCCCGATGTAATCGAGATGCGCCCGGCGGTGGACGCGGGATTTCACATTCGCCTTGGTGATGATGAGGGCCTGCGGACGCGCTAGGAAGGCGCGGATCTCCGGCGACATGGAAACCAGCTCGCGGCCGCGCCGCAGCACGCGCACGGACGGATCGCGCAGGAGGCCGAGCCCCGAGCCCTCCACCGGATCGGCGGCCGTGTCGCCGGACGGCAGGCGGTACTCGCGCAGTCCTAAGAACGTGAAGTTGTCGCGGGCGATCCAGTCGAGGAAGGCGATGGCCTCCTTCACCTCGTCCTCCGGCAGCGGCGGCGGATTGAGGCGGTAGGTGTGCACGATCTCGGTCACGCGGGCGCGCATGCCCGGCCAGTCATGCACGGCCAGCGCCACGTCGCTGTGAACCCGGCGCATGGATTCGACCAGGCGGGTGCGGGCCTCCGGATCGTCGATGCGCGGCAGATGGATATGAAGGAAGCTTTCGCGCTTCACGCCCAGCCGCAGGGCCGCTGTGGCCTCGCCCACGAGACGGACCAGGGCGCCGCCGGCGTCCCGCTCCACGGCCAGGATCGGATGGGCGACGAGCAGCGGGTCGTATCCCTGGTCGACGATCTCGGCGAGGGTCGAGTCGAGCAGGAAGGGCATGTTGTCGTTGACGATCTCGAGCACCGTCACGTCCTGGCGGCGCCCCTCGCGCTCGATCTCCACGTCGTGAAGGTGGATATCCGCACCTTCCGTGGTGCGGGAGGCCTTGAGATGCTCGAAGGCGACCGCAGCGAGATCTGTCAGGGATTTGGGTGAGTAGGAGTTCACGTACTCGGAGGGGACCCGCCCAAAGAGGTTGTCGAGCCAACTTAACCGGGAGCTCACTAATTGCTGCCGCTCGTGATTGCAACATTGGAGCATTGGATTGCTGACGTCGGCCGGATCAAGAGGAGGCATACGACTCATGGTAGTTCTCTCATCCAGGAGTTGCGGAAGGCCGGGATTTGGCTGTACGGCTATTTTGGTCGAGTGACCGTTTCGAGTCTGCACATCCGGCTCAGCCCGCCTTGGACTGGCCGCCGTTCAGGGCAACCTTGAAGTCCGCTGCCGTCTTGGCTTTGATCTCCTCGACCGAGACGCCGTCGGCGAGCTCGATCAGGGTCATGCCGGAGCCGCCCTTCTTGTCGATGGAGAAGACGCCGAGATCGGTGATCACCAGATCGACCACCCCGGTGCCGGTGAGCGGCAGATTGCACTCTGTCAGGAGCTTCGGATCCTCCGAGCCGTCCTTAGCCTTCGCCACATGCTCCATGACCACGACCACGCGCTTGACGCCTGCCACGAGGTCCATGGCACCGCCCATGCCCTTCACCATCTTGCCGGGGATCATCCAGTTGGCGAGATCGCCGTTCTGGGCCACCTGCATGGCGCCGAGGATCGACAGGTCGATATGACCGCCGCGGATCATGCCGAAGGAATCAGCAGACGAGAAATAGCTCGTGGTCGGCAGCTCGGTGATCGTCTGCTTGCCGGCGTTGATGAGATCCGCGTCCTCTTCGCCCTCGAAGGGGAACGGCCCCATGCCCAGCATGCCGTTCTCCGACTGGAGCTGCACGCGCATGCCCTTGGGAATGAAGTTGGACACGAGCGTCGGAATGCCGATGCCGAGATTCACGTAGAAGCCGTCGCGCAGTTCCTTGGCCGCACGGGCGGCCATCTGTTCACGAGTCCAGGCCATCAGACTTCCTCCCCTGCTCCCGCCGGCACAGCCGCCTCGGCGCGTTTGCGGGTCGTGCGTTGCTCGATATGTTTGACCGGGTTCGGCACATGCACCATGCGCTTCACGAAGATGCCCGGCGTGTGCATGCAATCCGGGTCGATCTCGCCGGCCGGCACCAGATGCTCGACTTCGGCGATGGTCATGCGCGAGGCGGTGGCCATCATCGGATTGAAGTTGCGGGCGGTCTTCCGGTAGACGAGGTTGCCTTCCGTATCGCCCTTCCAGGCATGAACCACCGAGATGTCGGCAAACAGCCCGGTCTCCATGACGTATTTCTCGCCGTTGAACTCGCGCACTTCCTTGCCCTCTGCGATGAGGGTGCCCACACCGGTCTTGGTGTAGAAGGCCGGAATGCCGGCGCCGCCGGCGCGGATGCGCTCGGCCAGCGTGCCCTGCGGGTTGAACTCAAGCTCAAGCTCGCCCGAGAGGTACTGCTGGGCGAAGAGCTTGTTCTCACCCACATAGGACGAGATCATCTTGCGGATCTGGCGGGTTTCCAGCAGGCGGCCGAGGCCGACCCCATCCACGCCCGCATTGTTGGAGATGAAGGTCAGGTCCTTCGCCCCCGAATCACGAATCGCCTCGATCAGCGCCTCCGGAATGCCGCAGAGACCGAAGCCCCCGGCCATGATGGTCATGCCATCCTTGACCAGGCCAGCCAGCGCCGAGCGCGCGTCGCTGTAAACCTTATCCATTGGCTGCACTCCAGTTGAATTCAGATCCTTCATTTCCGATCACAGTCTCTCGGGAGAATCTTATTCGATACGAACAAGCTCGGTTGTGTATCGAAGGCTGTTGTTGACAAAACGTGCTGCACTCGAACGGAGACGCTGAACGGCATCGGCATTGAGTGAGCTCACAACCCTCGCTGGCGAGCCGATGATCAAGGATCCGTCTGTGAATGTCTTGCCCTCAGTCATAAGAGCGTTCGCACCTACAATCGAGTTGGCGCGATCCTCGCTCCATTGAGGATCGTTGCTCCCCTCGACGTGCACCTGCGTTCGCCTGACATAGGCGGACATCGCCCCATGTACCATCCGCACGGAAGCCCCCTCTAGTTGTTTGTCCGACACACATAGTTGGGGCGAGCGAGGTGTGCGACCACTGATCGTTATGCCGTGGGACGAAGGTTTATGATCAGGGGCAAATCCCCTCTTAGCATGCAGCGCAGACGCCAATCAGGCGACAGTCTGATTTCCCCAACAGAGCAGGAGGAGGTGATGACCAACTATGCAGGCCTAGGATCGGGAACTATTAATTTGAGCTGAGTTATGATTCAGAGCCTTCTCGAAGGGGGCTCTGAATGGGAGATCTGTTTCTGCTGAGCGAGCGCTAGATGGCGCGGATTTCTCCATTCTTCCCGCTGGCTCATGGGGTTCCACGGGTAGATGACCGGCGCGTGGTGAGCCGGATCGTGTACGTGATCCGCAACGGCCTACAGTGGAAAGACGCCCCAAGGAGTTTGGGCCGCACGAGACGCTCTACAACCGGTTCATGCGCTGGAGCAGGCTGGGTGTGTTTGACCGGATCTTCGCGGCTCTGGCGGGTGAGGGTCCCAAGCCCGAGCGGATCATGATCGATGCCACCCACCTGAAGGCACACCGGACTGCGGCGAGCCTGCTCAAAAGGAGATGTTCCCCGTCGTATCGGGCGCACGAAAGGCGGCCTGAACTCCAAGCTCCACGCTGTCTGCGATGAGGTGGGGCGGCCGATCATCCTGCTGTTATCTGAGGGTCAGATGAGCGATCACAAGGGCGCGCGGGTCATCCTGGAGGCGCTGCCGACTGGCGCAACGCTGACTACAGATCAGGACTGCGACAGCAACTGGTTCCGGCGGGCTCTCGTCGCCCTGCGTTCAGCCAGCCAAGAGCCGCAAGGTGCCAATTGCCTATGACAAGCCACTGTATCGGCAACCTCACAAGGTCGAAAAGATGCTTGCCAGGTTCAAGGACTGGCGCCGGATCGCGACCCGCTATGACCGCTGCGCCCACACCTTCTCGGTCATCTGCATCGCGGCTGCCGTCGTCTTCTACCTCAATTAACGAGCCCTGAGCGTAGTTGTGAAGAGCCTGTGTTTAGCCATGGGACCTATCGGATGCTTGGTCCTCGCGGCTACTGGTCGGATCTATCTGCGGCTGGAGTGGGTACATGGCAGGTCACGATGCGCCCATCTGCCATCGGCACCAAAGGTGACACTTCGATTCGGCGACGCTCGACGACAAGCGGGCAGCGCGGGTGAAACGTATAACCAGAAGGGGATCGTTGGCTAGGGACTTCACCCTCCACGGGCACCTCCAGCCGAACCCGTCTGGGATCCGGCATCGGAGACGCCGCAAGCAACGGCCCGATGTAGGGGGCGGGTTCGCCCGATGATGTGGGTCAAGTCAGTGAGTAGCATTCGCAAAATTCCGGTCGGCATCGAGATAGTGCACATGATGCGAAAGGGACAGACGTACGCCTGCACCCAGCAATTGTCCTCGCCGAGCGATTTGAGCGGCTCGCCGCATAAACGAATACGAACCGCGCTCGGATCTTTCTGTTCGCAGCCAAAAATTGCGACAGCGCCAACTATTCATCTGAGGCATCCAGTGAGGACTGGTCACACCGGATGACTCGAATTGCATTATCTGATCTGCTATGCGAGATCGCTCAACTATCCAGTCAATGTGACAAGCTGCCCGAACGACCGGCTAACCGGGTCTTCAAGTTTGTAGTGTCATTTGTTCTGGAGTGACAGTGCGTGAACTTAGATGGATTTGTGTTTGCGTTGTAACGGACAACAGTTTGCCGCGCTCGTTTGTCACCTTTGTCATCCATACCGACGTACGCCTACCTACATGAATGGGCGTGCACTCTGCACGCATTTCGTTGCCGGTTCCGCTACCCACAAAGTTTGTCTTCGATTCTAAAGTTGCCGTCGTCTCTCCAGACTTGAGATGCTGAAGAGCACCCACTGCTCCGAGACAGTCTGCGAAGGCCATCAAGACACCACCATGCAGGCCGCCGACTGAATTTCGGTGTATCTCAGTCAACACAACATGTGCCGTGATCCTGTCGGGGGCAATCTCGTCATACACAACGCCGAGAGCCTTTTGGAAGCCACGTAATGGCATGTCACGCAGCTGTTCGTCAGTCCAAGGCCCGGAAATTGCCCGGTCGGATGGGTACGGCGCTTGACTCATCTGTAACTCCCTAACACTTCCGAGCCCTAGTTCTGCAAAAGCGGTGAATGTGCTTCACAGATATCAGCAAAGGCCCGAACGTAATGGTCAACGTCTTCGTCACTATTTGCGAGCGACAGATTGATCGTTCCCCGGCGCGCCGCGTAAACGTGTCGCCTTAGCAACTCCAAATGGACGAGCTTCCTTTGTTGTGCGTTGGTTCTGATGTCGGCAGGCCGAGTAAGCAGGCTGGACTGGAAGTGAATAGAAATAATCGTGCCATATCCTCCGAGTTGGATCGGCACACCCGCACTTTCCGCGACTTGGGTCAGGCTCTGCCTTAAACCTGCTGCTCGGTTGTTCGCCACCGCGATGGCTTCAGGTGTACCAACTCTGCTGTAGCCAGCATAACCGGCGGCCATGGACATTATGTTGTTGTTGAAGGTTCCCCCATGAGGGATCGCTCCTTGGCGCGTTGCATCAAACAGGTCCATAAATGCTGCGGCCCCGCCGAAGGCACCGAAACTTCCGCCTCCTCCGAGGAATTTGCCCAATGTTGTCAGGTCAGGGCGGATCCCGAATATCTCCTGCAATCCACCACGTGCCATGCGAGCCGTCTGCACCTCGTCGAAAATCAGAAGCGCGCCGTGCTTCTGCGAAAAGTTCCGCAGGAAGCTAAGGAATTTGACCTCCGCCAAGATACCCCCGCCACTGCCGATCATGGGCTCAACCACGATTGCTGCAAGATCATGCAGAACTCCCGCAACGGCCGCCTCGACCGACTCCTCTGAGTTGAAGTCCGCGAACACGAAATCGCTAGTCCCGTAGTTGATGTTCTTCCCACCGAGGAAGCTCAACATGCTACCGTGATAGCCGCCAGTGAAGGCCAGGATTTTGGATCGCCCGGTCGCCTGCTTGGCTAGCTGCAAGGCGATCAAATTGGCTTCAGTGCCCGAGTTACAGAACCGTACACGGTCAATTGAATCGAAACGCGAACAGATTTCCCTTGCTAGCTTCTCTTCATAGACGTTCAGGCCGCCAAAACTGAGGCCGTTCTTGATCGCATCGATTAATGCGTTGACGACTACGGGATCGCTATGGCCATAGAACGCGGCAGTAAAGTCGTTCGCGAAGTCGGTATAGGTATGGCCATCAAGGTCAACAAGTTGGCTTCCGGACGCGCGAGCGATCACAAGCGGGAAAGGATCAAAATGCAACACAGTCCGTGTGCTGCCACCTGGAAGGACCTCCGCGGCCCTTTTGACGTGCGCCGCACTTTTGGGATGGCTCGCAATATAGTCGCGCTCCAGTTCGTCGAGCACCTGTTCAAGGCTATAGTTTGCCGTTCGGTTTTGTTTCAGCATCACTAGACTGCCATTTCATTGAGTTTAAATTTTGTGCGCACTTCATCCGGCGTGCAGATGTCAATGGATAGCAAGGACAGGATTTCGCGCATGCGACGCACCTGCTCAGCATTGCTTTTGGCAAGCTGCCCCTTCTCGAGGTAAAGATTGTCTTCGAGACCAACGCGAACGTTGCCGCCCATCATGGCGGCCATCGCGCAGTACTTGAACTGGTTTCGGCCCGGCGCGATGATCGACCAGTAATAATCTTCGCCAAACAAGCGGCGCGCGATGGTCTGCATATGGACCACATTCTCGAAATGCAGTCCGATCCCTCCAGAGAACCCGAAGATTGTCTGAATAATAAACGGCGGCTCGATCAGTCCCTTATCGGCAAAATACGCCAAGTTATAGAGGTGACTGACATCGTAGCATTCACATTCGAACCGCGTGCCTTGGCCACCAACGCTGCGGAGAATGGTTTCGATCCCATCTTCGGTGTTGGAATAAGTCCGGTGGCGTGCAGCTCGGAATTGCTCGACTTCCCAATCATGTTTCCACTCGGCGAATTTGCCAAGGATCTGCTCCCGCCCATAGGGCGAAAGCGAGCCCATGTTCAACGACGCCATCTCTGGCTTAACGGCTAATGCCGCAGCCATGCGTTGGTCGATCGCTCCGCTCCCGCCTGTCGAAATATTGATCACGACGTTAGATCTCGACCGGATGTTTGGTACGAATGCGGCAAATAGATCAGGGTCGTAAGAAGCTTGGCCGTTTTCGGGGTTGCGGGCGTGCAAGTGAACAACTGCCGCACCTGCTTTAGCGGCAGCTACTGCCTCGTCTTCAATCTGTTTGGCGCTGATCGGCAGATAGGGAGACATTGTCGGGGTGTGGGCGGAACCCGTCACCGCGCAAGTAATTATGGCTTTCTCAGTCAAGGCGGAACCCGTTTAACCTCTATCGAAATGCTGGGTTAAGATAGACCTCCTCGACTGGGACAAGCGACATCGGCGCATTATTGAGCACATGGCTATTTTTATGATCCAGGACTTTTCTGCGAGCTCGTCCTCGAGCAGAGCCACAAGGTTTTACCGGATCAATGACGTGAAGGTACGCTGACCCGATGGCGTCGAAGGATCAGGTCATAGACAAGAGGTTAGTTTGGCTCGTCGGATTTTGATCGGGCGGGAAATCATCCGCTGCCGTTCAGCAGGAGTGGATGTGTGTCAGCGCCGCTACTCAATAGGTTCAATGGAGGTCCGCTATTGGCGAGCCATGGCGCGACAGTCTTGGATGACCAAGCCTATTTTGCTTCCGTTATAGCGCCTTCAGACCGCCTGCGAGCTTGTGGGCCCAGCACCGGGTTCACGGCGTCTTGTGTGCATCGGCGTCACCCCGAAGGTCCTACGGAATGCCAGATTGAAGTTGGAGACGTGATTATATCCAACCTCGTAGGCGACCTGCTTCAGAGGCATATCGGTAGTTGAAAGAAGCCGACTAGCCATTTCCATCCGCTTACGAGCACAATACTCAGCAATCGTGCAGCCGAAACGTTCAAGGAACAAGCTCGAGAGGATAGCTGGGTCAGCATTCACTTGCTCTGCCAGGAATCCTACTGTCGGTGTCGTCCGGAAATTCTCTTCAATAATCCTCACTACAAAATCGAGCTTCGACTTTTCCTCAGCGAATCTGTCTTTCCCTTTGGAAAACGATGTAACAATTGCGTCAATGCCCAAGCAAAGCAGTTCGTTGGCTTTGGCTGAAAGATACTCCTGCATAACCGAAGGATGAATGCTGGGCGACGCAATCTGCCTCGCTGCGCGCTCCATATCCACCGTCAGCGGGAATTCAAGCCAGAACGAAGGGTCATCGCGCTGTGGGATCAGTGTTTGCACGTCAGAGCGTGCCTGAAGCGCTCTCTCGACAGGCTTAGGTGGTCTTTGGGGCCAAAACCCGAGCAGTATGGAAGTCTCGGTATCCCCTTCCGACCAAGTGCTTGTTCGAGGTAAGCCCTCAGGGTGATAATAAGTGACAAACGTTGGCACGTAGAGATCTTGGCGCCCTGAACCAGGAACGTCAACCGCACGATGGCCCTGGAGATGAAACAAGAAAACTAGTCGTCCAAGTCCAGGCTCCTGATCTTCGAAAGTCTTGCGGGCCGTGATCTGCTTTGATGTGATCAGCACATCGTCATTTGTAGGGAATGCATCTTCATAGCCCTCGCCAAGGTTAGTGGGTGGTACAATCCGCACCGCATCCGGCACACCACTGGGATGGCGCAGTAGTCGAGCAAAAGACCTACCAACCGTCACTTGATCGAGAATAGCAGTCACACCGTATTCCTTGCTCAGCCGCCGTCCGCCTATTTGCAGAGCAATTTACCTTCTGCACAACTTGTTGGCAAGCAGACGCCTGGCCGTGACTGCCGTTCGGCAACCCTACCCTATATTCCTATGAGCGCCCAAGCCGCGCCTCGACCAGAGCAATCCAGAGGCCGATGCCATAGCCCATGGCCTCATCGTTGAAGTCATAGCCCGAATGGTGAAGGGGTGCGCTGTCGCCGTTCCCCATGAAAATATATGCGCCGGGCCGGGCGTGGAGCATGAAGGCAAAATCTTCGGAGCCCATAAAGGGTGCGACGGCATCGTCGACTGCATCAGCGCCGACAACACACCGGGCTGCATCGGCCAGGATCCGGGTGGCATCCGTATGGTTCAGCGTGACCGGATGCCCAAGATCGTAATCGACCGTGGCACGGCCACCGAAAGCTTGGGTCAGCCGGTCGCAGATCTGAACGAGTTGATCCTGACAATGTTTGCGTGTCCGCTCGTTCAGCGATCTCACGGTTCCACGAAGCACAACCTGATCTGCAATCACATTGGGTGCTTGCCCACCGTTGATGGTGCCGACCGTCACTACTGCATTGTCCAGCGGATCGATGCTTCTCGAAACAATCGTCTGAAGGGATGTGACCAGGTAAGCGGATATAACGAGGGGGTCAATGGTCAAATGGGGGCTCGCAGCGTGACCGCCGCGTCCGTTGACAGTAATTTTGAAGCGGTCCGATGCCGCCATGATGGGCCCAGCCGTGATGGCAAACTGTCCAACAGGCAATCCAGGCATGTTGTGTAGCGCGTAAACCTCCTCGATGCCGAAGCGCTCCATCAGCCCTTCGTTTACCATGGCTTGCGCACCTTTTCCGCCTTCTTCCGCAGGCTGGAAGATCAGGACGAGTCGGCCGCTGAAGTTCCGCGTCTGTGCGAGGTAGCGGGCTGCTCCCAATAAAATGGACGTGTGTCCGTCATGCCCGCAAGCGTGCATCATCCCCGGTTCGAGCGATTGATAAGCGGCTCCGGTCTGTTCCGTGATCGGCAGTGCGTCCATGTCCGCTCGGATGGCGATTGTCGGCCCTCCAGTGCTGGACTGTCCATTGATAATTCCGACAACTCCGGTTTGTCCGATGCCTTCGACGACTTGGTCGCAACCGAACGCTCGCAGCCGCTCCGCGACTTTTCCGGCAGTGCGGACAACGGCGTAGAGCAGTTCGGGGTGCTGATGGAAGTCTCGCCGCCAGCTGACAGCATCCTTAATGATCCGCTGAAGGTCCGATCTAGCTTGACCATGGGCAAAGTGCGAGAGGTCTAGCATTGGCTCAAAATCCCGCACGTTGCAGCAGACGCGTTCTTTGTGCGATCGCTTGGTCGAGAGTGGCCCGTTCATCGACCAGCGTCGTCTGGCCGTCTCGCATCACGATCCGACCGTCGATAACTACGGTATCCACGGGGATTGAGCCTCCCGACATGCCCATTAGATTGTCCGCCGGCCCGACCGGAGTTTGGGTAATGTCCCCCGGTGCCCGTATGACAATGTCAGCCCGCTTTCCGACAACAAGGCTGCCAACTTCTTCATCAAGGCCAAGGCAGCGTGCAGCGTCCAGGGTTTGCATGCTCAGGATGTCGGCACCGCTCAACGGCTGGCGGAGAGTTCCTGACAGGAGACTGGCGGCAATCGCCTGCGCACCTGGTGGGAAACTGAGAAAGGTGTCGACTGCGAGCCCGACCGGTACGCCGCGACGGAGCAACCCAATATGCTGACTTTCGTTGTTCAGGAAAAGTGCTCGTTGCAGCACGTTGAGGGGGCACCAGATCGCATTGACTCCCTCTGTCACCAGAATGTCGGCATCCGCTGCCGAAATCGCATTGAGATGAGTCAGCGTCGTCAGATTATCCAGAACATCGAGCCGTTGGAGGCGACGCACTCCGCTCATGCCGAACTTTTCCTGTTCCGCGATGTAGCTGGCCGAAAGATAGCCCAGATGTTCATTAAAGATGACTCTGTGCTCCCTGGCTAACTTCTTAGCCGCTGAAGTCAGCTCGTCACTGGCGCTGCCTTCGCCATAGATGCACACAAATCCCCGCACGAGCGCCTTCGGGTTAGCATTACGTTTGAGCTCTTTCGCGCAGGCGTCGATCGACCGCTCGAAACTGGCAGGCGCCCGATCGAGGATCCCACCTCCGAGCAGCCCAGGTGCGGAAGCCCTCATTACGGACAATTCGTCCCAGGCATACGGTGCTGCCACAAGAGCGCGTACCCCACACTCGGTAACAGCCTCGGCCATTGCATCCGTTTCAAATACGGTTCCCGCCTCGGCAAAACAGGTAAACCCCTTACGCAACATGGCCACTGAGAAAGCAGCCGCCAGCGCGGCTGTGACTTCATCGTCTGTTGCGGATTTCAAATCACTATAGGTTGGACCGGACTGCGCTAGGGCGTCGAGGCTAAGGCCATGGAAACCAGCAGAGGTCAGATGCACGTGCGGTTCGATGAAACCGGCGTGAACAATTGCGCCCCTTGCATCTACTATATCCCGGGCTATGTACTCCCCCGCAACTACATCGTCGGAATCGATTGCCGCGATAACTCCCCCCTTAATCGCGATCGAGCCAGATGCAAGTACAGGTTGGTCAGGATCGCTTGTTACACAACATCCACCTTTGATGATCAGATCAGCGGATTTAGGAGCGCCTGCGTTCATAACTATATTTCCCCTGTACGTTCGATGTTCTGCGTAGCCGGCGAGGAGCGCCAATGGACAGTTCTCGGAAGCCGATTCCAATGGCGACAGTCAGAACCCGTTCTTAAAGTGACCTGAGCCATCGGGACTCTGCAGCTAGGCGGTGTGCTTTCGCGTGGGCTAGGATGCACGGTTAGTACGATGACGGTATTGCCTTTGGTTTCGTGACTTACGCCACTAACAACCCAGGGATTGCCCGCGTCATTCGTAGAAGCGAAAGCGACGCCGGAGCCCAGGCTCCAGCGTCGATCGTGGACTAACTAGCGATCCAGGTGGTCCACCTCTTACGGGCGTCCGCGCTGTTCGCGGCAAGCCAAGTTGGGTCTATACGAACCACGCTGGACCAGTTCTGGGGGCTCACGGCGAGTTCCGCCCTCTTGGTAGGCTCCATAAGGTCGATAGCTGACCGCATCGCGGTCGCCCCTTTTGATGCATCCATATACTGGACGTGAACCTCAGGGCGAGTGTAGACGAAATTCAGAAGCGCGAGCGCTGCGTTTGGATGTGGACCTCCGTCAACTGGCGCCCAGACTGCCGCATCAAGCGGTGCACCATCCCACACCACATTCAGCGGCAGGCCGTCGTCGCGAAGGCGAGCGGCGCGGCCTGAAAACATCATTGCCATCACAACTTCGCCGCTACGAAACATCTGCTGGCTCTGATCGCCGCTGTTCCACCAGACTGCAATGTGAGGCTTAATCTCATCAAGTTTCTTGAATGCCCGATCCATATCAAGCGGGAACAGCTTGTCGCGCGGAACGCCGTCCGCCAGGAGCGCGGCAACCATAACCCACCACGGTGTCCCGAAGTTCGGCAACGCGCGCGGTCCAGGGAAGCGCTTGACATCCCAGAATTCCGCCCAGTTCTTGGGCCCGCCATTCGGGAATGCCCGCGTGTCATAGGTGAGAACGCCACCCCCGATGTCGAACATCACGGCTTTGCCTAGGCAGGAGCCGGACACGCCGTTTGCAGCGACGTTGGGAACAGCCTCGCACTGGCCGAGGTCACGAAGGAGCGGGGTCACGTCCGGCGTCAATGCATCGATCGACATGGCAATCAGATCCCACTCGACGGCACCGACTCGCTTCATAGCCGTTAGCTTGGCGATACGCTCACCATAAGATCCGCCGACCACGTCAACCTTGATTCCGGTAGCCTCGGTAAACGGCTTGTAGAAGTACTTGGCGACCGTGTCGACATAGGCTCCGGTGCCGCCGCCCATGACCACTCGGTCCTCACCTGCGGCCTTGGCCTTTGCTACCAAGCCGTCAAGGCTGTCCGCAAAAGCTCGGCTCGGCAACATCGGAGCCATGAGGGCCCCAGCCGCAAGTCCGCCGGTTGCTTGTAAAAAACGTCTCCGGCTGACGCCAGTCGACAAATCCTTTTGGGGCATGCTCTTCTACTCACTTATGCTGTTTCTAGTCAGTGTTCGCTCTGTTTTGTGCCAACCGTATCGTGCCCATTAGCAGAATGGAGACGGCAACGATGATCGTGGAGACGACTGCAATTACGGGAGTTAGATTGAAGTCGATGTCCTCAAACAACTTCCTGGTTATCGTCTTGCCTTCGATGCCGGAGATGAAGAAGGCGACAGTTGCCTCATCGAATGAGGAAACGAAGGCGAAGACCGCGCCCGTGGTAACACCAGGGGCAATCTGCGGCAGGACGATTTCGAAGAAAGCACGACCGCGTCCGGCGCCGCAATTTAGGGCGGCCATTTCGAGGAGTGGATCAAAGCGCTGTAGTGATGCAGATACTGAAATCACCACATAGGGAACTGTAAGCATCGTATGCGCTATCAGAAACCCGAAGAAGTTCCCCGTTAGGCGAAGCGGCGCGAAGACTAGATAAAGCGCGATCGCTATGATGATATGAGGTACGATCAGGGGACTGAGCGCCAAGCCAAGCACGAGAGACTTTCCCGGCAAGTCGCCCCGGGCGAGGCCAACTGCCGCGAGCGTTCCTACGATTGTCGCTGAAATGGTTGTGAAAAAAGCTATCCGTAGGCTAAAAAGTGCCGCCGCAATCCAGTCTGGGTCGCTGAAGAACTGGGCATACCACCGCAGCGTCAGTCCCGATGGTGGGAATTCGATATAGGAGGCATTGCCGAATGAGATTGGTATGACAATCAGCGTCGGCAGAACCAAAAAGAAGAGGATCAACGCAACCAGGATGCCCGCTACGATGTTCCCCAGCACTCGGAGACGAAGCGGGCGCATCCTACTGAGGGAATGGGTCTTAGACATTACCGAATTTTCCATTAGCGGACAGGAACCTGCGGAACATGAAGGTGAGGATCAAGGTGACCGCAAGAAGAACCGTTGCGAGTGCCCCTGCGAACGGCCAGTCGAGCATCTCAGTCGTCTGCTGTCCGATCAGGGTCGCCATCATCAGTGTCTGGGGGCCACCCACGAGAGCCGGCGTGACATAGAAACCGAGCGCGAGAATGAAGGTCATCAGCGTGCCCGCAAAAACACCGGGAAGGCTGAGCGGCAATATCACCTTTAGAAAAGTCGTTTGGGCGCCGGCGCCAAGGTTCGCTGCTGCCTGGGGCAGTTCCTTCGGAATGGTCCGCAGCGCGCTGTAAATAGGCAGGATCATGAAAGGCATCAGCACGTGCGTCATTGCAATTATTACGGCGCCTTGGGTATGGATGAGTCGAAGCGGCTGCTCGAGGATTCCAGTCTCGATCAGGAGGTTGTTGATTATGCCCTTTCGCTGAAACAGAATAATCCAAGCATAGGACCGCACTAGAACCGAGGTCCACAAAGGGATCAGAACGCAGGCTGCAATCCAAAACGCGAGCTTATTGCCCGCGCGAGCCATCCCATAAGCGACCGGGTATCCAAGCAAGAAGGCGCCGACCGTAGTCGCAAGTGCGATCCAGAGCGTGCGCAGAAGAACCGTCAGATAGAGGGGCTCCGTGAAAAGACGGACATAGTTATCGAGGGTGAAGTTGGGGTTGAAAAGGCTACCGACCAACATGCGTCCGACCGGGTAAAGAAAGCCAAAGAATAAGAGCAGAACGAGTGGCAGCAGCAGGACGGCCGCCAATAGGGGGGGGTATTTTCCTCCAGTTCCGGCGTTCACGAACCTGCGCCTGAAACGGTTCGCCATAGTAGGTCTTGCGGGGATCATTGAACTCGCGGGTCCGGCCTCAAGGCTTCTCATTGGCCATCGCCCCTATCGGAAAACAGGTGAATAGAGTCCGATTGGAAGACTACGTCGACCGGTTCGCCGCGCCGAAGTGTCGACAGATTCCGGCTTGTCGGCGCCTGAATATGCAGCGGAGGGCCGCTGAGCCCGTCGATATTGACCAAAAGAATCTGGTGCGTACCGAGATAGATCGAGGTGTCGATCGTGCCAGCGATGGCCTGCGGACCACCGGAGCCACGTGTGGCAACAGAGATGTTTTCCGGTCGGATCGCAGCCTGCACCGACTGCCTACCAGAGAGAGCCTGGGCGTGTGGGTTCAGCGAGCGGTCCACGCTGACGATCGAGGCTTCGGTGACCCTGATCTCGTGGCCAGTCTTGGTAGCGCCGAGATATTCCACCGGCAGGAAGTTCATCTTACCGATGAATTCGGCGACAAACGGGGAGGCTGGCTCGCTATACAGGCTGGCCGGGCTGCCGATCTGGGCGATCTGGCCGTTGTTCATGACCGCAATGCGGTCCGACATGGTTAGTGCCTCCTCTTGATCATGTGTCACATAGATCACAGTGACGCCAAGACGCTGCTGAAGTGTCTTGATCTCGATCTGCAACTGCTCGCGGAGTTTCTTGTCGAGCGCGCCAAGAGGTTCGTCCATTAAGAGCACTGGGGGCTCGAAGACCAACGCCCGCGCGACGGCAACACGCTGCTGCTGCCCACCTGACAATTGGGTGGGCATCCGGCTGCCATAGGCGTCGAGCTGGACCATGGCGAGTGCTTCTGCAACCCTACGCTCAATCTGCGCGCGATCAACCCTGCGCATACGCAGGGGAAAGGCGAGATTGTCTTTCACTGACATGTGGGGGAACAGGGCATATTTTTGGAAAACCATGCCCACGTTGCGCTTGTTAGGTGCAACGTGCGTCACATCGGTTGTGCCAATCTGGATTAGGCCCGAGGTTGGCAACTCGAAGCCCGCAATCATCATCAGAAGTGTCGTTTTGCCGGATCCCGAAGGCCCTAGGAGCGAGAGAAACTCTCCCGCCTTCACCTCGACGGACACCTCATTGACCGCGGTTACTGATCCATAACGCTTTGCGATGTTGCGAACTGTGACACTTTCACCCTTCATTGTATCCCTGCTGATATCTGGCTTAATTGCGGATTGAAATGTAACAAAGGATCATTTCACCTCTTTGAGCGGTCTCTGCCGCCCTATTCTGTTATGCTAGACACAACCGAGCCTAGTACAAACCTGGGCCGATTATGGGTCTGGCTTTATTGATTATGACCGGATCATAACTTCAAATACTGTTCCCGCGTATCTCGCCTTGGCTTGTTTAGACTTCGCGGCTGAATCGGCTGGAGCAGTCGAGCCGGGGGTGGGCGTTTAGGCTCTAAGGGCTCGAACCCAATTCATGTCTCTTAACCTGACTTTAAACGGCAATGTCAAAGCATTGGTCGCAACAGTCACCTGAGCCGCCTTCCCACATGAAGCTATCTACGCCTGTGCGAGCGGCCTGAAATGAATTTTTGACCCTCCCTCCATTGCGAACAATGGGCCGGATATTGGGGGCGGCCGCAGCTTATGACCCTTCTCCGGCTCACCAAGGGACTGTCTGACCACTGGGCATCCGAGCCTGTGCGAACCGTATCCAGATCGGTGCTTTGCTCGGCAGCACATCACTCCTGCGAACCTAGCAATACGTTATCAGCAGGCTCATGATACTTCCAATCAGCGCATAAGGTAATCTTAGCATTATTCAATGGCAGGGCAGATCATATTGAACGCAAGGTTCCCTAGCCCGTCGGGCTGCCTAATTCGGCAGCCCTGTGGTTTCGCTTGTTGGGGCTTACCTAATTTTGGATCCAAGCGTTCCAGCGAGCGATCAGCATTGCCTTGTTAACATTGATCCACTCTGCGTCCGGAATCACCATTTTGGATTTAATCTGCTCGGCGGACGGCATGTTGGCTCGAGCTTCCGCGCTCATGTACTGGTACGCTCCAATGCTCGGCGGTGAGATAGCCAGTGCCTCGGAAATCTTGCCCTGGATCTCTGGCGAATCAAGGAAGAACTTCAGCAATGCAAGTGCTTCCGCTTTGTGGGGGGCCCCCTTTACGACGGCGTAGCGATCACCCACTAGAAGCGCTCCATCATAGGACCAGACAATCGGCTGCCCCTCATTCTTGAGCGCCATGGTCCGGGTCAACCACATGAAGCCTGTATCATACTCTCCATTGCGGAAGCCTTGGGTCGTCTGGTCGCCTGACTTCCACCACAGCCCCACGCTAGGGCGCAATTCGTCAAGCTTTTTGAAGGCGCGATCGACGTCCAGTGGGTAGAGATCTTGTACTGGCACGCCATCGGCTAAAAGGGCCACGGTCAACTGTCGCCAAGCGTCTGCCTGTGCTGGCATCGTTCGGACGCCGGGGTAGGCTTTGGTGTCCCAGAACTCCTTCCAAGTGGTCGGTCCGCCATTAGGAAAGCGCTCTTTGTTGTAGGTTATCAGCGTCGCGCCACGGCCAAAAAGTACCCCTGATGCTTTGCAGGTGCCGGGTAGCAGATCGGCCCGATCCTTGAACTGCAGGCAAAAGTCATCGATGTTCTCGACACGGTTTAAATGGCTTGACGCCTCTGCGTCCATTTCCCCTTCAAGAAAAATGTCCCAAGTGACATTTCCGGAAACAATCATTGCTTGCACTTTGGCCCGGGTTTCGGCGGTGTTGTCGGACGGCACGACGACGACCTTAATGCCAGTAGCCACTTCGAACGGGTTGAGCCAGTGTTCACGAATGATCTTTTCGTAGACGCCACCGCTAGATGCCAACACGACTTGGCGGACCTGCGCCATTGCAGGGACTGCAGACATGGATAGGGTGAGTGCCGCAGCTCCATAAAGGTAACTCATGAGTCTGGTTTTCATCTCGATCTCTCCGGTGTTTGATGACAGTCAAAATAAGGTGGATCATCGATCATGCGACACAGGCGTTATATAGCTTCCGACCATGCTGGTGGCAGACCGGCCGTTTGCTTGTCGAAATCTTCTACAACTGGTTCGATTGGCAATCTTTACGCTATACACAAGTGAGTCCAACACAAACCCAAGGCGATTATGGATCTGGCTCTATTAATTATGACTAGATTAGGCCTTGAGTTGGCACTCCCTGTCCTGATGGGACGCGCTCGTTTAAAAGGGCACAAGCGGGGAAGTTCGGGGGGCATACCTGAGGCTGACGGATGTCGAGGGTGGCGAGCGGTGGGATTGTCGGCTGATCTCCGTTCAGTCCGAGCCGGTCCCCGAGATAGCTGAAGAACGACAGCCCGGGCTTGCGGCAGATGTTCAGGGGTTTGGCGGAACCACTGGGCGAGGTTAGGCCCGGATTGAAGCAGGAGAAGTCTCCTGAGGGAATCATTGCCCGCCAAAAGTGCCTCACTCAGTATCGAGGCTGGGTATTTAAGGCCCTCTTGAACCTTCGCCATCCAACTATGATCGATGAACGTGTCCCTTGATCTCTCACCGCGAACATCTCGCCTGTTGTTGGGGGAGATTGAGGCGAACGCCAATACCCGCCCATCTACTCGGTCGGCTAGTTTACATATCGGCAAAAGCCTTGGTGTCAGCCTGATCATTCTTGAAGGCAATGCGCCACTGCTGCACCCGAACCATGTGAAGTGCCCGTTCCAGACGAGCTTGAGACGGCGCTGATGGAAGAATGGTGCACGCGGAAATCGCATTCACTGCATTGACGGCTGCGCCGATTGCTCTCCGGCGGCCTATGGATGACGAAGGTTGGATCAGCAGGTTCTTGGCCTCCTCCAACTTCGTGTGCGCAGCCAGAAGGCCCCTCGGAATATCACCAAATCGAATGCCCTGGAGAGCACGATCAATGACCTCATGGATCCTGACGAAGCTGAACGCGTAATCGTCGGGAACCGGATCGTTCCGATGAGATGTGATTTGGACCTCTTGTGTTACCACAGGCCACAGGTGGCCTTGAATGGCTCCGCTCTCCAAGGGCAATCGATGGGCGATCTGCTCAGCGAAAGTGATAGCCTCCTGACACCGGTTTAGGGAGAAAAGGCAGATCCGGTCAGGCATGAGATCGGGCATGACAAGAGCGACCTCTTGGTGCTGACCGTTGCGGGGCACGCTGCGCAGGGCCCACATCGGCAGGAGCGAACGGCGGTAGAACACACCACCAACTATGATCATATCATTCGCTGCGTACGCCTGCGCCCGCGTGACTGCGTCGGCCTGCTCGTCCACTTTAACCTGCCACCTCTGCGACAGATTTTCCGGAAGTCCGAAGGGTGCTGCCGGCAGTCCAAAGTGCCGGTACTCGCCGCGGAACGGGTAGTCGCTCCAGTCGAGTCCTCTCTGAGCGAGCAGTCTCTGGAATGCCTGTGGCTCAAGGATGGCGTCTCCCGCAGGAGAGAGGACTGGCCGCCAGAAAGCATTCTCGAAGAACCGCCAATGCATGACCGCAGGCTCATGCCCGGCCGGCCAGCGCACCGTGACACTGATCTCAGCCTAATCAGGATCCACGCACCTGATTGCCACGGGCACCTGCGCCTGGAGCGTGATCGTTTGGGGGATGCGGCAGCGCGGGGGCAGCCCATGCACGCGGTACGGCACCCGCACTAGGAGAACCTCGGTATCAGTCATATCTTAGACCTTGATCTGTGAAGGGAGGAGAGGCGCGGCATTTCGCGCCTCTGGCCTTGCTTTCGCTAATCCTGCTCGTAGTGACGCTGCGGCTGAGGCCGCAACTCGACCCCGACGAAGCCGCGCACCCTCCGGCTGCTACCATTCTGGGCAGGAACGGTATTGCTCGGCTGGAAACCACGCTTGCGCATCGTCTCGGAAAAGGTGCGGATCATGCCCGGCGGCTCATTCGTCTCGCGACAGAAGAGAGCCCAGGACATGAACAGCTCCTGGCTGGTGGCCTTGCGATGCACGTTCGTCTTGTCGACAATGCATTTCGCGTCCAGCCAATCACTTAGGGTATCCTGCTCCGAAAAGTACTCTTCGGTTGCAGCAGCAGGCCGTGATTTCGTCGCCTCCGGTCATCCGCTTGATCTTCGCCTCGGCCCAGTGCTGCCCTTCCTCGGTCTCCGACGCCGTGACCAAACGCGCGCCACGTAGCATCGCGAGATCGGTAGAGTGTCGGTCGCTTTTCGTTGCAACGAACGTCGACATGTCAGCCACCTTGGCGTAGTCCCCTAGAATCCTGTTCAGGACATTGAGGGTGCCGCCCGAGAGGTGGTAGACTTTTGAGAGGGTGGCGTAGTCTCCGGGTGTCACAACCCACACAGCGGGATTTGGGCGTTGGAGCGCCGCGGTCCCGCGGGAGACCACGCCATGACGGACCTTACCAGCAAGTCCCATCCTGTGCACCCGACCGGCCAGCCTGAGGCCCGGCTTTTCGACACCTGGATCGAAGCCCTGATCCAAGCCGAGCTTGATGCCGCTCTCGGTCGGCCGCGCTATGGCCGCAACGGGGCCACTGCGCCAGCCGCAGCAACTCCCGGCTATCGCCATGGCAGCCGGCCCCGCAGCCTCACCGGCACCTTCGGTCAGACCGAGATTTCGGTGCCACGAGCGCGTCTGCATGCTGAGGATGGCACCACCACCGAGTGGCGCAGCGGGGCCCTTCGGGCTTATCAGCGGCGCACCAAGGCCGCCGATGCGCTGATCGCATCCGCTTATCTGTCGGGCACCAACACCCGGCGGGTGCGCAGGGCGCTCGCCGCCCTGTTCGGTGGGGCGGTCAGCAAGGACACCGTCAGCCGGGTCTGGCGCAAGGTGCAGACCGACTGGCAGGCCTGGAACCACCGCTCGCTCGCCGACGAGCCGATCGTGCGGCTGATCCTCGGTCGCCAATCCCCTGCGCGAATAGCAGACCCTTGATCCGGTTGACATGCTGAACCCGCTCGGCGATGAGCGTCTTGCGCTCCCGGCCGATGCGGCGCTGATCCTCCTCCTCAGGTGTCGGCGCTTTGACCATGGCACACACGCGCGGTTCGCCGCGCTTGTAGGCCAGCAGCGTCCGGACCAGGGCCTCGCCGTCGATCTTGTCGATCTTGGCCCGTCGCCGCCTGCGTGAGGTGGCAATCGAGGCGGGATCAACGACGTGACTTTCGATCCCTTCGCTCTCCAGCACGCGATGGATCCAGAACCCATCAAGACCCGCCTCCTGAATGGAGACGATCGGAAACATCTGTCCGGTTCGAGCCTGCGCTTTCTCCTGTAGCTGCGTAAACCGCATAAGCAGGCCGGCGACATCGCCCCCGCGCACGCTATGCTTGGACATTCTCTCGCCGGCCCCTGGGGACAGGGAGGTGATCAGCCAGACAGAACGACTGAGACCGTATGTTCTCGGGGTGAAGGCGGCTCACCCTCGCCGTAAGCTGAGATCGGGGGTTGCTTCGGAGTGGCCGAAGCCGAGCCCCAAGCTTAGCGAGGATGAACCGTGGATCAGCATAGCAGACTTTTCATCGGTCTGGACGTCTCGAAACTCAAGATTTCTGTAGCCGTCGCGGATGGCGAGCGGGGTGGCGAGGTAAGGTTTTTCGGGGACATACCCTCAGATCCGGCCTCGGTGTCATCCATCGTGCACAAGCTGGCCAAGCGAGGAGCAAAGCTCCACTTCTGCTACGAGGCAGGGCCGACAGGTTACGAACTCTATCGTCAGCTCACCGAGATGGGCCATGATTGTGTGGTGGTGGCACCGGCACTCATTCCCAAGCGTCCCGGAGATCGAGTGAAGACCAACCGGCGCGATGCGGTCAGCTTGGCACGGTTACATCGTGCGGGTGAGCTGACAGCGGTTTGGGTGCCGGACCGCGGGCATGAGGCGATGCGCGATCTGGTGCGGGCCCGAGAAGCAGCCCAGGAGGCTCAAAAGCGGGCGCGTCAGCAGCTTCAGTCGTTCCTCCTTCGACATGGCCGCATCTATTCGGGCCGCTCATCCTGGTCGCTGGCGCATAGGCGGTGGATATCGACTCTGAAGTTCGAGCATCCGGCGCACTTCATCGTGCTCCAGGAATACTGCCAGGCGATCGAGGATGCCGAGGTGCGCTTAAGGCGTCTGACCGATCTGATCTCGGAGACTGTCAGATCCTGGACGATGGCTCCTGTCGTCGAAGCCTATCAGGCGTTACGGGGCGTGTCGTTGATTGCCGCCGTCGTCTTTGTTGCCGAAATTGGCGATATCCGCCGCTTCGAAAACCCCCGCCAGCTGATGGCCTTTCTTGGCCTCGTTCCGTCAGAGAGCTCGACAGGTGAACATGTCAAGCGTGGTGGGATCACGAAGGCCGGGAACTCTCGGGCCCGTCGCATGCTGGTCGAAGGCGCATGGGCTTACCGCTTCCCTGCGCGGGTCAGTCGCACCAAGCAAGCGCAGTTGGAAGGCCTCCCGAGAACCGTTCGCGAAATAGCGTGGAAAGGTCAGCTCCGCCTCTGCTCTCGCTATCGAACAATGATCCTCGCGGGGAAGCACAAGGCCATCGCGATCACCGCGATCGCTAGAGAAATGGCGGCCTTCCTGTGGGCTATCGGTCAGGAAGTGCAACCAGCTCACCACGCTTAGCCAAGCACCGCATATCGCGCGCATTCGAAAGAGGAGACAAGATCGATCATCTGCTGATGCTCAATATTGGAGGCAGGGCCCCGGTCGGGGAATCTTCGATGGAACTGAGTGGCCGACTACGTCGATGCCCGTACTAAGATAGAAGCAGCCCCAGGCGTACACACGGAAATGCGGTATCCAACCCGCGTATAAGAGTTTGCAAACCGTCGTCTTGAGGTCCTGTCTCCTACATTGCGCATTAGCTACACTATGCAGGACCAGCCATGACTGGCGGGATGAACAGTCGTGGCCATGCCGCTTGCATTTGAACATAAGAGTTCCATCGAGACAAAGATTGCGCCAAGATTGGTGCGAATAGCGGTCGGCTCGTATCCGGGGTTAACTGACATGGGTTACCTCCAACGTGTGTGGATATCGCAACCTCACTCTGCCAGAGAGCAGATCGCTATCCACCCCCATGGGATCTCTTAGTTCGGTTCGCATCACGCCGCGAAGCGGCGCAATACGTTGGCGGTGATGCGGGAGATGGCGTCGTCGACGGGGAGCGCGCTCGGATAGTTGATGGAGCCCACAGAGAAGACCTCGCCTCCGTCCGCCGTCCTGTAGTGGACCATCTCCGCGCCCGAGTTGATCGGAGCAACACCACCGCCTACCAGCGGCACCAGTCCCGCGTTTGCTCCCTTAGCGAGAAGTGTAGTGCCCGGTGGTGAGCTCTTAGTCATCGTATCCATCTCGTGGCCAGATGCACCGCCCGGGCATCGGGTGTGCAGGCATCGTTCCCCGAACAGGTCGCCGTCGGACAGCCCGGTGCCCTCGAAAACCCAGTGCGCGGCGTCGATAACGCGGTACGGCGCGGCGGTGAAAAAGCCAGTGGTTGATGTTCTGATGCCAAGCAGTCTCTCCTCTCGGACCTGGCTCACACCGAAGAACCGACTCCCCATCGCGTCGGGGTCGGACTCGAAGGTCCGGCTGTCGCCGTTCCGCACGATCATCGTGCGCTCGTCCGGGAGTTCTACCTCACACTCGACGCCGTTCCCGCCAAGGTAGACGAGGCGGCCGCCGCGTTCGACCCAGGCCAACACCCGGTCGTACATCGTCCTGGTCCAATACTCCGGATGCGTGCTGAGTACGAGAACCCGGTACGCATCGAGGTCGAGAGTACCCGTATGCAGTTGAACGTCGGAATACACGTCAGCGGCGAACCCCTCGCGCTCCAGCCATCCGAGCAGCCGCCACTCGGCAGCAGCGAGATGGTTTGGCTCGCGGCCCTCGATCGGATCGGTGATCCGTGCATCGAGGGGAACGACGTTAAGCGGTTCCGGACGGTCGAAGGACAGCGGCGCGTAGTCGTCCCCCAGCCACTCGTATTTCTGACTTGCGTCCGTGTGGTGGTATCGCGGGAGGTCTTGGCGCCGGTTGACCGGAGGTGTCGCGGGAAGGGCGACGGAGTGGATGTAGTTGCTGCGGCCGCCGAAATTGTTGTAGGCGTTCCAGGTCAACGACGACGTGAGCACCGCGATCGGCGCGGCGGGGACGGCGGGCGCGACGATGAGGGGAAACGCTGCGGTCTCGCCTGAGGCGTTGTGCACGTGAAAGAAGTACAGGCCGGACTCGGCAGGCGCTGCGATGCGCATCGGGTCGCACCAGCCGACGCCGGTTTGCGTGTAATCACCGTCTGGCACCACCTGGCGTGTCGCGTCAGGCGGGTGAGCACCGTGGCCAAGCGAACGGACGAGCCGCTTCTCCCAACCGTAGCGCCACAACTCGACACGGTATTCGGCTCGGGAGTGCACTCGAACTTCGACCTCGCCGCCCGCACGAACCCACTTCGGCCACGCATAGCCGAGCGGGGTGTCCCGCAGCAGTCGTAGCTGGGCCGGACAATCGGGCGACACGTCAATTTCACTGTGTTTGCTGCCATATCCGGGACAGCTCAGATACACCATGTACCGACCGGGTTGGACGTCCGCGTGGATGGCCCCCGACGCACGCGATCGAGCCACGACCGATCCGTCGGCGCCGATGATCTCCACATTTACGTCGCTGATCGCGACGAAGTTCTCGTCACTTACGTATCCGATGAGCATCTGTATCACTCTCCTTTAATGCGCCGCGCAGGTCACCGTACATATGTTGCCAACCTTCGGGCCTACTGACGTTGGATTGCCGGCTCGTTTTCTGGCCCAAGTTTATGCGGCTAGCCGAACCAGAGCGAGTGATAAAAGTTATTCGCACGCCGTTAGGCTTATGATGACACGGAAGGCTTGACATCATCGCCCTGATATCGGTCGCTGATAATCGTCTTTGTCAGAAACCGAACCTAATTTTAGGGGAGATCCCTTACCAGCATGGCTACGTCTCCATACGCCGTAGCACCTTGAAGTTGACAACGTGATACAGACGGCGAGATGGATCTACTTCTCGCGCAAACAGTTGGGCAATCACATGACTGCTGCCATTCCTTCGCATTGAGTCGCCTGAACTGCTCCCTGATCTTTGCCTCATCTGATTTATTCCCGAGTTCGGACGAGCTGCGGGGCGATGATGAGGCAGGTACGTATGACAACATGCAATGAGCTGATCCGAGTGACTTCGCCGCGTTACGGGCACAATGATGAACGAGCGCTGAGCACCACGTCTTGGCACCTATGTCCTTTTTCAAGAGAACACCGGGCGAAGTCGCACTCGATCAACGGCACCTAGCGCCCGAACGGTAAGAGCAAGCAGCGCACCGAACATCTTGGTGGCGATCAGCACCGGCTACACCGGTTCACGGGACAGCATTATAACAACCTCGCCGGCGACCCCGGCTGCTTGCCGCGTCCGACCCTAACTCCTTCTGCTTCAAAGTACCCGACGCTGAATGCCGCCGCGGGTAGATGGGAAACCAATCCGGCTATTCTAGCGACCTTTTAGAGTGGGCTTGAGCAGATACCAAGCAAAGACTCTGAATTCTTCCCATCACTCGTGGAGGCTAATTCAACTGGCACGTCACGCGCTAAAGTCGGGTGGCGCTCAGCAACACCAGCTGTAGCCTCGTAGGCCGCACCAATCTGGAGCACCGTGGATTCTTCGAATGGACGGCCGACGATTTGTGCGCTGAGCGGCAGACCAACATCGTTAAAACCTATCGGCAGCGCCAAGGCTGGATTTCCCGTTACGTTAAATGGGCCCGCGAGCACGGCTCCCAGATCCTCGTCATCCGGACCTAGATCGGAGAAACGAGTAGCCGTGCCCAGCGTGTTCGGCGCGAGTAAGGCATCAAAGCTCTTCAAGACATTCTGATTGAGGAATGCCGACAACTCGCGGCGCAGCCGGAATGCTTGCACGAGATCCGCTGCCGTAAGCACGGCTCCTGACACCAATAGTTGGTAAGCCTTGCGGCCATAGGAATAGGGCCGAGTATTGAGGTCGTTCTCATGTATGGCGTAAGCTTCGGCGAGCACAATCGTGTTCTTACAGGCGCTGAATTGTTCATACGGTGGCATATCCACCTCTTCGACAACAGCGCCAAGTGAGGCAAGTTGCTGGGCTGCTGCGTCCAGTGCTTTGGTGGCGTCGGCCGTACAGAGGGGGTGCCGAATGTAAAAGTCACGGGTATAGGCGATGCGTAGTCCGATGAGTTCGTGTTCCAATTTGGCGCTGAAATCAGGCACCGACACGCCAGCCGAGGCGGGGTCGAGCGGATCATAACCGGCGATAACCTGCAAGGCTAGCGCCGCATCCTTTACGGAGCGGGATAGCGGCCCGCAATGGTCGAACGAATAAGCGAGAGGAAAAACGCCGCGCCTTGAGACTCGACCGTATGTCGGCTTCAGACCGACGACGCCGCAATAGCCGGCCGGGCCACGGATCGAACCACCTGTGTCAGAACCCATGGCCATTCGCACCATACCGGCCGCGACCGCGGCCGCCGAGCCGGAAGAAGAGCCGCCGGTGATGTGATCCAAATTCCAGGGATTGCGAGCAGGCGGAAATGGCAGGTCGAAACTCGGCCCCCCGATTGAGAATTCGTAGGTGGCGACCTTTCCGACGAGTACGCCGCCGCCATCCGAGAGCCGTTCCGCAACGGCACTATCAGTTGACGGAACGTAATCTCGGAAAAGATTGGAATGGCAGGTAGTACGGATTCCTGCTGTGGCGTAGATATCCTTTAGGGCATAGGGGATGCCCTGCATCGGTCCACGATCGATACCGTTGGCAAAATCGGCATCTGCCTTTTCCGCGTCTTTCAGGGCACGATCAACACTGACGAGGACGAAGGCATTGACCGAATGATCGAGTGCAGCCACCTGATTGAGCGAGTCTTCGGTTAGTTGCCGTGCGGTGATCTCACCAGCACGCAACGCCTTGCCAGCGTCCGCAATGGACATTTGGTTAAGGGGACGGGACGAGATCATTGGCGACATCTTTTTGAAGGGTGAAGACAAGTGCAATTTCATCGGCTGCAGTACGCGGCTGCCGTAACCAGTGGAGAGCGGACACAAGATCCTGAGCAATGGCACAAGCCCCTGCAACACGATCGGGCGGCAGCACAACGCCGGCAACGCGAAAACGATCTTTGATATCTACGTCGGTAGAATAGGGCATTAATGTCATGTCTAAAAGCTCCGAGCGCTTGGGCAACGGCACTGAATCTAAACTAAATTTGCTGTACAGCCTTAGTATGCTAAAGCTCCGCAATAGTTAAGGTTTCAAAGCTCACCTACTTACTCACGCGCAATTTTGATTTGCTGCAATACCAATTCCATACAGTCAAAGAGCAGAGCATTGGATCCGCGAGATGCTGCTGGTTCATTACCGGTGGTGGCTGCAGAAACATTTGCCACCATTGTTGTTGGCCGATGCTCACTTTCACTCGACATGCCTAGTCCGTCACATTCTTGGGATATGGGGCAGACGCATGGGTGTCGACCGCTTGGGCTACCTGACTGTCTACACCTGTCGCTGGCGCACGAACATGGCAGGCAACAACCCGCCCATCCGGAATTGGAATCAAGGCCGGCACCTCGAGGCTGCAACGCTCCTCGGCGAGCGGGCACCGCGGGTGGAAGGCGCAGCCTGAGGGCGGCTTGACCGGACTGGGCACCTCGCCCTCGACCGGGGCCTCGACCCGGGCCTGGGTCGGATCGGGGACTGGGGCGGCTGCGATCAACGCCTCGGTATAGGGGTGGACAGGATTCGCGAAGAGCGCCTCGGCGCTTGCAAGCTCCACGATGCGGCCGAGATACATGACGGCCACCCGATGGCCGATATGCTCCACCACCCCGAGGTCATGGGAGATGAAGAGGAAGGCGATCCCCAGTTCCTCCTGGAGGTCCATCAGCAGGTTGAGGATCTGCGCCTGCACCGAGACATCGAGCGCCGAGACTGCTTCGTCGGCGATGATGATCGCGGGATTCAGGGACAGCGCGCGTGCAATCCCGAGCCGCTGGCGCTGACCGCCGGAGAGCTCGGAGGGGAGCCGGTGCATGATCTCGGGGGCCAACCCAACCTTCTTCAGCAGGTCGGCGGCAAGAGCCTCGCGCTTCTTGCGGGTCATCCGCTCGAAGTTCTCGACCGGCTCGGTGATGATCTGGCCGGCGGTGAGCCGCGGATTAAGTGAGGAATAGGGATCCTGGAACACCATCTGCATGCGCCGGCGCCCATCCCGCAATGCGTGCTTGTTCAGGCTCGCGATATCGATGCCTTCGAGCAGCACCCGGCCCTCGGTCGGCTCCACGAGCCGCATCAGCAGCCGCGCCACGGTCGACTTGCCGCAGCCGGATTCTCCAACGATGCAGAGCGTCTCGCCGCGCTCGACGGAGAAGGACACATCCTGAACCGCCCGCACGACCAGGGAATTATTATTGAAGATCCCTCCCCCGAGCGGATAGTGTTTGACTAGGTTCTCGACTTTCAACAGGGGACCTTTCATGCGCCCATGACCTCCATTGAGCGCCAGCAGGCGGCAGCATGTTCCTGTCCAACCTGGTCCAGAACTGGCGTCTTCTCGCGGCAGATGTCGGTGACGAAGGGACAGCGCGCCGCGAAGCTGCAGCCGACCAGGGGTTCGCGCAGGCTCGGCACGATGCCGGGGATCTCCGGCAGGCGGCGCTCCTTCCCGCGCCGCCGGTCCGGGACCGAGCGCATAAGCGCTTTCGTGTAGGGATGTGCGGGCCGCGTGAAGAGATCGGTCACGCTGGCCTCCTCTACGATCCGGCCGGCATACATCACGATCACCCGCTGGCAGGTCTCCGCGACGACGCCGAGGTCATGGGTGATGAACATCACTGCTGTTCCGGTGCGTTCCTTCAGTTCTACAATTAACCGCAGAATCTGCGCCTGGATGGTGACGTCGAGCGCGGTTGTGGGCTCGTCTGCGATCAGAAGCTCCGGCGAGCAGGCCAGCGCCATGGCAATCATCGCGCGCTGGCGCATGCCGCCCGACATCTCATGCGGGTAGTTTTTCACCCGACGCTCTGGATCGGCGATCCGGACGAGGCGCAGCATCTCTTCGGCCCGGGTCATGGCGTCAGCGCGGGAGGCCCCGGTATGGATCTGCACCGCCTCGGCAATCTGCCGGCCGACCGTGTAGACCGGGTTCAGACTGGTCATCGGGTCCTGGAAGATCATTGCGATCTTGTCGCCGCGGATCTTGCGCATCTCACGCTCGGAAAGATCGAGGAGATTACGACCGTGAAAACGGACTTCGCCACCGACGGTCCGGGCAGTGAGCTTCGGCAGTAGCCGCAGGATGGAGAGCGCGGTTACGCTCTTGCCGCAGCCGGACTCTCCGACCACGCCGAGCGTTTCGCCTTTCCGGACCCGGAAGCTGATCCCGCCGAGTGCTCGGGTGATGCTCTCCTCGCCGAAGAAATGGGTCTCGAGGTCCATCACATCCAGAAGCACGTCAGTCTTAATGTTTCTATCCTCTTTGAGATTCTGCATCAGCATCTTAGCGCCTCCGCTTCGCACGCGGATCGAAGAGATCGCGCAGCCCATCGCCGAGAAGATTGACCGCGAGCACTGTGGCCGCGAGAAGGATCCCCGGAGCGAAGATCGTCAGCGGTGCGGTGGCGAGATAGAGGCGTGAACCCGAAATCATATTGCCCCAGCTTGGGATCTCCGGTGGCACACCGACACCGAGGAAGCTCAGCCCGGCCTCGATCATGATTGCATCCGCGCATACAATGGCGCTCTGGACCATGAGCGGCGGGACAGTGCTCGGAAGGACATGGCGCCATAGGATCTTCGGCAGGCGCGCGCCACCGCAGATCGCGGCCTCCACGTAAGGACGCTCGCGTACGCTCAAGACCACCGAGCGCACCAGCCTGGTCACGCTTGGCGTTTGCGGCAGCGCCACGGCGACGATGAGAATCCCTATCCCAGGTCCCGTCAGCGAGATGAGCGCAATGGCCAGCAGGATCGTCGGGATCGACATTAACGCGTCCATGGCCCGCATGATGAGGTTGTCGAAGCTGCGGATATAGCCAGCGACGACACCGATCAGGAGCCCGGCACCGATGGCCAGGAGCGCAGAGATCAGCCCCACCATGAGCGAGATACGCGCGCCATAGATCGTGCGTGCAAAGACGTCCCGGCCGAGGTTATCGGTCCCGAACCAGTGTTCGGCGGAGGGTCGCTGCAGGCGCACGAAGGGATCTATGTTCAAGGGATCGCCGGCGTAGATCGGGGCGGCGAGCGCCAGGAGAACGAGGAGCACGAGCAGGCCGCCGCCGATCAGCACCAACGGATGACGCCGCCCGAGTCGGGCGAGGCTAGGTACAGGCACCCGGCGCGCTGGCGCAGCGGCTGTAGATGAGAGAAGCGTCATGTCAGTACCGGATGCGGGGGTCAATTAAGGTATAGGCGAGGTCGACCGCGAGGTTGATGAGTACGTATAGCCCCGAGGTGAGGATCAGCACACTCTGTATGATCGGATAGTCCTTGTTGTTGATCGCATCGACTACCAGACGCCCAACGCCGGGAATGTTGAAGACGGTCTCGGTGAGCACAACCCCGCCGATCAGGTAGGCAAAGCTGAGACCGATCACAGTCAGAATCGGCACCCCGGCATTTTTTAATGCATGGTGAAAGAGCATCGCGTAGGACGAGGCGCCCTTGGCGGCCGCGGTTCGCATGTAGTCTTCGGTCAGTACCTCAAGCATGCTCGCCCGCGTTATCCGGGCGACGAATGCAATATAGGGTATGCTCAGCGTCAACGTCGGCAGGGCTAGATGCCCGAACCAGCGGCCGAGCCCCGCACCGATCGGCACGTATCCTTGGACTGGAAACCATCCGGTATTGATGGCCAGCAGGTAGACGAGGAAGTAGCCGATAACGAAAACCGGAACCGAATAGCCGAAGGCTGAGAAGATCTGGAGCAGCCGGTCGACCAGCCCGCCAGCGCGCCAGGCGGCGAGGATGCCGAAGGACACGCCCGCCGTCACCGACAGGGCTAGGGTCAGGAGTGCTAGCGAAATCGTCGGCCCAAGCCGCTGCACGAGAAGTTCAAGGACGGGGCGACCGGAAAAAATCGAGATCCCAAAATCGCCGCGAAACATCCCCGAGAGCCAGAGGAGGAATTGAACCGGCAGCGGCTCGTTCAGGCCGAGCCGCTCGCGAATACTCACAATCATTTCTTCAGTCGCATCCCGCCCCGCCATGACCGCGGCCGGATCGCCCGGCGCCAGCCGGATCAGAAGGAAGACGAAGACCCCGACCATCGCCATGACGGCGATGGCCGATATCATCCGACGAAGGATGTAGGACGCCATTAGGTGGAGACTTTCCGCATGTTCCACATGGCCACTTCTGGCGCAGGGGAATTGATCATATCCACCAGCGATTTGTTACGTGCCGAGGGCGCCGTAGTCTGGCAAAGGAAAACTTGCGGGACGTAGTCCCACCAGATGCGCTGCATCTCTCGGGCGAGTTCCATGCGTTTCTCTTGCGTCTCAACATCCGGCCATTTGGCGCGTAGTGCTTCGTATTTATCGTCCTGCGGCCAACCATACCACGCCTTCTCTCCGTTCAAACGGAAAGCGGAAGGCCCAAGTGGATCACCCATAGTGAAGTCGGTACCCGACGTGATGAAGATGCTCCAGCCGCCTTCGTTGATGGGACCCTTCTTCGCTCTTCTCTTCGACAGTTCACCCCAGGTCATAGGAGCGAGTTCGGCATTAATACCGGCTTTCCGCAGAACACTGGCAAGGAGTTGGGAGGCCAAGTCGCCTTCCGGCCAGTCCGTCGGGTCAAGGATAACAACCTTCTCATTTGCATATCCGGCCTCTGCGATCAGTTTCTTCGCTGCCTCGAAGTTCCCGCCGTTCTTGAACCATTCGGTATTGATGTCATTCGAGTAGTTTGATCCGACTCCGAACATCGAAGTAACGGCCCTACCGAAGGTCCGGTTGGGAGATAACAGGCCCAGGAACGCGTTCTGGTCGATCAGGTGCAGCAGTGCCTGGCGCATCTTGACATTGTCGAACGGCGGCTGCAGACAGTTAATCCGAGCAAACCAGTCCGAACCGTTGCGCCCCATCGCGTCAAGTACAAGGTTCGGATTGCTTTCGATGACGGAGAAGAGATCTGCCACCGGCTGCAGCCAGAAATCCACCTCGCCTGCCTGCAGAGCCGCCAGCGCGGTTTGGGGATCCTTTATGTTCTCCCAGATGGCCTGCTTGACTCTCACAATCTTGCCGCCTGCGTAGCCGCTAGCTGGCTCGTCGCGGGGTACGTACGCTTCGTTGCGGTCGTAAACAAAGCGCGCGCCGGGTCTGGTAAGAGCCGCATTGAATTTGAATGGACCCGAACCGATGTTCGTGGTCACCTGCTCGGTTGCGGGAAGGATCGCGTCCTGCTCGCGCATCATGAACAGCGGCTGCCCAGGAGACGCCAAAATGTCGAGGACCAGACCAAGTGGCTCCTTGAGCGCGATCGTAAAACTTTTTCCGCTTGTTGCGGAGATATGGCTGGCGCGCTCCAGCAACAGCTGCCCCTTCGAGACAGTTTGACCCCAACGGCGAATCGAGGCGACACAGTCAGCCGCAGTGACCGGCGTACCGTCATGCCAGGACAGGCCGTCACGGAGTTCAAATGTGTAGGTCTTCTTGTCCTCGGAGACACCCCAGCTACCCACCATTTGTGGTTGTGGTACAAGGTTAGCGTCCAGCGCGAACAGCGTGTCATAGATCGCCATCGCATGATTTTGTGAACTAGTCGATGTGGAGAGAACCGGATCGAAGATTTGGATATCTTCCATCACCATTCGAACGGTATTACCTCCCGAGGGCGCCGCTTGCGCCCAAAGCGCTGAGGGAACCGCGAGCGCAGCGCCGGCAGCTACTCCCGATTTCATAAGATACCGTCTTGTGATTCCCATATCATTTTCCCTCTTTGTTGTTTGATTTCTGAAGCTTTATTGCTCACGCTATTTGGCAAAACTGTTACGGCCACTACTGACGAAGTCTAGTCTAGCATAAGATGCGCTGCCTCAAGTTATTGGGCGAACTCGTGATGTCGCGCCAACTTCGAACGCCAACCTGCCGAATGCCGATCAGGGCGGCCATCTTGAACCGCTTCACTGCCCCCGGAACGCCGCTCACGCGGCGCGCGGGATAGATCTGCCCAAGGAAAGGAACTCCTCTCGAAGAGCAATTTGCGCAACAACGCCTGCCATACCAGCCAGTTGAGCCTAGACGTTCGCACCGCGTGTTCCTCCCCTTTGTTATGCCGGAATTCGGACTACGGGTTGGCCTCGCTTTCGTTGCATCCCGATAGTAGCCGACGATCCTCAGCACAGTAGTCAGAAAGATGCCGGGCGCGGAAGGGATTCTTTTTATGAAAGGGACCGGATTAGTTATGATGACCATGCGGGTGCGCGGCAGCAGCGTGATTGGCGAATTGCAAGCGCGACAAGTGAACCAGTTTCATAGTCTTGGTGAAAGGTGCAGACTTCCGTCGTGATGGTAAACCCCGGGGGCACCGGCAGGCCCAGATTGGACATCTCGGTGAGATTGGCTCCCTTGCCGCCCAGCAGGTTCTTCATCCTCGTCACGACCGTCCCCAAAGCTGTAAACCCACTTCCATTGAGCCACCGCGACACTCCTCGCTCAGATATTGACGTAGTTCGGCCCGCCGCCGCCCTCGGGCGTCACCCAGTTGATGTTCTGGTTCGGGTCCTTGATGTCACAGGTTTTGCAGTGGACGCAGTTCTGGGCGTTGATCTGGTAGCGCACCCCACCCTCGCCCTCGACCCATTCATAGACGCCCGCCGGGCAGTAGCGCTGCGAGGGGCCGCCGAAGACATCGTGCTCCGAGCCCTTCTGCAGCCCCATGTCCTTCACCTTGAGGTACGGCTGGCGTGAGCCGTTCCTGACAACGCTGGCCACGATGGTATCGGCGAGGTAAAGATCATAGGCGCCGGGCGCCAGCTGAACCAAACGGCACGTCATTCTGATGTCTTGTCAGTGGGAAGCTGTCGATCATTTCCTTCGTCAGTTCTGGCAGCAGCTAGGGTGCGTACCACCGGCGAGCTAAAAGCACGTTCAAGGCAGAATTCATCCACCACGCAGCGTATGGTACGTTTCGGCGAAGATCCGGCGGTGCTGAGATGTGGCCCCAAGGACTCGGAGGAGCTATACCACTAGGCCTGAGGTCATCTGCCAATCTGAATGATTGTTGCACCAGTGTGCTATTCTTTACTAGTCAATCGTGATGCGAAGCAGGCAAATGCGATGCATCCGCGACGGAGCGAACGCCACACCAGGTCGCGGCGAACAGAGCGATCGTCTTTGTCACACGCCGCAACGAGGCAAGAGAAACCCGCTCGTCGATGGCGTGAATGTTCTCCGCAATAGGCCCATAAACCAGTGAAGGAATCCCCGCGTGGACGGCATAGACAGCAGCATCCAGGTAGCAGGCCATGACATAAGAATTTAAGGCCGGTCCGTTGGGTGCATGGGCGGCGGCATGCGCCTCAGCAAGGATGCCCTCCGCGTCGGAACCAGGTGCAAGCGTATATCCCGCATGCACAACTCCGACCCACTCCACGATGGGTGCCGGGCAGCGCTGGATTAAGGGGTCATCGACCGCAATCCTTGCGACAAATGCCTCGAGTTCCCTCACCCGCTCGTGCGGGTCATCGCCGGGATAAAAGCCAATCCGGCCCTCGAAGCGGCAGCACGAAGGAACCGATGCAATCCACTCGCCGCCATTGATCGTCCCAATGGTCAGCGCAGCAGGGTTCTCCACGTTGTGAAAGAACGGCTGTATTGCTCCCTCCTCGTTCCAACGTGCCTCAAGCTGGCGCAGATGCTCGATGAGCCGCATAGCCGCCTCAATTGCGCTCACGCCGCCACTGACCTCGCGCGGGTGGGCGGGAGTGCCGTGGAGCGTGATGGCGAACTTGATGACGCCGGAATTAGCCCGAACAAGCTTCTCATCCGTCGGTTCCGGGATCAGCACCACATCGGCGGTGAGGCCGCTCGCCACCGCCATGGCGGCGCCGTTGCCGGTGATCTCCTCCTCGACCACTGAGTGGATCTGGACAGGGGCCGTCAGTTCAAGCCCAGCCGCCCTGATGGCATCGAGAGCAAAGATTGCGGCCGATAAACCTGCCTTCATGTCGCCAGAGCCGCGGCCATAGAGCCAGTCGTCATCCCGCGTGGCCTCGAAAGGCGGGTCCTGCCACCGCTTGGGATCACCCGTGGGCACAATGTCCACATGGGCGTTCAGGATGAGCGATCGTCCCTCGGTGATCGCCGGGTTCTGGACTGCGATTACATTCCATGAGTTCTCATAGCTGACCGTTGCCGGGGAAAACGCCGGATGCCGGCCAATCAGCGTAGGATCGATCGTCTGCCGAGAAACGTCGTATCCTCGCTCCAGAAGCGCCGCTTCGACCCGTGACTGGACGTCCGCCTCCTGCCCTCGGAGCGAGACACAGCGCACAAGGTCTGACAGAAAAGCAATCTGCGTCTCAAAAGCTTCGTCAACTGCGGCAAGGATGCGATCCTGGTCAGCTTCAGAAAGACAACTCATTGTTGAGACCCCATTGTTGCGAGCGGCATTCGACATCTTACAAACCATATTATCGAGGGCCAATCTTTGGAATGACTTGGCGGCCCTCATCAATTGGCAAAGTCTATCAGGTTCTGAGACCATGCACATGATCGACTGCACACAGTGAGGCGCAATTCATGTGGGAGCTGCAAGCGAAATCAGCTTGGCGGGCCTAAAGGTGCATGCTACCGAGCATGATGTACGCCGACCTCAAGCATTACCTGGGATTCACCGCAAGCTGAGATCGCGGTGGGTCGATCCCTGATTAGGTTCAAGGCATTGGGATTGCGTCGGCGAGACGAGAGGGCCAGGGGCTGTGCACTATCTTCATCAGCTCTATATCGGCGGTCGGTGGGTCTCGCCTGCGAAGTTACGACTTTTTGACCTCATCAACCCTGCGACTGAGACAGTCTTTGCAACCTTTGCCCCCGGTGATGGGGGTGATGTCGGCCGCGCTGTTCGCTCAGCACGGCAAGCGTTCAAGGCGTATGCCCAAACCACCCGACAGGAGCGGCTCGATCTGCTGCGAGCCATCGTCGACGGCTACCAGCGGCGCATGGACGATCTCGTCGAAGCGGTCATGCTGGAGATGGGGGCTCCCCTCACCCTTGCCCGCGAGCGCCAGGCGCCGGCCGGCCTCCTTCATCTGCAACAGAGCATCAAGGCGCTGGAAACCTATTCGTTCGACACTCTGCACGGTTCGACCCTGATCACGCGGGAGCCTATCGGGGTCTGCGGGCTGATCACACCGTGGAACTGGCCCCTTCTCCAGATTGCCTGCAAGGTTGGCCCTGCCCTTGCTGCGGGCTGCACGATGATCCTGAAGCCCAGTGAGGGTGCGCCTGCCTCGGCATCGATCTTTGCGGAAATCCTGCATGAGGCTGGTGTGCCATCCGGCGTGTTCAACCTCGTTCAGGGCGATGGAGCCACGGTCGGTCAGGCCCTCGCATCCCATCCTGGTGTCGACATGGTGTCCTTCACCGGCTCAACGCAGGCCGGCATCCTCGTGGCTCAGGCTGCGGCAGGCACCGTGAAGCGGGTACACCAGGAGCTCGGTGGTAAGTCGCCCAACATCCTTCTCGATGACACAAGTTTCGCGGCGGCTGTGAGCCATGGGGCGTATGCCTGCTTTGCCAACAGCGGCCAGTCCTGCAATGCGCCAACCCGCCTGCTCGTCCCAGCTGGTCGGCAGCAGGAAGCAGCCAGGATCGCCAAGAGGATTGCCGAAGATCTTGTGGTGGATCAGCCGCGCTCCCCAACAACAGCCCTTGGCCCTGTCGCGAACAAGGCACAGTTCACACGGGTTCAGAACCTGATTGTCTCCGGCCTTCGGGAGGGAGCAACGCTCATTGCTGGCGGGCCCGGCCGCCCGGCTCACCTGGACCGCGGCTACTATGTTCGCCCGACCGTGTTTGCCGACGTTCACAATCGGATGGCGATTGCACAGGAGGAGATATTCGGGCCTGTTCTCTCGATCCTGCCCTATGAAAGTGAGAGTGAGGTAATCGAGATGGCCAACGACACTTCTTTTGGCTTGTCGAGCTATGTGACCTCGGCAGACCCTGAGCGCGCTCGCAGGATTGCCCGCCAGATGCGCGCCGGCATGGTCCACCTGAACGGAGCATCCAGTGACCCGGCGGCGCCCTTCGGGGGGTACAAGCAGTCGGGCAATGGGCGGGAGCGTGGGGTGTTCGGGCTGGAGGAGTTCCTCGAGACCAAGTCGATCTTCGGCTACAGTCAGACCTGAAGTTCTGGCTTCACAAGTGGAAGGGCTGAATCGGCCCCGTGTTGGGATGAACGAGTGAGTAATGGGCCTGGAGGGACATGAACTGCAGATTCCGATTTCATCCGGCCAGGGATTCCGAGATGAAGCCGGCCGCGATTCCGATCATTCTCCGGCCACCGTTCCGAGATAAATCCGGCCACCATTCCGATCATTGTCCGGCCAGGGGCTGAGACAGCGTCGAGGGGATGTTCCCAAGGTCCGCCAATCAGGCATGAAGGCTCCATTGTTACGAACAAGGAGCGGCCATGCCGGCAAAGAGAAGGCTGACCATGAGAGCCATACGTCACATCCTGCGCCTGCATGCCAGCGGCGAGAGCGACCGATCCATCGGACGATCCGTTGGAGCCGCCCGCTCCACTGTCCAGGACACCCTCAAACGGGCCAAGGCGGCCGGGCTGACCTGGCCCGTGCCGGCAGATCTCACCGACACCCTCCTCGAGCAGCGCCTGTTCGCCAGGAGCGGCGTCAAGACCGGCCTGCGCCGACGCCCCGAACCGGACTGGGCTGCTCTCGCCAGGGAGATGAAGCGCCCGGGCGTCACGATGACCATCCTGCATGAGGAGTACAGGGCAGCGTATCCCGATGGCTACGGCTACTCGCGCTTCTGCGACCTGATGCGCGAGTTCGAGCGCCGCCTGTCACCGACCATGCGCCAGAACCACGTGGCCGGCGACAAGGTGTTCGTCGACTACTCGGGCAAGAAGCTGCCCATCGTCGATCCTGCCACCGGCGAGGTGCGCCAGGCCGAGATCTTCGTGGCGGTGCTCGGCGCCTCCAACTTCACCTACGCCGAGGCGACCTGGACGCAGCAATTGCCGGACTGGATCGAGGCGCATGTGCGGATGTTCCGCTTCGTTGGCGGCGTGCCCAAGCTCATCGTGCCGGACAACCTCAAGAGCGGCGTGCACAAGGCCTCGTTCTACGATCCCGAGCTCAATCGCAGCTACGGCAAGCTCGCAGCCCACTACGACGTCGGCGTCCTGCCCGCCCGCAGCCGCAAGCCTCGGGACAAGAGCAAGGTGGAGGTGGGCGTGCGCTTTGCCCAGTTTTACATTCTCGGCCGTCTGCGCAACCGCACCTTCTTCTCGCTCGCCGAGGCCAATGCCGCCATCGCGGAAGCGGTGGAGCGCATGAACAATGCGCCCATGCGTCGTCTCGGCATCAGCCGGCGCGAGCTCTTCGAGAGCATCGAGCGACCCACCCTCGCAGCCCTGCCGGCGGAAGACTACGTGTTTGCGCAGTGGCAGTTCGCCCGCGTCGGGCTGGACTATCACATCGAAATCGATGGCTTCTTTTATTCCGTGCCCTTCGGCCTCATCGGCGAGCAGGTGGACGTGCGCCTGACGCAGCGCACGGTCGAGGCCTTCCACAAGGGCGAGCGGGTGGCCGTCCACAGTCGGCGCTATGGCGGACAGGCGCATGGCACCAAGCCCGAGCACATGCCGGCCTCGCATCGGCATTACGCCTCCTGGTCGCCGGAGCGCTTCCGCTCCTGGGCCGCTTCGTTCGGCTCGAACACCGAGATGCTGATCGGCGCCATCCTAGCGGCCCGCCGTCATCCCGAGCAGGCCTACCGTACCTGCATTGGTGTGCTGCGCCACATGCGCGGCCTCCCCAAGGAGCGGGTGGAGGCGGCATCCGCCCAAGCCCTGGCGATCCGGGCCTTCTCCTACAAGGGCATCGTCTCGCTGCTCGATGCCCCCAAGAGCCCTGAGCCTGCTTCCTCTGACCGTCCTGCCATCACCCACCGCAACATCCGCGGACCGGGCTACTTCCACTGAAGGAGACGACAAGCATGTTGACCCATCCCACTCTCGAGTTGCTGCACGAGCTCGGCCTGCATGGCATGGCCAAGGGCTTCAAGGCGCTCAGCGACACTCCCGAAGCAACGGCGCTCGGTCATGCCGAATGGCTTGGCCTGATCCTGGACCATGAGGTGACGCTGCGGCAGCAGAAGCGCTTCGAGACCCGCGCCAGAGCCGCCCGGCTGCGCCATCCTGCCAGCGTCGAGGATGTCGACTTCCGCGCGCCGCGCTCGCTCGACCGGGCGTTGTTCCTCAAGCTGTCGTCATGCGATTGGATCCGCGAGAGGCGCAATCTGCTGATCACCGGCCCGTGTGGGGTCGGCAAGAGTTGGCTCGCCTGCGCCCTCGGCCACAAGGCGTGCCGCGAGGATCTGTCGGTGCTCTACCACCGTGTGCCGCGGCTGTTTGCGGCTCTCGCACTGGCGCGCACGGAAGGACGTTATGCCCGTCTGCTGCGGACGCTGGCGAGGGCGAAGTTGCTGGTTCTGGATGATTGGGGACCGGAGCCGCTGATGCCGGAACAGCAGCGGGATCTGATGGAGATCGTGGAGGACCGGTACGATTCCGGCTCGCTGCTGATCACGAGCCAGGTGCCGGTGGAGAAGTGGTACGAGATGATCGGCAGCCCGACGCTGGCGGATGCCATTCTCGACCGGGTTGTCCACAACGCCTATCGACTGAGTTTGACGGGCGAGAGCCTGCGCAAGGCCCGCGCGCTCGACGAGGCGGCTTGACCTCCGCGGGAGCGTCACTCACGGTGCAACACAAGGACCCAGGGAATATCCTCAGGTGGCCGACTTCAGATCGGAATCATGACCGGCATGAATTCGGAATGCATGGCCGACATCGCGTCGGAACAACTGGCCGACTTCATCGGAATCCGCACATGAACCTCCAACCAGACGGTTATCAGCCGCCGGCATAACCATCGAGCGACAGACCACGCCATGAGGACTGAGCCGCAGTTCAGCACCCTTGGCCCTGTTAGGGAAGCCACAGCCTGCCGGGCCGGTGAGCGCCCCTTCATCGCATGCGAGAGATCAGACATGTCGCTAAGGAGTCCTGCGGATTGGCCCCATGACAGCCCATCGGCGTGCTCTGCACGATATGGGACGATCAAGCAATGTTGAGCCGCCAACCTTATGGTCGAGCTTGGTCACACAGGGATTGTCAAACAACGAAAAAGCCGGGCCCAAAGGCCCGGCGTGAAGTTAAGGTTCGACAAAAGTCAAAACCTTCCAGAGGGAACGGCCGATGCGGCAGCGCCGGGAGGAAAAGAGCGGTGCCGCGTAGAATTCAGCCGCTTCTGATATCGGCGGCATCGCGCCTCTTTGCAATGCAGAATGCAACATGAAAGGGCTGCACTGGATGCATGTTCGCCAAGCTGCTGTCGGCCAAAAGAGCAACTTTCTTGAATATCTGCGAAATTGATAAACCTATCTGGGCTGACGGTGCTATCCGCTCTTGCTCACTCAAGGGCATAGGAGGCAGTGCAACAGACAGTTGCTTCTCTTCATGCACGAGTGCATCTCCGCTACGTTCGCAGCGACAGTGATGCTAGCCTGATTCAGTCCTGCTAAGGCAGTTGAGAACATAGGTAGAGAGCGGTGAGAGCAGCTGAAACGGCAGAGGCAGTCAAGCAAACATCGATGATAGCTTGTGCGCTAAGTTCTGCAATTCGATTGAGCATAGACAGCTTGAAATAAAGGTTTCTATGAGGACGGTGTCTATGTGGAACGGCTGGTCTGTTCGTCAAGCGCCAGCCTATCATTCAACTTCGCTCATGCACGCTCCATCCTTCGTGTAATCTCACGGAGATCGCCTGTAGATTCGGATCCACACCGCCGTGAGCGAAATTCTGGGGCTTCAGACCTCAGTCGATTGATGGAGCTGGCACAAGGAAACCTCCTCCGCATCAGGTCTGAAGGTCCTTGCAGACACGCCAGCTGTGTCACTCTGCTCACGCAATCAGATGATCAGAGCCATCGCAGTGGCTATGGTGATCAACGCTGAAATGAGACCAAGCAAGCGGAGCCCTCGGGACGGCTCACTTCGGATCCACGCATCCTCGTCGACATGCAGAAGATCGTCGTCATCGGTTCTGCGCACAATACGCCTCACGGTTCTGCGGGTATGAAAGTTGTTTTGAGCGCTGACGTGCGATCTCGTAACATCCGCACGCGGTCTGCTCAAGGCCAGAGCGATCGGTCACCGTGATTGCACCGCGGCGCTGATGGATCAGACCGGCTGACTGAAGCCCGCTCGTGACAAGACTGACGGACGATCGTTGCACTCCCAGCATTCGGGACAAATGCTCGTGCGTAACTGGCAAGGTCGCCTGGTCGACTCGATCAAGCACGGTAAGGAGTAGGCGGCAGCAGCGAGCCTCTACACTGTGAGCAGTGTTGCAGGCCATGGCTTGTAGGGTCTCCGCCAGCAAAACCTCCACGTAGCGCAAGAAGCACTCCCGAAGTTGCGGTCGTTCCTCGAACGCACGATGCAGGACATCGGTGTCGATGCGTGAGGCAATGCCTGGGATTTGCACAACAAATCGCCCGATCGACAGGCGGGTGGTGAGCGCACTGGCTAATCCAAACATGCCCTCATACCCGAATACTGCCATCTCGATGCTCTTGCCTTCAGGTAGAACACTTGTCAGCGAGACAATACCGTTGTGCGGGAAGTAGGCGAACGGCATGCGCTCGTCGGTTTTATAAACTACGGCCCCCTTCTTCAGCTCGACCTGCTCGAGGTATGGCTCAAGGCACGCTAAGTCTGCTGGGTGTAACGCCGATAGCAATTGGTTGGTGCGATGGGATAAAGGAAAGGACATGGTAGGACCCGTAAACTATCTGAGTCTTACTTTTTGGGGGACTTAAAAAAGCATTACGACGGTAGCAACCTGGACCTCTGTGGCGACGCCGCTCCCCCTCGTCGCGGCCCCTCATTTTGATTTGCAATTCGCAATGCGTGCCACCGCTCCGAATAAAAGGGGCTCGCTACGGCGATGCCGAGCGAGCCCAGGTAAGGGAGGACCATCCCAAAAGAAATCTCCGTGTCAGACGGAGACGAGGTGGCAGGGACGAAAGCCACCTTCTTCGCTGCCGGCGCTGCCGACAGGAAGACCGGCGCAAGCACATTGCCTGCGATCGAAAACATTGTGAAAGAATTTTCAGGCATGCTCATGCCCGAATCCCTCCGCAGTCTTAAGGCTCTGACGAGCGCCAATTTCCCGTTCTCTCCCGATCCTCGACTGGGCAAGGGTAAACGCTACCCACGCGTTCGCTCCCTACTCAGGTTATGCAGCGATCGCTTCTTCTGCTGGCGAAAAGGCGATCGCCAGGCTGTCGGCAACAGCCTTGTAGGTCAGCCGTCCGCGGTGGATGTTGAGCCCGTCCCGCAGGTGGCGGTTCTCGACCACGGCCTTGACACCTTTGTTCGCCAGCTCCAAGCCAAAGGGGAGCGTCGCGTTGTTGAGCGCATGGCTTGAGGTGAGCGGAACGGCACCGGGCATGTTGGCGACGCAGTAATGCACAACGCCATCAACCTCATACGTTGGATCGGCGTGGGTCGTGGCATGGGAAGTCTCGAAGCACCCGCCCTGATCAATCGCGACATCCACAATCACCGAGCCGCGGCGCATGTGCTGGAGCATCTCACGGGTGACCAGTTTGGGAGCACTCACACCCGGCACCAGGACGGCGCCGATCACGACGTCCGCCTCGAACACCTCCTGCTCGAGAGCCTCCAGCGTGGAGAAGCGGGTGCGGACACGCCCTGCAAACTGCTCGTCCAACTCCCGCAGACGGGGAAGCGAGCGATCAAGGACCGTCACCTCTGCTCCCAATCCGGCCGCCATGCGGGCGGCATGGGTGCCGACTACTCCGCCGCCGATGACGACGACCCGAGCGGGCTGCACACCCGGGACACCGCCAAGGAGCAGTCCGCGTCCACCGGCCGATCGCTTGAGGGCAGCACCAGCTGCCTCAATGGACAGTCGGCCCGCTACCTCGCTCATTGGAGCGAGCAGCGGCAGCCCACCTCTGGCATCGGTTACCGTTTCATAGGCGATGGCGGTGCAGCCGGAGGCCAACAGACCTTTCGTCTGTTCCGGATCCGGAGCCAAATGGAGGTAGGTGAAGAGGATCTGGCCCTCGCGCAACTGGACCCATTCGCTGGGTTGCGGCTCCTTGACCTTCACGATCATATCTGCCTGGGCGAAGACCTCGGCCGCTGTGTCGACGACCACGGCCCCAGCTTTGCGGTAAGTCTCGTCTTCAGCGCCGATGCCCGCACCCGCATGAGTCTCGGCCAAGACCGTGTGTCCGGCGGCAATGTACTCCCGGACCGCCCCTGGTGTGACTCCGACACGGTACTCGTGAGTCTTAACTTCCTTCGGAACTCCAACGCGCATAGGGAACTCCTTCGTGCTGGCTCATAGTTAGCGACTGGCAGGATTCGATTTCCCGCAAAAACGAAGTAAGGGCGCGGGATTTAGTTAAAATTTGTCCTGAAGTACTGAAAAAGTGCGCTGTATGGCTTCCCTGTAAGGTCCTTGGTGCTATTGCGCCATGATCGATCGACGGCCAAGGTTGCTGTCGTCCTTAGATGGGAGATTTGTGAGAGGACACTCAACCTACGTCATCTTACTGGGAAGACGATGTAAACGAGGGCGTTCTTGACTTAGCTTTCCAGCTTCACCGGGGAAGCGCCACCATGATCATAATAGTCGGTGCAGACCTCGGTCGTGATAATGAAAGTCAGAGGGAGCAGTAGCCGTAGGTTGGGTGCTCCGGCCAGACTGACCCATGCCGCCGGACAGGTTCTTCACTCCGCCCGACACTTGACCTTCTCATTATCTAAGGCGCAGACCTTGATGGCTTGTGTGATGGGCCCTCCTCACAGGCCTTGTGGAGCTAACCGACCACGGTGAGCCTCAAGAATGTACGGACGCTCTGCTTCGCCCGTGTAGAGCTGGCGCGGACGGCCGATGCGCTGGGACGGATCCTCGATCATCTCGCTCCACTGGGCGATCCAGCCGACCGTGCGGGCAAGCGCGAACAGCACAGTGAACATGGAGGTGGGGAAGCCCATCGCCTTCAGCGTGATGCCCGAATAGAAGTCGATGTTCGGGTAGAGCTTCTTCTCGATGAAGTAATCGTCCTTCAGGGCGATCTGCTCAAGCTCCACGGCCACGTCGAGGAGCGGATCGTCCTTGATGCCGAGCTCGTTCAGCACCTCATGGGTGGTCTTCTGCATGATGCGCGCGCGCGGGTCGTAGTTCTTGTAGACCCGGTGGCCGAAGCCCATGAGGCGGAACGGATCGTTCTTGTCTTTCGCCTTGGCGATGTATTCCGGAATGCGGTCGGGCGTGCCGATCTCCTCCAGCATCTTCAGGGCCGCCTCGTTAGCGCCGCCGTGAGCGGGGCCCCACAGGCAGGCGATGCCAGCCGCGATGCAGGCGAAGGGGTTCGCACCCGACGAGCCCGCGAGACGCACCGTCGAAGTCGAGGCGTTCTGCTCGTGGTCGGCGTGCAGGATGAAGATCCGGTCAAGCGCCCGCGAGAGCACCGGGTTGACCTTGTACTCCTCGGCCGGCACCGCGAAGCACATCTTCAGGAAGTTGGAGGTGTAGTCCAGATCGTTCTGCGGATACACGAAGGGCTGGCCGATGGAATACTTGTAGGCCATCGCCGCGAGTGTGGGCATCTTGGCGATCATGCGCATGGACGCGATCATGCGCTGGTGCGGGTCCGAGATGTCCGTGGAGTCGTGGTAGAAGGCCGAAAGCGCCCCGACGCAGGCGACCATGATCGCCATCGGGTGCGCATCACGGCGGAAGCCGGTGAAGAACCGGTTCATCTGGTCGTGCACCATGGTGTGGCGCGTGACGCGATAGTCGAAATCGGCCTTCTGAGCGGCGGTCGGCAGCTCTCCATAGAGGAGCAGGTAGCAGGTCTCAAGAAAGTCGCCGTGCTCGGCAAGCTGATCAATCGGATAGCCGCGGTAGAGCAGGATGCCCTTGTCGCCGTCGATATAGGTGATCTTCGACTCGGTGGCCGCAGTGGAGGTGAAGCCCGGGTCGTAGGTGAACATCCCGGTCTGACCGTAGAGCTTGGAGATGTCGAGGACACTCGGGCCGATTGTGCCTTCTTTGACCGGCAGGTCCACGGACCTGTTGCCAGCTTCAAACGTGATGCTCATAGCTCATTGTCCTGTTTCAACCGAGTGCCACCGATCAGCGACTCAAGATGTTCATGTTTGGGATGCAAGACTTTGGTGCGGAACGTTTGCGTCATCCAATCTACGACTGCTTTACTCTGAAGGGCCTAGCTCGCATTCCGCCTTGCTTCACGAATAACGCCGTTTGCAATAGCCCATTCGGTTTTATCAAAGTCAAAGCAGCCGCAGCTATCAATTACTCTCCCAGTGGTGTGTGAGTAGACCTCAAGCCAAAACGGCGGAATGCCAGGTGACCTGTTCGTCAGTTGGGTGATTTCTGTCATACGAATCTCGAGCGCACCAAACCTGGCTAATATCGATGTTTTCGAGCGATCATCCTCATCCGGCATGACGGCAAGTTGAACGTAGGTGAGAAGGATCTCCTGCTTGAACTCGTCGACGTCGCTTGTCACTGGCTGTCGACCGCCAGAGTTGAACGCTTCCTGCTGAACCATTCTCAGCCTCCATCAAGCCGCATCGGACTAGCCGCCGTTCACCGCGACCTTGAAGTCCGCCGCCGTCTTGGCCTTGATCTCGTCCACCGTCACGCCCTCAGCCAGCTTGATCAGGGTCATGCCGGAGCCACCCTTCTTGTCGACGGAGAAGACGCCGAGATCGGTGATCACCAGATCGACCACACCGGTGCCGGTCAGCGGCAGGTTGCACTCCTTCAGAAGCTTCGGATCCTCGGAGCCGTCCTTGGCCTTCGCTACGTGCTCCATGACCACCACGACGCGCTTGACGCCCGCCACCAGGTCCATGGCGCCGCCCATGCCCTTCACCATCTTGCCGGGGATCATCCAGTTGGCGAGGTCGCCGTTCTGGGCCACCTGCATGGCGCCCAGGATCGACAGGTCGATATGGCCGCCGCGGATCATGCCGAAGGAATCGGCCGAGGAGAAATAGCTCGTGGTCGGCAGCTCGGTGATCGTCTGCTTGCCGGCATTGATCAGGTCCGCGTCCTCCTCGCCCTCATAGGGGAACGGGCCCATGCCCAGCATGCCGTTTTCGGACTGGAGCTGAACGCGCATGCCCTTGGGGATGAAGTTGGAGACCAGCGTCGGGATGCCGATGCCGAGATTCACGTAGAAGCCGTCGCGCAGCTCCTTGGCCGCGCGGGCGGCCATCTGTTCACGGGTCCAGGCCATCAGACTTCCTCTCCTGCTCCCGCGGGCACCGCGGCTTCGGCGCGCTTGCGGGTCGTGCGTTGCTCGATGTGTTTGACCGGGTTCGGCACATGAACGATGCGCTTCACGAAGATGCCCGGCGTGTGCATGCAATCCGGGTCGATCTCGCCGGCCGGCACCAGATGCTCGACCTCGGCGACGGTCATCCGTGAGGCGGTCGCCATCATCGGATTGAAGTTGCGGGCGGTCTTCCGGTAGACGAGATTACCTTCGGTGTCGCCCTTCCAGGCATGGACGATGGAAATATCGGCGAAGAGGCCGGTTTCCATGACGTATTTCTCGCCGTTGAACTCGCGCACTTCCTTGCCCTCGGCGATGAGGGTGCCCACGCCGGTCTTGGTGTAGAAGGCCGGAATGCCGGCGCCGCCGGCGCGGATGCGCTCGGCCAGCGTGCCCTGCGGGTTGAACTCAAGCTCAAGCTCGCCCGAGAGGTACTGCTGGGCGAAGAGCTTGTTCTCACCCACATAGGACGAGATCATCTTGCGGATCTGGCGGGTTTCCAGCAGGCGGCCGAGGCCGACCCCATCCACGCCCGCATTGTTGGAGATGAAGGTCAGGTCCTTCGCCCCCGAATCACGAATCGCCTCGATCAGCGCCTCCGGAATGCCGCAGAGACCGAAGCCCCCGGCCATGATGGTCATGCCATCCTTGACCAGGCCAGCCAGCGCAACACGCGCATCGTTGTACAATTTTTCCACTGCTGTTCTGCCTTCATCTACGCGGCCGGAGATCACCTTGCACGTTAGATGAGCCGACCTTGATGGGTATTCGAGACTACTGATGGAGCCTCTACGCAAAACTGAAACGCCACTCGTCTCTGTAGCGATCAGCTGTGAGATCCTTGTGCGCGACCTCGGGCACCCGACCGGAGATCAGGTCGGCAAGCACGCGCCCGGAACCGCAGGCCATCGTCCAGCCGAGAGTGCCGTGCCCCGTGTTCGTGAACAGGTTCTGGTACCGTGTCGCGCCCACCACTGGCGTGCCGTCCGGCGTCATCGGTCGCAACCCAGTCCAGAAGCTGGCCTGCATGACGTCGCCGCCCTGCGGGAACAGATCTGTGACCGAGTGCTCCAGCGTCGCCCGCCGCGGCCCCCGCAGGCGCTGGCTGAACCCGGCCAGCTCCGCCGTCCCGCCGACCCGGATCCGGTTCCCTAAGCGCGTGATGCCGACCTTGTAGGTCTCGTCCATCACGGTCGAGACCGGCGCCGCATCTGCGTTCACGATGGGCATGGTCAGCGAGTAGCCTTTCACCGGGTAGACGGGCAGGTGGATGCCCAAGGGCTTCACCAGCTGCGGCGTGTAGCTGCCCATGGCCGCCACATAGCTGTCGGCCGTGAGCACCTCGCCGCCATTGATCTGCACGCCGACAGTGGAGTCGCCGTCCGTGAGCAGCCTCTCGACGGACGTGCCATACCGGAAGTGCACGCCCAGCTGCTCCGCAATGGCCGCCAGCCGCTGCGTGAACAGGTGAGCATCCCCGGTCTCGTCGCCGAGAAGACGCAACCCGCCCGCGACCTTGCTCTTCACCAAGCCTAGAGCCGGCTCAACGCCCACGCATCCTTCGGGGTCCAAGATTTCATAGGGCACACCATAGGCCTCGAGAACCGCCGTATCCTCCCCGATCCCGTCGAGCTGCTGTTGCGTGCGAAAGAGCTGAAGTAGTCCCTGCTCCCGATGATCATAGGTGATGCCGGTTTCCTGCCGCAGCTCGCGCAGGCAGTCCCGGCTGTACTCGGCGAGAGCAACCATCCGGCTTTTATTGCGCCGGTAGGCTTCCTCGGTGCAGTTGGCCAGCATGTGGGCAAGCCAGGCCCACAGGCGCAGTTCGGTGCGCGGCCACAGCACCAGCGGCCGGTGCTTCATCATCAGCCACTTCATCGCCTTGACCGGAATGCCTGGAGCCGCCCACGGCGCCGAGTAGCCGGGCGAGACCTGGCCGGCATTGGCAAAGCTCGTTTCCATGCCGGCGGCGGGCTGGCGGTCGACCACTGTCACCTCGTGGCCCTGCTTGGCGAGATAGTAGGCGGACGTGACGCCAACGACGCCGCTGCCGAGAACGAGAATGCGCATGGTGTGATCCTCAGGAATGAAGGTACTGACGGTGGTAGCGGGAGCCTAGGCTCGTGAGCAGCTCGTAGCCGATCGTGCTGGCGGCCCGGGCGAGAGCATCGAGATCCTGGTCGGGACCAATCAGGTCGACCAGCGCTCCCGGGAGTAGCGAACCCTCCGGAAGCGTGGTGGCATCGAGGATGATGCTGTCCATCGAGACGCGCCCGATCAGCGGCAGATGGTTGCCGTTGAACCAGGCGCCGCCACGGCTGGACAGGCTACGCAGAAAACCATCGGCATAGCCGACAGCCACGGTCACAAGCCTTGAGGGAGCATCGGTCCTGGCCGTGTGGCCATAGCCGACCGGGGTGTTGGCCGGCACCTCCCGGATCTGAACCACTTTGCCTTGCAGGCGAACGACCGGCCGCATAGGATTCGGTCGACCGGCCTGAGGGGCGATGCCGTAGAGGGCGGCCCCTGGACGCACGAGATCGAAGTGGTAGTCGGACCCTAAGAAGATTGCAGACGAGGCCGCCAGGCTCATCCGGCGGCACGGCAGAAGCCTCCCCATCTGCCGAAACAAGGCAAGCTGTCTGGCATTTGCCGGATGATCGGGTTCATCGGCACAAGCCAAGTGGCTCATCACCAACCATATGTTGAGAGCATCTAGCTGCTCATGATTGGAGGAGAGGCTACGGACATCAGCGTCGCTTAAGCCGAACCGGGCCATACCTGTGTCGACCTGCAGGACGGCGGGCAGCCTGGAGCCAGCGACCATAGCAGTGATAGCCCACCGGCTGACCTGGTCGAGGCTGCTCAGAACCGGCACAAGATCATTGGCGATGAAGTCGGTTTCCGTTCCGGCCAGCGGGCCGTGGAGGACCGCAATCCTTGCGCCAGATCCGAGGATCCGGCGGAGCACCATTCCCTCCTCCAGATGAGCGACAAAGAAGTGCCGGCAACCGCCCCTAGCCAAAGCTTGGGCAACCATCCCGGCACCCAGGCCATAGGCATCGGCCTTGACGACAGCGGCGCAGACGGCTTGCTGGGCCCGCTGGCGAAGTAACCTGTAATTTCTCTCGATGGCACTCAAGTCAACAGTGAGGATCGCTCCAGCGCGATTGGCAGTCGTCGACGAAGGGATGATCCATGCGCCTCCCGAGTTTGTTGTTTCACAAAGCGAGCTAGCGAAGCGGTCGTCGGGATCAGAGGCGCTATCCGCTAGGTGTGGGGCCGGTACCCCGTAGCAGCGGTTACCGAGAACCGCCACTGAACCCGGGGTGTCATCCTCAATCCGCAATGCAGCACTCACGTGTGATCTCCACCGAGCGGCGTTTGAGCATCTCGGCCATGGTTCGGCCAGATGAGCCGCTAAGAAATCGCATGATGGGGAGAGCGCAGACGGGGCGGAGTGAAGTACCAGCCTTCATCTGCGCTCGTATCAAGTACGAATTAGATAGCCGCGCGTTCGCGTGATAGCTCGTCCATGACTTGGCGCACGGCCGCCTCGGCGATGCCCACGATCTCGTCAACCTCGCCTTTGGTCGCGACCAACGGCGGCGCAAATCCGAGGATGTCGCCATGAGGCATCGCGCGGGCGATCAGGCCGCGATCGCGGGCAGCTTTGGAAACCCGGGCACCAACCTTCAAGCTCGCGTCGAAGCGAGCCTTCCTCTCCCGATCTGCCACGAACTCGATCGCTCCCATGAGACCTACGCCGCGGACCTCGCCGACGATCGGGAGCTGGGCGAAGACTGCTTTGAGGCGCTCCTGGAAGTAACTGCCAACCTCACGCGCATTGCCAGGCAGGTTCTCCCTCTCGACCAAGTCCAAGACGGCGTTCGCAGCAGCCGCGCCGATCGGATGACCGGAATAGGTGTAGCCATGGGAGAAAGCACCAACGCGGTCTGCGCCTTCCTCAAGGACCTTATAGACCTTCTCGCCGACGATGGCGCCCGACAAAGGGAAGTACGCGGACGTCAGACCCTTTGCGACGGTGATCAGGTCAGGCTCGATGCCGTAGTGGTCCGAGCCGAACATCGATCCGACCCGGCCGAATCCCGTGATCACCTCGTCGGCGATCAGCAGGATATCGTACTTCTTCAGAACCTGTTGAATGGCTGGCCAATACCCCTCGGGTGGCGGGGTAATGCCGCCGGTGCCAAGAACAGGCTCGCCGATGAAGGCGCCTATCGTCTCCGGTCCCTCCCGCAGGATCAGTTCCTCCAGTTCTCTCGCTCGGCGCTGAGAGAACTCCAGCTCGGTTTCACCGGACTCCGCGCCCCAGTAATGGTGCGGGACACCGGTGTGGATGATGCCTGACACGGGGAGATCCATGTAGTCATGGTAGAAGCTCATGCCCGTCATCGATCCGGAGACCACACTGCAGCCATGGTACCCGCGCTCGCGGGAGATGATCTTCTTCTTCTTGGGCTGACCGCGCAGGTTATTGTAGTACCAGACGATCTTCGCATTCGTCTCGTTGGCATCGGAGCCTGACATTCCGTAGAAAATCTTGCTCATCTTGCCAGGTGCCATACGAACCAGACGGTCGGACAGAATGGCCAATTCGTCCGTCGTGTGGGCGGCATAGGAGTGGTAATAGGCCAGGCGATACGCCTGCCGCGAGATGGCCTCAGCAATCTCCGTACGGCCATAGCCGACGTTGACGCAGTAGAGACCGGCGAAGCCATCGATGTACTCCCGCCCCGTGGCATCCTTAATACGAATACCCTTTCCGGTCTCGACAATCGTCGGGTTACCTGCCTTGCCTGTCGCGAAATCCTTCAGTTGGGTGAAGGGATGGAGCACGCTGGCCTTGTCCAGCTGGCTGATCTCAGAAACGTTGATCGTCATATTTATTCTCCCAAATTCAAGCGGCCAAGTTGCCGATGCAAACGTATTTCGGCTCAAGGTACTCAAGGATGCCGTGGCGAGAGCCCTCGCGACCTAGACCCGACTGCTTCCAGCCCCCGAATGGGATCGGAGCGCCGGTAAACTTGGGCGTATTGACGGCAACCATGCCGTACTCCAGCCGGTTGGTGAGGCGCATCGCCCGTCCCAGGTCCGTCGTGTAAACGTAGGCAGCCAAGCCCATCTCGGTATCATTGGCCCGGCCGATGACCTCGACTTCGCTCTCGAAGGGCAGGATGGCCGCAACAGGCCCGAAGGTTTCCTCACGGGCAATCAGCATGTCATCAGTGACATCCGCCAGAACGGTTGGCGTGACGAAGTTGCCGCCAAGCGGACTGTCCTGACCACCGGCGACGACCCGCGCCCCTGCCGACAAAGCCTGGGAAATATGCTGCCGGCACTTTTCAGCAACAGACCCGCGGGTCATCGGCCCGATGTCGACCCCAGGCTGGAGACCATGACCTACTTTCAGACGCTCCGTCGCCTCGGCGAACTCCGTGACAAAGGCATCGTAGATCGAACGCTGCACATAGATCCGGTTGGCCGCTAGGCAATCCTGACCAGATGTCGCGAACTTGGCCCCGATGCATCCCGTCACGGCGTGGCTGAGGGGAGCATCATCGAACAGGATGAAGGGGGCGTGGCCACCCAACTCGAGCGATGCCTTCTTCACAGTCTGGGCCGCCTGAGTCAGCAGGATCCGCCCGACTTCCGTCGATCCGGTGAAGGAGAAAGCTCTCACGTGGGTGTGTTCAAGCAAGCGCCGAGCCAGCGGTGCCGCCTCGCCGGTCACGACCTGCAGAACGCCGGCCGGGATACCGGCCTCCTGGCCGAGCTTCGCCAACGCCAGGGCAGACAGAGGCGTCTCTGGCGCTGGCTTGACGATCATCGAGCAGCCTGCCGCCAGAGCAGCTCCTGCTTTGCGGGTGATCATGGCGCTTGGGAAGTTCCAGGGCGTGATCGCAGCCGTCACACCGATGGGCTGCATTTGAACCGAGAGACGACTTCCGGCCAGATGGCTCGGGATCGTCTCGCCATAAGCTCTCTCGCCTTCCGCGGCGAACCAGTCTAGGAAGGCTGCCGCATACACGATCTCCCCACGGGCCTCGCTCAAGGGCTTGCCCTGCTCGCAAGTCATGATGGCAGCAAGGTCCTCAGCATGAGTTCGCATCAAAGTTGCCCAAGCATGGAGGATCGCGCCTCGAGCCATCGGCGTCTCGTCACGCCAGCGCAAGAATGCATCCTGAGCTGACGCCACGGCATGCTCCAAAACGTCCGTGGAGCAAGCCGTGACATTCACAAGGTGCTCGCCCGTTGCTGGATCGACGACCGGTAGCGTTGTTTCACACCCGATCCACTCGCCGCCAACGAAGGCGCGTCGCTCAAGAAGATCGGGCCGCTGAAGTCGGCGTAAGGTGGCTGCAGCTAGACCTTTCATTGTGTCTCCGAGGGTTTAGGCGACCAGAGCGGCGCCTGCTGGATTGCTGAAATCTAATGTCCAACAGGGTAGGTTTGGCTGCATTCTTATTGGCTAAGGGCGAGGTATTGTGCAAAATCCCAACGGACAACGCAGGAAACATGCATGCCAAGCCTTGACCGCATCGATGCGGCTATTCTTGAGATCATCCAACGGAACAACCGTGTCACGTCAGAGGAGCTTGGCGGTCTCGTCAATCTCTCCCCCACGGCATGCCAGCGACGCCTCAAGCGGCTTCGGACCGAAGGAGTGATCGAAGCGGACGTCGCGATTGTGTCTCCCAAGAAGGTCGGCCGCAGCGTGACCATGATCGTGCTGGTATCGCTAGAGCGCGAGCGCGCCGATATCGTCGATCGTTTCAAGAGCGCCATTCGATCAACTCGGGAGGTCATGATTGGCTTTTACGTAACGGGCGACGCCGATTTTCTGTTGATCGTGACGGCAAAAAGCCTTGAGGATTATGAGCAGTTTACGCGCCGGTTCTTCTACGAAAACCACGATATCAAGGGCTTCAAGACCATGGTCGTGATGGATCGGGTGAAAGTAGGCTTTGAGTTTCCTATTGATGTTGAGGATCCAGTGTTCAGCGAACCTTCTGGTCGCTAGATCTTCTATGCCGATCTGGTTGGAGTGCATAGCAGATCACCCATGCTATGAAGCCTCAGATCCTTAAGGACGATGTCAAATGGGAACATCGAGTGGCTGACGTCAGCGAAAGCATCTGGTTGCCGGATAAATACCTCCCCCGAGGCGTTGGAGCGGGCTCAAATGAGGTGAGCCGGCTTCTCGAGTTACCGAAATAATTCTGTTACGTTGCGTCCGAGAAACATTCGAGCAGTTCTCCAATGGCCATCCGTGCGAGCAGCAGTGTTGCACACAAACACTCCGAGTTGGACGAGCACTTCCTCAGGCGCGCGCAGTCGTGCAGACATGACTGGGACTAGCCGTTCCTATTCACCAAGGCTTACTTGATTGACCTGATCTGCGGCGAGACGAGCTAATCTGTTGCGTCTCTTTCACCGCGGCGAGTTCTGGAACGTGGGGAACGCGTTGGCAGGGATCGGCTGGGATGATCGGGGCGATGGTGTCCCCGTCTCTCAGGGCGAGGCTGCTCTCGGGCTGGGCAGGAGAGCCGCCGCTATGGCGCGGAAGAGGTCGGCTTCGGGACAGCAGGATGCGTAGGCCAAGCAGATGCGGCTTGCCGTTTCCCACACCCGTACGGCGATCTTGAGGAGGCGAAGGCGCAGCGTCGCGAACCCCGCCCGGGCGAGATCGCGTGCAGCCGGGATCGCCTCCCGCACGGACAGCATCAGCCAGTAGGCGGCCGTATGCAGCACCAGGCGGACCTGGTTGGCCCCCGCGCGCCGGCACGAGGTCCGGTTGGAAGCGAGTTGCGCCTTGTGGAACTTGATCCAGTTCTCGGCCTGGCCGCGGGCACAATACAGGCTCTCGTAGACCACCCGTGGGCTGGTGCCGGTCAGGTTGGTGACCACAAAGCAGATGTCGAGCCCCAGGCGGGTGGCCTCGATGCGGGCGATCACCCGGCGCTCGCACGACCAGCTCTTGGCCCGGGGCTTTGTCTCGGCAAAGCCGCGCACAACCTCACGGTCTTCCAGCGCCCTGTGGGTGCGCACCGCATCGGCCACATCCTGCACCTTGCTGGTGAGCGGCCGGCTGCCGGCCAGCCCGAACAGATAACTGAGGCCGTTCTGCTCGCAGAACTCCATCGCTTCAGGGCGGGCATAGTGACTGTCGCCGCAGAGGGTGATTTGCGTGAGAGGCCAGCGCGTGCGGATGCGGCGCACGAGGCGACGCAGAGGCGCCCGCACCTCGACACCCGAGGGCGTCTTGCCCGGCCGCAGCACGATGGCAACCGGTCGGCCGGTGGCGCTGTCGTAGACATGGATCGGCAGAAAGCAGCGCTCATCATAATGAGCGTTGACCAGCGACAGCTGCTGATGCCCATGCACCACGTCGCAGGTGTCGTCAATAACTAGCACCACGCCGCCGGGCGGGATGGTGTAGCTGTCCATCCACTGATCGATCAGGGCGTAGGTCAGGCGGATCGCGTCGCGCAGGTTCGGGGCATTCTCCAGGCATGAGAGGGTCGGCTGCGAGGCGAGATCCGATCCAGTCTCCGGCAGGTGCCCGCAGGCGAGCTTGAACGCCGAATCGGCGCGCAGCGGGCCGAAGTCGTTGCAGTCCTCGTAGCCGCACGCGATGGCGAAGATGCGGGCGCGGAGCATGTCTGGGATCGCGTGTGTCACGCGGCCTGGATCGCGCCGATCCGGAATGAAACGCGCCAGCCGCGCGGCGATGCCAAGCCGGCGCTCGGCCTGGGCCAGGAGCATGACGCCGCCGTCGGACGACAAGCGTCCGCCGTCGAAAGCAGCGGTGATCTTCTTGCGGGACACGGCTGGAAACGGGAAGGTGGCAGGTGTATCGTTCGGCATGGCGGGTGTGGCAGCCTCGAACGGAGAGCAGGATCGGCTTCAGCAACCAAATCCTACGCTGCTTCAAGTGCTTAAGCTACACTCGCCAGCCCTCATCACTCTTCCGATGCATAAGAACGGCTAGGAAGGCCAGCAGCGGCAGTAAGGATTGCTTCTCTGAACCGCCTCACTTCGTAAGCCCCAGATTGGCCCGCATCGCATCGCTGGGCGAATGTTCCAGAGATTAGAACCTGTTCGCCATAAGACTGTAGCGCCTCTCCGACAATCGGACCGCCGAGCACTATGGCGACCATCAACCCGATGACGACCGGTCACCCACAACGATAGTGATCTTACGGCGTCCCATTCGCAGCAGCTGACAAGCGCTGGGCTGTGCACAGCGCCCCTCGTAAGCCCCCGATCCCACGGTACTTCAGCGACATCCAGCACCACAAGACGGAATGTATCCCGCACACCAAGGGTCGGAACGGCCGCTTCTGATGAAAGCGCCAATGCTAAGACGAGATCACAATCCGGAACGTCCAAAAACAGGGTCGTCGAGGTCGATAGGGAACTCATACCCTGCCTTCACACGATCCATGGCGACCATCGTTTTAAAGCCCTTGATATCGGGATTTTCATAGAAAAAGCGACGTGTGAACTGTTCGTAGTCCTCCATACTTTTTGATGTCACAACCAAGATGAAGTCCGCATCGCCAGTTACATAGAAGCCCAACATTACTTCGCGCGTGGCGCGGATCGCATTCTTAAATCGGTCCACGATATCGGCGCGCTCCCGCTCTAGCGAAACCAGCACGATCATGGTTACAGGTCGACCGAGCGCCTTCGGAGATATAACCGAAACATCCGCTTCAATGACGCCGTTGGCTCGGAGGCGTTTGAGCCGGCGCTGACAGGCGGAGGATGATAGATTGACGCTGCAGGCCATTTCTTCAGACGTCAGGCGGTTGTTCTTCTGAACGATCTGAAGGATTCGTCCATCAATCCGGTCAAGTTCGGGCATGTATGTATCCCCGGAATAGCTTGCGAGCTTACGCGAGCGTTCAAACCTTCAGGAGTCTCCCAAGACCTTCCAGAGGCTGCATGTAGCCGGCGAGTCTGAGAGCATCCCACAGCATTGCTTGGTGCGCCGTGATGACCGGCTTTCCAATCCGGGCCTCAAGGGGTTCGATGATTGTGGAAGTCCGGAGACCGGTGCAAGGGATAAAGACAGCTTCAATGTCAGCCGAGTTGATTGCCTCACCTGCCGCTATGATGCTTTCCGGCGAGACATTAATGATCTCATAGTCATTTTCAATATGGAACGATGCGCACGACGCCACAGAAATGCCCGCCGCGCTCAGGCAATCGACCATTGCGGTAGTGACTTCGTCCGGATATGGGGTCAGCATCGAAATTCGCTGAATTCCAAGCTGTCTGAAGGCCTTGTAGGCTCCCGTCATTGGAGAGGTAAGTTTGGCTCCGGGTGCCGTACGATGCAGTTGCGCTTCGAGTGCCTCTTGCGAAATCAAAGCAGATCCGGAGGTGCAGCCGTAGGCAAAAACATTCACTGACTCTCGCGGAACGAACAACTCGGCAGCCTCCGCGATCTCATGTGCATGTCCGCGCAAATTCTCAATTGTAATTGGATTCTGCGTCTCGATCCGGGTTGAGGATATGCTAACCCCATCCTGCGGCAACATCTTCCGAAGTTCATACTCCGTAACCACATCAGTCGAAAGGGCAATCAGACCAATGACAATCTGTTCTGACATCCCACCATCGAGTTCCGCTTCCACGTGCTTGATAACCGGAGAGCTCATGACAACTTACCCTTGTTTTCTGAACGTTGTAGGGTCCGGACGATCGCCCACGCGGCGCGCGCTGCGCGAAGCACGTCGTCATCCGAGACCCCGAACTCGGGAGTATGGACGTGGGTTCTATTGCCCGTGAGCTCATTGTGACAGCCAACCCAGAAGTAGACCGACGGGATCTTCTCTGCGTAAAACCCAAAGTCGTCAGCTCCCGCGAGAGCCCTCGTAGAAACAAGCGAGCATGTCCCATAGATCTCAGCGATCGCGTCCCTCGCCATCTGACTGATGGCCGGATCGTTGACAACCGCGGGTTCCCCAGGGAGCAATTTTAACTCTGCCTCACCGCGATGCATTGCCGCAATGTGCTGCGCAAGTTCCGCAAGCCGTGTGCGTAGCCGTTGACGTGCGTCAGGTGAACGGGTGCGTAGCGTGCCATCGAGCACCACCCGATCGCAGACGATGTTAGTAGCCTCACCACCATGGAAGCGGCCAATGGAGATTACCGGAGCTTCGTCCGCATGGCTCTCTCGAGATATCAACCTCTGGACTTCACTGACGAACGTGGCCGCTATGGCAATCGCATCAACACCTAACTCCGGCCAAGCTGCGTGGCTCTTCTTGCCTTTGAAGACGACTTGGAACTCATCGGAAGATTTCGTGACGGCCCCGGTCAGTACGGAAAAGGTTCCTGAGGGGATCTCCGGATTAACATGCATACCGACTGCGCAATCGAATCCGTCGAGAAGACCCTGTTCAGCAACGGATCGACCGCCGAGAGGCTCCGCCTCCTCAGCAGGCTGAAAGATGACACGCACCTTGCCTGCAAAGTGGGCACGGTGCGCAAGGGCCGCTAGTACAACACCGAAGGCAGCCGATGCATGGGCATCGTGGCCACATGCATGCATCTTGCCGGCGATCCGGGATCTATAAGGGAGGTCAGGGCGTGCCTCGTCGATCGGCAGGGCGTCGATGTCGCCGCGAACGACAACATTAAGCGGGATACCGGTTCCCTCACCAATCACATCGATGAACAAGCCTGTCTTGTGAAAGACATCAGGGCTGCCTAACCCTGCGCTTGCGAGGCACTCTGCGATTTTTGCCTGCGTTCCGTACTCTTCATTCGAGAGTTCGGGATTTTCATGCATGTAGTGGCGGAGGGCGAGGATTTTTTCCTCGCTCCCGTCCGGCAAGTCGAAGCAGCCAACGCCGCTTCCACGATCAGGTTCGTTCGTCGCGCTCATCAATCGATCACAATCAGTTCACGCGGAGTATTCGCCAAGCATTCGGGTTGCTTGTCAGTGATGAGAATGCTCTCAGTGATCTCGAGACCCCAGTCTCCGAACCACAGTCCAGACATGAAGTGGAAGGTCATGCCTGGGCGCAACTCCGTGCGGTCACCCAGGCGGAAGCTGGCAGAGTGCTCGCCCCAGTCCGGCGGATAGGCAAGACCGATCGAATAGCCGCAGCGACTTGGCTTCTTAAGGCCGTAGGTTTCAATCACACTGTAGTAGGCTCGTGCCACGTCCTCACAGGCATTCCCGGCAACGGCTTTCTCTAGGCCGGCCGCAGTTCCCTCAATCACGGCCTTTTCGGCATCAAGGAACTTCTGGTCCGGTTTACCAAGGTAGAATGTCCGCGAAAGAGGGCTATGATAGCGCTTATGAACGCCAGCGAGCTCAAAGAAAATGCTCTCGCCGGCACGGAGCTCCCGGTCCGACCAAGTCAGGTGGGGAGCGGAGGCATCAATACCCGCCCCAATCATGGGGACCGCCGCAGGGTAGTCACCCCAAACCCCTTCTACTCCCCGGATGGCTGAATGATAAATCTCCGCAACCACGTCGGATTGCTTGACGCCAGGCCGAAGCACCTCAGCTACACGCTGGTGCATAGCACTTACGATCTTTCCGGCACCCCGCATGTACTCGATCTCGCGGGGCGATTTCACGATCCTTTGCCATTTTACGAGACGCGTTGTGTCTTTGAACCTGGCATTGGGCAACGTGGAGGCCAAAGCTTCGAAAGCAGCGTGAGTGAAGTAGTAGTTGTCCTTCTCAATTCCAATGACTCCAGTCGACCAGCCAAGGTCTGTGATCAGCGCCCCCAGCTCAGTCATCGGGTGATACTGCGACGACTGGACATAATGATCCGCATAGGACCTGATGCGGCTCTCGTCCATGTAGACGGTCCTGCGAGCGCCGTTCCCATCCATCTCCCGGCCGAACCATACCGGCTCTTCGTTCTGCCGAATGAGTACACATTGGTGCACATAGAACGACCATCCATCATAGCCGGTGAGCCATGCCATACTCGCGGGGTCTGTGACGATCAGGAGGTCGACCTGCTCGCGTTCCATTGCTTCGCAGGTAGCGTCGAGTCGGGCTTTGTACTCAGCAACATCGAAGCGTAGCGTTGGTGTCGTCATGCTATCCTCTTATTCTAGTGCTCAAGCAGCACGAAGGTTCAAACGGGCTTCTAGGAGTTTGATAATGGCCGCTGAGCACAGGCTGACCGTCAAGAAGCCAAAGGCGACCAGAGTGATGGGTTCGAGATAGCGGTAGCTGAAGTTAGCTTGAGCAAGCGCTTCACCCATAAGATCGAGCACGGTGATCGCCGATAGGATCGGTGTTTCCTTGAACATCGCGATGACGTAGTTCCCGAGAGGCGGAATCATTGGGGGAATGGCTTGCGGCAACACGATCTGTGTCCAGGTCTGCCACACTGTCAGATTGCACGCTCGCGCAGCCTCCCACTGACCTGCTGGAACGTTCTGAATTCCCGCGCGGTAGACTTCAGACACGTACGTGCCGTAGTGCAGCCCGAGGCCGATCGTGCCGGCGACGAGGGGAGACAAAACGATCCCGAGGTCAGGCAAGACATAGAAGAGAAAGTAAAGCTGCACCAGCAGCGGTGTTCTTCTGATCGCTTCCGTTACTAGGATCGTAGACTGGCGCAGCACAAAGATCGGAGACATCTTGGCGATTGCGAAGAACAATCCGATCACTAATGCGACTACCGACGACAGCAAGGTTATCTGCACGGTTACGACCAAGCCTTGCAACAGGCTTGGTGTTATCTCGGCGACGAATTCCCAACTCCAATCCATTGTTGACCTCACATGCCCGGGTTAACAATGCCGCGTCCGAAGCGTCTCTCGAGCCAGCGTACGAAGCTCATCAACACGGATGCGATCACAAGATAAGTGGCCATGATAAGAAGGAAGGGCACTGCGGTATCTCCTGTTTGGGACCGCACCGTCTGCGCTTGAAAGGTCAGTTCTGAGACTGTTATGAGAGACGCAACCGCTGTTCCCTTCATGATTTCAATTGCCAGATTTCCGAAGCTTGGCAGCATCAACACAACTGCTTGTGGTAGAACAACCCACCACAGTGCCTGCCAGCGTGTCAGGTTCAATGCAATCGTCGCTTCCCGCTGATCTCGACCGACCGCGTTAATTGCAGCTCGGACCACTTCTGCACCGTAAGCCCCTCCGTTTAGACCGAGGGCCAGCACACCGGCCTGGATCGGGGTCAGCGAGATGCCCACAAATGGAAGAACAAAGTAGGCGGCGAACAGTTGGACGAAAACCGACGTGCCGCGGAAGAACTCGACATAAGTCCGAGCTGCGGCCCGAACGAAAAGACTCTGGTTCGTAAGAGCTATGCCGGTCAGCAATGCCACCATCAACGCCAAAATGCAGCTGAAGACGGTGAGTTGTACGGTAGCCAGAGCTCCAGTCAGGATGAACCAGCCAAAGTCTAGAGAGGATTCAACGTTCTGCACTTGATCACCCCTGCTCGCAGGTAAGCGAGCACAATTCAGACACGGTGCCCTGCGGCAATGACCTTGCGGAGGAACATCTTGGTACGCTCGTGATGAGGCGACTGGAAGATTTCACCCGGTGGGCCTTCCTCAACGATCTTGCCACGTTCGAAGAACAGCACCCGATCCGCGAAGTCTTTGGCGAAGCCCATCTCGTGCGTGACAAGCAGCATCGTCATGTCTGTTTCATTCCGAAGGTCGGTGATGACGTTAAGCACCTCCTCAACGAGTTCGGGATCCAGGGCTGAGGTAATTTCGTCCAGAAGCAAGATCTTCGGCTGAAGTGCGAGAGCGCGCGCGATCGCGACACGTTGTTTCTGGCCGCCTGACAAGCGCGAGGGATACTCGTCCGCTTTGCTGGCGAGCCCGACCTTCTCGAGCAGTTGCAGAGCGCGGTCTTTGGCGTCCGCTTTTGACAAACGCCGGGTCAGTACAGGAGCAAGCGCGACGTTCTGAAGAGCGGTCTTGTGCGGGAAGAGATTAAAATGCTGGAATACCATCCCGAAGTCGGCGCGCATCTTCCGTAGATGCGCTTCCGAGGAAGGCACTTGTCTGCCGTTTTTCTGCTCGTGGTTAAGGCAAACCCCATTGACGATCACGTCTCCGGCAGTCACCGACTCCAATGTCATCAATATTCGAAGAATCGTCGTCTTTCCGGAGCCCGATGGGCCAATCAAAGCAAGGTGTTCTCCGGGCATTACCGAGAATGAAAGCCGATCCAGCACCGTGAGTGAGCCATAACGTTTCTCGACATTCCTGAATTCAATGATCGGCGGGCAGCCGGGGCCCCTTGGTGCAACGTGCAGTCCCATCGCGCTGTCTCCTTCCCGCGTTGGCGTCATCGCCCGGCAACATTCGTCACCGGGCTTGATTGCTTAGCGTCTTATTGGGGAGAGCACATTTCGGCGGCCGACTTGGCGCTAGCAAGGAGCTTGTAGTTGCTTTCGAGGCCGTACTTGGCCATGATCTTTTCGTACTCGCCACTATCCTTGAGTTTCTTATACCCAGCATTGTAGGCGTCGCGGAGCGCAGTGTCATCTTTGTTGAAGGCTGCAGCAGCGCAATCGATCGGAGTATTCTCGATCGGCATAACTACCTGTAAGGTTTCATCACCAGAGCGCTTTTTCATATCGATGACACCCGCATCGTTGAGGGCAATGGCGTCGATCCGTTTGTCCTGCAGCATCTTGACCGCGCTGACCGTATCTGGATACGGGATCACGTTCTCTTTCTTTACACCTGCCGCCATTGCATCTTTCGCTTGCAAGGTCCCTGCGCCAGCTCCCAGCTTAAGGCCCAGAGCTGCAAAGTCCTTGTAGCTCTTGAACTTGCCGGCCATGTCAGAGCGGATGAGGAAGGCTTGTGACGTGCAGATGGCAGGCTCTGCGAAATTGACTTGAGTGCATCTCTCGGGGCGAATGTTGAGAGAGCCTGATGAAAGAACTTTCACGCGCTTTGCCTGCACGGCTGGTATCTGCGCACCGTACGGAATGAGTTCGCCCTTGAAGTTTTTGAGGCCCGAGAGTTCAAGTGACCGGCGATCAATATCGGGCCCAGCGCCGCTCAACGTACCATCGGGCTTCAATTCTGTGTAAGGCGGCTCACCGGCGACCGCGATCGAGACCTGCTGGTTGACGTCCAAGGTCTCTGCAGCGGCGGAACCGGCTGCTATCACAGCCAAGGCCATGACCAGCGCAGCGCGCGTCCGGCGGGGATCGTTGAGTAAAGAGGCAGTTTTCCGTTTCATTGCTGTTCCCTTAGGTTTGATCTTGAGACCGCGTTACTTGGCACGCGTTGCTAAAAGTCGTCTGAGCAGCTTGTCTCGCCACCGCCTATGCGCCTAAGGCGCAACTGCCGCGCAAGGTACCGCCACGGTCTAAGCAAGCAGCGCTTACTCCACTTGCCTGTGGCGAACATGACAATCGCAAATAATGGTGTCAATTGCTTAAATTGTATAATAGCAATATAAAGCGATACCGCCTGGTCGGCGGATAAGCTATACAAAGCCTACAATTTTTGCTTGATCTCTCGGGGTAATCGGCAAATGCCAGCGGGACTTGGTGCATGACAATCTGGGCAATATCAAAGGAAGGTCTTAAACCGCCTTACTTTTTGTCGATTGCTGACCATATTGCGCAAGCGGTCTCTTCTGGAGCCCTGAAGCCGGGCGAGCAGCTGCCACCCCAAAGGCAACTTGCCTACAAGCTAGGCGTTTCACTGCCGACCGTGTCTCGGGCCTACGAAGAACTTACCCGTCGCGGACTCGTAAGTGGAGAAACTGGGCGCGGCACGTTTATCAGAACAACGAACGCCAACTCTGAACCCATCACACCGTTCATGCCCGAACGCCCCCCTGGACTGATTGACCTCTCAATCCTGAAGCCTGTGTCGAACGCATTGCATCTCGAACGGATGAAATCGGCTCTCGGGCAGCTAGCGGTTGATTTGCCGGCCAGCGCTGTGTTTGGTTCTCGCCCTAGCGCAATGTTCGCCCGCCATCGCGCAATTGCTACGAGTTGGTTGCGGTTCTGCGGCGTCGACACGAACGAGAGGAATATTCATTTAACCAACGGTGGCACACCCGCCCTCACAATCGCATTTATGACGGTATGCCAACCTGGCATGACGATAGCGACGGAAGCAACAGGGCTTCATGTTCTGTTGCCATTGGCCTCATATTTAGGATTGCAAGTACAGGGCGTGCCAATCGATGGCGACGGGATTGTTCCTGAGGCCCTTGAGAGTCTTTGCCAACAAAAGGCGATTCGTGCTCTCTTTATGATGCCAAGCGCCCTCGGCCCAACTGCCTATATCTCCAACGAGCGCCGCCGGACCGAACTTGTCGACATAGCCCGCAAATACGACCTGCAGATCATTGAGGACGACGCCCTCGGCCCGCTTGTTGAGAAGAGACCTCCGACTTTTCACTCTCTTGCACCTGAGCGTACCATCTATATCACGAGTTTCACCAAACCCGTCATGTCCGGCTTGCGCGTTGGTTACCTCGTAGCACCTGAGCGCCTTTTCCCCGCCGTGGAGAATCGCCAGATAGTGACAAACTGGACTGCTACACCCTTGGTCGCGGAGATCGCAGCGCGCTGGGTTGAGGATGGGACATGCACGGAATTGGTCCACTGGCAACGTGCGGCACTCCTCAAGCGGCACAAACTTGTTGCAGCTGCGCTGAAAGGCGTCGATTACTGTTCGAACCACGGGAGCCTCCACATCTGGTTGCCTTTGGGGAGCCGGTTTCCGGAAGACGAGTTTGTATCACATGCGCGCAAGCAAGGGGTGGCATTGGCCCGCGGCGCGCTGTTTGCAATCTCAGAAAGTCACCCCGCAGTGCGCGTTGCAATTGGAGCTGTCACCGAGGAAGAGCTCACCCGAGGCCTCAGTGTGGTCAACAATTTGCTGCACAGCGAGCCTGAGCCGATTCTTTTCTAGCTGGAGAGATCGCCATTCGAGCGCGTTTCGCAAGCACCAACAAAGTGGACTTGTGAGTTGACCCGGGACCCATTTGACGATCCACTCATTCGAGCATGAAACCCGCAAACGCCTGGGCATCGATACTCATGCGACGACTGCCGCCCGAAGGCAGTACGCTACCGGAGACGTCCTGAGCCTAGGACATGCGCCCGCTGGCGGAAATCTCTGTGTTCAAGAAATCAAAGTTACCTTTCTCGAGGTGGCTCTTTGCCAAATTGCCGCAGCGTCGGGGCTGCTCGCTAAGCGGTGTGATAGCCCTACTGGGAAAAGCGGCCCGCGTGGCACTGCCTTTTCTGGCAGCTGGAGGCTGCAGCATTCAGTGTTATGCGATTGCTGGCGACCTTCGAAGGAGAGTGCCAAATCTGCTGCTAACTCTTTAAACCGCAGCGAGGGTTCCGACTCTGTAGGCGCATTAATCGCACGGGTAGCGAGAGGCGGGGTCTGGGCTCCAAACAGATACTTGTTCTTGCCGCGGACGCCACACGGGTTTTAGCAAAGCATCGATCACCAGACATCCTGCCGCGGGAAGCTTGACCAGATGTCGACGCTGCTAAGCGAACTCTCTCGAACTAGCGTTTCTTTCGACGCCTTAGCCTGGCATATGGTGAAATATGTTGCCGTGCATCAGCAGAACGCAGATTTTACCCACGACTGACCGCATTTTCGCATGAAAGAGGTCGGGCCTTGTGGATATATTACTTGAGCGGCGTGACCTCGACCGCAGTCAGGAACATCGAGAAAGTGAAGGCCATGAAAGTTTTATGCCTGTGGTACGCAACTGACGACGAGATTGCATCTATAAAGAGCGCGCTACCACGCGGAACTGAAGTGGTGGCCCCTAAAGGTGACTATCTCTCCCGATTCGACTGTTCCTACGCTCACACGAAGCATCTCGCCGCCGATGCTGACGCAATTATCGCCTTCAGCGTTCCCGATGGGATCTTGGACATTGCGAAGAACCTGAAGGTGTTCTCCTGGCTGCACTCAGGTGTTGACGATCTGCGCATGATGGGCGCAACGTCGCTGTTCAAGGAGCGCGGCGTTAAACTAGCAAACATCCGCGGCGCAAACGGAGTTGCTGTTGCCGAACAGGCTATGATGTTTGTCCTGGCGTTGGCCAAGCAGACAATCAAGAAGCACAACGTTATGCGGCAAGGGGATCGGCTCTTCCCGCTCTATGCCGACGAACATCGCTCCGGAATGCTGCACAACCGCACAATGGGTTTGATTGGCGTCGGCAATATCGGTGAGCGGATTGCCAAGCATGCCAAAGGCTTTGACATGCGAGTTCTCGGTATCCGTCGTAACAAAGACAAGGCATCCGAGTACGTTGACGAGATGTACGGAATGGATGACCTTCACTCCGTGATCGCTCAATCCGATTATGTGGTCCTCGCGGCGCCGAATACTCCGGAAACTGATCAGTTCTGGGGCCAAGACGAATTGGATGCAATGAAGCCTACCGCGTATCTTATCAATATCTCCCGCGGAAGCATTGTTCAGGAAAGGCCGTTGTACGACGCTCTCAAGTCGGGACGTTTGCGCGGGTACGCCTCCGACGTTTGGCCGATCTATCAGTATGGACGATCGTTCCCTATCGGTTTTTTGCCGCGCTTGGGGATCCATCAATTGCCGAATGTCATTGTCTCAGATGACCAGGCCGCCAATGCGGACGATGTTCTTGAGCGGAATATCGCGTGGGGCACGCAGAATGTTGCGCAGTTCTTTTCCGGTGAACACATGGTCCGCGAAGTCAACCTTGACCTTGGCTACTGACTGCTAAAGCATAGATGTATTCTATAATGTGTAACTTGAGAAAGGCATGCACTGAAGCGTCGACGATCATACCACCGCATAAATCGACGGTACTTGTCGACAGCCTTTACGCGATCTCTTGAGTTTCACAGGACCGAGTGGAGCGCGTCGAGCGGCGGAAAGAGCCGCTCGACGCGCAATCAACCGAGCTGCTGACGGGCAACTCTTTGTCTGACGGCGCAGGAAGAGATGTGCAACAGTTTTGGTGAAAGCTTTAGGAAGATGATGCCAAGAATATCGTGAGAACCCGCGCCAGATGACTTACTAGATCGATTGATTTGGGGTTGCGCCTTCCAGGACAGGCCGGCGGAACGCTTCGGACAATCGTTGGGCGTAGGCTAGATCGCACCAGCTAGGAGAGATGAACCGATGGGAAGAAGCACCGATTATCGTGTCATCATGGCGGGAGCGTTCTCATGGGTCGACGTTAACGATTCGTACGAATCCACCGAGAGCAGGCTTCAAGGTGAACCGGATTCCATCGATAGTTTCGCAGAAACACTAGGCCGGTGGTGTGTGCGCCTATTTAGGCTGCGCCGTCCGGACCAAGATCTGGCTATGGCCGACGCGCGACCACCGACTGCACATTGATTGGCGTTCGAGAGCACACGCTGTTCGGATTAAACCATGGCCATGTAAGAAGCGCCAGTGTCACAGAAGCTTGCCATCTCTTGCTTCCACAGTCCTCGAACAACATCATCAATCGTCAGTCTTGTCCTAAATCCTTGGCCGACGACGCACTGGCCTTGCAATGGGTGAGCGTCGTTCACAGGCGCAGCAAACCGCCGTCCAGCAATGGCTGTTATTTCACCCAAGAAAATCAAACTGACCCGGTCATGGATGAGATCGTATGAAGCTATTGGAATCGCTACGAAACCTTCTGGGTGACGACGTTGTTCTGACTGGAGAGCATATCCCGGAAAAGGCCCGAAGTGACGCCAGTCGCACCGGCAGGCAGCTGCCGATGGCGTATATCCGGCCGCGCACGGTAGAAGAAGTCTCGACCACTTTACGTCTCTGCAACAGCTTTCGGAATCCGGTGGTTGTTCAAGGTGGACTGACGGGCCTTGCTGGTGGAGCCAATCCAGACGATCAATCTATCGTGATCGCGATGGAGCTTCTTACCGGTATTCAGGAGATCGATACGGTCGCAGGCACGATGACGGTGATGTGCGGTACAGTGCTAGAAGTCGCTCAGCAGGCGGCGGAAGTGCATGGATTTCGTCTACCCATCGATCTTGGTGCCCGAGGCTCATGTCACATTGGAGGCAATCTTGCCACGAACGCGGGCGGTATCCGTGTAATCAGCAGTGGCATGACCCGTAACAACGTACTTGGGCTGGAGGCGGTACTGGCCGACGGCACCGTCGTGTCGTCGCTGAATCGAATGGAGAAGAATAATTGCGGCTATGACTTGAAGCAGCTTTTCATTGGCTCTGAAGGAACGTTGGGTATCATTACACGGGCTGTCATCAAGCTCGAACCATTGCCCACTCATCAAGTTACGGCGCTTTGCGCCTTGGATGGCTTTGACGCGGTCCTCACACTGCTTAGCCAAGCTCGAAAGGGAGTGACCGGACTGTCTGCTTTCGAGTTAATGTGGGGACCGTTCTTCCGCTTTAGCTCCCGTGCGATAGGGGTAAGGACGTTTGAAACCGATTGTCCATTCGCTGTCATCATTGAGCAATCTGGTGAGACCACCTGTATGGAGGAGCTTCTTGGAAGAATGCTTGAAGAAGAAGTAATCTCGGACGCCTTGATTGCCAAATCAGAGGCAGAGCGAGACCGCTTTTGGCTTATCCGCGAAGGTCTCGCATTGACCGAGTTTCCAGACCTCATCGAGTTTGACGTGAGCCTCCCAATGACAGTTCACGATCGATACGTCACAGAAGTGTCCGCTGCACTTAATGAAAATCTCCCGGACATTCACATCTCTGCCTTTGGCCATGTGGCTGATGGCAATATACACCTGTGCGTTTCGGCTGGTACCATCGACAATCACCTCAAGGGCTGGATAGCCGACATTGTGTATGATGGAGTTAGAAAGTATCAAGGGTCGATTTCCGCCGAGCATGGAATTGGTACCCTTAAACGAGCTTACTTGTCCTACTCCCGCAACGTCGCAGAAATTAACTTGATGCGTTCAATCAAGCGCACACTCGACCCCAACGGAATACTCAACCCTGGAAAGATAATCTAGGGATCAAGGGCTTATCCGCTCCGACCGTGCTGCCAGCGGCGGGGTTGCTTCCTCGCCATCAAGAACATTGGGTCTATCGTCGTTTTGAACTTGTGGTGTGACACGGGCGGTTGGCGATTATGCATGTTACTGGTGCCGCTCCCATACAGTGGGGCACCGCGACCTGGCAGCTCGCCCGCATTGCTAGATAAGCCGCGAAAGGCGCAACTGTGGTTTCCGTCGCCACAATCGCAGCAACGTTGCGCTGATGATAGGCGCGGCGTCTGTCGCGCTTAGCGATTACAACCCACCATACCCTACGTTCCTTGGTCCCGTGAGCACCTCAACGATCCTACAAGCTTTCGCCTTCTGACCAGTATCAATTGGGATCGGTGAACATACCGGACCTTCAGCTCTTAGGATGAGCCAAACCACGCTGGAATAGGAGGCTGGGAGCGGATAGATGCTGGTTGTTGCGCGTCAACTCATTCTGAAGCCAATTAACAAATGCAACCACAGCCGGCGATTCTGTATTAGCCTTGGGAATAACCAGGTAGTACGAGCTCTGTGACTTCACGGTCAACTCGAAGGGTTGTACGAGAAGACCCTGCTCAAGCGCTGCACTGCAAGTGAAAATATCGCCTAAGGCCACCCCTTGAGCATAAAGTGCCGCCGAGTAGGCAAAGTGCCAGTCTGAGAACTTTACTCGGGCGTATGCTAGCAGCGAACCTTCACCAGCAGCAGTAAGCCAATGCTCCCAGTCGTGCTGGCGATCGTTCACATCCAGCAAATGAACTTTGCGCAGGTCGGCAGGCTGTGCAAGCGAGAATTTGTTTAGCAGGATGGGGCTACAAACAGGAGTCACCCAAACCTCCATAAGCATGATGACTTCCATGTTTTCCCACCGACCGTCACCGTAGCTTATGAACAGGTCGGTTTCAGGGTCGCTGACGTCCGCAAGAGTCTTCGGCGTCCTAACGTTGATTTGAATATCTCGCTGCTGATCTAAGAACCCGGCTATGCAACCCGAAAGCCAACCGCCCCCGAAACCTGGCGTACAGGATATGTTGAGTGTACCGCGTAAGCTCAGGCTGCTGTTCCTTATGGCTGCAACCGATAGAGTGTCTAATGCTTTGCGTACATCCAACGCATAGGCTAAGCCCTGCGGTGTTAGCACGAGCATGTTGTTCTCACGGTCAAAAAGCCTAAACTTCAAACGCTCCTCAATCTGCCGAAGTTGGTATGAAACTGCGCTTCTAGTGAGATTGAGTTCCTCAGCCGTCTTGTAGATCGAGCCTGTCTTTGCAAAAGAGTCGAGAGCGCGGAGCGCTTGCATTGGCGGGTAGTTCACCATTTACATTACCCCAGACGGATTAGAGAGCTTGCCACTGTACGATCCCTTGCCGGGGCTTTGACCAGGGCTGCGGACCGACTTCTGTTCGAACTTGGCCGCAAAGCCCAGGCTAACCACTGCGGTGGCAGTTGCGGCGGTTCAGGTGGATCATCCACTTCTCCCTTCCCGGGTTCAGGCGAGAAAGGCAGTGAACTCATAGTACGTTCACGGCTCAGCATGATGACAAAAATTTTTTGTCAAGTCCACAAAGACAATGCGTTTGACCGGTCGATTTCCGCTCAAATAACCTGATCTCGCGCGTCAGTAGGAAATGGCGCAGGTTCGGGAGAACAAATTGTTTCCTCAATCGCCCAGTTCCCTTGGTGACATGACCGCTCGGGAAGCGCTGGATCGGCTACGTCGGCGCCAAATCTCCCCGATCGAGATCGTGACCGATTGTCTTAAGCGGATTGACGCGACAAATCCGAGTTTGAACGCGTTCTGCTGCGTTGACCATGAGGGCGCACTCCACGCCGCACGCCTTTCCGAAGAGCGATGGTTCAAGAGCACACCAGCGGGTGCGCTCGATGGTATCCCAGCGACGATCAAGGATCTGACCCTTACCATCGGAATGCCGACGCGCCGAGGCTCTGCAACGACCTCCCCCGACGGGCCATGGAATGTCGATGCCCCCGTTACAGCACGGCTTCGTAATGCGGGCGCTATCATTCTTGGGAAAACAACCTCTCCTGAATTTGGCTGGAAGGGGGTCACCGACAGTCCGCTCTTCGGCATCACAAGGAATCCGTGGGACCACGAACTTACGCCTGGCGGTTCGTCGGGAGGCGCCGGTGTGGCCGCCGCTCTTAACCTAGGTCTGCTTCATCAGGGCAGTGACGCCGGCGGGTCGATACGTATCCCGGCGAGCTTTACAGGCGTATTCGGCTTCAAGCCGACCTTTGGCTACGTCGCACAGTGGCCTGAAAGCGCCATGACGACACTCTCGCACCTCGGTCCAATGACGAGAACCGTTGCAGACGCCGAGCTCATGATGTCAGTCATTGCTGGCAGAGATCCGCGGGACGGGTTCTCAGGGCCAGATTTCCCTGATGCCATAGTACCTGAGACAGACGACCTCGAAGGCCGTCGTATCGCATATAGTCCTGATCTGGGTTACGTCGACGTTGCCGACGATATCCGGCAGGTGACTGATGCGGCGGTCGAGCATGCTCGCGCTCTTGGAGCAATCGTGACAAGGGTAGATCCAGGATTTCGCGACCCGATCGACACGATCGAGACACTCTGGTGCGCAGGCGCGGCTCGGATTCTTCGGACGCTCGATGAACGACAAGCCGAATTGCTAGACCCAGGCTTCCGCGAAATGGCAGAACGTGGGCTAAAGATTACATTAGCCGAGTATCAGGCAGCCGAGACGGATCGAAGTCGACTAGCAGCACACATGGCAGCCTTTCACTTGGAGCATGAATTCCTGCTGACGCCAACGATGCCGATTCCACCGTTTCCGGTGGGCCGCGTTGTGCCCAACCCATCCATAAAGAAATGGGCAGCTTGGACACCATTCACCTATCCATTCAATCTTACGCAGCAGCCCGCTGCCTCTCTCCCTTCGGGGCTAGACGCCACCGGCCTACCAGTTGGACTCCAAGTCGTTGGAGCACGGCACAATGATCGCCGCGTTCTGAATATCTGCCGGCTTCTCGAGACGCATTTGCGACGGCTTGTGCCCCCTCATCTTCCCGCATTTTAGCCTTCGCCCTGCCATCGATAGGGACGCGCTCGCAGTATAGAAAGGAACTTTAAGTGGAAAGCACAAGCAGCTTTAACGCTCCCGGCAAAGCAGGAGCACAGTACGCATTCGACATTGTAGAGTACAAGGAGCGACTTACACGGCTGGAAAATGTGCTGGAAGACCGCGGAGTCCACTTTTTCATCGGGACAAGTCCCGAAAGCATGAACTATTTCACAGGTTTTGACCCGCTGGGGACCTACTTCCAACAGATGATCTTGTTCAAGTCTGGCGATGCAGAACCGACTTTGCTGACGCACAAATGTGAAATGGTGCTCGCCCAGGTCCAATGCTGGATCTCCAACGTGGTGATCTGGAAGCATGGGGACGACCCAACGCGGATGGCCGTCGACATGCTCCACACTTATGGCCTGCCAAAGGGTGCTCGGATTGGATTGGAAATGGGCGGCTGGTACCTGAAGCCGGAAGTTTACAAGGCACTAAACGATGCGTTGCCAGACGTTGAATTCATCGACGTGACGGAAGACGTTCTGAGGCTTCGGACGATCAAGTCGTCCGCCGAGGTTGCCTACATGCGCAAGGCAGCAGGCTTTGCGGACCTTGGCTTCGAGGCGCTCGCGGAAACACTGAGACCAGGTATTACAGAAGCAGTCGTGCTCGGCGCCGTGCAAGCGAAAATGTCTGCCGCCGGCTCCGAGTATCCGACGCTTCCATTTATCATCGGGTCAGGCTACCGCAGTGGAATGTTTCATGCTGTGCCAACCACCAGAGTAATCCAGGCACAAGAACCTGTGCTCTTCGAATTCACGGGATCCTACAATCGCTACAACAGCAATCTTTGCCGAACGGTCGTTGTCGGCAAAGCTTCGGATCACCTCTGGAAAATCAGGGGAATTGTCGAAGAGTCCTTTTGGCGTCCCTTCGAGCTCATCAAGCCTGGCGCTCCAATTGGAGAGGTTGATCGTCTTAGCCGCGAAATCAGAGGGCGCTATGCGGATTACATCCCTGCTCGCGCTGGATTTGGCATGGGTTTGTCTTACCCGCCTACCTTCGCTGCGCGCCCTGACATCTTGATCGGTAACGAGGAAGTATTCCAGCCGGGTATGGTTGTTTCATTGGAACCCTCGATCGCACAGTATAATGGGCTCACCATGAGTTTTGGGTACAACATTCTCATAACCGAGAATGGCGCGGAGATCCTTCACAAAACAGACCCCAAGGTTTTTGAGATTCATCACTAGAATTAGGCGTCAGTTCCCGCTCTACAAACGCACAAATACAGCGTCGTGAGCAGAAATAAAGGTCAAAACCCGCAAGCCCATGTCGTTAACATGTCGGATGCGGAACGCACTTCTTTTCACCTAAAAGAGTACAACGAGACGGGGAGTAAAGCCAGGACGCGAGCCACATCGCTGTCACTTTCCAGTCAAGGAAGAACTGTGGAAGCCCAGTGCGAAACGCGTACCTGAGTAAAGTCTTTCGACGTCACTACAAACGAAGACAGCGCACCAGAGGAACATACAAATGAACATCAAGTCACTTGCCGCCATCGCATCAGTTTTTATCGGAGTGACGTCATCGGCGGCACTCGCCGCTGACGGATGCCTTGCTCAAATCCAAAAGGCCGGCACGCTCACTGCCGGCACAGCCAACCTCGGCGTTCGCCCCTTCCTTTGGCAGAATGAAGATAAGTCATTCGAAGGATTCGAGTGGGAGATCCTTAGAGAAATCGCCAAGCGCAGCGGTGTGCAAAATCAAAAGTTTATCACCACGGAGTGGTCCACCCTCATCCCCGGACTGAAAGCGGGCCGCTGGGACGTCATTTTGTCTGGCATGTCGGCGACGCAGGAGCGGATACAGGGCGCAAACATCACTTTTTCGGACCCGTACTTTCTGCTGCATGATGTGGTGGTAGTGAATAACACTTCTGACATCAAGACCGTCCAAGATCTAAAGGGAAAGGTTCTTGGCTCCACCCTAGGTACGCTAGACTCGCTGAACGCTCATAACCTCGTAACTGAAGGCAAGGCGCGCGAAGTGCGCGACTTTAACGACTTCGGCGCACCATTCGTCGCTTTGAGAAACAAGCAGGTGGATGCGGTTGTGATGGACCAAGCCACGGTGCAGGCGCAGCAGAAAGCGATGAGTGATCTTCGCGTTCTGGACGGTACACTTTACTATCGTGCTAAGCCGGAATGGGTCGAAGCAGAGGCAAAAGCTCCGTATGTCCTCGGAGGGGTTTCGGTGGGCGTCCGTAAGGAATGCCCCGACCTGCTGGCTGCGGTTAACAAAGCAATCGCCGCCATGAATGCTGACGGCACTCGTCAGGCGATCCTCGCGAAGCATGGCGTTTGGGCCGACAATCAAGCCAAACTCACCAAGTAAGCCGAGAACTTCAGCATGTATGAGTTTTTCTTTATTCTCATACCGCGGCATTTGCCGTTTCTGCTGGAGGGTGCGATCGTCACCCTCCAGTTGAGCATTACGAGTATGGCTTGCGGTATCTGCCTTGGGCTCGCCGTTGCTATTGGCCGTATAAGCAGCAAGGGTCCACTCAATTGGCTTCTGGCGGCCTACGTCGAAATCTGGCGTGACGTACCTCTGATCGTACAACTACTCGTGATATACTTCTCGTTGCCTTCGGTTGGCATATCTCTGCCTGCGTTTTGGGCTGGCGTTCTCGGGCTAAGCCTTAATCTTGGCGCTTATCTTTCGGAGGTCTTTCGTTCCACCATCCTTTCGATTGACCCCGGGCAAAGAGAAGCGGGTGAGTCCATCGGGATGTCTCGAGCGCTTGTCTATAGGCGTGTCATCCTTCCTCAGGCCCTTCGCATCGCCGTCCCTACTGTCGGCGGGTACTTCGTTTCTCTTCTGAAGGATTCATCGTTGGTATCCTTCATTGCTGTGAACGAGCTGCTGCGCCATGGGACAATCGTCATTTCGAACACATTCCGGACCATGGAAGTTTATCTGATGGTAGCGATGATCTACTTCGTTCTGAGCTTCGCTGCTTCACGAGCTGTGCTTCGGATTGAACAAGCACTAACGCCAAAATACCTGCGACGAAAAGCAGACACTCCGAAACTGGCTAAAGCCCGCGAGGTGACTGCGTGAGCACCCCCTTGTTACAAATTCGAAATCTCCACAAATCGTTCGGCAGCTTGGAGGTGTTGAAGGGTATTGATCTGACAGTACAAGCTGGCCAGGTGATCTTTCTGATTGGTCCCAGTGGCGGCGGCAAATCGACGTTGGTGCGTTGCGTAAATTTCTTGGAGAGGCCCACGTCCGGGGAGATAATCTTTAACGGTCAGACCATGTGCCAGGATCGCACGGGAGGGCATTTCACGGCACCTGATAAACTCCTGCGTTCGGCACGCAGCGACATGCCGATGGTATTCCAACATTTCAATTTGTTTGCCCACCGAACCGCGTTGGAGAACGTCATTGAAGGACCGATCTGGGTGCAGCGGCGTGCTCGGAGCGAAGCCATCGAAGATGCGCTTCGTCTACTTGGAGAGGTCGGACTCAAGGATAAAGCCGACTATTACCCTGCTCAGTTATCTGGAGGCCAAAAGCAGCGGGTCGCAATCGCGCGCGCGTTGGCTATGCACCCAAAGCTGATCTTGTTCGACGAGCCAACGTCTGCGCTCGACCCCGAGTTGGTGGCTGGCATCTTGGAGACCATTCGATCGCTCGCGGATGCGGGTATGACATTAATTGTAGTGACCCATGAAATGGGTTTTGCACGGAAGCTCGCTGATGTGGTCCACTTTTTTTCAGATGGAAGGATTTTGGAATCAGGGCCGCCTGAGCGCATATTCGATTATCCTGAAACTGAACGGTTGAGCGAGTTTATTCGAACTATCTTGCGTTGATAGCTGCAATCATTGATTGAGCGGCTAGACGCATCGAGACCAGGTTCGGACCATGCCGGTAAGTCCCGGCGGTGCTCTCACGTCGATCAAATCCCGTATCCGATGTACCGCTGCACCTAACGTCGGGAAAGTAGAAACATTGCATTCACCACTCACGATAGCGGACCTCAAAAGCCGTGCAGAGAAGCGCGTGCCCAGGATGTTCTTCCAATATGCCGATTCAGGATCTTGGACGGAAAGCACTTATCGAGCGAACGAAGAGGACTTCGCCAGAATCAAGCTACGCCAGCGCGTCCTCGCCAACATAGAGGATCGATCATTGGCAAGTCAGATGGCTGGCCAGCCTGTATCGATGCCAGTCGCTTTGGCGCCAACTGGCTTAGCCGGGATGCAACACGCTGACGGCGAAATGCTTGCTGCCCAAGCTGCTGAGGAATTTGGCGTCCCCTTTACTCTCTCCACTGTCAGCATCTGTTCCATTGAGGATGTTGCGTCAGTGACACGCAAGCCGTTCTGGTTTCAGCTCTATATTAATCGCGACCGCGACTTTGCCCTAAATCTCATCGATCGCGCCAAGGCAGCAGGTTGCTCCGCTCTGGTGCTCACGTTGGACCTGCAAATCATGGGACAGCGTCATAAGGATATCCGCAATGGCCTTTCGGCCCCTCCCCGCTTCACGTTAAATCACATCCTCCAGATGGCACGCTGCCCTATTTGGTGCTTGAAGATGCTCGGTACGAGGCGAAGAACGTTTCGGAACATCGTTGGCCACGCGCGCGGGGTCAATGGTTTAGACGCGCTTGCCGCTTGGACCAGTGACACACTCGACCCAACCCTGTCCTGGAGCGACATCGAATGGGTGAAGAAGCGCTGGGACGGCACACTCATTCTCAAAGGTATTTTAGACGAAGAGGATGCACGAATGGCCGTCCGCACGGGTGCGGATGCCATCGTCGTCTCAAACCACGGGGGCAGGCAGTTGGACGGAGCACCATCATCGATCAGCATGTTGCCCCGCATCGTAGACGCGGTCGGCGATAGGATCGAGGTGCACCTTGACGGCGGAATCCGATCGGGGCAAGACGTCTTGAAGGCACTATGCCTCGGCGCAAAAGGCACCTTTATTGGAAGACCATATCTGTATGGCCTCGGTGCCGCCGGCAGGCAGGGTGTCCTTCAATCGCTGGAGATCATAAGGCGCGAGCTCGACACGACGATGGCGCTCTGTGGCGAACGTGATCTCGGGAACTTGTCCTTGAAGAACCTGGTTGCTTAACGGAGATGAACTGCCGGCGGTCCGTTCAGCCTCGGACGACCATGGCAGCCTATCTATTAGGAGCAGAGACAAACTACTCAACTCTTCCTCCGAACAAACGGAGTCTTTGTAACACAGGTTTCGCAACTGCGCCGTTGATAAGCCCGACGCCGGTGGCGAGCACCTGCCCGAAGAGCTTTAGGCCGTATCGTTGCGCAGCTTGGCTTAGACGGAGACATCGTATGGGCCGTCGGGCCTCTCACTAGGTACGTCGCTGCGCTGTGGTATCTTCGCTCAGCCTTCCTCTAAGCGGCTCAGCGCAGGATCAGGGAAGATAACGCGTCAATGGCAGCCAGCGTGTGAACGCTTTTTCATTGAGAGTGCGGCCGGTCCCAGGCTGCCGACTTTGGACAGTCTAGGCCGCACGATAGCCTACCGTTGGGCAGAAGAAGGCATTATCTTGACAGCCCGCTCGCGATGAGCAGTGTAGAGGCCACTTCCCATGATGATTGCCGTCCCAAAAAGGGTCCAACCATCCGGCACGTTGCTGAAGATCACATAGCCGAACAATCCGGACCAAACGAGTTGACTATAAGAAAGCGGGGCTAACACGGAAGCGCGCGCTTGCTGGAAAGCCAACACAACGAGCCACTGTGCGACAGTAAAAGCTCCACCCGTCACAAACCCGAGACTTATTTCGTACCACCCAGGCGCTTCCCATGTGAAGGGCACGAGAACTGACGTCACCAGCAACCCCACCAATGCCGCATAAAGAAGGGAGACTAAGGGGCTGTCGGAGTTGCTCATCTTCCGCGTAACTACCATAGCAATCGCCCAGCTGAGGGCCGACAGAAGTGGGAATATCGCTGCCGGATCGAACGCCCCTGCTCCTGGCTGAACAACGATGAGAACGCCAAGGAGGCCTATGCCGACAGCACTCCATCGCCTCCACCCAACCACCTCGCCCAAGATGGGAATTGAGAGCGCGGTCACAATCATGGGCGACACGAACGAGATTGCTGTGGCTTCAGCCATCGGCATGTATGCTAGCCCCACGATAAAAAAGACTGATGAGCCCAAGAGTCCCAAACCTCGGAGGACCTGGAGGCTCGGACGCTTTGAGCGTAAGACATGCCTCCGGTGGGCGAACGCCACCATTCCCAGCATCAGAATGCTGAAAACGCAATAACGCAGCCAAGCCACCTCAACGGCTGACATAGTTTCCGTCATGAGTTTGGATGCCGCATCTGAGCATGAGAAGACCGCCATTGCTGCTAGTAGGCAGGTGATGCCGTGTAGCGGGCGGTCCTGGGAGAGAGGTGTTTCGATTTTTGAAGTGGGCGGCCGCCCGATCCTCTCCCTGTCCTCACTTATCATGGCTCACTCATTTTGCGAAAGCCAAGCACTGACTCTGCTGGACGCGCCGGTCGATCTGACGAGACTGACAACTCATTTGATCCTGGTTGAGTGAGGTCGGAATGAGCTATCACACGCGTTAAACAGTTGATACGCCCATTTGCATCGCCCTTCTGGTTTGCGTGGTTCGTGGCCACTATTCCGCTGTGTTCCACTGTGGTTTCATGCTCACCATCATCCATTCATTCTGCAGGTCATTATACCCGGACAGAGCATCGCTGGTTAGGAGCTTCGCGTTCATGTCCGATCCCCGCGTTCCTGCTGTTCGATATCGCGCTTATGACGGGCCAAGGCCATTAGTCGACGGTCGCGCCAAGCCATTCTTTCGGACAGATCGGACGCCGGTAGCACGCTTCGGCGTTGCTGCTCCACCTGTGCGATGAGGTTTGGGCTCCATGGCTGATCGTGAGACCGGGAGGCTGCAATGCGCTGATATAGTGAACCTAATCGCTCAGCATAGTCGGCCACGCCCTGAGGTGCGTTGAGATCGATGGTTTCAAACGGTCCTATGAAACTCCAGCGCAGTCCAAGTCCCTCGGAAATCGTCTTGTCCACGTCATCTACGGTCGCAAGACCGTCCTCGACAAGGGACCAAGCCTCTCGCAGAAGGACACCTTGCAGTCGGTTTAAAATGAACCCTTCGACTTCGCGTGTCATTTCCACGGGCGTCTGTCCAACCTTTTCCATTAGGCTGCGTGTCCAGATTATGGTCTCTTTTGCGGTCCATGGAGCTGGGACGAGTTCTACGATCGGTGCTAGATAAGGCGGATTGACCGGATGGGCGACAAGACAACGTTCGCGAAAACCCACATGGTCAGTATAGGCTGAGGCAGGAATCCCGGACGATGAACTCCCAACGATCGTGCCGGAGGCTATCAGTGGCTCCATTTCGGCGAACAAGGCGCGCTTGACGTCGACGCGTTCAAACACGCTCTCCTGCACATAGGATGCCTCCGCAAGGCTATCGGCGAGACTGTTTCCTAAGTGGATCCGCGCGAGGGTGGTCGACGGATCCTGAACCAGTTGGAAACGCGCAAGGTCATCCAGTCTGCGCGATATATCCTGCTTGGCGCGGGCGCCTGCGCCGTCTTGCGCATCAAAAAGCATTACTTCACAACCAGCACGGGCGAAGACGATGGCCCACCCACTTCCGACCAAGCCGCAACCGACAATCGCAATTTTTTCGGGCACTAGATATCTCCCTTACAGGCAGAGTGATTGGTACATGAATATTGGGTCTCATTATTGAGCAACGGCAAACTTACCGCTCCGCAACACGAGAACCAACGGCCCAACGTTTGGGTTGCCGTTTCATCTTGGCTCAGCTTCATTCTGCGAGGGTGATCCGACGGCCTTGAATGCCGAGAAGCCAGCCCCGACTTTCGGCAAGATCAGGATCCTACGGTGGTCGAAAGAAGCGTACCAGCCTTGTCAGGACTGAAAATTGCAATTTGATAGGTTCTATTGACGGATTGCAGCGAAACGTCTTCAGAGTTGAAGGAATCGTGCATCAGTGCAGTCAAAAGGGGTAGGAAGCGAAGCGTTGCAGCCTTGGCTCGGACTTGGGGGTACCGGAGGCAGGGTCCGTTCACTTACGGCTCCCGTTGCTCCGGTGGCGACACCCTTCGGGTCGTTATCTCGGCTTGGGCCTTGCATGGCTTCGGACACGCTCTCTGGAAACATCCAGTTTCAAGGGATTGGGCTGGGCCAGTGCCTCAAGCACGCTTGCCAGGCGATCGACTCCTTGTTCGATCTCTCGCTCACTGAGACTGGCGTAGCCCATCACCAGACCGACGATGCCCGGATGGCTCGCAGGAACTGCCGGATCATAGAGGGGACTGACTGGGTACAGACCGAGGCCCGCGGCGGCGGCCCTGGCGAGAAGCTCGTCCTCCCGTTCCCTGGGTAAGCAGTTCAGCCACACGACAACGTGCAGGCCCGCGTCAGCACCGACAACGGTGACGTCGTCCCTCAACCTCGTCGACAGGGATGCCAGCAGCACTGCCCGGCGCTCGCGGTTCCTGCGCCGGGCGCTGCGCACATGCCGCTCGTAGGCGCCGCTCACGATGAGATCGGCCAGCGCGTCCTGTTCGAGGGCGGGTGAGTGCCGGTCCGACAGCCGTTTCGCCCTGACCAACGCGTCCCGCAGCCCCGGCGGCACGACGAGGTAGCCGAGGCGGAGGGTCGGCGAGAGCGTCTTTGAGACGGTGCCGAGATAGAGGACGGTCTCGGCCCCATCTAGCGCCTGCAACGCCGGGAGCGGCGCGATGTCGTAGCGGTACTCGCTGTCGTAATCGTCCTCGATCACGTAGGCGCCGCTCCGGCGCGCCCATGAGAGCAGTTCCCGCCGGCGGGTCGCCGACATCACGCCGCCGAGCGGAAATTGATGGGACGGCGTGACATAGGCCAGCCGCGCCTCGCCGAGATCCTCCGTCCGCATCCCCTCGCCGTCCACGTCGACCGGCAGCGGCATGGCGCCGACAGCGCTGAAGATCTCGCGGGCCGCTCCGTAGCCCGGGTTCTCCACCAGAACCCCGTCTCCCGGATCGAGCAGCAGCCGGGCGCACAGGTCGAGCCCCTGCTGCGACCCGTTCACGACCACGATCTGGTCGGGATCGCAGCGCAGGCCCCGGGCCCGCCAAAGATAGCCTTGAAGCGCGGCCCGCAGCTCGGACGACCCGGCCGGATCGCCGTAGCCCAGACGCGCCGGGCGGCGCAGGATAGCGGCATTGATGGCCTTCCTCCATGCCAGCGTCGGGAAATCGGCGGCCGCCACGTCGCCGTACCGGAAGTCGGCCACGAGGCGGCCTGGGACCCGGGGGGCCGGTGCCGGAAGGTCAAGCACCCTCTGGCCGAAAGCCGAGAGGCGGGCCGTTGCCGGCCGGAAGGTCTGCGGCGGCGGTGCAGTGGGGCTCGGTCCTTGCACCACGGTTGCCCGTGCGCCCTGCCGGGTCTCGAGATATCCTTCGGCGATGAGTTGCCCGTAGGCGGCGGTGACCGTGGTGCGCGACACACCCCATTCGGCGGCGAGCGCCCGCGTCGAGGGCAAGCGGGCTCCCGGTCCATGAACGCCCCGCCGGATCTGGTCCTTGATCGCCTCGCAGATCTGGCGCGTGACGGTCATGTCTTCGGATAACTGGCCCACCAAATTGCTCTCGAACTGGCTATTCCCTGCGGGCCAGATTGCAGGCACTCCTCTGTGCAGGCAAGGAGACCCGCCGTGTACATTCCACCCGCCTTCCGCGACGACGATCCCGCCAGCCTGCATGCCACCATGCGGGCATCGCGGCTGTCCAACCTGGTCAGCGCGACCCAGCACGGCCTGATCGCCACGCCCCTACCCTTCGTCCTCGACGAGACGGAGGGAGAGCATGGCGTCCTCTACGGGCACGTCGCCAAGGCCAATCCGCAATGGAAGACCCCTCCCATCGGCGAGGCCATGGCGATCTTCATGGGACCGGACGCTTACATCACGCCCTCTTGGTATGCAACGAAGCAGGAAACCGGCAAGGTCGTGCCGACCTGGAACTACGTCGCGGTTCATGCCTATGGTCCGGTCGAGTTCTTCGAGGATCCCGAGCGGCTGCTCGACGTGGTGACCCGGCTGACGCGGCTGCACGAGGAGCCGCGGGCTTTTCCCTGGGCGGTCAGCGACGCGCCGGCCGACTTCATCGGCTCGCAGTTGCGCGGCATCGTCGGGGTGCGCCTGCCGATCACGCGCCTCGAGGGCAAGCGCAAGATGAGCCAGAACCGCTCGGAGGCCGATCGCCATGGCGTTGCCGCCGGCCTGGCCGAGAGCGAACGGCCCTTGGACCGTGACGTCGTGAAACTCATTCCGGTGGGGATGCCATGACTACGGATCTGCACCAGATCGGTCTCGTCTACACCGCGTACGTGATCGCGGCAGCCAGTCCCGGCCCCAGCAACATGGCGATCATGAGCATGGCCATGCGCCAGGGCCGTACGGCCGCCCTGGTTCTCGCGGCGGGTGTCGTCACGGGCTCTCTGTTCTGGGGTGTGCTGGCGGCAACCGGCATCTCCGCGCTCCTGGCACGCTATGCGCATGTGCTGGTGATCCTCAAGGTCCTGGGCGGTGTCTATCTGCTCTACCTTGCCGTCAGGGCGGCCCGGTCAGCCCTGACACCCGATGGCACCGGCTCCCCGTCCGCCGATCACGAGAAGGAATTGAGGTCCGCCCTGCTCTACCGCCGCGGGCTTCTGCTCCACCTGACGAACCCGAAGTCGGTGCTGGCCTGGATCGCCCTCATGACCCTTGGTCTCGGCCCGGGAGCGACCGGGCCCACGGTGGCGCTCATCCTGAGCGGCTGCGCCACCCTCAGCGTCACCATCTTCTGCGGCTACGCGGTGATGTTCTCGACCAGGCCGATGGTCAAGCTCTACGGCAGGGCGCGACGCTGGATCGAGGGAACCCTGGCGGCCTTCTTCGGCATCGCCGGCCTGCGCCTGCTGCTGTCCCGCTCCTGAACCAACTCGCCTGAGGTCTCATATGACACCATTTCAAGGATTGTCCGCCTTCCCGATCACGCCGACCGACGCCAACGGCAGGGTCGACACGGACGCCCTGGGTCGCCTGCTGGAGCGGCTCCATGCGGCGAGGGTCGACTCGATCGGCCTGCTCGGCAGCACCGGCGGCTACATGTATCTCACCCGGGAGGAGCGGCGGCAGGCCATCGCGGCTGCGGTCGGCAGCATCGGAGGCAGAACCCCTCTCATCGTCGGCGTGGGGGCGCTGCGGACGGACGAGGCGGAGACCCTGGCGCGGGATGCGGCATCCGAAGGCGCCGATGCGCTGCTGCTGGCGCCCGTCTCCTACACGCCTCTGACCGAGGAAGAGGCTTACCAGCACTTCGCCGCTGTGGCGGCGGCCACCGACCTGCCGCTGTGCATCTACAACAATCCCGGGACGACCCATTTCACATTCAGCGATGCCCTCCTGGTGCGCCTCGCTGCGGTCCCGAACATCAGGGCGGTGAAGATGCCGCTGCCGAAGGACATGGAGTTCAAGGCGGAGTTGGACCGTCTGCGGCAGGACAGCCCTGGCGACTTCGCCATCGGCTACAGCGGCGACTGGGGCGCGGCCGATGGGCTGCTTGCCGGCGCGGACGCCTGGTATAGTGTCATTGGCGGCCTGCTCCCGGACCCCGCCCTCAGGCTGGTTCGGGCTGCACAGGCCGGAGATGTGGCCGAGGTGCGCCGCATCGACAGCCACTTCCAGCCGTTGTGGGACTTGTTCAAGAAGTTCGGCAGCATCCGCGTGGTGTATGCCGCCGCCAACATCCTCTCATTGTGCGAAGCCCTTCCGCCGCGGCCCATCCTGCCCCTCACCGACGCCGATCGTGTGCGGGTGACGGCAGCGCTGCATGCATTGTCAGGGCTGACGCAGCGATGAACAGTTAAGCATCCTCTTTGAGCGGTATGGGCTGGCTGTGCGGCCCTGAAAGTCTAGTGGGGCTGAGCTGACTTGGACGGTGAAGGCGCATATGATGCTCGTCAAGGACAGCACTGGCTGCCTGGGCCTCCTCACGGAACTGTCTCTTGACCGCTCGGGCTCTCGCTCCCAGCCTCGTGCTCCCACCTGGATCTTATAAAGGCTTGAGCGACGGCTTTAATGTCCTGGTGCAGAGATTGCAGGCGGCGCGTCCACCGTTACGATGGCCTCGTCCTTGGGCTTCCTGGCTTTGGCGGGTGCGATTGCAAATGCTGATCGCTGGAGCATGGGGACTTCAAGAGCCCTCGCAGCCACCGCGGGGAAGATCTGTTTGGCCCTCAAAAGGCGGCGGATCTAGTCATCATCGCAAGTCACCCGCTCCGCATTGTCGAAGCTCAGGTGGCCGGCAACGAGAGATCCCGATACCCGCGCCGCCTGAGCTGCGCGACTACCCGATCGGGTTGACGCCGTGCTCGGCTAGGATCTCGACGAAGTCCTGCTCTGACACTTCGCCGGTCAGCACGTCAACGATGATGGCGCCGAACTTCTCCGTATCCGGGGCGATCAGGTGGTAGCCGTTGACCGCTAGGAACAGGAACGCTGCACCGAGGGCCGTACGCTTGTTGCCCTGCGCGAAGGGGTGATTACGGGCGATCCCGAACAGCAGCGACGAGGCAAGGACCACCATGTTGTCGTCGCCCTCGTAATGCCAGAGGTTCCGCGGCTTCATTAGCGCAGCCTCAAGGGCGCCCTCACTGAGCAAGATGTGGGGCTCGCCCGTCTCGGCGACTTCCTGTCTGTTGAGAGCGACGACGACTTCCAGCGGGAGCCAGCGCGGCTCGACCCTATTTGGCAAGATAGGCCCGGGTCTTGGGATACTGCTTCATGAACTCTTTGATGAGTTCATTGTAATCCACATCCCCCTGAACCAGCCGCGGCGGACGCGCGACAAGCTTGCCCTTCGGCGTTCCAGCCGGGGCAGCCTTTGTGAACGTCTCTTTCCGCTTCGAAACGGCCATTAGGGTCTCCTCGGCCTGGTAAAGCGCCACGCCAAGACGGGGTTCCAGGGTTGTTACACCGCTATATTGGTACCGTCTCGCCAAATTTCGAGCAAGCTCCAACATTTCTAAGCGTGGCCTTTAGCTCTTTTGACCTGTCACAGATCCCCCTATCGCCGCCGCTAGCTAACTTGACGCCACCGTTCAACCCCCCCAGAGGCGAAGTCACACCTGGACTGCCAGATGGATTTCTAAAAGGAGGCCCCTCGCTCCAAATGCCCCGCTTACTCCCAGTGCGTAATCGGGGCAATTTGGGGGGCCGGGGCCTCAGGCGGACCGGATTACGAGATTGGCGAGGGGTGGGATCTTTGGCTGAGCCCCATTCAGCCCAAGTCGATCCCCGAGATAGTCGAAGAAGGACAGTCCAAGCTTCCGGCAGGTTTTCGAGAGCCCCAGCATCACATCCCGTGCCAGTCGGCCATCCACGCTCATCGTGCCGCCGGAGACCTTGCGCTTGGTCACCCAGGCCCGCAGATCGTTCTCGGACGCATTGGTGTGCAGTGGGATTTCCGGACGCTCAAGCACCCGCAGCAGTTCGCTCTTGCGCCGCGCCAGGCGGGCGAGCAGTTCGTCGAGTTCCTTGTAGCCCGTGCGCTGATTAAAGATCCGGTTGAACTGGCGCCGGAATAACGCCTCGGCGCCCGCTGTGGGGCTCTGCTTCCACAGCTTCAGGCTACGATAGAAGCACCAGATGGTCTCGCGGACCAATTCCACCGCTTTGGCCTGCTTGGGCGAGGCCGGCATCAGCTTTTGCAGGTGGCGCTCGGCGTGAACCCAGCACAGGGCGTGCTGGGCAACGCGGAACTGGCCGGCATCGTCGGAGACAACGACGGTGTTGTCCATCAGTCCGTGATGCCGGATCGCCCCCCAGGTGGCGGCTTCGTTCAGCGTCTGGAGCAAGGGCCGGTCGAAGATGTTGATTGAGCACCGCGCCAACTGTTCCAGCCATTCCAGATCCGAGCGGAACACTTGGCCCTGGAGCTTGGACAACCGAGCGACCACGGCAGCCTCGACAGATTGTGCGCGCAGATAGTCCAGCGCGGCCTCGTTGACGACATAGTCCTCATGACCGGCCCGCAGCAGCGACAGGAAGTTCAGGCGCGATTTCGATCGGCTGGTGCGGAAGACGCAAAAGCGCTCGCCGCCGATCTGGGTGGTGACACCCGGGCGGCGGGCATGCCGTGCACCGGTGTCGTCAACCGTGATGTACGGCGAGGAAGTCAGGCCCGTCTGCAGGACCGCGCGGTCCTCCTGTTCGAACAGCTCCAGATCGGTGGTCAGCAGACGCACCACCTCCCGCTTGGAGATCGACAGGCCGATGCCGTTCAGCAGATCGGTCAGGCGCTCGGTGGTGACCTGACCTTGCGTGTGCAGGGCGAGGCAGAACCGGCGCACGCCGGGCCCATACCCGCCAGTGACGCCAACTGGCAATGGCGCGATGATGGTCTGGCCTTCGGGCGTCACCCAGCGTTCCCGCTTGTAGCGCACGACCTCCGCGGTCAGGATTAGATCCCGCTGCACCACCGTCTTGTAGCCTTTGAAGCGCGAGCCAGGTGGCACCTCGACCTGCAGCGTGACCTCGCGGGTGACCCGATCCCGTTTGGCGCCGCGGCCTGGACGCCGTCCCGAACCCGTGGGCCGCGGCTCGGTGGCTTTCTCCATACCGGACGGTTTGAACGGCGGGCGTGGCGGCAGGTGCTTGAGCCTTGCGATCTCATCCTTCAGGGCCTGGTTGTCGCGGCGCAGGTTGCTGTTGTCGAGGCGCAGCTGCTCGACTTCTTGCTCCAGTCGATCGATCTTGCCGGCCAGATCCGAGACCAACTGGCGCAGGGCCGTCGAGGACAGAGGCTTGCTGGACCTACCGGGCGGCGATGTCATGCCGGGATTGAATCATGAATGCCCGTTTGGAGGAATCCCTGCCCCCCAAAATGCCCCAGTTACCCCAGTGCAACTAGATCCCCATTACACTAACACTTTGTAATTGCAACGTTTCGTGCATACAAATGAACTCAAGTGGCAGTTTGCTTCGCTGTGGTATGAGGCAGTTCGCTGCGTGGTTCTGGTATAGATGATGGCCGCTCATCAGCGTCTTAATTAGGAAGGCCACTGAAAGCCTCGCATTGCTAGAGGAAACTGCCAAAACATTAATTTTTAAGGTGTTTTCGCCGCCACTGGTGAGGCCGTTCCCTCTGCTGGAGGCCGTCAAAACGGCTCAAGCGGCGTCTTCAAACGATCAGTTTAAAATGTCCCGATCAATGTACAAGAGGTTGCGGTGACTGCGGTGATCAGAAACTCATGCCAGGGATCATGCCCCAAATCGCAAGATGGCCCATCAGCTGTGGACCGCGTCATGTCCAAACGCAGTTGCGCCACGGAGCGCTCAAGAGTGTCCCAGCCTATCCTCGCAAGCGCAGGTTCGCTCTCAGGAGCACGCTCGGCGCCCCGCAACTACTCCAACTCCGCCTAATTAAACGTCTTGACATCCGCCTCCCGTTTACGCTGGCGCTGAGTATGAAGTTGTAGCGGAATCAAAATGCAAGATTGAGCCAGAATCAGACCAGATCCCCCCAGAAAACCGTGCTCCTGTTAACTGGCAGTCCCTTCCCGCTGCAATTCGAAGGCCGCTAGAAGCTCTGGTAGCCTGTCGAGCAGATACTGACCAAATGCCGGAACGACCTTTTCGTCGATCTTCAACACGGTGGCGGAACTGGTGCGCTCAGCGCGTGCGAATTGCCGGCCCTTAGAGTCCTTAACAGTGATGGGACCGCCTACTGCTTTAGGTACAGTGAGAGCCTTCGCGACAGCGGCAAAGCGGGCATCACTGTCAAGCGTCATGAGGCTGTCAGATGCGGCGGCTGTTTCCGCTTTCTTGATCTCCGCTTTTCCTTTCAGCGCATCTGCAAGTACCATCCAGGAGCGCCGTCCGGTCTTGGGAGCAGGGCCAATTGCGTCGATCAGAGACGAAGGAATTCGCGCAACGATCGATAGCATCGTCGAGAGGTCCGTCTTATGAACCGACAACGCTGCTGTGATCGTTAGGCGGCTGAAGCCTTTGCGTTCGAGATGATGTGCAAAAAGCGCTCGCTCGATGAACGACAAGTCCTCTCGTTCGTTGTTTTCTTGGCCCTGTGCAATGACGAGTTCTTCGTCGGTCAGATTACGGACAATCGCACGAACCTGGCGCCCGAGTTCCTTTACCGCTCGCAGGCGCCGGTGTCCGAATGCAACCTGATACCGGCCCTCCTTCTCAGGATGCGGCCGCACGAGAATGGGGATGTGCTGACCGTTCTCGCGGATTGCCTCGACGAGACGCTGTTGGGCCTCATCGGTACTTGGCAAGCGATCGGAGACAAACGAGGGATCGATCAGTGTTGGATCGAGGTCGACAACGGTCTGCCCTTGCGCGAGCTTCTGCTCGATTTCTTCCGCGCGCTGTGCCTTGGCCTGAAACTCGTTGAGCGATTGGCCCAGCGCACCGACAGGACGCGCAGACGAATCGGTGACCAGACCTGGCGCATTTAGGAGCGGCCGCAGACGGTTTCTAGGAGAGCGGGCTTCGGCGTCACCGGCCGGCTGCTCAATCGGAGCGTCTTCGGGTGCGGACCTTGCAATCAATATTCCCTTTCTCATGCTGCGGCCCTCCCCCAGGCCTTATTTATGAGCGCCTCAATTTCGGCATTTACGCTCGTGACGGACTCGATGGCGCGATCGTATGTCGCGCGAGTGAACTGCTGGCGGTCTACTTCAAATAAGGTCTGGTTCGTGATGCCGGCGTCTGACACCGCCGTACTCTTGAGCATCGGATGGTTGAGCACAGCTGATCCGAAGATGGATCGCAGGAACGCGACCATCTGGTTCTGTGGTCCGTCTCCAGGCTCGAACCGAGTGATGAGATAGTTCATGAAATCAAAGCTGCCCGATCCGCCAGCCTTTCCAATTTCGTCGAGAAGATCGCCCGTCATGATGAGGAATTGATTCATCGACATGACGTCAAGCATTTGCGGATGCACGGTGATAATCACGCCCGTCGCGGCGCTGAGCGCAGAGAGCGTCAGGTAGCCGAGCTGCGGCGGGCAGTCGATCACAACCACATCATAGAGATCCTGCACCTCCGCGAGCGCTTGGCCGATGCGGGCGAAGAAAAGAGTGTCGCCGGCTTTGCGAGTCATGAGCGCGCGAGGCGTGTCATGCTCGAACTCCATGAGCTCCAGATTGCCTGGGATGAAATGGAGATCAGGAATGTAAGAGGCCTGCACGATCGTGGAGATCGGCCGGCGCTCATTGTCATACCGGAGCGCACCGTAAAGCGTTTCGTTAGGCCCGACGTCAAGTTCAGGTTGAGTGCCAAACAGCGCTGTCAAACTTGCCTGCGGGTCGAGGTCGATGGCCAATACACGGTAGCCGCGGAGGCCAAGAAATTGGGCTAGGTGCGCGGTCGTTGTCGTCTTTCCGCTGCCACCTTTGAAGTTCATCACTGAGATGACCTGCAAGTGTTCGCTTTCAGTCCGATGGGGAAGATAACGACGCGAGCCACGCGAGCCTTGGTCTAGGACTTTCCGGAGCTCGTGAATGTCCTGAACCGAATAAGAACGGCGGCCATTCACTGTCAGAGGGACAGGCCCCCTCCCCTCTGAAGCGACCTGGCGAAGATACCCCTCATGGATGCCTAACAGTTTAGCGACCTCTGACGGGGAAAAGTTGCGGATCGTCTTCTCAGACGAGGGCGGAAACGAGCTCTGAATATGGAGCTGTAATTGCTTGGAGAGATCAGCGGCATGAGCCTGGACGACGGTGCGAAGTTCTCTCGGCTTTGAACTCTCGGCGCTCTGTGTACTAGGCACGCTGTTTTCCCCTTTGTTCGCATCTGCGGAATTGAGAGCAGATTGCGCATTTTTCCGCAGATAGCAAGCTACGCCGATTCGAGCTGCCGGAGCAATTCTTTTAGTGTTAACAGAGTGTTAATGCCAAGAGTGATTGAAACTCCTTTGTTTGCCAGGACAAATTTCAGCGGCTGTTGAGCGTGAGGTCACGCCGCTCGGTTTTGCGACCTGAAGAATGAGCCGTACAAGGGCCGCCTGAACGTTTTCAGGAAAGGAGAGCAACTGTCTCGGTCTCTAATTTGAGATCGCGCACGAGATGGAACTCGTAAAGGGTAGTGGGATTATCCAGCGATTAGGGTAAACGGTCCATATCATTATTGTACGAAAGTGAACTCGCGAGAATGCATTCGCGATTTCAACTGATCACATGGGACATAACATTTGTGACCAGCTCGACCGTCCACTCCTCAGGTATTGAATTCTTCCTGCCAAGCAGCGTTCGGAAGAGGCCCTGCATGAATAACGCCCCTTCAGCGCTGGTGAGGCCCAACGAAACCAGCTGACGAAAATCGTTCCTTGCAAAACATTCTAATTCTCGCGGAGCTCGGCGCGCAAGTTCACGATGCTTGTGTTCGTGCCTCTCTACGAGAACAGCGTCGTCGGCTTAGCCCATCCTCCTCCATGGGCAAATGACCGTGAGCGACTGGAGCCGCCCTTGCATAGTCTTCAGTGAGGTACTCCATGTGCATCGGTCGAACAGGATCTGCAAGGCGATTGTAGTCCGCAGGTCAGTCCATTCTAAGCGCTGGTCCTATTGAGGAACACCGCAGTGCAGTCTCAAGCTGCTCAAGGGAAAGATTTAAAGGTGTCAGGGCTGGCGCCCCCTCCCCCGACATCAGGTTTGGAGCTTTTCTTGAGATGGCTGCGCTGATGGGTTCTGACTGGCCTGCGGCTGGCGCTCGACATCAAGGCTTTTTTCCGGAACTGCGCGCTTAACGCCGACGTGTTGGCCTTCCTCGTTTGTCAGCTATTGCATCCCCTCGCGACGAGCGCTGGTGAGAGAGGCAACAGCCCACTCGTTCATTTTCAGAGGTTCGAGGCGGCTCCAATCAAAGCGTTCCCGGAGCCGGTCTCTCGGTCATCACCCCGATCGTCGATGAACGAAGCAAGGAAGCCGCTAGTACCTTCTGCTTGGGTTTGCCGCGGCAAACTGACGAGGCAGGCAAGGGCACGGGCCGTGACTCATTCGGCGACTGCCAGCGAGTGGACGAGAACTTCGCGGTCCCGATTCGTCCCTGTCGGCAGGCCCGTGAGCAAGTTCCCTCCGTGGCCTGAGGATAGGCCACCTCGCCCTTCTTTCCCTTTATCGCGGTACGGAGCTTGTCCTCGTCCCCTGGCTCGATTCTTCCACCGAGTTTGTCGATCGGGGGAGCTGATCCTGGCTGTGAAATGTTGGTTATCTCCGCACGATTTGGCGGCAATGTTATCCCAGCCAGAACAAATATGAGCATGGCACAGAAGGCCTGCTATTTTCGCGAAGCTACCGGCGTGCACCTGTCAGATGTCGATTTCTATGCAACGACCTATGAGGCAGCTAGCTACGGAATGCGACCGGAATTCATCTCCCAAAGTTTGCCGCAGCAAACTTTCGTCACTACCCGAAAGCGATTAATAATGACGAACTCGCAGAAGCATCAAGTGCTAAACTGCACCCGTGTGCATATGGCGGTCCCAAGACGATAGGCTCCCTAAGAATGGGTTACCCCGGCCGCCGAAAATTCAATCCAACCTATTTGACGAGGATCAAATCCGCCCGCGCGACGAACCTTCACAAAAGTAACAGAGTCCAAAGAGTTTGCGCGGGAAGCTTGTCTTCGTCGCCTCTTTTCGGATCCATCGTGTTTAGCTCACCATCGGACGTTGGATTTGATCAGCGCACGAGGGCCTCGGCCACGCAACGGCCCTGATCGGTGTAACGTCAGTCATGTAACATGGGTTGAAAAGTTTGCCGCGGCAAACTTGCGCCGCCTTCAGAAGAGTCTGCCGTGGAGAAGCGACGTCAGAAGGTCAGATGGAAGACCAACCCGCTCGCAACGCTCGTTGCTTACTCTCGGGGTCAATTTTTTATTTAGATGATCAGTTCGCACGAATAGCATCACTCACGAACCCAAATAGGTGGCACAACATTGGCAGTTTGCTACGGCAAACTTTCGTCCAAGCATCGAACTTCGTGCGTGTGGCGTGGCGCGGGCCCTGCTTATCTGATAGATTGTAACTGAAGGCTAATTGCAATCTCGTCTAATGGTCCGCATCGCCTACATATCTGACCTCTATCTCGACAAGCGAACCAAGCCATCACTCTTAAGTACGCCTGAAGGCAGGTTCCAGGATCATGAAAGCCTTCCTTTACCGCAGCGGACATGTTCGTCTTGACCGGATAAGCACTCAGATCCCGATATCTGGTCCTAGGCGATTGTACGGATTGAGGGCCAACCCGGCATGCCGCGATCCACGTAAGCGGAGATCGAGACTTTTATGGTTCGCGCTTTCTGAAGGATGGTGGCGAGGTGTTCACAATCCAAGGATGTGACGTCTATCGCGGCAATTAATCCGGGCTTGTAAAGCCGGAACGCCATTCTGGAAGCCACTCGTTTTCCCGACGTCCACATGATTGAAGGCGTGACTGCCAAAAAGCGAAACGATCTCCACCTGGCGCGTCTCAGCTTCCTTGATCCGACGAGGGCCGAGTCGTCATCTCCACGAGGATTTTGAGAGCAGCTTGTTGAACGCGCTTTCGTAAACAAACTTGCTTCGAGCCACTTTCCAGAAACTCGTTCTGGATTCATGGTCCCGTGCAAGTGCCGCTTGATCACGTCGCGACAGACAACGACAGACACGAGATCCAGATAGTCTGCAATCGGCTCTGCTACCCGATGACCCGGAGCCGGGGTAGGGCAGGGGTAAAGCTAATCGAGTTCTATTAGAGACGCTATCCAGAAAGTTTGCCGCGACAAACCTTCGACTGCGCACCTGATAACGCGTCTCGTATTAGCTATGCTGCTATGAGGAGCAGAAGTGTCCCCCAATAGATGATCGCCCTTTCCCCGGCCCCCTTTGTTCACCAAATGAGCGCCCTACCGCTACAGACGCGGAGTGATCTGGTCCGCCACCCACGGGGACCATTACGGATGCAGCCGGATAGCTTTCGACGACTTTATTTACAGCATCAACCTATGCACTTGATGTCGGAGAGCATCGAAGTGCCGGGTCCATGTCAACGAGTGGGGAGGGGAGGCTAAGTTGAGCATCCCGCTCGCGGTGGCTCCCTTTCTGCCCAGTCGATAATAGTCAGGCGATCCTCGACCCTCTTGGCCTCGATTACCCGGTGAATTTTGCTGGCCACTGGAGCGGTTAGACCACACGCTGCAGCGACGCCGGCTAGGCCAGCCCAGCCTTGCGCGCTCGGTCGAGTTGCTTCTTCACCGAGGAGGCTGACCATGTGAGGCCCCCGCGCGGGGTCCGCTCCCGCATGCGCTCCAGCTGCGCGCCAATATCCCGCAGCGAGAGGCTCGGGTCGGTCATGGCGATGCCGGCAATCAGCGTCATGAGACGGTCCTCAGGGTTCTTGCGCGGAGCAGGGCGGAGAAGGGTAGGGTCCGCCATGTGCTGCGACACGAGCTTGCCGACCGCCCGGCGCAGCCGGGCCACGGACCACGCTTGCCCGCTGTCGGCGAGCACGCGCACAACATCCTCCCAAGGGTGCTGAGGGCGCATGCGCCGAACCATCGGCATCCATTGATCCGCGCCCGCGATCAACTCATCAAGGTAGACCCTCTCCCGGGCGAGGGCGATCTTGCGGATGGCCTCGGGCTGACGTTCACGCATCCCCGGATTGCCCGGCTTCTTGCCTCGCGCCTTGGCAGCCTTGATCCCTGCCTTCGTGCGCTCTGAAATGAGAGAGCGCTCCAGCTGCGCGACTGCGCCGAGCACCTGCAGCGAGAACATGCCTTGCGGCGTCGAGGTGTCGATCGGATCCCGGAGAGAGCGGAAATGGGCATTCCTAGCTTCCAGCATCTCGATCACCTCAAGGAGGTGGCTCACCGAACGGGCCAGGCGATCGAGGCGCACGACGACCAACACCTCCCCCGGCCTGATCTCACGCAGCAACCGCGCCAGCACCGGCCGAGCTCGATTTGCCCCGGAGCGATGCTCCTGGTGGATCTCGGCACAACCGGCAGCGCGCAGTTCATCGAGTTGGGCATCGTGCACCTGATCCTCGGTGGACACGCGGGCGTAGCCAATCAGGCGCTTCCTGGAAGGGGAGGGGGCCATCGTTCTTCGCTGGTTAAGTGAAGTCTGCGGAAAGTCCCAGGCGCATAGCTGCCTGCCGCAGCCGCCGATCCCGGGTCCAGAGCAGGGCCCCAAGGGTAAGTCTCACCGCTGCCAAAAGGTGCGCATCGACAAAGCCAATCCCAAGTCCGTAGAGTTGCTCCCGCTCAATCAGCATCATGACCTCATCATCGCTGGCAACGGTGGCCTGGGGCAGATCGCGTAGGGACTCAAGCACGGTCCTGCGCTGGCGAAGACCGCCGAGGGCAAGCTCACCTGTGACAAAGGAATGCGCCAGTACCCGCCCCTTTCCGAGGAGATCTGCCAACACGGGATCGCTGCTCTTCAGATGGTCGATCCACACCGAGGTATCGACGATGATCACTGAGCATCCGTCCGTCGGCGCGGAATAGGCTTAAGGTCAGGCTCGGTGCCGCCGAGGCGAGCGAGCCGTCGGGCACTCTCCCGCTCAATCAGAGCCTTCAATGCTTCGCGAACCAGGGCCGATTTCTCCTGCAAGCCCGTAAATGCCTGCGCCTTTGCGACAAGTTCGTCGTCCAGGGCAATCGTTGTCCTCACGCCAGTGCCTCCATCATTAGGGCATCTAATATAGCATCAAATGATGTCGACAGAAATGCCCTCACGATCTTGGCGCTTGATTCAACAGATAATTACCTCACCCACGTCTTCTGTGGTTGAGATGTTCAACCGAACTCCCAGCTACCGGATGGGGAACGAGAATATAAGGAATATAGGCCTGTCATAAAACGCCTCTGTACACTTTCAGTTATCATGAGCAACCGATCGTTTGAAAACGTTTCTCAAGCCATTTTGTTAACCAGCTGGAGAGTGAAAGGCTTCCCCAGAGCGGGTGAAAATGCTTTAGAAACAAGGGATTTAGCGCCTCGGCTGACAAGGAGAGGCCGACACAAGCCTCCGTGAGCAGATCCCAAACGAAGCTGCTCATGATGCCGCCCGCCAAAACAGCGCGCATTCTAAGGGCACGTCGTAGTCAATTCCTGTTTAGCTACATCTTCTGCAATCACAGGTAACTATATCAACAGCTTAGCCGTCCGGACGAAGCGTAGCTTTCGGTAACCGGGGCATTTTGGGGGGCAGGGATTCCTCCAAACGGGCATTCATGATTCAATCCCGGCATGACATCGCCGCCCGGTAGGTCCAGCAAGCCTCTGTCCTCGACGGCCCTGCGCCAGTTGGTCTCGGATCTGGCCGGCAAGATCGATCGACTGGAGCAAGAAGTCGAGCAGCTGCGCCTCGACAACAGCAACCTGCGCCGCGACAACCAGGCCCTGAAGGATGAGATCGCAAGGCTCAAGCACCTGCCGCCACGCCCGCCGTTCAAACCGTCCGGTATGGAGAAAGCCACCGAGCCGCGGCCCACGGGTTCGGGACGGCGTCCAGGCCGCGGCGCCAAACGGGATCGGGTCACCCGCGAGGTCACGCTGCAGGTCGAGGTGCCACCTGGCTCGCGCTTCAAAGGCTACAAGACGGTGGTGCAGCGGGATCTAATCCTGACCGCGGAGGTCGTGCGCTACAAGCGGGAACGCTGGGTGACGCCCGAAGGCCAGACCATCATCGCGCCATTGCCAGTTGGCGTCACTGGCGGGTATGGGCCCGGCGTGCGCCGGTTCTGCCTCGCCCTGCACACGCAAGGTCAGGTCACCACCGAGCGCCTGACCGATCTGCTGAACGGCATCGGCCTGTCGATCTCCAAGCGGGAGGTGGTGCGTCTGCTGACCACCGATCTGGAGCTGTTCGAACAGGAGGACCGCGCGGTCCTGCAGACGGGCCTGACTTCCTCGCCGTACATCACGGTTGACGACACCGGTGCACGGCATGCCCGCCGCCCGGGTGTCACCACCCAGATCGGCGGCGAGCGGTTTTGCGTCTTTCGCACCGGGCGGTCGAAATCGCGCTTGAACTTCCTGTCGCTGCTGCGAGGTGATTGCGAGGACTATGTCGTCAACGAGGCCGCGCTCGACTATCTGCGCCGGCAGCCGGTCGAGGCTGCCGTGGTCGCCCGGTTGACCAAGCTCCAGGGCCAAGTGTTTCGCTCGGATCTGGACTGGCTGGAGCATCTTGCACGGTGCTCGATCAACATTTTCGATCGGCCCTTGCTGCAGACGCTGAACGAAGCCGCCACCTGGGGTGCGATCCGCCATCACGGGCTGATGGACAACACGGTCGTGGTCTCCGACGATGCCGGGCAGTTCCGCATTGCCCAGCACGCGCTGTGTTGGATCCACGCGGAGCGCCACCTGCAGAAGCTGATGCCGGCGTCACCGAAGCAGGCCAAGGCAGTGGAATTGGTGCGCGAGACCATCTGGTGTTTTTACCGCGGTCTGAAGCTGTGGAAGCAGAGCCCCGCACCGGGCGCTGAGGCGTCGTTCAGGCGACAGTTCAACCGGATCTTTGGCCAGCGCACGGGCTACAAGGAACTCGACGAATTGCTGGCCCGTCTGGCGCGGAGGAAGAACGAATTGCTGCGGGTGCTCGCGCGGCCCGAGATCCCGCTGCACACCAATGCCTCCGAGAACGACCTGCGCGCCTGGGTGATCAAGCGGAAGGTCTCCGGTGGCACCATGAGTGTGGATGGCCGTGTCGCACGGGATGTGATGCTTGGGCTTTCGAAGACCTGCCGCAAGCTCCGGCTGTCGTTCTTCACCTATCTTGGGGACCGGCTCGGCCTGAACCCGGGTCAGCCGAAGATCCCGCCGCTGGCCATTCTTGTGGCTCGGGCGACCTGAGGCCCGCCCGCAATCTGGTCTGCTGACGTTCAGGTGTTATCCGCTAGCATCCCAAGGAGACACATCATGCACGAGGACAGTCCCACCACCCGCACTGCTATGGTCCTCATCTTCATGGGGCTGGTGGTTGCCCTGGCCGCCGTGCTGTTTGTGATGATCGCTTACGGCTATGGGGAAACGTCAGGGCCGGGAGGGTTCCCATCGGCTCAGGTGGAGAGCCGGAACTACCAGTCGGCACGATCATCCATCGATTGGATCACGAAGGCCGGTCTGCAGGGATCCCTTGCCCCCTAATCTGCCCTTTCAATTACCCACAAGCCTCATGCCGAGGGAGGCGCCGAGCCCGAGATCGGTGAGGCGCGAGAGGCCGCGCCACAGGACCATGCTGCCGGGCGGCGGATCCTTGGCGCGCGCGAGATAGCCGCCGAGCTGGGCGATCTTGGTCAGATAGTGGGACAGTGTTGGCGCCGGTGACGACGCCTTGTCCTTGACCAGCTGATCGAGCAGGCGGATCTCGAGCGGGGTGAATACCAGGCGTGGGGATGCCGTGGGTGCCGTCCGGTTGAGCATCGTCAGCCAGAACACCCGCCATGCCAGGATGCAGAACAGCGCCAGCAGATTGACCAGCCGCTCGGCCGAGCGGAGTTTCGCATCCTCGGCGCGGCAGCCCGATTTCAGGATCTTGTGAAAGAGCTCGATCTTCCAGCGCAGGGCGTACCAGCCGATCTTCTCGACCGCCTCGTCAACGCACGTGACGGGCAGATCAGTAATGAGGCGCCAGTGGATCGGCGGGCGGTTCTCGGGCGTCCCTCGCTCATCAGTGCAGATCACGGTGAGTTCGAGAGCAGGATAGCGCTTCTGCTTGGCGAGGGGCGGCAACACATGAAGGCGCTGGTACTTGATGGTAAGGTGGGCCCGGCTGCTCTTGCCCTTGTCGTCGCGCACCTCGATCCAGTGCTCGCCTAAGCCCGGCACCTCGTCCATGGCTGCGATGATCGTTCGGGTGCCGTCATCCGCCCGCCGGTCGACGCTGCTGCGCACGAGAAAGTGCGTGCCGAGTTCGTGCGCCGTGACGAACAGCTCATAGATGTCGCCCTCGCGATCGCCGATGTGGATGCACCGCGCCGGATCGGCAGCAAGTACGGATGCCTGGCGCATGTTCTCGAGCCAACGGAGGCTCTCTTTCTGCTCGATCGGCACCCGCGTCGGGTTGATATGCCGCTTGAGGGTGCTCGTGCCTTTGAAGCTGGCGCGGGTCCAGAACTTGATCGCGCACAGTCCCAGCGGCAGCCCGTCCGGCGTGACACCGAGGCTTGAGTGCATCAGAAGACCGCAGACGCTATAGAACTGGCGGCGATCGTAACTGGTGTTACGGCAGGGATATTGCCCGGTCAGGCCGATCGGCTCGGGCCGGACCCGGTGATAGACGAACTCAGTGGTGTCATGAAGGATGAGGATCGGCCCCTCAGTCACGGCCAGGCGGCTGGCGGTTGCGGCGAAGTGGCCGGCCAGGATCTGAGCCTCGCTGACGCGATCGTTGTCGAAGAAGCGATAAGCGGCCTTGGTGGCGGCCCAGTCCTGGCAGGCCAGCGGCAGGCTTGCTCCCATCGCCCCGCCGAGCTGCTCCAGGAGCCGCCGCAGCCGCTGGTGCAGCCGGGCATCGGCAAAGGTCGATCCGGCCAATTCCTCATCGAGCCACGCGGCACCCTCGAGCATCGGATCCATGGCACCCCTCCATCTGAACGGGTGCCCAACAAGGAATCACGCCCAAGCCACGTCTTGCAAGCTGGAGCGGCCGACACCCCGGAGATGTGGGTAATTGAAAGTAATCTGCCCCACTTACGCTTTCGGGAATGCGCGACGTTCGGAGAAGTTAGATGAGAGGAGCCTGGCTGAGATCGATGCCGCTTCTGCTGTGCTGAGAAGGTAGGGCAGGAGGTAATTAACGGATAAGCGACGAGAGCGTGGCCGTCACTCCGGCGCGCGCTCACCGAGACCAGCAGGAACCGACGGCCGAAGAGCGAGTGCCGCGAATCAGTGACCTCGATCTCAATCGAATCCCGATCCGCCGGGTTGTGGAAGGGGGTATCAACTGACGCTGTCGTTCGACACGGTGGACCAAGCATGGCTCCTCCGGTTCGTGGAGCACCGCGTCGGCGATCCGCGTATCCTCCGCCTGATCCGCAAATGGCTCACGGCGGGTGTTCTGGAAGACGGAATCGTTCAGGTCAATGACAGGGGCACAGGTCGGCTGCCTTGGCGCCAGCTTCCTGCTCCCGCAGGATCCCGATGATCTGTCCTTCCGAAAACCGTGAACGCTTCATAGTCCGTCCTCATGATGGGCCGGTGTCACTGAGCATTTTGGCGCGAGACAGACGATCTAATAATTTCAGTGGCTTAGCATGTACTGCAAGACAAATGTTTGGGCACTTAACCTGAGATTCTCGTTGGCTCTGGGCCGTTAGCGTGAGATTCCGGCTTACAAACGTTGTCTAATTTTGGAGTGGGCTAAGCCTGGCAGGTCAGCAGTTGATTGGCGCTTCTGATCGCGCGAAAACGCCAAGCAGTGCATCGCCTTAGCCGGCATGGAGCAGGGGAAGGGAATTCCCGAAGCCGCCTTACATTGGCAGACCGTATGTTCGTTGCTGGCGGAGGTGGCTCGTCCCAAGCTGTGCGATTGCGAGGGTTGCGCCGGATGGGCCGGCGCCGAGCCTCCCGCACAGGGGACGAGCCATGCAGCAGAATAGCAAAGTGTTTGTCGGTCTGGATACCTTCTTTATTCGGCTGGTTCCAGTCAAGCGTCTTTAGATCCATCGCGTCGATCGGTGCAGTGGTCCCTGCAGGCTCTCGCTTCTTTCCGGAATCGGCATCAACGCCCTTCCATAATGGGATCAGAAGAATGAAGTGGAACAATCTCGAAGGCGTTCTCTCGCACCTTGCGAAGGACACCAGGTATCCAGCGAACTCACTTCATTCGTCGTCCCGCGAGGGACGCCGCTCCGCCAGCGGGCGAAGTTCCGAGACTTTCTCGAATCGTGATCGTGTATTAGGCGGCCGATGCTGCCTTAGCCCAACGGAACTCGGTTCCGTCGCTCCACACGCGATGCAGGATGACAGCCAGGCGCCGGGCCAGCGCAATGATTGCTTTTCTCGCGCCGCGCCGCTTGGCCACGTTCATCGCCCATGCTTTCAGCCACGACCATTTCGTCACCCGCGTGAGCAGCGTCTGAGCGGCTTCAAACAGCAGCGTTCGCATCATGCCATCACCACACAGCGAAATCCTGCCAACGCGCTTGCTTTCGCCGGACTGATGCTGCACGGGCGTGAGGCCCAGAGCAGGTCCCACCGCTTTGGAATTCCGAAACCGGGCTGGGATGTCGATGGTGGCGACAAAGGCCAGAGCGACCACAGGCCCTACCCCAGGGACGGTCATAAGTCGGCGGCAGACCTCGTCGCCACGCACAATCTCCAGAAGCTTGCGGTGCAGGCTCGCAAAGTGCTCGCGCAGGGTCCGGCGAGCATCAAGAAGCGGCTTGGTGATCTCGGCCAGATCCGGCATGCCTGCCACGAGTTCGTGAATACGCCCCTCGAACTTGAGCGCACCGACAACTCCGACCTTGAGGCCAAAGTTGCGGAGCAGACCGCGTAAATCATTCTCGATGGCAATGGCCTTTTCCTGCAGGAGCTTACGGGCGGTCAGCAGCGCACGGCGCTTCTGGCTCGCCAGCGTCTTGACGTGAACAGGTCGGAACAGATTGACCCGCATCATCTGGGCGATGCCGCGGGCATCGTTCCGGTCGGTCTTGTTGACCTGGGCCTTGAGGAAGGCCTTAGTGTGCCGGGTCTCGATACACACGACGGGTAAGCCTGCCCTGGCGAGCCCATCGAAGAGCCATTGGGAGAGCGGGCCTGCCTCAAGGCCGATCCGCTCCATCCGCCAGGCAGGATCTTGCAGGATCTGGAGAAGGTCCTCCGGATGGCTGGTGGCCTTCAACTCGCGACAGATCTTCCCTGCCTCGTCGACAATGCACACGGATGTCTCTTTGACCGAAACATCCAGACCCACGTAGTGCTTCATGCTGCGCTTCCTCTACTGAGACCCGAAGTCGTTCTCAACCGCTCTCGTTGTACTATCAGCCAGACGCGCCGCCCCCATCAACCAGTGGAGGGCTCCGCAGCGGGCCGAATATCCCATCTCCAAGCTGAAGATCTCCGTCGCTGTGGCCGAAGACGGTCGCCAAGGCGAGGTCCGCTTTCTCGGCGACATTGGCAACACACCCGAGGCCGTGCGGCGCCTGGTCCACAAACTGGCGAGCCGGCACGGTGAGCTGCTGTTCTGCTACGAGGCCGGTCCGACCGGCTATGGCCTGCAGCGCCAGATCTCCGCGCTCGGTCATGAGTGCGCGGTCATCGCGCCCTCGCTCATCCCGAAACGCCCAGGCGAGCGCGTCAAGACCAATCGGCGCGATGCGTTGAGCCTGGCCCGACTGCATCGGGCCGGTGAACTGACCGCCATCTGGGTGCCGGATCCAGGCCATGAGGCCGTGCGTGAGCTGGTGCGGGCGCGGGAGGCCGCGATGGAAGATCTGCGCGAGAAGCGCCAGCACCTGCAGTCGTTTCTGTTGCGCCATGGGCGGGTCTTCCCTGGCCGTCAGCCTTGGACCCGGGCGCATGCACGATGGCTGTCCGAACTCATCTTTGAGCATCCGGCCCAGTATCTGGTTCTGCGCGAGTACCGGCAGGCGATCGAAGACGCCGAGGCCCGCCTCGAGCGCCTGACGCAGCAAGTCGCTGAGGTGGTCGCGACCTGGTCGATGGCGCCGGTAGTCGAGGCGTATCAGGCCCTGCGCGGGGTAGCGCTTCTGACCGCGGTGACCTTTGTGGCCGAGATCGGCGATGTGCGCCGCTTCGAGAGCCCACGGCAACTGATGGCCTATCTCGGCCTGGTGCCGTGCGAGAGCTCGACCGGCGAGCGGGTGCGGCGGGGCAGCCTTACCAAGGCTGGTAACCCGAGAGTGCGGCGGGTGCTGATCGAGGGCGCCTGGACCTATCGCTTTCCGGCGCGGATGAGCCGAGTGCTACAGAAGCGCCAAGAGGGCTTGCCGGCAATCGTGCGGGCGATCGCCTGGAAGGCGCAGGTGCGGCTGTGCGCCCGCTATCGTCGGCTGATGGCGGCCGGCAAGCGCCAGACCGTGGTCACCACCGCGATCGCGCGAGAAATGGCGGCCTTTCTCTGGGCGATCGGCCGCGAGGTGAACCCGCGCTCGGCCGCCTAGCGCCAACCACATTCACGGTCGTCGTGGAGGACCCAATCAGCTTGGATTGACATCTGCTTTTGCGCAGCACCGGAGGCAGGGCCTCGGTGGGGAACCCTCGGGTTAACTGTGTGGCCGATGATGGATCATCGACGCCCGCTGGCAGATCGAGGCAGCCCCGGACGAACACACGGAAATGCGGTGATCAACCCGCGCATCAGAGTTTGCTCAACCGTCGTCTTGACGGCTCTGCCTCCGGCCCTGCGCAATCGCTCTATCGTTGAGTGCCCGGATCGTTGCAGGGAGCGCATTGTTGCGTTCAAAGCCTTTGACAACGAACATCAGAGTTAACGTGAGACTCCGCGCTCCCAGAGTCTCAGGTCAAAATGCCCACGACTGCTCCAAAATCGGGAATTTCACGCCAAAGTGCCTAGCGACAACCCTAAAGGAAAAACAGAAACCGGATGCGCGACGATCTCGTGGCGGGGATGAGTGTTTCGGCCGTCGCCAGGAAGTTCGCGACTTCCCGGCAGCCGATCCTGCGTGTCCGAGATGAAGGTTCAGGCTTTGTTCGAATTTAGTTTGTCTCGTGGAACAGCTCTTGTTCTAGTCCCATGAAGCGGTAGGCGTAGATGTAATCATGAACTAAGACGAGTTCTGGGCCAACGAGTTAAGCAACTGACTCGTGTTATCGATCGAGAACTGCACTCGCTCGCCGGCCCAGACTGACTCCGAGTAAGAGACCGGCGTGCCCTTCATATCCACGTCAACTTTTTTCTGATGCAGGACAGGTTGTGCCTCAGACTGCCCTAGCTGACGCGCTTCCTCTTTAGTCGGGAGCCGGACGATAAAATCGGTGCGGAGGCGGATGTAATCCGTGACGCCGTAGTGAGCCAGAATGGCACTAACCGGTCGGCCTTCGCGTCTTGCTTTGTCAAAACCGGGGAAACGTCTGACTGGAAAGAACGCGTTCGAAAAATTGATCGGCTCCTCGTCCGCGTATTCAACGCGAACGATGTGGTAGACCCGTTCCTCGGGGGGAAGCCTCAGAGCTTCAGCGACCCGGCGAGGAGCCACGATTACCCGCTCTTTGATCGCTTTCCCAAAGGGCTCACGCCCCTGCTCCAAAAGGTTTTGGGAAAATCGCGTGCGCTCGGACAGTCTATAGTTCAGTCGCCCGTCATCGACGAACGTCCCTTTCCCATGCTCGATCTGGACAAGCCCGCGACTCTGAAGCTGCGCTATCGCACGTCTGACGCTATGGCGCCCGACGCCAAACCGTTTCATCAGTTCCGCCTCTTTAGGAAGGGGTGCTCCCTTGGCGAACCGGCCAGTCGCGATATCAGCAGCGAGCTCCTCCTCAACTTCTTGCCACTGACCATGCATAATTTTGTTTGGCATTGTCGGGTCATTCCATCCTTCGTGAGCGGTCGACCAACGACCAACATATTCGAATAAGTATATAAACGGTTTGATTTCCTTGACAACTCCGATGAACCAAAAAGCAGCCCCTGAGGTGTCGGAATGTACCTCAACGTGTCATTACTAACCGGTGGATGGCTGTCATCTCCTGCCTTCCCCACGCGGGCCTTCGTCAATCCAGCCTTCAGCGCATATTGCCGCCCGACAATATGAGCAATCGCGCCAGTAATGATATTCGAATATCATGATGTCATTCGAATGTCACATATCTTTGGCATGTTCCGCCTGCCTCAAATGAGACAGCGTGCAGCACCAGGTCGGACACCTACGCTGCAAGACGCTTGCAACACTGCTGAACCCAGGATCCAGGAGAGCCCGAGTGACTCAGACCTTAAGGAAAACCAAGATCACAATGCTGGCGGCGGCACTGAGCGCCGGTACCGCCGTTCTGCCCGGCAACGCTCAAGTGTTTGCGCATGACCTGACGATCGCAGTTCCGAAGAACCCGGACAATCTGGACCCGGTGACGGAGAATTCAAATCCGAACCTGCGAATGATGCTTTCTCTCTATGACACGCTCGTCAAATTCGACTACCGCAAGGGCGGCAAAGTCGTTCCGGCACTTGCGACCGAATGGCAGATCATCGATCCCAAGACCATCGAATTCAAACTGCGGCCGGGAGTGAGCTTCCACAACGGCGATACCTTCGACGCCAACGATGTGCTGGCGACCTTCTCGGACATACGCCTGGGACGCGACAAGAGCGTGCCTACGCAGTCCAAAGAATTTCTCGGCGGCATCGAAAGCATCGAAGCCGTCGACGACATGACAGTGCGGATCCACACGAAGACGGCCGACCCGATCGCGCTTTACCGGTTTGCGACCTACCCTGCCCAGATCATCTCGGAGACCGCCTTGAAGCAGGCTCCGACATATAATGATTTCACCAAGCTCGACGCGGGCTCGGGGCCTTACTCGCTCGTCAGCCATGACCTCGGCGGAAAAACCGTCCTCAGAAAGTTCGATAACTACTGGGGCGATGCGAAGGCGGCTGCAGACAAGGTAACATTTGTCACGGTTCCTGAGCTGTCGACGCGTGTCGCCGGTCTCTTGTCGGGCCAGTTCGACATGATCACGGAAGTCGGCACCGACGAATTCGCACAGATCGAAAGTAACCCGAACGGCGCGGTCGCAGGTGGTCCAATCGAGACCATCCGCGGCCTGATTTACGACAGCATCGACAGTCCGATCTCCGATCCGCGCATTCGCCGTGCCATGAATCTCGCGATCGACCGCGAGACGCTGGTCAAGAGCCTATACGACGGGCGCACGGATGTCCCGCATGGCTGGCAGGTGAAAACCTTCGGTGATATGTATCTGCAGGACCGTCCGATCGACGAATACAATCCAGAGACGGCCAAGCAGCTTCTCAAGGAAGCCGGCTATCATGGCCAAGAGATCGTCTGGCGCACCCAGCACAACTACTACACGAAGCAAGGCGAAACCGCACAAGTCGTTCAGTCGATGTGGAAGGCTGTTGGACTAAACATCAAGCTGGAGTTCAAGGAAAACGGGACGCAGGTTCTCGCCGATACACCCGATAGAGCTATCATCGACGCGTCTTCAAGCGCCTACTATCCCGATCCGCTGGGTCAATTCTGGCGTCGACTCGGACCGAGCGGGTCGTTCGCAGCGCAAAAATTCTTCACTGTCTCGCCTGACATGGTCGCGCTCGGCCAGGACCTCGCGACATCGATCGACACGGCTCATCGCCGGCAGGTCTTTGCGCAGATGCTGGACAAGTTTGAAAAGGATCCGAATTCGGCCAACCTTTACACCGCCGCTCACTTCATCGGGATCCGCAAGGATCGTCTGACCTATAAGGCCCTGCCGACGGAATACCTGGACCTCACGACAACGGGCGTGAGCTTCAAGTAACATGCAGGTGTATCCGGACAAAGAACATCGCGCTCACCCCCTGCTTTCAGTTCAGGGGGTGAATGTTAAATTTTCCGCGCGGCAGAGCGACTTCGCGTTGCATGACATCGCTTTCGATCTCATGCCCGGTGAAATCCTTGGTATCGTGGGGGAAAGCGGATCGGGCAAGAGCATCATGTGCCGAGCCATCGCCGGTCTGCTGCCGCCGGCAGCGCTGGTCGAGGGACAGATGAGCTTCGAGGGGCGGCCATATCGGCTTGCTGATCGTCGAGCGCTGGCGAAGCTCCGCGGGCATGGCGTGGCCATGATCTTCCAGGATCCCATGAGCGCTCTGGATCCGCTGATGTCGGTCAGGCGGCATCTTGGTCTGCGGACCAAGGCCGATCCCCAGCCGCTGCTGGCGATAGCGGGTTTCGACGACCCGAAAAAAATCCTGGATGCCTATCCCCATCAAATGTCCGGCGGACAATGCCAACGGGTGGCAATCGCTTGCGCCTTGGCACGTGAACCTCGTCTCCTCATTGCCGATGAGCCCACGACCGCACTCGACGTCACTGTTCAAGCCGGTATCCTTCTTCGCCTGAAGTCAATTGCCTCGGAACGAGGCATGGCGATCATATTCGTCACGCACGACCTGGCGGTGGCCTATCAGTTGTGCAACCACATCATCGTCATGAGAAACGGGGCAATCGTAGAGAATGGCTCCGCCGACACCGTTCTCACAGCCCCACGTGCCGATTACACCAGGCAGCTACTGGCATCCATGCCGCGCCCGCGGTGGCTCAGTTCCGAGTTGGCGCTCCCAACTTCACACCTGTCGAGCCCATGTGTCATCTCTGACGTCAGTCAGCCAGCACTGCGTCTCGAGAATATATCCGTTCGATATAAGAAGGCGGATGGAAGCGTGTTCCATGCCGTCCAAGACATCACGGCGGAAGTCCGACAGGGCGAGGTTGTCGGGCTCGTCGGCGAGAGCGGCTCCGGCAAAAGCACGCTGGCCAAAGCCGCTGTCGGCCTCGTGACGCCTTCCGCAGGGCGCATTTTCCTCAATGGACAGACGGTCGACTGGAGCAAGCCCGAACCTTCGTGGCGGCGGGAAATTCAGTATATTTTTCAGGATCCACGCGGCGCGCTCGATCCACTGGGCAGGATCATCCATCAAGTCCGCCAGCCGCTGGATATCCATCGACTGGGAAACAGGGATGAACGCAAAGAGGTCGCCCGGGCAAGGCTCCTCGAAACCCACCTCGATGAGAAGCTGTTCCTGCGCAAGCCCGGCAGTCTTTCTGGCGGCCAGCGGCAAAGGGCGACAATCGCACGAGCTCTGACGGTACGGCCGCGCGTGTTGATTTGCGATGAAAGCGTGTCAGCCCTCGATGTCTCCATCCAGGCCAAAATCCTGGATCTGCTGCTCGACCTCCGCGACAGATACTCGCTCGCCATCCTGTTCATCAGCCATGATCTCTCGGTCATCCAGCACATTTGTGATCGGGTGGTCGTCATGCGGCACGGAGCGGTGGTGGAGCAAGGCGAGACAAGCGAACTCTTTCGCAACCCGACCGAAAGCTACACCAAGAACTTGATCGTCTCACTCCCAAGCCTTCCCGAGGCTCTGCTGGTCCAGCGAAAACAGCTGGAGGTCACGCAATGAACTGGTATGTCGTTCGACTAGGGCGCGCGTGCATCACGATCCTTCTTCTCATTGCCTTCGCCTTCTTTGCGCTCGCTGCAAGCGGAGACCCGGCCGTTATCCTGCTGGGACCCGACACAAGCCAAGCCGCCATCGACGTCTTCCGCGAAAAGTGGGGTCTCAATCTGCCGCTATGGCAGCAGTTTCTGATCTATCTCAACGGGCTGCTGCACCTGGATTTCGGTCTTTCCTATCGTTCGGGAGAGTCGGCACTGCGTCTGGTGCTGGATCGAATTCCTCTGACGCTGTCGCTGGTCTTTCCAACGATCCTGCTGTCCATCGCCGTGGGTGTGCCTCTCGGCATTGTCTCCGCGATGCACCGAGGGCGTTTCATCGACAGATTCGCCATCATCCTCTCGGTGATCGGCCTAGCAATTCCGCCATTCCTGCTGGGTGTCCTTGCGATGTATCTGTTCTCCGTCAAACTCGGATGGCTGGCACCGATCGGCTACGTAGACTGGACCTCCTACATCATGCCGGTCGTGACTCTGTCCACAGTGGGCATTGCGACCTACGCGCGTTTTACGCGGTCGGCCATGGTCGAGGTGATGGCCCGCCCGATGATCGAGACCGCCAGAGCCAGCGGGTTCACCGAAGGGATCATTCACCGGGTCCATGCACTGCCGAATGCGCTTTTGCCCCTGATCACCATTACCGCATTGGAGTTCGGGAATTTTGTCAGCTACGCCGCTGTGATCGAAAACGTCTTCGGCTGGCAGGGGGCCGGGTCTTTGCTGGTCGCAAGCGTGAGCGCGCGCGACTTCGCGGTTGTACAAGCAATCCTGATCATCACCGGCGCGACCATGATCGTCGGCAACCTGCTGGCCGATCTCTCCTATGGCCTCATCGATCCGAGGATACGGGACATGCGCCGCCTATCGAGCCGCCGCAGCAGCATTTGGAAATCGCGAAAGCGAGAGTTGATTTGATGACCCTACGACAGAGCTTTTCTCCCTTTATCGTCGGCTGCTTTGGCATTCTTGTCGTGCTGGTAGTCCTGGTGCTTGCCGCTTCCTGGCTCTCGCCAAGGGATATTTCGGAGCTCAACCTGCTAAACCGCTATACCCCGCCGGTCTTCATGGGCGGTACGTGGCAGTATCCTCTCGGGACCGACGCTTTGGGCCGTGACATGCTCGCGCTGGTTCTGCGCGGCATCCAGGTCTCGATGACGATTGCCCTGATCGGCACGATTGGCGGAGCGGTGGTCGGAACAGCTCTTGGATTGGTTTCGGCTTGGGTCGGGGGCGTTGTTGATACCATCATCGGGACGCTCATCGATTTCCAGGCGACGATACCGACGTTGATCCTGATACTCGCACTCATCACCGTTCTGCCGAGCGCGAATTTTACCGTGTTCGTGGCGATCATGATCTTTCATGGGTGGGACCGATACGCGCGTCTGGCGCGTGCTATCGCGCTTGCCGCCAAGAATCAGCCTTACATACAGGCTCAACAGGTGCTGGGCGCCTCGGCGCTGAGAATCGTGATGCGGTCGGTCCTGCCGAATGCCATGGCGGTGCTCCTCGTCAACATGTCGATCAATTTCCCGCAGACGATCCTGACGGAGACGACGCTCAGCTTTTTGGGCGTCGGCATTCAGCCTCCGGACGTTTCGCTCGGTCTCCTGATTGGCATCGGCAAAGACCAGCTCTTCAAGGCGCCCTGGGTCGCCCTGATCCCAGGCTTCATCATCCTGATCACCACGGTGTCCATCTCGGTCCTGGGAGACTGGGCGCGCGATGCCGTGGAGAACGACTGACGAAGTTCACAGCAACGGTCGGCTCGGGTCAGCGGCGACCGAGCGTGTTCGCGCTGCTGACCCTCTGTTCCTGAACGAACTTGCAAAAAGGACAAGACAATGAGTTCCAATATCACCGCGATCGGCTTTTACGGCCGGGTTGGCACGGGTGACCTCAACCACTTCGACCTGTCTCTTCGTGAGGTCGCTGATACCGGCGCGGACGCCTGCGAAATTGCCGGCTACAGCCTTGAAGTGGTGTCCGGCGGAAAGATCATGAAGGACCGCTCCGCCCGCATCGCCAAGATCGTCCAGGGTTACGATTTCAAGAAACTATCTTTGCACGGACCTCTGGTTTCGAACTTCATGGATCGCGAGCATCTCGATATCCAGAAAGCTGTCATGCGGGCCAATCTCGAATTGTGCGACCAGCTCGGTGCAGGGCTGCTCGTCCAACACGGCGGGCACGCGCGTCCCGCTCCCGGTGAGGCCGTCTCGGACTACGACAGCATGGAACGCGAAGCACTGGCTGAAATGGCTGTCGTGGCCGAGCGCTACGGCGTCCGCATTGGACTTGAGACCATCTTCGCGACGGCCGAGGGCCAATACGTGCAGACGCCGACCGAGCTTGCGGCGACCGTCCGCTCGGTTGGATCGCCTCATGTCGTTGCCGTGCTCGACTTTTCCCATGCCTATCTCCAGTCGACGCTCAAAAAGCTGAACTTCCGCGATGAACTGCGCGCGGTCGCGCCTGTGACCGGTCATCTCCACGTTCATGACAGCTATGGTTTGCCGAGGAGCATGACGGTTTACCGGCCGGCTGAGGCGACCGCTTACGGCCTGGGCGATCTTCATCTGCCCATCGGCTGGGGCGACATTCCGTGGGAGGCAATTTTCTCGGAGCTACAATTCCTTCCGGACACGATGCTGATCATGGAAATCGAGGCAGACAGATTTGCCGACGAGCAGCCCGCGTCCCTTGAGCGCGCCCGCCGGCTTGTCGAGTTGAACGCGGGAAGGGATGTCGCGTGAAGGGCGACCGAAACTCAACAACCTTGCTGAAATTGGCTGCAATCGAGGATAGATGGTGGACATGACATTCGAATATTATTATAGATATTCGAATGTTTCGGGCGATTGGAGAGCCGCTGCGCGGTCCAAAACCAAACTCGATCGCGGCACATGGAAAGAGAAACGACTATGACTGAAAAGCGAACCGTTTGCCCTGTCATCGGGCAATACGATCACGGGCAAGCGCTCGACATACTGGCCGCCAGCCGGCCGGCGGAGACAAAGGCTCTGGCAGAGCGGATTTTGGATGAGTTGGGAGACGTGAGCGTCATCACCAACCGGACCGGCCTTGCGATGCTGCCTTACCAGGACACGGTGAAAGGTACGGCATTTCACCTCGGCGAGGTCCTTGTCGCCGAAGCGCATATCCAGGTGCCGGATCGCGGCGTCGACGGATTTGGAGCGGTTGTCGGTCGTGATCTCGAGCATGCCATGGCCATGGCCGTCATCGATGCGGCAATTGCCGCCGGGCATCGCACCGACACCATCCTTGAGTTTCTCGATACCGAACATGCGCATCAGCGCGATAGCGACCGGGAACGGCTGAGGAAAGTCGAGGCGACCCGCGTGCAGATGGAGACCTTCTGATGACCCTCGCTCTTCCCACAGTCGACGACAGCCGCACCAATGCCGCGTTCGACGAGCTCATGTGGGCGCTCTCCCGTCCCGGCCTTGTGCGAACGCTACCCGCCGGCGGATTGGCAGTCATTGCGGAGAGCCTGCTCGACCGCGAATGCTCTTTCCACATCGCGGACGATGTAGATTTCGAGGCGACTTTGAAGCGCAGCGGCGCCCGGGCGGTCTCGATCGGTGAGGCCGAATATGTGTTCGCAGCGATCGACACCGCAGACAAGGTTGCAGGGTTGGCGCCTTTGTGCATCGGCACACTCGCCCATCCCGATGAGTCTACCACCTTGTTGGCTCCTGCTTGCCTCGGCTTCGGCCAAAGGCTGCGACTGACCGGCCCCGGCATCAAGGACAGTGTAACGATCGCGCTCAACGGCATCGATCCATCCTTCTGGCACATGCGCGAGCAAGCGATCCGCTATCCGCTCGGCTTCGATGTCTATCTCGTCGACGGCGACCGCATCGTCGGCCTTCCCCGTTCTACAAAAATCGAGGTGCTCTGATGGCCTATGTGGCAACGCGTGGCGGCGAACACGCCATCGAGCAGGCAGAGCGCCTGTTCCGCAGCGATCTCGGCACGATCAGTCGGGATCGTGTCGAAGGCATTCGCAACAGCCTTCCCTATCTCGTCGACCGCCTCATGGGCGAGGCCTCGCTCTACGAGCCGGATCTCGCCGCACTCGCACTGGCGCAGGCCGGCGGCGATCTCTACGAAGCGGTGTTGCTCCTGCGCGCCTACCGAACCACGCAGCCGCGCATCGCCATCGCCGAGCCCGTCGCTCAAGCCGATCTCTTTACGGTTCGGCGTATCTCCGCGGCGTTCAAGGACATTCCGGGCGGCCAGATCCTGGGTCCGACGCTGGATTACTCGCATCGCCTCTTGCAGGTCGGTGTGCTGACGGGTCAGGACTATACGCCCGAGCCGGTGGTCGCGGCCGCAAAGCCTGCGCCGGCTACACAACCATCCATAATTGCCTGGCAGAAAGCGCAAGGTTTAGTCCCGGATCATCCAATAAAGGCGGTCGAACCGGAAGAAATACCGGACTTGACCCGTGAGCCGCTACTCTTCCCCGTGCCGCGGGCACACAAGCTCCAAAGCCTGGCGAGGGCAGACACCGGCGGCACGCTGGCGCTCGGCTATGCGACGATGCGCGGTTATGGCGACGTTCACCCAACCGTCAACGAATTGCGACTTGCCGAGGCTCCTGTTCGCTTACGCCATCCGCGCGGCACGATCTTCAGTGCCGGCCGAGTCCGCGTCAGCCAGGTGGAGATCATTTCCAAATCAAAGAACCTGGAACTCGGCTTTTCGGCCACCTTCGGCTGGAACGAGGTGAAAGTGATTGCCGCAGCCACGCTGGACATCACGTCAAGCCAACCCAATCCTGGTGCCGCATCAACGGAGGAATTCATCCTCTATCACACCGAGCCAGTCGAAAGCTCCGGCTTCTGCAACCACTTCAAGCTTCCGCACTATGTGACGTTCCAGTCTGCCCTCGATTCTTATCGGCGGGTCAAGGCTGATCGTAAAGCCGCGCCTTCACAAGCCGAAGATGGAAATCAGCATTCAACCAAGGAACAGGAGGCCGCGCTGTGAAACTTCAGGAACTGACCAGGCCCTGGGCGGCCTTCAACTACGGCTTCCTCGATGAATCGGCCAAGCGTGAACTGCGCCGCCGCATTTTGAAGGCCATCGCCATTCCGGGCTATCAGGTGCCCTATGCCAGCCGCGAGGTTCCGATGGCACGCGGCTGGGGGACCGGCGGATTGCAGGTGACTCTAACCCTCCTGAAGCCGACTGCAGTCATCAAGGTCATCGACCAGGGGGCGGACGATTCCGTCAATGCCTGCAGCATCCGCAAGTTCTTCGGCCGTGTCGGCGGTGCCGTCGAGACGGAAGATACGACGAAGGCAACGATCATCCAGTCGCGCCACCGCATTCCGGAGGAAAAACTCCGTGATGATCAGGTGCTCGTGCTGCAGGTGCCCGATCCCGAACCTTTGCGCACCGTCCAGTCGGATATCTCGGTCGCGCGCGAAATGCATGGCGACGCCGATTACGGTCAGATGTGGCTCGTGCTTTACGAACAACTCGTCAAGGCAGGGCGCATCATGCAATACACAGAATATCCTAGCCTCGTTAACGGCCGCTATGTCATCTCGCCGTCACCGATCCCCCGCTGGGACGTCAAAAAGCTCAACCAGGCGGACCACCTGACCATTCTGTCCGCCGGCCGCGAGAAGCGGCTTTACGCGGTTCCCCCGCACACGAAGGTCGAGCCTCTGGTCTTCGACGACGTGCCCTACCGGGTCGAGGATCACCAGGACAAGACCTGTTACCGCAGCCATGTGACCGGCTTCTTCATGAACGAACTGCCGCAAGAGGACGGTTCCTCGAAATTCGAACTCTCCGACAGCAATTTTGCCGCCAAGCATATTCGCAAGGCGGAAGGCGAGCCGGTGGAGATGGGCGACACCTGGTACAAAAACGGAAGGATGACTGATGAGCGCGCTTAATCTGGACAATCCGGCCGGCATCAAGCGCCAGCCGCCGCGCCTCATGCTGACAAAGCCGATGCTGACCATGCGCGGCATCACCAAGACCTTCGGGAATGTCAAGGCGCTCGGCGGCGTCGACGTCACCGTCTATCCGGGCGAGGTGCTCGGCATCGTCGGCGAATCCGGCTCGGGCAAGTCGACGCTGCTGCGCATGATGAACCTGGAAGACACGCCGGACACCGGCACTTATACTCTGGCGCTGCCCGGGCAGGAAGATCGAGACCTCTTTACGCTCGACCGTTTCCACCGGCGCATGCTGCGTGCCCATCATATCGGCATCGTCTACCAGAACCCGCATCTCGGCCTGCTCATGAACCATACGAGCAGCGGCAATGTTGCCGAGCGCCTGCTGATAGCCGGAAAGCGCAACTTCGCGGAACTGCGCGAACGGGCGCGTCAGTCTCTCGACGCGTCGGAGTTTCCAACTGCCCGGATGGACGCGACGCCGCGCGAACTCTCTGGCGGCATGCAGCAGCGCGTGCAGCTCGCCAAGGCGATCGCACTGGAGCCGGCCGTGCTGCTTCTCGATGAGCCGACGACCGGCCTCGACGTCAGTGTCCAGGCGCTTGTGCTCGACACGCTGAAGCGGCTGCAGCGCGAGCGGGCGATCACCATGGTGCTGGTCTCGCACGATCTCGGCGTTATCCGCACCATGGCCGACCGGGTCATGGTCATGCGGCGTGGCCGAGTGGTCGAACAGGGACTGGCGGACCAGATCTTCCAGGATCCGCAGCACGCCTACACCCAGCAGCTCGTCCACGCCAAGCTTTGAAGGGATCGATATGAACATGCAGGTTTCTATTGCCAAGACGCCGCCACCGGTGCTCAGCGTCGACGGCCTCTCGAAGCAGTTCGAGATGCATCATCTCAAACGCACGCTGTTTGCCTTCGAAGACATCAGCTTCGAACTCAGCGAAGGCGAGTTCATTCTGCTCAAAGGTGAAAACGGCGCCGGCAAGTCGACGCTGCTGCGTACCCTGTACCGCTCCTATCTCCCGCGCGCGGGCCGTGTCGCCTACCACACCAAAGAAGGCATTATCGATCTCGCCTCGGCCGCCGATGTCGATATCGCTATCCTGCGCCGACGCGAGATCGGCTTCGTCACCCAGTTCCTCAATGCCCGGCCCCGGGTCGCGGCCGAAGAACTTGTCGCTGAGCCGCTCAGGCTCGCCGGCACGCCGCATGCAGAGTCCCTGGTCGAGGCACGGCGCTGGCTTTCTGCCTTCGGGGTCAAGAAGCAGCTCTGGGCTGCCTATCCGTCGACCTTCTCCGGCGGCGAGCAGCAGAAGGTCAATCTCGCCCGTGCTCTGATCCTGCCGCAACGCCTTCTGCTTCTCGACGAGCCGACCGCCTCGCTCGATCGCGACGCCCGCAAGGCGCTGGTCGAACGTCTCGGTCAGCTCAAGGCATCCGGTGTCGCCATGATCGGCGTCTTCCACCACCCGGAAGATGTCGAACACCTGATCGACCGGGAAATCCATCTGAAGGCCATCAAGATCGAGGACGGCGCAGACCATGTGGCTCAGTAATTTCGAGATCGTCTTGCCGGATCGTGTGATTGAGCGGGGCGCGATCCGGGTAGACGACGGGCTGATCGCTGACATTCGCGATACCCCGGTCGACAAGGCCGATATCGACGGTCAAGGCCGCCTCTTGCTTCCCGGCTTCGTCGACCTGCACGGCGACATGATCGAAAAGGAGGTCGAACCGCGCACCAACGTACGTATGCCGCTGGAACTCGGTATCTACGACCTCGACAAGAAACTCGCCTCCTGCGGCGTCACCACGGCATTTGCGGCGTTGTCGTTTGAGCCTGTGACTTACGGCCGTGTCCGCTCCGTCGAGCATACGACCGCCATGATCGAGGCGCTCACGGCCATGCGGGATGATCTGCTGATCGATCACCGCGTGCATGCCCGTTTCGAGGTGACGTTGCCGACCGCGCTCACGATCGCTCAGAAACTGATGGCGGGCGGCGCGCTGGGCCTGATTTCCTTGATGGACCACACGCCCGGACAAGGCCAATACCGTGACATCGAAAAGCATGTGGCGCATTTGGCAAGAGAGCGGAAGATCGACGAGGCTTCGGCGGCCGAATTGGTCAGGCAGAGAATGGCCGACGGGCAGGCCGATGCCCTGCATATCGTGACTGGCCTTGCCGAACTGGCCAAGAGCCGCGGCATCGTCATCGCCTCCCATGACGATGACAGCATCGAGAAAGTCGCATTGCTTCACAGCCTAGGTGCGGTGATCAGCGAATTCCCGATCACGATCGAGGCGGCCGCCGAGGCAAAACGCCTTGGTCTTGCGACCGCCATGGGGGCTCCCAACGCGCTTCGTGGATTGTCCTATTCCGGAAACCTGTCGGCGCGCGAAGCCTACGACGCCGGCATGCTCGATATTCTTGCCAGCGACTATCACCCTTCGGCGATATTGCCGGCCGTCATTGCACTTGCGGATCGCGGCAAAGGCGAACTTTCAGCTTCCGTAGCGCTCGCAAGTGCTAATCCCGCGAAGGCGCTGGGTCTCGAAGACCGCGGTCAGATCGCCAAGGGGCTGCGGGCCGATCTCCTCATTGCCGACCGTGGTCGCATGCCGCGCTTGCGCGCGACGCTACGTGGTGGCAGGTTGATCTGGTCGGACGGAACACTGGCGGACCAGGGAAGGTCCGCGGCAAGCCGCAGCCGCCTGAAAGAGGTGGCGATGTGAATAACCTCGAACATTCGAAATCGGGACGTGCCGCCGCAACGATACTCAAAGCGGCGGATGAGCCCCGCTATGCCATCTACTACACGCCGGCGCCGGAACACCCCTTGACGGCGGCGGCAACGACGTGGCTGGGGCGAGATGCTCTCGCGACGGGGACAAGCACCGCCAATGTCGGTGAGCCGGCGCTGATATCGGGACCCCGGCGCTACGGATTCCACGCGACGATCAAGGCGCCGTTCCGACTGAAGGAAGGAACCTCCGTCGAAGCGCTCGAACAGACGCTGCGCGGCTTTGCCGCGAAGATGCCGGCCTGCCTGATCGGTCCCTTACGGATCGATCTGCTCGGTGGCTTCTTCGCGCTGGTTCCGGTCCAGCCCTTTCCGTCACTGCGGGGCGTTGCCGCGCGCGTCGTTGAGGAATTCGATCAATTCCGGGCGCCAATTAGTGAAGACGACTTCAAGCGGCGCATGAGCCGCCAGCTCGACGAAGTTGAGATGACCAACCTCGTCTCCTGGGGCTACCCTTATGTCTTCGACCGGTTTCGCTTCCACATGACCCTGACCAATCGTATCCCGGAAGAAGAGCGCGCGACAATGCGGTCCCGTCTGGAGCAGATCTTCGAGCCGCATCTGTCTGAAGACTATCACATCGACGCCCTGTCCCTGTTCGTGCAGGAACACCGCAACGCCGATTTTGTTGTCCGCTCGCAGTTCGCGCTGAAGACCGGGACCGCTCTCAGGACGGCGGTTTGATGACACGGGAATTGCGTGGCCGTCTTGTCCTTGTCGTCGGTCCGAGCGGGGCGGGCAAGGATACCCTCATCGATTATGCCCGCCATCGGCTTCGGACCGATCCGCGCATTCACTTCGTGCGGCGGATCATCAGCCGTCCGGCAGGGGCCGGCGAGGATCACGAACCCGTCGAACCAAGTGAATTCGAGCGGCTGGCTCACGAAGGCCGATTTGCCCTTCACTGGCGGGCGCACGGCCTGTCCTACGGTATCCCCTCGGAAATCAACGCGTGGCTCGAAAGCGGTGATGTCGTCGTCGCCAACGGCTCGCGGGCCATGCTGCCCGAAGCGCGTCGGCATTACCCGCAACTGCTTGTCGTCAACGTGACCGCGCCTGTGGACATCCTCGCGCACCGCTTGGCCGGGCGGGGACGCGAAGACCCGGAGAGCATCCGGCAGCGTCTTGCCCGCAATGACCAGCAGAGCGTCGAAGGTGACGATGTGCTGCGGATGGACAATTTAGCTTCACCCGAGATTGCCGGCGAGTGCCTTCTCGCTGTGCTCATCGCACAAGCCGGCACGGCCAATTAAGGTATGCCCCATGCTGTAGGCGCGCGCCCTTTCGATCTCTGCCATCTGCGCTATTTCCTGGCCCACGGCCGAGCATGACAGCTTCCGCAAGGCAGGTATCGCGCGTACCGGGAGAAAGGATCGGATGGCTAGCTGTCTGCTGACCGACGAACGGCAACTGCTATTTGGCATCCATTCGGACGGTGACGGGCTCATTCGGCACGATACGCTCGATCCTAAGGAGCTTGAATTGGCGCTTGCCAGGCGCGGGGCCCGCAATCGGGCCTGCTGGAGCTCGCTGCGCTGCGCGGCCTGAGGGTTCCGCTCGCGATGATATGCCGATGATGGTCAACCTTGCCGCCAGGGCAGCACAATCGACCGATCGCGGTTTTCCGATCGTCGCCGTCCTGATGGACACGTTGCGGGGCGGAAATTCATCCTGCCGTCGCCTGGCGCCGATGCATTGATCGCGCCGTTGACACAGGACCAGCTCACCGGACTCGGAGAGCACGAGGGGTTGTGGGGCAGTTAGGCGGCTGCTCGACTCTGATCCCTGTTATTGTCGTTCATCATACCGGGGTACCAGTGCTCGAATGCGGCACGTAGCGAACCATCCAGGGTCCTGATTCGCGTCTGCAGGAGCAGATGAGCCCCGCGTCGGCTCCACTGCATCTGCTGCTTCTTGGCAAAGCGCTTGCTGACGACCGCATTCACCGTTGCCTCGACAAAAGCCGAGGAGATCCGCTCACCAGAGCGGTAGCGCTCGCCATAGTTGATCAGGCTGGCCTCGTAGCTGGCGATGTAGGCTTGGGACTCCCGCATAGCCGTTCTGAACTTGCGCAGGTTGGGATAGCGACTATCGAGGGCTTCGAGATCGAGCAGCAGATTATCAATGACCTCGCTGGCTCGATGGGTGCTGCCCTGCCACAGGAACCACTTGATCCGACGCAGTTCATCGAGAGCCGCCATCCCGGCGTCCTTGTCGTGGTGCACCAAGCCTTAGGCAAACTGGCGCAGGACTGTGATCCGCATGGTGATGTGGAACCACGCGAATCAATTACCTAATGCGCGGATATCAAACCAAAATTTAGCGGTTTGGCCAGAGCTAGTGGCGGGCATTGGGGTATGTTCAAAATGCCCGATCGTGATCATCACGCTGGATCACCTGTTTACTCGGCGAGGCGCTTTGACGCACGACACTGCACTCTATTCTTGTCATCCCACGCATCAAGCTCCTCGACGGGGACAGCATGGCTTTCCCGATTTTCACAAACGATGGACCGATCCTCATCGCGCGCCAGTTTCTGAGCGTTCCCACCGACACGCCGCCGCGGTAGCGTTCCGCCACTTCGTCCGGGGTTAGAAATTTTCTGCCTGTCATACCGCCTCCTTCGATTGCGCAACGGGCCGAAGCCATGTCGCCAGCTTTGCGCCAATAACTGAGCGTGAGGTGGCGGCCTGGGGTTAGTGACACCCAAGATCACTTGTCGGGCCTGCCGCTGTGCGGCGGCTCACACTTCTGCACGAACAAATGAGCCTGTCCGGTGGAAGTCGGTTGCATCGGGCGTAGGGGAAACGGATACGTGAGACGGCACATCGGCGGGTCTACAAGCGCTCGATGTTGCCGAGGATCAAACTTGGAGCGCCTCTACTCTCTTGCTGGATGCGAGAGGATTCGGCTGCCGGGGATGCACCACTCGCTTCATCCCCGAAGGCAATTCGCAATTGCAGGAGCCGGCCCGCATAACCTTGACTCAGGGCAGGCCCAAGCACCTCACAGTGGGAGCATAAGGATCTGTAGGGCAGCCAGTGAGAGAGGAGCCTTCCAGAAGGCGGCGATTAAGCCCATTCGACGGCCGTGCACGTCGAGCCGAGACCGCAGGCGACAGTGTTGCCCGACATTTCCTCATGCTCTCCATCATAGGCCGAGCGGGTGAGTTGTTGGGAAAAACTTGCAAAGTGGCCCGCGATTAGACAACCCCACCGGATCCTTGGGAACTCCTGTCGTAGCCAACACCCGAACTCAGCGTTCGTACCGCAGCGGCTTTATCTATGTCGATAGAACTCAGAGTGTCTTGCGCCCAAGAGGAAGGTTCGCTGAAGCTCTCGATGAGCTGTCGGGCCTTGGCGAGTCCTTGGGCCATGCAATCGCTCTGCTGCACCGCCTCGAGATAAACCACCGGCCGCCGTGTCCGGGTGTCGTGGGCAATCCGATAGACGTGTGTCCAAGCCCTGTTCTGTTTTCCATGCTCGTTCTGCGACCCGCGATGGGCGACGATGTAGATATGCGACCACTCAGATCGGCTGAAGCGTCTCTTCCATTGACAGGAGCCCACGTAACAGACCGCATCGAAAGGTCCGGTCACCAGCGGCAGCTCGGTCATACTGTCCCCTTGCATCACTCCACTCCAAACCTGTGAGCGGACTGACGCAGTGGCTTAGATCCCGTTTGGTTGCCGGTTCGGCCACATCCTTCCTGGCGGAAGCGCCACCTTGCTCGGTCAGCAGGTTGGCGTTGGACGTCAGTCCAACTCTTGATGTTGGCCTTGGTTTAGCGCGCACCTTCGCGGTTTGCAAGCGAGGAACAATGGTATTGTTTTGTCTTAACAACATCAGGCGGACGTTCGGCTGGGTGCGTGTTCAGCGGCAAGACAGCCGCTGAGATTTATTTGGGTTGATTGCTGGTGTGACCGGATTCCGTAAGATCAAGCCGGCGGCAGGCCGGCCTCAATCTGCTTACGCGAGCCTTCCAAGAATGGCGGCAGAGACAGCGTCTCGCCGAGCGTATCCATCGGCTCGTCCGTGGCAAAACCCGGACCGTCGGTGGCGATCTCCGGCATTGTCCACCAAAGACAGCTGTTCCTTCGCACCTAGGCCGCGGCGTGAGATTCCGATGTGGTGATCGACCGTGGATCGGGAGGTCAGTATGGATTTGCTCGTACGCGAGGCGCTAGCGAGCATCACCACCGTATCGGATGTGGTCCGAGCTTTCCAGAATGAAGACCATTGTCGGCATCCGCTCGAAGCCATGGTCCGGCCCACGGGGCGGATTTGTCTGGCCTGCGACTATCGGCGGTCCATCACCCTGGCATGTCGGGAGAACGGGAAGCGAGCACGGTCCAGACTCTACCAATGCTCGAGCGGCACCTGCCGGTTTCAGTTCACCGTCACCACCCGCACATCTCTACATGCCACAAAGCTGCCCTTGCGGACTTGGTTGGCAGACCTATGGCTGATGTTGCAGTCGGACAAGGGTATCTCCTCCATCCGCCTGACGGAAGCACTCGGCGTCAGCCAGCCGACGGCTTGGCGTATGGGCCATGCTCTTCGCCTGATGGCGGGAGAAAGCCCTTGATGGGGTGGTCGAGATCGATAGCTTGTATCTGGGTGGCAAGCCGCGGCGGGACGCCTATCGTCCACTATAAGGCTCGCGAATTTGCGCGTGGCCCGGTTCACACCAACTCGGCGGAAGGCTTCAATGACCGGATCCACCGCACAGTCCCGGGTGTGTTCCACAACATCAGCCCGCATCTCGCGGATCTCTACTTCAACGAGATCGGTTTTCGCTGGGCGCAGTGTGTCGTCACAGGCTAAGCTGTTTGGTAGCGGAACGTTGTTGGGATCAGGTGCGTTGCGCGATTGAGGACTACGCCTGGCGCTTTGACGGCCTGCGACGCCGAACTCCTTACCGCAGGAGGACGTGATGCTGTCCATCCACCCGCAAGCCCGCACCACCCCAGCTGTCCGCATCGAGATCGCGCGCTCGCCTGAGCCCACGGGCGTGTTGGCCAAACGCTTCGGCGTGAGCACTGAGACCATTCGCTAATGGCGCAAGCGCGGGGCTGAGGACCGCTAGGATCGTTCCAGCCGGCCGCACAAGCTGCCCTGGAAAGCCACGGACGAGGAGCGCGCCATCGTCTGCGCCCTTCGGCAGGCCACCGGCTTCCCGCTCGATGATCTCACGTTTGTGGTCAGCCATTTCCTGCCGCATCTCAACCGCGATACCGTCTACCGTATCCTCAAGGCTGAGGGTCTGGGACGATTACCACCGGCGCACCAGCGCAAGCGCGAGAGCGGCACGTTCAGGGACTATGATCTCGGCTTCGTGCATATGGACATCAAGCACCTGCCCAAGCTGCAGACCACCAATGGCGAGTGCCGCAAGCGCTATCTGTCTGTGGCTCTCGACCGCTGCTCGCGTTGGGTGCATCTGGCCGTCTATGATGACGAACTGACAGGCAGCGCGATCGCCTTCCTCAAAGCGGCGATCCGCGCTGCCCCCTTCAAGATCACGCACGTGCTCACCGATCGCGGCTCATGCTTTACCGCCAATGGCTTCGAGGCGGTCTGCCGCAAACTGAAGGTGGAGCACCGCAAGACGAGGCCCTACACGCCGCAAACCAACGGCTTGGCCGAGCGCTTCAACGGGCGGGTGCAGCGTGAGGTGCTGGGCATCACGATCTACAGCCATCGGGATCTGGAGAAGCTGCTCAAAGGCTTCAACCAGGCCTACAACAGGAGACGCCAGCGCGTGCTCAAGGGAGCTTCACCCGAGCAGGTCGTGCAACGGCGCCTGGCCGCGGAGCCCAAACTCGTCAACGCGCGCTTCAAGCCGCCCGATCCCGATGCTCTCCCTCAAGCTCTGCAAGTCGTTGCAGCTGCCAAGGAGGTTTCGCATCCAGACAGCTAGGCGCCACGGCGCACGCGCAAAGGACGTCAAATCACCAAGACACTATGGGCACGGATTCCGCCGGCACTCCAACTTCCGGCGGTATTTCGATCAGCTGTCGGACGGCAAATGCGGCCGGCCAAAGCCGGTGGGATCGACGTCGTCCCTAAAGTGGCGGTGTTCGATTGATAATGCCAGCGTTCAGTAGGAGCAAATCTTGCGCTGGCCCCTAGAAGGCCGCCACACACTCCGATCGCACTCATTCATGAAGTTTACCTGCAACTTACTTTACGTGCTTTCGGTCCTTTGTCTGCCGCTATGCCAGCACGATGACCAGGTTGGAGGCGTCGCCAGAGCGAGCATGGCAGCGTCTCGGATAGCGGCGACAGGCCCTGCCTCCGAGGAATACCATGCGCGTTGCGAGTGCCAGGAATGGTCCGCTCCCCAATGTATCACCGTCGCATTTGTGCCGCAGGTGCGGAGAAATATTCGGGCGCCCCTGCGCCATGGGCCGCCTCAGGTCGTGTTATCCGCTTGGGCAATGAGCACAGCGAGAAGGCATTGGCCAGCACTCTCGGGTGACCCTGAATTGTCGATCTGCAGCACATCGTCACCGTCAATGCTCTGCTGGTCATTGCGGGCAAGACGCTGCCGGATGCTCTCCGGGTCTTCGCGTCCCCGCCCGGCCAGACGGCGCGCGAGGATGTCCAAAGGTGCGGTCACGTTGACGACAAGCAATTGCGGATACCGCCGTCGCGCTTCGGACAGAACAGCCCGCGAGCCGTTGGCGACGACGACATCACCGCGCTCGAGCCAGTCGTTGATGGCCGAGGGGAGTCCGTAGGAAAGACCATGGGCCTGCCAGTGCAGCGCGAAGGCGCCTGCGCGAACCCGGCGCTGGAACGCGTCACAATCGACAGGGTCATGGTCCTCGCCGACCGCGGCCGGCCGGCTGATGACACGGCGCACGAAATGCACGCGCGGATCGGACTGTAGCCGAATGCGGGCGTAGTCGATCAGCGTGTCCTTGCCGGCCCCGCTTGGCCCGGCGACCAGGATCAGTCTGCCCCGTGGCGCCATCATGGGCCGCCTATCGCCGCTGCGACCACCGCGCCGCTGTGGAAGGCGAACTGCGAGCGAATGATGAAATCGGCCTGATCGTGCTCCTGCACGAACAGGGACACGGTATCGATGCGGTAATCCTCGGACAGATACGGTTGGAAGACGGTTTCCACACGCTGTCTGATCCCGGCGCGCTCCGCTGCGGGAATGCGGTCGGTCAGCGTCAGATGAAACCGGAAGCGATCGTGCACATAAGGGTAGCCCCATTGCACGAGATGGGCGGTCTCAGTCTCATCGAGCGGACTTTGCAGCCGCCGTTGCAGTTCCGATGCATTCATCGGCGCCCGGAAGCCATCGAATTCTTCCACGATCTGCGCCGCCAAACCCCGCAAGGCCGGGGTCGGACTGGCGGGAACGAGCGCGAAGAAGCCGCCGAGCAGATCGATCCTCAAAGGCCCGATCGGGCACGGCGGCCGTGACGCCACAAACTGGCCGAGCGCCCGTTCCAGATCCGCGACCGAGGCGCCGCCGCGCAACCGGAAGGGTGCCTTGAGCGTGGCGTGGAAACCATAGCGGCGCGGCTCAGATGTGAGTGCGAGGGCGGCCGTCCCGCTCCCGCTACCGGCACCAGGCGCGAAGGCATCGCGGCCCAGCCATGAACCCGCCGCCACGGTCAGTGGATGGTCCCGAGCCGGTGTGTAGTAAATGGCATAGCGAGAGCTGCAGGGTTCCGACATCAGGCGCACGCCTCCGCCACAGCCGGCACGGGAACCGCTTGAGTGCCGATCTCGAACAGACGGTCGGCGACGGCCTCGCGCACCTCGGCGTCGTGGAAGATGCCGACGATGGCGGTCCCGCGCGCCTTGGCCTCGGTGATCAGCGCGACCACGGTCTGCCGGTTGGCGGCGTCGAGCGAGGCGGTCGGTTCGTCAAGGAGAAGGATGGGATAGTCGACGATGAAGCCGCGGGCGATGTTGACGCGCTGCTGCTCACCGCCCGAGAAGGTGGCGGGCGCGAGCGACCACAGCCGTTCAGGGATGCGCAGGCGCGTGAGCAGGGTTTGGGCGCGCGCCTTGGCTGCCTCGGCCGGCAGGCCGTTGGCGATGGCCGGCTCGGCGACGACGTCGAGAGCGCCGACGCGCGGGATGACGCGCAGGAACTGGCTGACATAGCCAATGGTGCGGCGGCGGATCTCCACCACCTCCCAGGGCTCGGCGGCGAGCAAGTCGACGGTCTCGCCCCGATGCTCGACCAGGATCTGACCGGCATCCGGCTTGTAGTTGGCATAAAGCGAGCGCAGCAGCGTCGACTTGCCGGCGCCGGATGGCCCGTGCAGGCAGACGCATTCGCCGGCTTTGACCGTCAGATCGATAGCCGCGAAGACCGGCAGGACGATGCCGCCCTGGGTGTGGAGCGTGAAGGTCTTGGAAAGGCCAACGGCGTGCAAACGAAGGGTCATGATGATGTCCTTGCCGCCTCAGACCTGCAGAACAGAGGAGACGAGCAGTTGCGTATAGGGGTGATGCGGATCGTCGAGCACCTGGTCGGTCAGGCCGTGCTCGATGACGCGGCCGCGCTGCATCACCATCAGCCGGTCGGCGAGCAGGCGCACGACGGCGAGATCATGGGTGACGATGATGGCGGCGATGCCGAGCTCGCGCACGAGGCCGCGCAGCAGGTCGAGCAGGCGCGCCTGGACCGAGACGTCGAGGCCGCCGGTCGGTTCGTCCATGAACACCAGCCGCGGTCGGGTGACGAGGTTGCGGGCGATCTGCAGGCGCTGCTGCATGCCGCCAGAGAAGGTGCGCGGCTGGTCGTCGGTGCGGGCAAGGTCGATCTCGACCTTGTGCAGCCAGTCCTGCGCCTCGGCCCGGATCTGGCCGTAATGGCGGGCGCCGATCGCCATCGGCCGCTCGCCGATGTTGCCACCGGCACTCACATCCATGCGCAGTCCGTCGCGCGGGTTCTGGTGGACGATGCCCCAGTCGGTGCGCGCCAGCCGCCGCCGCTCGGGCTCGGACAGTGTCAGGATGTCGACCGGGCCGCGGCCCTGCATGTCATAGGTGATCGTGCCGGCCTCCGGCGTCAGCCGGCCGGACAGGCAGGCGAGCAAGGTCGACTTGCCGGAGCCGCTTTCGCCGACAATGCCGAGCACCTCGCCGGGTCGGATCGTGAAGGAAATGTCGCGGCAGCCAATCTGGCCGCCATAGGACTTGGACAGGCCAGCGACGTCGAGCAAGGGAGGCTTCAAAGCCGATTTGCGTACCGGATTGAAAGTCATTTTTGCTCTCCTGCCGTTTCATTGCTTGCCTTGGAAGCAGCGGCGGCCTCGATCTGGCGTGTGTTGCAGAAATCGGTGTCGGAGCAGACGAATAGGCGCGACCCCTTGTCGTCGGTGATCACCTCGTCGAGATAGCTGGTCGTTGAGCCGCAGAGCGCGCAGCAGCCCTGCCAGGTCTGCCCCTCGAAGGGATGGTCGTCGAAATCGAGGCTGCGGACGGTGGTATAGGGGGGCACGGCATAGATGCGTTTCTCGCGGCCGGCGCCGAACAGCTGGATCGCCGGATTGTTCTCCATCTTCGGATTGTCGAACTTCGGGATCGGCGAGGGCGACATCAGATGCCGGCCGTTGACGATGGCCGGATAGTCGTAGGTCTTGGCGATGCGGCCGAACCGGGCGACGTCCTCGTACAGCGTCACCTGCATGGCGCCGTATTCCGCATAGGCATGCATCTTGCGGGTCTCGGTCTCGCGCGGATCGATCTTCTTCAAGGGCTCCGGCTGCGGCACCTGATAGACGAGCACCTGGCCCTCCGTCAGCGGCGCCTCGGGAATGCGGTGGCGGGTCTGGATGATGGTCGCGTCCGCGGTGGCTTCGGTGACGGCGACGGTGGCCACCGTCTGGAAGAAACGGCGGATGGAGACGGCATTGGTGGTGTCGTCGGCGCCCTGGTCAATCACCTTCAGGACATCGTCAGGTCCGATGACGCTCGCCGTCACCTGGATGCCGCCGGTGCCCCAGCCATAGGCAAGCGGCATCTCGCGGCCGCCGAAGGGCACCTGGTAGCCGGGAATGGACAGGGCCTTCAGCAGCGCGCGGCGGATCATCCGCTTCGTCTGCTCGTCCAGATAGGCGAAGTTGTAGCCGTCGTCGTGCGGCTGTGATGATGTCGCGCTCATTCCGCGGCCTCCTTCATCTGGGCTGTCGCGCGGGCGGCCCCGTGTTCGGCCCGCAATTGCCGGACGAGCGCCAGCTCGGCCTGGAAGTCGACGTAATGCGGCAGCTTGAAATGCGAGACCATGCCGCTCGCCTCGACGTTATCCGTGTGGGAGAGCACGAATTCCTCGTCCTGTGCCGGGTAGCGCACGTCCTCGCCGAGGTCGCGGGCGCGCATCGCCCGGTCGACCAGCGACATGGCCATGGCCTTGCGCTCGTTATGGCCGAAGGTGAGGCCGTAACCGCGGGTGAACTGCGGCGGTTTGGCGGCCGTGCCGTGGAACTGGTTGATCATCTGGCACTCGGTGACGGTGACCTCGGCGACCGCGATCGGAAAACCGAGCTCCTCGGGGACGATCTCGACCACCACTTCGCCCAACCTCAGTTCACCAACGAAGGGATGAGCGCCGCCGTAACCACGGACCGTCGAATAGGCGAGTCCGAGCAGAAAACCCTCGTCGCCGCGGGCGAGATTCTGCAGGCGCTGGTCGCGACCGGCCGGAAAGCTCATCGGCTCGCGGGTCAGATCGAAGATCTCGCCCTGGCCCTCGTCGCTTTCCTCCTCGATCAGGCCCTCGCTGTCGAGCAGGTCGACCACCCGCGGGACTTCCTCCTCAAGGGGAGCAGCAGTGCGTTCCGCCTGCGGTCGTTCCAGACCTTCGGCTGCCAAGGCAAAGTCGAGCAGCCGGTGGGTATAGTCGTAGGTGGGTCCGAGCACCTGACCGCCTGGAATGTCCTTGAACGTCGCCGAGATGCGCCGGCGGATCGCCATCCTCAATGTATCGATCGGTTCGGACACGGCAATGCGGGGCAGCGTGGTGCGGTAGGCGCGCAGCAGGAAGATCGCCTCGATCACGTCCCCTTGCGCCTGCTTGAGGGCGAGCGCCGCAAGCTCGCGGTCATAGACCGATCCTTCCGCCATCACCCGATCGACGGCAAGGCCGAACTGCTCGCTGATCTGAGCGAGCGCCAGTTCGGCTAAGACCGGATCGCCGCGCCGCGTTTCCGAGATCAGCCTGTGGGTGTTGAGGATGGCCTGTTCGCCACCCTTGACGGCAACATAAGCCATTTATGCCTCCACTGTTATCGTGCGCGGCAGGCCCACCAGGGTATTGCCGTTCGTGAAGATGACGTCGATTCCGCGCGGATAGACCTCCCGGTTCAAGTTCCAGTCGGACCAGAACCAGGAGGGCAACCCGTCGATGCCGACGCTCGCGCTCGTCTTGATGCCGGGGCCAGTCCAGGTGGTCGTAGGTCCCTCGGTGAGCGACGGAACCTGGATGATCAGCGTCGTCGAGCGATCAGGATATTCCACGTCGCCCGGATGAAACTCGAAGAGGCGCGGCATGGTCATCGTGTCGGTGATCAGAGCGAAGCGCGCCGTCATCGGATCGTCTGTGACGGGCAGGCCGCAGTGAAAGCGCAGCCATTTGGCCACCTCGCCGGATGCCGTCTGTCGGTCGAGCCAGGCCGGCGTCTCGAAATCCATCAACGTCAGGCAGAGTGCCGCGGTTGCCGATGATAAGGGCCGCGGCGGCATCAAAGCGCGATCGACCTGCACGACGCGGCCGGGATAAGCGGTTGCGAGTAAGCTCGCGCGAAACACCGCCTGCGCGTCAAAGACCGGATCGGCAAAGCCGGGCTGCAGCGAAGCGCCGGCGGGGGGAACGGTACGCACGTTTGATGCTGAAGACTGTATCGTCATGCCGGGTTCTCCCCGCGAACCATGGTGAAGAACTCGACCTTGGTGGCTGCGGCCTTGCGGCTCTTCTCAAGACGCCGTGCTTCGGCTTTTTCCCGAAGCGGCTCGATCACCTTCGCCAAAATCTCGTCATGGCGGTCCGGCCGCTGCAGCAGCGCATCGACGATGGCGGCCAGTTCGGCCTGGCGCTTGTCGCGGCCCTGGATGTAACCGTGCCCGACGGTTCCGTCTTCAAGCCGCACCGAAGCGCGGGTTACCGTCATCTCGCCGAGATTGAAGACATTGCCCGCCCCCCCGGCGCGGCCCCGAACCATCACCAAGCCGACATGCGGAGTCCGAAGCCATTCAAAGGTCACGCCGCTCACCACGTCGGCCCCCACAGCCTCGAGCTCACTGCCGATACTGCGCGACAGGATGCTGAGCCAGTCGGATCGCTGTGCGATGGCAGCCTGCTCGGCTTCCATCCTCATGTTCGAGTTCATCATTTCTTGTTCCTTTTTTCGCTCGCGCACCCGTTAGAGATACTGTCGACCGGCGACCCAGATGTTGCGGATCACCGGCACGCCGTCGACGAGGCGCACACGGATCAGGTCGGCGCGCAGGCCGGGAGCGATGCGGCCGCGATCGGCAAAGCCGAGCAGGTCGGCGGGGTTCTTCGTCACCATGGCGACCGATTCCGGGAGATCGAAGCCTTTTCCCGCTAGCGCGAATGCGGCATGCAGCAGGCTTCCCGGCACGTAGTCGGAAGTCAGCACGTCGAGGAGACCACGGTCGGCGAGCTCCATCGCACTGACATTGCCAGAATGCGAACCGCCGAGGATGATGTTCGGCGAGCCCATGACGATCTTCATGCCGAGTTCGCGGGCGCGGCTCGCCGCCTCGACTGTCGTCGGAAACTCGCTGATCGTGATGCCGTCGGCATGCGATTGATCGACGTCTGTGGCAGTTGTGTCGTCGTGGCTGGCGATGCGGATATTGCGCTCGCGGCAGAGGCGTCCGATGATTGCACGGCTCGGCGGGACATACTGCTGCTGATGCTCGCGGCGTTCGGCGACGTAGAGCGCGAACTCGTCTTCCGTCCACACCCGGGCGTTCTTCTTGCGGCGAAACTCGCGATAGAGCGTCAGATTGTGCCACTGCCGCTGGCCTGGCGTGTGGTCCATCATGCTGATGAGTCTGAGCCCGGGATTGTCGATATGCCTTTCGACAATCGGGAACAGGGCCGCATCGGAAAGTTCGCAACGGAAGTGGAAATAGTGGTCGGTCTTTAGAAGAACGGCTTCGCGCGCCTGCGTCAGTCCGTCGATGGCCTCGTTCAGCATGACCAGACGAGCGCCGCCGCTGTCGTAGTCGCCGAGCGCGAGCGCATCGAGCACGGTCGTGATGCCGCTGCCGAGCAACTGCCAATCGTGGGCAAGCACTGCAGCAAGGGAAGAAGGCCACTGCACGCCCGGCCGCGGTTGCATGAAGTGTTCGACATTGTCGGTATGCAGATCGATCAGGCCGGGCAGCAGGAAGTCGCCCTCAAAGTCGATAGCTTCCGCTTTCGGTGTCCCACCTTGTTCAAAAGAATCGATGAGGCCATCGCAGATTGCGAGGCCCGCCTCTGCGACATGATTTTCGCACACGATGCGCGCGTTGGAGATTTGTAAGCACATTGGATATCTTCTTCGATTTACTTCAGGTGCAGTTCAAGCGCTTGCAGGCCCCGCACTATGGGTGGCTCACTTCCGCGATCAAGGAACGCCCCGCATAAGGCGCCTGCGATAGCCCAAGCACGCTGGCCAGCGTCGGCGCAAACTGGTCTGCATTCGCTCCCTCGATGATCTGCGGCGCAACACCATTGCCGGAAAGAATGAACATGCGATCGTCCTCAGGGCTGCCCGGTCGGAAGCCGTGCGTCGAGATGGCGCGCGGACTGCCCGTCGCCGAGAGCGGTCCTGAAGCATCCTTGGGCCGCTCCTCGAACGAATGCCGGGGTGGCGCGACGAACATCGCCACCGTGCCACGAAGATTTTCCGGCACATGATGGTCGTTCCAGAGTTCGACGCCGTATGGCAGCAGCCGCTCGGCCACTCTCTCGAGATCGCCGGGCGTCTTGAGTGAAACGTAGAGGCTCGCGCCTTCCGTCATCCAGTGCATTTCGGGGATGATCGCTTCTGGAAAAATCGCCGTGTCGACCGGGCCATGACCATGATCGCTGGCGACCGCAATAACGTAGTCATCGCGGCGCCCGGTGCTTTCCAGCACGGCGAGCACGTTGCCGATGAGCATGTCGGCAAATTCCACCGACCAGATCGCCGCCGGGCTGTCATAGCCGAGATAATGCTGGAACGAATCCGGCATTTCGATCTCCGTCAACACGAGATCCGGTGGGCGAGCCGAACCAAGCAGGGCGACAACAGCGCGATTGATGAACTGATCGAGCGCAAGGCCAGCGATCAACACCGGTGCGCTGTCATCGACCGGCGCCCGAAAAGCATCCATATCCGTCATGCCGGCAAGGACGAGCCTGTTCTCGGGGTCGTGGATCGCTCGCGAAGCGGCCAAAGCCTCCGGGGTGACCATCTTTCCGAAGCGATGCCCTGTCATGAAGCCGCGCAGCCACCAGGGCGAGACGTAGACAGATGTATCGGCCGGATCGACCAGCGCCTGACCGATCGTCACGACGTCGAGACCGGCGGCCTTGGCATGAGCCGCGATCGTCGGCACCTGCAGGTCTTCGGCGAGCGGCGCCACGAACGCATCACCACGGAAGATGTGGTTTCCGTAAACGCCGTGCACCTCTGGTCCGACGCCGGTCAGCATCGTCGCCCGGCCGGGAACGGAGGTCGCCGGCACGGCCGATTTCAGCCGGCGGACACGCAGGCCCGCAGCAGCGAGCCGGTTCATGTTCGGCAAGCGATGCGCATATTTTTCAAAGGTATCGGCGCTTACGCCGTCGACCTGGATTGCGATCAGTTTTCTTTGCATGGGGATACCGTCAGTTGAGGGTCGGATCGAGTTTGTCGCGAAGCCAGTCGCCAAGAACGCTGACTGCGACAGCGGTCAACACGATCACAAGGCTCGGTGAGAGGAGCATCCAGGGCGCGCGGGCAATATATTCACGCCCAGCGGCGACCATGAGGCCGAGACTGGTCATCGGAGGCTGGACACCGAGGCCGAGGAAGGACAGGCCGCTTTCCACCAGCACGATTTCAGGAAAGGTTACCGTAGCGGCGACCAGAAGTGTTGCCGCACTGTTGGGCAGGATATGCCGGAGGTACACGCGCAAAGGATGAGCGCCGAGTTGGCGTGTCGCACTCGCATATCCTTGCGCCCCGGCTGCCATTGCCAGCCCCCGTGCCAACCGCGCATTGCGCTCCCAGCCGTAAATCCCCATCAGGCAGACGAACAGCACCAGCGAATTGCCGAAGAACGCGAGCATCGCCAGCGCCACGATGAGAAACGGGAGAGACGCCTGCACGTCGATCATCAGGAGCAGGACATGCTCAACGAGTCCGCGGAAATAGGCGGCGACGAATCCAATTGCCGTGCCGACGAACACGCTGATGGCGGTGGCGCCGAAGGCGACCAGCAGGCTGGTGCGGATCGAATAAAAGAGACGCGAGGCAATATCACGGCCGAGATCGTCGGTTCCGAGGATATGCTGCATCGTTCCGCCGAAACCTATAGGCGGCGCCAGGCGATGGCGTAGGTCGATGGCGGTGATCTCGTAGGGTGCGATAAGCGGCGCAGCAAGTGCTATGATTAGCATGAGCAGAACCCAGCCCACCGCAAGAAGTGTCGGCAAGTCCGTTCTCTGAATCACCGGGAGTTTGTCTTCTATGGTTGCCATATTCATCGCGATCCTGACCTTGTTTCACGCAGGCGCGGATCGAACACACCGTAGAGCAGATCCATCACCAAGTTGGCCGATGTCATCGTCAGGGCAACGAGAAGGAGGATGACCTGAACCACGGCGAGATCACGGTTCCCAACCGAAACCACCAGCAATTGGCCGAGGCCAGGCCAACCGAAGACGCTTTCCACCAGGACCGCGCCAGCAACCTGTCCGCCGAGCATCATGCCAAAGAGCGTTAGCACCGGAATGATCGCATTCGGAAAAGCGTGATGACGAACAACCTGCCGCCACGTCACACCCTTGGCGCTGGCCGCGACGATATAGAGCTGCGACAGAACTTCGATCATGGCGCTGCGCGTGAAGCGGGCGATAATGGCCGCCCCGCCCAATCCAAGCGTTAGCACCGGCAGGACAAAGCTTGCCCAACCATCTGAGCCGCCAGAAGGAAACAAGCGGAGCGTTACCGAAAAGATCAGAATTAACAGCAGTCCGAGCACAAAGCTCGGTACCGTGAAGCCCAGCACCGTCATTGTCATCACGGCTCGGTCGATCCAGTTGTCGCGATGCATGGCGGCATATGCACCAACCGGAATCCCGATCAACATGGTGAGCGCCAATGCCGGGAGCATCAGCGCCAATGTCAGGGGCACGCGATCAAAGACAACTTGCAAGGCTGGTTTTCCAGCCAGCATCGAATTGCCGAAGTCACCGGAAATTGCCGCCAGGATGTAACGAAAATACTGCACATACAGAGGCTGATCGAGCCCAAACTGCTGGCGAAACGCCTCTATATCCGGGGCTCGGGCGTCGGGGCCGAGAATTTGCAGCGCCGGATCTCCGGAGACACGCAGGACCACGAATGTAAAGGTCACGACCACTAGCACCGAAACTGCGGCGCGCACGATTTTGGGTGACATATAACGAATGAATGTTGCGGTCATCAGTCCCTCACGCGATGGCAGGCGACCTTCCGCTCCGGACCTGACGGCAGGAGTTCGGGCAGGTTCTGGCGACAGATGTCTTGTGCCAATGGACAACGTGGATGAAACGGGCATCCGGGCGGTCGATCGGCGGGGCTTGGCGGTTCGCCGGGTAATGGGACATAATGATCGAAGCCGCCCGGGAGCTGCGGCATGGCCGACACGAGCGCCTGCGTGTAGGGATGGGCGGGACGATGAATGACGTCGTCGGCGCGGCCCTGCTCAACGACGCGGCCAAGATACATAACAACAATTTGGTCGCTGACATGGCGCACGATGCGCAAGTCATGACTGATGAACAAAATGCCGAGGCCGAGGTCCTGTTGAAGATCCATCAGCAGGTTGACGATTTGTGCCTGGACAGAGACGTCGAGTGCCGACACCGGCTCGTCGCAGACCAAAAGCGAAGGTTTCGGGGCCAGCGCTCGCGCCAGGACGACGCGCTGGCGCTGCCCACCGGAAAGCTGATGCGGATACAGCGCACCATGGGCCTCTCCGAGGCCGACGGCGTGGAGAAGCTCATCCACGCGTTGCCTGCGGCTCGCAGCATCGCCGATGGCATGAATCTCCAGCGGTTCGGCGATCAGGGCGCCAACGGTCATCCGGCGGTCGAGTGCAGCCAAGGTATCCTGAAAGACGAGCTGCATCTGACGTCGCTGTGCGCGCCATGCCTTGCTGTCGACCGACGGTAGCGGTGAACCATCAAACAGCACCCGCCCACTGTCCGGCGGCTCCAGACCGAGTGCGATCCGGCCGGTGGTGGATTTGCCGCAGCCGGATTCTCCGACAATGCCAGTCGTCTTGCCGATCTCGACTTCCAGCGACACGCCATCGACGGCGGCGAGATATTTCCGTGATCCGAAGACCGGGGAGCCGAGCGGGAAGCGGCGGGTGATGGCTTCGAGACGCAACAGGCTCATCGGCCCCCTCCGGATTCGAGACGAAGGCAACCGGCTGAATGCTGCGCGGAGACCGGCCGCAGTTCCGGCCGGACGGTGCCGCATGCCGTGACCGCGTCCCGGCAGCGTGGTGCATAGGCGCATCCCGGCGGCAGGACGCGCTGCGGCGGGGCGCCAGCAATGGCGGTCAACCGCATGCGCGGTCCATGCGATGGCGGAATGGCTCCTATCAAATCGCGCGTATAGGGATGTTGCGGGGCGGATAAAAGCGTGTGTGTTGGCGCACTTTCGACGATCCGCCCGGCATACATGACGCAAACCCGATCACAGACCGCGCCCACCGCGGCAAGGTCGTGACTGATCAGCACCAGCCCCATGCCGGTGTCGCGTTGGATCTCCTTGAGCAGCAGCAGGATCTGCGCCTGCACGGTGGCGTCCAGCGCAGTCGTCGGCTCGTCGGCGATGAGAAGCTCGGGTCGGCCGGCGAGCGCGATGGCTATCATCACCCGCTGGTTCTGGCCGCCAGACAGTTCATGCGGATAGGTCTTGAGTCTGGTATTGGCATCAGCGATTCCGACCTGGTCGAGCAGGCGGCGGGCCTCGGCGCTTGCGGCAGCCCCCGTAAGCTCGCGATGCAGGCGAAGCGCCTCGGTAATCTGCGCGCCGATCCGGTGCACCGGGTTCAGCGCACTGGCCGGATCCTGAAAGATCATGGCGATGCGTCCGCCACGCACGCGATCCAGGGCGGATCGGCGCGTACCGATAAGATCGAGATCGCCAAGCCAGGCTTCACCTCTGACCTCGGCGGATTTCGGCAAAAGGCCCAGCACCCCCCGCCACGTCACGGACTTGCCGCAGCCTGATTCGCCGACGATGCCCACGGCTTCGCCCTTGCCAACGGCGAGATCGACCCCATGCAGCACAGGCACGCCGCCGAACGTTATGGTCAAACCGGAGATCTTGATCCCAAGCGCTGCGGCGGGATGTCCGACACCGAGAGCCGGGGACGGCGCGAGGCTCGCGCCGTTCTGCAAAAGTGCGTTCAGCATGGGAGCTCAGGCCACCGGGTCAGGCGGCAGCTTCGGGCCGAGCCACATCTGCGGCAACGGATTTGGTTGCCAGGCGAGATCCGCCTTTTGGCCGTAGAGGAACGGCATGGTATGCAGCGGCGTGATGCAGGGATCCTCTATCTCGACAATATCCTGCATGCGTTTGAAGGCCGCGCGGCGCTTGGTGATATCGGTGATTGTCTCGAGTTCATGGCCGAGCGCATTGAACTCGGCATTGGTCCAACCGCCAGTTGCCTGCAGCGTATTTGTCGGCCCGATAATCTGCCAGAGCATGGAAACCGGATCGGCGTAGAAGGCGCCACCGGAGGTATCGGCTATGCCGCCGGCCTCTTTTACCTGCGTCCAGTTCTCGCAGATGATCAGCTTTACGTTGATCCCAACGGCCTTCCACATCTCGACGAGGGCCTGGTTGTCGGCAAGCTGCATCGGATAATAATTGCCGACGGAAGGATAGGGGATTTCTTCGCCCTTATACGACGACTTGGCGAGCAGTTCCTTGACCAGTTCCGGGTCATATGACGCCCCCTTGCGGCCTGGATCATTGATCTCGCCGAAGATCGGCAATTGCCAGCCGTTGAGCGCCTTTGCCCGGCCGTTCCAGAGGCCATCCGCCAGCGCTTCCCGATCGATAGCCGAAGCGAGTGCGCGTCGAAGATTCGCATCCTTCAAAACGGAAGTCTTGAGCGGAGAAAATGTGAGGAAGCGGAACCACATGGCTTCGTCGCCTCTAACTGAAAGGCCCTTGATGCCTTCGATCTCTTCAAGGTGATCCGGGGTAATGTCGGTGACAATGTCGTAGTCGCCCGCCTTCAATCCGGCGATGCGGGCGGCGATCTCCGGCAGCCGTTTGAAGCGAATAGAGGCAAACGGTGGCTCGCCGCCCCAATATTCATCATGCGCGACCAGCGTGATCTCGTCGCCATCGCGAACGTTGCCGATCTTGTAAGGGCCGGTGCCGATCGGTTTCGCTGCCCAAGCTTCATAGCTGCTGGCGGCATGCCGTGCCTTGGCGCTGATGATCTGTGTGCCCCAGGCCCCGAGTCGGTCTGCGAAGACCGGATCCTCCGTTTTCGTCACCAGGCGGACGGTTCGATCATCGATTTTCTGCACATCGGCAAGACAGGAAAGAAAGTTTCCAAACACCGCTGCGCCCGGGGCCTTCTCTCCACGCAACCGGTCTGGCCCGAGTGAATACACGACGTCGTCAGCGGTCATTGTGGAGCCGTCATGGAATTTCACATTGTCGCGCAGAACAATCTCATAGGTCTTCGCGTCGATCTGCTTCAGCGATTTCGCGAGTGCGAAATGCAGGCGATAGTTGTCGTTATAATCGGTCCGCAGAAGCTGGTCATAAATACTGTACTGAACTCGCCAGGAAACGTTGGCGATGGCGTTCCTGTCGACCGGTTCCAGTATGGTGCGCAGGTCCTGAACGGCAATATTGAGGCTCGGCCGCTGGCCGGTTGCTGCCAGGATGGAGCGGGGCAATGCCATTGTGCTGGCGGCCAGAGCCGTCATGCTGAGAAATGTGCGACGAGTTGTTTGCATCTCAAAAACCCTCTCTGTTGGTCGAGCGGACAAGCCCGCTCCCAGCTCCGATACCGCCGGCATATAGAGCACTTGTGTGACAGTTTTATGCAGGGTTGAGACGGGTTGTGAGGGTTTTTGTTTTTCAACTATGCAGTAGAAAAGGCCTGAGGCGTGACAATACACCTCCGAATTCAGGCGTTTTCGCTCGGCATCTTCCGTTTTGAAGGATCTTAATGACGGATTATGACGGGTTCTGTGACGGATACAGGACTTGTGTTCCGGCGGCTTCAAGCGCACTCAGAATGTCCGGCGCGGGTTTCCGGTCAGTGATGATTGTGGCGATCGCAGAATGAGGCAGGATCCGGTAGCGCGCCGACGAACCGATCTTGCTATGGTCGGCGAGCACGACGATCTTCCGGGACTGCTCTGCGAGCGTCGCCGCGAGTTCCTGACCGACCTCCTCATGGTCGAAGACGCCGAGCGTCGGATGCACCGCATTGACCCCGATGAATGCGATATCGATGTGCTGTTCGCGAAGCGTGCGCAGAGCCGCAAATCCGGTCACGGTGCGATAATCGCCGTTGAAATCACCGCCCAGCATGACGACGTGATGCCGCCGGCCTTCGGCGGCGGCGATGGCGGTATCGACCATGTTGGTGACGATTCGCATTTCCGGCAGCATGGATATGCGGCGCGCCAGGGACAGCACCGTGCTCCCGCCGCCAAAAAAAAGATTCTGTCCCGGCTTCAAGAGGCCGAGCGCGATTTCGGCGATGGCGTTCTTTTCCGCGCGTTCAGAAATGGCGCGCGACGAGATGGCCAGGAGTTTCGGTTGTTGCGTGGCGACTGCACCGCCATGCACGCGCACGACCAAGCCGTCCTGTTCGAGTTGCTTAATATCCCGTCGCGCGGTCTCCTCGGAAATTTTGAACTGCAACATCAAATCGCGGATGCGCACTTCCCCGTCCGTCTGGATCATTTCGATGAGCTTCTTGTGACGATTATGGCTGAGCGACATTCTTCTCTCTTGCAGCATTTGCACCAGAGTAACCAAATCGAACCGCAAACACCACCATGGCGGAAGGGCCGGATCTCGCTACAAACCTACTGAAACGATTTGAGGACCGGAATGTTGAGTTTGGTGTGATTGGCTTGCCAACTCGGGTTCGGCCATTCGGATCTGTAACGTTGCATCAAGCCGAATTTGTTCCGGTCGCGCAAGAGCAGATAAGGAATGTCATGAGGAAAGGCCGCGCGGGCGACGGTTGCGGTCGAGGCTGGGACATCACCATTCAAGATCGGTCGGAGCGATATGGAAGCCTCCAGGTTTGACCCCAAGCCTCCACAGCTTAAACGGTGAGCCCACCTCAACCAATCCAACCCAATCGCCAGCAGTATCTCTCCCGAAGCAAGTCCAGTTTCAGATTCACCCGTCGATCCGTGTCCGGCAAGGAGATCGTCCGCACGCGGCTTCCTCCTCGCAGGGCATAACTTTGCTGCGGAGAACGACATCCTGCTGCCCCTCCGCATCGAGTGCCTCAGCAGGCTTGATCTCCGCGCCCTCACCCGGACAGGGTACGCCGCCTAATTGCCAAGTTCGCACGCACGACTTCTGAGATTGCACCTCAACGGGTTGATCAACGGGGCAGTGCTTAGGCCTGTTCGCTCCGCTATCGCTTTTCACTTAAAAAGTACAACAAGAAATCCGCGGGCGAGCTTGTCACCAACGTTGGAGATGCGATGCGAGACATCAACAGGGTAGCGCGCGGTCTCGCCCTGTCTGAGACGCATTGTGATCTCCCCGCACGTGACTTCAAATCCCTCGGTCAGGGCGGTGAAATGTTCGTAGGCACCAGCCGCGTGCGGCTCACTGTCCAGGCTGCCTCCCGCCTCTATTTCCACGTCATACCATTCCGTTTGGCCGGCGAGGCGCGGAATGCTGAGGATCTTCAGGCGACATCGGCCATCCGAGCTCCGAATTTCTGGGGTATGTGCCTTTGATGTGATTTCGATCTTGTCGACATTCGCCGCTGTGCTGCCGGTGCCAACAAGGTCGGAGAAGGTGATGTCCAGCGCCTGCGTCAGGCTCCAGACCACCGCAAATGTCGGATTGGCTTCACCCCGTTCGATCTGGCTGAGCATCGACTTCGAAACGCCGGATCGGGCGGCGAGTTGCTCGAGTGTCAGCTTGCGCCCCTTGCGCTCCTTCTGAATGGCCGGTCCGATCTTTGGAATACGTTGAGACATTCTAACCTTCTTTTGACCCATGCAAGCCGCGAACACACCGTCACATTCCCGTATAAAGGAATCCTTCCCGTTTCTCAAACTTTCCTGTTGCCAAGTAGAGGTGTTTTCATCATGATACGAACTGTAGGAGAGAGGCGCCGAGAGCCTCGCCGAAACCGCCTGCCGACGTCTTGGCGTTGAGGACATGCTTGGATCCGATGTCGTCGATGTCGAGGCACGTGACGACGAAATCAGGATCCGCTTCGAACGGATCCGTATGGGCGCGGAACAGCCCGAGCCCATCGCTGGCCTGTCGTTCCAGAAGATCGTCGTCTGCGCTGGCGTCCGTTCTCGGCGCTTTGCCATGCAGTTGGGCGACGGGATCAACATCTATCCTGTGAAAGGGCACTCGATCACTGTGGAACTCACCCAACCCGCCGACAGAGACTCAGCGCCTTGGGTCAGCCTTCTGGATGACGACGCAAAGATCGTCCCAGCCGACTGGGCGATGGCCGATTTCGAGTGGCGGGCACCGCCGGGTTCAACGGTTTCAATCGTGATATCCGAAGCGCACGAATCGAGCCGCTGATTGCTTGATGCCGCAAGCACTTCCCTTCGATGAGCACGCGCAGTGCGTCCCGTGGTCGGGCCTTCGCCCGATGATGCCGGACATGATGCCGCGCGTATGCGCGGGCAAGAGACCCGGTGTCTTCTACAGCACCGGCTACAGCCACTCGGATGGACGTTGTCGGCCGCGACTGCGGAGATGGTGGCGTCCCTGATTTCACATTCGGACGCCGCCTCACGCTAAGCCGTGACCCCTGGTTTGGACGGCGTTGCCCTCTCTGAGTCGGGAACATCTCTTGACAGTCGCTCCGATATATTGGACTAGTCCGGTATATCGGAAATGTGAGGCGCCATGGCACCGAAATTCGAAGATCGCATTCAGGGGCTGCTCGCGCAGATCGAGGCCGACGGCCTCTACAAACGCGAGCGCCTCATCACCAGCCAGCAAGGCGGCAAAATTCGCGTTGGTGGCACAGGCGTGGAGCGCGAAGTCGTCAATCTTTGCGCCAATAACTACCTTGGTCTGGCCGGCCACCCCGAGGTGATCGCTGCGGCGAAGCGGGGTTTGGACGAGTTCGGTTTCGGCATGGCGTCGGTGCGCTTTATCTGTGGCACGCAGACGCTGCATCGCCAACTCGAACGGGGGATTGCGCGGTATCTGAACAAGGACGATGCGATCCTGTTCGCAGCCTGCTTCGACGCCAATGGCGGGGTGTTCGAGCCGCTCTTCGAAGCGGAAGATGCAATCATTTCGGATTCCCTCAATCACGCCTCCATCATCGATGGCGTGCGCCTCTGCAAGGCCAAGCGCTATCGGTTTGCCAACGGCGACATGAACGAACTTGAGGATCGGCTGAAGGAAGCGAACCGGGATGGCGCACGTTTCAAGCTGATTGCCACGGATGGCGTGTTCTCAATGGACGGATATGTGGCCAACCTTCAGACAATCTGCGACCTGGGCGAGCGATACGGCGCCCTCGTCATGGTCGATGACTGCCATGCGACCGGCCACCTCGGCGAGGCCGGACGGGGAACTCCGGCTCTGACCGGAGTCGATCAAAGGGTCGATATCGTCACCGGAACGTTGGGCAAGAGCCTGGGCGGCGCAATGGGTGGCTTCGTCGCCGCATCTCAGCCGATCGTTGATCTTCTGCGGCAGCGATCACGTCCCTACCTCTTCTCCAACAGCTTTGCCCCGGCGGTCGCGGCCGGATCGATCAAGGCCATCGAAATCGCGGAAAAGGCCGACGACAGGCGGCAGAACTTGGCATCCCATGCACAGCGGTTTCGCGCGGGCCTGCAAACGGCCGGATTTGAGCTGCTGCTGGGAGAGACGCCAATCATCCCGGTGATGCTGCATGAAGCGCGCCTCGCACAGGCCATGGCAGCCGCTCTGGATGAGCGCGGCGTCTATGTCGCCGGGTTCTTCTATCCGGTCGTGCCGAAAGGCAAAGCGCGGATCAGAACCCAGATGTCCGCCGCACTGACCGACGAAGACGTAGGCTTCGCGATTGATGCCTTCATCGACGCCGGCAAAGCGCTTGGTGTGATCTGATGGTCCATAGAGGGGTTCTCATGAAAGCTCTTGTCAAAGCGGAAGCGCAACCCGGCCTCTGGCTGGACGACCTTCCGATCCCGCCGATCACGCCGGATGATGTTCTCATCAAGATCAACAAGACCGGCATTTGCGGAACGGACATTCATATCTATGCCTGGGACGAATGGGCGCGGCGTACCATACCCGTACCGATGGTCATCGGGCACGAGTATGCCGGAGAAATTGTCGAGGTCGGCGCCAATGTCCGGCATCTTGCGGTTGGCCGGCGGGTGTCCGGGGAAGGTCATGTCATCGGCATGAACAGCCGGGCTGCCCGCGGCGGGCGGTTCCACCTCGATCCCGATACCAAAGGAATCGGCGTCAACATCCCGGGTGCGTTCGCGGAGTATCTCCGTCTTCCGGCCTTCAACGTCGTGCCGCTTCCAGACGCCATCGATGACGAGCTTGGCGCCATTCTCGATCCTCTCGGCAACGCCGTTCACACGGCCCTGTCCTTCGACCTTGTCGGCGAGGATGTTCTTATCACTGGCGCAGGGCCGATCGGCATCATGAGTGCGGCCGTGGCCCGGCACTCCGGTGCGCGACATGTGGTGATCACCGATGTCAATCCGAATCGCCTCGCCCTGGCGTCCGAAGTAGCGGACGTCGTGCCCGTCGACGTGCGCAAGGAGGATCTTCATTCGGTCAAAGCGCGCCTCGGCATGAGGGAGGGCTTCGATGTCGGACTGGAGATGAGCGGCGCGCCGGCCGCGTTCGATCAGATGGTTGAGCATCTCGTGATGGGCGGCAAGATCGCCATGCTCGGCATCCCCGCACGGCCCGCTCCTGTCGACTGGACCAAAGTTGTCTTCAAGATGCTGACCGTGAAAGGCGTCTACGGGCGTGAGATGTTCGAGACATGGCACAAGATGCTCGCCATGCTCGAAAGCGGTCTTGATGTCCGCAAGGTGATCACGCATCGGTTGCCGGTCAGGGAGTACAAGACCGGTTTTGAGGTCATGCAAAGCGGTAGCAGCGGAAAGATCGTCCTTGATTGGTATGCATGAGGACTCTCGTCGATGACTAGGGTAGCCTGGTCGAGCCAGGAGACGACAGCGCTGCGTCCGGCACCAATTGCGTGCTGAAGGCAGGGTCGAATGGAAGTCGGTGGGACTGCGGGAGAAGCTCCCAATAGCCCCGGAATCGCTTTGATGGGGTCGTCTAATCGCGGGCTATTTTGCAAGTAGTTTTTCAAAAACTCACCGGCTTGACACTGGGATCAGGGTCGAGGGTTACTCAGGAGAGCTCAGTCCAAGCGGATCAGAGGCGCGCCGCGTGAGCGTGTGCCGAGTGCAGGGTCGTCTTCGCGGTCGACAGCAGTCGCCGCCGGTGACAAGGGTAATGAGTGATGCCGAAGTTTCCTTGAGGTCCTCGGACGAAGACTTGCCAATGGACCACGGCTTATCCAGGAGCTGGCTGGGGATGTTGAATGGTGAGTTCCCAACAAGAGACTGTTTGGTATGTGAGCCTTGAGAATTGAAGCCGCTTTGACAAGGTACTTCTTCCAGCCTCCAGTACGTCGTCCATTATGACTTCGATTACGTTTTATTCCACCAGCTCCACTGTATGTCACACTGTCATCAAAGCGTAACATGGAACCTCTAAGAAGATACCTAGACATCTGGTTATCTGCAACATTCTATCAGATGTCGAATGTCCGTGACTTCGGCCCACCGGTGCGTGGAGGAGCGTTTAGTGTTTTTCATATCAAGAGCCTTCCGCAGCGCTTTTACGTTGTGGGCGATCCTCACCATCGTGTTTTTTGCGACACGAATGACGGGAGACCCCACAGCCTTCCTCATTCCGCCTGACCTGCCTGAGGACCAACGAGTTGAGCTTAGGACAAAGCTTGGACTCGATGATGACATACCAACCCAATATGTCCGGTACGGCGCAGCTCTCCTCCGAGGAGATTTCGGGCAGAGTTTCTTCTCAAATCGGCCTGTCGTCGAACTGTTTATGGAACGCGTTCCCAATACCCTCCTTCTGACTGTTCCGGCATTCTTATTGTCCGTCATGATTGGTATGGCCGCCGGCCTATGGGCCGCGCTCCGTCACAACACCGTCTTTGATCGCTCGCTCACGACCGCGACAATCGTGGGACAGGCCATTCCGAATTTCGTTGTCGGCATTGCCGCCATTTTAACCTTCAGCTTTTCCTTAAGGCTTCTGCCGAGTGGAGGCATGGGTACATGGAAACATCTGATCCTCCCTACGGTTACACTTGCTCTTGCGACCTGCGCCAACATAGCAAGGCTCGTTCGCAGCAGCATGCTGGAGGTCCTGTCACAGGACTACATGCGCTATGCGCGTAGTAAAGGGTTGAGCCCATCCCTTGTCGTTGTGAAGCACGGACTGAGAAACGCGATACTCCCGGTCTTGACTATTCTGGGCCTGCAACTCGGCGGACTGATCGCCGGCGCCGTGGTGACGGAGTCGGTATTTGCCTGGCCTGGAGCAGGACGTCTCGTGATCGACGCGGTCATGCAACGCGATTTCGCCATGCTGCAATTTGGAATTCTCGTGTTTTCGGCAGCAATCATCTTCACCAATCTTCTCGTTGACGTGGGTTACGGCTTGCTGGATCCGCGGGTGCGTGGGAGGTAATGATGAGCATAGATACCAGTGCGTCAGGACTGCTTGCTTCCGACACCGAAGACGAACTCATCCCAACTGGTACAGGACGGCGTAGTCGTCCCCCGACAGTGGCAATCGCTTCATGCCTGATCCTTGCCGTGATCGCATTGCTCGCCGCTGCCGCTCCGGTGATTGCACCGCATGATATAGCGGACCAGAGTCTCTTAAGCCGGCTCCGGCCGCCGGCATTTGCTGGGGGTACAACAGAATACATTCTGGGAGCGGATCATCTCGGGCGAGATGTGCTTTCTCGTCTTCTTTTCGCAACCCAAACCACGTTGCTCATTGCTGGTGCCGGAGTCATCATCGGAGTCATCACGGGCACGCTCAGTGGGCTCATTTCGGGAAGCGTGGGAGGATGGATCGACCATTGCTTCATGGCTGTGGTCGATGCGCAGGCTTCGGTGCCGGTCACTTTGGTGGCATTAACAGCGGTCGCCCTCATAGGCACCAATCCGCTCGTCCTGGTGCTGATCGTCGGATTCTCGGACTATTATAAATATGCCCGGGTCGTCCGCGGCCAGGTGCATACCCTTCGAGGACGCAGTTTTATCGAAGCGGCTCGATCTTCAGGCGCATCACCCTGGCGTATTGCGATACGTCATGTTCTTCCCAACACCTTGTCGCCAGTCATCGTTTTGGCCAGCCTGAGCTTCGCCGAGATCGTCGTTCTGGAGTCGTCACTCTCGTTTCTTGGAGTGGGTGTTCAGCCGCCAAATGTTTCTCTTGGTTCGTTGCTGGGTGAGTCCAGAAACTACCTGATCACCACACCGTGGCTGGCGATACTTCCATGTGTCGTTATTGTCGCAATCACTCTGGCGGCATCCATGGTCGGCGATTGGCTGCGCGACACTCTTGATCCTCGGAGCCGCGCCTAGATCGCGCCGCTCTCAAGCGCTTCCTGCAGGAAAACCTCACAACCTCAACCTTAGGAGATACTATGCGAAACCTACTCATAGCGGTCGCTATGCTACTGCCGACCTTCGCGGTCGCGCAGGAAGACACGAGACCCCCCCTCACTGTCGGCGTCAACGCGGTCCGCGCCAACTTCGATCCCGCATTGGCACTTGGGAATGTCGACATCCCAATGACCTACAATATCTTCGACACGCTCGTTGCGCGGGACTTTTCCAGAAGCAAGGATCGGACAGCTTATGAACTTGTTCCCGGCCTTGCACAAAGTTGGAAGCGGATCGATGACCGCACCACGGAATTCTCGCTTCGACCGGGGGTGCGGTTTCACAACGGCCAGCCTCTGACCAGCGCTGACGTGAAGTTCACCTTTGATAGAATCCTGGACCCTGCTTCTGATTATGTCAGTGCCCGAAATCTTCTCAAAGTGATCGAACGAATCGACATCGTCGGTGATCTGACCGTCCGGATCACGACAAAGGGTCCGAGCCCGATTCTGCTTCACCTGCTTGCCTATCATTCCAGCAATATCGTGCCAAAAGCCTATTTCGAGTCGGTGGGAGAGAGCGGATTCGGCCAAAAGCCGGTTGGGACGGGCCCGTTCGCTTTCCTCAAGCTCCAGCCTGACGACAGCATGCAGCTCAAGGCAAACGACTCTTACTTCCGCGGCCGGCCGACAATCTCAATGTTGACCTTCAAAGCCATCCCGGAGGTGTCAGCGAGAATTACTGCGCTCGCAAACGGCGAGGTCGACATCATCAACAGCCTTCCGCCAGATCAATTGAAGGCGGCAGCAGGTCTGGGTTGCTGCGAAGTCCGTAGCGCATTGATGAACCATCACTTCCTTCTCTACAATACCTTCAATCCGGTAATGGCCGACAAGAAACTGCGTCAGGCCCTCAATCTCGCGATCAACCGCCAGCTGCTTGTGGATGCTTTATGGGATGGCAAGGCTACGCTTCCGCGTTCGGCGCAGTATGAGGCCTGGGGACCGGAACTCTACAATCCCAATCGGCCCACACCGGTCTTTGACCCTGAGCGCGCTCGTCAGCTGCTCTCGCAGTCGTCCTACAAAGGGCAGCCGATCCATTTCGTAACTCACCCCGTTTACTACACAAATGGCGTTGCTGTCGCGGAAGCTGTCGTTCAGATGTGGAAGGCGATCGGCGTCAATGCCAGCGTCCGTGTTGACGAGGGATGGACCAAGCTGAAAAAGGAGGATCCGGTACTCGCTGTACGAAACGGTTCGGACTGGGTCGTGCCAACTGACCCTGCAGTCACCCTTTATATGACTTGGGCGAAGCGGTTTTGGAAGGACGAAGCGCGCTTTAATGAACTTGCAAGCGAGGGTGAGACGACACTCGATAGCAAACGGCGCTACGATATCTATCAAATGATGATCGATATATTTGAGGACGAAGCGCCCGGTACGTATCTCTATCGTGCGCCGGAATTCTACGGAGTTCGGTCCACGATTCAGTGGCTTCCGTACACGGAGTACACAATGGATTTCCGGCCGGATAATATTCACTTCAAGTGATCGTCACTATTATCGCTTAGCTACCAGGAAGGTTTTAGGATGATCCAAGCCGAACTCCTGCGCGTCGAGAACTTGCGCACTTACTTCTACGCCCAAGGTCGAACTGTCAAAGCAGTTGAAGGGGTTTCGTTCTCGGTTCAACAAGGGAGCACGATCTGCCTTGTCGGAGAATCCGGCTCGGGCAAATCGGTAACCGCGTTTTCCATTCTAAACCTTATCCCGAAGTCGCTGGGGCGGATAGTTGCAGGGAAGGTCCTCTATCAAGGTGAGGATCTTCTTCAAGTTCCGGCGCAACGCCTGCGCAGTATTCTTGGCAATGACATTGCCATGATCTTTCAGGAGCCCGCGGCTGCGCTCAATCCAGTCTACACGATCGGCAACCAGATAATCGAGGTCCTTCGGACCCATCGACGATGCACTCCGCGAGAGGCACGGCGACAGGCCAGAGAACTACTCGACCGCGTTGGCATCGCCGACGCCGAGCGGCGTCTCGATGACTATCCTCATCAGCTTTCCGGCGGTATGCGGCAGCGTGCAATGATCGCGATCGCGCTGTCATGTCGTCCGAAATTGCTTATCGCCGACGAGCCGACGACGGCTCTCGATGCCACGGTCCAATCGCAAATCCTCGCCCTTCTTCACGAACTACAGCAGGAGACCGGCATGGCCATGCTGTTCATCACGCATGACCTCAGTGTCGTTGCCGAAATCGCCGACCGGGTCGTGGTGATGTATGCCGGCCGGATTGTCGAGGAGGGCAATGTCATGCAGATCTTCGATGCGCCACGGATGCCTTACACGCGCGGTCTGCTGAAAGCGCGGCCGCAATTGCAGCCCGGCCGCGCATTTCCGCGGCGGCTTTCTGCCATCCCCGGCAGCCCTCCGGACCTTGCTCATCTGGCGACCGGCTGTTCCTTTCGTCCGCGCTGCAGCTACGCCGTCGCGGACTGCGCACGCCACATGCCGGAACTCGACACGGCCGACGGACACAGCGTTCGTTGTTGGCGTTGGCGCGAAATCACCGATGCTGCTTCGGAGCCGGAGGTTGCGGCATGAAAGCGGCCTTTGCTCATTCCGGCACACCCGATGGAGGTGCGATCCCGGCGTTCAGCGGTCCTTCTCTGCTCGAGGTTGAGGACGTTCGCGTCCACCTGCCGCTCCGCAGCACGTCGCCGTTCCGTCCCAAGAGATTCATCAAGGCCGTCGACGGAGCATCGTTTTCGATATTTCCTGGTGAGATCGTTGCTCTGGTCGGCGAATCCGGTTCAGGCAAGACAACATTGGGGCGCAGCTTGCTGCGCCTGACCTCGCCGAGTTCCGGTCGGGTTCGGTTCAATGGGGTCGATCTGACGACCTTGACGCCAAACGAAATGCGTTCTTTTCGGCGGCATATGCAGATGGTGTTCCAGGATCCCTATAGCAGCCTCAACCCACGCATGACCGTCGAGGAAACCGTCGGTGAACCGCTGTCGATCCATCATGCTCATCTGACGCCGCGAGCACGGCTCGAGCGAGTGGCAGAACTCCTCTCCCAGGTCGGAATTTCCCCGGCGCATGGCGCGCGCTACCCGCACGGCTTCAGCGGCGGTCAGCGCCAGCGGATTGCCATCGCCAGGGCATTGTCGACCAAGCCGGATTTCATCGTCGCCGACGAGCCCATTTCGGCTCTCGATGTTTCGGTTCAGGCGCAGATCGTCAACTTGCTCCTGGATCTGAAGGACAGGCTGTCCCTGACGATGCTTTTTATCTCGCATGATCTGCGCGTGGTCAGCCACATCGCCGACCGGGTGATCGTCATGTATCTCGGTCGGATCATGGAGATCGCGCCTTCGGCAATGTTCTGGGATGCGCCTGCGCATCCCTATACCGAAGCCTTGCTGTCCGCACTGCCGGTCGAACATCCAAGCCTTCGACGAAACCGGGTGGTCCTGAAAGGTGAAGTGCCGAGTGCCGTTTCACCGCCATCCGGCTGCGTCTTTAGAACCAGGTGCCCGATCGCAAGCCCAGAATGTGCAACGGCTTCACCGGCACTGCGGCAGGTTGTACCAGGGCACTGGACGGCCTGCATCAAACAAAAATCTTTCGATTTGAAGGGATGACATTGAAATGAAGCGTCGCAAACTTCTGTTGATCATGGTCGATGGCGTGAGCTCGGACTATTTTGAAAGCCATCGGGATCGTCTCCCAAATTTGTCTTTGCTCGCGGAGAGTGGATACCGCGTTCGCCGGATGCGTTCGGCCGTACCGGGAACCTCCATGCCGGGTCGGGCTTCCATCCTCACAGGCGTCGAAGCAGACATGCACGGGGTTTTTGGCAATCGCGTTCTGAGCGACGGAGCATTCATTGCGGCCGAGGTGGAGCATCTTCATATGCCGACGATTGCAACCCTTGCTTCACGCGCGGGTCTGGACGTGGCCTGCATCGGGCACGCTCTCATCGACCCGGAAGACACCTCCGTCTATGTTCCGCCCAGCTGGATGCGTGGCCCCGGCTTCACCAAGGTTCCGAGCGACGGGAGTGTCCCCTATCTCCTGAGAGTGAAGGATCCGCGCGGTCGCCTGGCGGGAGTTCCCCTGCCATCCTTCGTTCAGGAGTCCGCAAGGCCGGATAGCGTCTCTCGGGTCACAGCGACGCTCATCGACGACCAGCTGACCGTCTCCGCCGCCGCAAGGCTGATCGGCTCACAAGAGCCGCCCGATCTGGTCGTCACCGAGATCAATGTCACAGACATGTTCCAGCACGAGTTCGGTTATGAGAGCGAAGAGGCCCATTTCTCTATTGCTTTCGCCGACTCCCTCGTTGGTCTTTGCCTGGAGGCTCTGCGGCGATCCGGCCGGCTCGACGACTACGTGATCGCAATTACCAGCGATCACGGTCACGGTAATATCAACGCGTCGATCTTGCCCGAGCTGGTGATTCCCGGAAAAACGTGGAGCACCGAGGGGGCGACGCTGCATGTCCTGGTCGACAACGATGCCGATCGTGCAGAGGTTACGCAAAGGCTCGCCGCCGTCGGGGCGGAACCCTGGAACGATGCACATTTGCCGGTCGGGCTGCGCGAGCGCATTGCCACCTTCGTGGCTCCGCCGCAGCATGATTTCGAAGAGGTGCCAGCCGGGCGTCCGGCAGACCAACCGTTCGGTCGCCCGAAATACAAATCCACCCATGGATTTCGACCAGGTATGAGTGCGGATGATCGTATCTGCATCCTATCCGGGGCAGGTCTTCCAAGTGCGGTGGCGGAAGGAGCTGAAGCAACGCGCCTTGCTCCGACTCTTGCATCCATCCTTGGGCTACCCATTGAGTCATTTCCCGATCGGCCGCTTTTCGAGTAAGCAGGGTTTTGTGCACCCATTTTGGGGAATGCAACGGCCGTATAGACAGTTGAAGTGGTGCTTAATGAAACGTTGGGAAGTGGTTCGCTCCGGAATACTCAGCGATATCCATGCAGGAGCCTTCGAGAACGGTCGCCTGCCTGGGGACCTGGTCTTGGCAGAACGATTTGGCGTCAATCGCCATACCGTGCGAAACGCCATCAAGGTTTTGGAGTCTGAAGGGGCTCTGCGGGTGCAACACGGTGTCGGTACCTTCGTTGCCGACGATTTCATTTCGCACACCTTGGACAGTGATCCGAGATTCACGTTCAAACTTCTTGGCCAGAACAAGTCGGTCAAGCGGGAGATATTGTCGATCAACGAGATCTCTGTTGAACCTGATATTGCCACGCATCTGAAGGTCGCTCCCTCGGCGCTCGTTACCGCCGTCAGGACGACTTCGTTCATCAACGATTGGCCCCTGGCGACCGGGACGGCCTATTTTCCCGTCGAACGAGTTCCTGGTCTCGCCACGGCGTTCGAGGGGCTGAACTCTCCGACTGCGGCCCTGAAGCGCTGTGGCATTCCGGAATACAAGCGAAAATGGACGCGGATAACGGCCCGACGGCCCACCCAACAGGAAGCCCTTCTGTTGCGAATATCTTCGTCCAGCCCGGTGCTTTTCGAAACCAATGTCGATGTGACTCCGGATGGGTTGCCGATCAAATACGCCTTCAGTGTTATCCGAGCCGACAGATACGAATACCTGATAGAAGGCGATGATTAATGAGATTGCCGGCGAACGGGAAGGCAGCCTCACTCGCGGGTTCAGCCTTCCAGCGCCGGTCATCTTCCCTCTGTTGATCCGACCGACACTTTTTTGCTGAACCAGCCTCTTGTCATGAAAGTGTTGCAAAGAACATCTAAATAGATACCTAGACATCTAGGTATCAACTTAGGCCTGGCCTTGGCCAAGGCCTGCAATCGAAGCAGCGGATGCAAGTGCGCAATCAAATTGAAAACAGACAGCGATGGATGGCGGTTCTGGCGCGAACCAAGTGCGATGACCTTGAACGCGCATGGAACGATCTGCCCATCGCGCCTCATTATGAATGGCTGCGTCGGCCCGAGATCGGCCTCGTGCTGGTGCGTGGACGCGCAGGCGGTACCGGCAGCCCGTTCAACCTCGGTGAGGTCACGATGACCCGATGTGCCCTGAGGCTAGCCGATGGCACGACGGGGTTCGCCTTCGTGCTCGGACGCGACCAGCGCCATGCGGAACTGGCGGCAGTCTTCGATGCGCTCCTGCAACGGGCGGATGATGTCGCGACCGAGAGCCGCGAATTGGTCGCTCGATTTGAAGCAATGCAAGCGAGCCGCCGTGAGCTCAAGAGCCGCAAGGCGGCTTCAACAAAGGTCGATTTTTTTGCAATGGCGCGAGGCACGAGTCCGGAATGAGCAGCATTATGGACACTTCCGGGATCCAGCCCGGATTCACAAATCCTATCTTCGATAGCCAAGACACGTTCCGCCGTATCCTGGATGCCTACGCTTATGTAGGCCGCCCGCAAACGCTCGGCTCTGAAGCTACGGCAGTTGGGCCGCTCAATCCGGGCACCGTCTCCGCTTGCCTCACATTGGCAGACTTCGAAACGCCGGTTTGGCTCGATTCCCGATCCAATCACGGCGACGTCCGCAATTTCCTTGGATTTCACTGCGGGACGCCGTTCGTGGATGGCGCCGGCGAAGCGGCATTTGCCATCGTGGCGGATCCGACGACAATGCCACGCCTGGCAGAGTTTCACCTCGGAACCGAGTTGGAGCCGCAGACCGCGACGACCATTGTTGTCCAGGTGCCCTCCTTTACCGGCGGTCCCTCGGTTCGATGGCGGGGCCCCGGGATCCAGCACGAGGTTTCCGCCGCCATTGAGGGGCTTCCCTCTTGGTTTTGGGAAGAGTGGCAGCTCAATCAGGACTGTTACCCGATCGGGGTCGATGTCCTCTTTACCGCCGGAAACGCAATCATTGCGCTTCCTCGCAGCATATCGGTGGAGATCTAAATGGCTTATGTGGCTGTAAAAGGAGGCGAGCAGGCTATCCTCAACTCGCACCGTTTGATCGCAGAGGATAGACGGGGCGATCCCGCAGTTCCCGAACTTACGGTTTCTCAGATCGCCGAGCAACTCGGTCTCGCTGTCGATCGGGTGATGTGCGAGGGCTCTGTCTACGACAGAGAGCTTGCGGCCCTGGCATTGAAGCAGGCCCAGGGTGACGCAGTCGAGGCGATTTTCCTCCTCCGGGCGTTTCGGACGACGTTACCGCGCTTCGCGGTATCGAATGCGCTCGATACGGATCGGATGGCCATCCAGCGACGGATCTCCGCGACCTTCAAGGACGTTCCTGGAGGGCAGGTCCTCGGTTCGACCTACGAATACACGCATCGGCTGCTTGATTTCGACCTCCTCGACAACGCTGAGCTCGAGGAGCCGAAAGCGGAAATAGCTGCGACCCCACTCGACGCCAATTGTCCGCGTGCTTTCGACAGCATCTCCGACGAAGGCCTGATCGAGGCAGAATTGCCTGCGGCTGACGAAGCGTCGGTTTTCGATCTGACGCGAGAGCCCCTGGCATTGCCGGCCGGTCGCGATCAGCGTTTGCAGAATCTTGCGCGTGGCGATGAAGGATTTATCGTGGGATTGGCTTATTCCGCCCTGCGCGGCTATGGCACTGCCCACCCCTATGTCGGCGAAACACGGGTCGGAGACGTCGCGATCGAGGTCGTTCCGGAGGAACTGGGCTTTCCCGTGTCGATAGGGGACATCACCGTCACCGAATGCCAGATGCTGGACTTGTTTGCCGGCTCGGACGATGAGCCGGCACGCTTCACGCGGGGATATGGTCTCTCCTTTGGAAAGAGCGAGCGCAAGGCGATGGCAATGGCGATCGTCGATCGCTCATTGCGGTCCCGCGAATACGGCGAGGATGTGAAATACCCCGCGCAGGACGAAGAATTCGTTCTTTCTCATACCGACAATCTCGAGGCGGCTGGGTTTGTTTCACATTTGACCTTGCCTCACTACGTCGATTTTCAGGGTGACCTGCAGTTCATCCGACAGCTGCGCGAGGAGCAGGTCGGCAGCCGTTCAACCAAGGAGGCGGCGGAATGACTGGCGCTCGTGAAGATGTGGCCAAGCGTGGCCGCCAAGCCTACAACTTTGCCTATCTCGACGAGCAGTCCAAACGGATGATCCGTCGGTGCATCTTGAAGGCGATGGCCGTTCCTGGCCTGCAGGTTCCGTTTGGCAGCCGCGAAATGCCGCTCGCCTACGGGTGGGGCACCGGCGGCATACAAGTGACCGCCAGTGTCATCGGCCCCAACGACACGCTCAAGGTGATCGACCAAGGTGCGGACGACGCCACGAACGCGGTCTCGATCCGCCGATTTTTCAAGCGCGTGGCTGGAATCGAGACGACCGAACAAACCGCCGCAGCCACAATCATTCAGACACGCCATCGCGTGCCCGAAACGCCTCTCAGAGAGGGTCAGGTCATCGTCTACCAGGTCCCTTCGCCGGAACCGTTGCGCAGTCTGGAACCGAGGGAATCTGAAACGCGAAAGATGCATGCCTATGCAGAGTACGGCTTGATGAGCGTCCAGCTTTACGAAGACATCGCGCGCTTCGGCCATATTGCCACTGCTCATAGCTATCCGGTGATGACCAACGGGCGCTATCTGATGTCGCCGTCGCCGATTCCCAAATTCGACAATCCGAAGGTCGCGGACAATCCGGCGATTCAGCTCTACGGCGCAGGCCGCGAAAAGCGAATCTATGCCGTCCCACCGTATACGCGAGTGCAGAATCTCGACTTCGAAGATCATCCGTTCCGGGTGCAGAAATGGAGGCAATGTTGCTCGCTTTGTGGAGCAAGCGACAGTTACCTCGACGAGATCGTCGTGAATGACAGCGGGCAGCGAATGTTCGTTTGCTCGGACACCGACTACTGCGCAACCCGTCGAGACCATGGTCACACTGGACCGGAGGGTGAAGGCCAGGTCCCATTGGAATCGCTCCCGACGTCGAAAACCGAAAAGGGATCGCAACCACGATGAGCACTGCAATTCAGGTCCAATCCAATCGCCGCCAGCCACTGCTCTCCGTGCAAAATCTTACAAAGGGCTATGGAAAGACGATCGGCTGCCAGAACATTTCCTTCGATCTCTTTCCAGGGGAGATCATTGCCATCGTCGGCGAATCCGGATCCGGCAAGTCGACCATGCTCAACTGCCTTTCGGGACGGTTGATGCCGGACACCGGGTCGGTGGTTTACGATCTCAATGACAAGGGGCCAACGGATATTCTGACCTTATCAGAACCAGAGCGGCGCAAGCTGATGCGTACCGACTGGGGACTCGTGCACCAGAATCCGCGCGATGGCCTCAGAATAGAAGTCAGCGCAGGCGGTAACATAGGCGAGCGACCGATGGCCATCGGCGCCCGGCACTATGGCCGCATACGCGAAGAAGCTCAGAATTGGCTCGCCCGGGTCGAGATTGATCTGCGGCGCACCGATCATCACCCGAGAACCTTTTCCGGCGGCATGCAGCAACGTCTGCAGATCGCCAGAATTCTCGTCACCAAGCCGCGCCTCGTCTTCATGGATGAGCCGACCGGCGGGCTCGATGTCTCGGTCCAGGCTCGGCTGTTGGATCTGCTGCGACAGTTGGTCATGGATTTTGGGATTTCGGCAGTGATCGTCACCCATGATCTTTCCGTTGCCCGGCTATTGGCGGACCGGATCATCGTGATGTGGCGGGGTAACGTTGTGGAGACCGGTTTGGCAGACCAGGTCCTGGATGATCCGCATCACGCCTACACGCAACTTCTAGTATCATCGGTGCTTTAAAATGTTCGGAATTGACACTTCCTCGTCGGGTGTGGCGGTCAAACGCTCCATCAACCACGAACTGACCTTGACCGGCGCAAGGCTCGTCTTGTTGGACGAGATTTATGAAGGAACCGTCCATGTCGTTGACGGCTACATCAATGACATCGCCCCGGGAAGAAGCAAGGTGGCAGGTGCGATCGATTTCGAAGGAGGCTATCTGATACCGGGTCTCATCGACCTTCATACCGACAATCTGGAGAAGCATGCTCTACCGCGGGCCGGAGTAGTTTGGAATCCGCTGTCCGCTGTTGTAGCGCATGATGCCCTGGTCACCGCAGCGGGCATTACGACAGTTTTCGATTCCCTTTGCATCGGATCAACGACCCGCGATCACAGAAAGCAAGACGATCGGGCTCGCATTCTGCCCATCCTCGTCGATGGCATCCATAAAGCCCAGGACTGTGGCGTGCTTCGAGCGGACCATCTTCTACATCTGCGCTGTGAGGTGACGGACGAGGACGTTCTGTCCAGATTCACGCCGTTGGTGGACGATCCGCTTGTGAAGCTCGTCTCGGTGATGGATCACGCCCCCGGTCATCGTCAGTCGCCGCAACTCGACCGTTTCCGCGAGATGCAGATCACGCAGTACGGCTGGTCGGAAGAGGATGCCGACCGCCGTATTGAAGCATGGATGGACGCGTCCCGAACGATCGGACCTCAAAATCAAGCCCGGATCGTCGCGCTTGCCCGTGCTCGGCAACTGCCGATCGCCAGCCACGATGATGAAACACCCGAGCACGTGCGAGAGGCAAAATCTGCCGGTGTGCTGATCTCCGAATTTCCGACGACGCGGGCTGCGGCGGAAATGGCGCACTCGCTCGGCGTTCGTGTCCTGATGGGCGCACCCAACGTCGTTCGCGGCAACTCGCATTCGGGAAACGTAAGCGCTCGGGATTTGGCGACAACCGGACATCTCGATATCCTCGCCTCGGATTACGTTCCGGCGAGCCTGCTGCATGGAGCTTTTCAGTTGACCAGAGATCCGGTCGGAATGAGCTTGCCACAGGCGATCTCTACCGTCAGTTCAGCCCCTGCCTCGGCGACCGGCCTTGCCGACAGAGGCGCGATCAAGATCGGCAGCCGAGCCGATCTCTGCCACGTCACTGAGATCAACGACATTCCGCTTGTCCGAAGAGTCTGGAAAGAAGGCCGGCAGGTCTTTTGACAGAACGCAGATCACAAGACGTTGTCTTCGACCAGACACCGGGAGAACCGTTCCATGAAATTCGTGCTAACGAACGCCGCGCTTCGCGCCGTTGGCCTTTCCAAAACCTTCACGCTCCATACCCAGGGCGGCATCGTCCTGCCGGTCTTCGATAATATCGACCTCACGGTCAAAGCCGGCGAATGCGTCTGTCTGCACGGGCCATCCGGCGCCGGCAAGTCGACGCTGCTGCGCTCGCTTTATGCCAACTACAAGCCGGATGCCGGTCAGATCCTGGTCAAGCATCGGGGCGCGACCGTCGATCTCTTGGCCGCCGAGCCCTGGGAGGTGGTGGAGATCCGCCGCCGCACGATCGGCTATGTCAGCCAGTTCCTGCGCGTCATCCCGCGCGTCGCCGCCCTCGACGTCGTCGCCGAGCCGGCGGTCGCCACCGGCCTGCCCGTAGAGGCGGCCCAGGCGCGCGCCCGAACCCTGCTCACGCGGCTGCGCATCCCTGAGCGTCTCTGGTCGTTGGCGCCCGCCACCTTCTCGGGCGGTGAGCAGCAGCGTGTCAACATCGCCCGCGGCTTCATCGTCGACTATCCGGTGCTCCTGCTCGACGAGCCGACCGCCTCGCTCGACGCCGCCAACCGGCAGACCGTGGTCGCGCTGATCACCGAGGCCAAGGCGCGCGGGACCGCCATCGTCGGCATCTTCCACGACGCGGAGGTGCGCGAGGCCGTCGCTGACCGGCTCTTTGAGATCGGCACTCAAGCGGCCACCACGGCTGTGCTGGCCGTGGCGGAGGCGGGCGCCTGATGTCGGAACCATCCAGCTCTCGCTACGCCATCTACTACACACCGGCTCGTGAGCATCCGCTGACCGTGGCGGCGAGTTCATGGCTGGGCCGCGATGCTTTCGCGCCTGGTGCCTGTAGCGCGGGTGGAACGGCCGCCCTCGCATTCACATCCGAGCCACGCCGCTATGGATTTCACGCCACGCTCAAGGCCCCCTTCCGGTTGCGCGACGGCGCCTCGGTCGCGGATCTGGAACGGGCACTCAGCCAGTTTGCCGCGTCACGGCCGCCGTGCCCGATCGGGCCTTTGAGGATCGATCTGCTCGGCGGCTTCTTCGCGCTCGTTCCCGCCAGTCCGATCCCGGCCTTGCGGGGTTTGGCGGCGCAGATCGTGGAAGAGTTCGACGGCTTCCGGGCCCCGATGAATGCATCGGAACTGCAACGGCGGCTGCAAAGTCCGCTCGATGAGACCGAGACCGCCCATCTCGTGCAATGGGGCTATCCTTATGTGCGCGATCGCTTCCGGTTTCATCTGACGCTGACCGACCGCATTCCCGCAGCGGAGCGCGCCGGGATCAGACAGCGTGTGGAGCCAGTCTTCCAATCGTATCTGTCCGAGGATTACCGCATCGATACCTTATCCCTGTTCGTGCAGGAGCACGATCAAGCCGATTTCATGGTCCGCTCGCAGTTCGCCTTCCACAGCGGCGCGGCGGTCGCAGCGGCGCTCGGCGGCCCATGATGGCGCTGCGGGGCAGACTGATCCTGGTCGTCGGGCCAAGCGGGGCCGGCAAGGACACGCTGATCGACTACGCCCGCGGCCGACTTCAAACCGAGCGCCACGTGCATTTCGTGCGCCGTGTTATCAGCCGGCCGGCCGCGGTCGGCGAGGACCATGAACCGCTCGACGGTGACGCGTTCCAGCGGCGGGTTCGCGCAGGCGCCTTCGCGCTGCACTGGCAGGCCCATGGCCTGTCCTACGGACTCCCCTCGGCCATCAACGCGTGGCTCGAGCGCGGCGACGTCGTCGTTGCCAACGGCTCACGGGCTGTTCTGTCCGAAGCGCGACGGCGGTATCCGCAAGTGCTTGTCGTCAACGTGACCGCACCTTTGGACCTCCTCGCGCAGCGTCTGGCCGGGCGGGGCCGCGAAGACCCGGAGAGCATCCGGCAGCGTCTTGCCAGAGGTGAACAGCAAAGTGTCGAAGGTGACGATGTGCTGCAGATCGACAATTCAGGTTCCCCCGAGAGTGCTGGCCAATGCCTTCTCGCTGTGCTCATCGCCCAAGCGGATAACACGACCTGAGGCGGCCCATGGCGCAGGTAGCGCAGCCTTGTTGCGCCCAGGATTAGCCGCTGGCTCAGGGACTTGTTGAGGTCAGCGCAAGCTCTGCTTGTGTTCGAGCGCTCCGGCAGAAGAATCGGCACCCCGTTCGGCGGGGAGAGATCTGGCGTTTTGTGCAAAAGGCAGAAGACAGGTCACGATCATCCTCTGACATATGGCTGCTTCTGCGCTCATGCTATTCGTCGGCATCAGCAAGGTACGCTTCCCTGACGGAGGATTCAGGCGTGATACCTTTCTGGTCAAAACGCACCACCCTGTCGGCTTTGCCAAGCACCCGAACCAAGCCTGATAAGACGTTGTGGAGTTCTACCGATCAGTGGACGTTTTGCGAGCACATGAGACGTCGCTACGGGGCATTTTAGCGTGAGACAGGCGATCCAATGGTTTCAGTGACTTAGTTGTTATCATGAGACAAAGGTTTGGGCATTTGACGTGAGATTCGCGTTGGCATTGAGCCGTTAACCTGAGACTCCGGCTCACCAACGTTGTCTGGATTTGGAGCGGCGTGAGCCTGACGCGACAACCGTCAATCGGAGCGTTGAGCGCACATCAATGCTCAGCAGTGCATCGCGGTAACCGGAATGGAGCAGGGCAGGGGGAGTCCCGAAGTCGCCTTACCTCGGCAGTTACCTTGCGATTCCAAAGCCTCAGAGTCTGACACCAAAATGTCCATGGCTGCCCCAGAATCAGGAATCTCACTCCAATATGCTTAGCGACAACCACGATTCAAACAGCATTAACATTCATGCGGCCGGCTGATGGAGGCCCTGGCAGTTGAGACTCAAGAGAACTGGCTCGAAGCGCGCAGCCATTTCAACATGGAGGACTTGAAGGAACACAAGAAAGATCAGCTCCGCGAAGCCGCTTTGCGAGCTTGCTTGGCCAGCCCGATGTTCAAAGCAATTTCGGAAAAAGCCTGATGACCTGTCGCGCCTGATCACTCCGTCACGCCGGAACCCGATCCGCCTGTAAGGCCTGAAGCATCGGACGATCAGATCCGCTATAAAAACATATCCGTCGCTCCGGTACGGGAGCGACATCCAACTTAGCCTTTAGCCCGAGCCGAGATATCAGCACGAGGGCAGGCGCCGGAACTCTGCTGTCGCTCAGCCGGTAGGCACCCAACGTTACTGTCCAAGGCTTTGCCCTGCTTGAGCGCGCGATAGCGGTCGAGGGCCTCGATCGCCATACGCGCCCGCTCCCGGTACCGCTCCGCAATCGGCTTCAAGGGGCCGCGCTCCCGTCCAGGAAACCACGGGATACCGCCAGCCCGCGCGAGTTCCGCAGCGACCACTTCGATTTCGTCTCGAGACATCAGCTCATCCACAAACGGTCAGGAAATCTTAGACGCAGGACTTTAACCGACAACTGTGACAATACGCGCTCATACGATTCCCGCAGGAACGGTTGATCCGCCTAACGTCTTGCCTTGAGCCGACCTCTGAGAAATGCAATGGCGGCGAACAGGATGGCATCACCTGAAGCTCCCGCGATCAGCTCGGTCAAGGCATGGGTGTAGACAGGTTCCGGGATAGAGTTTGTGATGGCATGGTGAATTTGGTGCAGGGCGACAGCAGCGATGCCGATCAAGCAGCCGGACAGAGCAACGCTTGAGATGCTCTCATCCGGCTTCGGTCTTGATCCTTTCGTCATGCTGGTTCGCTCTCCTTGATATCCTTCGAGACGAGCGCACCTGCGGAGGAAGAAGCCTGGTTCATGCGGGCCTTGAGATGAGGCGAGGCGCTGAACGTAAGGACCTGGCAAGGTTCAATGGGCACTTCTACGTTGGTCTTGGGATTGCGGCCGGTGCGCTTACCCTTCTGGCGTACGGTGAAGACCCCGAACGACGACAGCTTCACACTCTCGCCTTGTTCGAGCGTGGCGCAGATCGTCTCAAGGACCTGATCCACCAGATCTGACGCGTGGTCCTTAGTCACGGGAACCCGTTGGTACACAGCCTCAGCGAGCTCTGCGCGCGTGACACTCTTGCCGGTCATCAGGACAACCCCACTCGAAGGAAAAGGGCTGCCGGCAACGGCAGCCTGAGTTTGGGAGGAGCAGCGCCGCAGGGTAGATGCGGACCGCGCAGCGGCATTATCATTTTGGCTTGAGTTTAGAAGTCTTATGGCGTCGATGTAATCGATTACGAAATTTGCGTGATGAACTTTCCTAAAAGTTGTGACCGGGAAGACACAGATCCACGATGCCGATGCCGCAACCGAGCGAGTGATGCTGAAGCACAGGTGATGAAAACCCTGCGCCGCGTGGCTGACATGGTGAACCGGTAGAATGCGGGCAATGCCTGCCATCGTGCCATAGCGCCGAAATTCGAAGGCCCGGCCTGGAACGCCGCCTGCGATCTGATCTTCAAGGGCGCGGAGCAGCCCAACGGCTCATCGGGTGGATCCTGCACGCGCCCGGCGCGAGGCCACAGCGGCCGGGGCGCCGGACCGCATATCACCTCAAACGGCCAAGTTGGCTCAGCCATCCGGCCGTGAAGACCAACAGTCGACGGACCGCCGATCTGGGTGCGAGATTGTGTTGCCGCGGCCTTGCGGCGAATACCTTCGTCCCATAGGAAAGCCGTATCCGTGCGCACCACCTTGTGACAGCGCCCCCGGCTGAGGCACTGTCTAAAAAATCTCAACCAGGACGCTCATGTGCCAAGGGAATGACCCACATCTTGGATGGTGGCCGCTCAGCGGAGGCGACAATTCCGCATGCCAGTCGGGCACTCGCCGGCGTCGCGCACCCACACGAGCGTGCTAAGGCTGGCAGCCTACACTCCTGGCACCACGGAATTCATGAGAATGACCGATCCTCAGATCTTCGCCTTCCTGGTCATGCCGTTCCTGTTCGTCCTGACCGGCAGCATGGTGTTCTTCAGCAGTCGGACAACCAGATCGGAGCAACCCGCTGATCCGCCCGCGCCGATGACCCGGCCGAACTCCTACACGCGCAAGCCACGCAAACGGTCAACGTCGGCCAAGCCGGCTGAGGCGACAGAGGAGTAGCCACGCTTCTTACTGCTCCCAGTTCTTGTCGCTGTCGCTCACTGAAAGGCATGACGAGCCCTGCTCGTGCGGTGGGCCAAAGCGCTTCCGCTTCGACTGGAGCAGGCCTGCCCGATCAGGCCGCATCAAGGCCGGCAGTGTGTCCTGCCGGCTACAGACAGCAGCGTGGAAATCACGCAGAGAGATGCCGGCAGAGGCGCAGATCCGCCCTTTGTTGCTTTTCCAGAACCAGCTAAATGTGTTGAAGGTGTTTGCCATGCGCCACCCAGAGGTCGCAACGCCCGCATTGTCTCCTGTTGCCCCGACGTTCACGCAAGCGGCCGTCCGATTTGGTGTCTGCTTTGCGGCCTTGATCGGCCTGAGCCTCCTGCTGGCCGGGCTCTGAGGGCGCATCTCTCGGCCCCTGTGCCTTTTCCGGTACAGCCCCAGCCTCGTTGATCGGGCATTCTGATCCGGTCCTCCCGAGACCTCAAGCGACTTCGCACCCGCGAGGCGCTTCTCTTTGTCAGGAGTGGCAGCCCGCCTGTGAGGGAGATCCGATCGCGTGCGCAGGCTTCGTCACTTTGTCCTTGCTCCGTCGCTGGCCCGCCTGATCCGGAAGGAGAGGGCAGGCGAGCGCGTGCGGGAAGGCTACTTCCCCGACCAGCCCGCCCGCAGTGCCTGCGTGCAGATCGCGGAGACCCGCAGCAGCCTGATCCTGGAGGCCGGTGAGGGCGCAGCGGTCGAGGAGCGGGTCGACCTGCCTCTGGCTCATGCGCTGGCCCTGCTCGCAGTCAGCCAAGGCCAGGTGAAGTATGTGCGGACCACGCTCTCGCTCGGCTCGCGCGAGATCCAGGCTCTTCACTTCGTCAGGCCCGTTGCTCTTGATCTGGTTGCGATAGCCGGTGCGCCAGAGGACGGGCAGGACTTGCCTCCGCTGCCCTGGTTCGGACCGGAGGTCAGTGCTGAGACCGCCTACCAGCGCCGCCGCCTGGCCCTCGATCGCGCTCCGGAGGCACTGGCGGCCGATGTCACGAATGCGGGTCTCCACAGCCTACTCGACCTGCTGGAGGAGCGTCTCACCGCTTGGCCAGGGTCGCATGAGGCCGCGAGATCAGGAGCACCGGCGGCGGCTGGTCCTCGATCCGCGAAGGCTCTTGTGTCTACGACGGAAACCAAAGCGGATGAGGAGATCGATGATCTCGGCATTGAGGATGTGGTCATTCGCGAGCTGGCGCGCTCTCTGCAGCCGCGGCAGCGCTGATGACATGAAGCATGGCCAGGTTCTTGGATTGGGACGATGACCATGACGCGTTCCCGGATCACCATCACTTACTGCACACAGTGCCAGTGGCTTTTGCGCTCGGCCTGGCTGGCTCAGGAGCTCCTCTCGACGTTTGGAACCGATCTCGGCGAAGTGGCCCTCGTGCCGGGGACTGGCGGAATGTTTCAGATCGCGTATGAGGGCGAGATCATTTGGGATCGCAAGCGTGATGGCGGCTTTCCTGAGGCTAAGATCCTGAAGCAGCGGGTCCGCGACCAGTTGGATCCCGCACGCAGTCTTGGTCACAGTGACCGGTAGTCCGCGCCAGCACCCGCTGATGATCCGCCGGAGCGCATGGTCCGACAACGTCCACCCGCAAAAGCTGAAAGTGCGAAAGCCAATGCACGCAAGGCTCGGAGGAAGGCTTCCGCAGCTGTTGAACAGTGGATGGCGTCAAAATTAGCCCCAGAACCAGAGCAAGGGACAGAGGTGATTGGACCATCGACAGTGATGTCGCCGAGGACAGGCGAGCGCAGGCTGACCAAGTGTCTGACCGCCGCTGCTCAACTGCCGCGACATGAGCGTTGGAAGCGGCGCCTCCTGTCCGTTGGCATCTTGGTGTGAGACGTCGTGGTGAGCGTTTTCAAGCACTTAGCTTTGAGCATGTAATTTGAGATTATACATTTGAATTGAGAAACTGGATGGCTTTGTACATTTCTTTTGAGACGGCGGCCGTCCAACATTGGTCGCGGATTTTGGAGGCGGAATTGGCGACAGCGTAGAGGGCACCGCATTAGAATTGGCATCTGAAGTGAGAAATTAAACGGCCCGTTTGCCTCACTATTAATGTCCAAAGCTGCCTGAATCCCGATATTCTCATCCCAAGATGTCAGCTGACAGGCGTCTCCGTAGCGGAGAATGCCTCGCCAATCGACGCATCTCGGTCAGCCAAACATCGACCTCTCCCGGTGGCAGGGCGTGTTCCCTGTCCTCTTCATAAACAGCTGCGTGCTTCTTGTCATAGCTCATGCGCCTGCCTCCATGACCGGGTGAGGGTTGGGCGGAGCTGCGGCGCGGTGTTGAAGCCGGAGGCGGCTTTCGAGGAGAGCCTGGAGGCGTGCAATTGCGAACGAAAGCAGCCAGTAGATGCCGGCCGCGATCACGAACATTTCCAGGTAGCGGAAGGAGGACGACCCGACCTTCTCCGCTACACGCGTCAACTCGACAACGGTGACAATGGAGGCGAGTGAGGTCTCCTTCATTGCCCCGATGAACCGCGTGCCGAGCGTGGGAACGGCGGCACGCAACGCTTGAGGAAGGACAACGAGAAGCAGCACCAGATGAGGCTTGGCGCCAAGCGCGGCGCCGGCATCCCATTGGCCACGGTCGACGCTGTCGATCGCGCCGCGTAGATCTTCTCCGATGAAGGCGCCTGAATGAAGAGCAAATGCCGCGATAACGGTAGGGACAGCCGGAAGAACGACCCCCATCTGAGGAAGGCCATAATAGAGCAGCAGAACCTGCACCAGCAATGGCGTTCCACACATGAACGAAACGAAGACCCGGGAGAGGAGCCTTCCGAGCCGCGACCCATAGAGTCTTGACACAGCTACAAGAAGCCCGATCGGCAGCGACAGCAAGTAGGACGCAAGGCCCAGGCCCATCGTCGCAATCGTCCCGGTGACGAGGAGGGGCCAGGCCCTTATGATAAGATCAATCATGAAGGCTGGCCTTCATCTAGTTAGCAGCTTTCTTGAGCTCGGCGACCATGTCCACCGTACCCAGCCACTTGGCCGACAGCGCACGATATGTGCCGTCGTCGCGTATCGAGGTGTAAGCGGCGTTCAACGCTTCCTCGAACGCTTTTTCACCCTTCTTGAAAACCATCGCATTGACCTCCCTGTTGACCGGCACGGCGGGCCGAACGGGCAGGTTGTTGATTTTTGCGATGTAGGCACCGGCGTCGTCTGAGTAAATCACCGCATCGGCCCGTCCAATGGCGAGGTCCGACAGCGCGAGGGTGGCATTCTCGTAGGCGCGGACATCCAGTTTCTTGTTCGCGTGATTTTCGGTCAGGTCCTTCTCCGTAATGGAGCCTGCCAAAGTGCCAATAGACTTGCCGTTTTTACACGTGACAGAAGGTTCTCTTGCGCCATGGTCGGACTGGCAACCCCGAATGTGATTGCTGCGAGCGTCAGCAAGACAAGCGTTCGCATAACTGTATTCCTTTAGTGAGTTGGTTTGGTGAAAGGTGAAGAAATTCAAGACAGACAAACGGCAGTCAGATGCTCAGGGAAATCCTGCCCGCATCCTCGGTATGCTTCTAGCCGCCAAGCGCAGATCCTCAGCCGTCACACTGCGCATCGACTTTGCTATCCGCAGACGTTGCCACTGGCCTCGCTGCCCCTCTGGATCAGGTCGGGCAAACATGATCTGCGTCTCGACCTCGCTGCAATCCGGGACCGTGCAGCCGCAGCTCATCTGCATGATCGAGACGCTTGCGTCAGGCCCGAGGGTCAGGACCGTGCGCACAAGATCCGCGAGCTCCCGGCTCGGGTCTACCGTCGAGCCGTCGCTGCGGCGGTATATAAAGGCCATCGAATTCGAGCCTCACTCGGCCGCGCAGGCTTGGAACTGGGCTTGCAGGCTCGGGACGTCCAAGTGCCGGCCGATCAGGACCAAGCGAGGCTCGCGTCGTTCCCCCGGCTCCCAAGGACGTTGTGGTGCGCCATCGATGAGCATGTGGATGCCCTGGACGACAAAGCGCTGATCATCATTCTTGAACGACAGGATGCCCTTCGAGCGCAGAATATTTGGGCCTTCAACCTGCGTCAGGTCGGAGTACCAGGACAGAAAGCGTTCTGCGTTGAGATCCCGTTCCGTCCTCAGGGAGATGGACTGCATCTCCTCGTCGTGGTGATGGTGATGGCCTTCCTCCAGGAAGTCGGGCTCGAGCTCGATGATGCGGTCGAGATCGAAGGCCTTGCGGTCGAGGACTTCCGAGATCGGGATGGCGCAGTTCTGGGTCCGGTGAGCCTTGGCGTAGGGGTTGATGGCGCGGATGCGCGCCTCGACCTCTTCCAGTTCACCCGAGGACACAAGATCGATCTTGTTGAGGATGATCACGTCCGCAAAGGCGATCTGGTTCTTGGCCTCGGGCGCATCCTTCAGGCGGTCGGAGAGCCACTTGGCATCGGCCACCGTCACCACTGCATCGAGGCGCGCGGTGTCGGACACGTCCTGGTCCATGAAGAAGGTCTGAGCCACGGGGGCTGGATCGGCAAGACCGGTGGTCTCGACGATGATGGCGTCGAACTTGCCCTTGCGCTTCATCAGCCCGTCGAGGATGCGGATCAGGTCGCCGCGCACGGTGCAGCAGATGCAGCCGTTGTTCATCTCGAATACTTCCTCGTCGGCGCCGACGACGAGTTCGTTGTCGATGCCGATCTCGCCGAACTCGTTGACGATCACGGCATATTTCTTGCCGTGCTGTTCGGTGAGGATGCGGTTCAAAAGGGTGGTCTTGCCGGCGCCGAGATAGCCTGTGAGGACGGTGACGGGAATCTTGTCGGTCATGAAATGGCTCCCGATCTCGAGTTCTTCCTTCGCGGGAAGGATCGGAGCGCAGACGCGCTCCGAGGTGGGACGATGGTGCCCGTGAATCAGCTGGACAGGGCTGCCTGGAATGCCTTCACATTGTTGCGGATCATGTCGATGTAGGTACCGGACCACTCGGACCAGAAAGGGCGTCGGAATAGAGGCGTCCGCCGATCTTTGCGCCCGATTCCCGGGAGATCTGCTCGATCAGCCGCGGATCAGAGATATTCTCCACGAACACTGCCGGAATGTGCGCGGCCTTGATCTGCTTGACGATCTTGGCCACATCCGCCGCCGAAGCCTCTGCCTCGGTCGAGACGCCTTGCGGCGCCAGGAACTCCATGCCATACGCCTTGGTAAAGTAGCCGAAGGCGTCGTGCGTCGTGATGACCTTGCGGCGCTCCTTGGGGATCGCCCCGATGGCAGCCTTCACCTCCGCGTCAAGCGCATCGAGTTTGCCCAGGTAGCTCTTGGCATTGGCCTCATAGGCTTCCTTGCCGGCAGGATCGGCCTTGATCAGTCCGTCGCGGATGTTGGACACGTAGATCTTAGCATTCGCCACATTCTGCCAGGCATGAGGATCAAGGTCACCATGGTCGTGGCCGGTCTGGCTGTGACCATGCTCTTCCTCGTTCTTGAGCGCTTTGACGCCGGTGCTGGCCGTCACAATCGAGGCCTTGCTGCCGGAGGATTTGACGAGTCGGTTGATCCAGCCTTCGAACCCAAGCCCGTTGACGAAGACGATTTTGGCATTGGCGACTTTCGTCGCGTCTGCCGGGGTTGGTGAGAAGACGTGAGCGTCCCCGTTGGGACCAACGAGCGACGTCACCTCGACCCGATCGCCGCCGACCTGCTGCACGAGATCGGTCAGGATCGAGAATGAGGCGACGGCCTTGAGCTTCGATGGTTGGGCCAGGGCAGGGACGGTCAGGCTGGAGAGGGCAAAGGCTACGGACGCTAGAGCGGCAAGGGCGGAGCGACGACTGATCATAGAGTTTCCTTTCGAACGTTGCTGAGCAAGGCGGAAATAGCGTCAGGTGGCACAGGAGGCGCAAAGGCCTTTGAGTTCGACCGCCGTATCCTGGAGCCGGAAAGCATGAGACCGGCTCCAGGCCTGGAGCCGATAGCTGATCCGAGAGTCGGTGAATTCCGTGACGGAGCCGCAATGGCTGCAGATGGCGAAGGCCACCGCGCCGGAGACGTGGTGCCCAGGGCAGGCCACATAGGCGTTGAGGCTCTCGATGCGGTGGACCAGCCCATGTCTGATGAGCTTGGCCAAGGATCGATAGACGGTCGGCGGTGTCGCTTGAGTCTGCCCGCGGAGCTGCCCGAGGATGGCATAGGCCGTGAGAGGCCGCTTGGCCTCGGTCAGGATCCGGTGGACCCGCTGCTGCGTACGGTTCAGGGCGGAAGGGGCAACCTCACCGTCTGTTTTTGCAAAATTCATGCGCGAGCACCTTGACGTACATTATATGGTACGTGCTAAGTACAGTATACTATACGCCCATGAGCCGCAACAGCCAACGTTCGGAGATCGCCGTGATGCCTGCTCCCGACCGCCGCCTGCCCGTCACCGTGCTTTCGGGCTTCCTCGGTGCCGGCAAGACCACCTTGCTCAATCACGTCCTGAACAACCGCGAAGGCCGCAAGGTCGCGGTGATCGTCAACGACATGAGCGAGGTCAACATCGATGCCGATCTCGTGCGTGACGGCGGCGCCAATCTCTCCCGCACGGACGAGCGGCTGGTGGAGCTGACCAACGGCTGCATCTGCTGCACCCTTTGCGACGATCTCCTGGCGGAGGTACGACGCCTGAGTGAGGAAGGACGCTTCGATTACCTGCTCATCGAGGGAACGGGTATCGCCGAGCCCTTGCCTGTAGCGAGCACGTTCTCGTTCCGGGACGAGAACGGAAAAAGCCTCTCGGATGTCGCCCGTCTCGACACCATGGTGACGGTGGTCGACGCCGCGCATCTCCTGAAGGATTACGGCTCGAACGACTTCCTGCGCGACCGCGGCAAGACAGCGGGCGAGGGCGATGAACGGACTCTCGTCGACCTGCTCGTGGAGCAAATCGAGTTCGCCGATGTCGTCGTGCTCAACAAGGTGTCGGACATATCATCCGATACGCTGTCATTGGTGCGCAAGGTCGTGGTGGCGCTCAATCCCGATGCACGCCTGATCGAGACCGATTTCGGCAAGGTCGCGCTCTCCGACATCCTTGATACCGGGCTGTTCGACGAGGAGAAGGCGCAGCAGCATCCGCTCTGGTACAAGGAGCTTTACGGCCATGCCGAGCATGTGCCGGAGACCGAGGAGTACGGCATCCAGAGCTTCGTCTACCGCGCCAGACAGCCCTTTCACCCGGATAAGTTCAACGCCTTCATCAACCGAACCTGGCCGGGGCTGATCCGCGCCAAGGGGCATTTCTGGCTCGCCACGCGTCCGAAGTGGGTGGGTGAGTTTTCCCTGGCCGGCGCCATCGCGCGGGTGACAGCGATGGGGCACTGGTGGGGCGCGATCCCGAAACAGCACTGGCCCGATCATCCCGAATGGCAGGCGCTTCTGGAGCGGCACTGGAGCCCGGTCTGGGGCGACCGTCGCCAGGAACTTGTCTTCATCGGCACGGGCATGAATGAAGCCGCCATCCGTGCGGCGCTCGATGACTGCCTAACCGGATCACCGACCGCCACGCGCTTCGATCCCAATGCCTACCGGCACCTGCGCGATCCCTTCCCGTTCTGGGGACGCGCCGATGCGGCATGAACGCGAGATTCGCCCTGCACCCGGGGCCGGAATGATCGTCGGGGAGAGACTGACGCGTCAGACCCTCAGGTCCGGCCCGATCGGCGTCCTGCCGCGAACGCTCGATCCGGCCGTGGTCGCCGAGCTCGATGCACTGCCGGTGCATCGTCTCCCGCGGTTGCGACTTGAGGGCGATCTCAAGACGTTGCGGCGCGAGGTGCCATTGCGCTTGGCCAAAGCTGAGTTCGGACCGGACTGGCTGGCCGAGTGGCTCGTCAATGATTTGAGCTTTCTCGGGCTGATGTTCGAGCAGCTTACGGGAGCGCAGCGTCTGTGCCTGCGCCTCGACGTCATTGAAGATGACGCCTGCCGCAAGTTCCACGTCGACAACGTGTTCTACCGGCTTGTCACGACCTATCGCGGTCCCGGCACCCAGTGGTTGCCACCCCATGTCTCGTCACCCTCCCGCAGGGCTCCCCGATCTCAAGTGACCACATCAGACAGCTTGATCGCGGTTGGGTCGCCATCATGCGCGGTTCTCGCGGTGCAACGGCGGAACGTCCCGGTGTTCTGCACCGCTCACCTCCAATCGAGCGGCAAGGCATCGCCCGGCTCTTCCTAGCAATCAATAGGTCCCCTCGTCATTCCTGATTCACAACTCGATAAGGAGAACTTCATGCACAGACGTCTCAAGCTTGGACTGGCTCTCGGCTCGTCCCTCATTGTCCTCAGCGGCGTTGCCTTGGCACACGATCATGCCGTCTCCCGCGGTCGGCTTGTGTTCGCCGACCATGAGCAGCCAAAGGTCAGCATTCTCGATCTCGACAGCGGCGAGGTGACCCACAGCTTCGCTGTCCCGAAAGCCAATCCAGTTCTCTCCACAACCGAAGATGGCCGCTACACCGTCATCAAGACGGGCGACGAGGCCGGCACGGTCCGCTTCCTCGACACAGGCCTGACGTATGAGTCTCATGGTGATCACATCGACGTGGAGAAGGGCGAGGTCAAACTGCTCGACTACACGCTTACCGGCGATGTGCCGGCTCACGTGGTCTCGGAGAATGGCTGGCTCGCCGTGTTCTTCGACGGACAACGGCCGTGGGTACGTCCAAGCGAGCCTAAGGCCACGTTCATCAAGCTCGACACCTTGAGCGAGGCCAAGCCGACGACACTCGCGTGGAAGAGTCCCGCACCCCAGCACGGGATTGCGTTTGCGCTCGGCTCTGACGAGTGGATCGTCTCGACACACAATGAGCCGTATGCCAAGGGCGACCAGAAGGCGAGCTCTCGCTCGAACGGGTTCAAGGCTGTCCAAGGCAAGGACTGGAAGGTCGTGGCCTCCTTCGAGGATCTGTCCGACCCGCAGAAGTCGTGCAAGGAATTCCACGGTCACGCGTCCTTGAACAACGTCCATGTCTTCGGCTGCGCACAGGGGCCCGAGGGCGACGCCAAAGCTGGCGGCGTACTGGTCCTTGCCAAGACCAACGGTCAGTGGACGTCACGCCGCGTGCCGTATCCGGACAATCGTCGCTCCTCCACCATCAAGGCGCGTGAGGGTGGCCAATACTTGATCGCGAACTATGGCAACAAGGGTCCCTATGATGCGCTTCTTCGCATCGATCCCAAAGCTGAAACCCTTAAGTCGGAGGACATCTTCCAGGTTCCCGACGGACAGGCGGTCTGCCAGTTCGAAGTCGCCTCCAACGGCAAACGCGTGGCGAACCTGACCGCTGACGGCAAGCTGCGGATCTATGATGCGGCTCCAGCCTGGAAGCAGGTGGCGCAGTTCGACGCCGTCCCTGCCTTTGATTGCGCCTATGGCGCCAGGACGCCGACGCCCAACCTCGCTGTTGTCGGCGAGAGCGCCTTCGTCAGCGATCCGGTGAACAAGCGCGTGCGCGAGTACAACCTGGGCAGCCTCCAGCAAGGGCTCGATCTTCCCGTCGACGGCATGCCGGCGAACCTCGCCAGCGGCGGCGGCAGCTAGTCGTCTCTCCTGACGGTTTTGGGCATATGCCCGGAGCCGTTCGCAACCCGCGAATATCAGAGAACAGATTGACCAGTCGTCATCACGTCCAATCAACAAGGCAGAATGCAATGCGCACCATACAAGCGCTTTTCCTCACGCTGGCGCTCGCAGCGCCCCTGTCGGTCAGCTCCGCCTCTGCCAAGGCGCTCAAAGTGGCCGGACCATGGGAAATCACTGGCATCGAGCCGGCACAGACTGGCTATGTCTTCAGCCGACTTCAGGTCGCTGAGACCCTCGTGACGACCGACAAACAGGGAGCGCTCGTTCCTGGCCTTGCGGAAAAGTGGGCCGTTTCGGATGACGGCCTCACCTGGACTTTCAAGCTCCGCGGCAACGCTGCATTCCATGATGGAACCGCAGTAACCGCCGAGGCTGTCGCTGCCAGCCTCAAGCGGGCGCTGGCGGGAGTCGGTGTCCTGGCTCAGGCTCCGATCGCTGAAATTACGAGCGACGGCAGCGACGTCCGGATACGGTTGACCAAGCCGTTTTCCGCATTGCCCGCCTATCTCGTGCATTTCAGCACGATCATCCTGGCGTCGTCATCCTTCGATGCTGCAGGCAAGGTCACGCAGATCGTGAGTACCGGTCCCTACAAGGTCAAAGCCCTTACGCCGCCGGCACGGCTTGAGTTGCAGGCCTCGGGATCGTGGTGGGGCGGCAAGCCCGGTATCGACGAGGTCAGCTACCTTGCCGTTGGGCAAGGAGAAACCCGCGCGCTGATGGCGGAAAGCGGTGAGGCTGACCTCGTCTTCTCGATGCTCCCAGTTTCGGTTGATCGGCTGAGGGCTAATCCGAAACTGGACGTACGGATCGCCACTATTCCTCGTACCCGGATCCTGAAGGTCAATGCGGCCTCGCCCTTCTTCGACCAGGTCGAGGAGCGGCAGGCGGTCAGCGCCGCCATCGACCGCGTCGGCATCACCAAAGTCATCCTGCGCAATCCCGATCTTACCGCGACCCAGCTTTTCCCACCAGCCATGAAGGGATGGAATGTCGCCACCGTTCGGCCTCTGGAGCGGAATGTCGCAAAGGCAAAGGAGCTCTTGGCGGCCGCCGGTTGGCGGCCAGGGAGCGACGGCATTCTGGAGAAGGACGGCAAGCGCTTTTCCGTGACGATGCTCACCTATGCCAGCTGGCCCGAACTGCCCCCGATTGCCACCGCGCTTCAGGCGCAGCTTCGGCAGGTCGGCATTGAAGCCAAGGTATCCGTCGGCAACAGTTCGGAGATTCCGGCCCGCCACAAGGATGGAACGCTGGAGATGGGGCTGATCTCACGCCTTTATTCAATCGTCCCCGACCCGGTCGGCACCCTGCTGCAGGATTATGGCCCGGGCGGCAGCGATTGGGGTTCCACGGGATGGGACAACAAGGAGATGCAGGGCATCGTCGAAAAGCTCGCGGCGACGAGTGACCCGGACGCTCGTGCGCCGCTCCAGACGCGCGCGATCGAAATCCTGCAACAGGAACTGCCGAGCATTCCCGTCACCTGGTCCGAACTTGCCATCGTTTCCAGCAAGCGCATCACCGGCGTTGAGGTGGATCCGCTCGAAGTGAACTACGGCCTTTCAGCGATCCGATGGGCCGAATGACGGGGGCGGTGATCAAAAACTTTCTCGTGGCACGCCTGCTGCAGGCCGGCCTTGTGGCGATCGTCGTCGGGGCCTTGTGCTTTGTCCTGATGCGCGTGCTGCCGGGTGACCCGGCCATGCGCATTGCGGCGGGACGTTACGGCCCGGACGCACGGATCGCCGATGCGGCGGAAAAGGTTCGGCTTGAGCTCGGGCTCGACCGGCCGATCGCTGTGCAGTTCATCGAATGGCTCGGCAATCTCGCCCAATTCGATCTCGGCCATTCTCTGGTCACGGGAAGCCCCGTGGCCCATGAACTGCAGGTGCAGCTCGGCGCCTCGATCTGGCTTGCGGCTGCAGCTCTTCTGCTGTCGCTGCTGATCGGCCCGATTGTCGGCCTGTTCGGAGGCCTGAAGCCCGGCGGAGCGGCAGATCGGATCGGCCTCATGGGCGCCGTCGTTTTTCGCGCCGTGCCGCCCTTCGTGCTCGGTCTCATCCTCATGCTCGTCTTTTCCCGGCAGCTCGGCTGGTTGCCGCCGGCCGGCTTCGGGTCGCCGCGGGAAATCCTGCTGCCGGCGCTGACGCTGGCGCTCGGGCTTGCGGCCATGTCGAGCCGTGTGACGCGCAACGCCGTCGCAGCCGTGGCCCGAGCCCCCTATTTTGCCTTCGCTCGCTCCAAGGGGCTTCCCGAAGCCGTCGTCGTCAGGCGGCACGGACTGAGAAACGCGGCGATTCCCGTCGTCTCCTATCTCGGCCTGCAGGCGATTTATCTGATCGAAGGAGTCGTGGTGGTGGAATCCCTGTTCGCCTATCCCGGCATCGGCCACGCCTTGGTTCATGCGATCGTCGAACGGGACATCCCGATGGTCCAGGGAACGGCGCTGATGATGGGGCTGATGTTCGTCGCCATTGGCGCGATCGTGGATGGTCTCACCGTCTGGCTCGATCCGCGTGTGGGGAGATCGGCATGAGCATGATCGACCAGGCTTTAGACACGAGACCGACGATGGGAATCGGAGCGGCGCGCATCGCCGGAGGCGGCCTCCTCGTGCTGCTCGCCTGTTTTGCCGTCATAGGCCCTGTCCTCATTCCCACAGACCCTGCTGCGCAGGATTTCGGTGCGAGCCTCGCGCCGATTGGCGGCGAATACCTGCTGGGCTCCGATCATTATGGGCGCAGCCTGCTGGCGCGGTTGGCCCACGGCGCGCGCCTCTCCTTCGGCATGGCCTTCCTGACCATGCTTGCGGCCGCCATACCCGGTGTCCTGCTCGGTCTTCTCGCCGCATGGCGAGGCGGGTGGGCGGAGCGCGCGCTCGAGTTCGTGGCGACCGTTGTCCTTGCCTTGCCTGGACTCATGCTGGTGCTTCTGTTGCTCGCTTTTTCACCGGGTAACTACGGCCCTCTGTTCCTCGGCCTGTCGCTCACCTTGTGGGTGGAATTCTATCGCGTCACCAAGGCGACCACGAGAACGGTGCTGGCCCAGCCGCATATCGAGGCGGCGCGCATGCTCGGATTCGGCTCGCGCTATATCCTCGTGCATTACGTCCTGCCGGTGATCGGACCGATGATCGCCACGCTTTCGGCATTTGCCATGGCGACCGCGATCATCGCCGTATCGACACTGAGTGCAGTCAGCGTCGGCCTCCAGCCGCCCACGCCGGAGCTCGGCAGCATGATCGTCGAGCTACTGCCCTACTACGCGGAGGCGCCCGTGCACGTTTTGCTTCCAGCACTGCTGATCTTTCTGCTCGTTCTCGGCCTGCAACTGCTCGCGCAAGGAGATCGGGCATGAACATCCATGTGTGTTCCGATCTCTCGGTCTCGAACCTGTCCATCCTGTCGCGAGAGGGCAGCATTGTTTCTGGCGTTTCGTTTGATCTGGGTCGGGGGCGGCCATTGACCCTTCTCGGCGAGAGCGGTTCCGGAAAATCTCTGGTTGCTCAGGCGATCATGGGCAATCTGCCGCTGGAACTGCATGCCACAGGCAGCGTGATCTTCGAGGGCTTGGATCTTCTGGGCGAAACGCCCCCCGAGCGGCGCCGTCGTTGGGGCCGAAGCATCTGCCTCCTGCCGCAGGAGCCGTGGCTCGCGCTCGATCCGACTATGCGCGTGGCGCCGCAAGTGGCCGAAATCCATCATTATGTGAAAGGGAAGACGGCTGCCGAGAGCGTGGAAGCCGCCATGGACAATCTTTCTGAAGTGTCGCTGGCGTCAGCTGCGGCGCTCTATCCGTTTCAGATGTCCGGCGGCATGGGGCAACGGGTGGCCATCGCCATGGCGCATGCCGCAAACGCCGAATTGCTGATCGCCGACGAGCCGACCAAGGGTCTCGATGCCGCGCTCAAGGACTCCGTGACGGCCCGCTTGAGGCAGGAAGTGGAGATGGGGCGGTTGCTCTTCACCATCACCCATGATGTTGGGGTGGCAAGAGCGCTCGAAGGGATGATTGGCGTCATGCTGGACGGTCGGCTGGTCGAATATGGTCCGGCCCATAAGCTGCTGGAAGCGCCCGAGCATGGCTATACGAAGGCGCTTCTTGCCGCCGAGCCTTCCCATTGGGAGCAGCGTGCACCGACGCCATCCGGCGAGCCGGTGATTGTTGGTCGCGGACTGGAAAAGAGATACGGTGACAAGGTCCTGTTCTCCGGTCTCGATATTGAGATTGCAGCCGGCGAGATCGTCTCGATCTTCGGCCCGAGTGGCTGCGGCAAGACGACGGTCGGCAATATTCTGCTCGGCCTGGTCGCGCCTGATGCGGGGACAGTGGAGCGAACGCGAGAACTCTCGTTTCTTCGTTTCCAGAAGCTTTACCAGGATCCGCCTGCAGCTTTCGCGCCGCATCAGACGATCCGCAAGGGATTGCGAGATCTGGTCCGCCTGCATGGCAAGGACTGGGCAACCGTCGACTCGCTGTGCCGGCGCCTACGATTGCCGGACGCGTTGCTCGATCGTCTGCCGAGCCAGATTTCCGGCGGTGAGTTGCAGCGCTTCGCGCTGCTGCGAGCTCTGCTGCTCGATCCGGCGTTTCTTTTTGCGGACGAGGCCACCTCCCGGCTGGACCCCGTCAGCCAGAAGGACGTGATCACGTTCCTGCAGGAGATCGTTGCCGAAACCGGCCTCGCGGTTTTGCTGGTAACCCACGACCGGGATGTCGCCCTTAAGGTATCGACACGAACGCTAGGCCTGAGAGAGTGAGCGGTCTCAATCCAGGGAGGGGTCGGTAGGTTTGGATCCGTCCGGTCGTGGTCGTTCCGGGTGGCGATCAAGTGCGGGTTCTGCTGCGGGGCGGCGGGAGCGTCGGGATGCCTCTCAATGATCTGGGGTCGCGAGCGCCTACGAGGCCGGGGATGGCGCCACCGCCGGCCTCGCACTCTCCCGCCGCGCTCGGTTTTGTCACTGTCAAAGCAGCCCTGGCTCGCTGAGAGACGGGTTTTCCTGCCATGCCTCTCGTTGACGCAGGAGCTGATCACTGGTCTGATACAGCGGATGGGGCCCGCATCGGTGAGAAGATCTGCTCGGCGACTGCTGGAGCCGGGCGAGCCGGCTAGCACTGACATTGACATAATCCGCAACAACGTGCCGGCCTTATGCGGCTCTCACGAGCTAGCGAATGGCTGCCCATGGCTGAGCCAATCGGAAGGCTCAGCCTCTCTGCTGCCGCAATTGTCGTTGATCCAGAGCCGCGCGGGAAGTTTCGCAAAACCATCCATCATGCGGTCGGTGTCTTCCCTGAGGTGACTTCTCATGGGACACATTGGCCTGTGGTGTCGGGTTCTCGGTCTTGCCACTTTCGTGATGGCAAATTCGGCTTGGGCCCATCCGCATGTATGGGTGATGGCACGGGCCGAGGTTCTATTCACCCTTGATGGAAAGGTGTCAGGGGTACGGCACGCCTGGACCTTCGATCCGGGGAACTCGACCTTCATGACTCAGGGCCTTGATGCGGACCACGATGGCAAGCTCACCCCGGACGAGCTTCGGGACCTGGCGCGGCAGAACACTCTGTCGCTCACAGAATTCGACTACTTCACCGTTCTTAAGTGGAACGGTCACAAGCAGGAGTTCCAAGAGCCGACAGACTATGGCATGATCTTTGCCGACGACGCTCTGACTCTCACCTTTGTCCTGCCGCTCAAGACCCCAGCGGTTGCCGGTAAGACCGTCTCGCTCGAGATCTACGACCCAACCTATTTCGTCTCAATTGGTATGGCCGCGGAGGATGCCGTCACACTCAAGGGGTCACCCAAGAGCTGTGCCGTCGCGGTGACCGGACCAACGCCTCAGAAACCCTTGACAGCCCAAAAGCCGCAACAGCTTTCGGAAGCCTTCTTTCAGGCTCTGACTTCCGCCGCAGGCTATGGTGAGCAATTTGCCCATCGAGTACGGATCGTATGCCCCTGAGTGGTGTTTCGCTTCCGGCGTCAGATCCTGGACGCCATGTGTTGCCTCGTATCGTTCTTGCCGCGGTGGCGGTCCTTCCCACGGCCGGCTGCTCGACAGCCTGAATAGCGGCGAAACCTTGTTTGCTTGAGGCAACCAGGACGTCATGCTGGAGTGTTTGAGACTGTCATGCATCGGGCGCACTGCGCTGGCGTGAGAGGACGCACTGCAGATCACCAGCGAGCGTGCCATCGACGCCGTCCAAGCTGGTTGCCAGCAAGACGGTCACGCCGCTCGATTAGACCATGTAAGCCTCGTTACGGCTCCTCGCAGATCGGTAGCGGTTGCGGTGCTGGTGCCGGGCGCGCCTTCTCATAGCGGGCGATGATCGGCTCGAGACTCACTGCCGACCAGAATTTCGGCGCCCCGATTTGCTTCAGGCAGGATGCGTTCCAGTAGAGACCGGCGTGCGACAGCGAGCGGCCAGCCCCTGCGACGCGCCCGACGGCATCGATGTCAGCTGATTCAGGATAGATGTAAAGAGTGGCCGGTCTGTTCATCATCGGAACGATCTGCTCGGCATCCGATACAGACCAACTTGTGCAGCCGTTGCTGCGACCGGCGGCGTAGTCGACCAGTTTTCCAACCGGGACATAGCCGTCATTACCGGCGTACGGACTGTCCGGTCTTTTGCGACGGCACGTTGCTCTCAACACATGAGCGGCATGCCCGCCGATCGCCCTCACTCTGGCGCTTGCCGTCTCGCCTTCGCCGTCGAACTGCACGAAGGAGCGCATCAGAACCGCGTCCTTGCCCGTCGAGGTGCGGTAATAACCTTTGAAGGACGTTTTCGTCTCGGCCGTCACATAGGCCCCGCCGGCAGTTAGCAGCGAATCTTGCGCATTGCCAAAGTTCTTCGCGCACTGTCTTCCATTGGAGAAATCTGCAAGACCCTTCAGGATACGACCGCTTCCATGACCGGAAGCCACCGCGCGAAAATACCTCTCAGCCTCACAGATGATGTAGAACCGGCGTCCCAAACGGCCATTGCTCAGATTGGCGGGACGGGTCGCGTCCATGGCGAAGTAGCATGGATTCCTCACCCTGCCCTCGCTCACTTTCCGCAGATAGAGCGCCCGCGCCCTTTGCAGCACCACGGCTGCAATCTGGCCGTCTCCCTCACCGACATGCGTCTCGAGCCACGCTGGAAGATTCGATGTCGGCTGCGCCACAACCGAGTGCTGCAATGCGAGGAGGGCGAGGGCGATGAGACTAAGGCGAGATATCCAGTCATGAGTCAAAAGACAACTCTCCCATTTTAACCCCATCTTCTCGGGGAGGTTTCAAAAACGAGATTACCTGGGGCGAGCATCCGTCGTCGAGTCCACACTGCCGGTGCCGCGCTCATGGCCTCGTGTCCAATCAGCGATTGGTGGACCGCGGCTCAGGCAAGTGCACCGTCGCCATCGGCCCATGAGACCGAGCCCGCTGGTCTGGCCATATCACCATTGGCGAAGATAGGCGCGGTTCACTTGTATGCTTCATGAGGCTGACCCGCAAGAACGAGCCAAGCGGAGAGTTGGTGCAGGGATCCATTCATCCGGTCGAGGTAAGCGAGCGGGATCTGCAATAGCGAGCACCCTGCCATCATGCCCTTCAAACATAACACCACCCGCCGCCACCACATTGGAGAGCATAAGGAGTTGTGGGGCAACGCTATTGTTCGCAGTCTGAGCTCTCATTGAATCTGCCGCTGAACGGGCTTGGTCGCCACCTTCTTGGAATACCCGCTCGCAAGCGGCCCCACAGAACCTCATTGTCACTGGGCATTTTGGCGTGAGACAGGCGATCTAATCATTTCAGTGACTTAGCTTGGGTGCTGAGACGAAAGTTTGGGCACTAAACCTGAGATTCTCGTTAGCTCTGGGCAGTTAACGTGAGATGCGCGCTCACAAACGTTGCTTGAATTTGGAAGGGGTTGAACCCAGCTGGCCAACAAACGGTCGCAGTGTTTAAATCGCGCATCAATGCCAGGAAGATCATCGCGTTAGTCGGAATGGAGGAGGGCAGGGGGAATCCCGAAGCCGTCTTACATGGGCAGACCGTATGTTTATGTTCGTTGCTGGCGGAGGTGGCTCGTCCCAAGCTGTGCGATTGCGAGGGTTGCGCCGGATGGCCCGGTGCCGAGCCTCCCGCACAGGGGACGAGCGATGCTGCAGAATAGCAAAGTGTTTGTCGGTCTGGATACCTCGAAACTGAAGAACTCCGTCGCCGTGGCCGAAGATGGCCGCCAGGGCGAGATCCCCTTCCTCGGCGACATCGACAACACGCCCGAGGCGGTCCGGCGTCTGGTCCACAAGCTGGCGAGCCAGCACAGCGAATTGTTGTTCTGCTACGAGGCGGGTCCGACCGGCTCAACGGCGCCTTTCCTTCGGGCGAATGTCGGGCAGAGAACACTTTTATACGTATTAAACATCTAGTTACTGTGACTTTACTAACACAAAGACACAATTCTGTTAAAAATAAAATTACGTAAACGATTACATCTGCAACAGAGTATTTCCTGCTCAGGGCCATAATGGTAATGGCGCTGCGCGGCCTGCATCGATCCGCAGCACCGTACACTCTGAGGGGTGTCGTTCCTCCCACAACTTGGGCTGCTGGCAACGGCAGCCCTTTTTAACCTGTCTTAGAGTGCGTAGACCAGGTGCGGAAGCGTAATCGGGGCACTTTTGGCCGAGGCTGCGTACCAGCCGGGAGCACAAATGGGCATCTGCGTGCCGTCCTAATAAGGCTCGAAACTCAACAAAAACCTTACCGTGGAGCTCTGGTGAATATGCGGTGCTACTTTCACTTGGCGAGCAGGCACGAGAGCATCCCGGATAGCACTGGGATTGAGGTTGCTGATCTCGTGGAAATGCAGCGTCAAGTGATGCAGACCATAGAGGAATTACGCCAGGGGGTAGGGTTTGACGAGGAAGATTGGCGCGACTGGCAGCTCAACGTTGTAGACGAGGCCGGCAACCTTCTCATGGCAATCCAGCTCGACATGCTGCCCGCCGAGGCCAATCTACACGACGGTGGATCGGCGCGGGTCGTTACGAGAATGCTATGATGAGCGATCGCCGTCGGTATTGCCGACGAGAGTCGGCTCTTCGTGCAACGGCTACCAGCTGCGACGGGGCCACAACCTTTCAGTGCCACGTGCAGAATATCACTGCCGGCGGGGCAAAGCTGACGTTTGCGACCGCTGTCGATCTGCCGCATGAGTTTGAGTTAGAGATCCCGCAATTGGCTCTGAATGTTGAAGCCCGCATGGTATGGCGCGAAGGCGAGGAGTGCGGCGTCACTTTTATTTGGCCGCAGCAGGCTGGATATCGCTGAACCGCGAAATCCTAACATCACAGTCGGCCCACTATTTCTCAGAATAGGTGTTGACGGGCTCGCCGGTGAGCTCGGCGGCGGTTGGTGCCCGACTGGCTTAGGCTGGTAGGGCTCATTATGATCTCAGACATTACCCAGCGAAGACGATGGGAGGGCGCATATCCAGGCTCGATATCGTTGATCGGCTCAAGGCAGCGTCAGAGCACGAGGGCGATCTCCCTCTCGACGAGGGACAGGCCCTCCTCATCGAGACTGTCGAGACAATCGAGTTCCTGCGGTCGCTTCTGGAGCCACTGGAGGAAGTCGTGCCGGAGGACTTGCCGCCCAAGGGCAATGCGCAGGCAGCAAGAGGATCGGCTCCTTCGATCTGAAGGCAGTACCGGGCGTCCTTGTGTAGAGTCATGGATGTTGGTCGTCATCTTGATCTGCCGGGCGCCGCACTTCGAGCCGGGCAATCTTGCTACCAGCGAATGATGCCGGCATTGAGGAAGAGGTAGGTGACGATGACTGCGCCAAAGATGACGAGAAAGGTAGTGACAGCCACTGTGAGCCAGCCAATTCGGGTTTCCCGAGCCAAGCGCTCGTCCACCTCGTGTCGCTTCTGATCTAATGCCATATCCGTCTCATTGTGTCCGTAAATCATTGCTGCCCCGTGAGAGATGGCGCGTCACCGGCAAGGTCCGCCAGGTGCACTCTTGTTTCCAAGTTTAAGACCGCCTCGGACGAGGCCAATGCGGCTCAAGAACGCCGGTGAGTAATGCCGGCCGGCTTATTGCGAGCGATGCTGATCTCTTCAGGCGGCTGAGGTGACGAAGATGTCGTGCCGAAGATCATCTGCCCACAGAGTGCCGCGCCAGCGATCATGACAGCTAAAAAGACGTACGGATACCAGTCGGGAAAAGGGCGATCATGCCCAGTGTAGTCGCTCATCATGAGCCCCTGTGCAGTTTATCGTGCTGGGCTCCAGCCGCTCATCATGAGCGCTCTCACGGAACAGCTTGTAGGCTGACTTTTAAGACATAAGTCGCAAACTGCCAATTCAAAGCCGTGTCAGGGTTAAGGCTGGCGGCTTCAGCTACTGCACTCTGAGAGCAGGCCACGCCGGAGGTATGGCGGGGGATGAGGGGGGCTGTCTCGCTGTTTGTCTGGCGAGGATCTCAGAGGTGCGGTACATCCGTGCCGATACCGGGCTCGCCGACAGCTGCCGATGCAAGGTAGCTGGGGTGAGACTGAGCTGATTAAAGGAAGCTGACAAGCTGCAAAGACGGGGCGCGGCTCCTTGGGGCCTTGTTGCATGGATGAGTGAGTTGGTAACCGCGGCTGGATAGCGTAGAGGCCCATTCGGCTTCTGAGCAAAGATCCCTGTCATGCCCTTCAAGGCTCATGCCGCTCGCCGCCACCGTATTCCGAAGCAGCGGCACCGGGTTACAAATTGGGCCGAGTATGACACGGCCCTGCGCCAGCGGGGGAGCCTCACGGTGTGGTTCACCGAGGAAGCAATCGCAGCCTGGCGTGCCGAGCCCCGCACGACGCGAGGCGGTCAGCCTCACTATTCTGCCCTCGCCATCAGAACGGCCCTGACGTTGCGGGCGGTGTTCCGGTTGGCGCTGCGCCAAACCGAAGGTCTGATCGGCTCGATCCTCCAACTCCTCGGTCTCGATCTGGCGGTGCGGGATCACTCAACCCTGAGCCGCTGGGCCGAAATGCTGGAGATGCCAAGACCCGTTTCTCGCGGCGAGCCTGTTTACCTGCTGGTCGACAGCACAGGATTGCGGCTGTGTGGATCCGGTGAGTGGCTGGCTGAGAAGCACGGCACCCGCAGGCGCCGATCCTGGCGCAAGCTGCACATCGGGGTCGACGCGGAGACCGGCCAGATCCTCGCGACAGAGTTGACGCCCCATGATGTCGACGATGGATCGCAGATCGAACCGTTGCTCGACCAAATCACGGGCTCCCTCGCTTCCCTTACCGGTGATGGGGCTGACGATCAGGCCGGCGTCTACGGCACTGTCGACCAGCGCCATCCTGAGGCCCAGGTGGTTGTTCCACCGCGATCAACTGCGGTGCCGAGCGACATGGCAGAGAGCACGCCGACCCAGCGCGACCGGCACCTCCAAAGCATCGCCGAGCGTGGACGTATGGGCTGGCAGCAGAGGTCCGGGTACACTCGACGGGCCCTGGTGGAGACCTCCATCAGCCGGTTCAAACGCGTGATCGGGGATGCGCTGGGCTCGCGGACGGAACCCCGCCGCGCCACCGAGGTCGCTATCGCGGTTCATGCCCTGAACTGCATGCTTGAGTTTGGACGCCCGAAGTCCATTCGCACTACCTGAACAAATGCATGCGGTGGACTCAGTACGTTCGCCAACTGATCCATGCAACACGGTCCCGGTCCGTGCCCTCCCTGGCCGTGCGGCGCTGTGTTCCGGTGCGAATCTTTGCCGACTGACATGATCCCCCTCCCGGCTTTGTGAAAGCCGATCTGGTCGCCCATGGTGATCCGGGCGCCAGCGGCAGCTTCATCCTGACCTTGGTTCTGACCGATATGGCCTCGGGCTGGACCGAGTGCGCGCCGGTGCTCTTTCGCGCGCAGCAGCTGTTGACAGAAGTTCTCTCCGAGATCCGCAAGCTCCTTCCCTTTGCGCTCCTGCGGTTCGATACGGACAATGACAGCGTCTTCATGAACGAGAGGATGCGGGATTATTGCCTGCATCAGGCGATCGCCTTCACCTGCAGCAGGCCCTGCTGCAAGAACGACCAAACCTTTGTCGAGCAGAAGAACGGAGCCATTGTCCGCCATATTGTCGGCTAGAGCCAGTTCGAGGGCGGCTCGAGCTGGCTCTTACTTAAAAAAATCCCGGCAAAATGGCCCGCGATTAAACACCCCCATCAGACCTCCCCGAAATCCTTCGATTTTCTAGATCATACTGCGAAATTGTGACAGAACCGGACTGCCTCTTGAGATCTCACAGCTGCTCGGGAAGAATTTTTATGCGAGTTCTACTAAGTGATCTTGACCCGCAGAGACAATGGATGAACAATGGGAATGTAAACAGCGGGTATCTGGAAACGATTAGCTTGGAGGCTTAGAATGGCCGAAGACAAGGTTTTCGAGGAACGTGTGAACCCACACAATCTAAAGTATCCAGAGATTGTTACAGAAACTGAAACAGAGGAAAAGAAAGAGTCGACCGAGGAGCAAAAGCTCGTATACGAGACCGGGGCTCCGAAAGGAACTTCGATCATTAAAACAGTGACGTTAACGAAAACAAGAATAAGGACGACGACTCCGTACACAGGTACAGTCTGATCAGTTGTAATAGCTTCGGCCGTAACCTCCCATAAGGCTTCCCAGGTGCGCCCTGCCGAGTCATTTCGCGCTGAGCTCGTCGACAGAATACAGGCAGCCGTCGCAAGCTCCTTCGTCACCATTGTGGCGGGAGATCCCGGGCAAGGCCAAATCGCTGCGGTTCGATTGGTCAGTGAACGCCTCGGACGTGAGTTCCTTTCAACAGATGGCCGCTTGATGACTGGTGGTTACCTTTCGGGTTTCCACGATCTGGTGATCAATTTGCTGCGCTGGTCTGAATTATGTCACCCTTCGCTCGTCTCTAAGCACGAGCAAACGCTCAAACGTATCCTTCCGACGATTGATTCAGCCGCGTTCTCTGTTCCACGTGACCTGACCAATAGCTCAAACTGGGAGGAGCGCACGCGGTTCTATCATCACGAATACCAAATGAAGCTGCTCGTCGGCTTGGCTGAGTTCTTGTGTGAAGCGCTCAGCGCAAGCAGCAGACGCGTCCTCCTGTTGATTAACGACGCGGATCAGATGTCGAGTACATCCCGCCGGTTGATCGATGTCCTTGCTCGGCTCAGACGACGCAGCGACGCTCTTGTGCTGGTGCTCGTAGCGGCTCCATTGAGGCTTGATGTACAGACCGATTCGGTCATCGCTTGGCCAGTCCTGTCACAGGCAGTGTTCGAGGAAGAGCTCGATCTTGCTGACATTCCCAAGCTTCAGCGAGACCACATTTACGCACTGAGCCGCGGCAATCCGAACATCGGCCGTGCGCTGCGAACGTGCTGGAAAGCGGGCATTCTGATCGATCCCCACTCGAGTGCAGAGGTGGCGATCGATTTTTATTTAGCGTCGCAGACCCTCGCACGCCGGGAAGAGCTTGCCCTCGACTACATCGGGGGTGGGCTAACTGGCGATATGATTGCGCGACGTAGTGCAGAGACGCTTCGGACAGAGACGATTGAGAGTTATCGTGTACAGCGGCACGAGACGGCGCTTGCCGCGTTTAGGCGCGGTGAGGGTCCTCTCGTCACGGCCTATGCGCTCGGTCTCCGAGATAAATTTCGTCGAGCGGAAGCGCTGGCCGAACCCTGCGAAGTCCTTATGGGCATTGGCCTCTACGACACCTGGTTTCAATTTTTCTCTCCTCTGTATGCCGATCCCGATCTGAGGTCGTATGGAACGGGAGACGAACCCGTTAACGGACTTTTCATCAACGCGGCCTTCGTTTTATATGCGATGGGCGGTGCGCCGGCCGCGGTCCCGTTTCTGGAGGAGTTCTGCGACCGGTTTCCCCAAAGCCGCTTTCTGCCAACTGCTCTTTACGCCCAGACGATGACGTATGGGCGATATCGTATCCCTGTCGATCTCGGTCGGGCAGAAACCTTTGCGATCAGAAATCTTGAGTTGATCGAGAGCGCCTTCCGAGCGCATCCCAAATACAACTACATTAAGATATTCGCAGAGAATGCCTACGCCTATATCAAAGCGCGTCAGGGTAAGCTCCAGGAAGCCCTTGATATCTGCGACTGCGGCAACCACAAAATGCTTGAGGTCTACGGAGACAGCCAGTTCAAGCTCCATCGCTCCATTCTGATCTACAACACAAGCCAAGTCTATGAACTTTCTGGCGATGACACTCGGGCAGAAACACAACTGAGAGAAGCGATCAACTGCGATCCTTATTATGGTGAATACTACAACGATCTCGCAAATCTTCTGACCAGGACGCCTGGACGGGAGCACGAAGCGCTTGCCGCTTACGCGCAGGCGATTGCACTCTCGCCACCCTACTACGAAGCGCACATGAACCGGGGCTGTCTGCGAGCACAGATGGGTGAGTATGATGGCGCTGTTGCTGACTTCGAACGCGTTCTTGAGATCAAGCCGCAGGAATGGAGGGCGATGCGGGAACTCGGGAACGTACGGCTTCAGGCAGGGGATCCGGCTGCCGCGGTCGTGCTGTATCGGGCTGCTTTAGTGCTCGAGGAGGGTGATGCGGACCTCCACGCCAACATCGGTCTCTGTTATTCGGAGTTGGTGGATCGACAGGCTGCCCTGTATCATTTGCGACGCGCCCTTGAGCTGAATGCGCGTCATGCAGAGGCGCACAACAATTTGGCCGCCGAACTCGCGGCTCTCGGATTGTACGACGAAGCTCTGGAGCACGCAGAGCATGCCGTCGCATACGGCCAGAGCCCTGTGTTCGCCGCAAATCGAGATGCAGTGCGAAAGCTCGCCATGAGCGAAAACAGGCATCGCTAGATAGTTACAATGCGTTAACGCTGAAGCCGGAGGGCATGTGCATCATGGATCGTGGCGATCGAAGGGAACTCCTCGTGGTCTACGATAGCCCAAATCAACAGGGTCGGGTCAACGGCTCGTCCTAGGTTGCTGATCTTGTCACCTTACCGTGACGAATTTTGTGCATATGCTGATCGGTTCACTGCAGTGAGCTCTGGAAATCGTTCTCAGACCAGTTCGAAATTGGCCCAGGAGGCCACAACGGCAAGTCCACCGCCTCAGCGCTGACTGCTCTGAGGCTCGTCCTCTCACCACGACCGGATGGAGCACACGATGCCATTGAAGAACTACGCCGTCCTCAAGGGACGGCCCATCAACAACCGTCTGGCGACGGGCGCCAGTCCCCACTACCAAGTGCTCGTGTCCGAGAACGGCACGCTCCATCGGATCGCGATCAATGTCAGATCGCAGGACGGAAGCGAGGTCGAGTTCCTTGTCCGCTCACGCTTCGAGCATCCGATCAACGACATGCTGACAGAACTGCCGGAGGGGCTTCATCCGATCGCAAGCCGCCCAGGCGGCGTTGCCCTGGACTTTATCCGCGGGAACATTGCTCAACCCTGGGAGTTCAGACCACTTCCTCTCTCGGCGAGCGGACCGGATAATGACCTGAACGAGAAGATCGATGCTTATGTTCAACGCGCTATGTCCGACGAACTGGCGATGATCTATGCCTTCGGGGAGACGTGGGGTCCCGAAAACGATAAGGCCGATAAGTACTTCGGTTTCAAGCCGGGCCGGGGGGTGCACGACATCCATTACAATCAAGGCAATCCGCCGGGACGCTTTGCCGCGCAAAATGGCCCCTGGCAGGATGGCGGTCTCATCTTTGAGTTTCCTGGACAACGGCAATGGACCGCGATCTTTCTGAAGTTCCAGACACAGGCCTGGCATTCGGATGACGCAAGCGGCGATGTCATCGGGCAGCCCGATCCCGATCACCCTAACCTGCCCCATATACCTGTTGATCCCAACCGGATCCCACCATTCGATGTGCCTGATGGGCTGGTTCGCATCATCGCAGCGTACGTGAACGACGTGCGGACTCCGGAGCGCGAGACGGTCACCCTTCTGAACACGGCCGACGTTGCGGTCGACCTGGCCGGATGGCAGATCGCCGACAAACAAAAGAACCGCTTCTCGCTGTCCGGCGCCATCGAAGCCGGTTCGACACGGGTGATCGTGATGGAGGATCCCGTCAAGCTGTCAAACAAGGGCGGGATCATCTCATTGCTCGACGCTCGTGGAATCAAGGTCCATGGCGTGTCCTATACGAAGGAGCAGGCCCGACAACCCGGGCGGACAATCCCGTTCCAGTCATGAGTGAGGCGGCGCGGTAAAGGGCATTCGGGAGGCTCGATTAGGCCTCCCGCAGCGACCAGCGTCCGCAGCCCTGCCGCCGTGCCCCGCGATTGAACGCCGTGGCTTTGCGATGGGAACAGGCGAAGGACGACCTCCCTCGCAGCATTCGAATGTCAAAGGCAGTCGGATCAATCCAATTTGCGATCACGAAGAGGGAGCATCCATGCGCAAGATTGTTGAAGGACCCGTGCTCACGGTGCGTGCCATTGGCGGGCTCCACGTCGTCACCCTTGCCTGGGATTTTATCGAGGGCCAAGAGGACAAACGCGAGGGGTTGCTCGGCTTTGCCGTGGAACGGAGTGAATTGGCCAAGGACGGTCGCCTCGTCGAGCGATACTGGCTGCGTGGGGTCAAGCGCTTCAGAATCAAGGACGAGGGGCTCCCTCCCGGCGCGCCCGTGCCGACATCCGAGCACCCGATCCAAACCTTTCAGTGGGGAGACTACACAGTAAAGCCAGGCGTGACTTACCAGTATCGCGTGGTGCCTGTGTACGGCAAACCAAAGCTCCTGGATTTGGACACTGCCGCCGCCACAACGGTCGAGATTACCACCGAATGCGAGGAGGGCGCCGAAGCCGATGACCATCGCATCCGTCACGACATCTTCTTCAATCGTGGGGTCGCCGGATCTCAAGCCTATGTCCGCAAATTCGGGAAGACCAAGCCCGATGAGAACGACCCGGCCTCTGAGCCGATGAAGTGGCTGTCGCGCGGCCTCTTCGAGGCGCTCACTGGCTTTATCGCCCGCGCTGCGGGACCCGATGCCGCCGACTATAAGCTGCGGGCCATGCTCTACGAGTTCCGGTATCCCGCCATTGGCGAGTCGTTCAAGGCGGCCGCCACCGCCGGTGCCGATGTCGACATCCGCTACGAGGCGCAGTCCTACAAGGATGAGAACGAGGCAATGATTGCGGCGGTTGGCATCGAGCATATCTGCACGCCGCAGAAATCCCGTGCCGGCATTCGGCACAACAAGTTCATCGTGCTGCTCCACCATGACGTGCCGGTCGCTGTTTGGACCGGGTCAACCAACATCTCGGCGGGTGGACTTTTTGGGCACTCAAATGTTGGCCATGCGGTCTGGGACCGTGGCATTGCTCAGCGTTACCTCGACTATTGGGAGGCACTCGCCGCCCCATCCGTCACTGCAAGCCGGCTTCGGACACGCAATCAGGCCGTGGAGGCAACCCCGGCGCTGCATGAATGGCCTCCGGCCGATCGCCTTCTGACCCTGTTCAGTCCGCGCGACGAGGAGGATCCGGACACCACCACGCCGACACTAGCCTGGTTTGCCGATCTTCTCGCCTCGGCGCAGAGGATTGCCTGCATGACCTTTGCCTTCAATTTCGACCCGGTGTTCCAAACCGCCGTTCAGGGCGAGTCGGATGCCCTCAGTTATCTCATCTTCGACAAGACCTTGGACGAGGCGCGAGAAACGGAGGTGCGGCGCAACCGCAATACCATCATCGCGGCAGGCGCCAAGCTCGAAAAAGGCGATCTGGAGAACTTTCTCGGCGAGGTTCTGACCGGGTTTAACCGAAACCGCTACATCCACGACAAGTTCCTCCTCGTTGATCCACTCGGTGATGATCCCATTGTCGTGACTGGCACAGCAAACTTCAGCGAGCCCTCGCAGGAGAAGAATGACGAAAACATGCTTGTGATCCGAGGAGACACCCGTGTCGCCGATATCTACTTCGGCGAGTTCATGCGGATCTTCGACCATCACTACGTTCGTTATGTGATTGCCAAGTTGAAGGCGGGCGGCCAGCATGACCCCGACGCCGGTTACCTGAAAGAGAAGACATCCGAATGGCTGCCATCGCACTTCGAGCCTGGGCCGAAGGAAAAGCGTCGACGTTTCTTCATGCAATGAAGGGATGAACTTGCATCGCTGAAGAGTCTCCGGGCGACGGCATCGGTCCGGCGTCGATGTCCCCATGAGTCCGGTGAAGGCGGATTGGTGAGTTTGCGAGCGCGACGTGCCATGAGCCATGTACCCAACCGGATGATTGTCATGGCCGCCGCCGTCATCACGGGCTGCGGCTGTGTTTTGGCCAGCCGAGGGACCGGAAGCGCCGGAGCTCGGACATCGGCTTTGTCATGTCAACCAGGACCCGAGGGACAGCTGCGTAATCGGCGCCCGCTTCGGCATGTGCCGGGAGGCCGCGGCAGGGCTTGTGTTTTGCGACAGGTGGGAGCCATCATTGCACGCGGCAGAGTTAGTAACGACCCCCGGGCGGTCACCGAGGGGTTTTCCCCCGATTTGGAAAAACCGCCAACCCAAGACGCCGTTTTATCCTCTTTCAGACCGGTTGGCTGAGGCCTGAGGCGCCGCAAGGAACCGCGTCAGGAAACATTCCAAGACATCAAGGATCTGATCCATGCGATGCGCCGGGATGCGACCGTCCTGCATCAGCGGCGCGATCTCTGCGCGCCCTTCATCATCCAGGCCGTGCACGGTGAGGAGCGGAATCATGCCAGGGTTTTTGAACATGAAGGTGATCCGGAGTGTCTTATGCCGCCCGGCGTTGTTGTGCAGGGAGTAGTCTTCACTCCGGAACTGGCCTGAAATGTCTCTGGCCTCGAGTGCCGTGATCGCCGCCACTGAGCGCCGGGTTCGAAGCTCGTCGGCCAATCCGAGCATCAGGGTGCGGAGCGGTATCAGCTCCTGCTCCGCCGGGCTCGCGTTCCGCGGCTCGTCCGCACCGGCGGGCTTTGGGCTGAGCACAGCGTCTGCGATCCGGCGCGCGCGGTCATTCTGGTCGGTCATAGGAGATATCCTGAGGCAGGTTCGAGAGGTAACCCCGGTCGACATCGTCAAAATTGACGGCAGCTTCGTGCGGAGCATGGTGGGGAAGGGCGTTGACCGGCATATCGTCAAGTCGATCCACCAGATCGCCCGTGAGTTGCGGGCTGGAACAGTGGCCGGGTTCATTGAGAACCGCGAGAGCTTGTCGATGGTCTCTGCCATTGGCATCGATTTCGCCAGGGTTTTGCGATCCATCGACCGGAACCGTTTGATGGCGGTCTGGCCCTTCTGGAGGATGAGGGGCTTTTGCCGAGAGTGCGTGAGCATGCAAAAAGCCGCCCTGGGGCGGCTTCGGTATTGCAATTATAACAATCAGACGGTTCGTAGATCGCTTGCGGAATCCTTGCCGGACCGGCGATCCGTTTGAATTTCGTAGGTAATCTTTTGACCCTCCGCGAGACCGCGGAGGCCTGCGCGTTCCAGCGCGGAGGCATGGACGAACACGTCTTTCCCGCCATGATCAGGCTGGATAAAACCATATCCTTTCGTTTCATTGTACCATTTCACGGTTCCGGTCGGCATCAAAGTCTCTCTTGGTCAGTTCGAGGATACCGCACAAGCGGACCCTGCTGGAAAGCAGGGGTCCGATCGATGCGGACGACCAAGCTAATGGGTCGAGATCGTTTGGCAAGCCGGCATCGCGCCGAAATGCCGCCGTGAACAAAAAGAGAATATTATCCGTTTTCTGTTGATACCGGCGGCTCACCCTATGGCGACGGGTATCCCGTAAGCGTGCCCTCCGTATCCTGATCCTGGGCCCAGGTGGTCCGGCGATAGGTCAGGAGGGGCGGTATGAGTGGGCAGGCAGACCTGTTTCTCGGGTTTGACGCTCCGTTAGTGCCGATCGAGACCCAACGCTCTCGGGGACCAGCGCCGGTGCGTCGGCAGCCGAGGCATGAACTTGCGGAAGCGAGTTCCTTCAAGCTCAATCCTGCCCATTATGATGCCGCGGCCCAGGCCTTGCAGGAGACGGGTCGATACCGTGTCCTGCGGGAGCTGATGCCGCGTCCGATCATATCCGATCGGACCATGGATGACGGTGAGAGGATCGGCATCATTGTCGACACTGAGACAACCGGCAAGGATGCGACCGACGAGGTGATTGAGCTCGGGATGGTGGCCTTCACGTTCAACGAGGCGGGCCAGATCGGCGATGTCATCGGCGTGTTCAACGCCTTGCGTCAGCCTGCGGTCCCGATCAGCCCGGAGGCCATGAAAGTCCATAAGATCACGCCCGAGATGGTCAAGGGCCATGTGCTGGACCTGGACGAGGTGGAGCGCTTTCTGGAGCCGGCACATCTGCTGATCGCTCACAACGCCAGCTTCGATCGCCCGTTTTGCGAGCGTCTGGCCCGAGGCTTCAGCGTCAAGGCCTGGGCCTGCTCCAATTCGGAGATCGCGTGGGCGGAACATGGCTTCGAGGGGACCAAGCTCGCCTATCTGCTAGGGCAATGCGGCTGGTTCCATCATGGACATCGCGCCACCGATGATTGCCACGCTCTGCTGGAGGTCCTGTGTCATCCTCTACCGGATGAGGCGGGCTCACCCTTCGCCCGTCTGTTGAACACGGCCCGTAAGCCGCGGTTCCGGATCTGGGCCGAGAGCACGCCTTTTGAGCAGAAGGACGTCCTGAAAAGAAGGTCGTACCGCTGGAACGACGGCAGCAATGGCCGGCCGAAGTCATGGTGGATCGAGGTCGGCGAGGAGGCCCTTGAGGCCGAGGTCGCATTTCTGCGGGACGAGGTGTATCGGCGGGAGCTCGAGCCTTTCATCCAGAAGATTACGGCGTTCGAGCGCTTCCGCTTCTAGTCCTCTAAGGCTTGTGGACATTAAGGGACCTGAAGGCTTCCCGCACTGGCTGAAATTTGATTCAAGGCTGGGAAACAGGAGGTCAGCCTTGAATCGTTTGGTGCTGAAGGACGAGCAGTGGGAGCGGATCGCGCCATTGCTGCCCGGGAAGGCCGGCGATCCCGGCCGCTCAGGGTCTGATAACAGGCTCTTCGTCGAGGCGGTGCTGTGGATGGTACGCACCGGGGCCCCCTGGCGCGACCTGCCCGAGGCGTTCGGTTCCTGGAATAGCGTGTTATTGCGCGACGATCTGGATTGAGGAACTTCCAGCCTGATCGCCGCGCGGCAATCAAGGAAGCACCGTTGCTGCATCCGGACGTCTGCTAATTACCTACCTAGCCTACGCGCTCGACAAACAATTCCAATTGAGCGGCTGAATGAGCTGATGCACCTGCGCCCTGCGGTCGAGCATGTTGGATTGAGACTGGATTGCCGTACCTAAGCCGGAGCTGCCGCGATCCAATCGCAGATCACTCGTCGGTGAGCGCCATGAGCTCAATGACACGATGACGAACTGTGGAGAGGCCAAGGAACTTCGGAGAAGCCACACGAGAACGACTGCTAATGGAATGGTCCAGCCGTGCTCCTGCCCCGCTTGCTCGTAAGCTGTGGGGGATCGAGCCACGCAAGGACACGTCCCATGTCACGGTTTTCGTCAAAGATGCGACTGAAGCAACGGTTCAGCCTGGGTTACTTCCGCGCGGCGCGCCGCTGGCGAGGCTGAGCTCGCGACCCCTCGAGCAGGCCAGTTGATTGACGATTGCCAGCCTCGACTCGATCGAACTCACCATTCGTTGCTGTAAACTGCTCACGCGCCTCTGCCCCGCCGAACGACGCATACGTGCTTTCGCGCTCACAGATCACGAACCCGACATCAATCTTTTTGCAAGGCGCGGCTTCGCCGGTGATCCTCTGCAACAGCAACTGACCAGCCCTCCGGCCCATTCCGACACGATCAACGCTAACAGTCGTCAACGCTGGAGTCAGCGAACGTGCGATCGGCAGGTCGTCGAATCCGCAGATCGCAAGCTGGCGTGGCACCGACACGCCGCGCCGCTGGCATTGAAAGACGGCGCCAACTGCCATCACGTCTGTGGAACAAAGCAGCAGGTCGACGGGGTTCGACAGGCTCATGGCGCGATCAACAGCTTCGGCACCGCCCAGAAAGCTGTTCTCACAGTAAAAAACCAGCTCATGCATGTCGATATCGAGTTCGCGCGCCGCAGCCAGATAGCCCCTGAGGCGGTCCGCTATACGATCATTCGGCTCACGCGAACTGGTGACGATTGCCATGCGCCGGTGTCCACGCCTGTGAAGAAGGTGCACGATCTGACGCCCCGCTTCGAAGTTGTCGTACCCAACCACGGAGTCGATCGGATCGTCGAAAAAAAGGTTAGCTCCCTCGACGACCGGCAAACCACTGGCTTGGAGCAAGCGCCTCGTCTGTTCGGTGTGCCATCCTCCGGTGAGATAGAAAGCATCGGGCCGCCGCTCCAAAAAGTCGGCCACGATCTGCTCCTCTCGCTCAATCGAGTAGCCGCAATGGCCAATCATGATTTGGATGCCGTTTTCGTGCAGAACGTCGCCCAAGCCTTGCATGACTTCAGCGTGCTGCGTGTAGCCGATCGCAGGGATGATCGCGCTGATCATCCCCGTCCGGTTCGCGGCCAAGCCCCGAGCGACCAAGTTGGGTACGTAGCCGAGCTCGCGGATGCAGGCTTCGACCCTTTCACGGGTCTCCTTGGACACATTCTTAGAGCCGTTGAGAACGCGTGAGACCGTGCCCGCTCCGACATTGGCTCGTCGTGCAACGTCGGCAATCGTTACGCCCACTGATTTCTCCTAAGGTCATCTGTTGAACCGAAACCATATTTCAGGAGAGGCTTGCAGGCAAGCTAAGAGTGCACTTGACAGCCTCTATTTCCGCGTCATATTAAATATGGAAGCGCTTCCAACTGGATGAATAGCGCAGAAGCTTAGGTTGAGGAAATCGAGCACTAAGCCTAGATACAGTATCGCGTATAGTATAGCGCCGTTGAACTTTAGGATCGACTTGCGAGCTGCAAGCTTTGCAAACGCTTAACCGTGACTACGCCGCCTAACCACGAAAGAAAGCACTCAATATGCCTAGCTCCGGCAATCTAACGGACTTGTCAGGCCAAACCGCTATCGTCACCGGCGGCGCACGGGGCTTGGGTCTTGGGATCGCTCAGAGGCTTGCACGCGCTGGCTGCCGTGTGGTGCTCTGGGATGTGAATTTCGACGGCTTTGAGGAGAGTACGGCTGGCTTCTCGCCAATCCTCAAGCAGACAGTCGATGTCTCCGACGCCGCTGCAGTCGCAAGCGCCTTCGCTGATGTCATCGCCAAAACGGGTCAGGTCGAGATCCTCGTCAACAACGCCGGCATCAACGGGCCGATCCGTTCTACCTGGGATTACCCCTTAGACGCGTGGCAGAAGGTCTTGGCGATTGATCTAAACGGCGTCTTCCATGGCTGCCGGGTCGCGGCCCCGCACATGCGCGAGAGGGGTTATGGCAGGATCATCAATGTTGCGTCGATTGCGGGCAAAGAAGGCAATCCGGGCGGCAGCGCTTATGCAGCTGCAAAAGGTGGGGTCATTGCCTTCAGCAAGTCGCTTGCAAAGGAACTCGCCACGTCTGGTGTCACGGTGAATTGCATCGCGCCCACCATGGCAGAGACGGAGCTGTTGAAGGAAATGACCCCTGAGTTCATCTCGACCATTAAGGCAAAGATCCCGATGGGCCGGATCGTGCGCGTCGATGAGGTGGCGGAAATGGTCGCCTGGATTGCAAGCCCGGCTTGCAGTTTCACAACCGGCTTTACATTCGATCTGACAGGGGGTCGCGCGACCTACTGAGAACGAGGCTCCAGATCGGCGCAAGAAGTGCGTCCGGCAAAAACAAGGTCAAAAAGACCCGAAAGACGATGGGAGGAATGATGGCAACTAACGCAACCGTTCAGACCGGTTCACCTCCGCGCAGTGCTCCACTGCTGTTCGAGAGGCTGAGATCCCGGTCCGCCCAGCAGGCCGGTTGGTTGACGATCGCCTGCATCGTCTTGGCAATCTTCTCATTGATGCCCCTTGTTGCTCTTATCCTCCGGGGCTTCGTTGAGACTGAGGGCGGAAAGCTCGTCCTCACTTTTGACGCCATCAGAACCGTGATGGGACAATCCGGATACTGGCTCGCTGCATGGAATACCGTTGTCATCTCGATCGGATCCATGGTGCTGGCGGCCGTCATCGGCGTGGTTCTGGCCTGGTGTCTGGTTCGCACAAACGTGCCGTTCGCCCGGACGCTCGAACAGCTCGCCACCATGCCGATCTTCATCCCGCCCTTTGTCGGCGCGTTTGCCTGGGTGCTGATCGGTGCCCCGCGCATCGGTCTGTTCAACCTGCCGGCAACCGGACTGGGCCTCGCCGAACCGCTCGATATCTACACCTACACCGGCATCATTTGGACCACGGGGATCTACATTGCGCCCTACGTCATGATGATCGTGGCGGCTGCGCTGCGCAACATGGATCCAAGCCTTGAGGAGGCCGCACAGGTTTCGGGTCTCAGTCGCGTGCGGACAATGCTGCAGATCACTCTGCCTGTCGTCGCCCCCTCGATCCTGTCGGGCGCCGTGCTCGCGTTCGTCATCAGCATCGGCCTGTTCGGCACGCCGGTTTTGCTGGGCATGACGAAGGAAATTTACCTCCTGACCTCTCGTATTTATCTGGAGCTCCAGCAATTCCCGCCGAGCTTTGGAATCGTTGCGGTGCTCGCGATCTACCTCATGATCCTATCGGTCATCGCTAACCTTCTCCAAAGTTGGGCCTTGCGCGGACGCTCCTTCGTCACGGTGACCGGAAAGGGGTTTCGCCCGCGGATTATTCATCTGGCGGCCGGGCGGTACGTCGTAGCGGGCATCATCTGGCTCTACCTGCTCCTGACCGTGATCGGCCCGATCATCATCATCATCGCAGCTGCGCTCTCGACCTATACGTGGTCCGGCAAATGGACCTGGGCGAATATCACTTTCCTCTGGCAGTCGGACGACGTGAGCGCGACCCTCGTCAACAGTCTGCTCATTACCCTTATCGCTGCGACTGCAGCGACAGTGCTTGGACTTGCCGTCTCCTGGATTTCGACACGCACCCGGATGCGCGGACGCCATCTGCTTGAGCATGTCGTATTGCTGCCGATGTCAGTGCCAAGCCTCGCTTTTGCTCTTGGCGTCAGCTTCTTTTGGCTGTGGATGCCATGGACGGTCTATGGGACCATCTGGATCATTATCATCGGCCTGATCGGACGCTATGTCAGCTATTCCGTCCGGACCATTACGTCCAGCTTGGTCCAAATTCACCCAGAGCTCGAAGAAAGCGCCCGCATCTCCGGCTTCGGCTGGGGCAGCACCATGCTTCGGGTGACCTTGCCGCTGGTGTTCCCCGCGATCATTTCGAGCTGGGTGATGGTTTACTCGATTTTCATCTCTGAATTGTCGATGGTTCTGCCGCTCTACACGGCCAGCACACGGACCCTCTCGATCTTGAGCTTCGATACTTGGGCTGTCGGCGAGTTTTCCCAAGTGGCCGCTCTTTCCTTCCTGCAGTTGGTGTTGGGGGCGGGCGTCATGTGGGTTGTCACGCTGATGACGAAGCAACGGCAGGCTGCGGCAATTTAAAGTTACAAGGCAGGGGAGGAGGAACAATGAGCGTCCGGGTGGAAGGACTGACCAAAACCTTTGGTCCGCTGCGTGCGATCGACAATCTCAGCGTGACGTTTCAATCGGGAAAGATCTCCGTGCTGCTCGGAGCCAGCGGTTGCGGTAAGACAACGACGTTGCGCTGCATCGCCGGATTGGAACATCCCGATAAAGGCGAAATCCTCATCGACGATGAAGCTGTCTACGCTTCGGAGCGCGGCATCGATCAGCCGCCGGAAAAGCGGCGGCTTGGGATGGTGTTCCAGTCTTACGCCATCTGGCCGCATCTGACGGTTGAAGGCAACGTCGCGATGCCTTTGAAGGCCCAAAAAGTCCCGCGTGATGAGATCGCACGCCGGGTCAAGGAGACGCTCGGTATCGTTGGCCTGTTGGCTCATGCCGAAAAGAGCGCCATGAAACTGTCCGGCGGGCAGCAACAGCGCGTGTCGATCGCGCGCTGTCTTGTGGGAAATCCGCGGCTGATCCTGATGGACGAACCGCTTAGCAACCTGGATGCGAAGCTTCGTGTCGAAATGCGTCAGGAAATTCGACATCTGCAAGAGCGGATCGGTGCGACCATTCTGTTCGTGACCCATGACCAGGAAGAGGCCATGTCGCTGGGCGATGAGATCTTCCTCTTTGACAAAGGCCAGGTCGTTCAGAAAGGGGCACCCGAGGATCTCTACTTCCGTCCCGTGGTCCGTTACGTCGCGGAATTCTTGGGTAAGGCGAACCTGTTCCGGGTCTCAGTGAGGCTGGACGGCGAGGGGGCGGCTATCGCCGCATTGCCCTCTGGCGAGGTGATCGCGAAAGGCAACATTCGTGATGCCCATATCTCACGCGAAGCGCTCTGCATGGTACGTCCGGAGTCCTGGAACGTACGCAGCAGCGATCAGCCCGGCCTGCCCGCCGAAGTCAATGAAGTGATGTTTGTCGGCGACCGGCGCGAGTTGCGGGTCGCAACGCCGATCGGACCTCAGACGGTTGTCACATACGGTTATGAGCGCTTCCGGATCGGTGACCGGCTGTCCCTGTCCGTTGCGGCTGACCAGGCGCATCTCTTTCAAAGCGAGGCCTGAGACGTTTGTGCTCCGTTCCACCCGCCCGGAGCCCTCAGAGGGAAAGTATGTGCGGGGCAATCACGGCAAGCCTTAGGGAGGTTACACCATGAAGATCACCAAGACGCGTCGCAGCCTGCTGCGTGGAGCTGCCATCATCAGTACCATGGCTCTGTGGGCCGCTTGTCCGACAATTCAGCCAGCCATTGCTGCCGATGCTGCGCTGGTCGCTGCAGCCGAGAAGGAAGGACAGGTCGTCCTTTACGGAGATCCCTTCACCGTGCCGCTCCTGGTGAAGGCGTTCAGTGCCAAGTACCCGAAGATCAAGGTGACATCAGCCACCGGGGACGGCTGGCAAATCTATAATCGCTTTGTCGCGGAGAATACCGCGGGCAGGCCGATAATGGATATTATGTATCAGGCTGAGGACACCGTCATCACAGCCAAGACATCCGGATATCTGGCCGATTTCACCAGTAGCGAAGCCGGTAATCTAACTAAACTCGGCCAAGTGCCAGGTGGTGGCTACGCGCGTGGCAACGGCAATCTGATCTTGTTTGCTTACAATCACGAAGCGATGGCCAACAAGCCAACTCCGAAGGATTGGACGGACTACGTCAATCCCCCAAAGGAATGGGAGGGTCTCGGCGCGATGTCGAACCCAGGCTCGTCCTCAGCGACATTTGCAACGGTGGCAGCCCTCTACCAGAACTATGGGGCCGACAAGGGCGGCGCCATCCTGAAGGGCTTCCGTAGCGCCAAGGGCGAATTGAACCCATCGATGGGCGTCATGGCAACGAAGCTGCAGACGGGCGAACGTCCGCTCGACTTCTTCAATATCACGAATGCGGTTTCGGGTATCATCAATAAGGGCGCCCCGGTTACCATGACCGTCCCTGCATCAGGTGGCGTTGCCCAGTTCAATGCCATCGGCATCAGCAAGAACGCACCCCATCCGAACGCGGCCCGTCTTTTGGCGGACTTCGCATTAAGCGCCGACATGCAGACGATCTTCTCGGAGGCTGGGGTTTATCCGGTGCGCACTGGCATTGCCTCGCCCAAAGGATTGCCGGTGCTCACCGAGGTCAAACTGATGGAGTTGGACCTGGAAAAGGCGCTCAAGGACCGTGAGACCATCCTGAACTGGTGGTCATCCAGCACCGGCTTCAACTATCGCTAAACCGCCATCTGCAAAATCAGCAGCAACCGAGATCTCGACATTGAAAGACCATGCGATGAACAGAGCGATCAATCTACGTCAGCTTTCGGTTGCTAACCTTACGGTCGGAAGGGTCGACCCGGTAGAGTTCATCGAAAAGGCCGCCGCTGCAGGATTTGGCGCGGTTGGCCTTCTCGTGATGAGCGCCACATCCCAGCCGCTTCAGCATGAAATCGTCGGCCGCCCCGAGGTCATGCGAGCTGTAAAATCCGCTTTAGTCACCAACGGCATGCGTGTCTTTGATATCGAGGCCTTCATTCTGTCACCGCAGACCGATCTTGAGCGCATGCGGCCGGCGTTGGCGGCTGGCGCGGAACTGGGCGCCACCCATATTTCGTCGATCGGCACCGAGTTCATGGGCAACACTCAACTTCTCGAGCCGGCGCAACGGGTCGATCTCTTCGGCCGCCTCTGCGATGAGGCAGCGCAGTTCGGCCTTCATGTTGGCGTCGAGTTCATGCTCTATCGTGACATCCGCACCTGGGAGGAGGCCTTGTCCTTGATCGAGGCTGCCGGTCGGCCGAATGCGGGCCTGATCCTCGATTTGCTCCACATCCTCCGGGCAAACACGACTCCTGCCGATCTCGCGAAGATCCCGGCTGACCGGGTCGCTTACGCCCAGCTCTGCGACGCAACTGACCGGTCTCCCGCTTTGGAGGAGCTTCCCACCGAGGCGCGCACAGACCGTCTACACCTCGGCGACGGCGTGATCCCGCTCGACGAAATTCTTGATCTTTTGCCCGACGGCACGCCGCTTGTAATCGAAACGCCAGTGGCTGCGGAGGCCGCCTGGTCGATCGACGAGCGCCTCAAGACAGCGGCTGATAACGCCAAGGTATTATTTGATCGGCAGCTGATGCGGGCGTGACGGCATGAGCGTGCAGAGGTGCGATGTCCTGGTGATCGGGTCTGGTGCCGGCGGCCTCTCGGCCGCCGTCACAGCGGCTTGGCACGGGTTGAAGGTTGTGGTTGCTGAGAAGGAGGCGGTGTTTGGCGGCACGACGGCCTGGTCAGGCGGCTGGATCTGGGCGCCGCTCAACCCTCTGGCGAAGCGCAGCGGCATCGTCGAGGACATTGACGCCCCCAGAACCTATCTCAGGCATGTCCTCGGCAACAATTTCGACGAGGTGCGTGTCAATGCGTTTCTTGAAGCCGCCCCCCAGATGGTTGCGTTCTTCGAGGAGAAGACCGCGCTTCAGTTCCAGGACGGCAACAGGATCTGCGACACGTATGGAACGGTTCCAGGCGCCGGGACCGGGGGCCGGTCCGTCATCGCAGCCCCTTATGACGCGCGTGGTTTGGGCAATCTCGTCAAGCGCCTTCGGCACCCACTGCGCGAGACCACCTTTTTGGGCATGACGCTCCAGGCCGGAGCAGACCTGGGTGCCTTCATGAGCGTGACGAGATCCCCTCGCGCCTTGGGATACGTTGCCCGGCGCTTGGGTCGTCATGTTGTCGACCTTGCCGTCTACCGCCGAGGCATGCAGCTTCGCAATGGATTGGCCCTTGTCGGGCGCTTGTTGCGCTCGGCCGCTGATCTGGGGGTAGACCTGCGGGAGTCGTCACCAGCGATCCGGCTGATCTATGAGAGCGGCTCGGTACGAGGAGCGGTTCTCAGGACTCGGCAAGGCGAGGTGGAGGTCAGGGCAAGCCGGGGTGTTGTCCTTGCCGCGGGCGGCTTCCCGCACGACCCCGAGCGTCGCCAGGCTCTGTTTCCAGCCAATGATCAGCACCTGGCACTGGCGGTTCTATCCGCGACCGGCGACGGCTTGCGTTTGGGAGAGTCGGTGGGCGGGATTGTTGACACGACACTCGCAGCTCCGGGGGCATGGTGTCCGGTTTCGCTCGTACCCTTCCCCGATGGATCGATCGGACGCTTCCCCCATATCATCGAGCGCGGTAAGCCAGGGATCATCGGCGTCCTCGCGAACGGGAGGCGCTTCTGCAACGAGGGCAATGGCTACCACGACTACGTGTCCGCCATGCTGGCCGCTGTGCCAAAGGGCGAGGAAGTCGCTTCCTGGCTGATCTGCACGCGTGCCTTCCAGCGCCGGTACGGGTTAGGGATCGCCCGGCCAGCACCTGTGCCCGTCGAGCCCCTCATCAAGTCCGGCTATATCAAGGTCGGTCAGACGATCTCCGAACTCGCTTTGATCTGCGGAATCGATCCCGACGGCCTGGAGCGAACGTTGGCCGAGTACAACAAACATGCACGAGAGGGCAGGGATCCCGTGTTCGGCCGAGGTTCGACCCCTTATAACCGGCTTCAAGGGGACCCCGACCATAAGCCAAACCCATGTGTTGCTCCCATTGAGCGCGGCCCGTTCTATGCCGTCAAGGTTGTGCCAGGCAGCTTCGGGACCTTCGCAGGGCTCAAGACGGACGGCAGTGCCCGTGTCCTGAACTCGACTGATCGACCCATTCGAGGCCTCTATGCTGTTGGCACTGACATGGCGAATGTGATGGGCGGTCACTACCCCGCAGGTGGCATCAACCTTGGCCCTGCCCTGACGTTCGGCTTCATTGCTGGACGACATCTCGCCAGCCAACCGAATTGAGGGCCGCTTTTGATGACCAAACTTTCTGCGGGTTCATGAACCCGGACGAGGCACGACGAACCAAACGCGAGGAGAGAGCGATGCGCGGCAAGGGCTTTTACGCCATGTGGAACGGGATGGATCCGTCACATTTACCCGAGTTTAACCTCATGCATGCGCGCAATCACACGCTTGATCATGTCCGCTACCTCGGCCCGAACGGAATTCTGTCTGTGAGGCGCCATTGCGACGGTGTGGGTTCGCTGCCCCCGTTCTTCTCTTTCTATGACATGAGTAGTCTTGACATTCTCACCGACGCTGAGCACCAGGATATGCGCGTCGCCCAATCTCTCTGGTTTATGGCGCTACGGCCGCATTACCGCGATCACATTCGTCATCATTGCCATGTCCTCGCCCGTAGCGGAGCAGGGACGGCGGGTTGCATCGGTACGCTGCTGTTCAAGCTGTCTGAGCGCGCCGCAACCGATGGCAAGGCTGGGCAAGCTCTCGTTGACGACCTGCTCAATACCAATGCGATCACCGCAGCGCACTTTGGCAGGGCGGATCCGCTAGTCCCGACAGCGGTTGGCGGCGAGCCGCCGCCTCGACAGCAAGAGGAGGAGCCGGTTGGCATCCTTGTCATCGAAGGATTCAATCGGTTTGACTTGGCTCACGCCTTATCGGGAGTGAGTGTGCGTCTAGGCGCTGAAGGCGTTGCCATCGATACACCCCGCTGGGGCCATTATGCCCTGAGCCTCGCAGTCGACTTCGAAGAGCTGGATCAAATGAAACGGCTTGAGCAGGCAAACTGAGGCCAAAGAGGAATGATGGCAGCCGCACCCAAGCATCATGGCTCTCGCGGAGTCCTAATGGAAGCGACGATAACGCCAACAAAGCCGCGCATCCTGCGGGCGACCAGCACCATCGATGACTGCCAAAGCATATACATCATGCTCGAATTGGCCGAACGGCTGATGGCCGCTGCAACCGAACTTCCCCACGTCCGCTCCGGATCTCCAGCGTTGACGTCTGGAAGAGGATGGATCCTAGCCGACGATCCACGCTGGGAAACACCCACAGCCGTCGAGAACGAGCGTCTCTCCGTTGGTCAAGTTGGAAAAACCCGAAGGAGGAGATCGTGAGCACGCCTGCCAAAGCTTTGCTCGCCATTTGGCACGATGTCGACCCGGAGGCTGTGGACGACTACATCGCTTGGCACACGTTTGAACACCTGCCTGAGCGTATCGCGCTTCCGGGCTTCTTGCGGGCTCATCGCCTTGAACTGGAAAGTGGACCCGGCCAGCAGTTCTTCTGCGTTATCGAGGTGAGAGACCTAACCGACTTCCAAGGCGAGGATTATCTGGCACGCCTAAACTCCCCGACCGAGTGGACGCGTCGAATGATGCCACACTACAGCAAGGTTCATCGCTCGCTTTGCCAACTTGTTTGCGACAAGGGCAGGGGAGTGTCACCGTTTACCCAATGCCTGCGCTTCAACCTGATGGGTCAGCTGCCGCGGAAATTTACGTCTATGCTAGAGACGCTGACGTCGGATAAGGCGGCAACGCGTGTGCGGCTGGCCGCTCTCAACAGCGCCGTCAGTGCGCAGGATACGGAAGAAAAGCGACTTCGCAGGGGAGAAAACCAAGGAGGCTTCGATTACCTGCTGCTCCTCGATGGGCACGCGTTGCCCTCTCTTGAGGCTGCCGTTATGAAGGCACTCGCTGAGATAAGGCCGCTCGTCGAGACTGTTCAGCGGAGCCTCTACCGGCATTCGTATTTCCTAAGCGCATGACTGAGAAGAATACTCAGGTCGATGGACGGCTCACCGATCGACCGCGCGGCCGACCGGCAGGTAAGGCGTGCACGGATCTCTCGGAGGAAGAGATCGAACGGCTGCGGGCCGGCAACATCCTTTACGGTCGGGAGGGCACGGTCAAGTTCTTTCAAGTCGATACGAGAACACGTGAGAACGGGTTTTTCTTCGAGCTTGTGGAGCGTCGCGGATACAGGGCTTTGGTGCAGTGAATGCCCCCATCCGCCTTGCCGCGATCAAAATCGCTTTAACGTTCCAACCGGACCACTCGATGGGGGCGGATCAAGACCGGCCGATGAGATCCACGAGGCTCTGGAGCGACTTAACGTGCGCAAGGATGGTCGAGAAAGCCGTTCTCCACCGAGACTCTAACGGCGGCAGGATGAAACTTCAGTGGCAGGTCAATTAGCCCAGAATATGTCCTTAGGACATAAGGAGCCACATCACATGGCCTTGACTGATAGTGCTTCACCTCTGAGAACGAAATGCACATCTAAAGACGCAATGACTGAATTCTTTGGCGAGCGGACGACCGTAGAGGCATACGATGGTAGCGAGTATGTGTGACGTTAATTTTATTACATACGAAACCAGAGGGGGCATCACCGTAACGCGGGAGCGCAGGGAAGTTCCCTACGTAGACGCTGTCTCTTCCTATGTCGATAAGCTTGACGAGCGGCGTGGAGCTGTCTTTTCCTCGAACTACGAGTACCCTGGCCGATACACACGCTGGGATACAGCAATCATTGATCCCCCACTTGGCATTTCCTCCTTCGGGTGGAATATCTGGATCGAGGCCTACAGCGAACGCGGCAAAGTACTGCTCGGCTTTATCACCGACTGTCTAAAGACAGTTTCGGCGTTGGAAATTGGTGTTGTCACAGGCAGCCGCCTCGACCTGAAGGTAAAGCTTCCAGACCAGTTATTTACCGAGGAAGAGCGCTCGAGAGTCCCGACGGTATTCACGGTACTGCGTGCTATCACGGATCTTTTCCATTCGCAGGCAGATGCGAGCCTCGGACTTTATGGCGCATTCGGCTACGATCTGGCCTTCCAGTTCGACGCCGTCAGCTTAAAGCTCACGCGTCCATCGGATCAGCGCGACATGGTGCTCTACCTTCCGGGCGAGGTCCTCGTCGTCGACAACTACTCCGCCAAGGCCTGGGTCGACCGTTACGATTTCGCCAAGGACGGGGTGACGACGAACGGTAAGTCGACAGACGTCGCAGCCGAACCGTTCATGCCCACTGGCATCATTCCGCCCAGGAGTGATCACCAGCCCGGCGAATACGCCGAACTCGTCACTAAGGCCAAAGAGAGTTTCCGCAAAGGCGATCTCTTCGAAGTCGTACCGAGCCAGAAATTCATGATGCGTTGCGAGAGCAAGCCGTCCGAGATCTCAAGGAGGCTGAAAGCGGCCAATCCGTCACCCTATTCTTTCTTTATAAATCTCGGCCATCAGGAATATCTTGTCGGCGCCTCACCGGAGATGTTTGTGCGTGTATCGGGCCGACGCATCGAGACCTGCCCGATTGCAGGCACAATCAAACGAGGCAATGATCCGATCACTGATAGCGAGCAGATCCTAAAGCTATTGAATTCAAAGAAGGAAGAAGCCGAACTCACGATGTGCTCCGACGTCGACCGCAACGACAAGAGCAGAGTCTGCGAGACGGGTTCAGTCAAGGTTATTGGTCGCCGCCAGATCGAAATGTATTCGCGTCTCATTCACACGGTCGATCATATCGAAGGACGCTTGCGCGATGACATGGACGCATTTGATGGCTTCCTGTCCCATGCCTGGGCTGTCACCGTGACCGGAGCCCCGAAACTCTGGGCCATGCGCTTCATTGAGAACCACGAGAAGAGCCCACGGGCTTGGTACGGAGGGGCGATTGGCATGGTCGGCTTCAATGGCGACATGAATACGGGCCTCACGCTGAGAACCGTACGTATCAAGGATGGCATTGCTGAAGTGAGAGCGGGGGCGACACTGCTGAACGATTCGATCCCCGATGAGGAAGAAGCTGAAACCGAACTCAAGGCGTCCGCCATGCTTTCCGCAATCTGCGATGTGGACGCCGGGAATGCCAGGACTGGTGAGCGGAAAGCAGCCCGCGTCGGCGACGGGATTAATGTTCTGTTGATCGATCACGAGGACAGCTTCGTTCATACCCTTGCGAACTATTTCCGCCAGACGGGCGCAACCGTTTCGACCATTCGCACGCCGGTGCCGGAAAATACTTTTGATCGATTCAACCCAGATCTCGTCGTCCTTTCGCCGGGGCCCGGACGCCCAAAAGATTTCGACTGTGAAGCGACCATCAAAATGGCGCGGGCGCGAAACCTGCCGATCTTCGGCGTTTGCTTAGGGCTACAGGCGCTCGCTGAAGCCTGTGGCGGCGAGTTGCGGCAACTCCCGTCGCCAATGCACGGCAAGCCGTCCCGCATCCGCATATTGGAACCAGGCCGGGTGTTTTCCGGACTTGGCCGCGAGGTAACTGTCGGCCGCTACCACTCGGTGTTCGTTGACCGATCGACACTGCCGCGAGACTTCATCATCACGGCGGAAAGTGACGATGGAACAATCATGGGGATCGAGCATGCCAGTGAACCTATGGCTGCGGTGCAATTTCATCCGGAGTCGATCATGACACTTGGCGGCAACGCCGGATTGCGAATGATTGAGAACGTCGTCGCACACCTGTCCCGGACCAAGCCTCGTCCGCCCATACAATGAGCGGAGACGCTGTTGAGGGCACCGTCACGCGGTTGCGCCGTCGGATAGAAAATCGACCATGATGTCTTCCAGTGCCCGGTACATCTCGACTCCGGTAACAGTCAGGCAACCGGCAGTGCGCGCCGCATCTATCAACGGTGTCAGTGCTGGGTCGGTGACGACACACCCAACGAACATATCGCTGGTCAATCTTGCGGTGTCGATGGGGAGAGGCTCGTACGTTGGCATGCCGGATGGCGACGCATTGACGATCAGGTCGAAACCAGCCGGATTTGAGTTGCCAGCGTGAACATTCCCGCTGATGGCTTCGAGCTTCGCAATCAACGCATCTCTCCTCACGCTGTCGGTGTCGTGGATGGATAGACTCGCCACACCGGCTTCAAGAAGGCCAAGAGAGATGGCCGAGCCAGCCCCACCAGCCCCAATCAGGAGCGCTCGCTTTCCCACGAAACTGAACCCTTTTCGCTCGGTGGCCTTCACGAACCCTAGACCATCGACCATGTCACCGTGCCAACTGCCGTCCTTATTGCGTCGCATGATATTGACCGCTCGCAAGATTTCGGCTCGTTCGGAGATCGTTTTGCAGTGCTTAAAACATGCGAACTTATGGGGAACGGTGACGACGATGCCGTCAAGGTTGGAGACGCGATCAGAAGCTTTCAAAAACAATTCAAGATTGGCGCTCGCGATCCGGACAGGCAGCATCACCGCATTGCGGCCATCGCGTGCGAAAGCCGCAGTCATGCCGGCCGGCGATTTCACTTGAGCGATCGGGTCACCGATGATGACGTTCAGACGCGTGGCGCCGTCAATCGCTGGTGCCATTGAAATTTCTCCTGATATGCGACCAACATCGCTCAAGCAGAATGGCTGAGCTGTCCGATGAACTGTTTGACCCGTTCGCTCTTCGGATTTGTGAAGAACTCTTCCGGCGGCGCCTCATCCTCGATCTTGCCGTGGTCCATGAAGACCACCCTGTCCGCCACCAAGCGGGCAAACGCCATTTCATGGGTGACACAGACCATTGTTCGTCCTTCTAACGCGAGTGACTCCATTGTCTGGAGAACCTCTTGGACCATCTCAGGGTCGAGCGCCGATGTCGGCTCATCAAAAAGGAGCACATCAGGCTGCATGCAAAGTGCCCTTGCGATCGCAACGCGCTGCTGCTGACCTCCCGACAGCTGACTTGGGTACTTTCTGGCCTGTTCCGCGATCCTGACACGGGCCAGAAAGTGCATCGCTGTTTCTTCAGCTTCCTTGCGGCCAATCTTAAGTGTCCAGATCGGTGAAAGCGTGCAGTTCTCGAGAACCGTAAGATGCGGGAACAAGTTGAATTGCTGGAAGACCATGCCAACCTTGCGTCGAACTTCGTCTCGAGACGTTGCTGACAGCTGACGCCCGGCCACCACGATCCGCCCGCCGTCATAGTCCTCCAGGCCGTTAATGCACCGGATCAATGTCGACTTTCCGGAGCCAGAGGGACCGCAGACAACGATTTTTTCGCCGGTACGAACACTGAGGCTCACGCCCCGAAGGACCTTAAAGGTGCCGTAGTACTTCTCGACGTTGTCAAGTTCGATAATGGTCGGTCCCTTGCCAGGCGCCGGCGAGGATGCAGATTTCGACATGATCAATCCACCCGCTTCTAGAAGGCTTCCGCTTCTCGGACGCAATCGATCATCGATTGTGCCTTATTCATGCACTCATTGTACTCGTCCATGGCATCGGATGCATGCGTGATCCCCCCGCCGCAACGCATGGTGATCCGGTCGCCTTTAACCCAGGCCGAACGCAATATGATTGCCGTGTCAACCGATCCATCAAACCCGATCAGTCCGAGCACGCCGCCGTACGGCCCGCGAGGCGTGCCCTCAACCTGTTGAATGACTTTCATCGCCTGGTGCCGTGGAGCGCCGGTGACAGCTGACGGCGGAAAGCACGATAGAACCGCTTCGATTGGGCTGAGCCCTTCCTTGATTTGCGCCTCAAGCACCGTGTAGAGATGCATGACGCTGCCGAGCTTTCGCACTTCGAGTTCAACAGGCATCTCGACCTTCGCGTCAGCTGCGATTGCCTTCAAATCAGCTATTGTCTCATCGACAATCATCTTCTGCTCTTCAAGATCTTTCTCAGCATTCAGAAGTTCGTTCATGATCGCTTGCGTCTCGTCCTCCGTTTCTCCGAGACGGCGCGTCCCCGCATCGGTTTCGACCGTGAGTAGGCGGCCCGATTTCCGGAGGTGCATTGCGGGTGACGCGCCGATCAGTGTGATGTCATCACTGCGGACGAGGAAGATGTGCGGAGAAGAATTGCGCCGGCGCATCACGTTGAAGACAGCGTCGGCTGTCGCGCTCGTCGTCTTCGAGAGGCCCACCGACAGGATAGCCTGATGCAGCTCGTCACGGGCAATGCGCGTCTGGATTTCTCTGATCTTGCCCTGGTATTCATCGATGGAGGTGTCCACCTCCCAGTCGATCGCCTTCCGCGAGGTTCCATCAACTGCGCTAGGAAGAGGGGCGGGGGATCGTATGATTTCATCGACCAAATTTTTACAGCTACGCTGGGTGCCTCCTGAGTCGAACTCCGTCTCGTTTGCCTGAATGCTGACGATGAAGGCCTGCGCCTTTGTGTGATCGATGATCAGCAGTTTGGTGACGAGCCAAAATACGGCCTTCGCATCCTCACGCGACCCGGCCGTTGCGTCGTACGGAAGATAGGTAAATACCCCGCCTTGGAAGGGCACCTTCCTAAAATCAGGGTCAGACTCAGCGCCACCGTCGAAGGTCCCGTCGGTATAATCCGACGCCTGTTCTTGGGTGATAGGGGTCACCTCGAGCCCGAAATATGTGAAATCAGGGGGGGCACCACCGCCGGCAGAGCGCTGAAGACTGAACTTGCTTACGGCGCACGCATGAGCAGACAACATCTCGACTGTATTCTGATCAAGGGTGAAGCGCTCTATGACACGGTTAAACGGTCGACTTGGCACGGCACTGTCTCCAACCTGCAGTTCCTGACGCGTAGTCGTAGGATCACGGTGTGTTGTTGACAATGACTACTTGGTCTCTACCATATGTCCTGATGGCAAGACATTAGGGTCGAGTTAATGTTCACGCTACGACAGATCGAGGTTTTCAATGCCGTGATGGAAACGGGATCGGTCGTCGGGGCGGCAAAGATTCTCAACGTTTCACAGCCTGTCGTTAGCCGGGTTCTTCGCCATCTGGAGGATCAGGCGAAAGTTCCGCTTTTCGAACGCGCGAAAGGAAGGCTTCAACCTACAGCGCATTCCGCAATTCTGTTCAGTGAAGTCTCCACGATATTCAAGAACGTCCGGAGTCTTCAGGAGTCTTTTAGGCGGATGGCGGTTGGGGAGGACATGGTGTTCCGCGTCGGCGCGTCACCGAGTCTGGCGGCGCACCTGGTTCCAAAGGCCATGCTACGGCTGCGAAAGCGATTCCCGAAGCTCATCATGCGCCTCGACGTGCTGTCCGTCTCGCAGGTTACCGATTATCTTGTGTTCGGCGAGGGCGAGATGATCGTTGGTGTTTTTCAGCAGGATCATCCGTCCCTATCAACCCAGCTCCTGGGATCAGGTGAGATCGTTGCCGTGACGCCGAGGTCATCCGATGACAGGGCCGGATTGATGGGCTTTGACCAGTTGGCTGAAATGGCGTCCGCAGACCTGATTGGGTTCGAGGACAGCACTCCCCATGGCCGCCCAATCTCCGAGTATCTTGCCAGCAAGGGTCTCCGTTACGAGCCGACGACGATCGTTCGCTTTGCTGAAACGGCCTGCCAAATGGTCGATGTCGGCCTAGGTTCCGCGTTCGTTGACAGTTTCACGGCCTCTGGTTTCGCCGGACGCAATATCTCGATCCGGCGGTTGCCGAATCCTCCAAGTATGAGCGTCTACGTTCACACGCATTTAGAGCGCGGCCTTTCGTCATTTGGGCGATATCTTCGAAATAGCTTGCGCTCAGAGGTGGAGGAGGCTCGCACGTGGCTCGCGAGCTTAACAGCCTAAGATCAGCCCCTGAAATGCTGACGAGTCTGTGTGCGGGCCGTGGAGTGGATGATCGCGCCCTGAGAGACTAACTCGCCCTGGAGGTCTTGGATGGTGAGGCTGCTTTTGGATCGAGCCATCAGCGCTGCTCCGATGCCAGCGGCCTGACCCGTTGCAAATGCGGTGCCCATCACCCGAACAGAGCCGAAAGCTCGGCTGTCTGCACCGATAAGGCGCCCCGCTACAAGCACATTCCGCAGATTTGGGATCTGAAGGGCCGAAAACGGCACTCCAAAGTAACCTTCCCCACCGACGGAGATGTATTCCTGTATTCCAGGAGCGTGATGGATTTCCATGGGCCAACCGCCAAGTCCGATCGTGTCGTTGGGAAGCACCGCTTGTATAATATGTTGACTCGTGATGCGCGTGATCGTCTCGGGGTGCCGGCTTTCGCGAACGCCAATCTGCGGTCCACTGGTGGCGAGATAGCAGTGCCTGAACGCACTGTCGGTGGTTTTGAGGATGTCGACGAGGCGCCAAGCGGCATCACGCGACTTGATTTCATCAAGGCTAAACGCTTCGCCCGCGCACGGGTCCGTGTCCAAATCCAGGGCCATCCACCAAATTTCCGAAGTGCCGGGGACTCTCAACACCACGCCACCATTTTCCCGAGCGGGGACGGCGGGAGCACTGGAATTGTATTCCGCTGTAGCAGCTCTGAATGGATCGCGGCTCAGTCGCCAATCCGGGTCTATCCCGCCAATTCTCACTGGAAAGGAGGCTGGCTGAACTTTCGCCGGCGAGGTCACGCGGGAGCGGTTGGCAAGAAAGCAGAGGGTGCCTTCCCCGGACGCGTCGACGAATGAATTTGCCCTGATGCAAGTGCTCCCGAAGTGACCACTGACTTGCAGGCTTGTGACATTGTCGTCTGCCATCGCGATGCCCGAGAGGGCCGCATGGTAGAGAACTGATACCCCTGCCTCGATCAGCACGCGGTCGAGCGCCACCTTCAACGCCTCCGGATTCAGCGTTACAATCCAGTTGCCTGTGGTTTTCAGGCGAGTTGGATCGGTGGAGACTCCAAGGCGTCGCATCTGCAGGAGAACATCAGATGCGACTCCACCTACAACTAGCTCGGCATTCGCTCGGTTGGCAAACAGGCCGCAATAGGCGAGGACGGATGATGCCGTGGCTGCCCCACCAGCAAACCCATACCGTTCGACGATAAGGGTCCGCGCCCCGGCTTGAGCAGCTCCAACCGCTGCCGCGACCCCTGCCGATCCGGCCCCAAGAACCACGACATCATATTCGACTTCGGAGCAGATTTGCGGTGTTGTGCTGTCCATCGTTTCACCAGATGCTTGCGTCGCCGGGACGCTGTAAGCTCTTCCTCGACTACTGTCTTGGACCGAAACTCGCTGAACTCACCAATGCGAAGATCGCGATGAGAAATGCCTTTAGGCTATGCCCCGGGCCAAAATTCCGACAAGCCAGTATGCATGTCAGTACGCATGTAATGTCTGCACGGTTTTTGGTGCTTCGAGCCCACGACCGGCAGCAATGAGCGACAGAGCTACTTCATTCTAGGTTGCTGACGCCTTAGCAATTCCAGCATGACATTGATTCACAAGAGCTTTTCCCTGCGGCCGTAAGGAGCATCTCAAGGCCGACGCCCACCAACCCTATGCTTTGAGGACATATACCATCCCGGTTTTTAATCGTGACGCCGTGATCCAGAAGTGATCTTCTTGAGTGGCATCCGGAACGGAGAACTTCCGGTAGATCGAAAGGGTGGATACCATGCGACTGAAATCTATCGTTGCAGCACTTGGCATACTCACAGCTTGGAACAGTGTTGCTTTTGCTGATGGGACCCTTGCTCAAGTCAAAGCGCGGGGAGAGCTTTTTTGCGGTGTTGGTGAGAACTTTCCAGGCTTCTTCTCTCCCGATGCAAGCGGCAAATATTCCGGATTCGACGTTGATTTCTGCCATGCCGTTTCAGCAGCGATTTTCGGGGATCCAAAGAAGGTGAAATTTCTGCCTGCCACACCATCAGCGCGCTTTCCCCAGCTTCAGTCAGGTCAGGTCGATATTCTCTCCCGTGCCGTCACGGACACTTTTACGCGCGATGTCAGTCTCGGCCTAGATTTCCCGATCGTGACATTTTACGATGGTCACGCTCTGATGGTCTCCAAGGCACTTGGGGCCAAATCCGGAAAAGATCTGGACGGCGCCAACGTCTGCACGCAGACTGGCCTTTCGACGGAAGTCATCATCGCTGATTACTTCAAATCGAGCGGCATGACCTACAAACCGGTCGTATTCGACTCGCGCGATCAGGCGCTGGCGGCATTCGAAAGCGGCCGATGCGATGTGTTCTCTTCAGACCGCTCCACTCTGTTTGCCTACAAGTCCGCGCTCAAGGCCCCGAACGACTTCATTGTGCTGGACGATACGATCTCGAAGTCCTTGAATGGGCCAACCGTCCGCCATGGCGATAATAACTGGGCCGATATTGTCCGCTGGACCGGCTATGCACTCGTCGCCGCCGAGGAATTTGGCGTGACGGCGGGCAACCTCGACGCCAAGAAGGCCGATCCTGCATCCCCTGCTGAAGTTCGGCGTCTGTTGGGTGTCGAGGGTAACTTTGGCGAAATGCTCGGCCTCCCCAACGATTGGGCCTACAAGGTGATCAAAGCGGTCGGTAACTACGGTGAGATTTACGAGCGCAACCTTGGCGCCGGCAGTAAGGTCCAGATCCCACGCGAAAAGACGCTGAACGCTCTTTGGAAGAATGGCGGCGCCATGATCGCCCCCTCCTTCCAATAAGACAATAGCGCTCAAACCTGGCGATGCAAAATGTTCTCTGAAGTCGCTCAGTCACAAGCAACCGGCCTGCGGCGCCGCAGGCAAAGCAATGATTTGGGGGGTATCGCCACCCAAATCATCCTTGCAGCCTGTCTGCTTGGGGGAGGATGGTATGTCATCTCGTCGACTCTCGCTAATCTGAACGCCAGGGGGATAACCACAGGCTTTGGCTTTCTGTTTCGGCCGGCCGGATTTGATATCGCGTTTTCATTAATCCCATTCTCATCGGCGAGTCCAATCTGGATGGCGTTGCTGGTGGGTATCACCAACACGCTTTTTCTCGCTGTGCTAGGCGCCATCGTTGGCACGCTGCTTGGACTGCTCGTCGTTTCTCTCCGGCTGTCACCAAGCCCCGCCGCTTCCAGTCTCGCTGCTGGCTATATTGGGCTGTTTAGGAATACGCCCATTCTTCTCCACTTGTTGTTCTGGTATTTCGCGGTCTTTTCGGCGTTACCCGGCGTGAGAGATGGCTTCACAATATGGGGTTCAATCTTTTTGAACAACCGAGGGTTTTTCATTCCTTCACCAATCGTCGCGTCGTGGGTCTGGATCCTTGCTATTCTTGCGGCCACAGCACCGGTGATTGCCAGCCGCTACATTGCAAAGCTGCGCCCGACATCACCGATGGCCCGCCTCGACGTCAGCCTTGTTATCAGCCTATTGCTGTTCTGTCTGATGATTGCCTTCGCTGTTCAATCCTGGGACGTGCCGGTTCGCGCTGGTCTGGGCATCCGGGGAGGGCTGGTAATCATTCCGGAGCTGCTGGCGGTTCTTGTCGCAATGTCGATCTACTCCTCGGCCTTCATAGCTGAGCTGCTAAGGGGTGCAATCGTCAACATTGACAAAGGACAGACCGAGGCGGGTCAGGCGCTTGGGCTCTCCAAGACCGTCATTATGAGACGCGTCATCATCCCCCAGGCCGTCAGGATGGTGATCCCGCCCTTGACCAATCAGTACGTCAACATGATCAAGCAGACAGCAATCGTCGCGTCGATCGCATTTCCCGACCTCATGCTCATCTTCGGTAAAACCGTTCTTACTCAAACCGGTCAGGCCATCGAGGTTCTAACGATCGTGACCAGCGTCTACCTTTCTATAAGCCTGCTCTGCGCCGGAATGATGCACGTTTACGACCGCAGCCTGCATATCCAGGGGAGGCGTTGATGGTGACCACACCTCAGTTCAAACCGTCTCTGAACGACACACGGACCCCTGTCACCATCGTCGCTGCGATCTCGAAGTTGTTTCGCAGAATGTTCGCCGATACCAAGAGTACTATCGCAACGCTTTTTGCCGCCGCCATCTTCTTGGGCGTGATCGTGCCCTTCTTGCAGTGGGCGCTAATCGATGCAGATTTTATTGGGACTCGGCCACAGGACTGCCATCGTGAAGGTGCGTGCTGGGTCTTTGTTTGGGAAAAACTCGGCCAGCTCATCTATGGTTTTTATCCCGCCGACCTCTGGTGGCAGGTCAACTTGTCCCTGATCGTCATCGTTCTTGGTTGCGCAGGGGCGTTTGCCCTTGCCCAAAGATATCAGATCGTCGGATCGATTATAGCCTATCTCACCACCGTCTTTGTCAGCTTTGAAGTCGTCGGCGGCGCCTTCCCCGGCATGACCTCTGTCCCGGTTGAAAAGTGGGGCGGACTTTCGATCACTCTTCTCCTGTTCACGATCGGAACCGGGATTTCCTTTATCTTTGGTGGGATTCTGGCGCTGGGCAGACGCTCCAAACGTCCGTTGATACGGGGCGTTTGCTCTGTGTATGTCGAGTTTATGCGAGGGGTTCCCCTCATCGCGATCCTATTCATTGCCGTCGTTCTCCTCCCGCTGTTCCTACCTGGTGGCGCAGAGGCCAACATGTTTTTGCGAGTCTTGATAGGTTTATGTCTCTACACATCTTCCTATATGGCTGAGGCGATCAGAGCAGGCCTCAATGCGGTCTCTCCGGGAAGTCGGGAAGCCGTCTACGCTTTGGGCATGTCACGCTGGAATGGCGAGAAGCTTGTCGTCTTCCCGCAGGCGCTGATCGTCTCGCTGCCGGGCGTCATCAATACCTTGATCGCTCTGGTCAAGGATACATCCCTGATCATTATCGTTGGCATGCACGATTTTCTCGGTTCGACGCAACTGGCAATGGCGGATGTCACATGGGGTAATGTGCTCTGGGAAGGATACGCCTTCGCAGGTTTGGTCTACTTTCTCATCTGCTACGGGTTGTCCTCAGTCGGCACACGCATTGAGAACTATGCCAATCGTTATCGAACGAGGGCCGTGTGACGCCCTAGCGGTCCTTTTCAGGCCCAGCCGCTGCCTATCTCGAAGATCGAGGTGACATGAAACTCGAGACCTCGAATGATATGAAGAACTGGACCCCTCGCGCCTCCAAAAGCACGCGAGGCGGATAAGGAATTGTCAGAGCTCTCCCTAGGCGGAGGTCCCGCGAGGGGAGGTGATGCGAACGCAGGATGACGTGGCGGCGAGGCTGCTGTTGAAGGCATTGGGCTAGGGCATCAGGCGGATTGCCCGGAAACTGAGAGGCAGTGCCCTGAACGTTTGCCGCTCTCCGGCCAGCTTCGATTTTGCCCAACCATCGATCGACGGGGCCAAATCCGAGAGCTGGCCACGGTCGGTTCATGGCCAATGGAGAGGCGGTTTTGTTTCTGCTGCACCTGCCCGGAGTCGGCAAGGCGAACCGGCGGTGGCGTGCGGCCGGGGACGATTGTGACTGGCTACCCAGACCTCTTGGGGTGAGTCACCGTGGGGGATTCTATTCAGCAATGGCAGCTTCGCCCAACCAGAAGTTCAAATCGACGCGTTATATGAGCCTGGCTTCGGACTCAGGCCTGTCGGACGCGATACTTGGCCTTGATAAAGGAATGGTGAGCATACTTGGGCATTGGCTTAATGGATTGACGACGTGGCAACGTACCACTGGGTCAGGTCCCTCCGTGCCTAATGCCTCAATGCACCAGCGGTGCTTGCTTGGGCACCTTGCTCCAGGTCAATCCTCATAACCAGCTTGGCCAATTCCGCCCAGTCGGGTCGAAGCCGGCACGCGAAGACTTGCGCCAGCAAATGATTGGAACCTTCAGGAAACGCGAATGATCACCTACGGGATTTTGCGCTTTTTTTGAAGCAATTCTGCCCATACTCTTCGATCAACTCTCTCCAGCTGTAGAGATTATCTCGGTTGAGAGAGCCGCGAAGTGATACCCACGCCCACTAGCTCGGGCATCGCTAAAACGCTCTCACATAAGCATAAGGGAACAAACGATGGGAAGAATACTCACACTGTTAGTCGGTTCCGCCGTGCCACTCCTCCTGGCCGCATCTCAGGCCAATGCGGGTGCGATGATCGACAAGATTAAGGCGCGTGGCGAAGTTCATTGTGGCGGTCAGGCAGAAGGGCTTGGCTTTCATACGCCAGATCCGAGCGGTAACTGGAAAGGCTTTGCCGTCGACTACTGCAAGGCGATTGCTACGGCATTGTTTAACAATTCAAGCAAGTTCGTCTACAAGCCGATGTCGTTCGTGCAGACTTTTACTGCCTTGCAAACGGGTGAGGTCGACATCATCACAACGTCAACGACCTACACGGTTTCCCGTGACGCTGTGCTTGGGCTTGAGTTCCCGCGAGTTTATTTCTACTCGGGCAATGCATTCATGGTCAAGAAAGCCGCGAATGTAACTAACCCTAAAGATTTAAACGGCGCGACGATCTGCAACATCACCGGCTCCACCAATGTGTCAAGTGTCGACGATTATTTTCGCAAGAACGGAATGACATACACGCCGGTCAACTTCGATAAGATCGACGACGCCTTCAACGCATACAAATCGGATAGATGCGACGCGATCAGCCAAGAACCGCCGGTACTCGCCTCCTTCCGTGCGTCTCTCGGCAATCCGGATGAGCATGTCATTCTGGATACGACGATCTCCAAGGAGCCTTTCGCGCCAGTTGTTCTTCAAACCGATCCCGATTGGGTCAATCTTGTCCGTCAGATCATCAATGCCACAATCACGGCAGAGGAGTTGGGCGTCAACTCCACAAACGTGGAAGAGATTGCCAAAACCAGTCAAGACCCCGAAGTGCGGCGGCTGCTTGGAGCAGAAGGTGACCTTGGCTCCAAGATGCATCTGGCGAATGACTGGGTTGCTAAGGTCATCAAGGCGGTCGGCAACTACGGCGAGATCTACGACCGAAACCTCGGTGCTAACTCGACTCTCAAGATTCCCCGTGGCATCAACAACCTTTGGTCAAATGGCGGCCTCCTCTACTCGCCACCGTGGCGCTGAGAACGGTTGAGATCGAAGGGGAATGATCATGACCTCTATGACGCCGAGCCCTGTCGCCAAGGGGCAGTTGCGAAGCCATGTTGTCACAATATCGGCAGTCATCTTCGCGATCGCTCTCATCTTTTTCTTTGCCTCATCCATTCAGCAAAGGTTGAGTGCAATCGGTCTCGGCGTCAGCTTCGATTATCTTCTCGCCCCAGCAGGGTTCAGCCTCGCGCAGAGCATCATCCCATTGCCTCCAGGTTCATCCAATCTGGCGGCGATTGGCGTGGGACTTGCGAATGCAATGGTTGTCGCACTTGTGGCAATCATTGGCTCGACACTGCTCGGGCTCTTGGCAGCTCTTGCTCGATTGTCGAGCAACCCACTCGCGGCGCGTATAGGACGCTTTTATGTGAACGTCGTCCGCAACGTCCCGTTGCTCGTGTTTCTGGTTTTTCTCTACCTCGCATTCCTGAGTCTGCCCTCGCCACGCGTGGCAGCTCCAATATTGGGTAGTTTCTATTTCACGAACCGCGGAATTGTTGTTCCCGGCCCCGAATTCTCTCCATTGTGGACGGCTGTTGGCTTCCTCCTCCTCCTCATCTGTCTTTGCGCGCGGTTCATGCCCTCACGGCCAAGACTGCTGATTTCCACGATGTTTAGCGTGGCCGTCGTAATAATCCTGGGTACAGCTCGTTACCAAGTCCCGTCGCTTGTCGGGTTCAGTATCAAGGGCGGAGCGACACTCAGTAATGAATTCGCCGCCATGGCTTTCGGCATCGCTTTCTATTTTGGTGCCGAGATGGCCGAAGTCATCCGAGCCGGCATTCTGTCTGTCCCGCGCGCGCAATCAGAAGCAGCGGCCGCCCTCGGTCTGCGTCGAAGCGCCGCTTTCCGTCTGGTCATCGCCCCGCAAGCTCTTCGGCTTGCGATCCCACCGACGATCAACGTCTACGTCAACATCATCAAGTCGACGCCATTGGGTGTGGCCGTCGGCTATGCCGAGATCATGACGGTGACGTATCAGATTATGCAGAACACCGGCCGGGCGATCGAGTCGGTTATTGTCCTCGCGATCATCTTCATGGCCATAAATGCCGCTTGTTCGGCGCTCCTCAACGGGTTGGATAGGGGACGTTGATGATCAAACAGCAGATCCAGATCTACTTTGGCTCTCCCGCCAGACTTCTGACGACCACCACATTGGGAGCGCTTGCTCTTGCATCTTTTTGGTGGCTCGCCAACTGGGCGGTCATAGAGGCGACGTGGCAAGGTGCCGCGTCAGACTGCCGGGCAAACGTCGGTGGCGCCTGCTGGCCTTTCCTCACCAACAAAATCAGCTTCATCCTTTTCGGATTTTTCCCACAGGAGGAGATAGGAAGGGTGGTCGCGGTCTGCGGAATCTTTGCAGCGTGCATCCTCTTTTCCCTATTTGCGATTGCGACAGGCAAGCAGGCTCTGTTGCGGTGGGTTCCAATCATCTGGGTGACCCAACTTGTCGGAGCCTTCTTGCTTATGAAGGGCGGCTTGCTCGGCCTCGCTCCTGTTCCCGATCGACTTTGGAGTGGCCTGCCGCTCACATTGGTACTCTCCGTGTGTACGATCCTCCTCGGCTTGCCGCTCGGAACACTCATTGCGTTGGGCCGAACTTCCGGAATTCGCGTCGTACGTATGCTTTGCCTTGGCTTCGTCGAAGTGATGAGGGCTCTGCCAATCATCGCGGTCCTTTTCATTGCCACGATCATTGTACCGTTGTTTCTCCCATTCCAAATCAATATCAGCAATCTATTCCGCGCCCTAATAGGGTTGCTGCTTGTGGCGGCAGCCTATTTCTCCGAGATCGTTCGCAGCGGCTTAAACAGTATCCCCAAATCGCAGTATGAAGCTGCTCATAGTCTCGGCCTTTCGAAGCTGCAGCGGCTGCGCTTGGTTATCCTCCCTCAAGTCTTTTCACTGGTGGTGCCACCGCTAGTGAGCCAGTCCGTTAGCTTGTTGAAGGACACGACACTGATCGTCATCGTGTCGCAATTTGACCTGGTCGGTACGGCCCGGCTGGCTGTCGCAGATCCGCAGTGGACCGGGTACTCGAACGAGGCTTTCATCTTCATCGGCGCGATCTACTTCGTCATGTGCTGGTCGGTTATCACGTTTGGAGAGCTGACCGAGAACCACGTGAACAAGGGAAAAAGGCGCTGAGAGAATTTGTTGGCATGGCCGACGCAATCTTCTCAAACAGGAGGCGAGATCTTGATGCGAACAGATGATCGAGGACCAGCGATAGAGTTCGTTGGTGTCAGCAAGTGGTACGGCCAATTTCAGGTTCTGCGTGATGTTTCCCTAACCGTCCCAAAAGGCAGCCGCGTTGTGCTCTGCGGTCCTTCAGGATCAGGAAAGTCCACCCTGATCAGGTGCATCAATCAGTTGGAGAGTTATCAGCAAGGGAAGATTCTGGTTGATGGCATCCATGTAAGCGATAAGCCGAAGGCGATGGATGCGACTAGGCGTGAAGTGGGCATGGTGTTCCAGCAGTTTGCCTTGTTTCCGCACCTCAGCATCATTGAAAACTGCATGCTTGCCCCTGTTCATGTGCGAAAGATGGCGGCTAAGGAGGCGCGGCCCCTGGCGCTCGAGCATCTGAAGAAGGTACGCATTGCCGATCAAGCCGACAAGTATCCGAGCCAACTTTCGGGCGGTCAACAGCAACGAGCTGCGATCGCGCGCGCCTTATGCATGCGCCCGAAAATCATGCTGTTTGATGAGCCTACTTCGGCACTCGATCCCGAAATGGTGAACGAGGTTCTTGATACTATGGTCGCACTAGCGGCGGATGGGATGACAATGGTCTGTGTCACGCACGAGATGGGTTTCGCGCGGCGTGTCGCAGACCGGGTCATTTTCATGGACCGTGGTCAAATTGTAGAATCCGCGTCGCCAGGCGAGTTTTTCGACCATCCCCAGAATGAACGCACCAAGGCGTTTCTTGGTCAGATCCTACACTGAAGCACCACACGCGGCTCTTCGAGGAGGAAAACAGTGGTGCCGCATGACATCGCCGTGGTCCTCCGAAGAGTGACTGCGAGGTCCGTCTCTTCTGAATGCTTCACGAATTCGAAAAGATAAGCCCCATCTATTTGCGATTTTCTTAGCTCGTGAAGCGCCGTAGTTTGCAAGAACCACTCTTCAGATGGAGAAGATGATGAAGGTATTCATTACTGGCGCGGCCGGCCAGATTGGGCAACGGTTGGCCCTAGGGCTATTGAAGCAAGGCCACGAAATCACCTGCCTTGATCTGGCACCGGCACCGGCCGGTCTTGAGAACGTCTGGGTTCAAGGCGATCTGAGCGATCTCGAAAAACTCTCGATGCTGATGGAGGGATTCGGCGCTGTCGTTCATCTGAGTGCTATTTCCGACCCGATCGAATGGGAGCGCTATCCGGAGATCATCGATGTAAACGTTGTCGGAACGTTCAATGTGTTCGAGGCAGCGCGGCGCGCAAACATCAAGCGTATCGTTTTCGCGAGCTCGATATGCGCGATTGGCCCGATTTCCTGGACTAAACCATGGACGCCAGATTATCTTCCCATGGACGACGATCATCCGCGTCGGCCCGACGATAACTACGGTGCGACGAAGTTGATGGGTGAAACTCTCGCTCGCGGCTTCCACGTCCGCTTTGGAATGGAAGTTGTCTGCCTGCGGTTTACAGGTGTTCTGTTCCCGGACAAACCGGAGTCTATCGAGCGCTATCAGAAATGGCTTTCGGATCCACACGGTGAGCTCGTGAATCGGCTGTGGTCATATTTGCGCAGCGAAGATGCTCTCGAGGCCATCGAACGCAGCCTTCGCGCGCCTAAGATTGGCTATGAGCGGGTTCTCCTCGCCGCCCCTGATTCGGCTGTGGGCAAGGAATCGCTGAGTAATCTCGTTGCGCAGCATTTCCCGCAGCGGCTGGCGCAAGTTCAGTCGCTCGAGAAAGTGGCTGGTGAAAATGCGTCCCTGATCAGCACTCAAAGCTGCTTCGACCTGTTCGGATGGAGACCGTCGCGCTCCTACCGGGACGTTCCTGGCCTTGCTCATCTAGCCGGAGGGGACAATGTCCGGGCACACGCTTAGCCTTGGCGCAATCGCGCTGGATATGCCTGACCTGTCGTTGGAAGAGATCTTCCGGACGACGGCGGAATGGGGTCTCAAGCACGTCGACCTCTACTACAAGGTCAACTACGTCGACTTTGATGTCGATGAGGTCAGGCGATTGTCGCGCGTGTACGATGTCCAGGTTCATTCTATCAGTACGCGCGGAATTCCACTTTCGCAGCGGCTCGACGTGACCGAGCAGCTTGAAGTTATCTCACAGGCGCTTGAGCACGCGGGTCAATTGGGAGCGGGCTTCTCCGAAAGCATGGCAGGCCCGACGAAGCTCAGCACGGCCGAGGCGGTGGATCGCTATGTGGAACTGATCAGCCCGATTGTTCGCAGAGCAGAGACACTCGGCGTCACACTCTTGGTTGAGAACGTTTTCAATCGTGACGAAGCACGGGATCCGACCGCCAGCGTCGAGGGCACCCGAATGCTCCTTGAGCGGGTGGGGTCAGATAACTTCGCTCTTTGCTGGGATATAGCCAACTTCGCTGTGAACGGAGAAAGCACCCATCCCCACCCTTACGAAGCTCTGAAGCCGTGGATCAAATATGTGCATCTCAAGGATACACTGCCCCAAGCCTCCTGTACGCTTCCCTATCAGGAAACAAAGCGGATCATGGTCGATCCTGAGAGAGGGGGATTCGTGTCTGTGCCCTTGGGCCAGGGCATCGTTGATGTAGACGGTGTGGTCGACCGCCTGATTCGCGACGAGTTTGCGTACCCGGTCACTGTCGAACTGTTCTGCAGTCCGGACAAGCGCGCGCCTTACTGGGATCAGACCGGACAGTGGTTAAAATCGAAGGGACTTTTGGCGTGAGGTCGTAGCTTTGTGGTCGGCGGCGTGCGCCGGCTTCATCCAGACTGGCTGACTACGGTAGGCGCGGCCCTGCCGACCGCACCGGGCTCTTCTCTCGTTGGGTCGGCGACACACTTTCGAGATATGTCTACCTTTTTTGGTTTCGATGCGGAGACTGATGGCGCAGACCTTCCTCAAAGTGCCATCTGTGGGAAGGGAGGACAGGTTGCAATGTTGGATCCCAAGGGTCTCAGAATACTCGTTGAACTGAATTCCCGTGGCACCATCACGGCAGTTGCTGAGGCGCTGGCGTTTTCCTTGTCGGCAATTTCGCAACGCTTGGCACAGTTGGAGATCGCAGCGGGCGTCCCTCTGACGGAGCGCGTCGGGCGCCGTTTGCTGTTGACCGAAGCCGGACAGCGCTTGGTGGCGCATGCCACGGGCATTCTTGCAAAGATGGAGGAGGCCGAAACCGAACTGGAGTTGCTGTCCGGTTCAGTGAGCGGAGTGCTGCGCATCGCATCGCTGGAAACGACACTCGGCACGGTTCTTCCAAAAGCGTTACCTGTGATGGAACGACGCTATCCGAACCTGAAGATCGAAACCCAAGAGATGGACCCTGAAGTTGCAATTCCCGCTCTTATTCGGGGAAGCTTCGATGCCATCCTGATCGATGACTATCGATATATGCGGCGATCGCGTCCGCCGGAACTGATCCTCTTTCCTCTCTGCTCCGATCCCATCCTGATTGCTTTTCCGGTGGAGCATGTCCTCGCTGGAGAACAGCAAGAATTCAATCTTGGCGATCTTGCAAGTGAGGTCTGGATCAGCACCAATGCCGGCAGCGAATTTTCCGAACTGCACGCCTATGTCTGCTCCACGTTTGGCGGCTTTCGGCCCGATGTGCGCCATAGAACAGACAATTTCGGCGTGAGCCTCGCTTTGGTCGCAAACGGCTGCGGGTTAGCGTTGGTGCCGGGCTTGGCTACTTTGTTTGCGCCACCAGGTGTCGTGTTTCGCCGTCCGGCCGACTTTTCGACGGACCGAACCGTATGTTTTGCAATTCGCGAGACGAGTTCGGCTCGCCCGGCCCTGACAGCGTTTCAAGGCGTGTTGGAGGAAGTGGCGGCCAATTTGAAACTGGCACCTCCTAAAAACGACAGCCGCATGGCAGCTACGAGCCTCGCGCCTTAGTCGCACTCCACCACGCGTACAAGGGTGCAGAAGAAGATCGTCACGGAGACCTTGGTTGAATTGGAAGCCAATCCCGAGCCTCAGAGGTGATGGACGGGAGCGAACCGCGCCGAGGTTCGGCGTTACGGGAAAAGAGATGAGAGAAGACATATATTATCAACGGGACAGGAACTGGCACCCGCCGGCTTTCACGCCGCAATACAAGACCTCCATCCTGCGCTCCCCACAATATCCGCTGCTCTCGCTCGACAACACGATCTCGGAGATGACGGGGCCGGTGTTCGGTCACTATAAACTCGGCCCGCTCGACAACGACCTGATCCGCAACTTCGCCAAGACCGGCGAGGCCATCGGCCAGCGCATCATCGTCTATGGCCGCGTGCTGGATGAGAACGCCCGTCCCGTGCCGGGTGCTCTGGTCGAGTTCTGGCAGGCCAATGCGGGCGGCCGCTACCGGCACAAGAAGGAAACTTATCTTGCGGCCATCGATCCCAATTTCGGCGGCTGCGGGCGCACGATCACGGACGAGGAGGGACGCTACTGGTTCCGCACCATCAAGCCCGGCGCCTATCCCTGGCCGAACGGCGTCAACGACTGGCGCCCGGCGCATATCCACTTCTCGCTCTTCGGCCACGCCTTCGCCCAGCGCCTGATCACGCAGATGTATTTCGAGGGCGACCCGATGATCTGGCAATGCCCGATCGTCTCGACGATCTCGGACAAGGCGGCCATCGACCAGCTCACCGCCGTGCTCGACCGCAACGCCACGCTGCCCATGGACGCGCTCGCCTACAAGTTCGACATCGTCCTGCGCGGCCGCCGCTCGACCATGTTCGAGAACCGGATGGAGGGGAACTGATGTTTCAGAAGCTCACAACGCTCAAGGAATCGCCCTCCCAGACGGCGGGCCCCTACGTCCATATCGGCGCGACGCCGAACTGGGTCGAGATCACCGGCGTGTGGGACGAGGATCTCGGCCTCGTCCTGGTCGGTCCCGACACCAAGGGCGAGCGGATCATCGTCAAGGGCCGTATCTTTGACGGCAGCGGCAACCCGATCAAGGACGCCCTGCTCGAGATCTGGCAGGCCGATGCGGAGGGGCTCTACAACAGCCCCGAGGAGAAGCGCGGCCAAGCCGATCCGAACTTCGTCGGATGGGGCCGCCAGCCGACGGACGGCACCACGGGCGAGTACCGCTTCGAGACGATCAAGCCGGGCCGGGTGCCCTACAAGGACGGCCGTCTCATGGCGCCGCACATCACGGTCTGGATTGTGGCGCGCGGCATCAATATCGGGCTGCACACGCGGCTGTATTTCGGCGACGAGGAGGCGGCCAATGCGGAATGCCCCGTTCTGGCCCGCATCGAACACAAGGTCCGTGTTCTAACCCTCATTGCATCCCGCATGGAGGAGAACGGCATGCCCATCTATACCTTTGACATCCATCTGCAGGGTGAGAGCGAAACCGTGTTTTTTGACATTTGATTGTCAGTTTCGGATCATTGCGATGAAGCTTGTTGTCACTGCCGTTGCCATCACCGGCTCGGTGCCGCGCAAGAAGGATAATCCTGCGGCACCGATCCTGCCGCCCGAGCAGGTGGAGAGCACGAGGCCTATGAGGCAGGCGCCAGCCTCGTCCACATTCACGTGCGCAACGATTGGATCTGACTGATGCCCTGGATCAAGGTGAATGGCGTTGAACTCTCCTATGAGCTCAGTGGCCCCTCGGGCTCTCCCGTGGTGGTGTTTTCGAACTCGCTCGGCACAACGATGGCGATGTGGGACTGGGTCGTTCCGGCTCTGCGCGGGCGCTACCGCATTCTGCGCTACGACACGCGCGGACACGGGCGCTCGCAGGTGCTCGACGAGCCCATTACAGTCGACGATCTGGCCGATGATCTCCTCGGCCTCCTTGATGCACTCCGGATTTCACGGGCTCACGTGGTCGGGCTGTCGCTCGGCGGCATGACCGGCCAAGTGCTGGCTAGCCGTGATCCCGATCGCGTGATCAGCCTCACCTTGATGGCCACCTCGGCCTACATGCCGAGCCAGCAATCGTGGAATGAGAGGGCCTCCCTGGTGCGGGCGCAGGGCATGGGGGCCATTGTCGAGGCCACGATGGGACGTTGGTTTACGGCGGGCTACCCGGCCCAGGCGCCGGCGTGCGTCTTACCCATTCGGGATGCTTTCCTGAGCATCGACCCGGTGGGCTATGCCGTCTGTTGCAATGCCATCGGCTGCATGGATCTGAGACCTGTCATTCACCAGATAGCGGCCCCGACGCTCGTCATCGCCGGAGCGGATGATCCGGCCACTCCGGTAGCGATGGCGGAGGAAATCAGGACCTTGGTTCCTGACGCCGAGATGATCGTTCTTCCACGGGCCGCGCACCTGCTCGCCGTCGAACAGGCCGAGAGGACAGGTGCCTCTCTGGCCTCGTTCCTGGACCAGCACCGGGAGGTTCGCACCGAAGAGGCTCCCGGTGCGACGCCGTTCGAGGTGGGGCTCCAGAACCGCAAGAGCGTGTTGGGCGAGGACCATGTGGAGCGGTCGCTCGCCACGGCCGGTGCCTTTGCGCAGCCCTGGCAGGACTTCATCACGCGTACGGCCTGGGGCGAGGTGTGGGGTGACCCGCGCCTGCCATGGAAGACTCGCTCGCTGGTGACGCTCGCCATGATGGTGGCGCTGCACCGGGAAGAGGAGTTCAAGCTCCATGTCCGGCCAGCCTTGCGCAATGGGGTGAGTGTCGGCGAGCTGCAGTCGCTTTTGCTGCAGAGCGCGATCTATGCCGGCGTGCCGGCCGCAAACGCGGCATTCCGCTGGGTCCGTGAGGTGCTCGGCGACGAATAGGCGCGAACCAACCATCAATAGTGATTGTTCATCAGGAGCTCTGATGCGTCCACAAAGGCGTATGGACATTCTGACGATCTTTCCTCGTCCCTTCGGGGAAGATCACCGCCCGGCACTGCATGCTGGCGGACGGAATCAGCCATGCGCTCTGCTTGTCATGGCGGACGACATGGAACCGGCACATGGCTGAGGAACCTCCAATGCAGTGATGGTGCCTCAGCGCATCACACGTTTGGCCTCGCGTTGAATTTTCAGCAGGGCGGGCAAATAGCGGGCGACGAGGTCATCCCCACTACCAATGGCCGGCAGGCCGAGATTGAGCGCCGCCACAGTCTTGTCGCGCGCGTTCAGAAGCGGCACCGCAATGGAGCGCAGGCCTAGTTCGACCTCTTGGTCAACCACAGCAAAACCTTCGGCGCGAATACGAGCAAGCGCGCCCATTAAAGCCTCGACGTCGGTGATCGTGTGGGGTGTACGGGCGGGCAGCGGCGCCTGCATCAGGATCGCTTGCGCCTCGACCTCGGGCAGGGCTGCGAGCAACACGCGGCCCATCGAGGTGCAATAGGCAGGCAGGCGCGAGCCGGGCATCAGACTGATCGACATCACCTTCTTCTGCGCCGCACGGGCGACATAGACGATGTCGCTGCCATCAAGGATCGAGACAGAGGAGCTTTCGCCGAGCTCCTCCGAGAGTTGGTCAAGCCAGGGCTGCACCAGCTGTGGCAAAGGCATGGTGGCGAGGCATGCGGTGCCAAGGCGCAGCACACGTGGAGTGAGGGTAAAGAACTTGCCGTCGTAATCGGCGTAGCCAAGTTGCGCGAGCGTCAGGAGACAGCGCCGCGCCGTCGCGCGGTCAAGCCCTGAGGCAACGGCAACCTCGGTAATTGACTGGCGGGGACGTTGGGCGGTGAAGGTTTCGATCACCGTTAATCCTTTGGCCAAGCCGCCCATCGTGTCGCGTTGGGAGATGGTCATTGTTGTCTCGTTCTGTGCGCTATCGTAACAAATGCAGTATATCGCACAAATCGTTTGGCACGCTAGCTTGGATCGGCCTATGTCTCCCTCGCAGCTAGAGGATGAACTCATCCTCTGGCGCGAGAGGAGCGCCGATGGACAAGACAATCCCTAATCGGGCTGAGGCCGTCGCGGGAATTGGTGATGGTGCAACGGTAATGATCGGCGGTTTCGGCGGCGCAGGCTCGCCGATCGAGCTGATCCATGCGCTGATCGACCGGTTCCGTGCGACCGGCAGCCCTAGAAACCTGACAGTCGTGAACAACAACGCAGGCAATGGCCATGTCGGCCTTGCGGCGCTCATCGAACACGGGATGGTCCGGAAGCTGATCTGCTCGTTTCCCCGCTCCGCGGACCCGCGTGTGTTCACGGAGAAGTATCTGGCCGGAGAGATCGAGCTGGAGCTGGTGCCGCAAGGCACACTCGCCGAACGCATCCGGGCGGGCGGGGCGGGCATCCCGGCTTTCTACACGCCCACGGCCTATGGGACCGAACTCGCCAAGGGCAAGGTGATCGCCGAATTCGATGGCCATCCCTACGTGCAGGAGCGCTGGCTGAAGGCTGATTTCGCGCTGGTGAAGGCGCATCTGGGCGACCGGCACGGGAACCTGACCTACAGCAAGGCGGCACGGAACTTCAATCCGCTGATGTGTATGGCAGCGGCAATCACCATCGTGCAGGTCAGCCGCATCGTGGTGCCGGGCGATATTGACCCCGAGCAGGTCGTCACGCCCGGAATTTTCGTGCAAGGACTCGTCGAAGTGCCCGACCCTCAACAGGAAGAAGTCCTGAACCGCGCCGGAGCGCACTATCCATGAGCCTCAAGCTTTCCAATGCCCAGATCGCCTGGCGCGCCGCGCAGGACATCGCCGATGGCGCTTATGTCAATCTTGGCATCGGCTTCCCCGAAGTGGTGGCCCAGTACCAGCCTCCTGGGCGCCAGGCGATCTTTCACACCGAGAACGGCATCCTGAACTTCGGCGAGTCCCCGGCGGAGGGGAGCGAGGACTGGGACCTCATCAATGCCGGGAAGAAGGCTGTGACACTGAACCCGGGCGCTGCCTTCTTCCACCATGCCGACAGCTTCGCCATGGTGCGGGGCGGGCATCTGGACGTGGCGATCCTCGGGGCCTACCAAGTGGCCGAGACCGGCGACCTAGCGAACTGGAGCACCGGGCCCAAGGGTGTTCCGGCGGTGGGCGGGGCCATGGATCTGGTCCACGGTGCCAAGCGCGTGGCGGTGATCACCGACCATGTGACCAAGGATGGCCGGCCCAAGCTGGTGAAGCGCTGCACTCTCCCGCTGACGGGGGTGGCCTGCGTGACCCGCGTCTATACCAGCCTGGCTGTGATCGACATCGAAGGCAGCCGTTTCGTTCTGCGCGAGAAGCTGCCCGCCCTGTCGCTGGACGCGCTGCAGGCGCAGACCGGGGCCGAGCTTCTCATCCAGGATCAAGTGGCCGATCTGATTGTTCCGGAGCTGTGAGATGCGGGAAGCTTTTATCTGTGCCTATGTGCGCACGCCGATTGGCCGCTATGGCGGAGCCCTGGCGGGCGTGCGCGCCGACGATCTCGCCGCCGTGCCGCTCAAAGCGCTCCTGGAGCGCCATGCGGGCCTCGACTTCGAGGCCGTCGACGACGTGATCTACGGCTGCGCCAACCAGGCTGGCGAGGACAACCGCAACGTCGCCCGCATGGCCGTGCTGCTGGCCGGGCTGCCCGGATCCGTCTCCGGCACCACCATCAACCGCCTGTGCGGCTCGGGCCTGGATGCGCTGATCACTGCCGCCCGCGCGGTCAAGGCGGGCGAGGCGGACCTGATGATCGCCGGCGGGGTGGAGTCCATGTCCCGCGCCCCCTTCGTCATGCCGAAGGCGGAGAGTGCCTTCTCCCGTGCCGCCGAGATCCACGACACCACCATCGGCTGGCGCTTCATCAACCCGCTGATGAAGCAACAATACGGCGTCGATTCCATGCCCGAGACCGGCGAGAACGTGGCCGCGGAGTTCGGCGTCTCGCGGGCCGATCAGGACGCCTTCGCCCTGCGCTCTCAAGCGAAGGCGGCGGCCGCGCAGAAGAATGGTCGTCTGGCGCAGGAGATCGTTCCCGTGACGATCCCGCGCCGCAAGGGCAATCCGGTGGTGGGCGGAGCCGCGGCCGGCGTGCCGCCGCGGATCATGGGCATCGGGCCTGTGCCGGCCACCCGGAAGCTCTGCGCGCGGCTGGGGCTCAAGCCCACGGATTTCGACGTGGTGGAGCTGAACGAGGCGTTCGCCAGCCAGGGCCTCGCCGTGCTGCGGGAGCTGGGGATCGCGGAGGATGCGCCGCATGTCAATCCGAACGGCGGTGCGATTGCGCTCGGGCATCCGCTCGGCATGTCCGGGGCGCGGATTGCCGGCACGGCGGCGCTGGAGCTGAAGCTGACGGGCCTGAAGCGGGCGCTCGCCACCATGTGCGTCGGCGTCGGCCAGGGCATCGCGATTGCCCTCGAGACCGTTTGAGGAGTTTGGCGATGGAAGCGCTTCCTCATTCCCTGCTGCATGTTCTCATCGGCAACGCGGAGGTTGCCACCTTCTTCTCAAAGGAAGAAGAGCTTTCGGCCATGCTCGATGTGGAAGCCGCCCTTGCGGGGGCTCAGGCCGAGATCGGGCTGATCGGGAAGGATGCCGCACAGAGGATCGCGGAAGCCTGTCGCGCGTTCCGTCCTGATTGGAAAGCGCTGTCGGAGGGACTCGCGCAGGATGGCGTGATCGTCCCCGCCTTCGTGAAGCAGTTGCGGGCCACCGTCGGAGAGCCCCATGCCAAAGCGGTTCATTTCGGTGCTACCAGCCAGGACATCATCGACACCGCTCTCATGCTGCGCCTGAAAGGCGTGATCGACGTCTTTGGGCAGCGCCTTGATGCGCTGATTGGCGATCTTCACGCCATGAAGGCGCGGGATGGCTCCATTCGGTTGATGGCCCACACCCGGATGCAGCAGGCGCTGCCCTTCACGGCAGCCGACAAGATCGAGACTTGGATCCAGCCTTTGGAACGGCACAGGGAGGCTTTGGAAAATCTCGCGCCACGCCTGTTGGTCGTTCAGCTCGGCGGCCCTATCGGCACACGCGGCGAGATGAGGGGCCACGGCGATGCGGTGGCCGATGCCATGTCCGGTCTTCTCGGTCTGGGCTCCGTTCCCGCCTGGCATTCGCAGCGCGACCGGATCGGCGAGTTCGGGGCTCTCCTATCGCTTGTCTCGGGAACGCTTGGCAAGATTGGGCAGGATGTCACTCTCATGGCACAGAACGAACTCGGTGAGGTGCACCTTGCCTCAGGCGGCGGCTCGTCGGCGATGGCGCACAAGTCCAATCCTGTTCTGGCGGAAGTGCTCGTCACGTTGGCCCGCCTCAATGCAGGCCTCCTCGGCACGCTGCATCAGGGGCTCGTGCATGAGAACGAGCGCTCCGGTGCTGCCTGGACACTCGAATGGATCGTCCTGCCGCAAATGGTGGTTTCGGCCGCAGCAGGATTGAAGAAAGCTCTGACCCTTGTCGAAGGGATTGAGATTGTCTCGTCAGGGGAAGCCTAAGAGCCTCGCTGAAAACTCTCAGGGCGCATCCAATGGACTCCATTCCAATCATGTTACTGAGCTCAATCAGATCCAGATTGGACCGCTTCCCACCGTTTTTATTGCGAGGAGCGGGGGGAAGACAGCCGGGGGCACAGCGGCTGCGTTTTGAGTCAGACACTAAGTTCGGTGGCGCTAGCATTGAGCCCCCCTGCATTAGTCAACTCGTTGGTGTGGGCTGGTGCTAAACGGAATGCGGGAGCGGCCGGTTAGCTCGATACTTTCACAATTTCGAGGATAACTAACAATGACGCAGTGGGTCTATACCTTCGGGGACGGTAAGGCCGAGGGCCAGGCGGGAATGAAGAACCTGCTCGGTGGCAAGGGGGCCAATCTGGCCGAGATGTCCAACTTAGGCCTGCCGGTGCCGCCGGGCTTCACCATCACGACGGAGGTCTGCACCTATTACTACGACCACGGCCGCGCCTATCCCGAGGAGCTGACAAGCCAGGTCGCCAATGCCCTGGATTTCGTCGGCAAGCTGACCGGCCGCACCTTCGGCGATGCCGCCAATCCGCTGCTCGTCTCGGTCCGCTCCGGCGCCCGGGCCTCCATGCCCGGCATGATGGACACGGTGCTCAATCTCGGCCTCAACGACGTCACCGTCGCGGCGCTGGCCAAGGGCGCGGGCGACGAGCGCTTCGCCTATGACTCCTACCGTCGCTTCATCACCATGTATTCCAACGTGGTGCTCGACATCGAGCATCACCACTTCGAAGAGATCCTCGACGAGTACAAGGACCGCAAGGGTTACTCGCTCGACACCGACATGACCGCCGCGGACTGGAAAGCCATTCTCCCGCGCTACAAGGCGCTGGTCGAGAAGGAGCTCGGCAAGCCCTTCCCGCAGGAGCCGCACGAGCAGCTCTGGGGCGCCATCGGCGCCGTGTTCGGCTCCTGGATGAACAACCGCGCCATCAAGTACCGTGAGCTGCACGCCATTCCGGCGAGCTGGGGCACGGCGGTGAACGTGCAGGCCATGGTCTTCGGCAACATGGGGGAGACCTCCGCCACCGGCGTGGCGTTCACCCGCAATCCCTCGACAGGCGAGAAGGAGCTCTACGGCGAGTTCCTGATCAATGCTCAGGGCGAGGACGTGGTGGCGGGCATCCGCACGCCGCAGGACATCACCGAGAAGGCCCGCATTGCATCCGGTTCCGACAAGCCTTCGATGGAAAGCGCGATGCCGGACGCCTATGGCGAGCTGGTGCGCATCTACGGCATTCTCGAAAAGCATTACCGTGACATGCAGGACATGGAATTCACGGTCGAAACGGGCAAGCTCTGGATGCTCCAGACCCGCAACGGCAAGCGCACGGCGAAAGCCGCCTTGCGCATCGCCGTGGAACTCGCCTCCGAGGGCCTGATCACGCAGGAGGAGGCGATCACCCGCGTCGAGCCGGCGGCCCTCGACCAATTGCTGCATCCCACCATCGATCCCAAGGCCGAGCGCAAGATCCTCGCCAGCGGCCTGCCGGCCTCGCCGGGTGCTGCGTCCGGCGAGATCGTGTTCAACTCGGACGATGCGGAAGCGGCCAAGAAGGCCGGTCACAAGGTCATTCTGGTGCGCGTCGAGACTTCGCCTGAGGACATCCACGGCATGCACGCGGCGGAAGGCATTCTGACCACCCGCGGTGGCATGACCTCGCACGCCGCCGTGGTGGCCCGCGGCATGGGCAAACCCTGCGTCTCGGGCGCCGGATCGATCCGCGTCGATTATGCCAAGCAGACGCTGACGGTGGCGGGGCAGACGCTGAAGAAGGGTGATGTGCTGACCATTGACGGTTCCAACGGCCAGGTGCTGCTGGGCCAAGTGGAGATGCTGCAGCCGGAGCTGTCGGGCGAGTTCGCCACGCTCATGGGCTGGGCCGACAAGGTGCGCCACATGAAGGTGCGCGCCAATGCGGAAACGCCGCTCGATGCCAAGACCGCGCGCAACTTCGGCGCGGAGGGTATCGGGCTCTGCCGCACGGAGCACATGTTCTTCGAGGCCGACCGCATCGTCGCCGTGCGCGAGATGATCCTCTCCGACGACGAGGCTGGCCGCCGGGCGGCGCTTGCCAAGCTGCTGCCGATGCAACGCCAGGACTTCGCCGAGCTGTTTTCGATCATGAGCGGTCTGCCCGTCACGATCCGCCTGCTCGATCCGCCGCTGCACGAGTTCCTGCCGCATTCGGAAGAGGAGATGGAGGAGGTGGCAAGGGCCATGAACGCCTCCGTCGACAAGCTCAAGCACCGCGCCCGCGAGCTGCACGAGTTCAACCCGATGCTCGGCTTCCGCGGCTGCCGTCTGGCCGTCGCTTACCCTGAGATCGCCGAGATGCAGGCGCGCGCGATCTTCGAGGCGGCGGTCGAGGCCGGCAAGACGACAGGCCGGCCGGTCGTGCCGGAGGTCATGGTGCCACTCGTGATGACGAAGGCGGAACTCGACCTCGTGAAGGAGCGCATCGTCGCCATGGCGGAAGCAGTGGCCAAGGAAAGCGGCGTCGCCGTCGAGTATCAGGTCGGCACCATGATCGAGCTGCCGCGCGCGGCCCTGCGTGCGGCTGAGATCGCGGAATCGGCGGAGTTCTTCTCGTTCGGCACCAACGATCTGACGCAGACGACGCTCGGCATCTCGCGCGACGATGCAGCCTCGTTCCTCGGTCCATACACGCAGAAGGGCCTGCTGCCGGCGGATCCGTTCGTGACCATCGATCAGGACGGCGTGGGCGAGCTCGTCAAGCTCGCGGTCGAGCGCGGCAAGGAGACGAGGCAGAACATCAAGCTCGGAATCTGCGGTGAGCATGGCGGTGATCCGGCCTCAATCCATTTCTGCCAATCGGTTGGGCTCGATTACGTGTCCTGCTCGCCCTACCGCGTGCCGATTGCGCGCCTTGCCGCCGCGCAGGCAGCGCTCGGCAGCAAAGCCGCGAGCCAGGCTTAAAGGCAAGGGGGCTCAGGAGCGTTGCCATGTCACCATCCTCGCGCCAGTCTTCCCATCGCACGAACCAGTTGCTGTCAGCCCTGCAGCCGGACGACTTCGCGCATCTTGAGCCACACCTTGAGCGGACCGAGCTGAAGAAGGGCACTGTGCTCTACGAGACCAACGAGAGCATGCCGTTCGTCTACTTTCCGCATGAGGCCGTTGTCTCGCTCATGACGGCTCTCCCCGATGGCAGAAGTGTCGAAATGGCGGTGCTCGGGTGTGAGGCGATGGTTGGCTCGGCCAGCACGCTCGTGACGCGCCAGTCTCTTGGGCGCTATGTTGTTCACATCACAGGCAGGGCCTCCCGCATTGACACTAGTGTCCTGCATCGTGCGTTCGAGGAGCGACCGACCCTGCGGGATCTCTTCCTGCGCTACGAAGAGGCCCTGCTGGCGGAGGCGCTTCAGACGATGGCCTGCAACATCGTCCACGGCGTCGAAGCGCGCTGCTGCCGCTGGATCCTGACCATGCGGGATCGCGCCGACCAGGCGAGCTTGCCCTTCACGCACGAGCATCTGTCCCGGATGTTAGGGGTCCAACGGTCGACGGTCAGTCTTGTCACGTGTGGGCTCCAGTCAACGGGTTTGATCCGCCAGGACCGCGGTGCAATCACCGTGACCGACGTCTCCGGCCTCGAACAGATCGCATGCGGATGTTACGAGGTCGCGCGTCAGCGGTCACAGAAACTCTCACCCGCACGCAACTGAGAGACTCATGATGCGCCCAGAGGATGACGATGACCTTTTGCATGTCGATGAGCATCAGTGGATCCGACGCCGACAATCGATGGGGTTTCGGTTGCTATGTCTGGTCCTAGGACTGGCCAGCATAGCCGGTGCGATCTATCTGACCGTTTGATGAATCCAAGCCGAGTGACAGACTTGGTCTGCTTTGAAGAACGTTGGAGCTTGAATCGGATGGGCGATGAAACTTGCTGTTTCATCTTAAAGGATGATTCCAGACAAATCATTCTCGCTCTCGCAAGTCACCCTCGTCTCGCATGAGGATGTATCTGCCGCTTGGATGTTTTAGGAGAAACAATCTTCTAGCGGCCGGGTAGAAAATAGAAACTCGTCCCCTTGAACAACGAAGATTGATCAAGTTAGAAGCATGTCCACGCACCACGGTTGATTCTGCTACGCGCTTTCCGCCCAGGGATGAGGTCACTGGTGGATCCATCGGCCCGTCTCGCATTGCTGCACCTCGACCGAAGGCGGCCCGGAGCGATGCCTGAAGTGGATCGTCCTTACAAGCTGTGCTTGCGAGAGCGCGCGTGAGACAGGATGCGATATTCAAGCTGGGTCGCAGGCGAAGAGCTTCGATTGAACGCTTACCCATCAAGAGATGTCATGTTGAACCGAATTGTGAAAAATCGGCCACGAATGGTCATTGATCTTTTTCTTGTGGCCTCTGCCGCCTCATCTGCGTGGACGGCGGTCTACTTATGCTCTCAGCTGCCATAGGTTATGACAGCGGCCTGCAGGCATCCCATGGCGAGCTGACGCATGACGCAGCGTGGAGTGGTGACCTTGCAGGGGAGGGAGGTGCTCTTGACCGCAATCACAATCGATACAGATCCACTCCCGTGGTGGCAAAACTGATCGGAACCGAACCTCTGGACCAAGCAGGAGCAGATGAAGCGCACGGCGGGAACGGCCATCACAATGAGGAGTGTGGCGAGTGAAGATGCGGGTCCAGTTGCGACAACGACGTTCGCGCTACTCAGGAACCGGACCTTTCGCTTTATCTGGCTCGCGATGCAGGTCTCCAATCTCGGCTGGCTGATGGCGACGATCTCAACGTCCGATCTGATGGTTGCATTGGTGCAGGCTTCATCGACCCTGCCGGAGTTCATTTTATCTGTGTTCGTCGGGGCGGTCGCCGATAACTACAGCCGTCGCAGGATCATGCTCGCCGGCTGGGGCCTGATGACGATCACATCGGCGATGCTGACCCTTTTTGTGGCGCTGGGCCTTGTCGACCCGTGGATGATCCTCGGCTTCAGCTTCCTGATCGCATCTGGCGCCGCTCTCAACGATCCCGCCTGGCAAGCCTCGGTCGGCGACATCGTGAGCCGACGGCATGTTCCCGCGGCCGTGACCCTCCTGTCCGTCGGCTTCAACACGGTCCGGACCGTGGGTCCGGCGCTCGGCGGCCTCGTGGTGGCCTCATTTGGCCTTCTGACAGCTCTCACCGTCACCACCCTCAGCTACCTGGTTCCTCTGGGCACCCTCTGGCGCTGCAAGTGGAAGGTTCGCTCTTTGCCTCTCCCGCGCGAGTCGATGCGCACGGCGATCTATGACGGGCTGCGCTTTACGGCGATGTCCTCGGAGATCAAGGCGGCGATCGCCCGCGGAACCCTCTTTGGCCTGACCAGCATCGCCATTCTCCACGAACCCTATATCGACCTGAATGCGTCTCTTGTGCGCGCCGTCGAAGAGGGCGAGATCGCAGCGGCAGTCTCAAAGCTGGAAGCATATCTCCTCAAGTCGGAGAGGGCTGTGCTCGCAGCGCTCCAGCGCAGAAGAAGCTGAGAAACTGTACGGTCCATCACAGACTGCACTTGGCCCTGAGGCGGAGACGCTGTCCGAATTTGAGTGTGGGCGTGGTGAACGATCTGGCGCTTCGGACTGCGAAAGCGTTTGTGATCGCCCAGTGTGTCCCAACTCCTTGCACTGCCGCGCCTTGTCTAAGGCAGGGATTTGTCACCAACAATCCCGCATGAGCCGTCCGAAACCTAAGATCGATTCATTCCAACCTGCTAGCCGCATAGCGTGCCAAAATGCAGCTTGATTTGATGTCACGCAGGGTAGACCGGCTGCTGCCTCTATATCTTCAATTGCGTCCAAAGCCTTCGTTGCTGTACAGGAAATAAAGATCGCCTGCGCGTCTTGATGATCTGTGTTGCGGGCTACCTCCAGATAAGCTTCTCGCGGCACCGAGCCGATGTCCATGTCGGTATCGAAACCAAAACATGACACTTGGACTGATTCAATTCCGCCCTCTGCCAGCATGCGAACTACATTCGCTGTGTTTGCGATTGTGTAGGGCGTTATAACTGACACGCGTTTCGCACCCAAGGCGCTCAGGGCAGCGATGGCGCCGCTGCCGGGATTAGTAACGTTGACGCTCGGCCGCGCGCTATGAACGAGCTCCGTCACGCGGGCTTCGCCGATGAACGAAGTTCCCGACGTGCAGCCAAAGACAACCGAGTCAAGACGGAGTAGTGGACAGAGCAGCCGAACCGTGTCGGGGATGCGGTCGGCCATGTTGAGAAACGTGCGCTGTGAATTTGGCTGCTCTAAGAAAAGGCGCGATGTCACAAGTGCAACGCGATCATCGGGTACCATTCGGGCAAAGTCGCGATCCACGGCGACATCATCGCAAAGTGCGATCAGTCCAATCCTAACCTTTTCACCGTAATTGTCCTCCATCTTTCCACCGGGAACAGGAACTTGGCGGATTTCCGGCATTGTTGTTCCGATTGTCATCGTGTTTTCTCCCCTTGTCAGCTTTCACAGGAAGCGCACGGTCGAGCTTTGAGTCAGTTCGGGCCGGAGCGTCATGTCTGACATATCGAAACTGTCGGTCCGATATTCGACTCATTAATTGATTGTTAGAAGCTATTTTTCGTCATAGATTTATCGAATTCATCTCTCAATCCCGGTAAGGGAGGTGTTCTTTTGGACACAATGCTACTTCAAAGCTTCCTAGCTGTTGCCAACTCACAAAGCTTCTCGTCAGCGGCCCACCGGCTCAACATCACACAGTCGACGGTAAGCCATCAGATTGCCCGTCTTGAAGATCACCTTGGTAAGCAACTGTTTGAGCGAACGACTCGATCGTGCCGTCTGACGGCAGAGGGACGGGAACTCGTCGAGTTTGCCACGAGGGTGATCCGCATCGTTGACGAAATGGAGCAGTGCTTTCGTCCCAGCCTTTTGCGAGGAACCGTCGTGATCGGCGTTTCGGACGATTACCACCTGTTCCTCCCCCTCACGCAAGCATTCAAAGGATTTATGGAGAGTAAGCCAGGCGTTGCTATCGAAGTTCGTGCAGGGCTATCAGCTGACCTTCAGCGGGATCTCAATGAGAGAAAGATCGACTTAGCGGTTCTCCGAAAGGTGCCTGCCGCTAGCCCTGCAGAGTCATTGATCACGGACAACTTGGTTTGGATTACGTCAGAATATTGGACGCCCCCACGGGATGGTGTCATCCCGCTGGCTTTGGTCGCGGGTGCTTGTAACTACCGGCGAACTGCCATTGCCGCGCTAGATGAGCGACGACTTCCATGGAAATGCATCGTAAGCTGCACCAGTCTGGAGGGCGTCTTGGCTGTAGTGCAGGCAGGCATGGCAGTATCGGTCGTAACAGAGGGTGACGTTCGTGGTGGAGTCATTGCGGCTCCAAGCGACGGATTATTGCCACAATTGCCTCGGTCTTCTCTGACTATCCGCTTTGCTGAAGGAGAACCGTCGCTGGTTGCGCGGGCGCTTGCCCGTACAATAGCCAACGTTCTCAAGCAGAAGCATGGTGACGTGGAGCGTTGACCTCGCTAGGCCGCTGCCGAAGCCATCTGGAAAATCTTGGTTCGAAGGCGATGACGCATGCGCACGAACTCGGGCTCCTCCGTCATCTCAATGGTACGAGGACGCGGAATAGGAACATCCACAATTTCCGAGATCCGGCCGGGATGAGGCGACAAAACTACGATCCGATCACCGAGTAGGATTGCTTCATCGATGTCATGCGTGACGAAAACCACGGTCTTTCTCTCCTGCATCCAAAGATCAACCAGGAAGGACTGCATTTCGACCCGCGTCAAAGCGTCGAGCGCACCGAAGGGCTCGTCCATCAGGAGCACCTTCGGGTTAAGTGCAAGCGTTCGGGCGATGGCAACACGTTGTTGCATGCCTCCCGATAGCTGTGATGGATAGACCCTTGCGAATTTGGTCAGTCCAACCCGCCCCAAGATCTCCGTTGCCCGGCGCTGCCGACCAGCCTTCGATGACCCAGAAAGCTCAAGACCAAATGCGACGTTATCTTCAACGGTAAGCCATGGAAACGAAGTGTAAGACTGGAACACCATGCCTACAGCCGGATCTGGACCCGCAATGTTCCGGCCTCCAATTCTCACATAGCCGCTGGAAGAACTTGTAAGACCGCCAATGATACGCAGTAGCGTTGATTTCCCACAACCGGACGGCCCGAGGAAGACCACGAACTCGCCTTCTGCTACGTCGAGCGATACGGTATCAAGGGCGAGAACAGATCCGTTCTGGGATGAAAAGGTTTTTGCGACCGCGTTTACTTCGATTAAACTGGACATTGTGCAACTCATTTGCTTAAGCGCGGGAGCGTTGAATGTAGGGGAAGAGCCAGCGTGCGGCTACGTTGAAAGCAAGGTCGCTGACTAGACCAACGATCCCGATCGACAGGATGCCAACGAAGATCGTACCTGTGTCCAAAAAGCGGGATGCCGAAAGGATAACGTAGCCAACACCGCTCGAGGCTGCCACGATCTCTGCCACCACAATGTAGGTCCAAGCCCAACCTAGCACGATCCGCAGGTTGTCAAAGATAGCCGGCTTTGCGGCCGGCCAGATCACCTTTGTAATGAGTTGGCGCTTGGATGCACCCAGCATCATTGCAGATTCGATCAGCGGAACCGGTACGGTGAGTGTACTTGCCATTACCATCAGACACAGCGTGAAGAATGTGCCAATGAAGATGACCGCGAACTTCTGTGCGTCATCAATTCCAAGCCACAATACCAGAAGTGGGATGAACGCTGTGGCCGGCATGTAACGGAGAAAGGCTAGGAATGGCTCAAGAAGGGAGCGGAATAACTGAAGAGATCCCATAAGCAAACCTAGCGGGACCGCAATGGCAGCGGCCAGCAGGAAGCCGATTGCTACCCGATAAATGCTGACGGCAAGATCGCCCAGCATGCCCTCGTGGACGTAGAGACGCCATGCAGATGTGACTACTGTATAAGGTGACGGTAAGAAGAATTCCGTAATCCATCCGGTCCCGGATGCGAGGGACCATAGTAGAACGAGCGCAATGAAAAAAGTCAGCGAAAGTGTTGCCGCCGTTTTCCGGGGGAGCGTTTGTCGCACGGCAAAGAGGTTGTTAAACAAAGACATTGGGTGAGCCTCTACCGGGGATGGACGCCCTTTGTTGCTACCGCGAAACGCGGTAGCAACTTGCTGGCTGGAGTGGGAGGTCATCAGCTTTGCTCCAGGTGTGTGCGCGGTTGATCAATTCTTGAGGACATTGTTGAGCGGCGCAGCATCAACGACGCTTTTCGGATCCATGGCGTCCTTAACAAGCCCGAGGTTGCGGTAGAACTCGATTCCGCGCGTGATAACGCCAGCGATTTCACCAGGTGTGGAGGGTGTTCCAAAGTACTGCTTGTTTGCCTCCCGGGAGACGAACTCAAGACCCGCCAACGAAGAATTGAAGTCCTCAATCTTCGTTCCGAGAGCTTCGGCCATGATCTTGTTGGACTCTTCGGGGTTTGCTTTCCAATAATCATAGGCAGCAAAATAGCCCTTGATTACGCCAGCGACATCGGTGGGTCGCTTCTCGAGCACGTCTGCCCGGAACGCGACGGTGTCAACGATCAGCCCCGGCTTTGCCTTGGTGTCAACGAGGACGCGTCCGCCGGAGCGCTTGCCGGCTTGGGACAGCCAAGGATCCCACGTTGCGGCCGCGTCAAGACGCCCGGCAACAAACGCTGCACCTGCATCGCCCGCCCGCATGTTCTGCAACTTGACGTCACTGACCTTGAGACCAGCGTCAGCAAGGACATTCAGGAGAAAGAAATAGGTACTGGACCCTTCCTCAGCACCGATTGAGTGCCCCTTGAGGTCCTTTACATCTTTGACGTCGTTCGTGCTGATGATCCCTTCACCGCCCTTAGAGAAGTCAACCGCAAGAACCTGCTTGGCCCCGATTTTCTGTGCATTATAGAAGATGAAAGTATCAACTGTCGTTGCCCAGCCATCAAGGCGGCCAGTTGCGATTGCGGCGGCGGTAGATGGCTTGTCCTGAACTGTAATGAGCTCTACGTCAGCGCCGTTGGCCTTAAAGAGTCCCTTGCGATCGGCAAGGTGCAGCAGGCCGTAACCAACCCATGTTGTTAGCGCTACTTTGAGCGGATTTCGCGCCTGTGCCTGCGCTGGCGAGACAGTCACCAGCACGGTTGAGACAGTTGCGACAAGCGCCGCGATCAAGTTTCTAAGCATTTTGTCCTCCAATTCCCGATGTGCATGAACCGAGTGGCTACCTTGTCATTCCCCTCTGACGTATTTGAAGTTCCGATAGGTCACACGGCTCTGCCATCAATTGGGATCACAAATGCTTTATCGAGAACAGTGAATGATCTTCATCAATTTATGACAGATGGGAATAGATGGGCCGCGTTGATCATTTCTGCTCAAAGCTAGCCTGGAAAATTCATGGAGGGTTGGCGGGCGTAGCTCAAGGCCCTGAGATGACTTAGGATTTGGTTGTTGAAGCCGATCCGCGCCGTTTCTGGGAGAACCCACCCGCCATGCACCATTCTACACTTCCGCTGCCGGGCCTGTCATCTGTTGGCGGCAAAACCGTTGTGGCTCGGTTCGACGGCGGCCTGCTGTCGTCTGATGCTGGCCTTCTCGCCCTGCGCGAGGTGGAGAAGCGTTTGGGTGTCGCCGAGCGGCTCGCCGCGTGCATTGATGACCCACGATCGCAGGATCAGGTCGTTCATCGCCTGGCTGATCTGATCCGCTTCCGGCTGTTGATGATCGCCGCCGGTTATGAGGATTGCAACGACGCCACGAGCCTGCGCGCCGACCCAATCTTCAAGATGGCGCAAGACGTGCTGCCATCGGATCGCCATCTCGCCTCGCAACCCACGCTCTCGCGCCTGGAGAATGTGCCCGATGCGCGGTCGCTGCTGCGCATGGGACGCACGATGATCGAGCTGTACTGCGCCTCGTTCCGACAGGTGCCGAAGCAGATCGTACTCGACATCGACGACACCTTCGATGCCGTTCACGGCGGCCAGCAACTGCGCCTGTTCAATGCCCATTATGACGAATACGGCTTCCAACCCATGGTCGTGTTCGACAGCGAGGGTCGCTTCATCACGGCCGTGCTGCGGCCGGCCCGGCGGCCCAAGGGCCGCGAGATCCGGGCTCATCTGCGCCGGCTCATCCGAGCCATCCGAGGTCATTGGCCCACCACCCGCATCCTGATCCGGGCCGACAGCCATTATTGCGGTCCGCTGGTGATCGATTGGTGCCGCGCCAATCGCATCGACTTCATTCTCGGCGTGGCGACAACCTCCACCCTGCGCCGGCACATCGTGGGTCTGGAGGCGAGCGCCAAGACGCGCTTTGCCGCGGCTCCCACCACAGGCAAGGTGCGGCGCTTCATGGAGTTCTTCGACGGCGCCGAGAGCTGGAGCCGGGTTGAGCGTATCATCGCTCGTGTGGAAGCAGGCGAGCAGGGCAGCGACACGCGGTTCATCGTCACCAATCTTGCCGGCGGTAAAGCCAGAACGCTCTATGAGCGGATCTACTGTCGGCGCGGCACGGCGGAAAATCACATTAAGGCCTGGAAAACCCACCTGGCGGCCGACCGCACGTCCTGCCCTCGGGCGACGGCGAACCAGTTCCGTTTGTTTCTGCATGCGGGCGCCTATTGGCTGATGTGGGGCCTGCGCGCGATGATGCCGAAGCGCTCGCTCTGGCGTGTTGCGCAATTCGACACCTTGCGGCTGCGTCTGATCAAGATCGCTGCCCGGGTGGTTGAATTGAAGACCCAGATCCGACTGCACTTGCCGAGCGCCTGCCCCGATCAGACGATCCTGCGGGTGGTCATCGGCCGTCTACCACGCCTCGTCACCTGATCGAAGGGGCGCACACGCCCCTGACCCGAGCCCTGTCCCGTCCACCGACAAACCCGCCGCCCTCATCCGCCAAGCAGACAGCTCGGAGACGGGGAGGACATGCCTGAAATCCGGTCAGACCTACCAGTAAGGCTCGCACAGCCAACCTTAAAAGAGCCGCCGTGAATTAACCGGGCTAGACGCCGCAACAAAATGCTTGCGATGATCGTGACAGATGATCAAACTTTCCGCCGTGGCGAATGCCGGATGGGCCCGCCCATGCTTTCATAGCGCATGAGGAAACAACAGCTACGGTTGAGCCGTGCCTAATGCATAGATTGAAGGAGGAAGGTCGCTACCCGGTTCTCTTTGGCAGCAAATAGGGCTTCAGGGGAATCGTCCGCTTCGATGACACCATTCTCCATAAATACGATCCGATCTGATATACGGCGAGCGAAGCGCATTTCATGAGTGACGATGATCATCGTCATTCCGTCAGCAGCTAGACTCTCGATCGTCCGCAAAACTTCGTTCACCAGTTCCGGATCCAACGCTGAGGTCGGCTCGTCAAATAACATGATGCGCGGCTCCATCGCTATTGCCCGAGCGATTGCGACACGCTGTTGTTGCCCCCCAGAGAGCTGGTGAGGGTACTTCAGTGCGTGAGCCTGCATCTCCACGCGGCGAAGCGCAGCCATCGCCTTCTCCTTCAACTTAACTCGACCACCGCGTTTGTGGTATTGAGGCGCAAGCATCACATTCTCAAGTACGCTCAAGTGCGGGAAAAGATTGAAGCTTTGGAACACCATTCCGATTTCCGTAATACGCCTGTCAAAATCTGCTGCACGCCAAGACTTGCCTTCAAATGCCTTGATCCAGTCCTTCCCGTAAAGCCTAATCGCGCCTGCGTCGATATCTTGAAGCATGTTGACGGTCCGGATGAGAGTCGTCTTGCCCGAACCTGATGGGCCTATGATCGATACGACCTCACCCTCGCGCACCTGCAGCGAGACATCGCGCAATACGTGCTTTGCACCGAACGATTTCGACACACGGTCGATTGAGACTACGGCAGGTGCATGAGGGCTAAGCGGAGTACGCTCTACCTTGGATAACGAGGTGACTTGTGAGGGTAGTGCAGAATCGACGGTACTCTGGTTAGTGCGCGATACATCCAGCCTTCGCTCGAGAATTGAAAGCAGTGCGTTGAAAGCCGACACGATCATTACGTAGAAGAGGGCCACTACAATGAGCGTGTCAATAACCTTGAAGTTCTGAGTATAGAGGCGCTGGCCGACCATCAGGATCTCGTTAAGCGAGATCACAGAGACCAACGACGTGAGCTTAACGATAGTGATAAACTCGTTAGAAAGGCTTGGCAGGGCAATGCGAAAGGCCTGTGGGACAATGATTAGGCGCAGCCGCCCTAAAAAGCGGATTCCTAACGCGTGTCCTGCCTCATGCTGCCCTTTCGGGACGCCGAGCAACCCACCGCGATGGATCTCGGCGATATAGGCGGTTTCGCTGATGATGAGAGCAATCAGGCCCGAGGTAAATGGGTTCGAAAGCATGGGGCCGGCTTGCGGCCAGAGCTGCGGCAGGTTGTAAACGAATATAAGCAGCACGAGCAAAGGTAAGCTTCGGAAAAACCAGACATAGATCTCGGCGCCAGTCCTGACTACACGAACCGGAGAATCCTTACACAGAGCGACACCCAGACCGAGAACTAGCCCTGCGCTCCAGGTCAGCACTGAAAGAACGACGACCATAGCACTTGCTCGCCAGAAGTCGGCGTCCAAGATCAGGTCTAAGACATAATACCAATCGATGGCGCCCATTCAAATGCTTACCTTCGCAGTTAATTTGTTGACTCTATTCCCAATACGACCAGTCAGGGCTATACGGCCCGCCAGATTGGCAGGCCGTATGAGGAGCAGCAGATCACTTCTCCCCTGTAGCTGCCTTGAACTGCGCTTCAGACGGAGCACTCAGGTTGTAACGCGCAAGTAATGCCTTATAGACGCCGTTACTCTTGATAGTCTCGAACGCCTGCTCCAGTGTACCTTTGATCTCAGGATGCTGTTTGGAGACACCTAGCCCCAAGACCACTGGAAATAGAACTTCCTTGCTGCTGATCTTCACACGGCCGTTAGTCTTATCAACGGCAACCTTGAGCACAGCGGCATCATCTGCTTGGGCATCGACATTCCCAGAGAGCAGCGCCTGCGTTGCTTCAGCCGAGGTCGGGTACTCACGAATGTCAACGCCCTCGCCCTTTTCCGCACAAATCTTCTGGATAGTGTCGCGATAAGCCGCTCCCTTAATCAACCCGACGCGCTTACCGCAGAGTTTATCGACAGTCTCCGGCTGGAACTCCGCCGCTGCGACGGAAGCGATGCCGAGACCAGCATTCGCATAAGGTATAAAGTCGATCTGCTTCGCGCGTTCCGGTTTGATGAACATTGACGACGCAATGACATCAAACTTGTTAGCGCTAAGACCAAGAATAAGGTTCTCGAAACGAGTATCAAGAAATTCCAGCTTGAAATTGCCTGCCTTTGCGAGTGCTTCCATAAATTCTGCGTCGAATCCCGCGGGCTTTTTGCTGTTATCAAAGAAAATGTATGGAGGAGACGTGATGTCGCTGCCAACACGCAAGGACTTAGTACTCGCCTCCTGTGCATTTGAAGCTCCCGACAAAAGCATAATAGCGAGAACTGTCTTCAGCATACGATTCATTTTTGGCTCCCTTTATTTCACAATGGCTTGAAGGTTGTCGCTGCACCTTAATTTTTTCTGCTTTTTGGCCGCTTGCTTCCTAAATCTTGGGCCTGTGCTTTTGATTATCCGGGCAGCCGATCAGGAAACAATCAGTCAGAAATCTCGCCCAAACAACCTGAAAATTCTTACAGATATGTATATAATACTTACAGTTTGAAGCCGCATTCAAAGACCTGTCATGCATATACATACCTAAAGGCGTGCAGAGATAGCGGGCACATACGAGTGCAGCGCTTCGACACGACCTGTAATTCTTGCTAACAGATCTGAAATAGAATGTTGCTTTTCTTTCCAGCAAGTCAGGCCTTATCATTGTCCGATAGGCGCATATCAAGGCATAGCGGCCCGGCCTAAAAGAGATTGGTATCATGTCCATATCCCTAAGTTCCCAGCCCTATGACTCCTCGGTCATGGCGCATACACTGGAGCAACTCGGACAGGAGTCTCCCGGGATTTTATGCAAGGGAATACCTGCTTCGTTCGCCGGTAAATTTGCAGATGTAGGGCAGGCGGGATTCTTTCTGGGAGATAGGCGGTTGCCGTTGCCCGTGGCGTTGTTGCGGGAAACAGCGATGATGCGTAACCGCACTTGGATGGCGGAGTATTTGAAGAGCGCGGGCGTAGATCTCGCACCTCATGGCAAGACTTCGCTAGCACCGGAACTGTTTCGTATGCAGATGGAGGACGGTGTCTGGGGTTTGACGGCCGCTACCGCGCAGCAACTGGCGCTTTTTGCCGCTATCGGCATTCGCCGGGTGATTCTTGCTAATCAACTGGTAGGTGACGGCAATATCGCAATTGCCCTCGACTGCGCTGCGACTCATCCGGATCTCAACTTCTATACATTGGTTGACAGCCACGAAAACGTCACCGCGCTAATAAGTGCATGGGTTCATCGCTCCGATATTGCCCCGCTTAAACTTCTAATAGAAGTCGGAGTCACTGGTGGGCGCACTGGCGTCCGTGACGTAAAGCGTGCGTTGGATCTCGCGAGGCACATTAGCCAGGCTGACGGCGTGTTGCTCGCCGGAATTGAAGGGTATGAAGGCATCGTGCCGGGCGCCGACCAAGCCGCGCGAGAGGCTGCAGTTTCTGCAATGATGCAGTCCATCCTGGAGTTAGCTCAGGTCAGTGATTCGGAGGGACTTTGGGGCTGTGACGAAATCCTGCTGACAGCTGGCGGAACAGAGTTTTTCGATCTGTGCAGCCGCGGCCTCATGGGATTTGCGGGATCGCGTCCGCACCGAGTGGTGATTCGCTCCGGCTGCTACATTACCCATGACAGCATCGCCTATGATCGCGCCTTTCGACGTATCTGCGAGCGCTCTCCGGAAGCAGCTGCGCTCGCTGTCTCACGCCCTGAAGCAGCGCTCGAGGTCTGGGCCGCGGTGCAGTCAATGCCGGAACCGGGGCTTGCGTTTGCGACATTGGGTAAGCGAGACATCTCGCACGATTGGGACATGCCCTTGCCGTTGCGCTGGTTACGTCCTGGCCAGATGCTTGTACCTCAACCCCTACCGCCGGGCCATCGTGTCTTACGTTTAAACGATCAGCATGCCTATTTAGAAGTTCCTGTTGGCAGTCCACTGGCAGTGGGTGACATGGTTGGTTTCGGGGTCTCGCATGTCTGCACTACATTCGATAAATGGCGTTGCCTCCTGACTGTGGACGACAACTATCGCGTCACTGGAGCAATTCGCACCTTCTTCTGAGTACCAGGAACAGTCGTATGACAGCAGCTAAAGAAAACAGATCGGTCGAAGCGCAATTACACGTGACGCATCTGCCGCTTGAAGAGCCCTATGGATGGAAGGCACGGATTGGTCTTATAGTACTTTCGACGGATCCTGTCATAGAGCGCGATTTCCACTGTCTGGTACCTTCAGACGAGATTGGCGTCTTTTCAACTCGCATCCCTCTTGAGACTCCAAACAGCGACCGTACCTTTCTTGCGCTGGCTGATGAGCTTGAACCTGCAGCGCGACTTCTCATCCCAGATTCGCGTCTGGATGCCATCGTGTTTGGCTGCACGTCCGCCTCAACACTGATTGGTCCCTGCCGGATTGCAGAATTGGTTCAGCGCGGCCGCCCCGGAGTGGCATGCACAAATCCTGCGACCGCAGCTCTCGCCGCCTTACGCCGGCTGAATGCGCGTCGAATCGCTCTTGTCACGCCGTACACGCTCCAGATGACCGGTAACGTTATGCGTTTTCTGATCGAGAATGGAATTGAGCTCACTTCAGTCCGTGCAATGGGCCTTGATACAGATCATGCGATTGGCTCAATCCCAGCGGAGGTGTTCGTCGAGGCGGCGATGGCATCTGATCTCCAAAGGGCGGACGCGATCTTCATTTCCTGTACTGGTACCAAGGCCCTAAACGTGATCGAACGAATTGAGACGGCAACGGGGCTTCCGACTGTGGTGAGCAATCAAGCAGCCTTTTGGCATGCTCTCAGCTTAACCGGCTGGTCGACGACCATTCCTGGATATGGTCGGCTGCTTCACGATGTGTGGTGAATGTAATGAGTAACATGACATCAGAAACCATTGAGCTAACCCGGGCTTTGATAGCACAGAATACTGTCGACCCGCCTGGCAATGAACGTCTAGCAGCGATGATCGTCGCTGAGAAGCTGCGCGCCGAGGGCATTGAGCCTCTAGTCTATGAGGTAGCTCCTGGCCGTACCAATCTGGTCGCTCGTATCCCGGGAAGCGGAAAGGGGCATCCGAGTCTAGCCTTCTCAGCGCATTTTGACACAATCGATGTCGAGCTTGAGAAATGGAGTGTCGATCCTTTTGCGGGAGAGATCCGGGACGGTCTGCTGTATGGCCGAGGAGCGACTGACATGAAAGGCGGCATGGCAGCGATGACTGTGGCCGCACTCAACATTCTTCGTTCGGGCGAGAAGCTCAAGGGCGATTTACTGCTAACCTTCTCCGCGGCCGAGAACTCGAATTGTCTGGGTGCACGCCGTTTAGTTGAGGATGGGCATTTCGACGGCGTGGGGGCCCTTCTGGTATCTGAGCCGACCGGCAACCGTGCATTTGTCACGGAGAAAGGCGCACTGTGGCTACGTGCAACCGCGACAGGCGAATACGGCCACAACGCCTTCTCAGAGGGCCGGGGTGGCGACCGCGGCAATGCTATTGTTCGCCTAGCGCGCTACCTGGATAAGGTCCACGATTTAAGACTTGATGCGCCTGCCCACCGTCACGTGAAGCCGCCAACGGTAAACATCGGTGTTATCCGTGGTGGGCTCTCGACTCCTTTGGTGCCTCCTTTAGCATCCGCCGATATCGACGTGCGGCTGGTCCCAGGTCAATCTGCCGAGTCTGTCGTCGACGCATTTCGCGCGATCGCTGGGCCGCACGTTGCAGTGGAACAACTCGACCTCAAGCTGCCGGTTGATACACCCGACGACCATCCGTTCGTGAAATTATGCGTCGAAGCATGCCGTTCCCAAGGGGTGACCAACCCTGGTCCAGGCGGTGTCGGATATTATTCAGACGGTGCCGTAATCGCACCTCAGCTCGGGTTGCCAATGGTCATCGTCGGACCTGGTGAGGTCGGAATGAGCGGTGCGGTTGATGAGTATGTTGTGCTCGAAAAACTTGAAGCCTCAACCCGCATCTTTGAGCGCATCGCGTGCAGCTATCTTGGCTGGAAGGAATGGTGATGACTATGAGTCCTTCGCCGGAAGCGCGTCTTGCTGAGATCGGAATTAAATTGCCGCCCACCGCCCGCCCGCTTTTCACGTATGTGCCGTTTCGACTTGTTGGCAATCTCCTATTCCTGTCGGGGCAAGGTCCCCGCGAGCCAGATGGCGGCTACCGCAGCGGTGTTCTGGGTCGCGACACAAGCATTGAACAGGGATATCAGGACGCACGCCTGACAGGCCTTCACCTGCTAGCAGTAGCGAAAGAGGCTGTCGGAGATTTGTCTCGGGTGCGCAGCGTCGTTAAGCTGTTCGGTATGGTTAATGCGACGCCCGATTTCTCTGCACATCCTGCAGTCATCAATGGTTGCTCCGATCTGCTGGTCGAGGTGTTGGGGGATGTCGGGCGCCATGCGCGATCTGCGATCGGCATGGGGTCGCTCCCGAATGGCATGACTGTCGAGATTGAGGCAGTACTGGAAGTTGCGTGAAATGACTCACTCTTGTCTGACCCTATACAAAGCTTCTCAGCAACTGGTGCAGGGCACAGTCTCGGCTGAAGCGCTTTTGGATGCTTGCCTCGCGCAGATTGATGCAGCGGCGGGCGAGGGGCACACGGCCTTCACCGCAGTTTTCCGCGAAACTGCTCGAGCCGAGGCGCAGGCTGCCGACCGGCTTCTAAGGGCCGGCTGTGGACGTGGCCGTTTACTCGGACTTCCCATTTCCGTCAAAGCGCTGTTCGACGTAAAGGGACAGGTGACCCATGCAGGAGCGGCAGTGCTGCGCGAAAAGTCGCCATCGTTGGTCGACAGCACGGCGGTCGCGCGTCTCAGGGCCGAGGGCGCCGTGATCATCGGCCACACGTCAATGTCAGAGTTTGCCTTCACGGGACTAGGACTTAATCCGCATTTCGGTACGCCGCGGTCCCCTTGGCGGCGCGACGAGCGCCTGGGCCGGGCCCCAGGTGGGTCATCGTCGGGCAGTGCGGTTTCCGTCGCCGATGGCATGGCCCTAGCCACGATTGGGACTGATACGGGTGGTTCCGGCCGGATCCCGGCTGCATTCTGTGGTATAACCGGCTTCAAGCCGACGCGCGGGCGAATTCCAACTCAAGGGAGCTTTCCTCTCGCGGCTTCGTTCGACACCGTGGCTCCAATGGCGCGGGATGTGGCGGATTGTAGATTGCTGACGGAAGTTTTGTGTGGCGTGTCCCTCGAAACTGTGGCTCCTGCACAGGAAAGATTGCGGCTGGGGGTCGTTCCGCCATTAGCGATTGGGCCCCATGACGATCCGGTTTTGGCTGCTTTCGAAGCAGCACTGATGCGCCTCACTACGGCAGGTGTAAGTTTGTCATTCCTTGAGGACGTCGACTGGGCTGAGCCAATTCGGGTGCTGATGTCGGGACGGATCACTGCCGTTGAAGGTTTAGCGGCCCATGGAGCACTTTTCGATCGCCGATCAGAGTACGATCCGATCGTAGCTGAGCGTCTTTTCGCAGCACTGACTCATCCCGCGGTCGAATACGTCACAGCACAGATGCGCATGGCGCAGCAACGTGAGGTTGCGGACGCCCTGTTCGACGGTATAGATGCGATGGTGTTACCAACGGTCGCCATCGCTCCGCCCCGATTGGACGACTTAACAGATCCTGCAGAATTTGCACGCCTGAACGCGCTCGCATTAAGAAACACCCAGCTTGCGAATGTGCTCGACCTCTGTGCGGTGTCTTTGCCGTTAAGATGTGCTGACGGCACACCTACAGGCCTCATGCTAATGGGACGCAAGAATTACGATGCGGAGCTTCTTGCCTTGGCCGAAACGATTAGCGTATTGCTCTGAGCACCTCATGGCTTTCCTTCCAAAGGCTTGGCCGGTAGATTTGCGCACTAAGAAAGCATGGTCATCCTGAGTGATTCTTCCGCCATTAAATACGCTTCAAGCATTTGAGGCTGCGGCACGGCTATCGAGCCTTTCCAAAGCGGGGGAAGAGTTGCATGTAACCCATGCGGCAATCAGCGGGCAAATCAGGAAGCTGGAACTTTGGCTTGGGCGACGCCTTTTTGAGCGGTCAGGTCGAGGCATTGTCCTAACTCCAACAGGAGAGGAGTTCCTGCAGACCGTACAGATGGCGCTACTCGCGATTTCCGCCGTCTCGCAGTCGCTACGCATCCGTCGGGAGCGCAAGTGTCTCTCCGTAGCGTGCATACCGTCAATTGCAACCCGCTGGCTGATTCCGGCCTTGCCAAAGTTCTCAGCGCTACATCCCGAGATCACCGTTGAGGTGGCCTATGCTCGCGCGCATGAGCATTTCGATGTTGAACGCCAGGATGTGCTGATCACACATCAGAACGCAGCCTCGGAGGAATTATCTTCGACCCTCCTATTTTCGCGGACGAATAAGCCCGTCGCAAGCCCCCACTATCTTGAACAAAGCGGAGTCGACGAGAAGCTGAATGGCGCTACCCTTTTGCATGATGAAGTGGCGTCTGCCTGGGAAGACTGGTTTGACAAGGCCGGATTCCGTCCAGAGGGGCTGATCCACGGCCCCGTTTATCAAGATTTCAATTTGCTCGCGACGGCAGTAATCGCAGGCCATGGCGTCGCGCTGTGCCCGATAGAAGTTTTTCGCCGTGAACTGACGCAGGGCGACCTGATAATCCTGTCAAATGTATCTACACTTTCCGACCAGGGGTACTATGTGATTACGGATAAAAATGCGAACCGAGGGTTGCGTGCCTTCTGCGACTGGTTCGTAGCCGCGTGTTCGGATCGTAATGCGTAGAGCGGCTATGAGCTGCCTGGCCGAAGTGGTAGACGCAGGGAATTTGGAATACACTGTACTAATCGATATGTCGGTTCGAGCCCGACTGCCAGCACCATATTCAACCTCCAGCTTCAGGTAGTAGGGGTCGGAACAAGGTGCGCCGGGAGACCGGTAAGGAGTAGATGGTGCAAGTCTATCGCAATGAAGGAGTAGCTGTCTGGATGCGAAACCTCCTTGGCAGCCGCAACGACTTGCAGAGCTTGAGGGAGAGCATCGGGATCGGGCGGCTTGAAGCGCGCGTTGGTGAGTTTGGACTCCGCGGCCAGGGCCGTTGCACGTCCTGCTCGGGTGAAGCCCCCTTGAGCACGCGCTGGCTCTCATGTTGTAGGCCTGGTTGAAGCCTTTGAGCAACTTCTCGAGATCCCGATGGCTGGAGATCGTGATCCCCACCGCCTCACGCTGCACCCGCCCGTTGAAGCGCTCGGCCAAGCCGTTGGTTTGCGGCGTGTAGGGCCTCGTCTTGCGGTGCTCCACCTTCAGTTTGCGGCGGGCCGCCTCGAAGCCATCAGCCGTAAAGCAGGAGCCGCGGTCGGTGAGCACGTGCGTGATCTTGAAGGGGGCAGCGCGGATCGCCGCTTTGAGCAAGGCGATCGCGCTGCCCGTCAGCTCATCGTCCTTGACGGCCAGGTGCACCCAACGTGAGCAGCGGTCGATAGCCACAGACGGATAGCGCTTGCAGATAGCGCTTGCGGCGCTGGCCATTGGCGGTTCTCAGCTTCGGCAGATGCTTGATGTCCATGTGCACGAAGCCAAGATCGTCGTCCTTGAACGTGCCGCTCCGGCGCTTGCGCTGCTTCGCCGGCGGCAGGCGGCCCAGACCTTCAGCCTTGAGGATGCGATGGACCGCGTCCCGGTTCAGATGCGGCAGGAAATGCGTGACCACAAAGGTGAGGTCATCGAGCGGAAAGCCTCGATGGCCTGCCGCAGGGCGCAGACGATCGCCCGCTCTTCCGCGGTGGCGTTCCAGGGCAGCTTGTGCGGTCGGCTGCTATGGTCCTGACAGTCCTTGGCTCCGCGCTGGCGCTATTTGCGGATGGTTTCCGTGTTCACGCCGAAGCGGTTGGCCAGCACGCCCGTGGGCTCGGCGGAGCGGGCGATCTCCAGTCGGACGGCCGGGGGCGCGGGCTTGGGGATGGATGGCCAGCATCATGGCCTCCTGCGGTGAGCAGCTCGGCGCCGCAGGCCGTCAAAGCGCCAAGCATACTCCTCAATCGCGCAACGCACCCGATCCCAACAACGTTCCGCCACTAAACAGCTAGAGCAACGTCGGTTCTGACAGAATCGAAGGCTTTTCGGCGTGGCGGCTTCGTGATTCATTTGTCTCAGCCCTCTTTCCAGGAGGAGATGAGCGATGACCAAGTCCTATTCACTGGATCTGCGCCGTCGGGTGGCGCGCTTTGTCGAGGCGGGCCATTCCTGCCATGAGGCAGCCCGCCACTTCGAGGTCTCGGTCGCGTTCGTGGTCCGGCTGATGGCGGCCTACCGGGCCACCGGCAGCCTGGCCGCCAAACCAGAGGGCGGTTGGCGCTATTCCAAGCTCGATCCGCATCGTGAGTTCCTGCTCCATCGTGTCGCTGAGAAGGGCGACATCACCATGCCGCAACTCGCGGCTGAGTTGGCGGCCCGTGGCACCAAGATCCTGCCCGCCTCCATCGCACGCTGGTTCATCCGCCAGGGCTACAGCTTCAAAAAAACGCTGCGGGCCAGCGAACAAGGACGCTGCGACGTGCGCCAGGCCCGCGAGCATTGGCGCACGAAGCGTCAGCCCCGCATGCGCCAGGAGCCGCATCGGCTGGTGTTTCGCTTCGCGGCCCTTCGGGTCCCGATGAGACCGGCACCTCCACCAAGATGACCATCGCGTGAAACGGCTGCTCACGATCCGCGAGATGCGCAGAGGGCAGCCCGGGCGGTGGATGCCCGATAGGTATCGATGGAAATTGGCACCGTCAGGATCTGTGCAAGCTCCCGAACAATCGGGATCACGCGCCGTTGCTCCTCCTCGGCGCCCACGGGCGTATGGCCTGGGCGCGTGGACTCCCCGCCGACGTCGATCATGTCGGCGCCGGCCTGTTCCATCTCGCGGGCATGTCGGACTGCAGCGGCATGATCGCTGAACAGACCTCCGTCCGAAAACGAGTCAGGCGTGACGTTCAGGACACCCATGACCAGGGTGCGTGTGCCGAGGTCTTTCAGGATCGCTGTCATAGCGCACTTGAGTTGATGAAGAGCCTTCTTGTGTCGTGGTTTGCGCCGGAAGTCGAGCTCTGGTTGATAGAAGGATGAAGAAGCACTGCTCGCAGCCAGCCGCCTTTTCGGTAAACCTCGGCTCGGATGCTCTTTACGAACATGGCGCGCACCGAGCCTTCTGAGGGATCAGGGACATCAGAGGCTGGCGCTCGTCGCAATGGGCGATATCAATGAGGTGTATTCGCAGAGCGGTTTAGCGGCTAAACTCTGTTAGCTCCGAAATGCATCGACGCGATGGACCTCCATTGCAACAGTGCGATCGGCTAACACCAACTCGCACTGCATCTCCACGAATGTTGTCAGCCCTCGCTGACGCACGGCCAGAAGACGCCCGCACAGCCGGAACGGCGCGTCGCATCCGATGGCCTGCCGGAAGCGCACATTGCGCAGGGCTGCCAGCCAGCTGCTCCGGGCCTCTGTCACGACATACGTCTCCCGGACCAAAGAAGGCAGGAGGGCGAGGAGCAGGTGACCGGGAACGATCGTTCGCCCGCCGGACAGTTCATCAGCAGCGCGAGCCAGATCAACATGAATCCATTGCGGATCGGTGGTCAGCGCCGCGAAGGCAGTGATGGCATCCTGCCCCACCCGGCGCCAAGCGGTCGGACCGAGCGGCTGATGCAGGAATTGGCCGAGATCCGATGCCTGCCTGACGCGCAAGGGCTCAGCCATGACGATCTCCGGAAGAGCGGAGGAGAAGGGCGCTTCCCAGTCCTCCGGCCGCCGCAATCGCGGCGAGCCCGAAGCCACCAGCTCGCAACCGCGCCATCTCATACCACAACCGAACGGCCAGGATGGCGCCTGAAGCGCCAATGGGATGACCCCGTGCCAGGGCGCCGCCACCCCGGTTGACGAGAGCTGGGTTGAGGCCCAGAGCGGCCATCGCGGCCATCGCCTGGACGGCAAAAGCCTCCATGATTTCCACGCCCGACAGCTCAGATACCATCACCGCCTGGCGGTCAAGCAGTCTGCGGACTGCCGGGACCAGCGCCAGCCCCGGACGACCAGGGTCTCCGCCCGCCCGGGCTCCCCCGACCACTTCTAAAACCGTGCCATCAATGTGCTTTGCGATGGACGCGGAGGCCACCAGAACAACGGCGGCGCTGTCGGCCTCAACGGCCACGGTCGCCGCCGTCACGCCATGCGCCGTGTCGCCGGCCAGCACCGGCAGCCGACGACAGAGCGCCGGTGTCAGCCGGCGTGAGAAGGTATCCTGCGCGACCCCACCGAGTGGCACGATCTCATCGGATGGCGGCGCGCTCAGGGCTTTGCCGTGGCTCGCCATGGCAAACGCCTCCTGATCGGCACGCCGGATCGCAAGGTCTTCCGCCAAGGCTGCCGCCGCTGGGATCATGTCTGGATCCTGACCCGGCCACGGTGTGAAGGGAGGGCGGTCATACGGCTGGGGCGCGTCGTCAGGGCCCTTGGGCGGCCTGATCCGCATCGGCGCGCGGCTGTAGCTCTCGACGCCGCCTGCCACGATCAGGTCGGCCTCGCGCGCGCGAACCCGGGTCACTGCCGCCAGGATTGCGTCCAGGCCGGCGCAGCATTGGGTGTCGAGCGTCAGGGCGGGGATCGCCTCCGGCACGCCCGCGGCGAGCGCGGCCAGGCGGGCCGGGTTGCCGCCGCCGTACAGAGCATTGCCCAGAATGACCTCATCGACCTGTGCGGCCGAGATGCCGACGTCGGCGAGCACCGCGCGGATCGGCCCTGCTGCCAGTTCGTGCGCCTCAAAGCCGGCCAACGCACCCCCGCGCGGGGTGACGGCGAGGCGCCGGGCCGCAATCAGGAACGCGCGGCTCATCGCAGGGGCTCGTAGCGGCCCTGACGCCAAGCCTGACGCAGGGCGTCAAGATCCGTCTTGCCTGAGCGCGTCAGCGGCCAGTCGCTGACCACCCCATAGCGCCGCGGCACCTTGAACAGCGGCAATGCCTGGCGGCCATGCGCGATGAGAGCAGACCGAGTGACGGTCTGATCGCGCAGAGCCACCATCGCAATGATCCGCTCGCCCCGCCGGGCATCGGGCATGCTGAGCACAGCCACGGCGGCAATGCCCGGGTGCCGTTCGAAGACCCGCTCGATCTCCTCCGGATAAACGTTCTTGCCGGACGAGACGATCATGCGGTTGGCGCGGCCGACCAGATGCAGAAAACCGCCGGCATCAAGAAAGCCGACATCCCCCACCGAGACTGCCGCTCCCGCGCGCCAGCAGCCGCCGCTGCCGCCATAAGCGTAGTTCATGAACACCAGAGCGCTGTCGACGAACACGCGTCCCGGCTGGCTCACCGGCAGGACACGCGCATCTTCATCGCGGATGGTGATGGTCACGCCCGGGAACGCCCGGCCCACTGACGTCGCCGGCACCGGCTCGGTGCCCTTCGCCACGGTCACGAAGCTCAGTTCGGATGCGCCATAGAACTCGGCAAAGCGGGCATGGGGCGCCAGGGCTTTGAGGCGTGGCAAGGTGTCAGAGAACCACTTGGCGCCCGAGCTCAGGATCCAGCGCAGGGACGACGATGGTCCGTGCTGCCCCTCCTCGGCCGCCTCGATCACCAGGGTAAGCTGTGTCGGCACGCCATACAGCACCGTCGCCCGATGCTGGTCGATGAGCTGTAAAACCTGTGTCGGCTTGAAGCGACGGCTTAAGATGACCGTTGCTCCGGCATGCAGGCCATTCATGAAGGCATACAGGAACAGGGAGTGCGTGAGCGTCCCGGGGGCGAGGACGACATCGGTGGGGCCAAGGCCGAACTCGAGCGCATCGCCCTTAAAACTCTCCAACCAGGAGCGATGCGAGCGGCGGTACCCTTTGGGCTCCCCGGTCGACCCGGACGTAAAGCCGACATAGAAGGCTGTGCCAGGATCGGTCTTTGGGACCGCTCCGGGACATGGAGGAACCAGAGACGCGCTGAGCGTTTGCGGCGACGCCGATGGATCCATGAGAACGGCCTGATCGGCTGTGACACGCGGGTCGGAGGTGAACACACGGGCCGGCCGCAGACTGGTGAGAACCCTCTGCGTCATCGCCGCCGGCCAATCCGGATCCAGGATCTGGGCTTCGCGGCCCGCGCGGGCCGCGGCCAGACTCAGCAGGGCGAGAGGGAGGCCGTTGGGCAGATGCAGCGCAATCCCGCCGGCAGGCTCCTGGGACAGCGATGCGGCCAGGCGGGAGACGCAGTCCTCCAGCTGCGCGTACGTCAGCGCCTCGTCCTCGACGATCAGTGCGAGGCGATCCGGGGCGGCCTGGGCGTGCACTGTTAGGGCCGCGGTCACGTTCATGGCTGCGGCACGGAGGCTCGCAAGCGTGTGGACGCCGGCATGGCCGCCACAACTGCACCCGTGGCGATGGCCTTCAGGAGATCACCGGGCAGGAAAGTGAGGCTGGCCAGGGCCGCTTTCGCCAGCGGCAATCCGGTCATCAGGGCCAGACCGGCGATGCCGCAGGCATAGATGACACCGATGCCGCCCAGGATGGACGCGGCCGCGGCGGAGACACCGGCGGGCAGCTTGGGCAGCGCCCGAAACACCAGCCCGGTCACCATCACGCCAGGAACCCAGCCCAGCAGAAAACCGACCGTCGGGCCAAAGAAGACCCCGAACCCACCGCGCCCGCCGGCCAGGAGCGGCCCCCCCAGCGCCACGACCGCGAGAAACAGCACAACCGCCGCGGCGCCAGAGCGCGGACCGAGCAGAACGCCGGCCAGCATCACGCCGAGGGTCTGGGCAGTCACCGGGACACCGGCCGCAAAGGGAAGGTCGATCTTGGGCAGAAGCCCGAGGGCGGCAATGATCGCTGCAAACAGCGCAATGCGAACGAACTCGCGGGTGGTCATAGCTGGTCTCCTGGAGGGTGGTGAGCGGGCGAATGGGTATTGAAGCCGCGCGCATCCAACGCTTCGGCGACTTGGTCGGCCATGCGAAGGGCCTCGGCGATGAAAGAGGGGATCAGCCTGAGCGAGGCACGGCGACCGGTGCGGGCGCGCCACGCCTCCTCCCGCTGCTGCCACGCGGACAGCAGAACCGGAACGAAGCGGAGCACCAGGGCGATCGCGAGGGCGGGCACGCGCGGATTGAGCCCCAGCCGTCTGAGCGGCGCCAGAACAGGAGCTAAGGCGTCGATCATGCTCTGCATGGTCGTGGTGAAGGTCACCAGGCTTGCGGCCAGCACCATCAGGAGAATGCGGGTGGTCGAGGCCGCGGCCGCGGGCCACGTCTCCAACCAGCCCTGGAGCAGCGCGATCGCGAGCAGCAACGGCATCAACGGTTTGAGCAAGGCCAAGCGGTGCAAGGTCGCGCGCCCCAGGCTGACGTAAATCACCAGCACCAAGACCAATCCCGCCCCGAGCACCCGCCAATCCGTCACCGGCAGCACGAGAAGGCTCAAGGCCGTGACCGCTGCAAGCTTGAGTCCGGCCGGAACACGGTGCAGCCACGTGGGACTGGCAAGATACCCGGCAATCATGCGAACTCTTTTATCCCCCGATGGGCCCCGGCTGTGTAGGCCTCCAGGACGTCCCGGGGCGGTCCATCGGCCCGAACCCGCCCGTGCTCCAGCCACACAATGCGATCGAAGGGTGCCAGGAAATCGAGATCATGACTGGCCATGACGATCGGCTGCTCGAGCGCCCGCAGCTGGTCCACAAAGGCGAGCCGGGTGGCAAGATCCAAGCTGGCGAAGGGCTCATCCAGCACAATCAGACTGGGCTCGAGGGCGAGGACGGAGATCAGGCAGACCAACTGCTTTTGTCCCTCCGACAGCTCGTGCACAACCCGGTCAGCCCACTCAGCTCTCCCGAACCGATCGAGCCAAACCAGAGCCTGACGCATGGCTTCCCGGCGTGGAATCCCGCGCTCCCGAAAGCCGAACGCGATCTCCTCACCCACGGTGGGAAAGATGATTTGGCGATCAGGATTCTGAAACAGAAAACCGACGCGGGACGGGATCTGCCTCCTGTGCGTGGCCGTATTGAGACCGACGGTCGTGACGGTCCCACCCGTCGGCAGAGCCAAGCCGTGGGCCAGTCGAAGCAACGAGCTCTTGCCCGAGCCATTGGCTCCGATGAGGCCAACGCGCCGCTCCTGCAGCGAGAGGGAGAAGCCGTCGAAAACAACTTTCTCCCCGTGCGCGAAGGTCACGTGGTCGAAGACGATGTGAGGCTTGGGGCGCACGAGCCGCGCTACTCCTTCAGTCATCGGTCATCCGCTCATCAACAACGTGTGCAAGCTCACCCGACGCCCGTGAGAAGGGGGATCGGCTGCCTGTCGCCTGCCTCATTGAGAATCGAAAACTGATAGCGTCCCGTTGCATCGACCCCGACGTGATAACTGAGACGTTCAACGACGTTATTCGCCTGGTCGAAGGTCAGGATCCTCGGAGCTATCTCGGTGATTTGCCCCTCCGGAATGTAGATCGAGTTGCAGATGATGACTTGATCCCCAGGTTGGCAGGTTCGCGCCGCAGCCCCGTTCAAGATGCAACACCGGGATCCGCGCGCGCCCAGAATCACATAAGTCGAGATCCGGGCGCCGGAGTTCTTGTTCCAGATCTCCACGAACTCGAGTGGCAAGATCCCGGCCTCTTCACAGTGATCCGGATCCAGGGTGATCGAGCCATGATAGTTCAAGTTGGCCTCGGTCACATGGATGCCGTGCAACTTGGCCGCAACAACTTTCCTCATGGCGTGATCCTTCGTGAAGGCTGTTGATGACCTGCTTAGATGCCAGGCAGCGTCATCGCTTCGGAGATCCGTCATGATCAATTCCGAGCGGCAAGAACGACGTCCAGTCTCAAGAGGAGCGCCGCGATCAACGCTGCACACCGACTCCAGATGAACGAACAGAACGCCCCATCTCTCCGAGAGCTTCTAGCGTGACCATGAGTCTGCGTTCAAGGGTTAGATCTTCTCTTTTCATCCATCGATAGAGATCATTTATTCTTCCTCCGGATCACAGACAGTCAATCTGTCCTTTTGAAGCGATTGCAGCGCGCGAAGAAGCGACCCGTTCGTGACAGAGCCGGATGGAGCAAACTCCCTCGGCCCGTGACAGAAAGCAATGCCGCGAGATCATGTGATTGCCTTTTTTTCTAGGACGGCAAAGTTAACTGGCAGGCCTGCTGTTCGAGAGCGGCCAGGTAGGCGGCAGGATCATGGCGAAAGCGGGTGCGTAGAGTTCGCGCGCGGCGACCTCGCTCGAGACGCTGGCGCAGGCTCCTCCAGTGCTCTCGGTTCGCGGCGCCCAGATCTCGCGCCGTGGGAGCCTGCACGCGGGTCGCGGTGGCGGCGAGCAGCCGGACCGAGCCGCGCAGAACCGCACTGGGCGCGGCGGTCTTGCGGCCGGTCGCGCGCCGCTCGTGATAGCGCTGGGAGCCGAACAGCTGTTCGAGATCGTTGTTGGTGCGCGGTAGGTCCGGTACCGCATAGGTGTGGAACAGCCCAGGGCGATAGCTGCGCGTGACCTTCAGGAAATGATCGAAGGCCTCGGCCAGCGTCCCGGCCCTGGCCCGATGCCGCCACATTGCGCCCAGCACCCCGTTTACCCGCCGCCGTATCATGGTGGCGCTTTCCTCGTGCGGGTTGCCGAGCCAATGCGCCACGGCGTGCACGAACCGGTAGGCATACTCCACGTCCGGCCATAAGGCGGCCGTACGCTCCAACGCTCGGTCAATCATCTGGTGCAGTCGCGTGAGCGCCGGCGCGAAGCCCCCTTTTGCTGCACCCGGTCCAGACTGCCGGCGACCTTCTCCAGCCGTTGCTTCAGTTTGAGGCCCGCGGCCGCGAGCGGTGCCCGACCGTCATCGGTGATCGCGCTGCGCACCGCCGCACAATATCCCTGCATGATCGCCGCTTTCGGATCATCCCGCTCCTCCACGGTGCGTTCGATCCGGCGGATGCCGCGCACCTGCTTCTTGAGTTCCTTCTTGGCATGCCGGTCGGCCTCGAAGATCGGATGAGCAGCCTCGCGCAGGAAATGGAACTGGCACAGCTGATGCGGCACGCCTGGCAGCACCTGGGCGACCGCCTGGCGAATGGCGGTTTGACCGTCGCTGATCACACCCACGACCGGCACGTCCACCGCATCCACCGCCTCGCGCAGCAGAACCGCAAGATCCTTCGCCCGGCCGGAGAGCAGGCTGCGGGCGAGCACGATGATGCCGGACAGGCAGTCGCGGATGACCCACAGCACCTCATGGCCGACATCCGGCTGCACGCCATCCAACGCCAGAATAACCCGCCCTTGCTGGGCCAGCAGCTTCCGCAGCGGCCGGCGCTCCATCAGCCGGGTGGCGAGCAGCTCATCATAGCGGTCGAGAAGGTTGGTAACGCTGCGCTCAGCAATCGCGACACCCCGCGCGATGAGCACCGCATGGATCTCGGGCACGCTGCGATGCTCGCGGTGGCGCAAGGCCCCGACAAGGGCGATGACGTCCAGTCCGAACTCGTGCTGGGGCAAGGCCAGGGCGCCCTCGGCCTCGGGCCGGTACGGCTTGTGGAAGCGGGCGCAGCCGATGGTCTCGCACCAGCGGATCTTGAGCCGCAAGCGCACCGAGCCCGTCAGCGTCACAAGGGTGCGGTGGTTCTGGTAGCGGATCCGCATCGGCAATCCGCAGGCCGGGCACAGCCGACAGGCGGGACGCAGCACCCGCTCGCGGTCGGGCGGCTGGCGCCCTGAGATTCTGGTCATCCCGCACCTCTCATCAGGTACAGAAGACCCCCACCACCGCACTCTACCAGACAGCCAGCTTTGCCGTCCTAGGTTTTTTTGACGTCGTCCCGCTTAGCGGCAAGAGCAAAGAGATTGCGCAGGCAACAGCCACCGTGAAGGCGAAACAGAGCACATTCGGCCTGTGTCTCCCCGGTCATAGAATAGGTCCGCTTGGAAAATATAATGTCGTAATCGATTACATAGGCGACAGGGGATTTCAAACGAGAGCGCCTAACGGTAAGGAGCTTTCGCGACCCGCTCCCCTTGTGCAACAGGCGGCGTCGCTCCTCCCGAACTAGGGCTGCTGGCAACGGCAGCCCATTTCTTTGACGTCGCTGGAGTGCGGCGATGACAGGCAAGAATGTGATCTGGACAAACCTCGTCGATGCCGTTTACCGAAGCCGGCAAGAGGAGCAGGGCAGGGAGGACGCGCCTTCGACGCTCGTCCTGCTTGGGGTGATGGGTTTTTCCGCTGGAGCCATTCGAGCCAATAGGAGTTCCTTCGGTCTCGAAGCCGAACCTTTGATACAGGCGAATGGCTCGGCCCTTGTCGGTGTAGACCGTCAACTCCATCCGCCTGAGCCCCAGCCAATCGTCGGCGGCATCAACCAGTTCTCGCAACAAAGTCGTTCCAATCCCTTTGCAGGGTAGTCGTCATGCACGCCCATCCCGAGTGCGGCCGCGTGAGAACGGCGCCCAGGATATCGGTGTCATCCCGCCGATCCGATGATCTTGCCGCCGTGCCCCGCCACGATCCTCAGCGAGTCAGGCTTCTGGTTTTCCAGCCATCTGTAGGTCAGTTCCGGATTTGATAGGGCAGACGCAGCGTCCCCGGTCACCTCCGCAGCAGGTCAGAACGGGCCGCCAATATCTCCCTCTACCTGCCGCATGCACCACTGAGTGGGCTGGCGCGCACCATTACGAGAGAGCGTCTCTCAAGGCTTCGGTGTCCTCGTAGAAGTGGTAAAGAACGATACGGCCATCCTTCACACGGCAGATCAGTGCCCAATCGCTGGGGAAGGGCTTTCCGGTCGTGCGGCTCCTGTGACGGAGTGTGCCGTACATTGCGGCGTGCTCACCCTCGGCGAAAGAAGCCTCGATGTTGAACTCACCCGGTTCAAGCAGCTCACCAAAGCCGCTGAAGAACCGCCGGGCGCCCTCAATCCCGACAAATGTGCCGTGCAGCGGGTTGTTCGGATTGGGAACAGGGCGAGTCGAAATAAAACGCGCTTCTGGATCGACCAGAGCGAGCGCCTGATCCGTCGCTCCGGAAAAGATATGCTGCAGGAAAGTCTGAATGATCGTCTGCGTGCTCATCGGCATGTTCTCTTAAGGTTGAGGTGATGGGTCAGAAGCCGGACAGCACCAGCTTGCCAAGGGTGCGGCCACTTTCGAGCCGGGCATGGGCCACGCGCAGATTTGCGGCGTTGATCAGACCAAGCGTCTCCGTTGCGGTCGAGACGAGGCGGCCGTCATCGATCATTGCTGCGATCGCATTCAGGATTGCGCCCTGCCGCGCCCTGTCGGCGGTCGCGAACATCGGTCTCGTAAACATGAACTCCCACATGAAACCCGCGCTCTTGCGCATGATCAGGTTGATGTCGGGCGGATGGTCGAACGGTACGACCGAGCAGATCCGACCTTGGGGGGCCAGAACCTCAGCGAGCACCGGATAATGGCGATCCGGGTCGTTGAGGAGGAGAATCAGCTCCGGCGCCGGACGCCCAAGTGCGGTCAATTGGGCCGCCATGTCGCCAAAATGGTCGATGACCGCATGGGCTCCCAGCCGTTCGCACCAGGCGCGCGACTGCGGCCGCGAGGCCGTCGCCACGACGGTGAGTCCGGGGACGAGGCGGGCGAGCTGGATGGCCATCGAACCAACCCCGCCGGCGGCGCCGACGATCAGCAGCGTTCGGTCTCCGGCCAGCCCGGTCAGTGACAGTCCCAACCGCTCGAAGAGGGCTTCCCAGGCGGTTAGCGCCGTCAAGGGTAACGCCGCCGCTTCGGCTGGCGTGATCGATTTCGGCCGATGTCCTACGATGGCGGCGTGGACGGCCTGGAATTCACTGTTGCCGCCGGGACGCGTCAGATCTCCCGCATAATAAACGGCGTCGCCGGCCGAGAAGCCAGAGGCCGTGCGCCCCACCTTGATGACCTCGCCCGCGACATCCCAGCCCAGCACGGCAAACTGCCCGTCGTCCGCCTTGTGGCGCCGTACGCGACAGTCGGCCGGATTGACCGCGATCGCCGCGACACGGACCAGGAGGTCAGCATCTCCAGGCGTCGGCTCGGGAAGATCGCGATCAATGAGCGAGTTCGGGTCTTTGATGGGCAAAGATTTGAACAATCCGATCGACTTCATGGTCACTCCCTTATGGCGATGGCAGCCTACCGTGCGTATGAATGATCGGAAGTTGGAATTTATCGGCAGCGTGTGTGCGTGGATGATCAGACGGGAGTCCCATGATGCTTTGGGATGACATTCGCTATTTTCTTGCCCTTGCGCGCAGCGGCAGCCTGTCAGGCGCCTCCCGCGCGCTCGGCGTGGAGCATTCGACCGTGGCGCGCCGGGTCAGCCAATTGGAATCCGAGCTCGAAGTCCGGCTCTTCGATCGGCTGGCGCGGGGGTGGACGCTGACGACCGAGGGAGGAGACCTCCTCAGCCGTGCGGAGGCGGTCGAGCAGGAGGTGCTCGCTTTGCGCCGCGCCGCAACCGGCGTGGACATGCTCTCCGGAACGGTCCGAATCTCGGCACCGCCGCTGCTTCTCAGTCATCTGATCCTGCCGGGTTTATGTCTGTTTTCAGCTGCTCATCCGGGCATCGGGCTCGAACTGGTCGGTGAGCGACGGGAAGCGGATCTGGTTCGCGGCGAGGCCGATATAGCGATCCGCCTCGGTCGTCCGAGCGAAGCGAGCCTCGTGGTGCGCTCGCTTGGCGAGATCTCTTACGGCCTCTACGGCCTTGCTGCGGAGGTCGAACGGCCGAGGGCGGAGCAGGTCTACATCGGCTTCGACGACAGCATGCCGGACCTGCCGCAGAAACTGTGGCTTGACGAGTATGTGGGTGGGCGGCGCTTCAGCATAAAATCCAATGACATGGCCACCATGCTGCAAGCAGCTCTGGGCGGGCTGGGAATTGCCCTTCTCCCGGAATTTTTGGCCTCCCCACACGAGAGCCTGAGGCCACTGGAGGCGGAAACCCGTCCACCGGTGCGCCCGGTGTTTTTAGTGATGCATCCGGATATCCGACGCTCGCGGCGTGTGCGCCTGATCGCGGACCATCTCACACAGGCGCTGTCGCAGTAACTGGGGCGGAGCATAATGAACCCAACCGACGGGCCTTGGCAGGGGCAAGACCGAACAGCTTGTTGACCAGATGGATTTCCCCTGTCGCTCCAAGCTCCCGCTGGATGCAATGACTGCGACGGCGGAACACGACTTCGCCAACCTGGCCTCGCGCCACCCCGACATGTACCGGACCATCGCCCAGGAGCTGGCCCGCCGGCTCATGCCGCGGAACGCGCTGGTCGGCGCCCACCGCGAGCGGATCTGCGTCTTCATCATCTCGTCGGCCGAGGCGATGCCGATCGCCCGCGAGATCCAGGAGGCTTTCGCACACGACGCCATCCTGCCGGCCCTCTGGACCGACGGCGTGTTCCGCGCGACGCACGACACCTACAGGACCTCGAGGCCCAGGTAGATAGCTGCGACTTCGCGATCGCCGTCGCGCGCACAAACGATCTCACCGAAAGCCATCCGGCTCGGAAACGACGCCATTGAGTTCGAGCGGGCGACCATCCTCAATGCCGACTTGTCCGGCTCGACGAGCTTCGTGCACGACGACACCTGGACGCTCTCGGCGGAGATCTATAAGACCTATCTCTACTGCGCCGCGCGGATCGTGCGGGCCGAAGGCGGGGCGATCACCTCCTACGATGGCGACCGGATCATGGGCGTTGTCTAATCGCAGCTCTTGATCAAGTCCTTTATTGAAATTGCTCGACAATACCATTGCTGCTCTTGCGACCGCTCGCGAACAGAAAGTCGATACTGCGATCGCGCTGCTTGGACGGATTCAAACGGTCGTCGCAACAGGGATTCTGTTGACCTGCCGCAGCCACTCGTCAAGCGCCTCTGCAGGGGTTTTCCAGCCCAGCGTCTTTCTCGGCCTTGCGTTGAGGGCGGCCGCCACGGCAGCAATCTCCGCGGCGCTGTGCGCGCTCAGATCAGTGCCTTTCGGGAAGTACTGACGCAGCAGCCCGTTCGTGTTCTCGTTGGTACCACGCTGCCATGTGCTTTGCGGATCGCAGACGTAGACCTGGACGCCCGCATCAATCTTGAGACGGGCATGCTGGGCCATCTCGGCGCCCTGATCCCAGGTGAGCGATCGGCGCAGCTCTTCGGGTAAGGTGACGATGGTGCGCGTGATTGCGTCGCGCACAGCCTCGGCCCCATGGCCAGCCAGCGCAGGCCCGTTCTTGATGCGCGGCCAATCACCGTGGCCTGCCAAACGGGGAAGATGAAGCAGCATCGTAAAGCGGGTGGTGCGCTCGACCAGAGTGCCGATCGCCGAGCTGCCAAGGCCCAAGATAAGGTCTCCTTCCCAATGCCCTGGCACCGCCCGATCGGCCGCTTCGGCAGGACGCTGGCTGATCATGATCTCAGGCGCGACAAAACTCTTGCCGCGCCTGCGGACCCGCGCCCGCGGTACCCGCAGCACCCGCCCTGTTCGCAAGCAGGCCGTGAGTTCACGGCGCAGCGCTCCTTTGCCTTGGACGAAGAGGGCCTGATAGATCGCTTCGTGACTGATGCGCATGGTCTTGTCGTCCGGGAAGTCAACCGGCAGGCGTTGGGCAATCTGCTCCGGGCTCCAGGCTCTGGCCCACCGCCGATCTTGCCGCTGGCCATGCCGGCGGGCCTTCCAGGCGACAGTAGGACCGGGAATGGAAACTCCGCTTGGAGCGACGACGGCGCCAGCCAATCTCTCCTCGACATAAGTGCGCAAGGTCGCGTTGAGGGCAAGCTTCGTCGGCTTCGGGCGCCGGGCTGATCGCTCGGCATGCCACTGGGCGGTCGTTGCACGGTACTCTAGTCCGCCGCTGCGGGTGGCTGCGCGAGCGGCGAGGGGGCTCGTGGACATGGAGCAAATCACGCTGGCGAGGTTGTCAGCTGTGAGCGCCAACACCATTCGAGCAATGGTGGCGCGGAAGGCAGAAACCCTCATAAGCGGGCTGGACACTGTTAGGGCCGTGCCATCTGCTCGAGAGGCTGCCGGCGTGGAGTTCTTAAACCACGGGCGGCCAGGCGTGCGCCGTAAAGGCAAAGGGGAGGGCTAGGATGGCCTACAAGCTTTCTCGCCTTGCACCTGATAGCTATGACGTCCTGCTCGATGGGGTGATTGTCGCCAGCTTGATTAGCAATGGCGACCCTCACAACACCATTTGGACAGCCGAGCTGCTGACGGATCTGGCTCCAGAGGAAAGGCCCAAGCCTTTCATCGAGATAGAGCACGCCTTCCGGAGACTAGAGGAAGCTCGGGCATGGCTTGGAGATCCTGAAATCCACAATGCACTGTGACGGGATTAGCAGAAGCCGGCTACGAGGTCATCAAAGCGGCCTGCAGGCCGGGATTGCGGTCGATGCCCTGCTGACCGACATTCGCCCGCCAGAGGCCGATGGCTGGTGTGGACGGCACTGATCTATCTCCTGATGGCCGACTTGGTCGTCCAGTCAGAGCCAAGATCGCCCGTGTCCTCCACTCCCAGCCGGTCCGCCAGAGCCATGCGAGCGCGGTTGACCCGGCTCTTGATCGTCCCGATCCGCGCGCCACAGATGCGCGCCGCGTCCTCATAGCTAAAGCCTTGGGCCCCAACGAGCAGAAGGGCTTCGCGCTGCTCAAACGGCAATTGCATCAGGGCGGTTTGCAGATCCTGCAAATCGAGATGGCCATGTTGCTCTGGAGGAATCGAGAGCCCACTCGCCAGAGCACCGTCCGGATCTTCGACTTCGCGCCGCCGCTTGCGGTACACCGTATGAAACTGGTTGCGCAGGATCGTGAACAGCCATGCCTGCATGTTCGTGCCAGAGGTGAATGAGTCGAGATGGCTTAACCCCCGCACGAGAGCCTCCTGGACCAGATCATCGGCCCGATCCACATCGCTGGTCAGAGAGATCGCAAAGGCGCGTAGGTGCGGAATAGCACCGAGGATGTCTGCCTTCGCGTCAGGAGGTCCGATCATGCGCTCTCGTCCGACCGCGACTTATCCAGTTGCTTCAGCAGGTCGAGGTGATCTGAGACCGGCTCCTCTGTGACGTCGTCGTGCATGACCCGCAGCGGCTCGCCGATGCGATCCTGAACGACCCGGCTCATCGTTCCACCACCGTGACCGCTTCCATTCGGCCCATCGTTGTGGGAGGAGGGCACTTCGCGGCTCCTTTTGTTCGCGGCTCTTTAGTGGAACGTCCAAAACATGAATTTCCCATGAAACCGCACCATGCCAGTGGCGGGTGCAATCGCGGCTCGCCTTGAACAGGAGGATAGGAGGCCGCTGGCGGCTCGTTGGATGTTGTTGACGGCGACTTTGCCGCTGCGGCGATCCTCGGCCGTGTCGAAGGAAACCTTCTGGCCTTTGACCAGACCGCTGACGCCGGCGCGCTTGAGGGCGGTAGCGTGGACGAACACGTCCTTGCTGCCATCGTTCGGCTGGATGAAGCCGAAGCCCTTCATGTCGTTGTAGAACTTTCAATGCCCATGATCGTGGGGGTAACCTTTCGCGGTTGCTGTGGATGCACGTGGGCAGAGGCGCGCAAGCGCGACCTCAACCCGGTTCGTCGATGTTTTGGAGAGAGCGTCTGAACATGCGTCTGGCAAAGCCACCAGCGAAACGGCCCGATTGTCCGGCCAAATGTCAATAGTAGGAATATAAGGCACAATCTGAGTTTTACAAGAGAGTCGCTTCGCAACGGTGAATGAATAGGGTGCCCCAGAACGATTTGCTTCCACATGCCGCCAGGAGACTTTCCGATGGAAGTCCGAAATCAGCCAATCTCATCAGAAAGAACTTTGATCACGGGCAGGAATTGCCGTGCGGCAGGCCGCTTTACGTTAGAATGGTGAGCGCGTGATTTTCTTGATCGGAATGCGGGGACGACCGAGTTTCCCGGCGATGGCATTGTCCTGCTCCTCGATGGCTCTCCTGGCCGGTTCATCGCCGTCGAGCCCGCCCAGAAGAGAGCGTGGGACACGCCGGTTCGAGCTGCGGGAGCCATCCTCGTAGAGGATGTCGAAGAGGGCATAGGCGCTCTCAACGGACTTTGACTTCTTGTGAGCCACTGTTCGTATTCCTTTCTGTGGCTCAACGCGCCAGGATCCGGCAGGTGCAAAGCGCAGAGGCCGCCTCAGCTGAGGCGGCCTCTGTCCCAAAATATGTGACCAGAGGGCTTGATCAGGCCGTCTTCAGGTTTGAGGCTGACTCCTTGCCGGTGCGGCGGTCAGATTCGACGTCATAGGAGACCTTTTGCCCGTCAGCCAGACCACGCAGGCCGGCGCGCTCGAGGGCCGAGGCATGGACGAAGACGTCCTTGCCGCCGGTGTCAGGCTGGATGAAGCCATAGCCCTTTGTTTCATTGTACCACTTCACTGTGCCGGTTGCCATGGTGGGTTCCTTCCCTGTTCATGATCAGGTTGGGCCGAGATGCATCAGCGCCTCGGCTTGATGAGCATCGATGCTTGGTGAGGTCGTCCGTGCAGGTGCACGGTCAAGCGCAGCAGCTCAGTCGTCGGCCAATCTCGATGCCGGAACGATAGGGTGGCATGATGCCCCTTACAAGGCTGTGCTTCAGGGGATGATAGGCGCAAGGGCAAGATCGAGTGTGGATGCAGCCCATCCCCCTGTGAACGACCCCTCCGCTCCTGTCGCCCCTCAAGCTCTTCAGGGCCGAAGCTCCGAGCCCCTCGCAAAGGCCCGCGGCCCCGGTTTGAGCGCGATCTGCCCTAGACCCTGTCCAGTTCCATCCAAGACCCTGCTCCGGTGCCGCACGGAGCGCCGATCAATGCTTCCGCGCCTGAACCAAGTAGGCAGGGATGGTTGTCTCACCGAGTGCCTTGCGGGCCTCCAGTCGATGCAGGCCCTCGACCAGAACAAAGCGCTTGCCATCAGGCCGCACAAGAATGGGGGACGTCCTGTCCCTTCTCCATGATGCTCTCTGCAACGGCTTCAACTTTCCTGGGATCAAGCGTTTGCCGCCGCTGCACCGGCACATAGATGTCTTGGCCTGCGAGCGTCTGCCGCTTCATCATCTCGACTGCTCCAGCCCCTGTCATGGTCCCTCGAAGCTTATCCAGCACGAGGTGGCTTGCCTTCACGGAGGGGATCCCATGACCCCCGTCGGGACATTGCTTGACAGCCTGCTTCTCGACGCAAGACAAATGTCATTGTTCTGCATCGAGCGGAGAAGTTACCATGGATGTGGTGGTGACACTGGCCGAGCTCAAACCAGCAGCGACCTGGATGTTGAGCGATCGACTTGGGCGGCCTCTCGGGATAATTACCGAGGTCTCTCCATCGCTGTTCGTCATCGATGCAAACGGCAGTTCCGGGCTGTCCGGACTAGGGACGGCCAACTTCCCGTCTCTCCATGACGCAATGACAGCCATCGCGCGCCACATGAAGGGCGAGTGTCAGCTTTCCAGCGGTGACAAATAACGCGCCGGGGCTTGGATCGCTCGCTCAACCCACCTCGGCCCCAGCGCCTGCCCCTGTCCAGCGCAGGGATCAAACAGCGCTCGCTCTCTTGTTTCCTGTCCGGGAACGCCAAGTCGGCGGATCAGGAGTGCTTGTCGCCTCTGCCTTGCCGGTAGATCCGCTTGGCGAGAGCGCCGGCGTCTTCTCGGGCCTTGGCCGCAAGCTCCCGCCGGATGTCACTGAGGCAGCCAAGCGCCTGATTGCAGTCAACGCAACGGACGATCGAGCCGTCCTGAGGCTTCCGGGCCACGACGGCCCGGGTCGAACCACAGGCAGGACATCGGTAGCTCAGCTCAACTCCGCCTTTGATCAATGGATAGGGTTCCTGTGTCCAAGCCGCTCCTGTCGCAACAAAGCCTAGTGCTGGCAGTTGTGATTGCAAAGTGGGACCTATCCGGCAGGATGGAGGCAACCATGGCCGAGAGAAAGCCAGACCCACGCCGGGCAGAGCACAAGGAAGCCGGGCGCTTATCCTGGAAGAGCCGGCACATCCCCACGGGCACGCTGGTGCTGGGCGGGTTGATGTTGGCCGCCGTGCTCTCCGCCATCTTCATGGTGATTTCGCAAGGGCCCCATAATCCGATTCCTTGACCCTGACCGACTCTGTTCGGCAGACTGAACGCTTGTGACCACGTCCCGCTATGGTCGCGCGGTTTCCTTCAGCGGTGCGAATGGTTGCCAATCGCGGGCCAAAACCGTTTTATGCACCGACAGCGTTATGAAGCACGATTTTAGCTTCACGCCCGCTTTTTCCCTTTTCGTCGAATGCGCCACGGAGGATCAGATCTCTCACCTCTCCTCGGGGTTGGCCGAGGGGGAACAGTCGTCATGCCAATGGGAGACTATGGATTCAGTCGGCAATTCGTATGGGTCAACGATCGATACGGCGTCTCCTGGCAACTCAATCTGCTATAGCTTCAGCTTCACTTCCCTCATGATAGAGACGCTGGGGCCATAGGTCCGGATCTCCGCACATGTGAACCTGAACGCAGGCAGGCCGTCACTGCGCATGAAAGGCTTCACATGGTTTCATATGACAGGCATACCCGCGCTGCAGGGGCGGTGAATGGGCCTGACGCTAGCGAAGTAGCGTAGCAGGGTGGCCGTCCCTCAAAGTAATGTTGTGGAAACGGGGGCCGAGCGGATCGGCCCCAAGCATCATGAGGAATTGACAAGAGCGTGTCGTGATACTGTTGCTTTCGCTGCCTAGGCAGAGTAGCAATGCGCCTCCTTGAACTCAGAGTTGATCGTGTCAGCAAGACGCTTGATTCCAGCGCCAGCCCTTGCGCGCCTTCTCGATCAGACCTCCCGGGCCCTGCACTCCCTGGGATACGCGGCTGATCTGTTCCCGGCGCAATGGGCGGCCCTTCGCTACTTCGCTTGGGCCGAGCCGGCCCACCGAACGGCGAGCGCGCTCGCACGTTTCCAAGGCCTTGCCGTTGGCCCGGTGACACGAACCGTTCGCACCCTCATGGCCAAGGGCTATGTAGCGAATGTCGAAGGGCGAGTGCGGGGCCGGTCCAGACGCGTTGAGCTGACCGAAGCCGGGCGCGCCCTTCTCGCTGAGGATCCGTTCAACCTGATCTCCAAGATAATCGAGGAGCTTAATGGCGAGCAACGGCTCGCCCTCGCCAGTGCCCTTGAGCATATCCTGCGCCGCGTTCAATCCGATCAGGCCGACGACGGCGAGGAAACTTCTTAAGGTCCGCTTCGGTCTATGGCGGCAATCAGAAGCGCCTCATCGAACGGTTTCATAAGAACCTTTTCTGCACCCCAGATCTCGGCCAGCGAGGTCGCCGTCTCGATCGTCATGCGCGGCCCGCCACCAGTCATAGCGAATACCCGCAGGGTCGGCTGTTCGCTTCTGAGCCGCTTGATGAGCGAAATTCCATCAATCCCCGGCATCCAGAGATCGGTCACGACTACATCGAAAGAGCCGGAGGACAGGATGTCCAGGGCCTGTTGACCGTTCTCGGCCACAGTGGTCGCATAGCCCGCAGCAGTCAGTGCGATACGAATCGACTCGCGCACCCCCAGGACGTCATCGATCACCAAAACCCGGTGCAAGTTCTGCATTGTGGTTCATTCCCTCTCTTGGGTCCTCAATTTGCCGGGGAGCGTGATGACTATCCTCGTGCCCTGTCCCGGCTCTGATAGGATATCGATAGATGCCCCCCATCCTGTGACGATCCCGTAAACCAGCGGCAAGCCGAGGCCGGTGCCGCCACTCGACCCCTTCGTGGTAAAGAACGGTTCCATTGCCTGTCGGCGGGTGTCGGCGTCCATACCCTCGCCATTATCGGCAATGCATAGCACGGCTCCTCCGTCTTCTTCGGTTGCCAGCGAGATCTCGATGCGACCAGCGCCATGGACGGCATGAACGGCATTGCTGACCAGATTGCTAATAACCTGGAGCACCTCTCCGGCCGGAACAGGAAGGCCGTTGATTGGATCGATTCTCAGGTCGAGCTCGACCGCTGCTGGAATAACCGGCCGCACTGCGTCGACCGCTTTCATGAGGGCCTCACCGGCGGGGATAATCGGACTCCTCTGCAGCGCAGGCCGCGCGGTTGCCAAGATGCTGGCAACGATTTCCTGCGCGCGCAGGCCCGCATCCTCGACAATTCCCATCTGATAGCAGCGCTCATCGCCGGCATCGAAACCGCCACGGACCCGGCGGCTCAAGTTAATGATCGGGTGGAGCAGGTTGTTGATCTCATGGGCGACTCCACCGGCAAGCTGTCCAAGAGCAGCCATCTTCTGTTGTTGCACTTGACGTTCACTCAGGAGCCTCTCCCGAGTCACGTCGCTGAAGACGCCGCGATGCCCGCAGTAGCGGCCGTCTGCCTCAAAGCAGGGCGCTCCGCCAAAGGCAAGATCCCGGTTGCCCCCGGATGGCCCCCGCAGCGCCAGCAGAACGGAGCGGAATGCATGGTGTTCGACAAAGGCTCTTTCCAGAAGGACGAGGCCTTGTTGATCGGAATCCCGCGCCACTCGACGCAGGCTCTCGATAAAGTCCGAACCGGTGGTAAGTCCGACTTTATCATCGTCGAGACGCCCGGTCAGATAGACCAAGCGCCCGACCGCGTCCGTCTCCCAAAAGCTGTCGGAGGCGCTATCAGCGAAACTGCGGAAGCGGGCTTCGCTGGACTGCGTTGCACGGAGGAGCCTGCGCTCGCGTGCCTGAATGTCGAGAGAGGTCGCGATGCCGAAGATCAAAAGCGACAGGCCCGCCCCCCAATAGACAGCGTTCACCGCGACCGGGTGAGGACTGATGCCACCTGCAGCGTCAAGAGAAAGCCGCGCTGCGCCGCCGGCAATCGCCGGGAGCCAGCACAGAAGGAACGCGGTGGCACGCCGCCATTCGTAACGCATCATCGCCAGCGCGACGCCCACGCCCGTCGCCAAGGCGGCGAGCCCAACATAGGACGAATAGAGCCGGATCAGGCGTGTGTTCGTCATGAACTCCAGAACGACTTGGACGGCGCAAGCGAGGATGAGCACAATGGCTGTCTGATTGGCCCTGTACAAGACCGGTAAATGGATCTGGACCTTCAGGTAGCATGCTTCAAACGAGAGCCAGGCGGCAAAGATGAGCAGCGAACTCGACAACGAGACCATACGCGAAAGATCGAGAGCACCCGGGAACAGAATGGTCTCGAGAATCGCCCGATCAGCCGCAACATACGCCACGAACGCGAGAACAAGCGCGCTCAAGCGCAGGAGCGCGCCATCCTTCAGAGCCCAGCTGATGGCGAGCAGATAGGCGAACAGAGCAAACTGTGCGCCAATAAGGCCGCCAAAGGCGAGGGCTTGTTGCCCATAAGTTGCGGTGTAAGCCCGGTCCGACTCCAGCCAGAGCAAGGCCCGCATCGAAGATGTTGTCTCGATGCGAATGTAAACCACCTGTCCAGCGATCTCCGCAGCCTTCAGGTGAAAGGCCGGATAGCGCAGGAGCGGGCGGCCCGCCGCATAATCGGCCTTCGGATCCCACTCGAATGAACGCCACCCTGCCTCCGTCGCCAGGAAGAGATCTGACCGCGAAACGCGGGATTCATGAAGCGATAGAACCCAATCAAGGGCAGGATCAAGATCCGGCAACTTCAGCCGGAGCCAGAGCGCCGCACCGGTTGAGGGACTCACCCCGTGGTTGGCCGCCCGTCCGTTCGTCGGCATGAAGAGGGTGGGCTTTGCCGCGACCATATCGATCGTCAACTGTCCTGTCGGGTCGACAAAATGATCGGCGATGGAGCCGATGAACAGGCTCTCCGGCTGAAATGGCTGCACTGAAGACCGCGTCGGAGCCGATCCTGAAAGCGCTGCGGCGGCCAGGATCATGAGGGCCAGAGCGAACAACGCATAGACAGGGGCCTGTGGTGGCCAGAACCGTGATCCCATCGTGAAACCCAAGCGGCGGAACGGGCCCGCACCCTACGAGGCTAGCGACTTGACGCCAAGAGCGCGCGGGATTTATAGCTCACTGAGCTAATTAAAAGCCAATGGTGATTATGGCGATTTGGGCCGGGTGGCGGCTTGCCGAGGACGGATCGGCGCAGGAGCGGCATTTCAGGAGCTCGCTGCGAACGCCGGCATGCCGCAACGGCTGCCCAAGCCGAGCAAGCCATCGCCGAGTTACGGGTGCTGAGCCTCAAGAGGGCAACCCAGCTGGATAAGATCAGGCGGACCCTCAGATCGAGCACGGTGCGCCGAACAAGAACGACGGAGTTGAAGCGGCCCGCGCAGCGGAGCCGCCGGGGGGCATGATATGACGGGCATGTTAACGGCTGGAGACCTCCAGGCGCTCGAGACGGGCATCGACCAGGTGCTGGCGAAGATCGAGAGCGCCTTGGCCCTCAAGGTTTACGCCGAGGATATTCCGATCGTCGGCGACAGGCTGAAGGCAGCTTTCGACCAAGGTGAGCAGGCGCTCCACACTATCACGGCCCTGAAGGACTCGATCACCGGCGCGATCCATGAGCTGGCCAACGCCCAGACCTACGTGGAGGAAGCCGTCGAGGCGAAGATCAACGAGGCCATGGCCAAGGCCGGCTTCGTCGACGCCGCGGTCGACACGGTCATCAACGGAGGGCAGGTGACCCTCGCCTTCACGACGGACAAGATCATCAGTTACACCCAATCCCTGGCCACCGACTTCGGCCTTGCCGGCCTCGGCCTGAACGCCCAGACGACTGGCGTGGCGCAGGCGGAGGTCTCCTACAGCTTCGACTTCACTGTCGGAGTGGACGGGACGACGCCCGACAGCTTCTTCCTGCAGACAAACGGCGGCAGCCCCGAGCTCGCGCTCGGCCTTTCCGTCGCCACGCCGGGGCTGGCGGCGAACGCAACCCTGGGCTTCCTGAACTTCGACGCCGTCGACCAGGGATCCTCGCTGAGTGGCAGCTTCGCGGTCGACATCAAGGACGGCGACGGAAAGCTGCGCCTGTCCGAGCTCGGCAACGACGTGCTCGACGCCAGGGTCTCCGGCAACGCCAACCTTGACCTTCACCTCTCGTCGGACATGGGCGCCGCCTCACTACCGAAGATGAGCACGGACCTCGCCGTCGCCTGGGCGTTCAGCGCCAACCTCGTCAACCCGACCGACACCAATTCTAACTTTGGCAGTGTGCCGACGGTCGCCTTTAACAACGTCCAGTACGACTTCGGCACCTTTGTCGAGGATTTCATCCGCCCGATCCTCGACCAGCTCGACCTTGTGCTGCAGCCGATTCACCAGGCGCTGGCGGTCTTCAAGACGGACCTCACCTTTCTGAAGGTCGTCCCGGACTGGCAGAACCTGCTCGACAAGGCGGGCAAGACGGAAGGAGGTCACGACGTCGGGGACGACAAGATCACCCTCCTCGACTTCGTCAAGCTTGCCAACCCGGACCAGCATCTCAGTCCGGCCCTCCAGTTCATCCAGATCGTCGACGACATCATCCAGTGGGCGGAGTTCTTCCAGGGCAAGGACTTCGGGGCGGATGCCTACGACCTGGGATCCTTCCAGATCCTGGCGGACGTCCGCGACGCGGCCTTCGAGCTCAGCAAGGCCATTCCCACCATCACCGGTGCCGCCGATCTCTCCAGCTTTCTCGCCGGTCTCAGCACCGGCGGCTTCGGCGCGCAGAACCCGCAGACCGGCGAGACCGGCCAGCAGATCCTCCAGGACATGTTCTCGGGATCGAGCTTCGCCTTCCCGATCCTCAAGAACCCGATGGAGGCCTTCAGGCTGCTCCTCGGCGGCAACGCGAGCCTCTTCAGCCTCGACCTGCCGGCGCTGAACATCGGCTTCGGCGATTTCGACTCCTACGGCAATCCGAGCGGCGGGCTCGTCAACCTCGGCGCCTATCCGATCATTCCCGGCATCAACGTGAAGTTCTCGGGCGCGCTCGAGCTGGCGATCGACATGGCCTTCGGGTACGACACCCGCGGCCTGCTGCAATTCGTGCAGGGCGGCTTCCAGGACTATGCCGCGATCCTCAACGGCTTCTACGTCAGCGACCAGGTGGTCGACGGCGTCGATCTGCCCGAGTTGACTCTGTCCGCGGCCGTGGAGCTCGCGATCGAGGCCACGATCTACCTCGCCTCGATTGGCGGCGGCGGCAACATCGCTGGACAGATCCTTCTCAACCTCAACGACCACGTGAACGGATCGCCGAATGACGGCAGGATCTATCTCGACGAGATGGCGCACGCCCTGCTGACGAACCCGTTCGCGATCTTTGACGCCTCGGGCCAGATCACGGCCGGCTTTGCCGCCTACGTCAACGTGGCCGGCTGGGACGTCTGGCGCTACAACTCCCCACGCATCGTCGTCGGCAGCTTCACGGTCTCGGACAACCCGACCGTGGATGTCGCCGGGGCGCCGCCGCCGCCTCCGGGGCTGGCCGACCTCATCGACGGCGCCCTCGTCCTCAACATCGGTGGCCGGGCCAGCGAGCGCGACATCTCCGACCATCTGGACGGCTCCGAATCCGTCCAGATCGGCAACGGGCCGGGCGGTGTCACCGTCGTCGGCTTCGGCCACTCGGAGCGCGTCGGCGACGTTTTGGGCATCGTCGGGAGTGGCGGCGCCGGTGACGATGCCATCGTCCTCGCCGAGGACCTTAACGTCTCTGCCACCCTGTCGGGCGGCGACGGAGGCGACCTCCTCTACGGCGGCGCGGCGGGCGACAGCATCGACGGCGGCGCTGAGCGTGACTTCATCGAGGGCCGAGGCGGCGGCGACACGCTCCTGGGCGGCACTGGCGACGACGTGCTGACCGGCGGGGCTGGCGCGGACTCGCTCGACGGCGGCGCCGGCATCGATATCGTCAGCTATGCGACCTCGCAGGAGGGCGTCGTCGTTGACCTCGCGGCCGACGCGAACCACGGCGGCGATGCGGAGGGCGACACCTTCGCCAACATCGAGATCATCGAGGGCTCACGCCTGTCCGATCTGATGACGGGCGGGACCGGCGTCGACATCTTCGTCGGCCTTGACGGCAACGACAGCCTGACGGGCGGCGACAACAACGACGTGTTCGTCGGCAGCACCGGGAACGATACCCTGGACGGCGGCGTCGGCTACGACGTGATGTACGGCGGACTCGGCGACGACGTCTACGTCGTCGACAGCCAGTCCGACGTGGTCAAGGAGAACGGTGATGGCCAGGCCAGCGGCCGCGATCGGGTCGTGGCCTCGATCGACTACTCGCTGTCCGGATCGTCCGACCGGGCCGACATCGAGGAGCTCGAGCTCGTCGGCGACGCTCGTCGTGGCACCGGCAACGCGCTGGACAACCTGATCGTCGGCACCGCCGCCGACGACACCCTGGATGGGGCGGCAGGAGCCGACGATCTCCGCGGTGGGGCCGGCAACGACCTCTACATCTTCGACGGCCTAGGCGACCGTGTGGTCGAGGATGCCGGAACGATGTCGGGGATGGACACCATCATCTATGATGGCAGCCAAGCAGACCCCTTCGCCCTCAGCATCGACAATGCCTGGGGTGCCAATATCGAGAATCTCTGGGCAAAGAGCACCGCGGGTCTCGTCGAACTGACCGGCAACGCCCAGGGTAACGTTCTGATCGGCAACGGTCTTGGCGGAAATATCAGCGGGCGGGACGGCGACGACATTATCCGTCCCGGCGGCGCGACTTCGGGCACCTATTCCGGTGAGGAAGGCAACGATCGGTTCGAGCTTGGCACCGTTACCATGAACAGCCGGTCGACCTTTGACGGAGGTGAGGGGGCCGACACCCTTTCCGCCAGCTTCGCTGGATCGGAGTTCCGTGCCTATTTCTACCTTTATTTTGATCCTTCTGACGGAACCCTGCGGGAAGAACTCTATCAGAACAGTGATGGATTCGAGTCTACCCGGATTTCTCTTCGCGGAATCGAAAGCCTGACGTTAACTGGATCTGCAACAGGAGACTTCTTCTCTGGCACAGTAGGCAACAATAACTATTTCGGCGGTGATGGGCGCGACGACTTCTTGAGTGTGAAAAACAGGACCGGGCATTTCTTCTCGGGAGGCGGTGGCTCATACGACGCCATGTTGGCCGAAACCGGCGGCACCGATGTCTATGACGGCGGTCGTGGTTGGGACTCCATCGCTCTGGAAATATCCGATGCCGCTGTCGATTTTTCGCTGAGGCAAGCACAGACGACCGACATCGTGCTGGGCACGGGGCAGAACAGCACCACCATCCGCAATATCGAAGATATCTCGCTTGTCACGGGCGCCGCCGTGGACCGGTTCGACCTTCGCGGTGCCAACCTCTTGGCCCGTACATCGACGGACACTTACAGCACGGGGCTTCAATCGACCTACTATGCCGGTGGCGGCAACGATATTCTCGAGATCGACGACACTGGGATCAGCGCGCAAGCGACCTATATTCATGGTAACGTCACCTTTGATGGCGAGGATGGTACAGATCGTGCCGTCATCGACTTCTCGCAGTTTCGCGTGCGTGTCAGTACGACTGGCGCCGGCAGCGACTACGGCAGCGTCAGCCTTTCGGACCACTATCTGGACGGCAGCAATCCTGGAACGGTATCCTTCTCCCTCGGACTGCGTAACATCGAGAATGTCACGCTGATTTCAGGAAACGAGGTCGACTACCTTCAGGACCTCGGCAGCAACGAGCGGATCAGCGCCGGTGGTGGAGACGACTTCGTCTCGTCCAGCATCGGCAATGATACGCTGGACGGCGGCGCCGGTTTCGATGAACTCGACCTGCAGATCAACACATCGGGCGAAGGCTTCTCCATTGTTTGGGCCGACCAGCTCGCCGGACCAGTTAAGATTGCCGGATCGGATCGCACCGTCACCATGGAGGGGTTCGAGCGCCTCAAGCTCGCGACGACCGACGGCAACGACACGCTCGATGTTCGCGGCACTACCCCCAGGGGCATGAGCTTCAGCGGCGGCAATGGCAATGATACCTTTAAAGCCGATCTCGACGATGCCGAGGCGCGCCATGCGTTCTCAGGTGGCGAGGGAACCGACACGCTCGTCATCGATGGGCGTGGCCTCAGCACGGCGGTTTATGTCAGCCACAGCTTGTACTTGGACAGCCAGACCGGGAAGGCCACAACATGGGGCTTTGGCAACGTCAGCATCGGCCAAGACTGGTTTCAGCCGCGGCTTGAGTTCAGCAGCGTCGAAACCATCATCACCTATGGCGGCTCGGCTGGGGACAGTTTCGCTATCTTCAGTGCGGATGATCAGATCATCGAAGCCACTGGAGGCGGGCAAGATGTTGTCAACGCCTTCATTGACTACGGGCTATCGGAAAACGTCGAGGAACTGTGGCTGTTCGGCATCGACGCGCGGAACGGCACAGGTAATGCGGCCGACAACGTCATTGCGGAGAGCATCGCCTCCAATCGTCTTGTCGGAGGCGGCGGGCGGGACACATTCGTCATCAATATCAATGAGGTTCTGTGGACGGGTAGCGCTGTCACGGCGATTCAGACTGACGAAATTCTCGACTTCTCGGGCGACGATTCGCTTCTCCTGAAAAACTACAACGGCTGGAATTTCAGCGGTCTGGTTGAGGGAGCCAGAGCAAGTGTCGCACTTGGCGAAATTGCCGTTTCCGATCTCGGAGATGGGCGCACGGCCCTTCGCTGGGGTGTGGATGAGGTGGCCGGATACGATAAGGAACTGATCCTGTCCGGCAGCTACACCACGGCCGACTTCATCGCTGCTGCTTCAGGCTACAATCAGACCCTGTTGCAGCTGAAACCCGGACCTGATACGGGCGACCAGCCTGTCGACACGACGCCTCCCGTGCCGAGCATCGCGCTGCCTGACATAACAATCCAAGAGGACGCGCCTGTTAACTTCTATATACCTCCCGGGGCGTTCTCTGACGGGGGGCCTCTTACCTATACGATCGCCCTGGAGGATGGCAGTCCGCTGCCGTATTGGTTCAGTCGTGACCCCGTGTATGGGCAGTTCACGTTCACCCCGCCAGCCAATTACAATGGCAGCATTAATCTGACTGTGACGGCGACCGATAGCGCCGGCCTTTCCGCGTCGGATACCTTCACCTTCACGGTCGCTCCGGTGAACGATGCTCCAACCAATCTGTATCAGGTTGGCGGAGTCGTTGCCGAGAGCAGCGCCAACGGAACGACGGTCAGCACGCTTTACGCGATTGACGCCGATATGCTCGATCCTGCAGGCGAAACGCTCACCTATAGCCTTGTTGACGACGCCGGCGGTCGTTTTGCCATTCAAGGTCATAAGATTGTGGTGGCGAATGGGGCCGTGCTCGACTACGAGCAGGCCGCGAGCCACAACGTGACGGTGCGCGTGACTGACAGCGCCGGGGCGACCTTCGACGAGGTCCTCACCCTCTCGCTGTCGGACGTATTCGAGGCGCCGCCGACCCCGCCTGTGGTGGTGGTATCGTCGAGCTACGTCCTTCCGGCCGACGGCAAGGACATCACCGCGACCGGCAGCGCCCCTGTCAGCCTGACCGGCAACGCGGCCGCCAATGCTATCAAGGGCAACACCGGCAAGAACACCATTAAGGGCGATGCCGGTAATGATGTGCTGTCCGGCAAGCTCGGCAACGACAGCCTCTATGGTGGGCGCGACAAGGACGCCTTCGTGTTCGACACCAAAGCGAACAAAACCACCAACGTCGACAGAATCGTGGACTTCAACGTTAGCGACGACTCGGTCTGGCTCGACAACGTGGTGTTCAAGGCGCTCGGCTCAAAGGGCACGCTGACGAAGCCAGCCCAGCTCAGCGCGAAGATGTTCTGGTCCGGGACCAAGGCTCACGACAAAGACGACCGGGTGATTTACGATAAGAAGAGCGGCGCCCTCTACTACGATGTCGACGGAACAGGCTCGGCGGCGCAGGTGAAGATCGCAACGCTCTCCAAGAACCTGAAGATGACCTACAAGGATTTCTTCGTGATCTGAGGACCATGTGGGGCGGTATTGACAGGTTGGCGAGAGGTCGGGGACTGTGGCAGTGTCGCGGGCATGAGCACGAGATCCAATCCTTACCGCGGCTTCCGCTTCCCAGCCGAGATCATCAACCAGGCGGTCTGGTTGTATCACGGCTTCAGCCTCAGCCTGCGAGAAGTCGAACTGATCCTCGCGGCACGAGGCATCGTGGTCGGCTATGAGACTATTCGTGAGTGGAGCCTGCGTTTCGGACGGACCTATGCCAACAGTTTCAAGCGGTCCCGGCCGCGGCCCGGCGACAAGTGGTTCTTGGATGAGGTGTTTGTTCGCATCCGCAGCAAACTGCACTATCTCTGGCGAGCCGTTGATCAGCACGGCAACGCGCTGGACGTTCTGGTTCAGAGCCGCCGCAACAAGAAGGCTGCTAAGCGTTTCTTTCGCAAGCTGCTGAAGGGCCTGTGCTACGTGCCGAGGGTGATCGTGACCGATAAACTCGGCTCCTATGGCGCTGCTAAACGCGAGGTCCTGCCGGGTGTTGAGCATCGGCAGAGCCGGTATCTCAACAATTGCTGCGAAGTCTCGCATCAACCCACCCGACGGCGGGAACGCCACATGCGGCAGTTCAAGTTAGTTCGGCATGCGCAGCAGTTTCTCGCCATCCATGTTCCGATCCACAATCATTTCCAGCTCCGCCGTCATTGTTTATCCGCCAGTGAATACTGCGCCGCCCGCGAGAGCGCTTTCGTTTCTTGGCGTTATGCGACCGGAGTTGCCTTGAGAGGATGATGTGGACTGACCTGGCGGCAGTGTTGCCTTCATCAGCGTCAAGTTGACAGTACCTCCGGCAGCCGGGAATGAGCGAGAGCGAGTTCATGCGCCGCTCTGCCGATGGAAATCGGCGGGATCAGGTCACGTTGCTGCGACTCATCCACGCAAAGTGCGGGAGAGCTGGGACCGGGGACTCCAACTTCAGTCATTGGCGCCTATCAGCGGGTTGCCCAAGACCCGACAGTTATTCCGTAGCAGATCATTCCAATGTACGGCCTACCTCTTGTCCAGTATTCTCACCGCTCCTATAGAAAAGTTTAAACCGCGCTGCCAAAGCTTGATACGATCGGCGATGGCCTACAGGCGCAAGCGGTCGGTTGGCCCTTCCACTCGGGGTATCAAGTTTCCCAACCAGAACGTGCAACTCCTGCATGCGACCTACGCGGTTGACGCCGCTCTGGAGAAGCCTCCTTTCCCACCGCTCAGGACGATAGCCTCGTCATCCGAGGCGCGGTTCGAGTAGCCGTTAGCACTGAAACTCGCATCTGAGCGCCGGAGAGAGATATTATTTCGACAGCCGTTTGCCGCACCGGTTCCGCAATCCGAACCCTAACCGAAGACTGGCGATGACCACCTCTCGGGCGGTTCGCTCCTACACCACGTCCTGGGACGCTACCCAACGTGAGCTGAGCAAGATCACAAGCGCGACTAATCCCCCAACATCCTAGCCGTGTGCGATGAATATTATCACCACCGAAGTCTAGCCAGCTAGCTTAGGGCGGAACCGCCCGTTATCGTTCTCAATCAGGCGCATCCTCGTCGACGGGGAGTGCAGATTGCCAGTCAGAGGGTTCAGATGACAAGGTTCGCTTCAGAAGAGACCTCATGGATGATAGGAATGCCGCTGCCGTTCACGAATGGCGAATACAGGCGGCGGATCGACGCTGTCCGCAAGCGGCTGGTCGAGGAGAAGCTCGATGCTCTTCTGATATTTCATCAGGAAAGCATGTTTTATCTTTTTGGTTATGAACAGACGGGTTACTGGATCTATCAAACCGCGATCTTAACCGCCGACAGTCCAGAGATCACCGTACTCAGCCGTACCGCTGATTATAACCTGATTGTGGGTCTTCCATACATCGATGAAGTTCGGACGTGGAAGGATGACTCGGCGGACAATCCGATAGAAATGACTGTCGATTTGCTTCGCGAGAAAGGCCTCATGGCGGATGGCAAGCGCGTCGGGATAGAATTGAAGACGCACGCACTCCTGCCCTTCTATTACAAGCCGTTGAGCGAGGCGCTGCCTTCGTTGGTCGACGCCTCCGATCTCATTACCGAGTTGCGGCTTCGCAAGTCGGATGCAGAGGTGGTCTATATGCGGGAAGCGGGAAAGGTTCTGGATGCTGCCTACGCAGGCGCATTCGAAGCGCTGCGCCCGGGCGTGCTCGAAACCGAGGTTCTTGCTGCCGCACTGACGGGCATGTTCAAAGCTGGCGGTCACGTGCCGGCCATCGTTCCTCCGTTCGCTAGCGGACCTCGCACCATGTCTCGGACCCATGGTCCCGCCGTGGATCGTCGCATATTGGCAGACGAGCCGGTGACCATCGAACCCGGATGTTCGCGTTATCGCTATCACGCGGTCGGGGTCCAGACACGATGGATGGGCGAGCCGCCGGCGAAAGTTCAGAAAGTCTTCGACGAACTTGTCCAGACTCAGGAGGCGGCCTTTTCTGTCATTCGACCGGGTGTTTCCGCAGCGGACGTTGCTCGGGAGATAAACCGCTCCCTCAAGCAGTTCGGGATGTATGTTCCGGGGACGCATCATGGTTACGGTACGGGTATCGGCTATCCTCCCACTTGGCTCGACAATCTTCGTATCAAGGAAACCGACACCCATGTGCTTGAACCAAACATGACTTTCTTCCTGCTGTTTCGCTGGACAGTCAGAGATGTTTGCGATTTTCCAGTCCTGCTTTTCCTGGGAGAGCCATTCATTGTGACGCAATCCGGCTGTGAGAGACTGTCATCCGCTCCGCTCAGCCTGACCTGAACCTGTGGATAGTCTATAAAGAGCAGAGGAGCCAGAACTTTGGATCTGGCATTGACTACGATCTCACGCCGAGCCTTCGTCGTCGGAGCTGTTACAACCAGTCTCAACCTGCCTGCAACGATCGCCTTCTCGCAATCCGTCCCCGTGCGGGCGGGCGAGTTCGGGTCGGAGCCGCGGGCGGCTCTGCCCACGACAGCTTGGGCGCCAAGGGTGCTTACCGACGCTAATATTTGCCGGCAGAACAGTATCTACGGCACTCTACTATACCGAAGTACAAGCTACGAAATCGAACCAGCGCTTGAACGGTAAGATAAATAGCTTGATGTTGGTCAGCGGTAACAAACAGGGAAGACGGAGGGAAACAAAATGAACATCAGGACTATGACTCGCAAAGACTTTGTGCGGCTTCTAGGCAGCGTGACAGCTGTACCTATGCTGCCGTCGTTCAGTTTTGGTGCGACGAAAAAGGATGTGGCAATCAGTTTCCGCTCATCAATCAACCGAATTGATCCCGCGTTCACCATCAGCGGCGACGAGTACGCCGTAACCCAGGCGATCTATGACAATCTTGTTCGATTGGGACCCGATCTACAAGCGAAGCCTGGCTTGGCTGAATCGTGGGAAACAATAGGAGAAGCCGATCACTGGCGCTTCAAATTGCGTAGCGGCGTGAGATTTCACTCCGGTCGCAATATGGATGCGGAAGATGTCGTCTACAGCATTCGGCGGATCCTCGATAAGGCCACTGGATCGGCTGGTCGAAATGCCATCGGCCCTATCGAAACTGTTACCGCGGCGGGGCCGAACGTCGTGGAGTTCAAGCTGACTTCGCCGCTCGCCGACTTCCCGCTTTTGATGACTCAGACTTTCGCCAGAATTGTTCCCAAAGACGCCGGAAACCTCGATACGAAGCCGATCGGGACCGGACCGTTCAAGTTCGTAAACTGGATGCCGGGTCAGCAAATTCAGCTGACGCGCAACGAAGATTACTGGGAGGTTGGTACTCCGAAGATCGACAACGTCCGCTTCGTCACTTACCCCACCCAGACCGGCGAGCAGGCTGCGCTGACTTCTGGCCAAACACACATGATGTGGGATGTTCCGCTTTCGCTCATACCAGTAGTATCGCGCCTGCCTGGACTTGTGTTGGAGGAGGTAGCGACCACCGCATTTCAGCCAATCTGCATGCGGAGCGACCGCCCGCCTTTCGACAATCCAAAAGTGCGTCTGGCTATGAAGCACGCGATCAACCGTGAGCTGGTCACGAAAATCGTGCTGCAGGGACACGGAACAATCGCTCAGGATCTACCGGTGGGGCAGGCAAGTCCGTTTTTTGCCGGAGGCAAGGCGCCTGAGTACAATCCTGCGAGGGCGCGCGCATTGCTGGAAGAGGCCGGTATCAAGGATCTATCGCTCACCTTGTTTGCCACGAACGAGCGGGCGGGTTGCCTTGAGACGGCCCAGGTGGTGAAGCCGATGATCGAGGCTATCGGCGTCCGGGTCGACATACAGCAGCGGCCCTGGGACCGCTTTCTTGCGGAAGTTTGGAAGAAGGAAAACTTCTTTGTTGGTACTTGGCTTGGCCGCATCACAATAGATGAGCAACTTTATCCGTTCTATCACAGTTCGGGGTCATGGAATGAATACAGTTACTCGAATCCCGAGGTAGATCGATTGCTTGATGACGCTCGGAGAGCCACGGACCTTGCAAAGCGTAAGGAGTTGTACGCGAAGGTACAAGAAATTCTAGCCTTCGATGGTCCCGCAATCATTCCCTATTTCATGAACTATGCATGCGCGAAGTCAGAGAAGCTGAAAGGTGTTCCGCCTATGCCTAACAAGTGGGTGGAACTTCGGGGCGCTGACTTGGTAACGTCATGACCGAGGCGGCGCGCGGCGGTGCCAAGGGCACCAGGGATTTTCTCGAAACTTTGCGGAAAGCATTGGTTCAACTCGGCTGGGCCGGGTTCACGCTGTTGTTCACGTCCGTACTCATCTTCTTGCTGACGCATGTCATGCCGGGTAATGCAGCGCGTGCTACGCTTGATACTATGGCAACTGCTGAGGCGGTGAAGGCTTTGGAAGAGCAACTCGGCCTGAACCGAACCCTTCTTGTCCAATATTGGAATTGGTTGAGCGGCGTTCTGCAAGGCGACTTCGGCACATCCATGCGAATGAATGTGCCGATTGGACCCGTATTGGCGGATCGCCTGGCCATCTCACTGCCGATGGCTGGGGCCGCATTCATCCTCGTCTTCATTCTGGGAACGACGCTTGGCTCCATCGCTGCGCTGTATCAAGGGCGTCCTCTCGACCGGTTGATCAGTATATCTTCGCTGGCTGGCATATCCGCGCCAGAGTTCGTCACGGGCATGATCCTGATCATCCTATTTGCAGGTGTCCTTCCCACGTCTGGCTTTGCCGGCGAGGGCGCTAGCATCCATGAATACTTTCTGCACATGGTGCTGCCAGTTGCTACCTTGACGCTTATCCTGCTTGCACATGTGCTGCGAACGAGCCGTGTTTCCATGATCGAGGCTCTAGCGGCGCCGTATACTCGAACTGCTGTGCTCAAGGGTCTGCCGAAGCGCACTATTGTTGTGAAGCATGTGCTGCGGAATGCTCTTCTGCCTACGATCACCGTACTTGGCATCAACGTTGGCTATCTCATTGGTGGCGTCGTTATTGTTGAGACTGTGTTCAGTGTTCCAGGCATCGGGCGGCTCACCGTCTTCGCAATCCAGAACCGGGACATTCCTCTCATTCAGGCTTGCACTCTTGCAATGGCAGCGACGTATATCGGAGCCAGCCTTCTGACCGACGTTACTTATCTGATTCTCAACCCACGCCTCAGGGGGAGGTGAGCGTGACCGCAGTTGTGACTACAGTTAAACAGGCGGCCACAATCCGTGGTGCGGGAGCATTGTTCCTAAAGTTCGGGATTAGCTTTCTGTTCGGCCTGGCTCTGTTTCTGGTTATTATCGGAGCTATTTACCTCCTCCCAATGTTCGTGACGCTCGATGGATTGACAATGGCGGCGGACGCGATCTTGGCTCCGCCGAGCTTGTCGCACCCGGCAGGAACGGATCATCTTGGGCGTGATGTGTTCGTCCGGGTTCTTTTGGGAGGCCAAAGCACCCTGGCTCTCGCAGTGTCGGCAACGATTCTGGGTGTCGGGCTCGGGACCATCCTGGGAATGGTGACGGCCTTCTATGGAGGTCTTGTCGACAAGGTCCTGATGCGCCTTTCGGACACGATGATGGCGATGCCGTCCTTGGTACTCACGATGCTCATCGTACTTGTCGTCGGAGCGGGCTCACTCGCAGTTGTCGTCGCCATCACGATTATATTTATACCACGCGCCGCTCGCGTGGTCCGCAGCGCTGTGCTGAACGTGGTTCATCTCGACTTCGTTTCCGCCTCAGCCGTGATGGGGGAAAGTACGGCAGGAATCCTGTTTCGGGAGATACTGCCGAATGTCTGGCCCAACATTCTCGTGGAAGCGTGTCTGCGATTTTCCTACGCGATTCTCCTAATTAGTTCACTGGGATATCTCGGCCTCGGCGTGCAGCCACCGACACCAGACTGGGGGATCGCAATCTCGGAAGCGGCGCCATACTTCAGCATCGCGCCCTGGATGATTCTGGCGCCTGCCTTCGCAATCATCCTCTCAGTCATTTGCGTAAATCTTCTGGGTGACAGCGTTCAGGAGTGGCTCGGTGGTGTCGGAAGAGGGCGTATGGTGTCCCATGTCTAAGCAGGAAGGATTCCAAGCAGATCACATCCTTTCAGTGAAAGGCTTGGAGGTCTGTTACGGCCCGATCTGGCATCCCATCCCAGCGGTCCGTGGTGTTTCGTTCGATCTCAAGCGTGGCGAGATCATGGGGCTTGTCGGCGAGTCCGGATCTGGCAAAAGCACGATCGGCTATGCAATCATGCAGCATCTCGGGGCGGGCCGGATCACCGCTGGATCGATCCTGTTCGATGGCGCCGACCTGATGGTCCTGAGGCAGAAAGAAATCAGCACACGTTATTATGGTCGGCGGATCGGGTTCGTATTCCAGGAGCCTCAGCAAGCCCTGAATCCAAGTTATACAGTCGGAGAGCAGGTGGCTGAGGGCCTGCGCTTTCATTTCGGGCTGTCTCAATCGGCCGCGCGAACGGAGGCAGTGCGGTGGCTCGAAGAGGTCGGGCTTCCCGAACCTTCGACCATCTATGATCGATATCCGCATCAGATAAGCGGCGGGCAACTGCAGCGTGTGGTCATCGCGGCGGCGTTCTCGCTAAAACCCGACCTCGTGGTGATGGATGAGCCGACGACCGGGCTCGATACCACCACACAGGCGCGCATCCTGCGACTGGTGGCTGACTTGCGCAAACGCACCGGTGTTTCTATCCTATATGTTAGTCACGACCTTGGCGTCGTCGCCGACGTTTGTGACAGTGTCATCGTGCTAAACAAAGGCCGGATCGTCGAAAGTGGCGCAGCCCGTGAAGTACTCAGCAACCCATCTGAGTCTTACACTCGCAAGCTTGTTGCTGCCATCCCGGACATCTATATCCAAAAGCCGTTGTCCGAGATCACCATTCAAGTTCCTGAAAAGCAGCCTGCAGGTTCGATTCTGCGGATAGAAAGGCTTTGTAAAGACTATCGGCACAACGCCAAGTACCCTGCCAATAATGCGATTTCCTTCTCCATAGCTAGAGGAGAAACGCTGGCCCTGATAGGGGAAAGCGGCTCAGGTAAATCGACGCTCGCCAAGTGTGTTCTGGGGCTCGAGGCTCCGACTGGCGGACGTATTGAGTTTACGGGTGACCTGTTGCCCGGGAAGTTGTCCGAGCGCTCACTGGAACTTCGGCGACGGATTCAGATTATCTTTCAAAACCCAGACAGCTCCCTCAACCCCAAACGGACCATTGGGTATTCCTTGGCCCGTCCACTCTTGATTCACAAGTTCGCCAATGATCGACGTGATGCGGCACGTCAAGCGGTCGAGCTGCTTGAAAGTGTTGAACTGTCTGGCGACTTCCTCGATCGCTATCCCGGCGAGCTGAGTGGTGGGCAGAAGCAACGTGTCGCCATTGCTAGAGCGCTGGCGTCTAAGCCGAATCTTATCGTATGCGACGAACCGGTTTCAGCCTTGGATGTGTCCGTCCAAGCAACCGTCCTCGACTTGCTGCGTCGGCTTCAGGCGGAACGCGGCCTATCCTACCTATTTATCACGCATGACCTTGGCGTTGTCCGGCAGGTCGCCGATCGTGCGGTCGTTCTGCTTCGGGGGGAGATCTGCTACACGGGCGACGTCGACGCCTTGTTTGCTCTCGACAATCACCCCTATGTTAGGGAATTGATCGCGGCTGTCCCCGGCAGAAGTCTCAACAACCACGACCATCGGGCTTCGTATGTCAAGCACCGAAGGCCGCCGGATGTACCCAGCACCTAGATCCGACATCTGCAATCGACACCATTTGCGCTACGAATATCAACGAGCCACGCTAGAGTTAGGAAAGGAAGTGAACAATATGAAGCCTGTCATGCACAATGAGATTCAGTCTCGGCCGTGATCGTCAAGACTGACCGGCGCGAGCCCGCGGCATCGCCCAGCCGCTGCACATGGGCCAGTTCGGCCCCGTGTATTGCGAGTCGCCCCCGGCCCAGGAGGTGCGGGTCCTGCTGACGGCTCGCAAGCAGATGCAGGCCAAGATGCGGGATGTCGAGTTCAGTCTGCGCGGTCTCTTGCGCGGCTTCGGCCTGAAGATCGGCGAGATCAGCAAGGGCCAGTTTGCCACGTGCGCGCCATTGCTCACAGCCGATCACGCGATGCTGGAGAAGATTGCCGGGGCGATGCTGCGGGCCTGAGAGGTGCTGCAGACGAAGTTCGCCCGGTTACATCGTGCCATACTGACGATCTCGCGTGGCGACGATGTCTGCTGGCAGCTGATGAGTGTGCCAGGCGTTGGCGCGCTGACTGCAGCGACGTTTACCTCCGCCGAGGCTGTCAAGCCGTAAGTAGCCCATCGCAATCTTCACGAATGAGGGATCGCAAAATGGATGAGATGAGTATCAGAAACTCCGACATCATATGTAGGCTCGTCGACAGCCACGCTGAAGAGTATGTCTCACTCGCAGATACGATCTTCGATACTCCAGAGCTTTTGTTTCAGGAGGTCCACTCTTGCGCATTTCATACGTCGCAACTGGAGGCGGCGGGAGCACGTGTCGAAAAAGGCGTAGCGGGGCTGCCAACAGCCATCATCGGCGAGTGGGGCGAGGGCGGCCCAGTTATCGCGATTCTTGGCGAATATGATGCTTTACCGGACCTAGGGCAAGAGCCGGGGGTCACAAAGTTTCAGCCGAAGGGCAAAGCCGGACACGCTTGCGGGCACAACTTGCTGGGGGCGGCGTCGATGCAAGCTGCCCATGCAGTTGCAGACTGGCTGAGAGAAACCGGAACGGAGGGCCGTGTCAGATATTATGGTTGCCCGGCCGAAGAAGGCGGTGCGGGAAAAACGTTCATGGTCCGCCACGGTTTATTCGACGATGTCGATGCGGCGATTAGTTGGCATCCATATGACTATACCGGGGTTTGGGAGGCCACAGATCTGGCCAACACACGTGTGCAGTTTAGCTTCACCGGGCGTGCTTCTCATGCGGCGATAAATCCCGAGCTTGGGCGCTCCGGACTTGATGCTGTCGAACTCATGAGTGTGGGCGTCAACTATCTTCGTGAGCATATACCCGAAGGCGCTCGCCTTCACTATGCCTATATTGATGCTGGTGGTCGAGCTGCTAATGTTGTCCAGTCGTGCGCTTCGGTTGAGCATGTTATTCGCACTCGTAGAAACAGCGACCTTGCATCGCTTGTGGAACGTGTCAGAAAGATCGCACAGGGCGCTGCTCTGATGACCGAGACATCGCTCACTGAGCGGATTGTTTCTGCAGTGTCGTGCCTACTTGGGAATCCGGCCTTGGACAAGTTGATGGACCGGAACATCGTCCGACTGGGGCCACCTGATTTCGATGCCGCGGATCACGCCTTCGCCGCCGAGATACAGGCGACTTTGACGGACGAACATATCATCTCCACCTTTCGTCGCGCGGGGAGGGCGCCTGACAAGTCGCTGGCGCTTGCCAACTTTGTAGTTCCCTTGGGTTCCGCACCATTGGCTCCGACCGGGTCTACCGATGTTGGTGATGTAAGTTGGGTAGTTCCTACCGTTCAGGCATATGTCGCCACCTGTGCTGTAGGAACCCCCCTTCATAGTTGGCAAATGACCGCGCAAGGAAAGATTCCCTACGCTCACAAGGGCATGATCCATGCTGCAAAAATAATGGCAGCTACCGCCCGTGACCTCTTCGAGCAGCCGGAATTACTGGCAGAAGCAAAGGAAATCCATGTGAAGAGCCTGCAATTGGAGCCGTATATCTGCCCAATTCCGGACAGCATCAATCCACCTCTGCCCTAAGATGCTTATATCGAATGGCCAACCCCCAAAGCCAATAGCCATTTGATGGGGAGCTTATGATGGATCAGATCCGTATGCCGAACGATCTCAGTATGGATAAGATCGTTCGGCATTGATGCGCCGCGTCTCGAGAGTGGTCGCGAGCCTGTACATTCACTTAGCGGAGGCAACAATCGAGAGTCTCGCCGCAAAGGTGAAATGACCGTACAGCTCAGACTTCCAGCGTTCGGCAAGTGGCGGGGTATTGAGATGCGTCACGCCCAGCACGCATTAGGCCCCGAGATCAACATGAAGAATATCGTCACCTGCAAGGTACACATCCGAGCTGGGCCGTCTGGTGGAATTGAGGCATTTGGAAGAGCACTGGCTATATCGACGTCGATATGGACGGTGTTCTAGCCATGGACATTATCAGAGATCGTGGGCCGGTCAGCCGCCTGGACGTGGTCGACAGTGGCCGTCGTCGCCGTTTCAGTGATGAAGCGAAGCTTGCGATTGTTGCGGAGAGCTATCGCGGGCCGAAGCAGGTGTCGGCCACGGCTCGCCGGCACGGGATCACCCGCTTTCAATTGAACAGTTGGCGCAAGGCTCAAAGAGAAGGACGGCTTGGTGGTGGTTCATGGGATGGGTTTGTGCCCGCCCTGGTCGTTCCAGACTCTCACCCGGCCTTGGAGCCTTCTGTGCCGACTGCGCCGGTGCAGCATCCCCCACGCGGCCTCGGTCGTATGGACGTTGTCACCGCGAACGGGCGGCATGTGATCGTCGACCGGGATGTCGATGTCGATGCGCTGCTGCGGCTCATCCGGGGCCTTGAGGCGCTGCGATGATACCAATCCCAACAGGTGTTCGAGTGTGGCTGGCGACGGGCTATACCGATATGAGACGTGGCTTCCATCGTTGGCCTTGCAGGTGCAGGAGGTCTTATTGATCCGGCTTGGGAGATCTTGAACTACGCGGCATAGTGGAAAGGCTGATGCCCGAAGTAGCTCCGGATTCGTTCGGGCAGCTTTGTTAGCCGGCGCATGTGGCTGATGACGGTGCGCTTGAGTTCGGGCTTGCTGCGAGCGGGCGGCTTGCGGGTCACGGCGTGCTTCAGGTCGGCGTTCAGACCCTCGTCCGGGTTGAGCTCGGGGCTGTAGGGAGGCAGGTAGAAGACCTCGATCTGCTCCTTGCGCTCAGCCAACCAATCCTGCACCGCCCGGGCCCGATGGACCGGCAGATTGTCCCAGATCAGAAACACCTTGCCGTTGGCCTCCTGGATGAGCCGGCCGAGAAAGCGGATCAGGCTCGGGGCCTTGAGCGCACCATCGAGCACCATCCAGCGCAACTCGCCCTTGTTGGTCACAGCCGAGATCAGGCCCAGTCCTGCGCGCTTGTGGCTGGGGCGCACGACAGGCGTCCGGCCGCGTGGGGCGAAGCTGCGGCCGCGAACATCGTCGGAGCGCAAGCCGGTCTCGTCACCCCAGAAGATCATACCCTTCTCCTTTCTGGCTTGCGCTGCAATGGCCGGATAGTCCTGCCGCAGCCAGCGCCGCACGGCCTTCGGCGACTGCTCGTAGGCCCGTCGGAGCGGCTTCTGGGCCGTGAAGCCCCAGCGCGCCAGATAGGTGCCGACAGTGCGCACCGCCAGCCGGACCCCACAGTGCTGCTCGATCAGCATCCGCACCGCCGCCCGGCTCCACAGGGCGAAGGGCAGACCGAGTTCGTCGGGCGTGTGCTGGCTCATCAGAGCGCGGATCTGCGCTTCCTGCTGGGGCGCGAGAAACCGCCCCATGCCGGGTGCCGGGCCCCGCGGCCCGCTGGCCAATCCCGCCAGGCCCTGCTCGGCGAAGCGGCGGCAGATATCGAACACGCCGGTGCGGGTCAGACCCACCTGCGCCGCGATGGCCTCATAGGTCAGGCCGCTGTCGCGTAGTCCCACCACCTGCCGCCGACGCTCCTCTTGCGCGGCTGCTGGCAGCTTGCGCATGTCCACATGCTTCATCCCGCCGAACTGGAATGGCGAACCGTGGATTTCAAGATCACCCAAGCCGGATCTATAAAGCATGACCCTCTCTTATGCGTCGTAGGAGATTATGTGGCGGCGGCGGAGCCGATAGCGGTATCCCAGCGTTTTGCGGCTCCACGCCGCCACATAATCTGAACCATTTCTCCAGTGGGCACAGGACGTCTCGCGCCCATGGAGAACGCACATGCTCGAACATTATTTCAAGTAGCCAAGGGTCCTGCGTCGCTTGAGAGGCGGTGGCCTGGGCGATGATCTCGATCGCATCGCAACGTATCTTTTTGAGAATGGCTATCGGTCCGCTTCGGCGAAGATCTATCTGAGCCGATTGGCACGGTTCGGTGGCTGCGTATCACGCGCAAAGCCGATCACCCAAGTCCTGATTGATGGCTTTGTCGCCGCTTGCCCGACCAAAGCCTCACGTATCGCTGCGTGGACCACGATCGCCCTAGCCCGAAGAGCCGTGCCTCACCGCTTCGAGGTTCTCCATCGGGAGCCAGGCCCACATGAGCCCCTGCTGACGAGCTATTCCAGCTATCTGCGTGAGGTGCGCGGTCTGGCCGTGAAGACGCAGGAGGGCCAGGTTCTCGCCGCGCGGCGGATGCTTGCCTGGTGGGATCAGCATCGCGCCAGCGAGCCGCTCTCGGCCATGACCGGTGAGCATGTGCTGGCGCTCGTCAATCATCTCATGGGTCTGTCGTCCATGGACAACACGCGGGCCGCGATCGGGTCCTAGGTTCGGCGGTTTCTGAGATTCCTGCACTGGGCCGACCTCAATGACCAGGGCTTGGCGCGGTTCGTGCCGCGAACGCCATGCTACCGTCTCGCGCATCTGCCGCGGCAACTGGGTTGGGAAGAGATCAGGACGGCAATCGAGGCCATCGACCCTGCGCCCCCCACCGGCAGCCGCGATCGGGCCATCCTCCTGTTGCTGGCCACAACCGGCATCCGCAACAAGGAACTTCGCTCGCTCGTCCTCGACGATATTCGCTGGCGCGAGGCCCATGTTCGGATACGCCGCACCAAAGCGAGGCGCGATCGGAATGTGCCGCTCACGCAGGAGGCGGGCAAAGCGCTCGCCGATTATGTCCTGCGGGCCCGGCCCGATTGCAGCAGCCGTCGCGTGTTCCTGGTTCACCTCCCCCCAGTGCGCCCGATCGACGGCAGCAGCACCATCTCCCGCATCGTCCGCTCGGCCTTGCAGCGCGCGGGCATCGCGCTGAACGTCCCATCGGCGCCCATCTCATCCGGCATAGCTTGGCGACCCATCTCGTCAACCGGCGACGACCGATCAACGAGATCGCCGACCTGCTCGGCCATCGCAGCATCGATACGACCGCCATCTACGTGAAGGTCGCGGTGTCGCAACTCGCCGAAGTCGCCCTTCCTTTTCCGGGAGATGCGTAATGAGCACTTTCTCCAGCAGGCTCGGCGAGCATGTCGAGGCCTATATCGCACTTCGACGCTCGCTCGGCTTCTCGCTTAGCAAGCAGGCCGCAATCCTGCGCGCGCTTGTCAGCTACGTCGATGCCGAACAGCTCGATGGTCCACTCTGCCGCCGAACAGTGCTCGGCTTCATAGGCTCCTGGGCGGGCACGGCGAACGGACGGGCCGTTCGCTACGGCGTGGTTCGCAGATTCAGCGAGTATCTCGCCATCTTCGATCCACGCACCGAAGCGCTTGACCCCAAGGCCTTTCCCAGGAACCGAGCCATTCCGCCGCCTCGGATCCTCACTGACGGATCCTCACTGACGAGGAGCTTGCACGGCTCATGGCGGCCTGCCACTCGGTATCGCCCGATTATCCCGAGCGCGCCCGGTTCTTGGCGCCGCTCGTCGGCCTGCTCGCGAGCACCGGTATGCGGTCCGGCGAGGCGTTGCGCCTCGATCGCGGTGATGCCGATCTCGCTCAGGGAATTCTCCACATTCGAAGGACCAAGTTCCGCAAGGGCAAGGATCGCCTGGTTCCCGTCCATCCTTCGACGCTGGCTGTCCTGCGCGACTATGTAAGACACCGGGATAGGACCTTTCCAACGCTGGACACCCCAGCATTCTTCGTTAGCTCGCGTGGGATACGATTGTCGAAGTCCGGTCTGAGTATAGCCTTCGGCGCGGCGCGCTCCCTCGCCGGCCTCGATCGCGGCAAGCCGGTGCGTCTCCACGACCTGCGTCACCGTTTTGCGGTCAGGCGGCTGGCGATCTGGCACCGGCAACGTGCCGATGTACAGGCGATGCTGCCGCTGCTCGCGACCTATCTCGGCCATGGCCGCTACAGCGACACCGCCTATTACATTACCGCGGACGCCGAACTTTTGGCCATGGCCGCCGAACGGGCCTTGGCCTGGGGAGAGGTGTCATGACCAGTCGCTCGTCCTTTCCATCCCTGCTGAAGTCCTTCTTTCGCCATCGCATGGCCAAGCAGCGCAATGCCACGCCGCCCACGATCGCCAGTTATCGGGATGCTCTTCGCATGCTGATTCTGTTTGCTGCCGATAGAACCGGATGTGGGCCATGCGATCTCACCATCGACGACCTGGATCGCGACACCATCCTTGCCTTCCTCGATCACCTGGAGGCCACGCGCGGGAACAAGGTCCAGACGCGCAATGCGCGGCTGGCGGCGATACGATCCTTCTTTCAGCACGTCGCCGCCAACGACCCCGCTTCGCTTGGCATCGCCCATAGGATCCTCGCCATCCCGCTGAAGCGGGTGCACACCGAGATAACGCATCACCTCACGCGGGCGGAGCTGGATGCGCTCATCGCGGCGCCCGATCAGCGGACGAGGAGGGGCCGCCGCGACCGAACCCTGCTGCTGTTTCTCGGACGCACCGGCGCTCGGGTATCGGAAGCAGTGGGCGTCAATATCGGCGATCTCCAGCTCGACCGGACCAGGCCTCAGGTGCTTCTGCGTGGCAAGGGGCGCAGGGAACGTGTTGTGCCCGTCTCTGCCGATCTCGCTCAAGCTCTCAGAGCCTTGATCGCCGAACATGGCCTCAACCATGATCCGCAGGGTCCTATATTCCGCGGCGCCCATGGTGAGCGAATGACCCGGTTCGGTGTGACGCATGTCGTCCGACGTGCGGTGGCCGCTGCCGCGGCCGCGCAGCCGGAGTTGACGCGTAAGGTCGTGTCGCCCCATGTTCTGAGGCACTATCTACCCCACCCGACTATGTCGAGTAGCTCTGACTGTGATGGTAAATGTCTGAGGAAGAAGGAGATTTCTCACAGAAACACCCGGGCCACCCGACATAGTCAGCGCGATCTACAGGCTGTTTAAGAACTCCAGCAGATTGTCGTCGGGCCGGAATCGGGATGACTTACCGGAATATGGGGACGTCTTTGCCAACGCCGCCTCCTTCATCGCCAACGTCGCCTCGAGATAGATCTGTGTCGTCTCGACCGATTCATGGCCGAGCCACAAGGCGATGACGGCACGGTCGACACCCGCCTGCAGGAGGTCCATGGCCATCGTGTGTCTCAAACGATGAACAGTGACGCGCTTTCCATTCAGCGATGGGCACATGGCAGACGCGGTCTGGCGGTGTTTGTTCAGTATATACTGAACGCCATGAACGCTCAGCCGCTCACCTCTGGCGCTGGGAAACAGGATACCTTCGTCTCCGCGCTGAGGTTCTTTCAGCCAGCTTCTCAAGACTGCGGTCGTAGACTTAGCGAACGGGGTGCAGCGTTCCTTGCGCCCTTTGCCAATGACCCGCAGGTGAGCGCCTGTGCCGAAGAACAGATCGTCCCGTTTGAGACCGGTGATCTCCGATAGCCGCAATCCGGTCTGCACCGCGACCAGCAGGAACGCGTGATCGCGCCGCCCGGACCAGGTCGATTGATCCGGTGCGGCCAGCAAGGCATCGACCTCTGGGCGGGTCAGGAAATTAACGAGGGTTCGAGTGAAGCGCTTACTGGGGATTGCAAGCACGCGTTGGATTTGGGCGGAATGCTCGGGTGCCTCGAAGGCCGCGTAGCGAAAGAACGAATGAATCGCCGTGAGGCGCAGGTTGCGGCTGCGGACGCTGATACCCTGATGGTTCTCCAGGTCATCAAGAAAGGCAACGATCAACGGCGCATCGATTTCCGCGAAGTTCAAGCGAGACGGCGGCTTATGCAATGTTCGTTCGGCGAACTTCAGCAACTGCCGAAATGTATCGCGATAGGAACTGATTGTGTGGGGGCTTGCCTGCCGCTGTTGCATCAGGCGTTGGGTGAAAAAGCGCTCCAACAGGAGCGCCAGGCTGGCAGGCTTGGTCATGTCCGATCCTCCCAGCGGCGCTCAAGGCGGCGCATTGCTTCTTTCATCAGCTCGGGTGAACCGGTGAGGTACCATTGAGTATCGGCCACGTGGACATGACCGAGATAGGTGGACAAAATGGGCAGGAGCCGCTCGGGATCTTGCTCGGCTTCGTACCACCGCACCAGTGTGTTCGTCGCGAACACGTGCCGCATGTCATGCAGGCGCGGGCCGTGGCTGTCAGTTGCGCCTCGCAGGCCGATCTGGCGAGACAGAGTATAGAATGTTCGATGAATGTCTCCGACATCAAGGCGGTTGCCCAACCGGGAAGTGAACAAATAAGGAGATGCCGCCTGGGCTGCATAATGCTGTCGGCGGCGTTTGAGATAATCCTGGAGCACTGCGCACGTTGATGCGTGCATCGGCACAAGACGGGACTTTCCGAACTTCGTGCCGCGGATCGTCAGCACAGCAGCATCGAAATCGATGTCCGAAAGCTTGAGGTTCCGGGCTTCGCCGAGGCGCAGGCCGGAAACGCTCAGCAATCCGAACAGGCAATAGTATGTCCAGGGCCTGAGCGTGCAGCGGGTATATCGGCACGGCATCTCAAGCGCTGCGGACAGGAGACGCTGGATGTCGTCATTTGAGTAGAGATACGGTCGTGCCCGCTTCGGGCGAAAGGGCAGCAAGCCGTCTGGGGGATCTGGGTCCGCGGATCAGCGGCTGCTCGATGACGGGCAAATCCGCGGATGTAGCCCAGCCGTATCGCCCAATACGAAGGCTGCGTGCGCGACGGTCGCTGAGCCCAGGCGAGGGCCAGTTCTGTCGTGACATATGGCGTATCATGGGCCTCCAGAAAGGTGGCGAAATCGATCAATCCTCTTTCTGTCTCTCGCAGCTTGAACCCCAGCCCTCGCCGCATCTCGATGTAGTCGTGAACAGCCTGTCGGAGTGTGCTCATTGGGCTTCTCCCGGCCATGGCAAAGCCAATGTTCGCAACGCGTCGAGGTCGACCTTGGCGTAGATCGCCGTTGTCTGCAGATGACGGTGTCCCAGAACTTCACCGATCTCACCCAGCGAGGCGCCGCCACGCAGCATCTCTGAGGCCAGGCCGTGTCGGAACTGGTGCGTTCCCTTTGTGGGAGACTCAATGCCGGCCCTCATGAGGGAGCGTCGGATGATCGATCCAAGTCCACTCGGCCCCTTGAACCCGCAGATCGGAGCTTTGTCGCGCAAAAAGACACGGCGGCTGGCATTGCGCGGGCGCGCCTTCCGCAGGTAGTCGGCAATCGCCTCACCAACATCCGCTGGCAACGGAAGGTCGTGGCGTTGACCGCTCTTGCCACGCACATGGATCTGTCCGGCGACCCAATCGATGTCGTCGAGTTCGAGCGAAACGACCTCACCCGACCGCAATCCAACCGCGCCAACACGAGGATCATCGCATAGTCGCGGCACCCGACCTGCGTATCGCGATCGATGCTGGCGAGTAAGCGAGTTACCTCGTCGCGGCCGATCGCACGAGGAATAGACGAGAGCGACCAGTTGGCTACGATCGGAACCGCTTCGACCAAGTCCGCGGTGATGTCCCCACGATAACGCGCATAGGAGAGAAAAGACCGCAGTGCGGTGGTCATGATTTTGGCGCGCCGCATGTTGAGACGCGAAACCCTCTTTTGCACGAAATCGGTTATGTCGACGGCACGCAATTGTGCGAGCGAGACCTCATCATCACTGAAACGAAAATTGAGAAAGTCCCGGACAACTGGCCGGTAATTTATGATCGTTTGACGAGATAGCGCACGGGCATGTTGCAAGTGCCGCTCATATGCCTGCACATGTTGTTCTACCGGCGATGGGTTGTGATCGGCCTCAATCTCTTCTGCGATTGCGCTCTGGCTTCGCAGAAAAGCTAATAGATGTCGAAGAGCGGCGGCATCTCCAAGCTTTGGCCGCTGCGTTCGATCCAGCAAATAACGCCCAGGGTGATCTTCACTGATGTCGCTTAGCTCAATTCCCTTGTGCCCGAGCCATTTGCTGAAGCCTGCCGCCATCAGCACCTGGTTCCTCATGGAAACAAGACCGTAGCCTCGAGCACCGAGCCATTCGGCGAACGGAACAATGTAGCTCGCCACCGGGCCTTCTGGTAGCCGCGACAACGCCAAATTATCTTTGATGAAACACTTCACTGTTTGCTCCCTTTCCCAGCTGGATTGCCGGAAGGGCTACAAACTATCTCTCCATGCTATCGCATAAACCCTTGGAATCGTGGGCAGAACTCTAGCTACTCGACATAGTCGGGCGGGGTAGATAGTGCAGAGCGTTTTTAGCTTGGCGTCGCGACGGAACGGGGGGTGACGAGCGCGCGTTGCGGTCGATCGCGACGGTGAGCTAAAAACGTGTTGGACTAAGCCGCCGGCACGGGCGGCCGAGAGCTATGGGCGTTTAATGAAACGCAACCGACAAACGGATACCGCGTGTGCCACGCGGATGTGCGATTGCCGGCGTCGGATGCGAGGGGACCGACACGGAAATCGATTTCGGCAACGGTGCCGATTGACGCCGTGCCTTGCCGGAACAGGCTGGGAGGCGTGACGGCACGCACGTTCATGGGACCGGCTCGGTTTTCCGGCCGAGCGAGCCCGTCCAATGCGGTGACGACGAAAGCGGTGCGCTTCTTTCATGACGTGTCCTGGTATGGGGGGCGCCCGGTGACGGCATCGAATGTTTCGATGATGACCATCTGCCCTTGACGACAGGCCGGGCATTGCCTGAGGGAATGCCCGGTGAGGTCCTCGTAGCGGTCGCGATAGTCCTTGGCGGATCGGCCCTCCGACGGCTCGGGAACCGGCATGCCGAGCAGGTCACGACAGCACGCGAGCTTTTGCGCGCGATAGCGATTGCCGAGAAAGCCGTAGTAGCGGATGCGATGGAAGCCCTCGGGCAGGACGTGGAGCAGGAAGCGGCGAATGAATTCGCCGGCCGCGACGGTCATGACCGTCTGCCGATGGCCGTGCCGATAATCTTTCCAGCGGAAACGCACCACACCGTCCTCGATGTCGACGATGCGGTTGTTGGAGATGGCAACACGGTGCGTGTAGCGACCGACGTAGTCGAGAACCTGCTCGGGTCCGGCGAAGGGCGGCTTGGCATAGACGACCCATTCTGCCTTTCGCAGCGGCGCCAAATAGCGCCGGAAGGCGTCGCGCTCGCTCAAGGCCTGCAAGCCAGAGAAGAACTGCAGTTGGCCGGCGTCGAAGGCTTTCTCGAGATGCTCCAGGAACAATCGCCGGAACAGGCGCGAGAGAGCCCGGACGGGCAGGAAGAAGCCGGGCTTGCAGGCGATCCATCGCGTGCCGTCCGGCGAGACCCCGCCACCCGGGACGACGCAGTGCAGGTGGGGATGGTGCAGCAAATTTTGCCCCCAGGTGTGCAGAACGGCGAAGAAGCCGATCTCGGCGCCCAGATGCTTGGGGTCGGCGGCGATGGTGCGCAGCGTCTCGGCGGTGGCGCGGAAGAGCAGGCCGTAGACGAGCGCCTTGTTCTGATAGGCGATGGCGGCCATGGGCTCCGGCAGCGTGAAGACGACGTGAAAGTACTGGGTGTCGAGAAGCTCGGCGCGACGATCCTCCAGCCATTGCGCACGGGCCAGGGATTGGCAGCGGGGACAATGCCTATCGCGGCAGCTGTTGAAGGCGATCCGCCTGTGGCCGCATTGATCGCACGCTTCGACGTGCCCCCCGAGCGCGGCAGTCCGGCACAGTTCGATCGCCGTCATGACGCGGCGCTGGGCAGTTGACAGCGATGCGTGCTGGGCACGATAGGCCTCGCCGTAGCGACGGAAGACGTCCGCCACTTCCGGCCCCGAACGGGCCATCGGCGCGAGCTCAGAAGTACTGAAGCTTGACGGGCGGCGGCAAGGTGGGCGCCGGGTGCGGCAAGAGCTCGAGCGGGCTCGACGTGGCGCAGACCTTGTTGGTGGCGATCCGCAGGTAATGGGCGGTGGTCGCCAGGCTCCTGTGACCGAGCAGTAGTTGAATGGTGCGCACATCGGCACCGGCTTCCAGGAGATGGACGGCGAAGGCGTGCCGCAAGCTGTGCGGCGTCACTGGTTTGGACAAGCCGGAGAGTTCGTGCGCTTTCGCGCAGGCTTGCCCCACCGCACCCCTGGTGATCGGCTCGCCGGCGCGATCGCCGGGGAAAAGCCACGCCTTTGGCCGGCGCACCTTCCAATAGTCGCGCAAGATCTCCAGAAGCTTGGGCGACAGCATGACATAGCGATCCGTCTGGCCTTTGCCCTGCTCGACACGGATGACCATCCTCTGGCTGTCGATGTCCGTAGGCTTCAGCTGAACCGCCTCCGAGATGCGCAAACCGGCAGCATAGCAGGTCGTCAGGATGGCGTGGTGTTTGAGCTCGAGCACACAGCCGAGAAAGTGCTGCACTTCCTCCGGACTGAGGATGACCGGCAGTTTCTGTGGCTTCTTGGGAAACGGCAGGACCTCCTCCGGCGCCCAGTCTCTCTCGAGCGTCACCCTGTAGAGAAAGCGCAGCGCCGCAATGGCGGTGTGGATCGAGCCGGGCGACAGCTTCTTCTCGTTGGTCAGATAGACCTGATAGGTCCGAATCTCCTCCCGCCCGAGCAAGTCCGGCGACTTGCCGAAGTGACGCGCAAACAGCGACACCTGCTGCAGATACGAGAGCTGGGTATTGAGCGAAAGATTGCGCACCTGCATATCCTCGCTCATGCGCTTGCGAAGTTGGGTCATGACAAGCTCCTCTGTCCGATGGAATGGGCTGCAAACAGCCGATCCTCGCGCAGTTGGGGCGCCTGTTGAACACATGACCACCACGGCAAACGACGGCATCAGGATTGCGCCGCCGGCTACACCTTCCTTGCCGCTCCGCCATTGCGGAGCGGGTTAGTCCAATGCCGCCTATATCGATCAAGACATAGCAGGCACACCCTCGCCATGACGCTGCTGCAATCGGGTGTCGACCTGCTCACCATCCAGGCCTGGCTCGGTCATGCGCAGGTCGCGACGACGCACCGCTTTGCGGCCGCCGATGTCGAGATGATGCGCCGCGGTCTCGACCACGCCGCCATCTCGGGCAAGCAGCCCACTCGGTTCAAGGCAAAGGACGCAGTGCTCCAACTGCTCGAGAGCCTATAATTATGTGGCGGCGTGGAGCCGCAAAACGCTGGGATGCCGCCATCGGCTCTGCCGCCGCCACATAATCTCCCACGACGCATAAGAGCGGATCGCGGCGCAGGATCTCCTGTACCTGCAGGGCCAGACCGGGAAAGCCCTTCCTCATATCGGTGTGGCCGGTGGCCAGCCACACGCGCACGCTGGTGGGGACCGGGATCATCGCAATCCCTCCAGGAGGCGCAGAACCCGCCCGAGCATCTGCTCATCGAAATTCCGGTTCACCAGGACATGCCAGCCGTTTGGGCTGACGATCTCGATGGGGTGACAGACGGGCTCTGGCTTGGTCTTCGGCGGATCCGGCACGATCCGGGCCGGCACGAATCCCGGATCGTCACCGATCCGCCCCTCACGATAGCCCTTGCGCCAGGCCAACAGGAGCTGGTTCGAGATGCCGTGCCGGCGCGCGGTGGCCGAGGCCAGGCGGGGAGCCGACAGGCCCTCCTCAACGATGCGCACCTTCTCGCTCTCGGACCAGCGCCAGCGCCGGCCGGTGTCGATGATCTCAAGGCGACTGATGGGATGACTGTCAGTACGGATATCCATATCGACAGTCAGCGCGGAAGCGATCAGTTCCGCAAGGCGGCCCTCGGCGGATGCTTACGACAAGGCCAACTCATCACCACTTATAGCGGACTATTGGTGAGAATTCTAGACACGCGGTTTCGATGCATTGCACTCGCTCAATTTGACCCGCATGCTATCGCCATCCGCAACGGGAGATCTCAGGGCGCGGTTCGACATGACCTGCGCCCTGCGGACGGCTCTCAACGGAAAATCCATTTCGCCATCAGCCTGCGCGGGATGCCTAAATTCGCTCGCCTCTGATTCGTTAGACGATCCACACTACATCGACAAGCGGCTACTGGACAGGAGGAAATGCCTCATGAAGAATCTCGAAGGCCCGACGGCACGTCTCACCCACTTCGTTCATGGTCTTGAGTGGGCGGACGTGTCGCCCAGTGCCCAGGCCGCGGTTCTGAATGCCGTCGCCGACAATATTGCCTGCATGGTAGCGGGATCGCGGACCGAGCTCGCCGCCCAGACGGCCGATGTCGTCAGGCAATGGGGCGGCACTCCGCAGTGCGCTGTGGTCGGACAATCTTTTCGCACCTCGGCTCCGCTTGCCTCGTTCATTAACGCGGTCCAGGCCAACGCCCTCGATTACGACGACGCCTTCGAGCGAGACGGCAAGGGCATGGGGCATCCGGGCTCAACGATCGTTCCGGCCGCTCTCGCCGCGGCGCAGGTCGCTGGCTCCAGCGGCAAGGAATTCCTGGCAGCGGTTGTCGCTGGCTATGAGGCCGCCGACCGCGTCATTGAGGCGATCCAGCCGACGCCGGCACGGCACGGGCAAGTGTGGGGCGTTGCCGTCCACCAGTCTTTCGGGGCCGCAGTCGCCGCCGGCAAGCTCCTCGGGCTCGAACTCACCGCGTTTCGGAACGCCTTCGGCCTTGCGGGCAGCCTCGCGAGCGTTCCTGCCGCCCGCAAGTGGAATTGGACGACACGTCCGCTCTCCAGCCTGAAGGACGTTGTCGCCCCGGCGGCGGAAACCGGCGTCCGCGCAGCCATTCTCGCGGCCGCCGGCTGGCAGGGAAGCCGGGATATCCTTGACGGAGAGAAGGGTTTCTGGATCATGGCGGGATCCGACAGGTGCGACTTCGATCTCCTGACTGATCGCCTCGGATCGCGATGGACGATCGAGGAGGTCAGCCTCAAGCCCTACCCTGCCTGTCGTTGGCTGCATGCCGCGTTGGAAGCTCTCGAGGACGCCGTTGCGGACCAGTCCATCCGGGCAGAAGACATCCTCGAGATCGAAGTCGCCACCTTCGCCGAGGTCGTCGAGAACTTCGCCGACCGCCGGCCTGCATCCATGATCGACGCCGAGTTCAGCGTGCCTTGGGGCGTCGCTGCCATCGTAGCCGGCCTGCCGAAAGGCCCCGACTGGTATTCGCGCCAGACCCTATCCGACCCGCGACTACACGCGATCGCTGACAAGGTCACCCTGCGGGTCGACGAGGAAGCGCAGAGGCGTCACTTCAGTGACGAGCGGAAGTCAATGTCTGCAGTTCGCATTCGTACGGCGACAGGATGGTCAGTCGAACGACGGGTTCCCGTAGCCTGTGGAGGCGTGAGTAGCCCTTGGCCGGTCGGCGGCCTGGAAAAGAAGTTCGCGTCCTGCCTTGAGCCGACGCTCGGCGCCAAAGACGCCGCTAGGCTGCAACATCTTCTTCTGGGTCTCGCTGATCTCAAGGAACTGTCGCCCGTCATCGACCTTATCGAGGTCACCGACAGAGGTCGCCCGTCATGAGCTGCCCCGTCGACGAGTTCGCCCGGTTCAGTCTGCCAGAATGGACCGCCTTGCCGAACTCGACTTCGCCACTGAAGAAGGGGTCGCCTCTGGCGGACCGACGGCTCCTGCATTCCGGCTAAAGCCGGAATGCCAACCATGTCGGATCTGTCGCAAATCCAGACTTGAGCCGACGAAATGGGAACATTCCCCAGTTGCTTTTATGCAGCGAGCTGCTCGAACTGATCCGCAAGGGATAGCTGCTGATTGCAGGCATACTTCGCCTGGTGTTTGCACATCATGTCGATCAACTCGATCCCCCCCAGGATCACGCGGGCACTGTCAGCGGACTTGAACCCCATCATCGGGCGGATCCGCCGCTTGATAGCGCGATGATCCTGTTCGATGCGGTTGTTATCGGGCATGAACAGGCGCGACACCTCCAATCAGGTTTCTGAAGGCTGACGGATCAGGTATCCTCGGCGTACCGGGATAGGGGTGTCGGGAGCACGTAAGGTGGGCAGGCCGAAAGTATCTCTGAGCTGAGAGCTCGTGTTGTTATCTGGCCGCCCCTTCGACTGGCCCGGGTGCGCTGCGAGCGCGGCTCCGTCGTTGTCGTGTGGCCCGCTGGCTCCCGAGGGTATGCAACCGAACAGGAGCCGGAGATGAGGATCATTGCTCTCGATGTTCATCGGTCCTTTGCCCAGATGGCCATCGTGGAGAATGGGACACTCCGGGATGCCGGCAAGGTCGATCTCGACCGCAGCCGCTTGCTGCGGTTCGCCCAGCCCCTGAGGCCTGACGACGAGGTCGTCCTGGAGGCGACCGGCAACACCAGCGCCATCGTGCGCCTGCTGTCGCCGTTCGTGGCGCGCGTGGTGATCGCCAACCCCAACCTGGTGCGGGCGATCGCCTGGGCTAAGGTCAAGACCGACAAGATCGATGCGTGGACGCTGGCGAAGCTCCATGCGAGCGGGTTCCTGCCTGAGGTCTGGATGCCGGATGAGGAGACCGAGGCCCGCCGCCGTGTCGCGGCGGAACGCACCCAGCTGGTCGCGCAGATGACGCGCCTCAAGAACCGCATCCACGCGGTTCTGCATGCTCACCTGATCCCACCCTATCAAGGCAGCCTGTTCTCGAAACGCGGGAGGGCTTGGTTGGAAGCCCTCCCGCTCGCCGAAGATCAGCGCCGTGTGATCCTGCGCCATGCCGGTGAGCTGGATCGTCTTGGCGCTGAGCTTGCCGAACTGGACAAGAGCCTTGCCGAGAAGGCGCTCGACGATCCGCAGGTCAGGCGACTGATGACCATCACAGGAGTCAACGTCACGGTGGCTATGAGCGTTCTGGCGGCGATCGGTGACATCAAGCGCTTCTCGTCGCCGCCGAAGCTGGTGAGCTACTTCGGCCTCAATCCGAAGGTGCGGCAGTCGGGTGATAAGCCCGCTTACCATGGCCGCATCAGCAAACAGGGACGGGCCCACGCCCGCTCAATGCTGGTTGAAGCAGCTTGGGTGATCTCCGGCGTGCCTGGCCCACTGTGGGCCTTCTTCGTGCGCATCAGGAACAAGCGCGGCAAGTCTGTGGCAGCCGTGGCAACGGCACGCAAGCTGGCGGTCATCGTCTGGCATATGCTGAGCAAGGACGAGGACTACACCTGGAGCCGGCCGGCGCTGCTGCAGTGGAAAATCCGACATCTCGAACTGGCAGCGGGGTATCCATCGCGCCGCGGTGGCAGGCAAAAAGGACCCGCTGCCGCGTACAGCCACAAGGCGGTGCGTGAGGCGGAGCGAGAGATGGTCGGTGAGGCCGAAGAAGCCTACCGGCGCTTTGTGGCCAGCTGGAAACAGCGAAACCCGAAAGGGTGCTCGGGTGCCGCCAATGAGGTGCAACGATCCTAAGCTGCGCGGCAGGGTTGCAACCTCACGCCCTGCTCTTCGCTCCGGGGCACCCGAGCCCGTCAACGATAGCAGAACCAGCCCTGCCGATCCACTCGCCGGTAGGGGAAGTACCGTACGCACTCTCGTTGCCCAGGTAGACTGGCGAGCCCTCGTCACGCGATGCGGCGCTCAAACCCAGTTTCTGCCGGTCAACACGTAGACAGTGCCCGCCTTAGGCCACCAGACGATAAGTAGAATGCTCCCACCGATGTTGAAAACGCCTTGTCAAATACATCCGTCCGTGAGGTAGCGACTTTGACGGATGCGGATCGGCTTCAGCTGACGTCGGGATCGGTCCTGAAGTCGGTTCGTCGTGTCACAAGACAGGATTGCCTCACGATTGGTCTGGCTCCTGTCGATCACGATCCGCTCCGGTCGGCCATGCCGCTTAAGCGCCTTGCGCAGGAACCGTTTGGCAGCTGTGAGGTTTCGCCGCTCGCTGAACCAGAACTCAATCGTGTGGCCACTGCTATCGATGGCGCGATACAAATAACGCCACTCGCCTCGTACTTTGACGTAGGTCTCGTCGATGTGCCATCTGCCAGTGACGGCCCTCTTGCACTGGTTAAATGCGCTCCAGCAGTTCAGGCGCGTATCGCAGTGTCCAACGATGGATGGTGGCATGGTCGACGGAGATCCCGCGCTCGGCCATCATCTCCTCGAGATTGCGCAGGCTCAGGCTATAAGCCAGATACCACCTGACGCAGAGCAGAATTACCGATCGGTCGAAATGCCTGCCCTTAAACACCACGGCCTCCGCAACTGTAACTTCGATCATAGTAGCTGAAACTCTGAAACAAGTTGTTGTGACAGATCCGGCTACCGGCGTGGTCTGCACTGGAACGGGCGTGATCTCGACCGGCATGAAGGCCGGACCGGCATCACCGAGCCGTCATTCCCAGGCCAGCCGGCGTCAGGTGAAGACGACGCTGGGCGCGAGACCGTGGCCACGGGCAACTTCGGTCACCGTCACGCCCGGCTGCAGCGTCTCTTCCACGATCTGGAGTTTGTCCTGGAGGCTCCAGCGCCGCCGGCGCTCTGTGCCGAGAACTTCGATCTTCATCGATCTGCTGACCTTAAGGTCAAAACGTCACGCGCAAACAGCGCTCTCGCAAGAGGGCACACGCCGAGTGCTTACGGTTCATCAGCATGGCGGCAACGTCAAAAGGAGGCCGCGCGACGCCTGCCGCCGCTCGAGCCCAGTGCATGAGGCGCTCGCGAGGGGGACTGACCACCAAGATCCATGCGCTGGTCGATGCCGCCGGCCCGCCGGTCGGGCTCAAGCTCGGAAGGGCAAGCCCACGACGGCAAGAGCGCCCAGGACATGATCGGCAAGCTCTGCAAAGGCCAGATCCTCACGGCCGATCGGGCCTATGCAACGCCCTCCGCAAAGCCATGGCCGATCCAGGGGCATGGGCCCAAGATCAGGCCCATGCCGAACCGGGTGAATCTTTCAGCTTTCAGCCCCTTCCTGTACCGCTACAGGAACCACGTCGAGCGCTTCTTCAACAAGATCAAGCACACCAGGGCGATCGCAACCCGTTACGAATAGCACGCCAACTTCCTCGCGCTCATCAAACTTGCGGCAAGGCGAATTTGGCTGCCAACTTATGAGCCAGCGATCTAGGCTTCGTCATCAGCACAACCGCGGTCGCGATGAAACTATTGTGGCGAACTGCTCGCCACCCTTATGATCCCAACTCCATTCTCGATCGTAATATCGGTTCCAAATGGCTTGGAGAGCTTCTGTAGACGCTCCAGAATAGCTTCAGCCTCCGGCACGGCCGCAAGACGCGGCACGCCGCGATTGGCCAACCTTTCCGAGTAACCAAGCTCAACCGGAAAGAGCCTTAGTTCAGCGAGCCGATTTTGCTCAAATCGGCTGACGGTGAAAATACTTTCATAGAAGACCTCCCTGCTTGGAGGCTCCTTCTCAAAGGTGTCAACCCGAGGCCAATCTTTCATCGATTCCGCCAACAACTCAGCAACCGTGTCGACTCGGGGGTCTTTTCGGTACCGAGCGAAGTAGTCAGCTCCCTGGACCGACTGTAGGTTGTCGAAGACAAAATGCCCCAAGCTATAAAAGATTGGTCGGCCCTTATAGATCTCGATGCCTCGCAACCGGTGCGGTCCGTGCCCGACATATGCATCAGCCCCGGCATCAATCAGCATACGCGCGAATGACTGTTCGTAATCGGGCGGCTCACCGCTCCATTCGCCCGGCTCATGACCGTGGTTACTGACGATTAGGAAGTCCGAATACTGCTTGCCTCCGCGAACATTTCGTAGGATTTCATTAACATCGTGCGGGTTGGGTTCGAAGCTATAGCCGACTTTGTCACCAGCCTTGAATGTTGTCCCGGCGATCACGACTTGGTCTTCCTCCTCACCGTACAGGGGGTCGGGCAACTCATTGCGTATCCGCTTGAGGCTCGCGAGCATCTCCGGCTGGACCACAACGCTATTCGCTAAACGAAGGGCGGCGAGGCCTGGGCGACCTGGCGCCTCTCCAGCCGGATCGCCTGCGCGCGACATCGGCGTGAACGTTGCAGCGAAGGATACCAACGCCACCCGACCACGTGCGGTTTCGAGATAGCGGGCGGCGCCGGCTTGGGCAAGATTTTCACCTGCGCCCGCGTAAATGATTCCATTCTGATCGAGCACTCGGCCCGTCTCGCGCATACCTTCAAGCCCCCAGTCAAATGTATGGTTGTTTGCATAAGACAGGACGTTAAATCCCATTGCTTTCAACTCGGGTCCAAGCTCCGGTGTAGCAACGTGATAGGAATCATCGTTGACTTGTGGGCTTCCCTTGAACGAACGGATGTCGAAGATGTTCGTCTCCAAGTTGCCGAATGTGACATCGGCATTCCGAAGTCTTTCGACAATTTGGCCGAAGCCGTTGCGCGGATTCGTAGTTACCGGCCGCCTCATCATGAGGTCACCGACCGCAACCATCGTGAAGCCGTCGGCGACGTTTGTAGCTGTCGAACCGACATTATCAAACTTTCCATCTTGCGCCATGGCTCTTAAACCTTTGCTCCGTGCAGTTTGTGCGTATGCACCAAAACCCTCCCGCTGTGGGATGACCAAGGCGGTATATCAATCTCAGCAGTCCCGCAATTGCAGCCCAACCAATCGTTCATTATAATCGCCGTCCTGTGAAGAGACGGAGTAAACCACATCGCCGGTGCGACTTTGGCGCGTTCCAGATGCGTGCTGGTTACGCTTGGTTTTAGGCTTGTTGGTTTCTTTATCCGATTCTCTGTCAGAGAGATCGGGCAGGCGGCCCTCTTGGCGATAGCGGCAAGGATTTACTGATGCTCGGGCGCAAGGAAACTAAGCTCGAGTTTGGCCAATCATGCGGCATGGCAGAGGGCATAGGCCAAGCACCGCTGGAGCGCCTGTGAAGGTTTTGGCGTTTTGTGCCGGTGCCTGGATGTGAGTAAACCTGTCTCGCGCCAGATCTGCCGCCGCACGGCCGCGAGCGCATCCGCGAACGTCGGATGAGACTTGCGGTACCAGCTATCGACGAGAACATGCGTTCGGGCGCGCTGACCGAGTTGTGCGGCCAGCAGGGTCACAATTGAGAACAGTCCAAACAAGCACGGTGTCGTGCGGGCCACGGCGCGATCCGACCATTGCCGCTGGGTCTCTACACCCAAATGCGCCCGGGCCTCCTGGAAGGTGACCTCGATCTGCCAGCGCAGGATGAACCAGCGGATGATCTGCAAGGGATCCCGCGTGGGATCGGTGCACAGCAGGGCCTGCGGCGAGAACCGGCCGAGGGGATCGCGCAGCAGCACCCAGCGGATTGGAACGATGGGTCTTCCGCTATGGCGCCACACGGCGGTCGCGGAGCAGAACTCGATCACGCGGTCTCCTTCGCCGTACCAGCCGAGCACCGTGACGCGTCGCCAGCGTGTGCTCGTCCGGATCAGCACATCAGAAAGGGTCGGCAAGCGCGCACCTTTGGTGCGGGGGCGGCCGTTCGTCCCCGGACGACGTGGTGGCGCTGGTTCATAGAGGGCAGCATCGAGACGAAGCCGCGTGATGCAGATCACGCCGCGGCGAGACAGCGCCGCCAGCAGCTCCAGAGCGGCAAAGCCCATGTCGGCCACCAGCACCAGCTCGCGTTCGGGCAGCCAGCGCCGGACCTGCAGCACCAACTGGCGCGCCCAGTCGGTCAGCGTCTTGTGCCGCTGTCCCCGCTCACGGCAGTACCGCTCGGTGGGCGCCAGGGTGGTCAAGAACGGCAAGGCCCAGGTGCGGGCCGCCCATGGGATGGGAGCCAGGAGCATGAGGCTGATCCAGCGCAGGCCCGAGGCCTTGACGAAATGAGCATCGGATGAGCGCACCGGATCCCGATAAATGCCCTTGGCTTTGATGTGCGTGCCGCGGCGGCGCTCGATCGTGTCGTCAAGGCCGAGGATCACCGGACCGGTTGGGGTGAAGGTGTGGATCAGCAAGCCCAGCAGCAGCCGGGCCGCCTCGCGCCCGCTCCAGCGAACTCGACTCAGCACGCGATGGTAGTTGACGAAGTGGCGCTCGCGGCTGAGGCCAGTGATGCGCAGAATGCTGGTCACAGTGCGCTTGCCAGGCGCCAGAAGGGCCCCGACGAGCAGGATCTCGGCATGGTGCCAGGTTCGGTGGCGAAAGAGTGGCGCAAAGGCTAAAATGATCGCGGCGAAGCGGGCGGGCAGGTCCGGCATGGCGGCGTCTCTTGGCGGAAACTCCGCCAGCCTACCGCATTGTTCGCTTCGCCGCCCCTCGCTCCCACATCACCCGTTAGAAATGGCCAAAGTCCAGCTAAGAGTGAATTCTCAAACCCGGCGATGACAACAAGAGCGTTGTTATGCCGTGCGGTTGCTATTGTCACCGGCGTTGCAGCTGCCCCGGGTTGGCAGGTGGCGTGATCGCGCTGACAATTTTTGCTACGGCCATAGTGAATGGCCCGAAATCGACGCGGTAAGTGAGCAAGTTCATTAAGATGCTGATGGCTGCGGCTCGCCTGGCAGCTGCGTCCGTAGCATTGTCGAGCCAGGCCAATGCTGGCGCCGTGCTTGATCGTGTACTCGCGACAAAGACGATGACAGTTGCCGCAGGGACGGACTGGGGCCGATCTCACATTGGACGAAAACCATGAGCTCGTTGGCTATGACGTGGACACCGCCAAACAGATTGCCGCGTCTCTCGAAGTTGAGGTCAACTTCGTCACGCTAAAGCGGATTTCGATCCGATGTGAATCGAAAACAAGGGTTGGCCTGGCTGATCTGCTGGACATGGACCAAGGCCTGCTCGAGCCGCTCGCCCCTCTCCCTCCGGGCTCGCTCGCGAGCGGCTGCCTGCCGGGGTGTCTCCTCGTTGCGGGAATCACCCATGGCCGCGACATGCTCCCGAGCCGCAGCCAGATGCTTCCTGATCTGCTCCTCTTGCTTGAACGAACTCGGCCCGGCCTGCGCGGTGATCTTCGTGCCGTCGTGCATGACAGTCTGCAGGGTAATCAGCCCCTCCGCACTCAAGATCCCGAGCACCTGCGTGAACACCTCGTCCAAGGCATCGTGATGGGCCAGGCGAAAGTCGGACAAGGTATGATGATTGATGATCAGGAGCCCTGTCAGCCAGCGAAAGCCGGGATCGTGCTCGCAGCGTCGCTCGACCTCTCGCGCCGAGCCGATGCCGCGGCTGTAGGCGTAGATCCATAAGCTCACCAGGAGCTGCGGATCAAAGGCGGGGCGCCCCGCACCACCTTCAAGCGAGCCGATCCGGTCCACAAAGGCTGACAGATCAAGCCGGCCTGCCAGCTCCCAGATCGCCCGCACGGGATGATCCTCGTCGACCAGTCGCTCGACATCCAGCATGGTCCAGCACAGTTGGCGGCGATCCGCGCGCACCAGCCGAACGCGCTTGACGGGGCCGAGATCACCTCATTCGAAGAATGCTGTCCGCCGAGTTCCATCGCCGAGCTCCCTAACAGAGCTCCGCTATTCTAGCACAGTTAAGCCATAGAGGATTTTCTCACAGGTCGAATATGGTTTTGTGGAAAAATTGACAGGCTCCTTCGTCAACGCGACGCCAGAACCCCTCTGCGCTCCCTACGCCAATGCAGTGCCATGCTCCGACATAAGAGTCATGCGCGGTGATTATTATCACCGGCGAGTGCCGGCTAGCTTTCCCATTGGCGGAGGACCCCCTATCGTCTCATCATCTTGCATTTTCTCGAGCGCGAGGAACTGGAGTTTATAGTCTACTGTTGGAGAACTCAATGACAACACTTGCACCGGAAGAGACGTCATCGATAATCGGAATGCCGCTGCCGTTCACGAATGGCGAGTACAGGCAGCGGATTGATGCCGTGCGCAAGCGGTTAGTCGAGGAGAACCTCGACGCTCTCCTGATATTTCATCAAGAAAGCATGTTTTACCTCTTTGGTTACGAGCAGACAGGCTACTGGATCTACCAGACTGCAATCCTAACTGCCGATAGTCCAGAGATTACGGTATTTGTTCGTACCGCCGATGAACATATGGTCCGGGGACTGCCATACGTTAAGGATGTTCGCACGTGGAAAGACGATTCAGCGAACGACCCGATTGCGATGACAGTTGATTTGCTTCGGGAACGGGGCGTCTTAGGGGACCGTAAGCGCATCGGTATTGAGCTAAAAACGCACGCTCTTTTGCCCTTCTACCATAAACGGCTGAACGAGGCGTTGCCTTCGTTGGTGGACGCTTCTGAACTGATAACTGAACTGAGAATCCGCAAATCAGACGCTGAAGTGGTCTACATGCGGCAAGCGGGAAAAGTACTCGATGCCGCTTACGCAGGCGCGTTCGAGGCTCTGCGTCCGGGTGTGCTTGAAACGGAAGTTCTTGCTGCAGCGCTCACCGGCATGTTCAGGGCGGGCGGTCACGTCCCAGCCATCGTTCCTCCTTTCGCTAGCGGACCCCGCTTGCCTTCATGGACCCATGGCCACGCCGTGGATCGCCGGATACTGCCGAATGAGGCAGTGTGTATCGAACCCGGCGGTTCACGCTACAGATATCATGCAGTCGGTGTACAGACACGGTGGGTTGGTGGCGAGCCGACGACAAAAGTTCAAAAGACGTTCGACGAGCTTGTCCAAGCTCAAAAAGCAGCCATTTCTATGATACGACCGGGCGCTTCTACGGCAGACGCGGCGCGTGAGATCAATCGCGTCCTCAAGCAGTTTGAGCTGTACAAGCCGGGAATCCATAGTGGCTACGGAACGGGGCTTGGTTACCCTCCCACTTGGCTCGACACCCTGCGCATCATGGAAAGCGACCGCCATGTGTTTGAACGAAACATGACTTTCTTCCTAGTTTCTTATTGGGCTGTCAAAGATGGCGATGTGACGACGGAGTTGTGCTTGGGCGAGCCGTTTGTCGTTACCGGAACCGGCTGCGAGCGGCTGTCGGCCACGCCGCTCAGCTTGACCTGACTGCGGACGATCCACGTCGGGATTTTATGCGGCCGCACCAGCCGCGTGAGCAAACCAAAACCCGCTCGCTAATGTTTTGCGAGCGGGTCCAGCCCAACACCGCATTACGCAATGCAGCTCGCCGCTGAGCAGGCTGGATGAGAAGATTTAGGCTGCATGGTAGGTTCCTTAGGCGCCCGCCAGGGACCGCTCCAATCGTAACCTACCTACCTTAGCGGGCAGGGATGGTTTCCACCTCACTATTCAACTCTGTCGTCTAACCCGGCTGCGCACGCTGCGCCAGGCCTCCAGCATCGGCAGGATGATCCGGGCAAGTTCGTCTTGACCAGCCAGCAGGCGCTGGACTTCGGCTTCGAACGTGCCGCCTTTGCCGCGAGGAACGACCAACCCGAACGTCTTCATGAGCCCGCGGATCTGGTTCGACAGCTCGGTCGTGATCTGGACCAATCGGGCCCGCGCGGCCACCAGTGTGCGGATCAGCATGCTGTCATAGCCCTTCACCCGCACCGCGCGGTAGAAGCCGACCTCGGCCAGATGGGCCAGGCCATCGGCATCATTAGCGTCAGTTTTGTTCGGCGCCATGTCGAGGGCGGCCTTGGCATGGCGCGCATCAATGCAGATCGCCGGCAGCCCTTCAGCGCTCAGCACATGATAGAACCACACCGACAAAGGCCCGGTCTCGAACACCACCCGCTTAGGCTCGGACGCACGCTTGCGGACGATCTCCGCGATCAGGCTCGAATCCGAGGGGCATCTGCCGCGCCAGATCCTTTTGCCATCCCGGCGCACCGAGATCGCCGTCTCTTTCAACGACACCTTAAGACCGATATACTCACCCATGGTTGTTCTCCATTCGATGCTTGGGCCCGGCGTCCAGTCGAGAGCCCGTCTTTCCATCTTATCGGGGAACAACCACCCGCTCTTCAATGCACTGACCGTCTGGCCCGAGGGCGACTCGCTCCGCGATTACCCAATGTGTGGAAAAGACATTCGCTTTGCGGATCAAGTACTGCGGTCAGGCTGCTGGACGATTTTGACGCCGACGCGACGTGTTACCCGGCTTCACGGTATCTCCCTCTCACGGAAGTATAAAGAAGGCTTTACGCAGGCCTTCGTGTCACCGGGTCACCGGAGGCGGTCACCCGCCCCCGGTTCCCACAGAACGTGGCGTGCGAATTTCCCGCACCAACGCTCTTCGGCAGTCGATTCACAGCACTGCGAGTGCCTGCAACTTCCCGAAAGGAAGCCGCAGTTTAGGTCGCAGTAGCGGAGCCCATTCTTTGATCCGATTGAAGGCATCCCAAGTGAGGCCTCCGCCATCCCGGCTGCGGCTACGCAACATCTTGAACCAGTATCGCTCCACAACCCGATACACCTTCATCAGGGACCGGAGATTTCCAGCAATCCCATAGTAGGCATAATGGCCGCGCAGGACGGCGTTGATCGCGCCAGCCTGGTCCTTAATCCCGTAATGACGGATTTCTCGCATGAGGTCTCGCAGAGAGATAAGGCTGCGCCGCAGACGAGATTTCTCCGTGCGCATCCCAACCTTGAAGTTGCCTTTTTGGTTGCGCGTGCAGTACAGCGTCAGACCCAGGAAGTAGATGGTTTCCGGGCGTCGTCTGCCGTTCCGACGCGCATCTCTCTGCGCAAATCGACCGAACTCGACCAGTTTGGTCTTGTTCGGCTCCAGGCTGAGGCCAAACTTCCCCAGCCGCTGATGTAGGGCTTCCTGAACGCGGAGGGCATCTTCGCGATATTGGAAGCAGATCACAAAATCGTCGATATAGCGTACCAGCCGGGCTTCGCCCCGCAACCGGACCCTCACCGCGCGCTCGAACCAGAGGTCAAGCACATAGTGCAGGTAGAGATTGCTCAACAGCACACTGATCGACCCACCTTGTGGAGTGCCTTCGTCGCTTGGATGGACCGCTCCATCTTCCAGGACGCCCGCCTTCAACCAGCGCCGGATCAAGCTGATCAGGCGCGGATCCCCGACTCGATGTTCGACGAACCGGAGCATCCACTCATGGGACAGACTCCCGAAAAAGTTCTTCAGGTCCGCCTCCAGCACCCAACTGATCTTGCCACCTGCGATGACCTCGGTGAGGGTCGCCAGGGCATGATGAGCACTCAACCCAGGCCGCCCGCCGAACGAACAGGGCAAGAAGTCCTGCTCGTAGATGGCGGACAGCACCTCGGCTGCACTGCGCTGGAGGGCCCGGTCCGAGATCGTTGGCACGCCCAGGGGGCGCTTCTCCGTCTTGCCGGGCTTGGGGATGTAAACGCGCCGGACTGCCGGCGCGCGATATCCCTGGCGGTGAATGGATTGGAGCATCGGCTCGATCCATCCTTCAAAGCTTTCCTTCGCCGCTGTCGCCGTCTGACCATCCACCCCGGCGGCCGAGCGCTGCGGAATCCTCACCAGATTCCTCTGCACCCGGTCGCGCGTGATATGATGGGCAAGCGACGTAAAGCGGAGTTTCGGCTCACACCGAGCTTTCGCTGCTATACGTTCAAGTTCTGTTTCCATGGTCAGCTCATCTTCTCTTTGAATAGAAGGCTGTGACTCCCGTTGAATGGAGCCCATGTTGCCCAAGAACATTTCAACTGCCGCTGACCGCTTCCCCATGTGGCCGGCTCTCCCGTCCTCGGAGTACTATCAGTCAGTCTGACTTCCACCCGATCATCGGACCTTCCTCACCTCCTCGGCTTGTCAGGTCCTACAAGCTTGCGCTTGAACCGGATGGATCTCCCTTGTTCCCGTTGGTTCCTTTGGTTGCATGCTGGCGGTACGAACCCCGGGAGCACCTCGGACCACTCGCGCTGGCGCGGCCCGCGATTCCGCCTTCCCCTTAGAGAGATAGGGTCGGCTACTCCGATCACGTTCGATTTCGGGGCTATCTTTCCGTTCACTTTCATTCCGGCCTACAACCTCCCTGTCTACGCTTCGCAACGCCCGTTACCGGGCGCCACGCAAGACTCGGTACGCGGCTGCTTGCTAGGCTTTACCGCGGCCGCCATCTCAGGCGACTGGACTCAACGCGCTTGCAAGGCGCAACACTCTCCGAACCAAACCGAGACGCGCTACCTCGTCGAGTAGGAAGAGTGTCCGGCCCGCGGACTTGCCTTTGCGCTTGTAGGGCGCGTTCAGGAATGCGCCGATCACGACGCGAGCGAGATCAGGATGTGCCTCCAGCACTTTCAGATCAAGCACGATGAAGATATGGGACCCGCCCTTTGCGAGTTCGTCTGTCCCTCGGGGCTCGCAAAGACAGCATTGCCATTCATCGCAAAGCGCATTGCGAATATTCCGGCGAAGATCGCGGCCGCGGCGCCAACGCTGTCAAAGAATCGGTCTTCGAGAAGACCGATCGACCGGCTAGTACATCGGTTGAGATGCTGATGAGCCTTGACGTTCGCGCTGCCGTTGGCCGCGAACAGAAGAAATCGTCCCGGCGCCAGCGGCCGTCACGTCAGGAAGCGCCGCCCGTCGATGATACCGCGTCTTAGTCTACTGAGAGAGGTCGAAGAGGGACGTTGTCGATGAGACGTGTTTGTCCGAGCCAGAGTGCCGCGAGAAGGCGAACGGGCCGGTTAAGCGTTGCAAGGGGTGTGAGGTCATCTTCGTACCGCAGTTCCAGATACTCAATATTGCGAAATCCAGCGCCGAGAAGTTTGCTTTTGGCTTTGGAGATAGCATCTTCGGGCAGAACGTGACCGGCCAATTGGCGGGCCGTCTCGGAAAGCACAGTGGCCAGTAGCGGTGCGATTTGCCGCTCAGTCGTCGACAGACACGCATTCCGCGACGGCATCGCTAGGGCGTCGGTCTCACGCACAGTGGGGCAGCCGGCAATCTCGATCGGAAGATCAAGGTCGCGTACCAAGCGGCGCACCACCTGCAACTGCTGAAAATCCTTTTCTCCGAAAAACGCAATATCCGCCCGGTCTGCAGGAAGAGTTTCGTAACAACGGTCACGACACCGTCGAAATGCCCAAGTCGATGAGTGCCGCAGAGTCCGTGAGATACGCCGCTGACGGAAACGGTCGTAAAGAACCCGTCTGGATACATTTCCCTGATGTCGGACGCGTAGACCAAATGCACACCAAGAGAAGCGAGTTTGGTCAAGTCCTCGTCGAAGGTCCGAGGATAGGCGGCAAGGTCGCCTTCATTGTCGAATTGCTTCGGATTAACGAACAGCGTAACCATAAAGCATTGCGATCGGGCTAGCGCCGCGCGGACAATGCTCAGATGGCACTCATTCTGGGCGCCCAAAGTGGGTACGATCGCCACGCGCCCGATGGTCTTGCGCAATTCTTCGACTGTGCGGGCGAGAGGTGTGTTCATACGGGCACTCCGCCGGCAGCCCACGTAGGATCTCTTGACTCGCGGCCCCGTTCTGGCGCTGAGAGGTGTTCAAAACTACTACTAGTCTGTGGCCCATTTACCTTATTTTCATCGACAGCGCGTACAACCGAAGGCGCCTTTTGGGCTTGGCGGGGTGCCGCAACGTTGCAAGCTGCGGCGACGGCTCGTATTCCAATCGTCCGGTAGTATTTCAAGATCTCGTCGTTCTCGTTGAATCTTTTGGAACTACTTGTCATCACGAATTGCTCCTCTGAACTTGTCGGCCCGAATAAACCGGTCCCCTCTACACGTGCGCTGTGAGCGCGTGCTTTACGCGAAGCACAGCGATAGTCACCGTTCCCATGACCAATGGTATTGAGCCGAGCATGAGGAAGGGACTAACGTGCACACCGGCATGCTGAGTAGCTTCGAAGCTCGTCTTTATGAGACCAATCAGATAGTAGCTGATGGCGATGATCGAGAAACCTTCCACTGCGCGTTGGATTTTGACCTGTGTCGCGGCCCTTTCCGCCATCGCCTGGATTTGAGCCGCATTCTGGAATTCAATCTCCACCTGGATGCGAGTTTGAAGAAGATTGAGAAGATGCATGGTGGCGTGTGACAATTGCTCGAGCCGGACAGATGCCGCCTCGCACGTCCGGACCGCCGGCTTGAACCGCCTGGTCACGAACACGCCAAACCTCTGGAAGCCCGGCACATGCGCCTCACGGAGTTCACTGATCCGCTCCTCGACGATCTTCGCATAGGCCGCAGTGGCGCCGAACCGGCTGCGGGTTTCGGCCGAAGCGGAGATGACGGCGGCGGAAAGCTCCGAGATCTCGTTGAGAAGGCTTTTGTGCTGAGCTGCTGGTGTCGATTGATTGCGGCCAGCCAGTTCTCCGAGGCTCGCCTCGAACTCCGCCAGTCGCGGAGTTAGGTTGCGCGCCAGCGGAAGGCTGAGCAATGCCATCGAACGGTAGGTTTCGATCTCGTAGATCCTGCGGACCATCCGGCCGAGCCGATAGGCATTGAGGTTCTTGTTGAACAGCAGGATGTGACTCCACCCGCTCGGCCGAACCCGAAAGTCGGAACACACCTGCCCGGCTGCTGCCCCGATCGACGACGCCGCAGTGTCGGCAAATCCGAACCTCGACAATGTGTCGCCAAGGTCCTCAGGGGCCTCACCTATCACGAGGATGCTGACCTGGCAGATGAGGGTCGGAGAGGACATGCCGAGCAACTCGGCAATCGCGGATAAGGACAAAGTCGGCTGCGGCCATCGCTCAGCTGCTTCGGTCAACAATGTCACGCGTGTGACGGTGACAAACTCCGTATGATACTCGACACGGGTCTCTACCCGCTCCGTATCGTTCTGATCGAAGGATATGGAGCCGCCTTGCTGTTTGCCGGTCCCATAAGCAGGCATCAGGGCGACATGCTCGACCAATGCAGGGCCAGAGAAATAGATGGATGGACGTGCGTGGAGTTCAGCATTGAAATCTGTTGACATCGTTTAGTCGATTCAAACCAAAGCGGGCGTTCGCAGTTTTGGACCGCTGTGTCACGACAATGGAAACAAGTGCTAAATGCGTCTTCCCCATCGATGCATTCTGTTGACATCCCAAATTGCGCTGGATGGCGTGAAGAAAGGGCCGAGAACATCCCTCAACGGCCCTTTTCGCAGCAGCTCCTTAGAATGAAACAGATCACTCAGCGGCGAGTTGTCGGGGGCTCAGACGCAGAGCCGCAGCGCGACGATGACCTTCGAGTTGTTCAGTTGCGCTTTGACGGACTGCGGCCGGTGCCACAGCAGCAACACCGCGCTCGTCTAGCCACTGATGCGTGGCGATTTTGACGTAGGAGCCGACCCATAGACCGCCGGTGTACCGGCCCGCGGCCATGGTCGGCAGCGTGTGGTTCGTTCCGCAGCACTTGTCCGAGTAGACCACGCTCGCCAGCTCGCCGATGAAGAGCGAACCATAGTTCCTGATCTTTTTAGCGGTTGCGTGCGGATCGCGCGTATGGATCTGCAGATGTTCGGTTGCGATGTAATCGGCATACGCGATCATGGTGGCTTCGTCTTCGACGACAGTGATCTCGCCGTAATCCTTCCAGGCGGCCCCGGCTACCGGAGCCGTCGGCAGGTCTTCCAACTGCTTTTCGACTTCCTGAAGAACGTCTTCAGCGAGCTTGCGGTCCGTTGTTACGACGCCAACGCGGGTGCGGACGTCGTGCTCGGCCTGTGCGAGGAGGTCGGTCGCGATTGTGGCTGCCTTTCCGGTCTCGTCGGCAACGATAAAGATTTCGCTGGGGCCGGCCAGCTGGTCGATGCCAACCTGGCCGAACACCTGGCGCTTTGCTTCGTTGACGAAGGCGTTCCCCGGACCGACAATCTTGTCGACCGCTGGGATGGTCTCGGTACCGTACGCCATGGCAGCGATTGCCTGGGCTCCCCCAACCCGGAAGATGCGGTCGGCGCCGGCAAGATGGCAGCCTGCGATCATGGCAGGATGTGCATTGGGCGGAAGGCAGGCGATGACCTGGTCACAGCCTGCGACCTTGGCCGGTACGATGGTCATGACTGGCGCCGACAGGAGCGGGTAGCGGCCACCCGGCACATAGCAGCCGACCGTCTCAATCGGGATGACCCGGTGACCGAGGTGAAGGCCAGGGAGGCTCTCGATCTCGAGCGGCAGGATGGTGCCCAATTGGGCCTCTGCAAAGCGGCGTACGTTGGCGATGGCAAACTCGGTGTCTTCGCGCGTCTGCGGATCGAGATCGGCGACAGCCTTCTGCTTCTCTTGCTCGGTGACTTCGAAGGTGATGACATCAGCCTTGTCGAAGGCAAGCGAGTATTCGCGAACCGCAGCGTCCCCACGCTCGCGAACGTTCGCGATGATGTCCTTGACGGTTTTCTCGACCGGGGCCGTATCGGAGACGGCATCCCGAGAGGGTTGCTTGATTTGGGTAAATTTGCCTTTCAGCGCTTCAAGACGCGATGTCATCGAGACCTCCTAATGTGGGATGATTAAAGCCAACATCGTGCACCCGCGTCATTCAGGCAATTGATCGCAAACCGCCTGTTCATTATAATAACCGCCTGCGCGGTTATCTGCCTCCTCTTGGTGTTCTCTTCATTGGGAGGATCTCATTATCCGTGCATCATATCACACAAGGGAGCTACGAATGCCGAACATTGGGAGCAAACTGCGTGAACTGCGTCGGCGACGGGACCTCGGTGTAAGAGAGTTAGCGGCTCGGTCGGGACTATCTCATTCGACCATTTCGCTCATTGAGCGCGATTGCATGAGCCCATCGATCGACACGCTGGCTGCTGTGCTCGATGCGCTAGGTACGACGCTTCCCGGCTTCTTCTCCGATCTGCAATCAAGCCTTCCATATTCACCGTTCTATTCCTCTACGGACCTCGTTGAGATTGGAAAGGTGGATACAGTTTCGTATCGCGTCATCGGCTTCGATCATCCCAACCGTCAGATGCTGATGTTGCACGAACGATATGCACCGCGCGCAGATAGTGGTGAGGAATTCACTCACGCAGCGCAAGAAGCTGGCATGGTTTTAGCCGGTACCGTCGAGGTCACCGTAGGAAATCAAAAGCGAATCCTCAAGCCCGGTGATGGCTACTATTTTGACAGCCGTTTACCGCATCGCTTTCGGAACGTTCACGATGGTCATAGCGAAATCCTTAGTGCGATCACGCCGCCCACCTACTGACCCGCGGCAGCTGCAACTAGGGTGAGAATAGTCACCGAGTGGTATAGCGTCGCTCCCAAACTGACGCAAATGTGCCTTCTTATCTGGTAATCGCAGGAGACAATAGGGCAGCCCCATGAAATCCCTGAGCGCTACAATGACCGTACTTACCATTCTCGTGGAACCAGCGGTCGCGAGCCTTGGTTTCATGCCATACGTCGCCTGGACCGTGTCAGTTCTGAGGCTCATTTCAGGGGCTGCATTTGCTTTGATGACGCTTGATGAACTCCTGGTGACACTCTTCGTTACTGGTCCCAGTCACCGGGAGCTGGAGCAGCAAATGTTTCAGGTAACTGCGAGAGAATCAACCCGGCATCGCCGCAACTGCCTTCCGTTTTTGTTGCGGGACGGTGATCGTCGTTGTTCTGGTCATCTTGGGAGGAGGAAGACTCAAAGCGTGTAAGAAGATCGAGGCCTAGTGGATGGAATCTAGCACTTGGTGCCCGCGCCGAACGGTGGCGATGATGTCATCTGGATCGGCGGTGCAGATGAAGGGCTTGGGACGCGCATTGCTTCCAGCGACATAGCGATTGATGGCCTGCTGGAGATCGATCACCGAATGGAAGACGCCGCGCTTGAGCCGCTGGCGCGTGAGCTTAGCGAAGAAGCCCTCTACCGCTTTGAGCCACGAGCATGAGGTCGGGACGAAGTGGAAGGTGAAGCGCTCATGGCGCTCCAGCCAGGCGCGCACCTTGGCATGCTTGTGCGCCCCATAGTTGTCGAGGATGACGTGCACGGCCTTGCCCGCCGGCACCTGAGCCTCGATGGTGTTCAGGATGCGGATGAGTTCCTGATGCCGGTGACGCTGCATGTTGCGTCCAATCACGGTGCCGTCCAGCACGTTCAGGACAGCAAACAGCGTTGTGGTACCATGGCGCTTGTCGTCGTGCGTCATGGTCCCGAGGTGCCCCTTTTTGAGTGGCAGCCCGGGCTGGCTCCGTCGTCAGCAGCGCTCTCGGTTCTTCGAGAACGACGAGGCATCCTATTCCGCCTCCTCGATCCCAAGCACGACGAACCAGCGGAACAACAGGTCGAACTCCAGCTGCTCCATCAACTAACGCTCGGAGCAGACCGACTAGAGCATCTGCAGCAGCCGTTCCAGCGCTAACAGTGGCCGACCCGTCTTCGCATAGAGAACCGCGAAAGCCCATCCAGCGCCGAAAGCGAAGCATTCACCAGCTCGCGCATCAGCCGAAGCGGATGCTTTGCCGGAAAATGCGCCTCAAGGTCGACATACGAAAACTGCACCCCGTCCATTCATCCCTACCGCGCATCCAAGTCAGTCCCCCTGTTGCAACCGCAGGAGATCATTTGCCCAATCCAAATGCCAGTGGGTTTTTCAGCAGCCTGCTAGATCCCGATCGCTTCGTAGGCGTCAGCGATCTGTCGGATGGACGCTACGTATGCTGCAGTTCTGTAATCACGGAGTTCCGGTTGCTCTTGCATCAGGTCGGCGATGCGCGCCCACGTGCTGCGCATGACATCTTCCAGTCCGGAGCGCACAAGGTCGATCTCGGCGCCACCTTCGAGAAACTCATCGCGCATGTCGGCCGGGAAGTCTTTGCCGGTCATCCGTTCGAGCGCCGTCGCTATCGCATGGTTGCGGCGCTCGCGACGCCGCCGTTCCATCAGGCCGAAGGGAATGTGCGTTAGGTTTTTCACCCACTCGAAGTAGCTGACGACCACGCCGCCGGCATTGACGTAGAGATCCGGAAGGATCGTCACACCACACGAGCGAAGGATCTTGTCCGCCTCAAATGTCACAGGGCCGTTGGCCGCTTCCACGAGGAGATGCGCCTTAATACGCTCCGCATTCTCGGCATGAATGGCATTTTCCATCGCTGCCGGGATGAGCATATCGCACGGTTGTTCGATGCCCGTCATATCGCCAGGAAACGACTTGCCGCCATCGAAACCGAGGATGCTGCCTGTGCAGACCTGATGCTGCTTTAGCGCATCGATTGCCAGGCCGTCTGGGTTGGCGACATAGCCGTCGCGTTCCGCAACCACCGTAATGAGCGCACCGTCCTCCTCGGAGAGGAACTTTGCGGCGTGATAGCCGACATTGCCGAACCCCTGGACGACCACGGCGGCGCCTTTGAGATCGCGTCGGCCGTTCAGACCTGTGGTGCGAGGATCGCGGAGGTAGCTCTGGATGGCGAACTGCACGCCCCGCCCCGTTGCTTCAGTGCGCCCGGCAATCCCGCCCTTCGATAGCGGCTTGCCGGTCACGCAAGCGCGGGCATTGATGACGTCGGTCGGATTGGCACGGCGGAACTCGTCCATCATCCAGGCCATTTCCCGTTCACCCGTCCCGATGTCGGGGGCCGGAACGTTGACGCCGGGGCCGATGAGCCCCCGCTTATTGAGTTCCTGGGTAAAACGGCGGGTTATCCGCTCGAGTTCCTGCGGCGTCCATTCGCCTGGATCGATCTTGAGAGCGCCTTTCGTGCCTCCGAACGGCACGTCGACAAGCGAGCATTTGAGCGTCATCAGAGCTGCAAGCGCTTCGACCTCCTCCGCATCGGCATTGGGCGCGTAGCGAATGCCGCCCTTCACCGGTTCGCAGTGCTCGCTATGCACTGACCGCCAGCCGATGAAGCTGTACATGCGGCCACGCAGCCGAACGCCGAAGCGGACGGTGTAGGTCGAATTGCACTGAATGATCCGCTCCGCCAAACCCTCTGGCAGGTCGAGGAATGTCATGGCATGGCGGAAGTTCTGGTCGACGCTTTGGAGGAAGTTAGCGGAGGTCGCTTGACTGCCGAAATTGTTGGATTGTGGCGTAGCATTCACTTGGTACTTCCTTTGAATTCGATGAACTTTGCGAGCGCCGAGTATCTGCTTCCGCTCGGCAAAATTTGATGAGGCCATCGCGCGCGAGCATCGGGTAAATCAGCGTGATCGGCCGGCGCGCTCTGTCCTTTCTGGCAAGCAATTTCGTTGAGATACTCTCTCTTTAAGAGTTCGGCTCTTTCGCTCTGGATGCAAAAGCATAGTACCAAATACGGTCCGACAAGCTCAGCGCCACTGCAGTCGCCAGCGTGGCAGAACCCAGCGATCTAGAATTGTCCAGTATTCATCCATCCGCCGCCAGCTGAAACTTTCTGCAGCGGCGCCTGCGAAGAGTTCCTGAGCGACCGCAATCTAGCTCTGCCATATCACTTCGATAGATAGTCAAAGGCTGCCAAGGTGTGCGTCTTTGCAACGTGCAAAAACTCGTCAACACGCACCAACTCATCCGCGGTGCCCATCCCCGTCGGCGATGGCCCGTAGACGAACGCTGGTATTCCCGCGTAGCGCCAGAGACGCGCGTCACATCCACCAAGCGCAATGATCGGCTTTGGTTCGACGTCAGACACATGCATCGCATTCTGAATCAATGCCCGGACCATCGGGTGATCCGGGGGAGAGGTGCTCGCGGCATCTTGGTCCAAGACCTCGACCTCGGCTTCAGGGAAGGCGGATACGATGGTTCTTAGACGCTCCATCACCTCCGCGTGAGGCACGTCCGGCGGCGTGCGTATATCAACCTCGAACTCACAGTCTGAGGGCACCATATTGATCTTCACGCCGCCTTTGATGGCCCCCACATTCAAGGTGGTCGATGAAATAATAGCTGACGCGCCTGGCCCGTAAGCCTTGTCAATGGTCGCGGCATTCCTCTGGAGCGTAGCCGTGAGGGGAGTATCCGCTGGGCTGCGTATCTCTTCAAGCGACTGAAGCCTCGCGATCAGATCGGCGGCGATCGCGATTGGATTTCGGCTCATATGAACGTAGGCCCCGTGAGCGCCGGGGGTGCGGACGCGGATCTTGATCCACAGGCGGCCCTTCTCACCGAACCGTAACGCGTAGGGGCTGGTGGGTTCGCCGCTCAGCAAACAGTCTCCAAGAACTTCTTTCCTATGTTCGACGAGATAGCGAGCTCCCCACGGACCAAACGTTTCTTCATCCGAAACCACGGTGAGAACTAGCGAACCTCTGAGATGCTCTCGCACCGCGTGAAGTTCTGCGAAGGCGAACAGAAGCGCGGTCGTGCCAGACTTCATGTCGCAAGCGCCCCTGCCAAAGATGCAATCGTCAGCCTGAATTGCGGCCCACGGATCGTGTGACCACTGAGTAAGGTCGCCGACTGGGAAGACGTCAAGATGTCCGTTCAAGACGAGTCGCGGGCCCTCGCCTTCGCCACCACTAAACTCGGCGATAAGGTTAGGCATCCCCTTATTGGGCTCCACAATTTCATACGGGATCCCGCGCTCCGACAGAAACTGCGAAACCAGATTCATGGCAGCTGTGGTGTTCCCGGGCGGATTCGGCGTCGGCGCCTGAATCAGGCGGCGCAAGAAATCCAGCATTTCGCTCTCGCGCTCCGAAAGACTGAGGAGAAGCTGATCCTTAAGGTTCGTCATCGTCTTGTTCTCATTTCCGCAAATTTTTTGGTCAAAGGGTCGGATCGGGAACGCAACTTAGCCAGGATCTTTCCCCGGGGCGCGTTGCTCCAGTCTGGCGTTGTATTATCGCTGGCGAACAGGCTTGCGCACTGCGTTCGCTCCTGTTCCTTTGGTATCGCCGCTGACGTCCTGTAGTGGCCAAATGGAGAATGAAGCGCGCATCAAGCGCATTGCGTCACCGATCTTTCTCAGCCGAAGGGGGTTCTTTTTCTTGGCTTAAGAGATTGAGTTTGTACCGCTCTACCGTTTCGAGCCGGGGTCGAACGACTGACCAAAGGCGTCGATCCAGAGCGAGCGCGATCATTTCAACAATGGCAGTCAGGCCCAGGAGGCTGTCCCAGGGCGAGGATGTCTCCACCTTCGCGCGAAAGACATGCGTAGCCACTTCGGAGGCTTCAGACATCCACTGATCTGTAAAGACGATGATGGTGCATCCTCTTTGAGCCGCTATACGAGCGGTCGTGACGACGTCAGCTTGATAACGACGGACGTCAAACAAGACGACGATGTCCTTTTTGCCAAGATCGATGAGACGGTCAGCGCGTTCTTGAACGGCGGCCGGCAGCTCGAACACTGAGCGCCTCATCTTGCGCAGATGATATAGGAGGTGACCGGCGACAGTCGTGGTTAGGTCGCCTCCCAAGACGTTGATACTGCGCCGTTCATCAGCAAATAGCTCGATTACCTGTTCAACCACCTCGGCATCGAGCTCCGCTAGGGTCGATCGCACAACACCTAAAAGTTCGTTACCGAAGTCGCTCCCGGCGTCCAGCGTCTCGGGGCGCGGCCTTGTCAGCGGGAACTTCCGGCTCTCGTCGATTTCGTCCCGCAACGCGCGGCGAAAGTCTGGATAGCCGGTGAATCCAAGCTTGGTGATGAAGCGTAACACAGTGGGGGCGCTGATTTCAGCCTCTTCTGCAAATGCGGTCACGCTTTCGAGGCCGGCGGCAGGGTATCTTGCCAAAAGCACTCGGGCAGCACGCTTCTCTGAGCTGGTCATCGAGCTCATAGCCGCAGAAATGCGGTCCGCAATCAGGGTCTGAGAATTCGCCACGGGGTCAGTTTCTCCTGCGCATGGCACGGCTCGGCAAAGCCCTGTCCGTCAACACCAGGGCATCTCTGTAATGTAATTTACAGATAGTAGTCAATAGGTCGATTTTTGAAAGTTCACGGTCTGTGTAGCGCGGCCTCTAGTGACCTTTGCTCTCACTCGTTGCATGAACGGGCATTTGCACTCGGCTGCGGAGGGTGGGACAGACTAGCCAAAACCGGACGATGTATCTTAGCCCCACGACAGGGATCATAGACACGGTAAAAACTTTCCACAGAATTAGGTTGACACAGGTCTATGAACATTTGATAACACTGGAGTTAGCGCGGATACGTTCGCTGCTGCGCGGCCACCGCGACCGGGGGCCATCGCGTGAAGCGGAAATCGGTCGGCGCCAAAACAATCATCAAAGAAGGGAACTCAGCTATGAGAACAGTGTTGGGAAAATTGGCAATTGCGGCGTCCGTCGCAGCGATGTCGCTAGCTTCATCTGCAAACGCCGGCGAAGTGCTTAACCGAGCACTCGCCTCAAAAACCCTCACCGTGGCAGTCTCGCCAAACTATCCGCCAAGTTCGTTTCTGAACGACAAGGGCGAGCTCGTAGGCTTCGACGTCGATGTGGGAAAGCTGATCGCCGAGCACATCGGCGTGGGGGTGAAGTATCAGACTCCCGCTTGGGACATCATCACCTCAGGAAAGTGGCAGGGGCGCTGGGACGTCGTTGTCGCTGCGATGGCGCCGACGAAGGAACGAGCAAAAATCTTCAGTTTTCCGGCGATCTACCAGTACGGCGGGTACATCGCTGCGGTCCACAAGGACAGCAAGAATACTAAGATCGAGGACCTTAACGGTAAGCGTGTTGGTGTGTTGGCGAGCGGGATGGGGTATCATTACCTTAACCAAGACATCAAGAAAGATGAATTTATTGGTGTTCCGTCATTCGAATATAAGTTTAAGCCTGGTGAGATCAAAACGTACGATCAGTCTAACAATGCTTTGGACGATCTTCGTATCGGCGACGGGAAGAGGTTGGACGCATTCGTCGGGGACGACACCGTCATTCTCGACGCGATTAAGGCTGGATATCCCATCAGGCAGTTGGGAGATGCTCTAGTCTATGGGCCAGCTGTCATTGCTACTTTGCCTGGAGACGCTGAACTGGACAACAAGATCGCCGATGCGGTTAAGGGTCTGAAAGAAAGCGGGAAGTTGTCTGAGCTATCGATGAAGTGGTTTGGACGAGACGTGACGACTGCAAAGTGACGGTATTTACCCATCGCGGGCCGGCTTGCCGGTCCGCCGTTTCTTGGATGTTGCCTGATGTTGTACAACGATACTGTCGAGTCGGAGGTTCTGGTTCACAAGCCGTGGTTTGTGGGAATCGTTTTCGCGCTCGTCTTAGCCCTTTCCATCACAGCTAACTTAACAGGCACCGTGATGGGTGAACTGATGCGTCCTGTGATCGGCGATCCTTTGGCAAGTGGCCTCTATGGGCGCTTCGCCACGGGTGTGGTGATCGCTGTGCTCTTCTGCATGAATGTTGTCCTGATCGGCTTTGCGCCGTTCAAGGCGCAGGTGATCATTGTATGGCTTGAACTTCTGCTGTTGTTCTTAGGGTTCTTCAATGCTTTCAATTTGAGCTTACCCTTCATCTGGCAGAATTTACCCATCTTGTTATCTCAAGGATTATTTACCACCGTATACGTGGCGGCAGTGTCAATTTTCTTTGCGACTATCCTTGCCGTTGTTGGCGCCGTTGCAAAACTTTCCGGCAATGGCTTCGCATTTGCAATCTCTAGTTTCTACACGTCGTTCTTTCGCGGTCTGCCTCTGCTTATGCAGCTGTACCTCATTTATCTCGGGCTCCCGCAATTAGGGATCGTCCTTGATGCCGTGCCTTCTGGGGTGCTTGCACTTTCGCTCTGCTACGGTGCTTACATGACGGAGATCTTTCGCGCCGGCATTCAGAGCATCGACCGAGGACAATGGGAAGCGTCCCGATCCATGGGCTTCGGATTTGGTCTGACCATGCGCAAGATCATCCTCCCGCAAGCGCTTCCTGTTATTATTCCTCCAACCGGAAACCATTTTATTTCGATGCTGAAGGATAGTTCTCTGGTATCGATCGTCGGTGTCTGGGAATTGATGTTCCTGGCGCGCTCGCTCGGTCAAGCGACCTTCAAGCACATGGAAATGTTGATAGCCGTCGCCCTCATTTACTGGGTTCTTTCGATCTGCATGGAGTTCGTCCAGCTTCGCATCGAACGCCACTACGCCAGGAGCAAGATCAGATGAATGGCGAAAACACTATCGAGGTCAGGCACGTCTCGAAATGGTTTGGTACATTTCAAGTGCTGCACGACGTCAATCTGACCGTAAGGAAGGGAGAGCGGATCGTTGTTTGTGGTCCCTCCGGCTCCGGCAAGTCAACGCTGATACGCTGCTTCAATCGACTTGAGGCGCACCAAAAGGGTGAGATCATCGTCAATGGTATCCCCCTCCACAACAAAATGCGCGATATTGCTGAAGTGCGTCGGAACGTCGGTATGGTGTTCCAGCATTTCAATCTTTTTCCGCACATGACGGTTCTTATGAACTGCATGGCCGGTCCAATGTGGATCAAAGGCGTCCCCAAGGAAGAAGCCAAGCGTCGAGCAATGCACTTTCTCGAGAAAGTTCGCATTCCTGAACAAGCCGACAAATATCCTGCTCAACTCTCAGGGGGGCAACAACAGCGCGTTGCTATCGCCCGGTCTCTCTGTATGCAGCCGACGGTCATGCTTTTCGATGAGCCGACGTCAGCCTTGGATCCGGAGATGGTATCGGAGGTGCTAGAGACCATTACAGCCCTCGCACGCGAAGGGATGACAATGGTTTGCGTGACGCATGAGATGGGCTTCGCACGAGCGGTAGCCGATCGTGTGATCTTCATGGATGCGGGGCGGATCGTGGAAGAAGGTCCGCCCAATGAGTTCTTCTCCAATCCACGGCATGACAGGACAAAGCTCTTTTTGAGCCAAATCCTGAGGCACTGAAGACAGATCGCACATCGACACAATGTCAACTGGCAGCGCAGGTGTCACTCCTAGGATTCCATAGGTCCGCTCATACGGGCAACTGCTTTGACGATCCTTCCTGCGTCACAAAGCAAGATGCGTGTGAACAGACGCTGCTTGAATGGAACCCTTGCTCAGAATGAAGGTAATCCAATGAAAGTTATACCAGAGATTGCAGCGGCACAGGATGAGATCCAGTCGCTACGACGTTGGATGCATGCCCATCCGGAGCTTTGTTTCGAGGAATCGCAGACTGCGGACCTTGTAGCGAAGACTCTGACTGATTACGGGATCGAAGTTCATCGTGGACTTGGTGGCACCGGCGTTGTTGGAGTGCTGCGGGAGGGAACGAGTAAACGCTCAATCGGATTGCGTGCAGACATGGACGCGTTGCCGATTCATGAAGTCAACGAGTTCGCTCATCGGTCGCATTATCCTGGTAAAATGCATGCCTGCGGACACGACGGCCATATGGCGATGCTTCTGGGCGCCGCCCGTTTTCTGGCGCGCACGCGAGATTTTGATGGCACTATCGTCTTTATTTTCTCACCGGCGGAAGAGGCGGGCAACGGTGCGAAAGTGATGGTTGACGAGGGAATTTTTGAAAAGTTCCCGGTCGATGCGGTGTTCGGGCTGCATAACTTTCCGGGCATGCCGGTGGGCAGTTTTGGGATCAAGACAGGGCCCATTCTTGGGGGTTGTGGTGAATTTCGCATTACTGTGGAAGGTGTCGATGCTCATGCCGCTTACCCTCACGAAGGCAAAGATCCGATTTTCACTGCTGTGCAGATTTACAATGCGCTCCAAGGCATTATTTCCCGCAACAAGGCACCGCTGGAGCCCGCAGTTATCTCGGTCACACAGGTCAACGGCTGGGGTCAAGCTAGAAACGTGATACCCCGCGATGCAGTGTTGGGCGGCACCGTACGTGTACTAGACCTCAGGACTCTCGATCTGATTGAGTCACGCATGCGCAAGATCGTAGAAGCCGTAGCTAAGTCTCAAGAATGCGAAGCGAGACTCGAGTTTGATAGAAGCGTTCCCCCCACAGTTAATTCTGAAGATGAAGCGCACTTCGCAGCAGAAGTTATGAGATCTATAGTTGGGGCCGAGAATGTAAACCCCAACGTGGATCCAGACTTAGGTGTCGAGGATTTTGCGTTTATGCTCCAAGCCCGGCCTGGCGCCTACGCGTACATCGGTAACGGATACGGAGAACATCGTGATGCGGGTCATGGAGCAGGTCCTTGCGTCGTTCACAACGCAAGCTACGACTTCAACGATGCCATCCTTGGTGTTGGATCAACCTACTGGGTCGAGTTGGCACGCAGGTGGCTAAGCGCCGAGCCCCGGTGACCGATACAAGGCTCAGGGTGAACTCCTTTGGTGATGGCGACGCAGAGATTGTCAGACTGCGGTACCGCCCTACTCACCAGAAGAGGGCGACCTTTTTGTGCGGCTATCAAAGGAATTATCTTGTTCGCTTTCTCACCTTATTATCTTCAAGCGGTTTGACGCGTAAACGGTATCGTCTTTCAACTACTCTCGTCGATACTCTGAAGCGCCTGAAGAGCATAGGTGCCTTTCCAGCGCAGACGGGGTCCTATTTGCTGCCGGTGGACGTCCAGGAGGCAATATGTGCCTGGATGCAGTAGCCATCCCGCGACCAGTCGGAGGCCAGATGATGCAAACCACACGATCAAGTCGCTCACCCAGTGCCTGCGTGGCTACCGCGCCGCAGGGCTGCGGGTTGGCTTAGTGCCCACCATGGGCTTCCTGCACGGGGGCCATCGCGCGCTCATCAATGGGAGCGTCGCCCGCTGTGACATCACCGTGGCCAGCATCTTCGTCAATTCGACCCAGTTCGGGCCCAACGAGGTTCTCGACTGCTACCCGCGCGCGCTGGAGCAAGATCATGAGCTCTGCCGCACGGCCGGGGTGAGCCTGATCTTCGTGCCGGATGCGAGCGAGATCTACCCACCAGGCTTCCAGACCACCGTCGAGCCCGGGCCTGTGGCCGAGCCACTGTGTGGCGCGGAGCGGCCTGGACACTTCCGTGGCGTAGCGACCGTGGTCACCAAGCTGTTCAACATCGTGCAGCCAGATCTGGCCTTCTTCGGCCAGAAGGATTTTAAGCAATGTGCCGTGATCCGGCAGATGGTACGGGATCTGAATCTGCCGATCGAGATCGTGACGGTGCCGACCGTGCGCAAGCCGGATGGGCTGGCCCTGAGCAGCCGCAACAGCTACCTGAGCCCCGTCGATCGGCAGCGCGCCCGCTGCCTCAGCCAGGGTTTGTTGGCCGCCCAGGCGGCATACGGGGAGGGGGAGCGGGACAGCGAGAGGCTGATCGCGATGGCTCGGGCTCACATGAGTGAGGTCGACCAGCTGCAGTATCTGCAGCTGGTGGATGCACGGGCGCTCGAACCCGTCCCAGGTTTGGTCGACCGTCCTACTGCGCTGTGTGTCGCCGCCTATGTCGGAACGACCCGCCTGATCGACAACGTGCTCCTCGATATCGCTTCTAACAGCAGAGCAGACCTCGTCCTGGCGCAGCATCGCGCCGCTTCTTGAAGGAGATCACGCATGCCTCTGTTCTATTTCGATGTCCAATTAGGAACGAATTGCTTGCCGGATCACACGGGCCTTGAGCTGGTGACCTTGGAGGCCGCTGATCACGAAGCCACCCGGAGTGCGGTAGAGATTGCTCGTCACCAGTTGATCAAACTCGGGGTTCTGCATGTGCGGGTCACAGTCCGGAACGAGCGCCGCCAGCATTTGCTGAAAGCCTCGGTTCCGATGATTGTTGCCCGAGAGATATCTCAACCCGAACTCAGTCCACGACGAGGGGCCAGCGAGGATCCTCGATCCGTTGAGTGGCAACAGGGCCAGAATGGACTTGGTCTAAACCAAGCATCCAAACCACAACATCAATCGGGTTTCGTCCGAGGGCGGCGGTCCGAATGACCCCAACATGTGAGACGAACGAGAATATTCCATGCAATCGTTCCCTACCCACCGACAGCGCCCCCCAGCGCGCCCGGACAGCCGGACTTCCTCCATCCTGGAAACCACAATGCCGCAGCTCAGGTTGCCGCCCTCTGGATCGCTTCCATGCGATGCCACTGGGCCTGCCCACCTCGAGTAGGAGATCCTTCGTGCGTATGTACAGCTGGCCGTGATGCCGGATCAGGCCAACGGCATGCGCACCGCGACATTGGCGCGGCTCGATGCCATCGAAGTGCGCCTGATCGAGATGCTTCAGCTAACAGATCGTCTGCCGACCATGCCCCGTTTTGGCTGGAGGTCTACTGCCATACCACCGGCACGACCCTCGACAGCTGTGGACCCTCGACAGCTGTGGCTGCTTTGAGTTTGACGAAACTGAGTTGACTGTCGCCGTCGACCTCGTTTGGGAGGCTTTAGAGAAGGCTGCATTGAGGGTCGGATCAGGTGGCTCCGAGGCCTGCGACATCAAAGAGCCGAACGAAATCGTCAATGGGACGCCCCGAAGGCAGCAGCACGCTGCGGACCGCGAACAGATGACAGGAACAAAGTAATGGCCGAATGGAAGTGGGTCTACACCTTCGGGGACGGTAAGGCCGAGGGCCAGGCGGGGATGAAGAACCTGCTCGGTGGCAAGGGGGCCAATCTGGCCGAGATGTCCAACCTGGGCCTGCCGGTGCCTCCGGGCTTCACCATCACAACGGAAGTCTGCACCTATTACTACGACCACGGCCGCTCCTATCCCGAGGAGCTGAAGACCCAGGTCGCCAAGGCCCTCGATTTCGTCGGCAAGCTGACCGGCCGCACCTTCGGCGATGCCGCCAATCCGCTCCTCGTTTCCGTCCGCTCCGGCGCCCGCGCCTCCATGCCCGGCATGATGGACACCGTGCTCAATCTCGGCCTCAACGACGTCACCGTCGAGGCGCTCGCCAAGGGCGCCGGCGACGAGCGCTTCGCCTATGATTCGTATCGCCGCTTCATCACCATGTATTCCAACGTGGTGCTCGACATCGAGCACCATCACTTCGAGGAGATCCTCGACGAGTACAAGGACCGCAAGGGCTACTCGCTCGACACCGACATGAGTGCCGCGGACTGGAAGGCCATTCTCCCGCGCTACAAGGCGCTGGTCGAGAAGGAACTCGGAAAGCCGTTTCCGCAGGAGCCACAGGAGCAGCTCTGGGGCGCCATCGGCGCCGTGTTCGGCTCCTGGATGAACAACCGCGCCATCAAGTACCGCGAGCTGCACGCCATCCCGGCGAGCTGGGGCACGGCGGTGAACGTGCAGGCCATGGTGTTCGGCAACATGGGCGAGACCTCCGCCACCGGCGTGGCGTTCACCCGCAATCCCTCGACAGGCGAGAAGGAGCTCTACGGCGAGTTCCTGATCAATGCTCAGGGCGAGGACGTGGTGGCGGGCATCCGCACGCCGCAGGACATCACCGAGAAGGCCCGCATTGCATCCGGTTCCGACAAGCCTTCGATGGAAGGCGCGATGCCCGAGGCTTACAACGAGCTGGTACGCATCTACGGCATCCTCGAGAAACATTACCGTGACATGCAGGACATGGAATTCACGGTCGAAACGGGCAAGCTCTGGATGCTCCAGACCCGCAACGGCAAGCGCACGGCGAAAGCCGCCTTGCGCATCGCCGTGGAGCTCGCAAGCGAAGGCCTGATCACGCAGGAAGAGGCGATCACCCGCGTCGAGCCGGCGGCCCTCGACCAATTGCTGCATCCCACCATCGATCCCAAGGCCGAGCGCAAGATCCTCGCCAGCGGCCTGCCGGCCTCGCCGGGTGCTGCTTCCGGCGAGATCGTGTTCAACTCGGACGATGCGGAAGCGGCCAGGAAGGCCGGTCACAAGGTCATTCTGGTGCGCGTCGAGACTTCGCCTGAGGACATCCACGGCATGCACGCGGCGGAAGGCATTCTGACCACCCGCGGTGGCATGACCTCGCACGCCGCCGTGGTGGCCCGCGGCATGGGCAAACCCTGCGTCTCGGGCGCCGGATCGATCCGCGTCGATTATGCCAAGCAGACGCTGACGGTGGCGGGGCAGACACTGAAGAAGGGTGATGTGCTGACCATTGACGGTTCCAACGGCCAGGTGCTGCTGGGCCAAGTGGAGATGCTGCAGCCGGAGCTGTCGGGCGAGTTCGCCACCCTCATGGGCTGGGCCGACAAGGTGCGCCACATGAAGGTGCGCGCCAACGCGGAAACGCCGCTCGATGCCAAGACCGCGCGCAACTTCGGCGCGGAGGGCATCGGACTCTGCCGCACGGAGCACATGTTCTTCGAGGGCGACCGCATCGTTGCTGTGCGCGAGATGATCCTCTCCGACGACGAGGCGGGCCGCCGCGCAGCACTCGCCAAGCTGCTGCCGATGCAGCGCAAGGATTTCGTCGAGCTGTTTTCGATCATGAGCGGTCTGCCGGTCACGATCCGCCTGCTCGATCCGCCGCTGCACGAGTTCCTGCCGCATTCGGAAGAGGAGATGGGGGAGGTGGCGAAGGCCATGAACGCCTCCGTCGACAAGCTCAAGCACCGCGCCCGCGAGCTGCACGAGTTCAACCCCATGCTCGGCTTCCGCGGCTGCCGTCTGGCGGTGGCTTACCCTGAGATCGCCGACATGCAGGCGCGCGCCATCTTCGAGGCGGCGGTGGAGGCCGGCAAGACGACGGGCCAGCCCGTCGTGCCGGAGGTGATGGTGCCGCTCGTCATGACGAAGCCGGAGCTCGACCTCGTGAAGGAGCGCATCGTCGCCATGGCCGAGGCGGTCGCCAAGGAAAGCGGCGTGACGGTCGAATATCAGGTCGGTACGATGATCGAGCTGCCGCGCGCCGCATTGCGCGCCGGCGAGATCGCGGAATCGGCGGAGTTCTTCTCCTTCGGCACCAACGACCTGACGCAGACGACGCTCGGCATTTCGCGCGACGACGCCGCCTCCTTCCTCGGCCCGTATACGCAAAAAGGGCTGCTGCCGGCAGACCCGTTCGTGACCATCGATCAGGAGGGCGTGGGCGAACTGGTGAAGCTTGCGGTCGAGCGCGGTAGGAAGACGAGGGCCAACATCAAGCTCGGGATCTGCGGCGAGCATGGCGGCGATCCGGCCTCGATCCATTTCTGCCAGTCGGTCGGGCTCGACTACGCGTCCTGCTCGCCGTACCGGGTGCCGATCGCCCGCCTGGCTGCCGCGCAGGCGGCGCTCGGCGGCAAGGCCGCGAGCCAGGCATAAAAGCAAGGGGGCTCAGGAGCGTTGCCATGTCATCATCCTCGCGCCAGCCTTCCCATCGCGCGAACCGATTGCTGTCAGCCCTGCAGCCGGACGACTTCGGGCATCTTGAGCCACACCTTCAGTGGGTCGAGTTGAAGAAGGACACCGTACTCTACGAGACCAACGAGAGCACGCCGTTCGTGTACTTCCCGCATGAGGCCATTGTCTCACTCATGACGGCTCTCCCCGACGGCAGAACCATCGAAATGGCGGTGCTTGGGTGTGAGGCGACGGTTGGCTCGCCTAGCACGCTTGTGACACGCCAATCTCTGGGGCGCTATGTTGTTCACATTACCGGCAGTGCCTCCCGCATTGACACTGGGGTCCTGCATCGTGCGTTCGAGGAGCGACCGACTCTGCGGGATCTCTTCCTGCGCTACGAAGAGGCCCTGCTGGCAGAGGCTCTTCAGACGATGGCCTGCAACATCGCACACTCCGTCGAAGCGCGCTGCTGCCGCTGGATTCTGACCATGCGGGATCGCGCCGATCAGGCGAGCTTGCCCTTCACGCACGAGCATCTGTCCCGGATGTTAGGGGTCCAGCGGTCGACGGTCAGTCTGGTCACGAGCGGGCTTCAGTCCGCCGGTCTAATCCATCAACGCCGCGGGGCCATTACGGTGACCGACCGCTCCGGCCTCGAACAGATCGCATGCGGGTGTTACGGGATCGCGCGCCAGCGCTCACAGCAACGCGCACCCGCACAGAGCTGAGAGACCCATGATGCGCCCAGAGGATGACGATGATCTTCTGCATGTCGATGAGCATCGATGGGTCCGACGCAGGCCGTCCAGAGGGTCTCGGTTGCTTTATTTTGTAATGGTGGTGAGTGGTATAGCCGGTGCGATCTATCTGACTGTCCAAATGCCTTAGACTGACAGACATTCATGTCTTGACACTCGGCTGTCCCCGACGGGTCTTCTGTTAGCGTAGAGGAAGCTTACGCTCAACCGAATTCTGATCCATCGACCGCACGCGGTCATTGATCTTCTTATCGCCTCTGCCGCCTCATCCGCGTTCACTGCCATCTATCTCTGCTGCCAGCTGCCATAGATTGGGACAGCTGCATGCCAGCCTTCCATGGCACACGTCTGCCCGTCGTGGAGCGGAGCTAAAGCTTAGCTTCAATGACCGTATGAAACGTCCGCTCTGGTGAGTTGGTCTTTTGCTTGTGGGTCCGCTTTGTGCTGCGGCATGCGCATAGCCGATATGGCTCTGGTGGCGCCGGTCTGGCCGAGCACGGAGGGCGGACACACCTCCCGTGCCGTCATTCTGTGTGACAGATGAGAACGTCTAATACATCCACAGCCGCTGTAGTTTGGTGGATAAAAGCCCATGAAGAAGATTCTTCTCCGCGTTGGCTGCACCATCCGCAGCATGCGCAAGACGCAGCCCTTTCATGAGGCATGCTGCATAGCAATGCGGCGCGATGCAGCCCATATCGGCAGCGGCTGAGTTTCCACGGCACCGCCTCTTTCCTCACGCGCTGCCGTCTCGGCCGTTCCCTCTGGAAGGTTTTGACCCGATTGTCGGACCTCAACTTCAAGCCGGGCCTTAGGCCCGGCTTTTTTGTTCTGTGCGTGAGCGATGATGCGTCGGAGCGAAACGTTGGCCTGCAAGCATTCCGACTTCAGTCTTGGCCGACGTGCACTGTGCCGCTCAGTGCCAACAGCTGGCGATCGTGCGCCGATGCGGCGAGACGCTTGCGCGCGCATTGACGCCAGGCGTCGTGCCACTGCAGGTCCCCTTGAAGCGCGGTCATGAAGATCTGTGATAGAGCAATCGACATGCCGCCTGAAGGCTCCGCATCAAAGCACGCCCAGTTCTGGTGCCAGGAGTTCCATGCGAACTGTGCACGGAGGCGAGATAGGGCTGCAGATTGTGCGGAGAGCGGCAGGGCGGTCTCTGTCAAGGGAGCACTTCACATATAAATTCGGCGATGCAGCAGAGCCACAAGCTAGACGCTCGTCGGCTGATGCGGCAGTATTCGTGCAGAAATCATTGACCTCCCGAAATCTCTCGCATGCCTCCACCCGTGGCTTCATCCCGCTTCCGCATATGCCCGATGTCACACTTAACGATGGGATTGTCCCGCGGAGAGCGCGCCTGCAACGCCTCTCGGCCAGTCGTGGCTCTCCAGGCCGCGGACACCCAGTCGAACCTTCTCAAATGGCGCGGGCTTTCCGAACATGCGGGCTCAAACCTATTCTCGATTGAAGCGGCGCGCCCATACGGAGCTGTGCGAGGGTTTCTTCGCCTCGCAAACCAGTCGGCACCATCGCGTGAGGCGGGGAAAAGACCTAAGACAGAACAGTCAGAAATGCCCTAGCCACCAGTTCCGCGTTCGGAGTGAGCGATCATCCAGCCCTCTTCCCACAACCATTCCAGAGGCTCGTGTTGCGCCAACACGATGTCATGACAAGGTCCGCGACCATGCCGAACAGAACATCGCCACTCGTCCTATTCCACTACAAGACCTTCCGCTCCCTCTGGTCAGCGTCTCTGGTGTCGAACCTGGGCAGCCTGGTCGAGGGCGTGGCGGCGGCGTGGCTGATGACGAGCCTGGCCACGTCCCATGACATGGTGGCCCTCGTCCAATCATCGGCTACCCTGCCGGTCATGCTGTTTTCGCTCGCCGCAGGAGCGCTCGCCGACAACTTCGATCGCCGCCGGGTCATGATGGCGGCTCAGCTGCTGATGCTGTGCGTCTCAGCGTCCCTGGCAATTCTCGCCTATGCAGGGGCCGTGACCCCCTGGATGCTGTTGAGCCTGACCTTCCTGATCGGCTGCGGGTGGGCGTTGCACGACCCATCCTGGTACGCCTCGATGGGCGAGATCCTTCCCCGTCAACACTTGCCTAGTGCGGTGGCCCTCAACAGCATGAGCTACAATCTCATGCGCAGCATCGGACCGGCGATTGGCGGCCTCATCGTCGCAACTGCCGGTGCGACCTTTGCGTTCCTGCTCAACGTCGTTTGCTGCTTCGCCCTCCTCATCGCGCTCTGGCAATGGAAGACGGGACCTGCGCCACAGTTGCTGCCGCGGGAACCGTTCGGGAGTGCGATGGCAGCGGGCTTCCGCTACGTGCTGTTGTCGCCGAACCTTCTCAAGGTGATGGGCCGGAGCCTCGTGTTCGGTCTCACCGCCGTCGTCATTCTGGCGCTGCTGCCCCTCGTGGCCAAGGAGCAGGTTGCGGGCACGGCGGTCACCTACGGCATCATGCTGGGCTTTTTCGGCCTCGGGGCGATTTTAGGCGCGCTGCTCATCGGACGGATTCGAGACGTTCTCAGCCATGAAGGGATCATTCGCGGCGCCTTCTTCGCGCTGGCCATCAGCTGCGTCGGTCTGGCCTGGAGCGCCCACGTTTGGCTCAGCTGCCTGCTGCTCGTGCCAGCCGGTATGGCGTGGGTGCAGGCCTGGTCGCTGTTTAACGTGACGGTTCAGCTGTCGACGCCCCGGTGGGTGGTTGGACGCGCCCTGTCCCTCTATCAAACGGCGTCGTTTGGCGGCATGGCGGCGGGCAGCTGGCTCTGGGGCGCGGTCGCGGACACGCAGGGTGTTGCGGGTGCCTTGGTGATGGCGAGCCTTGTTCTTGTCGTCGGTGGGCTGATTGGCCTGGTTCTGCGCCAACCGGATTTTGAGACCCTCAATCTCGATCCCACCAACAAGTTTTGCGAACCGACGCTGCAGCTCGACCTGCGGCCGCGCAGCGGGCCGATCATGGTGATGGTCGATTATCGCATTGATCAGAACGATGTTGCCGAATTCCTCAGCGTGATGGCCCTGCGGCGACGCGCCCGCCTGCGGGATGGGGCTCGACAATGGGCGCTTCTGCGCGACCTGGAAGAGCCTCAACTCTGGACCGAGCGGTACCATGTCCCAACATGGATCGAATACGTGCGTCATAATCAGAGGCAGACGCATGCCGACGCTGAAATTGTGGCACGCCTGGAAGCCCTGCATCGGGGCGAGGGCCCGCCCAAGATCCATCACAAGATTGAACGGCAGGCCGAGCGGGTCCACGACGACATGCCGCTCAAGCCTCACTTGCACAGAACTTGAGGGGAAGGCCGCAACGCCGACAGCGTCAAGTTGTTGGGGAGGGACGTGTTGATCCCTGTTCAGGCATGGATTAGGCGGCACTCGCAATACCAGTCACCTCCGTCCAACTCTGAAAGGCCTGAGGACGGGCATGACCACGGTCTGCGGCATTGGCGTTGGAAGGGTGGCGGAAGAAGTTTGAAACCGGATTATGGGCAGAGAGAAAGCGTAGCGCCTGACCCGCTGACTTGAAGCGTTTCATGATCTGATCGCGTTGTCGAGGCTGCCCCGCCGGTCACGCGCCGAACACGGACCACTGCATCGCCTTGGCCAGACGCTCGAGAGCGAGCGTCCCCAGCAGAGAGTTACCTTGCTGGTTGAGGCCGGGCGACCAGACGGCAATCGAGGCCGTTCCGGGGGCGACAGCCAGAATACCGCCCCCGACCCCGCTTTTGCCGGGCAACCCAACCCGGAACGCAAAGTCGCCGGATTGATCATAATGCCCGCATGTCAGCATCAGTGCGTTGACCCTCCGTGCGCGATCCGTACTCACGACAGACGTATCGGAGGCGGGAAGTCGTCCCGAAAAGGCAAGATACCGGCCAGCCATCGCTAACTGTCTGCAGGTCATTGCAATAGCACAGTGGTGAAAGTAGACCCCTAACACGTGCTCAACCGGATGCTTGAGCACTCCGAAGGCCCGCATGAAGTTGGCGAGTGCTGCATTCAGAAAGCCGGTTTCCTGTTCCGACCGGGCGACATCCTTGTCGATGGAGATCCGTTCATCACCAGCCACAAACCGGATGAAGCTCAGAATCGACCCGAGGGCTTCGCGCGGTAGGCTCTCACCCAGCAAGGCGTCGGTGACGGCGATGGCTCCGGCATTGATGAAGGGATTGCGCGGAATACCACGCTCATGTTCAAGCTGCACGATGGAGTTGAAGGCATTCCCGGACGGTTCCCGTCCGACGCGCTGCCATAAAGCGTCACCGATCTGGCCCAGAACGACCGTGAGCGTGAACACTTTCGAGATGCTCTGGATTGAAAAGCTTGTGTCGGCATCACCCGCGCAAACGACCTGCCCATCAGCGGTCGCAACCGCGATCCCGAAGTGCTGGACGGGAACCCGAGCCAGCTCTGGGATATAGCTTGCGACTGTGCCCCGGTCGGTTTGGGCCGCCATCTCTTGTACAATCTCCGCCAACACGGCTTTTAGGCTGGGCAAGAGAATTCTCCACATTTAGCATCGTACTCGGGGTCGAGCTGAGGCAGGGAGGTCCTACGGGGCCCTGGGGCTTGTTGATCATTCTCCCTTGAGAAGTTCTTACAATAAGCATGGGGGTAGATGTTCATCTCCCTCAATTTTGACCGTAGATCGGGAAGCGGCGGGTCAGCTCGTGGACGCGAGTCTTCACCGATTCCTCAACCGCCGCATTGGCCTCCTCGCCGTGTTTGGCGAGGCCGTCCAGGGTCTCGACGATCAGCTCGCCCACTTTCTTGAATTCGGCAACGCCGAAGCCGCGCGAGGTGGCGGCCGGCGTGCCGAGACGGATGCCGGAGGTGACCATCGGCTTTTCCGGGTCGAACGGCACGCCGTTCTTGTTGCAGGTGATGTGCGCACGACCGAGGGCCGCCTCGGCCGCCTTGCCGGTGAGCTTCTTCGGGCGCAGATCGACCAGCATCAGGTGGTTGTCGGTGCCGCCGGCGACGATGGCATAGCCGCCTTCAAGCATGGTGTCGGCCAGCACCTTGGCGTTGTCGACGACCGAACGGGCATAGAGCTTGAACTCGGGACGCAGCGCCTCACCGAACGCGACGGCTTTCGCCGCGATCACGTGCATGAGCGGACCACCCTGGAGGCCGGGGAAGATCGCGGAATTGACCTTCTTGGTAATGTCCTCCTCATTGGTGAGGATCATGCCGCCGCGCGGGCCGCGCAGGGTCTTGTGGGTGGTGGTGGTGACCACATGGGCATGGGGGAACGGCGATGGGTGCGCGCCGCCGGCCACGAGGCCCGCGAAATGGGCGATGTCCACCATGAAGAAGGCACCGACCTCGTCAGCGATCTCACGGAAGCGGGCGAAATCCCAGAAACGGGAATAGGCCGAGCCGCCAGCCACGATCACCTTCGGCTTGTGCTCGCGGGCGAGCTGCGCGACCTCATCCATGTCGATGATCTGGTCGCTCTCGCGCACCTTGTAGCTGACCACATTGAACCACTTGCCGGACATGTTGACCGGGGAGCCGTGGGTCAGGTGGCCGCCGCAGGCCAGATCGAGGCCCATGAACGTATCGCCCGGCTTCATCAGGGCCATGAACACGGCCTGATTGGCTTGCGAGCCGGAATTGGCCTGCACATTGGCGAACTTGCAGTCGAACAGGCGCTTGGCGCGCTCGATGGCAAGCTCCTCGGCCATGTCGACGAACTGGCAGCCGCCGTAATAGCGGCGGCCCGGATAACCTTCCGCGTATTTGTTGGTCATCACCGAGCCCTGGGCTTCCAGGACAGCCCGGGAGACGATGTTCTCGGAGGCGATCAGCTCGATCTCGTCGCGCTGGCGGCCGAGTTCGAGCCCGATGGCCCGGGCGATCTCAGGATCGCTGTCGGCGAGGCTTGCCGAGAAAAAGCTGTTGGACAGACGGTTCAGGTTAGTTGCACTCGACATCGTTGTTCCCTTATCAGCATTCGACCCAGTTCACGGCGAGGCCGCCCTGGGAGGTTTCCTTGTATTTGTTGTTCATGTCTGCGCCTGTCTGGCGCATGGTGGCGATCACCTGGTCGAGGGTGATCTTGTGGGTGCCGTCGCCGCGCAACGCCAGGGCCGCCGCATTGATGGCTTTTATTGCACCGAACGCATTGCGCTCGATACAGGGAATCTGGACGAGGCCGCCGACCGGATCGCACGTCATGCCGAGATGATGCTCCATCGCGATTTCGGCCGCGTTCTCAATCTGCGCATTGGTGCCGCCGAGCGCCGCGGCGAGTCCGGCCGCCGCCATTGAGGATGCGACGCCCACCTCGCCCTGGCATCCGACCTCCGCACCGGAAATCGAGGCATTCATCTTAAACAGGCCCCCGATGGCCGCGGCCGTGAGAAGGAGGACGTCCATGCCCTCTTCCGTAGCCCCCGTAATGAAGTCGCGATAGTAGCGCAGGACTGCCGGGATGACGCCCGCGGCACCGTTTGTCGGCGCGGTGACAACCCGTCCGCCCGCTGCGTTCTCCTCGTTCACCGCCATGGCAAAGACGCTGACATAGTCCATGATTTTATGCGGCGTGTGCGCATTAGCGCGTTGCTCGTTACGCAGCTGAGTGAAGATGTCGGCCGCCCGGCGCTTCACCTTGAGGCCGCCAGGAAGCTCGCCCGTGGTCGCCAGTCCTCGGTCGATGCAATCCAGCATCGCTCTCGCAATCCGGCGCAGGTGAATCTCGATCTCGTCCTGCGGGTGCAGCGCTCGCTCGTTTCCAGCGACGATGTCGGCAATCGATAATCCGGTGCGCTTCCCAATCTCGAGGAGCTCCCGAGCGTTCCCATAGCGATGGGGTACATCGACTCCGCGCTCGATCGCACCCACGGCCTCGCCCTCCCGCAACACAAAGCCGCCGCCAATGGAGCACCATCGCTCCTGCGCCAGCACGCGACCACCCAATCCGTAGGCTGTCATCTGCATGGTGTTGGGATGGCGCGGCGGCTGGTTGACACAATCGAAGACGAGATCTCGCTCTTGATCGAAGGCAACGGTCCAGCGGCCCAGGAGGGGGATGCGTCCCACAGAGACCTGGGACAGGACATACGCGGCCCGATCCGGGTCGTAGGTTTCAGGCAGTTCGCCCGCGAGCCCGAGGAGCACAGCACGGTCCGTCGCATGGCCGCGACCGGTCCAGGCGAGAGAGCCGTAAAGGATGGCCTCGACACGTTCGACCTCATCCAGCTGCCCCATAAGGCCCATCATGAACGATTGGGCCGCCTTCATCGGCCCCACGGTGTGGGACGATGAAGGACCGATACCGATCTTGAAGATTTCATTGTAACCTATCATGACTTATCTTTAAGATCCTTGAGACAGCGCGTGCTTGCAGAGCGCGCAATGGGCTTGGCCATCACTTCAGACTTTTCGCTTCGACAGTTTCTCGTCGCGCCGTGTCAGTGCTAGTTCTGCGGACTTCAACGTCGTCAGCCGTGCTGGCAATGAAAGGACCTCCCCAATATCAGCCCGTTCAGCCACAGGGGACGGCGGGGTCCATTTGAGGACCGGGTTGCGGGCGGCGCGGGTTTCGTCGAGGCGGCGGCGCGGGGCGTGGTAGGGCGCGCCGGTGAAGCGGTCCGTATCACCCTTCTTCGCTGCCATGGCGAGGTCGCGCAGGGTTGCGATGAAGAGGTCGAGGGAGGACTTCGATTCGGATTCCGTCGGCTCGATCAGCATCGCGCCATGCACCACCAGCGGGAAGTACATGGTCATCGGGTGATAGCCCTCATCGATCATGGCCTTGGCCACGTCGAGCGTGGTCACGCCCGTGTCCTTCAGCCACGCATCGTCGAACAGCACCTCGTGCATGCACGGCTTGTCGCCGAAGGGCAGCGAGAGGAGATCCGACAGGCCGGCGCGGATGCAGTTGGCGTTGAGCACTGCATCTTCCGAGGCCTGCTTCATCCCGTCCGCGCCATGCGAGAGCATGTAGGACAGCGCGCGCACATACATGCCCATCTGGCCGTGGAAGGCGGTCATACGGCCGAAAGGCTTTTCAGCCGCATTCGATTCCTGCTCGACCAGCTCGAAGCCGTCCTTGCCCGCGCGCACGAACGGCACCGGCGCGAAGGGCGCAAGGCGCGCGGAGAGCACCACCGGGCCGGAGCCCGGACCGCCGCCGCCATGCGGCGTCGAGAAGGTCTTGTGCAGATTGATGTGCATGGCATCGACGCCGAGATCGCCGGGCTTGGCCTTGCCGACGATGGCGTTGAAGTTGGCGCCGTCGCAGTAGAAGTACGCGCCCGCATCGTGGATCGCCTTGGCGATCTCGGCCACCTGGGGTTCGAAGAGGCCGCAGGTGTTGGGATTGGTGAGCATGATCGCGGCCACGTCGGGGCCGAGACGCTCCTTCACGTCCTCCACGTGCACGAAGCCGTCATCGCGCGCCGGCACCGGCTTCACCTTGAAGCCGATGAGAGCGGCGGTAGCCGGGTTCGTGCCGTGCGCCGAATCAGGCACGAGCACCACGTTGCGGGTCTTGCCCTCGCCCTTCGCCTCGATGGCGGCCTTGATCGCCATCATGCCGCAGAGCTCGCCATGAGCGCCGGCCTTCGGCGAGAGCGCGACGGCGGTCATGTTGGTGAGCGTGATCAGATAGCGCCCGAGCTCGTTCATCAGCTCCAGCGCGCCCTGCACGGTGGAGACCGGCTGCAGCGGATGCACATCCGAGAAGCCCGGCAGACGCGCCATGCGCTCGTTCAGGCGCGCATTGTGCTTCATGGTGCAGGAGCCGAGCGGGAACAGCCCCGTGTCGATGCCGTAGTTCTGCTGGCTGAGGCGCACGTAATGGCGCATGGTCTCGGGCTCGGACAAGCCCGGCAGACCGATGGGCTCCTTGCGCTCCAAACCGCCAAGACGCGGCTTGAAATCCTCCGGCTCGTCGAAATCGACGCCGGTCGTGTCATAGCGGCCGATCTCGAAGAGCAGCGGCTCGATCTGCGCCAGCGCCTTGTTGCCGGTGAAAGTCGGATGCGTTGTGGTGCCGGCTTCGCCGGCGGAAGAGGGGCGTCCCTGGCGGTTCAACATCACAGAACCTCCTTCAAGGCGGCGCAGAGGGCCGCGCGATCATCATCGGTATTCACTTCGGTCGAAGCGACGAGCAACAGGTTGTCGAGGCCGGCATTCGGCAGGAGGCGCGACACGGGCACGCCCGCGAGCACGCCCTTCTCGGCGAGACGTTCGACGACGTCTGCCGCAGGCTTCGCCAGCTTCACGGTGAACTCGTTGAAGAACGTTTTGTTGAGCACATCGACACCCTTCACGGCGCTAAGCTGATCCGCCAGCTTCACCGCATTGGCATGATTGATGCGGGCGAGGCGTGAGAGGCCCTTCTCGCCGAGCAGCGTCATGTGGATGGTGAAGGCCAGAGAGCAGAGGCCCGAATTGGTGCAGATATTCGAGGTCGCCTTGTCGCGGCGGATATGCTGCTCGCGGGTCGAAAGCGTCAGCACGAAGCCGCGGTTGCCGTCCGCATCCACCGTCTCGCCGCAGAGGCGGCCCGGCATCTGGCGGATATATTTCGACTGGGTGGCGAAGAGGCCGACATAGGGGCCGCCGAAGTTCAGCGCATTGCCGATCGACTGCCCCTCACCCACCACGATGTCAGCGCCCTGGCTTCCGGGCGACTTCAACAGGCCGAGCGACACCACTTCCGTGAACACGGCGATCAGCAACGCGCCATGCTGGTGCGCCTTGTCGGCGATAGGCTTCAGGTCACGCACATTGCCGAACACGTTCGGCGACTGCACGACGACGCAAGATGTCGTGTCGTCGATCTGCGCGAGGATGTCCTCGGTGCCGCTCACATCCGGCGCCATGATGACGGTTTCGTCGCTCGCCATGTCGGAGAGCGTCTTCACCACATCGGTGTAATGCGGATGCAATCCGCCGGAGAGAACGGCCTTGCGGCGCTTGGTGACGCGATGCGCCATGAGCACTGCTTCGCCCGTGCCGGTGGAGCCGTCATACATGGAGGCATTCGCCACATCCATGCCGGTGAGCGCTGCAACCTGAGTCTGGAACTCGAAGAGATATTGCAGCGTGCCCTGCGCGATCTCCGGCTGATACGGCGTGTAGCTCGTCAGGAACTCCGAGCGCTGGATCAGATGATCGACGGTCGCCGGCACATGGTGTTTGTAGGCGCCGGCGCCGACGAAGAACGGCACGGAGGAAGCCGAGATATTCTTCGCGGACATGCGGGAGAGGATGCGCTCCACCTCCAGTTCGCCTTTGCGGCGCGGCAGATCCACCGGCTCTTTCAGAAGCAGGTTCGTCGGCACATCGTCAAAGAGTTCGTCGACATGTTTGACGCCGATCCGCGCGAGCATCTCGCCGCGGTCGGTATCGGACAAAGGCAAATAGCGCATCGGCAAAAAACCTTGGGTGAGTTAGTGCGAGGGAATGCCGGCCACGACAATGTCCGTGAGAACGGAATTGGCTATGAAGCATTCCTTGTGGGCGAGGTGATGCATGTCGGCGATCTGCTCCGGCGTCGGAACCTTGTCGCCCGAGAATTCGATTTTGGGATCTAGGGTAACCCTGGAGACGAAGAGCTTGCCGTTTTCGTTCTTGGTCATGATGCCAAGCGCTTCATCCTCGTAAGAATCGACGACGAAGCGCTTCTTGGCAGCAATCGACAGGAAGGTGAGCATGTGGCAGCTGGAGATGGCTGCAACGTATGCCTCCTCCGGATCGACCGCATCCTCCCGTGAGAGAGGCAGCGGCACGACGGAGGGCGACGCGGAGCCGGCCACCTCGATGCCGCCATCGAAGCTCCAGCGATGCCCGCGGCTGTAGCGGTTGTCGGAGAAGACCTCGTCCGCTCCACGCCTCCAGCGAACTGTCGCCTTGTATTCGTGCGCCATTGCCGTGCCGTCTCTTTTACGAGATCGACTTCACGAATTCCTGGTACTGCTCTTCGGTCAGAAGACCGTCGAGCTCGCTCGGGTTCGTCAGGCGGATCTTCATGAACCAGCCGCGGCCGGCCGGATCCTCGTTGACCGTGCCGGGAGACGCTTCGAGATCGCGGTTGACGTCGACCACCTCGCCGGAGACCGGCGCATAGACTTCGCTCGCCGCCTTCACGCTCTCGACGACGGCCGCTTCGTCGCCCTTCGACAGGGTCTTGCCGACGCTCGGCAGCTCCACGAACACGACGTCGCCGAGCTGGCTCTGGGCATAATCGGAAATGCCAACGATGCCGGCATCGCCCTCGACGCGGATATATTCGTGATCCTTGGTGTAGCGCGTGGTCATAATGAATTCCCTCTTGTGAGTTGTCAGCGCTTGTAGCGATGGGGAGCAAACGGCATGGCCGCGACCTTGGCCGGCAGCGGCTTGCCGCGAACGACGAGATGCAGATCGGTGCCGATGGCGGACACGTCCTTGGCCACATAGCCCATGGCGACGGGACCGTTGACCGTGGGGCCGAAGCCGCCGGACGTCACGATGCCGACCTCGCGCCGGTCGGGCGTGGTGATGATCGTGCCCTCACGGGCCGGCGCACGGCCTTCCGGCTTGATGCCGACGCGCACGCGGGCAGCGCCGTCCCTGATCTCGCGCTGGACGCGCTCGGCGCCGGGGAAGCCCCCCTCCTCGCGGCGGCGTTTCTGGATCGACCAGATCAGGCCGGCCTCGATGGGCGAGGTCGTGGTGTCGATATCGTGGCCATAAAGGCACAGGCCAGCTTCGAGCCGCAGCGAATCGCGCGCGCCGAGGCCGATGGCCTTCACCTCCGGATCGGCGAGGAACTTGGTCCAGAGCTTGGCCGCATCCTCACCGTGGCAGGAGATCTCGAAGCCATCCTCGCCGGTGTAGCCGGAGCGGGACACATGGCACCAGATGCCCTCGATCTGCACATCGGCGGACATCATGAACGGGAGATCCGCCGTCTCGGGCGCGAGCTTGGCGAGAACCGCCGCCGCGGACGGTCCCTGCAGCGCCATCAGCCCGAGATCGTCCTTGCGCCGCAAGGCAATGCCCTTCGGCAGGCGGGCCTGGATATGGGCGTAGTCCTGCTCCTTCATGGAGGCATTCACGACGAGATAGAGCCAGCCCTCGTGGCCCGCGGCCCCGACGCGGGTGACCATGAGGTCGTCGAGGATGCCGCCATCATCGGCCAGAAGCTGCGAATAGCGCTGCTGGTTGGGCTTCAGGTTCAGCACATCGGCGGGAATCAGCGCCTCGAGCGCCTTCGCCACGGTTTCGTGGCTCTTGTCCTCGGCGATGAGGAAGGCCTGGCCCATATGGGAGACGTCGAAGAGCCCCGCATGCTCGCGGGTCCAGTTGTGCTCGGTGAGGATGCCGGCGGGGTACTGCACCGGCATGTCGTAGCCGGCGAAAGGCACCATGCGGGCGCCAAGCGCCACATGCTCGGCATGGAGCGGGGTTTGCAGGAGCGGCTCGTCGCTATGCGCATGCTCGGCCATCGGGTTCCCTCAAAAGGTGCGCGTTCCATCGAGCCTTGTGGCCCGTTGCTGTGCGCCCCCTCTGTCCCGAGACCTGAGAGATTTCCCTGGCGCTTTTGCGGCAGGTTACGCCCGTCGGTGGGCGACGCTTATCGAAACGTCGCCGCTTTCCAGAGTGCCAGCTCCCACGCGGTCCTTTGGCCTGAGCGTTTCCGGGGCGGTTGCGCCTTCGGCGCCGGGCTCAAAGCCCGGTCTCTTCCGCGGGGATCAATGACGAAGACTTGTGTAATGACAAATTTGAATGAGTCAATGTCTGTTGAGCGTAATTAAAATCGGGGACGGCGGAAAATTGTAGGACGTAGCCCAAGCTCGAATTTGGCCAATCAAGCGGCGTGATAGAGTGCGTAAACTAGGGTCTCGGCTCATTCAGCTAATGAAGAAGCTGCTAGCCTTGGTTCAAAAGCGATACTGCTGGCGAATGCCTCATGCGCTGATTGGAAGCGCCATGAGCTTGGTGAATGCGGTTGACGAGTTCGCGCGAGTGCTGCGCCGCTGAGCCAGGCACCGATCCGGATGAGGTTCATGGCTGCCGCCGTCAGGACATGCTGCACATGCGTCTTGGCGCGACCGACGTAGCGGGAGCGCCGCAGGTGCAGGACCCTGACGCCCACCGAGATCGTGCCCTCAATCCTAATGCGCTGCTGGTACTCTCGTGCGAAGACCGCCTGCCGAATTGAAGACCCACCTTCCACGGCACGCATGATCCGCTCACGCAAGTCTCGGGACAGAGGGGTCGGTATAGAAGGCCTCCCGGCTAACCACAACCAGCTCCAGGGGATCGGTTCCGCCGATTCCACGCAGCCACAGACTGCTTTAGTGATTTAGCATTGTGCATTGGGGGACGACGATCGGCCACCTTGCTTTGTGTAACTCAGTATCGATATATCGCTCGGAACGAGACCCGGAGAGGACACAAGAATGGTCTCAGATGCTATACGATCGAAGTCCGCCCTGAAGTGCACGGAACTCTTTAGGCAGATGATCGAAAGCTGACGCGGATTAAGTCCTACATGCTCAATGATCGACTGATCTGCCGCCTGCATGGCATTAGAGACTACGATGACCCAAACACCCCTCTTTCGCAAAAGAGCTGTTTGGCCTAGATTTATTGGGGAGCCGCCCCACATTGGGCCAGTGCCAGCAAACAGCCCATCGGTCAACTTCTCAACTATGAATTCTTCTTTAACGGGAGCCGTCGCTTCAGCGCCAATCGCTTTGCTCTTGCCGCCAAGTGAAAACTGCGTCGCGTGACCAACGCCGACCTGTTGAGCAAGCTCAACAGCTGCCGGATCACGGATCATCGCGACCACCGAGTTTTCAACGTTTTGTGCAAGGAGCTCGGCTAAAAGACCAGTGGTGTCACCGCTCCCGCCGCCACCAGGATTATCCTGAACATCTGCGATCACTACCGGCTTTGACGCTTCTTTCGTCAGCACGACAGCACGCCTGACCGCAGCTGCCGGCGTCACCAATTCGGTATGAAATTCGCTTTTGGCTGCGGCAATCGATTGAATAAGACGATCAGCTGCGCCGCAGACGATGGACTCGTCAGCACCATAGCAAACCACGGCTTGAGCAGCGTCCTCAACATCTGCCAACGCAAATCCGCCGAGCCAACTGGCTGCGGCAAGACCATCGGCGTCGATCATTCTCTCCAATTCCTCGTAGAGCCGGTTTGGCGCGCCCGAGAGGGTCGATTGTGACGTCAGGGGCAAGGTGAAGAATGCCCGCCTCATGCACTTGTAAAGCTTTTCCCCGGCGATAACCCGGTCAAGAAGGTTCACTGCCCTGCAACCGGTTTCGCGCATGTCGATATGGGGATAGGTTCGGTAAGCATCCAAAGCTGTCGCATATTCAAACATGGCGGGCGACAGGTTGGCGTGCAGATCGAGACTACAGACAATCGGCAAATCCGGGCCAACGACCTCCCGCACACGCCGTAGAAACTCGCCTTCACCGTCGTCGTGACGTTCAGTGGCCATGGCCCCGTGTAAGTCGAGGTAGATACCGTCAATCTCTGTTAGATGTCGCGATATCGTTGTGAGGAACTCCGACGTAATCGCTTCGAAAGCTTCGTCGGTGACTCGACCCGATGGAGTCGCCGCAGTCCATATAAGGGGCACCACCTGATGACCGAGAGCATGCAGGCGCTGAATCCCCCCCGCAACGGGGAGATTCATTCCTGCTGCAACTCGCTCTATGTCGTCTCCACGTAGGAGACCGGGCCATCCAGCTCCGACCAGAAAATGATCCAACTTGGCAGGATGAGGCGAGAAGGTGTTGGTCTCGTGCTGAAATCCGCCGACGGCTATGCGCGCCATTTCACGCCTCGAATACCTTGCGTGGCGACTGCGTAAGCCGCTCGAAACCGTGCTCCGTAATGAGGATCGTCTCGCTGAAAGCAAGGCCAGAGGCAGAGACGTACATATGAAACACCATCCCTGGCTCAAGCTGCCATTTTGACGTTGGCAGAAAGATCCGAGTGAAATCGCTCGTTCGCGGGGTATGGATGGGGTAGAGGCCGAGATTGTACCCCGTAATGTTCAGATAATCCGGACGAAGGCCAGCAGCGAGCAAGCCCTCTCGAGCGATCGCATCCACATCGCAGGCCGTTGCACCAGGCTTCATAGCCGCGAATTGCCGATCTTGGATCTCGAGGAGCAGTTCGGCCACGCGTGCGCGTTCTCCGAGAGGTCCGATGACCACCGGCCGCATGATGCGGGCACTGTATCCTTGTACGAACGGCAGCAGCTCAAGATGGAGAATCTCCCCACTTTTAAGCGAGGTATCAGTCAAGTAGCCGTGGAGAAAATTGTTTCCAACGCCGGCGGTAATGATGCCGGCCCGACTGGTGTCCGCCCCCTCCTTCATGAAGACCTGGTGCACAACAGCTGCAGCGTCCCGCGCTGAACGGCCTTCGCCCACATCCTCGACAGCAGCACTGATTCCTAGATCAGCAATCCTGGCAGCCTGGCGGATCAAGGCGATCTCCGCGTCTGACTTCCGAGCTCTGAGGCATTCGAGTACACCCGAAAAGTCCACAAACTTGGTATCCGGTAGCAGACCTTCGAGCTGTCTGAAGCGCTTCAGTGGCATGCAGTAGGATTCTTCATCGATGCCAACCCGCCTGGCAGCGAAGCCCATATCGTGGATGGTCTTCGCCATGACGGCGACCGGGTGCTCCCAATCTGCGAACGCAACCGCTTGATCGAGCCAGGAACTATCTTCAAACGGCCCTAGGTCGACTGCTCGGAGCACCATAACGGGTTCGCCATTTAGCGGTACCAAGCAGGCTCGGTACATGTTCTCAGAAATCGAAAACCCGGTTAAGTAGATCAGAAACTCACTCTGATCAACGATAAGGAGATCGATCTCGCGCGCACGCATCGCTGCCCGCACGTTATCGAGACGTGCACTGTATTCCGATTTTTCAAATATCATGTTTTTACCGCTGTAGAATTTCAGGCGCCGTGTTTTGAGCGACCGGCAACAAGGTTTACGAGGAGGAGGCAAGCCACCGAAACGATAATCAGGATGACACTTACCGCCGCAATCGTCGGATCAAGTTGGAACAACACGCTATTCCATATCCTTACCGGCAAGGTTTGCGCGGTCGTTGCGGCCATAAACATGGCGATCAACAACTCGTCAAATGACGAGAGAAACGCGAAAACGAATGCCGATGCCATTCCAGGGGTTATAAGCGGCAAGGTGATACGGCGAAACGCGGTGACACGGCTCGCCCCGAGGCTGAGCGCGGCATTCTCCAAGCGCGTATCAATGCCTTGTAGCGTCGACGAGAGGATGATCGTTGCTATCGGTACTGCAAGAACAGTGTGACCAATCACGATTGCAAGTACCGATGGGACTTGCGGCACCTCAGAGAAGAAGAAGAACATTGCAATGGCTGCGATGATGTTCGGAACAATCATCGGAAGCAGGATCAAGGCGTAGATAGCCTGCTTCACCGGAAGCCGACCTCGGACCAGCGCGATGGCAGCCAGGAGGCTAAGAGCGACAGAGAGAACTGTCGATCCGATCGCTACCTGGAAACTGATCCATGCTGAATCGAGCCAGTTAGTGTCAGACAAGACTGCGTCGAACCACCGAAATGATAAGCCTTCCGGAGGAAATCTCAGGTAGTTGGCGCTGTTAAAGGCCAGCGGAACAATGATCAAGATCGGCACCGCCAGAAAGAGTAGGACAATGGTGGCGATAGTTTTGGTTGCCCAACCTAGAGTTCTAGCATTCATAGCTTCGCCTCGAACAACCTATTCAACCCAACGAGCCGTTCATAGACTGCGAAGAGAACGAGAGTACAAATGAGCAGCACGGTGGCGAGCGCCGATGCAAAGCCCCAATCGAAGTAGGTCTCCACCTGGCTTTCAACGAGCATCGAGATCATGCTATCCTGCTGACTACCCATCAAAGCAGGGGTGATGAAAAAGCCGAGTGCAAGGATGAAAACGAGAAGGCTGCCGGCAGCGACACCCGGGAAGGAAAGCGGCACGAAAATTCGCCAGAACGCACGTGTGCGTGTCGCTCCCAAGCTCTCTGCGGCCAGCATCAAGCTGGTGTCAATACCGCGCATGACGCTGTAAAGCGCAAGGACCATGTACGGCAGCATGATATAGGTCATCCCTATCGTCACTGCTGTTCGGGAGTACATGATCGGCAATGGCGCATCGATGATGCCGGTCCACAATAGGAACTGGTTGATAATACCTTGCGATCCCAGGATCACCATCCAGGCATAAGTCCGGACTAGAACGCTGGTGAAGTAAGGTACGATCACGATGACCATCAACAACGCCGCCAGACGTGGTTTGATCTGTGAAAGCAGGTAGGCAAGAGGGTAGCCGAGGATCAACGAACACAGCGTGACGATCGCCGATATTTCGAAGGTCGCGCGCAGAACTTGCAAATAGGCAGGCTCTGCCAGAAGACGTTTGTAGTGCCGCAGCGTGAAATCCGGATCGTACACGCTACGTGTTAGCATCTGCTCAAGGGGGTAGACGAAAAAGACGCATAGTACGCAAAGCGCAGGAAGAAGCAAGAGCCACACGCCGGTTTTAGAAGAGGTTCTCCCAGTCATGCAGGTATCCGATCATCTCGAACGCACCACAGCGGGTCTATACCCCAGCTGACTGCAACCTCATCATTGACTTCGGGCAGCTTCGTAAACACAGCTGCGCCCGATTGCGTCATAACTTCAGTACCATCACTCAGCTTTATTGCGAGTTTTATGGTGTGTCCCAGATAGAGCACGTCCGAGACGCGGCCGACGATCCCGTTCCCGTTGATCAATCGGCCGCCGTCTGTCGCGATAGAAACTCGCTCTGGGCGCAGAACTGCTAAAGCCCGATCGCCGGCTTTCATGTCATGTCGAGCATGACACCGTACAGCTTCGCCATTTTTGAGGCGGATGGACGAGACCGGACCAGCCGCCTGCTCGACGATGCCTGGCAGAAAATTCGATTGGCCAATGAAACTCGCGACGAAACTGCTATCAGGCCGCTCGTAGATAGATTTAGGATCAGCCTTTTGGGCAATTCTACCATTTTGCATGACCGCGATCTCGTCCGACATCGTCAGAGCTTCTTCCTGATCGTGAGTCACAAAGATGATAGTGGCTCCAAGCGAGGCATGGAGACGTTTGATCTCCATCTGCATGTGCTCGCGAAGATTTTTGTCGAGCGCTCCTAGCGGCTCGTCCATGAGCAGCGCCTGGGGCTCAAAAATGATAGCACGCGCTAAAGCCACGCGTTGCTGTTGTCCGCCCGATAGCTGCCGAGGGTAACGATCCGCCATGGCTCCAAGGTGAACGAGCTCAAGAGTCCGGGAGACAAGCGTCGCAATTTCAGATTTGCTGCGGCCTCGCATCTCCAGGGGGAATGCAAGGTTTTGCGCTACGGTCATATGCGGGAAAAGCGAGTAGTTCTGAAAAACGACTCCCAGATTACGTTTGCTGGGAGGACGGTTCGTAACCTCGGTTCCGCCGATTTTGATCGTGCCGGTCGAAGGGTAGGTAAAACCAGCCAACATCATAAGCGTGGTGGTTTTACCGGAGCCACTTGCACCAAGGAGTGTGACGAACTTCCCAGGCGCCACATGCAGGTCCAGATTATCGACGGCTGCAGACGTGCCGTAGAGTTTAGTGACTTGGGTAAGCTGCAGCTCTGCCCCCTTACCCGATGGAGAACGATTAGCAGTCATTTGCTGAGCACCCAAGCCTGCCACCGGGAACCAATCTCGGAGAGATGATCAGTCCACCATTCCGGGTTCTGCTGGAATGTCAGGGGGAAGTAGTCGGGCGCGCTCGGCAGCTTGGCCAAATCCTCAGGCCGCACGTATTCGAAAGCCTTAGTGTTAGTTGGACCGTATGCGATAACCTGAGTGAGGTTCCCTTGAACTTCTGGCTGCAGAGCGAAATCGATGAAGCGTTGAGCGTTCTCCGAATTCTGAGCTCCTTTGACAATGCCCCAGTATTGGACCTGTTGTTTTGCTTCCGTCCAGTCGATGGCCAACGGCGCCCCGTTGTCAATCAACGCTTGAGCGCGACCGTTCCATATTCCACCAATGACGGCCTCCTTTAGTTCCAACATCTGAGCGGATACGGCACCAGTGTCCCACCACTTCACGACACTTGATTTGATCCGGCCGAGAGACTTGAATGCACGGTCTACATCCAGAGGGTATAGTGCATCTTTTGCAACGCCATCAGCGAGAAGTGCGAACTCCAGCTCAGCCGCACCAGACTTCTGATCGGCTAGGGTACGAGCCCCTGGGAAGCGCTTGACGTCCCAAAATTGGCTCCAGCCCTTTGGATGTGCACCAGCGGGAAAAACTTCTGTATTGTAGACAAGGACGGTGGCGAAGAAGAGATTACCGACCATGTTGGGCCTGCGCACAGAGGCCTGAATGTCGTCGGGCCTCGTATATGTCATCTTATCGTACGCAATGGCGTCCAATGCGCCGATCCTGTCCAGTGACAGCTGCGCAACGTCGAGCAAGTCAACGACGTCTATGCGGACTCTCTTGGCTTCCACCATTGCACGGATCTGTGCAGCGGTTGCCGGCTGCACCGCAACCTTGATACCCGTCTCTGCAGTGAATGGCTCGTACACAGCCTTCATCATTGCAGCTTCATACGCACCACCTAGGCCTCTAACGACGATTTGCCCAGCAGCGGCTTTTACATAGGGTGCATAGAGGGTGGTGGTGCCAGCTGCGATACCGAAGGCTGCGGTGCCTTTAAGGAAGTCGCGCCGGCTTATTGCATGGTTGGACATCAATTTTTCCGTCATGGAAGGTCCCTTCTTTTGATCGTTAGATAGTTCTTTTTTTGTTGGCGGCTGAGACGTCACCAGTGTGGGCTAAAGGTGGGCGGGCGCGGCTGCCGCCACCGCCGGATTCCCAGTAACCAAGCCTTTTCAGCATCTCGTCAGAACGTCGCATATGATGCGCAGTATGCTGTTCCGCTTGGACACATATTGAGATGAGAGTGTCAGCGATGGCGAAGGTCCCGGCTTGGCTCCACCATACGGATGCGCCGCTGCGAGCGCTCAACAGAACTAAGTCAGCGAACTCTGCCAACGGTGACGAAAGCTTGTCCGTGATTGCCACGACTGTGGCGCCCGACTGCTTGGCATGGCGCAGGATTTCGATAGTGTAAGGAAGATATCGAACGTAACCAATTCCAACAAAAACATCGGTTTTTCCTACCGAGCGGAACCGCTCTGCGAGGTCACCGTGATCGATGTTGAAGATTTGAGCTTTATCAAAGCATTGATTCAAGTGCATCGAGAGGTACACAGCAAGGGGATATGAGGTGCCGTGCCCGCTGACAGAGATTCTCTCAGCGTTGATGAAGGCCTTGACGACGGCTTCGAAAACCTGCGCGGAATTCATCTCAAATGTCTTCTTGATCAGCTCATCGGACACAGCCGCCACTTGGTGATGTATCTCCTGGGGCGCTTGACCCGCAGTCTGAGCCTGCATTCCGCTTAGCCCTTGGGTGTCAAGCAGGTCACCTCGCAGTGCGTCCCGTAACTCGGAGAAGCCTCCATAGCCAATCGCTCTGGCAAACCGAACAACTGCCGCATCACTTTGCCCGACAGCAGACGCTAGCTGCCTTGCCGTCATGAAAGCGACTGCGTCACTGTTCTCTATAATGAATTGCGCGATCGCCTGCTGGGCGGACGTCAACTCACTAAGGTTCCTCCTAATTTGCTCAGGCGCTCTCATTGTTGTGACCGCTACATCCGGTGGTATTGAATGTAGCTTACGCAACATCAAACTAAATGCAACTGATTTTTATGGAGTCGAGACCACCTCCGCCTGTTTCGAGGCGCTGGAAGCCTATCTGAAGGTCAATGGCCGGAGTCAAAACAAGATCTGTGCTCGATGGCACGGTAACGAAGTACGTAGCAAGAACGAGGATCCCTGAGCCTGCCGGGAGACCTCCCCGATGGCAGTATACGGCCTGGATCCAGGTGTCTGAGCATCATTCCGGGGCAGAGCAACAGACAGAGAAGAGTACTGTTTTCCCCGAAGCGTCGTCCGGAGAGTATAGTGCTGCCCGGATAGGTTCGACAAAGGAGTTAATACAATAAGTCCAAGGAATTACCAGATTGATATGAGTATTATCTGGCTTCACATTGAGGGTCAGTCCGTAAGCCGCTTCAGGAAACTTGCTGATACGTTCTAATCGAACATTTCATTGGGCGCAGACCTTGTTCTTACCCCTGAACGCAACCGCTGCGCAGCAACTTCGGTGAATGAAAGTCAATTACAACCGTCTCGACGCCCAGATCAGAACCCTCCGACAGGAAAATAACCGCCCTACCTTGACACATTATCGAGGATGTGTGACTGGCAATCTATGAATCAGCGCCACCCCAAACTTACGAGCTCGAAAAAAGCCCCGCACTAGGGGCTCTCGGTCATCGCGCGCAGAAGATAGCTAGCACTCCGATCAGATTGACCCCGCCGGTTCGGACGGGGTTCCTGCGCGCGCTCCGTCTCCGGCCTTGAGGAGATGGAATTCATGGAAGCCACACCTTCACTCTTGAGCGGCCTCTGGCTGCCACTTGTCACACCGTTTCGCGATGGCAGGCTGGACGAGCGCTCCTTGCGTAGACTCGTCAAGCATTACGCAGGACAGCCGATCGACGGCCTTATTCTGGGTGCGACCACCGGGGAGGGCATGGCGCTGGACGACGAGGAATGCGAGCGGCTGGTTTCGATCACCAACGACGTCTTGAACGCCGCGGGCAAGATCGTCCCAGTCTATTTCGGCCTTTCCGGCAGCGACACGCGGAAGCTGGTCAAGGCGCTGGAACGTACGGCGCCTTGGAATCTCACGGGCTACCTGATCGCTTGTCCCTACTACACAAGGCCATCGCAGCGGGGATTGCTCAGCCACTTTTCGGCGCTGGCCGACAGCACCGAACGGCCGATCCTGCTCTACAACATCCCGTATCGCACCGGCGTCAATCTTGGCAATGAGACGCTGCTGCACTTGGCGGAACGCACCAACATCGTGGGCGTCAAGGATTGCTCGGCCGATCCCGTGCAGTCGTTTGACCTTTTGCGTCATAAGCCAGCGCAGTTTGCGGTCTTCACCGGCGAAGACCACCAGTTCTACACTGCCCTGGCCCATGGTGCCGATGGCGGTATTACGGCCTCCGCTCATGTGCTGACGCCGGCGTTCGCTGCCATCCGCAGCAAGCTGCTCTGTGGCGATCAAGCCGGTGCGCTGGCCGATTGGAAGCGTCTTGCCGATGTGCCGCGATTGCTGTTTGCCGAGCCGAGCCCCGGGCCCATTAAGTATTGGCTCTGGCGTGCAGGCTTGGTCGATAGCCCTGAGATGCGTCTGCCAATGGTGCCTGTCACCGCTGAGCTGGCGTCAAGAATCGACCAGGCGATGGTAACTTGGGGAGAATGAGGAAGTTTAGGGTGGCTTATGCTGCTGCCAGTGTAAAGAGGCTTGTGGACTTACTTCGGAGAATTGGAGAGCATTCACATGGGCACGGATGAGTCAAGTTTGACGGATTACGGTCTGTTAGAGCATCGGACGGTTAAACGAACGCATAGCCGGCGGCTTTGAGGTAATTCCAACATTCTTGCGGCTCAAACAAATCGCAGATGCCCCCGAGCGCTCGCCAAAGCGCGTCGAACGTTCGGGCCTCGGCCTTGCGCAGGTGGGCTTTGATCTTGGCGAAGGCCTGTTCGATTGGATTAAGATCGGGCGAATAAGCCGGCAAGAACAGGAACCAGGCTCCGCGTCGCTTCAGACACTGCGCGGCCTTTTCACTCTTGTGGACCGCCAGGTTGTCGAGGATCACCACGTCACCTTCGTGCAGCGTCGGCGCGAGCTGCGTCTCGATGTAAGCCTCGAACGTCAATCGGGTGATCGGGCCATCGATGATCCAGGGCGCGCTCAACTCGCTGCAACGCAGCCCAGCCACAAAGGTATGCGTCTTCCAGTGGCCGAAGGGCGCGCTCATACGCAGCCGCTGGCCTTTGCGCGAGCGCCCCCGCAGGCGGGTCATCTTGGTGTTGACGTAGGTCTCATCAAAAAACACCAAGCGGTGCGGCTCTTGGCGCATGCGGGGCTGACGGTGGGTATGCCAGACCCGGCGCTCATCCCGCACGTCGGCGCGTGCGCACTCCGCCGCCATCAGGCATTTTTTTATATGAGAAGCCGCACCGGCACAGGAAGCGAGAGAGCATGGCGGGGGCCGCCATCACTCCGTGTTCCTCCAGCAGCCGAGCCGCGAGTTCGGGCATCGTGATGGCAGGCCTTGCCTCGACGGTCTGGATCAGGAAGCTCTCATAAGGCACCAGCTTGCCGCCTCCGGGCGGGCGACCTTGGCGGGCTGGCGCCGGCGAACCGGTGTCCCGCGTTCGCCGCACCAACTTGATGGCGAAGCTCTCGCTGACGTCAAAGTGCTCGGCTGCCGCCCGGCAGGTATGGCCCGCCTCGACGAAGTCGGCCACCCGCACCCGAAGATCGAGAGAATAGCAATGACCCATAATCCACCTCCCGTCCGACGAAGTGAATCACGGATCGCGCCAGCCAAAAACCCCGGGAGTCGGATTTCTAGTCCGATGCTCTAGCGCTTGATCCAATCGAGTGTAGCGGCGAGGCAGAGAATGCCCATGAAAGATGAGGTGGTCTTTTCGTAGCGCGTTGCCACGGCTCGCCACTCTTTCAGCCTGGCCTAGAGCCGCTCGACGACATTACGGTTGTTATAAATCCAGTCCGGACAAGCGACCGGCGCCTCATTGGCCCTTGCCGGGATCGCCGGTCTCGCACCGATGCTCCAGATGTAATTGCGGAAGCTGTGACTGGAATAGCCGCGATCGGCCACCACCCAAGCAGGCACACCTGGTAAGCTGTCGAGCAGCGGAATGGCTTCAGGCAGCTCATGGGCCTGACCGGGCGCGATGCGGAAAGCAATCGCGCGTCCCACGCCGTCTGTAATCACGCAAGCCTTGGTGCCATAGCCGCCACGAGAGCGACCAAGTGCTTCACGATCGTCTCGTTGAGCTTGAGAGCCCCTTTTCGGCGCGCCCCGGCGGCCTTCTGGTGCGCGCGCACGCTCGTCCCGTCTAGGAAGGTCATGCCGAGTTGGATGCCGCGCTCCTGCACCAGGGCGAGCAGATGCTCCCAGACCCCGAGACGCGCCCAGCGGATGAAGGTCTGGGCCGCCCGCCACCAGGGGCCCAGTTCCGCCGGGATGGCCCGCCACTTGGCGCCGTTCTCATGCCGCCAGAGAATGGCATCCAGTGCCCGACGCAGATCCTGCGGCGGTGTCTTGCCCTTGGGGCGGCACTGCTCCACCAGCGGATCCAGCATCGCCCATTGAGTATCCGTCAGCATGGCTCCTCCGCAGTCAGGACAAGCAAAACGCCTCCACGCACAAAGGGTTCAAGAGCTAACAGGCCGTAGACATTCATTGGGTCGCCTCCTGTTGATGAGACATGGTCCAGGGCCTGAGCCGTTGCATGACGCGCGCCGTGCCGGCTCGGTTCAAACTGATCTGTGGACGTCCCGGCCGACGCAAGCGGCTTTTAGAGGCTATAGACACGTAGTCGGATGCTGCCATCTGTCCGGCCTCGGAGTACAGTATGAACGCTGCGGGCCTGTATGAGAGTTAGCGGACTGAGTCCAAATCACATTCGCGCGCTCGAAGCGCTCTGAGTTTGCTTGGTTCTTCCAGCCCCGTCTCGCCGACTGTTGTGCCATACCCTCGACCATTCCGTTGATGGGATTGCAGGTGCGCGTCATCGACCCGCAGACTGCGTCGAATACATTGGAAGGCCCCGCCTGCAAAGACCATCATGCGGCGACCAGGTGTCGACCGCGAAGACAACCCTGCTCCCGGCAGCTGTCCGTCAATGGCACCAAACGAATAAGCAACACAGCCGCAATATCAGCATCCTGGCATTGCCGGTCAAAAAACCGGCAATGCCATCGTTGAGCAATTACGAGAAAGGACTTGATCAATGAGCTGCGATTAGACAACCCCATCTGAACACTTAGTCGAGCACAAGCTTCAGTTGCTTGGCTGTATGCTCCAGATGGGTACGCGATGCCTCACGTGCTTTCACTGGGTCTCTGTTCAAGATGGCTTGATAGATGGCTGCGTGCTCGGCTTGCACCAGATCTGCGATGTATCGTCCTTCGCGAGCCGTGTTCAATCTTGCGACGAATATACTAGTCCTGATGTTGTCGTTCAGGATCCGGACGAGCGCAGCGAAATAGGTGTTTCCCGTTGCCTCCGCGATCACACGATGAAAGGCGATGTCGGGGGCGACACCGTCCTCGCCCCTCTCTATCGCGAGCGCCATTTCGGCGAGCGCCCCTTTCATTGCATCGAGATGCTTCTTCGTTCGCCGTTTTGCCGCGAGGGCTGCGGCGTCAGCCTCGAGAGTCATGCGAAGTTCGAAAATCTGCGCCAAGGCGCCAGATTCGGCCAATGCAGCCGAGTCAATCACGAACGAACTCGGACTACCCGTTTCGGAGACGAACACGCCGAGGCCTTGATAGGACTTAATCAGGCCTTCATAGCGCAGCTGTGAAACCGCTTCTCGGATGACCGAGCGCGACACGCCGAAGCTAGTCGCAAGTGTCTGCTCAGCCGGGAGTTTTTCCCCCGGCTTGAATTTGCCATCGGCAATGGCACTTCGAAGATATCGGGCGATCTCATGTGCGAGACCCGGTGCCTTTTGAAAAGAGGGGACATCCAGGCCCATAATCGTTGGTCCTACTCGTCTCTGCGATGGCGATGTGGCGATCCATGCGGTGCAAGCAACTAGTCCTCACCAAGAACCAGCTGCCTGTAGGTGAACCTGCTTACCTGACAAGGGAGGAAGTGTCCAGAGCGAACTCATGTCAAATCGACTACTCGGCATGGTGATGTTCATTGTGCGCTCGCCCGTGACTGGGTGTCGCATCGGTGCAGTCCCGCTGGGCCAGTGGCTTAGTGGAATGGGCGCTGGTCGTTCCGAGCCGAGGATGGCGCCGAAACAGCAGGAGCTCGAGCGCCTCGTCATCGAGCCCGTCAGGCAGCGGTCAGCTCAGTCCCGCCAGCCGGGCGCGGCGGGATAGCCATGAACGACGCCGTCGCTGACCCCGTGTATTGGATGTTCCCTGGTGGCAAGGATTTTGTTGGAGGAGAATGCCAGAGTATTGCGCGACACTCAAAACCGATGGCGCGTATTGCCTCACTGGGGAATGTTCCCGACCCAGATGGTCGTTGCCTCACTTTCATGCTCCTGGCGGATCTAAGGGCTGTGCGAGCTCCGGACCTTGATCAGATGATCTAAAGACCAAGGTCCGAGCCGCGTCCTGACGCCGGATTTTCAGGCGCCGCTCGAGCGCGTACAGGTGCTTTTCGGAATACTGGTCAGGATAGGTCCCTTGGAGCTTGGCCAGCAACTCGCGGCCGGTGCGCCATGGCTCAGCCTTGAACCAGTCCTGCAGGTGTGCTGTCACCGCTGCCAAGGGATCCGGACGTCGCCGGTCGCACCGAACCAGCTGTTTGGGGCGGGCGGTTGGGCGAACTCCACCTTGCATTCCAGGCCGTGCGCAGACCCTGCTGGAATGGGTCGAGTATTGCGGGATCCGAGGATGACACAGGAGTGACTGGCTCATCGGCCAATTCAACCAGGCGGGCCTGACCATCACGGATCTGTTGCAGCAGCCGGACTGGATCCAAGGTCACAAGCATCTCCTTCAGCTGAGCTTTGACCTCGGCTGGAACGCGAAGATCGTCCAGCAGACTCTGGCACGGTGTGGCAGGCGGGTGACAGCGCTTGCGCACCAGGGCACCCTGCCGTTCCTTGCCGGCCAGCTTGAACGAGGGCTGGACGAAGATCACGAACAGATGAAGAGAGGCATAAAGGCGGGAAAGCGCCGCAGCCGCCGGGATCCTCTCGAACCGGCGATAGCCGACAACATGGCGGACAATGGCCCCGTTCTTCTGCTCGACAAAGGCTTGGTCATTCTTGCGGTAAGGCCGGCTGCGGGTGAAGGCGATCTCCTGATGCCGGCAATAGTCCCGCACCGTCTCGTTCATGAAGACGCTGTCATTATCTGTATCAGATCCCACTAAGTGGTGCATCCGATAGGTCATGCGGCCCTCGGCAGGAGGGCGATGCCGGGCGAGCGGCGTGGGCGATGCCGGCGGCGTTGGCCCCAGACGAAGGGATGGCGATGCGCATTCCAGTAGACGGTGGCGCCGTGGATCGCAGCGGTGATCTCGTCCCAGCTCTCGAAGCGCCGGCCGGCTAACGCGAGGGAACGCAGGATCTTCCACCAGGGCTCAATCAGGTTGAGATAAGCCGCGTAGTTGGGTTGGAACACCATCTCCCAGCGCGGATGGGCGAGCAGGAACAGCAGCACGTCCGTGGTGCGATGGGAGCTCAGGTTGTCCATGATGGCGTAGACCCGCTGGGTCGTGCTCGGGACCCAAGTCTCAACGTGCTCCAGGAAGTCGACCCAATGCGCGCCGCTGCGTGCTGGATAGGGATGGGTGAAGGCTTCACCGGTGGCCGGACAAAAGGCCCCGAAGATGGAGCCTTTGGCGCGCCGACCATAGTCGATCTCCTGCTTCGCCCGTTCGGCCGGCCGTGTTTTTGTCTGCACCAGCGCCCGACCCGCGTCGCTCTTGGCGCTCACTGGTCCCATCTCGTCCAGGCCGATCACACAACGGCCCGCAGGAGGCGCCGTGTAGAGCGTTTCGATCGCCCCCTTTTTTCCGCGAAGGCCGGATCGACCCGCTCACCGAACCAAGTCTCGTGCTTGCGCCAGCGCAGGCCCTCGTGGAGCAGGATCTCGTCAATGCGACTGCGCTGCATCGTGATCCCCTTGTGCTCGTGCAGGTAAGCGGCCAGCCGATCCAGCGTCCAGGCGGCAAACGGCAGCCCAAGCGTCTCTGGCTTGGTCAGTGCACTTGCAATCACGGTGGCGGTTTGCTCAGGCGGATAGGTGGGCGGGCGTCCGGAGCGATGTTTGTCCTTGAGGGCCTCCACTCCTTCTGCATTGAAGCGGTGGATGCGCTTGCGCACGGTCTCGTCATCCAGGCCCAGGCGAGAGGCAATGGCGGATGCGCTCTCGCCGTGACTGGCGCGCCAGATGATTTGCGCCCGTTGCACCATCTGAGCCGGAGCGGTGCGCGCGTAGGCCAACGTCTGGATCCGTGCACGCTCCTCAACGGTCAAATCCCGTAAGCCGATCGGTGTCATGGGTCACCCCCCGCCAGCAGGCCAGCAAGCCGCGATTATACCCCCTGAACATGCCGGATGCACCACTTAGCACAAAGGGGAGGAACTTGCGGATCCCGCAGAGGACCTCCGTCAGAAGCCGCTGCTCGCGAAAGAGCAGCGGCGCGCACTCGGTCCAGCCTGAGACAATATCGGTCACAGCCAGGGACTGGACGGAGCTGCCACTGACGCTTGGGCCACCATGGGCGACCAGATCAGCTTCCACAAAGCCGGGAGGGGATCATCCCAGTTGGCGAACGTTCGCGCCGGAATGCTGCGCCGCACCGCTAAGAGGGCGCTGACCGGCGCTTGGGCCGGTCAGCGGTAGCCTGCTGCTTGATCGCTTGTAAGGCTCATCGATCGTGACCGCGCTCATGCCGAGGAAGCGCTCTCGCACTTCCGGAACCAACCGAAGATGGCCATGGCGTTCCATTGCCTTGAGCAGAACTGGCACGAGAACCTCCAGGCGCTTGCCGCAGATCGGGTCCGAGGCTTCCCAGATCACGACGAGAGCCTCGCGAACCGCATTGTCGTAGATCCGGGGATTGGGCTGCACCCGATGCGCCTTATTCGGCAAGCCTTGCCGAAGGACACGCATCACATGCTCGCGGCGCAATCCTGTTACAGCCACGAACTTATCAATAATGCAGCCCTTGTCAGGGTGAGCGCTCTGCTGATGCCACGCCGAAATCGCCCAGATTAGTGCATTGCGTTCAGTTCATTGCGTGTCGTCATACCCATCTGCCTCACCTTCGTCGCCGGAAGCTCGCCCGAGCTCGGGAGCAAATTAAACGAGGCAACGATCCAAAAACGGCGAGCAATTCAGGCAACGCAATGTGAACGGGGAATAGCAGATCGTTGAAGTCCAAGGACAGCAGCCGGCGCGCATCTACCGCTGGTCGACGCCTGAAATTATGGTCGCCCCACCGGATGAAGCGACGCTGCATTCACGGAGTGGCGAAGAGCTTACCCCGGTTGAATAAGCCTTGTGGATCAATTGTCCGTTTCACGGCGCGCATCACATCGATCTCAATGGAGGAACGTCGAGAGATAAGGTCCTGGCGCCGCAATTGCCCGATCCCGTGTTCTGCACTGAAGCTTCCTTCAAATGCATCCACGAGATCATAGAGGGCCACACCGATCTCTTGGGCACGAGCACGGAATGCCGACATCTTTTCGTTCTCCCGCTCAATTAAGTTGAGGTGAATATTGCCATCCCCGACGTGCCCGAAAGCAATCTGCAGGACCCCGGGTGCAATTTTGTCGATCACTTCAGCCGCTTGACTTATGAAAGAGCCGATATTGGAAACGGGAACGGAAATGTCATGCTTCGCCACGGCTCCTAAAAGGGGTTGCATATCTACTATGCCCTCCCTGGCTTTCCAGAAATCTCTTCTCTGTGCGGCACTGGCGGCGATTACTGCATCAGAAATGAGCTGCCGCTCGAGGAGCTCCATAGTGGTAGCTTCGACTGCGGAGTTCCCAACAGCATCTTGCGAGAAATCAGAAACCTCGACGAGGGCATAGTACGGATGCGATGCCCGCATTGGCCTCCTGATGCCCCTAAGGGTCTCCGATGCGAGATCCACTGCATGCCCCGGCATCAGTTCGAAGGCGCTCAGCCCGTAAGACAGCCGCTCGCGAAGAAATCCGTAGATATCAGGAAGGCGCTCCAATGAGGGAAATCCAAGAACACACGTTGTGATGTGTGTCGGCGGAGGAAAGAGCTGCAGTACTGCAGCTGTGATCAGTCCGAGGGTTCCCTCGCTTCCAATAAATAGGTTTCTCAGATCGTAGCCTGCATTATCCTTCCGCAAGGCGCGCAAACCATTCCAGATCTGGCCGTTCGGAAGCACAACCTCCAATCCCAGTGCTAGGTTTCGTATGCTTCCGTATCTCAGGACCGCGTTTCCGCCTGCGTTCGTAGCAAGGTTTCCACCGATTTGGCATGATCCTTCAGCTCCAAGGCTGAGCGGAAAGAACAGGCTCGCCTCCGCCACGACATTGTGCAGGCGCGAAAGTACACATCCGGCCTCGACTGTCACCGTGTAGTTCGCCTTATCGAGGGCACGAATCCGATTCATCCGCTCGAGGCTGATGATAATCTCTTCGCCGTCACTGATAGGTATGGCACCGCCGACGAGCCCGGTATTCCCGCCTTGGGGCACCACACCAACGTTCGCAGCAGCACAGGCTCTAACCACAGCAGCCGCCTCTTCGGTCGTCCCCGGGCGGATTACGGCGAGCGTCTTCCCGGAATATAGCTTTCGCCAGTCCACCAGATACCGCGCCTTGTGCTCATCATCTACGATGCAGTTCTCGGCCCCAACAACTCCCCGGAGGGCTAAAACAAGTTTTGCAGTTCGGCATTCGCTACCCTGACCGTAAGATATCGACACGCCACAGCTCCGTTGCTCTAATGACTACTTCTGACGCCGATCAGCCAAATCGCAACCACTCGAGCTTAAGGAATGCTTGGGACTTGACCGTCAACTGCTTGTCTGATAACCCGGTAGCCTAACAACAGTCAAGAAGCAGTTGCCGAACTCATAGGAGAGGAAATGACAGGCGTCGGGAAGCAAGGCGGAACCATTCTGTTCCATAGCGAGGTCAGCGATAAGGCTTGGCCGATTGAACTTCAGAAGGCATTCCCCGAGTTCAGGGTCTGCACGCAGCTCTCCGATGCGGTGCCAACCGATGTGGTTGCGGCTGTTGTCTGGAACCCACCACCCGGTATGTTTGAAGCCCTCACGGGTCTTCGCCTCATCCAAGTTCTCGGCGCCGGCGTCGACAAATTCCTGTCCGATGATCGTCTGCCGAAGGGGGTGCCAATCGCTCGCCTGGTCGATCCGGGATTGACAGCGAGAATGACCGAGTACGTCCTAATGCATAGCCTCGCATTGCATCGGCAGATGCCAGACTTGCAGCGCGCTCAGCGCGAGCACCGCTGGACCTTCATTCACCCGACGCCGCCGGAGCGAACTTGCATCGGAATTCTCGGGCTTGGGGTTCTTGGAACGAGTTGCGCAAGAGCCCTGACCTCGGCTGGTTTCACCGTCGTCGGCTGGAGCAGGTCCAGGAAGGAAGGGTTGGATTTTCCGAGCTACGCCGGCCTGGAGGAGCTTGACCAATTCAAGCAACAGGCCGACATCATTGTGCTTCTTCTACCGCTCACCCGTGAGACAGAGGATCTCGTTGATGAGAGTTTTCTCGCGACCGTGAAGAGCGGAGCTGCCCTGATCAATGTCGGCCGCGGCAAGCTCGTCGTCGACAATGCACTCATCAGGGCGCTCGATGCCGGCCTACTGCGGCACGCCATTCTGGACGTGTTCCGCACAGAGCCTCTGCCGTTTGATCATCCGTTCTGGGATCATCCGAAAATCACCATCACCCCACACAATTCGAGTGCCACCAATCCGGCAACTGCACTCGACCAAGTGATTGTTAACATACGACGCGCTCTGGCCGCAGAGCCGCTACAGCATCAGGTGGACCCGGCGCACGGGTACTGATCAATCGTTTCGCCTGACAACCAACAATCGTACAATCGAGAGGAGAAGCATCATGAAATCAGCAAGGCACATTTTTTTCGCATGCTTAGTCGCCATGTTTCCCGTGGCGTGGGAATGCGCGTCGGCACAGTCCGATCAGCCGTCAGGAGAGATCACGCTCGCCGCCTACGCCAGCTATTACCAAGACAATTTCACGAAGGCGGTCGTGGAGCCGTTCATGCGGCAGTTTCCGAACATCACGGTGAACTACTTCGCCCAGCGCAGTTCTGCCGAGCGGCTCGGAACGCTGCGCGCGCAGAAGGGCGATCCGCAGATCGACGTCGCCATTATGGATGTCAGCGTCGCGCGGGCCGGGAACTTCGAGGGTCTGTTTGCGCCGATCGATCCCGCGAAGGTTCCAAACCTCGCCGAGCTGTCGCCGAATGCGAAAGTCGCCGGGGATTACGGCCCCGCTCTCACGTTTGACAGCTTGGCACTGATCTATAATCGCGACCAGTTCAACGAGCCTCCGAAGAGCTGGCGCGCTATGTGGGACGCGCGCGCCAAGCGCAAGGTGGTGATCAATGCTCCGCCGAACATCCAAGGCTTGGCATTGACGATCATTGCCACCAAGATGGAAGGCGGTGACTACAAAAAGTCGATCGAACCCGGTCTTGCGCTTTTAACGACCTTGGCGCCTGACGTACAAAGCTGGTCGCCGAGTCCTGATGCCTATACGCTTGTGACGAACGGAACGGCTGCGCTCGGAACGGGCTGGAACTCATTCTCACAGCTCTACAGGCTGCAATCCGGGGGCAAGATGGGTGTCGTGATCCCAATGGAGGGAACCGTCCAGCAGATCGACACGATCAATCTGGTGGCCGGAGCGAAGAATTCGGCTGCCGCCCAGGTCTTCATCAACTACGCTCTCAGCTCCGAAGCGCAGGCGGCACTGATGAAGATCCTGCACTTTTCACCCGCGAATTCGAAGACGTCAGGGGCACCGGAGGACGCGGCCCTCACGGCACCGCCTAGCGCAGCCATTGATGCGGATTGGGGCTATGTGGCCGAGGTTCGCGATCGGTGGCTTGAGCGCTGGCGGCGCGAAGTCATAGGTGGTCGCTGACCCCTCCCGGCCTCTCACATTGCTTTTCGGATGATTTCTATGGATCAAGCGTCAAAATCATATCTAGAACTGAAGCATCTCACCAAGAGCTATGTAGGGCTAGCGCCGGCGGTCCATGATCTCAATCTTTCGATCCGCAAGGGTGAACTCGTCTCGCTTCTCGGGGCGTCCGGCTGCGGCAAGACGACGACTCTGCGCATGATCGCCGGGCTCGTCGAGCCGACGAGCGGTTCGGTAGTGATCGATGGACGCGACATCACGAAAGTTCCCGCCCATCGGCGAGACATCGGCGTTGTCTTCCAAAGCTACGCCCTGTTTCCTCATCTCTCGGTCCTTGACAATGTCGCGTTCGGGCTCCGCATCCGAGGCGTCGCGCGGGACATATGCCGGAAGAAGGCCGAGTTCGCCTTGTCCCTCGTGCATCTCGAGCAGTTCGGCGGCCGCAAGCCGCGCGAGCTTTCCGGCGGACAGCAGCAACGGGTTGCGCTCGCCCGGGCTCTCGTGTTCGAGCCGACGCTCCTGCTGCTGGACGAGCCGCTGTCAAATCTCGATGCGAAGCTACGCGAAACCATGAGAGACGAGATTCGTCGCGTCCAACAAGAACTCGGAATAACGACAGTCTTCGTCACACACGATCAGACTGAGGCTCTCACCGTCAGCGATCGGATCGCTGTGATGCATGGCGGCTCTGTCGCGCAATTCGGCACGCCAACGGACATTTATCGGAAGCCGGAGTCGTCCTTCGTCGCCCGCTTCGTGGGACGAATGAATGTATTCGTCGCACGGGCAGAACGGCGCGCCGGCGTCAGCCTCCTCGTGTCCGAGGACGGTTTCGGATTCACGAGCAGGCATGCTTTCTCCAATGGACAACGGGTGGAGGTGATGATTCGGCCCCACGACATGTCTATCGACGTGAACAGGCAGAACGACGTCATTGAAAGCACGGAGAGCGCGCGGGAGCCCAACGCTGCTGTGGGACTTGTAGAGAAGGCGCTCTACAGCGGCGAAACAACTCAGTATCACGTGCGTGTCGGAGAAACGATCATTATCTCGGAAGTGTCGGCCGGTATGAGTGCCGTCCGGGCGGCGGTTGGCGCACAGGTTCGATTGCGCTGGAAGGAAGAGGACGTCCACTGTTTCGAAGCAGCCTGATCTCAATACTGCACCGAGGATATCGCCACATGTCTCCGCGAATCGTACCGGTTTTACTCTTGGCGCCTGCCATCACGCTGGCGACGATCGGGTTTCTTGCGCCATTGGCGTGGTTACTCGGGACATCCTTTGTTGAGGTGGAAGCGTCGGGCGCTTTAACCGGCGCTCTTACAGTTCGAAACTATCAAGCCTTCCTCATGGATCCGTTTACATGGTGGATCGTTGCCCAGACGGTCTGGCTGGGCGTGCTCGTGACGGCTCTCACGCTCATCGCAAGCTATCCGATCGCGCTGTTTCTCGTTCGGATCCAGCCGAAATGGCGTGGTGTTCTCTCAGTCCTGCTGATATCGCCTCTCTTGGTAAGCTCCGTTGTCCGCACCTTCGGCTGGATGATCATTCTCGGCGATCAGGGGCTCTTGAATTCAGCCCTTTTGACATTAGGGCTAATTCCAGACGCGATCGCTCTGACAAACAATTCGACCGGCGTGGTGATCGCGTTGACGGAAATCCTTATGCCTTACATGGCACTTGCCCTCATATCCGGCTTCGGGCGGATTGATCCAGTCTGCGAGGAGGCGGCCGTTACGCTAGGGGCTACCCCCTGGCAGCGCTTCTGGCGCGTAACCTTTCCACTCAGCCTGCCTGGCGTCGCATTGGGCGTGCTAATCTGCTTCGCTCTCGCGATGAGCTCTTTTGTGACCCCACAGCTTCTTGGGGGTGGCCGCATCTTCGTCCTTGCCACGGAGATCTATGATTCCGCCATGGTCTCGCTGAACTGGCCGCGCGCGGCGGTCCAGTCCGTGTTCCTGCTTGCCCTGTTGCTAATGGCTCTGGCTGGTATGAGCAAGATTACGCGCTCGATCGAAAGGATGTGAGGTCGGAAATGAAAGTATCTCTCTTTCAACGTGCGACGGTCGCTTGTCTCTATCTGTTTCTGCTTGCGCCAATCCTTCTGACGATGGCTATGTCCTTCAGCAACGATCCGGTGATCGCCTTCCCTCCGGAAGAGTGGGGAGCTAACGCCTATGTCGCGATCTTCGGGAACGAACAATTCATCGCGACCTTCGGGGTCAGTTTTGTCATCGCAGTGTCCGTGGTACTCCTTTGCGCTGTGACGGGTCTGCCTGCCGGCTATGCAATCGCGTTCTCCCGCTTTCCGGGAAGGGACGTCGTTCTTGCCGTCCTGACGGCGCCGTTGCTGCTACCCACAATTGTCGTCGGGCTCGGGATCCTGCTTCTCTTCGTCAAGCTCAAGCTGATCGCAACTTATCTCGGGCTCGTGGTCGGCCATTCTATCATCGCACTCCCTTACATGGTGAGAATCGTGGTGACCGCTTACAAAAACCTTCCGGTCGCTCTTTCCGAAGCCGCCGCCACTCTCGGTGCGTCCCCTACCCAGGTGGCCCTGAGGGTTCAGCTGCCGCTCATTCGACCTGCCGTCCTGGCGAGCTCGGCCATCGTCTTCCTGGTCTCCTTTGACGAGGTCGTAATCTCGCTATTTCTTGTCGGCCCGCGGCTGACGACACTGCCCGTTGAGGTCTTCCGATACGTGGATCTTCGCGCGGATCCGCAAGTCGCCGCCCTGTCCGTGATCCTTGTCACATTGTCCGTTCTCATTGTTCTCATCCTCGAGAGGACAGTCGGTCTCGCCAGGGCGCTGCGATGATCCGACTAGTCCGTTCAAACCCGCAACCGAACACAGCCGTTCGAGGGGATGCTGATGACAGATATCAAAAGTGAACTCCTTCGCCGCTTGTCCGAACGTCACGACGAGATGGTGGATTTTCTGTGCCGCTTGATCCGATCGCCCACCCCAAACCCGCCCGGCGACACACGGGCTGCCATGGGCTTGGTTGAACAGTTTCTCTCGGATCGCGGTATAGCCTACGAAATCGTCGCACCAAACCCAAGCATGCCGAATCTCGTCGCGCAGTTTGCGGGCGCTAATGACGGCCCAAAGCTCGTGATGAATGGCCATCTCGATGTTTTCCCCTCGGGCGATGCCGCTAAGTGGTCTCACGATCCCTGGGGGGCGATCCAAGAGAATGGCTGCATTTATGGCCGGGGAGCCTGCGACATGAAATCCGGCACCACAGCGCTATTGTTCGGCTTTGCGGAGCTTCACGCTCTGCGCCGGCACCTGCGAGGAACGCTCGTCCTCACCATCGTATCAGATGAGGAGACATTCGGCCCCTGGGGCGCCCGGTATCTTCTGCAGCATCGCAAGGATGTTCTTGGTGACTGTCTGCTCAACAGCGAACCGACCAGCCCATATGCCCTGCGCTTCGGCGAGAAGGGGCCCTTGTGGCTTCACTGCCGCATCCGCACTCCGGGCGCCCACGGTGCCTATGTTCATCTAAGTCGCAATGCCGTCGCAGTCGCTGCGGACGTCATTGTCGGACTTCACTCACTCGAAGAGTTCAGGAGTCCGGAGGAGACCCCGCTTTCGATCACGCTTCAACGGCATGCGGCCGCCATCGACAAGGCCTATGGCGCTGGTGCGTCCAAGATCATTTCCTCCACCACCGTTAACGTCGGCGCCATCAAAGGCGGGGTGAAGATCAACATGATTCCGGCGGAATGCGATTTCGAAGTCGATATCCGGATTCCACCCGGCGTGAGCCACGACGACGTGATGAATCGCCTACGCGCCGTCATGGCGCCGTTTCCCGAAGCCACATTCGAGGTCGTGAACCATGGTGCGGCGAATGCCTCTCTGCCTGATCACCGGATGGTCGAGTCACTGATCCGAAATTCCAAGCGGGTGTCAAATATCGAGCCCGCGCCGATCATCGGCCTCGGCGGAACGGATGCGCGGCTCTGGCGGCATGCCGGCATTCCGGCTTTCGTGTATGGGCCGTCGCCGAGCGGGATGGGCACGGTCGATGAACTCGTTCGCATCGATGAGTTCATGCACATCGCGAAGACGCACACCCTGGCGGCATTTGACTACCTATCGGGCTAAGGAACTATGTGCCACATGCGGTCCTGTGCGGCGTCACCATCGCTGCTGCTTTCCGGTGCTGTTGCCATGCGCGACGAGGTGCTTCGTCGAGCCATATCCGTATCCGATTTGCTCGAACTGCACATCGCGCAGGTGGAGGCACTCAATCCGCGCTTGAATGCTGTCGTCGTTCGAGATTTCGAGGCTGCTCGCCGCCACGCGCACGAGGCGGACAAAGCCCTCGCGGAGGGTGTGGTCTGGGGACCACTCCATGGCATCCCCATGACGGTCAAGGAATCTTACGACGTGGAGGGTCTTCCGACGACATGGGGTATGGCTCGGTTCCGCTCGAACGTCGCGACCCGAAGCGGCACGGTCGTTCAACGCCTCGTCCAGGCGGGCGCCATTATCTTCGGCAAGACGAATGTTGCCGAAGCCCTCGCAGACTGGCAGACCGCCAACGGACTTTATGGGACTACGAATAATCCCTGGGACCCGAAGCGGACTTGCGGCGGTTCGTCCGGGGGAGCGGCGACGGCCGTCGCGAGCGGCATGAGCCCGATCGAGATCGGAAGTGATATTGGAGGCTCGCTCCGTAACCCGGCTCACTACTGCGGGGTTATGGCCCACAAGGCTACGTTCGGCATCATCCCGCAGGCCGGTGAGACATTCCCTGGAACCGAAGCGGCGGTCGATATATCGTCGAACGGGCCGATCGCCAGAAGTGTTGACGACTTAAGCCTCGTGCTGGACGTGATCGCCGGGCCGATTGATCCTGAAGCTTCCGCCTGGTCGCTTCGCCTGCCTCCCCCGAGATCGCAACACTTGTCGGGTTTCAGGGTGGCCGTCCTGCGTGGTGAGCCGAGGTTTCAGGTTGACCAGGAGATTGTAAGGGCCCTCGACGAACTGGCGGCCTTCCTGTCACCACGGGCGGCCTCCGTCGCGATCGATCCGGTCTTGCCACACAGCTTGTCTGAAATGTTCGACGTAGGCGTCTCTCTTCTGCGTGCAGCGACATCCAGTAGGATCCTTCCGGACCAGTTCGACGCACAGCACCGCTTGGCTGACACGCTCAAGCCTGAGGACGAGAGTTACCTGGCACGGATGACGCGCGGCACGACCATGACGCATCGCCGCTGGCTTGAGCTCAATGAAGCGAGAGCCCGCATGCGCCAGGCTTGGCAGAAGCTCTTCGAATCCGTGGATATCGTCCTTTGTCCGGCGGCGGCATCGACAGCCCCGGTTCACAGTGCTGAGATCCCTAGATACGAACGAATGTTGTCAATCAATGGTTCGCCCGTTCCCGAAGCCGATCAGCTCATCTGGGCCGTAATGTCGGGTGCATCCTATCTGCCTTCAACGGTCGTTCCGGTCGGGATCTCGTCCGACGGTTTGCCGATTGGTGTGCAGATCATCTCGGCAGAATTCAACGACCGGACCTGTCTCGCCTTTGCTCGTCTCCTGGAGCAGACATTTCGCAGGTTCATGCCACCGCCGCCATGCACTTGAATACCGCGCCCGAGCAGCCGCCGATCAGCAAGGATGAGTTCGATGAAGCTTCTTGTGTGTGTGAAGCGGGTGGTTGATTCCAACGTGAAGATCCGGGTGAAGCCGGACGGGTCGGGCGTGGAACTGGCCAACATCAAGATGTCGATGAACCCCTTCGACGAGATCGCCGTCGAGGAGGCCGTGCGCCTGAAAGAACAGGGCAAGGCCACCGAGATCGTCGCCGTCTCCATCGGCCCGCAACAGGCCGCCGAGACGATCCGCACGGCGCTCGCCATGGGCGCCGACCGCGGCATCCTGGTCAAGACCGACACAGCGATCGAGCCGCTCGCCGTCGCCAAGATCCTGGCCAAGGTGGTCGAACAGGAAAAGCCCGATCTCGTCATCCTGGGCAAGCAGGCCATTGACGATGATGCCAACCAGACCGGCCAGATGCTGGCGGCTCTCCTCGGCTGGCCGCAGGGCACCTTCGCGTTCAAGGTCGCTGTCGGCGAGGGCTCGATCGACGTCACCCGCGAGGTCGACGGCGGCCTGCAGACGGTGAGCCTCAAGCTGCCGGCCATCGTCACCACGGACCTGCGCCTCAACGAGCCGCGCTATGCGTCCCTGCCCAACATCATGAAGGCCAAGAAGAAGCCCCTCGACGAGACGAGCCCGGAGACGCTCGGCGTCGACGTGGCCCCGCGCCTGAAGGTGCTCAAGACCGCCGAGCCCGGCGGTCGCAAGGCGGGCGTCAAGGTCGGCTCCGTGGCCGAGCTGGTCCAGAAGCTCAAAGTCGAAGCCGGCGTGCTCTAAGGAGACCAACACCCATGACCACCTTGCTGATCGCCGAGCACGACAATGCTCACCTGAAAGACACCACCCACAAGGCGCTTTCCGCCGCCAAGGCGCTCGGTGCGCCGGTGCATGTCCTCGTCGCCGGCTCCACTGCCAAGGCTGCGGCGGAAGCCGCCACGAAGCTCGAAGGCGTGGAGAAGGTGCTGCTGGCTGACGCCACCGCTTACGAGCATCAGCTCGCCGAGCCCACCGCGGCGCTGATCGTGTCGCTCGCCGGTTCGTATGACGCTCTCGTGGCGCCGGCCACCACCACCGGCAAGAACGTGATGCCGCGCGTGGCGGCCCTGCTCGACGTGATGCAGGTCTCCGACATCACCAAGGTGGTGTCACCCGACACCTTCGAGCGGCCGATCTATGCCGGCAACGCGATCCAGACCGTGCAGGCCACCGATGCCAAGAAAGTGATCACCGTGCGCACCGCCGCCTTCCCGGCGGCGGCTGAGGGCGGTTCTGCCGCCATTGAGACTGTCGGCCCTGCCGAGGATCCGGGTGTGTCGTCGTTCAAGGGCGAGGAGATCGCCCAGTCGGATCGGCCCGAGCTGACCTCGGCCCGGATCATCATCTCGGGTGGCCGCTCGCTCGGCTCATCCGAGAACTTCACCAAGTACATCGAGCCGATCGCCGACACTCTCGGCGCGGCCATGGGCGCCTCGCGCGCGGCCGTCGATGCCGGCTATGCGCCGAACGACTGGCAGGTCGGCCAGACCGGCAAGGTGGTGGCGCCCGATCTCTATATTGCGGTGGGCATTTCAGGCGCCATTCAGCATCTGGCCGGCATGAAGGACTCCAAGGTGATCGTGGCGATCAACAAGGATGAGGAGGCCCCGATCTTCCAGGTGGCCGATTACGGCCTCGTCGGCGACCTCTTCACAATCCTTCCTGAACTCAAGGAGGAGTTGACCAAAGCCGCCACTGGGCAAGCAGCTTGATGGTGACAGAGAACACCATGTCCGATCTGCCTGCCCGTGAATCGATGGAGTTCGACGTCGTCGTCGTGGGCGCGGGTCCCGCAGGCTTGGCCACTGCCATCCGCCTCAAGCAGCAGGCGGCCGAGGCTGGAGCGGACATCTCGGTGGTCGTGGTCGAGAAGGGCTCCGAGATCGGCGCGCATATCCTCTCCGGCGCGGTGGTCGACCCGATCGGCCTCGACGGCCTCCTGCCGGAGTGGCGCTCTGATCCCGACCGGCCGCTCAAGACCGAGGTCACCGCCGACGAGTTCCTGTATCTGGGACATGCCGGCGGCGTGAAGATGCCCAACGTGTTCATGCCCAAGCTCATGAACAACCACGGCAACTTCGTCGGCTCGCTCGGCAACGTCGCTCGCTATCTCGGCCGCAAGGCAGAAGAACTCGGCGTCGAGATCTATCCCGGCTTTCCGGCCTCCGAAGTGCTGGTCGAGGACGGCAAGGTCGTGGGCGTCGCCACCGGGGACATGGGCGTCAGCCGCAACGGCGAGCCCAACGCCAACTTCACCCGCGGCATGGAGCTGCGCGCCAAATACACGATCCTCAGTGAGGGCGCCCGCGGCTCGCTGACCAAGCAGATGGTCGAGCGCTTCGGCCTCAATCAGGGCCGCGACCACCAGAAATACGGCATCGGCATCAAGGAGCTGTGGCAGGTCAAGCCGGAGAAGTTTCAAGCAGGCCTCGTGCGCCATTCCATGGGCTGGCCGTTGCCGAACAATTCCGGCGGCGGCTCCTGGCTCTACCATTTCGACGACAATCTCGTCTCGGTCGGCTTCGTGGTGCACCTGAACTACAAGAACCCGACCCTGTCGCCCTTCGACGAATTCCAGCGCTTCAAGACGCACCCGATGGTGCGCGAGGTGTTCGAGGGCGCAAAGCGCATTGGCTATGGCGCGCGCGCCATCATGGAGGGCGGCTGGCAGTCGGTGCCGCGCCTGAGCTTCCCGGGCGGCTGCCTCGTGGGCGACTCGGCGGGCTTCGTCAACGTGCCGCGCATCAAGGGCAGCCACAATGCCATCCTGTCGGGCATGCTCTGCGCCGACCACGTGTTCGCGGCCCTGCAGGCGGGCCGGGCCAACGACGAGGTCGCGGCTTACGAGGAATCCTGGCGCGCCTCGCCGATCGGCTACGACCTCAAGCGGGTGCGCAACGTGAAGCCGCTCTGGTCGCGCTACGGCACGGCGGCGGGCGTGGCGCTCGGCGGGCTCGACATGTGGCTGACGGAGCTCTTCGGCTGGTCGCCCTTCGGCACCATGAAGCACGGCAAGCCGGACCATGCCTGCACGCTGCCCCTCTCGTCTGTGACCCCGATCAAATACGACCGGCCCGACGGCGTGCTCACCTTCGACCGGCCGTCCTCGGTGTTTCTCTCCAACACCAACCACGAGGAGGACCAGCCGGTCCATCTCAAGGTCAAGGATCCAAGCCTGCAGAAGGCCACCGAGCACGATGTCTATGGCGGCCCCTCGCAGCGCTACTGCCCGGCGGGCGTCTATGAATGGGTCGAGGGCGAGGGCGGCGTGCGCTACCAGATCAACGCCCAGAACTGCGTCCACTGCAAGACCTGTGACATCAAGGACCCGAACCAGAACATCAACTGGGTCACCCCAGAGGGCGGCGGCGGGCCGAACTACGTCAACATGTGAGACACAAGGCAAGGACCTGTTTGAGCCGCCGACAGGCGACCATTGGCAGTCCAGCTACAGAGCGAGCGGAGAGACCGTGAAGATAGGAGTACTGAAAGAGATCTTTGGGGGCGAGAGCCGGGTGGCGATGACACCTGAATCCGCCCTTCAACTGCAGAAGCTGGGGCATGCTTGCATGATCGAGACAGGTGCAGGCGCCAAGGCGGGCCTCTCGGATGAAGCCTATGCAGCAGCAGGCGTCAAGGTTATGCCTTCAGCGCAAGCCGTCTTCGACACCGCCGATGTGGTGGTGAAGGTGCGCGGGCCTGAAGCGGCAGAAGCCACGATGCTCCGCCAGGGCCAGACCCTGATCTCGTTCTTCTGGCCGGCGCAGAACCATGAGCTTCTTGAACTCTGCCGGGCGCAGGGTGCCACCGTCATTGCGATGGACATGGTGCCGCGCATCTCGCGCGCCCAGAAGATGGACGCGCTCTCCTCCATGGCCAACATCGCCGGCTACCGCGCCGTGATCGCGGCCGGCAACGCCTTCGGCCGCTTCTTCACCGGCCAGGTCACCGCCGCCGGCAAGGTGCCGCCGGCCAAGGTGTTGGTGGTGGGCGCCGGCGTCGCCGGCCTCGCCGCCATCGGCACCGCGACCGCGCTCGGCGCCGTCACCTATGCCTTCGACGTCCGGCCCGAGGTGGCCGAGCAGATCGAGTCCATGGGGGCCGAGTTCGTCTTCCTCGACTTCGAGCAGACCCAGGACGGCGCCGCCACCGGCGGCTATGCCGCGCCGTCCAGCCCGGAGTTCCGCGACAAGCAGCTGGAAAAATTCCGCGCGCTCGCGCCCGAGATCGACATCGTCATCACCACCGCCCTGATCCCGGGACGGCCAGCGCCGAAGCTGTGGACGGCCGACATGGTCCAGGCCATGAAGCCGGGCTCGGTGATCGTCGATCTGGCGGCCGAGCGCGGCGGCAACTGCGACCTGACCGTGCCGGATCAGACGATCGTCACCGACAACAGCGTCACCATCATCGGCACCACCGACTTCCCGAGCCGCATGGCCGCCCAGGCCTCGACGCTGTACGCCAACAACATCCGCCACTTCCTCACCGACCTGACCCCCAACAAGGACGGGGTGATCGTCCACAACATGGAGGATGACGTGATCCGCGGCGCCACGGTCACGCATGCGGGCGCGATCACCTATCCGCCCCCGCCACCCAAGGTGCCGGCGATCGCCGCCGCCAAGCCCAAGGAGAAGGTGAGGGAGCTCACCCCGGAGGAGAAGCGGGCCCAGGAGGCCGCCGCCTTCCGGGCCCAGACCCGCACCCAGGTCGGGCTGCTCGTAGCCGGCGGCCTGCTGATCGCACTGGTGGGCGCCTATGCGCCAGCCAGCTTCATGGCCCACTTCATCGTGTTTGCGCTGGCCTGCTTTGTCGGCTTCCAGGTGATCTGGAGCGTCAGCCACTCCCTGCACACGCCGCTGATGGCCGTGACCAACGCCATCTCCGGCATCGTGGTCTTGGGCGCCCTGCTGCAGGTCGGCTCCAGCCATTGGCTGGTGACGGCACTGGCCTCGCTCTCCTTCCTGATCGCCACCATCAACATCGTCGGCGGCTTCCTGGTCACGCGCCGGATGCTGGCCATGTTCCAGAAGTCATGAGGATTGCCCGATGAGCTTTGGACTTGTCTCTGCTGCCTATGTGGCCGCCGCCATCCTGTTCATCCTCGCGCTCGGCGGCCTGTCGGGCCAGGAGAGCGCCAAGCGGGCTGTGTGGTACGGCATCGCAGGCATGGCGCTCGCCGTGGGCGCCACCGTCTTTGGACCCGGCGTCGGCAACTACGCGGTGATTGCCGTGATGCTGGTGATCGGCTCGGGCCTGGGCTGGTACGTGGCGAAAAAGGTCGAGATGACCGAGATGCCGCAGCTGGTGGCAGCCTTGCACTCGTTCGTCGGCCTCGCCGCCGTGTTCATCGGCTTCAATGCCGATCTCGAGCTCACCCGTGTGCTAGCGCTTGATGAGGCCTCACGTCAGGCGCTCACCGGCTTTGCCGGGGTGCTGACGCACAAGACGGGCGTGGAGATCGCGATCCTGCGGGTCGAGGTGTTCCTGGGCGTGTTCATCGGCGCGGTGACGTTCACCGGCTCGGTGATCGCGTTCGGCAAGCTCGCCGGCAAGGTCGACGGCAAGGCCAGGAAGCTGCCGGGCGGGCATGGGCTCAATGCTGCAGCCGCCTTGGCTTCGCTCGTCCTGCTGGTGCTGTACGTGCAGGGCGCGGGGATCTGGGCCTTGGTGGCGATGACGCTGCTGGCGTTCTTCATCGGCTACCATCTGATCATGGGCATCGGTGGCGCAGACATGCCGGTGGTGGTCTCGATGCTCAACTCCTACTCCGGCTGGGCGGCCGCCGCCATCGGCTTCACGCTCGGCAACGACCTCTTGATCGTCACCGGCGCCCTGGTGGGCTCGTCCGGTGCGATCCTGAGCTACATCATGTGCCAGGCGATGAACCGGAGCTTCATCAGCGTGATCCTGGGCGGCTTTGGCACCACCACGGGACCGGTGATGGCGATTGCCGGCGAGCAGATCGCCATCGATGCCGATGGCGTGGCCACCGCCCTGGAGGAGGCGGACAGCATCGTGATCGTGCCGGGCTACGGCATGGCGGTGGCCCAGGCGCAGCAATCGGTGTCGGAGCTGACTCGCCGGCTGCGCGCCAAGGGCAAGGACGTGCGCTTTGCCATCCATCCGGTGGCCGGCCGCCTGCCGGGGCACATGAACGTGCTCCTGGCCGAGGCCAAGGTGCCGTACGACATCGTGCTGGAGATGGACGAGATCAACGAGGACTTCCCGGACACCGACGTGGTGATCGTGATCGGCTCGAACGACATCGTCAACCCGGCCGCCCAGGAGGATCCGCACAGCCCGATTGCCGGCATGCCGGTTCTGGAGGTGTGGAAGGCCAAGCAGGTGTTCGTGTCGAAGCGCGGGCAGGGCACCGGCTATTCCGGCATCGAGAACCCGCTGTTCTACAAGCACAACACCCGCATGTTCTACGGCGATGCCAAAGCCAGCATCGATCTGCTCGTGCAGGCCATCTGAAGCGGCTGATCCGATTTAGCCGACGGTGCGCTCCGGCTGCCTGCACCCGACAAGGATTAGCCGCTCTTATTCGTGATGTGGCTGAAGAGGGTTGGCGAGCGTAGCTTAAGTGACTGACGTGTCGTAGGATTTGGTTGCTGACACCAACCCCTGCCACGATTGCACTGTGCCACACCCGCCATGCCGGACGATACAACCGCAACGTTCCCGTTTCCAGCCGTGTCCCGCAAGAAGATCACCGCCGCGTTCGATGGCGGACGCCTGTCGTCCGACGGCGGCGTCATGCTCCTGGCCCAGGCCGAGCGCCGGCTCGGCATCGCCGAGCGGCTGGCCCGCGTCATTCCGGATCAGCGCGATCCAGGCCGCGTGACGCACGCGATCCCAGACATGCTCCGCGCCCGCATCTTCGCGATTGCGTGTGGCTATGAGGATTGCAACGACTTCGGTCCGCTGCGCGCGGATCCGGCGTTCAAGCTCGCCTGCGGCCGCCTGCCCGAGACGGGTGCGGATCTGGCCTCGCAGCCGACCCTCTCACGCCTGGAGAATGCCCCGACAATCCGGGATGCGATCCGCCTGAGCTACGCTCTGGTGGAGCAGTGGATGGAAAGCTATGCCGCCCCGCCCGACGGCGTGGTGCTGGACATCGACGATACCTGCGATGTCGTGCACGGGCACCAGCAACTGTCCTTGTTCAACGCGCACTATGACGAGCGTTGCTTTCTGCCGATCCATGTGTATGACAGCGCCACCGGCCGACCGGTTGCCATCGTGCTGCGGCCGGGCAAGACGCCCTCCGGCGTGGAGGTCCGGGCGCATCTGCGACGCCTCGTGCGCCGCATCCGCACGCGCTGGCCGACCACGCGCATCACGTTCCGCGGCGACAGTCACTATGCCCGTCCCGAGGCCATGGACTTCTGCGAGCAGCACGGCCTGAGCTATCTGTTCGGGCTGGCCGGCAGCCGGCCGCTCACCGCCAAAGTGCAGGAGGTGGCGGATGCGGTGCGCACCCAGCGGGCGGTCGAGGATCGCGAGGTGGTGCGCGGATTTGCCGAGACGACACACCGGGCCAAAAGCTGGTCGCGCGAGCGTCGCGCGATCGCCCGCATCGAGGCCACCCGCCTGGGGCTTGATATCCGCTTTGTGGTCACCAACCTGACCGGCACCAGCCCGCGTGTCATCTACGAGAGCCTGTACTGCGCGCGCGGCCAGGCCGAGAACTGGATCAAGTTCCACAAGGCGCAACTCGCCTCTGACCGAACCTCGTGCCGGCGCGCGGTGGCCAATCAGGTTCGCCTGGTGCTGCACACGGCCGCCTACTGGCTGATGCTGGCGGTGCGCGAGGCCATCCCAACTGTCCGAGAACTGGCCCGGGCCGAGTTTGCGACGCTGCGGCTGCGCCTGCTCAAGATCGCCGTGCGGGTCCAGGAGAGTGCCAGTCGCATCCGCTTGGCCTTTGCCTCCTGTTGCCCGGAAGCGGATCTCGTCCGTCGTCTTGCCGGGGCTCTCGTTCCCCGGCCGCGGGCAGCCTCGCCCTGAGCGACGGGGCCGCCATCGCCCCGATCATGCCAGCCGATCCCTGCAAACGCGTTCCCAACATTCCAGAGCTCGCTGCGGTGAAAGAGACGCAACAGATTGGCTCGCCTCGCCGCAGATCAGGTCAATGCAGTAAACCCTGGTGAATAAGAACGGTTAGATAACTACCGTGAGCCATGTACCTCCTTCCGACAAGCCGACCACTCTCATCCCGTTGCTGCAGCAACAGGCGCGCGACGGTCGGCGGCTTGTAATGACTACGGCCTATGATGCCGTCACGGCGCGCCTGGCTGATCCTGCCGTCGACATGATCCTGGTGGGCGACAGCGTCGGCAACGTGTACCTCGGCTTCGACAACGCGCTGCCGGTCAGCTTGGCGATGATGAACCATCATCTCGAGGCGGTCACGCGCATGCAGCCCCGGACTCTCGTCGTGGTCGACATGCCGTACCTGAGCTACCATCTCAGCCTTAACGATGCCGGCGGGCGTAAAGGATCTCTTCGTCACCGATCTCGGTGTGTTCAGCATCGACAATAAGAGCAACACCAGCATGCCCCTGATTGAGTTGGCTGACGGCGTGACGGTGGATAAGATCAAGGCCAGGACCCAGGCTGAGTTCAAGGTTGACCTGAACGGCAAGCAGTCCAGCGCGGCTTAACGGAGGTTTCGATGGCACAGCGAAAATCATTCTTTGCCTTCCCCGCGCCGTTCAGACACAGCGGAACACCTTAGGTGTCAAGATGACTATCCCGGTCAAAACGGTTGGGGTCATCGGCGCGGGACAGATGGGCAGTGGCATCGCCCATGTCTGCTCGCTGGCGGGGTTTAACGTCCGGCTCAACGATTTCTCGGAGGAGCGGATCATTGCCGGTCTCAAGACCATTGATGAGAACTTCATGCGTCAGGTTGCAAAGGGGGAGATCTCCGATGCCGACTGACAGGCGGCACTCGAGCACACCCGCCCCGCACTGACCTACGACGATCTGTCCGCCTGCGACCTCGTCATCGAGGCCGCGACCGAGAATGAGGAGGTGAAGCGCAGGATCTTCACCAATCTCAGCCCGTCGCTGCGCCCCGATGCGATACCCACCACCAACACGTCGTCGATCATGATCACTCGGCTTGCTGCGGCCACCGACCGGCCGGAGAAGTTCATCGGTTTGCACTTCATGAATCCGGTGCCGGTGATGCAGCTTGTCGAGCTGATCCGCGGTATCGCCACTGATGATGCCACCTACGAAGCTGCCAGGGAGTTCAGTTCAGCACCAGGCTCGGCAAAACCCCGGTTGCTTCCACAGATCTCCCGGCCTTCATCGTCAACCGCATCCTGCCGCCGAGGATTAACGAGGCGATCTACACCCTCCATGAGGGCGTGAGCTCCGTGGAGGCCATCGACACGGCCATGCACCTTGGTGCGAATCATCCGATGGGCCCGCTGCAGCTGGCGGACTTCATCGGGCTCGATACCAGCCTGTCGATCATGCAGGTGCTGCACGAGGGTCTAGCCGATTCCAAGTACCGTCCTTGTCCGCCTCTGGTGAAATACGTCGAAGCCGGCTGGCTCAGCCGCAAAACTAAGCGCGGATTCTACGATTATCGCGGCGACACACCGGTCCCGACCGGGGGCTCACGAGCCCAATGGTGAGAGGTTGCGCACGCCTCCATGCCGATCAGGCAAGGTGGCATAGATGCGAAGAACGACAGCACCTCTGTCCGGCGCAACCGCTTGCGGATCACGACTTGACCGGCCGCATCAACGGCGTGCAGCTGGAATATGTGTTTGGCCAGATCCAGGCCGACTGTGGTAACTTGCATAGCGGGCGCTCCCTCTCCTTGTGGCGATCTTCATGACAGCCACCCTTCGGCACTTTGATGCCGGTGAGCAGGGAGTGTCCACTCCATGAGCTATGACGGATTTTAGACGGGGCGGTAAAAAGTAGTCGACCGAGCGTTGTTCGTGCTGCTTTCCATACGCTGCGGAAGCGATATCTCCCCTTGCTCCCCTGCGAGCCTGAAGGTCTCAGAGAAAGGCTCGGCTTTAGGCCTGAACCGCGGCACATCTGCGGATATTCAAGCCAAGAGCGCGGAGATTTACCGTATAGCGCATGACCGGCATGCCACGAATGCGCAGGCGCGCCAGGTTCATCTGATGCTTCAGGCGCGACATTGTCGCTTCGATCCCGGCGCGCCAACGATAGGCTTCACGGAATACATCGCTGCTCTCGTAAAGGCGGCGCTTCTGATTTTCGGCCCGTGCTGGGGTGTACTGAAAGCGGGCGATTAAGCCGTCACGGCTGTCAGCCCGGACCGGGCAGCGCTTCCTGTTCGGGCATTGCCGACATATAGCGAGGTCGAAACGGGCCTGCAGTTTCGCCGGCGCGGCAGAGGTCGAGACCGGGGAAACGCCGTTTGGGCATCGCACCACCAGACCATCCTCGTCGAGGCTGAAGTCCTCCAGGGTCAGGCGCCCTGAAGAGCATCCCTTGGCCGTACGGGCCGGAGCCACCAAGTCAATGGCATGCCCTTGAGCCAAGGCCATGTTGTCAGCCGATCCATAATGGGAATCGGCCAGAAGCATCTTCGGCGTGAGCGAGCGGTCGGCCAGATCGTCCAAGGCGTCCGGCACCCGGTGTCCGTCATGCACCGTCATCTTGTGCACGGCCACATGGGTGATCAGATCGGGAGGCCGGGGACCCGTTGGGCCTGCGGGATCGTCATCTTCCGCATAGGTTTCGACGATCTGCGCCATATAGCCCAACCCGCGGTGGGCGTTATAGCTGGCATCCGGATCGGCAGGGCTGCTGATGCCATCGCAAGGCATCTCGCCAGGTTTGCGCGGAAGGGCAATCGCAGAGGACGTATCGTCATCCTGGCCTTCCGTAATCTCGAACTGCTCGTGCAGGACCTGGACCAGCAACACGTATCCAGGCAAGTCCGCAGCAACCGTAGTCCTGAACTGCTCCCTGAGGTGCAGCAGATCCTGCCCAGCCTCATCAAGCCTGCGCTTGGACGCGCTCGGCGCCGTATTGGCAAAGCAGCCCGGACCTTCCCGATCAACATAGCGCCGGACCAGGTCGCGATCGACCAGCGCATGCAGCGCGGGATGAAAACGCTCGAGCTCGCGCGTGAATTTTGAGATCGTCTCGACGACGATCCCGAGCCGCGTCAGGCTGCGCATGGCCGAGCGCAGCGCGGTCGAGTCCATGCGCTGGCGGCTGGTGTCCACGGCGAAGGCACGCACCAGGCGATCGGTCAGGCGACGGAACAGAACCTCATCAAGCCCTTGCGCAATGAAAAGACGGCGATAGTTCCGCAACGTCTTCTCGCAGAAATAACAATCCGCCTCAGTGCGCACATCCAGCGCGTGATGCCAGGCCATGTTGAATGCCAATGCCTCGACCGTGGCCGCATCGCTCAGGTCGTGCAATTGCTGCAAAAGCAGAACGCCGATGACGATGTGAAAATCCTTCGATGGCCGGCCCATGCGCTCATCAAAATGAGGCAACAGCTCCTCAATCGGAAGCTCATCAAGAAGATGATGGCGGAACACCTCAGCCCAGCAACGATCCAGCAGCCGGCGCCGCTTCTCGCCCAATTCCGGCCAGCGATCGAACAAATCCCCGGTCCGCCTGTCACGCAATGTAATCATGCTTAAGCATAGACGCTTCAGCACCCGATATGAATCGACTTTTTACCGCCCCGTCCACATTCCGTCATAGCTCCCACTCCATCACATTAACTCGGGCGTGAGGGCGAGCGGTGTAGATGGTCTAACATGAGCAAGCCCATCAGCTACAAATGCTATCGCTTCCCGCCTGAGATCATCGTTCACGCAGTTTGGTTGTACTTCAAATTTCCACTGAGCCTGCAACTGGTCGAGGAGATGCTGCTGGAGCGCGGCATTGTCGTCTCTTATGAGACGGTCCGCCGGTGGGCTCTGAAGTTCGGCCCAGACTATCCTGTGGTGTTGCCTTGCGTGAGCCAAGCGCGATAACGTGACAGGGGCCAGCTTCTGGTCGGCTAACGCTTTTCGTGTTTCGGCTTTCTGGCTCATCTTCGCTCCCTTTAAGGGCTTCGATGAGCCAGAAATCCTCCCCTCTCAGTTAAGCCGATTTTATCTGGTTAGCGCTGACGCCGGACAGACGGAAAGGATCACCTCAGATCACCTCGCAGATATCGAGGATGGTTAGCATGTAGATACGGACCATATCGAGAAAATCCGGAATGTCGACGCGTTCATTGGGCATTGTGTTGTAGCGCCCACCGGGTCCGCAAACGATGCCCTCCATGCCTGCCCTCTCGTAGAGGTGGCCAGCGTCGGTGCCATAATATCCAGTCGGCGTAATCGCACCGGTGGGCTGAGGTTCGCCGCGAACCTGCTCATAAGCTGCGTTGAGAGCCTTAACGATACGGGAGTTGCGGTCAACCTCGAACGCCGGCATCAGCGGCATGCCCTCGACCATCTCCGGCACAAGCCTTGCCTGAAGGCCGGGAAAGCGGCTTTCCAGCTTGTCGAGCTCGGCACGCATGTCGGCGAGCACACCTTGGCGCGTCTGACCTGGTGCATAGCGTGCCGAACCGCGGATGCGCACGAAATCGGCTACCTGCGGCGGTCGCGATTCAACAAGATCCCTGCCGAGGGCACCGTGAACCACGCCGACGTGGGCACGATTGATGGACCGATGCTCCGGGCTCTTCGCACCCGAAAAGGTCATCGCATTGATGCGCGGAATGATGTCGCAGGCCGCCAAAATCGCATCCACCGCGTGTTCGCGCTTGGACAGATGCCGGGTATTGCCGGTCAGTTCGATAACGAAAGGTAGAGCGGCCGCATGCATGGTGACGGCCTGAAGATCGCTCGGCTCACTGTTGATGAAGTAGTCGGCAGGGATTCCTGCATCGATGAAGGCAATCGTTCCGAGACCGCCCTGCAATTCACCGGCGACATAGGTCAAGATGACGTCGCCTTTCAGCCTTATGCCGGCGTCACGCAACGTTTTCACTGCGCAGAAATAGGCTGCATCTCCTGCCTTCATGTTGGACACGCCGATTCCATAGATGAACTTGTCGTCCACCAGACCGCCCCATGGATCGACGGTCCATCCCTCCGTGACCGGATTGGTGTCGATATGACCGTTGAAGAGCAGGCTCTTGCCGCCGCCAGTTCCCTTCCAGATGCCGATGGCGTTGAAGCGACGGCCGTCATCGAAAGGCTGCAGTTGGGCATCCAGCCCGAGTTCCGTCATGCTTGCCACCATGTAGCGAGCCAGCTCGCACTCGTCCGTCTCGGAATAGCTCTTGTGGCGCACCATGGCCACGAGAAAATCGAGGCATGCTTTCTCGTCGACCCGCTGCACGAGCAATTTCGGATCCATATTGTTTTCTCCCTAATGCGCTTCAGACTGCTGACCGACAAGCCGGTCCGCGATGGGTAAATACCGTTACTTTGCAGTCGTCACGTCTCGCCCGAACCACTTCATCGATAGCTCAGACAACTTCCCGCTTTCTTTCAGACTCTTAACCGCGTCGGCGATCTTCTGGTCGAGTTCAGCGTCTCCAGGCAAAGTAGCAATGACTGCCGGTCCATAAAATAGACCTTCGCCCAACTGCCTGATTGGATATCCAGCCTTAATCGCGTCGAGAATGACGACGTCACCACCGACGAATGCGTCCAATCTCTTCCCATCGCCAATACGCAGATCGTCCAAGCCATTGTTAGACGTCTCGTAAGTCTTGATCCGACCAGCCTTGAATCGGTAATCGAACGGCGGAACGCCAATTAGCTCGTCTTTCTTGATGTCTTGGCTAAGGTAGTCATATGCCATCGAGCCTGCCAACACACCAACCACCTTGCCGTCGAGGTCCTGGACCTTGGTGGCTTTGCTGTCCCTGTGGACGGCAGCGATGTATGCTCCGTATCGGTAGATGGCAGGAAAATCGAATATTTTTGCTCGTTCCTTGGTCGGGCTCATTGCAGCAACAACGATGTCCCACCGCCCTTGCCACCTTCCTGAGATAATGATGTCCCAAGCTGGCGCTTCATATTTCACCCCCACGCCGATGTGCTCGGCAACCAGCCTTCCCACATCGACGTCGAAGCCAACAAGCTCACCCTTGTCATTTAGAAACGAACTTGGCGGATAATTCGGCGACACCGCCACGATGAGGGTCTTTGCGGTGAGAATCTTGTCAAGCACCTCACCAGCGTTCGCGCTAGAGCCCAGTGAGGCTGTCAGCACAAAGGTTGCGAAAGCTAGCTTTCCCACTATTGCGTTCATAACGTTATTCCCCCTTTGATTGACCGTATCAGTGCGAGCCGAATCCGCTCCGCAGCAGCGCCACGGGGGCTGCCGAACACCGGCACGCAATTCGCAGCAGCGTCATTGATATGAAATTTTCAGCTTGAAGAGTCAAGGCGATTATCTGAATATTTAATTACCATGAAAATAACGCGGCGGTGGCGCCAAATGCCTAATAGCCAAAGCCTATGAGTGTGAATGGAATGTTGAACGAGGGGTCGCCTCAGCCTCGTGAAGAGCAGATTGCAAAATTCCCGGGAAGGAAGATTGACCGCTAGCTGTAAAGGATATTACAGAATACTCCATCAAGAGTTTAAACAGGAACCCATGTCTCGCTTGAGCATGGAAGGCTATATTAGATGTCCGAGTCGCAAATCCTAATCGCTGACCGCATTTCTGCCGCCATGAGCTCAATGACCAGCTCGGAAAAGCGTGTCGCCCGGGCGCTTCTGGCCAGATACCCGGTGATCGGCCTGGAGAGTGTAACAGCTTTCGCGAAGCAAGCGGAGGTTAGCGCCCCGACCGTGTTGCGTTTTATTAGCAAGCTTGGGTTCACGGGATATCCGGATTTTCGCCGGGCATTGCGGGAGGAGATCGACGAGAGTCGGAAGTTTCCACTAACAAGGCCGCGCCCCGAGAATTTTGATGCGGGGAGCGAGTTTGGGAATGAACTGCTGGAGGTTGTTCGATCGACATTGTCGGAAATCGAAGCTGCAGTAGTGGACCAAGTGATTGAGTTGTTCGCTGACGAGCGGCGCAACATCAACGTTATGGGAGGAGACTTAACCACCACCGTGGCCGGCCACCTTCTATATCACCTTCGCAAAATGAGGCGTTCAGTCATTGAGTTGCCGACGATTATTCAGGAGCGCGCTGATCGTATCATCGACCTTGGCAAAAAAGACATTGTGGTCTTGTTTGACGTTAGGCGTTATCAAAACGATGTAGTGGCCACTGCTCGTATTGCCTCTCAGAGAGGGTGTACCGTTATCCTATTCACTGACCAGTGGATGTCTGAAGCCTCCGAAGTGGCCACCTATGTTTTTCGCGCTAAAGTAGAAACCTCATCACCTTGGGACAGCCTGCTTGGTCTCACCGCTATAGTCGAAACCATTGCCCTAGCGTTGGATCGGCGCCTTTGGTCGGTGGTTAGACCACGGCTCGAAGCAGTGGAGCGGTATAAGCTCGACTTGCTGAGTCGGAAAGAGCCTCCGTCGAATGACAAAGATCAATAATCGAAGGGGCTCGATTAAAGCTAATATGTTCAGTGGACCTGGAGACGCCCACCGGCAACACCGAAGCAAAGTAATCGGTAGCTAAACGACCTCGCCCACTTTGGAAATTCGTACCTTCCTTTTTCGTTGCAGCCAGATCTAGTCCTTGAATATAACCAAGCTGACTACCCTCTCCGGTTGTAGTATAAAGTAAGGTTTTGAACAATGAATCTGAAGGAAATAGAGGCTGTGCTCGCGCCTCTACGAGATTCAGGTCAGGAGGAAGCACGCGACTGGCATCGGACGTCCAAGCACTGCAAGGCGAAGTTTCGGGAGGAGGCTCGAGCTGTCATTACTGCCATCGATGAACATGCGAGGTACATTCGCACCTCGAGGTCAGCCTAGCCGCTCCCGTCTCGCTGCACGCAGCCAGGTTGGGATGCGTTATTCGTCGCGGTCGACGCGAGAAGAAAGCACTAAGCCAGAGAAGAATTATAGAATATGAATCTCTTGAACTTTAGTAGCCTGCTAGGATAGTACGTCGGGCAAATATACATGCCTTACTATTGGTCGCCCCAAAGCGAAGTAGGACGTGGACTTAACGGTCATATGTTCAATTGCTGTAATGGCAGGACCTATCAGGCTTACGAGCAAGACGAGCAACCTATATCATGCACTATCTTGACCGCGCATGATAGATGCCGACGTGAGTTTGATCTGATCCGTGAAGGTGATCACGGGACGGATGCTGCCTTGATCTGATCCAGATCAATAAACTGACCTCCCATTGGTTCTGCTGCTGAAGCATGGGGTAACCTGATGAGCCATTTGCCTCCGCCTGACAGGCCTGCGATCACGATCCCGCTGCTTCAGACAGCTGCTCGTGAAGGACGGCGGCTTGTGACAGCGTATGATGGCGTTACTGGACGCCTCGCTGATTCCGTGGTTGACATAATCCTGGTGGGCGACAGCGTCGGCAACGTGTGCCTCGGCTTCGACAACACCCTGCCGGTCAGCATGGCGATGATGAACCATCATCTCGAGGCCGTGGCGCGGACCAAGCCAAGGGCCTTGCTCATCGCCGACGTGCCGTATCTCAGCCACTACCTCAGCTTGGATGACACCGGCATGCCCCTGATCGAGCCGGCTGGCGGCGTGACGGTCGAAGAGATCAAGGCCAAGACGCAGGCCGAGTTCAAGGTCGCCCTGAACGGCGGCCCATCCAACGCGGCGTAACGGAGGGTTCGATGGCGCGGCGCACATCGTTCTCTCCCAGCTTCTCCAATGCCCTGCTCCTAGAGCCGGATCAGCTCGAACATGCCATCCTTCGCGCTTACGTGCAGCTCGCCGCTATGCCGGACCAAGCTAACGGCGCGAGAACAGCAATGGTGGCCAACTTCGGATCGGTCGAGGTGCGTCTGACAGAGCTGACGCGGCTGCAAGACACGGTGCCTCACATTCCGTCATTGTGGCTGGAGGTTTACTCCCATGCCGCCCGCGCAGTCCTCGATAGTTGCGGCTGCTTCGAGTTCGATGAGCCCGAATTGGCCGCTGGTGCCGAGCTCATCTGCGACGCCAAAAGGATCGCTGCGGCCGGGCCCGAGGCTCATGCCTTCGCTGCGGCGACACTCCTCAGACCTCACGGCAACGGCGGGATACGCCCTTGAGCCTGTTGGGCGGAAGTGTTTCTGGTCTTGTGAACGCAGGCCCTGGGCCTGCATCGGTCTCCCTGTCGGCGCCGCCGGCAGTGGAGGAGGTGACCTCCGTCCCGGCCACCGTTTCTCCCTCTGGCAGGGAAATGCCCTCTGGGACGGTCCTCCCCAACTTGGGCTCGCTCGGCATTGCCGCAGCGAGCCCCTTTTCGGACGCAGAGGAGGAACACGCCTCGCGAACACAACCCCAGGCGTAGGTGGCTCCTGGCATGAGGTCGGGACCTTAAGCTTCCTGACCACACTCCTTCGGGACCGGATCATCTCGCAGGGACTGCAGCATGGTCGCCTGCGTCGGCGCGCGCTCGGCCTTCTAGCACGACTCCACCGACATCTCCGATTCCCAGCAGCGCATGATCGCCAAGATGCTGATGCTCGCCGGGGCGGACGCCGCCGCTCAAGGTCATAGGCTCTGGTCATGTCACGATCTTCGCAGCGTTCCTGTCATTGCGCCAATCGCCTTCTGTCAGCGCTGCTCCCCGACGACTTCGCCTGTCTTGAGCCACACCTTCAGCTGGTCGACCTGCCCCGCTGCAGGGTGGTCTATGAGGCCGGCGACCGCATGCCCTTCATCTATTTTCCGCACGACATGATTGTCTCCCTCGTGACCGTTTTGGCGGACGGCAAAACCATCGAGATGGCGAAGCTCGGGGGCGAGGCCATGTTCGGCCTCGCCGGGGCCCTCATCACCCGCCGCTCGCTGGGGCGCTATGTCGTGCAGAGCACCGGCACGGCCTCGCGCTTGACACCGACGTCCTGCATCAAGCGTTCGAGGCTCGATCGGCGCTCCGTGACCACCTCCTGCGGTTTGGGGAGGAGCTGCTGACGGAGACCCTACAAGCCAAGGCCTGCCACACCCTACACAGCGTCGAGGCGCGCTGCTGTCGCTGGCTCCTGACGATGCAGGATCGGACGAACCGCGCCACCGTGCCCCTCACCCACGAGCAGTTGTCCCGCATGATGGGGGTGCAACGCTCGACCATCAGCCTGGTCATGCACGCCCTCCAGGCCGCCGGTGTGATCCGCCAGGGGCGCGGGGCCGTCACGGTCACCGATCGCCGCGGCCTCGAACAGACCGTGTGCGGATGCTATGAGCTCATCCGTCAGCAGTCGAAGCCGCGTCAGCTGTCGGAAGTGCGAACCTGACGGTGCCAGAACCAGACAGCCTTTGGGGATACCATCATTGGGTGCGCCGTGAACGCCCCAGACGGAAACCTCACTCAGTTTTGCAGCGCGAGCCCTCATGAGCCATCACCCCTCAGCTGATTCATCAGCCCTCACCATCCCAATGCTCCAGCAGTGGGCCCGTGACAGTCGGCGGCTGGTGATGACCACAGCCTATGATGCCATCACCGCACGCCTGGCTGATCCCGTTGTCGACATAATCCTGGTGGGTGACAGCGTCGGCAATGTCTGTCTGGGCTTCGACAACACCCTGCCGGTGAGCATGGCGATGATGAACCATCATCTTGAAGCAGTCGTTCGCACGTGGCCGAGAGCCCGACTCGTGGCTGACATGCCCTATCTCAGCTATCACCTCAGCCTCGAGGACACCCTGCGCAATGCCGGCGGCTTCCTGCAGCGCGGGGCGGCCGCGGTGAAGCTGGAGGGTGGCGCCAAGCGTGTCGAAACCATCCGCGCGCTGATCGGACGCCGCAGAGCGTGCATGCCATGGGCGGCTTCAAGGTGCAGGGCAGGGGAGCCGACGAGGCGATCCGGATCCTGGAAGACGCGCATCGGCTGCAGGAGGCGGGCTGCTTTGCGCTCGTGCTCGAAGGCATCCCCACAGAGCTGGCAGCGCGGATCACCCGGACCCTGAGCATCCCCACCATCGGCATCGGCGCCGGCCCGCACTGCTCGGGTCAGGTGCTGGTCCTGCACGACGTGCTCGGGCTGACACAAGGCCACCGGCCCAAGTTCGTGCGCACCTATGTCGACGGATTTGATCTGCTGCAGCAGGCCCTGTCACATTGGGCCGCGGACGTGCGCCGCGGCGCCTTTCCGTCAGCTGCCGAGGCCTATGCCCTGCCGGCCGATGCCCGGGAGGCGGTATCCGCCTGGGTGCCAGCCACCCTCACGAGCTCATGAGGCCATCGATGCTGACCTTCCGCACGATCAAGTCCCTGACCCAATGCCTGCGCGGCTACCGCGCTGCAGGCCTGCGGGTCGGCTTCGTGCCGACCATGGGCTTTCTGCACCAGGGCCATCGGGCGCTCATCGATGAGAGTGTCACCCGCTGTGACATCAGCGTGGTCAGCATCTTCGTCAATCCGACCCAGTTCGGGTCGAACGAGGATCTCGACCGCTACCCACGCGCCCTGTGATCCAAACCTACACCCAGCATAGATGCCTCCTTCTCCGAAAACTTGACGGTGCCGCCGGCGGGCACCCAGCAGGGCCCGGAGCCGATGCGCCTCAAACGACTTGACATGGACGCTGCGGTACCAGCCCGTGCGGACGACCTGAGCCAGCCCTTCAGCATCGTTGTGGTCGGTCTTGTTGAGCTGCATCGCCAGAGCGGCTTTGACGTGGCGCGCATCGAGACAGATCACCTCCACACCCTTGGCGCGCAGCCCGTGCACGAGCCAAGGCATCAGCGGGCCGGTCTCAACTCCGACCCGGAGATCACAACCGTGCCGGTGCAGGATCTGGGCGAGAGCCTCGGGATCGGTCGCTGTCTTGCCGCGCCAGAGGCGGCGGCCCTGCTCATTCACAACACAGATCGTGGTTTCCTTCTGCGAGACATCCAGGCCGGCGTAGTAGGTTATCATCGCTCTTGCTCTGTTGGGCCAATCAGACTGCCGTCTGTTCGGCATCTCCACCAGAGCTCTCGCGCCACCCGCGATTACCCGATGTCCACAGATGGACCATAGCTGATATAGGATCGGTCAGCGACACCGCCGACGAAGGACGTACACCAGTAGATATTGCCCGGTTGATTAATGAAGACATATCATCGACGCCGCAGTCTGTGATAGGCAAAGCTCATCTACTTTTCAGCTGCCGGTTTGACGGGAACTGATCAGAAAACGCTATGGCCTCCTCCAAGAGCCAATTTTTTAGCAACTCAACCTCATCGCGGCCGGATTTCGGATCGGGCTCGATGAGATAATACGGTTGGGTATTAGGCAACGCGAAGCCGCAGACATCAACCAAATCTCCATCTAAAAGCTCGCGCTCTACCAGAAAATTTGGAACCAACGCGAAGCCTGCGCCGGCAATGCAGGCTTCGATTGCTAGATGAACCAGACTAAATGAAATCGATATGGAGGGTACGGTATGGCCTAAACCGGCTGCAGCAAACCAGGCCTCCCAGCCCTGATCATGCCAACCTGGTTCGTTAAAATCCACTGCGATCAAGGGACCGCTCAAGAGATCGGCAGGTGTCAGTATCGGTGGCATTGTCGGAATGAGTGATGGAGCGGCGACTGCTCCCAGCTGACCGGAAAGCAACAAAGTTTCCCGATATCCGGGAACCGAGCCCCGAGCATTATAAATGGAAAGGTCAGGCACTTTCTCGGCAGCACTCCATCGATGAGGGCCAACCTGCACAGTAACTGCAATACCCCGATTACTATCAAGAAACCTGTTTATTCTAGGGGCGAGCCATTTGGCGGCCACTGAATGCTGACACCTGATATGTACAACGTTTTTGCTCTCCGCTGATCGAGCGGCGGCCCCCGCGGATATAATATGTCCGAAAATAGCATTAACGCGATTTGCAAGTATTCGTCCTGTTTCAGTAAGTACAACTCGATTGGCCTTTCTTTTGAACAGAGGGCTTCCGACCCATTCCTCCAGCTGTTTAATCTGGTGACTAATTGCGCCTGGCGTTACCCTCAATTCCCCTCCTGCTCGTGCGAAGCTGAGGTGTCGCGCGGCTGCTTCGAAAGCCCTCAAGGCCGGTAGAGGCGGGAGAATCTGGACCATTTTAGACTCAATCTCATTGATGCTAACCAAGAGGAATATTGGTTTGCGACGTGGGGTTCAAGCGCTTTATGCATGAAGCACCGCTTGGAGAACATCTGAACAGCCGGCAAGTATCTTCGGTGTTATTGCCACCGGGAATTCAGGCTTCGGGCGAAAGCGATGTTTTCCAACGGTTTAGCTTAGCCGGCATAACAAATTAATCACTGCCATTGGGTGCTTTCGCTTCGAGGAAAGCCATGTTGAGGGAGGTTTGAATTGATCAGCAGGTGCAGCATATCCAGGAAGACCCGATCCGCCGCCACAGTCCCGCCAGTTTCGAGCCCAACGGCGGCCCAGTTTATTGGGCTGACGAGGGGGGTGACCATGACGCAAATGCGGTGCAAGATAGGTCTGGCGCTCGTTGTGTCTGCTCTCCTGTCCGGTACGGCTTTCGCCGGTAGCCAGACGATCGTCTTACGCGGCGCGCGCATCCTCACCATGGACGAGGCCAAGCCCGAGGCCGCCGCGATCGCGTTGGTCGACGGGCGCATTGCGGCGGTCGGTACGACCGACGATGTCGCGCCTTTCCTGAACGGGGCTAAGGTCTATGACCTGCCTGCGAATGCGCTCGTTCTGCCCGGCTTCCAGGATTCGCACACCCATCTGCTATCGAGCGGGACGATCGAGAACACACATGTTGATCTCACTAAAGTCGTCGACGAGAAAACCCTACGCGCGGCGATTGAGCCCGTCCTTACAGATCTGCCGGCGGGTGCCTGGCTTCGTGGCCAGGGCTGGAGCACCTACACTTTCAAGGAACCGTCGGCAAAAGTTCTGGACGAGATCGTCGGTGACCGGCCTGTCTATTTTTCGGACGTGAACGGCCATACCGCCTGGGTCAATTCGGCTGCACTAAAGGCGGCAGGAATTGATGCAAGCACCAAGGACCCTGAGGGCGGTCGCATTGAGCGCGACGCCGATGGCAATCCCACCGGCTTGCTGCGCACTGCAGCTATGAATCTCGTTACTGATGTGATGCCGGCCTATGCTGAGGACAAAGTCGATGTGGGGTTGGCAAAAGCGCAGGCTGAGGCGCTGAGCTATGGTATTACTGGCATCATCGATGCCTGGACCTCCGAATGGGAGCTGGCTGGCTATAAGCGGGCGGATGAAGCAGGCAAGCTCAATCTGCGCGTCGCGGCTGCGGTGGGCATTGAAGCGCGGGGGCTCGCGCGTCTGGTAAACGGCCCAGCAACGGTAGCTGCACCCGTAGCCAGGGCTCTCGACCTGCAAAAGCGCTTTGCTAGCCCCAACCTCAAGGTCACGTCGGTGAAGCTGCTGGCCGACGGGTCATTCTCGGGCAATGCGGCTGCGCTGCTTCAACCCTATGTCGATTCAAACCAAACTGGCGTTCTGGGCTTCACACAGCAGCAGCTCAATGAACTCGTCATTGCCGTCGATAAGGCGGGCCTGCAGCTTCATACTCATGCGAACGGCGATGCCGCCATTCGCATGGTGCTCAACGCTTACGAGGCAGCGCAAAAGGCGAATGGCGTGCGCGACAGTCGCCACATAATTGCACATGTACGCCTTGTCGATCCTGCTGATATTGGTCGTTTCGGAAAGCTCGGCGTGATTGCTGACGTTAATCCCTTATTTGTCCGTTCCGGGCGTCGCAATACTGAGAAGAAAATAGGACCGCAACGCCTTGAGTGGCTGTACCCGTACGGGGCGCTACATAAGGCCGGCGCGACGGTTGTGGGCAGCAGTGACTGGAACGTAGCGCCCATGAATCCGCTGGAAGCGATTCAGACCGGTGTGACCCGCAAGGATATTGCTGATCCAAACAGTGAGGTTCTCTCCCCGCAGCACAGCCTCGCGGTGATGGAGATGCTCAAGGCCTACACGGTGGACGGCGCCTATGCGGCTTTCGATGAGAAGGAGGCCGGCACGCTGACGAAAGGCAAGCGTGCAGATGTCGTGGTGCTCGACAAGGACATAACCAAAGTCCCGCCGACTGAGATTGCCACGGCCAAGGTGCTGGCCACGCTCGTCGACGGCGAGCCGGTCTATGAAAGCGATGGGTTCCCGAAGCCGGGCAATCCATAGGAACCGGTGCCTGACGGCTTTAAGATAGAAACAAAGGGAGCAAAAATCGTGGGCCAGCCTTCGGATATGAATATCTGGACGCGAAAGGCGATGCTTGCCTTGGCGGCGGTCTTGATTTCTACGGGTATGGCCCGCGCTCATCCGCACGTGTTCGCAGAGGCCCATCTAGAGGTGGCGATAAACTCCGACCAGACGGTCAAGTCACTGCGCCACGTCTGGCGTTTCGACGACGTATTTTCCTCAACCGTACTCATGGAATTCGATACAAATTCCGACCTGAAGCTCGACGATGAGGAACTGCACCGCGTGTCGAAGACTGTTTTCGACGCGCTCGCCGAGTATAATTACTACCAGATCGTCACACAGAACGGCAAAGACGTCGCCATGAAGCCGCCGACGCGACTGATGGCGAAGTACGAGAACGGCCAGCTCATCGTCCTGTTCGAGTCGGATCCAGTCCAGCCGCTGAAACTTTTCGGCAAGATCGATTTCGGCATTTACGATCCGACCTTCTATACGGCGATCACCTTCACCGAGGACCAAAACTTCGTCGTTGACCGGTTGCCTGACGACTGTTTGCGCCAGGTCGTCCGGCCCGACCCGGACGAAGCGATTGCCCAGAACCAAAGCACGCTGACCGACGCCTTCTTCAACGATCCGACCGGCACAGACCTCAGCAAGATCGTCGCGACCAAACTCGAGTTAGCCTGCACAGCCAGGGGGTGAGCCAATGAAAGAGACGTTTATCCACGTGGTGTCTGGACTGCTGCTCACCGCCTATCTAATGTTGCATTTCCTGCCGCCCGCGCATGCGCAGAGCTCGCTCGGCATCGGTACGAACGAGGCCACGCTGCCGTCGACCGGTTTCTTCGGGCCGCTGTTCAACTGGATCAACGTCCACCAACAGCAATTCTACCGAGCCCTGACCGGCGCGCTGAAGGCAATGCGCACGGACGGCAGCAAGCTTTGGCTGCTCATCGGCCTCTCCTTCGCCTATGGCGTTTTCCACGCCGCCGGGCCAGGGCACGGCAAGGCGGTAATCTCCTCGTATATGCTCGCCAACGAAGTGGCGCTGCACCGCGGCATCATGCTCTCCTTCGTGTCGGCTCTTCTGCAGGCATTGACAGCGATCATCGTCATGACGTTGGTCTTCCTGGTTCTGCGCGGCACCTCGATCTCCATGACCGACGCGACATGGTTCCTCGAAGTGGTGAGCTATGCCCTGATTTCCTGCTTTGGCGCCTGGCTGCTCTGGCAGAAGCTCAGGCCCATATTCACAAGCTGGCCCGCACACAGCCTGTCAGCGGCGCGCGCCGAGGGTCATGCGCACCACCATCATTCACATGATGACCATCATCATGGTGCACATGGTCATGACCACGCGCACGATCATCACGGCCACACGCATGCCGACGGCGAGGTCTGTGAGGCTTGTGGTCACTCGCATGCCCCCGACCCCAAACTGCTCTCCGGCGATCATTTCGACTGGCGCACAGCATGGTCGGTCGTCGCGGCCGTGGGACTGCGGCCATGTTCCGGTGGACTAATTGTGCTTACCTTCGCCTTCCTCAACGGGCTCTGGATGGGCGGCATATCATCGGTGATCGGCATAGCGATCGGGACGGGCGTCACTGTCTCAATCCTCGCCACGATCGCGGTGACGGCTAAGAACTGGGCTGTGGTGCTGGCCGGTGACAGCCGCATAAGCGATCCCATCCATCGCACAATCGAGATTGGAGGCGCAGTCTTCGTGCTGATCATGGGACTTCTGCTGCTGACGGCGAGCTTAGAGGCGAAGCCCGGCGGCTTCGGCGACTTGGCTAATGGAGGCGATAGGCTCCCGAAGCTGAGCGCTCAATAGGAAGCCTTCTTCAGGGACTTTAGGATTAAAACAAGGGAACGAAAATGATCTGGAAATCTTATAGGAACTTCTTCAAAAGCACGGTGTCTGCCCTCATGCTCGTGGGGTCAGTGGTTGGCGTCAGTCACGCGCAGGAACTGCGGATAGGACTTTCTGCCGAGCCGACATCAGCCGACCCACAGTTCTTCGATTCCGCGCCGAACAGCGCGCTCGCAGCGCATTTGTTTGGATCGCTGGTCAGCGCTGATGAGAACCGAAAGTTACTTCCTGGTCTGGCGCGGTCCTGGAAGATGCTCGATGACACGACATGGGAGTTCAAACTGCAGCCGAAAGCGACTTTCGCCAACGGTGAAAAGCTGACGCCGCGGGACGTCGTCTATTCTTATTGCCGGATCCCTTTTGTTGAAGGATCGCCTGGTACGTTCAGCGACTTGGTGAAAACTATCGTCTCTATTGAAGCGCCCGACGAGGAGACCGTAGTTATCAAAACCGGCAAGCCGGACCCGATCCTACCAAATAGGCTCATATCGGCGTTTATTATCAATGCCGATGCGTCTGGTGGCGGCAAGAACATCAAATACAAAAAGGACGGCTGTGAGGATTTTGGCGACAATCCGAAGCCCGCGGACTTCAATAATCCGGCGAACTCCAGAGGCGCTGGCCCTTACAAGCTGGCGGAGTTTACTCCTGGTTCGCAGATCGTGCTCGAACGTAATGAGAACTATTGGGGTGAAGCGCCTCATTGGAAGCGTGTGATCATGAAGCCTCTGACGAACGCTGGCGCCCGTGTAGCTGGCCTGATCGCGGGCGACGTTGACATGATCGAAGCGCCTTCGGCGCAGGATTTCGAGCGCCTCACGAGTGCGGGGTTTACCATCGCTCGGGCGTTAACTCCTCGCCTGCTCTATATCCAACTTGACCAGAACAATGATCCAACCTGGAAATCACCGACAGTCAAAGGTGCCGACAACAATCCAATGAGTGATCGGCGGGTACGGCAGGCGATGTCGATGGCAATTAATCGTAAGGCGATCGCTGAGCGGATCATGGGTGGACTTGCGGCGCCAGCGGGCGAACTCCTGCCTTATCCCATGTTCGGCTCTACGAAAGACTTCCCGGTTGCTGATCACCACCCTGAGGCAGCCAAGAAACTCCTCGCTGAAGCCGGCTATCCGAAGGGTTTTGAAATCACTTTGGCAACGCCTAACGACCGCTATATCAATGCTGATAAGGTCGCACAGGCAGTAGGTCAGATGTGGGCGCGCATCGGCATCGAGACCAATGTCGATGCCATGACGGCCGGAACCTTCTTCGGGCGCCGCAATAAATATGAGTTTTCCGCCTTCCTTGCTGGTTACGGATCGACCACCGGCGAAATGTCCGAGAAAATAGATGCGCTTGTGCTTACGCGCAACCCCGACAAAGCAACTGGAACACTCAATCTGTCGCATTATTCGAATCCGACGGTAGACGAGCTTGTGACCCGAGCCAAACAGACCGTCGACGACCAAAATCGCGAGCAACTGCTTCAGCAGGCGACCAAGACGGCCATGGATGATGTGGCGCTACTGCCGCTCTACTTTGAAGTCCGTCCGTGGGCCCTTCGCAAAGGATTTACGTATTCTGCTCGTTCGGACGAACAGACCCGCGCGATGAGTGTGAAGCCTGAGACGGCAAACTGATCATCAATCTCAGCGATAAGCTCTGCAACTATTCTGCAGAGCTTGTTGCAGCTTTTACTGAAGTGGTGAGGAAATGCTTGTCTATATAATCAGACGCCTGGGGCAGGGCGCGCTTGTGGTCTCGGTGATGGCCAGCGTTGTCTTTCTGGCAATGTATGCCGTGGGTAATCCGGTCGACGTTCTCGCGCCGCCGGACGCCACCGACGCAGAAAAATTGCTGATTGCACGCGAACTCGGCCTCGATAAGCCGCTGTGGGATCAGTTTTTCATTTTCATCGGAAATGCATTGCACGGTGATCTTGGTAAGAGTTTTGTCTATAATGAACCGACGCTGCAACTCGTCTTGCAGCGCCTGCCTGCAACGCTCGAACTCGCCGTAGCGGCGTTGACGCTGGCCATCGCGATCGGACTTCCACTCGGCTTGTATGCCGGGCTGAAATCGGAATCTTGGCTTTCTCGCACTATCATGTCGGGATCGATCCTCGGTTTTTCGCTGCCGAATTTCTGGATCGGGATGATGCTAATCCTGTTTTTTTCAGTCCAGCTGAAATGGTTGCCAGCAAGCGGCCGCGGTGAGACAGTCAATATGCTCGGAGTGCCCCTGTCATTCCTGACCTGGGACGGATTGCGCCATCTGCTTTTGCCGGCTCTGACGATGTCGATCTACAAGGCAGCGCTGATTATCCGTCTAGTGCGCGCCGCAACGCGCGAGACAGTGATGCAGGAGTATATACGCTTCGCCAGAGCAAAAGGTCTCTCGCGCCAGCGTATTGTTCTCGTGCACATCCTGACAAATATCATGCTTCCCGTTGTTACAGTGCTCGGCCTCGAGTTCGGTTCGATCCTGGCCTTTGCCGTCGTGACCGAGAGCGTCTTCGCCTATCCGGGCATGGGCAAACTACTGATCGATTCGATCACCCATCTCGATCGACCGGTGGTCGTTGCGTATCTTATGTTTACGGCATTTCTGTTCGTTATGATCAACTTCGTTGTCGATCTGATCTACGCCGTGATCGATCCGCGCGTCTCACTTGTGGAGGCGAAGGGATGAATAAACCAGTTCCCGATTCGGATCGCAGTGAAGCTCCCTGGCGCCAGCATCTCGCCGGATTTTTGGCAAGTCCGTCAGCCATTATTGGTTTAGCAATGCTATCGGTCCTACTCCTGCTCGCGCTGCTTGCACCGTGGGTTACGCCGCAGAACCCATATGACCTCAGCCAACTCGACGTCATGGACGGCATGTTGGCGCCAGGCGAAAGCCTTACGTCCGGCTTCACGGCATGGCTTGGCACCGATGAGCAGGGCCGGGATATGCTATCCGCTATCATCTACGGCATGCGTATCTCGCTCGGCGTCGGCGCGGTTTCCGTCGTTTTTGCCTGCATGATCGGCGCGACGGTCGGGGTTCTCGCTGCTTACGCCGGTGGCAAGGTCGATGCGATCGTCATGCGCATCGTCGATCTGCAACTCTCCTTTCCCTCCATCCTGGTCGCCCTCATCCTATTAGCCGTGTTCGGCCGCGGTGCCGACAAGGTGATCGTTGCGCTCGTGATCGTGCAATGGGCTTACTATGCCCGTACGGTGCGGGGATCCGCACTCGTTGAACGACGGCGTGAATATATTGAGGCAGCGCGATGCCTGGCGCTGCCGAAGCATCGAATTGTATTTCGACACCTGCTACCGAACTGCCTGCCGCCGCTAATCGTGGTCGCCACCGTGCAGGTCGCGCACGCAATCGCGCTTGAATCAACATTGTCATTTCTCGGTGTGGGGGTGCCGGTGACCGAGCCTTCGCTCGGCATGCTGATTGCCAATGGATATCAGTATCTCCTGTCGGGAACCTACTGGATGTCCACCTTTCCAGGCATTGCACTGGTTGTCGCCATTGTCGCACTCAACCTCATCGGCGACCGATTGCGCGATGTGCTCAATCCGCGGCTGGCGCACTGAGCGCCAGCTGAAACCCTGACGTACCGGTAAACGGGTTATGACAAAACGCTGATCGCGAAATGAAGTCGTACATCCGTCAAAAAAGAACATGAAATTTGGGAGGCTGTTCAATGCCAATGAGTTACCAAAGGAAAGCGCCTGTCCCGGCGAGTATTACCAAACAAGGTCATGGAACACCGCTACACCCTTTTAGGAACGAGATTGTCCAACGATGAGTGCGGTTCTTGAAGTATCGGATCTCGCGGTAGCGTTCGGGACACGCGATGGCCTTGTGAAGGCCATCGACGGCGTGAGCTTTTCTGTATCACGCGGTGAAGTCCTGGGGCTCGTCGGTGAATCGGGGTCTGGAAAATCCATCACCGGGCTGGCGATCATGGGGCTGATCGACGCTCCGGGCCTCATTGCGCGGGGTTCTGTCAAGTTTGAAGGGCAGGAGTTGGTCGGCGAAGGCGAGGATACGTTGCGAGCGCTGCGTGGACACCGTATGGCGATGATCTTTCAGGATCCGATGTCAACGCTCAATCCGGTACTGCGCATCGACACGCAGATGATCGAAACGATCCGGGCACATGAGAAGGTCAGCGAAAAGGCGGCCCGTACCCGCGCCCGCGACGCCCTTGCCAAAGTCGGCATTCCTTCCCCTGACGAGCGACTACTCGCTTACCCCCACCAATTCTCCGGCGGCATGCGCCAACGAGTGGCTATCGCAATTGCACTTCTGCACGGTCCTTCGCTGATCATTGCTGACGAGCCGACGACCGCGCTCGACGTGACCATTCAAGCGCAAATTCTCTCCGAGGTGCAGACGCTCGCAGCCGAAACGGGTACTGCTCTGGTCTGGATTACCCACGATTTGTCCGTCGTCGCTTCATTGGCCGATCGCGTCGCTGTGATGTACGCTGGCCGCCTCGTAGAGGAAGGGCAGGTGGCCGATGTCTTAACGCAACCATTACACCCTTATACGAAGGGCCTAATCGAGTCGGTGCCGAGCCGCAATCGCCGCGGGTCACCGCTTGCACAGATACCCGGTGTGACGCCATCGCTGGCGTACCTGCCTGAAGGCTGCGCCTTCAGACCACGATGCTCCAGAGCGACAGAAACTTGTCTTGATGCTCCGGGCCTCACGGAACACGTCGGTGGCCGTCGCGTGCGTTGTTTTCATCCGTCGTCAAACCTGGGGGGCGGGGCATGAGCACGCCAATTCTGTCACTTGCGAATGTTTCAAAGCGCTTCGTAAAGCCTCTCGACGCCTCTGAGAGGATCGCCAATCTTCTGGGTGCGCATCGTGAACCTCAAATCGTACGCGCCGTCGACTGTGTCGATCTGACGATCATGCCAGGAGAGGTCGTCGGTCTTGTTGGCGAGTCTGGCTGCGGAAAATCGACCCTCGGCCGGATTGTTGCGGGCATACAGGACCCGTCAGAAGGTGTCGTGGCATTCAAGGACCAGGACATCGCGTGCATGAACAAAGTGGAACGGCGTCACGCGAATCTTGCCGTGCAAATGGTGTTTCAGGATCCAATGGGATCGCTCAATCCTCGTATGAAGGTGCTCGACATCGTTGGGGAGGCGCCTGTCGTACACGGAATAATCCCAGCGCGACAAAAAGAAAGATGCGTGTCTGATCTTCTTGGCCGTGTTGGTCTCGACGCATCCGCCATACGGCGTTACCCGCACCAGTTCTCTGGTGGGCAGCGTGCGCGTATCGGCATTGCGCGTGCGCTAGCCGTCAATCCAACCATGCTGGTGTGCGACGAGGCCACGGCCGCTCTTGATGTCTCTATCCAGGCGCAGATCATCAATCTGTTTGTTGAATTGCGCGAGGAGTTCGGCCTGACGTATCTGTTTGTCAGCCACGACCTCGGAGTCATTGCCCATGTCGCTGACCGGGTGGCCGTCATGTATCTCGGCCGCATCGTTGAGTTGGGGGCGACCGAGGCGATGTTTGCGTCGCCAAACCACCCCTACACGCAGGCGCTTCTGTCAGAAGTCCCACAGCTTGAGCCGAAGAAAAAGAAGTTCTCCGCGCTCAACAGCGAGATTCCTTCGCCTCTGAAGCCGCCGCCCGGCTGTAGCTTCCATACGCGATGCCCGCACGCCTTTGCTCGTTGCAAGACGGACCGACCGGCCCTGCGGGAGGTAGGACCTGGGCGACTGAGCGCCTGCCATCTGAATGACAGGTAGCATGCCCTCACGATGGCGGCATGCCACTCAACAACTCCCTGCATCCTCCGACCTTCATTCTTTTTACAGGTACAAAATGTCTTCTTCTGATCCGTTGAACGCTGTCTTCGAGCATATCGAGGTGAACCGCACCCCCTTCCTCGACCGTCTGATGGACTACCTTCGGCATCCAAGCATCAGCGCCGAGAATGTCGGTATCGCCGAAGTTGCCGCTCTGCTGGTGGAAATGCTGACGGATATTGGTCTCGAGACCAGTCTGATACCGACAGCGGGGCACCCGATGGTGGTTGCGCGCTGGGAAAAGGCGCCGGGCAAGCCAACGGTGCTGCTTTACGGTCATTACGACGTGCAGCCGGCCGACCCGATCGATCAATGGCTCTCGCCACCCTTCGAGCCAACCATTCGTGACGGACGGCTCTACGCGCGCGGTGTTGGCGACAACAAGGGCCAGCATTTCGCGCAAGTCCTTGCGATCGAGTCCCACCTCAAAGTGCATGGCACATTACCATGCAACGTCATTCTGTTTCTGGAAGGCGAAGAGGAGATCGGGAGCCCGCACATTGCCGATTTCGTGCGGGCCAACAAGGATACGCTAAGAGCTGATCTTGCGGTCACGGCCGATGGTCCGCGCCATGCCAGTGGCGCACCTGTCATCAAATTCGGCTCGCGTGGAGAGGTTTCATTTGAATTGCGCTGCCGCCACGCAAACAGCGATCTGCATTCGGGAAACTACGGCGGCGTTGTGCCCAATCCGATCTGGACGTTAGTGCATCTGCTCGGCACCATGAAGAATGCCGAGGGAGACATCACGATCAATGGCTTTCACGACGACATCGAACCGCCTTCACAAGAAGATTTGATCGCGGTCGAGCGCCTGCCGATCGATATCGAGGCCTTGAAGCGAAAGCTCGATATTTCCCGGCTGGACGCGCCGGAGAGAAGGCCCTTCTACGACCGCCTTTGCTTCCAGCCGACATTGACGATCAATGGCTTCCATGGCGGCTATGGCGGCCCCGGTGGCAAGACCGTTTTGCCCAGCGAAGCTGTCGTCAAGTGTGATATCAGACTCGTAGAAGAGCAGAATCCCAAGGACGTCTTCGACAAGATAGCTGCCCACGTCGATAAATACGCGCCTGATGTGCAGCTTATCCCTCTAGGGGACATGTACCCGTCGAAAACGTCCATTGCCTCGCCTTTTACCGCGCCTCTCGTGCGCGCCTTCGTAGCCGCGCAAGGCGAGGAACCTCTGCTGATCCCGGCCGGATTCGGCAGTCTGCCTGGCTACGTTTTCACCAAAATTCTCGGGATTCCGGCTTTTGTCACTCCCTATGCGAACCATGATGAAGCAAATCATGCGCCGAATGAAAACTTGGAGCTCAGCTGCTTTTACAGCGGAATCCGCACAGGCGCCGCATTATTGCACGAGCTCGGCTCGATATGACTTAGTGAGTACCGTGATCAATACAACTTGCCCCGTCTCAAAGTAGGCATGCAGGCACAGCCTGTGCAGATGAGTTTGTCGAGCGATTGAGCGCTTAGCTGTGTGGTGGCTCGTCTGGCTAATAACAACACTGTCAGCAAATGGAGAATGCTATGGAGAGCAATCCACCCGTAGCCGGCGATGATCCCGCCCGGCAAGGTAGCTATGATACAGTCGGTTCGATTGCGACGAATGTTGCGGACGGCTTCACGATGGTTGCTGTCGGCGACCTTATCGTGTCGCGGTCGCTGACCAAAGGCCAGCATCCCGGATTCAGCGACATCCTCAAGATCCTTCATGACGCCGATGTGACGTTTGGCAATTTGGAAACCAACATCTTCGATATCCGATCGTTCAAAGGAAGTCCGCAGGCTGAATACGGCGGTGCATATATTGCCAGTCTACCAGAGGTCGGACCAGACCTGAAGGCGATGGGATTCAACATTGTCAGTCGCGCGAACAATCATACCCTTGACTGGGGGCTTGAAGGCATGCGCGAAACGAGCCATTTGCTTGATCAGAACGGTATCGTTCATGCAGGTGCGGGCGAAAATCTCGCACAAGCCAGCGCTGCCCGCTTTCTAGAGACCGCACGTGGTCGCGTGGCATTGGTGTCATTTGCAGCAAGGTACACACCCATGTCGCGAGCGTGCGATCCCGCTGGAGAAGCGCCTGGCAGACCGGGAATCAACGCCCTTCGCCTAGCGGTTAGAATATTGGTCCCGCCGGCGATGCTTGAGAGCTTGAAGAAGCTACGCGATAGTTTGCCCGCTCCGAATCCGGCCCGCGAAGATCCAAAACGGGTCGTATTCACCCCCGATCCCTACTTTGGAGGAGTAACGTATGAAACGGGCGACAAGCCCGGGTACAGCTACGAGCCCAACCCGCGCGATGTCACCGACATTCTCCGAAACATCCGTCGGGGCAAGCAGTTCTCGGACTTTTGCATCGCAACCAGCCACTGTCATCAGCCCGGAAACTGGAGCCAGCAGCCCCCTGACTACGAACAGTCGTTTGCCCACCAGCTAATTGATGCCGGAGCCGACGCATATGTCGGGCACGGACCGCACCAATTGCGAGGCATCGAAATCTATAAGGGCCGGCCGATCTTTTATAGCTTGGGGAATTTCATCTATGACGACCTCCGAACCCCCGTGGGGGCTGATATGTTCGAGGTTTACGGTAAGGATCCACGGATCGACACAGATGCCGAAGTGACAGTCGCGGAAGAGGCAAAGGGATTTAACGATCCGGTTATCTATGAGAGCATCGTGGCGGTTAGCCGATTTGAGGAGAACCAGCTTGCGGAGCTGCGGCTCTGTCCAATCGAGCTCGGTTTCTCGAAGAGGTTTGCCAACCGGGGCGTGCCGCGGCTCGCTCCTCCGCCGCAAGCAACTGCCATTCTGGAGCGGCTACAAAAGCTCTCGAAGCCATTTGGGACTCAAATTGACGTCGAGGATGCCATCGGCGTTATCCGATTGCAGCCCAGTTCATCCCTATGAACGACTCCGCGCGCCAAAAAACTTAATTTGCGAGCTGTGAGGTGATCACCTCCACACAACAATGCCTGCCCTAACGCAGCAGGTCGAAAGAATATCTTATGACCATCAATATCAACGAAATCAGCAAGAAGGACCGCAACACGGTCCTGCATCCCTTCACGCAGCTCAAAGACTTTGCCACCGGGAAGCTTGGAGAGCCGACGATCGTCGAGACCGGAAATGGGATCCGCATCCAGGATGCCCATGGCAACCAGTTGATCGACGGTTTTGCCGGCCTCTATTGCGTCAACGTCGGCTACGGTCGCAGCGAAGTCGCCGAGGCGATCTCGCGTCAGGCCTATCGCCTGGCCTATTACCACTCCTATGCCGCACACACGACGGACGAGCTTGCAATCCTTTCCGATCGCCTCGTCAAGATGGCGCCGGGCAAGATGAGCAAGGTGTTCTATGGCATGTCCGGCTCGGACGCCAACGAGACCCAGGCCAAGGTCGTCTGGTACTACAACAACCTGCGCGGCAAGCCGACGAAGAAGACGATCATCTCGCGTGAGCGTGGCTATCACGGCTGCAGCGTCGTCTCCGGCTCGATGACCGGCATGAGCTTCTACCACGATCATATGGACCTGCCGCTGCCGCAGATCGTCCATACTGGTGTTCCGCATCATTACTGGGGCGCCAATCCCGGTGAGACCGAGCGAGAATTCTCTGCCCGCCGCGCTGCCGAGCTCGATCAGCTGATCGAGCACCTCGGTCCCGACAATGTCGGCGCCTTTATCGCTGAGCCAGTGTTGGGCACGGGCGGCATTACGCCGCCGCCGGACGGCTATTGGGAGGCGGTCCAGGCGGTGCTCAAGAAGCACGACGTCCTGCTGATCGCCGACGAAGTGATCACCGGTTTTGGCCGTACCGGCTCGATGTTCGGCTCGCAGCACTATGGGATCGAACCCGACCTGATCACGGTCGCCAAGGGCCTGACCTCCGCCTACTTCCCATTGTCGGCCTCGATCGTTGGCGAGAAGGTCTACAAGGTGATGGAGGAGGGGGCCGACAAGGTCGGCGCTTTCTCGCACGGCTACACCTATTCCGGCCATCCAATCGGCGCCGCTGCTGCCAATGCCGTTCTCGATATCGTCGAAAAGGAGAACCTTCCCGGCAACGCCCGCGAGGTTGGCGCTTACTTCCAGGCTCAGCTCAAGGAGAAGTTCGCGCAGCTGCCGATCGTCGGTGAGGTGCGTGGCGTTGGACTGATGGGCGCCATCGAATTCGTCGGTGACCGCGAGAGCAAGAAGCGCTTCGATCCGTCGCTTAAGGTTGGCCCCCGGATCTCCAAGGCGGCTCGCGACCGCGGACTGATCGCCCGCGCCATGCCGCATGGCGACATTCTCGGGTTTGCCCCGCCACTGGTCACCACCAAGGCGGAAGTCGATGAGATCGTCTCCATCGCGGAGGGTGCCGTTCGCTCAGTCATGGATGAACTCGTCCGTGACGGCCAGAAGGCCTGAGCGACTGGGAACCAAAGAGTTTGGGTCGCCTCGCCGCCCGCCGCTGCCGTGCGTCGCGAGCGTGCCGAGTTGAAGCGGTGATTGGCGCGCCAACTCCTCCGTCTAGGCGCGCGCTAGCGCTAGCCGAAGACATGAACACAGTTCTGGATGCCCGAGTTTCTGACGAAGCCGAGTAGGGCGTGGCCAAACGAGCCGCGCCTTAACTGACCTATTGGTGGCCGCCGCGCCCGCAGTGCGCTAAACCGATAAAGAGGAAACTGCCGAATGACCGCTGCCAAACTTCGCGTCGCAAAGGGCTCGGACACGATGCCCGTGTACAGTCCCCATGATGGGTCTCTCATAGACTCGGTCGACTTGACCGATTCAAGTGAAATCGATGAGCTTATCGCACGAGCGCGGCGTGGTGCACTTCTTTCGCGGAACCTTCCAAGGCATCAGCGTTCGAGCATTCTCGACAACGCTGCCCAGATTGTTGACAATCGCCGTGATGCCTTCGCCGAAACGATCATGCTTGAGGCGGGGAAGACAATCGTTCAGGCTCGAAAGGAAGTGCTTCGCTGCGTCAACACGCTGAAGCTGTCGGCGGAAGAGGCAAAGCGCAATGCGGGTGAGATTGTGCCCTTCGACTCCTATGCGGGATCGGAACAGCGCCAGGGCTGGTTCACACGCGAACCGCTCGGCATCATCACCGCCATCACGCCATATAACGACCCGCTTAACCTCGTGGCCCACAAGCTGGGCCCGGCAATTGCCGGTGGCAATGCTGTGCTGCTGAAACCTTCGGAGCTGACACCGCTGTCGGCAATCAGGCTCGTCAAAGCAATTATTGAGGCCGGTTTGCCGCAAGAGATCATAACCGTCGCGATCGGCGGGACAGATCTCGGTAAAGCCCTGGTCTCTGCACGCGAGGTCCGCATGGTGTCCTTCACCGGCGGGTTTGCGACCGGGGAGGCTATCAGCCGCGCGGCCGGGCTCAAGAAGCTGGCCATGGAGCTCGGAGGCAACGCACCAGTCATCGTCATGAACGATTGCGACTTCGATAAAGCGGTAGAGAGCTGCGTTTCTGGGGCCTATTGGGCCGCCGGCCAGAACTGCATCGGTGCCCAACGTATCTTAGTGCAAGCTGAACTCTACGGCCGCTTTCGCGATGCCTTCGTCGAAGCAACAAAGAAGCTGAAAGCCGGGGATCCTTCCCGCCAAGATACCGACGTCGGTCCGATGATCTCACAGCAAGCGGCAGAGCGAGCCGAAGTAGCGGTCAATGGCGCCATTGCCGCCGGTGCCAAATTGTTGTGCGGACACCGCCGTGACGGATCTCTTTATCACCCTACGGTACTTGAGGGGACCCCACATACCTGCTGCCTTTGGCGCGAGGAAGTCTTCGCCCCTGTGGCCATGCTTGCTTCGTTCAGTACGCTCGACGAAGCAATCGGGATGGCCAATGATCCGGAATACAGTCTGCATGCGGGCATCTTTACCAACAATCTGGTTGCTGCGCTGGAAGCGGCAGGCCGGATCGATGCTGGAGGGGTAATGATCAACGACTCGTCAGATTACCGGTTCGATGCCATGCCCTTCGGAGGCTTCAAATACGGTAGCATGGGCAGAGAAGGCGTGCGCTTCGCTTACGAGGACATGACCCAACCCAAGGTGGTCTGCATCAATCGTAGGTGAGGGCCGCTCTCAACTTTCGACTTCGAGGATCGGTACCGAATAACTCCCTCACGTCGGATGTGCTCCGGCCCGCGAAAAATTGGCCGCAGCGCAAGCAATCTGTGAGGAAGGCGTCTCGCTCCGACGTCCCATCGGGACATTCCCACGAGTAGAGGGAGGACATTGCAGTTGTGTGAGGAAGTACGGGCGGTTGTAACTGCCGCAGTAGTAGTTTGAACGATAGGAAGTGAATAATGCAAGCTATATCCGCTGGCTTTCTGAAGAGCGTTGACCAAAATTTCCGCCACGCTATGTCGTTTCTCGACCTACCCGAAGGGTTGGCAGAGCGGATCATCCAGTGCAACTCGACCTACACAGTACGATTTGGCGTAAGACTGCGCGGGCGCATGTACAGCTTTATCGGCTGGCGATCCGTCCACAGCGAGCACTGCGAGCCCGTGAAGGGTGGTATCCGCTATGCGCCCAATGCCGATGCTGAGGAGGTTGAAGCACTTGCCGCTCTGATGACGCTCAAATGCTCGCTCGTCGATGTGCCGTTCGGCGGTTCGAAAGGCGCGCTCAAGATTGATCCACGCGAGTGGACCCCTCAGGAGCTTGAGCGTATCACCCGGCGGTTCACTCAGGAACTCAACAAGCGTGGTCTGATCGGCCCCGGCCTCAATGTTCCTGCCCCGGATGTCGGCACAGGTGAGCGAGAAATGGCTTGGATGGTGGACGAGTTCCGCCGCGCCAATCCCACCGATGTGGTCAATGCGCGCGCTTGTGTGACGGGAAAACCGCTGTCGAAGGGCGGCATTGCTGGACGCACGGAAGCCACAGGGCGAGGCGTACAGTTTGCCATCCAGAGCTACCTCCGGGATGCCCGCACGACAGGCTTAAACGGCCGGCGCGATCTCAACGGCGCCTCGGTGACCCTCCAAGGGTTCGGCAACGTGGGCTATCATGCGGCTAAGTTTCTTTCCGAGGAGGACGGCGCACGAGTCACGATTGTGGCTGAACGCGATGGATATGTCACCAATCCCGAGGGTCTGCCCATTGAGGCGCTGAAGGAGCACCAACTGCGCACCGGCAGCATCCTCGGCTTTGCGAACGCCCAGTCGTTTGCGGGCGACATGACGGGGATCGAGGAGCGCTGCGATGTCCTTATCCCAGCGGCAATGGAGAACGCTATTCACCTGGAGAACGCAGGGCGTATCAACACGCATCTCGTCGTAGAAGCCGCCAACGGCCCCGTCACATTCGAGGCCGACAAAATCCTGCGCTCCCGGGGAGCGACGATCCTGCCTGATCTTTATGTCAACGCCGGTGGCGTCGTCGTGAGCTATTTCGAATGGGTAAAAAACCTGACGCACATTCCCTTCGGCTTGATGGAACGGCGGCGGCGCGAACGACGCAACCACACGATCGCTGCAGCACTCGAGCGGATGACGGGGAAGCCGTTTCCTGCCGATATCCGTGACGAATTTCTGGAAGGGGGCGCTGAGATTGATCTCGTGCGATCTGGTCTGGAAGATGTTATGCGCAGCACCTGGACACGCATCGCCGATATTCTTGAGGCACAGCCGGAATTAGGTGACTACAGGACAGCCGCCTATGTCGTGTCCATCCGACAGATTGCTGACGCTTACGAGGCAATTGGGATTTGAACCTTAGTCCGAGCCGCTATGCGAACGCCGTTACAATGGCTAACACTCGCCAATTCCTACGGCGTTCGCTTGCGAAATCCCAGCCAGGAGAGCATGTGGAAGTATGGTACAGCTGGTCGACTGCCCGGCTATCGCGCCTAACATTGCCGTTCATTATGCTAGGATACCAGTGCTCGAATGTGGCACGGAGCGTGCCATCCGATGGTTCGGATCTGCAGGAGCAGATGAGCCCCGCGTCGACTCCAATGCATCTGCTGCTTCTTGGCAAAGCGCTTGCTGGCGACCGCGTTCACCGTCGCCACGACAAAGGCCGAGGAGATCCGCTCACAAGACCAGTAGTGCATGAGGTCGAGACACTCGGCGTTGCTTAGCCGAGCGTTGACGGATTTCTGGGAGAACGGCCTTCCCTACCAGCTCTGCGCACCAGCAGATCTCCCGCGGCACTCTCTTGGACCTCTTGACAGGTGGGCTGAGGACACTCACCCACTGATCCATGTAACACTGTCGTCGCCAGCCGCTTTCTTGCCTACCCGCGCGGAAACCAAGATATCATCCGGATTGATGCGCGGAACGACAACCAAGAAAGCTCTTGCATCTCTGTCGTGGCGCGACAATCATGACCCCATCGCGACAGCTCATCACCATCCTGATCGCCGCACTCCTCCCATCCCGATTGGCTCGCCATACTCAACCGCCCGTGCCGAAACAGGACACCACGACTTTAGTCAATGATGCGTCTCCGCTGGCGCCGTTCCGGCATCGCATTTTCCTGTCCGCCTGGATGACGAGCCTCGTCTCCAGCTTTGGCGGGCTGATCCAGTCGGTCGGCGCGGCCTGGCTGATGATGGCGCTTGGCGCATCCGCCGATCTCGTGGCTCTGGTCCAGGCCTCGACCACGCTCCCGATCATGCTGTTCTCACTGGCGGCCGGAGCCATCGCCGACAACTTCGACCGGCGCAGACAGGTGCTCGCCGCGCAGGTCTTCCTGCTCACTGTCGCGGTCGCTCTCACCTTGTGCACCTATTTTGGCTTGATGACGCCCGGGCTTCTGCTCGCCTTCACCTTTCTGGTCGGCTGCGGAGCTGCCTTCGAGGGTCCGGCCTGGCAGGCGCTGGTCGGCGAGATGGTACCGCGAACGGACCTTCCCGCTGCGATCGCCCTCAACAGCATGGGCTTCAATCTCGCCCGCAGCGTCGGACCGGCGATCGGCGGTCTGATCGTGGCAACCATCGGCGCCTTTGCCGTCAATGCCCTCAGCTCGGTCGGGCTGATCGCGGTGCTTGCGCGCTGGCGGCCTGCACGTCCGCCCAGAGTTCTTCCGCCCGAAAGCCTCGGCAGCGCCATGGCCGCAGGCATCCGCTATGTGGCGATGTCGCCGAAGCTCGGGGTCGTGCTGCTGCGTGGGGCCGTCTTCGGCCTTGCCGCCATTGCCGTTCAGGCGCTGATGCCGCTCGTGGCTCGCGATCTGGTCGGCGGCGGTCCTTTCACCTATGGCCTGCTGTTCGGCGCGTTCGGCGCCGGGGCGGTTGGCGGCGCCTTTCTTAGCACCCGGCTGAGGCAGGCCCTGTCGCTGGAGGTGCTTGTGCGCCTGACATTCATCAGCTTCGCCATCTGCGCGGCGGTGGCAGGGATGAGCTCTCTCCTGCCCCTGACCACGGCCGGGATGGCGATTGGAGGGGCCAGCTGGGTCCTGGCACTTGCGAGCTTCAATGCGACCGTCCAGCTGTCGTCACCGCGCTGGGTCGTCGGTCGGGCTCTTGCGCTCTATCAGATGGCGACCTTCGGCGGGATGGCCTTTGGCAGCTGGATCTGGGGCGAGGCGGCAGAGCGGTATGGCACAGGCGAGGCTCTTCTGATCGCGGCTGCCGTGCTGGTCGCCGGAGCCGCGCTCGGCCTGCGCTTTGCCTTGCCGGAGATGAAGCCCCTAAACCTTGATCCCCTCAACCGCTGGACCGAGCCCGCCGTCGCGGTCGATATTCGCCCCCGCAGCGGCCCGATCGTGATCACCATCGAATACGTTATCAGCGAGCCGGATGTGGTGGCGTTCCTTGCAGTTATGGCGGAACGTAGGCGGATCCGGCGCCGCGACGGGGCGCGCCACTGGACCCTGCTGCGCGACCTGGAGAACCCTGAGCTGTGGATCGAGCGTTATCATACTCCCACTTGGCTGGAGTATGTCCGGCACAACCAGCGCATGACCCATGCTGACGCGGCCGTCAGTGACAGGCTCCGGGCGCTCCACCAGGGGCCGGATTGGCCCCGCGTGCATCGCATGATCGAGCGTCAGACGGTTGTGCCGCAAGTCCGAAATATGGGCGGGAACGTGGCTGATGCTCTGTGAAGCGCTCATGCAGCGAGCAGATCAACCTGCTGTGCGAGGGGTCGGCGTATTGCGCCTGTCCTTCGCATCATGCGGATTACCTCAATCCCGCCCAGGAGAGCCCGAGCGCTGGTCAGAGACTGGAAGCCAAGCATCAGTCCTAGCGGCGCGGCCATGCCGCTTGAGCGCCTTGCATAAGAACCGCTTGGCGGCAGCCAGATTGCTGCCGCTCGCTGAGCCAGAGCTCAACAGTGTCGTCATTGCTGTCAATGGCGCGGTACAGATACGTCCACGGAGCGCGGATCTTGATGTTTCGTCGACGTGCCACCTGCCGCTGTGAGGGTTCACTTGCGTGAATTGAACCGCTCCAGCAAGTCAGGCGAGTAGCGCACAATCCATCGATGAATGGTCGCGTGATCGACGGAGATGCCGCATTCCCTCTCATCTCCTCCAGGTTCCGCAGGCTCAGATTATAAGCCAAGTACCACCGGACGCAGAGCAGGATCACCGAGCGGTCAATGTAGTGGCCCTCGAAAATCATCCCCCGGCACGCGGGAGGCCCGTACAGAACTGAGTTCTGAACGGTTTGCAGCAGATCCGAAGATGCCAGCATCCTTGCAGAACTCGTCAGCCTAGAATTGTTCAAATGCAAGCTAGATTATAGTACTTCCAATAGTATCCCTGATTAGAGAGTTTATAATCTGCGTTACTTGTTGACTATTCTGTGCTCCGTAGTATTCGAATGCCCGATCAACAGGAGCTTGCAATGGGCGTGTCAGTGGATGGGCAGAAAGCTGCGATTGGGCGCGCCAGATTTCGGGCAAATTTCACCGCAATGGCTCTTGCCGCCGCAGCGATTACCGTCCTGACGTCCGCCAAGTCGCTGGCAGAGCCCATCGTCTTCAAGGACATGACCGGCCGTCAAGTTCATCTCGACAAGCCCGCTGACCGCGTCTCGTCCCTCGTGATTCCTCTCGCCTCCACGGTCATCGCCATCGAGGGCAACCCATCGAAGCTGTCGGGCATGAACCTGTCCGCCAAGAAGGCAATCGAGGAGGGTATCCTCGGGCGTATCTTCCCTGACGCGAAAACCATCCCATCAGATATCGCGGGTGCGAACTTCGTCCCCAATGTCGAGGCGCTGGCGGCAACCCGACCCGATCTCGTCATCCAGTGGGGCGATCTTGGCAACGACGTGGTTCAACCCATCGTCAATGCAGGGATGAACGCTATGCTGGTTCTCTATGGGACCGAGGAGAAGGGGCGCGAATTCCTGCAGAAGACTGCGACCGCGCTCGGCCGTCCCGACCGCATTGCGCCACTGGTGGCATGGCGGCAGGACGTCCAGAAGGACATTGAGTCGAGGCTCGCCGCGGTTCCGATCGAGAAGCGCCCAAGCGTGCTGTATCTCGCCCGCGTCCTCTCGGGCCTTCAGGCCGCGGGCGAAGGGCCAGCCGATTACACCGCCTTCACTATCTCCCTCGCGGGCGGACGGCATGCCGCAAAAGGCCTCACGTCGACGAAGCCCGTCGATCGCGAGCAGGTGGCAGCATGGGACCCGGAGGTCATCCTGCTGACGAGCTTCGAGCCACAATTGTCCGTCGATGACATCTACAAGGACCCGATCCTTTCGCTGACGAAGGCTGCCCGGAACAAGCGAGTCTACAAGCTGCCGCTTGGCGGCTATCGCTGGGACCCACCGAACCAGGAGTCGCCGCTGACCTGGATGTGGCTCGCGAACCTCCTGCACCCAGATGTTTTCAAGTACGATCTGCGGTCCGAAATGGCTCGAGCCTACAAGTCCCTCTACAACTACGACCTGACCGATGCCGATACGGATGAGATCCTGCGCATCGGCATGCAGGCAGGATCGACCAACTACGCCCAGTTCAGGGCCCGCTGAACCTTGGCCCACTCTGCTGCCATGACGGCACCTGCCGCGTCCCGGCGAGACCACGGGCGGGTCCGCATCGCCTTCACGGGTCTCGTTGGCTTGGTTGTAGTCTCCGCTCTGTTCGGGCTTTGTGCCGGGCGATTCCACGTGCCGCCAGCACGAGCATTCGAGATCCTGTGGTGGGGTCTCACCCAACCGGCAGCAACAGTCGACGCTCTCGACGAGCGAATCGTGCTGCTGGTGCGCCTGCCACGCATCATCCTCGCGATGGCCGCAGGCGCCGGGCTCGCGGTGGCGGGCGCTGCGTTGCAGAGCGTGTTTCGCAATCCGCTCGTCTCGGCGCAGGTGCTGGGAATTTCGCCGGGCGCTGCCTTCGGTGGCACCCTCGCGATCGCGCTCGGCTGGTGGGGGCTCGCGCTCCTGTCGATGTCGTTTGCGTTCGGCCTCGCTGCCCTCGCGGTGGTGGGTCTTCTGGCGCGGATCGACGGTCGCACCGAAATCGTCACCGTTATTCTCGCCGGCCTTGTCGTCGGCGCCCTGTTCGGTGCCCTCGTGTCGGTGATCCAACTCATGGCCGATCCCAACGGCTCGCTGCCAGCCATCGTCTACTGGCTGATGGGCTCCTTCGGGACAGCCACGTGGGAAAGGTTGGGGCTCGCGGCGCCAGGCCTCGCGCTCGCCACCTTGATGCTGATTGCCATGCGGTTTCGCCTTAACATCCTTTCCCTTGACGAGGCGGAGGCACGCAGCCTCGGGGCGAAGCCTGATCGGGAGCGCTGGATCGTGTTCCTGCTGGTGACGGTCCTCGTCGGCAGTCAGGTCGCGGTGAGCGGCGTCGTCGGCTGGGTCGGCCTCGTCATTCCGCACACCGCACGCTTTATCGTCGGCTCGGACAACCGGCGCCTGCTGCCCGCTTGCGCACTTTTCGGTGCGGCCTTCCTCGGCCTAGCTGACACGTTGGCCCGCACGGTCACGACCACTGAGATCCCGATCGGTATTCTCACCGCTCTCGTCGGTGCGCCCGCCTTCGCAACCCTGTTGCGACAGCATTATAAAGAGCGTCACAAATGATCTCGCTCACCCATGCATTTGTTAAGTTCGGCACGCGCGACGTGTTGAGGGACGTAAGCTTCTCGGTCGTGCAGGGGCGCACGCTCGCCATCCTCGGACCCAACGGGCGCGGCAAGACTACTGCCTTGCGGGCTCTCCTCGGTCAGCAACGCCTGAGCGGCGGCAGCGTCACGGCGCCCGAGATCGTCGGTTATGTGCCCCAAACGATCAACCTGGCGCATCCCTATCGTGCCATCGACGTGGTCGTGATGGGCAGCGCCGCACATCGCGGATGGCTGAGCCAGCCGGGCCGGGGTGATCGCGACAAGGCCGCTGCTGCCATGCGGCGCACAGGGGTTTCGCATCTCGTGGATTCCAGCTTCGACCGGTTATCGGGAGGCGAAAAGCAGATGGTGCTGCTGGCGCGTGCGCTCGCGACCGGATCGCGGGCCCTCATTCTCGACGAACCGACGGCAGCGCTCGATCTTCGCAACCAGATTAACCTTCTTTCCCTCCTCACTGAATTGCGCCGCGAAGAAGGACACGCGATTATCTTCACGACCCATGATCCAAACCATGCGCTGTCCATCGCCGACGAGGCGGTTCTGATGATGCCGGACGGGAAGACGTTGACGGGTCCGGTCGACACGGTCATCCTGCCCGAAACTCTCGAGGCGCTCTACGATGTCTCGATGCGGGTCGGCTCACTTGCGGGCGACGAAACCTCGCGCCGCATTGTTGTCCCCAAATTTATGCCCGAACTGCAACGGCTCCCCTCATGAGACCACCGCTTCTCATCCGCTCCCACTTCGGAGAGCCGCCTAAACGCGTGCGCGAGCTGATCGCCGAAGGGCGCGTGATTACGCGTAACGAGTGGGAGGTCGAACCGGGTCATATCCGCGAAGCCTCGGGCGTTCTCACTACGATGCATCTCGACCAGATCCGAGCACTGGGGTGGCGCGACGCGTTCGAGGTGCTCCTCAATGCGGGCGGGCGCGTCGGCATCAACGGACATGTGGCGCGTCCCTTCATTGTGGGCCTTGAGTCTTATGTGCCGCTTCCCCATCAATCGCTCGCTGACCTACGCTTCGACGTCCTCGCTCCTCATTCGATTTTTGCGGGCATTGACCGGCTGGAGTGGCGCACATCAAAGGGTGTCGCCGGGTTCTACGGACGCGGGCACAACCCGATGCCGGAGGGCGGTATCGCGCTGACCGGCATCGGACCCGGGCACAGACCAATCGACTGGGTCTGGCATCGGTCCGGAGGCGGTGTGGTGTTTTCGCACGCGGGCAATGACCTCTGGGGAATGTCGGAGAGCGAGGGTAAGGGCGCCAAGGTCGTTGACAATCTGATCGCCTGGGCGGCGGGAGAGCTTGAACCGTGAAAATGACACTTATCGCCCTGCACCCGGGAGCCGCCTATCTCTGCGAAACGCTGGAAGGGCCGCGCTATGCGTCCCTGTTCGATTCTCTGGTTCGGCCGGAAGAGCTCGACAACGGTGTTCTTGACAGGACGAAGGCCCTACTCATCCCGTCGCGCACGAACCCTGAGCGCCTGCGTCCCTCTGTCGAGCGGCTGATCCGCTTCCTTCGCAACGGCGGCATCGTTGTCGCGATGGGGGAGACCTTTCAGGGCACCTGGATACCCGGTGTCACGATGCATCCGCTGGAGACGAACTTCTGGTGGTGGCTTGAGCCCGGCGCTGATCTCGGCATGGCTGTGGCGAATAACGGTCATCCGCTCATGCTTGGATGCGGTAAGCGTGAGGTTACATGGCACGTGCATGGCTGGTACGAGACACCGGCTGGAAGCGATGTGCTCATCGCCGATGCAGAAGGGCGCGCCCATATGTATGCCGACAGGATATCGTTTGGCGGACACCTAGTTATCACCAGCCTCGATCCCTGCTATCATCACGGCTCGCATTTCATGCCCGCAACAACGCGGTTTCTCGACCGATTTCTTCCTAACCTTCGTGATTGGGCGGAGGTCATGTGAGCGAATCTTCCCTCATCACGGTGCTCGAATCCGGAGTTGCGATATCCTTCAGCTTCAACGACTTGCTGAAGTATCACGGTCCGCATTATCCGGGCGGCGTCGCTCATGCCCTCAAGGTGATGGAACTCGCGTTCCCCCTTCTCGACGGCGGTAAGTTGATCGAGCGGCGGGAAATCCGCATTACCACCCCGTTCCCGGGTCCGGGCGCCCGCGATGCTTTCGAGATGGTGACGCGAGCCGTGACAGACGGCCGCTTTACGGTCGACCCGATGCTTTCGCAGACCCATCGGGGCGATGTTCTCAAGGGATATTACTTCAGCCTGTCGTATCGTGATCGCGCCATCGCGGTGCTGATCAAACCCGGGCATGTGCGTGAAGACTTCATAGCCCTCGGCCAAAAGGCGGACCGGACGCCTGATGAGGAGGCCCATCTGGTTCTCCTCAAAAACGAAATGACCCAACGGCTTCTCGCACTACCTGCATCCGAGATTTATGAGGTCGCAGATTGATCGCGTCGCCGAGATCGGGGGAAGGCGCGTTGGCTCTGCCATGTCTGGATGGCGCCCGTTTGGCAATGTGATTGTTGTTGACGTTTGGGCCTAGCGGGGCGGGTGCAGTCATGTCTCCGGCCTTTGAACGCGGTGCTACATGACCGCGGGCCCTGATGTTTTACGCTGGAGCTGGTCCCTCTCACATTATCGCGCTCGACTGACGCAAGACGACACCACGGGTTTTCCAGTTCCGGCGGTCCATGTCCGCTGGTGGCTTCACATCATCTCATCGTCACCGTGCCAACTGGGTTGCCCCAAGGGGCGAATGGTTTTGAGCTGGTCGTCTATGAGGCCGCCGGCGCGGCAGCTCCAGTGTCCCGGGCTCGTAAGCCGTGCTCCTGGCCATGACCGCCCAGGCGATCCGGGCCATCTTGTTGGCCAAGGCGACGGCCACCACCTTGAACGGTTTCTCGGCCAGGAGGCCCCGGGCCCGGTCAGCCAGGGCCGTCCTGGTCTTCCCCGACTTCATGCTGTAGAGCGCCGCGTGTGCGCCGACGACGAGCAGCTTGCGCAGGTGCCGATTGCCCATCTTGGAGATGGAGCCGAGCCTCGCCTTGCCGCCGGTTGAATGCTGCCGGGGCACGAGGCCGAGAGAGGCTGCAAACTCCCGACTGCCCTGGAACAGCCTGGCGTCTGGAACACTGGCCGAGAGGCAGGAAGCCACAATCGGGCCGATGCCCGGAATGCCAGCGAGCCTCGTGCTGACTGGATCGCTGCGATGGGCCGCCAGAATGGCTTTGTCTAGCCTGGCAATCTGCGTCTCGATCCCGAGCAGCATCGTAGCCAAAGGCTGAAGCGCAGTTCGAGCTGCCGCGGGGAAGTCTGGATTGGCCTCCCCGTAGAGGAAAGCAGTCAGCTGGCGCGTGTTGCGAGCCCCTTGCGCCACCACGATGCCCAACTCGGCGAAGTGACCGCGCAGGGCATTGATCAGGGCCGTCCGCTGCCCAATCAAAAGATCACGGGCGCCGTGCACCATGAGGGTGCTCTGCTGCTGTGGACTTTTGACCGGGACGAGGCGCATCGACGGCCGTGTGACGGCCTCACAAATCGCCGCCGCGTCTGCGGCATCGTTCTTCTGCCGGCGCAGATAGGGTTTGACATTGGCGGGCTGGATCAGACGGACGTCATGCCCGAAGCCCACGAGCGTGCGGGCCCAGTGATGAGCGGTCGCGCAGGCCTCCATCCCGATCAGGCGAGGCGGCAGCCTGCTGAAGAACCCCTGGACTTGGCTGCGACGCAGCGCCTTGCGCAGGACGATCTTTCCACCCCTGTCCACCGCGTGCAGCTGGAAGACGTTCTTTGTGATATCAAGGCCGATCGTGGCAATCTCAGGCATGGAAGTGATCCTCTCCGGTTCTTGGACTTGCTCATTTTGGCACGTCCGACGCTGGTGGAGGGCGCCATCCACGACATCACGTTAATTGAGTATAATCATTGAGACGCCCGACCACGCCAGCTTTTGCATAGCCCAAGTGGCTGGCTTCCTTCCGCACGGAAGTTCCCTTGACGAGTATCGGCAGTATTCCCCGTTAACGTGTCATCACCGGTCAAGCCTACTGGCGTAGCTGTCTTTCCAAGATCACCGAATCCGAGGCGCTGGAAGCTGAAAGTAACTGTCTGTCTGAGATTGCAATTTTCGCCATCCGCTCTAGCCAGGAAATGAACACTCGACCGGCGACTGCATTCCGGCTCGCCGGATTGACCGCCGCCCAATAGGTGGGGCCAGGCACGCGATGCGCAGGGGTGAGATCGCACAACAAGTCCTTGTGCAATAGTTCTTCGACTACAAGCATGGGTGCCACTATGGCACCTTGTCCTGCAAGAGCGGCCTCAAGCGCGATGTAGAAATGCGGGAACCTCAATATGCCGTGGGCTGGCGTGACGTCCGCATGGCGCAGCCAAGACGGCAACTCCCCGGGCCTGGTTTCCGCCTCGACATAGACCAGGTTGGCGAGCGCTTTCGGATCAGAGGCATCCAGGTCTTCGACAACGGATGGCGCGGCCACGAGCGCGAGCTGCTCGCTCAGCAAGGTTACGGGTTCGAACTGCGCCGGACAACGGCCGCCGCGGCGGATGGTGACATCGAACGGCATTGTCAGCCAGTCCTCCGGCGTGTGCGTTTGCCGGATCTGGATCTTCGTCGACGGCGTGCTGCTGTTGAAATCCGGCAGCCGCGGCAACAGCCAGCGCATGGCGAATGTTGCCGGCGCGATGACCTTGAGTTCGGTCTCCTGCCGGCTGCGCGAAACATGATCGATGGCGGCGGCTATGAGCGCCCAAGCCATGCCCGCAGCCTCGGAAATCCGCCGCGCCGCCGGTGTCGGGTTCATCTGGCGCCGATTGGGCTCGAACATCGGCTGGCCGATCCAGTCCTCGATCTGGCGGATCTGCTTGCTGACGGCGCTATGGGTCACGCAAAGCTCTTCGGCCGCCGCCGTCACGCTTCCGGTCCTGACCACCGCCTCGAGCGCTATGATCGCCTTCGGCGGCGGCAATCGAGACATAAGTTCTGTTCCTCTGGCTCACACTGAGTGTGGCTTATATTCACTTTTATTCTTCTCATCAATGCGTATTATTGCCATATACTGATCTATAAAGAATAAATACTTTAAATTTATAGATCATACTGCATGCATATGACATGAATATTACAAGGGGAGACGATGCATCATCCGCAAGGCACCGGTCAGAGCTCGAGGCATCAACCGGTTTTGGTGAACGGCCGGCACTATCAATGGCCACGACAGCCGACCGTGGTCGTCTGCTTCGACGGCTGCGATCCGGAGTATGTGGCCGATGGGCTCATTCGGGGCGTCTCACCGCGCCTCACCGCCATGGTCCGCACAGGCTTCTACGCCAATGCGCATTCTGCAATGCCAAGCTTCACCAATCCGAACAACGTCTCGATTATCTGCGGCGCTCCGCCAAAGGTGCACGGCATCTCCGGAAACTACTGGTACGATCGCGACACCAAGACCGAGGTCATGATGACGGATGCGGGGCCACTGAGCGCCCCGACGATCCTGGCCCGGCTCTCTCAGGCAGGAGTGAAGGTCGCAGCCGTCACAGCCAAAGACAAGCTGCGCAAGGCGCTGGCCGTCGGACTTGCCGGAGATGGATGCGAGGGGATCGCCTTCTCCGCCGAGAAGGCCAAGTACTGCACACTTGCCGAGCACGGGATTCTGGGCGATGAGGCGCAGGGCGGGGCCCCTGTGCCGGATCAATATTCGCCCGAGCTGTCGCTCTTCGTGCTCGATGCCGGGATCCGCCTCCTGAAGGCAGGCCGGGCCGAACTGCTATATCTGTCCCTGTCGGACTTCGTGCAGCATGCCCATGCGCCCGGAGCGCCCGAATCCGACGCCTTCATGCAGGCGGTCGATGCCCGCATTGGGGCGCTGCTCGATGCCGGTGCCCTCGTCGGGATCGTGGCCGATCACGGGATGACTGATCTCTCGCTCGCCGACGGCACGCCGAGCATTCTCTACCTCGGCGATCTTCTGGATGAACGCTTCGGCGAGGGACAACTCAAGGTCATCTGCCCGATTACCGATCCCTTCGTGCGCCATCACGGGGCGCTTGGCGGCTTCGTGCGCATTCATGCTCTCGGCGATGTGGATCATGACGAGGTGCGCGAGTTCCTGAGCGGCATTCCTGGCATTCAGCATGCGCTCCTGCGTGAGGAGGCTTGCCGCCGCTTCGACTTACCGATGGAGCGCGAGGGTGACGTCACCGTCATCGCCAACAAAGGTGTCGCGCTCGGTACCAAAAAGGGAGCGCATGCGCTCGGCGAGCTAGCCGGCACGCGGTTGCGCTCGCATGGGAGCCTCGCCGAACGGGATGTTCCCTTCATTGTCTCGCATCCCCTTAAGGCCGACTATCGCCAGACAGCGCGCCATCACCAACTCTACAACTACGACATCTTTGACTTCGTGCTGAACGGCACGCGGGGAGAGGCGTGATGAGTGCCGCGGTCCAGGGCAGCCGGCGGCGCGTTGTCGTCCTCATTCTCGACGGTCTGCGCCGTGATTTCATCCGGCCCGACCTGACGCCGAACCTCGTGGCGCTAAAAGCGCGCGCCACCTGGTGCAACAGCCACCGCTCGGTTTTTCCCTCTGTGACGCGGGTCGTCTCCTCGTGCATGGCGACGGGCTGTCTGCCTGCCCGTCATGGCCTTGCTGGAAACATGGTCGCGTTGCTGAACGGCGACGATCTCGATCTGTATGATGTTGGCAAGCCCGAATTCCTTGAGCATAAACAGCGGCTCACTGGCCATGTGCTGGCAAAGCCGACGCTGGCTGAGAGGCTTGCCGAGCACGGCGGCGTGATCGTGTTCAACAACGTCTCGCCGGGGGCCGCGTACATGCACGACCCGCTCGGCCATGGACACGTCTATCACCGTGCCGGCTCCTATGGCCCTGGCCGCACTCCCATCGATGGGCAGGACGCGCTGAAGGTCGGCAGCGATATCGCTGGCGACCGCGTCACCATCGACCGTTTCGTTGACGAGATCGTGCATGCCAGAAAGCCTGCCCTCGCACTCGCTTGGCTCGGCCATCCAGACACATCCCAGCATGAATGCCCGCTCGGCTCGCCCGAACACCTCAAAGCCTTGAACATCGTCGATGGCCATGCCGGCCAAGTGATCGCGGCGGTCGACGATGCGCGTGCCGCGGGCGAAGACATCCTTCTGATCGTCGGTTCTGACCATGGCCACCAAACAGTGACCGGCATTGTCGATATCGCGGCCGAGTTGGTCGCGGCCGGACTCAAAGCATCGCCGGAATCTGCCGATGTGGTCGTCGCTCCGAATGGCACTGCCGCGTTGATCTATGTCGACCGCCGCCATGCTGAGCGGGCGGAGGCCATTCGTGCCTTTCTCGAGGCACAGACCTGGGTCGGCGAGGTCATCCGGCGGTCGGATTTCGCCATCCATGGCATTCCGGAAGCCGATGGGCTCACCCTGGCCATCGCGATGGCGGCCGACGACGATGGAACCAACGAATTCGGCATACCGGGGCTTAGCCTTGCCGTGAAGCCGGTCGAGGGCAAGGCGGATCGCTTGGGCTGTGGCCAGCACGGGGGGCTCGGCCGCTATGAGCAATCCCCCTTCCTGATCCTTGACGGCGCCGGCTTTGCGCCGGGCCGCATCATCGCTGACGTGACCTCAGCGATCGATATCGCCCCAACCGTTCTGACCCATCTCGGGCAACCGGCCGACGCGCTCGACGGCCGCCCGCTGCAATCGAAATTCTGAGCATTCGCAAGGAGCAACTTATGACCTACCGCATCACTTCGACTGCCAGCCGCCGGGCACTGCTGGCGGGTGCCGCCAGCCTTGTCATCGGGATCGCGGTTGCGTCTCCTGGCATGGCGACTGAATCGACCCGCAAAGGCGTGCTGAAATATGCCACTCTCGGCCTCGATACCTCTGATCCGCACCGCCATACCGGCAGCATCGCGGTCCAGCAGGCTTATGTGGAGGCTCTGACCTCGATTGCCGCCAACGGTGCCGTGGAGCCGTTCCTGGCCGAGAGCTTCGATGTTTCGCCGGATGGTCTCGTCTATACCTTCAAACTCCGGCCGAACGTCAAGTTCCACAATGACGACGTGATGACCGCGGCCGACGTGGCGGCCAACTTCGAGCGGGTGAAGTCGAAGGTGAAAGGCGGATGGCTCGTCACCGCGATGAAGCTTGTCACCGCAATCGAAACGCCCGACGACCGGACGGTCGTCGTCAGGTTGAGCGCGCCGTATTCCCCCTTCCTGAACCTCCTCTCCGAACTCTGGATCCTGTCGCCGAAATCGGAGGGCTGGGACGAGACGATCAAGACCCCGCTTGGCACCGGACCGTTCACTTTCGGAACCTGGCAACCGAAGGTGAAGCTCACGGCGCCTGCGTTCGCGGACTATTGGAAAAGCGGGCAGCCAAAGGTCAAGCAGGTCGAATTCAACCTCCGGGACGACAGTGACAAGAGTCTTGCCCTTCGCGCCGGTGATCTGCACATCATCTCTGTCGAACGCGATGAGGTTGAGACGCTGAAGGGGGCCGGCGCCGCTGAAATCACGGTCCTCAAGGACACGACGTGGTACTCCATCGCCTTCAACAACAGAAAGCCTCGCAAGCCTTTCGATGATATCCGGGTGCGTCAGGCTCTGGCTCTCGCGGTCGACAAGGCGGCCTTCATGAAATTCGTGGGGGGCGACAAGGGCGTCGTCACCAATCAAATCGTCGCGCCGGGCAATGTCTATTTCGACCAGGCCTTTCACGATGCCGATGGGTTCAAGAAGGCCGATCTCGACACAGCGAAAAGGCTTCTCGCCGAGGCCGGCGTGAACCCTGTCGAGCACACCATCGAGTTCGTGTCCTGGCAGGATGCCTATGCCCAGGTCGTTGTCCAGATGGTCCGCAAGCTTGGTTTCAAGGTGAATCACGTCGCGCTTGATGACATCGGCGCTCAGAAGCGGCTGGGTCAATACGACTGGGATATGAACGCGATGGGCTCCGGGCCCCGATCCGATATCTTCCTGCGCTTTGTGCGGCTGATGAGCGACGGCCCCAACCCGACGCTCTGGGGCGGCATTCAGGACTCTGAACTCGACAACCTCATCGAGGCAGGGGTGCAGGAACCCGACGCCGCAAAGCGCAAGGCCAAGTATCTCGAAGCCATGAAGCGCATCGAGGCGAAGGGCTATTTCTACGTCCTCGGTCACGCGCCGAGCCTGATCGCGGTTCGCAGGGGCGTCTCGGGCTACGAGCCGGGCTTTACCTGGGCCTCTCATTGGGCGAGTGGCGGCATCGCCCAGACGTCCGTTTCTCCCTGAGGTGCCGGATCGTGGCTTTCCTCACTACCATGACGGGCATGGCCGTGCGGCGGTATCACCGCCGCTGGCCAGTAGGCCTCATCCTGGCGATATTCGTCGTCGCGCTGATCGCGGCGGGGGCCGTTGCAGCCCCCTGGCTGACGGAGAATTCTCCGCTCGACCAGGACCTCCTCGCGATCAACCAGGCGCCCAGCGCGGTTTTCCTGCTCGGAACCGACCATCTCGGGCGCGACATCTATGCGAGGCTGCTCTATGGGGCCCGCTCAACGATTGGCATCTCGCTCGTCGGCGCCGCCCTCGCTTTTGCGATCGGTGCCGGACTCGGACTCCTTGCTCTCTCGCTTGGCCGCTGGGCCGAGGCGACGCTTTATGCCGGGATCGACCTCATCCGCGCTCTCCCGGGGACTCTCCTGGCCTTGCTCCTGATCGTTGGCCTCGGCAGCGGCACGGTCCCTCTCATGGTTGCGCTCGGCATTTCATTCGCGCCGCTCGTTGCCTATGTGGCGCGCGCCGCCTATCACCGCGAAGCCTCGCGCGACTATGTGCAAGCCGCCTCCAGCTTCGGCGGTGGACCGCTGCACATCCTGTGGCGGCACATCCTGCCCAACATTGCGGGCGCATTGGTGACGCAACTCGCGATCATCCTGCCGCGCTGCATCGTGACGGAGTCGGTGCTGAGTTTCCTCGGCGTTGGATCTTCGCCCGACGCGCCGACCTGGGGTCGCATGATCGCTGACTCGACCAAGTTCATCGAACGTGCTCCCCATGTCATTGTGCCGGTCTTCGCCCTCGTGCTTCTGACACTCAGCCTCTCTGTTATCGGCAGTCATCTTCGCCGGTGGCTCGATCCATTGCGGACTGAGTCACGCGAGCCGGAGAAGACGACCGAGGTCGATCCGCAACTCAAAATGCTGCCGCAGGTGGTGCCGTGAGGCGTGTTCTTTCCATCCTCTGGCCCATTCTGGGGGGCCTCGTCCAGGCGGCCTGCATCGTGGCGCTCACCTTCTTCCTGTGTCGCGTCATGCCGGGCGATGTTGTCGATGTTCTGGGACTCGAGGGCGGTCTCCCGGACGAACAGCAGGTCGAAATGCGCCGTCAGCTCGGCCTCGATCAGCCGTTGATCGTGCAGTTCGTCACATGGGTCGGCAACGCATTCGCCGGTGACTTCGGTCATTCTCTGCGCTTCGACCAGCCTGTGGCCGACATGCTGGCGACGGCCCTGCCGGAGACACTGAAGCTCGCTGGTTTGAGCTTCGCATTCGGGATGGGCCTCGCGCTGCTGCTCGCCGTCGCAGCGACGGCGTTCAGGTCACGCCTGCTCGATGGCATCATCGACACGGTCAATATTTGGTCGATCGCGGTACCAACCTTCTGCGCCGGTTTCGCCGGTATCCTGGTTTTTTCGATCTGGCTCGGCTGGTTGCCGGTGATCGGCAGTCTGCTCCTGCCCGTGTTCATCATCGGCCTCGACAACGCCGGGCAGATCGTAAAATCCCTCCGCGAAGAGCTGAAGGAGGCCGTCATGCTGCCGCATGTGCGCACCGCCCGCGCCAAGGGCCTGTCGCGCTGGCGCATCGCCGCCGCGCATGTGCTGCCGGCGGCGGTCCCGATCATGCTGGCGCTGTCAGGCCTCGTCCTTGGCGGTCTCGTCGCCGGCTCGCTCACCATGGAGGTGCTGTTCGGGCTGCCGGGGATCGGCAGCCTCACGCTCAACGCAATTCACGGCCGCGATTATCCGGTCATCCTGGCGGCCGTGACGGTGATCGCCCTCGTCCTCGTTTTGATCAACATCGTGATCGATATCCTGCACCGCCTGATCGATCCAAGGCGCTCCTGATGACTTCCCTTCTTGACGTCCAAAACCTCGAGATCCTGTTCGGCTCACGCAGGATCGTCGATGGCTTGTCCTTTTCTCTCGCGCCCGGTGCGACTGTGGCGCTGATCGGCGAATCCGGTTCCGGCAAGTCGATAACGGCGGCCGCGATCCTCGGTCTGCTGCCGCCCGGCATGACGATCGGGCAGACCTCCAAGATCGTGCTCAAGGGTGAGCGGATCAGTCCGTTTGACGAAGCGACCATGGCCCCTCACCGGGGCCGCACGATGAGCATCGTGTTTCAGGATCCGATGAGCTGTCTCAACCCCTTCATGACGGTCGGCGCTCAGATTGACGAGTCGCTGCGCCGCATTGGTATGCGGGGTACCACCGCACGCCGCGCCCGGATTTTCGAACTGATGCGCCTCGTCGAGCTTCCTGAACCTCCCAGACTTGCGGCCCGCTACCCGCACCAACTCTCGGGTGGGCAGCAGCAGCGTATTATGATCGCGATGGCACTCGCGGCAGAGCCGGAGCTGCTGATCGCTGACGAGCCGACGAGCGCGCTCGATGCGACCGTCCAGGCTGAGATCCTGGCTCTCTTGAAACGCCTACAGGCTAAGCTCGGCAATGCGATGATATTCATCACGCACGATCTCGCGGCAGCAGCCAACCTCGCAGAGCGTATCATCGTGATGCAGAGGGGCCGGGCCGTGGAGCAGGGGTCTGTGGCCCGCATCCTGCGCTCTCCGACGGACGCCTATACCCGCACCCTCGTCTCCACCCGCACCATGTTGACGACGCAACCGCCCGAGCCGCCGCATGGATCACAGACGGTGCTGGCTATCGAGAACGTCGTCTATGACTACTCGGTCAAAAGCCTCTTCGCACGGCCTTTCCGGGCCCTGCATGGCGTCTCGACCAAGATCAAGGCGGGCGAGACCCTCGGGGTTCTTGGCGAGTCGGGCTCCGGGAAGTCGACCCTCGCCAAGCTGGTGGTCGGTCTCGCTGCGCCCATGTCGGGCGAGATCACGCTTTTCGGCGAACTGCTTTCCCGCAATTGCTTCCGACTGACGCGCGAGCAGCGTCGTCGCTGCCAGATCGTTTTCCAGAACCCTTTCGGCGCCCTCAATCCTCGCCTCACGATTGAGCAGGCAATGCGCGAGCCTCTGGACCTGCTCGGGCTTTCACGGGCGGACGACCGCGCCCGACTTGAAGCGGTGCTCCATGATGTAAAGCTTGGGCCCGAGCATCTCGGCCGCTACCCACATCAACTCTCGGGCGGCCAGCGTCAGCGCGTCTGCATCGCTCGCGCTCTCCTGTCCGAGCCCGACCTCCTGATTTGCGACGAAATCGTCTCGGCGCTTGACGCGACCGTGCAGATGCAGGTGTTGAGGATGCTAAAGGACCTACAGGCGAAGCGTGGCTTCGCCATGCTGTTCATCGGCCACGATATCGAAATCGTGCGCTGGGTTTCCGACCGCATCGCAGTCATGCGAGGCGGCAGGATCGTCGAGCAGGGCCCGGCCTCCCAGATCGTCGAAGCCCCACGCGAAAACTACACCCGCGCCTTCATGGCTGCGATGCCGCGTCCTTTCGCGGCGGGACTGTCGCGGTGAGGCCGCCTCACGGCGCACAACGCTGGCTTTGAGGTCGCGCTAGAATGTCCGTAAATGGCAGATTGTGTTGATTCAGTCGGCCAGATTGGGCGCGGTTCGGCCCGCCAGGCGGCAATTGCCTCAGAGCGGGAGAGCCCTGCGAAAGTCCTCCAGGTCAAGACGCGCCCCCTGCTCAGGCGAAGCGAGAGCCGGGCCGCATGGGAGCCATCTGCGCCCCTCGACCTCACGCCTTCTCTCGCTTGGCCACAACCCTGCCTTCATGTGGCGTGTCATTGAGGTGTGGCAGTTCCAGCGATGATGCAGAGTGCAATAGGCACGAACAACTCATCTCAGCCTCGTCTGCGCTGGAGTGCTGCAAGCACCGCTCTTTCCGACTTGAGGAGATAGGCTTCCAGCTGCGAACCCGCGGCCGGAACGTCGCCTTTCTCAAGCGCGTCGACAAGAGAGGCATTCAGGGCGGTATAGGGCTCGTGGAGATGAGCTGTGTCTTCCAGCTGCCCGAAGACGAGCCGGAGTTCGGCGAGTATCAGGTCAAAGCAGGCGCTGAGCCGAGGGCTGTCACAGAGCTCCACCATGGCGCGGTGGAATTCCATGTTGATCGTTCCGACCTGCCGCCAATCGCCGTCAGCGCCCACCTCGCGCCCCTGCTCGGCCAGCTGGCGCATTCGGGTTAGAGCCGGATGCCCCCAAGTGGCGGCTTGAACAGCGCCCTTCTGAATCACCGAACGCACGCGATAGATGTCGATGACCGCGGCTTCGTCCGGTGCCGCAACAAAGACCCCACGATTGGGAATGTACTGCAACAGCCTTTGGCTTGTGAGTAGGCGGAAGACCTCCCGGAGCGTATTGCGCGAGATGCCGAACCCGGCGGCAACCTGCTGCTCCGAGAGCTTCTGGCCGGGCGCGAACTCGCCCGCGATCACCAGCTCGCGCATGCGAGCGGCCACCATCTCGGCGAGCGATTGGTCATCTGCCGCTATGGTTCTGTCATCTGCCATCATGCCTGCAAGCTCAGCTTTATTGGGTCTACATTCTTATTGTTGAACAATCTATATCATGTTATTCAACAAAATACGTCCTCGTCGAGACAGGCTATGACATGACACCCATCGACCTCAATAGCGATCTCGGCGAAAGTTTCGGCCCGTGGCCGATGGGTGACGATGTGTCGATGCTCGCGATCGTCACCAGTGCCAACATCGCCTGCGGCTTCCATGCCGGTGACCCGGCAGGGATCCTGTCTGTGCTCAAGGACGCCGCGCACCGGGGCGTCTCGGTCGGCGCGCATGTCGGCTATCGCGATCTTGTCGGCTTCGGCCGCCGCAACATGGAGCCGACCAGCGCGGAGCTGGTAGCGGATACGATCTATCAGATCGGGGCGCTCCGAGGCCTCGCGAGAGCGGCCGGGACAAGGGTGCGTTACGTCAAGCCGCATGGCGCGCTCTACAACACGATGGCGCACGACGCCCGCCAGGCGGCCGATGTGATCGAAGGCATCAGGGCCATCGACCCTTCACTTGTGCTGATGGCGCTCGCTGGCGCGCCGATCGTCATCCAGGCTCGCGCGGCGGGACTTACGGTCGTCTGCGAGGCTTTTGCCGATCGCGCCTACAACGCTGACGGCAGCCTCGTCAGCCGGCGCTTGCCGGGCTCTGTTATCCACGACCCGCAGGCAATCGCCGAGCGGATGCTGCGCCTGGTCGCGGAGGGCTGCATCACCGCCATCGATGGCACGGACATCGCGCTCGAGGCCCAATCGATCTGCGTTCACGGCGACACGCCGTCGGCTGTCGCTGTCGCCCGCACGCTGCGCGACACACTGATCAGCCAGGGCATCGAGCTCAAGGCCTTTACCAATGGCTGAGCGCCTGCGCTTCCTGCCCGCTGGCTCCGACGCCTTCCTGGTCGAGCTCGAGGATCTCGCCACGACACTGACCCTGCTCGACAGCCTGCTCGCCGCCCGGCCGGCGGGCGTCATCGACCTGGTGCCGGCCGCCCGCACGCTGATGGTCCGCTTCGATCCGCTGCTGACGGGCTATGAGCATCTCGTTGAGGTTATCGCCAAGATCGACCTGTCGGTCCACAGCTCACGCCAGGGAGAAACCTTCGAGATCCCTGTCGTCTATGACGGCGAGGACCTCAGCGATGTCGCCGAGATCCTCGGCTGGACGGTGGAGGACCTGATCCGCCGCCATACGGAGGCGACCTATACCGTTGCCTTCACGGGCTTTGCGCCGGGCTTCGCCTACATGACCTGCGACGATCCGGCCTTCGACGTGCCGCGCCGCAAGAGCCCGCGCGTGCGCATTCCAGCCGGCTCGGTGGCGCTCGCTGGCCCATTCGGCGGCATCTATCCCTCCGACAGCCCCGGCGGCTGGCAGCTTCTCGGCCACACACCGCTTACCATGTGGGACACCAGCCGCCCCCGCGCGGCCCTCCTGGCTCCCGGTGATCGCGTCCGCTTCCGCGAGATGGCGAAGGGAGCCATTGTCTCCGTTTCGGCAAGCCCGGAGGAGACGACGAAAGCCGTCACTCCCGCCGCAGGCCTTCTGGTCACCCGGGCCGACCGCCCGGCACTCTACCAGGATCTCGGGCGCCCCGGTCGGGCTGACCAGGGCATCTCGGAATCCGGCGCGGTTGATCGCGCAAGCCTCATTGAGGCGAACCTCTGCGTTGGCAATCCACGCGAAGCGGCAGCCCTTGAGATCACCTTCGGCGGCTTTGCGCTGAAGGCTGACCGGCCGGTTACGCTAGCGGTCACAGGTGCGCCCGCACCCCTTACGATCCTCACGGCAGACGGCCGAATTGTCCCGGCTCCTCTCGGTCGGCCTTTCGCGCTCGACACAGGGGACGAGTTGACGCTCGGCTTCCCACCGGACGGCATGCGCAGCTATCTGGCCCTGCGCGGCAGTTTTGCCGTCGACCCCGTCCTTGGCTCAGCGGCCACCGACACCCTGGCAAAGGTCGGCCCGCCGGCAATCACGACGGGTGACATCCTGGTACCGGCAAACGAACCGGCTGCCGCTGTCGATCCTCTCCGGCCTGTGCTCAAGACCATGCCAAGGGCAGGCGGCACCGTGACACTTGATGTGGTGCTTGGGCCTCGTACGGACTGGTTCACTGAAAAGGGCGTCGCCACCCTGCTTTCCCAGGACTGGCAGGTGACGGCGGAGTCGAGCCGGGTTGGCATGCGCCTTTCTGGTACTGAGCCGCTGGAGCGACGCGATACGGCGGAGCTGCCGTCCGAGGGCGCTGTGCTTGGGTCCATCCAGGTGCCGCACAGCGGGCAGCCGGTGCTCTTCCTTGCCGACCATCCCCTGACCGGCGGCTATCCGGTGATCGCGGTTGTCGCGCGCCACCACCTCGACCTCGCCGGCCAGATCCCGATCGGCGCGACCATCCGCTTCAACGCCACCGCTGCCTTCGACCCGCTCGTCAGAGAAACCGACCGATGAAAAAGCTGCTCATCGCCAATCGCGGCGAAATCGCCATTCGCATTGCCCGTGCCGCACGCGACTATGGCGTCGTCTCTGTGGCGATCTATTCCGATGCCGATGCCCACTCGCTCCACGCCGAGCTGGCCGACGAAGCCTATGGCCTCGGCCCCGGCCGGCCGGCGGACACCTATCTGAACATTCCAAAGATCCTCGACATCGCCCGTCGCGCCGGCGCGGACGCCGTTCATCCCGGCTATGGCTTCCTGTCCGAGCGCGCGGAGTTCGCGCAGGCGGTCATTGACGCCGGCCTCGTCTGGGTCGGGCCAGCGCCGGCGGTGATCACGGCTCTCGGCGACAAGGTCGAGGCCCGCCGGATTGCGGCCCAGGTCGGCGCGCCGCTCGTCAAGGGATCCGACGGGCCGCTCGCCTCGGCAGTGGAAGCCGTTGCCTTTGCCAAGGAGGCGGGTCTGCCGCTCGCCATCAAGGCTGCTTTCGGCGGCGGCGGACGTGGCATGAAGGTGGCCCGCAAGCTGGAGGAGGTCGGCGAGCTCTTCGAGTCTGCCGTGCGGGAGGCCACCGAGGCCTTCGGCCGCGGTGAGTGCTACGCCGAACAGTTCCTCGACAAGCCGCGCCATATCGAGGCGCAGGTCATCGCCGACCGCCACGGCCACACCGTGGTGCTGGGCACACGCGACTGCTCGCTGCAGCGGCGCAACCAGAAGCTCGTCGAGGAGGCGCCCGCTCCCTTCATCTCGGAGGACCAGCGCGCCCGCATCCATGAGGCCGCCCGCGCCATTTGTGCGAAAGCCGGCTACACCGGCGCCGGCACCGTGGAGTTCCTGCTGTCGCAGAACGGCGTGATCTCGTTCCTTGAGGTCAACACGCGCCTGCAGGTTGAGCATCCGGTGACGGAGGAAACGACTGGTGTCGACATCGTGATCGAGCAGCTGCGCATTGCCGACGGCCTGCCGCTGTCGGTGACGCAGACGCCTGTCCCGCGTGGCCATGCCTTCGAATTCCGCATCAATGCCGAGGATCCCGGCCGTGGCTTCCTGCCGACGCCGGGACTGATCACCCGGTTCCGCGCACCGTCCGGTCCGGGCGTGCGGCTCGATGCCGGCGTGGAGACCGGCTCGGAGATCCCGGGCCTCTACGACTCGATGATGGCGAAGCTGATCGTCACCGGCGCGACGCGAGAGGAGGCGCTGATCCGCGCCCGCCGGGCCCTGGCCGAATTCCGGATCGAGGGCGTCGCCTCGGTGCTGCCGTTCCACCGTGCCGTGCTGGCGGAGCGCGACTTCACCGGCGAGGACGGCTTTGGTGTCTACACCAACTGGATCGAGACGGCCTTCCGCGGCCTCGAGCCGGCGCCGCGGGTGGATTCGGTCGAGGGGGGATTCCTGCGCACCTTCATCGAGATCGACGGCAAGCGTCATGCGCTCGGCCTGCCGGCCGCGCTGTTCTCCGGTGTGTCCGCACCGCAGCCCGCTTCGGCTGCAAGCCCACCGGCCAGCGAGGGTGCGGTGACGGCCCCGATCCCCGGGACGCTCCAGCAATGGCTGGTCGAGGATGGAGCAACTGTGGCCGAGGGAGAAAGCGTGGCGCTGATCGAGGCCATGAAGATGGAAACGCGCGTCCTCGCGCCAAAGGCTGGCTGCATTCACATCAAGGCGAAACCCGGCGACGCGGTCGGCCTCGGAGTGGAACTGGCGGTGATCGATTGAGGCGGCGGATGAGAGAGCCGGCCGGACAGTCCCGACAACAAACGCTGCCGCTGGCGGCAGAACGAAATGGAGAGAGCACATGAGACCGAACCCGATAACCGAGGCGCCTGCGGATGCAGTGAACCGCAAGGCGATCAAGCCGATCGTCTGTTATCCGGTCGACACCCTGCCGCGCCCGGATCTCTCTGCCTACCGTGCGCTGCGCGACGACCTTGAACTCACCGAGACCGTGATCGTGCCACCACGGGACGCCGCGACATGGACCGTGCCGGCGGGTCATTTCTTCCGCATCGTCTGCAGCGAGGGATCGCAGGTGGGTGACCTTAATCTCTTCAATCTCAACGACCTCAATGAAAAGTTCTACAGCGGCAAAACACGGGCGCTGAACGGCACCCATGTCGGTCTTGGTGACCAGCTTTTCTCCAACTTCCCCTATCTCCGCTCCATCGCCACGATCACGCACGATACCCTGGACTGGTACGGCTTCGACGAATTCGGCGGTTCCGTGCATGACGTGATCGGCACGCGCTGCGATCCGTATACCCACAACCTGCTCAGCCACGGTGGGCAGTACCATCATTGCTGCCACTCGAACCTGACCCGTGCTTTCGCCAAAAAGACCGGGAAGCCGGTGCGCGAGGCCGAGACCTATATCCACGACGTGCTGAACGTGTTCATGTGCACCGGCTTCACCCGCAACACGGGACAGTACTTCATGAAGGCAAGTCCGGTTCGGCCGGGCGACTACCTGGAGTTCTTCGCCGAGATCGATCTCCTGGGCGCGCTCTCCGCCTGCCCGGGCGGCGATTGCAGTTCGGAGCACTCGTCCGATACGGCGGCCTGCTATCCGCTGGTTGTCGAGATCTACAAGGCCAAGCGCCTGCCCGAAGGCTGGACCCCGCCGGCTATCAACGGCTACGACGGCACCCACGGCTTGTAACGACGACATTGGGCAGCGAAGGACCGCTTGCTTGGCTCCGTACCACACTGTGAGTGCGAAGCAGCCATGGGCTGGATCGTTCTCATGACCTGCAAACTCCTTTATGTAAGAGGGAAACATGGCAATCGACATCTCCGTACCGTTGCACGGCAAGGTCGCGCTGGTGACCGGCTCGACTAGCGGCATTGGACTTGCAACCGCTCGACTACTTGCGTCCAACGGTGCCGATGTTGCACTTCATGGCTTTGCCTCAGCCGACGAGATCGAACAAATTCTCGCTGGTATCACCCGAGAGTTTGGGAGAACCGCAAGATACTTCGATCATGACCTTTCCGACATGGTACAGGCCAGTCAGCTCGTTACAGACGTGACCGCTGCTTTCGGAAGAGTCGACACCTGGTCAACAACGCAGGCGTACAGCATGTGGTAGACATTGATGCATTCCCAGACACCGAGTGGAACTGTCTGCTAGCGGTTAATCTTTCCGCAGCGTTCGCGACGATCAAAGCAGTGTGGCCTCAGATGAAGGCGCGAGGATGGGGCCGCATCATCAATACGGCCTCGGCGCTCGCTCTGACCGCGGAAATGCGCAAAGCCGTATACGTTGCTGCTAAGCATGGTGTACTCGGCCTTTCCCGTGAAGTCGCCCTGGAAGGCGCCCAACTCGGAATAACTTGCAACGCGATATCCCCTGCCTGGGTTCTTATACCGTTGGTCGCGCGGCAGGTCGAGGTTGAAGCGGCAGAGCTTAAACTCCCATTTGAGGAGACCGCGCGGGTGCATTTCCTTTATGCTTAAAAGCCGACGGCGATGCCGCGATTGGCAAAGAATCGATCGAAGACATCGAGCGGCAGGGTTACATCCACTTGGCTGGCGGCATCATGGCCGGACGGATTGTGAAAGCAAATCTGGTCTTCAGTCGCCGCTGTCACCAGCACCAGATGCCCACCCTTCGATGGGGGCGTCCGATCCGGCCAGCGAATGTCGCTGTTCACGGAAGCAATGAAGAACTCCCGCTTCGAAAGAAGGGCGGGAATGCTGGCCGTGTCGACCTTGGTCACAGTTTCAGCCACTAAGCCGAAGCGGTCCTTAACGAAGGTGACGAAGGGCGCATAGATTAGGCCCTTGATCGAGGCATCAATCTCATTTACGACATAGCCGCCGTAGGCGCTACAAGCGCGGGCGAGACAGAGTGTCGGGTGAACTTCGCCTCTCGTCGCAAGGATCATCTTGAGGCAGGCCATCCCGCAAACATTGACCGCCCAACGCGCATATTCCTCGATCGTCTCTGCACCAGAGTGTCGCCAGAGTGGATCGCGCCTCAATGCTGAGGATCCCTCAGCGTAGACAGGTAGCGTCATGTCCGGCGTTTCCCACTGGCTGAAGTAGGGCACCTTGGATGTATTTAGGGCCATACCGCCCACTCCTCCTGTTTTTCCCACAAGCGCTTCCGGGTAATCGGGGCAATTTGGGGGGCCGGGGCCTCAGGCGGACCGGATTACGAGATTGGCGAGGGGTGGGATCTTTGGCTGAGCCCCATTCAGCCCAAGTCGATCCCCGAGATAGTCGAAGAAGGACAGTCCAAGCTTCCGGCAGGTTTTCGAGAGCCCCAGCATCACATCCCGTGCCAGTCGGCCATCCACGCTCATCGTGCCGCCGGAGACCTTGCGCTTGGTCACCCAGGCCCGCAGATCGTTCTCGGACGCATTGGTGTGCAGTGGGATTTCCGGACGCTCAAGCACCCGCAGCAGTTCGCTCTTGCGCCGCGCCAGGCGGGCGAGCAGTTCGTCGAGTTCCTTGTAGCCCGTGCGCTGATTAAAGATCCGGTTGAACTGGCGCCGGAATAACGCCTCGGCGCCCGCTGTGGGGCTCTGCTTCCACAGCTTCAGGCTACGATAGAAGCACCAGATGGTCTCGCGGACCAATTCCACCGCTTTGGCCTGCTTGGGCGAGGCCGGCATCAGCTTTTGCAGGTGGCGCTCGGCGTGAACCCAGCACAGGGCGTGCTGGGCAACGCGGAACTGGCCGGCATCGTCGGAGACAACGACGGTGTTGTCCATCAGTCCGTGATGCCGGATCGCCCCCCAGGTGGCGGCTTCGTTCAGCGTCTGGAGCAAGGGCCGGTCGAAGATGTTGATTGAGCACCGCGCCAACTGTTCCAGCCATTCCAGATCCGAGCGGAACACTTGGCCCTGGAGCTTGGACAACCGAGCGACCACGGCAGCCTCGACAGATTGTGCGCGCAGATAGTCCAGCGCGGCCTCGTTGACGACATAGTCCTCATGACCGGCCCGCAGCAGCGACAGGAAGTTCAGGCGCGATTTCGATCGGCTGGTGCGGAAGACGCAAAAGCGCTCGCCGCCGATCTGGGTGGTGACACCCGGGCGGCGGGCATGCCGTGCACCGGTGTCGTCAACCGTGATGTACGGCGAGGAAGTCAGGCCCGTCTGCAGGACCGCGCGGTCCTCCTGTTCGAACAGCTCCAGATCGGTGGTCAGCAGACGCACCACCTCCCGCTTGGAGATCGACAGGCCGATGCCGTTCAGCAGATCGGTCAGGCGCTCGGTGGTGACCTGACCTTGCGTGTGCAGGGCGAGGCAGAACCGGCGCACGCCGGGCCCATACCCGCCAGTGACGCCAACTGGCAATGGCGCGATGATGGTCTGGCCTTCGGGCGTCACCCAGCGTTCCCGCTTGTAGCGCACGACCTCCGCGGTCAGGATTAGATCCCGCTGCACCACCGTCTTGTAGCCTTTGAAGCGCGAGCCAGGTGGCACCTCGACCTGCAGCGTGACCTCGCGGGTGACCCGATCCCGTTTGGCGCCGCGGCCTGGACGCCGTCCCGAACCCGTGGGCCGCGGCTCGGTGGCTTTCTCCATACCGGACGGTTTGAACGGCGGGCGTGGCGGCAGGTGCTTGAGCCTTGCGATCTCATCCTTCAGGGCCTGGTTGTCGCGGCGCAGGTTGCTGTTGTCGAGGCGCAGCTGCTCGACTTCTTGCTCCAGTCGATCGATCTTGCCGGCCAGATCCGAGACCAACTGGCGCAGGGCCGTCGAGGACAGAGGCTTGCTGGACCTACCGGGCGGCGATGTCATGCCGGGATTGAATCATGAATGCCCGTTTGGAGGAATCTGGAGGGTTCTGTGAGGTCCGGTCGCGACGGAACGTGTGAAGGCCCTCATCCGGAAGGACCTCATTGAAGCCGGATTGAGCGACGCCGCGAGACGGGGATGGCGCTATGGGGATTGTAGGCTGGTTGGTGAGGTGAGTTGCTCGACGAGGGCCGGACGGACAGCATGTGGAACGCAATCCGTGTGCCTGATGGTGCCGACGGCGACGGCTCGGTGCCGATGATCGCGTTGAATACGGCCGGCACGGTGGTCACCGTAGAGCACCCGGATCTTTCTCACCCCGGGACGCGGTGCAAACAAATGCAGGGCGGCGCGCATGGCGGCCGGCTCGGTTATGGCCATGCTGCAAGCGGTTGATCCTCTCATGAACTGTCGCTCCAGAAGGGACGGCGGGGCACCTCCCCACATCGCCAGATGCCGAACGTGACCATCTGTCGGCCGCACCAGGAGCACCGGCTGGCCGGAGTTGCGGCGGGCCGATCATGCGTGGTGTCGGCGGCGCTCTCTTGCGCCGTGATGGTCAGCAGTCTGCGACACAGTTCCAGCTTTTGGGCGCGATGGCCATTCGCGAGAAAGCCGTAATGTCGGATGCGGTGGAAGCCGTCCGGCAGGGTGTGCAGCAGGAAGCGCCGGATGAACTCGTGGGCATCGAGCGTCATGACCTTGGCCTTGCCGCGATGACGATAGTCCTTCCAGCGGAACGCGACCCTGCCGTCGGCCAGACTGACAAGACGGGAATTGGCGATGGCGACGCGATGGGTGTAGCGGCCGAGATAGGTCAGCATCTGCCCGGGGCCACCGAAGGGCGGCTTGGCGTAGACGATCCATTCGACACGACGGACCTCTGCCAGCCGGCGGCGGAACGCGGCGGGCGCCATCAGCCCGGCGAGGTCGCCAAAGAAGCTCAGTTTGCCCGCGTCATAGGCGGCTTGCAGGTCCTGCAGAAACAGCCGGCGAAACAGGCGCGATAGGACCCGCACGGGCAGGAAGAAGCCGGGCCGGCACGCGATCCACTGCACGGCCCCGGATCGACTCCCGAAGCGGGTTGACGACAGGCCACCGCCCGGCACGATGCAATGGACGTGCGGATGATAATGCAGGTTCTGCCCCCAACTGTGCAGGACCGCGACGAGACCGATCTCCGCCCCCAGATGTTTGGGGTCAGCGGCGATGGTGAGCAGCGTCTCGGCAGCGGCCTTGAACAGGATGGAATAGACGGCGGCCTTGTTCTGAAACGCGATGCCGGCCATCGGCGCTGGCAGCGTGAAGACCACGTGGAAGTAGGGAACCGGCAGGAGGTCACCCTGCCGCGCGGCGAGCCAATCCCGACAGGCCTGTCCTTGGCACTTCGGGCAATGCCGATTGCGGCAGGAATTGTAGGAGATGCGGATTGTCCTGCATGAGGGGCATCCCTCCAGATGGCCACCGAGAGCGGCTGTCCGGCACAGCTCGATCGCGCTCATCGTGCGGCGCTCGACCCGTCCGAGATGACCCTCATGGGCCTGCCGATAGGCCTCGCCGTGGCGACGCATGATGTCCGCCACCTCCAGTCTTGCCGACATGACGACGCCGGCTCAGTTTGGGGGAACAACCTCCAGCCTCAGACGGTCGAGCGGGCTCTCCGTGCGGCGAATTAGGCCGTTCGAGACCTTCGTATAGCGCGCCGTGCTCGACAGATTGTTGTGACCGAGCAAAACCTGGATGATGCGAATGTCGGTTCCGTTCTCCAGCAGATGCGTGGCGAAGCTGTGCCGCAGCGTGTGGACCGTCACGCGTTTGTCGATGCCGGCGGCGGTACACGCCGAGCGGCATGCCGAATAGAGAACCTGCACATCGATTGGCGCGGTTGCGTCACGACCGGGAAACAGCCAGTCGTTGGGCTTTGCCAGCCGCCAATAGACCCGGAGGATGCGCAGAAGCTGCGCCGACAGCATGACGTATCGGTCCTTGCCGCCCTTGCCGTGCGCGATCAGGATGACACCGCGTTCGCTGTCGATGTCGCCGACCTTCAGGCCGACGGTCTCGGAGGCACGGAGGCCCGCGGCATAGGCCGTGGTCAGCGCGGTGCGCGTCTTCAGGCTGGGCACCGCCTCGAGGAACCGGACAACCTCATCCGCGCTCAGCACCACGGGCAGCTTGCGGGGCAAGCGCGCATAGGCAATCCGTTCTGGAATCTCGGCATGGCCCAGTGTCACGCCGTAAAAGAACCGCAGCGCGCAGACCGTCTGGTTCAGCGCCGACCATGAGATCCCCTTCGCCACCAGATGCACCTGGAAGGCGCGGACATCTTCCAGGCCAAGCCGAGCCGGGGACCGGCCGAAATAGCGCGAAAACTTCGCTACCGCGTGGATGTAGGATCGCTGCGTGGCGGGCGACAGATTGCGGACCGTCATGTCCTCGATCATACGACGGCGCAGAGGGCTCATCTCGACCATCTTGATCTCCTGTTCTGGAATTGCGCTTCAACAGCCGCAATCCTTCAAAACAGAAGCATCATCCGCATCCCCGGGCACCAAATGCCGCGTCAGCGGCTTCGTTCAATCCCTGCCCCCCAAAATGCCCCAGTTACGCTTCCGGCCGTGCGACAGATGTCAGCCTCAGCCGTTGGGCCGCTTCGGAATGATGAACCGGCGTCCCTCCACCGACAGGTCAGTCGCTGGCACCTCGGCAAAAAGCTGTCTCGCTGGGGCTCATACCATTCCTTTCTCCAAAAAATGAAAAATTACGATTGCCGGATAAAATTTTTCCTTTAAGATAATTTTTCACAGGAAGCCATGGGTGCTCGGTTGGGCGGGCGATGCTCTCATAAGGCATCTCTCGAGAGCGCCTGGCTGATTGCCAAGTTCAAGAACAAAAGGGACGGGTGCTCAAATGAGCCAAAGCGCAACGGAACTTCATAACAGTGCAATCATCATCGACGCTGTATGCCCACTCTTGGATGACCGAGAGCGCATCGCAGATTACCAGGCGGGCGGAGTGACCGTCATCGCGCCGACTGTCAGCTCGTTGGAGAACGCTGAAACCACTCTCCGCACAATCGGGGCTTGGCATAAGCTACTGCGTGAGCGCGATGACCTGATGCTGATCCGGACTGCCGCTGATATCCGGAGGGCCAAGGCGGCCGGCAAGACGGGCATTATCATGCACTTCCAAGGACCGGGAGCAATTGAGGACAGCGTCGATCTGATAGACGCCTATAAGGTACTCGGCGTCGGCATTATTCAACTTGCTTACAACCTGAAGAATCTGATTGGCGACGGCTGTGAAGAGCGTACCGATGCAGGCCTCAGTCGATTCGGGGTCCAGGTCGTCGAGCGCATGAACTCGGCTCGCATCATCGTAGATTGCGCCCATACCGGAGTGCAAACCACGCTGGACGCGATCAAGCACTCGTCGGCTCCAGTTATCATTTCTCACGCAAACGCGAAATCTGTTCATCCATCACCGCGCAACATTTCCGATGAGCTGATCAAGGCAATCGCAGAGAACGGTGGTACTATCGGCGTCGTGGGCTTTCCCGGCTTCGTTTCCAGTGACAAGCGTCCGACACTCGATCAGTTCATCGATCATATCGCTTATATGGGTGACCTTGTCGGCACGCAGCACGTCACTCTCGGCATCGACTACTACACCGGACAGTTCCCGTATGTTGACGACGCTATCGCGATGAAACAGTACCAGCAATACCTTGCCGAGGGAATCTGGACCGCCAAGGCCTATCCGGAACCGCCGCACTACTACCCCGCAGGCATAGAAACCCCAAAGACCATGCCAGCGCTCACAAAACGCCTTCTCGAGCGGGGATTCACAGAAGCGGATATTCGAAAAATCTACGGCGAGAATCTGTTGCGTATCTACGAAACCGTTTGGGGGGACTGAAGACGAAGCCACACCGACAGCCAGAAACAGCGTGATTCAGAGAATCCGCCACAACTATTCAACGAGAAGGGAACAGCCATGAAAAACACCGGCACCAAATACAAAGTCGCTCTCGGGCTCCTCGCCCTCACCGCACTCAGCCAGCCAGCGATGGCCGGCAAGGCGAACGACACACTCAATGTTGCGTTCGGTAGCGAAATCGAGACTCTCGAGAACTATAAGGCAACAAGTCGCGAGGCGCTCTCCGTCGCCCGTGTCCTTTATGATGGCCTTGTATCGAAAGACTTCAAAACAGGTCAGTTCGTGCCTGAGTTAGCAGAGTCTTACAAGTTCCTTTCCGACACCCAGATGGAATTCAAAATCCGTAAGGGCGTCAAGTTCCACAACGGCGCCAATCTTATAGTGGACGATGTTGTTTTCACGCTCAACCTCGTATCTCGACCTGATTTCGGCGCTCGCTATGCCATCGCGGTTAACTGGATTGACAAGGCCGAGAAGCTCGATGACGACACAGTTCGGCTAACGATGAAAGCGCCTTACCCTCTGGCGCTTGAAATGCTTGCAGGCAATCTGCCGATCTATTCAAAGGCGTACTATGAAAAGGTCGGTGCGCAGGGTATGGCGACAAAGCCAGTGGGGACGGGACCTTATAAACTCGTAGAACTAACTCCAGGTGTTGGCGTCAAGCTTGAGCGATTTGCCGATTATTATAAAGGCGGCCAAAAGGAAAATCCTCAGATCAAGACGCTCAATTTCCGGGTTCTGCCTGAGCGCAATACCCAATACGCCGAACTGTTAGGAGGCAATATCGATTGGATCTGGCGCGTTCCAAAAGACGATGTCGCGCGCCTCTCGACGCGTCCCAACGTAACGGTCCAGAGCACGCCGATCATGCGCTTCGACTACATCGCCATGGATCCCAACGTTCCAAATTCCCCTCTGGCTGATGTACGCGTCCGCAAAGCAATCAACCATGCAATCAATCGGAAAGAGATCCGCAACGCGTTCAAAGGAGAGAGTTCTCCAATCATCAACTCCGCCTGCAACCCAGTGCAATTCGGCTGTGAAACGAATGTCACCAGCTATGACTTCGATCCGCAGAAGGCGAAAGCATTGTTGAAAGAAGCCGGACACGAAAAGGGCTTCAGGCTGAGCATGGTCATCTCTCCAGATGGAGTAGCAGTGGCAGAGGCGGTGAAGGCGAATCTTGCTGCGATTGGAATCGATCTCACGATCAACAATCTTCAATATGCCGCAGGCGTGGAACAGTGGCGCAACCACAAACAAGATCTCTATTCCGCCGACTGGGGCTCTTATGGAATAGGCGATGTCGCGCTGAGCACCGGTGCCTTCTTTGCAGGTACTGGCGACGACGTTGTCAACGATCGTGAGATCGTCCCGCTGGTCACTGAAGCCTCCAACATCATCGATCCAGAGCGTCGTAAGGCACTCTATTCGAAATCTCTGAAGCTGATCGCCGACAAGGCTTACTGGGTTCCGCTGTGGGTGTGGAACATGAACACCGCGATGTCGAAGGATCTCGACCTTAGCATCAATCCCGACGAGTTCATTCCGTTCTACGACGCGCAATGGAAGTAGTCATCTGCTGTCCAGCCGCCTGGTGGCGGCTGGACGGTCTGTGGATTTTGCCGAAGGGCATTGATATGTTGTATTACGCAATCCGCCGGATTTTGATGGCGTGCCTGCTTGCGCTTTTCGTATCTTTCGTTGCCTATGCGCTGATCTTTGCGGCCGGTGATCCAGCTGCTGCCTTAGCTGGCGCAGCCTCCAGTGCGGCCGACGCAGATCGCCTTCGCGCGCTCTATGGCTTAGATCAGCCGATCGTTGTTCAATATCTGCACTGGCTGTCTGGTGTTCTCCGTGGTGATCTCGGGACGAGCCTTTACTTCGGCCAACCAGTCGCTACGCTGCTTCTCGAGCGCTTCGCAACGACAGCGAAGCTCGGGTTCTTTGCTCTCATTCTTGCGATCGTCGTTGCTGTGCCTCTGGGCGTGGTGGCTGGCCGTTGGCCCAACAGCATCGCCGATCGCTTGGCTCTCCTCCTGGCCGTCGTGGGGCAGGCGATGCCAAGCTTCTGGTTTGCCTTGCTGCTGATAATCCTGTTCTCCGTCAACTTGGCGATCCTGCCCGCCTCAGGCACCGCGTCTTGGCAAGGCTACATCATGCCAACAATCGTCCTGGGCTATTTTGCGATGCCCGCGATCATGCGCCTGACCCGCTCGGGCATGATAACGGCGCTGGAGGCAGATTATACCCGCACGGCTCGCGCCATGGGTCTCTCCGAAACCCGGGTGCTTTTTGACTACGCACTGCGCAATGCGGCGCTTCCCATTATCAGCCTCGCCTCGGCCCAATTCGGGTTCATGCTGGCAGGCTCTGTTGTTGTCGAAAACGTGTTCGCCATTCATGGAGCCGGAGCTCTCGCTTGGGAAAGCATAGGGCGAGCCGATCTTCCGACCGTCCAGGCGCTCGTGCTCTGCTTCTCGCTCTTCTATGTCTTTCTAACCCTTCTAGCCGACATGCTTAATGCTATGCTGGATCCAAGGATGCGCACGAAATGACCGAAGTCTCCGCACATTCCGCAGGAAACCCGCAGGCGTTCGTGGGGAAGGTCCACGTGCCTCGCTGGCTATCTCACATTGGCCTGATGCTCGGCCTCCTCATCTTTTGCGTCGTCATCATGATGGCCGTACTCGCGCCGCTGCTGGCACCGTATGACCCCTATCTGCAGTCGCTTACAGGCCGGTTCACGCCGCCGCTCTGGCTGCCTGGCGGCGGTTGGGAGCACCTACTTGGCACGGATCATTTGGGTCGCGACTATCTTTCGCGGATTGTCTATGGGGCCCAAATCTCGCTTGTGATCGGGCTCGGGACGGCCGTCGTGTCAGGTGTTATCGGAACTGCAATCGGGGTCTGCGCCGGCTATTTCGGCGGTAAGGTCGACAGTGTCCTGATGTTCATCATCACGGCGCGCCTGGCGATGCCTGTTATTCTCGTCGCATTGGCCGTCGTAGCGCTCGTTGGATCCTCGCTTACGGTGGTCATGTTGACGCTCGGACTCTTGCTTTGGGACCGTTTCGCGCTCGTGACCAGGGCTACAACGATCCAGCTCCGGACATCCGAGTTCGTGACCGCCGCGGAGTTGCAGGGCGCAACGGTGCCGCAGATCATCCGCCACGAGATCCTGCCAAACCTCGTCAATAATCTCGTCGTGGTGGCCACGCTCGAAATGGCACAGGCGATGATCCTCGAGGCGGCGCTCTCGTTCCTCGGTCTCGGCGTGCCGGCACCTCTTCCTTCTTGGGGGCTGATGATCTCTGAAGGCAAAGCCTCAATTCTCTTCGAGCCTTGGCTCATCACCATTCCGGGAGTGTTTCTGTTCACCCTTGTTCTTGGCACGAATCTTCTCGGTGACGGCCTCCGCGATGTGATGTCGCCGCATGGACGGAACTAAGGAAAGCCAATGCTACTCAATGTCCAAAACCTGAACATCGACATCGCTACGGCAACGGGAACTCTTTCCGCTGTGCAGGACGTCAGCTTCAGCGTGTCAAAGGGCGAGACCCTATGCATCGTCGGCGAATCCGGGTGCGGGAAGTCGATCACGGCACTGTCACTTCTGGGACTTCTGCCGAAAGCGGCGACGCGAACGGCGCGTCAATTGACCTTTGGTGGCGTCGACATGCAAAGGATTTCGAAATCCGAACTTCGCGCTTTGCGAGGCAACCGGATGTCGATGATCTTCCAAGAGCCGATGACGGCGCTCAATCCCCTGCACAGGGTCGGACGCCAACTGTCGGATGTCTATCGTGCTCATCGCAATGCTTCCCGGGGAGAGGCCAAAGAGCGAGCAATCTATTTGCTCGAACAGGTCGGGATCGCGAACGCAGCTCAGCGACTGAACCAATACCCGCACGAGCTCTCGGGCGGCCTGCGTCAGCGCGTGGTGATCGCCATGGCACTCATGTGCGAACCGGAGTTGATCGTGGCGGATGAGCCGACCACCGCGCTCGATGTGACGATCCAAGCTGAACTGTTGCGCCTGCTCATAGACCTGCAAAAGAAATTCGGCATGGGATTGATCATGATCACCCACGACTTAGGGCTTGTCTCGCGCATCGCCGACAGGGTGATCGTGATGTACGCTGGCCAAGTGGTAGAGACGGCGCCTGCCGCAGAACTCTTCACCAATCCGTCCCACCCTTATACCCGTGCATTGCTCAGCTCGGTACCAGACCCGTCTCATCCGCGAATGAAGCCCCTGCCCTCCATCTCTGGCACGGTGCCGTCGCTCCTGAACCGCATGGAGGGATGCCATTTCTTTGATCGGTGTCCTCTCGCCTGTGAAGCCTGCCGTAAGCCGGTTCAACTTGAGAAGATCGACAGCGACCATGAGGCCCGTTGCATAAGGATTGGCGAAGGCGAATTCCGGCGAAAGGTTGTGGCATGAGCGACGAACCCGTTCTCGAATTGCGTAACGTCTCGCACGCATATACTGGGCGAAGAGGTATCTTCGGCCGAAGCGCGCCGGTGCGTGCAGCGGATAATGTATCTATCCGTGTGGACAAAGGCGACATTCTCGGCCTCGTGGGAGAGTCCGGCTCCGGCAAAAGCACGCTCGCGAAGATTATGCTCGGTCTCCTCACACCCGCAGAAGGAGATGTCCTTCTGGATGGCCAACGGATCGCGGGCCTAACACGGCGGCAAATCGCGGAGCGCGTTGGGTTCATCTTCCAGGATCCCTATTCGTCTTTGAACCCACGCCAGACGGTGGGCAAGATCGTGGCCTATCCACTCTATTTGCGTGGCCAGGGTACGTCGGCGGAGCGGGAAGAACGCGCGCGAAAGATCCTCGACGTTGTGGGGCTTCCATCGCGTTTCTTCGATGCCTATCCCAACCAGATGTCGGGTGGCCAGCGGCAGCGTGTTGCTATCGCCCGGGCACTGATCACGCGTCCCAAGTTGCTTATATGTGATGAGCCAACTTCTGCGCTCGATGTATCGGTCCAGGCTCAGGTCCTTAACCTGCTCTTGGAGCTGCGCGAGGAATTCAACCTGACGTATGTCATCATCAGCCACAATATGAGCGTGATACAGCATATGACGACCAGCGTGGCCGTTATGTACCTTGGCCGGATTGTGGAAATGAATGCTTCCGAGCGTGTCTTCGAAGAACCGCGCCATCCCTATACACAGCTTTTGCTCAACTCAACCCTAACGGTCGCGCCAGGCGCCGGCGTCCCCGATCTAAGGGTCGACACTGCCGCCCGCGAGGCGATGCGTGAGCATCCATCCTATGTCTGCCAGTGATCTCCATAATCTGGAATAAGGAACAATGCATTGAACCTTCAGTCTGGCACCGTCGACGTTTCTCTGGAGGCGTTAGAGGGACTTCTGACGCGTATTTTTGAAAGCCACGGCTGCTCTTCCACAACCGCTGCGATCCTCGCCGCCAATTGCGCCAGCGCTGAGGCGGCCGGTTCGTTCAGCCATGGCGTATTCCGTGTCGACGGCTACGTCTCCTCTCTGCGTTCGGGTTGGGTTGATGGTGCGGCCGTGCCCGAGGTTCACCTGAAAGCAGCTGGCCATGTTTTTGTCGACGCAAAGAACGGTTTCGCGCAGGTCGCTCTGCATGCGGCACGGGCCCTTTTCGTTCAGCGCATCCGCGAAAGTGGCATTGCGCTGCTGTCAATACGTGGATCGCATCATCTCGCCGCACTCTGGCCGGATGTAACGCCCTTCGCACAAGAGGGGCTGATTGCGATCTCGATGGTCAACAGTTTCGGTTGTTCAATCCCGGTAGGGGCGAAGAAACCACTTCTCGGGACCAACCCTTTTGCTTTTGCTGCACCCATTAGGGGAGAGGCTCCGCTGGTCTTCGACTTCGCAACGACCTCCATGGCCAATGGTGACGTGCAGCTCGCGGCTCGCGAGGGTCGTACGTTGCCACCTGGTATGGGGGTTGACAGCAATGGCGAGGCCACGACTGACCCGAACAAGATCCTCAATGGTGGAGCGCTCGTGCCTTTCGGCGGGCACAAGGGGTCGGCAATTTCCCTGATGATCGAACTATTGGTCGCGGGATTGACGGGGGGGAAGTTCTCCTCAGAGGTAGACTGGTCTGCTCATCCTGGCGCTCAGACGCCGCATACAGGACAGATCATCATCGGAATCGATCCTGCTATTTCCGAGCCAGACGGATTTTCCGATCGCAGCAGTCAATTCATTGTCATGCTTCGAGAGGCAGGAATGCAAAGCTATCCAGGAATGCGCCGGTGGCGCATCCAAGGCAAAACACACATATCGATATCCTCAGCCGTTCTCGAAAGGCTGACAGACCATGCGATGAAAGCGAAATAAAGATGGCGCAATTGGATTATGTGAACGAGAACAAATATCCACCGATTGGCGTTACCGTGCAAAGACTGCGCAAGCAATTCGGGTTCACTCTGAATGATCTGGCGCAGCAATCGGGACTGTCCGTTTCGGCATTATCGAAAATCGAAAACGGTCAAGTTTCACCGACTTACGACACCATCTTGCGGCTTGCTGCCGGCCTTGACGTCGATGTGACGGAGCTTTTCGGCAGTACCACCAAGGCTGGTGCAGCGGGGCGCTTGGTCGTGACCAGGGCAGGCGAGGGCATTCTGCAAAAGACCCCTCATTACGAATACGAGATGCTCGGCGCTGAGCTTTCAACCAAGCAGTTTACTCCTCTGCTGACGCGTGTGCGTGCGCACTCGATCAAAGAGTTTCCCAAAATTGAGGGGCATCTGGGCGAAGAATTCTTCTATGTGTTGTCGGGTGACGTGCTGCTGTATACTCAACATTATGCGCCTGTTCGTCTTTCTCCGGGCGACAGCAGCTACTTCGATTCAACTATGGGACACGCACTGGTCTCGGTAAGCGACGAAGATGCATTGATCTTGTGGATTGCCACCCGTGTTCATGGGATCCTTGTTCAGGAGAATCCCCCCAGCCGCTGAGAGCGGCGTTCAGGGACGGCAGAGGGACTAGATCGCGGTGGGAGGCGTTTCCCGCAAGCTGAGGAGAAGGCGCATTTTCCCAATCGAGGAGGCAAGTTGTCCGGTCTTGATTGAAGGACCGCGGCAACGCGTGTGCTGGTTGGGCAAGCGCCAATGACTGTGGTGTCGGAAACTTGAAGGTTGTCGCATGAGTGACGCAGTTCGGAGTGGCAGCGAGCCCATCGTCGTAATCGGCGCCGGCGTGGCCGGGGTTATGACGGCATATGCCCTAGCGCGGCGTGGCCTCAACGTGGCCGTCGTTGACGCATTATCCGGTCCGGCCGAAATGTGTAGCCGTGCGAATGCAGGTATCATCGCTGTTGGTCACGCAAAGGCATGGGCGGGACCGGGAGCACTCGGGGCCATGATCAAGGCGATTGCCGGGCGTGACCCCTCAGTGAAAGTAACGCGCCTCATGGATCCGGCACTCTGGCGCTGGGGAACGGAGTTCCTACTCAACTGCCTTCCCTCGGCCCATCAAAAAAATACCAGCAAGCTTCAGCGTTTGAGCCGGTATAGCCGCGAGCTCGTTGCCGCGGCTGAGTTCGCGATGAACCTGCCGAAGGAAACCCGCCATCAGGGGGGCCTCTATCTGTTCCAGGACAAAGCGCAGTTCACCGCCTACGTCACATCGATCCGGGACCATGGTGACGATTCAGTCGAGATTCTTAGCCGTGACGAGTTGGTCGTCCGCGAACCGGGATTATCGGCGATGTCTGACCGTTTGGTTGGCGGGCTGTTCAGTGCATCAGACGCGGTGGGTGATTGCCGGCTGTTTACCCGACGCACAGCTGCCTATTTGCAGGAGACGCATAACGTAGCCCTGCGCTTCGACACCCGTGTCACAGGTTTCCGCCGCGCCAACGGCACTATTCAGGCGGTCGTCACGAATCGTGGTGACATACCCTGCAAGGCAGTAATCCTAGCAACGGGTGTAGAAACGTCCGATATAACCCGCTCTCTTGGTTTCCTCACCAATATATACCCGGTGAAGGGATATTCCGGTACCTGGAAGGTCACGGATCCTTTCGGAGTTCCGTCGCTGCCATATGTTGACGAGACAAAATTGTTGGCAGTAGCCACGTACAACGGGAAGCTTCGCGTGACAGCGATTGCCGAGTTTGCGACGCGCGATTATTCTGTTTCCGAAGCACGCACCTCGAAGATAGCCGATTATGTGCGCCGTTCCTTTGGGAATGCGGTGGATTTAGAGAGTCCTGAATTCTGGGCGGGTCTCCGCCCCACCACCGCGGCAGGCCCTCCTTATCTGGGCCGAGTACGAAAGTTCGACAATCTCTGGATCAACGCGGGGCACGGGCAGCTCGGCTGGACGATGTCCCTGGGGTGCGGTGAGCTTCTAGCGCAGAGGATCACGGGGGAACAGCCGTCACTGACTGACGTGTCGGCCAACGCCCCTTGGCTCCTGCACGTCTGAGATAGCTAATGCGGGTGTTCATAGCTTCTCTCGTAACGGAGACTAATAGGTTCTCGCCAGTTCCGTCACGTCTGCGGTCGTTCACCGATCTTGGCTACTCACGCGAAGATGGCAGCCGTTGTCCCGACCGAGAGAGCACCCTTGCCGTCCAGGAGTGGCGGCATGCGGCAGAGAGGGACGAGAACGAGGTCGCGGAAGCACCTCCACCAATCCAGTAACTCACCCAGTGCTCCAAACTTCAAGCGAGCTGCCACGGCAAATATCGTATATGTAAGCGCAATTCGTTTTGATCAAACTTAGTAGATATATCTGCTTCCAAGCCGAGTGGTGGTTATCGCCTAGTCGTCCGGGATGATCTAAGTTGATCAGCCAATAAAAGTAGATCTGATGCGGAAGAGCGGCCACAACGTTCATCATGGCGCACCCGCTGAATTTTGCAGTTCTCTATCTGCCTTCCTATGCATCGGAGCTCGTCTCCGCCGAGCAATGCACGGCTCTGGTCGAACGGCCATGGCAGATGGGCTGCCCAGCTTAGAGCATCGTTCGGTGCGGAAAACTGGGTCCACTTTTCCGCACGATGCGCTAGTCGCTGATGTGCACCATCTCGCCTGCTGCGAGCTTCGTCATTTCAAAGGCCAGCGTGAGGTGCTCGTTATTATCCTTGGGAAGGTAGGCCTCTCTTATTGGGCTTGCATGCAGATCACTGCCGTCATTGTATGCTTCTAATCGCGGTGCGAACGCTGAGATCGGCCAATGTCATTGGCTGGTGACCGTTGCAATTTTCGGAATTGTCGCAAAACACCGCATTATATCCGGCGCAACGGCGGAATCGGCTATCGAAGTTCGGATCACTCTCAATTAACTTGCTCACCGGTCCAAGGCCACCCAAATTGGCTCTGGCAAGCCACACTTCTCCTGACAAAATGCGAGCGATGTCGTGACGATTTATACCGGACCCGTATTCGAGATGTGCCGCCAGCAGTTCGCTGCTATTGCGGATCACTTGGATATTCCTGAGGTTGAGCGCGCGCGTATCCTATATCCAAAGCGGGCTGTCACAGTGTCGTGCCCCATCCACCGCGATGATGGATCGATTGCGGTGTTCCAAGGCTACAGGGTCCAGCATCATCTGACGCTCGGGCCGACAAAGGGCGGCACGCGCTTCTCAAAGAACGTGGACATCGGCGAGGTTGCTGCACTGGCTGTTTGGATGAGCCGGAAATGCGCCTTGGCTGGATTGCCCTATGGTGGGGCTAAGGGTGGTGTCACGGTGGATCCCGCCGCCCTATCCAAGCGAGAGCTCGAGGGGCTCTCACGCCGGTACATGCAGGAAATGATCCCGTTTGTTGGGCCACATACAGACGTGATGGCGCCCGATATGGGAACCAACGAGCAGGTGATGGCTTGGTTCATGGACACCTATTCCATGTATCAGGGGCGTACATTTCCTGAGGTCGTCACAGGAAAGCCAGTCGTGTCCGGTGGGACGGAAGGTCGACGCGAGGCAACCGGGCTTGGTGTCGCTCACCTGATCGGTAAAACGCTTGATCGGCTGGGAGTCTCTCCGAGCGGCGCGACGGCCATCGTGCAGGGCTTTGGGAATGTTGGCAGCGTCACAGCGGAGAACCTTCACAGCCGAGGTGTCCGTGTCGTCGGTGCGAGCGATCATACGGCAGCTTACTACGATCCTGCTGGCCTCAATGTCACGGCTCTGATGAACCACGTTGCCCATCATGGCTCGCTTGCGGGATTCTCGACTGAGGTCCTCATCGACCCGGACGAGCTCCTGCTGCAGCCATGCGACATCCTCGTTCCGGCAGCGATGGAGCAGGTGATCACGGGTCAAAACGCCGGCTCGCTCAAGTGTCGAATCCTTGCTGAAGCCGCAAACGGGCCGACGACGCCGGATGCAGACAAGATCCTTGCTGAGCGCGGCGATGAGATCTTCATCATCCCTGACATTCTGTGCAACTCGGGTGGCGTGATCGTCAGCTACTTTGAATGGGTGCAGGATCTGCAGCAGCTTTTCTGGGGACGGGCTGAGGTTGTCGACCGCCTTTACAGCATCCTTGACCGGTCGTTCCAGCACGTTGCAGACCGCGCTGTTCGCGATGGCATCTCCAATCGCGAAGCCGCAATGGCCATTGGGGTCGAGAAAGTCCGCGGCGCCAAGCAAACACGAGGGCTCTTCCCTTAGGATCAAAGGGGGCTGATGCGGCTTGCTCGGAGATAGCAGCGTTGCCTCACGAGGCGCCAGAGCATTTCAGATTGGAAGAGGTCCATCGTTTTTGACCTCCTCCATGACTGCGTAGGTGCGCGTCTCCTTGACGCCCGGGAACGACAGCAGGACGTCGCCCAGGAACCGACGGTACGCGGTCATGTCGGCCAAGCGGGTTTTGATCAGATAGTCGAAGCCGCCAGCCACCATATGACACTCCAGAACCTCAGGCGCACGACGAACCGCTTGGGCGAACTTGTCGAACACGTCGGGCGTGGTTTTATCGAGGAGAACCTCCACGAACACCAACAGTCCAAAACCGAGCCGATGAGGATCCACCCGAGCGCTGAACCCGGAGATATAGCCGTCCTTCTGGAGGCGTTTTACCCGGTCACTGGTCGAGGTCGGTGAGAGGCCGATGCGATCCGCAAGCTCGTTGTTGGGTATGCGTCCTTCCACCTGCATGACTGCGAGGATACGTCGGTCGATTTTGTCCAGATCCGTCATAAGCACGTCTACAAGCTACATCAGCCTGATTTTATCCGGCAAAGGCGTGAAATCAACTATAGATATACGGCTGACCTGGCCTTAGAATCCTGCTACTCGCCCGCCCACTGGCTCCGGCCGCCAGCTTAACACCTGGAACGATGAGGCATTCGTGGGCGCGACATTCGTTATGAAAGAGTTTGACCAATAAGTGTGGCTCAGCAGTCTGGTGCAACGATCGTGTCTCACGGCGACGGAGCGGACCGTCCCTTCGCCCGGTTCGCGCCGCCGATCCGCGAACAGAGCGAGCTCAGAGCAAAAATCACGGAAGCCTACCGCCGTCCCGAGCCCGAGTGCCTGCCGGGCCTGATCGCGGCGGCCACGCTGCCCAGCGTCACCGTCGATGCCACCGCGACGGTGGCCGAGACGCTGGTGCTGGCCCTGCGGAAGAAGCAAAGCGGCAAAGGCGTTCAGGGCCTGGTCCATGAATACTCCCTCTCCACCCAGGAGGGCGTGGCGCTGATGTGCCTCGCCGAGGCACTGCTGCGCATTCCCGACAAGGCCACACGGAATGCGTTGATCCGGGACAAGATCGCACCCGGGAACTGGCAGTCTCACGTCGGGAATAGCCCGTCGCTCTTCGTGAATGCCGCCACATGGGGTCTCATCGTTACCGGAAGGCTGACCGGCGCCTCGAACGAGGAGGACCTCTCTTCCGCGCTTACGCGCCTTGTCGCGCGGTTGGGAGAGCCGGTGATCCGCAAGGGCGTGGACACAGCCATGCGCCTGATGGGCGAGGAGTTCGTCAGGGGTCAGACCATTGACGAGGCCCTTGAGAAGAGCAGGAAGCGGGAAGGGCAGGGCTTTTCGTACTCGTACGATATGCTCGGCGAAGCAGCGACAACGGCGGAGGATGCCGCCCGTTATTACCGGGATTATGAGCAGGCCATTCATGCCATCGGCAAGGCTGCGGCCGGCCGCGGGATCTATGCGGGTCCGGGCATTTCGATCAAGCTGTCGGCCCTGCATCCGCGCTATGCCCGCTCGCAGGCCGACCGCGTGATGGGAGAGCTGCTGCCGAAGGTGAAGGCGCTCGCGGCGCTGGCGCGTCGCTACGACATCGGACTTAACATTGATGCCGAGGAAGCCGATCGCCTTGAGCTCTCGCTCGATCTCCTGGAAGAGCTTTGCTTCGCCCCGGAGCTCGCCGGCTGGAACGGCATCGGCTTCGTGGTGCAGACCTACGGCAAGCGTTGCCCGGCCGTGATCGACTTCCTGGTCGACCTCGGCCGCCGCAGCGGACACCGTCTGATGATCCGTCTGGTCAAGGGCGCCTATTGGGATGCCGAAATCAAGCGGGCCCAGGTCGACGGGCTTGAGGACTTCCCGGTCTACACGCGGAAAGTGTACACCGATGTGTCCTATATCGCCTGCGCCAGGAAACTGCTCGCGGCCCCTGATGCGGTCTTGCCGCAGTTCGCGACCCACAACGCTCACACGCTTGCGACGATCCTGAAGATGGCCGGTGACAACTATCGTCCGGAACAGTACGAGTTCCAGTGCCTCCATGGCATGGGCGAACCGCTTTACGAGGAAGTGGTGGGCGCCTCCAAGCTCAACCGGCCGTGCCGCATCTACGCCCCGGTCGGCACACACGAGACCTTGCTCGCTTATCTCGTGCGGCGCTTGCTCGAGAATGGTGCCAACAGCTCTTTCGTGAACCAGATTGCCGACGCGTCCGTTCCGGTCAGCGAGCTCATCGCCGATCCGGTCGCGGTTGCAAAGGGCATCACGCCTTTGGGAGCGCCCCATCCGAAGATATCCCTGTCACGTGATCTGTATGGGGCGGAGCGTCTGAACTCATCGGGCATTGACCTCTCCAATGAGCGGGAGCTGGCGATGCTCTCCGAAGCGATGCGTGCGAGTGCCGAAGTCTCCTGGACGGCGGTTCCGCTGCTCGGCAGCGGCGAAGGGCAGGGGACGCCGAGACCGGTTCTCAATCCCGCGGACCACCGCGATCAGGTTGGGACCGTTGTGGAAGCGAGCCTGGAAACTGTCGAGGCTGCCTTCCGCCTGGCCGAAGCAGCCGCGCCCCAATGGGCTGCAACTCCGCCATCCGAGCGGGCTGCCTGCCTGCTGCGCGCCGCCGACCTGATGCAGGCCCGGATGCCGACACTGCTCGGCCTGATCGTCCGCGAAGCCGGCAAGTCCGTGTCGAACGCCATCGCCGAGGTGCGCGAGGCCATCGACTTCCTGCGCTACTATGCAGCTCAGGTCCGGAAAGACTTCGACCCGGCGACGCACCAGCCGCTCGGGCCGGTCGTTTGCATCAGTCCCTGGAACTTCCCGCTGGCGATCTTCACAGGGCAGGTCGCGGCAGCCTTGGCGGCCGGCAACCCGGTTCTCGCCAAGCCGGCAGAGGAGACCCCCCTGATTGCCGCCGAAGGCGTGCGGATCCTGCGGGAAGCGGGCATCCCGGCGGATGTGCTGCAGCTTCTGCTGGGCGCCGGCGAGGTCGGAGCCGCCATGGTGGCCCATGCCGCTACGCGGGGTGTGATGTTTACAGGCTCGACTGAAGTGGCGCGTCTCATCCAGCGCCAGCTCGCGGAGCGGCTTCTGTCGAATGGCCAACCGATTCCGCTCATCGCCGAGACAGGCGGTCAAAACGCGATGATCGTGGACTCCTCGGCCCTGGCCGAACAGGTCGTGGCCGATGTCATCTCGTCGGCCTTCGACAGCGCCGGTCAGCGCTGCTCGGCCTTGCGCATCCTCTGCCTGCAGGAGGAAATTGCCGATCGTACCCTCACGATGCTGAAAGGCGCCGTGCGGGAGCTACGGATCGGCAACCCTGATCAATTGTCCACCGACGTTGGTCCTGTCATCAGCGAGGAGGCGCAGCGCACGATCACCGACCATGTTCGGGCTATGGTGGCACGCGGCAACAAAACCCACGTTCTGCCACTTCCCGCCGGGACGGAGCACGGGACCTTCGTGGCTCCGACGATCATCGAGATTGGCAGCATCTCCGAACTGAAGCGCGAAGTGTTCGGACCTGTCCTTCATGTGATCCGTTATCGGCGCGAGAACCTCGATCAGCTCATCGATGATATCAACGCCACGGGCTATGGCCTGACGTTCGGCCTTCACACGCGCATCGACGAGACGGTCAATCGGGTGACGAAGCGCATCGAGGTCGGCAACATCTATGTCAACCGCAACGTGATCGGGGCCATCGTCGGTGTCCAGCCGTTTGGCGGCCGCAGCCTGTCGGGCACAGGACCGAAGGCTGGCGGGCGCCTGTACCTCCTGCGCCTCCTGAGCGTCCGACCCGATGTCGGTCTTCGCATTCAATCGTCCGAGCAGGATCTCGCCCCGGCAAAGGCGTATTGTGACTGGCTCGCCGCCAGCGGCCGCATGAGCGAAGCGGAGCGGACCCGCAGCTATCTGGTTCGCTCTCCTTTGGGCGGGTGCATGCGGCTGCCTGGCCCTGTCGGGGAGGACAACGTGTATGCGGTACGCCGGCGCGGCCAAGTTTTGCTTGTGCCGCAGACCGAGGCCGGCCTGTTCCTCCAGATCGGCGCGGCCCTGGCCACCGGCAACTCTCCTGTGGTCGATGCGGCGTCCAAAGCGGCCGAGGCCGTATCCAATCTGCCGCCTGATCTTGCCAAGCGGATGACGGTCACAGCTGACTGGGAGAAGGTGGGCCCGATTGCCGCGGTGCTGGTCGAGGGAGATCCGGAAAAGCTGAGGCAGGTGAACTGCCGTGTTGCGGCATTCGATGGCCCGATCGTCATTGTCCAGGGTGCTTCCAGCACAGGTCTCGCCACATCCGAGGAGGAGTACTGTCTGGATTGGCTCATTGAGGAGTCTGCGACGAGCATCAACACAGCAGCGGCCGGAGGAAACGCAAGTCTCATGACGATCGGGTGAAATCTGACTTGGCCCGCAAGTCATCTCGGCAGCGCCAGCTTTCTCGCACTGCCGAAAGCACGCGGATCGCCTGCGTCGGTAGGACAATCAAGACATCGGATGGGCAGCAACTCGGCCGATAGCAGACACTGCGGACAAGCCGCTGCACACTTGTCTACAATCCAACACTGAGAATGGTAATGATGAAGCCTCACGCATCGGACAGCCTCGACGCAGGTAGCGGTCACATAGAAGATTGGGATGGATCCGACAGCCCGGTGAGGCGCCGCAATGTGCTCGCCTGTCTTTGGGTCGGCGGGAAGATTGGTTTAGAAGGTGCGGCACTTTCTCGTTACGTGCAGACCATCCTCGATACGAGTGAGCAATCCGGCGACAATGAGAGGCTCGTCTCGCGGCTTGTCGCCGATTTAACTTCCTTCGGCGTCGGCCGTGCCGAAGCCATAGTGTCTGAGCGTGTCTCCTACTTCCACCAGGAAGCGCTCCGGCAGTTGGCTGTCACCGACTAGAGCTCTCGACCTCAATCCGGGCATCAGGGATCAATCACCACTTTCGCCAGGTCGACGCGGACAGCTGACTGAGGAAGGCCGTTGACCAGCTCCCGAGACCATGCCGAACACCTCACTTGAAGAACCACTTCCGCATTGGATGGGAGCTAACAGGATGTCACACTGGGTCTATACCTTCGGAGACGGTAAGGCCGAGGGCCAGGCGGGGATGAAGAACCTGCTCGGCGGCAAGGGGGCCAATCTGGCCGAGATGTCCAACTTAGGCCTGCCGGTGCCTCCGGGCTTCACCATCACGACGGAAGTCTGCACCTATTACTACGATCACGGCCGCTCCTATCCACAGGCGCTGAAAGACCAAGTCGAGAACGCTCTCGCTTTCGTCGGCCGCCTCACCGGCCGCACCTTCGGCGATGGCGCCAACCCGCTGCAGGTCTCCGTCCGCTCCGGTACGGTGGAGCGCGGCAAGAAGACGAGGAGCACCATCAAGCTCGGGATCTGCGGCGAGCACGGCGGCGATCCGGCCTCGATCCACTTCTGCCAGGCGGTCGGGCTCGACTACGTGTCCTGCTCGCCCTACCGCGTGCCGATCGCGCGCCCGGCCGCTGCGCAGGCGGGCCTTAGACAGCGAACCGGAAAGACCGCCTGATGCAAATCGCGATAGGTGAAGAGGTCCGTCACGAGAACTGCGTTCCCGCTGCCGTTCGGACGCTTAATAGTATAAATGTCGTCTGCTTGGAGCTGAGCTACTGTTCTTTATCCATGAAATAGAAGAATTCACTATTGCTGGACGGATATTTAGAATTTGGAACTCTTGCATGAGAAACTCCTCCTCAGCTACGCAAGAATGCGATTGCACAGGTCTCATTGGAATAATTGGAGTGCTGCTTGGAGCTGCTTCGTCGCCGCGGCAGTGTGCCATGCAGCCTTCGCTCAGACTTGGTGAGAGTAGCTGTGGTCAACTCGCCCTTCGACACCATCAAGGCTCATGATGTCCTACTGCCAGTTCTGAAAAGTGTGTGTGCCTTGAAAAAGGTCATTGACGTTCCGACAGAGCCGGTTCGATGCCCAGATCTGCTAATTGAATTGGAGTAGCGCGATGAAAATTGGAGCGCCAAAGGAGACGTACTCGGGCGAGGCGCGTGTGGCGATGACACCGGAATCCGCGCTGCAGCTGCGAAAGATTGGGCACAAATGCTTTATCGAATCTGGCGCCGGTCTTGCGGCCGGTTTTCCCGATGCAGCCTATGAAGCAGCCGGCGTGACACTCATTAATACCGCAGCCGAACTGTTCGATGCGGTCGATGTCCTCGCTAAAGTGCGCCCGCCCTCGATTTCGGAAACGAGGAGTCTCAAAGCCGGCCAGACCCTGATCGCGTTCATCTGGCCGGCGCAGAACTCTGAGCTTCTGGAGCAGGCGAGGGCGCAGGGCGCCACCGTCATTGCGATGGACATGGTGCCGCGCATCTCGCGCGCCCAGAAGATGGACGCGCTCTCCTCCATGGCCAACATCGCCGGCTACCGCGCCGTGATCGAGGCCGGCCACGCCTTCGGCCGCTTCTTCACCGGCCAGGTCACCGCCGCCGGCAAGGTGCCGCCCGCCAAGGTCCTGGTCGTCGGGGCCGGCGTGGCGGGGCTCGCGGCCATCGGCACCGCCACCGCGCTCGGCGCCATCACCTATGCCTTCGACGTGCGGCCCGAGGTGGCCGAGCAGATCGAGTCCATGGGTGCGCAGTTCGTCTTCCTCGCGTTCGAAGAGACGCAGGACGGCGCTGCCACCGGCGGCTATGCCGCGCCCTCGAGCCCCGCGTTCCGCGAGAAGCAGCTCGCCAAGTTCCGCGAGCTCGCCCCCGAGATCGACATCGTCATCACCACGGCCCTGATCCCGGGACGGCCAGCGCCGAAGCTGTGGACGGCCGACATGGTCCAGGCCATGAAGCCGGGCTCGGTGATCGTCGATCTGGCGGCCGAGCGCGGCGGCAACTGCGACCTGACCGTGCCGGATCAGACGATCGTCACCGACAACAGCGTCACCATCATCGGCACCACCGACTTCCCGAGCCGCATGGCCGCCCAGGCCTCGACGCTGTACGCCAACAACATCCGCCACTTCCTCACCGACCTGACCCCCAACAAGGACGGGGTGATCGTCCACAACATGGACGATGACGTGATCCGTGGCGCCACGGTCACGCATGCGGGCGCGATCACCTATCCGCCGCCGCCGCCCAAGGTGCCGGCGATCGCGGCCGCCAAGCCGAAGGACAAGCCCAAGGAACTGACGCCGGAGGAGAGGCGGGCTAAAGAAGCGGCGGCCTTCAAGGCGCAGACCCGCACCCAGGTCGGCCTGCTCATGGCCGGCGGCCTGCTGATCGCGCTGGTGGGCGCCTATGCGCCGGCGAGCTTCATGGCCCACTTCATCGTCTTTGCACTGGCGTGCTTTGTCGGCTTCCAGGTGATCTGGGGCGTCAGCCATTCCCTGCACACGCCGCTGATGGCGGTGACCAATGCCATCTCGGGCATCGTGGTGCTCGGCGCCCTCTTGCAGGTCGGCTCGAGCCACTGGCTGGTGGTCAGCCTGGCATCCCTGTCATTCCTGATCGCCACCATCAACATCGTCGGCGGCTTCCTGGTCACGCGCCGGATGCTGGCCATGTTCCAGAAGTCGTAAGGAGCTGAAGATGAGCTTTGGTCTTGTCTCCGCCGTCTACGTGGCGGCCGCCATCCTGTTCATCCTGGCGCTCGGCGGTCTGTCGGGCCAGGAGAGCGCCAAGCGGGCGGTCTGGTACGGCATGGCCGGCATGGCGCTCGCCGTCGGGGCCACCGTGCTCGGCCCCGGCATCGGCAACTACGCGGTGATCGCGGTGATGCTGGTGATCGGCTCCGCCCTCGGCTGGTACGTGGCCAGGACGGTCGCGATGACCGAGATGCCGCAGCTGGTGGCGGCGCTGCACTCCTTCGTGGGTCTGGCCGCCGTGTTCATCGGCGTCAACGCCGATCTCGAACTCACCCGCGTGCTCGCCCTCGACGAGGCCGCGCGGAGTGGGCTCACCGGCTTTGCCGGGGTGCTGGCGCACAAGAGCGGGGTGGAGATCGCCATCCTGCGGGTCGAGGTCTTTCTCGGCGTGTTCATCGGCGCGGTGACGTTCACCGGCTCGGTGATCGCCTTCGGCAAGCTCGCCGGCAAGGTCGACGGCAAGGCGAAGAAGCTGCCGGGCGGCCATGGGCTCAATGCGGCAGCGGCCTTGGCTTCGCTCATCCTGCTGGTGCTGTACGTGCAGGGGGCCGGCATCTGGGCCCTGGTGGCGATGACCCTGCTGGCGTTCTTCATCGGCTATCACCTGATCTTAGGCATCGGCGGGGCCGACATGCCGGTGGTGGTGTCGATGCTCAACTCGTACTCGGGCTGGGCCGCGGCGGCGATCGGCTTCACGCTCGGCAACGACCTCCTGATCGTCACCGGGGCGCTCGTCGGCTCCTCGGGTGCGATCCTGTCCTACATCATGTGCCAGGCCATGAACCGCAGCTTCATCAGCGTGATCCTCGGCGGCTTTGGCAACACCACGGGTCCGGTGATGGCGATCGCCGGCGAGCAGATCGCCATCGATGCCGACGGGGTGGCCACGGCTCTGGAGGAGGCCGACAGCATCGTGATCGTGCCGGGCTACGGCATGGCGGTGGCGCAGGCGCAGCAATCGGTGTCGGAGCTGACCCGCCGCCTGCGCGCCAAGGGCAAGGACGTGCGCTTTGCCATCCATCCGGTGGCCGGGCGCCTGCCGGGGCACATGAACGTGCTGCTGGCGGAAGCCAAGGTGCCGTACGACATCGTGCTCGAGATGGACGAGATCAACGCGGACTTCGCCGACACCGACGTGGTGATCGTCATCGGCTCGAACGATATCGTCAACCCGGCCGCGCAGGAGGACCCGAACAGCCCGATCGCCGGCATGCCGGTGCTGGAGGTGTGGAAGGCCAAGCAGGTGTTCGTGTCGAAGCGCGGGCAGGGGACCGGCTATTCCGGCATCGAGAACCCGCTGTTCTACAAGCACAACACCCGCATGTTCTACGGCGATGCCAAAGCCAGCATCGATCAACTGGTGCAGGCCATCTGAAGCGTCTGATGTGGGGCATTCGACGCTGAATTCTCGGCTTCTGGCGCCACATGGAACGAGAGAACTGCCATGAGCCATGTGCCTTCTCCCGATAAGCCGACCATCACCATTCCGCTGCTTCAGCAGTGGGTTTGTGACGGTCGACGGCTTGTGATGACCACAGCCTATGATGCCGTCACGGCGCGTTTGGCCGATCCTGTTGTCGACATGCTCTTGGTCGGTGACAGCGTCGGCAATGTGTGCCTCGGCTTCGACAACACGCTCCCGGTCAGCATGGCGATGATGAACCATCATCTCGAAGCCGTGGCCCGGATCAAGCCAAGAGCCCTGCTCGTCGCCGACATGCCTTATCTGAGCTACCACCTCAGCGTCGACGACACCTTGTGCAATGCCGGCGGCTTCCTCCAGCGCGGCGCGGCGGCGGTGAAGCTGGAAGGCGGCGCCAAGCGGGTCGAGACGATCCGCGCTCTCGTGGAGTGCGAGATCCCGGTGATGGGGCACTTGGGCCTGACGCCGCAGAGCGTGCATGCGATGGGCGGCTTCAAGGTGCAGGGCAGGGGGGCTGAAGATGCCGTCGAGATCCTCGAGGACGCGCATCGGCTGCAGGAGGCGGGCTGCTTTGCCCTCGTGCTCGAGGGCATTCCCTCCGAGCTGGCGGCGCGGATCACCCAGACCCTGAATATCCCGACCATCGGCATCGGGGCCGGGCCACTCTGCTCGGGCCAGGTGCTGGTCCTGCACGACGTGCTCGGGCTGACCCAAGGCCACCGGCCGAAGTTCGTGCGCACCTACGTCGATGGATTCGATCTGTTGCAACAGGCTCTTGCCCATTGGACCGAGGATGTGCGCCGCGGCGCCTTTCCAGCGCCGGCCGAGGCCTATGCCCTGCCGGCCGATGCCCGGGACGCGGTGTCCGCCTGGGTGCCACGCTCCTCCACCACTACATGAGGCCATCGGTGCTGACCTTCCGCACGATCAAGTCCCTGACCGAGTCCCTGCGTGGTTATCGCGCCGCAGGCCTGCGGGTCGGCTTCGTGCCGACCATGGGCTTTCTGCACGCGGGTCATCGGGCGCTCATTGTTGAGAGCGTCGCCCGCTGCGACATCACCGTGGTGAGCATCTTCGTCAATCCGACCCAGTTCGGCCCGAACGAGGATCTTGACCGCTACCCGCGTGCCCTGGAGCAGGATCATGCGCTCTGCCGCAACGCCGGTGTGAGCCTGATCTTCGTGCCCGATGCGGGCGAAATCTACCCGCCCGGCTTCCAGACCACGATCGAGCCCGGACCTGTGGCCGAGCCACTGTGCGGCGCCATCCGGCCCGGGCACTTCCGCGGCGTGGCCACCGTGGTAACCAAGCTGTTCCACATCGTGCAGCCGGAGGTCGCCTTCTTCGGCCAGAAGGATTTTCAGCAATGTACTGTGATCCGGCAGCTGGTGCGCGACCTGAACCTACCGGTCGAGATCGTCACGGTGCCGACCGTACGCGAGCCGGACGGGCTGGCGCTCAGCAGCCGCAACAGCTATCTGAGCCCAGTCGATCGGCAACGCGCCCGCTGCCTCAGCCAGGGTTTGTTGGCCGCCCAGGCGGCGTACGGGCAGGGCGAGCGCGACAGCGGCAGGTTGATCGCGATCGCGCGGGCCCAGATGACCGAGGTCGACCAGCTGCAGTATCTCGAGCTGCGGGACGCTCGCACGCTGGAAGCCGCTCATGGGATCGTCGAGCAGCCGGCCGCGCTGTGCGTGGCCGCCTCTGTGGGGGCTACGCGCCTGATCGACAATGTGCTCCTGATCCCCCCGCCGACAGCTCTGTCCGATCACGAACTGGAGCTGGTCTCGCATGCGCTTGATCGGCAGGCCACGGCCAGCGCGAACGAGCCACGACCGTCATGATGGCACGATCCGAGATTGAGGCTCTCATTCAGGACCTGAACGCCCGCCTGATCGCCGGAGCAACGGCGACGGAAACGCTCCTGGCCTGGTGCGACGAGCATGGCCTCTCGCAGGGACCGATCAGCGTCGCGTGCCGTCAGCGGCACGTGCTGGCAGCCGTGCCGGACGACGTCAAAGCTGCGTTAGCCCCCCTCGCGTCTGAAACCGTCCAGTTCCGGCAGGTTCAAATCCTGCGAGGCCCTTTGCCGCTTGCGACGGCCGAGAATTGGTTCGTGCCGCAACGCCTGGCGGCGGGCATGGAGGATGTTCTGCAAACGACCGATCTGCCGTTCGGCACCGTCATTGCTCGGCTCCGTCCCTCCCGGCGCACGCTCGCTGTGCAAATCAGGCCCCTCACGGCTGATCCGTCTGAGGATCCATCGCGGCTCAGCGCCTCAGGGCACCACTCCCAACCTGAGGTCATCCTCGAGCACACCACTGTGATCCTCAGCGAGACCGGGACGGCGCTCGCGCTCGTGACGGAAAGGTTTTTCTCCGACCTCATCGCGGTTGCGGCCTCAAAGCCACCTTTGAGCACAAGCCACGATGGAAGGCCGCAAGCGGGATCTGCGACGCAGTCTGTGAGGCTTGAGCCATGACAATCCAGCCTGACCTGACGTCTCACGCCTTCCATGCTTGCAAGAGCACGCACGAGAGATGAGGCGACATTCACGTCGAGCGCGGGCTAGCACTTCACCGCTGAACGGTTGGTGCCACTGAGTGAACATCCGATGACCCCTTACCTTCCGAGAGATGCCATGGTGAACCACTTTTTGACCTATTGGCGACGAATGGTCATTGATCTTTGTCTTATGATCTCTGCCACTTCATCGGCATTCACCGTTGTCTACTTGTGCTCGCAACTGCCATAGGTTGAGCTGCGGCATGCCAGCCTCCCATGGCAGACCGAAGGATGACGTGGAGCGGAGCCGCAGCGCTCTCACCATCGACAGGAAGGGCGGCTCCGGCATGAGCCTGATTGATCCCGCCGACGGCGTCGCCGTCGGCGGGATCAAGGCCAAGACGGCGGCGGATTTCAAGGTTGCCCCGAACAGCGGTCAGTCCGACGCGGCTTTATGGAGACTTCAATGACGCAGCCCCGATGGTCCTCTCGCGCGCGCTCTGACGCGATGGCCCCCGATCCTGACGCGCTCGAACAAGCCGTCCTTCGCGCCTATGTTCAGCTCGCCGCGATGCCGGATCAGGCCAGCGGCGTTAAAACCGCCACGTTGGCAAGGTTTGGACCGGTGGAGGTGCGCCTGACAGAGCTGACCCAGCCGGAACATAAGTCGCGTGATATTCCGCCCTTATGGCTGGAGGTTTACTGCCATGCCACCGGCACAACCCTCGACAGCTGTGGCTGCTTCGACTTCGATGAACCCGAACTGGCTGCCGCTGTCGACCTCGTCTGTGACGCCAGACGGAAAGCCGCCTGAGGGACGGCCTGATGCGGATCCCCCTCCTCCTGAACGGTTATGGTGCGTGGTCCCCCGAGAGGGGCCAGCGTGGTTCTGAGTTCGTTGCTTTGCAATGTCCGCGCACGATGAGGCACAGCGAAACACGTGAGGTGTCAAGATGACCGTTTCCATCACAACGGTTGGCGTCATCGGCGCAGGGCAGATGGGCAGCGGCATCGCTCATGTCTGCGCGCTCGCAGGCTTCAACGTCTGGCTCCACGACCTCTCGGAGGATCGGATCAATGCCGGGCTCGCCACCATCAACGAGAACATCACGCGTCAGGTTGCAAAGGGGGCGATCTCCGACGCCGAGCGCCAGGCGGCGCTCGCGCGCATTCGCCCGGCCCTCAGCTACGATGACCTCTCCCTGTGCGATCTCGCCGTCGAGGCGGCGACCGAGACCGAGGCGGTGAAGCGCAAGATCTTCATCACTCTCAGCCCGTCGCTGCGCCCCGACGCGCTGCTGGCCACCAACACCTCCTCGATTTCGATCACGCGCCTGGCCGCCGCCACCGACCGGCCTGAGAAGTTCATCGGCATTCATTTCATGAATCCGGTGCCGGTGATGCAGCTTGTCGAGCTGACCCGCGGCATTGCGACGGCAGAAACGACCTACGAATCCGCCAAGGAGTTCATCACTAAGCTCGGTAAGACTGTGACGGTTTCCGAGGATTTCCCGGCCTTTATTGTTCATCACATCCTGTTATCGATGATCAACGAGGCGATCTACACTCTCTACGAGGGCGTCGGCTCGGTGGAAGGCATCGATACGGCCATGCGGCTCGGCACGAACCACCCGATGGGCCCGCTGCAGCTGGCCGATTTCATCGGCCTCGATACCTGCCTGTCGATCATGCAGGGCATTCACGAGGGCCTGGCCGATTCCAAATACCGTCCTTGTCCGCTGCTGGTGAAATACGTCGAGGCCGGCTGGCTCGGCCGCAAGAGCGAGCGCGGCTTCTACGATTATCGCGGCGAGCACCCGGTTCCGACCCGCTAGGGATCGACAATGGTCATGCTCCACGCTCAAGTGCCGGAATAAGAGAACAGTGCCTTGACACGCGGCATGTGCGACGTCCGCTTCAATCAGAAACGTCGGATCTTCTGGTTCTGAACGGACGAGTGCTATTGCCTCCCGCCGCGCGTGTAATGACCGGGCAGGACCTCGTTCGCGGCCCGGTCGGGTTCCTTCCGGCGCACTGATCCGAACGGGCGCTCCAGCATTCGGCGGACGCGCACCGGCTCAGGGCCGATGTGGAACGCCGTCGCCTGCTGATCCAATGCGCGCTCCGATGGCGTCGCGCGGTTGCGCTGGCGCAAATAATCGAGCCACGTCGGGCAGCGATAACGCTCAGTCCACAGTTCAGGATCGGCGATGTCGCGCGCCAGCGACCAGCCATAGGCGCCGTTGCGCTGACGGAACAGCTGGACGTCCTGCATCAGAGCGTGAAACACCCGCGCCTTCTCCGACGCGACGCGATATTCGATCTCCACCACCAGCGGCCCGCTGCGCCCAGTCAGCGGTAGCCGCACCTCGGGATCGGCCAGCCCCTCGGCCTCGTCGCCGCGCGCGCTGATGCGCGGCATGGGCAGCCAGGACCCAAGCAGCGGCGAGAGCAGCATGAGCGCGGCCGACACCAGCAGTGCGGTCTCGACGCCAGCGGCATCGGTAAGCCGGCCCCAGCCCCAGCTGCCGAGGGCCATGCCGCCGGAGATCGCCGCTTGGTAGGCCGCCAGCGCGCGGCCCGCGACCCAGCGCGGCGCCGAAAGCTGGACCCCAATATTGAACAGCGCGACCGCCAGCATCCACGCTGCGCCCGCCACCACCAGCGCCGCCGCGGTCACAACGAGCTCGTGGCTCAGCGCCACCGCGGCCATCGCGCCCCCCATCGCCAGCGTGCAGGCGCGCACTGCGGCCTCGCCGCTCAGGCGCTGGCGCATCTCGCCCATGCCGAGCGCCCCGATAACAGCACCAAGGCCAAAGGCGCCAAGGAGGATGCCGTACGTCTGCGCGCCGCCCTGCAAGAGATCGCGCGCCACCAGCGGCATCAGCGCCGAGAGCGAGCCTCCGATCATGCCCGTGGCCACGGTGCGGGTCAGCACGATCTTGATCGACGGTGAATTGGTGATGTAGCGCACGCCGGACACGATGGCGCGGCGCAGCTGTTCGCGGGGCAGCCGCGAGGGCGCGGCGACGCGTTTCCAGAGGACAAGCGCGAGCATCAGCGGCAGATAAAGCAGCGCATTCAATGCAAAGGCCGCGACGGCGCCCGCGGTCGCCACCACAACGCCGCCGATCGCCGGCCCAAAGCTGCGCGCGATGTTGTAGCTGATCCCGTTGAGCGCGATGGCTGCTGGCAGCGTGTCTGCCGGGACCTGCTCGCTCACAGAGGCTTGCCAGGCCGGGCCCATCAACGCCATGCCGCTGCCAACCACAAAGCACAGGCCCAGCAACAGATCCGGCGTGGTGAGCCCCAGCCACTCGAGTCCGGTCAGCGCGGTTGCGCCGCAAATCTCAATCGCCAGCGCCACCAGCGCCACGATGCGGCGATCATGCATGTCGGCAATGGCGCCGGCGGGTAGCGCAATCAGCATCACCGGCAGCAGCAAGGCCGTCTGCACCAGCGCGACCTTGTCGGCCGACGACGTGATCTGCGTCATCGCCCACGCCGCACCGACGCCCTGGATCAGGATGCCGAGATTGGACAACAGGCTCGCCAGCCAGATGCGCCGAAAGGCGGGATAGCGCAGCGGCGCGGTGACGCCGTCGCCGCTGATCGTCTGGGGCTTGAGCGGATCGGTCAATTCGGCTCCTGCCTTGCCGGCGATGGCTTGATTCTGGACCAGATCAGGGATAGTCCGGGATACTGGGCCGCTAGCCAGGGGGCAAGCGCTTTTTCCACCCTCGTCGACGTTCCCCACTTGGCGTGGATCTGTTGCTGTTTTGAAGCGTATTGCGCGTGAGCTACCTCGGATGAGGCTGGAGGGGGTGTAACGTGAGGAGGGCTAAGAGTCAGTTCGCACGTCGGCCATTCACAGCGGAGATCATTCTGTGGGCGGTGCGTTGGAATCTGCAGTTCGCACTCAGCAATCGCGATCTCGAACGCATGCCCTCTGATCCTGGCGTGCAAGTGGACCACACGACTCTGTTTCGCTGGATCCGGGCTTATTCAACCGGGCAGACGATCACGGTTGCAAGAATGCCGCTGATCCAATCGTGGCGAGAGCTCTGACGCGTGAGGAAACACTCTGGCGCTTTGCGAAAATCCGGCTGGTGACGGGCTTGAGGAGCAGGGGAGGGACGTTCATGCGCCGCATGTCGCCTCGAACGCAAACGCCCGCTGACGAGCGGGCGCCGACGGGACGCGGTGCAGCACGATGTCAGGCCGCGATGTCCTGTCGCGCAATGCTGTCGATCTGAAAGCGCCGGATGCCGAGGTCATCGAGTTCCCGATCGGAGAGCCGGGACAGCTCGGTGACGGTGGCGCGGTATCGGAAGTAGGCCCGGAGTGTCGCGAGGATTTGGGTCACAATCATCTGAAACTCCTGTCAGTTCGCCAGCCGAGGGCTGGTGGCTTGCGTGCTGGCGTGTGCGGCGCACCATACATACTTGTGCGGCGCACAAATGAGCAGGGGTGCTCTCACCGAGGCCGGCATGCTCACGATGCATGCAGCTGTCACAAATCATTAACCGGACTGCTCACGTCACATATATAGGGCATTCTGGAGAAGGTTTTTCGGCCCGCTCTTCGTTCCTGAGAGCGAGCAGAAGGGGAGGCGCCCAGGCCTCAGAGGAGGCGCTGCGGGAGCACGAGCTCGGTCGGCATCGAGCGACGGTCGCCTCCGTAAGGCTGCGGGTAAACCCAACCACCAGCCGTGCAAGCCGAGCCGAGGCCACAGCGACATTATTGCCTTGCTCTTCCTCATGCTCTACTCTCACACTGGCCCATCCAAGCAAGGGCCAAGTCAATCGCCTGATGTATGCTGCCTGAGACCCAAGACCGGCCATCACAGCCATGACTGATCCCCATCACCGTGAGACAGCCGACCTCGTCGAACACAAGGGCTACCAGATCCGCCTTAGCCCAAGCGGCCTGGAATGGATGGCCTTCGTGGCTCTGCCCAAGCAGCGCCCGACCCGGATCATGGCTGCGGATCGTGAGGCCGCTCTTGCAAAGACCTGCGAATGGATCGAGGCGCAGCTCGCCTCAGCTGAGGCTCGGACATGACCTACCGCCTGATCCAACTCGCCCCGGGCGCCTATGATTTCCTGCTGAATGGTGAGCTCATGGAAAGCGTCGTGAGAAGCGGGTCACGACAGCCCTCCACGTGGACTGCGGAACTGCTTGGGGATTTGCCGCGGAGCAGGAGACCTGCTCCGTTCAAGCAGGTCGAACATGACTTTCCCACACTGGACGAACTCCGCGCCTGGCTTGGCGAACCACCTGGCTTGGCGAACCAGAGGTGCAAAGCGATTTCGGGAAAAGCTTAGTGGCCCATCGTCCCTGGTCATAAAGTCACACCGAAATCCAGTCCGGCCCTTAGGGCTTGGAGCATTGGACCAACAAATCCGAGATGAAAACGTATCCGTCACTACGCTATGTAAAGTAACACAGAACGTAGCTCAGCCTCAGCTTCCCATGCCGTTGCTTTTCGGCATTGCTTGTTGGATGAGGTCTGCTCTTCAAGAATGCCAACCCTGATCTGCTTTCGACGGCTGAGGTCATGCGACTCCCGATCCATCTTGAACATCTTGGCAGCCTTGACGCATTCACCTGCGCGCAGACGTTGTCGCATCTGCCCGATCTGCTGTTCCTGGACAGCGCTCTGCGCCATCCCGGGCTTGGACGCTACTCCTTCGTCGCCGCGGACCCGTTCGGCCGGTTCCTCGTGCAGGGTAGCCGAGCATTTTGGAACGGTGCCCCCTTACCTCAACCGCCACTATCCGCACTGCGTTCACTGTTAGATCAATACCACCAATCGAGAGTCGACAGGCTGCCGCCCTTCCAAGGTGGTGCTGCAGGCTATCTGGCCTATGATTTCCGGCACACCCTCGAGAGGCTCACACCGGCGCCGGTCGACGTCCCGTGCCCGGAGGCCGTGCTCCCATTCTACGATGTCGTCGTGAGCTTCGATCACTGGAGCGGCGACGCATGGCTGCTTTCAACCGGTTGGCCAGAGCAGGATCCCGACAGACGCCAGAAGCGTGCCGCAGCGCGCGCTCAATACTTTCGGAGGCTTCTCGCGCATATGCCGCGCTATCTCCGTGGCTTCAAACTGGTGAGTCCATGGACGTCGAACTTCTCGGCCAGTGGCTACGGGGAGGCCGTCGAGGCCGTGATCGACGCCATCTTGGCCGGAGATATCTTCCAGGCGAACATTGCCCAGCGCTTTACCGCTCGGGTCTCCGATGAGTTCGATGCGCTTGCCTTCTACGGCCACCTCCGCCGCAAGAATCCTGCGCCATTCAGCGCTTTTCTCAACTTTGACGAGAGTACGATTGCCTCGAGCTCTCCCGAACGCTTTGTGAAGGTTGACCGGGGCTGTGTCGAAACCCGCCCGATCAAAGGCACGACTGCCCGCTCGTCTGATCAGCGCCGCGACCAAAACTTGGCGGAGGCGCTGCTGCGCTCCGACAAGGATCGGGCCGAGAACCTCATGATCGTCGATCTCTTGCGCAATGACCTGTCGCGGGTGTGCAAGCCCCACACCGTGCGCGCCCCGCTGCTGTGCGGTCTGGAGAGCTATGCGGCCGTCCACCATCTCGTCTCCGTCGTCGAGGGTCAACTCGATTCAGGCTTTACGGCGACCGACGCGATGGCGGCCTGTTTCCCTGGGGGATCAATCACGGGCGCTCCGAAGATCCGGGCCATGGAGATCATCACGCAGATCGAACACTGTGCCCGGCAGGTCTATTGTGGCTCCATCGGCTACTTTGGCTTCGACGGGACAGCCGATACGAACATCGCGATCCGGACGGTCATGCTGAAAGACCGATCCGCGGTGTTTCACGCCGGCAGTGGGATTACGGCGCTGTCCGAGCCGCGGGCCGAGTACGAGGAAACTTTGACGAAAGCTCAGTGCATTTTTGCAGCCTTTGAAGCATAGACGACCAGAATGATCCTGATCATCGACAACTATGACTCCTTCGTCTTCAACGTCGCGCGGTACTTCTCTGAATTGGGCGAGACGGTGAAGGTAGTCCGCAACGACTCGATCGATGTCGGCGCCATCCGGCACCTGTCGCCGCGAGCGGTCGTGCTCTCGCCGGGGCCGTGCTCTCCGTCGGAGGCCGGCGTGTCCTGCGAGATCATCCGGCAGCTCTCGGGATCGCTGCCGCTGCTTGGGATCTGCCTCGGCCATCAATGCATCGGACAGGTCTACGGGTGGCGGGTCACACGGGCGCGCAGGCCCATGCATGGGCGCTCCTCTGCCATCCATCACAGCGGTCAAGGCCTCTTCAACGGCCTGCCCAACCCGCTGCGGGCAGGGCGGTATCATTCGCTGATTGTCGAGGAGGATCGGATCTCGACGGAGCTGGAGGTGACCGCGCGCTCTGAGGAGGGCGAGATCATGGCCCTGCAGCATCGGCGCCATCCAACCTATGGCGTGCAGTTTCATCCGGAGTCCATTCTAACCGAGCACGGACACACGCTGCTGTCCAACTTCCTCGATATCGCTGCACAAGCCGAGAGGAGTCGCCATGCTGTGGTTTGATGGAAGCATCTCGGATGATCCGCGAACCGGTTTCGATTTGCGCAACCGGGGGCTTCTGCTGGGCGACGGCTTGTTCGAAACGCTGGTTGTCACGAATGGCCGAGCCTTCATGCTGGACGCGCACCTCGATCGTCTTCTCGCCGGCGCGGCTACCTTGAACATACCCGTGGACCGAGAGTCTCTGCGACGGCCGGTTGATGATCTGACCGCCGCTCTCCCCGACGGAGGCATCATCCGCCTGACCCTGACCCGAGGGGCGGGACCCCGCGGCTTACGGCCTCCGGCTCACCAACAGCCCACCGTCTTTGCGGCTGCGTCCGCACCATGGTCGCCCAATCCGACGGCTGCGGAGGTGCGCATGGCGACGTCACGGATCCGGCGCAATCCCTCTTCCCCAACCTCGAGATATGTCGCTTTGCCCCTAAAGGCGAGATAAGGAATTCAACAAAATCAATGGCAATCCTTTGCTGCAAAATGCGAGATTTTGCCTTTAAGATCGAGATTTATCCCCCTTAATGTGAGACAGCGTTTACAGGGGTGTGCGGCTGGCTGCGATGCAGATGGATCGGAACCTGACAGAGTTCGCCAAGGTCGCCTTGCTCCGGACCTATCACAAGGAAGCCCGTTTGCTCGCCACCGTCGATCGTATCGCGCCAGATACAGCACCGCGTTCACACGCAGGGATCAAAGAGCCGTGAACAAACCTGATCGGCATCTCGCCTTTAAGGGCAAAGAATGTCGCTTTTCGACACCCAACGCGACGAATCTCAAAGTTAAAGGCAAAGTGACAGTCAGTCTGGCCCATAGCCGAAGATCGATTTGACCTCGAGGAATTCCGCAAGGCCGAACACCCCGCGTTCGCGCCCGTTGCCTGACTGCTTGTAGCCGCCAAACGGTGCGGCCGGGTCACTCGCGACGCCATTCAGATGCACCATGCCGGCCCGCAGGCGCCGGGCCATCCGCCGGGCCCGCTCAGGATCCGCCGCCGTGATGTAGCTCGAGAGACCAAAGGGAGTGTCGTTGGCGATCGCAATCGCCTCCTCCTCGTCGCCATACGGCAGGATGGCCAGCACCGCCCCGAAGATCTCCTCCCGCGCGATCCGCATCCGGTTGTGCACGTCCGCAAACACCGTAGGGCGGACATAAAAGCCCCGGTCCAGGCGGGCCGGGCGGCCGGCACCGCCCGCCACCAGCGTCGCACCCTCCTGCAGACCGGAGGCGATCAGGACCTGCACCCGCTCGAACTGGGCGCGGTTGGCGACCGGACCAAGCTGCGTGCTGAGCGCGCGCGGGTCGCCGACCACCGTCTCCTGAGCGATCCGCCTGGCGATTTCGGCAGCTTCCCTGTGCCGGTTGGCCGGGACGAGCAGACGGGTCGGCGCATTGCAGGACTGCCCGCTGTTGGCAAAGCAGGCTGCGGTGCCGTGAGCCACGCCCGCGGCGAAATCCGCATCATCGAGCAGGATGTTGGGCGACTTGCCTCCGAGTTCCTGATGCACCCGCTTGACCGTGGCCGCCGCGGCCGTGGCCACCAGGATGCCGGCCCGGGTGGAGCCGGTGAACGACACCATGTCCACGCCGGAATGGGAGGCCAAAGCCTGCCCGACGGTCGGACCGTCCCCGTGAACCAGATTGAACACTCCCGGCGGCACTCCCGCTTCGTGCAGGATCTCGGCCAGGATCGAGGCGGAGACCGGCGCGCACTCGCTCGGCTTGAGGACCATGGTGCAGCCGGCCGCGAGAGCCGGTCCGATCTTGCAGGCGATCTGCAGCAGAGGCCAGTTCCACGGCGTGATCAGGCCGCAGACCCCCACCGGCTCGCGCGTGACCAGGGTTGCGCCGTTCCGGGTGTCGAACGGGTAGCTGCGAAGGGCAGCGAGGCTCTGCTGCAGATGACGCAGCCCGGCGGGCACCTGGCGCTCGCGGGCCAGGATGAGCGGGGCTCCCATTTCCAGCCGCACCGCGTCGATGAGGTCGTCGCTGCGCTGCCGATAGCGGTCGATGATGGCGCACAGGAGGTCGAGCCGCTCCGGTCGTGGCGTTTGAGAATAGGCGGCAAAGGCCTGCTGTGCTGCGGCGACGGCACGGTCCATGTCAGTGGCGTCGCCCGGCGCGAAGGTTGCGAACACAGCCTCGGTGGCTGGGTTGATAAGGTCGACGAGATGTGGGTTGTTTGGAGGAACCCACTGCCCGTCGATGTAGAGCTGGTGAAGATGCTGCACCGGCCTGCGCCCTTTGCTGCGTCGGCAGCGGCACCTCCGTTGATCCGGGTCAGCCCCAGGCGCGAGAGGCACCGGTGTCATGCGACCCGAACGAGATGCGGCTGACGTTTGACAGAGCACCTTTCCCGCATGCAACGCGCCGCCGTCAAGAGCGAAGAGTGCATTGGCCTCAAGCGCCAGCAGACCAAAGGCTGCAACACGAGCGACGTTGAATTGGAGGACCGTGATCCCGTACCGGGGCGATGCTCCGGCTTGAGGGCACGCCATGTGCCGAACGGTCGGCTAGCACACACAACTGAATTGTTGAGGGTAAGTTTTGGGATTGATGCATCGTCTGAAAGCTTCCTACCGAAGCACTCGTGGATCCAGCACCGGGTCTCTGACAGGCGATGTGCGACAAAGGCGCCATTGTCTTGGATGATGATCTAGCCATAGTTGTGGAATTCAGGCATAGATCCTCCTGCTCGGGCCTGTCGCTCTACGGTTAGGGGCAACCACTCATACCCGCCTTGTTGAGGGTTCAAGCTCCTTCAGGTTCACCAGAGACTGGCCGTGCAAACACTAATCGCGACACCCGCCTGGTGCGTTCCGCGTGAGAGCCAAACCTGCATCACAGCCATGACTGATCCTCACCACCGTCCAGCACCCGACCTCCTGGAGCACAACGGCTACCAGATCCGCCTCAGCCCGAGCGGTCTGGACTGGATGGCCTTTGTCGCGCTGCCCAGGCAGCGTCCCACCCTGATCCTGGCTCCGGATCGCGAGGCGGCTCTCGCTAAGGCCTATGAGTGGATCAAGGAGCAGGATCGCTCCGGGAAGCAGGCACGATGACGTACCGCCTGATCCAGCTGGCGCCCGGCGCCTTTGATCTCCTGCTGCATGACACCGTCATCGCCAGCGTGGTCAGGAACGGCTCGCGCCAGCCCTACGCCTGGACGGCCGAGTTGCTCGAAGACCTGCCGCGGAGCAAGAGGCCCTCGCCCTTCCGGGAGATCGAGCACGACTTCTCGTCCCTGGAAGAGGTGTGCGCCTGGCTCGGCCACCCAAGGGTGAAGACCAACAACCGGCATGGCGCTGCCCAGAGCTCGACCCGAGGGCTCTGATCCGGAGGGTTTGCGGCCGAGGCCGGACCTTGAGCGCCAGTTCAGGCCCCACGACGAGCCCGTGAGGGCGGGGCATCCGTGCCCAACCCGGAGCCCGTCGACAGCTGTTGGTGATCGGCAACTTTGGGAGACCGAGCTGATCGGACCCCCGTGACAAGCAGCACCAAAAGGGCGCTGCACCGTGGCGCAGTGCTCCGCCGGTCGGTTCCCGCCGAGAAAGCGCTCCCGCCGAAACGGAAACTCCAGGCCGGGGCGCTGTCGAAAATTGATGCTGTCATTAAAGTGCGGGAACTGCAGGCGTTGCGCGAGGATGTCGATTTCCCGCAACGATCCGGCACGCCGAAATCCTCGCCCTTGCGATGTGCCACGTCCTCGACTGTCGTAGTGAACATCGTCTTCATGACCGTATCAAAGACGTTTGATGCCACTTCAGGCCTCAGGCGTGGCGCCAGCTGCGATGATGTCCGTTGTGCCCACGCTTGTCGCTACCTCACTCCATCAGTTTCCTTTCTCAAATCCAAGCCCACGCCCTTATTCACGAACTGGAGCGTATAGGCTTTGCGGTAGTCGAGATCCGGCTTGAAGAGCCCGGCCTTCACCATCTTGTCGAAGAAGTTCTTCATCCGCGCATCCGTCATGGCCCCGATGCCGAGCGTCTGCGCGTCGCCGGAATCGATGATGCCGTGTTCCTTCATCTTGGCGTGGGAATAGGCCAGAAGCTCGTCGGTCATCTCCGGGTTGTCGCGCTTGATGAGAGCCTTGGCCTTCGTGTTGTCGCGATAGAGGTAATTGTACTAGCCGATGGTCGAGGCATCGACGAAGCGCTGCACGAGGTCGGGGTTTTTCTCCACCACCTCGCGGCGCGTTTCGACCGTGGTGGAATAGGTGCTGAAGCCATGATCAGCCAGCAGGAACACGTTGGGCTTGAAGCCCGCGGTCTTCTCGATGGTGAGAGGCTCCGACGTGACATAGCCCTGCTGCACCGCTCGCTTGTTGGCGATGAAGGGCGCCGGATTGAAGCCAAAGGGCTTCACCTGCTCGTCCCTGAAGCCGTGCTCGGCCTTCATCCACTGGAAGAAGGTGGCGGCCGCATCTTTGGAGAGCAGAATATCGTTGGATGCCTTCAGATCCGCGAAGGTGTCGAGTCCCTGGCCGGGATGGCTCATGAGCACCTGCGGGTCCTTCTGGAAATGGGCCGCCACCACGATGGTCGGGATGTCCTTCTCCACCGCCGAGAAAGCCTGGATCATGCTGCCGCCCATGTAGAAGTCGAGCTTGCCGACGGTCATGAGCATGCGGTTGCCGGCGCGCGGGCCGCCCGGCACGATGGTGACCTTCAGGCCGTACTTCTCGTAAGTTCCGTCGGCAAGCGCCTGATAGTAGCCGCCGTGTTCGCCTTGCGCGAGCCAGTTGGTGCCGAAGGTCACTTCCGTGAGCGGCTGCTGCGCCACGGCGCTTCCCGCGCCCCAGGTGAGAGCAGCCGCCAGAAATCCCATCCTATGAGCCCATTGCCGCATCCACGTAGTCGCTTTCGTAAGGTTTGCTCGATTCATCTGTGTGCCTGTCATGAGATGTCCTGCTAGAAATTCAGTCGTGAAACGAAAGCGGCCGCTGGTGCCGAGCGGTCGAGGAGGAAGAGCGGAGCCGCCCAGTTCAGAAAACGGCTCGGGAAGAGATAACTGGCTGCGCGGGATTGCCCGAAAATCGTAGACAGCTGCGCAAGATCGTGAATGCAACGGCATCGCTTTCGCACGCTTGATCGCGCGAGATCCATTCCGGTTCCTGCTCGACAAAGGGCGCCTCTCGGTTCTTGTGGAACGATGTCAATCTTGGAACGCATCGGTTCGGCTGACTTCAACCACAGTGTCTTCGTGTTCTACCGTCAACATGCACCGCATCTCAACGAAGGTGATGACCCCTCGCGTCTTCACGCTCTGGATGCAGCCCGAAAGCCGGAATGGCACATCGCATCCAATCGCCCGTCGAAAGCGCACATTCCGCAAGGCGGCGAGGCGACTGCTCCGCGCCTTGGTGACCAGATAGGTCTCACGCACCAACGAGGGCAGGAGCGCAAGCAGCAGGTGACCTGGAACGATCGTTCGCCCGCCTGGAAGTTCCTCAGCGGCGCGATGCGGATCAACGTGAATCCACTGCGGATCGTCGGTCAGGGCTGCGAAGGCATCGATCCTCTCCTGGTCCACCTGACACCATCGGGTGGGGCCAAGCGGCTGATGCAGATAGTGGCTGAGTTCCGACGCGCGCCTGACATGCAGTGCGTTACCCATGATGATCTCCCGGTGAGCGCAGGAGGAGGGCGCTGCCGAGCCCACCAGCGGCTGCAATCGCCGCCAGTCCAAACCCGTCCTGTTTTGAGCGCATCAGATCGTGCCACAACCTGACAGCGAGGATTGCGCCCGACGCGCCGATCGGATGCCCTCGCGCGAGGGCACCACCGCCCCGGTTGACCAGAGCTGGGTCGAGGCCCAGGGCCGCGATCCCGGCCATCGCCTGCACGGCGAACGCTTCCATGATCTCCGCGCGCCACAGCCCAGATACGTTCATCTCCTGGCGGTCAAGCAGCCTGCGGACCGCCGGGATGAGCGCAAGACCGGGACGTCCTGGGTCACCGCCCACCCGCGCTGTACCGACAATTTCGAGAGCCGTGCGGTCCATGTGCTGAGCGATGGACGCGGAGGCGACAAGGACAACCGCAGCGCTGTCGGCCTCAATAGCCACTGTTGCCGCCGTCACGGCATGCTCACGGTCGCCGGCCAGCACCGGCAAACGCTGACAAAGGGCGGGGGAGAGGGCGCGCGCAAAGGCGTCGCGTGTGACACCCGCAAGAGGCACGATCTCGTCGGATGGCGGTGCGGACAGAGCTTTGGCGTGGCTTGCCACGGCGAATGCTTCCTGATCGGCCCGCCGGATCCCGAACTCGCCTGCCAGGGCGGCTGCCGCCGGAATCATGTCCGGGTCCCGGTCCGGCCACGGCGTGAAGGGAGGTCGGTCATACGGTCGGGGCTGACCATCATGACCCTTGGCAGGCCTGATCCGCATCGGCGCGCGGCTGTAGCTCTCCACACCCCCGGCCACAATGAGATCGGCCTCGCCGGCGCGAACACGGGCCGCTGCGGCCAGGATCGCGTCCAGGCCGGCGCAGCATTGGGTGTCCAGCGTCATGGCGGGGACAGTCTCGGGCAGGCCTGCGGCGAGCGCGGCGAGGCGAGCCGGGTTGCCGCCGCCATACAGAGCGTTGCCCAGAATGACCTCATCGACCCCTGCGGCCGCGAGGCCGACGTCGTCGAGCGCCGCGCGGATGGGCCCGGCTGCCAGTTCATGCGCCTCAAAGCGTGCAAACGCGCCCCCGCGCGGAACGACGGCGAGGCGCCGGGCCGCAATCAGGAAGGCGCGACTCATCCCAGCGCCCTGTAGCGGCCCTGATGCCAGGCATGCCGCAAGGCTTCGAAATCCGCCTTGCCCGAGCGCGTCAGCGGCCAGTCGGGGACGACTCCATAAAGCCGGGGCACCTTGAACAGCGGCAAGGCCTGGCGGGCATGGGCGATGAGAGCCGACCGGGTGACGCTGTGATCGCGCAGAGCCACCATCGCAACGATCCGCTCGCCCCGCCGGGCATCGGGCAAGCCCAGCACGGCCACGGCGGCAAGGCTTGGATGCCGTTCGAACACGCGCTCGATCTCCTCGGGATAGATGTTCTTGCCGGACGAGACGATCATGCGGTTGGCGCGGCCGACGAGATGCAGAAAGCCGTCGGTATCAAGAAAGCCGACATCGCCGACCGACACCGCCGCCCCCGCGCGCCAGCAGCCGCCGCTCCCGCCATAGGCATAGTTCATGAACACCAGGGGGCTTTCGACGAACACGCGTCCCGGCTGGCGCGCCGGCAGGACCCGCCCAGCCTCATCGCGGATGGTGATGGTCACCCCCGGAAAAGCCCGGCCGACTGACGTCGCCGGCACAGCTTCACCCTCCTTCGCCACGGTCACGAAGCTCAGTTCGGATGCGCCATAGAACTCGGCAAAGCGGGCATGGGGCGCCAGAACTTTGAGGCGCGGCAGGGCCTCCGAGACCCACTTGGCGCCTGAGCTCAGGATCCAGCGCAGGGATGATAACGGCTCTTGCGGCCTCTCCTCGGCCACCTCAACCAGCATGGTGAGCTGGGTGGGGACCCCATACAGCACCGTCGCGCGATGCTGTGTGATGAGGCGCAGAACCTGGGTTGGCTTGAAGCGGCGGCTCAAAATGACGGTTGCACCGGCATGCAGGCCATTCATGCAGGCATAGAGAAACAGGGAGTGGGTGAGCGTCCCAGGCGCGAGCACGACATCGGAGGGTCCAAGACCAAATTCGATCGCATCGCCCTTGAAGCTCTCGAGCCAGGAGCGATGCGAGCGGCGGTATCCTTTGGGCTCTCCGGTCGATCCAGACGTGAAGCCGACATAGAAGGCTGTGCCGGGATCCGTCTCTGGGACCGCTCCGGGACGAGGTGGAGTCAGAGACACGCCGAGACGTTGGACCGGCGCTAAGGGATCAACGAGAACAGCCCGATCGCCCATGACGCTTGGGCTGACGGTGAACACGCGGGCAGGGCGCACAATCGTGAGAACTCTCTGCACCATCTCAGCAGGCCAGTCCGGATCCAGGATCTGGGCTTCGCGACCCGCGCGGGCCGCGGCCAGACTCAGCAGCGCCAGAGGCAGGCCGTTGGGCAGATGCAGCGCAATGCCACCCGCCGGCTCCTGGCACAGCGCTGCGGCCAGACGGGAGACGGCTTCCTCCAACTGCGCATAGGTCAGCGTCTCATCCTCAACGATCAGCGCGAGGCGATCCGGGGCTGCCCGGGCATGGTCCGTGAGGGCCGCGGTCACGTTCATGGCTGCGGGACGGAGGCTCTCAAGCGCATGGATGCCGGCATGGCCGCCACGACAGCACCCGTGGCAATCGCTTTCAGCAGGTCGCCGGGCAGGAACGTGAGGCTGGCCAGAGCCGCTTTCGCCAGCGGCATTCCGGTCATCAGGGCAAGACCGGCAATGCCGCAGGCATAGATGACACCGATGCCGCCCAGAATGGACGCTGCGGCGGCCGAGACGCCAGCGGGCCGCTGAGGCAGGGCCCGGAAGACCAACCCTGTCACCATCACGCCAGGCACCCAGCCCAGCAGGAAGCCGACCGTCGGGCCGAAGAAGACCCCGAGCCCCCCGCGCCCGCCGGCCAGGAGCGGGGCTCCAAGCGCCACGACGGCGAGAAAGAGCACAACGGCCGCCGCCCCGGAGCGCGGACCGAGCAGAACCCCCGCCAGCATCACGCCAAGGGTCTGGGCGGTCACGGGGACGCCGGCCGCAAAGGGCAGGTCGATCTTGGGCAGAAGCCCGAGGGCGGCAATGATCGCTGCAAACAGCGCAATGCGAACGAACTCACGGGTGGTCATCGCTGGTCTCCTGGATGGGGTTGAGCGGAGGAACGGGTGTTGAAGCCGCGCGCGTCGAGAGCTTCGGCCATCTGGTCGGCCATGCGCAGGGCTTCGGCGATGAAGGACGGGACGAGCCTGAGCGAGGCGCGGCGGCCGGTGCGGGCGCGCCACGCCTCCTCCCGCTGCTGCCAGGCGGACAGCAGGACCGGCACGAAGCGGAGCACCAGGGCAATGGCGAGAGCAGGCACGCGGGGATTGAGCCCCACCCGTCTGAGCGGCGCCAGAACAGGAGCCACGGCGTCAATCATGCTCTGCATCGACGTGGTGAAAGTCACAAGACTGGCCGCCAGCACCATCAGGAGGATGCGTGTGATCGAGGCCGCGGCCGCGGGCCACGTCTCGAGCCAGCCCTGGAGCAGCGCGATTGCCAGCAGAAGCGGCATCAAGGGCTTGAGCAAGGCCACGCGGCGCAGGGCCTCTCGCCCGAGGCTGGCGTAGAGCCCCAGCACCAGGACCAGTCCGGTTCCGAGCACCCGCCAATCCGTCACCGGCAGCACGAGAAGGCTCACGGCCGCGACGGCTCCCAGCTTGAGACCCGCCGGAACACGGTGAAGCCAGGTGGGAGCGGCGAGATAGCCCGCGATCATGCGAGCTCCCTCATCGCCCCGTGCGCCTGGGCTCTGTAGGCATCCAGGACCTCACGAGGCGATCCATCGGCCCGAACCCGCCCCTGCTCCAGCCACACGATGCGATCGAAGGAAACCAGAAAGTCGAGATCGTGGCTGGCCATGACGATCGGCTGATCGAGGGCCTGCAGCTGATCCGCAAAGGCAAGCCGGGTTGCAAGGTCCAGGCTGGCGAAGGGCTCATCGAGCAGAATGAGACTTGGCTCCAGCGCCAGGACAGAGATCAGGCAGACCAGCTGCTTTTGCCCCTCCGACAGCTCGTGCACGACCCGGTCAGCCCAATCAGCTCGGCCGAACCGGTCGAGCCAAACCAGGGCTTGGCGCATGGCTTCCCGGCGGGTGTCCCCTCGTTCCTGAAACCCGAAAGCAATCTCCTCGCCGACCGTCGGAAAGATGATCTGGCGGTCGGGACTCTGAAACAGAAAGCCGACGCGGGAGGGGATCTGCTTTCGCTGAGCCGTGGTGTGCAGGCCAACGGTTGCGACGGTTCCGGCCCTCGGCAGAGCCAAGCCGTGCGCCAGCCGCAGCAGCGAGCTCTTGCCCGAGCCATTGGCGCCGATAAGGCCCACGCGCCACTCTTGCAGCGCGAGCGAGAAGCCGTCGAAAACAACGTGTTCCCCGTGAGCGTAGGTCACCTGGTCGAAGATGATGTGAGGGTCAGGGAGCACGGGCCGCGCTGCTTCAGTCATCGGTCATCGACTCATCCAGCATGGGTGCGAGATCATCCGGCGCTGGCGAGAAGGGGAATTGGTTGCTGGACACCGGATTCATCGAGAATCGAAAACTGATAGCGTCCTGTTGGATCGACCCGGACCTGATAGCTCAAGCGTTCGATGACATTGTTCTCGTGATCGAAGGTCAAGACCCTCGGAGTCATGTCGCTGATTTGCTTCTCGGGAATGTAGATCGCATTACAGATGATCACCTGATCGCCCGGCTGGCAGGTTCGCGCCGCCGCACCGTTCAGGATGCAACACCGGGATCCGCGCTCGCCCAGAATCACATAGGTCGAGATCCGGGCGCCCGAGTTCTTGTTCCAGATCTCCACGAACTCGAGTGGGACGATCCCGGCCTGCTCGCAATGATCCGGATCCAAGGTGATCGAGCCATGATAGTTCAGGTTTGCGCCGGTCACATGAAGGCCGTGCAACTTGGCCGCAACAACTTTCCTCATGGGGCAATCCTTCGTGCCAGCTGTCGAGCCCACGGCGCAGGCACAGCACCGTCACCGCTTCAGCAAGCCAGTTGTCATCAGACGCGTGCGGCGAGAGTTGACGTCAGGTCTGACAGGAAGTGTCGACATCAAAGCCGCCCATGGGCTTCAGGTGAACGATCGCAAAGCCCTTATTCCACACGAGCTTCTATCGCGGCAGCGAGCCTGGGTTCAAGAGTTAGATCTTCCAAATTTGGCCTTTGATTGAGATCATTCTTGCTGTCCTGCGACCAAACGCAATCAGTTTGTTCTTCTTGCGCTGATGATCGCAAGCGCAGGAACGCGTCACGAACGCCAGCTCCGGATTGCGTGCGCTTGCTCGCCTCGCGAAGGAGCGGTGTGCTCGGTGATGACGTGGATGGCCTCGCGACGATGCTGCCTCGATCAGGCGCACGCGCAACGAGTGCAATCAGGTCAACGAGAATGACCGCGAAGACTTTATAGCGCAACCATAGAGCACCTGCGTTTTGTGTTCTGCCCGACACAACGTGAGCTCCTGGCAAACAATTGCATGTCGCAAACGATTACATGCACGACACGGGATTTCAACATGTGATGCGAAATGCTAATGGCGTTGCGCGACTTGCATCTCCCCGCGGTCGCTCCTCTGAGGAAAGTCGTTCCTCCCAAACTAGGACTGCTGGCAACGGCAGCCCGTTCTTTGAACTGCCTGGATTGTCGTCATGGCACCGAAAAGCGTAACCCGAGCTGATCTGGCCGAGGCGGTGTACCAGCAAGCACCCGTGACGAAGGAGTTTGCCTCAGATCTCGTTGGTCAGGTTCTTGAGGCGATGTGCTCCGCACTCGAGGCAGGGGATCCCGTAAAGCTATCCTCATTCGGGGTTTCCGCTGTGCGAACCAAAGGCAGCCGCATCGGCCGCAATCCCAAGACCAACGTGGAAGTGCCCATCGCACCCAGTCGTGCCCTTTCATTCAGTGCCTCACCGGTCCTCAAAGCGCACGTCAACCGCGCATCGTCGCGGTCAAGCAATTCTCTTGAGGAAGGCCGTCGACGTCGCAAGGACGAGCGTTGTGAAGCGGAGTGTTGAGCCGACGCCGAAATGGAGCCTCAGGAGCAGCGCCATCTACGGCGGCTTGGCGGGCCTTGCTGTTGCGGCGTTCCACCAAGTTCATCACGTCGTCTTCAACAACATCCCGGACGACATCTACACGCATGTCATTGGCGAGATGGTGGCGAGCGTTGTGGGTGGCGCCATCCTGTTCACAGGCGTCGCAGCCTTCAGAAACTGGCTGAAAACTCCAGGCAGCGGCTGAGAGGGTCATTGGCACAATGGAACAAAGGATGTCAATGGCGATCGAGGAGACTTTGGCGAGCGAACGTGATCGCCGCTGGCATCGCCGACAGCCACTGGCTTGTCATGCCAGGGTCATCGTCAATGACCGAATGTCAGACCTGACGTGCACCGTCGACAACCTCTCTGCCGGCGGCGCTTGCATCAGATTTGCGGGCACTGTCGCTCTCCCACGGGAGTTTGTTCTGGAAATCCGCAGTCTTTCTGTGCGGGCGGACGTCCGTTTGGCATGGAGTGGCGGCACCCGCCATGGTGTCAAGTTCCTCTGGCCGCAGCACAGGCGCTGCGGCTCCGCGAGGGCCAAACCCAACATCGCTTTGGCAGATGGTCCTCTCGCTCGTAGCGTTTGATTGCATATCGCTCGTTTTGTTCCGTGCGTTGTTTCTCTCACCCCTCACGTGCCTTGGCAGCGGGGATCCAAGCACTAACCTTCTGGATTGGAGACAGTGTGGACGCACCCAATCACCCGACACGCACAGCGATCCTTGTAGTCGAGGATGAACCGCTGGTGCGCATCTTCATGGCCGATTTTCTGGAGGAGGCCGGGTTCAAGGTCTTCGAGGCTGTCAATGCCGACGAGGCGATCACGGTCCTGCAAGCCCGCCCCGATGTGCAGACGGTGATTACTGACATCGAGATGCCGGGCTCCATGAACGGCCTTGAACTGGCCAGGATCGTCCACCTGCGATGGCCCGGGATCGGCATCGTGGTGACGTCAGGCCGGGCTCGGCCGGGGCCTGACGATCTTGCCGGCGGGGCTGCGTTTCTGGCCAAGCCTTATCGTCCCGAGACCGTCATTCAGATGGTCCAGCACTTATCGACGCTGCAGACAGATGACGGTCCCAGCTGTGCCCGATCGTCGCGCTGAAGGCTATGACGTGCCCACATCAAGAGCCGTTTGGCTGCAGGACCTAAGGCAGCAGCGGTAACCGCAGACAATGAGCTGAACCTATCGAGACGCTTCAGACGGGACAGACCATTCCAGGGAAGGGTTGAAAGCCATGAACCAGTCGGAAATCGAAGCCGTAGCGCGAGCGCTGTACGAAATCCAGGAGGGCGCACGCGGATGGCATCGGGAGCCGCTCCGGCTCAAGACGCGGTTTCGCAGGGAGGTACAGGCTGCGATTGCGGCACTCGACAAGGCTGAGCACCGCAGTCGCGCCTCCCGAAGCGCTGCTCGCCCCCATGATGGGATCGTGATCACAATCGACCCCCATCAGAAACGATCCTGATCAGATAACACGTAAGACCTTGATCAGGAGCACAGCATGTTCAGGAGCTTGGTCATCGTCGCTTCACAAAGGTGAAGACATCCTGGGCTGACACACAAGACCAGAGGCCTGCTCACGTAAGATCTTCGAAACCTCCATCCTATTGAGGACCCGCCGTGGACTGGGACAAGATCAGGCTGTTCTATGAGGTTGCGCAAACCCAGAGCTTCACCCGGGCCGGTGCAAAACTGGGCGTGAACCAGTCGTCCGTCAGCCGCCAGATCAGCGCCCTCGAGCGCGACTTGAAGGTGCCGCTCTTTCATCGCCATGCCCGCGGCCTCATCCTGACCGAGCACGGGGACGTGCTCTTCCGAGCGGCGCGGGAGATCCGTCAGCGTCTGGAGGCAACGCCCCACCGCCTGACTGAGACCAGCGAGCGCCCGGCCGGAAGCCTCAAGGTCACGGCGACCATTGGGATCGGCGGTATCTGGCTCGCCCGGCGCATCACGGAATTCATGGACCTTTATCCCGAGGTGCGCATCGAGCTGATCCTGACCAACGATGAGCTGGACCTTGCCATGCGCGAGGCTGACGTGGCGATCCGCCTGCGCCGCCCCGCCCAGCCGGATCTGGTTCAGCGCCGTCTCTTCACGATCCATTATCATGCCTATGCCGCGCTCAGCTACGTCGAACGCTTCGGCGAGCCCGAGACCCTGGAGGATCTCGACCACCACCGCATCGTCACCCTGGGTGGCGATCAGCCAGACTTCATCCTGGAACCGCACCAGCTGACAGGCTGGGGCCGTGATCCGAAGGACCCGCGCCCGAACCGGCTTGTGACCAATGACAGCCTGGCCCTTCGCCACACGATCGAGACCGGAGCCGGGATCGGGGTGGCGCCGGATTATGCCATGGCCGGCAATCCCAAGGTGACGCAGGTTCTGCGGGACATCGAGATGCCCACGCTCGACAGCTATCTGGTTTACCCGGAAGAGCTGCGCTCTGTCGCCCGGGCTCAGGTGTTCCGGGATTTCCTCGTCACCAAGGCCCAGCGGTGGACCTATTGAGCGCGAGCCGCTCTTTTCAGCGATCTGCCCGCTGCCCAGTGCTGGATGGCTGCATCGGTCAGGACCGTCAACGAGCGCGTCCCTTGCCGATTGAGAGCAGCTCGCAATCAGGAGCCAAGAGAGCAGTCAGGTCTGTCCTTCGCTGATCGTATTGTTGCCTTTGCTTTGAGATCCATAACATCGTGAAGGCTCGCGTCACACATCTCAGCAAACTGTGTCTCCTCAGTCACAGCTCACGTACGGATTAGTAAAACAAAACTGCGAAATCGATTACACGAACGAAGCAGGACTCCAACCAAGCACGATAAATGGTAATCAGCTTGCGCGGTTCACTTCTACCCGTGACATCGCTCTTCGGAGGACAATCGTTCCTCCCAAGCTCAGGCTGCTGGTGACAGTAGCCTACCTTTGACCTGATTAAGGACGTAGTCGGACTGCCTTTCCGGCCGCAATGCTGCGCAGGTACGCATGAGCCATCACCTCCCAGCCGATGCATCGGCTATCACCATTCCTCGGCTGCAGCAACGGGTGCGCGATGGCCAGCGACTGGTGATGACCACAGCCTATGATGCCGTGACGGCACGCCTGGTTGATCCCGTCGTGGACATGATCCTGGTCGGCGACAGCGTTTGTAATGTCTGTCTCGGCTTCGACAACACCCTGCCGGTCAGCATGGCGATGATGAACCATCATCTCGAAGCCATCGCTCGGGCCAGGCCACGGAGCCTGCTCGTGGCCGATATGCCCTATCTCAGCTATCATCTCAGCCTCGATGACACCTTGTGCAACGCCGGCGGCTTTCTCCAGCGCGGGGCAGCCGCCGTCAAGCTGGAGGGCGGAGAAAAGCGCGTCGAGACGATCCAGGCGCTCGTGGAATGCGAGATCCCCGTGATGGGGCACTTGGGCCTGACGCCGCAAAGCGTGCATGCCATGGGCGGCTTCAAGGTGCAGAGCAGGGGAGTTCACGACGCTGTCCAAATCCTGGAGGACGCGCACCGGCTGCAAGAAGCCGGTTGCTGTGCGCTCGTGCTCGAGGGCATCCCGTCCGAGCTCGCCGCCCGGATCACCCACACCCTCAGGATTCCCACCATCGGCATCGGGGCCGGGCCACACTGCTCGGGCCAGGTGCTGGTCCTGCACGACGTGCTCGGGCTAAGCCAAGGCCACCGGCCGAAGTTCGTGCGCAGCTATGTCGATGGCTTTGGTCTGCTGCAGCAGGCCCTCACACACTGGGCCGAGGACGTGCGCCGCGGCGCCTTTCCGTCACCCGCAGAGGCCTATGCCCTGCCGGCCGAGGCCCGGGCGGCGGTATCCGCCTGGACGCCGGATCCCTCCACCCGCTCGTGAGGCCATCGATGCTGACCTTCCGCACGATCAAGTCGCTGACCCAGTGCCTGAAAGGCTCCCGCGCCGCAGGCCTGCGGGTCGGCTTCGTGCCGACCATGGGCTTCCTGCACGCGGGCCATCGCGCGCTGATCGAGGAGAGCGTTGCCCACTGTGACGTCACTGTGGTCAGCATCTTCGTCAATCCGACCCAGTTCGGCCCGAACGAGGATCTCGACCGCTATCCCCGTGCCCTGGAGGCCGACCACGCGCTCTGCCGCACGGCGGGCGTGAACCTGATCTTCGTGCCGGATGCCGGCGAGATCTACCCGCCCGGCTTCCAGACCACCGTCGAGCCCGGCCCCGTGGCCGAGCCGCTCTGCGGGGCCGTCCGGCCCGGGCACTTCCGCGGCGTGGCCACCGTGGTTGCCAAGCTGTTTAACCTCGTGCAGCCGGAGGTCGCCTTCTTCGGCCAGAAGGACTTCCAGCAATGCGCCGTGATCCGGCAGTGGGTGCATGGCCGGCAGCGCGTCGGAATCGGCAGGATCTCGACTTGACCGTCGCGATCGTGACGGTGCCGACCGTGCATGAGGCCGACCGGCTGGCGCTGAGCAGCCGCAACCGCTTCCTGAGCCTCGCCGAGCGCGAGGGCGGCCGCGGCTGGTGGTGGCCCAGGCCGCCAGCGGCTGGTCGAGACAGCCTGGAGCCCCATGACCGTGGGCGATCAGCTGCAGTGCCTCGAGGTGCGGGAGGCCGGGATGCTTGAGGCGGTGAGGGGAGCCGTTGCGTCAGCGGCCATGCTCTGTGTCGCGGCTTGTGGCGGACCCACGCGCCTGAGCGACAATGGCATTCTCGATCCCGCCGAGGCGGCGACCGTCGCACGCCGGCACGAGGCCTGACGGCGCTGGTTGGGCGGAGCAGGACCATGACGACGCTTGTTGCCGGCAAACTCCATGGCGTCCATGTCACGGAAGCAACCGTTAACGGCCAAGGTTCGATCACGCTGGATCCCGAGCACTGCGAGCCGGTTGGCTTTGCCCCCATGGAATTCGTGGAGATCTGGAACAAGACCACCGGCGCCCGGACCTCGGCCTATGTGCTCCTGGGCGAGCGCGGATCCCGCTGCTGCATCGTGGACGGCGCCGCGGCGCGAACCTGCCAGCCGGGCGATCCGCTGATCATCTGCAATCCCGTCGCCAGTCGCGACAGCCATATCACCGACATAGTCCCGAGGATCCTCACCTTCGACCGCGACAACCATGTGATCGAGCGTCTCACCTATGCGACTTTCCGGGATGCACAGGGACGATCCCGCTGCTCGCTCGTCGATGAGGCCAACGTCAGCCAGCTCATTTCGCTCGTCACGGCGATTGGCCGTTAGCAGGTGCTGAGCGGTTTCTGAGAGGCTGTGGCTTTCTGGACCTAGCGAAGGGCGTTGGACGCAGCCATGGTGGAGGCGGCATGGGCCTGTCGCTCACGGGTGAGGGCCGGCCGCTCAATGGTCTGGTTGAGGATCAAGTCCCTCCAGGCCGACCACTCACTGGCCCATCCAAGCATGAGGCCGAGACGACCGCTGATGTCTGCCGCTAGACAGCCAACACCTGCCATCACAGCCATGCCTGATTCCCATCATCCTGAGACAGCCGACCTCGTCGAATCCAACGGCTACCAGATCCGCCTCAGCCCGAGTGGCCTGGAATGGCTGGCCTTCGTGGCCCGCCCCAAGCAGCGTCCAACGCTGATCATGGCTCCAGATCGCACGTCTGTCGTCGCAAAGGCCCATGAGTGAATTGAGCTTCAGCTGAGGTCTGGTATGAGCCCTCATGACCTATAGCCTTCTGTGGGTGCCGCCCGTGATGCAAGAATTTTCTGACCCTTTGGACGTGTGATCGAGTGCGGTCTTCTGTCAGGCCTTTGCTTGCGGCGCTTGCAGAAGCCGCTGGCCGGTATGGTGATCCGCGGATTAGGTCCAAAACTGATTCGCGAGTTCGCGGACTCTTAGGCTATAGCTGGTTTTCCTAATCCCGATCTGTTCGATCAATGTGCCCATTCAGGTCGTCGCCTTCTCACACCCCCCACCGACAACAGGCTGTTTGCTGCAGGTCAATCACGCAGCCACAGCCGGCGCCGGATTCCGATAATCCTCTCTTTTGGTGAGCATGGCCCAGACCGTCCGCGCCATCTTGTTTGCCAAAGCTATCGCCACGAGCATCCGCGGCTTTCTCGCCAGCATCTGTGCCAGCCACGAACCCTCGCGAATCGATTTGCGACCTAACCAGTTCAGCCGCGACATCGCCCCAACGATGAGTAACTGGCGAATGTCGGCCTGCCCCTCCTTTGATACACGCCCAAGACGTTCCTTGCCGCCTGAGGAATGCTGACGTGGAACAAGGCCTAGCCAAGCCGCAAAGTCTCGGCCACGCTTGAAGCTGGCCATGTCGGGTGCGAATGCTTCAACTGCCAGCGCGGTCAGCGGCCCGACCCCTGGCATCGTTTGCAACCGTCGCGCTGGTCCGGTCTGCTCTGCCAGCTTCTTGAGTTGCTCTGTCTTAGCCTCGATCCGCTCCGTCTTCCGGCCAATCTGGTCGATAAGATCCTGACATTCCTGGCAGACCAACTCGGGAAGGTCGCTGTTTGGCGTCTTGAGAATCGCCTCGATTCATTTGAGATGGACGATCCCTTGGGGGACGATGTGGCCGTATTCGTAGAGAACTGCACGCAGCGCGTTCACCAGATCGGTGCGCTGACGGACAAGGCGCTGCCGAGCCCGAAACAGCACTGCCTTGGCCTGCTGTTCTTCCGATTTCGGTTCGACGAAGCGCATGTCCGGGCGCTGTGCTGCGACCACGATGGCCTCGGCATCGGCCGCATCGTTCTTCTGGCGCGTTCCGAAAGGTTTCACATACTGCGGCGCGATCAGCTTCACCTCATGGCCGAGTTTGACCATCTCCCGTGCCCAATAATGGGCGCTGCCGCAGGCTTCCATCACCACGACTGCCGACGGATGCTCGGTCACAAACTTCTGAAACTGAGGACGTGACAGCTTCTTTCGAAACTTCAAGTGCCCCGCCATTGATGCGCCATGGAGCTGGAACACATGTTTTGCTAGATCCACTCCGATCATTGTATCTTTCACTTTGCCGTCCTCTCCGCTTGGTGGCTGAAACCACCACATTCTTGGCACACTGCGATGCCGTCTGGGGAGAGCGGCAACCATCCCATCTGCTTCAACTCGCACCGGGCGCCTATGACCTGCTCTTGAATGGAGACGTCATGGGAAGCGTGGTAAGGCATAGCTCCCATCGGCCCTACACGTGGACGGCCGAGCTGCTCGAGGATCTGCCGCGAAGCAGGAGACCGGCTCCGTTCATTAAGATTGAGCACAGCTTTCCCTCCCTGGAAGAGCTCCGCGTCTGGCTTGGCGAGCCAGAGGTGAAAAGCAACTTTGAGGCGAGCTTGGTGACCCGTCACGCCTGATCACGCCATCAGCTCAGCCGTGCGCACTACCTTGTGACAGCGCCCCGGCTGAGGCGCTGTCTGAAAACCGCAACCGGGGCGCCCGTGTGCCAAGGCAATGACGCCCATCTTGAATGGAGGCCGCCCACAGGGGTTGACACTCGCATGCCAGTCGGGCGCCGGCCGGCGTAGCGCCATGACACCAGCGCGCGAAAGGACACAGCCTTGACCCATAGTACGCCGCGATCGATTGGAATGACGGACACTCAGATCTTCGCCTTCCTGGTGCTGCCGTTCCTGCTCGTCCTGACCTGCGGCATGGTGTTCTTCAGCGGTCGGAAACCGAACTCGGCCAAACCCGCAGATCCGCCCGAGCCGATGACCCGGCCGAACTCCTACACGCGCAAGTCACGAAGGCAGCCGACAGTCCCCAAACAAGTTGATGCCGCGAAGGATTGGCCGCGCCGTGGTCTGTTGGACCGCTTTGTCCTGCTGCGACCCTTGCGGCTATCGATGCGACGAGACGGCCCACACCACCAGCATCAAGGTTAGCCCTGTGTCCCGCAGGCTACAGACATCAGCGCGCCAATCGAGCAGATGAACTCCGGCCGCGCGGCACGATCGATCGCCTCTCGCCAATTGTCCAGAACCAGCTGAATTCATTGAAGGTCCTCACCATGCCGCAGACAGAAGTCGCAGCCTCTAACTTTCCTCCTGCTGCCACCCCGACGTTCACGCAAGCCGCCGTCCGGTTCGTCGTCTCCTTCGCGGCGTTGATCGGCCTGAGCCTCCTGTTGGCCAGCCTCTGAGAGAGCATCTTTCGGCCCCTGTGTCCTTTGCGATACAGCCACCTCCTCATTCATCAGGCATTCTGATCCGGTCCACGAGGAGCGGCTGGCGGGCAGTCCTCCCTGGAACTCAAGCGCCTCTGCACACGCGAGGCGCTTCTCTTTGGCAGAACAGGCAAGTCAAACGCGTTGATGCAGCGATGTCGATGAGGCCCTTAACCCTGTGCCCCATGGAAGCCCGCTTCCCGGCTTGCCTTCGCATGGCCTGTACGGCGTCAGAAGCAGGTTTCGGTGTGCTCGATCGTAGGGTGTCATGACCATCCGCCGCCGCTTTCTCCTCGCCTCGTCCCTGGCCCGTCTGATCCGGCGGGAGAGAGGCGGCCTGCGCCACGTCGAGGGCTTCTTCCTCGAGCAGCGGGATCGCTTCGCCTGGGTTCGCCTGGAAGAGGAGAGGGGCCTGCTGATCCTCCAGACGGACGGCCCTGATAGTGAGGCCGAGGACGAGATTGAGATCCCGGTGGGGCATGCCCATGCGCTGCTCGAGGTCTGCGCCGGCGAGGTCGACTACACCCGCACAGCCCTGCCGATCGGCGAGAGTCACGCTCTGGTTGACGAGATCATCCGGCCCCGTGTCCTTCACCGTGTTTCCGTGGAATTCGAGGCCAAGACGGATGCGGAGGCCTTCCGGCCGCTGGAATGGTTCGGGCCTGAGGTGACGGGAGATCCCCGCTACACCAACCAGGCTATCGCGCTTCGAGGGCTCGATGAGGCTGCGGAGATCCCGCTGTCCGATGCGGCCCTCAACAGCCTGATCGACACCTTGGACGGCCGCTCCCCGGCCCAGGCGCGGGTGGCGATCAGCCGGCCCAAGGCCAAGCAGGTGCCGGTGACCCGGGCCAGGGCACAAAGCGGCGGTGAGACCGTCAAGGTCAACCTCGACGAGATCGAGGAGGCGATGATGCGCGAGATGGAGAAGACGCTGCAGAAGAGCAGATCCGAGTAGGAGCGGCTGCCGGAATGCCGGAGGTCCATTCGCCCGTACGGCACCATCTGGTGCTCTATCGGCGTGATCCGGAACAGGGCCGGGCAAAGTTCTTCAGCCTGATGATCGAGCGTGACCTGTTCGGCACGATCCGGCTGGTGCGCCACTGGGGCTTCGTGGGCGCCAAAGGCCAGGAGAAGGTCGAGATCTTTCCCAATGAGGCCAAGGCTGCGGACGCGTTGGAACGTTGGGCGGACATCCAGCGACAGAAGGGCTTTGCGGACCTCTGACACGACCTCGGGCCGTCCTGTGGGTTCAAAATTCCCGGTTCGCAAATCGGCTGAAGACGGCGTACCTACTGAGCAACCTGCCGCGCGTGGCAGTGTGCTGATCGGCAACCGCGAGAGCCGGGGCATCCGACAGATTCTGAAGACGAGCCCGCACGCGCCACAGCGGCCGCTGTTGGGACCAGCGGCCGAAGTTTGGAACCCTTCAGCCGCATGCAAGAAACAGGGGGCAACGCAGCGGCCTTCGGTCAGACCTGAGTAGTTCGGCATGCTTACCGAACACTTACCCTCAGGAGGATCCCCATGGCTCGGCAACAAAAAGGGCCGCTATTAGGAACAGTAGCCCTGAGGTGGGAGGTCTCAACTTCCAGAGAGAACGACACGAAGGGGAGGAAACCTCGCGTCTTGCTCGAAATGGGAAGCCCATTCAGCCTCTGTCACCCAGTGTGGTGCTAAGATTGTTCCACAACGGGACGGCCTGCTTCCGGTACGAGGTAGACAATTCTCTTCGGATCCTGCCTCTGGCTATGTGGACCGACAGCCTTTCGCAGGATGGCCTTGATGTGCTCTTTCACAGCCGCCTCGCCAGCGCCGACTTCAGTCGCAATCTCGGCTCTCGCCTTACCGGCCTTCAACAACAGAAGAATGTGAGCTTCAGGATCTGTCAGGGAACGGCTCCGGGAGTGGTTGAGATTGGCCGCTGATGGCAGCCCCTCTGCGCCAGGGTACTGAATAATGGCCCTCGTCATTGTTACCCCTGCGGATCAACCCTTTGGTAACACTTTGCCGTGGAGCAGGATAAAACGCCATAGTGCTTCGGAGGTAAGGCATCCGCTCGGCTCACTCTTCCGAGAAAGCGCAAGTGATGCCGAGGGTTAGAGCAGGGAGGAATGAAGGGACGGATCCTTAGCTTGCCCGGTGCCGATCCTGCAGCGGGCGCTGGCGTCCGACGAGGAGCCCGGAAGGGCAATCCATCCGTGCCAGCTCCCGGGGCTCGTCGATAGCTGTCGTCGATCGGCAGCTGACGCCAGAGTGAGGTGATTTTCCGGACGAGACAAGCGGCACGAGGGGGGCGCGGCAGCATGGCGCACGATCGGCGCCCCAAAGGCGGGAACGGAAAACGCTCTGGCTGAGGGCTGTCTGAAACCTCACCCCGGGCGTTGAGCGGAGGGTTGAGCTCCGCACCTCGTCCGGGCTGATACGCAACGCGCCCGGCAAGAGAATTCTGCCCGGACGAGGTAAACAACCGGTATTGCGCTGCGGCGCCCCAGCTGAGGAATCGGGTTCAGGGACTCTCAGCTGGGGCGCGAGCGGCTCCCAGGAGCTGACACCGCAGGAACACACTAATCTGGCTAACCATCGCTATTTCATGGAGCAACCCGAAAGCCAACCACCTGAGTCCTCAACGGCGCTCCTCGCAGCGGCTTGCCGGCTGTGTCAGGAGGATCACATGCGTTTGCTCAGTCTCGAGCGAATGCTGCGGAAGCTGTCGATCCCGAGCGCAAAGGCGACTGCAAATCCAGCCGTGAGCGACGCGACAGCAAAAGCAACAGACAGGGATACCATCGGAAAAACACCATTGAAGAACTGCTGCATAGGTGCAGTGAGCCGGGAACCGAACAAGGGAAATTCTATAGACGGCTCGACTTTGCACAGAACCGAGGCTTTCCTGCATCACGGTATGTTCGCGTGTTGATTGCGTAGAAAACCACAATGTGTGGCGCTACCGTTCTCCCTGTCTCGTCTTGGAGAAGGCGCGCCTCATGCCGGTGAGGTCTTGTATTCAAAACCATGTCAGCACATCAGACCGACCTGTAAAGCTGGTGACATGTCGTTTGTCACGATCTCACAACAGTTTCGTCAACTATAACCCGTCTGAACCACTTCGCCTTTGGGATAATCCTTTGTCGAGGCATATCAGTAGAATAGCCGCTATCGATACGGCTTCGAGGCCTTTCACCAATGGTCCCAGTGCATTGCTGGCAACCGGATCAACGCTTAATGCTTGTAAATATTTTACAGATTTACACGTGACAAGTTGTAAAACTTTTCACCTGAACCTTAACTTGCCTTCTCGGCTCCGAACACACGCGGTACTTCATCGTTCAACCTTCACAGAACGAGGAATACGACCGTGGCGTACCAAGATCAGCTCACACAAGCTCAGCAGCTCATCGAGGGCCAGAGCACCTGGAACGGCATCGACCCTGAATCCGTCGCCCGCATGCGGCTGCAGAACCGCTTCCAGACCGGTCTCGACATCGCCCGCTACACCGCCCGGATCATGCGCGAGGACATGGCGGCCTATGATGCCGACCCCTCGCTCTACACCCAGTCGCTCGGCTGCTGGCATGGCTTCATCGGCCAGCAGAAGATGATTTCAATCAAGAAGCATTTCGGCTCGACCAAGCGCCGCTATCTTTATCTCTCCGGCTGGATGGTGGCCGCCCTGCGCTCTGAGTTCGGCCCGCTGCCCGACCAGTCCATGCACGAGAAGACCAGCGTTCCAGCCCTGATCGAAGAGCTTTACACCTTCTTGCGCCAGGCTGATGCTCGCGAGCTCGGGCTCCTGTTCCGCGATCTCGACACTGCGCGCAAGAGCGCCAACTCGGTCAAGGAGCGGGAGATCCAGAACACCATCGACAATTACCAGACGCATGTCGTGCCGATCATCGCCGACATCGATGCCGGCTTCGGCAATGCCGAGGCCACCTATCTCCTCGCCAAGAAGATGATCGAGGCCGGCGCCTGCTGCCTCCAGATCGAGAACCAGGTCTCGGACGAGAAGCAGTGCGGCCACCAGGATGGCAAGGTCACCGTTCCGCACGAGGACTTCCTCGCCAAGATCCGCGCCATCCGCTACGCCTTCCTCGAGCTCGGCGTCGACGACGGCCTGATTGTCGCCCGCACCGACTCGCTCGGCGCAGGCCTCACCAAGCAGATCGCCTTCAGCCGCACACCAGGCGATATCGGCGATCTCTACAACAGCTTCCTCGATTGCGAGGAGATCACGCCGGAGAACTGTGTCAACGGCGACGTGGTGATCAACCGCAACGGCAAGCTGCTGCGCCCGAAGCGGCTGCCGAGCAACCTGTTCCAGTTCCGGTCCGGCACGGGCCAGGATCGCTGCGTGCTCGACTGCATCACAGCCCTGCAGAACGGCGCCGACCTGTTGTGGATCGAAACCGAGAAGCCGCATGTCGAGCAGATCGCCGGCATGGTCGACCGCATCCGCGCGGTCATTCCGAACGCCAAGCTCGTCTACAACAACTCGCCGTCCTTCAACTGGACCATCAACTTCCGCCAGCAGGTCTTTGACGCCTGGGAGAAGGCCGGCAAGGACGTGTCTCCGTATGACCGCGCCAAGCTGATGAGCGTGGACTACGACGACACCGAACTGGCCCGGGAAGCTGACGAGCGCATTCGGACTTTCCAGGCGGATGGTGCGAAGCGGGCGGGCATCTTTCATCACCTCATCACCCTGCCGACCTACCACACGGCGGCGCTCTCCACCGACAACCTGGCAAGGGAGTACTTCGGTAGTGAGGGCATGCTGGGCTATGTGCGCAACGTCCAGCGTCAGGAGATCCGCCAGGGCATCGCCTGCGTCAAGCACCAGAACATGGCCGGCTCCGACATCGGCGATGATCACAAGGAGTACTTTGCGGGCGAGGCTGCCCTCAAGGCAGGCGGCGCTCACAACACCATGAATCAGTTCGGCTGAAGATCTGCCGCGGGCAAGGCCACGAACCATGACGCCACAGGCTCGTACTTCTTGCCCGCGGCTCATCGCAGTCTAAAACCGGGCCGCCAGCCTTCCTGTCAAGCAGATGATGCGGTCGACCTTTTGAACGGGAGTGAAGCAAATGACCTTATCGGACAAGCCGCACCTGAAGAGCCGCTTTGAAGACCACGCCAGCTCGATGTCTGCCGACCAGGATGCGGCCATCCGCATCCTCGCGAACGAACTTCATCGGGTGAACGAGGCCGTGATGAACTGCGTCAATCATGGCTTGTCGATCGAGCTGCAGAGAGTCAAGCGCTGCCATTCCGAGACAGGGTACTGGGGCGATATGATCGTGCCGGTCATCGTCAAGCAGAGCAACGAGCGGGGCTAAGTGCCCCGCTCCTTGGCCGCGGGCAGGTGTCAAAGGCAAAACTGTCCGCGCCGCTGCGATCCGGATCTGACTGGGACGTCGCTTGCCTGCTCGTCGGCGTCTGTCAACGACGTGACCTATTTGTGGCATTGCGGCCCCTTGGAACGGCTGGAGGCGGCCATGTATCTGGTCATCCGCAAGTTCACCCACATGAGCTCCGTCGCTGAGGCGGCTCGGCGGGCCGAAAGCGGTCTTGGCCAACTGCTCAAGCAGTCTCCTGGGTTTCTAGGCTACTACGTGTTTGATGCTGGTGATGGAGTCGGTGGCTCTGTGACCCTGTTCGAGAGCAAGGAGGCCGCTCTGGCGGCCAACGAGAAGGCTCTCGCCTGGATCAGGGGAAGTCTTGTTGATGTCATCAACGGAGAGCCGGAAATCACAATGGGAGAGGTGCTGGCTGTCGTTTCAGCTGTGAAATAACCGAAATCCGTTGCCTGCTATTAGAGAAAGATGACCGTCGCACTCCATGAATGGACAATCAACAGAAGTAATTAGGCAGCCCTGAATAACCCACAACTTGTTGGGACAGAAGAATTCTTCGTCGTCACGAAGCATTGTAGAATGCCAGCATCTGGGGACGGCCCCGCTCAAACCTGGTGTTTTGCTATGGGACCCAAGCCGACGCTGCCGAGTTCCGGCGATCTCTACCGCAGCCGTCTCGACCAGATCCTCGACCACCGTCACGAGTTGTATCGGCTGGCCGGGCTGATCGACTGGGACAGGTTCGATCACGAGTTTGGCCGCTTCTATCGTCCGCTCGGACGGCCCGCGAAGCCGACGCGCCTGATGGTCGGGCTGTCCTATCTCCAGCACACTTTCCACGCCACTTGGATCCCCTACCAGGCCGCTTTCGAGCGGCCTTTTCACATCCACATTGCGAGGGATCCATGACCGTACTGGAAAGTCGAGACCGATATACTTCGCGCGCAATTAGTTTTTCAGTTGACCTGGAGCCCGATGGGTACGTCCTCCAAAACTGAATTCAGTACGTCTCTCATGTGAGCGATTGCGTCTCTCTGGACAATATGGTGGACCTCCAGGCCTCCGGGCTGCCGGAGGGACAAGAGAACCTGATTGTCCTGGAGAGGTTGAAATGACCACCATTCGAGAGGAGTGACGAGGATCGAGGTCGGATCCGTGTTCTTTCTCTGCAGGGCCTCGCCTAGGGCGGCGGAGGATGCCTGGAGAAGACTGATCCCCGTATCATAGTCGGCCCTGAATAATGCGGCTGCACGTGGCTCGCACTGGATTTCAGGCGACCTGAGAAGTATCCGATTGCGCGGATGAACCCAGCAGGGCTGCGATGAGCCAAGCGACAAAAAGCCTGAGCCAGTTCAGGACCAGCCGCAGATTGTGCCCGGCCGCCACGAGGAGCGCATTGATCGCATCGCCGGCCGCTCCGAGCAGGTGATTGCGTCCCAGCCGCCCGTCCGCCTTCATGGCCCGATCATCGGCTCGATCGCGGACCGGCGTCGCAGTTCCCGCTTGATCGTCGGCGTCAGGCCCCGCCGCTGCCGGGTGATGAAAACCCGATCCGTCTTGGCGTAGTCATGCCCACGATAGCCCTGATCGACATAAGTCCGCTCCGGCTCGACGCCCGTCATGGCCACGACCTGATCGATCGTCGTGCCGAGCGTGTGGCCGTCATACGGATTGCCCTCCAGCGCCTTGGCGAGCACGAACCCTTCGCGGTTGGTCACTGCCAGCGCGACCTTCGAGCCGAACTCGTACGGCCGATGCACTTTGCCCTTGGCAATGCACACCACCTCGGGCGCGTGCAGGCTGTACACCTTGTTCTTGCTCGTGCGTTCCTGCATCAGGAGGCGCTCTGTCAGGCCGAGCAGAGGAGCAAACCGGCGTGAGAGAACCTCATCACCGGCGACTTTCCTGGCGACATCGCGGTACACACGTCCGAGATAGGTCTTCAGCCGCTTCAGTTCGCGGCGCATCTGGCGGGCATGGGCATAGCGGCCGACCTGCACGGCGGCGCGTTTGGCCAGACGCGTGTGGGCCTGACGCAGCTCGAGGCCGTGCCGCTTGGCCTGACGGACCAAAGCCTGCAGCGCCTTCAGATAGAGCTTTGCATCGGTGGGATGGGTAATCGCCTTGGGCTGCACCGTCGTGTCGACGCTGATCCGCTCCAGACTGGAGGGCCGCACAGTGCCGCTCTCCAGCCCGGCCTGGATGGTGGCGGCCAGCAGCGTCTCCAGTCCGTCTGGTCCGAGCCGCTTGCGCCAGCGCGTGAGCGAGCTCGGATCGCACGGCAGCTCATGCTGGAAATACTCGCAGCCACAGAACCACTGGTAATACGGGTTCTCGATCCAGCGCTGCACCACCGCCTCATCGGACAGGTTGAAGGTATGCTGGAGATAGGACAGGCCCACCATCAGGCGCGTCGGCTTCGCGGGCCGTCCGAGCGGACGATAGAAGCGGCCAAACTCGTGATCGAACCTGTCCCAGTCGATCAGCCCGGCCAGCCGATACAACTCGTGACGGTGGTCGAGGATCTGGTCGAGACGGCTGCGGTAGAGATCGCCGGAACTCGGCAGCGTCGGCTTGGGTCCCATAGCAAAACACCAGGTTTGAGCGGGGCCGTCCCCAGATGCTGGCATTCTACAATGCTTCGTGACGACGAAGAATTCTTCTGTCCCAACAAGTTGTGGGTTATTCAGGGCCGACTAAGCTACACCCGCAACCCTCTTCAACCACATCATGAATAAGAGCGGTTAACTCGCAGCCGATCTCGTGCGCGTGGCGAAAAGATCGAATATGCTGGGTTGGACGGTGCGTTCCTGGCGCATTGTCGGCTCCGGCGGTGGCAGGATTTGGACTCAGTGGCATGATCCAAGATACCTGAAACCGCCGGGCCTTGCTTGTATAAACCCGCAATTCAGCCAATCAAATCAACAGTTTGGCGTTTGTGGACGGAAACTAGCTAGGCTCCTCGTGACGGCAGTTTGGCCGTCACGCCCCTTCAGGACTGCCGTCACGCCCTTTGAGAACTAGGCCCGGGGACACGCTTGTGTGAACCAACCCGACGTCCACCACGGCCTGCGACAATTCGGGGACAATAATGTCGCTCTCCGGAATTGCACTCATTAGATTTCCAGCAGCCTTTAGGGTTTTGCCTTGGTACCTTGGGTCATCATAGGCACCGTTGGTCTTAGCCCAGACGATCGACTGCTCCTTCAGGACGTCAAGATATACCCCGGAGGCCATGATGTTCTCGTCGAAAGGATCGACTGCTTCGCCCTCCATCAGCGAGGACAGAAGACTTTGGACTTGGACCTTCAATTTCTCTTCGGCCGCAATCATCTCATAAGCCGCTAGCGGCTTGTCCTTCCCGAGCGACTCCCCGCCCAAGAAGCGCTCGAAATCAGGAATGCTCACTCGATGATATACGCGAATTCCATTGGCACGGCAGTCTGTAATTGCCGAGCGAATCTTGTCGTTCTCAGTCCACATTCCATTCTTGACCCCATCTAGCTTAAAGGGGGTATCGGCATCATGGATAATGCCGAACGGCACGCGGAAATGGTTCATGATGCGGATCAACGGTACGAGGATTGCTTTTCCTCGGGCGCGAACGACCGTGATCCGATCTGCAAGGTCGTGGTTCGTCTCCAATACGGCTGCAAGGAATGCGGCATGTTCCGTGTCACCTTCAACGAGGACAGGGTACGACCCAAAGAATATTTCAGCGAGACTGGAGTCCATCTGCTGAAGCGCCTGTAGGCGGCGCTTTGTATCCGCATCGAAGCCGATTGTATCACTTCGGAAAATCCGAGGCGTGACAGGTGCGGTTTCATCCTCGGAAGCTCGCTCTAGCCTAACAATGGTCGTATGGTCCGCGAGCGGGTTAATAAAGTACGGCGAGTGGGTCGTGAGGATGATTTGCCAGTCCGGGTCGTCCGCAAGGCGGTAGAGATGTTTTTGTGCTGCTCGCGCTGCCATAGGATGAAGCGCGTTCTCGGGCTCATCAATCAGCAAGAGATATCCAGGGAGCGCAGGATCGTCGGCATCTGATTTTCCTTCGGTGGACTCAAAACCCTCGATGCGCGCATTGATCTCGATAAGCTTGGTCTCATCTGGCTTGGCTTTCTTCTGCTCCTTCTCAAGATCTTTCTGAAGCCGATCCAGTTCCTTGCGGCGGACTTCAGCAAGCTCTGACGCACGGCTTATTTCGTTATGAACCTGGAGCATGGACCAGAAGAGTGCTCGACGTGTGCCTGTGCCTTGCTGGATCAGGCTCGTTTCCGTTTTTCCATCTGAGATCCTCAGTCCTGACCCTTCCTTGAGAAGATCTCCGAGCTTGAACGATGGACGCGCCATGTTGACGTCAAGGCGCACGCCCAAGCGTGGGAATACACCCTGGAATCCCTTTCCTACTTTGTCAGCAATCTCGTTGAACCGATCGCCATGGCCATTTGTAAGCTTGTTTACTAGATTAACTAATTCTGCGACCGCGTTTGACAACGGAGAACCAAGGTCTCCTTCAAGTGCCTTCAATTCCCGGACAAAAGGACTGAGCGCCAATTGAAGCAAGGTCTCTTCTGAAGTCTTCGCATCATCTAGCGAGCCAATCCTGAGAGGACGTGGAAGACGTGAATTGAACACGGGGTCAGCGCCGCCTGCCTTGCCGTCTACCGCCCAATCCTTTGCGTCCGGATCCCAGGTAGTGCGCACCTTTGAGAAGGTGGGCAAGGCCCATTGCCATCGGCTTCGAACGATTAAGAGCCCATCTTGATCTTGTTTCCATTTTGCATCGACGTTGCCGATTCCTTCAGGGATATGGACATCCAGAATGATTTCTGAAGGAGCATCGGAAGGGCTCCATTGGCATCTGTCGACGCTGGCGTCGAAGGATGCCTTTCCACAGGCAAGTTCGTATGCCTTTAAGATCGTCGATTTGCCTGCATTGTTGCGACCAACAAGACAAACGATGTTATCGAGATCGACCGAGAGCCCCTCGTCGCCTATGCAGCCGATGTTGCGAATGAATATCTTTGTCAACTTTGAGCGATTGGTCATTGTGCCCCCACAGATCCGGATCGCAGCCCGGTGTTCGGCGGCAACTTACTGTCAAAGGATTGACGAAAAATTCCTAACTATCGGATATTCCTAGTTGCCGTAATGGGCCTGCCGCTCACGAGCTAGCGGAGCGGGGTGGCTGTCCCCCAGAGATCCTATGGGTATCGATAGCAGACCACCCTCTGGCAGAGTGAGTCGGCTATCACCCGCTCTGGAGACAGTCATGCCAGTCGCTGCTACCAACTTCCAACAAGCTGCCATTCGCACCAACCTTGGAGCGATCTTCGTCTCATTGGAACTCTCCCGCTCGGTTTGGCTGATAACGTCCTTATCCCCAGGTCAAGCCGAGAAGATGTCGAAGCATCAGGTGCGCGGCGGTGATGTCGCTGGTCTCCTGGTCTGCTTTGCTACCCTGCAGGCGAAAGCGCATGCGAGGACCGGCAAGCACTTTCCGCTCATCGTCATTCAGGAGGCTGGATTGGATGGCTTCTGGCTCCATCGCGTGCTGCAAAGCGAAGGAATCGAGAGCCATGTCGTCGACCCAGCGTCCATCGCGACATCGCGCCGCCGCCGCCGGGCCAAGACCGATAAGATCGATGGCGAAGCTTTGGTGCGGGCGCTCCTCGCTTACAAGCGTGGTGAGCCTCGGGTCTGTGCAATGGTTAAAGCCCCCACGCCGGAGGAGGAGGACCAGCGCCGCGTTTCGCGTGAACGCAAGACGCTCACGGCTGAGCGGGTCGAGCATGTCAACCGGATCAAGGGGCTGCTGTTCGCGCAAGGGGTCTCCGACTACGAGCCGATGCACCGCTGCCGCCGGGCACGGCTTGAGGAGCTTCGGACTGGTGATGGTCGCCCATTCCCCCGCCACCTCAAGGCGCAGCTCATCCGAGAACTCGACCGCCTCGAGCTCCTCCTTGAGCAGATCGAGGCGGTCGAGGCCGAACGGAACATCCTGCTCGCCGCCGCCAGCCCGACAGCCGCGCCGGTACGGCTCCTGGAGCTGAAAGGGATCGGTCCGGAATTCGCCAATGTGCTGTGGTCCGAAGGGCTCTACCGGCATTTCGACAATCGACGGCAGGTGGCTGCCTATGCAGGTCTTGCGCCGACGCCATGGAAGAGCGGCACCATTGATCGCGAGCAGGGCGTGTCCAAGGCTGGCAATCCGCGGCTACGGACCACGATGGTTCAGCTGGCTTGGTTGTGGCTCAGGCACCAGCCGGGCTCGGCCCTGAGCCGGTGGTTCCAGGAGCGGGTCAAGATGGTCGGTGGGCGTCTCAAAAAGCCCATGATTGTGGCGCTGGCCCGCAAGCTTCTCATTGCTTTATGGAAGTACATGACGGCTGGAGTTGTGATTGAGGGAGCCGTCATCAAAGCCGCCTGAGAATTGGTCAGCCTTCCCTGGGCCTGATCAGCCCGGCGGATCCGGGTGGACGAACCGAGCACATCATAGGGCCTAAACAGCCGTCTCAGAGAAGGGTTTCGTCCTCCTGAGCCCTGCCCGCCGCACGCGGGATATTGGTGCAGCCGTGATGCGGCGACCGCATGTGAGTTTGACACGAGCCGGGAGCGGTCGGGTCATGCAATCGGGCTCAGACCTCGGATGCCAGAACAGCCCATGGAGGACCGCAGATGACGCTTTGATCCAAGTCCCTTGAACCGAAACTGCCCATGTGAGTGATGGTGTTGGATCGGGGTTCGAGTGGATCGGCCCCAAGCATCATGAGGGACAGCCATGGACTACTATGCCGGAATTGATGTCTCGTTGGAACTGAGCAGCGTCTGTATTCTCGATGGTTGCGGACAGATTTTCCGCGAGGCGAAGGTCGCCAGCGAGCCCGAGGCGCTTGCCATCTTTTTCGCCAGCCTGAACCTGCCGCTCACCCGCGTCGGTTTGGAGGTCGGGCCACTCTCGCAGTGGCTGCATGCCGACCGTCTGCAAGCCGGGTTCGAGGTCGTGCTGCTGGAGACCCGACACGTGAAGGCGGCGCTCTCGGCTATGATCGTCAAGACAGACCGGCGCGATGCGCGCGGCATCGCCCAACTGCTGCGCATGGGCTGGTTCCGCTCTGTCCACTGCAAGTCGCCGCCGGCGCAGGAGGTAGGGATGCTGCGCATGGCTCGCAAGCAGCTTCAGGCTAAGATTCGAAGCGGATCCTGATTTGGGTGCGAAGATCACGGTGCCTTCTTCGTAGTCGTGATGGTTTAACCGACGGCCGACTGGTTGCCGCGTTGTGACACGGCAAGGTGACGACCGCGGATCGAAAGGCCGGCTGCCTTGACGCGCTGCATAGGGCGCTGTCGTCGGATTGGCTGGTGGCTCCCAGATGTTGGCAACGCTCCGCTCTCGACCGGACAGCTCCTCAACTCGCGACCGCCCGCAGCTTCACTGGCCTGCCATGCGACTGCAGCCGGTGCACCATCACGCTCCCGGACGGAAGAGAGCCGAACGCCGCATCCAGCACATGCCGATGATGGGTGAACAGGATGACCTGTGTTGACCGCCCGAGCTCAGCCAGGGCTGCAAGACCCGGTACAACGCGCTCGTCATCGCTGGTGATGAAAAGATCATCCGCCAGGAAGGGAAGCGCCTCGTTCTCGGCCACGTGGCGCTCAATGGTCGCAATGCGAAGAGCCAGGTAGAGCTGGTCACGGGTGCCCTCGCTCATCCCTTCGACGTCGCACTCGGATCCGTCAGCCCGCAGGCCAATCAGGGTTGGCGCATCACCATCCCGGTAGCGGACAGCCAGCCGCGCCAACGGATTGGGGCCGGTCCCGGCAATCAGCCCAAAGATCTCGCTCGCCCGGCGGACCAGCGGGTGCTCGTTGGCGGCACGGTAGCGCTCCATGGCCCGTTCGAGAATGCGCCGGGCTGCCTCCAGGCGCATCCAGCGCTCGGCGCAGATGCCGATCCCGAGGGCGGCGTTTTGAGCTTCTTGAGCCGCCTCAGCAGCGCCCTTTCGCCCGGCGAGATCGCGAAGCAACCGTTCCGCCTCAGTTTCGGCTTGGGCCGCGGCCTGGCTCTCGCCAACGAGGCGCTCCTCGTCGTTCTCCAGCGCCGACAGTTCCGCAGCGTTTTCATCGGGCGAGATAGAGCCTGCCTCCTGGCGCAATGCATCCTCATCAAGTCCGTCACCGGCCTTTGCGAGTTCGTTGCGCTTCTCGGCCAATTCGCTCGCGATCGTGCGATATTCCTGCGCCTCCGCGGCGACGGCAAGCGGATCGGCATTCGCAACCAACCCAGACTGCCGCAAGAGATGTTCCATTCGCTCGCTCGCGACACGAGCGGACGCAAGAGCATCGGTATGGGAGTTGCGCGCTTTCTCGACGCGGCGGGCAAGTTCTGCGAGCTTTTCGGTCTGAAGCATGTCATCCCGCAGCTGCTCGTACAGCATCCGGACTGCCTTCTCCGGGTCGGTCGTATCAAAGTCAGCCGCCATCGCACCGAGCGAGGCGTGCAGGGCGAGCACGTCGGTTCGGAACTGCTGCAGGTCCTTCCGCAGCCCGTCGAGTCGACGCATCGTTTGGGACCGGTTCGTGGAGCGGTCTCGTATCGCATCCCAGATCGACAACGCGGCTTCCGCCTCCGCGGGCAAAGCGTCGGCAGGGAGTTGCAGGCGGGTGACGGCGTCCGCCCATTGATCAAGCCAGCCCGTTCGCTCGGCAGCTGCGCGGGCCACATCTTTCTCCAGACGGGCATCGCGGTGCTGCATGTCCTGCAAAGACGCGGCCAGGGCTTGGCGCTCTGTCCATGTCTTCAGAGCTGCCGAATAAGCCTGTTGCACCCTGCGGAGGAGCACGGAGAATGTCTCGTCATGATCAGTCGATACGCTGAGCAGTCCCGCTGCCTCGGTCGCGAGACGGCGCGCATTGGCGGCGATGGCGTGGCTCTGATCGAGAGCCTCCTCGCTCCTTCGGGAGGCTGTCAGCAGGCGGACAACCTCATCCCGCTGTCTGAGCCAGATCAGCATCTCGGTGGGAGTGCCCGGGTCGGTGCCGCAGTCGGCCCAGAGTGCAATCCAGCGGTCCTGGAGCGAGCGCAGTTCCGTCTGTGCACGCTCCTCGGCTAACCGCGCGGCGTCCAACGCGGCGGCAAGCCGTTCCTTCTGTGCGGAAAGGTCGGTGAGGCGTGCGACACGGTGCCCCTCATGTTCACGGCGGTCCACGAGCTCATCCGCGTGGCGCAGCGCAGTCTCGAAGGAGCCGGCAAGATCGCCACTCGGGGCAAAAACGGTCAGCTCATCGATGGACTCATGGGCATCGATAAGGCGCGTACGAACCAGCCGCCAGCCCATGTCACGATGGTCGCGAGCGGCTTTGACGGCAGCCGGCGAGGGCACTTCGCCAGTCGCCGCCAGGCCGATGATCTCGGCCTTGACCTGCTCCAGCTCGTTGTCGGTTTCAATCAGCTTGCGCTCGGCAGTCTCATGGCTGTCCACGACCTTGCGCCAAGCCTGGTCATACTGCGACACGAGTTCGATTCCTGGAACGGGTCGTGCCGCCAGATCCTCGGCCGTCCCGGTCCAGCGTGGAACCCTGCTCAAGGCCTCGGCGAGATCCCGTTTGGCGTTCGCATTGGCCGCTTCCGCCTGGGCAAGCAAGCTCGAGACATCACCGAACTGCAGGATCTCGTTCAACAACTCAGTTGCGCCAGCCGGATCCGCTGTCGATCCGGAAAGAGCCTGGAGCTTGTGCTGTGCCGCCTCGAATGCCTCCCGGGCCTCTTTGAGGTCAGCTTGCAGCACTGCCAGTTTGCTCAGGACGGCTTGCCCGCCGCGAGCCAGTTCGCGCAGCCTCGAGATCAGCGGCACCGATGGCATCTGTGCCTCAACCGCGGCAGGGTCCAATGCCAGCCCGAGTTGTTGCAGATGCCCGGCAATTTGGCTGTCGTCATTGGCCTTGTCGCGCATGAGCTTCGGCTCATCTGCGACCTTCTTGCGGTAATCGCCCAACGCCTCGTTGAGAGCGGTTATCTCGGCGGTACGCGCCGCAAGACCGTTGGGCTTCGGCTCTGCAGCGATCTCGGTTTCAAGCTGCCGCAGGAGATCCTCTGCCCGCTTTGCTCCCGCGGCAGCCTCGCGTACGGCACTGTCAAGACTGCGCCATTCTCGCTCGAAGGTCTCCGGCAAGGTTGCTGCTGTCGGGCTGAATGCCGTCAGCCGGCTTTCCCGCTGCAGGATCGCCGCCAGGATCGGATTGACGCGACGGATGCGCTCCAGCCGGGATCTTTTGCGCCGCAACTGGGTCATGGCCTCGTCGAGACTGCGGCGCCTCTCGCGCGCCGTCTCCAGGTTGGCCTCCGCCTGACGCCACTCGTCGGTCTTGAGGGCGTCCAACCGCATGGCCTGCTGCGCCTTCGTGAACCGGTCGATCTGCTGCCAGATCGGCTTGCTCGCCGACTTGCGCTGGTCGAGGGCTCCGAGCTTGCCGATCTCGTCCTCAATCCGCCGGAGGGCATCGCCGACCCTTGTGAGGCCGCTGCCGGCCTCGAAGAGACTGGTGGTCAGATCACCGCCGTTCTCCAACATCTTCTTGCCGCCCAGGCGCAGCCGCTGATGGTCGAGACCGAACATCCGCTCGAACAGCTCTCGATCGGCAGCTCCGAGGAAGCGGGTGAGAGCATTGTCCGGAAGAGCCGCCTCCTGGTCCGACAGGAGCGTCCCGGAGGTGCCTTTGCCTTTGCGGCGTTTGAACGAGAGGCGGTCGCCGGCATCGTTGGTAATGGTCGCCCCAACGCGCATCTGGCTGTAATCGAAGTGAAAGCCGTAAGGCGATCGCATCGGGATGCCGAACAGCAGGTCAGCGACCGAGGACAGCAGGGTCGACTTGCCCGCCTCATTCGGACCGAAGACGATGTGCAGCCGTACGTCGCTTCCGTTCAGATCAAGGGTCAGGTCTTCGAAGCGCCCATATCGCTCGAGGGAAAGCGTCTCGAGTTTCATGGCTGAATCGGCTCGGTCGTGAGGTGGTGCAGTAGCAGCGCTTCCGCATCGGCGAGGATGCGCTCCATCTGATCGGGAGCAAGGTCGTCAAGGCGCGATTTCACACGAGCGCCAGTGGGAAGCTTGCCAAGGCCCTGTTCGAGCGCCTCCCGGATCACGGCGCACTCGTCAGGATCGGTCCTGACGTCGCGCAGAAGTTGGACGAGGTCGTGGAATCCCTCGCTTGGGGCCTGAGCTGTCTCAGGGAGAACTGTCTCAACCTCAACGCGCTCTATCCAGACGTCGCCCTGTGCCTGGAGGGCAAGCGAGGAACACTCGGCCTCCAGGCGCTCCGGGTCGCCGGCGAGAACCCGGTGGGCCGGGCTGGCGCCGGTTAGGACAAGGCGGACCGCGAGCATCCGGCCATCGGCTTGGTCAACCGCCGCCTTCAAGGCCCGTCCGATCAAGGGGCAAGTCTCGTCCAATGTCGATGCGGACGACACATCAACCGCGACGCGGGCCCAGCGCACCACGTCGACCGGGATCGGCTCGATCTGGCGAACGCGCCCGCCCTCAATGGTCACGAGGGTAAAGCCCTTGGCTCCCGGCTCGTTGACATGCCTCCCCTGCAGATTTCCCGGAAAGATCACGTGCGGTGCCTCGCACAGCACCTCGCGCGTGTGCACGTGGCCGAGGGCCCAGTAGTCATAGCCTTTGGAGACGAGATCGCGCAGCTCGCAGGGCGCGTAGGTGTCGTGCCCCGGGCGGCCCGTCGCAGACGTGTGCAGGACACCAATATTGAAAAGGCCGGCAACCGGCTCAGGGTAAGTGGCCGCCAGATTGTGCGGAATCGCGCGGTCGGCAAAGCTCTGCCCGTGGATGGCCACACCGAGGTCGGGGGGCGTCCAGGTCTCAGGTGCCCGGCTGGAGAACTCCCGGACGTTGCTCGGCCAGCTCAATCTGCGGCTGATGACGCTGGCGGCATCGTGATTGCCCCGGATCATGGCGACTGGGATTCCGGCGGTGTTGAGGCGGGCGAGCATTTTCACGAAGAACAGGCCCGTGCCGTGATCGGGCCAATCGCCGTCGAACACATCACCGGCAATCACCACCAAGTCGACGCGCTCATCGAGGGCGAAATCGACCAGCTTCTCGAACGCGCGCCTGGTTGCGCCAATGAGCTTTTCCGCCTGCTCGCCGGCTCGCTCCCTCAGGCCCGACAGCGGGCTATCGAGGTGGAGATCTGCTGCATGAATGAAACGCATGTGCCCCCGCACTGGGGCATGATGCTTACTGTTACCGCCCCAACGATCAGCTTGAGGCAGGGGACATATCAGCGACAAGTGAACAAAGACGGAACCGTGCTCCCGCCCAACCGCTAACTTCTAGAGAGTGCTCAAATGGTGACACCGTCTTGCCGCAGCACGGTTTGAGGCCGCTCGATGTATCTATGCGTTATCGGATTCAGCTGGCGAGCAAGTTGGACGAGCGCGTATTCAGCGCATCAGCGCGAACGCCGTTTGGGATCTGATCGACGCCAGTCGAGAAGCAGGCGCCATTCGGCTTGCTGGGGCGTTCCGCCTGTTCACTCTGGTGCTAGAATCGATTTCAAATATCCAGAGGCTGTATCGACGCAGTTAATAGTCATTAACCATAGATGCGTCCCATCCTGGAATCATAATCCCGGATCGCGAATCGAACTTCAGGGCGAATACTACGTCGCTGCGAATCAAGTGCGTAACTTGAAATAGCCCGGAACCAGGGATTTACATGCGAATTGATTCGGCCTTTCCAGCTAAATGATTCTTGGCAAAGAAGTTTCCCACTGCTGAATCGATCTATTGTGAATGGATTCTTGACGCGCGACTCCACAGCCAACTCAGAATCGGTCATTTCTCGATACGTCACAGGTGCAGTGGGTGGAGTGCCATGCCTGACGTGAAAGGGATCGAGCGGGTCCAACGCTTCCGCAAGTCTCGTCGTGAACGTGGCGATCGGGAATTGAATGTCTGGATACCTGGGCTCTTAGGGGCTGCCATCGACCACGCTGTCGAGAGCGGTCAGTTCAAGACACGCCAAGAGGTCATTACCCATGCTCTTGAGACCATGTTCGCTCAAAAGGATCGAAATGTCGTGACGTAAACCAGGCAAAGCAAAAGGCCCACGAAGCTGGAAACTTCGAGGGCCTTTGGAGTCCACCGAGGGGTGGGCATTCGGAAAGATTAAGCACCTTCCTTATGCCATCCCGACAAACTGACTGTCAAGAGCATCGGTTTCGGTGAACGCTTCCGCTTTGCCCTCAACATGGAGGGTACGATGCAACTCGCATCGTCTGGAGGCCGGCGGCTGAGACATGCCGCTCTGGCCGCAAGGAAGCTTGCGCTCGACACCGGGCGCACGGTGACACGAAAAGAACTATCTGCGGCAGCCCGGGAGGCCGGCAAGGCCCTCGACCTCAGACCGGCCCAGCGGGCGGTGCTGTCCGAGCTCGTCGCCTGCTGGGGCGAGCAGGAGTGGGAGCGGCTGCTGGTCTGGCCGTCCAACGACTACCTGATCAGCCGCACCGGCCTGACCGAGCGGGCGATCCGGCGCATCCTGCGCCAGCTGGTCGATCTGCAGCTGATCGCGCCAAAGGACTCGCCCAACGGCAAGCGCTATGCCGTCAAGGACCTGGCAGGGCAGGTGGTCGACGCCTTCGGGTTCGATCTGACCCCGGTCTATGCCCGCCGCGGCGATTGGGCGGTGATGCTCCTGGAGCAGAAGCAGTTGCGTGAGGTGCGCAAGCGCGCCTTTGACGAGGTTACGATCTGCCGGCGGGCGACCGAGGAGGCTCTGAACGCGCTGGCGGAGCATTTCCCGGACCTCGACCGCTCGGAGTTGGAAGCCCGCCTGAAGAGCCTGCAGGCCGCCACGCCGACCCGATCGCAGGTCACGCTGCCGGCGGACCTTCTCGACGCCTGGCAGTTGTTGAGAACTGAGGCAGAAGAGACCTTCTATGAAATGGGCAATGCCGGACTCGGAGTCCGTCACAATAATAACAACAACGGATCTCCCAGTGAGTCTTGTAACAAGAGCTTTCCAAAGAAAGCTGAGGCGGTTCGTTCAACCGAACAACCCTCGGAGCACCTATCACCGGAATTGATCCTTGAGGCCTGCCCCACCTTAAGCGACTACGGCGAGCCGGTGCAGGATCTGGCCGACATCGTCTCGGCCGGCCGCTACCTGCGGGCTTCGCTGGGGGCGCATGAGAGCGCCTGGTCCGAGGCGGTGGAGGACATCGGCACCGTCAGGGCGGCGATTGCAGTGATCTACGTGCTGCAGCTCTACGAGGATGATGTGGCTCGGAACGGTGGGGAGAGCCGGATCAAGAACCCGGGCGGCTACTTCCGCGCGCTCACCCGCATGGTGAAATCCGGCAAGATCGACCTCGCTGTCGAGCTCCTCGCCATGCGGAGGCGACGAATGACATGAGGGGAGATCATGCGCGCTCCAACTGACTTGTCGGCGGGCTGAGTGTCTGATCGGCAGGTTTGGAATGTTCCGTTCGCTCAAGCTGGAGGCGTGGGACGGGCAAGGAAGAGGCAAAGGTATGGTGTTGATTTCAACCGTCGTGGGTGGGCTCGTTCTCTACGTGATCTTCGAGCGGTACCTGAGGAAGGCTCTGCATCGGAGCCAAGTCCAGCACAAGGCGATTGAGACGGGCACGCTGATCACCGCCATTGTTGCCGTAGTCCTTGCGGCCGGCAGCTTGGCCTACACACTGAGTTCGATCGATGCTCTTGAAGTGCGTGTCATGGCGCTCGAAAAGGTTGCGCGAAATCTTCCTCAGGGGAGAGAGTAACGACGTGGATGAGGGTAGGGGAGAAGCACGGCCCTATACGAGCGAACAAGGCCTCGAGATTGCTAACGCTGACATTTCGATGGTCGGGTGCATCACTGATGTGAATCGTTCATGGTCGATGGATTCAGGACTTTGATTGGACCTCGCTTCATGCTCTGCGCACCATGGGGCCATGTCCGAAGACACGATCCAGTACCTTGTGCTCGACCGGTGTGATCCCACCTGCAACATGGCGCGCTACTATGTCCTTTCAATCGAGCCCAGCCTGTTTGGTGATGCGACACTGATCCGTGAGTGGGGCCGTATTGGTCGACTAGGCCAGCGCAGGGTTGAACTCTACGAAAACCAGTCAGGTGCAATAGAAGCCCTCGAGACCTGGCTCCAGCGCAAGCGGCGACGAGGCTATCTGCTCAGGGACGGGTAGGACAAAGGGGGCCAGGGAAACTCCCGGTCTCAAACGTCACACAGTGAGGAAGCGAGACCCGACGCGCTAACGTTCCTGTACGCGGTTACAAATTGACTGATCTTGGATCGAAGAGCGCACTTACGGCGTTTGATGAGGAGCGCGCAGGTTTCCGACCTGCTCCGCGCCGGGCGCGGCTACTGCTTTCGCGCCTGGACCACTTTTTCGAAAGGGCGAGTCTCCCCCTGACACAGCCGCCGCCGTGGTGACCGGCACGGGATGCGATGGGACATAGCGAGTGGAGCCGGCGGACTGGCATGCCATCCTGTCGCACGATAGGGGCGGGGTGTTGATTCATTGCGGAATGGGACCGTCTCTTCGAGGACAGCGCGTAAACTGTCACTTGCGCTCCGACCTGGATTCTGTGCGACTTTTACAAGGATACGGGCCTATGGCGTCAGGGCATCACGCCGGAATTAAGCGACTGTTAACCATGCGGCCCAATGATGCTTTCTTTGGGAGACTTAGCGATGGCCAGACGACCGCTCGTGCTTCTCATTCCAGCAGATCGCCGCACCGGTACCCTCACACAAGCTGGTCTCGAGGGGTATGGTTACGATGTCCTGGTGGCGGGCACCGCTGACGAGGCGCTTGATCTCCTCCGTGTACATCAGAGGGTCAGCGTCCTGGTCGTCGACGTCCAACCCGAGAAGGATTCTGGCGGAATCGCACTGGCGCAAACTGCCCGCCGATCCGATCCGAGCATTCATGTGATCTATACCAGTGGAGCGCCCTACAAGCTTCATGAGCGGCACAAGGTTAGCGGCGCGCCTTGCATGCGTACGCCATATCATCCGCATCAACTCGTCGGGGTCATCGGACAAATCTCGAGCCGACACTGTCTTGATGAGTATGAAATGCACGCAGCCTGACAAGCCTACAGCGCAGACGCTTTGGAGATAATTGATCGCAAAGGACAGCCATCGCTCAGTTGCCCTGGCGGGTAAACCGTCATCCCAAGCGCGCAGCCGGTGTCGGCCAAGGCGAAGCGGAAGCGTGAGGAGTTGATCACGCCATATTCCGATGTCGTGCCTTAGGATCCTGGCATGCGGCGTCTTCAGTCATGGTGCACCTGTCTCGACCGCCTTTCTTCTCCCGGTGTCAGCTGGCAAGAGCCACCCTGATAGAGATGCAACCTTTTTCCGTCGCGACTTCGGGCGTCGCATGCGGCCTCTCAACGGGCTGGTCTGATCGCAGGGCGGCTGCGCCTCGATCCCTTGCCCGCAACAGCGGGTCCGGACCTCTCGGTCCTGAGCGCCTTTTTCCCCGGCCTTTCGGCCTTCCTCGCGAGACAAAAAAGCTCTCCCCGCGCCGTCCTCCACATGCGTTGCGGGCCTGCGGCTGCGGCGTGATCACCTGACGATCCTTCGACCGCCATCGAGGCCGCGCGGTGCGGCCCGACCAACGGAAAAAGGAACATCCCTATGGCGACCATCGGCACCTTCAGGAAAACCGACAAAGGCTCCTACACCGGTACCCTCAAGACCCTCACCCTCACGGTCAAGACCCACATCACCAAGAGCCCGAAGACGAACGATCAGGCTCCCGATTACCGGATCTTCGTTGGCCCGACCGAATTCGGCGCCGCCTGGCTGAAAACCTCCCGCGACGGCCGCGAGTATCTCTCGGTCAGAATGGACGATCCGAGCTTTCCTGCTCCGATCTTCGCCTCCCTGGTCGAGGGCGACGGCAACGAGTTCAGCCTCATCTGGTCGCGCCGCTCTGGCGAATGACCCTCAGGCCCCCGCCTCACGAGCGGGGGCATCACACCCTTCAGCCTCGTACCTGAAAGAGCGCTCATGTCCGCCTTCGTTGTCTCTGCCGCCCATATCGACACCATCGTCTCCGCCGCCATCGACCTGGAACTCTTCGCCGCCCGCACCGACCACGGCACCCTCGAGCGGGTCTGCCACGAGACGGCGATTGCCTTCGGCAAGATGCTCTTGGCCGAGAACGTCCGCTCCGTCGTCCACCGCTACCGTCTGACCGGCAGTGCCGAGGCCTCTGATTACACCGAGCTCGTGGAGACCTACGAGTTTCGGTACCGTCCTTGCATCCGGGCCGGCGTGGCCGCCAAGGCCCTGGATTGCTTCGACTACCAGTCTTGTGAGACCGACACCTACGAGACGAGCCTCGCCTATGCCTTCACCTGTCGGATGGCGAAGGCGCTCAACAAGCACCTCAACGGCTACGAGGCCGCCCCCTGGGGCATTGATGACCGGATCCCGGCACCAGCGCACTGACGTCGCCCAACTTGGCCCCGCCCTCCCGGTGGGGTCCTTTTTTCATCTCGTACCGGAGACAAGGACCACGACCCGCGAGCCGACACGCCTCTCCCCCGCAACCAGAAAATCCGGCCTCTCGTCATTTGGTCCGTCAAGCTGAAGGGCCCGCCATCCCTGCACACTGCGCCTGACCCCCTTCGCTGGCCTGAGCGAGCCTTCCCATTCCCGGTGGAAAACCCTTAACAAACCTTTAATAGCAGTGACCCCGGCTCCATAAGTCAGCTGGATGAAGCGGGACGTATAGTGCAAATTGCAACACTCATTGCCGATCAGGAATTCACCTTCTTCACTTGGCGCGGAAGTGTTCGTGCCGTCCGGTCCTTTGGCCGGACTAGCCGCACGTGTGAGATCCTGATCCAGGCACGAAACGGAACACGGCGCAGCATCACCGTGCAGCCGAGGATCCGTATTGAGGCAGGTCATGAAGTGTCGCTCGTCTACTTGCGACGATCCGGGTTCAACAACGGTGCTCTCGTTGGGGTGCTCGACCATACCAGCGACCAGCATTGCGCCATACCGCAGGGCTATGTTCCAATCCGCTTGAGGCCGTCCCCCTTCGTCGACCTCATGAAAGGCATCGAGCGTTATTCCCTGCCGGGAACTGCTCTTCTCCTGACAATGTTTGCTGCGGTCTGCCTGTTTTGTGTGGGGGTAACCTATTCGGTTCTGACATGGCTCATGATCGGCAGTGTGGCGACCACGCTCCTGTGGGCTTTTAACGTGCTGGCGGATTGGCACTCTGAAGCGGCCGATCATGCTCTGATCGCAAGCACGGAGGAGATGCTGGATCATCTTGCGGCGGTCGAACGGATCGCCAATGGGCCCGAGCCGTACGACAGCTACGGCGCGACGTGGGTTCTCGCAGGTCGAAAGGACTCGACGCAGGCTCCTGAGCGGTCGCCAGGTCGGTGGGGCGTGCAGACAGAGCCTTATGAGCCTCGCAGCAGCTACCGAGCGGTTTGAGACCGCCTTAATAGGGCTCTGGATGCCTCATGTCCAAGATTTCCAGCAGAAGGAATCCGAGGACAGCCACAGCCACAATTGTCGTGAGCACTAGGATAAGACTGTGCCACTGCCCTTGAAGCGCCAGCGTGGCCCTGATGGTTTCGAGCTCGCGTTCAGTTTCATGCTCGGAGGCCATATTTCTTCCCGGATCGCCCGCATCTGATGTTGTACCGAGCCTGGGAAGATAATCATCAGGACGTGTGTGACTCTGTGCGATAGCACACACGTGATCTCGGTCACCTCATAGGCGAAATTGCTCCGAAGACGCTCCATGGAACTGGATTAACTTTCATGGTGAAGTGTTTGGAAGGATCGCGACGCGATGCCAGTTGGCAGAGCCGTAGGGCTTGAGTCCTGTCGTTTGGCCAAAAGACTTTCCTGAAACGCTCCGCTGGCCTGGTTAAAACCTACCTACGAGGCCCTCAGCTCTCCTACAGCGCAAGATGACAGCGCGGCGGTTTCGGGCCTGCTCCGCTGACGCTCCGGGGCGCGGCTACCGCTTCTCGCACCTGGACAGGTTTTGCGGGAGGCCTAGCCTCCCCATCCACAAGGTTGACGCCGTAGCCGGCGCCGACACTTTGCCATCCATGCTTGAGGGGAGAGAGGCGCACGGCCCTCTCTCCCCAGCAACCGGAAAATCCGGTTTCCCCATCATTCGGTCTGGCAGGCGTGTCGCCTGCCAGCCCTGCATGACCGCTGCCGCGGCCTGCCTGCCGCAGAGGGCGTCTGGCGGGTGGGCGATCCCTCCGGATTTTCAGGTGGCTCCCCTCTCTCCCCGCTGTTCGCCACGTGGCAGGGGCGCAGGCGCAGACGCTTGCGCCCGACATCAAAGGAGAGACACCATGACCATCGGAACCATCGCCCTGTCCAAGCTGATCCCGAGCGAGGCCAACGTTCGCCGCTTCAAGTCCGTCGCCGGGATCGAGGCCCTGGCTGCCGATATTGCCGCGCATGGCCTGATCCAGAGCCTCAACGTCAAACCGGCTGCAAAGGGCAAGTTCGAAGTGCTGGCAGGCGGACGCCGCCTGCGCGCGCTCAAGCACCTGCAAAGCGAGGGCGGCTCCATCCTCGGGCAGAAGGTGACCAAGGACTTTCCGGTTTCCGTTCTGCAGGGGCTTGCCGAGGGCGTGACCGAAACGGAGATCTCGCTGGCTGAAAACTTCCAGCGCTCAGCCATGCACCCCGCCGAAGAGATCGCCGCCTTCGGTAAACTCAACAAGGAAGAGAGCCTCTCGGCGGAGGAGATTGCAGCCCGGTTCGGCATTTCCCGGATGACCGTTCGCCGCCGCCTAGCTCTTGCCGACCTCTCGCCACGCATCCTGGAGGAGTTGCGTCAGGATTCCATGAGCCTGGAACAAGCTCAGGCACTGACCCTCACGTCCGACCACGACCGCCAGGAGGGGCATGGTTTGGAGCGCAGCACGCGTGGAACCGGGAGCCGCAGCATCTCAAGCGGCGTCTGTCCGAGGAGCGGTTGCACCCAACCGACAAGCTCTCGCACTTTATTCGCGAGGAGTATCTGGCTGCCGGAGGAGCCTACGAGAGCGACCTGTTTGCCACCAGAGAGCAGGTCTATCTGATCGACAAGGAGCTTGCCTATACCCTCGCAGAGCAGAAGCTCGAGGGAAAGCGCGAAGCCATTGCCGCCGAGGGCTGGAAATGGATTACGGTTACTCCGGATTTCTCCTACCAGACCAGCCACCACTATGGCCGCGTGTATCCGGAGAAGGTTGAACTGCCGGCCGGGGATCAAGCCGAACTGGACCGGTTCAACACCGAGCTTGAGACGCTCACCGCTCAGTTGGAGGAGCAGGACCTTTACGGCGATGAGGACGCTGAGGACCTGACAGAGGCGCAGGCGGCCCTTGTCGAAAGCTACAAGCGGGTCAACAGCGCCATCGAGGCTATCCAGGACCGCGAGGACGCCTACACCGATGAACAGAAGGCGACATCGGGAGCTGTCATCACCCTGGATCACGTCGGAGAGATCAGGATCGAGCGCGGCTTGATCGCGCCGCAGGACCGCGCCGCCGAAACCAGGACGAAAGACACCGGGAAGGTAACACAGATCGATGGTGAAACGGTTGCTACCAAGGAGGTTGAGACCAGCACCCTGTCGGCGGCCTTGACCGAGGATCTGACCGTGCAGCGCACCGCAGCGCTCGCCGTGGAACTCGCCAAGCGTCCCGATGTGGCCATTCTCGCGACAACCTACAGCCTTGCCCTGCAGCATTTCTATTCCGGCTATTACGATGCGTCGAAACCGATCAGTGCGGTTCAAATCAAGCGCGAGGCACCGCCGCGCGCCTCCGATGAGATGGCGCAAACCCCGGCCATCCTCGCCCTGGCATCCCTTGAAGCGGAGTGGAAAGAGCGCCTGCCCAAGACAGCCGCCGACCTCTGGGACTGGTGCGCGTCAGCAACGCCTGAGACGCTGTTGAACCTCCTGACCGTCCTGACCGGCTTGAGCCTCAACGCGACGCAGCAGCGCCACGAGAAGCGACACACCCGCCACGACAACGCCGACCAGATCGCCCGGGCGATCAACTGCGACATGACGCTGCACTGGCAGCCGGACGCGGCCTTCTTCCGCCGCCGCAGCAAAGCCTTCATGGCCGACGCCATCACCGAGGCTTCCGGCGATAGCTACAGCGCCGTCGCCAAGGGCCTGCCGAAGCTGGGGAAGGCGGACGCCATTGAGGCCACCGTTGCCGCCGTGTCCGGCCGCAGTTGGCTGCCGACGGTGCTCAGGACGCCTGAGAACGTCGCGCCCATCAGCGCCCCGGAGCAGCAGATGGAGGAGGCCGCCTAAGGCCAATACCGTTGACTTAGGTCTGAGTTGCCGTTCTGGAGTGTCGGCGGATGTTGCGCAGGCGGGCGACCCAAGCGTTAAAGGAGCGCAGCGCTAGACCCTGGCTCTGGCAGTAGGCGGGTCGTGACAGCCCACTCGTCTGCCAAGAGCGAATGTGGGCGCGCCAGACCGTCTCCGGCTTGGGTGCCGGAGCAGGGCGTCGCGGCGGCTTTGGGCCCGGCCGCAAGAGGCACGACTGCGGGCAAGAGCACGGGGTCAGGCGGTGGCGCGACAATCCGAATGTGGTCGGCCGCGATGATCCGGCCTGTGACGGCCGGTGCGGCGCGGGCTTTGGTCGGAAAGCCGCTCATCTTGCGCTTGACCACGCGTGGGTTGTGTCGCCCCCGGCTCTGCTCGGCCGGCAGCGCGATCAACTCGATCAGCACGCACTCAGTCATGCGCTGGCGTTGCCGAGGGGGGAAACGCGGCGTGGAACGGCAGATGCCGCCTCACGATCCGCACCGCATGCACGAAGGAGAGCTGATCCGGATCGCAGCCGGCCCGCTGACTGGCCTCGTGCATCAGCCGCCGCAGCGCGAAGTGCACGAGCAGCAGGCCATAGAGCTCCTGCTCCACAAGATCGGCCCGGCGCGAGCGCAGCATCAGGCGCTCCCCCGGCAACGTCACCTTCAGTTCGGCAAACGTACTCTCGCTTTCCCAGCGCTTGTGGTAGAGCGCCGCCAATTCCGGCGCCGGCGCGGCGCCCGGGTCGAGCAGCGTGGTGACCAGCCGGTAGAGCGGTTCCGCGTCCACGATGCCCTCCAAGCGATAGTCGATGACGCGCACGACCTGTCCACCCTCATCGTGCCGCCGCTGCTTGGGCGAGGCGTAAAGCCGGCTCAGATAGGAGCCGTCCGGCAGACGCTCGCAGCAGGGCAGCACCTGGTTCCGACGCACCCGCCACAACAGATCGGCTCCGGACGCGGCGGCCGTGCGCCACAGCTCAAAGCCTGCGAAGGCGCGGTCGGCCAGGCACAGCATGCCCGGCTGCAAGCGCGCGAGCAGCGGCGGCGCCAGCCCGACCTCGCTGGTGGTGTAGCGGTCGAGCGCCACCGCAAACAGCGCATGCGTGCCGGTCTCGGCGAGGGTCAACAGGCGCAGCTGTGGAAAGCCACTCTGGCCGCGCGAGGCTGGCGGACGGCCGAAGCGCTCCACGAGTTCGGGCGTGTCGGGCAGATCGATCGTGGTGCCGTCCAGGCTGACCAGTCGGCGCCCGCCATACCAGGCGCCGGGCGTGTCGGGGGTGGCAAACGGCGCGGCAATGCGCGCATACAGCGCCTTGAGCGGGGCGGGACCGAGCCGGGTGCGGGCCCGGCAGATGGCGGACTTGTCGGCCAAGGCGGGGTCCGTGCCGGACAGGCGCAGCCAGCGCACGCCCTCGACAAGGCAGCGCAGCACCTCGGCATAGGAGGCCTGGGCATAGAGGGCGAGGGCCATGACGTAGTAGACCACCAGACGCGCCGGCAGCCGGCGGTAGCGCTGGCTCTGCCGACCGGTCTCGGCGAGCACCGCATCGATCAGAGCGGCCGGCACGGTGGTGGTGAGCACGCCCAGGGTGACGTGGTCGCTGATCCGGGTGCCGTCCGGCAGACGTGCCGCAGTGCGGGCCATCGGGGCCTCCTTCGCACGCCCCCACCCCGAGCATCCGCCCGGAACACCCCCTAAGTCAACGGTATTGCGCCTAAGGCCGCCTCTCACACGAAGCCCTCGCGCCGTCTCTCTCCCGGTGCGAGGGGTTTGGGTTAGCGGTTTGCTATTTCACCGTTGACATCTATTAGCTATATGCTAATATAATCTTATGAAGAAGATTGCTTACAGCAAATCGGCCCTGAAGACCCTGCGTCGGATTCCAGCAAATGTCTCAGCCACGATCAGAGGTAAGATCGAGCAATATGCCTCCGATCCAGCCTCGCTCTCGGCCAACGTGACGAAGCTACAAGGGCGCGAGGGCTATCGGTTACGGGTCGGGGATTGGCGCGTGATCTTTGATGAGGACGGCACTGTTCTGGCCATCCTGGAAATCGGCCCCAGGGGCGGAATTTACGGCTAGGAGATGAGCATGAATAAGCCTGACATTATTACGACCCCGAGTGGCGACCGTTTGGCGATCATGCCGCTTGCGGATTATGAAAGCCTGGTCGCCTCGGCGGAGCAGTCTGCCGACGTGCGCGCCTACGATGAGGCAAAGCGGCGGATCGCCAGCGGCGAAGACGAGCTTGTTCCGAGCGAGTTCGCCAACCGCATTCTCGACGGCGAGAGCCCGGTTCGGGTTTGGCGCGAGTATCGCGGCATGAGCGCAAAAGACCTTGCCGCCAAGACCGGTCTCAGCCCGGCTTATATTAGTCAAATTGAGACTGGTGATCGCGACGGCAGTTTCGAGACCATGAAGAAGATCGCGCAAGCCTTGTCGGTGTCGCTCGACGACCTTGCGTGATCGCCCTGAAGTCGAGCTAGGGCGCAAAGGTGGATTGTCGGCCGGTAGATGGCGCACAACCGAACCAGCGACCTGAGACCGGCAGGGGAGGGCAGGCCTCCCCACATCCACACAGCCGCCGCCGCGACCGGCGGCCACTTTTCGCAGACCCCCATTGCCGAAAGACGAGGTGCTCACGCACCCTCTTTTTCTTAACTTCGGCGGCATGGCGAGCTTGGGACCGGAACAGATCGAGGCAGAGGCGAGGGCCATCCTGTGGCGCAGGATCGAGCGCCTGGGATGGTTTCCCGGCTTGTCCGAGGAGGAACGCGCCGAGCGGATTGCCCAGGATGTCGAGCTCTACTGGCCCACGATGGTCCACGAGGCTGCCCATAGCCTGTTGGACAAACTGGAGGACGGCGGAATCATCCAGCCCTGACGGTTGGCAGTTCGTCGAGCCGGGTCGTGTAGCGCGGCGAGCGCCGTTCAAACTTCGTCGCCCAGGTTCGCGCCACACCCACTGACCCCGGTCTCACAATCCCTCGCCCATAGCGGCGGTTGCAGGCATCCATGGCCGTCATGAGCCGTTTGGATCGTTCATGGTCCCGCACCTCGAAAAGCGCGAGTTGCGTTCTGCTATCCGGCACCAGGTCTGCCGTCATGACTCCGGCTTTGGCATAGCGGTAATCCCCCATACGTCCTCGAACGGAACGCGGATCAGCCAATGATCCCGCTCCGCTTCATTGGTCAGATCACACACCCCGCCGAGTTCAGGGATTTTCTTGGCAATATGGTTCGCCAGCTTCGCCAACGTCTTGGTCGGACCAAGACCAACACAGGTCGGAACGCCGGTCCAGGTGCGGACGGTGGAGCGCAGATCGTGCGCCACGACTGTCAGGTCGAGAAAGCTTTCATCGATCGAGTAGGTTTCGACATCCGGCGAGAATTGCCGGTAGATCTGGTTCATGCGTGCGCTCATGTCGCCATAGAGCGCATAGTTGCTGGAGAAGACCGATACCTTCTCCCGCTTGCAGAGATCACGGATTTGGAAGAAGGAAGCACCCATTCTGATTCCGAGAGCTTTGGCTTCCGGCGTCCTGGCCACGGCGCAGCCATCATTGTTCGACAGCACAATGACGGGCCGCCCCTCCAACCGAGGATCAAAGACCCGCTCGCAGGAGCAGTAGAAGCTGTTGCCATCGATCAGGGCGAGCACCATGACTCATGGCTGGACCATCCGTACCAGACTGTGCATGACTCTCGCTCGTACAATGGTGCCGAAAATCGCCGTCTGGGGGAAGTTCTGACGAGCTTGAGGTTGCAGGAGTCGCCGGTGGCACGCGGAAGACGACTTCAACGTGGTTGCGGTCGATCTCGATCCGTCGCACCAAGGTTCGGATCAGGGCTTGCTTGCCCGCCCAATCCAGATCGTCCAGCCCGTCCCTCACCCGGGCGGCAAACTCTTCGAGGCGACCGATCATCAGCGTCAATTCACGTTCAGCGTCAGCTGCCTCTACTGCCGTCCGACGCTGCTCTTCGAGCCGGGCTCGGCGCGCTTCAGGCCTGTGATGCGCGGCTGGAACTCGTCAGGCTCGATCACCCCCTCCGCATAGCTGTCGATCAACCGCCCGATGCCGCGCTCAAGACGCGCGATCTGGCGCTCCAGTTGCAGCACATCCTCAGATCTGTTGGCGTGAGCCTGGGTTTGTGCCAGGCGCCGGTGATATTCTCCGGCCACGCGATCGGGATGTTGCAGAAGCGCACGCACCCGATCCCAGACGGCCTGCTCCAGATAATCGCCGCGGATCTGGAGATTGTCGCACACCGCGTGACCGTCAAACCGATATCCATCGGTGCCACTGCAGCGATAGTAGCAATACACCCCCTTGGCTGGATCCCGCTTCGACTGCGGGGCTGTCTTGCCATAATAGGCATAGCCGCAGCGGCGGCACACCGTCAGACCCTGCAGCAGCCAGCGCGGCCCCGTCCACGACGCCCGCTTGCGCTGGCGGTTCTCCTGCAACTGCATCTGAGCGGCCTCGAACACCGCCGCGTCCACCAGGGCTGGTACCGGAACCTCGATCCACTCCTCCCGCGGCACCTTCACCCGCACACTCGGCCGGCGACATGGATCGGGATGCCCCCGCAGGGGCCGCAGGAGCTTGGGTGGTCCTGAGACATAGCGGGCATGCCCGTAGATGGCGCGTCCAATGTAGGCGGTGTTCGTGAGCATCCCGCCAAGCGTCGCGGCATACCAACGGGTTGATCCACGGCGGGTCATGACACCGGCCTGCTGCAACCGGCGGCAGACCTCCCGCAGGCTGACCCGCTCCAGTCCGACCCAGGCAAAGATCAATCGGACCACACGGGCCTCCTCCGGAACCACGTCAAAGCGTGCCACACCCGCGCCAAGGGCCTTGGGCACGTAGCGGTAGCTATAGGGGCTGGTGGTGAAGGCGCTGACCAGGCCAGATTGCGCCGCGTGGCGTCGCCCGCGGCGGCTGCGCTCGAGGATTTTGGAGCGCTCGTATTCGGCGATCACGCCCTGGATCTGCAGCAGCAGATCGTCCTCGGCGGTGCCCCCGATGGCATGGTTGAGGAAGATTACCTCCGCTCCAGCCCGGTGGAACTCCTCCATCAGGAGCACCTGATGGGCATAGCGGCGCGCCAGCCGATCCGGAGCGAGAACATACACCCGCTCGATCTCTCCGGTGGCGACCGCATCCCGCAAGCGCTCCAGGCCCGGACGGACCAGGACGGAGCCGCTGTAGCCCTCATCACATAGGCATCCTCCGGTGCCAGGGCTTGCTCGTCGGCGGCAATCCGCTCGTGCAGGGCGGCCAACTGGCTTGCGATGGTGTGGTCCCGAACCTGTTGTTCGGTGGAGACCCGGGCGTAGAGAGCGATGCGATGATCAAACATGCTTACCTCCCTGACTTCGGGTGGTGTGGACGGGAATTTGCGATCGGGGATGCTCGGCGCTTCTCCGGGCAGCTTTTGTCTGAGGTGGCACGAGGCGGCGGTAGGCCTCGATCAGGCATTCGGGGCTGAACCGCGTGATCTCGAAGGCCTCCTGCACCTGCAGGAGCGGACGCCGTGTCTGCCGGGTCATGGGCGCCTCCCTGAGCGGCGCTCCCGACGCCCGCCGCCTGACGCGGCGTTAGCCTGCCACAACTCCCGTCCATGCGTCTCGCCGGACGCAGGTCACAGCGGTCCAAGAGGATCAACCAGTCAAACCGGCTGTTGGCACCATTGTACGGGCGATCACGCCCCAAATGGTGACGTCAGCGAGGTCCGGCAGCTCGTAGGGCGGCAAGTCTCGATTCTCGAAGGTGAGGAAAAGGCGACCCTGGATCCGGCTCACCCGCTTGAGCGAGGGTTCGCCGTTCACCACGGCCACGACAGATGTATTGCGAGGACGCAGGCTGCGATCGATAAGGGCTATATCGCCATCGAGGATGCCGGCTTCGATCATCGACGAGCCTGACACCCGCCAGGCGACGGTTGCTGGCGGGTTCGGTACCAGCCAGAGCGGGAAATCGAGGCCGCCGTCGAGATAGTCGTCGGCCGGGGAGGGAAAGCCAGCGCAGAGCGCGCGGCTCCCATCGGAGGAATCCGAACCGTCCCGACGTCCGCAAGCACCCAACCGCTCCAAATCACTATAGGAACAAATAGAGAACATACAAGAGCGTTGCTTGGTCAAATCGGTCCTGTGGAGTAGTATGGACAAGCACTCAACCGCTTTGGGGGAGGCGATGCCTCCCGACTTCACAAAGCCGCCGCCGCCGCCGTTGCCGGCGCCGACGGTTGCCATGACCTTGCTTGAGGGGAGGGAAGAGGGGCGCGCGGCCCCCTCTCCCCAGCAACCCCGAAAACCGGTCTCCCCATCATTCGGCCTGGCAGGCTGCGGGCCTGCCAGCCCTGCATGACCGCTGACGCGGCCCTCCAGCCGCAATGCGGCCTGCGGGTGGGTGATCCCTCCGGTTTTCGGCCTTGCCCCCCTCTCCCCCCGCTGTTCGCCACGAAGGCAGGGGCGCAGGCGCTGGCGCTGCGCCCAAACAGGAGAGAGAGAGAGAGAGAGAGAGAGAGAGAGAGAGAGAGAGCATGAACCGGAACCTTTATCGCGATGTCACCGACCGCATTCTTGGAGAGATGGAAAAGGGCGCGCTGCCCTGGGTGAAGCCGTGGAGCGGCTACACCGGGTCCCAGATGCCGCACAACGCCGCGACGGGCCGCGCCTATTCCGGCTGCAATGTCGTCCTGTTGTGGATCGCGCAAGCCGCAGGCAATTTCACAAGCCCCCGTTTCATGACCTTCAAACAGGCGCAGGAACTCGGCGGCAACGTGCGCAAGGGCGAGAAGGGCCACAAGATCGTTTATGTGAACGCCTTCGAGAAGGAGGAGGCCACCGACAGCGGAGAATCTGAGACCCGCCGCATTCCCTTCCTGCGCGAGTTTACCGTCTTCAACCTCGATCAGATCGAGAACCTGCCTGAGACCTTCATTGGCAGCCAGATCCCGGCACAGAACCCCGAGCAGCGGATTGAGGTTGCCGAGGACTTTGTGAAGGCGACCCGCGCCGACGTTCGCCATGGTGAGGGCCAAGCCTATTACCGTCCGAGCGCCGACTTTGTGATGATGCCGGATTTCGTCACGTTCAAAAGCGCCGATCACTACTATGCAACCCTCTTCCATGAACTCGGCCATTATGCCGTGAGCGGGATTATGCCGCATGGACGATTGCGGTGACTGGCTTGCCGGGGTTCGGCCATGCGGCGGTCGGCATAATCAAAGCGATTCAAGGAATGCGAGCAGTTCGTCGTTGGGACGATACCGCCCTGGATTGGCTTCCGGTCTGACGACCTGAGACAGCGCCTTCTCCTTCAACCGCATGTCGGCGTGGATGTAGATCTGGGTCGTTTCCACGGATTCATGTCCAAGCCAGAGCGCGATCACGGATTGGTCGACGCCGTGATGGAGCAGTTCCATCGCCGTGCTATGCCTACTATATCGATCAAGTCATAGGCGGCACACTATGACCATTGCCGCCGCTACCCCGCTGATCGCGAAGCTGTTCACCGAGACCGAATGGAGCCAGTTGCTCAAGAACGCCGATCCGGCCACCCGCGAACGCGCCGATCCCGTTCCGGTCGTGACGCTGTTGACGCCGCATGCCGATTGTGTCTGGCTGCTGACGGAGATTGATCCGGAGGACGGTAATACAGCCTTTGGCCTGTGCGATCTCGGCATGGGTGAACCCGAAATCGGTTCGGTGAGCCTGACAGAGATCACCAACCATCCGATACTGCCGGTCTACAAGGATCTGAATTTCCGCAGCTTCAAGACGCTCTCCGAACTGGCGGCCGAGGCGCGAGCTGCGAGGCAGATCGCGGTCTGACGATGGGCGGCCACCGCCGCCCAATTCCTCATTCTTCCATAAGCTGTGGCCACTCGGTTTACCGAACTACAACGGAAGGTGGCGTAGACCAGACAGCAAGTTTTGAGGGCGAAAGCAGCAGCGCCGAGCCAGCGGCGCGATCCAGGAGGATGAGCCACCTGGACAGAGGCGGACGGCTCCGCCCTCAAACGGAGGACAAAGCAATGTGGTTTCTACCCATTAGCTTGGCCCTAGAATGGAAAAGGACCCGAACGGCCTGGCAGCTGTCAATCCGGGTCCAATTCTGGATCTAGGAAACGGGAGAGAGGGGAAAACCCTTCCCCAACCCCGAGCTTCAATATCGCGCAAGCTGCGCCCTGATCCAAGACTTGTCATCCTGTTCTGGTTTCACAAGCGATCGCGCTTTGCGTGGCTCAACCAGCACTCCCGCTTTCCTTTTGGTCGACTGACCACCGCCAAGGCAACGGGAGCGTCACCTTTATGTTGAAAAGGTACCTTTTATACGGTACCAAGAAGGCCTTAAAAGGGTACCAAAATGGCGCTAAACATCAAAGACCCCGAATTGCTCAGCCAGATTGAACATTTGGCGCGGGTGCGCCGGGTCAAGAAAATGGACGTGATCAGGGATGCCCTGAATGGGGCCATGGAAAAGGAAAACAGCAAGAAGAGCGTTCGGGAGTTGCTTGCCCCTGTCCTCGACAAGGCAGCGCGGCTCGGCACTAGCAGCATTATGACGTGGGAAGAGCACAAACGCGCCTCTGACGAGGAATGGGGGGAGGAGTAATGTTTTTGGATGCGTCCGCTGTGTGCGGTATTCTCGCGAACGAAGAGGACAAGGAAATTCTGCTCGCTAAGCTGGACGCGGCAACAACCCCGCTCACCACCTCGCCCATTGCGATGATGGAAAGCGTCCTTGCTGTCAGCAAGGCGAAGAACATCAGCATTGACGTTGCCGAGGAGCTTGTGACGGAGTTCATGACTGCGTTGAAGGTTCGGAACGTCAGCCTCACGCCGGAGATCGGAAAGCGCGCGATCCGGGCACGCGTTCAGTATGGCAAGCCGCATCCGGCTCAGTTGAACATGGGCGATACGTTCGCCTATGCCTGCGCGAAGAACTACAACATCCCCTTGCTGTATAAGGGGAAGGACTTTCCGCATACCGATTTGGGCTAGCGCACCACTCATGAGCTAGACCGGCCTCAAGGTCAACACGCCGGATCTTGCCGCACTGTGGAACGGCGCGGGCTTTGTCGGCGGCTTCTGCAGTCGCGAAAGGCCCCCGCAAAGCGCGGCATACGCCGCCGATCCTTTCCCATTCTCACACCAGCACGATCGGCCCGAACAAGTCGGGTTCTAGGCGCATCACGGAGAGCCGTGCCATGTTTCACTCTTGCTCGTGGCGGGTAAGGAAGATCTCATTCACAGATCGCGGTCCTATCGCGACGAGGCCGCCTTTTGCAAATAAGCCTCAACCGCATCATCGAGGACGGCATAAGGGGACATGTCCCGATCCAACGCGAGCTTGCGCAGGCCCAAGAGCAGATCGGGCCTGATCTTTGCTCCCCATTTCTCGCGTTCGGCCTCATCTGTCCGAGGCGGGCGGCCTGTCCGTTTGGGTGCAGGCGTGGGTTGGGTCACGCGGGACGCGACAAGGTAAGCTCCATTGACAAGAAGATAACGTGGGGAAGCAGTCTCTCTTCCGGCTGTTACCGTTTGGGGAAGGCGTCTCGCAAGTAGACGCTCAAGGCGTCTTCAAGCACATCGTAGGGAGAGACCGAGCGATGGAGCGCCAGCGTCCGAGTCTGCAACAGGAGATCAGGCCGAACGAGCGTCTCCCATCGGACGCGCTCTTGGGGCCAGCGCAAGATCTGTTCCCAATGACACGGTAACGAAGTGCGTAGCAAGAACACAGGCTCTTGACCTAACGGTGAGTGCTCAGCGAGGGCTGCATTTGCGCCGAATAAGGTGTTCGAACCATCATTCCAAGGTTAATCAACCAATGGAGGAGGTTACTGCTCTACGACGTTACGTCGGTGAGAGGGTAGCGCTGCCGACACAGGTTTGACAAAGCAGTTAAGGCAACAGTTTCAAATAGGTACCAGATCAACGCGAGTATCATCTGGCTTCGCAGTCAGGATCAGTCCGCAAGCCCACCTTGAGAAGGTTTCTGCTCCGTTCTAGCTAAACGTATCGGCATTATAAACCAAAGACCGCTTTTCCTTGGGAACTATGGCTTTGCGCGAGGCTCTGACCTCGTGGTCGGCGGTGGCGAGCATCACTACCATGTCGGACATGGCTAGGGCGTTCCAAGATAAGGACCATTGCTGGCATCTGCTTGCGGCGATGGTCTGGCGTAAGGCAGATTTGCCTCACCTTCGGCTATTGCCGCTCCATCGCACCGCCGGTGCGTCTCTTCAGGCGGTTGAGCACGAAATGCGTCGGACCAAGATCCGAGAAAGCGATCCTGTCTCCAGGATTGCTGTGTTTGGTTTATAATGCCGAAACGTATCATTGGGAACAGATCTTGTGCTGACCCCGACGAGGCAGCCGCAAAGGTGGACGCGCCGCCTGCAAACCTTTGCACTAGGACATTGAAGCCGTCGCTCAAGATCCCCTGAAATCCGTGCTCACGATGCGGTGAAATCGCTGCTCACGATCACGCGAAACGCGCAGCTCAAGCCCTTTATGAGATCCAGGTGGGAGCATGAGATTGGGAGCGAGAACCCGAGCGGCGAGAGAGACGGTTCCGGGAGGGCCCGAGCAGCCATTGCCGTCCTCGACGAGCATACATGCGCCATCACCGTTCAAAGTCAGCTCAGCCTCACTAGACTTTCAAGGCCGCACAGCCAGCCCATACCGCTCAAGGAGCACGCTCAACTGTTCATCGCTGCATCAGTCCTGACAAGGCATCCAGCGCTGATGCCACGCGCCGACAATCGGCATCGGTGAGGGGCAGGATGGGCCGCGGCGGAAGGGCTTCGCACAATGAGAGGATGTTGGCGGCGGCATACACCACACGGATGCTGCCGAACTCCTTGAACAAGTCCCACAACGGCTGGAAGTGGCTGTTGATGCGGCGCACCTCGGCCACATCTCCGGCCTGTGCAGCCCGAACCAGCCTGAGGGCAGGGTCCGGGAGCAGGCCGCCGACGACGCTGTACCAGGCGTCCGCGCCGGCAAGCAGCGCGTCGGCCGCGCCCCAGTCACCGCTGTAGCCGATGGCGAAGTCGCCAGAGCTGTCTGGCCGCAGACGGTCCAACTCCGCCTTGAACTCCATGTCCTTCGGCAGCGGCATCTTTACCGCCTTGATGTTCGGAACAGCAGCGAGCCGCCTCAGAAGGGCATCGCTGAACGTGAAGTGGGTCGTCCCTGGATTGTTGTAGAGGCACAGCGGCAGGTCCGTTGCCCGCGCCACGGCGCAATAATGCTGGTAAGCCTCTTCCTCAGTCAGGGGCGTGTAGGAGACGGGCGCCAGCAGCAGCGCATCGGCGCCCTCGGATGCCGCATCCCGCGCCAGGGTCTCCGCCTCGTCCGTCCGCAGCGCCCCCACGCCGACGATGAGAGGGGTTCTGCCTCCGACACTGCCGACGGCAGCCACGATGGCCCGCCGCCGCTCCTCCCGGGTGAGATACATGTAGCCGCCGGTGCTGCCGAGCAGGCCGATCGAGTCGACCCCAGCCGCATGGAGCCGCTCCAGCAGGCGACCCAGGGCGTCCGTGTCGACCCTACCGCGGGCGTCGGTCGGCGTGATCGGGAAGGCGGACAATCCTTGAAATGGTGTCATATGAGACCTCAGGCGAGTTGGTTCAGGAGCGGGACAGCAGCAGGCGCAGGCCGGCGATGCCGAAGAAGGCCGCCAGGGTTCCCTCGATCCAGCGTCGCGCCCTGCCGTAGAGCTTGACCATCGGCCTGGTCGAGAACATCACCGCGTAGCCGCAGAAGATGGTGACGCTGAGGGTGGCGCAGCCGCTCAGGATGAGCGCCACCGTGGGCCCGGTCGCTCCCGGGCCGAGACCAAGGGTCATGAGGGCGATCCAGGCCAGCACCGACTTCGGGTTCGTCAGGTGGAGCAGAAGCCCGCGGCGGTAGAGCAGGGCGGACCTCAATTCCTTCTCGTGATCGGCGGACGGGGAGCCGGTGCCATCGGGTGTCAGGGCTGACCGGGCCGCCCTGACGGCAAGGTAGAGCAGATAGACACCGCCCAGGACCTTGAGGATCACCAGCACATGCGCATAGCGTGCCAGGAGCGCGGAGATGCCGGTTGCCGCCAGCACACCCCAGAACAGAGAGCCCGTGACGACACCCGCCGCGAGAACCAGGGCGGCCGTACGGCCCTGGCGCATGGCCATGCTCATGATCGCCATGTTGCTGGGGCCGGGACTGGCTGCCGCGATCACGTACGCGGTGTAGACGAGACCGATCTGGTGCAGATCCGTAGTCATGGCATCCCCACCGGAATGAGTTTCACGACGTCACGGTCCAAGGGCCGTTCGCTCTCGGCCAGGCCGGCGGCAACGCCATGGCGATCGGCCTCCGAGCGGTTCTGGCTCATCTTGCGCTTGCCCTCGAGGCGCGTGATCGGCAGGCGCACCCCGACGATGCCGCGCAACTGCGAGCCGATGAAGTCGGCCGGCGCGTCGCTGACCGCCCAGGGAAAAGCCCGCGGCTCCTCGTGCAGCCGCGTCAGCCGGGTCACCACGTCGAGCAGCCGCTCGGGATCCTCGAAGAACTCGACCGGACCATAGGCATGAACCGCGACGTAGTTCCAGGTCGGCACGACCTTGCCGGTTTCCTGCTTCGTTGCATACCAAGAGGGCGTGATGTAAGCGTCCGGTCCCATGAAGATCGCCATGGCCTCGCCGATGGGAGGGGTCTTCCATTGCGGATTGGCCTTGGCGACGTGCCCGTAGAGGACGCCATGCTCTCCCTCCGTCTCGTCGAGGACGAAGGGTAGGGGCGTGGCGATCAGGCCGTGCTGGGTCGCGCTGACCAGGTTGGACAGCCGCGATGCCCGCATGGTGGCATGCAGGCTGGCGGGATCGTCGTCGCGGAAGGCGGGTGGAATGTACACGGCGGGTCTCCTTGCCTGCACAGAGGAGTGCCTGCAATCTGGCCCGCAGGGAATAGCCAGTTCGAGAGCAATTTGGTGGGCCAGTTATCCGAAGACATGACCGTCACGCGCCAGATCTGCGAGGCGATCAAGGACCAGATCCGGCGGGGCGTTCATGGACCGGGAGCCCGCTTGCCCTCGACGCGGGCGCTCGCCGCCGAATGGGGTGTGTCGCGCACCACGGTCACCGCCGCGTACGGGCAACTCATCGCCGAAGGATATCTCGAGACCCGTCAGGGTGCTCGGGCAACCGTGGTGCAGGGGCTGGGCCTCGATGTGCCAAAGCTGCGGGAAGTGCCCGCGCCGGTGACGGTCCGGCTCTCGTCCTATGGCCAGAGAGTTCTCGATCTTCCGATCCCGTCCCCACCGCTCCCGGGACGGCTCATTGCCGATTTCCGGTACGGCGACGTGGCCGCCGCCGACTTCCCGACGCTGGCATGGAGGAAGGCGATCAGCGCCGCCATCCTGCGCCGCCCGGCGCGTCTGGGCTATGGCGATCCGGCCGGGTCGCTCGAGCTGCGGGCCGCGCTGCAAGGCTATCTTTGGCGGGCCCGGGGCCTGCGCTGCGATCCCGACCAGATTGTGATCGTGAACGGATCGCAGCAGGGGCTCGATCTCTGCGCCCGGTTGCTGCTCGATCCCGGTGACCGTGTTCTCGTGGAGAACCCCTGCTATGGGCTGGCCCGCCAGACCTTCAGCGCTGTCGGTGCGGTGCCGATCCCGGTCGACGTCGACGGCGAGGGCATGCGGACGGACGGGCTCGGGGATGCGCGGCTGGCCTATGTGACGCCGTCGCATCAGTTTCCGCTCGGCGGCGTGATGTCGGCGGCTCGCCGGCGGGAGCTCTTGTCCTGGGCACGCCGGAGCGGCGCCTACGTGATCGAGGACGATTACGACAGCGAGTACCGCTACGACATCGCGCCGATCCCGGCGTTGCAGGCGTTGGACGGGGCCGAGACCGTCCTCTATCTCGGCACCGTCTCGAAGACCCTCTCGCCGACCCTCCGCCTCGGCTACCTCGTCGTGCCGCCCGGGCTGCGGGACGCGTTCGTCAGCGCGAAGCGGCTGTCGGACCGGCACTCGCCTGCCCTCGAACAGGATGCGCTGGCTGATCTCATCGTGAGCGGTGCCTATGAGCGCCATGTCCGCAGCGCCCGGCGCAGGAACCGCGAACGCCGGGCCGTGCTGCTGGCATCCCTGTCGAAGACGTTCGGGGACGACGTAGCCGTTGTCGGTGCCGACGCGGGCCTGCACGTTGTCGCATGGCTGAACCGTGTGCCCAAAGAGCGGGAGGACGAGCTTCTCGCCAGAGCCGCCGCCGGCCTCGGCCTGTACCCGGTCAGCCCCCTCTATGATCCGGCAGTTCCCGCCAGCCATCCGGGCATCGTCGGTCTGGTGATGGGCTACGCCAGCCTCGGCGAACGGGAGATTGAACAGGGGGTCGAGCGCCTGGCGAGTGTGCTTGACGTACTGGCCCAGTCCAATTCCTTGAAACTGGACGTTTCCAGAGAGCGTGTCCGAAGCCATTCAGGGTCCAACGCAAGAGGACGTCGCGAGGGGAATGACCAAAGGAGCCGACAGTGGACGGACGATGCCGACAGGTGATGCCTCGGGACACACGGCCAGACATATCATGAGTCCCATGCTGCCCTCCGAGCTGACCACTGAAGATGTCGAACGGTTCGGTCGTGATCCATTGGGTTTGTTCAAGGCCAACCTTGCCAACGTCGAGGAGCGCATCGCCCTTGCCTGCGAACGCGCGGGTCGCCCGCGCGCGTCGGTGCGGTTGTTGCCGATTACCAAGACCGTCCCCGCCCATGTCCTGCGCTTCGCTTATCAAGCCGGCATTCACTCCTTCGGGGAGAACAGGGTTCAGGAAGCACAGGGCAAGCACGCGACGCTCGCGGATCTGCCGATCGGATGGAGCATTGTCGGGCACCTCCAGACCAACAAGGTGAAACTCCTGACCCGCTTTGCCCACGAATTCCATGCGCTCGACAGCCTGCGCCTTGCCGATCTGCTCAACGAACGTCTAGCGCGGGAGGACCGCTTTCTCGACGTGTATGTCCAGGTCAACACGTCCGGGGAGGAAAGTAAGTTTGGCCTTCCTCCGGACGCCCTGCCATCGTTTGTCGACGCGCTCGAACGGTTTCCTCGCCTGCGGCCGCGGGGGCTGATGACGCTGGCACTGTTCAGTCCCGACATGGACAAGGTCCGGCCCTGCTTTCGCCTGCTGCGCCGTTTGCGCGACGAAGCTTCCAAACGCAATCCCGCACTCGCCGAGCTTTCGATGGGCATGTCGGGCGATTTCGAGGTGGCGATCGAGGAAGGCGCCGATGTCGTACGCGTCGGCCAGGCGATCTTCGGCAAGCGGCCGACGCCTGACGGTCATTACTGGCCGGGGCTGGCACCGACTTGACCATGGATCCCAAGCCTAATTCCCGCACCGATATCAGGACCCGCCACATGACCCTCGACGAGATCGAATGCGCAATCGAACGCTTCCCCAGGCGGCGCATCGGCTTCTATCCGACCCCTTTGCACAAGGCGGAGAACATCTCCCGCAAGTACGGAGTGGACATCTACTTCAAGCGCGAGGACATGGCCGGCCCGGGAACGATCAGTGGCAGCAAGGTGCGGCCCGCCGAGTTCATCATCGGCGAAGCCCTCGAGCAAGGCGTCACCCACATCCTGACGGTCGGGGCCTACCTCTCCAATTCGGCGACGCAGCTCGCCTCGGCGGCGATCCAGGCGGGGATCACCCCGATTGTCTTTCTCTACGACAACCTGGGAGAGGGCTATCCAGCGGCCTGGCGCGGCAACCTGCTGCTCAACAAGGTGATGGGGATCGAGGTTCATTGCTTTCCCCGCAAGCCGGACGAGTCGCAGGAGAAGGTTTGGGACCAGACGCTCTATCCGGCTGTCGAAGTTCGCAAGGCCCAGCTCGAGGCCGAAGGAAACAAGGTGCTGGTCGCCGCGGCCGGCGCGATCCACCCCTCCGGCCTTGCCGCCCATCTCCTGACCTACAAGGAGATCAGCGAGCAGAGCCATGCGCTTGGGTTCACGCCGGACTACCTGTATCACACGACCGGCACCGGTGGCGTCCTGCCCGCGTTCGTTGCCGGCAATCTGCTGACGGGAGGGGCCTCGCGTGTCAGGTCGATCGCCATCAGTTCGTATCGCCCCGACAACTACATCCATCACGGCATCATTGTCGATCGCGTCAAGGCCATCTACGGTAGCCTCAGGCAGATCCCTCCGACCGAGGGCGACATCATGGCCGAGATTGACATCGACCAACGCTTCATCGGGGAAGACTACGCGGTGCCATCCACGGAGGGAACTGCGGCAATAAGGGAACTCGCCATGAGCGAAGCTATCTTCCTCGGCCCGGTCTATACCGCCAAGGGCTTTGCAGGACTGCTCACCCACATCCGCGAAGGGAAGGTTCCGGCCGGGAGCAAGGTCGTCTTTCTCCACACGGGTGACACCAGCAATCTGTTCGAGGATCCGCGCATCACCGGAGCAATCGCAGGATAGAGCTGCCTCGAACCTGCGGGCTGTTATCCGGCCGTCGGAAGCCGGATCGGCACCCGGCTCTGATCGCCGTTCCCGTCCACGAGCTTGCGCACAAGGTTGAGGGGCCTGCCGGCTCACAAGCAGGACGGCGTTCACGTATTTCTCATGCGCATAGGCGGCGAATTGGCTAGTGGACGGCGAGCCGGTGCGCCCGGTTGGTAACCCGCCACGACAACGCGAGTTGAAACGAGCGGACATGCTCGCCTTCGGCCCGACCAGTCGGGAAGTTTTTAAAAGGCTATCGCTTCTGTCTTATCGTATCGATAGGGAGAGCTTTTGATTTGCTCGCAGGAAGATCTGATCCCGATGACCAGTCTAACTCACGCCCGCGCCAACGGCTCAGATGCACCGATCGCTGAGAGCCGCCCTGACCTATGGCTGCTCATTCGCTGGTTTATCTCGTCTGCGACCTTGAACGTACCGCAGGCGGCCGGGCCGGTCGCGTTCTCGCTCGTTGCCTTGAGTCTCACGGGCGAAACCAGTGGCGGCGCTGCCATGATCCTGGCCATGACACTTGCCCAAGTGATTGGGGTTATCCCAATAGCCCGGCTGGGCAGAAACCTGCCTTCGGCGCTGTTCCTGAAGCTGCTGGTCGCCTTTCGCACCTTGGCCTTGGCGTCGATCGCGCTGTGCGTTGCTTACGAAGCATCCTTCGTTTGGCTCATCTTGTTTGCGGCTTTCGCTGGAATCGTCAACGGTGCGGCGTTCGGATATCTTCGCTCCGTGCTCAACCATTTGGCACCCGTTTCGCGATTGCCGCGAGCGCTTGGCATTGCGGCCACGCTCAACGAGCTGATCTTCGTATTGGCTCCCGTGGTAGCGTCAGGTCTGGGCACCATCTCACCGGTCTTCGCCATCCTGGCGCTCACAGTCTTCAGCGCCATTCCGGCATTGTTGGTCCCACGCACCCGCTCAACCCACATTGACGGCGTGCCACCTGCCGATGGCTCGGTTCTCAGCCCCTCCATTCTGCTGTGGCTTATGTGTGCCGCCGCGGGTGGATCCACCGTTGCGGCAATTGAGATCGGCGCCGTCGCGCTGGCACTGAGCTTTGGGTATCAACCAGCCCTGGCAATCCTGTTCACGGTGCCCCTGTGCCTGGCCTCGGTGGTCGGAGGACTGTGGGTGAGCATTCGCAACCGCATGGCGACGCGGACGATCGTGCTGGCCCAATTGACCGTCATGTCGCTGGGTTCCGTCCTGACCGCTCTCCAGCTATCGATCGAGACGACCATTCTCGGAGCCGTCCTGGTGGGGTTCGTCCTGGCCCCCTTGGGGACGTACTACTCGCTAATCCTTGACACGCTGGCCCCTCCGCAGAAGCGGCCTGAAGTATTCGCCCTGCTGCGCACCGCGAACGCGCTCGGCGTTATCTTCGCCAGTGCGGTCCTGACTGTGGTTTCACTGTCCATGTCGCTCATCGTCGTCACGAGCTTGATGGCCGCAGTTACATTGGTGGTCGGAGTAGAAGCGGCAAGCCCATCGCAGTAAGGTCTAAACCGCTGCCGGTGGAGCAGCCGACGAGCGCCCATAAGCGACTCGACCTTAGGGCCATATGAGCAGGCGTACGGGCGCTCTCATGCGGCAAGAATTCAGCCGGCTTTGACCTGGCGAGCGATGCTGTCGATCTGGAAGCGCTTGATGCCGAGGTCGTTGAGCTCACGATCCGAGAGCGTGGACAGCTCGTTGAACGTTTTCCGATAGTTCACGTACGCGCGGATCTTCGCGAGGATGTAGGGCACAAACATCAGGAACTCCTGTCAGTTAGCCGGCATGAGCGCCGGCGGCTCTTGCTCTTGCGTGTGCCGTGCAACCTACATAGTTGTGCGGCGCAAAAATTAGCAGTCGTGCTAAAATTGAGGCAGGCATGCTCACATTGCATGCGGCCGTCATAGACACTTAATGGGGGTGTGACGGTGTCGTGTTCGGAGCATTCAGTAGAGGAGTTTTCCTGCCTCCTTCCCTGGAAGAGAGTGAGGAAGAAGGATGGGCAGGCTTTAGGCGAGAGAGGTGATTTACGATCTGCGACCTGTTGCGTGAGCTTCTGCTTCGGCGTTACGCTAGTCTGAGCAAATACCCCAACAAGTTCAGGCCCGCCCTCGGATTGACGGGTCTGTGGCGGTACTTCGAACACCACATAAATAGCACCGTCACGGTCGCCGCCGGCAGGCCCGCTCCGGATCTCTTCCTAGACGCCGCAGCCCAGATGGTCGTTAAGCCCGCGCATTGTTTGGTCGTGGAGGACAGCATCGCCGGCGTCAAGGCAGATGTTGCCGCACGAATGAAGGTCATCGGATTCAGGGCTGGAGATCACTGGATCACAGGCCATAGTGACAGGCTTCTTGCAGTCGGTACATCGACCATAGTGCGCTCGGCAACCGAACTTACATCGTCTCTGACGCGACAGCCTGTCCTTCCCCACTGAGGACGGGGGTTGTCACATAATTCATTGAGACGCGCGCGGAGACACACCGAACGCCAAGGCGTCCGAAAACTACCCCTCGCTGATCTCCGGCGGCTCCTTGCGACCGGCGAGCTTCGCGCCTCAGATCTTGCGGAAGTGTTGGCACAGGATCCTAGACTTTGAGAGACTCGATGGCTTGACGGGAGTCGACATGCAATTTGCTGCACCATTGCGCTTAGCTGGCGGCATTGGTTCAAGCAAGCTTTGGCGATACCGTTCCAGATCCCGTAGAGGACCCATTGAAGCAGCCTTTTCTTGTTGCGAGACAGTCAGGCGGGATGACTGCGCCCTTGCGCAGAATAATGAACTCGCTTGAGTTTGCAACATGTGTTTTATTAATGTAGTTTTGGTCTGAATGAAACAAGTGGGGTTGGCGGTGGGATCCAAGGCGTGAAGTAAGAGCAATGCATGGCTTAAAGGTCTTACAATCCAAGTCGAGACGAGTGGCTCAGCAGAAGGTGAAAGATGATCGACATCCAACAGCCGACCGCAATTTGCGTTGCGCCAAATGGCGGACGGCTGACAAAGGCCGACCATCCTGGTTTGCCGCTTGGGTCGGCGGAAATTGCCCGGGCTGCCCGCGAGTGCCTTGATGCGGGGGCATGCCTTATTCACGTCCATATCCGAGATCGGCACGGCCGCCACCTGCTCGACGCTAGCGGATACCGGGAAGTCATCGAAGCCATCGGCCGGGAAGTTAGCGATGAGATGATTGTTCAGATTACGAGCGAGTCTCTTGGTATCTACACACCACAGGAACAGATAGCAGTTGTAAAGGAAACTCGGCCGGAGGCAGTCTCGCTGGCGCTGCGGGAATTGGTGCCAACAGAAGCTCACGAGACTGAGTTCGCGTCATTCTTGTGGTGGCTCAGAGCGGAGGCAATTGCGCCTCAGATAATCCTTTACGATACGGATGAGACATTGCGTCTGGAAGATTATTGCCGCCGTGGACTTGTCCCCTGGGATCAGGTTCCGGTTCTTTACGTGCTTGGACGTTACACGGAAGGGCAGAGATCGACACCAGCCGACTTATTGCCGTTTCTCAATCGATCAAAGCCCAGTTTTGCCCATTGGAGCGTTTGCGCCTTCGGCGCGAGGGAAGCCGCCTGTGTCACTGCGGCAGCTCTATTTGGTGGGCACGTGCGCGTCGGTTTCGAGAACAATCGTCATCTCCCCAGCGGAGAATGGGCCACCTCCAATGCTGACTTGGTCGCTGCCGTATCGAAGAGCCTTACAGGACTCGGTCTCCAACGCGCCAATGCGGCTGAGTTGCGCCATGCTTGGACAGCCTGTTTGACTAGCGCTTAGCGATGAACGCTATCAATGCACCATGACGCGGCGCGGCCGGAGTGCTCATGGACGCATCTCCGGCCAGCTCCTTGCGATGTTTTTTGATCGCTGCGTTGTTGTGCCGCTAGGTCGCTGCAGCTCTCAAGTGCCTCGCCGTCTTGATCGGCGTGGCGCCTTCTGAATTGGTGGTTCTGTCACAATCGATAATAGTTCGCTATTGCGCGGTGTCTTCAAGACATAGGTATCGAACGCCGCGAGATGTGCTTCGTTCCTCGCCAATGCTTCAAGCGCGGAACGGCCGCGCTTGGCTGCGATCAATTCAACAAGGCACTCTACCGCCGCGAACGCGGGAGTCATGGTGTGGAAAAACGAGGGCGTTTCAGTGTGAACGCGAATCAGGACCTCGGCAAGCCTGGCGACTGGAGACAATTCACTATCAGTCAGGGCCACCAACTTCGCACCGCGCGATACTGCAAACTCAGCGGCCTGCAACGTGTGGCGCGTGTAAGGACTAACTGTGACCGCTAGCAGCACATCTCGAGGACCGACAGTTTGGAGCGCATCATTCGCTGTTCCCCCCACTCCATCGACCAGTACTGTACTTGAGCCGAGTAATGAACCGACATAATGCATGAGATAAGCTGCAGGAAAACTTGAGCGGAGACCAAGACAAAAAATGTGTCGCGCGTCCGTCATGACATCGGCGGCGGCTGCGAGCGCAGCAATCGTTGAGGGCTGTGCGAGCTCCCTTAGATGGCCGTGTAAAAATTCAATCGTATCACCAATAAGAGCGACGTCGCCCTCGGCTTCCCGTCGTGCTAAAAGTTCCTCTGCACGCCCAGCGAAACTTTCTGGCCGTTCTCTAATGGCGCCGGCGAATATCTCCTTCAAACTGTCAAATCCATCGAAGCCGAGCCGCTTCGCCAGCCGCGTGAGCGTCGCTGCAGGCACGCCCGCACGGCGCGCCTGCTCCCTCATCGATAATAACGCGACCTCCGTTGGATGATCGAGTAACCAACGTGCGCCGGCTTTCATTTGCCGCGGCATGCGCTCATAGCTGTCCTTGATGACAGTTGCTATGGGCAATTCCATTGCGATATTTATCCTATACTTGAGCTAGAGAGGCGATTGGATAGGAATAATTTATAACTCTTTGTCCCGGTAAGCTAGATCAGTTTCAAGGATGTAACATTAGCCAACTCCTCACTCTAAAGCCACTTTGGCAGATTAGGGCCGCTATCGCGACGTCCGCAACGAGTTCACCCAGCTAACCCTAATTGAGATGTCCTGCGGAGAGCCGATCAGGTCAAGTGGTGCGGCAGTTTTGCCCGCGACGACTTACAAAAACTGGAAGCACGAGAGCAGCATCTTACCACAAGCATCGCTGGCGAGTCGCAGTCAACTGGCCCGCAGTATGGCTCACGGCGATACAGTGTTTGGTCCGAGCCGACTTCGATCGGGCTCAACGTTTTCAGAAGATCAGCCACGGTATCCGGATCATTTTCGATACGATTAAGGCTTTGGATCACCATTTCACTCATTTCAAGTGGGCTATCCGGTCGGCGACTGCCTTCAATTGATGCGTGCTTGCCTATTTTTGAACCAAACGGTCTACCAATTAAATTTTGAAACAGGTGTTGCATATGTGCTAAACTGTGCTTATCGTCTTCGTAAAGACCTGTTAAGCCCTGTTATAACGATGTAGACGTTGCGCTGCTTCTCAGTAATCCGGGGCAGATACTGTATGCAGCGCCTGCAAGAGATGATCATGAGCAACATTCTGCACCGCTCTATTCATGCACATTTGCCGATGGCTGTAGCCGGGTGCGGAGTCGAGTTGTTCGATGCCGACGGCAAGGCATATATTGACGCCTCCGGCGGCGCCGCCGTCTCATGTCTCGGCCATGGCCATCCGGAGGTGCTCGCAGCGCTGCACGCTCAGCTCGACAAACTCGCCTACGCTCATACGGGTTTCTTCACGACGGAGATCGCCGAACGGTTGGCGGATCGTCTCGTCGCCGACTCTCCAGAAGGAATTGATCGCGTTTATCTCGTAAGCGGCGGATCGGAAGCGATGGAAGCGGCGCTGAAGATGGCGCGGCAGTACTTCGTTGAAAAGGGAGAAACCCGGCGGCGACACGTCATCGCGCGCCGGCAGAGTTACCATGGCAATACTCTAGGGGCGCTTGCTGCCGGAGGCAATGAATGGCGTCGAGCCCAGTTCAGGCCACTGCTGATTGAGACTCATCACATCGCACCGTGCTATGCATATCGCGGCCGCTTATCTAGCGAGAGCGAGTATCAATATGGCCAGCGCGTCGCCGGCGAGCTCGAAGCCAAGATCCTTGAACTCGGACCCGACGAGGTAATCGCTTTCGTCGCCGAAACTGTCGTCGGTGCGACAGCCGGCGCCGTGCCGCCAGTAGATAAATATTTCAAGAAAGTCCGCGAGATCTGTGATCGGTATGGAGTCCTGTTAATCCTCGATGAGGTCATGTGCGGCATGGGGCGCACCGGCACGCTCCATGCTTTTGAGCAGGAAGGCGTTGTGCCGGATATCATGGCAATCGCAAAAGGCCTCGGTGGCGGTTACCAACCAATTGGAGCCGTGCTGTTGGGAAGCCATATTTACGACGCTTTCGCCTCGGGATCCGGCTTCTTCCAGCACGGCCACACTTATATGGGGCACCCGATGGCGGCAGCAGCTGGCCTGGCCGTACAGGATGTAATTCGTGAGCAACGCCTTCTCGACAACGTCACACAGATGGGTGAACTTCTTGACCGGCGGTTGCGCGAGCGCTTCGCCAATCACCATCATGTTGGCGACATTCGCGGTCGTGGCCTGTTTCGCGGTATCGAGATCGTAGCGGACCGTTCCGATAAGTCTCCGTTCGACCCAAGGCTCAAGCTGAATACTGTGGTGAAGCGTGAAGCGATGGCACGCGGGTTGATGGTTTACCCAATGGGCGGCACGATCGACGGTGTGCAGGGCGATCACATTCTACTTGCTCCTCCCTTCATCATCAACTCGGGCCAAGTCGATACAATCGTTGATCGGCTGGGCGATGCTCTGGATGCCGCTGTAGCAGGCACCGTTGTCCCACAAAGATAACATCCAAGGTCAAACAATGGGCAATAGCCCGAATAACGAAAGAGGGTACTATAATGAATAAGTGGATGAACCGTAGAACGTTCGGCTGTGGAGTGTTGGCAGCAGGCCTTGCCACAACTATCCCAACCCTTGGAAGGACACAGGAGCTCGCTGCGGAGCAGACGTTGCGCATTGGCCTCGACATAAACGATATTGCCACGTTTGATCCGCATATTTCGGTCGCGGGCGAGGCGGAAATTTTCCAGCAGATCTACGAAGGGCTCGTCGCTTTCAAGGACGGCACAATGGATGTGACAGACCTCCAGCCGGGTTTGGCTGAAAGGTGGGAGGCGAGCCCAGACAAAAAGATTTGGACTTTCACGCTCCGGAAGAACGTCAAGTGGCACGATGGCAGTGATTTTACATCGGACGACGTCAAGTACTCGCTGGAGCGCGTGCTTGACCCTAAATTTGGATCGCCGTTCCGCACGGCAGTAGCAAATATCGATAACGTGGAAGCCTTGCCTGGAGTGGTGAAGATCGCCCTGAAAGAACCTGACCCCAACTTTCCCCAACTGATGGTCAACTACCATGCAGGCAATATCGTCAGCAAGAAGGCGGGTGAGGCGGGAAAAATCAAGCTATCGCCAGTCGGCACGGGGCCATTCAAGTTCTCAGAGTACAAAGTTCGAGAACGTGTCAGCCTTATAGGGAACGAAAGCTACTGGAACGGAAAACCGATTATCGAGCAGATTTCCTACCTCTTCATGTCGGAGGCAAGCACTCGCGAACTAGCGCTGAAGACAGGAGAGGTACACGCAATTTCACTGCAAGCGCGACAAAATGTTGTAGACCGTGTTCGTCGCTTCGCGGAGGTGAACCTGACGGCGCCGGCGAACACCTACTACTTATTCATAAATGTTAAAAAGGCGCCATTCGACAATATCCAGGTGCGCCAAGCACTTGCACATGCGACCGACGCAGCAGGCCTGATCAAGTACATCGGTGCCGACATCGCCAAGCCAGAGCGATCGGCTCTCCCGAAAGGCTATGTTGGGCACACCGATGATGTTACACAGTACCGATACGATATTGCCAAGGCGAAAATGCTCTTGAAAGAGGCCGGACTTGCCAACGGCTTCTCAATGTCCGTCAACATGAGTAACAACGAAATCTATCTGCCCATCATGCAAGTGCTTCAGGAGCAGTGGAAGAAAGTGGGCATTAGTATCGACCTCAAGGTTGTCGATCATCCGACCTACCATCGGCTGATCCGCGAAGACGCTAACCCAGTGGTGATCTATGGCGCATTTCGTTATCCGCTTACGGGCCGAATCTACCTCAATCAGTTCTACAAAGGCAGTTCCGCTATAGGCAAACCCACCGCAGTTACTAACTTCAGTCACTTCGGAGATGTCATTCCTGGGGCAGATGACGAGCTAACGAAGGCGGAGTCCTCCGCAGACGCTGCCGAACAGATCAGATTGTGGGAACAGGCGCAGAAAAAGATCGCAGACGCTGCCGTTTCAATCCCGCTCTATACTCAGAACGCTGCCATGGCACGTTCAACCTTGATCGAGCTTGGTCACGTGCAGCGCAGCAATTTCTATTTGATCACCGAAAAGACGCGCCTCCTCGCGAAGTGAAATCGAACGGGCTAAGACTATGGCAATGTTCATTACTCGAAGGGTGCTTACCGCACTCCTCGTCGTGTGGGCGGTCGCGACGATCGTGTTCTTCGCGATGCGCCTTGTTCCTGCTGATCCAGCTGAGGTTGTTTTAGGCGATCAGGCTTCGGCGGAGTCGATAGCGGCCTTTCGTCAGCAGGCCGGCCTCGACAGGCCGCTGCTCGTTCAATATCAAGAGTTTGTCACCGCGCTTGGACGCGGCGACTTGGGTAGGTCTCTCGTGACCGGTGCCCCGATCGGAAGACAAATTGGCGATCTCTTCCCGTACACTGTGTCGCTGGCTCTGGGCTCGCTGCTCGTCGGCGTCGTCATAGGAATTCCGACCGGCGTGCTAACCGCCGTTCACCGCAACAGCTGGATCGATTTCAGCGGTCGGATACTGGCGCTGCTCGGATTCTCTTTTCCAGCGTTTTACCTGGCTATCGTGCTGTTATTGATCTTTTCGGTCTGGCTGGGCTGGTTTCCGATCATTCATACCCCGCGTGGAACCTCGCTGAATGAGCATTTGCAAAAGCTTGTCCTCCCGTCACTCAGTCTTGGTATCGTGCAGGCGGCCTACATCACACGTCTGACACGTTCGACAATGCTTGAGACGCTGAGCCAAGACTTTGTGCGGACCGCGGTCGCAAAGGGACTGAAACCCTCTGAAGTTTACTTTAGGCACGCGCTGCGGAATGCCCTGATTCCAGTCGTGACAGCCACCGCTCTCTATACGGGGACCATTCTCGGGGGTGCTATCTTGACGGAAACCGTGTTCAATCGGCCTGGATTAGGCAAGCTGCTGGTCGGTGCGATCGCACAGCGCGACTACAATCTCATCCAAGCAGGATTGATCGTCTTCGCTGTTATGATCACGCTGGTCAACCTTCTGGTAGACCTGAGCTACGGACTCCTGGACCCGAGGGTGAAAAATGCCTGATCCCCGCACGAGTTTGATAGCGACGGCAGTGAATGCCGAGACGCCTGAAGTCACAGGTGAACGGCCCAGCCTCTCAGGGATTAGGATGCTGCTCTATGATCCGGGAGCATGCGTCGGCCTTGGCTTTATTCTGTTTATCATCGCCGTGGCGGCGCTTGCGCCGTTCATCGCCGGTCATGACCCGACCGAACAAAGTGTCGTCAACGCGCTCCTGCCACCCAGCCTGGAGCACTGGTTTGGTACTGACGAGTTCGGTCGCGACGTCTTCAGCCGTGCCGTGTATGGCGCACGCCCTGCCTTGATCGTCGGTTTGCTGTCCGTCGGCGTCTCGATGGCGATCGGCGTGCCACTCGGGATGTTGGCAGGGTTCAAAGGAGGTTGGCTTGACACGGCCGTGACTGCCATCGTCGACACAATGCTGTCTTTTCCCGCTATACTGATGGCCCTTTTTGTGGTGACGCTGATTGGTACTAGCCTTCCCGTTTTGATCTGTGCGATCGGCATCTCGAGCGTTCCTATTTACGTGCGATTGGCTCGGTCTTCGACGCTTCTGGTCCGGGAACTCGATTATGTTGCCGCGAGCCGAACCTTTGGCGCTAGCGATTTTCGCATCGTGATGAAGCACATTCTGCCGAACATCGTCAGTCCCCTAATCGTAATGGCCACGCTCAGTATATCTGGAGCAATCACCACGGAAGCGTCGCTGAGCTTTCTCGGCCTGGGCATTCAGCCACCCACGCCGAGCTGGGGCAATCTCATTCGTGACGGCGTAAACGCAATCCTCGAAGCGCCATGGCTAGCATTGATCCCCGGACTTTGCCTGACCGTTAGTGTCTTAGCCTTTAACATCGTTGGCGATACACTTCGGGACCTTCTCGACCCTCGAGACTTAGCGTCCTCGGCTTCTGAAAAAGGAAAGAAATAATGCTTCCGAGCAGTCATACGAGGCGTCGCGTTGCCATCGCAGGATTCCAACAGGAGTCGGTAACCTTCATTGATGGGCAAACAACGCTCGAAGATTTCAGGCTTGTGGAGACGTCGGGCCCGGCTCTACTCGAAGGTTTCAGAGAGACCGACACAGTTCTTGGGGGAATAATCCGTGTCTGTGAGCGCGAAGACGCTGACATCATCCCACTGTTTTACACCTCGGGGGGGGCTGCCGGCCCAACCAGCGATGAGGCGTATAATCATTATGTCAACCGGCTTATTGACGGCCTGAGATCAGCGGGCCCGCTTGACGGTGTGGTTCTGGATCTTCACGGCGCGATGGTGACGCCGACACGCTTGGATGCCGATCGAGAGACGCTGGAGCGTGTCCGGGCCGCTGTCGGGTCAGACGTCCCCATAATGGTTGCTTTGGACTATCACGCAAACCTCGACGAGAAGTCAATTGCGGCGGCCGACGCCGTCTTTGGTTATCATTTCTCACCTCATACCGATATGGGCTCGACCGGAGAGCGGGCAGCAGAGTGTCTGTTTCGCACCCTGCGAGGAGAGATTGCACCTGTCTGCATCCTCGTGAAGCCTGGTGTTATGGTTCCAAGTATTTTCAGTGCGACCAACCTGGAGCCCCTGAAGTCGATCGTTCTTGAGTCAATCGCAGTCGGCGAGCGGAGTGACCGATATCTCGACGTCTCAATATTCGCCGGTTTTTCTTACGCGGATGTTCCGAATTGCGGCTTCTCTGTAGTCGTGGTGGCGGATGGCGATCGGTCTGCGGCACTCGACGTCGCTAATCATTTATCATCCCAAATCTGGGCGCACCGGGAAGCCCTTAATCATCGGGAGCTGGTCCACTCGGTAGAGAGCGGGATCAATGCTGCGAAACAGTTAGTATTAGAAGGCAGACGTCCCATTGTTCTACTGGAACATGCCGATCGGATGAATGACTCGACTTATATTCTCCGTGAGGTCCTGAGGCAGAAGCTGCCACGGACGGCCGTTCCATACTTGTGGGATCCCCACGCAGCTGCCGAGGCAGTGTCTGCCGGTGTCGGCGCGATAGTCAACCTGAAGGTTGGCGGTAAGAGCAACGAGCGGGCGGGTGGGCCAGTCACGCTTCAAGGTAAGGTGACTCATGCCAAATCTGTAACCTATCGCGCGACAGGGCCGGTCGGCACCGGGAGCATAGTAGAACTAGGTGATACTGCTGTGATCGACACCGGATCAGCAATGGTATCCTTGACGTCTCTGCCTCTTACTGCTCTTGACGATGACTGTCTCACTCAGTTTGGACGCACGCTGGACGAGTTTGATTTCGTTGTCCTACGCTCGAAGACGCATTTCCGCGCATTCTTCGAGCCCGTAAGCGCTGCGATCTTCATTATTGACACTCCGGACTGGGGACCAGCAAATCTACAGACTTTGCCTTATAAGAACGTTCCGCTTGATCGGGTCTATCCCTTCACGGAGGATAGAACGTGAATGGATCGATAGTGAAGGTGCCCTTGCTTTCTGTCCGCGGTCTGACACTAACGTTGCGACCTAAGGAGATCACGCTGGTCAGCGATGTCAGTTTTGACGTTGGCCACGGAAAGGTCTTGGGCGTGGTCGGAGAATCGGGCTGCGGCAAAAGCGTGACGGCGCTGTCCCTGTTGCGGATAACCCATCCATCAATTGCGCCGAGTGCAGGAGAAATCCTTTTTAACGGCGAGGATATTCTCAAGGCAGATGCACGCCGCATGCGTCAAATACGTGGCGGCGAGATTGCGATGATCTTTCAGGAACCGATGACGTCACTCAATCCCGTGTTCACCGTCGGCGACCAGATCATCGAAGCGATGCAGGCGCACCAGCAGATTGGCAAGAAGGCTGCACGCGCTGCAGCAATCGAGATGCTAGATCATGTTGGCATCCCGTCTCCTGCGCAGCGCATGGACGCTTTCCCTCATCAGATGTCGGGTGGTATGCGGCAGCGTGTCATGATCGCAATGGCTTTAGCATGCAAGCCAAAACTCCTGATCGCAGATGAACCAACGACTGCGCTCGACGTCACGATCCAAGCTCAGATTATCGAGCTGCTTCGCCGGCTTGGGCGCGAGTTCGGTATGGCGATCATACTCGTTACGCATGATCTCGGCGTCGTTGCTGACATTGCTGATGATGTGATCATCATGTACGCTGGGCGTGTCATCGAACGTTCATCTGCAGCCGACCTCTTTCGACGGCCGCGTCATCCCTATACCGAAGGTCTTCTGCGTAGTGTCCCCCCTCTCAACACTGACGTGGAGCGGCTTTCGACCATTCCCGGTACGGTGCCCTTGCCGTATGCGATGCCGACCGGCTGCCGTTTTGCGGATCGGTGTCCGGATGTCCGTGCGCCATGCAGAACATTCGATCCTCCATTGATTAGCGTGGAGGGAGGTCATCAGACAGCCTGCATCAGAGAGGTCAATTATCAGACAGCGCAGGCTGCGGAGGCACACACATGACGGACGATGCCGGCAAGATGCTGCTTAAGGTCAGCGACCTGAAGGTTCATTTTCCGATCAAGGCAAAGAGTCCTTGGCAAAAGTCGGGCACGGTCAAGGCTGTTGATGGCGTTTCGTTAGCAATCGGGCCTGGCGAGACGCTCGGCCTCGTCGGTGAATCCGGCTGCGGAAAATCGACCGTTGCTCGCGCGATCATCAGACTCAACTCGCCTACTGAGGGTGCGATCATTCTGGACGGTGAGAACATAGCTACTTTGCGACCTTCTGCGCTGCGAAAGCGACGCAAAAAGGTACAGATGGTCTTCCAAGATCCAGCGAGCTCGCTGGACCCTCGCATGAGCATAGCCTCAGTTCTAGCAGAGCCGATGGAAATATCAGGCTGGAGCCGAGATCGCATCAATGCGCGGATCGATGAGCTCCTCGGCCTGGTTGGACTTCGGCCGCAGGTGAAGAACCGGTTCCCACACGAATTTTCTGGTGGCCAAAAGCAACGCATCGTGATTGCACGCGCTCTCGCGCTTTCTCCGCAGCTGGTCATCTGCGATGAGCCAGTTTCCGCATTGGACGTTTCGGTTCAGGCGCAGATCATTAACCTGTTGCGTGACATCCAGCGGGATCTTGGTGTAAGCTATCTCTTTGTCGCTCACGACCTCGGCGTGGTCCGTCAGATCTCCGACAGGGTGGCGGTTATGTATCTGGGAAAAATCGTTGAGCACGCGCACAAGAAAGATCTCTACGATAGCCCACTACACCCCTATACGCAGGCGCTGCTTTCTGCGGTACCTCGGCCAATTCCAGGTGCAGCAAGAAATCGTGTGATCCTCGCAGGAGACCTGCCGACACCTCTTGATCCACCTAGTGGTTGTCGGTTCCGCACACGCTGTCCGCTGGCGCAACAGAGATGCGCCGATGAGGAGCCTGCCTTGATCGAAAAGCTGCCTAACCATCAGGCGGCGTGCCATTTCGCACCGACCGCGAAACTCATGCCGCCCACTTGAGTTGAGCCCTAATCTACACGCTGGGGTTAGTGATCGACCTAGATTTGTGGTGCACTGACAACGCCTCGGCGCGGGCCGTTCGCTCGGCGACTGTAGCCCTCAAAAGGGAATCTGCAGGAGTCCCATGATCACGCGCTCGTCCTAACCTGGTCCGGCGTCATTCGACGGTCCATAATGGCAGTCCGGTTCAGCTTGAGAGGTTGGCCGGATATGTTCTAAAACCGTCCTCCAAGAATGCAGAGTAAAGGTAGTCCACCGCCTCGAACAACTCGACGCTCCTATGCCGCAAGAGGCCTCAATGCGCTACAAAGCACGCGCTTCCGAAGCCATCCCGTATGACCGTCGATGTTCTTGCTCTACAGAACTGCGCTAAAGCGCTTTTGGTCTCAGTGTAGGGCATAGCCGGCATGCCTGATCCAACCTTTGGCATCTTTTGCGGTGATGGTGTCGAGGGCTGGTTTGAGTTCCGCCTCCAGGGCTTCGAGAGTGCGTGCGGCTTTCGCCTTAAGCCGCTCTTTCATCTTGGCCCAGGCCTGCTCGATCGGGTTGAACTCAGGGGAGTAGCGAGGCAGGTACAACACCCCGATCCCGGCCTGAGCGAGAATCTCACCGACTTCCGTCGCGCGATGCGGGCGCAGGTTGTCCATCACCAGGATCGCATCCGGCTTCACCTGCCGGAGTTTGGGCACCAGCACCTGCTCGAGATAGCCCAGCAGCACCGGGGTAGAGGTGGATGCCTCGATGCTCATCGTGGCCACCAGGCCCTCACAGGCAAGCGCGCCTAACACCGTCAGCCGTTGCCAGGAGCCAAGGGGAATGGATCCATAGGCGCGTTGCCCACACGGCGCTCGCGCATGGGTGCGGGCCATCTTGGTCGTCACGCCGCTTTCATCGAGGAACACCAAGCGTTCCACAGGAAGCGCGCTCATCTGCTGGCGATACGCCTCGCGCTCAGCGGCAATCTCGGGCCGCTCCTGCTCGGCCGCCCGAAGCGTCTTTTTTTCGGACGCAGCTTGAGCTGCTTGAGCGCCTCACAGATCACCGCCAGACACACTGTCACGCCCGTTCGCTCGGCCAGGCGCTCACGGTACTCACGCAGCAGCGCGTCATTGTCCTCGATGACGAGCTGACGCAGCACCGCCAGAGCCGCTGCATCCAGGCGCGAGGGCACACCGCCGCTGTGCGGCTTGGGGCAGCGTCGGCCTTCCTCGCGCTCTTGGCGGCGCCAGTTTGACACGGTGGCGGGACAGACCTGGAAGCGGTGGGCAATCTCGACCTGAGGAAGGTCGCCACGCTCGCAGGCGATCAGAACACGTTCGCGCAAATCGGGAGAATAGGGCTGGGGCATAACTTGCCTCCCGGGCCATATCCCAATCAACGCACAGACTACCCGAATGGATTCAAGCCCAGATCAAAAGCGCTTTAGTTCTCAAGGTGGACGTCCATGTTGAAGCCGCTGTCTTGGCCAAGCCAACTCTGGGATAGACCCACGGTAAGTACCTCGGCTCCAACTCGCCCGAGAATCATGCCGCAGCTCGGCTCGCGATCGTCCCCGATCCATTGCTGCTTTTGCCTTCATCCTATATGCCTGGATCTGCGAAGTTAGACTGCGTATATAACTCCCTTTGCGAGAACACCGATCTCACCACCGGGGAAAACGCAAGATGCGCGGGACGGGCGACAATTTCGATGACTGATCTTTCCATCGCTCGTGACCGCCCGCTGCGAGGCATCGCCCTCATGCTGGCTGCGCTAGCTTTCTTCTCCTGTTCAGACGCAGCCTCTAAACTCCTGACCGCAGGCCTCCCGGCCCTTGAGGTGGCGTGGCTGCGCTTTTGCGTTTTCACGCTCTTGATGCTCGCAACCGCAGCGTTCACGGGGCAGATGCAGGAACTCCGTTCCAAGCGACCTTTCCTGCAGGCGCTCCGAGCTCTCGCTGTGCTGGGTTCATCAATCTTCTTCATCATGGGATTGGCTTTCCTGCCGATGGCGGAAGCTACGGCTGTCTCCTTCATCTCACCTATGATTGTGACCGCCCTGTCGATCCCAATCCTAGGTGAAACCGTCGGGTGGAGGCGGTGGAGTGCGGTTGCGGTCGGCCTCATCGGCGTCCTCGTTATTGTGCGGCCTGGAGTTGGAGCGTTCGACATAGCAGCGATCTTTCCCCTGCTCTCAGCTGCGAGTTGGGCCGTCGCCTTGGTGGTGACGCGTAAGATGAGCGGATCGGACGGAACTCTCGTCTCCCTTGTCTATGCAGCGGGTATCGGTTTGCTCATCACCTCAGCTCTTGTGCCGTTCACGTGGGTAACGCCGGAGTGGCGTGAAATCTGGCTCGGGCTTATCACCGGGGGGGCGTCTACCATCGCGCAATGGCTTGTTGTGCTGGCTTTCCAGCAGGCGCGCGCCTCGGTGCTGGCGCCATTCTCGTATAGCCAACTCATTTGGTCGGGGATGTTGGGTTATGTGATCTTTGGCAATGTGCCGGATCGCTGGACCCTGATTGGCGCCACAGTAATCATCGCCAGTGGACTCTACACAGCCCATCGCGAGCGGACAATTCGGGTGACATCTGCCCTTATCAAATAGAGCAGCCATACAGGCCCGTGCTCATCGTCGTCAGAAACAGGTGAGGGTGTTCAACCTCCATTTGGTGTGTGTCTTCCATCCGGCAGAAGTCTAGGCACACTCAAAGCTTGTCTCGCTACATCTAGCAGCTGGTGGTTGTATGAGCGCCGTCGAAGCCATGCCTTTCGATGTCATGAACGGAGAACCGAAAGGCCATTCATGCGGAGGCGTGAATGACCCTTCCTCACAAAATACAAAACCGCAACGTATATTGCGCTGACCGCAATTGGTGTGGACCGGGCTCATCAGCTGCCATGGGCTTATGGTCCAGCTCACTCGCCATCGCTCTCGTTGACATGACGGAACATTGAAGGTGCTTAACGGGCCTCGCCAGCATCCGTTATCCCCTGGTGTAACGCGTAGCTTTATCCCAGTTGGTAAGGCACAATGTTCCGTTGATCTGGGTCAACGGTGACCCTCCTATCAAACGGAGGCGTCGCGCGCTGACGGCAATCAGATCGATCGCAGAGGCGACAGCTGACGCCGATTTTGACCGCCGCGGAGGACTTGCGTGTGTCAATAACGTCTGAGTAGACAAACTCGTTTGCGTAGGCCAATTCGCATCCGAACCCAATCGCATAACGGAGACGGGCCGCATCGAAGCGCCCACCTCCTTTTGTGATCGCATGCGCGACTGATAGATACTGGTCACCATCCGGCATCTCGGCCACTTGGACTAGGAAGCGATCTGGCGTCTCGAAGGCTTCATGGATGTTCCAGATTGGGCACGCACCACCATACCTCGCGAATTGCAGCCGCGTTGCACTATGGCGCTTGGTGATGTTACCTGCTCGATCGACGCGCAGGAAGTAGATCGGGATGCCCTCGTTGCCAGGCCGCTGAAGCGTGGACAACCGATGGCAGACCTGCTCGATGCTGACACCGAACTGTGTCGCCAGCCGCTCTATGTCATGTTGCATCCTGCGGGCCTCTTCGGCGAATTGCTGGTAAGGCATGAGCAGAGAGCCCGCAAAGTAGTTCGCCAGAGTGGCTGCACAGACGGCGCTCGCATCACTGCCCCGAAACGAGGCCGCTTGAACGACGGCATCAATCTCGTCCGACAGCGTCAGGGTCGCTAAATGGCGCGCGACCGCGAATGCGAGCGTTGCCTGGGGAAGACTGTCGTTCAGCAACAGCGTCCGGCGAGCGCGGTCCAAGGTACTGACGAATCCACCGCCATCCGCGGTGGAGTGACGGGACACGGAAATGCCATGGATGGTCTCAAGATGATGAGAAAGGCGACTGAGCGAGTCTTCGGACCTGGCGCCGATCCGATCAGCCAAGCTTTCCGCAGCCCGGTCGAGAGGATCGACGTAGTTCCCGATAAAATGAAAATAGTCCCGAACCTCCTCGAACGCTGACTGGTGGCTGCCAACGGTTCCGTCACTGGCTCGAAGCGCATCATCCAATGAGCGATATCGCTCCTCGACGCGACGGTAGATCCGGTGGAGGTCAACCAGCGCACGTGCCATCTTTGGGGCATGAAGGGCGGCGTTCTTGAGTTCCTGCTGGGTCATGTCGAGGCCGCCGAACGTAGGGTCTCCGAGCACCTCCCGCAACGTTGCGGCTAGCCGAACTCCGTCATCGCTCGAGAACGCTGACACATCGACACGAAGAACACGCGCGAGCTCGATGATCACGGTTCCCGAGAGGCTCCGTTGGTTGGCCTCGATCTGACTCATGTAACTCGGGGACACACCGATCCGCCTCGCAAGGTCAAGCTGTGTGAGTCCTCTCGCCTCCCGCAACTCGCGGATCGCCAACCCGGCAAAAATTTTTCGCTTCATGTTAATTTGCTACATTCACAAGTTCACAAATTGGCACGAAAACGCTTGAGCCTGCAAGGTTAGTTTGAGATCACCACACCTTCACTATTTCCACCTTTACCTGTGGTGGGCAAAGTTGAGGGCCCGGGCTCATGCATAAAATTGTCGAACGGCTTGAGGAGCGGCGTGCCCAGGCGCGCCTGGGCGGCGGCGAAAAGCGCATCGAGGCGCAGCACGGCCGCGGCAAGCTCACCGCCCGCGAGCGCATCGAGCTCCTGCTCGACAAGGGCTCGTTCGAGGAGTTCGACATGTTCGTCGAGCACCGCTCCACCGATTTCGGCATGGAGAAGGTCAAGATCCCCGGCGACGGCGTCGTCACCGGTTGGGGCACCGTCAACGGTCGCACCGTCTTCGTCTTCGCCAAGGACTTCACCGTCCTTGGCGGCTCGCTCTCGGAGGCGCATGCCCAGAAGATCATCAAGATCCAGGACATGGCGCTCAAGATGCGCGCGCCCATCGTCGGCCTGTTCGATGCCGGCGGCGCCCGCATCCAGGAGGGCGTGGCGGCGCTCGGCGGCTATGGCGAGGTGTTCAAGCGCAACGTCATCGCCTCCGGCGTGATCCCGCAGATCTCGGTGATCATGGGGCCGTGCGCCGGCGGCGACGTCTATTCGCCGGCCATGACCGACTTCATCTTCATGGTGCGCGACCGTTCCTACATGTTCGTCACCGGTCCCGACGTGGTGAAGACCGTCACCAACGAGACCGTGACCTCGGAGGAACTCGGCGGGGCCAAGGTGCACACCACCAAGTCGTCGGTGGCCGATGGCGCCTATGACAACGATGTCGAGGCGCTGCTGCAGGTGCGCCGCCTGATCGATTTCCTGCCGGCCAACAACATGGACGGCGTGCCGGAAATCCCGAGCTTCGACGATCCCAACCGCACCGACGACAGCCTCGACACCCTGATCCCGGACAGCCCGAACAAGCCCTACGACATGAAGGAGCTGATCCTGAAGGTCGTGGACGAGGGCGACTTCTTCGAGATCCAGGAAGCTTACGCGAAGAACATCATCACCGGCTTCGGCCGCATCGAGGGTCGCACGGTCGGCTTCGTGGCCAACCAGCCGATGGTGCTGGCGGGCGTGCTCGACTCGGATGCCTCCCGCAAGGCCGCGCGCTTCGTGCGCTTCTGCGATGCCTTCGGCATTCCGATCGTCACCTTCGAGGACGTGCCGGGCTTCCTGCCGGGGACCGCGCAGGAATATGGCGGCCTGATCAAGCATGGCGCCAAGCTGCTGTTTGCCTATTCCGAAGCGACCGTGCCACTGGTCACCGTGATCACGCGAAAGGCCTTCGGCGGCGCCTATGACGTGATGGCTTCAAAGCATATCGGCGGCGACATCAACTACGCCTGGCCGACCGCGCAGATCGCCGTGATGGGCGCCAAGGGCGCGGTCGAGATCATCTTCCGGGCCGACATCGGCGATGCCGACAAGATCGCGGCGCGCACCAAGGAATACGAAGACCGCTTCATGTCGCCCTTCGTGGCGGCCGAGCGCGGCTACATCGACGAGGTGATCATGCCACATTCGACGCGTCGGCGGATCGCCCGGGCGCTGGCAATGCTGCGCCACAAGGAGAGCGAGCGGCCCTGGAAGAAGCACGACAACATTCCGATTTGAGAGGAGCAGTCGATGCCCACCACACGCAAATCAGTCTCGAAGGCGACGCGTAGCGATGACATCGCTCAGCTCCACTCCCAAGTCGCCGATGCCGATATGAGGTCCCGACAGGCGGAGGATCTTACTGACGAGATTTCGCAGCTGCTGTGGGCCGTCAGCGGCCTTGATCCTGAGGCTGAACACCTTCTGAAACACTCCGACTATGTAGCTAATCTGGCTGCCCGTACCCCAGACTGAAGCCCAGTTCGAATGACACACTGGAATCGAAGACGCTGAAAGGAAAGAGGCACCATGATTGCAGCTCAGACTGTCGCCCGGACGTTTGCGGATAGGCTTTGGACGCGAACTCCAGCTAATGCACGCGTGCGCTTTGTAGCCCTCGCACTCCTTGGAACAGTGCTGCTGGCAATCTCGGCTCATGTTCAAGTGCCGTTCTGGCCCGTGAAGATGTCCATGCAATCCTTCATGGTGCTCGCCCTGGCAACGGCTTACGGCAGTTGTCTCGGACTTGTTACAGTTGTGGCGTACCTCCTCGAGGGAGCGGTCGGCTTGCCGGTGTTCCAAAGTGGTGGAGGTCTTACGGCTTTCAGCGGCCCGACGGCTGGCTACCTTGCAGGCTTCGTTCTCGCGACCTGGGTCGTGGGCTCCTTGAGCGAGCGCAGCGCAATGCGCTCGATGCTCTCGGCTTTCGGAGTGCTGCTCTTGGGCGATGCAATCATCATGGTTCTTGGCACAGCGTGGCTCGCAACCCTGATCGGCTTCGAGAAAGCTCTCTTTGCAGGCTTCCTGATCTTCCTTCCTGCGGAAGCTCTTAAAGTCACTCTGGCAACGGCTCTGACGAGGGTGACCGCCCGCGCCCTCTAGCCGCCACCCCTTTCTGAGGAACGCCCTCCAGTTCAGCGAGATTGGAGGGCCAAGACGAAGACCAAGCAATGTTTTCCAAGATCCTGATTGCGAACCGGGGCGAGATCGCGTGCCGGGTCATCAAGACCGCCCGGCGCATGGGCATCAAGACCGTGGCCGTCTATTCCGATGCCGACCGGGATGCCCTCCACGTGGAGATGGCCGACGAGGCCGTCCATATCGGTCCGGCCGCCGCCGCCCAATCCTATCTCGTGATCGAGAAGATCATCGAGGCCTGTAAGGCCACCGGCGCCCAGGCCGTCCATCCGGGCTACGGCTTCCTGTCCGAGCGCGAGGCCTTCCCGAAGGCGCTCGCCGAAGCCGGCATCGTCTTCATCGGCCCGAACCCGGGCGCCATCGCGGCCATGGGCGACAAGATCGAGTCGAAGAAGGCGGCGGCCGCCGCCAAGGTCTCGACCGTGCCCGGCTATCTCGGCGTGATCGAGGGCCCGGAGCAGGCGGTGCAGATCGCCGACGAGATCGGCTACCCGGTCATGATCAAGGCCTCCGCCGGCGGCGGCGGCAAGGGCATGCGCATCGCCTATTCCGCCGGCGAGGTCGCCGAGGGTTTCGCCCGCGCCAAGTCGGAGGCGGCGTCCTCCTTCGGCGATGACCGCGTCTTCATCGAGAAGTTCATCACCGATCCGCGCCATATCGAGATCCAGGTGCTCGGCGACAAGCATGGCAATGTGATCTACCTGGGCGAGCGCGAATGCTCGATCCAGCGCCGCAACCAGAAGGTCATCGAGGAGGCGCCGTCGCCGCTGCTCGACGAAGCCACCCGCCGCCTCATGGGCGAGCAGGCGGTCGCCTTGGCCAAGGCTGTCGGCTACGATTCCGCCGGCACGGTGGAGTTCGTCGCCGGCCAGGACAAGTCGTTCTACTTCCTCGAGATGAACACCCGCCTGCAGGTGGAACATCCGGTCACCGAGATGATCACTGGCATCGACCTCGTGGAGGAGATGATCCGGGTCGCCGCCGGCGAGAAGCTGCGACTGTCCCAGAGCGACGTGAAGCTTAACGGCTGGTCGGTGGAAAGCCGCATCTATGCCGAAGACCCGGTGCGCAACTTCCTGCCCTCGACGGGCCGCCTCGTCACCTACCGCCCGCCGCAGGAAGGCGAGCATCACGGCGTCACGGTGCGCAACGACACCGGCGTGTACGAAGGCGGTGAGATCTCGATCTATTACGATCCGATGATCGCCAAGCTCGTGACGCACGCTCCGACGCGCGAACAGGCGATCGAGGCGCAGGCCACCGCGCTCGATGCCTTCGCCATCGATGGCATCCGCCACAACATCCCGTTCCTCTCGGCCCTGATGCAGCATCCGCGCTGGCAAAGCGGAAAACTCTCCACCGGTTTCATCGCCGAGGAGTTCCCGCAAGGGTTCAAGGCGCCGGCACCGGAGGGCGAGGTGGCCTTGCGCATGGCGGCCGTGGGGGCCGCCATCGACCATCTGCTCAACGAGCGCAAGCGCCACATCTCGGGCCAGATGCGCCAGGTTTCCAGCGTAAAGTTCGACCGCGAGCGCGTGGTGCTGCTGGGGAGCCAGAGACACGAGGTCGTGATCGAGGACATCGAGGGCGGCTTTGCGGTCGTCATCGACGGTCAGGCCTGGCCCATCGTCTCGGGCTGGGTGCCCGGCCAGCCGGTTTGGACCGGCACGGTCGGCGGTGAAGAGGTCGCCGTGCAGGTGCGCACGATCCTCAACGGCGTGGTGCTGGCCCATGCCGGGGCCTCGGCCGAGGTGCGGGTCTATACCAGGCGCGAGGCTGAACTGGCGGCCCTGATGCCGGAACGGTTGGAGGCCGATACGGGCAAGCAGCTGCTCTGCCCGATGCCAGGGCTGGTGAAGGCGATCAGCGTTTCCGTCGGCCAGGAGATCAAGGCGGGCGAGGCGCTGTGCATCGTCGAGGCGATGAAGATGGAGAACGTGCTGCGCGCCGAGCGCGACGGCACCATCGCCAAGATCCACGCCAAGGAAGGCGACAGCCTCGCCGTCGATGCTACCATCATGGAGTTTGGCTGATGGCGGCAGTCGACGACGTCACCCTCGCCGCCGATTTCCCTGAAGCCACCCGCGAGCAATGGCTCGGGCTGGTCGAAGGCGTGCTGAAGGGCGTCGACTTCGAGAGGAAGCTCGTCTCCCGCAGCCATGACGGCATCGCCATCCAGCCGCTCTACCCGAAGGCGGAAGGATCGACGCCCGTCGCGCGTGAGCAGGCCGGCCGCTGGCTTGTGTCGCAGCGGATCGACCATCCCGATCCCGCCAAGGCCGCCGAGCTGGCTCTTCTCGATCTCAAAGGCGGCGCCGATGCGCTGACGCTCGTCGCCCAGCGGGCTCCTGCGGCCCACGGCTTCGGCCTGCGGATCGACAGCCTCGACGATCTCGACCGGGCGCTGTCGGGCGTGATGCTCGACCTCATTCATCTGCGCGTCGATGCGGGCGGTCACGGCCGTCCGATGGCAGCGCTCATCCTCGCCCTCGCCGAGCGGCGCGGGCACCGGCTCTCCGACCTTTCGCTCGATCTCGGTCTCGACCCCGTCGGGGCCATGGCCGCGCAAGGCAAGATGTCCGCGTCCTGGGACGCCATGGCCCAGCGCATGGGCGATACGCTCGCGCATCTGAATGCGCAGGGCTTTGCCGGCCGCGCCTTCCTGGCGGACGGGCGCGTCTACCACGAGGCCGGCGCCAGCGAGGCGCAGGAACTCGCGGCCGTGCTGGCCACGGGCATCGCCACCCTGCGAGCGCTCGAAGCACACGGCCATTCGCTCGATGCGGCACGCCGGGCGCTGTCCTTCCTCCTCGTGGCCGATGCGGACGAGTTCCTCACCGTCGCGAAGCTGCGGGCGCTGCGGCGCCTCTGGGCGCGGGTCGAGCAGGCCTGCGGCCTCGAACCAAGACCGATCCGCCTGCATGCGGAGACCGCCTGGCGCATGACCACAAGGCGCGACCCATGGGTGAACGTGCTGCGCGCCACCGTGGCGGCATTCTCGGCTGGGATCAGCGGGGCGGACGCGGTCACTGTGCTGCCCTTCACGGCGGCGTTGGGCCTGCCGGACGCCTTCGCCCGCCGGATCGCCCGCAACACGCAACTGATCCTGCTCGACGAGTCGAACTTGGCCCGCGTGGCGGATCCGGCGGGCGGCGCCGGCGGGTTCGAAGCGCTCACCGATGCGTTGTGCGACAAAGCCTGGGGGCTGTTCCAGGAGATCGAGCGCGAGGGCGGAATCCTGGAGAGCCTCAAGGCCGACCGGCTTCAGTCCCGCATCGCCGCCGTGCGCGCCCAGCGGGAGAAGGCCGTCGCCACCCGCCGGGAGCCGATCACCGGCACGAGCGAGTTCCCGAACATCAATGAGGCGGATGTGGCCGTGCTGCTGCCAATGCCAGCGGCCGATGCGAGCCCTGCTCCTGCCGCGCCGGCCCCGTCCCCCACGGCCACTGAGACGGCCTTCGGCGTCCTTGTGCGGATGGCCGGACAGGGCGCGACCCTGCAGCAGCTGGCCGGCACCGCGGCCGGCCCGTCGCCGGTCGCCATCGCGCCCCTGCCGTCTATCCGCACGGCCGAACCCTTCGAGCGCCTGCGGGACCTGTCGGATGCCTATCTGGCCAAGACCGGCAAGCGCCAGAAGGTGTTCCTGGCCAATCTCGGGCCGATCGCGGCGTTCACGGCCCGGGCGACCTTCGCCAAGAACTTCTTCGAGGCGGGTGGCATCGAAGCCGTCACGAACAATGGGTTTCCATCACTTCATGCCCTCACGGATGCGTTCTCGGCATCGGGTGCTCAGATCGCCTGCATCTGTTCATCCGATGAGGTCTACTTTGGACCTGCCGAGGCGGCGGTCACGCCAAATGAAACCACAGTCGAAGAGGTTGCTCGGTGGATTGAGAGGGCAGGGGGATCACTCGTGTATATGGCCGGGCGTCCGATCATGAGTGAGGACGCACTCCGCTCGGCTGGCATTCGGGAGTTCATCTACATCGGATGCGACCTGCCAGCGATCATGGGCAGCATCTATTCGGCTCTGGACGTCCGCTCCTCAGATATCGAGTAGGAACAATCCTCATGACCAGCATCCCGGACTTTTCAAGCGTCGCTTTCACGGACGCTCCCCTGGCATCCTCCTCTCAAGCCACCTCCGAGCCGTGGCTGACGCCGGAAGGCATTGCGGTCAAGGGAGCCTATGGCCCTGAGGATCGCTCCGGGCTCGATTTCCTCGACACCTATCCGGGCCTCGCGCCGTTCCTGCGCGGTCCCTACCCGACCATGTATGTCAACCAGCCCTGGACCGTGCGCCAGTACGCGGGCTTCTCCACGGCTGAGGACTCCAACGCCTTCTACCGCCGCAACCTCGCCGCCGGCCAGAAGGGGCTGTCGGTCGCCTTCGACCTTGCCACCCATCGCGGCTACGATTCCGATCATCCACGCGTGGCGGGCGATGTCGGCATGGCGGGTGTTGCCATCGATTCCATCTACGACATGCGCACGCTGTTTGCCGGCATCCCGCTCGACCAGATGAGCGTGTCGATGACCATGAACGGCGCGGTGCTGCCGGTGCTCGCCCTCTACATCGTCGCGGCGGAAGAACAGGGCGTGCCGCCGCAAAAGCTCTCCGGCACGATCCAGAACGACATCCTGAAAGAGTTCATGGTGCGCAACACCTATATCTACCCGCCGAAAGGGTCGATGCGCATCATCTCGGATATCTTCGGCTATACCTCGCAGAACATGCCGAAATTCAACTCGATCTCGATCTCCGGCTACCACATGCAGGAGGCTGGCGCGACGCAGGATCTCGAACTGGCCTATACCCTCGCGGACGGTGTCGAATACATCCGCGCCGGCATCGCGGCGGGGCTGACCATCGACCGGTTCGCGCCGCGCCTGTCGTTCTTCTGGGCGGTCGGCATGAACTTCTTCATGGAAGTGGCCAAGATGCGTGCCGCGCGCCTCATCTGGGCCAAGCTCGTGAAGGGTTTCAATCCGCAGAGCGAGAAGTCGCTTCCCTTACGCACGCACTCACAGACCTCGGGCTGGTCGCTCACCGCGCAGGACGTGTTCAACAACGTCACCCGTACCTGCATCGAGGCGATGGCGGCAACGCAAGGCCACACGCAATCGCTGCACACCAACGCGCTCGACGAGGCGCTGGCACTGCCGACCGACTTCTCGGCCCGCATCGCGCGCAACACGCAGCTTTTCCTGCAGCAGGAAAGCGGCACGACGCGCATCATCGATCCCTGGGGCGGCTCCTATTATGTCGAGCGCCTCACCTATGAGCTCGCGCAGAAGGCCTGGGCGCATATCCAGGAGGTCGAGGAACTGGGCGGCATGGCGAAGGCCATCGAAGCCGGCATTCCGAAGCTGAAGATCGAGGAGGCTGCCGCCCGCACGCAGGCCCGCATCGATTCCGGCCATCAGAAGATCGTCGGCGTCAACGCCTTCCGCACGACGGATGAAGCCTCCATCGACATTCTGAAAGTCGACAACGTCGCCGTGCGCACAAGCCAGATCGAGAAGCTCAATCGTCTCAAAGCCGAACGCAATCAGACCGATGTGGAGGCCGCTCTCAACGCCCTGTCACAGGTGGCCGCGTCCGGCGAAGGCAACTTGCTCGATCTGGCCGTGAAGGCAGCCCGCGCCAAGGCGACAGTCGGCGAGATTTCCGACGCGCTGGAACAAGTCTGGGGCCGCCACCGGGCCGAGATCAAGTCGATCTCGGGCGTGTACAAGCGGGAGATAGGCGTGACGTCGCCAGCCATAGAGAAAGTCCGCCATCTGGTGGAAGAGTTCGAGCATGACGACGGTCGCCGTCCGCGCATTCTCGTCGCCAAGATGGGCCAGGACGGGCACGATCGCGGCCAGAAGGTGATCGCCTCCGCCTTTGCCGATCTCGGCTTCGACGTGGATATCGGCCCGCTCTTCGCGACACCGGCGGAGGCGGCCCGTCAGGCGATTGAGAACGATGTGCACATCATCGGCGTATCGTCGCTGGCGGCAGGCCACCTGACGCTGGTGCCGGAGCTGAAAGCCGAACTCGCGAAGTATAACCGCGAGGACATCATGATCGTGGTCGGCGGCGTGATCCCGCCGCAGGATTTCGACGCGCTTTACGAAGCCGGTGCCTCGGCGATCTTCCCGCCCGGCACGGTGATCGCCGAGGCGGCCGTGAGCCTGATTGCAGAACTGAATGCCCGCTTCGGCTTCAAGCCAGAAGATGTGGCCAGTTGAGTAGGTTGAGTGTTTGCCGGGAGCAATCTTGTGATTGGAAAGCTGAACCATGTGGCTATCGTCGTGCCCGATCTGACGATTAGCAGAGAGAGGTACATGACGCTGCTTGGAGCGGACGTCTCCTTACCAGTCGACCTGCATGAGCATGGTGTAACTGTCTGTTTTGTTCAGCTCCCAAATAGCAAGGTTGAGTTGATGACCCCGTTGGGATCGAGCTCACCGGTGGCTACTTTCTTGGATCGCAATCCTTCCGGCGGCATGCATCACGTTTGCTACGAAGTGGAAGATATCCGCACTGCCCGTGACGCACTCGTGGCGGGCGGAGCCCGTGTGTTAGGAACAGGAGAACCTAAAATCGGAGCTCATGGTCTTCCTGTCCTGTTCTTGCATCCAAAAGACTTCGACGGAACGTTGATTGAGCTTGAAGAAGTCAAACAGATAGCAAGTTCGTAGTGCCATGCTCGGATGAACCGCGAGGATCGGCCTTGGATACAGTACCGACCGCGGGCCGGTGCGGCATGCATGGCATGGATGCTCATCTGAACGAATAGAGTTCCATCACCACGGATCATGAAGCAGGTGAGGCACAGCTATGAAGACCCAGATTGTTGTTGTCGGAGGCGGAGCTGGCGGACTCGAGCTCGTGCGGCGGCTTGGTGCCAAGCTGGGTCGGGACGCTTTCGACGTGATCCTCATCGAACGAGGCCAGACCCACATCTGGAAACCGCTCCTGCACGAGGTCGCAGCCGGATCGCTCGATGCCAACCTGGATGAGGTCGGCTATCGCAGTCACGGGCATCGGTGGCGATACCGCTTCTTTCTCGGCAGCCTCGAGGCAATTGATCGGGAGGCACGTCAGGTCGTGGTCGCGCCAATCCTCGATGAAGATGGCATCGAGATTATCGGGCGCCACAGCATTCGCTACGACTATTTGATCCTGTGCATCGGCGCCGTGTCCAATGACTTTGGCACCCCCGGTGTGCGAGAGCACTGTCTCTTCCTGGACAGCCGAGAGCAGGCTGATCGCTTTCGGCAGAAACTGCTGAACCATTGTCTGCGGGTCTCACGAACGATGAGCGTTGATCCCGGTGCAAATGCCTCAGTCGATGTAACCATCGTTGGAGGTGGCGCCACCGGCGTCGAGCTCGCTGCAGAACTCTTCAATTCAGCCTCCGCTTTGAAGCACTATGGACTGGAAGTCTTTGACGAGAGTCGCTTGCGCGTGACACTCGTCGAGGCAGGGCCTCGGATTCTTCCTGCTCTGCCCGAGGATTTGGCCGAAGCCGCTCACAAAGAACTGGAGGCGCTTGGCGTACGCGTGCTCGTCAACACCGCAATCGTAGAAGCGACCGCGACGGGCATAGCGACCCGCACCGGTGAGATTATCCCAGCTGACCTGAAGGTCTGGGCAGCCGGCGTACGGGCTCCAGAGGTCCTGCACGACATCTCTGGTCTGGAGACAACCCGCAACAACCAGCTTGTCGTGCGTCTCACCCTTCAGACGACGCGGGACGACCGCATCCTCGCCATTGGTGATTGCTGCTCCTTCACGCCGCATGACGCCGACCGGCCGGTGCCGCCACGGGCTCAGGCAGCTCACCAGATGGCGAGGACTGCCTATCGCAATATTCTCGCCCTGATTGGTGAAAGGCCGCTGGAAACATTCGTCTACCGCGACCATGGATCGTTAGTGTCCCTTAGCCGGTACTCGACGGTTGGCAGTTTGATGGGCAATTTGGTCGGCGGGCGTTTGGCGGTCGAGGGTCGGATCGCCCGCATGGTTTACCTGTCGCTCTATCGGATTCACCTCATTGGGGTCCACGGATGGCTCAAGGGACTGGCTCTCATTCTAGTCGGGCACGTGAACCGGGTGGTGCGACCCAAGCTCAAGTTCCATTAGCAGGCGCAAATTCACAGTGGGCCGAGAGTGTGCATTGCCTGTGCCTCCGACGACAGCGCAGCTGACCAATCACCGCTCAAGGATCTGCGCGAGCGTGGCGGTGACGTTCGCGCAGGTAACGTCTGTGGATTGATCGGCATATCTGCTCCTACCTTGCCCATGCCCAACAGGATAGCTGAGCCATACGCGGATAGGAGGTTGCCACTCGTTAGGGTCGTCGTGGGAAGAGCGATTAGGGGTAGCGCAGAAGGCCTCCGCGACGAGCCTTGTCTCTTGGGCAAGCGGCTGGTCCTTAGGGCCGGTGCTCTCACGCCATATAGCAGTTGCGTCGTCCCCCAACAGACGCACCATCATTGCTCGACCAAATCGGAAAGTATCAACAGGAGATTGGGACTGGGGTCGGACTGGTGGTCCAGAACGGCGAGAGGTCAAGAGGGAAGTATCGGCGCGCTCAACAGCGCACCTGGGGCGACGAAAATGGCCGGGAGCGAGCCCCGGCCATGTCTCAGATGACTTACTTCATGGTCGGAATGGAGAATTCCGCGCCTTCCTTAATGCCCGACGGCCAGCGGGAGGTGACGGTTTTCGTCTTGGTGTAGAAGCGCACCGCATCCGGGCCGTGCTGGTTGAGATCGCCGAAGCCCGAGGCCTTCCAGCCGCCGAAGGTGTAATAGGCGAGCGGCACCGGGATCGGCACGTTAATGCCCACCATGCCCACATTCACGCGGGAGGCGAAATCGCGGGCGGCGTCGCCGTCGCGGGTGTAGATCGTGACGCCGTTGCCATATTCGTGCTCGGAGGGCAGGCGCAACGCTTCGTCATAGTTCTTGGCGCGCACGACCGAAAGGACGGGCCCAAAAATTTCTTCCTTGTAGATGCGCATGTCGGACGTGACCTCGTCGAAGAGGCAGCCGCCCATGTAGAAGCCGTTCTCGTAGCCCTGCATCTTGAAGTCACGGCCATCGACCACGAGCTTGGCGCCTTCCTGCACGCCGAGATCGACATAGGAACGCACCTTCTCCATATGCGCCCTGGTGATCATGGGGCCGAAATCGGCGGAAGGATCGGTGGAGGGGCCCACTTTAAGGCTCTCGACGCGCGGGATCAGCTTGTCCATGAGCGCATCGGCCGTCGCCTTGCCGACAGGGACCGCCACCGAGACCGCCATGCAGCGCTCGCCCGCCGAGCCGTAGCCGGCGCCGATGAGCGCATCGGCCGCCTGATCGAGATCAGCATCGGGCATGATGATCATGTGGTTCTTGGCGCCGCCGAAGCACTGCGCGCGCTTCCCATGCGCCGTGGCGCGGGAATAGACATATTGCGCGATCGGCGAGGAGCCGACGAAGCCCACCGCCTTGATGTCCGGATCGTCGAGGATCGCGTCCACCACTTCCTTGTCGCCGTTGACCACGTTGAGGATGCCGGCGGGAAGGCCCGCCTCCATCATGATCTCGGCGAGGCGCATCGGCACGCCCGGATCGCGCTCGGAGGGTTTCAGGATGAAGGCATTGCCACAGGCGATGGCCGGCGACAGCTTCCACAGCGGGATCATGGCCGGGAAGTTGAACGGCGTGATGCCGGCGACCACACCGAGAGGCTGGCGGATCGAATACATGTCGATGCCGGGGCCGGCGCCTTCCGTGAACTCGCCCTTCAGGAGGTGCGGAATGCCGGTGCAGAACTCGGCCACCTCGACGCCGCGCTGGATATCGCCCTTGGCGTCAGGGATGGTCTTGCCGTGCTCGCGGGCGAGCATATCGGCGAGCGTATCGGTTTCCTTGGCGATGAGTTCGAGGAACTTCATCATCACGCGGGCGCGGCGCTGCGGGTTGGTGGCCGCCCAGGCCGGCTGCGCGGCCTTGGCGTTCTCGACTGCCTGACGCAGCTCGTCCTTGGAGGCGAGCGCCACCCGGCCGAGAACCTCGCCGGTCATGGGCTGGAAGAATTCGGTGGTACGGCCCGATTTGCCGGGAACCTGCTTGCCGCCGATGAAATGTCCGACCTCGCGCATGGCGTCTCTCTCCTCCTGTAGGGGTGTTTCTCGTGCCATCCTCCTATCATTGTGAAAGCCGCGCGTGTATGGGAGAAACCGAACCACCATTGTGCGGAAACCCCAATATCTGGAGAGCTAATGGGCATCTTTAATTGGGATGATCTCCGCTTCTTCCTGGCGGTAGCCCGGACCGGTCGCCTCACCGTGGCGGCGCGGCAGCTGGAAGCCGACCACACCACCGTCTCCCGGCGCATTTTAGCGCTCGAAGCGGCACTGAAAACCAAGTTCTTCGAGCGCAGCCCGCAAGGCTACACTTTGACTGAGCAGGGCGAGCAGTTACTTGCCCATGCAGAGAACATAGAGAGCCAAGCCCTAGCGGTGGCAAGCGAGCTCGGCGGTGCGGACCTCTCCCTATCTGGCACAGTGCGTATCGGCGTACCGGATGGTTTCGGGACCTACTTCCTCGCCCCGGAACTCGGCACCTTGGCTGAGCGCCATCCGAGTTTGACGCTTCAACTAGTGGCTTTGCCGCGCACCTTCTCGCTTTCCAAGCGCGAAGTCGACATAGCTGTGACATTGGAGCAGCCGACCGAGGGGCGCGTGGTATCGCGCAAGCTCACCGATTACCGGCTCCGGCTCTATGCCTCGAAGGATTATATCGATCGGCACGGTGCTCCTGCGCTACCAGAGGATCTGGCCGGACGCCTCATGGTCACCTATGTGGCGGATCTAATTTATAGTCCAGCACTGGAGTACTTCGTGGGGTTGGAAAAGTATGGACCTCGTCACTACGAGTGCGCCAGCGTGGTAGCCCAGCTGGAGGCTGTGCGCGCGGGCGTTGGCCCCGGGATCCTTCACGACTATGCAGCGCGAAATTATCCAGAGCTGCAGGTCGTTTTGCCTGAAATTTCCTTTCTTCGCTCCTACTGGATCGTCACCCACGCCGAGATACGCAACCTGCGTCGCGTTGCTGAAGTGCATGCATTCATGCTCGACCGGGTCAATGCCCGCCGAAGGCTTTTCATAGGAGGGAAGTAGAGCTTGGTCTTGCCGCCGAGCTGATCGCGATGGTGCTGGTAGAACTCGATGCGGAGACGGTGTTCTGAAATGGGATGTAGCCTCTAGTGGTCTGCGCCTAACGGAAGAGTCCGGCCGTGGATTCCCCTTGGCCGGTGTGCATGCGAAGCTGTGGCATGCGCCCTGGCATCTCGATTACCCTTACACCGTCCGACCGACTTTGTCTTGAGGCTGTCACCCGCAACCGGAACTCGGCCCAGAAACACGTCTGGCGGGCAGTTATCGTGCTGCTGAGCGCCGATGGCGTCGGCACCACCGAAATCATGCGTCGGACCGGCACCTCCAAGACCTGTGTCTGGCGCTGGCAAGAGCGCTTCATGCATGAGGGCGTCAACGGCCTGCTGCGCGACAAGACGCGCCCCTCCCGGATCAAGCCGCTCGGCCCTGACATTGCTGAGCGGGTGGTCAACCTGACACTGGCCGACCCGCCGGTCGAGGCGACCCACTGGGCCGCCGCCATGATGGCCAAGGAGACTGGCATCAGCGCCAGTGCCGTCCGGCGCATCTGGCGAGCGCATGGCCTCCAGCCGCATCGCTATCGCCAGTTCAAGCTCTCCAACGATCCCCGGTTCGCCGAGAAACTGCGGGACGTGGTCGGGCTCTACGTCGACCCGCCTGCTCATGCCATCGTGCTCTCCGTCGACGAGAAGTCTCAGATCCAGGCGCTCGACCGCACCCAGCCGGGGCTGCCGCTGAAGAAGGGCCGGCTTGGAACCATGACGCACGACGACAAGCGCCATGGCATCACCACGCTGTTTGCCGCCCTGAACGTGCTGGACGGCACCGTGATTGGTCGCAACATGCAGCGCCACTGGCATCAGGAGTTCATCCGCTTTCTGAACACCATCGAGGCCTAAGTGTCAGCGGGAAAGGCCGTGCATGTGATCCTTGACAACTATGCGGCTCACAAGCACCCGGAGGTTCGCGCTTGGCTCGACCGCCACGAGCGCTTCACTTTCCACTTCACCCCAACCTCATGCTCGTGGCTCAACGCGGTTGAGGGCTTCTTTGCCAAACTGACCCGGCAGAGACTCAAGCGAGGCATCTTCCACTCAGTGGTTGACCTTCAGGCGGCCATCAACCGGTACGTTGCCGAGACCAATGCCCGCCCCAAGCCCTTCACGTGGACGGCTGATCCGGATGAAATGATCGCTGTCGTCAGGCGTGGGCACCAAGCGTTAGATTCCATCTGCTAGGTAGGAGCGGCAGATCGCGATGGACGTGTCTGTGAGTGAGGGGTGTTGGTGCACCACACCCTGAGCAAACCGGCACATAACCCTAATACGCATTGTGATGTGGAACCAGTCGAGCACGTACTCGCTGCGTGGGCTGATCCGCTCAGCAAGGATGTGGACCTCTAATGCCGTTTTGGGACAACACTCAGATCCTGTTCTTCCTGAACGCCCCGTCGACGCAGGTCATCAATGATGCGGCGCTGCGACTTGCGATCATAGCCATGGACGAAACCGGTTCAGCGGGCCTCTCCCTTTCCAGGAATGGATCGGCAGAAAATGAGCTCGAAATTCCGTTTACGGTAACGCCTGCCGCGGTTGAAGCCGCAGGCAGAGCGAGCTTCAAAGCTGCGACAGTTCCGTTGTAAGAGCAGCAGGCGAGGGGGCGCAACTGGCATCCCACAGCATTACCAAATGCTGCCTGTGACCATTGGCATTTCCTTCCTCTAGCGCACCTCTACCGAGCCCGTTTGCATTTGCCGTGACAAGACTGAGAAATCTGCCTTCAGAAACTTCCAAACCGCCGCGATCCAGGGTACATAGCGGGTCTCCTCGGCGATGGACATGTAGTAGGCTTTCCGAAAGACAATCTGATCCGCTAGGAGCGGGTGCAGATCGGGCTCCCCTGCGGCCATATAGTGTGGGAGAACTGCTATCCCGCAGCCCGCCAGCACTGCTGCCTTTTGTGCCAGCAATGAGGTCGACCGAATTTGTGCTGGGCGGGTATAAGGTACAGCCTCAATAGTCGCTAAGTCTTTAGCGGGCTCCATCTCGGCCATATAGCTGATGAAATGGTGTTCGTGCAGTTCAGCAGTGCAACTCGGCGCCGGATGCGTGGCCAAATATTGGCTGGAAGCAAAAAGTCCCAATTTGTACTCCAACAGCTTCGAAAGCAGGTAGGGCCCACGCCCTGGGCGGTCAACGTTGATGACAATATCGGCTTCGTTACGCGACAGGTGCACGGGGCGCTGCTTAACTAAGAGATCGATGACAATTTCCGGATAGGCTGCGCGCAGCCGGGCGAGACAGGGAGCGAAAAGATAGGTGCCAAATCCCTCGGTACATCCGATGCGAACCACTCCGGATAACTGGTCAGTTTGCGGCCCCCGATTAGGGCGCAGCCGGTCAAAGGCAGCCGAGATCTCTTCAGCCTGAACCAACAAGCTCTTCCCAGCGCGGTTCAGGTGGTAGCCATCCGGATCGCGCACGAACAATGGCCTTCCCTGTTCGCGTTCCAGCCGCGCGATGCGGCGTGCTACTGTGGAATGCTGCACCCCCAGGCGGCGGGCTGTGACTGTCAATGTACCGGTCCGTGCCAGTTCGATGAAATACTTTAGGTCGTCCCAGTCCATATAGGCTCCCCCTTGGTGCGCCCTGATGGGACGGCTGTCGATTTTTGCACAGCGAATGTACGAAACTTGGGACTCTACTCCAAGCCTGATCTGAAGCTAAATTCCCTCTGCTCGGGCGGAATCAGAGCCACCCAGACTGGATTTCCGGGAGGAACAATGGCCAGGATTGGCTTGATCGGCCTTGGTACAGCCGGCCAGCCGATAGCTCGCAACATCGTAGATGTTGGGATTTAGCAAAGTAGTTACACCCTCTGGATGCCTTCAGGACCCTCGGCTGCATCGAGCCGAGCATGGACCCGTGCTAGCTCTGCGGCTGCGCTAGAAGATGCAGAGTTTTTGCTGGGCCTGCTGCATTCCGGCACTGTAACTCGGGAGCTGCCGATCTGTGAGTATGACAAGGGCTTCTAAATGCAACTCATGCACAAGTCTGATGATGGCGTTGAATAGGGCACGCGATAGCCAGCGCCCTGCATTTTTAGGGCACCGTCCCTCACCAGACCCGGTGCCGCTGCAATCGAGGCCAGATGCGCCCCTCAAGGAACTCAGTGTGACGATGTCCATCGCGCCATCCAAGGGCCGGCTCCGACATCACACCGTAACTCGTATCAAGGAGATAGACATGTACGGCTCAAAGCATTTTATCGGCGGAAGCTTCATAACCAACGACTCGGGCCGTCGCGGCCCAGTTTTCAACCCTTCCAATGGGGATGAAATCTATCAATGTGCCTATGCTGACCGAGCGCTCGTGGATGAAGCGGTTTCCATTGCGCGAAAGGCGGGCCGCGATTGGGGCAACGCCTCTCAAGCTCGACGCCTAGCTGTCATTTTCCGGATGCGGGAACTGCTGGTCCAGAATACCGATCGCCTCGCCAACATCTGTGGCTTGGAAAACGGAAAGACGATTTCAGACGCGAAAGGCGAGATCGGCCGTGCGCTGGAAGCCGTTGAGTTTGCCACCAATGCCCCGCAGGTGACCAAAGGCGAATACTCTCGCAACGTAGGCGGCGGAATTGATACATTCTCGATTCGCATGCCTGTGGGAGTTGTTGGCTGCATCGCGCCCTTCAACTTTCCGGTCATGGTGCCGCTAATGATGGCATCCATGGCAGTGGCAACAGGCAATGCAGTTATAGTGAAGCCGTCAGAGCGCGTGCCAGGTGCGTCTGCACTACTCAGCGAGCTTTGGGCCGAGGCTGGCCTGCCGTCGGGTGTGTGGAATGTCGTGAATGGCGACGTTGAAGCAGTAAACGCTATCCTGGAGCATCCGGGTATTCCAGCGATTTCATTCGTAGGATCGACACGCGTCGGCGAATACATCTACCAGCACGGTTGTAAGCACAATAAACGGGTCGCCGCTTACACCGGTGGTAAGAACCACATGATTGTGATGCCGGATGCCGACTTCGACGCCGCTGCGTCAGCATTTGTTAGTGCGGCTTACGGTTCTGCGGCGCAACGCTGTATGGCGGTATCTCTTCTGGTCTGCGTTGGCGATGATACTGCCGATGAAATGCGTATTCGCGTCACAGATCTAGTTTCTCGACTGAAGGTCGGCCCCTATAACGATGGTGATGCTGATTTTGGACCAGTGGTGACAAAGGCTGCTCGTGACGCGGTTGAAGCTGCCGTTCAGCAGGCGGTAGATGAGGGAGGTGATCTGGTTGTTGATGGACGTAACTTCAAGCTCAAAGGGCATGAAGACGGCTTCTATACCGGACCTTCACTCGTCGATCACGTGACACGCGATATGCAGCTTTGGCGCGATGAGATCTTCGGACCAGTGCGCGGCATCATGCGCGTTGGGGGCCTGAACGAGGCGATCGAACTCGTCAACGCCCATGAGTATGGAAATGGAGCAGTGATTTTTACTCGCTCGGGTGGCGCGGCGCAGATCTTCTGTGCGGAGGTCGAGGCAGGAATGCTGGGTGTCAATGTACCTGTACCTGTTCCTGTCGGGCATCATAACTTCGGTGGCTTGCGGCGGTCAAAGTTCGGTGATGCTCACATGTTCGGACCCGATGCAGCACGGTTCTACACCAAGATGAAGACGGTTTCGCAACGTTGGCCAGCACCAGATATCGGTGTTGTATCCAGCGCGAAGCTATCACTTGATTTTCCAAGCAACAGCTAGTCGTCTCTAGTGCGAGAAAATGGAGACCCTTCTATTACCCGGAGGGGTCTCTAACCCACCCCCGTCTAGCAGCGAGTTTCGGGACAGAGTATTGCAATTTGTTCTGAGCTCGAGTTTGGCCATTTCTGGCGGGCCTATAGGCCATCTGCGGGTCAGTCCGGATCGGCAAATCTCACCAGGCTCATGAGCGCGTCCATCACGGCGATCCGGTAGATCGCGGTGGCGAACCGGCGGTCATTGGCAATCGCGTCGGCATCACCATGCACGCGCTCCAGCATGGTATCGAACACCTCCTCCATCATCTCCGCATCCACGGGCACGACAATCCCGCACGTCATCGCAAAAGCTTCCGGTGTGCTCAGTCGCATCGCGAGCGAGGTGCCAGGATGAGCCGTCTCCTGCAGATGCTCGTCAACCAGCCAAACCTCGTCCTGGCGCATGAGATCCAGCATCACCAAGCCGGCCGTCTCATGCCGGCGCTCAACCCGCCAGACCGAGAAGCGGGCCCGCAGCAGGGCCTGCAACATCACGTCCTCATCCGAGCCGGGCGCCGCGGCAGCGTGGCGGACATAGCGGTCCATCCCGCGCGAGCGGCCCGGCGGCGCGGTGTAGAGGGCCAGGTCGTACGCCAACGTCACCTCGTCCAGGCTCTCGGCCACCAGCATCTTGCCGACCGTGAGGCCTAAGCGACGCGCCTGCTCCATCAGAGCCGAATCCGGCACAAAGCGGAGGGCCTCGTTGTGATGGTGGGTGCTGATCGCGCGCAGATGACGGTAGCGCGTCAGGATCTCGGTCCGACCCATTTCGGCCATGGCGACCTCCCAGGCTCTTGAGCCTGATTGTGGGAGATCGTGGCCATGCCCGTCCAGCCCCATGTTCCTGACCTCCTGTCCACCTGGCTGGCTCCGTTCCGGTCCGGCCTGACCGGGCCAACCTTCCGCCATGCCCTCGTGCTCGTTCTGGGCGCCCTTCTCACCCCGGGGCGCCGCACCGTCACGGCCATGCTCACCGTTGTCGGCCTTGCCCGCACCCGCAGCTTCACGAACTATCACCGCGTGCTCAACCGCAACCAGTGGTCCAGCCGCGAGGTGGCGCGTCGCCTGCTCGGCCTGCTGGTGACGAGCTTCGTGCCGGCCGGGCCCGTCATTATCGCGCTGGATGACACTCTCGAACGCCGCTGGGGTGGCCGGATCAAGGCTCGTGGCATTGACCGGGATCCGGTCCGCTCCTCCCATGGCCATTTCGTCAAAGCCTCGGGATTACGCTGGCTGTCCGTCATGCTGCTCGTCCCGATCCCGTGGGCCGGTCGCATATGGGCCTTGCCCTTCCTGACCGTGTTGGCTCCCTCCGAGCGCTTCTCGCGCGAGCATCGCCAGCGTCACAAGGCGCTCACGGACTGGGCCCGGCAAGCTCTTCTCCACGTCGCCCGCTGGCTGCCGGACCGGCGCATCGTAGCGGTGGCCGATCAGAGTTACGCGGCGATTGACCTGTTGAACGCGGTTCGGCATCGCCTGTGCATGATCACACGTCTGCGTCTGGATGCGCGCCTGTTCACGCCGGCTCCGCGCCGTCGGCCCGGAGCCCGAGGGCGCCCCCGCATTGTCGGGCACCGTCTTCCGAGCCTGGCTGAACGCCTAGCCAATCCCAAAACGGCCTGGCGGCGTGTCTGGGTCGACGGCTGGTACGGCGGTGGCGAACGCCTGATCGAGTTCATCTCCGGCACGGCGATCTGGCACCATCCCGGCAAGCATGTGCCGATCCGCTATGTTCTGGTGCGGGACGTGACCGGCTTGCTGAAGCCTCAGGCGTTTCTGTGCACGGACCTCGAGGCCGATCCTCTTAAGATCGTGCGCTGGTTCGTGCGGCGCTGGAGCACTGAGGTGACCTTTGCCGAGGCTCGCCGACACCTGGGGATGGAGACGCAACGCCAATGGTCGGACAAGGCGATCGCCCGCACGACACCAGCCCTGCTGGGGCTGTTCTCGCTGGTCAGCCTCTGGAGCGATGATCCCGCCATTCGGCGCTTGGCGCGCCCGCGGTGTGCCGCCTGGTACGACAAGCGCACCATCACCTTCAGCGATGCTCTGGCGGCCGTCCGACGCTCGCTCTGGGCCGCCGTAGTTTCCAATGCGTCACGCCGGCCCGCCAACATGACAAAATCCCAAATCGATGTTCTGAAGCGATTGACAGCGACACTCTGCTACCCGGCATAAATGGCCAAACTCGAGCTGAGGTGCACCCGCAGCTGACGTGTGGTTGCCGCACAATCCGTTATTAAAGCGTCGCACGTGATCCAATTTGTGGTGCGCCGATGAGATCGCGAGATAGTCGGTCCATCTTGAGAGCGCGATGAAGATATGGCCGCTGAATCGAGGCAACGCCAGCGGGAGAGTAAGATCCTGCGCCAGGAGCGAAATACCCTTAAGCAGGTCGCGACCTTTATCTTCCAGTAAGAAAGCCTGAAGAAAAGTTAGTGGATCGGTTCTGCGAGAGATGACAGCCTGTTCACCTGTCTACGGTGAGCCAGAGCGGTCACTCCGCCTTGAGCGAGGGTATGGCGAGCGCCGTTGGCGCGAGGGCTTTATCTCCGCTGAACCACATTCACTTGGGCTTTGTCCACTTGCAGGTTATTGTAGCTGTCTCATAGGGGTCGCGATCGGAAGATTGGCGTGCAAGCTACCACTCCTCTACAGAACACCCTTGCGGTAGAATAGCCCCCAAAGTTGAGCGAGCGCTGTTACACGTAGCCTAGAGCATCCGCGGCTTACTTAACTGTGCTCGACCAAACTTCTTGTTGGACGTTTCCACGGATCAGTGAGTTTCACCAAGAGGCGGTGCAATCCACGGGTCACCTCTCCGATCTGAAAGACCCAGATCAAAGTACATAAATTCGTGATACCGCGTTACAGTGTGATGCGGATGGAAGCCAGGACCATCATGTTCACCTGAATCCACATCCCCGCGGCCATTGCTCAGAAAAGGGCTGAATCCAATTCCATCACAGATCTAGGTCCTCGATTAAGGGCAGATTCGAGCGCAAGCGTCTGCGGCAGCATCCGATCGGCAAAGAAATTTGCCAAAGCCACCTTTCGGCATTTGATAGGGGCATCCATGTTGTCCGCTTTACTAACCATCTTGGCCCACATCCAGCCGAAGCTGGTTAATGCAAATAGGCGCAAATAGTCGGTTGCCGCGGAGCCAGCCACAGTTGGGTCTGCGCTGCCGGCAAGAATGGCACGAGTGCTCCGCTCAAGACGGCTTAGGGCCTCTTCCGTCGCCTTTGTGATCCGTTCGGAAGCTGGCACCACCGACGTAGCTTGCAGTTCCTGTTTGATCAACTCGAAGAAGCGCAGAACAAGTGCGCCATCTTCCATGGGTAGTTTGCGACTAACCAGATCCATTGCCTGAACACCGTTTGTGCCCTCGTAGATCTGGGTGATGCGGACATCGCGGACGAACTGCTCCATACCCCATTCCCGGATATACCCGTGCCCACCAAAGACCTGCTGGGAGAGAACAGCTGTCTCCAACCCGAAATCGGTGAAGGCGCCCTTCACGACCGGTGTCAGTAAGGCAACGAAACCATCCGCCCTCTCGCGCATTTTCGGGTCAGGGTGCCGTGCTGCACTATCCATCTGTATGGCCGTCCAGATGGATAGTGCGCGGGCGGCTTCGATGAAGGAACGGCCGGACAGCAGCATCTTGCGAACGTCGGGATGTTCTATGATCGGTACCGGAGTCTGGATGCCATCAAGTGAGCGGCCTTGCAATCTCTCTCGGGCGTAATTAGCAGCCTTCTGGTTAGCAGCCTCGGCGATGCCGAGAGCCTGGATGCCGACGAACAGACGTTCTGCATTCATCATGGTGAACATGGCGTTCAGGCCACGGCCAGGCTCACCGACTACCCAACCGGTCGCGCCGTCATAGTTCATTACACAAGTCGGCTGGCCATGGATGCCCATTTTATGTTCCAACGAGCCTACTGATATGCTGTTGCGTTCGCCCAGGCTGCCGTCGTCATTGACAAGGAACTTCGGAGCTAGGAAGAGGCTGATGCCCTTGATGCCCTTCGGCGCATCTGGGAGACGGGCGAGGACGAGATGGATGACGTTCCCGCCGAAGTCGTGATCGCCGGACGAAATGAAAATTTTAGTACCCTGTAACCTGTAAGATCCGTCTCCGATCGGCTCTGCGCGGGTTGAAAGCAGGCTGAGGTCAGTGCCTGCCGAGGCTTCGGTCAGTGCCATGGCGCCAGTCCACTCACCGGAAGTCATATTCGGTAAATATTTTTCCTTGAGGTCTTTACTGGCGTGATGTGCGATCGCCTCAACCGCACCGCGGGTCAGTCCGGGGAAAAGACCGAAGGACATGTTAGCTGATGATAGCATTTCGTCGAACAGTATCTGCAGCACGCGAGGTAGGCCTTGTCCGCCGAATTCAACGTCACCAGAAAGCCCGCCCCAGCCTGCTGCTACGAAGGATCTGTACGCCTCCGCGATGCCTTCAGGAGTTGAAACAACGCCATTTTCGAGCTTGCAACCCTGTTCGTCCGCGGAGCGGTTCAAAGGTTCGAGCACACGGGCACAGAACCGGCCGCCCTCTTCAAGAATCGAAAGGGCGAATTCGGTGTCAACCTCTTCATGGCCTGGGAGAGATTGCATTACTGCGTCGAAGTCAAAAACTTCCGTCAGAAGGAAGGCGATGTCGCCGATGGGCGGGTTGTAGGCGGGCATTGGTTTTGGTTCTTCTCAGTTGTCAGACGCCCAGCAGCTATCCTGTCGCGAACATATGCTGGACGCATTTGAAAGTTGCTGGCGTTCCGAGGAGTTTGATGAAAGCTTTCAGTTCTAGTGTGACGAGGTGATCTTTAGTCAGCGGCATCAGAGAACCCGATATCATCCCCATAGATGCCCTACTTTCATGCGCTCTAAGCCCGGCAGCCGCTGAGATGAGAAGCTGTGCTCGTAAGATCACTCTTTTGACTCGGTGCTCGAGTTCGCAGAGCGATCGCTGCCTATCACTAGCGGGTGGGCACTGGCTTTTCACCGCGATAATCGTAGAAGCCGCGCTTCGTTTTTCGTCCGAGCCAGCCGGCCTCCACGTATTTCACGAGGAGCGGGCAGGGGCGGTATTTGGAATCGGCGAGGCCCTCGTGCAGCACCTGCATGATCGAGAGGCAGGTATCGAGACCGATGAAATCCGCCAGCTGGAGCGGACCCATGGGATGGTTCGCGCCAAGCCGCATGGCCGTGTCGATGGCTTCCACTGAGCCTACTCCCTCGTAGAGGGTGTAGATCGCCTCGTTGATCATCGGCAGCAGGATACGATTGACGATGAAGGCCGGGAAGTCCTCGGCGGCCGTCGACGTCTTGCCGAGCTTGGCGATGAACTCCTTAGCAGCCTCGTACGTTGGGTCGTCAGTCACAATCCCGCGGATCAGCTCGACGAGCTGCATCACCGGCACCGGATTCATGAAGTGAATGCCGATGAACCGTTCCGGCCGGTCGGTGGCGGCGGCAAGCCGTGTGATCGGAATCGACGATGTGTTGGTCGCCAGGATCGCCTCAGTCTTCATGATCGGGCAGAGCTGCTTGAAAATTGAATGCTTGACGCGTTCGTTTTCTGTTGCCGCCTCAATGATGAGGTCACAGGATGACATGTTGTTGACATCAGTCGTTAGACGGACGCGAGCGAGTACAGCAGCTCGCTCGTCCTCGCGAAGTGCGTTCTTCGCGATCATCTTGTCGAACGCTTTTTCGATTGATGCTCTTGCTCGAGTGAGAACTTCTGGTTCTCGATCAAGCAATACAACGTCAAAGCCAGAGATCGCGCATATCTGAGAGATACCCGTACCCATTTGACCGGCTCCGACCACTCCGATCTGCTGCATACCATCCTCCTAAGCTCACGCTTCCCGCCACTCGAGCGGGGTGCTGTCTTCACATATTGACGTAGTTCGGCCCGCCGCCGCCCTCGGGCGTGACCCAGTTGATGTTCTGGTTCGGATCCTTGATGTCACAGGTCTTGCAGTGAACGCAGTTCTGGGCGTTGATTTGGTAGCGGGGGCCGCCCTCGCCTTCGACCCACTCGTACACGCCGGCCGGGCAGTAGCGCTGCGAGGGGCCGCCATAGACCTCAAACTCGGAGACCTTCTGCAGGCTTAGATCCTTGACCTTGAGATGGACCGGCTGGTCCTCCTCGTGGTTGGTGTTGGACAAAAACACCGAGGACAGCCTGTCGAAGGTCAGCACGCCGTCCGGCCTGTCGTACTTGATCGGCGTCACCTCAGAGAGCGGCAGCAGGCACTCGTGGTCCGGCTTGCCGTGCTTCATGGTGCCGAAGGGCGACCAGTTGAAGATCTCGGTCAGCCACATGTCGAGTCCGCCCAAGGCCACGCCGATCGCGGTGCCGTAGCGCGACCAGAGTGGCTTCACGTTGCGCACCCGCTTGAGGTCGTACCCGATCGGCGAGGAACGCCAGGCCTCCTCGTAGGCCGAGACCTCGTCATGGGCCCGGCCCGCCTGCAGCGCCGCGAAGACATGGTCGGCGCAGAGCATGCCGGAGAGAATCGCGTTGTGGCTGCCCTTGATGCGCGGCACGTTCACGAAGCCGGCCGAATCGCCGACCAGGCAGCCGCCCGGGAAGCTCAGGCGCGGCACCGACTGCCAGCCGCCCTCCATGATCGCCCGCGCCCCGTAGCCGATGCGCTTGCCGCCCTCGAACACGTCGCGCACCATCGGGTGCGTCTTGAAGCGTTGGAACTCGTCGAAAGGCGACAGGGTCGGGTTCTTGTAGTTCAGGTGCACCACGAAGCCGACCGAGACGAGATTGTCGTCGAAATGGTAGAGCCAGGAGCCGCCGCCGGCATTGCTCGGCAACGGCCAGCCCATGGAATGGCGCACGAGGCCTGCTTGAAACTTCTCCGGCTTGACCTGCCAGAGCTCCTTGATGCCGATGCCGTATTTCTGGTGGTCACGGCCGGCATTGAGGCCGAAGCGCTCGACCATCTGCTTGGTCAGCGAGCCGCGGGCGCCCTCACTGAGGATCGTGTATTTGGCGCGCAGCTCCATGCCGCGGGTGAAGTTGGCGTTGGGCTCGCCGTTGCGGCTGACGCCCATGTCCCCGGTGGCGACGCCCACGACCTTGCCGTCCTCGACCAGCACTTCGGAGGCCGGAAAGCCGGGATAGATCTCGACGCCGAGTTCTTCTGCCTTGCGGCCGAGATAGCGAGCGACGTTGCCGAGCGAGCCGACGAAATTGCCATGGTTGTTCATGAGCTTGGGCATGAACACGTTGGGGAACTTCACGCCGCCGGCATGGCCCAGATACATGAATTCGTCGGCCGTCACTTCCGTCTTGAGCGGGCGATCGGGATCGGAGCGCCACTCCGGCAGGAGGCCGTCGAGGCCGATCGGGTCGACCACTGCGCCGGAGAGGATGTGGGCGCCGATCTCGGAGCCCTTCTCGACCACCACCACGGAGAGGTCCGCCCCGGCTTGCGCCGCCTGCTGTTTGAGCCGGATCGCCGTCGCGAGACCGGCCGGGCCGGCGCCGACGATGACGACGTCGAACTCCATCGACTCGCGAGAACTATCATTCAAACACGCCTCCTTGTGTCAGCCCGCACTGTGTACCTAATGATTGTTACAATACCTATATCAAATGTTCGTTACAATAGGCAATGACAAACTTTACCGACGAGACAAGGGTAGAGTAAGGCTCAGTTCCGGAAGGAATTACGGAAGTCCGCTAGCCCCTAAAAGGTATCCAGGAGACACGATGAGCAACAACCAAGCCGTAGGGGTCGAGCAATCGGTACGGGAGCGTCTTGCGGGCGCGCACGTTGGTGGCGATTTGAGCGATCGGCACCTTGAGATTCTGGCTGCCGCTGCGGCTTTGTTTGCACAGCGAGGATATGCAGCAACCTCTGTACGTGACATTGGTGAAAAGGTCGGGTTGCTAGGCGGTTCACTCTATCATTACATCAAATCGAAGGAGGCGCTGTTCGTTAGGATTCACGACATGGCTTTACAGGTAGCCGAGACTCGGCTCCGTGCTGCCATCGCTGGGAAAGTAGCTCCTTGGGAGAGGCTAGAGGCCGCCTGTATCGCCATGATGGAAATCCAGCTTGATCCGCACTCTCTGACGATGCCTTTGATGAGTGATTTCGGCTCGGTCCCTCCGGAAATTCGCGAGCGCCTTATCGTCAAGCGCGACGCTTTCGAGGTCAACTTCCGTGAACTGATCGCAGATTTGCCTCTTGATCCGTCACTTGACCGCGGTGTCTATCGCCTTCTGCTTCTAACGCTACTCAACAATGTTAGTGGCTGGTATCGGCAGGGTGGTATGAGTCCGGAAGAGATCGGTCGCCAGATCGCACTAATATTTCGCCATAATGTTAACAGAAGAGAATGAGGCTAACAGCGGAAATGACAGCCTGATCTACAGCGGGTGTGGCCGAACCCGGCGTCAATCGGGAAATCAATGACGTAGATATTGAGGATGATGCTCTCCGAGAATTCCCTCTCTGAAACGGCCCAAGTAAAGCTCAGCAGAAGCGAAAGCGCCTAAGATCTTCACGGAAGTCCTGAAACGGAGAGGCTTGCGTGGCGAAAGAAGCTGATGATCTCGCGCATCTCATAAGTATCGACACCGCCCTATGTTACACCGCTTTCGTGAAGATCATTAGCCAAGCCGGATTGCCCGAAATCATGTATCTCGACAGTGGCGCAGACGTCCGGTCGCGCGTTCGTCGGAGTATGCCGGAATGAGGCCATCGCAGATTCAATCGAGACCGATCACGAAAGCAGCGAGGGCGAGAGCAATAGACAGAGACACCATCGGGGGAGAGACAATTGTGATGCGGTGCCAAGAGCATCGAACGCCAAAACGGATTCAAGAGGTTCCGGCTCGGACTGACGTGAGATCCCCTTCTGAGAACAGGAGGTGGATCACAACCCAGAGCTTCTCCATGGATCTGCGTCTGCAGGTTGGGGTCTTTGTCGAGGCCGGCCGTTCATGCCGGGCGGCGGTCCGCCACTTCAAGGTGAGCGACAACCATGCCATCAAGCTGATGCAGCGCCAGCGACAGTCCGCCTCATTCACGACGGCTAGGCAAGACCACGCTCGGGAGGCGGCAAGCTGGCGGCGTATGAGGTTCTCTTGAACCAGGCCGTCGAGGCAGAGCCTGTCATCATGCCTGAACTCGCCAAAAAGCTGCTGGAGGAACACGGAGCGGCGGCTCCGGCGATGCTCTCGCGTTTCCTGCGCCGGCGCAGCTTCACTATGAGAAGAAGGTTCGCCCTGCAATTCTCATCGGAGAATTTGACTGAGGAAGAGTTTTGTACGTTCGTGCTTGGGATGATCAAAGAACTCCGCTGGCGAGTTCTGTTCGACGATCTGGCCTTGGTCCATGAAAATGACGCGGTTGGCGACCCTGCGGGCAAAGCCCATTTCGTGGGTCACGCACAGCATGGTCATGCCTTCCTCGGCCAAGTCGACCATGGTTTCCAGCACTTCCTTGATCATCTCCGGATCGAGCGCCGATGTCGGCTCGTCGAAAAGCATTATGCGCGGGTTCATGCAGAGCGAGCGGGCAATCGCCACGCGCTGCTGCTGACCGCCGGACAACTGACCCGGATATTTGTGTGCCTGATCACGGATCTTAACGCGCTCGAGGAAGTGCATGGCCGTCTCCTCAGCCTGCTTCGCCGGCATCTTGCGCACCCAGATCGGTGCGAGTGTGCAGTTCTGGAGAATGGTTAGATGCGGAAACAAGTTGAAGTGTTGGAATACCATGCCGACCTCACGTCGCACCTCGTCAATCTTCCTGAGATCGCCGGTCAGTTCTTTGCCGTCGACGATGATCTTCCCCTTCTGGTGTTCCTCTAAGCGATTAATGCAACGGATCATTGTTGACTTGCCTGAACCGGAAGGTCCGCAGATGACGATACGCTCGCCCCGCATCACCTTCAGATCTATACCTTTCAACACGTTGAAGTCGCCGTACCATTTGTGCATGGCCACAATCTCGATGGCCACGTCCGTCGCAGAGATGTTCATCCTGCCTGTATTCACCCTGATCTTCTCGGCGCTAAACGCATTCCCAATCGCCATCACCACATCCTTTTTCGCCTGATGCAAAACACTAGTGCCGAAGCGCTCTCCGCGGCAGCACGAGAGCCCCATGCCCGGCAGTCGCCAAACTTTCCATAACGCTCACGGAATGGAGTGCGACTGACCGCGGCACGACCACGTGTGTGGACGTGAGGCCGCAGGTCAGGTTGAATCTGCTGGAAGAATGGGCCATCCCGAACGACTTGGTGTATCCAATAATGAGTGCGCCGGCATCTGCGAATTTTGCACCTAGCGGTCCGTCTGCGCCTTTTGGCCGGCTCAATTCGTAGGTTTGGGCTACAGCCCTTGCTACAAGGTTCGCGACCTCGATAGTAGTCATGAATGATACAGGAATACTCGGAAGAGCAGCTGCGCTTCCGGGTGACCGTTGCGCCAGCGCGGCCGCAGCAAGCGTTGTTTCAAGGCCGAGCCGCAAGAATACGCGGCACTCTGTGCTGTCCGGATTCTGAGCCTTAGAAGGGCAGGAGACGGTGATCATGACTGGATTAAGGTACTCTAGCCAGCGGCTGAGAATGCGTCGCTGCTGAGTTGTCATCATCCTATAGGTTGCGGGTTTAAGACGCATCTAGCGGGCCTGCTGCGTCTCGGCCTTGCCGCCGATCGCCGAGATGGAGGCGCAGATGAAAAAGTAGAGAGCGGCGGCAAACAGCAACGCCTCAACGGAATAGGCCTGCCAGAGCGGGTCGACGGTCGCTAACTTGGCGGTGTTGAGGATGTCGAACACTCCGAGTAGAAATACCAAGGAGGTATCCTTGACAAGCCCGATGAAGGTGCCGACCAGCGCCGGTACAGAGGCGCGAAGCACCTGCGGAAGGATGACAAGTAGCGTTCGCGTCCAGTAGCCGAGGCCGAGCGAGATTGCAGCTTCCGCCTGGCCCGCGTCGAGACTCTGAAGATTGCCGCGCACGGCTTCGGCGACATAGGCACCGTAGAAGATTGTCAGGATAATGAGAGCACGTCCGACCTGTCCAAGGCCAAGCTCCGAGGGAATAAGGATCGGGAAGAGCACAATTCCCATGAAAAACAGTGATACCAGCGGGATGCTGCGTATGAATTCAACATAAGCAATGCAGGCGCGGCTGATGATGGGATACCCGCTCGACTGGCGGCCAAGCGCCAGCGCGACGCCCCAAGGCAGAGAAAACGCGGCAACGGAAAGCGCCAGGATCAGGGTGATAGCGAGACCTCCCCACTGATCCGCTGCTACCGCCGGCAACTCTGCGAAACCTCCGCGCAACAACGCTACTGACAAGCCGCCCCCGACCGCCCAGGCCAGTGCCAAGCGCGGCGTCCAGAAGCGCCGCACGGTCGTCGCAAGCACCAGCGCGAGAAGGATAGCGCAGGCGACTGCCGGTCGCCATTGCTCGGCATAGGGATAAGACGAGAAGAGCAAGAAGCGATATTTCTGGCCGATCAGCGCCCAGCAGGCACCGACACCGCGGGCGTCGCGGCAGCGCTCCGAAGCATCAGCGCCACTGCCCCAGACTGCGTTGATCACGGCCCAGTTTGCAAGCTTTGTACCCACCAGCACGATGACGATAAGCGCCAGCGCTGATAAGGCGAGGTTGAATGGGCTGAGTCGGGTCCTAGCACGGGGCGGTTTGGTCAAGGATTTGCTCCGTAGGTTTCCTTCGGGAGAAGAGCTTTGTCTCAGTAGCGCCTAAGGCGCGCTTCTAATCTCTGAACTGAGAAAGAGATGAGCAGGCTGATTGCCGAGTAGATCAGCATCATCACGAGTACTAGCAGCAGCGCCTGGCCAGTACGGCTGATGAGCGCGTTGACGATGGAGCTAAGGTCGGGAAAGCCGATGGCGATAGCCAGGGTAGAGGCCTTGAATTGGTTGAGGAATTGGCTGATCAGCGGCGGCAGAATTAACCGCACTGCCTGAGGCGTGATAACGAACAGTGTTGTGTGAAGCTTCGGTAGGCCAAGGGACGCTGCCCCCTCCCACTGCCCGCGGGGCACCGCGATGATACCGCCCCGAACGATCTCGGCGATGTAGGCAGCAAAGTAGATTGTTAAGCCGAAGATGAGCGAGGCCATCTCTGGCGACAGGCTGAATCCGCCACGATAGCCGAAGCCAGCCCGCACGGGTACTTCCACCGAGACGCCCAAGACAATAGAGATGCCGAAAGTTACTACTAATATCGCGATCGGAGCCCACGCCGCTGCTCGAGGCATCCGCTCGCGCAGGACAGCCAAGTGCAGCAGGCGCCGGCCTAACATTGCGGCGGCCATGCCTGCACAGATTAGCAGCCAAGCCCAACCCTCGACCGTTACCGAGGGAATGATGATACCGCGATTGGAGATGAGCACGGCGTCGCCGATCGATGCGGCATTCCGCAATTGCGGCAGGTATTGCGTGAGCGCATAGAGGAGCAGGAGTTGCACCAAAAGCGGCACGCTGCGGATTACCAGCACATAGGTGCGGCAGATCAGCGAGAGTGGCGTCGAGGAAGACAAGATGCCGAATGCGATCAGCGTGCCGAGGACGGTCGAGAGTACGATGCCGGCGATCGTCACGCCGATCGAGTTGGCCATACCCACGAGGATGGCATAGGCGATACTGTCTTCCGGCGAATAGGGCAGGAAAGTCTCGCCGATCGCTATGAAGGCGGGATCGCCAAAGAAGCTGACGATACGCTCAAAGCGAGCAAGGGCTACACCGGTTGATTGCGAAGCCAGCACTGCAGCGCAGGCAAGAAGAGGCAGGCCGGCATAAAGCCAGTACTGGCGATAACCATCAGACGGTGCGGCGGCATGCATCTACGGTATGCTTTCGTTATGGAGTCTGGAAGGGCGGGACACGCGTCCCGCCCGCTTGAGCGTCATGTTACTGAAATGGCCAAGCGTACATGAGCCCGCCTTTTGCAGCGAGTTCGTTCTGGCCTCGCGGAAGATTGATGCCACTTTTGGCACCAAGATTACGCTCATAGATCTCACCGTAGTTCCCGGTCGCAGCGATCGCCTTGCGCATGAAATCTCGAGGCAGACCGAGCTTCTCGCCGAGCTTGCCGTCGACGCCAAGGAACTCGCGGATCTTGAGGTTTTCCGATGAGGCGGCGAGTTGCTCTACATTGTCCTTTGTGATGCCAAGTTCTTCAGCGCGTATGAGTCCGATCAGCACCCAACGCGCGATGGCTAGCCATTCGTCGTCGCCCTTCGCGACGTAGGGGCTGTAGGGAATGCTGCCCAGGACCTCTTTCAGGAAAACGATATTGTCGGGATTTTTGGACAGCGTCGTCTTGATGCCGGCGATGTCAGCCAGCGATGCCAGCATTGCGTCGCACCGCCCCGCTTCCAGCGCCTTAAAGCCTTCCTCCAACCGCTCATGCTGCACGATCTTATATTTGAACCCCCTCTGCTTCATATAGGTCGCCAGAATTTCAGCGTTGCCGTCGCCGCGCGACTGACAAAAGGTGGCGCCGTTGAGCTGGTCGGGCGATTTGATGTTGGTATCGCCGAGCACGGTGAAGCCAGTCGGAGTGTAGAAGTTCGGGAAAACGACCGACACGCCAAGCGTAGTGTCGCGGGTCAGAAAAAGCCCGGAGTCGCGTGCCAGCACGTCGAACTCGCCATTCCTCAACGCAATGAATCTCTGCTCGAGGGAGACGGGCTTGAATTTGAGCTTGGTCGGATCGCCGAAGACAGCCGCGTTCAGCGCCTTGCAATAGTCTACGTCGAGGCCGTGCCATTCGCCCTTTCCGTCGACGCGCGAAAAAGCAAGTGATGTGCCGCCGACACCGCATCTGATTTCACCTCTCGATTTGATGCCGTCCAGGATAGCTCCGGCATGGGCAGCGCCAGCCACCATGGTGACACCAGCCACGCATAATACAGCTTTGAGAAATTTAGGGCTCATCTTCCGTTCCCGCTCTCGGTTGGTAAATGTCGGGGTGAAGTCATGCGGTGCGTCGAAGCAAATATGCACCGCAGTTCTCGCTTTTTTGTTATTACAAAAAACCCTACATATTTTCTGAAAGACTGCAAGCGGCTTTTCGGCTTACCGGAGTCGGCCTTTTGACATGTGCTCATGCTAGGGGATACTGTTGCGCCGAGTTGAGCAGGTACTTCGGAAGCAGGGAATTTATTCGCAAATGAACACTAAAAGCCAGGTGCGCTATAAGGTAGCTGAAGCGGCACGGCTGGCAGGCATCTCTCCCTCCACCGTCAGGCTCTGGGAAAGCCAGGGATTGCTGGTGCCCGACCGTTCAGCAACTGGCCACCGGCAATATAGCGCTGATGATATAGCCCGCCTGAAGAGGATTTCCTGGTACCGCGTCGAGCGTGGGCTCAATCCGGCAGCCATTCGCGAGGCCCTAGAAAGCGAGGACCATTCAGCCGATAACCCCGAAACCAGCGCCGCATCGAGTATCGGCCGCAGGCTTCGCAGTCTTCGCAACGCGGCTGGCAAAACGCTGGAACAGGTTGCCAGGAACGTAGGCGTTGCCTCGTCGACGCTATCGACGCTCGAGCGTACATCCCACGGTGTTAGCTTCAAAACACTGCACGACCTCGCCAAATATTACGGCACCACGGTTTCGCGGCTGTCCGGCGAAGAGACCGAAGGCGCGACCACCGTCGTGCGCTCCGGGGAATGGCACAGTTGGCCCAATACTTCGCCCGGCGTAACCGTCCAATTGTTGGCAGAAGGTCCGAGAATGATGGATTGCCACCGCTTCGTGCTGGCGCCTGGCGCCACCAGCGAGGGAGCCTATCGCCATGAGGGTGAAGAGTTCATGCATGTTCTATCAGGTCGTCTGGAAATTTTCCTCGAGCCCGATCAGTTATTCGATCTCGGTCCTGGCGACTCGCTCTATTTCGAAAGCTCCCGCTATCATTCGTGGCGCAACCGGCATGACGGTGAAACGGTGCTACTGTGGATCAATACGCCACCAACGTTCTAGCTCTTAAGCAACACCTCACAGTAAGCATCGTTTAAGGGCACTGAAGGTCCCGATTGTTTAGGAACTCGCTCACCCAAAGCTCGATCCAATGTGTCCATTCGGCCTAAGGTGCGACGCGGCACACTATTTTTGATTGCTCTGGATATCTACGGAGAATTGCCTCAACTGAGTCGCTTTGCTCCTGCCTAAAAAGCTGCTGGAGCAGCGCAGCTAGTGAAAGACGCGTTCTGCGGTTCTGTGGCCGCGGCCCGGCTGGAACGACGAGCGACATACCTCCACCATAGATCGTAATATAACCTTGGTCTACGAACGCCTGGTCAATCTCATCAAGTGAGGCACCCCACTGGCGAAAGACCGTTATCATGACAACCTCAAATGTCTAGTTACTGCCCTGAGTCGAGTGATGTTGCGAATAGTTGTAGCAAAGTGGCTATTCGCCCGTGGGAAGCGTGAGGGGTCGACCGTCTCGCTCATGAGCAGCGCCATGTGCCTCCGAATTGCCAGCAGGTCCATAGCGCGCTCATAGTTGACCTCGGTAACCACTGTGCCGACGCCGTTGCGGCTCTCGACGAGACCGAAAAGTGCAAGTTGTTGAAGCACTTGGCGGATCGGGGTGCGGCTTACACCGAACTCCTCAGCCAGTGCGGATTCACTCAACCTTTGTGAGGGCAAGTAGCGCAAACTGCATATCCTAAGCAGCAACGTGTTTGCAATTTCAGGGGCACCGGCCCTCCGGTTCTCTGAGCCCCCCAGATTCTCGTGGTTCCCATCCTGCTTCAACAATCCGCTCCTTCAGATCCCGTCATATCCAGCGAGTGGGCCACCTGTTCTCCACAGATCCGCAAAAGAAGCGAAAGCCCGAAAAATAGCTGTACACAGCCTCTGTATACGGCTAGCATCTCAGAAATGTAGAGAGGGATCAATCATTTTCCAATGAAAGCTGCTCTCGTTTGCGGTTCGTCCGGCAGCAAAGGATCTACGCCTTGTCGCCAGTGGAAAATTCGGCCCGCCGACTCGGCGGGTTCCGCAGAAACCGAAATACACCGAGGCCGAAGTAGACGCACTGATAGCTTCAGGCGTCTTCAGCGAGAGTGGGGGTCAAGAATACTCACCGCGCAAAAGAGCAGTCGTAAACGCGATTGCGGCCAACCGTAAATCATTCGCAGGTATAGGAACGTAGTTGTAAGCTTAATCTTATCTTCAACGCTTCACTACACCATGTTGAACAGATGATTTACATTCTCATGCGGTTGTAAATCATCACTCATCTTGGAGATTGGGTATGAACAGTGTGTCCATCAAGAAGACGGCAAATGGGGCTGAATACTTAAAGTCGGTACAAATTGGAAGTGATTGTTTGGACGTCGATCAGCGCGGCATCTTAACTATTGGCGGCGTTGCTGCGGATCGACTTGTAGCCGAATTCGGCTCTCCTTTATTCGTCATTTCCGAGAGCACGGTGCGCCAAAATTTCCGAGCGGTGCGTCGAGCGTTTTCGGAGCGCTGGCCCGCCCCCGTCAATGTCATGTACGCCATCAAGGCCAACAACAACTTGGCCGTACGCGCTATCGTGAGCGCAGAGGGCGGCGGTGGCGATTGTTTCGGGATGGGAGAGCTTTACGCCACGTTTCAAGGCGGCGCTGATCCCGCACTCATTGCCATGAACGGCAGCCTCAAGACGGCACAGGAAATCGATGAAGCCGTACGCAGAGGGGTCACGATCAATATCGATGCCGAAGACGAGATTGACAAAGTTTGTGCTGCAGCACGCAAGTATGGCGTCCGCGCGAAGGTAATGCTGCGACTAAAAATATTGAATGACTACCTTCGGAATGTCGGCAGCGACTACATGGGTATTTCGGACGAAGCGGGTATCTACGATCGAATTGAAGCGATAAAGTTCGGTTTCGGGCCCGACATGGCTGCAGCTCTTACTCGACGGTTAGCAGATCTGCCAGAACTTGATCATGTAGGCTTTCATTATCACGTGGGCCGCTATTCGTTACGCAAGGACGTGATCACGGAACTGTATTCGGGTTTCGCTCAAGCCGTAGTGCGGCTTCATGAACAAACCGGGTTCTGGCCGCGGATTGTCGATATTGGCGGAGGGATACCGCGTGAACGAGATCCCGAGTCGCGACAGCTTGCACTGAATCAACTCAAAATTGACGATTACGCCGAAACTGTATGCGGCGCATTGCTCAGCAATCTTAAGACAACCGGATTGCCGACACCTGCCTTATGGCTTGAGCCGGGTCGCTACATCATCGGCAACGCCAGCGTCTTACTCACCACTATCGGGACAATCAAACGTGATCTCGGCCGCATCTGGGTGAATGTCGATTCGAGCACAAATCTTCTTATGCGAATCGATACTAGCGCTAGCCGGTACCACATACTCCCCGCGACTGGCATGACCCGCTCTTTCAAGGAACCCGCGTTGATTGTCGGCCTAACGTGTATACCCTCGGTCTTTTCGGCCAATCAATCTATCCCGGATCTTGCAGCAGGGGATGTACTCGCTATCCTCGACACTGGAATGTATTCTGAAACGACGTCGACGCAGTTCAATGGCGTGCCCAGGCCCGCAACGGTTCTGGTCAATGACGGTGACGCAGAACTTATCAAGGCCCGAGAGACAGTTGAGGATGTGTTTCGCCTGCACCAAATCCCTGAGCGACTACGGGGAGAATAGGACTCGTGCTCGGTGTTGCATGGTTCTTGCTGCCAGTTTTCTCAGGTGAACACCTCTGCGCTGATCAAAAGCGCATGAACCATGCCGCGCGAGCGCTGTAGCCCTGCCGTACTTGACCTCAAGCGCCGAGGCTTCGGCGCAAGTACTGAAGGATTTCAATGGCGAGTTGCAACATTTGAGCTTCCCAAGGGGTGCACGAAGGAGCGCGGCATGAAAGTGCTTCCAAAAAACAGAATCCCTTGGAAGGCCTCAAAACGGATCTAAGGCTCGTTAAAGATGACCGTCGTCGGGAGTCAGGAGGGCTATCACCTTATGTCTATTCGCTCAAGGAGGATCTCTTCCGCATGTAGAAAGTCCACTAGACCGCGTGTTTCGTGGAGAACGGACTCCAAAGAAAACTACTCCAACGTGCATCGTGACCTGAGCATTAAGTCATCAACATGCCTCTTGGCCACCTGAACAGTCAGGAAGCCAGCGGAAACGTCACTTCTTGGGGGAGCAATCCTGGCAGTCATCGCCACGGGGGCGTGTTGCGTCGACGCAAACAGGCGCAGAAACCAGCAAATGAAGGGAACAACGATTATGAAGGCTTCGAACTGCTCACTTCTTCTCTCGACCGCCGCTCTGGTCGCAGCCTTGGCACAGCCGGCGCATGCACAGCCTCAGCAAAAGGTTGTCATAGGTTTCGATGGTTCCTATCCGCCATTCGCTTCAGTCGGTGCCGATGGAGAGCTCAAGGGCTTTGATGTCGACATCGTCAAGGGAGTTTGTTCTGCTGAAAAGTTGCGGTGCGAGCTGAGAAACATGCCGTGGGACGGTATCTTTACAGCTCTCGATACCCGCAAGATCGATGTAATTGCAACCGTGGCCATCACCGATGAGCGAAAGAAAAGAGCTGCGTTCTCACGCCCCTATTTGAAAAGCCCATGGGCCTATATGACTCTTGCGTCCTCATCCATCAATGGATCGGGCGACGCCCTGACCGGTAAAGTCATCGGTACTGTTGCGGCCTCGAGCCTGGAGCGTTTCCTCAATGGCAAAATGGGTTCCAAAGTGAAAGTGTCGACGTACGACAGCATGGATGCCGCGGTCTTAGACCTCGACTCCGGCCGCGTCGATGCTATTCTCGGGGAAGCAACGCAAATACAACCAGCCTATATTCAGGCCAAACCAGGCACATACAAGATCGTTGGAGAGCCCTTCACCGATCCGACCTACACCGGTCAAGGCCAAGGTCTCGCCGTGCGGCTCGATGACAAGGCTTTGGTAAAGGCGATTGACAGCGGTATCGAGGCGCTCATCAAAAATGGTAGTCACGCTGAATTTACTAAGAAGTGGTTTGGGGTCGAGATGCCCCCTCAATAAGGGGTACGTGAGGAATGACGTCCCTGAACGCCACCCCTCTCTACTTTGCAAGTATCATTGAGGGACTTATAGGAGCAATCAGTGTAACGCTCGCGATCTTCGCGGGCGTTATGCTTATCGGCCAACAAGGTGCCTCAGGCGATCTGGGAGATTTCTCTCTCATCGCGACGGTGTAGACTACCAAGTCTCATTGATCAGCATTGGTCGGTTCAGTCGCATGGGCTATTAGACATGGTGAGCAAGGGTCGATCATGGCTCATCTGCAATCGCGGCATCCATGATCGCGCAGCAGCTAATCGTACGTGCGAATTGACCAATGTATCCAATGTCGTTGACAGAGGTGTGACGCCTTGAGTTGAGATCCGTCCCTCCAGCGGTTTGAAGCCAGCGAGCCCATAACGTGCGGCCGGTTGTCGGATCGATCCGCCAGTGTCTGTCCCAAGCGCCGCAATCACGGACCCTTCCGCCACGCTAGCGGCGGCGCCGGACGAGGAGCCATCAACAAGGCGGGACGGATCGACGGGTTTGCGCGGAGTGCCGAAAGTAGGATTCTCTCCGGTGTTAGCTAAGCCAATGCCCACACAGACGACTTGCCTATGATTCCTGCTCCCGCTACCCATAGCCGGGCTACACAAGTAGCATCACGCGAGGCTGGTAGCAAAGTCGCAAATGCCATCGAGCCGGCCTGGGTGATCCCTAAGAACGTCGCAGTTATCCTTCACAGTAATCGGGAGGCCCGCAAGCGGGGACGGTGCCGGCGTACCTGCGGCTGCCAAGCTGTCTTCCTGCTCACCGAACTCGATTGCTTCTTCAGGCCACAAACAGGCTGACACCGACATGCTTGCGCACCGAAGCCGCGTGAGCGAGAGAGCGGCGAACGAGCTTAGCAGAACAGATAGAACCCCGAGTGCGGGCTGCTGCGAGATTCTCAACTGTGTCCTCAGCTCCGAAGACACTGTCTTCGAAGTTCATTGAAGAAACCTCACGCGAGTAGGAACAAGGGCGTCCTCGGCAGCCCCGAGGGAACGATCGACGTCGGCTTTCGTTAGTGGCGCAAAGAGCTCCAAGCCGGCCTTAGGAAAGCCCAAATCCGCTTTCGAAAAGGCCACCGAGAAATACCTGCCAACACCTAGCTTCCTTTGCACGTAGCAGGATGTCTGCGGACAGAACGATCGATATAGTGAGATTCGAATAGGCAGTATCTGCCCCATCGCATCGATTCAGGAAAATCCAATTAAGATTGATTAATACCCGCGAGCGGGGGACGCCCGCGGGAAAGTTCGCTTCGCCTCCGCTAACGCTTTCCCGGAAGCTGAAAGAGGCAAGGGCTACGCTCTTACTTCGTGCGGCTACGCGCTGCCTCAGCCAAGAGGCAAAGCAACTCGAAGCCAAGATGAGCGGCATGGATCGAAGTGATGCCGCCAACATCGAGGTGCGGAGCGACTTCGCAGATATCTGCGCCGATCAGGTCAATGCCGCGAAGGCCCCGGAAAACAACCATAGCATCACGCATAGAGAAGCCACCGGGTTCAGGCACACCGGTACCGGGGCAATAAATGGAGTCGAGTCCATCGATATCGAACGACAGGTAAGTTGGTGCGTTTCCTACAACCCTTCGGGCTTCATCGATCACCGCAGCGCGGCCACGCGTCTCGAAATCATCCATGGTGATGATGGTCATGCCGACGTCGCGCGCCCACCCGTAATCGTCGTTAGAGTACATCTGGCCTCTGAGGCCAATCTGAATCACTCGCCTCGGATCAAGCAATCCTTCTTCCACTGCTCTGCGGAACGGCGTAGAGTGGCTGATCTTCATCCCACGCGTCTCGTCGCTGGTGTCGCTATGGGCGTCGAAGTGGACCATTCCTACGTCACCGTTGCGCACCAAGCCTCTTAGGATTGGCAGCGAAATCGTGTGATCGCCGCCAAGCGCAAGCGGGCGAACACCCTTTTCGCCCAAGTCGCGGAAAGAGTCGGTGATTATCTTGAGACTCTCGTCAAAGTTCAGCGGATGAATTGGAGTGTCTCCGAGGTCTGCGATACGCGCAATCTCGAATGGAGCAGTTCCTGTGTGACCGTTGATCAACCTAAGCGCGCGAGACTGCTCTCGGATGCTGGCTGGTCCATGTCGGCTCCCGGCGCGGTAGGATGTGCCTAGGTCGAAGGGGACACCAACGATACCAACATCTACGTCGCCCGCCTGCCCCATGGGCAGAGAGCGTGTTCGCATGAATGTCGCAACTTCTGCGAAACGCGGCGTTAGGCTCGCGTCTGCCGGCGCGAAATCAGTAATCGGTTTGGCCATACAAAGGTTCCTTCCGGATGTGCGTCTAGAAATGAGAGGTGAAATGGAAAGAGAGTAGTAGCTAGGCCCTCGCTGCCGGCCCGCAGTACGATCCACTCACCCACGTAAGGTGCGAAGGATTCATCTTACCGCGAAGCTACCAAACACAGTGACGTTGCATTCTGATTCATCGTGGCACCTAATGGAGCGATAATGAACCATAAAGCATTCCTTCTTCAATTGACCGTTCTCATTTTTTGCTCACTCAAGGCGCGTGATCGATCTCTTCATGTACGAACCGACTCGAGGGCTCGTCAGAACGCCCCTTGGGAACAAGGATGAAATCCCGAGGAACACTTGACCCGTAACACATCAGTATGTGCGATCATTGAACTTTCCTCTCAATCCGAGCCTGCGGACCTTTTCCACACTGGCTGCTAGTTCTTTGAGATATTGGTCAACGACCTTTTCATGCACCGGATTAACCGCCATTTGAATTGATGGGACGGGTCGCTGGGATCGTCCGATGAACCATCCGTATTCTTCCATTGCGTCGCCAACAGCGTTTATCTCGACGGCTGGATCTGTGCTCTCATAAGAGAAAATGCAAAGCTCATAAGGGCGGATTACCTTTAATCCGGCGATACGATCAATGCCATCAGTGAATCGATCGATGGTATCTGTGGTGACCTTAGCCAAGTGACGGTAGCCATCGTCGCCAAGATGATTCATGATCGCCCAAGCGCATGCAATAGAGCCACCTGCCCGCGTTCCCTGCATACTCTCACTGGTGTAAGTTCCACGCGCCCAGCTGAAAGTGAAGCCTGCATAAGGCTTATCGTCCTCCGAAGCGAATAGAAGCAATGATGCGCCTTTTGCTGCGAAACCATACTTGTGAACGTCAGCGGAAAGGCTCACGACGCCAGGGACACGCAGGTCGAAATCGGGGATCGGGCGCCCGTTCTTTCGGGCGAATGGCGCCAGGAAACCGCCAACGCAAGCATCAACATGAAGCCACAGCTCGTTCTCAAGTGCGATCTTGCCCATCTCTACGATGGGATCGAAGGTGCCGCCTGGATAGCTAGGCGCAGAACCTACGATCATGATGGTATGCTCATCGATGGCTGCTCGCAGTGCATCAAGATCGAAGCGGAAGTCGTTTGGACGCATGGGCAGACGCGTCACTTCTATTTCCATGAGTTGCGCAGCCCGGTTGAAGGCTGGATGCGCAGTCTCAGAGAGTAGGATGCGATATGGTTTTTGGGCCTTGCCGACCGATTTTGCGCGCTCTCGAGCGGCCTTCACGGCAAGCATAATGCTTTCGGTCCCTCCGGAGGCAAATATCCCAGCGCTGTTCTCGTTCCCACCGAGTAAGCTTAACCCCATGGAGACCACCTCGCTCTCCATCCGCTTCAAGCTGGGGAAGGCACGATTTTTGCCGAGACCATTTTCTACGAGGTACATGCCGTAGGCCTCGCGCTGCACCGAGAGCAGATGTTCGTCATAGTAATAGATGTAGGAAGGGAGCTTGCCTTCGCGCCAAGCGAAGTCTTCGCGCTTGAATCCTTCCATCTGTGCACGAATTTCTTCCCAGGGGCGCCCTTTTGACAATTCCATGATGGGATCCTTACAATCGTTTGAGGCCTCACTTTGAGGCCTCAAATTGGCGACGTCAAGTCCAAGATGTAATAAATGCGAGAGGACCTTCCATGGATGAATTTCACTCAGGTCAAAGCGTGGAGATGGACGACAATCGCAGCCGTTGGAGGGTCTTTGAGGCGGTCCGCTGGAGGTTGATTTGTGGGGAGTACGGGCCGGGGGAGAAAATTAAGCTGCGGTCTTTGGCCGAGGCCTTAGACACGAGTGTTACGCCCGTAAGAGAGGCTCTACTGCAACTCGTTGCAGCTGGAGCATTAACACATAGCCATCAGCGATCGATCAGCGTCCCACCGGCGAACTGGGAAACCTATTCAGAGGTGAGGGGACTTCGGATACTGCTGGAAGGACGGCAAGCCGCCTATGCGACCTCGAAGATAACTCTCGATGAAATTGACAGAGTTGCAGAAATTGCACGTAGATTAGACACCAAGAGCCCATCTGACCTGGCTAAGCACAAGGCTGATCTCGTCGAATTTCACTTCAGCATTTATAGAGCTGCTGCTCGACCAACAGCCTTGCGAGTGATTGAGGGCTTATGGCTTCAATCTGGCCCTTACCTCAATTATCTCATACCTGATTATCTGCCTTACTCTAGTGGCCCGCAGCTTCGCACCATCATTTGTAAAGCACTTCGGATGCGTGATGCGATGGCAGTTGCCGAGGCAGTGGAGACAGACCTGCGCAACGCATTAGGCTATATGGTTGACCGCCTTCAAAGATCAGGTCCGCTGTAGTGTTCCAAATGATTGTTGACAGCGGACGAGCCACCAAGCCTGCCGTCGTCGCACCTGCGCATATTGCAACACTGAGTGAGGATCCGTCTGCCGCGCAATAGTCCGTCACTCAAAGGCAGAACAGATAGAGGTTCGGGGCCCCGCAAGCTTCTAAAGCGCTGAACTGCTACCGGGCGGACCATCACGCGATCCAATCGAAAGAGATTAGAACCAAATTGCGTCGCTTCCCTGGAGAGTCATGCTCCCGAGGATCGCTCCTCCGCCGTCTTGTGTTTACGACCAATGCAAAGCGGTGCCGCCTCCAGAGGGCCCGGAATATACACTTCCTGAACCCCAATGGAGCCGCCGACGGTGCGTGAATGTCGAGACAAACCGGAGTGAGCCGGCTCCGTTCGCCAACTTGAGGTAACAAGCTGCTTGAGTAGGCTAATTTGTGGCCTCAAATTTCCCAGTACAAAATTGTGGTAAATGCCAACGGTGGACGTTCAGAGCCCTAAGGTGGACAGAATTCTATATGTGGAACCAGCCGGGACACTCTGCTATAAAATCACACTAATCCGATGAGTCGGATTGGTTTTGATATGAATTTCAATCCAGCGACTGGAGCAAGATGTCTTTGGCGAAAAACGCCCAGATCGAGTCCTTCGTGGGAGCAGGGTCCTAAGAAAGTCTTCAAAATGGAGCAGGACTTGCGTGTCAACCTGTCGAAATGGGTCTTGACCTCCTGACTAGCCTTGAAGGAGCCGGCGTCAGATTCACTTCGGGGCGATCAATCCTGGCAATCTACGCCATGGGAGCGTGGTGCGCCGACGCAAACAGGCGCAGAAACCAACAAACAGAGGGAAAAAATTATGAAAGCTTTGAACTGCTCACTCCTTTTCGCTACGGCTGCTCTGGTCACAGCATTGGTACAGCCCGCGCACGCTCAGCCTCAGCAGAAGTTTGTCGTGGGGTTTGATGGTTCCTACCCGCCATTCGCATCAGTTGGTGCTGATGGAGTGCTCAAAGGATTTGAGGTTGAACTCGTCAAAGGGGTCTGTGCTGCCGAAAAGCTGCAGTGCGAGCTCCGGAATATCCCATAGGATGGTATCTTTGCAGCTCTCGACGCCCGCAAGATCGATGTTGTCGCAGCTGGTCTCAACATTACGGATGAGCGAAAGTAGAAGTATGCGATGCCAGGGCTATATATGAAGAGCCCGTTCGCATATATGACTCTTGCGTCTTCACCCATCGATGGCGCGGGTGATGCCCTCACCGATAAAATCGTAGGAACTGTCGCGGCTTCAAGTTTTGAGCGTTTCCTCAATGGCACCATGGGATCCAAAATCAAAGTGGCGACCTACGACAGCATGGATGCCGCGGTCTTAGACTTAGTTCCGGCCGCGTCGATGGTGCTTTTGGAGAAGTGGCGCAAATTCAACCAGCATACATTCAAGCCAAACCAAGGCATACAAGATCGTTGGAGTGCCCATCAACGACCCGATCTACGCCGGTCAGGGCAAAGCATTCGCCGTGCGGCTCGACGACAATACTCTAGCAAAGGCCCTTGTTGATGGTCTAGCGGTGCTCATCGCAAATGGCACGCACGCTGAACTTACCAAGAAGTGGTTTGGGACCGAGATGCCCGCAAAGTAAAGGGGCACATGAGGAATCCGTTTCCCGAAAGGCTACTCCTACTTACTTGGCATGTGCTGTCGAAGGAGTTACGGCGCCCGCTGGTGCACCGCTCGCGATCTTCGCGGGCGGTATGCAATAAGGCTTCCCACGTGCACGAATTCGGCAACGGCGTTTCGATCTTTACTCGGGACGCCGGTGCGGTGAGAGACTTCGCATTGAGGGTGAAGGTCGGCATGATCGGTGTGAATGCGTCAATCCCAGATTTGGTCGCATACTACACCTTCGGTGGGAAGAAGGCGTCCGGTTTCAGCGATCTGAGACAGCACAGTCCTGATGCGTTCCGATTCTATCCCGAAACGAGGCAGTTACATCGCGCTGGCTATCCGGTGTTAAGGTTTACGCAAAGTTCGTTACTCGAACCACGAGATCACCGTGCCCAGTGCAGCTGATGCTGCTTTTCGCGGCACCAGCTCAGTCGTTCGAAAGCAATGGCTGGCAGCTTTATTCGACAGTTACAAGCGCATCAGAGCTTATCTATGGACGATGCGACTGCACGGCCGCCACGCGGAGCAACGAGATCAGCGCCGCTTTCGGCACCTCCGGTCATTCGGCTACGAAACTACAAACGACGCGTATCACGACGTCGCGAGCACCCGCGCAACGCGGTGGTCAATTTTGGGCACTGAACTCGTGGAGAAGCTCCTTGAAGCTTTCATCGATCCTGCTTGTGTTTTGAGCAGCATGCATCCGCTGGATGAAAGCCATCCATTCGCCAAGCTTTCGATGGCAGAAGCTTGCCAACTGCTTAGGCTCCCCGCCATCGAATACGGCAACCAATTCACGAATTTCTTCCAGTTGAAGCTGATTTGTAGACACCCAATCATGTTCGACGATGCTGTAAGTAAGCCGGCAGGTGCGGTAATAGCATTCCTCCCAAAGTCGCCGGTATTCAGCCGATGACATCGTGTCGAGTATGATTTTGTGAATCCTAAGCCCGATTGTGGCGTATTGCTGAACGTCTCGCTCGTGACTGCGAGCGACCGCAACCTTTTCAAGTTCAGACATCCGCCGATTCGCCCGTGGGAAGCGTGAGGGGTCGACCGTCTCGCTCATGAGCAGCGCCATGTGCCTCCGAATTGCCAGCAGGTCCATAGCGCGCTCATAGTTGACCTCGGTAACCACTGTGCCGACGCCGTTGCGGCTCTCGACGAGACCGAAAAGTGCAAGTTGTTGAAGCACTTGGCGGATCGGGGTGCGGCTTACACCGAACTCCTCAGCCAGTGCGGATTCACTCAACCTTTGTGAGGGCAAGTAGCGCAAACTGCATATCCTAAGCAGCAACGTGTTTGCAATTTCAGGGGCACCGGCCCTCCGGTTCTCTGAGCCCCCCAGATTCTCGTGGTTCCCATCCTGCTTCAACAATCCGCTCCTTCAGATCCCGTCATATCCAGCGTGCGGGCCATTGCTGCTTCTTTCCACAATTACGCAAAAAGCTCAAAATCCGAAAAAACAGCTGTACACAGCCCCTGTATACGGATAGCATCTCAAAAAATGGATGGGGGATCAATGGATTTTTCGATGAAAGCTGTGTCTCATTCTTCCCAACCTGCGCTTGCAGTTACAGAAATCCGCAAGTCCTTCGGCACATTGGAAGTCTTGAAGGGTGTGTCGTTCGCTGCCGCGCCAGGTGAGGTTATCAGCATCATCGGCGCGTCGGGATCCGGAAAGAGTACGCTTCTCCGGTGCCTAAACTTTCTAGAAAAGCCTACCTCAGGAAAAGTATCCCTCGGCAATGACGTCTTCGAGGCAGCTGATTTCGCTAGTCCCAATACTCGCTCTCGGACAAGACTTATGGGCCTACGCCGCCGGATGGGGATGGTCTTTCAGTCCTTCAACCTATGGCCGCACCGAAGCGCACTAGAGAATGTTATGGAAGGGCCGATCCATGTGCTGGGTCGTAGCAAGAAGGAAGCTGAGGCCCGCGCCCTGGAATTGTTGGCGAGAGTAGGGCTATCTCACCGAGCGCACGTTTATCCTGCTGCGTTATCTGGCGGGCAGCAACAACGCGTTGCAATCGCGCGGATGCTGGCGACCGAACCGGAAGTCCTGCTTTTTGATGAACCGACTTCCGCACTTGATCCGGAACTCGTCGGTGAAGTTCTCGCTGTCATGAAGTCGCTTGCACAAGAGGGACGAACTATGCTGGTCGTGACGCACGAAATCGCTTTCGCGCGTGATGTCGCGGATAAAGTCATCTTTATGAACCAGGGGCAGATTGAAAAGATCGGGTCTCCTGAAGAGGTCCTCTCAGGCGACGCGCGTTCAGATAGCCTCCGAAGCTTCCTTGCTCGCTTTGAGCGGAATGAAATTCGGGCTTGATGCCCGATGGCGTGCTGCCGACGCTAGCCGGCGAAACCTGTCACAATAAAAGAGGGAACAAGACATGAAAAACTCATCTTACAAGGTCCTACTTGCCGCTGTGGGTCTGACCGCGATTCTGTATGGACCAGCAAGTGCTCAAGAAAATGTTGTTGTTGGTCTAGATGCATCGAATCCACCGTTCGCCTCTGTCGGGGCAGGCGGCAAGCTTCAAGGCTTTGATGTCGACTTAGTCAACGCAATTTGCGCTGTAGAGAAGCTGAAATGCGAACTTCGGAACATCCCATGGGACGGTATCTTTGCAGCGCTCGACTCAGGCAAGCTCAATGTTGTCGCAGCAGGGCTGAACATCACCGAAGAGCGGCAGAAGAAATACGCGATGCCAGGGCCTTATCTCAATAGCCCATTCGCATATATCGTCACTGCATCCTCTACGCTCGATGGGACAAATGAAGGACTGTCAGGTAAAACGGTTGGAACTGTCGCAGCGTCAGCGATTGAGAAGTATCTCAACGCCAAAAAGATCCCAGGGGTGAACGTATCGACGTATGATAGTTGGGACGCAGCAGTGCTGGATCTCGATTCAGGACGTCTCGATGCGGTTCTCGGCGAACTTGTCTCGCTGCAGGTGGCATACATCAATGCGAAGCCAGGCGCATACAAAATTGTAGGAGAGCCAATTTCCGACCCCACATACTCCGGCCGCGGAAAGGGGTTGGCGATCCGTAAGGACGATAAAACGTTGTCCTCTACCTTCGACAAGGGCCTGGCAGCCATCATCGCCGACGGCACTCATGCACAGCTGACCAAAAAGTGGTTCGGTGCCGAGATGCCTGCCAAGTAAAAGGACTCTTGGGAACACAGGTATGCTCGCTACTATTCCATTCCTTGGTTACATCGTTGAGGGGCTCACGGTAACGGTTGGCGCGACACTCGTGGGTTTTCTTGGAGCGATGCTCATCGGTGCTGCTCTCTCGACGTTGGTCTCTGGGTCAACCAAGTTGCCGACTTTGGTGGCGAATGGTTACGTCACGGTATTCCGTGCTTTGCCGGAGCTGCTCTTCGTTTTTGTTGTCTACTACGGACTAGATATCGCAATGCGCGCACTGTCGGCGCGCATTGGCATCACACCGCTAGAAATTTCCCCTTTTGTCGCGGTGACCATCGCTCTAGCGGTCCAGTTCGGGGCATATTGCGCAGAGATTTTTCGAGATGCCAGGACGGCGATACCTATTGGCCTGATTGAGGCAGGTGAGGCCATTGGCCTTTCGGAAGCGAGGGTTAGAACGCGCATCGTTCTTCCGCTGATGTTCATCAACGCAACCCCTGCGTTAGGCAACATTTTCCTCGTCATCTTGAAAGTATCCGCTCTCGCTTCCGTTATTGGACTCGAGGAAGTTACACGCCGCGCAAAAGTCGTAGCGGGGGCGACAAGAGAGCCGTTCGGTGCCTTTGCCGTGGCTGCAATCTGCTTCTTAATCGTAACCGCGATTGCGACTGCTGTGCAGCATTACATCGAGCGACGCACCCATTTTGGACGAGGTCTTGCGTAGTCATGACGACCGATGTTTTTCTTTCGCCTGACCTCTGGCTCGGAATGCTTCGCGGTGTTCAGATTACAATCGCTATCACGATCCTCTCGACTGTGTTCGGCCTGATCGGGGGCATTGTTATCGCGCTGATGAACCACTTTGGCGGAAGCGCAGCGCGCTGGTTTGCACGGACATACGTGTTCTTCTTCCGAGGCGTACCGCTGCTGATCCTGCTGTACTTCCTATACTTCGGCGTTCCGCAGATTTCGTTGCTACGCAGTGGACCTCTTTGGACTTATGTGTTCAGCTCGCCATTTGCGACCTGTGTGCTAGCGTTCAGCCTTAACAACGCGGCTTACTTAGCCGAGGTTGTAAGGGGAGGCATCCGAGCGATCAAACCGGGTGAGATCGAGGCGGGACACGCCCTTGGTCTGTCTGGACGAAAGGTTCTTCAACGCATCGTACTGCCATTGGGTTTACGCAACTGCCTGTCCGGTATCGCGAACGAGGTCATCTTCACGATCAAAGCATCGGCAGTGGCCAGTATCATCACCGTTCGCGACCTGTTTAGCGAAGCGCAGCGCATTGGCACTGTCTATTCCGACAACCTAACACCTCTGATTGCCGCCGGGATATTCTATGTGGTGCTCGTTCAGATCGTTGAATGGGGCGCCAGGTTCTTGCGGTCATACATGCATGGCGTGTCGAAGTCGGGCGCTAGCGACCCCAAGAGTGTCAGCAACCTTCAAATTTCACCGGTACCGGAAAACCCGAAACTCACTGAACTCTGAGCAAAATATTGGGCTCTGCCTCAAGTCTCCGGCGATCACACCATTGTCGGCACCCACACGGCCAGCCTTGCACCTTACACCTTGAAAAGGAAAATCAGCAATGGAAAGACCAATTAGTGACTTTGCTCCGGCCGACGCCAACCGCACACCGCGGTTCGCAGATGTTGCGACTTTCATGCGATCGAAAGCCCTCCCGCTGGAGCACGCAGGCGATATTAATGTCGGTATTGTTGGCGTTCCGTTCGATCTTGGAACGGTATACCGTGTCGGTAGCCGGCATGGGCCGGCGAGCATCAGAGAGCAATCGCGGCCAATCAAACCGGTCAATTTCCATACGAAAGTCGCCCCCTTCGAAATCGCGCGAATTGCGGACCTGGGTGATACACCAGTTCACCCCTTGAGCACTGACGCGAGTCTTGAGATCATCACGGATTGGTTTAACCAGATCCGTGATTGTAGCGTGAGGCCGCTCGTGTTGGGTGGGGATCACACGCTTTCTCTCCCTGTGCTGCGCGGGTTAGCTCGCGATGGGGCAGTCGGGATGATTCAGTTCGACGCTCACAGCGATACGAGCGACGAGACGCGAGGCATGAAAATCAGCCATGGAACGCCATTCCGCCGGGCCGTCGAGGAAGGCCTAATCGACCCCAAACGGGTGATCCAGATCGGGCTAAGGGGTACGGCGTATTCATCCGACGACAACGAGTGGGCCCGGGAGGTCGGCATCACCATGGTCACGATGGATGACTTCGAAGCAAAGGGACGCGACGCTGTCATTGCGGAAGCTCGGGCCGTTGTCGGCGACCTGCCTACCTATATCACGTTCGACATTGACGGCTTAGACCATTCGCATTGTCCCGGCACGGGCGTTCCCGAACCGGCTGGGTTCTCGATGCGTGATGCTCTGGTCATCCTTCGGGGGCTACAAGGGATTGACGTCATCGGCGCCGACGTCGTCGAGGTTTGCCCGCCCCTCGACGTTGGGGACATGACAGCCCGCAATGCCGCTTATCTTGGTTTCGAATTGCTGTGCCTTCTCGCAGTGGCATCTCGGAATCGCTCTTAACAGCTAGGAAGGCCGGCAGGAGGAGAAATCGCCTGCCGGCATATCCGAAATGGATGAGGGGCGGGCTGCGCCCCGCCAAGGTCCGGGTTCAGCAATGCGGTCCAAATCGATTGCCTGGGCTGGGTGAACTTTTTATTTGACGGAAGAACTCGATGACGATTCAGACGCCCCTCCGGCCATCCGACACGATAGCTGCGCTCGCACAGGCACGTAGCTCGGATACTCTGAAATCAGCAGACCTGGTCGAGCGGGCACTTAATCGCGCCGAAGCCTTAAGAAGTGCCGGTAGCCACGCGCTTACAAGAGTGTGGCGCGAAGAGGCACTTGCTGCTGCCCGCTACGAAGACCGGTTGCAGGACCAGGGTGTGCTTGCGCCGTCCTTGCTTGCTGGCATGCCGATCGTCGTAAAGGACAATTGTGACGTTCGAGGCGACATCACGCAGGCCGGCTCAGGATCACTTAGCAATGCGCTGCCTGCTCAACGAGATGCAGACTGCGTGGCGCACCTGCGAGCAGCCGGAGCGATCATCGTCGGAAAATCGAATATGTCAGAGTTTGCGTGCGCAAACACTGGGTTCAACGAGGTTTTTGGCACGCCGACCAATCCGCGTGACCCGTCTCGCCTCGTTGGAGGATCGTCCTCGGGCGCCGCAGCTGCGGTTGCCGATGGCTCTATGGTGGCTGCACTTGGCTCAGACACTGGCGGGTCAATCAGAGGTCCAGCTGCTCTGTGCGGCCTAGTTGGCTTCAAACCTTCAGAAGGACGGGTTTCTACGAGAGGCGTCCTACCGCTTTCAACGACACTTGACACACTCGGTCCGATTGCTCGTTCTGTCGAATGTTGCGCGATCATGGATGCGGTTCTCGCTGCCGAAACATGGCGGCCACTCCCCGAATATCCGCTTCAAGGGGTTTCGTTGGGTGTTCTTCAGGATCTCGTGCTCGACGACCTGGATCCTTCGGTCGCGTCGGCCTTCGAGAATGCTCTTCGGGTCTTAAGAGAGGCTGGAGCAACGGTTACAGAATTCACATGGGCCGAGCTTCAGCGTCGGGATTGGCGGAAAGTCTATACGATATTCACGCGCAGCGAAATGTACGCCAATCACGGGCGTTTCGCGGAGGAAAACGGTCAGTTGATCGAGCCAAGACCGTTGGAGGTCATACTATCGGGTCGCTCGATTTCGCCGCAGGACCGTACTGAGGCCTTGGCATTCCGACGTAAAGTAGTGCTCGACGCGCACGATATCATATCCCGGTTTCATGCAGTGGTAATGCCGACGGTTCCCGTAGTTGCACCTCTAATTTCAACGCTTTCGGATCCAGAGCAAGCGGCACGGGTCGAGCAGATGATTGGCCGGAATAATGAACCGGCGAACTTCTTCGATTGCTGCGCGGCAACCGTTCCGTGCCAGCCCATGGGAGAGCTTCCAGTCGGCTTCTTAATGATGGCGAAGAACGGTGAAGACCGGCGGGTCCTCGCTATCGCACATGCCGTTGAGAATACGTTCAGAGCGCGAGGGCTTGGATAAGCACGGACGGTTTATCTCCGTTTGGCTCGATCGAAGATAGTTACATAGTTACAGTAATTGCATGCGAGGGAGGGTGATGATGGTAGTTGAGGCTGCTGACAATTTGCGTTTCGCGGAAAATGGCTTGGCCGAATCGGAGCTCGTCCACCGCCTTGGCGAGTTGCGAAAGAACGATTTTGTCTGGAATGATCCGCATAATATGAAGGCGGCGTATTATGCCGGTGACGATGTCTTTAGGATCGCCCGAGAGACTTATGCGGCATTCCATGGCGACAATCTGCTCTATCAAAAGCTGCTTTATCCTAGCCTTGCGCAAATGTCGGCCGGCGTCGTCGCAATGGCGCTTGAATTGCTTAGAGCGCCGAGCGGTGCGGGAGGGACAATCACCTCAGGCGGCACAGAAAGTATCATTTTGGCAGTGAAGGCCGCTCGAGGTTGGGCGCGGTCGGAGCGGCCCACCAAGTCGGTACCCGAAATCGTCGTCGGGTATACATGTCATCCCGCCTTCAACAAGGCAGCCGACCTGATGGGTTTGAAGGTGGTACGACTGCCACCAACCTCGTCCTTTCAGGTTGACGTTGAGACGATGCGCAAGCATATCACGGAGAATACGATCATGATTGTCGGATCGGCGCCGGCCTATCCGGTCGGGTGCATCGATCCCATCACGCAGCTTGCGGAGCTTGCTCAGGCTTATAACCTTTGGCTCCATGTTGATGCGTGTGTTGGAGGCTTTTTCCTGCCTTTCGCTAGAGAGATTGAGGATATTCCGGCGTTCGACTTTTCTGTGAAAGGCGTACGGTCCATGTCCGTCGATCTTCACAAATACGGCTACACAAGTCGTGGCGCGTCGCTTGTTCTTCTGTCGGACAAGCAGCATGAGCAATACCATCGCTTCGTGGTTGAGGATTGGCCCACAGGCCAATTTGGTACACCGACAATCTCAGGATCCCGACCAGGCGGAGCGGTTGCTTCCGCATGGGCTGTCATGAATTATATGGGTCGGGCGGGCTACCGGCAGCGAACTCAAAAGATCATCGAAGCACGCCGCGCTATCATTGGAGCGGTAGCACAAATGGATGAGGTCTGCCTTCTTGGCGAGCCGCACGCTGGAATCGTTGGAATCGGGGCGGCAAAAGGTATCGACATGCGAGCGGTGCGTCAGGGCCTGATGGATCGAGGCTGGCGATTCGCCTCATTGGCAAAACCCGTTGTAGGTATCAATATCTTGCTCAACTACACTCACGGTGAGCATGTTGAGGCCTTCATCACTGATCTGAGGAATGCGATCGATGATGTAAAAACTGGGAACTCTCCCAAGACATTCACCGAAGATTATTATGGTGGATGATCCATTCAGAGCATCCCGGGCATATCCTGCGGCCTGGAAGTAAACTGGGCGGTCGCCGGGTATGAACTGGATAAGGGTCGAGCCGACGGCGTTTCATTAGCCGTTGATGGGTCGCACGACTCTAGTGTCCGCCGTCAGCGCTAGTGAGACGATTAGTGCGCATCGACACACTTTGGCCGGTTAATCAATGATGCTCAGAAGCGCCACAGTCTTGCCTGCTCCGTGCGAATGAGATCGGGCCATCACGGAAGGCGGGAGCATCGTACAGTGTTGGGCCAGTGATTATGACACGTCTGCCTTCCCTGAGTGCGCTGCGAGCCTTCGAAGTCGTGGGACGAACCCGCAGTGTGCGGGCTGCCGGAGAGGAGTTAGCCGTCAGCCCGACCGTGATATCGCGGCATCTGCAAAACCTGCAGAGCGATATTGGCATCGATCTGGTCGAACCTCACGGGCGTGGATTAGCTCTTACAAAGTCCGGTGAAGCGTTTCATGCCCAACTCACCCGGGCGTTCGATCTTTTACGCCAAGCTGTTCACGACGCCAGACCCATCCAACGTGAAAGTCTGCACATTTGGTGTATCCCGGGCATTGCGAACCGGTGCCTCTTGCCCCGCCTGCCTGAATTGCAGAGACACCTCAAGACCTCTGAGATTATCTTACAACCGACGCTTTCGCGGCCAGACTTCACGCGTGCGGAAGCAGACGCTGAGATTGTTTATATAGACGAGCTTGAAGAAAAATCGAGTGTGAGGGCTGAGCTGCTCGCGCGGCCTCAAGTCCTTGCAGTCGCCAGTCCTTCACTTCGAGTTCGATACCCTGCCATCACCGGCCCGTGCGACCTGCTTAGCCTCCCACTGCTGCATGAAGAGTCTACCCAGCAATGGGAGCGTTATCTCCGGCAAATGGGCCTTGGGGAAATACCTCCCCTCCGCGGGCCACGCTTGTGGCATGCGCATCTGGCCATTGAGGCGGCCCGCCTCGGCCAGGGTGTAGCGCTTGCGAATAGACTCTTAGTGGAGGACGATCTACGAGCGGGCCGTCTTGTGGAGGTCATAGCGTCTGATGTCCGGCTAGGTGGATATTACCTGATTGCGCCTCAGGGGCATTGGCGAGACCCAGCGATGAAGGTGTTGCACACCTGGCTCAAAAGCATATTACGCGAGGATGGCGGGACTGATGCCTCAAATGCATCAATGCTGACAAATAGCTGATGGTTTGGTGGGGCGGCATTGATTTAGTTTCGGTGTCATCAACACTTGAGATAGCCCCATGACAACGAACGCCGATCTTCTAACTCGCCGCAATGCCGCTGTTGTTCGCGGTGTCGGGCACTCAACACCCCTCTCAGCCACGCGCGCGCGCAATTCGGAGCTGTGGGATGTCGAGGGCAAGCGCTATGTCGACTTCGCTGGCGGCATTGCCGTAGTGAACACCGGTCATTGTCACCCCAAGATCATCGCTGCAGTCCAGCAGCAGATGGAGCGCTTTACTCATACCTGTTTTCAGGTGGTCATGTACGAGCCTTACATTGCCTTAGCCGAACGGCTCAATGCCCTGGCTCCGATCTCGGGTCCGCTCAAGTCGGTTTTTTTCACCACTGGCGCTGAGGCGACCGAGAACGCCGTGAAGATCGCTCGCGCCGCAACAGGTCGCTCGGGTGTAATCGCCTTCACCGGCGGCTTCCATGGCCGCACGATCATGGCCTCGGCTCTGACAGGCAAGGTCGTGCCTTACAAGAAGGGACTAGGGCCGGCGATGCCAGAGGTCTGGCATGTGCCGTTCCCGACTGTCCAGAATGGCGTTTCTATTGAAGATGCGCTGAAGTACTTGAACTTCATCTTTAAGGCCGATGCCGATCCGTCGCGGATTGCTGCGATCATTGTTGAACCCGTGCAGGGGGAGGGCGGCTTCCACCAGGTCCCCCCCGCGCTCATGCGTGCCTTACGACGCGTTTGTGACGAGAATGGCATTGTTCTCATTGCCGATGAGGTGCAGACGGGCTTTGGCCGGACCGGCAAGATGTTCGCGATGGAACACTACGATGTATCTCCCGACCTGATCTGTGTGGCTAAGAGCCTGGCAGGCGGTTTCCCTCTCTCTGGCGTCATTGGTAAGGCTCCGATCATGGATGCGGCCGACCCAGGCGGTCTGGGCGGCACCTATGCGGGCAACCCGCTCGCCTGCGCCGCCGCTTTGGCTGTTCTTGACGTATTCGAAGAGGAGCGGTTGCTCGAGCGTGCCGAGTTGATCGGCCAGCGCCTGCGTAATTGGCTGGAGCGGCTTCAGGGAAGGAATGATCTGCTACCGATTGCCGATGTTCGCGGCCCTGGTGCGATGGTGGCGTTCGACATCGTGAAGGACAGCGTCAGTAGCGAGCCTGATGCCGCAGCTACAAAGCGCGTGGTGCAGCGCGCTTACGAGAGCGGGTTGATCCTTCTGTCGTGCGGTACCAATGCGAACACTATCCGGATTCTGGTGCCGCTGACCGCAGAGGACACGATTGTCGATGAGGGGCTTGCAATTTTGGAGCAGGCTCTCGCAGCCTAAAGCGCTGGTATAGGGGCGGCTACTTCCGAGCTTCGTCGCGCAGCTAACCCTGAGCATCGGTTCAGCAGAGCCGTCGGCACGTCGTTACACCTATTTCGTACTATTCGTGGAGCCTTCCGATGACAGCCCACCATAAACCAACCGATCGCCGCACTATCGGGCTAAAGGATCCGTCGCTTCTGGTAGGGCAAGCCTATGTGGCAGGGGAGTGGATCGATGCCCCGGACGGCCGGACCATTCCCGTCACCGATCCCTTCGACGGCGCGCTGATCCTGAGCGTGCCCGACCTTGGTCCCGAGGCGGCGCGGCGCGCCATCGACAAGGCCCATGCGGTGCAGAAGGACTGGGCGAAGCGCACGGCCAAGGAGCGCAGCCAGATCCTGCGCAAGTGGTACGATCTGATCCTCGCCCATGCCGACGATCTGGCGCTGATCCTCACCACCGAGCAGGGCAAGCCGCTCCCTGAGGCCAAGGCCGAGGTGATCTCGAATGCGGCCTATATCGAGTGGTTTGCCGAAGAGGCCAAGCGCATCGACGGCGACGTCATTCCCGGCGCCACACCGTCCCAGCGCATCGTGGTCTTGAAGCAGCCGGTCGGGGTCTGCGCCGCGATCACGCCGTGGAACTTCCCCAATGGCATGATCACCCGCAAGGTCGGCCCGGCGCTCGCCGCCGGCTGCACCATGGTGCTGAAGCCCGCCGCGCAAACCCCGCTCTCGGCCCTGGCGCTCGCCGTGCTGGCCGAGCGGGCCGGGGTGCCGAAGGGCGCGTTCTCGGTGATCACCGGCGAGGCCAAGCCGATCGGCGAGGAGTTCTGCCACAACCCGAAGGTGGCCAAGATCACGTTCACCGGCTCGACCGGGGTCGGGCGCTGGCTGATGAAGGAGGCGGCCGACGGCATCAAGCGGCTGTCGCTCGAGCTCGGCGGCAACGCGCCGTTCATCGTGTTCGACGATGCCGATCTCGACGCGGCGGTCGAGGGCGCGATGGCGTCGAAGTTCCGCAATGCCGGCCAGACCTGCGTCTGCGCCAACCGCATCTACGTGCAGGCAGGCGTGGCCGAGGCCTTCGCCGCCAAGCTTGCCGCCAAGGCCAAGGCGCTCAAGCTCGGCCGCGGCACCGAGGCCGGGGTGAGCATGGGGCCGCTGATCGACGAGCGCGCCGTGGCCAAGATGGAGGAGCATGTCGCCGACGTGTTGGCCAAGGGCGGCACGCTGGTGGTGGGCGGCAAGCGCTCGGACCTCGGCAGCACGTTCTTCGAGCCGACGGTGATGACCGGGGTGACGCAAGCGATGACGGTGACCAAGGAGGAGACGTTTGCGCCGCTGGCGCCGATCATATCGTTCACGGACGAGGCGGAGGTGATCGCGATGGCGAACGACTCGGAGTTCGGGCTGGCGGCGTATTTCTATGCCCGGGACATGGCGCGCGTCTGGCGCGTGGCGGAGGCGCTCGAGAGCGGCATGGTTGGGGTGAACACAGGTCTTATGACCACTGAGATGGCACCGTTTGGCGGGGTCAAGCAATCCGGTCTCGGTCGGGAAGGCTCCAAGTATGGCATCGAGGGCTTCCTCGAAATCAAGTACATCTGCCTTAGTGGAATATAGGCACCAGTCACAAAAGGCATGCCCTGATCAATCTGGTTGATGGAGTGGCGGTCGAAGAGATCGTGGCCAAGACTTAGGCCGAGTTCAAGATCGCTCTGAACGGCGGCCGCTCCAACGCGGCTTGAAGGAGACTCCAATGGCGCGGCGCAAATCGTTCTATCCAATGTTCTCTCCCAGCCTCTCCAATGCCCTGCTCCTTGAGCCAGATCAGCTCGAACAAAACATCCTCCTCGCTTACGTGCAGCTGGCCGCTATGCCGGACCAGGTCAACGGCGCGAGAACAGCAACGGTGGCGAACTTCGGATCAGTGGAGGTGCGTCTGACAGAGCTGACGCAGATGGAAGACACGCGGCGTCATATCCCTTCATTTTGGCTGGAGGTATACTCCCATACCGCCCACACAATCATCGATAGCTGCGGGTGCTTCGAGTTCAACGAAGCTGAACTGGCCGCTGCTGCCGAGCTCATCTGCGAAGCCAAAAGGATAGATGAGACAGCACTAAAGGCTGATGCCGTAGCTGCGGCGACTCGCCTCAGACCTCACGGCGACCGAGGGATGCGCGCTTGAGCATGTCTGGCGGAATTGTCTTCAATCTTGTGAATCGCAGGCCAGGGGCTTGCGCCGGTCTCCCTGTCGGCCACGCCGGCAGCGGAGGAGGTGGCCTCCGTTCCGGCCATCTTGTCTCCCTCTGGCAGGGAGATGTCCTCTGGGACGGTCCTCCCAAACTTAGGCTCGCTCGGCATCGCCGCAGCGAGCCCCTTTTTCGGATTCAGAGGAGTGTCACGCGTCGCGCAATACAACCCCAGGCGCAGGCTGCTCCTGGCAGGGGGTCGGTACCTTGGGCTTCCTGACCAAACTCCTTCCGGACCGGATCATCTCGCGGGACTGCAGCATTGGCGCCCTCAAGACCTCCAGTTCGTGATGGCCGCCGCCTATGGCATTGAGACCGTCCGCTAGGATGATCCTGCCATCGACATGTCTCAGTATGCGGCAGTGTCAGCGATATCCGCACGAGCTTCGACCCTGACTCAATGACAAATCTCGGCCCAGAGCACGCAGACGGTTATCTCACCTACACGGCACCGCGCAGCCGGACTGGTGAAGTGCCCATTCGATGACGGCTGTGGTTACCCTTGAGTTCAACGAGCCTATTCCAGTCTCCTTGTCGCCACGGTTGACCCTCGATCCATACAGGACTGATCCATGCTTGACACTGCCAGCACACTCACAGTCGACAACAAGTCCGTGGAACTGCCGGTCAAAGAAGGCACCATTGGCCCGAGCGTCATCGACATCTCGAAACTCTACGGCCAGACCGGGATGTTCACTTACGATCCCGGCTTCACCTCGACGGCGGCGACCGAGTCGAAGATCACCTATATCGATGGCGACAAGGGCATCCTGCTCTATCGCGGTTATCCGATCGACCAGCTCGCCGAGCACGGTGACTTCCTCGAGACCTGCTATCTGCTGCTCTACGGAGAGCTGCCGACCGCGGCCCAGAAGGCCGATTTCGACTACCGCGTCACGCGCCACACCATGGTGCACGACCAGATGAACCGGTTCTTCACCGGCTTCCGCCGCGATGCGCACCCGATGGCGATCATGGTCGCCTGCGTCGGCGCCCTTTCGGCCTTCTACCACGACTCCACCGACATCTCGGATCCGCACCAGCGCATGATCGCGTCCATGCGCATGATCGCCAAGATGCCGACGCTCGCTGCGATGGCCTACAAGTACTCCATCGGCCAGCCCTTCGTGTATCCGCAGAACGATCTGGACTATTCGTCCAACTTCCTGCGCATGTGCTTCGCGGTGCCGGCGGAAGAGTACAAGGTCAACCCGGTGCTCTCGCGCGCTCTCGACCGGATCTTCATTCTGCACGCCGATCACGAGCAGAACGCCTCGACCTCGACCGTGCGTCTGGCTGGCTCCTCGGGTGCCAACCCGTTTGCCTGCATTGCGGCCGGCATCGCCTGCCTGTGGGGACCGGCTCACGGCGGCGCCAACGAAGCGGCGCTGAAGATGCTGGAGGAAATCGGCACGCCGGATCGCATTCCGGAATACATCGCCAAGGCGAAGGACAAGAACGACCCGTTCCGTCTCATGGGCTTCGGCCACCGGGTCTACAAGAACTACGACCCGCGCGCCCGCATCATGCAGAAGACCACCCATGAGGTGCTGAACGAACTCGGCATCAAGGACGATCCGCTCCTCGATGTGGCCGTGGAGCTCGAGCAGATCGCGCTCAAGGACGAGTACTTCGTCGAGAAGAAGCTCTACCCGAACATCGACTTCTATTCCGGCATCACGCTGAAGGCGATGGGCTTCCCGACCTCGATGTTCACGGTGCTGTTCGCACTGGCCCGCACGGTCGGCTGGATCGCCCAGTGGAGCGAGATGATCGAAGACCCGTCCCAGCGCATCGGCCGCCCGCGCCAGCTCTACACCGGATCATCTCAGCGCCCGTACATTCTGGAGACCCTTCGTGGATAATCAAAATCTCTTTTCTTGGCAGGATAGCCGCACAACAACCCAGTGGGTCTATACCTTCGGGGACGGCAAGGCTGAGGGCCAGGCGGGGGTGAAGAACCTGCTCGGTGGCAAGGGGGCCAATCTGGCCGAGATGTCCAACTTAGGCCTGCCGGTGCCTCCGGGCTTCACCATCACGACGGAAGTCTGCACCTATTACTACGACCACGGCCGCTCCTATCCGCCGGAGCTGAAGGCCCAGGTCGAGCAGGCGCTCACCTATGTCGGCAAGCTCACCGGCCGCACCTTCGGCGATGCCGCCAATCCGCTCCTCGTCTCCGTCCGCTCTGGCGCCCGGGTCTCCATGCCCGGCATGATGGACACGGTGCTCAATCTCGGCCTCAACGACGTCACCGTCGAGGCGCTGGCCAGGGGCGCGGGCGACGAGCGCTTCGCCTATGACTCCTACCGCCGCTTCATCACCATGTATTCCAACGTGGTGCTCGACATCGAGCATCACCACTTCGAAGAGATCCTCGACGAGTACAAGGACCGCAAGGGCTACTCGCTCGACACCGACATGACCGCCGCGGACTGGAAAGCCATTCTCCCGCGCTATAAGGCGCTGGTCGAGAAGGAGCTCGGCAAGCCCTTCCCGCAGGAGCCGCACGAGCAGCTCTGGGGCGCCATCGGCGCCGTGTTCGGCTCCTGGATGAACAACCGCGCCATCAAGTACCGTGAGCTGCACAGCATTCCGGCGAGCTGGGGCACGGCGGTGAACGTGCAGGCCATGGTGTTCGGCAACATGGGCGAGACCTCGGCCACCGGCGTCGCCTTCACCCGCAATCCCTCGACAGGCGAGAAGGAGCTCTACGGCGAGTTCCTGATCAACGCGCAGGGCGAGGACGTGGTGGCGGGCATCCGCACGCCGCAGGACATCACCGAGAAGGCCCGCATTGCGTCCGGTTCCGACAAGCCTTCGATGGAAGGCGCGATGCCGGACGCCTATGGCGAGCTGGTGCGCATCTACGGCATTCTCGAAAAGCACTACCGTGACATGCAGGACATGGAATTCACGGTCGAAACGGGCAAGCTCTGGATGCTCCAGACCCGCAACGGCAAGCGCACGGCGAAAGCCGCCTTGCGCATCGCCGTGGAACTCGCCTCCGAGGGCCTGATCACGCAGGAGGAGGCGATCACCCGCGTCGAGCCGGCGGCCCTCGACCAATTGCTGCATCCCACCATCGATCCCAAGGCCGAGCGCAAGATCCTCGCCAGCGGCCTGCCGGCCTCGCCGGGTGCTGCGTCCGGCGAGATCGTGTTCAACTCGGACGATGCGGAAGCGGCCAAGAAGGCCGGTCACAAGGTCATTCTGGTGCGCGTCGAGACTTCGCCTGAGGACATCCACGGCATGCACGCGGCGGAAGGCATTCTGACCACCCGCGGTGGCATGACCTCGCACGCCGCCGTGGTGGCCCGCGGCATGGGCAAACCCTGCGTCTCGGGCGCCGGATCGATCCGCGTCGATTATGCCAAGCAGACGCTGACGGTGGCGGGGCAGACGCTGAAGAAGGGTGATGTGCTGACCATTGACGGTTCCAACGGCCAGGTGCTGCTGGGGCAGGTGAAAATGCTGGAGCCGGAACTCTCTGGCGAGTTCGCCACGCTCATGGGCTGGGCCGACAAGGTGCCCCACATGAAGGTGCGCGCCAATGCGGAAACGCCGCTCGATGCCAAGACCGCGCGCAACTTCGGCGCGGAGGGCATCGGGCTCTGCCGCACGGAGCACATGTTCTTCGAGGGCGACCGCATCGTTGCTGTGCGCGAGATGATCCTCTCCGACGACGAGGCTGGCCGCCGGGCGGCGCTTGCCAAGCTGCTGCCGATGCAACGCCAGGACTTCGTCGAGCTGTTTTCGATCATGAGCGGTCTGCCCGTCACGATCCGCCTGCTCGATCCGCCGCTGCACGAGTTCCTGCCGCATTCGGAAGAGGAGATGGAGGAGGTGGCAAGGGCCATGAACGCCTCCGTCGACAAGCTCAAGCACCGCGCCCGCGAGCTGCACGAGTTCAACCCGATGCTCGGCTTCCGCGGCTGCCGTCTGGCCGTCGCTTACCCTGAGATCGCCGAGATGCAGGCGCGCGCGATCTTCGAGGCGGCGGTGGAAGCCGGCAAGACGACGGGCCGGCCGGTCGTGCCGGAGGTCATGGTGCCGCTGGTGATGACGAAGGCGGAACTCGACCTTGTGAAGGAGCGCATCGTCGCCATGGCGGAAGCCGTGGCCAAGGAAAGCGGTGTCGCCGTCGAGTATCAGGTCGGCACCATGATCGAGCTGCCGCGTGCGGCCCTGCGTGCGGCTGAGATCGCGGAATCGGCGGAGTTCTTCTCGTTTGGCACCAACGATCTGACGCAGACGACGCTCGGCATCTCGCGCGACGACGCCGCCTCCTTCCTCGGCCCGTACACGCAAAAAGGGCTGCTGCTGGCGGATCCGTTCGTGACCATCGATCAGGAGGGGGTCGGCGAGTTGGTGAAGCTGGCAGTGGAGCGCGGCAAGAAAACCCGTAGCAACATCAAGCTCGGAATCTGCGGTGAGCACGGCGGCGATCCGGCGTCGATCCATTTCTGTCAGTCGGTCGGACTCGACTACGTGTCCTGCTCGCCCTACCGCGTGCCGATCGCCCGCTTGGCCGCCGCGCAGGCAGCGCTCGGCGACAAGGCCGCGAGTCAGGCCTGATCGGTGGAACAGCGCGTGACGCCTCAAGCGCTTGCGGTGCACTCATCTGAAGCGAGAGCAGACTGACCTGTCCTCGATCAAAGCAAGGGAGACCTGGAGCCATGAACCTGCAGGAGGTAGAAGCCGTGGCCCGAGCCCTCTACGAGATCCAAGTGGAGGGATGGGGCTGGCATCGCGAACCCGAGCGGCTCAAGGAGAAGTTTCGCGAGGAGGCCCGAGCAGCCATTGCTGTCCTCGATAAACATGACAAGCACAGTCGCACCTCGAAGTCAGTTCAGTCGCTCTCGTCTCATGGCGCTAAGCCAGATTGGGCTGCATTCTTTGTCACGGCCGATAAGAGAAGAAAGCACTAAGCCGGAGAGGAATTATAGAATACATATCTCTTGAAGTTTGATTGGCTGCTACGGTAGTAAGTCAGGCGACTAAATATGCCTTACTACTGGCTTTCCAGCGCCCTGCGAGTGCGTTGACTTAATTGCTGTACGGACATTCGCTGCAACGGCAGGGTCAATCAGGCTTACGAGCGATGTCGCGCTGTCTTTCCCGCGCTAGGCAGATGCAGACGTGAATTCGATTCATGAAGGTGATGATGGGACGGATGCTGCCTTGATGTGATCGAGATCAAGAATGTGGCTTCTGATTGGTTCAGCTGATCGAGCAAAGGGTAACTTGATGAGTCATTTCTCCTCATCGAATGCACCAGCGGTCACCATCCCGTTGCTTCAGGAGCAGGCTCGCGACGGTCGGCGGCTTGTGATGAGCACCGCCTATGATGCCGTCACGGCCCGCCTGGCCGATCCTGTTGTCGACATGCTCCTAGTCGGTGACAGCGTTGGCAACGTGTGTCTCGGCTTCGACAACACGCTGCCGGTGAGCATGGCGATGATGAACCATCATCTCGAAGCGGTGGCCCGCACCAAGCCCCGGGCCTTGCTCGTCGCCGACATGCCCTATCTCAGCTATCACCTCAGCCTCGACGACACCTTGTGCAATGCCGGCGGCTTTCTCCAGCGCGGGGCGGCGGCGGTGAAGCTGGAGGGCGGCGCCAAGCGTGTCGAGACGGTCCAGGCGCTCGTGGAATGCGAGATCCCGGTGATGGGGCACTTGGGCCTGACGCCGCAGAGCGTGCATGCCATGGGCGGCTTCAAGGTGCAGGGCAGGGGAGCCCACGACGCTGTCCAAATCCTCGAGGATGCGCATCGGCTCCAGGAGGCTGGCTGCTTTGCGCTCGTGCTCGAGGGCATCCCGTCCGAGCTGGCGGCGCGGATCACCCACACCCTCAGCATCCCGACCGTCGGCATCGGGGCCGGGCCACACTGCTCGGGCCAGGTGCTGGTCCTGCACGATGTACTCGGATTGACGCAGGAGCACAGGCCCAAGTTTGTCCGCACCTACATCGATGGCTTTGATCTGCTGCAGCAGGCTTTGGCGCACTGGGCCGAGGACGTGCGCCGCGGCGCCTTTCCAGCGCAGGCGGAGGCCTATGCCCTGCCGGCCGAGGCCCACGAGGCGGTCGCCGCCTGGGCACCAAACTCCTCCACCGCCAGCGCCTGAGGCCCGCCGATGCAAACCTTCCGCACGATCAAAGCACTGACTCAGTGCCTGAAAGGCTACCGCACCGCAGGCCTGCGGGTCGGCTTCGTGCCGACCATGGGTTTCCTGCACGCGGGCCATCGCGCGCTCATTGCTGAGAGCGTCGCCCGCTGTGACATCACCGTGGTGAGCATCTTCGTCAATCCGACCCAGTTCGGCCCGAACGAGGATCTCGACCGCTATCCCCGTGCCCTGGAAGCCGATCACGATCTCTGCCGCACGGCCGGCGTGAACCTGATCTTCGTGCCCGACGCGAGCGAGATCTACCCACCCGGCTTCCAGACCTACGTCGAGCCGGGACCTGTGGCCGAGCCGCTGTGCGGCGCCGTTCGGCCCGGGCACTTCCGCGGCGTGGCCACCGTGGTGAGCAAGCTGTTCGCCATCGTGCAACCGGAGGTCGCCTTCTTCGGCCAGAAGGATTTTCAGCAATGCGCCGTGATCCGGCAGCTGGTGCGCGACCTCAACCTGAATGTCGAGATCGTGACGGTGCCCACCGTGCGCGAGGCCGATGGGCTGGCGCTCAGCAGCCGCAACAGCTACCTGAGCGCCGCCGATCGCGCGCGCGCCCGCTGCCTCAGCCGCGGCCTGTTCGCGGCCCACGCGGCCTTTCAAGCCGGAGAGCGCGACAGCCAGCGACTGGTTGATCTTGCCCGTGCCGCCATGACGGAAGTCAACCGGCTGCAGTATCTCGAGTTGAGGAATGCCGAGACGCTGGAGGCGATCCCAGAGCTAGTTGAGCGGCCGGCGGTGCTGTGTGTTGCCGCCTATGTCGGGACCACGCGCCTGATCGACAACGTGCTCCTGACCCCTCCGCCGACAGCTCTGTCCGATCACGAGCTAGAGTTGGTCTCGCGTGCGATCGGTCGGCAGGCCACGGTCGCCGCGGAAGGGCCTCAAGCATTATGACGGCACGATCCGACACCGATGCTCTCATTCAGGAGCTGAGCACCCGCCTGATCGCTGGGGCAACGGCGACTGAAACCCTTCTCTCCTGGTGCGACGAGCATGGCCTTTCGCAGGGACCGATCAGCATTGCGTGCCGTCCGCGACAAGTGCTCGCGGCCGTGTCGGAGGAGGTTAGAGTTGCTTTAGCTCCCGCCGCACGGGAAACCGTCCATTTCCGGCAGGTTCAACTAAGGCGTGGCCCTCTGCCGCTCGCGATGGCGGAGAATTGGTCCGTGCCCAGACGCCTGGCGGCGGGCATGAACGATGTTCTGCAAGCCACCGATGTGCCGTTTGGAACCGTCGTTGCTTCGTTCCGTCCCTTCCGTCGCGCCCTCGTAGCGCACGTTCGGCCCCGCGCGGCTGATCCCCGCGAGGATCTGTTGCGGCTCAGCGCCTCAGATAACCGGTCGCGATCAGATGTCATCCTGGAGCATCAAGCTGTGATCTGCAGCGCGACCGGGACAGCGCTCGCGCTCGTGCAGGTGAGGTTTTTCTCCAAGCTCGTACTGCCGTTTTCACGGAGAAAGCATCTGATAACCCGGATCTTTTGAGAGATGTCATGTTGAACAGCATTGTGAACTATTGGCCACGAGCAACCATCGATCTTTGTCTCGTGGCCTCTGCCGCGTCATCGGCGTTCACGGCCATCTACTTATGCTCTCAGCTGCCGTAGGGATCGCATGGCAACTTCAGAATCTGCCGCAACCTGCCCTCGGCGATCATTAAAAGGAGACCCTATGTCGGCGCAAACTGCCCCCATCCAACCCGTGCGTGTCGGCGAAAGCGCGTCTTGGACACGCAAAAAAGCACGCGAATTTTATGATGCCCCGTTCAACGATCTCCTGTTCCAGGCCCATGCCGTCCATCGCCAGAACTTCGACCCTAACCGCGTGCAGCTCAGCCGCCTTCTCAGCATCAAGACCGGCGGCTGCCCCGAGGATTGCGGCTATTGCAGTCAGTCGGCGCACTACGCGTCCGGTATCAAGGCGTCGAAGCTGATGGATGTGGACACGGTCATTGACGAGGCGAAAAAGGCGCGCGATGCCGGCGCGACCCGCTATTGCATGGGCGCGGCCTGGCGCGGCCCGAAGGCCCGTGACATGGTCGCGATCGCGGCCATGATCGAGGGCGTGAAAGCGCTCGGCATGGAGACCTGCATGACCCTCGGCATGCTCGACCGGCATCAGGCCGAACAGCTGAAGGAGGCGGGCCTCGATTACTATAACCACAACATCGACACGTCCGAGCGCTACTACAGCGAGATCATCACGACGCGTGGCTTTTCAGACCGGCTGGACACGCTCGCCCATGTGCGCGAGGCCGGCATCAAGGTGTGCTGCGGTGGCATCGTCGGAATGGGCGAAACTGCGCTCGACCGGATTGACCTGCTGGTGACACTCGCCAACCTACCGGAGCCGCCTGAGAGCGTCCCGATCAACATGCTGATCCCGATCCCCAGTACGCCGCTGGCCGACGCCGACCCCATCGATCCGATCGAGTTCGTGCGCACGATCGCGCTTGCCCGCATCATGATGCCGATGTCGCATGTGCGCCTGTCCGCCGGCCGCACGGCGATGACCGACGAGATGCAGGCGCTCTGCTTCTTCGCCGGCACCAATTCGATCTTCATCGGCGACACGCTGCTCACGGCAGACAATCCGGGCCAGCACAAGGATGCTACCCTCTTCCGCCGCCTCGGCATCAAGCCGATGGCGATTGAAGCCGCGGAGCCCGGCCATTCATGATGGGCGCAGCACTCCTCGACCGCTACGAGGCGACGCTTAGGGGCCTTGCACGCAAGAACCGGCTCCGAGGTCTCCTGCCGCGGGTCGGGTTTGACTTTGCATCAAATGACTATCTTGGCCTGGCGACCGCGCAGCGGCTCAGGGCAAGGCTGGCGGAGGCGCTCGCCGAAGGCACGCCGGTCGGCGCCGGTGGTTCGCGGCTCCTGCGCGGCAACTGTCCCGAGCACGAGGCGCTCGAGGAGAGGGCGGCCGCCTTCTTCGGCGCTGAGCGCGCGCTTTATTTCGGCGGCGGCTACGTGGCGAACTTCGCCGTTCTGACGACCCTTCCGCAGAAGGGCGACCTCATCGTCCTCGACGAACTCGTCCACGCGAGCGCGCATGAGGGAGCACGGGCCGGCCGGGCCGAGGTGGTCGCGGCCCCGCACAATGACGTTTCGGCAATTGAGGATGCGATCCGCGCCTATCGCGCGGCCGGCGGCACGGGGCGTGCCTGGATCGTCGTCGAAAGTCTCTACAGCATGGACGGTGACCGCGCCCCGCTCGGCGATCTCGTCGCGCTCGCCGACCGTTGCGAAGCCTTCCTCTTCGTTGACGAGGCCCATGCGACCGGTCTCTATGGGCCGGACGGGCGAGGCCTTGCGGCCGAATTCGAGGGCCGCGACAATGTCGTCGTCCTTCATACCTGCGGCAAGGCGCTCGGCGGCTCGGGCGCGCTCCTCACGGCCCCGCGGACGCTCGCCGATTTCCTGATCAATCGCTGCCGGCCCTTCATCTATGCGACCGCACCGCCGCCCTTGATGGCGATTGCCGCGCTGGAGGCACTCGCGATCCTGCGCGAGGAGCCCGAACGGCGCGAGCGCCTGGCGGAGCTCGTCGCCTTCGCCGGGCAGCAACTTGTCGACCGCTGCGGTCGCATGCCGAGCGGCTCCCAGATCCTGCCGGTCGTCATCGGCGACAATGGCCGCACGATGGCGCTCGCCGCGGCCTTGCAGGCACGCGGATTCGATCTCCGCGGGGTGCGGCCCCCGACCGTCCCGGAAGGCACGGCACGGTTGCGCATCTCGCTCACGCTCAATGTTGATCATGCCGCCGTATCGGCCATGACCGAAGCGCTCGCAGAAGAGCTCGGAGGGCTCGCCGCATGACGCTCAAGATCGTCGTCTCAGGGACCGACACCGGTATCGGCAAGACCGTCTTCGCCGCAGGACTCACAGCGCTCCTCGACGGCCTCTACTGGAAGCCGGTCCAGGCCGGCCTTGGGGACGAGACCGACTCCGAGACGGTCGCACGTCTGTCTGGCCTTCCCGCGTCTCGGATCCTTCCGGAGGCGTGGCGGCTGACAACACCGGCCTCGCCGCACCTTGCCGCTGCGCTCGACGGCGTCGTGATCGACCCCGATGCGCTCGTCCTGCCTCAGACGGATCGGCCGCTCGTCGTCGAGGGGGCAGGGGGGCTGCTGGTGCCGCTGACTCGCGCGACGCTCTTCATCGACGTCTTTGCCTGCTGGGGTGCGCCGGTGGTGCTGTGTGCTCGGACCGCGCTCGGCACGATCAATCACACGCTTCTCTCGATCGAGGCGCTGCGCCGGCGCGCGATCCCGATCCTGGGCGTCGTCTTCATCGGCGACGAGAGGGAGGACACTCAGCGCATGATCGCGGAATTGGCGAGGGTGCGGGTTCTCGGTTGCTTGCCGCGGCTTAATCCCTTGACGCCGGAGGCGTTGCGATCGGCCATGAGAGACAGCTTCGACGCAACTTTGTTTGATGAGGTCCTCTCATGAGTCGATCGGCGGTTTGGCACCCGTTCACGCAGCACGCCCTTGAACCGGCCCTGCCGACGATCGTGCGCACCGACGGGGCCTACCTGGAAAGCATCGATGACCGCCAGATCCTCGATGCTATCTCGTCCTGGTGGGTGGTGACCCATCGCCATCGGCACCCGGCAATCGTTGAGGCCATTCGGTCGACCGCGGAGCAACTCGACCAGATCATCTTCGCCGGCTTCACGCACGAGCCGGCTGTGGAACTCGCCGCTGCCCTCGTCGCCATGGCCCCGGCCGGCCTCGACTGGGTTTTTTATTCCGACAGCGGGTCGACCAGCGTCGAGGTCGCGCTCAAGATGGCGCTCGGCTACTTCCGCCATACCGACCGGCCTCGCTCGCGCGTCATTGTGATGGAGCACAGTTACCACGGTGACACCATCGGGGCGATGAGTGTCGGCACGCGCGGCGTCTTCAACGCGGCCTATGAGCCGCTGCTCTTTGAGGTCGACACCATTCCGTTTCCGGCCTCCGGCCGGGAGCAGGAGACGCTCGACGCCTTCGAGTTGTTCACGCGCGACTGCAACGCGGCGGCGCTGATCGTCGAGCCGCTGGTGCTCGGTGCGGGCGGCATGCGGATGTATCCGGCCCGCGTGCTCACGGAGCTGAAGCGGATTGCCGAGGCGTCGGGAACGCTGTTCATTGCCGACGAGGTCATGACCGGCTGGGGCCGGACCGGCTCGCTGTTTGCCTGCGAGCAGGCCGGCATCTCGCCGGACATTTTGTGCACGTCGAAGGGCCTGACCGGTGGCGCGATCCCGCTTGCCGCGACGCTTGCCACCGATGCGATCTTCCAGGCGCATTATGCGCCGGACCGCAGCCGGACGTTCTTTCATTCGAGCTCTTATACCGCCAACCCCATCGCCTGCGCCGCGGCGTTGGCCAATGTCCGGATCTGGCAAGACGAGCCGGTCATGGAACGGATTGCAGCGCTCTCGCGCCTGCAGGCCGAAGGCGCCGGCCGCTTTGCGGGCGATCCCCGCTTCGCCGAGGTCCGGGTTAGCGGAACGATCGCGGCCTTCGAACTGGCGGTCGCCAATCCCGGCTATCTCGCCGGGATTGGCCCGAAGCTGCGCGCCTTCTTCCTCGAGCGCGACCTTCTGGTGCGCCCGCTCGGCAATGTGATCTATCTCTTGCCGCCGTACTGCGTGAGCGCCAGCGAGCTCGACCGGCTCCATGACGCGGTCGACAGGGCCGCCGACCTCGCGGGGCAGGCCCTGTGACCCGCGGCGCCAGGATCATCGGCCTCGGCCATCACGCGCCGGCGCGGACCGTACCCAACGCCGAGATCGAGGCCTCCCTCGGCCTGGACCCCGGCTGGATCGAGAGGCGGACCGGCATCCTGTCGCGCCGATGGGCGGAGCCGTCCGACACCCTGTCCGGGCTGGCTGCAAAGGCAGGCGAGAGGGCGCTTGCGATGGCAGACCTTGACCGCGCCACGGTCGGCCTGCTGCTGCTGGCAACCTCGACGCCCGATCATCTGCTGCCGCCCAGCGCACCGCTGGTCGCCCACCGCCTCGGCCTGGCTCGTGCCGGTGCGGTCGATCTCGCCGGCGCTTGCGCCGGCTTCATCTATGCCTTGACCTTCGCCGACGCCTTCGTTCGCCTGCAGGGCAAACCGGCGCTGGTCATCGCCGCCAATATCCTCAGCCGCCGCATCAACCCCTCCGAGCGCGCCAGCGCCGTGCTGTTCGCCGACGCCGCCGGCGCCGTCCTTCTGGCCCCATCGTCCGATCCCGGCCACGGCGTCCTCGGTGCCGCGCTGGACTCCGACGGAGCAGGCTACGGCCTGATCCAGATTCCGGCGGGCGGCAGCCACTGGCCGTTTGCCGGAGATCTCGACGTTGCCGCAACCCGCATGACCATCGCGGACGGACGTGCCGTGTTCACCAAGGCGGTTGCGATGATGGCGCGCTGTTCAGCCGAGGCGCTGGCGGCAGCGGAGGTTCCGGTTCAGGCCGTGGATCGCTTTGTTCCGCACCAAGCCAATGCCCGCATTCTCGAGGCCGTGGCCGACAAGCTCGCCATAGATAAAAGCAAGACGATGACCACTGTCACGGAATACGGCAATTCGTCGGCTGCCACGATCCCGCTGTCGCTCTCCCTGTCTCACCAGGCCGAGCCGCTACGGCGGGGCGAGACGCTGCTCCTCGCCGCGGCCGGCGCCGGGCTGACCGGCGGTGCGCTCGTGGTGGGCCTGTAGCCGCGCGGGTCGTCCATCGAAGAGCGGAGGGAGAGTGCGCAAATTCATCGCCGGCAAGCTGCCTGGCAGCCATGACATGGATGCCAGTAGGAGTCAGCGCAAGATGTGATGGTAGACGCCCCCGACGGCCTCACATGAGAGTGGTTGGGTCAATGGTCCATACTATAGAGACGGCTAGGGTGAACTTGAACAGTCCCGGAGCCTGACTGGGCTATCCGATCTTATCCATGACCGCCGGTGTTTCAACTGCACCCAAGCCGGATCAATAACTGTTAGTCCTAGGCCACAGGAGAGCTGGGGGATTGATCGGGCAGGTGTAGACTGAGCCAATCTGAGGGAGGGCTCTCCCATGCTGAAGCGCTATCTCGTCGACCTCTCACCCGCCGCGAACGCACCGAACTGTTGGGCCTGCTCAACAAGGGCATCGCCCCAGCCCGCACGCTCACCCGCGCTCGCATCCTGCTCGCCGCCGATGAGCGCAAGACCGATGCCCAGATCGCGGCCAGCCTGCATGTGCACCCTGCCACGGTCGAGCGTACCCGCCATCGGTTTGTCGAGGGCCGCGCCGCCTGTGCCCTGCACGAGAAGCCGCGGCCCGGCGGCCGGCCCAAGCTCGATCCCAAGCAGCAGGCTTTCCTGGTGGCGCTGGCCTGCAGCGATGCCCCGTCAGGGCGGGGCCACTGGACCCTGCAACTGCTGGCCGATCGCCTGGTCGAACTCGGGGTGGTGGAGACCATCAGCGACGAGACAGTGCGCCGGGCGCTTAAAAAACACACTGAAGTCGTGGCAACGCAAGCAGTGGTGCATCGCGTCGGTGGGAGCGGACTTTGTCTGGCGCATGGAGGACGTGCTGGATCTGTATGCTAAGCCCTACAGCACGGACCGGCCCGTCGTCTGCTTTGACGAGTTGCCGTTCCAGCTGCTCGCCGACACACGCGCTCCCCAAACGGTGGCGCCCGGCCGCTCCGCGCGGGTGGACTACGAGTAACCCTCGGTTGGACCATGGCCTGCGGCTCCGGGTGTGTCCTTGCCGATCTGATCACCGGCCAGGTACCGCAGATTTCGCACAAGGATCTCGCGGTCGATCGTTACAGGGACGAGTGGCGCTTCCAAGCTGCGTAAACCCACCTGACGCCAGCCGCTTCAAGGCCAAACATTCCTCACACAGTCAGAAGGTCGGCGGTGTACAGGCGCTGACAACCTCACAAGGCACCGGGCCGACGCATCGGAAGCGATGCGGTCTCCAGCTCTCGAAGTAATAGGCATCCCCCGGCCCAAGGATGCGCCGCTCGCCCTCGACTGTGACCTCGAGCCGACCGCTCAGGATGATGCCGCCCTCTTCGCCCTGATGCGTCAGAGGAACTTTGCCGGTGTCCGCGCTAGGTTCATAGCGCTCCTTCAGGATCTGAAGGGCGCGGCCGAACAGGTTGTTGCCGACCTGGCGGAAGGAGATCTTGCCCTTCCCGATCTCGACCAGTTCGTCGGAGCGATAAAAGGCCTGCTTCGGCTTCTCCGGTTCCAGGGCAAAGAATTCCGCCAACCCGATCGGGATGCCGTCCAGAATGCGTTTCAGCGCTCCGACTGATGGATTGGTCTGGTTGGACTCGATCAACGAGATCGTGGAGTTGGTGATGCCTGCGCGCTTGGCAAGCTCGCGCTGAGACAGGTTATGCAGCCCCCGAACATAACGAAGCCGTCCGCCTAGATCGAATTCCATCGCAGCACTGTGACCCGTGTGTTTCAGTTGTTCGAGATAAGACAAACACACTGCTTTGCGCCGAGCAATATCAATCACTTAGCAAAGAGAAGAAAAGGACTTGTTGGCCTCCTTCGATCATGGCCATGATCCTCCATCGAAAGGATCTCGGTCATGAACGCTCCTCAACGGCACAACAGCTTCCGGCTCGACAGTTACTGGATGCCCTTCACGGCAAACCGCCAGTTCAAGGCAGCGCCCCGCCTGCTCACGAGAGCGGAAGGGATGTACTACAGGAGCGATGACAACCGTCAGATCCTCGATGGCACCGCAGGCTTGTGGTGCGTGAACGCCGGTCACGGTCGTCGCGAGATTGCAGACGCGGTGGGGCGGCAACTCTTCACCATGGACTACGCCCCCTCATTCCAGATGGGACATCCGATCGCCTTCGAGTTCGCCGAGCGTCTAGCCGCCATTGCACCGGGTGGGCCGAGTGCCGGTCTCGACCGCGTGTTCTTTACCGGCTCTGGTTCGGAATCCGTCGACACGGCTCTGAAGATCGCCATCGCTTATCAGCGCGCCATTGGCCAGGGCACCAGAACGCGTCTGATCGGGCGGGAGCGTGGCTATCATGGCGTGGGCTTCGGAGGCATCACGGTCGGCGGCATCCTGAACAACCGTCGTTTGTTCCCGCAACTCCCTGGCGCCGACCATCTGCGGCATACCCATGATCCGGTTCGCAATGCCTTCGTGAAAGGCCAGCCCGAGCATGGTGCTGAACTCGCGGATGATCTCGAGCGCCTCGTCGCCCTCCATGGGGCGGAAACGATTGCAGCCGTCATTGTCGAGCCGGTGGCAGGCTCAACCGGCGTTCTCATTCCACCGAAAGGTTACCTCGAGCGCTTGCGGGCGATCTGTGACCGCTATGGCATCCTGCTGATCTTCGATGAGGTCATCACGGGCTTCGGGCGTCTTGGGGCGCCGTTTGCGGTGGATTACTTCGGTGTCGTGCCTGACCTCGTGACCACGGCCAAGGGCCTGACCAATGGTGCCATTCCCATGGGCGCCGTGTTCGCCAGTCGGAAGGTCCATGATGCGCTGATGCAGGGGCCGGAAAGCCAGATCGAGCTGTTCCACGGCTACACGCATTCAGGCCATCCGGCCGCCTGTGCTGCGGGACTGGCGACCCTCTCGATCTATCGAGAGGAAGGACTGCTCACCCGGGCATCCGAGATCGAAACCTACTGGCATGATGCCATCCACAGTCTGAAAGGACTCCCGAACGTCGTCGACATTCGCACCATCGGTCTGATTGCCGGCATCGAACTGGAAAGCCGCACAGGCGCTCCAGGAACCAGGGCGTATGATGCTTTCGTTGACTGCTTTGAGCGAGGGCTGTTGATCCGGGTCACGGGCGATATCATTGCTCTGTCGCCGCCTCTCATTATCGAGATCGCTCAGATCGACGCCATCATTGACACCTTGTCGGATGCCTTGAAACGCGTCACTTGATCCTACGCAACGTTTGCGCGCCCACGATGAAGTGACTGCGTCAATAGCGATTAACCGAGAGAAAGCTCATGCATATCCGCCTCGCAAGGCAATCAGAGCCACCAGTATCGGGTTCGCCTCGTGCTCACCTCTGACGCGGAGCTCGTTTGCTGTGGCCATGTGCTCATGTGTGAGCGCAGTATAGACCTGCGACTGCCTGCCGGAGGCATGTATAGGAGCAGCAGACGCAACGTTCATTGGCTTTTAGACCGAGATTTTGAAAGCATCAAAATGGTAGTTAACATCAGCGGGCCATCGGCGAACATGTTCCAATCAGACTCAAGGCGCTCGGCTTGGAGAATTTATGACTCCCGGTCGCTATCCGCCGATCTAAAATTCGTTGGGGTTGAGCAAATGGTCATAAACCCTGGCCATCGGCAGCAGGCTAGCCGGAGAGGCTAATCGACTGTGGAACTGTTTGGAGATCTAAGATGCGCATTGTCGTTGCCCGCCTTAACCACGAAACTAATACATTCTCACCCGTGCGAACCGACCTGAATTCCTTCGATCCCAAATGGGACGAGGAAGCCTATGCCTTCGGCAACGGCTCGAACACGGCCTTAGGCGCCTTTCACGATTACGCGCTTCGGAACGGAGCGGAGCTGATCACACCGCTCGCGGCTACCGCCAACCCCAGTGGACTCGTTGAGGACGAAGCCTTTGAGAAAATGGCCTCCGCCATCGTTGCTGCTGTCGAGCATGGTTGCGACGCGATCCTTCTCGATCTACATGGTGCGATGGTGACGCGGAGCTTCGACGACGCAGAGGGAGAACTGCTGGCACGCGTCAGAAGTGCTGCCCCTGACGTTCCTCTCGGGGTCGCGCTCGATTTGCATGGTAATATCACGCAGCGCATGCTGGATAATTGCGACTGCATAGTCGGTTTCAAGACATATCCACATATCGACATGTACGCGACTGGCGAACATGTAGCGCGTATCATCGACGCGATGCTCAAGGACGGACTACGGCCTCGACAGGCATGGAGCCATCCGCCAATGCTGGCAGCGACGCTCAAGATGAACACCAACGAAGATTGTGCGATGACAGATCTGATCAACCTGACTCGCGTCGCCGAGCAACGCGACGGCGTATACGCCGTCACACTGTTCGGCGGCTTCCCGATCGCCGATCTCGCCGAAACTGGCGTCTCCGTGGTGGCGGTGGCATCGGACGAGGTAATCGCGCGCGCGGTCGCCGATGAAGTTGCTATGGAAGCTTGGAGGAGGCGCGAAGAATTCCTCTACCATGAATCATCGCTAGAACAGTCCCTCTCCTCTGCACGAGAAGCGGCGGGTGGACCGGGAACTGGGCCGGTTCTGCTCCTTGACCATGGGGATAATTGCATGTCGGGTGGCACCTGCGACAACATGGATGTGTTGGCGACCGCACTTGCCTCAGGTTTGGATGGAATTGTTGCCGGCCCCATCTGTGATCCACAGATCGTCACCGAGTTGATTGAGGCTGGCATCGGAGCGACTGCAACGATTGATCTTGGTAACAAGGTAGGAGCAGACGGGTTCGCCCCGCCTCATGCTCCCTTGCGGTTGTGTGGGAAGGTAATTGCTGCAAGTGATGGCAGCTATGTCGTGTCTGGCCCAATCTATCGCGGGCAGCTTTGCCATATGGGGCGGGCCGTCAAGTTTCAAACCGACTCAGCGATCATTCTTATCACTGAACGTCCCCACGAACCATGGGATCTCGGTGTCTTTCACTGTACGGCAATAGATCCTCTGAAGGCGCGCTATCTCATTCTCAAGTCGAGAATGTATTGCCGGCCGGTCTTTGAGAAACACTGTAAAGCAATGGTCGAGTGCGCAAGCGGCGGCGTGACTAGCTCCAATTACGACTTGTTTTCTTTCCGGAAACTTGCCCGCCCTATCTATCCTCTCGACGGCGAAGTTCACTGGAGGCCATAGGGATGACTCATCAGCGTCGTTGTAGGGCATTAGCTCATGCTTCAAATTCTCAGATGCCTTGAGGGGCGGCATGCACCGGCTCGCCTAGGTGTGAGATCTAGGGAGGTGGTTCATCCCGTCTGAGGGACTGAAGGTAGTCATCGCGATACGATGACTGATGGACCTGAGAGATGAACACCCCGCGCCAAAATGCCCATACGACCCAGCCGGATTGAGCGGAACTGATCCGCCGCTTTCTTGAGGATAGTCAACCTATCCGAGAAGTGGCGACCGGCTTTGGCGTCAACGAGTGCATGGCGCACAAGTGGCTGGCCCACTACCGGGTGGAAGGGCAGCGGGCTGGACAACCGCTCCTCTCGTCCCATGACAGTCGCCAAACGAACCGGAGAACCCTGGATCAGCGTGATTGAGATGCTCCGGCGGGAGTACCGGCTCGCAGCCGAGGAGATCGCCGGTAATAAGGTGGCCCGCTCCACTGTAGCAGTCTGGCTCACACGGCGTAGCTTTGGTCGCTTGGTGGCCCTGAAGCCGAAGAAGCCACCCGTGCAGTATCAGCGCGAGCACCCTGGCGGGCTGATCCACCTGGACATCGACAAGCTGGCTCGCTTCGAGCGGTGGGCCATCACATCACGGGTGACCGGCGCAACCCAGGCGCGGGTGCCAGGTACGATTGCTTTCATGTGGCGATCGATGGCGCCACCCGGCTGGCCTATGTCGAGGTGCGGCCGGACGAGATCCACTGCTCGACCACTGCCTTCTTAGTCAGAGCCTAGCGCTGGTTCAGAGCGCGTGGCATCCGGGTTGAGCGGGTGATGGGTGATAATGGGGCCGGTTACGTGGGGCGGCTGTTCCGTAAGGCGCTGCGGATGCCCGGGATCCGGCACATCGGCACCCGTTCTTAACACCCAAGACCAATGGCAAGGCCGAGCGCTTCATCCAGACACTGCTGCGGGAGTGGGCCGATGCAATCCTGTTCAGCTCGTCCGATGCTCGGGTCCCTGACCTGCCACGTTGGCTGTCCTAGTACAATCAGCAGCGCCCGCATGGTAGCCTCGGCCGACGAACACCGGCTCAGGCTCTCGCCGGAAAACCTGATCAGAACTCACACCTAGCGGTCACACTCCTGACGCGGCAGCTTCGGGTGCATGGGATTGCAGGGTCGACCTGAAGGCCTTCTATCTTAAATCGCGATGGCTGCCTTCGGGGCATTATATTGGCAACACCGATTTCATGTGATGCATACTCTTTGGGCTCAGGCACGCCCTGACTTCGCCCGCCTAGAACGGCGTGACCAACCTTGAGAACCAATACCGTGCAGATCAAAGACGTCATTCTCACGCCCGGCCACGGTGCCTTTTTCTACGATGACCAAGCGGCTATTCGGGCAGGCGTCGGCCAGGACGGCTTCATCTACGTCGGTGACCCGGTCACGCCGGGATTTCAGTCCATTCGAGTTCCTGCAGCATGCCTCAGCATCGGTCTTGTACTCGCAGATGACACGATCGTTTGGGGCGACATGATGGGCGTCCAGTACTCTGGGGCCGGCGGCCGTGATCCACTATTCCACGCCGGTCAAATTATGGATCTGACGTCAGAGGTTATTGTCCCTCGGCTTCTAAACACCGATTCATCCCATTTCCTCGACGCATGTTCCAGAGCGTTCGAGTTCTCGGAAGGGGAGCGGCTTCCGCTCTCTATCGAGTATGGTGTCAGCCAAGCCTTGCTGAGCGCAGCGGCTCATGCCGCCAGGAGCACGATGGCCGAGGTAATCTGTGCTGAATTCGGACTGCCGCTGCCGCAGCGCCGTGTTCCGATCTACTGCCAGAGTGGCGATGCTCGCGAAGTCAACGTGGACAAGATGATCCTCAAGTCGGTGGATGTACTTCCTCACGGTTTGATCAATTCACGTAGTAAGTTTGGAGCAGACGGCCACACTTTCATCGATTTCGTAAGGTGGGTCGCCCGGCGTGTACGAGAAATCGGCCAACCCGAGTACAGTCCTGTCCTTCATTTCGATGTTTATGGCTGGATCGGTCTAGAGATCGGTCTCAATCCACAAAAGATATCCGACTTCATCAGCAAGGTTTCTGACGCAGTTCCAGAGTTCACCCTCAATATTGAATCTCCAGCTGACTTCGGGTCGACCCAGGCGCAGGTCGATAACTACGCTCAAATTGTCGCGATCTTGGATGGCCGCGGTTCTCGCGCACGCATCGTCGTTGATGAGCGGTGTAACACCCTCGAAGATGTCCGGTTATTTGCTGAGGCAAAAGCCACCCATCTCGTTCAGATCAAAACCCCCGATGTCGGCTCGATCGCCGACACCGCACGCGCCGTTCTCATATGCAAGGAGAACAATGTCGGAGCATACGTTGGGGGAAGTTGCAGTGAGACCGATGTATCTGCACGCGCATCGGTTCACGTGTCAGTGGCGTCGCAAGCAGACATGATGCTCGCCAAGCCTGGAATGGGAGTCGATGAAGGTTTGACCATCGTCGGGAATGAACAAAATCGACTCCTTGCCGTGCTCAAGCGTCGTCGGACCCAACCTCACAACGTTGCATAGCGAGCGCCGTAATGCGAAACAGTCTCAAGGATATCACGGTTGTCGCTGTCGAGCAGGCAGTAGCGGCGCCTTACGCATCCTGTCGCCTTGCGGATGCAGGGGCGCGGGTCATCAAGATCGAAAGACCAGAGGGCGACTTCGCCCGCAATTACGACAAGCTGGTACAAGGACAGAGCGCCTACTTTGTCTGGCTTAACCGGGGCAAGGAGTCAGTTTGCTTGGATCTCAGATCCGAGCCTGATCGGGCCGTCTTGGACTCACTCATTGCTAAGGCTGATGTGTTCATCCAGAACTTGAAGCCAGGTAGCATTGCTAAGCTGGGGTTCGGATCGTCGGACCTCCGCCAGCGCTTTCCACGCCTGATCACCTGCGACATCTCTGGTTTCGGAGAGGGGGGGCCATTCTCCCACCTCAAGGCGTACGACCTCATCGTTCAAGCTGAATCAGGTCTCAGCGCCATCACGGGGACGCACGAAGGCCCAGCGCGTGTAGGCGTCTCGGTCTGCGATATCTCGGCAGGCATGACGGCGCACAGCGCCATTCTCGAGGCACTTTTCCACCGAGAGCGGACGGGCGAGGGGACATCCATCCAGATTTCCTTGTTTGATGCCATCGTGGATTGGATGAATGTACCAATTCTACAGTATGATTATAGCAACTATAGGACAGTTCGTTCTGGCGTAAACCATCCGTCGCTGGCGCCTTACGGAGCTTATCGTTGCGCTGACGGCAAAGACATCATTTTTTCGGTTCAGAATGATCGGGAATGGGTGAGTTTCTGCGCTAGGTTCCTGAAACAGCCCTATTTAACCCGCCAGCCAGGGTTTGCGGATAACATGGAGCGGCTCGGCACGCGTCGCCATCTCGACAAGATCATCCAGGCCCGTTTCTCTGAACTGTCCAGTGAAGAAGCAATGCGAGAACTTGAGGCCGCAGGACTGGCCTATGGCCGATTGCGGGACATCCCAGCCGTCGCCCAGCACCCGCATGTCCGAAGGGTCCGGGTAGACACACCTGAGGGGACGGTGAACATGATTGCGCCCGCAGCGATCTTCAATAATGAGGAACCCTCGTTCCGTCCTGTCCCAGCCCTGAGCGCTCATACGGCATCTGTGCGAGAAGAGTTGCAAGGGTAACCCTTCATAAATTTCGAGGAACGCTTCTGTGCGCCTCATTTGCGCGAATGAGATGGACGCTTTGATATATGACGGAGAATTCTACGGTTCTCCGTCACAACTAGGATTGGTGTCATGACTGGCGTTCCACGCTGGCGATCGCTGCTTTTCGTTCCAGCTCATAGCCGTAAGTACGTTTCATCGGCACATGCGCGGGGCGCCGATGGTATTATCCTCGACCTAGAGGACTCAGTTCCTCATGACATGAAGCCGGAAGCCAGGCGGCAACTGTCTGAAAGCGTTGCAACAGTTGGGTCTCAGCGCGCCTCCGTTCTAGTTCGGGTCAACCGCGGGTTGCGTGACTTGGCGACCGATCTTGATGCGGCCATTATCCGCGGAGTCGATGCGCTTGTTCTGCCGAAGGTGGAGTCGGCCGAATGGGTGATGGAAATCGCCGACGCTGTTACGGAGCTTGAGCAAAAGCGGGGAATCCCCCATGGCAAAGTCCGCTTCCTTGCTCAGATTGAGAGCCCCCGGGCAATGGAACGTCTGCCCGACATCGCGTCATCCCATTCCAGGATGGCTGCCATGGCGCTTGGTCCCGAGGATTTCTGTACAGCCGTGGGCGGTTCTCCTGAATTTGATCTCCTTCTGGCGCCAAACTTGGCGGTGCTATTTGCGGCTCGGGCGGCTGGACTGCTCCCCTTGGGCTTCGTTGGAAGCATTGGCGAGTTCCGGGACACCCAGAAGCTACGACAAAACGCAATTCACGCGCACCGGCTCGGCTTCGCTGGTGCCCTGGCCATTCATCCTGCACAAGTGAACATTTTCAACGAAGCTTTCTCACCTGGTGCGGAGGAGATCGAATGGGCCCTCAATATTGCCGAGGCCGAGAGAGTTGCTGCGAAGAACGGACTCGGTGCGTTTGTGGTGGACGGAAAGATGGTCGACCCTCCTGTCATCCGGCGTGCCCATCAGATTCTGGCTCTCGCCGGCAAGATCGATCACAGTGAAGGTCAGGATTTGGCGCCGCTCCAGCCTGCCGGGTGATCTCCCGGGTCCGGTTGCCATCTCGTTTCGAGATTGATATGTTTAGTTGGGAATACTCTTGGCTGGGCTCTTCAACTCATGGAAATCAGGCAGCTTAAGTACTTTGTCGGCGTCGTGGAGGCCGGCAGTTTTACAAAAGCTGCCACACTCCTCAACGTTGCCCAAAGCGCACTCAGCTTGCATGTCAGGCAGCTTGAGGAAGGGTTTGGCACCCACCTCTTGGTGCGTGAGAGAACCGGCGTCAGAGTAACGGATGCAGGCCAAAAGCTGCTCGATCGGGCTCGGACTATCCTTAAGGAAGTTCAGCTGACCGAGGCCGAGCTCACCAATAAAATGACGTCGCCGGCTGGCGAGGTGACGATCGGAATTCCTTCTGGAGCTGCGCGAGTTCTGAGTGCCCCTCTGCTGGAAGCCGTGCGAAACGAACTGCCGCGCGTGTCCCTTAAAATGATTGAAGGGATGACTGGGCCTCTTGAAGAGTGGATGAGCGCTGGGCGTCTGTCGCTTGCAATTCTCTATAGAACGGAGGACAGTGTTGGTCCAATGACGGCTCTGGCACGCGAGGAGTTCTGCCTCGTGGCGCCTCCAGGAGAGCCGCCTTTCGAGGATTCGATACCCCTTTCAGAACTACATGCGTTCCCGTTGGCCGTTCCGATGCGCAACAACAACGTGCGACGTTCTGTGGCCGATGTCGTTTCACAGCATGGCTGCGTGCTTGACGTGAGGTTCGAGGTGGACTCGCTTTCAACCATCATAGGTATGGTTATGGAAGGCAAAGCGTACTCCATCCTCACACCATCAGCCATCCATAAAGAGGCTTCTCAAGGCCTGGTTCGAACCATAAAGATAGTAGACCCGGTTATCACCCGCCTTGTCGTACTCGCTGTAAACCCCAGAGACGATCGCACTCCTGCCGTCGCTGCATTACGCAAGCTGATCCCGAAGGTCGTCGATACATTGATCGAAAGCGGGCACTGGCTGACCTTAGATCGCGCTTGAGGACCTGCTTACTCGGCACAATGCACAGATTTTTTGCCGTTTGACCTTCGGTCATCTAATTTCGAGATGGACCTCGGCAATATTTGATATTTGACCCTTCGCCTCCATCGCGATGAAGTTGTGATCAACCCTTGCGAAGCATTCGAGCATCGGACCGCGCTCACGCAAGCAACATCACGCAATCGGAGCAACCTATGTCCTACACCAGGAGCCACCAGCTCTTTATCAACGGTACGTGGCGGGCCGCCAGTGACGGTGCCACCCTGCCAGTGATAAATCCGGCGACAGAGAACGCCTTCGCCTCAGTTGCTTCGGCTACAGCGCAGGACTTGGACGAGGCACTGGCTGCAGCGCAGGGAAGCAGCAAGGCTTGGGCCGCGCTGCCAGCTAACGAGCGCGGTGCCATTCTCATCAAGGCTTCCAAGATACTGGCCAACAACATTGACGCAGCGGCTAGGAACCTGTCGGAGGAACAGGGGAAAACCGTTGCTGAGGCGACAGGCGAGTATAAGCGCACCGTCGAGACTCTGGAGTGGAACGGGGTACACGCCGAGCGGCTCTGCGCGGCGTCTCCGATCGACGAGCACCGTACGATAAGGCTTGAACCCGCCGGCGTGGTTGCTGCTTTTACGCCTTGGAACTATCCGGCCGTGCTGAACGCGCGTAAGCTGGCGCCTGCACTCGCGGCTGGCTGCAGCGTTATCCTTAAGGGAGCTGAAGAAACACCCAGTGCAGCCGTTCATATAGCCGAGGCATTGCATCAAGCAGGCCTTCCCGACGGTGTGGTCAACGTCGTGTTCGGTAATCCCGCGGCAATCTCGACGCACCTACTCGCCTCACCGATTGTGAAGGTTTTGACGTTCACCGGGTCAACAGCGGTCGGCAAGCAACTGGCGAAAGCCGCTGCGAACAATTTGCAGCGGTGCATTCTTGAACTCGGAGGGCACTCCCCGGTCGTCGTGTGCGACGATGCCGATCTCGCAAAGGCGATTCCAGCAATTCTCGAGTACAAGTTCGAATGTGCAGGGCAAAGCTGCAATGCACCGAGCAGGATCTTGGTCGCTCGACCTTTGTATAATGACTTTGTGGCCCGGATAACGGAAGCTGCGGGCAGGATCAGAATTGGTGCACCGGACGACCCGGCAACTGAAATGGGGCCAATGGCGAACGCGCGGCGGATTGAAGCCATGCAGCGCTTAACCAAGGACGCCGTCGACGGCGGTGCCCGCATCCAAATCGGAGGCGCTCGCCTCGAGCAGCCGGGTTTTTACTGGCCCCCAACGATCCTCACCGACGTACCAAGTGATGCCAAGGTGCTCCATGAAGAGCCGTTCGGTCCTATCCTTACCGTTGCTCCCTTTGACGACATCGACCAGGCTATTGATGAAGCCAACGCCACAGAATATGGCCTCGCCGGCTACCTCTTTACCGGCAACTCGGAAGCGAAGGAGGCTCTGGTGAACGGGTTGTCTGCGGGCGCTGTCAGCGTTAACTTTTTGAAAGGCGTGTCTGCGGACTCTCCGTATGGGGGTGTCAAACAGAGCGGTTACGGGTACGAAGGCGGTGAACAGGGGGTCAGAGGCTTCCAAAACCTGAAGCTTGTCAATGAGCTCCCGTCCCATAGGTGACATCTCATGAGTAATAATCCACGGATCATAGCCGGAGCAGATATTACCGAGAGCGTCACCAACGCCCTTCAGTACATCTCGTACTATCACCCTCCGGATTATATTCGCTATCTGGCCCAAGCTTATGAGCGAGAGCAGAGCCCCGCGGCGCGGAACGCGATCGGCCAGATCCTGCTGAACTCGCGGATGTCTGCCTTTGGTCGACGTCCGATCTGCCAAGACACGGGCCTCGTCGTGATCTTTGCCAAAGTAGGAATGGACGTCCGCATTGAATCAAAGAGCAGTTTCGCCGAGCTCGTGAACGAAGGGGTGCGCAAGGCGTATTTGGATGCCAACAATCCTCTCCGGGCCTCAATCGTAGCAGATCCAATCGGAGCCCGGGTGAATACTCGCGATAATACGCCGGCAGTCGTACACGTTGAGCTTGTACCCGGTAGCCAAATCGAAATCACTGTAGCGGCGAAAGGCGGAGGATCCGAGAACAAAGCCCGATTCGCGACGCTGAACCCCAGCGCGTCTGTTGCGGATTGGGTGGTCCACACCGTCTCATCTCTGGGGAGCGGTTGGTGTCCGCCGGGTTTGCTCTCGATCGGCATCGGAGGTAGCGCTGAAAAGGCGATGCTTCTAGCCAAGGAAGCCATGAACGAGCCCATCGACATGGCAGATTTGATCGCCAAGGGACCGTCGACACCCGAAGAAGCCTTGCGGATCGAACTGTATGAGAGGATCAACGCGCTCGCGATTGGAGCTCAAGGCCTCGGAGGATTGACGACAGTCGTCGATGTGAAAGTCGCATCGTACCCGACACACGCTGCATCCAAGCCTGTAGCTCTGATCCCGCAATGCGCCGCCAATCGGCACCTGAAATTCACGTTGGACGGCTCCGGACCAGTCGACCTGATCCCGCCCGATCTCAGTGAATGGCCTGACATTGACAGTGCCGACCTGACCCCGCTCAACGTACGTCGAGTAAACTTGGACACCGTTACGAGGGAAGAGGCGGCATCGTGGCGGTGCGGGGAAAGTCTGCTTTTTTCCGGGAAGATGCTGACAGGTCGCGACGCGGCCCACAAACGCATGGTGGACCTCATTGACAGAGGTGAGCCATTGCCTGTCGATCTTCGTGGACGCGTGATCTACTATGTCGGTCCGGTTCGCGCCGTCGGAACAGAAGTTGTCGGTCCCGCTGGTCCAACGACGTCCAGCCGCATGGACGGGTTCGTTGAGAAGATGTTGGCTGAAACAGGGCTCCTCGCAATGGTTGGCAAGGCAGAGAGGGGACCAGCGGCCATTGATGCGATAGTGAAACACAAAGCCCCCTATCTAATCGCTGTAGGTGGCGCGGCATACCTGATCTCGAAGTCGATCAAGGCAGCGCGAATCATCGCGTTTGAAGATCTAGGTATGGAAGCTATCTACGAGCTCGAAGTACAGGATATGCCTGTCATCATGGCCGTAGATGTCGACGGAAACTCCATTCACAAGACTGGGCCTGCTGAATGGCGAAATCGAATGGCGGCCGACAAAATCGCGCGCAGCATCGGAGTCTAACCGTGACAAGCGGGCGTTTAGGCGCCAACTCTGGCGGGGTATAGTGCTGCTACCAACAACCTGGTTAAGCCACTCATGAAATCGAACGATCCGCCCGTGCGCTTGGACAAGTGGGATTTCAGGATCCTTTCGGAAATTCAAGCTGACGGTCGGATCTCCAAAAGCGAACTTGCCAGGCGCGTACATCTCTCGACCTCAGCCTGTTCAGAGCGCCTTCGGTCGCTTGAGGCTTCGGGTCTCATCGAGGGATTCCATGCTAGGCTCAGTCCCGCTCTGATTGGCGGCGTGCTTTTTGTCATGGTTGAGGTCGTTTTGGACCGACATCGGTTGGAAGATCAACGGCATTTCGAGGCTGCCATTCAGGATATTCCTGAAATCCTGGATTGCTGGGCAATCGGAGGCCGTGTCGACTATCTGATGCGTGTCGCATCCCCATCGATGGCTGCCTACCAAAAGTTCATGGAGGGGCTGTTGCAGGCAGGCCTAGGAATAGACCAGTACTACAGCCTCATCGTGACAAAACCGGTCAAGTCCAATTCCCCAATTCCACCTTCTGTCCTCCAGCAGCCCTAACCGCTCCGTTCCCGTGGTTTTTGCGGAAATTCGGCTCAATTCCGTAAGTTCTCCGGCTACGGAGGCCCATTCCCGCAAAACGGCAGTGATAATTCGGGCTATGATTCTGGACACTCGAGGCGGCTGACCAGTGTCTCCGCGGAGCGAATGAAGGGAGAATACTGTGTCGTTGATCAATCTAGGAACCACACAGATCCAAGAGAAGGATCGGAACTATGTTTTCCATCCTTCGACGCATTTGGCGAAGCACAGTCGAGGCGAGACGCCAAACCGCATCATGGCGGGGGCGGCGGGCGTTTATCTTTGGGATACCGAGGGCCGGAAGAGCTTGGACGGCTTTGGTGGTCTGTACTGTGTCAACATGGGCTACGGAGTGTCCGAGATCGCCGACGCAATCAGCCGGCAAGCTCACGAGCTACCCTTCGCCCACGTGTATGCCAGCCAAAGCACTGCCCCCGTGGCCCGCTTGGCCGAGGCAGTGGTGGAGTATTTCGGCCAGAACATGCGAAGGGTATACTTCGGCCTTTCGGGTTCAGACGCCAACGAAACCAATATTAAGCTGGTCTGGTATTACAACAATATCCTAGGTCGCCCGGAGAAGAAGAAGATTATCTCCCGTCATCGAGGCTATCACGGCTCTGGACTGGTCACCGGCAGCCTGACAGGACTTCCGTTCTTCCATGACTTCTTCGACTTGCCGCTTAACGTGGTGCGTCATACGACGACGCCGCATTACTATCGCCAAGCGGCCAAAGACGAAAGTGAAGAGGATTTTTCAAAACGCTGTGCTCGCGACCTCGAGGAGCTTATTCTCGCTGAGGGTCCGGACACTGTCGCTGCATTTATCGGAGAGCCTGTGTTGGGAACGGGCGGGATCGTTCCTCCCCCCAAAGGATACTGGAGCGCCATCCAGGAGGTGTTGGACAAGTACGATATTCTGCTGATTGCAGATGAGGTGGTTTGCGGGTTCGCCCGAACGGGCGAAAAATTCGGTTCGCATCTCTACGGTATGCGTCCGGACTTTGTCACCATTGCCAAGGGAATAAGCTCGGCTTACCTGCCGATTTCCGGGTCGATTATCGGCGAGCGCGTGTGGTCCGTCTTGGAGCGAGGTACCGAGAAGCATGGGCCTCTCGGCCACGGCTGGACGTATTCGGGACATACCCTCTGCGCCGCGGCAGCTCTAGCAAATCTCCAGGTGATGCAGGAACGAAACATCCTCGATCATGTTCGCGACGTCGGACCGTACTGGCATGGTCGGATGAAGGCCGAACTGGAGGGGCATCCCATAGTTGGTGAGGTCCGCGGTGTCGGCATTCTTTCAGCTGTTGAGCTTATGAGAAATCCAAAGGAGCGCATTCCGTTCGAGCCAACGTTGCAAGTTGGAGTGCGGGCGGCGGCAGCTTTGCTCGAAAATGGGGTTATCGCTCGCGCCATGCCCCACGCCGATACTCTCGGCTATGCTCCACCACTGATCATCACGCGCGCCGAGATCGATATCATTGTTGACGCTACTGCGCGGGCTGTCGAAACGACTTACCGTTCGTTGAAGACCGAAGGGGCGATCTGAAACCCGTGATGTGGGGGCCTCAGGCCCCCACATCACATTGTAGGCGGGGAGCCGACGATGTGTGGCTCGAAGCGGTCAGACGCACCAGCCATTGGCCTAGGATCGCACCAGCCGCTATCGCCTATCACGTCTGAACGGAACTTGGCATGTCTCAAGGATGAACCTAACCAGCGGCAGCTCCACAGCGGATCATTCACCCTGCTTAAAAGCGAGAAGCCGCAGCAGCATCTCGTCGCGCCACTCCCGTCGCTTCCGTAAATCCTCGCTAGGAACAACGCTCCGTCGTTCAGCATGGGCGCGAGCGACAGCCTCGTCGCTCCAGGGCTCCTCGATCGGACGTGTTTCCGCAATTCGCCGGTACATTGGCGCCAGATGCTCCGCATATCCAGCAAGGCCGCCTGAAGCATTTAGATCGATTGTCTCAAATGGACCTATGAAGGACCACCGCATTCCCAGTCCATGTGAGATCGTTGCGTCAATGTCTTCAACGCTCGCGTACCCCGCAGAATAGAGCCGCCAAGCTTCGTCCAGTAGCGCACCCTGAAGGCGGTTTAAGATAAAACCGTCTATCTCGCGGTTAACAGCTACGGGGCGCTGTCCCACTTGCCTCATAAATGCACCAGCGAGTGCTACTGCATCGCGAGACGTCCAAGGTGCTGGTACGATTTCGACCACTGGGACGAGATGGGGCGGGTTTACAGGATGGACTACCAAGAACTGCTCGCGCCGCTTCAACGATTCAGTAAAGGCTGATGACGGAAAGCCCGAAGTCGAACTCCCGACAACTGAATGCGCCTGAATAGCTGTTGCGATCTGCGCTGCAACCTCCCGCTTAACTGTCAGATCTTCGCGGACGGATTCTTGAACGTAATCTGCGTCTCGAACGGCATCCACTAATGTCGGTACGACTTCGATGCGACTTTCAACCTCCTGCGCCGACAGCTTGAGGAGTCCGCGTTGGGACATCTGCATGAGGCTTCGCGCGAGCTGTCGACTAACGTTTTCTCGTGCTGATTCCGACGCATCATAGACCTTTACCTGAAGCCCAGCACGCGCAAATACAATCGCCCAGCTCGTGCCCACGAGCCCCGCACCAACGACACCAACAGACTTAATATTGGCCATGTCCAGCCTTTTATTGATCACGGAAGGTTAGGTCAGCGGGTGTCCCATATCTGCGGCACCAGCTTGATGGCGTAGTCCCCACTGACATCAAAGTGCTTGGCTGCCGCTCGACGGGAACTTCTCACGACTACGAAGGCAGCAACGCGCACCCGAAGATCAAGAGAATAGCAGCAACCCATGATTTACCTCCCATCCGTTGAGGCGAATCACAGGTCAAGTTAACCCAGCAGCCCAGGAGGGTAATTTCCAGTCTACCTCAACAAGAGCTGCGCACGGTTGAAATGAACGCGGCGAATTTGCATCGCCGCGCTGCCAGTGGCTTGTTGAAATTAAGCCCGGAAGAGAGTGTGTGGTGTTTGACTGAGTATTTCTGCTCCGCGCTCTGTCACCAACACGGTCTCGCTGCAGCCAATCATATAACCGCCTTCCCCAATGAGGATCACTGGCATGTGAACGGTCATATTGGCCTGAAGGATATCGGTTGCGCCGGGCTCCAGGCTGATGTTGCCGCGTTCGTTCCAGGGGGCTCCGGTTTGGTACCCAACCCGATGATTGAGTGCCTGCGGTCGCACAGATCGCTCGATTACTCTGCGCGCTGCGGCATCTACATCTCCCGCCATCACACCTGGCTTGATAGCGGCGATTGCGGCTTCAAGCGCCTCCTCCGATAAGGTGTGCAGAATTTCAGTTTCAGAATGCTGTCCAATGACAGCGCTGCGGACGATCGGCCCGACATATCCCTGCTTCATGCCGGCGAATTCCACCATGGCAGGTTCGTTGATGCCCATTGCGTGGCGCGTCAGCTTCGTGTGCGGCAGCTTCGCCCGCTCACCGAATCCGATCGAGGTCAAAGCGAAGTCCTCGCCACCAGCTTTCGTGACCTCATTCCGGATGGCCTCAGCCATTTCCACCTCGGTGATGCCGTCCCGCAGCGACTGATGAAATGCCTGCACAGCCACATCGGTCATGGCCATTGCGTCGCGGATGGCCTGAATTTCCAGTTCGTTCTTAACGGCCATCACGGATGAGACCAAACGAGAGGCATCGGCGACCTTCATATCCGGAAGGCGCGCCTGCAACGCCATTACATCGGCAGGCGCGAGGTTCCAACAGCCGAGTTCGAAGCCAACCCTGCGGTTAGCCAGTCCCAACTGCCGAAGAACATCAGCGCACACTCTGGCAAAGTCAGGCTGCTCCGTATAGCCAACGATCTCATCAATGCAACTTTCCGCGCGAACGCCGGTGAGCTCATACTCCCGAACGACATACGTTGGTGCGCGTCCGGGCACCAAAATCAGCGGAAACGGCATGAAGTATGCCCCCATCCCATCGTATCCGCTGAGATAGCGGAGATGCCCGTGGGCGGTGACCATCAGCGCGTCGAGATCAGCCCCGGCCACCGCTTCAAGCACCTTTTTTTGCCGTCGCTCGTACTCTGATTTCTGAAACGGGGCACCGGTGAAGGGGATTGGGCTATGAGAACTCATGAAGTGGATCCTTCAATACTTGTGTTGATTGATGGTAGCAGGGGTGGACGGAAGCCGTGTTGATATCCACCCGAGAATAGCGAGGTCCGACGATTTGACCGCCGCCGGTTATAGCCCGCGCAGAGGGCTATCATTCTGATGCAAGCGCCTCGAGTGCTTGCCGATGGACCAGATGTGCTCTCCAGAGAACCATCTCCTGCCAATCAGGCTTTTGAGGATAGAAGCTCCGCTTACTGGCGTTCCGTATCTCTCGCCCAAGTTCAGAGTCAGCTTGGTCGGGGCGAAACCTAAATAACCAGTGCTCGTCTCGTATAGCGGACATGACTTCTGAGATTGGGTAGGTTCCGTACTCCACGGCGACATACGTATGCCGATCCCCGAGGAGGCGTTGAAAATATTCGTCAAGGGTTCCGTGCAAGTTTGGTGATGTGGATGTGCCAAGGTCGGGCAACGTGACGGAAGGGCCAAAGATTTTCTCTGCTCGGTGGTAGCCCTTGAGACCAGATGGTTGCTCGCATTGGATCTCACCGTACCCGTATGGGCCTAGGCCAGTGTGGTAGTCGATGATGATGACCTCGTCTCGAGTCGACACATCGAAGTCGGCCATTATCTTCTCAAGGGTTCGCCTGGCTTCCGTGGGTTCGGTTCCGCCATAAAACAAACCGCCGGGCCTTGTATACTGTCCCTGCGCTCTCGCCGATAGGTAGGCCGCGTCACCGTGCAGCTTGCGGTATTGATCAATTGCAGTTTCTGCCCGTCTGATACCCTCCTCCGATCTATCTTCAGGAACGAAGAATTCGTCCAATTCTTCATATCCAGGATTTGGGGGGATGGGGCTCGAAAAGTCGATAAAGTTACGGTTCAGGTCGCATCCCTCTACCGTTGCCCTTCGATTCCAGGCAAAACCGTAGCAGTTGAGGGCATGGATGAAGAGCACTGCCGTCGAGTGTGGAAGCTGCTCGTGATATTTCGCGCGCAAGAACAGCAACTGGGCCGCAGAACCGTGATATCCTTCTGGACCGTGGGTGCCCGAAATCAGAACCAAGAGCCTCTTGGCATCTGTTGGACCAAAATAGGCTACATCTGTATAGAGAGCCTCGCCAGACGGACCCTTTGCGCTGCACGGATACGCTCGGGCATTTGGCACCGCCGCCAAAAATTTCTCCCTAGCCTCAAGATAGGTGTCAGAAAAGTCTACCTCGGCAATCTGCTTCACGCTGTCTAGATTCATCTACTTACCTCCAGTTGCCGTCTCTTGATCAGGAATTATAATGAACGGCTTGGCCACTCTGTAGCACCGCACGAGGTGCGATCGTGTCATCTGCGAGTACAAGACCGATGCTGAGGCATGCTGCAGGAACTCGAATGGACCGAAATCCCGGCGTGACCGGGTCACCAACGTAGATGAAGCCGTCCTGGCCGACGCCTGCCCGAATAGCCGCTTGGTCATCGTAGAAAAAGGCACCGTGGCCGGGCGTGAGAATGACGTCTTTGATCTGCACGGTATTGGTTCTCAAGGTTGGTCACGCCGTTCTAGGCGGGCGAAGTCAGGGCATGCCTGAGCCCAAAGAGTATGCATCACATGAAATCGGTGTTGCCAATATAATGCCCCGAAGGCAGCCATCGCGATTTAAGATAGAAGGCCTTCAGGTCGACCCTGCAATCCCATGCACCCGAAGCTGCCGCGTCAGGAGTGTGACCGCTAGGTTGGTCCGCGAAAGTGTCTAACGGCATGTCCCGGAGCCGGGATACTTGGAGTGGCTCGCATTCAAATAGTTTCTTTCCCTGCCGATAGAAATTGCTTGGTGCGGTCGCTCTGTAGCTGGTTGAACACTGCGCTGGGCGTACCTGCTCTTCCTTTCGACCTCTGAGAAAGAAACCTACCAGGTCGGGACCATCTCGTGCGAGGCCCACCGGGTTTATTTGGATGATGATGGAGGCTGGAATGCGACGCGTGATTGGCATCGACATCCACCAGACCTTCGGGGAGGTGGTGATCTGGGGTAGTGATGTGCTGCGGCACGCCAGCCGCCGTGCGGGTGGTGATCGCCAATCCGTTGCGGGTGAAGGCCATCGCCCATGCTCATTTGAAGACGGACAAAGTGGATGCCGGCACCCTTGCGAGCCTACGTGCAGCAGGCTTCCTTCCGGAGATCTGGACCCCGGACGAGGCGACCGAACAAATGCGCCGCCTGGTTGCGCAGCGCTATCAGGTCGTGCGCCACCGGACCCGGATCAAGAACGAGGTGCATTCTATCCTTCACGCTCATCTGATTCCGAAGTGCCCCCATGCCGATCTGTTCAACAAGCGCGGTCGGGATTGGCTGTCACGGCAACCGCTGCCGGACGACGAGCGGGCTGCCATCGATCGGCATATCCGGGAGCTTGACAGGTTGGAAGAAGATCTAGAGGGCCTTGACCGTGAGATCGCGCAGGGCTCTCTGGAAAGCCCCGAGGTGCACCGGCTTCTGACCATCACCGGCATCAATCTGGCCGTGGCGACGGGTCTCATGGCGGCGATCGGCGACATCCAACGGTTCAAGAGCCCGCAGAAACTGGTCAGCTACTTCGGTCTCAATCCCCGGGTTCGTCAGTCCAGCTTGGGCGCCGCCCATCATGGCCGCATCAGCAAAGCCGGGCGCAGGCATGCCCGGGTCATGCTGGTCGAGGCGGCTTGGGCTGCGGCGAAGTCTCCAGGTCCGCTGCATGCCTTCTTCGTGCGCATCCGCGCTAAACGAGGCCATCAGATCGCCGCGGTCGCCCTGGCGTCGAAGCAGGTCGACCTCTGCTGGCACCTGCCCGCCAAGGAGGAGGACTATCTCTGGGCATTCTCTGCGCTGATTGCCAACAAACGCCTGACCATGGAACTGGAGGCGGGCCTTGCGCGGACGATGGGAAACCGACGCGATCTGAGCTATGCCTGTCGTATTGCCTACAACGTCCACGAGTTGCGGGATGAGGAACGGGCCGTGGCTGAGCAGGCGGAGCGGACCTACGAGCACTTCGTGGAAGGCTGGAAGTCTAACCGCGGCCGAAATTGCCGAGGGCTTCTGCACGCTCATTCATCAATATTGCCGTGACGTCAGATTCCAAATAGCGAGCAGGCGTCCATCAAGACTCTGAGAGCAAGGATTGCGGAAGCTCGGTCATCAGGCATCCAGGTTGTCGAGACTTTTGCCGTTAGCCGGGAGCAGGATGGGGCAACGGTTCGCGTAGCCCTGACACAGCCGTGGAGCAGTGGGCAAGCCGAGGGTCACACGCGCCTTAAGCTCCTAAAGCGCTCCATCTATGGACGTGCCAGGTTTGATTTTCTGCGCCGTCGGGTGCTTCTGGCAGCGTAATCAACACAGAGTGCGGGAGAGCCACGCAACCAGCAATCGAGGAGAAATCATGAGAGTGCTCCACCGCTTTGCAAGACAAACCGCTCTATCGCGATAAATCAGCTGGACTTTATCGTTGCTGGCGCCATCCCACTCCTAACGGTCCCCTCGAGCAGTTGCGCCATCTGGAAATCAGATGGCATCGATATGTAAACTATTCTTGTCGGCCTAAAACTGCGTGACCTTAATCAAGAATGACCGCCCGATGCGACAAAAATTCTGCGGCCCACGTATGATTAGGTTGGGCCTTGGCGGAGGTTCGGGACTTCCGCCATATTGAAATCAAGTTACAGACATACATAGAATCCCTGCCAACAAAGGCGATGGGGCAAACAGAGGGTGAATGAAAATGAGTCTACTGATAAACCGAAGGCACTTCCTGCAAGGATCCTCCGCAATTGCAGCTGGAGCGTTAGCAGCTCCTGCCGGGGGGGCATTCGCGCAGAGTTCAAACGAGCTGCGGGTCGTTACATACGGCGGCGAATCCGGGAAAGGTGTCTTGGAAGCTTATGTGAAGCCATTCCAAGCCCAAACTGGGATCAAGGTAACTCCAATATCTCAAGACTTTGACCCAGCGCAGCTGGAATTGATGGCCAAATCAAATAACGTAACTGCCGACGTGGTTCCCTTAATCCAGGGCGCCCTAGCTTCTGCAGCGGCCAAAGGGATGCTTGAGAAAATCGACTACTCAAGATTCAGGCCTGAAGACCTAAACGGGATAGTTGATTTTGCTAAGGACCCCTATGGTGTAGGAACACTCATCTATAGCTATAATATGGTCTGGAACACGAAGAAGTTCCCTGCAGGCAAACCGCGACCAACGAATTGGGCCGAGTTCTGGGACGTCAAGCAGTTCCCTGGCACCCGCTTCCTTGTCGCTGGTCAGTATGGCTCTGAAGGTCCTTGGGAAGAGGCATTATTGGCTGATGGAGTCCCTGCCGATAAACTCTACCCGATGGACATTGACCGTATTTTTGCAAGCCTCGACAAGATCAAGCCCCATATTCGGAAATGGTGGACGAGTGGGTCCGAGATTCAGCAACTAATGCGGAGCGGATCTGGCGACGTTATGATGTCCTATGACGGTCGGGCGAATTCATCGATAGACCAAGGCTCTCCGCTCGAGATTAATCGCAATCAGGCAAAGATGACCTGGGATTATTGGGTGATTCCAAAGGGAAGTCCGAATGCAGAAAATGCACAAAAGTTTATAGAATTCGCATGTCGTGCCGAAAACCAAGCAAACCTTGCCAAACATTTTCCTGAAGGCCCGGTTAACCGTAACGCCTTCAAACTGCTGCCAGAGGAACTCGCCCGAAAACTCCCGACCTATCCAGAGTACCTAGCTAAAAGTATTCCGATTAACGGGCAATGGTACTCCGAGGTCGGGCCGGACGGCCTCACGAATGCACAACAGCTCGTTAAGCGCTGGAGCGACTGGGTCCTTCGATAGCCCTGAAGCGAGGCGACGATTATCCAGTCGTCGCCTCGCTTGCACCAGAGATCTTGATGGAGTCACTATGGCGCACGCCTTCGTTCCCAAACTGCAGGATTTACCTCAGGATTTACCTGCTGTCCCTTTGACCGATAATAAGCACGGCGACTGCCCCCAGATCATTGCCGGCGCGCCCGTCTCATTTGCCGAGGATGATGCATTGAAACAAAGCCCGCCGCCCGCGCAAATCGAGTTTCGCGGCGTTACCAAGATGTATGGGCTAGTCACAGCAGTCAGGGATCTGTCGCTGAGCGTTCGTCGCGGCGAGTTCCTGACTATCCTCGGGCCGAGCGGATCAGGCAAGACCACAGCACTGATGATGCTCGCCGGGTTCGAAGCGCCCAGCGAAGGAGACATCCTTATTGCTGGGAAGTCGGTGGCGGCAGTGCCTTCCTACGGCCGCGACCAGGGCATCGTTTTCCAGAGCTATGCGTTATTTCCGCACCTCACCGTGCGGCAAAATCTTGAGTTTCCGCTGGAGATGCGCGGTATGAAGGCTGCTGAGAGAGCAACGCGGGTCCACAGTATGCTTGAACGCGTGCACCTTGCAGACTTTGGCGGTCGCATGCCATCACAACTGAGCGGTGGGCAGCAGCAGCGCGTAGCATTGGCTCGAGCGCTCATTGCTGATTCGCCAGTTCTCCTGCTCGACGAACCTCTCGGCGCACTAGACCGCAATCTTCGTGAGCAGATGCAGAGCGAGATCAAAAGCCTCCATAAGGAATTCGGCAAGACAACCATCTGTGTGACGCACGATCAAGAAGAGGCACTCACACTATCCGATCGTATCGTTGTAATGCGCGCAGGTCGCATTGAACAGTGCGACACGCCGGAAGCGCTTTACGATCGTCCCGCGACTCGTTTTGTTGCGAACTTTCTGGGGGAAGCAAACTTTCTTGACGATCCTGTATTTGTCTCGGGAGACGAAAGGGCCGGCGCACCAGAGTCATTACCAATGGTCAGGCCGGAGCGCGTTCGCATTGCTTCGACAGCGGCAGCTTCCCTAGACAATGCCGATCGACGTCAGATCGTCACGGGAAGCGTGGAAGAAATGATCTATGCCGGACCATTGAGGAAATATCGCGTGCGGGTAGGCAACACTGTGCTCTTTGTGCGTGAGCACGTCGCATCAGGGCAGCAGGTGTTCACTCCCGGTGACGAAGTGCGACTTGACTGGCTAAGAGCCGACGTTCGCTCCGTGAAGGCTTGAAGGACAAGTTACATGAATGCATTGCAAAAATTGGGTCGAACGCCTTTCGGCCTCATCATGCCAGCCCTTGCGATCCTGCTCGTCGTTTTCGGGGTACCAATTGTCCAGCTGTTCTTAGAAAGTCTAGATGCGCCTGCCATTTCTATCACTAACTATCAGGCGTTTCTTAACCAGCCCGCGAATATTCGGGTGCTCCTTCAGACGGTTGAGATAAGCGCTATCGCGACGGCTATCTGCCTCATCATCGGCTATCCAACTGCTTACCTTATCGTTGCCGCCCCGAAGCGTCTCCGCATCGTACTTATTGTGCTGGTTGTAATCCCCTATCTAACCAGTGGTCTGGCACGCACCTATTCCTGGATTGTGATTCTTGGAGACAGCGGCCTGATCAATAACCTACTTCTGAAAGTGGGTTTGATCTCTAGCCCGCTTCCGATTATTTACAACCGGATGGCAGTCTATGTCGGCATGGTGCACATCATGCTGCCCATGATGATTCTGCCCCTAATTAGCGTCATGATGGGGATCGATAAGTCGCTGATGGCAGCCGCCCGCAGCATGGGCGCGCGGCCGGGTACCGCTTTCTGGCGGGTATTCTTCCCCCTCAGCATGCCTGGGGTACGCAGCGGTACGCTGTTGGTCTTTGTGATCTGCCTCGGCTTCTACATTACACCTGCCGCCCTTGGCGGACTAGGGGACGCCATGCTGTCGACCTTCATCGCATCGCAGGTTTCTGCCGCATTCAGCTTCGGGTCGATCGCTGCCTCATCCTTTATTCTTCTGGCAATCGCAATCGCGTTGCTTTCCATGTTCGGACTTGATCTTTCCGGCACACAGGGCCGCAAGCCGCAATCATTGAAGTCATCGCAAATTCGGCTCGACTTACTCAACAGGCTGAAACGCCTCCTTAATAAGCTCGCAACCTCTTACCGGGCACGGCGCTGGACGGCTCACCTTCACAAAGCGTCATCCGAAGGCCATTGGTCGAAGATTGCTGGCGTAGTGCTTCTGGTTCTTGTAAACTTCTACCTACTCTTTCCAGAGCTTGTCGTCATCATCATGTCATTCAGTGACAAGTCGTTTCTTGAGTTCCCGCCATCAGGCTTCTCACTTCAGTGGTATCGCTCGTTCCTTAGCGACCCAACATGGTATGGCTCCGCCTGGACGAGCGTTCAGATTGGCGTGGCGGTCTCGATTCTTGCAACGCTTGTCGGTACTCTGGCAGCCTATGGCCTCAGCCGTGTCCGTTCTGATCTACGCACTCTGCTCACTATGATACTGCTAACACCGATAACCATTCCGATCATTGTCGTGGGCGTCGCGACATACCTCGGGTTGGTCAATCTTGGACTACTCGGCTCCCAGACCGGCGTCGTTCTGGCGCACACTCTCGGTGCAATTGGCTATGTCGTCGTTATCGTGTCGGCGACCCTTGCGAATTTTGATCGACGGCTGGAGCGGGCGGCAATGAGCATGCGGGCTCGTCCCATGCAGGCGTTCGTAAGGGTCACACTACCGCTGATACGACCAGGCATCATCGGCGGCGCGCTCTTTGCATTCATCCATTCATTCGACGAGGTTGTCGTCACATCGTTGGTTAGCGGATTCGCGGTCAGCACTTTGCCGCTGAAGATGTGGCAGAACATACGCCATGAAATTGATCCGACGGTTGCCGCAGTCGCATCGCTGCTGACGCTTCTGCCTGTGCTGTGGCTGGTCATACTCTACGCTACTTGGTGGCGCTCCAGGGCACAATCCAAAGATGTGGCTGCCGTACCCGCAGCCGGATGAGACCGGGACATGGTCGGTTTCAATCCCCTGCTGAGAAAGCGGTCTTCGGGACCGCTGAGGCCGGTCAGCGGATGCCTGGCGCTTACGAGTAAACGGCGACGATTGAGACCGGATCTGCCAAGTTCCGTTGTAAGCCGCGTCGCACAAGGTCGAATTGAGTGCAGACAGCCGGCGGTGAACGGCCGGCAGCATGGCCCATCTGCGGCGGCAGACTCAGCCAACTGTGACCGTCAGTTTGCCCAGGAAATCCACGAAACACGGAGATGTTGCTGATCCCTATGTATTCGCCACCTCATGCATAGAAAAGATACCGACGGCAAGGCGACAGGCGAATGAACCATCCGCTCAAGACCCTGTCGACATGCGTGCGTTTGACCTCAACCCCGGTCGTCACCGTCACATCGGCCACCGCGGCCGCCAGCGTGTGGCCGTCATACGGGTTGCCGTGGAGCGCCCGGGCATGCAGCACGAACTGACCACCCTTGGGCTTCGTCACCGGCGTGGCGATGCTGACCTTGCAGCCGATCTATGGACCACGCCCGCGTTGCAAGCCGGAATTTGACATTTGGATGAAGTGGTCTGCGCCAATCTATTCGGCTTCTCTATGGAGCTGGTGCTCCGAGCCATCATGGAGATCCGCGCACTCCTGTCCTCAATAACTCACCGGCCTCAAGCGGCCGTGGGTGACAATCAGGCTTCAGAAGTGCCGGCAGGGCCGTTCATCCATTCATCTCTCTTCCGTCTCGCAAACCGTGGGGGGACGTCTCATTTCAGAGAAGCTGCTGCTTCTTAGGCTGCCTCTGCGACCAAGCCGGGGGCGAAGCGACGACGATGAACCAGCAGGCTCCAGGCAATCCGCGCCAGCTTGGCGGCCAGAGCTACCACCAGCACATTCCGATGCAGACGTTTCGTGGCTGCTTCAAGCCACTCACCGAACCCGTGCCGCGACCAGCTCTGCTGCTTCAGCAGCACGGCTCCGGCCCCTTGGATGAACAGGGTCCGCAGGTAACGATTGCCGCGTTTGGTGATGCCCCCGAGAATGGTACGGTTCCCCGTGGAAAGCTGCTTGGGTACGAGGCCGAGCCAGGCCGCAAAATCGCGCCCTTTGGCAAAGGCTTCACCGGTTCCGATTGCCGCGACCATGGCGCTGGCGATCAGCGGTCCGACACCCGGAGCGCTGACAAGCCGCTGACAGTGCTCGTCCTCTTTGACCAGCCGGGTAATGTCTGTCGTGATTGCGGCAATCCGATCATCGAGGCTGCGCCAGTCTCCGATGAGGTCCTCGATCAGCCGCACCATTCGGGGGGAAAGAACATCGCATCGGGTCGCCAGGATCTCGGGAAGGGCCGCTCGCAAGGGTGCGACGCCCTGCCGGACCGGGACACCACGCTCAAGCAGGAAGCCGCGGATCTGGTTGATGATGGCGGTTTGCTGGGTCACGAGACGGCTGCGCACCCGGTGCAGCGCCTGCAGGTCGAGCTGCTCGGGGCTCTTGAGCGGCACAAACCGCATGGTGGGGCGCTGCACTGCTTCAGCAATCGCCTCGGCATCACGATAATCGTTTTTGTGGCCCTTGAGAAAGGGTTTGACGTACTGAGCCGGCAGGAGCCGGACGTCATGCCCCCATTGCGCCAACCGCCGTCCGAGATGGTGCGCTCCTGAGCAGGCCTCCATGCCGATCAGGCAGGGTGGGCAGTTGGCCAAGGTCTGCTCCAATTGGGTCCTTGACCGCTTCTGGCGCAGAACGATGGCGCCACGCGGATCAAATCCGATGAGGTGGAAGGTGTGCTTGCCCAGGTCGATGCCGATGGTCGCAATGGTCTGTGACATGGTTTCTGCTCCACTTGCCCAGCCCGTGTCTGCAGGGTGCTGCCGGGAGCGGGCGTGGTCCATGCCATTAACTCATAGGGCGTGCGGGCCTTGCCCTTGCCGATGCACTCCACCTCCGGCGCATGCAGCGCGTAGACCTTGGGCCCGCGTTGGCGCTGGCTCTGCTGCCGGACTCTCGCCGTCAGAGCAAGCAGTGGGCCGAAGCGCTCCTCCAGGGGCTCCTCCAGGGCCGCATTCCCTTTGATCTTGCGGCGCACGTCCCGGATCACCCGGCCAAGCCGGGCGCGCAGAAACCGGAGCTCGCGGTTGGCACGCTTGAACTGATGCGCATGCTGATAGCGGCCGATCCGGATCAGGGCGTGCTTGGCCACCCGGCGATAGCTCTGGCGCAACCGGACACCACACCGCCTGGCGAGATCGACGAGTTTGATCAGAGCCTGGTGCATCAGGCGGGCATCGGTGGGATAAGCCACCGCCTTGGGCTGAACCGTGGTGTCGATCGCCACCCGCTCGAGATCCTTCGTCGCCAGAGCCCCGGTCTGATGCGCCACGGCGAGGCTTTCCTGCAGCAGAGCCGTGAGATGCTCCTCGCCCAGCCGCTGGCGCCAGCGCGTCAGGGATGAGCGCTCGAAGGGCAGATCATGGCGGAAGCTGACCTCGCCGCAGAAGAACTGCACGTAAGGGCTGTCGAGGAAGCGGGCGCACAGCGCCTCGTCGGACAAGCTCTCCATGTGCTTGAGGATCATCAGGCCAGCCATCAGACGCACCGGCAAGGGCGGCTGGCCCGGTCCTGGCTTGTAGATGCTGCTCAAGCGGCGCTCAAGGAAGGCCCAGTCGATGCGCTGGGCCAGCAGCACCAGCGGATGCTTCAGGTCGATGATGCTGTCCAGGGCGGGGCGGAACAGATCCTTCTGGCGCTCGTCTTTCGGCGTCGACATGGCGCAACTCCGGCCGGGTGGAGTGCTCCTGAGTGAATCAGATCCTGGGCTGGAGCGGCAACGGAAAACGCAGGAAATCCACTGCTGTTGGGGCGCAATCCTGCAGAATCGAAGGCGATAATGCGCCCGATATCCCAGTTGTCTCAACGAGATCGGGATTCTTCACGGACGACCACTTCGACTGCCGTGCTTTCCGGCACTCCGATGGGGCGGAGTTCGCGCTGTTAAAGCCATCATATTCATCTTATCAGGATGAACGTAAGGTATGCCGTAACCGGTTTAAGATATAGTAATCAGCGTATCGGATTGACGGGGGCTCCGCGAAGAAGATGATGGTCATTTCGCAGGATAAGGCATGTGTTCGATGACAATACTGCCGAACCAGCTATACGCAAAGATGCACCCGTGACACGAGTCCGTTCCATAATCAGTAGCGCCGGCTTCGCGTCTATCCCGCCTGAGGCGGCAGAAAACGCCGTTTCGCGCCGCGGAGCATGTCAACCAAGCCTCGTGCCCAGGCAACGCGCCAAGCAGTCTTCTCGTCCAAGGACCGGCTTCAGTGTCAGTTCGGGGGCTTGCCCGCGCGCCCGGATACAGCGGAGGGTCCGCATCGCGGCGTTAGTCCGGAACTCGTTTGCTTTGGTAACCAACAGGAATAAGAGGTGCGACGCTCACATAGCTCCGGTCACCGCCTTGGAAGGCGTCATCACGGCGCAAGATGCCACCAATCTGCAAACTGAATTGGACGCCTACGGCCTCAGGTTGTCTATTGCCGATCGACGAGATGTCACTGATCCCAGCTACTAGGACACTCCGGATGAAAGTATCCCTTTTCGCAGCAGCTGCCGTACCGGTTGCAACACCTCGGGCCCAGGCTGAGCCTGCCAACATTTTGCGAAGCGCTGCTCCTATTCACCAGATAGCAACAAGCCCGACGAAAACCCCTGTCAATTTTTTCGTTCGTTCGAGGTCATACTGAGATGAGCGCGCACCTTCCCCAGCGGATCGACGCGAGTGGTAGCAGCGATCTGCCCGAACGACTCCAGGACATTATTCAACGCCGGAACAGGGTACTCGGTCCCGGCTACCAGTTTTCAGAGACGATTCCAGTGGAATTTGTTTCGGGTTCTGGCGCTCATCTAATTGACCGTGACGGCAATGACTATCTCGATGCGTACAACAATGTTCAGGGTGTTGGTCACTCACACGAGCACGTAGTAGGGGCGGTGACCCGCCAACTCGCTGCGGTCAATACTGATACTCGCTATCCCCATGAGCCACTGGTTACTTACGCTGAGCAGCTACTTGCGACATTCCCAGCTGAGCTGTCGAAGGTAAGCTTCCCCTGCACCGGATCCGAAGCAAATGATCTCGCAAGTCGGGTCGCGAGGTTCCATACGGGAGGCGAGGGGATCATTGCTACTCGTTGGGCGTTTCACGGTCGCACTCGTGAGGTGTCGAGTTTTTCTCCAATGCTGGGCGCAGGGTCCCCGCTCGGGCCGAACGTCCGCCTTATTGCCGCTCCTGATCCAAGGCTCTGCGGACCTGAACAAACTCTTGAGGAGTTCATGCGGGATCAAGTGCGATCAGCAATTGCTGATCTTGAACGGCATGGGTACAGACTAGCAGCCTTGATCGCCGACGCTGCGTTCACCTCCGATGGCATTTTTACTCACCCGGTGGGTTTCATGCAGGCAATGGTCGACGAGGTTCACGCCGCCGGTGGCCTCTACATTGCTGACGAGGTCCAATCCGGGTTCGCTCAGCTCGGAGACTCTATGTGGGGGTTCAGTCGGCACGCGGTGATTCCCGATATCGTCACGATGGGCAAGGCAATGGGGAACGGTTACCCCATCTCTGGCATCGTCTTCCGTCCGGAAGTATCCGACGAATTCGGACAGAAGGTCAGCTACTTCAACACACTAGGGGGGCGATCAGTTTCTGTAGCCGCGGCGTCCGCAGTGCTCGACGTGTTCGAGCGGGAGAATGTCCGTGAACGCGTTGCCATGAACGGCGCGACCCTACGGGCAGGGCTTGAAGCGCTGACACGGGATTCTCCTTATGTCGCGGAAGTCCGCGGCAGCGGCCTGTACCTTGGTGTCGAGATCGTCAAGGACAGAGAGACGCTCAAGCCTGACCCGATTCTTTGCGAAGGCATCATCAAGGACCTTCGTGATCGCCGCGTTCTGATCAGCCGGACCGGTCCCGCGGGGAATGTGTTGAAAGTTCGCCCTCCGGTCGCTTTCACTGCTGCCGATGTGTCCCGATTCCTTGAGACCTTCGCTATCGTAGCGAAGCAGCGGCTCTAGAAGGCTCCAACTGCATGAGAAAATCACCCGACGCCGTAATTAAACGTCTTCTAGAGGAGAGCAGCCTGCTCTCATCGAGCCAATCTATCGACCCCTTGCTGTTGAAAAACATGCTTGAGAGGCACTACGGTCTGAGTGGGCATGTTGAGCGATTGGGCGTTGAAAAGGGTCATACCTTCAAGCTGAAATCCAATGTGAACAAATACCTCGTAAAGGTGTCACCGTCTGACGAGCCCGAACCAGTTACGGCGTTGCAGATTGCGGCGATGCGGTACCTTGAAAATACCGCTCCGGCATTGCCTGTACAGCGGATCAAGACGACCCTTGATCAGGCCGATAGCGTTTCAATCGGCGTGGGCGATGGCACTTCTCGAACACTCAGCGTCTTTTGCTATGTCGAAGGTGTGTTGTGGGAGCAAATTGATGCCAACGTTGGACACTTGACCAAGCTGGGCGATACGCTCGGGCGAGTCAACGTCGCGCTCCGATCATTCGAGCATCCAGCCGCCACACGCAACATAGTTTACGACATACGGCACTTCCCCCATTGGGCCGGACTAGTTGAGTACACGCCGAACCCTGAGCGCCGGCTGCTGGCCCAACGGGCCTTCGAACTCTTCGAAGAAGTCGTGCTGCCGAAGCTGCCGGCACTTGAGATGCAAGTAATCCACGGTGACTATGCTCCCAACAATGTCGTAGTGGACCCGCACAGCGATGTCCTCGTGAAGGCCGTCCTTGATTTTGGTGATACTGTCTTCAGTGCGGTGATCTTTGATCCGGCAAATGCGGTTGCTCACCTGATCGGCCGCACTCAGGAGCACCCTTGGCAGGATGCCTTTGCCTTTGTCGCCGGATACGAGAAGAGCCGGCCGATCAAGGAGTCGGAACTTCCACTTCTTCCCGTTGCGGCTCTCGCGCGGCTGACCATGCTCGCGTTGATAAGGCACTGGAAGGCAGAGCGCGCACCTGAACAGCGAGAGGAACTGCTCGCTGGCGCCGACTATTACTGGGCGAACCTGGGGCGGGCCATGGCTGTACCCCTGGATGACGTCATCGCCCGGTTCCGCTGTCGCGCTGGTGTTCCTGGCTCGTGAGCGCAGAAGCGACCAAATTCGATGCGGCTTGAGGGAACACCGTCGACTGCGCATCGCACGATTTTTCGCATTTCCTGCTCACAAACGCCATAAGGCAGCAGACCGCGCCGATCGTACGTTGCAATGAGTAGCGCTCGCAGACGCTTGTCGTTTATTTGCTGGAGCAGGTTCAGACACCGGCAGAGCATCAGCAAAGCGCTACGGCTGCAGTTGCTGGTGCTAGTCATCGCAGCGGCTCCCGTACCCAGAATGTCAGCACCAACAAGAATTTCCGTGAGAAGCTAGGGCTACAGGTAAACATGCGTTGAAAGGGAAAGACAAGATATGAGTGATCTACGGCCATCTCCCATCTCTTCGACTGTGGATTTCGAAGCTGACGGTTGCCACCACGGCTTTCTTCGGTTGCCCTATAGCAGAGATGATTCCGCATGGGGATTTGTGACAATTCCGATTACCGTTGTCCGCAATGGTTCTGGTCCGACGGCGCTTTTAACGGGCGGAAATCACGGAGACGAGTACGAGGGGCCGATCGCGCTATTCGACTTGGCTTATACGCTCCGGCCGGAAGAAATATCGGGGCGGGTCATCATCGTGCCTGGAATGAACTATCCCGCACTGCAGTCCGCTACACGAACATCACCGATCGATCGGCTCAATCTAAATCGGTCTTTTCCAGGGCGTCCCGACGGGACAGTCACAGAGAAGATTGCAGATTACTTTCAGCGTGTGCTGCTTCCGATGGCTGATGTCGTCGTGGACTGCCATGCCGGCGGCAAAACAATCGATTTTCTGCCCTTCGCTGCAGCCCACATTGTTCCAAATAAGGTACAGCAGGCTGAAGCTTTTAGAATGGTTGAAGCGTTCGGCGCACCGTATTCGGTCAAAATGCTTGAGATCGATTCCGTTGGCTTGTTTGATACTGCAGCGGAAGAACTCGGCAAAGTGTTTGTCAGCCCAGAGCTTGGTGGTGGGGGGACCGCGACCGCTGCTAGCGTTGGGCGAACGAAGCGGGGATTGCGAAATGTCTTGACAGCAGCTGGAATTGCAAGAGGCATTATTGAGCCGCAGGTTACGCAGTGGATCGACATGCCCGACCAAGACTGCTTCACATTTGCCGAGGATAGTGGCCTGATCGAATTCAGCGTCGACCTTGGAGATAGCGTCGCGAAAGGCGACACGGTTGCCCGAATTTGGCCGCTCGGTCACACAGGGGTAAGCCCGATTGTAATTCGGTCGCGCCGGGAAGGAATCGTAATGGGGCGGCATTTCCCGGGACTCGTCAAATCTGGCGACTTCGTCATGTTGATTGCCAGCCTAATCGAGCCATAGCGACCTCGAGGAGCTTGCAGGTAATGCGACCGGACCTCAAACCTGTAATGGTTGCTGCTCAAAGCAGCGCAAGTACGAGTCGTGGCTCGGTATTTGGCGCAACGATGGTGCGGTGATCGACCCTATCAGCCTCGACGGGCTTCTGCGGAACTGGCGCTCCGACCCGGACCGGCCGCTCAAGACCGAGATGCTATTGCCCGGCGGGCATGTATGAGTGCGTCGAGGGCGCGGGGGCGTGCGTTACCAGATTAACGCCCAGAACTGCGTCCGCTGCAAGGCCTGAGACGTCAAGGACCCAAACCAGAACGTCACCCGGGTCACTCCCGAGGGCGGCGTGCCAAACTGCACCAATATGTGAAATCCGAAAGGTTGAGACAAATGGATAAAGTTTACAGCGATGCGCGGGCAGCGCTGGCCGGGGCGGTCAAGGATGGCATGACCATCATGGCCGGCGGTTTCGGCCTGTGCGGCATTCCGGAGACGCTGATCGAGGCGATCCGTGATTCGGGGGCGAAGGATTTGACCTTCATCTCCAACAATGCCGGCGTCGACGGCATCGGCCTCGGCCGCCTGCTCGAGACCCGCCAGATCAGGAAGATGATTTCGTCCTATGTGGGCGAGAACAAACTGTTTGCCCAGCAATATCTCTCCGGCGAGCTGGAGCTGGAATTCAACCCGCAAGGCACGCTGGCCGAGCGCATCCGCGCTGGCGGTGCCGGCATCCCGGCCTTCTACACCAAGACCGGCGTCGGCACGCTGATTGCCGAGGGCAAGGAGGTCCGTGTGTTCAACGGCGAGAGTTACGTCATGGAGACAGGTCTCTTCGCCGACATCTCGGTGGTCCATGCCTGGAAGGGCGACACCGAGGGCAACCTCGTCTATCGCAAGACCGCGCGCAACTTCAATCCGATGATGGCCACCGCCTCCCGGATGACTGTCGCCGAGGTCGAGAACCTGGTGCCGGCGGGCGAGATCGACCCGGACTCCATCCACACGCCGGGCATTTTCGTGAAGCGCCTGGTGCATGTGCCGAACCCGGTCAAACACATCGAGCAACGCACGACCCGCAAGCGCGCCGAGGCGGCGGTGCCTGCCGGAGCAGGGGAGGAAGTCTGATGGCCTGGACCCGTGACCAGATGGCCGCCCGCGCGGCCAAGGAGCTGCGCGACGGCTTCTACGTCAATCTCGGCATCGGCATTCCGACGCTGGTGTCGAACTACATCCCGAAGGGCATGCGCGTGCAGCTGCAGTCGGAGAACGGCATGCTCGGCATGGGCCCATTCCCCTATGAGGGCGAGGAGGATGCGGACCTGATCAATGCCGGCAAGCAGACGATCACCGAGCTGCCGACCACCAGTTATTTCTCGAGCGCCGACTCCTTCGGCATGATTCGCGGCGGCCATATCGACCTGTCGATCCTGGGCGCCATGCAGGTGGCCGAGAACGGCGATCTCGCCAACTGGATGATCCCCGGCAAGATGGTGAAGGGCATGGGCGGCGCCATGGACCTGGTGGCGGGCGTCAAGCGCGTCGTCGTGGTCATGGAGCACGTGGCCAAGGCCAAGGACGGCTCGGAGGATGCGAAGCTCCTGAAGGCGTGCAACCTGCCGCTGACCGGCACCGGGGTGGTCGATCTCGTCATCACCGATCTCGGCGTCTTTGCCATCGACAAGAAGGGCGGCTCCGGCATGACCCTGATCGAGCTCGCCGACGGCGTCACCCTCGAGGAGATCAAGGCCAAGACCCAGGCCGAGTTCAAGGTCGCCCTGAATGGCGGGCAGTCGAACGCGGCCTGAGGACAGACCGATGCAGGGCACCATCAGCACACTCACCGTCGACAACAAGTCCGTGGAACTGCCGGTCAAAGAAGGCACCATCGGCCCGAGCGTCATCGACATCTCGAAACTCTACGGCCAGACCGGGATGTTCACCTACGATCCCGGCTTCACCTCGACGGCGGCGACCGAGTCGAAGATCACCTATATCGACGGCGACCAGGGCATCCTGCTCTATCGCGGCTACCCGATCGACCAGCTCGCCGAGCACGGCGACTTCCTCGAGACTTGCTACCTGCTGCTCTACGGCGAGCTGCCGACCGCGGCCCAGAAGGCCGATTTCGACTACCGCGTCACGCGCCACACCATGGTGCACGACCAGATGAACCGGTTCTTCACCGGCTTCCGCCGCGACGCGCACCCGATGGCGATCATGGTCGCCTGCGTCGGCGCCCTTTCGGCCTTCTACCACGACTCCACCGACATCTCGGATCCGCACCAGCGCATGATCGCGTCCATGCGCATGATCGCCAAGATGCCGACGCTCGCCGCCATGGCCTACAAGTACTCCATCGGCCAGCCCTTCGTGTATCCGCAGAACGATCTGGACTACTCGTCCAACTTCCTGCGCATGTGCTTCGCGGTTCCGGCGGAAGAGTACAAGGTCAACCCGGTGCTCTCGCGCGCGCTCGACCGGATCTTCATTCTGCACGCCGATCACGAGCAGAACGCCTCGACCTCGACCGTGCGTCTGGCTGGCTCCTCGGGTGCCAACCCGTTTGCCTGCATTGCGGCCGGCATCGCCTGCCTGTGGGGACCGGCTCACGGCGGCGCCAACGAAGCGGCGCTGAAGATGCTGGAGGAAATCGGCACGCCGGATCGCATTCCGGAATACATCGCCAAGGCGAAGGACAAGAACGACCCGTTCCGTCTCATGGGCTTCGGCCACCGGGTCTACAAGAACTACGACCCGCGCGCCCGCATCATGCAGAAGACCACCCATGAGGTGCTGAACGAACTCGGCATCAAGGACGATCCGCTCCTCGATGTGGCCGTGGAGCTCGAGCAGATCGCGCTCAAGGACGAGTACTTCGTCGAGAAGAAGCTCTACCCGAACATCGACTTCTATTCGGGCATCACGCTGAAGGCGATGGGCTTCCCGACCTCCATGTTCACGGTGCTGTTCGCACTGGCCCGCACGGTCGGCTGGATCGCCCAGTGGAGCGAGATGATCGAGGATCCGTCCCAGCGCATCGGCCGCCCGCGCCAGCTCTACACCGGATCATCTCAGCGCCCGTACATTCTGGAGACCCTTCGTGGATAATCAAAATCTCTTTTCTTGGCAGGATAGCCGCATAACAACCCAGTGGGTCTATACCTTCGGGGACGGCAAGGCTGAGGGCCAGGCGGGAATGAAGAACCTGCTCGGCGGCAAGGGGGCCAATCTGGCCGAGATGTCCAACTTAGGCCTGCCGGTGCCTCCGGGCTTCACCATCACCACGGAAGTCTGCACCTATTACTACGACCACGGTCGCGCCTATCCGCCGGAGCTGAAGGCCCAGGTCGAGCAGGCGCTCACCTATGTCGGCAAGCTCACCGGCCGCACCTTCGGCGATGCCGCCAATCCGCTCCTCGTTTCCGTCCGCTCCGGTGCCCGGGTCTCCATGCCCGGCATGATGGACACGGTGCTCAATCTCGGCCTCAACGACGTCACCGTCGAGGCGCTGGCCAAGGGCGCCGGCGACGAGCGCTTCGCCTATGACTCGTATCGCCGCTTCATCACCATGTATTCCAACGTGGTGCTCGACATCGAGCATCACCACTTCGAGGAGATCCTCGACGAGTACAAGGACCGCAAGGGCTACTCGCTCGACACCGACATGAGCGCCGCGGACTGGAAAGCCATTCTCCCGCGCTACAAGGCGCTGGTCGAGAAGGAGCTCGGAAAACCCTTCCCGCAGGAGCCGCAGGAGCAGCTCTGGGGCGCCATCGGCGCCGTGTTCGGCTCCTGGATGAACAACCGCGCCATCAAGTACCGTGAGCTGCACGCCATCCCGGCGAGCTGGGGCACGGCGGTGAACGTGCAGGCGATGGTGTTCGGCAACATGGGCGAGACCTCCGCCACCGGCGTCGCCTTCACCCGCAATCCCTCGACCGGCGAGAAGGAGCTCTACGGCGAGTTCCTGATCAATGCTCAGGGTGAGGACGTGGTGGCGGGCATCCGCACGCCGCAGGACATCACCGAGAAGGCCCGCATTGCGTCCGGTTCCGACAAGCCTTCGATGGAAGGCGCGATGCCCGAGGCTTACAACGAGCTCGTGCGCATCTACGGCATCCTCGAGAAACATTACCGTGACATGCAGGACATGGAATTCACGGTCGAGACGGGCAAGCTCTGGATGCTCCAGACCCGCAACGGCAAGCGCACGGCGAAAGCCGCCTTGCGCATCGCCGTGGAACTCGCCTCCGAGGGCCTGATCACGCAGGAGGAGGCGATCACCCGCGTCGAGCCGGCGGCCCTCGACCAATTGCTGCATCCCACCATCGATCCCAAGGCCGAGCGCAAGATCCTCGCCAGCGGCCTGCCGGCCTCGCCGGGTGCTGCTTCCGGCGAGATCGTGTTCAACTCGGACGATGCGGAAGCGGCCAGGAAGGCCGGTCACAAGGTCATTCTGGTGCGCGTCGAGACCTCGCCTGAGGACATCCACGGCATGCACGCGGCGGAAGGCATTCTGACCACCCGCGGTGGCATGACCTCGCACGCCGCCGTGGTGGCCCGCGGCATGGGCAAACCCTGCGTCTCGGGCGCCGGATCGATCCGCGTCGATTATGCCAAGCAGACGCTGACGGTGGCGGGGCAGACGCTGAAGAAGGGTGATGTGCTGACCATTGACGGTTCCAACGGCCAGGTGCTGCTGGGCCAAGTGGAGATGCTGCAGCCGGAGCTGTCGGGCGAGTTCGCCACCCTCATGGGCTGGGCCGACAAGGTGCGCCACATGAAGGTGCGCGCCAATGCGGAGACACCGCTCGACGCCAAGACCGCGCGCAACTTCGGCGCGGAGGGCATCGGGCTCTGCCGCACGGAGCACATGTTCTTCGAGGGCGACCGCATCGTCGCTGTGCGCGAGATGATCCTCTCCGACGACGAGGCTGGCCGCCGGGCGGCGCTTGCCAAGCTGTTGCCGATGCAGCGCCAGGACTTCGTCGAGCTGTTTTCGATCATGAGCGGTCTGCCCGTCACGATCCGTCTGCTCGATCCGCCGCTGCACGAGTTCCTGCCGCATTCGGAAGAGGAGATGGAGGAGGTGGCAAGGGCCATGAACGCCTCCGTCGACAAGCTCAGGCACCGCGCCCGCGAGCTGCACGAGTTCAATCCGATGCTCGGCTTCCGCGGCTGCCGTCTGGCCGTGGCCTATCCTGAGATCGCCGAGATGCAGGCGCGTGCCATTTTCGAGGCAGCAGTCGAGGCCGGCAAGACCACCGGCCAGCCCGTGGTCCCTGAGATCATGGTGCCGCTCGTGATGACGAAGCCGGAGCTCGATCTGGTGAAGGAGCGCATCGTCGCCATGGCGGAAGCGGTCGCCAAGGAAAGCGGCGTCGCCGTCGAGTATCAGGTCGGCACCATGATCGAGCTGCCGCGTGCGGCCCTGCGTGCGGCTGAGATCGCGGAATCGGCGGAGTTCTTCTCGTTTGGCACCAACGATCTGACGCAGACGACGCTCGGCATCTCGCGCGACGATGCGGCATCCTTCCTCGGCCCGTACACGCAAAAAGGGCTGCTGCTGGCGGATCCGTTCGTCACCATCGACCAGGAGGGGGTGGGCGAGCTGGTCAAGCTTGCGGCGGAGCGCGGTAAGACGACGAGGCCGAACATCAAGCTCGGAATCTGCGGCGAGCATGGCGGCGATCCGGCATCGATCCATTTCTGTCAGTCGGTCGGGCTCGATTACGTGTCGTGCTCGCCCTATCGCGTGCCGATCGCACGCCTCGCGGCGGCGCAGGCCGGTCTTAAACTGAGCCAAAGAAGGGCGCTTTAAACTCAGTGCGTCGCTTGGACCTTATTCGGCCCTCCTTGGAGGAGCAGAATAGTTGGGATGTCAGGATGAGCATTGCAATCAGAACGGTCGGCATCATTGGCGCGGGGCAGATGGGTAGTGGCATCGCCCATGTCTGCTCCTTAGCGGGAATCCAAGTCCGGATCAACGATCTATCCGGTGAGCGGATCAACGCCGGGCTTGCCTCGATCAGCGAGAACATGTCGCGCCAAGTTAGTAGAGGCGCCATTACAGACGCCGATTGTCAAGCTGCGCTCAAGCGGATCAGGCCAGCCACAACCTATAAGGACTTTTCCGCCTGCGACCTCGTGATCGAAGCCGCCAGCGAGGACGTGGAGGTGAAGCGTACGATTCTCGCTGGGCTCTGTCCCTTGTTGCGTTCAGATGCGTTGATAGCGACCAATACTTCTTCAATCTCCATCACGCGGCTTGCCGCATCCACTGATAGGCCAGAGCGCTTCATCGGCATCCACTTCATGAACCCTGTGCATGAGATACAGCTTGTGGAACTGATCCGGGGCATTGTCACCGAGGACTTTACCTACGAGGCGGCGAAAGAGTTCATCAGGAGACTTGGCAAGACAGCAACCCCTGCAGAGGACTTCCCGGCTTTCATCGTCCATCGCATCATGCTGTCTATGATCAACGAGGCCATCTATACACTTTATGAGGGGGTGGGATCAGTGGACGCCATCGACACGGCTATGCGGTTCGGCGCCAATCACCCAATGGGACCACTCCAACTTGCCGATTTCATCGGCCTCGATACCTGCCTCTCGATCATGCAAGGCCTTTATGAGGGTTTGGCGGACTCTAAGTACCGCCCCTGCCCACTTCTCGTGAAGTATGTAGAGGCCGGATGGCTTGGCCAAAGGACAAAGCGTGGCTTCTACGATTACCGCGCGGAGCACCCTAAACCAACAAGATAGCAAATGAGCTGTAGTTCCTTTCTTAATCCTGGAAGGAGCTGACTAAGGCCTCACAGGACGCGAACTGCGGATTGCTCTAGAAGTCGACCTGTTTCAGATACCGTCCAACACCAGGCCATGGGGCGAGAACTTGCTGAAGAACCATACCGGATTGATCCCTTCGCCTGACGGGACTATAGCGACGGACCTTGCAACATCGCGCCTGACGCCGCTCTCACAGCGCCGGTTACCGGCTAAGTAGGTCGCCAAAAGTTCTGCAACAGCTTCCTGAGCCAGAAGCGTTTGGATGCCATGCCGGCCTTGCGACGCGCCTGCTGCGGCGTCAGCCTCAGAACCCAATCAGCAGCATCGGCGGCCAGAACCTCGATGGACGCGGCCTGCCGGTTGGCCGCGACCAGCCTCTTGAGCTCGCGCCAGAGGTGATCCATCGGGCTCAGTTCGGGCGCCTGCCGGGGCAACCACACGAAGCGGATGCGCAGCCGGGTGGCCAGCGCCAGGGTCTGTGGGGCGGTGTGGGCGCTCGCCCGGTCGGTGAGCAGCCAGAGCCAGCCGGCGCGGCGGTAGCGGCGGCGCAATGCGCGCAGGAATGCCTGAGCGTCGGCCTGACCGGCGCGATGGCGGATCAGCACCACCCGGCGCGCGCTGCGCAGGTCAATCGCCCCAAACAGCACCCGCTTGGCGTTGCGCCCGGTGATCGGCACGAGGGCCTGGGTGCCCTTGAGCGCCCAGGTCGCGCGCAGCGGTGGAAACAGCCGCAGCAGCGTCCAGTCGAGGCACAGCAGCCGATCGCCCCTGTGCCAGCCCGCCTTCAGGCGTCGGGTAATCCCCCCTTATATGGGCCAATACGTCAAGCGCTGGCAGGCGGTGTGCCGGATCGAAGTCAGAATTTGACCTGGCCGAGAGGGTCGAACCAAAGGAAGCCGAGTTCAAAGCCTGCCATTCTGGCATGGCGGCTCTCAGCTTGGGCGAGGCGGGCGGTCAAGTCCCGCAGCCGCTTCGCGGTGCGCCGCAGGCGCAGGGCTTGAGGGCCGGCCGAAGGTCCAAGCCATCATGGAGACTGCCCGAGGGCAACTCGCTCCGACACTGTCCGTCAAATCACGGTCGGGATTCGACAGTTTGCGGTGACGTCCGAGGCTGAGCCCGATGGCGCTCATGCGAACCGCTCGTCCGCATCACCTTATATCCGGTTGGGCCCAAGCCCTGACCATAATCCCGCATGCGTCGGGAACGGGCTCCGGGGTGAGCGCGACCATTCTTTTTCGCGGCATTGTTCCAGCCAGGGGGGACAACGCGGTCGCACTCCCCTCAGACATCACGCGCTGACACTCCCGCGCCAGCGCGCAAGCGGGTTCAGGGCTTCACGGCCACATCGGCTGGCAGGGCGCCTGTTTCGACATAGCGCCACAACAGGATCAGCAGCTTGCGGGCGAGCGCCACAATTGCAATGCGTCTGACCCGCCCAGTGGCCGACCCCACACGGCTGCGGAACCAAGCCGCCAGTGCACTGTCAGGCTGGTTGCGCAACCACAGCCAGGCGAGTTCGATCAGCGCCTTGCGGGCGCGGGCGTTGCCCGCCTTGGTGATGCCTTGCTCGCGCGAGCGGCGGCCGCTCGCAAACGGGCTGGGCGTCAGCCCGGCATAGGCAGCCACGTGGCGCCGGCTGGCAAAGCATCGGTAGAACACCTCCTTGTCGAGGACAGTTGCAATCTCAGAGCCGATCCCCCTCAGATGCAGCAAGGTCCCAAGCTTGGACGAGGACGCGGCTCGTGCCGCCGCCGCTTCGGCATCGCGCCTCGTCTCGACCTCGGCCAAGTGCCGCAGCACGAGTTCAAGCCAATCGAGCTGACGCGCGATCTCCGCCGACAGCCGCGGCGGCAAGAGCCGGCCATCTCCCGTGATCAGCTGCGCCAGGCGCAGGCGGCGATCCGGCCGCAGCGGCTCGTAGTCGTCGATTCCTTGCGTCGCACACAGCCCCTTGATCCGGTTGACCAGGCGAATGCGCTCCTGCAGCAGCGTGGCGCGCTCGCGACTCGGGCGACGCGCATCCTCCTCGTCCGGTGACGGTGGGCGGACCATGGAGCAGACCTTCGGCTCGCCGCGAGACCAGGCCATCAGCGCCCGCAGCAGAGCCTGGGCATCCAGGCGGTCCGTCTTGGCCCGCCGGGCCCGGCGGTCGACCTGCAGCGAACTCGGGTCCATGACATGGCTGCTGACGCCGTGCGCCTCGAGAAGGCGGTGCAGCCAGAACCCGTCGCGGCCGGCCTCGTAGCAGCACGATACATGTGGGCTCACGCCGGTGCGTCGTTCCACGCGGGTCCGGATGCGGGCAAGCAGGTCGAGCACCGCCTGTCCATCACCGGCGGGAAGCCGATGCAGCTCGATCTTCGCGGCATCGGGGGCGTGCAGCGCCACCAGCCAGGAGCGGCGGCTGAGTTCAAGCGCCAGAAAGATCGTGTGGGTGCTGTCCGAGACTGAAGCGTCGGCTGAGGGAGAGGAGAACATGAGCGGCCTCCAGGGTGAGGTGAGGTGACCGCCTTACTTCACCAGTTCGGCGGTCGCTGGCCCATGAGATCTTTTTCTGCGGCAGGTGAGCCGCGCGCGCGACATAGACATAGCGCGGCCGCTTCCAGCGATAGCCGGCCTCGTGCAGCCGCCGCCGCAGGGTCCGCGGGCTGACGGCGAGGCCTTTTGTGGCCAGGTCGTGCGCCAGCAGTGGCACCGTCCAGCTTGTGGCCTGGTAGCCGCAGCGGCGCGGGTCGCGCGCCAGGGCCGCCGCCAGCCGCTGCGGCGTGAGCCTCGGCTGACGGCGGGGACGCCCGCTGCGCGGCCGGTCGATCAGGGCCGTGGCCTCATGCTCGGCCCGATACTGGACGAGCCAGCGATGCACGCTGGAGCGGTTGACGCGGCAGCGGCGGGCCGCCTCGGCCACAGAATGCCCCTCGGCCACCAGCAGCAGCGCTTCGAGGCGGCGATACACACGGGCCTCCCGGGCGCCAGCAAGCGCTGCGGCAAGCCGCTTGCGATCCGCCTCGTCAAGCCACGCCTCGGGAGAGTGATCATGGTGTTGCATGCTCCCCAGGGAACACCCGCAGCGCCCGCGTTGCAAGTCTTATGGCGACCTACTTAGCATGGTGTCATCGCAGCGCAAGATGACACCAATCTGCAAACTGAATTGGACACCCTAAGGCTGCTCGCTGTCTACTGGCTTTCACTTACTTAGAGCGACGCAGGTAACCTGAAAGCTGGCCGGTCGACCTGCGGGAACCACTTCGGCGGATCTCGCCGTGACGTCGCGATAAGGTTTCGAAAGTTGCAACATACCCACGCCCAAGGAGTCCTGAATGGCACCGCAACCCCAACGCTCTCTAGGAATTCTCAATCTTGAGCGCGGTGAGGCGCCCGACGCCATGCCGGCGGCACCACCACATGGCTGCTTAATGAGTTCAACGACTTACGGTGTTCCTGTAATCGCCGAAGCCGTTGAGGGCGCATGGGCGGACCTCGTTGTCCCCGGCGCGCCGGAGCTCGAGCCGGCTTGCATCGCCGCAGCCAAGCGCCTGGTCGAACGCGGCGCAGCGGTGATAACTGCCAACTGTGGCTACTTCATCCGACACCAAGCTGCAGTCGCTGCGGCCGTGAATGTGCCTGTGGTGACGTCAAGCCTGCTGCTGCTGCCGACACTGCTCAACCAATTGCCTCCCCGCTCTAAACTCGCCGTTCTCGTCGCGCAGCCAAAGCACCTGACCGATGACATGCTCGGGATTACGGACCCGAGTGCACGGTCCAGGGTAGTGGTTGGAGGGATCGAAGATAGCGTTTTAGTGAGAAACGAGAATATGCGCCCGCCGCCGCCAACGGACCCTGCGGACACCGAAAAGGATGTCGTCGCCAGCGTTCAGGCCTTGCACAAAGCACATCCAGATATCGGCGCGTTTCTACTCGAGTGCACAGCAATGCCGCTGACAGCGCCAGCGGTTCGGCGAGTGACAGGGCTGCCTGCTTACGACATTACGACCCTGTGCCGAATGACCTTGGCCTCCGTCGCATGATGAAGGTGAGCGCATCAAACTTTGGAGTCGAGCCTAGCATCGTTACTTGCCATTAACACAACTGGGGAACGATCATGTTCACGATTTCACGCCGGAACCTTCTAAAGAGTGCAGCTTCAGTTGCGGCGCTTGGCGCGGGTGTCTCGCTCATGCGATCAGCAGGGGCGTATGCTGCCGAGGCGGTTACCGTGGTTGAATGGGGCGGAAGCTACATCAAAGCAATGCAGGAGATGGTCGCGAAACAGCCTGATATTCGTGTCAACTGGATACTGCATACCAGTGGTTCGGCAGCCATTCTGCCGAAAATCAAGGCCATGTGGCCGCGTCCTGGGATCGATGTTCTCACCGGATGGGATGTGTCGTGGCAGGTTGTGGCCCGCGAGGGTTGGGCGGAGCCGGTCACCTTGGAAAAGGTCCCCAACCTTGTCGATGTCCCACCACAGTTGCTCGTTAAGGATGACAGCGGCAACATTGTCAATATTCCTCGCACGGTTACAGCGCTCTCCTGGTTCTATCGAGCTGATAAAACTCCATTTGAGGTTTCCACCCTCGATGACTTATTGGATCCTCGCCTGAAGGGTAAGATTTGCTTCCCGATACCTACATTGAACCAAAATGTTCAAATCGTAGCGCTGGCTCTGCACAAAGGAGGGGATGAGAAAAACATGGAACCCGGGTGGGATTTCATGAAGAAGCTAGCGCAAAGCGGAAATATCGGCCGAGTTGCTAATTCAGATACCGATACTGTCAATTCTATTAGTTCCGGCGAGACTGCGATAACGTTTCAGAGTAACTCTTCCTACTCGGAGTTGAGCAAAAACTTCAAAATGAAGTTGCTAAACAAAATGGATCCGAAATCTGGATTCCGAACGTTCTACCTACAAGAGGGATGGAGCGTACTGAAGGGCGGCAATACACAAGCCGCGTTCAAACTTGTGAATTTCCTTTTAAGCCCAAGGATTAATGGGGAATACAATGAGATAGTCGGGGCCATCCCGGCCAATATCAAGGCGCCGGTTCCTGACAGAGCTAAAATCTTTGTTCTTAACAATGAGGAAATGAGTAAACACGCCTACGTTCCGGACTGGTCCTATATGTCTCAACAGGCCGATACCTGGATGAAACGCTGGGAGCAGGAAATACAGCCTCTTCTTTGAGGAGAACTGCGCAATCTATGGCGCAGGGCGCGCCGGCTGGAGGAAGCGATGCAACGCTCTAAGCCCCAACTGCTGCTGCTGCTGCTCCCAGCAGCAGCAGTATTTATACTCTTCCTCTTGCTGCCACTATTTATGGTTGTCGATGAGAGCTTTCGTACATTTACACCAGGTCGAATTGGCGCTGTAGCGGGGTCTCCCTTTACAGTTCAGAATTACACGGAGCTTTTCCACTCAGCCTATGTGCGCTACTTCGCCCAAACCTATGTGTTGGCATTCTGCGCGTCCGTCACCGCTGTCATCATTGCATTTCCCGTAGCCTACTACATAGCCCGGAATGCATCTAAGAATGTACGCAAGATCTGGATGTCGGCCCTTATAGGGCTGATGTTCTTGAGTGCATTAGTTCGGATCTATGCGATTGAACTCACGTTTGGTTCTGTTGGTGTACTCGCGCCGCTCGTATCCTTCTTCGGAATCAACATGAACAGCGTCACCTATATCAACGTTGTTATCGTATTTGGACTGCTTCACTATACAATCCCGATGTCTATACTTATCATGATGAGTGGGGTTTTGGACTTCAACCCTCGTTTGACTGAGGCGGCTCAATCGCTTGGTGCCTCGGCGGTAGAGTCTCATCTTTCGGTAACAATTCCATTGTGTATTAAAGGAATCGTCTCTGCGTTCTTGGTCTCAATGACATTTGGCATAAGCGCGTTCGCCATCCCTTGGGTTCTTGGCCGAGGCAAGGTGCAGTTTATCTCGAATCTTATCTATAGTCGTTTCAGTGAAGTGGCAAATTACCCAAGCGGGGCTGCGATATCCATTGTTATGATGATCCTCTCAATTCTACTGATCCTGATAATCTCTAGATTGGCGGCCGTACTCGATAGGAAGCACTGATGCCTAATAAACGACCCCTAGGGATTATTTCTAAAAGAAATCTTGATGCTAGCCTTGCGGCACTCCTGAAAGCAGTAATCGCAGTTACAGCAATGTTTCTTATGCTGCCAGTCATAATGACTGTACTCATGTCATTCGACTCGCGGGATTATCTCGGTCCATTCCCTCCGCCAAGTCTGTCGATAAAGTGGTTCGAACAATTTGCTCACAATGTTTATCTCTGGGCGGGATTCCAGACGAGTTTGTTGCTGGCAGTTTCGGCGACCGCCATTGCGACCGCGATTGGAGCGCTAGCCGCGCTGGCAATCAGTCGGATGTCTGCGCTATGGCGGGAACCTATCACAACAGCTTTCCTTTCGCCTTTAGTGATCCCGGGAGTTATCATCGGTTTTGCCTTTCTGATGATATTTTCTGCAGTAAATGTCCTGCCGACATTTCTGAAATTAGTTGCCGGACATCTTATCATCACAATTCCTTTCACAATCAGAATGACATTGATTGGGCTCCTCGGTATAAGTGCCACGCTACGTGAAGCTGCACTGAGCCTTGGCGCGAATGAGCGTCAGGCTTTTCTCACGATTACTTTGCCGCTCGCCAAGAACAGTATTGCCGCTGGTGCGATCTTTGCCTTCGCGTTCTCTATGGACGATTTAACGATCAGTCTGTTTTTGGGCGACTTCAGTACGTATACGCTTCCTGTCGCTCTCATTAGTCTGATGCGGTCGAACTTTGATCTCACTCTCGCTGCAGCCGCTGTCTTTCTGATGGGGCTAACCGTCGTCATTTTGATCGTGCTTGATCGCGTGCTCGGTCTCGAGCGAGCTATCGGTCAGGGATCTTATCGAGGTTAAATAGATGAATGTTCTTGAACTGAAAGATGTCACCAAACGATACGGTGACTTTTTGGCTGTCGATGGACTTTCCTTGACAATAGAAGAGGGAAAGGTTCTTTCACTCTTAGGCCCAAGTGGCTGCGGGAAGACAACAACGCTACGCATGGTAGCCGGGTTTACGGAGCCGAACAGCGGTACTGTGTCGATCGCGGGGCGAGACGTTGGCCATCTCAGACCTTATGAACGCAATGTTGGACTTCTTTTCCAGGACTATGCGCTCTTTCCGCACATGACGGTGGAGCAGAATGTCGCCTACGGATTGAAATACCGCAGAACTCAGAAGTCAAAGATACCTTCCCGTGTCGCGCAGATGCTGTCGCTCGTGCGTATGCACGGCATGGAGGCCCGATATCCTAGTCAGCTAAGCGGCGGTCAGCAGCAGCGCGTAGCACTCGCCCGGGCCTTGGCAACCGACCCCCAAATCGTTCTACTAGATGAGCCGTTATCCGCACTTGACGCCAAGCTACGCCTTGAGTTGCGCCTTGAGCTTAAGGAAATCCTCAGATCAGTAGGTGCGACAACGATTGTCGTTACACACGATCAGGAGGAAGCTCTTAGCCTCGGCGACGAAGTCGTAATCATGCATGCAGGAAAGGTGGTTCAGTACGGCTCGCCCACAGAGATTTATAAGGCTCCCACAAACAGGTTTGTAGCGGAATTTATTGGCCGGTCCAACTGGTTTCACGCGACGAGATGCGGTCCATCAAGTGGAAGTCTTAGCTCGTATATCACCAGCAATGGGATGAAAATTTATACAAGCTCAACCCAGGCAGATCATCGCGGAAGTGTCGATCTATGCATCAGGCCGGAGTATATCGAGATTCTGGACGCAACAAATAATGTAGCGAGAGATGCACTCGGCAAGAATTGCTTGGAAGGATTTGTGGTAGACGTCGCCCCTTTGGGGGCTGATGTGCATGTTGTGGTTGACCTACCGGGTGAGACTAGGCTGCTAGCAATCCGAAAGGATATCGGTGGCGTTCCGGCAATCATTCCGGGCCAACCAGTACGTATTAGCTTTGCAGCATCCGATGTTCTCGTGTTCAAAACCTGATCATGGTTATGATTGTGATAGTCGACCAGTGTCCACAGACGGGACGAGGTTCACGTCAGAGATTTTCTAGCCGTACCGCGGGTGGCGCGTCGAGCGCCTACTGCGTTGAGTAGTCGCCGTCGGTTGCTTGGCTATCTCTATCTCCTGAAGTAGCCCCAGAATAGACCGGACAGGATCTCCCACCTCGCTAAGAGATAGAAGTAGTGTTTGGCTTATTGACTCATTCCTCCCCCGAGCTTGAAACCCTTGATGGACCGCAACGCCGCCGCCACCGGACGATCGCCGAGCAAATGTCCATCGTTCAGGAGACCTACGGTGAGCGTCGTCCGGAGCTGACGGTGCCGTCTGGTGAACCGTTGTCTATGTAGCGCTTTCTTTCGCGGATCTCCGAGCAAGGCTGGCGGCAGTTATCCATCTAAACTCCAGATGGCAACAATATAAATTGTATGCTTGCCAATGTCTAACATGCTGCCCATTCTGATTTTGAAAAACCAGAAGGGAACTAGCGCGATATGAACCTAGTGCATGCCGGCAATCCCTTCGCAACGTTGCCAGTAGAAAAGCAACAAACGAAACAGCAGGTCTAAGGAGGCTAGAAATGAGTAACGGTCTACCCGACGGCCGCGCCGTTATAGAGGCGATGCTGTTGGGATCGGCAGCCCCTAGGTCCTGAATGCAAAGGCGTTTGCCTCACCATGCAGCGACTAGATCGTGCCCATCACTGGCATCTTTGTCCCGACACAAACAAACCCGTTGCCATCTAGGCTGCGTCTTGGTCGGGGGGGCGCAATCGAGTTACGTCCGCTTCTTTCTAGTAGCAACAGCATCCACGACGTGATGGAGATACTTCGTCCAGTAGTGGAGATCACAGTGTGATCGAACGCTAAAGGTAATATCAAACTAGAGCGCTGCTGTAACAATGGCGTGTGGACCAATCCGCAGCGTGATGCGAAAGGTACAACAGAAAGTCCGAATGATGTTATCGACTGTAGAACATATACCACTGTCGGTCTCGTGGGTTGGTACTCAGCGTGAAATCGTTGCCTATCGCTTTGGTGCTGGACGTAATGGCCCCAAAGTATACCTCCAAGGTGGGCTACATACTGAAGAACCACCTGGAATGTTGATCCTGCACCACCTCGTTCAACTCCTCCGAGATCGCGATGACGAACCTCGTGGTGAGATTATCGTGGTGCCGTGCGCTAACCCAGTTGGCCTTGCCCAAATGATCCAGGGCTATCATGCAGGTCGATCGGATTTGGGTACCGGAGGTAATTTCAACCGCAACTTCCCTGATATTAGCTTGTTGTTGGGCGAACGCCTGACACAGCTAAAGAATAGCGGCGGTGTTGTAGATCGCTCTACCGTTAAGTGCGCCATGCGCGAAATTGTTGATCAACTAGTCCCGAAGACAGAAATCGATAGCCTGAAGCAGGTTCTTCTTGGTCTCGCTGTCGACTCAGACTACGTGCTGGATTTGCATAGTGACTCCGAAGCCGGAGTCTACGCTTTTGTTAGCGACCATCAGCATCCGGCCGCAGATATCCTATCTCGTCATATCGGTAGCGTGGTTACAGTTGGTGGCGTTAATGGCGGCCTTACATTTAAGGATAGTTGTTTCCTGCCATGGCAAATGGTGGCAGAGCATTTATCCGATACATCGATGACCGGATGTTTCGCTGCCACAATTGAGTATCGTGGTACAAGGGACGTACAGGACGACATTGCCACAGATGATGCTCTGCGCCTTATCGCTTTCATGGAAACCGTTGGCGTGTTAACGCCCCGCGGAGTACACGAGCTTGATTTTCCGGTGCGCAACATCTCCCGTGGTTGTGTCGACTTCGTTCGAGCAAACATGCCGGGTCTGATCATATTTTCAAAAGCTCCCGGCGACCAGATTGCCGTCGGTGAGGAAGTTGCTCAAATCCTCAACCCAGCAACAGGTGAGCGGAACTCCGTAGCAGCGCGCACATCGGGTATCATGTTCGGACGGGTTGCCAGCAGAATCGCGGTGCCTGGCGCCACCATTGCAACAATCGCCGGCGACTCCGAGCTTCCTACAGAACCCGGCGACCCGTTTCCGTAAAGTCGGATCATTCGCAGCTGATTCCTAATCTCTATTGTCAATCAAAGGATGATCAGATGACAACTCTAGCTCTGACCGGCGATAGCATTATCCAGAGGCGATTGCTTAGCAAGACAGACCCGGAAGTCACGCCTTTATACGATCTCATCCGGCAGGCTGATGCTGCCTTTACCAACCTCGAAGTCTTACCGAACGATTATCGAGGAGATCCTGCACTTGACAGCGGAGGATCGCACTTTGGAGCGCCCTCGTGGATTCTCGACGAGCTCGTAGAAGCCGGTTTCAATCTGTTTGCAACAGCCACGAACCATAGCCTGGACTACAGTATATCCGGTCTTGAATACGCACTCGACCAACTTGATGACAGAAAACTTTGTCACGCCGGCTGTGGACGGAATCTTGAGGAGGCACGACGGGTTTCTTATTTCACAACACCATCTGCAACGATAGGAATGGTTGCTTGCGCCTCTACGTTCGCAAGAGGGCAACAGGCAAGCAGACAGACTCATGCCATGCAGGGAAGGCCAGGCCTCAACCCACTTCGTGTCGAGAATATATATCAGGTGTTGCCTGAACAGCTCGAACAAATCAAAAAAATCGCGCTGGATTTGGGCATCGAACAACTGCGGCGCTTAGATATTGATCTTGGCTTCGGCTATGAGGCACCGGCCGACGTTTTTCCATTCAACGGAATGAATTTTCGGGCAGGCGATTATCCGAAGTATCTGCAACAAGCAAATAAACAAGATCTGCAGGAAATCCTGCTTTGGGTCGAAGAGGCCCGACGGATGTCAGATATCGTCTTGGTAAGCATCCACACTCACGAGATAGGAGAGAGGGAAGAGGATCCCGCTGAACTGATGACCGAGTTCGCGTATGCTGCCATCGATGCAGGGGCCGACGTTATTGTAGGTCATGGCCCGCACGTTCTCAGAGGCCTCGAAATATACAAGCAGAAGCCAATATTTCATGGCCTCGGAAATTTCATTGGCCAGAACGAGCTCGTGCAGCGTTTGCCTGCAGATTCGTACGATTGGTTCCGCGTGGATCAAAGCCTTACGCCTGGTGCGCTCTACCAACAGAGAACGAAGGATGATCTCATTGGATTTCCTGCATCTCCTCGGTATTGGCAGACTGTATTGCCGGTCTGCGAATTTCATGATCATGAACTCATTTCGCTGACGATCCACCCCGTATCCCTAGGTCTTGGCGAAGCTCGTCATCGCCGCGGCAGGCCGCGGTTGGCTTCGGGTGAAACAGCATCCGCCATTCTCGACCATTTTTCGGCACTCTCTCAGCCGTTTGGGACCAAGCTCGTGCGGAATGGGGAGACCTGCCATTTGGCCAAAAGCCCAACACGCTATGTCTCCAATGGTAATCTAGCGTATGTCCAACTTTAGAAGGCAACGGAGTAGTACCTTACATCACTGAGTATCAAGGGAGGAAACTCCAGCTAATCTGTCGCGGATAAGCAATAACCTTCGAAGAGAGGAATGAATATCATGTTACACCTAAAGCACATACGCAAGTCATTGCCTGCGGCAATACTATCGCTAGTATCCTTTGCGTTTGCCGGTACAACAACGGCAGCAGAGAACAACACCCTGGTAGTCGCCTACGGCTCTCAGCCACCCAGCCTCGACCCGCATGTAACCACCTCTACTCTAACAAACACGCTTGTTCGTAACATCTTCGAAACGCTCCTGACGCTGGATGCGGATATGAAAATCCAGCCCGGACTAGCTCAAAGCTGGAGCGCCAGCGAAGATGGCCGGACGTATCGCTTCACCTTGCGTTCCGGCATTAAATTCCACGATGGTCAGCCGTTAGCACCCAATGATGTCATTGCGTCGCTTGAACGCTGGGGGACCTATTCATTACCCGGAAAGAATGTTTTCCAGGGAGCGACCTGGCGCGCCGAGGGAGGGAACACGGTTGTGCTGAATTTGCCTTCGCCACGGTTCAATGTGCTGGATACGTTAGCACTGGGATTTGCGCAAAGTGCGGTGATCATGCCTGCCGCGGTCATTGCCGCCGCAGGGGACAAGCCTGCCACCAAAATCGTCGGAACCGGTCCCTTTCGCTTGGTCAAATGGCAGGTAGATCGCATGATGGAGTTGGAGCGCTACGACGGATACACCTCCTTCGGCGGCAAACAAAGCGGCACGGCGGGGGATCACACACCGGCGTTCAGCAAGCTGAGGATCGAAATCGTTCCGGACGAATCTACTCGTACTCTGGGCCTGTCGACGGGGGAGTACGATATCGTCAACCCACTGGCTTTTGAAAGCATAACTGAAGTCCAGCAGGATGACAGGCTGCAGCTCGACTCCTACCCTGCCACGATGCTCAACCTAGGATTCAATCACAGCAAATCCGGAATTTTTCAGGACAAGCGGGCACGCGAGGCGGTCAATATCGGCCTTGAACGCCGGTCGATTCTGACAGCAGCAGCAGTAGATCCACGATTCTTCCGATTGAACAATCATTTAATGATGCTGGACCAGAAGCAGTGGACGACAGAGGTGGGCGAAACTGAATTCAATCCTGCTAATGCGACCAAGGCCAAGGAACTGCTTAAAGAGGCGGGTTATGATGGGAGGGAATTGGTCTTCATCACCACGCGTGACTTCGCCGAAATGTACAATGCCGCCATCGTGATCCAGCAACAGTTGCAGAGCCTCGGGCTGAACGTCAAGGTTGAAAGCTACGACTGGCCGACTTTCGTTAAGGTACGTGCTGGGAAAGCCTGGGATCTGATCGCGCTGAGTTCTGTTCCCAAAACTGATCCAACGCAGCTGATCTTTCTCAATAAGGATTTCCCCGGTGGGCCTCAAGATGCGGCACTCGAAGACATTCTCGCCAAGTTCCGCAAGGCTGGCACGATGAGTGAAGCGCAAGACCTTTATCGTAAGCTTGAAGCCTGGAACCAAAACTACATTCCATCCGTGAGAGTCGGCGAAATCGATTATGCCTTTGGCATGTCAAGGAAGGTTCAGGCAATTCAGATCCAAAACGAACCGATCTGGTGGACAGCTCGCCTGAACAACTGAACGATGGCCTAGGCGCTACTGCGCTCTTGCAAAGATGCCGCCCTCGAGATGAGGGCGGCACCGCATCCTCACTGGGGAGGAAGTCATGTTTTCTTACTTTCTGCGCAGGGTCGGAGCACTCCTGCCCGTTCTGCTTGTCGCGTCGATCGTCATATTTTCGATTGCTTGGTATACCCCCGGCGATCCGGCGCGCATTATCCTTGGGCCAGAAGCGCTGGAGGCAGATGTCCAGAAGCTGCGCGACAGCATGGGACTGAATGATCCGTTTTGGGTTCGTTATCTCAGCTGGATCTCAAGAGTCGCTCATGGCGATCTAGGGACTTCCTATTTCCTCAACAAGTCGGTCGCGGATGCTATCGGGCAGAACTTTCTACCTACCGTGCAGCTGTCGGTGTTGGCAATCGTCTATGCGCTTTTGATCTCTATACCTTTGGGCACAATGGCAGCGCGCAGGCGGGACTCGCTCTTCGACCATAGTGTTGCGGGATTTACGCTGATTGGCCTCACGTTTCCGAGCTTCGTGCTCAGTCTCATTCTGGTGATCGTTTTCTCAGTCTGGCTGCAATGGTTGCCGGTGGCGGGTTATCGCGATCCCTTCAGCGATCTATGGGGTGGTTTGCGCTATCTCGTCCTGCCCGCACTAGCTCTTGGCACGATTAACGCAGCCGTGATCACCCGTACAGTACGTGCGTCGGTGCTTGACGTGTTGAAATCAGAATATGTCGACGCCGCCCGTTCGCGTGGAGTCAGTGAGAACCGTCTGCTCTTCGCCCATGTCCTACGCAATGCCGGCCTTCCGATCATCACAATGATCGGGTTGAGCTTCGCTTCGTTGGTTACCGGTGCGGTGGTAGCTGAGTCAATCTTCAATATCCCTGGAATCGGCTCACTGCTCGTGAACGCCATCGTGCGGCGGGACTATCCTGTTTTGCAAGGCGTCGTCCTGTTCCTGACCTGCATTTATCTCGGTCTTAATCTGTTGGTAGATCTGCTCTACGGCCTGATCGATCCCAGGGTTCGACTTGGCGCAGGAGCGAAGTGAATTATGGCTATGACAGTCACCATCAATACGATTACTGGACAGCACCGCAGCACCTTTTCCCGCGCGATCCACAACCCTCGGCTGCTCATCGGCTTTGGCATAATCGGCAGTATGGCTCTCGCCGCGTCGGTGCTCCCGCCTTTGCTGGGCTTAGATCCCTTATCCGTCGATCCTCTGAACCGGCTCAAACCCCCCTCATCCGCGCATCTTCTCGGAACCGACAACTTCGGACGCGACTTGGCTGCGCGCATCTTGGCCGGTGCCTCGACCTCGCTTCGCCTCGCAGCCAGTGTGACGCTCATGGCCGCCGCGGTCGGTGTGGGGATAGGAATTTTGGCGAGTTTTTCTCGTAGTCTTGACCATGTGCTCATGCGAATTTGCGATGGATTGATGGCCATTCCAGCCCTTTTGCTTGCGGTGGCGCTGACAGCGACTTTCGGCCCAAACTTTAGCAATCTTTTGATCGCGCTCTCCATTGTATTCGTGCCAGGAATTGCCCGTTTGGTGCGCGCTCGCGCACTGGCGCTTCGTTCCGAGACCTTCGTCGAAGCGGCCGTCGCAATGGGAGCCAGCAATCTCCACATCATGGTGAGGCACATCTTTCCCAATGTGCTGTCGGTCTTGGCGGTACAGGCAACTTTCATCTTCGCCGAGACGATCGTGATCGAGGCCGCGTTGAGCTTTCTGGGCGCGGGGGTTCCTCCGCCCGGCCCTAGCTGGGGCAACATTCTTTATGACGGCAAAGCGGCAATCGCGAAGGCGCCCTACATGGTTCTTTTCGCCAGTACGGCCATTGTGATGACTGTAGTCGCCCTGACCCTTATCGGTGACGGTCTGCGCGACCTAGTGGATCCAAGTATGCGCGCTCAACCGGGAGTAGGCATGATCAGAAGGCTCTTTAACCTTGTCTCACCACGGTCCAGAAATGGAGAGCCAGTATGACTGTCCCTCTTTCTATCGAGAACTTAAATATCTCTTTCGGCCATGGCGCGATCGAGGCTGTTCGCGGTGTTTCGTTGGAACTGCAACCGGGTGAGATCTTGGCCCTGGTGGGCGAGAGCGGTTCGGGCAAATCACTCACTGCCCGCTCAATCCTGAAGATGTTTCCGGAGGGCGCAACGGTCGGCGGACGCATCAGCTTGACCGGAGAGGATGTGTTGACAGCCTCGCCGAACGATCTCAAGCGGCTGCGCGGCGGAGCCGCTGCCATGGTGTTTCAAGAACCCTCGACCGCGCTCAATCCGGTTTTCACCATCGGCTGGCAGATTGCGGAAGGATTGAAGGCGCATGGCATGCGTGACCCACGAGCCTGCCGCGCTCGAGCAATCGAGTTGCTGCGTGATGTTGGTATCCCGAATCCCGAGACGAGGGTAGATTCCTATCCGCACCAACTTTCCGGCGGCCAGAAACAGCGGGTCGTGATTGCCATGGCGCTGGCGCTCCGTCCGGCGCTGATCATTGCCGATGAGCCGACCACAGCTCTGGATGTGACAGTCCAAGCCGGCATTCTCGATCTGCTGCGGCGTTGCCGGGATGAACTGGGCAGTTCAATACTGCTTATCACCCATAACCTGGGTGTAGTGGCAGACCTGGCCGACCGGGTGGCGGTAATGTACCAGGGCCGCATTGTTGAGGAAGCACCTAGCACTGTGCTCTTTGCGGCGCCGAAAGCCGACTATACCCGCAGGCTATTAGCCGCTGTACCTCGGCTGGGACAGGAGACAGCGAAGGAGGGTGTGGTCACCCGGGAGCGGCTCGTCCTTGAAGCTGAACGCCTGGAGATTACCTATCCTGGCCGCTTCGGCACTACTCCAGCGCCCGCGGTCAAGGGGGTCACCTTTGACATTCCGGCCGGCGAAGTGTTGGGGCTTGTTGGCGAAAGCGGCTCGGGCAAGAGTACGATTGGTCGCGCCGTCGTTGGGCTCTCACCGGTGACTGGTGGCGCAATGCGACTTTTCGGTACGGATCTGCGTGCTACCAACGGCAAGACTCTACGGGAGATACGCCGACGCACAGGATTTGTATTTCAGGATCCAGCCTCATCCTTTAACCGCTTTATGACGGTTTTTGATTGTATCGCTGAGCCGCTGCGGGTGCACCGCGCCATGCCATCAGCACCGGCTCTCAGGGCGCGGGTGCTCGAGTTACTTGATCAGGTACAACTGCCAAGTCACATGGCTGCGCGGTACCCTGGTGAACTCTCGGGCGGTCAGCGGCAAAGAGTCGGTCTCGCGCGGGCGCTGGCGTTGAACCCCGAATTTATTGTTGCCGATGAACCGACCTCAGCCCTCGATGTCTCGATCCAGGCCAAAGTGCTGGAGCTTTTCAGGGCCTTACAAAAGGAACTGGGCTTTGCCGCATTATTCATTAGCCATGATCTGGCCGTGGTTGAAGCAATATCACACCGCGTGGGAGTTCTGCGCAATGGCGAGCTTTTGGAGCTTGGCTCGACCAGCGAAGTGCTGTCAGCTCCAAAGCATGAATATACCCGGCTTTTGATTGGTTCCGTTCCTGTGCCTGATCCCACAATTCAAGCTAGAAAACGGGCGTCGCTGGCCGCATCCTATTCATGAAATTGCTAGGGGCCGCAGCCGAGGAGCTTATAGGGGAATCGCTCGCGTTTCACCGGCTAGACGCTGGATCGATCCACCTATCTGAACTCCATCGAGACTTCGCCCAGCTCAGAAATCCCACGGCCAATGGATGCAACAGAGCGCTTCGTAACCATCTCCGAACGGACTTCTCCGTTCTCCTTTCTGATGGATGACGGAAGAGACAGGATTGATTGAGCGGAGGCAAGAATACAGCCAGATCAGAATCCATACGACGCTCGGCACCTCAGCGCCGAATCCCTTCGTTACAGCGTGCTCTACCTATCTCTGAGCATAGGTGGAAGAAATTCTTCCACCGGTTTGCAGGTAGATGCCATATCAACTCGGCAAGTGATCGTCACTTGCGGTGGATCGGCGTGGACTTGATCCACGATCAGACGAGGCGGGATCAGAGGTGAGAATCGCAAGCTTCTGTGCATGTGCAACCTCCTGGAAACCGCATTAGTTCAGCGCGCAACTGCACCCAAACTGCGGCAGAGCGCAATTTGAACGCGGATCCGCCGTGTCAGAGTGTTCACATTGTACGCCGGGATACACTCTGGGGTATGGAGCGCATCGCAGGATGACAGACTTCCATGGGGTATGAAGCTCAGCGCGCTGGCCAGTGGCGCTGGCGCATTACTGTCAACCCGCGCCGTGCCTAACGCCCGCTTGCCCAGCTCTGGCCACCGCTTCGCATGCCGTCATCTCGGCGCCAGAAGACACCAATCTGTAAACTGAATTGGACGCTCGCGGCCGCCCGCTGTCTACTCGGTTTGGGTGACGTTGCTGATTGGAGGCAGAGTTCTGCGAAATTAGTGTGCGAACCCTCCCTTGGCACAGATCTTGCAAGCCGCCCATAGCAGCTGGAGGCCAAAATGATCCACTTACTTCGCCAGTGGTTTAACTCGCTCGATGAAATGGAACAAAATCTGAGAAGCCAAGGCTACGTAGCTATCTATGGTAGCTGCACCTCTTTTGTTGGTCGTGTTGAGATCTCAGATCAGGACGCACCGCGAAAAACACAATCAGCTAAAGAAGTGTCGTCAAAAGCTAAGGGACTGACTCAGAATGACGGCTTTGGTTTCGGAATTTTTGCGAGGCGTCTCGTCAGCCATAATCATTACGTCGGCACATGCGGTGATCTGTCTGTGGTCACAGCTGCCGTAGGACCGAGCGGTTATCGATGAATCCTCGGTGGTCTTTCCCCGCGCTTTCGACCTTTGAGGTCGACGGTGTTGTTCATTACTGTGTCGCCAACATGCCTGGCGCCGTTCCGCTCACGTCGAGCCACACCCTGAACGACGCTACGCTCCCGTTTGGTCTAGGGCTGGCGAACAAGGGCAACAGCGCTGTGGCCGAGAACCGCCAGCTGCGAAATGGTCTCAACATTCACCGCGGACAGCTGACCTACAAGGCTGTCGCTGACAGTCTGGGTCTCGCCTTTTCAGCGGTTGAAGAAGTAATCGCTGCCTAATTTGAGTAGGAGCCGAATGCTGGGTCAGTGTCGACTTTCGCTCAGTAGAACATCTGGAGAAAAAAGAAAACAGCCGCTCGTCAAATCCTAAGGTTGCGGAGGGGTTCAGGCATGAGCATGTCTGACGATGTTTTATGGACCTTCTCTATCGCAGGCGTCGTCCTTGCGCTGCTCTCCCTGTCGGCAGCGCCGGCAGCGAAGGAGGTGGCCTTCGGTCCCGCCACCTCGCCTCCGTCTGACGCGGAGGTTTACTCTGAGGCGGTCCTCCCAAACTTGGGCTCGCTCGGCAGCGCCGCAGCGAGCCCCCTTTCTTTCAGAGCGGTGACACCCATCAGGGATTGCAAGTTCTGATGAGAGGTCGAGACGAGGGGGAAGGCTTGGCCACTCGATACCAGGTTAGCACCACGATTGAGCTTTTGTCAGTCTCTCAAAACGTAAGACGTACATAAGTCACGGGTTACTACCATGTCCCTTTCCTCATGCCTCTTATCCCACCGTACGAACCGGTTGCTATCGGCGCTGCAGCCGGACGACTTCGCGCATCTTGAGCCACACCTTCAGCGGGTCGAGCTGAAGAAGGGCACTGTGCTCTACGAGACCAACGAGAGCATGCCGTTCGTGTACTTTCCGTTTGAGGCCGTTGTCTCGCTCATGACGGCTCTCCCCGACGGCAGAACCGTCGAAATGGCGGTGCTCGGGTCTGAAGCGATGGTTGGCTCGGCCAGCATGCTCGTGACACGACAATCTCTGGGGCGCTATGTTGTTCACATCGCAGGCCGTGCCTCCCGCATTGACACTGGCGTCCTGCGTCGTGCGTTCGAGGAGCGACCGAACCTGCGGGATCTCTTCCTGCGCTACGAAGAGACCCTGCTGGCAGAGGCTCTTCAGACGATGGCCTGCAACATCGCCCACGGGGTCGAAGCGCGCTGCTGCCGCTGGATCCTGACCATGCGCGATCGCGCCGATCAGGCGACCTTGCCCTTCACGCACGAGCATCTGTCCCGCATGCTGGGGGTGCAACGGTCGACGGTTAGTCTTGTCACGTGTGGGCTTCAGTCAACGGGTTTGATCAGCCAGGACCGCGGTGCAATCACCGTGACCGATGGCTTCGGCCTCGAGCAGATCGCATGTGGGTGTTATGAGATCGCGCGGCAGCGGTCACGGCAACTCTCACCCGCACAGAGCTGAGAGAGCACGATGCGCCCAGAGGATGACGATGATGAGCATCAGTGGGTCCGACGCCGACCATCCACCGGGTATCGCTTGCTTTACCTGTCTATGGCTATGGCCGGTATCGCCGGTGCAATCCACCTGACCGTTTGATGACTTTCGCCGGAGTGACAGAATTGGTCTGCTTTGAAGAACGTTGGAGCTTGAGTCAGATGGACAATGAAGCTTGCCGTTTCATCTCAAAGAATGATTCCAGGCAAATTATTCTTGCTCTCGCAAGACGCCCTTGTCCTGTATGAGAGTGTTTCTTCCGCTGGGATCATCTTGGAGAAGCAATCTTCTAGCTCTTTTGAGGAAAATAGAAACTCCTTCTCTCGAACAACGAGGATTGATCATGTTAGGAGCGTGTTCGCGCACCAAGGTTGATTCTGCTACGCGTTTTCCGCCCAAGGATGGTCATTGGTGGATCGATCGGCCCGTCTTACAATGCGACCTCGCTCGAAGGCGCCTGGAGCGGTGCCGGAAGGGGATCGCCCTCACAAGCTGTGCTTGCGGGAGCGCGCATGAGACAGGAAGCGATATCCAAGCTGAGTCGCAGGCGAAGAAAATCGATTGAACGCTTGCCCGTCAAGAGATGTCATGTTGAACCGAATTGTGAAAAGCTGGCCACGCACGGTCATTGATCTTCTTCTGGTGGCGTCTGCCACGTCATCTGCGTGGGCGGCCGTAACTTATGCTCTCAGCTGGCATAGGTTATGACAGCAATCTGCAGGCAGGCGATGGTGGACTCACGCATCACGCCGCGTGGAATGGTGGCCTTATGGGGAAGGTAGGCGCTCTTGACCGCAGTCACAATCGATACAGATCCACGTCCGCGGCAGCGAAACTGATCAGACCCGAACCTCTGGACCAAGTGGGAGCCGATGAAACGCACGGCGAGGACGGCCAACACAATGAGTAGCATAGCGGGTGAAGATGCGGCTGCAGTTGCGCCAACGACGTTTGCGCCGCTCAGGAACCCGACCTTTCGCTCCATTTGGCTCGCGATGCAGGTCTCCAATCTCGGCTGGCTGATGCAGACTGTTGCCATCAGCTGGCTGATGGCGACGATCTCAACGTCCGATCTAATGGTCGCGCTGGTGCAGGCGTCATCGACCCTGCCCGTGTTCATGTTGTCTGTCTTCGTCGGCGCCATCGCCGACAACTACAGCCGTCGCAGGATCATGCTCGCTGGCTGGGGTCTGATGACGATCGCATCGGCGATGCTGGCCGGTTGTGTGGCGCTGGGCCTTGTCAGCCCGTGGATGATCCTCGGCTTCAGCTTCCTGATCGCAAGCGGCGCCGCCCTCAATGATCCCGCCTGGCAAGCCTCGGTGGGCGACATTGTGAGCCGACGGGATGTTCCCGCGGCCGTGACGCTGCTGTCCGTTGGCTTCAACACGGTCCGGACCATCGGCCCGGCGCTCGGCGGCCTGGTGGTGGCCTCGTTTGGCCTTCTGACAGCTCTCATTGTCACCACCCTCAGCTACCTGGTTCCTCTGGGCACCATCTGGCGCCGCCAATGGAAGGTTCGCTCTTCGCCGCTCCCGCGGGAGTCGATGCGCACGGCGATCTATGACGGGCTGCGCTTTACCGCGCTGTCCTCGGAGATCAAGGCGGCGATCGCCCGCGGAACCCTCTTCGGCCTGGCCAGCATCGCCATCCTCGCGCTGCTGCCCCTGGTGGTCCGCGACCGGCTGGCAGGAGGGCCCATCGCGTTCGGCATTGCGATGGCCGGCTTTGGGACCGGCGCGTTCCTGGCCGGTGTCGCCAACAGTGTGTTCAGACGGATCTTGGCGCAAGAGAGGCTGATGACGCTGGCCTGCCTCGCCTGCGCGGCCTGCTCCCTCTCCCTGGCCCTGACGTCCTCGGTGGCTGTGGCGGCCGTGGCCCTCGCCTTGGGCGGCGCGGGGTGGGTCAGCGCCTGGTCCGGGCTTGGCGTGAGCGTGCAGCTGGCGAGCCCGCGCTGGGTCGTGGGGCGCACCATCTCGATCTACTACGCTTTGGTCGATGGCGGTCTTGCAGCCGGCAGTTGGTTGTGGGGCATGGTGGCTCAGAACCATTCCCTGACCTGGGCGCTGGAGGGTTCCGCAGGGGCTCTGGTGCTCGTTGCTGCAGCCGGCGTCCTGTTTCCGCTGCGCGAGCACCGTGGCTCCGAGCCCGACCCTTTGGAGGAATTCGACGCCCCGGCCGTAGCCCTCAATCTGAAGCCGAGGAGTGGACCCATCATCGTCAAGGTCGAGTATCTGATCCCCGAGACCCATGTTGCGCCGTTCCTGGATCTCATGCGGGAACGCCGGCACGTGCACAGCCGCGTCGGTGCCCGTCGCTGGACCCTCCAGCGCAACCTTCAGAAACCACTGCAATGGACGGAAACCTTCCAGACCCCGACCTGGACCGACTACCTGCGTCTCAACCACCGCCTCACGACAGCAGACAGGGAACTCGACGAGCGCGTCTTCCAGTTGCACGGGGGAGAGGAGCCACCTCACATGACGCTCATGATTGAGCGACCAACAAGCACGGCCCGCAAACGCGAGCCGGCCCCGTATTTGTCCCGCCATTGATCTGTTCACGGTCTGGGTCGTTCGCGTCCACCTGCGCTTGCAGAAGTGCATCTGCACCCGCGCTTTCTTGGGCTGTGGGATAGCCATTTCAACCTATACCTGCCGCCGGCATATCACGGTCGATTCGGATTGCACTCTGCTGCCGCTCTTCATTGCGCCATCCTTCGTGACGGCTGCCGATGCACCTGGTCAGATGCTATGCAGCGTCATCGCTCCAGCACGCAATCATGGTCAGCTTAAGGCTGCGAGCATTGACGTCGGCTCCCAGGATGGCCGCTGAAATCAACGCCGCACACGGGCCCCAAATGAACGAACAGAAGGGCGCCGCGCTGGGAATACGAGGAGCGAGGCGACGAGCCTGGGTTCAAGGGTTAGATTTTCTATATCTATCCCCTGATTGAGATTGTTCTTGCTGTCCTTTGATCGCAGACAGTCAGCTTGTTCTTCTTGAGTTGACGATCGCAAGCGAATGGACGAGCAATTCGCGACAGATGCAGATTGCGCAGGCTCGCTCTGCCCGTGAAAGACCGCTGTGCTCGGTGATGTTGCGACCTGCCTTTTTAAGATGTCATCTGGCTATGGTACAAGCGCCGATAGCGCAATTTGGTCAGGCGGGAATCGCCATGAAAGCTCGACAGGGCGTCTGCATTCTGTGTTCTACCCAACACAACGCGAGATCCCGGCAAACAATTTAATGTCGTAATCGATTACATGTGCGACACGGGATTTCAATGCTTTTTGCTTGATGCTAATGGCCTTGCGCGACTCGTATCTACCCGCTCAGTCGCTCCTCTGAGGAAAGGCATTCCTCCCAAACTTAGGCTGCTGGCAACGGCAGCCGAATTTCGAGCTGATTGTGGACACGTGGCGAGTAGTCTCTACGGCCTCAACGGTGCGCAGGTACGCATGAGCCATCATCCTTCACCCGATCGGCCGCTTGCCACCATCCCGATGCTGCAGCAACGGGTGCGCGATGGCGAGCGGCTGGTGATGACCACGGCCTATGATGCCGTCACGGCCCGGTTGGCTGATCCCGTGGTCGACATGCTTCTGGTCGGTGACAGCGTCGGCAACGTGTGTCTCGGCTTCGACAACACCCTGCCGGTCAGCATGGCGATGATGAACCATCATCTCGAAGCCGTGGCCCGGACCAAGCCTCGGGCCCTGCTCGTCGCCGACATGCCCTATCTCAGCTACCACCTCAGCCTCGACGACACCTTGTGCAATGCCGGTGGCTTCCTGCAGCGCGGTGCGGCGGCCGTGAAAGTGGAAGGCGGAGAAAAGCGGGTCGAAACGATCCGGGCGCTCGTGGAATGCGAGATCCCGGTCATGGGCCATCTCGGCCTGACGCCGCAGAGCGTGCATGCCATGGGCGGCTTCAAGGTGCAGGGCAGGGGAGCCGAGGACGCCATCCGGATCCTGGAGGACGCTCATCGGCTCCAAGAAGCCGGCTGCTTTGCCCTTGTGCTCGAGGGCATCCCCTCCGAGCTGGCGGCGCGGATCACCCGCACCCTGACCATCCCGACCATCGGCATTGGGGCAGGGCCTGACTGCTCGGGCCAGGTGCTGGTCCTGCACGACGTGCTCGGGCTAAGCCAAGGCCACCGGCCCAAGTTCGTGCGTACCTACCTCGACGGCTTCGATCTGCTGCAGCAGGCTCTCGCCCATTGGGCCGAGGACGTGCGCCGCGGCGCCTTTCCGTCACCCGCAGAAGCCTATGCCCTGCCGGCCGAGGCCCGGGCGGCGGTATCCGCCTGGACGCCGGATCCCTCCACGACCAGCGCCTGAGGTCCGCCGATGCCCACCTTTCGCACAATCAAGTCGCTGACCCAGTGCCTGAAAGGCTACCGCACCGCAGGCCTGCGGGTCGGCTTCGTGCCCACCATGGGCTTTCTGCATGCGGGCCATCGCGCGCTGATCGAGGAGAGCGTCGCCCGCTGCGACATCACCGTGGTGAGCCTCTTCGTCAATCCGACCCAGTTCGGCCCCAACGAGGATCTCGACCGCTATCCCCGTGCCCTGGAAGCCGATCACGATCTCTGCCGCACGGCCGGCGTGAACCTGATCTTCGTGCCCGACGCGAGCGAGATCTACCCACCCGGCTTCCAGACCTACGTCGAGCCGGGACCTGTGGCCGAGCCGCTGTGCGGCGCCGTCCGGCCGGGCCACTTCCGCGGCGTGGCCACCGTGGTGACCAAGCTGTTTAACATCGTGCAGCCGGATGTCGCCTTCTTCGGCCAGAAGGACTTCCAGCAATGTGCCGTGATCCGGCAGCTGGTGCGGGATTTGAACCTGCCGATCGAGATCGTGACAGTCCCCACCGTGCGTGAACCTGACGGGCTGGCGCTCAGCAGCCGCAACAGCTACCTGAGCGCCGCCGATCGCGCGCGCGCCCGCTGCCTCAGCCGTGGCCTGTTCGCGGCCCACGCGGCCTTTCAGGCCGGAGAGCGCGACAGCCAGCGGCTGGTCGAGACAGCGCAGGCCCAGATGACGGAGGTCGATCAGCTGCAGTATCTGCAGCTGGTGGATGCCCGGACGCTCGAACCCATCCTGGGTTCGGTCGAGCAGCCCGCCGCCCTATGCGTCGCCGCCTGTGTCGGGACCACGCGCCTGATCGACAATGTGCTCCTGATCCCTCCACCTCAAGCTCTGGCCGATCACGAGCTCGAGTTGGTCTCGCATGTGATCGGGCGGCAGGCCACCGCTGGTGCGGCAGGACCGCGACCGTCATGACGGCACGATCCGAGACCGAGGCTCTCATTCAGGAGCTGAGCACCCGCCTGATCGCGGGGGCCACGGCTACCGAAACCCTCCGGGCGTGGTGCGACGAGCATGGCCTCGCGCAGGGACCAATCAGCGTCGCGTGCCGTCAGCGACACGTGCTGGCAGCCGTGCCGGACGACGTCAAAGCTGCGTTGGGACCCGCCGCGTCTGAAAGCGTCCATTTCCGGCAGGTGCCGATGATGCGGGGTCCTCTGCCGCTCGCGACAGCGGAGAACTGGTTCGTGCCGCAACGCCTGGCGGCCGGCATGGAGGAGGTTCTGCAAACGACCGATCTGCCGTTTGGCACCGTCATTGCCCGGCTCCGTCCCTCCCGTCGCACGCTCGTCGCGCACGTATGGCCCCTCACGGCTGATCCGTCTGAGGATCCATCGCGGCTCAGCGCCTCAGCGCGCCACTCCCAACCGGCTATCATCCTCGCGCATACCACTGTGATCCTCAGCGGCACCGGGACGGCGCTCGCGCTCGTGACGGAACGGTTTTTCTCTGACCTCATCTCAGTTGCGGCCGCGAGGCCATCGTTGAGCAGAATCCTCGATGGACGATCGCAAGCAGGACCAGCGAAGCAGCCTGTGAGGCTTGAGCGATGACAATCCAGCCTGACCTGGCTTCTCAAGCCGTCCAGGATCCCGGCCTGATCGAGGAGATCCAGGTCCTGGATCATCGGATCCGGTTTGGACCGACGCACTCCGGCTGGGTGTCGTTCGTGGCGCGTCAGGGCCAGCGTCCGACCATCGTTCTCGCGTGTGATCGCCAAACCCTGCTCGCACAGTCGCACAAGCTGGTCGAGCAGCGGGTGGAGGCGTTGAGGTGAGGGGCTATCATCTTCTGCAGCTGGCATCCAGCAGCTATGACCTCGTGTGGGGAGACGAGATCATCGGCAGCGTGGTCCGCTGCGGCATGAACAGCAAGAGCACCACGTGGATTGTCGAGCTTCTGGATGATCATCCAGGGGCTCCACGTCCGTCTCCCTTCACAGCGGTCGAGGAGGAATTCGCAACTCTGGAGGAGGTGTGCCGGTGGCTGGGAGGCGCTCCCGTCCGGCCTGTCCGCAAAGGCGATGAGGTGTCGGCCCGTCTCGAATGTCTGCATCTTCGGCGAAGAGGGACTAATGAGACCTGTGCGCGGGTGGCCTCGACCCATTGCTGCTTGGATGATTCAATGGAGCTGTTGGACAGGACGGGAACGGTCCCATGGCACGCCGTCAGATTGGACAGGAAGTCTTCGCGTTTATCGCTGATCCCTTACCCATCGCGGCTCGTTGGACCGCCTGTCGGAGCTGATCGACTGGTCCTCACTGGATCGGCACTTGGCCGACATCTACGCTGCTGCCAAGGGCGAACCCGCCTGGCCACCGCTGGCCTTGTTCCGAGCCCTGCTACTGGCCGTCTGGTACGACTTATCCGATGTGAAGCTGGCGGAGGCACTGGAGGATCGCGCCTCATTCCGGCGTTTCTGCGGGTTCGCCGCCCATGAGGCCACCCCTGAGCGGACCGCCTTTGTCGAAGACGGTCGAAAACCGCTGATAAACGACGACACGAGCTGAAGCGCTGGAAAGAGCAAAGGCGGCCGCCTTTGCGGCGCGGTGCTGATCTCTGAGGTTGAGAAGGCGATAGACGCGGGGCACGTCTCCAGTCGCCCTGAGGCGGCTTTCGACGTACCCCGCCATGCGCCTGCCTTGTGTTAGATCTGCGGGTAATCAGCGCCGCAGTATAGCGCGCGTGATCTGCTCCCAGGTGCCGTTCTCACGCCACTGGGCATAGTGATAGAAAACGGTGCAACGCGGGGGATACCCATGCGGCAGCAGTCGCCATTGCGCCCCGGTGCGGAGCAAATAAAAGACCGCATCGACGATGCGGCGGAAGGGATGAATCTGTCGCCGCCCGGCCAGATGGCTGCGGTGGATCAGTGGCGCGAGCAGCGCCCATTCGTCGTCGTTGAGATCGCTGGCATAGAGACAGATATCCATAGCGGGGCTCCTCAACCGTCAAACAGCCCGCATCCGCCTCACATTCCTCACGAAATCCATTCTGAATCAAAGACTTAAAGTAAGCAATAAAATTGCTCACCAGCCTCTTAGAGCTGCTTCCACTAACGTGGAATCAGCTCTGTTCTTGGTTTGCCGCATCTTTTAATGGCGAACCGGATCCACTTCGCCGAAAAATGCTCTAGTGATGACTAGGCCATTCTTCGCAAACTTTTCGGCAAGCTCATACAAGATCCGGCATGTTCGGGTCCGATCAGGCTTGCGATCTCGCCGACAAACTCCGGCGGAACATGCATGCGGCCCACCTGTAACGCGCGGACGACCGTTGCGATGTGAGCCGAGGCAAGAGCGGTCGCAACGGCGGGATGCATAAGCAGTTCTGCGGAGCAGGCGAGCGGCAGCGAGCCAAACGAGGCGGCGCAGAGGCTTCGCGCTTTACGCTCGTCGAGCAAAGCGAAGCCTCCCAATTCCACTGCGCAGGTAATGGTTGCTGCTTCGCCATCGTCTAGGGTGAGCCGGGCGGAACCATCAATCAGACTCTCATAAATGGGCGCTCCGATGCCGCTGATTTTGACATGTTCCATGAGACCGGCATCGATGAGTTGGCGCAGATGCCCGGCGTCGCGATGGCCGTTGCGTTCACCCGCTTCAAGCTCGGTTACGGCGTTGTCCGTCACCACGATACGGTGGGGGAGCGCCGCGATGATCTCGGATGCCCGCCCTGAGGCGTTGAGGTTGATCACAATACTCGCATCGGCGACGAGGACCGACGGAGGGTTAGTACTTCTAATAGAATCAGGGCTGTCCTCTAATCGCCCCGATCGGGACATTTTTGGCTACTGCTGGGCTTTTAGCCACTTGATCGTCCCGATCGGTTCTTTTTTATAGATTCTTGATCCTCACACTGCTATAATCGTCCCGATAGGGATGATTTATGCAAACGGTTTTAGACAGCAAAAGCTTTGGTCTCATAATCCGCCAGGAACGGAGGTCGCAGAAACTCACACAGGAACAGCTCGCCGGGCTTACCGGCGTGGGCGTTCGGTTTGTGCGCGAGTTGGAGGCGGGAAAGGAGAGCTGTCAGATCGGACGCGCTCTTCAGGTGGCGGCCGCTCTAGGCCTTAGCGTCTCCGTCGGAAGCCGCCTAGAGAGTGCGCCATGACGCACCTGCTCGATGTCTGGTTCGGCGATACAAAGGCGGGCATCCTCGCTCAGGACGAGGCAGGTGCTCTGAGCTACGCCTATGATCCCAACTATCTCGCCGGACGAGAGCCGCGCTCCATCTCCTTTTCCATGCCATTGCAGGAGGCGCCTTACGCCGACCGTGTGGTTCGTCCCTTTTTCTCAGGCCTGCTACCGGATGAGGGCGCGCGGCAGCGCCTCGCAGGTGCGCTCGGCATTTCTGCTGGCAATGCCTTTGGGCTCCTGGAAGTGATCGGTGGTGAATGCGCTGGGGCCTTGTCTCTCTATCGGGCCGGCGAGGCGCCGCCATCGTCGGATGATGATGGCGTCGAACTGCTGAACCCGGCGCGGCTCGAAGAAATCCTTGGCAAGCTGCGGGAGCGTCCTTTGCTCGGCGGTGAGGAAGGTGTCCGGCTGTCCTTAGCCGGCGCGCAGGACAAGCTTGCAGTCTGCGTGGAAGGCGACGATATCGGCCTCGCCAAAGGCGGCCGACCAACTACGCATATCCTCAAGCCCTTCATTCAGGCGCTCGACGGCACGGTGGAGAACGAACTGTTCTGCCTGCACCTTGCAGCGCGCCTGAAACTTCCGGTGCCGGCCGTCGAGATGCGCCGCACTGGCGCGATATCCTTCCTGATCATCGAACGCTACGACCGCTCGCCGCACAAGGGCGGAACGATCACACGCTTGCACCAGGAAGATTTCTGTCAGGCTTTGAGCGTGCCGCCGGAGCTCAAATATGAAGAGGAAGGCGGACCGGGGACAGAGAAGGCACTGGACCTGATTGGCCGCGCCACCGCGCGTCCGGCGGCAGACCGTCTGCGCTTCCTTCGTATGCTGATCTTCCATTACCTTGTCGGCAACGCCGACGCTCACGGAAAGAATTACGCTTTGCTCTATCGCGGCAAGGTTCCTGACCTTGCGCCGCTATATGATGTCGTTTGCACGGCTGCATATCCGCGGCTCGCGAAGAAGCTCGCTATGGCGATCGGCGGGCGCTCGGTTCCAGACACGATACAGTTGCAACACTGGCTCACGCTCGTCCCGGAGACGCGCAGCGCTCAGCGCCTTCTGGTCAAGGACATAGCCGAACTGGCAGGGCGCATCAGAGGCGAGGCAGACAAGCTTCTGGCAGAATTTGAGGGGGCGGGCGTTACCCATGAAATTCTTACAGTTGTCCGTCGTATCATTGAGGCTCGCGCGGCGCATTTGTTGAGAATTGCGACGCCTAATTAAGCGAATAAGCGGTAGTGCCAGTCCGGAATCGTGAAGAGCAGGTGAGATCGCGTCGAAACCGACAAGAGGCTATATGATTCATGTATTGTTTTATTGATGAAAGCGGCAATACGGGTCTGGAACTATTCGACCCAAACCAACCCATCCTTTATTACGGCTTACTCAGCGCGTCCGCCAACCTTGACGTGATCGCCGAGCCTTTACTGAAGGATCTGCGCCGGGGACTAGGTGTAAATAGGATTCATGCTAACGAGCTCGGCGTTGCGCGGCTGACCACCGTCGCAGAGAAGCTCATAAGTTTCAGCAAAAAGAACGATCTGCGCTTCTCCCTCCTCAAGGTCAAGAAGCCCGATCACGCAGTTATCTGCTTCTTCGACCAGGTTTTTAACTCCGGCCTGAACAAGGCTGTCTCCTGGCATCAATATTTTACTCCTCTTCGTTATATCCTATAGTTCAAAGTGGCCCATCTATTTGACGAATTCCTCGCGAAGGAGGCGTGGAGGGCGAGGCGGGAGCGCAATCTGGCACGTGCAGCGCAAATGCTCACTAAGCTTTGCAATGATCTCTTGCCACGCGTAACTACCCTTCCGGACGCCCGCTCACGGGAGCTTGTTTCTGGCGCGCTCAGATGGGCGGCCGCCAATCCGCATGAGATCAGCTATGGCGTGGGCAACTATGATAGCGCCTTGCAGATATCGCCGAACCTCGTTGGTTTTCAGCAGGTGTTACAAACTATCGCCCTTCATTCATCGGCACGTAAAAAGCAAGTAAGGCGCATCACCGTTGACCGGCAGACTGAATTCAACAGGGCGCAGGGCGAACTGGCGGAGTTCTATAGGAGACTGAGAGGTCACAAGGGCGATCTGGGGCCTGGCATGCCGACATTTGATTATTCGCATATGCCCGAAGTAGCCCCAACCTTTGCCTCCGGCGATTCCAGCGCCGGGCTTGAAATGGTGGACATCACACTGTGGATCGCTAAGCGGCTCCAAGAGGAGAAGTCCCTTCCCCTGAGCTGGAGTCGCTGTTCTGGACACAGGCGAGACGAGGGCTGACCGACGAAGTGTCCCTGAGCGCCTTGGACAAGAGATGGCGCCATATCCTCTATCTTCCCCCGCCAGAGGCGCCATTGCCCGCCGATTTACAGAAACACTTCGAGGAGCTGGAAGACCGGCGGAAGAAAGAAGTTGGCCAACTCGGCGGATAAGGAGCGCACGGCTTTGTCAGCCGGCTGCTTCGCTGCCGTAGTACAGAGGAGAGATTCAGAAATTACAAAGCAGTTACAATAACATACATGTTCTCAGTTTTATCCTCTCCGGCGCGCAAACCTTTTCAATAGTTTAGCTGCCAAGCCTGTCTGAGCCTGTCCGGGATGGATAAGCAATAGTAAACAAGCGGCGCAGTTGCGATGCCGATTTTTGCGGGGGGCGCTGCCTGCTACGTCTCCGAGCTTGACCGTGAGAACGGAAATGGACCATCAGTCTGCTCTCTCGCGACTGCATTCAATTGGCGCTTGTCCGCGAGGCGCGTCGTCCAGATCGGCGATCAATTTCGGCCTGAATATCCATGGGAGAAGGTGGTAAGCCAAACACAATCGGGTCATGAGTGTTGGCCTACCCATCAGCGGCTCGGTTGCGGTGTTATGTCAGGGAGCGAGTCTTTGCGAGAGGCTGATGATTTCGAGCGGCTGATCGCCAGTTTGGGCGACATCCTCGGCTTGGCGGAAGACAGTCAGAGCCTAGGCGGAAGTTTGACAATTCCTGATGCCCTTGATGCCGCAGCGATTCGCAAAAAGACAGGCCTCTCTCAAGTGGCGTTTGCCCGCCGTATCGGAGTGTCAGCGCGCACGGTCAGACGGTGGGAGCAGGGGCAATGGTTTCCGCACGGGCCTGCCCGGGTCCTTCTCGCTCTGTTAGATCGGAATCCAAGGATGATTGAAGAGACCTTAGGGAACGGCACCTCAGCGTCATGATGGCGTCATAGACTTTGCAAGAGGAGGTCGAGCGGCTGCGCCTCGACAACTGCAACCTGCGCCTCGACAATCAGGCCCTGAAGGACGAGATCGCGCGGCTCAAGCACCTGCCGCCGCGCGCCCTTCAAGCCGTCCGGCATGGAGAAAGCCACTCAGCCGCGGCCGGTCGGATCGGGCCGACGCCCTGGGCGCGGTGCCAAACGGGATCGGATCACCCGCGAGGTCACCATCCAGGTTGAGGCTCCACCCGGCTCGCGCCTCAAAGGCTACAAGGCGGTGGTGCGCCGGGATCTCGTCGTGGTCGCCGAGGTGGTGCACTACAAACGGGAACGGTGGGTGACGGCAGAGGGTCAGACCACCATCGCGCCGTTGCCGGAAGGGATCACGAGCGGGTACGGACACGGCGCGCGGCGATTCTGCCTCGCCCTGCACACGCAAGGCCAGGTGGCCACCGAACGGCTGACCGAGCTTCTGAACGGAATCGGCCTGTCGATGTCCAAGCGGCAGGAGAGCATGAGTTTAGGTGGGCAGCTATGCAGCCCTTGAGGGCAGCCCCCTTTGATGGGCGGGCTACGTGTTGCGATGGCGGATCTCCTGAAGCTGATTTATCAGGGATGCCTCACAAATTCTTATGCCCCCCTACAGGCGGACCCATTCAGAGATAGTGCCTTGGCACCTGATGAATGCGCTGGGTTCATGGGTGTTGGGGCAAATTCATGGATCTTGGCCATTCATTCGATTGTCTCTCAGCAATGAGCCTGAGCCGACAACGCGCTGTGCAGACCGGCTGTCGAGCTTATCGAGTCGGTTGAGCCGGACTTGCCCGGCGCGCTCGTGTACGGCCGCGAGTCGATCCGGTCTTGGCAGCTATCGACCGTTTGACGGCAGAAGCCCTAGCATCGCCGTCGTCATGGTCAGCATTCGGGGGAGTAGACGACCGGCTCCTGCGGACTTTGGTCCCGTTCCTGTCCTCTGATTTCGTTGCCTTGCGTGAGGCATGTGCGTCGAGAAAAGCCCGGCAGGCGGCAAAGTCGGTCGTGATCTCTGGTGGGCACTCCACGCCGTGCTCTTCGGCCAGTGCCCGTGCATAGCGCATCATCGCCTCGCTCGGAGGGCGGAGTCCATTCTGAGGGTTGTGCTCTCCCTGCTCCGATGATCGTGCCGGCGCATGCTGGTCCAGGAAAGCCCGGCAGATGGCGCCATTGCTCTTCAGACCACGAGGAAGTTTCACGCCCTTCCGGGCAGCAATGGACGTGGCGAAGGCAATCATGGCCTTCGTCGGCGGTTTCCCGGCCGCCGCAGAGTTCATTGGGACTGTTGTTGGATCAACAGTAACTGTCTGCGACTGTGCAATCGCTCCTATCAGTTCCTGCACGCGGGTGCGCGTCCGCTCCTGATAGGCGGCGGCTTGCCGGACCGCCTCATCTCGTGTCGCGGCCCGTCCGATCTTGGCCAGGTCAGCCTCGAACATCGCCCGGCCAACCGGGTCGCCGTAGGCCGGAAAGACCCGACGCACGGCAGCGATGAAAGCGAGCCCGACCTCCGTCACCTGGATCGGCGGATCCTTGCCCTTCAGCAGGTCAACATACTGGCTCTTCTGGAGCTTGGGCAAGATCGTGTCGCGGGTTGCCGCGGTCCCAAGTCCCTTGGGCTCGTTCGGGTTCACCGGATTCTCCAGAGCCGCCTTGAGCGCCGGGTCTTCCACCTGATCGATGAGGCGGCCCATGACGACGGGCAACTCGCCGCGGGTAATCCGGCGTGGCGGCTCGGTCTTGGCCGTCTCGATCCGGGCGTCGGTTGCTTTTCCCGGCTCGTTGTTCCGGACGGGCGGCAGGCGGCCGGTGGTGGGCTCCTCGTCCGGCTTGGCCTTGCCCGGAACAGCCTCGTTCTCCTCGTCGACCTCGGCCCCATAGACAGCCCGCCAACCCGGGGACTTGATCACGCTGCCGCTGATCGAAAACCGCTTCGGCCCGAGCATTGTCGGCACCTGCACGGCGATCGTGGTCCGCGCATCGATGCCGTCGGGCAAGTGGGCCGCCAGGAAGCTCTTGGCCACCAGCTCCCAGAGACGCAGGTGATCTCCGCTGACGCTGCCCGGCTGGGGCACCTTGCGCAAGGGCACGATGGCGTGGTGCTCGCCGGGATCCTTGACGTAATGGCCCTTGTTACCCTTGCGGAACACAAGATCACCTGCGGTTGGCACAAGGCCGGCGAGATCGGTTAGGGCTCCGACGATGCTCGCAATCACTGCGCCGACATCACTTGTCTGGCTCTCAGGCAGGTGCTCGGACTCGGTACGGGGATAAGTCAGGTAGCCCTGATCATAGAGGTCCTGGGCGAGTTTCGCCGTATGCTGCGGATCCCAGCCGAACCGCTTGGCGCAGCGGCGAGCGAGAGTGTCTTTCGAGAACAGGCGAGGCGGCGAGCGGCGCACATCCTTCTGCTCGACACTCAGAGGCCCTGACCAAGAGGCGGCCGCCTGCTGGATTGCTGCGGCCACCTGCTTGTCGAGGATCTTGTCCTTCGGTGCATGCCACAGGGTGATCTCCGCCCCAGTCTCTGTTGTGACAACCAGAGCAATCTTGAAATAATCCTGCGGGACGAAGTCGCGGATGCGCTTCTCCAGGTCAGCCAGGATCGCAAGCGTTGGCGTCTGTACGCCGCCAAAGCGCCAGGGCTCGCGGAAGGCAGGCGGGCGCAGCCGCAGGGAGATGGCGCGGGTGCCATTGAGCCCCAGGTGGTAGTCCTCGTACTGGCGGCAGAGGGCCTCAAGGTAGGCAGCATAGTCGCGCTCGCCGGAATCCGGCTCCTTGGCCATGACCGCAAAGGCCCGCCGGATCGAGACCTCGTCGAGGGCCCCCAGCTTCAGACGGTCTACGCGGCCTCTGTACCCGAGATACTCAAGCACCTCCCAGGCAATCATCGAGCCCTCGCGGCCTGGATCGGTGGCGATGATCACCCGCTCCACGCCCTGGAGAGCCTGCTTGATCGCCTCGACCTTGGGCTTGTGCGACTGGCCGGAGCGGCTGGCGCCGTAGGTGACCGGAATGCGCTCGAGCACGATCGGCAGCGTGTCGAAACGCCAGGACTTCCACTCGTCCCGCACATCGCTGGGCTCTACTGCTGCTAACAGGTGACCCTCGGCCGAAACGCAGATCGTGCTCGGCGACTTGAAGAACTGCTGCAGCTGGCGCATGGCCGAGGGCTTCTCGAAGAAGAACAGCGTGCGCGATACTGAGTGAGCGGTCATGACCCGGGGGCTACAATTGGAACATAGAGGGAACATTATCTCTAGGGCCAAAGCCGGTCAATAACTGAAGGAGCTGTGGCGAACTGGCTGATCGGGGATCTCTTTTGAGAAAAGGGATAGTCACCATATCAGAGTTCGGGCGGAGCTAGCGACCCACGGTACCTTGGGAGACCAGGGGAAAAACAGCTGCCGGGGCTCTGATCCGACGGTGTTCTAGACCCCACTGCGGATCACCCCTTGGACAGGTTCGCTCTGGCTCAGGCTGGAGCGAGCCTGTTTTGTCTTTGACAATCGTAATCAGCGCAGGTTGCCGAAGGTTGGGGCGATCGGGTTTCGCTTGCTCAATCCATCACCAGAACGACGATGGCCTCATGCTGAAACTCCTTCATCGCATCCGACAATGGTTTCGCCGGCAGCCCGCCCCCGCCACCGATCTCACGGTCATTGAATACGAAGCCGTGTCTCTGATTGCGTACGAGGGGAGGGCCGCTTACGAGCGGGCTCGGGAGCAAGCAGAGTACTGTCTCAGACGAGGTAGTGAATCAGGCCGTCGGTTCTGGTCCGAGGTCGCCGTTGAGGTTGCCCGTCGTACGGGTGTGACGAATATGAGGAAGACCAAGAGGCAGCCGAGGTGAGTGGATATCGTCCACGGCACGTTGGTGGGTTGTGCCGTTCAGCCGCAATCCTCCTCAATCACGAACGAGCGGGCCTAAGTCAGGCTCACACGAAACATTGGGAAGCTACAATGGTTCGCAGGACAAAACAAGAACACAATCTTTGTGCATGGGGCTTAGTCGTTCTCCAGCTTCGCTCTCGTCGGCAAATGTCCAGAGCAGTAGAATACCAGAGCAGTAGAATAACAGGGACAGAGCCAATGCGGCGGCTCTGGGCGGTGCATGAACCAGATGGTCCGACCCGATCAGGTGGAAAGAGGTCAGCCTGTTGAGGCTCTCGCAGGCACGGTCGAGCGCGTCACGTTCCACAATGCCGAGAACGGGTTTTGCGTGCTGCGGGTGCAGGCTCGCGGCAAACGCGACTTGGTCACGGTCGTGGGCCACGCCCCTGCTATTGGGGCGGGCGAGTGGGTGACCGCGACCGGGATCTGGTTCAGCGATCGGACCCATGGACTTCAGTTCAAGGCCAATGTGCTCAAAGCCACGCCTCCCACGGGCATTGAGGGCATCGAAAAGTACCTTGCCTCAGGTCAGATGCGCGGCATTGGGCCTGCCATGGCCAAACGCATCGTCGCTGCCTTCGGAGAGGATACCTTCGAGATCATCGAGGCTAACCCGGAGCGATTGAAGGAAGTCTCTGGAATTGGGCCGTGGCGGGCCTCAAAGATTGTGGCGGGCTGGGCTGAGCAGAAGGCCGTACGGGAGATTATGATCTTCCTTCATGCGCACGGGGTCGGCACCGCCCGGGCAGTCCGCATCTTCAAGACCTATGGCCATGAGGCCATCAAGGTGATGACCGAGAACCCCTACCGGCTTGCTCGGGACGTGCGAGGGATCGGGTTCCGAACCGCAGACGCTATCGCGGCCAAGCTCGGGGTGGAGAAGACGTCACCCCACCGGCTCAGGGCCGGCGTCTCCTTCGCGCTTCAGACGGCCACCGACGAGGGGCACTGCGGCCTTCCCATCGAGATGCTCATCACCTTGGCCCAGAAGCTGCTTGAGGTGGACGCAGCCCTGATCCGGGCTGCCGTGGCCGAGGAACTCCAGGGAGAGGATGTCTTGTCCGACACGGTCGAGGACGAGACCTGCATTTTCCTGAAAGGGCTGCATGGGGCAGAACGCGCCATTGCTGAACGTTTGATAGCACGCGCCAGCGGCACAGCACCTTGGCCGGCGATTGACCTTGAAAAGGCTCTGCCGTGGGTTGAGGGCAAGACAGGTAAAATTCTGTCTCCCTCCCAGCGCGAGGCAGTGGGGCTAGTGCTCACTTCGAAAGTTGCTGTGATGACGGGTGGCCCTGGGGTGGGCAAGACCTCGACCCTCGATACTATCCTGCGCATCCTGGTGGCCAAGGGCGTTCGGGTGCTGCTGGCGGCGCCCACGGGCCGTGCCGCCAAACGCATGACCGAGCAGACCGGCTTGGAAGCTAAAACGATTCACCGACTACTGGAGATTGATCCCAAGCATGGTGGGTTCTCGCGCAATGAGGAGAACCCGCTCGACTGCGACCTGCTCGTGGTGGACGAGACCTCAATGGTCGATGTGCCGCTGATGAATGCCCTGACCAAAGCCATCCCGAGTCATGCTGGGTTGCTGCTGGTCGGCGACGTGGACCAGTTGCCTTCCGTCGGCCCTGGACAGGCTCTATCCGACATTATCACTTCGGGACAGATCCGGGTGGCACGCCTCACGGAGGTCTTCCGCCAAGCAGCGGAAAGCCAGATCGTCGTCAATGCCCACCGCATCAATCACAGTCAGATGCCACAGCCGCCCAAAGCCGGCGAGACGAGCGACTTCTACACCATTGAAATTGCGGAACCCGAGGAAGGCGTCGCCAAGCTGATTGAGGTGGTGACGAACCGAATCCCGCGCCGCTTTGGGCTGGACCCAACCAAGGATGTCCAGGTGCTATGCCCTATGAATCGCGGGGTCCTTGGTGCGAGAAACCTGAACCACGAACTTCAGCGCATTCTCAATCCGAATCCGCCAGCGACTGTCGAACGCTTCGGCTGGCGTTTTTCGCCCGGTGATCGGGTGATGGAAACGCAGAACGATTATGACCGAGACGTCTTCAACGGAGATCTCGGGACGGTCGATCGAATCGATCACGAGGAAGGAGCCATTGTGGTCCTGTTCGACGAGCGGGAAGTGATCTATCCGTTTGGGGAACTGGATACGCTGGTGCCGGCCTTCGCGACGACGATTCACAAATCGCAAGGCTCAGAGTACCCGGCTGTTGTGATCCCTGTGACTACACAGCACTACACGATGCTGGCCCGCAATCTGCTCTACACGGGAGTCACCCGAGGCAAGCAGCTTGTGGTCCTCGTGGGGCAGAAGAAGGCCATTAGCATTGCCGTCAGGGGAGGGCAGGCGAAACGTCGATGGACCAAGCTCAGAGAGTGGCTCTCCCCGTAATTCTCCTGATTTCCGTTGACATTTTGGTGTGAGACGTCGGCGCGAGTTTATTCAGGCACTTAGCTGTGAGCACCTCATTTGAGAAGATGCATTTGAATTGAGAATTTGCGGTGCTTTGGACATTTCTTTGAGACAATCGTCTCTCAACGCTGACCCGGAATTTAGAGCTGGAGGCAGTGATCACTCAGGGCGCATGGCTTGAGAATTGACATTTGAAGTGAGACAACGGACCGCCCGATTGTCTCATGATTGATGTCCGAACTCGTCGCAATCTGGTTTTCTCATTCTACAATGCCAACTGACGCCAGCCCGAGCATACCACATCAGCCCGGATCGGGCGGCCCATCTGCGGCTCAAGTTTGCTGGGCAACTCCGAGTCCGCCATGGTGCCAACTGCCGATCTTTAAGATCCCGCAAGCGTGGGACAAACCGGAAGCCGAGGCGATGGCACAGGCCAAAGACGGGGCAAGAGCGCTGTCGAAGCGCAACTCCAGCTCAACGATAGGTATCAGCCTCGCGGTTCAGGACATGCCGTTGATGTCATAAGGCTGCAAGTCTCAAGCCGTGCTCCTGCCTGGGAATTACTCTTTCCGTCGAAGGTCGTTGAAATCAATGAAAAAGCTTATCCTCGAAGCGCAAAGCACGTTCTCACCGTACTTGATTGGTACGCCATCAGAACAATCCAAATTCTCCTTGATGAAGACTGGCGAAACTGTCGACATGCCGAGGAGACGAGCTTCCTCCTCCGTAGGCATCCGGGCATTAATCTGTACCCATTGCTGGGAATAAGACGTGATGCCGACACGCTTGAGTGCGGTCGAGATTGAATTGACGCCGGAAAACTCGTCCAGCAGCCCGGGGACCCGTTGCGCTGGAAAATAGCTGTGCGCGATGACGATAGGGATTTCATCTTGATAGCTGAGAGTATCGATACGGAGCACGTCATCGCCGGGCTTAAGCGCGAGATGCTTGGCCAAGCGATCATCAGCCGGTCCGGTCCCCCCGGATAAGATCGTACGGCGAGCTAAACGGCCATGAGCAAGAAGGTTGTCCGTCAATCTGGTTTCAGTGGACAACAAGTAGGGCGTGGTGTTTTCGACGACGAAGGTGCCTCGACCCTGTTCCACCCGCAATAAGCCCTGCTGCTCCAATGCCCGTATGGCATATCGAACGGTATGTCGATTGACCCCATACAGCCGTGCGAGCTCGATATCGTTTGGAAGCTTTTCACCCGGCGCAAAACGATCCGAGGCGATATTCTCCTCGATCTTTGCCCGCACATACTCCCATCGCTTGCCCTGAAACATCACTATCCCTGTTAGGCTCAGATCGCAGCTGTCGTGACGCGACCGATGTCGCCCTGGTGCTGCGCGGATTTATAGTTCGTTCCCTTTAAATAAAGGCGTCCGCGATAACGCTCCCGCTGAACGGTAGCCCAGCTACCGGCGTTTTCGACGGACAGGCTTGCATCCTCCACCTCGTCAATCGGACCCTCATCTCCACCGATCGCTTCTTCAAGGATCCTGCCTTGAACGGTCTCAGGGATCGGCAGATCGAGGCCCGCCAGGATCGTGGGCGCTAGGTCGACGATGCCGGTAGGCGTTCTCAAAACACCCGGCCGGAACCAATCGCCGGCCAAGATGCCCAGAACGGAAAGCTCAAAGGACGTCAGGCCGCCATGCATCCCGACGCCGACGGGATAAGCTCCGTCGTAGAACACTGTCTCGGGGTCGACGTCTGCATCGATGGATGCGCAACTGCCGAGCACGAAGGTCAAATCCGCGCTTCTTGGATGCTCGGCCATGACGGCTGAATGCGGCAACGTGCCTTGAACAAGCGGCGCGTCACCTTCGGTCGTTCGGGAAAAGCCAATCCCGAACCACGGTTCGACGGAAACGCAACTGTGGATTTCGTTGAGCAGGCCGACGTCATGTTTATGGACCCAAAGGTTCACAGCGCGTTGGGCCTTCACGACAACATCGGCGTCCGGGCCGAAGGCGTCGCCCACTTTGAAACCTGCATGGCGAAGGTGCTCAACAACAGAGATGTGCTTGCCGATAATGGCATGGCCGTGATCCGACGCCGCAATGAGCTGGATTCGCTCCTTCTTCCTTTCCGTTTCCCACCAGTCCAGGATGCGCCCGAACTCGCGGTCAACGCGAGAGAGGACCTCTCGGGCGCTGGGGTGCACCAGACCAAACATGTGATAGCTGATGTCCGGTTCGGATAGCCAGAGCAACGTCAGCTCGGGCAGCGCCTCGCTGGCGGCGTAGGCCAGAAATCCGTCGATGACCCGTTTGATCGTTTGTAGTGCGGGTTGTTCTCCCACCGGGAGCGGAGGAAAACCTGCAGCAATACGCCGTATGACCTCGTTGCTGGCGAATCGTTCGGCATCATGAACCCAGTAAGCGGGTCCCCCCGACTGCCAATTTCCCCAGTTCGACAGCCCCCATGACCCTTGGGACTGCGATCCGACCGCTAGCATGGTCTTGCCGTGCTTTGCCAAAACCTCGCCCAGGGCGACGGAAGTCATCACACCGCCCGCTTCGCTTCCCAGCGCAAGCAGGGCAGGGAGGGAGGAGCCATCGATGGCGACCCCATTGGCGAAGAATTTGTTCGCGACGATTCCGTGACCTGAACAATGACTGCCGGTTGCGATCGCCGCCGACGACACGCGTGTTTCACTCGGGAATGATGCGGTGTGGTTGTTCAAGACAAGGCCAAGCTTCGAAAGCGCGCAGAGATTCGGCGTGACTTTCTCATTCAGCTGATCCGGACGAAGTCCGTCGAAGACGACGACTAAGAATTTCATGTGCGGATGCCCCATGGGTCGAATCTGCTCCATCCATAACCATCCCCGTCGGACACGTCGAGCCGAAAATAGGTACCTAGGTAGCTAGGCACCTGTATTATTTCTGTCATAGAACGACGGTATCTGAGCCGGCGGGACTGCAATGGGCTGCGGGATCCCGAAACCGGAGAGATGAGGGAATTGAACATGGTCGTCCAATCGCGTCGGACTGTTCTGAAGTTGATCGGGGGCGCGAGCTTGCTCCCTTATGCCATGCCTGCTTTGGCGCAACAGACCGGTCGCAAAGCGTTGCGGATTGCAATGCAGGACCTGCGCACGGAGCTGGATCCCTTGCATACCCGCGCGACTGCTCTCGTGGGCTTCCGCGTCCTGGAAAGCGTCTACGACAAACTGTTTGGCATTGACTACAAGAACGGCGGAGCACTTCGGCCGATGCTGGCCGTCGCGATCGAGACGGCGGACAACGTCGTGTTCAAGGTGCGCCTGCGCCAAGGCGTCAAGTTCCACGACGGCCAGGAGCTTACGGCCGAAGATGTCGCCTTCACCTTCGGCCCTGAGCGTATGCTTGAAAAGGGCGCTCCCGGCTATAGCGTCGGCCAAATCACGTTTCCGATGCTTGCTGAAGTCAAGGCTGTCGATCGATACAATGTCGAGTTCAAGACCAGGGCTCCGGATCCGGTGTTCGCCAAGCGCCTGACCTCGTATGGTGGCGGGATTGTCTCGAAGGCCGCCTTCCTCAAGGCTGCGAACTTCGACCAGTGGGCGAGGTCTCCCGTCGGCGCCGGCCCGTACCGGGTCGTCGAAACGGTGGAAAACAGCCGCATCCGCCTCGAAGCACATCCCGACTACTGGGGCGGCCGTCCTCCGTTGGACAGCATCGAATTCCGTCTGGTGCGCGAGCCTGCCGCACGCGTTGCGGGCCTGCGCGCCGGTGATTTCGATATCATCACCACCATCGCGCCCGACCAGTTCGACTCCATCACGGTTGATCCGCGTCTTGATGTCGTCGGCGGCGACACGATGTCTTTTAGGACCGTCCAGTATGATGCAATCACCAATCCGGTGCTGAAGGACCCGCGCATCCGACGCGCCCTCAATCTTTCGATCGATCGCGAAGGAATGGTGAAGAGCATCTGGCATGGTCGCATATCCATTCCGCGATCGCATCAGCAGCCGGCCTATGGCGCTCTGTATAATGCCGATCGGCCGGTCCCGGCGTATGATCCAGCGCTCGCGAAGACCTTGTTGAAGGAGGCGGGCTACAAGGGCGAGAAGATCGTCTTCAAGACCGTCGGAGACTATTACACCGCCGAACTCGCCGAAACACAGATCATGGCCGCGATGTGGAACGCGGTAGGATTGAACGTCGAGATCCAGAGAAAAGAGAATTGGGCGCAGGTGCAGGAAGAAGTGCCGCGCTTTATCAACAACTCCTCGGACGGGACGTATTTCCCGGATCCCGCGGCCTCATTCGTCACGCGTTGGGGTTCGGCGAGCGGCTTCCAGAAAAACGGATATTGGAAGAACGAGCGGTTCAACGAACTGGAAAAGACGCTCATTTCCGCAGTCGATCCGAAGGAGCGGCGCCGCGCCTACCAGGAGATGCTCGACATATTCGATCAGGTCGACCCTCCCGGTACTGTACTCCACTCGCTCGCCGAATTCTTCGGCAAGCGGTCCGACTTCAAATGGTCTCCAACGCCCACCGGCCTGCTCGACTTCCGCCCCGGCACGATTGCGTCGTAAGGGAGGCGTCTGTGGCAACTCTTGCGCCGCCCAGCGCCACATTGAACCCCGCCGAAAAGGCGGGGGCTCCCGGCGCCGACATCACTCAGTCAGAGCGGAATCGATGCAACCCTGACGCTGGAGGGCGACCCGTCCTCGAAGTGTCTGATCTCGAGATATCGACGACCGGTCCCCGCGAGACGCCTTTGCTCGAAACTCTCTCGCTGGAGATCCGAGACGGCGAATTCTTTGCTCTGGTGGGAGAGAGCGGGAGCGGAAAGAGCCTGCTCTGCTCCGCGTTGATGGGCATCTTGCCGGCCAATCTGCGCGCCACGGGCGATGTATTGTTCGATGGCAAGCCACTGGCAAATGCCGACCGTAGCGCCCGCGCCATGATCTTCCAGCAGCCCAATCGATACCTCAATCCGGTGCGCACGATTGGGTTCCAATTGGCAGAAACTGTCGCGATCGTGTCCAACCTGCGGAAACGCGAGGCACGCGACCGCGCTGCATCCCTTCTCGACGCCGTGGGCATCGATGACCCGCGTGCGACACTGAAAAAATACCCGCACGAACTGTCCGGCGGAATGAACCAGCGAGTGATGATGGCGTTGGCGCTTGCTCGCCAGCCTCGGCTTCTCATTGCCGACGAGCCGACCTCCGCACTCGACGTGACAACGCAGAGGCAGATCATGGACCTGATCGAGCGGCTGCGAGATGACTGGAATATGGCGGTGCTTTTCGTCACCCACGATCTGGACCTCGCCGTCGAACGTTCCGACCGTATCGGCGTCATTTATGCCGGCCAGCTCGTCGAGATCGGCCCAACCCGCGCACTTGCCGGCCAGCCGAGGCATCCGTACACGAGAACCCTTTTTTCCGCCGTGCCCGCGATTTCGCTTGCTCCACCAAAGCTTGCCGCTCTCGCCGGAGGAGTGCCGGATCCTTCGCTAAGGGGCAACGGCTGTCACTTCGCCTCCCGCTGTTCGAGCGCGCTGGACAACTGCAAGCGGATCAGGCCGACGTTTGCTACCGACGTAAGTCACACGGCAGCATGTCATAACCTCGGGGGCTCTGATGCAACCTTTTGACCGCGAAAACGCATTTAACCGTGATGGCTGGCCCCTCCTGGATCTTAATGGTGTGGGGTTTGACTACCACCGCTCGGCAGCATCCGCTCGTCCCACACTGTGTGATGTCAGCTTTGCGGTGTCCAAGGGGCAAGCTGTCGGGCTGATCGGACAATCGGGAAGCGGCAAGAGCACGATCGCGAAACTTGTGCTCGGACTTGCAAGGCCAAGGCAAGGCACAATTTCCTTCGAGGGCGGACCGGTTACGCATCACGATCTGCAGTCGTTTCGGCGCCGGGTCCAGCCGATTTTCCAAAATCCGATGGACGCGTTGGATCCGCGGATGACGGTAGGCGACCAGTTGATGGAGCCTCTCCTCGTGAATTTCCGGCTGCCCCGTTCTGAGCGGATGGAACGGGTCGCGGCTGCGCTCGAAAGCGTTGGTCTCTCCATGGCAATCGCTGCAAAGCTTCCTCGGCACATCAGTGGCGGCCAGGCGCAGCGAGTGACGATCGCCCGGGCGCTGCTGGTGGAACCGGAGCTCCTGATCTGCGACGAACCGGTATCTGCGCTTGATATGACCGTACAGGCGCAAATCCTCAACCTGTTGAACGAGCTGCGTGAGCGGCGCGGCCTCAGCCTGCTGTTCATCAGCCACGACATCAGGGCGATATCTTATCTCTGCTCCGAAATCGTCGTGCTTCACCGCGGTCGGGTTGTGGAAAGCGGCCTGAGGGAAGACGTTCTTCTTCGCCCCGCTGCTGAATATACCCGCACGCTCCTCGCGTCGGTCCCCAGCAAGACGCAGCGCTCAGCGCCTGTTGCGGGCAGAGAATCGCTTTCCTCGGAAGGCCCAGAGAAAGCGGTGCTTCAATGAACCCTCATCTTCTGAACTTCGCCTGTATCAAGTTGGCGCGCGCTCTCCTGTCGATTGCTTTGATGGTGACCTGTGTATTCGTGCTGCTGCGCAGCATCGGCGATCCTGTGACGATCTTTCTCGGACCGGACGCCACGCCAGAGATGAAAGCCGCGTACGCTCACGAACTTGGCTTGGACAAGCCGATTTTCGAGCAGTATCTTGCCTACGTCGAAAGCGTTCTGACTGGAAGCTTCGGTTTATCCTACATCTATCGCCGCGATGCGTTGACCGTGGTGTTTGACCATGTTGGAGCAACGCTCGTCTTGATGTCTGCCGCTTTAGCATTGGCTGTAACAATCGGGCCGTCGGCGGGGATCATCGCCGCAGTTTACCGGCGTGGCTTTGTCGACCGCCTTGTCACGGTTCTCAGCTCCGGCGGCCTGTGTGTCCCGGCATTTTTCCTCGCTCTTGTATTGATGCTGATCTTCTCGATCGAGCTCAGGTTGTTGCCGACGAATGGAGCGGAAGGCTGGTCGAGCCTGATCCTGCCTGCCGTCACCGTGGCGGCCGCGAACGCGGCTGTTCTCGCGCGCTATACGCGCACGGCGCTGGCGGAGGCTCTCGATAGTCCTTTCGTCTTGGCGGCGAGAGCGCGCGACATCCCCTCATGGCGGATTCTGGTCCATCACGCCTTGCCCAACGCGGCGATACCGATCCTGACCGTGTTGGGATTGATGGTGGGCGGATTGGTGACCGGTTCGATCGTCGTCGAGACGGTATTCTCCTGGCCTGGCGTCGGGAACCTGTTCATCAGCTCGATCGGCAACAGGGACATCCCGGTGGTCCAGGCGATCGTCATTTTGGCTGGCGCGATGATGATCCTGGCCAATCTCGCCGTGGATATTTGCTACGTCGTCGTGGATCCGCGCGCGCGCAGGTCAGAGCATTGAATGGAGATCGAGATGACCGATTTGTCCCTCAGAACTGCCAGACTGCCGACCGAAGTTTCGTTGGTCTGGCGGTGGGCCGACCTTTCGGTGAAACTGTCAATCGTTTGGATCATAAGCTGCGTCCTCGTTGCAGTGCTCGCCCCATTGATCGCCCCATACGATCCTGCGGCGATCGCGCTTGATGCTCGTTTGCAGCCGCCGATTCTGTTGGGAGGCACCTGGAGCCATCCTCTCGGAACCGACGACCTTGGGCGGGACGTTCTGTCGCGGCTGATTTACTCGATCCAGATTACAGTCGCGGTGGCGGCGGCTGGCACGTTGATCAGTAGTTTGCTTGGAACGTTGTTGGGATTTCTCGCCGCCGAACTGGGAAGCGTGGTCGATGAATGCGTGACCGCTTTCGTCGATATGCAGGCTGCGATGCCGTTCATGATTGTGGCCCTGCTCATCATAGCGGTGTTCGGCAACTCGGTGTTTCTGTTCGTCTTCGTTCTCGGCCTTTACGGGTGGGAGCGCCACGCCCGAGTGGTAAGAGCAGCCGCGCTGACGGCCAGGAACCACCTCTATGTGACGGCCGCGCGAACCTACAACGCGTCGCGATTAAGGATCTATCTCAAGCACGTGCTGCCCTCTTGTCTGCCGACGATCGTTGCGGGCATGACGATCGGGCTCACGCAGATCATTTTGCTCGAGGGAACGCTGAGTTTCCTTGGCCTCGGAATTCAGCCTCCGATGTCGAGCCTCGGAAACATGGTTGGTTTCGGCCGAGGTTATCTAATGACGGCCTGGTGGATAGCCGTTCTCCCGGGTGTGGCGATCGCCTTGACCGCTCTTTCTCTGATGCTGCTTAGCGATTTCCTGCGAGACCACGGCTGGTCTCCAAACGATCAGAACAAACAATGAGGTGAAGGTGTGCCACAAGCCCAAACTGATCCGGCCGTTCAGGCGGTCGAGCGAAAGATCGCTCTTTATCGGCAGAAGAGAAACTATACCTGCGGACCGTCGTCGGTGATGATGGTGATGTCCGCGCTTGATCCGAATTTCGTGCCCAACGAAGTTTTCGAATTGGAGATTTGGCGAGAAGCCACGACCATCCATGCGGGCTGTGGTCCGCTCGGCCTGGCGCTGACTTTGAAACGGCGAGGATTGGCGGCGCACGCGCTTATCAGCCACGACCAAACTTTCCTGGAATCCCGTGCTGCAAACGACGTCCAGAAGGAGGCGGTGCGCATCCTTCAGGAGCGAGACCTGAAGGAGGCAGCGCAGACCGGCATCGTTGTCGCCCATCGCGACTACACGATCGATGACCTGGCTCGCTGGATGAACCAAGGCTGGTACCCCATCGTCATGCTCGGCATCGATTTCGAAGGAAAGAAAATCGCGCACTGGAGCGTAGTGACCGGCGTCACCGCCGAGACCGTCTCCTTCAACGACCCATTGAAGGAAGCAGACGCCCAAACCGACATGACGACAGTCGACCATGACGCCTTTCTGAAGATCTCCCAGTTTGGGCCGGATGAAGAGCGAGCCGTGGTCCTGGCCGGCAGCGCGGCATTGGCAATGCTGCCGCCGCCCTTCGAAGCAAGTGACGATCTACGCCCATCAAATTGAAGAAAAGAGACACATGACACACAAAAACACTGACGATCCTGTTGTCGGTGGTTTCGACCACCGGCGCGCACTTGAGATCCTGGCATCAGGTGGACCTGACGCCGTCAAGGCCTGCGCTGAAACGGTCCTTAACGGCCTTGGCGAGATTTCGGTCATCACCAATCGCACCGGCCTCGCCATGCTGCCGTACCAGGACACAGTGCGGGGAACAGCATTTCATCTCGGCGAGGTTCTTGTCGCCGAGGCGCATATCCGGGTGCCGGATCGTGGGGTGGAAGGTTACGGCGCAATCGTCGGCAGGGATCTCGAACATGCCATGGCGGTGGCTGTTATCGACGCTGCGATCGCTGCCAGCCACAATATCCTATCAATTGTCGAACTGCTGGATGCGGAATGTGCCCATCAGGAAGAGAGCGATCGGGAACGACTAAAGAAGGTCGAAGCAACCCGCGTCCAGATGGAGACATTCTGATGACAATCTCTCTGCTTCCGACGGCCGATGATAGCCGGACCAATGCCACGTTCGAGGAATTGATGTGGGCCTTGAGCCGCCCTGGCATCGTTCGAACCCTACCTTCCAACGGACGGGCGGCGATCGCAGAAAGCCTCCTCGATCGGGAATGCTCTTTCGCGGTTTCGGATGATCCGAACTTGGAGCAGGCTTTGCGCCAAACCAGTGCTCGTGCCGCTTCCCTACACGACGCGGACTATGTCTTCGCAACGATTGACAGCGCCAGAAAGGTGTCCGAACTCTCGATGTTGCGCGTTGGCACATTGTCGTATCCGGACGAGGCGGCCACCCTGTTCGCACCAGCTCGCTTCGGCTTCGGCGCCCGACTGTGGCTGACTGGCCCTGGGATCAAGGACAGCGTGACCATCGCGGTCGATGGCATCGATCCGTCCTTCTGGCAGGTGCGTTCTCACGCGATCCGCTATCCCCTCGGCTGGGATGTTTATCTCATCGACGGCGACCGCGCGATCGGTCTCCCTCGTTCAACAAAAGTCGAGATGCTCTGATGGCCTATGTAGCAACCAGGGGTGGCGAACACGCCATCGAACAATCAGAACGGCTGTTCCGAGACGATCTCGGGACCATCGACCTTGATCGGGTGACCGCAATCCGTAGCAGTCTCCCTTATCTGATCGATCGCATTATGGGAGAGGCGTCGCTCTACGAACCGGATCTGGCTGCCCTTGCCTTGGCGCAAGCCGGAGGAGACCAATACGAAGCGGTTCTGCTCCTGCGTGCCTACCGTACGACGCAGCCGCGGATCGGCTTCGCCGAGCCGGTTACGCAACCGGATCTCTTCACCCTTCGCCGTATCTCGGCGGCCTTCAAGGACATTCCAGGCGGCCAGATCCTCGGACCGACGCTTGATTATTCGCACCGCCTGCTGCAGGTCGGCGTTCTGAAGGGGAAAGCGTTCACACCGGAACCGGTGGTCCCAGCAGCGGAACCGGCGCCGGCGACGCAGCCATCGCTCACCGCATGGCAAAAAGCGCAGGGCCTCGTTAAGGATCACCCGATCGAGGAGGTTGTTCCGGACGACATTCCAGACATCACTCGTCAGCCTCTGCTGTTTCCCGTCAGCCGTGCTCACAAGCTGCAGAGTCTCGCCCGTGCTGATACCGGAGGTACGCTGGCGCTCGGCTACTCCACCATGCGCGGCTATGGCCCCGTTCATCCGACGGTCAACGAACTGCGACTCGCGGAAGCGCCGCTCCGGTTGCGGCATCCGCGGGGGACGATCTTCAGCGCCGGCCGTGTCCGTGTCAGCCAGGCGGAGATCATCTCCAAGTCGAAGAACCTCGAGCTCGGCTTCTCGGCTACCTTTGGCTGGAATGAGGTGAAAGTGATTGCTGCCGCATCGCTCGATCTTGCATCCAGTCAGCCCAATACGCATCCAGCCGTCACCGAGGAGTTCGTGCTTTATCATACCGAGCCGGTCGAAGGCTCCGGCTTCTGCCTCCACTTCAAACTTCCGCACTACGTTACCTTCCAGTCGACGCTTGACACGTACAGACGCGTGAGGGCGGATCGTGAAGCAGAGACGTCGAAAGTTCAGACCGAGGAGGAAATGGCATCGAAAGAGAAGGAGACCGCGCTGTGAGACTGAACGAGTTGACCAAGGAGTGGGCTGATTTCAACTACGGCTTTCTCGACGAGTCGGCCAAGCGAGAGCTCCGTCGTCGCATTCTGAAGGCCGTCGCGGTGCCAGGCTACCAAGTCCCCTATGCCAGTCGCGAAGTGCCGATGGCGCGTGGTTGGGGAACCGGCGGACTTCAGGTGACGCTGACGCTCCTGAAGCCGACTTCCGTCGTCAAGGTGATCGACCAGGGCGCGGACGACTCCGTCAATGCCTGCAGCATCCGCAAGTTCTTCGGTCGGGTCGGGGGTTGTGTCGAGACCCTCGATACTCAAGCAGCCACGATCATCCAGTCGCGTCACCGTATCCCGGAGGAAAAGCTGCGAGACGGCCAGATTTTGGTTCTCCAGGTGCCCAATCCGGAGCCGCTGCGGCCGGTTCAGCCGGATATGTCGGCCGCGAGAGTGATGCATGGCGACGCAGACTATAGTCAACTCTGGCTCATTCTTTACGAGCAACTGGTCAAGTTCGGCCGGATTATGAAGGCCGATCAGTATCCTAGTCTCGTCAACGGCCGGCACGTGATCACGCCTTCACCGATCCCGCGCTGGGACGTGTTGAAGCTGCACCAGGCGGAGCACCTGACCATTCTCTCCGCAGGCGGTGAAAAGCGGATCTACGCCGTACCGCCTTACACGGACGTCGATCCCCTCGTGTTCGACGACGTGCCTTACCGGGTCGAGGACCATCGGGACAAGACCTGCTACCGCAGCAAGGTCACCGGCTTCTTCATGAACGAGCTTCCACAGGAGGACGGTTCGTCAAAGTTTGAGCTTTCCGACAGCAATTTCGCCAGCAAGCACATCCGCAAGGCGGAAGGGCAAAAGGTCGAGATTGGGGAGACCTGGTACAAGAATGGGAGGATGGACTGATGACCAGCGTAACTATCGAGAACGCGGCGGGTATCAAGCATAAACCGCCACGGCTGATGCTGGCCGAACCCATGCTAACCATGCGCAGCATCACCCGCAGCTTCGGTGATGTCAGGGCACTCGGTGGCGTCGACGTCACGGTCTACCCCGGCGAAGTCCTCGGCATCGTCGGCGAATCCGGCTCCGGCAAGTCCACTCTGCTTCGGATGATGAACCTCGAGGATACACCTGATGCCGGAAGCTACCATCTGGCGCTGCCGGGCCAGGAGGAGCGCAATCTCTTCACGCTCGACCGCTTCGAGCGGCGGATGCTGCGGGCGCGCCACATCGGCATCGTCTATCAGAACCCGCATCTTGGCCTGCTGATGAACCATACGAGCAGCGGCAATGTCGCCGAACGCCTGCTGATCGCCGGAGAGCGCAACTTCGCCGAGCTGCGCGAACGCGCTCGCCAATCTCTTGATGCATCGGAGTTCCCAATCCAGCGCATGGACGCTACACCGCGCGAGCTTTCGGGTGGCATGCAGCAGCGCGTCCAGCTGGCCAAAGCGATCGCGCTCGAGCCCGCTGTGCTGCTGCTCGACGAGCCGACCACCGGCCTTGACGTCAGCGTGCAGGCGCTGGTGCTCGACACGCTGAAGCGGCTGCAGCGGGATCGCGCCATCACCATGGTTCTCGTCTCGCACGATCTCGGCGTCATTCGCACCATGGCAGATCGGGTCATGGTCATGCGCCGCGGCATGGTGGTTGAGCAGGGATTGGCTGACCAGATCTTCCAGGATCCGCAGCACGAATACACCCAGCAGCTCGTCCACGCCAAGCTTTGAGAAAAGATATCGAAATGAACATTCACGTTAGCGCTCGCAGAGCCGGAGCACCGGTGCTGCGTGTCGAGAGGCTTTCTAAACAATTCGAAATGCATCACCTCAGGCGCACGCTCTTTGCCTTCGAGAACATCGATTTCGAACTTGGTGAAGGGGAGTTCATCCTGCTGAAAGGCGAAAACGGCGCCGGCAAATCGACGCTGCTGCGCACGCTCTACCGCTCCTACGTGCCGCGCGCCGGCCATGCCTATTACCACACGCGGGAGGGCGTGATCGATCTGGCCGCGGCGGCCGATGTCGATATCGCCGTGCTGCGGCGCCGGGAAATCGGTTTCGTGACGCAGTTTCTGAATGCGCGCCCTCGCGTTCCGGCGGAAGAGGTCGTCGCCGAGCCTCTCCGGCTCGCCGGCACACCGCATGCTGAGGCTCTTGTCGAGGCCCGCCGCTGGCTTGCCGCCTTCGGGGTCAAACGCCAGCTCTGGCCGGCCTATCCCTCCACCTTCTCCGGTGGCGAGCAGCAGAAGGTCAACCTGGCGCGTGCGCTGATCCTACCGCAGCGTCTGCTGCTCCTCGACGAACCGACCGCCTCCCTCGACCACGCCGCCCGGCAGGCGCTCGTCGAACGCCTGGCCGAGCTGAAAGCGTCCGGCGTCGCGATGATCGGCGTCTTCCATCACCCGGAAGACGTAGCCGGGCTGATCGACCGGGAAATCCACCTGAAGGCCATCAAGATCGAGGACGGGGCGAACCATGTGGCTGAGTAATTTCGAGATCGTCTTGAAGGACCGTGTCATCGAGCGAGGCGCGGTCAGGATCGAGGGCGGATTGATCGCCGACATTCGGGAAACGCCGATCGCGGATGCCGATGTCGAAGGCGGCGGCAGGCTGCTGCTCCCCGGCTTCGTCGACATGCATGGCGACATGATCGAGAAGGAGGTCGAGCCGCGCGCCAATGCCCGCATGCCGCTCGAACTTGGCATTTACGACCTCGACAAGAAACTTGCCTCCTGCGGCGTGACGACCGCCTATGCAGCGCTTGCCTTTACACCGGCAACCTACGGTCATGTCCGCTCGGTCGAACAGACGAGCGCCATGATCGAGGCGCTGGCCGCCATGCACGCCGAGCTGCTGATCGACCACCGTGTGCATGCGCGCTTCGAGGTGACATTCCCGTCCGCGCTCACCGTGGCAGAAAAGTTGATGGATACCGGCGCGCTTCGGCTGATCTCGCTGATGGACCACACACCCGGTCAAGGCCAATATCGAGATATCGAGATCCATGTCGCCAACACGGCGAAGGCCTACAAGATTGAAACGGCGCGAGCCGCCGAGCTCGTCAAGCAGCGCATTGCTGACCGCGCCGCGCATGGCGACGCGATGCATATCGTCACCGGCCTGGCTGAGCTGGCGAGCACCCGTGGTATTGCCATAGCGTCCCATGACGACGACACCGTCGAGAAGGTGGCACTGATGCACAGTCTCGGGGCCGCGATCAGTGAGTTTCCGATCAACCTTGGAGCGGCGAAAGAGGCAAAGCGGCTCGGGCTTGCGATCGCCATGGGCGCTCCTAACGCGGTTAGAGGTCTGTCCTATTCCGGGAACCTGTCGGCTCGCGAAGCCTATGCGGCCGGTGTCCTCGATATTCTCGCCAGCGACTATCATCCATCGGCGATCCTGCCGGCGGTGATTGCGCTCGGTGACATTGGCGAAGGCGGTCTTGCCAGCTCGGTCGCCTTGGCGAGCCGAAACCCGGCGAATGCGCTCGGGCTTGACGACCGCGGTCAGATCGCCGAGGGGCTGCGCGCCGACCTTGTGATCGCTGAACGTGGCCGCATGCCGCGCCTGCGCGCCGCGCTTCGCGGCGGCCGGTTGGTCTGGTCGGACGGAACGCTCACCGTGGGAGAGAAGTCTGTCGGAACACATCCGGCTCAAGGGAGTGCTGGGGGTTCGTTAAATGAGGCTGGCAGGACAATCCAACCTCACCGCAATATGGCGGATCGTGAGGTTCCATACCGCCCAGTGCCGGTTCGTCAGTGACTTGACAGGTGGAGCGATCAGGTGAGTAGCACCGAACGATCCGAGGCGGAACAGGTCGCTGCAGTGTTTCCCGGTCCGGATGACGAGCCACGCTACGCGATCTATTACAGCCCGCCGGCCGGGCATCCGTTAACCCGAGCCGCCGTTCATTGGCTGGGACGAGACGCCTTCCGGACTGCTCGCGGCAGCCTTGCTCCGGAGATCCACGACGAGGCACGGTCCGTCACGACGGAACCCCGCCGTTACGGCTTCCACGCGACCCTGAAGGCGCCGTTTCGTCTCGCTGCCGGCCGACACATCGACGAGCTCGAAGAAACCCTGTCCCGCTTTGCCGCGGCCTGTCGGCCGTGCCCGATCGGTCGGTTTCGGATTGATCTGATCAGCGGCTTCTTTGCCCTCGTTCCGGTCAAGCCGCTGCCGATGCTGCGCGCGTTTGCCTCGACCATCGTTGACGCCTTCGATCCGTTTCGGGCACCCTTGAACGAAACAGAATTGCAGAGACGCCTGAGCCATCGTCTCGATGATATCGAGACCACGCATCTGGTGCGGTGGGGCTATCCTTATGTGTTCGACCGTTTCCGCTTCCATATGACGCTGACCGACAAGCTCCCGTCTGGGATGCAATCGAGGGTGCGGCACCGGCTCGATAAGCTGTTCGGGGCGCTGACGACGGACGATTATGCCATCGATGCCCTGACGCTGTTCGAGCAGGCGCGGCCCGGGGCCGATTTCGTCGTCCGCTCCCGTTTTGAATTGAAACGGGGAGCGTAGCATCATGACGAACCCTGGTTTCAGCGGCCAGCTCGTCCTGGTAGTCGGGCCGAGCGGTGCCGGCAAGGACACCCTGATCGACTACGCGAAGGAGCGTCTCCAGCATGACGATCGGATTCGCTTCGTCCGCCGCGTCATCACCCGCCCGGCTTCGGTCGGGGAGGACCATGACCCTGTCGACCTCGCCGAATTCCGGAAACAGGTCGAGAGCGAAGCCTTTGCCCTCTATTGGGAGGCACATGGGCTCCATTACGGCCTTCCCAACATCATCGACGACTGGCTTGCCCAAGGCCATGTAGTCGTCGCTAACGGCTCGCGCGCCATCCTCCCCGAAGCACGTCGCCGCTATGCCACGCTTCAGGTCATCAGCATCGCGGCCTCGCCAACCGTCCTGGCACAACGACTGGAGAGGCGCGGACGGGAGAGGCATGAGTCTCGAAAAGCCCGCCTGGCGAGAAGCGACAAGATTGACGTCAATCTAGATGATGCGCTGGCGATCGACAATTCTGGCGAACTCTCCTTTGCTGGCAACCAGCTTGTCGAGGTTCTTCAGCGCTCATTGCCGGCGGATCCTGATTCTGATGGGGCCGTCTAATCGCGGGCCACTTTGCAAGCTTTTTCGCGATACCTCACCCACATGGGCCCTCGACCGGGGCCGAGGCAACACTGAGCAGAGTCGTGGTCGCAGCCTGTCTTTTGGCGCGCCGCGTGAGCGTCTGCCGGGAGCAGGGTCGTCTTCACGGTCGACAACCGTCTCAGCACGATCGAGCTTCGCGAAAGGAGCCTTCCCATGTGGACGACGCACTCGGCTGTATCAGCAGTGCATCCCATCAAGCGGAATGGCTCGGCCCACATCCCGGCAGGGACATCTCAGCGCGCTCTGAGATTGAACGCGATTCTCAAACGATCAAGCTGCAGCACCGACGCTATGGTCGAAGAAGGTGCCGGTCTTGAGCATCGCATGCATGATAACGACGTGTTGGACAATAGTGCAAAGTTCGGCCTGTCTCAGGTGGACCTGAGAAGCCGGGATCAACCCGGAAGATCACCCGAACAATATCATCGGCCACCTCGATGCGCTTGACGAGGGTACAGATAATGTCGCGCTTCGTCGTACAATCCGCAGCCCCGAGCCGCTCGTGCACCATCGTGGCAAACAGGTCCAGCTTACCAATGACGAGGTGCAGCGAGCGGACCTGCTCATCGGCCTCCTGTTGAGCCTTGGCTTCGGCTTCCAGCCGGGCTGTCCGGCGGCGCAATGCGGTCAGGCGCGGCTCGAATTCGGGCTTTTCGATCAGTCCCTCCGTGTAGCTGTCGATCAGCCGCTCGAGCGCGCGGCGGGCCTTGGCCCGTTGACGGTCAAGGGCATCGAGTTCGAGCCGATGCGGCGTGGCCTGCACGGTGTCCAGGCGCCGCTGATACTCGGCGATCACCTGTGCCGGATCGTCGAGCAGCCGGCAGATTTCGTCCCACACTGCCTCGTCAAGCAACTCCGTGGCGACCAGCCGAGCATCGCACCGGAATGCACCGTGGAAGCGGCTGCGGTCGGTGCCGCAACAGCGATAGTAGCGCCACTGCCCGCGATGGTGATGGCCGGTGAACCCATAACCGCACTTCTCGCAGACCAGTAGGCCGCGCAGCAGATACTGAACGCCCGCAAGCCGCTGGCGACTGCGTCTGCGGTTCTCCTCCAACTGCTCGGCGACACTCGCAAAGAGTTCTTCGCCAACAATCGCCGGCACCGCGATGCTGATGTGCCGCTCAGTCGGGGCGAGCACTTGCCGCCAGGACCGCCGCGGCAGGCCATCGTGGCCGCGCGGCGGATGAAGCGGCGGCCGCCACGGCACGCTCTAGCATCGACCATAAAGCGCCTGTCCCGCATAGGCAGGATCGAGCAGCATGCTATGGATCATCGCCCGGCTCCAGTGTGGCCGCTCAGTCGGATTTGGAAGCCCGCTGTCGTGCAGGCGCCGGCAGACTCCCGCCAGCATCGAGCGCTCGTGCCCAACCCAGGTGACAATCTGGCGCACGATTTGTGCGGCCTCCTCGTCAATCTCCTAGCGTGCGTCTCCCCGCCAGCCTCACGCGTGATGTAGCGGTAGCCGAAGGGCGTTGGCTGGGTTTGGAGTAGGCCTGAGCTTCGATCGCAAACGCGCTTCAGTCGCCGCAAGCGATTCTCAGTTAACCAAAATGGCTGGGAAGAGGACTTCTCGAACCTGACCCGCGTCGATAGCTAACCCGAAACTGCGAGATCACGGGCTCTCACACCAAGAAGTCTGTTCCTGTTCCAAAAGAGGGAGTTTCAGCCCAGGATGTTCAGCGACATCGACGGCGCTGCTCGCGGAGATTGCACTAGCCGCCGCCCGGGCGAAAGGCGGCGAGCGTTACGACCAGTTTCTTGAAGTGCTCGGCTGCCGCCTGGCACAGGGACCAAAACCCCGGCAGGAGGTGTCCGAAGAGATGGACTTTTGAGCGTATTGAGTACTAACGCTCGCGTGATGGCAGTTCTGCGGTACAGAGGTTTACCCTTCCGCGATTCCGCCCTCGATATAGGTCGTATCTCCGACGCGAACGCGCCGTAGAACCTGCCTGAAACTACCAAGCCTTGCTTCGAAGGTTTCGCTGCAGATGTGGGGAGCCTTCGGTTGACGTTCCAGAACTTCATATAGGACGCGTCCGCTCATGCTTTGCGGCTGCGCAATCCCGAGAAGGTGCAGCATCGTCGGAGCCAAATCGCAGATGCCGGACGGAACCGATGAGACGGCGCCTCGAGCCGGAAAGGCCGAGCCGGCAACGATGCCGAGGGCAGCCAGTTCGTTCGGATGTAGGCCGCCATGCACGCCGAGGCCCGTGCGGCCGTCGTTGTCGTAGAAGGTGCCGCCGATGAGGCCGAAGGGATCGATGCCGTCATCCGCGCGGAAGCAGAAGGAGACGTCCGGGGCGCAGGCGTGATCGGCGAAAACGAGGTGATGGCCGAGACTGCCGGGAGCGATGCCCTCGGCCTCGTTCTTTGTGCGGGTGAAGACCGGCCCGCACCATGGCTCGTGAGTGATCGCAGCGACGAGCCTAGCGACCTGGTTGTCGGTTGGATCGGCGAGATATAGCGCGCCGACTTGCCCCGGCACGACTACGACATCGACATCAGACGCAGGCGCGATGCCTGGCCGGAAGCCCGCTTCACGCAGGCTGTCGGCCACGGAGACGCGGGTGTGGCCGGTGATGTGACCGTGATCCGAGATCGCCATGATCTGCACGCCGGCGGCGGCGCCCTCGGCTTCCCACCAGTCGAGCACGCGGCCGAACTGGCGATCACAGTGGGCGATGATGCCGCGTGTCGCGTCAGCCCCTGTGCCATGGAAGTGCGAGGTGATGTCCGGCTCGCCGTAGGAGAGGATCGTGACGTCCGGCCAGTAGTTCGGCCACACCACCTCAAGGAAAGCCGAGGTGATCCAGTCCTGCCCAGCCGTATCGGGTTCGGTCTTCGGCGGCTCTGGCGGCAGCGGACCCAGGCGGGCCTCGGTTTCCGCCAGCACCTCATCAGGTGTGCAGGCTTCGCGGAAATGGCCCGAGAGGCGGATATGCCCGAAATCTTCTGCCTTATGATGGAAGAACCGGGTGGTGCCGGGCGTGTTGGTCGCCAGAACGGCAAGGCGGCGCCCGGCCGAGGCGAGGATTTCGCCAAGCGTGGGTGCCGACATCAACCGCCCGCGGCTCTCGAGGTCGAGCTGGCGCAGGAGAACCGCGTCGGCCGTGTCGATGTAGCGCTGCGGCGTGACGGACCGGTCGATGTACTTGTTGCCGACCATGCCATGCCGGCTGGTCGTGGTACCCGTCACAAGGCTCGGAAAGGCCGAACGGGTTTCGCTGGGATAGATCGTGCGGTGACCGGACAGCGTCATGCCTGCATTTTGGAGCCGGGCGAGGTTGGGCGTCAGGTTCCTGTCGATGAGGTCCGGGCGTAACCCGTCGAAGCTGACGATGAGAAATCGCATGATATTTGTGTCCTGGCGAAGTTCGGTTGGGGCGCAATGTCTGTAGCGTTCTGTCAGTCGCAAATCAGCAGCTCGCGCGGCAACGTCCAGCAAGCATCGGCTGACTGGGCGCCGATCGTGAACTGGTCCTCCAACATGAATGCCCCGAGGCCGCGAATATACCAGGGCAACTCATAGGCCAGCGCCATGTTGGGTTCGATCTCCGTCGTTTCATCCGCCGCGATGAAGGGCCATTCCTCGACGAATACTGAAGCACCGAGGCCGTGCCCAAAATGGCCTCGGCAATACATGTCAAAGCCTTGGGCATGCATGGACTTCATTGCAGTCTCATGCACCTCGCGTAAAGGGATCCCAGGGCGGAGGCGTGCTAAGCCGGATTAAGGCGTTGCGGAGGGCATCGTAAATTGCCCGCTGATCTGCACTCGGTCGGCCGAGCACGGCAGTGCGTGCGCAATCAGACGTATAGCCATCAATGACGCAGCCGAGATCAAGGCGGATGACATCCCCTTTTTGTGCTGGTCGGCCTTTCCCGGTTGCACCAGGTCCGATCGTAATGGCGCCGTTCGCGAGGACCGAGCCATCATGCCCGAGTTCGGCCGCACGCTGTGCTGCGGCGATGCGGAAAACTGCGAACAGGTCGTCGGCGGTGCAACCGGGCCGGATGCGGGCGATGGCAGCCGTAGTGCCGGCCTCGGCGGATTGAGCAGCGAGTTTCAGTCGGTCGATTTCCTCGGTGGACTTGATCATTCGCAAGCGGCTGACGAGTCGCGACGCATCGGACCAGCGCACATTGGGGCAGGCCTCGATGAAATTTGCCGCATCTGAAAGCGGCAGAAAGGCATGCTCCGTCCCGAGCCGTGCCGTTGAGAGCCCACATCGTGCCAAGGCATCCGCGAGAAGCGCGAAGGTTTGTTTGCGGTTAAAGGTCGCTGGCCTCGCGCGCACCTGTTCGGGCGGACGAGCGGCCGAAAGACGCTCGATGAGGTGTCCGGCGGGGATCTTTGCGATGTCGATGAGATCGACCCAGACAGGAAATGTCATGATGTCATCGATTCCTGAAGCAGCTCGAAACTCTTCAACGTAGAAATCGCCGATGATCGCGGTGATTGGCTCCTCCGCATCTGCAGGCACTATCAGGAACGCTGCGCCTGCCTGTCGCCAGTCGGCGGCGCTGCCCGGGCGCGCGCCCGCGCCATAGGTGATTGATTCGGGTTGGATCAGTACGATTCCGTCTAATCCTTCCTGCTGCATGAGAGCTTGTGCGCGCTGGCGGTCAAGTGGGCGAAGATAAGCCATGAGGTTTCCTGTCGAGAGAGCGACGGGGCGCTGCTGACCATCGGGTGTTACTAAAACTGCTGCTGTTTCAGACAGAGCGGATTGCTTGACGATACGCTCTGTCTAGGTTCAACGTCGTGACGTGTTGTTGGCAATTACCCTAGGACTTTGCGAATGGTACGCAGCCAGTTGCCTCCGAGGATCGCTGAAATCTGGTCTCGTGAGTAACCACGATCCATAAGCGTCGAGGTGATATTGGACAAACCGGTGATGCTTTCGACGCCTTGAGGATATTTCAGATTGAAGAAGTCGTGGTTTGTCCCGAAGACGTCCGGCCTGAGCGTCCGCCAGCGTATGGACTCAGGCGGCTGCACCTTTGAATCGATATATCCGTCGCTGTAGTCGAGGCCGAGTCCGCAGATTTCGATTCCAAACTTCGAGACGAGGTAGTCGGCGTGGTCGATCAGGTCCGAGACTGTGGCCTGGCTCTTGCGGACCGTGCTCGGCAGGCAGCAAAGTCCCGCCATGCCTCCCTTTTTGACAACGGCCTGCAGTTCCTCGTCCTTCACGTTGCGATCGTTGGGCGTAACCGCATAGGCATTGGCATGGGTGAAGGTTGGGTTCCTTGCCAATTCTATGGCCTGACGCCGCGACTCGTGCCCAGTATGGGACAGGTCGAGAAACATCGGAAGCTCGTTGACGGCAGCGATGAATTCCTGTCCGAGGAAGCTCAGTCCCGCATCGCGGATCTCACCGCAACCCGCCGCGAGCTTGTTGGACTGTGAATAGGTCAAACCCACGAACCGCAGTCCAAGGCGAAACAGAAGCGATACCCGCCAGAGCTGGTCGTCGATCATCGAGGCGCCCTGCGTACCCGGGATGACCGCCAGTTTCCCCGCGGCCCGCGCTCGCTCGATATCCGCGCTATTCGAGGCGAGATGAAGCAGCGGACTGTCATCAATCTTCTTCAGGTACTTCTCCCAGAGCTTCAGCGTGCCATCCCAATCGAGCTCAGCCGCAAAGGTTACGTTTGTGGCGTTCACTCCCGCATCGAGGCAGGTTTGGGCATAGGCTTCGTCCAGAACGTACTCGTTCGACAGGCAGTCGAACACAAAGCAGTCTCTGGTCAGCGCAACGGCATCGTCGCGAATTGACGTCATTTCTCGGTTGTCCTTTTTCATTAGGATTACGTTGCCGATCGGGGGCGAGGAGAATGCGTGAGAACGTCGCCATCCGAAGAGCGATGCGTTTAGTCCGCGACGCGTGCGACGCCGGCGTGCAGCCAGTTAACGAGACTGACGCTGTCCCAAACCGGCAGGCCTGTCGCTGCCTGGATGTGGGCCGAATATGGACCGACATTTGTGCATTCAGCGACAAAGCCGGCAATTTCGGAATCGGCATCGGCCAATGCCTTGCAAAGTGCAGCTATCTCCCGAGCCGCAGCAGGGACTTCGAGCGGCTCGGCGCCAGGAGCGTCGAGAATCGCGCGGCGGAAGGCGGGCGCTTCCTGAAGATTGATTTTACGGATGCGGCCGAGTTGCTCTGCCGTTACGCCCGTCGCGGCGAGATGTCGGTCGGTCAGGCTGCGGCCCCGTGCGGCCAGCACGCCGATCCTGCGCCGCCCCCCGAGCAATGCCAGGACTGAAGGGATCTGCACTAGGCTGGAGGCGGCGAAGGGAACGGGTAGCTTCTCGGCCAGCCGCTCCTGCAGAAGCGCGGCGTAGCCGCAGGTTGTGGTAATCGCAGCAACGCCCTGGTCGACTAGCCGCATGCAGCTATCATAAAGCGGCGTAAATAGATCTCCTGTTTGCTCGACGGAAAGGGCAGGCATATTGTTGACGCCATGCACTACGTCATACAGCACGGGGAAGGCAAAGGAACGCGGATTGCCAAGATCGCCGACCGGACGGGGAAACCGGCGGTCCATGATGGCGATGCCGATGCTCACGCCGTAAATGCGCTTGCCGGGACGAAGAAGGGCGGTCGGATCAGACTGACCGTGGTCTTGTTTCATTTTGACTTCTTTCTGGATTGCGATTGACGAAAGGACGAGGACCGTTCTGCTCCGGCGTCACTCTGGGCTCTTGTCCAAACGATCGCGCAGCCAATCGCCTAGCAGACTGACGGAGAGTGTCGTCATGACGATGAGCGCTGCCGGCGCAAACATGATCCAGGGTGCGCGCGTCATATATTCCCGGCTATAGCCGACCATATTCCCGAGGCTCGTCATCGGCGGCTGAACGCCGAGGCCGAGAAAGGACAGGCTGCTTTCCATCAGGATGATTTCTGGAAAGGTCAGCGTCATCGAAACGATCAGCGTCGAGGAGATATTCGGCAGAATGTGGCGCAGATAGACCCGTAATGGACTTGCGCCCGTCTGACGAACGGCGTTGGCGTAGCCCTGCGCGCTGGCGGCGATCGCTAGCCCGCGCGCGATGCGGACATAGCGCTCCCAGCCATAAAGGCCCATCAGGCCGATGAACAGCGGCAGCGCATTGCCGAAAAAGGCAAGCACGGAGAGTGAAAGGATCAGGAAAGGCATCGCCGCCTGAAAATCGGCGAGCATCAGAATGCATTGCTCGACGCGACCGCGAAAGTGAGCGGCAGCAAAACCCATGGCCGTGCCAAAGCAGGCCGAGATCAATGTTGCGCCAACGGCGACGAGAATTGAAATGCGCACGGAGACGATCAACCGGGACAGGATATCGCGTCCGAGTTCGTCCGTTCCGAGCCAATGTTGCGGACTGAACGGCAGAGCCAACCGGTTGCGCAGATCGAAAGCGGTGTACTTGTACGGCGCGATGATGTCTGCGCTTAGCGCGACGAGGACAACGAGAACGATCCAGATCGCGCTGATAGTGACAGTCAGCGGTATCCGACGGTATCCCGCGTTCTTTTTCTTCTTCGCTGTCGTTGCGTTTGTTTTCGCGATGTTTTGCATCACGTTCATTTTCACTGTCCTCCGGTTTCAGGTGCGCTGCTCAGGCGCGGATCGAGGAAACCGTACAGGAAATCCACGACGAGATTGGACAGGACCATTGTGAGCGCCACCAGCAGGAGAATGCATTGCACGACGGCCAGATCGCGTCCCGCCACGGAAACCACCAACAGGTTGCCGACGCCCGGCCAGGAAAACACGCTTTCGACCACTACTGAACCCGCGATCAGATTGCCGACCATGAAGCCGATGATGGTGACAGTCGGAATGGCGGCATTCGGCAAGGCGTGTCCGCGCACAACTGCGGCCCAGGGGATGCCCTTGGCGCAGGCCGTGCGGATATAGGGCTGTCCCAGCACCTCCAGCATCGCGCTGCGGACGAAGCGGGCGAGGACGGCAGCTCCACCGATGCCGAGGGTGATGACCGGCAGCAGGAGATGCTGCCAGCCGCCCGTGCCACCGGTCGGCAGCCACCCGAGCCAGATCGACAGGGCTTGAACCAGCACGAGGCCGAGGACGAAACTGGGTACGGTATAGCCCGCAACCGCGGTGACCATCACGGAACGGTCGACGGCGCTGTTCCGGTGCAAGGCGGCATAGATGCCGGCCGGAATGCCGATCCCCAGCTTCAGCAGGAGCGCGGGCAGGGTCAATGCCAACGTTGCCGGAATCCGTCCCAGCACAAGGTCGAGCGCGGGGCCGCCTCCCCGCATCGACCGGCCGAGCTCACCATGAAAGATCGCTGCGAAGTAGTGGAAATATTGCACCCAGAGCGGGTCGTCGAGACCCCACTCACGGCGAAAGGCGGCCATTGCCTCGGGTGAAGCGTCCTCACCCATGATGCTATGCGCCGGATCGCCCGAAAGTCTCAGCACGATGAAAGCGAATGTGACGACCAGCGCGACTGTCAGAAGGGCTCGCAAAAGTCGAATGGCGACGAAACGCAACATTAGTTTTCGCCCTTCATGCTGAGCGGGTTGGCGTGGGCGGCATGGCAAGCGACCTTTCGTCCGTCCGGCAGTGTTGCCAGCGGCGGACAAACGCTTGCGCATACAGGTCGCGCCACGGGGCAGCGAGGATGGAACGTGCAGCCCGACGGGCGTGCGGCGGGATTGGGTGGCTCGCCCTTGAGAAGAATACGCTGACGGGTCCGACGGCCGGCAGCCGGCACCGCCGAAACCAGCGCTTCGGTATAGGGATGGGCGGGTTGCGAGAGCAGAAGATTCGTCTCGCCATATTCGACGATGCGACCGAGATACATCACCGCCATATCGTGGCTGACATGGCGCACCACTTTCAGATCGTGACTGATGAACAGAAGACTGAGGCCGAGATCCTGTTGGAGGTCCATGAGAAGATTGACGACCTGGGCCTGGATCGAAACGTCGAGGGCCGAGACGGGCTCGTCACAGACAAGCAATAACGGTTCCGTGACCAGCGCGCGGGCCAGCACGGCGCGCTGACGCTGCCCACCCGACAGCTCATGCGGGAGGCTGGAAGCGTGGCTGGCGTTCAGACCCACCGCGTCGAGTATCGCCAGCGCCTTTTGCCTTCGTTCCGATACCGATCCGACATCATGAACGTCGAGCGGTCCCTGGACCTGATCGACGATCGCAAGCCGGCGATCCAGCGCGGCCAAGGGATCCTGGTAGATCATCTGCATCTGCGCGCGCATACGGCGCCAGGGCAGGGTATCGACCGGCGGCAGGTCAGCGCCGCGGAAGATCACGCGCCCGCCGTTCGGCCGTTCGAGGCCGAGCGCGATCCGTCCTGTAGTCGATTTGCCCGAACCGGATTCGCCGACCAGCGCCAACGTCCGCCCTTCTGTTACCGACAGCGATACATCATCGACCGCACGGATCGGAATCTTGTGTCCGAAGAGGCCCCGCCGCATCGCATAGCTGCGAGAAACGCCATGCAATTCAAGAATGTTATCCGTCATGCCGGAATGCTTTTCAGTTCAGATGCCGCAACAGCGTCAATTCCATTGCTGGTTATGCACGCGGAGAACCACCTATCCCCAATTTGCTCAAGGGGAGGCACAACCGTTTCACAGGCCGCCCGCCGTTGCGGGCATCGGGGAGCAAAGGGACAGCCGGGAGGCATGTTCGTAGGCTCCGGCACCTGACCCTCAATGGGGATGAGCCGTCGCAATGCGCCTTCGAACGGCGGCAATGCCGCAAGCAATCCCTGTGTATAGGGATGCCGCGGCCTCTCAAAGATCGTCCCCGATGGAGCCGTCTCGACAATCCGACCGCCATACATCACGACAATGCGCTCGCAGGTTTCGGAGACGACGCCCAGATCGTGGCTGATGAGAACGAGCGCCATGCCCGTCTCCCGCCGGATCGCCGTTAGTAGGTCCAATATCTGTGCCTGGATTGTGGCGTCGAGCGCGGTCGTCGGCTCGTCGGCGACCAGCATGTCCGGATCGCCGGCAAGCGCCATGGCAATCATGACCCGCTGGTTCTGGCCGCCGGACAGTTCATGCGGATAGGCGTCGAGCCGTCGGCCTGCGTCCGGCAGGCCAACGAGTTCGAATAGGCGTCTGGCCTCAGCCCGGATGGCCGCGCCCGAGAGACCCCGGTGCCGGGCGAGAACCTCGCCGACCTGTCGGCCGACCCGAATGACGGGATTGAGCGCGCTTGACGGGTCCTGGAAGATCATCGCCACGCGGCCGCCCCTAACCCAGTCGAGGCGCGTGGCAGCCGCTCCCAGCAGCTCCGTACTGCCCAGCCGGACGCTTCCGGACACGGTCGCGGTGCGTGGCAGCAGGCCGAGAGCGGCTAGCCAGGTGACCGATTTGCCACTGCCCGATTCACCAACGACGCCCAACGCCTCGCCCGGGGCAATCGCGAGATCGATCCCGCGAAGAACGCGGACGCCGCTGAAATCGACCGTCAGATCTTCGATCGTCAGAAGCGGCGAGGCCGAACCTTCCGGAGAAGCAGGTACTGGCGTGTAGCCGGCGAGATTTTGCATAGCTTCCTTCCGTGGACCGGCTGTCGAGGTGACGGTTGTCATTTTCGCGCATAAGCGGGATTGAAGGGACCGAAGTTCAGATCGAGTGTCTGCCCTGGCTCCCACGCGATGTCCTTGCGCTTGCCATAGAACTGGCCCGAACCGTGCAGGACAACACAGGATGGATCGTCCTGGCCGATAATCTCCAGCATCCTACGGAGGATCGGCCGCCGCGCCTGTGGATCGGCCGTGTCCTTGAGCTTTGCGCCAAGGCTGAAGTACTCCTCGTTGGCCCAGATCCCTATCTTGGGCAAGGTGCCTTTCGGCCCGAATTCGCGCCATGCATGAGCGAGCGGATCCGGGAAGATGGCGGTCGACGAACTGTCGTAAATCGCATGAACCGGCTTGGTCTGGATCTGTGCGAAATTCTCCATCATCTGAATTTCGACATTCATACCGACCGCCCGCCACATCTCGATCATGACCTGTGCGCCGGCGACTTGATTGGGATAATAATTGTTCAGCAACTTATAGGTGATGGTTTCGCCCTTGTAGCCGCTTTCGTCGAGGAGTTTGCGCGCCAGATCCGGATCGTAGGCAAGGGCAGGGAAATCTTCGAGATAGGCTTCACCGAAGCTCGGGAACTGGAAGCCGTTGGGAATTGGGAGCCTGTCCTGCCAGAGCGCCTGGACGAAAGCCTTGCGGTCAAGCGCAAGGCTGAGCGCGCGGCGGATGCCGACCTTTGCGAGAACCGGGCTCGTTTTATCGACAGCCAGATAGCGAATATTCTGAACCGCTCCGCCCGCAACCTCGAGCTGCGGATGCTTCTCAATTTCAGCAAACATATCCGGCGAAATGTCGGTGGCGAAATCCACCTCTCCGGCCATTAGCGCATTCATCCGCGAGGCCAGTTCCGGAATGACCCGGAACTGGATGCCGGCAAAAGGCGGCAAGCCACCCCAATACGCGTCATGCGAGGCCAGTTGAACAGCGACATCGAGGGTCTGGCTGACAATCCGGTAAGGACCAGTTCCCACCGGCGCAGCCGTCCAGGCCTCCCAGGAACCCGCTGCGTCGAAAGCCTGCTTGCTAACGATTTCCGAGCCCCACGACGCCAGTCGCTTTTCGAGCAAAGGGTCTTCGCCCTTGGCATGAACGATTACGGTGTGGCTGTCGATGACCTCGACCCGGTCGATCGTATCCAGGGTTTGCATCGCCGTGGATTTACCGGCCATACCGGGGCCGAGCAAATGCTCGGGGCTGAGGCTGAAGGCGGCATCGTCCGCGGTCAATGGGCCGCCATTGTGGAAGGTCACGCCCTTGCGCAGATAAAGGCGGAGCGCCTTTCCGCTCACGCGTTCCCACCGTTCTGCCAAGGCCGGGCGCAGTGCCATGGCCGGGGTCTGGTCGAAAGCGATCAGCGTGTCGAACATTTGTGGCACGATGCGCCGCGTCGCCGTATGAACGTAGAGGACCGGTTCCACTGCGGGCGGGAAGCCGGACATGCCGATCCTGAGCGTGCGCCGGTTCGCCGCCTGCGCGGCGGCGAAACGCACACCGGTCATGGCCAACAGACCGCAGGCGGCACCAGCAGTCATCAACTTGCGTCTTGTAAAAGTCAGATCGTGCATGCGCGGCTCCTGTTGTGGTGCTTGGCGGGCCACCACGGCTCCATCGGTTTAGGCATCTAGATTGTTTCTGCGCCGTGTTTCGCTTGATGTGCGCCCGTGTCGGTCGGGACTAGTCGCCCGTTTTTGCTACAGGTTGATGACGTACATCGAATAATGCGATAACGAACGCCGAATTCTCGATGAATTCCAGATAAGTTGAGGCGAGGAATCGTGGCTGAGGAAAAGGATCTGTCTCTGAATGCGGTGCGGGCCTTCGTGCAGGTTGCGCGCGACAGCAGTGTCACTCGAGCCTCGAAGGCGCTCGGCATCACGCAGAGTTCTGTGAGCCGTCACCTGGCGGTTCTCGAAGATTATTTCGGGGCAAAGCTCCTTGAACGGCGCGGCCGCCAAAGCCGGCTGACCGATTTCGGGCGGCTGTTCGCCGATGCGGTGGCCGAACCGCTCGACACGATCCTGTTCACGGCAAAGCGCATGCGCCGCAATGACCGCAAGGACGCCAACCACCTCGTCGTGCGGACGTCGCTGTCGACCTTTGCCTATACCGTGCTCATCCCCAACCTGCGCGATTTCTCGCAGGAAATGGGTGGCGTCACCGTCGATGTCATCAGCTCTTTGTCGGCCCCGAACGGAACCGACAATTTCGATGTGTTGCTGACCCGCGACCTGACGCTGACCGAGCCGGCGGATCGCTGGGATGTCTACGATGAACAACTCGTCTGCGTCGGTGCGCCGGACTGTGTGGCCGGCCGCGGCCTCGACGCCTTGCGGACGACGCCGGTGATCGCCGTCACGTCGCGCCCTGACATTCTGCCAACCTGGCTGCGCGGGATGGACCTGAAGACGTCGGAAATCAAAACCGGCGCGCGCTATGATCACCACTATCTGGCCCTGCCGGCGGTCACGACCGGCCAGACCCTGCTCGTGACGCCGCACATTGTCGTCGCAGACCTGATCAAACAGGGCCTGTTGCAAGTGCTTCCCGGCTCGCGGGCGCCGAGCGGGATGCAATACCGTGCCTATGCGGTGGATCGGGGCGGCAATCCGGACATTGCCCGTGCGTTCTGCCGCTGGCTCACCCGGCTCTGCCGGAAGACGATGGAGGACGAATCTGGTGGCCGTTAGCCTGCGGCTTTGGAAATTTATCGCAAAACGCGATCATTATACCCGCTTTGCGCGATACCAAGACTGGCAAGCGGCCGGTGACTCGTTTAGTGCCGGGCGAAAATTCGGTTCTGCGAGGATCTTCCATTGTCGTTACTTGCCAAACGGCTCCAGTCCGTCCGCCCATCCCAGACCAAGGCCATGACCGCCAAGGCAGCCACCTTGCGCGAGCAGGGGATTGACATTGTCACGCTGAGCCAGGGGGAGCCGGATTTCGGGACACCTGAGGGGATCCGGAAGGCCGGCATCGCTGCCATCCTTGAAGGCAGGACGCGCTATACACCGGTCGCTGGGGTCAAGCCGCTGCGCGAGGCGATCCGGCAGAAGCTCCTCCGCGACAATGGGCTCGATTACGACATCGATCAGGTCACCGTGGGTTGCGGTGCCAAGCAGGTGGTGTTCAACGCACTTTTCGCCAGCCTCGATCCCGGGGACGAAGTCATCGTGCCGACGCCATGTTGGGTTTCCTATCCGGATATGGTGAGGTTGGCTGGAGGCGAGCCGGTGCTCGTCGCCTGCCAGGAGCCATGCGGGTTCAAGTTAAAGCCGCAGGATCTGGAGGCGGCAATCACGCCGCGCACCAAGTGGCTGATGCTGAACTCGCCCAACAACCCGACCGGCGCGGTCTATTCCAAGGCCGATCTCACCACCTTGGCCGAAGTTCTGCGCCGGCATCCGCAGGTCCATGTGCTGGCGGACGATATCTATGAGAAGCTCGTTTACGACGTGCCTTTCGCCACGATGGCCGAAGCCGCCCCTGACTTCATCGACCGGACCCTGACGGTCAATGGCGTGTCCAAATCCAGCGCCATGACCGGCTGGCGTCTGGGGTATAATGGCAGTCCCTTCTGACCTGCTGGCGGAGGCGATCCATGGCACCGGTCTGCTTACGGGACTTAACCGCTGAAGAACTCGCGACCGTCAAGCGCCTGGCTCACTCCCACACGGCTCCGGCCCACCGCGTGCAGCGTGCGCAAATCATCTGGCGCGCCAGTCACGGTGAGAGCGCCTCGGCGATTGCAGCCCGGGCTGGCCTGGATGGAGAGACCGTGCGCAAGCGCATTCGCCGCTTCAACGCGGAAGGCTTGGAAGCGCTCAAGGACCGGCACCGTTCGGGCCGCCGGCCGACCTACACGCCCGAGCAGACGGCCACCGTGATTGCCACCGCGTTGACCAAGCCTCAGACGCTCGGGCTGCCGTTTGCTGCCTGGACGCTCGACCGATTGGCGGCCTACCTGCACGAGCACAAAGGTATCGCCATGCAACGCAGCCGCATCGACGAGATCCTGCTCCACGAGGGCTTGCGCTGGCGCAAGCACGAGACCTGGTTCGGGGAGCGGGTTGATCCAGCCTTCGCCGAAAAAAGGGGAAGATCGAAACGCTCTACACCAAGCCACCTGCGGGCAGTTGTGTAGTCTGTCTGGACGAGATGGGACCGGTGAGCGCCAAGAGTTATGCCGGGCGGGCGCTGGTGCAGACAAAGACGCGACCAGCCGAGCGCGCGAGACAGGAGATTGACTATGGCCGCCGCGCCAAAGGCTACATCTTCGGTGCATTCTGTCCCGCAACGGGTGAAGCCTTCACGCATCCCTATCCTGGACGCGGCAGTGCGCCTTGGGTCGACTTCCTGGACCAGGTTGAGACCTGGATCCCGAGCTCGACCAAGCGGGTGTACGCCATCATGGATAATCTGAGCTCGCATCGCACAACCGACGTGCTGCTGTTTGTGCTGGCGCATCCGCGTTGGGAGATGGTGTTCCAGCCCAAATACGCGGCTTATCTCAATCTAATCGAGCCCTGGTGGAAGATCCTGCGTTCACTGGCGTTAGCGGGCCGGCGCTTCGAGAATTGGGACGAGATCGCCGATGCGATCCACCGCTCGACAGTCTACTGGAATGCGCACCGCCATCCGTTTGTCTGGGGCGGACGCCGTCGGCATCGCCCACGCCGCTCACCCGGCATTGCACTCCTGCCGAGAGCGGCGTGACTTCCCGGATGCACCACTTAGAGGCCAGCGGCCAACGATAATCACTCCTCACTTCAATGCCTCCCCCCGATCCGCTCCTCGACTAGCTTGTTCGACTGCGCGAGCAGGGTGTCGCGAGCACCCGCGAGAACGATGGTTGGACGGTGGCCCTGACACGCCACAAACGACACTCAGCCGGTTTTCGTCGGTCCAAACCGGATCCGGTGATCCAGGAACTGGATCTCCTCGATCAGGTCGGGATCCGGGAAGGCGTGAGACATCAGGTCCGGGTGGGTTGTCATCGCTCAAACCTCCCAGGCTGCGTCGCTGATCCTGTGCGCGACCTTTCATCGCGGCCGCGGCACAACGATGGCTGCGAGGCCGCGAACGAGACGAGGTCGGAGAAAAACCGTTCCGTCACGAGCGCGAGCGCCGTCCCGGTCCCGCTGAGAAGCACAGTGTTCCTGCCTGCCGTCAGGCGTTGCGGCATAAGACCAATTCTCGGGCGCCGCGAGCGGCAGAGGGCCCCGCATGATGCGAACCTTGCCGAGGGCGGACAGTTTCGCCGCCGGCGGTGGCTAGGACGGCACTCACGTCGTCCGGCACGGCTGAAAGCACGTGTCGCTGACGGCACGCGACGGTGATCGGCCCCTGCGAGGGCCATGCTCGTCGCACCACACTAGGAGGGTTTTGGTGGTCGTGGCTCCGGCGATCAGTCAGCGGCCGCCTCGGTCTCCAGGTCAAGGCCGGTGTGATCCGGCAAGCAACTCGGTCCCAATTGGACATCGAAATAGAACAGAGGCATGCGCAATTTCCTTCAAAAAACATCGCGATGCTGCGCCAGGACGAGATCTGTTCCGCTGTCACAAGCGACATCAAGGACCAGGTTGTCGATCAGGCGGGTCGTTCCGACACAGGCGGCGACACACAGCACGGCGGGCTGCTCAACCAAACCGAGGATGGCTTCGCATGTCGGTCCCGATCCCGCTTTTCACCGAGGCCGAACCATCCTTAACCTTCAAATTAACACCGCCAGTGAGGTAAAAATCATCCAACTTTCGCATTGTCGTGCAGGAAACGGGCCAATTTAATAGCTAAATTGCAATAATTCGCCCTGGTGAGCCGCCCCGCTTCGACCAGGCATCCGCATCAGCAGGAAGGCTCAAGCATGTGCTTAAGGACAAGCTCGTATCCGAGAAGTATCGGCAGGTACAGCTGATGGCTGGCCATGTCCGGCGGCGCGGGACAACAGAACGCAAGCTGCAGATCATCGAAGAAGGCGGCATGTCGCGAGAGAAGGTCGCTCCCACACGCTTGGGTCCGGCGCCTGATTTGCCCGCTGAGCAAAGCACGGCTAGGAGTTGCCATACTGGCGGGACCCGCGCCGATAGGATCTTGGTGACCTTAGGGCCTTGCGCGTATGTCGCGGCGCCTGGCCTGTGACGACCCGCTGTGATCAGCGAAAGCCGATCTCATTGGAGTAAAGATCAGCCCGATGCGCATTGATGTGGTGGAACGCACCTGAGACGGTGCGGCGCACCCAGTCATTGAAGCCTTCCGCCGAGTTGATGTGCACCGGACCACGCGCAGACTCACGAGCCGTATGATGGACAGCATCATGGGCCGCGACGGCACTGCCGAGAGAATGCTCCCCCAGATTAAGTCAGCACAGGAACTGCTTTTCGTCAGCCTTAACCTGATCCATCTTCTGGAGGCGGAACACCTCCTCGACGGAGACGATGGCACGGTTGACGTTGTGGATGCCGCGATCTTTGAGGATGCGGGAGAACACATCCCTCATCGCGGTGATCGAAGCGCGCACGGCATGATTGCCATAGATGACCATGGCGATCTTGACGAATGCCTTGATGCGGGCCTCGTTCATTTCCGGATAGGCGGTGGGGACAATGACGATCGGTGCCTTGCCGTTCCAGGCGCGGACAAAGCTCTCGACCTCGTCTGGCGTCTTCTGCTTGGAATGAACGAGGATCATATCGGCGCCAGCCGCCTCATACGCCGCGGCGCGCCTGAGCGACTCGTCCTCCCCGAGATCGGCGATGAGGGCTTCGGTGCGGGCGATGATCAGGAAGTCAGGGTCGGACCGCGTGGCGACCGCCGCGCGGATCTTGCCCTCGAACTCCTCAATCCGCAGCAGTTCCTGTCGACCGTCGGCGACGAGACTCGTGACCTTCGGAAATGTCTTGTCCTCGATGACGACGGCGGCAGCGCCCGCGCGCTCATACTGCTGGATCGCATAGATGACGTTGATGGCATTGCCGAAGCCGGTGTCGATGTCGGCCACGATCGGCAGCGACGACTGTTCGGCCATGGCGCGGACCATGTCGAGATGCTGCGTCATCGACACCAGGCTGACGTCCGCCAAGCCATACAGGGCCGAGAGCTCGAAGCCCGAGGCCCACAGGCCGTCAAAGCCGGCTTCTTCCGCCAGCCGCGCGGAAAGCGGGCTGTGGGCGGCCATGATGTGGACCAGGCCGCGTTCGGCCATGCGATCACGCAACTGTCGTGCTTTGCTCATAACGGCTCCCGGTTTCGGAAAGGGCCGCGCAGGCCGCGAGGATGCGGGCGCACGCGCGTTCGAGTTCATCGAGCGACGAGGCATAGGAAATGCGGATGTAGGGCGAGGCCATGAAGCCGCTGCCCGGCACGACGGCGACACCGAATTGTTCCAGCAGATACATGGCGAAATCCGTGTCGGTCTCGATCAGCTTGCCCTGAGCGGTGGTCTTGCCGATGACGCCGGCGCACGAGGCGAAGACATAGAAGGCTCCCTCCGGCACGCGGCACGTCAGGCCCTCGGCCTCGTTGATTTTCTCGACCACGAAATCACGACGCTTGCGGAACTTGGACACAAAGTTTGCGACATACTTCTGATCGCCCACAATGGCTTCGATCGCCGCATATTGCGAGATCGAACTGGTGTGCGACGATGTCTGGCCCTCAATGGTGTTCATCGCCTTGATGAGATCCTTCGGCCCGGCGCCGTAGCCCACTACCTGCCGGATGCACCACTAAGTAGGTTGCCAAAAGTTCTGCGACAGCTTTCTGAGCCAGAAGTGTTTGGATACCATGCCAGCCTTGCGACGCGCCTGTTGCGGCGTCAGCCTCAGCACCCATTCTGCGGCATCAGCGGCCAGAGCATCGATGGAGGCCGCCTGCCGATTGGCCGCAACCAGCCGCTTGAGCTCGCGCCAGAGCTTGTATGGGGCCGTTTAAGTCAAGAGCTGATTCATCTGTCTTAGCCTGCTGTCATGGAGTTGAGTGCAGTCTGGCGGAGGCTGGACTTGTGACAATCCGAGGAGAGCTGGCCGTCTGGCACGGGCGATCGCCCGGCACCCTTGTATTCGGCGGATCACTGAGATCCGGGCCCATGATGCAGTCATGCGCATCGCTGGCGCAGCTCCGCGGCGGCGGGCCCATTCTGATCACGGCAGGATGGCCATGCTCTGGGTCGGGTTGCCGCCACCTCGGATCAGTGTCGGCCGTTGGCGGCCGAAGCTTGATCGCCTCTTTGGTCTTTGCCTCACGCGGCCGGGCGAAGGATGATCCCCTGCGACAGGTCCCCGGTCGTTGCCAAACGCCACAGAGCAATGAGCAACTTCCTCGCCAGAGCGACAATCAGGGTCTTGCGCGTGGCTCCCCGGCCATCTGCGGTGCGGGCCCGGTACCAGCGCGCCAAATCACTGTCGGCTTGGAACCGCAGAAAGCGCCAAGCGAGCTGGAGCATGCTGCGACGGACCCGAGCATTGCCCACCCTCGCCAAGCCCTTCTCCCGGCGTTTGGCTCCGCTCTCGTCCGGCGCCCCGGTGAGGCCCGCGTAACGGGCCACGGCCCTGCGGTCGCGCAGATTACGCGAGAGGATCTCGTTGACGAGCAAGTCCGCCGTTTCGACCCCCACCCCGATCACCCGGGCCAGCAGGCGAACCATGGTGTTATGCCGCTCTCCAGGGGCCCTGTCCAGCCGCTCCAGACGGGCCTGTTCGATCTCCCGGATCTGCTCCCGCACGACCTGCAGGCGGGCCAGATCCCGGCGCATCTCGGCCAGGGTGTTGGGCGGCAGGGGAACACCCTCAGGGGTGCGCAGCGCCTCAAGCTGTTCGGGCGCGGTCCGCAGTGTCGGCCGGAAGCTGCGAATTCCAAAGCGGGCGAGGGTTGCCTTCATGCGGTTGCCGAGCCGGGTGCGCTCCTCGACCAGGTTCTCACGCTCGCGGCTCGGACGCTTGGCGTCCTCGTCCGCCAAAGACGGGATCGCCGCCATGCTGCAGTGATCCGACTCGCCACGCAGCCAGCCGAGAAAGGCCCGCTTGAGCAAGGCGGTATCGAGCCGGTCGGTCTTGGCTCGCCGATGCTCGCGCGAGACGGCGATGCTGGTGGGATGAATGACGTAGGCCTCGATGCCGCGCGCCCGCAGCCAGCGGGCGAGCCAGAAGCCGTCACGGCCGGCCTCGAAGGCGACGGCAATGCGGGTGATCGGGCGGCCGGCCTGGACGGCCTCGTCCTGCCAGCGCCGCAGAAGGCGCAGCAGCCCGTCCTGGTCCGGCTCGAGCTTCTTGAGCGGATGGCGATCAAGGCCTGGCACCATGGCGGCCACGAGCCAGCTGGCCTGGCTCATCTCGACGACGGCGATGATCGTGCTGTCTTGTACGAAGGCACTCCGAGATCGGCTCAAGTCATGGCACTGGGGCATGGGGCGCTCCTTTGGCTGGCTCCGCCGGCGATGATGCACTGTCCTCGCCGTATCCCCATAGCTTCTGATCCATTGGGCTCAGTTCGGGTGTTTGCCTGGGCAGCCACACGAACCGGATGCGCAACCGGGTTGCCAGCGCTTGGGTCTGCGGGGCGGTGTGGGCGCTGGCCCGGTCGCTCAGCAGCCAGAGCCAGCCGGCACGGCGGTAGCGGCGTCGCAACGCGCACAGGAACGCCCGGGCATCGGCCTGACCGGCGCGGGTGCGGATCAGCACCACCCGGCGCGCGCTTCGCAAGTCGATCGCCCCAAACCGCACCCGCTTGGCATTGCGGCCGGTGATCGGCACGACCGCCTGGGTGCCCTTGAGCGCCCAGGTCGCCCGCAGGGGTGGAAACAGCCGCAGCAGCGTCCAGTCGAGGCACAGCAGCCGATCGCCCCGGTGCCAGCCGGCCTTCAGACGTCGGGCGATGCCCCTTTTTCTGCAGATGAGGCGCGCGCTCGACATAGACGTAGCGCGGGCGCTTCCAGCGATAGCCGGCCTCGTGCAGCCGCCGCCGCAGCGTCCGGGGGCTGACGGCGATGCCCTTCACGGCGAGGTCGTGCGCCAGAAGCGGCACCGTCCAGCTCGTGGCCTGGTAGCCGCAGCGGCGTGGGTCGCGTGCCAGGGCCGCCGCCAGCCGCTGCGGCGTGAGCCTCGGGTGACGGCGTGGACGCCCGCTGCGCGGCCGGTCGATCAGTGCCGTGGTCTGGTGCTCGGCCCGGTACTGCGCCAGCCAGCGGTGGACGCTGGAGCGGTTGACCCGGCAGCGGCGGGCCGCCTCGGCCATAGAATGGCCCTCGGCCACCAACAGCAGCGCCTCGAGGCGGCGATACACACGGGCCTCACGGGCGCCAGCAAGAGCTGCGGCCAGCCGCTTGCGATCCGCCTCGTCGAGCCCCGTCCCGGGAGAGTGATCATGGTGTTGCATGCTCCCAAGGAAACACCCGCAGCTCTCCCGTTGCAACTCTTATGGAGACCTACTTAGCAGCGACGGCCTTGTGTGGGGAGACGAGGTCATCGGCAGCGTGGTCCGCCGCGGCTCCCACACGCGCACCCCATTGAGTGTTGCGCGTCTGTGAAGAGCATCCGTTAAACCCCGACCTTTCAGGAGATGTCATGGTGAACCGCATTGTGAACAATCGGCCACGAACGGTCATTGATCTTTGTCTCGTGATCTCTGTCACTTCATCCGCGTTCACCGTCCTCTACTTGTGCTCTCAACTGCCATAAGTCACGACAGCTGTATGTTCGCAACCCATGACCCGCAGCAGCATTTGATGGAATGCGGCCGCGGCGTTTCTCAGCCGACGTATGAAGTGGCCGCACTGGTGCCGTTGGCGCGTTGCTCGAAGGTCCGCATCGCGCTGCAGCATGCGGTGTACCCGATGAGACTCCCGTGTCACCAAATGCGGCCGACCTTCGGAGTTGATAGTATTCTGACGCCTTCACACCGTGGGACAGATTAGAAGGTGCGTCACCACCACAGTGGCTACAGAAACTGAGGGAGCAATTTCTTCGGCTTGTCGGCCGCTCTATCAAAAGTATGCCCTTGGTGCAGCTCTTTCAGGAGGCATGTTGCATGGCCCCTCAGGCGAATAAGGCAGGAGGCTCACTGTCAAGAGGGGCAATGCAAATAAAAATTTGGCGTCAACGCATATCCACAAGCTAGACGGCCTTTGGCCGATACGGCAGTATTCGTGCCAGAAATCACTGACCTCCCGGAGACGCTTGCATGCCTCCACCCATGACTTCCTCTCGCTTCCGCAGATCCCCGATGTCCCACATGACGATTAGATTGTCTCTCGTAGAACGCCTGCGACGCCTCTTGGCCTGTCCTGGCTCTCCAGGACGCTGACGCACCGTCACAAGCCTTCTCAATCCGGCTCGGTATGTCCGAGCGTTAGAACCCACACCTATTCGAGAGCGAGCAGTGCGCCCATGCAGCGCTGTTCAAGGGGCGGTCCGGTGTGGCGCGAATGACATCTTGAGAACTCATCGTCCTGTCTCGCGCCCTCGCTCGCCAGACACTGCGCGCCCGAGGGTTTCATCGGCTTGCAAACTGGTCGGCAACTGAGCGTTATGCGGGGAAACATGCCGAGGAAAGATCAAGTAGAAATGCCCTCGGCAGACACGTGCTGAGTTCGGAATGAGTGCTAATCCGGCACTGTTCTCAACACCATCCCAGAGGCTCGTGTTGCGCCAACACGATTTCATGACAAAGTCCACTCACCATGCCGAAGCGAACATCTCCGCTGGTCCTGTTTCAGTATAAGACCTTCCGTTCCCTCTGGTCAGCGTCTCTGGTTTCAAACCTGGGCAGCCTGGTCGAGGGCGTGGGAGCCGCGTGGCTGATGACGAGCCTTACCACGTCCCATGAGATGGTGGCCCTCGTCCACGCATCGGCCACACTCCCGGTGATGATGTTTTCGCTCGCCGCAGGAGCGCTCGCGGACAACTTTGATCGCCGGCGGATCATGCTGGTGGCGCAACTGCTGATGTTAGGCGTCTCTGCTTCCCTGGCCTTTCTCGCCTATGCCGGCGCCTTGACACCCTGGATGCTGTTGAGCCTGACCTTCCTGATCGGCTGCGGTTGGGCGCTGCATGACCCATCCTGGTACGCCTCGATGGGCGATATTCTTCCCCGGCAACACTTGCCCGGCGCGGTGGCCCTCAACAGCATGAGCTACAATCTCATGCGCAGCATCGGACCGGCGATCGGTGGCCTCATCGTCGCAACAGCTGGTGCGGCCTTTGCGTTTCTGTTCAATGTCTTGTGTTATCTCGCCCTTATCATCGCGCTTTGGCAGTGGAAGACGGAACCAGCGCAAAACTTGCTGCCGCGGGAATCGTTCAGGAGTGCGATGGCCGCAGGCTTCCGCTACGTGCTGTTGTCGCCAAACCTGCTCACGGTGATGGGTCGGAGTTTCGTGTTCGGTCTCACCGCCGTCGTCATTCTGGCTCTGCTGCCCCTCGTGGCCCGGGAGCAGGTCGCGGGCACGGCGATCACCTACGGCATCATGCTCGGGTTCTTCGGCCTCGGGGCGATTGGCGGCGCGCTTCTCATCGGATGGGTTCGGGATGTTCTCAGCAATGAATGGGTCGTTCGCGGCGCTTTCTTTGCGCTGGCCATCAGCTGCGTCTGTCTGGCCTGGAGCAAACACGTTTGGCTGAGCTGCCTGCTTCTCCTGCCGGCTGGTATGGCGTGGGTGCAGGCCTGGTCGCTGTTTAACGTGACGGTTCAGCTTTCGACGCCCCGGTGGGTGGTTGGACGAGCCTTGTCTCTCTATCAAACAGCGTCGTTTGGCGGCATGGCGGCGGGCAGCTGGCTCTGGGGCGAGGTGGCGGACGCGCAGGGCGTTTCCGGCGCCTTGTTCATTGCGAGCCTTGTTCTTGTCGTCGGTGGCCTGATCGGCCTTGTTCTGCGCCAACCGGATTTTGAGACCCTCAATCTCGATCCGACCAACACATTCAGCGAACCGGCGCTGCAGCTTGACCTGCGCCCGCGCAGCGGACCGATCATGGTGATGGTCGATTATCGCATTGATCAAAAAGACGTTACAGAATTCCTCAGCGTGATGGCCGCGCGGCGAAGAGCCCGACTTCGCGATGGGGCCAGGCAATGGGCGCTTCTGCGCGACCTGGAAGAGCCCCAACTATGGACCGAGAGTTACCACGTCCCCACGTGGGTCGAATACGTGCGCCACAATCAGAGGCAGACGCATGCCGACGCTGAGATTGTGGCGCGCCTGGAAGCCTTGCACAGGGACGATGACCCACCCAAGATCCACCACAAGATCGAACGGCAGACCGTACGGGTGCACGACGACATGCCGCTCAAGCCTCACTTCGGCAGGACCTGAGTGGGAGCGCTCTGTTGCACGAAGAGGCGAGTTGGCAACTGGCACTGGGTGACAGAGGAGGACCGGACCCGTCACGTCGGGTGTCTGCCGTGCCGTCTTTTCCGCCAGATCCCGTTGCGTTTCGTTGATGTGACGATTCTGTCCTCGGCTGGAGCTGAAGAATCCTCGAAAGATCAACTGCACAATGGCCCGCAATGAGACGATCCGACCAGAACCCTTGCGCTGGTGTTGTCCTCTGGAAGAGAGCGGGAAAGGGGCGTTCGTGGGTGGTGCATGTCATCCGTGAACGCAAACGCCTGGTGAGGAACGGGCGTACATGCGCCGCGGTGCAGCAGAACGTTAGGCGGCCGTGGCTCGTCGAGCGATGCTGTCGATCTGGAAACGCCGGATGCCGAGGTCATCGAGTTCACGATCGGAGAGCCGAGACAGCTCGGTGACCGTCTCGCGGTAACGCATGTAAGCACGGATCTGAGCAAGGATCTGGGACACGAACATCTGGAACTCCTGTCCGTTCGCTGGTGTGAGGGTGGGCGCCTGTGGTTCTTAGGCGTGCCGTGCAACATCTATATCGGTGCGCTTCACACATGAGCAGTGCTGCTCAAACTGAGGCAGGCATGCCCACGATGCATGTTGCTGTCATCAATCGTTAATCGGAGTACGCACGAAGCATGGCTCGGGCACTCTGGAGAAAAAGTTTTTCTGTCCATTCCTCCTTCCCTGGAAGAGAACAAGGAGGTGAGGTGCGCAGGATCTGTTCAGAGGGTTCTGATGGGGACCACGAGAGAGGAGAGTTTGTGGGAAGCCATTGAGAGGGGCCTCTCCGGAAGGTTGTGAGTCAACCCAATCGACGGCGTGCACGGTTGCGCCAAGACCACAGGCGACATTTCCAGCGGCCGGTTCGCGAAGGGGCCTTCGCGCTGCATTGGCAGGCCCATGGCCTGTCCTATGGACTCCCCTCGGCCATCAACGAGTGGCTCGAGCGCAGCAACGTCGTCGTCGCCAACGGCTCGCGCGCCATCTTGGCCGAAGCGCGACAGCGTTACCCGCAAGTGCTTGTCGTCAACGTGACCGCGCCTATGGACATCCTCGCGCACCGTCTGGCCAGGCAGGGACGCGAAGGCCTGGAGAGCATCCGGCAGTGTCTTGCCCGCAGTGAACAGCAAAGTGTCGACGGTGACGATGTGCTGCAGATCGACAATTCGGGTTCCTCCGAGAGTGCTGGCGAGCGCCTTCTCGCTATGCTCATTGCCAAAGCCGACACGACGAAGTGAGGCACGCCCATGGCGCAGGTAGCGCAGCATTGCTGTTGCTCCCAGGATCAGCCGCTGGCGCAGGGACTTGTTGGGCCAGCGCAAGATCTGCTCCCGATCGAGCGCCGGCAGTGTCAATCTTTCCGTCCCCTGTCGGAAATTGTGACAGAACCTGACCGGACGGCAGCGCAGTTCTTCCCATTCCATCTAATGGCCCAGACACCGCCTCAGCTGGGGTGGTTTCATTCGAACCGGGCGCATCCCCTACGATCTTCCGTAATGCAGAGACCCGTCGGCCTTCCGATCGCACGAAGGATGCAGAAGGATCTCCAATCTCATCCCGCTCGCTCTTGGCGCCTATGGTCTCCTGAAGAGGGACCCATGGGGAGCATCGTCCGGCGCGGCCCAACTCGCCGCCTCACGGGGTTCTCCTAACCCTCACCTTGCGAGCGTGCGAGTAAATGCGCAACGGTGGGGACGACGGCCCCCTTGACGTGGGCCTCAAGGATGGGCGAGGTGCTGAAGTGACGGCCTGCTGCAGCGCCTTCCAGGACTGGTCCGATCCAGCGCTATCGGCCTTGTGTGCCAGCCGCCCGCCCGGGAGCTGAGGCCGTGGCTCCCTCCCATGAAGATCCACGGAATCCATGTCGGCTGGACGCGAGGCCTCAGCTCTGCCTCGGTACGTCGACTACTTGATGTCCAACACTATTCCGCAACGGCCGGATCCGAGACCGGCTGCCGTTTGTCCTTTCGGCTCCTCGATTTTGGTGAACCTGGGCGCGCATGCCTAGCCTGCGCCGAGGCCCTCTCAACTCGTCTCGCATCCCGATTCGCCGGCAGGCCATCCTGCTGGTCCGCGAGCTGGCGCAGCTGTGGCAATACCTGCTCCAGTTCCTTCAGGAGAGATTCGACCGAAGTACCGTTCGGGTCACCTTTGGCCGCCAGCTTGCGAAGCGTGGTGGCCAACTTGTCGCCGCGGCGAACGGCCTTGGCCCTCAGTTCCTCAAGCTTCATTCCGTTCTTTGATACTGTCTCCCGCTTCATGGGGCACTGCCTTCCTGTCGAGCGTCCTTCCACTTTCCCGGGGCAGAAGCGCCGCCCGCATCGTCCTGTCCCGTCAACTTTGTCATGGTCCGAACAATATTCGCCAACGCTCCCGTGGGAGCGGCGCACCCGCTCCGCTCATTCCAGGGAGGACGATGCTCCGGTGGCCGCCCGCTGAGGCCGTCTCCTTGCGGTGCATCAGCGAGGCGCGAGTTGCGGTAGCGTTCATCCGACGTCACCTCCTCGCCGATCCAATCGGGCAGCACCACCGATTGGTCGGGATGACTGAGCTCCACCTCGGCGAGGACGAGGCCGGCATTCTCGCCGGCGAACTCGTCCACATGCCACACCATGCCGGCGTGCCAAACCTCGTGGCGCACCTTCTCGATCAGCGGCTGGCGGCAGAGTTTGAGCAGCTCCTCCGCCTCGTCGACCGGGATTTCGTACTCGAATTCGGGCCGGATGCGACCGCTGCCGCCCCCCTTGACGGTGAGAAAGGCATGAAAAGCGGCGCGCCGAACCCGGACGGTGATCTCACCCTTGCAGAGGTAGCCCTGATGATAGCGCTGGCCGGGCTCCGGCGTACGCCATCCATCGTGTGTGACCAGGAACTTGCGCTCGATCTCGACAGGCATGGACAAGCCCCTTCATGTCGTTTCGTGGTATCGCGACACGGCCGCGTCGATCGTGGGAAAGAACCGCGTCTCGCCGAAGGGATCGAACAGCCCGACCCCCCTCAGCTTGTCCTTGACGGGATCCTTCAGCTCGGCAAACCGGGGCTCGACGCCTTCCGCCAGCAATACCTCGTCAAGCTCCGTCAGGGCATCGGCCGCGGTCACATCGATGCTGGTGACGGATTTTGGTGATGGGGCCGATGGGCTCCGGATAAACTAAGAGAAGACTTGCATTCTGCGAAAGCATCTAACGTGGTCATGAGCCTGGGTTCAAGAGTTAGATCTTCTAAATTCATCCTTCTCTAGAGAGTGTTCTTGCTGTCCCCGGCTCACAGATAGTCAGCTTGTCCTTTTTGGGTCGATTATCTCAAACGAAGGGACGAGGAATGGTACTGATGAGGTTCCCCAACGGCCTCGCATGTGAGTGATTGGATCAATGGGGCACACTGGTCCTTTCCGATGAACTCTTCTGCCGTTTCGGCAGAAACCTGATCGTGTCCTCGGATCCGCGGCTCAAGCCCAATTGCATCATGCGGCTCTATCGCCGCATCGCCTCACATCCGGGCACCGTTCGCGACGGCTGCACCACAATCCCTCGTGCACGAGGGGACTGGGCTTGGGAAGAGCGCGACCATTCTCGCGATGACGGCATGTCTCAGCCCTGGCCGTTGGCGGTCTGTTCACCTCTGATCCCACGAGGCTGATCAGGCTTCGTAGATATCGTGAACGCGACACTCTGTGGTCTTGCTCCGGAAAAGATACCGCCTGGCGAATGCATCACGCTGAGATGGGCGGCGGTTCCAACTTCGCGTCGCCGCGACGACCGGAATGGCCGCTACCACCGATCCGAGCGCGCCCAACCTCCGGCGATCTGGCCTGGTGTTCGGACATGGTCATGCGATCACACGTCAGGCGAGGAATGAGGCAGCGATGTCCTTGTCGCCATGGCCGATAGCGACCGCTCGCTGGAAACGGGCAAGCCCGGCCGCCGCGAGGTCCGCGTTAACGCCCGTTCCGGCCAGAGCGTCCACCACCAGCCGCGCGTCCTTCACGCCATTGTTGACGGAGAAACTGGTCGTATAGTCACCCTTGAGGATCGCCGCGGCCTTGCCCTGGAAATAGCCGCTGTCGAGCGGCCCGCCGGTCACGGCCTCGATCACGAGCTCCGGATCGACGCCGAGCGCCTTGGCAATCGCCAGGGTTTCGGCCGTGCCATGGGTGAGTGCGAACACGAAAGCATTCAGCGCGAGCTTGAGCCGGCTGCTGGCGCCCGGTTTGTCGGACACCCAAAGGGTACGCTGCCCGATGGCGTCGAAAACCGATTGAGCGATCTTCCTTCCCTCTTCGGAGCCGGAGGCGAGAATGACCAGCTTGCCTTGCTCCGCCGGCTGACGTGTGCCCTGAACCGGTGCGTCGTAGAAGACAATCCCGTGTTTCTCGGCGAAGGCAGCAAGCGCGTCGATTGCCTCGCTGCCGACCGTGCTGAGCTGTAGCCAGAGAATCCCCTTGCGCAAGCCAGGCAGCGCCGCCGTGATGGCCTCGGTCACGGCGGGGCCGTCCTTCAGCACGGTGACAATGACATCGGCGTCGCGAACAGCCTCGGCAGGCTGATCGAACGGCTCGACGTCATCCGCCGCAAGCGCCCGTGCCTTGTCCGGAGTCCGGTTCCACGCGCGAACATTGAAGCCTTTGCGGGCGAGATTTCGCGTAATGGCAGCGCCGATGAGGCCAGTGCCGAGGACGGCGACCGAAAGAGCGCGGTTCTGATCTGCCATGGGAGGCTCCTGTTGTGATGGGAGTGTTGATCGAGACATTATTGAACGGCAATTCCATAACTGGCCAAAGAACGCACGCTTATGTCAGCGCGGCCAATGTCTGGTCGATGACCGCGGCCACCTTTTTGCGGTCTTGCACGGTGGCTATCCTCGCCAACACGCGCAGTCCCTGCACGGCGTTGAAGACGAAGAGGGCCAGGATTTCAGCGCCGACATCTGAGCGAATTTCACCTGCCACCTGTCCGCGCCGGATCGCGTCCTCGATGCCCCTGATCAGGATGCGGAAGTTCTGACGCACAAGGTCGGCCACCCCCGGTTCGCGGCCAGCCACCTCGATCGCGCTGTTCGTGGCGAGGCATCCCCGCTTCTCCGATGCCGCCAGATCGGTATCAACGATGTCTTGCATAAACTGCCGAAGTCGCTTTAGCGGCGCCCCTGGCCGTCGAACCTGATCGGCATTGGCCTGCGCCCGCTTGTGATAGCGAAGAAGGGCCTGCTCAAAGAGGCCACTCTTGTTGGCATACGCTGCATAGAGGCTGCCGCGCCCGAGGCCGGTGGCGTCGACGAGATCTTGGGCGGAGGTGCCCGCATAGCCGTTGCGCCAGAAGGACTCCATCACGGCGTCCAAAACGCGCTCTTCGTCGAACTCTCGCGGTCGCGCCATGATCATCACACGGTGATTATTGAACGAACATACCATAATTACCCTGACGTTCTTGTCAAGGCGATCTGGCTTAGGGTCGTCCGAAACGCGATCGCAGAATGAGGCCGATGGTGATGGCCAGCGAGACTGCCAGAGCGAGGAGGAAGGCCCAGGCCGGTGGCATGGCGGGCATGCCGAGCGCAGCGTGGCGCAAACCCTGCTAGGCTCACGGTGCCAAGGATGGCGGAATACAGCGTCGCGGCCGCTGTCACCACTCCGAGTTGCTCGTGGATTGTGATGGCAAGGACCGTGTATCCGATCGGGAAGGCCGGCAGCAGACCCGAGCCCGTCGCTCCAAGTGGGCTCGCTGCGGCCGTGACGACGGCTACGAGGAGCCCGGCGAGGATGCCGCGCAGAGCAAACCGAGCCGGTCCGCGCGGACCGGCTTGGACGCTGGCCAGAGGCTTCGCGCGACGACTCTGACAATGGCAAACACGGCGATGCCGACAAGCGGCTGTGGAGGAAACAGGCGGAAGAGCGTCGCGGCCGCGTTCCATGCCGCCAGAGCCGCAAGCAGCGAGATCAGCGGCGGTGCGCGCCATGCTATGGGCACATAAGCCAACAGGAATCTCTGCGCCGCGCAGAGCGACAGGGGCGAATAGATCGTGAACCTTTTGCCCGCCCGCTGCGACCAATGGGCATCGGAGGGCGCCCCGGACAATAGGAAGGATACAAGCATAACCTGCATTTCGTTCAAAGCCGCGGTCGCCGCTCTTGCTCTGGGCGCTGTCACTCTCACGATCTCCTCCTGCGTCGCAGCCGGCGATGCCGTGGCCGCTCCCGGTGGCCCGCACCGGCCTTGGGTCGGCCACGGCCATGGCCATCGGGGCCACCACTGGCGCCTGGGCTTCATCTCCGGCGGACTGCCGCTCGCCCTCGGCATCACCTCCTATGCTGTCGCCCCGGATTGCTATCTGGTCAAGCGCCAAGTGTTCGTCCCGGGCGGCGGGCGGGTGTGGCGCCGGGTGACGGTATGCCGTTGAGCCCATCACAACCAGCGGGACGGGGCCTCTTCTTTGTCCCGCTGCCGGGTCAGCGCCCCTCATGGGCAGGGACAGGATTGACCTGCGACGACCGGCACGACAGGCTGAATGTCACGCGCCCCCACGGGCTGGAGCCGCGATGACCGGAATCCCAGACGCTCTGCTGGTCGAACGCCTCCCTGTTGCTTTGATCGGGTGAGGATAGGCTGTTTTAGGCGGCCTTCTGCGCGTCAGCAGACCGCTCGACGACGCCCATGATGTCGGATTCCTTCATGATCAGGAGATCCTGGCCATCGATACGCACCTCGGTGCCGGACCACTTGCCGAACAGGACGCGGTCGCCGGCCTTCACGTCGAGGGCGACGACCTTGCCGCTCTCGTCACGGGCGCCGGGGCCGACGGCGACGACTTCGCCCTCTTGCGGCTTTTCCTTGGCGGTGTCCGGGATGATGATGCCGCTGGCCGTCTTCTCTTCGGCCTCGATGCGGCGGACGACAACACGGTCGTGCAGCGGACGAAACGTCATGGGGGGCCTCCTCATTCTATCGGTGAATTGGGAGCACTCGCCTGCGCCGGGCAGCAGCGTTAGCACTCGACGCATGAGAGTGCTAAGGCGAGGTGATAGCCTAGCGCATCTGGTAAAGCAAGAGCCTCTGAAGAGGCCAAGCTTAGGGTGCGCCGGATCCTCGTGAGCAGCGTTGGAGCACCGGTAACCTTGGACAGTCTTCCTCGCCCATCGGCTCGGACCTATCTTGACGCAGTTAGGCAGCTAATAGGCGAGGGGAGGCTTGGATCGTTACCTCACATGACAAGCCTCGTCCGTTCAGTAATTTGTTCACCCGCAAAGCCTAGGCCTGCGCAACGCTCTCAACGTTAGCAGCCACCATCCGAGCCAACGCTGACGCACTTACGAGCCGGTTCTATCGCCTGAGCTTTTCCAGGCCCAGATCACGCCAGAGCCAGGTGAAGTCATAGCTGGCCATCGGATCGTCCGGCGGCCTCCCACTCTTCGACTGGTTCTCGATGTGTTTCAGCTAGTCCACGACCTTGCGCCGACCTGCGGCGGTTTGAGCTGCGGCCCGTGGGCTCAGATCGGGAAGCATTGGATTGACCTCCTCCTGTTCCATCACCTTGGCGTTCGGCCCAGCCAGATAGTCAACCAGATCGGAGATCATCGATCCCGCTGCCTCACCGGCGCGCAATTGCGAGGCGCGGGACGGCCTCTCGCCATAGGCTTCAGCCAGTTCCCGGCCCATGAGGTGGGGCCGAAGTGGCCGCTCGATGGCGCGCTCGACGGTCCTGAAGATCCAGGTGCCGTCGGGATCGATATCGGACCAGTGGAGGAACGGGACCTGCCCGGGAAGTGCCGCTGCGACGGCACTGAGTGCGCGCTGGGTCGCCAGGGAGGGGTAGCCCCCGACATAGATGGTCAGCCCCGTCCGATCATGGTCGGCCTCAAGGACGTGTCGGTTGAAGCTTGCGAAGTTCTCGATTGTGAGAACATAGGCTGGTGTTCGATTGAACCCGATCCGCCCAATTTCTCCCGGTGGCAGACCGAGATATGGCAACGACAGCGGGAGTGCGGTGCCATCCAGAGTGAGCGCACCGGTTAGGAGTAGCGGCGGGCTGAACCGTTCGAGCCCCAGGGTGGCCAGCGCGGCTCTTGGGCCCGCCGCCGGGGGAAGGTCGATGGCTGCCCCCACGAGCCGAAGGACCGCGGCTTCCAACCTCTCGAGTGCCTTGCTGTTCCCGGTCGCCTTGCGCGAGAAGGTCCGGTAGTCGAGCCCAAGATGGCGTCCGTCCACGATCGCCTGCGCGAGCATAATGGCCGTCCGCACCGCCTGAACGTCATCAGGCCCGAGATTGCACCAAGTCCGCTTCCGGGACCACGCATCCGGTGCCGCAAGAGCCGCGTCGCGCACCGCCGGATGAACATCGAGATCTTTGAGCATTTCCGACCGTGCGCGGTCTGCCATCTCGTGGGACGGTTCGCGTCCGAGGTGTGCATATAGGGCATCTGCGTCGGTCAGTCTTACCAGTTTGAGTTCGTCACGCTTCCGCCCGGTCCCGTGGACGAGGGCCACACAGCCCGCGCGCTTGGCAGCGGCAATGGCCTTCATAAATGCGTCGGCTGCGATCACGGTCGGGAATGCTGCATGGTCCGGATAGGCGAATGGGGCCTCGGTTCCGCCCTCCCGTCGGTCGAGCAGATCGTGGAGCAGCGCCGCCGCGTCGGTGAATTTGCGGGCCACGGTCTACTCTGCCGCCATTAGGCTGGAGATCTGCTCGTCCGTCAGGTGCTCAGGATTCATGGCGAGAATCTCCTCGCGGGCACGCCGGCCGACGTGAACGACGTCCGTGGTCGATTGCTCCCCGATCCGATCCACCTCCACGAGCGTCTCCATGTAGCCCATGATGGCCGCCTTCTTCTCAAGCGGCGCGGCGATGACCACCTGAAGTCCCAGGTCCTCGTAGAAGGCCATCATGGCCCGCTGGTTCTTGCCGTCCATCTTCGAGAAGGCCTCATCGAACAATGCCGGCGACATGCCCTTCGGGCGCCCTCGGCCGTTCGATGCACTCCCGTAGACAGCCGCGAGGGACGCCCCGATGGCGACGTACAGTGGAACCTGCTGCTCGGCCCCGGAGCCCGTGTTCCGGCGCGTTTCCCACCGTGTCCTGGCCTTCGTGTGGATATCCTCCATATGAATCTCGAAGGTGTGGAAATTCCGGTAGTCCTCGAACGCCGAGAAGTCCTTTTCCGGGTCCTCTAGCAACTGCCCGACGGCCTTGATCGTGTCCTTGTGCGGAAAGTCGTCGGGCACGTCGGCCTTGAACAGCATGTCCAGGGCCTCGTCCGAGATCCGACTGATCTCGATGACCTTCAGGATTGGCTGGAACTCTGCCTCAGCCGTCCGGTGGAACGAGTACCGCTCGTTATGGAAGGGATGGTCCCTCAGGCTCCGGTTCAGCGCGTTGAGGTCTCGTTCCATCTTCGACACGCGCATAGTCAGGGCATTCACGAACTCGCCCCGGAACAGGGTGGACGCGCGTTCGGCCGCCTCGCGTGCCTTGTCCTCGTAGCGGCGGAGCTCGTTGCCCTCGATGTCCTCGATGAGGAGGTCCATCCAAGGCTTCACCTCGTTGAGCAGTGGGCTGTCGGCGCCGACCTGGCCGCTTACGCCGAACTCGTTGAAGTAGTCGCGCAAGGCCCCGCGTGCGGCCAACTCCGCCTGGCGGTTCTGCTTCTCGGCTCGTTCGGATGCGACCATGGCGTCCTGTCCCAGCTTGCGGTGGATCGCCGCCGCTTGGCGGGCGGTCTCGGCAGGAGGAAGGACGGCCGGCGCATTCGGCTTCCGCAATGCCCGCATCCGCTCACGGTAGGCAGCACTGCCCTGGCGGTACGAGAATGACTTGCGCTCGTGACCGTAGAGCGTCCTCGCCAGCCTGAGGCTCATGTTGGACCCCTCGACGCTGTCATTCCCGTCGAGGGCGCGTTCGCCGACGGCGAGGGCGATGCTGTGCTTCCTGGTCCGCTCCTCGATGGAGACGAGTTCGTCCCCCCTGCGCTTCAGGAATGCCTTCTGCGCAGTCAGCCGCTCCCTTAGACCGCCGTCCCCGGCGGCGTCGATCGCTGCGATCCGCGCCTCGACATCCGCCCGCTCCGTGGACCAGCCGTGAATCTTCGCCAGCATGTCTGCGAGCCAGATCCCGTTCTCATCCTCGGTGAGGATCACGATGGCGCTGAGGGCACGGTCGAGGGCCTTCTCCTCCTGCCGGAGCTTCGACAGCTTTCCGCCCTTCTCGGCGAAGGTCTCCCGCATATTTCGGAAGAGGTCGGCCTGCGCGGCCTTGCCGATCTTGTGCTCCCGCGCATCGATGGACCTGTGGCTGCGGACGAGTCCATCGTCGTATAGGCCATCCTGCATCAGCGCCCGGCCTGGAAGGTTAAACTCATCGAGCGTCCGCGCGAGGCGCACGTTTCCATAGCGGCGCTGGAGGAAGGCCATCGCGTCCGGATCGTCCGTCCTGAACAACGATGGGAACGTGCCGGGCCTTGGAGGTTCGCGGAATTCCTCGAGCTTGTTCAGGCTCACGAGGGAGGCGCCCCTGAACTCACGCCGGCCGTCGCGATACAGGGCAGTCGCATCACCGATGCGGTGGCGCTCCACGAAGACAACTTCGCGGTCGCGGCCGAGCAAGGCCTCGGCGGCCGGCACCCATGCCGGATCGATGATCTCGACGAGATCGCAGAGGGGCCGCGCGTCCATGCCGGCGCTCTCGAGCCTCCGCATCAGGAGCTTCGTCTCGCGGGTAAGGTAGGCGGCCGATCCTGGCTCCTGCGCCTGCTCGAGCACCTGCCTGAGCTCGTCGACCTCCCGGGCGAGCAGGACGATTTCGGCCGATACCTCGCGGCGGCGTGCCTCCACCTTTGCGACGACGGTAGGTGCAGCGTCGCGGAATGCGCGCTCGGCCTCGCGCAGCCGTTCCGGGTTAGCCTCCGGGACGGCTGCGGCCGCCAGGTCGCTATACGCCTTGAACGCGCCTCCCTCACCGAGAGTGCTCGACAGGGGAGCGAGTCCCGCGGCCGCCTGCGTCCGCCTGCGGATTGCATCCCGCATCATCGCGCTCTGCTCGTCGATGCTCCTCAGGTTCTGCGCCCACTGGTCCCGGCCGGACTTCGCGGCATGCGCCGCAATGGCTGCGTTCAGGCGCTCGATTTCCTGGTTTGCCTCCCGGATTCCCTCCAAGGCAATGTCCTTGTCCTCCTGTTCAGAATCGATGTGCCGTCTGGCCGCCGCGATCTCCTCCCGGAATGCACGGTTGGCCGCAAGGGCGGCGAGCCACCGCGCGCGGCGGGACAGCCAATCCTCGAGGGCCTTCTGGTTCAGGCTTTCGGCATAGGCCGAAACCTGCTCCCGCAGAGCCTTCAGGGCCTCAAGCTTCTTGCGCATGGTCACGATGGTCGCGCTCACCCCGCGGTAGGTCTCGATCGAGCTGCGTAGCTCCCCAATCCTGATCGGGTTCTCCTCGAGAATGAAGCGGCGGACGAACTCGGTCGCCGAGTATCCCTGGTTCAGGGACATGGCGTTCACGACCGCCTTCAGCAGCGCTGCCGCACTCTGCTCTGCGTTGGGAAGGCTGGGCACGAGTCGCCGCATGTACTCCCGGACGAAGTCGGTCGCCTTATCGCGGTGATTGATAAAGTTGGCGGTTCCCACTGTGCTGATGATGCGTGCCTTAACGTCATCCCATGCCACAGTGTATTGGGCGTCGTCCCTCTCCTCGGTAAAGTCGGTGGTTGTCAGCAGCTTCCCGTTCACGACAAAACGCCCAAGCACCGTCTCGGCGGCATCCGTACTGCGGGCCTCTAGGGCCAGTCCGATTGTCACGGGTGGCCGGAGCCCTTCCGGATCCTCGAAGCCGAGCGCGACATAGGTCAGCGACTCCGGGCGGCGGATCTCGCCGTCGCCCAGCGTGCCCAAGCAGTAGCCGAGCACCGAACGCTTCGAGGACGAACGCCCCCTGCTGCCTTCACCCGCGACCGCGTTCAGGCGCAGGTGGTTACGGCTCGCGCCGGAGAGCACGACCTGCACCATGTCCAGGATGGTCGACTTGCCCGAACGGTTCTCGCCGAGGATCCCGAAATTGCCCCGGACCTCAATGTCCTCCGCGTCGAAGAGGTGCCAGTTCACCATGGTGAGGCGTCGCAGTTCCATCAGTCGGTCTCCTCATCGCGGCCGGCGTCGGTATCGGGTGTGAGGGCGGCCATTACGGCGGCCGAAGTCCTGCGCATCGATACTTCCTCGGACTTCACGTAGCTCTCAAGGCGCTTTAAGGCGTCGGAACCGCTCACGAGCTTGATCATCGGCCGGATCTCGACCTCGCGGTCCTGCGCGTCGCGGTCGAGCTCACCGACTGCGATCAGGTTTCTCGCGGCCACCTCCCGGAGCAGGTCTAGGAACCGCGCCGCCGGGATCGCGGACTTGCCTGCCGTCTGCACCATGTCCCTGTAGCGTTCGTGCAGTACGTTCACTGTCGTGAGTGCCGTCGCCCGGTCCAGGAGGTTCCCGAGATCGGCTTCCTCCTGCCAGTGGCTGCCAAGAACCAGCACAACCATCGTCTCCTCGAGCTTCAGCCTCGGCACCGAGGAGGGATCGTCGTCATCGAGGAGGATACCGACCCACTGCTCCTCGGCATTGCGGTGGACTCGGTACCCAAGGCTGTCGAACAGCTCGTCGGCAACGCGGCGGAAGCGGGCGTCGGTGAGCGTGTTATAGACCGTGGCCGCGCCGCGGTCGCCAGAGTACGCGAACTGGTTTCGAAGGAGGTAGCGGCAGGCCTTGCGGAGATCGGCCGCCTTTTCAGCGCCGAAGGTTGCCTCGACCTGCTCGAACTCGCTCAGCATCTCAGGCCTCCTTGCGCTGGCGGTCGCCGCGGCGGCGGACCACGAAGTTGCTGCACCGGAGCCACTCGCTGTCGTGCGGCTCGGAACCAGGCAGGTACTCGAACTCGAATTCGCGGGAGAGGAGGGGAGGGACCTCATTCGTCAGCGCGTAGCGCCGTGCGGCATCAAAGGCCAAGAAGTCGTCGACGGTTTGGATCTCGATGAACCGGGCCTCGGTCGTGTGGTAGGGCGGTGTGACCCGCTCGAGAAAGCGTTTCACGCGCTCCGGGGATGGCGAGACGCGCTCGAGGTAGTCGGCCCGCATGCGCTTGCGGAACTCATAGATGGGATCGTGGAGGCGCTTCGCGAGCGGCCTGGCCTCGATCGGCTGTCGGGCTTGGCGCTGCGGCGCGAGCTGCCGTTCTGACCAAGGCGTGGCGACGGGTTCGATCGTGATCGGCACAGTGGCGCGTGCGTAGCGGTCGGGACTGGCGAGCAGCAGCGACTCCATGCGGATGACGAGGTCGCGCGCGCGGGAGGCGAGACCGCGCTCGCCCTGCTCGGCGTACTTGACGGTGTTCCTCAGCCTCGACTCAAGGGCACGGCGGAACTGCGCGATACGCTCGAACATGTCGCCAACGGTCTCGAACGTGCCCTCGATCGATAGAAGGTCGCTCACCGTCTCGTCCCGGGCGGCTTGCGCGTCGGGCGAGACCCCGATTTCCATGTAGCCGTCCGCGATGATGGCCAGCAGGTCCTCGGTGTAGGCGATCCGGCGTGCCGTCGAGACGATCTGGTCCCGGAACCGATACGGATGGTTGAAGGTGAGGATTGCCTGGAAGTCCTTCAGGATCAGCTCGCCAATGAATTCCTCGAAGTAGGTGTCCATCTTCTGGCGCAAGTTTTGCGACTCGATCAGCGACTTGCGAATGCGCTTCAGGTCGGAGAGGATCGCGCGCAGGGTCTTCACGAACTGGTCGGCCTGCACCCTTGCCTCGCGAAGCGCGTGTACGGCCGTCGATGCCTTCTCGGGACTCCTCTCCGCAGACAATCCCTCCACGAGCTCGAGGCTAGTCTTGATGTGGACGACCAGGCCGCCAAACCGCTGCGAGACGTCGGAGTTCAGGCTTGAGAGCCGCTGCACGACGAGCAGCGCGCCCATCGGCATGTCGACCGTGATCTTGAGGCCGTACTCCTCCTCCTCAAGCCAGCCCGTTCGGACCAGCCCCTGGTAGACCAGCTTGGCCGTCCTAAGGACCCGGTCGCCCGTCTCGCCGCCGTTCCCGGCAAACTTCAGTCTGCGGCGGCCCTTCGAGACGACCTCGGGAAGGCCCTCACCGGGATCCTCGCCGTCGAAAAGCAGCTCGGGCCGGCGCGCGACGAGATCGTAGATGACGTGCGTGACCTCCTGCGGGGTCGGGAAAATTGCACCGGACGAGAAGAAGCGCTCATGCACCTCGAGCAGCGCCGCCTCATAGAGGTAGCGGTGCTTGCGCGAAAAGATCAGGAACGCGTCGTCACTGAGATAGCGGAAGAGGGACATGGGTTCGGCTGGCCGGATGATTGAGTCTGCGGGTGAAGGCTCCTGCTCATCCGGCGTTCTTCCTGTTGGCCCGCTCCGGAATGCACTTCGCCGTGGCGCGGGAGGCGCGATTCGATGTCGGCGATATGTGCGGCCGCCTGGGTCATGCTGGAACAAATAGGAAACAAGGCCAAGCTTGTCAACTCGATATCCACTACCTCTTTTGAGAACGGGCGGTGTCCCCGCCCATCCGGTTGAGGGTGGCGATCCCGTGCTGCACGATGCCGGCATGGACGTGCGCCACCTGGCCCACGAGCTCACCCGCGCCGCGCTGTCGTGTGCCCCGAATCTCCTGCTCTCTGCCAACGTCTGCTTGTATCGGGTAGGGAATCAGTCACACTGACGTTGCGAAAGCCTTCTTAGCTTAGAGAAGGTGTCGCTGGGGGAGCAATGTTCGTCAAGGTCAGTAAGATCAAGAACCTGGCTGTTTTCGCAGACTTCACCTGGGGCGCTTAGCTTTCGAGCTTTGAGCGCTTCAATGTCATTTACGGAGACAATGGCTCCCGAAAGACCACATTTTCGCGGCTGTTGGACTGTTTGAAGACCGGATCGCATGACGAATACCCGGAGCGGAATTGTTCTCTAGGATCACATCCTCGCATTCCCGAGCACAACGCTCTGGCTGCTTGGAGCCGGCGCGTTGCTTTACACTGCCGGCGTGCTCTTCCATGTGTGGGATAGCCTGCGTTTCCAAAACGCGATCTGGCATGCTTTCGTACTCGTGGCGACTGCATGCCACTACGGTGCTGTGCTCTCCTCATTTGTTATGGCACCGGACGCATGACGAACGGGCTGGGGTCTCTGGTTCATTTTGAGCATCCCTTTGCTGTCCTGGCTTCAAGCCAGTACACTGAGCGTTTATTGTTGATCTAAAACGAACTGCGCCGCCAAGACTGTCCAAAATAATAGACGCAAGACGTCTACCCAGCGCTACGCTGGCGAGCCGTGGCCGGGAGTTGCGCACTCCGATCCCGTATCCCACTCAATAATGCCGCGGCGGTACGCTATGACGCTTGGCGGGAGGGCACGAGAATGAACACACAGTAGGAGAGAGCGGACCCCACGGTCATGGCCGGCCAGGCTGTCTATACACCCCGGACGCTCGACGTTTACGATGTGGTGGTGCTGGGCCTCTCCAATACGTTGATCTGGAAGTGCCCGACCCAACGTCTGCTCGACCATTACAATGACAACGTGAGCGACCGTCACCTCGATGTGGGCGTAGGCACGGGTTGGTTTCTCGATCACTGCCGGTTTCCCTCCGACCAGCCCCAGATCACGTTGCTGGATCTCAACCCAGTCTGCCTCGAAGGGGCCGCAGCCCGCATCCTTCCAGCTCGAGACGGGCCCTTTTGCCTCCATTGGCCTAAACTATCTGCTGGACTGTCTTCCGGGTGCCCTGGAGCGGAAGGCAGTGGTCTTCGATCATCTCAAGCCGCTTCTTGCTCCCGACGGGGTTGTGTTCGGCTCAACCCTTTTGTGGCGCAGGGCGTCGGGCGCTCCGGGTCGGCTCGGGCGCTGATGGGCTTCTACAACGCGAAGGGGATCTTCTCGAACCAGCAGGACAGTGTTGACGATCTGCGGCGGGAACTGGCCACCTGGTTTGACGAGGTGAGGGTGGAGATCATTGGCTGTGCCGCCCTGTTTGCCGCCCGATGATATCGTCCGACTGCAGGCATGCTCGCGAGTTCAGGCCGACACCTGGCTTGAGGGCGTGAGGGTCGAAAAGCAGGCACTCCCCTACAAGGAATCGCTTTCAACCGCAATCGGCGCACTACTGGGCTTGCGGTACGACGATCCCGATTTTTGCGTGAAGCCGAAGCCCGAGCAGCCGACCTTTACCCCGGCTGAGAGGGGGATTCGGCGATAACGCCTTACAACAAAAGGAAGGCACAGCAAGTTTTGAGGGCGGAAGCAGCAGCGCCGAGCCAGCGGCGCGATCCGGGGAAATAGGCTCCCCGGACGAGGCAAGCGCCTCGCCCTCAAACCGGAGGTATAAGCTATGTGGTGCCTACCTATTAGCTTTACCCTGAACGCAAAAAGACCCGGAAGCACTGGCGAGTGAGATTCCGGGTCAATTTCTGGTACGTCTAGCAAAGAGCGTGGCGGGTGAAAGCCCGCCATGCACTCTGGCAATATAGCGCAAGCCGCGCTCTGGTCCAAGACTTGTCCCCGTTCTGGTCTCACAGACGACCGCGCCTTGCGTGTGCCCGATCAGTATTGCCGCTTCTCTCCTGATCGACTGCGACTGCAGCCATAAGGAATAGGAAACATCACCGTTATGTTGGAAAGGTACCTTTTATGTGGTACCAAGAAGGCCTTAAAAGGGTACCCAAATGGCGCTAAACATCAAAGACCCCGAGTTGCTTAGCCAGATCGAACACTTGGCGCGGGTGCGCCGGGTCAAGAAAATGGACGTGATCAGGGATGCCCTGAATGGGGCCATGGAAAAGGAAAACAGCAGGAAGAGCGTTCGGGAGTTGCTTGCCCCTGTTCTCGACAAGGCAGCGCGGCTTGGCACCAGCAGCACCATGACGTGGGAAGAGCACAAACGCGCTTCGGACGAGGAATGGGGGGAAGAGTAATGTTTTTGGATGCGTCCGCTGTGTGCGGTATTCTGGCGAACGAAGAGGACAAGGAAATTCTGCTCGCCAAGCTGGACGCGGCAACAACCCCGCTCACCACCTCGCCCGTTGCGATGATGGAAAGCGTCCTTGCTGTCAGCAAGGCGAAGAACATCAGCATTGACGTTGCCGAGGAGCTTGTGACGGAGTTCATGACTGCGTTGAAGGTTCGGAACGTCAGCCTCACGCCGGAGATCGGAAAGCGCGCGATCCGGGCACGCGTTCAGTATGGCAAGCCGCATCCGGCTCAGTTGAACATGGGCGATACGTTCGCCTATGCCTGTGCGAAGAACTACAACATCCCCTTGCTGTACAAGGGGAAGGACTTCCCGCATACGGATATGGGCTAGCGCACCACTCATGAGCTAGATCCGGCCTCCTGGGGGCCACGTCGGATCTTGCCGCGCCGCACGGCGGCACAGGCTTTGTCGGCGGCTTCCGCAGTCGCGAAAGGCCGCTGCAAAGTGCGGCGTGCGCCGCCGATCCGATGGGATGGACGTCTCCCACAACACAACCAGGGCCTCGCGGACCCTGGCATCATACCGGGTGGCGTATTGCCTGGCGGCGGGCGGCTTCTTCTCAGGTCGACAGAGGACCCGGATCGCATGCTTGCGGTGACAGCCGGTGACCGCGACAAACTCATCCAGGATGCGCTGCTTGTCCGCCCGGCCACTTGATCGGTAGCGCTCGATGATTGCTTCAACCGGTTCCGAGCGTGTTGTCATGCTGAGATGCCTTGCCATCCACCATCCCCGAAACAGGATGACAAAAGATGACGCATCCCGTCCGGAACAGCGAACCTATCGGTAACATTCAACGTGGGGCAATGCGCCCTGGACGAATTGGAAAACCTGCCCACAGGCCCTCAGCTCTCCTACGGCGCTCCGTGATGGCGCGGCGGCTTCGGGCCTGCTTCGCTCCGCTCCGGGCGCTACTGCCGTTTGACGCGCCTAGACAGCTTTCGCGGGAGGGCGAGCCTCCCTTGTTCACAAAGCCGCCGCCGTGCCGGCGCCGACATTCACAGATCCATGCTTGAGGGCAGGGAAGAGGGGCGCGCGGCCCCCTCTCCCCAGCAACCCCAAAAACCGGTGTCCCCATCATTCGGTCTGTCAGGCCGCGGGCCTGCCAGCCCTGCATGACCGCTCTGCGGCGGCCCTCCAGGCGCGTTCGCGCCTTCCGGGTGGGTGATCCCCCTCCGGTTTTCGGCCTTGCCCCCCTCTCCCCCCGCTGCTCGCCGCGAAGGCAGGGGCGCAGGCGCTGGCGCTGCGCCCACAACAGGAGAGAGCATGACCCGCAACCTTTATCGTGATGTCACCGACCGCATTCTTGGCGAGATGGAAAAGGGCGCGCTGCCCTGGGTGAAGCCGTGGAGCGGATATACAGGATCCCAGATGCCGCACAACGCCGCGACGGGCCGCGCCTATTCCGGCTGCAATGTCGTCCTGTTGTGGATCGCGCAAGCCGCAGGCAATTTCACAAGCCCCCGTTTCATGACCTACAAGCAGGCGCAGGAACTCGGCGGCAACGTGCGCAAGGGCGAGAAGGGCCACAAGATCGTTTACGTGAACGCCTTCGAGAAGGAGGAGGCCACCGACAGCGGAGAATCTGAGACCCGCCGCATTCCCTTCCTGCGCGAGTTTACCGTCTTCAATCTCGACCAGATCGAGAACTTGCCCGAGACCATCACCGCCAGCCAAACCCCGGCGCAGAACCCCGAGCAGCGGATCGACGTTGCCGAGGACTTTGTGAAGGTGACCCTTGCCAACGTTCGCCACGGCGAAGGGAGCGCCTATTACCGCCCGAGCGCCGACTTCGTGATGATGCCCGATTTCGTCACGTTCAAGAGCGCCGATCATTATTATGCAACCCTCTTCCATGAACTCGGCCACTGGACCGGAAGCGAGAAGCGCCTTGCGCGCGACCTGCGGAACCGTTTTGGCTCCGAAGCCTATGCCGCTGAGGAGCTTGTCGCGGAACTGACGAGCGCCTTCCTGTGTGCTGAATTTGGCTTTGACGGCGATATCCGCCACGCCGGATATATTCAGAACTGGATTGCCATTCTCAAAAAGGACGAGCGCGCATTCTTCACCGCCGCCAGCGCCGCACAGAAGGCTGCGGACCACCTGCGCGGCCTGGCCCTGGCCGACCTCACGCCGCGAGCGGCGTGAGGGGAGGGTGCCTCATGAGCTTCAAGCCCCAATCCTTCGCCGGGAGGGTCCGCTACGCAGCGGACCTGATCGCCAGCGGCGCGCGGCCTTGCCGCGCCTTTGATTCATGCTTTGAGAATTACGACGGCGACGCCATAGCGGCCGCCTTGATCCGAGAAGCCGCCACCAACCGGGATCTCGCGCAGAACCTTGGACGGTACATCAACCGCGCTCGAGCGCAGGAAGCAACGGACCGGCGGCAGCACTTGAGCGACGAGGCTCTAAAACGCGAGGCCGAGAGGCTCCGGCGCGAGGGTCGCACTGAGGCCTCGACCGCGCCGCCCCGCAACGTGCAACTCGCTCTGTTGTGAAACGGAGGCCCGTTCACACTTTCACAAAGATCGGGTAAGACCCCGAGCGCCATTCCTATACGCGGCTTGTAAGAAAGACAGCCGAGTCGCGCGAGCCAGTGTCGGGAGGCGTTCTCTCCCGCCTCCCGACCTGTGCCCCAATAGGATCGTCAAACGGTCACCTGAAACGCCCGCCGCGCCCTTTGCTGCAGTTCGTCCAGTTCGTCTTGCAGCGCGTTAATCTGGCCCTCCAGCTCATCGAACGAGCCGCATTCCGGCGTGATCAGAACCCGCTTGTTGTCATCCATGCTGTAGCGTTGAAGCGCGATCCGGACGGTAGCAGGCCGGATCGTGTCGCCGGGTCGGATGTCGAGTTCAAAGACCCCTGGAAGGTGCATTCTCGTGTCTCCCCGTAAGGAGATCGACCTTAGGCCGCTAAACGTGATCCCGCCAAGCCGGACGAGGGCCGAAGCCCTCGGCTTTCACAAAGCCGCCGCTGCGTTCGGCGGCGATTGTCTTTTGATTGATCGCAGATCGCCGGGGGAGAGAGGCGCGCGGCTCTCTCCCATCGCAACCCGTCGCGCCGGTTTCCCCATCATTCGGTTTGTAAGGCTGAAAGCCTGCCAACCCTGCATGACCGCTCTGCGGCGGCCCTCCAGGCGCCTACGCGCCTTCAGGGTGGGTGTCCCTGGCCTTCGGGGTGCCCCCTCTCCCCCGCGTTCGCCAGGTGGCAGGGGCGCAGGCGCTGGCGCTGCGCCCGACAATGAAGACGAGAGACACCATGGACACCATCACCGCCCTCTGATCGCCGGTCTTTTTGATGCAGACGAGTGGAGCCAGTTGCTCAAGAACGGTGCGCTTGCCAACCGCGAACACACCGACCCCGTTCCGGTTGTGAAACTGTTCACGCCTCACGCGGACAGCGTTTGGCTTGTGGCCGAGATCCACCCCGACGACGGCGACACCGCCATGGGCTTGATCGACACCGGGGGCTTCCCGGTCATGGGCTATTTTCGCCACTCCGAGATCACCAGCAAGCCGCTCCGCCCGGTCTACAAAGATCTCAATTTCCGGTTTCGGCCCAAGCGCCCCCTGTCGGAACTCTACGCCGTCGCCGCAAAAGCAGGCTCCATCACGGTCTAAGGTGAGGCCAGCGGTTTACACAACCGAAAGGGGAGAGGGATTAGGTAGGCACAGCAGGTTTTGAGGGCGGAAGCAGCAGCGCCGAGCCAAGCGGCGCAATCCGGGGAGATAGGCTCCCCGGTTGAGGCAAGCGCCTCGCCCTCAAACCGGAGGCCAAAGCATGTGGTTTCTACCCATTAGCTTTGCCCTAGACATGAAAAGGACCCGGACGGCTTGGGCGCTGTCTATCCGGGTCCGATTCTTCATAGCCTAGGAAACGGGGAGGGGGATAAAACCCCCTTCCCACTCCGGACCTCAATATAGCGCAAGCCGCGCTCTGATCCAAGTCTTCGAGCCTTGATCCGGTTTCACACCAGGCCCCGCAACGCTTCCAGCAGTTAAGATACAGGCTGAAACGGCCGCCTGGAATCTTGACAATGCGTATATATAAAATCTAATATACGTATAGATGAGGAGATATAGAGAGATGGCTTTCTCTGTGACAGATCAGGCGACGGATGCCGCCGTGCGGCGTCTTGCCAAATTGAAGAATACCACCCTGACGAATGCGATCCGCGAAGCGGTCGAAAACGAATACCAGCGCACGCGGCAGGCGGTTCCCTTGGCCGACCGCCTTCAAGCCCTAGCGGATCGCTACGCCACCTATCCCAAGACCGGCGAGACGGCGGACAAGGCGTTTTATGACGAGCTTGGAGGCAACCTCTAAATGTTCGTGGATGCGTCGGTCGTTGTTGCGATCTTGAAGCAGGAAGAGGGATGGCGCACTTTTGCCGCCCGGCTGTCCGAGGCGAGCAAAGTCTATGTCTCGCCCCTGTCGATTTGGGAGTCGGTTCTTGGCCTTGTGAAAGAGGCGAAGATTCCGTTCGAGGACGCGGAGGCTCTGGTGGATGGCTTCGTGAAGGAGGTGAACGCGCAGATCATCCAGATTTCGGCCAGTATCGGACGCGAGGCGTTGACCGCCTCCCGCCTCTATGGTCGCAACCGCCACCCGGCAGACCTCAATTTTGGCGACTGCTTTGCCTATGCCTGTGCGAAAGCCTATCGCATTCCCTTGCTCTACAAGGGCGACGACTTCGCGCAAACCGAACTGGCCTGACGCCGAGTTTATTCTAGAAATCCGCCTGTCCATGAAAGGAAGCGAGATCGTGACACCTTCGACTGAGGATATTGCACAAACCATCCTTGAAGCCCTCAAGCAGCAGGTTCAGGACGCGCCGGAATGGATCGATGATACGGACGGCCTAGACGATGTGGTGTTGGATGGGTCGTTCTCCCTGGTGCGTGTTGCCAAAGCGGTACGGACATTGCTGGATACCTAGGAAAAATCGAACTCATCATGACGACGATCCGGCGTCCTGATAGCCACGCCGGATCTTGCCGCGCCGTTGTACGGCGCAGGCTTTGCGGCGGCTTTCGCAGTCGCGTAAGGCCGCCAATCCTTCCCCATTCCTGCACCAGCACGATTGCCCCGAACAGGTCGGGCTCCAGGCACATCACATAGAACCGGGCTATGTTGCGCGCCGGATCGCGGCGGGTGAGGAAAATCACATTCACAGATCGCAGCCCCTATCGTGCCGTGGCCGCTTTTTTCAGAAGGGCCTCAACCGCATCATCGAGGAGGACATAAGGGGAAACGCCCCGATCCAGCGCGAGCTTGCGCAGCCCCAGGAGCAAATCGGGGCGGATCATCGCGCCCCACCGTTCGCGCTTCACATCATCGAGCGGCGGACGGCCAGGACGCTTGGCTTTGGCCGTGGGCTTGGCCCCACGCGCCGAGGTTCGAGACATCACAAACTCCATACTGTTTAAGGTTCGAGCGCCCCGCCGCCGCTATCGCTTGGCGGCATTGGCGCGAAGATAGGTGGCGAGGGCATCGTCGAGGACATCAGATGGAGAGACATGGCGATGCAGAGCGAGCATCCGCATCTCGAGCAGGAACTCAGGCCGAACCATCGTATCCCACCGAACACGCTCCGGCGCAGGTTTCGATCCTACTTCCCTCTTGGTTCGCGTTCCAGCCGCACCGGCTTTCGTCTTGATTGTCGTTCTGGACGTAAGGCCCTCTTGAGAGATCAGGATTCCCGTTTGGTGGATCTGTTTTGGAGGTAGGCACCTACGGCCTCCTCCAGCACATCGAAGGGCGATACGCGTCGATCGAGGGCGATCCGGCGCACCCCGAGGACGAAATCCGTCCGCATCTGGATGCCCCACTTCTCCCGCTTTTGGTCCGGCTTTGGACGCGGCGGCCGCCCCATCTTCTTTGGACCGGACGCAGAGGTTTCTTCACCAGCTGGCTTTGAAGATCGAACAGGCTCAGGCGAGGCCGGGGCAGAGGGCGCTGTCACAGACTCGGGTTCCGGCTTTGGCGGTTGCGGGGCAGCGGGCTTATCGCCTGTGATGATCTGCCCTGTGGCGGCGGCCGCTTCGCGGCCTTTCGCCAGAATTTCATCAAGGGAAAGCTCCTTGCCTCCACCGAGTGCCGGATCAGGCAGCGTAAACTTGGACATGATATGATCCCGGCTCACACCGCCTCAGCGGCGAGAGCGGCTTCGCGCGTCTCCGGCTCGGCTACGCCCTCGCCGGCGACTGCCGCGACTGGCTGTTGAGGAGGCGGGCTCAGAAGGTCCAAGATTTCAGCCGTCAGAGCGGCGACGTTCGCGCGAGCCTTGCGCACACTCTCCGGGTCTGCATCCAAGGTTGCGAGCATTCCCTTGTCGTTGGTGATAGCCCGGAACATGGGCCGTTGCTGCAACATGGTGCGGAAGTACGGGATCTTGTTATCTTGAAGATAGGCAACCGCGTCCTTGAAGACCTGCGTGGTCCGGGCAATGCCCTCCACCTCGTTGAGGAACACCCGCACCCCGCTGCTCCGGAAGTGAGCGGTGTATTGCACAAAGGGAAGCGCTTCTTCCAGATCAAGCTGACTGGCTCGGCTTGGCACAGCCACCACGTTGGCGCGCGCCGCGACAATCGCCATGACCGGGGAGAGGATCCCCTGAACGTCAATGAACACCAGGCCGTCGTCTGGCAGCGCCTTGAGGCGATCCGCCAGCGCCGCTTCGCCTAAGCACGAGACAACCTCGATCCGCTCCGGCAGGCGATTGGCCGCTTGGCAACGTTTAAACCATTTGACGGCGGACTGCTGAGGGTCCGTGTCGAGGATCAACACGCGCTCGCCGCGGGCGGCGATTTCTCCCGCCACGAGAATGCAGCTCGTGGTCTTGCCACTCCCGCCCTTTGAGGTCGCAAACGCAACAATCGGCACCTGTGCCATCTCTCACACCCTCTTCCTCCGGCAGCCAAAAATCCTTCGACCACCCGCCGACGTTTCAAAGCTTTTCTGCATTCCGAAGGTTTTGAAGCTTTGCGCCATTCCGCAGCCGCAAAAGCTTTTGGGTGCTCGAAACCCCAAGAAGTTTTCGCCTTCCGAAACCTTTCGAATTTGCAATATACGTTGTGGCATAAAAAATGTCATAACACATTAAATATTGCATATGTTCTCGCACTTATCCACGTCGCGAAGGTTTGGAAGGTTAGAAGGCTTCGTGAGGCTCAGAAGATCTGCCGCGTTCCTGCACTTTCGGCGTTTCCAAACCCGGAGCGGCTTTCGAACATTCCGGGACTTTTGAACCCCCAAAATGTTGCGAAGGTTCAGGGGGCAAAAAATTCATAAGTTTGTTTCTTGAATGGCAGGATAGGGAACATCGTGGTACACGATCTTCCGTGTGCCCTGACCAGGCGGGTTTAGAGGCTCCGGCAGTTGCCACGAGACGGCAACCGGAGCCTCCCGCGTTCACAAAGGACCGAGATTTTGACGGCGAAGGAGACGCGCAGCGACGTGATTAAGGTTCGGCTCCAGCCGAGCGAGCGAGCGCGTTTTGCCGCCGAGTGCAAGGCATCCAATGTCAGCGAAAGCGAGGGATTGCGCCGTCTGGTGCGTGCCGCAGGAGGACTTGGCCCGACGTTTGACGGCAAGGCAAAAGCGGCGATTGAAGAGCTTTCCGCTCAAACCCGCGCTGTGGGTGTGAACCTCAATCAGGTCGCGCGCGCCATGAACCAGGGTCTTGTTCCGCCCGACGCGACGTTGCGCACGGTGTTGGAGGACATCGCCGGCGCCATTCAGGCTTACGATCAGCTCTATGTGTCGATGGTCGCGCGGTCGCGGAAATGGGCGCTCGAAGCCCTCCAGGATGAGCAGGCATGATCAATGCTGCCGTCTTTGATGGTCTCGATTTTGCGGGCCTGTCCTTTCGGGCGCGGGCTCGATTGCAGGCTAATCGGGACGCGAATGCCATTGCGGCCGGTCTCTATGAGGAGACCCCGGCCAAGTCCTCGAACAAGCCGAAGGATTCGGCCTCGAGCCGGGGAGTGCCGGCCGCACCGGCAGCGCCCCGGCCAGCCAGCTATCTTCCTGCGTCCGGTTCGCGGATTGTCGTTACTCCCGAGGAGGAGGAGCGCCGCCGCCGTAAGGTCATGGGAGCAGGGGCGGGGATCCTCGCCGCGGGTCCGGCCTTCGCCGTGCAGTCGGTTGGAGCCGCGCAGGAGGCTTATGCGGTCGAGGTCCGTTCGGTCGCGGTGAAGCGCGCGGCGCTTGCGATGGGATCGCAAGCCGCCGTCGTGAAACTCGCGAGTTATGCCAGTGGTCGCGCCCGCGTGTCGGCGCTTCTGACCTATCAGAGCCACAATGGCGAGCTGGCGCTTGAGCGTCAGGACGGTTCGCACGTTCAAGGCAAGGAGGCGATTCAGGCGCTTGTCGCCCGCTGGCAGGAAGACACTCCAGCGCGCGAGCCGTCCAAGGACGTTCTGAGCTTCACTCTCACGATCAACGGCGGGGTTTCACAAAGCGAAGCCCAAGCCGCTTTGGCCGAGGCGCTGGCTGGTCATCGCTATGCCTTCCGCATCGAGGAGCAGGGCAGCCAGTCGCGGCTGCATGTGGTGATGTCGGCCGCGAGCTCGCAAAGAGACGAGCAGGGCAGGGTGGTTCGGGTTTACGACAACCGCAAATCCCTTGGCGCCCTCGAGCGCCGCCTATCGGATTCCTTCGACGGAGCCACCTTCGAGGCTCAGGGCTTCCTGCATGGGGTCGAGGGTGCAAGCCGGCATCTCTTGCGCCTCTCCAGGAACGGCGCGCATTCCGTCATCACCAGCAAGGGCAAGGTTCTGGCAAGCGCGGAGGCCGCATGGTCCGAGGCGAAGTCATGGAAGCGCGACCTGCGCTCGACTGATCAGCGTGAAATCGCGCATATCATCTTTTCGGCCAAACCCGGCACCGACACAGCGGCTTTCGTGGATGCCGTTCGTGCCACCCTGGACCGGGAGTTTGGGGGCCGGGAATACGTGTTCGCCCTCCACACCAACCGGCAGCACATTCACGTTCATACTGCTGTGAGAATGCGGGACAGCCACGGCAAGAAAATGGATCCCCGCATTCAGGATCTGCAGCGTTGGCGCGAGACGCTGGCCGAGGAAGCCCGTCAGCGGAACATCCCCATGGAAGCCGTGAGCCGGTTCGAGCAGGCCCATGTTCCGGGCTACAAGCTCAAGGACATTCGCCGCCTCGAGCGCGGCACCGCCCCCGAGAGCGCCCGCCGTCGCGTCGAGGCAGCAAAGACCCGCGCCATTCACATTCCCACCCGCGAGGAGGGCCGCAAGCGCGCCAATGAGGTTGCGCGCGGTTGGCAAGCTGTGGCGATTGCCCAGGCCTCGAGCCCCGAGCCGACCCTAGCCCCCGATAGCATCCGGCTTTACCGCGCCGAGAAGCCGGGAGCTCCACCATCGAGCGCGCCGCTGTTTGCGCGAGATCGCGCCACCGCCGAGACATTGGCGGCATCGTTCAAGGGCAGCGTCTCTTACGTGGACGTGCCCCGGTCGCGCCTGTCCGAAGTCACGCCGTCCCGCACCAATCCCGAGGCTTATGTCACGGTCAGCCGCGATCTGGCCGCACGACAGCAGCCGTTGACCCCCGTGCCGGAGCGCAGGGTGGTGGAGCTTCAAGAACGCACCCGCACGGCCATCGAGCGCGCCGAGCGGCAATCCGAGATCCAGTCTGAGCAGAAAGGAAAGCCCACCATGCCGACACTTGAGCGGATGGAGAGCACGGTTGACTCCATGAAGACTAATATCGCCGCCTTGATTCAGGCTGCTCCCGCGGAGGCGCGCCCAGCCCTCGCAGAGACGGCGAAGGAGGCCATTCAGGATCTTGAGACGGCACTTGCCGAGAAGCGCAAGCAGGCCGAGAGCCGCCGTCCGGACATTGAGGGCGACCGTTATGTTGAGCCCAGGCCGAATAGCGTTGAGGGCTTCCGCTCGAAGGCCAAGGGAACAGAGGTCCACTATTTCCGCGAGACGCCGACGGGCGAGAAGCTGGCTTTCGTGGACAACGGTAAGCAGGTGAAAATCCACGACTGGAAGGACCGGGAGACGGTTCGCGCCGCTCTGCAGCTGTCCTCTGAAAAGTGGGAGGGTCTAACGATCAAGGGCAATGACGAGTACAAGAGCATGGTTGTAAGCCTTGCCGCCGAACACGGCTTCAAGATCACGAACCCCGAACTGCAAGAGCGGATCGCTGCCGAGCGGCAGCGTCTTGGCAAGCTGGAGGCTGCGAAGGAAACCGCGGAGGTCCGCGAGGCCGCACTGCAGACGGAGAAGGCGAAAGACGCCCCCGCGCAAAAACCGACCTCGAGCGCAGCACCGGAGGCCAAGGCGGAAACCGCCAGCAGACCGGAAGCCTCGACGGCAAAGACCGAGGCCGCCCCGACCGCCAAGCCGGAGAAGGACAGCGCCGAGCGGCCGGCTATGGTGGGCGTTCTGGTATCGATCGGGGAGGGCCGTTATAAAGACGATCCGAAGAACGACGTTTCACCATATGTCGATCTTCGGACCGAGGATGGCCGCGTTCACCGGATCTGGAGCGTTCAGGTTGCCAAGGATCTCAAGGCGGCCGACGCACAACCTGGCGATACCGTGAAGGCGCAGTATCTTGGCATCGAGCATGTGACGAAACCGGTTCCCGTGAAGGACGAGAAAACTGGCGAAGTCACCCACCGTGAGGAGAAGGCCGTTGAGCGCGGCGTGTGGCAGACGGAGGTTGTGCGCCAGGTGCAGCAGGAGCAACCGGCAAAGCCGGAGGCGAAGACCGCTGAGCCCGAGACTGCCAAATTCGATCGACAGCAGGCGGGCAACCATCCCAAGGAGCGACGCCATGAGACCAATAAACCCAGGCACCGACCATAGCGCGTTGGTTCAGTTGGCTAGAGCGCTACCCCTCCGAAGGCAAAGGCCACACGTTCGAATCGCGTCGGGTGCGCCAATCTTCTTAAAAACTTAGCGGTAATAGGTGATTAGGCAGCGATGCCGGTGTCACCATATGGTCACCACACCGGCGGAGAGGCCGGCTCTACATCTGTGGATTAGACGAATCCGTTCTTACGGTTGAACTGCCGATCCGAAACAATCTTCGCGGCGATCCGATTCGCACAAAGGTGAAGAATGAGAGAAAGATTGTTTCAAGAAAGCTTCCATAATTTTCGAGACGAGAAAATCAGAGAGGCAGTTGCCAGGGCTGAAGCCATCTCTGAGAAGGACCTTCTAAGTGCCGACCTATCAGCTAAGCTAGATGAGGTGGCAAATGGCTTTCGCTTCGTGGTTGCCACGCTTAAGCCGGAAGGACGGCGAGGAAAGAGACGCATAGAGACGCGTCAGGTCAGAGATTACGGTGATGTTCGTGATGTACAGGTGTCTGTAATCGACGTAACAATCCCAATGGAAGGCTATCCAAAGAGCCTGCACATTGCGCCTTCACACAGCAACGTCATAGAAATACCTGCAAGTACCGGTACGGGCGGCTTAATCGCGACTTTCTATGACGACGATAGCCTCGATAAGAACGTGGATTCTTTCATCGCGAGGGTATCCGAAAACCTTGATCGTCTTCGCAAAGAGATGGAAGGGCTGAAACCGCAAATCAGAGAGGCTATCGGCACAGTTGCCGACCGCCGTCTTGCTGAAGTGCAAGCCCGATTAGAGCGAGATAAAACCCGCAGCTTCCCGATCGACTAAGACTGGTGAGTGAGCTCGCGTGGCCCCATGGGGATTGAACGTCCAATCCATTCCGCATCGGTGCCGCCGAGCGCTCTATAGGCTTCACGGGCGTGCAGCATCATCGCGTGTCTGACTGAATCATCGAGGATCTTGATAGAGCGGCGGCTCCCTTCAGGGCCATCCTACTTCGGCGGCCACGTCACCAAAAGGCTGATCAACAGGAAACAGAGGCAAAGCAAGCCGCAGAGACCTTAAAGCCCTTGGCCAAGTCGTCACGAAAACTGACATCCCACAAGAGTGCGAAAAAGACAAAACCTAAGGAGTGAGAAATGGCCGGGAAGACAGTCGAGGATCTGAAGAAGCTGCGGGCTGAGCTGGTCGAACGCCGGCGCCAAGAAGCCTATTGGGTTGGCGGCCCTCACCACGATGACCGGATACAGAAGCTGGTCCAGGTTCACACTGCCATCGAGGCTCTGGATGCTGTCATTGCCGAGGGCGAGGATGAACCTGATTACAATATCTCCGGTTTCCTTGGAGCTGTATAAGATGGATTTCAGTCCAGCCGAGCGGGCCTACCTGGACGACATGCGGATGCTCTCGACCGATAGCGAAGGCCGAGAGGTCTTCATCGGACTGACGGCGGAGGAAAGCGCCGAGTTCTATGCCTTCACGCGGCCCGAGAACCTAGAGAGCAAGAGCTCCGAAGAGCGGGACCGCTATCTTGAACTGCATGAGAAGCACGAGAAGGCTCGTTTGCAGATTGTCGTGGCAGAGATCGAGGCCAGGCACGATTCAATCCGGAATTAGGTACTGGCCTGGTGGTGCAGCTGAAGGAACAGCATTTTGAGGTACCTCAAGACCTTGTGATTACCTTTTTCGCAACGTTGGAACGGCTGGCTTTCCGTTGAAAAGCAAGGGAAATCACCCCATATTCAGGATGCGGCCCTAATGCCTGACACCGTCATGTTGCAACGGGTGGGGGATTCAGCCATAAAAACAGTTGAAACGCGGGCTGGGGTTCGATAGTTATGTACTCGGAGATGCGGGGCGGATATGGCCCCGCGCTCATTCCAGGGCCCGCGTCTAACGACGCGGGCTTCTGAGTTTATGATCTTCGCTTACATTGATGAGTTTGGCCATATCGGCCCCTACTTTGGCCGATCTGCGCCGGTCTATAATGAAAGTCCTGTTTTCGGGCTTGCTGGGATTCTGCTGCCCGAACCTGCGATCCGGCCGTTCGCTTCGTTCTTCCTCCAACAAAAAGAGCTCCTCTTCTCAGAGGAAATTATCCGATCAGGTAAGATGGCTTCTCAGTGGGAGAAGAAAGGCACATCCTTTCTCCGCCCTCGACCTGTAGAGCAGTATCCGAATATCAGACGAACAATTTACCGAATGATGAATAGGCTCCATCGGGATGATGGGGCTGTTTTTTATTATGGCCGAGAGAAGATCAAAAACAGAACAGACCTCAACTCTATGGGTCTATACAAAACCATTCTGTCTCACGCGATCAGGAAGATCGATAATTACTGTGAGCAGATTGGGGAGAACTTCGCTCTTGTGATTGATGAGCACTCTGCGCGCAAGGAATTGCTTGAAACGGCAGCCAAGACCATGTTTGGCGAAGCGCCGGCAAGGCGTCTCATCAGCCCGCCATTTGAAGTTGAAAGCTACCTCAACCAGAGCATGCAGGCGGCTGATTGGATCGCAACCCTCGTAGGGCGGGTCTATGCACATAAGGCTTCGCCGGAAGAGTTTCCCGACTATGAGCCCATGAGCCGTCTCTTTGGAGACCGTCTACACAACATAGCCGTGAACAGCACTGTCATGGAGAGGACGCCCAGAGGAATTATTATTGAACGTCAATCCCGGCGGCGGCTAACTGTTATCTCATCTCAATCGACTACTGTTATCGAGGATAGCTCAACAGAACAGATTACTGTGCGCTCTATGGGCACTTGAGTGCCAAAATGAGGTTTGTTACACCTGTTACACCTGCCGAAAATTGCGGTATAACAGGAATTTGCCTTTAAAATCAGTGCTGTTACACGCGTTACACCTGTTACACCGCAAAAACATCAATCACCGCGCCGCACGGCTTGAGAGCTGCACGATCTTCCCTTCCTCTCCCGTCATCTGGGCATAGATCGCCCGCGCCACCTTATCGGCCGCCGCGATCAGGACGCTAGCGCGTCGGACCGTTAGGTGGACGCACCGCCAGCGGCTTCGAGTTTGGCTCCGAGATTGCTGGAATGCAGAACTCACCGGATCTGACTTCTCGTCCGATGCCCTATCGAGATGATGGACATAGCGGCTTGTCACTGACCCAGCCGCATGGCCCAGCATCGCGGCTATGGTGGATTCCGTGAAGCCGAGATCGCCAGCTACGCTGGCGAAGGAATGCCGGAGTGTGTGAGGCGTCACGTCCGTGAACTTGGCCCGCTCCGCGATCCGCTCCCAACCGCCGGGCAGGCCGTAGGACATAAGGACAACCCTTCCGGCTCTCAATCCTCGCCACCAGATCAAAGACAGGGCGGCCGATGGGCCGGACGGATGTGCCTTCCTTCGTGTCTTCAAGCCGGAAGCAGCCGCCCGCCTCGTCCACCTCGCTCCACTTCAGCCCTTGGATCCAAGCCGAGATCGACAGCCGCGAGGCTGAGGAAGCCGCACTGGCCGCGTGATCCGGCTCAAGGGACGAGACACCTGCCAAGTGGCGGGTTTTCTTTTGGGGAGCAGGAAAGCAGAACGGAAGGGGCTGGCGTTGTCTCTGTGGAGGGGAGGGGCTACTCCCTCCCCGACCCGGCTCTCAGTCGCCCTACGGCTTGGTCATCGGCGGAAGCCTTCAAGAGCTCGTCCCAACTGCCGGGACGATCCCCGGCCTTGAGCATCCTCTTGAACGTCTCGTAGGCATCCGCCTTCGAGCCGTAGGCCCGCTTCGTGTCCTCGTCGTTGACCCAGCCGAAGACGATCGTCTTCTTGTCCTCGGCATAGCGGAAGAACAGCCGGAACTGCTGGAGGAATTTCGCCCGGAACCAATTCTTGTTGTCATCCCCGAGGGTCGATCCTTGCCGGAAGTCCGGGTTCGTCGGATCGGCGGGGATGACCTCGAACGCTGTCTTGAGCAGGGCGGTGTAGAGCTTGGTCGCCTTCTTGGTCTTGTAGTCCTTTGGGTGCTTCGCCCTGACGGCGTGGAAATCGGTCTGGTAAGCCTCAAGCTGGTCGAGGAAGACCGGGTGGGCATAGATTTTCCACCCGTTGACGACGATCGTCGGCTCACTCACTCGTCACCATCCGTCAGGGGGCTGTCGAGGTCGATTTCCACGTCAGAGAGGTCGCGCAGGTCGTCCAGAAAGCCCTGTGACACCGGACGGATGGCGGCCGTCTTCCGTTCCGCCATGTCCCGTTCGAGAAACCCGAGGAACTCGGAGATCACCGGATCCGTATGGACCTCTTCCTCTTCCTTGCTGGCGATCACGACCGTGCCGTCGGGCATCCCGCGGAAGACGACGCGGCCACGCTTGCGGACGGCCAGCATCTTCCGGACCGCTGCTGGGACCGTCGTCTGGCCGCGCTCGGTAATGGTCGCCTCGATTTCGAAGATGGCAGGTTCGCCCATTCCAGCCCCCAAACAGGTGGCAATGCATTTGCATTGCTGGATGTAATGCATCTGCATTGTATGTCAAGGATGGTGAGGCGCCGTCAGCTGTTTGTGAAGTCGATTGAGCTGCCTGGAATCATTGACGGCGACTTTCATAGGTTGGCAACTTATTGTTGTTCTGTAGGGCTTTATGCAACCACTGGTTCCATAACTAATCTTATCGGAATCTAATTTACGCCACATTTCACGCCCGGATGAAGGCGGTGATGTCGGTCCCCGGATCGACCAATCCGGCGCTCGCCTCCTCTTCAACCACCTTCCGAAGTCGCGCGACGACCGGATGGGTTTGCGCTACCGTTTCCGCCTCATTCAGCAGGGTCTTGAGACCTCCAAAGGCCGGTAGATCGAGGCTGAAATTCTCCTCTTCATCGTCGCCGGCACTCGCGGCCGCCACGACAGCAGAGGCCCCAGGTGTGGTAGCAAGTTCCGGAGTTTCGCCAAGAGGTTGAGGTGCATTCCGAAGCCTCTCGTATTCATCCCAATCGACGGCACCCTCTGGAAGTGGCTCATCTTCACCTCTGATGTGGATGATAAAGCCACCTTCCTCGCCGTCCTCTTCGTCAGCCACTGCCTCAGCAGCGCCCACCGCAGGCTCTAGCACTTGGACGGCGAATGGTTCCGATATGGGAGCCGCCGCAGGAGCCGCGATGGCGGCCGCAGGCTCCGGTGCAGCAAGGGCCGGTTTCACAGACTCCGGCTCCAGCGCGGGCGCTACAGTCTCGGGAGCCTGTTCAAACAGCGGTCCCTCTTTGAGCGGTTCGAGAACCGGCACATTCAGGGCCTCGCCGTAGCTCGCCACTCTCTTACGGGCCTCGATATAGTCCCGGTCCAAGAAGAAATGCAGCTTGTCGAGGACCGCGCCGTTATGACCGCGCACGAGGAGCAGGGACTTGCGGTTGTCGAAGCGCCGAACCGCGTCCGAGCTAATCAGAGGTTCCGCCTCAAACCGGCCAGATCGAGAGTTCGAGCGAAGCCCCATGCCCCCGTTCCCCGGCGAAGAACTCCATCCTTCCCGCAGAACGTAATGGCGGCCGAACTCTTCCGAGACGTAATCCGCCGTCGCCTTGTCACCCACCGCAATGTTGAGTTTCACATCCATGTTGCCGAGGAGCATGTCACGGATGGGCTTGCCATAGCGCGCATCCAATTGCGGGATGTTTTGGGCGATAATGGCAATCTTGAAGCCATAGCCAGCCACGAGCGGCGTCTTGTCGACGATCTCCGGCAGGCGTCCGAACTGGTAGAACTCATCAAGCATCATGAGCAGCTTGTGAGGTTCATCCTTCCCCGGCAGCTCACGCATGAGGACATCGTGAACCTGTTGGATGAACAGGCGAATGAGGGCTTCCGCCGTCCCGAGATCGCCGGCAGGCGTGCCGATGAACACCGTGAAGGGTTTCCGGCGCAGTTGCGCAATGTCGAAGTCGCTCCGGCTTGTGGCGGCCGCCATGAGTTCGCCGTTCCAGGCATTGAGCGCGGTCATGATATGGGCCTCGAAGGAAGGCCGTTGTTCAGGATCGCGAACGATGTGCTGCCGAAACTTGTCCGCCACATAGGGGTGCAGGTCCGGTTCCTCCTGCAAGATCTGCCTCATGAGAGCGGCGAGATCCTGGCCGGTGCTGAACAGCCGGACCACGGAGCGGATCGTCCGCCGCCCTTCCATGCGCTTGCTGTCGAGAACATACCCTAAGAGCCCGGCGAAGATGCTTCGGGCCGTCGCCGCCCAAAAGGCGTCGCCTCTCTCCGGGACGTGGATCAGGGTATTGGCGATATTCTCAATCTCAGTGGACCGGCGCGGCCAGTCCGAGACGGTATCGAGCGGGTTCCAGCAATGGGATTCCGCAGAGCCAGGGCTGAACAGAAAGACCTCCTGCCCCATCGCGAGGCGCGCCGGCCCAACCTCCTGCCACATCTCTTTTTTGACGTCGAGGGCAATCAGGGAGCCGCGCCATTCGAGGCCATTGGTCAGGACGAAGCCGACGCCCTTGCCCGAACGGGTCGGACCGTTGACGTAGATATGGCTGTCGCCGCTGTAGCGGATCTTCTTGCCCTTGTAGGAGCCGAGCAGGACGGAGAAGCCGGGCTTGCCGTCGAGAAGTCCCGCTTTCTTCAAATCGGCCTCGGTCGCAATGCGCGCCGTGCCCTTGGGCGGCTTCACCTTCCAGGGCTGGAAGTGGAGCAACGCGCCGATCGCCGCCACGAGGGCGATTTCACACAGGAGCGCGACCGTCGAGACCGTGACCAGCTTCATGACCGTGGGATGGCCCCAATAGGCAACCACCTGGTCGAACGCCGCGCGCCAGGTGCCATCGAGGACGACGGCCTTCCACATGGCCGTTTGACGGCTTAGCAGGTAAGTGGCGGCGGCATAGTTGAACGTCCACACGAAGAACGCCACGCCTACGATCAGCGCCGCACCGACGACGAGAGCGCCGAGTTTCACAAACCGGCCGAGTTTCCTGTTCACTGCCCTGCCCTCTGGTACTTGTTGAAATAGATTTCCGACACGCCGCGCGTCGGCTTGCGTTGCAACTGGACGAAGACCGGCACCGTCGCCCGGATGATGTCGGTCAGTTCCGCTTTCGTCAGGCCGAGCCCCGCTTGCAGGCAGGCCAGCGCCACGCGGATCACCGCATGCTGTGGCGAGTTGGCATGAACCGTACTCAGGGAGCCGGGATGGCCGGTGTTGACCGCCTGCAGGAAGGTGAACGCATCCGCGCCGCGGATCTCGCCCAGCAGGAGCCGGTCCGGCCGGAAGCGCAAGGCGGCTTCCAGCAGATCGAGAACCGTCACCTTGGCAAGCCCCTGATCGCCCTTGGAGGCCAGGAGCGAGAGCCAGTTCGGTTGCGGCGGCTTGAGTTCCTGCGTGTCCTCAAGCGTGACAATGCGCTCTGACGGGGGCACCTCTTTGAGAAGCCCATTGAGGAAGGTGGTCTTGCCCGACGACGTTCCGCCCGAGACGAGAACCGTATATTTGTTCTCGACCGCAAACTTGAGCGACTGCATGCGCCCTTCCGGGCTCGGATCGCGCAGCCGCTCAAGGAACGCCTCATCGGTTGCGTCGATGTCGTCCGGATCGACCTCGCGCGGTCCCGAGATTGTGACGTGATCGAATGCCCCCCTCTCAAGGTAGTTCGCCAGCGAATAATCGCGGATCACCTGCTTGCGGATCGAGAACGCCCCGCCGTGCGGCGTGGCCGGGCTCAAGACACCCTGAAAGCGTTCCCCGAGCGGCATGGCGGCCGAGAGCAGCGGCGTGACCTCATTCACAGATTGGTTGGTATAACCGGCAATCTGTTGCGCAATGCGCTGGATCTGGAGACCCGACAGCGCCGGCACCTCGAACCGCTGCATATCGGCATGGCGGGTGGATTCAATCCAGACCTCCCCCGGCCGATTGCACATAATCTCAATCACGTCGGGATCTTCGAGCCAGGGCCGGATCGGCTCGCAGGCCTGCCGGAGGAAGGTCGGGAGCGTGTGCCACACGCTCACCGCCTCACTTATGGACGGCTCGCGAACGGCGCAGTTCATGCAGGGCCTCTTTGACCGGATCCTGATAGAGCGAGGAGAAATCAAGGTCTCTCCGCACGAAGACCATGATCCGCGTGCCTTGATCGACGTGGATGGTCGGCGGAATGGTGATCGAGTCCTTGAGCGCCTGGTTGGCCAGGTCGGACATCGTTTGCGCGATGGTCTGTTGCGCCTGGCTTTGCGCCTGCTGCTGAATGTAGGAGCCGCCACCTGCAACCGCCGTCTGGCCCTCATTGTTCAGACCGGCAAGGAACGAGCTGACGCCACCGACGACGCTCAACAGGATCGCAGAGCCGAACCGCTCCGGATAATGGTTGTCCACGTCGCCGGCGAGGCCGGAGCGCCCGAGGCCGTCCGTGCCGTAGGAGCCGAGCGCCACCGACACGCCGTCGGCGCGCAACATGCGGGTCCAGGCGATCAGAACCCGCGTTTGGCCGCGCGCCAGGCCGGAGCGGTATTCGCCGGTCAGCATGGTTCCCTTCGGGATCAGCACCCGCCGCCCGTCGAAGGAATAGACATCCTCCGAGGTGATCGCCCGCACCATGCCGGGCAGGTCCGATTGAATGGCGGTCTCGAGCACGCCGCGGATCATGGTCCCTTGCGGGATCAGGGCATCAATGCGGTGGTTCTTGGTGGCGCGAGCCGTTTCAACGTCCTGCGAGGAGGCCCGAGCCATAAAGGCGCGGTTCGAGTCTGTTTCAGGGCCGTCCACGCGCAACGCCCCTCCCCGCTCCGAGCCACCGGCCAGGGAGCCCTCGCTCTGGCTTCCGCTGTCGAAGATCAGCATGCCGGAACGAAGCGCCGCTTGCCGGCGAGCCTCTTCCTCCCGCCGCCGCTTCTCCTCTTCGGCCAACCGCCGCGCCTCGCCGTCGTCCATGACCGGCGCAGGCTGGATCACGGCGGCCGGAGGCGGCGGAGGCGCGACCACGACCGGGGGCGGTTCGATCACGAGCCGGTTGTCCGTCTTCCGCGGGGGCTCATGAAAATCGAAGCTCACCCTTTTTGCCTGTGCTGTACTGAATGCCTCCGGGTTATCCTCCTTCACAGAATTGGCGCTATTCTGGCTGGAGCTCCAGATCCAGGCCAGAACGCCAAGGGTCGCGGCGACGAGGGCGAACAGGGCAAGGCCGTTCGCCTTGCCGGTTTGCTTCGCAGGCAGGCCGGAGCCGGCCTCCTCGGCTTCAAAGTCAATGCGTGACATCGCGGATCAGCCCTTTGCCTTGATCACGGGAGCCTCGGCCGGAGCCGGTTCGCCCACCATCTGAATGTCGGGCTGGATCGGCGTCATGATCGACTTCGGACTCTCAGCCGGTTGCGCGCGGAGATTGAACACGCAGGTCGCCTCGTTGTTGGCGCGCAGGGTCCATTGCGCGGCCACCTTATCGACCACGATCACCTCCCCTTCCCGCCTGTTGTTGATGAGGCTCTCAGAGCCGTCCGGATTGACGAGGAAGATCCCCGGCACGTCGCCGGCGAACTTGAAATAGGTCTTCACGCCGTCATCAAAGATGTTCTGCGGCGCGTTCAGGCTGGAGCCCTTGAAGCCGTAATCCAGGTTGGCGTTCGCCGCGTTCTGCTTGAGCTGCTGGAAATTCGGCATCGCCGCCATGCGCTTGGCCTGATCGAGCAGGCGCGCATCCGCCATCTCATCCGGGTAATCGAACCGGAGCTTGAAGGTCATATCCTTGTTGTTGGGCGAGCCGGCTTTGAGCAGGAAGTTGTAGATCCGCTTGTTGGTGACAATGTTCATGTTCGTCACCGCGTCCCGCTCCAGCGGCTTGATGAACAGGAACGCCTTGCTCTTGTCAGGCACGGCCTGCCAGGAGACGCTATCGCCCATGGCGACGGTTGCAATCTGTTCATCCTCGCCAAAGACAATCATGGTCGAGACGCCGAGCGTTCCGGCAAGCGACACCACATTGTCCTTGTGATAGGTCACGGTGCGAATGCGCTGATCGGCCTTGACGGCGGCCGGGACCAGTTCAGCCGAGGCGCCCGAGGTCAGCGCCACCAGGGCGGCGAGAGAGATGAGGAGTTTCTTCACTTGCCGGCCTCCGCGGAGACTTCGACGGTCTCCTGATCCTTGCGGTACTCGGTCACCTGGAAGCCGAGCGGGTTGTCAAAGCGGTAGTCGTTGCGCATCGGCTCCGAGGTGTAGCGGAAGCGGACATTCGCCACCCAATGCTCCGTCACGCTCTCCCGCTCGTTCTTCCGGGTCGTCTGGAAGCGCACCGCCGCCGTGCGCTCATTGAGGAAGATCACGGACTTGACCATGACCGAAACCGTTGCGTCGGCTCCATAGCGGCGCATGGGGTTTTTGAGATTGGAGTTGTCGAACTCGGCCTGGAGATCCCGGCTTGCCGCCCCGGTCGCGTAGAGCAAGGCCATCTCGTAATTGTCGCGCAGGCCCTTGGGATCGTAGGTTTCCCGCGCCCGCAGGAAGCGCACGATGTTGCCGCGCGTCACCGCCTCTTGCTGCGACACCGTTCCGCCCTGTTCCAGAGGCCGGGCCACTTCGACAAAGCCGGTCGTCTTATCGACCGTCAGGGTGACAACCTCGAAGGTCTTGAGCGGCAGGAGAAGGATCAGGCTTCCCAGGGCGGCCAGGAGGCAGAGGCCGAGGATCAGGGCCACGCCGCGCCAGACGCGAAGGGAGTTCACCGTCCGCTGATAGACGGAGGCTTCCCAGCGAACGCCTTCATCGTAATAGCTTGGGTTGACGAGGGCCGGAGAGGCACCACTGCTAGCCAGGTCGGACATTGGAGTTCTCACTTACGAACGGGTGCTTTTAAGAGCGGAAACAAAACGCTCTTGGTGCTGTTGCGAAGGGCCGGGAGCGACTGAGGCCTGCGGAGTGTTAGGGCCACTTGGAGCGACCGAGTTCGAGCCGCCCTCAGATTTACCCATGAGTTTGTTGTAGGCCCACTGCCCTGCCTTGAAGGGAGCTTTGACGGCGGCGCGGTCGCGCCCCTCGGCGGACAATCGCGCGCCACCGGCAATGCCTTGAGCGATTGCAAGGCTTTGATAGATCAGGAAGTAGCCGACCACGCACATGAGCATGAACGGCGCGACGACAGTTAGCGCCGTCGACAAATCAGTAATCGCGTTGGCCATGTCGTCCAGGGTCGTTCTGAGCAGGACGATGTAGAAGCCAAGAATGCCATATACGATCAAAGGGATGATCGCATATTGCGCGCATGACTTCATCCAACCGTCAAAATATGGAACCGTGATTTGGAAGAGTGCGAACGCTATGAAAATTGGAGCCAAGCCGAGCAGGACGAAAAGGGCGATTTTCCCGAGAACCACGAGGAAGATCGCAGCCGCGACGAAGAGGCCGCAGACGATCAGGACGAGGTAGCTCAGCCCCGCCATAGCGAGGCCCCAGGTGCCCCCCGCCGCACTGATCTTTTGCGCCACCTCATTCGTTGCCGTCCAAACCTCAGTGAGACTGTTCGAGATCCCGCTTATGCCCGTCGTGCAAGTACCGCCGCCTCCGACCGCTTGGCAAACGACACGCCCGAAGCCTTCGGGCGCTTTCGACAGCACCTCCACGATCAGCGTCTGAAAGTCAGCCCAGGAGAAAGCAAGAGTGTAGATCAGCATCATGCGGCCAATGCGCCACAGGAACACCGGAGCCGACACCCCGACGCGCCCGATCAGCATTTCATAGCCCCAGAACGCAACGTAGATCGCCATGGCGGTGAGGAAGACCGGCTGGAGTTGGCCGGCAAGCTGCGTGTAGATCGCCTGGATAGCCGTGGCTCCGAAGGTATCGACCTTATTGAAGAGTTCACCAATGATGTCGTTCACAGATCATCCTCGATTAACAATCATAGCCATCGTTGCTGTTGGTGACGCAGGCGACGTTGAAGCCGGAGCCTGAGACGAGGTACTTGCAGACGCTTGTTCCTGCACCGTCCTTGGTTCCGACCGCATTGCAGTCGAAGCCAGCCGCCACGAAGTTCGCAAGCTTGCTATCCTTCCCGCATCCAAACTGGCAGGCTTTCAGGATCGAGGATTGGGTCAGCGTTGCACACTCATCCTTGTAGCAAACCCTCTGCCCCACAGCCGAGGTCAATCCGTTCCTTTGAGCTTTCGCCCATTCATCCTTTTGATAATCCATCCACGCCGCGACCTGTGCTTGCGGATCCCGGAGAAACTGTTCAGGAGTCCCCTTATAGTATTGGCTGAACGTCCCGCCTGTCCGGCTGTTCTTGGCCGAGCAGAACTGAAACGCCCCATAGCAGGTGTAGCCATTCACAACGGGCGAGGTTGAGCCGAAATTGCCTTCGCTCGCACTGACATTGGCGGCATAGTCGGCACAGTCTGCGGACATCCCCGCATTCATGAGACTAACAGCAGTTTCGCCCGCGAGAGCGACATTGGCGAAGAGGCAGACCACGGCTGCCAGGACGGGACGGGAATGGTTCATGGAGTTCTCGTTACTGACCGGTTGCTGGAGTTTCTTCGACCAAACGCGCCTTCGTGCGGTCATAGGTCAGCATCTTTTGACGGTTGCTCGCTTCATCGAGCATGCGAGTGAGCTTATCGTTCTCGTATTGAAGCCGGATTGACCCGGCCTGGATCGCCTGCCCCCAAATCCCCACCGTGCCGATCCTGGCTTGCGAGTTCTGGTCCCAAGCGCCCTGCAAGGACTGGACGCTGCCGATCTGCGCTTTGCCTTGGTTGAGGCCCTGCATATTGGCCTCAATCACGGCTGCCAGGGCACCGATCGACTGCGCCATGGCGGCATAGTTCGTGCCCTGAACGGCATTGATCACGCCGAGCGTCCCGCCGATCAGCGCCCCGACATCGACCCCGTTCACGATGCCGGTCGTTGGCCCAGCTGTGATGACGTTGGACACCCCGGCGTTCATGGATGTGCCACCGGCTTTTGGAGCGACGACACTCTCTTTGACGCCCTCGGTCGGCTTGAGGGTGTTGTCCTTGTAGGTGCGGGAGCGCAACATGCAGCGCGCCGTCTTGTCCTCTTCCTTGAGGCGGGCGGCGTCATTGACCGGCACTTGCGCGAGAGCGCCCGTCGTGACGAGCGTGCCCAGAAGCGAGAGAACAAACCTGTTCATTGGGAAGCCTTCCAGCCGCAGAAGTGCGGCAGCCACGCCGCAGGATCGTCGCCGTACTGCTTGCGAAGCTCCTCGCACTCCTCAACCGTCTCTTTGTTGCCGGAGAGCACTTTCACAAGGTCGAGCATATGAGAGAGATCGAGGCGCGCGATCACCGAGTCCAAGTCATGCTTGATGAGGAACTGGCGCTGCTCGGGTTCCGTTGTTCGCACCCATTCGAATTCCCGCTGCGACAGCTTGAAGCCGCCGACATAGCTCGCTTCATCTGCCTTCGGGTTCGGGAAGAACAGGTTGGTCGGGGTCTGCTCAAGCAGGGTATGAGCGATATCGGCCGACACGATGTCCTTGGCCGATTGCGTCCCAAAGCCGACGATCCCGTTCAGCTTACGGATGGTCTTGAGCTTATCGTTGAGAAAGGCCGAGAACTTCTGATCGCGCAGGATCTTCCAGCCTTCGTCAATGAACAGCATCATGGGGTTGCCATCCATGGCCCCCTCGATGCGGTGGAAGATATAACCGAGCGCCGCCGTCCTCAGATCGTCGTCATCGAGGATCTTGGTCATATCGAAGCCGGAGATCCCGTTGCCGAGCGACCACGAGTCCACCGGGTTGTTGAACAGCCAGCCGCGAGCGTTCAGCCAGACCTCGAAGCGGGAGGCCAGGTCGTCGTGCCCTGCCCTCTCCCGGCCCCGGAGAACCGAAGTCACGTCTTGGAGACGCCGATCCGCCGCCGGCACTTCAAAGATCTGATCAACCGCGCCCTCGATGATCTTCTCTTGTTCGGCCGAGAGATCGCGGTTGTCGGCAGGCCGGACCATGAAGCGCAGGAGGTTCTTCACAAACTCCCGGTTCGAGGGAGTGTCCTCCTGCTGGAGCGGATTGAAGCCGGTCGGGATGCCGGGCTCCAGAACCTCATAGCTGCCGCCCATGGCGCGAATGAACACCTCCGCGCCCCGATCCTTGTCAAAGTAGGCGCAACGGGGTTGCGGCTGCACCCGCATGGCTTGCGCCATGAGGAAGGAGAGCGCCACGGTCTTACCGGAGCCGGTTGGACCCACAACGGTAAAGTTGCCGACCTGACGCCGATGGAAGTTGAAGTAATAGGGCGTGCTGCTTGTCGTTTGCAGCAGGGCAATGGCCGGACCCCAACGGTTGCCGTCGCGGCGGCCCAGGGCGAAGTTGTGGAGCGAGGTAAAGGCCGTGAAGTTGCGCGAGGTGATCAGGGCGCGGCGAGCGATATAGGGGAAGTTCCCCGGCATCTGCGCCCAAAAGCACGGCTCAGCGTTCATATCCTCGCGCACCACCGTCATGCCGAGCTTTTGCAGTTCGTTGGTGGTATCCTGAACACACCGCTCCATCTCGGCCAGCGTGTTGCCGAGGCACATCACCGTCAGGTGATGCTCTCCGAAGACGGCGCGGCCCGAGACCAGCTCATCCCGCGCCACGGAGATAATCCCCTCGACTTCGGTTCCGCCTTCGTCCGAGGCCGCGATCTGACGCTGCACCTTGCCGATCTGTGCCAGGACCGGCGCGCGATCCTGAATGGCGAAGGACTGCGAGACAATGAACTCCCCCTTAATCTTGAGGAGCCCGTCCAGCATCCCCGGTCCGGTATAGGACGGATACTCACGGATCGAGACCATGCCGCCATAGCGGTTCTCGCCGGTGACAGGACCGCGGATCTCCAGGGCGCGCTTGCCGAAGGTGATCCGGCGCGTGGGGAGGTAGGTATCGAGGCCCATACGCGGCAGCAGCATCGGGATTTCGACGCCGCCGTTGAGGATCTGCGCCAGAAACTCGCACGGTTCCGAATAGACAGAGCCGTTGCGCGCCACCAGCGACAGCACCCGAGCGCCATAGGGCGCGGATTGCTGTTTCAGGTTGTTGACAGCCTCGGCCAGTTCCTTCCGGGCTTCCTTGTCCAGTTCGGCGGCCGAGACACCGGCCGCCTTGCGGAAGCCCTTCATGACCTTATCGGCCATGCCAACCTTGCCTTGAAACCCCTTGCGGATCACCGTCAGGTAAAGGTCATTCACAAACATGCGCTGATCGCGGATGCTCGCGGCGTACCGTTCATTCAGCAGGTCGCAGAAGGGATTGGAGAATCTGCCGTCAATCGTCGGCTGGATCTCGCGCCGGATGATGTGGGAATAGACCGCAAAGCGGCTGTCATTGAGGGCGCGAACAAAGGTGTTGCGGCCCTCCAGTTTGAGGTTGATGTCGGCCTGGTCCGCCGTCTGGAAGCAGAAGCCATCGAACTTCACAAAGGACATCAGCATGCCGTCCTTGGTGCGGATGGTCTGTTCATCCACATGCCGCAGGTACGGCAGCATCTCCGCGATTGTCTTCTCGCGGGCGGCAACCGCCCCGAAGGACAGGAGAGGACGAACGGCCTTATTCACTTGGCTCATGCCGGGTCTCATCTAAGGCGTATAGGAGTCGCCGCCCCAAAAGGAGCGGTTGCGGGTGTACGGACAGCACCCGAAGCGGACGAGAATGATGTCGACGAACCGCGCGTCCCGAACCGTCAGGATGTAGGCAATTCCGTGGACCGGGATCACCAGCAAGAACATGAGAAGGTTCTTGGTGTTGATGAAGATCAGGACGACGAGGCAGGCTTCCAGCACGAAGACGACGTAAGGAATGCCAAGCATCATGGGCGGCCTTGTCAGGCCGCCCACCAGAGGGTCGATGTGCGGAGCTTCGTCGGACACTAGCCCCCGACTCCCGAAAGGGTCTGGACGATCTGCGCGCTGCCGAAGATGGACGCAATGCCGGCCACGATTGAGAGGCACACGCCCCACCGGATCGTTCCTGTCAGGGCAAGATACCCGAAGAAGGCGACGGCAATGGTCGCAGCTGTGGTCGCAAAGGGGCCGGTCGCGAAATCGAGGATCTGGCCGAATGCGGTATTGATGGGCTGGAAAGCGGCACCGCCGCCACCGCCTGTTTGCGCAAGGGCCGGGTCAATGCTTGCGGCGGTCAGGATCAGGGCGACCGCCCCGACGAGCCCGAGCGTCGTCAGGCTCGGCACAAACTTAAGAGTCTTGTTCATTAGGGTTCAGTCCTCAGTCAACATAAAGAACCGAGCCGCCGATCCACTTTTGACCGGAGGCGTCAGTGCGTGATGCGTCAGGCTCTTGTGCAGCCGTCGCTTTTTTCCGACCGGCCCCTGAGCGGCTACCGCCCTTCAAGGAGTTGTCGAAACCGTAGTAAGAGTTGGCGACCGTCGCGACGTAGCGCACAGTCTCGGAAATCGCAGGGATGCCTTTGGCGTCGTACACGCGCCCAGGACCGGCGTTGTAGGCCGACAGGATCAGGAAGACATTGCCGCCGAACTCGGCCGCGAGATCCTTGAGGAAGGCCACGCCGCCGCGAATGTTCTCGGCCGGGTCGCAGATGTCCTTGACCTTATACATCGCAGCCGTGCCGGGGATCAGTTGCATCGGGCCACGCGCGTTCTTGTCCGAATTGACCCGCGCCCCGTTGGCGGATTCCTGATCGACAATCGCGAGAGCGAGTTTCACATCAACGCCCTGCTTTGTGGCCTCTTCCTCGACCAGCTTGCGCACAAGGCCAGCCTCAACCGGATCGCAAAGTTGAGCCACGTCAGGCGTTCCCGTTGTGGTCGCGTGAGCCGATCCGGCAGCTATTAGAAGAGTGGCTACGAGAGCCGAGCGCATGTGTGTACCTCCTTGCTTGTCATTAAATAATGCGGTATTCCCAAGCGGGCAAGCAGAATGTGAGAGCAATCATGCGAAGTTCAGCACAAATGATGGTGGCGCTTTTCGTGCTCGCAGCCTCGCCCGTAGCGGCGCAGGATGCGTCGTTTGGGTGCAAGGTTTTGCTGTGCGCGGCGGCCTCTACTCCGTCATGGAGCGGCATCCCCTATTGCCTCCCGGTGATGACGCAGTTGTTCAAGCAGCTTGCCTTGGGAAAGCCATGGCCGGTTTGTTCGGAGGGCAACGCCAGCGCGCCGGGCTATGAACCTTACGAGCCCTGCGCCCCTGGCAAGGTCAGCGTTCGGCAGAATGATCAGGGCCACTACCTTGCCGACGAGCAGGGCGGGCAGTGCACGGCCCTTGTTGCCGAGACCGATCGCCGCTTTAAGGAACTGAATTGCGAGGCCGGTCACGCCTGCATTGATCCGAATGCACTGGAGCGACGGATAGGCAGAGAGAAGCCCTATTATGTCGATCTGGCGTATGGAGGGCAGACGAAACGGTTCTGGTTCAGCCTGAGCGGCGCTAACTAGGAGGGTTGGGCGCGACCACCATCATGAGGAGATCCGATCATGGCCCATCATGATCCCCACTCGATCTACGATCCGAACTCGCCTTATAACGATGACGCGCCCCGCTACCCACAGGCGTCGGGCGGGACGGCGTTCGGGTTGATCTGGATTGGCTGCTTCCTGGCGATGTTCTTCTGGTCCTACGTTGCGCCGGTCTTTTATACGATTGCCTACATTGTCGATTTTCTCATGCAGTTGGGCAATCCGCGTGGGGTTGTGAAATGGCAGGGGGATAGCTCGACCTACACCATCGTTATGGCCGGTCTCACCGTCGTTGTCCTCACCGGGGGCGTGTTCTGGCTTTTTCGCCGCCTTTGGCGGTTCATCCGATCCATCAGGCAGGGATACTAAGATGCGTCTGACACAAATCTCCATGATGGCGGCCCTCGCCGTCGCTTGGGTCTCTCCGGCTCTCGCTCAGCAGCAGAAGCTTCCCCCCGGCTATACGCTCAAACCGACGCTGACCTATAAGAACGCGGCGCAAGATCCTGACGGGATCTGGTCAGCGGATGATCTCGTGCCGGTGGGCCGCCCCGCGCAGCATCCCGACATCGCAACCGCCCGCATCTCAACCCCCGCAGGCGAGTGGATCCTGTCTCAGGTCCTCGGCGGTTGCAGTATGCAAAGTGACTGCCCGTTCCAGCTCATTCTCAAGAAATCGAACGGTACGACCGCAAAGGTGGCAGGCGGCGTTCTGGCTGATGGTGGAACGGCTGTCCTGTCCGCCGATTACTCGAAGATTTTCACAGAAACCTACGCGGGCATTGAAACCAACCCTGTCGATGTGCCGAAATGACACGCCGTTTTGCCGTCGCCCTGACCGTCTCCTATGGCCTCTTGTTCTTGACGTCGGCTGCCAGTGCGCAGGTGCCGGTAATCGACTCCGCGACGCTGTCGCAGGCGACGCAAACCGCCTCGAACACGGCGGCGATCATGCAGTCCAATCAACAGATCATGCGGACCGTGCAGGAGACGTTGAAGGCGGTCACCGGCAACCGGCAGACCGGCTCGATTGCCAGCGCCGCCCTTGGAACAGGTTTCAATATGTCGGGTGCGCCTTCCCTCTCCTCGATCCTGGGCGGCGGCCAGATAGCGTGGGGCAACCTCGGAGAGTTCGGGCAGGTCGCAGCCGGCATCATCAACGGTCTCAAACTCGTGAATACGTTGACCGGTCTCAGCGGATCTAACGTGTCAGGCACCGACAAAGCCTATCAGGGCGCCGTGAATACCGCGACGGCCTTGCAGGGCGTGGTGGCCGGAACGCAGTCCGCGGCGTCGTCCCGCACCAGCGCATTCCAGGCGGCAGGCGGCCAGATCGGAACGGCGCAGGACATCAAGGGGTCCATCGACCAGAACAGCCAGTTGCAGGTGCAAACCGGCCTGACGGTCAACGAGTTGATTGGTGTCATGAATGCCGCCAATGCCGCCTTGAATGCACAGCAGATGCAGGAACTTGCCGGGCAAGCTCATGCAGCAAAAGTACTCAACTATGACCGCACGAAAGCCCGGTTGGTTGCCCCTTAACATGACAAGATTTTTGACCCGCTTGGTAGCTGCTACCGCGCTCGGTGTGTCCGTCCTCGGCCTCTCGGCCTGTGCCGGACACAAGGAACTCAAGGCTCCGTGTTCTCTCTCCGGCTCGTATTTCAGCGCGAGCGCCTTCGCCATGGATGACGGTTGCGGCCCGTTGAGGCTTCTCAATGAATAGGATTGCAGCCCTCGTTGATGCCGCGCGCCGTGCCCGTTGCGGTGCCGCGACCCTGATAGGCGCTTTGGCCCTCGCCTCCCCTCCTCCGGCCGCCGCGCAGGCCCCGGCCCAGGCGCAACCCGCCTTTGGCATCCCCAAGCAAGGCGTGACCTTCGAGACCGGCGACACCTGGCAGCAGAACGGCCAGAGGATGCGGCTCTACGGGGTCCAAGCCTGCATTCGCGGGACGACATTCACAAATCAGGCCGGGGCAAGGGTCGATTGCGGCGAGGCGTCGTTGAGCTACCTTGCCGCCGTGATCCGTGACGCCTCCCCCGCGTGTGTCCCGGTCGCGCAGATCGCCGGGACGCTGGCGACCATCATTGTCGTTTGCACGGCTCAGGTTGGAGGGCAGCCCCTCGACCTTGGAACGATCCTTGTTTCACAAGGCTTTGCGTTCGCCTCATTCTCAAACGACGCCAAACCGGTTTATATGCCCTATCTCGTGGCAGAGTTGACGGCCAAGCAGGCCAAGCGCGGTCTATGGGCCGCGTCTGACCTGCCTCACCCCAACGCCCTTTTGTTCAAGACTGTCGGCAATCAGCGATGAGCTCTCGTAGTAAATATGTTTCCGAGTGGAAAAAGGCGCAGAAGTCTCTCCTGCCGGCCTCATGGCGCGAGACCAAGACTTACGTGAGCGAAGAGACCTATAACCAGCTCGTTGAGCTAGCCGGGAGCCGCCAGGAGCGCCTTCCAGTGACGATCGGGCGGGTGCTGGACTTTGCAATCAGCATCATCAATCAGCAGGAACCCGAGGAACTAAAGCCCGAACCGGCTGTTGCCACGACTCTCGACGTTCCGGCCGAGGCATTGTTGAAAGCCATCCTGGCCAGCCGCTTCCCCGCCGACACCGGGGCGGCCCGGTTGCGCCAGTTCGCCTTTGTGCAGATCCTGGCCGAGCACAATGCCCGCGGGGAAGGGCTCTCCTCGACCGAGCTTGCGACTCTGACAGGCGGATTCCGGTCGCAGATGGATCTAATGGCGAAACTGCTCATGTCTCGTGGCGTCGTTACCCGCAAGCACGCCACCGGCCACAAGGGCGCAAAGAACGTCAAGCTCTTGATGATTACGAAAGATGCCCTCAAGAACCTGAACGAGGCGCATATTGCCGAGACCGGCGACCCGATCGAAGGGATCAAGGAACTCAAGAAAATGGGCCGGTAAGGTTTCCCCTACCGGCCCCGCAGCCGCGCATAGCCCGAAATGAGAGAGGCCGGTTTGTTTTCACAGACCGGCCTCTTTCGTATCAGATCACGAGGAAGTCTTTGGAGGTGAGCGCCAGGCCCGCCTTGAGGTGAGCGAACGCCACCGCGGCCCCTGCCCCGGCGCCGTCAGCATCATACGACAGCAGACCGGCCGCCTTGTCGTAGACGATGAAATCGTTGCCGTCCGCGGCCGTCGATCCGATCTTGAAGAAGCTCGACGCGAGCGCGCCCTTGTTCGGCAGGGCGGCGAAGACGCTTTGGCTCAGCCAGATCGTGTCGTCCTTGACGCTGAAATCGATCATCCGGTCCACATCACCATTGGCGGCATCCGTGTTGAACACGAAGGCATCCTTGCCCGAGCCGCCCGTCAGAACGTCCGAGCCCCAACCACCATAGAGCCGATCATCTCCGGCCTGTCCGCTCAAGGAGTCGTTGCCGAGGCCGCCCGTCAGCGTGTTCTTGGCGCTGTTGCCGATCAACCGATCGTTGCCGTCGCCGCCGATCGCCTTCTCGATCACGCTTTTCGGGCCGATTGTGACCGTGCCGGTCAGGTACTTGTCCATGGCCCAGGCAATCGGCGCGCTCAAGGTGCTGAACTTGCCTTCCCGCAGGTCAATGGTGACGTTCACCGTCCCAACGTACTTGATGGCGTCCGAGCCGCCCGCGTCATCAATCGCCTGCCAGTACTTCTGGCCCTCCTCGAACACGTAGGTGTTGCTACCGGCGTTGTGCTTCTTGTTACGACCATAGAGGGCCTGGATCGCCACAAGGTCATTATACATCGGGGTTGTCGGGTAGAAGTCGGGCTTGTTCTTATAGGTTACCCCGACGGCGTTGTAGGCCATCGTCGAGTAAAGCAAGCTGTCGTACTTCATGGCGCTCTTGCCGCCGCCACCAGCCTCAAAGGGATGCTTGAGCCCGAGAGCGTGACCAATCTCGTGGATAGCGGTTTGCAGGCCAAAGCCCTTCGGATCTCCAGAGAGCCCAATATTTGGGTTAATCCAAACATCACCAGCGCTCGGAGACTCAGACGGAAAAAACGCCGAGCCGCTGCGTACGCTTGAAGTTTCTACCAATCGGAGCTCACCGACCTTGCTGCTGGTTTCCGTTACTTGAGAGAACTTGATCCCTGAAACGTCGGACCATGCTTTGAGGGCCTTTTTGATTGCAGACACTTCCGCCGCGTCGAACGCCTGCACATCCTTTACGCTGTAGGTGAATTTCGAGACACCAAGGCGCACCACGCTCCATGTGAGGGTGACGCCTTTCCCGAGATCCCCACCCCATTTTGTGCCATCGAGCAGCGCTTTTGCATTGCCAATGCGTGGGTGGTCATCCCAGTAGTAAGTTACAGGAACGGTGTTCTTCTTCGGAGTTGCCACGGCCTTGCCCCTTGTCCTCAGCCCAGGATTGCAGCGTTCTATTGCTAGAACGCTTGCCGATCAGTTGACCCCATAGATCTTTTTGAGAGCGTCCGGCATGGGATCATTCGTGCGACGGATCGTCTCGAATTGACGGCTCGCCACCTTCTTGCGCTCCTGCCTCGCCGGCTTTGCAGCCGCCACAGGCGTAGAGGCGGGTTGAGCAGCCGACGGCTCATCCACCAGCGTATCGAGCGCCGTCATAAAGCCCTTCATGGACGCGGCCAGCTCGATCGTCTCGGTGCCGAGGCTATAGCGGAACCGGATGTTGCTGGCACCCAGGATCAACTGTTGCGCCGTCGTGTCGGCCGGGATGTAGAATTCACAGGTCGCGCCAGAGCAGGCCCATTCATCCTTGCCGAACTCACGGATGAAGCCACCGATCACCAACTGGACCTTGTTCGCCGGATTGGCCGCAGCCGGGAACGAGACCAGGAAGAACGGCTTCTTCTGCGAGGATTCGACCAGCTTCCACGTCAGAGCCCAACGTCCCCCGATCCCAAGCTCCTGTTCCAGCCGGCAGATGCGGCGGCCGCGTGACTCGATTTCGTCGCAGGCCAAGCGCCAGTCGCCATAGAAGCGGGTTGACGAGACATAATCGCCATCGTTCACCGGCTCACCGGGAACAACGACGCTCGCGAGCGCCAGCCGCGCCATGACAGGCGCGGCGGCTTGCGGAGCGGGAGCCGCAGCCGGAACCGCAGGTTGCGGGGTGGCGGCAGAAGCCACCGGAGCTTGCGGCGCGTCCGCCTTTGGCGCAGCCGGAGGAACGAGCGGCTGTTGTGCCATCGCCGCCGATCCGAGCAGCATCAGGGCGCTCACGGCAGTCGCCGCCAGCAGCCCCGCAAACTGGATCTTGGTAGAGTCTGTCATGGTCAGTCCCTTAGTTCAGCGTGAAGGACATGCCGCCCGACACGCCCCATTCGCCGTCCGCCGTGCTGGCAGAAATGTTGTAGCGCGCAACGCCGTCGTCGCTGTTCCAGCCCACACCCATCGCCATCGCCGTTGAGCCCCGCCAATGGCCGGTGCCGCCCGCCCAACTGAGCTTGCCGGGCCGGGGATCGTAGCGGAGAGCCGCCGTGGCAAGGCCGACAGCGGCGGCCGCCCTTGCCTCTTTGCGGACCTCACCCACTTCTTGCGAGAGCGCGCTAAAGCGGCGGTCGACATACTCTTTCATGAGATCAATCCGGGTATCGGTGTAGGTCTTCCCGCCCCCGGTTGCGGCTTTAAGCTGACGCACATTCACCGCGTCAAAGTCCGCCTTGCCGTCCGCGACATTGCGGATCTGGACCGGCTTGCTCTTGTCGCCGCCGCGCAGAGTGATGCTGTTGCCCTTCGAGCCGCCCTCGTTGCGGTCGTACTTGATGGTGCTGTCATCGAGGGCGGCAATCGCGCCGCCGACGTTCCGGTACTCGCGATCCTGCACCTGATAGCTTGGAAGAATGACCGCGCCGCCGTCCGATCCCGAGCCAGCGACTGCCGCGCCAGACGATCTGCCGTTGATCGTCTGACCATTCCCGGCACCCACCGCAGCACCGCCGCCGAGAGCCGCGGCCAGAGCCCGGAGTTGCGCGACGTTGGCCGCGTCGGTGTTTTCCGTGCCCGCTGCCACATTGGTAATCTGACGCTCAGCGCCAGCCGAACCGACAGAAACCGAGTTCGCCCGATCCGTCTTGGAGCCGTCACCGAGAGCCACCGAGCTGTCATGCGAGGCGACCGATCCGGCACCGACCGAAACGGTCCTGTCCCCGGTCGCTTGCGCGTCAGGGCCAGTGCTGTTGGTGCGGAAATTCGTGATGCCCTTGCCGGAATTCACATTGTTGATCCAAGTCGAATGCTGATCGACGGTCGTGGTGAGCCCGGCAACTTTGGTCTCGACGGTCCCAAGCCGCGAGGAGTGATCCGCCAGTTGGGTGGTGTGGCCTGCGAGAACCGTCTCAGCCGCATCCAACCGGGTGCCATGCGAGGCAACCGTTGTCTCTAGGCCGCCGATCCGCGTCTCATGGTTCGCCAAGGTTTGGTTCTGAGCATCGTTCACCGCCTCGACAGCATCCAACCTGCTATTCTGCGTGTTGTTGACGGCCTCGACGGCATCGAGGCGGCTGTCCTGAGTGGCGTTCTTGGTCTCAACATTGGTCAATCGGTTGTCTTGGGCGACGTTCTTCGCCTCGACGCTGTTGAGCCTGTCGTCTTGGTCGATGTTCTTGTTCTGCACACCGACAATCGCGGTGGTCTGCTGATTATTGACCGACTCGGCCCATCCCAACCGGGACTCATGATTATTGATCTGGTTCGTGATCGCCGGATTGAGACGGATGGGATTGCCAGCCGTTCCGGTGCCGAGAATGGTTGATCCATCCGTTACTGGATCGCTGTCTTGTTGCGAGTTGCGGATGTTGTTGATCTGCGTTTGCAGATTGGTGAGCGCATTGTTGACCTCACCGGCCGTCGTATAGTTGCCGTAGGTCATTCCTGTTGCGTTGTTGGAGCTACAGTTCGCGTTGTCACCCGCACTGAAATTCGTGCCATTATTCGCAATACAGCCAGCCGTGCCCGTCACCCTTGGCGCGGATTGCGCCAGAGCGCCAGGACTAACGCCAGAAACGGCAATCGCGGCCGCAACGAGGGCTGCGATGAAGCGAGGAGGAGAATGAAGGGACATCGGGGCTATACCGCCATGAGAGAGATCGCTTGGAAGGGAGGAGCTATTTCAAGATAGCTTTACGCAACTCGTAGTCTTCGCAGGGATGCAGGCTCAGTGCCGCCGCGCCGGATGGCGGCTGTCCTGCCACATGCAGGCTTGCGCCCCGATCAGTAGGTTTTCGACAATGCTCTTTGGCTCTTCCGGGTCAGAAACCGCGCCGGCCTTTTCCATCGTCTCAACCCACTGCTCCGCGATCTGCTCAACCTCGTGAAACGAAGAGCCCGACCCGAGAGCCCAGAGCAATTTGCTGAACGCACTCAGGGCATCCGAGCCGGTAGATTTGGAAAGAGCCGAGCCGGTCATGCTCGCCTTGGTGAATTGATCCTCTGCGAGAGCGGAATCCGCCCGGACTATCGCGAGGCGCTGTGCCTTGCCATTCATGATCTTGCGTCGCCTGAGAACGATTGAACTATTGAAGGCTTGCGTTTTCAGGACGATAGGCATTCGCCCCTAAAGACAGGGGGAAATCAATGCGCTACTACTCCCGCGCTCGGTACATGTAGAGCGCTCATGGACTCGTATCGACGTGAATCGTTAACAAACCTGAACGTCGCTCTAGAGGGAAATAAAAAGTGGTGCAAGGGCCCAGATTCCAATTTCGGGGCGAATCTCTGTCGGTTGTCCGCAAGGCCATCATTCACATTGTGTTGGCAGACCTTCTTAAGGAAGAGTCAGGGGCTATGGCCGTGCAGCACCTGGGAATCCTGTGGATAATCTATGAGTACTCGGATTCCCAAGATCCGATCACCACTGCCCGCCTGAAATCGCTCACGCAGATGACCTCGACGGCCATCATCAGGATTGCGGAGCGCCTCGAGAGCCTTGGCTTGATCAAACGCAGGCTCGTCACTGCAAGCCACGGCCGAGGCCGTGCATGGGAGTATCATCCGGCATTGCCGGATGATCTTCTAGGAGAGGTGGTGAAAGGAATTTTGGCCGCTGGGACGCCGCTTCCGCCCTTCGAGGTCTCCGAGGGGCGCAATCTGTCCATTCATAGTCCCGATGGCCCTTCAGCATCAGAGCCACGGAAGCCACGCGATAAAGGCCCAAGCAACGGCGCAGACAAGCGCCAGCGCAGAAAGAGAACTCCAGTCTAGAGTTTTTACTTGCCAAGTGACCTCTCTCCACCCGGATGGAACGGGACGCGGTCGTTGCACAAAAAGAGCTGTTGAACGCGATCACGCCAAGCTTTTTTAATTTCTCTTCAGCGTCTAGTTTCCGGTGCCGATCGTGAAGGATGTTCCGGACATGTGTGACCAGTAGAAAATGGCCAGCCCATCTTATCGTGAGCGTTTGGTTGCAGCGCACGGACTATCCGATGGCGGCCGCAAAACAGGCAGCTGGCAGGCCTGCATTGTAATCTGGCGACGAGCGCTGTCGCGGGTGCTCTTCGTCAATACTCTGTTGTTCCTAGGCGTGAAGGCTGATCTGGTATCCAGACCGTGCCGAAATCCGTGTGAACTGTATTCGCGACGGTCGAGAGCACGATTGCAACAGATCATCCGTGCGCAGGCGCCATCACATCAGGCACTTTGCTAGGGCAGCTTCCGCAAGTCCGACACTCGAGGCAGCGCGGACACCACGGACTGACTGCAGAGGCGAGTTCCTGCTTTTCGCCAGAGTTGAGGCTACAGCCCCTTTTGCTCGTGTGAATCCCTATGCCGTCACCCTCGGTCCCGAAACCATCGCGCCTGTGAAATGTCCCCTGCCCTTCAGGCATTCCTCGCGATCAGGCTTGGGCCTTGCAAATTTCTCTCCCGCTCAGGTGCGCCGCTGCGCTCTGCCCCCTTGGAAGGGGTTCAGGTCCGCCTGCGCCATCATGGTCGGGTTTCATCGCAACGGGGTCTTGAGCCCCAACTTCAAGGAGAAAGATGATGAGAAACGTCGCTAAGTTCGAAGTCCGCGGTCAGGTTGTCCGCAGTGCCCAGGTTGGCAAGGCTCTGAAAGTCACGATCGCCGCCAACTACCCGGTGAAGGACGGCACCGAGTGGAAGGATGATCCGCACTACAACACCGTGACGATCTTCAGCGAGCGGACGCAGGGCTATATCGCAGAACACATTGGGACTGGCGATCTGGTCCAGGCCGAGGGCCGCATCCGTCAGGGCAGCTTTGAGAAGAACGGCGAGACGGTCTATACCGTCGATCTGATCTGCGACAACTTCTCCCGGCTCGCCCGAGCTTCCAGCAATCGCGACGAGGGCTAACGCCCTCAAGGACGGGGGCTCGCCGCCCCCGCCCCGTTCACCCCTGAATGGAGGCTGCAGTGTCAAGCCAAACCGCGGAAGTCCGGCGCACTGTGCCGCGCACAATCGCGCTCGAAATGCGACTGTTGCCGGTCGAGTGGCGGGCGGTCCTCTTCGGCCTCGGCTCTTTCATCCTGGACCTTCAGCACGCGGCCAAGGAGCTGGAGGAGGCAGATGCGATCGCCCCGCCGACTCTCGCAACGACGCTCACTGCATTCCAAATGACGATCCGCACGACGCTCTCGCTCCGCTCTGCTATTGAAGCCGCGCTCGAGCGCAGCCAGTCAACGCAGCGGTACAATCGAGTGAGGACGAGTACTCCACGCCGGGTGTCGGTCCGCCACGCATCGGTGAGTGTCCTTCCTTCGATCTTGGACGACGCCGCGCAGAAGCTCTGGGACACTGGACACGCCGCGCAGGCTGACGCCATGCGCTCGATCGCTCGTGAAGTTTCTTCCGCTCTGCCCTGAGTGGACCACAGAGAGCCGCGAGCACCTTCTTATCAAAAACGTGCAGATGATTACGGAATTCAGGCTACTTCGGCCCGGATGGCCGTGCTGTCAGGCGGAGCGATCCCTCACCGTTGGTCACCTTCGGCTGGTCGAAATTCAGGTTTCCCAGTTTCCAGGACTGAAGCACCACGGACGTGCCGCCGATCGACTTCGGCTTCACACCGCCGTCAGTTGCCCGCTCAATGCTCAGAGCCTTGCCGCTCCAGTCGAGCAGGAGGCGATCATCGGGTCCAAATCCTGCCCGGTCCCACAACTCACGCGGCAGGCGGATCGCGGTGTAGAACCGGTCTTTGCCGTTGGAATCCGCAATGGACTTCACTACGATATTGGCGAACTCGCTCTGGTCTGTCTCGGCCTTAGCGTTCCGCCGACCCCGGGCCCGCCGGGGTGGCTCATGCGCTTCCAGGTCTGAGACGTGCGCCGGCTCCGTGTCGGTGGGTTGCGATTGAGAAATACCAGCGTCAGCCTCCGTGACCGAAAGCTGATCTGGCACCGGCTGCGGCAATTGCGGAGCCGATTGGATGGCACGGGCCACCTGCCGGAGTCCGTCCGAAATACCCCCGGCCGACCGGGTCAGAACAGGGGTTAGGTGTGCAAGGGTCTCGATCTGCCGGCCGCCCAGCGCGACCAGCTGGCTCATCTGTTCAGCCATGAGCTCCACGGCCGAGCGCAGGCCTTTCAGGTCTGCCGCCATGCCGGAGAGCATTTGTGCGACCTCTGGCGAAAGGGTCGGCGTCGAATGGGCTGGCTCCTTCGGAGCTGAGGGCTGAGTGGGTTTGGCGTCCTTAGGCCGGAAGATTTCGGCGGCCAGTTCCTCCGGCTTGCCTAAGTGGCGGGCAAGAATGTCAGCCGTCTCCCGGTGCCGCTTGTCTAAAGTTTTGGTCTCGCGACGCTGGCCGACGGGTTCCTGGGCATGGCGCGGTCGGGCGAGGCAGGCCGGGCAGAGGTCAAAGGATGCAGCCCGGCCGAGCAGCCAGCCGCGATCTTTGAAATAGGCCCTGACGGCGTCATGGCTGGCGGGCCTAGATGCCTCATAAGTGTCGGTATTGGCGCAGTCCGAGCAGCGGACGGTAAAGCGGTACTTGGAGGGAGTACCACCACTGCGGGTAATCTGCGGCTCAAACTGACGTGCGATGCCGGACATCGAAATCATCCTAGTCGTTGAAAATTAATTTCAGGTGGGGAGACGCAGCGTCATCTCTCCACACGGAAACAAAAGTTAAGGAATGGACACGGATTAACATCCATTCCGCCAAATGCCAACCAGATGAAGCCCAGCGTTTCGTTGGTGCTTTCTCGAGCGTGAAGAAGATCATGCCGCTTGCTAATGCTACCAATGGGGAGAGGTGCTCGCTAGCAAAGACCTCTTGGCTCGATGATTTTTCCATCTAAGGG
>NZ_CP069354.1:4857500-5422403 GCF_016864375.1 Microvirga sp. VF16 | reverse complement strand
GCCGTTCTCGCTCGGAGCGGCAAAGGTGCGGTGATCTTCGCTGCGATACATCAATGTCCCTCCACGAGGTCCCGCCTCCTTTAAGGTCGGAAACCCCCACGCATGACCCGTTTTGAACACCAAGACACAAAGGCCTCACAGGTTATTCAAAACGCGGCGCCCCCAATTGTACTAAAGATTATCTGAACGCTTTTAAGTGGAGACGATCACTGACTGCCGTCTCCTTTGTCTTCACTCAAGGTCTATCGAGTTTACCCCTCGGTAAAGGACGAGTCTTCGCTTGCTTCTTGAGAGAATGAAACAACGACTGATCCCCGCACATGGTGTCTTTAGTTCTAGATTTGAGTGAATGACTTCACGGCGAGCCGTTGAAGCAAATTGACCTTACACAGGGTGCGGGACGGCGTGCAATACGGCCGAGTCGAGTCACAACTGTGTGCAAGCCCTTTATCGGGTTCACAGGCTCGTCCACAGGTTTTGAATCTCGGCATTAAAGTCCTGACTCTTCAACCGATTCACTGTTCCATCACAGCCTGTCCGCAGGCCTGAAAAAAGAGTCTTTCCGTAACCCTGATTCAGAACCGATTCGCCCCGACTCCGGAGGTGATTCTGATGCTTCGCGATGCTTTGCCTGCTAAGCTGTTGAAGACGCTAAGTGTTTTATGTGCGGTTTGAATCCGGGCTGTGGAGCGTTCACCCGGTCAGTCGGGGATAAAGTCAAGCTCCCGTGTGGATAAAATTCAGGGGCTGAATCCGACCTTCAGAGACGAAAAAACCCGGCCGCGAGGCCGGGTTTGATCGACGATGAAAAGACAGCTATGGAGGCTGCTTTTAAGCGCTCAGCGTCTTGATGCGGCTCGCGAGGCGCGAGACCTTCCGCGACGCGGTGTTCTTGTGCACGATGCCCTTCTGAGCGGCGCGCATCATCTCAGGCTCGGCGGCGCGCAGAGCGGCCGCAGCCTCATTCTGGTTGCCAGCCGCGATAGCCTCTTCAACCTTGCGGACGAAGGTCCGCATCCGGCTGCGACGCGACTTGTTGATCGCGGTGCGCTTCGCGATCTTGCGGGTCATCTTCTTGGCGGACACGGTGTTGGCCATGGCCCATCCTCGTTCTTTTCAAAATCCCGATGCGCCAAGCTCGAGCCCTTCGCGAGCTCCGGCAGCGATCGGTTGATTGCATGGAAACCGAAGAGCCCGCGGGACGCGCGGGCTCATGTGAGGCGGCTTATAGACGCGATGCCTGCGAACGTCAACGTCCGTGGGCCTTTGCGCGTCAAAAAAGCGCCAGGGAGATCTTCTGCAGGGCCTGACGCCACGGGTTGGCCGGGTCGAGAAGAAGCCGGAGCGCCATGAGGCTCGACACCAGAACCAGGAGCGGGCGGATGATCCGGGAGCCCAGCTGCATGGCGAGCCGCGATCCGGCCTGGGCCCCGAGAAAGGAGGCTCCGGCCATCACGAGCCCGATTGGCCAGACCACCGCACCGGTTGAGGCGTAGAGAAGAAGACTGCCGAAATTGCTCGCGAAATTGACAAGCTTGGTATGAGCGGTCGCCTTGACCACCCCGTAGCCGAGGAGGGTCACGAAGGCGAGCATATAGAAGGAGCCCGCGCCTGGCCCGAAGATGCCGTCGTAAAAGCCGATGGCGACCGGCGCCGTGAGGCCGAAGGCGAGCGCCGTCATCCGGGCATGCGCATCCTCGTCCTTCATCTTGCGCGAGAGGGCGAAATAGATCGCCATCGCGATGAGTAGCAGGGGGATCAGCACCTCGAGCACGGAGCGGGGCAGGAACTGCACGCAGAGTGCTCCCGCGATGCTGCTCACGAAGGCCGTCAGGGTGAAGCCCCAGGCCTTCTTCCACTCGATCAGTCCCTTGCGGCCGAAGGTGTAGGTGGCAGACGCCGCCGCGACCGAGCCCTGCACCTTGTTGGTGGCAATCGCCTGGGCCGGATCGAGACCGGCGAGCAGGAGGGCGGGCACGGTCAGAAGCCCGCCGCCGCCGGCAATGGAATCCACGAAGCCCGCAAGAAAGGAGATCGCGGCCAATGCCGCGATCATGTCGAAGCCGATGTCGATCACGTTTACTGGTTCTTGAACTCGGCCGGGCGCTTTCCGACGAAGGCGGCCATGCCTTCCTTCTGGTCGGCGGTGGCGAACATGGCGTGGAACAGGCGCCGCTCGAAGCGGATACCCTCGGCTAGCGAGACCTCGTCGGCGCGGTTGATGGTTTCCTTCGTCATCATAGCGATGGGCAGCGACATGGACGCGATGGTCTCGGCGGTCTTCATGACCTCGCCGAGGAGATCGGCGAGCGGCACCACCCGGGCCACAAGGCCGGAGCGCTCGGCTTCCTCGGCCCCCATCATGCGGCCGGTCAGGCACATCTCCATGGCCTTGGCCTTGCCTATCAGCCGCGTCAGGCGCTGGGTGCCGCCCATGCCCGGCATCACGCCGAGCTTGATTTCCGGCTGGCCGAACTTGGCGTTGTCGGCCGCGATGATGAAGTCGCACATCATGGCGAACTCGCAGCCACCGCCGAGCGCAAAGCCCGCTACCGCCGCGATCATCGGCTTCCTCCGTCCCGACACCTTCTCCCAGCCGGAGAAGAAATCGGCCATGTAGGTCTGCGGATAGGTGAGTTCCGACATCTCCTTGATGTCGGCGCCGGCCGCAAAGGCCTTTTCCGAGCCGGTGATGACGATGCAGCCGATAGTCTGATCCGCCTCGAAGGCATCGAGCGCCTGGTTCACCTCGTTCAGCAGTGCCGTATTGAGGGCGTTCAGGGCCTGGGGCCGGTTGAGGGTGATCAGCCCCACCTTGCCGCGCGTCTCAACGAGAATCGTCTCAAAAGCCATGCCGGCATCTCCTCATCGCTCAGATGAGACACCGGTAGGCGAGGGCGGACGATGCGGCAAGAGCAAATCCGGAAGCCCTGCCTCCACCTTTCGGCAGGGATGCCATTCCGTTTTCAGGCGCGCGATCGCTTCTGGCAGACCGGGCAATAGAAGGTCGAGCGACCTGACTGCACGAGCCGCGTCACTGTTCCCGTGCATTGAGGGGTCACGCAGGGTTCTCCTTCCCGGTCGTAGACTTGGAAGGAGTGCTGGAAATAGCCGAGCGAGCCGTCGACCTGCGCGTGGTCGCGCAAGGTCGAGCCGCCGGCCTCGACGGCCTCGGCGAGTACGTCCCGGATGATGTCGGCCAAGTGGTGGGCCTTCTCCGTCGGCTTTCCCTTCTTCGTCACGAGCGAACCGGCCGGTGCCTCCGGATGAAGGCCGGTGCGGAACAGGGCTTCGCAGACATAGATATTGCCGAGACCCGCGATCAGACGCTGGTCGAGGAGCGCTGCCTTCAGAGGCGTGCGCTTGCCTTCGAAAAGCCGGGCGATGGACTCGCCCGAGAGCTCGTTGCCGAGAGGCTCGATACCCATGCCGGCGAAATGCTTCGAGGTCTCGATGGCGGAGCGGGGCACGAGATCCATGAAACCGAAGCGGCGGGTATCGTTATAAGTGACAGTCGCCCCGTTGGAGAGCTGAAACACCACATGGTCGTGGGTGCCCAAGCTCCCATGCTCATGGTGGAATTCACCCGGCATGCGGGTAGCACCGCCTTGGGTCACCAGGAACCGGCCGGACATGCCCAGATGCATGACCAAGACCTCGCCGGAGGAGAGATCGGCCAGCAGATACTTGGCCCGGCGGCCCAGAGCCGTAACTTCCTGGCCTTCGAGGCGCTCGGGAAACCGCTCCGGGAAGGGAAAGCGCAGGTCGGGCCGGCGCTGGCTCACTTTGGTGAAGCGGGCTCCGACCATGGCGGGCTCCAGACCACGGCGCACGGTTTCGACTTCGGGCAGTTCAGGCATCAACCATCTCTCGGCTTCTTGAGACCTCTTACATAGCCATCCGGTCCCGCTTCCGCTATGGATCGCGACACTAGCGCATCGTGCGGAGAAGTGGATCCGGTTTTCACTGACGTGGCCCTTCGGGTCGCTGACGCGAACCTCTGGGTCCGCACCAACGATGCGCCCTTCAAAGGGTCGAGCATCGGATGGATCCGAAAAGTGCAAGTCCACTTTTGGGTCCGATGCTCCAGGTGACGAGAGCTTTGGTGACGATCATGACCGACGAGAACACCCATTTCGGGTTCCAGTCCGTGCCGCTCGGCGAGAAGCAGGGCAAGGTCAACGAGGTCTTCCGCTCGGTGGCGAGCCGCTATGACGTCATGAACGACCTCATGTCGGCCGGCCTCCACCGCCTCTGGAAGGACGCCCTCGTCTCGACGCTGCGTCCACCCCGCGACCGGCCGTTCCGCCATCTTGACGTGGCTGGCGGCACCGGCGACGTTGCCTTCCGCATCCTGGACGAGAGCGGCCCGCAGACCCACGTGACCGTGCTCGACATCAACGGGGAGATGCTCAAAGTCGGCGCCGAGCGGGCCGGCCACCGTTATGAGGGCCGCATCGATTTCGTCGAGGCCAATGCCGAGGAACTGCCGCTCGAATCCAAGACCTACGACGCCTACACCATCGCCTTCGGCATCCGGAACGTGCCGCGGATCGATGCGGCTTTGCGCGAGGCGCACCGGGTGCTCAAACCCGGCGGACGCTTCCTGTGCCTCGAATTCTCGAAGGTCGACGTGCCGGTGCTCGACAAGATCTACGACGCCTATTCCTTCAACGTCATCCCGAAGCTCGGGGGCATGGTGACGGGCGACGCGGAATCCTACCAGTATCTGGTGGAATCGATCCGCCGTTTCCCGCCGCCCGCCGCCTTCGCGCGGATGATCGAGGAGGCGGGCTTCAAGCGCGTGACGCACCGTACGCTCACGGCAGGCGTCGTCGCCATCCATTCCGGCTGGAAGATCTGACACGTGATCGGCAGTCTCGTTCATCTGACCCGCAACCTGCGCGCCGGTTTCGTCCTGGCCCGCGAAGGCGCGCTCGCGCTCGTCGATCCCAGCGCCCTGCCGCCCGCCGCACGTTTGGGGCTGAAGCTCGCGCGGCTCATCGAGCGGCCGCAGGCCGGCGATGGCGCGGCGCGGCTTTCCAAGGCGCTGACGCGGCTCGGGCCTTCTTATGTGAAATTCGGCCAGTTTCTCGCGACCCGTCCCGACATCGTCGGTGTGGCGGCGGCGCGCGATCTGGAGCGCCTGCAGGATCGCATGCCGCCCTTCCCGCGTGCGGAAGCGGTGCGCATGGTCGAGGTTGCGCTGGGTCGTCCCATCGACGAACTTTTTCTCGAATTCAGCGAGCCGATTGCGGCTGCTTCCATCGCGCAGGTTCACAGGGCTCGCATCCGCACCGCGGAGGGCGAGGAAATCGTTGCCGTGAAGGTGGTGCGGCCTGGTGTGCGCGAGGGCTTCGCCCGCGATCTTCAGGCCATGCGCGCCGCAGCCCGTCTCTTCGAGCGCGTGGTTCCCGATGCGCGCCGCCTCAAGCCGCTGGAGATCGTGGAGGCATTGGCCCGCTCCGTCGCCGTCGAGATGGATCTGCGGCTCGAAGCCGCCGCCGTGTCGGAGCTGGCCGAGAACACGAAGGACGATCCGGATTTCCGCGTGCCGAAGCCCGAATGGGATCTCACCGCCCGCGACGTGCTTACCACCACCTGGATCGAGGGCATTCGTCTCAACGATCTGGCGGCCATCGACGCGGCCGGCTTCGACCGGGTGGCGCTCGGGCGGGCGGTGATCCAGTCCTTCCTGCGCCATGCCATCCGCGACGGCTATTTCCACGCCGACATGCATCCCGGCAATCTGTTCGTGGATGCGGAGGGCCGTCTGGTCGCCGTCGATTTTGGCATCATGGGCCGGCTCGGCATGAAGGAGCGGCGCTTCCTCGCCGAAATTCTCCTGGGCTTCATCCGCCGCGATTACCTGCGCGTGGCGCAGGTGCATTTCGAGGCCGGCTATGTGCCGCCGCACCATTCGGTGGAGGATTTCGCACAGGCGATCCGCGCCATCGGCGAGCCGATCCACGACCGTCGCGCCGACGAGATTTCGATGGCGAAGCTGTTGACGCTTCTCTTCGAGATCACGGCCCTGTTCGACATGGCGACCCGCATCGAGCTCGTCATGCTGCAGAAGACCATGGTCGTGGTGGAGGGCGTCGCCCGCAATCTCGATCCGAAGCTCGACATGTGGACCACGTCCGAGCCCGTGGTGCGCGACTGGATCGAGCGCAATCTCGGCCCCCTCGGCCGCGTCGAGCAGGCCGGCAAGGGCTTGTGGACGCTCGCCGGCGTCATTGGCGATCTGCCGGAGCTGGCACTCCGTGCCGAGCGGGTTCTCAACCAGCTCGAGGACGTGACGGCCAAGGGCGTGGCGCTCGACCAGGACAGCGTTGCTGCCATCGGCCGGGCCGAGGCGCGGGGCAACCGCTGGGGTGTGGCGGCCTTGTGGATTATCGCCGCCTCGCTGATGATCATGCTGTTCAGAGGCTTCGCATGACGGCATTTTCCGGCAAACGCATCCTCCTCGTCATCGGCGGCGGTATTGCGGCCTACAAGTCGCTCGATCTCATTCGCCGCCTGCGCGAGCGCGGCGCTTCCGTCCGATGTGTACTCACAGCTGGCGCGCAACAGTTCATCACGCCGCTCGCCGCCTCAGCGCTGACGGGCCAGCGCTCGCATACGGATCTCTTCGACCGGGAGGACGAGGCCGATATCGGGCACATCAAGCTCGCCCGTGATGCGGATCTTGTGGTCGTCGCCCCTGCTACCGCCAACCTGATGGCGAAGATGGCAGGCGGCCATGCGAACGATCTCGCCTCGACGGTGCTGCTCGCCACTACGCTGCCGATCCTGATGGCGCCGGCCATGAATGTGCGCATGTGGCTGCATCCGGCAACGCAGCGCAATCTGACGGTGCTTCAGGCTGACGGCGTTCATGTCGTCGGGCCCAATGAAGGCGCCATGGCGGAAGCCGAGTTCGGCCCCGGCCGCATGGCCGAGCCTCTGGAAATCGCGGCGGCGGTCGAACATCTGCTTGCGCCGTCGGGACCGCTCGCCGGCAGGCATGTGATCGTGACGTCCGGTCCGACGCACGAGCCTATCGATCCCGTGCGCTACATCGCCAACCGTTCCTCCGGTAAGCAAGGTCATGCGATTGCGAAAGCCGCCGCCGAAGCTGGCGCGCGTGTGACGCTGATCTCGGGTCCGGTGACCCTGCCCGATCCGGCAGGGGTCACCACAGTGCATGTGGAAAGCGCCCGCGAGATGCTGCAGGCCGTGGAAAACGCTCTGCCTGCTGACATCGGCATCTTCGCAGCCGCCGTTGCCGATTGGCGTGTGGCCAATGCCGGCGAGCAGAAGATCAAGAAGAAGGACGGTGCGCTGCCGAACCTGTCGCTCACGGAAAACCCCGACATTCTCGCCACCGTCTCGCGCCGCACCGACAAACGCCCGCCGCTCATGGTGGGCTTCGCGGCTGAGACCGAGCATGTGATCGAGCACGCCAAGCAGAAGCTCGCGAAGAAGGGCTGCGATCTCATCGTCGCCAATGACGTGTCGACGGAAGGCGGTGTCATGGGCGGTGACAGCAACACCGTGCATCTCGTCACTGCATCGGATGTTGAGACGTGGCCGACCCTGTCGAAAACCGACGTCGCGAAAAAGCTCGTCGAGCGCCTGAGCGCGATGGCGGGAGGCGAAAAGCCATGAGCCGCTCCTTACGCATCCAGCGCCTCGCCCACGCTGCCGATCTGCCTTTGCCGCGTTACGAGACGTCCGGAGCGGCGGGAATGGACCTCGTCGCAGCCAATCCGGCCGATGTTCCGATTGTCCTTGCCCCGATGCAGCGTGCGCTCGTTCCCACCGGTCTCGTGTTCCAGCTTGAGCCCGGCTTCGAGGCGCAGGTGCGGCCTCGCTCAGGCCTCGCCTTCAAGCACGGCGTCACCGTGCTCAATGCGCCGGGCACGATCGATGCGGATTACCGCGGCGAAGTGCAGGTGCTGCTCGTCAATCTGGGCTCCGAGCCTTTCACCATCGCGCGCGGCATGCGCGTCGCCCAAATGGTGATTGCGCCGGTAACCGTGGTAGAACCGGTCGAGGTGGGACAGGTCGACGAGACCGGCCGCGCCGCGGGCGGGTTCGGATCGACGGGGCTGGGATAAGGGAGCACTCGCATGAACTTTCTCTCGCGCCGCTCGCTTCTCGCCATCGCCGCCGTCACCGACATCGCACTCCATGCCCGGCCGATGCCGGTCTCGGCCAAGGCCCTCGCTGCCCGGCACAATCTGCCCCCGCGCTATCTGGAACCTGTCCTGCAGGCCCTGGTTCGCCAAGGCATCCTGAAGGGCGTGCGTGGCCCCCGCGGAGGCTACGAACTCGCCCGCGAAAGGCGGCGGATCACGGCGGGCGATATCGTGCGCATCGCCATGTCGGCCCTGGAGGAGGACGGCTCCTCGCCGGTGCCGGAATCGCGTCTCGCCGAGGCCGTGGTCTCGCCCCTAGTTCAGTGCGGAACCGAGGCGTTTCTGGCCGAACTCGATAAGGTGACGGTGGAGGACCTGTGCCAGAAGGCGCAGGCCGAAGCGGCTGTCGAAACCATGCCCACTGTCGATTTCACGATTTGATATGTGAATTCAGGTAAATATCGACACTTCGTGCGGGAAAGGTTAAGTTTCCTTCCTCCTGAAGGAGGAAATTCATGGCTGACACTCTCAACCTGTCGGACGCCAAGCCCGGACGCGGCCGCATCTACGGTTCCATCACGGAAACCATCGGCAGCACCCCACTCGTGCGCCTGAACCGGCTGCCCAAGGAGCGTGGGATCGACGCCGAAATCCTGGTCAAGCTGGAGTTCTTCAACCCGATTTCAAGCGTGAAGGACCGCATCGGGGTCAGCATGATCGAGGCGATGGAGGCCGCCGGCAGGATCAATGCCGACACGACCCTGATCGAGCCGACCTCGGGCAATACCGGCATCGCGCTCGCCTTCGTGGCGGCGGCGCGGGGCTATCGCCTGATCCTGGTGATGCCCGAGACCATGTCGATCGAGCGGCGCAAGATGCTGGCCTATCTCGGCGCGGAACTCGTCCTCACCCCCGGTCCCATGGGCATGAAGGGCTCCATCGCCAAGGCCGAGGAGCTTCTCAACGAAATTCCGAACTCGGTTATTCCGCAGCAATTCAAGAATCCGGCCAATCCCGAGATCCACCGCAAGACGACCGCGGAAGAAATCTGGAACGACACCAACGGCCAGTTCGATGCCTTCGTGGCAGGCGTGGGCACCGGCGGCACGATCACCGGTGTCGCCCAGGTGATCAAGCCGCGTCTGCCGAACATGAAGGTGATCGCCGTGGAGCCGGAAGATTCCCCGGTGCTTTCCGGTGGCCAGCCAGGTCCGCACAAGATCCAGGGCATCGGGGCCGGCTTCGTGCCGGACGTGCTCGACCGCGCGCTCATCGACGACGTGGTGACGGTCGGCAACCAGACAGCGTTCGACACGGCGCGCAGGCTTGCCAAGCTCGAAGGCATTCCCGGCGGCATCTCGACCGGCGCCAATGTGGCGGCAGCACTCGAAGTGGCCGCGCGCCCCGAGTTCAAAGGCAAGCGTATCGTCACCGTCGCGCCCTCCTTCGCCGAGCGCTACATTTCGAGCGCTCTGTTCGAAGGCCTCTGATCGTCTCATCGCACGATCAACGAGGGGCGGCTTCACGGCCGCCCTTTTTGTTTGCGCGCTCCAAGCGTGGCCAGAACTTCGCCCTGCCCGTCGGGTTCTCTTTGCTGCATCCGAATTCAAGCAAGGTTTCCAAGAGGATTTGATGGAGTTCATCATGGCGGAACGCAAGGCTCCCCACTCATTGCAGAAGCAAACGGCGGACCAGATCCGCAACCAGCAGCGCGGCGGCGATGTTGCAAATTCATCGAACGCGGGCCCCGAGGCCAACGACACCATGCGCAAGGTCTGGGACGAACCCGGCGGCGAGGCCTATGCCTATCGCCAGTCCATGGGCGGTGCCGGCAACCGGGATGAAGACCATTCCGATCTGACCGCAGCCGAAACGCCGGAAGCCACCAAACACCTGAGCGATGCGAGTCTCTCGCCCAAGGACAAGGACGCGACGGCTGAGGCCGTCGAGCGGATGAAGACGGACAAGGGCAAAGGCTGACAGGAGCGGATCATGGGCAATGCAGGCTACGGCAATTCCACCGAAGATACGAAGAAGGGTGCCGAATCCGAGCGGTTGAACCCGCAGCGGCCGGGCTCCAAGGTGTCGCCTGATAAGGATCGCACCGGCAAGATGCCGGCGGCAGGCCCGCACGACAAGCCGCACCTGACCAATCCGGATGCGACGCCCGGGACGGGCTCATTGCCGGAATCGGGCGATCACGACGCAACGGATTCGACGAGTTCCTGATGAAGGAGATCAGAATGGCTCAACCCGACAACAAGAAGTCCGGTCAAGCAACCGACAAGGATATCGATGCGCCCCGGCTGACCCCTCAAGGGCGCGAGAACCCCGAGGCTTCCGGCGAGGATTCGACAAATCCGATGGGGGAGGGCGCGAAGAAAGGTCAAAGCGATAAGGCGGAAGGATAGCTTGGTTTCGTCATCCCGGACGCAGCGAAGCGGAGATCCGGGATCGCTGGACGAGAGGGGGCTTATCCTGCACACGATCCCGGATCGGCTGCGCCGTCCGGGATGACAGGAGTGGATCATGAAAAAAGGCCGCCCTTTGGGCGGCCTTTCAGTATCTGCCTAACGCGCTGCCTTTAAGCGCTCAGCGCTTCCTTCTGCTTCTCGGCGCGCTTGCGGTCGTTCGGGTCGAGGATCGCCTTGCGGATGCGGATCGACTTCGGCGTCACCTCGACGAGTTCGTCGTCCTCGATCCAGGCCAGCGAGCGCTCGAGCGTCATGCGGATCGGGGGCGTCAGGCGCACCGCTTCGTCCTTGGAGGTCGTGCGGATGTTGGTGAGCTTCTTGCCCTTGAGCACGTTCACTTCGAGATCATTCTCTCGGTTGTGCTCGCCGATGATCATGCCCTGATAGACCTTCCAGCCGGGCTCGATCATCATCGGGCCGCGATCTTCCAGGTTCCACAGGGCGTAAGCCACCGCTTCGCCCGCGTCGTTGGAGATCAGCACGCCGTTGCGCCGTCCCGCGATCTCGCCCTTGTAGGGCTCGTAGGCGTGGAACAGGCGGTTCATGATCGCCGTGCCGCGGGTGTCGGTCAGAAGCTCGCTCTGGTAGCCGATGAGGCCGCGGGTCGGAGCGTAGAACACGAGGCGCTGACGGTTGCCGCCGGACGGCTTCATCTCGATCATGTCGGCGCGGCGCTCGGACATCTTCTGCACCACGACGCCGGAATGCTCCTCGTCCACGTCGATGACCACTTCCTCGATGGGCTCGAGGAGCTGGCCGTTCTCATCCTTCTCGAACACCACGCGGGGACGCGACACGGCGAGCTCGAAGCCCTCGCGGCGCATGGTCTCGATCAGGATCGCGAGCTGCAATTCGCCGCGGCCCGAAACGTAGAACGAATCCTTGTCGGCGGCTTCCTCGATCTTCAGCGTCACGTTGCCTTCCGCTTCCTTGAACAGGCGGTCGCGGATCATGCGGCTCGTCACCTTGTCGCCCTCGGTGCCGGCAAGCGGGCTGTCGTTGACGATGAACGACATGGTCACGGTCGGCGGATCGATCGGCTGAGCCTGGATCGGAATGTCGTTCTCAGGAGCCGAGAAGGTATCGGCCACCGAGCCCTTCACGAGGCCCGCGATGGAGACGATATCGCCTGCCTCGCCTATATCGATGGGCTGGCGCTCCAGGCCGCGGAAGGCCAGGATCTTGGAGACGCGGCCGGTCTCGACCACGTTGCCCTCGCGGTCGAGCACCTTGATCGACTGGTTCGGCTTCACCGAGCCGGAGCTGATGCGGCCCGTGACGATGCGGCCCAGGAAGGGGTTCGATTCAAGCAGCGTTCCGAGCATGCGGAACGGGCCTTCCTCGGTCTTGGCCGGGGGCACGTGCTCGAGCACGAGGTCGAAGAGCGGGGCCAGACCCTGATCCTGCGGGCCTTCCGGCGACTTGGCCATCCAGCCATTGCGGCCGGATCCGTAAAGGATCGGGAAGTCGAGCTGCTCGTCGGTGGCGTCGAGCGCCGCGAACAAGTCGAACACCTCGTTGATGACCTCCTGGTGACGGCCGTCGGGACGGTCGATCTTGTTGATCGCCACGATGGGCTTGAGGCCGATCTTGAGGGCCTTAGAGACCACGAACTTGGTCTGCGGCATCGGACCTTCGGCTGCGTCGACCAGTACGATGGCGCCGTCGACCATGCTGAGGATGCGCTCCACCTCGCCGCCGAAATCGGCGTGGCCGGGGGTGTCGACGATGTTGATCCGGGTGTCCTTCCAGACCACCGAGGTCGCCTTCGCCAGAATGGTGATGCCGCGCTCCTTCTCGAGGTCGTTCGAGTCCATGGCGCGCTCTTCCACGCGCTGGTTCTCGCGGAACGCGCCGGATTGCTGGAGCAACTTGTCGACGAGGGTCGTCTTGCCGTGGTCGACGTGGGCGATGATGGCGATATTGCGTAATTTCATACGGGGTCTTTCAAAGCAAAGCGGCCCGGCACGCGGCAAGCTTGGCCGCGCCCCTGGCTCGTACCGGGCGAAAAATGATTGCCCTGCAATATAGGGAGAAAGGTGAGGCCGCAATAGGGCGGGAAACAGGATTGCAAGCTGGGCCGGACAGGAATATTTGTTACAATGTATCTTATCTGTCGGCAGGAACCGGTCGGTATGGCCGGGCTTGCCCCACCTTCGTTTCCGTCAGGACCCATGACCGCTCAACAACTGATCGAGGTCGATCTGGCCTTCAATGCCATGGCGCAACGGGAGGGCACCGGAAAGGCCTTCATCGCCTTTGCGGCCGATGCCCCGGTCCTGATCCGACCCGGGAGCATGCCGCTTCTCGGCCGATCCGCCTTCGTCGAGGCCTTCTCGCAGGTCACCGGATCGGCCCTGTCCTGGGAGCCTCTCACGGCGGAGATCGCGGCAAGCCAAGACCTCGGTTACACCTTCGGGCGCTATCGGATCCGCGAGGGCGGCGAAACCAAGGCCCATGGGGTCTATGTGAGCATCTGGAAGAAACAAGCGGACGGGTCCTGGAAATTCGTCCTCGACGGCGGCGGGACCACGCCGCAGGAAGTGACGCTTCCCTGACGGAGACCAGCACCTGTGGGCCCGCAGCCTGCGCTGCGAGCCTGACGATGGATCGAGGGTGGCGCGACGGGCAGCCCGGCTCGATGTCTGGTGTGAGATGGAAGAGCCGAACTGCCTCTTCGCGCACGGCTTCTTTAGGCGGACAGGAGAGGCCGGCTCAGTCAACCGCCGCCGGCGGTGACCGTCTGCGCGACGGCGGCCTGCGACCGATCCCGACCACCAACCCAAACATCCTGGGCCTCCCGTCGAAGCCGATTGCGAGTCAGCCTCACGGGACCGTGCCTGCTCCCACACTGCGACGCCTCGCGAGCGCGCCCCTCGACAGGAGCAGATCTAAGGCAATGATATAGCCGAGGTTAGGATCATTGTCAAGAACAAAAAGGGAACGATGCGGGGCCTGCCGGCCCTTGAGGAACGCTAATGAGATCCCGTTTGCGATTTTGGTCCAGCCTATTTTCGGAGAATGGTTCTCCGTCTGCCTATGCCCATTTTGGACATTCCCGGATCAGTTCTCCCATTCGACTCTGCGTTCCATAACGCCCCGTTATGCGAAATCGAGCCTCATTTTCACGCGTCTGAGGGTTGCGGCGGAGGCTCGACCTAATCGACCTCCATAGACACCTTGATGGTTAGTTCCTGCTGGCGAAAGCCCATTAGGTCACGCAAGGTGCGCCAGAGCACGGCATGCAAGTCGAGCACATGGAACGTCGACGCTGAAGGGTGTGATCTACTTTACAGATTATCCGCCTCATGTCCGGCATTGCCCCTCGCAGTGCGGAAATCGGTCCGCACCGAGAGGAGAGAAGAGCATGGCATTTGGCGGTCGCTTCACCCCAGGTCAGGATACGCAAAGCCAGGCCCCCGACCTGCTTGGAGGATCGAATGACGGCGGCGGCGCCGCTGAACCTTATTCCCCAGGCGAGGATACGCAGAGCCAGACCCCCGACATGCCTGGAGGATCCGATGACGGTGGCGCTGCGGGCGCCGTCACACCCGTGCCGGACGATCTGGACGAGCAGCTTCCCGGATCGGGGAATTATTATGAGCTGGGTGACCAGGTGACCGGCGAGACGTGGCTGTGGACCGGTCCGGACCGCGACGTCATCGTCGCGGGCGACGGGACCCAGAGGATATGGTCCGGGGAAGGGCCCGACGACGTCTCCGGCGGCAACGGTCATGACATGCTCTTCGGCGAGGGCGGCAACGACCGGCTGTACGGGGAGGACGGCTTCGATTTCATCATGGGCGGCTTAGGCTCGGACCGGCTCAGCGGCGGCGCACAGGACGACCGGTTCTATTACAGCGATCCGGCGCACGAGAGCCCGGCGACCTCGACCGGCGCGGACACGATCGTCGACTTCAGCCTGGAAGACGAAGACATCATCGATCTTCCGGTCAGGGGGACAGCGGAGAATTACGGCTCGGCCGGCACCAATGCGACCTCGATGGATGAAGCGGCTCAGGAAGCGAACCAGACCTACGGCGATGACGGTCTGACCTATGTTTACCTCGCCAACGAGGAAACCGACACCGGCTATCTGCTGGCGAACCTGGATGAGAATGACGGCTTCGAGACGGGCATCACGCTGGCCGGCAATGGCGGGCCGGGCGAGTTCAGCTACGAGGCCATCGGCTCACCCTGAAGCCGCCAAACGTGGATAGGGGATCGCTCGTGGCAGCGGTCCCCTTCGTGCTTCCGGCCATGGCTCTGCCGAGTGTCCGCTAAGAGCCGCTTCCAAGCGGTTCCACACACGGCCTTACGCGCCGTTCTGAACCGATGAACCATGAAGGTCCGGCAATGGCCATAAAGCGGACCATTGCGGAATATTCGCACTGAGACCGCATGTGATCGCGGAGGATCGGCGTGGGTTCAGTTCAGGGAAATGAAGCGATTGTCGGAAAACGAAATGACCGGGTCGAGCCCGGCAATGATGCGGGTTTTATTTTCTTACAGTCCCAGCTTCTTCTTGTGCTGGGCGAGCATGCGCAGCGCGTGAGAAGCCTGCGACGTCAGTCGCAGTGGTCGTAGGCGACAGCGTCTTCCTCGAAGGTGACGATTGACTGGCCTCTGCCGCACGCCGCGTGGAGAAAGGGAGGCAACGGCTCCTCGCCTTCGCGCGGGCAAACATCAGGGCGAGACCGTCGGCAGGGCTGCGCGGATGCGTTGCGAGAAGTCGGGCGCATCATCGGCGACCCGAGCGGCTTCGTTGATGAGGGAGCGCCGCCGCAATTCGTCGAACGGCAGCGCCGTGTTCACCCGGCCTGAGTGATAGAGGTAACTGTCGATCAGACCATTGAGGAGATGCCGGATGTCGAACCGGCCCTTCCGGCCCGCGGCGTTGGCGTAGCGGATGATGTTGATCGTGCAATTGTTGCTCAGCAGATGGTACCATTCCGGACGGTCGGCGAGCTCGTTGATGCGTTCGAGATAGACCAGCAGGAGCCGGCGCGCGTCCTCGGCCGAGCTATTCAGACGATAGAGATAGACAGTCTCCGGGCGGTAGTTGGTGCGCACGCGGACCAGATCACGTTCGTCGCCCACCACATAGATGAGCTCGAACTGCTTGAAGAGGGAGGCGATGGGGTCAAAGCCTTCTCCCACCTCCGGCCGTGTCTCGATGGAGATGCTTAAGGGCGGCGCATTGTCGAAGACGAAGCTCAGGAACGTGTGTCCGACCAGTCCTTCGCTCCAGTAGGAGACGTAGAAGTCGAGGCCGGTCAGATGGGACAGCAGCACCTCGCGTTCCTCGTAGCGCATGGTGAAATCGTCGCGGCTGCGATAGTCGAAGTTGCGCACTCCGGTGAGGCGCACGCGGTCGCCCTCGACGAAGGCCCGCGGCATCACCGCGACTTCGGGCCGCCAGGGCCGATCATGGGAGGGTGGAATGGCGATCCACCACGCAACGACACCAAGAAACAGCGCCATCACGACCACGGGCATGTGCCGTCGGCGCGACAGCCAGAGCGCCCAGACGGCAAAAGCTGCAAAAACTCCCGCCAATCCCAGACGCAGCCCGGCCCACGGCAGGTTCGAATAATAGATGGCCAAGGTGCTCCAGAGAATGAGGATGGCCCAGGAGAGGAAACGGACCCCCGCCATCACAAAGCCGAACGACCTAGACAGGACCGTAGGGTGCGTTCTCGCGCGTGTTTTCACGCTGGCACCTGCCTTTCGACCTGGAGCTGCTTCCACTTTGAAGCAGCTCTCTTCTTTGCTTTTTTTGACGGCGAACCGGATCCACCTCGCCGAAAAATGCTCCAATCGCCCCGAAGATGTCCTTCGGAATGGAATCTCACTTCGGCAGCGTTTCCTTGTAGATCTTGCCATCCTTCATGATGACGAGGAAGTTTTTGTCCGGATCGGCAACGAGATCGATGGTCTCCAGGGGATTGCCGTCGACGAGCAGCAGATCCGCTAGCGCTCCCTCTTCCACGACACCGAGCTTGCCGGGATAGGGGTTGCGAAGACCGGACAGTTGCAGCAGTTCGGCATTCGTCGAGGTTGCCATGATCAGCGCCTCGGCTGGCGTGTACCAGCGGGTGAGGGTGGCGAGCATGGCGCCCTGCCGCTTGGCCAGTTCCTTGGAGAACAGGACGTCGGTGCCGAACGCCGTCTTGATTCCGTACTTCTTCGCCAGGCCATAGACCGCGTCCGTGCCGGTGATCACCTGCCGCAACTTGGCCTGTTCCGCCGGGCCCAGTCCGCTGGCGGCGCTCAGATCGAGGAAGGGCTGCGTGCTCAGCCAGATCCCTTTCTCGGCCATCAGCCGAGCCGTGGCGTCATCCATCAGATGACCGTGCTCGATGCATTTCACGCCGGCTGCGATCGACCGCTGGATGGAGACGGACGTATAGGCATGGGTGCAGACGTAAGTTCCCCAATTCTCGGCCGCCTCGACCGCGGCGCGCAGCTCGGCCTCGGTGAAGGTCGAGACATCGAGCGGGCTGAACGGGGAGGCCACGCCTCCGCCCGCCGTGAGCTTGATCTGCGAGGCGCCTCGCATGAGCTGCTCACGCACACGCAGGCGCACCTCGTCGGGGCTGTCGGCGATCATGCTGCCGCCGAGCTGCTCGACACGGGCTAGCATGCCGCCGATGGTCCGTGGCAGATCGGAGAGCTGGCGAAAATCGCCGTGGCCGCTGGTGATCGTGATCACGGCGCCCGACGGGTAGATGCGCGGTCCGGGCAATAATCCCTCGTCGATGGCGCGCTTGAGATCGAAGGACGGTCCACCCAGGTCGCGGACGGTGGTGAACCCGCGCATCAGCGTCGCCGTCGCCTCGACACCTGCCAGCAGGTTGGCATAGCCGGCATCACTGGAGAGAAGGATCGCGGGCGTCGGCCGCACCAGCATCGCATGCCAATGCATGTCGATCAGGCCCGGCATCAACACGCGCCCATTTCCCGGGATGACGCGAACATTCGTGGTGGCCGCGACATTGACCGGGGCGGTCGAGATGCTCGCGATGGTGTTGCCCCACACCAGAACGTGGGAAGGGGCTGACAGGGTCGCAGCCTTGCCGTCGAAGATGCGGACGTTCTCGAAAAGAGTAGCGACAGGAGGGGACGGCTGCGCCATTGCGGAGAACGCAATGGACAGGGATCCTGTCGCAACGAGCATTCGGAACAAGCTGCGTTTCAGATGGCCAAACGTTTCTCTGCCGGACATTGCGACCAACCTATGAGACGCCCCTGTTGCAGCCGTCGAAGGCATTTGAATTGTTGCCGAGTAGCCTCGCTTCTGCACGATCATCTGACCATCAGGAAAAACCCTGAGATCGGCGGGGGTAACATGGGAGACGAGACGCACCTGACCCTGCCCGAGGAGAAGTGTTCGGTTGACCAGGATCGATAACGAAGAAGACTGGGAGGCGCGCCTAGGCTTCTTGCCTGCGACCCTCCTCGTACCGCGTCCATTGACTTTGCGGAGCCGAGGCGCCGGAGCCCGCCACGCGCCACACGGTATTGCCTGCATCGTCCGCGATGAGAAGGGCGCCGGTGCCGTCGATGGCGACGCCGACTGGCCGGCCACGGGCCTGGTCACCGTCCAGGAAGCCGGTGACCACATCCTGCGCCTTGCCGGCGGGCCTGCCGTTCGCGAAGGGCACGTAGACCACCTTGTAGCCGTTGAAGGCATTGCGGTTCCAGCTGCCGTGCTCGCCGATGAAGGCGCCGTTCCTGTAAGGCTCCGGCATTGCCGAGTTCATCGAGAAGGTCAGGCCGAGCGCGGCGACATGGCTGGACAGCGCATAATCGGGCTTGATCGCCTTCTGCACCATGTCCGGCCGCGGCGGGTGTACGCGCTCGTCCACGTGGTTGCCGAAATAGCTCCACGGCCAGCCATAGAAGCCGTTTTCCTGCACCGAGGTCAGGTAGTCCGGCACGAGATTGGGGCCGAGCTCATCACGCTCGTTCACGACCGTCCACAGGATGCCGGTTTCGGGATGGAACACAAGACCGTTGGGGTTGCGCAGGCCGGAGGCGTAAAGGCGAGATGCGCCGGTTGTGCGATCCACTTGCCAGATCGCGGCTCGTCCCTTCTCGGCCTCGAGCCCGCGCTCCGCGGCATTCGAATTGGAACCGACGGAGGCATAGAGGAAACGCCCGTCCGGGCTGAGCGCCAGATCCTTGGTCCAGTGATGGTTGATCGGCCCTCCGGGGAGCGGCGCCAGCTCCTTCGGCGGCGCCGTGATCTCCGTCTGTCCGAGCTGGTAGGGATAGGCGAGGATCGCATCGGCCGCAGCCACGTAGAGCGTGCCGTCGTGCCAGACGATTCCGAAGGGAGAGTTGAGACCCTTCAGCAGGTCTTTGCGCTCGTCGACCTGGCCGTCGCGGTTCGTGTCACGCAGGAGCGTGATCAGGTTGCTCTCCTTCTGCGGTCCGCCGCCTCCGCCCTTGGCCATGGCCATGATCCATTCGCGGATCACATCCTTGGGCCGCGGCAGCGGCTTGCCTTCCGGTGCGCGCGACTGCACCACGAGCACGTCACCGTTCGGCAGGGTCCGCACCAAACGCGGATTGACCAGATCCTTGGCATAGGCGGTCACGGTGAGCCCCTGGGGAACCGTCGGCGTCTGACCGTCCTTCCAGCCGACGACCTCGGCAATCTTCAGGTCGGGCAGGAGTTCCGCGCTGGGCTCCGGCAGGACCGGATCGGGGCCGATCTGGCTTGCGGTATCGAAGTTTCCATTGCCGTCGTTGCAGCCGCTGAGCACGAGGAGACAGGTTCCGGCAAGGACGAGATGCAGGCGGAAGCGATCAGTCATAGGTGCGCCCTCCCGTGCCGGGACCGTAAGCCAGCGAAGCGCCGAGCCAGAGCGTGACGAGCATGGCAAGCACCGTCAGGGCCGAGAGGGCCAGGCCCCAAGGCATGATTGCGGTCCAGCCGTCGGTCGCGTGGACTAGGTTGTTGAAGAAGGCCAGGACCAGCACGATGAGAGTGCCGATGGCGGCGGTCCAGCCGAGCCTCAGGGCGCGGGTCCCATAGCGAACCAAGTAAAAGATCGCGCTGAAGACGGCCGCAACGACGCCGACGGTGATTCCCGCCAGCAGGAGCCAGGCGGAGAATTCCAGCCACATCAGATTCGACGTCCGCCAATAGGCGATGTCGGTTGCGAGCGCGAGCGTGAAGCAGGCGATGGGAAACGACGTCAGCAACCTGTGGATCGTGTGCCCGGCAATCGCGGCTTTCGATGGTGAGTACGGAACATAAGGCGACGGCATCGGGCCTCTCTTAAGTCGATGAGACTTTAAGTCTACGGCCGAGATTCAGTTAGGTTCCCTGTCCCCCTTTACGGGCCTCCTCACATCAACGAGAGACGATCGTTGGGTCACTAAAGCATCGATCCCAAAAGCGAGTCCACTTTTGGGATCGAATCCGATGCGTCTTCCTGGAACGACGTATCATTCGGGCAGCCCTTCGGATCCACTTCGTCAAAACATGCTCTGAGAGCGAGTAGAGATATTTCGGAGAAGGTAGAAGGAATGATGCCGACAGATGCCAACTCAAACGGAGATGACGGTCTTTCTCGTCATCCTTTGCCAAGGAGACTCAGGTCTTCTCGCAGTCTCATATCACGAAGAGACTGTCGTACTTGAGGGAGAGACCCTTCTTCAGCTGTGCAAACTCGATGGCTGCTTTAGATCCCGATCCATCCGCATCGTAGGCCAACACACCAGTTTTTTTATTATAGACGATTGAGCTTCTTCGGGTTCGCCTCTGAAGCCGTTTTGCCCAATAACTTCAAGGCTTTGTTATTGAAGATCTTGTCGTCGAGCCAAATCGAATCCGCCGTGACATCGAAGTCTGTAATCGTGTCGAAGTTTACCTTACGGTCCGTTTTGGCAGTGCCTAGCTTCGCGTTGAAAACGAAGGAGTCCTTGCCCTGGCCGCCCGTCAACGTATCGTTTCCAAGACCTCCATAGAGAATGTCTTTCATCGTCGTGCCGACAAGGACGTCCTTCCCCTTCGTGCCCAATGTTCTGTTCTCGGCAGGGACAGTGGGAACAGTCGGAATAGTCGGGACATTGGGGACAGGATCAGTGTTCTCAACGACGTTGAGAACGGAAATAGTAAATGTTGAGGGCAACCCGTCCTGCTCGCCATCATTAGCGACGACGGTGACGGTGTGCGTGGTCGACTGCTCATAGTCGATCGGTACATTGCCAGAGACAACTAACTTGTCATTATCAATGCTAAACCGTCCACCCGCATTATTGGTCAGCCTGTAGGTTATTGGATCCCCATTGGCATCCGTGGCATTGAGAGTACCGACGACTGTACCGGCAGCAGAGTTCTCCGCGACGGAGTTGCCCTTGAGCGTCGGCTTAGTAGGGGTCCAATTATTTTCCGCGGTTACATAGAGGACAGTTTCCGCTTTCCGATGCCCCTTGTCGCGCGCCGTTATCGTAACAATGACATTTTCTTCATAGACAAAGTCACCCGGAGCATAAGCAAGGTTTTTCACAAACTCGTTGATCATGTCCACGGTGGCAGATTGATTGAATATGATTCTTACGCCATCACCACCGAATTTACGGCTTACCATGGCAATGGCGGAGTTTTTGTAGAGCAAGGTCTGATCGGAGGAATGATCGAGAAGCGTGAAATTCTCGCCAAGCTCAAAGTTGCTCATGACATAGTAATAGCCATTGCCTGACAGATCGATATCGAGATAGGCAATCGGGCCTTCGGCGTCTGAAATGAAGGCATCACCCTCCGGATCGAGCCTTACGCTTTCACCTTCGCGAACGTGAAAGCGACCTGTCAGGCCCGTCAGGGTGGGTGCAGCGTCTATCCAGATATTCGATCCTTCTACGATTCTATCGAAGCCTTGATTGTGAAGGTCGGCTCTGCTGGCCGGAGTTGAAACCGGGCCATTGAGAACAATCGTTTCCTCTTGCCGCTCAAGCGCATCGAGCTTTAGTGCGAGAGACAAGCTGCTGACCGTGACACTCGCGTTGTCGTCAGCGATACTGAGGCTGTTGATACCCGTAAGTGTTTTTCCGCTCAGATCGATGTTGCTCCCGGTCAAAGAGATAGAAGTATAAGAATCGGTACTGCTCAGAGAAGTGACGCGGCCAATTGCTCGCCGGAAATTTGCACAGTTGCATATCTGCTTGTTCCGCTTTCTATCGCTATTGCCGAGAAGCCAGACAGGATCACATACGCAAAATCGAATGTACCACCGCCTACCAGCACGAAGGTGTCGGTCCCGGAGCCTTCGAGTAAGCTTCCAGGGAAATTTTCGGCAGTAACTTCAATGCGGGCCATAGAACTCTCTTCGGATAAAGCCAACTAATTCCGAATAGTAACTTGATATCGTTTCGTTGTAAATTCACATTAAGCCGCAACTCTGACTTGCAAGACGCGGCCGGGCGGATTGCAAGCAACCCGCCCGATCTGAGTTACATCAGGTATTACAGCCCCAGCTTCTTCTTGCGCTGGGCGAGCGTACGCAGGCGCAGGGCGTTGAGCTTGATGAAGCCGGCGGCGTCGCGGTGGTCGTAGGCGACGGCGCCTTCCTCGAAGGTGACGAGGTCCTGGTCGTAGAGGGAATAGGGACTCTCGCGGCCGATGAGGTGGACGCCGCCCTTGTAGAGCTTGAGCTTGACTTCGCCGGTGACGAATTCCTGGGACTTGTCGATCAGCGCCTGCAGCATCTCGCGCTCAGGCGAGAACCAGAAGCCGTTATAGATGAGCTCGGCATATTTTGGCATCAGCTCGTCCTTCAGATGCGCCGCGCCGCGGTCGAGGGTGATCGACTCGATGCCGCGATGGGCGAGGTGAAGGATCGTGCCGCCAGGGGTCTCGTACATGCCGCGGCTCTTCATGCCGACGAAGCGGTTCTCGACGAGGTCGAGGCGGCCGATGCCGTTGATCCGGCCGAGCTCGTTGAGCTTCGCCAGCAGGTCGGCGGGGCCGAGCTTCTTGCCGTCGATGGCGACCGGGTCGCCCTTCTCGAAGGTGATGGTGATCACCGTCGGCTTGTCGGGCGCGGATTCGGGACCGTCGGTGCGCGAATAGACGTAATCCGGCACCTCGACGGAGGGATCCTCCAGCACCTTGCCCTCGGAGGAGGCGTGCAGGAGGTTGGCGTCGACGGAGAAGGGAGCCTCGCCGCGCTTGTCCTTGGCGATCGGGATCTGGTGCTGCTCGGCGAAGGCGATGAGCTGCTCGCGGGAGCGCAGGTCCCATTCGCGCCAGGGGGCGATCACGGTCACGTCGGGCTTGAGGGCATAATAGCCGAGCTCGAAGCGCACCTGATCGTTGCCCTTGCCGGTGGCGCCGTGGGCGACCGCATCGGCGCCGACCTTCTCGGCGATCTCGATCTGCTTCTTGGCGATCAGCGGCCGGGCGATGGAGGTGCCGAGCAGATAGAGACCCTCGTATTGCGCATTGGCGCGGAACATCGGGAACACGTAGTCGCGCACGAACTCGTCGCGCAGATCCTCGATGAAGATGTTTTCCGGCTTGATGCCGAGCAGTTCGGCCTTCTTGCGCGCCGGCTCCAGCTCCTCGCCCTGGCCGAGATCGGCGGTGAAGGTCACCACCTCGCAGCCATAGGTGGTCTGCAGCCACTTGAGGATGATGGAGGTGTCGAGGCCGCCGGAATAGGCGAGCACGACCTTGTTCACGCGCTTCTCAGCCATAGCAAAGGGTTCCGTTGATAAGGGTGATCGCGACTTAAAACGGAAGCTTGGTCAGTGCAACGGGCATTTATTGAGCCGGCATGCTTCCTCTGCATTCCTGCCCGGAAAACCAGACCCTGCCATCACTTAAGGGAATGAGGTAGGCCACCTCATGGAGCAAAAGCCGGCTTTGGGAGCTGGCCCGTTCCTTTCTCCAGATCGCTGGCAGTGAAAGGCGCTCATGATCCGTCAGCCGAACCTCGAATTCTGGTACGAATTCGCCTCGACCTATTCCTATCTCGCCGCCATGCGCATCGAGAAAGCGGCCGCGGAGGCCGGCGTAGTGCTCCTGTGGCGGCCGTTCCTGCTCGGGCCCGTCTTCAAGGCTCAAGGGATGGAGACCTCACCCTTCGCGCTCTCTCCGGCCAAGGGGCGCTACATGTGGCGCGACATGGAGCGGGAAGCCGCCCGGCTTGGGTTGCCGTTCTATCGGCCCAAGATTTTTCCCCAGAATGGGCTTCTGGCGGCGCGTATCGCGCTCCTCGGCGTCGAGCCCGGCTGGACCCCCGCCTTCACGAAGGCCGTCTACACGGCCGAGTTCGGCGAGTGCCGCGACATCGCCGACCCTGCGGTCCTGTCCGGGATCCTGACGGAGCTCGGACTCGAGGCCGAGGCCGTCCTCGCCGAGGCGCAGAATGATTGCAACAAGATGCGCCTGCGCCGGATGGGCGACGAGGTCCAGTCGCGCGGCCTCTTCGGCGCGCCGACCTTCTTCACCGAGGATGGCGAGATGTTCTGGGGCAACGACCGCCTCGAACAGGCCCTCGACTGGGCTGTCGCCCAGGCCCGTCGCTCGGACTGGCCGGTTTGACCCCGGGACAGGCTGCCTCTATGTCGGGGGCAAATCGAGCGCATCGTGCGGAAAAGTGGATCCGGTTTTCCGCGCCTAACGATGCGCTTTCAAGAATGGGAGCATCGGCTGGATCCCAAAAGTGCCTTCCACTTTTGGGGCCGATGCTCTGAGGCCGCAGCGAGACGCCATCAGCTGCCGCCCCCTTCCGACAATCCTTCCATCCTCTCCGTAAAGCCACGCGCTCCTTCCGTTCGGGGCGTGTGCCCACGTTGGAAAACGAGTCGCATCATGTTGATGAAGAATAACGTCGCCGACCAGAAAGGCCGCCTGAAGTCGATCCTCGGCGGATCGGCCGGCAACATGGTCGAGTGGTACGATTGGTACGTCTATTCCGCTTTCACCCTCTATTTTGCACCGATCTTCTTTCCCAAGGGCGACCAGACCGCCCAGCTTCTGAATGCAGCCGCCGTCTTCGCCGTCGGCTTCCTCATGCGCCCCATCGGCGCCTGGATCATGGGCATCTATGCCGACCGCAAGGGCCGCAAGGCGGGCCTCACCCTCTCGGTGACGCTGATGTGCACGGGCTCGCTGATGATCGCCGTCACGCCGGGCTATGAGAGCATCGGCGTGTTCGCGCCGATCGTCCTGGTTCTGGCGCGTCTGCTTCAGGGCATCAGCGTCGGCGGCGAATACGGCGCCAGCGCGACCTACTTGAGCGAGATGGCGGGCAAGAGCCGTCGCGGCTTCTTCTCCAGTTTCCAGTACGTGACGCTGATCTCGGGCCAGCTTCTCGCACTCGCCGTGCTGCTGATCCTGCAGCAGGTCATGTCGGAGCAGAATCTCGAAGCCTGGGGCTGGCGCATCCCGTTCGCCATCGGCGGTGTGCTCGCCGTGATCGTGTTCTATCTCCGCCGCGGCCTCGCCGAGACGGAATCCTTCAAGAACGCGAAAGAGACGGCGGCGCCGCGCTCCAGCGGCTTCGCTCTCTTCACCAAATATCCGCGCCAGGCCTTCACGGTGATTGCGCTCACCGCCGGCGGCACGCTCGCCTTCTATGCCTACACCACCTACCTGCAGAAGTTCCTGGTCAACACCTCGGGCTTCTCCCGCGAGTCAGCGAGCCAGATCACGGCGGCGGCGCTCTTCATCTTCATGGTGCTCCAGCCCGCGGCCGGCGCCCTGTCGGACAAGATCGGCCGCAAGCCGCTGATGGTCGGCTTCGGCATCCTCGGCGTGCTGTTCACCTATCTGATCTTCTCGACGCTCGCCGGCACGAAGGACCCGTACATGGCCTTCGCACTGTGCCTCGCGGCGCTCGTGATCGTCACCGGCTACACCTCGATCAACGCAGTGGTGAAGGCGGAGATGTTCCCGGCCCATATCCGGGCGCTCGGCGTTGCTTTGCCCTACGCCATCGCCAACACGGTCTTCGGCGGCACCGCCGAATACGTGGCTTTGTGGTTCAAGCAGGCCGGCATCGAATACGGGTTCTTCTGGTACGTGACCGGCATGGTCGGCCTGTCGCTGATCGTCTATTTGCGGATGAAGGACACTCGCGAGCACAGCCTCATTCACGAGGACTGATGAACGGCAGACTCCACTGACATTGATCGATTCTTTTCACCCCCGCTTCCCAGAAGCGGGGGTGAATGTCTTTTGGCCATAGGCTTTTACGGCAGTCATCGCGCGAGGTGACACGAGAGGGTAATCCTCGCGAGCCAGCCCTAGATTCAATTCCTCGAAAGAACAGTTCCAGCTACGCTGAAATATGGGATTCTACCCCTTAAGCGCGGCTCGCAGTCGGCCGACAAGCGGGTCCCAAAGGCGCCGAAACAGGGAGGTGTCCATGACTTCGCAGCGACATTCGCCGGTCGAGAATCTTGATATCCTGTCCAGACGCAGCCTCATCAAGGTCATGGGTGTAGGGGCCATTGCGGTGGGCTCCGGCAGCGCCCTGGCTCAGGCTCCCGCCCAGCCCCCCAGCACCGTGACAAGCCCTCCGCGCGACTTCAGCCCCAGAGGGGCACCCACCACCTATTTCACCGACCCGGACGTTCTCACGATCGATCCGCTCTTCAACCAATATGCCCAGCCGAACAGCGCCATCACCCGTCTCTGGACCGGAGCGCTCTGGTCCGAGGGACCGGCTTGGAACGCCCAGGGACGCTATCTCGTCTGGAGCGACATTCCGAACAACCGGCAGCTGCGCTGGCTCGAGGACGATGGCCGTGTGACGGTGTTCCGCACGCCATCGAACAACAGCAACGGCAACAGCTTCGACTTCCAGGGGCGTCAGCTCTCCTGCGAGCATCTCACCCGCCGCGTGGTCCGCTACGAGCTCGACGGCTCGGTCACGGTGCTTGCAAGTTCCTTCGAGGGCAAACCTCTCAACTCGCCGAATGATGTGGTGGCCCATCCCGATGGCAGCTACTGGTTCACCGATCCGCCTTACGGAGGGCAGCTCTACGAGGGCGCACCCGACGTTCAGGGCGGGCCGAGCAACGCGGGCGGGCGGCTCAATCCGAGGCTCGGCCAGCCCCCCGGGATCGGTACGGCCCGGAGAGAGCTGCCGACGAATTGCTATCGCATCGATCCGAGCGGTCGCGTCGACCTCGTGGTGCCGGAGGACCAGGTTCCCGATCCCAACGGCCTGTGCTTCTCGCCGGACTATCGGAGGCTCTATGTCACGAGCACGGGCAAGGGTCCCGGCGACACGGGCCCCGGCGGCAAGGGGGACATTCACGTCTTCGATGTCGGCACCGACAACAGGCTTTCCAACCGCAGGGTGTTCACGGACTGCATGATCGACGGAGTGAAATGCGGGCCGGACGGCGTACGCTGCGACGTGGACGGTAATCTGTGGGCATCGAGCAATGCCGGGCGGTCGGTGGGTTATAGCGGCGTGATCGTCTGGACGCCGGAGGGCAAGCTCATCGGACGCATTCGTCTGCCCGAGGTCTGCGGCAACATCTGCTTCGGCGGCCCCAAGCGGAACCGTCTGTTCATGGCGGCGAGCCAGTCGCTCTATGCGGTCTACGTGAACACACAAGGGGCGGCTCCCGCCTGAGCGATCGGGCCGGGGCCCCATTTCTGCAGGATGGGCCCAAATCCTTGAAAGCCTTGTGATCTGGGCCCACTTGGGATATTAGAACCCCCATCCTACAGGACATTGACGGTCAGCGTTGTGTAAGGGTGCGTATCACGCGCCCTTGCGGTGTTCCGCCAAGGTCCTGAGGAATAAGCGTTTCCATCCGTCGATGATACGCCGGCCCGCTCAAAGAGCGGCATGCCTTGGACATGGCCCTTAAAGGGGCGTCCTCAGGCAGCGGCGGCTGGAAACGGCCCGTTAACACGAGCCGCCGGCGTTGCCCCTTTAAACGAGGGCCATTCAGGAGAACTTAATGTCTGCAGCTTTGCAACAGCCGAGCCGTGAAGATTTCGCGGCCCTGCTCGAAGAATCCTTCCGCACGAACGAGATCAGCGAAGGCTCGGTCGTGAAGGGCAAGGTGGTCGCGATCGAAAAGGATGTCGCGGTCATCGATATCGGCGCCAAGACCGAAGGTCGCGTCGCTCTGAAAGAATTTGCCGGCCCGAACCGCGACCAGACGGTTGTCGTCGGTGACGAGGTCGAGGTCTATGTCGAGCGCATCGAGAATGCGCTGGGCGAGGCCGTCATCTCCCGTGACAAGGCCCGCCGCGAAGAGTCGTGGGTGAAGCTCGAGAAGGCCTTCGAGGCCCAGGAGCGCGTCAACGGCACGATCTTCAACCAGGTGAAGGGCGGCTACACGGTCGACCTCGACGGCGCCGTGGCGTTCCTGCCCCGCTCCCAGGTCGACATCCGCCCGGTCCGCGACGTCACCCCGCTCATGGGCGTGGCTCAGCCGTTCCAGATCCTCAAAATGGACCGCCGCCGCGGCAACATCGTTGTGTCGCGCCGTACGGTTCTCGAAGAGAGCCGCGCCGAGCAGCGTTCCGAGCTCGTGGCGAACCTCGAAGAGGGTCAGGTCATCGACGGCGTGGTCAAGAACATCACCGAGTACGGTGCGTTCGTTGACCTCGGCGGCATCGACGGTCTGCTGCACGTCACCGACATGGCATGGCGCCGCGTCAACCATCCGTCCGAGGTCGTAACCATCGGCCAGACGGTGAAGGTGAAGATCATCAAGATCAACCACGAGACGCACCGCATCTCGCTAGGCATCAAGCAGCTGCTGGCCGATCCGTGGGAAGGCATCGCCGCCCGCTACCCGGTCCAGGCGAAGCTGAAGGGCCGCGTCACGAACATCACCGATTACGGTGCGTTCGTCGAGCTCGAGCCCGGCATCGAAGGCCTGATCCACGTCTCCGAGATGTCCTGGACGAAGAAGAACGTCCACCCCGGCAAGATCATCTCCACCTCGCAGGAGGTTGAGGTCGTGATCCTCGAGGTCGATCAGGTGAAGCGCCGCATCTCGCTCGGCCTGAAGCAGACGCTTCAGAACCCGTGGGAGGCCTTCGCCGAGAAGCATCCTGTCGGCACCGAGGTCGAAGGCGAGGTCAAGAACAAGACCGAGTTCGGTCTGTTCATCGGTCTCGAGAACGACGTCGACGGCATGGTCCATCTCTCGGACCTCGACTGGAACCGTCCGGGCGAGCAGGTCATCGACGACTTCAAGAAGGGCGACATCGTCCGCGCTCAGGTTCTCGACGTGGACGTCGAGAAGGAGCGCATCTCGCTCGGCATCAAGCAGCTTGCGGGCGATCCCTTCGCCGAAGCCGGCGAGATCAAGAAGGGCCAGATCGTCACCTGCGAGGTTCTCGAGGTGAAGGACGGCGGCCTGGAGGTGAAGATCGTCGACACCGACCTCACCACCTTCATCAAGCGCAACGAGCTCGCTCGTGACCGCGCCGACCAGCGCCCCGAGCGCTTCGCCGCCGGCGAGAAGCTCGATGCCCGCGTCACGCAGTTCGACCGCAAGGCCCGTCGCGTCACCGTCTCCATCAAGGCCCTCGAGGTCGCTGAGGAGAAGGAGGCCATGGCTCAGTACGGCTCGACCGATTCGGGTGCGTCGCTCGGCGACATCCTCGGCGCTGCTCTGAAGGCCAAGGACAAGAAGTAATCGGGCTCTGAATTTCAGAGTTCGATGGATCCCCGGGCTCAACAGCCCGGGGATTTTTGTTTCGACAACCTGCGCGAGCCATCGTGCGGGTTTTTTGTTGGCTGGCTCGCGTGCTGCCCTATCTGCTTGCGCGTGGACGCATTTTCAGCTGCTGCGGATTCAGCTTCGCCACCTGGAAAATGCGATCAAACCGCTCTAGGGTGCGGCCCTCGTGAGGCTCAGCCTCGCATCCGACTTGGAACCAGCAAGAGACGAATCGATGTCCATCGATGCCGAAGCCATCGCCGACCGCCGCCGTCTGCGCCGCAAGCTCTCCTTCTGGCGCGTCGCGGGATTCTCCGGCCTCATCGCCGCCGTCGCCGCTCTCGGCTATGCCGCCGCGGACCGGGCGGGCTATGGCGCGCTCCAGAACCAGATTGCGCGCATCTCCATCGACGGCCTGATCACCGGCAACCAGCGCCTCGCCGACCTGATGCGGCGGGTCGGCGATTCGAGCGCGGTCTCCGGCGTCGTGATTTCCATCAACAGCCCCGGCGGCACCACGACGGGATCGGAAGAGATCTACCGCAATATCCGCAGGCTTAGCGAGAAGAAGCCCGTGGTGACCTTCGTCGACGGCACGGCAGCATCCGGCGGCTACATCACGGCGATTGCGACGGACTACATCGTTGCCCGCGAGACTTCCATCGTCGGTTCCATCGGCGTGCTCTTCCAGTATCCGGATCTCTCGGGCCTCATGGGCCAGGTCGGCGTGAAGCTGGAGGAGGTGAAGTCCTCGCCGCTCAAGGCGGAGCCGAGCCCCTTCAAACCGACATCGCCGGAGGCGCGTGCCGCCATGCAGGCGGTGGTCAACGACACCTTTGACTGGTTCAAGGCCCTGGTGCGCGACCGCCGTCGTCTCAACGAGGGCGAACTCGCCGCCGCCTCCACCGGCCAAGTCTTCAGCGGCCGTCAGGGCGTGCCCATGAAGCTCGTCGACAAGATCGGCGGCGAGCGCGATGCGGTCGCCTGGCTGGAGCAGACGAAGGGCGTGGCCAAGGATCTGCCGATTCGTGACTGGAAGCCGAGCAGCGACCGCGATCTATCGATCTTCGCCATGAGCGCGACATTGGCCGATTTCTTCGGTTTCGAGCGGGTCGCCGAGGCCCTGCGCCGGACATCGGCTCATGCTGAGATTGCACAACTTGACGGCCTCCTGGCTGTCTGGCAACCTTCGGAAAAATAAAGCAACGTCAAAGATATAGCCGCCCTATGATCAAATCCGAACTGGTGCTCAAGATTGCCGAGCAGAACCCGCATCTCTACCAGCGCGATGTGGAGAAGATCGTGAATGCGATCCTCGATACCATTGCCGACGCCCTCGCCAGGGGCGACCGGGTCGAGCTGCGCGGCTTCGGCGCGTTCTCGGTGAAGAAGCGGGATGCCCGCACGGGCCGCAACCCGCGCACGGGTGCATCCGTTTCCATCTCCGAAAAGGTTGTTCCCGTCTTCAAGACGGGCAAGGAAATGCGGCAGCGGCTCAATGCTCCGGCTCCGAAGGTACTCAAGGCCGCGGCTGCGCAGTGATCCTTGAAGTCATTCTTGAGAGGTGCTCGTGATTCGCTTTCTGAAGGCGCTCATTCTCCTGCCGATTGCCATCCTGGTCGTTCTGCTCGCGGTCGCGAACCGCGCGCCGGTGACCCTGTCGCTGGATCCGTTCTCGCAGGACGCGCCGGAATTCGCGACTCAGCTGCCGCTGTTCGCGGTGATCTTTGCCGCCGTCATGCTCGGCGTGGTGATCGGCGGCGTGGCGAGCTGGCTTGCGCAAGGCAAGAACCGCCGGGCCGGCCGCCAGTCTCGCCGCGAAGCGCGGCAGCTGCGCTATGAGACCGAGCGCTTGAAGACACAGAGCGCTCCGGCCACGACCACCCTGCCGGCCACCGTTCCCTCTTCCCAGGCTCGTAGCTTCTAAGATCCTCCCATGCGCGTCGTGACATCTGCCGAGATCGATCGGGTTCTCACCTTTCCGGCCCTGATCGATGCCCTGGCCGAGGCCTTTCGCGGCGACATGGTCACGCCGGTGCGCCATCACCACGAGATCGAACGTCCGGGCGCCCATGGCACACTCCTGCTCATGCCGTCCTGGACGGGGCCTGCGATGCAGGATGGGTTTCTCGGCGTGAAGATCGTCACCGTCTTTCCCGAGAACGGCACGAGAAGCCTGCCCAGCGTGATGGGCTCCTATCTGCTGATGGACGGCGCCACGGGCGCGCCCATCTCGGTTCTCGACGGCACGCGCCTCACCGTCTGGCGCACCGCCTCCGCGTCCGCGCTCGCCGCGCGATATCTGGCACGCGAGGATGCAAGCCGCATGGTGATGGTGGGATCAGGCGCGCTCGCGCCGTTCCTCATCCGCGCCCATATGAGCCAGCGGCCGATCCGCGAAGTGGCGCTCTGGAACCACAATGGCGAGAAGGCCGAGAAACTCGCAGCCGAGCTTGCACGCGAGGGGCTGCCCGTCACTGCTGTGACGGATCTAGAGGCGGCGGTGCGTGAGGCCGATCTCGTCTCCTGCGCGACGCTCTCGACTGCACCCATTGTCCAGGGAGCCTGGCTGAAGCCAGGGGCGCATCTCGACCTCGTCGGCGCCTTCAATCTGAAGATGCGCGAGGCGGACGACGAAGCTTTGCGGCGGGCTCAAGTTTATATCGACACGCCGGCTGCCAAGGTTGAGGGCGGCGACGTGGCCGTGTCGCTCCAGAGCGGCGCAATTACCGAAAGCCATATCCGCGGCACGCTCACCGAACTCTGCCAGAACCCGCCAAGCCGCGATCCGGAGGCGATCACCGCCTTCAAATCGGTCGGCGCAGCGCTGGAGGATCTGGCTGCGGCGATGCTGGTGTGGCGCTCGCTGGCAAAAGCGTTGTAAAATAGCCCTTATGGATAATCTGGTGAAAATCTGCGGGCTCTCGACGCCCGAAACCCTCGATGTTGCGCTCAGTGCAGGCGCGGACATGGTCGGCTTCGTGCGCTTCCCCAAGAGCCCCCGTCATGTCAGCCTCGATCTCGGTCACCGTCTCGCGCTGCAGGCCAGAGGCCGCGCGCAGCGCGTGGTGTTGCTGGTCAATCCCGACGACGAGGACATCGCCCAGGCCGTCGAGGCCATCAACCCTGACCTGATTCAGCTGCATGGAAGCGAGACGCCTGAGCGCGTGGCCGAGATCCGCTCGATGATCAAACGGCCGGTCATGAAGGCTCTCGGGATCGCGGAAGCCTCCGATCTCCAGGCGCTTCGCCCCTATGCGGGTGGGGTCGACCATATCCTGCTCGATGCCAAGCCGCCCCGCGCGGCTAACGCCCTACCGGGCGGGAACGGGATCGCCTTCGACTGGCGGTTGCTCAACGGGCTTGACCCCAAGCTTTCCTTCATGCTGTCAGGAGGCCTCAACCCCGACAACGTGGCGGAGGCGATCCGGCTCACCAGGCCGCAGGCCGTCGACGTGTCGTCCGGGGTGGAGAGCGGGCCGGGTCTCAAGGATCCGGCGCGGATCGAGGCCTTCATCAGGGCCGCCCGGACAGCATTCGCTGCCCACCACTAGTTAAGACGGCACGCCTTTCCTGGGCGTGCTTCAGCTCTTCAAGGCAGGACAGGCCGTGTCAGCTCAAGCCCAACCCAATTCCTTCCGCACCGGTCCCGACGAGCGCGGGCACTTCGGCCAGTTCGGCGGCCGCTTCGTCGCCGAGACTCTGATGCCGAACATCCTCGAGCTGGAAAAGGCCTACGAGGAAGCCAGGAACGACCCGGCCTTCCACGCCGACATGGCGAGCTACTCGACCCACTATATCGGCCGTCCGAGCCCGCTCTACTTCGCCGAGCGCATGACCGAGCATCTCGGTGGAGCGAAGATCTACTTCAAGCGCGAAGAGCTGAACCATACCGGCGCGCACAAGGTGAACAACGTGCTGGGCCAGATCCTTCTCGCCCGCCGCATGGGCAAGAAGCGCATCATCGCCGAGACCGGCGCCGGCCAGCACGGGGTTGCCACTGCAACGCTCTGCGCGCGCTTCGGCCTCGACTGCGTGGTCTATATGGGCGCGGTCGACGTGGAGCGGCAGAAGCCCAACGTGTTCCGCATGAACATGCTCGGCGCCAAGGTCGTGCCGGTGCAGTCCGGCACGAAGACGCTGAAAGACGCCATGAACGAGGCCCTGCGCGACTGGGTCACCAATGTCTCCGACACCTTCTATTGCATCGGCACGGTGGCGGGTCCTCATCCCTATCCGGCCATGGTGCGCGACTTCCAGTGCGTCATCGGCACCGAGACCCGCGAGCAGATGATGGAGGCGGAAGGCCGCCTGCCGGATTCGCTCGTCGCCTGCATCGGCGGCGGCTCCAACGCCATCGGGTTGTTCCACCCCTTCCTCGACGACAAGGACATCGAGATCTACGGCGTGGAAGCCGCCGGCCACGGCCTCGACAAGCTCCATGCGGCCTCGCTCACCGGCGGCCGACCCGGCGTGCTGCACGGCAACCGCACCTACTTGCTCATGAACGAGGACGGGCAGATCGCGGACGCCCATTCCATCTCGGCCGGCCTCGATTATCCCGGCATCGGCCCGGAGCATGCCTGGCTGCACGAGATGGGCCGCGTGAAGTATATCTCCGCCACCGACGACGAGGCGCTCGAAGCCTTCCAGCTCTGCTCACGCCTCGAGGGCATCCTGCCCGCGCTGGAACCCAGCCACGCGCTCGCCAAGGTGATGGAACTCGCGCCAAAGAAGCCCAAGGATCACCTGATGGTGGTCAATATCAGCGGCCGCGGCGACAAGGACCTGTTCCAGATCGCCGAGCATCTGGGCAACCAGATCGTCTAGTCCTTTCCCGTCATGGCCGGGCTTGTCCCGGCCATCCACGTCTTCAACCGCTGCAAAGACGTGGATGCCCGCAGCAAGTGCGGGCATGACGAAGGAGGTTCCATTTCAGAGGCCGTACAGGTTTCGCCCCGCCTTCCTCTCATGCTAAAGACCCGCCCATGACAAAGCGCATTGAAGCCCGTTTCGAAAAGTGCCGTGCGGAAGGCCGTGCCGCGCTCGTCACCTATGTGATGGCCGGCGATCCGGATCCGGAAACTTCGCTCGAAATCCTCAAGAGCCTGCCCAAGGCGGGAGCCGACATCGTCGAGTTCGGGCTGCCCTTCACCGATCCCATGGCCGACGGTCCGGCGATCCAGGCGGCGGGGCTGCGCGCCCTGAAAGTAGGGCAGGACACGGTCAAGACCCTCGACCTCATCCGCCACTTCCGGGCCGAGGATGCCGACACGCCCGTGATCCTCATGGGCTATTTCAACCCGATCTTCGTCTACGGCGTCGACCGCTTCCTGGCCGATGCGAAAGAGGCCGGCGTCGATGGTCTGATCGTCGTCGATCTGCCGCCGGAGGAGGATGACGAGCTGTGCCTGCCGGCGCTCAAGGCTGGCCTCGCCTTCATCCGGCTGGCCACCCCGACCACGGACGACAAGCGCCTGCCGGCAGTGCTCGCGAACACGGCGGGCTTCGTCTATTACGTCTCGATCACCGGCATCACCGGCGCTGCGACGCCGGATTTCGGCAAGGTCGCGACCGCCGTGGAGCGGATCAAGCGTCATACGCCCCTTCCCGTCGTGGTGGGCTTCGGCGTGAAGAGCGGCGCGCACGCGGCGGCGGTGGCCAAAGGGGCCGACGGCGTCGTGGTGGGCTCGGCCCTCATCGATGCCCTGAAGCGCACCCTCGATGATCAGGATCGCGCTACGGCAGGTTCGGTCGAGGCGGTCACGAAGCTGGTGAAGGAATTGAGCGAAGGCGTGCGCTCGGTGGCAAAACGCGCCGCGGCCTAATACATAAGGCACGTCAACCCTGCCGTGGCAGGCATCCATGCCTCCGGCGTGGTCAGACGTGGATGGCCGGGTCAAGCCCGGCCATGACGAGAGGATTGAAGCGATGAACTGGATTTCCGAAGTCGTCCGTCCGAAGATCAAGACGCTCTTCAAGCGCGAGACGCCGGACAATCTCTGGATCAAGTGCCCGGAGACCGGGCAGGTGGTGTTCCACAAGGATGTGGAGGCGAACCAATGGGTGATCCCCGGTTCCAACCATCACATGCGCATCTCCGCCACCCAGCGCCTGCAGCTCATGTTCGACGGCGCCACCTGGCTCGACGTGGCCCTGCCGGAAGTGGCCGTGGACCCGCTGAAGTTCCGTGACGAGAAGCGCTACATCGACCGCCTGAAGGACGCCCGCACCAAGACCGGCCAGCAGGATGCATTCAAGGTCGGCTTCGGCCGGGTCGACGAACTGCCGATGACCATCGCCGTGCAGGATTTCGGCTTCATGGGCGGCTCGCTCGGCATGGCCGCGGGCGAGGCCTTCATCAAGGGCGCCGAGACCGCGCTCGACAAGAAGACACCTTTCGTGCTCTTCGCCGGTTCCGGCGGCGCGCGCATGCAGGAGGGCATTCTCTCCCTCATGCAGATGCCCCGCACCACGGTAGCGATCCGCCGCCTGCGCGATGCCAAGCTTCCCTATATCGTCGTGCTCACGAACCCGACCACGGGCGGCGTGACGGCGTCCTATGCCATGCTCGGCGACGTGCATCTCGCCGAGCCCGGCGCGCTCATCGGCTTCGCCGGCCCGCGCGTGATCGAGCAGACCATCCGCGAGAAGCTGCCCGACGGCTTCCAGCGCGCCGAGTACCTGAAGGAGCACGGCATGGTGGACGCGGTCGTGCACCGGCATGACCTGAAATCGACCGTCGCGCGCCTGTCGCGCCTCTTCACCAAGGCACCGGCCTCTGCGCCGACGACGGCCGTTGCGGTTGCGGCCGAGTAACTTTTTGTTGTCGCATGATCTTGCTGAAAAACCGGTTCCCACTTTTTCAGATCATGCTTGGAGCAGGGCGATGGAATCCTCCGATGCGCTGATCGCGCGCTTTCTCGCCCTGCATCCGAAGACCATCGATCTGTCGCTCGGGCGCATCCAGCGGCTGCTTGGCCAGCTCGGCCATCCCGAGCGCCGCCTGCCGCCCACGATCCATGTGGCCGGCACCAACGGCAAGGGTTCGACCATCGCCTTCATGCGGGCGATCCTGGAAAGCGCAGGGCTTGCGGTCCATGTCTATACCTCGCCCCATCTCGTGCGCTTCCATGAGCGCATCCGGTTGGGGCGCTTTGGCGGTGGCCGCTACGTGACCGAGGAGAGGCTCGTCGAAGCCTTCCGCCGTTGCGAGGCGGTGAATGCGGGCGAGCCGATCACCGTGTTCGAGATCACGACCGCGGCGGCCCTGCTGATCTTCTCGGAAGAACCTGCCGACGTGCTCCTGCTGGAAGTGGGACTCGGCGGCCGCTTCGATGCCACCAACGTCATCGACAGGCCTGCCGCCGCCGTCGTCACGCCGATCGGTCACGATCACGCGGAATATCTCGGCACGACGCTTCAGGCCATTGCCAGGGAAAAGGCCGGCATCTTCAAGCGCGGCTGTCCTGCCATCATCGCGCCGCAGGATTATGTGGAAGCCGACCAGACCCTGGTCAGCGAGGCCGAGCGCATCGGCGCGGCGCCAATTCTCGTCGGCCAGCAGGACTTTTCCGTGCATGAGGAAGGCGGGCGGCTCGTCTACCAGGACGAGAAGGGTCTCCTCGATCTGCCGCGGCCGCGGCTCATCGGGCGGCATCAATACGTGAATGCAGGCACTGCCATTGCAGCTTTGCGTGCGGCAGGCTTTGAGCAGTTCGAGACGTCGGCCTTCGAGACGGGGCTGACCCGCGCCGAATGGCCGGGGCGGTTGCAGCGTCTCAACCGGGGCCGCCTGCCGGAGATCGCGCCCAAGGGCTGCGAACTCTGGCTCGACGGCGGCCATAACCCCGATGGCGGCCGGGTTCTCGCCGCTGCCATGGCCGACCGGAGCGAGCGCTCGGACGCACCCCTCGTGCTGATCGCCGGCATGCTCGGCACCAAGGACAGCCAAGCCTTCTTCAAGAATTTTTCAGGGCTGGCCCGGGAAGTGATCGCGGTGCCGATCGCAGGCCAGATCGCGGCACGCCCGGCCGAGGAGGTTGCTGCCATCGCATCGAGCGTCGGTCTCACCACCTCGACCGCCACAAGCGTCGAATCCGCCCTCGCGTCGCTCCACAACTACGTCTGGGACCACCCGCCCCGCGTGTTGATCTGCGGCTCGCTGTATCTGGCCGGCGAGGTCCTGGCGGCGAACGGGACATTGCCGGAGTAAGGCTCCAGCCTCGTCATCCCGGACGGCGAAGTCGATCCGGGATCGTGCAAACCAGCTTGGCGCTGTCATCCCGGGCTGCGCAGCAGAGCCCGGGATCCATAACCGCTGACGATGCAGGACTCGCGTTGCTATGTCCGCTGCGCCTCTCCTCCCACTGTCGTGGTTATGGATCCCCGCCTGCGCGGGGATGACAGCGTTGAGCTTCCGCGTTTTGTCCTGCACACGATCCCGGATCTCCGCTTCGCTTCGTCCGGGATGACATACCACCAAAAGAAAAGGGGCCTTTCGGCCCCTTCCATAACTTCAAATCTCAACCCGATCAGGTCGAAGCCTGGATCCAGCGGCTGAGCTCGCCCTTGGGGGCGGCGCCGACCTTCTGGGCCACGACCTTGCCGTCCTTGAACATCATCAGCGCCGGGATCGAGCGGATGCCGAGCTGGGAGGAGATCTGCGGGTTCTCGTCCACGTTGAGCTTGGCGATCTTCACCTTGCCGGCCATCTCGTCGGAAATCTCTTCCAGAGCCGGGCCGATCATACGGCAGGGGCCGCACCACTCAGCCCAGAAATCGACCACGACGGGCTCGGAGGATTGCAGGACGTCCTGCGCGAAGCTTGAATCGGTCACCTTTACGGTCGCCATCAGATCACCTTTGACTTTGAACGCGACTCGGATCCGAGTCGCTCGGCTATAGGGCCAAGGTAAGAACCGGCGTTTCGGGAATCAAGCAAGGGCCATTGTCCTCACGCCGCTTTGATGAGGGTAAGTGCCGATTCCAAGTCGGGTTCCATGAGCTCGTGGATCACGGGGCCGGAGGTCCAGATCAGGAAGGTGCGGATGCGCCTGTCCGGATAGATCTCGGCGAGCAGCGTCCGATAGAGGGCAAGCTGCGCCACGTAAGCGCGGGGCGGCGGCTGGCCGGGCTTTGGAGGCCGCGCGGTGGTCTTGAAATCGGCGACCAGCACTTCGGTGTCGAGGACGGCCAGCCGGTCGATCTGGCCCGAGACCATGATCTCACCCTCCGCCGTCAGCACGCGCCCGGCGATGGGCGCCTCCGCCCGCGAGCCCTTGCCGAACAGAGGCTTCAGGTCCGCATGGTCGAGAACGCTAAGAGCATTGGTGAGGATCGATTCGCGCAACTCGGAGGCCAAGCGCGGCGCGCGCGCCTTGATGTAGGAGTGTGCCATGGCCTCGCGGTGCTCAGGAGCCAGTGCCGGCAGGCGCTCCAGCAGGGCATGGACCAGGGTGCCGCGCAACCGCGCCTCGGGCGCGTAAGGCCCGTCGCCGGGACGCGTCATGCGGTCTGCGGCACCGAGCGCGCTGGAGGGGCGGATCGGCGGCAGGGGCTCCGGCTCCGGCATCACTGCCGTGGTGAGCCAGTCCGGCACGGCGATGGGATCGAGCGGCGGCACATCCGATTCAGGCAAGAGCGTACGCGCTAGCGCCGAGCCGTCGCGCCAGACGGAGATCGGGCCGTAGGGCGCCTCGTCCAGCTCCAGGCCGCCCGCCTTGGCGACGAGCCCGTGGCGGATCATCTCGCACCAGGCTTCCTGCTTGGTCTCGTTGCCGTTCGTGCGATACGGCGCAATCACGAGCCGGTCCTTGGCGCGCGTCATGGCGACATAGAGCAGGCGATTGTGCTCCTCGTAGCCCTTGGCGTGCAGAAGGTCGCGCGATTGCGCCATCGTGCTCGAATCGGAGTTCTTGCCGGATGACCAGACCGGGATCTTGTCGCCGCTCGCGGTCTGCAATTGCAGGAGCGGCGGATCGCGGCCGAGCACTTCGCAGCCGTCGATGAGCACAACGATGGGCGCTTCCAATCCCTTCGCGCCGTGCACGGTCATCACGCGCACTTCGTTGTTCACGGAATCGAGGTCGCGCTTGATCGTGTGCGAGGCCGATTCGAAGCGATTGAGGAAGACGGTGAGCGAGGGCGTCTCCGTCACATCCGATTGATGCGCGAAACACAGGAAAGCGTCGATGGCGTCGCCCGCTTCGCTGCCCAAACGCGCCACGAGCAGCGAGCGCCCACCGCGCGGGCCGAGCAGGGTGGCGAAGAAGCCGAACGGGCCGTGGATGCGCGCCAACTCACGCCATGCATTCAGGGCTTCGCATCCACGCTTTGCCTTCGCATCGCCATCGTCCGCATGGCGCGTCATGGCGGCATGCAGCGATTCCTCGTCCGCGCGGTCGGCGGCGATGCGGATGAGATCGTCGTCGGTCAGACCGACGAGCGGTGATTTCAGCGCGGTCGCGAGGGTGAGGTCGTCGTCGGGCAGAAGCGCCGCGCGTCCCGCCGCCACGAGATCGAGCACGGCGATGTGCTCGCCGATATTGAGCCTGTCCGCGCCCGCCACCGGCACGCCCGCTTCCTTCAGCGCGCGGATCACCGCCTCGAAGGCCGCGCCGCGTTTCCTCACCAGCACGAGCACGTCGCCGGCCGTCCACACGCGGCCCATCTCGTCGCCCTTGGTGGTCCAGCACTTCACGGCCTGCGCGATGCGGCGCGCGACGACGACCGGCGGTGCATGCTGCTCAGGTTCGTCGATGGGCAGTACCCAGGCCTCGGGCTCTTCCGCCTCGGCGGGCGTCTCGAGCGGCCACATCTCGACGAGGCCCGGCGCATGCGGACGGGCGCTTTCATGCACGGTGCCGACCGCCTTGTCCTCGAAGGACAGGCCCTTGAAGTTGCGCTCGACCGCGAAGGTGGCGTCCACCGCCGACAGAACGGCTTTCCCTGAGCGGAACGACATGGTGAGCGACACGTCCTCGAAGTGAAGCTCAGCCTGCTTGACCTTCTGCGACCAGCTTCGGCGCGTCGTCTCGAATTCCTGCGGCGCAGCGCCCTGGAAACCATAGATCGACTGTTTGGGATCGCCGACCGCAAAGAGCGTGCGCACGCGCCCGCCTGCGGCACCAGCGCCCGCGGTGAAATCCTCGGTGATCTTGCGCAGGATTTCCCATTGCTCCGGGTTCGTGTCCTGCGCCTCGTCGATCAGCACGTGATCGATGCCGCGATCGAGCTTGTAGAGCACCCAGGCCGTGTCGCCGCGCGAGAGCAGCGCCAGGGTCTTGTCGATGAGATCCTGGAAGTCGAGGGCGCCGAGACGCATCTTCGCCTGCTCGACGCGGGTAAGGATCTCGGCGGCGAGCCTAAACAGCGCATCGGTGCGCTCGGCGGCGCGCGCGGCCTTGCGCTTGTCGATGAGGCGCCAGATGCGGCTCTGCTCGTCGAGCAATCGGTTCTTCAAAGCCGGATCGACGGATTTCGTCACGAGGCGCGATTCCGCGCGCGGCGTCCAATCGGATTCCTTCAGGAAGACCGACAGGTAATGCTTGAGCTTCTCGTCCAGGTCCTGCGCTTCGGCGGCAGCGATGAAGGACGCGGCGCGTTCCTGGTCGGTCGCCTTGCCCGCAAGCAATTCCTGCGCGATGGCAGGCCATTCGCTTGGCGCGATGCCGCCTTCCAGCATCGCCATCTCGATGCTCTCAAGCGCCTCGTCCGGCGCCAGCCCGAGTTCCCTGCGAAGCCGTGCGGGACCCCTCGGATCGTGCAGGAACGTCTTGCACTTCAGGGCCGCGTTGATCGCGGAGGTGAGCGCATCGCCTACCGCATCGACGCTGACGATGTCGAGCGCCTCTGCCAGTTCCGGAAAATTGCCGCTCGCCGCATCGGCCATCACATTGGCACTGGCCTGCGCCAGCATCTCATCGGTCTGGCTCTCGTCGAGAACGGCGAAGCGCGCGGGCACATTGGCCTCGAAGGGCACCAGGTGCAGAAGGCGCTCGCAGAAGGCGTGGATCGTGTCGATCTTCAGGCCGCCCGGCGTTTCCACCGCACGGGCAAAGAGCGTGCGCGCGAGTTTGACCTGTTGGCGGGTCGGCTTCTCGCCTTCGAGTTCCGTCAGCTCCTTGACGAGGCTTTCCTCATCGAGCGTCACCCAGCGGCCGAGGCGCTCGAAGACGCGGATCGCCATGTTGGCGGCGGCGGCCTTGGTGAAGGTCAGGCAGAGGATGCGGCCTGGCAGCGAGCCTGCGAGCAGCAGGCGCACGACTCGGTCGGTGAGCACCTTGGTCTTGCCCGCGCCGGCATTGGCCGACACCCAGGCGGAAGCGCGCGGATTGGCGGCGCGGCGCTGCGCATCCTTGGTATATTCCGGAATGACGAGATCGGTGCTCATTCGGATCCCTCAACCCCGCCCGCGCTTGCGAGCGACCATTCCTTCACACGCGCCAGATGATCGTAGTCGGAGAAGCGGCGCGCATATTTCGGGAAGGGCCGCGAGACATAAGCCGCCTCGCCCTTGGCGTAGCGCACGATCATGCCCTCGAAGCGCCGGCAATGCTCCTCGACGATCTCGGGAACGGTGCGCTCTTCCTTGCCTGTCGGACCGATCTCGCGCGGCTTGATCGGCTCGCGTCCGCCGGTGGTGTGGATGTAGATCAGGTCCGGCGTGTCCTTTGCCATCGGCAGGCCCTTGAAGGCACCCTTCATCAGCATCATCGCCTCAAGCGTCAGCTGCGGCGAGAAGCCGGCATAGACTTCCCGGATGCCCGGCGGCTGGCCGGTCTTGAAGTCGATGATGGCAAAGCCGCCGTCGCGGCGGTGCTCGATCCGGTCGGCGCGGGCGCGCAGATTGAAGATCGTGCCGTCGGGCAGCGGGATCGAGAGCCTGCCGGAGCGCTCCGCATAGACTTCCACGAGATCGGGGCGGCGCGCCTGCTCCCAGACCACGAATTCGGTGGCAAGCCGCGTGAAGCGCGGCCACCATTCGGCATAGAGTTCGGGATAGGCCTCGGCGATGTCGGCAAAGGCATCGGTGCCGAGCGCGAGCAGGATCTCCTGCGCATGGGCCGGCAGGGCCTTCGGGTACTGCTCGGCGAATTGGCCCAGCACGTCGTGGATGATCGTGCCGCGCTCCGCCGCGCTCGGCGTGACCGCAATCGCATCGAGCGCATCGAGCTTGAGGATGTGGCGCGCGAAGATCGAATAGGGATCGCGCAGAAGTGTCTCGATTTCCGTGACGCTCAAGGAACGCGGGAACAGCGCCGGATCGGGCTTCGGCCGCGGGCGCGGCAGGGGAGGCGCAGGCTCGGGCGTATCGAGGGTGCGGGCAAGGCGGCGATAATAATCGCCGCTCTTCGTCATGCGCTCCCACACCTCCTTGCCGGTGAAGGCCTTGAGACGCTGTAAAAAGCGCGAGGGCACCATGGGCGAGCCGTCGCGTTTTTGTGCACGCGTGATCACCACGTCATGCGTTCCGAGCGCCTGCACGAAATCATGCGCGGTCTGGCCGATGCGCCGCTCCGGCGGCATCAGGCCGACGCGGGAGCGCATGGGACGGTTGAGGAAGGCATCCGTCACCGTGCGCGGCGGCCACGTGCCCTCGTCCAACCCGCCGAGCACCACGCGGTCGACGGAGAGCAGGCGTGCTTCGAGGAGGCCGAGAATTTTCAGGCGGCGGTGTGTTGTACGTGGCGAGGGACTCAAGGAGCGCTGCTTGGCGAGCGCCGTGAAGAAGGTCGGATAATCGACGAAGCGACCCGCGAGCGGGTGGCCTTCCTCCTCGCGGATGTCCGAATGTTCGAGATCGTCGAACAGCGCGGCAAGCGCCTCGCGGGATGAATCGGCGTCCTCGATCTCCTCATCGTCCGGTCCAGCCCACAGGGCTTCCACGGCGCGGCGATGATCCTCTACGAGGGACATGAGATCGAGCTTGCCTTCGCCATGAACGGCGGGCGTAAAAGTATTGAACGCCACACCGAGACGCTGCAGCAATTCGTCGGCGAGATTCCAATCGGTTTCCGTCAAGCGCTTGCGCGGACGCGGCGCACGACGATCATCTTCCGTGCGGCGGCTGGCGAGTGCCGCGCGCATGCCCTGAACGCCGAGCGCGGGAGCGGGCCCGCGCAGCACGCCGATTTCGAGCACGCTTGCCGCATGTTCGACCGTTTCGCGGGGCAGGCCGAGGTGCACCATCGGATGCGCAAGCAGAGCAAGCAAGCGCACAGGCCGCAAATCGTCGGCAGCCGCTTCCGCGGCCAGACGTGCGAGACGTCCGGCTGGTATGTCGGAGAGCGGAATGCCTGCGGAATCCTCGACGCTCAGACCCCAGCGCGCGAGCTCCGCCGTCACGCGTGCGGCGAGCGCACGATCAGGCGTCACGAGAGCTGCGGTTCTGTGCGGATGCGCGATGGTTTCGCGCAAGGAAATCGCGATGGCGAGAGCCTCTTCGCGCTCGTCCATCGCCTCGATGATCGTGAGGCCCTCGCATCCGCTGCGGCTCAATGCGACGCGATCCTCGGGCGCGATCAGTGACCAGCGATCTGTGGTGTCCGCCGGACGTAGCGTTTCCGAAAGCAGATGGTTGCGGGCCCGCGCGGCATCCGGCAGCACGCCGAGGACAGTGACGGCGGTGCGTGAAACGCGCAGATGCTTGTCGAGGAGGCGGCGCAAAGAGGCCTGCGGGTGTCCGTGCACCGGGTCGGTTTCGTCATCGCCCACGCCGCCGATGGTGCACCAGCTCTCCTCGTCGAGATCCGTATCGAGACCGGGCAGCACGATGGCGCCCTTAGGCAGGCGTGCGATCACGCCCATGAGGTGCGCGGTGGCGGGCACCGAACCCGTCGAGCCCGCGACAATGATGGGATTCTCAGGGCGCTCGCGCTGCAAGCGCTTCGCTTCCGCGTCCAACAAGGCATTGCGCCGCTGTGCCGGATCGCTCGCCTGGCGTTCGGCGAGAATTTTCGGCCAGTTCTCGCTCGCGATCTGCACGAAGTGGCGGGTAATCTCGAAATATTTCGAGTAGTCGGAATCCACCGCCAGTTCGAGAGCATGCCAGTCGATGCCTTCCGTCGTGAAGGCATCCATCAGGGTCTCGAGATCGCCCGCGAGATTGACCGCATCGGCGGGCGAGGCGGGCACCATGAAGGGCACCTCGGGGCCGAGCTGCAGCAAGGCGCGGTCCACTTCCGCCGACCAGCGCTGCACGAGCCGCGTGAGGATGAGGCGGCGCTCCAGAGGCGGGATCGGGGGCTTGAGGCTTGCAGCCTCCTGCAACGGCGTGCCCTCCAGTCCCGTCAGCTCGAACTCGGCCTCGTCAGTTTCACCCAGCGGCACGATGCGCGGCAGGAGCTGCGCACGGCCTTCACCGCGTTCGGCCAGAAGCGCGATCAGTGCGCGGGTGGCGCGGCGGTTTGGAACATAGATCGTGATGTCGGCAAGGGCTGCGGGATCGTCAGGCAGCGGGCCGACGAGGCGCCCGTCGAACAGCGCGTCCACCAGGGTCGGCAGAAAGGCGCAACCCGGAGGAATCGAGAAGACACGCGCGGAACTCGACACGAGCAGACCTCATCGCTTGCTGGCGGCAAGGCACTTTTCGGCCTCGGCAATCGCCTGAGGCTCCCCAACATGCAGCCATTGCCCCTCCATGCACAAGCCGTAGAGGCGCCCCTTCGCGATGGCGCGGTCGTAGAAAGCGTTGGCCGAAAACGCTCCGTCCGGTGTCCCGTGAACGAGTTCCGGCTTCACGATGGCCACACCTGCATAGGCAAAAGGAGCGCTGTCGTCAGTTCCACGGCGACGCAGGCGACCGCTCTCTTCCTTGTGAAAATCGCCCCGGCCTTCGAATCCAATGCTTGTGGATAACGGGGCCACGAGCATCAGGATGTCCATCCGCTCCGGGTCCCAGGCCCTCACGAGGCGCTTCAGATTCGGCTCTTGTCCTTCGATCCAGAGTGAGTCGGAGTTGAAGGTGATGAACGGCTCGTTGCCGAGAAGCGGCAGCGCCTTCTTCACGCCGCCGCCGGTCTCCAGGAGTTCGCCCCGCTCGTCCGAGATGACGACGCGTGGGACTTCGCGCGGGCGCAGATGCGCTTCGAGCATGTCGGCGAAATGGTGCACATTCACCACCACGGTCTCGATGCCCGCCTCGTGCAGCCGGTCGAGAGCGAAGTCGATCAGGCTTTGCCCCGCCACCTTCACGAGAGGCTTCGGCATGGTGGCCGTGATCGGCAGCATGCGCTTGCCTAAGCCTGCAGCGAGGACGATGGCTTTGTGCGGCGCGCGCGGGGAGGTCTGGGACAAGGAGCTGGCTCAGGATTCGGGAGGGAGTTCATCCCCATGTGGGATGAGCCTCGGCAGATAGTTTTCATACCAGACCTTGAGCTTGCTCAGGGCCGGATGGGCGAGATTGCGGATGAGATAGGTTTCGATCCGCGGCAGATGCTTGAGGTAATGCGGCTTGCCGTCCCGTCGGTCGAGGCGGGCGAAGATGCCGAGGATTTTTGTCGCGCGCTGGCCCGCCATGATGGCGTAGGCGCGGGCGAAGGCCGAAACATCGAAGGCGGGATCGGCGGCCTTCCGGTCGCGGGCGTAAAGGCCGATAAGCTTCAATTCGAGCTCCGGCGGCATGGTCACGCGTGCATCCTGCAGGAGCGAGGCGACGTCGTAAGCCGGCGAGCCCAAAACCGCATCCTGGAAATCGATCATGCCGACCCGCTGCAGGCCTTCGCGTTCGGGCAGCCAGATCAGGTTGGGCGAGTGGTAATCGCGCAGGATCCAGGAGGCGGGAGCGGAGAGAACCTCGCCCAGGGTCTCGGTCCAGAGATTGACGAATTCCGCCCGTGCCGAACCCGAGAGCTGCGTGCCGATGATGTGCGGCACGTACCAGTCGAGCAAAAGCTCGACCTCGATGAGGAGCGCTTCGAGATCATAAGGAGGGATCGAATGATCGATGCCCTCGGCGACGGGCAGCACCTGCGGCAGAGTCTGGCCGTGGAGCTGTGCCAGAACCCGCGTCGCCTCCGCATAGCGCTCCGGGATCGGGCCATTGGCGTCGGTGACGGGCTCGGCACCGAGATCCTCGATGAGGAGCAGGCCAGCCTCCAGATCCTCGCCGTAGATGTAGGGCGCGCTGAAGCCAAGCGCACGCAGGCCCTTGTCCATGCCGACAAAAGCATGGACCGTCTCGGCGAGCTTCGCGATGGTGGTATAGGGTTTGCCCCGCCGCACCGCGGGCCCGACCGGGCGCGGAGGCGAGATCATCAGGAGCGCGGTTTCGCCAGAGGGCTTCACGAGGCGCTCGTAGGAGCGGATCACGGAGGCGTCGCTCGGCATGGGCTGGCGTTTCGCATCGCCCCAGCCGCAGCGCTCGACGAGGTTGCGATAGGCCTTCATGCGCTGCAGCCGCGAGGCGAAAGCGCCCGTTCCGGTGAGCATGGCGATGCGGCCACGGCCCTGGCTGCCGGGGGCGAAATCGAGGCGGATGTCGAGATGCTCGGGTTTCAGGGCATCCTCGGCGCGCTCCGGCCACTCGACGAGGGCGATGGCGTTCTCCGTCATCTCGTCCCAGCCCAGCTCCACCAGCTCGTAGCCACCGGAGAGGCGGTAGAAATCCGCGTGGACGATAGGCGGCCTTTGGCCGTCATAGACCTGCATCAGCGTGAAGGTGGGGCTCGGAACCTCGAGCTCGGGATCGTCGGCCAGCGTACGCACGAGGGCGCGGGCGAGCGTCGTCTTGCCGGCGCCGAGGCCGCCCGAGAGGGTCACGAGATCGCCCGGTTTGAGCTCCTCGGCCAGGATCCGCGCGAAGCGCTCCGTCGACTCGTGGTCGGGAAGCGTCACGATCCAGGCGGCTTGCAAAACATCCTGCTCGGGCATGAGGGCCAGTCCATTCGCCATCGCTGTTCCTACTCGGCTGCGATTGGTGTTAGCGCAGATTGCGCCGATCGGCCATCGGACGGCGTCTCGTGCCGGTCATTGGGGAAGATGCACGTGACCGTGGTGCCGATGCCCGGGGCGGACGACACCTCGATGCGTCCGCCGTGCAGCTCCACGAAGGAGCGCACAATGGATAACCCTAAGCCGACGCCGCGATGGCGCGTTCCCAAGGTGTGGCTCTCGAAGCGCTCGAAGATGCGCGCCTTGATCTCGGGCGGCATGCCGCGGCCCTGATCCTTCACGTCAAAGATCACCTCGCCGCCGCGCTTGCGCGCCGAGACCCGGATGGTCTGGCCGGGCGAGGAGAAGCCGACCGCGTTGGAGAGCAGGTTGAACAGGATCTGGCGCACGCGCTTGCCGTCGGCCACGAAGGTGCCGATGTCGTCGGGCGTGTCGATGACTAAGTTGAGCGAGGATTCCGCCAGCCGATCCTCCAGCCCGCGCATGGCGGCCTCGATGGTGGAGCGGATATCGACGATCTCCGGCGTCAGCTCCAGCGAGCCCGTGTCGATGGATGCGAGATCGAGAATGTCGTTGAGGATCGCGAGCAGCGATGCGGAGGAGCGCATGATGTGATCGGCGTAATCGCGCTGGCGCGGATTGAGCACGCCCACCGTCTCGTCGCCGAGCAATTGCGTGAAGCCGATGACGTTGGTGAGCGGCGAGCGCAGCTCATAGGACACGTGATGCACGAATTCGTCGCGCAGCCGCGAGGCGCGCTCCAAGGCTTCGTTGCGCTCGGTGAGTGCGCGCTCTACGTTCACGCTCGCCGTCACGTCGGTGAAGCTCAGGAGCGTCGCGCCGTCGGGCAGCGGTTGCGCCGTGCAGTCGAGTGCGGTGCCGTCATGGCGTTCGATGCGGCAGGAGAGGCCCATGCGCATATCGGCAAGGCCCGCCACTGCGCCGCGAATATCGATCCACGGCTCGTCCTGCGAGGCCAACAGACGGCAGGCCTTGATGATCGTGTCGATATGCGGGTTTTCGGCTGTCATTTCTGACGATAGGTTCCACATATCGGCGAAGGCGCGATTGTGCAGCTTGAGGCGCCCGTCCGAGCCGAACACGGCGACGCCTTCCTTCAACGTGTCCAGCGTCTCGCTCTGCACGCGGGTGAGCGAATGGACCTGCGAAGCAAGTTCGAAACGCTCGCTCACGTCGTCGAACAGATAGGTCACGCCGCCCTGCGGATTGGGATTGATGACCACGCGCAGGGTGCGCCGGTCGGGCAGATGCCACCAGGTCTCCTGCTGCTCGACCGAGTGGTAACCCTGCAGGAAATCGGTTTTCCAGGCGCGGAAATCCGCCTGTTCGGGAAGCTTACGGCCGGCGCGCAGCTTGTCGAGCACTTCGCTGTCCGTGGGACGCGAGGCAAGAAAGGTTTGGTCGAGGCCCCAGAGGCGCTGATAGGCGGCGTTGCTGAAAATGAGGGTCTGCGACCCGTCGAAGATCGCAACCGCCGTCGGCAGCTGATCGAGGGTGCGCACATGGGCATCCATCTGGCGCTGCAGATCGGTCCGGACCGCTTCCAATTCCGACACGTCGACCGCGATGCCTGCGCTGCCGCCGGCGGTCGGGCGTTCGATCACGTCGAGAACCGCGCGATGGCCCGCGACCACGGCCGTAACTCTCCCCGAGAAGGTGACACCGGATCGGCGCTGGCGACGGGCCTCATCCCGGGTCGGCGCGCTCAGGAGTTCGAGGGAGCGGGCGATGGCATCGTCGAGATCGGAGGCCTCGACCGAGCGCAGATAGGCCTGGTTCGCCCAGAGCAGCTTGTCGTCCGTATCGCGGATCCAGAGCGGATAGGCGACATCGTCGAGCAGCATCGTCATCGAACGCAGGTCGCTGCGCGCGATCGACAGCTGACCTTGAGCCGTCATGAGTTCCGCCCGGTCGCCGGTCACGTCGCGCAGACGCAGGATTGCCCGTCCGCCGATGGTGCGACCTTCCAGGTCGACGAAGCGGCTGCCCGTCGTGCAGCGGGCCGTCAGGCGGAAGGCCTGGCCGCGAACTTTAAGCTGTTCAAGGGCGCTTTCCACGGCAGTGGCATCGGCCGGATTGAGCCAGGTGCCGAAGGCGAGGGCCCGCTGGGCCGGGGCATTCTCGCCGACGATGGTGGGATCGCCCTGGAAGCGCGGCTCGCCGTCCCGGCCGTGCCAGCTCACGAGCAGCTGGCGCTCCGAGCCCATGAGAAGAGCCGCGAGATCGTCCGCGCCGCGCAGGGCATCGAGTTCGTTTCTCAGTCGCCGCTCCACCCGGCCGGCGCGCTTGCGCTCGTGCATCAGCAGCAGGGCGGTGGTGGTCGAAAAGGCGACGAGGCCCATAAAGAGGCCGAAATAGGCCGCGTTGTGCAGGTCGAAGCTGTGCAGGAAGTCGAGGAGGTCCGAAGCCCCTTCCGCGAAGGGCAGCAGGAGATCATTGGCAAGAGCCGCCTGGGAGGTACCGGCCAGGAACATCAGGGACAGGGGTACACGGGCGGAGTCGACGAGGGAGCTGTTCCCGCCGCTGCTACCATCGTGACGCTCCCAGTGCCCGGCCATGCCGTGCTGCCCTTCCTTTGTTGGCGGCCCGACGACCAGGCCAAGTTGGATCGATCCCCGGCCGCGCTTTGTTACGCCGCTGAGGTCAACCGTCTACGCATGAACGGAACTGCCGGCGCAGGTTCGAAGCCACAGCACAGCCGGTCGATTCGTGTTCACTCTAGACTACCCCTGACTCCGCCAGGAAGAGGGTTAACACTGGCTTAAACTTCCTTTGGAGAACCTGTGTGCAATTCCTCGAACCATATTGCATTTGTGACACACACATGCCGGTGCGACATTCTGTCGATTCGCCGGCGCATCGTGCGGACCCAGCGGGCCGCGCCAGCGAAAAGTGGCTCCGGTTTTCCACTCTGAACGATGCGCTCATTAAAGGAGGGAGCATCGGATAGATCCCAAAAGTGCCTTCCACTTTTGGGTCCGATGCTCAAGCCATCGAACAAAGAAAAAGCCCGGCCGGAGCCGGGCTTTGACGATCCATCATCGAACAGCCGATCAGTAGCGGTAGTGATCCGGCTTGAACGGGCCCTTCTCGGAGACGCCGATATAGGACGCCTGGTCGGGACGCAGCTTGGTGAGCTTCACGCCGATCTTTTCGAGGTGCAGCGAGGCGACCTTCTCGTCCAGGTGCTTCGGCAGGGTGTAGACCTTCTTCTCGTACTTGCCGGCGTTGTTCCAGAGCTCGATCTGGGCGAGCGTCTGGTTGGTGAACGAGGCCGACATCACGAAGGACGGGTGACCCATGGCGTTGCCGAGGTTCACAAGGCGGCCTTCCGAGAGCAGGATGATGCGGTGCCCGTCGGGGAACGTGATCTCGTCGACCTGCGGCTTGATGTTGGTCCACTTGAGGTTCTTCAGGCCCGCGACCTGGATCTCGTTGTCGAAGTGGCCGATGTTGCAGACGATGGCCCGGTCCTTCATCGCCCGCATGTGGTCGAGGGTGATGACATCCTTGTTGCCAGTGGCGGTGACGAAGATGTCGGCACGGGGAGCCGCGTCCTCCATGGTCGTGACCTCATAGCCTTCCATGGCGGCCTGGAGGGCGCAGATCGGGTCGACTTCCGACACGAGCACGCGGCAGCCGGCCTGGCGGAGCGAGGCGGCCGAGCCCTTGCCCACATCGCCGAAGCCCGCCACCATGGCGACCTTGCCGGCCATCATCACGTCCGTGCCGCGGCGGATGCCGTCGACCAACGACTCGCGGCAGCCATAGAGGTTGTCGAACTTCGACTTGGTGACCGAGTCGTTGACGTTGATCGCCGGGAAGAGGAGCTTGCCCTCCTTGGCCATGATGTAGAGGCGGTGAACGCCCGTGGTGGTCTCTTCCGAGACGCCCTTGATCGAGGCGGCGATTTCCGCGAACCAGCCCTTCGGCTTTTCCTTGAGCAGGCGCTTGATGAGCGCGAAGAGGACTTCCTCTTCTTCCGCACCCGGCTTATCGAGGAAGGCTACGTCGCCCTGCTCGGCGCGAAGACCCAGATGGACGAGCATGGTGGCATCGCCACCGTCGTCGAGGATCATGTTCGGCACGCCGCCGCCATGCCAGTCGAACAGCTTGGCGGTGTAGTCCCAGTACTCGGTCAGGGTCTCGCCCTTATAGGCGAAGACCGGGATGCCTGCGGCCGCGATGGCGGCGGCGGCATGGTCCTGGGTGGAATAGATGTTGCAGGAGACCCAGCGGATGTCGGCGCCGAGGCTTTTAAGGGTCTCGATCAGCACCGCGGTCTGGATCGTCATGTGCAGCGAGCCGGCGATGCGGGCACCCTTCAGGGGCTGCTTCGAACCATATTCCTCGCGGATGGCCATCAGGCCCGGCATCTCGGTCTCGGCGATCGAGATCTCCTTGCGGCCGAAATCGGCAAGGCTGATGTCTTTGACGATGTAATCCTGCGCCATGATGGCCTCTCTTTGCACGTAGAGCTATTGACCGCATTTTTGGCGGCGAACCGGATCCACTTCGCCGAAAAATGCCCTGTCGGTTGAATTGGTGCTGTCTCTACCAGAGCTCGCCGAGAGAGGCAATCAAGATATAAAGATGTCTTTATATGTTTCTTGGCGAGAGGGCTCTTACTGTCATTCCGGGGCCGCGTAGCGGAGCCTGGAATCCATAACCGCTAACAATGCAAGTTAAGGGTGACGCGACTCTCCCCTTTTGGGGACGTCGTGTTTATGGATTCCGGGCTCGTCTGCGGCGCCCCGGAATGACAGAGGGAGTGTTGTAAGAGGAACCCTATTCGTCCTCGCCGAACCGGTTGGCGAGGAGGTCGTCGATGGCCTGGAGGCAGAGGCCGGCGTCTGCGCCCTTGGCTGTGACGGTGATCGAGGTACCCTGGGCGGCCGCCAGGGTGAGAAGGCCCATGATCGAGCGCCCGCCCACGGTCTCGCCGCAGCGGGTCACCGTAACGTCGGAGTTGAAGCGCTCGACGGTCTGGACGAATTTGGCCGAGGCACGGGCATGCAGGCCCCGGCGGTTGATGATGGGAAGCTCCCGGACCTCGGCTCCGTTGGGCACGATGGCAGGCGGACAGTCCTGATCGAGGGGCCGGTCCATGACGGTCACTTTCCCGAGAGAACGCGCGAGGCGATGTTGATGTATTTACGCCCCGCCTCCTGGGCATGGGAGACGGCGTCGGACAGCGGTTCTTCGTCGCGGACGGAGGCCAACTTGATGAGCATGGGCAGGTTGATGCCGGCGACCACCTCGACGGAGCCGCCATTCATGCACGACAGGGCGAGGTTCGAGGGCGTACCGCCGAACATGTCCGTCAGAACCACGACCCCCTGTCCCGAGTTGACCCGGCACACGGCGGCCATGATGTCCTTGCGCCGTGTCTCCATGTCGTCGTCGGGGCCGATCGTGATCGTTTCAAGCTGCTCTTGCGGACCCACGACATGCTCGAGCGCCGCTTTGAATTCCGTCGCGAGCTGCCCGTGGGTGACGAGCACCATTCCAATCATAATGTTACAAGTCCGAACGCTCCGAGAGCGGAGCCGCTATTTTGTGCACTGCGAAGCCAAGCGCAAGAGCATTGAGAGGAAAAGTTCATCACAGTGTCACTACCGTGTCGCAAACACCACTCAGGCTGTCCAGGGCGACATCTGCCGAGATTGCCCCGGCTTGCATCCGGATGCGAGGGATCATGACGCCGCAGAGGATGACATGCTTGTCCTGCTCCTCCGGATAGCGGGCAGGATCATCGCAGAGATCGACCACCAGGCGAACGACGGCAGCTTTTTCGAAGGATTGTCGGACGATGCCGAGACCGAAGACCTCGATGTGGCCTCCGAGAGGTTCCACCGGCCGCGCCAGAAGACGGCCATGATGCGCCTCAAGGCAGGTGCGATCGTCACTGACCAGCCTTCCGAAACGGCCCGCCCTGAGAGCGAGCGATACCACCTCGCGGGCCAGCGTCGACTTGCCGGATCCCGAAACACCCCGGATCAGGAGACCCGCCTCACCGACGAGCACGCAACCGGCATGGATGGTCTCATGCGCGCTCAAGACACTTTCTTCCCTGTTTCGCGCTTGGCCCTGTCCTTCTTCTCCTGCTCCTTCTTGGCCTTCGCTCCCTCGACCGGAAGACGGATGACGAAGCGGGCGCCGAGCCGGGTTGGTTCACCATCCTCATCGGGAGACCCGAGCCGGTTCTCGGCGCGGATCGTGCCGCGATGGGCCTCGATGATCTGGCGGGAGATGGACAGGCCGAGGCCCGAATTCTGGCCGAAGCCCTGCTCGGGTCGGTCGGTGTAGAAGCGCTCGAAGATCCGGTCGAGGGCATCGGGCTCGATGCCAGGGCCACTGTCCTCGACGAGGATCTCGACTTGGTTCTTGCGCCGGCGCATGGAGACCCTCACGGTCTCGTCGAGTGGCGAGAACGAGCGCGCGTTGTCGATCAGGTTGTTAAAGACCTGACCCAAGCGGCTGTCATGGCCGAGGACCAGGAAGGCGTCACGGCCTTGGGCCTGCCTGTCGATGCTGAGCGTGATGAGCGGGTCGTGCTCCTGGCGGCGCTCGTTGGCGACCGACACCACGGCATCGAGAAGACGCACCATGTCCACCGGCTCCGCATCGGCGCGGGCAAGCTCCGCATCGAGGCGCGAGGCGTCCGAGATGTCGCTGATCAGGCGGTCGAGGCGCTTCACGTCATGCTGGATGATCGACAGGAGGCGCTCGCGGGATTCGTCGCTGCGGGCGAGCGGCAGTGTCTCCACGGCGCTGCGCAGCGAGGTCAGGGGGTTCTTCAATTCATGCGCCACGTCCGCGGCAAAACTCTCGATGGCGTCGATGCGGTTGTAGAGCGCCCTGGTCATGTCGCGCAGGGCGCCCGACAGATGGCCGATCTCGTCGGAACGGGCAGTAAAATCGGGAATTTCCTCGCGCGACTTGGTCCCCCAGCGCACCCGCTCCGCCGCCTCCGCGAGCCGGCGGACCGGGCCCGCGATGGCGCCGGCGAGGAAGAGCGACAGGACGATCATCACCGCGGCCGCCACCAGGAAGACCTGGAGCAGGGCGAAGCGCTCGGAGGCGATGATGGCGTCGATGTCGCCTTCCTGGGTCGAGAGCAGGAGCGCGCCTTGCACCGTGCGGAAACGCTGGATCGGCACGGCCACGGAGACGATGGTCTCGCCCCGGTTGTTGACGCGCACCACGCTCGATTGCTGGCCGGCAAAAGCCTGCTGTACCTCCGGCAGGGACTTGCCGTTGGCGGGCCCTACCTCTTCCTGCACCGGCCGTACGGTGCGCCGGAACATCTTGCGGAAGCTGTTCCAGGTGCGCTCGATGAAGCTCGTCGTGTTCTCGACATTGGCGACCGGCGGCAGGTCCATGCGCAGGATGTCGCCGCGGGAATAGAACGACCGGGAATCGAGAAGCAGCAAGCCTTCCCGGTCGAAGATGCGGGCGCGGGTCTTGGTCGGCGTCACCAGCCGGCGCAGCAGGGGGGCGACGCGCTCGGGATTGATGGAGAACTCAAGCGACGAAAAGGATTCGTCGGCAAACCGCTCCGTCTCGCCCGCCTGCATCTGCAGGAGCTGGTCCGGATCGATCGTGATGGTATTGGTCTCGACCGTCGCGGAACTGGCGATCGCGCCCGCGATGATCTCGCCCTGGGTGAGAAGGCTCTGCACCCGGGCCTCGATCAGGCCTTCGCGGAACTGGTTGAGATAGAGAAAGCCGACGAGCAGGACCACGAGCCCTGCGAGGTTGAGCACGACGATCCGGCGCGTCAGGCTCGACGAGCCGCGCTGCACGATCATGCGGCCGAAATGCTTCAGCCGTGCCAGGGCGCCCTGCGGTGCGGGCGGATCGTCGAATGCCGCCTCGGCGTGGATGGGATCAGCCTTCATGCCACTCGTTCAAACATGGTCCGGTTTCCCTTCCACCGAACCATGGCCGTCTTTCCAGGTTGCTTGCCAGGTTGCTTGTGCCACCAAAGCGTCAGGCTTCCTTGAAACGGTAGCCCACGCCGTAGAGGGTCTCGATCATTTCGAAACTCTGGTCAACCGACTTGAACTTCTTGCGCAGGCGCTTGATGTGGCTGTCGATGGTGCGGTCGTCCACATAAACCTGGTCGTCATAGGCCGCATCCATCAGGGCGTTGCGGCTTTTCACCACCCCCGGGCGCGTGGCAAGCGCCTGCAGGATCAGGAATTCCGTCACGGTGAGGGTCACCGGCTCGCCCTTCCAGGTGCAGGCATGGCGCTCCGGGTCCATCTTGAGCTGGCCGCGCTCCAGGGCCTTCGGATCGGCTTCCTTGGGGGCGCTCTGGTCCTTGGGGGCGAAGCGGCGCAGAACGGCCTTCACGCGCTCGACGAGGAGGCGCTGGGAGAAGGGCTTCCGGATGAAGTCGTCGGCGCCCATCTTGAGACCGAACAACTCGTCGATCTCCTCGTCCTTGGAGGTCAGGAAGATCACCGGCAGATCCGATTTCTGGCGCAGGCGGCGCAGGAGCTCCATGCCGTCCATGCGCGGCATCTTGATGTCGAAGATCGCCAGATCCGGTGGGGCGTGCTTGAGCCCGTCCAGGGCCGAGGCCCCGTCCGTATAGGTCTGGATGCGGTAGCCCTCCGCTTCGAGGGCGATGGAAACAGAGGTCAGGATGTTGCGATCGTCATCGACAAGGGCGATCGTTGGCATGAACTCTTCCTTAGCTTGGCACGGACGATTGTCAGCGTTCTGACTCGTCTGACAACGCAGAGGGCCCTAAAATGTCCCCAACTGCGCCTTTCTCGTGGCATAAATATGGTTTTCCCCCAGGCCGCGACCAGGGGCAGGCCTGATAGTGGTGTCTAAGGGCGGTGGGTTCAACTGCGGATGAACGCTCCATTACGGTTCGGACAGAACGCCTTCGCCTCCCTCGACCGGCCCTTCGGCCGATGGCTCTGGCGCGAGGAGGGGCGGACTTGCGGCGAAAATAGCTCGTCAATCATACGAAAGAATTCCGAAAATACCTTAAAATTCTAAGGATTGGAGCCGATGGAGGTCTGGCTCTCGAAAAAATAGAATGCGATGAAACGACCTCAGTTGACGACACCGTCAGCTGACCTAAAGAAGGTTCCCATGTTCAAGCGAGACGGCAAAATTTTGCCAGGATTGTTTGACCCTACCCATGTGACGGCCAGCGGACGGCAGCTCATCCGGCTGCGCGGTGGCCGCCAATCAGGAGAAGTCTTCCGTGGAAAATATCGGCGTCTTCAACAGCGCACAGGGCGCAGAGGCCTCCGGCCTCCGCAATCTCAAACGGGTCTATTGGAATCTTGAGGCGCCCGCGCTCTACGAGCAGTCCCTGACCCGGGGCGAGACCAAGCTCGTCCAGGGCGGTGCGCTTCTGGCCGACACCGGCGTCCATACGGGCCGTTCGCCCAAGGACAAGTTCGTGGTACGCGACGAGACCACGGAAAATACCGTGTGGTGGGACAATAACGGCGCCATCACCCCCGGTCATTTCGATACCCTGCTGGCCGACTTCCTGGCCCATGCCGAAGGCAAGGAACTGTTCGCGCAGGATCTCTATGGCGGTGCCGATCCGGCCTACCGGGTCAAGGCGCGCGTCTTCACGGAATATGCCTGGCACTCGCTCTTCATCCGCAACCTGCTGATCCGTCCCGACCGCGGCGAGCTTGCCGATTACGTCCCCGGGCTCACCATCATCGACCTGCCGTCCTTCAAGGCCGATCCGGCCCGCCATGGCTGCCGCACGGAGACGGTGATCGCCTGCGACTTCAAGCGCAAGATCGTGCTCATCGGCGGCACGTCCTATGCGGGCGAGATGAAGAAGTCGGTCTTCACCTATCTCAACTATGTCCTGCCCGCCCAGAAGGTCATGCCCATGCATTGCTCGGCCAATGTGGGCGACAAGGGTGATGTGGCCGTGTTCTTCGGCCTGTCCGGCACCGGCAAGACGACGCTCTCCGCCGATCCGAACCGCGTCCTGCTCGGCGACGACGAGCATGGCTGGGGTCCGAACGGCGTGTTCAACTTCGAGGGCGGTTGCTACGCCAAGACCATCCGCCTGTCCCGCGAGGCGGAGCCCGAGATCTTTGCCACCACCGAGCGCTTCGGCACGGTGCTGGAAAACGTGACGATCGATCCGGTCACGCGCCTTCCCGATTTCGACGACGCGTCGAAGACGGAGAACACGCGCTGCGCTTATCCGCTCGACTTCATTCCCAATGCGAGCGCCACCGGCCGCGCGGGCATCCCGAAGAACATCGTGATGCTCACCTGCGATGCCTTCGGCGTGCTGCCTCCGATCGCGAAGCTGACGCCGGCCGAGGCCATGTATCACTTCCTCTCCGGCTACACCGCGAAGGTGGCGGGCACGGAAAAGGGCGTGAAAGATCCGGAAGCCACCTTCTCGACCTGCTTCGGTGCGCCCTTCATGCCGCGTCACCCGTCCGAGTATGGGAACCTGCTGCGCGATCTCATCGCCAAGCATTCGGTGGATTGCTGGCTCGTCAACACCGGCTGGACCGGCGGCAAATACGGTGTCGGCCGTCGCATGCCGATCCGCGTCACCCGCCGCCTGCTGACGGCGGCGCTGGACGGCTCGCTCTCCCGCGCCGATTTCCGCCGCGATCCTTACTTCGGCTTCGCGGTGCCGACCTCGGTGCCCGGCGTCGAGCCGCATATCCTGTATCCGGTCAAGACCTGGCAGAACAAGGCGGAGTTCGCCGAGACCGCCAAGCGCCTGATCGACATGTTCAACGAGAACTTCAAGCGCTTCGAGAGCCATGTGGATTCGGACGTGCGCTCGGCTGCGCCGCAGACGTCGATCGCGGCTTAAGTTCGAGTCGATCTTGCCCTAACGGAAGGCGGCCTTTGGGCCGCCTTTTTCGTTTGTTTCTCCCACCAGAACGCTTCCCACCCATGCGCTGCGGGAATTCCGACTCTTGGAAAAGAATGTATGATGACCGGCAACTAAGATGGGGCTGCAGCCTCATGAGCCAGGTGGGATACGCCCGTGACCCGATTGACAGGTGTCCTCTTTGCGATCGCCGCAAACGGGCTATTTGCGACCAGCGACACCTTGGTGAAACTCCTCTCTCTGCGCTACCCCATCTTCCAGATCATCGCCATGCAGGCGAGCGTCGCCTGTATCGTGGTGGGTATCGTCATCTGGCGCGACAAGGCGTACAGACTCTCGGCCATCCGTAATCCGAAGATGCTGATCGGCCGCGGCTTTCTCGCCGGCGTCGGTACGGTGTCCGGCTTCTATGCTTTCTCGCTTCTGCCGCTTGCCGATGTCTATGCCATCACCTTCGGCTCGCCGCTCGTCGTCACGGTTGCGGCCGCGTGGTTGCTCGGCGAGCGCACGGGGCCGGCGCGCTGGATCGCCATCCTCGTCGGCTTCTCCGGCATCCTGATCATGGTGCAGCCGGGATATGCCGCCTTGTCCCTCGGACACCTGGCAGCCTTCATGAACGTCTTCGTGGGCGCCGGCGTCATCCTGATCATGCGCACGATCGGCTCGCAGGAAAACCGCGCCATCATGGTCGCGGCGGTCATGGCAGGACTGCTGACTGCGAGTCTGCCCGGCGTGTTCCTCAGCCATGCTCCCGCATGGAGCGATGTCGGCCTGGTCATCGTCGCGGGTCTCGTGATGGTGTCGGCGCAGTTCCTCATGATCGAGTCCCTGCGCTTGGCTCCGGTATCCAGCGTCGCTCCCATGCAATACACCAAGCTCGTCTGGGCGATCCCTGTGGGGTTCTTCGTGTTCGGCGACGAGCCGAAGCTGCATGTGATGGCAGGGGCTCTCGTGGTCATCGGATCGGTTCTGTACCTGCTCAACCATCAACGCAGGTTTGACAATTCGCTCGCGACGGTCAGAAGATCCGACCCTTCCGTGCGTGTGAAATGCATTGAAGGAGACAAGCTCGGGTGACATATTTCGTGTCCACGACGAGCGAAGCTGTCTCGCCTCAAGCGATAAAGAACGGAATGCGCATGATGTGGCGGTAAGTCTCGCCAGGGCGCAGCACCGCCGAAGGGAAGTGTGGAATGTTCGGCGCGTTCGGGAAGTTCTGGGTTTCGAGCGCGAACCCGGCATGTTTCTCGTAAATGGCGCCACCCTTGCCGATGGCGGAAGCCTTGCCGAAATGATTGGCCGTATAGAACTGGACGCCTGGCTGGTTGGTCCAGATCTCCAATCCTCTGCGCGAGACGGGATCGACCGCGCGCGCAGCGCGGCGCAGAGGCTGCCCATTGTCGTTGAGACAGAAATTGTGATCGTACCCGGCTTCGGGAAGCTGGGTGGTATCGTCGATCATTGTGCCGATGGGCCGTGACGATCTGAAGTCGAAGGCCGTGCCGGAGACCGGCGCTAATGCGCCGGTCGGGATCTTGCCGGGCCCGACCGGGGTGTATCGATCCGCGTCGATCAGGAGATGCTGATCGCGGATATGGCCCGAATCGTGACCAGCCAGATTCCAATAGCCGTGATAGGCCATGTTCATCACGGTCGGACGATCCGTCGTTGCCTCCATGACGATCTCGAGTGCCGGATCATCCGTCAGCCTGTAGGTCACGGAAGCAGTGACAGCGCCTGGATAGCCCTCATCGCCGTCAGGCCTGTGCAAAGTCAGCCGAACAGCGTTGTTCGCCGTGTCGGGCTCGCCCGTCCAGATCCTTTTGCTGAAACCGCCAAAGCCGCCGTGGATGTGGTTGGGCGGCTCGTTGGCCGAGAGGGAATAGGTCTCGCCATCGAGCGTGAATCGTGCATCGGCGATGCGGTTGGCATAGCGGCCGCAGATCGCTCCGGCCGAGCCGCGATTCTGAACATAGGATGCCGGATCGTCGTAGCCTAGGACGATGTCGGCCTGCCGTCCGTCACCATCGGGAACGAACAAGCGGCTCAAGACTGCCGCATAAGTGATGATCGTGGCGTGGATCGAGCCTGTCTCGATGTCGAAAGCTTCGACCTCTTGGTCGTCGATGGTGCCGAAGGCGGTTCTCTTGATGCTCATGAGCGGACACAAAAATGCTGACAACTCCGCCGCAAGGCAGTGCTGTCAGCAGTTGGGGAGAATCAGTAAATTTCGGGCTCCGGTACGCCGCCGGATCCTTCCAGGAAGTCGAAGTCGCAGCCTTCGTCCGCTTGGCGAATGTGCTGGGCGAAGAGCTTGTTGTAGCCGCGCGGATAATCGCGCGGCGGCGGTGACCAGGTGCGCAGGCGATCCGTGATCTGCTCGTCGCTCACATGAAGATGGATCGAGCGGTTCGGCACGTCGACCGTAATCAGGTCGCCTGTGCGCACCGCCGCGAGCGGACCGCCGATATGTGCCTCCGGCGAGACGTGCAGGATGCAGGCGCCGTAGCTGGTGCCGCTCATGCGCGCGTCCGAGATGCGCAACATGTCCCGCACGCCCTGCTTCAGGAGCTTCTTCGGGATCGGCAGCATGCCCCATTCGGGCATGCCCGGGCCGCCGATGGGGCCGGCATTGCGCAGCACCATGATATGGTCGGGCGTGACGTCGAGATCGAGATCGTTCACCGCTTTCGTCATCTCGTCATAGGTGTCGAAGACGATGGCCGGACCCGTATGCTGCAGCAGTCGCGGTTCTGCTGCAGGCGGCTTGATCACGCAACCCTTCGGCGCCAGGTTGCCGCGCAGGATGGCCGTGCCGCCGGAGGCGGCGATCGGCTTGTCGAGCGGGCGGATGACATCATCGTTGTAGACCGCCGCGCCGTCGAGCGCGTCGCGCAGGGTTCCGGTCACGGTGCGTTCGTCGAGATGGAGCAGCGGCGCGAGACGTGAAAGAAGACCGCGGATGCCGCCGGCGATGTGGAAATCCTCCATCAACCATTCGCCCGACGGACGAAGATTGGCGATCACCGGCACCTTCTGGGCGAAGTCGTCGAAATCCTGCAGTGAAACCTCGACGCCTGCGCGGCCTGCCATCGCCACGAGATGGATCATAGCGTTCGTCGAACCGGCAAGCGCATTGTGAACCATCAGCGCGTTCTCGAACGAGCGGCGCGTGAGAATGTCGCTAGGTTTCAGATCGTCCCATACCATCTCGACGATCTTCCGGCCGGTGAGGCTCGCCATGCGCGGATGCGCGGCATCGACCGCCGGAATGGAGGCAGCGCCGGGAAGGCTTAAGCCCAGCGCCTCGACGATGGACGTCATGGTGGAGGCGGTGCCCATGGTCATGCAGGTGCCGGGCGAGCGAGCGATGCCGGCTTCCATGTCGTTCCACTGCTGGTTCGTGATGGTGCCGGCTTCCTTCTCGGCCCAGTATTTCCAGATGTCGGAGCCGGAACCCAGGATCGTGCCGGCATGGTGACCGCGGATCATCGGGCCCGCGGGCATGAAGATCATCGGCAGATTCATGCTGATCGCGCCCATCACTGTCGCAGGCGTCGTCTTATCACATCCGCCCATGAGCACCGCGCCGTCGACCGGGTGCGAGCGCAGCAACTCCTCCACTTCCAGCGCGAGGAGGTTGCGATAAAGCATGGTGGTCGGCTTGACGAAGTTCTCCGACAGGGACATCGCCGGCAATTCGATCGGGAAGCCGCCCGCCTGCCACACGCCGCGCTTCACGTCCTCGACGCGCACACGGAAATGGGCGTGGCACGGATTGATGTCGCTCCAAGTGTTGATGATCGCGATGACCGGCTTGCCCATGAAGTCTTCACGCGCATAGCCCATCTGGAGCGTGCGGGACCGATGCCCGAAGGAGCGCAGATCGGTGACGCCAAACCAGCGGTGGCTTCTCAACTGCTCGGGCGATCGCTTGGACATTCTTGTTTCACTCCCCACGCCTTACGGCACAAAGGCCATATATCATACAACTTACAAAATTCGTCGCCGTTTTGGGGCTGACTGTCAAGTGCGGCAGCCCTTTGAATAACTTGTTCTGGCTTAAGCCTTGGCGGCGGCGCGGGCTTTGACGGCCTTGGGGGCAGGCTTGGCAGAGGCCTTCAGAATCCGGGCCGAGTAGCGGTTGCGGCTGTTGGCGAGATGTGCGCGCATCATGGCGGCGGCGAGGTTCGAGTCGCCCATCGCAATGGCATCTCGGATGGCCCGGTGTTCGCGCTCGATCACGCCGAGATAGTCATGTTGATCGTCACCCATCGGGCTCAAGGGGCCGGCGCGGCGCGGCACGGCGAACTCTCCAAGGAAATCCAGGAAGCGGGCGAAATAAGGGTTCTTGGTCGCGCCCGCGAGAATACGGTGGAATTCGAGATCCGCCGCGATACCGTAATCCTCGCCCTTGGTGATGTTCTCGAGAGCCCGGTCGAGCGCGGCCATTTCCTCGTCCGTTCGGCGCACCGCAGCAAGCGAAGCAGCTTCCACTTCCACCGCCAGGCGCAGTTCCAGCATGGCCAGGATATCGTCGACCTCGCCGCTGCTGAGGGAAGCGAAGAAATCGGATTTCGGCGGAGGTGGCAGCACGAAGGCGCCGGCGCCCTGGCGGGTCTGAACGAGCTTGGCGGCTTTCAGCGCCGCCACGGCCTCGCGCACCACGGTCCGGCTGACGCCAGCGGCCGAAGCGAGCTCCGCCTCGGTGGGCAGACGGTCTCCTGCCTGCAGCCGCCCTTCGGCGATCTCGCGCGAGATCGCTTCCGCCAGATCGCTCACGAGATTGCGCTTGCGAGCGACGGTGTTGAGGGACAGGCCGGAGAGGAAAGAGCTTTCGTTCATGGAACCGTTGCGTGCCTCTTGCAAGGCGCTGGAGACTGAAGTGTTTGATGCTGCTTCCGATCGTTCGGAAGCAATCCGCCAAGCCTGCGCCAGGGTCCGGAGCAGTGGCCGGCCTCACAGGTGATTTGCCCGATCCGGCAGGCCAACTTGTCGTATGTCTCACTACTTGCTGGCATCTCCCAAGTCAAAAGAAAATACCGTTGCAGGCGCATCCTCTGGTGGAAAGGTGCTCTGCGTAAGCTGAGTATGGCCACAACCGAACCGGCTTGTCAAAATTTGTATGTTGCCATACAAGATATGCCGCAATTCCAGCGCCGAAACTCAACAAAATGGAATTAGGGAGAGAACATATGAGGAAGTTTCTCGCGGCGGTCGGCCTCTCGCTCCTTGGGCTCGGCGCCGCGCAGGCGCAAAGCCCGGCCTGGCCGCAGAAGCAGGTGACGATCATCGTGCCCTTCGGCGCCGGCGGGACGACCGATCTGTTCGCCCGCATCGTCGCCGAGCAGCTTCAGGCCAAGTACGGCAAGCCGTTCGTCATCGAGAACCGCCCGGGGGCCGGCGGCAATATCGGCACGACGGCGGTCGCGAAGGCGGCGCCCGACGGGCATACGCTTCTTGTCGGTACGGTCAGCACGCATGCTATCAACCCGTATCTCTACAAGAACCTCCCTCATGACGCCGAGAAGGACTTCATCCCGATCACGGGTCTGGCCAAGCTTCCGAATCTCCTGGTCGTGAACCCGAAGATCCCGGCGAAGACCTTCGCGGAATTCGTCGAATACACGAAGCAGAATCCCGGCAAGCTGAACTACGGCTCGTCCGGTGCGGGAACCTCGCAGCATCTCGCGGCCGAGCTGTTCCAGCTCAAGACCGGAGCGAAGATGACTCATGTGCCCTTCCGCAGTTCGCAGGACATCGTCAACGGCCTGATCGGCGGGCATATCGATCTCGCCTTCGACAACATGACCATCGCCTGGCCTCAGGCGCAGGCCGGCACCATGCGGGCGCTCGCCGTCACCAGCCCCGATCGCAGTCCGCAGGCGCCGGAGATTCCGGCCGTGGCCGAGACGCTGACAGGATTCGATGCGACTTCGTGGAATGGGCTGTGGGCGCCGGCCGGCACGCCGCAGCCGATTGTCGACACCATCGCGGCCGATGTGAAGGTCATTCTCGAAAAGCCCGAGGTCCAGAAGAAGGCGGCCGAAATGGCCTCGACTCCTGCGCCGATGACCCCGAAGCAGTTCGCCGATTACATCCAGGGCGAGCGGCAGAAATGGTCTGAAGTTGTCAAGGCTGTCGGCATCCAGCTCGGTCAGTGACAACCCAATTTTTTAATAACGGTGCCGGGCGAGGCTCGGCTCCTCAAGGAACCGCCCTCCAGACAGCGAGACACATCCATCATGCTGACAAAAATCGAAACCTCCGACCTCGCCCGCTCCGTTCTATCGGTTCCGCCTTTTGCCCTGACGTCGGATTTCGAGGTCAACCGAGAGGCCAATGCGAAGCTGATCCGCCATCTCGAAGCCGGCGGAGTTTCGACGCTGCTTTATGGCGGCAACGCCAATGTTCACAACTGGCCCGTGTCGCGCTTCGCCGACTGGCTCGACAGCCTCGAGGAATCCGCTGCCGAGAAGACGTGGCTGATTCCCTCGGTCGGGCCTGACTGGGGCAAGCTCGTCGACGAGGCGGCGATCCTGAAGTCGCGCCGCTATCCGGTTGCGATGGCGCTGCCGATGATCGCGCCGCAGACGCCGGACGGCGTGGTGCGCGGATTGCAGGATTTCGTCGAGCGCTCCGGCGTGCCGCTGATCGTCTACATCAAGACCGATCAGTATGTCCCCGCCAAGGCGATGGCGAAGCTCGTGCAGCAGGGCGCTGTCTTCGGCATCAAATATGCCGTTCCGCGCACTGACCTGACGCAGGATGCCTATCTGCAGGAGCTGATCGATGCGGTCGGTGCGGAGCGCATCGTCAGCGGCTTCGGCGAGCCGCCGGCCTTCCCGCATCTTACGCACTTCAAGCTCGCCGGCTTCACCGCAGGCTGCGTCTGCATCGCGCCGCATCTGTCGATGTCCTACCTGCATGCATTGAAGCGCGGTGACGAGGCAGAGGCCAAGCGTCTCCTCCAGGTCTTCCTGCCGCTCGAAGCCATCCGCGAGCGCCACAATGCGATCCGTGTCCTCCATACGGCGGTGTCGCTCTCGGGCGTGGCCGATATGGGACCGATCCTGCCGCTCCTCACCGAGGCCGATCCGGCGATCCACGGCGAGATCAAGGACGCCGCCAAGGCACTCCTGGCCGCCGAAATGACCGCTCGACAGCAGGCCGCTGCTGCGTAATGTGATCGGCATTGTCGATCCGCCGGCTCCGCGCCGGCAGCATGCAGGGCGTCCGTGACCTCTCAGCCTGAATCCCACTCTGAACTCCTGGGCGTGCTTGCCGCGCGCCTGGGAGACAAGCACGTCATCGTCGATCCCGCCGAAATGGAGGGCTATCTCGTCGAGGAGCGGAAGCTTTATCGCGGCACTGCGCTGGCCGTGGTTCGTCCCGGCAGTGCCGAGGAGGTGGCCTTCGTCGTTGGCGAATGCGCGAGGGCGAATGTCGCCGTCGTGCCTCAGGGTGGCAATACGGGTCTTGTCGGGGGAGGGGTGCCGCACAAGGGCATCGTGCTGTCGCTTGCCAGGCTCGACCGCATCCGCGAGGTCAATGCCTTCAACGCCACCATCACGGCCGAGGCCGGCTGCATTCTGAAGGCGGTTCAGGATGCGGCGAAGGAGGTGGATTGCATCTTCCCACTGTCGCTCGCCTCGGAAGGCTCGTGCCGGATCGGCGGCAACATCGCGACCAATGCCGGTGGCGTGAATGTGCTGCGCTACGGCAATACCCGCGATCTCGTGCTCGGGCTTGAGGTTGTGCTCGCCGACGGGCGGATCTGGAACGGCCTCAAGGGCCTGCGCAAGGATAACACCGGCTACGACCTGAAGAACCTGTTCATCGGTTCGGAAGGAACGCTCGGCATCATCACCGCGGCCGTGCTGAAGCTCTTTCCGCAACCCAAGACACAGGTCGTGGCTTTCGTCGGCTGTGCTTCGCCCCATGCGGCGCTCAACCTCTTCGAAAGTCTACGCCAGACCATGGGAGACGAGCTCACCGCCTTCGAATTCATGCCGCGCTTCGCCCTGGAGATCGTACTTAAGCACGCCCCTGGCGCCGTTCGCCCGCTGAGCGGCGATCACGCCGCTTACGCCTTGATCGAGGTCTCCTCGCCCGATCCCGAACTCAATTTGCGCGAGCTTTTGGAGAAGGCTCTGGAAAGCGCTTTCGAGAGCGGCACCATCGAAGACGCAACCATCGCTGCGAGCGAAACCCAGAACGCGGCGCTCTGGCACCTGAGGGAAAGCCTCTCCGACGTGCAGGGGCTCGAGGGCGGATCGATCAAGCACGACGTTTCGGTGCCCGTCTCGGAGGTCGCGGATTTCATCGTCACGGCGAGCAGGGTTTGCGAGGAGGTGCTGCCGGGTGTGCGCGTCTGCGCCTTCGGCCATTTCGGTGACGGCAACATCCATTTCAACCTGACCCAGCCCGTCGATATGGAAAAGCCGCTCTTCCTCGCCCAGTGGGAGCGCTTCAACCGGATCGTCCATGACATCGTTCATGCCATGAACGGCTCGATTTCCGCCGAGCACGGAGTTGGTCTCATCAAGCGCGACGAGTTGGCGCGCTACAAGGACCCGGTCGCGCTCGATCTGATGAAGACGCTGAAGAGGGCTCTCGACCCCCAGAACATTCTCAATCCTGGAAAGGTCGTTGCCCTGGACGGAGATCTGCCACCTGCCTTGCCGGTGGCGCGCAAAGCCTGAGCACTGTCTTGGTGCCGTTTCGTTTTGGCCGCGATTGAGGTAACAACATTGAACCCGCACGGTAGACGGACAGCCGTCCCGCCGCAAGAATCTGGATCTTCATGAGCGCCCCCGCAGTCAGCAAGCAAGCCGTTCGAGACGCCGAAGCGACGAAAAGGCGGATCCTCGAGGCGGCGACGGCTGAATTCGCCGGCCATGGCTATGGTGGGGCGCGTGTGGACCAGATCGCCGACGCTGCCCGCACCAACAAGCGCATGCTCTATTACTATTACGGGAGCAAGGAGGCGCTGTTCCTCGCGACCCTCGAGGCCGCCTACGACCATATCCGGGCCGCGGAACGGGAGCTGCACCTGGAGGAGCTTTCTCCCCTGCAGGCGCTGGAAGAGCTCGTGCGTTTCACCTGGAATTATTTCGTCCGGTATCCGGAGTTCATGATGCTCCTGAACGCCGAGAATCAGCACCGCGCCAAGCACCTGAAGAAATCCACGCGCGTGCACACCATGAACTCTCCGGTGATCGAGACGATCGGTGTCATTCTCAAGCGCGGCGAGAAGACCGAGACAATCCGCCCCGGCATCGACCCGGTTCAACTTTACGTATCGATTGCCGGGCTCTGCTACTTCTACTTGTCGAACGTCTACACCCTGTCCGTGGCCTTCGGGCGTGAGCTTCTCTCCGCGCCGGCCATGAAGGAGCGGATCGACCACGTGGTCGACTTCGTCCTGGCGGGCGTGCGCGCCTGAATTTTTCAAACGGCGCTTGACATGTCCGACAACCGGGCATCTAATTAACCAGATAGTTACATAGAGCGGCTGAAGCCGCCCCGACATACCCTTTGGAAACGCTCTTGAGGAAGACGCTTCATGACGTCGAAGCTCGCGCGCGCCAGTCAAAATCTGCTGAATTCCGCCTGGATCAAGCCGTTCGGGCTCCTCGTTCTGACGGTCGTGCTCTGGGATCTCACCGTGCGGATCTTCGCGATCCCGGCCTATCTGGTCCCTCCGCCGAAGGACGTGGCGGTGGCCTTCTGGAACGAGGGCGGCATGCTGCTCAGGGAGGCCATTCCCACCACGACGGCCACGCTCGGCGGGTTTATCCTTTCCGCCCTCTTCGGCATCCCGATTGCGATGCTGATTGCCGGATCTCGGACGGTCGAGTCCTACGTTTATCCGCTGCTCGTCTTCTCGCAGTCGATCCCCAAAGTCGCGGTCGCACCTCTCTTCGTAGTCTGGTTCGGCTTCGGCATGGCTCCAAAGGTGATCTCGGCCTTCCTGCTCGGCTTCTTCCCCGTGGTGGTCGCCGGAGTCCAGGGCTTCAAGTCGCTTGATCCCGAGCTGCGAGATCTCGTGCGCTCCATGAAGGCGTCGCGCCTGCAATCCTTCTACATGGTCAGCCTGCCGCACGCATTGCCGGCGATCTTCGCGGGCCTGAAAGTGTCCGTGACGCTCGCCGTGGTCGGTGCGGTCGTCGGCGAATTCGTCGGCGCCAATTCCGGCATCGGCTTCGTGCTGCAGCGCTCCATCGGGAATTTCGAGCTGCCGACCATGTTCGCGGCCCTCGTGATCCTGGCGATGATCAGCGTCATCCTTTTCTGGCTCATCGATCTTCTCGAGCGTTTCACCGTGCCGTGGCACGCCAGCCAGCGGCACGATTTCGCAGCAACCGCCTAAACAAACCATAAGGGCGGAGCATCAACCGGAGGAAGTCCATGAAGAAACGTACATTCCTGAAAGCTACCCTCTTTGCAGCCACCGCTCTCATGCCCTTCGTGTCGCTGCCGGCTCAGGCCGCGGACAAGGTCGTGCTGATGCTGAATTGGTATGTCTACGGCGAGCATGCGCCGTTCTTCTACGGCAAGGAAAAGGGCCTCTACGCGGCTGAGGGCATCGATCTCGAAATCCAGGAAGGGCGCGGCTCGGCCGTAACGGTCCAGGCGGTGGCGGCCAAGACGGTGGACTTCGCCTATGCAGACGTTCCTACCATGATCCGCGCGGCCGTGAAGGGCGCTCCTGTCATGTCTCCCGGCGTGCTGCTGCAGAAGAACCCCATGTCGGTGATGGGCTTCTCCGAGAAGAATATCCGCAAGGCCGAGGATCTGCGTGGCAAGATCGTTGCAACGACCCCGGGTGATTCCATGTCGCAGATCTGGCCGCTCTTCCTGAAGAAGGCGGGCATGAAGGAAAGCGAGATGCGCATCGTGTCCGGCGACGCGCAGACGAAGCTGAACGCCGTCATCAACGGCCAGGCCGACGTGCTCCTCGGCTACGTCATGGATCAGAGCATGAAGATCAAGGACGCGACGGGCAAGAACGTTACGCCGGTCATGTTCGCAGATTACGGCGTCAACCTCGTCTCCTCCGGCATCATTGCGCACAAGGACACTCTGAAGGACAAGGCCGATCTCGTGCGCCGTTTCATGAATGCCACTACCAAGGCGATCGAGGGCGCGGAGAAGGCTCCTGCCGAAGCAACGCAGGCCGTGCTGAAGGCGCTGCCGAAGGCCGGAAAACCCGACACGCTGCAGGAGGGTTTCGAGCTGACGATCCCGCTCTACCGCACGGAAGAGACGAAGAGCCAGCGTCCGTTCAATGTCTCGGATGCCAACATGGCCGAGACGGTCAATCTGCTCATCGAATATGGCGGCCTCGATCCGGCGGCGAAGAACGACCCGAAGCAGTTCTACAGCCGCGACTTCCTGCCGAAGGCAACCCAGTGAGCAGGTCCGCACACGCCATGGCACATCTGCGTGTCATCCCGAAAAGCGAGGCGTCCGCGCCTCGCAACATGATCGAGATTCGCAACCTTGCGAAAACCTATCGTACGCGGGGCGGCGACGTGCCGTCCCTGCGGCCGATCAATCTCGACATCACGGAAGGCGAGTTCGTTGCTGTGGTCGGGCCGTCGGGATGCGGCAAGTCCACGCTGTTGAAGCTGGTGGCCGGCCTCATCCCGCCGACCGATGGCGAGATTCGGATCGGCGGCGTTCCCGTGCAGGATCCGCCGGATGACGTGGGCATCGTATTCCAGAGCCCGGTGCTCCTGCCCTGGCGCTCGGTTCTGCGCAACGTGATGATGCCGGTCGAGGTGCGCAAGCTCGACCGGGAATCGCATCTTGCTCGCGCCCGAAAGCTCCTCTCCATGGCGGGGCTTGAGGATTTCCAGAACAAATATCCCTGGCAGCTCTCCGGCGGCATGCAGCAGCGCACCGCCATCTGCCGGGCACTGGTGCACGATCCGAAGATCGTCCTCATGGACGAGCCCTTTGGAGCGCTCGATGCCATGACGCGCGAGCGCATGAATCTTGAGCTTCAGCGCATTCACCACGAAACCGGCAAGACGATCCTGCTGATCACCCATTCGATTCCCGAAGCGGTGTTCCTGGCGGACCGCGTGGTCGTCATGTCGGAGCGGCCGGGTACGATTGCTGGGATCTACGACGTGACGCTACCGCGTCCGCGCAATCTGGAGATCATGGGACACCCGACCTTCGTCGATCTCACGCAACGGATCCGCGGCCATTTCTATGCCCGCGGCCATCTGGACTGAAGACCATGTCAGGCGCCCGGCTTCGCATTCGTGACATCCAGACCTTCGAGCGGCCGATGCGCTTCGCGCGGCCGTTCCGCTTCGGCCTCGTGACCGTCGACGAGGCGCCGCAGGCGTTCCTGCGGGTTGAGGTCGAGGTGGAGGGAGCAGGTGTCGCGACCGGCGTCACCGCCGAGATGATGATGCCGAAATGGTTCGACAAGAATCCGGATAAGTCGCCGCAGAATACGATTGCAGATCTGAAAGCGAGCCTCGGTGAGGCGGCGCGCAACTATGCCGAGGCGAAGGACTGGGACACCGCCTTCGGCCATCATGCGCGCGGCTTCGCAGCTCAGAAGATGTGGGCTGCCGATTCTGGATTGCCGGGGCTCGTTGCCTCCTTCGGGCCCGCGCTCGTCGACAAGGCGATTGCGGACGCTGTTCTCAAGGCGCTGAAACTTAATTTCGCTGAGGGATTGCGGCGCAATATCTTCGGCATCGATGCGCGGCAGACGCTGGATCTCAGTGAGGAGCGGATACGGTCCTTCCTCGCAGGCGTTGGGCCGGTCGGCGATGTCCTGCTGCGGCACACGGTCGGGCTGCTGGATTCTCTCGATGGGGCGGGTGGCCTCGAAGATGAAATCCGGCTGGCGAATTTGAGACTCTTCAAGATCAAGATCGGCGGCGACGTCGACGCGGATATCGCGCGGCTGAAGGCGATCCACGATCTCCTGTCGCGGCACGTTCCCGACTATCGAGCAACGCTTGACGCCAACGAGCAGTACGACCCGGAGCGTCTGCAGGTTCTCCTTCAGGAGATGAGCGGTGGCGAGCTGCGCGCCTTCCGCGAGCATCTTCTCTATATCGAGCAGCCGTTCGACCGGGCGGGAACCTTCGCGGCGCCTTTGGGCGATCTTGCCGGCGAGATCCCGTTCATCATCGACGAGGCGGATGGCGATTACGATGCCTTTCCGCGCGCGGTCGAGCTGGGTTATCGCGGCGTATCCTCGAAAGCCTGCAAGGGGTTCTACAAGTCCGTCCTGAATGCCGTCCGGGTCTCGGCTTTGAGCGAGGCGAGGCCGGGTCAGTTCTTCATCTCCGCTGAGGATCTCACGTGCCAGGCAGGGCTTGGGATCCAGCAGGACACGACACTCGTCGCGACGCTCGGCCTGACCCATGCCGAGCGCAACGGACACCATTATGTCGAGGGTTTCGGCCCAGCATCGGATGCGGAAGCGGAGCGCTTTGTAGCCGCACATCCCAATCTCTACCGGCAGCACGCAGGAGGCCGCATCGGTCTCGCTTTCGAGCGCGGGTCGCTCCCGACCGCTTCGCTCTTGTCTGCTCCAGGTTTCGCCAGCGGTGCCGAGCCCGACTGGAGCAATCTTGTTCCGCTTACACAACACCATCTTTGATAGGAGATATTCATTATGGCACAGCGCAGATTAGGCATTGTGATGCATGGCATTACTGGCCGCATGGGCATGAACCAGCACCTCATCCGCTCCGTCGCGGCCATTCGTGCCCAGGGCGGCGTGACGCTGTCGGACGGGTCGCGCGTTCAGCTCGATCCGATCCTCGTCGGCCGCAACGCGGACAAGATTCAGGAACTCGCCAAGACCTACGGCATCGACCGCTGGACCACCGATCTCGATGCCGCGATTGCCGATCCGAAGGACGAGATCTTCTTCGATGCCGCGACGACGCAAATGCGCCCGACCCTACTGGAGCAGGCGATCAATGCCGGCAAGCACATCTATTGCGAGAAGCCGATTTCCACGAACCTGCCGGAAGCCCTGAAGATCGTGCGGCTTGCCCGCGAGAAGGGCGTGAAGAACGGCACCGTGCAGGACAAGCTTTTTCTGCCCGGCCTGCAGAAGCTGAAGATGCTGCGCGATTCCGGCTTCTTCGGTCGCATGCTCTCCGTGCGCGGCGAGTTCGGCTATTGGGTATTCGAGGGCGATTGGGGCCAGCCGGCGCAGCGTCCGTCCTGGAACTACCGCTCCGAGGATGGCGGCGGCATGATCCTCGACATGGTCTGCCACTGGCGCTACGTGCTCGACAACCTGTTCGGCGAGGTGCGCTCGGTCTCCTGCATCGGTTCGACGCATATCCCCGAGCGCGTGGACGAAAAGGGCAAGACCTATCAGGCGACCGCCGACGATTCGGCTTACGCCACCTTCATGCTCGATGGCGGCGTGATCGCCCACATCAACATGTCCTGGTGTACCCGAGTCTATCGTGACGATCTCGTCACGTTCCACGTGGACGGCACCCACGGCTCCGCCGTCGCCGGTCTCACCGATTGCGTGATCCAGCCGCGTCAGGCCACGCCGCGTCCGGTCTGGAATCCGGATCAGAAGCAGACCATCGATTTCTACGACACCTGGCAGCCGGTGCCGGACAATACGGTCTATGACAATGGCTTCAAGACCCAATGGGAGATGTTCGTTCGCCACGTGGTCGAGGATGCGCCCTACAAGTACACGCTCGTCGAAGGCGCCAAGGGTGTTCAGCTTGTGGAATGCGCGCTCGAGAGCTGGCGCGAGCGCCGCTGGGTCGACGTGCCGCCGCTGAACGTGGGTGTCGCGAAGGAGAAGCAGCATGAACCGGCCTGAGACCCTCAGCGCCCTGTCGATCCGCCTGCCGCAGGCGGATCGTAGCCTGGAGATCTATAAGCTCTCCGCGCCGAAATCCTTCCCCGATAGGTTAAGCGGCCCGATGAACCGCATCGCGTTCTCGGCCGCTCACGTGGTGGCCGATCCGCTCGCCGATGCGGATCCGTGGCTGCAGGCCGCCATCGACTGGGACAAGACGATCGCTTATCGCGAGCGCCTCTGGGATCTCGGTCTCGGTGTCGCCGAGGCGATGGACACCGCGCAGCGCGGCATGGGCCTCGATTGGCCGACCTCGCTCAAACTGATCCGCCGTTCCGTCGGCGCCGCCAAGGCACGGGGCGATGCCCTCGTGTTCTCCGGTGCCGGCACCGATCATCTGGCCCCCGAAGCCGCGCGCAGCATTGACGACGTGATCCGCGCCTATGAGGAGCAGTTCGCCGCCATCGAGGGCGTCGGCGGCCGCATCATCCTCATGGCCTCGCGGGCGCTCGCCCGCGTCGCCAAATCCGCCGACGATTACGTCAAGGTCTATGACCGCATCCTCAGCCAGGCGAAGGAGCCGGTGATCATCCATTGGCTCGGCGACATGTTCGATCCGGCCCTCGCCGGCTATTGGGGCACGAGCGATCTCGATGCCGCGATGGATACGTGCGTATCGATTATCAACAGCCATGCGGAGAAGGTCGACGGCGTCAAGATCTCTCTCCTCGACAAGGACAAGGAAATCGCCATGCGCCGGCGCCTCGACAAGCGCGTGCGCATGTATACGGGCGACGACTTCAATTATGCCGAGCTGATCGCCGGCGACGACCAGGGTTATTCGCATGCGCTGCTCGGCATCTTCGATGCCATTGCACCGGCAGCCTCATCGGCTCTCGTGAGCCTTGCGGCGGGCAATCTCGACGCGTTCCACGAAGCGCTCGCGCCGACGGTGCCGCTGTCGCGCCACATCTTCCGGGCGCCGACGCGGTTCTACAAGACGGGCGTGGTGTTCATGGCCTATCTCAATGGCCATCAGGACCACTTCACTATGGTTGGCGGACAGGAGAGCGCTCGCTCGACCCTGCATCTCGCCGAACTCTTCCGCCTCGCGGACAAGGCCGGTCTCCTGCGCGATCCGGACCTTGCGGTGGAGCGCATGCGCCACGTCCTCGCTACGCATGGGGTGGAGGCTTGAACCATGCGTGACTTCACACGCGATCACCGCGCTCTGTCGATCAACACCGCGACGGTGAGAAAGCAGGGCGACCTCGTCGCCATCACGGAGGCTTGCGCCAGAGCCGAAATCAAAGCGATCTCGCCCTGGCGCGACCAAGTGGCCGCGGTCGGGCTAAACCGGGCTGTCGCCGCCGTGAAGGATGCGGGACTCGAACTCTCCGGCTATTGCCGCGGCGGCATGTTCCCGGCCGATGCGGCACGCCTGCAGGAGGCCAACGACGACAACCGCCGCGCGGTGGATGAGGCGGTCGCGCTCGGTGCGCCCTGCCTCGTTCTCGTGGTCGGCGGCCTGCCGCAATATTCGCGGCCGGGCTCTGCAGCCTCGAAGGACATCGACGCGGCGCGCGCCATGGTCGAGGATGGGATTGCCACGTTGCTCGAATATTCCCGCCAAGCCGGTTTGCCGCTCGCTATCGAGCCGCTGCATCCCATGTATGCGGCGGATCGGGCCTGCGTGAACACGATGAGCCAGGCGCTCGACATCTGCGATCGGGTCGACCCGGAACGCACAGGGATGCTCGGCCTCGCGGTCGATGTTTACCACGTCTGGTGGGACCCAGAGCTGAAGGAGCAGATCCGCCGCACGGGCCAGGATCGGCTGCTCGCCTATCACGTCTGCGACTGGCTCGTGCCGACGACCGATCTGCTGCTTGACCGCGGCATGATGGGCGACGGCGTCATCGATCTGCGTGGCATTCGCCAAGAGGTCGAAGCGGTCGGTTTTGCCGGCTATTCGGAAGTCGAGATTTTTTCGGAAAACAATTGGTGGAAAAAGCCGATGGAGGAGGTGCTCGCCACCTGCATCGAGCGCCACCGCACGGTCGTCTGAACAGACGACCGTTCGATCTTTGACATCGTGTCTTGAACATTGGCTCCCGCCCACGGGCGGGAACCACAACCCCTCATGCTGCGAGCGCTGATTTCAACAAATACGGTGCGCCCGCAGCTTCTGCGATCTCTCGCACTTTCAGTTTCAATGTCTCGGGGATCGGAATGCCCGTGACGAGACGCTCCTCTCGGGCGGCCCATTCCGGTTCGCCCGGCACTAGAACCGGCTCGTCGTCGCGCCTCGGCTTCGTAGCGTGCAGAGTGTCGATGACGACCTCCACATCGAATTGAAATTCATCGAAGGGCCGGAAGGCGGCCGGATTCAGGGCCATGAAGAAATGGCCGATATTGTCGGGGTCGGATGATGTCTTCGTCCGGTTCCGGACCGGTGAGAAGGATGCACCGGAGAGGCTTCCCGACAGGATCTGCGCGATCAGGCCGAGGCCATAGCCCTTGTGTCCGCCCATGTCACTGCCGTCACCGCCAATCGGCGTGAGGCCACCTTCATGGCCCTCGAAAATCTGGCGGAAGGCCTGGCCGGAATCGGTGACAGGCTGCCCCTGATCGTCGATTACCCATCCGGCGGGAAGGTCCTTGTCCTGCAGGGCGTAGACCTTCACCTTGTTGGCCGCGACGACGCTGGTGGAGATGTCGACGCAAATGTTCGGATGTGATCCTGCAGGCACCGCGATCGCGATTGGATTGGTGCCGAGCACGCGCTCGACCCCGTTCGTCGGCACCACCGAGATCACGCGGGTCGTGGAGGATACGACACCGATCAATCCACGCTCGGCGGCCATCGTTGCGTAGTAACCGGCAGCGCCAAAATGGTGCGAGTTGAAGACGGAGACGACGCCGACATCGTGCGCCAGCGCCTTCTCGATGGCGAGATTCATGCCCATCAGGGCGGCGGGATGCCCCAATCCGGCGCCGCCATCGATCAACGCCGTGCTCGCGCTCTGGCGGACGATCCTGGGTTCGGCCTGCAACTGCAACTGGCCGGCCTTCTGCATCTGCGCATATTGGGTGAGCATCGAGATGCCGTGCGAGTCGATGCCGCGTAGATCGGTCTCGACCATCACCTCGGCGGTCAGGCGAAGCTTTTCCTCGCTCATGCCCCAGGCCCGCAGGATCGCCTCGATCTGGGCGCGAATCACATCCGCCGAGAAATTCTCGCTCGCGATCATGGCGTGTTCTCTTAGGTTCCTTTGGCTGCTCCAATCTGCGGAGCAGGTGGGGAGGCGGCTGATGCCACCTCCCGTCTTTCGTTAGGCGGCAATCGCCTGCGCCGGATCGAGCAGCTTGGAGACGCTGACCATCTGACCCGTCTTCGAGCTCTGCAGCGCCGCAATGCCGCACAGCACCGACATGGCGCCGGCGCGCGAACCCGCTCGCTGCTTCAGCGGGTCGGGCGTGCCCGGCTTGAAGAGCATGTCCTGCAGCTTCGGATCGCCGCCGAAATGGCCGCCTGGCTCGTGCGGCACCTGGATGGTCTCGACGCCGCCGAAGTTTCTGACGAGCTGGATCTCGTCGTGTTCCGGCGTCTCCCAGGGCTGGCGCTCGTATTGGCGCATCTGGATGCGGCCCTTGGTGCCGTCGAAGGCAATGAAATGGCCTTCGATCGGCATGTAGGTGTTCACCGAATAGGTGACCTGCACACCCTTCTTGTAGCGGATCATCGCCGACATCGTGTCGGGGATGTTGATCTCCTCACGGAACACGCAGGCATCGCGCACATAACCGTCCTCCCGGGACGGATCCTCATAGAGGGCCTCGAGCCAGGGATCCTTGCTGATGTCCACGTAGTAATCGCAGTAGCTGGCATGCTCGCAGGTCTTGCAGCGCTCGCCGCGGAAGGGACCGACCTTGCCGTATTTGCGCAGGCTGGCGAAGGCGAAGACATGCTCCGGATCGTCGTCCAGATACCAGTTCATCAGGTCGAAATGGTGGGTGCTCTTGTGCACGAACAGGCTGCCGGAATTCTCCTCCACCGCGTGCCAGCGGCGGAAATAGTCGGCACCATGCTTGTTGTCGAGAAACCAGTGGAAATCGATGGAGGTGACATCGCCGATCACGCCGGAATTCAGCAGTTCCTTGATCTTCCGGACGGTCGGAGCGTAGCGGTAATTGAAGGTGACGTCGACGCGTCGTCCCGTGCGCTTTTCGGCATCGAGGATGCGCCGTACCTTCTCGGCCGTAGTGGTCATCGGCTTTTCGGTGATGACGTCCACGCCTGCCTCGAGCGCCCGCACGATCATTTCGTCGTGATTCGAGTCCCGGGTGCAGACGATGACCTGATCCGGCTTGACCGCTGCGATCATTTCCTGGGCGTCGGCATAAATGGGGGCATCGATTCCCAGAAAGCCCCGGGCCCGCTCGGCGCGAAGGCGATTCTTGTCGCAGAGGGCGACGATTTCGACGTAGTCGCTGTAGTCCTTGACCACGTTGACCCCCCACATGCCCGTGCCGCGATGGCCGGTGCCGATGAGGGCGATGCGTTTCCTGCTTGAGCGATCCATTATCTTGGGTTCTCCTGCTTCTTCGCTCTTTTAGGTGCTTGAGCGTTGAAATTTGTCAGACAAATAAGGGTTTCGGCCATCGATGAAACATCAGCGGGGCTCGGTCCTCGGTGCGGTTGTCTCTTGAAAAGCTTCTTTATGAGAGCTTAGATCGCCAAATTACATCATACAACTGGTTGACATACAACCATTCTAAATTTTAGCTTCATGTCGGACGGCGACATAAGAAAACCGCTTCCGTAACGTATGGCATGAGGGGACCGAAACCTCGGCGGTACGGATGCCAAAGAAAAAGAGCTGTCGTCGAGAGAGGCAACACATTCGGGCGACCGTCGAAGCGGCGCCTAAGAGGGAGAAACGCCACATGACTCACGACCTTAACCGTAGGACCTTGCTGAAGGCGGCCCTTGGGTCCGCCGGTCTCAGCGCTTTTGGAAGCCTTCCGGCTTTTGCGCAGGATGCGCGCATTCGCCTGTATTGGTGGGGCTCGAAGGAGCGCTCCGATCGCACCCTGAAGGCAGTTTCGCTGTATCAGGAGCGGAACCCAAGCGTGAAGATCGACGGTGAGACCCTGGCCTGGGGCGATTACTGGCCGCGGCTTGCCACGCAGGCTGCCGGCCGCAACGCGCCGGACCTGATCCAGATGGATTACCGTTATGTGGCGGAATACGCCCGCCGCGGCGCGCTGCTGCCGCTCGACGAGTTTTTCGGCAAGTCGCTCGATATCGGCGATTTCGACAAGGCTTCCCTCGACAGCTGCAAGGTCGACGGCAAGCTCTACGGCATCAATATCGGCAACAACTCGAACGCCATGATCTACAACAAGGCCGCATTCCAGAAGGCCGGCGTGGCCGAGCCGATCGACGTGACCTGGGACAAGTTCTTCGAACTCGCGGCTGCGGTCACAAAAGCGCATAACGGCGAGTATTTCGGCTCGTCCGATGCCAGCGGGGAAGAGCCGGCTTTCGAGAACTGGCTCCGGCAGCGCGGCAAGGCGCTGTTTACCGAGGACGGCAAGCTTGGCCTCACGGAAAAGGATGCGGCAGACTGGTTCGCCATGTGGGCCAAGGCGCGTGAAACCAAGGCGTGCCCGCCGGCCGATCTCCAGGCGCTCGACAAGAACAACATCGAGACGAACCTGCTCACGCAGGGCCGTGCAGCCTGCGCGTTCAACCACTCGAATCAGTATGTCGGCTACCAAGTGCTCAACAAGAACCCGCTCGGCATCACCATGTATCCGCAGGGCGCAGGCCCGAATCCCGGCCATTATCTCAAGCCGTCGATGATGTGGAGCATCTATGCCCGCAGCAAGGTGGCCGAGCCGGCGGTGAAATTCGCGAACTTCACCGTGAAGGACGTGGATGGCGCGAAGGCTCTCGGCGTGGAGCGCGGCGTTCCGGCCTCGCCGAAGATCCGCGACGCGGTGTCGGCGGATCTCGATGCCCAGGGCAAGCTCGTCGTGGACTTCATTTCGCACGTCACGCCGAAGGTCGGGCCGATCCCGCCTGCTCCGCCGAAGGGCGCCGGCGAGATCCAGACCATGCTGCGCCGCATCTCCGAGCAGGTCGGTTTCGGACGCGTGTCCACGGCCGATGGCGGCAAGCAATATGTCAGCGAAGCACAGGCTATTCTGAGCCGCGCCTGACGTTAGCGCTTTTTGACTCACCAGGCCGACCCAGCCGAACCGGGTCGGCCTGTCCGTCTATCATGACATTGCTGTGAGCCATACTCTATGACAACAACTGCTCAAATTCCTTTGACGATCATCGAGCCGGAGAAGCGCAGCAAGCGTCGGGGAGGATTTTCCCGTGCGCTCGTCTCCTACTCCTTCCTGGCACCCTGGCTCATCGGCTTTCTCGGGCTGACCCTTGGCCCGACACTGGCATCCCTTTATCTGTCCTTTACCAATTTCGACCTGCTGCAGGATCCGCAATTCATCGGAACCGCCAATTACCAGCGCATCATGACCAGTGATGCGAAGTTCTGGCATTCCATGCAGGTGACGTTCGCCTATGTCATCATGGCCGTTCCGCTGAAGCTCGCCTTCGCGCTCAGTCTCGCCATGGTGCTCAATCGCGGCATCGCCGGATTGCCCCTCTATCGCGCCCTGTTCTATTTGCCCTCGCTTCTCGGCGCGAGCGTCGCCATCGCGGTGCTGTGGCGCCAGCTCTTCGCCAAGGACGGTCTCGTCAACGTGGCGCTGGCTCTCTTCGGTATCGAAGGTCCAAGCTGGATCTCCGATCCGAACTACTCCCTGTACACCCTGGTGCTGCTCAGCATCTGGCAGTTCGGCTCGCCGATGATCATCTTCCTCGCCGGGCTGCGTCAGATCCCGCCGGACGTATACGAGGCTGCCAGCATCGACGGCGCCAACAAGGTGCAGCAATTCATCAAGATCACCCTTCCGCTGCTCACGCCGGTGATCTTCTTCAACGGCATCGTGCAGACCATCGACGCGTTCAAGGCCTTCACCCCGGCCTTCATCATCAGCGAGGGCACGGGCGGTCCGATCGACTCGACGCTCTTCTACACCCTCTACCTTTACCAGGAAGGCTTCGCCTATTTCCGCATGGGATACGCGTCAGCCCTGGCATGGATCCTTCTGATCATCATCGCCTGCTTCACCGCCTTCTCGTTCCTCACCTCTCGTTACTGGGTCCATTACAATGATTGATGCAGCAACAGACGGAACGACGCAGAATGTCAGCGGAGCCCGCTCGCTTCTGTACCACGTGATCCTGTGCGGCGTGTCGCTGCTTATGCTCTATCCGCTCCTGTGGATGCTCGCGAGCAGCTTCAAGCCGGACGACGAGATCTTCGGCAACGCCTCGCTCTGGCCGGACACCTTCACCATCGATGCCTATATCCGTGGCTGGTCCGGCCTGACTGTCAGCTTCGGGACCTTCTTCTGGAACTCGCTGGTGATTTCGGTCTTGAGCGTAATCGGCAACGTGGTCTCGTGCTCGCTGGCGGCCTATGCCTTCGCGCGCTTAAGATTCCCGCTGAAGAACTTCTGGTTCGCGCTCATGCTCGGCACGCTGATGCTGCCCTATCACGTGACGCTCATCCCGCAATACGTGCTGTTCCTCAACCTCGACTGGGTGAACACCTTCCTGCCGCTGGTGGTGCCCAAGTTCCTGGCCGCAGACGCCTTCTTCATCTTCCTGCTCTATCAGTTCTTCCGCGGTATTCCGCGCGAGCTCGATGAGGCGGCGATCATCGATGGAGCCGGGCCCTGGCGTATCTTCTGGAGCGTCATGCTGCCCCTGTCGATGCCGGCGCTGGCCACGGCCGCGATCTTCACCTTCATCTGGACCTGGGACGATTTCTTCGGCCCGCTCATCTACCTGAACGATGCGAGCCAGTACACGGTACAGCTCGGCCTGCGCACCTTCGTGGACTCGACGGGTAAGTCCGACTGGAGCGCTTTGTTCGCCATGTCCGTGGTCGCCCTGATCCCGGTCCTGCTGTTCTTCGTGGTCTTCCAGCGCTTGCTGATCGAAGGCATCGCGACCACTGGTCTGAAAGGTTAAGGACAGGCGAATGTCAGCATCCGGAATTCGCTTCGCCGTCATCGGCATCAATCACAACCATATCCTCGGCCAGGTTGATGCCCTTCTCGGCGCCGGCGGTGAGTTCGTGTCCTTTTTTGCCAAGGAGGACGACCTCGCCGCTCCCTTCGCGGAACGCTACCCGCAAGCCAAGCGCGTCGATGACGCGCGCCGGATCCTGGAGGACGACAGCATCGCTGTTGTCCTCAGTGCCGCGATCCCCAAGGACCGCGCGCGCATCGGCATCGAAGCGATGCGCCACGGAAAGGACTACATGGTCGACAAGCCGGGCATGATCACGCTCGACGAACTGGCTGAGGTGCGCCGGGTTCAGAAGGAGACCGGGCGCATCTACTCGATCTTCTATTCTGAGCATTTCAGCAGCCGCGTCACCGACAAGGCCGGCGAGCTGATCCGTTCTGGTGCCATCGGCAAGGTCGTGAATACCTTAGGTCTAGGCCCGCACCGTCTGAACGCACCCATCCGTCCGTCCTGGTTCTTCGAGCGCGAGGCCTATGGCGGAATCCTGACCGATATCGCATCCCATCAATGCGAGCAGTTCCTGTTCTATGCGGGTGCGAAGGATGCCGAGGTCACCTATGCGCTGGTGGCCAACCGCAACAATCCTCACACGCCGGGTCTGCAGGATTTCGGCGAGATGACCCTCAGGACGCCTGACGCCACCGGTTATATCCGCGTCGACTGGTTCACGCCGGATGGTCTGCCGATCTGGGGCGACGGACGCGTCATGGTCGTCGGTACCGAGGGCACTATCGAGATGCGCAAGTACATCGATGTCGCCGGTCGCGAAGGCAAGGATCACCTCTTCCTCGTGGATAAGACCGGTATGCGTCATCTCGACTGCTCCAACGAGGACCTGCCTTACGGGCGCAACTTCCTCAACGATGTTCGCGACCGCACCGAGACCGCCATGAGCCAGGAACATTGCTTCAAAGCCATGGAACTGACTCTCAAGGCGCAGGCGCTGGCGGAAGCCGCGTTAGCCGGGCAGGGGGCCCGCTGATGCTCGACTTCCGTCTGCTCAAGGATGTTCGCTGCGGAGTTGGTGAAAGCCCCGTCTGGGACGACCGCCGCGAGGTTCTGTTCTTCATCGACATCAAGGCTCCGGCCATTCACTCGATCCGGCTCGACGGTACGGAGCATCGCACCTGGACGATGCCGCGGGTCGTTGGCTCTATCGGTCTCGGGGCCAGTGGTCGTCTGGTCGTGGCGCTTGAGCGCACGATCGCCGTCTTCGACCCGGAGAGCGCGAGCCTGGACATCATCGCGGAGGTGCCGGGCGAGCCAACCTGGCACCGTCTGAACGACGGAAAGGTGGGACCGGACGGTGCATTCTGGGTCGGCTCGATGGATGACCGTCCGCAGAAGGAACCGCGCGGCTCTCTCTATCGCGTCGACGGGCGCGGTCAGGTGACACGCGTGCTGGAGCACGTGTGCCTTGTCTCTAACGGACTGGCCTGGTCTGCCGACGGACGCACCATGTTCCATTCGGATTCCCGTGGGCCCTGGATCGACCGCTACGATTTCGATGCTTCGTCAGGCCGTCTCGCGAACCGGGCTCGCATCGCCACGCTCGATGAAGCCACCGGCCGGCCGGATGGCGGGGCCTGCGATGCAGAGGGATTTTACTGGAGTTGCGGCGTGTCGGCCGGACGTCTGAACCGCATCACGCGGGACGGGGAGATCGTTTCGTCTCATCCCGTTCCGGTGCCGGCCCCTACCATGCCGTGCTTCTGCGGTGACGATCTGAAGACTCTGGTCATCACGTCCCTCAAGCCGGACAATCCCGATGTGCTGGCTTCCGCCCCGCAATCCGGCAGCCTGTTCATCGCGTCTTCCCCGGTGGCCGGGGTACGGATCGAGCGTTGGGCAGACGCCTGACGGTTGCCGTCCCGGTGCTGTCCTGGGGATTCCGACAGATTTTCTGGATTAGTCCGCCGGCAGAAACGGTATGATTCATCATATATCGTATAAATACACCTATCGCCATCAGCACTGCGAACCAGCCATGACCTCGAAACGAATTCTGCTCACCGGAGCCGCCGGCCTTCTCGGAGACGTTCTGCGCCGCTCCTTCGCTGGACAGTTCCAGTTGCTGCGGCTTTCCGACATTGTCTCTTTGGGGACGGCAGGTAAGGGCGAGGAGATCGTCGCCTGCGATCTTGCCGACGCTGCTGCCGTCGAAGCCATGTGCCAGGGGGTAGATGCCATCATCCACCTCGGCGGCATCCCGTATGAAACCGGATGGCCCGAACTGCTCCGGTCCAACATCATCGGCACTATCAATCTGTATGAGGGTGCGAGGCGCGCAGGTGTCGACCGTGTGATCTTCGCGAGCAGCAATCATGCCACCGGCATGCACCCGAACGACAGAATGCTTTCGGGCGAAAGCCCTGCCCGACCCGATTCGAGGTACGGGTTGACGAAAGCTTTCGGGGAGGATGTGGCGGCGCTTTATGCCTACAAGCATGGCATCCGCAGCTTCTGCCTGAGGATCGGTTCGTGCTTGCCCAAGCCGGACGACAAAAGGGCTTTGTCCACGTGGTTATCCCAGGACGATTTCGTGCGTCTGATCCAGGTGGGTTTGAGTGCCGATTACGTGCACGAAATCGTCTATGGCGTCTCCAAGAACACCCGTTCCTGGTGGGACAATTCCGCAGCCTACCGTCTCGGCTACGAGCCGCAGGACAACGCGGAAGTCTATGCGGCGGACGTCGGGGATATCGAGCTCAAGACGGAGCTCGCCCGCCAGTACCAAGGCGGGAATTTCGTAGCGGATGAGTTCGAAGGCCGGAAGGAATGGCTAGGCTGAGGTTCCGTTGAGCGTGTAACGGACTCGCTCAACTGGCTGAACAAAAGTAAAAGCCCGGGGTGCACCGCAAGCACCCCGGGCTTTTCATGAGGTGATGACTAGCGCATCGTGCGGAAAAGTGGATCCGGTTTTCCGCGCCCAACGATGCGCTCTTCAAAGAGTGGAGCATCGGACCCAAAAGTGGATCCACTTTTGGGTCCGATGCTCTAAGCCCGAGCAGCGTAGCGCAGGATGTCGGCGCCTTTGTTGGCAAGGCTCCAGTTTGCGTAACGCGGATGATCGGAACCGACCTGAACGGGCTGCGGACGCTCGGTCTCGATGGACTGATAGAAGGCCGTCAGCAACTCCAGCGAGCGGCGCGCATCGGCCAGGGTGATGGGGAGTTCTCCGCCTGTGACAAGCGCCTCGTGATAGGGGGCGAACAATCCCTCGAAGCGCGTCGGAACGAAATTCCATCCTTCGAAGGCTTGGTCGATCCGGGTCTGCACCTCGGGAGAGGCTGGAATGATCTTCCACGGATCGTCGCCGGGGGCGTAAGGCTTCTGGCAGCTCTCGAAAGTCACGTTCTCGAAGCAGAAACGCAGGCGGCTGATCTCGTCCTGCGAGCCCAGGGTCGCTGCCGTGGAGGCCAAGGCCCCGTTCTGCATCTCCAAGCTGCCGACGACGCAATCCTCCACCTCGATGTTGTTCACGCGCGTGGCAGCGCGCGCAAACACGGATTTCACCGGACCCATGACGAAGGTGAGAAGGTCGTGCAGGTGGATCGCGTGCGTGACGAGAACGCCGCCAAGCTCGGTTTCCCAGCGCCCGCGCCAAGGATTGTCATAGTACTTCGCGGTGCGCTTCCAGAACACCTCGACGGAAGCGAGATAGGGCTTTCCGGCAATGCCATGGTCGATGATGTGCTTGGCCTTCATAATGCCGTTGCCGTAGCGATACTGGAAGATCGGCAGAACTCGGCCTTTGGATTGCTTCTCAGCCTGGATCACCTTGTCCACATCGGCCACGGAGCCCACGAGCGGCTTCTCGCAGACGACGTTCTTGCCGGCGGCGAGAGCCGCCAGGATCTGCTCGAGATGGGCCGCCGGAGGCGTGCAGACATCGACGATATCCACATCGTCCATCCGGAGAATCTCGGCGTAATCCTTGATCCGACGCTCAATGCCGAACTCATTGCCGATGCTCGCCAGACGCTCATCATTGAGATCGCAGATGGCGACCACACGGAACTTGTCCGGATGGGCCGCATAGGATTCGATATGAGTGCGGCCGATTCCGCAGCCAACGACCGCAACATTCTTGATCATGAGCGCTTTTCTCCCTTCGCTCTGAGCCGTGCAGGCTGTTCAGAGCTTGACGATGCAAACCCGGTTCCTGTGTGACGACAGACGATCCGCAAACGGATGGAAGCGACTCATCGTGGCTGAGCGTCAGGAGCCGTAATCTTCGCGATGCAACGGCACTCCGGCTTGCATGTCAAGATTTGTCGTGCAACATGATATGTGCTTAACTTGATCAAGTTGTAGAAACACCTACGATAGCGTAGCCATATCAAGGTTCTAGCAGGGCACCCTGAGAGTGCCGAGAACGCACAAAGTTTTGGAGGAAGCCCCGTGGCCTCAGTCGAGATCCGCAACATCCGTAAGAATTTCGGAACGGTTCCGGTCATTCATGGCGTATCGATAGACATCCAGGACGGGGAGTTCGTCATCCTCGTCGGGCCGTCGGGATGCGGCAAATCCACCCTCCTGCGCATGATCGCAGGTCTGGAGAACATTTCCGGCGGCGAGCTTCGGATTGGCCCGAAGGTGGTGAACGACGTTCCGCCCAAGGAGCGCGACATCGCCATGGTGTTCCAGAACTATGCGCTCTATCCGCATATGACGGTGGCCGACAACATGGCCTTCTCGCTCAAGCTGAAGCGGGCGCCCAAGACCGAGATCAAGGCCCGGGTCGACCGCGCCGCCGAAATCCTCGGCCTCGGCAAGCTGCTCGACCGCTATCCGCGCCAGCTCTCCGGCGGCCAGCGCCAGCGCGTGGCCATGGGCCGTGCCATCGTGCGCGATCCGCAGGTCTTCCTCTTCGACGAGCCGCTCTCCAACCTCGACGCCAAGCTGCGCGTCGCGATGCGCACCGAGATCAAGGCCCTGCACCAGCGTCTCAAGACCACCACCATCTACGTCACCCACGACCAGATCGAAGCCATGACCATGGCCGACAAGATCGTGGTGATGCATGACGGCGTGGTCGAGCAGGTCGGCGCACCGCTCGAACTCTATGACAGTCCGGCCAATCTGTTCGTTGCCGGCTTCATCGGCTCCCCGGCCATGAACTTCCTCAAAGGGCATCTGCAGGGCGGCAGCTTCGTCGCCGAGGGCGGCATCTCCCTGCCGGTGGCCAATGCGCCGGCCGCCTCGGACGGCAAGCCGATCATTTACGGCATCCGGCCGGAGCATTTCATCCTCGATGAAACCAACGGCCTGCCGGCGGAAGTGGCCGTCGTCGAGCCGACGGGATCGGAGACGCAGGTCTTCGCCAAGCTCGGAGGCACCGATATCGTCGGCGTGTTCCGCGAGCGCGTCGATGCCCAGCCAGGCCAGCAGATCCGCGTCACGCCGGATCCGAAGCTGGTGCATCTGTTCGACGAGCAGACCGGCAAGCGCCTCTGATCACAAGTCACCTGATGGCGGCCCGCATCTGCGAGGCCGCCTTTTTTGTGAGACCAGCAGCGCTGTCATTGCTGGGTTGAAATGGCAGCCCTGGATGGCGGTCGAACGCCGTTGTATGCCCCGGCCTGATGAACTCACAGAGTTGGGAGGCGGTCATAGACGTCCTGGTAATTGGCGCAGGAGTCGTCGGGCTTGCTGTCGCGCGCGCTCTCGGCCTTCGCGGTGATAGCGTGATCGTGGCTGAGGCGACCGGCGGCATCGGCAATGGTGTCTCTTCGCGCAACAGCGAAGTGATCCATGCCGGGATGTACTATCCCTCCGGCTCCTTGCGTGCACGTCACTGCGTCAACGGACGACGGATGCTCTACGCCTTCTGCGAGAGCCACGGCGTGCCTCATGCCAAGTGCGGCAAGCTCATCGTCGCTACGAATGATCTCGAGCAGGCCAAGATCGAGGGCATCTACGAGCAGGGGTTGGCGAATGGCGTCGAGGGGCTCGCCTGCCTGACGGGTGAGGAAGCGCGAGCTCTGGAACCGAACCTTGCCTGCACGGGTGCCGTGCTGTCGCAGGAGACGGGGATCGTCGACAGCCACGCCCTCATGCTGGCGCTGCAGGGCGATCTCGAGAACGCTGGCGGCGTGATTGCCTTTCATGCGCCGGTGGAGCGGATCACGCGGAGCGCACAAGGATGGAACGTTCAGGTCGGTGGAGCGGAACCGACTGAACTCACCGTCGATGCGGTGGTCAATGCGGCAGGGCTCGGCGCCCAGGCACTTGCCCGCGCGACGGAAGGCTATCCGGCCGATCGCGTGCCGCCCCTGGTCCTCGCCAAGGGTAATTATTTCGGCTGTCTCGGCAAGCCCGCCTTCTCTCGCCTCATCTACCCCGCGCCCGTCGATGGCGGATTGGGCACTCATGTGACGCTCGATCTTTCCGGCCGCATGCGCTTCGGGCCCGATGTGGAATGGATCGAGCGCGAGGAATACGAGGTCGATCCGCGCCGGGCAGAAAGCTTTTATGCCTCCATCCGCCGTTACTGGCTCGGGCTCCCCGATGGATCACTTGTTCCCGATTATTCCGGCATTCGTCCCAAGCTCACCGGAGCAGGCGAGAAGGCTGCCGACTTCATGATCGATGGACCGGCAGAGCATGGATTATCAGGGCTCGTGCAGCTCTTCGGCATCGAGAGCCCAGGGCTGACCTCATGCCTTTCGATTGCCGACGATGTGGCGGAGAGGCTGGTCGTTTGAAGACGATTGTCATCCCGGGGCTGCGTAGCAGAACCCGGGATCGCATGACGAGAATGGCGCCTTATTCTGCTTGCGATCCCGGATCGCCTGCGGCGCCCGGGATGACGCGTTGGCTATCCCCTGAAGAAGAGCAGCGTGAGCAGCAGGAAAGTCGGAAGCAGGATCGCGCCCGACCAGAGCAGATAGCCGAAGAAGCTCGGCATCTTCACGCCGCCTGCGCGGGCAATCGCGTAGACCATGAAATTGGGGGCGTTGCCGATATAGGAGTTGGCGCCCATGAACACGGCGCCGGCGGAGATCGCCGTGAGTGTCAGCGCGCCCGTCGTCATGAGTTGCTGCGGATCGCCGCCAGCGAGTTCGAAGAACACAAGATAGGTCGGCGCATTGTCGAGGAACGAGGACAGGCCGCCGGAAAGCCAGAAATAGGCGGCATTGTTGGCACTGCCGTCCAGATTGGTCACGAGCGGCGCGAAGGCGCCGTCCGCGCCGGCGCGCAGCATGGCCAGCACCGGAATGATGGCGATGAAGATGCCGGCAAAGAGCTTGGCCACCTCCTTGATCGGGTCCCAGGAGAAGCCGTTCTCGATCCGGTTGGCCTTTGGCGTGGTCTTCAGCGAAGTGATGGTGACCGCAATCATGATGAGATCACGCAAGCCATTGGCGAATTCGATTTCTGTGCCGAACACGGTCATGCGGCCGAGATCGACGGTGGCGCTCATGAGAATGGCGCCGATGATGACGGCGATCAGCAGGACGTTGATGCCGCCCGTGATGCGGACCGGATTGTCCGGCGTCGGATCGGGACGGACGCGGCCTTCCTTCTTGTAGACGATGAAATCGATCACGAAGAAGAGAGCGAGCAGGAGCAAGCCGGCAGTCAGCGCCAAGCTCGGAAGACGAAGCATGTCTTTTCACGTCCCCATGCTGGTCCCACCGGCTCGTTATAGAGTGCTTGCCGATGTTTTTATGAGACTAAGCATGCGCTCGCCAAGAGAAGAAGCATCGGAATTGACCCCAAAAGCGCATTCCGCTTTTAGGTCCGATGCTCTGCCGTTAACCGGCTATTCACCATAAGTCAAAGATAGTACAACAGGGTTACAAAAAACTGCCGCGTTAGGGGGCTGTCCAGTCGATGTGCCGCTTTCTCGCCTATCAGGGGGAGCCGATCTTCCTCGACGAACTCGTCTGCGCCCCGGCCCATTCTCTGGTCCATCAATCGCTTCACGCGGTGGAGGCCAAGACCGAGACGAACGGCGACGGATTCGGCATCGGCTGGTACGGGGAGCGCAGCGAGCCGGGGACCTATCGCGAGGTCCGCCCCGCCTGGTCGGACGAGAATTTGAGAAGCCTGTGCGAGCAGGTGCGATCGCGGCTCTTCTTCGCCCATGTGCGCGCTTCCACCGGCACCTCGACCACGCGGGCCAATTGCCATCCCTTCGCCCATGGCCGTTATCTCTTCATGCATAACGGCCAGATCGGCGGCTACGGGCGCATCAAGCGCCGGCTGGAAGCCCTGATCCCCGACGATCTCTACGACCGCCGCCTTGGCACCACAGATTCGGAGGCGATCTTCCTTCTCGCTCTCGCCAATGGATTGCCCGAGGAACCTGTCACCGCCATGGCGCGGACCCTCAAGCAGGTGCGCGGCCTGATGGATCAGGCGGGCATCGAGGAAGCCCTGCGCTTTACCGCCGCCTTCACCGATGGCGAGAACCTGTGGGCCTATCGCTGGGCCTGCGATGCGAAACCGCCGACCCTGTATTTCCGCGAGGATGACGGTAACCTGCTTGTGGTCTCCGAGCCCATCGACGACAAGACCAGGGGCTGGCGCGAGGTGCCGAAAGGTTGCAGCCTCGTCGCCAAGGCAGGCCACGTCACGGTGGAATGCCTGAACGAGGCCATGGGATGTCTGGCGGCCTGAAAGGGACGCCGGCCAGTGTTCACGAATTCAGGCTATCGGCCGGCCGCGCGATCAGGGACATCAGCGCGCCCTTGAGCGCTTCCATCTGAAGTTCGGTCTCGGTTTGGGCTGACCCGGCATCCGGATTATTAAGGGCTCGTAACCGGGCATTCTCGCTGGCGAGCCGGTCATTCTCGGCCATGAGAATGGCAATCTTCTCTTCGGCGATCCGGAGACGAGCCTGAATTTCGTTCCGCTCCTGTTCGCGCAATTGTGCCCGGTCGCGCCAGAGACGGTTCGCAACGCTTTCAGTTTCCTCACTCATGGCCTGCTCCTGATCCTTCCATAAGATCTATAAGCAGAATGGAATAAATGAGGCGTGTATCAGTCCGATCCATATCTCGGAAGGGATCGGCACCAGCATATCGTGCGGACCTCCGGTTCCGCGCCCAACGATGTGCTCATCAAAGAAGGGAGCATCGGATGGATCCCAAAAGTACAGATCCACTTTTGGGTCCAATGTTCGAGCAGACGAAAGGCCCCTGTATGAGCAGGGGCCTTTCGCTGAAGTCATGATCGGTATGTCGATCAGATCACGAAGAAGTCGCTGTGGGTGAGGCTGAGGCTCTTGTTGAGCGTACCGATCTTCACCTGGGCCTTGGCGCCGGTACCGTCCTGATCGTAATAGAGCGCGCCCGTCTTGTTGTCGTAGACGATCCGGTCCTCCCGGTCCTGCGCCTTGGCGCCCTTGATGAACATGTCGGAGGTGAACTTCTTCGGCTTCGAGGCCGAGCCGGAGCCGAGCTTGGTGAAGACCTTGTTGTCCAGGTAGATGCTGTCATCCCGCACGCTGAAGTCGAAGATCCGGTCCACGTTCGTGCTGTTGTTCGCCTTGGTGTCGAACACGAAGGTGTCCTTGCCGGATCCTCCGCGCAGGATATCGTTGCCGAGGCCGCCATAGATCTTGTTGGCGCCGGCATTGCCGGTGATCGTGTTGATCAAGGCATTGCCCGTGAGAGAGACATTTGCGGCACCGGTGGCGTTCAGCCGCTCGACATCGGTGGTCGAGCCGAGCGCGAAGCTGACGGAGGTCTGAATTGTATCCGAACCGCCTCCCGCGACCTCGGTCACCACATCGTCCGCATTGTCGACGATGTAAGTGTCGTCTCCTTCCCGCCCGGCCATGCGGTCGGCGCCGGCGCCACCATCGATGACGTTGCCCGCTGCCGTTCCGGTGATCGTGTTGACGAAGGCATTGCCCGTCAGATCGATCGATCCGCTGCCGGTGGCCGTGAGCACTTCCACTTCCGTACCCGCGGCAAGCGTGAAGCTGATGCTGGTCCGAACGGTATCGGTGCCGCCACCCATAGCCTCGATAATTCTATCGAGAGCGTTGTCGACGATATAGGTATCGTTGCCGCCGTTGCCCTGAAGGACGTCGGCACCGGCATCGCCATCGATAAGGTTGCTGGCCATATTGCCGACGAGCGTGTCGTTAAAGGCCGAGCCCCGCATGTTCTCGATGGAATTATAGGTGTCGCCTGCAGCCTCGCCGGTATTGACGAGAGGGGCGTCGAGGCTGGCCGTCACGCCCGAAGTCGCGCCGACATAGGAGACATAGTCGATGCCCTCGCCGCCATAGAGGCCGTCCGCGCCTTCGCCACCGAGCAGGATGTCGTCACCAGCATTGCCTTCCAGGTAATCGCGCCCGGCACCGCCAAGCAGCACGTTGGCGCTTCCGGTGCCGATCAGCGCATTGCTGCCGCCATCGCCACCGATATTGGGATTGTTGATCGTCGCGCGCGTGACCTTGAAGGTCGAGCGCGCCACGAGCGCATCGTGGTCGCTCACCTGCTGGTTGGCGTCGAACTCGGAGTTGATGCGCACGATGTCGAAGGCCTCCATGCGGGCTCGCAGGGCGGCCGAGACATAAATGTGGTCGAGAGACTGGGAATTGCCTTCGTAGATGTAATCGGTGCGGTTGCGCGGATCAGCGATGAAGTCCTCGGCCATGTTCCAGAGCACCTGCTGACCGCTGTTGATGGTGCCGTCGAGAGTCTTGAGCGGGTTGCTCCAGGAAAAGTCGTTGAGGTCGCCGAGAACGACGACATTTTGTGTAAGAGGATTTTCCAGAAGCTCATCTACATAGGCATTGATGATCTTCGCCTGCTCGATACGCTGGGCTTGGCTTCTAAGAACAGGGGGTTGAGTCGTGCCAAAGATTCCGCCGTCACCGCTCTTGGAGTTCAAATGGTTATTGATGAAGGTGTAGCGCTCGCCCTGAAAATCGAATTGTGCGACCAGTGGCTTGCGGCTGGCCTCGAATGCGTCGCCATCGACTGTAGGCTGATCGTCGACGATGCGTTTTAATGATCCGGCGACGAAATCCACCACATCATCGTTATAAAGGAAGGCTTGACGGATATTACCACCGGTTTGTCCGCCATCTTTATTGTTCACGGGCTCCAGATAGGCGAACTTGTACTCTGGGCCTCCTGCGGCCTTGATGTAGTCCACCAGCTTCTGCAGAGTTTTGTGGGAAGATGTCACGCCATTGTCGACGGAGCCGGAGTCGTCCTGGACCTCCTGAAGGGCCAGCACAGCCGGCGCACCCAGGTTGTTGACGATTTGGTTGGCGACGGCAGCGAACTGGCCTCCATCGATATCGGCGTCGCCGTCATCATCGTTGATGTCGAGATTCTCTACGTTGTAGTTACCAAAGGTAAGGAAAAACTCGTTAGGCCTTGTGACGCTGGTGACCTCCGGTTGAAGGTTCGAGGTTTGTGTTACGACAGGCGTAGTGCTGATCAAGACCTCATAGTTGCTGAAGCCGTAGGACATGATACCGGTCTGTGCACCCAGCCGGGCACCGACATCGACCATCGGCATGTTGAGCGAATCGCGGATATTATCGAACTGAATCCGCTCTGGATTGAAGTCGCCTTCCTCTGATATCGAGAGCCCGCCACGGTCATTGAGGCTATCGGAGTCGTATGCTCCTTCGATAACCGTATAGACCTCGCCGAAGTTGTTAGTTGCGCCGACGACCCGTGTCGGCTCGACCGTTACGCGCATGCCTTCCAGAGCTTCGTAGAACGCGATTGCATTTGCAACTGTATCGGTCGGGGGCGTTATGCCGTTAGGCCCAATCAGAACGGCCTCAGGAAGCGCGTTGCCTCTGTCGATGAGACTGACGGTAACAGGAATTGTATCGCTGACTTTAGTGATTTGTGTCAGGCCATTAAATTCAGTGACCTTGCCATTAACGAAAACTTCGTCTCCCACCTCGAAGTTTGGTATCCAATCGGATCCCATGAACACAAAGATGCCGTCGGAAGTCGCCGTATTGCCGTCACCTGTTGCATCCTGGATATAGAAACCTCGGCTCTCGCCAATCATCTGGATGCCGGTGATGATACCAGTAGTCATGACCACTTGGTTATTTCTTGCAGCCGTCAGGCCAGAGCCCTGAATATCGTAAATCCGCACCGGATCATCGTTCATGATCGTCGTGGTTGCGGACGACTGTATGACTGTCACGCCGGGGGTGACATTTGACAGAGCAACAGAGAATCGCTCATTCAATTCGTATAGCTTGTCAGTACTAACCGTAACGGTAATGTCGTAGGTGGTTCGGGTTCCCGTAAAGGTAAAGCTTCCGCTGGTAGGCCCTGTGAAATCGTCAGTTGATGCCCAACCATCTTGACCAAGGCCTGCCAAGCTCCAGTCGAATGTAACGTCTTCACCCGGGTTGAAGCGCGTAACTGTGAATGTAACCGTTGTCGTACCGTCGCTGCCTTCGGTGATGGCAGTATCAGCTGAAATTCTAAGACTTTGGCCTGCTGGAAGCTCAAATGTTTGGCCGGTATTCACATCGCCTTTTGTCGCCGTACCGACAGCGCTAAAAGCGGTCCATAAATCGAAATCCTCCGAGTCATAGCCAACTCCCTGGCGCTGGAGCGACCCTGTGGACGAGCCGCCGCCATTTTCGAAAGCTCCGATATTTGTGCTGTCCATTCCAGCTGCAGCGCCGTCAGTGGCTTTAAAAGCTCCCTCATAACTCAAAAACTCGACGACGTTTCCGGCCGCGTCGATCAATGCGATTCCGTCGGGTCCGCCGTTCTGAATGAAATTCGTGCTGGGTGGGTCGATACCGATGAAACCAAAAGCGCTTTCAGACGGTCCTTGGATCGTACCAGTCAGGTCGAACGTATGGTAAACTTGACCATTGCTGCCATTGTAGAGCTGAATCTTCCAACCATTCAGATTGGTGCCCACAAAGCCTGCAATTTCGATAAATTCGTTCGGGTCATTTGCGGCACTATTATCGTAGTGAAACTCGTTGATCCAGACATTAGCCATGACAGGGTCCTCGCATATCGATCAGCGTTCTAGGCTTCCGCGTGAAAGCATTTAGCCATGAAACGATGTATTGTTAGGATGCGCAAGTCCTACGGGTCGGAGATGACAGTCTTATGAAAGGCAAAGGCTGCCCGATGATCGGCCCAGGTGAATTTTTACGAGCGTTTCGAGGCGCTTACCCGTCAAGCTCGGGGTAGCGGCGGAAAATCCCTTCCTCGTTGAAGGGGATGCGCCGGGGGCTTGCGAGATAAGCCTTGATGCGCGGCCTTTCCGCTACGGCATCGTGCAGGGCTGCCACATGGGGAGCGCCCTTCAGGGTCCGCCTCGTCGCCTTGGGGAAGGCGTAGGTCAGCCCTTCGATGACCTGGAACAGGGACAGATCGGCATAGGTGAGGGCGCGGCCGACGAGATGGCCGCCTTCAGGATTGCGGGTGAGGATGGTCTCGAACCAGTTCAGGAATTTCGGAATACGGCTGCCGCGGAATTCTTCCGAGCGCCGGAGCGCCTCTTCCTTCTGATCTTCGTAATAGAGGTCGGCCCCGACCGGATGATGCGTGTCATGCGCTTCAGTGACGAAATCGCCGATGGTGAGCTGAATCTGATGCGTCCAGAGCCCGCCTTCCGGATCCTTAGGGGCAAGCCCATGTCGGGCACCGAGGTAAAGCAGGATCGCTGCCGTCTGGCCGACGATGGTCTCGCCATCCTTGAGAAAGGGCGGCGCAAAGGGCGGCCGCTCCGCACTCCCCATCAGGCGCGCCATGGCGGCCGTGCCCTTGGGCTGCCGCGCCACGTCGACATAATCGGCTCCGGCCTCTTCCAATGCCAGCCGTACGAACTCGCCGCGTCCCTGGATCGTCGGCCAGTAGTAGAGTTCGTAAGGCATGAGGCGTTTCCATTCTCTTCCAACGATGCATCGCCTGAAGAGGGTGGAGCGCGGGGCCTGAATGTCAAAGGGAGGTCTGAGCCAGACGCTCCAGGGCCGCGCCTTCCAGTCGCATATGACGATGATGCAGGTCGTGCATGCCGATGGATTCGTAGAAGCGGATCGCCGGTCGCTCTTCCTCGACGAAGAGTTCGACGCGGATCCAGTCCCGCTCCAGCGCGACCCTTGCAACGGCTGCCATCAATGCGCGTGCCGCACCCGTACGGCGTGCTTCAGGTACGACATACAAGGCATGAACGATACCCATGGGTTTGCCGCGCCAGCCGGCATAGCCGCGAAAGAACGAAACGAAGCCGACAGCCTTTCCGTCGCGTTCCGCAATGAGCGCTTCGAACAGCGGATCAGGCCCGAACCCATCGGCCCTGACTCGCTCGACAGATGTCCAGGGCGTTTGACCGGGACGATGATCGTCGACTGTCGCCGACCGGATCCTGAGAGCGGAATCCTTCATGGTTGTGCAGTCATCCGCCCGCCTAATGCGCCTCGTCCCAGTTCTGCGCGGCCCGCGCTTCCACGGCGAGCGGCACTTTGAGCGTCACGGCAGGGAACGGGGCTTCCGTCATCACGCGCGAGATCACCGGCAGTGTCGCCTCGACCTCGTCGTCGGGCGTCTCGAACACCAGTTCGTCGTGCACCTGCAGCAGCATGCGGGCGGAGAGGCGCTCGGCTTTGAGCGCGTCTTCCATGCGGACCATGGCGCGGCGGATGATGTCGGCGGCAGTGCCTTGAATGGGCGCATTGATCGCCTGGCGCTCCACGCCCGCACGTTCGGACGGGTTCGACGACTTGATCTGCGGATAATGGCAGACGCGCCCGAACAGCGTCGTTACGTAGCCCTTGTCGCGGCAGAACTTCTTGGTTCCATCGATATAGGTGCGGATGCCGGGGAAGCGCTCGAAATACTGCTTGATGAAGGCCGAGGCTTCCGCATTGCCGATGCCGAGGCGCGTGGCGAGGCCGAAGGCGGAGATGCCGTAGATGATGCCGAAATTGATGGTTTTCGCCTGACGGCGTAGATCGCCCGTCATCTGATCGAGCGGCACGCCGAACATGGCAGAGGCGGTGGCGGCGTGAATGTCGATTCCTTCCGCGAAAGCCTCCTGCAATTGCGGAATGTCGGCGATATGCGCCAGGATGCGCAGCTCGATCTGGCTGTAATCGGCCGAGATGATCTTGTGGCCTTCCGGCGCGATGAAGGCGCGGCGGATCTTGCGGCCGGCTTCCGTTCGGATCGGAATGTTCTGCAGGTTCGGATCGGACGACGAGAGACGTCCCGTCGTCGTCGCTGCCAGCGCGAACGACGTGTGCACCCGCTTGGTCTCGGGATGCAAGTGCTCCTGCAGCGTATCGGTATAGGTCGATTTCAGCTTGGAGAGCTGCCGCCATTCGAGAATTTTTGCGGGCAGCTCGTGGCCGGCCTGCGCCAGTTCGTCGAGGAGGGTTGCAGGCGTGGCCCATTGGCCGGACGGCGTCTTCTTCGCGCCGGGCAGGCCCATCTTGCCGAAGAGAATGTCGCCGATCTGCTTCGGCGAGCCGAGCGCGAATTTTTCGCCCGCCATCTCGTGGATCTCGTCCTCGAGCCGCGCCAGCGTCTGCGCGAAATCGCCCGAGAGACGGCTCAGGATCTGCCGGTCGACCATGATGCCGCGCATCTCCATGCGGGCCAGCGTATCGACCATGGGGCGCTCGAGCGTCTCATAGACCGTGGCGCGGTGCTCGGAGACAAGCCGCGGCTTCAGCACCTGCCACAGGCGCAAGGTCACGTCCGCATCCTCCGCCGCATAGGCGGTGGCCTTCGAAATCTCGACCTTATCGAAGGTCACCTTGTTCCGGCCCGTGCCCGCGACCTCCGAGAAGCTGATCGGCGAGTGGCCGAGATGGCGGCGCGAGAGCTCGTCCATGCCGTGCGAGCCCTTGCCGGCATCGAGCACGTAGGAGATCAGCATCGTGTCGTCGAACGGGCGTACGTCGATGTTGTGGCGCTTCAACACGACCCAGTCGTATTTCAGATTCTGCCCGATCTTGAGAACCGATGGATCTTCGAGAAGCGGGCGGATGGTGTCGAGCGCGTCGGTGATCGGGATCTGTCCCTTCACGAGACCGCCGCCGAAGAGATCCGATTCATCACGGTGCTGCAGCGGCACGTAACAGGCCTTGCCGGCCTCAACCGAGAGCGAGAAACCGACGAGATCGGCTCGGTTCGCATCGAGATCGCTCGTCTCCGTATCGACCGCGACAAAGCCCTGCTCGCGCGCCAGAGCGACCCATTCCTTCAGGCGCTCCAGGCTTGTGACGGTCTCGTAAGCCGTGACGTCGAAGGGCGCGGATGAGGCTTCCGTCACGCGCTTTCCCGCAAGCTGCGAGGGCGTGCCGAGACCCTCGACAGATTTGCGCAAGGTGCTGGTCTCCGGCAGGTCGAGACCGGCGAAGGGATCGACCTCGCCCGCTACCGTATCGACCTTCCCGAAGAAGGGCACGGCATCGTCGGTGGGTGCCGTTACGCCGGTGCCGTTGCCGGTCCAGCGGATCGCCTCGCCGCCGGGCATGAGGCGTTGATCCGGCGCGATCGCGGCCGGATCGGCATCGTAGAGCTCCGCCACCCGCCGGGTCAGCGTGTTGAACTCCATGGCCTTCAAAAAGCCGATCAGCGTCTTGGCATCGGGCTCGGGCAGGCGCAGGTCGTCGAGCGGCACCGGCACCGGGGCCTCGCAATCGAGCGTCACGAGCTTCTTCGAAAGACGCGCGGCTTCCGCATTGTTGATGAGCGTCTCGCGGCGCTTGGGCTGCTTGATCTCGGGCGCGCGCTCCAGCAGCGTTTCGAGATCGCCGTATTCCTTGATCAGCTGGGCTGCGGTCTTCAGGCCGATGCCCGGCACGCCCGGCACGTTGTCCGAGGTGTCGCCCATGAGAGCCAGCACGTCGCCGATCTTCTCCGGCGGAATGCCCTCCCACTTCTCGATGACGGCGGCCTCGTCGAGATTGCGTTCGGGCCGGTAGCCGGGCTTGCCCTTGGAGCCCGATTCGAAATCGTAGAAGCAGACCTTGGGCCCCACGAGCTGCATCAGATCCTTGTCGGACGAGATGATGAGCACGTCCGCCCCGCGGACCTTGGCCTGCTGGGTATAGGTGGCGATGAGATCGTCCGCCTCGTAGCGCTCCAGCTCCACGGGCTCGAGCCCGAAGGCGCGGATCGCCTCGCGCATGATCGGCATCTGGACCTTCAGGTCCTCCGGCGCATCCGGCCGGTGGCCCTTGTAATCCTCATAAAGCTCCTTGCGGAACGAGCCTTCGGACTTATCGAGCACGATGGCGAGATGCGTCGGCTTCAACCCCGCCGCCCCGTCGCGCATGAATTGCAGGAGCTTCGACACGAAGAGCCGCACGGCCCCCGACGGCATGCCGTCCGAAGAGCGCGCATTGTACTTCTGGTCCTGGTTCATGGACTGGAAGTAGGCCCGGAAGATGAAGGAGGAGCCGTCGACGAGAAAGACATGGTCGCCGGCTTGGACGGGACGGGAGGACGAGGACATCGGGTCTCGGGGGCTTGAAGGGCTGCTCACGGGGAAGAGATAGCGGGTCCCGGGACGGATGGCTATGGCATCGCCGCTTTGGACCACTCCGAAGGATGCGCGCTCGGTTTCAATCCGGCATGCCCTTGAGACCAGGATGCTTCCATCATGCGGGAACAGATTTCGATGCCTGGATCGCTGAGATCTCGTGGTCACGGAAGTGTTTGAAATTCAATACTATTTTCCCATGACGTAACGAATGCCGGCTCCTGATGGTCGATCTCAAGCTTTGCCATGTGCGTCAACGCACCAGACTACCCCTTTACAAGCTATAACCTTGCATTAAATCTCGCCGCTGCATACTACAACATCACAATGGTCGCCGTGATTCCATTGCAGGGCAGGCCGGGGCGTTGGCAATTTTAGGGAGAAGAATTATGGCGATCGAGAAGTGGGGCAATCCTAAAACGGTTACAGGTCCAAATGGTGCGGATGAGAGCACTGTGGCGGCCCTGCCTAACGGTGGCTACATCGTTGTTTGGGATTCAAGGGGCGTTACCTGCGTGCAGGTTTATGACGGCTTGGGGAATCCTGTCGGTGCCAGACAGGATCTTGCAAGTACGGTCGGGACGCCGAGGGCCCCCAAGGTGACAGTCCTCGACGATGGCAGCTTTATCGTTGGGTGGAGCGGCGCCAATGCAACGGTCCAAGCTCAAAAGTTTTCGGTTACGGGCGCGAAGGACGGTGGGCTTTTTACCATTGCGTCGCCGACCACCACTGGGCTTCCCAGAAATGACTTTCCGTCCTTTGCATCGGACGGTAACGAATGGGTCGCTGTCTGGGCTGCAAGCAATGACACGCAAGATGTCATCCATTTCAAGCGGCAGGATGGCACTCAATTCAACATTGTAACAGGTTCAGGCGTCACCCAGCCCGATGTCACGGAGCTTGCGGATGGCAGGCATGCGGTCACGTGGGAAGAAAGTGGCGTTATCAAGGTCGCCCTTGTAGGGGCCAACAACACAGTCACTGTGCTAACGGGGAATGCCAGCGGTCAAAATGCAAATGAGCCTAAAATAACGGCGTTGTCCAATGGCGGCTTTGTCGTCAGCTGGCAGGAGGGGAATGCAAGAAAGTTTTCCACGCAGGTCTATGATGCCAATGGAGGCAAGGTAGCGACAGGCTCCTTGCAGCAAAATGGAACATGGACGGAATATCCTCCTGAAATCGTTGCCCTGACAAAAGGTGGTTTCGCAGGCGGATACGCCGTCATCTATGAGGATTGGGTCGGGAACGACAACGGCGATATTTATCTGCAACTGGTCAAGGCCGATGGAACAATCGTCGGGCCCAAGCTGATTAATGACGGTGCTCTTCAAAAAGGAGACCAAGGTGGGATCACCTCGGTCACGGAGCTTCCCGACGGGCGCATCTCGATTGTTTGGGATGACGGAACCGATGGCAATGGCGTGATCCGTAATCAGATCATCGACGCTCGCGAAATCGCCGTCACGGTGAACGGAACCTCTCACAACGACATCTATGTCGGAACGGATATCGTGGGCCAGGTCGATACCCTGAATGGGAAGGCCGGCAACGACTCGCTCTATGGCGGCGCCGGAGACGATTTCCTCAACGGCGGCGCCGGTGCGGATCGCCTCGATGGCGGAGCCGGATTCAATTGGGCCGATTACGTTGATGCCGTGGCGGGTGTGACCGCCAACCTCAAGGGCTCAGTGGGAAATACAGGTGAGGCCCTTGGCGATACCTACGTCAACATCCAGGGTATGCGCGGCTCAAGCCACAATGACGTGCTGACCGGGCGTGACGGGGGAACCCAGCTGTCTGGTATGGGTGGCAATGATACGCTGAATGGTGGCACCGGAAACGATCATCTCCAGGGCGCAGACGGGGATGACTGGCTGTACGGCGGAGCCGGTAGAGATATTTTGAGCGGCGGTTTCGACAACTTGTCGCCGTCCGACACCAAGGCCCGCGCCAATGTCGGCGATACGGCCTCCTATCAGGGCGCCGCAGCCGGAGTGACCGCCAGCCTGAGGCCTGGGGATGCCAACGACAATGCCGGCGACGCCGCGGGCGACACTTACGACAGCATCGAGAACCTGGTCGGCTCCGAACATTCGGATGCCCTGACGGGCACCGAAACATACAACTGGATGGCCGGCAACGACGGAAACGATCTGATCAAAGGCCTGGGCGGCGACGACCTGATCTGGGGCCAGGGTGGCAATGACACGCTCGTGGGCGGCGCTGGCAACGACACACTGAACGGAGGTGATCGCTTTGACTATGCATCCTACCAGGACGTCACTGTCGGAGGGGTGGAGGCTTCACTCGATGATTCTACTCAGAATGAGGGCGACGCAGAGGGCGATAGCTACGACTCGATCGAAGGGTTGATCGGCTCGGCGCAGGCTGATGGTCTTACAGGTGATGCGAACAACAATGTGCTGATCGGCGGCGCTGGGGCCGACACTCTCCGAGGGGCTGAAGGTTCCGATACATTGGTAGGCGGCGCTGGAGGTGATACTCTCCGTGGATATGACGGCTTTGACTATGCCAGCTATGCTAATGCGGATGCAGGTGTAACCGCAGACTTGAGCAATCCTGTGATATTTGACCTCGCGCCGGTCGGCTTCGCGAGCGTCGCAGGAACCGGTGAGGCGGCGGGCGATACTTACGAGGACATCGAAGGTCTGATCGGTTCCAACGCTGGCGATACATTGTATGGCAGTAGCATTGACAACCATATCCTGGGCGGAGATGGCAATGACATTCTGACGGGCAGAGCCGGCAACGACACGCTGGACGGAGGTTCAGGCCTCAACACGGCGGTGTTCTCAGGCAGCCGTGCGCAGTCCAGTGTGACCCGCAATGCCGACGGCACCGTCACGGTCACAGGTCCGGATGGCATCGACTTGCTCAAGGATGTCCGGCAGTTGCAGTTCGCCGATGGGACGGAGTTCGTCAATGCCGCGCCAACAGGGCTGACGCTGTCGAACGCCAGCATCCGCGAGAACGCCCCCGGGAACGCGGAGGTGGGCACGCTGGCGGCTACGGATCTGGACGGGGACAGGATCACCTACAGCCTGGCGCCGGGCTCGAGCGGGTCCTTCGGCATCATCGGCAACAGCCTGGTGGTGACCGGGCCGCTCGACTTCGAGACGAGGCCCTTGAACCAGGTGACGATCCTGGCCAGCGATCCCTATGGCGGCGTGGCGAGCCTGACGGTGAACATCACCGTGACCAACTACACGGGCGAGACGACGCCGTTCACGCTCCGCGGCACCTCGCGGGCGGATACGCTCCGCGGCGAAGCCGGCAACGACACGATCTACGGCAGCAACGGCAATGACACGCTCTATGGCGAGTTCGGCAACGACCGTATTTTCGGCGGGACCGGCAACGACAAGCTGTATGGCAGCTCGGGCAAGGACGTGTTCGTGTTCGATACACGGTTGAACAAGAGCACGAACGTGGATCGGATCTACGATTTCAGGTCTTCGGATGACAGCTTCTACCTCGACAACAAGTATTTCACCAAGCTGGGTTCGGGCTCGCTCTCCAAGCCGAAGAAGTTCAAGTCCGACATGTTCATCGAGGGCAAGAAGGCGCAGGATCGCGAGGATCGCATCGTCTACGACAAGAAGACCGGCGCGCTCTACTACGACCAGGACGGCACCGGCTCGAAGGCCCAGGTGAAGATCGCCACCATCTCCAACAAGGTAAAGCTCTACTACCACGACTTCTACGTGATCTGATCGGAGCACGCGGAGGTTTGAGCGAGATGTGCCGCCCAGAGAAGGCCGTGGCGGCACTTTCTTTTGGGATGAGCCTCAGGCGGCCTTCGAGCGTGCGAGATCAAGGTCGAGTTCGCGCAGGGCCTGCATGACGACGCCTTCGGTCAAAAGGTCCATGGAAGATTCCACCACGTGGATGGCGGCGAGCGCTCTCAGCTCGGGAATGGTCTGCGATTCGAGCGCTGCCTCGAAGGAGGGGCGCAGCAGGTCCATGGCGCGGGTGCCGGGACCGCAGATCACGATGTGATCGGGCTCCAGGGTCTGGATCAGGATGCCGACCGCATCGCCCAATACTTCGCCGGCGGCCTGGAAGAGGTTGAGGAGGGCGGGATCGCCCGCTCTCGCCTGCTCGACGATAGAACCCATGGCGTCCTCGCTCGGCAGCAGCAGGGTCGGGGCCGGTCGGTGGTCGATGAGCTGCGCATCCCGATGGAGCGCGTAATCGGCGAGATAGGCCTCGATGCAGCCGCGTCCGCCGCAGCGGCATTGCGGGCCGCTTCGGCGCAGGCGCACATGGCCGAACTCGCTGCCGCCGAAGCGCGCGCCGCGATAGAGCTCGCCCTGGATGAGAAAGCCGAGGCCGACGCCGTCGCCGATCATCAGGCAGGCCGTGCGGCCCGATCGCAGATCCGAGTTCCGCTGCGTGATGGCAAAGGCCATGGCGCTGGCATCGTTCTCGATCAGAACGGGCTTGCCGAGCCTTTCACCAAGCCCGGAGGCCAGAGGCAGATCGCGGGTGCCGAGCACCGGGCTCCAGGCGACGATGCCGTCCCGCGTGTCCACATAGCCCTGGCAGGCGAGGCCTACGGCCTTCACGTTGTGTGCGCCGGTCTCCTCGGCGAAGACGGTGATCGTCTCCGCCAGCACATTCATCAGTTCTTCCGCCCCGAGATTGCGCAAGGGCCGTTCGATGTGCCGGCTGGCCCGGTTGCGTCCCGCGCTGTCCACCAGCCGCAGCTCGATGCGGTTGAAGCCGGTCCAGACGCCGATCACCGATCCCAGGGTTTCCGCAAAGTAAAGGCGCGTCTTGGGACGCCCGCGAATCAGGCTCGAGGCCGGGTCCGTCGTCTCTTCCGCAACCAGGATGCCCTCATCGAGGAGGCTGGCCGTCAGGTCGGAGACGCTCGCCGGACTCATGCCGAGATGCTGGCCGATCTCCACCCGCGCCATGGCGCCTTCCCGGCGCAGAGCATCGAGCAGGCGCCGCCGGGCCGTTTCACGAGGAGAGAGGGAAAGCATGGTCATCGCGTTCATTTGTTCGGTTTATGAATAAAACAATTCCAAGATAGATGGGTATCAGACGAAAATATAAGCCTGAAGGTGCTTGAAGCCAGGAACGGCTGAGATAATTATTTCCGCGCTCGAAATATAAAGCATGGCAGAGCGAGCCATATCGTCGATCCGCCTCGGACCGACAGCCTGTCATGAGCAAGGGACTTGTAAAGGGAACGCAAGGTCCAGGAGGAAGCCGATGCTATCGAAGAAACACGCACTGATCAGTCTTGCCGCTCTGGCTCTGTCCGCCACCGCCGCCTTCGCCCAGAAGGGCCCGGTCGTCGGCGTCAGCTGGTCGAACTTCCAGGAAGAACGCTGGAAGACCGACGAGGCCGCCATCAAGGCCGCCGTCGAGAAGGCCGGCGGCACCTATGTGTCGGCGGATGCGCAATCCTCGCCGTCCAAGCAGCTCACCGATATCGAGAGCCTCATCTCCCGCGGCGCCAAGGCGCTGATCGTGCTGGCGCAGGACGCGGATGCGGTGCGCCCGGCCGTCGAGAAGGCGGTCGCAGAAGGCATTCCGGTCGTCGGCTATGACCGCCTCATCGAAATCCCGCAGGTCTTCTATCTCACCTTCGACAATGTCGAGGTCGGCCGCCTCCAGGCCCGTGAGGTGTTCAAGCTGAAGCCGGAAGGCAACTACGCCTTCATCAAGGGCTCGGGCGCCGATCCGAACGCCAACTTCCTGTTCCAGGGCTCGATGGAAGTGCTTAAGAGTGCGATCGATTCCGGCAAGATCAAGAATGTTGGCGAGGCCTATACGGATGGCTGGCTCCCCGCCAATGCGCAGCGGAACATGGAGCAGTTCCTCACCAAGAACAACAACAAGATCGATGCGGTGATCGCCGCCAATGACGGCACCGCGGGCGGCGCGATTGCTGCTCTCGCGGCGCAGGGCCTCGCCGGTTCCGTGCCGGTCTCCGGTCAGGACGCCGACAAGGCGGCTCTGAACCGCGTGGCGCTCGGCACGCAGACCGTCACGGTGTTCAAGGATGCCCGCGAACTCGGCCGCAACGCAGCAGAGATCGCCGTGCAGCTCGCAGGCGGCAAGAAGCTCACCGAGATCCAGGGTGCAAAGCCTTGGAACCTCGGTCCGAAGAAGCAGAACATGACCGCTCTCTTTCTCACGCCCGTTGCGATCACGAAGGATAATCTCGACGTGGTCATCAATGCCGGCTGGGTCACGAAGGACGTGGTCTGCCAGGGCGTGAAGGCGGGCGCTGCGAAGGCCTGCAACTGATCGGGGCTTGCTCCTTGTCGTCCCCGGCGAGCCTTTAGGCAAGGGAAGGGGATCCATTCAACGCTCTGCGCAATGGATCCCTTCTCCTCCGCTGACACTTCGGCCGGGGATGACATTTTTCATGAGACTTTTCATTCGCCTTTCAGCGTGACGTCATGACTGCACCTGTTGCCACGACTGCCCCGCCGAGCGCCGCTTCCGGCTCGCTCCTGTCGAAACTCGAGATCGATGTCCGCATGCTCGGCATGCTGGCGGCGCTTGCCGTGATCTGGATCGGCTTCGACATTCTCTCCGGCGGCGTTTTTCTCACTCCGCGCAATCTCTGGAACCTGTCGGTCCAGACCGCTTCCGTGGCGGTCATGGCGACCGGCATGGTGCTCGTCATCGTCACGCGGAACATCGACCTCTCCGTCGGCGCGATCCTCGGCGTCGTCGGCATGATCATCGGCGTTGCGCAGGTGCAGTGGCTGCCGGCCTATCTCGGGCTGGAACATTGGCTCACCGCACCGCTCGCCGTGCTGATCGCGCTCGTTGTCGGCGGATCGATCGGCCTTTTCCAGGGCTGGCTCATCGCCTATCTCGGCATTCCCTCCTTCATCGTCACGCTCGGCGGCCTGCTCGTGTGGCGCGGCGCGGCCTGGTGGGTCACGACCGGTCAGACCATCGCGCCCATGGATACCCGCTTCAAGGCCTTTGGCGGCGGTGTGGAAGGTGCGCTCGGCGCGACCGCCACCTGGGTCATTGCCGCGATTGCCTGCGGCGGCATCATCGTGGCTTTGGGCCTTGCCCGCCGCCGCCGCCTGAGCTTCGGCTTCCCGGTGCGTCCCGGTTGGGCGGATGCGGTGATTGCCGGTATCGCCTGCGTCGCCGTGCTCGGGGCCGCCGCCATTGCCAATGCCTATCCGCTGCCCGCTGGCACGGCGCGCCGCTGGGCGGAAGCGAACGGCATCGCGTGGCCCGAAGGCGGATTGTTCATTCCGCATGGTGTCGCATTGCCGGTGCTGATCGCGGTCGTCGTTGGTCTGGTGATGACCTTCATTGCGACGCGCCGACGCTTCGGCCGTTATGTCTTCGCCATCGGCGGCAATCCGGAAGCGGCGGAACTGTCGGGCATCAACACCCGCTGGACGCTGATGAAGGTGTTCGGCCTGATGGGCCTGCTCTGCGGCATCTCTGCCTGCATTTCGACCGCGCGTCTGAACGCGGCGACCAATGCGGCCGGTACCCTCGACGAGCTTTACGTGATCGCGTCCGCGGTGATCGGCGGTACGTCGCTCGCCGGCGGCATCGGCACCATCGCTGGCGCTATGCTCGGCGCGCTCGTCATGCAGTCACTGCAGTCGGGCATGGTGCTGCTCGGCGTGGACACACCGCTGCAGAACATCGTCGTCGGCGCGGTTCTCGTGCTGGCGGTGTGGGTCGATAGCCTCTATCGCCGTCGCATCAAGTAAGGGACGCGCATCATGCACACGAATGGAACGGCGTCTCTCGTCGAGATGCGCAACATCTCCATCGCTTTCGGTGGTATCAAGGCTGTCGACGACGTGTCCGTCGATCTGCGCCCCGGCGAGGTGGTGGGTCTGCTCGGCCATAACGGCGCCGGCAAGTCGACGCTGATCAAGATCCTCTCCGGCGCCTACAAGGCGGATGCGGGCGAGATCTACGTGAATGGCGAGCACGCCGACATCTCGACGCCCCGCGATGCCAAGCGCTACGGCATCGAGACGATCTATCAGACGCTCGCGCTCGCCGATAACATCGACGCAGCAGGAAATATCTTCCTTGGACGGGAAGTCCTCACGCCCTATGGCACCCTCGACGATGCGACGATGGAGGCCGAGACGCGCAAGGTCATGGCGCGTCTCAATCCGCATTTCCGCCGCTTCAAGGAGCCTGTTAAAGCGCTCTCCGGCGGTCAGCGCCAATCGGTGGCGATTGCGCGCGCGATCTACTTCAATGCCCGCGTGCTAATCATGGATGAGCCTACAGCGGCGCTCGGTCCCGCCGAGACGCAGCAGGTGGCCGATCTTGTGCTGCAGCTGAAGAAGGAAGGGATCGGCATCTTCCTCATCAGTCACGACATCCACGATGTCTTCGGCCTCGCCGACCGCGTCAGCGTGATGAAGAACGGCAAGCTCGTCGGCTCGGCCAATGTGCAGGACGTCACGCAGGACGAGGTGCTCGGCATGATCATCCTCGGCAAATGCCCGCCCGGAGCTACGCCAGGACCGGGTGCGATCTGATTCCGTTCGCATCATTCCGGGCCAAGCGTGAGCGGAGGTCCGGGACAGGTCGCAGAACTAAGGTGCCAACCTCGTCAAGCAATCCCGGGTTCTGCTATGCAGTCTCGGGATGACAGCACGTTCATTGGAATAAGGTGAAGATTGATGACCCAGACGATTTACGGCTCCCTGAAGGACAAGGCTGTTCTCATTACCGGTGGCGCGAGTGGTATCGGCGAGAGCATCGCGCGTTCGTTCCATGCGCAGGGCAGCAAGGTCGCCATCCTCGACTACAATGCTGAAGCGGGACAGGCTCTGGCGAAGGAACTCGGCGAGCGCGTGCATTTCGAGCATAGCGATGTGCGCGACATTCCCGCCTTTCAGGCGGCAATCCAGCGCGCCAGCGATGCGCTCGGGCCGATCACGATCCTCGTCAACAACGCCGCGCGCGACGACCGCCACACGATCGATCAGGTCACGCCGGAATATTGGCGGGAGCGCTTCGCCACCAATCTCGATCATCAGTTCTTCGCCGCCCAAGCCGTGCTGCCGGACATGGAGAAGGCGGGCGGCGGCTCGATCATCAATATGGGCTCGACGAGCTACATGGTGAGCGACGATTCCTTTGCCGCTTACAAGACCGCGAAATCCGCCGCCGTTGGTCTCACCCGCGCGCTTGCGCGGGAACTCGGACCAAAGAATATCCGCGTCAATTGTCTCGTTCCTGGCTGGATCATGACCCAGCGCCAGATCGACCTCTGGCTGACGCCGGAAGGCGAGAAGGAACTGCTCAAGCGCCAATGCGTGAAGCGCAAGCTCGTGCCGCAGGATATCGCCAATTTCACGCTTTTCCTCGGCTCGGACGATTCCAGCGCCATGTCCGCCCAGACCTATCTCGTGGACGGCGGGTGGGTTTAATTGCAGTTTCAACGAGCGTCATCCGGATGGCGAAAGCCGATCCGGGATCGTCATCAGGATACTCTTCCGTCATGGCCGGGCTTGTCCCGGCCATCTCACTTCTGAAGGGCACCGAGCCTCATCACTCGGGATCACCGGCACAGGGCCGGTGATGACTTGGAGGGTATCATTACGGACGGCCTTCGTCGGAATGACAGTGCTGGAACGGTTTAAGCGATCCCGGATCTTCGCTTCGCTCCGTCCGGGATGACGTTTGAATTTATGCCCTCGATCCGGCACCGACCGGCGTTCCGGTCATCTCGGCCGCTTCCTCTTTTTCCTCAACCGTCTTCATCGTATCCCGCCGTACGATGAGGCACAGGAAGATCAACGGGATGCCGATGGCGGCGGTGCCGGTGAAGAGCAGCGGGTAGCCGAAGGCATCCACTACCGCGCCTGAGGCGCCGCCGATGAGTTTGCCGGGCAGAGCGTAAAGCGAGCTCAGAAGGGCGTACTGCGTCGCGGCGAAGCCCGGCGAAGTCAGGCCCGACATGTAGGCGACGAGCGCTGCGCCCGCGAAGCCTTGCGCGAAATTGTCGACGCTGATCGTGAGCGTCAGGCCCATGATCGTAGCGTTGCCGGCGGCAAGCCAGGAGAACATCAGGTTGGAGCCGGCGGCGATGGACGCGCCGATGAGTAGGGTCCACCACAAGCCAAGACGGGTCAGCGCGAGGCCGCCGCCGAAGGCACCGATGATGCCGATCCAGACGCCGTAGAGCTTCGATACATTGGCGATGTCGGCCTTGGAGAAGCCGAGGTCGATATAGAGCGGGTTCGCCATGATCCCGGCGACGAAATCGGGCAGGCGGTAGCAGGCGATGAGCGCCAGGATCGGGATCAGCATCATGCCCTTGCGCCGGAACAGATCGGTCAGAGGCTCGATGATCGCCTGGACAAAGGGAAGATGTTTGCGTGCCGGCCCTTCGTCGATGCGCGGGGCGAGCAATGTGCCCACGAGACCGACGCCCATGAGCGCTGTCATGGCGAAATAAGCGCTGGGCCAGCTCGCGAACTGGGCGATGTAGAGCGCACCGGCGCCGGCACAGATGAGGGCGAGGCGATAGCCCAGCAGAAGGCTTGCCGCCATCATGCCCTGGCGTTCCGTCGGCGCGGCATCGATGCGCCAGCCGTCGATCACCACGTCCTGGGTCGCCGACGAGAAGGCGATCAGCACGGCCGCCGCGATCGTGAGCGGCATGCTTATCTGGGGGCCCGTGAGGGCCATGCCGATCAGGCCGGCCATGACGCCAAATTGCGACAGGGCCATCCAGCCGCGGCGGCGACCGAGCAGGCGGGAGAGGCCCGGAACATCGTAGCGGTCGACGATGGGAGCCCAGAGGAATTTCAGGGAATAGGCCAGCGCCACCCAGCTCAGCATGCCGATGATCGTCAGCGAGATGCCGGCCTCCCTGAGCCAGGTTGACAGGGTGCTGAAGACGAGCAGGAAGGGGAGCCCCGAGGAGAAGCCTAGCGGCAGCATGAGCGCGATGCGTCCATCGGTCAGAACATCGCGAAGGGAAAGACGGCGTTTGGTTGAGGCGGCCATGAAGTCATCTTGGAAATGAGAAAGGCGCCACATTGGCACAAGGCCGTGCCGATGCAAAATCAGCCACTGTCCTCCCCCCGTTCAACGGCTTCGCTCAACTTGGCGAGAAATCTCTCAAGCGCCTGCTCTGGTGGGCAGTCCTTCTCCGTCAGGACCTGCAGACCCCATTGCTCCAGAACCGCCTGCTCGACAGGGTTCGGACGCAGCACGAACACATAGGATTGCGGCCTGTCCCGCTCGTATCCGGAATCAGCCCAGGTCTTCCAAAGCCTGTGCAGCAGGAAGCGGATGTTGAGATCCCTCATGCTGTAGCCGATGAACAGGATGGTCTTGCCGAGCGCGTCCGAGCGGAACTTGATGTCGAGGGGCGACTCGAAGGAGAGACGTTCGAGATAGTCGGTCTCCGCGATGACGATGGACCCGTCATCGTCGAAATCGCCATGGTACTTCACGATCTGCGGAATGCCCGAGCGGATCCGGGCGATGTCCTTGGCATTGACGATCTTCACGTATTCCTTGCCCTGCAGCTCGAACGAGGTCTCCAGGTTGCGATCGAAGTTCGTGGTGTAGATGATCGGGAAGTCGAGCTTGCAGATGATCTCGTGGACGCGCGAGCATTGCAGGGCTTCCTCCGGAATGCTCCAGTTCCGGTCCATCCAGCTGCGCAGCGGGCCGATGCTGCCCTGTTTGATGCGATAATATTCCGCAAGCGTCAGATGGTTGAGTTCGGCTCCCCGGAATTCCGACAGATCGATCTTCAGCTCATCGGCAATGTGTTCGATCAGAGTGCTCCATGAGGGCAGGCCGACCGTCATGGAGACCCCGGCGCCGGCGAACAGAATGGCCTGTCGTTTCCGGATGGCGGCTACCAGATCCTCATGCACGCAACTCTCCTCCACCATTGCCTGCCCTTAACGCACGAACCCGCTACTCTGCTTCAAAGAAACCTGCGGAATAACTTGAGCGTTTCGCGGGTTGTCTTAAGCTTTGGAACGTCGAACAGGAGAGAGCAGGACGTGGCAGGCTACCGGATCAAACAGGTCGAAACTCTCTATGAGGGGTGGCGCAAGCTCCTCAAGATCACGGTCCAGATGCCGGATGGCCGAATCATGTCGCGGGAGGTTCTGAACAGCACCGATGCTGCCGCCGTGCTTCCCTACGATCCGGAGCGGCGGACTGTCATCCTGATCCGGCAGTTCCGCGCGCCCGTCATGCATGTGGAGGGCCACGCAGACCTCCTGGAAGCCGTGGCGGGCCTGCTTGATGGAGACGGGCCTGAAGCCTGCGCCAAGCGTGAGACCATGGAGGAAGCGGGCCTCCGCATTGCCAAGCTGGAGCCGGTGGGAATGGCTTGGTCAGCCCCAGGCATGACGACAGAGCGCCTGCATCTGTTCCTGGCGCCCTATACCGCCGCCGACCGGGTCGGCGAAGGTGGCGGGCTCACCGAGGAGCACGAGGAAATCGAGGTGCTGGAAATCAGCGTCGACGAGCTTGTCGGCCTGCTGAATCAGGGCTCCATTGCCGACATGAAGACCCTGGCCCTGATCCAGGCCTTGCAACTCCGGCATCCAGAGCTGTTCGACAGGGCCTGAAGACGGCTTGTTACAAACTAAGCCGTTCGGCATGCCAGCGCAGATGATCCTCGATGAAGGTCGCGATGAAGAAGTAGGAATGATCGTAGCCTTCCTGCATCCGCAGGGTTAAAGGCTGGCCAGCCTTGGCGCAGGCCTCCGCCAGGAGTTGGGGCTTGAGTTGGCTCTCGAGAAAGCTGTCGGTCGTGCCCTGATCGACCAGCAGATCAGGCACACATGCGCCGCCTTCGATTAATGCGCAGGCATCGTATTCGCGCCAGGCGAAGCGATCAGCCCCGATATAGGTCGACAGTGCTTTCTCGCCCCAAGGACAATTCACGGGCGAGGCAATGGGTGCGAAGGCGGAAACGGCCTTGAAGCGGCCGGGATTGCGAAGCGCAATCGTGAGCGCTCCGTGGCCACCCATGGAATGGCCGGTGATGCCCTGGCGGCTCATGTCGGCGGGCAGGTTCTCGGCGATGAGAGCCGGCAGCTCGCGCTCCAGATAGGAGCGCATGCGGTAGTTTCGTACCCAGGGCTCCTGCGTCGCATCGACATAGAAGCCAGCCCCGAGACCAAAATCGTAAGCTCCCTCGGGATCATCCGGCACACCTTCGCCGCGCGGGCTCGTGTCCGGAGCCATGAGCATCAGGCCGAGCTCCGAGGCCACCCGCTGCGCGCCCGCCTTCACGGTAAAGTTCTCCTCCGTGCAGGTGAGCCCGGAGAGAAACCACACCACCGGCACCTTAGCGTTCCTTGCCTGCGGCGGCACGAAGACCGCCACGCGCATGGGCGTGCCAGTCTCTTGTGAGGCATGGCGATAGACGAACTGCGTGCCGTTAAAGCAGCGCGATTGCGAGACGACCTCGAAACTCAACGATCCGCTCCTTGATCAGTAGACGATGACCGAGCGGATTGACTTGCCTTCATGCATCAGGTCGAAGGCGGTGTTGATCTCGTCGAGCGGCATCTTATGGGTGATCAGATCGTCGATGTTGATCTTGCCCTCCATGTACCAGTCGACGATCTTCGGCACATCCGTGCGGCCACGCGCACCGCCAAACGCCGTGCCCTTCCAGACGCGGCCGGTGACGAGCTGGAACGGACGCGTGGAGATCTCCTTGCCCGCTTCCGCCACGCCGATGATGATGCTCTCGCCCCAGCCGCGGTGGCAGCATTCGAGGGCCTGGCGCATCACGTCCACATTGCCCGTGGCATCGAAGGAGAAATCCGCGCCGCCGCCGGTGAGATCGACGATCGCCTGCACCACCTTGTCGGTGCCGATCTCGTTCGGATTGATGAAATCCGTCATGCCGAATTTCTTGGCCATTTCGACCTTGGCCGGGTTGATGTCGACGCCGATGATCTTGTCGGCACCGACCATGCGCGCACCCTGGATCACGTTGAGGCCGATGCCGCCGAGACCGAACACCACCACATTCGCGCCGGGCCACACCTTCGCGGTGTAGATCACTGCGCCGATGCCGGTGGTGACGCCGCAGCCGATGTAGCAGATCTTGTCGAAGGGCGCGTCCTCGCGCACCTTGGCGAGCGCGATCTCCGGCAGCACGGTGAAGTTCGCGAAGGTCGAGCAGCCCATATAGTGGAACACCGTCTCGCCGTCGCAGCGGAAGCGGCTGGTGCTGTCCGGCATGAGGCCCTGTCCTTGCGTGGAACGGATGGCGGTGCAGAGATTGGTGCGGCGCGACAGGCAGGATTTGCAGTTGCGGCATTCGGGCGTGTAGAGCGGGATCACGTGATCGCCAGGTTTCAAGGTGGTGACGCCGGGGCCGACCTCGCGCACGATGCCCGCGCCCTCATGGCCGAGGATCGCTGGGAACTTACCCTCAGAATCAAGACCCGACAGCGTATAGGCGTCCGTGTGGCACACGCCGGTTGCCATTACTTCCACGAGCACCTCGCCGGCCTTCGGGCCCTCGATGCGAATGGTCTCGATGGTGAGCGGCTTGCCAGCCTCCCACGCCACGGCGGCCCTGGTTTCCATGCTCGTGTCCTTACCTCATGATTCGGTGAGGGGACTATGTGAAGCCGGGCTCCGTCAGGTCAATAGAGGCATGCCTTTCCAGGAACCTCCGCAACGCCTATGTGTGGATGCGACAGATGAAGGAATCTCCTGTGCCAGACGTCCGCGCCACCCTCATTCCCGTGACGCCTTTCCAGCAGAACTGCACATTGCTGTGGTGCGAGAAAACGAAAAAGGCTGCCGTGGTCGATCCCGGCGGCGATCTCCCCCATATCCGCGAAGCTATCAAGCAAGCAGGCGTGAGCGTGGAGAAGATCATCCTCACGCACGGCCATATCGATCATGCTGGCGGAGCAGCCGAGCTGCGCGAGGAGCTCGGTGTCCCCATCGAAGGTCCGCACGAGGCCGATCGCTTCCTGCTGGAGCGGCTTGCGGAGCAGGGTCAGGCTTACGGCTTTCCGGCCCGCGCCGTCACGCCGGATCGCTGGTTGAACGAAGGCGATACGGTCACTATCGGCGATCTCACCCTCGACGTGCTCCATTGCCCCGGCCACTCGCCGGGCAGCGTCGTGCTCGTATCAAAGGATCAACGTTTCGCTCTCGTCGGCGACGTGCTGTTCCAGGGCTCGGTCGGGCGCGTGGATCTTCCCGGCGGCGACGGCAAGGCGCTGATCCGCTCGATCAAGGACAAGCTGCTGCCGCTCGGCGACGACATTGCCTTCATCTGCGGCCACGGCCCCATGAGCACCATCGGCCAGGAGCGGCAAAGCAACCCATTCCTGCAGGGAGAAGGGTTGCTCTAACGCGCGTCATCCCCGGCGAGCGAAGCGAGGGAAGGGGACCCATGGCGCCGGGCCTCAGTGGATCCCCTTCCCCTCCGCTGCGCTCCGGCCGGGAATGACACTTCGAGAACAGCAGAAAAACAAAACGGCCCGGGATCGCTCCCGGGCCGCTTCATTTACCCCTACAGTTTTCTTGGCTTACTCCGCAGCCTGGATCATCACGGCGCCCTTGAGGCCCATGCGATCCGCCACGCCGAGGCCATAGGCCTTGTCGGCGAGGTAGAAATGCACGATCTGGCGCTTCACGATCTCCTGCGGCACGCCCTGCATCGCTTCCGCGATGTTGTCCATGAGCCGGTTCTGCTCGTCCGGCGTCATGAGGCGGAACAGGTCGCCCGGCTGCTTGTAGTCGTCGTTGCCGGCGCGGTGATCATAGCGATCAGCATCGCCCGAGATCTTGAGCGGCGGCTCGGCGGCACGCTGCGTCTGCACCGGACCGTTGAAGGAGTTTGGCTCATAGTAAGCATTGCCGCGGTTCGGGATGTCGAACAGCATCGAGCCGTCGGCATGATAGTGATGGACCGGGCAGCGCGGGCTGTTCACCGGTAGCGCCTCGTAATGCGTGCCGACGCGGTAACGGTGCGCATCCGCATAAGCGAAGATGCGGCCCTGCAGCATCTTGTCCGGCGAGAAGCTAATGCCGGGCACGATGTTCGACGGTGAGAACGAGGATTGCTCGACCTCGGCGAAGTAGTGCTGCGCATTGCGGTTCAGTTCGAGGATGCCGACCTCGATCAGCGGGTAGTCGCCGTGCGGCCACACCTTGGTGACATCGAACGGGTTATAGGAGGTCTTCTCCGCGTCCGTCTCGGGCATGATCTGAACGCAGAACTTCCAGCGCGGGAAATCGCCGCCTTCGATGGCTTCATAGAGGTCGCGCTGGGCGCTCTCGCGATCCTTGGCGACGACAGCCTCGCCCTCGCGGTTCGTCCAGGTCTTGATGCCCTGCATGGACTTGAAGTGGAACTTCACCCAGAAGCGCTCGCCGGCCTCGTTGATGAACGAATAGGTGTGCGAGCCGAAGCCGTGCATGAAGCGATAGCCCTGCGGCAGTCCGCGATCCGAGAACAGGATCGTCACCTGATGCAGCGTCTCGGGGCTGAGCGACCAGAAATCCCACATGGCGGTGGCGGAGCGCAGGTTCGTGGCCGGATGGCGCTTCTGCGTGCGGATGAAGTCGGGGAACTTCACCGGATCGCGGACGAAGAACACCGGCGTGTTGTTGCCGACGATGTCCCAGTTGCCTTCTTCCGTGTAGACCTTCAGCGCGAAGCCGCGCACATCGCGTTCGGCATCCGCCGCGCCGCGCTCGCCGGCGACAGTGGAGAAGCGCAGGAAGACTTCCGTCTGCTTGCCAATCTCGGAGAAGACCTTCGCCTTGGAATATTTCGTGATGTCGTTGGTGATCGTCAGCGTGCCATAGGCGGCCGAACCCTTGGCATGGACCACGCGCTCCGGAATGCGCTCCCGGTTTTGGTGCGCGAGCTTCTCGATCAGCTGGTAATCCTGGAGCAGCAGCGGGCCGCGGGCGCCCGCCGAGAGGCTGTTCTGGTTGTCGGCAATCGGCGCGCCTGCTGTCGTGGTCATCGTGGTTGTTTTTGTCATGGTCGTCCCCATTGAGGTTGGCGCAAGATGACGGGGACGCCCGATAAGGTCCAATTGTATTGATTACAAACTGCGATCAGTTATTCTTATCGGCGTCATGATCACTCTTCGACAGCTCCGATATTTCGAAACACTCGCGCGCACGAAGCATTTCGGTATGGCAGCCGATCAATGCGCCGTCACCCAGCCGGCGCTCTCGATGCAGATCAAGGAGCTGGAGCGCGAGCTCGGCGTCGATCTCGTCGAACGGAGAGGAAACTCTGTTGCCATTACGCCAGCTGGACAGGAGATCGCATCGCGGGCCGAGACGATCCTGAATCAGGTGCGCGAATTGTCCGATTACGCGCATCAGTATCAGGGTGTGCTCACGGGTCCGCTCCGCCTCGGGATCATTCCTTCGATTGCGCCCTACCTTCTGCCGGCAATCCTGACCGAGGTGGACAAGCAGTATCCGGCCCTCGATCTCCAGATCCGCGAGACACAGACCGCAGCACTGGTCGAGGAACTGGTGCGGGGTGATCTCGATGCGGCTCTTCTCGCACTGCCGATCCAGCAGCCTCAGGTCGAAACCATGGCGCTCTTCCAGGATCGCTTCCTTATCGCCGTGCAGAGCCAGGCGGCGCAGGGCTGGACGACCGGCGATCTGCGCAGCCGCATCGGGCAGGAGCGCCTGCTGCTGCTGGAAGAAGGACATTGCCTCAGGGATCAGGCCCTGCAGTTCTGCCACTTCGCCAACATGCAGGCGCGGAAGGCCCTGGGGGCTGCCTCGCTCACCACCATCATGCAGATGGTGGCGGCCGGCCACGGCATCACGCTCCTTCCCGAACTCTGCGCCGAAACCGAGGTCGACCGGCAGCGGGTCGCTCTGATCGAATTTCCGGAAGACGCGCCCATGCGCACCGTCGGGTTGGCCTGGCGCCGTACATCGACCCGGAAAGGCGACTTCCGGGCTCTGGGCAGCCTGATCCAGTCGCTCAAGCAGTCAGATCCGGACACGGAAAAACCTGCTGGCCATTGATGCATTGACAGGATTGCCCGAAGGAGAGCGCTCATGGCGAAAGACAACCCCATCCGGATCCTGGTCTGGAGCGATTATGTCTGCCCGTTCTGCTATCTCGAACGACCCGTTCTTGAGCGGATCCGGAACGAACTCGGCAATCGTGTCGAGATCGACTGGCGCGCCTTCGAACTCCGGCCCGAGCCTGAGCCGACGCTCGATCCCAATGCGGAATACCTGCACCGTGTCTGGAACCAGTCCGTCTATCCGATGGCACAGGAGCGCGGCATGGTCCTGAAGCTGCCGCCGATTCAGCCGCGCAGCCGCAAAGCCCATGAGGCGGCCGAATGTGCACGCGAGGCGGGCCAGCTCGACGCCATGAACGCCGCTCTGTTCAAGGCCTTCTTCGAAGACGGGCACGATCTCGCTGACATCGAGGTCCTGCTCGACATTGGACGATCCGTCGGGCTCGGTCAGGATGACTTGCGCGAGGCTCTCACGAGCAGTCGCTACGAACAGCGCGTGATCGAGGACCAGCAGCTCGCACGACAGATCGGCATTTCGGGTGTTCCGGCCCTGATCGTGACGGCTGGAGGACAGGCCTATCTCGTCTCCGGGGCTCAGCCCTACGAGACCGTGAAGGAGGTGGTCGCTCGTGCCATGACCGAAGAAAAGGCCGCTCCCTGATCGGGAGGATGGGAGCAGCCGTCAACTCGTCCGCAGGTTCAGCACGGCGAGTGCCTCTGACAGGCGCCTCTTGGCCTGCTCGATCCCGCCCTCGCTCATGGCATCCGGGTCGATGAACAGCTCGAGCCCGGTTGCGTGCTCCCGGATCACCGAAGACTTTGGAGACCAGTCCCCCGACAAGCCTTTGACGGCATAGGGGATGATCTCGCGGCCGATGCCCTTCATGCCGATCGGTGCAAGAGGCTCGACCTGCACCAGATCGCGCACCAGGGCATAGGTTTCGTAACTCAGGCAGATCCCTCCCGGCTCGGCGATGGTTTGCAGCCGTGCGGCGAGATTCGCCGCGGCCCCGATGATCGTGTACTCCATCCGGTCGTTGCTGCCGAAATTACCGACATTGCAATAGCCGGTGTTGATGCCCATGCGGGCCCGGAAAGGATGTTCAATGCCGCGCCGGAGCCATTGATCGCTCAACACCTCGAGCCGCTGTTGCATGTCGACAGCCATGCGCAGACAGGCACGGGCATCCTCCTTGACACCTTTCGTCTCCGGGTCGCCGAAGAAGACGAGGATCGCATCGCCGATGAACTTATCGACCGTGCCGCCATGGCGAAGCGCGATGGCCGACATCTCGGTGAAGTACTCATTCAAAAGAGCCGTCAGATCCTCGGGCTGCAGCCGTTCCGAGATGGCGGTGAAATCCTTGATGTCCGAGAAGAAGATCGTCAGCTTCTTGCGCTCGGTCTCAATAGTGACGTCCTTCTCGCCGCTGAAGATGCTCTTATAGACCTGAGGGGAGAGATATTTGGCGAGCTTTGCCGAAACGCTGGCCAGGAAGTCGTTGGCTTCCGACAATTCCCGGTTCATGCCGCGGATCAGGCTTGTCTGCCGCCGCTGCAGAACGATCAGGATCAGCCCCGCCAGCACAATGAAAGCGAAGTAGGACAAAAGGTACTTGAACGAGAACACATTGCTGGCAATGGGCTGGGTGACCGAGATTTCTTGTATGCCGCGAACGTCACCGACCTTCCAATCCTGTTTCGGGCTATCGGGATGCGCATTGTGGCAGGAAACGCAGACCGGTCCCATGATCACCGGTGCGGCCGTGCGTATCTGGCGCTCCAGCAGCGAGCCGGAGACCTCGATGATAGGCTGCTTGGGATCTGCACGCAGACGGGAGAGTGCGTCCTGCCCAAAGCTGTCGATGGCTCGCGCTTCACGGCCCTTGAAAGGGTGGTCGGAAACAAAGCGATACTTCACGGCATCGTTCTTGCTGCTGATGAGCTTGCCGAGTTCGATGGAGAGGGTCGCCGGGATGGGAATGGCGCCTGGAATGTCGCGATAATTGTGCGTAACCGTGATCGGTCCGGACGCTGAAAGGATGCGTTCGACCACGTCGCTGCCGTAGAAGGCGCGGACCTCGTCGATGACCCGGTTGATGTCACCGACCTGGGCCTGAAGCATGCGTTCCGACAGCGCGCGCAGATCGAACCAGGCAGCGACGGGCAGGCCGAGCAGGCTCACGATCAGGGACGCGATCAGCAGAGGACCCATGGCCCTCTCCTGCTTCCGAAGGAACCTCCCGCCGAATCCCATCATCGCCGTTTCCGTTCGAAACGAGTGAGCAGAGTTCCTGTAGAAAGTAGAAGACCTATAAGTCCTTTTCTTGGCGGGGCATGGTCTCGAAAGGAAGAGGGCCTTTCAGAACAACTGAAAGGCCCTTTTTTGTCAGCAGCCGGTGAGTTTCACGCGTTCCACTTCAAGACCGAAGAGGGGACGCAGTCGCGTGCCGACGACGTTGCCGGCAAAGGCTGCAACGAGCCAGACCCAGCCGTGCACGCTGCCGGATGCGATGCCGGAGAAATAGGCGCCGATGTTGCAGCCATAGGCCAGCCGTGCGCCGTAGCCGAGAAGCAGGCCGCCAACAATGGCCGCGATGGCGGAGCGCAGCGGGACTTTCCAGGTGGGCGCGAAGCGGCCGGCCAGAGCCGCGGCGAGAAGCGCGCCGAGGATGATGCCGAAATCCATCACCGTCGTGATGTCGTTGAAGATGCTGCCGTTGAGCTCGGCCTGACGGGCCGGGGAGGACCAGTAGGGCCAGCTCGCGACGTCGAAGCCGATGGTGGCGGCGATCTTCGAACCCCAGAGGGCGAAGGCCGAGGTCACGCCCCAGGGACGGCCGGCGAGATAGAGCGTCACGAAGTTCAGAAGGGCCAGCGCCACCGCACCCGCCACCAGCGGCCAGGGCCCGCGCAGGAAGCGCGAAAGGCCCTCGCGTGGGGATGGATCGGCCGCGATGAGGCGGCCGTGCCGGCGCTTCTCGAATACGACGGTCACGGCGGTGATGAGGGCGAAGACGGCGAGCTGCACGGCCAAAGCCGTCCAGGGACCCCAGGTCTTGATGATCGAGATCGCCGGCAGACTCGGAAGCGCGACCCACCAATGCAGATGCGCTGCCCCGATGGCGGAGCCGGCGATGAAGGCGGCGAGTGTGATCACCATGCGAGTGGAGCCGCCCCCGACCGTATAGAGCGTGCCCGAGGCGCAGCCACCACCCATCTGCATACCGATGCCGAAGATGAAGGCGCCGAAGATCACGCCAAAGCCGGCCGGCGAGACGTTGCCGGCGACCGGCTGGCCGAAGAGGGAGCCGAAGGCGAGGACGGGGAAGAACAGGATGGAGGCGATCGCCAGCATCACCATCTGCGCCCGCAGGCCCTCGCCACGACGATCCGCGATGAAGACGCGCCAGGCCGAGGTGAATCCGAAGGCGGCGTGATAGAGCACGAGCCCAAGCGCCGCGCCGAGCACGTAAAGCGCGGCCTGTCGTGGGTTGATGATGGCGCCCAGTAGAGCCGCGCCGCCGATGATGCCGGCGGCGGCCGCCAGGGAGGCCGGGGTATTGATGGACAAGCTCGCACGGTTTCCGACGGAAAGAGGCGAAGCCATTGCAGAGCTGGACATGGTCGCTCCTGAGCTTTCGTAACGGTGAGTGATGGCCAGGAGCATCAGCCCCTCGTGAGGAGGACACAATGTAGTTCGATATAAAGAACGTCAAGGATTGTATTTTTAATTTTAATCACATAATATAAACGTGAATATCGGTCGTGAACATTCCCGCCGAATGGCTTACACCCGGTTCTCCCTCACGAACGTATCCCAGCCCGCAGTTAGGTATCATGACCATTCAGCCCGATGTCCCTGCCGCTATTGGCAATACACCCCTGATCAAGCTTCGCCGTGCCTCCAAACTGACCGGATGCACCATCCTGGGCAAGGCCGAGTTCATGAATCCCGGCCAGTCGGTGAAGGACCGGGCCGCCCTGTTCATCATTCAGGATGCGGTGAGACGCGGCACTCTGCGCCCGGGCGGCGTGATCGTCGAGGGGACCGCCGGCAATACCGGCATCGGTCTGGCGCTCGTCGCCAATGCCCTCGGTTTCCGGACCGTGATCGTGATCCCGGAGACGCAGAGCCAGGAGAAGAAGGACATGTTGCGGCTCGCGGGCGCCGAGCTCATTGAAGTCCCGGCCGTGCCTTACGCCAATCCCAACAACTACGTGAAGGTCTCAGGACGCTTGGCGGAGCGCCTCGCGGCATCGGAGCCGAGCGGGGCGATCTGGGCCAACCAGTTCGACAACGTGGCGAACCGGCAGGCGCATATCGAGACGACGGGGCCGGAAATCTGGGAGCAGACGGGCGGCAAGGTCGACGGCTTCGTCAGTGCTGTCGGCACGGGCGGTACGCTGGCCGGTGTCGGCATGGCGCTGAAGCGGCGCAATCCGAAGATCGTCATCGGCCTTGCCGATCCTTTGGGCGCGGCTCTCTACAGCTACTACACGACCGGCGAGTTGAAGGCGTCCGGCTCGTCGATCACGGAAGGCATCGGTCAGGGCCGCATCACGGCCAATCTGGTCGATGCACCGATCGATGTCGCCTTCCAGATTCCGGACGAGGAGGCGGTGCCGGTCATCTTCGATCTGCTGGAATATGAAGGTCTGTGCCTCGGCGGATCATCCGGCATCAATGTGGCGGGCGCGATCCGTCTTGCCAGGCAGCTCGGGCCGGGCCACACGATCGTGACCGTCTTGTGCGATTACGGGACGCGCTATCAGTCCAAGCTCTTCAACCCGGACTTCCTGCGCTCGAAGAGCCTGCCCGTTCCCGCATGGCTCGAGAGAAAGAGCACCATCGATCCCGGACTTGTGTAACAAAGACCGGCATTTTTCGGCGCCGCGATCGATAGGCTCGAGCGCGGCGCTTTCAAAAGATCAGGCCGCCGACGAGGTGGCCGTTTCCGAACTCGTGGAGTTCGTCGAAGAACTCGGCGATGTCGAGGAGGAGCTCGTCTCGTCGGAACGCTGTTGCTGCGGGCGGCTGAGATTGGCCGGCGAGCGACTGGCGGTCGTTGCAGGTGTCACGGACGGCTTCTGAGCGACGCTGTGAAGATCTGACTGAATGCTTTCGATCAGATCGACCAGCCAGGATTCCCCGTTCTGAATGCGCTCTCGAAGTGCCGATTTCGCTATATCGAGTTTCGCGGAAATCTCCGTTGTGGTGCGCGATGGCAGATCGCTGAAATCCTGTTCGATGGCCGCAAGCTCACGCAGGAGCTCGTCGCGCAGCGGGCGCTGTTCGTCGGCCATGATCAGCGGCGAGTTCAGCATGCCGCGTAGGGCGGCCCATCGCAGGCCGAGAGCGCTTACCGATTGCGTTCCGTCGAGTCCGGACAGGTTTTGGGATTCGGCCACGAGCATTTCCTTTTCGCGAGCGTTGAGAATCGAGACGTCGCAGGAAGGAGCATGGTTGTGGCGTGAATCGGGCAGCAGCCCGCAAAAAGCCGCCCGATCTCATTCTATTTCGAGTATGGTTAGCGAATTCAGCGAATAAAGAAATACAGTGTCAGTGCCGCGCCAACCGCGATCACCAGCCAGCGGATCACGCTTGCCGGCAGGCGACGGCCGAAGACGACGCCGAGATAACCGCCGATCACCGAGGCCGCACCGACGATGAAGGTCTCGGGCCAGCTCACGAGACCGGCTGCGATGAACAGGATCACGGCCACGAGCTGGATCAGCGTGGAGCACAGATGCTTCGCGGAATTGATCAGATGGAAATCGTCACCCTCGGTGATTGCAAGCGCCGCCAACATGACGATTCCCATGCCCGCGCCGAAGAAGCCGCCATAGATGGCGACACCTGTCTGGAACGCTAGGCCCGTGGCCCAGGCCTTCATCGAGGGATGGTGTCCCTCATGCTTGCCGATGGCGCGGGCGAGCGCCACGATCTTCGGGCTTGCAGCGAAGAGCAGGGTCGCAAAAAGCAGGAGCCACGGCACGAGCTGTCGGAAGGCATCGTTGTTGGTGACGGTGAGAATGTAAGCGCCGACCACGCCGCCGATGAGGCTGACGATGCCCAGCGCCGCAAAGCGCCTGACATTGGTCGCGAGTTCTTTCCGGTACGCCCATGCGCTGGACAGATTGGCGGGCGTTACCGCCACGGCGCTCGTTGCATTGGCGACGACGGGCGGAAGACCTGCAGCGACGAGGGCGGAGAAGGTAAAGAAGGTGCCGCCGCCTGCGATCGCATTGACGAGGCCGGCCGCAAGGCCCGAGGCGGCGAGAAGCGCCGCGGTGGATAAGTCCATGATTTCTATCTAGCGGGAAACATAAGAGCGGATTGAAGAAGGCTGGCCATAGCATGGCGGGCTGCCTTGAGCCCATTAGGCCATTGTCTAGGTCTGCTGTCCTTTCGGCGGATTTAGCTCGCGGAAAGCTGCTTGTAGAACACGGTTGTATCGCAGAACCCGCCCTTCGGCCAAAGGGCATAGTTCGGAATCACGCCGGACTTGGTCCAGCCGACCCGCTCATAGAGGCGTTCCGCATCGCCGCCCGTCACCGTGTCGAGCACGAGGACGGTCTTGCCTGCCGTTTGGGCGGCGTCTTCGGCTGCTCGCATCAAGGCCGCACCGATGCCGCGCTTCCGGGCTTGTCCGTGAACGAGCATCTTGGCGATGTCTGCTCGGTGCGGCTGGTTCTCCGGCTGCTTGAGCACGATCTGCACGGTGCCCACGATCTGTCCGCTCGTGTCATCCTGAGCGACGAGGAGGATGCGTTCGCCTGCAGCGACGCCTTCGGCAACACCCCGCCAGAATGCATCGGCTCTCTCCTGGGCCAAGGGCGACATGAAGCTGACGGAGGCACCGCCCTCGACGCAATCGATCAGGACTGCAGAGAGAGCGCCAATGTGCTCTTTCGCTTCCTGCGGAGAGAGGGGGCGGATGGTGATCGACTCGGTCATGGGAGTTCCTCAGCGCTGAGTGCCGAACCCGGTACGTGCATCGGTGGCGAGAGCCACCACGTAGCGGGCGGGTCGGTCAGCGTGGTTGCGAAAAATGGTCGGCTGGTCGAGGCGCATGGACAGGCAGTCGCCGGTGGCCAGATGATGCGTCTCCTCGCCCAGGGTCAGATCGATCTCACCCTCGATGATCCAGATCTGCTGATGAACCGCAGCAGCGCGCTGGCCCGTGTCGTAGGCCACGCGCGCGCCGGGCGGGAGGATCACCTCGACGAGTTCGATCGGCGAGGGGAATCCGGGCGCCGAAAGGTTGCGGCGCATGTAGCCGCTGTCCGGATCGCGCCAGACGCGCTGGTCGGCACGGCGCGCGAGCGGCGAGGCGCCTGTGTCGTCCTTCTCGGCGAAGAGGGAAGCCAGGGTCACGCCGAGGCCTGCCGCAAGCTTGTCGAGCACCGCCGCCGTGGGGCTGCTTTCGCCGCGCTCGATCAGCGAGATCATGGAGCGGCTCACGCCGGTACGCTCCGCCAAGCCGTCCAGCGTCAATCCATTCTCCGCCCGCAGGTCGCGAAGTCGCAACGCCAAGTGCTCGTTGAATGTCGAGGGCATATCCATGAAACTAGACTATAAATCCAATATACTGGAGTCAAGGCGTCCAAGCGGGGAAAACGGAAGACCCATACCTGCGGTTTGCTGTGGATCACACCGGGGCAGTCCATTGCTCTTGGGAGAACAAAAGAAGATTTTCAGAGCATGTCGAACGTGATCCCCCTCGCTCCGCGCCTGAAGCAAGGATGCCCCCCTGCCGCCGAGGCGGAGGAAAGGGCTGCGCTTGCGGCTGACCTGATCGACATGATCGAGCGGGTGAGGGAACTGACCGAGCATGTGGCCGGCCTTCCCGGCCCGCCGCTGCAGATCCAGCAGACGGCCCAGCAGTTGCTCGATGCCGGCACGGCGCTCGAGCGCGCCGTGGATTCGCTCACCGAAGGCGGCGAGTGGGTGCCGTTCTAGCGCATCGGGGGATGCGCTAAAAACTACTTCAACGCTTCCATTCGCTCCCCAGCCTGGGCAATGCCCATGGCACGGGCCCGTGCGTAGAGTTCCCGCGCCCGGGATGGCTCGCCGCGGATGCCGAGGACACCCAGCCTGGACAGAACGTTCGGGTCGAAGGTCTCCGCCAGCAGGAAGGCAGCGCGCGCATTGCCGCTATCCAAGGCGCGCTCAAGAAGAAGACGAGCCCCGCTCACATCCCCTTTGCGGAGGAGTTCCTCCGCGCGCATCGTCAGGCGTTCATCGGCCTTGGGCGCTTCCACCGGTGCGCTCACCTTGGGTTCCGTTCCAGACGGAGCCTCGGTCTTCACCGGGGCCGCTGTTGCCGTGCCGAGCGGCAACGGCTGAATGCCTTCGGGCAAGGATGCGACCACCACCGAAGTCGGCTCCTTCGACGGCAACGCGGAGGTGCCATTGATCAGAGCCCGCGCAGTATCCACCAATGACGCTGTCACTCCGACTGCCGCTGGAGGCGATAGGACCTGAGGAGGCGCCTCCTGCTGGGGCGGAGCCAATGGAGGCTCCGATCCTGTCGCCGCGAGACGGAACATCACGGGCGTGGCGCTCGGGCGATGGGACTCCTGAAGCGCGTGCAATTCCTCCGTGGTATCCACAAGCTCTTCGGTCAGCATGTCGCTGCGGGTCTGGGCCTGCACCAAGGCCTTCTTGAGTTCAAGGATCTTGGCTGATTCGGACGCCATCGCCTCGTCCTTGAAGGCCTGAAGGCTGAGCAGTTCCTTCTCTGCACTGGCGAGTTGGTGCGCAGCATTGTCGCTCCGCTCCCGCTCTTGCCGCAGAAGCGCCTCCAGTTCGGATGCATTCGATGCCACGGAAACCTTGTCCTGCTCTCTGGTAGCCTGCAGGGCACGATGTTCTTCTTGAAGCTTCTCCAGTTCGCGTCTCGCCGCGGCGCCTTGGTTCTGCTCCCGTTGCAAGGCCTGCTGCATCTCGGATGCTGTAGCGGCCTTCGCTTCTGTCTCCGTCTTCAACTGCGCCGCCAGCTCATTGTGCTCCTGCATGAGGCCGGTCAGAGTTTGCGACACCATGGCGCTGAAGGACCGTTCCTGCTCCAGAGCCTGCTGCATGTCGGCCAGATTGGCCGCCGCGGCTGCAGGAGGCGCGGTGCAGACTTCTGCCGCTGCTTTGTTCACGATCGTCGATTCCGGCGTCGGGTGGGGGTCGTTCCGGATGCCGAGACCTTGCAAAGTGGTGATGAGGTCCGGATTGTTCAGGTGATCGACGAGAACGATTGCAAGGGTGCCGACCTCGATAGCCGAGTTGAGACTCTCCTCCGCCTTTTTCAAGTTTCCTGTCCGGATGGAAACCTCAAGGTCAGCCGCCAGTCTCCTTCGATCCGGCGAGGTCAGGAGAAGCGGGAGGAGCGTGAGAAGATTGTCCGCCCCCTCTGCTTTGCCCAGGGAGCTCTCGCGCGCGGGAGTGCTGCCAGTGGCGGGGCTTTGTGCGACGGCGGGTCCAAGGAGTGCGATGCCGATCAAGGTGGTCGTCAGCAACTCTGCCGTTAAAGACTTAAGCCCGGATTTCGTGTGCCCAATCATGTCGGACCTCCTTCGGTGGTCGCCAAAGGCTTTGCGATCAGCCTTTGGCTTCCGTCCTGTCTTGGATCCTCAGCGCATCGTGCGGAAAGTGGCCCGGTTTTTCGCGTTAACGATGCGCTCATCAGGAACGGGAGCATCGGATCGATCCCAAAAGTGCAATCCACTTTTGGGTCCGATGCTCAGTCTTGCCGGCTGGCTCGGCGGGCGGCTCTTTGCCGGTCGCTCTGCCAGGCAAGGAATTCCCGGAACAGGACCTCGCGCTGCTCGGCCGAAACGTCGATACCTCTGCTCTTCATGAAGCTCTCGAAGCTTTGGCTCTGAGGCGAAGGCTTGCTGGCCGCCGCAGCGCGATCGATCCAGTCCTGCGCCGGCCTCACGCGCTCCCAGCCGGGCACGTCGGCTGCGAGATTGACCTCTTTCCATTTCGGGTGCCGGCCCGGTTGCAGGAACTCGTCGAACCGGGAGAAGAACGCATCCACGAAACGCCTGACACGGTTGTAGCGATCGGAGTTCTCGGGCCAGTTGAACACCGCAAGCAGGCTGCCGACCGCCAGGGTCTCGACGGGTTTATCCTTGTCGACGAGCTGCGGATAATCCGCATTCGCGAGGCGGGCGGGAAAATAGCTTTCTGCGATCTCTCCCTCGAACGGAATCGGGAGAAGATGGAAACGTCCGTCGGTTTGGAACTCGGCGATGGCGCGAACCGGGCGTCCGGCCACGTAGACCGCCGCCTGGATCTCTCCCGATTTCAGCTTCGCGTAGGATGAGGCCTGGTCGAAGGTGGTCATCTCGGGCTTGATCCCGAGTTTGTCGAAGATCAGCCGAGAGGTCAGGTTGGTGCCGCTGCCGGCCTTGTCGATATTGACCTTCTTGCCGTCGAGCTGCCGGATGTCGGAGATCTCCCGGTTGGCGATGATATGGACCTCCTCGTTGTAGAGGCGCGTGATGTAACGCAAGCGCCGCACCGCATCGTTCTGGAGGTTCTCCGCCTTCAACTGCTCGCGCGCATCCATCTGCACGATGCCGATGTCGACCCCGCGCAGGAACATGATGTCGCGGAGGTTCTGCAGCGAGCCGCGGCCGATCATCGGCAGCACGCGCAGGTCTTCGCCATCGAGCACATTGGCGAGATCGGCGGCAATGCGGATATAGGTGCCGTCCGCGCCGCCCGAGATTACGCCGAGCGTGCCTGTGTTGGCGCGGGCCGGGTTGAAGGCCGGCGCCGTCTGGGCCGCTGCAGCGACCGTGCCGGAGACGAGGGCGGCTGCGACAAAGGCGGCTCGAACGGACGAACGGCGGAAAAACCTGCACGCGGACGATAAAGCACTCACGCGACCCGACATTGTCATCCTCCCCTGGATGAGCCTTGCGGCTGTTTGTCGATCTGATCGTTTTGTGCTCGTCCTCGGCGATTGAAAAATGCTTATCTTTCAAACTTGCGCATCGTTCGATGCGAACCGAAGTCCGCATCAGCGAAAAAACCGAAACCGCTCTTTCGCACGATGCTCTAAGCAACGATGAAACAAAACGAAAGCAGGGTCATCGTAGGCTCCTGTCAGGCTCGGTCAATTGAGCTTTGAGGACGGACTAATACTCAAGAAGTGCTATATTATAGTCCGAAAGAGATACAAATTATCTTTATATTCCTTGAAATGGCGGAATTTCTTATCCTGCTTTCAGGGTTTACCCGGATTAACGCCGCGGAATTACCGCAGGCCCATCCCGGCTCTCCTCGAAAATTGTTAGCGCCAGCCGGCTCCTTTAACCGTCCGTTAACCATAAACGGTCGAAATCATGGGGTATTAAAGGAACCTGAACTCCCGTGACCATTGCCGTTCGCAACCGTCCCTCTCTTCGCTTCCGTGGCAGGTCCTTCATGGCCCTGGTCCTCGCGCCCGAAGTGCCGCTGAGGGACTGGCTCGAAGATCTCGATGCCGTATCGGAACGTTCGCCCGGTTTCTTCACCGGGCGGCCCATCATTGCCGACGTATCATCCTTAAAGCCTTCCAAGTCCGAGCTGAAATTCCTCCTCGCAGCCTTCAAGATGCGCAACATCCGCATCATCGGCCTCGAGGGCGCGGCTCCCGAGAATGTCGATGCCGACATGCCGCCGCCGATCACCGGCGGCAAGCCTACGGGCGAGATCGACGTGCCGGATGCCGCCAATGCGGCAGTTGCCGCAGCAGCCTCGCCCTTCGGCGATGCGCCCGTGCCGGAGAAGTCGCTTCTCATCGAAGGCTCCGTGCGCTCAGGCCAGTCGATTCTGCATCCCGAAGGCGACGTGACGGTTCTGGGCTCCGTCGCCTCGGGCTCGGAAATCGTCGCCGGCGGCTCGATCCATGTCTACGGTACCCTGCGCGGCCGGGCCATCGCCGGCTGCACAGGTAATGGTAAAGCCCGCATCTTCTGCCGGAAGTTCGAAGCCGAATTGATTGCGATCGACGGGCTCTACAAGACCGCTGACGATCTGGGGGGCAAGTTCCTCGGTCAGCCCGTGCAAGTGAACCTGGATGGCGACTCCATCATCCTGAAAACATTGGATTGAGAGAAAGAGAGACGACAATGGCCAAAGTCTTGGTCGTAACTTCCGGCAAGGGCGGCGTTGGCAAGACAACGTCTTCGGCAGCTCTGGGCGCGGCGCTGGCGCATGGTGGCGAGAAGGTCGTCGTCATCGACTTCGACGTCGGCCTGCGCAACCTGGATCTGGTGATGGGAGCCGAGCGCCGCGTGGTGTTCGATCTCATCAACGTGGTGCAGGGCGATGCGAAGCTCAATCAGGCTCTCATCCGCGACAAGCGGCTGGAGAACCTCTCGCTGCTTCCCGCTTCGCAGACCCGCGACAAGGACGCGCTCACGGAAGAGGGCGTGGCCCGCGTGCTCGATGAATTGCGCCAGAAGTTCGACTGGATCATCTGCGACAGCCCGGCTGGCATCGAGCGCGGCGCCACGATGGCCATGCGCCATGCGGATGTCGCCGTCGTCGTGACGAACCCGGAAGTGTCCTCCGTCCGCGATTCAGACCGCATCATCGGCCTCCTCGATTCCAAGACGGAACGGGCCGAGAAGGGCGAGCGCATCGAGAAGCATCTCCTTCTCACCCGCTATGATCCCGTCCGCGCCGAGCGCGGCGAGATGCTCAAGGTTGACGATGTGCTGGAGATCCTCTCCATTCCGCTGATCGGCATCATTCCCGAGAGCGAAGAAGTGCTGCGCGCCTCGAATGTCGGCTCGCCGGTGACGTTGAACAATCCCGCCAGCGCACCGGGGCGGGCCTATTTCGATGCCGTGCGCCGGCTCAAGGGTGAAACCGTCGAACTCACCATCCCCACCGACAAGAAGGGGCTGTTCGGCAAATTGTTCGGACGGAGGGCTGCATGAGCCTTTTGAGTTTCTTCAACCGGCGCACATCCGCGCCCGTCGCGCGAGAGCGCCTGCAGATCCTGCTGGCGCACGAACGCGGCATCGTCGGGGGCAAGCCCGATCTCGTTGCGCAGCTCAGGGAAGAAATCCTGGCCGTCGTCCGCCGTCATGTCATGGTCGATCAGGACAACGTTCAGGTGAAGATGAACCGCGATTCCGACATTTCGACCCTCGAGATCGAAATCGAGATTCCGGCTCCTGCAGGGGCAAGCGCCTAGAGCATCGGACCCAAAAGTGGAATCCACTTTTGGGATCAATTTCGATGCTCAATCCCTTAAGCGGCGCATCGTTGATGCGGCCCTCTGGGTCCGCACGATGCGCTAAGATGCGAGCTTGCGGGGAATCAGCGGCTCCTGTCGATCCAGGGGCCGCTTTCTCTTGGCTGGCGCATTGTTAGCGCGGCCCTTCGGGTCCGCACGATGCGCTAGTTGCTCCAGACGCCGATCTTTGCCTCGCGGGCCTTGTCGGCCGCGGCCTTGAGCTCCGGCGTCGCGTCGCTCGTGGGACGCCCGCCGCCGTTGAACAGCACGACGCGCGACAGATCCTGTCCGCCGACCTGACACCGATACACGTCGTTTGAGCCCGCCGGCTCGCAGGCGACCTCGCGGCCGTTGAGATACTGGGTCAGGTCTTCGGGCTTGCCGGCACCGGGAGCCCACTCGACGCCGAACAGGCGCACCACTTCACCATTCAGGGATAGGGTTGCCGTATCGATCACGTCCGGCACGCCGCGCAGCGATCCGGATGAGCCCGTCGAACCCGTTGCCACCGGCTCCGGCTCGCGGATCGGGCCGGACGCGGCCGGTGCAGCAGCGCTGACTTGAGGCGCTGCCGTATTGTCGCTCTGGAACAGGAATGCACCGACGCCGAGGAGAGCGAGAACGGCCACCGCGCCGAGCGCGAAGGCCGGTCGCTTCCAGGAATGCGTGCGCATGTCGCCGAAGTCACTCCGCTCATGCTCCGCCGCGACCGCAATCGGGTAATCCTCCGCCGAGGTCTCGGGGGCTCGGTCGGGCGTGGAGGCTTTGAGCGTGTCGTGTGGCCAGTCCGCTACCGGCAGCCTTGCGTCATGTTCATGATGGCGGGCTTCAGGTTCTTCCAGCGGATGGGACGGTTCGGCTATGGGCTGCGACTCGCCGGAATCGAGATTCAACCAGTCACGCCTCGGCTTCGCACGCGGCCAGGATGGTTCGTCGACCTGTGCAAGCGCCGATGCATCGCGCTTCGCCGGCCTGAACAGCACCGGATACTTCACGCGCAATTCATCGAGTAGATCGTGGAGCGTGAATTCGCTCTGCTGCCCGCCCCTCTCCATCGTCCGCTTCTTGCCCTCGTGGTCGATAATCGTGAGCTTCAGCGCACCATCCACTTCGGACGGACGCACGGAGGATTCGATGATCAGTTCGAGAGCGCGGCGCGCATCGTCGGTGGGGTGAATTCTGTCGAGTTCCGCATGGATGATCTCGCGCATTCTGTCGCGCATCTGGGCCCAGTTGCGGCGCGGATCCGCCTTGGGATCGTGGGTGATGGAATCGTCAATCATGCGAGGCACCCTCCAGGGCAAGATTTCCCTTGCGCTCCTGACCGAGCAGTGTGCTGTGTTCGGCAACAATAACCGGTTTGTCGCCAATGAAGTGAACGATGAGCTGCAAGGCGCCGGTGCCCTGCGAGACGCGACGCCTTTTGGGATGAGATGCGGTGAAGTCGAACACCGCATGCACCGTACAGATCTCGCCTGGCGGGTTGCATGTGCTCCCGATCGCATCCTGGCGCGGACGATAATCGCGCTCGGGCCAGCGGCGCACGAAGCGGCGCTTCTCGTTGAAGAGGCGCTGCATGCTTACTTCGCGGCCATGGAAGAGGATGCGCGGCGCATAGAAGGCGGCCGTCGCTTCGAGAGCGACATCGTTCGAGGCCGACCAGGATTCGAGATAGTCGATGGCGAAGTCCTTCGCCACGGAGGCCCGGGCGCTGCGCTTGTCGGCGTCGCGATCCTTCAGCGGCTGCGCCACCGTGGGAGCGGGCTGCGGGACAGCGGGCGCCTGCGGCTGCGCCGATTGCGTCGGCGGGGTCGCAGATGCGGGCGCTGGTGTCGTGGCCTGTGGTGGAGGGCTGGCAGGTGCTTCATTCAGAGGCTTTGGCGCTTGGGCCGGTGCAGTCCCGGTCTCAGCCGGAGGATCGACCCAGGGCCGCCCCGTCTGCGCCGCAGCCATGGGAGCGGCTGCCATCAGCAGCGTCGCGAGAGCGGTTATCGATGTCAGCGACCGGCCAATCTGCATGCGTTTCCAAAAGGCCTCTGAAAAGGGTGACCGGGGGAAAGCGGGTAAAAGGCTTCTCGGTTCCATGGCCCGCCCCGGCAGGGATGGCCCTGCCGGGGCGGTTCGCAAAATTTGGAATCTGCAATGTCTAGGTAATGAAAAGGGGAAGTAGTTTTAAGCCGCTTTAGAGCTGGGCGACGTCGACGGCGCCGACCCCGGAGATGCCGATAGCCTGTGCTGAGGCCTTTGACAGGTCGATGACGCGACCATGGGCATAGGGACCACGGTCGTTGATGCGCACGACTACCGACTTGCCGGTCTTCTTGTTCACGACCCGGACCTTGGTGCCGAAGGGCAGGGTGCGGTGGGCAGCGGTCAATTCGTTGGTGTTGAAGGTTTCGCCGCTCGCGGTCCGCCGGCCGTGGAAGCCCGGGCCATACCAGGAGGCGCGACCGCTCTGAATGATTTTCCCCGAGGTCTCCGCCGGCTCTGCAAAGGCAGAAGGAGAAAAGAAAACAGCCGATCCGGAGATGAACAGGCTGGCGAGCGCGAGCGTCACCTTGCGTTGATCCACAATGCATTCCCTTGTCTGTTATTGATGGGATGCAAAATGAAGGCTAATGGGGCAACATTAAGACGATATAATCGCTGAATTTCTATCGTGTATAGCCTCAGTATCGAATTTTCCTATTCAATTGAATTATATTGATATTGTTGATGATTAAATATTAACCAAATTAAACTTAAATAAACTATCGCACGATTGCTTGAATGTGCGCACTCTTTCACTGCGCGGGCGTCTCGCCGGCCTCCCGCGGCGGGAGCGCCACCAGTCGAATGGCGAGGGCGAGCGCCACCATCAGCAGAAGGGCCACGAGGGCCGATACGCCCGGCCAGCCCCAATGGGTCCAGAACACGCCGCCCAGGGTGCCGATGGCGCTGGAGCCGAGATAGTAGCAGAACAGATACAGGGCGGAGGCCTGCGCCTTGGCTGTGAGAGCTCGGCTGCCGACCCAGCTGCTCGCGATGGAATGGGCGCCGAAGAAGCCGAAGGTGACAGCCACGATGCCGGCCAGGATAAGCGCGAGATGGTGAAAGAGCGTAAGCCCCACGCCGGCAATCATGATCACGATCATCGCCCACAGAACCCGCCTGCGGCCCAGCCGTCCCGCCAGCGCGCCGATCCAGGCGGAACTCAGAGTCCCGATCAGATAGGCGGCGAAAATCGCCCCGACGGCGCTCTGGCTCAAGGAATAGGGTGCTTCCGTCAGGCGGTAGCCGAGATAATTGTAGAGCGTCACGAAGCCGCCCATAAGGAGGAAGGCTTCTGCAAACAGCGCCCGCAGACCTGGGTCTCGCAGATGCTCACCGAATGAGCGCAGAAGCTCCGTCAGGCGGGCGGGTCGGGGCTGAAAATGGGCCGAGGCCGGCAGGCTTCGCCAGGCCGCAATGGCCGAGGCTAATCCGAGAGCTCCGATCAACCCGATGGCAAGCCGCCAGGAGCCGAGATCCGTCAGCACGCCGCCGATGATCCGTCCCGCCATGCCGCCGATCGCATTGCCGCCGATGAACAGCCCCATGGCGAGACCGATGGATTTCGGGTCCACTTCCTCGCTCACATAGGCCATGGCGACTGCGGGAAGACCGCTGAGGGTGACGCCGATCAGCATGCGGGTGAGGAGCAGGCTGGTCCAGTTCGGAGCCACCGCAGAGAGAAGGGTCAGGAGCGCCGAGGCGAAGAGCGAGGCCACCATGACCGGCTTGCGGCCCCAGATCTCCGACAGGGAGCCCGCAATCAGCATCGCCACGGCGAGGAGACCGGTCGATAGCGACAGGGACAGGCTGCTCACGGCGGCGCTGACATGGAATTCCTGCGAGAACTCCGGCAGCAGGGGCTGGACGCAATAGAGAATGGCAAAGGTCGAGAAGCCGGCCGCGAACAAAGACAGGTTCAGCCGGCGAAAGGCAGGCGTGCCGCTGACCAGACGGCTTGGCGTTTCCGACGATTGATCCGGCATGAGCCCTTTCCGCGTCTGCGACCCATGCAGACAATGATGCACCAGCTTCGAAACCTGTGATTTCGGCAAACCTATGCTCATAGTGCAAGCACGGGTGAGCGGAAGAGGTGATCCATTCGTCTAAAGCATAGAATATGTGCCGTCTTTGCACTTCTCTCCGCGAGGAAACAGTATTTTATGCAAAGCCATATCCTCCAAACTTGAGACCTAAAGGGGCTCGCAGCGTGACCGCGCGGGCCTCATTTTTTGAGTCCTTCATGAGTGCTGCCCCCGCGCCCCGGACAACAACGCCTTCTCTGGAATCACCGAACGCACCGGCCTCTCCGCTGCGGGGAATTCTGTTCCTGGTCATCTCCACGATCGTGTTTTCCGTAGCGGACGTCATTACCAAGCAGCTCGCTTCCACCTTGCCACCGCCGGAGGTGGCCTGGATGCGCTACGTCACCTTTGCGGCCTTCATCGTTCCCTTCGCGCTGATCAAGGGTGGTCCCGCCCTGTTCCGTTCCCAGCGGCCCGGCCTGCAGGTGGTCAGGGGATTGGGCATGGTCGGCTCATCCATCATGTTCATTCAGAGCCTGCCGCACCTGCCCGTGGCCGACGCGACCGCGATCTTCTTCGTCTCGCCGATCCTGATCATGGGGCTCTCGGTGCTCTTTCTCGGCGAGTCGGTCGGCTGGCGGCGCTGGACGGCTGCCGCTTTCGGGCTGATCGGGGTGATCATCGTCGTACGCCCCGGGTCGGGAGCGTTTCAGGCGGCCGCCTTGCTGCCGATTCTCAGCGCATCGAGCTGGGCTGTGGGCGCCGTGGTGACCCGCAAGATCAGCGGCGACCAGGCGCTCACGACGCTGACCTATTCCGCCCTCGTCGGCAGCCTCGTGCTGAGCGCGCTCATGCCCTTCAGCTGGGTGACGCCAAACGGGACCGAGATCGCGCTGGGCCTCGTCATGGGCATCCTATTTGCGATCGGTCATTGGTTCGTCGTCATGGCCTATCGCCACGGCAATGCGTCTCTGATCGCGCCGTTTTCCTATGTCCAGCTGATCTGGGCCGGAACCCTTGGCTATCTGGTGTTCGGATCCCTGCCGGATTCCTGGACGATCACGGGAGCCTGCCTCATCGCCATGAGCGGCTTTTATACGGCCTATCGCGAACGCGTCCGCACTATGCAGAAGCGGTTTTCAGCCTGACGCGCGTCAGGTTCCCGAATGGACGACGCGCAGGCGCGGGCGCGCCGTGCGGCTGTAGAAATTGAGCTCCACGAAGTCCCCGTCCATCTGGCCTTCGACGAGGCGGTAGCCGAACTGCTCTACCAGGGCGCGCATCTGACCAAGGTTTTCGTTCGAGATCTTACGGGAGAACTCCGTCAGATCCTGGCTCATCAGCGCTGCCACGATGCCGATCTCGACCCCCTGGTCGAAGTCGGCAGTCCGTGCCGGAAAACGAAGCCGCATACCCTCAGCGAGATGGATGTGGTGCATGGGATCCTGGTGAGTTACGCCTACAACAGGCCGCGTTTATCGGGCACAAGATCCTACCGGTTGCTTAAAGTCCGGGGTGCGGCATTCCCCATCCGGGAGCGTGGTTAACCTTTCGTGCAGGCGCTCGCGATGGATCCAGAACAGCAGCTTTGCATTAACCCTCGACAGGCCCTTGCCGTCCCGGCGAACCGGGCTCCGCAGGCCTGAATGTCACATCACGAAGTGAGGCGCAGCATGAGGCGGCTATTGGTGGGGATCGCGCTGGCAACCGGCCTGACGGGGTCGGCAGCCCAGAGCGCGGATGTCACGCGCGTCACCCGGGTTCAAACCGAATGGGCTCAACCCGGCCGCGCTATTTCCCGGCTCGCCGACCAGGGGCTCGGCTATTCCGTGCTGCACGATGCGCCAAGCGGTCCGCAGGGCTTCTACCGCGTGCACGTGACCTGCGCCATCGATGAGACCTTCATGCAGACCTATTGCCCAACGCCGGCCTATGCCTCCTACTGCCCGCGCGCCCGGATCGTCTGCGCGGACGGCGGCCAGAGCGTTCAGGCGCTGCGGCTGAGATACTGAGGCGGACCCTCTCGCAGGTATATGGCACATCCCCATGCTAGCCTTTGACAGAGCCGGTGGTTGCCTTTCTGCAATCTTGCCTTGTATTCGCCGCAAGGGGCCCCTAGATAAACTCCATCGACATTTGGCCGGACAATCGGGCCGTTACGCCTTGGCCTACCAGGCGCGCGTTCAGACACTCTTCCCAAACATCGACGAACCCGAGTGTGAGGTCGTGCGACAGCACGCCCTTTGCTCACGTGCACACCAAGCCTCACCAAGGATACTCTCATGATTACGGGTACCGTTAAGTTCTACAACGATCAAAAAGGCTTCGGCTTCATCCAGCCGGACGATGGCAGCAAGGACGTGTTCGTTCACGCCACCGCTCTCGAGCGCGCCGGCATCCGCGGTCTGCGTGAAGGCCAGAAGGTTTCCTTCGACACCGCCGAGGACCGCCGCTCCGGCAAGGTCGCCGTCAACAACATCCAGACGGCGTAATTTTCGTTGAAAGAGGCGGCCTGGCATCCATTGCCGCCGAGCAAAGCCGCTCCAGAGGAGCGGCTTTTTGCTTTCTGACAAAGGAGATTCCTGTGAGCCATAAATATTCCATGGGCCAGCTGGTCCATGCCGCCGCTGCGCATTTCGCCGATCGCACGAGCGGCACATACGAGGTCATTCGCCTGATGCCGGAAAACAGCAGCGGCGAGCTGGGCTATAGGATCAGAGATACGATAAGCGGCGCTCAGCGCGCGGTCGGAGAATCCGAAATCCGCGCTATCGATACAAAGCAGGCCGTCGAGGCGCCCTGAGACTTACCTTCCGAACCACCGCGTATTAAGAACGCCTGCGTTCAGCGTAGGCTCAATCACTTTGCAAGATACGAAACCAAACGGCGTCTATGGCACGCCACCGGCCGAACTGGCCGACATCTCGGCAGCGGCCATCCAGTTCTCGCCTCTGATCCCCGGTTCCGGACAGCTGGAGGAGCAGGAGGTGGGATCTCTCGGTGATATGGTCGTGCTGGCGCCGCCCGGAACCGTCGAGCGGCGTTACACCATCGCCTTGGCTTTGCGAGCGCTTGCACCCGGCGGATCCCTGACGGTCCTCGCACCCAAGGACAAGGGCGGCTCGCGGATTGCCAAGGAACTGAAAGGTTTCAGCTGCGATGTCAGCGAGACCTCCCGCCGCCATCACCGCATCTGCACCTGTCCACGGCCGCCCCTTCCGACAGGCCTCGATGATGCGCTGGCCGAGGGCGGTCCGCGTCTCGATGAAACCTTAGACCTCTGGACTTGGCCCGGCGTGTTCAGCTGGAATCGCCTCGATCCCGGCAGCGTCCTGCTGGAACAGAACCTTCCGCCTTTGAGCGGCCGCGGCGCGGATTTCGGCTGCGGCATCGGCATTCTCGCCCGCGCGATCCTGGCCTCGCCCAAGGTCGAGCATCTGACCCTGATCGATATTGACCGTCGCGCTGCCGCGATGGCAGAGCGCAACATCGACGATCCACGGACGAGTATTCGTTGGGCGGATATCCGCAACGGCACCAACCTGAAGGGCCTCGACTTCGTGGTGATGAACCCGCCGTTCCACGACGGCGGTGCCGAGGATCAGAGCCTGGGACAGGCCTTCATCCGCCGTGCCGCCGAGGCTCTCCGACCGGGCGGCGTTCTCTGGCTCGTCGCCAATCGCCACTTGCCCTACGAGGCCGTGCTGAAAACCCTGTTCAAGCGCGTGACCCCAAAAATCGAAGCGAACGGCTACAAGATCTACGAGGCGCAGAAATGAGCAAGGTCCCGACGCTCCGTCTCGACCGGCTTCTCGCCAATATGGGCTACGGCTCGCGCCGCGAGGTCCAGTCACTGGTCCATGCCGGCCTCGTCACCTTGGATGGAGCCGAGGTCGAGGATGCGGACGAGCGCATCGCCGTGACCCGCGACCTCTCGGAGCGGATGCGCATCCGGGGCAAGCCGCTCGATCCACCGCCCGGGCTGGCGCTGATGCTGCACAAGCCCCTGGGCGTCACCTGCTCGCACAAGGAATCAGGACCGTTGGTCTATGGCCTGCTCCCGGACCGCTGGCGCCGGCGCGACCCGGCGATCTCGACCATCGGACGGCTCGACAAAGAGACCTCGGGCCTGCTGCTCATGACCGATGACGGCAACCTGCTGCACCGGATCATCTCGCCGCGCGCGAACATCTCCAAGCGCTATCGTGTGACCCTCGACCGCCCCTTGCGCGGCGACGAGGCGGAGATTTTTGCAGCCGGGACGCTGATGCTCGACAACGAGGACAAGCCGCTCCTGCCGGTGCAGATGGAGAGGATCTCCAGCACGAGCGCCTATGTGACCCTGACCGAAGGCCGCTACCATCAGGTCCGGCGCATGTTCGCAGCGGTCGGGAACCACGTGACAGCGCTTCATCGCGACCGGGTCGGCGGCCTGGCGCTGCCCGAGGACCTGGAGCCGGGACAGTATCGCCTGCTCAACGCGGCCGATATTGCCCTCATCCTGCCGTCCGCGCAGGGCGCGTGAGCTTGAGAGATCGTAGCGGTTACGGCGTCGCGGCGGCGATGAGCCTGGCGGTATCGTAATATTCGTCGAAATCGATCACCTTGCCGTCCCGGAAGCGCCAGATATCGACCTTTCGGGTGTCCGCAACCTTGCCCGTTCCCTTGTGGCGCCAGATGGCCCGCCCGACCACGGCCACGCGGTCGTCCTGGGCGATGAACTCGTCCATGGCGTGAGAGATCATCTCCCAGTCGCGCATGAGATCCTCGAGATAGGCACGAACTCCGGACCTGTTATCCCGGCGTGCCGTAAAGGGGACTTCCGGCGAACCGTCTGCCAGCGAGCCGAGGGAGACATCATCGGCAATGATGTTCATCCAGCATTCGCAGTCGCTGCCTCTGCTGTCGACCCATTGGGTATAAGCTTCGCGGAGAATGGAAACGTGATCATTCTGGGCTGGCATTGAGCTCTCCCGTGGAAAGCAAGCTTGAGCGAGTCGCCCGGACGGAATGGTGCGGCACGATCTGCCGCCCGTACAATGTCTATTAAGATCTATGCGGCAGAGCTGCCGTAACGATGCTGACCTCGCATGCTCCTGCTCAGGTTGCTCTCAAGCCTCCGGTCGGGTTAGGGAGAGTGAGGTTTTTAGCCTTGGAGCATCCTTCGCTCAGATGAACAGAGCATCGGTCCGACCCCGCATCTTTCTTTCCGTCGTGCAGGTGTTGCTCGGGCTGATCTTTCTGGTTTGGCTCCCGGCCATCGATCATGCGAATTCCGAAACCTCTTTCCTCGGTCAGCTTGAAGAAACCCTGCTGCTGACGGAGGGAGAGGAGACGGACCGAGAGACCTGTCCGGATGAATGGAGTGACGGGGAGGGCAGTCCTGACGCCCTCATTCCGTCGGGCATCTCTTGCCGTTCGCTGTCGAGCGTCGCCGGGCAAGGTGCCCGCGACGGTCTTCGAAAGCTGGTCTACTCCAATCCCCTTGGATCTCTGCGCGCGACGGGGCCTCCAAGTCTCTGAACTCAGTCCAGCCTCGCCGGAAGAACGACTTGGGTCGCTTCCGGTCGATGGTATCGCGCGCGCCCGGTAAGCGGCGCCTCTTTTGTTTCTCGCGAACGGCTTTGAACCGCTGCGCTCGCCATTGCACACGGCCCGTGCCGGTCTGCAGGCAAGCCGCAATCACTGGCCGTCTCGAACGTCAATCGAGTTCCCCATCATGGAAGCTCTCCTCCCTCAAGCTCTCAAACTCCTCGGCATCATCTGGATCAACGTCATCCTATCCGGAGACAATGCCGTCGTCATTGCACTCGCCTGCCGCGGTCTGCCGGAAGACAAACGCCGCATCGGCATGATCCTCGGCGCCGGCGTCGCGGTTGGTCTGCGGATCATCTTCACAGTTCTCGTCGCAGCACTTCTTGCGACGCCGTTCCTGAAAATCGTCGGCGGCCTTCTCCTGCTCTGGATCGCCGTGAAGCTTCTGAGCGGCGACGATGAAGAAGGCGGCGTGAAGGAAACCGACCGCCTCTGGCATGCGGTCTGGACCGTCGTGGTCGCCGATGCGGTCATGAGCCTCGACAATGTCCTGGCGATTGCCGCGGTGGCGCAGGATTCCACCGCCCTGCTCGCCATCGGCCTCGCCATTTCCATCCCTCTCATCGTGGCCGGCGCTGCTCTCATCATGGCGCTCCTGGACCGGATGCCCCTTCTTGTCTGGGCCGGCGCAGCCCTTCTGGGATGGGTCGCCGGCGAGATGCTGATCTCCGATCCCTGGTTGATCGGCCAGCTCGGCCAGGAACTCGGCCACAAGGCGGAAATTCCCATGGCCATCGTCGGAGCCGCCCTGGTGCTTGCCATCGGCTACGTGTCGCGGCAGCGGGCCGCGACCGACGAGGCCTAGAGCATCGGACTGAAAGGCGGATCCACGATACCCCACCTCTCTCCACTCGGGAGAGGGGGAATCGGGCAAGTCCGACAAATCGTCCGATGCTCAATCCCTTAAGTGGCGCATCGTCGAGCGCGGCCCTCTGGGTCCGCACGATGAGCTAGGGCCGCCAGGGCAATCCCTCCCGAATACATGGGCCACGCCCCGCCTCCGGGAGGAAGATCGAAAGGAATCAATTGCGGCCGTCCCTCCGCCAGGACGGCCGCAGCTGCCTCGCCGTCGGAGGTTGCCCTCAAGACCGTAATCGGGTAGGGAAGGTTTAAGGCCCACCGCCTCAAAGCACCCGTAGCTCAGCTGGATAGAGCGTTGCCCTCCGAAGGCAAAGGTCACACGTTCGAATCGTGTCGGGTGCGCCATTTCCTTCCATGATCAGTTTCTGACCTTGTCGGCGCCGGATGAGCGCGATTCCGTCTTGCCTGACGGATCGGTCTCGTTCGGGGCGCAAAGCAAGTTCGAAAGGTGGCGGCTGCGCGGCTTGTCCGGCGGGGAGAGGATGATGCGATTCCCAGAAATGGGGTCGAAAATGATCATCGTTTTCTTTTTCTTTGAAAGCGGCATGGGGTCCTGCGAGATACACAGGAAGAAACGACTCTCCCGGCATCCCGTTCATGCCGCCATTCCTGCGATGTGCGTTTGAGCACCAGAAGGTGCGCAGGGCTGGTTTTCTCGGATGCAGCCTTCGTCCGCACGACCTGCCTGGATCCGGCTGCGCCTTATCGCGTCCGACGCGCGATGATCCAGACCGCGTGGACGATGCCTGGAATGTAGCCGAGGATCGTCAGGAGAATGTTGAGCCAGAACTGCCCGCCCAGGCCGACCGTGAAAAATACACCGACGGGCGGAAGCAGGATGGCGAGCAGGATGCGTAAGAGATTTGCCATGGGACCGCGATGACAAGTGAGGGCAGGGGATCAACGGAACCGTGGCCGTTCCGTTCCGATGATTGCTGAGAGGACGCCAGAGATGATCTCGGTCCGCCGAGCGGCGCACCGAAGATTGTGATATGATATGGATCAAAGCACCGCCGACTGAGGTGCCGAAGAATGTCTCCCGTAACAAGGAGCATGGCCGTGAACAAAATTTTCAGGCTTCCCCACGATGGATTGGTTCTCGTCAGCGACGGCCGGAAAGCCCTGTTCTTGAAGAACAAAGGCGATGGCCTCTATCCGAACCTCCAGGTCGAACGCGTTCTGGAGGCTCCGGACAATCTGCCGACACGCCTTCAGGGCACGGACAAGCAGGGCCAGGCTGCGATGCTCGGCCAACGGAGCGCAATCGAGCAGACCGATTGGCACGATCTCGCCGAACGGAAATTTGCCGGGGAAGTGGCTGAGGCGGTCAATGCCGCCTGCCTCAATGGCGGTGTGAAGCACATCATCGTGGCAGCGCCGCCACGGACGCTGGCCGAGTTGCGGACTCGGTTTTCCGATGCCGCAAAGCAGCGGATCATGGCCGAGGTGAACAAGGATCTGACCAAGCATCCGGTCTACGAAATCGAGCAGCACCTGGTGGCAAGCGCCTAAAGTCTCTGGGCGTCCTCAGCGGTCCCATTTGATGTTCAGCGCGCTCGTCACCAGCCGGTCGATGAGAACCGGCGCGTCGGCCGCCATGCGCTCGATTCCCGTTACCGCCTGGCGCGTCATGCGCCCATTCAGAAACGCATAATCCATCACGATCGCGCTGATGAGCGCGATCGCGGTCTTGAAGGCGCGTGAGGCAAGATCCGACCAGACCATGGGACCTCTCAGGGAAACGTTGTTCGCCTCATGCCCGAAAGGCTTGGCAGGATCAAGAGACAGACGGCCTCAGGCCTTTTTGAGCATCCATTCGTGGTCCGGATCGTTGTGGAACTTCCAGATCCGCTTCGGACCGGCCATCACGTTGAGATAGTAGAGCTCGTAGCCGTGTGGAGCGCCGACAGGGTGATAGCCCTTCGGCACCAGCACCACGTCGCCGTTCGCCGCCGCCAGCGTCTCGTCGAGCGAACGGTCATCCGTATAGACCCGCTGCAGGGCGAAGCCCGAAGGAGGGTTGAGACGGTGGTAATAGGTCTCTTCCAGAAGCGACTCGGTGGGCAGCATGTCCCGGTCGTGCTTGTGGGGAGGATAGCTCGACCAATGGCCGGAGGGCGTGATGACCTCGACCACGAGCAGGCTCTCCGCGGCTTCGGTCTCGGGCAGGATGTTGCGCACATGGCGCGTGTTGGTGCCCTGGCCGCGGGTTTCCTGTCCGACCTGATCCGGGCTGATCACGCGGGCCGGGAGCTTGCCCTCGGCCGGCGCAGTGCACACGGCGATCTCGCAATCCGTCTCGGCGTTGAGCGACCATCCGGATTTAGCCGGTACATAGAGCGACCACGGATCCGGCTCGAACGGCGAGGCGCGCCCGCCGATCACGCCGAAATCGCTGCCCCCTGCGCCCACATGCGCTTTGCCTGAGAGCATGACGATGCAGGCTTCCCGGTCGCCTGTCGCCTGGCGGAGATTCTGCCCGGCTTTCAGCTGGTAGACCTCGAACCCCACATAAGTCCATCCGGCGGATTCCGGCGTGATGGCGTGGATCCGGCCTTGGTTATCGGGCTTCGACGGTTTGACCAGGAGCTTCGACATCGCAACTCTCCCTTAACGCAGGCCGGCTTCCTTGAGGGAGCGGGTGAGATTGGCATAGCCCATCTTGGCGTAGGTCAGCGGATGAGCCTTCTTCGGGTCCTGCTCCGCCTCGATCACCACCCAGCCGTTATAGCCCGGCAGTTCCTTGAACACCGAGACGAAATCCACCATGCCGTCACCCGGCACGGTGTAGACGCCTTCGATGACGGAATCGAGGAAGCTCCAGCCTTCAGCCTTCGACTTTTCCATCACGTCCTTGCGTACATCCTTGGCGTGCACATGGCTGATGCGGTTGCGATAGCGGCGGGCGAGCGCAGCCGGGTTGGCGCCGCCCCAGGTGGCGTGACCGGTATCGAGCAGAAGATGAACCGCTTCGCCGGTCGATCGCATGAAGGCGTCGATATCGGCCTCGGATTCCACGATGGTGCCCATGTGGTGGTGATAGACTACGCGCACGCCTTCCTGCAGGGTGCGTTCGGCCACTTGCGTGATGCGGCGGCCGAACTCGGCCCAGTCGCCGTCTTTCATGACAGGACGCTGCAACAGCGGCTTGGAGCGATCACCGTGAATGGCGTTCGACGTCTCGGCGAAGACGAGCACGTTCGATCCCATGGCCTTCAGGAGATCGAGATGCGGCCGCAAAGCCTTCATCTCCGCATCCGCATCGCGCTTCAACAACTCGGCGGAATACCAGCCGGACACGCAGGCGAGTCCAAAGGGTGCCAGCGCTTTCTTCAACGCTTCCGGTTCGCGCGGAAACTTGTTGCCGAGCTCCATGCCCTCGAAGCCTGCTTCCTTTGCCTCGGCCAGGCAGACCTCCAGCGGCGTCTCACCACCGAGTTCGGGCATGTCGTCATTGGACCAGCCGATGGGATTGGCCCCGATGCGGATCGTCATGTTCTTATCCTTCTATCTTGATCAATCGCCCACCCGCTGTGCGGTGAGAGCATTCTCGTAATTCTTTCGGGCGGAGTTCACCTGATCGCGCACCGAGACTTCGGGCACCGCCACATCCCACCAATGACCGCCTGCGTCGGTGGAGGCGAGCGGGTCGGTGTCGATGACGATGACGGTGCTGCGATCTGCACTGCGCGCCTGCTTCAGTGCGTCTTCCAGCTCGCCGATGCCTTTCACCTTGATTGCCTGCGCACCGAGACTCGCTGCATGGGCAGCAAAGTCGATATCGGGAAGCGTCACATGGTTCGTGTGCTGCAGCAGGTTGTTGAAGCTCTCGCCGCCGGTGGCGCGCTGCAGGCGGTTGATGCAGCCATAGCCGCGATTGTCGAGAAGCACGACGGTCAGCTTTTTGCCGAGCATCACGGAGCTGGCGAGTTCGGAGTTCATCATGAGGTATGAACCGTCGCCCACCATCACGATCACTTCGCGGGACGGATCGGCCATCTTCACGCCGAGCCCGCCGGCGATCTCGTAGCCCATGCAGGAATAGCCGTATTCCATGTGGTAGCCGAGCGGTTGCAGAGCCTTCCAATGCTTATGCAATTCGCCCGGCAGGCCGCCGGCCGCGCAGACAACCACGTCTGTCGGCTGCGAGGTGCGCTGCACGGCGCCGATCACCTGCGCGTCAGACGGCAGTTCCGCGTTGGTCGGGTCGGTATAGCGAGCGGCGGTGTCGAACCAGCGCGCCTTCTCGTCCCGAGCCTTCGCTGTCCAGGCCTCCGGCGCTTTCCAGGTGCCGAGCGCGCGGCTCAGTTCCTCAAGACCCACACGCGCATCGGCGACGAGCGGTGCCGCATTGTGCTTCGTCGCGTCAAAGGTCTGCACATTGAGGCCGACGATGCGCCGGTTCGGGTTCTTGAACAGGGCCCAGGAACCGGTCGTGAAATCCTGCAGGCGCGTGCCGACGGCGATCACCACATCGGCCTCTTCGGCAAGCGCGTTGGCGGCGCCCGTGCCGGTCACGCCGACGGCGCCGAGGCAGGCCGCGTGATCATGCGCAATGCTCGACTTGCCTCCTTGAGTCTCGCCGACAAACAGGCCGTGTTTCTCTGCGAAATCGGCCAGAGCCTTTTCGGCATTCGAATAGAGCACACCGCCGCCGGCAACGATGAAGGGTTTTTTCGCTTTGCGAATGAGATCGGCTGCTTCCGCGAGCTCTGTCTCGTCCGGACGGATGCGGCGCGGCGTCCAGATCTTTTCCGCAAAGAAACTCTCCGGATAATCGTAGGCCTCGGCCTGCGTGTCCTGGCAGAGCGCCAGCGTCACCGGTCCGCACTCGGCAGGATCGGTGAGCACGGTCATCGCCCGCTGGAGCGCGGGGATGATCTGTTCAGGGCGCGTGATGCGGTCGAAATAGCGGGAGACTGGGCGGAAGCAATCGTTGGCCGAAACCGTGCCGTCGGAAAAACTCTCAACCTGTTGCAGCACTGGATCGGGCTTGCGGTTGGCGAAGACGTCACCGGGAAGCAGCAGCACTGGTAGCCGGTTCACATGTGCCACGGCGGCAGCCGTCACCATGTTGGTGGCGCCGGGGCCGATGGACGTGGTGCAGGCCATCATGCGGCGGCGGCGGGACGCTTTAGCGAAGGCAATCGCCGCATGAGCCATGCCCTGCTCGTTATGGCCGCGATAGGTGGGAAGCTGGTCGCGCACGCCGTGCAGCGCCTCGCCCATGCCCGCCACGTTGCCGTGGCCGAAGATCGCCCAGACACCGCCGAAGAGCGGCAGGATTTGCCCGTCTATCTCGGTTTTCTGCGCCGTCAGGAATCGGGCGACGGCTTGCGCCATGGTCAGGCGGATCGTGCTCATACGGTTTCCTCTCGAATGGCGCCGGCAACAGAGGCAGCAGCGTTCTCAGGTTTTCTCGTCCATGAAAAGAGGGCGGAGCCAAACCGAAGCTCCACCCTTGGTATTAAGCAGCTTTCGCGCGGCTGGACATCTTTTGCCATGAATCGACAAGGCGCCGGAAGCGCGAGGCCATGTCATCGACGGCCGCCTCGTCCGATATCTCACCCTTGAGCCAGCGCCGCGCGGCATCGTTGAAGATCGTGCGGCCGACCGCGAAGCCCTTCACCTGCGGCTCCTTGGCAGCGGCCGCGAAAGCGGCCTCCAACTCGTTCTCGGGCGCTTCGAGGCCGAGCAGCACGATGCCACGGCAATAGGGATCATTTTTCGTGATCACCGCCCCGATGGCATGCCAGGCCGCTTCATCCCGCTGCGGCTCGAGCTTCCACCAATCGGGCTTGATGCCGAGATCATAGAGGCGCTGCAGGATGCCCGCGACGGTATCCGTCTTGAGCGCTCCATGCTTTCCCGCGATGATCTCGACCAGCAATTCGCGGCCGATGCGGCGCGCGGCATCGTGCAGGCGAAGCAGGTCGTGTTCCTGGCGCTCCTTCAGTTCCGGCGGATCGTCCGGATGATAGAAGCACAGGCATTTGATCGTGTGTCCCACGGGCCATTCCACGAGCTTGGCTCCGAGTGAGCCGCCGCCTTCGAAATCAAGCGGGCGCGAGCCCGGCAGCTCGACCGGCCTGCCGATCCAGAACGGATGGTCGGCCGCGCGGAACAGGGCCTCGCGTCCGTAGGTACCGTCGATCAGCATGCCGAAGCCAGGGCGGCCACTCGCCACCTTTGCGGCGGCCTCGACGGCCAGAACCTTGAAATCGGGAATGCGCTCGATCGGCGCACCGATCTCCTTCGCCAATGCTTCCAACTGCATGCGATGATCGATGGCGAGCGCCATGAGCGTGTCGCTTTGCGGTCGGCGCGTCGTTGCCCAGTGGATGTGGTTGATGTCCTCGTCGAAGCGCAGGGCCTTATGGCGGCTGCCCGCTTCGAGGAAATGCTGCAGCTCGGGGAAGGTCGGGATCTCGGGCGAGCAGAGCAGGCGCGAGACCGCAAACGCCCCGCTCGCATTGGCATAGGCGCAGCAGGTCTCGAGCTTCTCACCCTTAAGCCATCCGCGCAGGAAGCCGGAGAGAAAGGCATCGCCTGCGCCGAGTACGTTATAGACGTCGACCGGGAAGCCGGGACCCTTCACGCCGTCGTCGAGCGAGGCGGGGATCTCACTGGGAAACACCACGCAGCCCATGGGGCCGCGCTTGCACACGATGGTCGCCTTCGAGATCGCCCGGATGGCCCGGATGGCAGCGAGCGTATCTTCCGATCCACCCGCGATGTGCAACTCCTCCTCCGTGCCGACGATGAGATCGCAATCGGCGAGAATGGGTTTGAGGTGCTCCGTCACCGCATCGGAGCGCACATAGCGCGACTCGCCCGCGCCGTGGCCGAGCAAGCCCCAGAGGTTGGGACGATAATCGACATCGAATACGACCTTGCGGCCGTGCTCTTTAGCGATGCGGATCGCCTTCTTCTGGGCGGCGGCCGTGTTCTCGCGCGAGAAATGCGTGCCCGTGACGACGATGGCGGCGGCCGACGCGATGAAGCTCTCGTCGATATCGTCCTCGGTCAGCGCCATGTCGGCGCAATTGTCGCGATAGAAGATCAGCGGAAAGGAATCCTCGTCCCGCACACCGAGGATCACCAGCGCGGTAAGCCGTTCCCCGTCGGTGACGATGCCTTTCGTCGAAACGCCCTCGCGCACCATCTGCTCGCGGATGAAACGGCCCATGGCCTCATCGCCGACGCGGGTGACCAGACCCGATTTCAAACCGAGCCGCGCGGTGCCGATGGCGATATTGGCCGGGCATCCGCCCACCGCCTTGGAAAAGGAGGCCATGTCTTCCAATCTCCCGCCCACCTGCTGGCCGTAGAGATCGACCGAGGAGCGACCGATAGTGATGACATCCAGGGCTGGCTTCATGCTATTCCTCCCGCTGCCGGTCTTCGTCGGACCGTGTGAGAGCCGCGTCGGCCCTTGCAGTTATAGAACGTTTATTCTATTAGCAGCTTACGTTGGAATATCAATTCTAAATTTCACCGTAGCCGGCAAAGAATCAGAGAGGAAACATGATCAGGATCGCCGTTCTGGGCGCGGGCCGAATCGGCCGCATTCACGGGCGCAACGCCGCCAACCATCCGGATGCCCGCCTCGTGGCGGTGGCCGATCCGCATGCCCCCTCCGCACAGGAGCTGGCAGGGGCGACAGGCGCCGAGGTCGCGGCGCTGGATGAGATCGTCGAGCGCTCCGACGTGGATGCCATCCTCGTCTGCACGCCGACGACGACGCATGCCGATCTGATCGAGCGTGGCGCGCGCGCCGGCAAGGCGGTGTTCTGCGAGAAGCCTGTCGATTTGTCGAGCGCGCGCATCGAGACCTGCCTTGCGACCGTCGAGAAGGCCGGCACGCCGCTGATGATCGGCTTCAATCGCCGCTTCGACCCGAATTTCGCGAGCCTTCGTCGTCGCCTTGCCGACGGTGAGGTCGGCGAGGTCGAACTCGTCACCATCCTGTCGCGCGATCCCGGTCCGCCGCCGGTGAGCTACATCGCCACCTCCGGTGGTCTCTTCCGGGATATGATGATCCACGATCTCGACATGGCCCGCTTCCTGCTGCTCGGTGACGAGCCGGTAGAAGTGCATGCGGTGGGCTCGTCCCTCGTCGATCCGGCCATCGGCCAGGCCGGCGATGTGGACACCGCCGCCGTGATGCTGAAGACCGCCAAGGGCAAGATCGTGCAGATCTCCAATTCCCGCCGCGCCACTTACGGCTACGACCAGCGCGTCGAGGTGCACGGCTCCAAGGGCATGATCCGCGCCGGCAATATCCACCGCACGACGGTGGAGGTGGCGAATGCCTCCGGCATTACTGCCGATCCGGTGCAGGATTTCTTCCTGGAGCGCTATGCGGAGGCCTATCGCGACGAACTCACCACGTTCCTGAACGCCATCCGCGACGGCAAGCCGTGCAATCCGACCGGCCGCGACGGACTGATGGCCCAGCGTCTCGCCGATGCGGCAACGGAGTCGGCGCAGAGCGGGAAGCCGGTGCGGATATAAGCAGACGTCATCCCGGACGGCGTAAGCCGATCCGGGAGCGTTGAATCATTGAAACGCTGTCATTCCGGGGCCGCGTAGCGGAGCCCGGAATCCATAACCGCTGACGCTGTTTCACTCTGCAACCACAGTGTTTATGGATCCCCGCCTGCGCGGGGATGACAGCGTTGAGGTTCGTGCGCCAGATTCTACCAACGATCCCGGATCGCCTTTGCCGTCCGGGATGACGGGCTAACCTTCCGCCCGCTTCTCCGCCGTTCCCACAGCCAGCGCCATCGCCAACGCAAACGACGCGGAGAGCGACCGGAAGGCGCCGAAATCGGCTTCTGCGACCTCAAGCCAGACATCGGCATTCGTCACCAGCGGACTGAAGGCGGAATCCGTGATCGCCACCACCGGCACATCGCGCTGCGCGGCCGCTGCGGCGAGGTCGGCCGTGACAGGCGCGTAGGGCGTGAAGCTGATGGCGAGCACCGCGTCGCGCTTCGTCGCAATGGCGAGCTGTTCGGGGCCAAGCTGGCCCACATGGTCGATGAGGATCGCCCGCACTCCGAGCTTGCCGAACGCATAGGCGCAATAGGCGATGACCGGGAACACCCGGCGGGCGCCGAGGAGATAGACCGTATCGGCCTTGGCCAGGGTCTCGATGGCGCGAGACAGTTCCTCTGGGCGCACCGAGGCCTGCATCCGATCGAGAGAGACGGCCGCGGCATGGGTGAAGCCCTCGAGCAGGGAGGCCGCATGCACGTGATGCCCTTCCGCGTCGCGCAATCCCTTGAGGCGCTCGCGGTAATCGGGAAAGCGCTCGCGCAGGCGGTCGCGAAAAATCTGCTGTAGATGGGAGAAGCCGTCGTAGCCGAGGCTCTTGGCGAAGCGCACCAGCGTGGAGGGCTGCACGCCGGCATGTTCGGCGATGCCCGCCACCGTTCCGAAGGCCATGTCTTCGGGATGCTCCAGCGCAAAGGCCGCGAGCTGCTTCAGGCGCTTCGGCATCGATTCGCGGCGGCTAAGCAGCAGTGTCCGCAACCCGTCGAAATCGTCAGGAACCTCTGTCGTGACCGCTTCTGCACCACCCATGCTGTTCCGTTGCTCCATGTGCTCGACCCTGGGCTCCAGATCGGGCCTTGACCCAATCCTACAAAAATGGAATAAAAATTCCAATATAGAAACAAAAAAGGTTCTGACGTTCCGTTTTGACGGACGATCGGATCGGCAGAGGGAACGCTGTACGGACGGTGATTCGCCCTTCGGCTCATTTGTTTTCTCTCTGCCCGGTGAGGCAAGCGGCAAGGCCGCGGCGGTCGCCGCAGCGCACAGGCGTTGCGGTGCTCGCATGAGAACCATCTGGGAGGAAGAGCATGAAAGCACTCGTTACCGGTCTGGCCGCCGCAGCGGCTCTGACCTTTGCCACTGCTGCCCCAGTCGCGGCGCAGCAGAATACCCGCATCATCGTCGTCAGCCACGGCCAGGCCAACGATCCGTTCTGGTCGGTGGTCAAAAACGGCGTGACGGCGGGTGGCCAGGATATGAAGATCCAGGTCGATTATCGGGCACCTGAGACCTTCGACATGGTCGCCATGGCCCAGCTCATCGATGCGGCGGTGAACCAGAAGCCGGCGGGCCTGATCGTCTCGATCCCGGATTCTTCGGCGCTCGGCCCGGCGATCCAGAAGGCGGTCGCCGCCGGCATTCCGGTGATCTCGATGAATTCCGGCTCCGACGTATCGAAGAAGCTCGGCGCGTTGCTCCATGTGGGCCAGGACGAGGTCGAGGCCGGGCGCATCGCCGGCGCGAAGCTGAAAGAGCTGGGCGGCAAGGTCGGCTTGTGCGTCAACCAGGAGGTCGGCAACGTGTCGCTCGATCTGCGCTGCAAGGGCTTCGCGGAAGGCTTCGGCGGCAAGGTGACGGTGCTTCCCGTCACGAACGATCCGGCGGATGTACGTGCCAAGGTGAAGGCGGCGGTTGCTGCCGATGCCTCCATCGACACGATCCTGGCGCTCGGCGCCGGCACGGCGGGTGAGCCGTCGGTGGCGGCCGTGAAGGAGGCCGGTAAGACTGGTGCCATCCGCGTCGCCACCTTCGACATGTCGGCCGGCTTCCTCAAGTCGGTGGCGAGCGGCGAGGCGCTCTTCGCCATCGACCAGCAGCAATATCTGCAGGGTTATCTGCCGGTGGTGTTCCTGGCGAACTATGCCAAATACGGCCTGATGCCCGGCGGCAATGTGCCCTCCGGCCCGAACCTGATCACGAAGGACAAGGCCAGCCAGGTGATCGATCTGTCTGCCAAGGGCATTCGCTAACACATCGATCGGAGCCTGCGGTCGCAGCGACCGCAGGCTCCTCCATTTTTGGATTCATTTGGGAGGCGCTCATGGTCGACACCACCCAGCCGACCGCCAATCTCGCACCGGCCGCGGCCGTCAAGAAAATTCAGGACGAGCGCCTGCGGGAGGTCTCCCTCCTCACAAAGATCATGCGGCGGCCCGAGCTCGGCGCATTGGCCGGTCTCATCCTCGTCACGATCTTCTTTCTGTCGACCGCCGATGCCTCGATGTTCACGCTCGCGGGCATCATGAACATTCTCTCTCCTGCCTCGCAGCTCGGCATTCTCGCTATCGCCGCTGCCCTCCTGATGATCGGCGGTGAGTTCGATCTCTCCATCGGTTCCATGGTGGCCTTCACTGGCTTGGTCTTCGGCGCTTTCATCACGCTGAGCGGCTGGCCGCTCCTTGTCGCGATCGCTGCGACCTTCGTCGTGGCGGCGGTGCTCGGTGGGCTCAACGGCCAGATGGTGATCCGCACACGGCTTCCATCCTTCATCGTCACGCTTGCCTTCCTGTTCATCCTGCGCGGCCTCTCGCTCGTCGGCTTGAAATGGGCGACCGGCGGCTCGACGCAGATGCGCGGCATCGGCGATCAGGCGGGCGAGGGCCTCATCCGCGAACTCTTCTCAGGCGTCGCCTTCGAGGGCGTGTTCTCCTGGCTCGCGGCGAATGACATCATCGCCAAGTTCCCGAATGGCACGCCGACCGTGACGGGAATGCCAGTCTCCATCGTCTGGTTCATTCTCTTCGCCCTTGCAGCCACATGGCTTCTTCTGCGCACACGCGCCGGCAACTGGATCTTTGCCGCCGGCGGCGATGCCAATGCGGCGCGCAATTCCGGCGTGCCGGTGGACCGGGTGAAAACGGCGCTCTTCATGCTCACCGCCGCTGCTGCCGCCCTTGTCGCCATCCTCACCGTGCTCGATGCCGGATCGACCGATGCGCGGCGCGGTTTCCAGAAGGAGTTCGAGGCCATCATCGCCGCGGTGATCGGCGGCTGCCTGCTCACCGGTGGCTACGGCTCGGCCATCGGGGCGTTCTTCGGCGCCATCATCTTCGGCATGGTGTCCATCGGCCTCACCTATACGCGGTTCGATTCCGACTGGTTCCAGGTCTTCCTCGGCGCCATGCTGCTGCTGGCCGTGCTGTTCAACAACTTCATCCGCCGCAAAGTGACGGGAGAGCGCTGATGGACAAGCAAGCTCCGCTCATCGATATTCGTAATCTCGTCAAGCATTTCGGCTCGGTGATCGCACTCTCCGGCGTGTCGCTCACCGTCCATCGCGGCGAGGTCATGTGTCTGCTCGGCGACAACGGCGCCGGCAAGTCGACGCTGATCAAGACGCTCGCCGGCGTCCACAAGCCGACCTCGGGCGAGTTCTTCGTCGAAGGCCAGCCGGTGACCTTCACCAGCCCGCGCGATGCACTCGATGCGGGCATTGCGACGGTCTATCAGGACCTTGCGATGATTCCGCTCATGTCGGTCACGCGCAACTTCTTCATGGGTCGCGAGCCGGTGAAGGGCATCTGGCCGTTCCGTAATGTGGATTTCGACCATTGCGACGAGGTCACCCGCGAGGAGATGCACAAGATCGGCATCGACGTGCGCGATCCGCACCAGGCCGTCGGTACCCTGTCCGGCGGCGAGCGGCAATGCGTGGCGATTGCCCGCGCCGTCTATTTCGGCGCCAAGGTGCTGATCCTCGACGAGCCGACATCGGCGCTCGGCGTGGCGCAGACCTCCATGGTGCTGAAATACATCCACCAGGTGCGGAGTAAGGGCCTTGGCGTGATCTTCATCACGCACAATGTGCGCCATGCCTATGCGGTGGGTGACCGTTTCACCGTGCTCAATCGCGGCAAGACGCTCGGCACCTACAAGAAATCCGAGATCCAGATCGACGAGCTGCAGAATCTCATGGCCGGCGGCAAGGAATTGCAGGCGGTGTCGGAAGAACTGGGTGGGATGGTGTAGGAGCGGCAATACCTATGCGATCCGCGCTTCGAATAGCCGAGGCTGTCGCCCTGGTATGGTGGCTTTTTGCACTAGGCGTCACCTATCTTGTTACAATTCATCTTCCATATGCCCCACGCAACTCATCCATTTCAGGTTGCTACGTTACGAGCGATTGGTTCGAGTATATAGATTGCGGATCACCACTTGCATCTGCAATTCTCGGTAATGTGCTGACCTGGGCCATGTTCTGGATGAAGGATACTGAGGTGCTAATTTTTCTCGCCTCTGTACCCATCCTGATGCCTTTAGGATTGCTCTGGATAGCGTCTGCTATTCTCGTGGTAAGCGGCGTATTCCGCTTGATCCTGAGAGCAAATGCGAACTCCAGAACCAGAAGATCTGGGTAGGCTTAATCTGGAGAATTGGAATGACGTCACTCGGCATCGGTCTCATCGGCACGGGCTATATGGGCAAGTGCCATGCGCTTGCCTGGAATGCCGTGGCGGCGGTCTTCGGCGATGTGGATCGGCCGCGTCTCGCGGTGCTGGCTGAAACGTCTCAGGAACTTGCCGAGAGAAAAGCGCGCGAGCTCGGCTTTGCGCGTGCCACCGGCGATTGGCGCACGCTCGTTACCGATCCTGACGTCGATGTGGTGTCGATCACCACGCCCAACGCCTTCCATCCCGAGATGGCGATTGCGGCTCTGGAGGCGGGCAAGCATGTCTGGTGCGAGAAGCCGATGGCGACGAAGCTGGTTGATGCGGAGCGGATGCTGGCTGCTGCGCGCGCCTCGGGCAAGGTTGCGGCGCTTGGCTATAACTACATCCAGAATCCGATCATGCGCCTGATCCGCCGCCTCCTCGACGAGGGAGAAATCGGCGAGGTCAATCATGTGCGTCTCGAGATGGACGAGGATTTCATGGCCGATCCGGGGGAGCTCTTCTACTGGAAGAGCGCGGCGAGTTCCGGCCACGGTGCGCTCGACGATTTCGGCGTCCATGCGCTGAGCCTGATCTGGGTTCTGTTCGGCGGCGTGCGCCGTGTCTGCGGGCATATGGCCAAGCCTTACGCGGACCGCCCGGTGAAGGATGGCGGTCGTCGTGCGGTCGAGACCTACGACATCGCCACGACCCTGATCGAGCTTAACAATGGCGCTTCCGGCATAATCGCGCTCAACCGCTCAGCCTGGGGCCGCAAGGGGCGCATCTTCGTTCAGCTCTTCGGCTCGAAAGGCACCATCGTCTATGACCAGGAGCGGATGAACGAGGTGCAGCTTTATACGGCCGATGGAGCGAAGGATCGCCAAGGCTTTCGCACCATCCTGACCTCCCCGCATCATCGGCCTTATGATAAATTCATTCCCGCGCCGGGACATGGGCTCGGCTTCAACGATCTGAAGATCGTCGAATGCCGGGAACTGATCCGCCGCATCGATGGGGAGGCCGCCCATCTGATTACGTTCGAGGATGGCATCCGCATCGAGCGGGTCGTGGATGCGATCGCGAGGAGCGCGCATTCGGGCGTCTGGGTAGATGTCCCAGTGAGTGAGGACAGATAAGCCGCTTAAGGAGGTTCGACCATGAAAGTCGGGACAACAGCGGATCGGATCGTCATCGAGTACGATATCAGGCAAGCGCCGCAGCAGATCTGGGCCGCATTGACCGCGCCGGAAGCGATTACGGCCTGGTGGGGTAACCACGTGAGCCTGGATGCGAAAGCCGGCGGTGCTTTCCGTGAAGAATGGACCGATGAAACCGGACGAAGGGTGGTCACCACCGGAACCGTGAGCCGATTCGAGCCGCCGGAATTCCTCGAACTCACCTGGGCCGACGAGGACTGGCCCCAGCCCACCCAGGTGTCCATGGTTCTCGATCCCGTCGCGGAGACGAAAACGCTCCTGCGGCTCGAGCATCGCGGCTGGTCGGTATTGCCCGCAGACAAGAGGCAGCGGCTGATCGAGCAGCATGCAGCGGGCTGGCATCACCACTTACGGGATCTCGAGGCTTATCTGGGCAGGTAGGTTGCCTGCTAAAGGCTTGCCGGAGTGACAACCTCCACGTCATCACCGGCCTTGTGCCGGTGATCCCGATTTCATGAGACGCCGCGCTCTTCCTTATTGGGATAGCCGGGACAAGCCCGGCCACGACGGAGGTGCACTCGTAAGCGTCTTAAGCCGCGTGCGCCTTCAACACCTCAAGGAAGGCATCCGCATAGCGGTCGAGCTTGGCCTGTCCGACGCCATGAATTTCACCGAAGGCGCGCACGGTTATCGGCCGCTTGGCCACCATGTCGATCAGGCTGCGGTCGGAGAAGATCACGTAGGCCGGTACGCCCTCTTCCTTGGCAAGCCGCGTGCGCAGGGCCTTCAGATCGAGGAGCAGCGGATCGTCGGTGGGCACCACGGATTCCGCTTCCATCCGCGAGCGCCTGCGGCGGCGCTCGGCGGGCTTCATGAGCACGTCGGAGCGCAGCTCGATCCGCTCCTGGCCTTTAAGCACCGCGACGCCCTTGTCGGTCAGCGTCCAGCGGCCGTATTCGGCGAGTTCGAGTCCGATCAGGCCCGCCGCATAGATCTGTCGCAGCAGCGAGCGCCATTCGGTTTTCGAACGGTCGTTGCCGACGCCAAAGGTTTTCAGCTTGTCATGGCCGAAGCGGCGGATCGAATCCGTCTCCTCGCCCACGAGGATGCTGATGAGATGCTCGGTGCCGAAGCGCTCGCCCGTGCGCACGATGGCGGAGAGAATCTTTTGCGCCTCGATGGTGCCGTCAAAGGACATCACGCCATCGATGCACAGATCGCAATTCCCGCACGGTTCGGTGCTCTCACCGAAATAGGCGAGCAGGGTCTGGCGGCGGCAGCGCGGCGCTTCGCATAAGGCGACGAGGGCGTTGAGGCGCTGACGTTCCACACGCTTCTGCTCGTCTGCCGCGTCGCTCTCCTCGATCTGCAGCCGGCGCAGGCGCATGTCGTCGAGGCCGTAGAGGGTGAGCGTGTCGGCCGGTGCGCCGTCACGGCCCGCGCGGCCGATTTCCTGATAATAGGCCTCGATGGATTTCGGCAAAGCCGCATGAGCGACGAAGCGCACGTCGGGCTTGTCGATGCCCATGCCGAAGGCGACGGTCGCCACCATCACCACGCCATCCTCCTGCAGGAAGATGTCCTGGTTCTTGGCGCGGTCGGCTTGCGGCATGCCGGCGTGATAGGGGAGCGCGCGATAGCCGGCCTGGCTCAGGGAATCGGCGAGTTTCTCGGTGGCATCGCGGGACGAGCAATAGACGATGCCGCTCTCATGCCGGTGCTTGTCGAGGAAGGCAAAGAGCTGACGCCTCGAATGTTCCTTCGCCTGCATGGCAAGACGCAGGTTCGGCCGATCGAAGCCGTGGATGAAGAGGCGCGGCTCCTCCTCGAACAGGCGATGCATGATGTCGCCGCGCGTCGCCACGTCGGCAGTCGCCGTGAGCGCGATGGTCTGCACGTTGCCGAGGCGCTGGCGCACTTCGCCGAGCATGGCGTATTCCGGCCGGAAGTCGTGGCCCCATTGCGAGACGCAGTGTGCTTCGTCGATGGCAAGCAGGTTCACGCCGGCGCGTCCCAGCCATTCCGTGGTGCCGGTATTGGCGAGCCGTTCCGGCGAGGCGTAGAGAATGCGCATGCTGCGGTCGCGCACCGCATCGACCACGCGGCGGTTCTCGGCCGGGTCGTTGGCGGAGTTGAGGCTGCCCGCCTCGATGCCGAAATGCCGAAGTGCGGCCACCTGATCGCGCATGAGGGCGATGAGCGGCGAGACGACCAGGGTCAGGCCCTCGCGGGCGAGCGTCGGCAACTGGTAGCAGAGGGATTTGCCCGCACCGGTCGGCATGATGGCGAGAACGTCCTCGCCGGCCAGCACGGCGCGCACGATCTCCTCCTGTCCTTCGCGAAAGGAGGGGAAGCCGAACACATCGTGGAGAATCTTGGCGGGATCGATCACAAAAGCCGTGTGGCCGATGACGGATTCAAGGTCAATGCGTCATCGGGAATCCCTAAGCGGGCCAGGACGCCTTTCGCAGCGGCAATGCCGGTGGCGAAACTGGCCTGGAGCAGGTAGCCGCCGGTCGGCGCCTCCCAGTCCAGCATCTCGCCGGCCACGAAGGTGCCCGGCATCCGGCGCAGCATCAGGTGCTCGTCCACCTCGTCGAACGGCACGCCGCCGGCGCTGGAAATGGCGCGGTCGAGAGGCTTCGTGCCCGTCAGTGTCAGGGGCGCGGCCTTGATCAGGCGGGCGAGCGAAACGGGGTCCGACGGCAGGGCAGGGGACACCTCCCGCAGCAGCGCGATCCCGACCGGGCTGAGGCTGGCGCCTTTCCGCAGGAAGGTGGAGGCCGACTGGCCTTTGCGTGGGGCGCTCAGGCGCTTGGCGAGAGCCTCCTCGGACAGGTCGGGTCGCAGGTCGAGGTGCAGGGTGGCGCTGCCCAGCTGTTCGATGGCATCGCGGAGCCTGGCCGAGAGGGCATAGACCGCGCCGCCCTCGATCCCGTTCGCTGTGAGGATGGCCTCGCCCTTCACGGTTCTGTCCTCGAAGGTCAGGGCGATTCGCTTCAGGGGCTCACCCTCGAAGCGGCTGCGCATGATGTCGGACCAGGGAAGGGTGAAGCCCATATTGGCCGGCCGGAGGGGCGAGACCTGGATACCGCGTTGGGACAGAAGCGCCACCCAGGTTCCATCGGAACCGAGCCGGGGCCAGCTTGCGCCGCCGAGCGCCAGGATGGTTGCCGCGGGCTTGACCTGGACTTTCTGGCCGGCCGCATCGGTGAAGACCAGATGGCCGTCCTCGTCCCAGCCCTGCCAGCGATGGCGCAGACTGAGGCGGATTCCGAGGCCCTCCAGGCGCGACAGCCAGGCGCGCAGAAGGGGCGAGGCCTTGAAGGCTTTTGGAAACACGCGTCCGCTGGAGCCCACGAAGGTCTCCTGTCCCAATCCCTCGCTCCAGGCGCGCAGATCGTCCGGACGGAAGGCCTCGATCAGGGGGCGCAGCTGCGGCTCGGCCTCGGCATAGCGAGTGACGAAGCGCTCGAATTCCTCCGAATGCGTTAGGTTCAGCCCGCCCCTTCCCGCCATGAGGAGCTTCCGTCCGACGGACGGCATCTGGTCGTAGACGGTGACCTTGAGGCCTGCACGTCCCAGAACCTCCGCGGCGATCAGGCCGGCGGGGCCGCCGCCGACGATGGCGACATCAGAAGAGGAGGGACTTGAGGACATGCGGTCAGCTGACGCGGGAGAAGGTGAATTCTGGACCCCCACGCTTCAACATGGCATGCAGCGTCATCGGGTTCATGGCTTTTGCACATGAACGCCACGGGCTATTTTTGCAAGGGGAGCGGCGCTTAACGCCGCCCGAAGGGGATTTTTCATGCGGGTTCTTTTCATTGTGGGCTTGGTGGCCCTGGGGCTGGCCGGCTGCGCCGGCGACTGGGCGCTGACCCCCAAGGATGCCGTCCTGGCGAGTTCCACGAACGATGCCGCCGAGGCTGCCAGGCTGATCTCGGCTTACCGCGTCTCGAAGGGCCTGAGCCCGGTGACGGTGGATTCCTCTCTCAACAAGGCGGCGGAGCATCAGGCCCGGGCAGTGGCGGCGGCGGGCCGGCTCAGCCATGGCAGCTTCGCCAGCCGCATGGATGAATACGGCATCATCGGCTATTCCGCGGAAAATCTTTCGGCCGGATCGGATTCGGTCGACGGCGCCATCGGGCGCTGGAAGGCCTCGCCCGGCCACAACAGCAATCTCCTGATGCCCCAGGCCCGCAAGATCGGGCTCGCCCGCGCGGACGCGAACAACCGCTACGGCCGCTACTGGGCGCTCGTTCTCGGTCAGTAAGCGTGGCACTCATAGAGGCCTGGAGCGTTAGGAATCGAGTTCCTCTCGCTCGCGGCCCGCATGACCCATCAGCAAATGCTCGCCTTTGCCATCGTCACCGGGATGATGGCACTCTTCGTATGGGGTCGCTTCCGCTACGATCTCGTCGCGGTTCTGTCGCTCCTTGCCGCGGTGCTGGTCGGCATCGTTCCAGCCGACAAGGCTTTTGAGGGCTTCAGCGACGACATCGTCATCATCGTGGCGAGCGCGCTCCTGGTCAGTGCGGCCATGGCGAAATCGGGGGTGCTCGAGGCCGGGCTGAACCGGGTCGGGCCCTACTTGCGCACCACGCAGATTCAGGTCGTCGTGCTCGTCGCCGTGGTGACGGTTCTCTCTGCCTTCGTGAAGAATATCGGCGCGCTGGCGATGATGATTCCCGTCGCGTTCCAGATCGCCCGGCGCACGAACACGCCGCCTTCGAGCTTCCTCATGCCGATGGCCTTCGGCTCTCTGCTCGGCGGCATCGTGACCCTGATCGGCACCTCACCCAACATCATCGTGTCGCGGGTCCGAGAGGAGCTTCTGGGCGAACCCTTCGGGATGTTCGATTTCACGCCGGTCGGGCTCGGCATCGCGTTGGCGGGCGTCGTCTTCCTCGCCTTCGGATATCGCCTGCTCCCACAAGGCCGGAAGGGCGCTGCATCGCTGGATGAAGCGCTCAACATCAAGGACTACGTGACCGAGGCGCGCGTGACATCCAATTCCGACGTGGTCGGGAAAACCGTGGCGGATCTGCACAGGCTCGCCAATGGCGAGGTGAAGGTCGCGGCCATCATCCGCAATGAAACTCGCAGCTCACGTCCGCTCCCGGATGCGGCCATCCGCGAGAACGACCTGCTCATGCTCGAAGGCGAGCCGGATGCGCTCGAGAGCACTGTCGCCCGGGCCGGACTGAAGCTCAGTCGGGAGCATCGTCAACCTGAGATGGACGAGGTAACAGATGAAATCGGCGTCATCGAAGCCATCGTCGGGCCGAACTCGGCGCTTGCAGGCGTTTCGGCGGAGGACATCGGACTCTACGAGCGCTACGGCGTCAACCTCATCGCCGTCAGCCGCAGCGGCGAGCGTTTCAAGGAGAGGCTGCGCAAGATCGTCCTGCGTTCGGGCGATGTCATCGTGCTCCAGGGCAATCTCAAGAAGCTGCCGGATACCTTGCGCGAACTCGGCTGCCTTCCCCTGGCGGCACGCGAGATTCGCCTCGGCAGCGCGCGCCGGAGCCTCGTTCCCGCGGCGATTCTCGTTGTCACCATGGTGCTGGTCGCCCTCAACATCCTGCCCGTGGCCATTGCCTTCTTCGGAGCGGGCGTCCTCCTCATCCTCTTCGGCTCGCTTACCCTGCGCGAGGTCTATGAGACCATCGAGTGGCCGATCATCGTCATGCTGGGCGCGCTGATCCCGGTCAGCGAATCGATCCGCACGACCGGCGGCACGGATCTGATCGCCGGATGGCTCTCATCCGCCGCCAACATGCTGCCGCCGACCGGAGCCCTCGTGCTCATCATGGTGGCCGCGATGGCGGTGACGCCGTTCCTCAACAATGCCGCAACGGTGCTGGTGATGGCGCCGATCGCGGCGAGCTTCGCCACCCAGCTCGGCTTCAGGCCCGATGCTTTCCTCATGGCGGTCGCGATCGGCGCTGCCTGCGACTTTCTCACCCCTATCGGCCATCAATGCAACACGCTGGTGATGGGGCCGGGCGGTTACCGATTCGGCGACTATTGGCGGCTTGGGCTGCCGCTCTCGATCCTGGTGGTGGTGATCGGCGTGCCGCTCATCATGCTGGTCTGGCCGCTGCAGTAGATCGTCGGACCCAAAAGGGGGCAGCGCTTTTGGGATCGATCCGATGCGTCTTCATTCCCGTCAGCGGAAGATCGCCGTGAGGAGCAGGGTGGTGCCGGCAATCGAGGTCGAGAGAGCCACGATCATGGCCCAGATGTGCAGCCGGTCCCGCTCTTCCTGGTTGAGCAAGGGGCGATAGCGCGAATCAGAGCGGCCGAAGATGAAGCTGGTGTTCCGCGCCGGCCGGGGATCGTGCGGCAGCACGCAGAAGCTCGACCGCACCGTCTGTTGACGGACGCTGTAGGACGTTTCGCGGGAGAGCGGCGGGGTCATGGCGGGACGCTACACGGGGCAGGATTGCGAGCGAGAGGTTCGCCTCAAAGGCGTGAAGGAGTGGTAAAGGCGCCAAGCTTTTCCCCATCGTCGTAAACCAAACCTTTCCGAAGGACCGCTGTCAAAAGCCGCTCAGGTCCGCTTCAGACCCCGCTTTTCATGGGGCGTCGATTGCGTTACGTAGTATCGTATTCGTCATGGAGAGGCCCGTGGGCAAGGGATCGGGTTTGGGAGCAATCGTTGCGCTGGGGCTGATATTGTCCGCGTGCAATCAAACGGGCGCAGGTTCGGCCGCCGGTGAGATTGCCGCGGCTCTGGACCCGACTGGGATCTCCAGCGCCGCCATGGAAATCGCTGAGGCCGGTCAGGCGGCTTCCGGTGGAGTGGACTTCAGCGCCCTTGCCCCTCGCCTTGCGGACATCGCGGCCGGTAACACGTCCGGCCCGAACTACATGGCTTCTCTCGACCGCCAGATCGCGCTCACGATGGCCAAGCAATCGGCCAAGATGGCTCAATCCGCCCGCAACACAGCCGTGGATGCTGCCGTGGGCGCGGCCTTGAGCGGCGGGACGAGCCTTGTGGGTTCGGGCTACGGCCTCGCCATGCAGGGCGCCGGCAATGCCATGCTGGCGGCTCAGCTGGCTGGCGCCAGGGCGCAGGCAAGTGCCGATGTGGCAAGGGCGGAGGCTCAGCAGAAGGCCGAACAGCTCGTCCCGGATGCGGATCGCCCGTCGGAAGCGCGGGCTGTGTTGTCGATCCTCGGCGGATCTTCCGGGACCAGCGCCTCGTGGCAGAACCCCGCCACTGGCGCGTCCGGAAGGGTGACCCTCAAAGTCATGAACAAGAGGATGTTCGGTGGCCTCGATTGCCGCTCGATTCAGCGGGAATGGAGAAGCGGTTCAACATTGCGCCGAGGCGATATGCTGGCCTGCCGCAACAAAGGTGAATGGTACGCCTTTTCATAGCGCATCGCCCTGGCCGATGCGCGGTTTGAAAAGGGAAGCATCGGGCGGGTCCAATCGTGCTTTCCACTTTTCACATCCGATGCTTAAGCAGAAAACGGGTCGTCACATCATCATCCGTATGTCATGTCGTAAGCCGATTCTGAAAGCGCAGACATGACACAAGCCTCCGTCCAAAAAACCATGACCGCGTCCGATTGGGCGCTGCTTACTGTCCTCTCCATTGTCTGGGGTGGCTCCTTCCTGTTCGTGGGCGTGGCCGTTCGCGAATTGCCGCCGCTGACCATTGTGGCGCTGCGGGTGATGACGGCCGCATTGGCGCTGCTCCTCGTCCTGCGGATCATGCGCGTGGAACTGCCACGTACCCGTCAGGTCTGGGCTGCCTTTCTCGGCATGTCGATTCTCAACAACGTCATCCCCTTCACGCTCATCGTTTGGGGACAGAGTCATATCGCGAGCGGCCTTGCCTCCATTCTCAATGCGACCACGCCGCTCTTCACCGTGATCGTGGCGCATTACCTGACGGCGGACGAGCGCCTGACGGGGCAGAAATTCGCAGGTGTCATTGTGGGCTTCGTCGGTGTCGCGGTGATGATCGGAGCTGCGGCTTTCGCTTCGCTGGATGCGAGCATCCTGGCGCAGATCGCGGTTCTGGGCGCTGCCCTGTCCTATGCCTTTTCAGGCGTGTTCGGGCGGCGCTTCAAGACCATGGGCATTCCGCCGCTCGCCACCGCCGCCGGGCAGGTCACGGTGTCGAGCGCGATTCTTTTGCCCACGGCGCTGATCGTCGACCAGCCCTGGACGCTCACGATGCCGAGCACCGGAGCGATCCTGTCACTCGCAGCCCTCGGCCTCGTCTCGACAGCCTTCGCCTATCTGATCTTCTTCCGCCTGCTTGCGCGGGCTGGCGCCACCAATGTCGGCCTCGTGACCTTCCTCATCCCGGTCAGCGCCATCCTTCTCGGCGTGCTGATCCTCGGCGAGACACTGGCTGCGCGTCATATCGTCGGGATGGTCCTGATCGGCACGGGGCTCGTCCTGATCGACGGGCGTCTCGTCTCCACGCTGGCGCGATTTACCGCGAAGGAGCCGGTGACGCGCGGAAACGGTTGAACATCATGTCGGGCGCGCTGGTATTGTGGCGCGAGGGGAGAAGGCGTCCCATCCACGCATCGGTCGCCTTCGCGCCCTGAAAGTTCATGATCATCTCCTCGTGCCAGGAGCGGGCCTTTTCCTCACGCACGGCGATGCGCGCCACATCCGCGTTGAATTCGGTCACGTACATGGAACGCAGCCCTGCGAAGGGCAGGCCAGACACGCCCTGATCGAAGGCGACGTCCAGGGTCATGCGCTCCTCGTTGAGGGCCTTGACGGCGACACTCGTCTTGCCGCCCTTCGCCAGGGTCAGCGTGAAGGTCATGGTCTTCGGATCGAAGGCGACATCCTTCAGATTGACCACCGGCCGCTGGTCGAATTCCACCGGGCCGACGAGGAAGGAAGAACCATAAGAAGTCCAATCCAGATGCTCGGGCGGAAGCGGCTTGATGCGCCAATAGCCATCGCCCGGATAGATCACGAGCACTTCGATCGCCTTGTCGCCGCGCTTCTTGAGCAGCTGGAGGAGATGGATCCTGTGCGTGACCTTATCGCCGATGGTCACCGTGACGTCGCTCGGGCGCCAGAACTCGGTGAAGGACAAGCCCATGATGCGGACATTCGCGTCTTCATAGAGCGTCGACATGGTCGGATGCGGCTTCGCCGAGGTCTCCTCGGAGATGTCCTCGCAGGCGGTCCAGTCCGGCTCCCAGCGGTCCTGGCGCAGCGAGCCCATATAGGCCGGATGCACGGCCTCGATCTGGAAGTGCTTCACCTCGGGCGAAGCGAAATTGATCGCCACGTTGTCCTTTTCCGCGCAGAGCACCGGCTCGCTGGTATTCGTCACATCCACGGCCAGCCCGTCGAGGGTGGCGGCACCTGCCGTGGAGGCAAGACCAAGGAATCCAAGGGCAATGAGCCGGGACAAGAATTGGGGCATCGTCAATGATCTTTACGGAAGCTAAAGCGGCGGGAAGCGCCAGAGATAGCGCGCCCTGACTATGCCGTCGAGCCAAGACACCTTTGCAGGCGAGCCTGTTGATTCGACATGGCTGCCATCGCATCTATGCGATTAGGGATCGGGGGAGGCCTGTGATAGGGTGAAGGCGTCCTGAAGCGTGGCTTCAGGGGCAAATGACCCTCAAACAACCCCCTTCTCGCCGGATTTGAGGCCGTTTTTCTTGAGTTTTCGATGATGCGCCTGACCTTGAGCCTGTCCGACAATCCCGCCACGACTTCGGTCGAGCGGGCGATCATGGAGTTCCGCAGCGCCCGTCCCGTGGTGATCGACGGGGCGGAGGGCAGCGCGCTCGTGGTCGGTGTCGAGGATCTGGGCGAGGCCATGAGCACCGAAATCGAGGCCATCGCGGGAGGTCACGCCTATCTCGTCCTGCCGGCGGCAAGGCTCCGCCGGCTCGGCCTCGAGCGCGAGGTCCCCGGCCGGGTGGCTCTGCCCGTGGTGGACCGCAGCCGCGTGGAGGCTCTGGCCCTCAAGGTCGATAGCCGCATCGATGCGCCGGTCCGGCCCACCGATACGCTGGACGGGGAGGCTCTGGAACTGGCCCGCCTGTCGCTCGTTCTGCCGGCCGTGATTGTCGTGCCGCTGACGAAGGGCGTCGAGATCGATTCGTCGCTCGTGCGGGTTTCCGGAGAGGCCATTCGCGGCTATCGGCGCGCCAAGGCGGCCGACCTGAAGATCGTCAGCCGGGCGCCGGTGCCGCTGGAAGGCGCGCCCACCAGCGAGTTCGTGGTGTTCCGCGGTGGCGAGGGCCTGCGCGATCAGGTGGCGATCGTGGTCGGCAAGCCGGATTTCTCCAAGCCCGTGACCGTGCGGCTGCATTCGGCGTGCCTGACCGGCGATCTCTTCGGCAGCCTGAAATGCGATTGCGGCGACCAGCTGCGCGAGACCGTGCGCTTCATGGCGCAAGCCGAGGGCGGCATCCTGCTCTATCTCGACCAGGAAGGACGCGGGAACGGCATCGCCAACAAGATCCGGGCCTACAAGCTCCAGTCGCAGGGCTACGACACCTATGACGCCGACGAGGTTCTGGGCTTCGAGGCCGATCAGCGCCGCTTCGATTTCGCGGCCGTGATGCTGCAGGAACTGGGCGTGAGCAAGGTCCGCCTCATGACCAACAACCCGGAAAAGATTGCGGCTTTGGCCAAAGCCGGCCTCGAGGTGATCTCCGATCATCGCGTGCTGGGCCGTCCCACGGCGGAGAATGTCAGCTACCTCGCCGCCAAGCGCGATCGCGCCGGGCACTATATCGATCTCGAGGGCATGCTCGCCTGCTCGAACAAGGATTGAGCCCTCCGTTCATCGGCAGTTCCGATCAATCCCTGGAATGCAGGAAGGCTGGCCCCGTTAGCGCATCGTGCGGACCCAGAGGGCCGCGTCAGCGACCCGAAGGGCCACGCCAGTGAAAAGTGGACCCGGTTTTCTGTACCCAACGATGCGCTCATCAAAGAAGGAGCATCGGATTGATCCCAAAAGTGCCCTCCACTTTTGGGCCCGATGCTCTAGAGGCCAGCCTTTGTTTTAGCGCGTCGGCATGCCGGTCTCGACGATCTTCGCCCAGAGCGAGACGCCGTAGGGGCTCGCCTCGTCGTTGAAGTCGTAGGCCGGGTGGTGGACGCCGGCCGTGTCGCCGTTGCCGAGGAAGATGTAGGCGCCGGGGCGCTGCTCCAGCATGTAGGAGAAATCCTCCGCGCCCATGAGCGGAAGCACCGTCGTGTCGACGGCGTTCTCGCCGGCAACCGCACGGGCGACGTTTGCCATGAACTCGGTCTTGTCGGGATCGTTCATGGTCACCGGATAGCCGCGGTCGTAATCGACCTCCGCCTTGGCCCCGAAGGCGGCGCAGACATTCTCGACGATGGCGCGAATGCGCGTCTCGGCGAGGTCGCGCACGTCCGGAGAAAGAGTACGCACGGTGCCGAGCAGCATGGCCGTCTGCGGAATGACATTGAAGGCCTCGCCCGCTTTCACGGTGCAGACCGAGACGACCACCGAATCGAGTGGATCGGCGCTGCGCGAAGCGATGGTCTGCAGGGCCGTGATCACATGGGCCGAGATGACCACCGGATCGATGCAGTCATGCGGACGCGCCGCATGGCCGCCCTTGCCTTCGATGGTGATGGTAAAGCGATCGGCGGCCGCCATCATGGCGCCGGGCCGGATGGCGAACTGGCCTACGGGGACGCCCGGCATGTTGTGCATGCCGTAGACCTCCTGCACGCCGAAGCGCTCCATCAGGCCGTCCTTCACCATTTCGTTGCCGCCGCCGCCGCCTTCCTCGGCCGGCTGGAAGATCACGACCGCCGTGCCGTCGAAATTGCGCGTCTCGGCCAGATATTTCGCAGCCCCGAGCAGCATCGCCGTGTGGCCGTCATGGCCGCAGGCATGCATCTTGCCGGGCACCTTGGACTTGTGGGGAACGTTCGTCGCTTCCTCGATGGGCAGCGCGTCCATGTCGGCGCGCAGGCCGATCACCTTGTTGGAATTGTTGGAGCGGCCCTTGATCACGCCGACAACGCCGGTCCGACCGAGGCCGGTCACGACCTCGTCGCAGCCGAAGCTCTTGAGCTTCTCGGCCACGATGCCGGCCGTGCGATGCACGTCGAACAGGAGCTCGGGGTTTTCATGGAAGTCGCGGCGCCAGGCGGTGATTTCGTCGGCAAGATCGGCGACGCGGTTGATGATCGGCATGAACGTTCCTCGGGTTTAAGAATCCGGAAGGTGCCAGCCAAGCAGAGGCAGGGCCTCCCCGTCAATCCTTCTCCAGGAGGATACGTGAGTGGTCAGATCGTGCGGCGCAGAATCGCCTTCGGTCGCTTCGTGCGGAACTGTCCGCGCTCGATGGCGACGAAGATCAGCACCAGAACCACGAGGGCCGTGAACCACCAGACCTGCGCGGTGCCGATGCCGAGGCAGCCCAGGGCATAGGTGCAGGCGAACGCGGCCATGATGCCCGGAGCCACGGTGGCGCGATGGCTCTTTGCCCCGACCACCACCTGATAGAGGAGAACGCTTCCCGCCACGGCACCCACCAGCCCGAGTTCGTACCAGACCTCGAACAGCAGGGTAGAGGGTGCGTTTGGTGGAACCAGGCCGTAGAAGCGGCCGCGGAGGGCGGTTTCCAGGCCGTGTCCGGTCAGAAGCCGCAGCGGCTCGTTGAGAATGATCTGACGCCAGATGTCGAGGCTGACCGTTGCCGGTGCCTTGGCTCCGAGCAAGGTGGTCGCCAGCGGCTTCAGGATGAAGGGCAGGATCGGCGCGAACAGCAGGAGGCCCGCCATCACGAAGCCGGTCACGCGGGAGCCGAAGATCGGATTCCACGCCGTGATGACGAAGACGACGGCGCCTGCGGCCAAACCGTAGAGAGGCAGACCGTCGCGCGTGAGCAGGGAGCAGACGGCAACGGCGAGCGCCAGGCCGATAGCTTCGAGGTTGCGTCCGCGCGAATGGAGCCAGGCGATGGCCGGCCAGAGCAGCAGGACGAGCATGAGCATGCCGCGCTCCAGGCTCAGGCCCTCCGGGTCGAAGCGGCTGCCACCGGTGAGCGCCAGGGGAATGGCGATCAGGGCCGCGAGACCGACGCCTATAGGGAGGAGATAAAGATTGGCCGAGCGCATCCGCTCAGGCACGGCGAGATAGCCGCCCAAGCCCATAAGGATCATGCCGGTGATGTTGAGAAGCCGCTCGGAGGCCTGGGGCAGAAACGGCGTCCAGACCAGGGACAGCCCGGCCCAGAACAGCAGAACCAGTCCCGCGATCCCGCCGGGAGAGGTGGCAAGCGCCGTGAGCTTGTCCCATGCATGCCGTGCGCTCCCGTCGAGCACCGAGGCGAGAACGAGGAGAATGACCGCGAGGGGCGCCATCACCACGAGCGCGCGCCGCGTGAACAAGGCTGCCAGAGGCACGGCGAAGAACAGGATCGCGAAGCCGAGGCGCCGCAGCATGGCGGCGGCATCGGCTGAAGGATTGACCGTTTGAGAGACGGAGCGGGTCATGGAGGCGGGCAATCGGCGGTTGAGCGTTCAGACGGAGAAAGCGTAATGGACGCAGGCGCGAAAAGCTGTAGGTGCGATGCAACACACCCCATCCTTTGCGCCTGCGCGAAGAGCGGAACTCGCTGGAGCGCCATCCTCCCGCCCGTCTCGATCAGCCCTTCTGTCCTCGGATGAAGTTGATGATGCCGGAGAAATCGTCGCCGTCGTGCCCGGCATTGGCGAACAGGGCATAGAGCTGAGCTGCCTCGGCGCCCAGAGGCGTCGAGGCGCCCGAGGCGAGCGCGGCTTCCTGCGCAAGCTTCAAGTCTTTCAGCATCAGGGCGGCCGCGAAGCCCGGCTTGTAGCCGTTATTGGCCGGCGAGGCCGGCACGGGGCCGGGCACCGGGCAATAGGTGGTGAGCGACCAGCACTGGCCCGACGAGGTGGAGGCGACGTCGAACAGCGCCTGATGCGAGAGCCCGAGTTTCTCGCCGAGCACGAAGGCCTCTGCCACGCCGATCATCGAGATGCCGAGGATCATGTTGTTACAGATCTTCGCCGCCTGGCCCGCGCCGGCCTCGCCGCAATGCACGACCTTCTTGCCCATCTTGGACAGGATCGGCTCCGCCCTGTCGAAGGCCGGTTTGGCGCCGCCCGCCATGAAGGTGAGCGTCGCACCCTTCGCCCCACCGACGCCGCCGGAGACTGGCGCGTCGAGGCTCGCGAGGTTGCGGCCCTGCTCGCGCGCCATGGCATGCGCCTTGCGGGCGCTCTCCACATCGATGGTGGAACAATCGATGAGAAGCGTGCCTTCCTTCACGGAGGGCAGGATGTCGGTCCAGACCGAGAGCACATGCTTTCCGGCCGGCAGCATGGTGATGACGATCTCGGCGTCCCGCACAGCATCCGCCGTGGATCCGGCGATGCTTGCACCATCGCTGCGAGCCTGATCGCAGGAGGCGGGCGACAGGTCGAAGCCAGTGACGCTGTGGCTGGCCTTCACGAGGTTGGCGGCCATCGGGCCACCCATGTTGCCGAGGCCGATAAAGGCGATGTTGGTCATGAGAATCCTCCCGTGTTGTCGTTTGATGGTTCGATGAAAGCGTCCGTCACGCGTTACGCGCCTTCCAGAGCGATCCCGCCAGGGAAAAGCCGTAGAACCAGAGCATCAGCGAGCCGAAAACCTTGTCGAGGGCCGGATCGAGGCGCGGGAAGAAGACCGCGAAATGCGAGCCGATGGCGGCCATGATCAGCATGCCGGGAATGGCGACGAGCCCCATGACGTGAACCGCCGCTTTCCTCGGCACGCGCAGGATGTGGTCGATCCACAGGCCCAGCAGCAGGCCGAGGAGGGCTCCGGCGGCGAAATTGACCTGAAACGGCCGACGTCCATCCAGAAAGAACCAGGGCCCTGCCAACCAGAACAGCACGAAGATGACCGCCGTCAGGCCAAAACCGAGGCCGAGCGATCGTAAGATCATCGGTTGCCGCGTCCCACCAGATCGCGCGCCACGATCAGGCGCATGATCTCGTTGGTGCCTTCGAGAATCTGGTGCACCCGCAGGTCGCGCACGATCTTCTCGACACCGTAATCGGCGAGATAGCCGTAGCCGCCGTGGAGTTGCAGCGCGTCGTTCGCCACCTGGAAGCCCACATCGGTCGCCATGCGCTTCGCCATGGCGCAGAGCTTCGTGGCATCGAGCGCCTTTTCATCGAGCGCGGCGGCCGCACGCCACAGGAAGGTGCGCGCCGCTTCGAGTTCGGTCGCCATGTCGGCGAGCTTGAACTGCAGCGCCTGGAAATCCGCGATGCGCTTGCCGAAGGCCTTGCGGTCATTCGCATAAGCCAGCGCCTTGTCGAGGGCGGCCTGCGCGCCGCCGAGCGAACAGGCGCCGATATTGATGCGCCCGCCGTCGAGGCCCGACATGGCGATCTTGAAGCCCATGCCCTCATCCGAGAGCCGGTTGGCGACGGGCACGCGCACGTCCTCGAAGATCACGGCGGCGGTGGGCTGTGCATTCCAGCCCATCTTCTTCTCCTGCGCGCCGAAGGACACGCCCTTCATGTCCTTCTCGATCACGAGAGTCGAGATGCCGGATGGACCGTCCTCGCCGGTGCGGACCATGGTCACGTAGATGTCGGAGGTGCCGGCGCCCGAGATGAACTGCTTCACGCCGTTGACGATGTAATGATCGCCGTCGCGCACGGCTTTCGTCTTGAGCGCCGCCGCATCCGAGCCCGAGCCCGGCTCGGTCAGGCAGTAGCTCGCGATCAGTTCCATGGTGACGAGACGCGGGATGTAGCGTTGCCGCTGCTCCTCCGAGCCGTAGCGGTCGATCATCCAGGTCGCCATGTTGTGGATCGAGAGATAGGCCGAGACGGCCGGGCAACCGGTGGCGAGCGCCTCGAAGATCAGCGCCGCGTCGAGCCGCGTCATGCCCGATCCGCCGACATCGTCGCGGGTGTAGATCGCCGCCATGCCGAGGCCTGCCGCCTCGCGCATCACATCCACGGGAAAATGCTTCTTCTCGTCCCATTCAAGAGCGTAAGGGGCGAGATTGTCCGCCGCGAAGGCCAGCGCCATGTCGCGGACGGCGATTTGATCGTCTGTGAGGGAGAATTGGGTCATGGGCCTAAATCGTCACGGCAGGGGCGATTGTGCACCCCGACTTTGGATCTAGAGCATCTTTCGGCGAAGTGGTCTCAAGTCGCCCTCAAAAAGATGCGGCTCCGAAAAACAAAATGGCCGGGAGCAAGCCCCCGGCCATCATTACCTTCGCTTACTTCATCGTCGGAATGGAGAATTCCGCGCCTTCCTTGATGCCGGACGGCCAGCGGGAGGTGACGGTCTTCGTCTTCGTGTAGAAGCGGACCGCGTCCGGGCCGTGCTGGTTGAGATCGCCGAAGCCCGAGGCCTTCCAGCCGCCGAAGGTGTAATAGGCGAGCGGCACCGGGATCGGCACGTTCACGCCGACCATGCCGACATTCACGCGGGAGGCGAAATCGCGGGCGGCGTCGCCGTCGCGGGTGTAGATCGCAACGCCGTTGCCATATTCGTGCTCGGAGGGCAGGCGCAACGCTTCGTCATAGTTCTTGGCGCGCACGACCGAGAGGACGGGCCCAAAAATTTCTTCCTTGTAGATGCGCATGTCGGACGTGACCTCATCAAAGAGGCAGCCGCCCATGTAGAAGCCGTTCTCGTAGCCCTGCATCTTGAAGTCACGGCCATCGACCACGAGCTTGGCGCCTTCCTGCACGCCGAGATCGACATAGGAACGCACCTTCTCCATATGCGCCCTGGTGATCATGGGGCCGAAATCGGCGGAAGGATCGGTGGAGGGGCCCACTTTAAGGCTCTCGACGCGCGGGATCAGCTTGTCCATGAGCGCATCGGCCGTCGCCTTGCCGACAGGGACCGCCACCGAGACCGCCATGCAGCGCTCGCCCGCCGAGCCGTAGCCGGCGCCGATGAGCGCATCGGCCGCCTGATCGAGATCAGCATCGGGCATGATGATCATGTGGTTCTTGGCGCCGCCGAAGCACTGCGCGCGCTTCCCATGCGCCGTGGCGCGGGAATAGACATATTGCGCGATCGGCGAGGAGCCGACGAAGCCCACCGCCTTGATGTCCGGATCGTCGAGGATCGCGTCCACCACTTCCTTGTCGCCGTTGACCACGTTGAGGATGCCGGCGGGAAGGCCCGCCTCCATCATGATCTCGGCGAGGCGCATCGGCACGCCCGGATCGCGCTCGGAGGGTTTCAGGATGAAGGCATTGCCACAGGCGATGGCCGGCGACAGCTTCCACAGCGGGATCATGGCCGGGAAGTTGAACGGCGTGATGCCGGCGACCACACCGAGAGGCTGGCGGATCGAATACATGTCGATGCCGGGGCCGGCGCCTTCCGTGAACTCGCCCTTCAGGAGGTGCGGAATGCCGGTGCAGAACTCGGCGACCTCGACGCCGCGCTGGATATCGCCCTTGGCGTCAGGGATGGTCTTGCCGTGCTCGCGGGCGAGCATGTCGGCGAGGGTATCGGTTTCCTTGGCGATGAGTTCGAGGAACTTCATCATCACGCGGGCGCGGCGCTGCGGGTTGGTGGCCGCCCAAGCCGGCTGCGCGGCCTTGGCGTTCTCGACTGCCTGACGCAGCTCGTCCTTGGAGGCCAGCGCCACCCGGCCGAGAACCTCGCCGGTCATGGGCTGGAAGAATTCGGTGGTGCGGCCCGACTTGCCGGGAACCTGCTTGCCGCCGATGAAATGTCCGACCTCGCGCATGGCGTCTGTCTCCTCCTCAAGAGTGTTTTTCGTGGTCCTCTTCTATCATTGTTGAAATCGCACGACTATGGGTGAAACCAAAGCACCGTTGTGCGAAAATACCAATACGACGGGGAGATGGCATGAGCGCATTCGACTGGGACGATCTCCGCTTTTTCCTGGCCGTCGCCCGCGCCGGCCGCCTCACCGCCGCCGCGCGCCAGCTGGAGGCGGACCACACCACCGTCTCCCGCCGCATCTCGGCCCTGGAGGCGGCGCTCAAGGCCAAGCTGTTCGAGCGCAGCCCGCAAGGCTACACCCTGACGGAACAGGGCGAGCGGCTCCTGAAGCACGCGGAGAGCATGGAAACCCAGGCGCTCGCGGTAGCCAGCGAACTCGGCGGCGCCGATCTCGCGCTCTCGGGTACCGTGCGCATCGGCGCGCCGGACGGCATCGGTACCTACTTTCTCGCGCCTGAACTCGGGGCTCTGGCCGAGCGGCATCCCGGATTGACCCTGCAGCTCGTGGCGTTACCGCGCACCTTCTCGCTCTCCAAGCGCGAGGCCGACATCGCCGTGACCCTGGAGCAGCCGACCGAAGGGCGGCTCGTCTCGCGCAAGCTCACGGATTACCGTCTCCGGCTCTATGCTTCGCAGGATTATCTCAAGCGGCACGGCCCGGTGAGCGAGCTGTCGGACCTCTCCGGCAAGACTCTCGTGACCTATGTGGCGGACCTGCTCTACAGCCCGGTGCTCGATTATTTCTCGGGCCTTGAGAAATACACGGCCCGCCGGTTCGAATGCGCCAGCGTGATGGCTCAGGCGGAAGCCGTGCGGGCGGGTGTCGGCATCGGCATCCTGCACGATTACGCCGTGCGCCAGTTCCCGGAGCTTCAGGTCGTGCTTCCCGACGTATCGTATCTTCGCACCTACTGGCTCGTGACCCACGCCGATGTGCGCTCCTTACGCCGGGTGGAGGAGGTCTATTCCTTCATCCTGAGCCGGGTGCGGGCCAATCGGGGCCTTTTTGTTTAGTGTTTCGGATCATCCCCGGCGAGCCGGAGGCGAGGGAAGGGGATCCATAGCGCTGACTGAGCATATGCGTGAATTCCCTTCCCCTCCGCTGCGCTCCGCGGCCGGGAATGACAACAAAGCCGCATTCGACGCTTTGCCCTTCACGCCGCCTTGTTATGGGACTAAGTCAAATCAAAAGGACAACCCACGGAGATCCCCGATGCCCTCCAAGCTCGACCAATTGCGTGCCATGACGGTCGTCGTCGCCGATACCGGCGACCTCGACGCGGTGCGCCGCCTGAAACCCCAGGACTGCACCACCAACCCGACCCTGCTCTTGAAGGCCGTCGAGATCCCTGCCTACGGGGACCTCCTCGAGGAGGCTCTGGCCTGGGGCCGCAAGCAGGGTGGCTCCCGCGAGGGTGTGGTGGCGGCGATCTCCGACCGGCTCGCGGTCGCCTTCGGCACCGAGCTTGCCGGCATCGTGCCGGGCCGCGTGTCGACGGAGGTCGACGCCGATCTCTCCTTCGACACGGAAGCGACGGTGAAGACCGCGCGGACGATTATCGGGGACTATGAGGAGCGCGGCGTCGGGCGCGAGAAGGTCCTGATCAAGATCGCCTCGACCTGGGAGGGCATCCGCGCGGCGGAGATTCTCCAGAAGGAAGGCATCGACTGCAATCTCACGCTCCTGTTCAGCCAGGTGCAGGCCCAGGCTTGTGCGGAGGCGGGCGCGTTCCTGATCTCGCCGTTCGTCGGCCGCATCCTCGACTGGCACGTGAAGGCAGGCGGCGGGCCCTATACGGGCGAGACTGATCCCGGCGTGATCTCGGTGCGCAACATCTACGCGTCCTACAAGGCACAAGGCATCAAGACTGTCGTGATGGGCGCCTCCTTCCGCAACATCGGCGAGATCGAAGCGCTCGCCGGCTGCGACCGCCTCACCATCTCGCCGGCACTCATCGACGAGCTGGCGAAGGCCGAAGGCGAGCTGCCGCGCAAGCTCTCGCCCGACAATGTGGAGAAGATCCAGCCTCTGCCGCGCCTCGACGAGAAGACCTTCCGCTTCGCACTGAACGAGGACGCGATGGCGACGGAAAAACTCGCCGAGGGCATCCGCTCCTTCGTGAAGGATCTGCGCTCGCTCCGTACGCTCGTGGCGCGGCGGCTTGAGGAAGCGAAGGCGGCCTGATCGATATGTCGAAGGCTCTCGTTATTATCGACGTGCAGGCGGGGATTCTTCCCGCCAACGGTGCGAAGCGCCCTGCCGTGAGGCAGCGCTTCGACGAGGTGCGCGGCAGAATTTTCGATCTTGTGGGCGAAGCCCGGCGTCAGGGTGCTCCGATCGTCTTCGTGCAGCACGCCGGTGAGCCCGGGCATCGTCTGGAGACAGGCACGCCGGGATGGGAAATCTGCGACGATCTCGGTCGGACAGCCGATGACATCGTCGTGAGCAAGACGGCCTGCGATTCGTTCTATGAGACGGATCTGCAATCCGTTTTGTCCGAGCGCGGGATCAGCCATCTCGTGGTCGCCGGGCTGATGACGCAGTATTGCGTCGACACGACCTGCCGGCGTGCGGTGAGCCTTGGCTACGACGTGACGCTTGTCGCGGATGCTCACACGACGGCGGATACGGAGACGTTCACGGTCGAGCAGATCGTGGAGCACCACAACGGCCTGCTTGATGGCTTCGACGCAGGTACGGCTCTGATCAAGCTCAAACCCGCGAATGAGGCATTCGCTGCGGCGTAAATCAGCCGCATTGTCATCCCGGACGGCGTCAGCCGATCCGGGATCGCGTGCAGAATAAGTCGCTCGAACCTCCACTGTCATTCCCGCGAAGGCGGGAATCCATATCCGCTAACCTTGCAGAATGTGGCGAGCGGATACGACAGCGCTCTTCCTGGACACAGCGTGTTTATGGATTTCCACGCCTCTGGCGCGGCCCTTTGGGTCGGACTCCGCTGCGCGGCCCCGGAATGACAGTGCCTTATTCTGACAACGATCCCGGATCTCGCTTTGCTCGTCCGGGATGACACGCTGTCAGCGCAGTATCACTTCTTCCCCGCCAGCGCCTTCTCGCGGATCGCCGTGAGCGACATGGTCGGCGTGATCACTTCCGGATCGATGATGCAATGCAGGATCGCCGGCTTGCTGGAGGTGAGCGCCCGCTGCAGCGCGGGCGCGAATTCTTCCGTGTTCGTCACCCGCTCGCCATAGCCGCCGAAGGCCTTGGCGTAGGCGGCGAAATCCGGGTTCTTCAGCATCGTCGCCGAAACGCGCCCGGGATATTCGCGCTCCTGATGCATGCGGATCGTGCCGTACATGCCGTTGTCGAGCAGGATCACGAGGATCGGCAGGTCGTATTGCACGGCGGTGGCGAATTCCTGCCCGTTCATGAGGAAATCGCCGTCGCCGGCAAACACCACCACGGGGCTGTCGGGCTGAATGCGCTTCGCGCCCACTGCTGCCGGTACACCATAGCCCATGGAGCCAGAGGTCGGCGCCAACTGCGTGCCGTATTCGCGGAAGGGCCAGAAGCGGTGGATCCAGGTCGCGAAATTGCCGGCGCCGTTGCAGAAGATCGTGTCGGACGGCATCACCTTGCGTAAGTGAGCCATCACCTCGCCCATCTGCAGGCCGCCGCTGGTGCGAATGGCGCTCGGATCGCTCCAGGCCAGATAATCCGCATGTGCCGTCTTCGTGCTCTCGCTCCAGGGCAGCGAGGCCGGCGGATGTACGCCTTCCAAAGCGGCCGTGAAAGCGATGGGCGAAGCGTTGATGGCGAGATGCGGGGAATAGACCCGTCCGAGCTCGCTCGGGTCGGGATGGATATGCACGAGCGTCTGCTTGGCAGCGGGAATGTCGAGCAGCGTATAGGCTTGGCTCGGAACCTCGGAGAGACGCCCGCCGACGAGCAGGACGAGATCCGCTTCCTTGATGCGCGCCAAAAGCTTCGGGTTCACGCCGAGCCCGAGATCGCCGATGTAGGATGCATGGTCGGCGGGAAACAGCATCTGGCGGCGGAAGGTGCAGGCGACCGGCAGCTCGAAGCGCTCGGCGAAGCGCACGAAGCGCTGCACAGCAACCTCCGACCAGCGGCTGCCGCCGAGAAGTGCTATGGGCTTCTTCGCGCCGTGCAGAAGTTTTTGCAGCTCCGCCATCTGCGTGAGGCCCGGATGGGTCTCGATGACCTGATAGCGCGGCGCATCGGCTACTTCCGCCATCTCCGTCAGCACGTCTTCCGGCAGTGCAATCACGACGGGGCCGGGACGGCCCGATGTCGCGACGTGGAAGGCGCGCGAGACGATCTCGGGGAAGCGCGCGGGATCGTCCACCTCCGTCGCCCATTTGGCGAGCGGGCCGAAGGCGGCGCGGTAATCGAGTTCCTGAAACGCCTCGCGCTCGCGCATGCCGCGCTCGATCTGGCCGACGAAGAGAATCATCGGCGTCGAATCCTGCTTCGCGATGTGAATGCCGGGCGAGGCATTGGTCGCGCCGGGACCGCGGGTGACGAAGCAGATGCCGGGGCGGCCGGTGAGCTTGCCATAGGCCTCCGCCATCATCGCGGCGCCGCCTTCCTGGCGGCAGACCGTGATGTTGATGTTGGCGTCATGCAGCGCATCCAACGCTGCCAGATAACTCTCGCCCGGAACGCAGAAGATGTGATCGACCCCGTGCAGAGTCAGCTGATCGACAAGAATCTGTCCGCCGGTGCGGGAGGGCGCTGTCATGGAAGGCTCGCGATGTTTAAGAGGGCCGATAGCAAAACGGAGGGCATTTCTGCCCTCCGTTGTGTTTTTACGACGATCAGGCGTCGACGTCGAACTTCACGCCCTGGGCGAGCGGAAGCGTATTGCCGTAATTGATCGTGTTGGTGGCGCGGCGCATATAGGCCTTCCAGGCATCCGAGCCGGACTCGCGTCCGCCACCGGTTTCCTTCTCGCCACCGAAGGCTCCGCCGATCTCGGCGCCCGAGGGGCCGATATTGACGTTGGCGATGCCGCAGTCCGAACCCGCCGCCGACACGAAGGCTTCCGCCTCGCGCAGGTTGAGCGTGAAGATCGAGGAGGAGAGACCGGCGCCGACGGCATTGTGCAGCGCGATTACCTCGTCGAAATCCGAATAGCGCATCACGTAGAGGATCGGCGCGAAGGTCTCGCGGGTCACCGGGCCGGTCTGGCTCGGCATCTCGACGAGCGCCGGGCGCACGTAAATTCCCTCGTTCGCAACATCCGTGTAGCGTCCGCCGCCATGCACCTTGCCGCCGGCCGCGCGGGCCTCATCGAGAGCGCGCTCCATGCCGTCGAAGGCTGCCTTGTCGATCAGCGGGCCGACGAGCGTGCCCTCGCTACGCGGATCGCCGATCTTCACGCTGCCATAGACTTGTCTCAGGCGCGGCACGAGCTGATCGTAGACACTCTCATGCACGAAGAGACGGCGCAAAGTCGTGCAGCGCTGACCGGCCGTGCCCATGGCCGCGAAGGCGATGCCGCGAAGCGCGAGATCGAGATCGGCCGAGGGCGCCACGATGGCGGCGTTGTTGCCACCGAGCTCCAGGATCGCGCGAGCAAAGCGCTCGGCCAGCTTCGGCCCGACCTGACGGCCCATCGCGGTGGAGCCGGTGGCGGAGAGAACCGGCACGCGGTGATCCTCGACGAGAATCTCGCCGACCTCGCGGCCGCCAAGCAGCACCTCGCAGAGGCCTTCCGGCACGCCGCCGAAGCGCTTGGCGGCACGCTCGACGATGGCATGCGTGGCAAGCGCGGTCAGCAGGGTCTTCTCGGAGGGCTTCCACACCACGGAATCACCGCACACGAGGGCGAGCGCCGCATTCCAGGACCACACGGCCACCGGAAAGTTGAAGGCCGAGATCACGCCGCAGACGCCGAGCGGATGCCAGGTTTCCATCATGCGGTGATCGGCGCGCTCGGTGGCGATGGTCAGGCCGTAAAGCTGACGGGACAGACCGACGGCGAAATCGCAGATATCGATCATCTCCTGCACCTCGCCGAGGCCTTCCGAGACGATCTTGCCGGCTTCCAGCGTGACGAGACGGCCGAGATCGTCCTTGGTAGCGCGCAGCTCTTCGCCGAGCAAACGGACGAACTCGCCGCGCTTCGGCGCCGGGATCTTGCGCCAGGCCTTGAAGGCGGCATCGGCCCGGCCGATGGCAGCCTTGGCCTCGTCCGGCGTGGTCTCGCGCACATGGGCGATCACTTCGCCGGTGATCGGCGAGCGGGCCGGGCGGCCACCCGAGGCGAAGGCGCTCTCCGGCACGCCGAGGCGCGCGAGAATGGCACGGGCCTCATCCGCAACGGAAGCGGGCGCGGAGGATACGGGTTTCAGGCTCGCGGTCATGGTAGTTCTCCCTGGATGCGGGCTCGAGGCTCATAGAACCCCGCCACCCTCGTTTGCCGTTGAAACGAAACGACGGCGGCTTTCATGCCACCGTCTTAATGCATGACCGGGAAGCCTGGGAACTGCTTTTCCCGAATAGGGTCATGCCAATTCGTCAAGAACCTGGAATGCCCCCGCTTGATCGGAAGCGGGGGCATTAGTCCCCGAGCATCGGGCCCAAAAGTGGGCGCCACTTTTGGGATTTACCCGATGCTCATTTTTTGGTGGGCGCATTGTTCGGTGCGGAAAACCGGGGCCACTTTTCCGCACAATGCGCCTGTCATGCCACCGCGTCGAGGCGGATGTTCTTCACGGCCGGTTCGTGGCCCTCGTCCAGGCGCTCGCCGGCATAGACGCGGCCGAAGCGGTTGGCGAGGAAGGTGTCGAGGCCGATCTCCTCCTGGCGCACGAAACCCTGTTTCGGCAGCTTGCCCGCAACCAGCAGGTCGAGCATGGCGCAGATGCCGGCGGCGGTGGTGACCTGAATCGCGGTGCGCTGAACGCCGGCGACATTCTGGCCGTAGACGCTGCGGGCATAGGTTTCCTGTACGTAGCGGCCGCCGCGCTCGCCGGTCACGGTGACAAAGACGATGACCATGTCCTGCATGGTAGCCGGAACGGCGTTCTCCAGGATGTCCTTGAGAACCTCGCGGCGGTTGCGCAGCTGCAGATCGTTGAGAAGCACACGCATCAGGGCGCAATGGCCGGGATAGCGGATGGTCTTGTAGTTCAGATTGCGCACCTTGCCTTCCAGCGTTTCGCACAGGGTGCCAAGGCCGCCGGAGGTGTTGAAGGCCTCGTAGCGCGTGCCGTCGAGGGAGAATTCCTCCAGCTCTTCCATGGCCGGAACCTCGCGCAGGGTACCGTCGACCACGGCCTCGCAGCGCTCGATATATTCGTTGATGACGCCGTCCGTGCTCCAGGTGAGGTTGTAGGACAGGGCGTTCGACGGATATTGCGGCAGGGCGCCGACGCGCAGACGCACCGTATCGAGCTTGTCGAAGCGGCTCGCGATGTCATGGGCGACAATGGAGATGAATCCCGGCGCGAGGCCGCATTGCGGGATGAAGGCGGCGGTGGCGCCCTCGGACAGTTCCTTCACCATGCGGGTGGTGGCCACATCCTCGGTCAGGTCGAAATAGTTGACGTCCGTCAGGCGCGCGGCCTTCGCCACATGGCCGGTCAGATGATAGGGCGCGGCGCTGAGCACGGCATAATGGCCCTTGAGAGCATTCTGCAGGGCGACCGCGTCACTGAAGTCGAGCTGGATCGTCCTGACGCCATCCTTGGCGACCGCTTCGAGCGCCTCGGCGGAGGAATCCGCGACGGTGACGGCGTAATCGCCGGTCTCGTGAAGCATGTCGACAATGGTGGAACCGATCTTGCCGGCGCCGATGACGAGGATCGAATGCATAAAAATCTCCCTGTGATCCTCTAAGAAAAGGGCAAAGCCCTGCAAGACGCCATAGACAGCTTGACGAAAAGCCGAGTAGTTTTCGGCAGATTGCCGAAATAACTGGTCATAGTGATGTTGGATGCCACGGATCGTGCCCTGATTGGGCTCCTGCGGGAGAATGCCCGCATCGGCCATGCGGAGGCCGCGCGGCGCTTAAAACTCTCCCGCACCACAGTCCAGGCGCGGGTCGAGAGCCTGGAACGCCGGGGCGTGATTGCCGGCTATACCTTGCGTCTCGCCGAGGAGGTCACGAGTCGCATGGTGCGGGCGCATGTGACCATCGTCGTCGCACCCAAGGCGTCGGGCGGCGTTGTCTCCGCGCTGCAGCGCATGCCAGAAATGCGCGCGCTTCATTCGGTCGCGGGTGTCTTCGATCTTCTGGCGGTGGTAGAGGCTGAGGATGTTCCCTCCCTCGATGCCGCCATCGACAAGATCGGTGCGCTCGAAGGCGTGGAGCGCACGCAATCCTCCATCATCCTCTCAACGAAATTCGAACGATGACCTCTGCAGCTTCCTCCTCAGCCGATGTCGTGATCGTGGGCGGCGCCGTCATGGGTTCCTCCACAGCCTATCACCTGCTCGCCGATTCCGGCTTCAAGGGACGCGTCGTCGTCATCGAGAAGGATCCGACCTATCAGCTCTCCGCCTCGGCCCTATCGGCGGCTTCGATCCGGCAGCAATATTCGAGCGCGGTGAACATCCGCATCTCGCTTTATGGCATCGAGTTCCTGCGCAGCATCGGCGATCGTCTCGCCGTCGATGGCGAGCGGCCGGAGATCGGGCTGAGGGAGGGCGGCTATCTCTATTGTGCCTCGGAGGCCGGTGCGCCGATCCTGGCAGAGAACCACGCGCTCCAGGCCGCCGAGGGCGCCGACATTCTTTATATGGAGCCCGCGGCGCTGAAGGAGCGCTTCCCCTGGCTCAATGTGGAGGATCTCGCCGCCGGCACCTGGGGCCGCTCGGGCGAGGGCTGGTTCGACGGCTGGGGCCTGCTCCAGGCCTTCCGCAAGAAGGCGCGTTCGCTCGGCGCGCAATACGTGAAAGGCGAAGTGGCCGAGATCGAGCGTGACGGCGGCACCATCGTCGCGGTGCGTCTGAAGGATGGCACGCGGATCGCCTGCGGCACGCTCATCAACTGCGCCGGCTCCGGCGGGCGGGCGATTGCCGCCATGGCCGGGCTCGACATTCCCGTCCAGGCCAAGCGCCGCTACGTCTTCACGTTTTCGTGCAAGGGACCAGTCGAGAACTGCCCGCTGCTCATCGATACCTCGGGCGCCTATGTGCGGCCTGAAGGGGAGGGGCATTTCATCTGCGGCGCCTCGCCGGAAGCCGATCTCGATCCCGACTGGTTCGACGAGGATCCGGCAAGCCAGGAGATCGATCATTCCTTCTTCGAGGAATTCATCTGGCCCGCGCTCGCCCATCGCGTCCCGGCTTTCGAGGCGATCAAGCCCGGCCGTGCTTGGTCCGGGCCCTATGACATGTGCCTGCTCGACCATAACGCCATCGTCGGACAGGCGGGCGGGTTCAAGAACTTCTATCTCTGCAACGGCTTCTCCGGCCACGGGCTGCAGCAGGCGCCAGCCATCGGCCGCGGCCTGGCCGAGTTGATCGTCCATGGCGGCTACCGCACGCTCGATCTGTCCGAACTCGGCTATGAGCGCGTCCTCGCCAATCGTCCCCTGCTTGAGCGCAACGTGATCTAACGCAGGCGGTCCCGGTTCGGGGACGCCGCATCGGCCTCACGCACCAAACATCGCCCGCGCCTCGCGCGGGCGATTCGCTGTTTCAAGGCACGCCCAAGGCCGGGCGAAAGCCGGATTTCCCGTGTATCGTCGCCGCTTCTGTGGACATCCCGGCGTTTCTTCCGCTCGGACACCCTCTCAACGAAGGGGCGCCCAGGTTAATTCTCCCCGGGTGCCATTAAGCCTTTTGGATGAAAGGGCTTCCATTTTGGAGCCGGCTATGATTGTCATGTTTTCGTCATAGAAACGTCATCCGGCCTTAATGCAGGGGTGATGAACGACAAGAACGTCCCCAACGGGATGACATGGGAGAGATCACTATGATGAAGAAGTCCATCCTCGGCGCTCTGGCCCTCGGCCTGGCGACGAGCACCTCCGCCTTCGCCCAGACCGAGATCCAGTGGTGGCACGCCATGACCGGCGCCAACAACGAGGTCGTCAACAAGCTGGCGGAAGAGTTCAATAATTCCCAGAAGGACTACAAGGTCGTCGTCAGCTACAAGGGCCAGTATGCCGATACGCTGAACGCCGGCATCGCCGCGTTCCGCGCGGGCAACGCCCCCCACATCCTGCAGGTGTTCGAAGTCGGCACGGCGACCATGATGGGCGCCCGCGGCGCGATCAAGCCTGTCTACCAAATGATGGCCGAGGCCGGCGAGAAGTTCGATCCCAAGGCTTACCTGCCCGCGATCACCGGCTACTACTCCACGGCGAAGGGCGAGATGCTCTCCTTCCCGTTCAACTCCTCCTCGATGGTCATGTGGATCAACAAGGACGAGCTGAAGAAGGCCGGCGTCAACGAGATTCCGAAGACCTGGCCTCAGGTGTTCGAAGCAGGCAAGAAGCTCAAGGCTGCCGGCCATGACACCTGCGGCTTCTCGAACGCCTGGGCTCCGTGGGCCAATATCGAGCAGTTCTCCGCTTGGCATAACCTTCCGATGGCCACTAAGGCCAACGGTCTCGACGGCTTCGACACGGAGATGAAGTTCAACTCTCCGGCGCATGTGAAGCACCTGCAGAACCTCGTCGACCTGCAGAAGGACAAGACTTACGACTATTCCGGCCGCGACAGCCGCTCCGAGGGCCGCTTCACCTCCGGCGAATGCGCGATCTTCCTGACCTCGTCGGGCTTCTACGGCAACGTGAAGGCCAATGCGAAGTTCGACTTCACTTCGGTTCCGATGCCGTACTACCCGGATATCCAGGGCGCTCCGCAGAACTCCATCATCGGCGGCGCTTCGCTGTGGGTCATGGGCGGCAAGAAGGCTGAAGAGTACAAGGGCGTGGCCAAATTCTTCGCCTTCCTGTCGGACACCGACCGTCAGGCCAAGCTGCACCAGGAATCGGGCTATCTCCCGATCACCAAGGCAGCCTACGAGAAGACCAAGGCTTCGGGCTTCTATGAGAAGAACCCCGTCCTGCAGACTCCGCTGCTGGAGCTGACCAACAAGGAGCCGACCGAGAATTCCCGCGGTCTGCGCTTCGGCAACATGGTCCAGATCCGTGATGTGGTGTCGGAAGAGATCGAGGCTGCTCTCGCCGGTCAGAAGCCGGCCAAGGACGCGCTCGATTCCGCTGTGACCCGCTCGAACCAGATCCTGCGCCAGTTCGAGCGCACCGTCCGCTAAACTGAAACGATCTGTGCGACCTGTCATCCCGGGCGGCTTTTAAGAAGCGGTCCGGGATGATCTTATAAGACAACCTTCGCAGACCGGTTGCTGCCGTATCTGCCACCATCATTCGGACAGCCGTAAACGCGATGGAAAAACGAGCTCACTTTTCAGGTTGGACGCTGCCGCTCCTGCTGATCATTCCGCAGATGGCGATCACCGTCGTCTTCTTCTACTGGCCGGCCTCCCAGGCCATCTGGCAATCCTTCCTGCGCGAAGACGCCTTCGGGCTCTCCTCGGAATTCGTCGGATTCGAAAACTACATCGCGCTGTTCGAGCAGCCCGAATATTACCGGGCCATGGTCACGACGGTAATCTTCTCGTCCCTCGTTGCCTTCTTCTCGCTCGCCTGCGCGCTCCTGCTGGCGACCCAGGCCGACAAGAGCCTGCGCGGTGGACAGGCCTATAAGACTCTGCTGATCTGGCCCTATGCGGTGGCTCCCGCCATCGCGGGCGTGCTGTGGATCTTCATGTTCCATCCGACGCTCGGCACATTGTCGAAGCCGATCAAGGCGGTCGGCATCGACTGGAACCCGATGCTGAACGGCAATCACGCCATGACGCTGCTCGTACTTTCCGCCACCTGGAAGCAGATCAGCTACAACTTCCTGTTCTTCCTCGCCGGACTCCAGGCCATCCCGAAGAGCGTGATCGAGGCTGCCGCCATCGACGGCGCGGGCCCCTTACGGCGCTTCTGGACCGTGATCTTCCCGCTCCTGTCGCCGACGACGTTCTTCCTTCTCGTGGTCAACATCGTCTACGTGTTCTTCGATACCTTCGGCATCATCGATGCGGTGACGGGCGGCGGCCCTGCCGGAACGACGACGACACTCGTCTACAAGGTTTATGCGGACGGCCGCCTCGGCGGCGATCTCGGCGGCTCTGCGGCGCAATCGGTGATCCTGATGATCATCGTGATCGCGCTCACCGCCATCCAGTTCCGTTATGTCGAACGCAAGGTGCAGTACTAATGGTTGAGAATCGTCCTTTCCGCGATTTCATGGCCTACCTGACGCTGGCCGTGGGCATCGTCATCGTGGTCTTCCCGGTCTATCTGGCGATCATGGCATCGACCTTCGACGCCGCCACGATCATCAACGGCAACATGCCGCTCACACCGGGCGATCAGGCGGGCGAGAACTATTCGCGCGCGCTGTTCTACGGCGGCGTGCATGCGCGCGAACCCGTCGGTGCCATGATGTTCAACTCCATGATCATGGCATTGGGCATCGCCATCGGGAAAATCCTGATCTCGATCCTGTCCGCCTATGCGGTGGTGTACTTCAAGTTCCCGTTCCGCAAGACGGCATTCTGGGTCATCTTCATCACGCTGATGCTGCCGGTCGAAGTGCGTATCTACCCGACCTACAAGATCGTCGCCGATATCGGGATGCTCGACACCTATACGGGCCTCATCCTGCCGCTCATCGCGTCGGCCACCGGCACGTTGCTCTTCCGTCAGTTCTTCATGACGATCCCGGACGAGCTGCTGGAGGCTTCCAAGATCGACGGTGCGGGCGCCTTCCGGTTCTTCAAGGATACGCTCCTGCCGCTCTCGATGACGACCATCGCGGCGCTTTTCGTGATCCAGTTCATCTACGGCTGGAACCAGTATCTCTGGCCGCTGCTGATCACGACCAAGAGCTCGATGCAGACCATCGTCATCGGCATCAAGAAGATGATCACGACGACGGACGCGCTCACCGAGTGGCAGATCGCGATGACCACGGCCGTGCTCGCCATGCTGCCGCCGGTGCTCGTGGTGATCTTCATGCAGAGGCTCTTCGTGAAGGGCCTCGTCGAAACGGAGAAGTGACGCGGATAATCGCGCAAGACCCTTCCGCTCTGGCGGAAGGGTCTTTCTCTCATCATTGAAATTTTCGCCCGGTGCCGATTGCAGCGCGGGCAGCGGTTAAAAGGAACGAAACGATGGCAGGGGTAACACTCGATACCGTCAGAAAGATCTATACGGGCAATGTGGAGGCCGTGAAGGGCGTTTCCCTCGGCATCGAGGATGGCTCCTTCTGCGTGCTGGTCGGCCCGTCCGGCTGCGGCAAGTCCACGCTGCTGCGCATGATCGCGGGGCTCGAGACGATTTCCGCCGGCGAGGTGAAGATCGGCGATCGCGTCGTGAATCAGGTCGAGCCGGCCGATCGCGACATCGCGATGGTGTTCCAGAACTACGCGCTCTATCCGCATATGAGCGTCTACGACAACATGGCCTACGGCCTGAAGAACCGCGGCACGCCGAAGGACGAGATCGAGAAGCGCGTGAAGGAAGCAGCCCGCATCCTCGCCATCGAATCCTTCCTCGCCCGCAAGCCGCGCCAGCTCTCCGGCGGCCAGCGCCAGCGCGTCGCCATGGGTCGCGCCATCGTGCGCAAGCCTCAGGTCTTTCTCTTCGACGAGCCGCTCTCGAACCTCGATGCCAAGCTGCGCGTCCAGATGCGCGTCGAGATCAAGCGCCTGCAACGGGCGCTGGGCGTGACGTCGATCTACGTGACCCACGATCAGGTCGAGGCGATGACGCTTTCCGACAAGCTCGTGGTGATGTCGGGCGGCCAGATCGAGCAGGTCGGCAGCCCGTCCGAAGTCTACCGCCGTCCTGAGACGCGGTTCGTGGCCACCTTCATCGGCTCGCCGCCCATGAACATCCTGCCCGGCAAGGTGGAAGGCCCCGGCCGCGTGTCGGTCGGCGGTCAGGTGATCAATGTCACCGACATGCGTGACGGCCTCACTCCTGGATCTGCCGTCGAGGTGGGCCTGCGGCCTGAGGACGTGCAGGCAGGCGGCGGCGGCGCCAGCGCGCTCACCATGGACGTGGACTTTGTCGAAGAGCTCGGCGCCACCCAGCTCTTCCACGGCAAGGTCGCCGGCTCTGAATTCGTCGTGCAGGCCTCCACCGGCCAGATCCCGGCGGATACCCGCAAGCTGACCCTCTCGGTCGATCCTGCCAACGTCCACCTCTTCGACCCCCAGACCACGAAGCGCCTCGGCAAGGCCTGATCAGTCGGCTGCAGCCGTTTCGGCAGGAAGCATTCAGGGCCCCGGGCATTCCCGGGGCCTTTTTCGTTATGCTCTGTCCATCATGACATCCTCTGCCGTCATCCCCGTCCCCGGACTTGATCCGGGGATCAGTCCCGGGGATCCCCGTCTTTGGAGCCACAACGCGGCAAAGACGTGGATGGCCGGCACGAGGCCGGCCATGACGCGCGGAGGCGCATGCCCGGGATGAAGCTTTTGTTCTTCTTTTGTTCTTGACATCATTCCCAATCTTGGCTATATCATTGCCTTAGATCTGCTCCTGAGAGGGGCGCGCTCGCGAGGCGTCGCAGTGTGGGAGCAGGCACGGTCCCGTGCACGCACTGAACGCAGGTGCGGGTGACGGGAGGCCCAGGATGTGGGTCGGTCGTCGGGATCGGTCGCAGGCCGCCGCTGAGCAAGCGGTCACCGCCTGCGGCGGTTGACTGAGCTGGCCTCTCCTGTCCGCCTCAAGAAGCCGTGCGCGAAGAGGCAGTTCGGCTCTTCCATCCCACACCAGCGCATATCGAGCCGGGCTGCCTGTCGCGCCACCCTCGATCACCATTCAGGCTCGCAGCGCAAGCTGCGGGCCACACGGTGCTGGCTCTTTGACACCCGCGCCGTCATGGCCGGACGTGATCCGGCCATCCACGTCTTCAGACCCACAGCGGGGCCAAGACATGGATCCCCGGGGCAAGCCCCGGGGATGACGGGGAGAGATACGTCATCTTGCCGCGATGGTTGCACCGCGTCCGAAGCCCCGGTATCCCTTTTTCTTCAACGTGAGGAACAGCGATGACGGTCAAGCTCGACGGTGCCACTCTCGGCATTCAGGACGTGGTGCGCGTGGCGCGCCCCGACGCTCGGGGAGCATTTGTCCAAGCCGCCCTGGCGCCCGAAGCGCGCGAGCGCATTGCCGCGACGCGTGATTATATCGACCGCACCTGGATGCATGACGACGCCCCGCTGATGTATGCCTTCAACACTGGCGTTGGGCTGTTCAAGGACCAGCGCGTGCTGATTGCCGACATGGCGGCCTATCAGCGCAAGACGGTCTATGCCCACGCCACGGGCGTCGGCGAGCCCTTCGCCGAGGACGTGACGCGCGCCATGATGCTGCTGCGCGCCAACGCCTTCGCGTCGAACTATTCCGGTCCGCGCGTCGAACTGGTCGAGCGCCTCATCGCCTTCCTCAATGCCGGACTGCATCCGGTCATCCCGCAAAAGGGCTCCGTCGGCGCCTCGGGCGATCTTGCGCCGCTCGCGCATATGGCGGGTGCGGTCTGCGGTTTCGAGGAAGCCGAGATGATCTATCGCGGCCGCCGGATGCCGGCGCGCGAGGCGATAAAGGCGGCCGGCTTCGATCCTGATTTCGATCTTGGTGCGAAGGACGCCTCGGCCCTCATCAACGGCTCGACCACGTCGCTCGCGCTCGGCGCGCTCGCCACGAACGATGCACGGCGTCTGCTCAAGCAGGCCGACATCGCCATGAGCCTGTCGTTGGAGGCCATGCGCGGCGAGCTCGCGGCCTTCGATCCGCGCGTGCACAAGGCGCGTCCGCATCCGGGCCAAGCCCGCGTGGCGCGCAACCTGCTTCGGATCCTGGACGGCACGAAGCGCTGCTCGCAAGCCGCGCGCGACATCGTCTTTCCCGACGAGCCGCGCCAGCCTGGAACGCCTGCCAGCCCTCGCGTGCAGGACGTCTATTCCCTGCGCTGCACGCCGCAGGTTCACGGGCCGGCTGTCGAAGCGGTGGAATATGTGGAGCGCATCATCGGCACGGAGATGAACTCCGCCACCGACAACCCGCTGATCTTCGACGATGGGCAGGGCGGCTACGTGTCGATCTCCGGCGGTCATTTCCATGGGCAATATGTGGCGCAGGCCATGGACCTGCTCGCCATCGCCATGGCCGATCTCGGGGCGATTTCCGAGCGGCGCCTCGCGCGCCTCATCGATCCCACCATGTCCTACGGATTGCCGCGCAACCTCCTTGCGGGCAAGCGCGGGCTCAACACGGGCTTTGCCACGGTGCAGTGCTCGATGTCGGCGTTGGTGATGGAAAACCGCGGGTTGGCGACGCCGGGCTCGGTTGATTCCATTCCGGGCAAGTCCAACGCCGAGGATCATGTTTCCAACTCGACCTGGTGCGGACGCAAGGCCCGCACCATCGTCGAGAACGTGGAACAGATCGTAGCCGGCGAATTGCTGATGGCCGCGCAGGCGCTGACCCTCGTCGAGCCGCTCGCAAAGGATTATCCGCTGGGCAAGGGATCGCGCGCGGCGATGGAAGCGATCCGCGCGGTCATTCCGCCGGCGCTCGAAGGCGACCGCTGGTACGCCACCGAGATGCGCCAGGCGCTCGACCTTGTGCGCTCCGGCACCGTGGTCGAAGCGGTCGAGGGCGCCATCGGCGAACTGGAGTGAAACAAAAAGGGCCCGGTGTTTCCGGGCCCTGAGTTCTTAATATGGAGTTCGATCAGCGGCAGCGCCGGACCTCGCGGTACACGATGCGCCCGTTGGGACGCACCACACGTTCGCGGACCCAGCGGCAGCGATTCGGACCAACCCATCCCGGCCGCGCGCCGCAATTGCGAACCGTGCGGTAGTAAACACGTCCGAACCGATCCACGGTGCGGATCCGGCGGGTGACGCATTGCACGTTGTCGACGAGTGTGGGCGCTTGCAGCTGCTCGGCGCCGAAGCGGGCTTGAGCTTCCTGCGGTGCCGCAAGGAAACCGGCGCCGAGAGCAAGGACGAAGGCGGGGAGGATGATGGCTCGCATGGAGCATTCCTTATGTTTTGAGAAGGGGCTGACGACAACGATGTGTCTATGCCATGGTTCCTGAAGCCGGAATGAATCCCATGTTGTCACGCGTTGTCATTCGCCCCGTTCAGGCTTCGGATGCTGCCGAGTTGGTTGCCGCCAACCTCGCGAGCATCGACCTGCATGAGCCCTGGGTGTCGCCCTGCCGCGATCAAGCGAGCTTCCTCGGTTATCTCACCCGCTGCGACGGGGACCGCTCCATCGGCTTCATTGCCCGTGAGCGGGAGAGCGGCAGGATCGTCGGAATCGTGAACCTGAGCGAGATCGTGCGAGGCTTTTTCCAGAGCGCCTATATGGGCTATTACGGCATGGCCGGCATGAACGGGCGCGGGTTGATGAGCGAGGCCGTGAGCCTCGTGGTCTCACATGCCTTCGGCGAACTCGGTCTGCATCGGCTCGAAGCCAATATTCAGCCGGGCAACCGGCCTTCCCGTGCTCTCGTCAAGCGTCTCGGCTTTCGTCAGGAAGGCTACTCTCCGCGTTATCTCAAGATCAACGGCGAATGGCGCGATCACGAACGGTGGGCCGTGCTGGCGGATGAGTGGCGCGGCTAATCCGTCTCAGGCAACGGCCCGAGCTTCTTCTGCAGGAAGAAGCGGCTGCCGCCGACAGGATAATCCTTGAGCTCGCCGAAGATCTCATATCCTAAGCGCTGGTAAAGTTTGAGCGCTTTGGGATTGAGCGTATCGATCCAGGCCGAGTGGCAGCCTCTGTTGCGCGCTTCCTCCTCGGCCATCGCGATGAGCTGCGTGGCAAGGCCCATCCCGCGAAAGGCCTCGGGCACGAAGAGGAGCTCGATGGCAAGCCAGCCGCCATTCATGCGGCCGCAGAGCCCTCCGACAGGCTCGCTGCTGTCGGGATCGCGAATGGCGATGGTGACATCCTGACCTGGCGGATGGTTGGCGAAGAGGGTTCTGTTGAAACTCCGGACGCCGTTGAGAACCACCTCGTGGAGCGTTTGCCCGTCGTCGACGAACGCGATTGTCGGCGCATGTATCATCAGGCGAACCTCAAGCGGCGATCCGCTTGACCGCCTCGATCAGCACACGCGCTGCCACATCAGCATCCTCGGTCGTGATCGACTCCGCCGGGTTGTGGCTGATGCCGCCCTTGCAGCGCACGAAGAGCATAGCGGAGGGACAGAGATTGGCCATCGCGACCGCATCGTGGCCTGCACCGGAAGAAAGATGCAGCAGCTGGATGCCGAGGCTCTTCACGGCATTCTCAAGCTGCCCGATCAGCTCTTTGTCCATCGGCGTGGCGGGCGATTCCATGAACGGCTCGATGGTGAATTCGACGCCGCGCTTCTGAGCGGCAACGTGGCACTCGGTCACGATGTCCTCGACCATGGCGAGACGCACAGCATCGTCCGGCGAGCGGGCATCGAGAGTGAAATCGACGCGCGCTGGAATGACGTTGATCGCGCCGGGCTGCACCTGAGCGACGCCCACCGTCGCCACCGTGTCGGTGCGCGTCGAGCCTGCACGCTCCACGATGCCGATCATCTCGGCGACGGCCGCGAGCGCATCGCGACGCATGGTCATCGGCACGGTGCCCGCATGGCCCGCTTCGCCGATGACGCTGGCACGGGCCCGAGTTATGCCGTTGATGGCCGAGACGATGCCGACGGGCAGATCCTTCGCTTCCAGGAGCGGACCTTGCTCGATATGCACCTCGAGATAGCCGCGATAGCGCGCCGGATCGCGGGCGAGGGCCGCTGCGCCCTCCGGGTCGCCGCCGAAGCGGACCAGCGCATCACGGAAGGTGATCCCGTCCTGATCCTTGCCGTCGAGCCAGGCCGGGTTGAAGCGGCCGGCCAGGGCCTGCGACGTGGAGAGGTTCGTGGGGAAGCGGACATTCTCCTCGTCCCCGAAGGCCACGATCTCGATGGGACAGGACGGCACGATGCCCTGCTGCTTCAGCGCTTCGACCACGGCGATGCCGAGCACCACGCCGAGATTGCCGTCATAACGTCCGGCATCGACGACGGAATCGATATGGGATCCGATGAGGAGAGCGGGAGCCTCGGGATTGGCGCCCTCAACGCGGCCGATCACAGAGCCGAGCGCATCGATATGCGCGTTCAGGCCCGCATCCTGCATCAGCCGGAGCGTGGCGTCCGCGGCCCTGCGGTGCGCGTCGGAAAGATAGAGGCGAGTGATGCGGCCGGGTTCGTCCGTGTGCTTGGCGAGTTCCTCGATCATCGCCATCACGCGGCGGCCGAGGGTGAGATCTGTCGCGTTTGTCATGGCCGCGAGAGTTTCAGGAACCGGCCTGCTTCGCAAGAGGAAGACGGGCCAGTTCCCAAACCCTTTTCAGCCCTTAGGCCGCCACGCCGAGCTTCTTTTGCAGGCTCGTCGACGACGTCGTGTATTGGAACAGGAGCTTCTTCTCAGGGTACACGTAGCGGTGCACCTTCTGAGCCGCCAGCGCGCCCTCGTGGAAACCGGAGAGGATGAGCTTCAGCTTGCCCGGATAGGTATTGATGTCGCCGATGGCGAAGATGCCGGGGACGTTCGTCTCGAACTTCTCCGTATCGACCGGGATCAGGTTCTCGTGCAGGTTCAGGCCCCAATCGGCGATCGGGCCGAGCTTCATGGTAAGGCCGAAGAACGGCAGCATCACGTCGCAATCGACGGTGAACTCCGAGCCATCGTCCTTGCGGATCACGGCACCCTCGAGAACGGGAGACTCACCCTTGAGGGAGCTCACCTGGCCGAGGTGCAGATCCATCTCGCCGGAGGCCACGAGAGAACGCATCTTCTCCACCGTGTGGGGTGCGGCGCGGAAAGCGTCGCGGCGGTGGAGCAGGGTCAGGCGCTTGGCGATGGGCTGCAGGTTCACCGTCCAGTCGAGGGCGGAATCGCCGCCGCCGACGATGAGGACATTCTTGTTGCGGAACATCTCCATCTTGCGCACGGCATAGTACACACCCGTGCCCTCATAGGCCTCGATGTTGTCGATCGGCGGCTTCTTGGGCAGGAACGATCCGCCGCCGGCCGCGATGATCACCGCCTTGCAGGTGAAGGTGGTGCCGTTCTCGGAGGTCTTGACCCGGAACAGCGGCGCCTCGGGCGTACCGATGGATTCCAGGCTCTCCACCATCTCGTTGAGGTGGAAGGTCGGGTGAAACGGCTCGATCTGCGCCATCAGGTTGTCGACGAGGCCTTGGCCCGTCACCATTGGGAAGCCCGGAATGTCGTAGATCGGCTTCTCAGGATAGAGCTCGGCGCATTGGCCGCCCACTTTCGGCAGGATGTCGATGAGATGGCATTTGATGTCGAGGAGGCCCAGTTCGAATACGGCGAACAGGCCCACGGGCCCGGCACCGATGATGACGACGTCCGTTTCGATATGGTCGGTCATGAACAGGCTCCTTCGAGAGACCCTTTCGAAAGCACGGTCTCTTCAGCTTTAGCAATGTGACAGGCTGACGGTCAGGCCCCGGTGGGAGCCAGGGTGACCTCCAGGCCGTCGAGTTCGGGGGTCCAGAGGATCTGGCAGGACAGGCGGGAATTCGGCTTCGTCACCACGGTGTCGAGCTGGTCTTCCTCCTCGTCGGTGGGAGGATAGAGCCTGTCAAGCCACTCCTCGGCGACGAAGACGTGGCAGGTCGCACATTCGCAGGCGCCGCCGCACAGGCCCTCGATCGGCAGGCCCCAGTCGCGGATGATCTCCATCACCCTCCAGCCCTCGATGGCCTCGAGAGTATGGCGCTGGCCGGCCCGGTCGGTCACATGGATGACGCCCATGAAGCGGGAATTCCTCTTTCGTGCGTTCTGGGATATGGCGCGGACGGGGCGCCGGATGGCTGCATATCGTCCTTTCAGCCCGTTCCGTCAACGCTTTAGCCTGGGGTTAAAGGTCTCGGTGCCCTCAAATCCCGAGGGTTTCCGCCCGCAAAGCCTCGTCGGCCATCAGCTCGACCATGGGGCCTTGGAAGCGGATCTCGCCGCGCTCGACGACATAGGCCCGGTCGCTAATCCCGGCGGCGAAGGCCCAGTTCTGCTCGGACAGGAGTACGGCCACGCCTTCGGCCTTCATGGCGCGGATCGCCTCGGCCATCATCTGGACGATCACCGGGGCGATGCCCTCCGAGGGCTCGTCGAGCAGGATCGCGTCCGGGTTGCCCATGAGGGTGCGGGCGATGGAGAGCATCTGCTGCTCGCCGCCGGACATCTGGTTGCCGCGTCGGCCCCGCATCTCGGCGAGGTTGGGAAAGAGCCCGAAGAGTCGTTCCAGGGTCCAGGGCGAGCGGCCGGCGACAGCCGGGCGGCGGCCCGTTTCCAGATTTTCCTCGACGGTGAGATCGGTGAAGATGCGCCGGTCCTCGGGCACATAACCCAGCCCCAAGCGGGCAATCTTGTAGGTCGGAAGCCGGCCGAGGGTATATCCCCTGAAGGTGGCGTGGGTGGCGGTGGCCGAAATCAGACCCATGATGGCCTTCAGGGTGGTAGTCTTTCCGGCCCCGTTGCGGCCCACGAGCGCCACCACCTCACCCGCATAGAGATGGATCGACAGGCCGAACAGCACCTGCGCCCGGCCGTAGAAGGCGTTGAGGTTTCGGACGTCGAGCAGCACATCGCGTCTCATGCGGGGCTCACTCCTTTCGGCCGCTCCAGGGCATGCTCGTCGCCCAGATAGGCCCGCCGCACCTGAGGATCCTGGCGGATCTCGTCCGGGGTTCCGGCAGCGATGATCTGGCCGCGCAGGAGCACGAGCACCCGGGCCGCATGGCCGAAGACCACATCCATGTCGTGCTCGGTAAAGAGAACGCCGATCCCCTGTGAGGCCGCGATGGACCCGGTCAGATCCATCAGTGCGGCCCGCTCGCGCGGGGCCATGCCGGCGGTAGGCTCGTCCATGAGGAGGAGCTTGGGCTCCCCGGCCAGCGCAATGGCAAGCTCCACCCGCTTCACATCGCCATAGGCCAGTGCAGAGCAGGGAATATCGGCCGCCTCCGCCATGCCGACCCGCGCGAGCAACTCGACCGCTTTCTCGCGGTGACGTTCGCGCGCCGGAGACCAGAGCCGATTGCTTTGGCGATGGCGACTGATCAGCGCCATCTGGACATTCTCGGCGGCACTCATCGATAGAAAAGTCTGCGCCACCTGGAAGGTGCGTCCGACACCGCGGCGGAAGCGCTTCTGCGGCGAGGCATGGGTGATGTCCTGATCGTCGAGCAGGACCCGGCCGCGATCGGGACGCAGCTGGCCACCGACCATGTTGAACACAGTGGACTTGCCGGCACCATTCGGGCCGATGATCGCGAGCATCTCGCCACGCTCGACGGTGAACTCCACGTCGCGGGCCGCCACTACGCCACCGAAGGATTTGTGCAGGCCGTTCACGGCAAGAAGCGTCATGCGCGCTCCTCCCGCCAGTATTGCACAGTGCCGACAAGGCCACGCGGAAAGATCAGCACCATGGCGATGATGCTCAAGCCCAGCACCAGGCGCCAAAGCGAGGTGAGCGGCATGATGAGATCGCGCAAGAAGTGCAGGACTCCGGCGCCGACGAGCGGACCCATCACGGTTTGGATGCCGCCGAGGAGCAGCATGGTGAGCGCATCGACGGAGGTCGAGATGCCGAGCAGGCTCGGGTCGACGGAGCCGCGGGAGAACGCATAGAGGCCGCCTGCAAGTCCGGCGGCAGCGCCGGACATCATGAAGGCAAGCCAGCGATGCTGGCGGATCTTCAGGCCGACGGCTTCCGCGCGGGCTTCCGAGTCGCGGGCGGCGCGCAAGGCATAGCCGAAGGGCGCATCGATGAACCGTTTCAGCAGCAGAACGGCGATCAAAGTCAGCGCAGCGGTCAGCAAGTAATAGGGCACCGGTCCGCTGGCCCAGGGTGAGGGCCACACGCCGACGATGCCGTTGTCACCGCCGGTCACGTCGACCCACTGGAAGGCGACCGCATAGATGATCTGCGCGGCGGCGAGCGTCATCATGGCGAGATAGATGCCGGACAGACGCACCACGAAGGCGCCGATCAGCGCTGCGCCGAGAGTTGCAAGCGCAAGCCCGAGAGGAAGTGCCGCTTCCATCGATGTGCCGAACCATTTGACGGCGAGTGCTGCTCCATAGGCGCCGAGGCCGAAGAAGGCGGCATGGCCGAAACTCACGAGCCCGCCGACGCCGATGAGAAGCTGCAGGCTGAAGGCGAAGAGTGCGAAGATCAGGATCTCGGTCGCGACCTTGAGCAAGTAAGCATCCGCGACCAGCGGGAAACAGGCGAGCACCGCGATGACGGCAAGCAGGATATAGGTCCTGCCGGGAATAGGCTTGTGGCTCCCAATGCCCACCGCATGCGTGCCGCCGACGATTTCGGCGCGTCCGAAGAGACCGTAAGGCCGGATCGCCAGCACCACGGCCATGAGCAGGAACACCACGACGAGGGTGCTTTTGGGAAAGATCAGGATGCCGAAGGCCTGCAATTGCCCGATGATGAGCGCCGCGAGAAATGCGCCCGGCACGCTGCCCATGCCACCGACGACGGTCACGACGAAGGCTTCCGCTATGATAGAGAGATCCATGCCGGTATGCGCCGAGACACGCGGGATCTGCAGTGCGCCGCCGAGTCCTGCAAGGAATGCGCCGAGAAACAGCGTACCTGTGAACAGCATCGCCTGATTGACGCCGAGCGACGCCACCATGTCGCGATCCTGCGTCGCCGCGCGCACCAAGACGCCGAAACGTGTCCTACGCAGGAGGAGCCATACGAGCCCCAGCACGATAGGGCCGGCCGCGATCAGTACGAGTTCGTAGGACGGAAAGCGCCGTCCAAGAATTTCGACCGGTGCACGCAATCCCGGTGCGCGTGGCCCGAGAATGTCTTCCGGTCCGAAGACCTGCACCACGAGATCCTGTACCACCAGTACGACACCGAAGGTGGCGAGCAGTTGGAAGAGTTCCGGCGCGCCGTAAATGCGCCGCAGGAGCACAACCTCGATGATGACACCGATGATGCCGACGATGAGCGCCGAGGCCAGAATACCGGCCCAGAAGGTTGCGGGTCCGAACGAGAACTCGAGAAGGCGCGGCACCAGGGTTGCGGCCGTGTAGGCGCCGATCATGTAGAGCGAACCGTGCGCGAAATTCACGATCCGCGTGACGCCGAAAACGATGGTCAGTCCGCAGGCGGTGATGAAAAGCGATGAAGCGCTGGAGAGACCGCTGAGAGCCTGAACGGCGAGGAAGGAGGGATCCATCGCCAGCAATCCGCTAATCCTTCCGCACCGCCTTTACTTCGGCTTCGGTCGGCATGAACGAGGTTCCATCCTTGTAGCTCCAATCCGCCATGCCGCCTGCTGCTCCCTTGCGCACGAGCTTGCCAACCCAGGCGCCCATGGAAGACTGGTTGTCGATACCGCGCATGGTGACCGGACCGATGACCGTGTCGAACTTCGCATCCTCGAGCGCCTTGATGATGGCTTCGGTCTCGGTAGAGCCTGCACGTTCCATGGCGTCGCGGATCATGTAGACGACCATGTAGCCGAGAAGCGAGCCGAGGCGCGGTGTCTCGTTGTACTTGGCACGATAGGCGTCGACGAAGGCCTTGTGCTGCGGCTCGGTAATCTCGTCCCAAGGGTAGCCGGTCACGATCCAACCCTCGGGCACCTCGTCCTTCAGGGGCAGCAGCCATTCGGGCTCGCCGGTGAGGAGCGAGAGAACTGTCGTATCCTCGAAGAGGCCGCGGGTATTGCCTTCGCGCACGAACTGCGTGAGGTCGGGGCCAAAGAGCACGTTGAAGATGCCGTCGGGCTTCGCCTGTTCGAGCGCCGAGACGGTGGCGCCGGCCTCGATCTTGCCGAGAGCCGGATATTGCTCGGCGACGATCTGCGCGCCGGGCACGCGCTCCTGGATGAGGCGCTTGAACGCCTGTGCGGCCGACTGACCGTATTCGTAATTGGGCGCAACGATGGCCCAGCGCTTCGCACCCGAGGCCTTGGCCTGATCGACCAGCATGCCCACCTGCATGGTGTTATTGGGCCGGATGCGGAACGTGTAGCGGTTGCCCTGCGCCATGGTGATGGCATCGGTCAGGGGCTCGGCAGCGATGTAGACGATCTTCTTCTGATTGGCGAAATCCGCCATGGCGACGCCCACATTCGACAGGAACGAGCCGAAGAGCAGAATTGCGCCTTCGCGGGTCACCAATTCGTCCGCCACGCGGGTGGCATCACCCGTGGTCGCGCCGTCCTCGCGGGAGACGATCTCGAGCTTGCGGCCGAGAACTCCGCCCTTGGCATTGATCTCGTCGAGCGCGAGCTGCCAACCATTGCGATAGGGCACGGTGAAGGCAGCCTGTCTGGCATAGGAATTCAGCTCGCCGAGCTTGATCGGGGATTGCTGAGCCTGGACGGCCGGAGAACCGAGCGCGAGCGCCACTCCGAGGGCCAGCCAGCGGATGGTCGATGCCTTCGCCATTGCGTGTTCCTTGCAAACGAGAACCTGCGTGGATTTAGGGCCATTTCAGGTCGGAAGAAAGCCTAAACTGCCAAGCTTCGCGAATTCCTGTCTTGCTTGCGCCTGGGAGGCAATGACACATTCGCCGCCTTCGTTCCTTAGAACCGGATAAGCCTCATGCTCCTCGACCGCGATACCGCCCATGCTTTCATGCCTTATCCGGCCGTTCCAGTCCCTCATGCTCCGAGCGGACCGCTATCCGGCCTGACTTTCGCGGCCAAGGACCTGTTCGACGTGGCAGGTTACCCAACCAGTGCAGGATCGCCTCATATGCTCGCCACGTCCGGCATCAAGACCCGGACGGCTCCGACAGTGCAGAGGCTTCTCGATGCAGGCGCCCGCCTCATCGGCAAGACGATCACGGACGAGCTGGCCTTTTCCATGAGCGGCAAGAACGCCCATTTCGGCACTCCGGTGAACGGCGGCGCGCCGGATCGCATTCCAGGCGGCTCGTCTTCCGGCTCGGCGGCCGCCGTTTCGAACGGCTTATGCGATTTCGCGCTCGGCACCGATACGGGCGGTTCCGTACGGGCGCCGGCCAACCATTGCGGTCTCTTCGGTATCCGACCCACTCATGGGCGTATCAGTCTGGAACTCTGCCACGATCTTGCACCATCCCTCGATACCTGTGGATACTTCACCCGCGATGACGCCACCTTCGTTCGGGTCGGCGAGGTGTTGCTCGGGAAGGATCATCAGCCCCTGCCGTCGAGCCCTCGGGTTCTGCTGGCGCGGGATGCCTTCGCTCTTCTTCACAAGGACGTCCGGGAGGCCCTGGCACCGGCGCTGCTTCGTGCGGAAGCCGCTCTCGGCGAGCCCGAGGAGGTCGACGTGGCTGTAGAGGGCTTCACGGCACTCTATTGGGCCATGCGCTATATCCAGAGTCGGGAAGCCTGGATCGTCGATGGGCCGATGATCGAGCGTTACAGCCCACCCCTCGGCCCAGGTGTGGCTGACCGGTTCGAGTTCTCGAAGGCGGTGACCGACGCCCAGGTGGCGGAGGCCAAGGTGATCCGGGCCGCGTTCCGCGAGCGGTTCGGCGCCCTCCTCGGGAACGACGCGGTGCTGATCCTGCCGACCATGCCCGATATCGCGCCGCTGCTCTCCGAGAGCGACGAAGCATTGAACGATTACCGCAACAACGCCCTGAATCTACTCTGCCTGTCGGTCCTGTCCGGCTTGCCGCAGGTCTCGATTCCGCTCGCCTCCCGTGCCGGCGCGCCGCTGGGGCTATCTCTCATGGGACCGGCGGGATCTGACATGAGCCTCGTTACCCTGGCGAGCCGAATCGCGGCCAGCGCATCGACCTGACGGGACCCATCGCGCCCGGCGGGAGTTACCGCCAGAGCGAGGAAGCACGCAAACTGCCTCACAAGGGGAAGACACATGACACACCCAGCCGTTCATCCGGAAACGCCCCACGTGGCGGTGGCGAGTGCGTGCGTGCTGGGCGAGGGTCTCGTATGGGATCATCGCTCGAACACGCTCTTCTGGGTCGACATCAAGAATCCCGGCATCTGGCGCTACCATCCGGAGACGAAGGAGCATTTTCGCGTCGACGCGCCCGAACGGGTGGGCTTCGTCGCGCTCACGCCCGACCAGGATGTGGTCGTCGCGGGCTTCAAGTCGGGCCTTGCCCGCTTCAATCTCAGGACCGGTGAGATGCAGCCTATTGTGTCGCCCGACAAGGACAAGCCGAACAACCGCATCAACGACGGCCATGTGGGGCCGGACGGTGCGATCTATTTCGGCACCATGGACGATGAGGAGAAGGAAGGCTCCGGCGCCTTCTGGCGCTGGGACGGCAAGGAATTGACCCAGTTCCATGCCGGCATCATCGTCACCAACGGGCCGGCCTTCAGCCCGGACGGGAAAAAGCTCTACGCGACCGATACGGTCGACTGCACGGTCTATGTTCTCGACGCGCAAGGAAGCCAGATCGGCAAGCCGCGCCCGTTCGTGCGCTTCGGAGAGGGATGGGCTCATCCAGACGGCATGGCAGTGGATGCGGAGGGCTACGTCTGGGTCTGCCATTGGGGCGCCTCGCGCATCACGCGCTTTGCGCCGGACGGTTCGGCGGAGCGTATCGTCCCCGTTCCGACGGCCCAGGTGACGAAATGCGCCTTCGGCGGGCCCGATCTCACCACGCTCTACATCACCACGGCCGCCATTGGTCGCGACCCGCATATCGACGTGATGGCGGGCCATCTCTTCAAGGTTGAGACCGGCGGCATCCGCGGCCTGCAGGCGCATATTTTCGAGGGGTAGGAATCATGACCATCGAGCGTTTCGGCTCCCTCGACGGACAGGATGTGCTGCAGGTCTCGCTCAAGGGGCCTGACGGCATGGCGATGCAGGTCCTCACCTGGGGTGCCGTGGTGCGGGACCTGACCGTGCCGGTGGCCGGCGGCTCGCAGCGGGTGGTGCTGGGACTCAATTCCATCGAGGATTATGTCGCCCATTCCCCCTATTTCGGCGCCATCGTCGGGCGCTATGGCAACCGCATCGGGAAGGCACAATTCACCCTGAACGGCGAGACCTACCGGCTCGACGCCAATGAGGGCGAGAACCAACTTCATGGCGGCAGCAAAGGCTTCGGCTCGCGCCTCTGGAGCATCATCGATCACACGCCCGACAGCCTGACGCTGAGCCTTGTGTCCAAGGACGGCGACATGGGTTATCCGGGCCGCCTCGTTGCGACCTGTACCTACACGCTCCTGCCATCGTCGCGCCTTCGGATCGCGCTCGAAGCGACGAGCGACAGGCCGACGCCGGTCAATCTCACCACCCACGGCTATTTCAACCTCGACGGCAGCCCCGACATTTCTTCCCATGAGTTGACCATCGCAGGCGACTTCATCACGCCGACCCGGACGGATCTCATTCCCACGGGTGAAATCACGGCAGTCGCGGGCACCGATTACGACTTTACGACGTCACGGCCGATCCATGGGTCGCAGCACACCCTCTACGACATCAACTATGTGCTGCGCGGGCCCTATGGCGAGCTTCGCCACGCCGCGACCTTGGCGTCACGCCAGAACGGTCTTTCCATGGAACTCTGGACCACCGAGCCTGGCGTTCAGTTCTATGACGGTCATCTGATCGACATACCGGTTCAGGGCCTAGGAGGCGCCAAGTATAAGCGCCATGGCGGACTCTGCCTGGAACCGCAACGCTTCCCAGACAGCCCCAATAAAGCCCATTTTCCGGAGTCTATCGTGGCGCCCGGACAGGTTTCCCGACAGGTCAGCGAACTCCGGTTCGCGCGCCGAGGATAAGGAACTTCGCCCGAGGGTTAAGTGTTCTTTTTCGTAGGCGTTGCGTTTCCGAACAAAGACAAACCAGAAGGGAAAGGCGCTCATGCCGGTGCTCGATGCGAAAGCCCTGGAGATCGATCCGAAGGGAGCGGCTTTCCTGAAGAGTGTCCTGCGTCCCGTTCCCGAGCCTCAGACGCCTCCCAAGGAAACATCCCGGATTGTCAAGATCCGCTTCTATGCGCTGAAGCGGTCGAGGGAGCTCACGCCCGGCACGGCGTGACGGGCCGTTTCAGACCCGCCAGCTTGTCTCACGCATCTTCGACCACGGCCATCAGTCCACGCTTGGCGAGAAGCGCGTCCGCAGTTGGCAGGCGTCCGCGGAAAGCCGTATAGGCTTCGGCCGGATCGCGCAGGTTGCCGGCGGAGTAGATAAAGTGCTTCAGCTTGTCCGCCATGTCCTTGTTGAATGCGTCACCCGTCTCCTCGAACGCCGTGAAGGCGTCGGCATCCAGCACCTCCGACCAGAGATAGCTGTAATAGCCCGACGAATAACCGTCGCCTGAGAACACATGCGTGAAATGCGGCGTGCGGTGGCGCATGATGATCTCGCGCGGCATGCCGATTGCCTGCAGCGTTTCCTTCTCGAAAGCCGACACGTCTAGACTGCTCAAATCCTTGCGGCGGTGGAGCGCCAGATCGACGAAGGCAGAGGATAGATATTCGACGGTCGCGAAGCCCTGGTTGAAATTGCGCGCCGCCATCAGGCGTTCGAGCAATGCTTCCGGAATCGGCTCTCCGGTCCGGTAATGGGTCGCGTAGCGGCGCAGGATATCCGGCTGCGAGAGCCAGTGCTCGTAGAGCTGCGAGGGCAACTCCACGAAATCCGTCGACACAGCCGTGCCCGCGAGCAGCGGATAGGTCACGTTCGAAAGCAGGCCGTGCAGCCCATGACCGAATTCGTGGAACAGCGTGCGCGCATCGTCGAAGCTCAGGAGCGACGGCTCGCCCGCCGCGCCCTTCGAGAAATTCATCACGTTGACGATGATCGGGCGGATGTCGCCGGTGAGCTTTTCCTGCGACCGGAAGGCACTCATCCACGCACCGCTGCGTTTGGACGGGCGTGCGAAATAATCGCCGATGAAGGTGCCGACAGGGTTGCCCTGCGCATCCTTCACCTGCCAGGCGCGAATGTCAGGGTGATAGCGTGGAAAGTCCGTCAGCTCCTCGAAGCTCAGACCGAAGAGTCTTTGCGCGGTCTCGAAGGAAGCCTCGATGATCCGGTCGAGCTGGAAGTAGGGCTTGATCATCGCTTCGTCGAGATTGTGGCGCGCCATGCGGACCTGATCTGCATAATAGCGCCAGTCCCACGGCTCGATGACGATGTTGTCGCCGATGGACTGGGCCTGGGCCTGCAGGTCGTAGCGCTCATCCTTGGCCCGAGTGATGGCCGGGGCCCAGACGTCGTTCAGGAGCTTCTGCACGTTGTCGGGGTTCTTGGCCATGGTGTCGGCAAGTTTGAAATCGGCGAAGGTCTCGTAGCCGAGAAGTTTCGCGCGCTCCGCACGCAAAGCCGCTGTCTCGGCGATGATCGCCTTGTTGTCGGTCGCATTGCCGTTATCGCCGCGCGCCGCCCAGGCCTTGAAAGCCTGCTCTCGCAGGTCGCGCCGCTTTGAGAATTGCAGGAAAGGCTCGATGCTGGAGCGGGAGAGGGTGATGACATGCTTGCCCTTCAGTCCGCGCTCCTCGGCAGCCTGCGCCGCCGCCTCGCGTAAGAAAGACGGCAGGCCTTCGAGATCCGCCTCGCCGTTGAGAACGAGCTGAAAGGACTTCTCGTCCGCCAGCACATTTTGTGAGAACTGCGTGCCGAGGCTGGCCAACCGCTCGGTGATGGCGGCGAGTCGCTTCTTCTCGTCCGGTCCGAGCTTCGCGCCGGCGCGCTCGAAAATGGTGTTGTAACGGTCGAGAACGCGGGCCTGCTCGGGAGAAAGCCCGAGGCTGTCACGCCTGTCGTAGAGCGCTGCCACGCGCTTGTAGAGCGTCTCATTCATGAAGATGCTGTTGCGGTGCTTGGCAAGGATCGGCGCCATCTCGCGCTCAACGGCCTGGATCGCATCGTTGGTGTGCGATCCGGCGAGATTGAAGAACACGCCGCCGACTTTCTTCAGCGTCTGGCCGCTTGTTTCCAGCGCCTCGATCGTATTGGCGAAGGTAGGTGCCTCCGCATCGTCCGCGATGGCGGCGATCTGCGCCTGCTGCTCGGCGAGCGCCTTGTCGAAGGCGGGCTTGTAATGCTCAGGCGCGATGCTCTCGAAGGGGGGAAGGCCGAAAGGCGCGGTCCACTGCGTGAGAAGGGGATTGCCTGCGAGAGCCGTGTCTGAAGCCGTCATGATCGCTCCTGCCTTTGATCGGGGGACTGCAAGTCTTAGTCGTGTCAACCATCCACGGGAAGAGGTCTTGAGCCGGTTGCAGCATCCACGCCCACAAGATGACGCTGGAGGAATGCCAGAGATCTAGCCAATGCGTCATCCTCGGCCGCCCCCCTGAAGCCGTGGCCTTGGCCGGGATAGACCTTGATCTCGTGCGGCACGTTCTGCTGGCGCAGCAGCGCTTCGACCGCATAGGCACTCGCCACCGGCACGACAGGATCGGCCGAGCCGTGGAGGACAAGAGTCGGCGGCAGCTTGGACGTGGCGGCGATGGCGCCCTGCGGCAGCGGTCCGAAATAATTCACCAGGGCCTTTACGCGAGGATCCGTGCTCGCCACGGCAAGCCCCAGCGCGGCGCCGAGCGAGATGCCGATGATGCCGATGCGGCGCGGGTCGACACCCGGATGATCCGACGCGAAGGCGAGCGCATCCTGTACGGTATCCATCCAGGGCATGAAGTTCTGGAACAGGGTGCTGAAGGAAGCCCGCTTCTCGCTGGTGCGGTCGAGATAGTGGACGAGGTGAACCTGATAGCCGGCGGCCGCCACGTTGCGGGCGCCCTGGCGATATTGCGTATTGGTGCTCAAACCATCGGCGCCATGCAGCATGAGAACCGCGGGACGAGCCGAGGATCCGGCCGTCTGAAAAGTCTCGACGGCAATGGCCTTGCCCTCGCTCTTGAAGCTGTTTCTTTGGGCAGTGACGGACATTGCGTTCGGCTGATCCTGCTGGCCATGAGCGGTCGATGAAGCAGCAAGGGCTGCACCGATCAGGAGATTGCGTCTGGTGAGTGACATGGAGTCAGACTTTGAGGGCCAGATCTTTGTGAAATAGAACCGGATTCCCACGCTTGCAGATGGCAAAAGGTCCCAGCATCTCCCCGGTGAATAAACCTTATTGCCACGCTCAAGGATCGTTTGACCGCCAGGGACGTTGTTTGCAGGTCGGCGAGAGCGTCTCGCGGCCCAGAAGAGATCCGTTGAATGCGTCCTGGACCCCCTTCCATGCCTCCCTCGGAGACGGAAATCGAGCCGCCCGGCGTCCCGGGTCTCTCGGGGCTCATGACTCTGGCCGTCGGGGTTGTGGTGCTGGCCGCCCTCTATGTGGGGCAGGACGTCTTCCTACCGGTGGTGCTAGCGATTCTCCTGGCCTTCGTGCTGGCTCCCTTCGTTGAAGTGCTGCGCCGGTGGCGTCTTGGCCGGGTGCCGTCCGTCATCATTGCCGTCCTGGTCGCTCTCGGGATCATCGTGTCTCTTGGTGCCATCATCGGCTTCCAGCTGGCGGGTCTGGCGAGCGACCTGCCGCGCTATCAGACTACCATCGAGACAAAGGTCGGCTCCCTGCGTGAGGGAACGCTCGGAAAGCTGCCCAGCCTCCTGAAAGATTTCGGCCGCCGCTTCGACCGGGCCGTTGCGGAGCCTCCGCCGGAACAGGCTCCCGCGTCGCCCACCCCCGCCGCCCCGCCGGCGCCACAAGAGACCGGTCCGCTGCCGGTCGAGGTCCATGAGCCGGAGCCGACTCCCGCGCAGATGGTTCGGGACGTTTTGCTGCCCGTGCTTGAGCCCCTGGCCACCATGGGCATCGTCTTCGTAGTGCTCGTCTTCATCCTCATGCAGCGGGAAGATCTGCGCGACCGGATGATCCGTCTGTTCGGAGCGAGCGATCTCCATCGTACGACGGTCGCCATGGACGATGCAGCCCGCCGGCTCAGCCGGTACTTTCTGATGCAGCTTGCATTGAATGCCTCTTTCGGGATCGTGGCCGGCATCGGCCTCTGGCTGATCGGCGTGCCGAGCCCGGTTCTCTGGGGCGTGTTCGCCGCGCTGATGCGCTTTGTGCCCTATATCGGGTCGTTCCTCGCCGCCGTGCCGCCGATCCTGCTGGCGGCCGCTGTCGACCCCGGCTGGTCCATGGCGCTCATGACTCTGGCCTTGTTCCTCATCGGCGAGCCTCTCATGGGCCATGTGGTCGAACCCGTCGTGTATGGGCAGAGCACTGGCCTCTCGCCCTTCTCGGTCGTCATTTCGGCTATCTTCTGGACTTGGCTCTGGGGACCTGTCGGCCTTCTCATCGCCACGCCCCTGACACTTTGCCTCGTGGTGTTGGGCCGGCATGTGGAGCGGCTCGAATTTTTGGATGTGCTGCTCGGCGACAGGCCCGCGCTGACGCCGGCCGAGAACCTCTATCAGCGCATGCTGGCAGGCGATCCGGACGAAGCCTTGGAATCGGCGGAACTCCTGCTGAAGGAGCGCTCGCTCACATCCTATTATGACGAGGTTGCCCTAAAGGGTCTGCAGCTTGCCGCCAACGATGCGACACGCGGCGTTCTCACCCAGCGCCAGCTCGATCAGGTCAAGGACGTGATCAGGGCCTTGGTGCAGGATCTCGGCGGTCATGAGGATGTGGAGCCTCACCCGACCGAGACCGAGGACGAGCCCGTTGCCTCTCCCGTCAGCGAAAAGCCCGCCAACAAGGAGCCTGCCGTTACCAAGCCGATGCCGCAGGACCGCAATATTCCGGAGGCGTGGCGAGCCGAAGGAGCGATCCTGTGCATCGCTGGTCGCGGCCCGCTGGACGAAGCCGCATCGGAGATGCTGGCGCAACTCCTGAGCAAACACGGATTCGGCACCCGTGTCGTTCCTCATTCCGCCGTGTCGCGCCGTGAGATCTTCAATCTCGACATGACCGGCATGCAGATGGTGTGCATCAGCTATCTGGAGATCAGCGGCACACCAGCGCATCTGCGCTATCTGCTGCGGCGCCTGAAGCAGAAGGCGAAGGCTCCGGCGCTGGTCGGTCTCTGGCCCGCGGAGGATGCCGTTCTGAAGAATGAGACGATGCGCGCCACGCTCGGCGCCAATTACTATGTCTCGTCCCTGCGCGATGCGGTGGTCCAGTGCCTGAAGGTGGCCTGTGGCGGGGAGAAGCTGCCGGAGGCGGCCAATACGCCGGCTGTCGAAGAGACAACGGCAGCCAAGCGGCTGCCGTTACCTGCGTGATGATCTTTTAAGCCGCGACTTCCGTCAGGCTGCCTTCTTCCGTTCCAATCGCGCCTTGATGCTCGCAGGATCCGCGCGCGGCGTCGCTGCGAAAAGCGTCTTGGTGTAATCGTGCTTCGGATCGGAGAACACCTCATCACGGGTGCCATATTCGACCGCCTCGCCGAAATACATCACCATCACCTCGTCGGCGATGTAGCGAACCACCGACAGATCGTGACTGATGAAGACGTAGGTGAGGTTGAACTCGTCCTGCAGATCGGCCAGCAGGTTCAGCACCTGCGCCTGCACTGAGAGGTCGAGCGCCGAAACCGGCTCGTCGAGAACGAGCAGGCTCGGATTGAGCATCAGGGCACGGGCAATCGCGATGCGCTGCCGCTGACCGCCGGAGAACATGTGCGGATAGCGGTTGAAATGCTCTTCGCTGAGACCGACCTTCTTCAACATCGCCATGGCGCGATCACGCCGCTCGGCGACCGGAACGTTGCCGTGAATCACCAGCGGTGCACCCAGCACGTCGCCGATCTTCTGGCGCGGATTGAGCGAGCCATAGGGGTTCTGGAACACGATCTGCACTTCGCGCCGGAGATCCTTCGTGAGGTCTCCCTTCGCGATATCGACCTTTTTCCCCTGAATGAGGAGATCGCCGGACGTCGCCGGGTCGATCAGCGTGAGGATGCGCGCGAGCGTAGACTTGCCGCAGCCGCTCTCGCCGACGATGGCGAGGGTCTTGCCCTTCTCCACCGTGAAGCTCACGCCCTTCACGGCATGGACCGTCCTGCCCTTGGTGAAGAGGCTCCCGGGCATATGGTAATCCCGGACGATATTCCGGGCTTCGAGAACAACACTCATGATACGGCCGCTCCGGCGATCTCGCTTCCGTCCTTGAAATAATCCGCGATGGTAGGCAGGCGGTCGCCCGTCGCGTTGTCAGGCAACGCGGCCAGGAGAGCCTTCGTGTAGTTGCTGCGCGGATTCTCGAACAATGTCAGCACGTCCGCCTCTTCCATCTTGCGGCCCTTGTACTGAACCACGACACGATCGGCAGTCTCTGCGACCACGCCCATATTGTGGGTGATCATGATCATGCCCATCCCGTGCTCGGCCTGAAGCTTCACGAGAAGATCGAGAATCTGTTTCTGGATCGTCACGTCGAGCGCTGTGGTCGGCTCATCGGCGATCAGAAGCTTCGGATTGCAGGCGATGGCCATGGCGATCATCACGCGCTGGCACTGGCCGCCGGACATCTGATGCGGAAACGAGTTCAGACGCTCGGCGGGGCTGGGGATACCGACTGCGATCAGAAGCTCGATGGCGCGGGCGCGCCGCTCCTTCCGCCCAAGGCCGAGATGGAAGCGCAGCACTTCCTCGATCTGGAAGCCGACCGTGTAGCACGGATTGAGGCTTGCCACCGGCTCCTGGAAGATCATCGCAATGTCCTTGCCGACGATCTTGCGACGCTCGGAATCGGACAACTTAAGAAGATCACGGCCATTGAAGGTCATCTTGTCGGCCGTCACCTTTGCCGTCCACGGCAGAAGGCCCATCACGGCGAGCATCGACACGGACTTGCCCGAGCCGGATTCCCCGACGATAGCCAGAACCTCGCGCTCGTCGACCTTGAGCGACACGCCATCGACTGCCCGGAACATGCCGGCAGAGGTCTGAAACTCGACGACGAGATTCTCGATTTCAAGAAGCGCCATAATCAGGACCTCTTCAGCTTCGGATCGAAGGCATCGCGAAGGCCGTCACCCAGAAGATTGAACGCGAGCACCGTGATGAGGATGGCGAGACCGGGGAAGGTGACGACCCACCAGGCGCGAAGCACGAACTCGCGGGCATCGGCCAGCATAGTGCCCCATTCAGGCGACGGAGGCTGTGCGCCGAGGCCAAGGAAGCCGAGCGCAGCCGCATCCAGGATCGCGGTCGAGATGCCGAGCGACGCCTGCACGATCAAGGGAGCGGTGCAGTTCGGCAGCACTTCCTTGAACATCAGGCGCATCGTGCTGGCCCCGCTCACGCGGGCCGCCGTCACGTAGTCCTTCGAGGTTTCCGTGATCACCGCGGCGCGAGCAAGGCGCACGTAATGCGGCAGGATCACCAGGGCCACCGCCAGCATGGCGTTCATCAGACCCGGGCCGAGCACCGCTACGATCACGATGGCGAGCAGGAGGCTCGGCAGGGTGAGGATGATGTCCATCAGGCGCATGATGAAGATCTCGGTCAGGCCGCGGAAGAAGCCTGCGACGAGGCCGAGCACGGTGCCGAGGATGATGGAGATCGTCACCACGACGATGCCGATGAGGAGCGACAGTCGGGCGCCGTAGATCAGACGGGACAGGATATCGCGCCCGATGGGATCGGTGCCGAGCGGATAGGACAGCAAGCCGCCCTCCTGCCAGAACGGCGGCTTGAGCGCGATGGCGGTGTTCGTGACATTGGGATCATGAGGCGCGATCACATCCGCCAGCAACGCCACGATCACGACGGCAACGATCACGACGAGCCCGGCGACGGCGCCGTGGTTGGCGCTGAAATAGCTCCAGAACTCGCGTAAGGGGTGGGGCGGGGTGGCCGTCGGCGCTGCGACGGCCGGAGCTTCCATGGTTTCAGTGGTCATCGCGTATGCCTGATGCGAGGATTGATGAGGCCGTAGGCAAGGTCGACGAGAAGATTCACGCTCATCACGACAACGCCGAGCAGCAGGGCACCGCCTTGCAGCACCGGATAATCGCGGCGGAAGATGGCATCGATGAGCCATTTGCCGACGCCCGGCCAGGAAAAGATGGTTTCCGTAAGGATCGCGCCGGTGAACAGCACGCCCACCTGCAGGCCGATCACCGTCACGACGGGGATGAGCGCATTGCGCAGGGCATGCAGGGCGACGATCCGGAATCGGGTCAGGCCCTTGGCCTTGGCCGTGCGGATGTAGTCCTCGCCGAGCACTTCCAGCATGGCCGAACGGGTCATGCGGGCGATGACGGCCAGCGGCACCGTGCCGAGCACGATGGTGGGCAGGATCAGGTGTCTGACGGCAGACCAGAACGCCCCCGGCTCGTCGGAGAGAAGCGTGTCGATCAGGAGGAAGCCGGTGATCGGCTCGATATAATAGAGCACATCGATGCGGCCTGACACGGGCGTGAGATCGAACTGCACCGAAAAGAGCAGGATGAGAATGAGGCCCCACCAGAAGATCGGCATGGAATAGCCGGTGAGCGAGATGCCCATCACGCCGTGGTCGAAGATCGAATTTCGCCGGATGGCCGCGATGATGCCTGCCGGAAGACCGAGCACGAGAGCGAAGATGATCGCGCAGAGCGCCAGCTCGATAGTGGCCGGGAACAGGGCCGAGAATTCGTTGAGAACCGGCTCCTGGGTGATCATCGACTTGCCGAGATCGCCCTGCAGCACACGCGACAGGTAAATCCCGTATTGGACGAAGATCGGCTGGTCGAAGCCGTATTCCTTGCGCAGCTGCTCGTGGCGGGCGGGATCAATGCCGCGCTCGCCGGCAAGCGTTTCGATGGGATCGCCCGGTACGAGGCGGATCAGGAAGAAGGCCAGCAACGTGATCCCGATGAAGGTCGGGATGATCAGGCTGACGCGGGTCAAAATGAATCTGAGCATCGTCTGAACATAAAAAGGCGGAGCGGCTTTTTTGAGCCGCTCCGCCGTAGGTTGAAGGGATTAGCTTACTTGCCCTTGATGTCCACGCCGTAGAACGTGTGGCGACCGAACGGCGAGAGCTTGAAATCCACGACTTCCTTGCGGACCGGCTTCAGCTGCACGGCGTGAGCCACCGTGAACCACGGAGCCTGCTCCTTGAAGATCTTCTGAGCTTCTTCGTAGAGCTTGGTGCGCTCGGCCTGATTGGTCGTGACCTTGGCCTTCGTCACGAGATCGTCGAAGGGCTTGTAGCAGAACTTCGCGATGTTCGAGCCCGATGCGGACTGAGCCGAGGCGCAGCCGAGCAGGGTATGCAGGAAGTTGTCCGGGTCGCCGTTGTCGCCCGTCCAGCCGAGCTGAGCCATCTGGTGCTCACCGGCCTGGGCCCGCTTGCGGTACTCGCCCCACTCGAAGCTCTTGATCTCGGCCTTCACGCCAATCTTGGCGAGGTCGGCCTGCATCAGCTCGGCGATGCGGCGTGCATTCGGGTTGTAGGGACGCTGAACCGGCATCGCCCACAGGTCAGTCTCGAGGCCGTTCGGGTAGCCGGCTTCCGCGAGCAGCTTCTTGGCCGCTTCCGGATTGTACTCGTCGTCCTTGATCGAGCTGTTGTACGACCACATGGACGGCGGGATCGGATTGATGGCAGGGACGCCCGAGCCGAGGAACACGGCATCGACGATCGCCTTCTTGTTCATGGCCATGTTGAAGGCCTTACGGACGCGCACGTCGTCGAAGGGCTTCTTCGTAGTCTGGTAGGCGAGGTAGCCGACGTTCAGGCCGGCCTGCTCCATGACCGTGATGTTCGGATCCTTCTTCATGGCGTCGAGGTCAGCTGGGTTCGGATACGGCATGACGTGGCATTCGCCCTTCTGGACCTTGGCCCAACGCACGGAGGCGTCCGGGGTGATCGAGAAGACGAGGTCGTCGAGCTTCGCCTTGCCGTCCCAGTAATCGGGGAAGGCCTTGTAGCGGATGATCGCATCCTTCTGGTACTGGACCAGATAGAACGGGCCCGTGCCGACCGGCTCTTGGTCGATCTTCTCCGGGGTGCCGGCCTTCAGCATGGCGTCGGCATATTCCTTCGACTGGACGCCTGCCCACTGCATGGCGAGGTTGGCCAGGAACGGAGCTTCCGGCTTATTCAGGGTGACGCGGACGGTGTAGTCATCGACCTTCTCGACCGACTTCAGCAGGGCGGGCATGCCCATGTCGTTGAAGTAGGAGTGGTTCGGGCTCGTCACCTTGAAGTAGGGGTTCGCTTCCTTCCACTGACGCTCGAACATGAACACGACGTCGTCGGCATTCAGGTTGCGGGTGGGCTTGAAGTTCTTGTTGGAGTGCCACTTGGCGTTCTTGCGCAGGTGGAAGGTGTAGACCGTGCCGTCAGCCGAGATGTCCCACTTCTCGGCGAGGCCGGGGACGACCTTCGTGCCGCCGCGCTCGAAATCGACGATGTTGTCATAGATCTGCTCGGTCGCGTCGAAGGACGTGCCGGTGGTGTTGACGCCGGGATAGAAGTTCTCCGGGCTGCCCTCGGAGCAATAGACGAGGGTTTTAGCGGCCAACGGAGCGGCGGCCAGGAAGGCCGGAACGCAGATGGCTGCGAAAAGGGCTGATTTTTTCATTACCTTGGTCCTCTGAGACGGCTCTACTCGTGGCCGTTCTGTGACGGAGTTAAGGTGCGAAGCCCCGATAATGTCAATCTGTCCATGCAACAATGGATAATTTTTAAGGGAAATTTACCATTTTCTGCCCATGCGGCAGTCGGAATCGGCGGTTCGAGGGGTCAATTCTCCGCGATTCTGGACGGTTTTCGGCCAAAGTCGCTCAAAAATGCCCTTGTTCACAATTGGCCAAGCGGGGCGACACTTTTCAGAGGGGCGAGCGTCGATCCTGCTCAGCCGCTTCCGTGACCTTCGCGGCCAGATCGTCGCGGCTGAAGGGCTTGTGGAGCATCAGATAACCGTCCGGCAGTCGCTTTGGATCGGCATATCCGGTGACGAGCAGGATACCGAGATCGGTTCGTATCTCTCGTGCCTTGTCGGCCAAGTCGGTTCCCGTCATGCCGGGCATCGCAAAATCGGCAATGAGGAGATCGAGCTGATCATCGGTCCTCAGGATATCGAGGGCTGACGATCCATCTGCAGCCTCCACGACCCGATGCCCCATCTCGGTAAGATAGGCGGCGGTCACGGTTCTCACTTCCGCATCGTCATCGACGAGCAGAATGCGCACCTTCGGCGCATCAGGTGCGGTCGCCTCCTTCTCATGAGGACTGTCCTCCTGTTCGACGGCTGCGCGGGACAGGTAAAGCTCGACGGTCGTGCCCACTCCGACCGTACTTTGGATCGTGACGGTACCGCCGGATTGCTGCGCCAGCCCGTAGACCATGGGCAAGCCAAGCCCTGTTCCCTTGCCCACCTCCTTGGTGGTGAAGAAGGGTTCGAGCACCCTGGCCAGAACCTCCGGCGGAATGCCGCTACCCGAATCCGTGACAGAGATCACCACGTACTCGCCACCGCTCAAATCGGTAATCCGTCCCTCGTCCACCGCCTCATTGCGGGTCGAGAGAGCGAGGGTCCCGTTCTCAACCATGGCGTCGCGGGCGTTGATGCACAGGTTGAGGATCGCAAGTTCGAGCTGATCCGGGTCGACCATGGCTGTCCACAGGCCGTCGGTGAGATGGCGCTCGATCCGGATGACCCCGCCAAGCGTGCGCGTCAGCAGGTCATTCATGCTGGTGATGACCTGATTGACGTCCACGGCCTGAAGCCGCAGGTCGCGCTGGCGGCTGAAGCTCAGGAGTCGCTGGGTCAGGGAGGCGCCGCGCTCCGCCGCATAGGTGGCATTTTGCAACAGCCGCGTCAGGCGAGGGTCGTCGGGCGCCCGGCGCGAGGCAAGATCGAGGCTGCCAAGGACCGCCATCAGCAGGTTGTTGAAGTCGTGCGCGATGCCGCCGGCAAGGGTCCCGAGGGCCTGCATCTTGTCCGCCTGCCGCAGGCGCATCTCCATCAGCTTGCGCTCGGTGATGTCGCGCTCGATGGTGGCAAGGTGCTTGACGGCTCCAGCCTCGTCGAGGATCGGGATATGGTTGATCAGGAACCACTGGGTCGTGCCGTCGGTCGAGGTCCGCTCCTCGACGATCTCGTCGGGAGCACGCGCTGCAATCGCCCGACGCTCTGCCTCCTCGATCATCGTGGCTCGGTCCGACGAGACGAAATCCCGCTCCTTATGGCCGAGGCAGTCTTCGGAATTGCAACCGAGGCTTTGCGCCTTGCTGGCGTTCAGGCGGACGAAACGGCCGTCGAGATCCTTGAAGGAGATCAGGTCGTCCGTACTCTCCATCAGCCCGCTCAGAAGCGCACGCTCGGTATCGAGCTTGCGGGTCAGCATGCGTCGCTGGTAGGCGGCGGCCACCATATTGGAGAGGGCGGCCGGATCCCAGGGTTTTGGGACATAGGCAATGATGCGGCCCTTGTTGACCGCACCGATCACTGCCTTGAGATCTGCATAGCCGGTGAGAAGAATCGCATCGGCGTCGGTTTCGTGGCGGGCCCTGGCCAGAAACTCGTCGCCCTGCATCTCGGGCATGCGCTGATCCGAGATGATGATAGCGATGTCGGGTTCCTGCCGGATGATGTCGAGCGCCTGGACCGGCGACGAAGCCGTCAGCACCCGGTAGTCGTTCTCGAACAGGTCCTCGAGCGCGATCAGGATGTCCGGCTCGTCATCGACGACCAGGATCGTGCCATTGGTTGAATTCATCTCGCTCGACAAGGTCATGAAACAATATGCCTCGGGATCGTGATGGTGAAACCGGCGCCCCCCCGGGAGCCTGAATCCACCGCAATCGATCCTTTGTGGGCCTGGACGACGCTATAAGCGATGGCCAGGCCAAGTCCAGTTCCAGACCCGACGGGCTTGGTGGTGAAGAACGGTTCGAAGACACGCTCCCGCAATTCCCCTGGAATTCCCGGACCTGTATCGCTGATCTTGATGGTATAGGTTGTCTCGTTACTCTCAGTTTCAATGTCTATGCCGCCGGTTCCCTTGATCGCGTCGGCGGCGTTGCCGATGATGTTCATGACCACCTGGTTCAGAAGGGCGGGTGAGCAATAAAGGTCGGAAACCGCATTGTAGCGTCGCCGCACGTCGATCCGGGTGCCGAGCTTATGGCCTAAGAGAGCCAGTACGGTCTCAATGGATTCCGGCACGTTGACCGTCTGAAAGTCGCCTTCGTCGAGGCGGGAAAAGCGTCTCAGGTTGAGAACGAGCTCCTGAATCCGGGCAAGCCCCAGCTTCATGGCGCCGATGCGATCTCGGGATTTCTGCACCTGCCGCTCAAGCCCTGCCTCGGATGGGAGCTTCGAGGCGATTTCGGTGAGCAGCTTTTCCACCGTGCCCTGATGCGCCTGGATGAAGGCAAGGGGATTGTTGATCTCATGGGCAATGCCCGCCACCAGCTCGCCGAGAGACGCCATCTTGGCCGCCTGGACGAGCTGGGCCTGGGTGCCCTTCAGGAGATCGTTGGCTTCCTCCAGCTCACTGTTCGCCTTGGCCAGGGCCTCTGCGGAGGCGGCCTCCGCCTGGGCCTTGGCGAGGGCCAGTTCCCGCTCGCGCAGTTCCGCCTCGATGCGCCAGTTCTCGTCCTGCATCAGCTTACGCCGAATGAGCGCGCGGATGCGCACGCGCATCACATCGGCTTCAACCGTAGAGGGGACGATGTCGTCCACGCCTGCGGCAAAGGCACGTCCGAGCAGGTCGCCCCCCTCCTCGTTGCCGAGGCCGACGATGGCAAAGCTTGGAGCATCCGTGCCCGGCAGGGGCGCGAGCCCGCGATAAAGGTTCAGCTGACGGCACAGCTCGATGCCGTCGAAGCCAAGGCTGAGCAGGTTGACCAGGATGCAGTCCCAATTGGCATCCGGCGCGCGAACCTGCCGGAGAGCCTCGACTGATCCTGAGACCGGCGTCACCGCATAGCCTTCATGGGCCAGCAGATTCTGCAAATAGGTGCGGTGTGTCAGGCTGTCGTCCACGATGAGGAGGCAGGCCCGGCGGAAGGCGCCGAAGCTGGGGGATTGCCGGTCCTCCCTGGAATCGCCGAGCGGGGACGAGCGCCGGCGCAGCAGCGCCTTGATCCGCAGAACGATCAGCTCCTGCTCGGCGGATTTGGAGATGTAGGCGTCCGCGCCGCTCTCAAGGCCCTGACGCTCGACGGCGCGCTCCCGCGCTTCCGTCAGCATGATCACCGGGATCGCCCGCGTCCGCACGTTGAGGCGCATCTGGCGGGTCAACTCGTCCCCGTTCATGCCGGGCAGATGGTAATCGGCGATGACGAGGTCGGGCAGCCTTTCGTTCAGGCTGTCGAGAGCGGCTTCCGCCGTGGAGCGCCAGGAGACGCTGAAGCCGTTCGTCTCGAGCATATGGCGCAGCTGCAGCGCCTGGGTTTCGGAATCCTCGACCAGGAGAATCTCAGCGGTCTGCGCAACAGTGCCCGCGCTCATTCGCCCTCTCCCCGCACCAGCCTCAGGATCTGGGGCGCGATCAGGTCAAGGGGCAGGCTGACATTGATGCCGCCCATGCGAGCCGCCGCGGCCGGCATGCCATAGACGACGGCGCTGCTTTCGTCCTCTGCCAGTCCATAGCCCCCGACTTGGCGCAGCTCGACGAGGCCCTGCGCTCCATCCTCGCCCATGCCGGTGAGAATGACACCAAGTCCCCTGCGTCCTGCCGACCGCGCGATCGACTGGAACAGCATGGTGGCCGACGGACGCTGGTTGCCCAAGGGAGCTTCGCTGCTCACCTTCAGGGTGCCCGCCGGGGACAGGAGCAGGTGCCGGTCGCCGGGAGCGACATAGACTCGACCGGGCGCCGGAATCTCCTGATCCTGCGCGATGCGGACGTCCAGAGGCATCAGACCGTTCAGCCAGGAAGCAAAGCCTTCCATGAAGGGGGCACCCATGTGCTGGACGAGGAGGATCGGCAGCGGAAAATCCTCCGGAAGGGCGCCCAGGACTTTGGCGAGGGCCGGCGGCCCGCCGGTGGAGGCGGCAATACCCAAGATGCTCGGACGCGCTGCGCTCCATTCCGGATCGCGTTTGGGCGCCTTCGCGCTCTTCTCGCGCCACGGCGCAAACGCACGCTGCCGGACCACCGGCACCTGGCTCATGATATAGAGCTGGGTGCAGATGGTGCTGGCAATCCCCGCATAATTGGCGCTGGAGAGGCCGACGGGCTTTTCCACGACCATGAGTGCGCCGGCGCGGAGCGCGTTCATGGAGATCTTGAGCGAGGAATCCTCGATGCTGTCCGCGATGACAACGATAGGCGTCGGGTGCTCCGACATGATCCGGCGCGTCGCCTCCAGCCCGTCCATTCCGGGAAGGCGGATGTCCATGGACACGACATCCGGCTGTACGCGACCGATTTCCTGGAGAGCCTCCTCTGCCGAGCTGACCGCGGCTGCGACCACGAGGCGCGGATCACTGGCGATGATATGGACCAGCAGCTGACGGACGACGAGGGAATCCTCGACGACCATCACACGAACCCGTGACTGAGACGCCATACTCATCGCCTGAAACTCACAATACCTGCCCGATCGTCGCCAAGAGCTCGCGCTGATCGAACTTCTGCTTGGTAATATAGGCGCTCGCGCCCAGATCGAGACCCTTGCGTACATCCTCCGGATCGGCCCGCGAGGTCATGAGGATCACGGGCAGGGTGGATAGCCGCGGGTCGTTCCTGATCGCCTGCAGCAGGCCGAAACCATCCATGCGCGGCATTTCCACGTCGGCAATCACGAGATCGACCATGGTCTCGCCCGAACGTAGGATGTGAAGGGCATCGATGCCGTCGACGCTGAGGAGAACCTGGTAGCCCTGCGCCTCCAGAATGCTCTTTTCGAGGGTGCGGGTGGTGATGGAATCGTCGACCACGAGGATGGTTCGCGCCCGGCGTTCCTCCTCGGGAGCCCATCGGGCAAGCCCTAAGCCTCCGGCCGCGAGCCTGCTTTCATTCCTGACCCAATGCTCGACCAACTTGTCCGGACTCAGCACGAGAGCCGGCATCTCGTTCTCCAGCAGGACGGTGCCCGAGACCATTTCGTTCAGCCCGATCGCCTGGACATCGCTGACCAGCATCGTGCGGACATCATGGAAGGCGTTGACGGCGAGCGCACAGGTGCGGGAACCGTGACGGACGAGCACGGCCTTCACGTGTCCTGCCTCGGCGGGGAGGGGGGCATTCGGGGATCCTGTCAGGGCGGCAAGGGCGATGACCGGAACGATAACGTCCTGCCCCCCGATCTCGATCCGTGCCGTGGGACGGCCTTCCACACTTTCAAGCGCATCCGAGCGCAGCCGCAGGAGGCGCTCTACCGCATGGGAGGGCAGGCCGAACATGCGCTCTTCCGCTTCCAAAAGCAGCAGCGGCTGGCGCGCCGCCGTGAAGGGCACGTTCAGCAGAACCTCCGTTCCATGGGGATAGCGCGGCCGCAACAGAACCGATCCCTGCAGCTTGCGGACGGCATCCGCCACGACGGATAAACCCATCCCCCGGCCCGCAAGACGGTCGACCTCACTCGCCGTCGAGAAGCCGGGTGCGAAGACGAGGGAGAGCAACTGATCGATCATCGGCGGCGGATGACCTGCATCCCGCGGTTGCAGCAATCCGCGATCGACGGCGACCTGCTCGATGCGCGCCAGGTCGGGGCCGTGCCCGTCGTCGCGAACGCTGATGACCAGACGCCCGCCACGGGAGGCCAATTCCAGGGTCACCTCGGCCCGCTCGGGCTTGCCCTTGGCGATGCGCTCCTCAGGCAGCTCGACACCGTGGCTCACTGCATTGCGCAGCAGATGCATTACGGGATCCTTGAGCGCCTGGAGCACCTGCCGGTCGACCTGAATGTCGAGGCCGATGCTGCGCACATGCACATCATGCCCCGCCTTGCGGGCGATCTCGCGCACCATGTGGCCGAAACCGCCGAAAACCGTTTCCGCCGAGACGAGGGAGACGCGGTCGATGTTCTCGCGCACCTGACGCGCCGCCTGCTCGATGGTCCAGCTCGATTGCCGCCTGTCGCGGGACAGGGCAGACAGTCTGCGAAACAGCGCTTTCAGGCCCTGGTCGAAATCGCGCAGGCGCGGGGCGAAGGATGGGCCATGGCGGGAGTTGGTGCTGCCGTTGCCCTGCTGGGTCGCGGAGGCCAAGGCGTTGATTTGCGCATGAACCTGATCCCAGCTTCGCCTCAAGCCGCGAACCTCCAGTTCGATCTGCCGCAGAGTGTCATCGATCCCCTCATCCGCCTGCAGCTCCGCCAGAAGCTGGTGCATGGAATCGGACAGTTCTTCCATCTGCTCAGCGGCAACGCGGAGATAGGATCCCGTGCCGGTGTCGGGGGGAGCGTCCGCTTTCGGAGGTATTGGCTCGGGTTCAGTCGACGCGGGTTTCGGAGCCTTGGCCGGAGCCGTCTGTGGTTCCGATGATCTTAGGACATCCGCAACAAGATCTTCGATGAGATCGAGATTTTGACGCACCGTGGCGATGGTGGGATCGTCCAGGGATTGCTGCCCTTCGAGCACCTGGGAGAAGAGCGCTTCGAGCTGATGCGCAACTTCCTCAACGGCCGGCAGATCGACTGCGCGCGCGGCACCTTTGAGACTATGCGCGCGGCGAAAGACATCCGTCAGGTCGATCTCGCCCCCGCCCGCATGATCGAGCGCGGACCGGATCGCCTGAAGATGCTCCCGGTGCTCCGCCTCGAAGGCTGCCAAAAGCTGCTTGCGGATATCGGTCACGATACGCGAGTCCCGTCTTCGGCCGCTTACAAGCGATAGCGCTCGACAAGGCCGAGCAATTGCTGCGCCAGGGTCGACAGATTGGCCGCTGCCGTATCGAGCTGGCGGGTGCCGGCAGCTGTCTGCTGGCTTGCCTGACGAATGTTCTGGAGGGCTCCCATCACCTGTTCGATACCGAGCTGCTGCTGGTTCGTGGAGGCAATGATCTGCTGGAAGGTCTGAACGCTTTCCTGGATCTGGTCGGAAATCCCGGTGATGGTTTGCTGCGTGACGTCCGTGCGCTCCTTGCCGGCGGCGACGCGCTTCACGGCTTCCTCTGTGAGCATCACGGACGAATTGATGCCGCGCTGAATGTCACCGAGGATCGAGCGCACCTGGGTCGTTGCATCCTTTGCCTGATCGGCCAGCGTTTTCATCTCGGAGGCCACCACCGCAAAACTGCGGCCGTTCTCGCCTGCTGCGGCTGCTTCGATGGCCGCATTGAGAGCGAGAAGATGCGTGCGCTCGGAAATGTCGTTGACCGATGCGATGATCTCGCCGACGGCCTGTGTCTTCTCGCTCAAGGCGACGATGTTTTCCGCCACCGCTTCCGCCTGCTCGCGAATGGCGTCCATGGCACGTGCCGTTTCCTCGACGGCCTGCAGTCCCGACATGCTGGTCTGCGCTGCCGCCTGTGCCGAGGCGATAACTTCCTGTGCACGTTTTCCGATCTGTGTGCCCGAATGCGTGATCTCGTCGACGGTTGCGGCCGTTTCCTGAACGGCGGCCAATTGCTCCTCGACGGAGGCGGCCTGCTCCTGAGTGGAGGCGCGGATTTCCGCGGCTGCTGCGTTCAGATTCTCGGTGGCCTCGCGGCTCTGGCGAGCGAGCTGCCGCAGGCCGTCGACCATGGTGTTGAGCGTGGAGCCGAGATGGCCGATCTCGTCCTTGCCCGTTATGGCCATCTGGCCTCCCAACTCGCCGCGTCCGACCCGCTCGACGAAGCTCATGAAGTTGCCGAGCGGTCCCGTGATGGAGGAGCGCAGAGCATAAGTGATCAGGATGCTCAGAAGTGCGGCGCCCGCGACGGCGAGGATGATCGACATCCGGCTCTGCTCATAGATCTCATCGATCCGCCGCTGTCCGATGGTGATCGCTTCGCTCAGGATGCTGCGCGCCTGGGCCAGGTTCCGGCTCCAGGATTCGCGACTGGTGTTCAGTGCGTTCTGGGTCACAATAACGGTTGCAAGGTCATTGTTCTGCAGGGCGGCAAACTGGCGTTCGGTCGAGGCACGCAGCTGCCGCAGGTCTGCGCCGGCGCGGTTGAGAGACTCAGTGAGGCGACGCCAAGCATCCGCTCTCTGCGATGTGACCGAGCGTGCGGCAAAGTCGTTCACGGTTGCAAGGGCCTGTGTCAGGGATGCCTCGGTCCCAGCAGCCTGCTGCTCCCAGGAGCGGGCCAAGTCATCGCTGGCCGCCTGCTGCTGCCCGAGAGAGCGCATGAAGAAACGGGAGAGAATCTCCTCTCGTAGGCCTCGAATGGTGTTCTGCTGATCGCCGACATCTTCGAGCTGCCGCATCAGAGCGAAATCGCGCGTCACGATCGTCTCAGTCGATTGGCGAACATCGTCGAGCTGATTGATGGCATAGACACCCAACCCGACCATCAGCGCGACGATGACGGCGAAGCCGAGAAGAATACGGTTGGCGATCGAGATCGTCACGTCAGACTCCAGGAAGAGATGAAGAGGACAGGAGAGGGCGCAGAAGGCGCTCGGTATCGAGAAGAGAGAGCGCTTCGTCTTGGCCGGCAGGGCCGGATTGAATCGTGCCGTAGCCAGTAACGGCATCGTTGCGGAAGCCTGCGGCTTCTTCGTCGGTCAGGGGCAGTATGTCCGCGACGGCGTGGGCGCGCTCGACCCTCAGCGCCACCTGCGGCTGCTCGCGCCGCAGCAGGACGAAGTGCTGGTCTTCGTTGTCTGAGGAAGAAGATTCAAGGCCGAGTGCAAGGGCAAGATCGATCACGCTGACCAGCTTGCCGCTCCGCCCGAACAGGCCGATCAGGGCAGGAGGTCCATCGGGAACCGGCACGCATTTCTGAGGCGGCAGAACCTCTGCCACCGTCTCGACAGGAATTCCGAAACGCTCTCGCCCCACTCCGCAAACCAGGGCACGAGGCAAGGCTTCCGGCCGAGTTGTTGCGGCATTCTCTCGAGTTGCAAGGCGTTCCGTGCGCTCGTCGAGGATCTGCTGCACGCGTTCCTCGGACGAGCGAACGCGGGCCCATTCCATCAGTCTCAGCTTACGGCGCACCGATTTCGCCACGCTCATCTCCTGCGCTTGGACGACGTGGCCGCTTCGAGATGGATGCGGACGAGATTGCGCAGATCCACAGCGGTGAGCCCGTCCGCCTCCTCGAGGAGGCGGTCGTCAGGCATCGCCGCCGCAATGCGGGCCGCATTGGTCAGCGCGCGCCGGCCAGGACCGGATCGCCTTTCCGCGAGCAGCAGCAGACCAAGGTGGTAGTGAGCCATGGCAAAGCTTTTATCGAGATAGATGCTTTTAAGGAAGCTTTTCTCAGCGCCATCACCCTGTCCGAGGGCCTGCAGGATGAGGCCATGGTAAAAGTGAAGGGCCGCGCTCAGCGGTTGATCGACGAGGGCTTTCCGGCAGAGAACATCGGCGGCGGCGAAGTCGCCTATATTGGCTTGCGCCCTGACCGCGTCCAGCAAGACGTCCAGAGCCTGCGGGACAGCGGGCGAGGCAGGAGCCTTGGATGGCGGCGCCTTCGCAGGACGTGGGAGCGCATGCCGCTTGGCCGGTTCCATGCGCTTCGGGATAGGCGGTAACGGGGCAAGATCCTTCAGAGGCAGCGCAGGCCGTGCGAAAGGCGGTGCCTCCCCCGGGCCTGACCGATAGGCCACCGTTCCCGGTAGATTCAGGGTCTGCATCATGGCGGAGAAGACAGGATTGGGCTCGGCATGGCCTAGCAGCATCCACCCATCCTCCGCGAGGCGACCATGCAGCGCCTCGACGATCCGGATCACCGTGTCCGGATGAAAATAGATCAGGACGTTGCGGCAGAGGATCAGGTCGAAATCGGTGAATTCGAGCGGCGACGTGCCATCGAGAAGGCTCAGAAGGTTATGCCTCTCGAAACGGACCAGCGAGCGGAATTCCGGGCGCACCTGCCACTGATCCTTTCCCGCGCTCAGGAAATAGCGTTCCCGTTCTGCCGGCGGCATGGACCGGAGCGCCCATTTTCCGAATCTTGCCTGCTTGGCGACGTTGAGAAAGCTGTCGTTGATGTCGGTGCCGATAATGTTCACGCGCCACGTCCCGAGATCCTCGCCAAGGATCTCGTTGACGAGGATGGCAACCGAATAAGGCTCGGCTCCCGTCGAGCATCCTGCGCTCCAGATCCGCAGCCGCCGCGTGGATGTCTTTCTCTCGATGATCTCGGGCAGGATCGTATCGCGCAGCGCCGCGAACTGCTCCGCATAGCGGAAGAAGAACGTCTCGCCGATGGTGATCTCGGTTTCCAGCTTGCCCCATTCGGCAGGACCCGAAATCGCGTCGTCCAGAAAGTTCAGATACTGCGTCGAATCGGAAAGGGCCGTAGCGCGCAGGCGCTTGCGCACGCGCTCCCAGAGCAGGTCGTCCTTGTCCTGGTAGTAGAAATGTCCCGTGCGCTCGATGATGCGGCTTTTCAGTTCTGGAAAGCCGGCATCGATCAGCGGAACGGCGGCGGCGCATGCGGCCATCAGGCCGGGACCGCCCATTCGCGGAGCCGATCCTGGGCCTGGCGTCCAAGCTCCGCCAGAGTCTGCTGCTCCTCAGCAAGGAGGATGCGCTCGGCTGAGAGCAGGTGGACGAGACGTCCATCCCATGTAACCTCCGCCTCGACGCAGCCATTCAAAGTGCCTGCTGCGCTGACGGACGAAAGCTGGGACGTGTCCACGCTCGCAACGTCCAGTACCCGGTCGACAAGGAGCGCAGATAGTCCCGATGCACTGAACCGATCGATGAGGATCAGATGCCGATAGAGATCCGCCTCGGCATCATCCTCGACACGCTGAAGGCCGAACAGCACATCGAGCCGAAGAACTGGAACAGCGTGGCCGCTGAGGTTGAAAAACCCTGCCACCGGACGAGGCAGGGCGGGAGGGTGCCACAGGCGCGGCAGCGGCAGAAACTCGCGTGCGGCGCTTCTGTGCAGGGCACAGGCGGTGCCGCACACGTCGAACACTATGATCTGCAAACTTGCCATGGGGTTGGGTCGAGGGAGAAAACCGGTGGAGGGCTCAAGCCCATTCGATCATTAAATAGGTGCGAAGCCCGGTCTGACAACCGCGGAGTGTCGGCGGTTAGAGCATCGATCCCAAAAGCGGACCCACTTTTGGGATCGATTCCGATGCTTCCTTTCTTGATGAGAGCATGATTGGGCGCGGCCCTCTGGGTCCGCACGATGCGCTAATACCGCATCTGGCCGGTGACTTCGCGAATGGCGTTCAATCCGGCTGCGGCTTCCTCGGAATATCCTGTCCGTTGAACGGCGCGGAAAACCTTCTCCGCATCGTCATAGCGACCGAGCTTGAGATAGGACCAGCCGCGGATGAGCAGCAGATCGTTCTGTTCCGGCACCAGCCGGGCCCGCTCGCTCAAGGCGAGGAGTGTTTCCACATAGCGCCCGTCGCGATAGGCCGCCAGCGCCCGTTGGGTCAGGATCGAGGCCCCAAGTTCCACCCGGCGCTCGCGGGTCTGCGGCGCCTCGGCGGCAGCAATGGCTGCCTCGGAGGTCAGATTCTTGCGCAGATAGGCGAGGGACTTGCCGTAGGCCGCTTCCTCGCGGGTGCGGCTGCTGCCGGTGGCGATGGCCTGATCGAAGGCCGCCACGGCTTCCATGGGACGGTTGATCTCCATGAGGCACCAGCCGCGGGTGAGAGCGCCATCGCCGGACAGGCCGGCCGGATTGCGCGTCATGGCGCAACGACGCCCGAGGGTGGACCGGGCCTGGGTCTGCCTGCGTCGGACGTTGTCCTCGGTCCGGACGAAGGTCTGCTCGGTTTCGACGCGTTCCACAATGGCCTGACGGGGAGCCGAGCGGGGTTGGACAGGCAATGGAGCGCTCTCGATGGGTTGCGCCAAGGGAGCCTGCGCAACAGCCGGCGGTGCGGCAGCAGGCTGCCGTCTGGAGGCCGGATTGACCCCGTCTGCCAGGCCGGCGATGCGCTGCGAGCGGCTGCGCCATTGGGCAACGACGGCGTTGAAGCCGGTCCGGTCGTTCAGGCGCTGCGTCGACAGGGCGAGACCGTAAGCGGAAGGCTCGTCATCGGCCTTCCAGCTCAGCGCCGTGCGGAACCAGTCGCGCGCCGTGCGGATCTGTTCCGTGTTGTAGGAGTACCAGCCGAGCGCCTGGGCCGCATCGGAGAAGCGTTGTGCGGTGACGACCGGGACGATCCGCGAAACCACCTGCGGCTCGAGGCGCGGCGGCGGGTCCTGGCTCAGGAGCGCGGTTGCCACGTCGAGATAGATCTTCATGTTCTCGGGCGCGCGCTCGCGCCATTCATAGGCGAAGGCCTCCGCATCCGAGAGCCGTTCGAGCGCACGCAGCGACATGGCATAGCCTTCCGCAGCCTTCATGCCGGCGTTGCGGTCGAGGGCCGTCTTGAACAATTCGAGCGCCCGCGCGGGATTGCCGTGATGGAAATTGTACCATCCGAGGATCAACACGGGGCCGGTGTCGCTCGTGTTCTGGATCATTCGTTCGACGACGGCGAGATCCTCGGCGGTTGCGGTCAGCTTGCTGTCGAGTGAGGCGCGCTCGACCCGGCGGCGGGCCAGCTCGTCGCGGATGGCGCTGAAATCGTCCGGCGTCTCGCCGGTCTTGCGCTCGAACTGGAGCAGGGCTGTCACCTGCTGCTCGGGAAGCAGGGTCAGGGCTTTCTGCAAGGTCGCGAGGCGCTCGCCCGGGTTGGCGCAGTTCTGCAGGAGATAGGTATAGACATCCCGTGTCCGGTTCGGCTGGTCCGTCCGGGCAAAGGCCTCGGCCACCCGCCACATCACATCCACATTCATGCAGGTCAGAAGGCCCGGCGTTTCCGTCGCCACCTGCAGAACCGTTCGCCACTGGCCTGTATCCGACGCATTGGTCAGGCGACGGCGCGCCTCGACCATATCGAGAGCCGTGACCAGTTCCTCCGGCGGCTTCCAGTTCGGGTCGGACGTCTGGCGCTCGGCAATGGCGGCGCGGACCTCGGCGATTCGATCCTCGCGATAGAGATTCCATAGGCGCTCGATAAGCGGGTCGGGCGCCGCAGCGCCGGCACCGCCGGAGAGCTGCGACAGATCGCTGGGCGGTGTCCAGTTGGGATAGAGCGCGCGCAACCGCGCAATTTCCGCGTTCACGCGGCGTGTATCGCCCTGGGACGCGAAATAGCGCAGGGCGGATTCATCGACCTGAGGCTGGGATCCGTTTGCAGGCGGTGACGGTGCAGGAGGCGATGCGGCAGGCGGCTGATTGCTGGCAGGGCCTGTTTGCTGCGCGATCGCCGCGAAGCCCAGGATTGCAACCGCAATCGTTATGGCACTGCCGACTAGACGCATTGCGGATATTTTTCACCGAGCAGGGATTTCGCCAAAAGATACAGGGTCGACGGATAGTAGAGGCTCGGCTCGAAGGTCTTCAGCGATTCGGGAACAGGCGTCCCGTCAAGCGCGCAGGCCAGAGCCGCGGGCAGAATGGCGTAGCCCTGGTCGGTCAATCGCTCCCGGATTTGTCCGGTCACTACGTTGACCACGGCAATCCCTTCGTTCTCCGCAGACCAGCGTTGCTTGAGAGCCCTCAGCCACTCCATGTCAGTCATCCCTGCTCGCAACAGGTAAAGCGGTATCCTTAACGAGTTGTAACCGAACTCTGGCGGAAAGCCATCCGCCGGTTGAGGCTGGAGCTCGTTGTGAAGCGAGATCCAGTCGGCTGGGAGCCTGATCCGGCCCGAGGTCGCCTGCAGCAGCAGCATCACGCCGTCCCGCCAGACGCGGTTCCATTCGTATTCGGGTGCCAAAGTCGCCAGCACCGGAAACGCCTCAAAGACCCAGTAGGAGAGATTGATGACCGGGCCGTCCGGACGGTCACTGGCGCCGAAGCCCTGTGCGCCGGGCAGGAGAATCATGGATCGTCCGCTGCGGCCGAACGTGCTCCCGCCGATGGCCTTGGCGAGCTTCTGCGCGGCTGTCGTGTAGCGGGGTTCCTGCCAGGCCGTTCCGGCCTTGGCCAGGGCATAGGCGATGAGAAGATCGCCATCGGTCGCATTGTTGCGATCGGTGACTTTCGGCTTGCCATTGGGATCCCACTTCCATACGGCAAGGCCGTCGTCCCGGATGAGGAGCTCGGTGAAGGTGAAGTTCCAGATCCGCTCGAAGGAGCGCCTGTCGGCGGCGGCCAGGGCAAGGAGCAGTCCATATCCCTGTCCCTCACTGTGGCTGATATTGCCGTTGGCCGTGTCGACCACCCGCCCGTTGTCTTCCACGAATCGCGAGCGATAGGCCTCCCAGTCTGTCGAGGGGATGGTGCCAACCAGGTTCAGGGGCTGGACGGAAAGGCTCTGAGAGGATGCCATCGAGGCCGTGAGAAGGAAGAAGGCGGCAGAGAGCCACGACATGAGCTGAATGGGCCGGCGCGTCCGGACCGTCATGAGCGGCGTCCCAGGCGGTTCAGGAGCAGGGAGGTTGCAATGCCCAGGAACGTGCAGCAGGCCAGCATGAGAAGCGCATAGGGAAGAATGTTGGCGGACATCCAGTTCGCCGCCACAAGGCGCAGATTTGCCAGGGACGGAGGCTGCGTCTGCACGAAGCGATAATCCTTGATGGGCTCGACCTGGAGCTTCATCTCCCGCGGCTCGAGAGCAACCGCTCGGCCCGCGACCTGGGACCAGATCGTTGGGTTGGCCAACCGGGCCATTTCATCTGCCAGGGCCTTGTCGGTTCGGGCTGTCACGAGGGTCCAGACCCCGGATGCTTCGGTGCGGCTTTGCGCGACGAGCAGGGTCGAGCGCTGCGGCGGTTCGTAGGGCGCATCGGCGCGCTCCTCCAGCGACAGTGAACTGAGGGAAAGGCTGAAGGTCTTCTCCAGCCAGTCCTGCACCGTGCCGATTGTCTGCTGAAGAACGCCGCGCCTCTGGAATGTCTCCGACCAGCGCTTGCGGACCTCGTCCGTCGAGGCACTGGACGTGCGATCCGGCGAGGCCTGGGCGACGGGAAGGCTGAAATCCATGCTGGCCATCTGCTGACCGGGCCTGTCGTTCGCCGTCGGCGTCGAAGGCCAGATCATGCGGAGATGCTCCGAGACCTTCACCCGGTTGAGCAGGCCTGCGGGAATCTGATCGACGGCGCCGATGAAGAGTACGGATTCGTCGTCCGCCGAGGCGGCGTTGGAGAATTGCGCGCGCACTGGCGTGCCGGCGCTGCGCGCCATGCGGGCGAGCAGGGTGCCGGCTGCGGAATAGTTCAGCGGATCGGGTCGGGCCAGAACCACGGTGGTCGGAAGATCCTCATCCGGGAAGCGGCCCGCGCTCAGAACGGCAAGATCCGGCAGACGTCCGATGCGCCCATAGGTCGGGAATTCGAGCGTGGTGGTGTCGAACAGGACGAAACGGTTCGTCTCGGAAAGGGTTTCGCCCGGCGCGCAGCGCTCATCGGCATCCGTCAGCAGGATGGCCTCGACGGTGACATGGTTGAGACCGGATTTGAAGTGCTTGAGCGGCACTCTGATGTTGTGCCGCCGGACGATGTCCCCCTGCGAGGTGATTGTCATCTGCGTGCTGATCATGCCGTTGACAAAGACGTTGACATGGCTGCCCGGTCGCACCGCCGACGTGTAGGCCGCATCGAGATGCAGGATGGTCTCGCCGTATTCCGTGGCGTAGAAATCCGGGGGCAGGTTGATGGAAAAGCCGGTCTTCAGCCGCCGTCCGGAAAATTCCTGCGTCGGTACGCCGAGATCGGCAAAGCGGAAGTTCTGGGCGCCGAAGGCGGTTGGAACCTCGGGCCATTGCCATGAGGCGGTGTCGATCATGCCTCGTTCGACCTGCGTGGCATTGATGCCCCGCGTTCCGACGATTCCGATGGCAGTGTCGAGGTCCTGCCAGGTCGGACCGGATACGACGAGGGTCGAGCCCAGGGAGCCCGGCTCCTGCATCATCATGGTCAGCGGTTGGATCGAAGCGGCATCAGGCACACCCGCAACCAGACCGCGCAACTCGCTTGCCAAGCCCATGGCCACCTTGAGCGTGCCGACGGGGGACGGGCCTGGATCGGATTCCACGACCTGGATCACCGGATGGGCGTAGCGTCCGCGCAGGGCGACAAGCTGCACGAGACGCAGCAGCCGATCGCGAATTTCCGGGCGGTATATCTTGGGCGCCACTACCCTGATCGTCGTCACACCCGCATTGTCGACGCCAATGGCGGGCAGATCGTCCAGGCTGCGCAATGTCTTGGTGGCGCCCTCGGCGAAGACGAGCTTCGTGGAGGCCGAGTCGACATCCGTCCAAAGCTCGTAGGTGGCTTCGATGGTGCAGTCCGTCCGGTGGCGCTGGAAGGCCTCCATGCGGATGATGTTCTGCCCCGCCCGCAGGAGACCGGGACGGATCGATGCCGTCACGCGCTTGATGTCGTTCGGCGAGGAGATCGGCGTATCGACGACGGATTCGCCATTGATCGCAATCCTCAGGCGCGAGCCCTCGGGCATGACGACAACGGCATTCTTATAGCCGAGTGCGATGCTGGCACCGCTCGATGCTTCGTCCTGGGTGAGGTGGAAGGTCCACGACCTTGCATCCGTCTCGCCCTCAAGGCGGATGATCTCGAAGGGAAGAACGGGGCGCTCGATGCGCGCTGTACCGCGAGCCGCCGAAGCTCCCTTTGCAGGCGGCGCAGCTGTTCTGGCCGAGGGCGCAGACAGAGCTGGAAATGCGGGCTGTGCTGCGGGAGGCGTCGAAGGAGCTGCGCCCGGCTGGCGCATCTCGAAAGGCGCGGCAGAGGGGACCTGCTGCGCCGGTTCCTGCTGTGGTGCCGGCCGGGCTACGGGAGGCGTGTTCGGCGCGCCAGGCGACATGCTGAAGGGGGCCTGTGCGACAGCGTTCTGCGCACCCAGCGCCTGAATGGCCAGCAGAGAGAAGATCAGAACCCGACGCACGATATACCTCTACTTGACGGCCGGAGCGACGGACGGTGCCGGAGGGCTGGAACTGCCGATCCTTTGCAGGCCGAAGAAATAGGAGAGGCCTCGTCCCGTCTGATAGAACGCGACCATGAAGAACCAGAGAGTCCCGCGGAGAACGCCGATGTCATGATGTCGGTTCTTCTGGAATTCGCTCCATTGGTCCGCATTGGCGAAGACGAGGTCGGCGATCATCTTCCGATGTTCGGGCTTCTCGATCAGGAAGCGGCAGCCGAGCAGAAGGCCCTTGTCATCCATGCCGACCTTGCGGATCTCCATCGGCAGATGCTGGACGGGGAGGCTGGAGAAGGGCTGGAACTCGAGCGTGCCCGAGGTTCCCTTCTTCAGCTTCGGCTCGGCGGAAGGTGGAACGTGAACCCTTGCGCCGCCCACCGAGACGTCCTTCAGGACCGCATCGATGATCTCGTCGCCCATGATGAAGTGGCAGGGCCGGTCGACGCGGACACGATGGCTCTGGCGCCGCGTGGCCCGTTCCGACACCACGCCCAGTGCGCAGCCCGCGATGATGAGGTTGAGCACGTTCCAGGCGCCGGTCACGAGGGTGAGGTCGGCCTTGTAAGGCTCCGCCCAGACCCGGACGCCGGTGGCGACGACGCCCAGGATCAGGATGCCGAAGATGATGAAATACGGTGTTCCCAGCTCCGAGACCCGGCTTTCCTCCATCGACTCGTTCTTCGCCGTGACCTTGAAGGTGGGCTTGCTCGGATTGGCGATCACCGACAGCACGGCGGGAAGCAGATAGATGGTCTGGATGTACTCGTAGAGATCCGAAATCCACGGCCAGCGGTAGCGGCCATAGAGATAGTTCTGCATCATGAAGTTCACCATCATGTAGGTGAACGTATAGGCGAAGAACTCGCCTCCCGATGCGGTGAAGATCTCAAGCGAGAAGAAGAGATAGCAGAGAGGGGAAACGAGGAAACAGAACCGCGAGAACGGGAACAGCCAGAACATGCTGCTCGACATGTAGCACAGGCGCTGCGAGATCTTCAGCCCACGCTTGAAGGGTGGAAACTTGTAGCGCAGGATCTGCATCATCCCTTGCGCCCAGCGTGAGCGCTGACCAATGAAGCTGGCAAAGCTGTCCGGTTGCAGGCCGGCGATCAGCGGCTTGTCCACATAGACGCTCGTCCAGCCTCGCGAGTGCAGTTCGAGGGCGGTCTCGCAATCCTCGGTGATGCTGACGCCGCTGAAGCCGTTGGTTTCCTGGAGAGCTTCGCGCCGAAGCACGGCGGCCGAGCCGCAGAAGAAGGCCGCATCCCACTTGTCGAGGCCGCGCTGGATGACGCCGTAGAACATCTCGTTCTCCGACGGCATGGTCTGGAACGTGCCGAGATTGCGCTCCAGCGGATCGGGATTGATGAAGAAGTGCGGCGTCTGAACCAGAAACAGGTTCTTGTCCGTGGTGAAATAGCCGACCGTCTCGGTAAGAAAGCTGCGCGCGGGAGCGTGATCGGCATCGAAGACGGCGACCAGGTCACCGGTCGAGTGCTCAAGACCGTTATTGAGATTGCCCGCCTTGGCATGCAGGTTGCGCGCCCGGGTCAGGTATTTCACGTCCATGGCGGCACAGAGAGCCTGCAATTCCGCGCGGCGTTCGCGGGCCTGATGCGCGGCGTTGGCATTGCTCGAATTGCACTTCTCGTCGGTGCCGCCATCGTCCAGAAGCCAGACCGTGATCTTTTCCGCCGGATAGGTCATGGCCTTCGCGGCCGCCAAGGTCGTCGCCAGGAGATCCGCGCTTTCGTTGTAACTCGGGACGAAAACGTCGACCGTCGGAAGGTTCTGCGGGTCGATCTGAGGCGCTTTGCGCGACTTCAGGGGGCTCGACACCACGAACAGGCTGAGGAACAGCATCATGACGCTGTACATCTCGGCCAGATAGAGCAGGAAGCCCGGGATAAAGCTCGCGACCTCAGTGATCGGCGGAATCGTGCTGGTGGTGCGCCAGAAGACGTAACGCAGGACAATGGCGGTGCCGAGCGCGAGCGCGATCAGGCGCCAGATGCCCTGGGCGCGGAAGAACTTGATGATGATCATGCAGGCCACGACGGTGAGGCCTGCGACCAGATGAGCCTGAAGACTGATTGGAAGAGCAACGATCGAGATGATCAATACCGCCGCCACAGCCCAAAAGGCCACGATAAGACCTGCCCGCATCGTTTGGATTCTCGGCTCGAAGGTTTTGCGTGGGAGATCGCACGCTTAATTCAAGACTAAAGTCGGGTCCATTAATATATCGATAGTGTAACTTAGGCCTAATGTCACAGCAGTAAACAGATCGTTATTTCGTATAACAACGATATAACGTAAGAATTTCGCTATTACTGGCCCGGAGGTGGCGGTACGACTGGGTAGCCGGTCGGCGGTGCTGTTTCCACCGGAGCGACAGCAGGCGGTGCAATCGTATCCTTGTCGATGATGCGCCTCGGTGCTTCAACGGGTATAGTGCGCCGGATTTCTTCGGACAGGTTCCGTCGGCGGATGACCGTAGCGCTTCCTCCGCCGTCGCCCAGACCCAGTGGATACATGGGGGCATCTCGCTCCCCAAGCTGTTTCGGCGGCGAGGGCGGATCTCCGTAGGGATTCCAGGATTCCTGGCGATAATAGGCCGCGATCGTGTAGCCGTAGAAAACACGCAGCAGTTGATCCACGCTGGCATCGGCATCGCACAGGCGTAGGCGGACCGAGATGGTTCCTCCCGGCACGAAGATCGCCGGCTCGCCGGGCTCGATCTGCTGCCAGGCATAGAGGCACAGATCGCCCGTGGAGGAGCGTCCCGTGGCGAATCCGAAGGGGCCGAACTTGTTCTGCACGTAGACCAATGAGGTCTCCATCTCGACGCCCGGCATTCGCTCTTCCATTTCGCTCTGGAGTCGGTCTGGGGTCATGGAGGGCAGTGACAGGGTGTTCGGAATCTCCATGTTGCCTGCCGTGTTGTTGAGCAGGCTCACGTAAAAGGCGTTCTGACCCGTGGTCAGGGAGGCCGTTGAAAGGGCGATCTCCTGCGAGAGGCCATCCTGGTATTGCTGCTGGAGGACCGCGACCACGGAAGGGCCGCCGGGCGGTGGAACGACGATCGCCCGCGTCGTCGGGACCTCGGACATGAGGCTGGCATAGCCAAGATCCGAGCGGCCGGCGCAAGCGGACGCGGCCATCAGAACCGCGGTGGCGACAAGAAGATTCGAGAGCTTGCGAAGACCGGCTGGATGTCGGGGCTGAGAATCAGTGCGCGCTCGAGGCTCTGGAATGCCGAAGCTCATCTGATTCTGGGGCATCGAACAGGTCATGAAATACTGTGAAAACTCTGGTGGTCAGCCCGGGCAGGCTGCATGAGAGACGAGCCATTCTTGCGCGGATTGACCCATTCGACGGGATTCTTAATCAGCTATGACCATTCATGGTTAACGAAGAGTAAGCGTTGTTCCTAGTGCGGATTATAATCCGGCGAGGGGCGAAGACCAGCCTTGACCCATACGCCAAAGGGCATACAAGCAGTGCCCATCCCTCGGTGCGTCCGGCCCGACGGGCTCAAGACCTTTCCGCTGACATGCCCTGACCTGTAACGCACCGCGTTCAGGCCGTTTTCTCAATCCCGGCTCATTGGCCGGGGCTACGAAAGCCGTCCCCATGAAGTCCGCTTTTCTGCGTAACGCGCTCGTCCTCGGCATGCTGTCCGCCGTAGGGCCCTTCGCCATCGATATGTATCTGCCATCCTTTCCGGCGATTGCCCGCGAGTTCCAGGTCGATGTCAGCGCCGTACAGATGAGCCTGATGAGCTTCTTTCTGGCAGTGGCGGTCTGCCAGGTCGCTTACGGGCCACTCTCCGATCGTTTCGGCCGCAAGCCGCCACTCTATTTCGGGCTCGGCCTTTTCGTTCTGGCGGGCATCGGCTGCAGCTTCGCGCCCAATGTGGAAACCCTCATCGCTTTCCGCTTCCTGCAGGGCGTCGGTTCCTGCGCGGCCATGGTCATTCCCCGCGCCATCATCCGCGACCTGCACACCGGGCACGAGGCGGCCCGGCTGATGGCGACGACGATGCTGGTGTTCAGCGTTTCGCCCATTCTGGCGCCGCTCGCAGGTAGCACGTTAACCGCATTCTTCACCTGGCGCGCGATCTTCTGGGCCATCGCCACAATCGGTCTTGCGGGCCTCGCCGTGGTCCTCTTCCTCTTGCCGGAAACCCACAAGCCGAATGCGGACAGAAAAGGCATTGCGCATGCGTTTGCCACCTATAGAGGCCTTTTGAAGGATCGGCGCTTCCTGGGGCTCACATTCATCGGTGGTTTCAGCCAAGCGAGCTTCTTTGCTTATCTTGCCGGTTCATCCGTCATCTTCATCGAGCATTTCGGCCTGACGCCCTCGGCCTATAGCGTGGTCTTCGCATCGAACGCCATCGCCTTTATCGGCAGCGCACAATTCAACAGCTTCTTCATGCGTCGCTTCGGTGCCGAGCGGGTGGTGAGAACCGCGATCTCTTGCTTTGCCGCTTTGGTGATCCTGCTCTTCGTGCTGACGATCCTCGGCGTCGATAACGCCTATGTGCTCTGGGGTCTGCTTTTCGTATCGTTCGGCTGTCTCGGCTATGTCATCCCCTCGACGGTCGTGCTCGCGCTTGAGGAACATGGTCCTGTGGCCGGAACCGCTTCGGCACTCATGGGCACTTTGCAGCTCAGCACGGGTGCCCTGATCATCGTGCTGGTCAGCGCCTTCTACAACGGCACGCCGCTTTCAATGGTGAGTGCCATCTTGGTCTGCGGGCTCGTGGCATTCTCTTTAAGCTTCCGCATCATGAAGCCGAAGCGGATCTATCCCTGACGGATCTCGTCCAGAATCCAGTCGCGGAAGGAGCGCAGCAGCGGTGCTTCCGCCTTGTGCTCGGGATAGACGAGATAATAGGCGCCGCCGCTGACGAGGCTCCTGGGAAATAGAATCTCCAGACGCCCCGAGGCCAGCTCGTCGGCGATCAGGAAGTGCGGAATGAGTGCGGCCCCAAGGCCCGCTGCCGCTGCCTGGGCCACCATGGCGAACTGCTCGAAGCGCGGACCGCGCAAGGGATTACCGGCCTCGACCCCGACACTGGCGAACCATTCCGCCCAGGCTGTCGGGCGGGTGCTCTGCTGGAGCAGCGTGGCGCGCCTGAGATCTTGCGGCGAGCGCAGGTTCTCCCGTTCCGGATAGGTCGGACTGCAGACCGGCACGACCTCTTCCGTTCGCAGCAATTCGCAGACCGCGCCCGGCCAATGCGGCTCGCCGAAATGGATGGCCGCGTCGAACGGGTCCGTGGCGAAATCGAAGGGCACGAGGCGCACACCGAAATTCACCGTCGCGCCCGGATGCCGGGCGAAGAAATCGGGAATGCGCGGAATGAGCCATCGGGTACCAAAGGTCGGCAGGGTGGCGAGGTTCAAAACGCCACTGGTGCCGGACAGTGCGATCGCCTGATGGGTAGCATCAGAGAGTTCGGACAGGGTGCCGCGGACCTGGGAGGCATACATGCGCCCCACATCGGTGAGGACCACCCTTTGCCGCGAACGGCTGAACAGGGAGACTCCGAGCGATTCCTCCAGCTGCTGGATTTGTCGCGACACTGCGCTCTGGGTGAGGTTCAGTTCCTCGGCGGCTCGCGAGACGCTGCCATGACGGGCTGTGGCCTCGAAGGCGAGGAGGTTGCCCACGTTGGGCAGGAAGCCGCGACGAAACACACGCTCATTCCAATTGAGAATAACCTGCTGCGAAGATGTCGATTTACATTTCCCCTGTCCAGCGCGATTTTGCCGCTCAATTTCAATGGCTTTGGTCGGCTTGAATGGCGGACCGCACACTCTTTCGGAAGGACGATCGTCATGGCAGGTGCTCAGGACTACGCGAAGTTCAAGTGGGATGATCCGCTTCTCCTCGACGAGCTTCTCACCGACGACGAGCGCATGATCCGCGACACGGCCCGCGCCTACGCCCAAGACAAGCTCCTGCCGCGCGTGATCGAGGCCTATCGCGAAGAGAAGACCGACCGCGCCATCTTCAACGAGATGGGCGAGCTCGGCCTGCTCGGCGTGACTCTGCCGGAGGAATACGGCTGCGCCGGCGCCTCCTACGTCGCCTACGGCCTTGTGGCGCGCGAGGTGGAGCGGGTCGATTCCGGCTACCGCTCCATGATGAGCGTGCAATCCTCCCTCGTCATGTACCCGATTTATGCCTATGGCTCCGAGGAGCAGCGCCGGAAGTACCTGCCCAAGCTTGCCTCCGGCGAGTTCGTGGGCTGCTTCGGCCTCACCGAGCCGGATGCCGGCTCCGATCCGGCCGGCATGAAGACCCGCGCTGTGAAGATTGATGGCGGCTATCGCCTCTCTGGCTCCAAGATGTGGATCTCGAACTCTCCCATCGCCGATGTCTTCGTGGTCTGGGCCAAGTCCGAGGCGCATGACAACCAGATCCGTGGCTTCGTGCTGGACAAGGGGATGAAGGGTCTCTCCGCTCCAAAGATCGGCGGTAAGCTCAGCTTACGCGCCTCGATCACCGGCGAGATCGTCATGGATGGCGTCGAGGTGGGCGAGGATGCGCTGCTGCCCAACGTGTCTGGCCTGAAAGGCCCGTTTGGCTGCCTCAACCGGGCCCGCTATGGCATCTCCTGGGGCTCGATGGGTGCCGCAGAGGATTGCTGGCACCGGGCACGCCAGTACACGCTCGACCGCAAGCAGTTCGACCGGCCGCTCGCCGCGACCCAGCTCGTGCAGAAGAAGCTCGCCGACATGATGACCGAGATCACGCTCGGCCTTCACGCCTCGCTCCGCGTCGGCCGCCTCTTCGAAGAGGGTCGCGTGGCGCCGGAGATGATCTCCCTGGTCAAGCGCAACAATTGCGGCAAGGCGCTCGATATCGCTCGTCAGGCCCGCGACATGCATGGCGGAAATGGTATCCAAGAGGAATATCATGTTATGCGTCATGCGCAGAACCTGGAAACCGTGAACACCTATGAGGGCACGCACGACGTGCACGCCCTGATCCTGGGTCGCGCCCAGACGGGCCTGCAGGCGTTCTTCTAAGGGAAGGCTGGTAGCTCATGTCAATTCGGATCACCCTGGCGGGCGCGACCGGTTGGGTCGGCAAGGCCCTCGTGGCGGCGATCGCGGCTTCCGACGATCTCGTCCTCGCAGGCGCGGTCAGCCGCAGCGCTGCGGGTCAGGATGCGGGCGAGGCGGTCGGTCTTCCGCGCCTCGGTGTTCCGATCAGTGCCACCCTCGAGGAAGCGCTCACGGCGCCTTCCGACGTGGTGATCGACTATACCAAGCCAGGCGTGGTCAAAGCCCATACGCTGACGGCCCTGGCACAGGGCCGGCATGTGGTCATCGGTACGTCGGGTCTGAGTGCCGAGGATTATGCCGAGATTGATGATGTTGCGCAGAAGGCCGGTCGCGGTGTTCTGGCCGCCGGCAACTTCTCGATCACGGCAACCCTGCTGCGCCGGTTCGCCTTGGAGGCTGCCCGCTACGTTCCGGACGTGGAGATCATCGATTACGCATCGGCCAAGAAGCCGGACACGCCCTCTGGGACGGCTCGCGAACTGGCGGAACTTCTGAGCGAGGTGCGGCATGTTGCGACCTCCAAGCCCGTGAACGAACTCACGGGCGTCCGTGAGACTCGAGGCGGCTCACTCGGTGCGAAGGAGCCGGTTCAGGTTCATTCGTTGCGCATGCCGTCCTTCGTCCTGTCCTGCGAGGCCGTGTTCGGTGCCGACAACGAAAGGCTTGTGATCCGTCACGATGCCGGCTCGTCGGCCGCTCCCTACGTGGCGGGTACGCTGCTGGCCACCCGCCGTGTCGGCTCGTTTATCGGCCTACGGCGCGGTCTCGACAGCGTGATGGATTGATTTTCATGAAACCGCTCGAAGGCCTCAAAGTCCTCGAACTTGCACGCATTCTCGCCGGTCCCTGGGTCGGCCAGTTGCTGGCCGATCTCGGCGCCGATGTGGTGAAAGTGGAGCGGCCGGGCGCCGGCGACGACACTCGCGGCTGGGGCCCACCCTTCATCGAGGGTGCGGAGGATGACCATCTCTCGGCGGCTTACTTTCATTCCTGCAACCGCGGCAAGCGCTCCATCGCGGTCGATTTCGAATCGCCCGAGGGGCAGGAACTCGTGCGCAAGCTTGCCTCCCACGCGGATGTGGTGATCGAGAACTTCAAAGTCGGCGGCCTGAAGAAATACGGGCTCGATTACGAGAGCCTCAAAAGCGTCAATCCGCGTCTCGTCTATTGCTCGATCACGGGCTTCGGGCAGAACGGCCCCTATGCCGCGCGTGCCGGCTACGATTTCATGATCCAGGGCCTTGGGGGCATCATGGATCTGACGGGCGATCCGCAAGGCGAGCCACAGAAGATCGGCGTGGCCTACGTGGACATCTTCACCGGCGTCTATTCGGTCGTCGGCATCCTCGCCGCCCTTCGTAAGCGCGACGTCACAGGGGAAGGGGCCCATCTCGACATGGCACTCCTCGATGTGCAGACGAGCGTGCTGGCCAATCAGGCGATGAACTATCTCGCGTCCGGCAAGTCGCCCCGGCGCATGGGCAATGCCCACCCCAACATCGTGCCCTATCAGGTGTTTCCCGTCGCGGACGGCCATGTGATCGTGGCGGTGGGCAATGACGGGCAGTTCTCCCGTTTCGTCTCCGTGCTGGGCAAGCCCGAGCTCGCCAACGATGAACGCTTCAGGACCAATGCGGGCCGCGTCGGCCATCGCGCCGAGCTCGTGCCCCTGTTGACCGAACTGACCCTGAGATTCACCCGCGAGGATCTTCTCTCGGCCCTGGAAGGGCAGGGCGTTCCCGCCGGTCCCATCAATACGGTGGCCGACGTCTTTGCCGATCCGCAGGTCATCGCCCGGGGCATGAAGATCGATCTGCCCTCGTCAGCAGCCAAAGGCGGAGCCATCCCGTCCGTCCGCTCGCCCATCGTCATGGACGGGCATGCTATGGCAGCCAGCCGTCCTTCGCCGCGCCTCGGCGAGCATATGGATGAGGTTCTGAGCGATCCGTCCTGGATCGCCTGAGGCCGCGAGGGGACTACTCGGCAATGCCCTTGCTGACGAGGCGCTCGATCGCCCTCACGATCCGCTCACGGTCCTCGTCCGAGAATGGGCTGAGTTTGTGCATCTCGAGGCTGCTCAGCCCTTCCGTGGCAAGCCATCCCAGAAGGGCGGCATCCAAATCATCCGAGGTTGCCTTCAGCTGCTCCAGAGTGGTGTTGATCACCTGGCGGACAGGATCGAGAAGGCCGGGATTCTCGGCGGTGGCCACCATCATCCCAGTGGCTAGGTCCTGCATTTTCCCGCCGCAACAGAAATTGAGCAGGGTCTTGGTCACGACCCGAGCCTCGAGGTTAGGCCCTGGGCCGGCCTTGTCCCGTAAGGCCTCCTTTTCGGAGGCAACTTGGTCGATCATGCGCCGAATCATGGCCTGAAGCAGCGCGTCCTTGGTCGGGAAATTATAGAGAAGTCCACCCTTGCTGAGCCCGGCTTTATCGGCCACGGCCTCTAGAGTCAGTCGTCCGGCGCCGATCTCGCCGACGAGTTCTGCTGCCGCATCAAGAATTTTTTCTCGGGAACTCTTGCGGCCTCTGGTACAGGGGAACAGCATTGACCTCTCTTGCAACTAAACCGTCCAGACGGTATATAAATTCTCTCTCATGGCCTTGGCGTCAAGGTAAAGTTACGCTATTGCCGCACCCACCATAGTCGTACAGCGCTCACGGAATGAGCGCTAACTCTCGGAAATAGCCTATGAAACGGCGCATCGTAGTCGCTCTTGTCTTCATTCTTGCAATCGGACTTTGCGCCGGATTGGTCTGGTTCAACTTTTTCCGTGACAAGATGATCACCCAGTTCTTCGCCAATATGCAGCAGCCGCCGCAGACGATTTCGGCTGCCAAGGTTGAGGCGAAGACCTGGACGCCGAGCATCAGCGCCATTGGTACGGCCAAGGCCGCCAACGGCGTCGAGCTGGCTTTCGAGACAGCGGGCATCGTCAGCGAGATCAAGTTCAAGGCGAACCAAGAGGTCCGCCAGGGCGAAGTCCTCGTCCAGCTCGACGATTCCGTCGAGCGCTCTGACATCCAGGACGTACAGGCCAACGTGAAGACGGCCGAGAGCAGCTTCGAGCGCGCCAAGACCCTGTCGACCCGTGGTTACGGCACCGAAGCCAATCTCGATCAGGCCAGCGCCCTGCTTGCGGCCGCTCGCTCGCGCCTCGCACGCCTGCAGGCGACAATCGAGCAGAAGGCCTTAAAGGCTCCCTTCTCGGGCGTGATCGGCATTCCGCGGATCGATGTCGGGCAGTACCTGCAGCCCGGGACCGTCATTGCGAGCTTCCAGGACCTGTCATCGATGAAGGTCGATTTCACGGTCCCGGAACAGCGCGCGAGCGAAATCAAGCTCGGCCAGGAGGTGCATATCGGGACCACCGAGGGCAACCTTCCCTTCAAGGGGCGCGTCACCGGTAAGGATCCGCGCGTCGACCCGAAGACGCGTCTCGTCTCGGTCCAGGCGATCGTCGAGGACAACAAGGACGGAGCCATTCTCCCAGGCCAATTCCTCCACGTGGAAGCGATCCTGCCGGAGCAGCCCAATGTCATGACCGTGCCGCAGACGGCCGTCATCGCCAGCCTCTACGGCGATTACGTCTACACGATCGACGAGGAGCAGCGGGATGGCAATGCGGTCCAGATTGCCAAGCAGGTCTTCGTGAAGACCGGTCGTCGTCGCGGTGGCGCTCTCGAGATCGTCTCCGGCCTGACCCCAGGTCAGCAGGTGGTCGCCTCCGGGCAGAACAAGCTGCAGTCGGGTGCGACCGTCAAGATCGACAACACCATTGATGTGACGAAGCTCGACGCGTCGAAGCTCGCGAGCGGGCAATAGGCATAAGCCATGAGTTTCACTGAACTTTTCATCCGCCGCCCTGTCCTGTCGATGGTGGTGAGCCTCCTGATCCTGCTGCTTGGTGCGCAGGGTCTGATGAACCTGCAGGTGCGTCAGTATCCTGAGGTCGAGGAAACCACGATCACGATCACGACGACCTATACGGGTGCCAGCGCCGATCTGATCCAGGGCTTCATCAGCACGCCCATCGCCAAGTCCGTCTCGAGTGCGGAAGGCGTGGACTACGTGACGACGCAGAGCCGCCTCGGCATCAGCACGGTGTCCGTGCGCATGCGCCTGAACACCGATCCGAACGCGGCACTGACCGAAGTCACCGCGAAGGTGCAGCAGGTCCGCGCGCAGCTTCCTTCCGAGGCCGAAGATCCGGTGATCATGAAGGGCACGGGCCAGAGCTTCGCCCTCATGTACATCACCTTCGGCAGCACGGAGATGAATCCGGAGCAGGTCTCCGAATTCCTGACCCGCGTGGTGCAGCCGCGCTTCGCAACGCTCGAGGGCGTCGGCAATGCCGAAATCCTCGGCGGGCGCGACTTCTCCATGCGCGTATGGCTCGACCCCGTGCGCCTGGCCGCGCGTGCCGTCACGGCCGGCGATGTGGTCCAGGCGATCAACGCCAACAACTTCCTCGCGGCACCCGGCAAGACGCAGAGCGAATATGTCGCCTACAGGCTCGACATGCAGACCACGCTGCAGACGCCTGAGACATTCAGCATGCTGCCGATCCGCTCGGATGGCGATCAGGTCGTGCGCCTGCGCGACGTGGCGGATGTGGAGCTTGGCCCCGAGAGCACCGACACCATCGTCAGCTTCAACGGCAGCCAGGGCACCTTCATCGGTATCACGCCGACGCCGTCGGCCAACCCGCTGACCGTTGCCGCCGAAGTCACGAAGGCGATCGACTCGATCCGCCCGACCCTGCCGAAAGGCATGAGTACCGAGATCGTCTACGATGCGTCGAACTTCATCTCGGCCTCCATCGAGGAGGTGTTCAAGACCATCGGTGAAGCGGCGCTCATCGTCGTGGTGGTGATCCTGCTCTTCCTGGGGTCCTTCCGCTCGGTGCTGATCCCCATCGTGACGATCCCGCTCTCGCTCATTGGCGTGTGCTTCTTCCTCTATGCACTGGGCTATTCGATCAACCTCCTGACCCTGCTGGCAATGGTGCTCGCCATCGGTCTCGTGGTCGACGACGCCATCGTGGTGTTGGAGAACATCCATCGTCACATCGAAGAAGGCCTGAAGCCCGTCGATGCCGCCATCGTCGGCATGAAGGAGATCTTCGTCCCGATCGTGTCCATGACGATCACGCTGGCGGCCGTGTACGCACCGATCGGCTTCACGCAAGGCTTGACGGGTTCGCTGTTCCGCGAATTCGCCTTCACCCTTGCGGGCGCGGTGATCATCTCCGGTATCGTTGCCGTGACGCTCTCGCCGATGATGTCATCGAAGCTGCTGAAGTCACATGGTGGCCAAGGGCGGTTCGCCGCCTTCGTCGACCGTACATTCACGCGGCTCGAGAACTGGTACGCAAGGCGCCTGAAAGGTTCGCTCGATTACCGCGGCGTGACCCTCGTCATCGTCGCCGTCCTGCTCGGCACCACGGCCTTCCTGTTCACCAAGACCTCCTCCGAGCTTGCGCCGGAAGAGGATCAGGGCGCCTATCTCGGCATCGTCAACGTGCCGAAATACGCGACCGCCGATTACACGCAGGCCTTCTCCAAGCAGTTCACCAACGCAGGCGAGAAGATCCCTGAGATCGACGACAGCTTCCTGATCGTCGGCATCGATGGCGGCGGCGGCGGCTTCTTCGGTTTCAAGCTGAAGGAGTGGAGCGAGCGCGAGAAGAAAGGTGAGCAGACCAAGCAGGAGATCCAGAGCCTCCTGGACCAGAATGCCGGCGTGCAGGCCTTCGCCTTTGCGCCTCCTTCTCTGCCCGGCGGCGGTGACGGTCTGCCGATCCAATATGTGCTGCGCACCATCGGCGACTCGTCCCAGGCCTATGAAGTCGCCGAGCAGATTCGCCTGCGCGCGATGAAGTCCGGCAAGTTCATCGTGGTTCAGAACTCCATCTCCTACGAGACGCCTCGCGCTCGCATCACAGTGGATCGCGACCGCGCCGCCGCCCTCGGCGTGCCGGTCTCCGAGATCGGTACCACGCTCGGCGCTCTCGTCGGCGGTGCGCCGATCTCTAAGTTCGACCGTGACAGCCGGAGCTATGACGTGGTCAGCCAGGTCCGGCAGGAGGATCGTCTGAATCCAGAGCGTCTGGCCGAGTACTACGTGCGGGCATCCGATGGGTCCATGGTTCCGCTCTCCGCGCTTGTGAGCATCAAGACGGATGCGGCGCCTGCCGCCATCGAGCAGTTCAATCAGCTCAACTCGGCGACCGTCTCGGCGCTGCCGCTGCCCGGCGTGACCACCTCGGAGGGCTTGGCGACCCTGCGTTCCATTGCGCAGGAGGTCATGCCGCAGGGCTTCTACGAGGATTATGCCGGTCAGTCGCGCCTGGAGATCCAGGAGGGAAGTTCGATCTTCCTCGCCTTCGGCCTTGCAGTCATCGTGATCTATCTGGTCTTGGCGGCGCAGTTCGAGAGCTTCCGCGATCCGTTCATCATCATGATGTCGGTGCCGCTCTCCATGTTCGGCGCCATGATCTTCCTGAATCTTGGGCTCGCGACGCTGAACATCTACACGCAGGTCGGCTTGATCACCCTCGTGGGACTGATCACCAAGCACGGCATCCTGATGGTGGAGTTCGCCAACGAGCAGAAGGAAAAGCATGGCGTCAGCAAGCGTGAAGCCATCGAGGAGGCGGCTCGCGTGCGCCTTCGTCCGATCCTCATGACCACGGCCGCCATGGTGCTCGGCGTCGCGCCGCTGCTCTATGCCAGCGGTGCAGGTGCGGCAGCGCGCTTCTCCATGGGCCTCGTGATCGCGGCGGGCATGTCGATCGGCACGATCTTCACCCTCTTCGTGGTTCCGATGTTCTACACCTTTATCTCGAAGGAGACGGTACGGGCCGGCCGGATGGAAGAAAAACATCCCCATCGCCAGGCCCTGGCGGCGGAATAAAGCATCGGACGTGAAAAGTGGCTCCCACTTTTGGGATCCATCCGATGCGCCAAGCAAAAGAAAAGGCCGGGCAATGCCCGGCCTTTTAAGTTTCAGGTCTCGAAAAGGCAGAGTCGGTTTCGGATCCTGCCTTTTGCTCTTGGAAATTACTGGGCAATCTCGCCTTCGACTTCCATGAAGGGAGAGACGGACTTGAAGCCGGCCTGTTCGGCGGCCTTCTTCACAGCCTCTGCAACCTCGGTCGAATGAACCTCGATGGTCTCGCCCGTCTTGGAATCGACGAACATGATCTTCATCGCGTTCACGTCCGGCTGGCCGTGGGAGATGACGTAGGAGTTCTGGGTTGCCAGACGATGGACGAGACCGGCGTCGCGCAGGAAGTCGAGAGCGCGATAGATCGTGACCGGGGCAAGGCGCTTCTTTTCGCTGCTGAGACGGTCGACCAGATCATAAGCCCCGACCGGACCGCCGCTCTGGACCAGCTCGCGATAAACGCGCTCGCGAATCGGCGTGAGCCTGAGATTGTTCTGGCGGCACAGATCGTCTGCACGACGAAGGAGGTTGTCCTCTTCTTCTTTCCTGAGGGCCTTGGTGCTCATGAGCCACACTCCTGTTATTACGGAACCTATATATTCATATAGGTAAAATGCGAAGCTGACAATGTGCTATCGTTGCGAAAAGCGCTTGCAGCTGTGCATATTCCGCAAAGGAAGTTGGCGTTCAGACACAGAAAAGGCGGTGTTTGCGATGCATTGGTATGTAGTAACGTATAAAATAAGCTGATGTTCCTACGCTTAAGCTTATTTCGCGCAAGATTCGCACAAGCCCCGAATCTCGACCGTTACCTTCTTGGTGCAGAAGGCATGGTCGTCGCCCCAATGGGCGAGGCGCTCGCTGATATGCGGGTCCGTGAACTCCTTGACCAGTCCGCAGCTCTCGCAGATGGCGAAGGCCGCCATGTCGTGCTCGTGATGGGGATGCTTGCAGGCCACATAGGCATTGAGGCTCTCGAGCCGGTGGGCGAGGCCCTTCTCGATCAGCTTGTCCAGGGATCGGTAGACGGTCGGTGGCGTGACGGCGCCCTTGGCCCGCATCTTGTCGAGAACCTCATACGCCGAGAGCGGGTTCTGGGCGGAGCACAGAATCCGGTGCACCCGCTTCTGGGTGTCGTTCAGGTCCTCGAGGCCGTGGTGGTGATGCGTGGCAGCCATCTTGAAATCGTTTAGTCCGCTTAGGGCGCGATCACCCTATACGTCATGATTGCGGAGGCGATTTCAAGGGAGTTGCACTCGGGACCGGCTGCGTCGGCCCCGAGTGCCAAACGGATTAGAGATCGACCCAGGCCGCCTTGCGCTGCGAAGACCGCACGGCGGCCTCGATGAAGCGCACGCCGCGCACGCCGTGCTCGACCGTCGGCACCTGGAGCGAGAAGGGATTGGGCTTGCGGTTCTCGATCCGCGCCGTGATCTGCTCGGCCACGTCCGTGTAGAGCTGGGCGAAGCCTTCGAGATAACCTTCCGGATGGCCGCCCGGGATGCGCGAGGCGGCGCGGGAGACCTCATCGGCACCATAGCCGTTGCGGCGGATGGTGTGGGGCGGCTCACCGAGAGGCGAGAAGGTGAGGTAGTTCGGGTTCTCCTGATGCCATTCGAGGCCCGCCTTCTCGCCATAGACACGGATGCGAAGTCCATTCTCGAGGCCGGCCGCCACTTGGCTGCACCAGAGCATGCCTTTGGCGCCTGCCGCAAAGCGCAGCATCATATGGGCGTTGTCGTCGAGCCTGCGGCCCTCCACGAAGGTGTGCAGTTCCGCCGATAGGGACGCGACCTCGTCGCCCGCGATGAACTCGGCGAGGTTGAAGGCATGGGTGCCGATATCGCCGACCGCACCCGCAGGACCCGAGCGGGCCGGGTCCGTGCGCCATTCCGCCTGCTTGCTGCCGCTCTCCTCCATGCGGGTGGCGAGCCAGTCCTGCGCATATTCCACCTGCACGACGCGGATCGCTCCCAGCTCACCCGCCTGCACCATGGCGCGGGCTTGCCGCACGAGCGGATATCCTGTGTAGTTGTGCGTGACTGCGAAGATCAGACCGGATTCACGGGCGAGCTTTGCAAGCTGATCCGCCTCGCGGCGGGTGGTCGTCAGCGGTTTGTCGCAGATCACGTGGATACCGGCCTTCAGGAAGGCGCGCGCGGCGGCCGCATGGGCGTGGTTCGGCGTCACGATGGCGACCGCGTCGATGCCGTCCTTCAGCCGCCGTTCGCGGCGGGCCATCTCGTTGAAATCGCCGTAGATGCGATCCTGCTTGAGGAGCAGATCCTCGCCGGAGGCCTTGGCTCGCTCCGGATCTGACGAGAGGGCGCCCGCCACCAATTCCCAGCGGTCGTCGAGACGGGCGGCGATGCGGTGCACGGCGCCGATGAACGCGCCGCGTCCGCCGCCGACCATGCCGAGGCGCAAGCGGCGGTTCAGCTTCTGGTCCGGTGATCCTGCAATCGTCATGTGTTGCCCCCTCAAGGCTTATGCGGCGTCGATGCCGAGCATCCGGCGGTTCGCTGCTTCGTCCGTTCCACCAGATGCGAAATCGTCGAAGGCCTTTTCCGTGACGCGGATGATATGCGCATTGATGAACTCGGCGCCTTCGCGCGCTCCGTCTTCCGGATGCTTCAATGCGCATTCCCATTCGAGCACCGCCCAGGAATCGTAGTCGTACTGCGCAAGCTTGGAGAAAATGGCGTTGAAATCCACCTGCCCGTCGCCGAGCGAGCGGAAGCGTCCGGCGCGATTGATCCAGCTCTCGTAGCCGCCATAGACGCCGATGCGGCCAGACGGATTGAACTCCGCATCCTTGGCGTGGAAGGCCTTGATGCGCTCGTGATAGAAATCGATGAAGGCGACGTAGTCGAGCTGCTGCAGCAGGAAGTGGCTCGGATCGTAGTTGATGCAGGCGCGTCGATGTCCACCGACCGCATCGACGAAGCGCTCGAAGGTGGCGCCGTCGTGGATGTCCTCGCCGGGATGGATCTCGTAACAGACATCGCAGCCTGCTTCCTCGTACGCGTCGAGGATCGGCTTCCACCGGCGGCCCAATTCCTCGAAGGCGGTCTCGATGAGGCCGGCGGGACGCTGCGGCCAGGGATACATGAAGGGCCAGGCGAGCGCGCCGGAGAAGGTGACGCTGGCGTTTAGCCCCAGACGCTTCGAGGCTTTGGCTGCCATCAGCATCTGGTTCACCGCCCATTGCTGCCGCGCCTTCGGATTATTGCGAACCTCAGGCGCCGCAAACCCGTCGAAAGCCTCGTCATAGGCCGGATGAACGGCCACGAGCTGGCCCTGAAGATGTGTGGCGAGTTCCGTGATCTCCATGCCGTGCGAGCGCACGATCCCGGCGATCTCGTCGCAATAATCGCCTGACTCCGCAGCCTTCTTGAGATCGATGAGGCGGGCATCCCAGGTGGGAATCTGCACGCCCTTGTAGCCGAGGGAGGCCGCCCAGCGGCAGATCGCGTCGAGCGAGTTGAACGGAGCCTCGTCGCCTGCGAACTGAGCAAGGAAAAGGCCGGGACCCTTCATGGTCTTCATGGGTGAACTCCCGAGATGGCGTGAGTGAACGTGAGTATCGGCAAGGGGAAGCCGCAAGGATGTCGAGCGGCTTGCCGTTGCCTCGCCTCTCCCATGAGGAAGAGGCGAGAGCCACGTCGCCCAATTAGAACGGCGAGTTGGGGAAGTAATGCTCCTTGGCGTTATCCTTCGTGATCAGCTGTGCGTTGAGCACGTAGGTGCCGCGCATGGGAGCGCTGGTGTAGAAATGCGCCGCGGTGACGCCCATGGCGGTTCCGATCATCGATGGCGGATAGGACACGTCGGCCGGTATCATCTTGTCGCCGTCCATGACCTTCTTGACCATGTCTTTCATGCCGGCGCCGCCGAGGACGAACTTGATGTCCTCGCGCTTGGCCTGACGGATCGCTTCCATGACGCCGAGCGCCATGTCGTCATCCGAGGCCCAGACGGCATCGATCTTCGGGTGCTTGGCGAGGTAGTCCTGCATCACCTTGAAGGCATCGTCCCGGTTCCAGTTGGCATATTGCTTGTCGATCACCTTCACGCCCGACCCTTCGAGAGCCTTCTCGAAGTTCGTCACGCGCTCCTCGTCGATCACGGTCGGAATACCGCGGAAGACGACGACGTTGCCCTGCTTCAGGTTGTCGACGAAGTACTTGCCAGCGACGCGACCGAATTCCGGGTTGTTGCCGGCGACATAGATGTCCTGGATCGACGAATCCTTGAGGCCGCGGTCGACGACGGTGATGAAGGTACCGCGCTTCTTGATCTCGCGGACCGGATTCGTCAGCTCGTCGGAGTTGAAGGGCAGGACCACCAGTGCATCCACCTTCTGCGAGGTGAGATCGTCCAGCGCATTCGCCTGCGAAGCGCCGTCCGGTGAGGTCTTCACCACGACCTTGAGGCCCGGATAGGCCTTCTCGAGCAGCTTTGCGGTCTCCTGCGCGTGATAGACCACGCCGCCGGTCCAGCCATGGGTCGCGGCCGGGATCGAGACGCCGATCGTCACGTTCTTCTGCTGAGCAGTCGCACCGGTGGCGACACCGGCCATTAGGCCTGCTGCCACCGCGATCTTCAGTACCGTTGCTTTCATCTCATTCCTCCCTGGAGGGTTTGGTTTGGGGCCTTTGTCCCTTGTCCGGTAGGCCCCCACCGGTTTCATCGCCCGCGGTGAACGGACCGCTGCACGAGCATGGCGATAATGATGATGGCGCCCTGAACCGCGCCCACGAGAAACTCGGAGACGAAGTTCGATAGCACCATGATGTTGGCGACGAGTTCGAGGATCACGGCGCCGACCACCGTGCCCCAGATCCGGCCGATACCGCCTTTCAGGGCGGTGCCGCCGATGACCACGGCGGTGATGGCCTGCAACTCCCATAAGAGGCCTGTGGTCGGTGTGGCCGAGCCCAGGCGCGGTACATAAATGAGCACGGCGATGCCGACGCAGATGCCCTGGATGACATAGGTAAGCGTGCGCACACGCCAGATCGGCACACCCGAATAGCGGGCTACATCCTCGTTGGAGCCGAGTGCGACCACATGGCGGCCGAAAGAGGTGCGGTAGAGGATCAGCGCGCCGATGGCGGCCACCACCAGGAAGGCGATGATCGGGATCGGGATGCCGAGGATGCTGTCGAAATAGACCGGGCGGTAGAGCTCACGCAGCTCGAAATTGCGCATGGTGATGGTGCCGCCAGCCGCAAGCCAGATCACCAGGGAGCGATAGATGCCCATGGTGCCGAGCGTCACGATGAAGGGCTCGATACGCCCGAAAGTGACGATGAGACCATTCGCCAGGCCGCAGGCCGCACTCAAGGCAATAGCGGCGAGCATGCCGAGCGCCAGGGTACTCACGTCTCCGCCGCCGAGATTGTTCAGAGTCAGGATCATGACACCGGCCGTCAGTGCCGCCATGGAACCGACGGAGAGATCGAGCCCGCCGCCGGCGATCACGAAGGTGGCACCGACCGCGATGATGGCGATGAAGGCCGAGCGTGTCACCACGTTGAGCAGGTTCGACGCGGTCAGGAAGTCCGGATTGATCAGCGCGCCCGCAATGATGAGTACGATGAGCGCGATGAAGGGCGAGAGAGCCCGCATGTCGATGTTGAACCGGCGTTTTTCAGCGCTGGAGCGAAGCACGGTTTCGGTCATGCGTGGCCTGCGGCGATTTCCGCCGCCCTTTCTTCATGAACGCCAGTGGCGAGGTAAACGATGGAATCTTCCGACAGGTCGGCTTGAGCGACTTCACCTGCGACCCGTCCATTGCGCATCACGACGACCCGGTGGCAGAGGCCGATCAGTTCCTGCATTTCGGAGGAGATGACCACGACCGCGCGGCCTTCGGCGGCGAGCGACGCAATGAAGCGATAGATCTGCTCCTTGGTGCCGATATCGACGCCACGCGTCGGCTCATCGATGATGACGATGCGCGGCTCCACCAGCATCATCTTGGCGAGCAACAGCTTCTGCTGGTTGCCGCCGGAGAGCTGCCCGGCGAGAAGATCGCGGCGCCGGGTGCGGATGTCGAAATCCTTGATCGCCTTGTCGAGCGCCTTCTCCTCGCCGCCCCCATCGATGAAGGAGCCGCGGCTGAACTTCTCGAGGGCCGCCAGGGTCAGGTTGACCCGAAGGTTCTGCTGCAGCAGCAGGCCTTTCCCCTTCCGGTCCTCAGAGAGATAGACGATGCCCGCCGCCATGGCTTCGCGGGCGTCGCGGAAATGAACCCGGTTGCCGTCGAGAGTCATCGTGCCATGCCCCGGGCGAAGGCCTACCAACGCCTCGAACAGCTCAGTGCGGCCCGCGCCGATCAGCCCGCCGAAGCCGAGGATTTCGCCTCTATGCAGAGTGAAGGATGCGTTCTCCACATAGCCCGGAACGGCCATGTCGCGCGCGCTCAGAAGGGGCTGATCCGAGGCTGTCGCGGGCTTTTCCGGATAGAGTTTGGACATGTCGCGGCCCACCATGAGGCGCGCCATCTCCAGCGGCTCCAGTCCTTCGATGTCGCGGGTGGCGATGTGGCGTCCATCGCGCAGCACCGTGACGCGATCGGCAATGGCCTTCACCTCGTTCAGGCGGTGCGAGATATAGAGCACCGCTACGCCCTGGGAACGCAGCTTGCGGATGATCTCGAACAGGCTCTCGGCCTCGATGGGGGTCAGAACTGCAGTCGGTTCGTCGAAGGCGACAACCTTGTGCGGTACCAGCAGCGCGCGGGCGATCTGAACGAGCTGCCGGTCAGCGATCGACAGGCGGCTGACCTCCCGGTCAGGATCGATGCGAGTGCCAAGCTCATGCAGGATGGCCCGCGTCCGCTCGCGCATGGCCTTGTCATCGACAAAGCCGAAACGTCGGATCTCACGACCGAGAAAGAGATTTTGCGCTACCGTCAGGTCGGGTGCGAGAAGGATCTCCTGATGGACCAGGACGATGCCTTGGCTCTCCGCATCCACAGGCCCCGAGAAGGTGATCGGCTGGCCGTTCAGGTGGAGGCTGCCTTTCGTGGGTGCGAGATGACCTGACAGGATGCGCATCAGGGTCGACTTGCCGGCACCGTTCTCGCCGATCACGGCATGAACCTCGCCGGGCTTCAGATCCAGCGAAATACCGCTCAGGACCTCGATGGGTCCGAAGGATTTCGAGATGCTCTCTGCGCGAAGAACGGATTCCATAAACGGCTCCGGATGAGCTGCATCGCTCGCTTCCGTCGAGACGGAGGCGGTCGTCGAAGGACTGTGCGGTAAGGATCAGCTGGACGGGGCGTGCGCTGGCATTCGGTTCCTCCTGGCTGTCAGTCTGTCCTCTGGCGGGACATTCGACGATCTAGGGCTATCGAAAGGCTCGACAACTGCCCTATGTAATCGATTACATGCAACTTTACCGAAACGATGGCTTCTGTCAAACAGAACCATGGTAGGGGGAGGTCCATGGAAGATTTCGGGCAAAAGGACGGGCCGGAGCAGGATGGCATTTCCAGCCGCGCAGCGCGGATCCAGGATGTCGCCAAGCTCGCCGATGTCTCGACCGCGACGGTCAGCCGGGCCCTTGCGACGCCGGAGCGTGTCTCGCCCGAGGCTCGGGCGCGGGTGCTGGAGGCCATCGCCAAGACTGGTTACGTTCCGAACCCCGCGGCGCGCACCCTGCGTTCGCAGAAGACCTATATGGTACTGGTCGTTCTGCCGGACCTTGCAAACACTTTCTTCTCCAAGATCCTGCGCGGCATCGAGGAAACGCTTTTCGAAGCCGGCTACGGCATGATCATCAGTGACCTGGACGGCTCGCCCGAGAAGGAAGCGCATTTTGCCGCCTTCACGGCAGCAGGCAGGGTGGACGGCGCCATTCTTCTCAACGGTCACCTGTTCGGGCAGAGCCGTGAAGGGGAGGGAAAACCGGCCCGGATCACGATCCCGCTCGTGGCGGCCTGCGAAGCGATTCCGGGAGTGGACATTCCGCAGATCGAGATCGACAATCGCGCTGCGGCCTCACGCATGACGCAGCATCTGGCCTCCCATGGGCATCGTAGCATCGCTTATGTGAGCGGCCCCGCCGGCAACATCCTGGAGCGCGAGCGCTTCCAGGGGTTCAAGGACGGATTGGAAGCAGCCGGCCTGCCGTTTGATCCCGCCCTCGTCATCCGGGGCGACTATACGATCGAGTCAGGGGTGATGGCGGGGCGGAACCTGGTGGCACGATCCAGCCGTCCGACAGCTGTGTTCTGTACCAGCGACGAGATGGCCATCGGCCTGATGCGCACCCTCTTCTCCGCCGGACTTAGAGTGCCCGAGGACATCTCTGTAGCCGGATTCGACGATATCGAGTTTGCCGCCGTGGCCGAGCCGTCGCTGACCACGATCCATCAGCCGCGACGGGAATTGGGACAGGCCGCGGCATCGGCCCTGATCGATCTGCTGCAGGGGCGGCCATCGCCCAAGCGGATCCGACTGGAGACGGAACTGGTGATCCGGGACAGCGTCAGGCGGCTTTAGTCGCAATCAGAAGATAGAAGAAGCGCCGACGAACACGACGAGCACCAAGCCGATGAAGCCGACGAAAGCGTAAAGAGCCTTGCGGGAATCCTGATGCGCATAGCTGTCCTTCTCGGCGCCGTCCTGCCAGCGCGCGGCGCTTTCCTGGTGCCGTGCAAGATCGATCTGCTCCGGGTTCGGCGAAAAGCCGCCAGCCTCGTCATCGGTGCCAAGCGGGGAGAGAGCGGGATCGAACACGGCATTCTTGTCGCCAGTGCGGCCGCTGTCGATATCGCCCTTCAACTGCGCGGTGGTCGAGCCTCTGGCCAAAGGCGGCGCATCCATCGGCTTGATCGTGTGCGTAGGCGGAATATCAGTGTAAGTGGGTTTTTCTGAATGGCTGGACATGGACCTCTCCCGGGCTCCCATGGGGAAACAGCCGGGATTACGGGAGGTTCCTGGACCACCCCGATCGCATCGTCCTGTGGGCTTCGGGCAAGAAAAAAGGCCGTTGTTGCCAACGGCCCGAAGTTTAGGGAGGAAACGCCCAAGAAGGGCAGCAACGCTGCGACGCCAATCGCCGTGTTGCAATGCAATAGATAAGGGAGCGTCAGACCTGTTTCAAGACCAAAAGGTCAGCATCATTGCCCAATTTTTCGCCCCCTGAAAGGCCGGGATTTCAAGGGTAACTGGACATGGAAAAGGCATCGGAGGACAAAATGCAGGCAATCACGATCACGAGGTAGCCATGCCCAAGCTGAACGCCGTTCTTGAGACCGCGCTCTATGTCGACGACCTGGCGCGCGCCCAAGCCTTCTATGAGGGCGATCTCGGCCTGAGACTGCTTTTCAGCAACCAGCGCATGCGCGCCTTCGACGTGGGCGGGAAAAGCGTGCTGCTGCTCTTCCTGCGCGGTGGGTCGAGCGAGGATATGCCCACACCTGGCGGGACGATCCCCGGCCATGACGGGCAGGGGCCGCTGCATGTCGGCTTTGCCGTTTCAGGGGATGAACTGGCCGCATGGGAGGGACGGCTTCAGGAGCGCGGCATCCCCATCGAGAGCAGGACGACCTGGTCCCGAGGCGGGACCAGTCTCTATTTCCGGGATCCCGACGGTCACCTTCTGGAGCTGGCGGCGCCAGGACTCTGGGAAACCTATTAGACGTGCGTCAGGTCACGACGCTCGGCTTGTCGCGTCCCGTGCGGGCCGCGATTTCGGCGATCTCGTTTGCGGCCTGGGCAAGAGGAGCCAGAACTTCGGCGGTCGGCAGGTTGTGCCGGTCGGCATTCGGCTCGAATCGTTCGAGATAGACGCGCAGCGTCGCGCCCGACGTCCCGGTGCCTGACAGGCGGAACACGGCGCGGGCATCCTCGGCGAAAAGGATGCGGATACCCTGCTTCGGCGTCACCGATTGGTCGACCGGGTCCGTATAGGCAAAGTCGTCGCAGGATTGGACCGTAAGCCCGCCGAAGCGCTGGCCGGAGAGGGTGGGGAGCTTGGCCCGCAGGGCGTCCATCAGCTCGCTGGCCGGTGCGGTCTCGAGTTCCTCGTAATCGTGGCGGGTGTAGTAATCGCGCCCGAACGTGGCCCAATGCTCGCGCACGATCTGATCTGCCGGCTTTCTGGTGACGGCCAGAATGTTGAGCCAGAGCAGCACGGCCCAGAGGCCGTCCTTCTCGCGAATGTGGTTCGATCCGGTGCCCGCGCTCTCCTCGCCGCAGAGGGTGATGAGGCCGGCATCGAGAAGATTGGCGAAGAACTTCCAGCCGGTTGGCGTCTCGAAGCAGTTGATGCCGAGTTTGGCCGCGACCCGATCGGCGGCGCGGCTCGTCGGCATGGAGCGGGCCACACCAGAAAGGCCCTTGGCATAGCCGGGGGCGAGATGCGCATGGCTCGTGAGGATGGCGAGGCTGTCGCTCGGCGTCACGAAGAGGCCCTTCGCCACGATCATGTTGCGGTCGCCGTCACCGTCGGAAGCCGCGCCGAAATCGGGGGCGTCGGGGCCGAGCATCAGCTCCATGAGGTCATGGGCGTGGACCGGATTCGGATCGGGATGGTGGCCGCCGAAATCGGGTTTCGGCTCGCCATTGACGACCGTGCCCGCAGGCGCGCCGAGGCGATCTTCGAGGATCGCTTTCGCATAGGGACCCGTGATGGCGCTGAGCGCATCGAAGCGCATGCGGAAGCCGGAGCGGAACAAGTCGGCGATCTTCTCGAAGTCGATCAGCTGCTCCATCAACTCCGCGTAATCGGCGACAGGATCGATCACCTCGACCGCCATAGCGCCGACCTTGGTCGATCCGATGCGGCTGAGGTCGACATCCGCATCATCGGCGATCTTGTATTCGGTGATCGCGCTGGCGCGCTTGAAAACCGCTTCCGTGAAGGATTCGGGCGCCGGTCCACCATGGGACATGTTGAACTTGATGCCGAAATCGCCATCGGGTCCGCCCGGATTATGGCTGGCGGACAGCACGAGGCCGCCGATGGCCTTGTGCTTGCGGATCACACAGGAGGCGGCCGGCGTGGAGAGCAGGCCCTTCTGCCCGACGAGAACGCGTCCGAAGCCGTTCGCCGCCGCCATCTTGATCGCGGTCTGGACCACGGATTCGTTGTAGAAGCGACCGTCGCCGCCGATGACCAGGGTCGAACCGTCCTTGTTCTCGACGGTATCGAAGATCGACTGGATGAAGTTCTCCACATATCGGGGCTGTTGGAAGACGGTGACCTTCTTGCGCAGGCCGGATGTACCGGGACGCTGGTCGGAAAACGGTGTCGTCGGAATGCTGGTGGTCACCATCGGTGCAGATCACTTCCTTGAGGCGGTCCCTCTCGGGCCAATTCTCGAATCCATAGCTGATCCCGAAAGGGATCAGAGATCATTTTAGAGTCACCCAAGGCAGATGCCACTGCCAAGATGAAGGCAGGATGAAGGTCCTCGAATTCGGCAGGGGATTTCACGACGATCTCTGGCACGCCGTGCCACCAGGGACGTGCCAGAGATCGGCGATGGGGTTGGCACGCCACAGAGTCAAGGATCGGTGCCGCCGGAGGGGCGCTTGGACGCGTCTCCGGCCTGGGCGGGATCGGTGTCCTGCGGGGCGTCCGCCGCCGGCTTCACCTCCTCAGGATTGGAGACGGCCTTGGTAACCGGCTCCCGCGCCGGCTCATCCTGCGGAGGAGGGCCGGCGACGGCCGAGCCGCCCATATAGGACGGAGGGTCGCTGGCCGGGAAGGACAATTCCGAGCCGGCATCGATCAGATCTTCCTGTTCCTTTTTCCCTTCCTTTTTCACGCCCATTCATCGTCTCCTGTTCATGAACTGCCCACGGGGAATGCCGGGGGCGGCCCGCATGTTCAGGCGTAGCGGCAAAAAAGATGAACGCCCTTTCGTCCTATCCAGCTCTGGTCGGAGGGGGCTTCCCCGCTATGTGCTGCCGGACGCCTGAACCAGAACGGGACCGATGTCCGGGAGAACGCCATGAGTCAGACCCGCCGCAGCCTTCTCAAGACCATGGCGGCAGCCTCCGCCGCCTCGACCCTGTCGCCGTGGTCTGCTCTTGCGCAATCCGCGTACCCGACCCGACCTGTCCGGGTCATCGTTCCCTATGCGGCCGGCGGCGGAACGGATTTCTTCGCCCGTCTCGTCTTTGCCGCCATGGGCGAGCAGCTCGGGCAGCAATTCGTCATCGAGAACAAGCCTGGCGCCGGCACCAATATCGGCGCCGAGGCGGCGGCGCGGGCAGAGCCCGACGGCTATACGCTTCTGTTGGGCGACACGGCGACCTTCGCGACGAACCGCACGCTCTATCGAAAACTCTCCTTCGATCCCTACAAGGACTTCACCCCCATTTCGCTCACCGGGCGCTTCGCGCTCGTGCTCCTCGTCAACACGAACAAGCTGCCGGTGAAATCCGTCCCGGAACTCGTGGCCGAGGCGAAGAAGAATCCCGGCCGCATCAATTATGCGACGCCGGGCTTAGGGAGCCCGTTCCACCTTGCGACGGAACTGCTCTCGCAAGGAACCGGCATCAAACTCACTCATGTGCCGTATCGCGGTGCTGCTCCCGCCGTGCAGGATCTGGTCGCGGGACAGGTGGACATGATGTTCATCGACTTCGCCACCGCGCGCTCGCAGCTCTCCGGTCCGATTCAGGCGATTGCCGTCGCATCGCCGCAGGAATTCGCAGGTCTTCCGGGCGTGCCGCCGGTGGCGGCCCATCATCCGGGATTCGAGGCCTGGGCCTGGCAGGGATTCGTCGCCCCGGCGAACACGCCGACCGAGATCATCACCAAGCTCAACGACACCTATCGCCGCGTGATCGCCAATGCGGAGATCCGCGAGAAGCTGATCGGCGCCGGCATCGATGTGCTTCAAAGCTCGCCGTCGGAAATGGCCGCCTATATGCAGGACGAGGGCGCCAAGTGGGAGAAGGTGATCAGAACGGCGAACATCACGCTGGAATGAGCCTCGTTCGAGGCCATATCAATTCCGATCCCAGCGGTCCCAGCGATACATGCCGCGGTCGCCCTCCATGCAGTTGACGGGTGTTGTCGCCTGAATCGTCTGAATCAGCGGCTGCGCGGGAAGTGCTGCGATCTCGCGGATGATCTTCGTGCGGATGGCTTCGGCAAATTGCTGGCGCTCGCGCACGGGAACGAGAAATGCGCCTTCGCCGCCGATGACGCAGCCTTTGTAATAGAGATCGAGATTCTCCATATCGCCCATGCCGCTCGGCCGCTTGAGCATGATGGGAAGCCCATTGATGGTGATGCCTTTCGCAACCGCCTCGTCGCGTGCCGCAACGACGCCGCGCCCGCTGCTGTTGGGTCCGTCGCCCGAGATGTCGATCACGCGGCGGATGGGCTCGACGCCGGTTTTCTCCAGAAGCTTCGCGCCGAAATCGATAGCGCCCGAGATCGATGTGCGCCGCACGCGGCCGATCGGATTGTCGTGCAGGCCGTCCGCGAATTTCATCGCAGCCTCCGGGCCATCGATGATGGTCCAGGGAACGATGACCTGCTGATAGTCGACGCCCGACCATTCGAAATAGGTGACGATGATCCGGCCCAGCATGCCGTTGCGGATGGCGTCATGCACCTGGGGTGATCGGAAGGCTTCGATGAAGCCCTCGCGCTGCAGTTCCTGTTCGTCCGGATCCATGGAACGGGAAACATCCACGGCGAGGACGAGCGCCACGTCCACTTCCGTGTCCGCTCGCGCATCCGGGACAGGCAGCCAGAGCGATGCGGCCATGAGAGCCGCGATCATCCGAGCTGCGACCATGCCAAGACGCCTTGGACCCATCCCGACCTCCATGATGCTGAGGGACAAGCTGGCACGAATCTCCCGCCGGGCAAGGTTAGATCGTCTCGGGCGCGAGACCGGAGGCCTCAATTTAGCGTGAGGGTGTGCAATAAAGTAACAAGTGAGATCGATTCAGGGCCGAGGGGAGGAACATCGGACACGGGAGCGATGTTCGTCTGTCATAGCCAGCAGTCAGGGACCTGCGCCCGCCTCGAGGCCGCAGATCACAGGCAGGAGGCCCTAGTCCGATGTCCGCTACACTCGATCGTTGGTCACCCTATGCCCTGGCCGTTCTGAGGATCGTCACGGCGCTGATCTTCATGGAACATGGAACGCAGAAGCTGTTCGGCTTCCCGGCCCCTCCTGAAAGCGGAATGCCGCCGCTCCTCTCGCTTTTCGGGATCGGCGCCATCCTCGAACTCGTCGGAGGCTTTCTGATCCTGATCGGGTGGTTCACCCGCCCCGTCGCCTTCCTTCTCGCCGGCGAGATGGCCGTGGCCTATTGGATGTTTCATGCTCCCCAGAGCCCATACCCGGCGCTCAACGGCGGCGATGCAGCCATCCTGTATTGCTTCGTGTTCCTTCTGTTCGTCTTTACCGGTCCGGGCGCCTGGAGCGTCGATGGTGCAAGACAGCCGGCAGGGCTCCGTCATTCCTGGGAGCGCTAGAGCATCGGACCCAAAAGTGGACCCACTTTTAGGATCTGATCCGATGCTCAATCCCTTAAGCGGCGCATCGTTGGGTGCGGAAAACCGGGTCCACTTTTCCGCACGATGCGCTAGATCCGAGCCAAAACAGACGCTGTCCATAAACGCAATTGTTGATGGGCACCCTTCGTCATCACCGGCCTTGCGCCGGTGATCCAGATGCGGGAAGGACTCCGGTGTCATTCCCGGCCGGAGCGAAGCGAGGAATGGGATCCACCCACGTGCTCAACGCTATGGATCCCCGTCCCGGTCCTGCGGACCGCCGGGGATGACAACAGAGCTCCACAAGATCGGGGTGGCCGGGCCGAGCCCGGCCATGACGTCGAGGTTGTATCGACAGCCTGGTTAACCCGAAAGAGGCGGGTCACATTCCTGTCCGCAGCGATTATTCTCTGGAACGGTTTTCATGAACCGTTTGTTTTTTATCCAGGCCCCATGACCTCGGCATTGGAAGAGGGTAAAGCAGGGCTCAATTGTTGCGTAGGAGTGGACATGGCCGAGATCATCGCGTTCAAGGATCTCAAGAAAATAGCCGACCGATGTGAGGTTCTGACGCTGTTTGAGCCCAAGCGTCCTGCGAAAACGCAATCCCGTTCCGAGCCCAAATCCTTCGAGTTTCCAAGCTCCCGCCCCTTCATCTCCGGAAATCTGACCGATCTGTTCGAGCAGGCGAACGCCGTGGCCATGCGTCATTACCATGGGGATCCGAAGGTGTCGGCTGTCGTCGCCGAGAAATGCATGGAGCTCATTCAGGCCTTGGAAGACCACGCGGAACCAGAATGACCTTCCAGATACTCTGAAGAAGCTTGGGTCCACATCGGGTCACGTGTGGAGCGAGAGGTCGCTCCGACATTTTCAATGTGAAGATTGCCCGATCCTAGTTGTTCCCGGTCGACATTCTTCCCGTTTCGGAAGCGATTGTAAGTGAAAAAGTTCGTTAACTCTGAAATGCGAAGCATCGGGCCGGAATGACCGGTGCGTTGACTTTACGGTCCGGCCGATGGAATTTGCTGTTCTCAGCATGATACCTGTGGCGGGTTGAGTTGCCAGACGCACATTGCGCAACTCAAAGGCATGACGCCCTCCTGCCAGGTCGGTGAAAATCCGGCGGTTCCAAATTCTCAAAAAATCTTTCAATGCGATCTCGTCGCTGGCCTTTTTTAGCCTCATCGGCGCCGGGATTCGCTCCGGTGCCGACGTGTTGAAGTCTTTTGTTTCTTTTGATCGCCAGGCGCTGCCTTTCATTCGCAGCGTTGTTCTGCCTGTTCTTTTCGTTGCTCTGACGACGCTGTCTCTCGGCGCGGTTTCGATCCTCTGGGCGGTCGACAAGAGCAACGATATCTCCGCCGAGCGCCAGCTTCGCATGACGAAGCGCAGCATCAGGGCCGTCGTCAAGGAACTCGCTCAGCAGCAGGAAATGGTCGCCGTCTGGGACGATGCCGTGCTGGAACTCACCAAGAGCCCGCTGGATCTTACATGGATCGACGCCAATATCGGGGTTTGGCTCAGCCGCACCTTCGGTCAGGAGGAAGTCTACATCCTGAACGACCGGGATGAGCCAATCAATGCGGTGATGGATGCAACGCGCGTCTCGAACCATGAATTCGAGCGCGTTCGGGAGAGTATCGGCAGCCTCATTGCAAGAGTACGCGGAGCGCCGGATTCCCTGCACAAGGACCATGCGGCGGAAAGCGCCGAGGCAACGCACCTGACAACGGGAAGAGCCGTCCATGATGCTCACCTGCTGGAACTGTTCGGCCGGCCCGCGGCGGTGAGCGTCATGAAGATCGTTCCTGAATCGGAGGCGGTGTCTTACCCGCAGGACAGAGAATTTCTCCTGGTCGGCATCCGGTATCTCGACGGCAACTTCATCAAGCAGATCTCGGAACGGAATCTGATCGAGGGACTGCGCTTCTCCGTTGTCGACAATCCGAAATCAGGTGAGATATCGGTGCCGATCCGGTCCGATGTGGGCGACCTCATCGGCTATTTCATCTGGAAGCCGGAAGTGCCGGGAGATCGTCTTCTCGGTGCCATCGGGCCCGCGACTGTCCTTGCCGCTATCCTCATTCTCATTCTGCTCGGCGTGTTGGTGCAGCGTCTGAAGCACTCCATGTCAGCACTGGAAAGAACCGTTCTTGAACTGAAGGCCAGCGAAGCCCACGCCCATCATCTGGCCTTCCATGACGTGCTGACCGGGCTGCCGAACCGGGCCTTGTTCGAGGACCGGCTCAACCACGCCATCGCCCGCAGGCAGGATGGCGAGCGGATCGCCGTGATGATGCTGGATCTCGACCGCTTCAAGCACGTCAACGACACCCTCGGACATTCTGTCGGCGACAGCCTCATCCGCGATTTCTCGGTTCGACTGTCCAAGCTCGTCGGGGAAGACGACACCATCACTCGACTGGGAGGCGATGAATTCGCCATCGTGCAGGTTTGTCAGGGAGGAGCGGAAGGTCCTGAGGCTCTTTGCGAGCGGATTCTCGCCATGGCTCATGAGCCATACGACGTCATGGGCAATCACATCTTCGTGGGCACCAGCATCGGCATCGTGCTCGCTCCCGAGGCCGGAACGGATCGCAGTGAGCTCATGAGAAAGGCCGATATCGCGCTCTATCGCGCCAAAGCCGAAGGGCGAAACCGTTATCGGATCTTCACGCCGGAGATGGATGAGACCGTCAATCTGCGCAGGATCATCGAGGAGGAGCTTCGCATCGCGCTCGCGTCCGGCGAGGGTCTCGAAGTCGCTTATCAGCCGCAGATTGCGGTCGGCGGGGACGCCATCATCGGTGTCGAAGCGCTTGCCCGCTGGAGGCATCCGACGCGCGGATATATTCCACCAAGTCAGTTCATTCCGGTCGCCGAGCAAACCGGCTTGATCGTCCAGCTCGGCGAGTGGATTCTGCGCCAGGCCTGCCTGGCCTCGCGACGCTGGCCGGATGTGTTCGTTTCCGTCAATCTTTCTCCGGTTCAGTTCAGATCCAGCGACTTTGCCAATCACGTGATCGCCATCGTGCGCGAATGCGGGGCGGATCCTTGCAGGATCGAGCTCGAGGTGACCGAAAGCGTTCTTCTGGATGAGGAAGGCGGAACGACCGATACGCTCCGAGCCTTGCGAAATGCCGGTTTCCGCATTGCCTTGGACGATTTCGGCACGGGCTATTCGAGCCTGGGCTATCTTCATCGGTTCGAGGTCGACAAGATCAAGATCGACCGATCCTTCACTCAGAGCCTTGGACAGGGAACCAAAGCCGCCGCGGTGATCAAGGCCATCGTCTCGCTGGGCCATGCCATGTCTCTCACTGTCACGGCCGAAGGCGTCGAGACGGAGATCCAGAGGAATTTCCTTCACACGGCAGGCTGTAACGAGATGCAGGGCTATCTGTTTTCGAAGGCGCTTTCGCAGGAGCAGATCACGCGCTTGTTGACGCGATCCTCTTCTGAGGAGGTCCAATGCTACGCCGGGGACTCGACTGCTTTCAGATCCCGGTGATCACCGCATCGTGGCGAGAATGCATTCTGCTTATTCGTTGTGCAGAGCAGATTGCCACTGCATCTCAAAATTCCCAGGTCGCGGAGAGTTACCCCTTTCGGGGCCGTAGCGTCGAGGAACTAATGCCTGTACCGATTGTTGTCGCCACGCTTGATCCAATTGTGGATCGGCTTCCTGGATCCGACACCTTTCGACGAAGGCCAGCCGCCTCACGTTCGATGCGGATGGGTCACGATCCTGCACGGTTCATCGCTGAACGTTACTTGGGGGCACAGCACACATGAGACACGATGTTGTCTATAAGCAGATTCTTCCCATCGCTCAGGATCCGTTCCAGAACGTCACCACGGTCCTGATCTGTCAGAATCTCCTGCTTCGCACCGGCATCAGCCATATCCTCTCCGGAACGCGCTTCATCCTCACGAAAGAGCCTTATGAGGATCTGTCGCGTCTGCCCACGTTCACCGATGACGAGCCTGTGCTCTTCGTCCTCTGCGAGAACCGCTCGACGGAGGAATATACGACCGCCGTGGCAGAGCTGAAAGCGCAGTATCGATCGGCTCGCGTGGTCGTTCTGACCGATGCGATGGATCCCGAAACCGTCATGCAGCTCAGCCATGCCGGCATGGACGGGTTCTGTCCGACGAGCATGGATCGGCATGCCCTGGTCAAAGCGCTCGAGATCGTGATCCTGGGCGAGAGCTATATTCCGGCCTCGATCGGGCTCACGCTTCTCGATCAGGTTCGGCAAGGCCGGGCCCATTTCGGCAACGGCGTTGCCTTCCGGCCGGCCAACGATCCTGCATCGCTTCCCGGCAAGCTGTCGGAGCGGGAAGCCCAGATCCTCCGGTGCCTCACCCAAGGCTCCTCGAATAAAGTAATCGCGCGCGAGCTCGGCGTGGCGGAGGCCACGGTGAAGGTCCATATCAAGGCCATCCTGCGGAAGGTGAAGGCCTCCAACAGAACGCAAGCCGCCATGTGGGCGACCGGGCATCTCAACTTTTCACAGGATAATGCCGACTCCCTGGTCCCGGGTGAGTGAGAAGAATTGCCGGCCGCTTGATCCTTTTTGGCTAAATTCCGCCACTTATCCTATAGATAGAGATCGTTGCTGTGCGGCCTACTCCTTCTGGGGTAGTCCGTGTGGCGAGTTGCGGATCAGTCGAAACGGGCTGTAAGCCTGACCTTGTCCTGCGGCGGATCAGTTGATTCATAATGTAAAATGCGTATTTGCGCCGCGGACTCAGAGCAATAACAAATCACCGGAACGGTGCAGCGGGGCATACATGGATTATCAAGTAGAGCTGGTCGCTCGCGCATTTTACGATGCCGAGTATGAAGATTGCCTGTGGGATGGCGAGATTGAAGCCGTCAAGCAGGAATTTCGCGAATACGCTCGCAATGCTATCAATCTTCTTGAAGAAGACATCGGCGTTCTGCTGCTGGCTTTGGAGAGAGCGACGGCTGAAGAGCGCCCGGAGCGGTCGCGAGCCGCAGCTTAATTACATCCTCGATCGGAGTAAGAACTTGAGGATCCAGCGTCGGGAGCGCGATCCTCAAGTTCTCTTGAAAGCGATGCCGGATCTCAATGAGCATCCGGCGGCAGATCCACGATCCGCTTGATCTCGAAAACCACCAGCATCAGGAACACCGACACGATCACGAGGGTGAGCGCATGCGTGAACACGCTCGGGCTGACACCGGAGGCTGACGAGACGAGAGCCAGAAGGATCAGGAAGGGGAGGCCGAGGGCAATGGCCAAGACGGCAAGGAAGGATCGTGACATAGGGGTGAAGCCCTGAAGCGTTTCCGGGAATGTCTTAGGTAGCCCAAGAATCGTGGAGAAAATGAGGTTGCGACCTCGTCGCGTCCGCGCCGGATCAAAAATCCCAGCGCTGCGCCTTGGAGACGAGGAAGTCGCGGAAGACCTGGACGCGCGCCACGGAGCGCATCTCCTCCGGATAGACGAGATAGCTGTCGAGAGTCGGCATCTGCTCGTCGCGCAGAACCTGCTTCACGCGCGGATTGTTGCTCATCGCGTAATCGGGAGCCATGCCGATCCCGGCTCCGTTCTCGATGGCCTGCCGGAGCGCCAGGCTGTCATTGACCACGAAGCGGCTCGGACGGGGATCCTTGGGATTGCGCCCCAGATTCGCCAAGTGATGCAGGTCGAGGATGAAAGCAGGCTGATCGCCTCCCAGACTGACGATGGAATGCCGGTCGAGGTCCTCGATGGTCTCCGGCTCTCCGAAGCGCTCGATGTAGGTATGGGCCGCGTAAGCGTGATACTGGATGGTGAAGAGACGGCGCTGGATGAGGTCGGGCTGAGCCGGCAGGCGCAGGCGAATGGCGATGTCCGCTTCCCGCATCGCAAGATCCAGTTCATCGTTGGTGAGAATGAGCTGGATGCGCACCTCGGGATAGAGATCGAGAAACTCCGTAATGCGCCGGGCAAGCCAGATGCCGCCGATGCCGACGGTCGCCGTGACCCTGAGATCGCCGGCGGGCCGCTCGCTGGTCTCGGTCAGGCGCTGACGGGTTTCCTCCAGGCGAAGGCGAATATCCTGGGCGGCCCGGAAGAGCACGTCGCCATGTTCCGTCAGGACGAGGCCGCGCGGATGCCGGTGGAAGAGCAGGATCTTCAAATCATGCTCGAGGGCGCTGATCTGCCGGCTGATGGATGACTGGTTGACTCCGAGCTTTTCGCCGGCACGGGTGAAATTCCCAGCGTTGACGACTTCGTAGAACAGTCTGATCTTGTCCCAGTCCAATGCAGATCCTCAGGCTGGAGGCAGTAAGCGCGGCAGCTTTCGACGGCCAAATGGAGAACACAGCGCCCCGTCAGGTCAAGCCTTATCTTCAGGAGGGAGGGCCAGGCTCGCTTGCCTGATCATCCTGACCGTGGCGGTCCGACGGTTGCAACGCGCCCATGAGAGCGGTGTGCTGGTTGAGCGGAAATTCGATCACGCACCGGACGCCGCCCGGCGTGAATTCCAGTGCCGTCGTCGCATCGATCTCATAGGGAAGAGTGCGTTCGATCAGCTCGGTGCCGAAGCCGCGCCTGCGCGGGGCCGAGGCTGCGATGCGGACGCCCGTTTCCCGCCATTCCAGTGTGAGCTTCCGGTCACCGTCGACACCCTCGATGCGCCAGGTCACATCGACATGGCCGTCGTTTTCCGACAGAGCGCCGTATTTGACGGCGTTGGTGGCGAGCTCGTGGATCGCCATGCCCAGCTTTTCCGCAACGGCGGCCCGCAGCCGGACGGGCGGCCCCTCGACATGAGCCTTCTCGTCATCCCTCACCGCGTGAGCGAGCAGTTCGTCCCTGACCAGCTCTTCGAGATTGATGACGGCCTCGGCCGAGCGCGTTGCCATGGTCTGGGTGCGGGCGAAGGCTTCGATGCGCCCTTCGAGATGCATGGCGTAGTCGTCGACCGTTTCGCTGTTCGCGGCGGTTCGTCTCGTAATCGAACGGACGATGGCGAGGGTGTTGCGAACGCGGTGCTGCAACTCCGCCATCAGGAGCTTTGCATGCCTCTCGCTTTCCCGCAAAGCCTCTTCGGCACGGACCCGCTCCGTCAGATCGATCGCAACGGCGAGCCCGCCCACCACCTTGCCGGCCGCATCGCGCCGGGCGCTGACGCTGCTTCTCACCCAGATCATCGAACGGTCGGGATGAAGGTGGCGCTTTTCGATCACGAAGGGCTGGCCGCCGGCAAGCGCCTGTTCCAGCAACGGCTTGCTGTGGCCATTGTCGTCGGGATATGTCAGCTCCTCGACCGTGCGGCCGAGGATCAGATCGCGAGGCTGTCCGATCATGGCGCAGTAGCGGTCGTTGATGTAGATCACGCGGCTATCGCGATCGACCATGGCGATGCCGACCTCCGCCTGTTCGGCCATGGCGCGGAACCGTTCCTCGCTTTCGCGCAGAGCCTGCTGCGCGCGGGTCAACGGAGTGACATCCGTAAAGGTCACCACGGCGCCGCCGATATAATTGTCGATGCTGCGGTAAGGCAGAACGCGGATCATGTAGCGGGTGCCGGTTGCAGCATCCTCGATCTCGCGGTCGACGCTGCCAAGGGTCCGCACGACGCGGCGGGCGTCGTCCTGAAGGTCGTCATAGGCGATGCGCGATTTGATATGCGCAATCGGCCGCCCGACGTCGGTTTCGACAAGGTGGAAAAGCTCGGTCACGGCCGGCGTGTAGTTCATCACCCGCAGCTCGTTGTCGAGGAAGATCGTGGCGATCTGCGTGCTCTCCAAAAGGTTCTTCAGATCGCTGTTCGAGCGGCCGAGTTCCTGGACCCGATGCGCGAGTTCGCCGTTGACGGTGGTCAGCTCCTCGTTGACGGATTGCAGCTCCTCCTTGGACGTTTCCAGTTCCTCATTGGCGGATTGAAGCTCTTCGTTCAGAGACTGATACTCTTCGTTCGAGGATTTCAGCTCCTCGTTCGTGCTCTCCAACTCCTCGATGGTGGCCTGGAGCCGCTCTCGGGTGACACGCAGCTCGGTTTCGAGCCGCTGCACATGCTCGTCCCGCAGGAAGGAACCCTTCTCGGCCGTATTATCTTCCTCGGGGAGAGCCGCGCCGTCCTTGAAGAGCACGACGAAACCCGGCGCGGCGTTCGGCTGATCCCGGATAGGCTCCACGACGATATCGACGACCAGACGCTTGCCGTTCGTTCCTATCCGAAGCCCGTCCAGCTGGACGATCCGATTCTCTTCCGCAGCCTTGGTCAGAGCGGCGCGCAGATCGAGGCGCAGGTCGCCATGGACGAGATTCAGCAGATTGAGAGTCGCCGCTCCGCCGGCCGGCTCGATGTAGCGCCCCGTGCGGCCTGAGAAATGCATGACGTCGAAGTTCTCGTCCGTCACCACATAGGCCGGCGCATAGCGTTCGGCGATGGTCTCTGCCTGACGTGCCAGACTGCCCTCGATCCGACGCGGTCGCAGGGGTGAGGGGCTCTCCGTCGGCCGGCGGTCGACGGCCGTGAAGGGAAAGTCCGGCAGAACTCTCGCGGTCGTCTCAAGGCGCTGGAAGATGCGAAAACCACGGTCCACCGGCGCGAAGAGTCTGGTGTGGCGGGAGATATTTTCGGAATTGCCGAGGAACAGATAGCCGCCCGGCCTGAGGGCAAAGTGGAAGAGCGGGATCACCCGGTCCTGAAGATCCGCGTTGAGATAGATCAGCAGGTTGCGGCAGGAGATCATGTCGAGGCGCGAGAAGGGCGCGTCCTTGATGACGCTGTGCTGCGAGAAGATACACATCTCCCGCAGCTCCTTGACGACGCAATAGGTGTTGCCTTCCTTGACGAACCAGCGTGCCAGCCGCTCCGGCGTGACATCCTTCGTGACCGCCTCGGTGTAGCGGCCCACCCGGGCAGCCGCGAGGGCACGGCCATCGATATCGCTGGCGAAGATCTGGACATGCGGCACCGTGTCGAGCCCTGCCATATGCTCGCGCAGGAGGATGCCGATGGAATAGGCTTCCTCGCCGGTGGAACAGCCGAGCACCCAGATCCGGATCTGGTCGTTACGGGTCTTGCCCTCGAAGAGCTTGGGGATCACCTGGGCTTCCAGAAGCTCGAATTCACGGCGATCCCGAAAGAACTGCGTGACACCGATCAGGAGGTCGTTGAAGAGATTCTGCGCCTCATCCGCCTGTGTCCTCAGAAACTCCACATAGGCTTCGATGGTCTCGGTCTGCACGACCTGCATCCGGCGCTGAACGCGCCGAAGGAAGGTATTCGGCTTGTAGCCATGAAAGTCGTGACCGGTCTGATTGCGCAGGATCGTGGCGATGCCGGCCAGGGCCCCGGTGATCTCGGCCGCCTCCGCATCGACATGGGCCGCCTCGCTGTACCGCGCAAAGTGGCTCACATAGAGCTGCACGCGTTTCGCCAACTCCTCGGGAGGCAGCACGAAGTCGACGAGAGCGACGGGGCTGTGATTGGGGATGATCCCCTCGCCGGAAAGCTCATGGCTTTCCTCGGCCAGCGTCAGGCCGCCGGCCTCCTTCAGGGCCGTGACGCCAAGCGTGCCGTCACCGCTGGTGCCCGAGAAGATGACACCGATGGCGCGCGCTTCCTGATCCTGAGCGACCGAGATGAGAAAGCTGTCGATGGTTCCGCGTTCGCCCGGAGGCTCCTGAGCCATCCGGGTCTGGAAGCGGCCATTTTCCAGGGTCAGGATCATATTGGGTTTCGACCAATAGATCTTGCCGGGCTCGGCCGGCGCTCCGTCGGTGGCCAGGGTCAGTTGACGGCCGTGTTCTGCCAGCGCGGCTTTGAAGCGGTCCTCGTCCAATGCCTCCCGCTGTTGGAAGACGACGGCAACCGCCATTCGGGGTTCGATCGTCAGTTCCGCGAGAAAACGCTCCAGGGAATCGCTATGCGCTCCCGAGGCTCCGACGGCGACGACAAGGACGCCGCCTCCCTGCGCAGCCTCAGGGTTCTGGACAGTCTCGGAGGAGGTTTTTTTGTTGCTCTTCTTGGCGGCCACGATGAAATTTCCCAGCTCGGGAGAGGATTTGCCATACTACGAAGAATTGTACCACCTCCCAAAATATGATGCCGGGTCTATGGACTATTCCTCGCTGTCCTGCGCCCCTTCGTCCATCCGAAGTCCGAGCGGCGTCATGGATTGCAGAACCGCCTGGCGCAGGGTGTCGGCATATCGCCGATACTCGATGGCTCTCTCCTCGTACATTTCAGCAACGGCTTTGCGACCGCTGCGTCGCCCATCCTCGGCCATCCGGCTGACCAGCTCGGCCCGCTCCTCGATGATGCGCAAGGCAACCCGGAGCGCCTCGTCCACGGCGCTCTCCTGCTCCTTCGCCACCACCGCGGCCGTCAAGGCATGTCCAACCTGGCAGCGGAACCTGAGCGGTTTTCCTCCCCGCACCTTGGAGAGAACGCCGCTGCAATTGGGACAGGTGAGAGCGACGGGCTCCGCGAACTGACCGATGATCTCACTGTCGACCCGTTCACCTGCCGCGATATCGACCTCCAGCCGGATTTCCGGTGGAACCGGAACGCTTGGGCCAGCGGGCTCGCGCACGAGATCGGCCAGAACGTCGCCGATCCGTTTGCCGGACGCCATCAGGTCAACCGTCGTCGCCTCCAGGGCGCTCCTGGGCATCTCCTCGGCGATCGCATCGGCCGGGTCCTGGACGAGGGTGACGCCGCCGCAGCGCTTCACGGCTTCGAGCCCTGAGGCTCCATCGTTGAGGAGGCCGCTCAGAATGACCCCGATGACACGAGATCCATAGGCAGCCGCGGCCGAGCGAAAGAGGGGGTCGATGGCCGGCCGCGCCATGTTCTCCCGCGGGCCGCGGCCCAGCCGGATTTGGCCTTTGGTCAAGATGAGGTGATGGTCCGGGACGGCCAGATAGACATTGCCGGGCTTGATCTGCATGCCCTCGGCTGCGGCATGAACGGGCAGAAGACCGGCTGCGGACGCGACTGTCGACAAAATACCGATGCTTCGGGCTGGAATGTGCAGTACTATGAATACGGCGGCCGGCAGGTCTTGGGGAAGGGCTCCCAGGATCGTCTTGAGAGGAGCCGTTGCTCCCGAGGATCCGCCAATGACGATGATGTCACGATTGCTCATGAATGGCCTTTGGTTGCGCCGCGAAGAGTGAACAAAAATTTAGGGCCGGGTGTTCCCTAAATAGCGGAAGATGCACCGATTTTTTGGCCTGGCGGGAATGAAGCTTGTCGTCGGCACCTGTCTCCACGGGGCTTGATGGCAGCCTATGATCAAGAGGAGAGCAGTGATGCCCGATCCGGCCCTTGAACGAGCGCATTTGGCCAAGGCCGAGCTAGGTATTACTGAAGGCGAGGTGCGGGTGACGAACCAGATGCTCCGGATCGAGGAAATGCGCCGGGACGGCCATGACGTGAGAGAGGCGGAAAAGCTGCTGCTGACGCTGCGAGAGACGCTGGCCGCATGGTACGACCACCGCGAGGCGATCCTGCAGGATCTTGCCCAGCATGAGGTGAGGCACCCTCATTGAGAGGTCTCCAACCTGCCTTAAGTAAGATCATGGGGAAAGACAGGTATAGGACTGCGCCGGTCTGTTATGTGGTCAGAGCTGTGCAATCTGGTACAGCCGATGGGTCGGGAGGTGCTACGATGAGCTTTGCCATGCAAAGACAGGCTCAGTCCAATCCGCTCCTTCGCAAGCTGGACAGCATTGCCGATCTGTCCGACGAGGAGCGGCAGGCGCTCCTGGAACTGTCGTTGAACGTCAAGGTTTTCGAGGCCGATAGCGATATCGTCCGGGATGGGGAGCGCCCCACCGATTGCTGCCTGGTCCTCAGCGGTTTCGTCTGCCGCTACAAGATCCTCCCCGACGGCAAGCGGCAGATCATGGGCTTTTACATTCCGGGTGACATGCCCGATCTGCAGGGCTTCCACATGAAGATCCTGGACAACACCATCGGAACGCTGGTGACGAGCAGCGTGGCCCTGATCCCTCACGACACGTTGCAGGATCTGCTGGATCGACATCCCGGTCTGGTCAGGGTTTTCTGGCGCGACACGCTCATCGATGCGGCCATGTTCCGCGAGTGGATGATCGGCATGGGACGGCGCAGCGCCTATCAGCGCATCGCCCACCTCCTGTGCGAGCTTCATGTTCGGTTGAGTGCCGTCGGGCTTGCGGGGCCGAAAGGCTATGATCTGCCGGTGACCCAGAACGAGCTCGGGGATGCATTGGGACTTTCGACGGTGCACGTGAACCGCGTTCTTCAGGATCTGCGAAGCGAGGGGATGATCGTCCTGCGCGGCGGCACGCTCCACATTCCGGATTGGGAGGCGCTTCAAACGGCCGGCGATTTCGATCCCGCCTATCTTCATATCAGGAGGTGATAGGCGGACCGATCCTCTCGGATTTCGCGCTGTCGCAGACCTGCATGCCCGCAGCCCGATCAAGGTATTTTTGACAAGAGCTGGATACCGGACAACTCTGTGGCCGGGATGACCGGAAGGCTTGAGGTCATGCGCGTTCGGCTCGGCTATCAACTCTCGATCACGGCGCTGTTCGTGGCGGTGGTGCTGGCCGTCGGCCTCGCTCTGGTCTTTCTGAGCTTCGACCGGGCCCGGTCGATCACCCGCTCGGCGGCGCTCGCCTTCATCGACCGGGTGGCCGACCATACGGCCGACCGGGTCGACGGGCAGTTCAGGGATGTGCTCGATATCCTCGAAGTGCTGCGGCAGCTCCAGTCTGTCGAATCCGGGACGATCCTGGGCAATCCGCCGCTCTATTCAATTCTGGCAGCGCTTCTGCGCCGATATGGACAGCTCTACAATCTCTATGTCGGCTACGACGATGGTGCCTTCATCGAGCTCGACGTGCTGGATCGGGCCGGACCCGCCCTCCGCACTCAGCTCCGCGCTCCCGCCGACGCCGCGTTCCGGCTGACTGTCATCGAGACGCTGAACGGTGGATCGTCGAGAACACGATTCACCTTCTATCTCTCTCCCGACCTCGCGATTCTTGCTCAGGAGCAGCGCGAAGCGGATTACGATCCGCGCGAGAGGCCGTGGTATCGCGACGCGTTCCAGCCCGGCGCCGAGGCTATCACCGATCCTTACGTGTTCAGGGCGGCCAATTTGATCGGCTATACGGTGCGCGTGCCGTTCGCGCAGGGACGACGCGGGATCGCGGCTGGCGATATCCTTCTCGCCGACACGGATGCCTTTCTGCGATCCCAGAAACTCGGAACCTCCGGCGTCGTGTTCCTCTTCGACGACAGCGGTCGGATCGTCGCGCATCCGCGCATGTCGGAGGTCCTGCACGCCGGTGCCGCCAATGGGTCGCTCGATCTGCCGCGTCTCGACCAGATGACGGATGTCGACATCGCGAAACCCTTGAACACGTGGCGGCAGGGTGGAGCGGCGCAGCAGATTTTCGAAGCGGCGGACGGGCGAACCTATGTGGCGGCGTTCCGGTCGATCAAGACCGCCGGACCGTCCGGTCTCAAGCTGGCCGTCATGGCGCCGCTCGACGAGTTCTTCGCGGAGATCGAGGCGGGACGGCGGCGTCTGGTGCTCCTGGCGCTCGGCTTCGTTCTCGCTGCGCTCCCGGTGGTCTGGTGGATCGGCTCAATGCTGTCCCGTTCCATGAAGGCGCTCGCTCTCGAAACGGATCGCATCCAGCGGTTCGAGACAGAGGGACCGGCAAGCGAGGTCCGTTCGATGATCCGCGAGATCGACGATCTCGGGCAATCGGTCGCCACCATGCGGACCGTGGTGCGGACGTTTGCGAGCTTCGTTCCGAAACGGCTGGTCCAGCAGCTCGTCGCGACGGGCGATGCCCTGCGGCTCGGCGGCTCGCGGCGCGAGATCACGGTCCTGTTCACCGATATCGAGGGCTTCACCAACATCACCGAGAAGGCCGATCCCGAGCAGGTGATGATTCGGACGTCGCATTATCTCGCCGTCCTGTCGGCGGTGATCATGGAGCACGGCGGCACGGTGGACAAATTCGTCGGCGATGCCGTCATGGCGATCTGGAACGCACCGGCGGACGATCCCGATCATGTCGCCCATGCCTGCGCGGCCGTGCTGGCCTGCCGGGAGGCCAACCGAAAGCTCAATGCGGAATTCGAAAGCGAAGGATGGCCCGCCTACAGCACACGGTTCGGGATCCACACCGGGGAAGCGGTCGTCGGCACCATCGGTTCCTCGGACCGGATGGCCTACACGGTCCTCGGCGCGACCGTGAATCTGGCCGCGCGGCTGGAGCCGCTCAACAAGGAATACGGCACCGAGATCCTCGTCAGCGAGGCCGTCCGCCAACGCGTTGCCGACCGCTTCGCCTTCCGGATGATCGACACGATCCAGCCCAAGGGATTCGAGGCGACCATTTCGATCTTCGAACTTTGTGGGAAGCTGCACGAGCCGTCCACGACCGAGACTGAGCGCGACGGAAAATGATCACCCACGACGTCGCGGCGTGCATGTCGCTGCAGTGTCGTTCGCACGGTCAGTGCTGAAGGCCATGGTGCATCCTGGCGCACAGGTCATGCCCTATGGAAGAGACGGCTGCGGTTTCTGTGTCAAAGGGCGCAGAATGTCGTCATAGTCGTCGAGGGACGGCATGGGGAGACGCGGAAGCGTTTCGATCTCGCCGAGATAGTTGCGATAGTCGTCCAGCCATTTCTGGCGCTCCGCGTCCGATAGGTAGGGAACATGAAAGGCAAAGAACGGCTGGAGCACCTGGAAGCCGCAATAGCCCAGGGTGCCCTGGAGCAGGTGGCGAAGCATCCCGGTTATTTCGCCATGGACAGCCTGAGTGCCGAACATGTGCTCCCGCCCGCCAAGCGTCGCGGTGACCAGCGCTTTCTTGCCCGTCAGTTCGGCGCGATCGTAGATGCGCTTCCCGCCAAAAAAGGCTCCTGACAGAAAAACCCGGTCGATCCAGCCCTTCATGATCGCCGGCACCGAGAACCAGAAGATCGGAAAGTTCAGGATGAGGAGGTCGCTTTCCAACACGCGCTCGGCTTCGCAGGCGATGTCGGTTGCGATCGTTCCGTTCTGCCAGCCGTTTCGCTGCTCCAGGGAATAGACGAGATAATCGGGATTGCGACGACTGCCAAAGTCGTCGGGGCCCGCCACCGGGTTGAACCTCTGCTCGTAGAGATCCGAAACCGTCACCTCGTGCCCGGCCCGACGCAGCGTGTCCACGGCCGCATCTTTCATGGCCGTGCAGAAGGATGCGGGTTCAGGATGCGCATGGACCAACAGGACCTTCATGTCTCTCTACCTTTCGTCACTGGCGGTTCGAGCCAAGGAACGTGTTGACTCGGGCACGAGATTGTAGTCACATATTTCTAATAAAGAAAAATATTTTGTATTAAGAAAAAAGGGAGATTGAGCCGTGTCGATGATGATCAGGCCAAGCGACGTGAAAATCCGCGAGGGGGCGACGCCCGGTACGCCCTATGCAGCCTTCACCGTCGGGCAGAAGCTGAAGCCTGTGCGCTTCATGATCACGCCGGACATCGTGGATGAGTATGCGCGTGCGGTGGAGGCCGACCTCGGCCTCTACCGGCTTGACGGGCGGCCCATCGCTCCGCCGAACGTGCTGTTCGTGTACATGACCGGCGTGGTCTACCGGACCTATCCGCCGATCCAGGGCATCGTGATGATCGAGGCGGATTTCCGCTGGCATCATCCGATCTACGCCGATGAATCCACCGAGATCATCGCCAGCGGCGAGATTGCGGAGAAGTTCGAGAAGCGCGGGCGCCGCTACATCCGCTGGCGCGGCGACTTCCATCGAGCCGACGGCGTGCTGCTGTCCTCTCTCATCAACACGTTCCATGTGCCGGAGTAAGTCCATGCAGCACACGATTGAGATCACGCAGGAAAAGATCGATCGCTACGGCGACATCAACGGTGACTACGACATTATCCATTACGACCATGATTATGCCGTACAGCGCGGCTTTCGCGGCACCCTGGTGCATGGTCCGCATCTGTCTGCTTTCGCCTGCGACATGGCTCTTCAAAAGTACGGCGCCGACTGGTTCAGGCACGGTCGCCTGCGGACAAAATGGATCGCGCCCGTATGTCCTGGCGACGATCTCGTCGTCGAGCTTTCCGAGGATGGCGCGATCACGGAGACCGTGGGCGGGGCGGCCGTCGTGGTCGGGTCCGCCACCATCGAGAAGGACTGACTCTTCATGAGCGACAGGAGCGCCCTGCGACCGGTCGGTCAGTCTCAGCTTTTCTTCGAAGATCTCGAAGTGGGCATGAGGGTGGTCGGCCGCGAGCGGCAGCTTACGCAGGGCGATTTCCAGGCTTTCGCGGCCCTCACGGGTGACGCGCATCCGATCCATTACGACGAGGTTTATGCGGCTCAGTCGACCTTTGGCCGCTGCGTCGCCCACGGCCTGCTGCTGACAGGACTATCGGCCCTCGGAGCCTCTCCGCTTTCAGCGCGGCTGCACGATTCGATGGTGGCGTTCATCGGTCAGGAGATGCGCTTTCTTCAGCCCGTCTTCATTGGAGACCGGGTGACTCCCGAGCATGAAGTTCACTCGCTGCAGGCATCGCGCGAGAAGCATCATGGACGGGTCCGCTTCACCGTCAAGTTGCGAGAAAGCCAGAAAGGCATCGTCGCCGAAGGCCATCACGATTATCGTCTCCGAATGCGCAGTGGAGTTGGCGCATGAGCACAGAAAAAGTCTTTGAGCCGGTTGGCGTTCTGAGTGACCGTCTGACCTTTTCGCCTGCGGTTCGCGTCGGAAATATCGTCTGGCTTTCCGGCATGACGGCGACCGATGAGAACCGGCAGATCATCGGTGCCGGCGATATTGCTGCACAGACGCGCTACATTTTTCAGAAAATGGAAAATGTCCTGCGTACCCTGGGTGCAGGCCTCAACAACATCGTGGAAACCATCGATTACGTCACCACATTTGAGGGTTACGAGCACACGGCGGCCGTTCGTCGCGAGGTGTTCGGCGGAGCACCTTACCCGGCTGCGACAGGCGTGCTGGTATCCGGTCTCGTCAGACCCGAGGCATTGATTGAGATCCGTGCAACCGCCGTGCTGGAACCCGTGCATGCTGGGATTACCCTGGGGGCAGCCCGATGAGCGGTGCCATGGCAAACCCCAACAGCTGGTGGCAGGCCGTTCTTCAGCCCCGCTGCGTTGCAGTCATCGGCGCATCGAACAGTCCGGACAAGGTCGGTGGGCGGCCTCTTCGCTATATGCAACGGTTCGGTTTCAACGGGCGCATTTTTCCCATCAATCCGACGCGATCCGAGGTCCAGGGTATCAAAGCGTTCTCCAGCCTGCGCGAAGTTCCGGACCGGCCTGAACTCGCCATTGTGGCCGTGCCTGCAGCCAACGCCCTCTCGGCCGTTCAGGCTTGTGCCGAGCGGGGCGTTGAGGTGGTTGTGGTTCTCACCTCGGGTTTTGGCGAAACGGGTCCTGAGGGACGCGCGGTCCAGGACAGCATTGTCGCAACCGCCCGCAGAGCCGGGATGCGGATCATAGGGCCGAACACGCAGGGGGTCGCCAACTTCGGCAATGGGACCATTGCAAGCTTTGCGACGCTGTTCAGCGAGATCGAGCCGAGTGACGGACCCGTCGGAATTGTGAGCCAGAGCGGCGCCATGAGTGTCGTGCCTTATGCGCATTTGCGTCGGGCCGGGATCGGCGTCCGCTACGCTCATGCGACCGGGAACGAGGCCGATGTAACGGTCGCAGATCTAGCGGCGAGCGTTCTGGACGATTCGAGCATCAGGCTCCTCCTCCTTTATATGGAAAGCATCCAGAATCCTGCTGCTTTGGCAGCCGTTGCGATGCGCGCTCATGCTCGCGGCGTGCCTGTTCTGGCACTCAAATCGGGCCGCTCCACGCGAGGAGCCGCCGCAGCCAGCTCCCACACCGGTGCGCTTCTCAGTGAAGATCGGGTGGTGGATGCCTTTCTCCGGCAGCACGGGATTCTGCGTGTTGACGATATGCACGGGCTTGTCAACGCTGCCGACTTGTTCCTTTCCGGGAAACGTTCCCGCGGGCGCCGTCTGGCTGTGGTGAGCAATTCCGGCGCAAGCTGCGTGATGGCGGCGGATCTGGCTGAGGCCCATGGTCTCGACATGCCGGATGTGAAGGGCCCGACCCGCGCGGCGCTCGCGGCGGTTCTCCCGTCATTCGCCACGCCGAGCAACCCTCTCGACCTCACGGGCGCTCTTTTGTCCCAGAGCGGCTTGTTCGGACAGGCCCTCGACGTTCTCGCCAGAAGCGACTTTGCCGATCAGATGATGATTTCCCTGCCCAATGCAGGGGCAGGTTACGATGTCCCCGGCTTCGTGGAGGCGGCACGCAGCTACAGTCACCGGACAGGAGCCGCCGTTGCCGTTGTCACACCCAATCCCTCGACCGCCGATGCTTTCCGGAAAGGCGGGATCGCGGCTTTCGATCATGACAGCCATGCCATTGCGGCCCTCGCTCAACTGGCGCGGTGGAATCAGCTGGAAGCCGGCTCCGCATCGCCTGTCATGATCGAGGATATCAAGCTGCCGTTGCTTCCAACGGAAGTTCCTTATGGTCAGGTTTATGCAAGCGAATGGGCCTCGTTGTCCCTGCTTCAGGCTTGCGGCCTCCCCACGCCGCGGATGAGATTGTGCCATACCCCGGACGAGGGGCGGCGGGCCTTTGCCGGCTTGAAGGCGCCCTTGGTGATCAAAGGATGCTCGCCTGACGTCCCTCACAAGTCTGAGTATGGGCTGGTCCGCCTTGGCATTGCCACATCCGATGAAGCCGCGCAGGTGACCCAGGCCATGCAGCAACGGATGAAGGATCTTGGCGTCCGTTCCGAGGGAGTGATCCTCGCGGAGATGAAGAAGGCGGATGTCGAGTTGCTGCTCGGAGGGCGCTACGATCCGAAATTCGGTCCTGTGATCACGGTCGGGGCCGGCGGAAAATACGTCGAAGCGCTTGATGATGTCGCGGTTCTCCTTGCACCCTTCTCCCGCGCGGCCGCGAAGGCTTCGCTTCAGTCCTTACGGATGGCCCCGCTCTTTGGGGCACTCCGTGGTGACCCTGCCATCGATGTGGATGGCGTCGTGGACATGATGCTCCGGCTTGCCGCGATCATGCTTCGTGCCGGCCCGGCTATCGCCTCTATCGATCTCAACCCGGTTCTCGCCGAGCGCGGCGGTGCCGTCGTCGTGGCCGATGCCCTGATCGAATACGCAGAAGGACAACAATAATGGATCAGGTCGCAACGGATGAAGTCGCCAGCGTCGCCGAAGGGATGCTCGATCTGTTCGTCGAGAGAGGCGTCGAGTATATCTTCGGCAATGCCGGAACCGATTTCCCCCCGTTGATCGAAGCGATTGCCCGTGCGCAACAACTCGGCCGTCCAGTGCCGCAGCCTGTTGTCGTTCCGCACGAGAATGTCGCCATGGCGATGGCGCATGGCAATTACATGGTCACCGGGCGCCTTCAGGCTGTCATGGTTCATGTGGGGCTTGGAACGGCAAATGCGCTCAACGGGATTTACAATGCGGCGCGCCTCAACATCCCGATTCTCCTGGCGGCCGGCCGGACGCCGATTACGGAAAGCGGCGTGTTCGGAGGCCGCAACAACTACATCAACTGGGCCCAGGAGATGTTCGACCAGGCGGGCATGCTGCGCGAGTTGGTGAAGTGGGAATACGAGCTGCGCCATCCTGCTCAACTCGAGGCGGTCATCGACCGCGCGATGGCCGTGGCTCAGAGCTCCCCGCCGGGACCGGTCTATCTGACATTGCCGCGCGAAGTTCTGGCTGCAACGCGCGCCAAGGCGACGACACCTGCATCCCCGATGATGATGCCCGCGACCAAGCCCGAGCCCTGCTCCGAGGCCGTGGGGCGCCTGGCCGACCTGATCATGACAGCGAGGAAACCTGTCATCGTCACCTCCGCGGCAGGGCATTCCGAAGATCTCTGGTCGGCTCTGGCCCATGTCGCCGAGAGATTCGCCATCCCGGTGGTCCAATACCGGCCGCGATACATGGCGCTGCCGACCGGTCACCCGATGCATTGCGGCTACAATCCGACACCTTTCGTCAGGCAGGCCGATCTGGTGATCGTTCTGGAAAGCGATGTGCCCTGGATTCCGGATGAGGTGGGGCCGATTGCAGCGACCGTCGTGCAGGTCGGGCTCGACCCCCTGTTCCAGCGTTATCCCATGCGGAGCTTCGCGGCGGATCTCACCATCATGTCCGACGCGGCAACGTTGCTCGAACGCCTTCTCGAGACGCTATCCGATGAAACGGAAGACACGGTTCTCATCAGGGCACGCCGGCTGGAAATCGCGCAGCAGCGCCGTTCCTACGGAGTCAGCAGCCAGTTTGCCGAGGCGCGCGCTCCCGCAACCATGACACCGCGCTGGGTGACCGCCTGCATCAATGCCGTCAAGGACGAAGACACGATTCTGATCAACGAATATCCCTTTGTCCTCGAGGAATTGACCATCGATCGACCCGGTACGTTTTTCGCCCACAGCCCTGCCGGCGGGCTCGGCTGGGCCATGGGCGCGGCGCTCGGCGCCAAGCTGGGGCGGCCCTCGGCGACGGTGATCGCAGGCATCGGCGATGGAACATACATGTTCGGCAATCCCACACCGACCCATATGGTGTCCAGAGCCCTTGGACTGCCCGTCCTTTTCGTCATCTTCAACAATCGACGTTGGGGCGCGGTGCATCGTGCGACACTCTCGATGTATCCCCATGGCTATGCTGCTCATGAGGATGAACCGCCATTCGCCACTCTGGAGCCTTCGCCCGATTACGAGCAGATCGTGATGGCGAGCGGCGGCTATGGTGAGCGGGTCGACGATCCCGCCGAACTGCCGGCGGCGTTGCGACGTGCCCTGCACGCGGTGCGAGAAGAGGGACGACAGGCTGTCATCAACGTGATCTGCGAGGCCGTCTATGCGCGCACCAGCTGAAACGATCGGCAGCCCCTTCGACGCCGATAGCATTGCGCTTACGCTCGGCTCATTCGTGAATGGGCATAGGCGTGACGGGGACGGAGATGTTCTCCCCATCCATCGTCCGTCCGACGGGCGTCTGATCGCCGGCATGCCTGGGGCACGCCAAAGTTTGGTCGATGAGGCTGTGGCCGCGGCTGCGCTGGCTTTCAGAACGAGTGGCTGGCGGGAGGCGGCTCCCCGGCATCGCGCGGCGGTGATGCGCCGCTGGGCCGAACTGGTCGAAACCCATGGGGAAGAACTGGCGAGGCTCGAGGCCGTCACGACAACGCGGGTGATTGCTGAAACCCGCATCCGGGACGTTCCGGTGACCGCCGAACTCCTGCGCTTCTATGGCGAATGTGCTGACAAGTTCGACGGCGCACTCTATCCGACCGCGTCGTCTGTCTGGAGTGTCGGTGTTCCCGAGCCTTATGGCGTCGTCGGAGCGATCTCGCCCTGGAATGTGCCGATGGTCCTCGCCACGGCGAAATTCGCACCGGCGATCGCGGCAGGAAATGCGGTCGTCCTGAAGCCATCGGAGCTCACGCCCTTCACGGCGGTGCGACTCGCGGAACTCGCCATCGAGGCGGGCCTCCCCGCCGGCATCTTCAATGTGGTTGTCGGGGACGGGATGAATGCCGGTGAGCCTCTCGTGCGGCATCCCGACGTGGCCTGCGTGTCCTTTACCGGATCGACCGCCACGGGGCGCCGGATCATGGCTGTCGCAGCTGAGACCGGCCCCAAGCCGGTGACGCTGGAACTCGGAGGCAAGAGCCCGCAGATTGTCTTTGCCGACGTGCCCGACCGAGCGCGGCTGGCCGACATGGTGGCCTCCGGCACGTCGCGCAATGGCGGGCAGCTCTGTTACTGCGGCAGCCGGCTGATCGTTCATGAATCGCTGGCGGATCAATTGCTGGAGGATGTCGGCGCACGGATGAAACGGGTGAGAGCCGGCGCAACCTGGGATGAGCAGACTACTCTCGCTCCCATCGTTTCCCACCGTCAGTTGGATCGGGTGGAAGATATTGTACGGCGTGGCGCTTCGGCCGGAGCCGAGATTCGGCTCGGGGGCAACCGTATCGAGAATCATGGTGGAGCGTTCTATGCGCCCACGATTGCAGTGGTCGATCAGGACAACCCCCTGCAGCAGGAGGAAGTCTTCGGTCCTGTCCTGTCCGTGCAAACCTTTCGCGAGCCGGAAGAGGCCTTCGCACTCGCCGCGCATGATACCTACGGGTTGGCAGCCGGCATCCACACGCAGAACATCACCAGAGCCTTGGATGCGGCACGACGCATCGAGGCGGGCATGATCTGGATCAACACCTATGGACGCTCGACGGACATCGGAACACCGTTCGGCGGGTTCAAGCGCTCGGGCTTCGGCAAGGATTTCGGAGCGGCGGCCTATCTCAAATATACCCGGTTGAAGAATGTCTGGATTGATGTGACGATATAGCGACCTGCACGAGGCGGAGTGTGACGATGCTACAACGGGTGAATCTCTGGGCCGGCAGTGTTCTGATCTTGTTCGGCGGCGCAGTCATCGGAATAGGAAGCAGTCTTCCGCAAGGAACTCTCACCCGCATGGGGGCCGGATTCATGCCGTTCTGGCTTGCGGTGATCGTCGTCGTCTTCGGTTGCATCATACTCCTCGAGGGGATCTGGAAAGATGAACGGGTTTCGATCCCGTTGCACGACCTCCGGCCCGCCTTCTTCGTCACCCTCGCGATCATTCTTTTCGCGATCCTGATCGAGAGCGCCGGCTTCCTGATCAGCGCCTTCCTCGTTTCCGTGACGGCCACATTGGCCAGTCCTGAACAGAGGTGGCGACGCAATCTCATCCAGTCCGGCCTCATTGCCCTCGGCAGTGCTCTCCTGTTTCTGGGAGTGTTGCAGATCAACCTTCCTCTTCTTCCCCGCTGAGAGGTCCTCATGTCTTTTTTCGACGGCCTTCTCGTCGCATTGGAGCCCGGCAATCTGCTGGCCTGCTTCATCGGGGCGCTTGTTGGAACCTTTGTCGGCGTTCTCCCCGGATTGGGGCCGGTCGCAACGATCGCAATGCTTCTGCCGATCACCTATCACCTGAGCCCCGCTGCGGCGATCGTGATGCTGGCAGGCATCTATTACGGGGCGCAGTATGGCGGCTCCATCACGGCGATTCTGGTCAACATCCCTGGCGAGACATCCACTGTCGTGACCTGCCTCGACGGTTATCGCATGGCGCAGAAGGGCAGAGCGGGGATCGCCTTGTCGATCGCGGCGATCGGGTCGTTCGTCGCGGGTTTGTTTGCAACCGCTGTCATCGCCTTCGTTTCGGTCCCGCTGTCAGAATTCGCACAGCAATTCGGACCAGCGGAATACTTCGCCTTGATGTCGTTAGGGCTCGTCGGAGCCGTGGTTCTCGCCCGGGGATCCATCATCAAGGCGCTGGCCATGATCACGGTCGGTCTCCTGCTCGGTCTCGTCGGAACCGATGTCAATTCCGGACTGCAGCGTCTCAACTTCAACATTCCGCAACTGGCAGATGGATTGAGCTTCGCCGCCATTGCTATGGGCGTGTTCGGGATCGGAGAGATCTTCTCCACCCTGGGCCAGAAAAGAGCCGGCGTAAACGTCGTGGCCCGGATCGAGCGTCTATGGCCCAACCGCGATGATCTTGCCGCATCGGCCGCTCCGATTGCGCGGGGTTCGATCGTTGGATCGGTCCTGGGCGTGCTGCCCGGCGGCGGGGCCGTTCTCAGTTCATTCGCGTCCTACGCCCTCGAGAAAAAGCTGTCGCGCCATCCGGAGAAGTTTGGAAGCGGGGCGATCGAAGGTGTGGCGGGGCCTGAATCGGCCAACAATGCCGGGGCCCAGACCTCCTTTATCCCGATGCTCACCCTGGGCATTCCGGCCAATCCGGTGATGGCCCTGATCGCGGGCGGCCTGATGCTTCACGGCATCACGCCGGGGCCGCAGATTCTGACGGAGCAGTCGCTTCTGTTCTGGACGGTGATTGCGAGCATGCTGATTGGAAACCTGCTGCTCGTCATCATCAATATTCCCTTCGTGGGGCTATGGACCAAGCTGTTCAAGATGCCATACGAAATCCTGTTCCCCTGTATTGTCGTGATCTGTTGCGTCGGGACCTACAGCGTCAACAAGATGCCTTTCGACGTGCTGATCCTGGGGCTGTTCGGCGTGATCGGGTACGGCCTGGTCAAGCTGAACTTCGAAGTCGGTCCTATGCTGCTGGGCTTGGTTCTCGGTCCAATGCTGGAGGAAAACTTCCGTCGGGCCATGTTGCTGGCCCGAGGTGATCCCATCAACATCATTGCGCGCCCCATCTCGGCGACGCTCCTGGCTGCTGCTTTGATCTTGCTCTGCGTGATTTTACTGCCCAATTTAAGGCGCACCCGCGCAACCGTATTTCAAGAAGAGGCGTAAGAGCTTTCCATGGGACGTAGAGCACACAGCAAGGGAATCGAGCAGGAAGCGACCGGCGGCGTCACCCTCGATGCCCAACCGGATTTCGTTGCCGGGTTTGCCCGCGGACTGAAGGTCATCCGGGCTTTCGGCGAGAATTCGCATATGCTGACCTTGTCGCAGGTCGCTGAACGCTCAGGCTTGACGGTTGCCGGCGCAAGGCGGCTTCTTCTCACGCTCGTGGCTCTCGGCTATGCCGGAACAAAGGACAGGTTCTACTTTCTCACGCCGCGGATCCTGTCCCTGGGCTACTCCTATCTGACGTCCCTTCCGCTTTATCATTTCGCTCAGCCCATTCTGGAGGAACTGGTCGAGAGGACCGGCGAAACCTGCGCGGTCGGTGTCCTGGACGATACGGATGTCGTCTATGTTCTGCGCATTCCCGTGCGGCGCATCGCGTCCGGCGATTTCGGCATCGGGACAAGGCGTCCGGCTCATGCAACCTCGATGGGAAGCATTCTCCTCGGCGGATTGAACGAGCGCGAGCTTGCCGATTATTTCGAGCGCGCGGATCTGCGGGCCTATACCGGTGCGACCATCACGGACCCCAAGGCCTTGCGCCAGCGAATCAAGGACGATCAGGCACAAGGGCATTCCTGGGTGACGGGAGAGATGGCCGAGCACGTGAGCGGCCTCTCGGTTCCGATCTTCGGTGAGGACGACCGCGTCAACTCCGCCATCAACATCAGTTTCAACCGGCCGAAGATCTCCCGTAGCGAAATTCTTCGCGAGTATCTTCCTCCTCTTCAGGATGCCGCCGATCAGATCCGCCGATCTCTCATGCTGCGCGATCGGAGCATGGCCGATCGACCGATGCGCCTAAAAGGTTAGGATTCGATGAGAACAGATTTTTCAACTCTCCATCTGGAGAAAAGGAACGGGGCGGGTTGGATCACGTTCAACCGGCCGAAGCGGTTGAACGCTCTCGATTTCGCCAGCAAGTGGGACCTTCAGGCAGCTCTTGCTCTTTGTATCAATGACGATGCCATCAAAGTCATTGCCTTTCGCGGAGAAGGCCGGGCTTTCTGCGCGGGAATCGACCTGACGGATCTCTCTGCGGGTCTGATCGACGAGCGGAATTTCCGCTTGTGGGAAGAGTGTCTGCGGATGATCGAGACATCCGACAAGATCGCGATTGCCTGCATGCATGGCCATGCGCTCGGCAGCGGTGTCCAGCTTGCCCTGTCCTGTGATCTCCGGGTTGCTACGCGAGGCACCAAGATCGGCGTGCCCGCCGGCAAGGAAGGATTGGTTCCCGGCCTCTCTGTAATGCGGCTCGCCCGCTTCGTAGGGCTTGGGCGTGCCAAGGAAATCGTCATGTGGGGCGATTTCATGGATGGCGAGGAGGCCGCTCGCATCGGTCTCGTCAACAGGGTGGTTGATGACGAAGCAAAGGATGAGGCCTTCGAGCAGGTGGTGGCGCGCACGGTCTCAATCGCGACGGATGGGGTCCGACTGACCAAGCGGGCTATGAATGAAATTGCCTACGGCGATTTCGCGGAAGCCTACGACATCTATTTGCAATGCCAGCGCCTCGGTTTGCAGTCCGGCGACTTCGCGAAGGCTATGGCAGCCTGGCGGGATCGAGGGACCGCTCCCCAGAGTGAGAGCGCGGCGTGATCTTGCCAACACCACAAGCAATCGACTGGAAAACGGCCCTGCATGTCCCGCATGCAGTAGCCGTGATCGGGGCATCGTCGAATCCCCAGAAAATCGGCGGGCGGACGCTTTCCAATCTCCGTCTGGGTGGGTTCTCCGGAGAGGTTTATTCCATCAATCCTGCTGGCGGCAGAATTGATGAATGGCAGGTTTTTCAGAACCTTGCCGATGTGCCGGCACAGCCGGACATGGCAATTATCGCGGTTCCGGGAGCGGAGGCCGTTGAAGCAGCGATCCGGGATTGTGTCGTAGCATCCGTTAAGACCTGCATCGTTTTCTCGGCCGGGTTTCGGGAAAGTGGAGATCAGGGACATGCCCATGAGGCGCGTCTGATCAGGGAGGCGCGAGCCAGAGGTCTTAGGATCCTTGGGCCGAATTCCCAGGGCAGTCTCTGTGCACGCTCCAGGCTGATTGCCAGCTTTGCGACGACTTTTCAGGAATATGCCGTTGAAGATGGTCCGATTGCGGTTGTCAGCCAAAGCGGCGCAATGAGTTCGGTCATCTATGGGCTCCTGCGCGAGCGGGGGATCGGGGTTCGCTACGTTCACGCGACCGGAAACGAGGCTGATATCTCGGCTGCCGATCTGCTGGATGTCATTGCGGACGATCCGGATATTTCCATCGTCCTGCTTTATCTCGAGAGCGTTGCGGATGCAGGCAAGCTTGCGGCAGCCGCTGAAAAGGCCCGGGCCGCCGGTCAGTTGGTCCTCTGTGTCAAGGCGGGGGCAAGCGCATCCGGTCAGAAGGCGGCGCAATCTCATACGGGAGCGCTCGCATCGGACGACAGGGTGGTGGACGCATTTCTGTCCCGGATCGGCATCTGCCGCGTCGATAGCCTACGCGATCTTGTCGATGTCGTCCCGCTGGCCTTGCAGCGGAGGGACGCTGGAGTAAACGGACTTGCTCTCGTCAGCAATTCCGGTGCTGCCTGTGTTCTTGGCGCCGATCTGTGTGAGCGCTTGGACGTTCCGCTGGCCCAACTATCCGATGAGACGAGGAGGTCCCTCGACGGGATCATTCCTCCGAACGGCAATACAGCCAATCCCATCGACGTGACGCCTGCTCTTCTGACAGATTCGACCATGCTCGAGCGCACTCTCGACACGGTCGCTGCCGATCCTGCCGTTGATACGATCCTGTTGAATCTGCCGGGTTCCGTGCGGGGATATGACTTCCCCCGTTTTTCCCGTGACCTTGAGCGCTTCCGCCTGAGTTCAGGTGCCCTGACGCTGGTTGTCACCCCCACTGCGGGAGCCCGTGCCGAAATGGCGCTGTCCGGAGCAGCGGTTTTCGAACATGACAGCGACGCGCTTCAGGCGCTTTCGGTTTTCCGCCGCGCGCAGCAACCGCCATTGCGCTGCGCCGGACAAACGCTGCCGGAGCGGCCGGATGTTCCGAGACCCGGGTTTCTCGATGAGGCCGAAAGTCTGAATATTCTCGGACTGGCCGGCATTCCGATCGTCCCTTATACCCTTTGCACGACGGCAGAAGAGGCCGTTGCGGCGTGGCAGAACTGGGGTGGAAGCGTTGTCGTGAAAGGATGCTCCTCCCGCTTCCCACACAAGTCGGAATTCGGTCTTGTGGAACTCGGATGCGCTAAAGCAAGCGATGTTGCGGCTGCCTATGAGCGTATCACCGCTCGCATGCGAGCATATGGCGAGCACGATCCGCATGTGATCGTGGCACCCTTCACCAGGTTGCGGGCAGAAGCTTTCGTAGGAGCCCGATGGGATAAAGTCTTTGGTTCCGTCGTGCTGATCGGTGAGGGGGGGAAGTATACGGAGGCCCGTCAGGATGTCGTGACCTTGTCCTGGCCCTTCGACCAAGAAACAGCCGTTCGGGCCGTCGAACGCTTGCGCGTCGCAAGCATCTGGGCGGGAACCAGAGGCGAACCCGCTCTGGATCTCGCACCTCTTGCGGAGATCGCCGTTCGCATCGGCGCTCTTGTCGACGCGATGCAAGGCGCGATTTCAAGCATCGATGCAAACCCGGTAGGCCTGGGCGCATCCGGCGAGCATTGCCTGGTTCTTGATGCCCTCATCGAGGTGGCGGGATGAGCGGCACAGGACAGGGGCCTGCGTTCCATGCTGCAACCGCCAGTCTGGGGAGCGCCGCAATCTTTCGAGATGATCGGCAAGCTCAGGCTGAAAGCATCCCGTTCTGAAAATAGCCCCTTCACCGCACAGCATGTCATAATATTCGCATTTGCAAGCAAGTATCGCTTGACGGTTATTTCAAGTTCTTCATAATCAATTCTAAGAACGAAATAAATTTCGCAATAAGAAAAAAGATCTTTTAACTTGGCCGGACTGCATGCCGCCGGCCAGAGATCGCGAGGGAGAGGTGGTATGAGTCAAGCTTACAACAGGCGAACATTCGTTGGAATGCTGGCAAGTGCTACAGCATTCGGGGGATTGCATTCACGAGCTTCTGCTGCCGGTTCGCTGCCTTCGGGCACCATTACCATTGTCGTGCCTTTCGATCCCGGTGGAGCGAACGACATCATTGCTCGAGCGGTAGCGCAGCATATGACGGAAACAGGAGCCACTGTCGTCGTCGACAACCGCCCCGGCGCGAGCGGTTCCGTCGGAGCGCAATATGTCGCGCGCTCCGAAGCAGACGGCCGTACTCTTCTCATGGCTCCCATCGGCGTCCTGGCCATCAATCCTTGGCTTTTCAGTCAGCTGGGCTACGACCCGGTCAAGGATTTCGCGCCGCTCACTCTGGCAGGTACGGTTCCGAATGCACTGATCGTGCATCCATCCGTGCCCGTGAAGAACGTGGCTGAGTTGATTGCCTATGCAAAAAAGAACCCGGGCAAGCTGAACTTCGCCTCCATGGGCAACGGCACGACCGGCCATCTCTGCGGTGAGATGTTCAAGAAGGCCGCCGGTGTCGATATCCTGCACGTTCCCTATAAAGGCAGCGCTCCCGCACTTAAAGATCTTCTCAGCGGGCAGGTGCAGTTGATGTTCGACAACCTTCCCACCGCGTTGCCCCATATGCGCGCCGAAAAGCTGCGCGGGCTTGCTGTGACGAGCCCTGCGCGCCATCCCTTGGCACCGGAATTGCCGACACTCAAGGAAAGTGGCGTGAGTGCCGAAGCTGTCGCATGGTTCGGCTTTGTTGCTCCGGCAAAGACACCCGATGCAACGCGGAAAGCCATCTCGGACAGCATGATCGCCGCCTTGAGGAGCGACAAGGTCAAGGCTCAGCTTGAAAAGGTCGGTGTCACGATCGCGGCCAATCAGCCGGCAGAGTTTGCGGCCCTGATCGCGAGTGAGTCTCAGAAATGGAAGCAGGTTGTCGCTGATGCAGGGGCAAAGATCGACAATTAATAAGCTTCCACCATACGGCGGCAGACCTGCCGCCGTATGGATTCTGGCTCATCGACGTTCTTGTGAGCAGAAATGCGCTTGCAGTTCGAATGCAGAGCTTTGTTGATTGTGTCTTGAAACAAACTCCAGCGATCGCCTCATTCAGCCCCTCTCACGGTAATCCTCACTCCGTTTGAGGGCGCACTCGGACACTCGCTTTGGCGAAGCTCTCGTGGCGCTCGGCGATGGCCTTCGCGAGCGAACCGTCCAGGCCCAGTTCATCGATCATGCGGCTGGCTTCGCGCATTTCCGCAGCGCGTCGGATGCCGTGCTGCCGGACGCGTGACATCATGACCTTCGCGACACTCTCCCAATCCATGCCGGGATAGGAGGCTTTCAGGCTTTCCAGAACGGCCGGCATGACGCCCGCTTTCTCCGAAGCCAGGGTGAAGTCGACCATCAGGGCTTCCATGCCCTTGATGACGATGCTTCGGCACAACTTGGTGGCGGATGCCGTGCCGATCTCGGAACTGACCGGCGTGATTTTCATGCCGAGCCCGTTAAGCCGCGCCGAGACCTCCTCTGCGCGCTTGCCGCCGCTCAGGATCGGAACCTCAATCCCGGGGCCGCTCACAGGAGCCATCACGGCAAATTCGACAAAGTCCGCGCCCTTCTCACGAACAGCTTCGGCCACCCGCTCCTTGGTCGCAGGAGAGACGGAGTTGAGGTCGATATAGATCTGCGAAGCGTGAAGATGGAGAGCAGCCTGCCGCGCCGCCGTGACGGCGGAATCCGCCGTGACGGCGGAGATTACGATATCGGCTTTCCGACAGGCATCGGCGGCGCTGTCGGCGGCGTGAACTCCGGCTTCCGACGCCCGTTGCCGCAGCTCCGATCCTTTCAGAGCATCGTCGAAGAGGATGTCATAGACCGTGATCCTCACATCCGGTCGGGTCGCAAGCTGACGGGAGAAGAGTTGCCCGACTTCTCCATAGCCGATGAAGGCGATCTCAAGACTCATGGGGTTGCACCATTCCTCATGAGGCTGACGGAACCGTCAGTCCTCATCCTTGTATTCGACGTAAGTGAGACCCGCCTTCGCGAGCGGCTCGCGCATTTTGTAGAGGTCGAGGCCGAGAACGCCCGAGGCGAGAGTCTCGCGCTTCGATCCTTCATTGGCAACGCGGGCCTCGCCCGCGGCCGCAACGGCCTCGGCCTCCTTGCGCGGCACCACCACGACACCGTCGTCATCGGCAACGATCACATCGCCGGGCTTCACCAGAGCGCCTGCGCAGACGACAGGAACGTTGACCGATCCGAGGGTCGCCTTCACCGTGCCCTTTGCCGAAACGGCGCGCGACCAGACGGGAAAGCCCATCTCGGTCAGGGTCTTCACATCACGGACGCCGGCATCGATGACGAGACCGACCACGCCGCGTGCCTTAAGCGACGTGGCCAGGAGATCGCCGAACATGCCGTCCGTATTGTCGGTGGTCACGCCGACAACCAGAATGTCGCCGGGCTTGCACTGCTCGACGGCCACGTGGATCATCCAGTTGTCGCCCGGCTGAGCCAGCACTGTCACGGCGCTGCCCGCCACCTGCGCTCCCGCCCAGATCGGCCGCATGTAAGGCTTCATGAGACCGACGCGCCCCATGGCCTCATGGGTCGTTGCGGTGCCGAGTTCCGCGAAGCGGTCGATCACCGACTGATCGATGCGCGGCGTGTTGGTGACGACGACGGGTTTCATGCCAGTTCCTCGACGATCTGGGGGAAGATGCGCTGATAGGCTTCGCCATAGGTCATGGCGCGACCAGAATTGCGGCCACCCTGCATGCCGCGGTTCAGGGCCACCCGGGTGTAGTATTCCCACAGGTGCTTCTGGGCCGCCAGGATCTCGAAGGCCTTGCGCTTCGTATCCCACACGTCGTCGATGTTCAGGATCACATTGGGCTTGTAGTTGCACTGCTCGGGCTGGTGCGGCTCGAACAGGAAGACCGGCGGTGCATTGTAGGTGAGATCGGGATTCGGCTTGTGGCCGGCGGCCTGCGCGATGATGCGGGCTTCCTGCGCAAAGCGCGTCGCCTCCGGGTGATCGACGTTGTAGGGATCCTCCAGGGAGTGCGTGAGCACGAAGGAGGGCTTGAGCTCGCGGTAGATGTCGACGAGACGGTCGAGCATTTCAGGAGTCGTATGGAGCGGGTAATCGCCCGCATCGAAGAACTCGATCTCGGCCCCAAGGGTCTCTGCGGCGCGCTCGGCTTCTTCGCGGCGCTGTGCCTTCACGTCGGCAAGCGACACGTCGCCCTTCTTCCAGGCCCATTGGCTCTCGCCGCGTTCGCCGAAGGAGAGGCAGGCGATCTTCATGCGATAGCCCTTCTTCGCATGCAGGGCGATGGCGCCGCCTGCGCGCCATACGAAGTCACCGGGATGGGCGGTGACGACAAGTCCGGTCTTTCCAGTACTCATGATGTCCTCAAGGAAAAGAGTTGTTTCAATCAGGCGGCGTCGCGGCCAGCCTCGAGCGAATGCGCCAGGGCATCGTGCGCGAAAGCATAGCCCTCGAAGAGCAGGCGCGCCGTCCGCAGCAGGCCCGCCTTTTCCACGACGGGACTCTCCTTGGTTCCGCCGACTTCGATCACCACGCTGAACTCGCCGGTCGGATGCTCGACCGAGAGCGTCTTCTCGCGTCCGGGCGGAATCCTGGCGACACGGGCCGCAGGAGATCCGGGCAGCACGCAGGCGGTGGCGACCGTCACGGCCGCAAAAACGCCGATGGAGGCGTGGCATTCGTGGGGAATGAAGCTGCGCGTGCAGACATGTCCGCCCGCAGCCGGTGGCGCGACCAGCGCCATCTTGGGCACGACCTTGGACGAGACGTCGCTGAGCCCCATGAGCCTGCCTGCCTCAAGGCGGATTTCCTCAAGACGCGTCCTCAGTTCCACATCCTTGTCGAGCACATCGCGAGGCTCGTATCCGGTCCGGCCGACGGCTGCGGCTTCGAGCAGCACCACCGGCATGCCGTTGTCGATCAAGGTTGCGTCGACCCCGGCGACGCGATCGACAACATTTCCTGTCGGCAGCAGCGAGCCGCAGACGGAGCCGGCGGCATCGAGAAATTCGACGGCAATCGGTGAGGCGGTTCCCGGCACGCCATCGATGCGCGCATGGCCGCCATAGGCCACATGACCGTCAGGGGTCTGGACGCTCAGCTCCGCAATCGTCCCCGTATTCACCGTGTGGACGCGAACTCGCGTTACGGTGCCTTGCACGGGAACAAGACCGCGCTCGATGGCAAACGGCCCAATGCCGGCAAGGATGTTGCCGCAATTGGGCGTGACGTCCACCTTGGGCTTGTCGACAACCACCTGGCCGAACAGAAAATCCACATCGCAATCCGGACGCTTCGACCTGGATACGATGGCGATCTTGCTCGTGAGCGGATGAGCGCCGCCGATGCCGTCGATCTGGCGCGGGTCCGGCGATCCCATGATCGACAGCAGAAGCGCGTCGCGCTGCGCCGGATCGGACGGAAGATCGTCGGCCAGGAAATAGGCGCCCTTGGAGGTGCCGCCGCGAAGGATCATGCAAGGGATGCGAGGCTGAATGGTCCGTCTCCCGCCTGCTGGTGAATGCTTGCGGGCAGGGTGCCTCAGCCATTTGGGTGCAGCAAATGGTTTATTTATGGGCTTTGATGAATTTTTTTCATCCTGCTGCGTGGTTTGGCGGTCCGTCCTGCCGACGGCTTCTGCTTAGGTTCGGCAAATGTCTGCACGATATGCTTACGCAGCTCGTCCGCGAGGGGAGACAGCGGTGTGCCTCGCTTCGAGATGATGCCGAGCTGGCGGGTGACGCTCGGATTGCGCAAGGGGATCAGCTTGAGGCCACGCTCGTCCACCGTGTCGAAGGCGAGACTGGGAATGACCGTTATGGCGACCCCCGCTCGGACGAGAGCGACCGCCGTCTGAATATGCTGGACCTCGAAGCGCCAGCTCAGGGCCTCCCGGCGGCTGCCCAACGCGTCATCGATGATGATTCTGTTTCCCGTCTGAGGACTGATCCTGATCAGCGGCTCTTCCGCGAGATCGGACCAGCTCACATCCGATTGCACCGCCAGGGGGTGATCCTCGGGACAGACGAGCGTGAACGGGTCCTTGATCAGCATCTCGATGTCGAAATCCCACCGGTGTGCAGCCACGAGAGTGATGCCGAACGCAATCGTGCCGTCCTGAACCAGGTTGCTGATCTCGGTCGCCGAGTTGTCGTAGATCCGCAGCACCACATCCGGGTGCCGCTCCTGGAAATGGCGCAACGCCGTGGGCAGCCGGCCGGACGCGATGGTGGGAAGGCATCCGATCGACAGGGTTTCCTGGCGGCTGCGCCCCTCCTGGCGGAGTTCGTCCAGGGAGCCGGCAAGGCTTTCGATGGTTTCCTTCACCTTGGGCAGAAGATTGAGGCCGGCTTGGGTGAGCGAGACCTCGCGGGTGGTCCGCGACAGAAGCTTCACGCCAAGGTCCTCCTCGAGCTTGCGAATCCGGTGGCTGAGAGCCGTCTGGGACAGGTTGAGATGCGCCGCTGCGTGCTGGAAGCTGCCGCGCTCGGCAATGGCGACGAAGGCATGGAGACCGAGAAAGTCGATGCGCATGAGTTCATTCGTTCAAGGGAGGGCCAGTTTCCATTTGTCCGGATATATGAAGTATATTCATTAATCGCCAAAAACAAACCATTTGCTTCATTTTAACGCTGAAGCATTTCATGGGCCGCCAAAACCGCTTCATGAAGGTCAGCTCATTCGCATGACGTCAGCGCCGATGATCCCGCCTCCGCATCCCAATCCGCACGTCCCGTCCTTCAAGCTGCCGCCGAAGACGTGTGACACGCATTGTCACATCTTCGGGCCGAACGATCGCTATCCCTATGTGCCGGAGCGGCCCTACACGCCGCCGGATGCGCCGCTGGAGATGTTCCGCGCGCTGCATGATCGTCTCGGTGTCGAGCGGGCTGTCATCGTCAACGCGACGCCCCACGGACGCGACAACCGCGTGGTGACCGATGCGATCGCCCAGAGCAACGGGCGTTATAAGGGCGTCGCGAACGTGGACGAGACATTCAGCGACCGGGATCTCCGGCGCCTTGCCGACGCGGGCATCACCGGATGCCGCTTCACCTTCCTGCCGCGTCTCGGCAGGATGCCCGACATGTCTTCCTTCGACAGGATCGTGGAACGCATCGCCGCTCTCGACTGGCATGTTGATCTCTATCTTCCTGCAACCTTGCTCCCTGACTTCAGGTCCAGACTGACGGCATTGCCCGTTCCTTACGTGCTCGACCACATGGGCGTCGTCGATGCGAGTCTCGGCCTCGATCAGCCTGCCTTCGTGGCGCTGCTGGATCTGGTGCAGAGCGACGAGAAGTGCTGGGTCAAGGTCACGTGCCCCGAGCGTATCTCACGCGCTGGGCCGCCCTTCCACGATGTTGCTCCCTTCGGCAAGGCGCTGATCGATGCGGCGCCGGATCGCGTCCTCTGGGGAACGGACTGGCCGCACCCGAACGTGCCGGTCATGCCCGATGACGGCGACTTGGTCGATCTCATCCCGCTCTACGCGCCGGATCCGGCCGTTCAGCACAAACTTCTCGTCGAAAACCCAGCGCGCCTGTTCCGCTTTGCGGATTGAAAACCGCCGATACACCGACGCAACACATCCAAAGATCAGGGAGAAACACATCATGTTCGGAACGGTCACGAGACGATCTCTGTTGGCTCTCGCCATGGCGGCGGGCCTCGGAACATCCGCTCCTGTGCAGGCGCAATCGGCCTATCCCACCCGCCCTGTGAAAGTGGTGGTTCCCTTCGGGGCCGGCGGCGTGGCCGACATCACGATCCGCATCGTGTCGGAGAAGCTGAGCGAAAAGCTCGGGCAGCGCTTCATCGTCGAGAACATGCCGGGAGCCGGCGGCATCACGGCGGCCCGTGCCGCGCTCTCGGGCGCTCCCGATGGATACACCCTGACCATGCTCACGAACGGCACCGCGATCAGCGTGCCGCTCTTCGCCAACTTGCCCTTCAATCCGCAGACCGACTTCGTTCCGATTTCGACTCTTGGGACATTCGACTTCCTCTTCGTGGTCAACGCGAATTCGAACTTCAAGAGCCTCAAGGACCTCCTTCAGCAGGCCAAGGACAAGCCCGGAACGCTGAACGTTGCCACGGTTGCCGTTGGCAGTAGCCAGCATCTCTCCTCGGTCCTGTTCCGATCGGAGGCCAAGGTCGACATGGTTCACGTGCCGTTCCGCAGCACGCCCGATGCGCTGGTGTCACTGCTCAGAGACGACACGCATATGCTCATCGACACACAGGCGGCGGTGAAATCCGGACTTGAGGGCAAACAGGTCAGAGCCATTGCCTCGTCTGGACCGCGCCGCTCCGCTGCTATGCCCGATGTTCCGACCGTGCGGGAGGCTGGGATCGAGGGCTTCGACGTGACGTCGTGGAACGCCCTGTTCGCTCCCAAGGGAACGCCCCAGTCCGTCATCGATACTCTCAACAAGGCCCTGCAGGACATTCTGAAGGCGGAAGACGTGAAGGCTCGCCTCCTCGATCTCGGTATCGAGGCGCGAAGCGAGACTCCCGCCGAACTGAGCGAGCGTCTTCGCTCGGACATCGAGAAATGGCGGGCCGTGATCGAGAAGGCCGGTATCCCCAAGCAATAGCCGCTAGTTCATGAAGGAATTTCATCAATCCTTCAAAACAAACCATTTGCTTCATCTTTGGCCCCTGGCCCATGCTCGCCTCCAGGGAGAAAACGTACGGGGACACATGAGCGAAAGGCCGACCGTCGTGTTGTTGCCGGGGCTCCTCTGCGACGCCAGCATCTGGGAGGCGCAGAGGGCAGCACTCGAGCCCCATGCCGACATCCGCATCGCGGATTTCTCTCAGCTCGATTCCATCGAGGCCATGGCCCGTTCCGCGCTGGCACTTGCTGATGGGCCTCTGATCGCAATCGGGCATTCCATGGGGGCCCGCGTGGCCATGGAGATGGTCCGCCTGGCTCCCGAGCGCATCGAGAAGCTTGCCCTGATCGACACGGGCGTCGATGCTCGGCGGGAGGGGGAGGAGGCGAAGCGCCAGGCCATGATCGATCTGGCTTTTGCCGAGGGTATGGGAGCCCTGGCCGACAGATGGCTGCCGCCGATGGTTCACGAGGACAGGATTGGGGATCGAACCCTCCTTGCCCCGCTCAAGGCGATGGTCATGCGCGCCACGCCCGAGCAGCATGACCGCCAGATCCAGGCACTTCTCAATCGGCCGAATGTGCGGCCGCATCTTCCGAGCATCGCCTGTCCGACCCTGGTGATGGTCGGCCGTCAGGATCGTTGGAGTCCGCTGGCTCAGCATGAGGAGATGGCGTCCCTGATCCCAGGTGCCGAACTCGTCGTGATCGAGGATAGTGGCCACATGTCTCTGCTGGAGCAACCCGATCAGGTGTCCGAGGCGCTGCTTCGCTTCCTTGGATTCACGAATGAGAATGCGAGCGCCAACCGCGCCGCGGGTAGGGAGGCGAAACCGATGGCTGAGAACGGGGATCGTATCCCGGACACACCGCTGTTCGACCGCAAGCGGTCACTTCGCGGATACCGCATCAACAAGATGGCGATGGGGCTCAGCAATCCCGCCAATCGGGAAGCGTTCCGGGAGAACGAGAGTGCCTATCTCGACCGCTTCGGTCTGACGTCCGAGGAGAAGGACGCGGTGATGACCCGCAACTGGCGCGAGATGGTGCGGCTGGGTGGAAACCTGTTCTTCATTCTCAAGATCTCGGCTGTCGATCCCGTGCGCATCACGGAGATCGGCGCGCACCAGGCGGGAATGGAGCACGCGGATTTCCTGCGGGATCGTTTAGGGAAGAAATAAGAATGGCAAGGCTCATCGGAGGACTCGGAACGTCTCATGTTCCCTCGATCGGTGCGGCACTCGACAAGGGGTTGCGGGATACGCCGGACTGGAAACCATTCTTCGACGGCTACATCCCCGGTCAGAAATGGGTGAGAGAGAACAAGCCCGACGTGGCCGTCGTGATCTTCAATGATCACGGCAACACCTTCTTCCTCGACAAGGTGCCGACCTTCGCCGTGGGTTGCGCGGAGGAATATCGCCCGGTTGACGAGGGGTGGGGACCGCGCGCCATCGCTCCCTTCAAGGGGGCCGTCGATTTCTCGTGGCACTTCATCGACACACTCGTCGAGAACCGCTTCGACCCGATGATCTGCCAGGAGATCGAGGTCGATCATGGGCTGCAGGTGCCGATGGAGCTGTTCTGGGGCAAGCCCGAGGAATGGCCGGTGAGGGTCGTCCCGATCTTCGTCAATGTCATCCAGTATCCGATCCCGCTTCCAAGCCGCTGCTACGAGATGGGCCGCGTTCTGCGCCAGGCCATCGAGAGCTACGACAGTGACGAGCGCTTCGTCATTCTCGGAACCGGCGGGCTCTCCCACCAGCTCCAGGGCGCCCGCGCCGGCTTCGTCAATCCCGAAGCCGACCAAGCCTTCCTGAGCGATATCGCCAATGATCCCGACAAGCTCGCGAACATGTCGCGCGAGCAGTATGTCGAGATGTTCGGCAGCGAGGGGGCGGAACTCATGATGTGGCTCGTCATGCGCGGCGCCATGGATCACGACGTGGTGGTCCGGCACAAGCACTACTTCGTGCCGGCGTCCATGACCGGAGCCGGCATGATCGTCATGGAAAACCGGGCGAGTGCTGCCCCGGCTCAAGCCGCGTGACGCCATGTACTGGCTCATGATCTGCCGCCATCGGAGCGATGCGACAGGCCTGCGGGAGCAGCATCGGGACGCGCATCGCCAGCACGTTGCCACGGGTGGAGGCGGGCTTGCCAAGGTGTTGATCGGAAGCGCCCTGACAGAGGACGACGGCGAGACGCCGATCGGCAATTTCGGCGTGCTGGAGGCGCCGTCCCGCGAGGCCGCTCAAGCCTTTGCGGAGACAGATCCGTTCGCGCTTGCGGGCCTCGTCGAGTCGATCGAGATCACAGCCTTGGCGTCACGATTCCAGGCACATCGGATCGATCCCATGACGCGTGAGAGGACAGAAGAAACCATGCTGCCGACATCTGCACATCGATAAAGACCACATCAAAATAAGAAGCCAGAGGAAACTGTATATGAATGGCAATTCACCCTGGGGGGCAACTCACTCCACCGTCACTCGCCGCCAGATCCTGATGGGAGCAGCAGCCTTGGGCATGACCGCCGCCTATTCAGTGCGCGCTGCGGCCCAGACGTATCCAAGCCAAAACATCCTTCTGGTCGTGCCTTTCACACCTGGCGGGTCGACAGATATTCTCGCGCGGCTTCTCGGGCAAAGGCTTGAGGGTGCCCTCAAATATCCGGTGATCGTCGAATCCCGCCCCGGTGCGGGCGGCTCTGTCGGGGTTGGTTCCGTTGCCCGTGCCGCCGCGGATGGTCATACCCTGGTGATGGGCCATATCGGCACGTTCGCCGTGAACCCGGCGCTTTATCCGAAGCTGCCTTACGATCCGGTGAAAAGCTTCGAGCCGGTCAGCGGCATCGCCAACGTGCACAACATGCTCGTCGTCCACCCGGATGTTCCGGCCAAGACGCTTCAGGAACTGATCGCCTATGCCAAGCAGAATCCGGGTAAGCTGAACTATGCCTCCGGCGGCATCGGAAGTGCGGCACATATCGCCATGGTGGCCCTCGCCGACCGTGCCGGAATCACGATGACTCACGTTCCTTACCGAGGCACGGCGCCGGCCGTGACGGATCTGCTCGGAGGGCGTGTGCAGCTCATCTTCACGGGCGCGCCCAACCTGCTTCAGCATGTGGAAGCCGGTACGATGCGGGCTCTCGCCGTCTCCGGATCGTCACGCCTCAAGAGTGCTCCCATGGTGCCGACCGTGGCGGAATCCGGGTTCTCCGGATTCGAGGCGTCTCAATGGTATGGCATCCTGGTTCCGACCGGCACGCCGAAAGCCGTCGTGGATCGGCTCAACACCGAGATCAGAACGGCGATGGCCGCACCTGAGATCGCCGAGCGCCTGTCGCTGGAGGGAGCTGAGGTCTGGACCAACACGCCTGCCGAATTTCGCGATCACATCGACAAGGAGATGGTGCGGTGGGGCGACCTCGTGAAGCGTACCGGGATCAAGCCCGAATAGCGGGCGAAAGACCCAACTGACATTCCTTCCCCGGCTCCTGCCAAGAGGCCGCCAAGTGCCTGACAGGAGCGCCGGGGAGGTTCAAACGGGAGGAGTGGCAAATGTTACGACGGACTTTCATAAGCGCCGCCAGTGCGGCGGCGGCCCTGCTGGCCCTGACCGGGGCGGCATCGGCCCAGGAAGCGGTGAAGATCGGCCTGATCCTGCCGATGACCGGCCCCTTCGCCTCCACGGGACGCCAGATCGAGGCCGCGGCCAAACTCTACATGCAGCAGAAGGGCGATACGGTCGCCGGCAAGAAGATCCAGCTCATCGTCAAGGACGACACCGGCACGGCCGATGTCACCAAGCGTCTGGCGCAGGAGCTGATCGTTCAGGAGAAGGTCTCCGTGCTGGCAGGCTTCGGCTTGACTCCGCTCGCCCTGGCGACGGCGCCTCTGGCCACGCAAGCGAAAGTGCCGGAAGTGGTCATGGCGGCTGCCACGTCGATCATTCCCGAGCAGTCGCCCTATATCGTGCGGTCGAGCTTCACGGCGGCCCAGGTCACGGTGCCTCTCGCCGAATGGGCCGCGAAGGAGGGGCTCAAGCGCGTCGTCACCATCGTGTCGGATTACGCTCCGGGCATCGATGTCGAGAAGGCCTTCACCGAGACCTTTACCAAGGCTGGCGGACAGGTGGAGAACCTGCGGGTGCCGCTTGCCAATCCGGACTTCTCGCCCTTCCTGCAGAAGGTGGCCGATGCCAAACCGGACGCCTTGCTGGCGTTCGTGCCCTCAGGCGTCGGCGCACAGTTCATGAAGCAGTTCGTGGAGCGCGGTCTCGACAAGAGCGGTATCCGGTTCCTCGCGGAGGGCAGCGTCACGGATGACGATTTGCTCAACAATATTGGCGATGTGGCCCTTGGCGCCGTGACCGCGCACCACTACTCGGCCTCTCACGACAGCCCCGAGAACAAGGCATTCGTCGAAGCCTTCAAGAAGGCGAACAACGGCATGCGCCCCAACTTCATGGCGGTCGGCGGCTATGATGGCATGCACCTGATCTACGAGGGCCTGAAGAAGACCAACGGCGCTGGCGGTCAGGCGCTGGTCGACGCGATGAAAGGCATGAGCTGGGCCAGTCCGCGCGGTCCAGTCTCCATCGACCCGCAGACCCGCGACATCATCCAGAACATCTATGTGCGCAAGGTCGAGCGCAAGGACGGCGAGCTCTACAACGTGGAATTCGCCACCATCCCGAACGTCAAGGATCCGGTGAAAGCCGCCAAGTCAAACTAAGTCACTGACTATTCCAAGGGCGCCATCACGCGATGGCGCCCTTGCATTTATGTATACAGGATGGTCGATGTCGCCTGGATACTTGCGTAAAATTCCTACTATTATCCGCAAGTATAGTTGCTGCAGCCTATCGTCTGTATACAGTCCGCTTGAGGGAGATAACAGATGACGCACGCCAAAGCCTTTCCTCTCAACGCTTGGTATGCCGCGGCCTGGAGCCATGAGATCAGGCATGAGCTCGCAGCCCGGACCATCTGCAATAAGGACGTCGTTCTCTATCGTCGCACGGATGGCCAGGTCACTGCACTGGAAGATGCTTGCTGGCATCGGCTGCTGCCGCTTTCCATGGGGCGTCTCGAGGGCGACCAGGTGATCTGCGGCTATCACGGGCTCGTCTTCAATTCGGCCGGTCGATGCACCTACATGCCGGCGCAGAAGACCATCAATCCGTCGGCTTGCGTCCGCTCCTATCCTGTCGCCGAGCGTCATCGTCTCGTTTGGCTCTGGCCCGGTGATCCAGCGCTCGCGGATCCGGCGAAAATTCCGGATTTCCATTGGAACGACGGCACTGACTGGGTGGGCGAGGGCGGCACTTTCTACAGCCTGAAATGCGATTACCGTCTCGTCATCGACAATCTCATGGACCTGACGCACGAGACCTACGTTCATGCAGGCAGCATTGGCGATGAGGCGATCACCAGCGCACCCTTCGACGTCACGCACACGGATCGCACCGCGACCGTGACGCGCTGGATGATCAATATCGAGCCGCCGCCTTTCTGGGCCAAGCAGCTCAACAGGCCCGGCGAACATGTGGACCGGTGGCAGATCATCTATTTCCAGGCCCCGTCCACCATCGTCGGCGATGTGGGTGTTGCCGTGACAGGAACCGGCGCTCCTCAAGGCAACCGTTCGCAGGGCGTCAATGGTGCCTTCCTGGCTGCCATCACGCCCGTGACGGACAGGACCTGCCACTATTTCTGGAACTTCGTCAGAACCTTTCGGAAGGACGACGAGCAGCTCACGCGAGACATCAACAAGGCCCACGTCAATGAGGGCAAGGGTGTCTACGATCAGGACCACACGGTACTCGAAGCGCAGCAGATCGCGATCGATAGAAATCCGCGGATGCCTTTCTACAATCTCAACATCGATGCCGGCGCCCTCTGGGCGCGCAAGCTGATCGACGGGATGCTGGACGATGAATACGGCCCGCAGCCCCACGTTCCAAACCAGGCGGCCGAGTAGGTCTGCCGATGGCTGAGCAACTCGACTGGCGGGCCGCGAAGCTGATCCGGACGCGGGATCTTTCTCCCGACACCCGGCTCTTCGAGATCGAACCTTCGGGAGACTTCGTCATCCCGAAGCCCGGCAGTCATATCAACGTGACAGTGCAGATCGGCGAACGGCCGGACGTGCGTTCCTATTCGATCGTCGGTCCCTGCGCGGACGGCATCTACCGGATCGCCGTGAAACTCCTCGGCGATACCCGCGGCGGCTCCGCCTATATGTGGAGCCTGAAACCCGGAGCTCAGCTCACCATCTCGACTCCGGGCAATCACTTCGATCTCGGCCGGGGCCGGCCGGAATATCTCCTGCTCGCCGGGGGCATCGGCATCACGCCGATCTTCACCATGGCTTTGGCTCTCGCTGACATCAATGCCGATTTCCGGGTGCTCTATGCCTGTCGCCGTAGAGAGGATGCCGCTCTTGCCGACGAGTTGCGGGAGCGCATCGGCGGCCGGTTGCAGATGTTCCTCGACGAGGACGGGGACAGGGTGAACCTCGCTTCCGAGATCGCTCGGCTGGCGCCGGGCGGCGAGCTTTATGTCTGTGGTCCCATCGGCATGCTGGAGGCGGCCAAGCGGGCCTGGCAGCAGAGCGGTCGCCCGGTCGAGCAATTGCGGTTCGAGACCTTTGGCAACAGTGGGCGGTTTGCCTCCCAACCCTTCAAGGTCAACATCCCCCGCCTCAATCTCGTGGTCGACGTTCCGCAGAACCAGACCATGCTCGATGCCCTGGAGACTGCCGGCGTCGCCATGATCTCCGACTGCAGGCGCGGCGAGTGCGGGTTGTGCGCGCTGTATATCCTGGAGGTGGACGGCATCGTCGACCACCGCGACGTGTTCTTCAACGACGAGGAAAAGGCGGCCAATGCCAAACTCTGCACCTGCGTCTCGCGGGTCGCAGGCGGCAGCATCACCATCGACACAGCAGACAGGGCGGCTTGATGACCATGGACAAAGCCAGTGACCGCTCGCTCTCGCAGACCGTAAAGGCGCAGCTTGCCCTGCGCGAGCTAGTGCTGCGAGGGGCGTTGAACCCTGGCGAGCGGGTTTCCGAACTGCAGATGGTCGAGCGGCTCGGTGTGTCACGAACCCCGGTTCGCATGGCTCTCGTCCGGCTTGAGGAAGAGGGTTTGCTGGAGGCGATCCCGTCCGGTGGATTTGCCGTGAAGGCTTTTTCCGAGAAGGAAGTCTTCGTCTCCATCGAAATTCGCGGAACTCTCGAGGGCCTGGCCGCGCGCCTTGCCGCCGAGCATGGCGCCAGCCGCTCTGCGCTTCTCACGGCTGCCGAATGTCTCGATGAGATCGATGACGTCATCCGCCGGGACCTGCCTGAGATCGACCTCTCGCAATATGTCGAACTGAATGCCCGGTTCCACGGAATTCTGATCGACATGGCCGACAGTCCGCCTTTGGCGCGTCAGCTCGAACGGGCGAGCGCTCTGCCTTTTGCTTCGGCAAGCGCCTTGGTTCCCGTTCAGTCCCGCTCGCCGGAGCTGCATCATATCCTGACCGTCGCCCAGGATCAGCATCGCTGCGTCCTGACCGCCATCGAACGGCGGGAGGGGAGCCGGGCCGAAGCGATCATGCGGGAGCATGCGCGCATTGCCCACCGCAATCTGGAAAGAGCGCTTACAAACCAGAGGGACATGGACCTTGTGCCGGGTTCTGCGCTCATCAAGCGGCGCATCCGCGCCTAAGTCGAATGGCTAAAAAGCCAAAGAGGGAGTGAGGAAACATGTTGAGACGCACATTCTTAGGTGCCGCGGCCGTGTTGGCCCTGACCGGGGCGGCATCGGCCCAGGAGACGGTGAAGATCGGCCTGATCCTGCCGATGACAGGCCCCTTCGCCTCCACGGGACGCCAGATCGAGGCGGCAGCCAAACTCTACATGCAGCAGAAGGGCGATACGGTCGCCGGCAAGAAGGTCCAGCTCATCGTCAAGGACGACACCGGCACGGCCGATGTCACCAAGCGCTTGGCACAGGAACTCATCGTCAATGACAAGATCGCCGTGCTGGCAGGCTTTGGGTTGACGCCGCTGGCGCTTGCTTCGGCGCCTCTGGCCACGCAGGCGAAAGTACCGGAAGTGGTGATGGCGGCTGCGACCGCAACCATCACCGAGGCTTCTCCCTTCATCGTGCGCACCAGCTTCACCCTGCCGCAGGCGACCGTGCCAATGGCGGAGTGGGCGGCGCAGAACGGGATCAAGAAGGTCGCGACCCTCGTGTCCGATTACGGTCCCGGAATTGACGCTGAGAAAGCCTTCACCGGCGCCTTCACCGCCAAGGGTGGGCAGGTGGAGAACCTGCGGGTGCCGCTCGCCAATCCGGACTTCTCGCCCTTCCTGCAGAAGGTAGCCGATGCCAAGCCGGACGCCTTGTTCGTGTTCGTGCCTTCAGGCGTCGGCGCGCAGTTCATGAAGCAGTTCGTGGAGCGCGGTCTCGACAAGAGCGGTATCAAGCTCATCGGCCCCGGCGACGTGACCGACGATGATATCCTCAACGGCATGGGCGACGTCGCTCTCGGTGCCATCACCACCCAGCATTATTCCGCAGCCCATGACAGCCCCGAGAACAAAGCGTTCGTCGAAGCCTTCAAGAAGGCGAACAACGGCATGCGCCCGAACTTCATGGCGGTCGGCGGCTATGATGGCATGCACCTGATCTACGAGGGCCTGAAGAAGACCAACGGCGCTGGCGGTCAGGCGCTGGTCGACGCGATGAAAGGCATGAGCTGGACCAGCCCACGCGGTCCCGTCTCCATCGACCCGCAGACCCGCGACATCATCCAGAACATCTATGTGCGCAAGGTCGAGCGCAAGGACGGCGAGCTCTACAACGTGGAATTCGCCACCATCCCGAACGTCAAGGACCCGGTGAAAGCCGCCAAGTCAAATTGATGATTATCTGACAAGCGCCGCCATGAGGCGGCGCTTGCCTTGCGTTTCCTGGAGAGAACGGTGCTGACCATCCTCTTTGACGGTATTGCCTATGGCATGCTGTTGTTCGTGCTGGCCTGCGGGCTTGCCGTCACGCTCGGATTGATGAACTTCGTCAACCTGGCTCACGGCGCCTTCGCCATGGCGGGCGGCTATGTGACGGCCGTTCTGATGAACCGCTATGGCGTGCCGTTCCTCCTGACTCTTCCGCTGGCCTTCATCGTGCCGGCTCTCGCGGGGCTCGTGCTCGAGCGGACCCTCTACAAGCGTCTTTACACGCGCAGCCATCTCGATCAGGTCCTGTTCTCGATCGGCTTGGTGTTCATGGCCGTCGCGGCCGTCGACTACACCATGGGATCGCAGCAGCAGATGATCCAGATCCCGACCTGGCTTCAGGGACGCGTCGAGGTTCTCGGCATCCAGGTCGGGCTCTATCGCAGTTTCATCATCGCTATCTGCGGCGTCCTCGTGGTCGCGCTTCAGTTCATCCTGACCAGAACCCGCTTCGGCAGCCGCTTGAGAGCCGCGGTGGACGATCCTCGCGTCGCTCGCGGCCTTGGCATCAATGTCAGCGTGATCTTCGCTGTCACCTTCGCGGTTGGCTCAGGACTCGCGGGACTGGGTGGTGCGCTGGGAGCGGAGATCCTGGGGCTCGATCCCACATTCCCGCTCAAGTTCATGATCTACTTCCTGATCGTCGTCACGGTCGGCGGTACGACGAGCATCACCGGCCCCTTCGTGGCCTCCCTGCTGCTCGGCATCGCCGATGTGGCCGGCAAGTATTACGTGCCGAGCCTGGGCGCCTTCGTCATCTACACGCTCATGATCGTCGTTCTCGTTCTTCGCCCACAGGGCCTGTTCGCCCGTGCGCGCTGAAACGGTAGGAAATAAACCGATGCAGTCCAATACTGCCGATAATGTCAGGGCGGCTCTGAGCCGCAGAGGTCGATGGAGTTGGGGCGAGATCGCCTTCTGGCTTGTGGCGGCCGCGACCCTGTTCTTCCTGCCCGAGCGCCATCTCATTCTGAACGAGATCGCGATCATCGGTCTGTTCGCACTCTCTCTGGACCTGATCCTTGGCTATGCCGGCATCGTATCCCTGGGCCACGCCGCCTTTTTCGGCCTCGGCGCCTATGCGGCCGGCATCCTCGCCAAGAATGGCATGGGGGACCCTCTCGTCGGCTTGGGCGTCGCGGCGATTGCGGCGGCGATCCTCGGATTCGTCACCAGCTTCCTTGTGCTGCGCGGTTCGGATCTGACGAAGCTGATGGTGACGCTGGGTGTCGCGCTCGTCCTCGGTGAGTTGGCCAACCAGATGTCGTGGCTGACCGGAGGCGCGGACGGATTGCAGGGCATCAGCATGGGGCCAATTCTCGGGCTGTTCGAATTCGACATCTTCGGCACGACGGCCTATGCCTATAGCCTCGTGGTGACGTTCCTGCTGTTCGTGCTCGCGCGCCGGATCGTCGTGTCGCCCTATGGCCTGTCGCTGTGCTCGATCCGTGATAATCCCCTCAGGGCTCGTGCCGTGGGCATTCCGGTCAACCGCCGCCTCGTGGCGGTCTATACGCTGGCGGCCGCCTATGCGGGCGTGGCTGGTGGGCTGCTGGCGCAGACGACCCAGTTCGTTTCGCTTGATGTGCTCGCCTTCCACCGCTCGGCCGATGTGATGCTGGTTCTGGTGATCGGGGGCGTCGGCTATCTCTACGGCGGGCTCATCGGCGCCGTCTTCTTCAAGGTGCTGCAGGACGTCCTTTCGGCCTGGACGCCGCAATACTGGCAGTTCTGGATTGGATTGATCCTCGTTCTGCTCGTGTTGGCAGGGCGTGAGCGGTTGACGGATCGGATCAGGGCCCTGTGGCCGCGGTCGAGACGCAGCCTGACGGCGGAAAGCCCGCAACCCTTGCCGACAACGAAAGCCCGGGAGGTTTGAGATGGCGGCCGTTCTCGAAACAAGAGGCCTGATCAAGCGCTTCGGCGGCCTTTTGGCCACGGACAACGTGTCGTTCAAGTTGGAGCAGGGAGCTCGCCATGCCCTGATCGGCCCGAACGGCGCCGGCAAGACCACGTTCATCAACCTCCTCACGGGCGTGCTCACGCCGACCTCCGGGCAGATCCTGCTGGAAGGCGAAGACATCACACGCCTGCGGCCCGAATTGCGGGTCCAGCGCGGCCTCGCCCGCACCTTCCAGATCAATCAGCTCTTTCCGGCCATGACGCCCCTCGAAACCCTGGGCCTCGCCGTGTCGGAGCGCATGGGAGGCGGACGTGACTGGTGGCGCGTGATCGGCAGCAAGCGCGAGATCGTCGACGAGATCATCGAGATCGCCCAGCGCTTCCGCCTCACCGATGTGCTGGACGAACGCACCTCGAACCTCGCCTATGGCAAGCAGCGCCTTCTGGAGATCGCCGTTGCCTTTGCCTGCCGGCCGCGCGTGCTGCTCCTCGATGAGCCGGCCGCAGGTGTGCCGGAGGCCGAGCGGCACGAGTTGCTTGCCACGGTGGCAGCCCTGCCGCGGGATGTTTCTGTCCTCCTGATCGAGCACGATATGGACCTCGTGTTCAGCTTCGCCGACCGGATCTCGGTTCTGGTCAACGGCGCGCTGTTCACCGAAGGCAGTGTCGAGGAGGTCTCGACCGATCCCCGGGTTCGGGCCGTGTATCTCGGGGAGAGCATCGATGAGTGATCTTCTCAAGCTCAGCCAAGTCTCCGCAGGTTACGGCGAAGCGATCGTGATCTCGAAGATCGATCTCTCCCTCAAGCCGGGAGAATCCCTGGCCGTGCTCGGCCGCAACGGCACCGGCAAGACGACCCTGATCAACACGATCATCGGCGTGACCCGCCAACGGGGCGGCTCCATCGTGCTCGATGGTCGGGATGTTACGAAGACCCGCCCCGACAAGCGGGCGCAGGCCGGCATCGGCTGGGTGCCGCAGGAGCGCAACATCTTCAGGTCGCTGACCGTGGAAGAAAACCTCACCGCGGTCGCCCGTCCCGGAGCGTGGAATGTCAACCGGGTATACGAGATGTTCCCGCGGCTCAAGGAGCGCCGCTCCAATCTCGGCAACCAGCTCTCCGGCGGCGAGCAGCAGATGCTGGCCATCGCCCGGGCGCTCGTGCTCAATCCCAAGGTCCTGCTGCTGGATGAGCCGACGGAGGGACTTGCCCCCATCATCATCGAGGAGCTGCTGGCCGCCCTGAAGCGGATCATCCGCGGGGAGGGCATGTCGGCCATCGTGGTGGAGCAGCATGCTCAGAAGATCCTCGGCGTGACCGACAATGCCGTCATCCTCGACCGAGGCACCGTTGTGCACGCCGGTACGAGCCGGTCTCTTATCGAGAACCCGACTGCCCTCGAGCAGCATCTCGGGGTGACCGCCAAGAAAAAGCCGGCGCGTATTGCCACGCGTTAGACCCATTCATCTGGAGGAGAAGCTCATGCAACGCACCAAACCGCCTTTCCGTGCCGACATGGTTGGCAGCCTGCTTCGCACCGCAGCCCTGAAGGAAGCGCGTCATAGGCATCACGACGGTGAGATTTCGGATGAAGCCTTGAAGGAGGTCGAGGATCGCGAGATCCGGGCCTTGATCAAGCGTCAGGAGGAGATCGGCCTGCAGGCTGTGACGGATGGGGAGTTCCGCCGCGCCTTCTGGCATTTCGATTTTCTGGAACACCTCGATGGCGTCACCTCTGTCGAGGCCGATTCAGGCATGCACTTCAAGGGTGGCATCGGCATCACGAAGGCACTGCGGATCACAGGCAAGGTCGACTTCTCCGGCCACCACCCGATGATCGATCATTTCCGCTTCGTGAAGGACAACACGGATCGCGTGGCGAAGATGACGATCCCCGGTCCGAGCATGCTTCACTACCGCGGCGGGCGGAAAATGATGAACATGGGCGTCTATCCCGAGATGGACCAGTTCTATGCCGATGTCGGCAAAGCCTACAACAAGGCGGTGCACGCCTTCTACGATGCCGGATGCCGCTATCTCCAGCTCGACGACATCTCGTTCGCCTATCTCTGCGACCCGGAACAGCGCGAGATGCTGCGTCAGCGCGGTGACGATCCGGAGAAACAGCCGGAGATCTATGCCGGCATGGTGCGCGAGGCCCTCAGGGACAAGCCGGAGGATCTGACGATCACCATGCATCTGTGCCGCGGCAACTTCCGCTCGACTTTCATCGCGTCGGGCGGATACGAGCCGGTGGCGGAGGTGCTGTTCAACAGCATGCCGGTCGACGGCTATTTCATGGAATGGGATACGGACCGCGCCGGGGGATTCGAGCCCCTGCGTTTCCTGCCGAAGGGCAAGTCGGTCGTTCTGGGCCTTGTGACCTCCAAGACCGGCACGCTTGAGAAGAAGGACGACATCAAGCGCCGGATCGATGAGGCTGCCAAGTATGTCGATCTCGACCAGCTCTGCCTCTCGCCGCAATGCGGCTTCGCCTCCACGGAGGAAGGCAACACGCTGGCCGAGGACGAGCAGTGGGCCAAGCTGCGCATGATCGTCGAGATTGCCGAAGAAGTGTGGGGCAGCCCCGGCTCCGGGGCCAAGAAGGCGGCCTGATCGCAGGCGAGGGAACTCTCCCAAGTTCCCTCGCGGCCATTGCTGCGCGCGAAAGACATCATGATGCATGACGAATCGGTGCTCGACCTTGCCCATCTCGGTCACCTTGAACTGCTCACGCCGAAGCCGGAAGAGAGCTTGCGCTTCTTCGTCGATGTGATGGGCATGACGGAGAGCGGTCGGCGGGGCGACTCGGTTTATCTCCGCGGCTGGGACGATTACGAGCATCACACGCTCAAACTCACGGCATCGAAGAAGCCGGGCATGGGCCACATGGCGTTCCGTGCGCGCAGCCAGCAGGCGCTCGAACGTCGTGTCGCGGCCCTGAAAGGATCCGGTTACGATATCGGCTGGACCGATGGCGATCTCGGCCACGGCCCGGCTTTCCTCTGCCGCGATCCGGACGGGCACGTCATCGAGCTCTATTACGAAACCGAGTGGTATCAAGCTCCGCCGGAGCTGAAGCCGGCCTTGAAGAACCAGGCGCAACGTTTTCCGGCACGGGGCGCCAATGTCCGTCGGCTCGATCACTTGAATTGCCTTGCCTCGGATATCCGGTCGAACCGGATCTTCTACGAGACCTATCTCGGATGCCGTTTGACCGAACAGATCGTCCTCAATGACGGCACCGAGGCCGGCATGTGGATGACGCTGACCAACAAGAGTTATGACTTCGCGTTCACCCGCGATCATACCGGCGCAAAAGGCCGCTTCCATCACCTGACCTACGCCCTCGACAGCCGCGAGGATGTCTTGAGGGCAGCCGACATTTTCCTGGAGGCTGGAATCCCCATCGAATCCGGCCCGCATAAGCACGCGGTCCAGCAGACCTTCTTTCTGTATGTTTACGAACCCGGCGGCAACCGGGTCGAGGTGTGCAATGCCGGCGCCCGTCTCATTCTCGCACCGGATTGGAAGCCGATCGTCTGGACGGAGGAAGAGCGCAAGAAGGGGCAGGCCTGGGGCATGAAGACAGTCGAGTCGTTTCACACCTACGGAACGCCTCCGGTCGAGGAGAAAGCGTAAGCAGTATTCGCTCGCAGAGATGTGAGTGCTTTATGCCGAATTCGGAGATTGGTAAGAGGGGGCTGTCCGCTGCTGGCCGATCGTGCTGAAAAATTCTTTTGTTCGGGAGGAAGCACTTCCTCTTAGTCGGTCGTGCGCTAGACTCTCGGCCATGCCGGTGTCGGTCCGCCTTATCCGCTTTTCAGTCGCAGTTCTTGTGGCCCTTCTCGCGTGTGCCATTGCGAAGCCAGGAATTTCGTCAGCACAAGGACAACGGTCGGGCACACATCTTGCCACCGAGGCACAGTTCCAAGACTGGCTCAGGCAGACCGTCTGGCCCGATGCGCACAAACAGGGTGTCTCCCGGGAAACTTTCGAGCGGAACCTGTCGGCGATGAGGCTCGACTGGGATCTCCCAGAGCTTCAGCCGCCCGGCCGGACGGCTCCGTCCGATGATCAACGTCAAGCAGAGTTTCAGCATCCCGGCCGCTATTTCGCCGAGGCTCAGCTCGCATCTCTCGCGAAGCGTGGCGGCGAACTCCTCAGGCAGTGGAACGCTGTGCTCGACGACATCGAGCGACGATACGGCGTGCCACGGGAGATCGTCGTCGCAATCTGGGGAAGGGAGTCGCATTTCGGCCGTGTCGCGGCGCGGCACCAGGCACTGCGGGTTCTGGCCACGCAGGCTTTCATGGGACGCCGGCGTGCACTGTATTATCCGGAGCTCCTGGCCGCTCTGGTGATCCTCGAGGAGGATCATTTTTCCGGCGAGACCCTGCTGTCGTCCTGGGCCGGAGCCATGGGACAGCCGCAGCTCCTTCCTTCGAAGTTCCTGCGCTATGCCGTTGACGCTGATGCGGACGGACGGAGGGATGTTTGGCACTCGGTGCCGGACAGTCTCGCGTCCATCGCGAACTATCTGCGCGAGCATGGCTGGAAACCGGATTCGCGCTGGGGCTTGGAGGTGAGCCTGCCGCAGGCCGTCTCCTGTACGCTCGAAGGGCCACGACGGGGCAGATCCGTGCAGGAATGGCTGCGGCTCGGCCTGACACCTTCCAGCGGCGACGCCTGGCCCGCGTGGAATGGCAATACAACTGCTTTCCTGGTGATGCCCGCAGGCCGCCTGGGACCATCCTTTCTGGTCTCCGAGAATTTCTACGTCCTCAAGCAGTACAACGAGTCCGATCTGTACGCGCTCTTCATCGGCCATCTCGCCGATCGCATGAGCGGTGCCTCGGCTTTCGCCGGGCAGTGGCGGCCGACAGATGCCATGAAACGCAGCGATCTCCAGGCCATGCAGGAGCGCCTGAAGGGGCACGGTTATGATGTCGGAAAGGTCGATGGCCTGGTTGGCTTTGCAACGCGCACAGCAATCGGGCAATGGCAGGCCAAAAGCCGCCTGGATCAGACCTGTTTCCCCGAAACCGCTCTTATTCAGGCAATCCGCGGAGCCAACCCGTGAGCGGACGCGATGCAGCGCTTGCAGGCCGAGTTGCTCGACCATTGTAATCGGCACCTTGAAACGCATTATGGGCGGCCCGAAGTCGAAGTTCAGTGGGGAGCGGGCATGACATTCTCATACGTGCAGGTTCTCTTCCGCCAACTCGGGGGGAGGCCAAGCAATGCCCTATCCCGCGAAGCGTGTGATCCTCGCTAATCTCTAGGCGGTGTTCCCAATTGCAATAGTAGCTTACGCGAGCAATGTGAGGGGAGGATGGGCTCACCAGTCCATCCTGCGAAGATCAATTTTCGTCCTTGAGTGCCGATCGAGGCCTTTCAGCGCTCCAAGACAATCCGCGGTACCGAGAGAATACCGGAGGGGAGGGGGCTAATGCTGTCCATGTCCTGGATGCGAGCTCGCTGGCCGTAACGCTCAGTCAAAGCCGCCACATCGGGCAATCGTCCGCCTTCGGAAAGCAGATTGATCGCCGTGTTGTAAACTTCGACAACGATCTCGTTGCTTCCCTCAACCCACGCGTTCGTCACATCGATTCGGAACGGGGGAGCCCACAAGGAGCCGATACGCTTGCCGTTGACGTAGATTGTTGCCGCATCCCGTATGGGCGTCGAGACAAGGGCGGCGTAGGATTTGCCTCGCAGCGGAGCGCCACCCACCATCTCCCTTTCAGAGGGAGCGACATCTCCAAAATCGAGAACGATGCGATCGCCCGCGGCGCGAGCTTGGCTCCAGTCCACGATGGTGCGGTATCTGACCGGGCCGGAATAGTGCCGCATATCGCTGTCACCGGCCCAGGAATGCGGGAGAACGGTCGACCGCTCGCGGGTTCCCACCGCATCAAGCTTCCATTCATTGCGGATCTCCGCCGATCGCTGAATGGAACGGCGAGGTTTCGCCGCATTGGAGCTCTTTTCCTTGCGCAGAACGACGAGGGTGGATCCATAGGGCTCAAGCTGAAGCGCCGCCGAGTTTCCGGGAACCTGGGATATCTCGCCGCTCATCGGATCCCAGATCTCGATATGGCGGAAGGCTGACGCAAAGCGGGCCTTTGTCTCAACCGGATTGTTGCCCGTGTTCGCGACAAAATAGATGTCGGCATCGGCGAGTTGCCGCCGCACGAATCCCACAGTTGGGGATGCCTCGCTTAAGGCGAGGCTCGGCGGAACTTGCCAAGCAAGACGTGCGGCCAACTCAGACACATCGACGACGTCAAGATCCGGCCAATTTCCTTCCGGCACGCGCGACACGGCAATGATCTCGCCGCCATTCGCGGCGAATTCTTTAAGCCAGGCTTTCGTCGCCTCTGGCATGAACCGCACATGCGGAAGGATCACGCAAGAATACTGCTTTGCCGTAGCCTCAGTGAGTGTTCCGTCGTCGAATAGGTCGAAGTCGTGGCCGGCCTGACCGATGGCTTCGAAAACCCCAGGGCCGATATAGTTCTGGATTTGCCTCCAGAGATTCAGGTAGGCCCGCTCGCCCGGCTTAAACGCTCCCCAGGCGTCTTCCGACGGAGCATAAAGAGCGACCTCCGCGCGAGGCTTTCCCTGACGAAGAACATAGCTCACCCTGTGGAGATAGGCGGCGAGGTCCGGCATGACGGGCCACCAGGGATTCTTATTCGACAGCGCCGCAGCAGCATACAATGCCCAGCCTGGCTCGCCTGCGTGTGACGGAGAATAGGGCCAGCCATGCCCAATGAGCTGATTGATGCCCAAAAGGAAGTGTTGATCGGCCTCGCCCTTCAGATCAAGGGGCGTCGCACGGAACGACGGAGAATGCGCCCATGTCCATGTCTCCGATGATGTCACGGGAACATTGAGCAGATGCGCGGCCGATGAAGCCCATTTGGTCTCAGGCAGGCCTGGCCAGCCCCAGCTTTCACCTTCGATCAAATGAAGGTGCTTATGACTCGCGAGCGTTGTCGGCGGCATACCGTAATTCTGCATGCGGAACAGCACCCGCCGCTTTTCCGCCCATTCGCGCATGGGAACGAGGAAGTTTTCCTCGTACAGCTCCGAGATCGTGCGACCGAAATCCCGTCGGATTTCCGTGTAGCGATCGCCTGCTTCGAATTCGATGAAGGGCAGGAAAGGTTTGATATCGTAACCTCGCCGCTTCTTGAATTCGGCGAGCATGTTCTCCGTCCAGTTCGCCTCATAAACCTCCAGGCTGTCGCAGAAAATGGCATGGATGCTGCCCGGTTCGGCGGCGTCCAGGATCTTGTCTCCGATCTCCTCCAGATGCCTCTCGACCGCGGCTCGGTTCATGTGGTCGAGGACATAGCCTTCCGCCCCGACGGCTGCGCGTTTGACCGCCTGACCGGTCTTGCTCGAGAAGTAGAATGCGATGATCCGAGGGCCGTCGCCGGCCGGGATCGGAATGGGACCATCCCCGGAAATATCGAGCACATCATAGAAGTGCGGCATCTCCTGCTTCGAGCCGCGGCCGATTAGGGCCGCAACCAGTTCTTCATTGTCGTAGGGCATGGGTCGGCTGATGGCATTCTGCCGTCCGATGATCTCCCGGATGTCGGATCGCAGCCGCGCCGCCGCCAGCTCCGGCGTGATGTGGGGCCCGCCATAGGACCAGCCGCTGCCGATCGTGACATCCATGCGAAGACCGAGTTCCAGGGCCATGCGGGATACGAAGCGGATGCGGTCGAGAAACGTGCCTGACATATAGGGGTAGTTGCGGATCCCGCGTTCCGGCTGATCCAGCGTTAGTGGATAGAGCACCGCCACTTCAAAACCGCCGATGCCGGCCGCTTTCATGGCCCTCATCTCGGCAAGAAGCTGAGCCTCCTCGACGGCGGGGCCGAACCACCACCAGCGCATCATGATGCGGCTGTCATCTGGCGGGGATGCGAACGCGCGCTCGACTTCTGAAATCGTGCTGATGGAGGTCGCGGGCATCGGTAGCTCCTCGTCAATGCTTGAATGGGGCAGATGTTGTCTGGGGGGAGACAGAGTCGCACTGAGGCGCAGCCGGTCGCTCAGGCGACCTCGCTGAAATCCTTATCGGCCTTCGGATCAGCCTCCGCCAGGACGACCTCGACGCCGGCCTCGCGGAACGGTTCCAGCATCGCCTCCGTGGCGCCACTGTCAGTGACCAGGGTGGAGATCTTTTCCAGCGGAGCAACAATGATCGCTGATTGTCGGCGAAGCTTGCTGCTGTCTGCGAGAACGACAATTCGCTCTGCCTGGCGCAAAAGCTTCCGCGTTGCATGAACGATCAACGGATCCGCTTCCATCAAGCCCACGCGGCTGATGCCGAAAGCTCCGGTGAACAGCTTCGATGCCCAGAAATGCTGCACTGCATCATCCTCGAAGGGGCTGAGAATGATGTTCTGCTCAGGGTAGAGTGTGCCGCCAGGGAGCGTGATGCGCGCCCGCCCTTTAGGGAAGAGGAGTGATGCGATCGGGAAGGAGTTGGTGAGAACATCGATCTCCATATCGCGAATATGTTCGGCGAGGCGCATGGTGGTCGTTCCACCATTGATGATGATTGCCTCGCCGGGCTCAACCAGGGCCGCGGCCGCTTTGGCGATTGCGCGTTTTTGAGGGATATTGACGCTTTCGGCCAGATTGAAGGGAACGCCGGCCAAGTAAGTGCTGTGCCTTGGGTGCAAGGCTTCGACGCCTCCACGCACCCGACGCAGCTGTCCAGCTTCTGCCAAGGATTGGATATCGCGGCGGATCGTTGCCTCGGAAACGTCGAGAAGATCCATGAGGTCGGACACGCTAACGACCGAACGCTCATTCACGCGCTTTAATATCATTCGCTGCCGCTCAACTTCGAGCATGATCCCTCCCGAAGGCTCATCGAAGCCGCTTTTTCTTTAATCCTTGGACTGAGGCGGATACTTGTCAAGCCCGGTATGGACACTAAAGATTGTTCTTGACGGATTTAGATTATTATTGAAGCATTTTGGCATATGAACCTCACAGCTGTTGAGCAGCGCTTTTAAGCGAAGCGGCTGGATCTGAGTGATTGAAGACGGCGCAGATCGTCGGACCGTACCAGACAATAATCGGAACGTGCCTGCAGGCACTTTCATAGGGAGGAACGTAATGAGCACATCCAAGATTGGTGCGCGGAATCTGTCGCGTCGTGGCTTTCTCAAATCGGCCGCTGCTGGTGCCGGCGCTCTCGGGATAAGTTCGCTTGGTTCGGCCGGATGGGCGCAGAGCGGCTCGCTGCGCGTCTATGCCAATAGCTCATATCGCAACGGCTACCAGCCTGCAGTGCAGCGCTTCATGCAGCAATTCCCGGATCTGAATGTTCGAGCCGAGTTCGCTGCCACGGATCAGATCCAGACAACGACGCGCGTGCAGCTGACGTCGCGAACAGCTCCGGACATCATCACCGTATGGCCCGGCAACGGTAACCCGTTGGCCGTGCAGCAGATTGCGCCGGCCGGCTTTCTGCAGGACCTGAGCGGTCAGCCTTTCACCAAATCGGTGCCCAAGGCGTTCCACGATGTTTATCTGTCAGGCGGGAAACCCTACTTCTTCGCGCCTTTCATCAGCATGATCGGAGCATTCGCGAATCTGCGGGTCATGAATGAGCTCAAACTCTCGCAGCCGAAGACGTGGAGCGAGTTTCTCGATCTGTGCCAAAAGATCAAAGATGCCGGCAAGGTGCCGATTGCGCTCGGCAACGGCACGCCTTGGGTTACCCAGCTGATCAACTACGCCCTGGTTCCTACCACGGTCTACAAGAAGAATCCTCGCTTTGCCGAAGATATGCTTGAGGGCAAAGCAACCTTCGCAACCTCGGACGGGTGGCGCGAGGCGATGACGAAGTACCTGGAACTGAACCGGCGCGGGTTCTTCAATCCCAATCCCAATGGAACGTCCTATGACGAGGCGCTCCAGATGGTCGCTTCGGGCAAGGCGGCAATGTCGATCCTGACGAGCCCGAGTGCGCTTGCTCTCCTCAATTTCGCTGGCCATCGTGACTTCGAGGTCTGGCCGATTCCCGGAAACGACAGTCCCGATGAAACCCAGATCCCGATGAGCCTCGCCAACGGCCTCGGAGTCAACGCTGCGACGCGCAACAAGGAGGCCGCGCTGGCCTTCCTGAACTTCCTGTCCCAGCCGAAGGAAATGCAGGAGCTCGGCCGCGTGCTGGAAACTCCTGTCCTGGCGGAGGGAGTCGAGCCGAGCCCGATCTTCGCGAAAATGATGCCATACGTGGGCGACAAGGGTGTCCTGTTCATGGACAACAAGTGGCCGAACGCGCGGGTGCAGCAGACGCATTTCAGCGGCGTGCAAGAAATGCTGAATGGATCGGCAACACCTGAGGATGTGCTGCGTCGGATGGATCAGGCCTTCCAGGCCCGCTGACGGCACCGAGCTCTAGGGACGATTCCTAGAGCTCCACCTACTTTCAGAAAGGTGGCTTCATGAGCGTTAACACGGTCAACATGACTCAACCCATGGCCTCCGAGAAAAGGCGTCCCTTGCGGTTCGATGCCGGGGTCAGCTGGTGGTTCATCCTGCCGGCACTAGTCGTCTACAGCTATGTTCTCGTGTACCCCATGCTCTCCGGCGCGGGATATGCCTTCACCAACTGGAATGGTCTCGATCCGTCTTACGACTTTGTCGGACTTGCCAACTTCAAGCGGATTTTCAGCGATCCACAGGCCATCTCGGCGATTTCCATGACTCTCGTCATGGCATTCGCACTCGTTCTCTCAAAGGTGATCATCGGCCTTTTGCTGGCCCTTGCCTTGGACACCCAGATCAAGAGCCGAAACATCCTCCGGCTGATCTTCTTCATGCCGGTCGTGCTCACGCCGGTGATCATGTCATTCTCGTGGAAATACATCTTCTCCACGAGCGGAGCGCTCAATCAGGTGCTGCAGGCCATTGGGCTCGGAAACTGGACGCAGCAATGGTTGGGGGATCCTCACCTTGCGCTCTTCTGCGTCATCTTCGTGACCGGGTGGGGCTCCATCGGACTTGCGATGGTGATATTTCTTGCCGGGCTCCAGAACGTTCCCAAAGAACTGGTCGAAGCTGCCAAGATTGACGGAGCAGGAGGAGTGCAGCGTTTGGTCTTCATCATCCTGCCGTTGCTCGCTCCCGCCATGACGATCAACGTCGTGATTGCGCTGATCCAGGGCCTGAAGTTCTTCGACCAGATTTACGTGCTCACTGGCGGCGGCCCCGGATACGCGACGGAGACATTGTCGACGATCATCTACAAGACGAGCTTCCAGTTTGGAGAATACGGGTACGGTTCCGCGACCGCCCTGGTTTTCTCGGTCCTCGTCGCCGCACTCGTCTACACCGCGACCCATTTCCTGAAGAAGCGGGAGATCTCCCATGGATAGCAGGCGATACACTCTCGGCACGCTTCTGCTCGAATTCGGAATGATCGGTCTTGCGGCAATCTTCGCATTCCCGATCTACATCATCATCGTTCTCGCCTTCAAATCTCAGAGCGAGTGGCGGGAGGCGCCTCTCTCGCCCCCTGGCGAGCCGTATCTCGGAAATTTTGCGGCTGCGTGGAACGATGCATATCTTGGCAGCGCGCTGTTCTCCAGCCTGACCGTCGTGGTATGCAGCCTGCTAATTCTCGTCGCAATCGGCTCGGTCGCCGCTTACTTTATCGCCCGCTGCACGCCGCGGCTTGGATACGGCCTCTATATCTTTTTCCTTGCTGGCATGATCCTGCCATTCCAGTTGGCGCTGATTCCACTTTATCAGCAGATGCGTGACATCGGACTTCTGGGGTCACCATTTTCGCTCGTGCTCTTCTACTCGGGTGTGCAGCTTCCCTTCACGATCTTCCTCTATGCCGGCTTCATTCGAACGATCCCACTGGCCTACGAGGAATCCGCAACGATAGACGGCGCAAGTCAGCTCACGACCTTCGTCTATATCATTCTTCCCTTGCTGCGGCCCATTACCGGTACGGTTCTCATCCTGAATGGCGTTCACATATGGAACGACTTCATGACGCCTCTTCTCTATCTCAGCGGGTCTGACTGGGCGACCGTTCCTGTGGCGATTTACTCCTTCGTCGATCAGTATGTCACGCAATGGGGGATCGTCTTCGCGGCGCTGCTGGTCGGCATTGCACCTGTGCTCGCGATCTTTCTGCTTCTGCAGCGGACCATGATCCGAGGCTTTGCAAGCGGCGTCAAAGGCTAGGAATGCATTAGGGCTTCCAGGGACACCTGCATCAAAACTATTCTTGGAGAAGAAACATGGCTTCAGTGTCGATTGAAGGCGTCCGGAAGAGCTACGGACCGGTTGAGATCCTCCATGGCGTGTCCATTGACATTGCGGATGGTGAATTCGTCGTTCTGGTTGGGCCCTCCGGCTGTGGAAAGTCGACACTTCTGCGCATGATCGCGGGCCTGGAGGGCATATCGGGTGGCCGGATCAGGATTGGCTCACGGGTTGTCAACGACGTTCCGCCCAAGGAGCGCGACATCGCCATGGTGTTCCAGAACTATGCGCTCTATCCGCATATGACGGTGGCCGACAACATGGCCTTCTCGCTCAAGCTGAAGCGGGCGCCCAAGACCGAGATCAAGGCCCGGGTCGACCGCGCCGCCGAAATCCTCGGCCTCGGCAAGCTGCTCGACCGCTATCCGCGCCAGCTCTCCGGCGGCCAGCGCCAGCGCGTGGCCATGGGCCGTGCCATCGTGCGCGATCCGCAGGTCTTCCTCTTCGACGAGCCGCTCTCCAACCTCGACGCCAAGCTGCGCGTCGCCATGCGGACCGAGATCAAGGAACTGCATCAGCGGCTGCGCACAACGATGGTGTATGTGACCCATGACCAGATCGAAGCCATGACCATGGCCGACAAGATCGTGGTGATGCATGACGGCGTGGTCGAGCAGGTCGGCGCACCGCTCGAACTCTATGACAGTCCGGCCAATCTGTTCGTTGCCGGCTTCATCGGCTCCCCGGCCATGAACATCATCAAGGGAGATCTCCGGACCCAGGGCGCTGCCGCGGTGGTTCGGACCCCAAGTGGCTTGGGCCTCCCGCTGACATCTGCTCCGATCGCGTCGGATGGGCGTCCTGTCACTATCGGCGTTCGACCCGAGCACATCCACCTCGATGGGGGCGGGATGCCGGCGCGGGTGATGGTTGTCGAACCGACAGGTTCTGAAACCCAGGTCATGCTGAACATCGAAGGGACCGAACTGGTCGCGGTCTTCCGTGAACGCATTACCGCGCGTCCAGGCGAAACGATCCGGATCAAACCGGATCCGGCCTTGATCCACGTGTTCGACGCCGAGTCCGGACGCCGCTTGGCCGCTTAACACGTCCTTCCACGTACCTTGTACAGCAGGCGTTCTTCGGACGCCGGCCTGCGGGTGCTCATCGTTTTGTCAGATGGGAGATAACAGTCGTGACATGTCTGCAAGCTGTGGATCTCAAATGCGAACATATGGAGCAGCCAAGAGGGCTCAACAGCCGGCAGCCGCGCTTCACCTGGGCGGTGAAAGGGGACGGCCACAACCGACGTCAAACGGCCTATCGGATCGTCGTCGGAACCGATGCCGATGCAGTCGGGCAAGGTGACGGAGATCTCTGGGATACAGGCAAGATCGCATCTTCCGACAGCATCCTCATCCCCTATGCCGGCCGTCGCCTCGTTTCCGATCGACGTATCTACTGGGCCGTGGAAGTATGGGACGAAGCTGATGTGCAGTCATATCTGTCCCTCGCGTCGGATTTCTGGACCGGCCTGCTGGATCAGTCGGATTGGCGGGCTGCTTGGATCGCGCGCTACTTCGTTCCGCCGGAAGGATATGAGCCGCCTGCCGATACAGTCTATGACAATCCTTGGCGAGCACGTCCGGCAGATTATATGCGCTCGGAGTTCTCAGTGCAGCGCCCCATCAGGCGAGCAACGCTCTATGCGTCGGCGCTCGGCGTCTATGAGGCCTACATCAATGGCGAGCGCGTCGGCGATGAGGTCTTGGCGCCCGGCTGGACGGACTATCACACCCGTGTCGAGTATCAGCTCTACGATGTGACGGACTTGCTTCGTTCGGGCGCGAATGCCATTGCAGCGGTCGTTGGCGAAGGCTGGTACTGCGGTCGCATTGGCATGTCGCCGAAGAAGGCTGGCGCTCATTATGGCGGGCGGCCGGTTTTTATCGCCCAGCTCCACCTCGAGTATGACGACGGAAGCTTCGCGACAATTGTCACGGACGAAACCTGGAAAACCAGCAACGAGGCCATCGTCTATTCGGATCTGCTGATTGGCGAAAAGTACGATGCGCGTCTGGAGCAGCCCGGATGGAGTCTTTCAGGCTTTGACGACAGTAAGTGGCAGAAGGTCGAGAAGTGGGATCCGATCCCACGTGCGCCGAAGCTCGACGCATCGCGGGTGCAGCCGATCCGAAAGACGCTCGAACTGCCAGTACAGTATGTCGGCACCCGCGCCTCCGGAGAAATGATCTTCGATCTCGGGCAAAACGTCGCTGGCCATCTGCGCTTGAGCATCCAGGCGCCCCGCGGCAGCACGTTCGTTCTGCGTCACGCCGAGATGCTGACACCCGAAGGAGATCTCTATACGACCAACCTTCGTGATGCCCCGCAAACCGATGTCTATATCGCCAAGGGGCAGGGGAAGGAGGTCTTCGAGCCCCGCTTCACCTATCACGGCTTCCAGTATGTCGGCATCACGGCTCCCGAGGGTGTCCGGCCGGACGATCTGGAGTTGACTGGCATCGCGGTCCATTCCGACACACCTCTGACGGGATCCTTCGAGTGCGGCCAGCCCATGGTGAACAAGCTGTTCTCCAACATTCTTTGGAGTCAGCGCGACAACTTCATCTCGGTTCCCACGGACTGTCCTCAGCGGAATGAGCGGCTCGGGTGGCTGGCGGATGCGCAGATCTTTCTGCGCACAGCCGGCTTCAATATGGATGTGGCCGCTTTCTTTACCAAATGGATGGTCGACGTCGAGGATACGGAGACGGACGGCGGCTTTGCGGATATCGCCCCCTCAAAGGCCGCCTATGCCTTCATCACCGAACCTCCGAGGGGCGCACCGGCATGGGGCGATGCCGCCGTTATCATGCCGTGGCTGATCTATCTTCGATACGGAGATAAGGAGATCCTCGAGCGCCACTACCCGGCGCTTGTGCGCTGGATGGATCTCATCGAGCGGCACAACCCCGACTTCATTCGCAATAATTACGTGAACCGTGACTATGGCGATTGGCTCAACATCGGCCCCGCCACGCCGCGCCCCGTCGTCAATACCGCCTATTGGGGGCATCTGGCGGATCTGATGTCCCGGATCGCCCATGTGCTCGGACGCAGAACGGACGAAGCGCGGTTCCGGTCGGTTTTCCGCGCCATTCAGGAGGCCTTCCAGGACAAGTTCATAGATGCCGATGGCCGTATTACCGGCGATACACAAACCGCCTATCTGCTGGCACTGTATTTCGGCCTCCTCGAAGGACAGCGTAAGCAACGGGCAGTGCAGCACCTGATCCGTACGATCGATGAGGCAGACGGTCACCTGCAGACCGGGTTCCTCGGCGTAAAACACCTGTGTCCGGTACTGAGCGACAGTGGTGCGCACGACAGAGCCTATGCGCTTCTTCTCAAGGATACATACCCGTCGTGGGGTTTCTCGATACGTCATGGCGCAACCACCATCTGGGAACGCTGGGACGGCTGGACGCCGGAGCGGGGGTTCCAGAGTCCGAACATGAACTCCTTCAACCACTATGCATACGGCGCTGTCGGGGAATGGATGTTCTCACGAGTCGGCGGCATTGACTACGACGAAACTGCACCGGGCTTCCGGCGAGTTCGCATGCGCCCCGTGTTCAATCGGACGCTTGGCTGGTGTCACGCCGAATACCGCAGTCAGATCGGCCCGGTCATCAGCCACTGGGTCTATGAAGGCGACCAAGTCAAATGGAATATCTCGGTTCCCGCGAACTGCTCGGCTTTGATCACGTTGCCGAGGGGGATGAGACTGATCGCGCTCAATTCGGCCGCGACGAAAGAGGCAATTTCGCCTGTATACGGTGGCGGGGGTCTCGAGGACGATCGCCTGGAGTTGGGATCAGGTGAGTATGTGATTGTTGTGAGAGAAACCATGTCTTTCGATGATCATTCAAGAGGGCTCCTATAGATGCACCGGAAGATAATGTCGGTCGTCCACGAGAGTTTCTCGCGACACGTAACCATCCCCGACGACCAGTAGAGTATTGCCTCGGCAATACCGATCGGTTGCCCAAGCTGCCCCAATTCATCTTCGACATGACCGGTCTGGGCGTTCTGAGCATCTGCCTGCTGTCGGTGACCTTCCTGTTCGTTGCAATCCAGGTGAAAACGGCCCCACGCCTGCACGCCGATCTTCACCGGTGGAGCCTGAAAGACATCTGTGATGCTTACATGTAGAAAGGTCAGGACTTGGCATATCTCGGAGGCAGACGGAGCATCCGCATCTGCGTGGCCAATGGATCTTCCAACGACCGAGCTTGCATCTTATCGCTTGGCGCTGGACTGCCCGCGTGGAACCACGAGCTTCGACGTCAGCACCTGAACGACTTCGCCACGCTGATTGCGGGTTTCGCTGCGCAGAACCACGATACCCCGGTCCGGCTTGGAGCGGGACGGGATGATCTCCATGACCTCACTGACGACATGGAGTTCGTCGCCGGGACGGGTCGGTTTCGGCCACGCGATCTCGGCCCCCGCGCCGACAAGGCCGCCGGCGATGGGCGCGCCACCGTTCACGAGCATGCGCATCGTGAGAGCGGCCGTGTGCCAGCCGCTGGCCGCGAGGCCGGCAAACAGTGACCGGGCTGCAGCCTCATCATCGAGGTGAAACAGCTGCGGGTCGAACTCCGCAGCGAAGCGTTTGATCTGCTCGGCATCCAGTCTGTGTGATGCGCTGGTGAAGGTTTGGCCGACGTGCAGATCGTCAAGAAACAGATGCTCTCGTTTTTGGCTGTCCATTTCTGCACCCTCCCTTCATCGCTTCCAAGCAGCCTCATGAGTTGGGCGGGTTCATGACTGGATTCTCATATCTCTCGCGGGCGAGGCGCAGAGCAGCTTCTTGGCCGGAGCGCAGAATCGTCTCGGAGAGAGCAGGATCCGTCGCGACGCGGGCAAGCTGTAGCGTGCCGATCATCAGCCCGAAGATCGCATAGGCGGTTTCCGTTGCCTTCTCCTCGGGGAAGGACGAGGGCAGTTCGGCCGCGATGATCGCGACGATCTCACTTGCCGCATCGGCCATGATGTTGCGGGTCTTTGGATCGTTGCGGGCGATCTCGGGCGCGAGCGCAGCGACGGAGCAGCCTGCCTCCGGCTGGTCGCGGTGCACCGTGCGCAGATACCGACGCACGATGGCCTCAAGCCCGTCCTCCCCACGCTCACGGGCGGCCCTCGCGTCCGCAACCCACGCCTCACGGCTGCTCGCATGGGCGGATGAGAGCGCCTCCCGGACAAGGTCGTCCTTCGATTTGAAATGGGCATAGAAGCCGCCATGGGTCAGCCCGGCATCGGCCATCAGGCTGGCGACCCCGGTCCCCTCGATGCCCTTGGCGCGGAACCGCGCTCCCGCAATGTCGAGGACGCGTTTGCGGGTCTGCTCCTTGTGACCCTTCTCGTAACGCAATGTCGCACTCCATTCCTAGGAGACTTTACATTATCGTCATCATATTATATGTCAATAGTCATATAATGGAGACCCCGATGTCGTCGCATGATCCGGTCGTGATCGTTTCCGCCACTCGCAGTCCGCTCGGACGGTTCCAGGGCAGTCTCTCGGGGCTGGGCGCCCCGAAGCTCGGCAGCCATGTCATTCGCGCTGCACTCGACCGCGCCGGGCTTGCGGCCGAAAAGGTCGATGAAATCCTCATGGGCTGCGTGTTACCGGCCGGTCAGGGGCAGGCGCCGGCCCGCCAAGCCGCTCGCCAGGCAGGCCTGCCGGACGCAGCAGGCGCGACGACCGTCAACAAGGTCTGCGGCTCCGGCATGAAGGCGACTATGCTTGCCCATGATCTGATCCTGGCTGGCTCGGCCGGAATCGTCGTCTCCGGCGGCATGGAGTCCATGTCCAACGCGCCGTACCTTCTGGCCAAGGCCCGCAGCGGCTACCGGGTCGGTCACGACCGCCTCATCGACCACATGATGATGGACGGCCTCGAGGATGCCTATGAGGGCGGGCGGCCGATGGGGGATTTCGGCGAGGCGACGGCGGAGGTCTATCAGTTCAGCCGGACCGACCAGGACACTTACGCAATCGAGACGCTCACCCGGGCCCGTCAGGCCATCGGGGAAGGGGGCTTTGCAGCCGAGATCGCACCGATCGTCATCACCGGGAAGACGGGCGACACGGTCATCGACACGGACGAGAACCCACTGAAGGTCTCACCGGACAAGATCCCATCCCTGAAGCCGGCCTTCCGGCTCGATGGCACGATCACGGCGGCGAGTTCCTCCGCCAATGCCGACGGGGCGGCGGCGCTCGTCCTCACGCGCCGCTCGATCGCCGAACGCGAAGGCCTCCCGGTCCTGGCAGCAATCCGGGGGCACGCGACCCATTCCCAGGATCCGGCCTGGTTTACCACCGCTCCGATCCCGGCGATCCGCAAGCTCCTCGACAAGGTGGGCTGGAGCGTGGGAGACGTCGATCTGTTTGAGATCAACGAGGCCTTCGCGGTCGTCGCCATGGCGGCGCAGCGGGACCTTGGCATCCCGCGCGACATCCTCAACGTGAACGGCGGCGCCTGTGCACTCGGCCATCCCATCGGTGCGACCGGTGCGCGCCTGATCGTGACCCTGCTGCATGCGCTGGAGCGCCGGGGATTGTCCCGCGGGATCGCATCCCTGTGCATCGGCGGCGGCGAGGCCACCGCCATCGCCGTCGAGCGCATGGCCTGAATGGTCAGCTCATGGGCTCTGTTGCATCCCTCCTCTTGAACCGAAGGAACCTGGTATGAGCAAAGGACAAGGAACGGCGCTGGTCACTGGCGCTTCGGCCGGCATCGGAGCAGTTTATGCGGATCGTCTTGCCCGCCGTGGATATGATCTCGTTCTCGTCGCCCGCGATGAGGCGAAATTGAAAGCTCTCATGGCCCGACTCGTCGCAGAGACGGGCGTAAAAGTCGAAATTTTGCGAGCCGATCTCGCGAATGCCGATGACATTCGTAAGGTCGAGACTCGGCTCTACTCGGATGACATCACCATGCTCGTCAACAATGCCGGTATCGCGGTTGCCGGGCCGACGATCGCCATGAATTCGGAGCGCCTCGACGCGATGATCCAGCTCAACGTGGTCGTGGCGACACGCTTGGCACGCGCCGTTGCACCCGGCTTGGCACAGCGACGGAAGGGAGACATCGTCAACATTGCCTCCGTGGTTGCCATTCGGGGCGATCAGCCGGCCATCAGCGTAGGCTACGGTGCCAGCAAGGCCTATCTCCTTGCGTTCAGCGAAGGACTCGACAGCGAACTTGCGCCATACGGCGTGCGAGTTCAGGCCGTGCTGCCGGGCGTGACACGAACGGAACTGTGGGAAAAGGGAGGGCTCGATATCAACGCTCTCCCGCAGGACATTGTTATGGAGACCGGCGATATGGTCGATGCAGCGCTTGTAGGTCTCGACCAGGGAGAGCGGGTCACGATTCCGGCGCTACCCGACGTGTCTGACTGGGTTGCCTTCAAAACAGCGCGGGCAGCCCTCCTGCCGAACGTGTCTCATCGCCTGCCGGCAGAACGCTACCGCCGCACGAGTGCCGACGGGGTTCGCCAGCCGGGCAGGGGTGAACACAACGGATAATAGCGAAGTGGGGAGTCGGCATCTTCATCGTCATGAGGCCGTCATCGAACCGCTTTAGGTCAGCCCTGTGGCCGCTTGGCCCGGGGGGCAAGGACAGGCACGGATGTACTGCCTTCCTTGTCACCTCACCCAGGCGCGACAAAAGACGCTACTCAGTCGAGCTCTCAACTATCCTTAGCGTTCCTGTTGAGCGATTTGCGCAAACATGTGTCGGAAAATGGCAATATCGGATAGCCCGCAACCCGACAGAGCGCTTAACTAATGAGCATGGAATTAATGTAGAGGGATCTTGCTGGCAATCGTAGACGCAGCCCTTGCATAATGGGTCTTCCGCAAAACACTTTGAGAATCGGCGGGTCGAACCATCCAAAAGCATCGCCGACAACCGTCATGTCTTGTCAGAATAAAGCATGAGCAATGTCGAGTTTGATGCGTAGGGCGAAGGCATCAAAAAGCCCGGCTTTGGGCCGGGCTTTGGTCGTCTCGGAGCGTTTGGCGTCGCTTAAGCGGCCATGGCCTTTTTGAGGTTTTCGTCGATCTTGTCGAGGAAGCCGGTGGTCGAGAGCCACTTCTGCTCGGCGCCGACCAGGAGCGCCAGGTCCTTGGTCATGAAGCCGGCCTCGACCGTGTCGACGCAGACCTTCTCCAGCGTCGCGGCAAAGCGGGCGAGCTCGGCGTTGTCGTCGAGCTTGGCCCGATGGCTCAGGCCGCGGGTCCAGGCGAAGATCGAGGCGATCGAGTTGGTCGAGGTCTCCTTGCCCTTCTGGTGCTCGCGGTAATGGCGCGTCACCGTGCCGTGCGCCGCTTCCGCCTCGACCGTCCGGCCGTCCGGCGTCATCAGCACCGAGGTCATCAGGCCGAGTGAGCCGAAGCCCTGCGCCACCGTGTCGGACTGCACGTCGCCGTCATAGTTCTTGCACGCCCAGACATAGCCGCCCGACCACTTCAGCGCCGAGGCCACCATGTCGTCGATCAGGCGGTGCTCATACGTGATGCCCACCGCATCGAACTTCGCCTTGAACTCGTTCTGGTAGACCTCCTCGAAGATGTCCTTGAAGCGGCCGTCATAGGCCTTCAGGATGGTGTTCTTCGTGGAGAGGTAGACGGGGTACTTGCGGTTCAGGCCGTAGTTCATCGAGGCGCGGGCAAAATCCCGGATCGACTCGTCGAGGTTGTACATCGCCATGGCGACGCCGGCCTCGGGGAACTTGAACACCTCCTTCTCGATCACCGTGCCGTCCTCGCCCTCGAACTTGATCGACAGCCGGCCCTTGCCCGGCACCTTGAAGTCGGTCGCCTTGTACTGGTCGCCGAAGGCGTGGCGGCCGACGATGATCGGCTGGGTCCAGCCGGGCACCAGGCGCGGCACGTTCTTGCAGATGATCGGCTCGCGGAAGATCACGCCGCCGAGGATGTTGCGGATGGTGCCGTTGGGCGACTTCCACATCTCCTTGAGCTTGAACTCCTCGACGCGGCCCTCGTCCGGGGTGATGGTGGCGCATTTGACGCCGACGCCGTACTTCCTGATCGCCTCGGCCGCCTCGACCGTGACCTTGTCGTTGGTGGCGTCGCGGTGCTCGACGCCGAGGTCGTAGTATTTCAGGTCGATGTCGAGATACGGGTGGATCAGCTTGTCTTTGATGAAGTGCCAGATAATGCGGGTCATCTCGTCGCCGTCGAGCTCGACGACCGGATTCGCGACCTTGATCTTCGCCACTTTTGGCTCCTGATTGATTTGGACGGCGGTTGTCCCGCCTTAAAATTGCACCGCAGCACATAGAGATGCGCTGCGGTGTTGAAAGCCCCTCGCCCGAATTGAGACGTTACAATACGGACGACACAGGTTAGACGACGACGACTTCGATCTTCCCGACGCCCTCGACGAAGCCTTCCATGATATCGCCGCGCACGACCGCGCCGACGCCAGCCGGCGTGCCAGTCATGATGATGTCGCCCGGCTGCAGAGTGAACAGACCAGATAGATACGAGATCATCTCCGGCACCTTCCAGATCAACTGGTTCAGGTCACCCTGCTGACGCAGTTCACCGTTTACCTTCAGCGTCACCGCGCCGGACGTCGGGTGGCCGATCTCGCTTGCGGGAACCAGCGGACCGCAGGGTGCGGAGGCTTCAAAGGCCTTTCCGACTTCCCATGGACGTCCCAGCTTCTTGGCCTCGCCCTGGAGATCACGGCGGGTCATGTCAAGACCGACGCCATAGCCGAAGACGTGATCGAGAGCAGTTTCCACGGGGATGTTGTCGCCGCCCTTGGCGAGCGCCACGATCATCTCGATCTCATGATGCACGTCGGAAGTCTTGCCCGGATAGGGGAACTTGCCGTTCGTGACAATGTTGTCCGCATTCTTCTGGAAGAAAAACGGTGGCTCCTTGGAGGGATCGTGCCCCATTTCGATCGCATGCTCAGCATAGTTGCGGCCGACGCAATAGATCCGGTGGATCGGGAAGAGCTTGTCGCTGCCCTGAACAGGCAACGTGGCAACCGGTGCCGGCTGAATGACATAGCCGGTCATGGCGAGAGGGGCATTCATCATCTTACTCCTGCGTAATAGTCGACTTTTTTCTCAATGTACTCGATGGCCGCCGACATCAGCATCGCCGCAGCGAAGAGGATGATCGTCAGTGCCCAGAAGTTCTCCATGTCGAAGCTGCGTGAATAAAGCTCAAACAGCTCGCCATAACCGATGATCGCCACCAGAAGCTGGCCGATCACAACACCCTTTACGCCGCGCACAAGGCCGAGTCGGATCCCTGCGAGGATCTCCGGCAGTGCGGCAAGGAGAACGATTTTTCCGTAAAGAGCGAAGGGAGAGGCACCGTAGCAGAGCCCCATTTCAATAAGCGAGTTCGGCACATGCTGAATGCCCGCTCGCGTGTCCAACACGATGATCCACACCGCGAAGAGAAAGACCGTGACGATGACCGTGGTCTCGCCCATGCCGAACAGAATCATCAACACCGGAACCAGGGCCGAGAGCGGCGCGCTGACGAAGATGTTGACCCAGATGCCGAACAGCTCATCCACCGCCTTGAACCGCCCCATCAGCACGCCCAACGTGACGCCGACCACGATGGCCAGTGTCATGCCGACGGCGAAGCTGTGCAGCGTGATCAGCGCGGCCGCTTGCCATGTTCCGGTCTGTACCATCGTGACGCCGGCCATCAGCACGCTTGAGAGCGGCGGCACCAGGAACATCAGGCCGGACTGTCCGACCAGCTCCCAGATCAGGCACCAGACCAGGAGGGACGCCATCATCGGCACCCGGTAGCCGTAAAGAGTCATAGCTGCTCTCCTCAGTCCACGTAGTGCTTGAGGCCTTGCCAGATCTCCTCGACGGTATCGAGATAACCCTGGTCGCGGCGGATGGCGTCGGGAGAGGCCGTTCGATCGATTTTCGGTTCGATGATTTGTGCGACGCGGCTCGGCCGGCGCGAGAGCAGCACGATTCGGTCCGACACGTAGACGGCCTCCTCGATGCTGTGCGTCACGAAGATGAAGGTCTTACGCTCCTTCTCCACCAGTTGCAGCAGGTCCTCCTGGAATTTGCGGCGGTTCTGTTCGTCCACCGCGGAGAACGGCTCGTCGAGCAGCAGCACCTCTGCATTGACCGCGAAGGCGCGTGCAAGACCGACGCGCTGGCGCATGCCCCCGGAGAGTTCGTGCGGGTACTTGTCCTCGAATCCTGTGAGACCGACCTCGGCGATGTAGTGGCGGGCAATGGACTGGCGTTCGGCCTTGCCCATCCCCTTCAGCTCGAGCCCGAAGGCCACATTGCGCATCACCGTTGCCCACGGCATCAGGGCAAAATCCTGAAACACGAAGGCGCGTTCCGGACCGGGACCGGTGATGATCTTGCCGTTCACACGCACTTCACCTGACGTCGGCTCGATGAGGCCGGCGATGATTTTGAGCAGGGTGGTCTTGCCGCAGCCGGAGGGGCCTAGCAGCGTCGTGAGCTTGCCGCGGGGAAAGTCGAGATCGATCAGGCGCAGCGCTTCAATGTCACCGTAGTTCTTGCAGATGCTGCGCACCTCGACGGCAACGTCGCTTTCAACCCGAGGCATGGCATGGATGGAAGCAGTGGGAGCAGTCATGTCAGCCTCTCTTCTTTTCAGGGCGCAGCACGCGAACCTCGAATGCCTCGAGCGCGGCGAGCGTCAGGGTCGAGACCAGGATGATGGAAACCACAGCGGCATACATTTCCGCATAGTTAGCCACTGAGCGATGGTAGGTGATGAGATCACCAATCCCGGTCGGCGTGATCAGGAGCTCGGCCAGGATGACGCCGATGAACCCGGCCGCAAGGCCGAGACGCAGTCCGGCAAAGATCACCGGACTGGCATCGGGAATGATGATCTTGGTGATCTGCTGGAATCGCGTGCCCTGGAACGAACGGCACATGGCGACCAGCGAAGGATTGGCGTTTCGGACCGCCTTGTAGCCGTTCAGGACGATCACCGGCAGGGCAAGCATGATAACCGCGAGGGTCTTTGCCATCAGGCCGATGCCGTACACGAACGTGATGAGCGGGATGAGGGCTGCCATGGGAGCAGATTGAAGGACAATGAACAGTGGTGCCACGAGCCACTCAGCCTTGCGTGACAAGCCCATCACGATGCCGAGCCCCACTCCGACCACGGCTGAAATGGCAATGCCAATGATCAAGGGCTGAACGGTCGATCCGTAAGCCACCAGGAGGCTGCCATCGAGCAGCATGGAGGCGAAGGCATAAAGCGTTTCGAGGAAGGTGGGAAACGCATAACTGATCGGCACACGTCCGGCGATCTCCCAGATCAGGAAGAAGAGTCCCAGGGACACTGCCCTCACGGCGATTGGGTGGCTCGTGAATAGTCGGCTGAGGCTCAAGCCCCAGCCGGTCGGCGGATGAACGGCCCGCGCGGGGCCGTTCACTTGAGAATTCACCTGGGAGGAGGCCATCATGCCGGTCACCTCACTTGGAGCCGATTTTGGCAACGACGCGATCCAGAGAACGTGTGTCCCAGAAGTCCTCGACCTTCAGGCTGGCGGGTTCACCTGTGAGCTGGCCCGAGAGGGTATAGAAGGCGAAGTCGTCCTTCGCCGCTGCAACCCCGCCGCCGTTAAGCGGGAAGGCCTTGCCCTTCGCGAGCTCGTCGAAATAAGGCCCGATGTCACTTGCTTGCGCAGCAGGCAGGTCGGGCAGCAGCTTGTACTTGGCGCGCCACTCGGAAACAACAGCCGGATTGGCTGTCACTTCGCGCCAGGTGGTGAGAATGGCCTCGACGATCTTGTCGACGTCTGCCGCATTCTTCTCGAGGAAATCCTTGTTGGCGAACAAGGCTTCGTCGGTTGCGTTCACACCCTCAAGCGGCAGGATGACGAACTTGCCGGGAGCCTGAGTCTCGAGCAGACGGCGACCGGAGGAATCGACGATGCTGGCCTTGACGTTGCCTTGGAGCAGAGCACCTGTGCGCACCTCGGCGCCCGGGATGTAGCTGATCTTGGAGAACTTGATGCCCTGCCGCTGTTCCATCAGCTTCATGATGGCCTCGGTTCCGGAACCGCGCGAGTGAACAGCAACCTCCTGCCCGTCCAGATCCTTCCAGGTCTTGTAGAACTGACCGTTCACGGCCGGGTAGAAGCGCAGCGTTGAAAGCTGCATGAACATCCGGATCGGAGCCTTGACCTTCTGAACGAGTGCATAGGGACCGCCGACACCGATGTCAGCCTGACCACCGACGACAGCCTGAGCGGCGATATCCTCGGATTTCAGATAGGTCATTTCGATATCGACACCCTTTTCCTTGGCGCGCTCGAAGGCCGCCAAGAGATGCAGGGATTCCACGCTGGGGATGTCGCCATAAACCACACGAACCTTGGCCGCTTCCGCTGCGTTCGATGTCATGAGCGCCGCACCAATCGCGAGAACTGCAGCGCCTGCCTTTAAGCACTTTAAGCCCTTGAACATGTTTCTCTCCCATTGTTTTGGGCGGTTCACCCGCTCTTGCTCTCAGTCGCACCTTTCGCGACCAATGCTATATTGGTCGCAATTGGCTGAATTGGTGTCAAGTATTATTTCAGTTGACGCGGTGCAATATTTAGTTAGAAGATCCAACCAATTTGAGATTGGTTGAGATCGGCAGATGCAAATGTACAGTGAGGCGGGATCCAATCGGGGCATCGTCACCCAGCTGAGGGCATACCTCGCGCAGGCCGAGTTGCCTGAAGATGGGCGCTTGCCGCCCGAACGGGATCTGGCCGTTGCCCTGGGTGTCACTCGGTCCGAACTGAGGAAAGCGCTCGGGGCGCTCGAGGCCGAGGGTCAGATTTGGCGCCACGTCGGAAAAGGCACCTTCCTGGGGAACCGTCCCACCGACAGCCTTTCCGATATCGCAGCCTTGTCCAAGCGGACCAATCCGGCGGAGCTGATGCGCGCGCGCCTCATTATCGAGCCCGAGATCGCCCGCGCGGCGGCGCTGACCGCGACGCCCATGCATCTCTCCGAGTTGAGACTATGCCAGACCCGGACTCAGGAAGCTGCAACATGGCGGCAATACGAGAACTGGGATACCCGCCTGCACCGCACCATCGCCGAGGCGACACAGAACACGCCCCTTCTTGGACTGTTTGACATGCTGAATGCCCTGCGCCGGGCCGTAACATGGGGCCGTCTCCGCTCGAACCCTGTCAAGCCAGAACCCGATCATCACAGCTTTGCCGAGCACGAGATGATCATTACGGCTATCGAGAATCGCGACATGAATGGCGCTGCCGCGGCGATGCGCACTCACTTGCAGAGTGTAGAGCGCAACCTCTTGGCGCGACAGTCGAGTTAATGATAAGAATCCTAACACGACACGGCGGGGCCTTGTGACCGTGCGCACCCTTCATGGGGAGGGCGCGTCCAACACAAGGATCTGACTTGTGCTCAAAGCTCCGCGTCCGCCTGTAACCACCCTTAGCATCAGCAAGAATAGCTTCCACCTTATTGGCCGGTGCTCCGTTGTTCGCCGGAACGCGACGAAAATCGCATGTCGTTATCGGCGTGCGATTAAAGGCTCATGACGCCCGCAGCCATTGGCGCGGATTGTTTTGTTCAGTCAGCTTATCGGACAAAGCCCGACAGAGCTCCTCCATCGATGCCAGACTGTGAATCGGGCGGAATTCGTCGACGTGAGGCAGCATTGTCCTGATGCCGGAAGCCCGTGCCTCGAACGCGTCGAACCGGAGAAGCGGATTCAGCCATATCAGGCGGCGGCAGGAGCGTTTGAGGCGATCCATCTCGAAGGTCAGCTCTCTCGTCACTTCCCGTTCGAGCCCGTCCGTGAACAGAAGAACGATGGCACCCTGGCCGAGCACCCGACGCGACCAGTGACGGTTGAAGTCGTGCAGGGCATGGGCGATCCGTGTCCCGCCTTCCCAGTCCTGTACGCGCTTCGCAGCACGAGCGAGCGCCTCGTCCGGATCATGGCTCGCCAGCTCGCGGCTGATATTGGTCAGGCGGGTTGCAAACACGAAGGAGTAAACCCTCCGCCTCTTCTCAGCGATGGCATGAAGGAAATGCAGGAAGAGACGAGAATAGTCCGCCATCGATCCCGAGATGTCGACGATTGCCACCACCGGCGCATGCCGGACCGCGGGGGAGCGATAGGCCAGATCGATCACGGCGCCTCCTCCGCGCAGCGACCGCCGGAATGTCCTGCGCAGATCGATCCGCCGGCCTCGTGGGTCCGGCAGGAAGCGGCGCGTGGCCACTTCGTCGTCCGGAAGAGACATCCCGGTGATCAGGCGCTTCGCCATCGCGATCTCAGAGGCCGACATCTGCGCGAAGTCCTTCGACTTCAGGATCTCGCGATCCGAGACGGTGAGATGGGCGGAGAATTCGGTTTTCTCGACCGGGTCCGGCTTTTCCTGTCGCGGCGTGGCCAAGGCTTCGGCCACACGCAAGGCACCCGCCTGAGGCTTCTTCTCTTCCTTGCCTCCGGGGGCAATCGGCGACATCTGGGCGATCAGCTTCTCGATCAGGGCGCGCCGTCTCCAGAAGATCTTGAAGGCTTGGTCGAAGAGGATGCTGTGCTCATGTCGCTTCACGAAAACGGCGTGAAGCGTCCAGTAAAAGTCCTCGCGAGTGCCGATCCGGCCAGCCTCGACCGCAGCGATTGCATCGAGAACCGCGCCTGGGCCGACCGGCAGGCCCGCGTTGCGCAATGCCCGCGCAAAATAGGCGATGTTGTCTGCAAGGCGACCATCACCGTTTCGGCGAGGATTGTTACTCACTCGGAGATCCGCAGTGCGTTCTGGACAATGTCGAGCATTTCCTTGGCGCGGCTGCCCTGCATTTTCTGGATGTCATCCTGATATTTTAAGAGAACGCCGAGCGTGTCCGAGACAAGCGCCGGGTCGAGCGCCACCGCATCGAGCTCCACGAGGGCGGAAGCCCAGTCCAGGGTTTCCGCTACACCCGGCGCCTTGAACAGATCCTCCTTCCGGATCGCTTGGACGAAGCCGACCACTTCTTGCGACAAACGCCCCGGTGCATCCGGAACGCGGCTCTTCAGGATGGCCAGCTCCCGTTCCGGATCAGGGTAGTCGACCCAATGATAAAGGCAGCGGCGCTTGAGTGCGTCGTGAACCTCACGGGTGCGGTTCGATGTGATGACGACGATCGGTGGGTGATCCGCCCGAACCGTACCAAGCTCGGGGATGGTCACCTGGAAATCTGACAGTACCTCCAGAAGAAAGGCTTCAAAGGCTTCGTCCGTGCGGTCGAGCTCGTCGATCAGGAGAACCGGAGCGCCAGCCGTATCGGGCTCAAGAGCCTGCAGGAGCGGCCGTTTCACCAAGTACCGTTCCGAGAAAAGATCGCTTTCGAGCGTGTCTCGATCCACCGCTCCGCCAGCTTCTGCAAGGCGAATGGCCATCATCTGCCCGGCATAGTTCCACTCGTAGACCGCCGAAGCGATGTCGAGGCCCTCGTAGCATTGCAGGCGGATGAGCCGGCGGCCGAGCCCCGCCGACAGCACCTTCGCGATCTCCGTCTTGCCGACGCCGGCTTCTCCCTCCAGGAAAATCGGGCGCCCAAGCTTCAGCGCAAGAAAGAGCACCGTCGCGAGCGGACGGTCGGCGACATAGCCCGTGCTCTTCAGAAGGGCCAGCGTTTCGTCGATGGAACCGGGTCGTTCAGCCACAGGCCTCAATGCTCCACAAGAAGACATGCCCGGGAAACCCCGGGCATGGATACCTCTGTGCCTTCGTCCAGTCTTGCAGTCGTCGCCTGCCAGGACAAGTCTGACGGACTGCTTAAGTGCGAGAGGCTGCCGCCTGCACGGCCCGCCGGGCCATGACTCCGACAAGATGAGCCCGATAGGCCGCGTCTGCGTGGATGTCGCTGTTCATCTCGTCCGCCGGCACGGAGATGCCGTCGAGAGCGTCGGCCGCAAAGTTCTGGCGCAAGGCCTGCTCCATGTCCGGCACGCGGAACACACCGTTGGAACCGGCTCCCGTTACGGCCACCCGCACCTCGTCCCCGTGCTTGGCCACGAACACGCCAACGAGGGCGTAGCGCGAGGCCGGGTGGCGGAACTTGGCATAGGCTGCCTGCGACGGGATCGGGAACGAGATCTTGGTGATTATCTCTCCCTCGTCCAAGGCTGTCGTGAAGATGCCCTGGAAGAAGTCATCGGCGGCAATCGTCCGCTTGTCGGTGACGATCGTCGCCTTCAGGGCAAGGCAAGCCGCCGGATAATCCGCGGACGGATCGTTGTTGGCGACCGAGCCTCCGATCGTGCCGCGGTTGCGCACATGCGGATCGCCGATCAGCTCCGCCAATTCGGCGAGGGCCGGAATGGCCGCCTGCACTTCAGCCGAGTTGGCGACCTCCGCATGCTGGGTCGTGGCACCGATGCTGAGTGTGTCGCCGGAGCGCTCGATCCCGTGAAGTTCGGCGATCTGGCCGAGGTCGATCAGATTGGCTGGTGCCGCGAGCCGCATTTTCATGGTCGGCAGAAGGGTGTGCCCGCCGGCGAGGAACTTGGTCTCCTCCAACTGAGTAGCGAGGTCAGCCGCCTGCTGGACGCTCGTCGGACGGTGGTATTCGAAAGCGTACATGCTGTCCTCCCTTATTCCGCTGCCATTGGCATGCGCGCCTTCTGCGCCGCCCGCCAGACGGCTTGGGGCGTTGCGGGCATCGCAATATCCTCATGGCCGAGCGCGTCCGTGATCGCGTTGATGACGGCCGGCGGAGCGGCGATGGCACCAGCCTCGCCACAGCCCTTGATCCCGAGTGGGTTCGAAGGGCAGAGCGTCATCGTCATGCCGATCTGGAACGACGGCAGGTCGATGGCGCGCGGCATGCAGTAATCATTGAAGCTGGCGGTCACGAGCTGACCGCTCTGGTCATAGACGGCGCCTTCGAGCAGCGCCTGCCCGACGCCCTGGGCGATACCGCCATGGACCTGGCCTTCAACGATCATCGGGTTGATGATCACCCCGAAATCGTCGACTGCCGTCCAGCGCTCGATCTTGGTCACGCCTGTGTCGGGGTCGATCTCCACCTCGCAGATATGGACGCCAGCCGGGAAGGTGAAGTTGGTGGGATCGTAGAATGCTCCCTCCTTCAACCCGGGCTCCAGATCCTGGCCTGGGAATTTGTGGGCGATATAGGCCTGGAGGGCCACTTCTCCGAAGCCGAGTGTCCGATCCGTGCCGGCAACCCCGAACTTGCCATCCTTGAACTCGATGTCGCCTTCGGCGGCCTCGAGAACATGCGCCGCCACCTTCTTGCCCTTGGCGATCACCTTGTCGAGAGCCTTGGCGATGGCCGACATGCCGACCGCGCCTGAACGCGATCCATAGGTTCCCATGCCGAACTGTACCTTGTCGGTATCGCCATGGACGATGCTGACCTGATCGATGGGGATGCCGAGCCGGTCGGAGACGAGCTGGGCAAAGGTGGTCTCGTGCCCCTGGCCATGGCTGTGCGAGCCGGTGAGCACCTCGACCGACCCTGTCGGGTTGACGCGCACCTCGGCGGATTCCCAAAGGCCGACGCCTGCCCCGAGAGATCCGACCGCTTGCGAGGGCGCAATGCCGCAGGCCTCGATGTAGCTTGAGAAGCCGATGCCCCGCAGCTTGCCGCGGCGGGCGCTCTCCTGCTTCCTCGCGCCAAAGTTCTTGTAGTCGGCGAGTTCCAGTGCCTTGTCGAGCGAGGCGGCGTAATCGCCTGTGTCATAGGTCATGATGACCGGCGTCTGATGGGGGAACTGCGTGATGTAGTTCTTCCTGCGGAACTCAGCCGGATCCTGACCGAGCTCGCGGGCGGTTCTTTCGACGAGCCGCTCGACCACGAAAGTCGCCTCGGGACGTCCTGCGCCGCGATAGGCGTCGACGGGAGCCGTGTTCGTGTAGACTGCATCCACCTCGCAGTAGATCGCCGGGATGTCGTATTGGCCCGACAGGAGAGGGGCATAGAGATAGGTTGGCACGGATGAGGAGAAGGTGGACAGATAGGCGCCGAGATTGGCGATGGTGTGAACCCGAAGGCCCAGGATCTTGCCGTTCTCATCAGTCGCCATCTCCGCATGGGTGACATGATCACGGCCATGCGCATCGGACAGGAAAGCTTCAGTACGATCGGCTGTCCATTTCACGGGCCGCTTGACCTTTTTCGCCGCCCAGACGCAGACCGTCTCTTCGGCATAGATGAAGATCTTGGAGCCGAACCCGCCGCCGACATCGGGAGCGATGACGCGCAGCTTGTGTTCCGGCGCGATCCCGATGAAGGCCGAGAGGACGAGCCGGGCCACATGGGGGTTCTGGCTCGTCGTGTAGAGCGTGTAGCCGTCGGTGCCGTGATCGTATTCTCCCACCGCCGCCCGGGGTTCGATGGCGTTCGGCACCAGCCGGTTGTTGACGAGGTCGATCTTCGTCACATGCTTCGCCCGTGCGAAGGCAGCTTCCATCTCTTCCTTGTTGCCGAGGTGCCAGTTGAAGACGGTATTGTCGGGTGACACGTCATGCACCTGAACTGGCGCCTTCGTCGCCTCGGCCGTGTTCACGACGGCAGGGAGGACATCGTAGTCGACCGCGATGGCTTCTGCGGCATCCTTGGCCTGGGCCAGGGTTTCGGCAATCACAACCGCCACGTGGTCACCCACATAGCGCACCTTGCCCTGTGCCAGAGCCGGGTGCGGTCCCGCCTTCATCGGAGAGCCGTCCTTGGATTGGATCATCCATCCGCAGATGAGACCTCCGATCTTGTCGGCTGCGAGGTCATCTCCGGTAAAGACGGCCACGACGCCGGGCATGCTCTTTGCCGGGCCGGTGTCGATCGACCGGATCGTGGCATGGGCATGCGGCGAGCGAAGGAAATATGCATAGGCCTGGCCAGGTCGATTGAAATCGTCCACGTAGCGTCCCTGGCCGGTGACGAAACGCTGATCCTCTTTCCGGCGTACGGGTGCGCCGATTCCTGTTGCGGTCATGCTGTCCTCCCTTGTCTTCATCGGCCCTCATCAGACGGCGGAAGCGGGAATCCCGACACGGACGTTGGAGAGACTACGCCGGCTTCGAGGTCCTCAGCCTGCACCCGTTGATATGGGCGTCGCACCTTGGCGAGCGTCGGCCTATTCAGCCGCCTGCCGTAAAGGTGCTTGGGCCATGGCTAGCGCTCCGGCGGCAACGGCTTTGACGATGTTGTGATAGCCCGTGCAGCGGCACAGATTGCCTTCCAGCTCGGCCCGAATGGTCTGTTCGTCGAGAGCGTGCCCCTTCCGGTTCACGATATCGATGGCGGACATGACCATGCCTGGCGTGCAGTAGCCGCATTGCAGGCCATGATGCTCGCGGAAGGCCGCCTGCATCGGATGCAGCTCGCCGCCTTGAGCGATACCCTCGATGGTGGTGACGGTGGCTGAATCCGCCTGGACGGCGAGGATCGTACAGGCCTTCACGGCCTGATTGTTCAAATGAACGACGCAGGCGCCACACTGGCTGGTGTCGCAGCCCACGTGGGTTCCGGTAAGTCGAAGATTGTCGCGTAAGAGGTGAACGAGAAGAGTGCGGGGGTCGACGTCTGCGGTGACGGGTTGACCGTTCACCGTCAGGGAGACGGTGGTCATGCGTGCTTTCCTCCTCAGACACCGGCAGCCCGGCCAACCTTAAGGTGGTCTCAGGCACCGGCAGGTATTCTTGTTGGACGATCGCAAGAATACGATCTGCCGATGTCAAGTGTGAACCGCCCCGATTGAGCGGTCAAGCATTGGAATGATTCAAAGGATGGCCGATGAGGCAACGCTCAGACGGCCGTTTCCTCAGGCGAGAGGATCCTGGCAAAATTAGCGAAGAACTCGTCGGCATATTTCTTCGCTACGCCATTGATTAGCCTGCCGCCGAGCTGAGCGATCTTGCCGCCCACATTCGCCTCGACGTCATAGACCAGTTTGGTTCCACCCTCGATATCCTCCAGGCGCACTTTCGCTCCGCCCTTGGCCCAACCGGCAACCCCGCCCTGTCCCTCGCCGGTGATGGTGTAGCTGTCGGGGGGATCGAGATCGGTCAGTTTCACGCTGCCCTTGAAGGTTGCCTTGACGGGCCCGATTGAGATTTTCGCCGTTGCCTGGAATTCCGTGTCACTCACTTTCTCCAGTTCCTGGCACCCTGGGATGCAGGCTTTCAAGACGTTGGGATCATTGAGCGCAACCCAGACTGCTTCCCGGTCCGCCGGTAGCGTGACGTCGCCTTGCATTATCATCGCCATGCTGAGTCCTCCCTGGATTTCCCCCGATATTGACAGCAAAGTATGATGCAAATTGCCCGGAGTGCCAGATCCTACGTTCTGCTGCAGCGCATGATAGATGTGTGCGCTGCAACAATTGCTTGGAGCCGGTCAGCGGCTTGAGCGTGCTTTCAAGGCCGGCGCTTTCCATCGGATGGGATCGGTCGCGCCGATGCATCTTCCTCAGCTTCGCCGGGACCCGATGTCCGCCAATGGTGTGTGTCTCCGATCCAAACGGTTCGTCGAGGTTTGCGCCGTTCCGGGCCTCACTGTGAGGACGGCCCTAACGTTTTTGGATTTGGTCGAGTGCATCGACAACGGCATCGAAGGTGAGAAGGATGGAGGGATGGCGAGCCTTGAGATCCCGCGCCGGTTCCAGAAATGCGAGATCCGCCCATTTCCCGGAGGGTGGAGCGCCGCCAGCCTTCAACATCCGGCGCATTTCCTCCCGAATGTCCCGAAGCTCTGCCGCGGCCGATCCCACCACGTTTCGGCCCATGATCGATGACGATGCCTGCCCCAGGGCACAGGCTTTCACTTCGTGGGCGAACCCCGTGACGACATCGCCATCGAGTTTCAGATAAACGGTGACCGTCGACCCACACAGCCTGGAGTGCGCCGTAGCGCTGGCATCGGCATCCGGTAGCTTCCCGAGACGCGGAATGTCACCTGCAAGCTGCAATATGCGCCGGCTGTAGATATCGTTGAGCATCCTGCTCGTAAGCCATCCGACGAATGTACCTGCCCCTCGCTGAATCAGACGCTCCGATCCAAGACCTGTCAATGGTCAGATACAGCCCCAACACCTGAGTCCAGGGTTCGCCTGCGGGTTCATTCGTATTCTGGTTGCGGTTCAAGGGGCCGCAATGGCAGTATTGACCCATAATTGGCCGTCTGAGGCCGCTCATTTCGCCAGGGAATCTCATGTTCTCGACCGATACGGATATCCTGATGACCGCAGAAGCCTGGAGGCGCGCGGGCAGGGGCGTGGCAATCGCGACCGTGGTCGAAACCTGGGGGTCGGCACCGCGCCCTGTCGGCAGTCACTTGGTGATTGACGAGGATACGAACTTTCTCGGGTCCGTTTCTGGCGGATGCGTCGAGGGAGCGGTCATTACGGAGGCTCTGGACGTCATTGCCGATGGAAAGCCGCGGATGCTCGAGTTCGGGGTTGCCGACGAGAGCGCATGGCAGGTCGGACTCTCATGCGGGGGACGGATCAGCGTCTACGTGGAACGAGTAGACTAGGATGGGCGGATATTCTCTGTCGCCTTCATTTCTCTCCGTTTTGCCGGATGGTGAGGGCATGAGATGCGGCTGAGTCTTCTATCCGACCTGAATGCAGAGCGAGCCGCTCGGCGAGCCGCCGTGCTTGTGACCGACATCGCATCGGGCGAACAGCGCCTTGTTCGGGAAGAAGGGGTTGGAAATGACCCTATCACTCAGGACATTCAGGAGCGCCTGCGCCAGGGCAAGAGTGGCCTCATTGAGCGGGATGGCCGCCAGTACTTTCTCACCGTGCAGACGCCACCGGTGAGGGTGGTAATCATTGGTGCCGTCCACATTAGCCAGGCCTTGGCTCCTATGGCAAAGGACCTGGATCTCGACGTCACCATCATCGACCCGCGTACGGCCTTCGCGACTCCCGAACGCTTTCCGGACGTGCAAGTGAGGGCTGAGTGGCCCGATGCTGCCCTGCCCGATATCGGGATCGACCGATATACGGCCGTCGTGGCACTGACCCATGACCCTAAAATCGACGATCCTGCGCTCGCCGCGGCCTTCAGGTCGCCATGCTTTTACATCGGTGCGCTCGGCTCGCGCAAAACCCATGAGCGCCGCGTTCAGCGACTGATGGCGTCCGGCTTCACCGACGCGGATCTTGCCCGTATCCATGCCCCGATCGGGCTTGACATCGGAGCCGTTTCTCCGGCGGAGATTGCCGTCTCCATCCTGGCGGAGATCGTTGCAACCCTGCGCAAGGAGCGGAGGCGCTCGGCGTGAAATTTGGCCTTATTCCGATTGAGGAGGCAATTGGAGCCCTGGCTGCTCACAGCGTACGGGCAGGCAGCACGACGGTGAAGAAAGGAACCCTCGTCTCGCCCGAGATCGCGATGCAGCTGAAGCACGCTGGTGTCGAGACGATGATTGCAGTGCGGCTCGAACCTGGAGATATCAGCGAGGACGAAGCGGCCTGGCGGCTCGCCCGATCTCTTGCCGGCGAAAACGTCGTTGTCGAAGCACCCTTCACCGGACGTTCCAATCTCTACGCCGAGGCTTCGGGCGTGCTTCTGATCGATGTCGAGGCGATCAATGGCCTCAATGCCGTCGACGAGGCTATGACGGCCGCCACCTTACCCGCTTACAAGCCGGTAGTCATGGGGGAGATGGTCGGCACCGTCAAAATCATTCCCTATGCCATCCCGGAGCCCCTGCTACGGAATGGGTTAGCTGCGGTTGGCAGGGAGGCGCTGCGCGTTGCACCCTATACCCGTCGCTTGGTCGGCGTTGTTTCGACGGTTCTTCCAGGGCTCAAGCCGAGCGTGATCGACAAGACCGTTGCCGTGCTGGCGCAGCGGCTCGAGCCCGTGAATGCAAGGATCGTGCGGAATTGTCGTGTGTCCCACGATGCGGCTGTATTGGCGCGGGAGCTTTCCGAACTGGCACAAGGCGACACGCAGCTCATCATCGTGTTCGGGGCATCGGCGATTGCCGACCGTCGGGACGTCATTCCATCCGCCATCGAGCGGGCAGGCGGACGAGTGGAGCATTTCGGTATGCCTGTCGATCCTGGAAACCTGCTTCTCATCGGATCCATCGCCGGCAAGCCTGTCATCGGAGCTCCTGGCTGTGCTCGGTCACCCAAGGAGAACGGGTTTGACTGGATTCTTCACCGACTTCTTGCGGATGTTCCCGTGACACGGGCTGACATCATGTCACTTGGCGTCGGAGGGCTTCTTATGGAGATCGTCTCCCGGCCACAGCCGCGTGAGGGCGGCGAAAGCGAGGCTGACGAATGAGCGATGTGGCGGCCATTGTTCTGGCTGCCGGGCGCGGCACCCGGTTCGGCGACGAGCCGAAGCTGCTGGCTCGGCTTGGCGGCAAGGCCTTGGTTCGCCATGTCGCTGAGGCTGCCGTCGGCTCCTCGGTCGATCCGGTTATCGTGGTGACCGGCCATCGATCCGAAGAGGTCGAAGCAGCGCTGCACGGGCTTCCCGTTCAGATCCTCCATAATGCCTTGTTTGCACAGGGGCTTTCGACGTCGCTGAAGGCCGGGTTCTCCGCTCTCCCGCCAAGGGCGCGGGCTGCAATCATCCTCCTCGGGGACATGCCCTTCGTGAAAGCCGATCTCATCGATGCCCTCGTGGTAGGGTGGCGAGAAAGGGGAGAACCAGCGGCCCTGATCCCCACCTTGAACGGCCGACGTGGCAACCCGGTCGTGCTCTCACGTGATCTCCAAGCTGCGATCGAAGGCCTGTCCGGTGATATCGGCGCAGGCCCACTTTTGCGTGGACGGTCGGACGTTCTCGAATGGCCGATCACGGATCCTGCTGTCGCTCAGGACATCGACACGAGAGAGGATTTCGCCAAGCACCGAATGTGAGCGGCCGAAGCGGGGACTTTCACCAGCATTGCGGATTGGCCACTTAAGATCAATCGAGCTTGTCCAACGTGATGGGCAGGTCGCGCACGCGCTTCCCCGTTGCGTGATAGACCGCATTGGCGACAGCGGCTGCGACGCCAACAATGCCGATCTCACCCAGCCCTTTGATGCCAAGCCGATTGATGGTGTCGTCCGGCTCGTCGACGAAGATGACCTTGATGTCGTGGATGTCGGCGTTCACCGGGACGTGGTACTCCGCGATGTTGGCATTCATGACGCGCCCGAAGGTGTGGTCGAGAAGCGTTTCCTCGTGCAGTGCCATGCCGATACCCCATACCACGCCACCCAGGATCTGGCTCCCGGCGGTCTTGGTGTTCAGGATGCGCCCGGCCGCAACTGCGCTGACGACGCGGGTGACTCGGATGACCCCGAGCTCTTCGTCTACCTTGACCTCGACAAAGACCGCGGAATGCACGTTGTGCGAACGCGACTCATCCTTGGCAAAGCGCGTGGTCTTCTCCTGCTCGATGCGGTCGACGCCGCCATGGCGCATGGCATCGGCAATCGATACCGCGCTTGCAGGATCGCGCTTGCTCACGAGCTTGCCATCGGCCAGCATGACCTCATCGGGCGCAACGTCTGCAAAAGGCGAATTCGGCATCTGCTTGGCGAGGCCCAACAGTTCGTGGCGGACTGCGTCGGACGTTGTAGCGATCCCATTGGCCACCGAGGCTGCAATCCATGATCCCCCTTCGACCGGCGATTGCGGCAGAGTCGAGTCTCCAAGCTTGACGGTGATAGCGTCGAGCGGCAACCCGAGCATGTCGGCCGCGACCTGGGCCATGATCGTGTAGGTGCCCGTGCCGATGTCGGAGGTCGCGCATGACACCTCCGCATGGCCGTTGGAGGTGAGTGCGATACGCACCGCGATCGGCACCTGCAATGCCTCCCAGACGCCCGTCGCCATACCCCAGCCCACCAGCTCGTTGCCATCGCGCATCGAGCGAGGTTCGGGGGTGCGTTTATCCCAGCCAAACACTTCGGCGCCCTGGCGATAGCAGTCGCGCAGGTTCTTGCTGCCGTAGGGCCGTTCGGCGTGCTGGTCACGGTCCGAATAGCACCTCAGGCGCAGATCGAGCGGGTCGAGCCTGAGCGCGACCGCGAGCTCGTCCATGGCGCATTCGAGGGCATAGACGCCAGTCGCCGCGCTCGGAGCACGCATGTCGCACGAGGTTGCAAGATCGAGCGGCGCGAGTTTATGGGCGTATGTCGCATTGGCACACTGGTAAAGCAGGCCTGACCAGCCTGTCTCCTGCCGATAAAAGTGCTCGTATTGCGAGGTCACCGTGAGAGCATCATGTGTGACCGTCTCGAGTGTTCCGTCAGCCTTGGCACCGAGCTCGATCCGCTGGATCATAGCCGGCCGATGGCCGAGGCCATACATCTGCTGCCGGGTGAGCACGACGCGCACCGAGCGCTTTAGCGCGAGCGCCGCCAGCGTGGCCAGAACTACCTGATATTGTGGGCGCAATCCTGATCCGAAGCCGCCGCCCATGAAGGGTGACATGACGCGCACATCGTCCGGATCCAACTTGAACACGCCACAGATATAGCGCTGGACGTTCTGCACGCCCTGGGTTTTGTCGTAGATTGTAAGCTTGTCATCGCCCTCGAATATGACCGTCGATGCATAGAGCTCCATCGGGTTGTGATGTTCGATCGGAACGTAATATTCGCCCTGGTGGCGCACTTCGGCAGCAGCGAATGCCTTCTCGGCCGCGCCGCGTGGCTTTGGTGGGGCGAAGGGATCCGCTCCAGGCTTTGCAGATGGTTTCAAAGCAGAGGGTTCTTCCCGCCTGCGGTGCATGTCGGTGACATGCGGTTCCCGGTCATAATCGACCCGCACTAAGGAGGCCGCGAACTGAGCGATTTCCGGTTCTTCAGCAACGACTAACGCGATTGGCTGCCCGTCGAACAAAATTCTATCGTCGTAGAGCGGCCGGAACGGCGAGCCATCCGGAGCAACATCGTCCTTATAGGCGTTGTCGTCGTCTGGCATCTCCGGCCGATTCAGGTGCGTGAGCACCTCGATCACGCCATCGACGCTCAATGCCTCGCTCACATCGAGACGCGCAATCCTGCCCTTGGCGATGGTGGATGTGACGACGCAGCCATGGGCGAGGTCGTCTGGGTGGATTTCCGCAGCGTATTTCGCAGCGCCGGTGACCTTTGCATGGCCGTCGACACGGGATGTGGCGGTGCCGATATACGTCATGACAGTCACCGGATCTTCTTGATGGCCTGGACCTGGGGCGTGCCGTTCGCGGCCTGCGTCAACGTGCGTTCGATCGCACGATGGGCGAGTCCGATCTTGAAATTGTTGTGCGCGTAGCCTCTTGCATCGCGAAGCAGGATATCGGCCGCTCTCGCAAACGCCGTCCGGTCGGGGGCTTCGCCACGCAACGCCGCTTCGGCTTCAGCTTTGCGCCAGGGTTTGTGGGCGACGCCGCCGAGCGCGAGCCGCGCCTCCTTGATGCGGCCTCCCTCGATCTCCATGGCAGCGGCAACCGACACCAATGCGAACGCATAAGACAGCCGGTCGCGGATCTTCAAATAGCTGTAGTTTGCCGCGAAGCCCTTCGGCGGCAGTTCGATAGCCACAATGATCTCGGTCGGCGCGAGATTGGTATCGATTTGCGGCGTGTCGCCCGGTAGGCGATGGAAATCGGCAATGGGGATCGCGCGTTCACCAGCGGGCCCTGCCACATGGACTGTGGCTTCCAGGGCCGCAAGTGCGACGCACATGTCGGATGGGTGCGTCGCGATGCAGGCGTCACTCGTTCCGAGGATAGCGTTAATCCGATTGATGCCATTGATCGCGGAGCAGCCGCTGCCGGGCTCTCGCTTGTTGCAAGGGGTTGCCGTGTCGTAGAAATAGAAGCACCGTGTGCGCTGCAGCAGATTGCCGCCAGTCGATGCCATGTTGCGCAATTGCTGCGATGCCCCCGCCAGAATCGCGCTTGACACTAACGGATAGCGCTTCTCGATTAGTGGATGGTAGGCAAGATCGCTGTTCGGCACGAGTGCGCCGATGTGCAAGCCGCCATTCGAGGTTTCCCCGATCGTCTTGAGCGGCAGATGCGTGATATCGATCAGCCGCGTCGGGCTCTCGACCTCGTACTTCATCAGGTCGATGAGGTTGGTCCCCCCCGCGATGAACTTCGCGGTTGGATCGGCCGCGATCTGCCGGATGGCGTCGGGGACGTCAGAGGCACGCGCATATTCAAAGTTGATCATAGCTTGGCACCCATTGCCTGCTGGATCGCCGCGACGATGTTGGGATAGGCGCCGCACCGGCATATATTGCCGCTCATCAGCTCGCGGATTTCCTCCGCGGTCTTTGCCTTGCCCTCCGCTATGAGAGCGACGGCGGAACAGATCTGGCCGGGCGTGCAATAGCCGCACTGGAACGCATCGTGATCGATGAAGGCCTGCTGCACGGGATGGAGTGCACCATCGGTGGCGAGGCCTTCGACCGTAGTGATATTGGCGCCGTCTTTCATGACCGCAAACGTCAGGCACGAAACGAGCCGGCGGCCGTCAACCAAGACCGTGCAGGCGCCGCATTGACCGTGATCACAACCCTTCTTGGTGCCGGTCAGATCGAGATGATCCCGCAAGGCATCGAGCAAAGTCGTCCACGGCGCAATCGTCAATGTGCGTTCTTGCCCGTTGACATTGAGCGTGACGGGTATCGCAGCTGGCTTGGAGATCGATTTAGACCCCGGGTCGTTTGGGAATGGCGATGGGCTCATCCGACTCCCCCGATTCGCCGTTAGGCGTCACACTACGCTCCCAAGTCAATTTGCCTATTTTGAGGCGTGTCATCGTTCCGGTCCGCGCCCATCAGGATCAACACGTGGCCCAGAGCGTAACGCCCTTAACCGGCCCGAGATCAGCCAAAGGGCAGATTCTGTTGAGAAATTCGGCGAAGACCATTCTCGGGCGTTCTGCACCCAGGATCTGGGTCTGCTCTGGAAGGCCGCCGCTACCAGTAGGCTACCAGTGCGGTGGCTGGGGCTTTTTCAGAATCGGCACTGAGTAAAGCAGATCGGATATCCGCATCGGTACGGTGAGCAGGCCTTTACACGGCTGCGCTTAAGGCTCGTCTTTGACCATTTCGGACGTTGGGAGGGTCAGTGCAGTGGAGAGGCTAATGGCTAGGGTCGGCCGGCGCTATACTCCGACGAGGTCCAAGGCGGAAGCGTAGGCGGGACGAGACGTGCATGTCGACAGCAATTGCCATTCTCGGTGGGGTCGGACTGTTCCTGCTCGGCATGACCGTCATGACCGACGGCTTGAAGGCGCTGGCGGGGTCCGCTCTGCGCACCGTCCTCGGCAAGGCGGCGGCTACGCCGCTCTCGGGGGCCTTCTGGGGCGCCGTCGTCACGCTGCTCGTGCAGTCGTCGAGCGCGGTGACGATGACAACGATCGGCCTCGTCAGCGCCGGGCTTCTGACCTTTCCGCAGGGACTCGGCCTCGTGTTCGGCGCCAATGTCGGCACCACGGGCACAGGCTGGCTCGTGGCGCTGATTGGCGTGCGCGTCTCATTGTCGGCCTACGCCCTGCCGATGATTTTTGTTGGCGCGTTGGCCAAGCTGTTGGCTGGCAGGCGGATCGCGGCGGCGGGCGGCGCGCTCGCGGGCTTCGCACTCGTGCTCTACGGGCTGACAACCCTCCAGCAGGGTATGGGAGGGCTTGCCGAGAGCCTGCATCCATCTGACCTGCCGCGACGCTCGGCGCGCCGGGGGTGGGCTGGGTCGCGGGGACGGTCGGTCTTATAACCCTGATCGTCGTCGGTCTGGCGATGACCGCGGTCATGCAGTCTTCGACAGCCGCCATCGCCGTCACCATTTCTGCTTTCTACGCCGGGGCAGTAAGCCTGGAGCAGGGCGCGGCGCTGATTATCGGCCAGAATATCGGGACGGCGACAAGCTCCGCATTGGCGGCCATCGGTGCCAGTACGACGGCCAAGCGCCTCGCTCTCGCCTATGTGCTCTTCAAGGTCATAGCGGCGCTCATCGCGATCGTCGCCTTTCCGTTCACGGCAGCACTGATGAAAGCCCTCGCCGCGTCGGTCGACGGGATGACCCTCCTTGCCGCCTACCACACGGCCTATAACGTCGTGGGGGTCGCGGTGCTCCTTCCGGCAACGCAGTGGTTCACCCGTATCGTGGAGCGGCTCTTGCCCTCCGATCAAACGGCGCTTCAGCGCGCGCTCGATCCTAGTGCGCTCGCCAGTCCGGTGATCGCGGTCGAGACCGCCCGGCGTGTCGTGGCGGACGTCCTCGCGACAACCGCCGCCTCGGTTTCCGCTGCGCTTTCGGGCGGGACGCGCCCCGCTGCGCAGGACATTGCGGCGGCCGCCGCCGCGCTCGAGGAGGTGCGGGATTTCCTGTCCGAATTGAAGGAACCGCCCGAAACCGAGGCCGAGCGGCTCCGCATGACGAGCACGCTGCACGCACTCGACCATGCCTCGCGCCTCGCAGAAGTCGTGGCGGACGGCGGGCTCCCAGGACAGGTGGCTGGAGTCCTCCATGACTTTCGCGCCGCCGAGTTGTGCACAAAGGCCATGCGCGCGGTACAGGCGATTGGTGGCTCGATCACCTCGGAGGCCGCCCTCAGCGCGCAGGCCACCCCCATCGGCTGGAGCGTGTCGTCCAAAGTCGCCGCCGCGCTCGCTGAAGCCGAGGGCACTGCGAGGGAGCTCGATGGTCTCCAACGGGACCATCGTGCCGCGACCCTCGCGTCCGTCACGCTGGGAAAGCTGACTGTCGCGGATGCCTTCGCGCGGATCGACGCCATCGGGTGGCTCGACCGGATCGCGCATCATGCCTGGCGTTCGGCGGCGCATCTCAGCCCCGGCACGGATGACGATCTGGACCGGTAGTCCCAACCAGAGAGCACTCGGCGTGGAAGGAACGAGGATGAACCCCGCTGGGACCGCGGCTTCAGGCATGGATCCGGCGCGCAGCCTCGATGCTGCTGAGGCGCCGGGCGGCTAAGACCTACGGACCCAAATGCCTACCGCAGAGCAGGAAGAGGGGCCGCTTGCGGGCGCCTCGTCGTTTCATCGCTCAGCGTTTCGCCCAACAACAACTTCCTTAGAAGCTCTTATGAAAACCCGGTTACGGCATGGGGAACATAGGGCGCTTCCAAGGCTTTGATCTCGCCCTCTGTTAGCTTGATCGATAGGGCCGCCACCGCATCGTCGAGGTGATGGGGCTTGGTGGCCCCGACGATGGGAGCGGTGATCTCGGGCTTGGCCAGGAGCCAGGCGAGTGCCACCTGCGCCCGCGGGATGCTGCGCTGGGATGCGACCTGGGCCACGGCTTCCACCACTTTGCGGTCCGCATCGGCCGTTGCGGCATAGAGTGTCTTGCCGAACTCGTCCGTTTCCGAGCGCGCACTCGTCTCGTTCCAGTCGCGGGTCAGGCGGCCCCGGGCCAGCGGGCTCCAGGGAATGACGCCGATGCCCTCCGCCCGGCAGAGCGGCAGCATCTCGCGCTCTTCTTCCCGGTACAGTAGATTCACGTAGTTCTGCATGGACACGAAGCGCGCCCAGCCGTACCGTTCGGATAGCGCCAGCGCCTTGGCGAATTGCCAGGCATACATGGAGGAGGCGCCGATATAGCGGACTTTGCCGGCGCGAACCACATCGTTGAGCGCCTCGAGCGTCTCCTCGATCGGGGTCGAAGCATCCCAACGATGGATCTGCAACAGATCGATGTAGTCCGTCCCCAGACGCTTCAGGCTCGCATCGGTCTCGGTGAAGATGTTCTTGCGCGACAGGCCCGCGCCGTTAGGTCCGGGCCGCATCCGGCCATGCAGCTTTGTCGCCAGCACGATCTCCTCGCGCCGGGCAAAATCCTTCAGGGCACGTCCAACGATCTCTTCCGACGTGCCGTCGGAATAGACATTGGCGGTGTCGAAGAAGTTGATCCCATGATCGAGCGCCTGGCGGATGAAGGGCCGGCTCTCGCTCTCGGGCAGGGTCCAGGGATGGGAGCCGCGGTCCGGTTCGCCATAGCTCATGCAACCCAGGCAAAGCCGCGAGACCTCCAGGCCGGTGCGGCCGAGCTTTATATATTCCATGGAGTTCCACCTTCCTCGTTAGAACGAGGCAGTCATGGGATCAGATCCGATGCGCCCGCTCGGATTATCGAGCCCAACAATGGCGGCCATGTCGTGGGCATCGAGGGCAAAATCGAAGACGTTGAGGTTCTCCACAATCCGATCGGGCGTGACCGATTTGGGAATGACGATCAAGTCGTTGTCGAGATGCCAGCGGATAATGATCTGGGCCGGCGTGCGCCCATGCTTCTCGGCGATGTGTGCGATCACCGGATCGGACGGCGCCTGCCCTTGGCCAAGGGGACTCCAAGACTGGGTCTTGACCCCTCGCTTGGCATGCACTTCCCGCAGGCGCTTCTGCTGGAAGCGGGGATGAAGCTCGATCTGGTTGAGCACGGGCGGTACGCCAGTCTCGTCGATGATGCGGTCGAGATGCTCTGCCGCGAAGTTCGACACGCCGATTGACCGGACACGCCCTTCCTTCTGGGCCTTGATCAGAGCACGCCAGGTGTCGACATAGAGTCCCCGCCACGGTGACGGCCAGTGAATCAGATAGAGATCGAGATAATCCTGACCCAATCTCTTTAAGCTTTCATCCAGTGCCTTAAGGGTGTTGTCATAGCCCTGATCTTCGTTCCAGACCTTGGTCGTCAGGAAGATCTCATCACGCGCGACGCCTGACGCATGGATGCCCTTACCGACCCCTTCCTCGTTCTGATAGACGGCCGCCGTGTCGATGTGACGATAGCCGATCTCGAGTGCGGTTTTGACGGCGCTCACCGCGACGTCGTTCGGAGTCTTCCAGACGCCCAGTCCGACCTGGGGAATGCTGTGGCCGTCACTGAAGGAGATACGAGGCTGATGGGTCATCAATGTTTCCAAGTGATGTGCGATGTGAAGCAGAGGTTCAATCATCGCGAATGGCGAGTTGTCTTTGCGGTCGACGCCTCGGCTGCATCTGGTCAGGATATCCTCCAGCGGTACCTTGGCGGTCGGAGACAATCTATAGTGCCATTCCGCTTCACCGGATGCTGCACTTTCCTTGACTGAGCGTTGAGCGCAATTTAACAATTTCCCGATGCTCAGCCGCACTGATCTCGCCGATCTGGACACCTTTCTCGACATCGTTCGATATGGCGGCTTCCGGCGCGCTGCGACCGCTCGGGGCGTCTCCGCCTCGGCCCTGAGCCATGCCATCCGAGGCCTGGAGGCTCGGCTCGGCGTACGCCTGCTCCATCGCACCAGCCGCAGCGTGAAGCTCACGGCGGCAGGCGAGATGCTCTTTCAGGACCTCGATCCCGAGTTTCGGCGGATCGAAGAGGCGCTGGACCGTCTGGACCATTTCCGTGAGCGCCCGGCCGGACGGGTTCGCATCAACGTGCTGCGTGACGCCGCGCGTCTCCTGCTGACGCCGCTGTTGCCGTCCTTCGCTGCCGCCTATCCGGATATTGAAATTGAGATCGAGGTCGACGATCACTTCGTTGATGTGATCGCGAGCGGGTTCGATGCGGGCATTCGCTATGGCGGCACGGTTCCGGAGGGGATGATCGCTGTCCGCCTTTCGCAAGATCTGAACTGGGTCGTGGTCGGATCGCCCGCCTACCTCGATGTGGCAGGGCGGCCCGAAACACCCGAGGACCTCACCCGCCATCGCTGCATCCGGATCAGGACCGGCGACGGTCGCATCTATCATTGGGAGTTAGGAACTGGCGACAGAGCGGTCACCGTCGACGTCCCCGGCACGATTACACTCGATGATTCCGAACTGTCGATCCGTGCCGCTGAGGCGAGGGCAGGCCTGTACTATTGTCTCGAAACTCGCGTCACGCATGAGATCGCAACGGGAACGCTCGAGGTGGTGCTGCCGGAATGGCGTTCCCCCGGTCCTGGATTCCATGCCTATTATGCAGGCCATCGCCAAATCCCGAGCGGCCTGCGCAGCTTTCTTGACTTCGTCCGCGCCCATTCACCCCTCGGACGAGGGGCGCCGTAGCTGATCCCGCGTCGAAGGGCGCAAGCAGCCACATCGTTGAACGAGGCTCAACGGGCTGTTGCGTCGATCATGTCTAGAGAGAAATGATCGGGAGGCATATTCCATGGGATCCGATGCGACATCCGTCGCATCGGACGCTCTCTGGGAGGACCTGCATGAGGAAGGTTATCGTGACTGGCGGCCATGGCAAATTGGGCCGTGCCTGCGTTCAGGACCTCATCGACCACGGCTACGATGTGCTGGTGTTTGACAGCACGCCCTCACCGTCGCACTTGAGGCGTCGCTCCGTGCAGATCGACTTGTCCGATTTCGGCCAGACGCTGGATGCCTTTCTGAGTCTGGACAGTCATCCGGGTCAGGTTGATGCCGTTGTCCATCTCGCGGCCATCCCGGCCCCTGGCCGCCAGAGCGACGCCAGAACCTACCAGAACAATACGGCCTGCAGCTTCAACGTCTTCCATGCCGCCAGGCGGGCTGGCGTCAAGAACATCGTATTCGCCTCGAGTGAGACAGTGCTCGGCTTGCCGTTCGACACACCACCTCCCTACGTTCCCGTCGATGAAGAATATGAGCCTCGACCGGAAACGACCTATTCCCTTGGCAAGGTGATGGACAAGACCTTGGCGCGGCATCTCTGCCGGCAGAATCCGGAGCTGAAGATGTATGGCCTGCGTTTCTCCAATGTCATGGAGATCGGCGACTATGCGGCCTTTCCGGACTTTGACAACGATGTACGGCAGCGCAAGTGGAATCTCTGAGCTTACATCGATGCTCGAGATGGAGCGCAAGCCGTACGAAAGGCCCTGGAGCATCCCGGGAAGGGCTTTGAGATCTTTATCATCGCCAATGCCGATACGGTGATGACGCGACCGAATAAGGAGCTGATTGCGGAAGTCTTTTCCGGTGTGCCGTTCCGGCGTGAGGTTGGCCCCAACGAAACCCTCCTGTCGATCGACAAGGCACGACGGGTGCTCAGCTATGAGCCGCGCCATACCTGGAGGGAAGGTCTGTAAGAAACTCCTGCGCAAACAGAACCATGGATAGTCGGGGCCTTAGGTCTTCATTGAGCGGGAACGTCTGGAGATTAATGTCATAGCGAGCCCGCGGGACTTTGCGCCTGCGCCGCTCTCCGAAACAGCCAGGCGGAGAGGAGCCAGAGCGCGGCGAAAAACCCAGTCAGGATCAAGAGTTTCTCAGGCTCACTCGGTCCCGTAAAGCCCGTTCCGGCAATCAGGGTCACCATGCCGACCAACGCCTGAGCGAGCGCCGTCGCAACCATCGCATACGCCATTCCACGGGGCTGGAAACGAGCCATGACGGCGCCGATGATCCCGGCGGCGAGCACTCCGCCATACATCAGGTTGGCGGGGTTATCCTCCGGCCCGATGATGCCAATGGCAAGGTTCATCCAGACGAGGATGAAGGCTGCCGCCAGCGCAACGCCGACGGCGGCTCGGTACGCAGTATTGCCTGCCATTCTCGCCGCTAGCTCGTAGGTGCCGCCAGCACAGACCAGCATGGCGCCGAAGATGGCGAAATCGGCCACGTCCCAGTCCACCTCGTGGGTGATCTGCATCGCGAGTAAGGGCAGCAGCAGGACGAACGCTGCAGTGCCCCAGGCCGCGAATCTCCAATCGTTCCTGCGCCGTCTATCACCGGCTTTCGCGGGCTCTGGCATGACTCTGTCTCAGTGCATGAGGGAGGCCTTCATCCTAATGGCCGCTTATGTGCGGCAGGAGTCAATTCTGAGCGATAGCACTGGGCTAACCTTATCCGGATTTCCGGATCAGCGACGTGAGCGGCGACTCATTCAGTCCGATTGTTTTCATAGTTTTACCCAGAGCGGCCCTTTCGCGAAAGCTGAGAGCTCCGTACCGGAGATTTGAAACCGGGCATGCGGGCAGGAGCGCGTCGCCGCCGCCGAGCGCATCGTGCGGACCCGAAGGGTCACGCCCGTGAGAAGTGGACCCGGCTTTCCGCGTCAACGATGCACTGCTTAAGGGATTGTGCATCGCCCCGCAGATGATGATCACGGATCAGCTGGCTCTATGCTGCTGCTAAAAGGACGGTGATGCTCTTTGCCAGCATCGGGTTTGAACAATCGAACAAAAAAACTGACATCAGCCGACCCGATGATGCGAGCGTACTATGAAGCGCTTTAAGCTGGCCGGGCAGATCCAGCGCTTTCTCTCCGTTCCCGATCCGGGAGCAAACCTATCTCAAGCCGCTAAATTGACGATGCTCTACTCTAGAGTCCTGCAAAAGATACTCTTTTAACGCGCTATGGGCCCGCTCAAGTTCTCGCGCCAAACGCTCAACCTGTTCTCCTCCGCTTCGGGTAAGATCGGCGCTCGTGACGCGTCTCCAGCCAACGCAGATTTCATGCACCGTCTTGGCTCCCACATTGGCGGATGCGCTCTGCAGGCCGTGAGCTTCAAGGCGAAACCTGTGCGAGTCGCCCGACGCTGCCGCATCTCGCAACTCGCCGACGAGATGGTCGGCGTCGGAGAAAAACTCCTCAACGAGATCGAGAACGAAATCTCTTCCGCCCAATTGCTCTAGTTCCACGAGCAGGGGTTCGTCTATGACGGTGGAAGGGGCAGCCGTCGAAGCAGCAGGAACCGGGTTGTCTTCGACGGGCGCTCGAGCAGGACGGGATGCCACGTGCTCCTCGATGGCTCTGAGAAGAGTCGCAGGCTGCACGGGTTTGGTCAGGCAGGCATCTATACCGGCCGCGAGGGCCTCGGCGGCAACTTCTGGCGTCACGTCGGCTGTCAGGGCGAAGATGGGGGTATGAGTGTCCTTGGGTTCCATGAACCGGAACAGCTTCGCGGCCTCGATGCCGGTCATGACCGGCATGTTGACGTCCAGAATGACCAGGTCGAACGACTCCTCCTCCAGCGCGCTGAGCGCATCCTCCCCATTTGTGACGCATCGGGCGGTATGCCCGCCACGCTCCAGAATCTTCGATATCACCAACCGGTTCGTCGCATTGTCGTCCGCCACGAGGATCGAGAGCGGACGCGATGCGCGGGGAAGCTCGATCCGGCTCGGCTCTCTCCACATTGCCTGAGCCCAGGACGTTTGGGCCGCCGCCGCGATCGATGCGGTTCGAGCGTCACCTTGCGTAAAATCGAGTGGCAATACGCTGCTTGATACATGTATCAAGTCCGACGTCGCGAAGACTCGAGATGTATCCCGGCGTATGAGAACTGGAGCCACAGGAAGGTTCGCACCCTCGAGTTCTGCGATCAAGAGGTCGTCAGACAGGTCGCTATAATAGAACAGAACGATCTGGCGACCTCTGTTCCGCCAGATCCACTCGCTCGCTTCGGACAAAGTTTGAGTGACGGCAGTATCGGCTCCATTACCAAGCCGAAGCGCAATAGCCTGTGCAAGACTAGGATCGGAGCAAACCAGAAGCGGCTGGATCAGCCAGGGCGGCGGTCGGTCCGAAGCTTCCTGATCCGCGGCCCTCATCGGGATGGTGAACCAGAAGCAGCTTCCGTGACCCTCTCTGCTATCGACCCCAATTTTACCGCCCATGGCTTCGATGAGTTGCCGGCTGATGGAGAGTCCGAGTCCCGTTCCGCCAAACCGATTAATGATGGTTTCGTCGGCCTGGGTGAAATTCTCGAAGATCTTTCCTACCGCGTGTGGGGCAATGCCGATGCCGGTGTCGGAGACGATGAATCGGATGAAAGGCTTGTTGTTCTCGTTCACAGGGTGCGCCGCGAGCGTGACATATCCTTTTTCCGTGAACTTGATGGCATTGCCGAGAAGGTTGAGCAGGACTTCCTCGAGATGGTGCTTCGGTCCGTGAAGCTGCAAAGGAGTCGGCGGAGCGATATGGATCGTCAATCGAAGCTCTTTTTGTTGAGCTTGAGTCAGGACCATAGCGCGGGCGGTGGATAGGACTTCCGACAGATCAAACTCAATCTGCTCGATCGGCATCTTTCCCGCTTCGATGCGGGACAGGTTCAAGATGTTATTGATCTGCCTGAGCAAAGACTCGCCGGCGGAACCAATCGTCCGAATGATTCCACGCTGTTCTTCATCGAGGCTCGTTCCCGACATGAGACCCGAAAGACCGATGATCGCGCTCAGCGGAGTTCTCAATTCATGGCTGACGCTGGCAAGGAACAATGTCTTTGCCCGGTTTGCCGCCTCCGCCTGCGCCTTGGCATTGGATAGTTTGCGGATCAGCGTACTTGCATAGAGGGGGAGAACGATAAGGCTCAGCAGCAGGGTTGCCGAGAGGTAGATGTCGTCGTGCCACCTCGGCGTCGTGTAGATGACCACCATGAAGCACACGACCGAGACGACCAGCGCAACATACAGAAACCGGACGCCGAAGCGAAATCCATTTCCAAACGTAATCCATAGATAGAGCAGAAAAAGGACCGAGGACGTTTCCCCGACGTAGTGAAGCTGAACGGAGGCGGTGGCAAGATCGCTGACGATGGCAATAATTCGTCGGACCGTCGACTGGTGAGGTCTGAGGAGAATGTGGATGACGATTCCGATTGAAATGAATGCGAAGATCGTTGCACCGATCAACGCCTCGCGCGGGACGGAAGGATTGATCCAGAAAGTATAGGCTGCGATCAGACTCAAAAAGATGAGCCTGTTCAGGCTCATCTCATGTTCACGGTCGGGACTGTTCTTCAGGCGTGATAGGATACTGGCTATCACGAGCTCTGGACCTTCTTGGGCGGCACGCTCTGCTTCGGCAGCAGGTATCGGGGATTCTCCTTGAGCAAGGACTCGAAGAGATCGGTCGGTATGGGGCGACTGAACAGATAGCCTTGAGCCTCGTCACAGGCATGATTGAGGAGGCATGTGAGCTGAGGGTTGGTTTCGACGCCCTCCGCAACCACTTTCAGCTCGAGGCTTTGGGCCAGGGAGATGATCGCCCTGACAATGGCTTCGTCGCGGCTCCCTGCCAGGAGGCTCGAGATGAACGAGCGATCGATCTTCAACGTGTCGACAGCGAAATTCTTCAGGTAGCTGAGAGAGGAGAAGCCCACTCCAAAATCGTCGATCGCGAGCCGCACTCCAAGCTTCTTGAGTCTCTGAAGAACCTGCTTGGTTCGTTCGACGTCCTTGAGAAGGCTGCCCTCGGTGAGTTCGAGTTCAAGGGACTCTGGATTCAGATTGGTCTCCCTAAGGGTGTCCTCGACGAGCTGGACGATATCCTGGCGGAGAAATTGGACGGGCGACAGGTTGACTGAGATCCGGAGCGGACCGTATCCGAGGTTCTGCCACGCCGCAGCCTGAGTACAGGCCTTCTTGAGCACCCACGCGCCGATCTCGTTGATCAGCCCGGTCTCTTCCGCAATATTGATGAATGCGTTGGGAGAGGTGAGGCCGAATTCCGGCCTGATCCATCGCAAGAGCGCTTCTGCGCCTGCAATCGATCCTGTCTCCAGATCGATCTGGGGCTGATAGTGAAGCTCGAACTGTTCCTGAGCAATTGCCTTGCGTAGATCGGTCTCCAGGCCGATGTTGTTCCAGGAGATACTGTCCATTTCGGGCGAGTAGAAGCGCAGCGTGTTCCTCCCCTCAGCCTTGGCCCGGTACATGGACAGGTCGGCGTACCGGAGGAGCTTCTCGGCATCCTGGCTGTCGCGAGGCGCCAACGTGATTCCGATCGTGCAGCCTATTCTGATCTCGGTCTCTTCAAGGAGGAATGGTGCGGACAGGGAATCGATAATCTTGCGGGCGAGTTCTTCCGCATCGTCCGGAGATTCGGTGTTCGCCTGCACGACGACGAACTCGTCGCCCGACATTCTTGCGACGAGGTCGTTGCTCGAAACGGTTCCAAGAAGGCGGCTCGTCACCAACTGCAGCATGCGATCGCCCCCGGCGTGGCCGAGGGCATCATTAACCGTCTTGAAGCGATCGAGGTCGATCAGGAGGATTGCAAACCGGGTCTCTTCGCTGGAGAGCTCCTGTTGGATCCAATCGTAGAGCATTCTCCGATTGGGAAGATCGGTCAGCGTGTCATGCAGCGCAATATGCCGCAAGGTGCTTTCAGCCTGCTTTCGCTCGGTGATGTCGACCGACGTCGTCAGAACGCTGGTTTCGGTGCCTGAAAACGCGCGCATCGATGTCTTGGTCGTCAGAAAGGCACGTTCATCCCCGAAGATGTCGGAAATACTCTCCTCAAAGCTCACGGAGGTTCGCTGATCCTTGACGATGGAACCGTGAACCTGTCGGCCGAACTCCGGCTTGCTGCTCCGCAGAACATCGCTCATCAGTTTTCCCGTCAGAGCTTCCGGAGTGGAATTGACGAAGTCGGCAAAGTGGGCGTTCACGAAGACGATGCGACTGTCCTTGTCGGCTGCGCTGATCAATGCCGGCACGGTATCGATCACCCGGGCCAGAGCCTCCCGGCTGCTGCGGACCAGTTCCTCCTGAGAGCGTTCGCTGATACGGAGTTGATGCTCGAGAGCCTGGGCGCGGCCTTTGATCTGCTGTTGCTGCCGCTGCAGCTTGAGCAGATTGCGGGCCCGGGTGACGAATTCATAATGATCGACAGGGGATCGCAGGAAGTCCGTAGCCCCTGCTTCCAGGGCGCGAAGCCGGAAGGCTCTGTCATCATAGGCAGTGATGACGATGATCGGAACATCGATGCCATTGGTATTGGCCCGGACATGTTTGGTGAATTCCGCGCCGTCCATGACGGGCATTCGAAAGTCGGTAACGATCAGGTCAGGAGCGTTGCCCTCGAGCCATTCGAGTGCCTCCACCGGTGATGCAAAGGCATGCACCACCGCTCCGTCTTCGATCTTTTGAGCGAGCCGGGAATAGATGTTGCGGTTGGTGCCTTTGTCGTCGAGGATCAGAATAACTGCCATGTGTTGCCCCCCGGCATCCCCCAGTCTGTCAGCTCGATCTATGCTCTGGAGTCGGTGAACCTCCTCAGTGATCGACGGTGGCGTTTAACCTGCTTCGTTGCTGTCATTCCGTGGGTCGTGCGGCGTGTCCTAGCGCAAGTGCCGTTTCATCCCTTTCGTGAGATCATATTCGTTCGCAGGTACGCCACGGTATCTTGTTGCTCTGTTGCATAAGATCAGCATGACGTTTGCATCGAACATTTATATCGCAATTACGTAGGGAATGTATCCTGCTTTGCTTGATCGTTTATGGATTTGGTTAATCCAGTATTTTCTGTATCAGGCAATAAAGCTCTTAGGTATCAAGTAATCAGGCTGTCTCTGATTGTTTAAGTTTCTAAGAGGCAGGCATCATTAACCAAGCTTCTCGACAAATCTTCCTAGGTACTATCCACTAGGCTGTTAAAAGATCATTATCCTTAAGGAAGGTTGCCTCCGACAGGTGCGCACCGCTCGACGGCGAGATGAAGCTCGCCGTGCTGATGAATTCTCTATGATGGAGAGCAGGATGCTATCCCCGTTGGCCAAAGCCGATGACCATCTCTTTTCTGACGTTCAATCTGTCGGCGATCTAGAAATATCGACTCCTGCAACTCCGACGCGGAGGCCCGCAATCGAGTCGACGCAATCCGACCCAACCAAGCTTCTCCTGCCGTATATCGACGTCAAACTTGACTTCGAGCAGAAGATCTATTGGGCGGCCATGCGTCCGAGCCAGCATCCGATGATCACGATGGAGCTTCTGCGGGACATGATGTGTGTGCAGGAATCCGTGCGCGCGATCATGGAAGAGGGAAACCGTGAACAATGTCGGCACCTGGAGTACTTCGTTGCCGCATCCCAGACACCAGGTGTCTATAACTTCGGCGGAAATCTGGCTTACTTTGCCGATTGCATCCGACGCAGGGATCGTGAGGGACTGAGGGACTACGCCTATGCGTGCATCGATGTGGTCTATGGAAATGCAATGGCCTTTCATACGCCACTGATCACGATTGCGCTGGTGCAAGGCGATGCGCTGGGCGGTGGATTCGAATGCGCACTCTCGTTTGATGTTCTTGTCGCGGAGAAAAGCGCGAGAATGGGCCTGCCGGAGGTGCTGTTCAATCTGTTCCCTGGAATGGGGGCATACAGCTTCCTGTCCCGCAAGATCGGTATGGCATCTGCCGAGAAACTCATCATGAGCGGGAAGGTCTATAGCGCAGAAGAACTGCATCATCTCGGTGTCGTTGATGTTCTTGCTGAAGACGGCCAGGGAGAAAACACGGTGCGGGATTACATCGCTCGCAACAGGCGCAGGCATAACGCTCACAGCGCCATCTATCGCTCGAAGAGGAGGATCGACCCCTTAAAGTATGAAGAGCTGCAGGATATCGTCGATATCTGGCTGGATGCTGCAATGAAGCTGAGTGAGCAGGATCTGCGGATGATGAAGCGCCTTGTCGCAGCGCAAGAACGCCGCTTGGATAGACAGGAATAATGGGAGTGTGTCGTGCGGCTTAGGTGCTCCCTTCCTTGATAAGCGCAATGCCAAAGCAGCCAAGTGCTTGTCGCAGTTTCGAGTTAGAGCATCGGACCTAAAAGTGGATTCCGCTTTTAGGTCCGATGCTTCTTTCGTTGACTGGCGCATCGTTCGAGGCGGAAAACCGGATCCACTTTTCATTGGCGTGGCCCTTCGGGTCGTTGACGCGGCCCTCTGGGTCCACACGATGCACTACTATGACGATGCTCCTTGAAGATCGAATCGAGCCGTGAGTTATCTGCTCACGAGGCATCAATTGAGAGTGGCCAAGGCCTTCGGATCAGGCTTGGGATTTGTTCCTCTGGGCTCGCTTCGAGAGCGTCGGATAGGGGGCTGTGCGGAAGTTCGATAGCACCTACAGTATCCACCCAATTGAAACGTGGGCGTAGAGAAAGAAAAGACGGAAGGTCTGGAAACGGGATCGAGATCGAGCTTTCAGCAGCGATCTGCTCTTGTGGAGACGGAGGCAGAGACAGTTCAGCCGGCTCCGGTAGTGGAGGCATCGAAGCCTCCACTGGAAAACTCGGCTCGGCGGGATCGGGTGGCAGTGGCATTGCGGCCTCCGAGGGCGCTGCCGGCATAGTAGATGGAAGTGGCTCCGATGGCGGTTCGCTGATTGGCGGCGTTGAGGGGAATGTCGGTTCAGCAGGTTCCGGGGATGGCGGCATCAGCGCTGCGACCGGGAAGTTAGGCTCGGCAGGCTCCGGGGGCGGAAGCGCCACAACCGCGGGCGGGTCGTGCGAGACTGAGGACACCTCTGGCTGTGGCGATACTTGTGGCTGTGGCGATACTTGCGGTCGCGGAGCCTGAGGTTCGAGCGCCTGCTGTGGATTCACGCTTGCGCTTGGAGTGATCTGACGGGAGCGAATAGCTGAACGCTTTCTGGCATCCTCTGCCATCGTCTCAGCCTGACGCCTCACCTCCACATTGGCGGGTCGTGGCTTGGATGCAGCTTTCGGTGGAGGAGGCTGGGGTATAACAGCGGGATTCACCATTCTTTCAGCGCAGGATGCTGTGATCCAACTCAAAGTAAGGGCGGTAAACATCCCAAACTTACGCATGCCCTCGCGTCCTCCCCTGATCAGCTTATCAGATTAGCGAAGAAAAACCATTCAGAGGAGGTCCCGCGTCAATTCGCGCTCTGAATGAACAAGATTATCTGAAAGTAGTTGCAGAATGCCCGTTGCATCAACTGGCATTTGAGTTTCGTCCGCGAGCCCCGTCTTGGATTATGCGGTGATACACGAACTCGAATGTCTCGAACATCTTCCTTCCTGTCACACGAATTCAGCTATGGGATAGGATCATTGAAAATGTGGTTCCTTCGATTATTAGGCATGGTCACGCATCCGGTGATCGAGACACTATCGGCATTGGCATCGAGCTTGCCGCTAGACCTGACTGCATCCGTAATCCACGCAATATTTTCCCATGGAGCAGGTGGGCGATAAGCTTGCGGGCGGCGAGAGAGAGGTGCCCGCCTGCTGCCCTCGCCGCGAAAGAGCGGTTTTCCTGCTGGAGCGGGCAATCACGCTCGATCCGGATTACGCGGAGGCGCACCGCTGGCTGGCGCTGATCTGTGGCTGGGCTGGGAGTTCTGGGATGAACCGATGGAGTCCTGCGCACGGTCCCTTGCCGAAGCGCAACAGGCGGCAGCGCTCGATCCCAACGATGCTGGGAACCGGCGAGTGCTGGGCATCCTCTTGGGCCATGGGCGCCGCTGGGCCGAGGCGGACGTGGAATTCGACGACGCCCTTGAACTGGACCCGAACCACGCCGACGCCTGGGCGATGCGCGCAGATCTGGCGACACTTGGCGGCCAGCCCGCCGAGGGCATCGAGCTGGTTCGCAAGGCTCTCCGGCTCAACCCGCATCCGCCCGGCTGGTACTACTGGCAATTGGGACAGGCCCAGTACGCAATCCGCGACTACGAGGCGGCGGTCCACACGCTGCACCGGCCTGAAACCTATCGCACGACCTCACGCCGCCTGCTTACCGCGAGCCTGGCGCAGCTTGGCCGTCTGGATGAGGCGCGCTAGGAGACAGATCTGTTCATGATGAGCAACCCGAAGTTCACGATCCGGCACTGGGCTGACACCCAGCCCTTCCGGGACGATGACCTGCGGCGGCATTTTCTGGAAGGATACCGCCTGGCTGGGCTTCCGGAGTGATGTGGGTGCCGATGTAAGCGCCGCGTCCAGCCCATTGTAGGGCACACTAACCCATGTCTCGCCCTTGTCCCGGCTGACCGCATGACCGAGAGGAACACCGGTAGCAGAGTCCGCTTGTCTCGTGAACCGTTGCCGCTTTGGATCAGATGGCTTTGCTTCCTACTCGGCGGCCGTGCGTCCTTCATCGGTGGCTTTGCGCTGAGCAGTCCGGTCGACTTCGACGGTGTCAGGGGCCTCCTTCTTGGCTTCTCCGCGATCCTGCTCGGCGGCTTGCGCTCCGGGCTGCGGTTCCAGCAACACCTTCCGCTGCTCGCTGTCCCAACGCGCGATGACCCGGTCGCCTTCATGAACCTCATTTGCAAGCATCGCGCGGGCGAGTTGGGTTTCAAGCTCCGAGCGGATCAGGCGTCGCAATTCGCGGGCGCCGAATTCCGGACGGAATCCCGCTGCCGCGAGATGGTCGAGAAGAGTAGCGTCGACGACGAGATCGACTCCCTGGCCATGGGCCGTGCGCTTGACCCGTTCGAGCTGGAGCTCGACGATGGAACGGATCTCGCTGCGCGACAGGGCATGGAAGACGATGATCTCGTCGATACGGTTGATGAATTCCGGCCGGAAGTGCCCGCGCAAGACTTCCATCAATTCGCGCTTGAGCTTCGCCTGATCGTCCTCGGCCGTGCCGCGCAGGTTGAGATGGCGCTGAATGATGTCGGAGCCGAGATTGCTCGTCGCAATGATGACGGTGTTGGTGAAATCGACCACGCGGCCCTTGCCGTCGGTCAGGCGGCCGTCATCGAACACCTGGAGTAGGACGTTGTAGACATCCGGATGCGCCTTCTCGATCTCGTCGAGGAGCACCACGGAATAGGGCCGCCGCCGCACGCGCTCGGTGAGCTGTCCGCCTTCCTCGTAGCCGACATAGCCGGGCGGTGCGCCGATAAGTCGGGCGACCGCATGGCGCTCCATGTATTCCGACATGTCGAGGCGGATCATCGCGTCCTCGTCGCCGAAGACCGTCTCGGCGAGGGCTTTGGCGAGCTCGGTCTTGCCGACACCGGTCGGGCCGAGGAACAGGAAGGTCGCGATGGGACGGCGGCCTTCGCGCAGTCCAGCCCGCGCCAGCCGGACGGCATCGCTGACCGCCCGGATGGCCTCCTCCTGGCCGATGACGCGCTTGTGCAGGCGCTCTTCCATCTTCACAAGGCGCTGGCGCTCCTCGGTCGTGAGCTCGTTGACTGGCACGCCGGTGAGCTTCGACACCACCTGCGCGATTTGCTCGGTGCGCACCTCGGTCGAGGCCGAGCTGCGCTCCCGCCGCCACCGCTCCATGGCCTCCTGCAGGTCCTTGTTGCGGGCATCGTGCCGCGCCTGGATTTCGGATGCGCGGTCGAAAAGCTTGCGGGACGAGGCGTAATCCTGCTCCCGCTTTAGCTGGCGAACCTCCGCCTCCATTTCCTGCACGTCGATGGGCCGGGCGGTCGCCGAGATTTTGACGCGCGCGGCGGCCTGGTCGATCAGGTCGATGGCCTTATCCGGCAGGAAGCGCCCCGTGATGTAGCGGTCGGAGAGTTCCGCCGCCGCGATGATGGCCTCGTCCGTGATGGTGACCTTGTGGTGCGCTTCCAGCGTGTCCCGCAGGCCGCGCAGGATCATGATCGTCTGCGCGACCGTCGGTTCGGGCACAAACACCGGCTGAAAGCGGCGCTCCAGGGCGGCATCCTTCTCGATGTGCTTCTGGTATTCGTTGAGCGTCGTCGCACCGATCAGGTTGAGTTCGCCACGGGCGAGCGCAGGCTTGAACACATTGGCGATATCGAGCCCGCCTTCGCCGCCGCCTTGGCCGGCGCCGACGATGGTGTGGATCTCATCGATGAACAGGACGAGCTCGTCTTCGCGCTCGGTGACCTCCTTGAGGATCTGCTGGACGCGCTCCTCGAACTCGCCGCGATATTTGGAGCCGGCCACCATGGAGTTGATCGACAGCTCGACGAGGCGTTTGTCTCGCAGGCTCTCGGGCACTTCGCCCGCGATTATGCGTTGGGCAAGACCTTCGACGATGGCCGTCTTGCCGACGCCCGGCTCGCCGATGAGGACCGGGTTGTTCTTCTTACGCCGTGCGAGGACTTCGATAGTGGTTTCGATTTCCTGTGCGCGGCCAATCACGGGGTCGAGCTTACCCTCGCGGGCGAGCTTGGTGAGATCGCGGGAATATTTGTCGAGATTGGGCGTATTGGTGGGTGTATCGACCCGTCCTTCCTCGGCGCCGTGCCCGACGACCTTGGCCACCTGCTGGCGGATGGCCTGGGGCGTGAGGCCATAGCGGGCCAAGACATCGGGCCCGATGCCTTCGCCCTCTTCGGCCAGACCGATGAGCAGGTGCTCCGGCCCGACATAGGAATGGCCGAACTCGCTCGAGACGGAGAAGGCGCGGGAGAGGGCGCTCTTCACGCGGGGAGAAACGCCGATCTCGCCGCCTTCTTCCGGATTGAAATCGCCACGCGGGCTCTCCGCAACGATCTGGTTGCGCAGATCGTCGAGAGAAACCTTGAACTGTTCGAGAATGGTGCGGACGACGTCGCTTTCGGTGAGTGCCAGGAGCAGATGCTCGGTATCAACCTCGCGGCGCCCGAAATCGCCGGCCCGCCGGGCGGCCGATTGCAGGATCTCCTCCGCATGTTCGCTCAGGCGCTCGGCGACGCCCGCCGCTGCGCCGCGTCCGCGGGCCCGTCCGCGGCCTGATCTGGCAGGTGTCGAGGGGCCTTCGTCTCGGGCCTCGGAAGCGTCCTCTGGCCGGCTGCGGCTTCCTGCCGATGGGCTGCCGCCGAAGAAGTCATCGGAGAAGAAGTCGTCGAACAAGCTGCCTCGTCCGCCGAAGAGGGATTCCAGCGGCGAGCTCGACCGTTGCTGGCGAGCCAGACGCCGGTAATCGACGTCGCAGAGTTCCATGATTTGCCGCTGGCCGTTGCGGACAACCTGTGCTCGAACGGTTGCGGGCCGGATTCCACAAATGTCACACAATCCATCCGCCATGGCCTTGCCTTCATGCTGGCTGTTTCGTGCGGTGGCAGACGTCGTTCCATCGTTGACGCTTCACCTTGGCGCACGACTTCGGCGTGATCATCCATCGTTAGCAGTCGTCCCGGTCGATACGCGGACCGGGTGATCCCTGAGGGAGAGTACGCACTCGCTCGACAATTCGCCCTGGAGCCGTCGCCAGGTTTGGGTTGAAAAATGCTCACAGAGAAGCCGGCTTGGCGATCATTATAGGGGCCGTCACGACAGGGACAATGAGCGGCCCAGGCGGACCGAGGCGGTCCTCATCGCCGCTCCGCCCTGTCAGCTCACGGTCGATCATCGCCAGGTTGCCGCCTCTGGATGACCTCGGCTGGCGGGCTCATCTTCTCCGTCTGCTCTTTCTGTACCGTCTTGCGGGCCTGCGCGCTGTCGATGATGAGGCGGGCGCCGCGCTGATAGGTCAGGTAGTTCCAGAACCAGTTCAAAGCGACCGCGGCCCGGTTGCGCAGGCCGATCAAGAAATAGACATGGGCGATGCCCCAGAACCACCAACCGACAAGCCCCTTCAGGTGAAAGCGGTCGAGCTTCACCACGGCAGCCTTGCGCCCGATCGTGGCGAGGTCTCCCTGGTGGCGATAATGGAACGGTCCCGGAACGGGCCTGTTCGCGACTTTTGCGGCAATGACATCGGCCACATAGCGCCCCATCTGCTTCGCTGCTGGAGCGATGCCGGGTACCGGCTTTCCGGCTGTGCCATCGACCACCGCTGCGGTATCGCCGATCACGAAGATCTCGGGCCTGCCCGGCACCGTCAGATCCGGTGCGACCTTCACCCGTCCGGCGCGGTCTGCCTCCACCCCCAGCCATTCGGCAGCCGGGGAGGCCACCACGCCTGCGGCCCAGATGATCGTGCCGGTCTCGATGCGCTCGCCATCGAGATCGACCCCGCCCTCATTGCAGTTCGTGACCGAGGCCTGAGTGCGGACTTCGACGCCCATCTTCTCCAGAGCTTTGCGCGCATAGGCCGACAGGTCTTCGGGAAAGGCCGGCAGCAGGCGCGGTCCCGCCTCGATCAGGATCACACGGGCGGCATGCGGATCGATCCGGCGAAATTCGGCCGGAAGGGCGTGGTGAGCGACTTCCGCGATGGCTCCGGCCATCTCGACGCCTGTCGGCCCGCCGCCCACGACCACGAAGGTGAGCAGACGGCTCTGCTCGTCATAGTCGTTGGTCAACTCGGCATGCTCGAACGCCAGCAGAACCTTGCGGCGGATCTCGGTCGCATCCTCCATCTGCTTCAATCCCGGAGCGACGGAGGCCCATTCCGGATGCCCGAAGTAGGAGTGCGTCGCGCCTGTCGCGAGAACGAGGTAGTCGTAAGTGACCGTCAAAGATCCTGCATGGACGACACGCGCATTGGCATCGATCCCGGTCACATTCGCCAGGAGCACGGTCGCGTTTTTCTGCCGCTTGAGGATGCCGCGGATCGGCCAGGCGATATCGGCAGGCGACAGAGCCGCCGTGGCGACCTGGTAGAGCAGGGGCTGGAAATAATGGTAATTGTGCCGGTCGATGATCGTCACATCGACAGGAGCGCGGGCCAACGATTGTGCAACCGTCAGTCCCCCAAACCCCGCTCCGACGATCGTGACCCTTGCTCTGCCAGCGATCATGATGTCCCCGCTACCGCTGCATCGGATACCACCAATGTTTGCAGGGAGAGTTTAACGGGCCAGAATGGGACCTGGATGTGTGCGGACAGCGCCAGCAGCCCTGTTCCGAGGAGGATGAGTGTAGCAGTGCGCAGGGCAATGCTTCCTGCCGTTCGTGGCCACAGTCGGTCCAGTGGCGTTGCCGGGGCGGCTATGGTGGTCATCTATCAGCTCCTTGAGTATTGGCGACCTCTCTACGTAACGAGGAAGCTTTGCCAGGGTGAGGCTTTAGAATGATATGTATCCTGTTTACACTGGTCCTTGTGTGGAACTGAAAGTGTAAGCACTTTGTGTGGCAGTTCCATTTAGCGTAGCGACTGTATGCGATCGATTTTTATTCGAAGCCGTCAGTACGGGTCCATCAGTGTTGACAAGCGAAAACGAGTTTGCAGTAGAACCAATGACCCTGGTGTGGGTAAGCCACTCGGATTTCACCATCTGCACATGAGCTTTCTCGGACCTCGATCGAGGTATGGCAGTGAGGTCGAAGCCATCGAGCCGCTGCTTTTGGAGCAAAGTGGGGCATCCTGCTACATTACGTCAGCTTACGTTTATCGTCGATTTGCATCGTGGTGCGAACGGTAGCTCAGACGAACCAGGGACATATCCCCTGATGCAACAAAGCGTCCTGAAGATCGCCCTGAATAGGCTCCTTATGATCGCAACCCTTCGCAGAAGCGCGAGATGCGTCGGCACCCCTCCTTCAACGTTTCTGTATCGGTGGCATAGGAAATCCTGAAGTAGGGGCTCATCCCATATGCGCTACCTTGTACCGTCGCGACATGCTGCTCCTCCAACAGGGCTGAGACAAAGTCGGTGTCGGAGTCAATGCGCCGTCCCCATTCAGTCTTCTTGCCGATGCAGCCGGCGATGTTTGGATACACGTAGAACGCACCCTCGGGCTTGTGACAGGTGATACCCGGAATCTCATTGAGGAGCTTGACGACTAGGTCACGCCGCTCGCGGTAGACGTCGGCACGCTCTTTCAGAAGATCCTGGGGGCCGTCAAGGACAGCGACCGCTGCGGCTTGACTCAAAGTGCAGATTCCACCCGTCGCTTGCCCGTGGACATTGTTCATTGCTGCAATCAGGTCTTTCGGGCCACCGCAGTAGCCGACACGCCAGCCGGTCATGGCATAGGCCTTCGAGGCACCGTTCACGGTCAGCACGCGATCCCAAAGCTTGGGCTCGACCTCGGCGATCGTGCAGAACTCGAAGCCATCATAGGTGAGATGTTCGTAGATATCGTCGGTCAGGATCCAGACGTGAGGGTGCTTTAACATGACATCGGCAATCGCGCGCATCTCGGAGCGCGTGCAGGCCGCACCAGTCGGGTTGTTGGGGAAGTTCAGAATGAGCCATTTGGTGCTTGGCGTAATCGCAGCATCCAGATCCTCGGCGCGAAGCTTGAAATGATTGTTCTCAGGGCAGGGGATGGAAACGGGCGTCGCTTCGGCCAGGAACGCGATATCGGCATACGTGATCCAACCAGGAGCGGGGATGACGACTTCGTCGCCAGGGTTGCAGGTCGCGAGAAGTGCGTTGAAGATGATCTGCTTGCCGCCGTTGGCAACCAGGATCTCATCGAGCGCATAGTCCAAGTTATTCTCGCGCTTGAACTTGCGCTGAACGGCGGCCCTCAAAGCCGCGGTGCCCGGCTGAGCGGGATACTTGGTGTCTCCGGCCAGTGCGGCTTGGTGGGCAGCCTCAATCGCATGCTGCGGCGTCGGGAAATCAGGCTCACCCGATGACAGGCTGACGATCTGAACGCCCTGAGAGCGAAGCTCACGTGCTTTGTCCGTCATGGCTGCGGATGCGGAAACCTTCACGTTGTCGAGACGGCTTGCGAGTTGAGGCATCATCGTGGTCCTTGTTAATCCTGCCTTTAGGCAAAGGCGGCCGTTGCCGGCGCCTGCTTCGCGAGAAATCCTGCAGCGTCAGCCATTGGGGGAATTCATGTCGCATGCCTCGATGGATGAAGCCGCCACGCGGACGCTCTCGTCAGCATCTCGGATTGGGCTTCGTCATTCCCGATCCGAGAAGAGGCGTCACAAGTTGATGCTGCGTGCTTCCAGCGCGTCGACAAACGAGCGGTCCCATCTGCCGTCTCTGATCGCCTGCATGGTCTCTTCTTCCTTCTGCTTCTGAAGGAGAGCCTTCTCGATAACGGTCGGCGCTTCCTCGCGAGAGAGCACGACAAGTCCGTCCTGATCGCCGACGACGATGTCGCCGGGGCGTACTGCCATCCCGCCCACAGATACAGGGACATTGATCGCCCCGGGACCGTCCTTGTACGGGCCTCGGTGATTGACGCCTCTGGCGTAGACGGGGAAAGGACGCTCGCGGATCTCGGCGACGTCGCGGATGGCACCATCGAGGACCATCCCGGCCAAGCCCACGCTTGCGGCATAGAATGTCATGATTCCGCCGACGAGCGCATTGGCGATGTCGCCATCGGCGTCGACCACGAGCACATCGCCGGGCCTGCAGATATCGAATGCCCGCAGAATGGCCAAGTTATCTCCGGCGCGCGTGCGCACCGTCACCGCCGTGCCGGCCAGCGGGGCAGGGTGATGATAGGGCTGAAGCCCGGTGCTGCCACGGTTGCGCTGCAGCTGATCGCTGAGGAGTGCGACCGGAATTTGTTTCAGGGTTGCAATGAGCTCTGGATCGGCCGACAGAGCCGACGGGTGTTTCCTGATGCTATTTGTCATTGTTCAGCTCACGGATCTCTGATCGATCCTTGACAGCTAGCGGGACGCCCGGAGTCTAGCCAAGACAAGTTCGGTCTGCCAACATAGGAAAATCTTATGGCTCGCGTGTAGGAGGAGCCCGGCTCATGTCCGGTGGCGGTGATCGGATAATGAATCTCAAACGCCTCCAGTATTTCGTGAAGATCGTCGACATCGGCAATCTGACACAGGCGGCAGATGTCCTGCATGTGGCTCAGCCGGCGCTGAGCCAGCAATTGGCAACCCTGGAATCCGAAGTCCGTCAGCAACTCCTCGTTCGCACGCCGCGGGGCGTGACGCCGACGGAGGCCGGCAAGGTCCTGTATCGCCACGCTCAGCTCATTCTCCGGCAATGCGATCAGGCGCGCGTCGACATGAGGGCGGCCGGAGAGGGTATTTCCGGCGCCGTTTCCGTGGGCCTCGCGCCCGGCACCGCCGCCGCTGGCCTTGCCATGCCTCTGCTGATTGCCACAAGGAACCGTCATCCCGGCGTCGTGCTCTATCTCAACGAGACCTACGGAACCACGCTTTCGGAACTCGTCATGAACGGCAGAATGGATCTGGCCGTGCTGTATGGCGGGGGACAATCGGTGCATGGGCTCATGTTCCAACCGCTCCTGCGCGAGGCCCTTTATCTAGTGGGTCCCGGCAGCATCCCGGCCCCATCGGACCCCGTGCCTCTCGAACGGATCGGCGAAATGGACCTCTTCCTGCCTCGGCCCTACAATGTGGTCCGCAAGGTCGTCGACGCTGCGTGCGCAGGCATTGGACTGGTTCCTCGCGTCGTCGCCGAAATCGAGTCGGCGAGCACGCTGGCATCCGTCATCGCCGCAGGAATGGGCGTGACGATCCTGCCCGGCTCGATGGCGAGGCAGGTCGTGGAGACCACATCGGCATGGCATGCGCGGATCATTGATCCGGCCATCGAGGTGCCCCTGGCACTGTGCCAATCCGATCACCTCCCACTTTCGGAGCCGGCTGCCGCGATCAGGCAGATTTTGCTGGAACTCGTTCGGGAACTGCCCGGCAACATGCTGTTGTCTCAAGACGAAAGCGTCCTGAGGAGAGCATAAGCTGCTCTTATGGGCACAGAGACAATCTGTCTTGGCCTCCCTTTTGGGCGACTGCTAGCGTCACGGATATAGGCCCGTCACGGTGACGGACCGGTGATCCCCATGACGCTTGACGAGATCAAAGCTGCAATCGATGCGATGAACGCATCCGACCTTGTTGAGGTGGAGATCAGCAAGGATGGTTGGACCCTGCGGCTGACGCGGGACACAGGGACCGCCGTGCCCTCTACCAGCGGAGCCGAGCCCAGATCCAATGCGGCGCCGATGCGCCCGGAAGCCCCTCGTCGCGAGCCGACGCCCTCCGCCAAACCCCCATCGTCGAAGAACGATGTCAGCGCTCCCTTGTCCGGGATCGTCTATCTCGGCCCTTCGCCGGATGCGCCCCCCTTCGTGGCCGTCGGTCAGGCCGTCACGACCGGAACCACGCTCTGCACCGTTGAAGCCATGAAGATGTTCAATCCCGTGACGGCCGAACGGGACGGCGTGGTCGAGGCCGTATTCGTCACGACCGGCGACGAGGTCGCAGCTGGCCAGCCCCTCTTGCGGATCGTCTGAGCGCCCATGTTCGACACTGTCCTCATAGCCAATCGCGGCGAAATTGCCCTTCGGATCCAGCGGGCCTGCCGAACGCTTGGTCTGCGGACGGTCGCCGTCTATTCGCAAGCCGATCGAGATGCCCCCCATGTCAGGCATGCGGACACCGCCGTGTGCATCGGGCCAGCTCCCGCAGGAAAGAGCTATCTCGATGGTGCCGCGATTCTGCTCGCAGCAGAGGCGACGGGCGCACAGGCGATTCATCCCGGATACGGATTCCTGTCCGAGAATGCCGCCTTTGCCGAGAGCGTCGCGCGATCGGGCCTGACGTTCATCGGCCCAAGCCCAGAATGCATTCGCACCATGGGGGACAAGGTTGCGGCCAAGCGCGCCATGCGCGAAGCGAACGTGCCGTGCGTGCCCGGCTCGGAAGGAGCTTTGCCCGACGATATCGAGGCCTTGCAGGCCGTTGCCGGTGAGATCGGCTTCCCGTTGATCCTCAAGGCGGCAGGCGGCGGGGGTGGCCGCGGCATGCGGGTCGTCAGAGCACGCTCGGAGCTTGCTGATGCATTCGCGCTCGTGCGCGAGGAAGCACGTCGGGCCTTCGGCAATCCGGAGATCTATGCCGAAAAGTTCCTCGAACATCCGCGCCACGTGGAGATCCAGGTATTGGCGGATGGCAATGGCACCGCGCTCTGGCTCGGCAGCCGCGATTGCTCACTCCAGCGTCGCCATCAGAAGGTCTTGGAGGAAGCACCGGCTCCGGGTCTGCCTGTCGACCTCGTCGCGAGGATTGGCGAGCGCTGCGTCGAGGCCTGCCGTCGGATCGGCTACCAGGGCGTCGGCACCTTCGAGTTCCTGGTTGAGCAAGGGGAATTCTTCTTCATCGAGATGAATACGCGGGTGCAGGTCGAGCACCCCGTCACCGAGGCGACGACCGGAATCGACATCGTGGCGGAAGGCATTCGGGTTGCGCGGGGCGAAGCCCTCACCCTGACCCAAGCCGATATAGGCTGCCATGGTCACGCCTTCGAATGCCGGATCAATGCAGAAGACCCCGACAGCTTCGCACCCTCCCCGGGGCAGGTCACGCGGTTCGATGTTCCTGGCGGCCCTGGCGTCAGGGTCGACAGTCACATCGCCGCAGGAGCGACCGTTCCGCCTTACTACGACTCGATGATCGCCAAGCTCATTGTGCACGGGCAGACCCGGCACGAGGCGCTGGCGCGGTTGAGGGTGGCACTGTCCGAGATGAAGGTCGACGGTGTTGCCACGAATCTTGCCTTGCACAAGAGGATCGTGGACGAGCCCGGCTTCATCAAGGGCGGGTTTGATATCCACTACCTTGAGCAAATGCTGAAAGCCGGGGCCCCCGCATGATCGTCAAGGAGCCTCAGATCAGCTTGCTGGGCACCAGAGCGCTTCTCTTCGAAGCGCCCGGTGAGACCAGCCTGACGACGCAACGGCGGATTTGGTCGCTCGCCCGTGAGGTGGGGACCTGGCCGGAGGTGAGCGAAGCCGTGCCGGGCGTCAACAATCTCCTCGTCAGCTTTTTGGCGCCGCCGCGGACGCTTGCGCCGATCGAGATGCGTCTGCAATCCGCCTGGGACACAGCGACGCCGATGATCCTGCAGGGCCGCACGATCGAATTGCCGGTCGTCTATGGCGGGGAAGGGGGGCCGCACATGGCGGATGTCGTCGCCCATACCGGCCTGTGCCCAGAGGAGATCGCGGAGATCCATGCCAGCCCGCTTTACCCGGTCTATGCGATTGGAAGCCATCCGGGCTATTGCTATCTCGGCGGCATGGACGCACGCATCGCAACACCGCGCAGAAAAGTGCCGGTGCTGAAGCTTCCGGGCGGCGCCGTATCGATCGGAGGGTCGCAGACCGGCGTGTCGGCTTCGGCGGGGCCCAGCGGCTGGAACACGATCGGCACGACATTGACATCGTTCTTCGATGCGACACGTAATCCACCTGTCCTGCTGCAGCCGGGTGACAGCATTCGCTTCCGCATCGTCGAGGTGGTTCGATGATGGAGATTCTCTCAAGGAGCGCTCTCACGACCATACAAGATCTTGGACGCTTCGGCGCTTTGAAATGGGGCGTCGGCACAGCCGGTGCGATGGACGGCCTCGCGCTTGCCTGCGGCAATCTTCTGCTCGGCAACGGTGAGGACACCGCTGCGATCGAGATCCAGGTCTTTCCTTTCGAAGCTCGGTTCGACCGTGAAACAGAGATCGCATTGACCGGTGCAACGTGCGAGGCAACGATCGATGGGAGGGCCATCCTTCCTTGGTCGAGCGTCCGAGCGAAAGCCGGCTCGGTGCTGCGCCTTGGACTGACGAGATCCGCCCGTTGGCGGGGATCCCGTGCCTACGTCTGCGTGGCAGGCGGCATCGATGTTCCCATCGTCCTAGGATCACGGTCCACGCAATTGCGCGGATCCATCGGCGGTCTTGGGGGACGGGCGCTGCGGCAGGGAGACAAACTGCCTTTCGGCGAGCCCAACGGCGCGCGCCGCGCGTCGGATGGGATCAGCATTGTGCCGCCGGCATTCGCGTTGCCGCTGATGCTGGATGGCCTGCCGGCGGTCCGGGTTCTGCCGGCCGCTGAATACCACTGCTTCAAGCCCGAGTCCCAGAGCGATCTGTGGCTGAAGCCGTGGAAGGTGACGCCTCAGAGCGACCGCTACGGATATCGCCTGTCCGGCCCTGTTCTTGAGCCCATTGCTCCCATGGAGCTGCGCTCGCATGGCATCGTTCCCGGGGTCATTCAGGTGCCGCACGGCGGCCAGCCGATCGTGCAGATGTGCGACGCTCAGCCCTCCGGCGGATATCCGAAGATCGGAACCGTCATCGAGGCGGATCTCTGGCGGCTCGGGCAAGCCCCGATCGGCAGTTCCATCCGCTTCATCGAGACAGACTGGGATGGGGCGCTGCACGCCCTCGACGAAATCTCGCAATGGCTGTCCGATGTGGCGCGGTGTCTTGATCTTGCGGGAGCCCGGAGCGTGAGCTCATGAAGATCTCAGACATCCCACAAATTGCAGCCTGGATTTCCGAAGCGGGGATCGCGACATACGAGCTCATAGGGCCGGATTATCGCATCTGCCTGAGGCGCAGTGTTAAGGCTCGAAGCAAGCGCGTTGTGTCGGCGGGCTCCGTACGGGATGCAGCCGTTCCGGCAAAAGGCCAATCTGATGTCATCGGCTCGCCGGGTGTGGGGCTTTTCCTGCATGCTCACCCTGTCCAAGAGACCGCGCTGGTGGAGCCGAACGAGCCAGTCGCGACCGGTCAGCTGCTGGGGCTTCTGCAGGTCGGACCCATTCTCCTACCTGTCGTCTCCCCGCGCGATGGGATTGTGGCCTCGATCGTTGCGCCGGACTGCTCGCTCGTCGGCTATGGCGATCCGCTCGTCGCATTGAAGCCTTAGGGGAGCCAACCGATGCAAATCGATCTCAATGCAGACCTTGCCGAGGGTTACGGCCAGTGGCGTATCGGTGACGACGATGCCCTGCTGGATGTGCTGTCGTCTGCGAACCTTGCCTGCGGCTTTCACGCGGGCGATCCTCTTATTATGGAGAAAACCGTCAAGGCAGCTCTGCAACGCGGCGTCGATGTCGGTGCGCATGTCGGCTTTCCCGACAAGCAGGGGTTCGGACGACGGCCGATGCAGATCGACTCGGACGAATTGGCTGCGATGGTGATCTATCAGCTCGGAGCACTTGAGGGCATCGCGCGCGCTGTGGGGCACAGAATGACCCACATGAGCTTCCATGGGGCGCTCGGGAACATGGCTGCCGCGGATTCCGCTGTTGCCGCGCCCCTCGTTGCCGCGGTCGCACGCTTCAATCCTGAGCTGATCATCGTTTCCTCAACGAGCCAGGCTATTGAGGATGCGGCGACCTCCTGCGGCCTGCGTGTCGCGACCACCTTTCTCGCGGACCGTGCCTACGACAGGTCAGGTCTTCTCGTGCCGCGCCGGCTGCCGAACTCCGTCATTCACAATGAGGCCAAGGTTCTGGAGCGGGTGCGACAGATTCTCCGGCAGGGGACCGTTACAACGTACGAAGGCGAGGATCTGCCGATGCGTCCTCACAGCGTTCTGCTGCATGGGGACACCCCGGGCGCCTTGTCGCTGGCTCGCAAGATCCGCATGGAAATCGAGCAGGCGGGTGGGAAGGTCGTGCCCGTCTCCCATCTGGCATAGTCCGGCTTCGGCACGGCAAGATAAGAACAGCTTATCGCCACAAACACAAACGGTCTTGGCGTCGGCCGGCTAACTTCTCCTAAGTTATTTCAACAGCGAGGACACTCATGCCCTTCTCTGATTACAAGACAGCTCTCGTGACCGGCGCTTCTTCGGGAATTGGCGCCGCCGTGGTCGAGCGGTTCCGCCGCGAAGGCTTGGAGGTCCATGCGATCGCCCGCAGTCGAGAGCCGCTGGAGCGCCTTGCCGAAAGGACCGGATGCATCACTCACGTCATCGATGTGACCGATCGCGAAAAGCTCGCCCGCCTCGCGGAGACGGTCCAGTTCGACATCCTGGTCAACAATGCGGGCGTCGATCGCCCCAAGAAATTCCTCGAGGCTGATCCCGAGGACATCGACCTGCTCGTCGACGTGAACACGCGGGCCGTGCTCCATCTCTGCCGGCTCATCGTTCCCGGCATGGTGGCGCGAGATCGCGGTCACGTCATCAACATCTCGTCGATCGCCGGTGCCTATAACTTCGGCGGAAACTCGACCTATCATGCGACCAAAGCCGCGATCAGCATGCTTTCCAGCCAGCTGCGGATTGACGCCTTCGGGCACCGGGTCCGTGTTACGGAGATCTGTCCCGGACGCGTCGCAACCGATATCTTTGCGCACGTCCATGGCGACACGCCCGAGATCCGGGAGCGCTTCATCGAAGGCTTTGAACTGCCGGAGGCGGCTGACATTGCCGAGGCCATCGCGTTCGCCGTTGCGGCGCCCGTGTCCATGAATGTGGGTCACATGGAGATCACTCCGACCCTTCAAGTCCTCGGTGGTCTCCAAACCGCTCGTCCGGCCGCCAGAGATGGCCAACCGTCCAAGACGGGTTAAGCTGCAATGACCGGGTTCGATCTTATCACGATTTTAACGAACCCGAACTTCGGGCTCATGCTCCTCCATGGGATGGAGATGACCTTTGTGATCGCAGCCGGGTCATGGCTCCTCGCCATGAGCCTCGCAATGCTGCTTCTGATCATTCGGCTGACCCCGAGCCGCCTCGCTGATCGCGCCGTTGCAGCCTACGTCTCTTACCACCGCAATGTTCCGACACTGGTGCAGCTCATGCTGTGGTATTTCGGAATATCGAGTCTCCTGCCCGAAGCGCTGCAATACTGGCTCTCCGACCATGGTGCGGAAGCCATTTTTGCTATCGTTGCACTTGGGCTGTGTCAGGCGGCCTATTTCAGCGAGGATCTGCGCTCCGGCATCCGTTCCGTGCCGGCCGGGCAATCCGAGGCTGCCCGCGCCCTTGGCCACAGCTTCGTCGGCACGATGCGCTATGTGCTCATGCCGCAAGCGTTTCGCAACGCTTTGCCGGCTCTCGTCAATCACAGCGTCTCCCTATTCAAGAACAGCAGCCTTGCGATGGCGATTGGGGTTGCCGAGCTCACTCACGCCGTCAAGGAAATCGAGAGCCAGAGCTTCAGAACCTTCGAAGCCTACCTGATTGCAACCATCGCGTACCTGATCTGCTCTCTGCTGATCATGTCGGTCGGAGCTGCACTCGGCCGGCAGGCAGCCTTGAAGGGAGGGCGCTGACCGATGCTCTGGGACATCCTCTCCATCATTCAGGATAACTGGCTTCTTCTGCTGATCGGCCAATACCCTAATGGGCCGCTTGGAGGTCTAGCTGCGACCCTGATCCTTTCCGTGCTCAGCATCGCTCTCGCGTTCCCGCTCAGCGTGCTGCTTGCACTCGCCAGGCTGTCCCAATCGCCATTCTTGCTCTGGCCGTCTACCGCGCTTGTCTATATCGCGCGAGGCGTTCCGCTTCTGATGCTGATCCTGTGGGTCTACTTCATGGTTCCACTGCTTGTCGGCGCGAATATACCCGGGTTCGTGACGATGCTCGTGACCCTGGTCCTTTATGAGGCCGCGTTTCTGAGCGAGGTCGTGCGAGCCGGGATTGCCGCCCTTGGCCGCGGTCAGATGGATGCGGCGCGTGCCCTCGGCCACAGCTATCTTGGGGCGATGTGGTACGTCATCCTGCCACAGGCTCTCTACAACATGCTGCCCAGCATCCTCAGCCAGTTCGTCTCGACGATCAAGGAAACGACTCTGGGATACGTGATCAACGTTCCGGAACTCACCTTTGCGGCCAATCAGATCAACAATCGCCTCCTCACGAAGCCATTCGAGGTCTTCTTCATCCTGGCGATCGTATACTACCTCGTCTGCTGGACACTGTCCTACGCCGCGACCGTTCTGGAGCGACGCATCGCGCGCAAGCGAGCTGGAACGAGTGCCGGTCCGGTACCCGTCACAATGCAACCTCAAACACTTACGGCTGAGCCATGAGCACTGTGCGTCCGTCCGCGGGAGGCCCACCAATGATCCGCTTTTCGAACGTCCGCAAGAATTACGGGAGTTTTCAGGCGCTTGACGACATCAACGCTGAGGTAGCGCGGAGCGAGGTCGTGGTGGTCTGCGGGCCGTCAGGCTCGGGAAAGTCGACGTTGATCAGAACCGTCAACCGGCTCGAAGAGATCCAGTCCGGTTCAATTATCTTCGACGGCCAGGATGTGCATGCCAAGATGCGCAGCAAGGAGCTCAACCATCTTCGAAGCCGCATCGGATTTGTGTTTCAGAGCTTCAACCTCTTTCCGCATCTCTCGGCGCTCGACAACGTCACTCTGTCGCCCGTCACGGTGAACGGCGTCAAGCGGGAGGTTGCCCGCGAGAAGGCAATGCAGCTTCTTGATCGCGTGGGCCTCGCCGCAAAGGCCGGCTCCTATCCGGGCCAGCTGTCCGGTGGCCAACAGCAGCGTGTCGCCATTGCCCGGGCGCTCGCCATGGAGCCGCCGGCGATGCTGTTCGATGAGCCCACCAGCGCCCTCGATCCCGAGATGGTGGGCGAGGTGCTCGCCGTGATGAAGGCCCTGGCGGCGGATGGCATGACAATGATGTGCGTCACTCACGAGATGGGGTTCGCACGTGAAGTTGCGGATCGCGTCTGGTTCATGGACGGAGGCCGCATTCTTGAGGAGGCCGATCCCGAGAGCTTTTTCTCGCGGCCTCAGCACCCTCGGGCGCAGCGCTTCCTATCGGATCTGCGCCACTGATCGACCAGCCAAAAATAAAACCAGAGGAGAAGGACATGTCACTGAAATTGCTTAAACTCAGCCTCGCTGTCACTGCGCTCGGCATCGCGGCGATTGCCCCCGCGAGCGCCGATCAGCTTGCCGACATCATGGTTCGCAAGGAGCTTCGCTGCGGCACCTATGCGGACGTGCCGCCGTTCTCGGCTCCGGATCCGAAGACGCGCGAGCTGGTAGGCTTCGATGTCGATCTGTGCAAGGGGATCGCCAAGCGATGGGGCGTCGAGGCAAAGCTTACGCCGCTGTCCGTCGAGGCACGCGTGCCGGAGGTGAAGCTCGGTCGCGTCGATCTGACGATTGCGAACCTCGCTTACACCCTAAGCCGCGCTGAACAGATCCAGTATAGTGATCCTTACTATATGGCCAAGGAAATGCTGGCCGTGAAGGCGAGCGATCCGGCAACGTCGAAGGCCGACTTCAAGGGTAAGCGACTTGCTTCAACGAAGGGATCAACCTCTGAGCTCGCCATCAAGATGAACGGATCCGAGCCGCTGACGTTCCAGGACACGGGCTCAGCGTTCATGGCGGTTCAACAGAACAAGGCGCTCGGCATGGTCGCAAATACCATGACGATCACGAAGCTCGTCAACGAGTCGAAGACGCGCGGCGTTGAGCTGAAGATGATCCAGGAACCCATGGTCTTGCAGCCAACGGGCATCGGCATGAAGAAGGACGAGCCTGCCCTGCTGGCAAAGGTCAACGAAACCCTCAGAGCAATGGATGAGGCCGGTGAAATCAATGCGGCCTGGGACAAATGGCTCGGGCCAAACACTGAGTTCAAGATGACGCGGACCGACAAGGTCACACCCCTGACCGAGCTGAAGTTCGAGCCAATTCCCTAAAATCTGGTACGTCCGTTCGCTCTTGGCGAACCTTCCCGCCGGCTTGCGTCAAGCGAGCCGGCGTTTGCTTTTGCGATGCCGCTTCGCCCTTGAGTCCCCATTCGCCCCTTGAGCGAAGGCGCATACTCCGCCTCCGACTCATGCGATCACAGTGCCATAAGGAAAAGCTATGGCTACAGATTGTAGTTGTCTTTGTCGAACCGGTTTTCTGAGCCTAACTTTGCAAGCCATCCGGCCATGAGGAAATGGCTGGGATAAACGACAAACTACATCTGACATTCCATCGCGCTTGATGATTGAGAAGGTTTTCATGGTGTCTTCGTTGTTTTCTCTTTCCGGGCGGCGTGCGGTTGTGACGGGCTCGTCGCAGGGCATTGGCTTTGCGTTGGCCAGGGGCTTGGCGGAGCACGGCGCGGCGGTGGTTCTCAACGGCCGCGACCCGGGCAAGATCGAGGCCGCGGCCGCCGACCTGGCGGCGGCGGGCCACACGGTCTCGACGGCGATCTTCGACGTGACCTCGGCAGAAGCGGTCCGGGACGGGATCGCGGCCATCGAAGACGAGGGCCCGATCGACATCCTGATCAACAACGCCGGCATGCAGTTCCGCACCCCGCTCGAGGACTTTCCCGTCGAGCGCTGGGAGCAGCTGCTCGCCACCAACATCTCCAGCGTGTTCTATGTCGGCCAGGCGGTCGCCCGGCCCATGATCGCCCGCGGGCGCGGCAAGATCATCAACATCGCCTCGGTGCAGAGCGAGCTCGCCCGGCCCGGGATCGCGCCGTATACGGCGACCAAGGGGGCGGTGAAGAACCTGACCCGCGGCATGTGCGCGGACTGGGCCAGGCACGGCCTGCAGGTCAACGCCATCGCGCCGGGCTACTTCAAGACGCCGCTCAACCGGGCCCTCGTCGACAACCCGGAGTTCTCGCGCTGGCTCGAGCAGCGCACGCCGGCGGCCCGCTGGGGCAACGTGGACGAACTGATCGGTGCAGCGGTGTTCCTCGCCAGCGATGCCGCCTCGTTCGTCAACGGGCACACGCTCTACGTCGATGGCGGCATCACCACCTGCCTGTGACGCGACGACCCGCTCCATGCTTACCGTCATGACGGGCCCAGATCCCCGTCCGATCAACGATCGCGGCTGCGCCTGAAGCACGCCGCAGCCCGCCAAAAAGCCGACCTGGGAGAACGCTCACCATGACCAAGCCCGAGATCCTGCTGATGGGGCCGTATCCGGCCTGGGACCTGGACGGCCTCGAGAACACCTACACGGTGCACAGGCTCTGGGAGGCGGCCGACCGGGCGGCCTTTCTCAAGGATGTCGGCGCCAACGTCAGGGCCATCGCCACCCGCGGCGAGATCGGCGCCTCGGCCGAACTCATGACGGCACTGCCGCGGCTCGAGATCGTCGCCTGCTATGGCGTCGGCACCGATGCCATCGACCTGTCGCACGCCAGGGCGAACGGCATCCGCGTCACCAACACGCCCAACGTCCTGACCGCCGACGTGGCCGATATCGGCGTCGGGCTGCTGCTGGCGGTGGCCCGCCAGATCCCGCAGGCCGACGCTTATGTCCGGGACGGACGCTGGCGCAACGCCAACATGCATCTCGTCACCCGCGTCCACGGCAAGAATGTGGGCATCGTCGGCATGGGCCGCATCGGCGTCGAGGTCGCCAAGCGCCTGACCGCGTTCGATTGTCCGATCGCCTATTGCGACGTCGCCCAGCGATCCGACCTGCCGTATACCTTCGTGCCTGATTTGGTTGTCCTGGCCGAGCAGTCCGAGTTCCTGATCGTCACCCTGGCGGGCGGTGCCAGCACGCAAAAGATCATCACCGCCGATATCCTGCAGGCGTTGGGGCGCGATGGCATCCTGATCAACGTCTCACGCGGCTCGACCGTCGATGAGGCCGCCCTGCTCGATGCGCTCGAGCGCAACGTCATCAAGGGCGCCGGCCTCGATGTGTTCTGGAACGAGCCGGCCATCGACGAGCGCTTCCTGACGCTGGAGAACGTCGTCCTGCAGCCGCATCACGCCTCGGGCACCGTGGAAACACGCCAGGCCATGGGCCAGCTCGTGCGCGACAACCTCGCGGCGCATTTTGCCCGTCAGCCGCTGCTCACGCCCGTCATCTGAAGGATTGCCCCATGAAAGCCGTCGTCATTCATGCCGCCAAGGACCTGCGCATCGAGGAGCGCGCGCCGGAGGCGCCCGGGCCGGGGCAGGTCGAGATCGCCATCGAGGCCGGCGGCATCTGCGGCTCCGACCTGCACTACTACAACCATGGCGGCTTCGGCACGGTGCGCGTGCGCGAGCCGATGATCCTGGGACACGAGGTGGCCGGCACGATCCGCTCCCTCGGTGAGGGCGTCTCGGGTCTTGCCATCGGAGACCGGGTCGCGGTCTCGCCGAGCCGGCCCTGCCAGCACTGCGAGTATTGCCTCAAGGGCCAGCAGAACCAGTGCCTGAACATGCGCTTCTATGGCAGCGCCATGCCGATGCCGCACATCCAGGGCGCCTTCCGGCAGCGTCTGGTGGCCGAGCACTGGCAATGCCACAAGGTGGCCGAGGGGGTCTCGATCAACGAGGCGGCGTTGGCCGAACCGCTGGCGGTGACGCTGCATGCGGTCAACCGGGCCGGCTCGCTCCTGGGCAAGCGGGTTCTGGTCACCGGCTGCGGCCCGATCGGAGCGCTCGCCATCATCGTCGCGCGGGCGCATGGGGCGCGGGAGATCGTCGCCACCGATGTCATGGATGCGGTGCTCGAGAAGGCGCGGGCTGTCGGCGCCGACCGGACGATCAATGTGGCGACCGATCCGGAAGCACTGTCGGCCTATGCCGCCAACAAGGGCACCTTCGACGTCCAGTTCGAGGCCTCGGGCAATGGGAGCGCCGTGCGCTCCGGCCTGGAGGTGCTGAAGCCGCGCGCGGTGCTGGTGCAGCTCGGGCTCGGCGGCGACGTGTCGATCCCGCAGAACCTGGTGGTGGCGAAAGAGATCGAGATGAAGGGGACGTTCCGCTTCCACGACGAGTTCGCGCTCGCGGTCGACCTCATCAACGCGCGGCGCGTCGATTTGAAGCCGTTGATGAGCGGGATCTTTCCGATCGCCGATGCGGTGGCGGCCTTCGAGGCGGCCGGCGATCGCAGCCGGTCGATGAAGATCCAGTTGAGCTTCACCTGATACAGCGCCAGAGCAGGACAGTGACCATGAGGATCGGAACTCTGAGGGAAGTCTTCCCGGGCGAGGCGCGGGTGGCAATGACGCCCGAGTCTGCTCTCCAGCTGCAGAAACTCGGGCATGCGTGCTTTGTCGAGGCCGGGGCAGGGGAGAAGGCGGGCTTCGCGGATGCCGCCTACACGGCTGCCGGGGTGAGCGTCGTGCCGGATGCGGCAGCCCTCTCTGCCGCGACCGACGTGATCACGAAGGTGCGCCCGCCGACGGAGGCCGAGGTGGGCCGCCTGCGCCAGGGCCAGACGCTGATCGCGTTCGTCTGGCCGGCGCAGAACGCCAGCCTTCTGGAGCAGGCCAGAGCCCAGGGTGCCACGGTCATCGCCATGGACATGGTGCCGCGCATCTCGCGGGCCCAGAAGATGGACGCGCTCTCGTCCATGGCCAACATCGCCGGCTACCGTGCCGTGATCGCGGCCGGCAACGCCTTCGGCCGCTTCTTCACCGGCCAGGTCACCGCCGCCGGCAAGGTGCCGCCCGCCAAGGTGCTGGTGGTGGGCGCCGGCGTGGCGGGGCTCGCGGCCATCGGCACGGCGACCGCGCTCGGCGCCGTCACCTATGCCTTCGACGTGCGGCCCGAGGTGGCCGAGCAGATCGAGTCGATGGGGGCCGAGTTCGTCTTCCTCGACTTCGAGCAGACGCAGGACGGCGCCGCCACCGGCGGCTATGCCGCGCCGTCGAGCCCCGAGTTCCGCGACAAGCAGCTGGAAAAATTCCGCGCGCTCGCGCCCGAGATCGACATCGTCATCACCACGGCCCTGATCCCGGGACGGCCGGCGCCGAAGCTGTGGACGGCCGACATGGTGGCCGTGATGAAGCCGGGCTCGGTCATCGTCGATCTCGCGGCCGAGCGCGGCGGCAACTGCGACCTGACCGTGCCGGACGAGACGATCGTCACCGAGAATGGCGTTACGATCATCGGCACCACCGACTTCCCGAGCCGCATGGCCGCCCAGGCCTCGACGCTGTACGCCAACAACATCCGCCACTTCCTCACCGACCTGACCCCGAACAAGGACGGCGTCATCGTCCACAACATGGACGATGACGTGATCCGCGGCGCCACGGTCACGCACCAGGGCGCCATCACCTACCCGCCGCCGCCGCCCAAGGTGCCGGCGATCGCGGCCGCCAAACTGAGCGAGAAGGTGAGGGAGCTGACCCCGGAGGAGAAGCGGGCTAAAGAAGCGGCCGCCTTCCGGAGCCAGACAAAAAACCAGGTCGGGCTCCTCATCCTGGGTGGCCTGCTGATCGCGCTGGTGGGCGCCTATGCGCCGGCCAGCTTCATGGCCCACTTCATCGTCTTTGCGCTGGCGTGCTTCGTCGGCTTCCAGGTGATCTGGAGCGTCAGCCACGCGCTGCACACGCCGCTGATGGCGGTGACCAATGCCATCTCGGGCATCGTGGTGCTCGGCGCCCTGCTGCAGGTCGGCTCGAGCCACTGGCTGGTGGTGGCCCTCGCCGCGCTCTCCTTCCTGATCGCCACCATCAACATCGTCGGCGGCTTCCTGGTCACGCGCCGGATGCTGGCCATGTTCCAGAAGTCTTAGAGGATCCTCCGATGAGCTTTGGACTTGTCTCCGCCGCCTCTGTGGCGGCCGCCATCCTGTTCATCCTGGCGCTCGGCGGCCTGTCGGGCCAGGAGAGCGCCAAGCGCGCCGTCTGGTACGGCATCGCCGGCATGGCGCTCGCCGTCGGCGCGACCGTGTTCGGCCCCGGCGTCGGCAACTATGCCGTCATTGCCGCCATGCTGGTGATCGGCTCGGCCCTCGGCTGGGTTGTGGCCAAGAAGGTCGCGATGACCGCGATGCCGCAGCTGGTGGCGGCGCTACACTCCTTCGTCGGTCTCGCCGCTGTGTTCATCGGCGTCAACGCCGATCTCGAGCTCACCCGCGTGCTGGCGCTCGACGAGGCCGCGCGCCAGGCGCTGACTGGCTTTGCCGGGGTGCTGGCGCACAAGAGCGGCGTGGAGATCGCGATCCTGAAGGTCGAGGTCTTTCTCGGCGTGTTCATCGGCGCGGTGACGTTCACCGGCTCGGTGATCGCGTTCGGCAAGCTCGCCGGCAAGGTCGACGGCAAGGCCAAAAAGCTGCCGGGCGGCCATGGGCTCAATGCCGCGGCTGCCCTGGCTTCGCTCGTCCTGCTGGTGCTGTACGTCAATGGTGCCGGCATCTGGGCGCTGGTGGCGATGACCCTGCTGGCGTTCTTCATCGGCTACCACCTGATCTTAGGCATTGGCGGCGCCGACATGCCGGTGGTGGTGTCGATGCTCAACTCCTACTCGGGCTGGGCCGCCGCGGCGATCGGCTTCACGCTCGGCAACGACCTCTTGATCGTCACCGGGGCGCTCGTCGGCTCGTCCGGTGCGATCCTGAGCTACATCATGTGCACGGCGATGAACCGCTCCTTCATCAGCGTGATCCTCGGCGGCTTCGGGGCTACGACGGGACCCGTCATGGCGATTGCCGGCGAGCAGATCGCCATCGCTGCCGATGGGGTGGCGACCGCCCTGGAGGAGGCCGACAGCGTCGTGATCGTGCCGGGCTACGGCATGGCGGTGGCCCAGGCGCAGCAATCGGTGTCGGAGCTGACCCGCCGCCTGCGCGCCAAGGGCAAGGACGTGCGCTTTGCCATCCACCCCGTCGCCGGGCGCCTGCCGGGGCACATGAACGTGCTCCTGGCCGAGGCCAAGGTGCCCTACGACATCGTGCTCGAGATGGACGAGATCAACGCGGACTTCTCAGAGACGGATGTGGTGATCGTCATTGGCTCGAACGACATCGTCAACCCGGCCGCGCAGGAGGATCCGAACAGCCCGATCGCCGGCATGCCGGTGCTGGAGGTGTGGAAGGCCAAGCAGGTGTTCGTGTCGAAGCGCGGCCAGGGCACCGGCTATTCCGGCATCGAGAACCCGCTGTTCTACAAGCACAACACCCGCATGTTCTACGGCGATGCCAAAGCCAGCATCGATCTGCTGGTGCAGGCCATCTGAGGCTGTGGGGCAGGTGCAATCGGCATCTGGATAAGCTGCTGGTCGTGCGCGCGCACGCGGTGCTCTACAGCATGAAGTCCGGCAAGACCAGAACAGCCATGGTTGACTGGGCCCGGAGCCTATTGACCAAGAAGCCCTTCAAGGTCGTCGTTGCCTTGGCCAATAAGATGGCCCGGATCGCATGGGCCATGATGGCACGGGGCCAGACATACGAGTCTTCCTTCAGAGTGACGGCAGCCCAGCCGGTAGCATAAACTTCAGATTCTTTGCCCCTTGGGGCATTCCAGCTGACACTGGTGACGATGCGATGATGTGAAGCCAAAGCGGACATGAACCGCTGAAACTGGCAAACCCGTGGCGTCGTCTTGCGTCAGCCAACCGCGATAACGTGAGAGGGACCAGCTTCCAGCGTAAAACATCAGGCCCTGCGGTCATGAAGCACCGCGTACTCACCCCTTTTTTAGAACAATCCATCATCCTCAAGCTGCAAGCAGCGAGAAAACAGTGGCGGCAACGTTGATGGACCCCATGACCAGAAGGAAAGCGATGGGCAAAGAAAAGCGCGGTGCCTCAAGCCCGTGCTCGTTCTGAAGGTGGTGGTCAGGTGCCCTCATGACATCCTCCTTATGTTTAAGAGGGCTGCAAGATGGCGTACGCTGGCCCAGAGTTCTGTAAAGTGCGTCACACCCCCACCAACAGTCTGCGACACCTAGAGAGGCCCCCAAGACATCCAGGATGTCATTGGTGTCTTGGGACCTCGTATGGTGAGGTATTGCCTAGGTCCGCTCACCTACCACGAGCGACGCCCACGCAGCGAGAGCCAACCAAACACTGGCGAACATCCCTTGTCGGAGCCCACCCAGGCCCCGGCACTTCACCCATCTCACAATATGCACCCGAGGCCACATATCGGTCGTAGCTTGTGGCACTGGTGTTAAGAACAACCGTTCCTTGGGAAGCGACAAGGCTCTGTGCCTGACTACAAGACATCGCAGTGGTCAGCGAACGGCCTTGCGCCAATGCGCCAGAGCTGATGCTGATGAGGCCGATGGCTGCACACACCAGTTTCATATGGTTCATAAACATCTCCATGGATCAGACAGGGCACAAGGTGCCGCAATCTGACCATGGAGGCTGTGAAATGCCTCACACCTCCGCACCTTGGGTGATCTCAGCACGACGGCAATACATGAAGTCACCCAAGACACTCAGGATATAATTGGAGATGAGGAAGCCGCACGGTCGGTATGAGTTATGGCGGAGCAATGTCTTAACAAGGTGGTCGTGGAATAGGCGGCACGCAGCTCTCAAGCCCTTAACCTCTCGAAGGCCTTGCCCGTTGCCGACAACGATAGCCAATGGGGCACCGAGGGGTATCGGCTGTTGGAACCCAAACAGGCTCTAAGGTCTCACCCAACGCACATTGACCATTTCCTCCTACGTAACGGTCGTAGGTTGCGGGGCCAGTATTGAGGACGATAGCCCCTTGGGCGGCAACCAATTCTCGTGCCTGGCCACAGACCATCCGCAAAGTCAAAGGGTGGCTCTGGGCCAGCGCGCCAGAGGCCATGCCCATGAAGACGATAGCAGCACACGTCGACTTCAGGTGTTCCATTGCCACCTCCAGAGCAGGCACGTTGGAGCAAGGCGCCTGTCAGGATGCGGATCAGGCCAGGAGCGACAGCACGGTCGCACAGACATTCATGACCACCACGGTTGCAGCCAGATACTCGGCAACAGGTGGACAGGGCTCAAGGTCAATGTCTGGCCGATTAGGTAGAGCCTCGTTGGAAAGCTTTCTGCCTCTCATGGTCATTGTCCATCACGCCAGTCAGGGATGAGGCGCTCACGACCCAGACAGGATGGCACTGAGCGGCCAGGTCGGCCGTGCTTTCCCGCACCTTGGGGTACAGGATAGTTGTCTCTTAACAGTCTGAAAGACTTGGTGAATTGACCCACCTAAGTGCTGGGATGACACTGACGATGGGCTGGGAAGTTCATTGGTCCTCCCTGAAACTCAGGCTCCCTTACGGAGCCTTTTCTTTGCCCAACCACACTATGGCCGCGAGAGCATGAGGTTGTGTGGGGCAGGTATGTTGCACGTGAGGACCGCCCTATTGCCGAATATGTCACCATGTTGAGATGGCGGAAGCCTTAAACCGAGCCATGACTGAGTGTTCCATCCATCCTCATGCTGGCCCTGCCCGCTTGTTTCGCCCCATGGCCACTGTTGATCGATGGATTGTCGGCCCTAAGGGGGATCGGGGGTGTGGCGGGAGAGATGCCGCGGCCGTCCAAGGTGAAGCAGCCCGATCCTGGTGATGACGAGGCCTATCCGCCGCATGCGAACGATGCCGATCCGTGGAAGGCGCACTTTGCCGAGCCTGTGGCTCGACGTAGTCAAGCGCACCAACCACTGGCGTCGGCGGCCTGGAATGCTTGGCTCGATCTGAAGCCCTATACCCGCCTGCCGTGGCTGGGACGGGTCATGGCCGCGTTCATTCTGCGAGCGCGAGGTTTGACGAACCATTTGCTGTCGCTGGCGGCTGGATTCAAGCAGTCAAAATTCCGGCCTCAGGGCAGGGAAGGGGCGAAGGAGAAACTCGATGGCTTTTGCCAGGTGATCGAGGAGGCACTGGCGATCGCCCGCGAGCTTATGAGCCGGGTCACAGCAAAGATCCGGAGCAATTCCAAGCTGCCGCACTTGGGAGACCTGTTCCCTCGCGCCCGCTGGTCACGGCGCCGCTCGCGGCCAAGCTGTTGCAGGTCACGCCCAAGGCCGTCGACCTCATGCTGGCCCAACTCGGCGCCTCGCTCTCGCCTTACTGCCATGCTTCAGGACCCTTGGTCGAGCCTTAATTGGAGAGGGCAGCTTGTTCGAAGATCACGGGAGCACACGGATTGATCTGGTCTGTCCTCGCTGCCACCAACAATTCAAGGTCCGGCTGCGGAAACTTCAATTTGGAGCCGATCTGAGCTGCCGCTTGTGTCGGCATGAGTTCTCGGCCCGAGATGTGTCTCACCGTCCTGAGATTCAGGAGGCTCTTGCACGTCTGGGTATGGTGGTGAACAAGCGGGTGCGTCATTTGAAGTCTCACAGAAGCCGGGACATCGCCGAGGAACGCACCGGCGCGAGTACCTGAGCCACGACAGTGCTCGCATGAGCAACTCTGCTGAGCATGGGCGCGAAGCTGTTCATTCCGCCCCGTGCGAGCAGGCGAGCCGCATTTCTGGCCGACCTGCGCAAGGCGCCCGCAGAGGCTGCATAAGTCCGCGGGGTAGCGGATCCTCGCGATGCCGATATCTTGATCCGGGGGCGGATCGGCAGGAGGACGCTTGTGGCGGACAGCTATGATGTGGTGATCATCGGGGCAGGACATAACGGCCTCGTCTGTGCCTGCTATCTCGCCGCCGCCAGTCTGAAGGTGAAGGTGGTCGAACAGCGCTCCGTCGTCGGAGGCGCGGCCGTGACGGAGGAGTTTTACCCCGGCTTTCGCAACTCGGTCGCGTCCTACACCGTCAGCCTGCTTAACCCCAAGATCATCCGCGACCTCGACCTGCATCGCCATGGCTTGCAGATTGTCGAGCGCCGCCTGGCCAACTTCTTCCCGTTGTCGGACGGGCAGTATCTCAAGACAGGTGAGGGAGTGACACACTCTGAGATTGCCCGCTTCAGCCAGCGCGATGCCAAGCACTACGAGGCCTACTCGGCTGAGATCGAGGCCATTGCGGATGTGTTGCGCGATCTGGCGCTGCAGCAGCCGCCCAATCTCGTCGACGGGGGCTGGAGCGCTGTGCTGACCGAGGGCTGGAGAGGCCTGAGCATGGGCAACCGCCTGCGCCGGCTGTCTATGACCCAGCGGCGGGCCCTGCTCGACCTCTTCACCAAGTCGGCTGGTGATTACCTCGATGGCTGGTTCGAGACCGACTGCGTCAAGGCCGCCTTCGGCTTCGACTCCATCGTTGGCACCTTCGCCAGTCCCTACACCCCCAACACGGCCTATGTCCTGCTGCACCACGTCTTCGGCGAGGTGAGCGGCAAGAAGGGCGCTTGGGGCCATGCCATCGGTGGCATGGGAGCCATCACGCAGGCTATGGCGAAAGCCGCCCGCGAGCGTGGGGTGGAGATCGAGGTCGGCGCCCCTGTCCGGGAGGTGATCGTCGAGAAGGGCAGGGCGGCGGGCATCGTGCTCAAGGACGGCCGGTCCATTCGAGCGCGAGCTGTGGCCAGCAACGTTCATCCGAAGCTTCTCTTCGACCAGCTGGTGCCGGAAGAGGCACTGCCGCAGGAGTTTCTCGCCCGCATCCGGCGCTGGAAATCAGGCTCAGGCACCTTCCGCATGAACGTCGGTCTGTCGGAGCTGCCGAGCTTTACCGCGCTGCCGGGCCGCGAACCCGCCGACCATCACACCGCCGGCATCATCATTGCGCCGTCACTCGCCTACATGGACCGGGCTTATGACGATGCCAAACGCGAGGGCTGGAGCCGCGAGCCGATAGTCGAAATGCTGATTCCGTCCACCCTCGACGACAGCCTAGCGCCAAAAGGAGCTCATGTGGCGAGCCTGTTCTGCCAGCATGTACAGCCGGCCCTCTCTGATGGCCGCTCCTGGGACGATCACCGCGAGGAAGTGGCCGACCTAATGATTGCGACAGTGGATCGCTATGCTCCCGGCTTCCAACAGAGCGTGCTGGGGCGCCAGATCATGAGTCCGCTCGATCTCGAGCGGACGTTTGGGCTCATCGGTGGCGACATCTTCCACGGCGCTCTGACGCTCGATCAGCTCTTCAGCGCCCGGCCGATGCTGGGTCATGCGGACTACCGGGCGCCGTTGGCGGGACTGTACATGTGCGGCTCCGGCACCCATCCAGGCGGTGGCGTCACCGGTGCCCCAGGTCACAATGCGGCACGGGCAATCCTCGCAGACACCGGCCGACGCCGATTTAGGAGGACCTAATGCGGAGTTTCCGGTGCGTCTCTACCGTCTTCCTCGCCAGGCGTCCCGCAGCAATCGGCGACTTTTCATGCGTATCAAAGAACTCAGCCACGGTGTATCCCCCGGATTGTCACCCGGGCAGACAAAGTCCAGATAATCCTCTGGAGCCTCCTCAAGGCTCCTGACCACTTGCGGCTTCTTCTCTCCATCGAAGTAAGGCAGAAGGCTCTCCTCGTCCGCCTCGCCATGGTCCTGGTACTCCAGGGTATGGGGCAGACTATCCACGTCCTCGACAATAGCAAAGATCGCGGATGACTCTCCATCCGCAGTGATATTGCGGTGGTACAGCTTCATGCGTCGCGAGCCCTCTTGCAGCTGTTCAGCTGGTGCCAGTACTCAACAGGGAAGCGGACAGAAATTAGGTCCGGGGCAAAAGAAAACCGAACTCAACAAGCGTCAGACCTGTGGATCCAGCGAGGAGCGACAGCGCTGGGTGATGTGAACTTGCCACGTCAGTCCGTCACAAATGTCGAAACCTGGTCCGCTTCCTCACTTGGGGGGCATCCACGCATTACTTGGCCTGGTCGCTCCTTCGTCCTCATGCCGCTCGATCCAGATCCAGACCGCAAGATCAGCCTCGCACGACCGGCGCGCCAGCCAGTAGCTTTCTGTCGGGCAGCGGCTCACCTCTGGGTACGGCCGCAGGAACTCAACCACTGCAGCCACCGCATCACGGTACGCGCAAATGCCCTCGCCGATGCAGCCGTTGTCGAGCGGCAGCCCGGATCGGCCGACGAGTTGCCACCGGACATGGTAGGCCATCGAGAGCTCCGAAGCACCGTGAAGGCTAAATTGGCATGCCCCAACATCTTCTGACAGAGGCTGATGCACTTGTGGGCCGCGGCTGTTTGAGCTGTGGTATCAGACGTCGTTGTCGCTCGTCAGCTGATCCGGTCTGAGGCCCTCATCGGGAGGACCCGCATACCGCAGCCGAACGCCGGGTCCTTCTCCGCCATCAGCCTCGAGGAAGAGCACACCTTGATCCTCGAGCGCAACCCGGATGGCCGCCACGGCAGCCTCGGAGGCGCGAAGATCGCCATCCCCTTCAGCCCGTTGGATGGTCGGAATGGACAGGCACGTGCATCCTGCAAGCTCGGCTTGGGACAATCCGAGGAGCGCCCGTCCGGCGCGCAACTGAGCGGATGTGATCAGTCTCTCGCGCATCATGACCGTGCCTCTGCTGATCTCAGGACAGCAACATCATGATGACAAGATGTGGTTGACCTGATCATAAGTCGAGCATTCGCCTGTCATGAGCATGACGGGACAGCTGAGCTGTGCCAGCCAGTTGGCGTCGGTCTCGAGCGTTCGCCCGCTGGTGTCCGTGTCATAGCCAGCAGCCCATCGAAGAAAGGCCTGATGCCGCTCATACATTGGACCACCCAGCTCGATCTCGCGTCCAAAGCGCTCGCGTTCCCGTGCACGAAGGCGGGCGAGCCTAACCTCGGCAGGGATGTACAGAAAGATCACGAGATCAAAGATCGGGATCAAGGCATCACCCCAACCGACGATCGAACCGGAAAGCACCCAGTTTCCAGCCCAACGGGTTGCAGCCTCCAGCATCCGTACGCGCTCGGCTGCCGCTCGCTTGGTTTGGAACAGTCGCAAGCCAATACACATCGTCCACATCCACGTGCTGACACTCCAGCTGTTGAGCAAGCGCTCGCCCGAGCGTGGATGAGCCGCAGCCTGCCGCTCCGAAGATGTGAACGCGCTCCAAGGATCGCATCGTCCGGTCCTGCCCACCAGCGCAGTAGGAAGTCTAATCGACTGAGCCGGAGGAACAAGGCAGGGTTGGACAGCCCGCGAATTCGCACTTCCCTCTGTAAAACTGCAATCGATGCTGGCGCGGGAGGGGCGAAACTCATTGGATCGGCTCACCCGAGCGGCGACCCCGATCGCGACATTGCCGACGGGAAGGAAGCCGAAACTATGGGCTTCCTCCTCCAGATCATTAGAGCCTAAACTCTTTGCAGGCAGGAGGTCCGGTGACAGCGTTCCCTCACTGATTGGCGGCTGAGATGACCCTTCTCGCGGTCCGACATGTAACTACTTATCATTATAAGCAGCCCGTCTCGTTCGGTGAGCACCGGATCATGTTCCGGCCCCGCGACAGCTATGATCAAAGGCTTCTGGACGCGCGGATCGAGATTGATCCGCCTCCGAGCGCGATGCGATGGATCCACGATGTCTTCGGCAACTGCGTCGCCATTGCACGGTTCACCAAAGAGGCATCCGAGCTGCGGTTCGAGAGCAACATCCGCCTCGACCATCTGCCTTTGAACGCGCCAGACTTCCAGATGGAGGATTATGCCCAGACCTATCCCTTCGCCTACAGCGCGGAGGAAATGCCTGACCTGACACGGGCCATGGAGCGGCAGTATCTCGACCCCGACCACCAGATCCATCACTGGGTCCAGAAGTTCCTGCATCAGGGACGCCCGACGCGGACGGGTGAACTCCTGATGACCCTCACCTACGCCATCAAGGAGAGCTTCACCTACAACAGACGCTCGGAAACTGGGATCCAGGACCCTTTGACAACCCTGATGCTCAATCGCGGGAGCTGCCGCGACTTCGCGATCCTGATGATTGAGGCCGTGCGCGCGCTGGGGCTCGCGGCACGCTTCGTGTCCGGCTACATTTACAGCCCGAGCCTCGACGGTTCCGGCCATGTCGGTGGAGGCTCGACCCACGCCTGGTGCCAAGTCTACCTGCCCGGTGCCGGTTGGGTCGAATTCGACCCGACCAATGGCATCATCGGCAATCGCGATCTCATTCGCATCGCGGTGGCACGGGATCCCCGGCAGGCAGTACCGCTCTCCGGAACATGGATGGGCGAGCCAGGTGATTTCGAAGGAATGACTGTCGAGGTGAACGTGACGGCCTCGGAGAGCAGCCCAGCGCGCCGCGCCGGCAGGACAACCTCGCCCGGCAGTGAGCCTTGGCTCTCCGACTCGCAGGGTACCCGATGAAGATTCAGGCCGGCTATCGGATCGCCTTCGAGTGTCCGCAGCCGACGCCGATGCTCCTGATGCTAAATGTTCATCCGTCGCGCGTGCCGGACCTTATCACGCCTGATGATCTCATGTGCGATCCTCCGGTCGAGTACAGGCAGTATCGTGATGCCTTCGGCAATGTCTGCACCCGACTTCTTGCGCCGGCCGGGCGGCTCGAGCTTTCAGCGGATTTCATGATCCATGATTCCGGATTGCACGATCCTGTCGTTCCAAGCGCCGTGCAGCAGCCTGTCGAGGAGTTGCCTGACGACGTGATCGTCTATCTGCTCGGGAGCCGGTACTGCGAAACCGATCAGCTCTCAGACACCGCCTGGCGTCTCTTCGGCGGTATCCAGGGAGGGTGGGGGCGCGTTCAGGCGATCTGCGATTATGTGCATGATCGGATCATGTTCAATTATCAGGATGCTTGTGCAACCCGGACGGCTTGGCAAGGGTACAACGATCAGGTCGGTGTCTGCCGCGACTTTACCCATCTGGCCATCACCCTGTGCCGCTGCATGAACATCCCGGCGCGTTATTGCACGGGATACCTGGGCGATATCGGCATTCCGCCGGTGGATTATCCGATGGATTTCAGCGCTTGGTTCGAAGCCTACCTGGACGGCTGCTGGTACACCTTCGATGCTCGGCACAACACGCCACGGATCGGGCGGGTGCTGATGGCCACGGGACGGGACGCGACCGATGTGGCAATCTCTACGAGCTTCGGTCCGTCCGTACTGACGGCCTTCTCTGTCGTCACAGACGAAGTGGCAAGCGAACACAATTGAGACGGGCTTTGTGCCGGCATGCAATATTGTCCCTCCGACATGACGCTCCGCAGAAGGAGTGCTTCTGTCAACGCTTTGATCTCATGCAACACTATGAAGGGCAGGGAACATCATAGCCCTGGCTGATGCGGTCCTTGGAACTGTGCCACCCTGACCTAGAGATCGCCCGTCCAACAAGTCGCCGCCGGAAGGCATTGGTGGTATCCTGTCCCGTCATCATGGTGACTTCATGCAGGCGGGGAATCAAGCTGTTCCCGCAAGCGGCCGGCTTGAGGAGTCGCTAGATCATCCGGGGGGCGCTGCATGTCCTCGTCTCACTACATCCACGGAACCAGCCCCGAAGAACAGCAGCGGCTAACTGCGATGAACCGCCTCCTCAACGAGCGGTTTCTCGCACAAGCCGCACTCGAACCCGGAGAGCGCATCGTTGATTTCGGCGCTGGGCTTGGACAGTTCTCACGCGCGATGGCGAAAATAACAGGTGTCCCGGTCGTGGGGATAGAACGCAGCAATGAGCAGATCCTCGAAGCGATGAGACAGGCGGATGCGGATGGCGAAACCCATCTCATCGATATGCGGCAGGGGAGCGCAGAAATCGCCCCCCTGACCAATAGTGAGTGGGGGCGCTTCGACCTGGCACATGCCCGCTTTCTGCTCGAACACGTTCACAATCCCTTGTTCATCGTGCGAACCATGGCTCGGGCCGTGCGCCCAGGCGGGCGGATCATCCTGGCGGATGACGACTACGACGTGATGCGGCTCTGGCCGGAGCCGCCGGGGCTGGCCCCGGTCTGGCAGGCATACCAGCGAACGTACGACCGCCATGGCAACGATCCCATTGTTGGCCGGCGCCTGGTGCAGCTTCTGCACCAGGCTGGCGTGCAGCCCCGTCGCAACACCTGGATATTCTTTGGCGGCTGCTCCGGGCAGCCGGACTTCGAGGGTTATGTCAGCAACTTAGCCAAGATTATCGAGGGGGCCACCGATGCGATTGCCGAAACCGGCACTCCGCGCGAGACCGTCCAAGCAGTCTTGGATGCGCTTGCCACATGGCACAGGCGACCGGACGCCGCGCTTTGGCATGGCATCGCCTGGGCGGAAGGGGTCAAGGTCTGACGCGACGGAGCGTCCGCGCATGTCTCGGGGCCAATGTGGATCGCTACTCCTTCATTGCGATGGACTTGCACCACCTATTGCTTGCTGGTCTCCCGGCACACCATGCTCTGACCCCATCAGCAGGCAAGACGGGATTTATCATTCTAGGATGATCGGGAATCTACGCCGAGTTAACTGGAGGAGATCCGTTGCCAAGGCATTCGCACGAAGCGTTTTGGGTTTGCCGCAAGGATCATCATCATCTCGGCAACGTTTTCCGGTGTGACCAGACCCACAAGGTGTGCCTCGCTGTTGACCACTCCGATGGCAGGTAAGCGACCATCCTGCATGAGGCGCAAGGCATCATCGAGCGGCAGACGATGATGAATGACAGGAACGTCGGAGCGCATGACCTCCACCGCCGGCGCGTCCGGACCTCGTTCGCGCAACGCGCGGATCATGTCGTCGCGCGTGAGCACGCCTCGCAGATGTCCCGCACCATCAACAACAGGGAATTCGTGTTGAGTGGTCTGGATTAGATACTGCACCGCGTCCTCGACACGGCTGCTGGGGGTCAGGATCTCAAACCGGGTGATCATCGCATCTGAGACCAGCAGCCCACGGGAGACCTGGCGCATCTGGACTGCATGAGCTTCCGAGGCCGCCCCCAGATAGACAAAGATCGCGATGAAGATCAGAAGCGGGTTGCCTATGAGGCCGAGCAGGGCAAGTCCAAACGCCAGGACCTGTCCGACTGTAGCGGCAATCTGTGTGCCGCGGCTGTAGCCCATGCGATAAGCCAAGATCGCTCGGAGCACGCGCCCGCCATCCATCGGAAACGCGGGGATGAGGTTGAAGATTGCCAGGAAGATGTTCACCGAGACCAAGCGGGCCAGCAGGCTCACTCCCGGATTCTGGAGCTCCATGCTCTCCCGCGGCAGAAACCCACCGAGCGCTAGGTACAGGACGGCCGCGATCATGAGGTTCACGGCCGGTCCAGCCAGGGCGATGATTAACTCCTGAGACGGCTCCTCGGGGATACGCTCGAGCCGAGCCACGCCACCAATGGGCAGAAGGGTGATGTCCGGTGTCTGCACGCCGTAGCGTCTGGCAGCCAGGACATGGCCGAACTCGTGCAGCAGCACGCAGAGGAACAGAAGAACGATGAAGATGACGCCCTGGACGGCCGCATCGCGTCCACCCTGAGCGTAGTGCGTCACCGCAATCCAGACGAGGAAGAGAAGAAAGGTGAAGTGGACGCGAATGATCGTGCCCTTCACGGCCCCGATGGGGATCGACCAAGCCATACTCTCTCCTCAGGCCGCACCTCTGGTTCAGGAACGTCCGACCGCAAGGAAGAGTTCTGAGGCCTCCTGAGATCGCCCGAGTTCATGCCAAGTGCCTGTGCGCCACTCATTGAGAGCGCCAAGTTCCTAAAACGAGGAGAGTATAAGGAAGTGTGGTGCAGCATTATCTCCCGCAGGCTTGGCTCTTATTGCACTGCCGCTGATCGGGCTTGATCGCCTGCCTCTCGGAGGGCCCTCACAGGCTGCCCCACAAAACCTCATGCTCTCCGGGGGGAGGCACGTTAAGAGCGAAATGCGGGCTCTTAAACAGCCGAGCTTAAGGGCGTGGGTGAGCCAGAGTTGCCCGTTTGGATCACATCCAAGGGGCACTCCCATCTCATCGCTGATGCCTTGGAGTCATGAGTGTCGGTCAGGTTGACAGGGGTAGCAGATCATTCATCCTCTCGGGCTTAGACGTTGCGGAGGAGCCATGCTCACGCATGTCTCACACGGTTCACCACCACCGCGCCGCGCTCCTGGTCCGAAGGGGCTGCCGTTCCTCGGGAATTTGCCCGACCTCGGACGCGATGTTCTGGGGTTCTTCACGCAATGTGCGCGCCAATACGGTGACATCGTCAGCTTTCGGTTAGCCGCTTGGCCGGCCATACTCCTTAATCATCCTGACCTGGTTGAATACGTCCTGGTCAAGAACCACCAGAACTTCATCAAGCACCGCTTCTTCTGGCGCCATGTCGAGGCCATCTTCGGTCACGGGCTGCTCACCAGTGAGGGCAAGTTCTGGCACCAGCAGAGGCGTCTGGCAGCACCGGCTTTTGCTGGGTCCCGAGTGAACCGCTACAGTGGCACCATGGTGCAAGCCACCGAGTCCATGCTCCAGCACTGGCAGCCGGGACAGGTTCTCGATGTGCACCAGGAGGCTATGGCGCTTACCCTGCAGATCGCCGCCAAGACCCTGTTCGATGCGGAGACGAGCCAGGACGTGACTGACGTCAGCCGGGCGATCGACGAGGTGATGGAGCAGATCGCAACCCGGTTCCGGCGCCCGTTCTGGCTTCCCGATGCTCTTCCACTTCCAGGCAATCTCCGCTATCGGCGCGGCGTACAGCGCCTGGATCGGTTGGTCGCCAGGATTGTCGCTGAGCGAGGGGGCAAGGCTGAGGATCGTGGCGACCTGCTGTCCCAGTTGATGCTGGCCCGCGATGAGGCAGGCCAGCCGATGGGTAAGCGCCAGATCCGGGACGAGGTCATCACCATGCTCCTCGCCGGGCATGAGACCACGGCCCTGACCCTCTCCTGGAGCTGGTATCTTCTCGGATTGCACCCTGCGGTGGACGCGCAACTTGCAGAGGAAGTGCATACGGTCCTGGGAGGGCGATCACCGACCGTCGATGATTTGCCTCGCCTTCGCTTCACTGAACAGGTTGTGAGCGAGGCCTTGCGCCTGTACCCACCCGCCTATGCCATTGGCCGCGAGGTGCTGGCAGACTGTGAGATTGCGGGGTATCGCGTGCCGGCGGGCACTACAGTCTATGTCAGCCCGTGGGTGATGCATCGGGATCCGCGCTGGTTTGACAACCCACAAGCATTCCAACCCGAACGCTGGGCGAGCAATCTGGCAAAGGAACTGCCGCGCTTTGCTTACATGCCATTCGGCGGTGGGCCCCGCATCTGCATCGGTAATCGGTTTGCCATGATGGAGGCGGTGCTGATCCTCGCAACAGTGGCCCAACAATTTCGGCTGACATGGCAGACAGCTCGGCCGGTTCAGCCGAAGCCCTCCATCACGCTCCGTCCTGGCGGCGGGGTTTGGGTCAAGCTCGCCTCGCGATCGCCTGAGGTCGTCCCGTAGAGCACAAGCTAACAGGGCCTTCGAACCATTAGGCGGCGAGAGCCAGGGACATCGGCAGGAACGCTTTGGTCTTGCTCGTCGGACCGTGGCTGTGAGGGGACTGCGTCCGGCCTGGGGCTCTTCATGCCAGGTGACTGGAGTCCTATGCGCCGCCGATTTCCTCGATGACTACGCCGGTGCCACCGCAGATCGGGCAGTCTTTCTCCCCGAGCTTGCCGGTGCCCTGGCATTCCCGGCAGACATTCTCACCGGCTCCTGGCGTGCCAAGTTCGGCTTGGTCGCCGGGATTGAGCTTCGGCTTGTCGGGATGAACCGTGATGGGCTTTTCGTTGGCCATGATCTCACTCCTATAGCAAGTCCATAAGTAAAACGCGGCGGTGAGTGCCACGGTTGCCGTGGCGCGTTCTTGCAGGGCCGGGTACCTGCCCTCGTCACCGGCAGCCTCCACACGGCGGGTGCGAGCTTGGCCACGGATGTGTCACCCAGCACATCCAGACCGAGCATCCCGCCGTACCTTGAAGCAGGTGCCATTGAACGCCTTGGATGTCCTTGGCAGCAACGTGGAAGAACCAATCGAGGGGGATACTATGGGTGCGAACAATTCATCAACGTCAGGATCGGGCCGACTGAAGGTGTCAGAGTGGGCTGCCATCGTCAGCTGTATTGCTTTCGCCACGATCTGGTTCGCAATCTCATTTGCCTGATGGATGCATCTGCGAGAGTCTGAGCGGCGACGCAGTGCGGTCGCCGATGCTCATTCGACTGCGTGACTGCGAGGGAGGGAAGCGGTCATGACCCCAGAACTCCGCCCCGCCACGCCTACTGATGTGGAAGCCTGCGGGTGCATCATCTTCGAGGCCTTCAAGGCGATTGCGGATCAGCATGGCTTCCCGTGGGATTTCCCGTCGGTGGAGGCGGGAACGCAGCTTGCCTCAACCTTTATCGCGGCCCCAACCATATACGGGGTAGTGGCCGAGTTGGACAGTCGGGTGGTCGGCAGCGTCTTTATGGCCGAAGGGGATCCGATCCGTGGCATCGGGCCGATCACTGTCGACCCGGCCATGCAGGGCAGCGGGGTTGGGCGCAAGCTTATGGAAGCCGTCCTGGAGCGGGCCCGCGACGCCTTGGGGGTGCGCCTCGTCCAGGACGCCTTCAACACCCGCTCGCTTGCGCTCTACGCCTCGCTCGGGTTCGACGTCCGGGAGCCGCTTGTGCTCATGCGCGGCACGCCGCGCAGCGGGCCAGATCTGGGTTTCGCGGTCCGGCCGATGATCCCTGGGGATGTCGACGCCTGTGCAGAACTCTGCACGGCCGTCCATGACATCGGGCGCAGTCATGAACTCCAAGAAGCACTGCAGGTGTTCACGCCCTTCGTGGTCGAGCGGGAGGGCCGCATCACGGGCTATCTCTCGGCGGCGACATTCTGGCTGATGAACCACGGTGTTGCCGAAACCGAATTGGACATGAGAGCGCTCCTGGCTGGCGCCGGAGCCATGAGCGCTGAGCCGCTCTCCCTGCTCCTGCCAACGCGGCAGGCGAACCTATTCCGCTGGTGCCTGCATCAAGGAATGAGCGTGATCAAACCGATGAACCTGATGACGATAGGCACCTACCAAGAGCCGAAGGGCTGTTACTTCCCCTCGGTGCTCTACTGATTGACGACCATTCCCGGAACGGTAGCAAACTACCCGGCTCTTGATATCCGGGTGACCGGTCACTTTGGTACAGGCAAAGGAATTTTTCGATCACAGGAGCCATGGTATAACTTCGCGAGACAAGGTCGATTGGATGGGGCTGAAGATCCTCTCAGGAAGGGGGCACATGCTATCCATTACAGCTCAGGACGAGACGCCGGACCGGATCCGGGCAACGGCTCGGGGGTTGATCAAGCCGCTTCAACGCCAGGAACTCAGGCGTGAACCATCTCAGTGTCCGGATGCCTCGCCGATCAGGTGTCGCCGTTCGGACTGCTGTAGAGCTTGCGCACGTTTTTCATGCTGTGGGCTCCTGCGCCGATCTCAGCCGATCAAAAAGCGGAGTAATCGCTTCCCGCCGCGGCCTGAAGCACCACCGAGCGCCGTCTCGGCCCCCACGTGCCCGGGGCTGCCTCGAACACACCAGGGCAGGGGGTGCCGCAACTGCCACAACGCCCATCGACGGTGAGGTTCCAGGCGGTGAGTTGGTACCAGTCCCGTCCGATCAGCACTGCCTGACACGCATGGCAATAGGTGCTCTGGCCTTCCGCATCGTGGGTGTTGCCGGTGAAGACATAGCGCAGCCCCACTTCCTGGGCGATCCGGCGGGCCATCCTCAAGATCTCGGGCGGGGTGGCCGGGGTGTCCAGCATCTTCCAGTCGGGATGGAAGGCGGTGAAGTGCAACGGCACGTCAGGACCCAAGTGCTCCAGCACCCAGCGGCTCAAGGCTTCGATCTCAGTAGGGGAGTCGTTTTCGCCGGGGATCAGAAGCGTCGTGATCTCGAACCAGATGTCGGTCTCATGCTTGAGGTACTCCAGCGTATCGAGCACCGGTCCCAGCCGGGCCGAGCACAGGGTCTTGTAGAACTCCTCCGTGAAGCCTTTGAGATCGATGTTGGCCGCATCCATGTGCCGGAAGAACTCGACCCGTGGCTCATCGCAGATGTAGCCCGCGCTCACCGCAACCGATTTGATGCCGCGCTCGCGGCAGGCCTGAGCCACGTCGACGGCATACTCCAGAAAGATCACCGGATCGTTGTAGGTGAACGCCACCGACCGGCAGCCGCTTGCGACCGCGGCCTCGGCAATCGCCTCGGACGAGGCGCGGTCCTGAAGACGGTCGAACTCGCGGGCTTTCGAGATGTCCCAGTTCTGGCAGAATTTGCAGGTGAGATTGCAGCCCGCAGTGCCAAAGGACAGCACCGGTGTGCCGGGCAGAAAGTGGTTGAGCGGCTTCTTCTCGATGGGATCGATGCAGAAGCCCGACGACCGGCCATAGGTGGTGAGCACGATCTGATCGCCTTGCCTGGCGCGCACGAAGCACAAGCCTCGCTGGCCCTCATGCAGCTTGCACAGGCGCGGACACACATCGCACTGGATGCGCCCGTCCTCCAGCAGGTGCCAGTAGCGGCCCGGGTTGCCTGGGGAGATCTGTTGATCCATGCCGACCTCACCTATCTCTGGTAATGAGGTTGAGAGTCGCCTGCGGAGCAGCATCCAGTGGCATCCGGACAAGATCAACAGCAGGTCAGGCGGGCTGCGGTCGCGGGCCGGTTCTATCCTCGCAGCCCGCACCAGCTTCGCACGACTGTCGACGCGCTCTTGGCCGGGGTGAGGATTGCCCCCGTGGCGGCTCCCAAAGCCATCATAGTCCCTCATGCCGGATACATCTACTCCGGCGAGGTGGCTGCCACTGCCTTCGCCTCGCTGCAACCCCATGCCGACACGATCACGCGGGTGGTGCTGATCGGGCCTGGGCATTACGTGCCGTTTCGCGGCCTCGCCATGCCGACGGTGGACGCTTTCGAGACACCGCTGGGGCGTGTGCCCGTCGCGCAGGATGCCGCCACCATACTTGCAGACTTCACGCCCATGCTGCGGGCTGACGCTCCGCACGCGCCTGAGCATGCCCTTGAAGTCGAACTGCCATTCCTCCAATCGGTCCTCAGGTCCTTCGAGTTGGTCCCGCTGCTGGTAGGTGACGCCGCTCCGGAGGAGGTCTCCGGCGTGCTCGACCGGCTGTGGGGTGGCCCGGAGACGCTGGTCGTGGTCAGCTCGGACCTGTCGCACTTTCATGATTATGAGACGGCCCGGCAACTCGATGCAGTTACGGCGGCTCAGATCGAGCGGGGCGACTGGGCCAGCCTTGGACCGAACAATGCCTGCGGGTATCTCGCCATTGCGGGCCTGATCATAGAAGCGGACTGCCGCGATCTTGGACTGCAGCGCCTAGCGCTGGCGAACTCCGGCGACACCGCCGGGACCCGGGATCGTGTCGTCGGTTATGGGGCGTGGATTATCGACGACACCCGGAATGCCTCCTAGAGGGGAGAGGAAGTGTGGGGCGGCCCATGTCGCTGCTTACCGGGGAGAGGTTCGCCCCGAACGAACAACGAGCGGCGACCTTGGTTTACCCCCTATGCATATCCCAACGTGCCGATCGCCTGCCCCACGAAACCTCACACTCCCCAGCTGGCTTTGCCGCAAATCCGCAGCAGTGACGAGAAAGGATCAGGTGTTTGTGAAGAACTCATGCGGCGGGCAGAGCACCCTGCTCGGCGGTTCGCCCAAGCCGAACGGCAAAAAGCCGCTTGCGGACTACCTCAGCCGAACCTGTCAGCCTAGGGTTCGGTCATCCATGATCTCTCGCCGAGCCGCCAGAACGACGTTCCCACGGCCGCATCAGGCTTCGACAAAGCCGCCAATGAAACGGCCGATGCAGCGCCAAATCACGATAATCTTGAGAAAAATCCGAGATTAGGGCACAATTCATCGTCGCATCTGAAGTGCGCAGTTATCTCAAATCCGGCCGTGTCGCCGCCGAGTGATAGTTCGCATCGGAGGGTGGGCGTCGATGGATCAGGGTTTCTTTTTTCTATTCGCTGCGGCGTCCGTGATCACGGCCCTGATCATGGTTCTGGCGCGGAATCCGGTTCACAGCGCATTGGCGTTGATGGCGTGTTTCCTGCAGATCTCGGCAATCTTCGTCTTGCTCGAGGCGCCGTTGCTCGCTGTCATCCAGATCTTCGTCTATGTCGGCGCAATCATGGTCCTGTTCTTGTTCGTGATTATGATGACCGATGTGCGGGAAGCGGTGTTGCAGCGGTTCTTGCCGGGTAGCAACTTGCCGGCTCTGGTGTTGCTCGTCCTGCTCGGGGTCGAAATGCTTGTGCTGGTGCTCTGGAGCGACAGATTTTCGGTCACGGAGCCCGTCTCTATGCACATCGGTGGTGAGATCAGACAGCTTAGCGTGACGCTTTTCGCCGACTACCTCCTGCCGTTTGAAGCCGCCTCCGTCATCCTACTGGCGGCTCTGGTCGGCGCCATTGTGCTGGCGCGGAAGGAGCCGAAGTGATGGTGCCGCTCTGGTGGTATATCGTGCTCGGGGTGGTCCTGTTCGTGATTGGGGCGTCGGGGGTGCTGCTCAGGCGCAACATCCTAGTCGTTCTGATGTCTCTGGAGCTGCTGCTCAACTCGGTCAACATCAATTTCATCGCGTTCGGGCACTTCCATGACGACTTCCGCGGACAGATCTTCACGATCTTCGTCATCGCAATCACCGCGGCGGAAGTTGCCGTTGCCCTCGGCATCCTGGTCGCCCTCGTGAGGAACAAGGCCACTCTCAAGGTCGACGATATGACCATCATGAAAGGATAGCGGCTTGAACCCGGTGGTATCGACCCGGCCGCTGCTTGCCGTCGCGATCGCAGCTCTGGCGGCACTGGCAGTTCTCCTTCTGAACAAGCGTGAGAAATTTCGCGATGTCGTCTCGCCGCTAGCGGCGTCTGCCATGTTCGCAACTGTCGCCTCAATGGCGCCCACCGTGCTAGCGGGCGGCACGGTCGATTTGCGTCTGTTCGAGATTCTGCCGGGGATCGACTTCGCGTTCCGAGTCGACGCGCTCGGCATGGTGTTTGCCACAGTCTCGTCGCTGCTGTGGGTTGCGGCGTCGATCTATTCCATCGGCTACATGCGGCATTTGAATGAGCACGCGCAGACCCGGTTCTTCGCCTGCTTCGCCGCGAGCATCGCGGCAGCCGTCGGGGGCGCCTTCGCAGCCAATCTCTTCACGCTGGTGATCTTCTACGAAGTGCTCAGCCTCGTTACCTATCCGCTCGTCTATCACCACGAGGACGGCGAGGGATGGGCGGGCGGACGCAAGTACCTCGTCTACTTGATGGGCGCGTCGAAAAGCGTGCTTCTCGCCGCGCTGGCGCTGACCTACCATATTGCGGGGTCGCTCGACTTTGTGGCGGGAGGACTGCTGGCAGGGGTCGATGCCTCGGCCGGGCTGCTGACGGTCATCTATTTCTGCTATCTCTTCGGCTTCGCCAAGGCAGCAGTGATGCCTATGCACGCTTGGCTGCCCGCCGCGATGGTGGCACCGACACCGGTGAGCGCACTCCTGCATGCGGTGGCCGTGGTCAAGATGGGCGTGTTCTGTGTGCTGCGGGTGGTGTTCCATGTCTTCGGCACAGGGCTGATGGATGGGTTAGGTCTCGGCATCGCAACAGCGTATCTGGTCTCCTTCACTATCCTGATGGCGTCCGTATACGCTCTGACGCGGGACGACCTGAAGGCGCGGCTCGCCTATTCGACGGTCAGCCAACTCTCCTACATCGTGCTGGGTGCGGTTCTGCTGTCGCCGGCTGCGATGATCGGCGGGATCATTCACATCGCGGCGCACGCGTTCTCCAAGATCACTCTCTTTTTCTGCGCCGGGTCAATCTATTGCGCGTCCGGCAAGCGGAATATCAGCGACATGGCCGGCATCGGCCGCAGACTGCCCTGGACGATGGGGGCTTTCTTCATCGCCTCGCTCAGCATGATCGGGATACCGCCGACAGCGGGCTTCGTCAGCAAGTGGTATCTGGCGCTGGGTTCGGTGGAGGCGGGGGAAGTCGCGTTCCTGATCGTTCTCTTGGCAAGCTCGGTCCTGAATGCCGCCTATTTCCTGCCTGTCAGTTATCTCGCCTTTTTCGAGACAGAGGCAGTGGAGAGCCCTGCGGCGGTCCGTGAAATACCGTTGGTGACGATCCCGCTGGTCGCGACCGCCATCCTGTCGGTGTCGATGGGCATCTTCCCCGCCTATTTTCTTTCCTTGGCGGAGGAGGTGGTCAGATGATCAAGCGCGTCGTTGATTTCTTCGGTGACGGGAAATATGCGAAGATACGGCGTCGCCTGTTCTACCTGACACTCGTTCTGATCGTCGTTTCAGACTTTTTGGTCCCCCGCGAACACGGCGAATACTTTTGGGACCGCCTGCCGGGCTGGTCGGCCGTTTACGGCTTCGCCTCCTGCGTGCTGTTGATCTTCATTTCCAAGTTCCTCGGCCATCAGGGCGGGCTGATGCGGCGCGAGGACTATTATGACTGACTTCGTCCATCCCACGCTGCTGCTTGTTCTTGGCGCCCTGCCGATCCCCTTCCTGAGGGGATTGATCCGCAAGATCTATCTGCTGCTGATACCGGCGTTGGCAATCCTCGCCGTGCTCACGATGCAGCCGGGCGACTATGGCGCAGCGCGGTTCATCGGACAGGACATCCTGATTGCGAAGGTCGACAACCTGAGCATCGTCTTCGCCACCGTTTTCACCATCATGTCGCTAATCGGCATGGTCTATGCGCTACACCTGACGTGTGCCGGCCAGCATGTGGCGGCGTTCGTCTACGTCGGCAGCGCGCTCGGCGTCGTCTTCGCTGGCGACTATCTGACCCTGTTTCTGTTCTGGGAAGTTATGGCGTTCGCCTCTGCCTATCTGGTCTTCGCCCAGCGTAGTCGGCAGGCGATCCGCGCTGGGTTCCGGTATCTCATGGTCCATATCACCGGCGGGCTCGCCTTGCTCGGCGGTATTATTGCCCATGGGCTTACTGTCGGCTCGCTTCGCTTCGGCCCGATCGAGAGTGGGATGGACGTCGGGGTCTACCTGATCCTTGCCGGATTCATGCTCAATGCTGCTGTGCCGCCGCTCAATGCCTGGCTGACCGACGCCTATCCGGAGGCGACCGTCACCGGGGCGGTGTTCATGAGCGCCTTCACGACCAAGACGGCTGTCTATGTGCTGGCACGGGCGTTCCCGGGGACCGAACTTCTGGTCTGGCTCGGCACGGTGATGGCGCTTTACGGCGTCGTCTACGCGGTGCTGGAGAACGATTGCCGGAGGCTCCTAGCCTATCATATCGTCAGCCAAGTGGGCTACATGGTGGCCGGAATCGGCATCGGCACCGAGATGGCGGTGAACGGAGCCGCCAGTCATGCCTTCGCGCATATTCTCTACAAGGCGCTCCTCTTCATGGGTGCGGGGGCGGTGATCTACGTCACCGGGCGTCGCAAGCTCACCGAGCTTGGTGGGCTCTATAGGACCATGCCGCTGACTGTGGCGCTCTATATGGTCGGCGCCTTTGCGATCTCGGCATTTCCGTTCTTCTCGGGCTTCGTCACCAAATCCATGGTGATAGCCGCCGCCGGACAGGATCACCGCGCGCTGGTCGTGCTCGCGCTGACGATGGCATCGTCCGGGACCTTCCTGCACACTGGGCTCAAGCTCCCATACTACATGTTCTTCGGCACGGACCGGAAGCTGGAGGCGCGAGAACCTCCCCGCAACATGCTGATTGCGATGAGCATGGCGGCGGTGCTCTGCATCGCGATCGGAGTGTTCCCCCAGCCGCTCTATGCGCTTCTACCCCATCCGGTCGACTTCGAACCCTACACCACCGTCCATATCACCGAGAGCCTCGGCCTGCTGATGTTCACCGCATTGGGGTTCGTGCTGTTCCTCAAGGCGCTCGATCCTGAGAACACGATCAGCATCGACACCGACTGGTTCTATCGCAAGGGTGCGCGACGCTTCCTGTGGCTCGCCGAGAACCCGCTGGCACGCTACGAGAAGGCGGTGAGCGACGTGTCAGAGACCACGGTACTGCCCTTTCTGCACGGAGCGGCGCGGACCGGGCTGCGGATCGATCACAGCAAGGTGGACGCCGTCGTGAATGGTGTCGCTCGGGCGATCCTGAGCACTGGCGAGGCGCTGCGGCATCTCCAGACCGGCGTCGTGACCCAATATGCGCTGGCGATGATCGTCGGCGTGATCGCGGCGACCGCCGTATTCGCTGTGATGTGGCGTTAGGGGGGGCGATGGAGTTCCCGCTGCTCAGCTTCATCGTGTTCATGCCCGCCATCGGGGGCGCAATTCTGATGTTTCTCCGCAATGACGATGCGGTGCGATGGACGGCGTTTGGCGTCACCGTCCTCGACTTCGCCCTCGCCATCGCGATGCTGGCCGGCTTCGACATCACCACTCACGAGATGCAGTTCACCGAGACGCGCCCATGGGTGCCTGCGCTCGGGATCACCTACGCACTTGGCGTCGACGGAATCAGCGCGCTCTTCGTATTCCTGACCGCACTGTTAGGCTGGATCTGTGTACTCGCCTCATGGGTGGCGATCGACCGCAAGGTGAAGGAGTTCATGATCAGCCTGCTGGTCATGCAGACGCTGATGCTTGGGGTGTTCTGCGCGCTCGACCTGTTCCTCTTCTACGTCTTCTGGGAGGCGATGCTGATCCCGATGTACGTGATCATCGGCGTCTGGGGCGGCAACGGCCGTGTCTATGCGGCGTTCAAGTTCTTCCTGTACACCCTGGCGGGCAGCGTCCTGTTCCTGGTCGGTATCATCGTGCTCTATTTCCACGGCGGCGCGACCTTCGACATCCTCGCCTTGACCGCGCAGGATTTGCCGTTCGAGGTCCAATCTTGGCTGTTCTTCGCCTTCCTGATCGCCTTCGCGGTCAAAGTGCCGATGGTTCCGGTCCATACATGGTTGCCGGACGCTCATGTGCAGGCGCCGACGGCAGGCAGCATCATCCTCGCCGCCGTGCTCCTGAAGATGGGCGCCTACGGGTTCCTGCGGTTCTCGCTGCCGATGCTGCCGGAAGCGTCGGTGCATTATTCGCCGCTGATGCTGGCCCTTTCCGCGCTTGCCATCGTTTACGGCGGGCTGCTTGCCCTGGCGCAGGATGATCTGAAGAAGCTGGTGGCCTATTCCAGCATCAGCCACATGGGCTTTGTGACCCTGGGGATTTTCGCCCTGAACCTACGCGGGCTCGAGGGCGGCATCCTGCAAATGTTCAATCACGGCGTAACCACAGGCGCGTTGTTCCTGTTCGTGGGTCTGATCTACGAGCGGACCCATACGCGCAGCATCGCCGACTATGGCGGGCTGATGAAGGTGGCGCCGGTTTACACGACATTTCTTGCGCTGTTCATCTTGTCCTCAATGGCGCTGCCGGGAACGAACTCGTTCGTGAGCGAGTTGCTGGTGCTGTCAGGCGGGTTTGCGGCCAACCTGGCCATTGGTGCGGTCGCCGTTCTGGGGGCATTGCTAGGCGCGGCCTATCTGCTTGGCATGTACGGGAAAGTCGCGCTCGGTCCCGCCAGCGTCGCCGGGCGGTTCGAGATCCGAGACGTGAACACCCGCGAATTGGCAGCGATCCTGCCGCTAGCCGTCCTCGTGCTCTGGGTCGGGCTCTATCCAAAACCATTTCTCGACATCATCGACGCCTCGATGAAGCATCTGTTGGTGCAAGTGCACGGTAAGGGGAGTCGCCAATGACCGCTGCCGCGCTGTTGCAGTCGATTCTCGCGAGCCTGCCCGAGATCGTGGTGGTCGTCGGGGCCTGTGTCCTGCTGATCCTGGGACAGATCGTGCCAAAAGGGCAGGAACAGTTCCTCATCTGGGCTTCCGTCGCGATCGTGCTGATCGCCGCCTTGGGAACACTCATGTTGGCGGGCGAGGTGAGGCCGGCATACATGGACATGTTCATTGCCGATCGCTTTTCAGCCTTCTTCAAGATCGTGTTCTACTTGGCAACGGGTCTGACATTCCTTCTTTCGCGAAAATATGTCGAGATCGAAGAGATCGGGAGCAGCGAATACTATGTCCTGCTGCTCTTCGCGCTTTCGGGAATGATGATCATGGCCTCGGCGACAGACCTCCTGTCGATCTATGTGGGCCTCGAACTGATGGCACTCTGCACTTATGTGCTGACCGGATTCCTGCGGCGGCAACGACGGTCGAACGAAGCGGCTTTGAAATACGTGATCCTCGGTGGGGTCTCGACGGGGCTTTTCCTCTACGGCGCTTCGCTGGTCTATGGGCTCACCGGCACGACGCAGCTGGACGGGATGGCTGCGGCGGTGACCAGCAAGCCGCTCGATCCCGGATTACTGCTGGCGGTGGTCTTCATCGTTGCGGGGCTGGCGTTCAAGGTTGGCGCGGTGCCGTTCCATATGTGGGTGCCGGACGTCTATGAAGGCGCGCCGACGACCATCACCGCCTTCATGTCGGTAGGCCCCAAGGCAGCCGGGTTCGCGGTGATCCTGCGAGTATTCCTCAACCCGCTAGTCGCAGCCTCGGACGTTTGGATCATCATCGCGATCATTGCGGTGGTGACGATGGCGCTCGGGAGTTTCGTGGCGCTTGTGCAGGACAATTTCAAGCGCCTCTTGGCCTATTCCAGCATCGCCCATGCCGGCTTTGCGATGTTCGGGGTGGTGGCCGGCGGCGCTGAGGGGGTCGCCGGCGTGATGCTTTATCTGCTGATCTACACGTTCATGAATCTCGGCATCTTCGGCACCGTCATCATGATGCGGAACGGCGATTCCTCGGGCGAGGCCATCGAGGACTACGCCGGTTTAGCTAGGTCGCATCGCGGATTGGCACTTCTGATGCTGCTTTATCTGTTCTCTCTGGCGGGCATTCCGCCGACGGCCGGGTTCTTCGCCAAGTTCTACGTGCTGGTCGCGCTCGTCGAGCGGGGTTTCATCCTGCTCGCCGTAATCGCAGTGCTTTTGAGCGTCGTCGCCGCCTATTTCTACATCCGCATCGTCATGGTGATCTACATGCGTGAGCCGGAGGGCTCATTCGACCCGGCGCTGACGCCCTCGGTCCGCGCCACACTTGCCCTCACGGCCGCGGGCACCATTGGGATCGGCCTGTTTCCAGCGTGGTTTCTGAGGCTTGCCCAACATTCCGCGTTTGGCGGCTGATCGATTGGATTTGCATTGATTCGACAGACGGAATACTCTTGCAGTGCAAGAAAGGAATGCCCAATCCGCTTGCCGGGGACCTGCGCCAGGCCCGAATAGGGTCGGTTACGGCCTGAGCAAAGTCCTCGGTGGATAACCGGATGATGCGATATGACTGGGATGGAATTCCTGCCGGTTCTTATCATGACCGCCGGAATTGTTCTGGTGGCAGTTGCGACGCTCTTTGTCTCCTCGCTGCTGCGGCCGTCCAATCCCTATCCGGCGAAGAACATGCCCTATGAATGCGGCATGGATCCGGCAGGCGAGGCCGCCGGGGGGCGCTTCAGGGTGCAGTTCTTCATCCTCGCGATCCTGTTGGTCGTCTTCGATGTCGAAGCAATGTTCCTCTTTCCCTGGGCCGTCGTTCTGAAAGAAATCGGGTTGGTCGGCTATATCGAGATGTTCGTCTTTATGGTGCTTCTTCTTGTGGGCTTCGCCTACGCTTGGCTGAAGGGGGCGCTGGAATGGGAAGCGTGAACAACGCGATCCGCGACAGCGTGCTGTTCACCACGGCCGACAGCGTCATCAGTTGGAGCCGACGGTCGGCACTGTGGCCCGAGACTTTCGGCATTGCCTGCTGTGCCATCGAGATGATTTCGGCGGGCTGCGCCCGCTACGATCTCGACCGTTTCGGCGTGGTATTTCGGCCTTCGCCGCGCCAGTCCGACGTGATGATCATTGCCGGCACGGTGACGCGGAAATTCGCGCCAGTCGTGCGCCGGCTCTATGATCAGATGCCGGAGCCGCGCTGGGTGATCGCGATGGGCACCTGCGCGATCTCGGGCGGAGTCTACAACACCTATGCGGTGGTGCAGGGGGCCGAGACGTTCGTGCCGGTGGACGTGCATGTGCCTGGTTGCCCGCCGCGGCCCGAGGCCCTGATGCATGGCTTCCTTCTGCTTCAGGAAAAGATCAAAAAATCCCGGGCGCTGGCTGGGGCGCCCCTGGGTCGGATTTCAGTGCCATGAGCATGGAGACGCCCCTCAATCGCGCCCCGATCATGGAGTGTTTCGGAGGAGCAATCGAGGATCTTGGCTTCGCCCATGGCGTGCATGCCTTCGCTGCCTCGCCTGGAGCGATCGTCGAGCTTTGCCGGTTCCTGAAGGAACATCCGGCCTTACGGTTCAACTTCCTGTCCGACATCTGCGGGGTCGATCATTATCCTGAGACGCCACGCTTCGAGGTGGTATACCATCTGTATTCGCTGCCGAACAAATGGCGCGTCCGGATCAAGTGTCGCCTCGGCGATCCGCCGCAGATTCCGTCGGTGATGGGCGTCTGGCGCACCGCCAACTGGCATGAGCGCGAGGCTTGGGACATGTACGGGATCAGATTCGAGGGTCATCCCGACCTGCGCCGGATCTACATGTGGGAGGGGTTCGAGGGTTTCCCGCAGCGCAAGGACTTTCCGCTCCGGGGCTACAAGGACGAGTTGAACCCGTTTGGCGCTGAAGGCCCTCCGCCGACGCAACCCGACCTCGCCACCAGGGACATTCCATAAGAGGCCATTCCATGCCGAGGACTCGAGATGACGGAAGTCACGGAACTGAGAAGTCCTGAAGGCGAAGCGCTCGACACCAAAGAGGTGCTGCTCAATCTCGGCCCGCAGCATCCCAGCACGCATGGGGTGTTGCGGCTTGTCCTTGAGATGGAAGGTGAATATGTCGCGCGCGTGGACCCGCATATCGGCTATCTCCACCGTGGCACTGAGAAACTGGCGGAGAGCTTCACCTATACCCAGATCTTTCCTCTGACGGACCGGCTCGACTACGTCTGTCCGCCATCGAACAACTTGGCGTTCGCGCTGGCGGTAGAGAAGCTCCTGGGCATTGAAGCGCCGATCCGCGCCCAATATATCCGCGTGTTGATGGCCGAACTGGCGCGGATCTCCGGTCATCTCCTGATCACCGGCGCACTGCCGATGGATCTGGGCGCCATGACCGCGTTGCTTTACGCCATGCGCGAGCGCGAAATGATCATGGACCTGTTGGAAATGATCACCGGAGCGCGGATGCACACCTCCTTCTGCCGGGTCGGCGGCGTGCGCGAGGACCTTCCCGACGGGTTCCTCCCCAAAATCAGGGAGTTCTGCGACGTCTTCCCGAACCGGATCCGCGACTATGAACGGCTGATCGAGAACAACCGTGTGTTCCTGAGCCGCACGCAGGGCGTCGGCGTGATCTCCGCCGAGGACGGCATCGATCTCGGCCTGAGCGGCCCGAACCTGCGGGCCTCAGGCGTCAACTGGGACATCCGCCGCGACGAGCCCTATGAGATTTACGACCAGCTCGAATTCAATGTTATTACCAGCGATGAGGGCGATTGTTACGCGCGCTGGCGATGCCGGGTCGAGGAGATGCGCGAGAGCATCCGGATCATAGAACAATGCCTCGACCGGATGCCCGAAGGGCCGTTCCAGGTCGACATGCCGACAATCGCTTTCCCGATGGACAAGAATAGGGTGCACTGCTCGATGGAGGCGCTCATTCAGCATTTCGACCTGTCTGCCTACGGCTTCAAGGTGCCAAAGGGCGAGGTCTATTCGGCAATCGAGGCGCCAAAGGGAGAACTCGGGTTCTACATCATCAGCGACGGCTCGGCAAAACCGTTCCGTATGAAAGTGCGGGCGCCGTCATTCGTCAACCTTCAGGCACTGTTTGGGGTCACCAATGCGCGCTACCTGGCGGATATGATCGCCGTGCTGGGCAGCCTCGATCCGGTGATGGCCGAGGTGGACAAGTAGCAGGGGATTTCGACGCGATGACCATGCGCGAAAAGATCGAGGCGGCAGCGGCGCGGTATCCCGATCAGCGCTCGGCGATCATGCCCGCACTTCTGATCGCGCAGAAGGAACATGGCCATCTCCCCGGCCAGGTGTTGGAAGAGATCGCCGACATCCTTGATGTCGAGCGGATCTGGGTCTACGAGCTGGCGACCTTCTACACCCTCTTCCATACGGAGCCGGTGGGGATATTCCACCTGCAACTCTGCGATAACGTCTCCTGCATGCTGCGCGGATCCGAGGACCTGTTGAGGCACCTCGAAGCCGTGCTGGGAATCAAGAAGGGTGGTACAACCCCGGACGGACTGTTCACGCTTTCGACCGTCGAATGCCTCGGCGCCTGCGAGATGGCCCCGGTGATGCAGGTCGGCGACGACTATCTCGGTGACCTCGACATCGCGAGGATCAACGCGCACTTGGACAGACTGCGGGCGGCGGCGGAGCATGCGACCGGTGTCGATCTCGCCGCAGGATCGCCGGGAGAGTAACGCCATGTTCGAACCGGTTCTTCTCAGGAACATGGACGTACCAGATAGCCATCTTCTCGCGACCTACGAGTCCGGCGGCGGCTATCAAGCGCTGGCGAAGGCGCTGCGCGAGTACACGCCCGATGAGATCATCGACCTGGTTAAGAAATCCAACTTGCGCGGTCGCGGCGGGGCCGGATTCCCAACCGGGGCAAAATGGAGCTTCGTGCCGAAGCAAGCCCGCAAACCGAAATACCTGTGCTGCAACGCCGACGAGGGCGAACCGGGCACCTTCAAGGATCGGCTCATCATGGAGCGTGACCCGCACCAGCTGATCGAGGGTCTGGCGATCGGCGCCTACGCGATCGGGGCCGAAACCGCCTATGTCTACATCCGCGGGGAATACGTGCTGGCGATCCGGCGGCTGGAGCAGGCGATCGCTGAGGCCCATGCGAAGGGGTATCTGGGAACGCGGATCCTCGGCTCAAATTTCAGCTTCGTCGCGCACATCCATTGCGGCGCCGGAGCCTACATTTGCGGCGAAGAGACCGCGATGCTCGACTCGCTCGAGGGCAAGCGGGCGCAGCCGCGTTTGAAACCGCCGTTCCCGGCGGTCGAGGGACTCTACGCCAGTCCCACCGTGATCAACAACGTCGAGACAATGGCCTGCGTGCCGCATATCGTGGCGCGGGGGCCAGATTGGTTTCGCAGCATCGGCCCGGAGAAGAGTCCGGGCCCGAAGCTCTATTGCGTCAGCGGACACGTGCGAAAACCGGGCCTTTACGAGCTGCCAATGGGCATACCGCTGCGCGAATTGGTCGAGGACCGCGCCGGTGGGCCGCCACCGGGACGCAAGATCAAGGCGGTGATCCCCGGCGGAGTGTCGGCACCGATGCTCCCGGAGCGCGGATTGGACGTCGGGATGGATTTCGACTCACTGGCCGCCGCCGGCTCGATGCTCGGCTCGGCCGGGGTGATCGTGATCGACGACACGACCTGCATGGTTAAGGTTGCGACCCGGATCATCGAGTTCTTCCACCATGAGTCCTGCGGCAAATGCACCCCCTGCCGCGAAGGATTGAATTGGACCGCGAAAGTACTGCGCCGGATTGAGGCGGGGCAGGGCGAGCCGGGCGATCTGGAACAGCTGGAGGCGCTTTGCAAGGGCATTTTCGGCAACACGTTCTGCGCTCTGGGTGACGGCGCGGCTATGGGACTGCGGGCGGCGCTGATGCATTTCAGGCATGAATTCGTCGCCCATATCGAGGAACGGAGGTGCCCGTTTCACTGAAGAGCGCGCAGGGAGAGGGCCACGAGGAAGCCATGGTTAGCCTCACGATCAATGGACAAATGCTGGAAGTGGAGGCGGGCTCGACGGTTCTCCAGGCCGCTCAGCGTCTGGGCATCGACATCCCGACCTTCTGCTATCTGAAGCGTCTGCCGGCGCTGGCCTCCTGTCGCATGTGCTTGGTGGAGATCGAGGGGCAGCGACGGCTGCAGCCTTCCTGCGCCACTGCGGTCGCCGATGGCATGGTGGTGCGAACCAACACGCCGTTGATCGAGGAAACGCGCTCTTCCATGCTCGACATGCTGCTCGCCAACCACCCCCTCGACTGCCCGATCTGCGACAAGGGTGGTGAGTGCGAGCTTCAGAACATGGTGATGGCATACGGCCCCCGCAAAAGCCAGTTCCACGATGCCAAGCGTGTGTTCCACACCGAGGACATCCGTCTCAGCCCGGTCATCATCATGAACGTCAACCGCTGCATCCAATGCCAGCGCTGCGTCCGGATGTGCGAAGAGGTCGTGGGCGCGGTCGCCTTGGGCACTGTCGAAAAAGGCATGGACACTGCCGTCACCGGCTTCGAGGGCAGCCTCGCGAGTTGCGACCAGTGCGGCAATTGCGTCGAGGTCTGTCCGGTCGGCGCGCTGATGAGCTTCCCTTATCGCTACAAGGCGCGGCCTTGGGATCTGGTTGAGACCGACACGGTCTGCGTGCATTGCGGCACCGGCTGCCAGCTGACCGTCGGTACGCGCAAGGGCGAGTTCATGCGCGTCCGGTCGAAGTGGGAGCATGGGGTCAACCGCGAAACGCTCTGTGTGCGAGGGCGCTTCGGTCTCGACTTCGTCGAAAGCCGGGACCGGATCAAGCAGCCGATGATCCGTCGTGATGGCGCCCTGGTTCCGGTTTCCTGGGATGAAGCGGGAGACTATCTGGGCCGGCGCCTGGTCGCCGTCGAAAGCAAGACAGCAGGCGGTCTGGCCTCGCCGCGTCTGCCCAACGAGATGCTTTATCAGTTCCAGAAGCTGATGCGGACGGTGTTCCGGACCAACAACGTCGACTGTTCGTCGCGTTGGTCCACACATTTCGACACGCTCGGCCCATTGGTGACGAGCTTCTACACCCGCGCGCAGGTGGAGGAGGTGGTTGGCAACGACTGCGTGCTCATCGTCGGCGGCAACGTGACGGACGAAAACCCGGTCACCGAATACCTGCTGCGGGATGGCGCGCGACGGCGACAGACTAGTTTGCTCATGATTTCGGCGCGGCCGTCCCGCCTGGATGCCGATGCCCGGGCGGTCGTTCGCGTTCCGCCGGGCGGTGAGGCAGCGAGTCTTGCCGCGGTGGTGGCCGGGCTGGTGGCGTCCGGTCAGACTTTGCTGGGAGACGTTTTGACTGGCATCGGCGGGTCAGCAGCGAATACCAACAGTGATGGCCTGGACAGTCTGGTCACAGCCCTGCTGGAAGGCCGGAACGTCGCCATGCTTGTCAGCGCCGATCTCCTCAGATCATCCGAAGCGCGCGTGACGCTGCAACAGCTCAGCAATCTGTTGCAGGTTCTCCGCGTGCTCGGCAAGGGCCCGGCAATGCAGTTCCTCTTCGACCGGGCCAATCAGATGGGCGCCTGGGACATGGGGGTTCTGCCGGCGGCATTGCCGGGATTGCGCTCGGTCACTGACGACGTGGCACGCACAAACCTCGAACAGGCCTGGGGCGCCGAAATCCCGCCTGAACCGGGCGCGGATTTCGACGCCTTGCTGGAGCTCTGTGACGAAGGGCGTATGGGCACGCTCTATATCGTCGGAAGCGATCCGCTGATGGCTTATCCCGACCGGGAATTCGCCAAGCGGGCGCTTGGCGCTGCCGATCTCCTGATTGTGCAGGACACGTTCCTCACGGATACGGTGGGTTTGGCTGAAGTCGTTCTGCCCGCGGCGGGTTTCGGCGAGGAATCCGGCACGTTCACCAACAACGAGGGCCGGGTCCAGAAGGTCTGCAAGTTCCGCGAACCCGTCTTCGATGCGCGGAGCAATCTGGCGATCTTCGACTTCGTCGCGGCGCTCCGCGGCAGGATGTTGCAGCCATCGACGCACGGCGAGATCCTCCGCGAGATCGCACGGCTGGTTCCGGCCTATCAGGGACTAGAACGCGACAGGCTTGGCGCCGACGGAGCATTCACGAAGGCAGCCCCGACACCACCGGCCGGCGAACTCTTCGCCCCTCCGCCGGCACAAAAGGCAGACGACCGGCTCATGCTGGTCACCGGCAACTGCCTGTTCCACAATGGATATCTTTCCGAACGATCGGAGATCCTGAATACGGTCGCGGATGACCCATATGTTGAGATGAGCGCGTGGGATGCCTCGCAGCTTGACCTTTCGGATCGCGATCAGGTGGTCGTGCGATCCGCCCGAGGCGAACTGACGGCGCAGCTCAAGGTCAACAAGCGTTTTCCCAGAGGCCTCGTGTTTGTTCCCGAAAACTACAGAGCTCTGCGTCTCAACAGCCTGATGCGTCGGGGCGAATATCCATGTCCGGTGGAGGTTCACAAGGCGCGCGTAACCTTCGAGCTCGCCATCGGCGCCAGACCAGGGGCGGAGTCTGAGGATCTGGACTGAGGCATTGCTGGGTTTCCCAGCGGCCTGCGCGAACCTTGCGTCTGCACCCCCGGGTCGGCGGCGTCAGTGATAACCGACCCCGGCGATGTAATCGTGCAGCGCCTGCTCGTTGCGCAGGAATTCGTCGAGCCGATGCTTGACCACGTCGCCGATGCTGACCACGCCGACAAGGGTGTCGTCGTCCATGACCAGCACGTGGCGCGTGCGCCGCTTGGTCATGATCGCCATCACCATGGGCAGCCCATCCTGTACCGAACAGATCGCCAAGCTGCGGTTCATGATGTCGGCGACCCGCATCATGGGCGCCTCGGTTCCGTGTTCAGCCACCGCATTGCAACAGTCCCGCTCCGACAGCGTGCCCAAGTACTCCCCGGACCGACGGCTGACGACCACGAAGCCGATGTTGTTTTCCCGAAACAGCCGCAGGACTTCCACCATCGTCTGACCTGGAGTGACCGAGATGATTTCAGGAGCCTTGGTCTGCAAGATTTCGACGACAAGCATCTGAGCCTCCTGTCTGCACGGCCCAGCTTGATGGCTGGCGCGCGTTCACGTTCGTCGGATATTTCGCCACCAGTTGTACCCCTGCAGCTCGCTCGCCTCGACCAGCACCTCCTGTTCGGTGTTCAGGCGCGCGGCGACCACGCTGCCGCCGGTCATTGCCTTGCCCGGTTTGTCGAGCAGATTGTCACGCCCGATCACTAGGTCATGCGAGGAAAAACTCGAAAACTCGTACTGTTGTCCAAGCGCGATCGCGTCCGCCGGGCAGGCGTCCTCGCATAGTCCGCAGAATAGGCACCGGGCCATGTCGATCTCGAATTTTGCCGGGCGACGGTTGCCCTTATCGTCCTCGTAGGGGACGACTTCGATGCAGTCGCAGGGGCAGATCCGCGCGCAGAGCTCGCAGGCGACGCATTTGATCTCGCCCTCTTCGTCGCGCTTCAGGAAGTGGTGCCCGCGGTAACGCGAATAGGGCAGCCATTTTTCCCTGTCCGGATACTGCATGGTCACGGATCTGGAGAACATGTAGCCGAAGGTCAGTGCCAGGGCGTCCGCCAGATCGGCGAAGAACGCCCAGCCGATCCATGTTCCACTCCTGTCTAGTGCGCGCGACATAACCGCCTCGCTACCGGGCCGCTGCGGCCCCTAAAGGAAAGCAACACCTGTTATAATTATGTTCGCCAGTGACAATGGAAGCAAGACTTTCCATCCGATCGCCATCAGTTGATCGTAGCGGTAGCGCGGGAAAGTGAAGCGGAACCACATAAATACATAGATGAAGACCGCGACCTTGATCAGGAACCAGAGGAGTGGCGGCAACGGGATCAGCACGCCGTTCCAGCCGCCGAAAAATAGGATCACGGCCAGGACCGACACCAGCAGCATGATGGCGTATTCACTGACCATGAAGAAGGCGAAGCGGATACCGCTGTATTCAGTATGGAATCCGGCCCCCAGATCACCTTCCGCTTCCGCCAGGTCGAAGGGAATGCGCTGCGCTTCGGCCAACCCGGCGACGAAGAACACGAAGAACCCGACCGGTTGGTAAACGATGTTCCAGACATCGGCCTGCGCCCGTACGATCTCGAGCAGGCTCATGGATTGCGCCAGCATGACCACGCCGATGACCGCGAACCCCATCGGGATCTCGTAACTGATCATCTGCGCGCAGGTCCTGAGACTACCCAGAACCGCATATTTGCTGTTTGCGGCCCAGCCGCCGAAGATGACGCCATAGACCTCGATCCCGATTACCGCGAGAACGAAAAGGAGCGCCACATTCATGTTGGAGACATAGAGCGTGATCTCGGCGCCGAGAACAGAGACGGTTTCTCCGAAGGGGATTGCGACGAACACTACGAAGGGCGGAGCGAGTGCCAGGATTGGGGCCAGTTTGAACAGGAAACGATCGGCCTCGGCCGGGATATGGTCCTCCTTGGTTAGGAGCTTGATCCCGTCAGCCACCGGCTGCAGCAGCCCGTGCCACCCCACGCGCATCGGTCCTATCCGCTGCTGGATGTGCCCGGCGACCTTGCGTTCCAGCCAGGTCAACGGCAGGGGCAGCAGCAGCAGGACCGCAATCAGCAATGCGACCTTGAGGACGATCAGGCCAAGGGCGACGGCAAGTTCCATGATCCGCGGCTACTTGTTTAACAGTTAAACCCGCGACCGGACTTCAGCTCCGGCTGTACACTGAATACCTGTGCAGTTCTCAGGCTGCGCAGGAGCGCTCTTTGCCAACGACGGCGTGCTTTGTGCAAGGATATCACAGTCTTGCCGTCGCTGGCTATGGCACCGTGCGCCCGCCCGGCTGATTTAAATCTTTTCATGATGCGTTCGCGTCGGCGGGTCGGTTGATGAGAATTCTCTGCTCGACTGTTCAGACCCCGATGCTACCGATGCTCCACGCTGGGCATCACGGCCCTTTTCGCGAGGGTATAGCTGGCCAGCTTGTCTGTGATTAGCACGCGCGGTGCGGTGCCCTGCTTCTTGAGAGGCTTCCGCAACAGGCGTTTGGCGGCCTTTGCATTGCGGCGGCTCTGGACCAGAATGTCGAGCACGGTCCCGTGCTGATCCAAGGCTTGCCATAACCAATGCTTATGGCCGGCAATGCCGATGACGACCTCATCCAAGTGCGACTTGTCTCCGGCAGCCGGAATACGCCGATGGATCTGGTTCGCGAAGCCCTGACCGAACCTCAGTGCTCACTGCCGTATGGTCTCACGGCTGACCAGAATGACTCGGGCCGCCAGCATTTCCTCAACCATGCGCAAGCTACGTGGAAACCGAAAGTACAACCACACGGCATGGCTGATCACTTCAGCCGGGTAGCGGTGGCGAGCATAATGGGGGTGACGGGTCTTTTTCATCCATCACATATGTCAGGATCCTATCACCTCCGGGTTAAATTGAAGGTGCCCTTCTACCTACCGGATGCACCACTTAGTTGCCCTCCCTACGGAACCGACCCTTTTATAGAACTTGCAGAGCATTGCTGGGCTCGGACTTTTCCTAGGCTATGAGGTACAATGCTTCTGTTGCAGAAACACGAGGAACCTCGCCATGACGCCGCATGAGCTTGAGGCCACTCTTCACGACCTACCCGCCGGCCAAGCCGTGCACGTGCCTTATGACCTCTTCAGCGAGCTATTTCCGCCAGGTGAACCCGACAGCGAGGCTCGGCAAAGAGCGCTTCAGCTTGCCATGGCCAATGACTGCTTTATCGAGAACCGGACACAGAAGCAGGAGATCCTATTCGTCAAGAAGCAGAGCGGATTGCGCCTCTATGGGCGCTAACCCAGATTGTTTGGAAGCATGAAATGCTCGCGAACCATGTCTTGATCCAGCCACAGTCAAGCTGCGCCACTCGAGCAACTCCAACAACACAAGGGTGCGGAATGGAGAGAAGGGATCTGATCACTATCTATGGGCGAATGGGCCTCATTTTTGCACTCACCTTAATCGCCGGGATCATCGCAGCACCCATTCTTCCGAAAACCGGAACACCTACGGTGATTGCTTCCAAGCCGTACCAAGAGCCAAACCTGCTTCTGCCCATTACGTCGGCAAGCGTCCATAAAGACTAGGATCAGGGCTCATTCATCCAGTGAAGGGGCACGACCGCTTCAAGTCCTCAATCAGCCTTCATTTGGAGAGAGCATGAGATTCCATGGGGCAGCCGCTAGGGATCTTCTCTGGAAGACGGTAATCAAACCCGATCAGCACAGCGGCCGCGCAAAGCGAAGCAAAAAATTGCGGACGGCCTTTGCCCCACGCTTCCTTAGGCTCTCCTACATCGATCGGGTGTGTCAGCCATCGGCCCGTCATATCTTCCAGATGATCAATCACTCACTCACAAGTCCGAATATTCAGAGGATCCGACATGCCCGACCTCCATGTCCTGACATCCGACCAGAAGCCGAGGGACCAGGACAACAACATTGTCCTGACGGAGGTGGTGCGGCCCGGGCGCGGGATGGAGTACACCGTGACGGTACTCGTCGATGGGACGGCCATCGCTGTGAGTGGACCATTCCTCACCTTGGAGGAAGCGGTCGACCAAGCCAGTGGCCAAGCCAGGCATTATGAGCTTGATCCAATCTATTTCAGACGAGAGCAGGACTAAGGGGAGGGGCCCGTTCCCTCCACCCAGGCCTTGCAGCCTGCCGCGCGGTCTGCTCGTCCGCGAAACCACGCTTGGTGGGCTGCCCGAAGCCGCAGACGTGGTACTGAAAAGCGGCCGCGAAGCACCCATCATTCGTGGCGAAGCTCAGGACGGATGCTGCATCGTAGGAACACCGTGGACACAATCTCTGATCCATAGGGCTCTCCCTTTCCCGCCGATTGCAGCTGGTTGAGCGACGTTAACGCAAATAGCGCTGCGTCCGAGCCGGGGAGGCCGCGACAACATTGGGCGGCGCAAAATGGCAAGGGATCCGGGGTACGAACAAGGTGGCCCTGACATCGTTCCCGGCCAGCCGCGTTTAACGACCTCATACCCCCTCACAAGGAGGGGAGCTTGAGGAAGTGTGTTGGTTGTTTCGAACGGTGCCCGGTGGAACGAGGTTCGTGTCAGACCGAACTGCGCCCGCCGCCGCGATCCACCCTCTCGCAGATTTCAGCCTGCCGATCGACGGCCGCACGAACCCTGATGCCCCTGGTTCCGGACGCGGCTTTCGGAACCAACGTAGATTACGCCCGTTCGACCGGCATGATCCCGAATGAGCCATAACAGGCTTCCGTCATCCGCTTGGTCGAGGATGAGCCTCTGATGTGCATGACGACCGCCGGGTTAGAGGAGGTGGCGAGTCCTGCTGTCATCCCAATGTGGTGCTGGCGGCACAATCCGACGCAGTGCGGGTTCTCCCCACGGATGGAGATAGGCCCGGCTCAGGGGCCGCATAGCGCTGGCCATGCAGGTCCCCGCCCACCGAGAGGCGCGAGGCCCACTAAGCGAGATCGTATCGGGGGCGCAGCATGAGGAGGAACTCATGAAAATCAGTGAAGTCATGACACGTGATGTGCGGCTGATCGAGCCGACCCAGACCATCCGGGATGCGGCTCGGCTGATGGCCGAGCTGGATGCCGGAATCATGCCGGTGCGCGAAGGCGACCGCCTGGTCGGCATGATCACCGACCGTGATATCGCCATCCGGGCCGTCGCCCAGGGCCGAGGCCCTGACACCCCGATCCGTGAGGCGATGACGGACGAGGTCCTGTATTGCTTCGAGGACGATGACACTGTCAAGGTGGAGCGTAACATGGCCGACATCAAGGTCCGCCGCCTGCCGGTGCTCAACCGTGACAAGCGCCTGGTTGGCATTGTGTCGCTGGGTGATCTGGCGATGAACGACAAGGCCGCGAAGGTTGGTACCGCGATGGCCGGCATCTCACAGCCGGGCGGCCTGCACAGCCAGACCGGCGGTTCCCGGCATTAGGCCTTTGGCCTAGCGAGATCCAGAACAGCCTGACGCCGGGAAGAACAGCACAACGATAAAGGAGAGCATGAGGTCTTATGGGGCGGCGATGAAGCGCTTGAGGGCGGCCCCATTGGCGGGCAGGGAGACGTGTTGAAATGGCGAGCTCTCGAAACAGCCCCTGACTGAGTGCCCCACACTTCCTCACGCTCTCTCTCGCGCGCGTCCGATTTACTCTTTTACTCTTGGGTTACGCGCCACGGGTAACAGCAGACGAGACTGCAGCAGTGCACCCCAGTGCCGACCCACGGCGAACTCCTGGAACATGCGCCCGTCGTGGCCGTTTCGAGGCTCCCTCGTTACTGGCATAAATATCCCCGCGCGCCATCGGACATGCACTTGGTGCCGTTCGGCAGTGTCACACCGCCCGTTCCGTCGGGCGCGACGTAGGCCCCGTTCGGCAGCCGGAAGCCGCCCGATCCGTCTCCCGCCGCCGTCGTGCCGTCGGGCAGGACGTAGCCGCCGGCCCCGTTGTAGACGATATGTTTCGCATTGGTGGGCGCGGGGGCGATCGGCGGGGCCGGCACGGCAGCCGCGGCCCGGGTGTCGCCCACATTCGCGGGCGGTAAGGGCTGTGTCTGCTGCTGTTCTCCCGACGAGACGCACGCGGCGAGAGCCAGGCATATCGGCAGGGCGGGCGGCAGGCGCATCGGGTTCCTCCAATGGTGCGACCGAACGGCCAAACCTGACTACCGGCACCGCAGGATCGCCGCCATTGCTCTCATGGGTGAGGCCAGCTGGAGTCAGGCAAGCGATGCTCCCTCTCCGAGATGACTGGGCATCGATCGTCGGTGACGATCAGCCATGGTCACAGTCACGGGATTATACTCCGTTTGTGAGTCGCCTTGACATCGTTTCCGGCCCTGCATGCGTTATGGTTGGGTGGAGTGCAGTGCACGGTTCTTGGTCAGCCTCCGATGAGGATCGCCACGGTAATTTCAGTGCGCCTCGCGGCCTTCCTGACCGCCGGCGCGGGGCTGTTACCCGACGGTGCCGAAGCTGCGCGGCTTCATTGCACCACGCTGTCGCACGTCAGGTCCAATGCCGAGGGGAGAATTGAGGAGGCCGATCCGGCCGATCCGTTTGCCATGACCTGGCAGAGCTTCGACTTCGACACCTCGACCCTGATCCTCACCAATGCGCTTCCCGATGACGCAACATACTCGCAGAAACTGCAGAAAGGCCTCCTCAGCACGAGCGAGTTCGTCGGCTTCTTCCGGATTGGCGCCTCGCCGATCGGGATGCTCCACGTCAGCCTGTCGAGCACGCCCATGACCTTCAGCCTCTACAGGATCCGAGACTTTCTGTCGGGTGTGTGCCAGTCGCTCGAAGAAGAACCAGAGTGATCCAGACGATCCGAGGAGCCGTTGATAGACAGGCTAAGGCTTGTGAGGCTCGACCACGGTCGCCGAGGCCCGCTCGTTTCAACACGAACGTCTATCTAGGAGAGCATAAGGTTTTGTGGTGCAACTCTGAGCGTTTGCGGACAGCCGTCATTGATGGGTATGCAAACGTGTTGAGATAGCGGGCTCTGAAACTGATTCACAGGTTGGCGCCCCACAGATCCTCATGCTCTCCATGGATGCGCCCGCAGGCTCTTTGCCAAGGTGAGAGCGGTGAGAGCACAGGGCAAGTTCCCGGATAGGTGGTGCTTCCTGAACTGATCGGCGGCGTGTGAAGCTGTATTGGATGTCCCCCACGGTCTTGGAAGCGACCTTGGCGCCGGCCGTTGAGACGGCATGGGCGCAACGCTTCAGGCTTTGGACGCGCTTTGAGCCTGTGATTTTTTCGCCTGTCCTAGGTTCTGCTCCAAGAGGAAGCCGATGCGGCGCGGCTCTTCCTCTTCCTTCAGCTTGGGAAGGGCCGTGAGGAGAAGGCTCAACTGTGTATAGTGCTGGATCAGATGAACCGGGCGTCCATGCTGGTTCAAGCCTGAGAAAATCAAAAGGTCAGGGTTCGAGTAGGCCACGGCAAGAATATGAAAGGCGTCGGCTCCAACCCCGGTCGGGAGATAGCCGCCTATCTCCTCATTCGGATTCAGTCGGTCCTCAAAGGCTTTGATCTGGTCCACTAAGCGCACGAACACCCAGCCTGCTGGATTTTCATTCCTGGCATTGCATTCTGCCTCGTGCGCAAAGGATTGGTGCACTGAGGCGTTCAGGGACGAGAGGAGTTCAGTAGGATCACGGGTCATGTCCATTCCTTTGCCTGCCCCCATAATACCGTTCCATGTCGGTTTATGAATTCTCCCGGAAATGCCCCGTTGGGGATCTGCCTGAACGGGGCCAGGGTTGAGTCGGCCGAGATCTGTGGGGCAGCTCTCGCAAAGATATAAGACACAAGGCCCAGAACGTGCGAATGCTGTCATCGTATCGAGCAAGACCCCACGCCGGAGTCAAAGCTCTAGCTTGGCCGCAGCCGAGAATAGGTCTTCCCTCAATGCTTTTGCTATAATCCCGCGCGAGCGGGACCTGCAAAGGCCCCGACGCCGCACTTGGGATCGAGGAGGCGGATATGGCCTTCAAAGCCTCAGCCTTTAAAGACTTGTTGCTTCTGACCCGCCAGGGCACGGAAGCCGGCAACCGCTATGCACTGTGGCTGGCGGACACGTGTGGCGCGAGATTGACCGTGACCTCGCCGGCGATCAGTCCCGCTCTGCCTCCCATGGTCTCGGTGGAGATGCCGGGTAACCTCCTCTCCCGGATGCAGGAAGAGATTAAGAAGGATGCGCGCGGTGCACTTGAGGCTTTTTTGGAGAGGGCGAAGCAGACGGATGTCACCGTGGAAACGCTGACGCTCGAAGCCTCGAGTGGAGACCTGGGCAGAGAGGTCGGTCGTCTCGCACGGTATTTCGATGTCGTCGTTCTCGAGCAACCGAACCCTGAGGGCCCTGACACGTCTGAGGTTATCGAAGCTGTGCTCTTCGGGTCAGGGCGGCCGGTATTGATCGTCCCCTACATCCACATGCTCCATGTTCCCCCACAGCTCAGGACAGTGCTCGTCGCATGGAACGAGGGGCGTCCGGCCGCCCGCGCCATCGCGGACGCCTTGCCGCTCCTCCAGATGGCTGATCGGGTGGAAGTTGTGACCGTATCAGACACCGACCCGATGGGCGTCAGGCATGCGTCAGCCGACACGATGGCACAGCACCTGGCTCAGCACGGGATCAACGCCGATGTGAAGTCTCTTGCCAGGGGAGCCATTGATATTGGCAACACGCTTGTTTCATATGCCGCGGATGTCAGCGCAGATCTGATCGTGATGGGCGCCTATGGCCATTCGCGCCTACGGGAGATTGTGCTTGGTGGTACGACCCGTACCATTCTCCAGTCGATGACGGTCCCGGTGCTGATGGCCCATTGAGCCTACTGCCATTAAGGGAGCCACTTTTCACACGTGTCCTTGTCTTTCAGGTGAGACTTTTCGCATTTCATTTGAGACTGGCCAACCGGTTCATGCTGGATGACGAAACTCCCATGGCAGGCTCGGAAGCCACCCTTGGCTGGAGGCCGCTCCGGGGCGGATCACTGAGATGGCGCGACCGTTTGTTTGCACTTCATGTGGGACCGAATGTGGGGCTGCCAGCCTCCTCAGTCTCAGATGAAGCGCACGAACTGCCGTCCAAATCGCCGAGCTCCATCATGAAGTGCAAATCGACAGAAGCGCCTGCGACCTTGGTCAGCCCGCGCGGCCATCGCCGCGACAAAGGCTGGCGGAATCAGGTGGTGATGGACATCAATGGGGTGAGAAGGTCGACATGACGGTCTCCCTCGCGCTGGCGGGTCGGGGCCCATGCAGAAAGACGGTGCGTGCGTTGGCAACGGTCCAAAGGGCGCCCAAGGCAATCCTAGGCCCATGCTCTCAGGGACCAGAGCCGAGATTTCAGAGTGACGGGAGGAGATCAATGAGCTTCCAGATTGATCCGCTGATCGCCCTCGGTGTCGTGCTGGCCACCGCCATGACCGATGCGGCCTATGTGTTCTTCAACGCGGCCGTGGTCGCCCGGCATCGGATCAGGGCGGCGAACTGGAGCGCCATCTGGTATCTGCTCTCGGCTTTCGCAGTGATCAGCTACACAGAGCAGGCGGTCTACGTCGCCTTTGCAGCCCTCGGCTCCTGGATCGGTGCCTTCGTGTCGATTACCTGGCTGGTGCGGGTCCCGCGACTGAAAGCCTGATGGGATGAACCAGCCGCAAGGTGCCTTGCGTGGCACCGATCTCCGCCGTGACCGCTCGCAGGCGTAACTGACTTGGTGGCGAACTGGCGATCGAAGTCGACTTTCTATGTGATCAGACGCCCGCCAGGCGGAAGGGCGTCGGCCTACATCGCGGCATGGAACTCCTGTACGCGGGTGCACTGTTCCTTGGTCCGTCGGAGTGGATCACCCAGCCCGAGGACATGGACAGGTCCCGGGTGCCCATTGAGCTCCGCCGGCAGGGCCAAGCCCATGCCACGGCGAGCGCGCAGATCGGTAATCTGTTCATTTGAGAGCGCCGTCACGGGCCGGTGCTCCCAGCCGGCAATAGGGCGAGGCGGGACCATGCTGGGCCTGGGCGGCGCCATCGTGGCAAACCATGCAATGATTGCGACAGGCAGGTACGGCATCAACGATCTCCGATCGATAAAGGAGCGGGATTGTTGAAGCCGTACGGGTTCACAGGGGCATGGTGGCGACGTAGATGGCCAGCACCAGCAGGACGCACACTCCCGCTGAACTGACCAGCCATGGGGCGAGCTGGTTTCTGTAGTGCTCTTCCACGCGACGTTGGTGCTTGCGACGGGACATCGTCGGCCTCCTCCCGATGGAATGGCGCATGATGACGTGTCGAGCGGATCATAACCTGTTGCTGCCTGGGCCACGACCCAAAACTGGCGCAGTCGGAAGTCGCCTGGCATTGGCTCCGCCTGCCGCATTTCCGGACGGAAAACCGGTTCTAATCCGTGTTGGCGCTGAGGGCAGACGAGGGAGCAGTCCGATGGAAACCCGCATTGTTGAGATTGGCGATCGCATCCACCGCCTCTCGACCTACGCGTACCGGATATCGTGCCGCCGGCCGGCTTCACCTTCGATCAGTTCCGCATCCTCGGCGAGGAGCCGATGCTGTTCCACGCCAGCTTACGGCACATGTTCCCGCGGTTCTGTCGCAAACTCGAAGTATAGGCACTTCCAGCCCCATTTTGGTGTCAAGGAAGCAGCGCTAAGCCGTTGATTCTACAGCAGCCGGTGACCACGGATCCTCCAGTATAGGCAAGCAAAAAGCGAGTTTGCGACAGAACCGTATGAAGTGCGTAGCACCTCCTCGAGGGCTGTCTCGGCATTCACGCAGCGGGAATAGATCGCCAGACAGGTTGCCTTCGCGGGAAAGCGGCTCTGGGTGGTGGAGAACCTGAGTTCGTGCCGGACGAGGTTCATCAGGTCGGCCGAGTCCTCGCGGTCATGGATCGAGAAGGCGGGGTCGAGACCGATCTCCGGCGCGTAGTCGCGGAGGAGCCTGGCGCCAATGCCGTGGAATGTGCCGGCCCAGGTGAGAGCGTCGGTCATCACGCCTGCGCTATGGCCCATGACCCGTTTGGCGATCCGCTCGACCCGGCGTGCCATCTCGGACGCGGCCCGGCGCGAGAAGGTCAGTAGGAGGATGCGGCGTGGATCGGCTCCATTGACGATCAGATGAGCCACGCGATGGGCCAGGGTGTTGGTCTTGCCTGATCCTGCTCCAGCGATGACCAGCAGCGGCGCAGCCAAACTCGAGCCACCGGCCAGGACACCGTGCTCCACCGCCTGACGCTGCCGGGGATTGAGTTGCTCAAGGTAGGCGGGGTTAGCGGACACGGGCGAACCATTCCTCTCTGGTCCACTATAGACCCCCATTCCTGTTTTGTTCGCAACGGCCCAGCTTATCGCCGCAGGATGGCGACGCGACAATATGTTCGCATTTTGTTCTATCTTTTCTCGACGAGGATCCTTAGGGTCCGGCTTCTTCTCTCCAGCACAGGATTTGCGATGACTACGGATAAGGCCAAGGCGATCGAAACCGCAGTCAGCCAGATTGAACGCGCCTTTGGCAAAGGGGCCATTATGCGCCTCGGCGGCGATCAGGTCATCGAAGTCGAGACGGTCTCCACTGGATCGCTGGGCCTCGACATCGCGCTCGGCGTTGGCGGTCTGCCCCGCGGCCGCATTATCGAGGTCTATGGGCCGGAGTCGTCCGGTAAGACGACGCTCGCGCTACAGACCATCGCTGAGGCTCAGAAGAAGGGCGGCGTCTGCGGCTTTATCGACGCCGAACACGCTCTGGATCCCGTCTATGCCCGCAAGCTCGGCGTCAATCTGGACGATCTCCTAGTGTCTCAGCCGGACAATGGCGAACAGGCGCTCGAGATTGTCGACACGCTTGTCCGTTCAGGCTCCGTGGACATTCTCGTCATCGACTCGGTTGCGGCCCTGACTCCGAAGGCTGAGATCGAAGGCGAGATGGGCGAGAGCCGTCCCGGCCTTCAGGCCCGCCTGATGAGCCAAGCCCTGCGCAAGCTCACCGGTTCGATCAATCGCGCCAACACGATGGTGATCTTCATCAACCAGATCCGCATGAAGATCGGTGTCACCTATGGCAGCCCTGAGGTCACGACGGGTGGTAACGCGCTGAAGTTCTATGCATCGGTGCGGCTCGACATCCGCCGCACGTCCACTTTGAAGGACCGCGACGAGCCGATCGGCAACCAAGTGCGCGTGAAGGTGGTCAAGAACAAGGTTGCTCCGCCCTTCAAGCAGGTTGAGTTCGACATCATGTTCGGCGAAGGCATCTCCAAGATGGGCGAGTTGATCGATCTCGGCGTGAAGGCCAACGTGGTCGAGAAGTCTGGCGCTTGGTTCTCTTATGACAGCCAGCGCCTCGGCCAGGGACGCGAGAATGCCAAGACCTTCCTGAAGGACAATCCGGAGATTGCGGCCGAGATCGAAGGCAAGATCCGCCAGAATGCCGGCCTCCTGATTGCGGACCTGCAGGGCAACGATGACGTGAGCGCGTCAGAGGATGCAGCCTGAGGGTTTTCTCGCAGCACAACGCTGACCTTTTGCGGATCGGCCAAGTCCGCACTGCTTGAAAAGTAAAAGGCCGTCCCTTGGTGGGCGGCCTTATCAGTAATTGAAACACTAAGGTGAGCTCAGGCCGCCTCAGCGACAGGAGCGGGGCCTGCCTCGTCCATGGCTCGCATGTAGACGTCGAGCAGGCTGTCGTGCTCGTCGCGCTCGTCCTGATCCTGCTTGCGCAGCTTGATGATCTCCTTGAGGATCTTCACGTCGAAGCCCTCACCTTTGGCCTCGGAGAAGACTTCCTTCTTGGCTTCGTTCAGCTCCTTGATCTCGTTCTCGATCTGCTCGATGCGCTCGACAAACGACCGGATCCGATTGCCCGGAATTCCAACGACGTCACTCATGGCTTCTCCTTTGCCGTATGTGGACCGGCACTATCGGGCAGGAGAGTAATCACCCCGTTAATCCGGCGCTGCAGTCACGTAGGAACTGCCTTAACAAGACCGCACTGCATTCGGGCGCACCGGTGACGAGGGTAGGAATGGATGTTACACACGCTTCGTGACATGACGAAGAGGTCATGAGGCCGCCCTGAATCTCTCGAAGGCGGTGATCCGCTGGGTGAAAGGCTCTACGTCCCGGCAGTAGATCTCCTGCCGCAGGAACTTCATCTCCGCCTCATACGCATCCTCGGTAACCTCGATGAACCAGGACTTGGGGCGGCCGTCGTTGCCATCACTCCAACGGTAGCCGCGCTTCTTAAGCTCGTCTTTCATGTCAAAAGGAGAGCCTTCCGCCCAGATCCGCAGCAGGGCCTTTCGAGCTGAAGCCAGCAGATGGGACATGGCACAACCTGTGTCCCCGCGGAGCGGAGCCGCCAGGACTTCCAGAAGGGCATGGCAGTCCTCGACCGCACGATGACCCTGATGAAACCAGCCGCACTGAGACAGCAGGTAGCCGAGCTTCGAGCCCTCGAAGCCAAAATCCGACCAGGACACCTCCGCATGGGAGCAGGCCCATGCCTTCAGTGAGAAGGCTTGGGACAGGCGTTCACAGAACGGTCGGTCGAAGCGGGCGTTGTGGGCGATCACCAAATGGGCTGGCTGAATGAATGCCTCGACGGGATCGAGATCGATCATCTGGCCCTTGACCATGTCGGGCGTGATCCCGGTCAGACGTGTGATCTCAGGCGTGATCGGGACCGACGGCTCCCGCAGGGCGTTGAAGGTGTCGACGACATCGCCGATACGGCCATCTTCGTCATACGAGAACGCCACCATGCCGATCTCGATGACTTCGTCTCGGGTGTGATCGAGACCTGTGGTTTCGGTGTCTACGATGACAGCAACCTTTTGGCCGGGGACTGCAATACGGGAAGTGACAACAGGTCGTGGCTGGAGGCGGCGCAGAATGCGGTACTGTCCGCTCGCCTCCAAGGCGTTAGCCGCGGGCTCGAAATTGGCAGGGTCCAGGCGAAGCGCCCGCTGTTGTCCTTGCAGCTTGACCTGAATTTGAGAGCTGACGGGCTTCTGGAACGGGCCCGCTGCCTCGTCCAGACCAAGAAATAGATCGGCCTGTCCCTGCATCCAGTTCTACTCCTGCGGCAGCCATCGGGCGATGTCCATGGAAGTTGCGAACAGTAGGGTAGAACTAATCGCTGCGGAGTTAATGAAAGTACCAAATTCGTCGAGCGCTTGGAGAAAGCCCAAGCATCCGCTCTTCAAATGTACGAGATTGGCACATTCCGGAAGCAGACCGATTTTCCAGAATGTGCGGCAAGCGGATCTTCCTATTGCTTTGTCTGAATATGCGGCCGCTAAAGCTGCCCGCGGCTTTTCGGGGGATTTGAAAGTCAACATCTTGCTAATGCCGATAAGTATGTACGGATTATCGGGCATTGCTGAACGTCTCTTACTTTATCAGAGGGCAGTTGCCTTCCAGGCGACCAGAAAACCTCTTCGCCTGGAAGGGTTCTGACCAGCTTGTAGGGATCCCAGGCACTCATGGATTCCCGTAGGGTTTTGACTTAGCCGGACCATCTGCGGTCCGCGCGCCTTCAGACGTTGGGTTGTGTCTATCCGAAGCCTTCCGAACATCCGGAAACTCTCAGGAGGACTAGGACCAATCGACATTCAGGGTTCAAATTCGCGGCGGTGCGTGATTCATAGGTCTCCAGCTTCGATCTGGGGAACCTGCATGGCCAAGCGATATGAACTGACCGGCGAGCAATGGCGGCGCATTGAGGGGCTGTTGCCCGGCAAGTCCGGCGATCCCGGGCGGAGTGGCCGGGATAATCGGGTGTTCGTCAATGGCGTGTTGTGGATCCTGCGCTCTGGCGCGCACTGGCACGACCTTCCCGAGCGCTATGGCAAGTGGAAGACCGCGCATCAGCGTTTCCGGCGCTGGGCCAAAGCCGGGGTCTGGGAACGCGTGTTCGCCGATCTGATCCATGACCCGGACAATGACTACGTGATGCTCGACAGCACCCTGGTCCGCGCCCACCAGCAGGCCGCGACCGGAAAAGGGGGGATCCGAACCAGGCTCTGGGGCGCTCCCGAGGTGGATTGACCACCAAGATCCACATGGTCGTGGAGGGCCAGGGGCGCCCGTTGCGGGTCATCCTGACCCCGGGCCAGCGGGGCGATGTCACCCAGGCGCCGGTCTTGCTCAACGGCTTGTCGGCGAGACGCGTCCTCGCCGACAAGGCCTATGACAGCAACGCGCTCCGCCGCATCGTCGCTGGGATCGGGGCCGAGGCCGTCATCCCCTGCAATCCGACCCGCAAGCAGCCGATCCCCTACGACTTCGAAGCTTACAAGGCCCGCAATCGCATCGAACGTTGCTTCAATAAGCTCAAGCACTTCCGGCGGATCGCCACCCGATACGACCGGCGCGCCGACCACTTCCTTGGCTTCATCCACCTCGCCTGTGCCATCCTCTGGATGCGATGAATGTCGATTCAGCCTAGCATTACAGTTGCGCCCTCCGCTTGCGATGTGAGGTTTGTGCCATCGCCTGATGCGCGCGGCGCCAAGCGGACCAGGCCATCACGAAGGCGGGCTCGATGCGTCGCTGCTGGAGGCGTGTGGCGACGCGGCGGATTTCCTGGACAGACCAGCGTACCAACGCTGCAGCTTGGCTTCGTCGCTTCTTTTTTGGGGGGAGGTCAGACTGTTGGCACGCTGGCGCACCACCGCCATCATGGCGAAGGCCAGCATCACCAGCGACACATGCCGGTGCCAGCCGTGCCACGAGCGCGTCTCATTGTGCGTCAGCCCCAGCTCGGTTTTGGCGGTCTCAAAGGCATCCTCGATCGCCCATCGCTGTCCCTCGACCCGCACCAAGGTTTCCATCGGGGTGTCAGCCGGACACCAGGTCGAGAAGAACGCCAGATCCCCATCAGAGAGGCTGCGCCGGATCAGCAGCCCCCGTGTCCACAAGCCGGTGAGATGCTCGTTGTATTCCTCCGCCGCGAGATCGGCGAGTTCGAGATAAGCCCAGTCATACAGGCGCGCCCCCTTCGTACCATCGCCGGCTGACAGGCGCGTCCAAGCCTCGGGAGAAAGTGCCTGCGCGATTTGCTCGGCCGTGCCGGCGACTTCGGGCTTGTCGATCCAGGACGAGAACTGATCCGTGGCATGCGCGCCCAGCACATAGCCCTTGCCGGCCCGGCGCAACAGCATCTCGATGGAGCCCACGCCGTAGATGGAGTCCGTCGCCGCCCAGTCGAACGGCACGTCAGCCGCGATCGCGCGCTCGATCATCTCGGCGGCGATCTCGGGTTTGGTGACAAAGCGAATGGCATCCGGCACCTGAGCCGCCGTGCGGCGCTCGGGCGTGTTGGTCCAGTCCTTGGGCAGATAGAGCTGGCGATCGATGAAGGCGCAGCCCTTCTCCGACACGTAGGTGGCAAACACGCCGATCTGGCAACTGGTGATCTTGCCCGCCGATCCGGTGTATTGTCGGCCTACCCCGCACGAGCGCTGGCCTTGCTTGAGAAAGCCGGTCTCGTCGATCACCAGCACCGCCCCGGGTGAGGCGAGCGTCTCGAGCGCATAGTCGCGCACCATATCCCGCAGCGCATCGGCGTCCCAGTGGCTGCGGCCGAGCACCGCCTGCTGGCGCCAAGGGCCCGAATCGCCGGCGGCTTCCGCGCGCATCCAGCCGGTCTTGCGCCGCTCCGGCCCCAGCAGCCCGTCGAGGAAGGCGGCGGCCGAGGCGGCGATGCTGGGATGGGCAAACAGCGATTTGAGGTGAGCTTTGACCTGACGCAACTCCACGCACCAGAGTTCGAGCATCTGCTCGACGGCCACACCGGTCATGGCAGCCTCCTGTGTCAGATCAGGAGGTAATTAGCGCAAAACCGACGGGTGCAACTGTAGTGCTTCTGTAATGGGCCGTTGGGTGTCAAGCCCCTGAGTGACTGTCCTGTCGCCGAAGTCTTGCTTCTGTTCGGGGTCGACGCGAGGCCGCCCCACCATGCCATCAGAGAGGATGCGGTCAGCCCATCTAAGGCGCGTGTTCCACCTCGATGAGATGCTCACGGCACTACTTACGGCTTGACCGCCTCCATCGTCCCGGCGACGGGACCTCAGGAGAACGGGACGATCGCCGCCCCGTTCCGAACGCTTGTTTCTCCTATGCGGCAACGCCCTCCCGGTTCCAGCGGAAGGTGGTGCCGTCGATCCAGATGCGATGCAAAATGACCGCAAGCTTCCGGGCCAGCGCCACCTTGGCCCGCCGCATGCCGCGCCGCTTGGCCACCTCCAGCGCCCAGCGCTTGAGCGCAGAGAAGCGCACCGCGCGGGTGAGCAGGATATGGGCTCCTTCATAGAGCGCCGTGCGCACCATCGGATCGCCCACCCGGCTCACGGCTCCCGTGATATCCGTCTCGCCCGACTGATACTTCTTCGGGGTCAGGCCAAAATGCGCGCCCACCGCCCGCGAGCGCGAGAACCGCTCAGGATGATCGACTGCGGACGTGAAGGTGACCGCGATCAGCGCGCCAACGCCTGGCACGCTCATCAGCCGCCGGCAGACCTCGTTCTTCCGGGCGATCGCCAGCATGGCCCGATGCAATCGGGCAAACTCCATTTGCAGCGCGTCCCGGGCGCGCAGCATGGCTTCGGCAATCTTCTCCAGCATTTCATGACCGGCCGTGAGGGTGCGCACCCGGGCGGCAAACTGGCCCTTGCTGATCTCGCCGACCTTCAGGCCGAAGCCGCGCAACAGCCCACGCAGGCTGAGCTCGACATCACGCATCTTGGCCTGCAGCTGCTTGCGGGCCATGAGCAGCGCCCGCACTTCTTGCGCCGGCGGCGACTTGCAGTGGACGGGGCGGAACCAGCCCATGCGCAGCAGTTGGGCGATGCCGCGCGCATCGCGCCGGTCGGTCTTGACGATCATGGCCGAGAGCGCCGCCTTGACATGCCGCGTCTCCAGCAGCACGACTTCGAACCCAGCCTGCACAAGGCCGGCATGCAGCCACTGCGAAAGTGGCCCGGCCTCCAGGCCGACGCGGGTGAGCGGTAGGCTCAGGCTGGCGAGAAAGGCCGCAAGCGCCTCCGGCTCGCTGGCGACCTTCGCCTCGCGGACAATCTGTCCGGAGCCATCGAGGATGCAGACGCTGCTCAGTTCCAAAGACACGTCGATTCCGGCATAGTAGTCCATGGCTGTCCCTCATGATGCTTGGGGCCGATCCGCTCGGACCCCGTTCCAACACACATCACTCTGAGGGACAGCCACCCCGCTCCGCTACTGCGTGAGCGGCAGGCCCATTACGGCATCTAAGGTACTTAGGATCGATACGCTGGAAGATCAGCTCCACGCCGCGTTCAATACACATCGAGAGCAATCGGCCCCCTCGGAATTGCGGTATGCCGAAGATCAATAGGATGCGGCTGGTTGATAAGGCCGAGATGACTTAGTGCTTGCTGTCGGGTGTCGTCCTAACCGGGTGCCAAGTGGCACCTGGGGCCGTTGTCGGCGGCAAAGTCTTGTTGTCCGCGACGGTGGCAAAGTTCTCGCGCTTGCCGCCCCGTGGACCAACCTCCCGGAAGATGCCGCCATCCTTTCCAGTATTTGTGCCTGGCTTCTTGTCCATCGATTAATCCCTGCGGTTCACGAGTTTCGATTGATGGGTCTGGACGACAATTAGGCTATGCCGGCAAAGTTCCTGAATTTGCTGAACCGGAAGCTTGGCCGAAGCCCTGAGACCTGCACTCAATCGCGCCGAATCTTGCCTTTCCTCACTTGTGGCGGCAACGTCGATACGTCGTCGCGCTCGACGACCATAGAGATGGACGCCAAGCTCAGCAGTTTGTCCTTAATCGACCCAGAAACAGTCGTTGAAACAAATTATCGTGGTAGGCCTATCAACGAAAATTTCATGGAAAAGGCAGACACTCGCCAGACCTCGCCTCACGCAACCGGCGCTAAATTTGACGGCACTCTTCTGGCGCCTAAGACTAAGATAGCATGATCCCACAAGACCCGTTGGCACAGTTGCCTGTCGAAGTGGTTTCCACATCCTTCGACCTCTTGCAGATCGCGCTTGGCATCGCGATCCTTGTCGTCGTGGTCTTCGTCCACGGTGCCGGCATTCGGCGGATTTCGCGCTACTTCTCCGGACGATGGGTGCATGTGACCACGGCGACGCCCCATTGGCGGGTCAACCTCCTGTTCGGCAGCGTGATTGCGCAACTCGTCATCGTTCATCTGATCGAGGTGATGGTCTGGGCGCTGCCGATTTACTGGCTCAATCTCATTCCCGAACTCTCAACCGCAGCCTTTTTCGCAGCCAAGACCTATACAACTCTCGGTGAGGGCACTGTCCGGCTGCCGCTGAGCTGGCGGCAACTAGGGCCCATTATCGCCGTCTCAGGGCTTTTCACCTTCGGTTGGACGTCGAGCGTGCTCGTCTATGTCATGACTCAGTTCGGAACACTCGACACCCACCACGCCGAACGTAAGAAAGCCGCCGAATCCGAATCCGACACTGCGTAACTTCGACTACTCGATGATCCTGCTGTGCGTCCGGCAGTATCTCGCCTTCAGCCTCAGCCTATGGGATCATTAAGGGATGGTGGCGGACGAGCTATCCAGAATTTAGGAGGGGGATTGCTGTCCTCACCGCTTGGATGTTTAGAAATGGTAACAAGGGCGAGATCGGACCTGAGGACTTCCTCGCCGGGGCGTACCTGAACATCCTTGTGCTAACAGACGCAGCAGCACCGGATTATGGACGCGTGAAACCTTCAGCGGGTCGTGGTGGTCCCATCTCTGCGGAATAGCGGGCCTTCCCAGACCGTCGTGATCAGACCGGGGTCGACCCAGTGCAGACATTGCACCTTGGGGGAAGTTTGGAATTTAATGACCTGAGTACGGGGCCGTGAGGTGATGGTCGACCGCGCTCAATTCATCGTGCCTGACCATCGACCGGCGACGAACATTGCCTCTGCGCAAGACCCCTGACGTCGTGTAATGCACCCGTCGAGTGGGTCGCATTAGGGGGCTGTCTCACGTCCTGCCCGCGATCATGTCGCGGTCTTGTCGGTCTTGCCCGGCTCCTCCGCGGAGCGATGCTCGATCTGGCTCATCAGCTTGTCGGCCATATCCTGAAGGCGGCGGCGATCCGGCTTCGAGAAGTCGCGTGGTCGGGTGTCAATGACGGATAGGGTGCCGATGACTAATCCCGAGGAAGTCCGCAGCGGAGCCCCAGCATAAAAGCGGATGCCCTTCTCCAGCACGCGCGGATCGTCGGCAAAGCGCGGATCCTCCGTGACGTCCTGGGACGCCAGCACCTCGTTCGCCGCGATCACGTGGGCATCGAGCGAGTCCTCATGAGGAGGCTGCTGTGTGACCTGAGTTTCCTGGGGCAAGCCTGCCACATCGGTTAGGGGCCGGTGTGCCTCATCCACGAGAGAAACCAAGGCAATCGGGACATCGAACGCCTGCGCGACTTTCCTGGATGCCTCGTCGAACTGACGGCCCATCACGGAGGCCAACCCGAGGTCGTGCAGCGCCGCAATCTGCGCCTGCTCGGTGTCAGGAAGGACCGGGGGCGCTTTGCCCGTCGATGCCGGGCGGCAGACCCACGCATTCACCTGCTCGACACAGGCTGCCAGAGAGGCGAAGACCGCATCGGCCGCCATCTGCTTCTTGAGGTCGTCTGTCTGCCCCGTCCCGGGCGCCAGGTTCCAACAGCAGACGATGAGCTTCATGTGCGGTGCCCGGCGGCGCAGGCGACGACAGATGTAGCGGGCATAAACCTGCGGCTGTGGATGCAGGTAGGACAGGCACACCACGTCCACGTCTTTGAGATCGAGCTGCCCCAAGGCCCCCTGACTGACGGCGATCGGCGGAAGAACCCGAGCGCCGATGCCCTGTTCCTCGAGCACCTGCGCCATCATCTCGGCCGCGGCGCGATCGAGTTCCGTGCGTCCTGCCAGGCAGAGGACCGACGAGGGCCGTTCCTCTGGTGCGGACGGTGCGCGATCCTCACCCGTAGCCACTTCGTCGCCGGAGGCGGCGTTCTCTCGGACATGGTCCTCCACCTCGCGCACGACGCAGATCGCCGTGTCGGCGACGAGCCGCCGGTAGTTGGTGTCGGTGGTGCTGCGCTGGCGGTCGTTCTCGGCCAGGCGGAGGGACGGGATGGCCACGTTGTCGTAGAACTCGCGCGAGGAGTGTTCGTCGACATAGTCCTCGGCCATCTCCACCGCCTCCTCGAGATTACCGGCCAGCAGGCGTTGGTAGAGGCGCTCCTCCGGCGCGAGCACCGGGTCGCTGCCGAGGAGGACGCCGAGGAATTCGAGCTGCGGCACGTAGCGTCCGATCACGACGAGGCAGACCGTCAGGGGCGTTGCGAGGAACAGCCCGACCGGACCCCACAGGCTGGTCCAGAAGATGGCCGCCATGATGATGGCCAGCGATGACAGACCCGTGCTGGAGCCGTAGAGCCATGGCTCGATGACGTTGTTGCTGACGAGCTCGGCAAGGAGGAACAGGCCCACCACCCAGAACAGCATCGTCCAGCCGGGATCGACCGCGATCGCAAGGGCAATCGGGAAGAGGGCAGCCAGGAAGGGGCCAAGATAGGGAATGAACCGCAATACCGCCGCCAAGAGGCCCCACAGCAGGGCATTCGGCACGCCGATGAAATAAAGGGCGATGCCGATCGGGATGCCGTAGGTCAGGTTCACCACGAGCTGCATCAGCAGATAGCGGCTGACCCGGGCGGCGGCATCGTTGATGGCCTGGGTGCTCTTCTGGAGGTCGCCTGCCCCGGCGAGCTTGATGAAGCGGTCGCGCAGATCCTCACGCTCGAGCAGCACGAAGATCACGAAGATCACCACCAGGCCAGCGGTGGCTAGTGGCGCGAGCAGGGGACCGACAACGGTCTGGATGATCTCGAGTGGCTTGGCCTGCGGGGCCTCCAGCCGCACGGTGACCGGCTCCTGCGCGGTGCCGCTGCCGAGCCGGGACCCGGGTGTCTGCGCCGGAACATTGTCAGGAGGCTTTTCGCCGGAGATCTGCTTGCCGACATCCTGGATGGTCGTCGTGACCTTGTCCACGATCCCCCCGCCGGGAGCGGAGGTCTGCAACGAGCGGATCTTGTCGGTGATGGTGGTCTGATAGCTCGGGAGGTTGTTGGCAAGCTGAACGAGCTGGCGCCCGACCACGAAGGCAATGCCCGCGATCAGGATGAAGGCCAGGGTCACGGCCACGAGCACCGCTGCGATCCGCGGCAGCTTCCAGCGTCTGAGCCAGTTGACCAGCGGCGTCAGGGCGAAGCTCAGGAGGATCGCGAGAGCAAAGGGAACGAAGAGATCGCGGCCGAAGTAGAGGCCAGCTATTGCCAGGACGATGCCACCGGCGGTCAGGATAGGGGATCCCGCAGGCTGAAGGGTAGGCGGGGGCGGCGCCGGAGCCGGGTCGGCCATCGTGCAGTGCCTTCGGTTCAGGTTAATCGCAGGACAACTCGACGCCAGTGGCATTTGATCCGATCGGCGGTTCGGGTGCGTTGTCGTCGTCGCCGTGGGGCTGCACTGCCCATCCGCGTGGCGCCATCGGAGAGGCATGACTGAAGGGGCTGCTCCAGTGCTGTCTCCTAGATCGACGGAGCTTTGCCTTGCGCGATCTGGCGGCAGGAAGGGATCAAAAGCAGGAGATCGAGGCTAGGAGATAGAGCTAACCTTCTGTCGTCTGATGCGAAGTGCGGGTTTTGGCACCAAGCGGTGGTAGGTTGAAGATCCGCCTTCCTGCGGTGGAACGGACATCGACACCGTCGCGCTCAGGGGCAGTGCGTGACCCGAACTGGTCACCTGTTGCGGTGCGCACAAACGATTCAGCCGAAGAGTCTGGCTCGTCCCTCATGACTGATTGGAACGGGCGACCTAGGATAACATATGCAGTGATTGCTTCACGGCCTGGAGATCAATGCATGAGGCCCCGGTCTGCCCGGTTTGGCTTTTCCCTTGCCCCAGCCGTTGTCCTCGCGCTCGGCATCGTGCTGCTGGGCGCGCTCGAACTCATGCAAAGTTACAACGAGAGGGTAGGACGGGGCGAGGAGAATGCCCGGAATCTCGTCCATGTGCTGGCCGAGCAGACCGAGCGAACCTTCCAGGCGGTCGACTTCACGCTGCTGGGGCTCCGTGAGGCCCTGACCGCCGCTCCCGACTTGCCGGAGAACGATGCCCGCTTCCGGGATGCGCTGAAAGAGCGGCTCAAGGCCTTGCCGTATGTTCGCGCCCTCTATGTCATTGGTCCGGATGGACTCATCACGCACGACACCGACTATCCCTCCACACCAAGAGTCACCCTGGCGGACCGGCCCTACTTCAAGGCACATCAGGAAGATCCTAGCCTCGGCCTGCAGATCGGGCCGCCGCTTCGCAGTCGGTCAGTCAATGTCTGGTTCGTCAGCTTCAGCCGCAGGATCAACCGGCCTGACGGCAGCTTCGGCGGGATCGTCGTGGCCGCCGTCGAGCCCAGGTACTTTGAGGAGTTCTACCGCAACCTCTCTGTTGGTGAGAACGGATTTATCGCGCTTCTGCTGCGCGACGGCACCCTTCTGGCCCGCAGCCCGGCCTCCGAGGAGGCCATCGGCAGGTCCTACGCAGCGGCGGAGCCATTCTACACTTACCTATCACGCAGTTCGCAGGGCGTCTTCTGGGGCGCCAGCCCGGTCGACCGTACGATCAGGGTGACCGCGTATCATGCCCTCGGCACCACACCGGCTGTGGTTCTGGTTGGCCTGGCGCAGCAAACCGTGTTTCAGCCTTGGCGCGAGCATGCGGTCATGGAGGCCATCTCGACGGCCGTCCTCCTCGGCCTGGTCGGCGCCCTGATTGTCCTCGTTCAGAGAAGCCGCCGACGCGAACAGGCCGAGCAGGAGCGGCTTAGCCGCGCGCAGCGACTGGAGGGACTCGGGCGCATCGCCGGCGGCATCGCACACGATCTCGGCAACACGATCCGGATCATGCAATCGACATTTCTGCTCCTGAGGCCCTCTCTGGCCGACCGCCCCGACACCTTGTCCCTGGTTGACGAGGCCGACCAGGCCCTCAAGGGTGCGAGGGCCATGATCGAGCGCCTGCTCGCCTTCGCGCGGCGGCAGGACCTTCGGCCGGAGGTGACCGTGATCGACGAGCGGATCGCGGGCTTTGCCCCGATCTTGCGGCAGGCGGCGGGTCCTCGGATCGCGCTCGACCTCAAGTTGGCCGGCATGGGCAGCGCAGCCCTGCTCGATCCGGTCCAGCTCGAAGCAACGCTGCTCAACCTAGTGCTGAACGCCCGCGATGCCATGCCGGACGGGGGCATCATCACCGTGGCGACCGAGATCACCGCCCCACCTCCCGGGCCGGTGGCGTTCCACCGCATGTCCGGCAGGGATGAGCGGTGGGTTCGGATTTCGGTGACGGATACGGGCATCGGGATGCCTCCGGCGGTGCTGGAGCGGGCCTTCGACCCCTTCTTCACCACCAAGGGACATGGAAACGGGCTCGGCCTCAGCCAGGTGCTGGGCTTCGTCCAGCAAAGTGCCGGTGACGTGCAGCTGGAGAGTGAAGAGGGCCGCGGCACGACAGTGCGCCTGATGTTCCCTGCTGTCACTGGAGAGGACCAGACTGACGGTCGCCGGGTCCGAAGTGCCATCGGTTCGGGAGAGTAGCCTTCCCAGGGGGCACGGCACTCAGGAAAATCCTGAGTCCTTGTTCGGGTCCAGACCCGATGGGTCTGATACGGCGCCGCAGGTAAGAATTGTCGGGTCCTATGAGCGTGCCATGACCATCAAACTTCTTGTAGCCGACGACCATGCCATCGTGCGTCGGGGCTTGCAGGCTCTGCTGGAGGCGCAAGCCGGCTGGCAGGTCTGCGCCGAGGCCGACGACGGGCAATCGGCGGTCGACCTAGCCGGCCAACATCGGCCGGACGTGGCGATCCTCGACTACGCCCTGCCGGGGCTGAACGGCCTCGAAGCCACCCGCCACATGCGCCTCGCCAGCCCGGGCACCGAAGTGCTGATCTACACGATGCATAACAATGACGATGTGATCCGCGACGTGCTGCGAGCCGGGGCACGCGGCTATCTGCTCAAGACGGAGGACGACACTGAGGTTGTCAGGGCGGTGCGGGCTCTATTGCGCAAGCAGCCCTACTTCTCGCCCCAAGTGGCCGAAACCTTGCTCGATACCTTTCTGAGCGGCGGCAAGGTGGTGGCCTCGCAAACCTTGAGCTCCCGTGAACGGGAGGTTATCCAGCTCGTGGCGGAGGGGCAGAGCAACCGCGACATCGCCGAGCGCTGGAAGGTGAGCATCAAGACCGTCGAGAGCCACCGGACCTCGGCGATGAAGAAACTGAACCTGCGCTCGGGGGTGGAGCTTGCCCTCTATGCCGTGCGCAACAAGCTGATCGAGCCCTGACTCCCTGTCTCAGAGAGTAGGGCAATCCCGACCCGCTCTTCCGGTCCTCACCTGATTTCAATCCAAGTGGCAATGCGGTTTGCTGACTGGCGCCGACGCCTTGGGGCTGGTCCGGACCGACATGTCTTCCGGCCGGCTGGAGGCTAGACCTTCAGAGGCCTTCGTTCAGAGCGCCAGGCGACGGAGCCCCGGCGAGAGCGGCGTCCGACGTGATAGCTGAGGAATAGAATATGCTGGCGTGGATTGGCAGGCGCCTGATCGGCCTCTGGCGAGCCGCAGGCACCCGGATCGACAAAGCGATCATCGCATCGGCCGTCAGAAATTCGGATGAAAGAACCAGGGGGGCAGACCTCCGCTATCGACAGTCCGGAGACCGCAATGCTTGGGATGCTCGGAAAAACAGGAATTCCCATCAGCCTCATCGGGGCCGCGATGAGCCCTGACGAGATCGAACAGCGCATCATCCGCGCCTATGTCCAGCTTGCCTGCACGCCTGAGACGGATGGCTCGCGCACTGTGACCGTGGTCCGGTTCGGCGCGCTGGAGGCACGGCTGACCGAGATCCCGGAGGAGCTAAGGCTGCCGGGTCTGCCATGGCTCTGGCTGGAGCTTTACTCCCATTCACGGCAAGCGGTCGTCGACAGTTGCGGCTGCACCGAACTCGACGAGCCTGAACTCACTCTGGCAGTCGAACTGATCATCAACGCGAGGCAGTGGGTTCAAGATCTACACTAGGAGAATACGTCCCATCAGCCTTCATCGGTCTCGTAACCGAACCCTTGGACAGCGGCTTGGGAAGGAGTGATGGTGCAGCTTTCCGCTGGGCAGCACAAGCAGGCGGCTAGCACAAGCTCATGAGGAGAGGCCCACTATGCCGAGGCTGCCAAAACGGATTGAACCGTAGGCTCTTCTGGCCTGGACCAGAGGAACTCTGACGGTCGTTCCGGGTCCTCACCTGATTCCAATCCTGGTCGGTTTGGCCCAGAGCTTCCCATCCGCAAAGCCGCCGCACGCGGCTCATGGAAGAGGTGACATGCCGCATTTTTATTTCGACGTCCGGGCAGGGACAGAGGTCCTCTCAGATCCGGACGGCTTTGAACTCGACAGCCTGGAGGGTGCCGAGCAGGAGGCGACGCAGACCGCTCTTGCGCTTGGACGGGATTGGTTGCCACGCACCCGCGAGGTGTGTGTCGAGGTCCGGGACGAATGGCGTCATCTGCGATTGATCTTGAGCGTTGCGCTGAGGGTGAAGAGGCTGGACTGAGTGGGCTGCGGGTGAGGCTATCCTAGGTTTCCGCACACGCGAGGGTCACCGCCCTTCCAATGTTCGCGCCTAGCGAAGTCGCCGTTTGAGCCGAATTCAGGACGATACCCTCTCCCGTCCTTCAAGCAATCAAAAGGGTCAGAATGTCTGCGTGTGGCACTCCTGAGACGTCAGCGCTGGGTCCGCTTCAGCGCTCAAGAGCCGACCTTCGTTGAGCGTGCCGGAACGTGAATGTTTGACCCAAAGCGGGCCTTCCTATGGGCAGCTATAGATGACACTCATGAGCCGCCCGGGTCCGGCCTAGCGTCGGTAGCGCAGTGTCTCAACGATCAGCGACAGTGCCAGCGACGATTGGCGCCGACTGGCGAAGAAGATGTGGAGCCCTGGGAAGGTCGGGCACCAGTCCTTGAGCACGGCTTGAAGTTGGCCGCTCCCGATATAAGGACGCGCCAGTTCCTCCGGCATGTATGCCAAGCCAAACCCTGCGAGTGCGGCCTCCACAACAGGGTAGATGGAGTTGAACGTCCACGAACCTTCAACCCGCACCTGCACGTTCCGTTTGCCCTTCTTGAGTTCCCACGCGTACACACCGCCACGCATCGAAAAGCGCATGTTGATGCACTCGTGCTCGGTCAAGTCCGACGGAGACTTGGGCAACGGACGCCCTTCCAGGTAGGAAGGCGCACCGACGATCACCATGCGGATGTCCCGCGAAATCCGAACGGCCGTCATGTCCCTGGAAATCTGGTCGCCAAAACGGACACCCGCATCAAAGCGCTCCGCGACGATGTCGGTCAGTCCCGGCTCGATCGCCACCTCGATCTTGAGGTGGGGATACTTCGGCTGGAGCTTGGAGAGCTTGGGCCAGAGAATCGTGTTTGCTGCAAAATCGGAGGCCGTGATGCGCACGGTCCCGACCGGCTTGTCGCGCAACTCCTCGAAGGCGGCCAGTTCCTCGGTGATCGCCTCGAACCGAGGGGCCACTCTGTGGATCAGGCGCTCACCTGCCTCCGTCGGCGATACGCTACGGGTCGTGCGCGTCAACAAACGCAGCCCCAGCCGCGCCTCCAACCCTCGAATGGTGTGGCTGAGCGCGGACTGGGAAACCCCCAACTGCGCTGCCGCACGGGTGAAGCTACGCTCCCGGGCAACCGCGAGAAAGGCCTGGATGTCGCGAAAGTTCTCACCGGACATGCAAGCTGCTCCGCTGCTATGGCCTGTGGCGCAAGGCCTCGACCAGCAAGGTCATCGCGCGCGACGGCTGGCGCCGGTGCGGATAATAGAGATGGAATCCGGGCCACACCGGGCACCAGTCCTCCAGCACCGAGATGAGCTGTCCCTCTGAGACGCAGGGGCGAACCATATCCTCGGGCAGGTAGGCCAGCCCGAAGCCAGCCTTGGTCGCCTCGAAGATGTCGTAGGCGTTGTTGAAGGTGACCGTTCCATCCACCCGGGCATTCACGGTGCGCCTGCCCTTGGAGAACTCCCATTCGTAGAGGCCGCCGTAGGTGGACACGCGCAGATTGATGCAAACGTGCTCGGTGAGGTCGCGGGGCGTTTGTGGCGGCCGCCGCCCTGCGAAGTAGGACTTCGAGCCCACGACCATGTTGCGAACGTCCGGGCCGATCCGCACTGAGATCATGTCCTGTGCCAGTTCCTGGCCGAACCGCACGCCGGCGTCGTACCCGCGCGCGACGATATCGACGCTCTCATACTCGTTGTTCAGCTCGACCTTGATCTTGGGGTATTGCGGGAGGAACGTCGCCAGCTTGGGCCAAAGCGTGCTCCTGATGGCGTAGTCGATGGCGGTGATCCGGATCGTTCCCATGGGTTCGTCCCGAAGCTCGCCGAGCGCCTCGATCTCGGCCTGGATGCCGTCGAATTCGGGAGCGAGACGATCCAGCAGCCGCTGACCGGCCTCGGTCGGCGCCACGCCGCGCGTGCTGCGCATGAGGAGACGAACGCCGAGTTTCTCCTCCAACGCCCGGATGGTGGTGCTCAAGGCTGGTTGCGTCACCCGAAGCTGGGCCGCTGCGCGGGTGAAGCTGCGCGCGCGTGCCACGGCGATGAAGGCCAGAAGGTCGCCGAAGCTGTCACGCGACATTGATGAACTCTTTCATGGGACTCTATCCATCCCATAGCCCTCGTCCGGAATCTGCTCGAGAACCGATCCTATCGGATGCTGCCATTCATGAACAGCATTTATGGGACTATGCGAATTATGCCGTCTACTCGATGTCGGATACGCCATCTAAGTTCCGTGTCAGCCAAGGAAGGCTAAGCCCTGCAAGTGAGCGTCGAGGCGCCGAAAAGGCGCGTGACGATGTAACCGAGGAATTGAAATGTCCGTCCTGAGAAACTCCTTGATGTCCGCCGCGATCCTGTTCGCCATCCCAGCGTTCGCGCAATCCACGAACCCGGTCGCCGTGGCGCAGGGTGCCAATGTCGTCGGTTCGCAGGAGGTCACGTTCGACAACGGCGGCGTGCGCATGGCCGGCAACCTCTACCTGCCCGCCAACTACGACAGCAGCAAGAAGTACCCGGCGATCGTCGTGGCCCATCCCTGGGGCGGCGTGAAGGAACAGACCTCTGGCCTGTACGCGCAGGCACTTGCACGCAAGGGCTTCATCACGCTGGCCTACGACGCGTCCCACTACGGCGAAAGCGGCGGCGAGCCGCGCGACCTGGAGGATCCGGCCGACCGCGTTCAGGACATCCGGAGCGCCGTGGGCTACCTGACCAACCTGCCGCAGGTGGCTGCGAACCGCATCGGCGCTGTCGGTATCTGTGCCGGCGGCGGCTATGCGCTGCACGAGGCCCAGACTGACCTGCGCGTGAAGGCCGTGGCCGGCGTGGTTGCCTATGACATCGGGGATGCAACCCGCACCGGCATCCAGGGCGCCTCGGTCACGGCCGAGGACCAGCAGAAGCTGCTCCAGGGCGTCGCCGAGCAATTGAACAAGGAAGCGGCCGGCGCACCCGTGTTGGTGCAGCAACTGCTTCCATCACATGACCAAGTCAATGCCGATAGCGATAACTTCATCCGTGAGGCGGTGGATTACTACCTGACCCCGCGCGGCGCTCATCCGAATGCCCGCAACCGCTTCATCGTGACCAGCCCCGGTCTGCACATGGCGTACTACCCGCTGGAACACATGGAGCGGGTCTCGCCCAGGCCGGTGCTGCTGATCGCGGGCGAGCGCGCCGAGACGCGCAAGTTCAGCGAAGCGGCTTACGCCAAGGCGCAGCAGCCCAAGGAACTGCTGGTCATCCCCGGCGCCTCGCACTTCGACCTGTACGACAAGCCGCAATACGTGACGCCTGCCGTGGACAAGATGGCCGAGTTCTTCGGCAAGCATCTGTGAGGCCATGACGGCAGGGAGGCACTGAAATGAAGCCATCGCTCATCGCCCTCTACATCCAGGCGCTAGCGACGCTCTGCGCCGCCCCGGCGGCCCTGGCACAGGATGCGGCCGGCAACGTGCGCATCCAGGCCACCATGCCCGGCGACTGGACAATGCAGGTGGTCAGCGACGGTCTCGACTACCCATGGGACATCGCGCGTGCCGACGATCGGTTTCTGCTGACCGAGAAGACCGGCAACATCGTCGTGATCGAGAACGGCCGGCAGCGGCGCTACCCACTCCAGACCTCCGACCCGATCGTGGACGAAGGCGGCGCCGGCCTGCTCGGCATGGCGCTGTCCCGCGACTTCGCGCAAAGCGGCGTCGCCTACTTCTACCACTCGTACCGCTCCGAGGCGGGCCTCGCCAACAAGGTCATCGAGGCGCGGTTCGACGCCGACGCCTGGCGCGAAACCCGCGTGCTTTTGGCAGGGATTCCCGGCCACCGGCTCTACAACGGCGGGGCCATCGCCATCGGGCCGGACGGGCATCTGTACGCGACCACCGGTTGGACCGGCGACCGCGAGCGTCCGCAGGATCGGGCCAGCCTGGCCGGCAAGGTGCTACGCATGACACTGAGTGGCCAGGCGCCGCAGGACAACCCATTCCCGGGCTCCCTGATCTATTCCTACGGCCATCGCAATCCGCAAGGTATGGCCTGGAATCCGGCCGGCGAATTGTTCGTGGTCGAGCATGGCGAGTCCGGTCACGACGAGATCAACCGGATCAAGCCAGGCGTGAATTACGGCTGGCCGCTGGCCGAGGGCGCCGAGCGGCGCGATGGCCTGGAGCCGGCCTGGATCGAATCCGGCCGCAGCACGTGGGCGCCCGCGGGCGCCGCGTTCGCCGGCGACGAACTGGTGATTGCGGCGCTCGGCTCACGCGAACTGCTGGTCATGGACGAAGGAGCCAGAGCGCTCAAGCGCGTGTTCAGCTCCGGTGACCGCATCCGGGACGTGCTGCCGGTGGCGCGCGATCTCTACGTGATCACGACGAACCGGTCGCCAAGGGGGGAAGGTCCCTCGAAGGACCGACTGCTGCGACTGTCCCCGAGGCAATGACACGACCTGCCGTCGCGGCTTTTAAGGCAACTGCCTCAGAGGCCTACGGGCTTGGCTCCCAGGAAGGGATGACATCCAGGAGCCACGACATCGTCATCCGGAAATCTGATTCAACACAGGAAATGACATCATGAAAATCTCCTTCGAGAACCAAGTTGCGCTGGTTACCGGCGCCGCATCAGGCATGGGCCTGGCAACCGCCAAGGCATTCGCGCAGGCAGGTGCGGCCGTTGCGCTGGCGGACGTGAACGGCGACGGCGCACGCGCTGCCGCCGACGAGCTCGTAGCAGCCGGGCACAAGGCCATCGGTATCCGTTGCGACGTGGCGGATCTGGGCGAAGTCGAGGCCATGGTCAAGGAGACCGTCTCCACGTTCGGCCGCTTGGATATGGCATTCAATAATGCCGGCGTTCAGAACGCGCTCGCGGAGACCGCCGACGCCACGCCTGAGGACTTCGACCGCGTGAACTCGGTCAACCTGCGTGGCATCTGGGCCTGCATGAAGTACGAGTTGCAGCACATGCGGCAGCAGGGAAGCGGCGCCATCGTCAACTGCTCGTCACTCGGCGGGCTGGTAGGCGGAGCCGAGCGCGGCACCTATCATGCAGCCAAGCATGGCGTTCTCGGCCTGACCAAGAGCGCGGCGCTGGAATACGCCACACGGAATATCCGCGTCAACGCCGTGTGCCCCGGCCTGATCTGGACCCCGATGGTGGAACAGATGGTCGCCTCTGGGCAGAAGGAGGCACTGGATGCCATGGTCGAGGGCATCCCCATGCGTCGGCACGGCCGTGCCGACGAGATCGCCGACGCCGTGCTGTGGTTGTGCAGTTCGGCTTCCAGCTATGTGACCGGGCAATCCATCTCGGTGGACGGCGGACTCATCATGCGCTGATCGTGCTTCCGGGGACGAACGTTCTTGCCACACTGGCAAACGTTCGTCCGCTGTTTTTCATGCCGATGGCGCGGCGGTGTACCCTGACCCTGCGTGGTCATTCAAGGTTCGCGAGCCCCTGCCTGCGATGTGGGGGCTAATCGGCAGGGCGGCATCTATCACGTGGCGATGTGGACGAGGAGGCCTTGCTGCCTGCCACGGAGCTGAACTTGGCGGGAGGAGTGGAACCTCGTGAGCCACTCCTGATCTCCCGCGGCGCGAATGCAATCCTCCGAGGCGATGATTGAGCCGCCAATCTCGCGCGTCACCTCCTCGAGCCTGCTCGCCACGTTCACGACGTCGCCCACGACGGTAAATTCGATGCGCTCCCTGCCGCCGAGATTGCCTACCGTCACAGGGCCACAGTGAACCCCGACCGAGACACGCAGCGGATGGGCGCCGCGAGTGGACCTCTTCCGGCTCCAGCGCTCGATCTCCTGCTGGAGTTTAAAGGCGCACGCGAGCGCGCGGGCCGGCGCGTCCGGTTGCAGGCCGATGGAGCCGAAGGTGGCCATGAAGCCGTCGCCCAGGTACTTGTCGAGGGTGCCGCCATGATTGAACACGATGGCGCTACTCCGCTCCTGGAAACTGCGCAGCAAGGCGAACGTGCGCTCGGGCGAGAGAGGCTCTGTGAGCTTGGTGAAGCCGACGATGTCTGCGAACAGGACGGCCACCGTTCGTGTCGCCGGCTCTCCGAAGGCAGTCCCGCCGCGGCTGGCGAGGGCCTCGGCCACGTCCGGAGAGACGTAGCGCGCGAGATCCGCGCGCACGACCTCGGCCTCGACCTGGTTCAACAGCGTCCGCCGGCTGCGCCAGACGGCGAGAGTGATGAGCAGGGTGAACAGGGAGGTTGCAACAAGCTGGGTGTACCAGGCCGTCAGGCCGACAAAAGCAGGCTTGAAGGAGATATCCAGGGCCGCGGCCGACGTGAGAACTCCCTCCGCAGCCGCATCGTTGAACCGCAGGGTGTCCGGCTGGGAGTAGATCGTGAAGACCCCGAACGACCAGATGACGAGGATCGACACCCCCGTCCAGAGCACCCTCCTCGGGGAGTAGGTAAGCGCAGCCTCACCGAGGAGAAGGAGAACGTAGAGGAATTCCTGCCCGCGCAGGCGGGTCTGAATCGGCCAGTCGTTGCCGAGACTCACCGGTGGCGGGACCAGGATCGCAGCCGTCATCAAGGCCACGTCGAGGACAATGAAACCAAGCTTGATAGCCTCGCCGTGACGACGGTGCCGCAGGCGGTATGGGATATAGCCCAGGAGGAAGAACCCGAAGGCGTAAGCACCGTAATAGAGATCGCGTGGCCCTGGTACGAGCCAGACCAGCCAGACCGAAACGACGATGATGGCGGTCAGCCGGGCGTAGAACGCGAACTGTAGGCCTTCGAGCTCGGCCTGTCGAGTGCTCGCCTGAAGACGAACCTGTGCGTTACGGAGAGACCGAAGCGATCGAAGCCCCTTCGAGGTGCTGGACACAAAGCCGACAATCCGGGTCGCCAAGTCAGACATATGCTTGCTCTGCCGATCCCAGAAGCTCTGGGTCTGTACCTGATAGCATTCTGACGAGGGCCTTGCACGGTGCGAGCGGAAACGGCAATAGGGAGGCTTCAGCCCCGAAGCTGGAATCCTCATCGAACCAGACGTTTCGAAAACGCAGGGGATCTCGGTTCCTATCCAATGCGCTCGATGCGCAACGGGAATTTGCCGCGCACGCGTAGGGGCTCAAAGCTGCCGTCGAAGCGGCCGAGCCGGATCAGGCCGTCCCAGCGGTAATCGGCGTAGAACATGGCCAGGTTGCCCCAAGGCTTGAAATAGCAGAGATCACCCGGCCGCTCGTTGCCGAAGGGGCCGCTGCCGTCCTCCGTGAGCTTGCGTGGCAGGTAGGCGATCTTCTCGTTGCTGCCGTAGTCGTCGATCGTGAGGTCCAGGGGGAGCAAGGTGGCCAAATCGCGGGCCGACGGGTTGTCGTAGAGCGTGGCCGTCATGGTTCGGCCATCGAAGGTCAGCCTGATCCTCACGTCGGTCGGCTTCTGGCTTGCCGGATCCCGGCCGCTCTGACCGTATGCCAGATGCGGAACGGCGGCTGCGAACGTGGCGCCGAGCATCGTGCGGCGGCTGATCGTCGGTGGTCTCATCGCCATGGAAATGCTCCGGATCGTGCGGGACGAGGCTTCTCTGCTACCGGGTTTTCTATCCGTGCTAACCCCGAGCTGCCGGCTCAGGAGAGGCAAATGCTCCCGAGCCGACGATGGTTCATGATCTTGGCTATCAGGTGGCCAACGGCACCCTCGACCGAGGTCAGGCTGCCAGGGACGCAGTGTCGATCACGAAGCGATACTTCACGTCGCCCTTGAGCATTCGTTCATAGGCTTCGTTGATCTCGTCGGCCTGGATCATCTCGATGTCGGCAACGATCCCGTGCTCGGCACAGAAATCCAGCATCTCCTGCGTCTCGGGGATGCCGCCGATCATCGAGCCCGCCAGGCTGCGGCGCTTCATGATCAGGCTGAACACCTCCGGCGACGGATGCGGCGTCGCCGGTGCGCCCACCAATGTCATGGTGCCGTCGCGCTTGAGCAGCGCTAAGAAGGCATCGAGGTTGTGGGGCATTGCCACCGTATTGAGAATGAAGTCGAGGCTCTTGGCGTGCGCTGCCATCTCATCCGCGTTGCGGGAGACGACGACCTCATGCGCGCCCAGCGCTGTTGCGGCTTCGCGCTTCGACTCGGAGGTGGTGAAGGCCACCACGTGCGCGCCCATCGCGTGCGCGAGCTTGATGCCCATGTGACCCAGGCCGCCGATGCCGACTACGCCCACCTTGTGGCCGGGGCCTACGTTCCAGTGCTTCAGAGGCGAGTATGTGGTGATCCCGGCGCACAGCAGCGGCGCGACGGCGGCAAGTTGCTCCTCGGGATGGCTGATGCGCAGCACGTAGCGCTCGTGCACCACGATCTGCTGAGAGTAGCCACCAAGCGTGTGACCCGGCGCATCGGACGTGGGTCCGTTGTAGGTGCCGACCATGTGGTTGCAGTAGTTTTCCAACCCGTCGCTGCAATCGTCGCAGCGCTTGCAGCTATCGACAATGCACCCGACGCCGACCAGATCGCCGACCTTGTGGCCCGATACATGCGCGCCGACCGACGACACCCAGCCGACGATCTCGTGGCCCGGCACGCAGGGATACAGGGTGCCGGCCCATTCGGCACGAACCTGATGGATGTCGGAGTGGCACACGCCGCAGAAGGCGATCTCGATGCCGACATCGTGTGGACCGACCGACCGACGGCTGATGTCCATCGGCTCGAGCGGCTTGTCTCCGGCGTAGGCGCCAAAGGCCTTTACAGTCATAGAAGCTTACCTTTGTTACTCATAATGCGGCTAGGTACCTCGGGAAAGGGAGCCCAAGCGAAGAGCATCTAGCCGAAGGCGCTGCTTGTGATTACCCAGTGCGGGTCGCATGCCCTCATGAGCCCTGCTCATGAATTCCTTCCCGGTCGGGTGAGGCGTTATCGCGCGCCGTATTCCTGGTCGCTGACCAATTCCATCCAATCGGCATTCTTGCCGTCGCGAATGTACGTGATCGCGACGTGGCTCATGCCGTTGGTGTCGGTTGCGCCGTGCCAATGCTTGATCCCGGCCGGAATCCACACGACGTCGCCGGACGTAATCTCCTGGCGAGCCTGTCCCTCCCGCTGGACCCAGCCCTTGCCCGCCGTGACGAAGAGCATCTGCCCGGCCGGATGGCTATGCCACGCGGTGCGGGCGCGTGGAGCGAAGGTCACCAGACCCGATGAGGCCGGGGTCTCAACGGAAGGCGGTGTGAGCAGGTCCACGACCACTTGGCCCGAAAAGTTCTTCGGATCGGCGATCACCGACGGCGAGGAGCCGCTCGGGAAGACCTGGATCTCCTGTGCATTGGCCGGCTCACCGACGAGTGCGGCCGCGGTCATGGTGGCTGCGATGAGTGTGTTCTTCATGTTCAATCCTTTCAGGGGAGAGGAAGGCGGGACGGCGATGGTCACTTGGCCCGGCTCTTGAAGACCTCGGCGGCGACCGGACCGGCCGAGAAGGCATTGGGCCAACCGGCATAGAAGGCGATCTGCGTGACCACCTCACCAGCCTGTTCCTGCGTCAGGCCGTTGTCCAAGGCCCTGTTCAGATGGCCCGCGAGCTGGGCCACCTGCCCATTCGCCATCAGCGACGTGATGGTCATGAGGCTGCGGTCACGCGGCGACAGGTCAGGACGCAGCCACACGTCCTTGAAGAGCGGATCGGTGGTGTATTGGTCGAGGCCGGGAGCCGCGGTTCCGAGAAGGCGCTGCACGCTCGCGATCCGGGTTGCCTCCGCCTGCTCGTTCAGTGGCAGGAGTTGCGGCGATGCGGCCGGCAACTGATCCGGCCCGATCCCGCGTTGGGCGAAAATGTCCTTGGTGACGGCAACCGCCGCCATGGCGTTCGACCAGCCCGAGTAGAAGGCGAGGTGCGTGATCGTCTCGGAGAGTTCGCGTGGTGTCACGCCGCTGTCGAGGGCAAGGTTGATATAGTGCGGCAGGTCCAGCGTCTGGTTGCGAGCGATCAGGATCGCCACCGTCACGAGGCTGCGGTCGCGACGGGAGAGTTGAGGGCGCTGCCACAGGCCTGCAACGTCTTCCTTGGCGTATCGGCCGAGGGCCGGAGAGACCGACTGGATGTCGGCAGCCGAGAGCGCGGAAGCGGTTTCGAGGGGTGTAGGCATGGAAGCAGTTCCTTGGGCAAGGGCAGGTGTTCCCAACACGAGGGACACGAGTGTGGCGGCCAGCAACTTCATGGACGATGATCCTTTGCACGTAGATCGATGTGTGAAGGGGGCCGGCGCGATGATCGCGGCAGCCGGTGTGGTACTCACGTGCGTGCGGATGATCCCGCAAGCTTCGTCATGAACGCCATGAGGCCTGCCGCAGCCAGCATCGCTGCGCTCGCACTGAAGGTGCTCTGATAGCCGCTCATGTCGAACAGCAGGCCGCCAACGGTCGCGCCTAGCGTGATCGCCAGTTGGATGGCGGCCACCATCAGCCCGCCGCCGGCTTCGGCGTCTTGCGGCAAGGTCCGGGTCAGCCAGGTATTCCAGGCCACGGGGGCCGGAGTGCCGAGCAAGCCCCATGCCCCGAGCAGGACTGCCGTTCCGGCAAGCCAGTTTCCGAAGGCGATCAGCGCGATGGCGATCCCCGCCATCGCAAGCGGAATGGCGATCATCACGCCATACATGCCATTCGTGAGGAAGGATCCGATGAAGGTCGTCCCGACGAGGCCGGTGATCCCTAAGAGCAGAAGGATCAGCGAAAGGGTCGGAACATCGACATGGGTCACCATCTCGAGGAACGGCCGCAGATAAGTGAAGAGCGCGAACTGCCCCATGAAGAACAGCGTGATCGCCACCATGCCGGAGGCCACGACGGGCCGGCGGAGCAGCCTGAATACGTTGCCCGAGCCTGTCCGCCGATCGGAGTGCATGGATGGCAACTTTGCCAGCAGCCAGACCAGCGCGATGGCTGCCAGGGGCACCACGCAGAAAAAGGCTCCGCGCCACCCGATATACCCGCCGAGGAAGCTCCCGAGTGGCGCCGCGACGATGGAGGACAACGCAGTCCCGCCTTGCAGGATCGCCAGGGCACGAGGCACGCTGTCCTCCGGTACCAGGCGCATGACCGCTGCGGCCGACATCGACCAGAAGCCGCCGATGGCGATGCCGAGCACCGCCCGGCCGAGCATGAGGATCGTGTAGTTCGGCGCAAGGGCCACAACCGTTCCAGAGACGATCAGCGAGAGGGCCAGCACGAGCAGGACGGTGCGTCGATCCCATCGGGACGTCAGGCCCGAGATGGACAGGCTTGTAAGTACGGCGAAGATGCCGGAAACGGAGATCGCCTGCCCGGCTTGGCCTTCCGTCATGTGAAGATCGGAGGCGATTGGGGTCAGCAGGCTGACGGGCATGAACTCTGAGGCAACGAGCACCATGCAGCATAGCGACATGGGGAGAACCGCCCCCCATGCCGGAGAGCGGTCGGCGATCATGTCACGGGTTGAGGCGGTTCCGGCTGTCATCAATGTCTCACGATAGCGATTGGAGGCCAGAAGATAGGCCGTGCTCATTGGGTCGATTAGGTGCTAAGACCTGCATGAACCTATGAGTGGAGCTCATGAATGGCGCGCGAGAACATCAGCGACCTGATTGCCTTCCTGGCCGTCGCACGGGAGCGGAGCTTCACGAGGGCCGCCGCACAGCTCGGTGTTTCCCAATCGGCCCTGAGCCACACTGTGCGCGGCCTTGAGGAGCGTTTGGGCGTGCGGCTTTTGACCCGGACCACCCGCAGTGTGGCGCCTACACAGGCAGGAGAGCGCCTGCTCCGGACGGCAGGCCCCAGGCTGGAGGAAATCGAGGCCGAGCTGGATGGATTGAGCGAGTTCCGTGAGAAGCCCGCTGGCACGATCAGGATCACGGCGGGCTACCATGTCACCCAGACGATCTTGTGGCCGAAGCTCAGAACGTTTCTATCCGACTACCCCGACATCAAGGTGGAGATCGCCCTCGACGAGATGCTGACCAACATCGTCGAGCAACGGTTCGACGCGGGCGTGCGCCTCGGTGAGCAGGTTGCCAAGGACATGATCGCGGTACGGATCAGTCCCGATGTCCGCTTTGCGGTGATCGGGGCACCGTCCTACTTCGCGGACAAAGAGCGGCTAAGAACCCCTCAGGACCTCCTCGGCCATACGTGCATCAACCTGCGCCTTCCCACCTATGGTGGGCTTTATGCCTGGGAATTTGAAAAGGACGGACACGAGCTGGCTGTCCGGGTTGAGGGACAGCTCGTGTTCAATGGCATCTTCCAGGTCCTCAATGCCGCGGTTGATGGCTTCGGACTCGCCCACGTCCCGGAAGACATCGCGCTGCCGCATATCGCCGCCGGACGCCTTGAACGAGTGCTCGAGGATTGGTGCCCATCGTGGACGGGGTACCACCTGTACTACCCGAGCCGCCGGCAGTCCTCCCCAGCCTTCAACCTCGTTGTCGAGGCTCTGCGCCATCGGAGCTGAAACAAGCAGGGCTGATTCTTCAAATTCCCGCGAGATTGATGAGCCGAGCTCATAGGGGCATGCGCCGCAGCTCCGCTAATCCTCTGCTTTCCCGCTTGCTACTGTTTACCCGAAGCCGGGCATCGGCCTGAGCAGGAAAGAGCAGAGATACTGGCATGAACAAGCAGAACAGTCCCGACAATATCGCAGCCCAGACCCCTGGCCTTGGCCGGCGTGACCTCTTGAAGCTGACCGGAGCTGGCGTCGCCGCGATTGGTGCCGGGTCGCTTTTCAATGCTTCCAACGCAAAGGCACAGAATGTGTCAGGCGAATGGGACAAGGTTTTCCCGCGAAGCGAGAACGTCGATCACGAGAAGGTTACTTTCAAGAACCGCTACGGCATCACCCTGGCGGCCGATCTCTACCGGCCGAAAAACCGAGCCGGCAGGAGGCTGGCGGCACTCGCCATCAGCGGTCCCTTCGGCGCCGTGAAGGAGCAGTCGTCGGGTCTCTATGCGCAGACCATGGCGGAGCGTGGATTCGTCACGCTGGCTTTCGATCCGTCCTATACCGGGGAAAGCGGCGGCGAGCCTCGCAATGTCGCCTCACCGGACATCAATACCGAGGATTTCAGCGCGGCGGTGGATTTTCTCGGCCTGCACCCCTCCGTCGATCGCGAGCGTATCGGCGTCATCGGCATTTGCGGCTGGGGCGGCATGGCATTGAATGCCGTTGCCGTGGACAAGCGCGTCAAGGCCGTTGCGGCCAGTACCATGTATGACATGACACGCGTTATGTCCCGCGGCTACAACGATAGCGTGACCCTTGAACAGCGCACGAAAACGCTTGAGCAACTGAGCCGGCAGCGTTGGAGCGATGCGGAAAAGGGAACCCCGGCTTACCAGCCGCCATACAACGAGCTGAAAGGCGGCGAGGCGCAGTTCCTGGTCGACTACCACGACTATTATAGGACGCCACGCGGGTACCATGCGCGCGCTGTCAACTCAGGCAACTCCTGGACGCAGACCACGCCGCTGTCGTTCATGAACATGCCGCTCCTGACCTACATTGCGGAAATAGCGCCACGCCCGGTCCTATTGATCCATGGCGAAAAAGCCCACTCGCGTTATTTCAGCGAGACCGCCTATGCGGCTGCGGCGGAGCCAAAGGAGCTCCTCATCATTCCGGGCGCCAACCACACCGATCTGTACGACCGCGTCGACCTGATTCCGTTCGACAAGCTCCAGTCGTTCTTCAGCCAGCACCTCTCCGCGTGAGCGGCGAAATGGAGCCTGGGCCGTTTGGTTCAGGCCCATCAAGGTGAGGAGTCAGCCGCATGCTGAAGTCGCTGCCGGGCGCCACCCTAGCGCGTGTTAGCGTCTGAGTTTGCCTCTAGCGATGAAAGGAAGAAGCGAATGAAGAGCACGACCTTGCACACACCCAGGGGCATCCGAGGGCTACGACTGCTAGCCCCTGCGGGCGCCGCTGCTATGGTCGCGCTGGGAACCGTGCTGATTCCGGTGCTACCTGCTGCCGCGCATCACGGGTGGCCCGGCTTCGAAACCGATCGCCTCGTTTACATCGCGGGAACGGTCTCTTCGGATGGTGTCTGGGGTAACCCGCACTCGCAGTTCGATGTAACCCTGGACAGCAACCTGCCTGCCGACACTCCCGAACTGGCGATTCCAGAGCAGTTGCAAGATCCCGAGGACAGTGTCCGGGTCAAGGCCGCTCTCTCGTACAAGGGCCCCCACAAGGAACTGGAAGTCATCATCGCGCCGCCGGCCTGGTCGGGCCAGTGGGGCTTGGGCCGTGCGCTGGAGATTGGGGAGCGCTTCCAGGCGGTCGGCTACATCAATCGGACGAATGACGGTCTGTTTCGTCCAGTCGTGTTTTGGTACGGGGATGACGCAGTGCCGGTAAACCAGGTGCTCGGCAACACGCTCCCGGTACGAGCGCCGCTGCCGAAGTAGGCTTCCTCAACGGCTGCGAGCACCACCCCGGCCACCAGGTCAAAGCCGCAGCGCGAGACTCTGGGAATTCGATGTTGTGGGCGGTGTTCGGGGCGTCATCGCCGCAGTCAGTGCGGGTGGGACCTCTACCTGCGCCATCGCATCGAGCGCGATTGAACGGAGTATGCTTGATTTGCTCAACTCGTTGCTGATGCTGTTGCAGGGCTCTACGCTCGGCGAGACGGTGCGAAGTGGCCAATACCTCTATCCGGTGCTCGAGGCTATCCACATCCTTGGGATCGCTCTTCTTGTCGGCCCGGCTTTCGCCTTCGACCTCCGACTGCTGGGAGGCGGACACCGCGTCGTGTCTGCAATCACAGCCGCGCGCTATCTGCTGCCCGTCTCCCACATCGGATTCGCCATCGCCATTGCCACGGGTATCGCACTGCTCAGTGCGCAGACCACCGTAGTCGCTGGTGCCGGAGCTGCACCGTGGAAGTTCGGCCTGCTGATCCTCGCTGGCCTCAACATACCGGTGTTCCACTACGGCGTTTACCGCCGCGTCGATGAGTGGACGGATGCCGCCGTGACCCCGGTCGCCGCCCGCGTCGGAGCAGCAGTGTCACTGGTCGCATGGATGGGCGTGATCCTCGCCGGTCGGCTCCTCGCCTACACCTGATCTCCAGAGCGTCAAGATTCCTTCATCGGGTTCCTCGGCCTCGCCGCCTGCTCGATTTGCTCGACTGTAACAGGCTCTAATCGCAATCGGCCTGGCCGGCGTTTGCCTTGTTGGCAGATACACTGCACTACCGCAGCTGAACCAAAAGCACCCTCAACTGATTGGCGGAAGGTTGAGGGCGTCACGGCACAAGTGATGGCAGAAGTTGACTGAGGCAGTCCTCTGCTCGGCCTCTCCGTAGACGCTCAAGTCGAGCTGGAGTACCGAAGCACGATCTTATCGAATGGGCAGGTTATATGAGCACTGATTGGGACGTCGTCATCATCGGCGGCGGGGCGGCAGGTATTGCCGCAGCGCGGCAGCTCGCAGCCAGTGGCCTTTCCACCTTGCTGCTGGAAGCCTCGCAGCGGATCGGGGGCCGCGCCCACACGGTCCACGTTGCCGGGCACGCACTCGATCTCGGCTGCGGCTGGCTCCATTCGGCCGATCGCAATCCTTGGGTCGGCATCGCCGAGGCATCAGGCTTTACCGTGGACCGCCGCGGGCCAGCCTGGGGCCAGCAGTATCGCGACCTCGGCTTCTCATCGAAGGATCAGGATGCATCCGACGAGGCCTATGCCGCGTGGCATGGACGCTTGATGTCCGACCTACCCCATAGCGACTGTGCCGCCGATGCGCTGGAACCCGGCGGGATGTGGAACGGCCATCTTCAGGCGATGAGCGGCTACATCAGCGGCGCCGGCCTCGAGCAGCTCTCGATCGCCGATTATCTGGCCTACGACAGGGCATCAACAAGGCGCAACTGGAGAGTGCCGGCTGGATACGGCACCCTCATCGCTGCAAGCCTTCCGCCCAGCGTTGCGCTTGGCCTTGCGACCCCGGTCGAGGCGATCAACCTTGAGGCGGCTGGGGTGAGCATCGCAACGCGAGCCGGCCGCATCAACGCTCGGACCGCCATCCTTACCGTCTCGACCACCGTGTTCGTGGATGGGGCCATCGGGTTGCCGCCAGAGCTCGATGACTGGCGCCATGCCGCCGCCAGCCTGCCGCTCGGTCGGAACGAGAAGCTGTTCCTGGAGATCGTAGGCAACAGTCCCTTCGAGCCTGAGATCCATGTCCTCGGTAACCCGCGCAACCCACGCACCGGATCCTACTACATCCGACCCTTCGGCCGTCCCGTAATCGAGGCCTTCTTCGGCGGAGAGGGCGCCGAGGTTCTGGCCGAGGACGGACCTGCCGCTGGCTTCGCCTATGCCATCGAGGAGCTTGCGGCGCTGTTCGGCGCGGATGTCCGACGCAACCTCCGGCCCCTAGCGGTCTCGAACTGGAGCCGGATGGATCACATCGGGGGAGGCTACAGCTATGCTCTTCCGGGACAGGCGGCAGTCCGGGACACCTTGGCCCGCCCATTCGACGGCCGGCTGTTCTTCGCCGGCGAGGCAACGCACCGCCACGACTTCTCAACCGCCCACGGGGCTTATCAGAGCGGGGTCCGTGCTGCCGATGAGGTGATGGCTGCGGTTCGCCCGTCCGCGCCCTAGGTCTACGGCTTCAGCGGATTGCGGGGATTGGCATGGCCTTCATCTTCATCACCGGCAGCACGGATGGGCTTGGCCGCGCGGCGGCGCAGACCCTGATCGGGCAGGGGCACCGGATCGTTCTCCATGCCCGCTCGCCGCAGCGTGCAGCGACGCTCGCAGACCTCTCGCCGCGCTCGGCTGGTATCGTTGTCGGCGACCTCCGCAGCACGGTTGAGACCCGGTCAATCGCCGATCAGGTCAATGCCATTGGCCGGATGGATGCGGTCATCCACAATGCCGGCATCTACACTGTGCCGAGCCGGTCACCGACCCCTGAAGGGCACGCGAGCACCCTCGCAGTCAACACGCTCGCCCCGTACATGCTGACGGCTCTGATCGAACGTCCCCGCCGGTTGATCTACCTGAGCAGCGGCATGCACCGCGGCGGCACCGGGCCGTTGCATGACATCGATTGGACCGAGCGGGGCTGGGACACAACCCGCGCCTACTCGGAAAGCAAGCTCTATGTCGCGGCGCTGGCCCTTGCCGTCGCTCGCCACTGGCCGGAGGTCTTGAGCCATGCGGTCGATCCGGGCTGGGTCCCGACCCGCATGGGAGGTGCCGGAGCTCCGGACGATCTCGAGGAGGGGTATCGCACCCAGACCTGGCTCGCCACCAGCGATGATCCTGCGGCCGTCGTCAGTGGCGGGTACTGGTATCACCGGAAGCGACAGGCCCCAGCCGCACAAGCATCCGATCCTGCCTTCCAGGACGAGCTTATGGCCAGACTTGCGGACTTAGCGGGCGTATCGCTGTTCTGACGTGAGGCGAAGGTTGGCTCAGGGTGTCGGAGCCGGTGCATCCTCGACCTTGTGACGCAGCCACGCCATGCCCCCTTCGAGCGTCTCGCAGCCGATCAGACGCAGCGCCTGCCCTGCGCCCGGACGCTCGTTCTCAGCGCCGTGGTAGTCAACGATGCTCTGGACCCCGGCCAGACCGTCGACGGCAGGATAGATCAGCGTGCTGAACTCATCGATCAGCCCCTGCTTCAGGAACGAGCCGTTGATCGCGCCACCGCCCTCGAGGAGCAGCGTCTTGACGCCGAAGACGGAGCCGAGCTGCTCCATGGCAAGTGCAAGGTCATCGCCATTCGGGCCGGCGAAGATGTAGGAGACGCCGTCCTCGCGCAACTCGGCCAGATAGGCATCCGGGACCTGCTCGCCCAGCACGGCGACAGCGTGATCTCCCCCGATATTATCCTTCCCATAGTGGACCCGGCCGGCCGGATCGATGGCGATAGCAAGGTCCCGACCATTGCGATTTGCCACATGCGGCTCGCGCGCGACCTGCCGGACATCGGCTACGGTCCGCTCGGTTCCCTTGGCCATCTCAGCCATCGTCTTTCGACCAACGATCCAGCCCTCGGCCCCGAACTGACCGGTGACCTGCTCGTAATGCCCTCGTAGCACCTCGGCTGGAATGCCTGCGGCAGGCACGGTGAAACGGCTGGGATGGAGGCGGCCGTCGATGGAGGTGACCATGTGGCAGATGATGTAGGGGCGCATGGATACGACTTCTCCGCTGGTAACAGCCCGGGGAGGGTCAGACGTGTCAGCGGCTGCGGGCTTGACCGAACCGTATATGCCTGTGCGTGGCGCGATGACCAGAGGCTGGAACACGCATAGGCTTATGAATGCCACTCATCAAACCAAGGCTCTCAAACGTGACCTCCCATTCACGATGCGTAGATCAACGGGGTGTTCAACTCCGCCACGCGGTGTGCCGGCTGGACCACTGAGCGCCTCTACGTAGGGGCGTCAAGGAAATGTCTCCTTCTGGCACTCCTGAGACGTAAGCGTTTGGTCCGCTTCGACACTCAAGTGCCGACGTTCGTTGGGAAGGCCGGAACGTGAAAGATTGACCCATTCCTGACCTTCACCAAATGACTGGAGCCGGGAGCCCCCACGCGTATCCGCTTCTTCTCAGATCGTGTCGTGGGAATGGCTGCCGGAGAAATCTCGTGGCTTGCTAGCGGACTGGGATGCCGTACTGAAGACCGCCCTTGGTCCACAGCGCGTTCTGACCGCGCTTGATCTTGAGCGGAGAACCCTCGCCGACGTTGCGCTCGAAGCTCTCGCCGTAATTGCCCACGTGCCTGATGACGCGGACGGCCCAGTCGTTGGGCAGGCCGATGGCCTCACCGAACTTGCCCTCGGTGCCGAGCAGGCGCTTGATCTCCGGATTGACAGAGGCCTTCATCTGCTCGACGTTGGCCTGCGTCACGCCGAGCTCCTCGGCATCGAGCATGGCGTTGAAGGTCCAGCGCACGATGTCAGCCCACTGGTTGTCGCCCTGGCGCACGGCCGGGCCAAGCGGCTCCTTCGAGATGACCTCGGGCAGAATGACGTGATCGTCCGGGTTCGAGAGGGTCAGCCGCGCGGCATAGAGGCCGGAGACGTCGGTCGTCATCGCATCGCAGCGGCCGGCCTCATAGGCCTTCTTCGCCTCCGTCGCGTTCGCGAAGCTCATCGGCTGATAGGTCAGGTTGTTGGCGCGGAAGTAGTCGGCGAGGTTGAGCTCGGTCGTGGTGCCCTGGTCGGTGCAGACCGACTTGCCGTTCAGCTCCTTGGCCGAAGTGAGACTAAGGGATTTGCGGACCATGAAGCCCTGGCCGTCGAAGTAGTTGATCGCCGGGAACTCGAGGCCGAGCTGGGTGTCGCGCGACATGGTCGCGGTCGAGTTGCGGGCAAGGACATCAACCTGCCCGGACTGGAGCGCCGTGAAACGGTCCTGCGCCGAGAGGGGAACGAACTGCACCTTGGTCGGGTCGTCAAAGATTGCTGCTGCAATGGCGCGGCACAGGTCAACGTCGAGACCGGACCAGTTGCCCTGCGCATCCGGCGCGCCGAAGCCGGGGGCACCCCGGTTCGAGCCGCAGGTCAGGATGCCTTTCTGCTTCACGCTGTTCAGTGTCGCCTGGGCCGAGGCGGCCGTCGCGAGCAGGCTTGCTGTCAGGCCGACGGCAATCGATGTGAGAGCGTTGATCATGACGCTGTCTCCCAATGTCGGTTTCACCTGTGACCATGGAAGTGAATTTATCAGCGCGCCGTGCTAGGCCGCCTTGGTCTTCTCTCCGGCTACACGCAGGGTTCCGCTCCCGACGGCAACCGCCGCCGTGTCCGAGAACTGCGTGAACCCGGCCACCTTGCCATTCTCAATCCGGAAGGCATGAAGGAAGCGGATGTCGATGGTCTGTCCTGTCGCGGTCGCGGTTGCCCGTTCGTGGCCGAAGCAGAACACATGGTCGCCCGCGTCATGGAAGCTCTGCGGCGCGAACTCCTCGAACGTGTAGCCGCGGTCGAGCTCCTCGAAAAAGCGCTGCACGGCAGCCTTGCCGCTGCGAGTTCCGGCCAGCGGCACCCAGTCGGGATTGCCGACGCAGTCCCAAGCGATCGTATCCGAGCAGTGCTCCAGGATGGTGTCGATCCGCCCGCTGCGGAAGGCCTCATAAAGCATCTGGATCAGTTCGACGTTAGTCCGCATGGCATCCTCCTGCGCCGTGCGACCCGAAGACCCGATGGGATCCCGGGTCAGGAGAGCGATTATACACCCACGAGCGGGACCAACAGATGGATTTGCTTGCAGGCAAGAGGGCGATCCTGTCGGGCGTGGCTCGCATGATCCGTCGCCGAAATCTCTATTCAAGGCCGGCCATGGCCAAACCACGTTCGTAGTGCTCCAGGTCGGCTGCATGCTGGAACCGGGCGGGCAAGCGGAGCCACGCGATGGGACCGCCAATTGACCGCAGCTCCTCCTCGCCCAGACGCTGTTGCAGCGTGGCGCGCATCCGCCGGGCATGCATGGCTGCTTCGTCCACCCGTCCTGCATAAGCCGCCGCTGCGGCCAGCCAACCGCGGTTGGTCGTGATCCGGTCCGGCGTCTGCCTCAGCCAGAACAGCGCCTCATCGTAGCGATGTGCAATGAAGCAGGCCTTGCCGATCTGCTCGGCGGATACGGGCGGAAAGTACGGATTGAGCCGGATGGCTTGCTCAGCCTGCGCGATGCCGCGCTCGGGCTCACCCGCATAGGCGTACTCCAGGCCTGTATAGCCAAGGGTCTCGACATCGCCTGGGCTGAGGGTGACGGCGCGATCCAGATGAAAGCGGGCGCCGGAGAAGTCGCGCCGCATCTGGAGCAGCATGCCGAACAGCCAATACCCTTGCGGATCCAGCGGATCGAGCGCAATCGCCTGTTGCGCATGGCTGATCGCCCGTTCCCGTCGAAGGTCCTCCTCTTCCGGCGTGATCCCGCCGGTCGAGATGTAGCACACGGCGAGCCCGCAATGGGCGGCCGCCGAGGTCGGATCCTGCTCGAGAGCGCGGCTGAAGTGTTCGAGGGCCTTGGCATGTGACGCATGAGCGATCGAGCGCTGGTGCTCACGGCCGCGCAGGCAATGCTCATACGCGCTCAATGACTGGATCTCCCGGTGGCGTATCCGCTCCAACTCCGCCTGCTCGACCTGCACCGGGATGGTGGCCACGATGGCCATGGCCGCCTCCTCTTGGAACGAGGGCAGCTCCTCCCAATCACCCTGGTAGTGCTCGCCCCAGACTTGGCGCTGCGAGGCGCTGTCAACCAGGCGGACGGTCACGCTCAAGCGATTGCCGGTGCGCCGGACACTGCCCTCGACCGTGTAGCGGGCGCCAAGCTGGCGCAGCCGGGCTTCGGGATCGGGATCTCGACCGAGTGCGAAGGACGTGTGCCGGGCCAGGACACCGAGCCGGCGAAAGCGCGCCAGATCGGCGATGACGTCCTCGGTCAGGGCCGCTGGCAGGCTGACCAAGGTCTGATCCTCGGAGAGATCCCGGAAGGGCAGGACCGCCACGAGCGGCCTGCCCTCCGAGGGTACGTCGCTGCGGCCCAGAACCCAGGCAGCATTGAACGGCTCCGGGGCAGAGCGCCCACGATTCTGGCTCGCGGCGCGGGCGAGTTGCTCGACCTCGGCGCCCGGCGGGATCTGGAGATCCCGTGCCAGGCGGGCGCGGAACTCGGCATAGTGACCGGCCGCGAGCGCACCCTCGCCCTGCGTCAGGTGCAGCCGCATTAGTGCCGCGTGCATGCGCTCGCAGTAGGGATCGATCGCGAGATAGCGCTGGGCGCAGGCCTTCGCCTCCGTCACCTCGCCACGCCACAGCCTGAATGAGAACAGGTTCCAGAAGGCGGAGCGAGCCACATCGCGCAAGCGTTCCCGCTCGGGCAGGAGCCAATCCTCGTACTCGGGGCTGAGATCGCCGACATCCGACAAAAGGTCGCCGCGGTACAGATCGCAGGCTGCGGTGAGCGCCTCAAGTGTCCCCTCCGTCGCGAGAGCCTCGAAGCGCACCGCATCAACGGCCACGCGATCCGGGTCGAGCCAGACCGAGCGGTTATCGCTGCAAAGCGGCCCCGCGCTTCCGCCAAGGATCTTCCGGAGCTGATGCAGGACGAAGCGCAGGTTGCCCTGGGCGTGCGGTGGGTCAGCGTCCGGCCACAGCAGCGCCTGGAGAATGTCGCGCCGATGCTTCGTGCCGGGGTGCAGGGCCAAGCGCGCGAGGAACTGGGGCCCCTTCTCGCCCGCGAGTTCGATGGGCCCGCGATCGGGATGCCGCAGGCGAAGCCCGCCGAGTAGTGCGATCTCGAGTTCCGCCATGGATGCCTCGGACGCTGTCGCAGCAGGACCAGTCTAGCACCGCGTCAGGATCCACGAAACGCCGAGAAGCACCCGCCTCACGCTCGGCTAACGCTCCATCCGTCTAACTCCCGCATGCACCGCATGCGGAAGGATTGAACCATGAGGAAAGTTCGCCCACTCCAGAGCCAAGACAGCCATCACGACACGGCCAAGGCTCCATGGGATGTATCGCATCTGGTTCATGTGCTTGCCCTGGTCGCCTGCAGCCTCGCGTTGCTGTTGGCCGCCATTGGTCCTGCGACGGCCCGCGCGGACGGATCTGGCGGATGCCTTGAGGGCGACTGGATCACCGAGGCAAGAGCCTTCGTGGCGGAGGAGACGGGCATCCCAGTCCCGGAGGCTTGCGTGCGCCTGGCTAGGAAGGGACGTCTGGAGGGGCTCGTGTTCCCGGCAGCCTTTGACGAGACCCATGGCGAGACCGTGGCTGCCGTCTATGTCCCGGCGACCCGAGAGATCCTCCTAGCTGACGATCTCGATCCCGGCACCCCGCTCGCGCGCAGCTATCTCGTTCACGAACTGGTGCATGCGCAGCAGTTCATGAGCCGCGCGCATGAACACGTCCGATGCCCGGGAGCGCTGGAGGCGGATGCCTATGGCACCCAAGCCCTTTACCTCGGCACCCGGGGCCTACGGGAGGAGGCCTTCCTTCTTCAGATTCTGGGAATGTTCCAGAGTGCTTGCGGCTACTCGTACTAACTGGCCAGCTCGCGCTTGAACCGCGATGCCGAAGGTCAGGAAATGGCACATTTGCGAAGTCGACCGAATGTCTGCTGGGGAAGGGGACAACAGACATTCGTAAGGCGTCGGCAATTTCCTCGGGTGAGACGAAGCAGAAGTAGACCGAACATCCGGGTTCGAACGGTACGCTGATCTCTTGTTCGTTCCGTGCAAAGTCGCAGTTTGCCCGCCCTTGAAGACGTACTCGAACTGCCCCCCGCTCCATGGCCAGGACTGACGTTCCTTCACTCTCCCTTGCCCTGAGAGGATCTCAAGGTTCGGGAGACTATCGCTCAGGAGCCTTCCGGGCCGCCTTCTCCATCCCTTGTGGGTTCTTCTTGACCCCCTCCCGAAGCACCTTCGTGGCGGCATCCTGTTCCTGCTCCAGAGGAGCGGAGATCGGCGCGGTGTCGCCGCGGGCTTCGAGACCCTGGTCCCGCGGTTTCTGACTTCCCGCCTTCGCAGCGGATTTCAGGGAGCGCAAAGCCTCGGGCTGTTGACCATTCTGCTTGCGGTCGGGCATCGGGCGAACTCCTCCAGGGCGGCGTCATCGCCGCCTCCCAAGGCAATTCCCGTTCTGCTAAGGCGTTCCATCCGGAATACCTGCCGGATGGCGAGGTCGCCCAGCATGCCGGAGCTCCAGTCGAGCCCGTCGGTTCGCACCGCTGCATGAGAAGTGTCTCGACCGTCCGCCCAACAGGAGGAACCAGACTGCCCGGAGTGGCAGGGAAACGACAGAAGTTGACCCTGGCTGTGTCAAATGGAGGGATCCGATGAAACGCTTTGTCGAAGGCGTGGATCGCGGCCAGACCACCTTGTTTCCGGAAAGCCTGGACGACTGGATTGGTGAGGACAATCCGCGTTCGGCACGATCAAGATGCGTATGGGTGCCACGCACTTCCTGATGAAGCGGCTGCCGAAGGTCACCTGCGAGTTGGCGCTGCACGTGCTGGCCTACAATCTCGCCCGGATGCTGAACATCCTGGGCATCCCACCGCTGATGGCCGCCCTCAGGGCGTAGGGGCCGGGCTACGCTCGCGTCATCACGCTCATGAGGCGCCGGCCCCTTGCGTCAGAGGCGACTGGAGCTTTACTCCGCCGATGATCAACAATGAGCAACCCGGATCGCGCTCGCCCATGATGTTGAAGGGCTTGGAACGTGGAAAGCCGCAATTCGTCTTCTGCCAAAGCGTTTTGACACGACCAAGACCCGGTGCAGACATTCACCGCTAGATGGACTGCACTTGATTGACTAGAGCATCGGACTCAAAGGCACGCTCGATGCTCTCAAAGACAGAACCATCACCTTCATTGCTGAGAGACTGGTGCCGACGCAAGCGGTTGGCGATGTAGACCTGATGGTTGCTTCATTGGCGTCTGCTCGGCTGCGACTTCCTTGATATTTCCCCAGTAAGAGCTAGACCACGGGCAGCCTTAGCAGTTTCCTCGTCGCAGATAATTACTGAGGCGAGGCGCGCTTTCATGGCTGCGGCAATGGCGGGGATCTTGTTCTGCCCGCCAGATGCGAGAACGACGGTAGGAATGCGTGAGAGCTCGCTGAGCGGCAGCGCGATGGCGCGAAGGTTCAATGGATGGTCGATGACCCGACCTTCCGCATCGTAGAACTGCCCCAAGATATCTCCAACGGCGCCGAGTGCTACCAGCTCATCAGTGGTCACATCCCGCGGCAGGCCGTAGCGGATCAGTAGGGAGCGCAACGAAAGATCGCCGATGCTGAGCACCGCGACGTCGTTTGATGAAATGCGCTCGAATGTCTCGCGAAATACATCCTGCGCCAGGATGATGTCTCGGGACTCGGGGCTACCCGCATAGATCGGCGCAGCCAGGTACTGGCATTCGGCATTCAAGCGGTTGGCAAGGCTGCTCGCGGTCTCGAAGGTGTTGAGCTCCAGACCGTGCGTCAGACCGCCCATCATCGAGTTGATGCACAGGTCCGGATAGCGGCCAAGGCGCGTGTTGCGGATGGTCTCGCGCAGGGTTGCGCCCCAGCCTAATCCGAGGCCCTTCACCCGGTTCGTCTCGAGGAAGTTCGAGAGATACTCACCCGCCGCCTGTCCGAGCAGGACTGGAATGAGATCAGGATTATCCGGTGTCGGGACGATCACAGCGTCTTTCATGTCGAACTCGCGGATAAGGATCTGTTCGAGCTCGACACAGGTAGCGAAACGCGAGTTAAGAGCGATACTGACGAGGCCGCTGGTGCGTGCCTCCACGAGCATACGGTTCACGCGGAGCCTCGTCATCCCGAGCTTCTCCGCAATGTCCGCCTGCGTCATGCCCTCCATGAAGTAGAGCCAGGCGACCCGAGTTTCGAGCGGATTGTCTGCCAAGTTCAGCATTGGACCGAGCCTGGAGTGGTTATCCAAAGTCTGGAGCGAGGATCTGCGTAGTCTCTCCTCGGCGTATGGCCGTTGCCCGAGATCTGACTGAGCTCTTTGTCGCAATGTGCTTCGGTCATGCCGGGACGCTCCCTAGACTGGAACAAGATATCAGAATGATCATTCATCAAATCCTCCGATGAGAACAAGGGGCTTCGTGCACGGTCCCATTGCCAGTGTCATACAAATGTAATACACAATATTCAAATGTATCGCTAGTGAGGGTTAATGGTAGATCAGGCGCAGGTTCTCAACGATGCGATACGAAAGGCGACAACGACGCGCCACGTGTTCGTCTCCCCTTCGGCGCTCGCCTTCTTGTCTGACGCCGTGCGGGCTGCAGGAAGCAGTTCGCCGATGATCATCGCCGATCAGAACACGATGGAAGCTGCGGGCCGAGGTGCACTCGTGATTCTCGAACAGGCAGGTCTTTCCCCTGATGTGCCTATCATTCTCGAAGCTGCACCGCGCGTGAAGCCTAACGCCAGCCTTGCGAGAGACATCGCAATGGTAATCAAGGAGCGGGAGGCGCTTCCGGTCGCCGTTGGGTCCGGCGTCATCAACGATCTCACGAAATACGCAGCCGAGCTCGCGGGTATGCCCTATGTCTGCGTCGCAACGGCCGCCTCCATGGACGGCTACGCCGCCTCAGGCTCAGCATTGCTCGACGACGGCTTCAAGCGCACGCTCGACTGCGCTCCGCCGATCAGCATCGTTGCGGACCTGAACGTGATCGCGCGGGCCCCGAGCCGCATGGCTGGCTGGGGCTATGGTGACCTCGCCGGCAAGATCGTCGCTGGCGCGGACTGGAAGCTGGCCGATATGCTTGGCGAGGAGGCGATCAATCCGGAGCCCTTCGCCCTTGTGCAGGACAATATCCGGGGATGGCTGTCGCAGCCCGGCGCCATTGGTCGCGGCAACCCGGCAGCCCTAGGCGACCTCGTAAACGGTCTTCTCGTGTCCGGCTTCGCCATGCAGGCTCATGGCAATTCGCGTCCGGCGAGCGGAGCCGAGCATCTCATCTCCCACGTTTGGGAGATGGAGCGCCTGACCTATCAAGGAGAGCCTGCTGCGCACGGAGCCTGTGTTGGGATCGGAACAGTGGCGATCCTTGCCTTGTACGAATGGTTTCTGGCGCAGGACATCAGCGAGGAGGTGATCGCTCAGGCGAACGGCGCTACGTCCTCGCCCGAGCAGATCGAGGCAGAGATCGCCGCGGCTTTTCCAGACCGGCACATTGCCGATAGTGCGCGCACCGAGATGCGCATCAAGCTGGAGCCGGCGGCGCGCCGGGCCGAGCGGCTGGTAACGCTTGCGGCAGACTGGCCGGCGCTGCGCGAGGAGCTGCGCCGGTACTGTGTTTCGCCGGACGAATTGGAGGCTTGGCTTCATGCAGCCGGCGCCGCGGCGCACCCTGGCGATCTCGGAGTGCCGCTGGCGAAGCTAGCAACGGAATATCGGCGCGCGCGGCTGATCCGCCGGCGCTTCACTGTCCTGGATCTTCTCGACGATCTGGGATGGCTCGACAGGGGGATCGCGGCTCTCATGGCCGATGACGGCTTCTGGGGAAGGCGTGCAAAAGGGCAGGGGCGGCGCGCCGCGCCAGCCTGAGACCAGGGGCAAGGATTGAAAGGGAGGAAAGCATAATGAAGGTTAAGTCGACAATACCACGCATTGCTGCCGGAGCGCTGGCGCTGATGATGTCAGGAGCCGCGGCCTGGGCCGCGCCCATCGAGGTTCAGTGGTGGCACGCCATGACCGGCGTGCTTGGCGAGCGCGTCGACGAAATGGTCAAGAAGTTCAACGAGTCCAACGACCAATATAAGGTCGTCGCGATCAACAAAGGCAACTACGATGAGGTGATCAACAGCACCATTGCGGCCTATCGAGCAAAGCGTCCACCCCACATCGTCCAGATCTACGAGCGTGGCTTCATGACGATGCTGCTGTCGGACGCGATTGTCCCGGCGCAGGATCTCATGGACAAGACTGGCCACAAGATCGAATGGGCTGACTTCATCAAGCCGGTGGCGGGGTTCTACTCCTACAAGGGCAAGCTCGCGGCGATGCCCTTCAACTCGTCATCGCCGATCCTGTTCTACAACAAGGACCAATTCCAAAAGGCCGGATTCGACAAGCCGGCAGAAACCTGGGGCGAGTTCGAGAAGCAGCTCTATGCCATCAGGAAATCCGGCGCTGCCGAATGCGGCACGGCGCTGGCGACGGACTACCACTGGAGCCTCATCGAGAACTACAGCGCCATCAACGACCAGCCCTATGCCACGAAGGCGAACGGCTATGATGGGCTAGATACAGAGTTCGTCTACAATACGACGCTCGTGGTGCCGCAAGTGGCCCGCCTGAAGAAATGGCTCGACGATAGCGTGCTTCAGATCGCCGGACAGGGATTCAGCCCAGAGCAACTCTTCACATCCGGAAAATGCGCCACCTACTTCGCCTCGACGGCAGCGCATGGGGGTATCGAGCGCAACGCGAAGATCGCCTGGAGCGCAACCTTCCTGCCCTGGGAGGAGGGATACCAGCCGAAGAACAGCACGATCGGCGGCGCCGCACTGTGGGTGATCAAAGGGCACAAGCCGGAGGAAGAGAAGGCGATTGCAGCCTTCTTCGACTATCTCGCAAAGCCCGAAACCCAACTCTGGTGGCACAAGGCGACGGGTTATGTCCCGCTCACCAACAAGGCCTATGAGTTGGCAAAGGCCGAAGGCTACTACAAAGAGAGCCCGACCCGTGAGATCGCCATCCAGCAGCTCAACCGTGGCACGCCGACGGACAACTCTCTTGGTTTCCATTTCGGAAATTTCACCCAGGCTATGTTTGCCCAGCGTGAGGAAGTCGAGGCCCTGTTTGCCGGCAAGAAGGACGCCCAACAGGCGATGGACGATGCCGTGAAGCGCGGCAACGAGATCCTCCGCCAATATGAGCGGCTCAATAAGGGCAAATATTGATTGAACGACGCGGCATTGGCCAGAATCTAGGCCAGTGCCGCTTCACCGTTTGTCGAGCGGAGATTTGACGTGATTGCAACCACTCACGAACCGGGACTGAAGCACGCTCATTTCCAGACCGCGGGCCTTCCGGCTTTGCTGCTTCTGCCGCAGCTTCTCATCCTCCTCCTGTTCTTCTTCATCCCCTCCATCCGGGCGCTGATGCAGGCATTTCTGCTGGCGGATCCCTTTGGAGCGACAGTCCACTTCGTCTGGTTCGACAATTTCACCGCGCTCTTCGCGAGCGAGAGCTATCGTAATTCCGTCTGGGTCACGATCTGGTTCACCCTGGCCCAGAATGTGGTGACAATCGTTGTTGCGCTCGTCCTGGCCTTCGCCACGGATCGGGTAGTGCGCTTCCAGTCCGCCTACAAGGGCGTGATCCTTCTGCCTTACGCGATCGCACCCGTCATCGCGGGCGTCATGTGGGCGTTTCTGTTCAATCCGGCGGTCGGTCCCATCGCGTTCTTCATCAAGTCTCTCGGCATCGCATGGGATCCGAACCGCAACGGCTTCGACGCAATGCTGCTCGTGGTGCTCGCGGCGTCTTGGAAGCATATCTGCTACGATTATATTTTTCTCGTCGCGGGCCTTCTGACGGTACCGAAGTCCTTAATGGAGGCAGCAGCCGTCGACGGTGCCGGACCGATCAAGCGCTTCTTCCAAATCGCGCTGCCGCTTCTCGGGCCCACGCTCTTCTTCCTCACGACCATGAACTTCGTCTACGGGTTCTTCGAGACCTTCGCCATCATCGACGCGGTCACGCGTGGTGGGCCGGCAGGAGCCACGAATATCCTGGTCTACAAGGTCTATCAGGACGGCTTCATCAATCTCGACCTCGGATCCTCGGCGGCCCAATCGGTTCTCTTGATGGCTTTCGCACTTCTCCTGACGCTGCTGCAGTTCAAGTATGTCGAACGCAAGGTCAATTACAGTATCTGATCATGGTTGAACGCTCACCCATTCTCACGACGATCTGCCACCTGCTCCTCATCGGCGGCATCGTTCTCGTGTGCCTGCCGCTCTACTTCGCCTTCATCGCCGGCTCCCTGACGATGGACGAGGTGCAGCAGGTCCCGATGCCGTGGCTGCCGGGCGGCCACTTCCTCGAGAACCTGGCGGCCGCATGGAGCAAAGTCGATTTCGGGCAACTCCTCGTGAATTCCTTCATCGTAGCAGCGGGAATCACGATCGGAAAGGTGGCGATCTCGCTGCTGTCCGCTTTCGCCATCACCTATTTCCGGTTTCGGTTCCGCATCCTCGCCTTTTGGCTGATCTTCACCTCGCTGATGCTGCCTGTGGAAGTGCGGATCGTGCCGACCTACGAGGCGGTCGCGAATGCGGCCCTGCCGGCCCAGTGGCTGATCGATGCTCTCAACATCCAAGGGCTCTGGGAGTGGGCCTCCGGCAACACGGTGGAGATCGCACTGGAATGGAACATGCTGAACACCTACCAGGGCTTAATCCTGCCACTGATCGCCTCGGCATCGGCGACCTTCCTGTTCCGGCAGTTCTTCCTCACCGTTCCCGAGGAGCTTCTCGAGGCAGCACGTCTCGACGGCGCTTCCGCCATGCGCTTCTTCTGGACGATCCTGCTGCCGCTCTCGCGCTCGAACATCATCGCCCTGTCGATCATCCTGTTCCTCTACGGGTGGAACCAGTATCTCTGGCCGCTGCTCTTCACGACCGACAAGGACATGGCGACGGCCGTCATCGGGGTGAAGCATCTCATTCCGCGCTCCGACACGGAGCCCGCCTGGAACGTCGCGATGAGTGGTGCACTTCTGGCGATGCTCCCGCCCGTTCTGGTGATACTTGTCATGCAGCGGTGGTTCGTGCGCGGCCTCGTCGATAGCAGCAAGTAAGGGAATCGCCTCATGGTCATGATCATCGGTCATCGCGGGGCGCGGAATCTGTGGCCCGAGAACAGCATCGAAGGCTTCCGCAGGCTCGCTGAGCTCGGCGTCGAAGGGGTCGAGTTCGACGTGCACATGACGTCGGACAGACAGCTCGCCGTCATCCACGATCCAACGCTCGAACGGACGACGACAGGATTGGGACCCGTCAGCGCTCGGACCCTGGCTGAGCTCCAGGCGACGACGCTTCGCGACAGTGCGGAGGGCATCCCGAGCCTCGATCAAGTCCTGGAGGTGCTCGGCGAAAGCCCGCTTGAACTCCATATCGAGCTGAAGACCGACGCGGCTGGGAGCGCCTATGCCGGCATGGAGGTAAAGGTTCTGGAGGCGGTTCGCCGGCACAGACTCGAGAAGAGATCTGTTCTGACATGCTTCATGCTGGAGGTACTTGAGACCGTTCGAGCGCTCAGTCCCGCAGTTCCAGTGCTTGCATCCCTCGACAGGCGTTCGTCCGAGATGTTGGGAGGGCTGGATCGGGCGATCGATCGTCTCAAGGCCATTCCCGGCATCTACGTGGCGGTTGAGAAGTCCCTGCTTGTCCATAGAGTTCAGCAGTTCTCTGCCGCCTTCGGGGCTGACCGGATTGGTGCCTGGGTTCCGAACGATGAGGCTGATCTCCGGTACTGGTTAGGCCAGCCCGTCCGGCAAATTACCACGGATCGTCCTGATCTAGCGTTGCGGATTAGAGCCGAAATCGCGGCCTGAGATCGCGATGGGGGATCACGATCACCCCTGATTATGGTGTCTGGGACAGGCAGGTCAGTATCACCGACCTGTCTGTGGCTTGATGCCGACGAACGGCATGGCTTGTCGTTTTTTGCCGGCGAACCGGATCCACTTCGCCGAAAAATGCTCCCGAGCATCGGATCCAGAAATGGACCCACTTTTGGGATCGATTCCTATGATCCTTCTCTTGGCTGGCGCGTCGTTCGGTGCGGAAAACCGGGTCCATTTCTCCGCACGATGCGCTAGCGTGACGCGATCTATGACGGAAGCTTCCATGATGCGCACACTTCTCTGCTTTGGTGATAGCAACACCCATGGAACCCCACCCATTGTGACGCGGGGGGAGGCCTACCGCCGCTTTGGCGCGGATACACGCTGGCCGCGCGTGACCGCGTCAATGCTCCCGGATTGGGAGGTGGTGGAGGAGGGGCTGCCCGGCCGAACGGCGCAGTTCCCCGACCCGGTGATGGGCGCACACATGGACGGACGTGAGGGACTGAAGATTGCGCTTCAGAGCCATGGGCCTATCGACGCGCTGACCATCATGCTCGGGACGAACGATACGAAGACGCGCTTCGGCGCAACGCCCGGCAAGATCACGGCAGGGATTGCCGGGCTCCTCGACATCGCCATGAGTCTTGAGATGCAGGCGCGACACGGTGGCTTTCGTATACTTGTGATCTCTCCACCAACCGTGCTGGAGCAAGGGCCAATCCGTTCCGAGTTCAGTGGCGCGCGTGAGGTGTCACTTCAACTTCCCGCGCTCTATGCGGCGCTGGCTCAGGACCGGGGAGTAGAGTTCCTCGATGCAGGATCGGTGATCGAGGTGAGCCCAGTGGACGGGATCCATTTCGGGGCGGAGGCGCATCGCAGACTCGGAGCGGCGGTGGCGGAGGTAGTCGCTCGGCTCTGACAGACAAAGGTACGGCCGGCGCGAAGCTGGAGCACGCTGGATCCTATCAGGCATGCCGCAGCGCAGATTCGTGATGCGGGCGTGTGCTCCTCAGGTGACGGACCGAATAGATCTTGCCGCCTGCTGGAGTATCTCGAATGCCTTGAAACGCTTTTCGTGCCATTCCGCCGATGCCGGATTGGGGCGATAGATTTCGCCCATCTCCGACATCGATGTCATGGCCTGTGCAAGATCTGGATACTGGCCCGAGGCAACGGCACCGAGAATCGCGGAGCCAAGGAGAACGGGCTCTTGGGAGGTCGTGGCTGCAACGATCTTTCCCGTGGTATCGGCAAGAAGCTGTCGCACGAGCGGGCTCTGACCTGCACCACCGCTGACGACGATCGTGTCGATTGCCATGTCCTTCTCATGCTGCGCCTGCAGGATCTGTCGTGCTCCGTAACCCAATCCGCAGATGCCAGCGAGATAGAGTGCCACGAGACTGTCGAGACTCGTCTCCATGCCAAGTCCCGCGATGAGCCCACGCGCGTCCGGATCGGCGAACGGTGCCCGATTTCCCAGGAATTCGGGGACGATGTGCAGGTCTCCGATGCGATCGGGTGCTGCCTCCGCGCCTCCGCGCCTCTCGGCCTCCAGCGACAGCCACTGGCTCAGGCTGGTGCCGCTCTCCCGGGCCATCATCTCCGCGTCTTTCGAGGCCGGATGCATCCGGACCAGATGATCGATCGCAGCACCCGCGGCCGATTGACCGCCTTCGTTGAGCCAGAGGTCGGGCAGCATGGCCGAGTGATAGGGACCCCATACACCCGGAACGAAGATCGGATCCGTCGTGGTTGACATGGTGCAGGCGGAGGTGCCGAACACGTAGGCCATGCGAGTGAGGACGTTGCCGACGTCGCCACGTGCGCCAACTGTTCCTACGCCGCCGGCATGCGCATCGATCAGACCGGCTGCGACAGAGGTCCCGGGCGCCAGACCCAAATCAGCGGCAGCTTGCGACGTCAGTCCGCCGAGTCGGGTGCCGCCTGGCACGACTTCCGTGCCAATGCGTCGGAAACCTTCGTCCGCCAGAACGCCGAGTCCGACCGTTCTGAAGTAGCCCGCGTCCCAACGGTTCTCGTGTGCAAGATAGGTCCACTTGCACGTCACTGTGCAAACGGAGCGTGCGAGACTCTCCGTGGACCTCCAGGTTAGGAAATCGGCTAGATCCATGAACTGCCATGCCGCCGTGAACGTCTCGGGCATGTTCTCGGCCAGCCACAGCAGCTTGGGGGTCTCCATTTCGGGCGAGATAGTGCCACCAACGTAATTCAGGGCCGCTTCGCCCGTGCGATTGATCCGGCGCGCCTGCTCTGTTGCACGATGATCCATCCAGACGATGATGTTGCGCTCGGGGTTGCCGGATGGACCAACAGGCAATGGCTGGCCACTTGGTCCGAGTACCACGAGGGAGCAGGTCGCGTCAAAGCCGACGCCGGCAACGGACTCAGGAGAAATGTCGGCCCGATGCATGGCTTCTTGCACACATGTGCAGACCGCACGCCAGACATCGTTGCTCGACTGCTCTACAATACCGCCGGCCTCATGCCACAGCGCGATGTCGGCCTTGGCCGAGGACAGCAAGGCTCCACGTTCGTCGAACACTCCGGCTCGTGCGCTGCCGGTTCCAACGTCAATGCCGAGAAAATGGTTTGCCATGACTATTCGGATATCTAAGTGAGTCGAGAGACATGTCGCAGTGCGCCGCGAATTCGGCGGGCGCTACAGGTCGTTGCTTTGCGGTAGGATCACGAGGTCGCGAATGGTGACGTTGCGCGGTCTCGTCAGCATGTACAGGACAGCATCGGCCACTTCCGCCGGTTGCATGAGCCCTCCCGCCGCCAGCTCCGCCTCAAGCTTCTCCTTGGGCCAGTCTTTGATCAGGGCTGTGACTACCGGGCCCGGCGCTACGGCGCCGACACGCAACCCGTATTTCGCGACCTGCCGCCGCACCGTATGCACGAAGGCCTGTACGGCGTGCTTCGAGGCGGTGTAGATCGGCTCCCACACCACAGGAACGAGGCCGGCGATCGAGCTGGTGACGATGATATCACCGGTCTTGCGTTCCACCATGTGCGGCAGCACGGCATGGATGGAGCGGAAGACGGCATTGATGTTGAGATTCAGCATGCGGTCCCAGGCGTCGGGATCGCCTTCCAGGATCTCACCGCCGATATAGGAACCGGCATTCGCGTGGAAGATATCGAGCTGCCCGACTCGCTCCAGGATCTGCGGCATCATACGGGCGACGCTTCCCGGATCGGTCACGTCCACCCGCAAGGAGATCGCCTGAGGACCGAGGTCGGCACAAACGCTCTTCAGCGCCTCCTCGTCGCGATCGACGAGAACGACCCGCGCGCCCTCGGAAAGCAGGGCCCTGGAACATTCAAGACCGATGCCCGAGGCCGCTCCGGTGATTGCGGCGACCTTCCCGGATAACTTTTCACCCATGGCTTTCCCTTTTGTCTGATGTGACCTAAGCCCGGCCATGCGAGACACGCGAACGGCGCGCCAGCGAGTCGACGATGACGGCAATGGCAAGCACGGCACCGGTGATCATGTACCGGAGCGATGAGGAGAGATCGAGCAGCGTCAGGCCGCTGGCGATCGATTGAATGACAATGATGCCCAGCAGAGCGGAATAGGCGCTGCCGCGCCCGCCGAACAGGCTCGTTCCACCAATCACGGCGGCCGCGATAGCGTTGAGGTTGACGTCGCCTGTGCCTGCCTGCTGACTGGCTGAAGCCAAGCGTGCGGCGGACAGAATTCCCCCGGTGGCGGCCAGTGCCGAACACAGCATGAAGGCCGTCGTATAGATGTATCGGACATTGATGCCGGCCCGGCGTGCAGCCTCGCGGTTGCCGCCCACGGCGATCATCGACCGGCCCCACTTGGTGCGCGTCAGCGCATAGTCCATCGCCACTACGAGGCCGACGAAGAGTCCGAACATCCACGGAATGCCGCGGTCGAGATTAAGGTAATAGACGATGAATTCCAGAATGACGGTGAGGACCACGGCGCGCACGAGGAGCCGGCCCAGCGGGTGGGAGGACAATCCCGCGGCTCGCCGACGAGCTGCGGTTCGGTACTCGAGTACGAGAAGCACGATGCCAGGGAGCGCCGCAAGGATGTATGAGACCGGATCGGGCATGACGAGCAACTGGCCGAAATTGACCAGAGGCGACTCGTAGGGGAGGTTGATCGAGCCGGTCGAGCCGAGGAGGTAGAGCTGCAGACCGAGCACGGACAGGAGACCGGCCAGCGTCGATACGAAGCTCGGCATGCCGAAGCGGTTGAACAGGGATGCGTAGATCGCGCCAATCAGCGTCCCAAAGGCAAGCGCGGCGATGATAGCAATTCCGACCGGCCAGCCCTGGTTCACCCACAGGACGCCTACCAGCGCCGACGCGAAGCCGCTGACCGATCCGACCGACAGGTCGATCTCGCCCACCATCAGAATGCAAACGATGCCCAGAGCAATCACGCCGATCGTTGAGCAGTCGAACAGCAGATTGACAAGGTTGTTCGGTGCGAGGAAGACCGGATTGAGGCTCTGGAACACCGTCCAGATGATCGCAAGACCGACAATCACGGGAAGAGAGCCGAGATCGCCTGACCGCACCCTGTCCAGAAAAGCGCGGATCGAGCCGCCGAGCCCTTCGGCATGCTTGACGCGCTCGTCCCTGCGGTCAAGCATCGGGGCAACCTGCGTGTTCTGATCCACGCTCTTGGTCATCGGCGTGCCTCCGGGCGTTGGGCCTGCTGATCCTGGCCTTGCCCGCTCTGGGCTTGACGTCGGCTGGCGCGGCGGGAAACCGAATTATTGGCAGCCCCCGTGATGGCGCTGACCAGTTCCTGATTGGATGCATCTGGAGCGAAGACACCGTTGTTCCGGCCCAGCCTGAGCACCACGATGCGGTCCGCGACCGCGCGTACGTCTTCCATGTTGTGACTGATCATGATCACGCCGAGACCACGGTCACGCACGCGCTCGATCAGGTCCAGCACTTCGGCCGTCTGGGCGACGCCGAGAGCGGCCGTCGGCTCGTCGAGGAGGATGAGTTTCGGCTCGAGCAGCAGCGAGCGCGCAATGGCGACGGTCTGGCGCTGTCCTCCGGAGAGTGAGGCGACCGGTTCGCGGACACTCGGAATGCGTGCGGACAGCTCGTTGAGCAGGGTCCAGGCCTTCACCTCCATGGACACTTCATCAAGCCGGAGAGGGGTGAGCTCTCGACCAAGAAAGATATTGGCAACCACGTCGAGGTTCTCGCACAGAGCAAGGTCCTGGAACACCGTTGCGATGCCGAGGCCAAGTGCCGTGCTCGGATCGTCGAGCGTCACCGGTTGTCCACGAAAGGTGATCGACCCCGAGTTCGGCTGGTGCACCCCGGCCAGGATTTTGACCAGTGTAGACTTGCCGGCGCCATTGTCGCCGACGAGCGCAACAACCTCGCCGGCATGGACATCCAGATCGATATCGGTCAGTGCAGACACGGCACCAAAATGCTTCGATATACCGCGCAGGTTGAGCACTTGCTCGCGCGTGTCGCCTCTCGGTTCATCGATGTTCGTCATGTGATATGCCTCGGTGGTATCCTCCCGTGCCTTGGGGAGGTCCGGCCGCCGTCAGGCGGCCGGATGGAACCTTGCTGGCTAGTTGGTAATTCCCAACTTCTTGCAGCCTTCGGCATAACGGCCGGAGCAGAGCTGTTCCGCCGTATTGATCTTCTTGTCGATGATCTCGGCCTTCAGATTTTCGGCCGTAATCACCGCCGGGACGAACAGCTTCGACGGCGTGTTGAAGAGCGTCGTCTCCGCCTTCGGCGTTTCTCCGGCCAGGAGTTGGACAGCCGCATTGGCCGCGGCAGCCGCCACGATCTCGCTCGGCTTGGAAATGGTATTGTACTGGTCGCCCGCAATGATGAGCTGCAGCGCTGCGATCGTCGCGTCGTTGCCGGTAACCGATGGGACCGGGTTCACACCTGCGGCCTTGAACGCAGCGATCGCGCCCCCGGCGGTGCCGTCATTGGCCGCCACAACACCGAGGATATTTTTGCCGAAACGCGTGATCTGACCGCTGGCCCATTGCTGCGCCTTCGGAGGAGCCCAGTCTGGCGTGTCGTATTCGGCCAGAATGGGATAGCCACTGTTGTCGAGACCTTCGTGGATACCCTTCTTGATGAGACCTGCAGCCGCGTCTGTCGGTGAGCCGTTGATCTGCAGGACGCCTGTGCCGCTGCCGGCAGTCACGTTGGATTTCTTCAAGTGTTGCACCAGCGAATCTGCGATGGATTTGCCGATGGCCTGATTGTCGAAAGAAACGTAGAAGTCGGCCTTGGCGTCCGGTACGGGTCTGTCATATGCGATCACCTTGATGCCTTGGCTTTGCGCCTGCTTGACCAGGGAGGCGGCTGCGGTGGAGTCAACCGGATCGAGCACGATCACCTTCGCGCCCTGTGAGATCGCAGAGTTGAATTGCTGCTGCTGGCGCGACACATTGGCATCGGCGTTCTGATAGATGACCTTGCATGTCGGGCAGAGTTTTTCCATTTCTGCTTTGAAGCCAGGAAAGTCGTGCTCCTCGTAGCGCGTTGACGCTTGGTCCGGCATGAGGAACGCGACAGTGGCATTGGAGACTTTCGCATTCTGGGCCATGACGCTACCCGTGCCCGCGAGCAGGGATAGCGTCAGCGCCGCGAGGCCCGTGAGTTTCCATGAAGACTTCGTCATTTGTTTCTCTCCCTTGGACTTATAGTGATACTGGGTTGCGCCAGTTCGTATTCAGCGACTGATGCTCCTTTTGGGTCCTCCCTTTAGCGCCATCGGATGTTTTGATATTGTCGAGCAGGAGCCGTCGGAACTGAGAGGGCGTCATGCCCTTCTCGGTAAGGAACTGCCTGTTGAAATTGGACAGGTTGTTGTAGCCTACTTCGTAGCAGATGCTGGTGATTGAAGCCTGTTCATCGCTCATCAGGATCTGGCAGGCGAGGTTGATGCGCAGGCGTTTCACATACTGCACCAACGACATGCCGGTGTGCTGGCGAAATGCGCGCGAGAAGGCGCTTGTTGATTGGCCCGCGATTGCAGCGAGATCCGCCTCGTTGAAGGGTCGGGTTAGGTTCTCTCGGATATAGGCGAGCGCCTTGTTTATCCCGGTTGACATGTAGCCGGAAGGATCGGGCAGGTAGCTGGCACTGGCGAGCATCCGCGACCCCTGTGCACGACTCAGCAGACCGGCGATCAACATGAACAGCTCGATCCGGCGCATGCCCTGGGCGGTCATCATCTCGTCCATGAGCGGTGCCAACTGGCGGCTGGTCTCTTCATTGAACGACACTCCGCGCCGCGATGATTCCAGCACCGGCGCAAGGGCAGCGAGCTCCGGAAAAGCTTTTATGGCCCTGCCGACGAATTCCTCTCCAAATTGGATGATGCGGCAGCGCAGTGGAATGCTCGTATCTTTCGGGATATTGCTGACCCAGTTGTGCGGAAGGTTCGGTCCGGTCAGGACAAGGTTGCCAGGCTCGAACTCGCCGATGAAATCGCCGACGAAATATCGGCCGGAGGTGGCGACCACCAAGTGAAGCTCGTATTCGGGATGGAAGTGCCAGCGCACAGTCCGGTAGGGGTATCCATGCGACCAGGCGGCAAAGGACTCGCCGGGCCTTATCTGAACAACCTCGAGATCCGGCTCCATGTCCGTCTCCTCCAGGGTCGGGGTAACTCCCCGACACGACCCTAACTCCCTACTCGGCCGATTTCGTTTCGGCTCTCAGCACAGCATTACGGTAGTCGGCGCTGTCGGCGAGCACCAGCACGTTTCGCACTTGGCACTGATACTTTTTTGACAAATAAGAGGAGGGCTATCAGTTAACAGATGCCGGGTTTCGCTGTCGCTGTTGGTTTGTAATTCCATAGCAGATCTTTCGGAGGTGTCGCAAACTTGTAGGTAACTCCGTTCGGTCTACATCTCCGGCCAGCTCCGGAGGTGCATGATGCTCAAAGGCCGCCATTTCGATCGCCCGGAGATCCTGCTGTGCGTCCGGTGATGCTTGGCCTACCATCTGAGTCTAAGAAACCTTGAAGAGATGATGGCCGAGCGCGGCATCTCCGTCGACCATGCGAACATCCATCGCTGGACGGTACATTACGCACCGCAGTTGCTGGAGCAGTTCAATCTCCGCAAGCGAGCCGTCAGCCGAAAATGGCACATGGACGAGACTTACATCAAAGTTCGAGGTCAATGGAAATACCTCTACCGAGCCATCGACAGCAACGGCGACGGTGGAGTTCTGGTTCAGCGGGCGGCGTAATTTGACAGCCGCCAAGCGTTTTCTGCGCAAGGCTCTGAAGCGGCATGGCCGACCCGAGCGGATCGTCATTGACGGCAGCCAGACGAACCGCGAGGCGATCCTGTCCTGTGATACCGCAGACCGGCTCCAGGGCAGATCGCGACGCGATCTGAAACCCATTCGCATCCGCCAAAGTGCCTACCTCAACAATCGTATCGAGCAGGATCATCGGGCCACCAAGAGGCGGGTGTGGCCGATGCTTGGTTTCAAGTCAATTGGCAGCGCTCGCGTGATCCTGGGCGGCATCGAGGTGATCCATATGATGCGGAAGGGACAGGCGAGGTATGCCTGCAATCCGCGGCCTTCACTTGCCGAGCAGTTCGAGCTGCTCGCCGCCTGAGATTGCTACTGAGTAATTGTCCGTTTCGCGTCTCCTCTCCGAGTTTGCGACACAACCCAGCCTCTCCCTCGCCGTTAGCGTGGCACTGGAGAATACAAGGCTTTGTGGGGCAGCTCTGCTGCCTTCTTCTGTCCTCACTGATGAGTCAGTAGCCGGGTCGCGATGCGCGCCCTGAAATCTTTCGTCAGTGACTGCCCTTCGGATCCTTATGCTCGCCAGGCATGAGCGACGCACACTCGTGTGACCGGCGGCATGCCCCGTGGGCATTCGTAGCTGTCTGGTGGCGGAACGTTGTTGGGACCAAGTGCGTTGCGCGATTGAGGAGTATGCTTGGCGCTTTGACGGCCTGCGGCGCCGAGCTCCTCATCGCAGGAGGACATGATGCACTCCCTTCATCCGCAAGCCCGCACCACTCCAGCCGTCCGCCAGGAGATTGCCCGCTCATCCGAGCCGACGGGCGTGCTGGCCCAGCGCTTCAGTGTGAGCACCGAGACGGTCCGCAAATGGCGCAAGCGCGGCCCCAAAGACTGTCAGGACCACAGCAGCCGGCCGCACAAGCTGCCCTGGAGGGCCACCGAGGAGGAACGCGCCATCGTCTGCGCCCTGAGGCAGGCCACCGGCTTTCCGCTCGACGATCTGACCTTCGTGGTCACGCATTTCCTGCCGCATCTCAACCGTGATGCGGTCTACCGCATCCTCAAGGCTGAAGGCTTAGGCCGCCTGCCACCGGCGCAGCAGCGCCAGCGCCGGAGCGGCACCTTCAAGGACTACGATCTCGGCTTCGTGCACATGGACATCAAACACCTGCCCAAGCTGAGAACCGCCAATGGCGAGAGCCGCAAACGCTTCCTCTATGTCGCCATCGACCGCTGCTCGCGCTGGGTGCACCTGGCCGTCAAAGACGACGAGCTGGCCATAAGCGCGATTGCCTTCCTCAAAGAAGCGATCCGCGCGTTTCCCTTCAAGGTCACCCACGTGCTCACCGACCGTGGCTCGTGCTTTACCGCTGATGGCTTCGAGGACGCCTGCCACCAGTTGAAGGTGGAGCATCGCAGGACCAAGCCGTATACGCCGCAGACGAATGGTCTCGCCGAGCGCTTCAATGGACGGGTGCAGCGTGAAGTGCTCGGCATCACGATCTACAGCCATGGGGATCTGGAGACGCTGCTCAAGGGCTTCAACCAAGCCTACAACAGAAGACGCCAGCGCGTGCTCAAGGGGCGATCACCGGACGAGGTCGTGCGAAGCCGCTTGGTCGCTGAGCCGAAGCTGGCCAATCGGCGCGCGAAGCCACCCGATCCACACGCTTTGCCTCAAGCCCTCCAGGTCGTCGCTCACGCCAAGGAGGTCTCGCATCCAGACACGTAGCGGCAAGGGAGGGGGCGCTCGGCTCCTCCACCAATCCGCTCCAGGATTAGATCTCCAGAACCAGGCCGTCCTCGGTACGCTCGGCGCCGTCAATCGCGACCTGTTCGAGCATGCCCTTGCTCATGTGGGTCAGCAGCACGCGCTTGGCTCCAATCTCCGGCAGGTGCTCGCGCAGGCTCATCCAATTCATATGGAAGGGCACCGGCCCGTCGAAGGTATAGCACTCCGCAATGAACACATCCGTGCCTCGTGCAGCCTCGATGAGCGCTGGGGCCCATTCCGTGTCGCCAGAATAGCAAAGGGTCTGGTGCTCGACCTGGCACCGCAGCGCGTAGGAGGGAGCCCCTGAGGGATGACGCACCAGATAGGGGATCACTGAGACGCCGTTCACCTGGGTGGTTACCTGCGGCTCGAGTTCAACGATGTCGAGCGGAAATCCCAGGTCCGATTCCGTGGAGCCCGGGAACATGGTTTCTCGGAGCGCCTGCAGACGCGCGGACAGGGTCGGCGGCCCAGCGATCGTGAGCGGGGTCGTCCGGCGGCTGACGAACTGAGCATCGAGCAACAGAAACGGCAGCCCGCCGAAGTGGTCGCCATGCAAGTGCGAGATCAGCACAGTCCGGACGGTATTCGGGTCAACCCCAAACCGTCGCATGGCGATCAGCGACGAGGCGCCACAATCTATCAGAAAGCTGGTGGAACCTGCTGAGACATGAAAGCAGGTGTGGAAGCGTCCGCCCGAGCCGAACGCGTCACCGCACCCGAGGACCTGCAGCTGCATTATGATCACCTCATCCGTGTCTCCCGAGATAGGACGACACGGCGCCTCGCCAACGCGCAGCTCTGTCCTGACGCATGAAGCTGTTCGCCCTGTGCAAGCTATGGGTCCGCGATCCTCAGTTCGTCCAAGCGCACGACCTGGCGGCGCACGGGCTCACCATTCTCGCTCCGCAAGGCGAGAGTGACCGTTCGTTCCCACCAATCCACATCGATCGTGCCGAAGTTCGGGGCTCCATAGACCGCGCCGAGGCGGTTCGGGCCGGCCTCCCTGTTGCCCGGGAAGATCTGATTGAGGCCGCTCGAGGTGATCTCGATGAGGGCATAGGGCGCTGCCGTGGTTTCGCGGTACAGGCCACCCACGTGGCGGTCGCCTGACAGCAGGATCACGCCACCGGCCCCAGTGGTGTGAATGAGGTCGTAGAGGCGCTGCCGCTCGCGGGGGAAGTTGCCCCAGCGCTCCCAGCCATGCCCCTCCGCCACCACCTGTATGGACGACACGATGAGGCGCACATCGGCCGGCTCCCGAAGTCGCTCAGCCAGCCAGGACCACTGCGCCGCGCCCAGCATCGTCTTGCCTGGATCCTCGTCCGGCAGATAGCGCTCGCGACCGGCAGCATTGCGCTGGTCCGTCGGCTTGAGGGGCGAGCGGAAGAAGCGGGTGTCAAGCAGGATCACCTGCACCCGCTGCCCGTCGGGGCCAAAGGTCTGGCTGTGGTAAATTCCCTCGCGCCGGTGGCGCACATCCGATAGCGGCACGTCCCAGAACTGCAGAAAGAGCTGCTGGGCCTCATGGCGGCCGGCGAACTCGGCCCCGGCATCATTCTTGCCGTAGTCATGATCATCCCAGGTCGCGAGATGCGGGATGGTGCTCCTGAGCCGCACCATCCCTGACACCTGAGCCGTCTGGGCATACGACTCTTGCAGGCTCTGGATCAGCTCTGCATCCGGCACATCGCGTCCTTGACGAACGTCGCCATAGACGTTGTCCCCGGCGAACAGGAAAAGCTGGGGCTGGTAAGCCAGGACCGCATCCCAGATCGGCTGAGGCTTCTCCTCGTCGGCACAGGAGCCGAAGGCGATCCGCGTGAGAGGGGAGGGCACATCCTGAGCATGAAGAGGGTTAGGCAGCAACCATCCGAACAGCATCGCGAGAATGAGTAGCGGCATATCGGCTCCCTCCGCCCAGGAGAGTTTCTCTGAGTTGCATGGCCAGGTTGTGACAGGCGACCATCTGTTGAGTTGGAAGTCGACATCGCTCTTGGTGAGCTCATGACCTCCTCGGCTGCCATTTGGCTGAGGCGGACGCTAGTGAAGAGCGCCAACAGGCCGGATCCGCAGGGGCAGGATACGGCCCTGCGCCGAGCCACGTGCCTCTGGTGCCGCAGCCGACACCGAATTAGCATCCCACCCGTACCCCTTCAGGACCAGCCGCCCTCCGGTGAGTTGGTCCTTGCAAAACTCCTCAGAAAGCGAGGCCGATGACGACTTCACCTGCTGTCGCACTTACGCAGATGCTGATCCGCCAGAACACCGTCAACCCTCCCGGCGCTGAGGCTCAGTGCGCAGCCCTCGTGGCCAAGCGGCTGGAAGCGAATGGCTTTGCCATCACTGCAATCTCGTTCGGGGAAGGACGCACCAATCTGATCGCGCGCCTCGGCGGCCGGGATGCCTTGCCGCTTGCCTTTACAGGCCATCTGGACACGGTGCCGCTTGGTTCGCAGCCATGGTCGGTCGATCCGTTCGGCGGCGATATCGATGGCGACCGGGTCTATGGCCGCGGCTCCAGCGACATGAAGGGCGGTGTTGCAGCCTTTGTCGAAGCCTGCATCGCCCACCGTGCTACGCTGGAAAAGGGCCCTGGCGCGGTGCTGATCATCACCGCCGGGGAGGAGACTGGATCGGAGGGAGCCTACCATCTGTGCCGGCAGAGGGGGCTTCTGGACGCTGCCGGTGCCTTGATTGTCGCCGAACCAACATCCAATACCCCGCTTATCGGCCATAAGGGGGCCTTGTGGCTGAAAGCAGTCGCACGGGGCGTGACTGCGCACGGCTCCATGCCGGAGAAAGGGGACAACGCAGTTATCAAAGCAGCGCATGCGGTCGTGAGGCTGACGGACTTTGACTTCAACGTGCAGCGACACGCGGTCTTGGGCGGGCCGACGTTGAACATCGGCACCTTCCATGGCGGATTGAACACCAACTCGGTTCCCGACCGTGCCGAAGTGAGCCTCGATATCCGCACTGTGCCGGGCCAGGCGCACGCCTCCGTGCGCGAGATGGTCGGGAGCTTTCTGGGCGATGAGATGGAGGTCTCGCCAATCATCGACGTGCCAGCCGTATGGACCGATCCCAGCGACCCGTGGATCCGTCGGGTCTTCGAGATTATGGCGCCACTTCTTGGAGCGATGCCCGTGCCGCAGGGAGCGACCTACTTCACCGATGCCTCGGCGCTGACCCCGGCCATGGGCAACCTGCCAACCGTCATTCTTGGTCCTGGAGAAGCGGCGATAGCGCACCAGACGGACGAGTACTGCCTCATCTCGCGCATCGACCAGGCCGTGGAGGCCTATGGCCGGATTATTGAGGATTGGTGCAAATGACCGGATGTCCCACTGCCCTTGAAGCCGCGCGACGCATCGCTGACGGCAGCCTCACCAGTGAGGCTCTGGTCCGCGCCTGCCTGGACCGCATTGGTGAGCGCGAGCCCTTGGTGCAGGCATGGCAGCACCTCGACATGGACGCCGCACTGAACATGGCTCGGCACTTGGATCAGTTCGGCTCCGGTCCCCTAAAGGGGATCCCCATCGGGATCAAGGACATCATCGACACAGCGGATGTGCCCACGGGGTACGGTTCGCCGCTCTATGAGACATTCCGGCCGCCGCGCGATGCAGCCTGCGTGGCTCTGGCGCGGCACGCGGGCGCGCTGATCCTCGGCAAGACGGTGACCACCGAATTCGCCTACTTCCAGCCAGGCAAGACCCGCAATCCGCACAATCCGGATCGGACGCCTGGCGGCTCCTCCTCGGGCTCGGCGGCGGCCGTAGCCAGTGGCATGGTGCCATTGGCCTTCGGCACGCAGACGGCCGGGTCGGTCATCCGGCCGGCCAGCTTCTGCGGCTGCGCCGGCTACAAGCCGACCTTCGGCCTGATCGACCGCACCGGCGTGCGCCCATTCGCGGACAGTCTCGACACGGTTGGGGTTTTTGCAACGACCATCGAGGACGCGGCCTTTTTCGCTTCGATCATTGCTGGCCGTCCAAACCTGCGCATCGCAAATGACGTGTTCCGCCCGCGTATCGGCCTGACCCGAAGCCATGCATGGGAGGCCGCCGAACCTGCCACGGCTACGGCACTCGACGAGGCCGCGGCGCGGCTGCGTGCAGCTGGACTGGAGGTCTGCGAGGTTGCCCTTCCTGAACGGTGGCGCGGCCTGTTGGCGGCACAGAAGACGATCATGGCCTTCGAGGCGGCGCGGTCCCATGCGCCGGAGATGCTGACCGTGTCCGATCGCCTCAGCGTGAAGCTCCGTGAGCTCCTCAAGGATGGCGCGCTTATAGCGCCTGACGACTACGATGCCGCCAAGGCGCTGGTGGCAGAGGCGCGCGCCGGCTTCAGCGATGTGCTGGACGGGCTTGATGTGCTGCTCACTCCGAGCGCGCCCGGAGAGGCGCCGGAAGGATTGGGGGCAACCGGCGATCCTGTCTTCAACCGGATTTGGACGGCCTTGGGAGTGCCTTGCATCTCCGTGCCGGGTTTGACCGGGCCCACGGGAATGCCAGTCGGCGTCCAGGTGGTTGGCCGCTGGGGCGACGACCGGCGCGCACTGGCTGCTTCAGCGGCTATTGGCCAGAGCCTGTCATGACCGCCTCGCACGTCCGTCATCCCCATTTCGGAACTCATGCCATGAATGCGAATCTGCTTGAGCAACTTGAACGCTCAAGTGCCAATCCAACGAAGACCGCCATAGCCGCACCGGCCGGTCGAGGTGGCACGGAGCAGTTCGCGCCTGCAGCCAGATCGGGTATTCTTGGCAACTGGCTGCGAGGACCAACGACTTCAGGAGCTGTCCTATGCCAAAGCTGACGGTGAGCTGGGATGAGAACGGGCCCCTGCTGCAGACGGCTGAGGTCGAGAACCCCATGTCCGATCGGCGCTGGAGTGCCCCGATTGGGCAACTAACCAAGGACGAGCGGCCAGATCTGCGATCAGCTGCGCCAGGGCTTGCGCAGCTGATCGCAGATCTGGCCGCCGAGGATACTTTCTTCAGCAACCCCGTTAGCTCGTGGGCGGAAGGCGCGCTGACCTCTGACCAGAGGGCCCTGGGTTCGACTCGCAGCGCGCTTACCACCCCAAATCCTTAACCAGCGTGGGTTACTGCTTTCTCCATCGCAATAATCCCTCGTCGGATCTGCTCTCGGGTCAAGCAAAGGATAGCCGCAGATACGCTTGGGGCCGTGCGCCTTAGGTTCCACCTGACGGCGAACTCCTGGGGGCATGCGCCCGTTGTGGCCGTCCTGACATTGCCTCATCTTGGACACAGATAGCCCCGTGCACCGTCCGACGTGCACCGCGTGCCGTTCGGCAGGGTCACGCCGCCCGTCCCGTCTCCTGCCGCCGTCGTGCCATCGGGCAGGACGTAGCCGCCGGCCCCATTGGAGACGATATGCTTCGCATTGGAGGGCGCGGGGGCGATCGGCGGGGCCGCCAAAACAGCTCCGTTGCATTAACCTTGGCGTTATAACGAGGGACGGCCATCTGAGGAGCCGCCCTGTTGTCCCTGTTCAAGCGCCGTCGCTTTCCGGCTGAGATCATCCTGCTGTGCGTTCGCTGGTACTGCAAATACGGTACAGCTATCGCGATCTCGCCGAGATGATGCGGGAGCGTGGTGTCGAGGTCGATCCATCTACGATCTTTCGTTGGGTTCAGCGCTACGCGCCGGAAATCGAGAAGCGGATTCGGCAGCATCAGGGTTCCCGTTCCGGCTTGTGGCGTGTGGATGAGACGTACGTGCGGGTCGGAGGGCCTGAAAGTATCTGTTTCGGGCGGTCGACAAGCACGGGCAGCTGATCGACTTCATGCTCTCCAACCGCCGGAACACCCGAGCCGCTTATCGTTTCTTGCGCAGAGCCCTCAAGCTGATGAGCGACTATCCTCCATCCTCGATCACGACCAATAGACTGGCCTTCGTGCACCGCGTGCCGTTCGGCAGGGTCACGCCGCCCGTCCCGTCTCCTGCCGCCGTCGTGCCATCGGGCAGGACGTAGCCGCCGGCCCCATTGGAGACGATATGCTTCGCATTGGAGGGCGCGGGGGCGATCGGCGGGGCCGCCAAAACAGCTCCGTTGCATTAACCTTGGCGTTATAACGAGGGACGGCCATCTGAGGAGCCGCCCTGTTGTCCCTGTTCAAGCGCCGTCGCTTTCCGGCTGAGATCATCCTGCTGTGCGTTCGCTGGTACTGCAAATACGGTACAGCTATCGCGATCTCGCCGAGATGATGCGGGAGCGTGGTGTCGAGGTCGATCCATCTACGATCTTTCGTTGGGTTCAGCGCTACGCGCCGGAAATCGAGAAGCGGATTCGGCAGCATCAGGGTTCCCGTTCCGGCTTGTGGCGTGTGGATGAGACGTACGTGCGGGTCGGAGGGCCTGAAAGTATCTGTTTCGGGCGGTCGACAAGCACGGGCAGCTGATCGACTTCATGCTCTCCAACCGCCGGAACACCCGAGCCGCTTATCGTTTCTTGCGCAGAGCCCTCAAGCTGATGAGCGACTATCCTCCATCCTCGATCACGACCAATAGACTGGCCTTTTATCCGAAGACCATCCGACGCTTACAAAGCGAAGGGCTGTTGTCGAAAGATTTCGAGCACCGGACCACTAAATATCTCAACAATATCATCGAAGCGAATCACGGCGCGCTCAAGCGTATGATCCGGCCGACGCGCGGCTTCCAGAGCATGAAAACAGCCTACGCCACTATCAAAGGTTTTTGTGGTCATGCGGATGATCCGCCGCGGCCACTGCATGCTGCCGGAGTCTGGTGCGACAGGCGAAATCCGTCTCGTGAACCAGCTCTTCGGTATTGCCACCTGATGAGGGCCTTCCGATGGATGCATTGTGCCCTATGGCAGTTACTGCAAGAAAGCCAGTTGAGGCGACCTATCGGCGATCCTCGTCCGCCGCCAACTCCTCCAGGTGCTGGGCCGCCTCGAACAGGTGAAACTTGGCTTCGAGGAGCGAGACCTGCTCGGCAAGAATGCGGATCTTCTCAGCCTGATGGCGATACTCGGCCGCCTTGTCGGAGCGGAACGCATACATCACTCATGCCTCCGATGGAGTTCCTCGCCTACCAACGGCCAAAGGAGGCCGGGGTTCGCTTTTCAATAAATGCGTTTACGTGCAATTCACGGTCTCACTCGCTCTCTGCCGCCTCAACACACTCACCGCCCTGAAGGTCGTGAAAGCTGAGGCGCACCTTCGCGATGTGGCGGGCCCGGTCAGACGGAGCGCCCAGGCCGACCGATGGGTTCATCTCGCCCGTCACGCAATCGCTGATCACGGCCAACCTGAGCTGGACCGGGCGGTGGCGCAGGTGCGCCTCGAACTCATGGATGGCCAGCAGGGTTTGAGCATCCACATCGACATCGACCCAGCAGACAGGCTTGCCATCGCTGCCGGGGGCGATCTGCACGTCTTGCAGCAGGGGAACAAGCGTCGTGGGCCATTCAACAACAGGGGCGTGACGGAGCGGCATGGAGCACTCTCATTTAACATTTCGGCCCCTAGGTAACTAAGAGAGAGCCAAGCTTACGGGTTCCATAGAGGGATAAAGCATTCTCATGACTCTCCGGACAATCTTCGCATGCCCGCGCGAGGCGGATGAGCGCCGGCTGAGGGCATGGTGTGGTCCACAGGCACGCCTTCCTTGAGGCATGGGCACGCGCACAAGCATGGACCTATTCGGGCGGTGTTCGGTTGAACCAAGAGCTGCCCTCTAACAGGCTGCCAGTAAGCATGGAGACCTCGTCATGGCTGAGGCGCGGGTCGGTGTTCGGGTTGCGGATGACCGTCACTTCGTGACTATCGAGATTGGTCCTGTCGCGGGTCTGTCCGAGCCCGTCACCTTTGACCTTGAACAACTCACAAAGGTCATCAGGCTGCTCGGGCAAGCCAGGGCGCGTATGGTCGAGGGGATTCAGAAGCAGCCCCTCGATGGCAAAACCGTTGAGACTATCCTCAAGCCAACTTGGCATATTCAAGTGGCCCATATCGATGGCTCGCTTCTGGCATTCGACCATCCTTTGTATGGACCTGTTGCCTTTGCGATCCCGCGAGATGAGGTGGCGAGGATCGTAAATGTCTTAAGCAAACACCTTGAGCTTCCAGCAAGTCAGCCGGAAAACCCGAGCTAGGTAATCCAGGAGCCATCATGCCGCGATACTTCTTCAACGTCCATATCGGAACGGACGCCTTGAACGATCCGGATGGACAGGACCTCCGGGATCCGGACCAAGCCTGGGAAGTCGCCAGGGCAATGGCTCAGAACCTGATGAACACTCAGTTTGAGCGGCCAGTGAATTGGGCGACGGCTTATATCGAGGTGCGGGATGATATGGATGAGATCCTCTTGGAATTCCCGTTCTTAGAGGCCCTTAGCTTTCCGCAGCGGTCCCACTGAGGCCTAAGGCATCTGTCAGCGGGTTTCGAGCAGTGCCAGCCGGGGACGTGGTGCCTGCCTTGGGCTGAAATGCCCTAAAGACAAGGCACCTCGTCGAGGCAGGTCGTGTAGCGGGGCGAGCGTTGCTCGAACCTGGGCGCCCATGGCCTCTTGATGCCTGCGGCTGTCAGGTGACCGTGCCGCGACCGAAGCGACTGTTGGCGGCATCCATCGCGGCCATGGCTGGGTCGCAGGCTGACTTCATGGTGCTAATCCTCAGGCAGGGCGCTAATCCCGTCCTCAGGGTAGAACGGCTGGATATGCAGCGTGTAGCGCTCGCCGACCTGCAGATCGACATCGTGGGCGTCGATATTGTTCAGGATCAGGGTGATCTCCTGCCCACCTTCGGCTCCGGTTCCCTCGAACTCGGCTTCGGTGCGGTGCTCGCCCTGAACCATGCGAACAAGCTTGAAGGCTGTCAGGGGTCTCATGGCCGTTATCTCCTCTCAGTGTGGGCCAGCCCAAGCATCGGCCAGGAGCTGAGCCATGTTATCCTCGCCGCCCTCCAGCTTCAAAACCCCCGCATTTTTGCGCGCAATGGTGTTAAGTATCCAAAAGCCGCGTGCGCGGGTGCCGTTTTGTCATGAGCATCCAATTCCACCGAGGCATGCGCATTACGCGCTGCGAGTTGGCTTGCATAGGAACATGCCCTGCCTCGATGCGTTCCCTGACAGGGCCGGCTGGTAATGCATGGCGATGGTTGCACTGGTCCTCCTCCAACGGAGATATCCATGAGCAAACTCGCAGCACTGATGGGCTTCATCTTTCTGGCTGTCTCGCCTGTCTGGGCACAGACCCCGCCTGCGGCTCCCAGTCCTCCAGCCGGCGATGCTGGGGCAGCCAGTGGCGGGATCATGGACTACTGGTGGGTGATCCTGCTAATCATCATCGTTATCGCCGCCATCTGGTATTACTCGCGGCGCGGCAGGAGCGTATAAGCAGACCCAAGGAACGGGACCATCGCATCAGGCGTTATTCAGCAGCCGTTTTGATGCTCGTGACTGTCCCATATGGACACGAACCCGGCGCAAGGCCGGGTTCTTTTTCTGCGCCGGCTCGGTTGTTTCCAACGTTCCATCAAGGCGCTTTTTGCGAGATTACGTCTCTGTCCGGGCAATGCCGCTGTCCAAGTAGATGATCGGCATCTTCACTGCCTTGGCCACCTCCAGAGCCTGCCCGCGCTCCATCCAGCGTGTGGCTCGTGAAATTGCCGGGCGGTTGGCGCTCCAGATTAAAACCCCAAGCCCTCGGTGGCCAGCAATGGCACGGGCAACGCGCTCTGCGATGTCATCCAAGCCACACTTGGTTCATCATACGGCGCGGCTTGGTGCCTCCTCAGGCGGCATGCCATCTTTGATGGCGCCTCTGATTTGATCCCGCAGCTCGGGCGTGTCCTGGTGCCCGTGCACGGCTACGGCGTGCTGCACGGCGGCGTCAACCAGCTCGCGCTCGGTATCGGCGATGATGGTGAGCGAGCAGTTCATCTCACTCGGAAAGGCCCGGCAGTCGATGAATTTGCGTCCCATGGCGTCCTCCCGTTTGGGGCGGTTACAAGCCACTGATGGTACGTCCTCGATTGATTGTACGACTGACCCACCGGAGCCGCAACCGGCGTCAGATTGCAGGCGGAGCGTCGCGAGCGCTTGACCTGCCTCACGTATGATGTTCGGCGAGGCTATGCTCGGCCGCAGAAATCATGCAGCTGCCCATGCTGGTCGGTTCCAGGCGCCCTGTCTGCCGCGTGCTCGAAACACTTTGATAGATTTCGTGAGGGAATAGAGCAACGCGTCCCAACGTTTGACGGCCATGCAGCGTCAATCGAGGTTAGGATAAACTCATGCTTCACGATTACAACCCACGCGACATCTCTCCGGAACCTACGACGATCACGAACCCTGAGCCATCGTTTCAGCGCGCATCGATCCTTTTTGCAGCCTCCCTCGGCTCCTTCATCGGAGCGAGCCTTCTGCTGGCCAGTCTATGACACGAGGACGAGCCCTAGCATTCCCGAGGCGGACGCAGGAGGTGTCATCATGGATCCGGAACCAATGGAGTACAGGGTCGAGCTGGTCTCTCGGGCTATCCATGAAGCTCAGCCACAAGCCTGCTCATGGGACGCCGAAACCGCATCCCGCAGAGAGCACTTCCGGGAGTGTGCCCGCAATGCGATCAAGCTGCTGGACGAGGATATTGGCGTTCTTCTGCTCGCATTAAGAGAGGCCACAGCGGAACGGCGGCAATTAGAGCCGCTGTTCAATCCCGCTCAGAGGTCTGCGGCAGGAGCTGTTGATACCGCCGACGGATGATCTGGTAGCACTCACACGCGGCCTTCTGAAGAGCAGGACGGTCAATGACCGTAATCATGCCTCGACCTTGGCGGATCAGGCCCTTGTCCTGCAGCGTGCGCGTGACCTCGCTCACCGTCGAGCGCTGCACGCCCAGCATCTCGGCCAAGAACTCATGCGTGAGAGGCAGCTCGGCCTCACCAACTCTGTCCTGAGACATGAGAAGCCAGCGGCAGCAGCGGGCCTCGACGCTGTGAACGGCGTTGCAGGCGACGGTCTGGAGCGTCTGCGCCATCAGCGCCTCGGTGTGAAGTAGGACGAGTTGCCGGATCATGGGGCGGGCTGCCATGGCCTCTTGCATCCGGGAGAGGTCAATCCGCGATGCCGAGCCGCCCAGCTGGACGATGTAGCGCCCGAAGGACTGGCTGCTCACAAAGGCGCTCACCAGCCCGAACAGGCCCTCGCGGCCGAACACCGCCATCTCGGCCGCCTTGCCGTCCCGCATGACGGTGACGAGCGACACCATGGCATCATGCGGGAAGTAGGTATGGGTGATGGTCCCTCCCGGCTCAACGAGGATCTGCCCTCGTTGCAGTTCCAGGACGGCCAGATGCGGCTCCAGATAGGCCAGATCCTCTTTCGCCAGAGCGGCCAGGAGCCGGTTGTCCTGGTGTCGGGGTAGTCTCTGGACCTGGGCCATGGCAGGCCTCCTACAGACGCCTAAACCAGCAACCCGTCAGATAATGTCAAGCGAACCGAAGAATTGACCCCTCGGATCGCCTCGCGCCCGAGAGCCACCGCTAAATGGGTCTTGCCGGTGCCTGGAGGCCCTAAAAGCAAGACCGCGTCACCATGCGCAATCCAGCGGCACGTGGCAAGCTCCCGGATCTGCCGCGGATCCAGCGACGGCTGCGCGTCGAAGTCAAAGCCATCAAGTTCACGCACAAACGGGAACTGCGCGATCTTGCTCGCCATGGCAATCCGCCGCTCGTCGCGCCGTGCGATCTCGCGTCTGACCAGGAACGCCAAGGCCTCGCGCAAGGTCATGTCCGACCGGGCCGCCTCGTCCAGCAGCGTGTCGAGCTGGTCGCGGATCGCGGTCAGCTTGAGCCGATCGAGCATCGCATCGCCACGAGCGCCTCGTGATCGATGGCCGTCATCACCAGCCTCCTCCCACCAGCGCCTCAAACTCGGCCAGCGGCCGCAGCAGGGCGGGTGCCACAACGATGTCCGTCGGTGCCGATCGAGCCGGCCCCGCAGCGCCGACCACACCGGCAAGATGTGCGCTCGACAAACCGTTGGCGACGGCCCCGGCACAGGGCATGGAGATCCTCCTGCTTCAGGAGAGGCTCTCCATTTTTTCGGAGCAAGTCCAATATCTCGTTGTTTCGGATCTGTGGCCGTGCCTGACGAACACGAGAGTGCCGTCCTCCGACCGTCACCATTCATTGGGAGACGGCAACGCCCAAACGATCTGATCAAAGGTAAGTGGAGGAAACATGAGAGCCATTGGCCTTGAGTGAAATATCAGCGAGTTCAGACCTACTCCGCTCAATCGTCCGAGTGCCGCCCTGTTCGTCGAGAGCTCTGACGAGGTCTTCTGCCCGGCGCAAGACTCGACACCCTTGAAAAGCCGTACGATGCTCGTAAGAGACCGCGCCTAACCGGGAGGACGATGATGTCGAGATCACCTGGGGGACGTCGTCCGCCCGATCCCTTGAAGGCTGCCGAGGCTGCATTCAAGAAGGTTACCGCCAAACCTGTTGAAGGACCTCTGAAGGCTCCTGCGATCCCGGGCGTGAAGGAAACCGTGCCTCTGCGCATCGACCAAGACATACTGGAGTACTTCCAGGAGGACGGCCCAGGCTGGCAGGACCGGATCAACGCAGCTCTTCGGAAGGCCGCTGGCAAGTGAGTGGCGGTCTCCTGAAACAACTCGGCCGGGTTCACTGGCACACGCTCTTGGCCCTGCCGCTTCTGGGAATATCAGGCTGCGCCTCGTCCTCTTTGCCCCTTCATCCGAGCCTATGGTCGTGCGAGGCAGGCGATCAATCGATGGTTCGCGACACGCTCTACTTTGGCCGTAACCGCCCTAATGGAGGAACAGTCCGCGAGGCCGAGTGGCGACAGTTCCTGAATGAGATCATCACGCCACGCTTCCCTGAAGGCCTGACAGTGGTGAAAGCAACCGGGCAATGGCGGAATGCCAACGGACAAATCGAGCGAGAGGGATCCGAAGTCGTGACCGTGCTCCATGCCGGTGACCCCACGGCACGAGGCAAGATCTCGGAGATCATGGCTGAATACAGGCGGCGCTTTGACCAGGAGGCTGTCCTGCGCGAGCGTACCGCGACCTGCACACGTTTCTAACCCAGCGAAACGAGAGATGTCACGCTCGTTCTGACAGTGCCTCACTCTGTGATGTGTCAAGCGCGGCGACGACCCGGGTCCATCGGGCCAAAGATCACTGTCGCGTCATGGATCATCTAAGGCATCTGATGCAGTTCGCTTCCGTGCAGGAGCCGGCGGGCAATGTCAGCCATCTGAAAGGCAGCCCGTTCGGTTGGTGAATGAGCCGCCAGGTAGCGGCCGACCCCCATTAGGATGTGCCCGCCCTGACGGGTATTGGCCCATTCCCCGAACTGGCGCACCCCGGCCTCCAGCATCTGGCAGGCATGAAATCCCGCATCCTCCCGGAGCAGTGCGTGCGCCAGCGTCATGATCAGGTCATCGGGCAGGAACTCCACTGCAAGATGCCGCGCCACAAGGCCTCCCACCGCATCCACCTGCCGCTGCCGGTCGAAGGCGTCGAGCAAGGCCGCGCGGATGTCCTGGGAGACTTGGGGAGAGCCGTCCAGTCGAGGGTCGCCCTTGTCCGGCAGCCGCGCGGGCGGCACATTCAGATAGCGGGACAGATAGACCGCCATGGCGCCATGAAGAATGCCCCGAGTCGCCTCGGCCACATCGTTCGGCACAGTGTCGCCCCCCGCCGCAATCCGCTTCAAAGCCTGGTGCACGGCATTGCTGTAGGTGAAGACGTGATGCGCCGTCTCCCAGTCGGAATGTTCGTTGGCCGTCCCGAACTGCGCCACCCGGCGCGCCGCCGCATACGCCAGGGAGCGCGAGAGATCCACAGGCAAGGCCCCATGACCGATGTCATGTCGGATCCGGTCATCGCCGCACGGCGTGAGCGGGCGCTGGCTCGCTTGGCGGCCGCCGGACATTTCAACCTGGCAGCCACATCGCATCCCATCTGATCAACCATTAAGAGGGGGTCGTCCGGCTCGGCCATGAGCTCTATTCTGCTCCTCATAAAACCGGGGAGTAGGATTAGGATGAGAACCGCCCGCGTCAGGCTGTCGGCCGATGCCAGCATGGGCGAGTTAATTACTGTCGTGTCGGAAGGGCACCCCGACAGCGTCGACATCCTGTTCCTTGTCTTCCAGCACGCGACGTTCCCAGCAGCGGTCCTCCTCGACCTGGATGATATGAACATGCGTGGCAAGCAGATCTGGCTCGCCTTCCATCAAGTTTGTGACGGGCGGATCACCCACTTCATCCTCCGTGTCACCTGCCGGGATGTAGCTCTGGTAAGTACCGTGAATGCGCTGACCCTCGGAGAGCACGAACAAGCAGTTTGTCATGGTGGCAGCGAGCAACACTTAGGTCAGAAATTTTCCTTCCGTAGCTCGCGGCAATTGAACCAAAATCCCGGAAGGTCCGAAACTGGGGAGCATAAGAATCCATGGGGCAGTCACCAATGATGCGGTGTCAGGGCGCACCATCTCGACAGAACTATCGGATCATCAAAAGCACAGATGCCAGAGCTGCAACGCGCTGCCCCAGACAACCTCATGCTCTCCATGAACGCGAGCTCTTTGTGCACTTTCCCCGAACCGGGGAGCAGCGATTGGGTAGGGACCGCCTGACCTTACTGGCAGATCCGGTAGCGGTCGCTGGATCCATGCTGCTCGATGTCGACGTGGAGGTGATCGTGATGCGCCTCATCCGAGCCAGGACCGAGGATCGTCGTGAACCAGCCGCAGGCAGCGGTCCGCAGGGCTGCGAGCGCCGGATCCGGTGCGGTGTCGGCTTCAGGCTTGATCCGCAGGGTCGTTCCGTTGGCGAGGTCGAAGCCGGCGATGTCGATCGCAAGCCCTTGCGCATGGGCCGAGAGCTTGCCCGCTGCCGCCCGGTTCCGGTTGCGGCACTCGAAGCCTGGGCCGGTGCGGACGGCCCTCAGCTCTGTCCCCTTGATGCCGGCGACGAGCGGAGCGACGAGATCGCCGATCCAGTGCCCGAACGGCCCGGCGAAGCGGCAGGCCAGGGTGGGCTGATCGGTCAGCCGGACAGCCGTCTCAGACTTCGTTGGAACCGGCACGGCCTTGAGTCGCACCGGCGTCTCGATCCGGCAGAGTTCGTTTGAGACCTGGGGCGGCTCCGCGGGTTCGAGATCGAACCCGGCAGCCTGCAGCCTGGCCAGGCAATCGTCGGCTTCCGGGATGGCCGGTGGCGCGTCCGCCGTCGGCACCGGCGGAGCCTGCGGACGTGCGGCAGGGGGTGTCACAGGGGGCGTTTCGGCAGGCCGCGGGGGCGGCAGAGGTGGTATGGGCTGCGCCACGGCAGCTTGGGCAACCACCACGGGAACGACGGCCACGACGGCTCTGAACAGCATCGGCTCCTCCGATCCTCGGCAGACCAACGCCACGCTGCGCTGAAGGGTTGCGGGCTATCCAAAGCGGTTCGGGATCCCCAATTAGATCGCATGAGTCAGGACCTTCGCCGACAGGAGCCGCTTCCGGTGGACGCGGGCCGCCCGGCAATGTCAGAGATCGCCCTCTCGGCCGAGGACCGCGAGGCGCTGCGGCGGGCCGTGCTGGCGCTTGAGGGGCCAAGCTACGTGGCCCGGCTGTCTGCCTTAGCCGGACGGCCGATCGAGTTACTCGGGCAGGCGCTTCCCGAGCCGGTCTCTGATATGATCTCGAGGGCAACGCAGGCGGCACTCACCCGCGCGCTGCGCTATGCACTGAAGACGATCCCGAAGGAGGGCAAGGATCCCGAGACCCGTGCCCACAAGGCGCTCGCGGTCCTATCCGGCGCCATGGGTGGCGCGCTCGGCGTCTCGGCGGTTCTGGTGGAACTTCCGATCTCGACGACGATCATGCTCCGGTCGATCGCCTGGATCGCTCAGAGCGAGGGCGAGGACCTTGAGGATCCCGAGACGGCGCTGGCCTGCGTCCAGGTCTTCGCCCTGGGCGGGCATTCTGGCTCGGACAACCTGCACGAGGCCGGCTACTTTGCCGTGCGGGCCGCCATGGCGAAGTCCGTTACACGTGCCCTGCAGCAGATGGCCGGGCGCGGGGTCGTCGACGAGAGTACGTCGGCCATCATGCGCCTGCTGGCCCAGATCGGATCCCGGTTCGGAGTGGTCGTGTCGCAGAAGGCCGCCGCCCAGGCCGTCCCAGTGCTCGGGGCGATCGGCGGCGCGGCCGTCAATGCCGCCTTCGTCGATCATTTTCAGAGGCTTGCCCGCGGGCATTTCACGGTGCGCCGCCTGGAGCGGACCTACGGCAAGGGAACGGTCCGGCAGGCCTACAACCAGGTCCGAGCAAACATTCGCATCTGAGTATCGGAACAGACAGTGACACCAGCGGTCACGCCCTTGCCAGCACCATGCAGTCCAGCACCGCTTCATAATGGCGGGCTGCGGCCACCAGCACGAAGGCATGCCAGATCGCGTTCTGGAAGCGCAAGCCTTCCCACACGTGGAAGACCACGCCCAGGGGTAAAGGAGGCCACGTGCAGCCAAGAGGGTAACGGTCGAGCCGGGCAGGGCGCCGAGCCGGCCTCACAGGCCACGATGCCGCTCCAGCCGAGGAGCAGGTAGAGCAGGATCGCGAGCCGATCAAACCGGCCCGGCAGGCACAGCTTCAGGATCATCCCGGCCACGGAGCCCATCCAGGCTCCGACCAACAGGACGATGGCCGTGATCTCGTTCCTCATCTGCATGATGAATGGGTGTGTAGGTGCCTGCGATCAGAAGATAGATGGCCGAGTGATCGAACCGCCGCAGAAGCCATTTGACGGATGAGATCGGCCACAGGTTGTAGAAGGCGGAGATGACGAGTACGGCCACCAAGCCGCCGCCGTAGATCGCCACCGACATCAGTTCCCAGGGACCGACTGTTGGCGCGGCGAGGACCAGCAGGACCATCACGGCGACAAGTCCGCCGACGTCCCCAGGGCATGGACAACGCCGTCTGCCAGGATCTCGTGCTTGTCGTAGTCCCACTTGAACATCGTCCCTCTCACGTCGTGGAAGGCGCACCAGTCCGCCCGTGCAGCTGTCACTGGCTCCTGACACGGCAAGCTTGGCTACATGGGGCCCACTATCGTGCCGCGGGTTTCGGCTGGCTCGATGCACTGGTATTGAGGTGTCAGAACAGAGGGCTTTCGTATCCTACCTGGAGCTCGGTTTGTCCGAGCGCGACCCGGCGGCCTCGGAAAGACAGACCAGCACGAAGACTGCCGCAACCGTGACCAGCTCGGCGGTCTGGGTGGCCCATTCAGGCGCACCGCTCGACAGCAAGCCAAGCGTCAGGCCCGACAGCAGGGCCGCGGCAAGAGCGATCCAGAGCAGCATGGTGACCCTCATTCGTCAGCGGATGCGGGTGTTTAGGCCAAGGCGTCTGAACAGGGCCTGTACGAGCCTGTCAGGTCTTCGCCAGCCGGTAGGCGCTGCCGAGCAGGTCGAAGAGATCCAGCAGCCGGACCACATAGGCGTCATGGGCCACAAAGCCGGCTTCCTCCCGCTCCGCGTTCCACTTGTCGATTTGCATTTCATGATGGGACTGGCGGTCGCTGACAGATCAACGACTTAGCTGAGACTGTAGTGCAAAACACAGTGTTTCATTTGAGACTGTTTGCATTTCAGATGAGACCGCACAGCCGCTTCGACACCGCTGCCGCTCGCATGATAAAAATTGCTTTGCGCCCCCGGTATACACCAATGGCTGGCAGCCGCTTCCGAGCGGAGCAGCAGGGTATAGTAGCCTGCTGCAAACAAGGAGCCCCGCGTTTGTTTGCACTTCATGTAAGACTCGGGAGATTGTTCAGTCTCACATGAAGTGCTTAAAGCGGCCGACAAGTCGCCCGATCCCATCATGAAGTACAAATCGACACAGGCATCCCGCACGTTAGATGACGAAAAAGTCGTCGTACTTCAGGGTAGGTTTCTTCGTGAGCAGAGCGAACTCGACAGCCTGCCCCTTGCGGGAGCCGTCGGCATCATAGGACAGCACACCCGTCTTCTTGTTGTAGATAACGTAGTCGTCCCTGTCTTTCGCCTTATCGCTCACGATGAAGAACTTCTTGTCGAGCCTGACCGGCTTCGGCTCTGAACCCTTCATTCCAAGCTTCTTAAAGATAGTGTTGTCGAGTTGGATGCTGTCATCCTTCGCGCTAAAGTCCTTGATGGTGTCGAAGTTCACCTTGCGGTCGGTCGAGGACGTGCCGAGCTTGGTGGTGAACAGGAACGCATCCTTGCCGGTGCCGCCGGAGAGGGTGTCGTTGCCGGATCCGCCATTCACCTTGTCAGCACCAGCGCCGCCGGTGATGGTATTCTTACCCACGTTGCCAGTGATGCTGTTGTTCAGAGCATTGCCGGTCAGCGAGATGTTGTTGGTGCCTCCTGCCACCAGATTGAGCGAGCCTTCGGGAAGCGTGGTGCTCGTCGTCGTCTCAACCACTCTAGGTGGCGTAACCACAGGAGGTTGAGGCAGGGGTGTAATGACCGGAGGGTCAAAGAGGAAAACAGGAGGCCCTGGCGGAACGATGATCGGGGGATCAAGGAGCTGTGACAAACTGAACGTGCCGTCCGAAAACTGGAAAGCCTCCACGCCTGTCACTTTGTCGATGCCGTTTGCATCAAGGCGTTTGTCCTGAATTTCAATGGATCCATCAAAAGAATACTTGGCCCAGTAGTCCGCCAAGCGCCCGGTGAAGACTGCAACATCGTCACCGGCTCCGCCTTTCAGGGTGTCGCTTCCGCTCCCGCCAGTGAGAGTGTCGGAGCCATTCCCTCCATCGAGAATGTCATTGCCGCTGTCGCCGTTCAGCGCATCATTTCCATCAAATCCATTGATGGTGTCGTTGCCGGAGCTGCCACTAAGGACATCTGTTCCGTCTTCCCCATCCAGCATCTCACTGGCCTCGGATCCGGAAAGTGTAAGCCCTGGAATAATGAAATCGACTGTCTGATCCAGGAATTGAAGGCGGTTGATACTCCGCAAGACATCTGTGCCGTCTGGGCCGATTAGGATGATGAATCCATCGTCTTCCACGATTGTAAAATCAGCGCGATTTCCCGAGTAAACAGCGATGTCTGCCCCCAAGCCGCCATCCAAAGTATCGTCTCCGGCTCCTCCAGTGATTATGTCGACTCCCAGGCCGCCTACGATTCTGTCAGATCCGTTGCCGCCGAGTAACTGGTCGTTCCCCTCACCGCCGGTCAGCGTGTCTGCTCCATCGGAGCCTTCAAGCGTGTCTGCCAATGCACCGCCAGTGAGACGGTCCGCGTTGGCATCTCCCGAGAGAAGTAGTCTGCCCTGCTTTATGGCTGTGCCATTGACTTCGATTGTTGGGATAATCGTGGTTGCGAAGTGCTGCCAGCCCGAGCGGATCGTGAGCGTGCCTCCACTGGTCACGTTGGCGTTGCTCAAAACAATATGAGCTGAGGTCCCTACTACAATCGTTTCGAAGTTGACGACCTTGCTCCAGTCACTCGGGCCAGCCCACAGCATGAGGGTGTCGTGACCGGATCCGCCGTCAATCCGTCCAGAAAAATTGCTATCGCTGAGATTGATCCAGACCTTGTCGTCGTCTTGGCCTGCATCAACGAGAGACGCTCCCGTAATGGAGATATCGTCCTGGCCTGCCCCACCTCTCAGTGTCGCATTGTTGTTGGTGGATATCAGGACGTCGTTACCCGCTCCGCCATCCAACGTAGCAGCGCCGACCCCATGAACTTCGAGGTGGTCATCGTTCCCAAAGCCGCTTAGAAGGTCATTCCCCTCGTAGCTGTACAGCCACTCACGTCCGCCTGCTCCGGTGAGTGTGTCATTGCCGGCGCCGCCATCCATAGTTTCAACAGAGTCCTCGGTAGTCCTCCACTCGTAGAGCACGTCATCGCCGGCTCCGCCGTACAGGCTATCGTTTCCCAGTCCTCCGTTTAGGATGTCATTGCCATCACCGCCATCGAGAGTATCGCTCCCGTCTCGACCGTCCAAACTATCATTATCAGTCCCGCCGAATAGTTTGTCGGCTCCGGCACCACCCCACAGACTGTCGTTGCCGCTTCCACCGCTTAGAGTGCTTGCTGAGATCTCACCTACGGAAATCGACAGGTCATCGGCCCCGGCCCCGCCGTCCAAGCTGTCACCACCGGCTCCGCCAAACAACACGTCCCTGCCGTCACCACCAATGAGCGTGTCGGATCCGCCACCACCACTGAGAGTGTCATTACCAGCGCCGCCATTTAGGGTGTTCTCTGAAGTGTCATCATGCCACTCGTAGAGCCGATCATCTCCAGCGCCACCCTCCAAGCTATCGTTTCCGACTCCTCCGTTCAAAGTGTCGTTGCCGTTGCCGCCTATGAGCCTATCCGCACCGGCTCGACCGTCCAAATCGTCGTTGCCCTCGTCACCATAAAGCAGGTCATTACCAGCTGCGCCACTAAGGCGGTCATTGCCATCGCCGCCGCTCAATGTGTTCTCGGAGGCCTCGTCAACGTACTCGGAGATCATGTCATCGCCGGATCCGCCGTCTAGGCTATCGTTTCCGGCTCCGCCCCACATTGTGTCGTTGCCGCTCCCTCCGTCTAGGGTATCGGCGCCTGTGTCCCCATCTAGCCTATCGTTCCCAGCTGATCCTTGGATAAAATCGTTGCCGTCGGAACCACCGATTGTATCGTCTTCGTCCCCACCGGTGAGCGTATCGTCATTTATCGTAGTGCCTGAGACACTGAACTTCGCTTCAGAGCCGAGTGCACGAAGCTCCTCGTTCGTATAGTCACGACGATTTCCCGCTTTATCGATGAGTGTCGCACCCCTGATAGTGTGCGTCCCTAAAGTCGTGAGAGGCGAAAGCACTATAGCGCCTGAAGCCGGACCATCAGATGAGCCATCGAGATCTTGAAGCACAATGGAGGCAATAAGCCTTGTCTGACCATCATCAAGAGCTTCGACGACTGGATGTTCTAACCATAGGGTGATGGTATCAATCCCGGAGCCGCTATCGAGCGCTTCTGCCGTGATAGTGAGCAAAGCATTGCCCTGACTCACACTGACAACGTAAGGGACGGTGATACGCGCTAAGACTGGAGCTGTGGTGTCAGCCATCTAAACTGATACTTTATTTCTTGCACTCTGGGTCTCGGAATATACTTCTAGCGTAGCAATTTATCCAGGCGCCAGATTAATTGTAGCCCTACTTTGGGCAGAACCTGTTCGGTTTTGCCCGGTTTCATCAGCTTCAAGGTGGCGCGCCAAATGTGCGGCTTCTAACCAAGAGATTTCATTCAGAAACCATGGAGCACAGGTCAGCGTAAGGGATGCGTCGCAAATTTGAAGCAAAGATGAGAAAGTACCAGGGATCTGTATCCACTCATGCGGCGAGTAGCTCAAACTGTTCGGCGAGCGACAGCTGCCGATTGCAGGCATACTTCGCCTCTCCTTTGCGCATCATATGAACCATCTCGATCCCACCCAGGATCACACGAGCGCTGTTCATCGTCTTGAACCCGAGCATCGGGCGCACTCGCCTCTTGATGGCACGATGATCCTGCCCAATGCGATTGTTGAGGAAAGCGTTTTGCCGGATGCGGATCGGCTTCAGCTTCCGCCCTGATCCTAGGTAGGGGACCCAACCAAACAACTGACATTATTGGCTGATTTCCTCCGGCATTGGGTCTGGCGAGGTGGGAGCAAGTCATGCGCGATCTGTTCTGGCTGTCTGACGATGCCTGGGCGGCTCTGGAGCCGCATCTGCCACACAACCAGCCGGGGAAGCCCCGCGTCGACGACCGGCGGGTGATCAGTGGCATCCTTCACATCCTGAAGACGGGCGGACGCTGGCGCGGCGTGCCGCCCGAATATGGACCAGCAAAGACCATCTAGATAGTCTGTACGCAACCGACAAAACGGCTCGCGTTCACCGTTGGGGCCGGTTGGGAAGGCGTAGCGGATCTCCACCTCACCGTCAGTGACAACAACGCGATCAACGAGCAGCTCGAGAAGAGCCCGCTTGCGGTCGAAGTCGGCACTGGCCAATCCATCGCGAACGCGTCGGCAGAACTCTTCAGCATTATCCGCCAAGCGCGCCGTCTCATGCCGATCGCGTGCGTCAGCAAGGAGTTCCTGTTCTTGCCTCTCCAAAGCCCCCAAGCGGCCCTCGGTTTCCCGGCGCCGCCGCTCAAACTCGGCTAAGGGCACGACCCCGCCTAAGTAAGCCTCGGTCAGTCGTTCGATCTGCTGGGTCAGGCTCATCCGGCCGCGCCGCAGGTTCTCCCGCCGGGCCTGCCATTCCTGCGGCAGCCAATGACCGCTGCGGGCTCGCTCCATGGCTTGCGCGATAACCTCTGGATGCTGCAGCACCTCACAAAGATCCTGCCAGACCAGCTCCTCCAGAGGCCTGGCCGGAATATAGCGCGCCGGGCAACGCTCACCAGGAACGAGCAGGCGCAGTTGGGTCTTCGTGCGGCACAGATAGTAATCATAAGCTGGCGGCAGCCGGCGGCCGGTGCAGGCACGCCGACAGCATCCGCAGCTGACAAGCCCGCGCAGAAGATACTGATGCACCCGGTTGTTACGTGGGGCCATCCGGCGATTATACACCAGCCGTGCGGCGGCCGCGTCAAACTGCTCCCGGCTGATGATGGCCGGAACAGAGGCCACCGCGATCCACTCCGCCACATCGGTAGGCCGGCGCGTTCCTTTTGAGTGGCCGACCGGGCGCAGCGCCGAGTATCGCGTTTGCGGAGGGCTGGTTCGCATGCGGTTGGCAAAGATCTGACCCGCATAGGCCGGATTGGTGAGCAAGCACCGCAAGGCCGAGGGGCTCCAAGTCATGCATCCCGTGGGCGAGGCAATGCCAAGTCGGGCCAGGCGCTGGATCAACGCGATCATGGTCGCGCCTTCGATGTACCAGGCGAAAAGATCGCGCACGACGGCGGCTTCGGCTTCGTCAATGCGCACGCCAGCCGGGTCTCGCGGGCGGTCGGGATCAAGACGGTAGCCGTAAGGTGGACGCGTCCACGGCAACAGCGTTCCCGCCTTGAGCCGCCGCAGCCGGCCGCGACGCATGCGCTCGGTAATCAGGGTTCGCTCGTACTCGGCCACCGCGCCGCGGATCTGGAGGAGCAATTGATCATGCGGATCCTGGCTCATGGGCCGGTCAAGGAACTCGACCGTGGCACCATGCTTCTGAAGCTCCTCCACCAGCAGAACCTGATGAACGTAGTTGCGAGCCAGGCGGTCCGGGCTTGTGATCAGGATGCGGTCGAGGCGGGCGCTTGCGACAGCATCGCGCAACCTATCGAGCCCAGGGCGTTGCAGGCTGGAGCCACTGTAGCCATCGTCGCGAAAGATGTACTCGGGGGCCAGATCTGTCCCTTGTGCGAGAGCGTAGGCTCGCAACCGTTCGATCTGCTGTTCAGTCGACTGACTTTGAACCTGGCGCTGGGTGGAGGCGCGGCCATAAGCGGCGAGGATTAGCATGGGGGCTCTCCTGTAGGGTCGCCTCGCCCCCGCCGCCGTCCGGGTCGGGTTCGGCCGGGCGTGCCGTTTCCAGGAGCAGCTGGAACGCACGGTCCCAACGCCGCTGCGCATCCGGGTGGTGGGCCCAGTGCCGTACGATCCTCCACGGTGGCTGGCGCATGATCTGCTCCCTGGGGGCGGGATGCCTCGGGAGCAGAACCCTGTTGGGCCGCACGTCGGCGGCAGGGGCTAAACGGAACCCGGCTCCATGTCAGAACCAAACGGCCAAGCCGGACGTAGCAGAATTTGTCGTTTGTGAATCTACCATCTACAATCGTTACACCCGCTGGGCCAGAAGAGATGTCTGGCAGCGTATTTTTACCCAGGTTGCGGCGGCCGGACCGATTCCCGAGGAGCTTGCGCTCGACAACTCAAACGTGAAGGCGCACCGCTCGGCGTCCGGTGGAAAAGGGGGGAGTTCAACCAAGCGGTCGGCGTCTCGCGCGGCGGCAGAACGACGAAGATCCATTGCCTGGCCGATGGTCGCGGCCGGATCGTCGCCGTCGCGCTGACGCCGGGCAACATGGCCGACATCACCATGGCCATGCCGATGCTGGAAGCCTTGGCGCCGGCCAAGCGGCTCATCGCCGACAAAGCCTATGACGCCGACCGCCTGCGCACTTGGCTCCAAGACAAAGGCATCGACGCTGTCATCCCGGTCCGCGCCGCTCGTGCCATCGCCTATCCGCTCAATCGCGCAGCATACCGACGCCGAAACGTCATCGAGCGGATGTTCGGACGGCTCAAGAACGGGAAGCGCATCGCAACCCGATACGACCGGCTGGCCATCAACTATCTCGCCGCGATCGCACTCGTCGCGACGATTACTCAATGGCTTGGATGAGTCCCCTACCTAGAGCCCCAGTGCTCGAATTGCCTCTGCCGTCGCCGTTGCCATTCCTGTTTCCCGCGTCACCACCGGCCGTACCGCCGCTATTGCCGTTTCCGTCGTTCTTGCCGTTCCCGCTGCCGCCTACATCCCCTGATTGTCGGCATTGCCTCCACCGCCTGTGTCTCTGTTCCCAGCACCATCGCCCTTGGCAAGCGCAGACCCGTTGATGACGGGCAGGATGGACCCATGGCCGAGATCCAGTTGAACGCGGAGGGGAAAGGCAGGCGCAATGTCTGCAATCGCGAGGAGGGCATGTCGCCACCAGCGTGTCATGATTCTTCCGCGCCTCAGCAACTCAGCCGATAAACCTAGAAATGTGAGCGGAACTGGAACGGATAACTCGATGCCGGCCCAGAGGGTTGCTGACGCAATACGTCGCTCACGCCGCTTGGACCGTACCTAACATGATCACAGGTGAAGCAATCACGAAATGTGACGGATTCTAAGCTTGGCAATACATGTCTCGGCGATGCCGCTCGTGCCCTCAAATTGCTGTTGCCGGACCCGAAACGTCGAGATCCCTAAGCGTCAGCACCTATATAGCCAGCACAATACCTCGGGCGGGTTGATCCATCGGCGCTCTATGGATCGGGAACACGCGGGTGCCTCCCTTGTTGATGCCACGCTGGTCCAGAGGACAGGACCTCGTTTTAAGAAACGATGCCTTCAGCGAGGGCATTCCGCTGTTGAGCATCGCAGGGGCCAAGCATGGATCACGACATCGTCTACAAAGAGCAGTCGCTGCCTCGCACCTATGATCCGCTTGATCATGTGACCACCTATCTGATCTGCCGGAACACGCTCTTGCGCACCGGCATCAGTCAGATCCTGGCGGGATCGCGGTTCATTCTCGCGGAGGAGATCGTCAACGACCTTTCCGATCTCCCGGCCATCGCTGGGCTGGCGCCGGCACTCGTTCTTCTGAGCGAGAGTCTCGACCGTAATACCTGCATGGCGACTCTCGAGAAGCTGAGGATCGCATGCCCATCCGTCCGTCTTGTCATGATGGCCGATGATCTGCCGATTCAGGAGGTCGTTCAGCTCTGCCAGGTCGGCCTCGGCGGCATCTGCCCGACCACCATGCCGCGGTCTTCGTTGCTCAAGGTATTGGAACTCGTGATGCTCGGTGGAACCTTCCTGCCCGGCTCCGTGAGCGTCAAGTTGCTCCAGCAGGTATCAGGTCGGCGCGTCCACGAGGGCAGCCCTGCTCCAGCAACCGGAGAAACCGGCAGGCTTACCGCGCGTGAGACCCAGATCCTGCGCTGTTTGACCCAAGGGGCCTCCAACAAGATCATCGCCCGCGAGCTTGATCTTTCCGAAGCGACGGTCAAGGTTCACATCAAGGCGATCCTGCGCAAGGTCAGAGCGGAAAACCGCACCCAGGCCGCCATATGGGCACAGGAACATATGGCCTTTGCACCCAGCACCGATGCTGCTGTCGCATAGAGATCTTGCCATCCCGGCACGTTCAGCACCTCTTCAAGGGCTCGTGAGCTGGACCCCACAAGCTCGCCAAACGGTAGCATCTCATAGTTGAATTGTTATGTTGGACAGATTGATGAATGCACACGATTCCGAAATTCATACGAAAATCAGAGATGTTGAAAATGAAATCGATCGCCTCGAAAGGATGGTGACGGCTGCTATTTTCGTGACAGCGCCGATCGCCTTGGCTACCTATGCAGCCGTTCTTTGAACGCGTTCCTGGCCCTATGCTGCCCCCAGGACGGGGTATAGCTCATTCGCGTGCTTGTCGTGGTCACGCAAGGAATTGATCGATTGCGGTCCCATTCTGTAAGAGCCTCGTGGGACAGATCTAAAATTCCCCCAAGCATCAACCAGAATTCGCCACAAAGCATCACGAACAATTGCTGCAACTGACGCCTGAGTTGCCGCATACGCATCTCGACCAAAGGGGCCTCGGCCTCTCCATGACCCCGTTGAGGGCAAGCATGCGCTTCTATTTCCATCTTGTCGGACCATCCGGTGCAATTCCAGATGACACGGGCTTCGAAGCTCGCAGCCTCGAAGCGGCTGAAGCGGAATCGCGGCAAGCCATTCAGGCAATCCGGGATGACGGTATGTTCGCGGGTGATGATCGGGAAGGCTGGCAATTGGAGATCACCGACGCGTCGCACCAAGTTCTCCTCACGATCCCTCTTGGTCAAAGCCAAGAGGACCATGGAATGAAGAGGTCGTGGCTTGCCGCGAGCAAGCGCGCCACATGGATCAACACCGTGCTTCTCGCGATGGGGTGCGGTATCGACTGGCAGAGCCCGTTCGCAATGCTCTAACCTCATGAAACGACAAGCCCTGTTGCTGTGGGCCACCGATCATGGATGCATCTCATGAGAATGCTGCTTGTACCACCTCGCAAGTAGATTGAGATTCGGCGCTGAGACCAAAGCCTCGCCTGACTTTCTTTACCGGGATGGGGCTGCTGGATATGTGCCGGGCAGCAGGCGCTCGTAGATGCGTCGGATCCGGTCATAGTACTCGCAGGCCGTCTCCTCAGGCCCTCTCGATCAGTCACGCTGATGCCGCCGCGGCTCTGCCGGATCAGCCCCGCCGTCTGGAAGGTGGGTGACCACACTGGCGGTGGAGCGTTGCACACCGAGTATCTCAGCGAGAAACACGTGCGTGAGGGATAAGGCGTCCTGATCGGCACGGTCATGCATGCTAAGGATCTAGCGGCAGCAGCGCGCCTCGACCAGATGAACGGCATTGCAGGAGACGGTTTGGAACGTCTGTGCCAGGAGGACCTCGCCGTAGTTCCGCATCAATTGGCGGATACCGGGACGGCCGTTGCGCGCCTCTTCAAAGCGTTCGACCGCAATGCGCGAGGCGGCGCCGACCATCTGCACGATATAGCGCCCAAAGGCCTTGTGACTGACCTGGCGCTGAGCAGGCTGCAGCCCCCTTCGCACGCGAACACCGCCACCTCGTTGGTGGCGCCATCACCAAAGACAACGCCGGTGAGGGCGCATCGTCCCAGCGCTTGTCCCAAAACGGCCTTCTACGAAATTTCTGCTCATGTACCTGAATGTTTCCTAATGGCACTTCTCGGAAGCAAGCCGAATGTCAGCTCTGGCAGGGAATACCGGACGCTCCTGAAGGGCAGGAGATCCTCCTGGCTCAACCCTCAGCGGTGATACAGACGTAGGCGGTTATCGCTGTTAAACTGGAAGACAGGAAAGCAGCCAGGCTTTCCTGTTACTCCCGTCGGTCCGCGGGACGGGATCGGAGCAGGGCGACACATGATCCTCCTGGACACCCAACCCCTCTGGCTGTCGGGCGCCCTTCTCATTGGCCTGGCCACCCTGCTGGCCATGGCCGCCCCCATCTTCGTTCGCAGGCGCGTGCCCTCAGAGCGGCTCCGGATCAACAATGAGGTGGCCGGCTTCACCTTTGCGACTGTCGGCGTGCTTTATGCAGTGCTGCTGGCCTTTGCCGTCATCATCGTCTGGGAGAAGTTCAGCGAAGCAGAGCATGCCGCGGCCCAGGAGGCTGGCGCGGCAGCAACCCTCTACCGCCTGGCCAACGGGATTGGAGAGGGTCCTGGCGAGGCTCTCCGCGACAGCTTGACCCGCTACGTCAGGGCCGCCGTCACGGAGGACTGGCCTGCGATGGCGCGGAGTGAGTCAAGCCACGCGGTCACCCGTGCCCTCGACACCACCTACGCGGCGCTGCTGACCTTCACCCCGGGCGACGGCCGCGGGACGGCTCTCTTGGATGAGGCGCTCCGCCAGCTTGATCTCCTGACCGAGGCCCGCCGCACACGGCTCATCCTGGCCTCCGGCGCGGTTCCCGGGGTGCTCTGGTTCGTGCTCGTCGGTGGTGCCTTTGTGACGGTCGGCTTCACGCTGTTCTTCGGCACCGAGAACCTGCGCGTTCAGGCCATGATGACCGGCATCCTATCTTTCCTGATCTTCTCGGGGCTGCTCGTGATCATCGCCATCAACCATCCGTTCGCGGGACCCGTGAGGGTGCATCCGGAGGCACTCTTAGAGGTGCTGGAGGATTTAGGAGCGAGAGCCCAGCCGTAGCCGTTGGTGGAACCTGGCGCTGCTGTTGCAGAGGAGCATGGCCCAGAGACAACTGCATATCTCGGAAGAAGACCGGACGTCTGCTTCAGCATGCGACGCCGGACGTTCCCGGAGAGTGGAGAGTATTGAATATCAGAGTCTGACCCCGTTTCAGTCCTTTCCAGTCCTTGCGACGGAGACGGCCCTCCAGAAACACCCGGCTCAGCGTCATACCTGCGGGCCGCCTCGGGCAGTTCGGCAAACGATCTGTCTGGAGGGCACATCCGCCGTTTTGGGCATCCCGCTCCCGGTTCCCGGCCGGACACTTGAGCAAGCCGTGGCAAGCATGCCTGTCCAAGGCAACAGGTAGATTCCACTCCTGAGGTTTCAGGGTCTGCCTTTGGCAGTTCCAGGGTTTCCCTAGGTGGCTCTGGCGGCCGAGAGGTATATCCTGCCTTGGGGCTTGGACTCACGGCCGACAGCGGTCCAGGACGGGGCTGGCATCCTCATTCGGGAGATATCTCGATGCGCCGTTCTCTTTGCCTCGTCACACTCGGTGTGTTGATTGCCACAGGTCCTGCTCTGGCGCAGCAAGGCAATCAACCCTTTACGCCCTCGGGAGAGATCCAAGTCCCGTCCGGACCGGCGATTGACCGGATGCTCGACAGCAACACCGTGCCATCGCCGGACAAGGAATTCTCGGCCAACGATGCGAAGGCCATCCAACAAATGGACCAAAGGGCCAAACGCATCGATCAGGAAGTCAAGAAAGGTATCTGCAACGGGTGCTGATCATTGCCGTTGATCGTGACGGAGCTGGGCTCGTGCGATTGCTGAACCGCCTCTTGCAACGCCTCGTCATCCTTGGGCTGGGGATCTTCTCCGTCTGGCTGATCGTCTTCGTGGTCTTTGAAACCGCCGACCGAAGGCTGCCATGGATCCTGGCCGTGGGCCTCACTTATGCAATCGGCGCCTATGTCATTCTCCCGCGGGTCATTCGCATGGGCCTCAAGCTTCTCCATCGGAAACGGGTACCCAGCTTCACGGCCACAGGCGACGGACTGCCGAGAGATCCCGTCAACGTGGCGCTGGTGGGCACCCTCGCACAGCTTCGTGCAGCCTTTGCAGCTCTTGGCTGGTCGGAGGCCGACCGCCTGGGCCTGGGTAGTTCCTGGGGCATGGTCCGGGCCTTCATGTTCAACTCGCCCTATCCGACCGCCCCGTTCAGCACGCTCTATCTGTTCGGGCGCGGCCAAGACATCGGGTTTCAGAAGGCGATCGACAACAGCCCCCGGAAACGCCATCACATCCGATTCTGGTCCTTGAGCCTCGTTCGAGCCGAGACCACATGGACAGGTGGATCCACAAGCTTCTGGCTCAACACCGAACGTCCAGCCGATGACGAACGCGTTCTCTGGGTCGGGGCGGGCACGAGAGATACGGGCCTATCCTTGACCCGCCTCTCATTTCAAATCACCCATGCCACGGACGCGGACACGAATGTCGAGCGCGACTTTATCATTGCCGCGCTGGAGAACATCGGGTCGATCGCGGAATTGAAAGTGTATCAGGCCGGCCAATGCCTCGCCACGGAGCACGTCAATCACTACACCTCCGATGGGCGGGTGACCTTGGCGAGCCTCGTGGTTCAGGCCAATTGATACGTGATCCCATCAACCCTGCTTGACCGGATGAGCCATCCGCGTGCCTGACTTGGTCATCCCTGCCGCTGTCCAGGGCGCCGACTGCAACAACGGTGGCGTTGCGCCAATTGCACCGCCGGCACCTTGCCGGAAGCGAGCCATGATGACGAGGATGCTGGGCTTCTGCTGCTGAACGATCGCCGACGCACGGTATGCCATTGGGGAGGCGAACAACGCAGCAAGGCCGATCCTTGGCTTTCCGCCAGCGTTCATGTTTCCAGGCCTCGACGGTCAATGGTTTGGATGGGCGAGACGGCCTCCCGCACACGCGCGGCGATTCACGCACCTCGGAACACACCCCGTTCAGTAGCACGGCCCATAGGGATAATAGCCGCACTGGCCGTCGTCGCCGTATCCAAGGCCGGGGTTCGCCGCCTCGGCCGCTCCCATGGCGGTCCCGGCGGCAATGCCGGCCGCCGTGGCGCCCGCCCCATACCAGGCACCACGATAGACGGGGGCATGCCAATAGCGGCCACCAGCCCACGCGCCGCGGTATCCGCCAAAGCGCGCGGCATCGAAGCCACCGGCGCGGAACCCGCCGCCGAAGGCGCCAAAGTGGTCGATGAACAGCGCCGCAGGTCCGCTCACTCCGTTCAAATTGCCTTCCAGCACCGTAACATCGAAGGTAAGATTGCCTCCCTCGAGCTTCGGCGATTTCAGCGTCACCACGGCGTCGCTGACCTTCGAGCCATCACCACTCAGAACGGACACGGTGGCGTTGTGCGGATCCTTGGCGAAGTTGTCCTTGCCCTCGTCCCACTGCATGATGAACTGCTCGGTGACCACGTGACCTGCCGCCCGCACGGGCTGATCGGCGAACACGATCGAGTTCGCCGACACACCGGTCAAGGTCAGCTTATTGCCCTCGAGTTTTGCGCCCGCCGAGTTGATGACGGCAAGCGATGGAACTGGACCCGTGGGCGTGACTCGACCGATGGCCTTCGTAAGGGGCATTTGCGACCTGCCGTCCGCGTCCTGCGCGATTGCTCCGCTTCCTGTCGCGCAGAGGCTACCGGTCATCAGGATAAGATAGGCGAATTGCTTGCTGAGCATGGCAAAAACTCCCTTTGGTATTGTCGGCTTTCGTAGGCCTCCCCACACCAACCCTTCGTCATCGATGCGAGCGTGTGACAAGGCGGTAGACCCCGAGAGCCTGCGACCTCGGCGCCTACCATCGGATCCGCACGAGTGGGCCGCGCAGCATTCGCCGCTACTTGACGTTGACCTTGTAGCTGTACACGGAGGTTCCAGGCTTCTGGTCGATGCTCTGCCCTTTCGCGGTGATCGCAAAGGCATCGGGGCCGCGGTAGCCCGCGGTGGGCTCATAGGTCCAGGTGTCCTTGTCGACCATCTTCAAGGTGCCATGCTGTGGCCGCTGGCTGACCTCGGAGCTGGCGAGCGAGCCTTGAGGGCGGAGGTCGGACATGCATCCCTGCCCGGCCTGGACGTCGAAGGCAGCCTCCATGTTGGCCCCCATGATGGGATGATTGCCTGCGACGACGCACATGGCGGGCGACTGCGCCAGGGTCGGGCCGACAAACAGGAAGCCCAACGGAAGTGCCAGGATCGACAACGACTTCGTCATGATGATCTCCTCTCGATAGTCCGCTGCGTGACACCTCATGTCCAAACGTCACAACACCAAGGGCCGAAGCACAACAGAGCGCTTCGTGTCTCTTCCATATTGGATGCTGCAATCACCTGCCTGACGCTCGCTCTCTCCAGTAGCGCGTAGCGTCTTCATTGAACTGGCTGCCATTTACAACGGTAGCAACAATGGTCGTATTGCCTTCTCGGTCCGAGATGCTGCCGAACGGGTGCGATGCTCCAAGAACACGGCGGCACGAGCATTCGCCGAGTTGACACAGAAGGGCTTTGTCGACCTGTGCTCCCGAGGCCATTTCGACCGCAAGACACCCCATGCAGCCGAGTATCGTCTGACGCTCCATGCCTGCGACCGTTCAGGCGAACCGGCCTCCAAGCGGTTCACGGGCTGGCATCCTGACCAGCCGAAATTTATAGCCGGTCCCACCAGAGGGGCAGCCGGTGTCACTACAGGGACAGTAATCGCCGCCACGAAAGAAAATTGCCGGGAACTGTCCCTCTCACGTGACCGCAAGCGCCGTTTGGAGCCCATTAGCGGTGTCACCACAGGTACACATATAATCTACCAGATGGGGTCTGGGGTGGATGGAGCGGATGAGCCGTCAGGAGTCGTGGTGACGCTGCAGCTGAAGGGGCGTCGTCATGCCTCGTGACCGGCAACGCCTCACCCTGGAGAGCGGCCCCAAGCTGGAACTCGCCAAACTCATTCCTGGTGGCGCTGGCAAACCCGGCAGCCATATCCAATGCGTGCTCACCTATGGCTCGGGCGAGACTATCATGGCTCTTTTCAAACTGTCGGACTATGGTGGTTTGCTGGATTTGTCCTTCCAAGGACGGCAGCAGTTCTTTTCTCTCGTGTCGGAGCCGAGACATTTCGGCGGACTGCAATGGTACGTCATCTGCCCAAGAACCGGGAGGCGCGTGCGGGTGTTATATCGGCCTCTCGGGGCCATGTCTTTCGCCAGTCGGCATGCCTGGGGCCGCAGGGCGGCCTATGCCTCTCAGTTCCTTGACCCCATCAGGCGGGCATGGCGCACGAAGTCGAAGGTAAAAGCGGCGCTGCTCGGCGACGAGGATCCGGATGAATGGGACCTGCCACCCAAGCCTAAGGGAATGCGCTGGGCGACCTATGAGCGGTGGGTCGCCCGCTATGATGCGGCGGAGGAGATGCTAGATGCGCAGCTCGTTCAGGCGGCGGCGCGACTGATGAAGCGGCTATAGAAGAAAGGTGAGGAGTGCCCGAGCTCTCAGCCTAGGCACTCCAGCACGAGCGTAGATGACGAGGATATTCTTGTCGAAGAGTGCGAGGCCCTTCTTCATCTGGGCAGACTCGACAGCCTGCCCATTGCTGGAACCATCGGTATCGTAGAACAGAACGCCGGTCTTGTGATAGTTGACTGTCAGGTGACCTACCCGGGGGACATCTATCGGGCAGCTCTGATGAGTTTCTCAGTCAATCCAGTGAGCTGAAAGAAAACTTCTGAACCCTCGTAAGATAGGTGCCCCTCGTCTCGGTAAAGGGGCTTACCATTCAACTCTGTCCTGCAAATTGTTTCGTTACACAGGAAGTCGTATGGAGAAATAACCTCAACGTTAGCCTCGGCAGATACCTGACTAAGCATCTGGAGGACCGGCGCTCGGAGCTTGCGCACTTCGGACGCCGGGATCTGGCAATCTTTGAACTTCCCGAGAATCAATCGTCCTTGGGCCTTCCGCTCAAGACATTCGCCAATATCGACCGCGAGATTTGGCATAGGGCCGACGACAACGACCTTCTTGCCTGCAGCTCGTACAGCTTCAACAAGCGTCTTTATTCCCCGGACGGCTAAATCAGTGGAGGTTTTCGCTTCCGTGAATGAGCCTCCATACTGCACAAGCATCAAGTTGTTGCTTGCAAGGGACGGATAGAACGGGCTCGAAATGGCAACTATCTTGATTTCCGGTTGCCTTTTGAGGATGTCAAGAACGCCCTCGTTAAAGCGAATGCAGTTCTCCGCGAAGCTTCGTGGATATCTCGGGGTCGCCCGTTTCTCAAATGGCGCCGCTCCGATAGCCGGGCCGCATGCGCTCATTGTGAGTTGCGCAACCCCATAGTCTCCTACTGTCTTGGCTATGCCAGGAACAATAGCCATGGCATAGGAGTCGCCCCAAACCAATAGCTGCGGCTTGTCAGCTGTCTTGCAGGTGGGTGGAATATCCTTGGGAGGGTACCCTGGCTTAAATGCACATGCATTTCCCAGGCCGAGGTTGGATCTGCGGACCCTTTTGAAATCAATGTTGCTTGCTGTTGCTGCGATAACAATCAATGGGGCCAAGCCTAAAATGACTGATGTTGCAACCAAGCCGGATGTCAAACGCTTGCGAGAACTGAATGAGCCGTCCCGGAAGGGCTCCTCCACCAATCGATAGAGCGCCCAACTTGCTCCAAGTGAGAACGCAAGAGTGCCGTAGATGGCTATCGCTGGGGGCTCCGTCAGCCAAGCGGCCCGTACATACACCAAAACAGGCCAGTGGATCAGATAAAGGGAGTAAGAAACGTCGCCAACCTTGGCTAGGCTCCAAACGACGATGTTGTCCTTGGTATGGGCCAGAAGAAGGGCAAGCGTCGCCAAACACACGAGAACGGCGTCAGTGCCGGGATGAGCACCGCCAACCGGCGAAGCTGGTGTAATTAGGAGAACTGCCAGTGCTGGTAAGCGCAGCCATGAGAAGCTTAACCGAAGCAGATAATAGCTCGGAAGCAGAGCTCCCACTGAGCCAATCGCCATCTCCCAAAACCGGGTTGGCAGAAGATAGAACGCAGCCGATGGCTCTCGGGACGCAAGATAAAGGCAGAGGGCCAAGCTGATGACAAGAAGCAAGCTCACACCACGAAGCCAGAGCCGTGACGGCGTCAGAAGCAGGAACGCTGGCAGCACCAAGTAGTACTGCTCTTCAATCGCTAGCGACCAAACGTGGAGGAGCGGCTTGGTTTCGGCGGCCTGCGCGAAGTAATCGGATTGTAGCCAGAGAGCGATATTGCCGGTGAAGGTGATTGCGCCGAGAACTTGGTATTTGAACTCTTGGAGGCCGAGGTCCGACAGAAAGAAAGGGGCCGCAATGGTGGTCAGAGCGATGACGATATATGCCGCTGGCAGCAGGCGCTTGGCTCGGCGGTAATAAAAGTCCCGAAAGCTGAATCGCCCTTGTTCAAGCTGATACTTAATAAGCCCAGTAATCAAGAAGCCTGAGATAACGAAGAAAATATCGACGCCTAGGTAACCTGCAGGAAACAGTCCGAGATTGGCGTGATAAATCACAACCAGTAGGACCGCAATGCCCCTTAAAGCTTGAACATCGACTCGAAATTCTCGTGACACGGCAGGCCTGGGATGTTTGTTGTTGAGAATATGCGGCGCGGGCAGTGGAGGGCGAATAGTTAAAGGTTGCTAGATTGTCCAGTGGATTTGGTACCGTTCTGTGGCTCTGCGCCGGACAGCAGGGCTCCAAAAGCTACGCCAGTAACGTGCTTCTAGGCGCACATGCCGGGATGTTGAGCCGAACTCTGTGCATTGTTAGACAAGGCTTTGGCAAAGAGATTTCGATTCCCAAAGCGAGCCTGTACTACTGGGCTCTTGATAGGCCTGTCTCGCACTCTGTGAGGTTGGGAGCCCTCGACCTGTCATAGTGGAAGAGGTCATCCTCGGCTCGATGGCGGATAATTCCGGCTGTGGTGCTTTGCGAGCTCATAAGCGTTGTCCCTGTTCTCTGGGTCAGGAGAACTTTAGGCCAAGTCTTTGAATTCCATGCTTATCATGCTGGTTTGGCTGAATTGGTTGAGCCGACCTAAAGCACAGCAGGACGGCGCATCGCTGAAAAGATGATAAGTGACGCTCGACAGCCAAGTTAGCGGCTAAAGTGGGGAAGAAGGTGGGGAAGGTTTGCGGCGCCTTCCATATTTGCCCATGATTTCAGGTGCTTAAAGACAAATAATGGCGGAGAGGGGGAGATTCGAACTCCCGATACGGTTGCCCGTATGCCGCATTTCGAGTGCGGTGCATTCAACCACTCTGCCACCTCTCCGGGGTGCGAAGGCCTTGAGGCCCGCTGGTTGAGGCCGGGTGGATATCATGGGCTTGGCGGGTCTTCAAGCGCCAAAAGCAAGGTTTTTGATTGACAAGGACAGGCTCCGTCCGTAGATAGGCCTCCTCTATGAGCGGATATGAGTGTCTGCTCATATCCATGCGGCAGTTTCAGACTGCCGTGAACCGAAGCCGGAAACTGCCAAAAAGCCAATCCGGTGGGGGCTTTCCCCCGCTGAGAATTGGGTTTGAACACGAGGATTAAGATGTTCGCAGTGATCAAGACCGGCGGCAAGCAGTATCGCGTTGCCGCCAACGACGTCATCACCGTCGCCACGCTCGCAGGCGAGCCTGGCACCGCCGTCACGTTCGACCAGGTTCTCATGGTCACGAACGACGGTTCGACCCAGGTGGGCGCCCCCCTCGTCGAGGGCGTGACCGTGGCGGGCGAGGTGGTGGAACACACCCGCGGCGAGAAGGTCATCTCCTTCAAGAAGCGCCGTCGCCAGAATTCGCGCCGCAAGCGCGGGCATCGCCAGGACTACACCGTGGTGCGGATCACCGAGATCCTCGCCGGTGGCGAAAAGCCCAAGAAGGCTGCGGCCAAGAAGACCACCAAGGCTGCGGCTGACGAGGCTGCGCCGGCCACCGCTGAATAAGCGTTCGGCAACTGACAGGAACACGGGAGTAACCCATGGCTCACAAAAAAGCAGGCGGTTCGTCTCGCAACGGTCGCGATTCCGACGGCCGTCGTCTGGGCGTCAAGAAATTCGGCGATCAGCAGGTCGTCGCCGGCAACATCATTATTCGTCAGCGCGGCACGAAATGGCATGCCGGCGCCAATGTCGGCATGGGCAAAGATCACACCCTCTTTGCCACGGCCAATGGCCGAGTCCGATTCCTTACGCGTCAAGGCCGAGCCTTTGTATCGGTCGTACCGGCCCAAGAGGCCGCAGAGTAAACGGCAAGAGCGAAACGAAGGAGCTCCTGCCGGCATCACACCGACCCGGCGGGTTAAGAGCTCCAAACAGGCCCTAAAAAGCCAAGCTCCAATCCGAAACTGACAGGGGAGGTGGGATGTCCACCTCCCCTTCGTCATTTCTCGGGCCCAAGGAGGGCCCAACGGATCGGAGCAAGACGATGTTTCCCGACCTCACCCGTGACGATGTTTTCCGCCTCGAGATCCGCGGCCTGTGGCTGCGCTGGGCCCGTCTCGCGGATGCCCAAGCCATCGTACGCCTTGCCGGTGAGAAATCGGTCGCGGAGATGACGGCTCGAATTCCGCATCCATATCATCCGGACGATGCCGAGCGATTTATCTTCATGTCCCGGCGGTCCAATGCGGACGGCCAGGGTCTGCAGCTCGCCATCACGCCCAAGGGCAAGCCTAACAACCTGATCGGCATGGTCGGCATCGGCCCCGATCCCGAGACGGGCAAGCCCAGCCTCGGCTACTGGCTCGGCACGCCCTATTGGGGCAAGGGCTACGCCACCGAGGCGGCTCGCGCGCTGATCGATGCCTTCTTCGCCTATGGCGAGAAGGACGAGCTCACCGCCTCGGCTCGGGTCATCAACCCGGCCTCCCGGCGGGTGCTGGAGAAGTGCGGCTTTGCCTATCAGGGCGCGGGCCTCGTCGAGCTGCCGGCCCGGGGCGGTCTCTATCCTGCCGACCATTTCCGCCTCGACCGGCGGGCCTGGGAGAGCCTGAAGAGCTGGAGCCATACCGGCCTCGTGCGTGAGCCCGTCTGCGTCGAGGTCGAGGTGGACCGCGAGATGTCCCTCGCAAGCTGAAAATAGGAAGCGCTTCCGAAATCTCGGGAGCGCTTCCCTTTTGTCTGCGTTGCTCCCGCACCACGACCGCGGACGGGGGCATTTTTTAACCGCAGGGCCTGATCGGCTTTTGCGAAAAATGCTCCAGTCCCGTAAAGGATCCGGGTTATGAAATTTCTCGACCAAGCCAAGATCTATATTCGCTCCGGCAATGGCGGCGGCGGCGCCGTGTCGTTCCGCCGTGAAAAGTTCATCGAGTTCGGCGGACCGGACGGTGGCGATGGCGGCCGCGGCGGCGATGTGTGGGCGGAATGCGTCGAGGGGCTGAACACCCTCATCGATTATCGCTATCAGCAGCATTTCAAGGCCAAGACCGGCGGCCACGGCATGGGCAAGAACCGGCACGGCGCCAAAGGCGCCGATGTGGTTCTCAAGGTGCCGGCCGGCACCGAGATTCTCGAAGAGGACGGCGAGACCGTCATTGCGGACATGACCCATGTGGGTCAGAAGGTGCTGCTGGCGAAAGGCGGCAATGGTGGCTTCGGCAATGCCTATTTCACCACCTCGACCAACCGCGCTCCGCGCCGGGCCAATCCGGGCCAGGAGGGGCAGGAGCAGACGCTCATCCTGCGCCTCAAGCTGATCGCGGATGCCGGCCTCGTCGGGCTCCCTAACGCGGGTAAGTCCACCTTTCTCGCCACCGTCACGGCGGCGAAGCCGAAGATCGCCGATTATCCCTTCACCACGCTTCATCCAGGCCTTGGTGTCGTACGTGCCTATGGCCGCGAATTCGTTCTCGCCGATATTCCGGGCCTGATCGAGGGCGCCTCCGAGGGCGTGGGCCTCGGCGACAAATTCCTGAGCCATGTGGAACGCTGCCGCGTGCTGCTGCATCTTGTCGAGGGCACGAGCGAGGACGCAGGCGAGGCGTACAAGACCGTCCGCCACGAGATCGAGGCCTATGGCCATGGGCTCGCCGACAAGCCCGAGATCGTGGCTCTCTCCAAGGCCGATGCCTTGGACGAGGACACGCTCAAGGAGCAGCTGAAGAAGCTGAAAAAAGCCTGCAAGCGGACGCCTTACGTGGTCTCCTCCGCGTCGGGCCAAGGCGTGCAGGAGGTGCTGCAGGCGCTCCTGACCGTGATCGATGAGGCCAAGGCCGAGGAAGAGCCTGCCCAGCCCCAGGAAGAGTGGCATCCGTGAGCCCCGAAGTCAGTCAATTCCGCCGCATTGTTTTGAAAGTCGGCTCCGCGCTGCTGGTCGATCGGGCCCGCGGCCGGCTGAACCATGCTTGGCTCGCGGCGCTCGCCGAGGATATCGCCGATCTTCATGCGAAAGGCGCCGACGTTCTCGTTGTTTCCTCCGGTGCGATTGCCATGGGGCGTACCGTGCTGGGCCTTCCATCAGGACCTCTGCGGTTAGAGGAAAGTCAGGCGGCGGCGGCCGTGGGCCAGATCGCGCTTGCGCGTACCTGGTCGGAAGTGCTGGCGCATCATGGCATCACGGCAGGACAGATCCTCGTGACGCTCTCCGACACGGAGGAGCGCCGGCGCTATCTCAACGCACGCGCGACGACGTTGAAGCTGCTCGAGATGCGCGCCGTGCCTGTCGTCAACGAGAACGACACGGTCGCAACCTCCGAGATCCGCTACGGCGACAACGATCGACTGGCTGCGCGTGTCGCCACCATGATCGGCGCCGATCTGCTGGTGCTGTTCTCCGATATCGACGGGCTTTACACGGCGCCACCCGCATCGGATCCGAATGCCGAGCACATTCCGGTGGTCGAGCGCATCACGCCGGCCATCGAGGCCATGGCGGGAGGCGCTGCCTCCGAGCTGTCGCGCGGCGGCATGCGCACGAAGGTCGAGGCAGGCAAGATCGCCACCGCCGGCGGCACGCATATGATCATCGCCGATGGCCGCACAAAGAATCCGCTGAAACGCGTTGCCGAAGGCGGGCGCTGTACCTGGTTCCTCACGCCGTCCAATCCCGCGACAGCGCGCAAGACCTGGATTGCCGGTGCGCTGGAGCCGCGCGGCACGCTCTACGTGGACGAGGGCGCGGCACGCGCGCTCCAGGGTGGCGCCAGTCTGTTGCCGGTGGGCGTGCGCCGGATCGAGGGCTCCTTTGCCCGGGGCGATGCGGTGGCAATCAGTGATGGGCAGCGCGTTCTGGGTCGGGGACTCGTGGCCTACGATGCGGAAGAAGCCTCCCGCATCATCGGTCGTCCTAGCCGCGAGATCGAAGCGGTGCTCGGTTATCCGGGACGCTCCGAGATGATTCATCGGGATGACATGGCCTTGGCCATCGTGACCACGAACAATGAAGCGCGCGCCGGAGCGTGAGGAAGCAGATTGATGGACGCTCTCAAGGTGATCGAAGGCGGCGATATCGAAGCACTGATGGCCGATCTCGGCCGCCGCGCACGCGGTGCGGCGCGGCGGGTGGCGCTGGCGAGCGCCGAGGAGAAGAACGCAGCCCTGCGTGCCATGTCATCCAGCATCCGTGCCAATAAGGACGCGATCCTGAGTGCCAATGCCGAGGATCTCGCCGAGGCGAAGGCCAAGGGGCAGAGTTCCGCTTTCATCGATCGTCTGACGCTCAATCCTGAACGACTGGAAGACATCGCGGCAGCCGTGGAGAGCATCGCGGCTCTGCCCGATCCGGTCGGGCGTCTGCTGGCGCGGTTCGAGCGTCCCAACGGGTTGCAGATCGAACGCGTGGCGACGCCGCTTGGCGTGATCGGCGTGATCTTCGAGAGTCGCCCGAACGTCACGGCCGATGCCGGTGCCTTGTGTCTCAAGGCTGGCAATGCGGCGATTCTGCGTACGGGGTCCGAGAGCTTCCGTACGTCGCTTGCCATCGCGGAGGCGATGAGCGAAGGCTTGGAGCAGGCGGGCCTGCCCGGCGATGCGATCCGCCTCGTACCGACCCGCGACCGGGCTGCCGTGGGCGCCATGCTCTCAGGTCTTGAGGGCAATCTCGATGTGATCGTGCCGCGCGGTGGCAAGAGCCTCGTCGCACGCGTACAGGAGGAGGCGAGGGTGCCTGTCTTCGCGCATCTCGAAGGGCTCAATCATGTCTATGTGCATGGTGCGGCCGATCTGGAGATGGCGAAAGCGATCGTGCTGAACGCCAAGATGCGCCGCACTGGCGTCTGCGGTGCGGCAGAGACCTTGCTGGTCGACCGAGCCTGCGCCGAGACGCATCTCAAGCCACTGATCTCCATGCTGCTCGATGCAGGTTGCGTCGTGCGCGGAGATGAGGCCGTGCAGGCGGTTGACGCTCGCGTTACGCCGGCCACGGAAGAGGATTGGCGCACCGAATATCTCGACGCCATCATATCGGCCCGGGTCGTCGACGGCCTCGATGCCGCGATCGCGCATATCGAGGCTTTTGGCTCGCACCACACCGATTCCATCGTCACAAATGATGAAGCGGCTGCCGAGCGCTTCCTGGCCGAGGTCGACTCTGCCATCGTCCTCCACAACGCCTCGACCCAGTTCGCCGATGGCGGCGAGTTCGGGTTCGGCGCCGAGATCGGCATCGCCACGGGGCGCATGCATGCCCGCGGACCGGTCGGGGTGGAGCAGCTGACCTCGTTCAAGTACCGCATCCGCGGCTCGGGCCAGACGCGTCCGTGAAGCCTGGCTCTTCCCGCTTCCGCATCAGGCCCTCCGGCCTGACCCGCCTGCCGCGGGCCGCCCCCGGCATGCGGATCGGGCTTTATGGCGGGTCCTTCAATCCGGCCCATGCCGGCCATCGCCATGTGAGCCTCATGGCCTTGAAGCGCCTTGGGCTCGACCGGGTCTGGTGGATCGTCACGCCGGGGAACCCCTTGAAGGACACCGGCGAGCTGGTGACGACCGCGAGGCGCGTGGAAGAGGCAGAACAAGTCTCCGACGATCCCCGGATCGATGTGACTGCCTTCGAGGAGGAAATCGGGGCCCGCTACACGGTGGATACTCTGACCTATCTCAAGCGGCGTTATCCGGGCGTTCGTTTCGTCTGGATCATGGGGGCGGATAATCTGGCGAGCTTCCACCGCTGGCGCGGCTGGCGGCGCATCGCCCGGATGATGCCGATGGCCGTGATCGACCGGCCCGGCTGGACCCTGAAAGCGATCCATTCAAGAAGCGCCACGGCGCTGTCGGCGAGCCGGATCAGCGAGAACGAAGCCCTTGCCTTGCCGGGGCTTGAACCTCCAGCCTGGGTCTTCCTGCACGGGCCGCGCTCCCATCTGTCATCCACCAAGCTGCGCCAAATGAGACGAACTTCTCCCACCGGGAGACATTGAAAAATGGGGCCTTCCCGCATTATCTTAAGGGTCGGCACCATCGAGTGCTGTTGAGAAAGGGTCTGAACCTGAACCGACTATCTTCCGTCGAAGCGGACAAGCATCCGCTTCCTCCTCCCTCCGGAGCGGAGGCTCCGCTAAGTGAGGACATCCGGGCTGCCGCCCTGGCTTCCCTCGAGGACATGAAGGCCGAAAACACGGTCGAGATCGACCTGGCTGGAAAAACCTCGCTTGCCGACACCATGATCGTGACATCGGGCCGCTCCGATCGCCATGTAGGCGCAATCGCCGACCGCGTGATCAAGGACCTCAAGGACAAGGGGTTCGGGAATGCGCGCGTCGAAGGCCTGCCTGCCTGCGACTGGGTGCTGATCGATGCCGGCGACGTGCTGATCCACGTTTTTCGTCCCGAGGTTCGTGGCTTCTACAACCTTGAGAAGATGTGGGGCGCCGACCGTCCGCAGGACCGCGCCAGCTAACCAAGGCTTTTATCGTGCGACTGAGCTTGCTGGCCGTGGGCCGTCTCAAAAGCGGCCCCGAGCGGGAGCTGGTCGAACGCTATAGGCAGCGGGTCGAAGGCATGGGCCGGGCTTTAGGTCTGGCCGGGCTCGACATCGTCGAATTGCCCGAGAGCCGGGCGCGCCGGGAGGACGACCGGCGCGCGGAAGAGGCTGCGGCCCTTCTGGAGAAGGCCGGCTCGTCTGTTCTGATCATCTTCGACGAGCGCGGCAAGAGCCCATCCAGCGAAGCTTTTTCCGAGCGGATCAGACAGTGGCGCGACGAGGGGCGGTCCGGGATCGCCTGTGTGATCGGCGGGCCCGACGGGCTGGATCCCAAGCTGAGGCAGCGTGCCGACCTCGTCGTTTCCTTCGGGGCGCTCACTATGCCGCACCAGATCGTACGGGCGCTCGTGGCTGAGCAGCTCTATAGGGCCCTGACAATCATAGCCGGTCACCCTTATCATCGCGCCGGCCACGATGATTCCTGACGGATGATCCGCTTCAAACCCTTAACTCCCCGCAAGGCCCTCGGCTTTGCCGCATGGATGGTTGCTGCCAGTCTGAGCCCCGCCGGGGCCCAGCAGCAGCCTGCCGCACCTACGGCACAGCCTGCACAAAGCGAAACGGTCGAGGAAAAAGCCCGACGCGAGCAGGATCTGAAGGTGCTGGAAGAGGCCATTACGGCCAATGCCGAGGCGCGCAGACGCCTCGAGACCGAGGTCGAGGAGATCAAGGCCGACCGGGCCAAGCTCAATGCCGCCCTGATCGACACGGCCGAGCGGGTCCGCGGCACCGAGGACCGCATCCGGGGTCTGGAACAGAGGCTCCAGACCCTCGGCTCCAGCGAAGCGGCCATTCGCCGCTCTCTTCAGAGCCGCCGCGGCGTCATCGTCGAGGTTTTCGCGGCCCTGCAGCGCATGGGTCGCCGTCCGCCCCCCGCCGTGCTGGTGAGGCCTGAGGACATGCTCGAAGCCGTCCGTGCCTCGATCATGCTGGGCGCGGTTCTGCCGGAGTTGCGGAACGAGGTCGAGATCCTGGCCGGCGACCTTGCCGAATTGGTGCGCCTGAAGGAAGCCATCACCAAGGATCGCGCGACCCTCAATGGGGAATTGACGGCCCTCAATCGGGAGCAGGTGCGCCTCGCAGCCCTGATGGAGGCTCGACAGAGCCGCATTGCCGAGGTTGAGCGCAATGTCGGTACCGAGAGGCAGAAGGCGGAGGAGCTTGCCCAGCGGGCAGGAACGCTGAAAGAACTGATCGACCGCATGGAAACGGAGATTGCGGGCGCTCAACGCGCTGCGGAGGAGGCTCGCAAGGCCGCCGAGGCGCAGGAACGCGAAACCCGGGAGAAATTCGCCCAGCTGGCCTTCCGGGATCCGGCCCGGTTGGCTCCGAAGGTCCCCTTTACCGAGGCGCGTGGACTTCTGCCGCGGCCGGTCAGCGGCGATACGACCCTGGAATTCGGCGCCCCCGATGGGTACGGCGGAACGACGCGTGGCATTTCGATCACGACGCGGCAGAAAGCGACTGTGGTATCACCGGCGGACGGTTGGGTCGCCTTTGCAGGGCCCTTTCGGTCCTATGGTCGACTCTTGATCATCAATGCGGGTGGGGGATACTATATTCTTCTGGCCGGTATGGACCACATCAATGTCGATGTCGGGCAGTTCGTGCTCGCAGGCGAACCCGTTGCAACCATGGGAGAAGCTCCTCTCATGAGTTTGATCGGCGCCGCCATAGAAAAGAACAATCCCGTCCTCTATGTTGAGTTCAGGAAAGACGGCGGTTCAATTGACCCAGGTCCCTGGTGGGCAAAATCGCAAAGCGAAAAGGTTCGCGGATAATGCGCAAACTATCCCTTTTGATTCTCGGTGCGGCGATCGGCGCAGGCAGCGCGACCATGGTGTCGCAGACCAGCCTCCTGTCGGGCATGAGCGCGGTTGCCGCCTCGGCTGACACGTACCGCCAGCTGAGCCTTTTCGGAGACGTTTTCGAAAAGGTCCGCACGGATTACGTAGAGAAGCCTGAAGAGTCGAAGCTCGTCGAGTCGGCCATCAACGGCATGCTGACTTCGCTCGATCCGCATTCGAGCTACATGGACGCCAAAAGCTTCCGCGACATGCAGGTGCAGACCCGCGGCGAGTTCGGCGGCCTCGGCATCGAGGTCACCATGGAAGATGGCCTCGTGAAGGTCGTGACGCCGATTGACGAGACGCCCGCCTCCAGGGCCGGCATCCTGGCCAACGACGTCATCACCCACATCAACGACGAGCCTGTCCAGGGCCTCAACCTGAATCAGGCCGTCGACAAGATGCGCGGCCCGGTCAATTCCTCCGTCACCCTCAAGATCCAGCGCAAGGAAGCCAAGGATCCGGTGGTGGTGAAGCTGACCCGCGAGACCATCAAGGTCCGTCCGGTTCGCGCCCGCGTCGAGGGCGACATCGGTGTTCTGCGCGTCACGCAGTTCAACGAGCAGACTTTCGAGGGACTGCGTGCGGGTATCGATAAGCTCACGTCCGATATCGGCGCTGACAAGCTGACCGGCTTCGTCATCGACCTGCGCAACAATCCAGGCGGCCTGCTCGATCAGGCGATCATGGTCTCCGATGCCTTCCTCGACCGCGGCGAGATCGTCTCGACCCGCAGCCGCAACGCCGAGGATACGCAGCGCTTCAGCGCCAAGACGGGCGACCTGACCAAGGGCAAGCCGCTGGTGGTGCTCGTGAATGGCGGCTCGGCTTCGGCCTCGGAAATCGTGGCCGGCGCCCTGCAGGATCACAAGCGCGCGACGGTGCTCGGGACCCGCTCCTTCGGCAAGGGCTCTGTGCAGACCATCATTCCGCTCGGCGGCAACGGGGCCGTGCGTTTGACGACAGCGCGCTACTACACCCCGTCTGGCCGTTCGATCCAAGCCAAGGGCATCGATCCGGACATCGAGGTGTTGCAGGACATCCCCGATGAGCTGAAGGGTAAGGACGAGACCAAGGGCGAGGCCGGTCTGCGCGGTCACCTGCAGAATGGCGGCGAAAAGGAAGAGCGCGGCGGTTCCTCCGCTTACGTTCCGCCGGATCCGACCAAGGACAAGCAGCTCACTGCCGCTTATGACCTGCTGCACGGCGTTCGCAAGGGCGCAGCCAACACGACTGCGACTCCCAACTGATCGCGGCTCGTCCTTTTGGCCGAGAAACAATGCTGCAAAAGGGCCTGACGGATGCATCCGTCAGGCCCTTTTCTGATTCAGGCGTCCACAGCTATCGCGAAAGGCTTGTGCGAAGGCTGTTGAAACGGCACTCTCTTTCCCTGCTTTGGAACCATGCGTCAGCGTCGGCAATAATCAAGAACCGGCCGCACCGTGGGTCCATCATCGAGGGAGTGAGTGTCGTATGAGGAGCGCAAGAGGATCTCAGGCCAGAAAGGATCTGCCTTATCGCTCCTGTGTCGGCGTGATGTTGATCAACAAAAACGGCTTGGTGTTTATCGGCCGGCGCCGGTCCGAGGCCGATGCGGCCGCCGATGGCTATTCCTGGCAGATGCCGCAGGGCGGCATCGATCCCGGTGAGGAGCCCTACCAGGCCGCCTTGCGCGAACTCTACGAGGAAACCAGCGTCCGCTCGGTGAGCCTCTTGGCCGAGGCTCCGGAATGGTATGCCTATGATCTTCCCTCCATGGTTGCGGGCCGCGCCTGGCGCGGGCGCTATCGCGGGCAGAACCAGAAATGGTTTGCCTTTCGCTTCGAGGGCGACGAGAGCGAGATCAACATCCATCAGCCCGGCGGTGGCGGCCACAGGCCCGAATTTGACGAATGGCGCTGGGAGGAGATGCATCGGCTCCCTGAGTTGATCATTCCATTCAAACGGCCGGTTTATGAGAAGGTCGTTGCGGCCTTCACACCGCTCACATCGCAAAATCTGCTGACCTCCGATCACACGTGATCGCGTCAAGGTTATTTCCTGGACATCGTAGCTTAACCTTTGCAGGCGATGTCTATTTTTGCCACAAAGTAAGTCAGCGTTGCAGTTAAAGTTGTTCATGAAGATGAACGAGAGCTGTACGCTTTATAACTCTAAAGAGAGTGGCGGAACCCTGCCTGGAACATCTCGTTGGATACGCATTGCTGAGGGCTTGCTTGGGCCCTCTATTCATGGGAGATCTTTCGATGCGTACAACTTTGATGGCTACGGTGGCTGCAGCGGCTCTTTCCCTGAGCGTGGCGGCCATGGCTCAGACCAGCGGTGGTGCGAGTGGCGGCGCGTCCGGTGGTGCCGCAGGCGGGGCTTCAGGCGGTTCCACAATCATGACACCCGGCGGCTCGTCGGGTTCTTCATCCGGATCCAGCATGGGGGGCGCGGGCTCCGCATCCGGCTCCACGAGCGGATCGGCGGCTGGCTCGGTCTCCGGCGACACGAAGGCCCCTTCGGGTAGCGCTTCGTCCGGCACATCCGGTGAAACCCGCGGAAACCCGGCCGGCACAGCCTCTGGTGCTCCGAGCGGGACGACCGGTAACGCTGCGGGCCGATCGGGCGGCACCGCTCCCAACACGACAGGCAGCACGACGTCGACCGGTTCCACGAGCGTCAACGTCACCTCCGAGCAGCGTACCCAGATCACCGATTCGTTCCGTAGCGTGAATGTGCAGCCGCTCACGAACGTAAACTTCACCGTCAGCGTCGGCTCGACCATTCCGACCACCGTGACGACCTTGTATGACTGCCCCGACACCGTCGAGCGCATCCTGACCGGCTTGCCTGAGTGTAAGTATGTGGTCGTGCGCGATCAGATCGTGATCGTGGAGCCGAGCTCCCGCCGGATCGTGACGGTCATCGAGCGTCGAGGCTGATCGGCTTCACTCTTCGCGAACTTGTATTGAAGCAAAAGCGCCCGCGGTCACTCGGCCGCGGGCGTTCGCGTTTGAAGCATTCTGTGGTTATCCTCGTAAGGCCCCGATTGTCTTAACGAGTCCTTCTGCGGCAAAGCACGATAAGGTGCCGGGGGGCGAGACAGCCGATCCGCCCTATGCGGCATAGGGAAAAATACAGATCTCCGCTTGGGGCATCTTCCGGTTGCGATGCTCTGCAAGCAATTCTAATGCTGTTTGTGCATAGAGACGAAACTGGTCTTTGACGATATCAGGTTCACGATCCCAAACCTGCGCATCATCCTCGGCAGTATAGAGAGCACGCGCAACGAATTCGATTTCGGCTTCCATCACAAGCCCCTCCTTGCGGCTTTGAAGGCAATCAATGATGTGTGCCGAAAATCCCCCATGGCGCAGGTTCGCGCCGCCCGATCATAAATCCGCATCGTTCTTCGGCCGCGGCCATTTGCTCGAAAGGCAATGTCATTCGCAAGTTTGAAGTTGGGGTAGCCCGAAAGCGCTAATCCGTCGGCGTTCACGCAAGAAACGATCCGACATCATGGCGAAGCTGCCGGCCGAGATTGCCGGTATATTCGACAGATCAGATCGATCGGTCGGGTACGAGGTGCTTGAAGAAGGCGGTGCCTCTGCTTACACCATCAGTGTCTCAATGCAGCACGGATAGCCTGAATCATGAAAGTTGCTGAGCGATAGGCGCAACGACACAAACTCTTGGGAGGTCGAGATGGCATTCATGACACCACAAGAGCGTGCTGAGAGCCTGCGTGAGACGATCCATATCTATATTGACTTGGTTGAAGGCGACGGGACTGGGCCATCCTGGCGGCTAACAGATAAGGGCTTTGCCAGGATCGCCTCCGTCATTCAGGAGGCCGAGAACGATGCCTTGGAGAGAGCTGCGGAGCTATGCGAGGCGGTGCACCTAGGGGGCCGGACGCGCTATAGCATCCTTCTTGGCCCGGATTATCTGGTGACGAGAAGTCTCTTATCGCGGGAGCTTGCTGCTGCGATCCGAGCGCTGAAGCATAAGGACGAGCGCTGACTCCTCATCTCAAATGCGGCCGCCCGCACCGAAGGGGATGCTCCGAGCAACCTACGAGCGATGATGGCCATGTCATGGTACTGCAGAGGAGATGCTCGACGCGTAACTCGTCTTTGCAGCGGCGCAGCTGTTGAAGGGGCTATGAGATTCGCTCGGCATTAGTCCAGCCACGGCTGAAGCAGCGGCTTGGCAAGCTGCAGTTGCCGCACAATTCCCTGGTGAGGAACGCCTCTCTGCTGAAGAAAGGCTTGGATCTGCTGCTTGGCATCTTCCCACGACAGACCCTGCCGATAGCAGCACTCCAAGTAACTCAAGGTTCGCTCACGGTTCAACTCAGGAACCGCCAGCGGAGCGAGTTCATCAATGAAGCATTGCGCAACCAGATCTTCGCACGTCATTGGAAGCCCCACAGGTCATTTCCGCCATTGGGCAGTGTAGCTGGTGCTTGCCTTCGGCACTATCTCAGAGACATAGCTGCGTCGTTGTCCAGGCGGCTGCGGGTAAGAGAATGTATCATCCAGAGCAGACTGCATGGGTGCTCGTCTGACAGGGTGAAGGATCCAGGAAGGCAGGGCGAACCGGCCTCTTCGACCGCTGAGCAACTAAGAACCAGCCTGAGCGTTATTTTTTCGACTGTGGCCATCTCGGCTGGGGACTCGTTACAACCAAGCAGCTTGGCCGTTGGCCGGGTTGGCGACATTCTTCCTGATCTCAGGAGGAAGGAGCCATGGTGCGAGTTTTTTCGTTAGCTGTCGCATGTGTTCTTGCTCTCTCCGCTGTAGCCGAGGGCGCAACATCCCGGAAACGTAATACTTCTGCTCAGGAACGGCCGGCGCCTCAGCAGGCGGCGCAGGAGCCGGACGAGTTCCGGTCGTGCGATGTGGCCGTCCGCGAGTTCGTCCAGGGGCGAAAAGAAGCCGCTGCGCTTCCCGTCACGGAGGTCAAGGTCGACAGCTTGCGGATGACGTTGAACTTCATCCATCCCTATGGTGAGAGCGGAGATACGCCGCCCAATCTCGCCTTCACACGGGGTGAGTCAATTGAAGAGCGCCGCAAGGCTTTGAACGAGGCAAAGCAACGAGCACGGTTACTGGCCGAAGCGGCTAGAACCGGAAATGTCTGGTACGTCATCACCACACGGACAGAGGTCAGCCCAGGTGAGGAGCGCCGCAGTTCAACAAGTGCCTTGACGAACCAAGGTCAGCAACCTTCTGCCAACGCTGTGGTGATGGCGAGCATTGAGGGGCGGTGCATAACTGTATCGCAGTATGAGGCCGTGCCTCTCAGCAGCCTAAGTGCGGATTTGCAGCAGGCTCTTGGCCAGCGGGCTCGGGAGGCGTCGCCTACCGAGAACCCGCCCCAGCCGCCACCATCATGAGCCTCAGGGCGATTGTGTGAGCCGAACCGTAGGTGCCACCGTGGACATCGCGTTAGGCGTGTAATCTAACAGCCATCGCAGCGTGCTCTGCAAAGGTTCAAGGCGCTTCCTGCGGCCTCGGTACTGAAAGCCAAGGTCACCCCCTTGCGTTACTTTCGATGGGCTCCCGCATATCGGAGGACGAGCCATGGATGTCTCAGTTAAGCTGGAAGACAAATCCAGACATACTTGGGCGGTCTACGTCAACGACACCTGCATTGCACGAGGACTGCCGCGAGCCGAGGCGAACAGGATCCGCCTGCAGATTGAGAACGGAGAGCTTAAGCCTCGCCTGGGCTAATTACAGTCGAGAGCCCGGGATAGCAGTCGCGCCAGAGGCGTCGAGTCGGAATAACTTCAGCCTTCATGCCGACGCGGTGCGACACGAGCCCTTGGAAGCAGAAACGACTCCAATCAATGGAGCCGGTTTTCTAGGCAATATCAATGTGGTGCCCCTGGCCGGGATCGAACCAGCACTCCTTGCGGAACTCGATTTTGAGTCGAGCGCGTCTACCAATTCCGCCACAGGGGCAAGGATCCGCGACGTAACACGGGCGGCAAAGGTTGGTCAATGCGAGAGATGTGAAGGGAAGCCGCAAGGCTTAACCCTCGCAATTCCGGGCGCCTTGTGCTCAAAGAGGCGCGGGGCGCGCGAATAGCCTCGATCCGGATCTGAACCTGTCGGAACCTTAATGCTGAGACGCCTCTACGACTGGACCCTGTCCCTCGCGGCCCGACCCTCTGCCCCTTACGCGCTGGCTCTGGTCTCCTTCTCGGAAAGCTCGTTCTTTCCGGTCCCGCCGGACGTGATGCTCGTGCCAATGATGCTGGCACGGCCTGACAAGGCTTGGTCCTATGCTCTGATCTGCACGGTCGCGTCCGTGCTGGGCGGCATTCTGGGATACTTCATCGGATTGGGACTCTACGACTCGATCGGAGCCTGGCTGTTCCAGCTCTATGGCCTCACCGAGGGGGCGGAAACGTTCCGGCATGCCTATGCCGAATACGGCCATTGGGTGATCCTGCTGAAGGGCCTGACCCCGATCCCCTATAAGCTCGTGACCATCACCTCGGGATTCGCAGGCTACCACCTGGGCTGGTTCATCGCGCTCTCGATCCTGACCCGCGGCGCCCGCTTCTTCCTCATCGCGCTCTTGATGAGCAAGTTCGGACCGCGGATCAAATCGATCATCGACAACAATTTCAATCTGGTGGCGGCGCTGGCCATCGCGGCCTTCATTGGCGGGTTCGTCGCCTTCCGCTATCTGTTCTAGACGGGAGGGATCGATGCAGATCAGCCTCACCATGCGGCAGGCCGCCTTGGCCGTGGCCCTGGGCGCTGCGGCCACGATCGGCGGCGCGCTCGTCTTCGAGCACGTACTCGGCTATGTGCCGTGCAAGCTCTGCCTGATCCAGCGCAATCCCTATTACATCGCCATTCCGCTGGGTCTCGTGGCCGCGCTCCTGCCGCCGCGTTATGCGCGGATCGGCCTTTGGCTTCTGGCCTTGGTCTTCATCGTGAGCGCCGGGCTCGGTGCCTATCATTCCGGCGTGGAATGGGGCTTCTTTGCTGGGCCGAGCGATTGCGGCGGCGGATCGGGCGCCGGTGCCGGCAATGTGGGCGATTTCCTGAATCAGTTGCAGAGCACCCGTGTCGTCAGCTGTACGGAAGCGGCTTGGCGCTTCCTGGGTCTGTCGCTGGCGGGATGGAACGTGCTGATCTCGCTGGCACTCGTCGGTCTCGCAGCCATGGCTGCTGCCCGTAAAGGCTTCTACCTCGGCAGGTAAGAGCTTGCCTTCGCCTAAGCGACCTCGCTAGAGCATCGGACCCAAAAGTGGACCCACTTTTGGGTCCGATGCTCCGCCCTTTGAAGCGCGCGTCGTTAGGCGCGGAAAACCGGATCCACTTTTCCGCACGATGCGCTAGCCTTGCTCAAACAGGACGGGGACATGGCATGAGTATCCAGGCTCTCAAGGACGAGGTCGCGCGGGAATTCGGAACGCCTGCGGTGGTGATTGATCTCGACGTGGTCGAGCGCAACATCGCCCGGGTGCAGGCCCTGTGCGATGCGGCTGGGATCGCCAATCGTCCGCATATCAAGACGCACAAGAGTCCGGTCATCGCCGCCATGCAGCGCGATGCCGGCGCACGCGGCATCACCTGCCAGAAGCTCGGCGAGGCCGAGGTCATGGCGGAAGCTGGCCTCGACGACATCCTGATTTCCTACAACATCCTCGGCGAGGAGAAGCTGGGCCGCCTCGGCCGATTGCTGTCGCGGGCGAAGGTCACCGTAGCAGCCGACAATCCGGTCGTCGTTGCAGGCTTGCCGCAGACCGCAGCCATCGCCGGACGCGATCTCGATGTGGTCGTGGAATGCGACACCGGGCGCAAGCGGGCCGGCGTCGAGACGGTGGCGGAGGCCGTTGCGCTCGCCAAGGATATCGCGTCCCGTCCCGGGCTCTCGTTCGCCGGCTTCATGCTCTATCCGCCGGAGAGCGCCACGGCAGGGATACAAGCCTTCCTCGATGCGGCGACCGCCGGTGTGCGGGAACTCGGGCTCGAACCGCGCATCGTGTCCACGGGCGGCACCCCCAATCTGGTCAATCTCGGCAAGATCAAGGGTGTGACCGAGTACCGGGCCGGAACCTCGGTGTTCAACGACCGCATGATGCTGGCGGCGGGCGTCGCGCAGCTCGAGGATTGCGCGCTTAACGTCTATGCGACGGTGGTGAGCCGGGCGGGGCCGGAGCGGGGAATCCTCGATTCCGGCTCGAAGACATTGACGTACGATACGGGCGGTCTCGAGGGACACGGCCTCATCCTCGAGCATCCGCAGGCCAAGATCGCCCGCTTCGCCGAGGAACACGGGTTTCTCGATCTCTCCGCCTGCAACGATCGTCCCAATATCGGTGATGTGGTGCGCATCGTACCGAACCATGTCTGCGTCGTGGTGAACATGGTGGACCGGTTGGTGACGGTACGGGGAGACAAGATCGTCGGGGAATTGCCTGTTGCGGCCCGGGGACGCCTGACCTGATGAGGTGAGGTTGGGCGGGAAGGGGGCTTTATGGCTCCAGCTCGCTGTCCCAGTAGAGATAGTCCATCCAGCTGTCGTGGAGATAGTTCGGCGGGAAGAGGCGGCCGTTGGAGTGGAGGTCGTGAACGGTTGGGGCGAAGGGGCTCTGCCGGGGCCACATCTCGACCTCGCGGGGCAGTTTGTCCCCTTTGCGGAGGTTGCAGGGCGCGCAGGCGGCGACGACGTTTTCCCAAGTGGTCTGCCCGCCCTTGGACCGGGGAACGACGTGATCGAAGGTAAGGTCCTCGCGGTCTCCGCAATATTGGCAACTGAAGCGGTCGCGCAGGAAGACGTTGAAGCGGGTGAAGGCCGGGTGACGTGACGGTTTGACGTAGGTTTTGAGCGATATGACCGAGGGAAGGCGGATCTCGAAGGTCGGACTTCGCACGACCTTGTCGTATTCCGAGACGATGTTGACCCTGTCCAGGAACACCGCCTTGATCGCATCCTGCCAGCACCAGATGGACAAGGGGTAATAGCTCAACGGCCGGTAATCGGCATTGAGAACGAGGGCCGGGCAGGCCTCCGGTCGCACAACAGGCTGGACGTGTATCGTCACCTCACCTCCTCTTCCATGAGAGAAGCGTCGTATCCCGTCGGATTAGACTATAGGCAGTATGACACTGTTGTGAAGATCCGGCTTTCGACGTTTGTGACGCACCCACAGGAAGTGCAATGTGGGCAAATCAGGCCGACCTCCGGAGACTTGGGTGTTTCGATGAGCTTTCTCCAGCAAGGCTTGGCCTGGGTCGAACCTGCCATCTCGACCTATGGCGTGTGGGCTCTTCTCGTCGTTCTTTACTTCGAGACGTTCGGGGCGCCTCTGCCCGGAGAGAGCGCGCTGATTGCGGCCTCACTTCTGGCCACGCGCGGCGATCTCGAGATCGGCCACATCTTTCTGGCGGCCTGGTTTGGCGCCGTGCTCGGCGACAGCACGGGTTATCTGATCGGCCGGTTCGGCGGGAGGCCTTTGCTGCACAGGTTCGGCTCCGCGGTGAGGCTGACACCGGAACGCTTATCGACCCTTGAGAAAACGGCGAAGACCAAGGGGTTCTTCATGGTCCTCACGGCGCGTTTCATCGTCGTGCTGCGGCAGTTGAACGGCTTCATCGCCGGATCGGTCGGAATGCCCTGGCATCATTTCGTCGTGGCGAATGCCCTTGGGGCCATGCTCTGGGCCGGCCTGTGGAGCTTCGGCCCCTACTTCTTCACGGATGCCTTCAAGCGGCTGATCTGAGGCCAGAACAGACCGTCAGCGGGTCGGAACCGGCTTCTCGCCGCGGTAATCATAGAAGCCGCGCTTCGTCTTCCGGCCGAGCCAGCCGGCTTCCACGTACTTCACGAGAAGCGGGCAGGGGCGGTATTTGGAATCGGCGAGGCCTTCGTGCAGCACCTGCATGATCGAGAGGCAGGTATCGAGACCGATAAAATCTGCCAGCTGGAGCGGCCCCATGGGATGGTTCGCGCCAAGCCGCATGGCCGTGTCAATGGCTTCCACCGAGCCTACTCCCTCATAGAGGGTGTAGATCGCCTCGTTGATCATCGGCAGCAGGATGCGGTTGACGATGAAGGCCGGGAAATCCTCGGAAACGGTCGAGGTCTTGCCGAGCTTGCCGATGAATTCCTTGGCGGATTCGTAAGTGTGATCCTCGGTGGCGATGCCACGGATCAGCTCGACGAGCTGCATCACCGGCACCGGGTTCATGAAGTGAATGCCGATGAACCGCTCCGGTCTGTCAGTAGAAGCGGCGAGACGCGTGATCGAGATCGACGACGTGTTGGTGGCGAGCAGTGCGTCCGGGCGAAGCGACGGGCTAAGGTTGCTGAAGATCTTGCGCTTCACTTCCTCGTTTTCGGTCGCAGCCTCGATGACGAGATCGCAGGTCGCCAGATCATCATAGGTACGGGCCGGCTTGATCCGCTCAAGCGCCGCCTGTCGATCGGCATCCGAGATGGCGCCCTTGGAGACCTGGCGCGCCATGTTGCCGTTGATCGTGGCAAGCCCGGCATTGATCCGATCTTCCGAGAGATCGTTGAGCCGGACGTTAAATCCAGCGAGCGAGCAGACATGGGCAATGCCGCTGCCCATCTGTCCGGCGCCGACAACGCCAACCGTTTTGATCTCTATGCCCATTGATCTGCTGCCTGCATCCCATCGTCAAAAGCGGCCGGGCAGGGAGACCTGCCCGGTCCGTCATTATTCCTGACCTTATTGACCGGCTTTGGTCAACTCCTCCTTGAGTTCAGGAAGGATTGTGAAGAGGTCGCCGACGAGGCCGTAATCCGCCACCTGGAAGATCGGGGCCTCCTCGTCCTTGTTGATCGCCACGATCACCTTGGAATCCTTCATGCCGGCCAGATGCTGAATGGCACCTGAAATCCCCACCGCGATGTAGAGATCGGGCGCCACCACCTTGCCGGTCTGGCCCACCTGCCAGTCATTCGGCGCATAGCCCGCATCGACCGCCGCGCGCGAAGCGCCCATCGCCGCGCCGAGCTTGTCGGCAATCGGCTCGATATATTTGGCGAAGTTCTCGGAGCTTCCGAGCGAGCGGCCGCCCGAGATGATGATCTTCGCCGAGGTCAGCTCGGGCCGGTCGCTCTGCACGATCTCTTCGCCCTTGAAGCTCGACACGCCCGGGTCTTCCGCCGCGTTCACCGTCTCGATGGCGGCGGAGCCGCCTTCGCCGGCCGCCGGGAAGGCGGCGGTGCGCACCGTGATCACTTTCTTGGCATCGGTCGCCTGCACGGTCTGGATCGCATTGCCGGCATAGATCGGCCGCTCGAAGGTGTCGGGTGCCACCACCTTGGTGATGTCGGACACCTGCATCACGTCGAGCAGGGCGGCGACGCGCGGCATCACGTTCTTGCCGGTGGTGGTGGCCGGCGCCACCAGGGCGTCATAGGAGGAGGCCAGCGACACGATCAAAGCCGCGGTCGGCTCGGCGAGCTGGTGCTCGTAAGCGGTCGCGTCCGCGAGCAGCACCTTCTCCACACCCTCCAGCTTGGCGGCGGCTTCCGCCGCGGCCTTGGCGTTCGCGCCGGCGACCAGCACGTGCACCGGAGCCCCGAGGGCTTTCGCGGCAGACAGGGCCTTGTGGGTGGCGTCCTTGAGATGAGCGTTGTCGTGCTCGGCCATCAGCAATGTGGTCATCGTCTTGGTCTCCCTTAGAGCACGCCGGCTTCGGTCTTCAGCTTCTGGACGAGTTCGGCCACCGAGCCGACCTTCACGCCCGCCTTGCGGCCGCCGGGCTCGGCGGTCTTGATCACCTTCAGACGCGGCGACACGTCGACACCGAGCGTCTCCGGCGAGGTTTCGTCGAGGGGCTTCTTCTTGGCCTTCATGATGTTGGGCAAGCTGGCATAGCGCGGCTCGTTGAGGCGCAGATCCGTGGTGACGATGGCCGGCAGCTTCAGGCCCACCGTCTGCAACCCGCCATCGACCTCGCGGGTGACGTCGATGGATCCTTCGCCCACATTCACCTTGAAGGCGAACGTGCCCTGCGGCCAGCCGAGCAGGGCGGCGAGCATCTGGCCGGTCTGGTTGGCATCGTCATCGATGGCCTGCTTGCCCAGGATGACGAGATCGGGCTTTTCCTGCTCGACCACCTTGGCCAGGATCTTGGCGACGGCGAGCGGCTCGATGGTGGCGTCGGTCTTGACCAGGATGCCGCGGTCGGCCCCCATGGCGAGCGCGGTGCGGATCGTTTCACCGGCTTGGCTTGGGCCGATGGAGACGGCGACGATCTCGGTGGCCTTGCCCTGCTCCTTCAGGCGCACGGCCTCCTCGACGGCGATCTCGTCGAAGGGGTTCATGGACATCTTGATATTGGCCAGTTCCACGCCCGACCCGTCCGGCTTCACCCGGATCTTCACGTTGAAGTCCACAACCCGCTTCACACACACAAGAAGCTTCATTCGTCCGTCCTCACCAAAAGATCAGATCCGGATATGGCCGAAAACCAGCCCTCCGGACATATAGGAAAAAGGCGGAGGGGAACCTAGAGCATCAGGCCCGAAAGTGAAATGCACTTTTGGCCCTTTGATGCGCTCAGCGGTCATGTCCGATTGTCAATGCGGCGTCCGCAGCTCCTGCGCCTGGACGCGGGCGAGCACAGGATCGTAGCGGCGGCGCATGAGGGGGATGAGAGCCGCGCCGACAGCAAAGCCGCCAAGATGGGCAAACCAGCCCACACTGTCATCGCCGCCGATGAAGGCCGAGGCGAACTGCAGGACGAACCAGAAGCCGATCGCCCAATACGCGGGCAGATGCAGTGGGATGCCTTTCAGAAACAGACCCCAGATCTTCACGCGCGGATAGAGGATGAGATAGGCCGCCACCACGCCCGACACGCTACCGGATGCGCCGATCAGCGGGCGGTGCGGCTCTGTGGTGATGAAGGCATGGGCGAGGCTTGCGGCCATCCCACAGAGTAGGAAGAACAGAATGAAGCGGAGATGCCCCATGGCATCCTCCACATTGTCGCCGAACACCCACAGGAACAGCATGTTGCCGACGAGATGGAACAGCGAGCCGTGCAGGAAGATGTTGGTGGCCAGTGTCAGTTCGACCGGAACGAAGGGATAGCCCTCGGGGAGCACTTCCGTACCGAACAGGACCGACGGAATGAGTCCGAGGCCGCCGACGACGGAATCCTCGCCGAGAGGGCCGTAGAAGGTGAAAAGATAGGCGATGACGCAAATACCGATCAGGAACCGCGTCGCGAACGGCGTCTTCATGTTCTTGAGCGGAACGCCATCATGAAGCGGCAAAAACATGGCCCGCTCCTTTAGCGGTTCTGGCCCGGCACCCAGAGGACGTCGAGCGCACCCTTATCATTGACGTAACGGGATGCGACGAAGAGAAAATCGGAGAGGCGGTTCAGGTATTTCACGGATTCTGGCGACACCTTTTCGTTCGGCCTCTCCATCAGCTCGACGACATGGCGCTCCGCGCGACGGCAAACCGTACGGGCGAGATGGAGTGCAGCAGCAGCAGGCGTGCCACCCGGGAGGACGAAGGAGCGTAACACGGACAGCTCCGCATTGAGCCGGTCGATCTCCTGCTCGAGACGGTCCACCTGTCCTTGTGTGATGCGCAGGGGCTCATAGGGCAGGGGCTTATCCGTCTCGACGGTGGCGAGATCGGCGCCGAGATCGAACAGATCGTTCTGGATGCGGCCGAGCATCGCATCGATCTCGAGACCTGTCGTGTGAAGGCGGACAAGCCCGATGCAGGCATTGGTTTCGTCCACCGTGCCGTAGGCCTCGATGCGAAGATCGTATTTCGGGCGCCGCCCGCCGGCGGCCAATGCCGTGGTGCCCTTATCGCCGGTGCGGGTGTAGATGCGGTTGAGGACGACCATGGCGGGCCTGAAGGTTGGATTCAGTTAAAATGAATACCCAACCCGTGCGCCAACATTCGTCAAGCCTCTATTCTCGTCCGAGCAGGTTCCGCCATCGGTCAGATGCTCGACGGTCGCCATCACGCTCCAATTGGCGGAGAGCCGCACGCCCACCGAGCCCGATTCGCGAAACAGCGGCGAGCAGCCGAGGACTTGGCGGTCGGAGAGGGGATGCGAGGAATCCTTGCCGTTATGGATCGCGCCGCCGAAGCTGCCTTCGACGAAGACATTGGGCGTAACGTCGATGGTCCAGGACAGGCCCGCATAGGCGAAACTCGTCCGGTTGTCGAAATTCAGGCTGCCGCCCACATGCGGTCGGGGAATGAAATAGCTGGTGAAAAGGTCCGAGGCGGTAAACGGCTTTGCAAAAAGAATTTCGCCAGTGAGATTGGCGGAGCCGTCGCGTCCTTCCGCACCCCAGGGATCCTGAGCAGACAAGCCAAAACGGAACTCTGACAGGAAATTTGGTTGGGATGGAGCTTGGAAGGAATTCGTTTGCCGCTTGAAGTCGGAGCCTAGGACACCTGTCGATCCCACGAATAGGACCAAAAGGCTCAAGCCTATGGCTGGACTGATGCGCATTAAGAGATCCGTAACTCAATAAAACTTTAGGCCATCAGGCTATGCCGTTATGGCTAACGTTCTCTTAATACAAACCGTGGCGAAAAAGTGTCAATAAGGAGATGCCCCGTGCGTCATGTGGACAAGTGGCGGCGTTTTCGCACATCTCCATACGTCACGCAGCACGCCACCAGATGACGCCCATGATGATGATGATCGCCACAAATTGAAGCAGAACACGCAGTCTCATGAGATGCTGCGACCGATTGGCATTGCCGCCGCGCAGCATGTTGATCAGGCCCAAAAGCAGCACGAAGGCGACGGCGACTACCGCAATCGGCACAAGTAAATCGACAAAATTCGTCATCTTGATTCCATCAAAAAGTTCGGGCGACCGTGGCCCGAACCCGACGGCGAGGCAAGAGGCCGTTTACCTTGGCCTCAGTTCCGGCGCAGCAGCCGCTCGAAATAATCGAGCTCTTCCTGCGGCCGGCTGGGGTCGCCCAGCTTGCGCCGCAATTCCTCCAAGATCCGTTGCGCGCGTTGGGCCGGGGATTGGTTGGCGCTCGGCACCTCCACGCGCCCATCGGAATAGTCCCGATTCCGTGTGGGCCGCCCCAGAGGATCTGTGTCGCGCTGTCCCGTCTGCTGATTGCCCTGCGGATTGCCTTGGCCCGGCTGGTCACCCGCCTGTTCGTTCCCCTGGCCGTCGCCCTGCTGCATCTGCTGCATTTGCTGCGCCATGCCCTGCATGCCGCGACGAAGGTTTTCCAGTGCTCTCCCTTGAGCATCAACGGCAGGTCCGTCCTGGCCTTGGCCGAGCGCGCCTTCGGCCTCGCGCATGGCCTGTTCGGCATCGCTGAGGCCCTGCTCGCCCTGCATGCCCATGCCCTGCATCCGCCGCTGCAACTCTTCCAGCCTTTCCCGCAGAGCCTGCTGCCGCTGCTTCAAGCCCAAGGGATCCTGATCTTGGCCTCCCTGGCCGTTTTCAGCCTGCTCCTGACCCTCGCCCTGCTGGCCTTGTTGGCCCTGTTGACGCTGCCCTTGTTGGCGCTGGCCCTGCTGCCTCTGGCCCTGGCGGGGGCGATCGCCCTGCTGCATGCGCCGGTTCTGGCCGTCGCGGAACGTCTCGTCGCGCAGGTTCTGCTGCTCGCGCGCCATGTCCTCCAGATCCTGCATGGCCTGGTTCATCTCGCGCCCGAGCGGATCGGTCATGCGGTTGTTGGGCTGAGCGGTCTGCAGGTTCTCGAGGATGTTGCGCAGCTGATCGAGAAGGCGCTGGGCCTCGGCCATGTCGCCGCGGCGCATGGCCTCCTCCATCTGGCGCAGCATGCGGTTGAGGTCGTCCTGCGAGATGATCCTGTCCGGAGGCGTGCGCTGGTTCTGATCCTGCGACTGTTGGTTCTGCTGCATGCGCTGGGCGAATTCGCGCAGGAACTTGTCCATCGCCTGCCGCAGCTCGTCCATCAGCCTCCGGATCTCGTCATCCGTCGCACCCCGGTCCATGGCTTCCTTCAGGCGCTCCTGAGCCGCACGCAACTCCCGCTCCGCATCGGACAGACCACCGTCCTCGATCTGGAGCGCCATGGCCCAGAGCCACTCAGCCACCTCGAGAAGGTCCTGGTCCGTCCTGGCGACGCGCAGGCGTTCCGCACCGGCCCGCAGGCCCATGAACACGCCCCATTGCGGCGTGTATTCCTCCGGCGCGATCAGCAGCGCGTCGAGCGCCACCTGCACGCGCTTGCGGTCGTCGGGGGCGAGCACGAGATTGCGCCGCTGCTCGACCAGGGTCTTGGCGAGGGGATTGGCGAAGGGACGCTGCGGCAGGGTGAAGGTAATCGTCTCGCTCAAGGCCTCCTGGCCTGCCTCGTCCTTGGCCTTGAGCCTGATCGTCACCGGAGCCCCGGCCCAGGCATGGTTCGTGAGATCGACCGGGGAGCGCGTGTCCGGAGCGTTCTCCTCATGGCTCGGAAGGGCGAGAGTTAGCTGGGGAGCGGGCACGAGGGAGCGCCCCTTGCTGTTGTCGGCCTTCTCGACGATGCCTTCGAGCGAGGCGATGCCATAATCGTCCTTGCCCTTGTAGCTCAAGGTGAAGGTGCCGCGCGCATTGACCTCGGGCGGCGTGGTGAAGGCGATCTCGGGCAATCGGTCGGGAATGGCCTCGATGGTGAGGGTGACGCTGTTGGCGAAGCCCGTGCTGACCGTCAATTCGCTGGAGCCGTCGAGCTTGTAGCGCTCCTCGCGCATGTCGGTGCGCTGATTGGCCTTGGGGGGCAGAGGGGTCAGGCCCCGGCCCGGCTTGACCTCGGCACTGCCTTCGCCTGCGATCCGGACGACGACCGTCGAGTGGATCGGCGCGCGTAAGTTTTGTCCGCGTGCGAGATCGATCATGAGGGGGGGCGTGCGGGTATAAAGGGGCGGATCGATCCAGCCATCGATGCGGAAGGACGGCGAGGCGGTCTCGATCTTGCGCCAGTCGAAGGCTGCGGCGAGCCGTGAGCCGATCTCGGGTCCCGCCACGAAGGCACTCGTTACAAGCGCGAGTAACCCTGCGGCCCGCAAGGCGTAACGGTCGCGCCTCGCCATGTTGGGCTGCGGCAGTCCGACGCGCATGCGGCTGACGGCTTCTTCCGCGCGCTTGCGATGAAGCGCCCAGAGCGCCTTCGTGCCGGGATCCGTGGCGCCGAGGGCGAGCGTATCGTCGAGAACGCGGGCCGGACCGTGACTCAGACCCGTCTCCCGGTCGAGCCGGTCGAGGGCGCGAGTCCGGCTGGGCATGCGCAGGCGGATAAGAGGCCAGAGCGAGAGTAGAAAGGCCGCCGTGAACAGGCCTAAGCCAATCGTGCGCCACAGGGGCGGAGTGTCGAGCCAGAGGCCGAGCCAGGACAGGGTGAAGAACAAGAGGACGATGGCGAAGGGCAGCCAGAGCCGGGGCCAGGCCTCCTCCCACCAGAGGGACCAGCGCGCATGAGCAACCAGGCGCCCGAACCGTTGGTTCAGCGGGCTGCGCCCAGGCGTCGGGTTCGGGCCGTCGCTCATGCCAAAACTCTCCCTCTGCACGATACGTGCAGATAACCCCCCTAACGGGAAGCTAGCACGGAAGGGTCCAGTGACCAGCGGTCAATTGCGCGCGGAGCTTCAAGAAGAGGTGAGGGGGCGCCAATGACCGATTTGGAGCTACCTTGGACCGCCATGCCGTTCAGGCAATCAATTTCCTTGACGTAAGGTACTTTATATCGATACATGGAATGAGAATTGCAACTTAATAACAATTTTTCGTTGGGGCAAATATGGCGACGATCACTCTTTCATCCAGCACGATCCCGGAAGATGCAGTTGCGGGCGACAATGTTGGGACCCTGAGCATCGACGGCGGTGCGGAGGGCGAGACATTTACTTTCACGCTGGACGATCCGCGCTTCGAGGTCGTCGATCAGGACGAGGATGGCGTCTACGAACTCGTCGTGAAGGCAGAAGCGGAGTTCGATTTCGAAGGCGGCCCAGGACAATACGCACTGACCATTCACTCGAGCGGCGATCAGGGAACATCCGTCACCCCACTTTCGGTAAATATTGTGGTTACCGATGTGAACGAAGCGCCTGAGGTGTTGTTCGAACCATTGGATGTTCCCGAGGGTGCAGGGGCGGATACGATCATCGGCACGCTGACGTCGTCCGATCCTGAATCGAACTTGGTTTCATATACTCTCCTGGGCAATAGCGCCGCTCTGTTCAACATCGATGCCAATGGCAATATTGTGGTCCGCGAGGGCGTGACGCTCGATCTCGACAATCCGTCGCATCTCAGCATCTCGGTCCAGATCTCCGATGGTACCAATACATTTTCCGATACCTTCGATCTCAACATTGTGGAGAATCAGGAGCCCGTAATCTCCTGGGATGCCATTGAACTCGGCAAGACTGTCGAGAGCGGCACAACCGTTGGCGCGTTGGTGATCACAGACGATGAGGGCGATGACATCATCTATACCCTGTTGGGCGACAGCGCGGCTCTGTTCCGTATCGATGCCAATGGCAATGTCATCGTCAGAGATGGCGTGACACTGAACTACGACGATCCCAATCACCGCGGTTTCACCGTTTCGGTTTTCGACGGGGTCAATACGGTGGAGGAGACCTGCGACCTTTCCTTCGAAAACGAACCGCCGACCGTGACCTTCGAGGCTAGGGACGTTGTCGAGGGTGCAAGGGGCGGCACTGTGGTTGCCACCTTCACGGCGACCGATGCTGAAGGCGGTGATATTGACTTCACTTTGTCATCCGAAAGCGCGGATGTGTTCGAAATCGTGAAGATCGATGACGACACCTGGAACGTCGTAGTCAAGGAAGGTGTCGTTCTCGATTATGACAATGAGAAGCACCACAGCTTCGCGGTCACAATCTCCGATGGCTCCAATACGGAGACTGCGGAATACGACCTGGCAATCGAGGACAATCAACCTCCGATATTCGACGTGACTGCCCGTCCCGTCCGGGAAAATGCACCGGCAGGAGCCATCGTCGGCACGATCCTCGCAATGGATTCGGAGGGCGACGAGATCGGCTATAGACTGGCGGGTGCCAGTGCGCATCTGTTTCGGCTCGTTCAGGACGCAAGCACCGGCCACACGAACATCGTGCTGCGTGAGGGTGCCGTCCTCAACTATGAGAACAACGGCCACCATTCTCTCGAAGTGTTCGTGTCCGACGAGTTCAACGAAGATCCGGTGCCTGAAGTCCTCCAGCTCGAGATCATCGATGTCAATGAGCCTCCGGCTGTAACCTTTACTCTCGCGAGAGTAACCGAGGGTGCCGGCGGTGGGACAGTCGTCGGCAGGCTTACGGGGACGGACGACGATGGCGATGATATCACCTACACCCTGGCGGATGAGAGTACGGAAATATTCGATCTCGTCGCCGATGGCAGAGGCGGCTACAACGTCATTGTCGTCGAAGGCGTGACGCTCGATTACGAGAATGGCTCCCATCGCTTCCCGCGCGTGATGGTGTCCGACGGCACTAATGAATTCTCCAAGAGCCTCGCGATCGATCTGATTGATCTCGTCGATACGGTCACGGGGACGAAGCGCAACGACAATCTGAAGGGCGCATCCGGGAGTGACATCGTGAAGGGACTGGCCGGCAACGATCGGTTGTCCGGCGGGGCAGGCGACGACTGGCTCTATGGCGGTTCAGGCAGGGACGTCCTGAAAGGCGAGGCCGGACGGGACATCTTCGTCTTCGACTCCAAGCCGAACAAGAAGACCAACCTCGACGCCGTCTGGGATTACAACGTGAACGACGACTCGATCTGGCTGGAGAACAAGGTGCTCACGAAACTCGGCAAGTCCGGTTCTGCGACTTCGCCTGCCGCGCTCAAAAAGTCGTTCTTCCGGGTGGGTGACAAGGCCAAGGACAAGGACGACTACCTGATCTACAACAAGAAGACCGGCTATCTCTCTTACGATGTCGACGGTTCAGGCTCGAAGGCGGCTGTCGAAATCGCCCTGCTGAAGAAGGGCCTTGTCATGAAGTCCACCGAGTTCTTCGTGATCTAGATAGAAATCGCCGCAAACGGAAAAACCCGGCGGATACAACGCCGGGTTTTTCGTTTGTGCAGCAGGTGTATCTGGTGATCGGATCTGCCTTCAGCCCAACCAACCCGGAATCTTATCGAGCCCAATGAGCTCATCGTAGCTCGGGCGCGGGCGCACCACCGCATGATCGTCGCCACGCACGAGCACTTCGGGCACGAGCAGGCGCGTGTTGTAAGTGTTGGCCTGGACGGCGCCATAGGCACCGGCCGTCATGATGGCGATGAGGTCGCCGACTTTGACCTCCGGCATGTCACGGGAGAGGGCGAGGTAATCGCCGGTCTCGCAGACGGGACCGACCACGTCGGCGACGATGCGCGGCGTGTCGGGAGACGCCGCGACGACCGGCTTGATGTCGTGATGGGCCTCGTAGAGTGTCGGGCGGATGAGATCGTTCATCGCAGCATCGACGATCACGAAGGGTTTGTCGGCGCCCTGCTTCACATAGATCACCCGGGCGATGAGCACGCCGGCATTACCGGCGATCATGCGGCCCATCTCGAACACGAGCTTGAGGCCCAGATCCTTGGTGTGGCGCTTGATGATCGCCGCATAGGCCTGCGGATCGGGCGGGGGCTCGTTGTCCTCGCGATAGGGCACGCCAAGGCCGCCGCCGAGATCGATGTGATGCAGCTTGTGCCCGTCGGCCATCAGGTCGCGGGCGAGCTCGGCGAGAAGCGCGGTCGCATTGTCGTAAGGAGCAAGATCCGTGATCTGGCTGCCGATATGCATGTCGACGCCGGTAACCTCAATGCCCTTGAGCGCGGCAGCATGCGCATAGACCTCGCGGGCGCGGGCGATGGGAATGCCGAACTTGTTCTCGGACTTGCCGGTCGAGATCTTGGCATGGGTCTTGGCGTCCACATCCGGATTGATGCGGATCGAGATGGGAGCGCGCACGCCCTTGGAGAGGGCGACCTCCGAGAGCGCCTCGAGCTCGGGCTCCGATTCCACGTTGAAGCAGAGGATGCCGCTCTCGAGCGCGAAGGCCATCTCGGCCTTCGTCTTGCCGACACCGGAGAAGACGATGCGCTTGCCGGGAACGCCGGCCGCCAGCGCGCGGCGCAGCTCGCCCTCGGACACGATGTCCATGCCGGCCCCGAGGCGTCCGAGCGTCTTGAGCACCGCCTGATTGGAATTCGCCTTCATGGCGTAGCAGACGAGGGCGTCCGTGTAGGCGAAGGCCTCGGAGAAGACTTTGTAATGCCGTTCCAGCGTGGCTGACGAATAGCAATAGAACGGGGTGCCGACCTCATCGGCGAGGCGGCGCAGATCGACGCCCTCCGCGTGGAGGATGCCGTCACGATAAGCGAAATGGTGCATCGAAAAAGCCTAAAGCAACGGATCGAGAATAAAGGGCTTGTTCGGAATCGTGTAGCCCTGGCTAGGCCTGGAGCGGGGCGTGCCGACCGGGGAGGGTAGGGTCGAGTCGCTCGTCGGGGTCTGCGTCTGGGTCTCGGCCGCCTGCGCCGATGCATCCGGCGGCGGTTCGAGCGCGCCGCGACGGCCGCAGGCGCTCAGACCGAGAACGAGAAGGCCCGCCACGAGGACTGCGCGGGGGAAAGTCAGGCTGGACGACATTACAAGCTCCGAAACGTGGCCGCACCATAGCGAGAAGAGGCGACGGAGGCGAGAGGCAAGGTGTGGATTGCAACAGGCTCCGCTTCCAACGCTTTCGTGATGGGGCGGACGGCCGCGCTTCCGTATTCAGGGCTTGAGGCTTAAGCCGAAAAGCGCCACATCACGGGCCATGTCGAACGCAGTGAAATCCCGGAAAAGCTGGCTGGTTGGCCTCGCGGCCATTGTTCTCGTGGGGGCCGGTGCGGCCTGGTACGGCCTCGCGCCTCGCGATCCCATGGCCGCTGGTGTTGCGGAGTGCCGTGCCTCGAAGCCTACAGCCGAGCGCCTGAAGCCGCTGGCCAAGGGCGAGGTGGCCGCCGTTGGGGTGAGCAGCACTCCGAAGCCGCCTCCGGTGATTTCATTCGCGGGTCCTGAGGGCCAGCCAATGAATCTCACCGACTTCAAGGGCAAGACGATCCTGGTCAATCTCTGGGCGACTTGGTGCGTGCCGTGCCGGGAGGAGATGCCAGCCCTCGACAAGCTCCAGGCGGAGCTGGGCGGCTCCGATTTCCAGGTCGTCGCGATCAATGTCGATACTCGCAATCGCGAGAAGCCCAAGGCTTGGTTGCAGGAGAACGGCATCAGGAATCTGGCCTATCACGCGGATCCGGAGGGCAAGCTGCTGCAGGTGCTGCAGAAGTCCGGTCATGTGGTGGGCCTGCCGACCACCTTCGTGGTCGATGCCTCGGGCTGCGAGATCGCCCTGCTGAAGGGGCCAGCGGAATGGGCCTCGCCCGACGCCGTCACCTTCATGAAAGCGGCTTTGGGCCGGTCCTAAGCCGGAAACGCTCCGCCGCCGTCCGGGACGCCGATCGTTCCGCTGAAAGCCGGCTTCGAGAGCCGCCAGGGCCGGTCCATGGCCTGACGGGCTTCACCACGCTGAAACCGGCGCGGAGTGCCGTCGGCCAGGATCTCCTCGATCACCAGGAACCCCAGCGCCTGCAGCATCACGGCCGCCATCTTGGTGGCTCGGTCATCCGCCCGGATGGAGAGCGAGCCGGCGGCATAGATCCGCTCCATGAGGCTCTTGGGATGATGCGTCACGGCCTTACGTGGCTTGAAGGCGACGACGTTGGTTTCCGGTTCGATCATGGGACAGCCCCTTCTCACCGCTCCTTATTATTCTGTGGTGAGCGGCTCTTCTGTTGTGTTCAGCACACTTCATTGTGCCGGAAACTGAGCCGTTTAAGGAATGCGACATAAGACGCCCCTGTAGCGGAGGCTCAAATGGAAAAGGCGGGGCATAGGCCCCGCCTCAATCTCGCCAGTCCGAAGCTCTCAGGCGCTCTGCTGAACCTGGATGCCCTTGTCGGCGAAGAGCTGCTGCAACTCGCCGGCCTGGAACATCTCGCGGGTGATGTCGCAGCCGCCGACGAACTCGCCCTTCACGTAGAGCTGGGGAATGGTCGGCCAGTTGGAATAGTCCTTGATGCCCTGGCGGATGGTCTCGTCCTCGAGCACGTTGACGCCCTTGTAGGGCACGCCGAGGTAGTTGAGGATCTGGACCACCTGGCCCGAGAACCCGCACATGGGGAATTGCGGCGTGCCCTTCATGAACAGCACGACGTCGTTGGACTTCACTTCGTTGTCGATGATCTGGTTGGCATCAGCCATGGAATTCTCCTTCATCCCGACGGTCAAGGCGCCGGGTTTGTGTCTCAATTGTCGGGTGCCAGAGTCGTTAATGCAAGGGCATGAAGCACGCCACCCATGCGTCCTTGCAGCGCTGCATAGACCATCTGGTGCTGCTGAACCCGTGATTTCCCCTTGAAGGCCGAGGAGGTGACGGTGGCGGCATAATGATCGCCGTCGCCGGCCAGATCCTTGATCTCGACCACTGCATCTGGCAGCGCGGCTTTGATCATGCTCTCAATATCGTGCGCATTCATTGGCATGAATCAAACTCCTCAGGACTTGCCGGTCATGTAGTCCGGCAGCCAGGCTTCGTGCGCTGCCTTCAATTGCTTCACGGATATGGCCTGCCGACCCGGCAGAATCAACGCATCGCCCCCGGTCAGCCCGAGCGTCACGGCCGGAATGCCGATGGCGCCCGCCTCGTAGAGGATGTCGGCGGCCACGTCCTCGTCGACGGCGATGAGGTAACGGGCCTGATCCTCGCCGAAGAGGAAGGCATGGAGCGGCAGGCTCTCAGGGAAAGCCGTGATCTCGGCGCCCACATTGCCGGCCATGGCCATCTCGGCGAGAGCCAGCGCGATGCCGCCGTCCGAGAGGTCGTGCACGGTGTCCACCTGTCCCGAGCGGATGAGCTGGCGCACGAAATCGCCGTTGCGCTTTTCTTGCGTCAGATCGACCGGCGGCGGAGCGCCTTCCTCACGGCCGCAGACATCGCGCAGATAGATCGACTGGCCGAGCCAGCCTTCCGTCGCGCCGATGAGGATGATCGCATCGCCCTCGCGCTTGAAGGCGATGGAGGCGTTGACCGTTACGTCGTCGATCAGGCCGACGCCGCCGATGGCGGGGGTCGGCAGGATGCCCTGGCCGTTGGTCTCGTTGTAGAGCGAGACGTTGCCGGACACGACGGGGAAGTCGAGCACCTTGCAGGCCTCACCGATGCCCTTCACGCAGCCGACGAACTGGCCCATGGATTCAGGCCGCTCGGGGCTGGCGAAGTTGAGGTTGTCGGTAATCGCCAGCGGCAGGCCGCCCACGGCAGTGATGTTGCGCCAAGCCTCCGCCACCGCCTGCTTGCCGCCCTCGAAGGGATCGGCCTCGCAATAGCGCGGCGTCACGTCGGTGGTGAGCGCGAGGCCCTTGGGCCCATCCTCGATGCGCACGATGGCAGCGTCGCCGCCCGGTGTCTGGACCGTGTTGCCGAGGATCAGGTGATCATACTGCTCCCAGACCCAGCGCTTGGAGCTCTGGTCCGGCGAGCCGACGAGCTTCAGGAGCGCCTCGGCTTCGGACATGGGAGCCTTCACGCCGTCCGGTGCGATCACGGGCTGCCTGGGGCTTTCCACCCAGGGACGGTCATAGAGAGGAGCTTCGTCGCCCAGTTCCTTGATCGGCAGATCCGCTTTTACCTCACCCCCGTGCTTGATCACGAAGCGCAGGGTATCAGTGGTCTTGCCGATGACGGCGAAATCCAGGCCCCATTTGTGGAAGATGGCCTCGGCCTCCTTCTCCATGCCGGGCTTGAGCACCATGAGCATGCGCTCCTGGCTCTCGGACAGCATCATCTCGTAGGCCGTCATGCCCTCCTCGCGGCAGGGCACCTTGTCGAGGTCGAGCTCGATGCCGAGATTGCCCTTCGCGCCCATCTCGACTGCGGAGCTGGTGAGGCCGGCCGCTCCCATGTCCTGGATCGCGATCACCGCGCCCGACTTCATGAGTTCGAGGCAGGCTTCCAGCAGCAGCTTCTCGGCGAAGGGGTCGCCGACCTGCACGGTAGGGCGCTTCTCCTCGGACGCATCGTCGAACTCGGCTGAGGCCATGGTCGCGCCATGGATGCCGTCGCGGCCGGTCTTGGAGCCGAGATAGACGATCGGGTTCCCGACCCCGGTGGCCTTCGCGTAGAAAATCTCATTCGTGCGGGCGAGACCCACCGCCATGGCGTTGACGAGGATGTTGCCGTTGTAGCGCTTGTCGAAGCCGACGCTGCCGCCGACGGTGGGCACGCCGAAGGAATTGCCATAGCCGCCGATGCCTGCGACCACGCCCGAGACGAGGTGAGGGGTTTTGGGATGATCCGGCTCGCCGAAGCGCAGGAAATTCAGCGACGCGATGGGACGTGCGCCCATGGTGAACACGTCGCGCAGGATTCCGCCAACGCCTGTCGCCGCGCCCTGATAGGGCTCGATGAAGGACGGATGGTTATGGCTTTCCATCTTGAAGATGCAGGCGAGCCCATCGCCGATATCGATCGCGCCTGCATTCTCGCCCGGTCCCTGGATCACCCAGGGCGCCTTGGTCGGCAGACCGCGCAGATGGATGCGGGAGGATTTGTACGAGCAATGCTCGTTCCACATGGCCGAGACGATGCCGAGCTCGGTGATGGTCGGCTCGCGGCCGATCAGGTTCACGAAGCGCTCGTATTCATCGGGTTTCAGCCCGTGCTCCTTGACCAGCTCCGGGGTGATGGCGACGTCGTTGCGGATCATCGGTGTCTCGCATTGTTACCCTCTCCCGTTTGGGAGAGAACGGACAATCAAGTGTCCTCAGTATCTGGCCGGAAAAGCGCCGGCAGCCCTCCTCCCCCTTGTGGGGAGGAGTTGGAGATGGGGGTGTGAGCACCACGCTGGTCCAGTTCAGCGCCGACACCCCCACCCTAACCCTCCCCACAAGGGGGAGGGGAAACTCGTGCCATATTCTTCCGTCAGGCCCTCGGAATGAGGGCTGCGGGGCGTCTCGTACCGCTTTGGATATCAGGCTGCTTTCGGAAAACTCGACACGAGGCTCTCAAACAGGCCGCGCCCATCGGTGCCGCCCACGAGGTTCTCGACCAGGTTTTCCGGATGAGGCATCATGCCGAGCACGTTGAGCTTGTCGGAATAGATGCCCGCAATCGCGTTCATGGAGCCGTTGCGGTTGGAATCCTGCGTAATGTGGCCTTGCGCGTCGGAATAGCGGAAAGCCACCAGCCCTTCGCCTTCGAGCCGCTTCAGCGTCTCTTCATCGGCCGTGTAATTGCCCTCGCCATGCGCTACGCAGACATCGATGGCCTGGCCCTTGGCGTAGTTCCGCGTGAACGCGGTGTCGTTGCGCTCGACCCGCAGGAACTGGCGATGGCAGATGAATTTCAGGTTGGCGTTGCGCATCAGGATGCCGGGAAGGAGGCCTGCCTCGCACAGGATCTGGAAGCCGTTGCAGACGCCGAGCACGAGGCCGCCCCGCGCCGCATGAGCGCGAACTGCATCCATGATCGTCGCGCGGCCGGCAATCGCACCGCAGCGCAGATAGTCGCCATAGGAGAAGCCTCCGGGCAGGACCACGAGGTCGGTGCCCTTTGGCAGTTCGGTTTCGGCGTGCCACACCTTCTGGGCGTCGGAGCCGGCCAGCTTGAGAGCCCGCACCATATCGCCTTCGCGATTGGAGCCGGGGAAGACGATGACGGCGGATTTCATGGAAGCCTCACGCGATCTCGACGCGGTAATTCTCGATGACGGTGTTCGCGAGGAGCTTCTCGCAGGCGGCCTTGAGGGCGGCTTCGGCCTTGGCCTTGTCGGCGGTTCCGAGCTCGATGTCGAAAACCTTGCCTTGGCGCACACCGTCGATGCCCTCGACGCCGAGCGACTTGAGGGCGCCTTCGATGGCCTTGCCTTGGGGGTCGAGAACGCCGTTCTTGAGGGTCACGGTGACACGCGCTTTCATGGGGGCCTCGGGCTGTTAAGATGTGCCCAACGCCATAAAGCCATTAAGCGCAAGAGACAACGGCCAGAGCATCGGACCCAAAAGTGATTTTGCACTTTTGGGTCCGATGCTCAATCCTTTAGGCAGCGCATTGTTTGAGCGGAAAACCGGGGCCACTTTTCCGCAGATGCGCTGAGAGCACGATCCGGTGAAGTGGAGGCCGGTTCACCGCAAGATCGTGCGGCAGGCATTATGTGCCCAATTCGCGGGCAGTGACCTGACGGGCGGTGTCCTTCACAACATCCGCGTTTTCACCGATCGCAAGAACGACTGTCAGTGCTTCTCCTTCGCGCTTGCCGAAGGCGGCGCCATAGGCCGGGCGCTTGCTGCCGTCCGCCGGGGCGAGATCGATGGCGAAACCCGGATAGGGGCCTGCCCGTAGGCGCTCGACCGTGATGAGGGTCTTCACCGGCCTCTCGCGGCCCGCGGGCGAGCGCAGGGCGCGAGCGAGGCGCTCCGGATCCTTCAGAAGGGCATCCGTGATCTCCGCATCCTTGCCCGTCAGACGAATGACGCTCACCGCGAGGCCCGGACCGCATACGGGCGGGGCGCAGAAGGACAGGGCGACCGGGTCGGACCGGTCCTCGGCCAGCCATTTGCGTAAGGGTAAGGCGTCCCAGGACGTGTCTGCCGGGAGGCCCGCGACCTGCCGGGGAATGTAGCCGCAGCTGGCAACGGACAGGGTGAGGGCCAGGATCAGAAAGCTGATACACAACGGGCGGACGGGCATGGGGCCAATCTATGCAGGAAACCGAGGGGAGGGGAATAGGCGCCCGTTCCAAAGAAAAGCCCGGCACGGGGCCGGGCTTTCATATCGTTAAAGCGCAGGGCCTTACTGCACGAGGCGCGGGCCGCCCGTGACCGGATTCTCGTTCTCGGACAGGATGCCAAGGCGGCGGGCAACCTCGGTGTAGGCCTCGACCAGCCCACCCATATCCCGGCGGAACCGGTCCTTGTCGAGCTTGTCCTTGGACTTGATGTCCCAGAGACGGCAGGAATCCGGGGAGATCTCGTCGGCGACAACGATGCGCATCATCTCACCCTCCCAGAGACGGCCCGTCTCCAGCTTGAAGTCGACGAGGCGGATGCCGACGCCGAGGAAGAGGCCGGAGAGGAAGTCGTTGACCCGGATGGCGAGCGCCATGATGTCGTCGATCTCCTGGGGCGAGGCCCAGCCGAAGGCGGTGATGTGCTCCTCCGACACCATCGGGTCGTTCAGGGCATCATTCTTGTAATAGAATTCGATGATCGAGCGGGGCAGTTGCGTGCCTTCCTCGATGCCCAGACGGGTGGCGAGGGACCCCGCCGCCACGTTCCGTACCACCACCTCGAGCGGAATGATCTCCACCTCGCGAATCAGCTGCTCGCGCATGTTCAGGCGGCGGATGAAGTGGGTCGGGATGCCGATCTCGTTCAGATGCTGGAAGAGGTATTCGGAGATCCGATTGTTGAGCACGCCCTTGCCGTCAATCACTTCATGCTTCTTGGCATTGAAGGCGGTCGCGTCGTCCTTGAAGTGCTGGATGAGCGTACCGGGTTCCGGGCCCTCATAGAGGACCTTCGCCTTGCCCTCATAGATGCGACGGCGACGATTCATAGGCGTGTACCGTGGTTTGAGAAAATCCATTTGCCGTGGCTCCTGGGGATGTTCATTTTTTAGATCCGCGGCTGGCGTTAAGCGCGGCTTTTCACCGGCGCTCCGCTTGAAGGGGCAACCTATCCGATCCCTCGGGCAAGCACAACGCGGGTAGAGGGCTGCAGGCCTGCGGCCTAGTGAAAGCACCGATTCAAAGATGGGGAGTGTCTAGCGGCGGCGCGAGTGCGCCCTTATATCGCATGAAGAACCAAGCTTAAGGAGAAAGATCAGATGACCGCTTTCGACGACCGCAGGAATGCCTTCGAGAAGCAGTTCGCCCATGATGAGGATCTGCGCTTCAAGGCGACGGCCCGTCGCAACAAGCTGTTCGGGCTCTGGGTTGCCGAGCGTCTGGGCAAGACCGGGGAGGACGCGGAGAGCTATGCCAAGAGCGTCGTTCTGGCTGATTTCGAAGAAGCGGGTGATGCCGACGTTCTCCGCAAGGTCAGCAAGGACCTCGAGGCCGCCGGCCAATCGGCAGGCGAGACCGAGCTGACCGCCAAGCTCGTCCAGTTGACCGAGCGCGCGATCGAGGAAGTTAAAGCGGGCCGTTAACGGCCCGCCTTCAGCGGCCGCACACCTCCAGGGTAAATTCAGAAAGCCTGCCGAAAGGGCATCATGCCGACCCATCCATCCTTTCCCGAGCGGCTGAAAGCCGGTTCTCCTCTGCTGACAGCCTGGTGCGGCATGCCGGATCCCACCGTGCCAGGGATCCTGGCCCGTGAGGCATTCGATGCCGTCGTGCTGGACATGCAGCACGGCTCGATCGACTATGCCGCCGCGCTGCAGGCGGTGCCGTTGGTCGCCGCCGCGGGAAAGCCGGCCCTGGTTCGTATTCCCGTGGGGGATTTCGCTTCCGCCTCGCGCTTCCTCGATGCCGGCGTCTCGGGCGTGATCGCTCCCATGATCAATACCATCGAGGACGCCAGGCGCTTCGCCGGGTTCATGAAGTTCCCGCCCGTCGGCGAGCGCAGCTGGGGTGCCTATGGGGCGCTTTCTCTTTCCGGGATGGGGCCGGACGAGTATCTGCAGCAGGCCAACAAGCTGACGGTCTCCTTCGCCATGGTGGAGACCCGCGAGGCTCTCGCCATCATCGACGACATCCTGGCCGTGCCGGGGATCGATGGAATCTTCATCGGTCCCTCGGATCTTTCGATCGCCCTCTCGGGCGGAAAAGGCCTCAATCCCACCGGCGCCGAGGTTGAGAAGGCTCTGGATCATGCGCTCGCCCGGGCGAAGGCCGCGGGCAAGGTCGCGGCCATCTATGCGGTGTCAGGAGCACGGGCTTCTGAACTCGTCCGGACGGGCTTCCACATGGTTTCCATCGGCAGCGACATCTCGATGCTCAGAGCCGGAGCTCACGCTGCCCTGGCGGCCGCACGGGCCTAGATGGCGCCGCGGCAGGGGAGACCGAAGGCCTGAGCCAGAAACAGGCCTCCCTGCCTGAGGCCCTCTTCGTCGATCCCATGGCCGAGGCCGATCGAGAGGTGCCATTGGAAGGGGATCTCAGCCGCGCTCAAAGCCTTTTTTCGAAAGAAGAACATCTCGACCGGGACCACGTCGTCCCGGTCCCCATGGACCAAGAGGATCGGGGGCTTCGATCGTGTCTCCTTAAGGCTCTCCGGCCCCTGCCCGTCCTCCAGCACCAGCAGGCCCGAATAGCCGACGATGGCCGCCGGGGCGGTCTGCCGGCGCAGGCCGACATGGAATGCCATCATGGCGCCCTGGCTGAAGCCGACGAGAGCAAGCTTCGATGCCGGTAGGGAATGCCGGGTAAGTTCCCGATCCAGAAAGGCGTCGAGTTGAGGGGCTGCATAGGTCACGCCGCGCCAGAATTCGCGCGGATCGGTCAGGGAGAGCGGAAACCATTCGCGCCCCATGGGCACATTGCTGCAGGGATCGGGCGCATGAGGTGCCACGAAGGTGGCATCCGGCAGCCAGTCACGCCATTGCTCGCCAAGCTCGATCAGATCGTTCCCGTCCGCTCCCAGGCCGTGAAGAAGAACGACGAGCTGCTTGGCCGTCCCGGATTTCGGAGCAAGGCGCGGGCTATCGATGGAAGCCGTCATACAGGTGCGCCCTCCCGCGATTTGATCACACGGTAATAGGCCCAGAGCATCTTGGCGGCCACGCCTCGCCAGGGGCGCCAGTTCTCAGCCAGAGCATTCAAGGCCTTGGCGTCCGGTCGCTGCTCCAGCCCATAGGCAAGGCGGGCCGCCTCCTGTACGGCTAGGTCACCACTCGGAAAGGCATCCGGATGGCCGAGGCAGAACAGCAGGTAGACGTCGGCCGTCCAGGGACCAATCCCCTTTACCCGTGTGAGGAGATCGTGGGCCTCTTCGGCGCCATGATTCCGCAGTTCGTCGAGGGGAAGCCTGCCTTCGACGATCTCCGTCGCCACGGCCCGCAGGGTCCTGACCTTCCCGGCGGAAAGCCCGGCCAACCGAAGGTCCTCGTCGGAGAGCCGGAGAAGGACATCCGGCGTCGGAGGTTCGAGGATCTGCCGCAGGCGGTTCCAGATGGCGGTCGCGCTGGCGGTGGAAACCTGCTGGCCGATGACGATCCAGGCCAGGCCCTCGAAGCCCGGGGGGCGCCTGCGCAGCTGCGGCGTGACCCCGCTCGCGACCAAGTTCGCCATCACGGGATCGGCCAGCGCCAACTCGCTCAGGCCCCTCTTGAGAACCGCATCCGTTTCGAGGAGGGTGGCCATTCCTTCACGTTCCTTTTGTCTCGCAGGCTCCCGTGATGAAGCCGGTTTTTCGATTCGCTCCCAGCCCCAATGGGCGGCTCCATCTGGGCCATGCCTATTCTGCCCTGCTCAACGCCGATTTCGCGCTCCGCCTCCAGGGGCGCTTCCTCCTGCGTATCGAGGACATCGATACCACACGGTGCCGGCCGGAATTCGAGACCGCCATCTATGACGACCTCGCCTGGCTCGGCCTGCACTGGGAAGTACCGGTGCGGCGGCAATCGGAACACTTCGCGGATTATCACGCCGCCTTCCTGAGACTGAAGGGGAGGGGAGTGGTTTATCCATGTTTCTGCACACGCAAGGACATCGCAGAGGCCATTGCCTGCCGGGAGACGGAGAGCGGTCAGGAATGGCCCCGCGATCCCGACGGCGCACCGCTCTATCCCGGCATCTGCCGGACCATGCCCAATGAGGAAGCTAGTCACCGGATCGTTGCTGGCGAGCCGTATGCCTGGCGTCTCGACATGGTGGCTCTGAAAAAGCTTGCGCCGGGGCCCTATCGTTTCCGGCGGTTCGACCGCGAAGGCCGAGAGGAAGCCGTCAATGCGGATCCCTGGCGCTGGGGTGATGCGGTGATCGTGCGCAAGGAAACGCCGACCAGCTATCACCTCTCCGTTGTGGTGGACGATGCCCTCCAGGGTGTCACCCATGTGGTCCGCGGCCAGGATCTCGAAGCTGCGACCGATCTTCACGTGTTGCTCCAGGCCCTGCTGGACCTGCCGACACCTCGCTATCACCACCATGGGCTCGTGCTCGATCCGGCGGGCGACAAGCTGGCGAAGAGCCGTCAGTCACGATCCCTGACCGAGTTGCGCGCGGAGGGTGCGACGCCTCAGGCGATTTGGCGGAGGCTCGGGTTTGGGCCTCAGCCGACGCCCAGCACGTAGAGCCAGACCAGGGTCGTGCCCAAGGCGAGGAAGGTCGACAGGGTGATGGCGCTGGAGGCGAGAGCCACGCCCTCCCCATAGCGCTCGGCGAAGAGATAGGCGTTGATGCCCGACGGGCAGGAGGCGAAGAGCACCGCGACTCCGGCCCAGACCGGCGGCATATCGAAGACATGGGTCGCCAACAGCAGCACGATCAGGGGATGCAGTACGAGCTTGAGGAACGAGATCACAGTCGGCAGCTTCCAGCCCATCTGCAGGCCGTAGCGGCGCAGAGCAATGCCCATGGAGATGAGAGCACAGGGCACGGCAGCGCTCGCCAGCAGGTCCATCACCTGCCAAGCCGGGGTTGGCACGTAAGATGCGATCGGGCGGCAGGCGGATCCGGCCAGGATTCCGACGACGATGGGATGGGTGAAGAGACGGCGCAGGACGACGAGCGGCGAGGCCTGGCGCCCTTCGGCCAGGATCGTCGCGAGGGTCATCGTGATGGGAAGATGGACCGCGATCAGAAGAAAGAGCGGGACGGCCCCCTCGTTCCCGTAGGCCTTGAGGATCATCGGGACGCCGACGAAGACCGTGTTCGCCTGACCCGCCGAGAAGCCGGCGACGACACCGGAAATGCCCTTGATTCCGAAGAAGCGCCGGCCGATCACCATGGCTAGAAGCCAGACCACGGCCACGCCGATAAAGTAGGAGATCCAGTAGCCCCAGGGCTGGACGTCCGGGATCTCGGCGCGCACCAGGGTGCGGAAGATCAGGCAGGGCAGAGACAGGGTGAAGACGAATTCGGACAGACCCTCTCCGGCTCTCTCGGAAATGAGGCCCGTCTGGCGCGCGACATAGCCGATGCCGATCAAGCCGAAGACCGGCAGCACAATCGCGAAAAGCTCAAGCATATGCTCTATCGCAACTCCGCGCGCTGGGAGAGAGCAGCGGAGGCGACGCTGTGAGACATCAGCTCGTCGACCTGCTCGCGCTGGCGCTTGAAATCGACCAATCCGCGGCCCTCGAGCTCTTTTCCGCGCGGCAGGCGGATCTTGAGAGGATCGACGAAGCTGCCATTGATGATCACCTCGTAATGGAGGTGAGGTCCGGTCGAGAGGCCGGAATTGCCCACATAGCCGATGACCTGGCCCTGCTGGATTCGTTTGCCGGGGCCGATGCCCTTGGCAAAGCTGGACATGTGGGAATAGGCCGTCACATAGCCGTTCGTATGCTGAAGTTCGACTCTGCGGCCATAGCCGGAATCCCACTCGGCCTTGATCACCGTGCCATTGCCGGCGGCGATGATGGGGGTGCCGACCCTGTTGGCCCAATCGACGCCGGTATGGGGCCGTGAATAGCCCAGGATCGGGTGGAAGCGCGAGCCGAAGCCCGAGCGCAGGATGCCGTCGGCGATGGGCTTGCGGATCAGGAATTTCTTGAGGGAACGGCCCGATTCATCGAAGAAATCGACCGCGCCATCCTCGCCCTGGTAGCGGTAGACGCGCCGCGCCTCTCCGCCCACCGTCAGTGAGGCATAGAGAACCTCCGGCGCACCATTCTCGTCATCCGAGCCATAGAAGATCTCGAAGGAATCGCCTTGGCTGACGCGGCGCTGGAAGTCTACATCGTAGCCGAAGATGCGCACCAGCTCGAACACGGTCTGGCGGGGCAGCTCGTTCTTGAGGGCCGTCTCGTAGAGGCTCTCATAGAGCCTCACACCGCCACGGCCGTCGTCTTCCTCCTCTTCAGAGGTTTCGGCCACCTGCCGGTTCGTCTCATCGGCGGGCGGCGTGACGGACACGAAGACGCCGCGGTCGTTTGTGGCTGCTATACCTTCGATACCCCGCTCTCCGAACGTGATTACACGCACAATCTGCCGAGGATCTCCGAGGCGGGGGCCGGGGGCTATGAGAATGCGGAGCCTCTGGCCTTCGGTCAGGCCCTCGACCTTGATGCGGGCGGCCAAAGCCGATGTGATCGCGGCGATCTGCTCGGGCGTGCCCCCATAGCTGCGTAAGGTCGTCTCAAGGGTTTCCCCCTTTTTGAGAACGACATCGCGCTCTTCGACGAGGGGCGCCATGGCCTTCTGCTCGACCTTGGGAAGATCGGTCACGTTCTCGGGCACGACTCGAACCTCGATCGTGCTGAAGGGCGCATCGACGACGCGGGCATAGCCCAGAGCATCACCCAACCCTTCCGGCTGCCGCAGGGTCCGCGACAGCATCTGCTGGGCCGGGATCGGCACGGAGGTTCGGCGCCCCGCCTCGTTGAAGACCCGCCGCTCCTCCTCCAGGATCGCGACCACATCACTATCCGTCAGGGAGGGAGCGGTCGCCGCGATGGCCACCATGGCAAGGTCGCGCCGGAGGACGGACACGTCCGCATCGGCGATCTCCGGCGTCGGCTCGACCCGCTGCTCGTCCATTCCCTCGGCGAACAGGCGCAGGGGGTTGAAGGGCGGAATATCGGCCGCATAGGTGCCGGCGGTCAGGGAGAGGTTCGTGGCGACGCGCACGAAATTGCGAACCTTGATGGCCTCGCGCTCGCCGCTGCGGATCGTCATCGGCGCCTTGAAACTCTGGCGCGCGGAGGACGTGTGCTCCGTCATGTTGAGCCGGTCGGCCTTGCGGGCCACGTTCGAACTGCGCTCCTCGTCGGTTCCTGAAGGAGCCCTGCCATTGAGAGCCGCCCGCTCCGGGGGGAGGGCAGATGTCGTCGCGCCTTCAAGGGCGATATAGATGGAAGCGCCGATCAGGGCCGCGCCCGTGACGCCGGTCAAGACGCTGGCGCCGAGCCAGCGCAGGTTCACCTCCCATTTGTCGACCTCCGGGGCCGCACCGCCATTGGTGTTGAGCGGCGGCTCGTGTCCGAGATCGATGCCGGACGACAGATGCGAGGCCGCCTTTCGGGAACCTCTGGCATGGCTGTCATCGGAAGGAGGGTGGCTCATGATCTCTGTCTGGTGT